>NZ_AP021905.1:0-4800000 GCF_018408275.1 Pseudomonas sp. Pc102 | reverse complement strand
ACGCAGGTCGCGTCCTGTCTGCATGGCGGCTTACTCGCGGCAAGTCCCGCCCGGAGTGGGCGAGCGGTGGGTCCTGATGGTTCTGACTGCGGCCCCGGAGCGAGTTTCCCCATGCAAGACAAACGGTCGTGGCCGCCCCGACGCACGGCTTTACCGAAGCGGCGGGAAGCCGCACTATCCGCGCGTTTCGATGCGTGCATTCAAGGAGTGGAAATGAGCAAGGCATTGCTGGTCGTGGACATGCAGGCGGGGCTGTTCCTCACCACCCCCGAGCCCTGGCGCGCCGGGCAGGTGCTGGAGCGGATCAACCGCCTGGCCGACCGCGCACGCAGCGCCGGCGTGCCGGTGATCTACGTGCAGCACGACGGCGAGCCCGGCAGCGAGCTGGAGCCCGGCTGCATCGGCTGGCAGCTGCATCCGGGCCTGGAACGAGGCGACAACGACTGGGTGCTGCGCAAGACCGCCTGCGACGCCTTCTTCGAGACCGAGCTGAAATCCACCCTGGACAAGCTCTACGTCACCGATCTTGTGGTGACCGGCTATGCCACCGAATTCTGCGTCGATACCTCCATCCGCCGCGCCGCCAGCGAGGGCTTCAACGTCATCCTGGCCAGCGACGCGCACACCACCCGCGACCGGCCGCACCAGAGTGCCGAGGCGATAGTCGCCCACCACAACTGGATCTGGGGCGAATTCATCCAGCCACGGAACCCGCTGCGCCTGCAGCAGGCCGAAGAGATTCACTTCTGAGGAGAACCACCATGGGCAGCATCACCTTCCCCGACGGCGCCGCCGTGCCCGCCATCGGCCAGGGCACCTGGCACATGGGCGAGCGCCCCGAGCAGCGCGCCCGCGAAGTCGCCGCACTGCGCCAGGGCCTGGAACTGGGCATGAGCCTGATCGACACCGCCGAGATGTATGCCGAGGGCGGCGCGGAGCAGGTGGTGGGCGAGGCCATCGCGGGGCATCGCGAGCAGGTCTTCCTGGTCAGCAAGGTCTACCCGTGGAACGCCAGCCGCACGGGCGTCGAACAGGCCTGCGAACGCAGCCTCAGGCGCCTGGGCACCGACCGCATCGACCTCTACCTGCTGCACTGGCCGGGCGAGCATCCGCTGGAGGAAACGGTGGAGGGCTTCGAGCGCCTGCGCGAGCAGGGCAAGATCCTGCGCTGGGGCGTCTCCAACTTCGACCTGGCCGACATGCAGGGCCTGCCCGCTGGCTGCGCCGCCAACCAGGTGCTGTACAACCCCGAGTCGCGCGGCATCGAGTTCGACCTGCTGCCCAGCCAGCAACGCCAGCGCATGCCGCTCATGGCCTACTGCCCGGTGGGGCAGGGCGGCAGCCTGCTGCGTGACGCGGCGCTCGTCGAAGTCGCCCGCCGCCACGAGGCCACCCCGGCGCAGGTCGCCCTGGCCTGGGCGTTGCGCCAGGACGGCTTGATCGTCATCCCCAAGGCGGTCGATCCCGTGCACATCCGGCAGAACGCCCGCGCCGGCGAGTTGCGCCTGAGTGCCGACGACCTCGCCCTGATCGACCGCGCCTACCCGGCGCCGACGCGCAAGCAGCGACTGGACATGGTCTGACCCGCTTCGCACCGTAGGTTGGCGCCGGGCGCAGCGAGGCCCAACGGCGCAGGAGCCGGCTTCGGCGCGTTGGGCTTCTGATCTCGGCCCGACCTACGGATGCATTGCGGTGCCTCCGGGTCCTATCCGGCCAATATCCGTAGAAGCGCCCGTCACCTAGATTCCTATTGTCCTACAGCTCCAATAGACTCGCGGGTCTGTGACCCAGGGAAGGATTGTTATGAATCGCATGCTGTGGACGTTGGTCGGACTGATGGGTTTGGCGATGAGCGCGGGTGCTCAGGAGGTGCCGGCGCCGGACCCCCTGCTCGATGCGCCCGCTGCATCCGCCACCCCCGGCAGCGCCGCCCGTGGCGTGTTGCGCGCTCGTGACCAGGCCGTGCTGGCCAGCGAGCTGGCCGGGCGCATCACCGAGATGCCCTATGCCGAAGGCCAGGCCTTCAAGAAGGGCGAGGTGCTGGTGCGCTTCGACTGCGCCGCCTACCAGGCCCAGCTCAATGCCGCCAACGCCGCCACCCGTGCCGCCCGCGAAGAGTTGAAGAACAAGCAGCAGCTGGCCGCGCTCAATTCCGTCGGCCGCTTCGAGGTGGCCCTGGCCGAGGCGCGCCAGGCGCAGTCCCAGGCGGAGGCCCAGGTCTACCAGGTGCAGGTGCAACGCTGCCAGGTGAAGGCGCCCTTCGATGGCCAGGTGGTCTCGCGTCGCGTGCAGCCCCACGAAAGCGTGCCCAGCGGCGCGCCTCTGCTGGAGGTGGTGGACAACCGCACCCTGGAGATCCACCTCTTGGTGCCATCCCGCTGGCTCGGCGCGCTCAAGCCCGGTGAACCCTTCGAATTCGTACCCGACGAGACCGGCAAGGCGCTCAAGGCCACGGTCAAGCGCCTCGGCGCGCGCATCGACGAAGGCAGCCAGACCTTGCTGCTGATCGGTGGCCTGCCCGACGACGCGCCTGGCCTGCTGGCCGGAATGAGCGGCAGCGCGCGCTTCCCGGAGGCGCGATGAACGCACCGGTGCCCGGCTTCGCCGAGCGCGTCTTCGCGGTCTTCCTCGGCCTCCAGGCCCAGGCCCGCAAGGCCGGGACCTCCTCGCAGCTGGCCTTCGCCATGGTCAACGACGGCCAGGGCGTGTTCGGCTACCGCCATGCCGCGCTGCTGATCACCGGCAAGGTCCGCGCGCTCACCGGCATCAGCGTGGTGGAACCCAATGCCCCCTTCGTCGCCTTCGTCGAGCGTGCGGCGGCCCAGCGCCTGGCTGCGGGCCAGCTGGGCGAGCCCGGCGTCGTCGACCCCGGCAGCCTGGACGAGAGCAGCCGCGAGGACTGGCAGGCGCTGTCCGCCGCCCACGCCTTCTGGCTGCCGTTGAAGGATCGCCAGGGCGAGGTCTTCGGCGGCCTTTGGATCGCCCGCGACACCCCCTGGAGCGAGGCCGAGCAGGCCCTGCTGGTGCAGCTCGGCGACACCTACGCGCACGCCTGGCTGGCCCTGCAGCCGCGCAAGCCCTGGCGCCTGCGCTGGCCGAAGAAGAAGCTCCTGGCCCTGGCCGGCGCGCTGGCCCTGGTGCTGCTGGTGCCGGTGCGCCAATCGGTGCTGGCGCCCGCCGAAGTGGTGCCCCAGGGCGGCCGCGTGGTGGCCGCGCCGCTGGATGGGGTGATCGCCGAATTCCTCGTCAAACCCAACCAGAGCGTCGCCGCCGGCGACCTGCTGGTGCGCTTCGACGCCACCACCCTCAAGGCCCAGGCCGATGTCGCCGAGCGCGCCCTGGGGGTGGCCGAGGCGGAGCTGAAGGCCAACAGCCAGCGCGCCTTCGCCGATGCCGAATCCAGCGCCCGTATCGACCTGCTGGCCGCCCGCGTGGAACAGAAGCGCGCCGAGCGCGACTACGCCAGGCAGTTGCTCGCCCGCAGTGAAGTCCGCGCCGAGCGCGCCGGCATCGCCGTGTTCGCCGATGCCGAGCGCCTCACCGGCAAGCCGGTGCAGACCGGCGAGCGGCTGATGCAGATCGCCGACCCGGCCCAGGCCGAGCTGCGCATCGAGCTGCCGGTGGGTGACGCCATCGCCCTGCAACCCGGCGCCGAGGTGGCGCTGTTCCTCGACAGCGACCCGCTCAACCGCCACGACGCGCGCCTGGAACGTGCCGCCTACGAGGCCCAGGCCACCGCCGCCGGGCAACTGGCCTATCGCCTCGATGCCGCCTTCGCCGATGCCCCGCCCCGCATCGGCCTGCGTGGCACCGCCAAGCTGTTCGGTGACCGCGCGCCGCTGGCCTACTACCTGTTGCGCCGGCCCCTGGCCGCGCTGCGCCAGGGCCTGGGGTTCTGATGCTGCCCGCCCTGCGCTCCGACCTGCAGCTGTCGCCCGCCGCCCCGGATCGTGACGGGGCGCCGCAATGGACCCTGGCCGACCCCCTGCGTGGCCGCTATTTCAAGCTCGGCGCCGCCGCCGTCCGCCTGCTGCGCCATTGGTCGCGGGGGAGCCCCAGCAAGTGCTGGCGGCCGCCAACGCCGAGCCGGGCGCGCCCCTGGGGGCCGGCGAGCTGGAGCAGATGCTGCGCTTTCTGCGCGGGCACGACCTGATCGCTGCCCTCGACCCGGAGCAGCGCGCCAGCTATGCCCTCAAGGTCGCCAGCACGCGCCACAGCCTGTGGCAGCAGGTGCTGCACCAGTACCTGTTCTTCCGCATCCCGCTGTGGCGGCCGGATCGTTTCCTCAACCGCGCCTGGCCGGTGCTGGAGCGCAACGGCCCCTGGCTGCTGCGACGCGGGCTGCCGGTGATCCTGCTGTTCGGGCTGTTCCTGGTGGCGCGGGACTGGGAGCGTTTCCTCGCCACCTTCCCGCACCTGTTCAGCTTCGGGGGCGCCCTGGCCTTCGGCATCGCCCTGACCTTCGCCAAGCTCTGCCACGAGTTCGGCCATGCCTTCATGGCCAAGCGCGCGGGGTGCCGGGTGCAGAGCATGGGCCTGGCCTTCATGGTGCTGCTGCCGATGTTCTACACCGACGTCAGCGACGCCTGGCGGGTGCAGGACCGCCGCTCGCGCCTGCTGATCGGCGCCGGCGGGGTGCTGGCCGAGCTGCTGCTGGCGGTGCTGGCGCTGCTGGCCTGGTCGCTGCTGCCGGACGGCCCGGCGCGTACCGCCGCCTTCATGCTGGCCAGCGCCACCTGGATCACCACCCTGGCGATCAACCTCAACCCCTTCATGCGCTTCGACGGCTACTTCCTGCTCAGTGACCTGTGGGAGGTGGAGAACCTGCAGAACCGCGCCTTCGCCCTGTGCCGCTGGCGCCTGCGCGAGGCGCTGTTCGGCTACGCCGAACCGGCCCCCGAGCCCTGGCCCGAGGCCATGCGCCGGCGCCTGCTGGTGTGGGGCTACGGGGCCTGGATCTGGCGTGCGGCGCTGTTCTTCGGCATCGCGCTGACGGTGTACCACCTGTTCTTCAAGGTGCTGGGCATCTTCCTCATGCTGGTGGAACTGGTGTGGTTCATCGGCCTGCCGATCTGGAAGGAGTTCGGCGAGTGGTGGCGGCGCCGCGACCAGGCCGACCCGCGCAAGGTGCTGCTCACCGGCTCGGCCCTGGGGCTGGTGCTGCTGGCGCTGCTGGTGCCCTGGCGCAACGCCGTGGACGTGCCGGCCATGCTGGAGGCCGCGCGCACCGGCACCCTGCACGCGCCCATCGGTGCGCGGGTCAAGGCGGTGCGGGTGAAGGACGGCGACACGGTGGAGCAGGGCGCCCTGCTGGTGGAGCTGGAGTCCCCTGACCTGGACGCGCGCCAGGGCATCGTCCGCCGCGAGATCGACATCCTCCAGTTGCAGCTGCGACGCCAGGCCGGGCGCAGCGAGACCGCCGCCGAGACCGGGGTGATCGAGCAGCAACTGGCCGAGGCCGTGGCCGAGTACCGCGGCCTGGCCGCCCAGCGCGAGCGCCTGCAGCTGCGTGCGCCCCTGGCCGGCGTGGTGCGCGACCTGCCGCCGGACCTGATAGTGGGTCGCTGGCTGCACAGCGGCGAGACCCTGGCCCGGGTGATCGCCCCCGGGCTGCGCCTGCGCGGCTACCTGGCCGAGGAAAACCTCTGGCGCGTGGAGCCGGGCACCGAGGGCCGTTTCATCGCCGACGACCCGGCGCGGCCGGCCCTGCCGGTGCGCCTGGACGAAGTGGACACCACCGGCGTCGCCTTCCTCGAACTGGAGGCGCTGGCCTCCGACCACCACGGCCAGGTGGCCGTGCGGCGCAATGCCCAGCAGCGCGCCGAGCCGGTGCAGGCCCAGTACGGCGTGCGCCTCAGCCTGCTGCAGGACCTGCCGCCCCCCGACCAGCCACTGCGTGGCGTGGTGGTGCTGGAGGGCAGCCGGCAGTCGCTGCTGGGCTTCGCCTGGCGCCGCATGGCGGCCCTGGGTGTCAGGGAAAGCGGTTTCTAGCCCATCTGCCAAGGAAGGTTCCATGGACGTAACCCTGCCGATCTGTTCCCGCCTGCCCTGGCGTTTCGACCTGGCGCCGCTGCTGGCGGCCCTGGAGCGGATCGACCCGACGGCCTGGGTGGCGCATTTCAACACCGCCTACTACCAGGGCGACTGGAGCGGCATCGACCTGGTGGCAGCGGTGGACGCGCCGATCCCCCTGGCGCCGGGCTTCGGCCCGATCGCCCGCAGCGCCCTGTGCGCGGCCGATCCGGCCTGGCAGGCGGCGATCGAGCGGTTCGGCGAGGGCCTGCGCAGCGCGCGCCTGCTGCGCCTGGGCGCCGGCGCCAGCATCCGCGAGCACTGCGACCCCGACCTGGGCGCGCCGGAAGGGCCGCTGCGCCTGCACGTGCCGCTGCTCAGCCCGCCCGGGGTGGAGTTCCTGGTGGACGGCCGGCAGGTGCCGATGGCGCCGGGGGAATGCTGGTTCATCGACCTGTCCCGCCCGCACCGGGTGGACAACCCCGGCCCGGGCCCGCGCATCCACCTGGTGCTGGATTGCATGATGGATACGCGCCTGCGCGAGGCCCTCTCCGACGGGTTGCCGACCACGCCGGAGCTGCAGCCGAGCCGGGGCGTGCGCGCCTTCACCGCGTTCAACGAGCAGGTGCAGCAGCGCCCGGAACTGGCCCATGCGCTGCAGCTGATCACCGATCCCACCGACTTCTGCCGCGAGGCGGTGGCCGCCGGCCAGGGCCTCGGGCTGGTGTTCGGCGAGGCGGACGTGCGCATGGCCATGCGCCAGGGACGACAGGCCTGGAGCCGGCAATGGAGCGTGCGATGACCCCGCTGGATTTCACCGAGTGGCTGCCGATCCGTGCCTTCGAGCAGGGTGGCCGCTGGCAGCTGGACTGGGCGTGGTTCGGCGCCACGCCCCTGGTCCGGCCCTTCTTCAGCGACGACGTGGACGAGGCGCTGCGCCTGCCGTTCAACCTGGCCCTGCGGCGCCAGACCGGCCTGGACGCGTTGTTCGACTGGCAGGCCCGCAGCCCCGGGCTGGAACCTTCGCTGCTGGTGTTCCACACCTCTCGCTGCGGCTCCACCCTGCTGGCGCAGTTGCTGCGAGCCCTGCCCGGGCACGTGGTGCTGTCCGAGCCGCCGCCGCTGGATGCCCTGCTGCGCGCGCACCACCGCGACCCCACGGCCTCCTCCTGGCAGGCGGACGCGGTGCGCGCCTTGTTCTCGGCCTATGGCCAACGGCGCTGCGGCGACGAAACCCGCCTGGTGGTGAAGCTGGACGCCTGGAACCTGTTCGAGGCCCGGCTGCTGCGCCGGCTCTATCCCGGGGTGCCGTGCCTGTTCCTCTACCGCGACCCGCTGGAGGTGGTGGTGTCCCAGCGGCGCCAGCCCGGGCTGCACGCTGTCCCCGGGCTGCTCGGCCCGTCCGGGCTGGACGGCCTGCCCGGTCGGCAGGCGCTGGCCCCCGGCGACTACCTCGCCTGGATGGTCGGCCACCTGCTGCAGGCCGGGCTCGGCCTGTGCTCGGCCGGCGAGGCGGTGGCCCTGAACTACCGCGAGCTGCCCGACGCCCTCTGGGGCCGCCTGGGATCGCTGCTGGGCATCGACCCGGCCGCCGTGCCGCACCTGCAGGCCGTGGCCGGGCGTGATGCCAAGCGCCCGGGGCAGGCCTTCCGTGCCGATGGCGAGGCCAAGCGCAACGAGGCGGACGAGGCCACGCGGGCGGCTGTGGAGCGCTGGGCGAGGGCGCCCTTCGAGGCGCTGGAGGCGTTTTCACCTCGCCACTTGTGAATGCCGCTTCACATTCATCGCAGAAACCGCCGAACGGCGATTTTTCGATGGTGGCCAACTGAAATCCTCGTCTATGCTCTGCGCAGGGAAACTGTAACCACAGTTGTAGGCTCTTTCCCCGGGCCAGCAAGGATGCACGTCGTATGTCTTTCCATACCTTGAACCTCCGCTTGGCAACGCTGGCCGATCGCGCCTTCCTGCGGGCGCTGTACGGCACCACCCGTGCCCACGAGATGCAGCACACCCCCTGGGACCAGGCGGGCTGCGAGCGCTTCCTCGACCAGCAGTTCGAGGCCCAGTGCGGCTACTACCAGGCGCATTACGCCGACGCCGAGCAATACGTCATCGAAGAGGCCGGCCAGCCCGTAGGCCGGGCCTACCTGCTGTGGACCGACACCCACCTGCAAATCATCGACCTGGCCCTGTTGCCCGAGGCCTGTGGCCGTGGCATAGGCGGCGAGCTGCTAGGCCGCTTTCTCGAACGGGCCGACCGTGAAGGCCTCAGCGCGGGGCTGCACGTGGAGTCCTACAACCCGGCCCAGCATCTCTACAGCCGCCATGGCTTCGAAGTGGTGGGCGAGAACGGTGTGTACCTGAAGTTGCGCCGCGCCCCTCGCCGTCCGCAGGCCGTGGCCGCGCCTGTGCGGCGTCCGGCCGGCCTGTCCTGAGGAATTGCCCATGCATCCGATGCCTTCCTTCGCGCTGCTCGCCGAGACCGTCGGCCAGCCTTTCCACCTCTGGCTGTCGCCGGAGCAGGTGCTGCCCATCGAATTGCTCGCCGTCGAGGAGGGCACCGGCATGACCCCTCGGCACCAGTGCTACCACGCCCATTTCGCCCTGCCCGCCCAATGCAGCCTGCCCCAGGACGTCTACCGCCTGGGCCTGCCGGGGGAGGAGGGCTGGGCGCTGCTGTTGACCCCCGCAATGCCCACCCCGGACGGGCGCCCCGTACTCCAGGCCGTGTTCCACACCGACCGGCCGGCATAACCCATAACAATAAGCACGTAAACGCGGCCGAGCCATTCGGGCGCGCCAAACCAGAGCCAGAGGAGAGTCAACACGTGGATCCTTTCATCGGTGAGATCAAGATGTTCGGTGGCAATTTCGCCCCCCGTGGCTATGCGTTCTGCATGGGGCAGACCATGGCGATTTCGCAGAACACCGCACTGTTTTCCCTGTTGGGCACCGTCTACGGCGGTAACGGCCAGACCACCTACGGCCTGCCGGATCTGCGCGGCCGCTCGCCGGTCGGCCAGTTCCAGGGGCCGGGCCTCTCGATGATCGACCTCGGCGAGGTCGGCGGCACCGAGAGCGTCACCCTGCTCCAGACCCAGATGCCGATGCACACCCACGTCGCCACCGGCACCAGCACGATTTCCGCTGCCGGCACGCCGACCAGCCCGGCACTGGTTCCGAGCGCCACCAACTCCGTACTGGGTGGGTCCGTCGGCGGGTCGGCCTCTGCGGCGGCCATCTGGTCGACCGCGATGGCGAATCCGGTTCCGCTGACCAACCCCAGCACCGTCAACGTGACGGTGCAGGTCGCCGGCGGCAGCCAGCCGGTGGGCATCCGCAACCCCTATCTCGGGATCAACTTCATCATTGCGATGGAAGGGGTCTTCCCCTCCCGCAACTGATGAACCTGCGCCGCCGGTGCCTCGCGGCACCGGCGGCTCCGTGATCGGACAGAGACTCATCGACAGGCAGACGTACACGCAGACCATGGCCCATCCATCACCCACCTATCACTTCATCTCGGGGCTGCCACGCTCGGGGTCCACGCTGCTGGCGGCTCTGCTGCGGCAGAACCCGCGCTTCCACGCCGGCATGACCAGCCCGGTGGGCAGCTTCTTCTCGGCCCTGCTCAAGCAGTTCGGCGCCGACAGCGAGTTCGGCCCGGTGGTGACCCAGGAGCAGCGCAAGCGCCTGCTCGCCGGCCTGTTCAGCAGCTACTACGCGGACCAGGCCGGGCGGGACGTGATCTTCGACACCAACCGCCATTGGTGCGCCCGCCTGCCGGCCCTGCTGGACCTGTTCCCCCAGGCCAAGGTGATCGCCTGCGTGCGCAACGTCGCCTGGGTGATGGACAGCATCGAGCGGCTCTACCGCGCCAACCCGTACGAGATCACCAAGCTGTTCAACGACGACAACGAGCGCAACACCGTCTACAGCCGGGTCGAGACCCTGGCCCAGCGCAACCGCCTGGTGGGCCTGCCCTGGTCGGCGCTCAAGGATGCCTATTACGGCGAGCACGCCCGCTCCCTGCTGCTGGTGGACTACGACCTGCTGGTGGCCACGCCCGAGCGGGTGCTGCGGCTGGTCTACGAGTTCCTCGGCGAACCCTGGTTCGAGCACGACTTCGAGCATGTCGAGTACGACGCCCCGGAGTTCGACCAGGCCCTGGGCCTGCGCGGCCTGCACAAGGTGCGGCCCAAGGTCGAAGTGGCGGCGCGGCGCACCCTGCTGCCGCCGGATTTGTTCGAGCAGTATGCGCAACTGGATTTCTGGAAGGACTCGCGCAACAGCGAGGCCCATGTGATCAGGACCACCCGGGATGCCCGGGCCCTGGAACAAGAACGCAACTGAGCACCCGCCGAGGCGGGCGCCGGAACGAGGAGGTAGAGGTCATGGGCTGGGGTCATTCGAAGAAGGCAGGTCGCAACGGCAAGGCCAAGGGTGCGGAGGCTGCGCCCCTGGCGTGCCCGCTGCCGCTGATCAGTGCGCTGGAGCCGCGCATGATGTTCGACGGCGCGGTGGCCGCGACGGTTGCCGATACCGCCGCCTCGGCGGCGACCTCCGCCCACACGGCGGCCGACGCGGCCCATGACACCGGCGCCAGCGACAGCAGCCATGCCGGCACCGCCGACAACAGCCACGGCACCCAGGACCTGCAGGCCAGCCCGGTGACCGACGGGCAGAACGGCGTGCGCAAGGAAATCGTCTTCGTCGACACCCGCGCGCCGAACTACCAGGAGCTGCTCAAGGCCGTCTCGCCCAATGCCGAGGTGGTGTTGCTGTCCACCAACAAGGACGGGGTGCAGCAGATTGCCGACGCCCTGGCCGGCCGCACCGGCATCGACGCCATCCACATCATTTCCCACGGCGATTCCGGGGTGCTGCTGCTGGGCAACGGCCCGCTGTTCGAAGGCAACCTCGGGCAATACGCCACCCAGCTTTCCACCATCGGCAAGGCGCTGACCGCCGAGGGCGACATCCTCCTCTACGGCTGCGAAGTGGGGGCAGGCAGCGAAGGCCACGCCTTCGTCTCGAAACTGGCCGACATGACCGGGGCGGACATCGCCGCTTCCGACGACAACACAGGCGGCAGCGTCAAGGGCGGTGACTGGGACCTGGAGATCGCCACCGGCCAGATCGCGGCCAGCAGTGCCCTGAACCTGTCGCGCCTGGGCGGGTACGACCACCTGCTGGTGACCACGGCGGTGAACAACATCGCCGACCTGAATAACGCCATCGCCACGGGCGTTGCCGACAACGTCGACGATGTGATCACCCTCACCGGCAACATCACCTTTACCGGCTTCAACGACACCATTTCCATCCATGTCACCGACGGCCACACCCTGCAGATCGTTGGCGGTGGCTTCACCATCGACGGGGCCAACAAGGCTCGGATTCTTGACGTGAACACCAGCGGCGCCAACTCCAAGGTCGCGCTGGACAACATCACCATCCGCAATGGCCTGGTCGTCGGCAACGGTGGCAACGAGAGCTCGGCCGCACCCGACAGCGTGGGGGCCGGTATCTACAACGCGGGTGTACTGACCATCACCAACAGCACCATTACCGGCAACAAGGCGTCCGGTGGCGGGGGTGGTGGTGGCGACTCCGGTGGCTACTACGGCGGCGGCGGTGGTGGCGGCGGTGGTTTCGGGACGACACCCGGCGGCTCCGGCGGTACCAGTGCTGGCGCCGGCGTCTCGCCCACGCCCGCTTCCGGCATCAGCGGGGGCAATGGCGCGGGCGGTACCAGCTCCTTCGGGGGACGTGGCGGCGGTGCGGCTGGCGGCGCTGGGGGCAGCTACAGCGGTGATGGCAACAACACCCTCGGCTACACCGCAGGGGGTGGGGGTGGGTCGGCCAACAACGGCAGCACCAGCATTGGCGGCGGTGGTGGCGGCGGCGGTGTTGCCGCCGTCGGCGGCAAGGGGGCGCCGCCGCGGGGGGCATCTACAACGCCAGCAGCGGCATCCTGACCATCGTCAACAGCAGCGTGACCAACAACCTGGGGGCTGGTGGCGGCGGCGGTGGCGGTGTCTCCAGCGACGCAGCCACGGGGCCTGGCAACCGGGTGGGCAATGGGGGAGCGGGCGGTGCCGGGGTCGGTGCCATCTGGAACGCCGGCGGTACCGTGCGCATGGACAACACCAGCTTCACGAGCCTCTCAACCGGCAACGTCGGCGCGGGTGGCCTGGGTGGCAAGGCGGCCGGCGGCGCGAACGTCAACGGTGCCAACGGCGCGTCCACCTCGACCATCTACACCACCAATGGCGGCACCACCGATACCAACTACAACCCCAACGCCGCGCCGACCCTCGGCAACCTCAACGGCGACAGCGTCGCCTGGGGCGGTGCGGGCAATACCGTGCGCCTTGATGTGGGCGGCAACGCAAGCCTGGCCGATGCCGAGCTGGGCGCGTTGAACGGGGGCAACGGCGACTGGTCCGGTGCCAGCCTGGTGATTCAGCGCAACGGCACGGCGGTGGGCACCGACTTACTTGGCTTCGACACCGCAGGTGCGCTGTTCACCGTCAGCGGCAGCAACCTGCAGTCGGGCGGGCTGACATTCGCCACCTTCACCAACACCGGCGGCGTGCTGACCATCACCTTCACCAGCAGCGGCACGGCGGCGACCACCGCGCTGGTCAACGACGTGGCGCATCGCATCACCTACAGCAACGACACGCCGGCCGGCGACGCCAACGTCAAGGTCACCCTCAACGACGGTGCCGGCGCCAGTGCCACGGCCAACGTCACGGTGGCCACTGACCTCATCTATGTCACCAATACCAGCGACACCGCGACCATCGACGCCAGCAACGGTACGAGCTTCAGCGAGGCCGTCGCCATCGCCGCGGCCGACAGCACCGGCACCCAGACCATCGTCTTCGCCAGCAACCTGGCCGGCCAGACGCTGAACCTCAACGCCGTGTCGATCAACGAAAGCCTGACCCTCGACATGGACCAGGCCAGCGGCCTGATCCTCACCGGCGGCACCATCACCCTGGGCGGCGGCACCACCCAGACCTTCACCCATGGTGCGGGCGACACCGCCACCATCAGCAGCGTCATCGCCGGCAGCGGCGCCCTGACCAAGGCCGGGGCGGGCAATCTGACCCTCTCCGGTCCCGGCAATACCTTCAGCGGCGCCACCACCATCAGCGCGGGCACCCTGACGGTCAGTGGCGGCGATGCGATCTCCACCAACAGCAGCGTGTCCGTCGCCGCAGGCGCCACCCTGGCCCTGGCCGGCAACGAGGCGATCGGCAACCTCTCCGGTGCCGGTTCGGTGACGCTCGGCAGTTTCAGTCTCACCAGCACCCAGACGGCGGACACCACCTTCTCCGGCGCCATCAGCGGCACCGGTGGGGTCACCTTCACCCAGGGCAGTTCCGCCACCTACTCGACCACGCTTTCCGGCACCAACACCTACACCGGTGCCACCCTGCTGGCCAACTACGGCTGGCTGAAGCTCAGTGGCGACGCCTCCATGGCCGACAACAACGTCGTGCGGGTCAACGGCAACAGCGTCCTGACGCTGCTCTCGAACCAGACCATCGGCAGCCTGGCGAGCAACAACGTCAGCGCCAGCATCCAGCTGGGCAGCTACACCCTCACCGCCGGGGGGACAACACCTCCACCAACGTCGCCGGGGTGATCTCCGGCACCGGCTCGCTGGTCAAGCAGGGCAGCGGCATCCTGACCCTGTCCGGCAGCAACAGCTATGGCGGCACCACCACCGTCTCCGGCGGCACCCTGTCGATCGCCGGCGACGGCAACCTGGGCAGCGGGGCCGTCAACCTGGCGGGTGGGGCCGTGCTCGATGTCTCGGGCGCCACCACCATCGACAACGCCATCGTCCTGACCGGCAACAGCAGCATCGGCAACAGCAGCGCCGTCACCCTCAGCGGCGCCATCAGCGGTGCCTACGACCTGACGAAGACCGGCAGCGGCAACTTGACCCTGTCCGGCAGCAACAGCTACGGCGCCACCTACGTGAGTGCCGGCACCCTGAGCGTGAGCAGTGACGGCAACCTGGGCTCGGGCGCGGTCAACCTGGCCGCCGGCACCACCCTGGCACTCACCGGCGCCACCACCGTCGACAACGCCATCGTCCTCGCTGGTGATGCCACGGTCAGTGCAGCGGCCAACGCCACCCTGTCCGGGGTGATCAGCGGTGCCTTCACCCTGACCAAGGCCGGGGCTTCGACCCTGACCCTCTCCGGCACCAACACCTACGGCGCCACCACGGTCAGTGCCGGCACCCTCAGCGTGGCCAGCGACGCCAACCTGGGCAGCGGCACCCTGACCCTGGCCAGCGGCTCGACCCTGGCGGTCACCAGCGCCGGGACCATCGACAACGCCATCGCCCTCAGCGGCAACGCCACGGTGGACACCGCCGCTGACACCACGCTCTCCGGCGTCATCAGCGGCAGCAACAATCTGCGCAAGATCGGCAGCGCCGTGCTGACCCTCACCGGCAGCAATACCTACAGCGGCAGCACCACCGTCAGCGCTGGCACCTTGAGCATCGCCGCCGACGCCAACCTGGGCAGCGGCGCCCTCAACCTGGCCAACGGCACCACCCTGCAGATCACCGGCAACACCACCATCGACAACGCCCTGGCGCTGACCGGCCTGGTCACCGTCAATGCCGGCGCAGCAGCCACCCTGTCCGGCGTCATCGGCGGCCCCGGCAGCCTGACCAAGACCGGCGCCAGCAACCTGACCCTCTCCGGCAGCAACACCAACAGCGGGGCCACCACCGTGGCGGCGGGCACCCTGGTGGTCAACGGCAGCACCAACAGCGCCACCACCGTGGCCAGCGGCGCGACCCTGGCGGGCGGCGGCACCCTGGGTGGCGATGTCACCGTGCAGAGCGGCGGCACCCTCTCCCCGGGCAACGGCGGCGCCGGCACCCTGACGGTCAACGGCAACCTGACCCTGGCCTCGGGCAGCACCCTGGCCCTGGACATCAACGGCACCACCGCCGGCACCGGCTACGACCGGGTGGTGGTCAACGGCACCGTCGACGTCTCCGGTGCCACCCTGGCGGTCACCCACGGCTACGCGGCCGGCAGCGGCGACAGCTACACGGTGATCGTCAACGACGCCGCCGATGCCGTGACCGGCACCTTCAGCGGCGTCAGCGAGGGCGGCAAGTTCAACGCGGCAGGCAATGGCACCGAGCTGACCACCAGCTACATCGGTGGCAGCGGCAACGACCTGAGCCTGACCGCTCCCATCGCGCCGACCGTCACCAGCGTCTCGTCCAGCACCGCCAACGGCACCTACAAGATCGGTGACGTCATCACCGTCACCGTGCGCTTCGACAACGCGGTGAACGTGACCGGCACCCCGACACTGACCCTGGAGACCGGCACCACCGACCGGGTGCTCAACTACCTTTCCGGCTCGGGCACCGACACCCTGACCTTCAGCTACACCGTGCAGGCCGGCGACAGTTCCGCCGACCTCGACTATGCCTCCACATCGGCCCTGAGCCTGAATGGCGGCACCATCCAGGACGGCGCCAACCAGAACGCCATCCTCACCCTGCCAACCCCCGGTGCCGCCGGCTCCCTGGGCGCCAACAAGGCCCTGGTGGTGGACGGCGTGCGCCCGGCAGCCACCAGCATCACCCTCAGCGACACGGCCCTGCGCATCGGCGAGACCGCCACCGTCACCATCACCTTCGCAGAGCGGGTGGTGGGCCTGGACACGGCGGACTTCGCAGTGTCCGGCGGCTCACTCTCGGGTCTGAACAGTGCCGACGGCGGTCTCACCTGGACCGCCACCTTCACCCCGGGCGCCAACGTCAGCGACGCCACCAACATCATCACCCTGAACAACTCCGGGGTGATGGACCTGGCGGGCAACGTCGGCAGCGGCACCACCGACTCGGGCAACTACGCCATCGACACCCAGCGCCCGACCGCCACCGTCGTGGTCACCGACACGGCGCTGAAGGCCGGCCAGACCACCACGGTCACCATCACCTTCAACGAGGCGGTGAGCGGGCTGACCACGGCGGACTTCAGCGTGGACAACGGCAGCCTGAGCGGTCTCAGCTCCAGCGACGGCGGCATCACCTGGACCGCTACCCTGACGCCCGGCAACAACGTCAGCGACACCAGCAACCTGATCACCCTGGACAACACCGGCTACACCGATGCCGCCGGCAACGCCGGCAGCGGCAGCACCGACTCCAACAACTACGCCATCGACAGCCAGCGCCCGACGGCGACCATCGTGGTCACCGACACCGCGCTGAAGGCGGGGCAGGGCACCACTGTCACCATCACCTTCAGCGAGGCGGTGAGCGGGCTGACCACGGCGGACTTCAGCGTGGCCAACGGCGCGCTGAGCAACCTCAGCAGCAGCGATGGCGGCCTGACCTGGACCGCGACCCTGACGCCGAGCGCCAACGTCACCGACCCGACCAACCTGATCACCCTGGATAACACCGGTTACACCGATGCCGCGGGCAACACCGGCACCGGCACCACCGACTCCAACAACTACGCCATCGACAGCCGCGCCCCGACCGTCACCTCCGTCGGCGTGCCGGCCAACGGTACCTACCTGACCGGCAACACCCTCGACTTCACGGTGAACTTCGACGAAGCCGTGATCGTCGACACCACCGGCGGCACGCCGCGCCTGGCCATCACCCTGGACACCGGCGGCACCGTCTATGCCGACTACGTCAGCGGCTCGGGCGGCGTCGCCCTGGTGTTCCGCCTGACGGTCGCCAGCGGCCAGGCGGACGCCAACGGGATCAGCGTCGGCGGCGCGATCGACGCCCACGGCGGCACCCTGCGCGATGCCGCCGGCAACGACGTGACCACCACCCTCAACAGCGTCGGCGACACCAGCGCCGTGCTGGTGGATGCGGTACCGCCACGGGTCACCAACATCGCCCTGGACGGCACCTCGCCCACCACCAACAGCTCGGTGAGCTTCACCGTCACCTTCAGCGAAGACGTCACCGGGGTGGACCTGAACGACTTCGCCCTGCTCACCGGCGGCAGCGCCAGCGGCACCCTGCAATCCCTGGTGCAACTGAGCCCCAACACCTATCGCATCACCGTCAGCGGCGTCACCGGCCAGGGCAGCCTGGGCCTGTCATTGCAGGCAGCAGGTGCCGGCATCACCGACGTCCCGGGCAGCGCGATGGTCGACTCCTACTCCACCATCGGCTACCAGATCGGCTCGCTGGACAACGGCGATCCGGAGTTCCGCGCCAACCCGCCGGTGACCACGCCGATCGACACTTCGGCGCCGCTGCAGCCCACCGTGCCCAGCGCGCCGCCGCCCTCGACCACCACCTCGCCGCTGCTGCCGCCGCCGCTCTTCGAGCAACCGACCCTCGGCAGTGGCATTCCCACCGTGGGCAACATCTTCATCAACAACGGCGCCCTGGCGCCCAGCTTCATCGCCCAGGTGTTCGCCAGCAGCGACAGCGGTGGCGATGGCGGTGGTGCGGGCTTCCTCGGCTTCGGTGGCGGGGATGGCGGCGTGTTCGGCGCCAGCACCTTCTCCGGCCTGTTCAGCAAGGACAAGCCGCAGGAAAGCAACGAGAAGATCTTCGACAAGCAACGCGGCAACGGGCAGGGCGGACGCAGCTTCGGCGCGCCCACCCTCGGCCAGCAGCTGCATGAGATGAAGGAAGCCGAGCAGCGCCAGGTGCGCCAGCTGGCACAGGCCCTGGGCCAGGTCGCGGGGGCGGCAGCCCAGGGTTGAACCGAGTCAGGGAAATCCAATTACCAGCCGTACCAGGGGGCGGCACAAGGATGACCAACCACAACAAGTACAAGGTATTCGCCGCCAGCCTGCTGGCATTGGCAATCAGCGGCTGCGCCGTGACGACGCAGCCCATCGACAAGAGCGTGAGCGAGGAGCGCGCCCGCACCGACCTGCAGGCCATGTTCAAGGGCCAGGAACCCTTGTCCGGCCCGCTGACCCTGCACCAGGCCATGGCCCGCGCCGTGAAGTACAACCTCGAGGCGCGCCTGAAGGTGATGGAGCAGGCCATGGCCGAGCGTCAGATCGACCTGGCCAGCTTCGACATGCTGCCGCGCATGGCGCTGTCCGCCGGCTATGCGGGGCGCAACAACGTCAGCGCCTCCAGCAGCCAGAGCATCGAGACCGGCACCCAGTCGCTGGAACCCTCGACCTCCCAGGATCGCGACCGTGGCGTGGCGGACCTGACCATGGTGTGGAACGTGCTCGACTTCGGCGTCAGCTACATGAGCGCCAAGCAGCAGGCCGACCAGCGCCTGATCGTCGAAGAGCGCCGCCGCAAGGTCATCCACACCATCACCCAGGACGTGCGCTCCGCCTACTGGCGCGCCGTGGCCGCCGAACGCCTGCTCAAGCAGATCGACAGCCTGATGAGCCGCGTCGACAAGGCCCGTACCGACAGCCGCGACATGAGCCGCCAGCGCATCGGCGACACCGTGCAGGTGCTCAGCTACCAGCGCGCGCTGATCGAGGCCACCCGCCAGCTGGAAGAGCAGCGCCGCGCCCTGACCCTGGCCAAGACCGAGCTGGCCGCGCTGATCAACCTGCCGTTGAACACCGACTACCAGCTCGCCTCCTCCGACACCTACAACGTGCCCGAGCTCAAGGTCGATTTCACCCAGCTGGAGCAGCAGGCCCTGGCCAGCCGCCCCGAGCTGCGCGAGCAGGACTACCAGGCGCGCATCAGCGCTGCCGAAACCCGCAAGGCCATGCTGCGCCTGCTGCCCGGCCTGGAGTTCTCCGCCGGCGGCCACTACGACAGCAACAGCTTCCTGGTGAACCAGAGCTGGGCCGACTATGGCGTGAAGGTGACCTGGAACCTGTTCAACGTGCTCTCGGCGCCAGCGGCCATCGACGTCGCCAAGGCCGGCGAGAACGTGGCGGCAGCCCGTCGCCAGGCGATGTCCATGGCGGTGCTGGCCCAGCTGTACGTGGCCAACGCCAACTTCCACGAGGCCCAGCGCCAGTTCCAGACCAGCCAGCAACTGGCTGACCTGGACGGGCAGATCGCCGAGCAACTGCGCAATCGCTACAGCACCCAGAGCATCGGCGAGTTGGAGCTGATCCAGGGCGAGCTCAACACCCTGCAGGCGCAGCTCAAGCGCGACCTGTCCTATGCCGACCTGCGCAACGCCTACAGCCAGCTGTTCATCAGCGCCGGTGTCGACCCGCTGCCGGACGCGCTGCCGGACGCCAACCTGTCGACCATCGCCGGGGCGCTGGCCAACAGCGAATCGCGTTGGGAAAGCGGCGATATCGGCACCGCGAAGTAACGCGCGGTTCGCTGGGAAAAGGGGCTTCGGCCCCTTTTTTCATGGGCGCGTGGTCGTTCAGTGGCCCCCCGCGTGCGCGGGGGTGACGGAGTGGTTCGGGACTACCCACACCCCGTCATCCTCGCGAACGCGGGGATCCACTAAAGGGAAGGGCGAGAGAGCCGAGCAGCCGCTCAGTGAACGCTCTGCGCCTGTTCCTCGAACAGGCGCTGGGCGGTGCTGAGGCGTTCCAGCTCGCGGCGGACCATGGCGGCGTATTCCGGGGGCTTGAGCTGGTAGAGCTCGGTGGCGACCCAGGCCAGCCAGCGCGGGCCGAGGACCGCGCGCTGCTCCAGCAGGCGCAGCGCGTCGGCGAGGGCGCGTTCGGCGTTGTCCTGGTGGAAGCGTTCGCGGCCCATGGGCTCAGTTGGCCTGCAGGCCGACGTAGATGTTCTGCACGTCGTCGTGGTTGTCGAGGGCGTCGAGGAAGGCTTCGACTTCTTCCAGCTCGGCACCGGACAGGGCGACCGGGTTCTTCGCCTTGTAGCCGAGGTTGGCCGAGGCCACGGTGAAGCCGAACTCCGGCAGCGCCTTGCACACGGCGTCCAGGTCGGTGGGGTCGGTGTAGAAGGTGCTGCCTTCGTCACCGGCTTCGAAATCCTGGGCGCCGGCTTCGATGGCGGCCAGTTCCGGGTCGGCATCGGCGCCGTTCGGCTCGGCCTCGATCATGCCCAGGTGGTCGAAGTCCCAGGACACGGAGCCGGAGGTGCCCAGCTGGCCCTTGCGGAACAGCACGCGGATCTCGGCGACGGTGCGGTTGAGGTTGTCGGTCAGGCACTCGACGATCACCGGCACGCGGTGCGGGGCGAAGCCCTCGTAGAGGGTGCGCTCGTAGTTGACCACTTCACCGGTGAGGCCGGCACCTTTCTTGATGGCGCGCTCCAGGGTGTCCTTGGGCATCGAGGCCTTCTTGGCCTGGTGCACGGCGAGGCGCAGCTTGGGGTTCATGTCCGGGTCGGCGCCGTTGCGCGCGGCGATCATGATTTCCTTCACCAGCTTGCCGAAGATCTTTCCTCGGGCGTTGGCGGCGGCTTCTTTGGGTTTGGCTTTCCACTGGGCGCCCATGGCGGTTCTCTCGCAGGTTGCACGGGGAGCGGGCCGGTGCCCGCTCGTGACAGGAGGGCGATTCTACCGGGCACTCGGGTTCGCCTGCCAGTTGCGGCGCCGGTCGGTGGGGTCGCACCCGGCGCCGCAACCAAACTCGACGGAAAGTCGCCGAGCGAAGGTCAGGCGAGGCAAAAAACGGTGAGGAAGCGGAGTCTACGAGCTGTAAATGAGCATTCCGAACCGTTTTTTAACGAAGCATCACCGAGCGCAGGCACTTTCCCTTCAAAACGCTGAACGCACCACGCCGCCATCCACACGCAGGGCGGCGCCATTGGTCGCCGAGGACGCCTCGGAGCAGACGTAGACCACCAGGTTGGCCACTTCCTCCGGGCGGGCGAAGCGCTTGAGCAGTGAGCTGGGGCGGGCACTGGCGAAGAACTCCTGCTCGAAGGACTCGAAGCTCTGGCCGCCGGAGAGCTTGTCGACGAACTCGCCCACGCCCTCGGAGTGGGTCGGGCCGGGCAGCACGGCGTTGACCGTGACCCCGGTGCCGGCGCAGGTCTCGGCCAGCCCGCGGGAGAGGCCCAGCTGTGCGGTCTTGGTGACGCCGTAGTGGATCATCTCCACCGGGATCTGTACGCCGCTCTCGCTGCTGATGAACACCACGCGACCCCAGTTGCGCGTCTTCATGCCGGCCAGGTAGGCGCGGGTCAGGCGCACGCCGGACATGACGTTGGTATCGAAGAAGCGCTGCCAGTCCTCGTCGGGTATCTCGTCGAAGGGCTTGGGATCGAAGATGCCCAGGTTGTTCACCAGCACGTCCACCTCCGGGTGGTGCTGCACCAGCCGGGCGACCTGCTCGGGCTGCGTGAGGTCGCCGGCGAAGCCTTCGACCCGGGCGTCGGGCTGCTGGGCGAGCAGGCGGGCGATGGCCTCGTCCACCGAGCCCTGGCTGCGGCCGTTGAGGATGACCCGCGCACCTTCGCGGGCGAGCCCGGTGGCGATGGCGAAGCCGATGCCCTTGGTGGAGCCCGAGACCAGGGCGCGCTTGTTGGTCAGGTTGAAGTTCATGTTGCCTCCGAGGGTTGAGGGAGCGGTACTTGGGTATAGACGCTTTCCTCGCCCCGCGCCCTGGCCCGGGCTTCAGCCCGGGACCCTCAGGGCCTGTGCCGGGCACGCCTGCCGCTCAGATCCGCCCCGCCAGCTGGCGCGCATCGTCCAGCCAGCCGGCCAGGCGCCGCTCGCTGGCGCCCCTGATCGGCCCCAGTGCCAGGGTGCGTACCGGGGCGATGCCGCAGAACTTCAGCGTGGTGCGCTCCATCTGGTTCAGTCCCGGTGCCCGGTAGACCCAGCGGAAGTACCAGGGCGGGGTGTCGAGGCTGACCAGCTGATGCGCCGAGCGCCCCTTGAGCAGCCGCGCGGGGAAGGGGTTGCCGTCGCGGTAGGCGAAGGCGAAGCCCGGCAACAGGATGCGGTCGAGAAAGCCCTTGAACAGCGCCGGCACGCCGCCCCACCAGATGGGGTAGGCGAAGCACAGGTGCTCGGCCCAGGTGATCGCCTCCTGGGCCTGCAGCAGGTCCGGCTCCAGCGGCTGGATGCGCCGGTAGCCCTCGTGGAGGATGGGGTCGAAGTCCAGCTGGTGCAGGTGCAGCGTGCGCACGTCATGCCCGGCCGCCTGCGCGGCCCCTGCATAGGCCTGCGCCAGTGCCGCGCAATAGCTGTCGCCAGAGGGATGCCCGAGTACCACCAGGACGCGTTTCGTTGCCATGGGCCACCTGCCTGTAGAAGGAAAGGCGGCAGTCTGGCGTCTGCCCCTAGGGGCAGAGTCAAGCCTGTTGCAACAGGGCGCTGCGCTCGGCGGGATTGGCCGCGCAAAGGGTCTCGTCGGCCGGGGGCTGGCCGGCGATGCAGGCGTGGATTTCCTCGCCTATGCGGCCCAGCTGCGCATCCAGGCATTGCAGGCGGCGGATCTCCGCGCGCAGGGCGGCACGTTTGTCCAGCAGGCGCTGGTACAGCTCGGGCCAGTCGGGCTCGGCGCCACCGGCCAGCAGCGGATGCAGTTCGGCCAGGCGGAAGCCCACCGACTGCGCCTGGCGGATCAGCAGCACCTGCTGCAGGTGACGCTCGCCATAGAGGCGGTAGACGCCCTGGCGCGGCACCGGGCCGAGCAGGCCCTGCTCTTCATAGAGGCGGATGGCCTTGGCGCTGGCGCCCGTGCGCCGGGCGAGTTCGCCGATGTGCATGGTGAGTCCCCGTGACGTGGAAGAGGGGACGGTAATGCGCGATGGGGTGCGGTTCAATGGGGGGCTTGTGGCTGCGACCATCCGGCGCGCGAGGCGGGCCTCGGCAGTGGCGGGGGCGGTCGCTACAATGCCGCCTTTTTCGAGGAGTCCGAGCCTTGAGCAACCCACCCTTCGGCGTCGGCGATGCCTCCTACCAGGCCGCCGGCGGCATCGACGGCCTGCGTCGCCTGGTCGACGACTTCTACCGGCTGATGGATGAACTGCCGGAAGCCCGCGACCTGCGCGGCATGCACCCGGAGAGCCTGGAACTGTCGCGGGACAAGCTCGCCAGCTTCCTCAGCGGGTGGCTCGGCGGGCCGCGCCTGTTCAGCGAGAAGTACGGCTCCATCGCCATCCCCGCCTTCCACGCCCAATGGCCGATCGACGAAGCCCGCAGCGCCGCCTGGCTGCTGTGCATGGAGCGGGCGATCGCGCTGCAGGGCTACTCCAGCGAATTCGCCGACTACCTGCTGGCCCAGCTGCGCATCCCCGCCGGGCGCGTGGTGCAGGCCAGCCGCAACCGCCACGGCTGACGGCTTGCCCGTCATCCGCCGCCATCCATACTTCCCCGGCCGCCCTGGCCACTACCCATCGAGGTCCCCATGAAACCCGTACGCATCGTCGCCCAATGGGCCGAAGACGAAAGACAGACCCTGGTGATCGTCGCCCTGCAGGCCGATGACATGAGCATCGCGAAGACCGTCGAAGCCTTCGGCTACGTGAAGGACTACGACGACGAAGACCGCATGTACGTGCGCTACCCCTTCGTGCTGGAGGAATACTCCGAGACCGAGGCGCTTATGGACTGGGGCGCCCTGGACGACACCCGCACCCTGATCGACCTCTACGGCCGCCGCATCGTCCCCGGCGAGGCGCTGGTCCGCAACGAGCGCGGCGAGCGCTATGACTACCAGGTGGTTTCGGTGGAGCCGTTCGTGCCGGCGTGATTCACAGGCAGACGGGCGTTGTGGCACAGCCGTAAATGAACAGCGCCGGCACGTAGGCGATGGTGAAGGACAACAGGCTCGGCAACAGGTGAAGCAGGGCCTTGAGTGGACTGATTCGCCAGCGCAGCGTACCGGCCGCGAATACAGTGGTGAGCGTGGCGCAGGCGAATGCGAAGGGATGGTCCAGTCGCGGGTCCATGTCCTCCAGCAGCAGGCCGCTGACCACCAGCAGTGCGATGGCCACCAGGTAGGCCGCGCCGACACTGAAGAGGGAAAGCCACAGGGCCTTGTAATGCGGGTTTCTGCGGGCGATGCCGATCACGCCGACCATGCCCAGCAGGACCAGGATAAAAGCGCACGCGGCGAAGCTCAGCACGTAGGGCGTCAGTGGGTAGCGCATTGCACATCCTTGTGTGGGCGGGGCGTCCGTCGCCAGGTCTGCTGAAAAACGGCGGGCAATGATTGCAGAGCCGGGAATCACCCGCAATTCGAGGCGTGAGCCTCACGCATCCCGCAGCAGGTCGTGGGCGTTGAGCAGGGCGAAGAGGACGTCCGGGTTCCTCTCCAGGCCGCGGCGGATGGCGGCGGGGATGGACTGGCGGGTCTTGCGGCAGAGGCCGGCCTGCTCGGCGATGTCGATCTCGATGCCGCGCCCGCTGCGCACCTCGTTGAAGCCGGGGGCGATGGCCAGGCGGATGCCGAGCTGCTCGAACATCTTCTGCTGCATCCGCCCGAGGTCGTCGAGGCTGGTGATGTTCTCCAGCCGGTCGAGCAGGCGCAGTTCTTCCTGGCGCGTGAGGCGCAGGATGCGCAGGTCGGCGCCGGGCGCGTCCAGCAACTGGTCGCGCTCGCAGATACAGGTGCCGGGCGGGCAGGGGTTGCGCAGGGGGATGGATGGCGTCATGCATCGATCATAGCGACAGGCCGGCGTGCTTGCGTATGGCCGTAAGTACCGAGCGATGGCATCGTGCTGCACATTTTCCCGCCGGGGTTGTCCAACCGGGGTATTCGGGCCTGACGGCCTTGCGTCCCGGCGGCCTGTTCAAGCAGGCTGGGGCGCTCCAGGGGTGATATCGCATTGCGCCGGACGGATTGGAATCGCGCATCACGAGCGCTATCAGGTGAGGGAGGTTTCCATGGGGGGCATGCATCGCGTGTCGCGGCTCGCGGCGTTGGCGTTCGGGGTGGCCGTGGCCACCCACGCTGCGGCCAGCGAGGAGTCGCAACTGGTCGAATCGATCAACCTGTACCGCAGCCAGGTGCAGAGCTGTGCGGGCGAGGCGTCCCTGGAGCTGCCGCCGCTGGCGGCGGACCCGCGCCTGGTGCTTTCGGCCAGCAGCATCGGCGACCTGCAACAGGCGCTGGCGCAGTCGTCCTATCCCATGGTCAACGTGCAGGCCATCAGCCTCTCCGGCCCGCGTGACGCCAAGTCCGCCATGGGGGCCCTGCAGGAGAGCTTCTGCCACGTGCTGCTCGACCCGCAGTTCGTCGACGTCGGCGTGAGCCGCGAGGAGCGCGACTGGCGCATCGTCCTCGCCCGGCCGCTGCTGGCTGCCGCCCTGGGCAAGTGGGAGAAGGAAGGGCAGACGCTGCTGGAGCAGATCAACGCGGTACGCGCCCAGCCCCGCCAGTGCGGCGGCCAGGCCTTCGCCGCCACCACGCCGCTGGCCTGGAACGCCACCCTGGCCACCGCCGCCGAGGGCCACGCACGTTCCATGGCCAACCAGAACTATTTCGATCACAAGGGCCGCGACGGCCGCACCCCCGGCGACCGCGCCGAGCTGGCGGGCTATGTCGGCCAGCTGATCGGCGAGAACATCGCCGCCGGCCAGGACAGCACGCGCAAGGTGCTCGACGGCTGGCTGGCCAGCCCCGGCCATTGCGCCAACCTGATGAACCCGCAGTACCGCGAGTTGGGCGCGGGCTATGCCGTGGACCCGAAGAGTGATGCGGGCATCTACTGGACGGCGATGTTCGGGACGCAGTGACGAGGTCGACCCGGGGCCCTGCCTGAGGGCCTCCCTCCGTGAGCCGCGACCTTCCCCGGGCTGAAGCCCGGGCTACAGGCGATCAGGCGCGGCCCGGGCCGTCGCGCTCGTCGAGGAATTCGGTGGCCTCGCTGCCGTCGGCGTTGAGCTGGAAGATGCGCGCCGGGCGGCCCTGTGCATCGAAGAACACCTGGCCGAGGCCGGCCGAATTCCACAGGCGTTCGCCCGCCTTGCTGTGGGCCGGGGTGCGCGGCACCACCTGCATGCGCCGGCGCTTGGTGAACCAGTTGAGCGGCGAATGGGGCGAGTAGAGCCAGCGGTTGAGGCGGTCGAAGACGTCCAGCAGGCGCCGGGGGAACTCGTTCTTCACGCCGCTGCTGGTGATCTGCCAGATGCGCGGGCCCTGCTTGCGGTGGCGGATCAACACCTCGTAGACGAAGGAGTAGTGCACGTCCCCGAGAGGATCACGTAGCTGCCCGGCGTGCGCGAGTGGCGGAAGATGTTGAGGATCACCTGGGCCGCGCCGCGATGGGCCATCCAGTTCTCCGCGTCCACCAGCAACGGGTGGCCCAGCCAGCTGAAGACCTTCTGCACCGTTTCGATCAGCTTCACGCCGAACACCGGCGCGGGCGAGACGATGATGGCCGACGGGTGGTCGAGCAGCTCCTGCTGCAACTCGCTCAGCGCTTCCCAGTCCAGCAGGCCGGAGGGCCGCTTGAGGTTCATTTCGCTGCGCCAGCGGCGCGTGCGGGTGTCCAGCACCACCAGCGCCGGCGTGGTGGGCAGCGTGTATTGCCAGTGGTTGAAGGCCAGCAGTTCGTCGATCAGGTCGTCCAGCATCGGGCTGTCGAGGTGGCCGTCCGCCTGCGCGCCGGTGGTGAGCGCCTGGATCTTCGGCAGCACCTGGGCGAAGGCGTCCGGGTCGTTGCCCCAGCCCTGGCAGAGCAGGTAGGCGAGCAGCGCGTTGCCGATGATGCGCTTGGAGAAGGGGTGGCCGTAGGCGGTCTGCTCCCACTGGGCGGAGAGGTTCCAGTCGTCGGTGATGTCGTGGTCATCGAAGATCATCAGCGTCGGCAGGTGGGCCAATACCCGCGCCGCGCCCGGCAGGCCCTCGCGGAAGGCTTCCAGGCGCTGGCGCTCCAGCTGGTAGCGCTCGACCTTGTCCACCGGCAGCGACGGCATTTCCGTCTCCAGCAGCGTCCAGGGCACCGGTGACCACACCAGCAGGTACATGGCCAGCACCTCGGCCAGGGTCACCAGGTGGTTGTCGGCGTTGCTGCTGGTGAAGATGGGTTTCTTCGAGCCACCGAAGAAGCGCTCGCGCAGCGTCTCGTTGCTCTCCAGCGCCGGCAGCAGGTCGGCGCGCCGGTAGTAGCTGGCCGGGTGTCGGTAGAGGGCCTGGCTGTCGTCGACCACGGCACCGTCCAGGCGCT
Source organism: Pseudomonas sp. Pc102 (assembly GCF_018408275.1). Lineage (NCBI taxonomy): Bacteria > Pseudomonadati > Pseudomonadota > Gammaproteobacteria > Pseudomonadales > Pseudomonadaceae > Pseudomonas > Pseudomonas sp. Pc102. Next base: position 4,772,948 of record NZ_AP021905.1, on the reverse strand, counting down.
CGTCGAACAGCCCGAGGCGGGTGATCAGCTGGTGGATGGCGCGCAGCATCGGCCCGGCCACGTCGTCGGCGTAGACCTGGTCGCCGCTGAGCAACAACAGCGCCGGGCGCTGTTCCGGCTCGGGCTGCGCGGCCAGCAGGCGGTCCGCGCAGAGCAGGCCCTCCGCCGCCGGGTGATGGGGCTTGCGGCAGGAACCGTGGAGCAGCTGGTCGATGCGCGAGCGCAGCACGAAGCCCGGCTGCCGCGCCTCGCCATACAGCAGGTGCGGCGCCCACTGGGCGATGCCCTGGCCATCGAAGCGCAGGTCGTAGTCGATCTGCCGGTCGCAGGGCAGGGGCGTATCCAGGCGCAGGTCGACCAGGTGCAGGAAGGCGTGCCGTCCCAGCGGTATCACCTGGCAGGCCTCGCCATCGAGGCGGTGATCGCGGGCGTTGCCGTCGACGGCCAGGTGCAGGCTCAGCGCCAGCTCGCGGCTGGCCACCAGCCACAGCACCACGCGCTGCGCCTCCAGCCGCCGCAGCATGGGGCCGGCGAGAACGGGCGGAAGGTGATCGGGCATGGCGAGCGGGGGTGAGGGCATCGGCGAAGGGTATCGGGTGGACAAGCGCGGAAGAATAGCGCGACTGCCCGGATGGCTGAACCGGAGGCGCTGCTGTTCTGTTAGCGGGCGTGACAGGGTTCAGTTCTGCCGGATAGGCCGATCGCGAATGAATTCGCTCCTACGGGAGGGCGCGCTGCGCGCGCCTTGGGCGAATGAATTCGCCCCTACAGGGTGTGGCTTCAGCGTTCGCGCACGATGGCCTTGATGTCTTGTGAGGGAACCTGGATCTGGCGCTGTTTCCCGTCGTGCTCGATCAGGAAGCTGTAGGTCTCGCCCAGGCCCCAGATGACGTGGACGTCTTTCAGGCTGCAGTTCGATCCGAGCCCCAGCCACTCGGGCATTTCATCTTGGCAGTAGTCCGGGTTGAACAGCACGCTCTGGGCTTTGTAGTTACCCAGGCCAAGTTGCTGCATGACGCGGTCGGGGAGGCCGGCGAGGATGCCGCTGTAGAAGGCAATCAGCAAAGCGAAGAATAGGGAGAAGGGGGCGGTGTATTTGATGCCTGCGATGCTCAGGGCTGAACAAAACGCAGTTACTACGCAGCACATCAGAGGAATGAGAAAAATTGCCAGTATCTGGAGCGCTTCTCCGTCGAGCTTTCCTATCAAGTCCAAGGTGTCGACGACCAATGAAAACGCCAGGACGTTAACCGCCATCACCGGCACCCATGCATGGAGGACGTAGCGACAGAATGAAAATCTGGGCAGCTTGAATTGAAGCTGTATGGCGATCCCGCATACCAGAGTGATTAGCAGACTTCCCCCAATGAAACTGAAAAAGTACATGTCAGGAAATTGGATCAACACGAACGAAAGCAGCAGAGAACTCAGGCAGTAGGGCGCTAGGAAAATCATCCCTAGCATCCAGAAGATTTTTACGTTGGGTGTGTCCGGCAGCCAGACCAAGAGTTTGTCGCGGATAACCGAGATATTCATGAACCCGTGGAATATCCACTGCCCCGGTAGTAACAAGGCTAGAAAAATGAAACCGATGATCGCGAAGCCAACTCCACTGGCGCTGAGCAGCAAGGACGAGAACTGCATCAGGTCGAAGTTAGGGTAGAAATTGTTGGACTGGAAATAGAGCAGGAAGAGCGAGAAGCCGATTACCGGCGGTGCGAACTTGGCAAGTTGAGGCACGATGGGCTTGAGAATCACATAAGCCCTTTCAATAAGCGTCTCCAGGTGATCGTCCGATGCAGGACGATCGCTCCACTTTTCCATAAGTCTTCCTTGAGCTGGGGAATGGCGTGCCCGGCATGGTACGGAGCCATCCCGGTACTGTCATCCCAGTCCGTAGGGCGGGTGAAACCCGCGAGCACCTTGCGTCGCAGGTGTCGGGTTGCACCCGACCTACAGGCATCGCGAATGAATTCGCTCCCACAGGTAGGCACCGTTGTGGGAGCGAATTCATTCGCGAAGGGGTTCGCTGGGCTGCTGGGCTAATGAGTTCTCCCCAACGATCAGACCGCTCTGACGATCTGCTCCCGCAGCCACTGGTGCGCGGGGTCGCGGTGGGAGCGTTCGTGCCAGAGCATGGCCATCTCGTAGCCGGGGACTTCCAGCGGGGCGTCGACCACTTGCAGGGTGCCGCTGTTGCCCACCAGGCGTTCGGGGAGCATGGCCACCAGGTCGGTGCTTTCCAGCACCGAGCGCAGGAACAGGAAGTGCGGCACCGAGAGCACCACGCGGCGCTCCAGGCCGTGCTCGGCGAGGACCGCGTCGGTAACGCCGGAGAAGCCGCCGCCATCGGGGGAGACGATCACCTGGTCGAGGGTGCAGAACTGCTTCAGCGTCGGGCGGCGCTTCAGGCGCGGGTGGCCGGCGCGGCCGGCGAGCACGTAGCGCTCGGCGAACAGGGTGCGGCGGCGCAGGTTGAGGGGCGAGCCTTCGACGGTGTGGAAGGCGAGGTCGATGTCGCCGATTTCCGCCTGCCTGGCGATGCGCGAGGGCGCCATCTCGACCACGGCGATGCGGGTGCCGGGGGCTGCGGCGCGCAGGCCGGCGAGGACGGGCAGGAGGATGGCCGATTCGCCGTAGTCGGTGGCGGCGACGCGCCAGGTATCCCGCGCCTGGGCCGGGTCGAAGGGGCTGGCCGGGGCCACGGCGCGCTCCAGTGCTTCCAGAGCCTGGCGCAAGGGCTCGCGCAGTTCCTCGGCGCGGGCGGTGGGGCGCATGCCGCGCGGGCCGGGCAGCAGCAGCGGGTCGTCGAAGATTTCCCGCAGCTTGGCCAGGTGCACGCTCACCGAGGGCTGGGAAAAATTCAGGCGCTCGGCGGCGCGGGTGACGTTGTGCTCGGCGAGCAGCACGTCGAGGGTCACCAGGAGGTTGAGGTCCAGACGCCTGAGATTATTCATTCGCATACCTGGAATATGGGTTATTCATTTCCAAAATACCTGGCGGGCCACCATCCTGCGCTCATCCCGTTATGGAGGTTTGCCATGAATGTCCTGATCGTTTTCGCCCACCCCGAACCCCGCTCGCTGAACGGCGCGCTGAAGGATTTCACCGTGCAGCGCCTGGAGGCCGCCGGCCATGCGGTGCAGGTGTCCGACCTGTACGCGATGCTCTGGAAGGCGCCCATCGATGCCGGCGACAGCCTGGACCGCGACCCCGAGGCGCGCTTCGATGCCTCGCAGGACTCCAGGCGCGCCTTCGCCAGCGGCCGCCAGAGCGCGGACATCGCCGCCGAGCAGGACAAGCTGCGCTGGGCCGATGCGCTGATCCTGCAGTTCCCGCTCTGGTGGTTCTCGATGCCGGCGATCCTCAAGGGCTGGGTCGACCGGGTGTACGCCTATGGCTTCGCCTATGGCGTGGGCGAGCATTCGGACGTGCGCTGGGGCAACCGCTACGGCGAGGGGTCGATGGCGGGCAAGCGGGCGATGCTGCTGGTCACCACCGGCGGCTGGGATTCCCACTACAGCGAGCGCGGCATCAATGGCCCGTTGGACGACCTGCTGTTCCCCATCCAGCACGGCATCCTGCATTACCCCGGCTTCGACGTGCTGCCGCCCTTCGTGGTGCACCGCACCAGCCGGGTCGACGCGGCTCGCTTCGCCAGCATCCAGGAGGAACTGGGGCAACGGCTGGACGATCTTTGGAGCACCGCGCCCATCGCCTATCGCCAGCAGAACGGCGGGGACTACGAGATTCCCGCGCTGACCTTGAAGCCCGATGTGGCGCCAGGGGAGACGGGGTTCGCGGCGCATGTGAAGCGGTAGGCCAGGTGGGGCGAGGTTGGATCGGCAGCAACGGTGGACGCCATGCCGGCCCTTCGCGAATGAATTCGCTCCCACAGAAATACGGAGGGCAGAAACGACGACGGGAGCGCTGGGCTCCCGTCGTTTGGATCAATGGGCCTGGTTGAGGGTCAGGCGCATGTGGCGGTTCACATCCTTGTACAGCAGGTAGCGGAAGCGACCCGGGCCACCGGAGTAGCAGGCCTGCGGGCAGAAGGCGCGCAGCCACATGAAGTCACCGGCTTCCACCTCGACCCAGTCCTGGTTCAGGCGGTAGACGGCCTTGCCTTCCAGCACGTACAGGCCGTGCTCCATCACGTGGGTTTCGGCGAAGGGGATCACGCCGCCCGGCTCGAAGTTGACGATGTTCACGTGCATGTCATGGCGCATGTCGGCCATGTCGACGAAGCGGGTGGTGCTCCAGCGGCCTTCGGTGTCCGGCATCACGCGCGGCTCGATGTCCTGCTCGTTGGTGACGAAGGCGTCCGGCAGCGGTACGCCGTCGACCTTCTGGTAGTGCTTGCGGATCCAGTGGAAGCGGGTGTGCTGGCCGCTGGTGTTGCGCACCTTGTAGTCGGCGCCCGGCGGAATGAACGCATAGCCGCCCGGTTGCATGGTGTGCACCTGGCCTTGCAGGGTCAGGGTCAGTTCGCCTTCGACGATGAACAGCACCGCTTCGGCGTTGACGTCCTGCTCGGGCTTGTCGCTGCCGCCCTGGGGGGCCAGCTCGACGATGTACTGGGAGAAGGTCTCGGCGAAGCCGGACAGCGGGCGGGCGATGACCCACATGCGCATGTTGTCCCAGAAGGGCAGGTGGCTGGTGACGATGTCACGCATCACGCCCTTGGGGATCACGGCATAGGCTTCGGTGAACATGGCGCGGTCGGTGAGCAGCTCGGTCTGTGCCGGGTGCCCGCCGTGCGGCGCGTAATAGGTGGATTTGGCCATGGGGTATTTCCTCATTGTTGTCTTGCTGCCCGGCGCGTGCGGCGCCGTGGTGAGCAATGGTGCGGAGCGGCGCGCCCGTGGGGCGGTGGCCGTCGCTGGAGAGCACGATATCCAGCGGCCTTTACATGCACAAATTAAATGTTGGAATCCGCTGTATTCGTTTTTCGAATGCGAGCGGGGTGTCCGTCAGCCTTTCGTATCCTGCGCCAGCACCCGTGACAGCACACGTGCCAGTTCCTTCACCATCGGGTCCGCCGCCGGGCGATGCAGCAGCGCCACCTCGAACGCGTCCACCGAGGGTAGCCCAGCTTTTTTGGCCAGCACGGCGTGGTCCGCCGTTACCGCCCGCTGCGGCAGCAGGCCGATGCCCATGCCATCGGCGATGGCCGACTGGATGCCCGACAGGCTCGAACTGGTGAAACTGATGTGCCAGCGCCGGCCCACCGCCTCCAGCGCCGCGATCATCTCGTCGCGGTACACCCCGCGCGGGGGGAAGGTGACGATGGGCAGCGGGTCGAGGTCGATGCAGGGGTTCCTGGCGCTGTCCACCCAGCGCGTCTTCTCCGGCCAGCAGGCCACCGCCTCGCGGGCGTTCTGCCGCTGCTTGAGCAGCACCAGGTCCAGCTCGCCACGGTCGTAGCTGGCGGACAGGTCGCGGCTCAGGCCGCTGGTGACTTCCAGCTTCACCTGCGGGTAATGCCGGTTGAACGCCGCCAACTGCAGGGTGGTGCGCCCCGTGGCGAAGTCGTCCGGCACGCCGATGCGCACCGTCAGCGCCACCGTGGCCCCGGACAGCGCCTCCTGCAGCTCGTCGTTCAGCGCCAGCATGCGCCGCGCGTAGCCCAGCAGCGTCTCGCCGGCTTCGGTGGGCAGCACATCGCGGTTGCCACGCTCCAGCAGGCGGTGCCCAGCCATCTCCTCCAGCCGGCGGATCTTCTGGCTGACGGTGGACTGGGTGGAGTTAAGCCGGCTGGCCGCCGTGGTGAAGCTGCCGCAATCGGCCACCGCGACCATGGCGCGGAGCAGGTCGAGCTCGAACACGCGACTATTCGATCGGTCACTGTGGTCCATGGTGGTATTCATCTTTTAAATGGGGATGAGGGCTTTTAGCAGCTTGGAGAACGGGGGGCAACGATGAGGGAGGGGTGCAAGCAGGCTGTGGATGGAGTCGATTGCCGACCCCATCCACGGGGTTTTCAGCGGGCCAGCTTGGTGTCGGCCACGGCCTTCTTGCCTTCGGACTCGGAGACTTCGCTCAGGGTGGCGCCGCCGGCGAACACACCGATCCGGATGGACTGGCGTACGTAGTGGTTCTTGCCGGGCTGGGCACTGAGGTTGAGGGTGTTGTCACCGAACTCGGACTCGGTCGACAACACGTGCGCGCCCGGGGTGATCAGACGGTAGAAATAGGTGTTGGGTGCGGTTTCCCCGATCACCTTGTCATCGATCTTCACGGTCTTCTTCAGCGCAGCGCCCAAGGACGTGTCGCGGAAGATGTAGACCGCAGACTGGTCCTGCGGCGGGTTCGGGAAGGCTTTGAGGGCTGCGTCTTTTTCGGGGGATTCCATCGGTACCGAAGCGCAACCGGAGAGCAGCGCAACTGCCAGCGCCGCTGTGCACATCATGATCTTGGTCATGGATTACTCGTTCCTGAGTGAAGGTTCTTGCGGTGATGTCATTTCGCCGCTTCGCTACTTTATCGAGACCGATGGAGAGTGCAAGGATGAGTGGTGATGGGTCGCATATGGCGAGGTCGTTTGCAGCGATATCCGGTCTTTTTGCGGTAATTGACGACTGAAGTGGCGGCGACACAGAATCCACCCCCTGTCGATCACAAGGAAGTCTGAAATGGATGCAACCGAAGCGCGCTTGCGAGAAACCTACAGCGGAAGACGGACGGAGGTCCTGGTCGATCTGCTTGAGCAGGGTGGGTTGACCGAGGTGGCCGAGCGGGTCATCCGCAGTGTGCTTGCAGAGCGGGAATCGACCCCGGGCGAGCGTGCCGTGCCGCGACAACTTCCTGCATCCAACGCGGTTCGGCGTGAACCGCTCGACCTGCAACTCGCCCCGCTCTGGGCGAGGCTGGCGGCATCGCAGCTCGATTTCTGGCTGGCCTTGCTGGTGCTGGCCGCGATCAGTATTGCCATCGAATTCCTGACCGCTCACCACAGCGGCACCCAGGACACCGTCGGCAAGGTCGGCATGCTGCTGCTGTTCGGCTACCTGCTGGCCAAGGACGGGTTCAATGGACAGGGCATCGGCAAGCGCCTGCTCAAGATCCGCGTCGTCGACAGCGAGACCGGTGCGCCCTGCGAATTGCACAAATCCTGCCTGCGGGGGTTGGTAGGCCTGCTGGGCATTTTCGACGTGGTCTTTGTCTTCGGACAGCGACGCCAGCGGCTTGGCGATCATGCGGCGCGGACCATCGTGGTCAGGGCCTGATCCGATCATTCAGAGTCATGAAAAAGGGAGTCATGATGAACCCGCAGTCGCCTTACTCGCCGCCCCAGTCATCCCTCGCTCAGCAGAGTGGGGGCGTTTGGGTTGGAAAACTCCTGAAAGTGAACAACAACGCAGCACTGCCATGCGTGTGCATCAGCTGTGCGACGGACACGGAGCTTGAAGCAGTTTCGACCCGGATCAACTACGTGAGCCCTTTGACGTTCCTGTGGCTGCTGCTCAGCCCCCTGGCGTTGATTGCGGCCTATTTCATATCCCGGAAGCGGCTGGATATTTCGTACAGCCAGTGCGCGAGCTGCCTGAAGAAAAAGGCGTTCTGGACCTGGGTGTTGAGAGCGACCCTGGTGGTCTTCGTGCTGGCACTTGTTCTGCGAATAAGCGCGAATACAGGGCAATTCAATTTGCCGCTCTCGGGTCTGATATTCGGCTCGCTCCTATTCGCGTTGTTCGCGGTAACGATGAAGGACATGCGGAAGATTTCCGTGGAGCGAGTGGAGGGCGATGCCTTTTACCTGAAAGGCTTCAAGGATAAGGTCAGGGAAAAGCTCGTCTCTGCCTGACTTGAACCCTCTCGCATCCTTTATCTGTCTGGTCACGCGCCATGCTTGAGCGCCGCATCCTCTCGATCCTGCTGCACGTCGGTGACTGGCGTGCAGCCACCGACTGGTACCAGCGCGCCTTTCCCGAGGCGAAGCCTGTGCTGCCATCGACGGATGACTACGGGCATCTGGAGATGGGCGGCGTGGTGCTGGAGATCGTCAACGCCGACGAGAAGGTCGCCAGCGGCGCGGCGGGCACCGTCGTCTATTGGGCGGTGGATGATCTGGATGCCGAAGTGCTGCGCTTGGGCCAACTGGGCGCGCCGTTGTACCGAGGGCCATTGGCACTGGGGGATGGCGACCGCATCTGCCAGGTGCGCGACCCTTGGGGCAATTGCATTGGGCTGCGGCAGCGGGGGCTTAGTCGCGGTTCTCACTAAGAGCGATTGGAGTCTGGGCTGATAGGAGCGCAGGGGCACCGAAATCGGCAATCAGCTTGAGGCCGGGAATGTCCCTGTCGTCATCCTCCACCCCCATCGCAAAGCCCCATTGGCCGGCCTGACGCAACGTCAGCTCGTACTGGGTCGTCTGATGAGGTGAGAAGGCGCTCGGAGGCGTCAGCAGCCTGCTTGCCGAGCGCCCCATCCATTTGCCCCGGATTCGTTCATCGGCGAAGCAGATGCCCGGCACCTCCTCGCTCTCCTTCAGTTTTCGTTCGAGGTGGCCGTGCGAGCGGTTGATTCTTGGTACCACCCGCAGCATCAGCACGTAGGTGTAGCCCAGCTGGCTGGCGAGGTTCCTGCTCAGCGCATGGTCGTAGTCGACCTTCCAGGAGCAGGGAGCGAAAACCAGGCCGGCTGTCCGGCGGTATCCCCTGTAGTCCGGCCTCACGTACAGCAGTGACAGGACCCCTTTCTTCACCACGAAGGCATTCTCGGTATGGATGCGGCCTATCTGGTAGGCGGTACCGTCCAATTTTGTGGTGATGAGTTCAATGGACTTACCTGCGATGGGGATGGACTGAACCTGCAAGCCCTGCATGCGTTGACCTATGGATCGCCAGGTACCTCTTCCGGTGTTCTTGTTCAGGTTCAGCACTCGTCTGTCACTTTAAATACAGGGATTGGTTTGGAGAAATATCGTAGGTATGAAAGTGAACGATCCTACGCATTACCTAGAGTAATGCAATAAAGTTTTCGGTGCTGTCTTGCGAAATTAATAGATCATAAGAAAAAGGTAGTCAGTAATTTCTATAAGGTGACGATGAATGGTTTCTCATGATCCATGAATGGTTCCTTTTAAACTGTAGGCTGTTTCTTTTGATACGGATTTCACGTTAGGTAAGCCTTATTCCAGACTTGTTATTGTTTTTTCAAGCGCTACTCAGCTGCTTTTCCTTGAGTCGACATTGGTTCCAGAGATGACAATGATTGTCATTCATTGTTTGTTTGGAGACTCGATATGGATCAGCCATGGGTTCCAGAAGGTTACTGGGATGTCTTTCCGCATACGCTGACGGTGATAACGACATACAAGTGCAATGCTCAGTGTCGGGATTGCTGTTTCGAATGCAATCCGACGCTATCTGCAAAATTATCTTTCGAAGAGATAGCCAGTTTCATTGATCAAGCGTGGCAGGTGTTTCCTGGCTTGCGTCTTGTTGTGTTTAGTGGTGGGGAGCCACTTCTGCTGGGAGAGGATTTGTTTGCCTCCCTGGATCACGTTCAACAATTGGGGCTGCTTAGTCGCTGCGTGACAAATGGGTATTGGGGGAAGACTCACTCTTCGGCGACGAGAGTGGCAAGAAGACTGTCTGCTTCGGGGCTGAATGAGATCAACCTGAGTACAGGTGTCGATCATGCCGAGTGGGTCCCCGTAGCCTCGGTTGTCAATGCCGCCAAGGCCGTGGCGGAGAATGGAATATTTTGCGTAATTACCATTGAGCAAGACTCAGGCAAGAGCGAAGTGATTAGCCAAGTAAAAGCTGATGAGGAACTGAAGCCATTTATTGAGGCGGGGCTTGTGAAGTTGCAGGTAAACAGCTGGATGCCATTTCATGCAGGCAGCACTATGAGGAAAGTATTCTCCAATCGAGAAGATATGCTTCTTCAGGGCTGTGATCAGGTTTTAGAGAACTGCGTGATAACTCCTAATAAGGAAATTTCCGGTTGTTGCGGGCTTACGTTTGAGCACATTCCCGAAATGAAGCTAGGAAGCTTCAGCAAGCACGCACTTGAGGTTGTGTATTTTTCGCAAGTACGGGATTTCTTGAAAATTTGGATAAAGGTTGATGGCCCTTATCGCATATTAAAAATACTCAGCGCGTCGGCAGGTATCAGTTCTTTGGAGCACATCGTTCATCCTTGCCAAGCCTGTGCTCTGCTTCATCAGGATGAGCGTTTGCGTGAGTCCATAAAATCTGAGTATGGAAACCACATGGGGCGCGTGCTTCGTGCTTTTTATTCTCAGAGTTTGATTCAGTGCGATAGCCACAGGGAGGTGACAGCCAATGCGTCGTAGAGATTTCATGAAGGGTGCAGCATTGGGAAGTGTTGCGTTCACCCTTCCAGAGGTTAAAGCCAGTAATCGTTTGTATGGTACTCCAGGCTCGATAATCGCTAGAGATTCGGGTGGCGACAATAGATTGCGATTGCTTATGTCAAGAGGGTAAGTGCCTCTTGGTGTCTGGGAGGATGTAGTGGATTTCACTCGTCTCTGGTCCGCTGTGAGTAAGGATGCAGTGCTGGCCAGCGAGTTCTATTCGAACCGAAGTGCGCTCCTTGAACGAATGGGTATACCAGAGCAACTGATCGCTCCTCGCTCGGTTGAGGAGCAGTTGCTGTTGGCCAGCCAAGATCCAATTGTGCGCGCAGCCAGTAAGGACGGGGACTATTCCCGCTACCTCGGCAGGCTCAATGAGATGGGGATTTTTGCTGCTTCCTCCAAGATTCGCCAGCGAGTGAACGATCTGCTGAATTCCGATCCTGAAGACCTGCAAGGGCTTCTGACTCGGTCGGTGCCTGAGCAGATGCTGGAGAGTAAATATGCCAGTGATCTTCAGAAGCTAAAGGCGATCCTTACCCCAAAGGGTGAGGGTAGCTCCTTGCAGCGGCGATCCCTCGACGTCCCAGTGGCTCGTGCCGCTGTTGGGGCCGTTGCAATCGCTGTGGTTGCAGTCGGTGTCGCGACGTACGTAGTAGCAGCAGTCAACGTCGCGATAGGGGTGAATCTTGCTGTTCAACTCAGCGTTATTGTCAACGTAGCCGTCCGTACTGGTGGAGGAGGGGGGAGCAATTGCGGAGGCTGCCATGGGATCCAGCCAGGCCAGATGCTTGATGTGGAAAGTGCTGCCGTGCGGTTGGCACAGGTAAACGGCAATAGCCAGTTGTTATCTCAAGGGCTGCGAAGGCAGGTCAGGAAAGAGGTGATCGCCTGCGCCTATGCGGCACATGAACTTGGAGTGATCAGTTTGCCGAGAGCCGGGAGAAAACAAGCTCTCGATCTTCTGTGTGGCATCACCTATCGAATGGCAGGTATCTGAATGGACGTGGTGACTGTTTCTCTCAGTTTCAAATCAATGCTGTTGAACAGCCTGCTGATCGCAGTATTGCCAGTGGCGGTGATGCTGGGTGCAGACCTGTTGATCAGCAAGAGCATCAGCTTGAAGAGTGTTTTGGTTGGGGGCGTTCTCTACGCGTTGCTGCAGGGGTACCTGGTCTTCCAGGCGGGGGGCAAGGTGTATGTGGATAAGGGGGTACTTCATGTGCGGTCCGGGTTCTACGGCGCTTCGTGGCCAATCGAGGGACTCAAGGTTCAGCCGATAGACAGGGACGCGATGGAGAGCAGCGTTCGATTGAATGGCATCGCCACTTATGGCTTTCGCGCGGGCTGGTTCAGGCTCGAAGGACGCAAGGTTTTCTTCCTTACCACGGGGGAACGGAAGGCCTGCATACAGCAGAAGGGAACGACGGTCCTCTGTGTGGACAGCGATGTTGCTGCCTCTTTGAAAGCGCTTGCTTCCTGACTGCCCACGGACGTGACGCCTATCGGTCATGAACTGAGGGCGTCGCTTCGTTTGGCAGATGCAGTTCACTGTGAAGGCCTCTTCTTGACTCTAGGCCGCTGGCTTTCCTTAGGCGCCCATTTCGTGAGTGACAACCGATTCATCCTGGTCATGCCGGCCTCCGCCGACGCCACCTTCGAAGCCTTTCATAACCACCGTGTGCGGTTGCAGTGGAACACCTTGCTGGCCGTCGCGCATATGGAAACGGGTGACAGCCACCCCTCCATCGGCGCGGTTTCCTTCAACCGGGGCAAGGGCTGGAAGCGCCTGCTGGCGATGCGTACCCGCTTCGTGAACTACCAGCCGGGGCAAGGTGGCGGCGGCCATGCTGGTGGAGCCGACTGGGCTGTTCGAGTCGTGGGCGGCGTCGATGCGCCACCGCGATATCGAAGAGGGCGCTCCGAGCTGATCTACAGCTTCAGCCTGACGCTGCGACCGCCTTGGCTGGGCGTACTGCTCAATCCGCTGGCCAATCGCTTGTTCGCGTGGGAGGCGCGCAGACGTTTTGCGGCGTTGGCGGTGTTCCTGGCGAGAAAGTAGGGACGATCCACGCGGCTAGGGCACGTCGGAGCAGTTGGAAGACAACGCATCTTCAATCTGGCTGATGGCGATCTTGCCGTAGCGCTCTCCCTGTCTGGTCCATCCAAAACGGTCGATGAAGACGGGGTTATCGCGGACCTTTATCAGCGCTCGGGTGTTATGCGGATCGTATTCGCGGACGGCACTCGACGAAGCATCAGCGGGGCTCAGCCTCTTGGCCATGGCCAGAGGAATGGAGGTTCGCTCGAACGCCCGCTCTTCGAGGGTGGCCTCGCTTTCCGGTGAGTAGAGCTCCGCGTCGAACGGTATCCAGAACACCGCGACGCATTCGGCATTGGCTGCGGCGGGGCAGAGAGCCAACAGTGCCAGCAGAAAAGTCAATCGGGGGTTCATGGGGGCCTTGGATACTGCGTCCTGAATGGTCTCGGTCTGGGGCTCTTGGCTTCGCGGCGGGCTCAAGTCGAGACCGCTGAGCACAACATCGCCACAAAGCGTTCCTCCGGCCATTGCTTGCGGTCGGAGACCTGCCCATCACCCAGCTCCACCAGGCGCAGAGCGCCGGACTCAGAGGCCACCAGGTCGACCGAGAAGAAGGGGCAGGGCACGCGTTGAGTGATCTCCTGGACGAGAGGCGGCACCTCATCGGTTCGGCCATAGGCGCGGCCGTCGAGGACGAAATAGCGCTCTTCCGTTTCCGGAATCAGGGGTTCGAATTCCCTCAGGCACACGCCGCCTTCCAGCTCGCCGCGGTAGCGTTCGATGAGCGCAAGTATCTCGACCACTTCGTCCGCACTGCGGGCGATGGAACCGCGCTGGGTGGTCAGTGATTTCACGTAGTCCTTCACGAGGCAGGCGGACCAGCCCGCATTGGCCAATGCGGCGGCGAAGTCGGCGTCACGTGGAAGCACCAGGGTGGCGGGCGTGAGGTCCCGGCATTGTGGATACCACTCGGGCAGATGGTGGCAATGCCGATACTGCGCCGGGCTGGTGACGGGAATGGCGCCTCTGCTGACGATGGACGCATGCAGGTAGCTGTAGGCGGCCGGCGTCAGCATCCAGCCGCGGTACAGGACGCGGGCCCCTTCTTCGAGGGCCGGCTTCGGTTTGAAGCGTTGCAGCTCCAGCTCCTCGCAGGAGAACAGCGAGCAACCGAGGCCGGCCGCCTTGGCCGCTGCAAACTCTTCGGCAAAGGTCTCGTCCGGGATGTTTGGGTTATCGGGTGATGAGGGGTAGAGCAGGTGCATGGCGTCCATTCCGTCAGTTGCGTCGAGTAGCAGGTCGGCAAGGTACAGGGGCAGCGTTATCTGCAGCTATCCAACGCTTCCTGATTCTTCAGTTTCGTTTCGATACCCGGGTATTACCGGCAGTAGCCGATCACCTCCTGCCGCTCCTGTTCGTTCGCGTGCTGAGGGGCTTGCTGTCGGCATCGGTGGCGAAGGAGTTCACGAGTGCCGCCTTGGTCGTGAACCACTTATTTTACAGAGGGTTGAATCCGCTAGATGACCTTCACCGCCCGACCAATGAACTGAACGGGCCCCATCGGCCGGCCCGTGGTGGAGCCCCCCGGGTTTTCCAGGGTCAGCTCGAACAACTGGCTGGGCTCCAGCGGCGGCAACTGATCGAGGGGCACGCTGAGTTGCGCGCCAGGCTTGACCAGGCCGAGGGATACCGGCGCTTGCCACCCCTCCGCCTTGGTCCAGAACTGCAGCACCTTGTCGCCCGGAACCTCGCCATGCCCGAGGGGGATCAGCTGGACACTGCGGCTGTCGCTGGCCTGCACCACCCAGCCGGGGGTCTGGTCGGTGGGGGCCACCAGCACCACCATGTAGGTGATGCGCGGCGCGCTGGTCGTCAGCAGCATCGTCGCCAGCACCAGGCTTGCGGCCAGCCCGGCGCCCGCCAGGCCCCGCCATACGCCCAAGCGCCGGTGCCAAGGCACGGCCACCTGCCTCGGTGTCGTCATGTCACCATCGAGCTGCTCGTCCAGGGTGCGGGATACCCGGCTCCACAGGCGTGGGCTGGGGGTTTTCGGCTCGACGATCGCGGTCAGCTCCAGCAGGCGGTTTTCCCAGGCAGCCACGGCCGAACGCAGATCGGCGTCGTGCTTGAGGCGCTCATGCACGGCATGCCACTGGCTGGCCGGCAGGCTGCCCAGTACATATTCGCCGGCGAGGGTGTCCAGGTCTTCGGGGCCGGTGCCATTGTGCTCGGTGTTCATCCCATGCACTCCCGCAGCGCCGCCAGGCTGCGCTTGATCCACGCCTTGACCGTGCCCAAGGGCGCGCCGAGCAGGACGGCGATTTCGGCGTGCGTGCAGCCGTCGACGTAGGCATGCAGGATGCAGCGCCGCCGCGCCGGCTCCAACTGCCCCAGGCATTGATGAATCCTGGCCGAACCGTGCCCCGCCAGGCTGTCGTCCACCTCCGCCACCTGCGCGTGCAGCACCGCCGCGCCAGCATCGTCCAGGGGCGCCTCCCGGGCACCATCGCGGATATGGTTCAGCGCCAGGTTCCGCGTGATGCTGTAGATCCAGCCGCGCGCGGAGCCACGCGCCGGGTCGAAGCTGGCAGCGCGCGTCCAGATACGGATGAAGGCATCGTGCACGATGTCTTCGGCCAGGGCGTCGTCCCGCACGATGCGGCGAGCCACGCCGAGCAGACGCGCACCTTCCTGATCGTAGAGCGCCCGCAAGGCCGGCCGCTCACCTCGGGCGCAGGCGTCGAGGTGGCTTTGGTAATCGAAGGCACTGACAGGCTGATCCACTTTCTGCGCTCGAGGGTGCCCCGGCCCGTCTGGCCGGGGTGTGTCGTTGAGCGTAGCCGACGGCTCGCCTCGCGCCTGCCCGGGCGAGCTCAGTTGGCCCCCCAGAATAGGTAGTCGGCCTGGTACTTGACGACCTGCCGCTGGCCCTTGTTCTCGGCGGCGCAGGTATCGCTGGGCGCGACGCCACCCCGGGTCGCCAGGCGCTGCACGAAGCTGACGCCGCTCATGGCTCCTTTCCCTTCAGCGGGATTGGCCTTGACCAACTGGTACGGGATGTCGCCCGTTCCGGCTGGCGCGATCGCCACCTGCGTCCCGGTGATCTTCGACCCGTCACGGGCCTGCCAGGTGGCAGGCGGCCCGAAGTAGTCTCCTACCGGCTTTCCGGCCCGGTCATTGAGCACGGCCTTGGGGCCGACGAAAAACCACTCGGTCTGGCCTGGCGCACCTGCCTTGTCGCGGCATTCGTAGGTGATTTCGCCCACGCCGACGGTTTCGAGCAGGACCTTGTGGCCATCGGGCACTTTCACGGCGTCGGGCAAGGCCGTCTGGGCGCTGAGGTTCTGCATGGCGACGCACATGACGAGGCCGCTGAGCAGGCAACTGGCAGTTTTTGCGTTCATGGGGCGATCTCCTGATAGGTAGTCAAAAGGGGCAGATACGGGCTGCCCATCTGTACTACCCGCCAGGAATCGTTCCGGATGCACGTCCGGAAAAATTTTTTCGAACGGAGGGGGGCGTTCACCCCAGTGCCCCAGGGCAGCCATGGGCAGCGCTGCCGTGGGGCGTGGGTTCAGGCGTCGTCGGCGCCGCGATAGCGGGGGTAGGGCAGGCTGTTCCAGGTGCGGTTGGCCAGGCGATTGGCATCCACCGCCGCCGGGATGTCGTCGAGCAGCGCACGGGCGGCGCTCACTTCCTGCTGCACCTCCGCCTGGCCCTGGTACATGAACTCGTCGGACGCCAGTTCCGGCGCCTGGCTGAATTTCTCGTCCAGGTCATCGAGCAGGCGCCGCTGCTGCCGGTGCAGGGCGTCGCGCGCGTCCTCCACCCAGGCCGGCTGCAGGCTGCGGTTGTGGTCCAGCAGGGCGGTGTACTCGCGGTAGACGCCGTCGTAGACATCGCCTGTGTGAGCGCGCGCCTCGTGGCAGGCCAGCTCCAGGTCGCGCACGGTGAGGGCGTCCGCTTCCAGGGGTTGCGCGCGCGGTGCGCCGCCCAGACGGGTGAAGCGGGAGTAGAAGGGGAACAGGCTCTGGATCACCTTGGCCACGGGCAGGGTGCCTTCGCCGTCGTCCCCAAGGCCCTTGGGCTGGATGCCCTGCATGGCCGCCAGGGCCGACTCCGGGCGCACCACCTCCTTGGGCGGCACCAGGCCGTGGCGCAGCATCTCGCGGATGCCGGTGCCGGAGATGTTCAGCCGGTAGCGCTCGTCGTGGGGGCAGGTTTCGGTCGTGGCGTGGCTGGCGCAGCGCACGCAGTAGAACACCTCGTGGAACAGGCGCACCTCGATGCCCAGCTCCTCCGGGGTGAACTGGTCGAAGATGCTGTGGCTGGCGTACTTGTCGTAGTAGCTGCCGATGCCCGCGTGGTCGCGGCCGATCAGCGCGTGGGTGCAGCCGTAGTTCTTCATGATCAGGGCGTGCAGCACCGTCTCCCGGGGGCCGGCGAAGATGTAGGTGACCCGCAGCGGCGAGAGCATGGCGCGGTCCTTCGGGTAGTAGGTTTCCAGCACGTTGCGGTAGGCCTGCATGCGGTACTCGTGGCGCACGTATTCACGCTTGGCCATTTCCACCAGCGGCTGCAGCAGCAGGCCGTCGATGCCTTCCAGGGCGTTGCGGTGGATGTATTCGTGGCCGCGGTGCAGCGGGTTGGCGCCGGTGATGAAGCCGGCCACGGAGCGGAAGCCGCGCTCCTCGTAGAAGCGCTTCCAGGTGTCCCGGGGCTCCAGGCGCAATGATTCGAAGGGGCCCCAGTCGACCCGTTGCAGCAGCTGCAGCGGGCCACCCAGGGCCACATCGCCCATGCGCCGGTGGATGGCGTCCACCCCCGGGTGGTTGCGGTCGGTGGTGCCGAACAACTGGCGGGCGCGCTCCTCCTTGTCGTAATCGAAGATGTCCTCGATGGCGAGGGTGGCCACCGGCTCGTTGCGCTCGTCGATCAGGGCCACTTCATCGCCCAGCGCCAGGGCGGCGATCACCTCGCGGTTGCGCTCGCCCACCGGCGCGAAACTCAGCGGCACCGGCCACACCACGCCGTTGGCCAGCCGGCCATTGCCCAGCACCGACAGGTAGTCGGCCTGGTTCATGAAGCCCCTGTTGGGCGAGAGCACGCCGGTGGTGATCATCTCGATGGTGATCACCGCCTCCAGGTCGATGCGGATCGACGGCAAGGCGCGTGCCCGCGCAATTTCTGCCCGTACTCGGTCGGCGGGCACCACCTGGTTGACCAGGGTTCCACCGTGGGGCTGCTGGGGGTAGCGATCGAAGGCGAGTTCCATGTTTCCTCCTGCTCGGCTCGGGCTTCGCTCGACCGTCGCATGACCGTCGAACGGGTCGCACTGTGCCGCGTATTAGGGGTAGGACAGGGCCGGTCACGGCGGCCGTCGGGTCAGCCCGTGGGCGCAACGGGCTGGCTGAACGGTATTGGCGGGGGGCTGCGGCGGACAAGGTCGTTGCCCTGTGGGGAAAGTCTGGAAGTGTCGAACGGGGCGTCTGCCGGGCCGGCTGGGCCTGGCGGTCGGCAGGCTGCGCCATCGAGCGCAGGTGAAACGGCCGCCGCTGCCCGGACCGTCAGGCCCGGGCAGCAGCGCAGTGGCTGCTTGCCAATGGAACAGGCGTGGCCATCAGGCCTGGGCTTGCCAGGCCCCGGATTTCACCTCCGATGCGTCCAGCAGGTTGGCGAACATGCTGACCGCCTGCACCGCGTCATTGGTGCCCTGGCGGATCTGCTCCACCACCACGCCGGCCTGGTCGGCCAGGGCCATGCCCGCCTCGGCGCGTTGCAGCGTGCTCTTCATGCTGTCCACCGCCTGGCGGGTCTCGGAGAGGATCATCCCGATCATTTCCGCGATCTCGGTCGTCGCGCTGCTGGTGCGTCCTGCCAGCTGGCGCACCTCATCGGCCACCACCGCGAAGCCCCGCCCCTGGTCACCCGCACGAGCCGCCTCGATGGCCGCGTTCAGCGCCAGCAGGTTGGTCTGGTCAGCGATGCTGCGGATGGTGTTGACGATGGCGGTGATGCGCTCCGAGCGGGCCCCGAGTTGTTCCACGAAGGCGGTTGAGGCGTTCACGTCCTCGGCGAGGCCGCGCATCTCCCGGGCGGCGCTGTGGATGATCTCCGAACCGTTCTCGGCCACCCGCTCGGTCTCCATCGAGATGTGGTACGCCGTGCTGGCGCTGCGTGAATCCTGCTCGTACTTCTCCACGCGCTCGGTGATGTCGGAGGCGAACTTCACCACCTTCACCAGTTCGCCCTCGGCATTGAAGACCGGGTTGTAGGTCGCCTCCAGCCATACGATGGAGCCGTTCTTGCGCAGGCGCTTGTACTGCCCGGAGAAGAACTGGCCCTGGTTCAGCTGCGACCACAGCTGGCTGTATTCCGCGCTCTGCACGTAGCCCGCCTCGCAGAACATGCGGTGGCTCTTGCCGCGCACCTCCTGCAGCGAATAGCCCATGGCGAGGAGGAATTTCTGGTTGGCATCGATCACGTTGCCCGTCGGCGTGAACTCCACGATGGCCATCGAACGGTTCAGCGCCTTGAGCCGCGAGTGGACGTCGGCGTCCTGCTCGACCCGCGCGGTGATGTCGTAGGCCAGCTTGAGGATGCGGGTGACCTTGCCCTTGCTCAGCACCGGGCTGTAGCAGGCCTCCAGCCAGATGTTCCCGCCACGGCTGTCGCGGCGCTGGAAGACGCCCTTCACCAGCTGCCCGCTGCGCAGGGTCGCCCACAGTTGCTCGTATTCCGGCGTGCGCACCAGCGCCGGGGAGCAGAACATCCGATGGTGTTTGCCGATGACCTGTTCGAGCGAGTAGTGGAACAGCGTCAGGAAGTTGGAATTGACCCCTATCACGGTGCCGTCCGGCAGGAATTCGATCATCCCGGCGGCGCGATCGATGGCCGAGAGGTTGTCCTCCGACCGCTCGAGCGTGCCGAGCAGCTCTGCAAGGACCTTTTTTCCAGGCGAAGTGAAACTGAACATGGCAAGACTCCCTGGGCTCCGAGCCTCAGTCGTTATCTGCGGGGGTTGTCTGCGCCGCTTCACGTGGAAGCGGCACGTAGGCGAGGGCGAGTGTCTTGTCCAGCACCGCCCGCGCGCAGGCTGAGAGTGAGCGCGAGCTGAGGTAGGAGATGTAGACCGATCGACCTGCCGTCGAGAACTGGGGCAGCACCCTGACCAGCGCGCCGCTGTCCAGGTGGCGCCGTGCCAGTTTCAAGGGCAGCAGGCCGATGCCCATGCCGTTGAGCGTGGCCTGCATCAGCATCAGGCTGGAGCGGGTCAGCAGGCGCTCCTGGTGGCGCACGGGCAACGGGGGGCCGTTCTGGTTGTGGAGCACGTACTCCTTGCGGCTGTCGTCGTGCAGAACCTCGTGCGCCACCAGTGCATCCACCGTATCGGGCTGGCCTTTCAACGCCAGGTACTTCGCCGTTGCAAAGAGCCCCAGTTCCGTATCGAAGAGTTTCTTGGTCACGCAGGCAGTGTTCTTGAGTTCACCCACATGAATAAGAAGATCGATACCTTCGACGATGAAATCGGGCTCCTGATCATTGATCAGAAGTTCGACCCGAATACCGGGGTAGATACCCAATAGATCAAGTATGGAATGGCTTTCACTGCAATCGACGAAACTGCTGGGTAATTGAATACGGACTTTTCCAATGAGTTCCACCCTTTCCTGCTTGATGGAGGTCAGCGCGATATTCAGTTGATCGATACTGTCCTTGCACAGGGCATAGAGACTTTCACCATCGCAGGTGCACCGAAGTGCCTTGGTCGACCTGAAGAACAGCGTGGTCCCCAACCGTTTCTCGAAGGCCTGGAGCCGCCTGCTCAGCGTGCTTGCGGGCATGCCGAGTAGTTTTCCCGCTTTAGCCAGGCTGCCTGTGCGAACCAGTGTTACAAAAAGATCTACTTCACTTAGCATGGCTGTATTCACAAGGCTGTTGATATTTTTATATCCCTCGATATCGGGGATGTTTAATGTCGGCCCTTGTTGTTCTTATGATTCTCCAGTACGGCGGTGTATCTCATCAGGCTGCAAGGTCATGCGGATGAATCAGGTGGAAGCGATGTCTCCTGTATGAAGGGCTGCGTGGGTTCGAGGCCGCCTTTTAGTTGATTGGTTATTCCGTTCGTCGGGCCGCGATTCCAATCTAGCAACGTTGTCATAGGGGGTGGAACCGTAAAAATCGGCAAACACTCTTTCATTTTTGCAAGACACTTCCATATCGCTGTATTGCCCTTACTTGTTATCAGGTAATAAAGCGAACCTCGTGTATGGACATGCCCCCTCCAGCGCCCACGAAAAAACCACCGCCTCCTGCGATCTGTGCAGAGGTGGTGGTCAACGTCCGGGAACAGGTTGTGAATGTTATACAGTATCGTTTCGTGCCGCAGCCCCTGCCTGCTGCTGGCGGAGGTGCGCCGACCGGCGGTGCGGCCGGCCCTCGCTGAGGCCGGGGTGTGAGTAAAAAGCCACGTTCTTAGGACCTGGCTTTGCGTCTGGCCCCCAAGACGGGTGCGCAATCAGACCTCGGAGCATGCAGCTGCCGCTCACGCTGGACGTAGGGTGTGCTGCGCGCACCTCGGACTCGCCGGAAGCACCGCGCGGAGGTGCGCACGGCACACCCTACGACACGCGTTCATCCTGCCGGGCTCTCAATGCAAATCATCACAGGCAGAGCCAATGGCTCATGACCACGCCCTAGGGACGTGGTTTTCCAGGCTCAAATGAGCGTTTCGACAGTGAGCGGTCGCTAGGGTCGCTCGCAGCTATCCAGCTCCTGCTGCGTCTTCAATTGGGTTTCGATCCCCAGGCGATAGCGGCAGTAGTCGATCACCTCCTGCCGCTCCTGCGCGCTCAACCGGCTGAGGGGCTTGCTGTCGGCATCGGTGGCGAAGGGGTTCACGAATGCCACCTGGAAGGAGGGCTGCTGCTTGATGAAGAAGACCAGGCGGTTGTCCTCGGCGAAGCGCGTCTTGTAGACGCCGGTGGTGAGCCAGGCAACCAGAAGCGTGGCGGTCACCAGGCTGAGCGCGAGTGTCTTTGGCCAACGCCGGGTCCTGTTCTCCACATGCATTCCTTGGCGATGAATCGGGGAGCGGGATAGTACGAAGCGGCGATGGGTACGTCATCAGCCGGGGCGCCGGGCAGGGGCGAAGGTGCCTCGGGCTCGTTGCGACTTAGGTCCTCATCCCTCTTGCCGCTGCCACCTTCCTTGGTACTGCCATCCCGCGAATTCCTTGACCCGCCGCTCCCCGCATCCCGATTCTTCCGCTGGCAAGACGCGCCTCAAAACAATAACGATGCCCTGTGCGGCAACGGAACAAGGAGTTCTGTGATGCTTGGTTACTACGCGCCATACAGCCGGGAATACCTCGCCACGCTGATGATCGTGACGACGCTCTTCTTCGCCCTGCCCATCTTCGTTGCCCCCATCGCCTGGGCCCGACTCATGCGCTGGAGAATTCCGGAGCACCAGCACCTGGCGATCTACTTCGGCCGCTGCCTGGGGGCGTTCATCCTGATCATCGAGCTGGCCATGCTGCGTGCCGTTACCACGGGCACCGGGTACAGCTATGCGTTCGATTTGCTGTTCCTGGTCTTCACGCTGATGTTCGTGGTGCATGTGTATGGCGCGATCCGGCGCATCCAGCCGATCACCGAGACGCTGGAGATCGGCTTCTGGATGATCCTCTTCGGGCTCAACGTGCTGTTCTATCCGGCCACCGCCATCACGCTCTGAGGGGCGGTGGATGAGGGCTGGAACCTCCAGCCCTCGGTCGTGCTAGCCGATCACGTGGGGCGGCCGGGGCAGCAGGCGTGGGCAGTCTTCGAGGGGCAGCCAGACCACGTCCTGCCAGTGCAGCACCTGCAGCTCCTGCCCCATCCACTGCGCCACCGAGCGGACGGGCCAGTGGCCGACCTGGGGCTGCTCGGCACGCAGGCAGGGGATCACCTGCTGGGTGATCCATTGGCGGATGCAGCGGTTTTCCGGGTGGTAGTAGTGGATCAGCGCGGCATAGGCGCCGGATTCGCTCACCAGCCATTCGCACTTGAAGTCGCCATGGCCGTTGCGTATCCAGGCGATCTGCATCTGGTCGTCATCCAGGTTGTGCGGCAGGCGCTCGGCCAGGGGCGGGTGGTTCATCAGCCGGGCCAGGTCGGTGACCACGAACCAGGGTTGGTCTTCCAGCAACACGGCGCGCAGCAGGCGCTTGTGGCGGGTGAAGAGGGTGGGGATGAGGATTTCTTGATCGGGTTGGGGGTGGAGGGAGTCAGGCATATCCATTACCTCTGCTTGATGAAGCAGCTTTCTTAGGGCTGCTGGCGTCGGGAGTTAAGAAAACCCCAAGCAGAGGGCCGGACGTATTCCCCTTTCAGGTCTTGTATTAGTCCACTCCCGACATAACAGAGATTTTTGCGTGCGCGAGTATGCCGCGAGCACAAAAAAGCCGCTGAACTTTCGGGAGCGGTGGACCGCTGCTTGATGGGCGTTTCTTAGGCGCCGGGTACGGAGGCTATGGGCGCACCCGGAAAGTGGCAATGCAGTTACCGCGTGGGAAAGGGCTGATCGGCCAGGCCGAAACGTGAAGGTGGGGTAGGGTGGATGACGCTCTTTTCATCCACCAGGCGAGGCCCATCCCACCCTTATTCTCCCCAGCGAATAGCGTCGTCCACCACGCCATCGCCGGCCCAATCCACCGGATAGAGGCCATCCCGCACCGCCCGGTGAAAACTCGAATACGGCCAATCGCACACCCGCCGCACATGGCCGTGTTTCACCGGGTTAATGTGGATGTAATCGAAATGCCGTTGGTAATCGAGGTCGTCGCGGATCAGGTGTTCCCAATAGCGGCGTTGCCAGATGCCGCGCTCGCCCCGGGTGCGTTGAGCCTCGGTGCGGGATTCGGTGTCGGCCAGGCGTTTGGAGAAGGCGAATTTGATGGAGCGCCAGCGCATGGCGAAGTCGTCGTCGCCCGGTGGCAGGGTCCAGAGGCAGTGCATGTGTTCGGGGAGCACGACCCAGGCATCGATATGGAAGGGGCGGCGGTGTTTGACCGCCTGTACCACGGCGCGCAGCAGGTGGATTTCGCGGACCAGCAGGTCGCTGTGCCGGTTACGCAGGTTGACGGTGAAGAAGTAGGTGCCCCCGCGCATCCGGGCGCGACGGTAGTTGGACATGACCCCTCCTTGAGCCATTGGTGTTGCGGGTGGAAGAGCTGGTGGATGAGAAGAGCGTCATCCACCCTACATAACCTACTCCTGTATCAAGTAGATATAAGGTTAGTTGTGGGTTTTTCATTTGCTCTTATCTAGTAGTCCACTCTCATACAATAGCTCTTCGACTATGGCTCGGTATTCTATTCTGAATGGCTGTATATCATTTCGTCTGCAGTTATATCGAACTCGGTGTGCTGAGAGATTTCCTAGTTCTCTAAATTTATCTATTTCTTTTTTGGCTTCTTGAGATAGTTTTATCTCTGGTTTTGATATTGCTTTATTGATCAGTGTCTTTAGGTTCTGGTAGTTTCCGTCTTCGTCTTTTATCTGGTCCTCTATTTTTTTGTGCTCAAAGCAGTGAATTAATAGTATTTCTAGTAGCCTTCTCATCATTAATGCGCAAGCATCAAATAAGTTGTGCTCATATGCAGAGTTTATCTGTTGCGCTGATTTTATTAGGTATTGCCTCTTTGTCTCTGAAAAGAGTATTTCTGGTATTAATGAGTCGTCTGAGATTATTTCTTCTGATTCTGAAATATTTGGTAGTTCCGCTCTTAGTGCGGCAAGTTTTTTTGCTGAAAGCCTAAAGCTATTTGGTCTTGTGCCTTTAATAAAGCTCTTTGATTTTTCTATATTTGACTTGAGCCTGCTAGGGTTTGGTTTGGCAAAGCCAAGGCTGGTTAGTATTAAGGAGATGTCGGGGATAGTGAATTCTGGCTGATCTTTATTTGCTTGAAAGTAGAATGCTAAGAAGGTTACTCGTTCTAGTTCACTCTTGTTTGTGAGTTCTACAGTTGCAGAAAACGTTTCTAGTTTCATGATTATTTATTATTGTTCGTTTGATTTTGGAAGGTCATGCTCGATATGGTTAATTCCCGCAATAGAAACGGTAATGTCCTCCAAGTTGTCTGCGTCAATCCATCCCTTGTCGCTTGCTGTATCACGCAGGCTTTGCTCAAGGGCCTTAGGGAGTTTATGACCTATATGACGATAGCAGGTGAAAATATGGTCTGTTGTTATCGTTTCGAGATTTAGTATGTTTTTTAAGTAATAGGAGAATATTAGATTTCTTTCAAAATTGGTTTTATGCTCATATTTCGAGCAGAAATCTTTTAGCGAGACGTTGCTTTCGCCACCGAATAAGTCAAGATTTTTAATGAGTTCAGGATCTCTTTTGGATTTTGACTTTGATCGCGGCTGTGAGTTTCCCTTGCTTGATTGCTTGCTCTTTTGCCGAGTATGAGTTGCCGGGCTGGAGATTTCAGCGTCTGACACCGGAGTCGTTGAGGAAGATGCTAAATAGTCAACTGGGGTTGGGGTCGCTGAAGGTTTCAACGTTGCTATGAAGTCTGCATATAGCTTCCCTACAAACTCTTCGCTTCCTTCTGCTTCTAATTGCCCAGCTTTAAGGTCGATTTTAAGTTTCGTAATCATATTGGTATCTCCGTTTAGAAAACTAACTCAATACGGAAAGAAAAAAGCCCCGTGCTAAGGACGGGGCTTCTGTCTTTTTCACTGCCCCAACATTCCATTTCGGGTTACAGCGTTTCTAATGGTCTTGACTACTTTTTTCTTTAATCTCTATCAATCCCAGCTCAGCGCACCGCCGGTCTGGTACTCGATGACGCGAGTTTCGAAGAAGTTCTTCTCTTTCTTCAGGTCCATGATTTCGCTCATCCAGGGGAACGGGTTGGTGGTGCCCGGGTATTCCTCTTTCAGGCCGATCTGGGTGAGGCGGCGGTTGGCGATGAACTTGAGGTAGTCCTCCATCATCGCGGCGTTCATGCCCAGTACGCCGCGCGGCATGGTGTCGCGTGCGTATTCGATTTCCAGTTGGGTGCCCTGGAGGATCATCTGGGTGGCTTCGTCCTTCATGGCGGCATCCCACAGGTGCGGGTTTTCGATCTTGATCTGGTTGATCACGTCGATGCCGAAGTTCAGGTGCATGGATTCGTCGCGCAGGATGTATTGGAACTGCTCGGCGGTGCCGGTCATCTTGTTGCGGCGGCCCATGGAGAGGATCTGGGTGAAGCCGCAGTAGAAGAAGATGCCTTCCAGTACGCAGTAGTAGGCGATGAGGTTGCGCAGGAACTGGCGGTCGGTCTCCGGGGTGCCGGTCTTGAACTCGGGGTCGGAGATGGAGCGGGTGTACTTGAGGCCCCAGGACGCCTTCTTAGCGACGCTCGGGATCTCGTGGTACATGTTGAAGATCTCGCCCTCGTCCATGCCCAGCGACTCGATGCAGTACTGGTAGGCGTGGGTGTGGATCGCTTCTTCGAAGGCCTGGCGCAGGATGTACTGGCGGCATTCGGGGTTGGTGATGAGGCGGTAGACGGCCAGCACCAGGTTGTTGGCGACCAGGGAGTCGGCGGTGGAGAAGAAGCCGAGGTTGCGCATGACGATGCGGCGCTCGTCTTCGCTGAGGCCGTCCTTGCTCTTCCACAGAGCGATGTCGGCGTTCATGTTCACTTCCTGCGGCATCCAGTGGTTGGCGCAACCATCCAGATACTTCTGCCAGGCCCAGTCGTACTTGAAGGGTACGAGCTGGTTGAGGTCGGCGCGGGCGTTGATCATCTGCTTGTCGCCGACCTGTACGCGCGCGGAGGCGCCTTCGAGGTCGTCCAGGCCTTCCTGGATGTCGAGGGCGTCGAGGGCCTTCTTGGCGCGGGCGACGGCGTCGGAGTCAGCGGCGGATACGGCGCGGGCGTCCTGTACGGAGCCGGCGGCCTCGTCATCGAGCTTGTCGGCGCCGGCAGCGGCTGCGGCGTTGGTCGCGGCGTTGGGTTGGGCGGCGGCGGGTGCGGCGGCGTCTTCTTTGTCGAATTCGTCCCAGCTGAGCATCTGTCCTCTCTCCTGGTTTTTCGGCCGTTCTCTGCCGGCCTGGGTAATTGGTGCGTGGGTGTGTGCACGCTGAAGCTTTCTACTGCCGAACTGCTTGTCCGCTCCCGGTCGTGCCGGGGCCTGGTCACGGGCGTCTGTGTCAGCTGCCCAGTGGATGCCGCGTTCGCGGTTGACGGTGTTCGGTCTTGCTGCGCGGCCTGGGCCTGCGCGTGTGGCTTCTCCCTATAAGGGAGCGGCCATGAAAATTCGGGTGGTGCTTTTACTGCTTGAGCTCCTCTCCCCGAAGGGAGAGGGCTTTTGCGATCCAGCGTGAAGCTGAGCGAGTGAGCGCTAGGCGCCGGGTTGCTCTGGCCCCGGAGCGTACGACCGTACGTGAGGAGCCGGAGCGGCCCGGCAACAACGCGGGCGCCGCTCAGATTCGCGCGTTACCTGTCACTGACAGGCTTCGCAGTCGGGGTTATCGATGGAGCACGCTTGCGGCACGGGTGCCGGTACCGGCGCGGCGGCGGGCGCTGCGCTGAAGCCTTCATCGCTACCGGAGGAAACCGCGTTGAGCTTGCCGGTGTTGATGGTGGACTTCTCGGTGCTGGTGGCAGCCAGGGCACGGAGGTAGTAGGTGGTTTTCAGGCCACGGTACCAAGCCATGCGGTAGGTGACATCGAGTTTCTTGCCCGAGGCGCCGGCGATGTAGAGGTTCAGGGACTGGGCCTGGTCGATCCACTTCTGGCGACGGCTGGCGGCGTCGACGATCCACTTGGTTTCCACTTCGAACGCGGTGGCGTACAGGTCCTTGAGGTCCTGCGGGATGCGTTCGATCTGCTGCACGGAGCCGTCGTAGTACTTCAGGTCGTTGACCATGACCGGGTCCCACAGGCCGCGGGCCTTGAGGTCGCGAACCAGGTAGGGGTTGATCACGGTGAATTCGCCGGAGAGGTTCGATTTCACGTACAGGTTCTGGTAGGTCGGTTCGATCGACTGCGACACGCCGGTGATGTTGGCGATGGTGGCGGTCGGTGCGATGGCCATGATGTTGGAGTTGCGGATGCCTTTCTGTACGCGAGCACGTACCGGGGCCCAGTCGAGGGACTCGGTCAGGTCGACGTCGATGTACTTCTGGCCACGGGCCTCGATGAGGATCTGCTGGGAGTCCAGCGGCAGGATGCCCTTGCTCCACAGCGAGCCGTCGAAGGTCTCGTAGGAACCGCGCTCGTCGGCCAGGTCGCACGACGCCTGGATGGCGTAGTAGCTGATGGCTTCCATGGACTTGTCGGCGAAGTCGATGGCGGCGTCGGAACCGTAGGGGATGTGCTGCAGGTACAGCGCGTCCTGGAAGCCCATGATGCCGAGGCCGACCGGGCGGTGCTTGAGGTTGGAGTTCTTCGCCTGCGGGACCGAGTAGTAGTTGATGTCGATGACGTTATCGAGCATGCGTACGGCGGTCTTGACGGTCTTGGCGAGCTTGGCGGTGTCCAGCTTGCCGTCGACGATGTGGTTCACCAGGTTCACGGAACCCAGGTTGCACACGGCGATCTCGTCCTTGTTGGTGTTCAGGGTGATCTCGGTGCACAGGTTGGAGCTGTGGACCACGCCCACGTGCTGCTGCGGGCTGCGCAGGTTGCACGGGTCCTTGAAGGTCAGCCACGGGTGGCCGGTCTCGAAGAGCATGGAGAGCATCTTGCGCCACAGGTCCTTGGCGGCGATGGTCTTGTGCAGCTTGATCTTGCCGTAGCCGGCCATGGCTTCGTAGTACTCGTAGCGCTCTTCGAAGGCCTTGCCGGTCAGGTCGTGCAGGTCGGGCACGTCGGACGGGGAGAACAGGGTCCAGGGGCCGTCGTCGAATACGCGCTTCATGAACAGGTCCGGAATCCAGTTCGCGGTGTTCATGTCGTGGGTACGGCGGCGGTCGTCACCGGTGTTCTTGCGCAGCTCGATGAACTCTTCGATGTCCATGTGCCAGGTTTCGAGGTACGCGCAGACGGCGCCCTTGCGCTTGCCACCCTGGTTCACGGCGACGGCGGTGTCGTTGACCACTTTCAGGAAGGGCACGACGCCCTGGGACTTGCCGTTGGTGCCCTTGATGTAGGAGCCCAGCGCGCGGACCGGGGTCCAGTCGTTGCCCAGGCCACCGGCGAATTTGGACAGCATGGCGTTGTCGTGGATGGCGCTGTAGATGCCCGAGAGGTCATCCGGGACGGTGGTCAGGTAGCAGCTGGAGAGCTGCGGACGCAGGGTACCGGCGTTGAACAGGGTCGGGGTGGAGCTCATGTAGTCGAAGGACGACAGCAGGTTGTAGAACTCGATGGCGCGCTCTTCACGGTCCTTCTTCTCTTCGATGGCCAGGCCCATGGCCACGCGCATGAAGAAGATCTGCGGCAGTTCGAAGCGGATGCCGTCCTTGTGGATGAAGTAGCGGTCGTACAGGGTCTGCAGGCCCAGGTAGGTGAACTGCTGGTCACGCTCGTGGTTCAGCGCGCGGCCCAGTTTCTCCAGGTCGTAGGTCTTCAGTTGCGGGTCGAGCAGCTCGAACTCGGCGCCTTTCTCGACGTAGGCCGGCAGGGCCTTGGCGTACAGCTCGGCCATCTCGTGGTGGGTGGCGCTCTCGGCCACGCCGAGGAAGCCCAGGCCTTCGGCACGCAGGGTGTCCATCAGCAGGCGGGCGGTGACGTAGGAGTAGTTCGGCTCGCGCTCCACCAGGGTGCGGGCGGTCATCACCAGGGCGGTGTTGACGTCTTTCTCGGCCACGCCGTCGTAGAGGTTCTTCAGGGTTTCGCGCTGGATCAGGGCGCCATCGACTTCGGCCAGGCCTTCGCAGGCTTCGCTGATGATGGTGTTGAGGCGGCCCAGGTCGAGCGGAACGACGCTGCCGTCGGCGCGGGTCACGCGGATGCTCGGGTGCGGCTGGGCGATCTCGGCGGCGCCGCTCTTGCGGGCCTGGGCGCGGGATTCGCGGTACAGGACGTAGTCACGGGCGACTTTCTGCTCGCCGGCGCGCATCAGGCTCAGTTCGACCTGGTCCTGGATCTCTTCGATGTGGATGGTGCCGCCCGAGGGCATGCGACGCTTGAAGGTGGCGGTGACCTGTTCGGTCAGGCGCGCGACGGTTTCATGGATACGCGAAGAGGCAGCGGCAGTACCGCCTTCCACGGCGAGGAACGCCTTGGTGATGGCAACGGTGATCTTGTCGTCGGTGTAGGGCACGACGGTACCGTTGCGTTTGATCACGCGCAGCTGGCCGGGCGCGGTGGCGGCCAGATCCTGGGTGGAATCGGCTGCCTGCGGCGCGTTGGCCTGCGGGTTCTCGCGAGTGGTTTCGGTCTGCATGGGGGTCTCCATGTTCTCTATTTGTTGAGTCGGGCGCGTGAGCGTCCGTCATTCCGTTTTACAAACGCCGCTGGCTCGGCCGGGGCCGGGTTCGTGGCGCTTACTACAAGGCAGGAAGGGCAGGGGACTCGAATGCCTCCCTGGCCCAGCAAGTCTAAGGTCGCTGTGTTAAGGCGCAGCGACAAACACAATACCTAGTGGTGCGTCACCCTGGGGTGGTACACCTTTCTTCCGGTTCCAGTCACGTCATTCGTGTCCCGGGCCGGCACTGTCGGTCGGGGCCGCGCAGCGGGTTGGACTCCTAATGGATCACGGGGTTCGAAGCCTGGAAAAAGGCATTTCGTGCTTGATTCTGATTGTGCCCCGTGATCTAGCCAAACCCAATATGTAGGGGTCTGGCGTGATGGGGGTACAAGATAATGCGCTCTTGGGGGTATTGCAAGGCGAGGGGAACTGGAAAAGCTGTGGATAACTTGTGGGTGAATTGTGGGTGAGGCGGGGAGAGTTTGCGGTAGCCCTCGTGGGGCCTGGCGTACGCCGTTCGTCGCGGCTGCGACACTCTGGAACGGGCTGTTCCGAGGATGTCGGGCTGTGCGCAAGCTAACACAATATCTAGTGTTTCGTGGGGTTTTTGGCATGCACTGTGCAGAATGCGGGGCGTTGCTACAATGCCGCCGTTTCACGGCCTTGATGCAGTTCATTAGGAGTACGTGGTGGAGCAAGAATCCTGGCGCATCCTCATCGTCGAGGACGACCAACGACTGGCCGAGCTGACCCGGGAATACCTCGAGGGCAACGGCCTGAAAGTGGCCATCGAGTCCGATGGTGGCCAGGCCGTGGCGCGCATTCTCAAGGAGCAGCCCGACCTTGTGGTGCTCGACCTCATGCTGCCCGGCGAGGATGGCCTGTCCATCTGCCGCAAGGTCCGTGGCCGCTATGAGGGCCCCATCCTCATGCTCACCGCGCGCACCGACGACATGGACCAGGTGCTGGGCCTGGAGATGGGCGCGGACGACTACGTGTGCAAGCCGGTGCGCCCGCGCGTGCTGCTGGCGCGCATCCGCGCGCTGCTGCGGCGCAGCGAGGGCGGCCTGTCCGAGCCCGTCGAGGAGAATGTGCGGCGCCTGGAGTTCGGCCCGCTGGTGATCGACAACGCCATGCGCGAGGCCTGGCTCAACGAGCGCAGCATCGAGCTGACCAGCGCAGAGTTCGACCTGCTCTGGCTGCTGGCGGCCAACGCCGGGCGCATCCTCTCGCGCGAGGAGATCTTCAACGCCCTGCGCGGCATCGAGTACGACGGTCAGGACCGTTCCATCGACGTGCGCATCTCGCGCATCCGCCCGAAGATCGGCGACGACCCCATGCACCCGCGCCTGATCAAGACGGTGCGCAGCAAGGGCTATCTTTTCGTCAGGGAGGCGGCCGAAGGCCTGCTTTGAACCCTATATAAGGATGCGGTGCCGCCCGGCTTCGGATGACGGTGCCCATCGTCCAGCCGAGAGCGCCATGTTCCCCACCCTCGAAACCACCCGATTCCGCCTGCGGGAGATTGGCCCGGCCGACACCCGCGCCATCTTCCTGGGCCTCTCCCACCCGGATGTGATCCGTTACTACGGCGTCTCCTACGACAGCCTGGAGGCCACCCGGGTGCAGATGGACTGGTACCGCTCGCTGGTTCGCGAGCGCACCGGCATCTGGTGGGGCATCTGCAACCGCGATGATCCCCAGCACCTGCTCGGCGCCTGCGGTTACCACGATTGGGACCACGGCCATCGCCGCGCGGAGCTCGGCTACTGGCTGATGCCCGAGCACTGGCGCGGCGGGGTGATGCGCGAATGCCTGGAGGCGGCGATCGGCCACGGCTTCGATGCCATGCGCCTGCACCGCATCGAGGCGGTGGTGGACACCGACAACGCGGCCAGCAGCGGCCTGCTGCGACGCCTGGGCTTCGTCCACGAAGGCGTGCGCCGCGAGTGCGAGTACAAGGACGGCCGCTACCTCAGCCTGGATTGCTTCGGCCTGCTCGACCGCCCCGGGGAGCGGCGATGAACTCGATCTTCCTGCGTATCTACGGCGGGCTGTTGATCACCCTGGTGCTGGTGGCGCTTTTGGGCGTGTTCACCTTCCACCAGGTCAACGAGGTGCGCGCCGACCAGTACCGCGAGAGCCTGGCGCGCGGCACCTTCCGCCTGATGTCCGACAACCTCGAACCCATGACCGCCATCGAGCGGCGCCGCGCCCTGGTGCTCTGGAGCCGGCTGATGGGCATCCCCCTGGCGCTGCAGGACCTGGACGAGGACCGCCTCGACAGCGGCGTGCGCAGCCGCGTGCTGCGCAAGCAGGTGCTGGTGGAGCAGACCGGCCCCCACGCCGCCAAGGTCTACAGCCTGGTGAGCGAGCAGGAGCACCTGGTGCTCACCGGCGAGGTGCAGCAGATCAGCGAGCAGCTGGCGCGCGCCACCGTCTACCTGTTGATCGACGAGCTGGTGCGCTTCCCGGTGCGCGAGCAGCCCCAGCGCCTGGCGGCATTGAAGGAGGGCAAGCAGTTCGGCTTCGACCTGCACCTGATCACCCTCAAGGACGCCGACCTCGATGAAGACCAGCGTCGCCGCGTGGACGAGGGCGACACGGTGATGGCCCTGGGCAAGGGCGGCGATTCGGTGCGCATCTTCGCCGGCATCGTCGACACGCCCTGGGTGCTGGAGATCGGCCCGCTGTACCTGATGAACCCCTATCCGCCGGAGCTGCTGGTGCTGATCGGCCTGCTCGGCCTGAGCTTCATCGGCCTCACCATCTACCTGCTGGTGCGCCAGCTAGAGCGCCGCCTGCTGGGGCTTGAGGCGGCGGCCACGCGGATCGCCCACGGCAAGCTGGACGCCCGCGTGCCGGCCAGGG
Organism: Pseudomonas sp. Pc102; assembly: GCF_018408275.1. Lineage (NCBI taxonomy): Bacteria > Pseudomonadati > Pseudomonadota > Gammaproteobacteria > Pseudomonadales > Pseudomonadaceae > Pseudomonas > Pseudomonas sp. Pc102. The sequence goes on along the minus strand of NZ_AP021905.1, from coordinate 4,740,304 downwards.
GCGCCGACTCGGTGGGGCGCCTGGCCGCCGCGTTCAACGGCATGGCCGAGCAGTTGCAGCAGTTGCTGTCGGTGCAGCGCGAGCTGGTGCGCGCGGTCTCCCACGAGTTGCGCACGCCGGTGGCGCGCCTGCGCTTCGGCCTGGAGATGATCGCCGACGCGGAGACCGAGAACGCCCGGCGCAAGTACATGGAGGGCATGGACGGCGACATCCAGGAACTCGACAAGCTGGTGGACGAGATGCTGACCTACGCCCGCCTGGAGCAGGGCACGCCGGCGCTGAACTTCCAGCGCGTGGACCTCGATGCACTGTTCGACCAGGTGATCGCCGAGCTCGCCCCGCTGCGCGTCGCCGTGCGCGTGGAGCGCGGCCAGTGCCTCACCGCGAGCGGCGAGGGTGCCTGGGTCGAGGCCGAGCCGCGCTACCTGCACCGCGCCCTGCAGAACCTGGTGAGCAACGCCATGCGCCACGCCGAAGCGCGCGTGCGGCTGAGCTACCAGATCGGCCACAAGCGCTGCCGTATCGATGTCGAGGACGACGGCCCCGGCGTGCCGGAAAGCCACTGGGAGCGCATCTTCACCCCCTTCCTGCGCCTCGACGACAGCCGCACCCGCGCCTCCGGCGGCCATGGCCTGGGGCTCTCCATCGTGCGGCGGATCATCTACTGGCACGCCGGCCGCGCACAGATCGGCCGCAGCGACACCCTCGGCGGCGCGCGCTTCAGCCTGGTCTGGCCCCGCCGCCAGGGCGATGGGGATCTAGCCCCGTAGGTTGGGCTGAGGTACGAAGCCCAACGCAGCGACGTCGGGCGTTGCACCGTTGGGCCTCGCTGCGCTCGGCACCAACCTACGGGTGTTCAATACGTAGGATGGGTAGAGCTCCGCGAAACCCATCACTCCGAAGCGATGGGTTTCGTACCTCGCGGAACGCCGCCCGACCCATCCTACGTCGAGACCTGATCTAGACGGCTCAGCGCACCGCCACCAGGCTCAGCAGGCGGTCGTCATACAGCTGGAAATGCCCCTCCAGCTCGCTGCCCGTCATCCACTCCCCAGCCAGGTCGATCAGCAGCCCGAGGCGTGCCGTCCGCGCGCTGTCGTCCACCGCCAGCAGCTCGGCGTCGTGGAAGTAGAAGCGCTTGCCCACCAGCGGGTAGAGCGCCTTGAACAGGCTTTCCTTGAGGGAGAAGGTCAGGGTCACGCGCTCGGCCTGTTCTTCGGCGGGAAGCAGGGCGAGGCGTTGCAGCTCGGCGGGGGTGAGGATTTCCTCGGCCAGGCGCAGGGCGCGCCCGGTTTCCAGGCGTTGCTCCATGTCCAGGCCCAGGCCGCGCCAGTCCGCCTTGCGCGCCACCAGGGCCGCAGCCCAGCCGGCGCCGTGGGTGATGGAGCCGCTGATGCCCGTCGGCCAGACCGGCGCGCGGTCCTCGCCCGTGCCCGGCACCTCCGCCCGGCCGGTCAGCGGCAGCAGCGCCGCGCGGGCACAGAGACGGCCGGCCAGGTACTCGGCGCGGCGCTTGGCCACCGAGCACTGGATATTGGCGGGCGCCGCGATGGCGCAACGGTCGAAGTCGTGGTCGGCGAGCTGCGCCGGGTCGAAGCGACAGGCGCGCAGGGCGATGCCGGGCAGCGCCGTGGCGAAGGGCCAATCGGCATCCAGCGGGGTGCAGAAAGCGGGGAGGGAAGGCGTCATGGGCGCATTTTGCCGTGCCGGCCCGGCCGGAGCCAGCGCCCGCGCCGGTTACATATGTTTGCAATCGGGTTACCAAAGCTAAACGGATGCCTGGCGGCCTATTTGCCAGACTAGCGTCGCGTTTCTTCTGGAACGCAGGTGAGGTTGTAGCTTGGAGTCCTGGCCACTGGTCGACTCCGGGCGTTTTCTCTGAATCGAGAACGGGAGCCCTTGTGGGGGCTCCCGTTTTTTTTTGCCCCGGGGCGGCGCGTTCAGTGGGTCCCCGCGTTCGCGGGGATGGCGGTGTGTGCCGAACCCCGCGCGCGTCCTTGCGTCCATTGCAGGTCGTTCAGCCGAGGTTCAGCGGGGGTTCAGGGGCTGTTCAGTGCCCCGCCGGCAAGATGGCTCCCGTGTTCAAGCACGAATCGAAATCCATCGGAGGAACGCCTCATGAAAGCCATCCTGAACCCCCTCTTCATCGCCGCCGGCCTGACCTTCGCCGCTGCGTCCGCCCAGGCCGCCGACCCGTTCATCGGCCTCACCTGGGGCCAGACCAACAACAACATCCAGAACTCCTCGGCGCTCAATGCCAACCTGGGTGACCCGAGCCTGGACAAGGTGATCCACAAGACCGGGACCTGGGGCGTGCGCGCCGGCCAGATGGATGACAACGGCCGCTACTACGCCACCTACGAGAACTTCTCGGACACCGACCGCGGCAACAAGCTGCGCCAGCAGAACCTGCTCGGCAGCTACGACGTCTTCCTGCCCCTGGGTGACAACAACACCAAGCTGTTCGGTGGCGCCACCCTCGGCCTGGTCAAGCTGGAGCAGGACGGTACCGGCATGCGCCGCGACAGCGACATCGGCTACGCAGCGGGCCTGCAGGCCGGTATCCTCCAGCAGCTGAACAAGAACACCTCCATCGAGGCCGGCTATCGTTACCTGCGCACCAACGCCAGTACCGAAGTCGCGCCCCATGGCGGCGACAAGCTCGGCTCGCTGGACCTGCACAGCAGCTCGCAGGCCTACCTGGGCGCCAGCTACAAGTTCTGACCAGTGCCACGCACGGCCGGGCCCAGTGCCCGGCCCTTGCCTGAGGAAATGCAGATGAAATTGCTGGTTGTGGAAGACGAGGCGCTGCTGCGCCATCACCTCCATACGCGCCTCGGCGAGCAGGGGCATGTGGTCGACGCGGTGGCCGATGCCGAAGAGGCGCTGTACCGCGCCAAGGAGTACCACCACGACCTGGCGGTGATCGACCTGGGCCTGCCCGGCATGAGCGGCCTGGACCTCATCCGCCAGCTGCGCAGCAGCGACAAGGTTTTTCCCATCCTCATACTCACCGCGCGCGGCAACTGGCAGGACAAGGTCGAAGGCCTGGCCGCCGGTGCCGACGACTACGTGGTCAAGCCGTTCCAGTTCGAGGAGCTGGAGGCGCGCCTCAATGCCCTGTTGCGGCGCTCCTCGGGCTTCGTCCAGTCCACCATCGAGGCCGGCCCCTTGCTGCTCGACCTCAACCGCAAGCAGGCGCAGGTCGACGGCGCACCCATGGCGCTGACCGCCTACGAATACCGCATCCTCGAATACCTCATGCGTCATCACCAGCAGGTGGTGGCCAAGGAGCGGCTGATGGAGCAGCTGTATCCCGGAGACGAGGAGCGCGACCCCAACGTCATCGAGGTGCTGGTGGGCCGTATCCGTCGCAAGCTGGAAGGCGAGCACGGCTTCAAGCCCATCGAGACGGTGCGCGGCCAGGGCTACCTGTTCACCGAGCGCTGCCGTTGAGTCGCACCGCCGGCCCCCGCCGCCGCGCCGGGTTCTCCCTGCGCCTGCGCCTGATGCTGGGCGCCACCGCGCTCGCGGTGCTGTTCATGCTGGTGCTGCTGCCCCTGCTGCGCAGCGCCTTCGACTACGCCCTCGACCAGGCCATCGAGAAGCGCCTGGCCGCCGACGCCAGTGCCCTGATCGCCGCCGCGCGCATCGTCGACGGGCGCCTGGACATGCCGGACAAGCTGCCCGACGAGGAATTCGACAACCTCGACGCCACGCAGCTCGGCTACATCTACGACAGCGACGGCCGGCTGGTCTGGCAGTCGCGCTCCTCCACCGACGAGAGCGTGCACTACGAGCCGCGCTATGACGGCCGCGGCCACGAGTTCACCCGCGTGCACGACACGCGCGGCCGCGAGTTCTTCGTCTACGACGTGGAGATCGACCTGCTGCGCGGCCAGGCCGCCGCCTTCAGCGTGGTCACCATGCAGCCGATGAGCGACTACCAGGTGATGCACGACGGCTTCGTCCACCAGCTCTACCTCTGGCTCGGTGCCGCGCTCCTGCTGCTCCTGACCCTGCTCTGGTTCGGCCTCACCTGGGGTTTTCGCAGCCTGCGCCGGCTCAGCGAGGAGCTGGACCAGGTGGAAGCCGGCGCCCGCGATTCCCTCAGCGAGGAGCACCCGCGCGAACTGCTGCGCCTGACCGGCTCGCTCAACCGCCTGCTGGAAAGCGAACGCCAGCAGCGCGAGCGCTACCGCAATTCCCTCGACGACCTGGCCCACAGCCTGAAGACCCCGCTCTCGGTGCTGCAGGGCGTCAGCGAGACCATCAACAAGTCGGCCAACCCCGAGCAGGCGCACGTGCTGCGCAGCCAGATCGAGCGCATGAGCCAGCAGGTCGACTACCAGTTGCAGCGCGCCACCCTGCGCAAGAGCGGCCTGGTGCGCCACCGCGTGCGCCTGGCGCCGCTGCTCGACCTGCTCTGCGAGGCGCTGGACAAGGTCTACCGCGACAAGAAGGTGCAGGTCGAACGCGCCTTCGAGCCCACCCTCGAGGTGCCGGTGGAGCAGGGCGCCTTGCTGGAGCTGCTTGGCAACCTGCTGGAGAACGCCTACCGCCTGTGCCTCGGGCGCATCCGCGTCAGCGCCGTGCAGGGTGCCGGCTTCTGCGAGCTGCGCGTGGAGGACGACGGCCCCGGCGTGCCGGTGGACCAGCGTGCGCGCATCCTCAAGCGCGGCGAGCGCCTCGACGCCCAGCACCCCGGACAGGGCATCGGCACCGCCGTGGTCCGCGACATCGTCGAGAGCTTCGACGGCGAGCTGGCGCTGGACGACTCAAGCCTCGGTGGTGCCGAGTTCCGCATCCGCCTGCCGTTGCACTGAGGGATGGCGGGTTTTCCCCGCTCATCCGGCTGGTTTCCTGGCGGCGGACGTTCGCGGCGCTGGCAGGAGGCTCCAATCGCGCATCCACGGAGCGCCTTCCGGCGTTCCGACCCTCCTGTCAGCTGCGTGATTCCCAACACCCACTAAGCTGTGATTCGCCTCCGCGCCCGCGTGCATCCATGCGGGAGCCGATGCGCGCGAATTTTCTTCGAGGGGCTGTCGAAACCGGCGAAGCCCGTTCGACTAATGGACAGAACCGCCAGCCTGGCGGGCATGAAACCTGACAGAAGGAGCGACACGATGCGATTCATGGTGATGGTCAAGGCAACGAAGGAATCCGAAGCCGGCGAAATGCCCAGCGAGGCGCTGCTCGCCGCGATGGGCGCGTACAACCAGGAGCTGATCGACGCCGGCATCATGCAGGCGGGCGAAGGGCTGCACCCCAGTTCCCGGGGCGCGCGGGTGACCTTCTCCGGCAGCAGCCGCACGGTGACCGACGGCCCCTTCGCCGAGACCCGCGAGCTGGTCGCCGGCTACTGGATCTGGGAAGTGGAATCCCTGGAGAAGGCCATCGAGTGGGTCAAGCGTTGCCCCAACCCGATGACCGGGGACTCGGACATCGAGATCCGCCAGATCTTCACCGCCGAGGACTTCGGCGCCGAATTCACGCCCGAGCTGCGTGAGCAGGAAGAACGCCAGCGCGCCCAGATGGCCACCGGCAAGCCGCAGTAGGGAGACGACCATGCGAATCAACGCCTACCTGATCTTCGCCGGCAACTGCCGCGAGGCCTTCGAGTTCTACCACCAGACCCTGGGCGGCGAGCTGCAGGTGATGAGTTTCGGCGAATCCCCGGCGGCCGAGCACGTGCCCGCGCAGTTCCACGACCGCGCCATCCACGCCTGCCTTTGCCTCGGCGACCAATCGCTGATGGCCTCGGACACCACGCCGGAACACCCCTACGACGGCATCCGCGGTTGCTCGGTGTCGCTCAACGTCGATTCCATCAAGGAAGCCGAGCGGGTGTTCGCCGCGCTCTCGGCCGGTGGCAAGGTGCAGATGCCGCTGGAGGCGACCTTCTGGGCCGCCCGCTTCGGCATGTTCGAAGACCGCTTCGGCGTGCCGTGGATGGTCAACTGCGAGAAGGACCGGTAAGGCGCGCCACGGGGCGGGGCCGGGCTCCGCCTCGTGGGGCTACTCGTCTTCGCCGGACTCGAGCAACTCCTTCGGCACTTCGCTGCGCAGCATCAGCTGGCATTGCTGGCTGTCGGGGTCGAAGACGATCACCGCCTGCTTCTTTTCCAGGGCGTGGCGCACGCGGGCGACGCGGGTTTCCAACGGGGTCTCGTCGCCGTTGTCGGTGCCGTCGCGGGTGACGAAGTCCTCGATCAGGCGGGTCAGGGTGTCGGCTTCGAGCAGGTGGTGGGGAATCAGCATGATGGACCTCGGGGGCAGGCGGCGATCCTAGCGCGATGGCCGCCGCGACGCCATGCGCGGGCGTCGCCTCAGGCCGAGTGCTCCTGGCCCTGGCGCACCAGCAGGCGGTCGAGGGTGGCGAAGAGCAGGGCGCTGTCCAGCGGCTTGCCGAGGAAGTCGTCCATGCCGGCCTCGGCGCCGGCGTCGCGGTGTTCGTCGAGGATGTGCGCGGTCAGCGCGACGATGGGCACCGCCGGCAGCTGGCGGCTGCGCTCGAACTGGCGGATGCGCCTGGTCGCCTCGAAGCCGTCCATCTCCGGCATCTCGCAATCCATCAGGATCAGCTGCACGCCCGCCGGGTCGCGCTCGTATTCGTTCACCGCCGCCACGCCGTTGGCCACGGTGCGCACGCGGTAGCCACGCTTGCGCAGGAAGCCCTGCACCACCAGCTGGTTCACCGGGTTGTCCTCGGCGACCAGGATGCAGGGCGCCGAGCCCGCGTCGCTGAAGGCCTCGCTGAGGATCGGGCGCGGCTCCTGGCGGCGCTCCTGGTAGAGGTCGGCGAGGGCTTCACGCAGGGGCACCACGGCCAGCGGCTGGGCCATGGCGATCAGGCGCAGGCCGTTGCTCTGGGGCAGGTTCTGGCACTGCTCGGGCGGGCACAGCAGGAGGATGCGCTGCCCCGGTTCCAGGCGCGGGCGCAGGGAATCGAGCCAGTGCGCGGCGCTGCCCGGCCAGGGCGCCACCAGCACCAGCAGCGGCGGCACGGCGAAGTCGTCGAGGTATTCGTGCAGGCGCTCGGGGGTCTGGCAGCGCTCGGTGCGCATGCCCCAGCGGCCCAGCAGGCGGCTCAGGGCGTCGAGGCCGAGGCCGTCGAGGGAGGTGAGCAGGGCGGTCTTGCCCTTGAGCAGGCGCAGCAGTTCGTCGTCTTCCTCGGTGCCTTCCTGCAGGGGCATGTCGAAGGCGAAGCGGGTGCCCTGGCCCGGGGTGCTCTGCACTTCGATCCGCCCGCCCATCATTTCCACCAGCTCCTTGCTGATGGCCAGGCCCAGGCCGCTGCCGCCGTAGCGGCGGGTGGTGCTGGAGTCGCCCTGGGCGAAGGAGTCGAACAGCTGGGACAGCGCCTCGTTGCGGATGCCGATGCCGCTGTCGCTAATGGCGAAGATCAGGTGCGGCTCGCCCAGGGAGTTGGAGCGGCGGCAGACGTTCAGCGCCACATGGCCCTCGGCGGTGAACTTGAGGGCGTTGCTCAAGAGGTTCATCAGCACCTGCTTGAGGCGCGTGGGGTCGCCCTTGATGCGCCTCGGCACGCCGCTCTCCAGGCTGATGTAGAGGCGCAGGCGCTTGTCCAGGGCCTGGGCGGTGAACAGGCTGAGGGTGTCGGAGAGCAGTTGCTCCAGGTCGAACTCGATGTGTTCCAGGGTCAGCTTGCCGGACTCGATGCGGGCGTAGTCGAGGATGTCGTTGATCACCGCCATCAGGGCGCTGCCGGAGCTGGAGATGGTGTCGACGTAGAAGCGCTGGCTGCGGTCCAGCGGGGTTTCCTTGAGCAGTTGCAGCATGCCCAGCACACCGTTGAGCGGGGTGCGGATCTCGTGGCTCATCTTGGCCAGGAAGCGGCTCTTGGCGCGGCTCTCGACGTGCGCCTGCTCGGCGGCCTGGCGCGAGCGGAAGCCTTCTTCCTTGAGGGTGTTGATGCGGTCGGCGAGGCCGATGGAGAGGGTGATCAGCTCGATGGTCACGCCGATCTTCACCACGGTGGCGCCGAAGATGCCCAGCACCTCCACGCCCAGCGAGCCGGTGGTGGCCTGGATGAAGGCGAACAGCAGGATGCCCCAGGCCAGGGTGTAGTAGGAGCCGTAGCGCACGCCCCGGCGCCAGACGTAGATGCCGGCCAGGAGCAGCAGCAGCGAGACGGCCGAGACGGTGAGGCTGGCGAGGATGTTCCAGGCCTGCAGGCCGATCACCGGCGCCGAGACGAACACCGCCAGGGTCGCCAGCATCGCCATCCGCAGCGCCGTGTCCAGGCGCGGGAAATACTGCTTGGCGTGGAGGAAGTGGCGGCTGAACTGCACGGCGGTGAGGCAGTGCAGGTACATGAGGATGTAGATGCTCACCGACTGGAAGGCCACGTGCTCGGGCAGCAGCTTGAACAGCATGCCGTCGAAGCAGGCGGCCAGCAGGCCGACGTTGAGGTTGTAGGCCAGGTACCAGAGGTAGGCCGACTCGCGCAGCGAGATGTAGAGGAACAGGTTGTAGAAGAACATGGCGAACAGCACGCCGTAGAAGGCGCCGTTGAACCCCATGAGGTTTTCCTGCGCCGCCGCGCTGGCGCCGTAGGTGCTGAAGAACAGCGGCACGAAGAGGGTGCTGGTGCTTTCCACCCGCAGCAGCAGGGTGTTGGTGCCGGGCTGCAGGTCGAGGGGGAACCAGAAGTTGCGCACCTGCACCGGGCGCTGGGCGAAGGCGAAGCTGTCGCCGCTCTCCTGCTCCTGCAGGTGGCCGTCGGGTTCGAAGAGGAAGACCTTGATGTGGTCGAGCAGCGGGTAGTTGGCTTCCAGGTAGCCCGACAGCGGGTGCTGGCGGCTGTTGACCAGGCGCACCTTGAACCACCAGACCGAGCTGTTCTTGCCCATGTTGGCGTGTTCGCCGTGCACCGGGGTGAAGGCCTCGTCCGGCAACTGGCGCAGGTCGGCGAGCTGCAGCTTGCCCTCGGGGTCTTCCAGGTAGCCCATGAAGGGGCTCAGCGACAGGCGCAGGTCCTCGCGGTCCAGGGGCGCGCTTTGCAGCGCCCAGACCTGGCCGGTGAGGCAGAACAGCAAGAGCGCCAGACAGAGGCGAGGCATCCTTTCACCCCATTGTTTTTATCACCCGTGGCCTGGCACTTTGCCTTTATGTGAGGTGGCCTTCAAGCGTCGCTTTCGCCCTTGCCGACGAGACTTCCGACAGTCGGTACGCGGGTGTCGTTTTCCATCTGCGCGGTGTGTTCCAGCTGATGGCTGAACGGCTCCAGGGAGTTCTGCGCGGCGTCGGCGTCGCTGGCGAACACCGGCGGGCTCATCATGTAGGCGCCCAGCAGGCGGGTCATGGCTTCCAGGCTGTCGATGTGGGTGCGCTCGTAGCCGTGGGTGGCGTCGCAGCCGAAGGCGAGGAGGGCGGCCCGGGTATCGTGGCCGGCGGCGATCGCCGACTGGGCATCGCTGTGGTAGTAGCGGAACAGGTCGCGACGGACGGGTATGACGTTCTTCTCGGCGAGCTTCAGCAGGTGCCGCGAGAGGTGGTAGTCGTAGGGACCGGCGGAATCCTGCAGGGCGACGCTGACGGCGTGCTCGCTGGACTGCTGGCCGGGGGCGACCGGGGCGATGTCGATGCCGACGAATTCGCTGACGTCCCACGGCAGCGCCCCGGCGGAACCGGAGCCGATCTCCTCGGTGATGGTGAACAGCGGGTGGCAGTCGATGGGCGGCACCAGCTTGGCCTCGGTGATGCCCTTGAGCGCGGTGAGCAGCGCGGCGACGCCGGCCTTGTCGTCGAGGTGGCGGGCGCTGATGTGGCCGCTCTCGGTGAACTCGGGCAGCGGGTCGAAGGCGACGAAGTCGCCGATGCACACGCCGAGGGACTCGCAGTCGGCGCGGGTCGAGCTGTAGGCGTCCAGGCGCAGTTCGATGTGGTCCCAGCTGATCGGCATGCTGTCCACCTCGGTGTTGAAGGCGTGGCCCGAGGCGAGCAGCGGCAGCACGCTGCCGCGGATCACCCCGGTGTCGGTGAACACGCTGACGCGGCTGCCTTCGGCGAAGCGGCTGGACCAGCAGCCCACCGGGGCCAGGGCCAGGCGGCCGTTGTCCTTGATCTGGCGGACGATGCCGCCAATGGTGTCCAGGTGCGCCGCCACGGCGCGGTCGGGGCTCTTCTGCCGGCCCAGCAGGGTGGCGCGGATGGTGCCGCGACGGGTCAGCTCGAAGGGGATGCCCATCTCCTCCAGGCGCTCGGCGACGTAGCGCACGATGGTGTCGGTGAAGCCGGTGGGGCTGGGGATGGCGAGCATCTCCAGGAGCACCTGGCGCAGGTAGTTCATGTCCGGTTCGGGAAGTTTTCTGGCAGTCATGGCGTCTCCTTGGCGAGAAACCGGGCCCGTGGGCCCGGGGCTCAGGACAGCGGCTGGCTGAGGGGGAACAGCAGGTCGATGAAGCGCTCGGCGGTGGGCTGCGGCTGGTGGTTGGCCAGGCCGACCCGCTCGTTGGCTTCGATGAACACGTAGTCGGGCTGGTCGGCGGCGGGCACCAGCAGGTCCAGCCCCACCACCGGGATGCCCAGCGCGCGGGCGGCGCGCACGGCCGCCTCGCCCAGGCTCGGGTGGAGGATGCCGGTGACGTCCTCCAGGGTGCCGCCGGTGTGCAGGTTGGCGGTGCGGCGCACGGCGAGGTGGGTGCCCTCGGGCAGCACGTCGTCGTAGCCGTAGCCGGCGTCCCTGAGGGTGCGTTCGGTCTCGTCGTCGAGGGGGATGCGGCTTTCGCCCCCGGTGGCGGCCTGGCGCCTGCGGCTCTGCGCCTCGATCAGCGAGCGGATGCTGCGCTGGCCGTCGCCGACGATCTCCGCCGGGCGACGGATCGCCGCCGCGACCACTTCATAGCCGATCACCACGATGCGCAGGTCGTGGCCCTGGTGGAAGCTCTCCAGCAGCACGCGGCTGTCGAAGCGCCGGGCGTTGTCGATGGCCGCTTCCACCTCGGCGGCGCTGCGCAGGTTCACCGCCACGCCATTGCCCTGCTCGCCGTCCACCGGCTTGACCACCAGGGCGCCATGTTCGGCGAGGAAGGCGGCGTTCTCCTCCGGCGTGCCGGCCAGGCGCTGCGCCGGCAGGCTGAGGCCGGCGCGGGCCAGGGTGCTGTGGGTGAGGGTCTTGTCCTGGCACAGGGTCATGCTGACGGCGCTGGTCATGTCCGACAGCGATTCGCGGCAGCGCACGCTGCGCCCGCCCTGGCTGAGGCTGAAGAGCCCCGCGCGGGCGTCGTCGACGCGCACCTCGATGCCGCGGCGGTGGGCCTCGTCGACGATGATGCGCGCGTAGGGGTTGAGGTCCTCCTCCGGGCCGGGGCCGAGGAACAGCGTCTGGTTGATGCCGTTCTTGCGCTTGATGGCGAAGGTTGGCAGGTCGCGGAAGCCGAGTTTCGAGTACAGCGCCTTGGCCTGGCGGTTGTCGTGCAGCACCGAGAGGTCGAGGTAGGCCAGGCCACGGCTCATGAAGTGCTCGATGAGGTGGCGCACCAGCGCCTCGCCGACGCCGGGGCGGTTGCATTGCGGGTCCACCGCCAGGCACCAGAGGCTGGAGCCGCCCTCCGGGTCGTGGAAGGCCTTGCGGTGGTTGAGGCCCATCACGCTGCCGACCACCTGGCTGCTCGCCGAGTCCTCGGCCAGCCAGTACACCGGGCCGCCCTGGTGGCGCGGGGTTATGGCGTCATGGTCCACCGGCAGCATGCCCCGGCTGCGGTACAGCTGGCTGATGGCCTGCCAGTCCTCCTCGCTGTGGGCGCGACGGATGCGAAAACCCCTGAAGGCCCGACGCGCCGGGCGGTAGTCGGTGAACCACAGGCGCAGGGTGTCGGAGGGGTCGAGGAACAGCTGCTGCGGGGCCTGGGCCAGCACCTGCTGGGGCGCGGCCACGTAAAGGGCGATGTCGCGTTCGCCGGGGCTTTCGGCCAGCAGCTCGCGGGCCAGGCTCGCCGGGTCCGGGTAGGTGTGGCCCAGCAGCAGGCGGCCCCAGCCGCAATGCAGCACCTGGACCTGCTCGGCCTGTTCGTCCTTGTGCTCTTCCGCCAGGCGTGCCTGCAGGCGCTCGTAGGAGGGCGCCTGGCCGCGCAGCAGACGCTGGCTCTGCACGTACTGCTGGCTGGTAAAGAATTTCATCGCGAATCTCTCCTTAGAGTCCCTGCTCGTTGAGCCAGAGGTTGAGCGCCGCCATCTGCCACAGCTTGGAGCCGCGCAGCGGGGTCAGGTCTTCGCCGGGGTTGGCCAGCAGGCGTTCGAGGGTGGCGGCGTTGAACAGGCCGCGATCCTGGCTCGGGTCCAGCAGCAGCTCGCGCACCCAGTCGCGGGTCTTGCCCTGCAGGTGCTTGAGGCCGGGCACGGGGAAGTAGCCCTTGGGCCGGTCGATCACCTCGTGGGGGATGACCTGGCGGGCGACTTCCTTGAGCACCTGCTTGCCGCCATCGCCCAGCTTGAAGCGCGAGGGGATGCGCGCGGAAAGCTCGACCACGCGGTAGTCGAGGAAGGGCACCCGCGCTTCCAGGCCCCAGGCCATGGTCATGTTGTCGACGCGTTTGACCGGGTCGTCCACCAGCATGATGGTGCTGTCCAGGCGCAGGGCCTTGTCGACCGGGTCCTCGGCGCCGGGGCGGGCGAAGTGTTCGCGGACGAAGTCGCCGGCCACGTCCCCGGTGAGCCAGGCCGGCTGCACGGTGTCGCGGTAGTCGGCGTGGCTGCGGTCGAAGAACCCCGCGCGGTAGGTGGCGAAGGGGTCGGTCGTGTCGGCCAGCGGCGGGTACCAGTGGTAGCCGCCGAACAGCTCGTCGGCGCCCTGGCCGCTCTGCACCACCTTGCAGTGTTTCGAGACCTCGCGGGAGAGCAGGTAGAAGGCGATGCAGTCGTGGCTGACCATCGGCTCGCTCATGGCGCGGAAGGCCGCCGGCAACTGCTCGATGATCTCGTGCTCGCCGACCCGCAGCTGGTGATGGCGGGTGCCATAGCGGCGGGCGATGAGGTCGGAGTATTCGAATTCGTCGCCGCGTTCGCCGCCGGCATCCTGGAAGCCGATGGAGAAGGTCAGCAGGTCCTCGACGCCGGCTTCGGCCAGCAGGCCCACCAGCAGGCTGGAGTCGACACCGCCGGAGAGCAGCACGCCCACTTCGCGGGCCGCGCGCTGGCGCACGGATACGGCGTCACGCAGGCTGCCCAGCAGCAGGTCGCGCCAGTCGGCCAGCTGCAGCCCGGCTTCCTCGGCGCAGTGGCCGTAGTCGAGGGTCCACCAGGTGCCCTGGTCGGTATTGCCCTCGGCGTCGATCATCATCCAGCTGGCCGGCGGCAGCTTCTCGATGCCCTTGACCAGGGTGCGCGGCGCCGGCACCACGGCATGGAAGCTGAGGTAGTGGTTGAGCGCCTCGGCGTCCAGGGTGCCGTCGATGTCGCCGCCCTTGAGCAGCGCCGGCAGGCTGGAGGCGAAGCGCAGGCGGCTGGCGGTGCGCGACAGGTACAGGGGCTTGATGCCGAGGCGGTCGCGGGCCAGGAACAGGCGCTGGCTGCCCGGCTCCCAGATGCCCAGGGCGAACATGCCGTTGAGCTTGGGCAGCATGTCCTTGCCCCAGGCGTGCCAGGCCTTGGCCAGCACCTCGGTGTCGCCGCCGGAGCGGAAGCGATAACCGAGGGCCTGCAGCTCTTCACGCAGCTCGGGGAAGTTGTAGATGGCGCCGTTGAAGCTCATCGCCAGGCCCAGGTCGGGTTCGACCATCGGCTGCGCCGAGCCGTCGGACAGGTCCATGATCTTCAGCCTGCGGTGGCCCAGGGCAACGGGGCCCTGGCTGTGGAAACCCCAGGCGTCGGGGCCGCGAGGGGCGAGGTGATGGGTGATGCGTTCGACCGCTGCCAGGTCGGCGGGTCGCTTGTCGAAGCGTAACTCTCCAGAAATGCCGCACATAGTTCCTTACCGGTTCTGCCGTTGGGGATACCACCCGCTTTATGCGGGCAGTAAGAGTCCGACCGGTAACTTTGCCGATGGTTTAGATCAAATAGTTATTAGGAGAAGGGGCGCTTTCTGGCCGTGGGGCGCGCCTCAGGGGCGGCCGCAGGCGCGGTTGGCGGGCACGGCGATGTCCATCATGCGCGGGTTGGGCAGGCGCAGGCTGGCCATCAGCGCCGCATAGGCCTCGGCGTCCGCCACCTGCAGGCGCGGGTTGTGGGCACGTTCCTCGGCGATGCTCGAACGCGTCCAGCCGCGGTAGTCGTGGCCGGGGCACACCTCGGTGTCGCCGGCCAGCGCCAGCAGGCGCTGCAGGCTGGCCCACTGGGCGCGCGCGTCGCCGTTCTGGAAGTCGGTACGCCCGGTGCCGCGGATCAGCAGCGTATCGCCGGTGAACACCCGCGCCGGAGTGCCGTCGGCGGGGCTGGCGGGCAGCAGGAAGCAGTAGGAGTCCGCAGTGTGCCCGGGGGTGTACCAGGCGATCAGCTCGCGCGTGCCGAAGCGCAGGCGCGTGCCGTCGGCGAAGGTGAAGCTGGCGCAGGTGCTGCCGCTTTCGGCGCCGAATCCGCTCTGGCAGCCGGTGGCCTCGCGCAGGTCGCCCAGGGCGGTGATGTGGTCGGCATGGGTGTGGGTATCGAGCGCCAGCACCAGGCGCAGCCCGAGTTCGTCGAGCAGGCGCAGGTAGGCGTCGAGCTGTTCCTTCACCGGGTCGATCAGCACCGCCTCGCCGGCGTCGGCGAGCAGGTAGGTGTAGGTGGAGCTTTCGGCATCGAAGAGTTGGCGCAGCAGCATGGTGCAATCTCCTCAGATCAGTTTCTGCAGGGCCACCGACAGGCTGGTGATCACCAGCAGCACCGCGAACAGGCGTTGCAGTGCCGGGCCGCCCAGGCGGTACGCCAGGCGGTTGCCGACCAGCATGCCGAGCGCGCCGCCGACTGCCAGGGCACCGAGCAGCAGCGCCGGGGGCTGGGCCTGCCCCAGGTAGAGCAGGAAGCCACCGCCGGACACCACCACGACCACCGCCATGGACGTAGCGGTGGCGGCCAGTACCGAGAGCGGCGTGAACCAGAGTAGCGCCGGAACCACCAGGAAGCCGCCGCCGACGCCCATCAGTCCCGACAACACGCCCACGCCCAGACCGATGGCCAGCAAAGGGAGGTAACGGAAGGGGCCCGTGCCGGCGCGCGGCCGCTCGGCGCCGTGCCACAGGCGCCAGGCGGACCACAGCACCAGCAGGCAGAAGCCGGTGATCAGCAGGCCCTCCGGCACCCAGTGCCCGAGCCACTGGCCCAGTGCGTTGCCGGGCAGGCCGGTGGCGGCGAGCAGCAGCACCGGGGGCCAGGCCACCAGGCCCTGGCGCAGGCGCAGCACGGTGCCGACCAGGGCGGTGAGGGCCACCGCGCCGAGGCTCACGCCGACCGCGTCGCGCAGCGGCAGGTGCAGGCTGAGCAGCAAGGGCAGGGCCACCAGCGAGCCACCTGCGCCGGTCAGCCCGAGCAGCAGGCCGAGCAAGGTGCCGATGGCGAGGGCTTCGAGAAGCATCAGCGGTTCCAGGGCATGCGGGCGAGCACCAGGGCCAGGCCGCAGGTCCCGCTCAGCCCGGCGAAGGTGAGGCCGGCGCCGACGAAGCCGCTCAGCAGGTACCAGCCGGGATGCAGCCAGGTGCCGAGGACGACACCCAGCAGCACCAGGCTGCCGGCGCTGATCTGCACCTGGCGCTGCAACTCCAGGCCGCCGCCGCTGCCTTCGCGGGGCATGCCGCAGGCCAGGCAGGCATCGGTGCCACCCTCGATCACCTGCACGCCCGGCAGCAGGGCGCTAAGGCGCTCGGCCGCCTGGCGCGCACGCTGGCCCTTCTGGCAGATCAGGTAGAGCTCGTCGCCGCTGCCGAGGCCTTCGCCACGCAGGCGCTCGGCCAGGCGGGCGGGGTCCAGGTTGCCCAGCGGTTCGTTGCGGGCACCGGCGATGTGCCCGGCGCGGTATTCCGCCGGGCTGCGCACGTCGACGAGGAAGCGGGCGCCTCCCCGCTGGTGCAGTTCGGCGAAGCGCGGCGCGTCGATCAGGCGGATGGCGTCGTTCATGTCGGGTACTCCCCAGGAGTATATGTCAGGTGTACTTGGTGAAGATCGCGCGCACGCGCGCCAGGGTCTCGGCATCGTCGCGATCCGGGTCGAGCACGGTTTCCTCGACCAGGCAGGCGAGCATCTCCTGGTAGGCCTTGTCGAGCGCCTTGCGGGCGGCCGAGAACTGCTGCGCGATGGCCTCGCAGGGCTCGCCGCGACGGATCATCGCCTGGATGCCGCGTACCTGCCCCTCGACCCGTGCCAGGCGCTTGAGCATGGCGTCCTGGCGTTCCTGCGTGGGGCCGCTCATGGCGCCATCGCTCGTGCCGGGCGCGGATGGAGGGTGATGGGCATGGCGGGTACTCCCCTGGGGTTTATACCGGGGGGAGTATAGGAGCGACTCGTCGGGTTGTCAGCTGCGGCGCGTTGCCGCCTGGCGGATCGGCAGGCGGCTAGCGCCCGCGCACCAGGCGGCGCAGGGGGAAGCGGTTGGGGTGGCAGGCTTCGGCGACGTCGCGGGGCACGGGCAGCGGCTCGCCCTCCAGCCAGGCGGCCAGCAGCTCGCCGGCCAGCGGCGCGGTGATCAGCCCGCGCGAGCCATGGCCGCTGTTGACGTAGAGGCCATCGAGCCAGGGCGCGGGCACGTCCGGCACCTGGCGCGCGTCGCGGCCGAGCACCGCATAGGCCTCGGCGAAGGCGTCGGCATCGCACAGCGGGCCCACCAGTGGCAGGTAGTCGGGTGTGGTGCAGCGGAAGGCGGCGCGGCCTTCGAGCACGGCGGGGTCGAGCCGGTCGGCCTGCAGGCGCTCGGCCAGGTCGGGGGAAATCTCCCGCAGCAGGTCGAGGTTGCCGGCGTGTTCGGCGGTGGTGGGGGCCAGGTCCTGGCTGTGGAAGTCGAAGCTGGCGCCCAGGGTGTGCTCGTCGTTGCGCACCGGCGCCACGTAGCCTTCGGCACAGACCACGGTCGCCAGGGTGCGGCTGCCCTCGGTCGCCGGCAGGCGGGTGATCTGCCCACGGATGCGCTTGAGCTGCATCCCGGCGGCCTGGGGAAAGCGCAGGATCTCGGCGGCGCCGGCGAGCACCGCGACCGGTGCCTCGGCGATCACCCGCTCGCCATCCAGGGCCTGCCATCGGCCGTTCTCGCGGCGCAGTTGCAGGGCCTCGCTGTGGGGCAGCAGGCGGATGCCGGGCCGGGCGGCCAGCCAGCGGCACAGGGCGGGTGGGTGCACCCAGCCGGCCTCGGGGTAGAACAGCCCCCCGGCGGGCAGGGGAATGCCGGCGACGGCTTCGGCCTGCTCGCGGTCGAGGTGGCGCAGCAGGCCGGCGGGGAAGGCTTCGGCGAGGCGCGCCTGGCGCTCGGCTTCCTTGGCTTCGAAGGCCAGTTGCAGCACGCCGCAGCCTTGCCAGTCCTGGTCCGGCTGCAGGTGCTGGACCAGGCGGCGGGTGTGGCCGAAGCCGCTGACGATCAGCCGCGACAGTGCGGTGCCGTGGGCGGAAAGCTTGAGGTAGAGCACTCCCTGGGGGTTGCCGGAGGCTTCTTCGGCGACGCCGGCGTGGCGTTCCAGCAAGGTGACCTGCCAGCCACGTGCGGCCAGGCTGGCGGCACTGGCGCAGCCGGCGAGGCCGGCACCTATCACCAGTGCCTGGCGCTCGCCCACCTGCGGTGCGGGTCGTGCGAACCAGGGTTTGTCGGCGTGCGCGGGCTCGCCGATGAAGTGCCCCTTGCTCATGTGCCATTTGTTGCCGAAGCCTTTGGCGCGGCGAATCTGGAAGCCCGCTTCCTTGAGTGCACGACGCACGAAGCCGGCGCTGGTGAAGGTGGCGAGCGTGGCGCCCGGCGCGCTGAGCCGTGCCAGTTGGGCGAACAGTTCGGGGGACCACATGTGCGGGTTCTTCGCCGGGGCGAAGCCGTCGAGGAACCAGGCGTCGATGCGTGCGTCCAGTTCGGGCAGGCATTGCAGTGCGTCGCCCACCAGCAGCGTCAGCGTCACGCGGCCGCCGGCGAACGACAGGCGCTGGAAACCGGGGTTGATGGCGCGGTACTGGTTCAGCAGTGCGTCGGCGAACGGCGCCAGCTGCGGCCACAGCACCAGGGCGCGGGCCAGGTCGTCGCGGGCCAGGGGGAATTTCTCGACGCTGACGAAGTGCAGCCGCGCATCGGCCGGCGCGTGCGCCTCGAAGAGTTGCCAGGTGCAGAGGAAATTGAGCCCGGTGCCGAAGCCCGTCTCGCCCACCACCAGGCGCCCGTCGGCACCGAGTTCGGCGAAGCGGCGCGGCAGGTCGTTGCCGTCGAGGAACACGTGGCGGGTCTCGTCGATGCCCGAGGTGGGGGAGAAATAGACGTCGTCGAACTCGCGCGACAGCGGCTGGCCCTGCTCATCCCAGTCGAGCAGTGCGTGATGGAAATCGGACATGGAGGACCCCGGCGGAACGAAGCGCGAATAGTAGCCGATCGCGGTGCCGCGGCGCGTGCGACAGGGGGACGCTCGGGGCGGTGGGCGAGGAGTTGGAGGATTCGCGTGTAGTGCCCGATCCTCCGGGGCCGTTGTGGGGGCCGGCGTGGGAGTGCCTCGCGACTCTGTCGAATCTTTCACCCCGCAGCGCTGCGTCTTCCGCTATTTTTTCTCCACCAACCAGGGAGAGTCGCATGTTCGAATCTGCGGAAATCGGTCATTCCATCGACAAGGAAACCTACGACAAGGCCGTGCTGGAATTGCGCGAGGCGCTGCTGGAGGCGCAGTTCGAGCTCAAGCAGCAGGCGCGTTTCCCAGTGATCATCCTGATCAACGGCGTCGAAGGGGCCGGCAAGGGCGAGACGGTTAAGCTGCTCAACGAGTGGATGGACCCGCGCCTGATCCATGTCGAGAGCTTCCTCATGCCCACCGACGAGGAGCTGTCACGTCCGCCGCAGTGGCGCTTCTGGCGCAAGTTGCCGGCCAAGGGGCAGACCGGCATCTTCTTCGGCAACTGGTACAGCCAGATGCTCCATGCGCGCGTCGAGGGGGATATCAAGGACGCGCGCTTCGACCAGGCCATCGAGTCCGCCGAGCGCTTCGAACGCATGCTCTGCGACGAAGGCGCGTTGATCTTCAAGTTCTGGTTCCACCTGTCCAAGAAGCAGCTCAAGCAGCGCCTCAAGGACCTGGACAAGGACCCGCAGCGCAGTTGGAAGCTCAACCCGCTGGACTGGAAGCAGAGCGAGACCTACGACCGCTTCGTGCGTTTCGGCGAGCGCATGCTGCGCCGCACCAGCCGTGACTACGCGCCCTGGTACGTGATCGAGGGCATCGACGAGAACTACCGCAGCCTCAGTGTCGGCCGCATCATCCTCGAAGGCCTGCAAGCCGCGCTCAAGCGCAAGGATCGAGCGATCCCCCAGCCCCACGCGGCGCCGCTGATCTCCAGCCTGGATGACCGCAGCCTGCTCGACAGCCTCGACCTGAGCCTGAAGCTCGGCAAGGACGACTACAAGGAGCAACTGGCCACCGAGCAGGCACGCCTGGCCGGGCTGATGCGTGACAAGCGCTTCCGCGAGCACGCGCTGATGGCGGTGTTCGAGGGCAACGACGCGGCGGGCAAGGGGGGCGCCATCCGCCGCGTCACCGGCGCCCTCGACCCGCGCCAGTACCGCACCGTGCCCATCGCCGCACCCACCGAGGAGGAGCGCGCCCAGCCGTACCTGTGGCGCTTCTGGCGGCACGTTCCGCCGCGCCGGCAGTTCACCATCTTCGACCGCTCCTGGTACGGCCGCGTGCTGGTGGAGCGGGTCGAGGGCTTCTGCTCCGAGGCCGACTGGCTGCGCGCCTACAGCGAGATCAACGACTTCGAGGAACAACTGCACAACTACGGCATCGTCGTGGTGAAGTTCTGGCTGTCGATCGACAAGGACGAGCAGATGGCGCGTTTCAAGGAGCGTGAGGAAACCTCGTTCAAGCGCTACAAGATCACCGAGGAGGATTGGCGCAACCGGGACAAATGGGACCTCTACGTCGATGCGGTGGGCGACATGGTGGATCGCACCAGCACCGAGCTGGCGCCCTGGACCCTGGTCGAGGCCAATGACAAGCGCTTCGCACGGGTGAAGGTGCTGCGCACCATCAACGAGGCGCTGGAGAGGGCGTTCAAGAAGGGCTGAACCGGCGGGCGATGGCCGCGCATACGCAGGATGAATGATCGTCGCCCACGGACATTGGGTGGATTTATCCTCGCGCCATCGTCAATGGACACCCGTCCTCAAACCGACAAGAAGAGGTGCGTCATGCGTGAAGTGGTGATAGTCGACAGCGTTCGGACCGGCCTGGCCAAGTCCTTCCGTGGCAAGTTCAACATGACCCGGCCGGACGACATGGCCGCCCACTGCGTGAACGCCCTCCTGGCGCGCAACGACCTGGACCCGGCACTGGTGGACGACTGCGTCGTCGGCGCCGGCTCCAACGAAGGCGCCCAGGGCCACAACATCGGCCGCAACGTGGCCGTGCTGTCCGGCCTGGGCATCGGCGTCGCCGGCATGACCCTGAACCGCTACTGCTCCTCGGGCCTCCAGGCCATCGCCATCGCCGCCAACCAGATCGCCTCCGGTTGCAGCGACGTGATGGTCGCCGGCGGCGTCGAGTCCATCACCCTGACGCTGAAAAGCATCAACCAGGACAACTTCGTCAACCCGCGCCTGAAGCTGGAACACCCCGGCATCTACTACCCGATGGGGCAGACCGCCGAGATCGTCGCGCGCCGCTACAACGTCAGCCGCGAGGCGCAGGACCTGTACGCCCTGCAGAGCCAGCAGCGCACCGCCCGCGCCCAGGCCGCCGGCCTGTTCGACGACGAGATCGTGCCGATGAACGTGAAGTACGGCGTCGAGGACAAGGCCACCGGCGAGAAGAAGATTCTCGAGGGCGTGGTCGACCGCGACGACTGCAACCGCGCCGACACCACCCTGGAGGGCCTGGCCTCGCTGAAGCCGGTGTTCTCCGAGGACGGTTCGGTCACCGCCGGCAACTCCTCGCAGCTGTCCGACGGCGCCTCCATGACCCTGCTGATGAGCCTGGACAAGGCCATCGAGCTGGGCCTCAAGCCGCGCGCCTTCTTCCGTGGTTTCACCGTGGCCGGCTGCGAGCCGGACGAGATGGGCATCGGCCCGGTGTACTCGGTGCCCAAGCTGCTCAAGGCACGCGGCTTGTCGGTGGACGACATCGACCTGTGGGAACTGAACGAAGCCTTCGCCTCGCAGTGCCTGTATGCCCGCGACCACCTGGGTATCGACAACGAGAAGTACAACGTCAACGGCGGTTCGATCTCCATCGGCCACCCCTTCGGCATGACCGGTTCGCGCCAGGTCGGCCACCTGGTGCGCGAGCTGCAGCGCCAGGGCAAGCGCTACGGCATCGTCACCATGTGCGTGGGCGGCGGCATGGGCGCCACCGGGCTGTTCGAAGCGGTGCGCTGATCCGCATACCGCACGACGCTGGAATGGAAAACCCGCAACGGCCTGACCGCTGCGGGTTTTCTTTTGCGCGCTGCGCACCCTGGGCGGGGGCGTGCTCTTCGTGGAATGGGGGCGCTGCGCGAAACCCGTCGATGCGGCGCCGCGCTCGAGCTCGTCTGGTGGAGGTGAAAAGCGACCTCCACCCTACGCAGCGGTCATCGCCCCAGCGCTGGATCGGCATTTCCTGTAGAGGCGACTTCAGTCGCCAAGCGGCGCGCAGCGCTGCCCCGTGGGAGCGAATTCATTCGCGATGAGCCGGGGCGAGGGCGTGCTCTTCGTGGAATGGGAGCGCTGCGCAAAACCCATCGATGCGGCGCCGCGCTCGACCTCGTCTGGTGGAGGTGAAAGGCGACCTCCACCCTACGCAGCGGTCATCGTCCCAGCGCTGGAGCGGCATTTCCTGTAGGGGCGACTTCAGTCGCCAAGCGGCGCGCAGCGCTGCCCCCGTGGGAGCGAATTCATTCGCGATGAGCTGGGGCGAGGGCGTGCTTTCGTAGGATGGGTAGAGCTGCGCGAAACCCATCGATGCGGCGTCACGGGAAGACTCGCCTGGTGGAGGTGAAAGGCGACCTCCACCCTGCGCAGCGGTCGTGCTCGCGGCGCTCAGAGGCGGCTGGCGATGATGTCGTCGGCCTGCATCATGCGGCGGATGTAGAAGGCGATCTCGCGCTCGGCGTCGGCGCGGGTGAAGTAGGGGCCTTCCAGGGTGCCTTCGCGGGTGGCGAAGAAGTACTGCCCATTCACCGCGCTGACGCGGTCGCTGCGGTAATGGGTGCCGGCTGCGGCGTCCACGGTGCGTTGCCCGAACATGCTGATTACTCCGGGGTGAATGGGTCGGATGATCTTTGAGTCTAATCCGCGTCCCGGTGCCTGCGCGCTCAGGCGATGGACGGTACGAATCGGCGCCTGATCGCCACCGTTCGCGGCATTTCCATAAAAATGACGCTGGAAAGCTGACGCGTGGCGCTGCTCCGACCGGTACAGTTGAGCGCCGCTCGCGCCGGCAATTGTCGCTGTGTGCGCCACGGGGCAGGTTCTAGAATGAGCGGCCCGCCGCCTTGCCGGCCGGGTCCCTTCCGCTTCGAGGTCTCCATGCACATTTCTTCCGGCCGTTGGCTCTACGGCCTGTTCCTCGCCCTGGTCACCGCCGTGCTCTGGGGCATCCTGCCGATCAAACTCAAGGAAGTGCTGAAGGTGATGGACCCGGTGACCGTCACCTGGTTTCGCCTGCTGGTTTCCGGCTCGCTGCTGTTCGTCTGGCTCGCCGCTACCCGCCGGCTGCCGCGCTTCAAGCCACTGGGGCGCAAGGGGGCGCTCTGGTGGCGCTGGCCATCGCCGGGCTGCTGGGCAACTACGTGCTCTACCTGATCGGCCTGAAGATGCTCAGCCCCGGCACCACGCAACTGGTGATCCAGGTGGCGCCGATCCTGTTCCTGATCGGCAGCCTGTTCATCTTCAAGGAGAGCTTCAGCCTCGGCCAGGCGCTCGGGCTGGCGGTGCTGGTGCTGGGCTTCGGGCTGTTCTTCAACCAGCGCCTGGATGAGCTGCTCACCTCCCTCGGCACCTACACCACCGGGGTGCTCATCGTGCTGGCGGCGGCCTTCGTCTGGACCTTCTACGGGCTGGCGCAGAAGCAGCTGCTGACAGTGTGGAATTCCATGCAGGTGATGATGGTGATCTACCTCGGCTGCGCCGCGTTGCTGACGCCCTGGGTGGCGCCGCTGGAGGCGCTGCAGCTGTCGCCGCTGCAGGGCTGGCTGCTGCTGGCCTGCTGCCTGAACACCCTGGTGGCCTATGGCGCCTTCGCCGAGGCCCTGGCCCACTGGGAGGCTTCGCGGGTCAGCGCGACCCTGGCCATCACCCCGCTGGTGACCTTCGCCTCGGTGGCCCTGGCCGCCAGCCTCTGGCCCGACCACGTGGTGCCCGAGCAGCTCAATGGCATCGCCTACGGCGGCGCGCTGCTGGTGGTGCTGGGCTCCGCGCTGACCGCCCTCGCGCCCTCGCTGGTGCGCAGCTGGAAGGCGCGCCAGGCCCGCGCGCTGTAACGGCTCACAGGGGCACATGGGGGCGACCGCAGGGGCGACTTCAGTCGCCCAGCGGCGCTCCGCGCCGCCGCTTTACCGGGCTGTAGCCCGGGCTACGTTTGCATCCTGAAACGCCTATCGTTGGGCCTCGCTGCGCTCGGCGCCAACCTACGCCGCGCTAGTTGCGGGTCCCCAGGGTTTCCGCCTTGCGCAGCCAGGCCTGGCGCTGTTCCTCGGAGGAGGAGCGAACCGGGGCGAATTCGGCCAGGCGGCGGGTCTTGATGCCGCAGAAGCCTAGTATGGTGCGGGTCATCTGCCGGTGCCCGGGGGCGCCGTAGATCCAGCGGAAGTACCAGGGCGGCGTGTCCAGGGTCACCAGCAGGTCGGCGGTGCGGCCTTCCAGCAACTTTTCCCAGGAGCGCACGCCGCGGTAGCGGAAGGCGAAACCGGGGAGGAATACGCGGTCGAAGAAGCCCTTGAGCAGGGCCGGCACGCCGCCCCACCAGACCGGGTAGACGAACACCAGATGCTCGGCCCAATGGATCTGCCGCTGGGCCTCCAGCAGGTCCGGCTCCAGGGCCTGGCTCTGGTCGTAGCCTTGGTGCAGCACCGGGTCGAACGCCATCTCGCCGAGCTTGAGCAGGCGCACCACGTGGCCTTCGCTGCGGGCGCCCTGGGCATAGGCTTCGCCAAGGGCGTTGCACAGGCTGTTGTCCTTGGGCGAACCGAAGATCATGAGGATGCGCTTGCCGTCGCCTTCCAGGGGCGTGGCGCCGTGCTTGGTGGCTTCAACCATGCTGGCCGGCCTCCAGCATGGTTTCCGGGCGGACCCAGGCGTCGAAGTCCTCGGCGCTGACGAAGCCCAGCGCCAGCGCCGCCTCGCGCAGGGTGGTGCCCTCGCCGTAGGCCTTCTTGGCGATCTGCGCGGCCTTGTCGTAGCCGATGTGGGTGTTGAGTGCGGTGACCAGCATCAGCCCACGCTCCAGGTGCTCGGCCATGCGCGCCGCGTCGGGCTCCATGCCGGCCACGCAGTGGCGCTGGAAGTTGCGCGAGCCGTCGGCCAGCAGGCGGATGGACTGCAGCAGGTTGTGGGCGATCACCGGCTTGAACACGTTGAGCTGCAGGTGGCCCTGGCTCGCGGCGAGGCTGATGGTGGTGTCGTTGCCGATCACCTGGCAGGCGAGCATCGACAGCGCCTCGCACTGGGTCGGGTTGACCTTGCCGGGCATGATCGAGCTGCCCGGCTCGTTGGCCGGCAGCCTCACTTCCGCCAGGCCGCCACGGGGGCCGGAGCCCAGCAGGCGCAGGTCGTTGGCGATCTTCATCAGCGCCACGGCGAGGGTCTTGAGCGCACCGGAGAGCGCCACCAGCGGCTCGTGCCCGGCGAGGGCGGCGAACTTGTTGGGGGCGGAGACGAAGGGCAGCCCGGCCAGCGCCGCCAGCTCGGCCGCCATGGCCTCGGCGAAACCGTGGGGCGCGTTGAGCCCGGTGCCGACGGCGGTACCGCCCTGGGCCAGTTGGTAGACCGCCGGCAGGGCGTTGCGGATGGCGCGCTCGGCGTAGTCGAGCTGGGCAACGAAGGCGGAGAGCTCCTGGCCGAAGGTGATGGGCGTGGCGTCCATCATGTGGGTGCGCCCGGTCTTCACCAGGTGGGCATGCCGCGCGGCCTGCTCGGCGAGGCCGCCGGTGAGTTCGGCGAGGGCCGGCAGCAGCTCGTCGTTCACCGCCCGGGCCACGGCGATGTGCATGGCGGTGGGGAAGCTGTCGTTGGAGCTCTGCGCGTGGTTGACGTGGTCGTTCGGGTGCACCGGGCTCTTGCCGCCGCGCTGGCCGCCGGCCAGTTCGTTGGCGCGACCGGCGATGACCTCGTTGACGTTCATGTTGCTCTGGGTGCCGCTGCCGGTCTGCCACACCACCAGGGGGAACTGGTCGTCGTGGCGGTGGGCGAGCACTTCGTCAGCCGCCTGTTCGATGAGCCGGGCGATGTCCGGGGAGACGGTGCCGTTGCGGCCGTTGACCCGCGCGGCGGCCTTCTTGATCAGGGCCAGGCCGTGCACCACCGCCAGCGGCATGCGTTCGACGCCGATGGCGAAGTTCTCCAGCGAGCGCTGGGTCTGGGCGCCCCAGTAGGCGTCTTCGGCGACTTCGACTGGCCCCAGGCTGTCTGTTTCGGTACGGCTCATTTGCACATGCTCCAGAAAGGATTTTCCGCAGTTTAGGCCGCGGATGGAGCATGGGGTTCCGCCGTGGCGCTATTACCAGCGTGCGTGGGTGGTGCCGAGCCAGCCCATGGCGTTGTCCACCGGCACGCGTTCGCCGGTGGGGCCGCGCAGCACGCCGTCGAAGCGGCCGAACCACTGGCGGGTGTCGGCGTAGAGCGGCCCGAGGCGGGGGTTGGCCTGGTGCAGCTGGCGCGGGGTGAAGGTGAGCTGCACGCGGTTGCATTCGGTGCCCAGCTGCCAGGGCGCGAGAGGGTTGCTCTGGGCCTGTTCGATGCGCACCGGGCGGTCCAGCTTGGACAGCTCGCCGCCGAACCACAGGGCGTTCTCGGTCAGGCCGCTGGCGTCGGTCCAGCCGGCTCCGAAGTTGCCGGCGATGCCGCCGCTGGTGGCAAAGGCGGCGCGGGTCCACTGGCTGTGCAGGGGCCAGACGCCACGGCCGAAGTCGAGGGCGGCGAAGCTCTGTCCGGCCTGGCAGTCGAAATGGCGGTTGCCCAGTTGCACGCTGCCGCTGGCGGGCAGGCCGAGCTGGCGGCTGCTGGCGTGGAAGCCGCGACCGGGGAAGGGGGCGACGAGGTTCACCGAATCCAGGTGCAGCGGGCGCAGCACGTCGAGCGCGGCCTGCAGCGGCTGGCCACCGATATCGGGCACGGCGACGGTGATGCGTGCCCGTCCGGGGTGCTCATCCACTTTCAGGTGCAGGCGCGGGTGCTGGAATTCGTAGCTCTCCAGGGGCGTGTCGGGCAGGCGGCAGCCTCGGCCGAGCAGGCGCAACTGGGAGTGATTCACCGCGAGGCCGGTTTCCATGTCGAGGAAGTAGGCGCCGCAATAGCCGATGTAGTCGAGGTCGGCGAGCGTCAGCGACAGCACCCACTGCGGGGTGGTGATGCACCAGTGGTTCCAGCGCTTGCGCCGGCCGACGTTGCCGGGCATCGCGCAGTCCAGGCGCGGGCGGTTCGACCAGCCGATGGCGGACGGGTCCAGCCGGCCCTGGGGGTCGCACAACGTCGCCGACCCGTGCGGCACCAGTGCGGAGATGTGGCTAGTCATCGGACACGTCCATGTAGGGATGCAGCTTCCAATTTCGGGGGCGAGGGAACATTGCGCGCGACAGGTGGCCCAAAGGGGCGATGTGTCGGTGGGCTGACAGCGTTTTATTGACGCGCAAGGATGCCCAGAGGCCGCTAGCATGAGCAAGTGATGGCATTTTGACAATAGACCGTTGGAGTGCACCCATCCACAGTTCGGCCGTGATCCGGCACACGTCCTCGTCGCTTGAGCTCCCCATGGGCTCGGGCGCAGAATGATCCGCCCTCGGGTGACCCCCGTAACCGCTCAGACAAAGGAATACCGATGACCAAGCTTCGCGTACTTTGCACCGCCGTCCTGATCGCCTGCGCCAGTGGCCAGGCGCTGGCCGATGCCGCCAGTCATGCCGCCAACGCTGAGCGCTTCCTCAAGCTCGCCCACGCCGACAAGCTCACCGTGCCGGTCTACGGCCAGGTGCAGCAGATGTTCGCCCAGCGCTTCGAGCAGAGCGGCGCGCCGGCGGACAAGAAAGCCGCGCTGGAGAGCTACCAGGCCAAGGCCAACACCGCCCTCGACAAGGCCGTGGGCTGGGACAAGCTCAAGCCCGAGCTGGTGAAGATCTACACCACCAACTTCACCGAGCCGGAGCTGAAGGACCTGATCGCCTTCTACGAATCGCCCCTGGGCAAGAAGGTGCTGGAAAAGATGCCGACCCTCACCG
This sequence comes from Pseudomonas sp. Pc102, assembly GCF_018408275.1. Classification (NCBI taxonomy): domain Bacteria; kingdom Pseudomonadati; phylum Pseudomonadota; class Gammaproteobacteria; order Pseudomonadales; family Pseudomonadaceae; genus Pseudomonas; species Pseudomonas sp. Pc102. The sequence continues at coordinate 4,712,797 of NZ_AP021905.1, read as the reverse complement.
CGCAGTCCGCCCAACTGACCCAGTCGCGCCTGGAAGCGGCCGTGCCGGAAGTGAACAAGCTGCTGGCCGACATGACCAGCGAACTGGCCCCCAAGGACCAGAAGAAGAAGTAAGCGGAGCCCTGCATGAGCATGCGTGATCGAATCCTCGCCGCGTTCGCGGCCCTCGAGCCCCAGCACCTGGAGGTGCTGGACGAGAGCCACATGCACAGCCGCGGCCTGGAGACCCACTACAAGGCGGTGATCGTCAGCCCGGTGTTCGCCGGGCTCAACGCGGTCAAGCGGCACCAGAAGGCCTATGGCTCGCTGGGTGAGCTGATGGGGCAGTTCCATGCCCTGGCCCTGCACACCTACACCCCGAGGAGTGGGCCGCGCAAGGCGCCGTGCCGGATTCGCCCACCTGCAAGGGTGGCAGCAAGCACGATCATTGAGGCCGCAGGTGCCCTGATGCTCTTTGTGGGAGCGGTTTCAACCGCGAAGGCCGGCGTCGCGGTCATCGCCAATGAATTCGCTCCCACAGGGGCCTTGGCGCCAGCGCCGCAAGTCGCCTGAGACCTTTTCACGCAGCCGTCCGGTTGCGCTTTTTGCTAGAATCCGCCCCCAGCGCCGGCCCAGCCGGCGCTGTCGTTTCTGTTACCCGGTCCGCCCTTTGCGTGGGCGACCACTGGAGGAAGTCCCCATGTCCCGGATCGTCGTCGCGGCGCTCTACAAGTTCGTCTCCCTGAAAGATTACGTTGCCCTGCGCGAACCCCTGCTCAAGACCCTGCTCGAGAACGACATCAAGGGCACGCTGCTGCTGGCGGAGGAGGGCATCAACGGTACCGTCTCCGGCACGCGCGAGGGCATCGATGCGCTGCTGGCCTGGCTCAAGGTCGACCCGCGCTTCGCCGACCTCGACCACAAGGAGTCCTACTGCGACGAGCAGCCGTTCTACCGCACCAAGGTCAAGCTGAAGAAGGAGATCGTCACCCTGGGCGTGCCCGGCGTCGATCCCAACCAGCGCGTCGGCACCTATGTCGAGCCGCAGGACTGGAATGCCCTGATCAGCGACCCCGAGGTGCTGCTGATCGACACCCGCAACGACTATGAAGTGGCCATCGGCACCTTCGAGGGCGCGGTCGATCCGAAGACCAAGTCCTTCCGCGAGTTTCCCGACTACATCCGCCAGCACTACGACCCGGCTGTGCACAAGAAGGTCGCGATGTTCTGCACCGGCGGCATCCGCTGCGAGAAGGCCTCGGCCTACATGCTGGGTGAGGGCTTCGAGGAGGTCTTCCACCTCAAGGGCGGCATCCTCAAGTACCTGGAAGAGGTGCCCGAGGCCGAGACCCTCTGGCGCGGGGACTGCTTCGTCTTCGACAACCGCGTCACCGTGCGCCACGATCTTTCCGAAGGCGACTTCGACCAGTGCCACGCCTGCCGCAACCCGATCTCGGTCGAGGATCGCCAGTCGCCCCATTACGCCCCCGGCATCAGTTGCCCGCATTGCTGGGACAGCCTGAGCGAGAAGACCCGCGCCGGTGCCCGTGAGCGGCAGAAGCAGATCGAACTGGCCAGGCAGCGCAACCTGCCGCACCCGATCGGTCGCAACCCGCGCCAGCCCATGGAGAGTTGAGAGAAACGATGGCCAGGACCCGCCTGCTCTACGTGATGGACCCGATGTGCTCCTGGTGCTGGGGGTTCGCCCCGGTCGCCGACGCCCTCGCCGAGCAGGCCCGCGCGGCCGGCGTGCCCATGCACCTGGTGGCTGGTGGCCTGCGTACCGGGCAGGGTGCCTCGCTCGATCCCAACACCCGGCGCTACATCCTCGAGCACTGGCACGCGGTGCGTGACGCCACCGGCCAGCCCTTCCGTTTCGACGGGGCGCTGCCGGACGGCTTCGTCTACGACACCGAGCCGGTGTGCCGTGCGCTGGTGGCCGCTCGCAGCCTGCACGAGGAGGCGACCTGGCCGCTGGTCAAGCTGATCCAGCACGCCTTCTACGCCGAGGGCCGCGACGTGACCCAGGCGGCGGTGCTGGTGGCGCTGGCCGAGACGGCCGGCATCCCGCGCATCGAGTTCGCCGAGGCCTTCGATGGCGCCGCCGCGCACCAGGCCACCGCCGAGGACTTCACCTGGGTGCAGGACCTGGGCATCGCCGGCTTCCCCACGCTGCTCGCCGAGCGCGACGGCCAGCTGGCGCTGCTGACCAACGGCTACCAGGGCCTGGAGGAGCTCGCGCCGCTGCTGGCCCGCTGGCTGGAGCGCGCGACCCATGCCTGACCGCCTGAGCTGGGCGGAGATCCGCCGCCTCGCCCTGCGCCATCGCAAGGCCCTGTGGCTGGCCAACCTGGTGGCGGTGCTGGCCACCCTCTGCAGCGTGCCGATCCCTTTGTTGCTGCCGCTCTTGGTGGACGAGGTGCTGCTCAGGCAGGGCGACGCCGCACTGAAGTTCATGGACCACTTCCTGCCCGACGGCTGGCAGGTGGCCGCCGGCTACATCGGCCTGATGCTGGTCACCACCCTGCTGCTGCGCAGCCTGGCGCTGGTGTTCAACGTGCTGCAGGCGCGGCTGTTCGCGCGGCTGTCGAAGGACATCGTCTACCGCCTGCGCATCCGCCTGATCGAACGCCTCAAGCGCATCTCCCTGGGCGAGTACGAGAGCCTGGGCGGCGGCACCGTCTCCGCCCACCTGGTCACCGACCTGGACACCCTCGACAAATTCATCGGCGAGACCCTGAGCCGCTTCCTGGTGGCCATGCTCACCCTCGCCGGCACCGCCGGCATCCTGGTGTGGATGCACTGGAAGCTGGCGCTGCTGATCCTGCTGTTCAACCCGCTGGTCATCTGGTCCACGGTGCAACTGGGCAAGCGTGTGAAGCACCTGAAGAAGCTGGAGAACGACAGCACCTCGCGCTTCACCCAGGCGCTGACCGAGACCCTGGAAGCCATCCAGGAAGTGCGCGCCGGCAACCGCCAGGGCTTCTTCCTCGGTCGCCTCGGCCTGCGCGCGAAGGAGGTGCGTGACTACGCCGTCGCCTCGCAGTGGAAGAGCGATGCCGCCGGGCGCACCAGCGGCCTGCTGTTCCAGTTCGGCATCGACGTGTTCCGCGCCGCGGCCATGCTCACCGTGCTGTTCTCGGACCTGTCCATCGGCCAGATGCTGGCGGTGTTCAGCTACCTCTGGTTCATGATCGGCCCGGTGGAGCAGCTGCTCGGCCTGCAGTATTCCTACTACGCCGCCGGTGGTGCCCTGGCGCGCATCAACGAGCTGCTGGCGCGTGCCGACGAGCCGCAGTACGCCGGCCGTGTCGACCCCTTCGCCGGGCGCGACACGGTGGGCGTGCAGGTGGAAGGGCTGCGCTTCGGCTATGGCCGCGACGAGCCGGTGCTCGATGGCCTCGACCTGTCCATCGCCCCTGGCGAGAAGGTCGCCATCGTCGGCGCCAGCGGTGGCGGCAAGAGCACCCTGGTGCAACTGCTGCTGGGCCTCTACAGCCCCCAGGCCGGGACCATCCGCTTCGGCGGCGCCAGCCTGGAGGAGATCGGCCTGGAGCGCGTGCGCGAGAACGTCGCGGTGGTGCTGCAGCACCCGGCGCTGTTCAACGACAGCGTGCGCGCCAACCTCACCCTGGGCCGCGAGCGCAGCGACGAGGCCTGCTGGCGTGCGCTGGAGATCGCCCAACTGGCCGACACCATCCGCGCGCTGCCGCAGGGTCTGGACAGCGTGGTCGGCCGTTCCGGCGTGCGCCTCTCCGGTGGCCAGCGCCAGCGCCTGGCGATCGCGCGCATGGTGCTGGCGGACCCGCGCGTGGTGATCCTCGACGAAGCCACCTCTGCCCTCGACGCCGCCACCGAGTACGCCCTGCACCAGGCCCTGGCGCGCTTCCTCGAGGGGCGCACCACGCTGATCATCGCCCACCGCCTGTCGGCGGTTAAGCAGGCGGACCGGGTGCTGGTGTTCGACGGCGGGCACATCGCCGAGGATGGCGACCACCAGCGCCTGATCGCCGACGGCGGGCTCTACGCCAAGCTCTACGGCCATCTGCAGCACTGAGCCCGGTGCCGCCGCGTCAAGCCGGCGCACCGCGCTGTCAACAATTCATGACGCCAACGCCCGCCGGGCCCGCGCCGGCCGCGGGGGCGCCGCAGGCGTAAGGAAAAGCTTCCGCCGCCCGGCTCGGCCCACACAGTTTCGGCACGCAACTGTGCCTTGTCTCGCGGCGCCCGGGCGGGTGTGATGGCCCCGCCACGCGTGCCGGCCATCGAGCACGCCCATGACAACAACACCCGGAGGTCCTCGATGACCCCAGCCTTGCAACCGGGCGCCCGTGCGCCCGGCCTCCCCGTATCCGCCACCGCCTGTGACCTGCCGGCCCCGGCGTGCATCCCTGTCAACGCGACGCGTCGTGCCCGTCCCCTCCGTTCCCCCGGGGAGGTGCCGCCCGACGCCCGCTGAAAGGTCCACCCGCCTTGCCATTCCGTCGCGCCACAAGCGCTGCGGGTCCGATTTTCGTCACGAAAACAACAAAAGGTGACGCCATGCACGACATGCAATCCCAGGGCACGCTCCAGCGCGGCCTGAAGAATCGCCACATCCAGCTGATCGCCCTCGGGGGCGCCATCGGCACCGGGCTCTTCCTCGGCTCGGCCGGGGTGCTCAAGTCCGCCGGCCCGTCGATGATCCTCGGCTACGCCATCTGCGGCTTCATCGCCTTCCTGATCATGCGCCAGCTCGGCGAGATGATCGTCGCCGAGCCGGTCGCCGGCTCCTTCAGCCATTTCGCCCACACGTACTGGGGCGGCTTCGCCGGCTTCCTCTCGGGCTGGAACTGCTGGGTGCTGTACATCCTGGTCGGCATGTCCGAACTCACCGCCGTGGGCAAGTACATCCACTTCTGGTGGCCCGAGGTGCCCACCTGGGCGACGGCGGCGGCCTTCTTCGTGCTGGTCAACGCCATCAACCTGGCCAACGTGAAGCTGTTCGGCGAGGCCGAGTTCTGGTTCGCCATGATCAAGGTGGTGGCCATCGTCGGCATGATCGTGCTCGGCTGCTGGCTGCTGTTCAGCGGCTCCGGCGGCGAGCAGGCGACCGTGTCCAACCTCTGGGCCCATGGCGGCTTCTTCCCCAACGGCGTCGGCGGGCTGGTGATGGCGATGGCCTTCATCATGTTCTCCTTCGGTGGGCTGGAGATGCTCGGCTTCACCGCCGCCGAGGCCGAGAAGCCCGGCCAGGTGATCCCCAAGGCGATCAACCAGGTGATCTGGCGCATCCTCATCTTCTACGTTGGCGCCCTGGTGGTGCTGCTCTCGCTGAGCCCCTGGGACGCGCTGCTGGCCAGCATCAACAGCGCCGGCGATCCCTACAGCGGCAGCCCGTTCGTGAAGATCTTCGCGCTGATCGGCAGCGACGCCGCCGCCCACCTGCTGAACTTCGTGGTGCTCACTGCGGCGCTCTCGGTCTACAACAGCGGCACCTACTGCAACGGCCGCATGCTGGTCGGCCTGGCGGAGCAGGGCGATGCGCCGAAGTCCCTGGCGCGGGTCGACAAGCGCGGCGTGCCGGTGCGTGCGCTGGTGGTCTCGGCGCTGGTGACCTTCCTCTCCGTGGTGGTGAACTACGTGGTGCCGCACAACGCGCTGGAGCTGTTGATGTCGCTGGTGGTGGCGGCGCTGGTGATCAACTGGGCGATGATCAGCTACTCGCACCTCAAGTTCCGCCAGCACATGGACCGTCAGGGCACCCGCACCGCCTTCCGCGCCCTCTGGTCGCCCTACGGCAACTGGCTGTGCCTGGCCTTCGTGGTCTTCATCCTCGGCGTGATGCTGCTGATCCCCGGTATCCAGGTGTCGGTCTACGCCATTCCGGTGTGGCTGCTGGTGATGGCGGGCTGCTACCGCCTGAAGCTGTCCAGCGCCGCGCGGGCCAAACAGGCCTGCGCCGCCGGCTGACCTCGCCACGCATCACCCGGGCCCGGCCTTCGCGCCGGGCCTTTTCATGGGCGGCGCGCACCGGGCGTGGCGCGCTGCCGGGCGATCTGCGAGCATGTCGCGCCGCCTGTCCATGGAGGGTGCATCCGCAATGATCTTCGGCCCCGATCCCACGTTCATCCTGATCTTCGGCATCGCCGTGCTGCTGGCCGTGCTGTCCGTGCCCGGGCTGCTGGCCCTGTCGCTGGCGCTGGCGTTGCCGCGCTCGCGTGGTCACGTCCTGGCACGGCCCTGGCGCTATGGCGTGCTGGGCGTCCTGCTGATGTGCTTCGCCGCGCTGGGCGTGCTGATTCTCTGGCAGGAGCGGCAGATGGAAGCCGAGATGCAGGCCAGGCACGACGCCCTCAACCCGCGCCTCGTGCAGGACCTGCAACTGGGCGAGCTGCTGTTCCCCGCCGGCAGCCAGGTGCGCCTGGATACCTTCGAGCCCCTGGACTGGCAGGACCAGCCGCAGCCCCACGGCCTGGACAGCCTGATCGAGGCCTGGCTGCCCAGGCCGCAGCGCGTGCTGGGCCTGGAGGTGGACGCCATGGAGCTGCCGCTGCACCACTCGTTCTCGCGCATGCGCCTGGTGCAGGACAGCGTCGTCGAGGGCTGGCCCTGCGCGGGCAACGACTGGGTGGAGTACCGCCGCGAGATCGAGGAGCGTTTGCAGCCGTCGCGCTGGCGCTTCGACCGTTGCCCGCTGGTGCCCGGCAGCCGGCTGTTCGGGTTGGAGTGGCCGCTGGGCAGCCTGGTCTACGGCAACGGTTACGGCTGGACCCTGCGGGTTTCCGACAGCGCCGGGCCGCTGCCGCTGGAGGGCATGAGCCTGCTGGAGCTGAACCTGATGCTCGATGGCGACCGCAACCTGCTGCGCTGGGATGGGCGATTGGCCGCGCCGTACGCGCTGGGCGACTGGGACTACCCCGCCGGCACCCGCGTGCGCCACCTCGACCAGCAGCGCCTGTTGCTCAGCCCGACCCGCGACGCCCCGGCCCACAACCGCGTGAATGGTGAACAGGTTGAGTTCGGACAGTCGCTGGTGCAGGCACGCGATGGGCGTGAGCTGGGGCGTGAAGGCAACGAGCGGATGGGGGTGAACGACGTCTGGGAGTGATGGCCTACGACGATTGCCCCTGTGGATGTCGGCGTTCTCCGAATCCCCCCTCGCATCCTGGGCATCCCCTGGCCTTGCCCTGCCGGGGACGGACGTTATGGTTGTCCGTCGCCCCGAGGAGGAAGCCAGAAGGAGTCCCCAGATGAAGCTTGCTCTGCAATTCGACGCATCCGTCGGTATCAACGTCCTGCGCCAGGTCATCCAGGCGGCGGGCGACAACACCACCATCGCCTTCAACGCCGCCCACGGCCTGGACATCGGTGACCTGCTCTCGGTGGTCAGCGCCGCCGGCAGCGACAAGCAACTGGTGCTGGGCTTCGATGGCGCCCGGCTGACCCCGCGCAACCTGCAACAGGCCACCAGCTTCGCTGGCGAGCGCACCGCCATCGAGATCGGCAAGGGCCAGAACGTCAACACCAGCGCACTGCTCGCGGTCATCAACGCCGCCGGCCACGGCAAGCAGGTGAAGGTCAGCTTCAATGGCGCGCAAGCCGATGACGAGGCTCTGCGCCAACTGGTCGACGCCGCCGGGCGCCAGGTCGGCATCGACATCAATGCGGGTCACGCGGTGCCCATCGGACGCCTGCTCGGCATCATCGATGCCGCGTCCCGGGAAGGTGGGCTGGGCGTGGAGTTCAACGGCGCGCAACTGCTGGAGGCGAACGTTCTCCAGGCCGTCGAGCGAGCCGCCGGCAGCACCGCCATCGGCATCAACTCGGCCCAGGCCGTCAAGGACGAAACCCTGCAGGCGGTCATGCAGGCCGCAGGCGATGGCACCCACCTGGCGCTGTCATTCCATGGCGGCCAGCTCGATGACAAGGGCCTGCTCGCTGCCATCGAAGCCGCTGGCACCAATACCCACATCAAGGTCAACACCGCACAGGCGATGGGCGCGGGGGCGTTGCTGCTGAGCATCAACGCGACCGCCAACACCAAGCGTTTCAGCGTCGAGTTCAACGGCGCCGAGCTGCCGTTCGGCAACTTGCAGCAGACGGTGGATGCGGCCGGTATCAACACCGCCATCAGCGTCAACACCGCCCAGGCCATGGACCCGAAGGCGCTGCACTCGGCCATCGAGGCGGCGGGTGACCTGAAGCGGCTGGACGCCCAGTTCAACGCCATGCAGATGCCCGAGCAAAGCCTCGGCCAGTGGGTCGGTGCCGCCGGCAGTCGCGTGGCCCTGACCATCTCGGCCGCCCAGGCGCTGCCGCTGCCGACGCTGCTGGAGGCGGTGCAGGCCGCCGGTTGAGCCCCGGTGCTGCGCAGCACCATGAAACGACCAGGCCGCCTTCGGGCGGCCTGGTCGTTTTTCGTCTGGGGGCATGCAGCGTAGGTCGGGGACAACTCGACGGCAGGTCGCATCGAGGATCGCGGGTTTCACCCGGCCTACGGTCGCGCGATGGGGGGGCGAATGAATTGGCTCTGTCTGCGTTTGCTGTTGTGAGCGTGATGCGAAGCCTCAAGCACGGTGCTTTCCGGGCATACACGGCTCCCTGGCACGCCCACCGCGTGGGTTTCGCTTCGCTCTACGCCACCCTACGGATGCCGCTGCGCCCCGAGCGCGATACGCACATCGATGAAGATGCTGGCGCAGAGGTTGGAGCAGCGGCCAAATGCCCCCTTTAGTATCAGCAGAACTCGGCAATCAGCTGGACTCGGAATCTTCTGGCAACGCAGACCTAGCCACCAAGTTCGCTCCTACGGAGGCGCGCTCACACCTGGAAGCGCGCCACCGAGGACTGCATGGCCTCGGCCACGTTGTCGAGGCGTTGCGCGGCGTCGGCCAGCTCGTGCATCGCCTCGGTGTTCTGCCGCGACATGCGGGCGATGGTCTCCACCCGCTGGGCCACCTCGCTGCTGGCCCGCGATTGCTCGTCGATGGTCTGGGAAATCTCCTCGACCACCTCGGCAGCGCGGTGGGCGCCGTTGCGGATCTCGCTGATGGAGGTGCCGGCCTGGGTCGCCAGGGAGACGCCGTCGTTCACCCGCGTCACCCCGGTCTGCATGCTGCTGACTGCCTGTTCGGTGCTTTCGCGGATGCGTTCGATCATGCCGGTGATTTCCTGGGTGGACTGCGCCGTGCGTGCCGCGAGGTTGCGCACTTCGTCGGCCACCACGGCGAAGCCGCGACCCGCCTCGCCGGCCCGCGCGGCTTCGATGGCGGCGTTGAGCGCCAGCAGGTTGGTCTGCTCGGCGATGCTCTTGATCACCTGGATGATGGAGTGGATCTCCTCCGAGGAGCGGCCCAGCGCGGTGATGGTGCTGGATGAGCTGTTCACCGCGTCGGCGATGCGGTTCATGCCGTCGACGACGCCGAGGATCACCTGGCCGCCATTGCTGGCCAGGCCTTCGGAGTGCGCGGAGATGCCCTGGGCGTTGCGCGCGTGCTCGGCGATCTGGGCGATGTTGGCGATCATTTCCTCCATCGCCGCGGCCATGCTGGTGGCGCTGTCGGCCTGCTCGCTGGCGCCGTCGACGATGCCGCGCGAAGTATCGCTGAGGGTGTGCGCCGTGCCCCGCAGTTCCTCGCTCTCCTGGCGGATGTCGGCGATCATCTGGCGCAGGTTGTTCTGCATGTCCGCCAGCGCCTGCTGCAACTGGCCGGCCTCGTCATTGCTGTCGACGCTGATGACGTTGCGCAGGTTGCCCTGGGCGATCGCGCGGGCAGCGGCGACGGTCTTCTCCAGCGGGCGCAGCACGGTGCGCATCAGTTGGCTGGTGGCCAGGCACAACGCCAGGCAGACGACGAGGATGCCGCCGACCAGCCACATGGCCGCCTGGCTCACCGCGGCCTCGCTGGCGTCGCGCGCTTCTTTAGCGTGCCTCTCGATCAGGCTGCTGAGGGCTTCGTTGCGTTCTTCCAGTTCGCCGAAGGTGGTATTGAAGGCCGGCAATTCGGCGCGGGCCGCGGCCGGGTCGCGCAAGGCGTGGTCGATGATCTTCTCGGCGGCGGTGATATAGGACTCCAGCGCCGGCTGCGAATCGCCGATGGCGCGCTTGATGTCCGCACTCAGGGGTAGGCTGGCGTTCTCGCTCATGGCCTTGCGGAACCAGTCGCTGTGCTCCTTGAGGTCCTGGCGCACCTGGTTGGCTGCAGCGCTGTCGCCCGGTTCGGCGACGAAGGCGGCAAGCACGTCGGCACGCAGGGCGTCGTGCATCATGTCGCCCTCCAGGTGGTTGCGCAGCGCGCTGACGCTCAGCTCGTTCTCGGCCAGCGCGTCGGCGAGGCGGGTCTGGCCCAAGAAGCCGATGCCGCCGAGCAGGGCGGCGGCGATGACGCTGATGGCTCCTGAAGCAACCATTTTCTGGCGAATGTTCATGCCGTTCCTCCCTAGGCACAGACTGGCTGCTAAAGCGTAGCCCAGCGGCGCAATAAGGCATCACGGGCATGCGTTGCAGCTCGGCGCCAGGGCAGTTCCAGCTACGATTCCCGCGAGTGATAACGATCCGCTCGTTACCACTCTTCGAGCGGCCGGCGTGTCACCAGAGCGCAATGCTGTAGCTGAGGATCAGGCGGTTTTCGTCCAGGTCATTGCCAAAGTGCGTGGACCTGACCGTTGCATTGCGCCATTTGACGCCGAGATTCTTCAGCGGCCCCTCCTGGAATACGTACGCGATGTCGGTGTCGCGTTCCCATTCGCGGCCCTCCGGCTTGCCGGCGCCCAGATCGACGCCGTCGCCGCTGAGGTAGCGGGTCATGAAGGTCAGGCCCGGAATGCCGAGCGCGGCGAAGTTGAAGTCGTAGCGGGCCTGCCAGGAGGTTTCATCCTTGCTGGCGAAGTCTCCGATCTGCACGAAGTTGACCAGGTACGCATCCGCGCCGTTGATGTAGGCAAACCCGGTATCGCCGCTCATGCGCTGATAGCCGACGCCAACTGCATGACCGCCGATACCGTAGGTGAACAGGGCGCCGAGCGCGCGGTTGTCGACGTTGCTCCCGCCATCGCCCGTGGAGCGGGCGAAGCGGATATCGCTCTTCAACGACTGGCCACCGTCGAGCGCCAGGACATGGTTGAGCGTCACGTAGTGCTGACGATAGATATTGTCCAGGGCGCCGTAGCTGTAGCCGGTGCTCAGGTTGTTGTTCCAGGCGTAAGTGAGGCTGGCGAAGTCGAACGCATCGCTCGTGCCATGGCGCGTGCGAATGCCCTTCACACCGACGGCCGTGGTGACGGCCATGTCTTCATGGTCGCTGGAGTCCCGTTGGTTGACCTGGGTGAGGCGCCCCGTGTCGAGGGTCAGCCCTTCGATCTCGCGCATGTTCAGCTGGCCCCCGCGAAAGGTCTGCGGCAGCAGGCGTGAGTCGTTGGGCATCAATACGGGCAGCTTGGGGGTCAGGGTGCCGATTTTCAGAACGCTCTGGGAGGCGCGCAATTTGGCCGTCAGCCCCAGGTCGGAGTAGGCGTCCTGGGCGCGCCGTGGCGCTTCTCGATCCCGCTGGAGCAGCCCGGTGCCCGCGCGTTCGGGGCTGGAGTCGAGCTTGACCCCGAGCAGGCCGATGGCATCGACCCCGACACCGACGGTGCCGTCGGTGAAACCGGATTCGTAGCGCAGCAGAAAGCCCTGCGCCCACTCTTCGGCCTTCGCTTGGGGGGCGCCTTCCTGGCGGAAGTCGCGGTTGAAGTAGAAGTTGCGCAGTTCCAGGCTGGCCTTGCTCTCTTCGAGGAAGGCGGCATGGGCCGGGACACCGAGGCTCGTGATGCCCGCGGCCAGCAGCAGGCGAGGCAGTTGGCGTGGTCTGTGATGCATGGTGAAGTCCTTTTGTTTTTATTGGAGGAACGACGGTCCCGCACGCCCGGTGAGGGCCGGGCGCGAGGGGGTTGGTTTTGCTAGTCGCGCTGGACGGCGAGTGCGATGCCCTGGCCACCGCCGACACAGAGCGTGGCCAGGCCTTTGCGCGCGCCACTGCGCTGCATTTCGTGCAGCAGGGTGACCAGGATTCGGCAGCCGGAGGCGCCAATCGGGTGGCCCAGGGCGATGGCGCCGCCATTGACGTTGACCTTGGCGCTGTCCCAGCGCAGCTCGCGGGCAACGGCCAGGGCCTGGGCGGCGAAGGCTTCGTTGGCCTCGATGAGGTCTACGTCCTCGAGCTGCCAGCCGGCCTTTTCCAGCACCTTGCAGGTGGCGAAGACCGGGCCGACCCCCATGATCGCCGGGTCGACACCCGCCCCGGCGGCAGCGACGACACGGGCCATCGTCGGCAGGCCCAGCGCCGCGGCCTTGTCGGCGCTCATCAGCACCACGGCGGCGGCGCCGTCATTGAGCGTCGATGAGTTGCCTGCCGTGACGCTGCCATCGGCTTTGAACACCGCGCGCAGCTTGCCCAGGCTGGCGTGTGTGGTGCCGTCGCGCGGCTGCTCGTCACGGGCGAAAACGATCGGCTCGCCCTTGGGCTGGGGAACCTGCACCGGGGTGATTTCCGCATCGAAGCGGCCGCTGTCGATGGCCGCGCTCGCACGTCGCTGCGAGGTGGCCGCGAAGATGTCCTGCTCGTCACGGCAGATCCCGTACTGTTCGGCCAGGTTTTCGGCCGTGATACCCATGTGGTAATCGTTGAACGCATCCCACAGGCCATCCTGGATCATCGTGTCGATCACCTGCTGGTGCCCCATGCGCAGCCCGGTACGCGCCTGGGGAATGACGTAGGGCGCCAGGCTCATGCTTTCCTGCCCACCGGCAATGATCACCTCGGCATCACCGCAGGCAATGGCCTGGTAGCCCAGCTGCACCGCCTTGAGGCCCGAGCCGCAGACCTTGTTCAGGGTCATCGCCGGCACGGTGTGCGGCAGGCCGGCCTTGAGCGCGGCCTGTCTCGCGGTGTTCTGCCCCGCACCGGCGGTGAGCACGTGCCCCATGATCACCTCGTCGACCACTGCACCGTCGAGAGCGGCCCGGGCGAGCAGGCTGCGTATGACCGTTGCCCCGAGTTCCACCGCAGGAACCCGTGCCAAGCTGCCCTGGAACGCGCCAATGGCGGTGCGGGTGGCAGCGACAATCACGACATCACGCATAAACACTCCTGTATTGCGATCCACCCTGTGGGCTGGATTGCGAAGAAAAAACGCGGACCCCAGAGGCGAGGCCGCGTAACGCTCAATCGTCAGAACTGGTCGGCGTCGAGGCCGAACAAGGGCTCACTACCGGCACGGATGGTGGCCTCCAGGCTCAGGATCCGTGGCAGCAGGCGGCGGAAATAGAAGTCCGCAGTCGCGAGTTTGGCGCCATAGAAGGCCTCGTCTTCGCCGCGCTTGCTCAGCGCCACCTGGGCCATGCGCGACCACAGCCAGGCATAGGCGACGTAGCCGAACAGGTGCAGGAACTCCACCGAGGCGGCACCGACTTCATTGGGGTTGTCCCTGGCCTGCTGAAGCAGCCAGGCGGCGGTGTCTTCCAGGCGCTGCACCGCATCGAGCAGGGCGTCGCGATGCGGTACGTCGGCCTGGGCGAAGGCGCGGATCTCGCGGGTGAACTGCAGCAGGGCCGCGCCCCCGTTGGCGACGACCTTGCGGCCGAGCAGATCGAGGGCCTGGATGCCGTTGGTGCCTTCGTAGATCTGGGCGATGCGCACGTCGCGTACGAGTTGCTCCTGCCCCCACTCACGGATGTAGCCGTGCCCGCCGAACACCTGCTGGCCGTGTACCGTGCTTTCCAGGCCGCTGTCGGTGAAGAAGGCCTTGGCCACGGGCGTGAGCAGCGCAACCAGGTTCTCGGCGGCCTGCTTCTCGGCCGCGTCGTCGCTGAATTTGCTGAGATCCAGTTGCTGGCCGACGTAGCAGGCGAAGGCGCGGCCGCCCTCGGTCATCGCCTTGATCGAGAGCAGCATGCGGCGCACATCCGGGTGCACGATGATCGGGTCGGCCAGTTTGTCCTGCTGCTGGGGGCCCCCGGGGGCGCGACTCTGGATGCGCTCCCGGGCGTAGCTGACGGCGCTCTGGTACGAAGCCTCCGCGCAACCGATACCCTGGATACCGATCGACAGCCGCTCGTAGTTCATCATGGTGAACATGGCAGCCAGGCCCTTGTTCTCCTCGCCGATCAGGTAGCCTTCGGCACCCTCGAAGTTCATCACGCAGGTGGCCGAGGCCTTGATGCCCATCTTGTGCTCGATGGAGCCGCAACTCACGGCATTGGCCGCCCCCAGCGAACCGTCGGCGTCGACCTTGATCTTCGGCACGAGGAACAGCGAGATGCCTTTCGGCCCGGCGGGTGCATCCGGCAACTTGGCCAGCACCAGGTGGATGATGTTTTCGGTCAGGTCCTGCTCGCCGCCGGTGATGAAGATCTTGCTCCCGGTGATGGCGTAGCTGCCGTTGGCCTGGGGCTGCGCGCGGGTCCGGATGATGCCCAGGTCGGTGCCGGCATGCGCTTCGGTCAGGCACATGGAGCCTGCCCAGCGGCCTTCGTACATGGGCGGCAGGTAGGTGTTCTTCAGCGTTTCGCTGGCATGGGCGTCGATGGCCAGGCAGGCGCCGGAACTCAACGCCGAATACAGGGCAAAGCTGGAGCCGGCGGCGTAGAGCATTTCCTCGAACTGCACGGCGAGCATCTTGGGCATGCCCATGCCGCCGTACTGCGGGTTGCCCGACAGGCCGACCCAGCCGCCTTCGATGTAGGTGGCATAGGCCTGCTTGAAGCCGGCCGGCGTGCTGACGGCACCGTTGGCCCACTGTGCACCTTCCTCATCGCCGCTGCGGTTGAGCGGGGCGATCAGGCTGCCGGTGACCTTGGCGGCTTCTTCCAGGATGGCATCGGCGGTCTCGCCGTCGACCGTCTCGGCCAGGGCCGGCAGGCGTGCCCACAGGCGTGGGGCGTCGAACACCTCGTGGAGGACGAAGCGCAGGTCGCGCAGGGGGGCGTTGTACTCGGGCATCGGTAACCTCGTTCAGGCGCGGGGTGTAAAAAGGAGCCGCGCGTACGCGGCTCGTAAGGTCGGGTGGCCAACGAGCAACCACCCTCTGGAGTTTTCCTGTTCAGTGGCTGGCGGCGGCAGCGGCCCCCAGACCGGTCTGGGCGCGCACGAACTGGTCATCGAATGCAGCACGCTCACGGGCGGCCCGGGCGCTGCGATCCAGCTTGGAAACCACCACGATGACGAGAAACGCCAGCGGCATGGAGAACAGGGCAGGGTGGTCGTAGGGGTAGATCGCCGTGGCATTGCCCAGTACCGATACCCACACCGCAGGCGACAGGATCACCAGCACCAGGGCGGTCAGCAGCCCCACGAATCCGCCCGCCAAGGCGCCGCGCGTGGTCAGGTCCTTCCAGTACATGGCCATGATCAGGACGGGGAAATTGGTCGAGGCGGCGATACCGAAGGTCAGGCCGACGAGGAACGCGACGTTCTGCTTCTCGAAGAGGATGCCCAGGCCGATTGCGACGATGCCCAGGCAAACGGTCGCGATGCGGGTTACGCGCATCTCTTGCGCTTCCGTTGCGGCGCCTTTCTTCAGCACGGTGGCGTAGAGGTCATGGGAGATGGCCGAGGCGCCTGCCAGGGCGAGGCCCGAGACCACCGCCAGGATGGTGGCGAAGGCCACCGCAGAAAGGAAACCGAGGAACAGGTTGCCGCCTACGGCCTTCGCCAGGTGCATGGCAACCATGTTGCCGCCGCCGATCAGGGCGCCTTTGATATCTCCGCCGACGAAGAACTGCGGGTCGGTGCCGACGATGACGATGGCGCTGTACCCCAGCACCATGACGACCAGGAAGAAGAAGCCGATGAAGCCGGTGGCGTAGAACACCGACTTGCGGGCTTCCTTGGCGTTGGGCACGGTGAAGAAGCGCATCAGGATATGCGGCAGGCCGGCGATGCCGAACACCAGGCCAAGCGACAGGGAGGCCGCGTTGATCGGGTCGGCCAGCATGGAACCTGGCCCCATGATGTTCCAGCCCAGGGCGTGGGCGTCCACCGCTCGGGTGGCCAGGTTCTCCAGGCTGAACCCGAACTTGGACAGCGAAAGCCCGGCCAGGGTCGTGCCCCCGGCAAGCAGCAGGACCGCCTTGATGATCTGTACCCAGGTGGTGGCGATCATGCCGCCGAAGATCACGTAGACCAGCATGAGCACACCGACCACCATCACCGCGGTGGTGTATTCGAGGCCGAACAGCAGCTTGATCAACTGACCCGCGCCGACCATCTGCACCACCAGGTAACAGCACACCACGGTCAGCGAGCCCAGGGCTGCGAACGTTCGGATCCTTGACTGATCGAGGCGATAGGAAACGATGTCGGCGAAGGTGAAGCGACCGAGATTGCGCAGGCGTTCGGCCATGAGGAAGGTGATGATCGGCCATCCGACGAAGAACGCCACGGTATAGACGAAGCCGTCGTACCCCTTGGCGAACACCAGGCTCGACAAGCCCAGCAGCGTAGCGGCGGACATGTAGTCACCCGCGATCGCCAGGCCGTTCTGGAACCCGCTGATGCCGCCTCCTGCGGTGTAGAAGTCCGAGGTCGACCGGGTCTGCCGCGCGGCCCACCAGGTGATCGCCAGCGTGCCCATGACGAACACGAAGAACATGGCGATCGCGTGCAGGTTGATCGGTTGTTTCTCCGCAACCAGGGGGGCGGCGAAAGCGCTGATGGGGGCGAGGAACAGGCACGCCAGGCCAAAGGTGCGCGGCCGCATCATTTCAGCTCCTTCATGAACTCGGCGCTGAGGGCGTCGAACCGGGTGTTGGAGCGGTAGACGTACCAACCGGTGCACAGCCAGGACAGCACGATGATCGCGGTCGCCACGGGGATGCCCACGGTCAGTTGGCGACCTTCGCCCAGGGGGCTATGCAGCGTGGCCGGGTGGAAGGCGACCACCAGCATGAACAGGTAATAGGCACCCAGGACGGCGGCGCTCAACGACCAGGCCAGGCGCGAGCGACTGCGCACCAGTTGCTGAAATGTCGGGTTCGCGCGAATACGTTCGCAATGCTGCGCATGGGAGAGTTCGGTGGGGGTCATGGTGTGGCTCCTTGTTTTTGTTGTTGCCCGTTTTTCAGGCGCAGGGCGCCAGGGCGACGGAAATCAATCCGTCGCCTTGTCAGAGTCGCGAGTGTCTAGAGGGCCTTGGCGATATCGCGCAGGACGTACTTCTGGATCTTCCCGGTCGAGGTTTTCGGGAGGTCGGTGAAGATCACGGTGCGGGGCACCTTGAAGCCGGCCAGGTGATCACGGCAGAAGCCGATGATGTCGCTCTCGCGCACGTTCGGGTGGGTGGCCTTGAGGGTGACGAACGCACAGGGCGTCTCGCCCCACTTCTCGTCCGGGCGGGCTACCACAGCCGCCTCCAGGACGGCGGGGTGGCGGTAGATCACGCCTTCGAGTTCGATGGTGGAAATATTCTCGCCACCGGAAATGATGATGTCCTTCAGGCGATCCTTGATTTCCACATAGCCGTCCGGGTGGCAGACGGCGAGGTCGCCGGTGTGGAACCAGCCGCCCTCGAACGCCTCTGCCGTGGCGCTGGGGTTCTTCAGGTAGCCCTTCATCACCGTGTTGCCCCGCATGAATATCTCGCCGATGGTCTGGCCGTCGCGCGGGGTCGGTTCCAGCGTTTTCGGGTCACCGACCATCACCCCCTCGAGGGTCGGGTAGCGGACGCCCTGGCGGGCTTTGATCTCGGCACGCCGCTCCAGCGGCAGGGCGTCCCATTCCGCATGCCAGGCGCACAGCGTCACCGGGCCATACACCTCGGTGAGTCCATAGACGTGGGTGACGCGAATGCCCATTTCCTCCACGGCCCCTATCACTTTGGCCGGTGGCGCGGCCCCGGCGACCATCGCATTGACGGGGTGATCGATAGCGGCCTTGGCTTCGGCCGGCATGTTGACCAGGGCGTTGAGCACGATGGGCGCGCCGCACAGGTGGGTCACCTGCTCGTCACGGATCAGGGTCAGGATCTTCTGCGGGTCGACGCGACGCAGGAAGACGTGAACGCCGGCGAGCGCGGTGATCGTCCACGGGTAGCACCAGCCGTTGCAGTGAAACATCGGCAGCGTCCACAGGTAGACCGGGTGGTTGCCCATGGCCCAGGTCATCTGGTTGCCCAGGGCGTTCAGGTAGGCGCCGCGGTGGTGATAGACCACCCCCTTGGGGTTGCCGGTGGTGCCGGAGGTGTAGTTGAGGCTGATCGCCTGCCATTCGTCTTCCGGCCATTGCCAGGCGAAGTCGGGATCGCCCTCCGCGAGGAAGGCTTCGTAATCCAGGTCGCTCACGGCCTGGCTTTCACCGTACTCCGGGTCGTCGACATCGATGACCAGCGGCGGGTGATCGAGCATGCCGATGGCGGCGTGGATCACGTCGAAGAATTCGCGGTCGGCGATCACCACCTTGGCCTCGCCGTGCTGCAGCATGAAGGCGATGGCCTCCGCATCCAGGCGCACGTTGAGGGTGTTGAGCACCGCGCCAATCATCGGCACCCCGAAGTGCGCCTCGAGCATGGCGGGAATGTTCGGCAGCATCACCGCCACCGTGTCTCCCTTGCCGATACCGCGCCCGGCCAGGGCAGAGGCCAGGCGCCGGCAACGGCTGTAGGTTTCTGCCCATGTACGGCGGATCGAACCGTGGACCACGGCCGGGTAATCGGGATAGACGCTGGCGGTGCGCTCGATGAAGCTGAGCGGCGACAGGGCGATGTGGTTCACGGCAGCAGGGGCGAGACCCTGTTCGAAGATCGACATGCTGGGCATCCGGTGGCTGATTGTTAGCTCTGTTGGTCTGCATCATCCGCCTGTCAGGGGGCGGGCGGCAGATCATTGCCATATTTTATATAACAACTCGAATTGAATATGGAAGTAATACCTGAGTCGTATGGTATATATACTATATTATTCGGGTTTATAGCCGAGACATCGAGCCTGATCGGGTGATTGGGATATATGCTGTCGCCGTTTTCGCCTGGAGTCCCTGATGAGCCCGAATCCGGTCCGCCTGCATACCTGGTTGCGCCTGCAGCGCGAAGGCGTGCCGTTGGCTGCTAGAGCCGATGCCTTGTGCCGTGCCTTGCGCGGCCGCCCCGAAGTGCAACAGGTCTACTACCTGAGCTGGCTGGAAAAGGTGGGTATCTACGGTCACGAAGGCAGTGGGCAGCACCTGCCTCCCGGCCTGGGCGACCCCATGCAGGCCAGTGACCAGCCACTCTTCGACGCATTGGCCCAGGCCGGCAGGCTGAGCCTGGATGAGGTGCGCGGGCTCGACTGCTGGCTGTCCGGGCGCCTGCGCCGTGCAGCGATCAGCCATGGGCAGGTGTTCGACCTGGCCCTGCAGCCTGGCCAGCCCGGCCTGCTGCTGGTGGAGGCGCGCGAAGGCGTCAGCCTGGATTGGCAGGGCTGGTTGCACGAGCTGCTCTCGACCCTGCTGGCGACCGCCAGCAGCCTGCTGCGGGCTTCGCCGCTGCTGGGGCATGACCCACAGCCGAGTCTGTTGCTGGCCTCCAACGGCGACCCGCTGGAGCTCAATGCGGCCTTGCTGGCGCTGCTGGCCGATCAGCCACCTGGTTCGGTCGTGCGCTTCCTGCCGGTCAACCATGTCTCGCTGGTGCGCGCATGCCTCGAGCAATGCCGAGCCATCGAGGATGTCGAGGCGCAGTTCGACGGGCGCATCCTGATCTGGACCTTCGTGCCGGACCCTCAGGAACAGCGCGTGCTGGCGCGCTGCCGCGAAGCCACGGAGCAGGTGCTGGCCGAGCGGGAAGCCGCCAGGGCAAGGCGCCTGTACCGCCTGATCACCGAGAACACCACCGACGTCATCTCCCGACACACCCCGGATGGCCGATTCCTCGACGCCTCGCCGGCCTCCTGGACATTGCTCGGCTACTGGCCGGAGGAGCTCCGGGGAACGTTCGCTCAAGGCCTGTTCCATGGCCACGATCTGGCCAGGTCGATCCAGCGCGCTCGTGATGCGCTGGAGACCGATGGCTACCACACGATGACCTACCGTATCCGCCACCGTGACGGCCGTTACCTGTGGTTTGAAACGGCCAGTCGGGCCATCCGCGAGACCTACACCGGAGCGGTCGTGGAGGTGGTCAGCGTCTCGCGCGACATCACCGCGCGGGTGCAGGCCGAGGAGAACAAGCGTCGCCTGGCCGAAGTGGTTGAAGCCAATACGGACCCGGTGCTGTTCATCGACGCGGACGAGCGGGTCACCTACCTCAACCCGGCGGCGCGCCATACGCTGCAGCTGGATGAGCAGCAGCCCATGCCCTTGCTCAGCGAGCTGTTCGCCCCGGACGACCTCCTGCGCTTGCAGGCAGGGCGCGAGAAGGCCGAGCAGACAGGTGTCTGGAGTGCCGACTCCCGCCTGCAGCCGTCATCCGGCGGGGCGTCGGTGCCGGTGTCCCTCGTGCTGCTGGCTCATCGGGTGGCCGGCGGCGAGCGGTACTACTCGCTGGTGGCGCGGGACATGACCGAGCGTGAGCTGCGCGAGGCGCAGCAGCGTCGTCATCAGGACGAACTGGCGCACACGGCGCGGCTGGTCACGTTGGGCGAATTGGCATCCGGTATCGCCCACGAGATCAATCAGCCACTGGCGGCGGTGGTCAATTACGCCAGCGCCAGCCAGCGCTACCTGCATGCCCTGGACAGCAATCCCCAGGCAGCCGACCGGGTGGCGCAGGGGCTGGAGCGCATCACCGAGCATGCCAATCACGCCTCCGAGGTCATCAAGCGCCTTCGCGGCTTCCTCCGTAAGGGGCAGCGGCGCATGCAGGCTCTGGACGTGGCCGAGGTGGCGCGCGAATCCGTGCGCCTGTGCGCCTGGGAGGCCTCTGCCTGCCAGGTGGTGATCGAAGAGCAATTGCCGGACAATCTTCCGCCCGTCTACGCCGATCGAGTCCTGCTCGAACAGGTACTCCTGAATCTCTTGCGCAATGCCATCGATGCCAACCGGGATGCCCATCCGGGCCGTGCCTCGCGGATCGTGCTGCTGGCCGGCCAGGCAGGCGGCGGGGTGGAGGTCTGCGTTCGCGACCAGGGCCCCGGGCTCGGCGAAGACGAGCTGGAGCGCATCTTCACCCCGTTCTACACCAGCAAGCCGGATGGGCTCGGGCTGGGGCTGTCGATGAGTCGCAGCATTGTCGAAGGTTTTGGCGGCGCCCTGGTCGGCGAGCGGTTGGAGGGTGGCGGATTGCTGATGCGTTGCCGGCTACCCCAGCAGTGATAACAACAATGAGGAGCGATGTAATGACAACTGCCACCAAGCAGGTCGTGTATGTGGTGGACGATGATCAGGGGATGCTGGACTCGACCGTCTGGCTGTTGGAGTCGGTGGGCCTGCAGGCGCTGCCGTTCACCAGTGGCCGAGCGTTCCTCGAAGCTTGCGACGCCAGGCTCAATGCCTGTGTTCTGCTGGACGTGCGCATGCCCGGCATGGGGGGGTTGAACGTGCAGGAGGAAATGCGTGCCCGCGGGATCGAGCTGCCCGTCATTTTCGTCAGCGGGCATGCCGATGTGCCCATCGTGGTGAGGGCGTTCAAGGCCGGCGCTCGCGACTTCATCGAAAAGCCCTATAACGAACAACTGCTGCTCGATAGCGTGCAGCAGGCCTTGAGCAGCTCCGAACGCAAGCGCTCGCACGGCGATGGCCAGAGCGAGTTGCAGGAGCGCCTGGCCAGCCTGACGCCACGCGAACGCGATGTCTTCCTGCCGCTGGTCAGGGGCTACACCAATCGGGAGGTCGCCGAACAGCTGGATATCAGCATCAAGACGGTCGACCTCTATCGCGCCCGGGTGATGAAGCGCATGCAGGCTGAGCGTCTTGCTGATCTGGTTGGCATGGCAATCGTGGCCGACCTCGTCGACCCGCTCTGCCTGAGGCCATCGTAAAGGTGCGGCCCGGGGCATGCCTTCTGTGGTCGGGGAGCTTTCACCGGGCTGCGGCGCTATCCTGTCGCTCTTTCCGCTATCCGGCCCGTGCCATGTTGCTGATCTCCAACAGCGTCCATCTGCCCGACGATGAAATCGAACTGACCGCCATCCGCGCCCAGGGCGCCGGCGGGCAGAACGTCAACAAGGTGTCCAGCGCGATGCACCTGCGCTTCGACATCCAGGCCTCGTCGCTGCCGCCGTTCTACAAGGAGCGCCTGCTGGCGCTGCGCGACAGCCGCATCACCGGCGAGGGCGTGATCATCATCAAGGCCCAGCAGTACCGGACCCAGGAGCAGAACCGCGCCGATGCCCTGGAGCGCCTGGCGGAGCTGATCCGCAGCGCCGGCAAGGTGGAGAAGAAGCGCCGCCCGACGCGGCCGACCCTGGGCTCGAAGGCCCGGCGCCTGGATGGCAAGTCCAAGCGCGGGGCGATCAAGGCCGGTCGCGGCAAGGTCGACTACTAGCCGGCTGCGCTGCCGCTGCGGCCTGCCAGCCGCCGATGTCGAAGCCGGGCGATTATCGGCGGATTTCGCGTTCCAGCCGCCGTTCGCCCCGCGCCTTGCCGAGGCCCGCTGGCGGATACTGGCACCCACTCCAATGCCATCCCGCGAGGCCCCCGTTGCTCGACGTCATCACCCTCACCGCGCCCGTCTTCCTGATCATCGGCCTGGGCTACATCGCCTCGCGGGGCGGGCTGGTCAGCCGCGAGCAGGTGCGCGGCATCGGTGTCTTCGTGCTCAACTTCGCGCTGCCGGCGCTGGTGATCAAGGCGCTGGCCGAGCGGCCCATCGGCGAGGTGTTCAACCCCTGGTACCTGCTGGCCTACGGCCTGGGCTCGCTGGGTGTGTTCGGCCTGGGGCTGGCGTATTTCCGTTTCGTGCGCGGGCGCGGCCTGGCGGATGCCGCCATCGCCGGGCTGGGCATGTCGGCCTCCAACAGCGGCTTCGTCGGCTACCCGGTGGTGGTGATGGTGGCGGGGCCCACGGCGGTGCTCGGCCTGGCCCTGAACATGGTGGTGGAGAACCTGCTGATGATCCCCTTGGCGCTGGCCCTGGCCGAGTCGGCGCAGCAGCGCGGGGGCGGGCTGTGGAACACCCTGCGCGGCACCCTCGGGCGCCTGGCGCGCAACCCGCTGATCCTGGCGATGCTGGTGGGTGTCGGCCTGTCGCTGCTGGGGCTGCGCCTGCCAGCCGTGCCGGCGAAGGTGGTGGACATGCTGGCGATGGCCTCGGCGCCGGCCGCGCTCTTCGTCATCGGCGGCACCCTGCATGGCGTGCGCCTGGGCGGCCTGCTGCCGGACATGGCGGCCATCAGCCTGGGCAAGCTGGCCCTGCACCCGCTGGCGGTGGCGGCGTTGTTCTGGCTGCTGCCGCCGGTGGATCCGCTGCTGAGGGTGACGGGCATCCTCTTCGCCTGTGCGCCGATGATGAGCATCTACCCGCTGGTGGGCATGCGCTTCGGCCTGGAGGCGCGCTGTGCGGCGACCCTGGTGATGGCCACCGTGCTGTCGTTCTTCGGCCTCAGCCTGGCCATCGCGCTGTTGCAGCGCTGAGCGACCGATGCCAGGCCGCTCCGCCGCCCCCCGTCAGGGACGAGGGGCGGGGAGGGAGAGGCCTTTCAGCACACCCGTGCGATCGCCTGGGCCAGGTCGCCCAGGCGCGAGGCGTCGAGGCCGGCGATGTTGGCGCGGCCGCTGCTGACCATGTACACGCTGGACTCGCTGCGCAGCCGGGCCACCTGATCGCTGCTGAGGCCGGTGTAGGAGAACATGCCGCGCTGGCGGGCGATGTGGGCGAAGCGCTCGGCCAGGCCGTGGGGCGTTAGGGCCTCCACCAGGCCGGCGCGCAGTTCGGCGACGCGGCGGCGCATGGCGTCCAGTTCTTCCAGCCACACGGCCTTCAGTTCGGCATCGCCGAGGATGGTGGCGACCACCGCCGCGCCATGGTCCGGCGGGGTGGACCAGAGGTTGCGGGCGATGAAGGCCAGTTGGCTGCGTACGTCGACGAGCTGATCGGCTCTGGCGGCGCAGACGACCAGGGCGCCGGTGCGCTCGCAGTAGAGGCCGAAGTTCTTCGAGCAGGAACTGGTGATCAGCACTTCCGGCAGCGATTCGGCGAACAGGCGCACGGCCCAGGCGTCCTGTTCCAGGCCGTCGCCGAAGCCCTGGTAGGCGAAGTCCAGCAGCGGCAGCAGGCGGCGCGCGCGGACGATCTCCAGCACCCGCTGCCAGTCGTGGTGGCCCAGGTCGAAACCGGTGGGGTTGTGGCAGCAGGCGTGCAGCAACACCACGTCGCCTTCCGGCACCTGTTCCAGGGCGGCGAGCATGCCGTCGAGGTCGAGGCGGTTGTCGGCGCCGACGTAGGGATAGTGGTGCACGGCCAGGCCGCTGGCGGCGAACAGGGTCTCGTGGATCGGCCAAGTCGGGTCGCTGACCCAGACGCCCCGGCCCGGCAGGCAGCGGGCGATGAACTCGGCCGCCAGGCGCAGGGCACCGGTGCCGCCCGGAGTCTGGGTCACGCCGGCACGCTGGCCGGTCAGCAGCGGCGAGCCCGCGCCCAGCACCAGCTCGCCCAGCAGGCGGCCGAAGGCGGCGTCACCGTGGCCGCCGATGTAGGTCTTGGTGCGCTGCACGTCCACCAGGCGCTGCTCGGCGAGCTTCACCGCACGGGGGATGGGGGTCAGGCCCTGGCTGTCCTTGTAGACGCCCACGCCGAGGTCGATCTTGGCCGGATTCGGGTCCGCGCGATGGGCCTCGATCAGGCCGAGGATGGGGTCGCCGGGCACGCGCCCGACCGGTGCGAAATGGCTCATTTGCGGCCCTCGGCGCGTTCGGCCACCTCGTCGGTGCGGGCGGACATGATGAAGTCGTTGCGGTGAAGGCCCTTGGCCTCGTGGCTCCACCAGGTGACGGTGACCTTGCCCCATTCGGTGAGCAGGCCCGGGTGGTGGCCTTCTTCCTCGGCGATGGCGCCCACCGCGTTGGTGAAGGCCAGGGCGTAGCGGAAGTTCTTGAAGCGGTAGACCTTCTCCAGCTGCATGATTCCGTCGCGGACTTCGATGTTCCAGTCGGGGATCTGCTTGAGCAGTTCGGCCAGTTCGGCCTCGGAGACCTTGGGCGCGTCGGCGCGACAGGCTTCGCAATGGGCTTGGGACAGTGCGGTCATGGGGTTCTCCAGGT
Organism: Pseudomonas sp. Pc102; assembly: GCF_018408275.1. Taxonomy (NCBI): domain Bacteria; kingdom Pseudomonadati; phylum Pseudomonadota; class Gammaproteobacteria; order Pseudomonadales; family Pseudomonadaceae; genus Pseudomonas; species Pseudomonas sp. Pc102. The sequence continues at coordinate 4,687,692 of NZ_AP021905.1, read as the reverse complement.
AGAGGGTTGGCCGGTCGGTGCGGTTCGTGGCGCCAACCGGCGGGAAAGGGGTTCAGGCCGCCTTGGGCTTGGGCGGGAACTTCGGCGCGTGCAGGCCGAGGGCCATGGCCTGGTGCACCAGCGCCATGATGTCCTCGTGGGCCAGCTCGAACAGGCGCTTGAGCTCCGGCAGCACGAAGTAGAGCGGCTGCAGGATATCGATGCGGTACGGGGTGCGCATGCATTCCAGCGGGTCGAATGCCTGGTGCTCGGGCTCGCCGGAAAGACTGTAGACGGTCTCCTTCGGCGAGGAGAGGATGCCGCCGCCGTAGATGCGCCGGCCCTGTGCGGTTTCCACCAGGCCGAACTCGATGGTCATCCAGTAGAGGCGGGCGAGGTAGACGCGCTCCTCCTTGGTGGCCTTGAGGCCGAGCTTGCCGTAGGTGTGGGTGAATTCGGCGAACCAGGGGTTGGTCAGCAGCGGGCAGTGGCCGAAGATCTCGTGGAAGATGTCCGGCTCCTGCAGGTAGTCCAGCTCTTCCGGCGTGCGGATGAAGGTGGCCACCGGGAATTGCTGGCTGGCCAGCAGCTCGAAGAAGGTCTGGAAGGGGATCAGTGCCGGGACGCGGGCGACGCGCCAGCCGGTGGCGGCCTGCAGCACCCGGTTGATCTCGCCCAGCTGGGGAATGCGGTCGTGGGGGAGGGCGAGGCGCTCGATGCCGTCCAGGTACTCCTGGCAGGCGCGCCCTTCGATCACCTTGAGCTGGCGGGTGATCAGGGTGTTCCACACCTGGTGCTCGCTGTCCGGGTAGTGGATGAAGTCGTTCTCGTCCGGCTCGCGGGCCACGTATTGCGTGGTTTTCATTCGGCCTCCTGGGGCGGGGCTTCGTTGTTGTGTTGGACCATGGATAACCCGGAACCCTGCAGCGCGCAGCCCGGTGGCGGCTGTAGCGGCCGGGGTGAGGGCGTAATTTTCGTAAAGAAATGTTTACGTAGGGGGCGGAATCAGGCGGAGCCGCCTTGCTGGTGGGGTAAGTCGTCACATATTCTTGACGGAAAAATCGGGCAGGACGCTGATTTTCAGACCCGCGCCCCAGACAAGAACCCGTTCCGGGGTGCCGCATGCGTATCAAAGTCCATTGCCAGAACCGCGTAGGCATCCTGCGCGACATCCTCAACCTGCTCGTCGACTACGGCATCAACGTCAACCGCGGCGAAGTCGGCGGCGACCAGGGCAACGCGATCTACCTGCTCTGCCCGAACCTGATCAACCTTCAACTGCAATCGCTGCGACCGAAGCTCGAGGGCATTCCCGGGGTCTTCGGCGTCAAGCGCGTGGGGCTGATGCCCAGCGAGCGTCGCCACCTGGAGCTGAACGCGCTGCTCGGGGCCCTGGAGTTCCCGGTGCTGTCCATCGACATGGGCGGCTCCATCGTCGCCGCCAACCGTGCCGCCGCGCAGCTGCTTGGCGTGCGCGTGGACGAGGTGCCGGGCATCCCGCTGTCGCGCTACACCGAGGATTTCGACCTGCCGGAGCTGGTGCGGGCCAACAAGGCGCGCATCAACGGCCTGCGGGTGAAGGTCAAGGGCGATGTGTTCCTCGCCGATATCGCGCCGCTGCAATCCGAGCACGACGAGAGCGAAGCATTGGCCGGCGCGGTGCTCACCCTGCACCGCGCGGACCGCGTGGGCGAGCGCATCTACCACGTGCGCAAGCAGGAGCTGCGCGGCTTCGACAGCATCTTCCAGAGTTCGCGGGTGATGGCCGCCGTGGTGCGCGAGGCCCGGCGCATGGCGCCCCTGGACGCGCCGCTGCTGATCGAGGGCGAGACCGGCACCGGCAAGGAGCTGCTGGCCCGCGCCTGTCACCTGGCGAGCCCGCGCGGGCAATCGCCCTTCATGGCGCTGAACTGCGCCGGCCTGCCTGAGTCCATGGCCGAGACCGAGCTGTTCGGCTACGGCCCCGGCGCCTTCGAGGGCGCGCGCCCGGAAGGCAAGCTCGGCCTGCTGGAGCTGACCGCCGGCGGCACGCTGTTCCTCGATGGCGTCGGCGAGATGAGCCCGCGCCTGCAGGCCAAGTTGCTGCGTTTCCTCCAGGACGGCTGCTTCCGCCGCGTGGGCAGTGACGAGGAGGTGTACCTGGACGTGCGGGTGATCTGCGCGACCCAGGTGGACCTCTCGGAGCTCTGCGCCCGGGGCGAGTTCCGCCAGGACCTCTATCACCGCCTCAACGTGCTGTCGCTGCACATCCCGCCGCTGCGCGAGTGCCTGGACGGGCTGGGGCCGCTGGTGGAGCACTTCCTCGACTCGGCCAGCCGGCAGATCGGCTGCGCCTTGCCCCGCCTGGCGCCCCAGGCCCTGGAGCGGCTTGGCCATTACCACTGGCCGGGCAACGTGCGGCAGTTGGAGAACGTGCTGTTCCAGGCCGTTTCCCTGTGCGAGGGGGGCACGGTGAAGGCCGAGCACATCCGCCTGCCGGACTACGGCGCGCCGCAGCCGCTGGGGGACTTCTCCCTGGATGGCGGGCTGGAGGCCATCCTCGGGCGTTTCGAGAAGGCGGTGCTCGAACGCCTGTTCGCCGACCATCCGAGCAGCCGCCAGCTGGGCAAGCGCCTGGGCGTGTCGCACACCACCATCGCCAACAAGCTGCGCCAGCACGGGCTGGGGCGCGAGGAGACCTAGCGGGTTGTTGAAACCCATTGCGTTGCCGCTGCGGCGTTGGAAGCGCCCGCAAGATGCCCGGTGATCTGCGCTCCCGGTCGGTTCGTCTCGGCTGCCGTCCAGGTTCCAACGGCCTGTTAGACCTTGGTGCAATGGCCCGGGGGCAGGCGGGCGGGTAAAAAAGGCGCTGTCTGAATCTTGCGTGATGCGGACACAAGCGTTTCTACATTCCTCTCCCGGAATGATTGAACGGGCGACCCGAGGGTCGCCCATTTTTTTGCCTGCGATTTGCCCCTTGGCAGAGGGACTGGTCACGCCAGTTTCAGCAGGCCCATTCCCAGCACCAGCATGACCAGGCCGAGCCAGCCCTTCCAGGCCAGGCGCTGGCCGAACAGTGCCCAGCCCATGGCGACCGTGGCGAGGATGCCGAAGCCGCCCCAGATGGCGTACGCCAGTGACAGGTCGATGCCGCGCACTGCCTGGGCCAGTGCGGTGAAGGCCGCCAGGATGCAGAGGATGGAGACGGCGCCGAGCACGCGGCGACGGAAGCCGTCGGAGTACTTGAGCAGGACGTTGGCCAGCACTTCCAGGGCGATGGCCACGCCCAGCCAGGCGAAATGGATCCAGGTCACGCCGTTCATGCTGCCACCTCCTGGCCGAGGACCACGGGCTCGGTGCGGGTGCCGAACTTGATCAGCAGGATGCCGACGATGATCACGGCCAGGCCGAGCGCCTTGGCCAGGCCGAGGCTCTCGCCCAGCCAGGCGACGCTGACGGCGGTGATCAGGACGATGCCGATGCCTTCCCACAGCGCATAGGCGACGCCAACCGGGACGCGCTTCACCGCCAGGGCGAGGAAGAAGTAGGACAGGCCGATCAGCACGTACATCGCGAGGTAGCCGAGCAGGGGTGCGTATTCGGTGGCGAATTTCATCGAGGTGGTGCCGACGACTTCAAAGAAGATCGCCGTGAGCAGGTAGAACCAGGAACGCATGGTGCCCTCCCATGGGCATGCAGGGGCGTCGTCATCGGGACGGACGCCAGGGAGTCTCGGTGGTTGGCCAGCGCGGGGTCATTTTCGTGGAATCCCGGCGCGGCCAGCGGTGGTCGAGGGGGAGGGCGCTAGAGGTCGCCGGTCCAGTGTCCTTCGCGGGACACCAGGCGGGAGAAGTGCAGGGAGTAAGGCTTTGTGTTCGACATAATGAACACAAAATTACCATTTGGAATCGAATAAAGCCAATTGATAGGTTTTGGCTAAATGTTTCGGCCTGTATTCGCGGTTTTTGGCAGGCGTGGTGGCGTGTGCATGAAAACGTCCGTTCGTTTTTATGTTCATTTTCATGCGTCCGGCCGCTGCCCGGCAACGCCGAAGGGGGCGTGCCGTCGACCCGTGCGCCCGCCTGGGCAGGGCCTGGCCGCGAGGGCTCTGCGACGGCCTTAGACCATAGTCCGTATGCGGTAAGACCATGGTCGAATGGCCCCACAGGGAGGCGGGGGATACAAAAGGCGGCATACAAAAACAACTACCCGTCGAGGTATGAGACATGAGTGCTGCTTCACTGTATCCGGTGCGTCCCGAGGTGGCTGAGAAGTCGCTGACCAACGAGGCGACCTACAAGGCCATGTACCAGCAGTCGGTGATCAACCCCGACGGCTTCTGGCGCGAGCAGGCTCAGCGCATCGACTGGATCAAGCCGTTCACCAAGGTCAAGCAGACCTCCTTCGACGACCACCACGTCGACATCAAGTGGTTCGCCGACGGCACCCTCAACCTCTCCGCCAACTGCCTGGACCGTCACCTCGCCGAGCGTGGCGACCAGTTGGCGATCATCTGGGAAGGCGACGACCCGTCCGAGCACCGCAACATCACCTACCGCGAACTGCACGCCGAAGTGTGCAAGTTCGCCAACGCCCTGCGCGGCCAGGATGTGCACCGCGGTGACGTGGTCACCATCTACATGCCGATGATCCCCGAGGCGGTGGTGGCCATGCTGGCCTGTACCCGCATCGGCGCCATCCATTCCGTGGTCTTCGGCGGCTTCTCGCCCGAGGCCCTGGCCGGTCGCATCATCGACTGCAGGTCCAAGGTGGTGATCACCGCCGACGAAGGCCTGCGCGGCGGCAAGAAGACCGCACTGAAAGCCAATGTCGACGACGCCCTGACCAACCCCGAGACCAGCAGCGTGCAGAAGCTGATCGTGGTCAAGCGCACCGGTTCGGACATCAAGTGGAACCCGCACCGCGACGTCTGGTACGAGGACCTGATGAAGGTCGCCTCCAGCCAGTGCCTGCCGAAGGAAATGGGCGCCGAGGACCCGCTGTTCATCCTCTACACCTCCGGCTCCACCGGTAAGCCCAAGGGCGTGCTGCACACCACCGGCGGCTACCTGGTCTACGCCTCGCTGACCCACGAGCGCGTGTTCGACTACCGCCCGGGCGAAGTCTTCTGGTGCACCGCCGACATCGGCTGGGTCACCGGCCACACCTACCTGGTGTACGGGCCGCTGTCCAACGGCGCCACCACCCTGATGTTCGAAGGCGTGCCGAACTACCCGGACGTCAGCCGCGTCGCCAAGATCATCGACAAGCACAAGGTCAACATCCTCTACACCGCCCCCACCGCCATCCGCGCGATGATGGCCGAGGGCAAGGCCGCCGTGGCCGGTGCCGACGGCTCCAGCCTGCGCCTGCTGGGTTCGGTGGGCGAGCCGATCAACCCGGAAGCCTGGCACTGGTACTACGAGAACGTCGGCCAGTCCCGCTGCCCGATCGTCGACACCTGGTGGCAGACCGAGACCGGCGCCTGCCTGATGACCCCGCTGCCGGGGGCCCACGCCCTGAAGCCGGGCTCCGCCGCGCGGCCCTTCTTCGGCGTGCAGCCGGCCCTGGTGGACAACCTGGGCAACCTGATCGAGGGCGCCGCCGAAGGCAACCTGGTGATCATCGACTCCTGGCCGGGCCAGGCCCGTACCCTGTACGGCGATCACGACCGCTTCGTCGACACCTACTTCAAGACCTTCAAGGGCATGTACTTCACCGGTGACGGTGCCCGTCGCGACGAGGACGGCTACTACTGGATCACCGGCCGCGTCGACGATGTGCTCAACGTCTCCGGCCACCGCATGGGCACCGCCGAGATCGAGAGCGCGATGGTCGCCCACCCGAAAGTCGCCGAGGCTGCCGTGGTCGGCGTCCCCCACGACATCAAGGGGCAGGGCATCTACGTGTACGTCACCCTCAACGCGGGCGTGGAGTCCTCCGAAGCGTTGCGCCAGGAACTGAAGCAGTGGGTGCGCCGCGAGATCGGCCCCATCGCCACGCCGGACGTGATCCAGTGGGCACCCGGCCTGCCCAAGACCCGCTCCGGCAAGATCATGCGCCGCATCCTGCGCAAGATCGCCGTGGCCGAGTACGACACCCTCGGCGACATCTCCACGCTGGCCGATCCTGGCGTGGTGCAGCACCTCATCGACACCCACCGCACCATGCAGGCCGCCTGACCCGGCGCCCGCGCGCAACACCCACGCCCCGCCCCGGCCACAAGCCGCGGCGGGGCGTTTTCGTTCCTGCCGGGGGAGGGCTTCGCGGGGTGACGGGGCGAGGTGTGTTTTCTGCTCGTCCGGCGCGTGCCTCGCACCGGGAAATCCAGGTTCCGGAAGCGCCAAGCGACTGATTTATATCGGCGAAGCGACTTTATACGGAAAGGGGCGGGACCGACCGGTCAGGGTAACGCCGGGGTTGTTACGCGCCGCGCCGAAACGGGGCGAGTGGAAACACTTCGCCTCGAAACGGTGCGTGGAAATGGCTGTTCAGAAAATAAGAAAGAAGATGTAAGCCTTGTACTACAAGGGTTGGCGAATTTATGGCGCGGTAATTGCTTTTTCAATCGGTTGATTGTCTTTCTGCTCCTTGCATATTCATGAGGAGCTGTCAACCTCCCTCCCCGGGCCGTCCTGGCCTTTTGTAATTTGTTGTCGCATTGAAGAAATATCGACTTTAGGGCTGTCGCTAGAATGCCGCTCACCCGGCCAAGGCCATTTTCCCTGAGATCGATCAAGGTAAACCCGGCGCCTCTTTCTACAATTCATCGCAAGGCCTGGGCATACCCTCACTCTGCCAGCAGAAGCCATACCCATTCGTAGGAGTCAAAAGATGAAGAAGATCGCACTTCTCGGCGCCATGGCGCTTTCCCTGTTGTCGCCGCTGGCTGCTGTGGCCGATGAAGCCAAACCCCTGCGCATCGGTATCGAGGCGGCCTACCCGCCCTTCGCCTACAAGACTCCGGACGGCAAGATCACCGGCTTCGACTACGACATCGGCAACGCCCTGTGCGCCGAGATGAAGGTCGAGTGCAAGTGGATCGAGCAGGAGTTCGATGGCCTGATCCCGGCCCTCAAGGTGCGCAAGTTCGACGCCATCCTGTCGTCGATGACCATCACCGATGAGCGCAAGAAGTCCGTGGACTTCACCGGCAAGTACTACCAGACCCCGATCAAGCTGGCGATGAAGGCCGGCACCGTGATCAACGACCCGCTGGTCGACCTGAAAGGCAAGAAGGTCGGTGTGCAGCGCGCCAGCACCTACGACCGCTTCGCCACCGAGGTGTATGCACCGGCTGGTATCGAAGTGGTGCGCTACAGCTCGCAGAACGAAGTGTTCCTCGACATGACCTCCGGCCGCCTCGACGCGACCCTGGCCGATGCCGTGAACATCGATGACGGTTTCCTCAAGACCGAGGCTGGCAAGGGCTTCGCCCTGGTGGGCCCGGACTACACCGATCCGAAGTACTTCGGTGAGGGCGCCGGCATCGCCGTGCGCAAGGGCGACAAGGCCCTGGCCGACAAGATCACCGCCGCCATTGCCGCCATCCGCGCCAACGGCAAGTACAAGGAAGTGCAGGACAAGTACTTCCAGTTCGACGTGTACGGCAACTGATCGAGACTCCGAGTCACTGAGGCCCTGCCCGGTTTCTCGGTGCCTTGATACGGGTTGCCATTCCCCGGAAGTGGCACAACCAGGACGTTGAGGTCGCCAGCGAGCGACCGCAGCGCCGCGACGCCAGGCTCCACGGTTCGCGGCTAACCTGCAGGTTGTGCCACTTTTTCGTTGCAGCGGTGCTGTCCGGTTCCATCCGGGGCGCTGCATGAGGACCTGAACATGCTCAACGGCTACGGCTCGACCATTCTCGATGGTGCCTGGCTCACCCTTCTGCTGGCCCTGTCGTCCATGTCCATGGCCATCGTCCTGGGCCTGGTCGGCGCGGCGTTCCGCCTGTCGCCGGTGCGCTGGCTGGCGCTGCTGGGCGAGACCTATGCCACGGTGATCCGCGGCATTCCCGACCTGGTGCTGATCCTGCTGATCTTCTACGGCGGCCAGCAGGTGGTGAACATGGTCGCGCCCATGGTCGGCTACGAGGACTACATCGACCTCGACCCGTTCTGGTCCGGGGTCTTCACCCTGGGCTTCATCTTCGGTGCCTACCTGTCCGAGACCTTCCGTGGCGCCTTCATGGCCATCCCCAAGGGGCAGGGCGAAGCCGGCTTCGCCTACGGCATGAGCGGCCGCCAGGTGTTCTTCCGCGTGCTGGTGCCGCAGATGATCCGCCTGGCCATCCCCGGCTTCACCAACAACTGGCTGGTGCTGACCAAGGCCACCGCGCTGGTCTCGGTGGTCGGCCTGCAGGACATGATGTTCAAGGCCAAGAGCGCCGCGGACGCGACCCGCGAGCCCTTCACCTTCTACCTGGCCGTGGCCGCGCTCTACCTGGTGCTGACCAGCGTTTCCCTGCTGGCCCTGCGCTTCCTGGAAAAACGCTATTCCGCCGGCATCAAGGCCGCCGAGCTGTGATCAAGAGGGCGCACGCGTGATCTTCGACTACAACGTCATCCTGGAAAACCTGCCGCTCTACTTCGGTGGTGTGCTGGTCACCCTCAAGCTCCTGGCGATCTCCCTCGCCCTGGGCCTGCTGGCGGCCGTGCCCCTGGCGCTGATGCGGGTCTCCAAGCAGCCGGCGATCAACTTCCCGGCCTGGCTCTACACCTACGTCATCCGCGGCACCCCGATGCTGGTGCAGCTGTTCCTCATCTACTACGGCCTGGCGCAGTTCGCCTGGGTTCGCGAGAGCGCCCTGTGGCCCTACCTGTCCAACGCGACCTTCTGCGCCTGCCTGGCCTTCGCCATCAACACCAGCGCCTACACGGCCGAGATCCTCGCCGGCAGCATCCGCGCCACGCCCCACGGCGAGATCGAGGCGGCCAAGGCCATCGGCATGTCGCGGGCCAAGCTGTACCGCCGCATCCTGCTGCCCTCGGCCCTGCGCCGTGCGCTGCCGCAGTACAGCAACGAGGTGATCATGATGCTGCACACCACCAGCCTCGCCTCCATCGTCACCCTGATCGACATCACCGGCGCGGCGCGCACCGTGAACTCGCAGTACTACCTGCCGTTCGAGGCGTTCATCACCGCCGGCCTGTTCTACCTGTGCCTGACCTTCATCCTGGTGCGCCTGTTCAAGCTGGCCGAGCGCCGCTGGCTGGCCTACCTGGCCCCGCGCAAGGCCTGACCCATGCAGCGCATCGACCACCTCCTGCCCTGGGGCATTCCCGGCACCCGCCGCGAGCTGGCGGTCTTCCGTTTCGGCTCGGGCGAGCGCAAGGCCTATATCCAGGCCTCGTTGCACGCCGACGAGCTGCCGGGCATGCGCGTGGCGGTGGAGCTGAAGAAGCGCCTGGCCGAGCTGGAGGCCGAAGGGCGCCTGGCCGGTGTGATCGAGCTGGTGCCCGTGGCCAACCCCATCGGCCTCGGGCAGATGCTCCAGGCCAACCACCTGGGGCGTTTCGAGCTCGCCAGCGGCAAGAACTTCAACCGTGGCTTCGCCGACCTGGCCGAGCTGGTGGCACCGATGCTGGAGGGCCGCCTGGGCAGTGACGTGGCGGCCAACGTGCGGTCGATCCGCAACGCCATGCAGGTCGCCCTGGATGGCCTGGCGCCGGCCGCCTCCGAGCTCCAGGGCCTGCAGCGCCTGCTGCTGCGCCACGCCTGCGACGCCGATCTGGTGCTCGACCTGCATTGCGACTTCGATGCGGTGGTGCACCTCTACATGATTCCCCAGCAGGCGGAAGCCTTCCGCCCGCTGGCCGCGCGCCTGGGTGCCGGCGCCATGCTGGTGGCCGAGGATTCCGGCGGCAGTTCGTTCGACGAGGCCTGCTCCATGGCCTGGCTGCGCCTGCAGCGTCGCTTCCCCGATTGCGCCATTCCGCTGGCCGGCGTGGCGGCGACCGTGGAGCTGGGCGGCATGGCCGACACCGAGCGTGAGCGCGCCGAAGCCAGTTGCGAGGCCATCCTCGCTTTCCTCGCCGGGCAGGGACTGATCGGCGGCGACTGGCCGCCGGCCCCTGCGCCCGGTTGCGAGGTGACGCCCTTCGAGGGCGCCGAATACGCCTGTGCCCCCCATGCCGGGGTGGTGAGTTTCCTGCAGCCGGTGGGGGCGCTGGTCGAGGCGGGTGATCCGCTGTTCGAGGTGATCGACCCCTTGAGCGACCGCCACAGCGTGGTGCGTGCCTCCACCCGCGGCGTGCTGTACGTGCGCGAACGCCTGCGTTTCGCGCAGCCCGGACTGTGGCTGGCCAAGGTGGCCGGCCATGTACCCATTCGTCAGGGACGCTTGTTGAGCGACTGATCCATTCGCATCGAGACCGAGACCATGTACAAACTGGAAGTCCAAGACCTGCACAAGCGCTACGGCAGCCATGAAGTCCTCAAGGGCGTTTCCCTGGCGGCCAAGGCGGGCGATGTGATCAGCATCATCGGCTCGAGCGGCTCGGGCAAGAGCACCTTCCTGCGCTGCATCAACATGCTCGAGCAGCCCCATGGCGGCAAGATCCTGCTCAACGGCGAGGAGCTGAAGCTGGTGGCCAACCGCGATGGCGGCCTCAAGGCGGCCGAGCCCAAGCAGCTGCAGCGCATGCGCTCGCGCCTGGCGATGGTGTTCCAGCACTTCAACCTGTGGTCGCACATGAGCGCCCTGGAGAACGTCATCGAGGCGCCCGTGCATGTGCTCGGCGTGCCGAAGAAGGAAGCCATCGAGAAGGCCGAGCACTACCTGGCCAAGGTGGGCGTCGCCCATCGCAAGGACGCCTACCCGGCGCACATGTCCGGCGGCGAGCAGCAGCGTGTGGCCATCGCCCGTGCGCTGGCGGTGGAGCCCGAGGTGATGCTGTTCGACGAGCCCACGTCCGCGCTCGACCCCGAGCTGGTGGGCGAGGTGCTCAAGGTGATGAAGGACCTGGCCACCGAAGGCCGCACCATGGTGGTGGTGACCCACGAGATGGGCTTCGCCCGCGAGGTCTCCAACCAGCTGATCTTCCTGCACAAGGGTGTGGTCGAGGAGACCGGTTGCCCGCGCGAAGTGTTGGCCAATCCGCAATCCGAGCGCCTCAAGCAGTTCCTCTCGGGGAGCCTGAAGTAATTAATGCCAACTGCGGCTAAGCTGCCTGCCATGACTGCCCATCGAATCGGTTTTCTCCTCTGGCCCGGCACCAAGGCCATGACCCTGGCGCTGGCCGAGGAAGCACTTCGTGTCGCCCAGAGGCTGCACCCCGAAGTGGTCTACGAGCTGCATTTCCTCCAGGCCGAGGCGCCCTCCGAGGGTGCCTGGCGCCTGCCCGGCGAGGCCTGGACCGGCCGGCTCGAAGGGCTTACCCGCCTGTTCCTGCTGGCTGACGAGCCGCCCGCGCCGATGTCCGCCGCGCTGTCGGGGGCGATCAAGCAACTGGTGCGTGCCGGCTGCGTGATCGGCGGCCTGTCGGCGGGGGTCTATCCGCTGGCCCAGCTCGGCTTGCTCGACGGTTACCGCGCGGCGGTGCACTGGCGCTGGCAGGACGACTTCACCGAGCGCTTCCCCAAGGTCATCGCCACCAGCCACCTGTTCGACTGGGACCGTGATCGCCTCAGCGCCTGTGGCGGCCTTTCGGTCCTCGACCTGCTGCTGGCGGTGCTGGCGCGCGATCACGGCGCCGAGCTGGCGGGCGCGGTCTCCGAGGAGCTGGTGGTGGAGCGCATCCGCGAGGGCGGCGAGCGCCAGCGCATCCCGCTGCAGAACCGCCTCGGCTCCAGCCACCCGAAGCTCACCCAGGCGGTGTTGCTGATGGAGGCCAACATCGAGGAGCCGCTGACCACCGACGAGATCGCCCAGCACGTATGCGTGTCGCGTCGCCAGCTGGAGCGCATCTTCAAGCAGTACCTCAACCGGGTGCCCAGCCAGTACTACCTGGAGCTGCGCCTGAACAAGGCCCGGCAGATGCTGATGCAGACCAGCAAGTCGATCATCCAGATCGGCCTGTCCTGCGGCTTCTCCTCCGGCCCGCACTTCTCCAGCGCCTACCGCAACTTCTTCGGCGTCACGCCCCGCGAAGACCGCAACCAGCGGCGCAGCGGCGGCCCCTTCGACAACCAGCCGGCACTCGCCGAGCGCGGTTGAGCACGAGCACCGGGTGGGCGTCGTGCCTGCCTGGTGTTCGTCCTTTCCCCTTTCTTCGCTCACCCTGATGCATCGGCCTGTTGGGCCGCGCTGCGCTTGGCGCCAACCTACGAGAACTCAGGTGCGGCGGGGGGGAGCAGGCAGCGTTCCAGCGTGGTGACCGCGCGCTTGAGTTCTTCCGGGGTGTAGGCCGCGAAGCCCATGAGGAAGCCCGGCTGCGCCGGGCGTTCGACATAGAGCCCGCTCAGCCCCAGCAGGTCGATGCCCGCGTGGCGCGCAGCGGCGACGGCGGTGGCTTCGGGCAGGTCCCCGGTGAGCAGGCAGGGCATTTGCAGCCCTCCGGCCGGAACGCGGGGTTCGATCACCGCGCTCAGTCTCTTTTCCAGCAGCTCCGCGAGGAGGGCCAGGCGCTCGGCATAGAGGGTGCGCATGCCGCGGACGTAGGCGCCGAAGTGCCCGCCGCTGATGAAGCGCGCCAGTGTCAGCTGGGCGATGGAGGCGGTATGGCCGTCCTGCAGGGAGCGGGCGGTGGTCATGGGTTCCACCAGGGCCGGCGGCAGCACCAGGTAGCCGATGCGCAGCCCCGGGAACAGCGACTTGGTGAAAGTACCGATGTAGAGCGTCCGCTCGTGCGCGTCCAGGCCCTGGACGCAGGCGGTGGGCCGGCCCGCGTAGTGGAACTCGCTGTCGTAGTCGTCCTCGATGATCCAGACCCGTTCCCGCTTGGCCCATTCGATCAGTGCCAGGCGTCGTTCTAGGGACAGGGTCGCGCCGGACGGAAACTGGTGGGAGGGCGTCAGGTACACTGCCCGGGCGGGGTGCGGGTGGGTCAGGAGCCGGTCGACCTGCAGGCCGTTCGCGTCGACGGGGACGGCCTGGCAAACCAGGCCCGCCGCCTCGAAGGCCTTGCGCGCACCGTAGTACACCGGGTCTTCGACGAAGATCCGCTCGCCCGCGTCCAGCAGCACCTTGGCGCACAGCCCCAGCGCCTGCTGCGAGCTGGTGAGCACCAGCACCTGGTCCGCCGTGGTGCGGGCGCCGCGCTCCAGGTTGACGTAGTCGGCGATGGCGCGGCGAAGCGGCTCCAGCCCCTGGGGGTCGCCATGCAGCAGGGCCTTCGAGCCGTATTCCTTGAGCGCCTGGCGTTGCAGGCGCTCCCATGTCTGCAGGGGGAATGTGCGCGTCTCGGGCACGCCGTGGGCGAACGGACGGGGCGCGAGGTGTTCGCGCACGCCGCCCTGGCGCGCCATGGCCTGGCCGCGCTGGCTGAGGCCGGCCCCATCCTCCGACGCCTTGCGCGCACGGCGGGCAGGCCTGCCGGGTGACAGCCGGGTGGCCTCGGCGACGAAGCTGCCACTGCCGACGCGGCGCTCGATGAAGCCTTCGGCATGCAGCTGGCCGTAGGCGGCCTCGATGGTGTCGCGGGAAACGCCGAGGGAGCTGGCCAGCTGGCGTGAGGCGGGCAGCGGCGTGCCCGACGCCAGGGCGCCGTCCAGTATCAGTTGGCGGAGGGTGCGCTGGATCCGCGCGTGCAGGGGCAGGGGGCGAAGTTCCGGATGGGCCAGGCGGGCCTTGACCGATTCCAGCAGGGCGTTCTTGAACAATTGGTCTGCTCTTGATGCATTCATTGGCGGGGATAATCCGGCCAATGGGGCGCTATAAAACCGTTCTGGTCAAGCCTGGCAGGGCCGGCGCAGAGGGCGCCGGCTCCGGTGGTTGACCTGCGGTTCCGGGGGAGAGGCCCGCCGGATCAAGACAGGAGCATTTCCATGACAGCTGTGCAGCAACTCATATCGGTACGCCCCGTGGTGGCGGAGGACTTCGAGAAATGGGCCGGGTACTGGGACAAGTACCAGGCGTTCTATGCCGTGGACCTGGGCGCGGAGACCACCCGGGCGACCTGGGCGCGGTTCTTCGATGGCGACGAGCCGGTCCATTGCGCCGTCGCCACGGACGGTGAGCGCATCCATGGCTTCGTCCATTTCGTCTTCCACCGCTCGACCTGGGCGTTGAACGACTTCTGCTACCTGGAGGATCTCTACGTATCGCCCAGCGTGCGTGGCCAGAAGATCGGCAAGGCGCTCATCGAGTACGTGCAGGGGCAGGCCCGGGAAAAGCAGTGCGACAGGCTGTACTGGCACACCCAGGAAACCAACACGACCGCCCAGCGGCTGTATGACTGGATCGCCGAGCGGCCGGGCGTGATCGAGTACCGGATGGCGCTCTAGCGGCCGGAAGGTCCCCGTCGCGGAGCCCGCTCGGGCTCCGCGCCACGGGTCTGCGCAAGCAGCCCTTGCGAGTAAGCCGGAACCGTCCGGTTCCGGCAGTTGCCGATCGCCATTCGCGTCGCCCTCCAAGCCCCGCCGGTCATCCGCTGACCGATGCGCTGCGCCTCGTGCGTCCCGTGGCGATCCGCGTTTAAACTGCGCCTTCCCGAAGCTTTCTGTCGCATTTCCGAAAGCCTCGGATTTTCGCGGGTTGGCGCTGTAAGAAGTTGTCGCTTGGCGGCAATGCCAACCCCGAATCTGTCCCTACAATCCTTTCATCACTAGCCGTCCATGGCAGGAGAAACTGATGTCCGTTGAGCATGCGCAGGTCGAGCGCGCCGATTTCGATCAGGTGATGGTTCCCAACTACGCACCCGCCGCCTTCATTCCCGTCCGTGGCGAGGGTTCGCGAGTCTGGGACCAGAGTGGCCGCGAACTGATCGATTTCGCCGGCGGTATCGCCGTGAACTCCCTCGGCCATGCTCACCCGGCGCTGGTCAAGGCGCTGACCGACCAGGCCAACAAGATCTGGCACGTCTCCAACGTCTTCACCAACGAGCCGGCCCTGCGCCTGGCCAAGAAGCTGGTGGCCGCCACCTTCGCCGAGCGCGTGTTCCTCGCCAACTCCGGCGCCGAGGCCAACGAGGCCGCGTTCAAGCTGGCCCGTCGCTACGCCCATGACGTCTATGGCCCGCAGAAGCACGAGATCATCTCGGCCACCAACAGCTTCCACGGCCGCACCCTGTTCACCGTGACCGTCGGTGGCCAGCCCAAGTATTCCGACGGCTTCGGCCCCAAGGTGGAGGGCATCACCCATGTGCCCTTCAATGACCTGGACGCGCTGAAGGCCGCCATCTCCGACAAGACCTGCGCCGTGGTGCTCGAGCCCGTGCAGGGCGAAGGCGGCGTGCTGCCGGCCACCCAGGCCTACCTGGAAGGCGCGCGCAAGCTGTGCGACGAGCACAACGCGCTGCTGGTGTTCGACGAAGTGCAGAGCGGCATGGGCCGCAGCGGCAAGCTGTTCGCCTACCAGAACTACGGCGTCACCCCGGACATCCTCTCCAGCGCCAAGAGCCTGGGCGGCGGCTTCCCCATCGGCGCCATGCTGACCACCACCGAGATCGCCAAGCACCTGGTGGTGGGCACCCACGGCACCACCTACGGCGGCAACCCGCTGGCCAGTGCCGTGGCCGAGGCCGTGCTGGACGTGATCAACACCCCGGAAGTGCTCAGCGGCATCAACGCCAAGCACGACCGCTTCAAGACCCGCCTCGAGGCGATCGGCCGGAAGTACGGCATCTTCACCGAAGTGCGTGGCCTCGGCCTGTTGATCGGTGCGGCCCTGTCTGATGCCTGGAAGGGCAAGGCCAAGGACGTGCTCAACGCCGCCGAGAAGGAATCGGTGATGGTGCTGCAGGCCGGCCCGGACGTGGTGCGTTTCGCGCCCAGCCTGGTGATCCCGGATGCCGACATCGACGAGGGCCTGGATCGCTTCGAGCGCGCCGTGGCCAAGCTGACCCAGGCCTGAGGCCAGGGCGATACGCGGCACAGGGCTGTGCCGCGGTTCCGATTCCAGGGATGAACGTTTTTCATGCGTGATCGGCGGCCGTTGGTCGTCGTTTTCTCCGGCCGACCGTGCATGGGTTGTCCGGAGCCTTTATTGAAGGAGTGACACCATGCTGGTGATGCGCCCCGCGCAAATGGCCGACCTTGCCGATGTTCAGCGCCTGGCTGCGGACAGCCCCGTTGGTGTCACTTCGCTGCCGGACGACGCCGAGCGCCTCGGCGAGAAGATCGCTGCCTCGGAAGCCTCGTTCGCCGCCGAAGTCAGCTTCAACGGCGAGGAGAGCTATTTCTTCGTCCTCGAAGACACCGAGACCGGCCGCCTGGTCGGCTGCTCGGCCATCGTCGCCTCGGCGGGCTTCTCCGAGCCCTTCTACAGCTTCCGCAACGAGACCTTCGTCCACGCCTCGCGCGAGCTGAAGATCCACAACAAGATCCACGTCCTCTCGCTGTGCCACGACCTCACCGGCAACAGCCTGCTGACCAGCTTCTACGTGCAGCGCGAGCTGGTGGGCACCGCCAGCGCCGAGCTCAACTCCCGGGCGCGCCTGATGTTCATGGCCAGCCACCCGGAGCGCTTTGCCGATGCGGTGGTGGTGGAGATCGTCGGCTACAGCGACGACGAGGGCGAGTCGCCGTTCTGGAACGCCGTGGGCCGCAACTTCTTCGACCTGAACTACATCGAGGCGGAGCGCCTGTCGGGCCTGAAGAGCCGCACCTTCCTCGCCGAGCTGATGCCCAACTACCCCATCTACGTGCCGCTGCTGCCGGACGAGGCCCAGGAATCCATGGGCCAGGTGCACCCGCGCGCGCAGATCACCTTCGACATCCTGATGCGCGAAGGCTTCGAGACCGACAACTACATCGACATCTTCGATGGCGGCCCGACCCTGCACGCACGCACCTCCGGCATCCGCTCCATCGCCCAGAGCCGTGTCGTGCCGGTGCGCATCGGCGAGCAGCAGAAGGGGGGCCGCCAGTACCTGGTGAGCAACGGCCTGCTGCAGGACTTCCGTGCCCTGGTGGCCGACCTCGACTGGGTGCCCGGCAAGCCGGTGGAACTCAGCCTGGAGATCGCCGAAGCCCTCGGTGTGGGTGAAGGCGCCAGCGTGCGCCTGGTAGCGATTTAAACCGAAGCGCCAAGCGGGGGCCCTGCCGCCCGACTTGCAGCTTGCCGCTTGAAGCTTGCAGCTCTAACGGAGTCTCTATGATCGTTCGTCCCGTACGCAGCGCCGACCTGCCTGCCCTGATCGACCTGGCGCGCAGCACCGGTGCCGGCCTCACCACCCTTCCGGCCAACGAGGAGCGCCTGGCGCATCGCGTGGGCTGGGCGGAGAAGGCCTTCAGCGGCCAAGCCGAGCGGGGTGATGCGGACTACCTGTTCGTACTCGAGGACGACGACGGCAAGGTGGTGGGCATCTCCGCCGTGGCCGGCGCCGTCGGCCTGCGCGAGCCCTGGTACAACTACCGTGTCGGGCTCACCGTCAGCGCCTCGCAGGAGCTGAACATCCACCGGCAGATCCCCACCCTGTTCCTGGCCAACGACCTGACCGGCAACTCCGAGCTGTGCTCGCTGTTCCTGCACGCCGGCTACCGCACCGGCCTCAACGGCCGCCTGCTGTCCAAGGCACGCTTCCTGTTCATCGCCGAGTTCCCCGAGCTGTTCGGCGACAAGGTGATCGCCGAGATGCGCGGCATGTCCGACGAGCACGGTGTCTCGCCGTTCTGGGAGAGCCTGGGCCGGCATTTCTTCAAGATGGAATTCTCCCGCGCGGACTACCTCACCGGCGTCGGCAACAAGGCCTTCATCGCCGAGCTGATGCCCAAGTTCCCGCTCTACACCTGCTTCCTCTCCGAGGCGGCGCGCGATGTCATCGGCCGCGTGCACGCCGACACCGAGCCGGCGCTGGCCATGCTCAAGGGCGAGGGCTTCAGCTTCCAGGGCTACGTCGACATCTTCGACGCCGGCCCGGCCATCGAATGCCAGACCGCGAAGATCCGTGCCGTGCAGGACAGCCAGGCGCTGGTGCTGGCCGTGGGCACGCCGGGCGACGATGCCACGCCGTACCTGATCCACAACCGCAAGCGCGAGGATTGCCGCATCACCGCCGCCCCGGCCCGCCTGGCCGCCGGCACCCTGGTGGTCGATGCCGATACCGCCAAGCGCCTGAAACTCTCGGCTGGCGCTTCGGTCCGCGCCGTGCCGCTGTCGGCCAAGGAGTCCGTCAAATGAGCACCCATTACATCGCAGGCGCCTGGCAGGCCGGGCAGGGCGAGGCCTTCGACTCGCTGAACCCGGTCACCCAGGAATCCGTATGGAGCGGCCAGGGCGCCAGCGCCGAGCAGGTCGAAGCCGCCGTGGCCGCCGCCCGCGCCGCTTTCCCGGCCTGGGCCCGTCTGAGCCTGGATGCGCGCATCGCCGTTCTCGAGCGCTTCGCCGCCACCCTCAAGACCCGCGCCGACGAGCTGGCCCGCTGCATCGGCGAGGAGACCGGCAAGCCCTTGTGGGAGTCGGCCACCGAGGTGACCACCATGGTCAACAAGGTCGCCATCTCCATCCAGAGCTACCGCGAGCGCACCGGCGAGAAGAGCGGCCCGCTGGTCGACGCCACGGCCGTGCTGCGCCACAAGCCCCACGGCGTGGTCGCCGTGTTCGGCCCCTACAACTTCCCCGGCCACCTGCCAAACGGCCACATCGTGCCCGCGCTGCTGGCCGGCAATGCCGTGGTGTTCAAGCCCAGCGAGCTGACCCCCAAGGTGGCCGAGCTGACGGTCAAGTGCTGGATCGAGGCGGGCCTGCCCGCCGGCGTGCTCAACCTGGTGCAGGGCGCCCGCGAGACCGGCATCGCCCTGGCCGCGAGCGCCGGCATCGACGGCCTGTTCTTCACCGGCTCAAGCCGCACCGGCAACCTGCTGCACCAGCAGTTCGCCGGCCGCCCGGACAAGATCCTGGCGCTGGAGATGGGTGGCAACAACCCGCTGGTGGTGGACGAGGTGGCCGATGTCGACGCGGCCGTCTACACCATCATCCAGTCCGCCTTCATCTCCGCCGGCCAGCGCTGCACCTGCGCCCGCCGCCTGCTGGTGCCGGTCGGCGCCTGGGGCGACGCGCTGCTGGCGCGCCTGGTGGCGGTGGCGGCGAGCATCCAGGTCGGTGCCTTCGACGCCCAGCCGGCACCCTTCATGGGCTCGGTGATCTCCCTGGACGCCGCGCGCCACCTGCTCAAGGCCCAGGAGCACCTGATCGCCCAGGGCGCCACGGCGCTGCTGGCCATGTCCCAGCCGCTGGAGACCGCCGCGCTGCTGACCCCCGGCATCCTCGACGTCACCGCCGTGGCCGAGCGCCCGGACGAAGAGTTCTTCGGCCCGCTGCTGCAGGTGATCCGCTACGCCGATTTCGACGCTGCCGTGGCCGAGGCCAACGCCACCCAGTACGGCCTGGCCGCCGGCCTGCTCTCGGACTCCCGCGAGCTGTACCAGCGCTTCTTCATCGAGAGCCGCGCCGGCATCGTCAACTGGAACAAACAACTGACCGGGGCCGCGAGCAGCGCACCCTTCGGGGGCATCGGCGCGTCGGGCAACCACCGCGCCAGCGCCTACTACGCCGCTGACTACTGCGCCTACCCGGTCGCCTCGCTGGAAAGCGAAACCCTTGCCCTGCCTGCAACCCTGACGCCTGGAGTCAGCCTATGAGCGCCCATGAAGTGAACTTCGACGGTCTGGTCGGCCCGACCCACAACTACGGCGGCCTGTCCTACGGCAACGTGGCGTCGCAGAGCAACAGCCAGGCCGTCTCCAGCCCGAAGGAAGCCGCCCTGCAGGGCCTGGCGAAGATGAAGGCGCTGATGGAGATGGGCTTCCAGCAGGGCGTGCTCGCCCCGCAGGAGCGCCCCAACGTCGCTGCGCTGCGCAGCCTCGGCTTCGCCGGGACCGACGCCCAGGTGATCGAGAAGGCCGCCCGTGACGCCATGCCGCTGCTGGCCGCCTGCAGTTCGGCATCGAGCATGTGGACCGCCAACGCCTGCACCGTCAGCCCCAGCGCCGATACCGCGGACGGCCGCGTGCACTTCACCGCGGCCAACCTCAACTGCAAGTTCCACCGCAGCATCGAGCACCCCACCACCAGCCGCGTGCTGGGGGCGATGTTCGCCGACGAGCGCCACTTCGCCCACCACGCCGCGCTGCCGGCGGTGGCGCAGTTCGGTGACGAAGGTGCGGCCAACCACACCCGTTTCTGCAAGGGCTATGGCGAGGCCGGCGTGGAGTTCTTCGTGTTCGGCCGCAGCGCCTTCGACAGCCGCTTCCCGGCGCCCTCGCGCTACCCGGCGCGGCAGACCCTGGAGGCCAGCCAGGCCGTCGCGCGCCTGCATGGGCTGAGCGAGGCCGGCGTGGTCTACGCCCAGCAGAACCCGGCGGTGATCGACCAGGGCGTGTTCCACAACGACGTGATCGCGGTGGGCAATGGCGAGGTGCTGTTCCACCACGAGGACGCCTTCCTCGATACCGACAAGGTGCTGGCCGAGTTGCACGACAAGCTGGGCCGCGTCGGTGGCCGCTTCCAGGCCGTGTGCGTACCGCGTGCGGCGGTGACGGTGGAGGACGCCGTGCGTTCCTACCTGTTCAACAGCCAGCTGCTCAGCCGCGCCGATGGCAGCATGCTGCTGATCGTCCCGGAGGAGTGCCGCAACAACGCGCGGGTGTGGAGCTACCTGCAGACCCTCACCGCCGAGGACGGCCCGATCCGCGAGGTGAAGGTCTTCGACCTCAAGCAGAGCATGCAGAACGGCGGCGGCCCGGCATGCCTGCGCCTGCGCGTGGCGCTCAAGGACAACGAACTGGCAGCGGTCAACCAGGGCGTCATCCTCACCCCCTCGCTCTACGACACCCTGACCGCCTGGGTGGAGAAGCACTACCGCGACCGCCTGAGCGAAACCGACCTGGCTGATCCACAATTGCTCACCGAATGCCGCACGGCATTGGATGAGCTGACGCAGATCCTTAAACTGGGCGCCGTTTATCCGTTTCAACTGAATTGAGCGGCAAGCGCCAAGCGACAAGCTTCAAGTAGAAGCCGCCGCCTACACTTGCCGCTTGTCGCTTACGACTTGGAGCTTTATTAAATGTCCGACGCCCTGCAACTCATCCTCGAAGACACCGACGGTACCCAGCTCGAAACCTCCTGCACCCGCTTCGCGGTGATGTGGCAGGGCAAGGAGGTCTGGATCCAGACCGCCGGCAACGGCCAGCTGCTGATCGGTGTCGATGTCGAGGAAGGCGATACCGAGTACGCCAACCTGCTGCTGCGCCCGCTGGCGACCAACCTGGTCAGCCTGCAGCTGGAGATGGAGCCGGCCGATGCCGGTGATGACGACGAGGACGGGCATGTGCATGGCCCGGACTGCAACCACGATCATTGAGGACGCGCGGATGTTGGCCCTTGGCAAACTGCTTGAACTGACCCTGGCCGGCCGCGAGCCGACCGAGAAGATTCAACTGACCGCCGAGGGCGCCCGCCTGCACTGGCTGGGCGAGGGGGCCCTGGAAGTCACCCCGCCCGTCCATGCCGACAATGGCATGGACCTGCTGCTCTCCGCCGGCATCCATGGCAACGAGACGGCGCCGATCGAGCTGCTCGACCGCCTGCTGCAGGGTGTCGCCCGGGGCGAGCTCAAGCCCCGCTCGCGCATTCTCTTCCTGCTCGGCAACCCCGAGGCCATGCGTCGCGGCGAACGCTATGTCGAGCAGGACATCAACCGCCTGTTCAATGGCCGCCACGAGCAGACCAGCGGCTTCGAGGCCATGCGCGCCAACGAGCTGGAGCGCCTGGCCGCGGCGTTCTTCATCAAGCCGGGCCGTACCCGCCTGCATTACGACCTGCACACCGCCATCCGGGGCTCGAAGATCGAGCAGTTCGCCCTCTACCCGTACAAGGAAGGGCGCGAGCACTCCCGTCGCGAGCTGGCGCGCCTGGGTGCCGCCGGCATCGAGGCGGTGCTGCTGCAGAACAAGACCGGCATCACCTTCAGCTCCTACACCTATGCCAGCCTGGACGCCGAGGCGTTCACCCTGGAGCTGGGCAAGGCGCGCCCGTTCGGCCAGAACGGCCAGGTCAACCTCGACCTGCTGGAGGCGCGTCTGCGCCTGCTGGTGGAGGGCGCGGAACCGGAAGGCGAGGGCGAGGACCTCGGCCCATTGCAGCTGTTCGCCGTTTCCCGCGAGGTGATCAAGCACAGCGATGCCTTCCAGCTGCACCTGCCGACGGACATCGAGAACTTCAGCGAGCTGCCGGTCGGCTACCTGCTGGCCGACGACATCGCCGGCACCCGCTGGGTGATCGAGGAGGAGGGCGCGCGCATCATCTTCCCCAATCCGAAGGTGAAGAACGGCCTGCGCGCCGGCATCCTCATCGTTCCCGCCGAGGTCGACTGATCCAATGCGCGTCTCGTTCCCGGGCTGATGCCCGGGCTACGGCTTGCCGAAGGACGTTTCGCTCCCCCTTGCTCCTCCCGCCGCGCTCCTTTAGGGTCGTTCCCTTACCCAGCCAAGGAGCCCCGAGATGGCCGTCATAGACCTGCGCAGCGATACCGTCACCCAACCCACGCCCGGCATGCGCGATGCCATGCAGGCGGCGCCGCTGGGTGATGACGTCTATGGCGAAGACCCCACCGTCAACCGCCTGGAGGCCACGCTCGCCGAGCGCCTGGGCTTCGAGGCCGCGCTCTTCGTGCCCACCGGCACCATGAGCAACCTGCTGGGGCTGATGGCCCATTGCGAACGCGGCGACGAATACATCGTCGGCCAGCAGGCCCACACCTATAAGTACGAGGGCGGTGGTGCGGCGGTGCTCGGGTCGATCCAGCCGCAGCCCATCGATGGTGAAGCGGATGGCTCCCTCGACCTGGCGAAGGTCGAGGCGGCGATCAAGCAGGACGATTTCCACTTCGCCCGCACCCGCCTGCTGGCGCTGGAGAACACCATGCAGGGCAAGGTCCTGCCCCTGGAATACCTGGCGGCGGCCCGCGAGATGACCCGCCGTCGCGGCCTGGCGCTGCACCTGGACGGCGCCCGCCTGTACAACGCGGCGGTGAAGCAGGGCGTGGATGCCCGCGAGATCACCCGTCACTTCGATTCGGTTTCGGTGTGCCTGTCCAAGGGCCTGGGCGCCCCGATCGGCTCGGTGCTCTGTGGCAGCGCGGCACTGATCGCCAAGGCCCGGCGCCTGCGCAAGATGGTCGGTGGCGGCATGCGCCAGGCCGGGTTGCTGGCCGCAGCCGGCCTCTACGCCCTGGATCACCAGGTGCAGCGCCTGGCGGACGACCATGCCAACGCCGCGCGCCTGGGCGCCGGGTTGGCCGAACTGGGCTACGGCGTGGAGCCGGTGCAGAGCAACATGGTCTATGTTGATCTGGGCTCGCAGGCGCCGGCGCTCAAGGCGTTCATGGCCGAGCGGGGCATCCTCCTCAGTGCGGCGCCGCGCCTGCGCATGGTCACCCACCTGGACGTCGACGCCGCCGGCATCGAGCGGGTTATCGAGGCGTTCGCCGAGTTTCGTCGCAGCTGATTACCCGATAGCGTTCGATAGTCGCTTTCTATCGCATAAAGGCACTATCCCGCAGGCACAGGGCCTATATAATGCGGCCCTTTGCCGGCGATTCGTGGCCGCAGTTTCCGTGGAAGAACCTATGAAAAGCGCTCAAATCCGTGAAGCCTTCCTGAGCTTCTTCGAAGAGAAGGGGCACACCCGTGTGGCCTCCAGCTCCCTGATCCCGGGCAACGACCCGACCCTGCTGTTCACCAACGCCGGCATGAACCAGTTCAAGGACTGCTTCCTCGGCCTGGAAAAGCGCGCCTACACCCGTGCCACCACCAGCCAGAAGTGCGTACGCGCCGGCGGCAAGCACAACGACCTGGACAATGTCGGCTACACCGCGCGCCACCACACATTCTTCGAGATGCTGGGCAACTTCAGCTTCGGCGACTATTTCAAGCGTGACGCCATCACCTACGCCTGGGAATTTTTGACCTCGGACAAGTGGCTGAACCTGCCCAAGGAGAAGCTCTGGGTCACGGTCTACGCCAGCGACGACGAGGCCTACGACATCTGGACCCAGGAAGTCGGCGTCCCCGCCGAGCGCATGGTCCGCATCGGCGACAACAAGGGCGCGCCGTACGCCTCCGACAATTTCTGGGCGATGGGCGACACCGGCCCCTGCGGCCCCTGCACCGAGATCTTCTACGATCACGGCCCGGACATCTGGGGCGGCCCGCCCGGTTCCCCGGAAGAGGACGGCGACCGCTACATCGAGATCTGGAACAACGTCTTCATGCAGTTCAACCGCACTGCGGACGGCGTGATGCACCCGCTGCCGGCACCGAGCGTGGACACCGGCATGGGCCTGGAGCGCGTCAGCGCCGTGCTGCAGCACGTGAACTCGAACTACGAGATCGACCTGTTCCAGAGCCTGTTGAACGCCGCGGCCAAGGCCATCGGTTGCGCCAACGAAGGCCAGGCTTCGCTGAAGGTGGTCGCCGACCACATCCGTTCCTGCTCCTTCCTGATCGCCGACGGCGTACTGCCGTCCAACGAAGGCCGTGGCTACGTGCTGCGCCGCATCATCCGCCGCGCCTGCCGCCACGGTAACAAGCTGGGCGCGAAGGGTACCTTCTTCCACCAGATCGTCGCCGCGCTGGTTGGCGAGATGGGCGACGCCTTCCCCGAGCTCAAGCAGCAACAGGAACACATCGAGCGCGTGCTCAAGACCGAGGAAGAGCAGTTCGCCAAGACCCTGGAGAATGGCCTGAAGATCCTCGAGCAGGATCTGGCCGGCCTCTCCGGCAGCGTCATCCCGGGCGATGTGGTGTTCAAGTTGTACGATACCTACGGCTTCCCTGCGGACCTGACCGCCGACATCGCCCGCGAACGCGAGCTGACCATCGACGAGGAAGGCTTCGAGCGCGAGATGGAGAAGCAGCGCGAGCTCTCCCGTGCCTCCAGTGCCTTCGGCATGGACTACAACAGCCTGGTCAAGGTCGAGGGCGAGACCCGCTTCCTCGGCTACCAGGGGCATTCCGGCTCCGGCCAGATCGTCGCGCTGTTCAAGGACGGCCAGGCGGTCGACAGCCTGAAGGAAGGCGAGGAGGGCGTCGTTGTCCTCGACCAGACCCCGTTCTACGCCGAGTCCGGTGGCCAGGTCGGTGACTGCGGCTACCTGGAAGGCGCCGGCGTGCGCTTCGACGTGCGCGACACCACCAAGGCCGGCGGTGCCTTCCTGCACCACGGCGTGGTCGCCCAGGGCAGCCTGAGCGCCGGCGCTTCGGTCAAGGCCGAAGTGGCAGGTGACGTACGGCAGGCCACCGCGCTCAACCACTCGGCCACCCACCTGCTGCACGCTGCGCTGCGCCAGGTGCTGGGCGAGCACGTACAACAGAAGGGCTCCCTGGTGGACAGCCAGCGCCTGCGTTTCGACTTCAGCCATTTCGAGGCGATCAAGCCCGAGCAACTGAAGGCGCTGGAAGACATCGTCAACGCCGAGATCCGCAAGAACAGCGCGGTCGATACCGAGGAAACCGATATCGAGACCGCCAAGGCCAAGGGCGCCATGGCGCTGTTTGGCGAGAAGTACGGTGACCAGGTGCGCGTGCTGAGCATGGGCGACGGCTTCTCCGTCGAGCTGTGCGGCGGTACCCACGTGTCCCGCACCGGCGACATCGGCCTGTTCAAGATCACCAGCGAAGGCGGCGTGGCCGCCGGCGTGCGTCGCATCGAGGCGGTGACCGGTGCGGCAGCGCTGGCCTACCTGAACGGCGCCGAGGAGCAGCTCAAGGAAGCGGCCGGCCTGGTCAAGGGCAGTCGCGACAACCTGCTGGACAAGCTCTCCGCCCTGCTGGAGCGCAACCGCCAGCTGGAGAAGGAGCTGGACCAGCTCAAGGCCAAGGCGGCCAGCGCTGCCGGCAACGACCTCGCGGCTTCGGCCGTCGACGTCAAGGGTGTGAAGGTCCTGGCTGCACGCCTGGACCTGGACGGCGACGCGCTGCTGGCGCTGGTCGACCAGTTGAAGAACAAGCTCGGCCGCGCGGTGATCCTGCTCGGCGGCGCGCTGGAGGGCAAGGTGACACTGGTCGCCGGTGTCACCCAGGACCTGACCGGCCAACTCAAGGCCGGCGATCTGATGAAGCAGGCCGCGGCTGCGGTCGGCGGCAAGGGTGGTGGTCGTCCTGACATGGCCCGTGGCGGCGGTACCGACGCCGCGGCCCTGGAGCAGGCCCTGGCCCTGGCCGTACCGTTCGTCGAGCAGGGTTTGTAAGACCCCGCCGCCAACGGCCCGCCCCACGCCCGGCGGGCCTTGGCAGTGTTCTGCGTTGATTGTTTAATGGGCGCCCTTCACGGGATTAGGCGGCTTTTGAAATGGCTTTGATCGTACAGAAGTTTGGGGGGACCTCGGTCGGCACCGTCGAGCGCATCGAGCAGGTGGCCGAGAAGGTCAAGAAATTCCGCGAAGGCGGCGACGACATCGTGGTGGTGGTTTCCGCCATGAGCGGCGAGACCAACCGTCTCATCGACCTGGCCAAGCAGATCAGCGATAAGCCGGTGCCGCGCGAACTGGACGTGATGGTTTCCACCGGCGAGCAGGTGACCATTGCCCTGCTGGCCATGGCGCTGATCAAGCGCGGTGTGCCGGCGGTTTCCTATACCGGCAACCAGGTGCGCATCCTCACCGACAGCGCGCACAACAAGGCCCGCATCCTGCAGATCGACGACCAGAAGATCCGCAGCGACCTCAAGGCGGGTCGCGTGGTCGTGGTCGCCGGCTTCCAGGGCGTGGACGAGCACGGCAACATCACCACCCTCGGCCGTGGCGGCTCCGACACCACCGGCGTGGCCCTGGCGGCGGCGCTGAAGGCCGATGAGTGCCAGATCTATACCGATGTAGATGGCGTCTACACCACCGATCCGCGCGTCGTGCCCCAGGCCAAGCGCCTGGACAAGATCACCTTCGAGGAGATGCTGGAAATGGCCAGCCTCGGTTCCAAGGTGCTGCAGATCCGTTCGGTGGAGTTCGCCGGCAAGTACAACGTCCCGCTGCGCGTGCTGCACAGCTTCCAGGAGGGTCCGGGCACCCTCATTACCCTTGATGAAGAGGAATCCATGGAACAGCCGATCATCTCCGGCATCGCCTTCAATCGCGACGAAGCCAAGCTGACCATCCGTGGCGTACCGGATACTCCCGGCGTTGCCTTCAAGATCCTCGGGCCGATCAGCGCTGCCAATATCGAAGTGGACATGATCGTGCAGAACGTCGCGCACGATAACACCACCGATTTCACCTTCACCGTGCACCGCAACGACTACCAGAACGCGCTGCAGGTGCTGGAGCAGACCGCTCGCGAGATCGGCGCCCGTGAAGTCAGCGGCGACACCAAGATCGCCAAGGTCTCCATCGTCGGTGTCGGCATGCGCTCCCACGCAGGCGTCGCCAGCCGCATGTTCGAAGCCCTGGCCAAGGAAACCATCAATATCCAGATGATCTCGACTTCCGAGATCAAGGTGTCCGTGGTGATCGAGGAGAAGTACCTCGAGCTGGCCGTGCGCGCCCTCCATACCGCCTTCGAGCTCGACGCACCCGCCCGACAGGGCGAGTGAGGCATATAACGAAAGGCGCGGCTCACCCCGCGCCTTTTGTCGTTTTTGGTCAGTACTGTTGGAACTTTCCTTTTGCCAGTGCTGGTCAATACTTGGGTGGAGGCCCCTTGATAACGCATGGGGTCGATACCATTTCTTTTTTGCAGACTGTTTTTGTCCCTGAACATTAAATCCGTGAGGAGAAAGGAATGCTGATTCTGACTCGCCGGGTCGGAGAGACCCTGATGGTGGGTGACGACGTCACTGTCACCGTGTTAGGCGTGAAAGGTAATCAGGTGCGCATTGGCGTCAACGCCCCGAAGGAGGTAGCCGTGCACCGTGAAGAGATTTACCAGCGCATACAGAAAGAGAAAGACCAGGAACCAAGCCACTAATTTTTCTGCATTTTTTGCTTTGCAAACGGGGAAAACATGGATATCATGCGCCCCGTGTTGCGGAGAGGTGGCCGAGTGGCCGAAGGCGCTCCCCTGCTAAGGGAGTACACCTCAAAAGGGTGTCGGGGGTTCGAATCCCCCCTTCTCCGCCATTATTAAGCGTTATAGAGATGTCAGCGGTTAGTTCGGTAAGTTGTTGAAAGTTATCGAAAAAGCAGTTGACGAAGGTTTGAGATTCTCTATAATGCGCGCCCTACACGCACTCATAGCTCAGCTGGATAGAGTACCCGGCTACGAACCGGGCGGTCGGAGGTTCGAATCCTCCTGAGTGCGCCATATAGGATGCGACGATCAAGGTCGGCGCATCGGGCAGTAAACCAGTGGTGATCTGGTCTAAAACCACCGAAACGCACTCATAGCTCAGCTGGATAGAGTACCCGGCTACGAACCGGGCGGTCGGAGGTTCGAATCCTCCTGAGTGCGCCATACAAGAGAAGGGCCTGCAGCAATGCAGGCCCTTTTTCTTTGTGTCTGAAAAAGGGCTGGCAATGATCCGCGGTCGGGTCGGATGATCTGGCAGCTGCAAGCTGCAAGCTGCAAGCTGCAAGCTGCAAGCCGAAAGCTACAAACCCTCCCTCCTCTCGGTCTCCAGGGCTCTCTGGGGCACGTTGCTGCGTGGGCTGATGGGGCAGGGCCCGGTAATGAAAAAAGCCCGGCATTCGCCGGGCTTTGCGTAAGAGGGAGGGGGGCTCAGAGCAGCACGGAGTACCAGAACACCCGGCCGATGATGTTGATGTGCTCGTTGGCTTCGCTGGCCTCGTAGCGTTCGTCGGGGTGCTCGTCGCTGTTGAAGCTGCGCACGCGCAGGCCGCCCCCGGGAGGCGGTAGAGCAGCTTCACGCGCAGCTGGCCGTCATGGTCGAAGGCGTACATGTCGCCATCCTTGATGGTGCGTGCGCTGGTGTCGACGCCCACGGTGCTGCCGTCGGGCAGGACGGGCTCCATGCTGTTGCCGTTTACCGTCACGCAGGCCGCGCTGGCGGCATCAATGTTCTTCTTGCGCAGCGAGTATTTGCCGAAGCGCAGCTTGCGGCCGGTGGTCTGCAGCACGACCGTGCTGCCCTTGCCGCCGGACAGCTCCACCTCCTTGTAGAAGGGCAGCTCGATCTCGTCGGCATCCAGTGGCGTGTCGTCGTCCCAGGACTCCACGCCGCCGAACCAGTCCGCATTGCCAGGTTGTCGATTCATCCGGCCCTCCAGCATCTCTCCACGGCCTTCCGCGAGCCAGCGTGGGCTGACGCCGCAGATGGTGGCGATCTGGGTGGCGAAGCTGGTCGCGCGCGATTTGCCGCGTTCCAGGTCGGATATAGAGGTCTGTGTCATGCCGGCTGCGCTTGCGAGCTGTACCTGGCTCAGGTTGGCGTGCTTGCGGGCGGCCTTGATGCGGTCTTTGAGTTCCATGGGCGCAGAATAAGGGCGGACCTATGTCAATGCAAGTGCATAAATATAGATACTCCTATATAATTGGCACCAGAATTCGGCTGTCCCGCAGCGGCGCATCGAGTCCCAAGGCGACTCGGCGAGCGGCGGAGCGGGGCGGCTTTCATCGTTCAGCCGGCCAGGGGTCGGCCCATGGGAAGGGAAAATACAATGTTCCAGACTACAGAACAGGCGCTGGCGGTTGCTTACTGGATGGCTGAGCACAAGGCCGGCCCGCGTTCGTCGACGGCGATGGCCATCGACGTGCTGCGCGAACGTTTCGATACCAGCTTCGTCAGCAAGCTGCCCAGCGGCTTGAGCCCGCACGAGTGGCAGGCGCAGTCGGTGATGACCATCCGCTTCGCCCAGCGCCTGCTGGCCGAACACCCGCTGGAACTGGCGGTGGTGCAGGCCGAGTACGCGCATGGCCGTGATTTCGTGGTGGCGATCGCCGCCCTGCGCGACTGGCTTCGCCCGCAGGCGGACTCGGCCGAACAGCGTGCTGCCCTCGCACTGTTGATGCGCATGTTCCGTCGCCCGCCGCACAGCATCCGCGAGGTCGAGCGGCTCACCGGCCTGTCCAGGAGCACCCTGCATCGCTGGGACCAGGACTGGCGCACCAAGGTTGCCGGCAAGCTGCGTGATGCCGTGGCGCGCCTGGAAGCACCCATGTCCAGCGCGGGGATCGTGATTGCACATTGAGGAGGAAAAATTTCTTTTAAAAAATGGCTTTTCCCATATTGACGATATGGGACGCTAAAGGTAAGATAGCTCCAAGATCGAAATCAAACCAACTGAAGCCCGCACATCGCGGGCTTCGGCGTTTCTGGGCCTGGCGAAAACCGCACGGCCTTCAAGAAAGGAGTCTCCCATGACCGAGCCAAGTATTGCGGTCGCCATGGCAGGCGGGGTGGCTGGCGCCGGTGTCGCGATGATCGTGCCCGGTGTCGATGGCAATGCACTGATCGGCGGCTTCGGCGGCGCGATCTTCTTCGTAGTGTTCGCCCGTGACTATCAACCGCTTACCCGTGTGGGCTACCTGCTGGTGTCCTGGGTCGGCGGTTACTACACCGCCGTCGAGGCGGTCAGTCGCGGTATTTCGCAGACCAGCGGGGCGGTCGCCTTCGTCGCCGCGACGCTCTGCGTGACGGCGGGCGTCGGCC
Organism: Pseudomonas sp. Pc102; assembly: GCF_018408275.1. Lineage (NCBI taxonomy): Bacteria > Pseudomonadati > Pseudomonadota > Gammaproteobacteria > Pseudomonadales > Pseudomonadaceae > Pseudomonas > Pseudomonas sp. Pc102. The sequence goes on along the minus strand of NZ_AP021905.1, from coordinate 4,657,088 downwards.
TGCTGGAATGGATGCGCGGCGGTCAGCTGCCGTCCTGGTTGCGGACGATCCTGCGGCGCGGAGCGGGAGGCAAGGATGGATGATCCATTGGCCACCGGCACCCTCGTGGTCTGCGCGGCGATCTGCTTGCGACTGCTGACCTACCGGCGGCGTGGCTCACGCTTCCGCCCCGGCGTTTCACTCTGCGCCTACCTGTTGGCGCTCTGCACGGGCTGCCAGGCGCTGACCATCGCCATCGGGCGCTACCAGGGCGAGCACCTCTCGCCCTGGATGCTCGGCGTCCTGCTGATCCTGCTGTTCCTGGTGCTCCGGGCCCGCGGCAATCTCGCGCGGATCCTGCACCTGGGCTGATCGCCCTCAGTTTCCAATCTATCCACCGCGACCCGAGAGGCAGCGGCGCGCATCCCTGCGCGTCGCTCGCCGGGTCGCGACCATCCACCAGGAGGACTCAATGACCATCACCGCCACGCGGCTGGATGTCGCCGCCCTGCGCGAGGCCTTGCGCGGCCTGCTCGAACTGCCGGTCGGCGCGCTGATCGCGGCGGACCAGGCAGCTGCACCGCCGTCCGGCCTCTACGCCAGCCTGCGTGAAACGCAGTCGGCGGAACAGGGCAAGTCCCGCCGCGAGTTCAATGGCAACAACGAACGGGAAACCGTCGTCACCAGCTGCGAGACCACCTTCGGCCTCGTCGGCTTCGGTACCGGCGCCCTCGACCTGATCCACGACGCCCGCTCGGTGTTGCAGTCGAGCCTCGCCCAGGACCGCTTGCGGCGCCTCGGTGTCGCGCTGCTGCGCCTGGCGCCGATCGAAAACCTTTCCAGCGTCGAGGCGGGCGTCGCCCGGGAACAGGCGCGCCTCGACCTCGTCCTCGGCCACGACCACCGCGTGACCCTGGAACAGAAACACATCGCTTCCTCGGTGGTGACCGCCCACACCGATACGGGCCTCACCGCCACCCTTACAGTGAATCCAACGGAGACCTGATATGTCCCTTCCGCTTTCGCAGATCGTAAACGTACAACTCAACGTGCAGCCGGTATCCACCCCGCGCCGCGACTTCGGCCAACTGGCCCTGTTCACCCCCGAGGCCGGCAACGTCTTCATCGACGCGTCGACCCTGTACATCAGCTGCGCCGGCCAGGCCGAAGTGGAGGCCGCCTTCGGCAGCTCCTCGCAGACCGCCATCGCCGCCCGCGCCTTCTTCGCCCAGAGCCCGCGACCCAAGCAACTGCTGGTGGCGCGCTGGCTGAAGTCGACCCGCAACGTGCCGGCGGTCAAGGCCGCCATCAACGGCACCCCGCTGCTGGCCACCCTCGACCAGCTGAAGGCGGTGAGCGCCGGCCAGCTGTCCATCACCGTCGACGGTGTGCGCCAGGACGTCACCGGCCTGAACTTCAGCGCCGCCGCCGACTTCGCCGCCATCGCCGCGCTGATCGACGCCAAGCTGACCGCCCAGGCCGTCAGCTGCCGTTACGACGCCGTCGCCAACCGCTTCATCCTCGACGCCGATGTCGCCGGCGCCGCCAAGGCCATCGGCTTCGCCCAGGACCTCGGCGCCACCGGCACCTACCTCGGCGGCCTGCTGCGCCTGGAGAACGGCATGGCGCAGAAGATCGCCGGTGCCGATGCCCTGGTGCTCGCCGCGCAGTCCCTGCCGCAGGCCTTCGCCGCGCTGCTCGACGCCAACGCCGGCTGGTACGCCGCCACCGTCGCCGCATCCCTGACCGACGACGAGATCGAGCAGGCCTCCGCCTGGGTACTGGCCGCCGACAAGAAGGTCTTCGGCGTCACCACCCAGAACCCGAGCCACCTGGAGAACGTCGCCAGCAACCCCTTCAAGCGCCTGGTGGAACGCCAGAGCCATCGCACCGTCGCGGTCTTCGACAAGAACGACCCCTATGCGGTGAACAGCTGGCTGGCCCGTGCGCTGTCGGTGAACTTCGCCGCCAACAACTCCACCCTGACCATGAAGTTCAAGCAGCTGCCCGGCATCAGCGCGGACAACCTGACCCTCACCGAGGCCGACAAGTGCCGCAAGCTGGGCCTGAACTTCTACACCTACTTCGACGAGTCGGCGATGGTCGCCGAAGGCACCGTCATCGGCGGTCGCTTCTTCGATGAAGTGCACATCCTCGACTGGTATGTCGATGCCGTGCAGAAGGAAGTCTTCGCCACCCTGTACCGCTCCCCGGGCAAGGTGCCGCTGACCGACGCGGGCGTGGCCCGCCTGCTCGCCTCGGTGCGCAAGGTCTGCCGCGAAGGCGTGAACAACGGCGCCTTCGCCCCCGGCGTATGGAACGGCGACCCCTTCGGCAACCTCGTCAGCGGCGAGCGCCTCGACGAAGGCTTCTACGTCTGGGCCGACAGCGTCGACAACCTGTCCACCTCCGACCGCGAGCAGCGCAAGGCGCCGCCGATCCAGGTGGCCCTGAAGATGGCCGGCGCCGTGCACTCGGTGGACGTGCTGGTCAACTTCGATCGCTGATCGCTTCGCCAACCCATTTTTCGGCCCCTTCGACGGGGCCTTTTCTTTTCCGGAGATTTTCCATGGCTATCTATGACCAGAACCAACTGTCCGTCCTGATCAACGGCTACGAGATCCGCGACTGGGCCACCGGCGCCGACGCCCTCAAGCTGGCCTTCAACAACGCCGCCGGCACCCTGAAGATGGGCAGCAACGGCAGCGGCGTGTTCGTCGCCAACAACGACCGCTCCGCGACCCTGACCCTGAAGCTCAAGCAGCATTCGGCGGACAACAAGTACCTCAACGGCCTGCGCGCCCTGCAGGACGGCAACCTCAAGGCCTTCGTGCCGCTGACCCTGGAAGTGCGCGACTTGCTCAACGAAGACCTGATCAGCGCCACCAAGGGCTTTTTCACCACGCGTCCCGAAGTGACCCGTGGCAGTGAAGCCAACGACACCCAGTGGGTCATCGTCTTCGAACGCGCCAACGTCAGCCTGGAACAAGGGGTCGCCTGAACATGAACGCCGAACATCGCATCAACCTGGATGGCATCACCTACCTCATGCGCCCGGCCAACGCCATGCCGGCCTGGAACGCCCTGAAGAAGGCTGCGCGCCTGCTGCAGGGCATCGAGATCAAGCGTGGCGAGGGCGGTGAGTCCCTGGCCATCGGCGCCATCCTCGCCAACCTGGGCGATCCGGTGGTGGCGGAAATCGAGGCGCTGGTGATCCAGCAGGTCAACGTGCAGCCCGCAGACGGTGCGGCCTTCCGCCTGGCCGACCGTGCCGACGCGCATTTCAACCAGCATCGCGGCCACCTGCTGCCGCTGCTGATCGAGGGGGTGAAATACCAGTTCGCCGATTTTTTCGCCGCCGCCGTACCCGCCCTGTCGGCGATTCTGCCGGTGCCGGCCAAGGCGGAGTGACCGACTGGTTCCTCTTCACCCCTGTCATGCGCCAGCTCTGCACCCTGCATGAGCTGCGCGCGCTCTACACCCTGGCCGACCTGTGCGACTTCCACGATGCGATAGCGGAGTGGGACGACGCACAGCGTCAGGCCCATGAGAGGCAGGCCAATGGCAAGTGATATCGAACAACTCAGCATGGAGTTCTCTCTGGGCTTGCAGCAGATCAGCAATTCGCTGAGGCAGGAGCTGTTGGTCATCAGCAATACGCTGATGCAAGAGATGAACTTCGTCACCAACCTGAAACAGAAGGTGGAGATCACCAGCAACGCGCTGACCACCAACACCCAGAACAACATTACCTACATCGACACCCTCACCCAGGTGCAGGCCAAGGTCGAAGAGGTTTCGGGCGGCACATCGAAGTTGGCGGGCGGTCTTTCCACCATGGCGTCCAAGCTCTTCGACTTCGTGTCCTCGTCCATGGATAGCCTGAGTGGCCTCAAGGCCGGCCCGGATGCACTGGGCGCGGTGACCGACGAGCAGGCCCAGGTGGCTGAGCGCTACAAGGGCGGCCTGGAGCGTCTCGACAAGGTGCTCGAAGCGGTCCGGGTCCGGGTCGCGCTCGGCGTGGCGCCGCAGCTCACACACCTGGCCGATCGCTTCCTGGCGCTGGTGGACGCCAACAAGGAACTGATTGCCGATGGCCTGCTGAAGACCATGACGCTGGTCGGCGAGGGCATCGACGCGGTGGTGAATTTCGCCCGCGGCGTGGATGCCGTGGTGCAGGCCACCGTCGGCTGGGAATCCGCCTTGACCCTGCTCGGCGCCGCGCTGGGCTGGGTCGGTCGCGCCAGCATCCTGGCCTTCGCCGCCAACCCCATCATGTGGGTCGCCGCCGCCCTGGTGGTGGTGATCGCCCTGGTGGATGACTTCATGACCTACCTCGACGGTGGCGAGTCGGCCCTCGGCGAGTTCTGGTCGCCATTCGCCAAGGGTTTGCGTGCCGTCAACGCGGTGCTGACCGAGTTCAAGGCGCAGTTCGCCGCGTTCTGGGCGGAAAACGGCGAGACCGTCATTGCCTTCGGCGAAGGCCTGATGACGGTGATCGGGGCCAGCATCAGCAATATGCTCAACCTCATCAGAGGGGTTATCGCCCTGTTCAACGGTGACTTCGCCGGCATGAAGAAGGCCTTCGATGGCTGGATCGAGGGTTTGAAGGTGCAGTTCGAGGTGATCGGTGGCGCGATCAAGAAGGTTGCTTCTGCCGTTGGCTTCGGTGGCTCGGAAGAGGAGCCGAAGGAGGGGGCGCCGGCCGAGAAGTCGGGTGGCCTCTTTTCCGGCATCACCGACTTCTTCAGCTCCGGTTCGGACAAGACCGGCGCGCCACAACTGGTTGCCGGTGTACAGGACGCTCAGAGCCGCGCAGCTCTGGGCGCTGGCGTGGGCGCGGTGCCGCTGACGGCCCCGGCGAGCAACAACAGCTACAACCAGACCGTCACCGTTCACGTGAGCGGAGATGACTCGCGTGCCATCGGCTTCGAGGTGGCCGAGCAGGTCGCACGCAACCAGCAACGCCTGACCACCCACAACAACAGCAGCGAAATTAGGCAGTGAGGTGAATCAATGGTCATGCTGATCAACCGTCGCATCGGAACCTTGAGGCTCGATGCGGTGATAAGCGAAACACATAAATCAGAACTCAAGATCACCGAGAACCCGGTGGAGAGCGGTGCCAACATCGCCGACCACGCCTACGTGCAACCCCGCAACCTGGTCATCAAGGGCATCGTGGTCGAGCACTACGACCCGCTGGCCAGTCTGGCCATCGACAGCATGCCGGGGGTACGCAATGGCAAAGGGTTTCTCGACAACATCCTGCCTGGCCTGCTCTCGCCCCGCACCCCGCAGGGCGAGAGCCGTGCCAAGCGCGAACTGAAAAGCTGGCTGGAACCCCTGGCGGATGCCACCAAGGCCCGGCCCCTGGCACCCTGGATGCTGGAGTCCCAGCCCTTGTCGCGCTTCGACAGCTCGCCCAGCCAGTCACGGCTGCAGCAGATCTACCAATGCCTGCTGGACACGCAGAAGGCCGGTGAGTTGCTGCAGGTGCAGACCGGCTTCTACCTGTACAAGAACATGCTGCTGAGCACCATTGCGGCCACACAGACACTCGACGGTGCCATCGAGCTGGACCTGACCCTGCGTGAGGTGCTGGTGGTGGAAACCCGTGTCATCAACGGCGTGGTCACACCGGCTGCCGGTACCGAGCGTTCCGGCCGCAGTGAAAAGCAGGGCGCCGCGAAGAAACCCCAGGGCAAGACCACGCCCAAGGCCGATGCGCGCAATGAGAGCTTTTTGCACGCGATGAAGAGGATCTTGCTATGAAGCGAATCCCCATCAGCAGCGAACCGCTCCAGGAACAGAGCTTCGATTTCGCCGGGCGGCGCCTGCGCCTGACCCTGCGCTACAACAGCATCGGCGACCATTGGGCCCTCGATCTGCTGGATGAGTCCGACAACACCTGGCTGGCCCAGGGCCTGACCCTGGTGGTCGGCGTGCCGATGCTCTGGCGCACCACCCTGCCGTTCTTCCTCTGGCTCGACGACCTCAGTGGCGTCGGGCTCGATCCCATGGGCGGGAATGACATGGGCAGCCGCTGCCTGCTCTACATCGGCGAGAAGTCGGAGGTGCAGCCATGAGGCAGTTCGGCCGGCAATACCGCCTGGTACTGGGCAGCGAGGAGAACGGCCTGGTGATCGACAGCCTGCGGGTGGCGTTCGAATTCACCAAGGACATCGCCGAGACCCCCAACAAGGCCGAGATCCGCATCTGGAACCTCAACCGCGAGCACCGCGAATGGCTCTACGGCAGCGACTTCCACAAGGTCTGGATGTGGGCCGGCTACAGCGAACTGCGCCTGCTCTATGCCGGTGATATCACCGCCGTGGCGCTGGAGCGCAAGGAGCTGGACAACGTCATCGTCCTCACCTGCAACACCGGTGACACGGACATGCGCCAGGCACGGGTGAGTACCACCCTGGCCGCCGGCAGTACGGCGGACGACCACGTGAAGGTCGCCGTGGCCAGCATGACCGGCACGGCGCCCGGACAGATCGTCCTGCCCAGGCAGCGCCCGTTGCCCCGGGGCAAGGTGCTCTCCGGCCTGAGCCGCGACGTGCTGAGCGAAGTGGCGGCGGAGCAGGGCGCCGACTGGTCGATTCAGGATGGCGACCTGCTGCTGCTTCCCGCCGGCTACGTGCTCGACGACCAGGCCGTGTTCCTGTCCCAGGAGACCGGGTTGATCGGTGCGCCCAAGGAAATCAAGGGCGGCGGGCTGGAGCTGACCTGCCTGATCGACCCGGCCCCCCGGATCGGCGGCACGGTGCGGGTCAAATCCATCGAATCGCGCTACGACGGCGACTACAAGATCGTCGCCATCAACAGCAAGGGCGACGTGATGGAGAAGGACTGGTACTGCGTGCTGTCGGTGATCGGCGGCGAATTCCAGAAGAAGGACGCCGCCAAGACCGGCAAGGGAGGCAAGGGCAATGGGTAACTACGACTGGCAGACCCCGTCGATGGACAAGGCCAACCGCTCCACCATCGACGCCCGTCTCAAGCGCCTGCACACAGCGCTGCCCGGCCGCATCGTCGCCTTCGACGCTGCGCGCCAGGTGGCCAGCGTGCAACCGATGATCGAGCAGCAGCTCATGGATGGCTCGCGCCAGGCATTGCCGCTGCTGCCGGACGTGCCGGTGCAATTTCCCCGGGGCGGCGGCTTCGTGCTGACCTTCCCGGTCAAGCCGGGCGATGAGTGCCTGCTGGTGTTCAACGAACGCTGCATCGATGGCTGGTGGCAGTCGGGCGGCTCCTCGGAGCCGCTGGACTATCGCCAGCACGACCTGTCCGACGCCGTGGCGATCATGGGCATCAGCTCGCTGCCCCAGGTCGTCCCGGCCTTCGCCACCGACGCGGTGGAATTGCGCCGGCTGGACGGCTCCGCCTACGTGCGCCTGGACGAGGGCGGCACCCTGACGCTGGACGGCGCCAAGGTGCTGATCAAGTGCCCGGTGGTGTTCGAGGCCGGCATGACCGGCAAGGGCGACGTGGTCTCCAACGGCATCAGCCTGGAGCGCCACCTGCACGGCCAGGTCATGGCCGGCCCCGCCGTCACCGGCGTGCCGCAATGAGGACATGACAATGAGAGTGAGACGAATAGACAAGGACGGCGACTGGACCTTCGGCCAGGGCCGCAATAACTACGCCGACGGCAGCGAATGCGTGGCGCAGCGCGTGTGTACGCGCCTGCGCTCCTTCAGCGGCGACTGGTTCCTCGACCTGGAGCACGGCCTGCCCTGGCTGCCCCGCATGGAGCGGCCGGCGGACCTGGCGCAGATCGAGGTGGACATCAAGCGCTGCATCCTGACCACCGAGGGCGTGAGCGAGATCCTGGACTTCCAGATCAGCGAAACGCCCGACGACAGGCGCCTCGGCATCGCCGTGACCCTGCGTGACAGCCAGGGCACCCGCCTGAGCGCCAGCGTCCAGCGCTGACCGGCCGCAGCCGCCGTCATACCGAAGCCCCACCTCGCGTGGGGCTTTTTCTTTGGAGAACCAACATGGGACAACTGACCAACAAGGGCTATGTCGGTGAACGCCTGGACAGCATCCTTGCGGATCTGGACCAGGGTTTCCGTGCCATCTATGGCAACGACATCGACCTTGCCCCCGACAGCCCGGACGGCCAGATGCTCGGGCTGATCGCCCAGATCCGCGCCGACCTGGAAGAGCTGGGCGAGGTCACCTACCGCGCCCTGGACCCGGACCACGCCAGCGGAGCCTGGCTGGAGCAGCGGGTCGCCTACGCCGGCCTGACCCGGCGCCAGGCACGCTACAGCTACCTGCGTGGCGCCGCCCTCACCGGTCGCGCCGGCACCCTGATTCCCGCCGGCTCCGTGCTGCGGGACATCAACCGCGGCCGCTGGCTGCTGGTCGCCGACACCACCCTGGGCGCCGATGGTTCGGCACGCGCCGACCTGCGCAGCGAACTGCTCGGCGCCTTCAACCTGCCCGCCAACAGCGCACTCGCCATCGAGACGCTGGTGCTGGGCTGGGACACCGCCACCAGCCTGGCCGCCGCCGAAGTGGGCGCGGAAGAGGAGACCGACCCGGAACTGCGGGCGCGCTTCTACCGCAGCCGCGCCCGCCCGGCGCAGAACAGCCTCGACGGCCTGGTGGCGGCCCTGCTGCAACTGGCCGACGTGCGCCAGGTTGTGGGGCTGGAGAACACCGGCTCCACCCCGGACGCGGACGGCGTGCCGGGCCACAGCCTCAACCTGATCGTCGATGGCGGCGAGGAGCAGGCCATCGCCCAGGCGATCTTCCTGCGCAAGCCCGCCGGCACCGGCCTCATGGGCCAGCAGTCGCGCACCGTGGTGGACGGGCAGGGCGTGAACCGCCTGATCCGCTTCGACCGCCCGGCGATGGTGGACTGCAAGGCCTTCGTCCAGCTGCGCCGGGACGCCGAATTCACCGCCATCGACGTCGCCGCGATCAAGGCCCAGCTGTCTCAGCTGGACTTCCGCATCGGCCAGGACGTGCAGCTCTCCCGGCTCTACAGCCCGATCAACACGGTGCAGGGCTTCTGGGTCGAGCAGCTGAAGATCGGCCGTCGCGGCGGCGCCCTGGCGGCGGACAACATCGTCGTCGGCGTGCGTGAACGGGCCCGCTTCGCCCAGGCCGACATCGAAGTGGTGGTGCTATGAGCTACGACCGCCTGCTGATCTGGCAGTACCAGGGCAAGCCCCGGGCCGCCGCCACCGCCGAACTGCTCTCGCGACAGTTCGGCGATACCTGGCAAGGGCTGGCGGCGCTCCCCGAGGCACTGGACATCGACAACGCCGAAGGCGTGAACCTCGACCTGGTCGGCAAGCATGTCGGCCAGGGCCGGGTGCTCCCCGGCCTGGCCCCGCGCAGCCTGTTCGGCTTCCAGGACGTGGCCGGCGCCAAGGGCTTCGGCAAGGGCAAGTGGTACCGCATGGGCGACCCGCTCGGCGACTCGGCGGTGCTCGATGACGACGACTACCGCTTCCTCATCCGCTGCCGCATCGCCCGCAACTACCAGCTCGGCACCATCGAAGACATCAGCGCGGCGCTGCGCTTCATCTTCAGCAGCGAAACGGTGGTCTTCGACCAGTACGACATGAGCCTGACGGTGGTCATCCGCACCGACCAGGTCAGCGACTTCAAGCGCTATGCGCTGAACACCCTGGACATCCTGCCGCGCCCGGCCGGTGTCCGCATCCAGTTCTACGTCGCAGTGCCCCAGCGGGCATTCGGCTTCCGTGGCGCCCCGGGCGCCCTCGGCTTCAACCAAGGAAAATTCGCGAGGTTCCTATGACGCAATACACCCGTCCCGACGAACTGGTCTTCGCTTCCGGCGCCAAGCCGGGCGAGCTCCAGAGCTTCCCCGACATCCCCCGCGGCTGGGGGGTGACCTTCGACCAGACCACCGGCGTTCCGCCGATGGAATGGTTCAACGCCCTGTTCAAGCGCAGCGATGAAGCCGTGCGCTACCTGCTGCAACGCGGCATCGGCGAGTGGTCCACCACCGAGGACTACCCGACCGGTGCCCACGTGCAGGAGGGCGGCAAGGTGTGGAAGGCGAAGGCGGCGAACGTTGGTAAGCGGCCGTCGATCAACCCCACCGAGTGGGTGGAGACGGCGCTGACCCGTGATGCCCTGAAGACACTGATTCAGGAGCAGCTAGGGGGCGGGACCCTGAACTTCGGCCAATGGCTGTGGAGCGCTGCAACCTCTGGCGCTCCGGCCAACGGCTACCTCGCGTTGAATAATTCAACTCCGGCCAATGCCACGGCGCTGCTGATCGCCAAGTCCAGCAACGAAGGGCTGGACTACAGCCGGGGCCTCAGCATCCTGCGGGCCGGGGACACCATCTGCTTCCAGAGTCGCGATGGCGGCAGTGTGGTCCAGCGTTTCCGTGTCACCGGGGAACTGGTGGACAGCGGGACCTATCGCTCGGTGCCGGTTACCCATGTCGGTGGGGCGGGTGGCGTGCCGGCGGCGAATGCTTCGCTGCAGGTGTTGCTGACGCCGGCGGGGGCTTCGGACGCGGCTCAGCCTTTATTTTCCGTCATGTGGTGGCCTTATCGAGCATCCGTTCCTGTGGGGTGGGTGCCCGCTGACGGCCAGGCGTTATCCCGGGCAACCTACCCTGACGCCTGGGCGGGCATCGTAGCGGCTCAGGTGCCAACCATCGCAGAGTCGGCTTGGCAGTCAACGCCGACGGAGCGTGGTCGCTATACCTCAGGCGACAGCGTTACTACTTTCCGTGTGCCGGATTACAACGGCAAGGCGGTGGGGTCTCTGGGGGCAGTATTTCTGAGAGGTGACGGTGCTCTTTCAGCGGCAGTATCGGGTGCTATTCAGGCAGATGAAATCAGGAGTCACGATCATGTGTCTGGGTCGTACGGTGGGAGTTATGGTGCTGGCAGTACTGCCTATGGCTCCGTTGGGATGCCTGCTGGGGCGGATAAAGTATGGGCAAACACTAAGCCTACCGGTGGAGCTGAAACTCGCCCGCTTAACGTCACGGGTTGTTGGGTCATCAAACTGGCTGGCAGCGTCACCAATGCCGGAAGTGTCGATGCTTTGGCTCTAGCCTCCGCTTACGCGTCCTTGGTGACACGCATGGAGTCTCTGGAAGCCCGGCCACGCCCCTTGGGCGATGGTCAAACATGGCAGAACCTGACCGCTAGCCGAGTTTCAGGTACGACTTATACAAACACGACCGGGCGGCCGATATTCGTGCAGGCAAGCATTAGTACGGGCGGTATAACCGTGATCTGCAATGGCGTGTCGATAATCCCGAACGGATTTCATGCGGCATTCGTTGTGCCTAATGGGGGCACCTATTCAATTGCATGGACTAACAACTTGAACGCAGTTTGGGCGGAGCTTCGCTAATGAAATTCTTTCGAAATACCCAGAGTGGCGAGGTTTTCGCCTACGAAAAAGACGGTTCCCAGGATCACCTGATCAGCAAGGAACTGGTACCCATGACCGCCGCTGAAGTCGAGTTGCATATCAGCCCGGTCCGGCAGCCGACTGCAGCCGATGTAGATGTCGAGCGTGACCGTCGCATGACTGCTGGGTTCGAGTTCCAGGGCGCCCTGTTCCAGTCCAGGCCGAGTGATCACGAGAACATTATCGGGGCTGCCCAGCTGGCTTTCATGGCCGTGGCCGGCGGCGCCCAGCCGGGTAATCTGCGCTGGTCGGATCCGAACCAGGACTTCACCTGGATCGCGGCCGACAACAGCCTGGTGCCCATGGATGCCCCGACTGTCGTGGATCTTGGCAAGGTAGTGATTGCTCGCAAGCAGGCACTTATCCATGCGGGGCGCCAGTTGAAGGATATGGAGGCGATCCCCGGTGACTACGCCGATGGCAAATGGTGGCCGTGATAGGCCTGATCGGCTGATGTAACGCTTATTTGCGGCCCGCACTTCGCGGGCCGTTTTCTTTCCGACCGACTCGTTGTCGGTTTTGTATCGAAGGCTTGGCGTTCGTTGGTTCGTTTTCGGTGGGGCACCTGACCACCTTTATTTCCGGGCGGCAGACCGAATCCCGATAGGGCCGGCGCCGTTCAGCCACCTGGTGACCACCGGTGGTTTTCTAGCAAACGAATCGAACGAGGTTTACCCATGACTCAATACAATCGCCCCAACGAGATGGTCTTTGCTTCGGGTGCCAAACCCGGAGAGCTGGAAAACTTCCCCGATATCACTCGAGGCTGGGGGGTGACCTTCGACCAGACCACCGGCATTCCGCCAATGGAATGGTTCAACGCCTTGTTCAAGCGCAGCGACGAAGCCGTGCGCTATCTGCTGCAACGCGGGATTTCCGAGTGGTCCAACACCGAGGACTACCCGGTTGACGCCCATGTGCAGGAGGGCGGCAAGGTGTGGAAGGCGAAGGCGGCGAATGTTGGCAAGCGGCCGTCCCTTGGCACTGGTGAATGGATCGAGACGGCCATGACCAGTGATGCGGTGAATGCCCTCATCCAGGATCAGCTGGGAGGCATCGGTATCAAGGGGCGGGTGCGCGTGGCCAGTACTGCGAACCTCGGTCTTAGCGGGTTGCAGGTGATTGATGGCATCAACTTGGTGGCGGGCGACCGTGTGCTTGTGAAAAACCAGGCGGCTGGTAAGGACAACGGTATCTATGTTGTCACCACCGGTGCCTGGAGCCGCTCCACGGATGCTGATACCACGGCCGAGATGACCCCCGGCCTAATGGTCGCGGTGGAGCAGGGCAGCAGCCAGGCGGACAGCGTTTGGCAATTGGTCACTGACGGCCCCATCAACCTTGGCACCACGGCACTCGGCTTCGAGATGATCTTCGGACGCAACCTTGTCACGGCCGGTAGCTACGACATCGTTACGGTGAACAACCGTGGCATGGTGATTGGTGGCGCACCGCGGCAGGTGGTCACGCTCAGCACGGATACCACCCTGGCCGGCAGCCAGATGAGTCTCGTAGTGATTGACGCCAGCGCGGCGGCCCGCACCATTACCCTGCCCGCTTCCAACTCCGCCCTCGGTGTCGTGGACGTGATCGTTCGCCGCCAGGACAACAGCGGAAACCGGCTGGTGGTACAAGCCGCCAATGGTGACCGGGTGCGTTTCCACACGCACCTCAACAGCGCGGGATATTCGTTCTTCGTGTTGATGGGCGCAGGAGATTACTGGCATCTGCGCAGCGATGGGGCGGGGAGCTGGTACCCCTTGGATCGGTTGGACAACACCCCACTGGGACGACCGGTGTTCGATACCAGTACGCTGATTCTTCCTGGTGGTTATGGCGCGCTGAATGGCAGTTTGCTTAGTCGGGCTGAGTGGCCGTGGCTTTGGGATCATGCTCAGCAGTCGGGAATGCTCGTGGGCGAACCTTGGCGAGTAGGTATGGAGGGCGGATGGACCAGTGGAGACGGATCAACGACATTTCGTCTACCGGACTTGCGTGGCGAGTTCTTGCGTGGATTGGATGAGGGGCGTGGGGTCGATCAGTCTTTTGCCACTGGCAATCTCACTATCGGCAGCCCAACCATTGCATCTTTTTCGACAGCAGGTGTTGTTGCAGTTGGCATGTCTGTTAGTGGCAGCGGTATACCAGCTGGTGCAACGGTAACCTCCATTGCAGGCAGCAGCATTACGCTCTCGACCAATGCAACTGCAACGGTGGCAGTGGTGAAGCTGATAGTGGCTGGGCGAGTTTCCGGGAGTAGCGAAAGCGATTCGATGCAAGGTCACTGGCATGGCTCGAGACCCGGTACTTCTCTCAATGGTTCGCCAGGCAACTGGAACGGCAATGGATCTGGAACGAATGGCAACTACAACATCATCAGCACGGGGGACCCTGTGACAGATGGATACAGTGGAGCTCCCCGTACTGGCCCAGAGACCCGACCGCGCTCCGTGGCTTACCCATCGAGAGCCAAGTTCATATAGTGATTTGATTCGTCCCAGGTCTTTAAAGCGCTTGTGACCGGATTTGGTTGGTGCTACCAGCAATTATCCTAAAAGCGCGAAGTTTTCGTTCAGTCGATGCAATCGCATGCGACTGACTGATTCAGTGCTTGTTTCCGGCCCGCTTTCTGGCGGGCCGTTTTCTTTACTGACCGGCTCGTTGCCGACTTGTATCGAAGACATGGAATTCGTCGATTCGTTTTCGGTGGGGTGACTGACCACCTTTATTTCCGAGCGGCAGACCGAACCCACAAGAGGGGAGGCACCGCTCAGCCGCCCGGCCAATCGCCGGGTGGTTTTCTAGCAAACGAATCGAACGAGGTTTTATCCATGACTCAATACAATCGCCCTAACGAGACGGTCTTCGCCTCGGGGGCCAAGCCTGGGGAGTTGGAAAACTTCCCTGATATCGCCCGTGGCTGGGGCATTGCTTTCGACCAGACCGATGGCATTCCGCCGATGGAGTGGTTCAACGCGCTGTTCAAGCGCAATGATGAGGCTGTTCGTTATCTATTGCAGAAGGGCATTTCCGAATGGTCGCCAACAGAGGACTACCCGATAGGTGCTCATGTGCAAGAGAGCGACAAGGTTTGGAAAGCCAAGGTCAGTAGCTCCGGGAAGAGACCTTCTCAGACTCCTTCGGACTGGGTGGAGACTGCGCTGAACCGAGATGCCTTGGTTACGCTGATCCAAGAGCAGTTAGGAGGCATTGGAGTAAAGGTCCGAGTACGAGCGGCCAGTACCGCAAACCTCAACTTGAATGGCTTGCAGACTATTGACGGAATTAATGTGCTCGATGGCGACAGGGTTCTAGTAAAAAATCAGAATCTGGAGGCGGCCAACGGGATTTATGTGGTGTCCTCAACTGCTTGGGTTCGTGCTAGTGACGCTGACAGCAGTAACAAAGTTCAACCAGGGATGCTGATTCATATCGAGAGCGGAAACTCCCAGCTCAATAGCCTCTGGCAACTGGCAACCGACGGACCAATTGTCTTGGGCTCAACTGGCCTTGCTTTCGAAATGGTGGCGGGCTACACCGGAGTTGATCCTGGTACCTATCGATCGCTTACAGTGGATCGCTACGGCCGCATAACTGCGGGTAATAACCCAGGCACATTGGCCGATTACGGTATCAGTACTGCTACCCAAGCCGAAGCGGAGGCTGGCTCCGATAACTTCAAGCCGATGACGCCATTACGAGTCGCTCAAGCGATCTATGTTCGGCTTGTTCAGGCAACCGAGTCAGTGCTTGGCATAGCTAAGATTGCAACTCAGGCACAGACCAACGCTGGCACGGACGATGCAACCACAGTCACGCCCAAGAAACTGCGGGCAGGATTTTCTGCGAGCCTTGGTGTCAACGGCTATATCTCTTTTCCTTCATGGCTTGGAGGGGTGATTTTCCAGTGGGGTTACTACAGTGGTTCCCTTGACGACTTGACTGCACTTATTACGTTTCCTATCCCCTTCCCGAATCTCAATATGAATGTTTCCGTAACCGCGGACGGTGGGCAATCAGGGGCGGGTTATTTTGTCACTGCTGGCGCACAAAAGGTGAGTACTGCACAATTTCGATTAAACGGCTATGGAACCAACATGCCTTCCATTGGTTATCACTGGTTCGCAATCGGGTACTGAGGTAGTTATGCGTTACACACTCTTAGTGGTGGTAATGAATTCTGATTTATTGATCAGTAGTCCTTAGTTTTGGGCAGATATGTACCATGAGGGGCGTTTATTGAAACATGAGAAAAATTGAAAATCTTCTACTGCAGTTATCTCCTAACGCCCGCCCCGATGCGGGCGTTTTCATCTCTGCCCTTGAACAGGCTCTGCCGCTCTTCTCCATCTCAACCGCAGCCCGCCAATCCGCCTTCCTGGCCCAGTGCGCCCACGAGTCCGCTGGCTTCTCCCGTCTTGCGGAGAACCTCAACTACAGCGCAGCAGGCCTTGCGACCACCTGGCCCGGACGGTTCCGGAGTGACGATGGGCAACCCAATGCGCTGGCGCGTGCCTACCAGAGGCGGCCGGTGGTGATCGCCAATCATGTCTATGCCAATCGCATGGGCAATGGCTCGGAGGAGTCGGGTGATGGTTGGCGTTATCGGGGCAGGGGGCTGTTGCAGATCACCGGGCGTGGCATGTACCAGCGTTGCGGGGAGGCCTTGTGCCTGCCGCTGCAGGAGCAGCCGGATCTACTGTTGCAACCGGAGCCGGCGGTGTTGTCCGCCGCCTGGTTCTGGCAATCCAATGGCCTGAATGCTCTGGCCGATGCCGGCGACTTGGAAGGCATCACCCGCCGAATCAACGGCGGGCTGAATGGCTTGGCCGAGCGCAAGGCGCTTTGGCTCAAGGCCAGGGAGGCACTGGAATGAGCCCGGTCGCTCTCTGGAAATGGCTGGCGTTGTGGTGGATGGCGATGTTGCTCGTCGGGCTGGGGGCCTGGGGTGCCGCTTGTATCTATCGTCCGCAACTGGAGGAGCTGGGCCGGCAGTTGGCCGAGTCCCGTAGCGGCGCCGAGACCAGCCTGCTAGCGCTGCAAAAGCAGAATGCCGCTGTAGCCGAGCTGGAAGCCCGGGCGGCGGACAGGGCTCGTCAGGTCGAGCAGTTGCAGGCCCGGGCCGCCCAGATGGCACGACAGGACTACGCTGCGGCGGCCCGGGTGATGCTGGAGCCGCCGCTGGTGGGTGTCGATGCCTGCGAGTCGGCGCGGCGGGCTTTTGCCGATGAACTGAAACGGGAGCGCGGGCAATGAGGTTCGCCGGGTTATCAGTGCTCGTCGTGTTGTCTGGTTGTGCCTCCGATGAGCCTCGCGTGGCCGGTCTCGTCGAGGTGAAGGTGCCGGTGATGGTCGCCTGTGCGGTCACGCTCCCTGCTGTCCCTGCCTTTGCGGTCGACTCGCTGGCGCTGGATGCGCCGATCGACCAATAGATGAAGGTCCTGCGTGCTGAACGGCTGCAACGCATCGGTTACGAGCGTGAGCTGCTGGCCGCACTCGGGGCTTGCCGCTGAGCCCGACAGGGCTCGTTTTCCCTTCCTTTCGGGCGCTGTTTCAGCGCCCGCCTTTAACGCAGTCATGCTCGTCGAACGTGACGAGCTGGCTGCGTCCTTTTCCCTTCTTCGCGACATAGTGATAGCGGGTCTGTCCGTTGGTACGGCTGATCTTGTCCGGCTTGCCCAGCATGCTGTCCACGTCGCTCCGGGTCATGCCCGTCCTTACCTGCTTGCGCACCATCGCCTGGCGCCGTTCCTGGCCGACGATGCGGTTGCCGCAGCCATCCTGTCTCTCCCCAACTACTTCTATTTCCCTGGGCTTCTCGGCCTGTTCCTTCCGTGTGCTTCGCGTTATCCGTTCCACCTTCGCCGGTGGCAACAGCGCCTGGCTGTCCTGCATGGATTCGATTCGTTCCCGCACTTCCACCAGTTCGTCATCGGGGCAACCCAACTGGGTGAAGGTGACGTGCCCGTGTGCGTCCTCGCAGCGGTAGATGGAGGCCGCCAGCAGCGGGCTTTCGAGGGCGATATAGAGCAGAAGCGGCAGTGTGCAGAGCGGGGTGCGCATGGCGATGTCCTCCGTGACGGTAGCCTCCGAAGGTATCTGCTTTAATTTCTTCCTAACGGTGTCTCCATGGAGGGCACCGGCGTCGTACGGAAGGTGAAAGCGATCTCAGCTTTGCATCGCAAGCGATTGTTCTAGCCACGATTTTGTAACGCGCAAAATGACCGTCCGGTGTTATCATTGCGCAGTCAGCCTCGCCGAGGCTTTTGGACACCCCTCATGGACTTACCCAGTAGTTACTCAACACCGCATTTGCACGATCGCGTATTGACTGATTGACCCTCCTTGGCGTGCGCCGCCACTGGGGGTGGAGCGCGCTATGACCGAAGTAGAAGTAAGAAAGTCGCAAGAAAGCCTGCAGGACCGCCTCGCTCAGGTGGTCGATCTGCTGCATCGGCACAAGCTGGTCGAAGACCTGACCCACCGTCAGGAAGGCCAGCACCAGGATCTCGTCGAGAACCTCGTCCATCGCCAGAACCTCGCCGAGCTGCAACGCAAGCTCGATGAGCTGCACCCGGCCGACATCGCCCACATCCTCGAAGCCCTGCCGCTCGACGATCGCCTGACCGTCTGGCAACTGGTCAAGGCCGAGCGCGACGGCGACATCCTCCTTGAAGTCTCGGACGCGGTCCGCGAGAACCTGATCGCCGACATGGACGATCACGAGCTGCTCGCCGCCGCCAAGGAGATGGACGCGGACGAGCTGGCCGACCTCGCGCCCGAGCTGCCTCGCGATGTGATCCACGAGCTGATGGAGACGCTGGACGCCCAGCAGCGCGAGCGCGTGCGTTCCGCCCTGTCCTATGAAGAGGACCAGGTGGGTGCGCTGATGGACTTCGAGATGGTCACCATCCGTGAGGACGTGACCCTGGAAGTGGTGCTGCGCTACCTGCGTCGTCTCAAGGAGTTGCCGGGCCATACCGACAAGCTCTTCGTGGTGGATTACGACGGCATCCTCAAGGGTGTGCTGCCGATCAAGCGCCTGTTGGTGAATGACCCCGACAAGCAGGTCGCCGAGGTGATGGCCAGCGATCCGGTGAGCTTCCACCCGGACGAGGATGCCTACGACGCCGCCCAGGCGTTCGAGCGCTACGACCTGATTTCTGCGCCGGTGGTGGACAAGAACGGCAAGCTGATCGGCCGCCTGACCATCGACGAGATCGTCGACCTGATCCGTGAGGAGAGCGAGACGGAAGTCCTGAACATGGCCGGTCTGCGCGAGGAGGAAGACATCTTCGCCTCGGTGTGGAAATCGGTCGGCAACCGCTGGGCCTGGCTGGCCGTCAACCTGGTCACCGCCTTCATCGCTTCGCGGGTGATCGGCCTGTTCGAAGGCTCGATCGAGAAGCTGGTGGCATTGGCGGCACTGATGCCCATCGTGGCGGGCATCGGCGGCAACTCCGGCAACCAGACCATCACCATGATCGTCCGCGCCATGGCGCTGGACCAGGTCAGCACTGGCAACACCTCGCGCCTGATGCGCAAGGAGCTGGCCGTGGCGTTGGTCAACGGCCTGGTGTGGGGTGGAGTGATCGGCCTGGTCGCCTATTACCTCTATGACAGCTGGTCCCTGGGGGCGGTGATGACTGGAGCGATGACGCTCAACCTGCTGCTTGCCGCCCTGATGGGCGTGCTGATCCCGATGACCCTGGTTCGCCTGGGGCGGGACCCTGCCATGGGGTCCAGCGTGATGATCACCGCCATGACCGACAGCGGCGGCTTCTTCATCTTCCTGGGGCTCGCGACCGTCTTCCTGCTCTAGAGCTCGTTGTCATGCCCAAGGCCCCGCATCTGCGGGGCCTTTTGCTTTCCGGCGGGTGAACGCCAAATCGCGGGCAAGAAAAAGCCGCCTCAGGGGGCGGCTCTCAATCGACGTGCTGCGAACTCAGGCTTCTTCGGCGGCGAGTTCGGCATCGTGGGCGATCAACGCAACCAGCGCATTCTGCTGGCGACGGGAAAGCTGGCGGAAGCGTTGCAGCAGTTCGCGCTCGTGCAACGACAGCTCTGGGCTGTCCAAGCGCATGGACAAACCTTCGTCCAGAGCGCCTTCCTGGAGCATGCTCTGCTCGAGGCGGGCGATGATCTCGGAGTTCATGCTGCGGTGATGGTTACGCGCCACATCGGCGATGCGCTCGCGCATGCCTTCGGGCAGACGGACGACGAATTTGTCAGCTGTGCGGCTGGAGTAAATAGCCTGTTTCATAGGGCGCATACATTTAAACCGGTTAGTTCAGGGAGCGATGCTGGCAATGAGCTATGTGATTGTCACCGGTTTGACCATCTTTAGCATCAGTCGTTCAACCATTCATCGCGATTGGCGTCATTATGACCTTGCAGTCACCTAAACGGTTCCTTGACGTCAAATCTGTGTCGCATTGTGCGCTGGGTAGCGGCTTTTTGCCAGCACCAGTTGTCCGAAATGCGAGTGAATATGCAAAAGGCTCCCATATGAATGCGGTAGGAGGGAAAAATTCCCCGCTCCGTTGCAGAAGGTTGCCGATTTCGTGCGCGACGGCACATCCAGCGCTCTGGGCCGGGCTTCTGGTACGTCAGGATTCGTTGTGCAAAGCGTAGCGCGCCTCCATAAAGCCAGCACTGGCAATTCGCTACTGTGCGACGTCCGGTAGGTGTTGCCGGGGCATTCGGGTGCTCCAAACTGCAATGCTTTCCGGGTAATGTGGCGTCCGCCGTGCAACAGGCGGCGATCGCAGCGGATGAACTTCCAGGTAAGCAGATGAAAGGCAGGCTGATCTATCTCATCG
The DNA here is from genome assembly GCF_018408275.1 of Pseudomonas sp. Pc102. NCBI lineage: Bacteria > Pseudomonadati > Pseudomonadota > Gammaproteobacteria > Pseudomonadales > Pseudomonadaceae > Pseudomonas > Pseudomonas sp. Pc102. The sequence goes on along the minus strand of NZ_AP021905.1, from coordinate 4,636,851 downwards.
GACCCTCAGGCTCAGGCAAGGACAGCCTGCTCGATGCCGCCCGCGAGCCGCTCTCCAGGAGTGGCTGCCACATCGTGCGGCGCGTGATCACCCGCTCGGCCGAGGCGGTGGGCGAGGCGGCGGAGGCGGTGAGCCCCGAGCGCTTCGCGCAGATGGAGCGGAGCGGCGCCTTCGCCATGAGCTGGCACGCCAACGGGCTGTCGTATGGCATCCCGGCGCAGATAGATGAGTGGCTGGCAGCGGGGGAGGACGTCCTGGTCAATGGCTCCAGGGGTTATCTGGGGGAGGCCCTGAAGCGCTATCCGGACCTGCAGGCCATCCTGTTGACGGTGGAGATGGACGTCCTGCGCCGGCGCCTGCAGGCCCGGGGGCGCGAGCCCGCCGAGGAGATAGAGGCGCGCCTGGCACGCAACGCCCGCTTCACCGAGTCCCTGCGGGAGGAGGGTGGTGCCGCCCTGTCGATCCTCGACAACTCCGGCCCCCTCGAGCAGACCCTGCAACGCCTGCTGCAACTGCTCGACCAGCCTCGGTCCTGAATCAGCGCAATACCGGGTCGAACTTCACCCGCTTGCCCACCATCAGTGCCACCAGCAGCAGCACCCCGCTGGCGCCCAGCGCCACCTTCACGGCTGCGGCCGGCCACGTGGCCTGCCAGGGTTCGAGCCACAGGGTCAGGGTGAGCAGCAGGCTGATGATCAGGAACAGCACGGCTGACTTCGACATCTCTATCTCCTTGCCGACATAGGGATATTTAAAAGAAAGGGTCGTAGTAACTGGTGATGCGCTCGTCCCGATCACGCTCTGCTTGCTGTTCTTCCGCCAGACCCTGATCGGTGATGCGATCGATCACCCAAAGCGCTCCGCAGGTCCCCGCCGCCAGCAGCAGGATCAACCCCGGAAACACCATCCCCCACGCGGTCATGTCCATGCCGGGCGCTCAGAACGACAGGCGTTGGGCGGGGCGAGGTTGCCACTCGCTGCTCTGCAGCTGGCGCACCTTCGGCTTCTGGTCGCCGGACTGGGTGGCGTATTCGAATTGCACCGGCGTCGGGTTGATACGCTCGACCAGATGTTTCACGGCCTGTTGCTGCTGGTTGCTCTGAAGGGCGGCGAAGGCGCTGGCTGCCAGGAGCGTCAATACGGTTGCTGCGAGGAGCGTGATGACACTGTTCATGATCGGGGCTCGCATCCAGAATTCTCATGACTGGAATAGAGCAGGTGTCATGCCAAGCTCGAATATTTAAAAATCCTTTTAAAATCAATTAGTTGTATATGGTCGACAGGGTGCTTTCCGTGCACTTTGCAAGGCACCCGTTTTTTGCCCATTGCAAATTGCACGGGTGCCGGACGGCAGGGTCTGCGCCGCTTCGCTTGTTCCGGCACCAAGCGCTCTGGAATGGGGGCGCGAGCGTTCAGTCCAGCGGCAGCTCGGTCGTGCGCTTCACCTCGCTCATGGCGATGTTCGAATGCGCTTCCAGCACGTGCGGGCGCTGCAGCAGCTGGTCCCGCAGGAAGCGCTCGTAGCTGCCGATATCCCGCGCCACCACCTTCAGCAGGTAATCCGAACCACCGGCCATGGTGTAGCACTCAAGCACCTCCGGGTAGCCGACGATGGCTTCCTCGAACTCGGTCAGGTTGTTGCGCCCGTGGGCCGAGAGCTTGATGTTGACGAACACGGTGATGGAGAACCCCAGCAACCTGGGGTTGAGCAGCGCGACCTTGCGCTCGATCAGCCCGTCCTCCTGCATGCGGTTGATGCGGCGCCAGCAGGGCGACTGGGACAGCTCCACCTTCTCGGCCACTTCGGCAGCCGACAGATCGGCATTGTGTTGCAGCAGGCGGAGGATCTTGCGATCGATAGGGCTCAGAGGGTTGTGCATGAATAAGTCCGCAATCTTGTTCTTGTTGGAAGGATCATGCGCAGTATTGGCATTCGGGCCCGAAAATAGAAAGAAAAAAGCAGAACCCTTCAGTCAGATTATTGAGCATGCGTCCCGGGCGGTGATCCTGCCGCGGGACAGGAGGATGGCGCTAACCGTAGCCATCCTGGTCGCCATAAAAATAAAAGGAGCGCCCGCATGTCTCTGGCCGAGATCCGCCTGGATGACAAGTACCGGCTTGCAACCGGTCATCTGTACCTCACCGGCACCCAGGCGCTCACCCGCCTGCCGATGCTGCAGAAGCAACGCGATGCGGCCCATGGCCTGAACACCGCCTGCTTCATCTCCGGCTATCGTGGTTCGCCCCTCGGCAACCTCGACAAGAGCCTCTGGGAGGCCAAGTCCTTCCTCCAGGAAAACCACATCCACTTCCAGCCGGGCGTCAACGAAGAGCTCGCCGCCACCGCCGTGTGGGGCAGCCAGCAGACCAGCCTGTTCCCCGGCGCGCGCTACGACGGCGTGTTCTCCATGTGGTACGGCAAGGGCCCGGGCGTGGACCGCTGCGGCGACGTCTTCAAGCACGGCAACTCCGCCGGCGTGTCCCCCCATGGTGGCGTGCTGCTGCTGGCCGGCGACGACCACGGCTGCAAGTCCTCCAGCATCGCCAACCAGAGCGAGCACGCCTTTATCGCCGCCTCCATCCCTGTGCTCAACCCGGCCAACGTCCAGGAAATCCTCGACTACGGCATCATCGGCTGGGAACTCTCGCGCTACAGCGGCTGCTGGGTGGCGCTCAAGACCATCGCCGAGAACGTCGACTCCTCCAGCGTGGTGGACGTCGACCCACTGCGCATCGACGTGAAGATCCCGACCGACTTCGTCCTTCCCGAGGACGGCGTGCACATCCGCTGGCCCGACCCGCCGCTGGCCCAGGAAAAACGCCTCAACACCTACAAGATCTACGCCGCCCGCGCCTTCGCCCTGGCCAACGACCTCAACCAGGTCAAGCTCGACTCGCCCAACCCGCGCCTGGGCATCATCACCACCGGCAAGTCCTACCTCGACGTGCGCCAGGCCCTGGTGGACCTCGGCCTGGACGACGAACTCTGCGCCAGGGTCGGCCTGCGCGTGCTGAAGATCGGCATGAGCTGGCCGCTCGAGCCGGTCTCCGTGCACCAGTTCGCCGAAGGCCTGGACGAAATCCTCGTGGTCGAGGAGAAGCGCAGCATCATCGAGGACCAGCTCACCGGCCAGCTCTACAACTGGCCGGTGGACAAGCGTCCGCGCGTGGTCGGCGAATTCGACGAGGAGGGCAACTCCCTCCTGCCCAACCTCAGCGAGCTGACCCCCGCGATGATCGCCCGCGTCATCGCCAGGCGCCTGGCGCCCATCTACTCCAGCGAGCAGATCGAATCGCGCCTGGCCTTCCTCGCCGCCAAGGAAAAGGCCCTCGCGGAGCCCAAGCACAAGACCGTGCGCACCCCGCACTTCTGCTCCGGCTGCCCGCACAACACCTCCACCAAGCTGCCCGAAGGCAGCCGCGCCCAGGGTGGCATCGGCTGCCACTACATGACCCAGTGGATGGACCGCAACACCGACACCTTCACCCAGATGGGCGGGGAGGGCGCCACCTGGATCGGCCAGGCCCCCTTCACCGACACCCCGCACATCTTCCAGAACCTCGGCGACGGCACCTACTTCCACTCCGGCCAGCTGGCCCTGCGCGCCGCCGTGGCCGCCGGGGTCAACATCACCTACAAGATCCTCTACAACGACGCCGTGGCCATGACCGGCGGCCAGCCCATCGACGGCGAACTGCGGGTCGACCAGCTCAGCCAGCAGGTCTTCGCCGAGGGCGTCAAACGCATCGCCCTGGTCACCGACGAACCCGAGAAGTACCCCACCCGCGCCACCTTCGCGCCCATCGTCACCTTCCACCACCGCCGCGAGCTGGACGCCGTGCAGCGCGAGCTGCGCGAGTTCAAGGGCGTCTCGGTGATCATCTACGACCAGACCTGCGCCACCGAGAAACGCCGCCGTCGCAAGCGCGGCAAGCTCGTCGACCCGGCCAAGCGTGCCTTCATCAACCCCGCCGTGTGCGAGGGTTGCGGCGACTGCAGCGTCAAGTCCAACTGCCTCTCCGTGCTGCCGCTGGAGACCGAGCTGGGGCGCAAGCGCGAGATCGACCAGAACGCCTGCAACAAGGACTTCTCCTGCCTCGAAGGCTTCTGCCCCAGCTTCGTCACCGTCCACGGCGGCGAGCTGCGCAAGCCCGAGGCGGTCGGCAGCGGCGCCCTGTTCGCCGTGCTGCCCGAGCCGCGCCAGCCGAGCCTCGAGCGCCCCTGGAACATCCTCCTGCCCGGCGTCGGTGGCAGCGGCGTGACCACCGTCGGCGCCCTGCTGGGCATGGCCGCCCACATCGAAGGCAAGGGCTGCAGCGTGCTCGACCAGGCCGGCCTGGCGCAGAAGTTCGGTCCGGTGATCACCCACATCCGCATCGCCGCCAGGCAGGACGACATCTACGCCGTGCGCATCGCCGCCGGCGAGACCGACCTGCTGCTCGGCTGCGACCTGGTGGTCGCCGCCAGCGAAGAGGCCCTGGCCAAGCTCAACGAGCGCATCGCCACCGCCGTGGTCAACAGCCACGAGGCCGCCACCGCCGAGTTCACCCGCAACCCGGACGCCCAGGTCCCCGGCCAGGCCATGCAACAGGCGCTGGTGGAGGCCGTCGGTGCCGACAAGACCCACTTCATCGACGCTACCCGCCTGGCCACCCGCCTGCTCGGCGACAGCATCGCCACCAACCTCTTCATGCTCGGCTACGCCTACCAGCGCGGGCTCGTGCCGGTTTCCGCCGAAGCCATCGAGAAGGCCATCCAGCTCAACGGCGTGGCGGTGAAGCTCAACTGCGAAGCCTTCCTCTGGGGTCGCCGCGCCGCCCACGACCTGGCGGCGGTGGAGAAGCTCGCCGCGCCGGAAGTGGCCGAAGCCAAGCCCTGCGAGAGCCTCGAGGAGATCATCCGCTTCCGCGTCGACTTCCTCACCGCTTACCAGGACGCCGGCTACGCCAAGCGCTACAGCGACCTGGTCGAGCGCGTGCGCCGGGTCGATGAAAGCGCCGGCAAGGAACTCACCGAAGCCGTCGCCCGCTACTACTTCAAGGTCCTCGCCTACAAGGACGAGTACGAAGTGGCGCGCCTCTACAGCGACGGCGAGTTCCGCAAGCGCCTGCGCGCCCAGTTCAGCGGCGACTACCGCCTGCAGTTCCACCTGGCGCCGTCCTGGCTGGCCAAGCGCGACCCCGCCACCGGGCAACCGCGCAAGCGCAGCTTCGGCCCGTGGATGCTCAAGGCCTTCGGCCTGCTGGCCACGTTCAGGTTCCTGCGTGGCAGCGCGCTGGACCCCTTCGCCTACAGCGAGGAACGGCGCCTGGAGCGCGAGCTGATCGTCCGCTACGAAGACAACGTCGAAGCCGTGCTCGCCCACCTGCGTGGCGACAACTACCGCGTCGCCGTGGCCATCGCCGAACTGCCGGAGCAGATCCGTGGCTACGGCCACGTCAAGGAGAAGGCCCTGGCCAAGGTCCGCGAGCACGAGGCGCAACTGCGCGCCCAGCTGCTGGCTACCGAGATCAAGGTCGTGCGCCTGTTCGACTCCGCCGCCTGACACCTTCCCATCGCCGGCCTTCCCATGGGGGAAGGCCGGCGTTCACCCAGACAAACGCATGCAGAGGTAAACCATGTCCGTCTTCTCCCACGTCGAATTCGATGGCCACGAACAGGTCGTCTTCGGTCACGACAAGGCATCCGGCCTCAAGGCCATCATCGCCATCCACAACACCCACCTCGGCCCCGCCCTCGGTGGCTGCCGCATGTGGAACTACGCCAACGACGAGCAGGCCCTGCGTGACGTGCTGCGCCTGTCCCGCGGCATGACCTACAAGTCCGCCCTCGCCAACCTGCCCCTCGGCGGCGGCAAGGCCGTGATCATCGGCGACCCGCACACGGGCAAGAGCGAAACGCTGTTCCAGGCCATGGGGGACTTCGTCGACAGCCTCGGCGGGCGCTACATCACCGCCGCCGACTCCGGCACCGGCCCGGCCGAGATGCAGATCATGGCCGAGCGCAGCCGCCACGTGGCCGGCGCCAACCAGCGCGAAGCCTTCGATGGCGGCGTGCGCAGCGGCGACCCGTCGCCGTCCACCGCCTACGGGGTATTTATCGGCATCCAGGTGGCGGTCAAGCATCGCCTGCGCCGCGACGACCTCAAGGGCCTGCGCGTCGCCATCCAGGGCGTCGGCCAGGTCGGCTTCCACCTCGCCAGCCTGCTGCGCCAGGCCGGCGCCGAGCTGTGGGTGACCGACATCGTCGAAACCAACGTGCGCCGTGCCGTCGAGCAACTGGGGGCCAAGGCCGTCGGGCAGCACGAGATCTATGGGCTGGACGTCGATGTCTTCGCGCCCTGCGCCATGGGCGGCATCATCAACCCGCAGAGCCTGGAAGCGCTGCGCGTGCCGATCATCGCCGGCGCCGCCAACAACCAGCTGGCCGACGCGCAACTGGCCGAGGAGCTCAAGCGCAACGGCTGCCTCTACGCGCCGGACTACGCCATCAATGCCGGCGGCATCATCGACGTCTACTTCGAGCGCAGCGGCGGCAGCGCGGCCGAGCTGAAGGCGCACATCGAAGGCATCGGCAACACCCTGCGGCAGATCTTCACCCGCGCCGACCAGGAAGGACGCACCACCACCGATGTCGCCGACCGCCTCGCCGAAGAGCGTTTCGGGCGCGTGTAAAGGCGCGTGGCTTCACGGGAATGTCGGCTCCGGCGAGCGTCATTCCCGTGAACGCGGGCCCCGCCGGAAAAAGGCTCAGATATCCAGGTACAGGCTGATCCCGTGGGGCTTGTAGCCCAGCGACTCATAGAAGCGATGGGCCGCCTCGCGGCTCTGCCCGCTGGACAGCACCAGCTTGTAGCAACCCCAGGCACGGCCGCGTTCGGCGGCCTTGTCCATCAGCGCCTGGCCGATGCCCAGGCCGCGCGCGTCCTTGCCCACCACCACGTCCTCGACGATCGCCGAGCGCGCGAAGTTGTGCGCCAGGTGCTCCACCAGGATCACCGTGCAGGTGCCCAGCAGGCGCCCGTCACGCTCCGCCACCACCACCTCGCGGCCACTGGGCAGCTCCGCGAGGCGCAAGGCCAGCAGCGCGTGGTCGGGGCGCGACTCATCCTCGCCCAGCTGGTGCAGCAGGGCGGCCAGCGCCGGTGCATCCGCCGGGCTGGCGGCGCGCAGGGTCACGGTGGTGAAGGGGGAGTCGGGCAGGAGCTGCGGGAGTGGCTGGGGCATGGCGAAGGTCCCTCTGATTTTTGCGGAAGTATGGTGCAGTGCCGTGGCAGTGGCATGACAAAACGCGCAAGCGCCGTTAACATGCCGCCCGTTCGCATCGACTGCCCGTCGTGCGTGCCGTCTCAGTAGCTCAATTGGATAGAGCATCCCCCTCCTAAGGGGAAGGTTGGTGGTTCGAGCCCACTCTGGGACACCATGAATACCGAAGCCCCGCACAGCGCAAGCTGGCGGGGCTTTTTCATGGCCGCAGGGCTCAGGCCTCGCCGCCGTCATTGGGCAAGGTCAGGTAGATCAGCACCGCCAGCAGGGTGATGAAGAAACGGAAGGCGTCCGGCACGCCGTTCCACTGCTCCGACATCCACATGCCGAACCATTCCCCGCCCACCGACATGAACGCCACCTGCCAGGTGAGGAAGCCCAGCGTCAGGCCGGCGACGGCCCAGCGCTTGGACGCGCGGAAACCGGCGGCATCGGCCTTGCGCGCCCGCAGCAGGTGCAGGCCGCCGACCCAGCAGAGCAGGGCGGTGGTGGTTTCCAGGGCGATGATGCCGAGGTAGCCGGCGTGGTGGACCCAGGGCGTCTCGATGGCGCGGTACATCAGCTGGTTGCCGGGGAAGGTGGTGTCCATGAGGAACACGTGGTGGACGAAGGCGAAGTTGGTGCCGTAGTCGGTGACGTTGTTGAAGGCCACCAGCGAGGCGAAGAAGGCCATGGCCAGCACCATGAGGGCTTTGGAAAGGCGGATCGTGATCATCGTAGTGTTTCCTGCAAATGGCGAACCGGATCGCGTGCGCAGCCGTCCCGCCCGGCACGCAGCGGGCAGGGCGAGGCCGGGCCGCGCGCGGCGACGGGCTCTGGTCGGGGTCGTATGCCTGGGCGGGCCAGGCGAAGGGGCGCATGGGGGCGCCGAGGTGCGGAGATCGGGACTGGAGGACCTGAGGCCGGCGCCGTACCGGGAAGCACGGCAACCCGGCTGGATGGAACGCCGCACGGGAAGGAGCGCGGATTCTCGATGCATCCGCATGCTGCGGTCAATCGATCGGGGGCGGTTCGGCTGAACGAAAGAACCATTGCCGCGAGGGCTGGTCTTGAGGATGCTGAGCGAAACTTTCCATGGTGCCCGGATGACGCCCGTTCCCGACCCCGCCAGCCGTTCCCTGCTCCTCGACAACGGCCTCGCCGTGCTGCTGCGCCACGTGCCCGGCGCGCAGCGGGCGGCGGCGGCGCTGCGGGTGGCCGCCGGCAGCCATGACGAGCCACGCGAATGGCCCGGGCTTGCGCATTTTCTCGAACACCTGCTGTTCCTCGGTGGCGTGCGCTACCCCGACCAGCAGCGGCTCATGCCCTTCGTCCAGGCCTGCGGCGGGCGCCTCAACGCCAGCACCCAGGCCCGCCACACCGACTTCTTCTTCGAGCTGCCGCCCGCGCGCCTGGAGGCCGGCCTGGCGCGGCTCGTGGACATGCTCGGCGCGCCGCAACTGGCGATCGACGCGCAGCTGCGCGAGCGCGAGGTGCTGCAGGCCGAGTACCTGGCGCGCGCCCGCGACACCTGGACCCTGGCCCAGTCCGCGCTCGCGGCGGCGCTGGCGCCGGGGCACCCGCTGGCCGACTTCCATGCCGGCGACCGCGACAGCCTGGCGGTGGAGGACCCGGCGTTCCAGGCCGGACTGGCCGCCTTCCACCAGGCCCACTACCAGGGCGCGCGCATGCGCCTGGTGCTGCTCGGGCCTCAATCACTGGACGAGCTCGCGGGGCTCGCGCAGCGCCTCGCGGGTTCGCTGCCCGGCGGTGCGCCTGCCGCCCCGCCCCCGGCGCCCGCATTGCTGCCGCTGGTCAGCCACAGCCTGCGCATGTGCCTGCCCGGCGCGGCGCGCAGCTGGCTGGCTTTCGCCCTGGAGGGCCAGCCGGCCGCCTTGCCCCAGGCGCTGGAGGTGCTGCGCGAACTGCTGCAGGACGAGGCCGAGGGCAGCCTGCAGGCCTGGCTCGTCGAGCAGGGCCTGTGCGATGGATTGCAACTGCTCGTGCCCCATCTCGACCAGGGCCAGGCGCTGCTGGTGCTGGACCTGGCCCTCGCCGACGCCCGTCCTGAAAGCCGCGCGCGCCTGGAAGCGGCGCTGTTCCACTGGCTGGCGGCCCTGCGCGAGCAGGAGCCCTGGCGCGACCTCCTGGCCCGCCACCAGGCCAGTGCCGGCCATGCCCGTCCGGCGCCGCTGGAGCAGGCGCGCAGCCTGCTGGAGCGTGGCTGGGACCCGCCAGCGCCGCTGGAGGCGCGCGATTTCTCCCGCCTGCTCGCGCAGCTCACGCCGCCCCGGCTGATCCGCCTGTTCGCCAGCGAGGCGGCGGTCGCCGGCCGCGTGCAGGTGGCCGGCTTCCTTCTAGAGCTGGAAGAGGAGAGCATCCCCCCCTGGCCGGCCATCGACGTCCGCTGGCGCTTCGCCGGTGCGCCCATGTTAAGCCCGTTCCAGGGCCCGGCTGCACGGGCGGCAGCAGATGACGTACCGCTATTGCACCACTGGGGCGAGCCCGATCGCGCGGCGCTGTTCCTGCGCTGGCGCCTGCCGGCCGAGCCTGTCGACGGCGGCTTCTACCAGGCCTTGCAGCGTGCGTTGCGGGCGACCCAGAGCCGTGCCCAGCAGCAGGGCGTCGCCATCGATTTCAGCGAACAGGGCCGCGACTGGCGGCTGAGCCTGCGCGGTGCCGCCGGATTGCTGCCGCCGGTGCTCGACGCGGTACTCAAGACCCTGTTCGAACCGCCCCTGGCCGCCTGTGAACAGGGGCGGCGCCTGCACCGCGCCTGGCTCAACCGCGAGGCCGGCGAGCTGCCGATCCGCCAGTTGTTGCGCGGGTTACCGGATCGCCTGGATGCCGTCGCGCAGCCCCGTCCGGATGACGAGCCGGTCTCCCCCGCACGCCTGGGCCACTTCTGGGCGCGCACCGCCTGGGAGGTCATGGCGGTGGGCCTCGACGAGCACCCGCGCCAGGTTCTGGCCGGCGTCTTGCGCGGTGTGCCCGGGCGGCGTCTCGACGGCCATGCCCCGGCGGCCCCCATCGCCACGCGGCGTTGGTACCCGGTGGCGGTGCAGGGCGATGCCGCCCTGCTGCTGTTCTGCCCGCTGCCCGATCGCCAGGCGCAGACCGAAGCCACCTGGCAGTGGCTGGCGCGCTGCCTGGAGGCGGGCTTCTACCAGCGCCTGCGCAGCGAACTGCAGCTGGGCTACGCCGTGTTCTCCGGCTTCCGCCTGATCAACGGCCGCGCCGGCCTGCTGTTCGGCGTGCAGTCGCCCAGCGCCACCGTGGCGCAGGTCCTCGGGCACATCGAGGCGTTCCTCGCCGGCCTGGACGAGGCGTTGAAGGACGGCGAGGCCCCGCGCCAGGCCCTGCTGGCACAGCTGCGCAGCGGCGATGGGGACGCGGCCGAGCGTGCCTGGAACCTGCACCTGGCCGGACGCGCCCCCGACTGGCCCGACCGCGTCGCCGATGCCCTCGAACAGGCCGGCCGCGACGACCTGCTCGCCGCCCTGGAGGCCCTGCAGCAGGCCCGTGGCGGCTGGCTGGCGCTCGCCAACGCTGCGCGCCCCGACTCGCGCTGGCACTGATACCTCCTCCTTTCGCGTCGCCACAGCCTCCCAATCCCCTACCAAGGCAGCGGTACGACCCCCTTCCCAGGTCGTGCCGCCGGCCTCGTCCGTCCGTTGCGACTTGCGCCCCGCTACCGCCGAGGGGGGCGGCCCGCATCTTCCCGCCAAGGTCGTACAGGGCCCGCCAAAGCATCGGCGAAACAGCGCCAAGGCCGCATATGGCGGGCGTTCCGGCGTTTCGATAATCGCCTCCGTCACGGCTCGAGCGAGTCGTCCCACCCAGCGGAGAGCGCCATGTACAACAACAAGAACGTCACCATCGGATTCCTGCCCCTCGCCCTCACCACCGGCCTGGCCCTGGCCGTCATGGAACAGGCCAAGGCCGAGATCGTCCTCTACGACAAGGACGACACCACCTTCTCCACCGACGGCTACGTCAACGCCTTCTACGTCAACAGCGACGTCGACCGCGAAGGCGAGCAGTTCGACCGTCGCCAGTCGCGGGTGAAGATGGGCTTTTTGCCCAACTGGATCGGCTTCAACATGGGCAAGCAGGTGGATGACCTCAAGCTCGGTGCCCGCGCCTCCTTCTGGGTGACCATCAACGACAGCGAGACCAACGGCACCGACACCGCCATCGACGTCCGCCAGTTCTACGGCACCGTCGGCAGCGACTGGGGCGAGGTGCTGGTGGGCAAGGACTTCGGCCTGTTCGCCCGCTCCAACATCCTCCTCGACGAGATGCTCGCCGGCTACGGCCAGGTCAGCGACACCCTCGGCCTGGTGGACGGCGGCGGCGTCTCCTTCGGCAACATCGGCAGCGGCTACCCCTATCCGTTCCCCACCTCGCAGATCACCTACCGCAGCCCCAAGAGCGACGGCCTGCGCCTGGCGGTCGGCATCATGGACCCGGTGGACACCAACGACGACAGCCCCACCGGCAAGGCCTACCAGGAGAACCCGCGCTTCGAATCCGAACTCACCTACGAGTTCGCACTGGGCGGCGCGCAGATCTACTCCTGGCTCAACGGCGGCTACCAGACCTCGGACAACACCGACCCGGCGGTCGACAGCGTCACCTCCAAGGGCCTGGGCTACGGCGTGCAGGCGAAGATGGGTGCCTTCTCGGTGGTCGCCTCCGGCTTCCAGGCCAAGGGCATCAACCCCTTCTTCACCAACAACGCCGGCGAGGCGACCCTGCGTGAAGTCGACAGCGACGGCTACCTGCTGCAGGGCTCCTACCGCTTCGGCAAGAACCGCCTGGCGCTGTCCTACGGCAAGACCAAGGACGACGGCAACGGCGCGGTGAACACCGGTGCCGACTACGAGACCCGTGGCATCGCCCTGTTCCACGACGTCAACGACAACCTCAAGCTGGTCGCCGAATACAACCAGTTCGAGATCGACGGCCACGCCGGCTCCGCACAGAACGAAGACACCGACACCGTCGCCCTCGGCGTCGTGCTCAACTGGTAACGCTCCACCCTGTCTTGCTCCCTTGTGTTTGGCGGGAAGGCGCATGCCTCCCGCCTTTTTTGCGTCTTGTGGGGAGCGGTTTCGCCAATGAATTCGCTCCTGCCCTGGCGGGCTGCAGAAAGCGTCATGCCACCGATGGACGCGACCGCTGCGTAGGGTGGAGGTCGCTTTTTACCTCCACCAGGCGGAGCCGGGCCGTGGCACCTCCTGATGCCTGATGCACCTTCGAAGGCGCCCACCCTGCGAAGAGCTCGCAGCCCCGCATGGGGCGTGCCGCGCGCACCTCGAAGATCCCGCGCACACCCATCCAGGGCCGAATGAGTGGCCGGGCCGCTCCCCGAGGCCGAACGCAATTGTCAGTGCTGCCTCATCCCTTCGGACGAGCCCGCCGCTACCCAAGAAGGATGGGGCGGCCCCGGACCGCTCCGTAGAATCCACAGCAACTGCAGGCCCATTCGCGAGGCGCACCATGCAACAGCATCAGGACGAGGGCGTGGTCACCGCCATGTCCAGCGCCACCGACGCCGAGGCCGTGGCCCAGGACCTGGCGCGCCAGCTGATCCACCCGCACCTGGGCTTCGTGCTGTTCTTCTGCTCGGCGGAATACGACCTGCCGGCCCTGGGCGCGGCGCTGGAGCAGTATTTCGGCGGCATCGAGCTGGTGGGCTGCACCAGCGCAGGCGAAATCACCCCCAATGGCTACGGGCGCGGCTGCGTCAGCGCGGTGGGCTTCGACTACCGCAGCTTCTCCATCGGCAGCGCGCTGATCGACGAGATGGAGCGTTTCAGCCTGATCGACGCCCAGCAACTGGTGGAACGCCTGGTCAGTGACTGCCGCAGCAACTCCCTGGCGCCGATCAAGGACCACAGCTTCGCCCTAACCCTGCTGGACGGCCTCTCCAGCCGCGAGGAAGTGGTGCTCGCCGCCCTCGGCGCCGCCTTCGGCAGCATCCCGCACTTCGGCGGCTCGGCCGGTGACGACAACCACCTGACCCACACCCACGTCTACCACGGCGGCCAGTTCCACACTGGCGCGGCGGTGGTGGTGCTGGTCAACACCCAGCTGGATTTCGAGGTCTTCAGCACCCACCACATCCTGCCCAGCGACGAGAAGCTGGTGGTCACCCGCGCCGACAGCGCCAGCCGCCGCGTCTTCGAACTCAATGCCGAGCCCGCCGCCCAGGAGTACGCCCAGTGGATCGGCGTGCCGCTGGAGGCCCTGGACCACCGCCTGTTCGCCGCCCACCCGCTGGCCGTGCGGGTCAACGACCAGTACTACGTGCGCTCCATCCAGCGGGTCAACGACGACCTCAGCCTCAGCTTCTACTGCGCCGTGGAGAACGGCATCGTCCTCACCGGCATGCGCCCGGGGCCGCTTTTGCCCAACCTGCAGGCCCTGTTCCAGCGCCTGGAGCAGCGCCTCGGCCCGCCGCTGCTGACCATCGGCTGCGACTGCTTCCTGCGCCGCCTGGAAATCGAGAGCGATGGCGGCGTCGAGCAGACCGGCGAGTTCCTCCGTCGCCAGCGCGTGATCGGCTTCAACACCTACGGGGAACAGTTCAATGGCATGCACATCAACCAGACCTTCACCGGTGTCGCCATCGGACGCCGCCCAGGCGATGCAGGTCGCTGACTACGAAGCGCGCATCGCCCGGCTGGAGGGCGAGAACCACAAGCTGCGGCGGATCAACGCCGCGCTGATCGAGCGGGTCGAATCCAGCGCCGCCCGCCGCGACGACGCCTACGCCGCCTTCCAGCACTCGGTGGTGCTGGCCGAGCAGGTGCGCGAGCGCACCGACGCGCTGAATCAGGCGATGTCCGAACTCAAGGCCAGCAACCAGCTGCTCAGCGACGCCCGGCTGCGCGCCGAGACGGCCCACCAGCACCTGGTGGACGCCATCGAAAGCATTTCCGACGCCTTCGTGCTGTTCGACAGGGAGCAGCGTATCGTCCTGTTCAACAGTCGCTTCAAGTCCTTCTGGGCCAACAGCCGCGCGCGCATCATCAGCGGCACCCGGCTCTCGGAGATCAAGCGCCTGGCCGAAAGCACCGGGCTGATCGTCGAAGAGCAGCGCAGCAGCGACAACGAGCACAGCCTCTACCGCCTGCAGGACGGGCGCTGGGTGCAGGTCAGCGAACGGCCCACCCGCGAGGGCGGGCTGGTGATCCTCTACACCGACATCACCGACCTGAAGATCAGCGAAACCATGCGCCGCGAGCAGGCCCTGGCGCAGAAATCGCGCCTGCTGCAGCGCGCCGTGGACAACCTGTCCCAGGGCATGGCCATGGTCGGCGCCGAAGGCACCCTGGAGCTGTGGAACCACCGCTTCCTCGAGCTCTGCGGGCTGGCGCCGATCCAGGCGCACCGGTCCTTCGCCGAAGTCATGGCCGACAGCGAGCTGGCGCTGCTCACCCCGCAGACCCGCGACGCCAACGGCCGCCCCGTGCGCGAGCTGGAACAGCGCCTGTTCGACGGCCGCATGCTCGAAGTGCGCACCCACGCGCTGCCCACCGGCGGCTTCGTCAACACCTTCACCGACATCACCGAGCGCTACCGCCACGCCGAGGCACTGGCCGAGAGCGAACGCTGGATCCGCCTGATCACCGACCACGTGCCGGCGCTGATCGCCTACCTCAACGCCGAGCTGGTCTACGAGTTCACCAACAAGGTCTACGAGGAGTGGTACCGCTGGCCGCGCGGCGGCATGCTCGGCCAGCGCCTGCGCGAGGTGCACAGCGAGGAACACTGGCGGCGCCTGGAGCCCTATGTGGAGCGGGCGCTCTCCGGCGAAAGCGTCACCTTCGAAGTGGCCGAGACCAACCTCAACGGCCAGGAGCGCTACATGCTGCGCTCCTACGTGCCCAACCGCCTGGCAAGCGGCGAGGTGGTCGGCATCTTCGTGCTGATCCGCGACATCACCGAGCGCCGGCGCACCGCCGAGGCCCTGCACCTGGCCTACCAGAACCTGGAGCAGCGGGTGCGCGAACGCACCGCCGAGCTCACCCAGCTCAACGAGCAACTGCTGCGCGAGATCGGCGAGCGCAGCCAGGTGGAACTGCGCCTGCGCGAGGCCAAGCGCGAGGCCGAGCAGGCCAACCTGTCGAAGACCAAGTTCCTCGCCGCCGTCAGCCACGACCTGCTGCAACCCCTGAACGCCGCCCGGCTGTTCACCAGCGCCCTGCAGGAGCAGCGCGAGCAGGCGGTGAGCACGACGCTGGTGCGCAACATCAGCAACTCGCTGGATGACGTGGAAAGCCTGCTGGGCACCCTGGTGGACATCTCCAAGCTCGACGCCGGGGTGATCAAGCCCGACATCGCGCCCTTCGCCGTCAGCGAGCTGCTCGACAACCTCGCCGTGGAATTCCGCCAGGCGGCCGCCAGCGAGGGGCTGAGCCTGCACTTCGTGCCCAGCTCGGCGCTGGTGCGCAGCGACATCCAGCTGCTGGCGCGCATCCTGCGCAACCTGCTCAGCAACGCCATCCGCTACACCCCCAGCGGCCGCGTGCTGCTGGGCTGCCGGCGGCACCGGCAAAGCCTGTCGATCGAGGTCTGGGACAGCGGCATCGGCATCGCCGACGACAAGCTCAAGGAGATCTTCCAGGAGTTCAAGCGCGGCGACTCGCAGCGGCCCAAGCAGGACCGGGGCCTGGGTCTGGGCCTGGCCATCGTCGACAAGATCGCCGGCATGCTCGGCCACCGCATCCAGGTGCGCTCGCGCCTCGGCCAGGGCTCACGCTTCTGCGTCGAGGTGCCCCTGGCCAAGCGCGCACCCAAGGCGCGGGTGGAAGCGAGCACCCCCGAAATGCTCGTGGAGCGCCTGCGTGGCTCGCGGGTGTGGGTGCTGGACAACGACGCGGCCATCTGCGCCGGCATGCGCACCCTGCTCGAAGGCTGGGGCTGCCAGGTGGTCACCGCGCTCTCGGAAGAAGACCTCGCCCGCCAGGTGGACAACTACCACGCCGACGCCGACCTGCTGATCGCCGACTACCACCTGGACAACGGCCACAACGGCGTCGACGCCGTCGCCAGCATCAACGCCCGCCGCGGTACCGCCTTGCCCGCCCTGATGATCACCGCCAACTACAGCAACGAACTGCGCCAGCAGATGCGCGAACTCGGCCACACCCTGATGCACAAACCCGTCCGCCCGATGAAGCTCAAGGCCGCGATGAACCACCTGATCGAGCGGGGTGGGTGAGGGGCACACTGCCAACCCTCGCGCGTCGATCCGCTCTTGTAGGGTGTGCTGCGCGCACCGATCCCGCGCTGGGCCTGTCCGGCGCACACCCACAGCCTCCTGCTGCCCTGACCATCGAGGTGCGTACGGCACATCCTACGGCCGAGCATCGGGCCGATCCCGCGCATCAATCTGCTCTTGTAGGGTGTGCTGCGCGCACCGATCCCGCGCTCGGCCTGTCCGGCGATCTCCGAAAGGCTCCGTGCCGATCCGACCTTCTGAGGTGCGCACGGCACACCCTACGACCGAGCCGCGTGCATCGGGCCGATCCCGCGCATCCATCTGCTCTTGTAGGGTGTGCTGCGCGCACCGATCCCGTGCTCGGCACGTCCGGCAATCTCCGACAGGCTCCGTGCCGATCCGACCTTTTGAGGTGCGCACGGCACACCCTACGACGCTAGCCGCGAGCATCGGGCCGATCCCGCGCATCCATCTGCTCTTGTAGGGTGTGCTGCGCGCACCGATCCCGCGCTCGGCCTGTCCGGCGATCTCCGAAAGGCCCCGTGCTACTCGCCAAAATCCCCATCCTGCTCTCCGGCATCTCCCCAACCCGTCGGGTAGAGGCCTTCGCGCACCAGGCGGTGGAAGCTGGACCAGGGCCAGTCGGCCACCCGGGTGACCAGGCCGTGCTTCACCGGGTTCCAGTGCAGGTAATCCATATGCCGTCGGTAGTCGTCCGCATCGCGTATGCCGTGTTCCCAGAAGCGTCGTTGCCAGAACCCGGACTCACGTCGTGCGACCCGGCTATTCGAAGTGGGTGGCAGGTGAACCGATTGGCTGACCTTGCGCTTGATGATCGACCAGCGCCGCGCGAAGTCGGTATCACCGGGCGGCAGCTCCCAGAGGCAATGCAGGTGATCCGGCAGCAGCACCCAGCCGTGGATGCGGAACGGCTGTTCGAGCCGCACCGCCTGGATCGCATTGCGCAACGCTTGGCGTACCGAGGGCTCGGTCAGGAGCGGCCGGCGCTTTGCGGTGATGAGTGTGAAGAAGTAGTACGAGCCGGCTCGCTGCGAGCGGAGGTAGCGCGACATTCCCGGGATTCCCTGCAAGCGTCGAAGCTCGGCAGGGTAGGGCGGCGCGGGGCGCGGTGGGGCGCGCCGGCCCGGGTGAAAGCTCCGGCTGCGCTGTCGGCCGGACGACCCCTAGCGCCGCAAGTACGCCGCGAAGTCGATATCCCCCGCGCAGAGGATCGCCTGCACGCGGTTGTGCACGTTGAGCTTGCGCAGGATAGCGGAGACGTGGGCCTTGACCGTGGTTTCGGCGATGTCGAGGTTGTAGGCGATCTGCTTGTTCGACTCGCCCTTGGTCATGCGCTCGAGCACCAGCAGTTGCTTGCGGGTCAGCGCCTGGAGCAGTTCCGGGGGGATGCCGTGCTCGTCCTGGTGGTTGCGCCGGGGCGAGCTCTTCTGGGTGCGGATGATGTCCGAGGGCAGGTAGACGTTGCCGTTGAGGATCTGCTCGATGGCCTCGGTCATCTGCGCCCGTGGCGAGGACTTGGTGATGAAACCCACCGCGCCGTAGGTGATCGCCTGCAGGACGATCTGCTTGTCCTGCTCGGCGGAGACGATCACCACCGGGATGGTCGGCGCCTCGTTGCGCAGGTTGATCAGGCCGTTGAGGCCGTGCATGCCGGGCATGTTCAGGTCGAGCAGGATGAGGTCGAGGTCGTCGTGTTCCTGGGTCAAGCCCAGGGCGCTGTCGAGGTCGGCGGTCTCCATCACTTCGCTGTCGGGGAAGCCGTCGCTGATGACGTTGTGGATGGCCTCGCGGAACAGGGGGTGATCGTCGGCGATCAGGATCTTGTACATGGCCATTCACCTCATTGTTCTGATTATGGAGGGGCTGTCGGGCGCGGATTCAGGGCAGGGGCACGGGCTCGGCGGGTTGCAGCGGCAGGCCGGCCTGTTCCCAGGCGTCGATGCCGTCACGGTACCAGTAGAGATTGCGGTAGCCCAGCGCGTGCGCACGCCGTTGCGCGTTCCAGCTCAACCAGCAGTCGGAACGGCAGTAGAAGACCAGCGGCCACTGCAGGTCACCCTGGCTGGCCTTGCGCAGGTTGTCGGCGAAGTAGGCCAGCCAGCGGGCATCCAGCTCGCCGTTGCCGGTATTGGCCAGCCACAGGCTGCCGGGCAGGTTGGCGTGGGGTTCGTCGGCGATGAAGCGGCCTTCGAGGAACTGGCGGCGGTAGACGTCGATGAGCTTCGTGCGCGGGTCGCGTGCCAGCAGCTCGCGCAGGCCGGGGGTGTCGAGGGTGCGGGCGTGGTCGGCCTCGGCGGGCGTGGGGCTGCGGTAGCGGTCGGTGCGGTAGCCGTCGGCGGAGAACAGCGATGGCTCGGCGTCGGCCCGGACGGCGGCCGGGAACAGGAGGGGCAGGCACAGCAGTGAGGCGATGAGGACTCGCATGGCAGGCATCTCTTTATTCTTATGGCCCGCATTACAAGCCAGCCGCGCGCCTTTGGAAATCCTACGTTGGAGAGGGAAACCCGTACCAAAGTAGTAGTTTCCCCGCCTCAGCCGGCCCGGCGCAGCGCCGCGTGCTGTGGGTTGAAGCTGACCACCGCCGCCACCGCGAAGACCAGCGTCAGGCCCAGGCAGACGCCCAGGGCCAGCGGATTGAGCCGCTCGTAAAGAGCGAAGCGCACCAGCTCCACCGCGTGGCTGAAGGGGTTGGCCGCGCACAGCCAGTACAGCCACTCGCTGGCCTCGCGCATTTTCCACAAGGGGTAGAGCGCCGAGGAGAGGAAGAACAGCGGGAAGATCACGAAATTCATCACCCCGGCGAAGTTCTCCAGCTGGCGGATGAAGTTCGACAGCAGGAGCCCCAGGGCACTGAGCAGCAGCGCCGCCAGCAGCAGCGCGGGCAGGGCGGCGAGCAGGCCCCAGGCCGGTGGCTGCACGCCGTAGAGCCAGGCGATGGCGAGGAAGGCATACACCTGCAGCAGCGACACCAGCGCCGTGGCCAGCAGCTTGGCACCCAGCAGGAAGGGGCGCGGCAGGGGACTGGTGAGCAATACGCGCATGCTGCCCATCTCGCGGTCGTAGACCATCGACAGCGAGCCCTGCATGCCGTTGAACAGCAGGATCATGCAGGCCAGCCCCGGGACGATGTAGGTCTCGTAGGTGATGTAGGTGGCGTACGGGTCGATGATGGCGATGCCCAGCGCCGCGCGGAACCCGGCGGCGAACACCAGCAGCCACAGCAGCGGCCGCACCAGGGCGCTGAGAAAGCGTGAGCGCTGCAGCACGAAGCGCAGCCATTCGCGCCCGACGATGCCGCGCAGGCACTGCCAGTAGGCATTGGCGTTCATGCCCGCGCCCTCGGCCGGGTGAGCTCGCCGAAGGCACCGGCCAGGCCGCCGCCATGCGCCGCACTCAGCTCGCCGGCGGTGCCCGAGGCCACCAGGCGGCCCTGGTCGAGCACCAGCAGGGCGTCCTCGCCGCGTACTTCGTCCAGCAGGTGGGTGGTCCACAGCACGCTCAGGCCTTCGTCGTCGCACAGCTGGCGCACGTGGTGGTTGAGGGCCTGGCGGCTGGCCGGGTCGAGGCCGACGCTGGCCTCGTCGAGCAGCAGCAGGCGAGGGCGGTGGAGCAGGGCACGGGCGATCTCCACGCGCCGGCGGTGGCCGCCGTTGAGGGCACGCACGCTGTCGCGGCGGCGTTCGCCCAGGCCCTGGCGCGCCAGCTCCTGGTCGATGCGCGCTGCTGCCAGCTGGCGCGGCATGCCGTGCAGGGCGGCGTGGTAGCGCAGGTTCTGCTCCACCGAGAGGTCGAGGTCCAGGGTGCTCTGCTGGAACACCACGCCGAGCTGGCGCAGGGCCAGGCGCGGCTGCCGGCGCAGGGAGTGGCCGGCGACGCGGATGTCGCCGCGCTGCAGGTCGTAGAGGCGGCTGAGCAGCGCCACCAGGGTGGACTTGCCGGCGCCGTTGGGCCCCAGCAGCGCGGTGAAGCGGCCCGGCTCCAGGGCGAAGCTCACGCCGTCCAGCGCGCGCCGTGGGCCGTAGTCGAAGCCCAGGCCTTCCACGTCCAGGGCGTTCATGGGGCGACCACCACGCCCCAGGGGTAGCGGCCGACCTTGATCGACCGGGTCACCTTGAGGCTGTCGACGTCGATCACCGAGACGTCGCCGCTGATGCCGTTTGTGGCCAGCAGGGTCTTCTCGTCGGGGCTGAAGGCCAGGTGCCAGACGCGCCGGCCCACCAGCAGGTAGTCGAGCACCTCCAGGGTCCTGGCATCCACCACCGCCACATGGTTGGCCGGGCCCAGGGCGACGAAGGCGTAGCGGCCGTCGCGGGTCAGCTTGACCCCCACCGGTTGCACCTTGTCCGGGTGCACGCCCTTGATCTGGAAGCGCAGGGTCTTCTGGATGCTGCGCGTGGCCACGTCGACCACGGTGACGGTGCCGCCGATCTCCGCCGAGGCCCACAGGCGCTTGCCATCGTGGTCGAACTCCACGTGGCGCGGGCGCTGGTCCACCAGGGTGTTGTCCACCAGCGTCTGGGTCGAGGTGTCGATCCAGTGCAGCATGTTGGTGGTCTCGCTGGTGTTGATCGCCCACTTGCCGTCCGGGCTCACCGCCATGCCCTCGGGCTCCACGCCGACGTCGATCTGCGCCAGCACCTGGCTGCTCTGGGTGTCGACCACCGTGACCAGCGCATCGTCCTCGTTGGAGATGTACAGCCAGCGGTCGTTGGGGTGCAGGGCGAACTGCTCGGGGTCGGCGCCGGAGGGCAGCTCCTTGATGATCTGCCGCGTGGCCAGGTCCATCACCTGCACGGTGTCCGAATCGCTGGCGCAGATGTACAGCAGCCTGTTGTCGCTGGACAGCGCCAGGCCGCGCGGGCGCTTGCCCACCGGCAGGCTGGCGGTGACCGTCAGTGTGTCCATGTCGATCACGCTGATGGCGTTGTCCTTCTCGTTGGACACATAAGCGGTGGCGGCGAAGGTGGCGCCGCTGGCCAGCAGCAGCGCGGCGCCGAGCAGAGTAAGGGGGAGGCGGGGCATGGCGGGGTCCTTGTTCTTGGCGTTCATGGCGTGGCTTCCAGGGCAACCTCGGCCAGGCGGCAGCGGCTCTCCGGCGCGTCGTGGCCGAGGGTGTCGAGTTCGCTGAAGGGGTGGAGGAAGCCGTCCTGGGGCGAGGTGCTGATCAGCGCCCGCGGCTGGATCAGCTCGATGGGCTGGCGCAACTGGCCGTCCCAGGGCCGGTAGCTCAGCTTGCGGCCCTTGAAGCCGTCCAGGGGCAGGTCCGGCGACAGCTCCAGGGTGCGGATCGCGGCGGCGTCGGTGGCGCCCAGGCGGGTCACCGCGCTGGCGATGCTGCGCACGGCCACCCAGGCGGCGAAGTCGCGGTCGTTCATCCAGCGCCCGGTGAGGGCCTCGAAGCGCTTCTGCAATTGCGCCGCGCCGTAGGTTTCCACCGTCTTGTGCCAGCCCGTGGGCACCAGGCCCTGGGTGCCGGCCACCGGGCGCGGCAGCCAGGTGTTGTAGGGCAGGTATTCGCCGAAGTCGCCGCGCTCGTCGGCCACCAGTACGCCGTCATAGTCGTCGGCCTGGGTGAACAGCGGCATGTCGGCCTGGGCGCTGCGGCGCTGTTCGTTGTCGAAGGTCCAGGGCTTCTCGCCGATGATCTTCAGGCCGAAGCGCCCGGCGGCGCGGCGCAGGGCGGCGGCGTAGGCCTGGTCCTCGGGGCGCTGGCCGACCACCAGCAGCCAGCGCTTCCACTGGCGCAGGGCGAGGAACTGCACCAGGGCGTCGGCGAGCATGGCGCGGCTGGGCAGGCTGTGCAGCACGTTGGGCAGGCAGGCGTCGGTGCGCAGGGCGTCGTCGGCGGCGCCGGCGTTGAACAGCAGGCTGTCCGGCAGCGCCGCCGACAGCTGGCGCAGCAGCGGCGCCGGGGCATTGACCACGAACAGGCGCAGGCCCTCGGCATGTTGCTGGCGGGCGGCCTCCAGCAGCCCGGC
The DNA here is from genome assembly GCF_018408275.1 of Pseudomonas sp. Pc102. Lineage (NCBI taxonomy): Bacteria > Pseudomonadati > Pseudomonadota > Gammaproteobacteria > Pseudomonadales > Pseudomonadaceae > Pseudomonas > Pseudomonas sp. Pc102. The sequence goes on along the minus strand of NZ_AP021905.1, from coordinate 4,614,372 downwards.
TTCGGTCTCGGCGTTGGTCGCCAGCAACTGGTAGCGCTGCTTGAGGAAGCGCCCGGTGCTGTTGTTGTCGGTGGTCGCCAGCTCGGCGCCGCGCAGGCCGGCGTCGCGGGGCTCGGGGATGACGTTGGAGAGCAGCGGCCCCGGGTCGGGGCTGTAGCCGAGATAGCCGATGCGCACCTCCAGCGGCTGGCGCGCCTCGGCGGCGACGGCGTGGTTGGCCAGCAGCGCGGCGGCGGCCAGGGCCAGCAGGTAGGTCAGGGCATAGGGCGCAAGGTGACGCATGGCGGGGGCTCCCGTTCTTGTAGCGCCAGCCTAGGGCCGCCCCGAGCCCTGGGAAATATGCAGAAAGTAGCGCCGGGGCAGTACCAAGGTAGTAACCCGGCCGCCCGCCCCAGGCCCTAGCATGGAGGCACAAGAACGAGACCGGGAGGCCCGGCCATGCGTGTGCTCAAGACCCTGATGCTGCCCGTGCTGCTGATCCTCAGCCTGATCGGCGTGGATGGCTTTCGCCCATCCCCCTCCCCGCGACCGGCGGCTGCGACAGGCGCCGGGCGATGAGCACCCTCGGCCGCATCAACCTGCTGGTGGTGCTGTTCTTCGCCGCGGTGACCCTGGTCTGCACCGGGGTGCTGCTGCGCCAGGCCAGCCAGGACGTGCAACGCGAGATGATCGCCGCGCGCGCGGTGGTCGAGTACCTGCACGAGGCCGCCCGGCGCGACCCCAGGGCGCTGGAGTCGGCGCTGGCGCGGGGCCTGCGCCATGTGCGCATCCACTGGCAGGGCGAGACGCCCCCGCAACCGCGCGGCCTGGACGCCTGGCTCGGTGCGCGGCTGTTCCCGCCCGCCGAGCAGTACGGCGAGCCGCTGCAGCTGGACGATGGCCGGCGCGTGCTGATCAGCGTCGACCCGGCGGACGAGATGGACGAAGTCGAGGATTCCCTCATCCAGCTGCTGGTGCTGTTCGGCCTGGCCCTGGGCCTCAGCCTGCTGGCCATCCGCGTCGCGGTACGCCGGGGCCTGCGGGTGCTGGACGAACTGCGCGCCGGCTTCGATGAGATCGCCCGTGGCCGCCTGGCGGTGCGCCTTGACCAGCATTCGCTGCACGAGGCACGCCTGCTGGCCGGCCACTTCAACGAGATGGCCAGCACCCTGGAGCAGGTGCGCAACGACAACGCCGAACTGACCCGCGCCCTGCTGGCGCTGCAGGAGCACGAGCGCAAGCACCTGGCCCTCGCCCTGCACGACGACATCGGCCAGTACCTCGCCGGCATCCGCGCGCAACTGCTGCTGTTGCGCTCCATGACCGGCCAGGCGCCGGGCGCCGGTGCCACCCTGCGCAGCCTGGAGGACAACTGCCAGCGCATGCAGGACAGCTTCCGCGCGCTGGTACGCGACCTCTATCCGGTGGTCCTGGAGCGCCTGCAACTGGGCGAGGCCGTCGCGCTGCTCACCGAGCAGTGGCGCAGCGCCCAGGGCGTCGACTGCACCTTGCACCTGGGCGAGGACCTGCCGGTGCTGCCCGCCGCCGACCAGGCCCATCTCTACCGCCTGTTGCAGGAAGCCTTGACCAACGTCGCCCGCCACGCCGACGCCAGTGCGGTGAGCGTGCGCCTGGAGCGCCGTGGCCGGCGCCTGCGCCTGCTGGTGGGCGACAACGGCCGGGGCGCCGTGCAGCCGCCACGGCCCGGCATCGGCCTGCGTTCCATGCTGGAGCGGGCGCGCTGCCTGGGCGGCGACCTGCGCCTGCGCACCCGTGCCGGCAGTGGCTGGCTGGTACGCCTGAGCATTCCCCTGGGCGAAGCCTGAACAACCTGGAGAACCTGCGATGAAGATCCTGCTGGTGGACGACCATTCCGTGGTGCGCCAGGGCTACGCCAGCCTGCTGCGCGGCCTGCTGCCCGAGGTGGAGGTGAGCGAGGCGGCCAGCGGCGAGCAGGCCCTGCAACTGGTGCAGGACAGCATCCCCAACCTGGTGGTGATGGACCTCTCGCTGCCGGGCATCAGCGGCCTGGAGACCACCCGCCGGCTGCGCCAGCGCCTGCCGCAGCTGCGCGTGCTGTTCTTCAGCATGCACGACGAGCTGCCCCTGGTACGCCAGGCCCTGGACGCCGGTGCCGCCGGCTACATCACCAAGAACTCCGCGCCCGAGGTGCTGGTGGAAGCGGTGCGGCGCATCCTCGCCGGGCACGCCTACATCGAACAGCCCCTGGCCACCCAGCTCGCCTGCCACCCGGCGCACCAGGCCGGCGACCCGCGTCTCTCCGGCATGACCCAGCGCGAGCTGGAGATCTTCACCATGCTCGCCCGCGGCATGCCCGCACGCAGCATCGCCGAGCACCTGTGCATCAGCGCCAAGACGGTGTCCAACTACCTGACGATGCTGAAGAACAAGCTGCAGGTCAGCTCCCAGGCGGAGCTGGTGCACCTGGCCATCGATACCGGGGTGTTGCGGGTGGGGTGAGGGGGCAGGGCGCCCTGCAGTTTCACCGGTGTAGGGGCGAATTCATTGGCTCTGGGTGCCCTGTCACCACCGCGTGGGTTTCGCTTCGCTCTACGCCACCCTACGCCAGCCATTGCGCCCCGAGCGTGATGTGTACCCCGATGAAGAGTCCGGCGAAGACGTTGGAGCAGTGGGCTGCTCCAACATCGTGCCCAATGCTTCACCTTGATGTGCGCATCACCGCCGGATGTACGCTGCGGATGGCGGCTTTCGTAGGATGGGTAGAGCGAAGCGAAACCCATGCGGTGGGCGTGACAAGGCGCCATAAATGCCCGGAAAGCAGTGTGCGTGAGCTTTTTCGTTGAGTCCTCAGTAGCTAAGGCAGACAGAGCCGTCGGGGTCACCCCTGCCGTCGCGCTTGAAACCACACACCTCTGTCTGATGGCTGCAGGGGCGGCGCTCAGCGCCGCCACGGCTCCTGACAGGTCGTTTCCGCTTCACCCCTTCAATTGACTCGCGAACTGCCCCACGGCGCTGACCACGCGCTGGGCGCCGTCCTGGATCTCGACGATCACCGAGCCCGCCTCGTTGGCCAGGTTCAGCCCCTCCTCGGCGTGCTGGCGGCTGCTGGACATGCTGTCCACTGCCGCCTGGGCCAGGCTCTGGTTCTGCTGCACGACCTCGACTATTTCCTCCGCCGCCTGGCTGGTGCGCCCGGCGAGCTGGCGCACTTCGTCGGCGACCACGGCGAAGCCGCGGCCCTGTTCGCCCGCGCGGGCCGCCTCGATGGCGGCGTTGAGGGCCAGCAGGTTGGTCTGCGAGGCGATGCCGCTGATGGTCTTGATGATCGAGCTGATCAGCTGCGACTGCTTGTCCAGCGCCTCGATGCCTTCGGCCGCTTCCTGCACCTGGCTGGTGATCAGGCGCATGACGTTGACCGTCTGGCTGACCACCGAGGCGCCTTTCTGCGCCGTGGCGTCGGTCTGCTGGGACGTGCTGTAGGCGATGTTCGCCGCCTCGGCGACGGCCTGCTCCTGGTTCACCTGGTCGGTGATCACGGTGGCGAACTTCACCACCTTGTAGAGCTGGTCGTTGGTGTCGTGCACCGGGTTGTAGGAAGCCTCCAGCCAGACTTCGCGGCCGTGGGCGTCGATGCGCTTGAAGCGGCCGACGACGAACTCGCCGCGCAGCAGCTTGGCCCAGAACTCCCGGTAGGCGGGGGAGCTGGATTCCTCAGGTTCGCAGAAGATGCTGTGGTGCTTGCCCCTGATCTGCTCCAGGCGGTAGCCCATGGCGTCGAGGAAGCGGTGGTTGGCGTTGAGCACCTCGCCCTTGAGGTTGAACTCGATGACCGCGGTGGAGCGCAGCAGGGCGTTGATCAGGCCTTCGTGCTCCTTGGCGGTCTCGATGGTCCGGGTCAGGTCGTTGGCGCACAGCACGACGCTCTGGATCTGCCCGCGCCCATCCCTGATCGGTTGCCAGATGCAGCGCAGCCAGGCCTCGCGGCCGTCGCCACGGAGCAGCCGGTACGCGCCGTTGAAGTGCTCGCCATTGGCCAGGCCCTGGCGCATCTTCAGGTAGTTGGGGTCGCGATGGAAGGTCTGGGGTATGAGCTCTTCGAGCGTGCGGCCGATGACGTTGTCATGGCGGTAATGCAGCTCGTCGAGGAAGTTGTCGTTGACGGACAGGATGCGACCCTGGAGGTCGATCTCCATCACCAGCATTTCCTGGTAGATGGATTCCTTGATCTGCTGGGCTCGGGCGTTTTCCTCCCGAAGCTGCTCCAGCTCCTTTTTCAAGCGCGTGTTGAACATGGTCGGAACCCGTTGGCTGAGAGTGTGAAACCGCTTGATCAGCACATCGACCCTGCCGGCTCTTTCTTGAGTTCGACACGCGAGGAATCCGGCAGGACGCGGCTTCTGGAGTGTAGACGCGCTCTGCCTGGACATCATTTTTCCCAGTCGATCGGGCACTCCCGGCAGCCTTCCATGTTCACGCCCTGGAACGAGGCGTAATGGCGGCGTGCACCGCTGAGGTCGGCGTTCTCCAGGTTGGCGTCGCCCAGCTTGGCTTCCTGCAGATTCGCGTCGTTGAGGTGGGCGCCCTTGAGGTCGGCGCGGCTGAGCCAGGTCATTTCCAGGTCGGCGGCGCTGAGGTTGGCATCGTGCAGCCTGGCGCCGGACAGGCGGGCGAACTCCAGGTAGGCGGCGGTCAGGTCGGCACCCTTGAATTGCGCGCCCTGGCCGAACAGGCCCCAGCCCTGCACCGCCACCAGGCGGGCGCCGCTGAGGTCGGCCACGCGCAGGTTGCTCTGCTGCAGGCTGGCGCGGGTCAGGTTGGCACCCACCAGCCTGGCCTTCTCCAGGTTGGCCAGGTCGAGGTTGGCGTGGCGCAGGTCTGCGCCGGAGAGGTCGGCCCCGGCCAGGTTGATCTTGTGCAGGTCGAGGTTGCGCAGGTCGGCATTGCGCAGGTCGGCGCCGGGGCACTGGCTTTGCGGTTCCAGGCGGCAGCCATCGATCACCTTTACGGTGTCCAGGGTGTCGGTTTCGGCTTGCGGGGCGGGGGCCTGGGCCCAGGCGAGCCCGACGACCAGCATCAGCAGGGGGAGGAACATGGGCAGGTAGTTCATGGACGGCTCCTGGTGCGTGGCGGGGAGTCGGCGCGCCCGCAGGCGCGCCGGGGAGGGTCAGCGGCTGGCGGTCTTGTTGTCCCAGCTGGGCAGCTTGAACACCCAGAACGAGCCGCCCTGGGCCACCGGCTTGGTCAGCTCGGCCATGTCGCCGCCCCACAGGGGCACGGCGCCGCCATAGCCGACGGTCACGCCGATGTACTGCTCGCCGTCCTGCTCCCAGGTGATGGGCGGGGAGACGATGCCGCTGCCGGTCTGGAACTTCCACAGCTCCTTGCCGGTTTTCGCGTCGAAGGCCTTGAAGAAGCCGTCGCCGGTGCCGGTGAACACCAGGTTGCCCTTGGTGGCCAGCACGCCGGCCCACAGCGGCAGGTGCTCGTTGTGCTCCCACACCACCTTGCCGGTGGTCGGGTCCATGGCGCGCAGGCTGCCGACGTGGTCGTCGTACATGCGCTTGATGCGGAAGCCCATCCCCAGGTAGGCGGAGCCCTTCTTGTAGTTCACCTCCTCGGTCCAGTAGTCCTCCTTCCAGTTGTTGGCCGGTACGTAGAACAGGCCGGTGTCCTGGCTGTAGGCCATCGGGTTCCAGTTCTTGCCGCCGAGGAAGGGCGGGGAGACCTCGACCGCCTTGCCGTGCTTCTGGCCCGGCTCGGGCAGCGGCGGGCGCTGGCCTTCGTTCTCCACCGGGCGGCCGGTCTTGAGGTCGATGTGGCTGGCCCAGGTGATGTTGTCGACGAAGGGGAAGGCGTTCTGCAGCTTGCCGTTGGTGCGGTCGACCACATAGAAGAAGCCGTTGCGGTCGGCGTGGGCGGTGGCCTTCACCGTCTTGCCGTCCTTGCCCTTGTAGTCGAACAGCACCAGCTCGTTGTTGCCGGAGAAGTCCCAGGCGTCGTTCGGGGTGTGCTGGTAGAACCACTTCACCTCGCCGGTGCTCGGGTCCACGCCCACCTGGCCGGAGGTGTAGAGGCTGTCGTAGTCGTGCGGGTTGCCGCCCTTGGCGGTGCGCGCCCAGGTGTTCCAGGGGCCGGGGTTGCCGGCACCGACGATGATGGTGTTGGTCTCGGCGTCGAAGCTGGCGCTCTGCCAGGGGGCGCCGCCGCCGTGGCTCCAGGCTTCCACCTTGCCGGTGGGGGAGTTCTTGTCGTCCGGCCAGGAGGGGGCCTTCACATCGCCCGTCGGGGTGCTGTCCTTGCCGTTGAGGCGGCCCATGTGGCCCTCGACGAAGGGGCGCATCCAGACTTCCTCGCCGGTGTCCGGGTCGCGGGCGAACAGCTGGCCGACCACGCCGAATTCGTCGCCTGAGCTGCCGTGGATCAGCAGGGTCTTGCCGGTCTTCTGGTCCTTGATGAGGGTCGGGGCGCCGGTCATGGTGTAGCCGGCGGTGTGATCGCCGAACTTCTTGTTCCACACCACCTTGCCGGTGTCCTTGTTCAGCGCCACCAGGCGGCCGTCCAGGGTGCCGAAGAAGATCTTGTCGCCGTAGATGGCGGCGCCACGGTTGACCACGTCGCAGCAGGGGCGGATGTCGTCGGGCAGGCGGTGGTTGTAGACCCACAGGCGCTTGCCGGTCTTGGCGTCGAGGGCGAACACGCGGGAATAGGACGCGGTGACGTAGATCACCCCGTCGCGCACGATCGCCTGGGATTCCTGGCCACGCTGCTTCTCGTCGCCGAAGGAGTAGGACCAGGCCGGTACCAGCTTGAACACGTTCTGGTCGTTGACCTGGGCCAGGGGGCTCCAGCGCTGGGCGTTGGTGCCCATGCCGTACTGCAGCACGTCCTTGACCGAGACATGGTCGTTGGCGATGTCTTCCCAGGTCACGTTGGCGGCGAAGGCGCCGGCGCTGGCGGCGAGGCCGCCGGCGAGCAGGAGGCCCCTGATTGCGAGGCTGAGCGGGCTGGCAGGTTGGGGGTGCGATCTTGTTGTCATGTGTGCGGTTCCCGTGGTCGTTGTGGACCAGTGCGCCACCTGGCGTCCTGGCGCTTCGAATACTGGAAGCGCCACCGCCTGCGGGATACGGAAAAACTCCCGCGCTTGCCGGGAAAACTTCCCAGTGCGGGCATGACTTGGAACCGCTGCCAAAGCGCCTCGATACACCTCCGCCCGGCTTGCTACCAAGGGAGTAGGGCGCGACCACCAAAGCAGCATTCGGCCCCGGTCGGGCGCTCCTTACCATCCTCGTCACCACGCTCCTGCCGAGCGTTCGCCCTGCCCAGCATCTCGAAGAGGATGGAAGTCATGAATAAGCACAACGCCCTGCGTGGCCTGATGTTCCTTGCCGGTCTGAGCCTCACCGGTCTTGCCCTGGCCCATGGTGATGTCGTGCCGCAGGCCGTCAATACCGATGGCCTGGAGCCCCTGGGCAAGGAATGGCGCGATACCAACCCCTATCGCGCGCCCTATGAGAAGAACGCCCTGGCGGTGGAGATCGGCGCCTCGGCCTACAACCAGAACTGCGCGCGTTGCCACGGCCTGGAAGCCAAGTCCGGCGGCATCGCCCCCGACCTGCGCCTGCTCGAAATCAGCGCCGACGGCGACGAGTGGTTCAAGGAGCGCGTGATCAACGGCGCGGTGCGCGACGGCGCGGTGTACATGCCGAAGATGGCCGACTTCCTCAGCCAGGAAGCGCTCTGGGCCATCCGCTCCTACCTGGAAAGCGTCCACGTCGAAGAGTGATCGCCATGCGCCTGCTCGCCCTGCTGTGCTGGTTGCTGTGCCTGCCGCTGGCGCAGGCGCAGGTACGCCCCTATGACGACATCGTCGCCTCCGGGGTGCTCAAGGTCGCGGTCTACGAGAACTTCCCGCCCTACAGCTTCCAGCAGGACGGCCAGGCCCGCGGCGTCGACGTCGACCTGGCCAATGCCCTGGCCGCCGCGCTGGGGCTCAAGGCCGAGCTGATCTGGGTGACCCCCGGCGAGAAGCTCGACGACGACCTGCGCAACTACATCTGGAAGGGCCATTACCTGCGCCCCAAATTGCTCGCCGACGTGATGCTGCGCGTGCCCTACGACCGTGACTACACGGCGCGGCGCAACGACGTGGGCGAGCTGGTCAACGAACAGGTGGTGATCTTCGCCCCCTACCAGCGCGAGCGCTGGCACCTGGTGCACGACACCCGGCGCCTGCCGGTGGTGGACAGCATCGGCGTGTTCCGCCTGCACCCCATCGGCGTCGAGCTGGAGAGCGTGCCGTCCTTTTACCTGACCTCGGTGTTCAACGGCCAGCTCAGTGCCAACACCCGCCACTACCCGAGCCCGGCCGCCGCCTTCGCCGCCATGCGGGGCGCCGAGGTGGATGCGGTGATGGCCCTGCGCGGCGAGCTGCAGTGGCTGCTGCACGAGGCCGCCGACCCGGCGCTGAAGTCCTCCGACAACACCTACCCCAACCTCGGCCAGCCCCTGTGGGACATCGGCATGGCGGTGCACGAGTCCAACCGCCAGCTTTCCAACGCGCTGGACATGGAAGTGGAGGCGATGGTCCGCGATGGCCGTCTGTCCACCCTCTACGCCCGCTACGGGCTGACCTACGAGCTGCCCGGCCTCTACCAGGACGTGCAATGAGGCGGGCCCCGGCCTGCCAGGGAGAACCGCCATGCGCCACCTGAATACGCTGTTGCTGGGGCTGTGCCTGGGGACGCAGGCCCTCGCCGCGCCCGACCCGGGCAAGGACCCGATGCCCTCGGTGATGTGGGAATTCCACCACCAGCGCATCCTCGATGGCGCGCCCTTCGTCTTCGACGATCGCGTGCAGCTGCAGGCGCCGCCCTTCGCCGAGGACGCCCGCCAGGTGCCGATCCAGGTGGACGCCCGGGCACTGCCGGGCAAGGTGACGCGGCTCATGGCCTGGGCCGAGCTCAATCCCATTCCCCGTGTGTTCGACTTCCGCCCCGGCGATGCCGTGTTGCCGGTGGTGGCGATCCGCATCCGCATCGAGCAGGCCACGCCGATCCGCGCGGCGGCGCTGACCGAGGATGGGGTGTGGCACATCGGCTCGGCCTGGATCGATGCCGCCGGCGGCGGCTGCACCGCGCCCAGCGTGGTGCGCGCGCAACCCGGCTGGGAGGATCGCCTGGGGCAGATCCATGCCGCGCGCTTCCCCCTGGGTGACGACGAACGCCTGCGCCTGCGCGTCGACCACCCGATGGACAACGGCCTGGTGGGCGGCATCCCCGAGTTCTTCCTCAACCAGGCCGAACTGCGCGACGCCGCCGGCAAGCCCCTGGCGACCCTGGAGCTGTTCCCGGCCGTGGCCGAGAACCCCACCATCAGCCTGGACGTGAAGGGCCACGAAGGCGCCCGCCTGTGGCTGCGCGACAACAACGGCAACGAATTCGAAGGAGGGCTCTAGGCATGCGCCTGCTCGTGCTGGTTTTCCTCGTCGTGCTGCCCTTGCTGTCTCGCGCTGAACTCGACTACCACCTGCAACCCCGGCAGATAGCCGAGGGCACCTGGCTGCTGGAAGGCAGCACCGACAACTTCGCGGCAGGCAACGGCGGCAACGTGGTCAACACCGCCTTCATCGTCACCGACGACGGCGTGGTGGTGATCGACAGCGGCCCCTCCAGGCGCTACGGCGAGGCGATGCGCCAGGCCATCGCACGGGTCACCCCACAACCGGTGAAGCGGGTGCTGATCACCCACCACCACCCGGACCACGCGCTGGGCAACCAGGCCTTCGCCGACGTGCCCATCGCCGCCTTGCCCGGCACCACCGAACTGCTGCGCCAGCAGGGCGATGCCATGGCCGAGAACATGTATCGCCTGGTGGGCGACTGGATGCGCGGCACCGAGGTGCTGCTGCCCAACGAGGCGGTCACGCCCGGCACCCTCGCCATCGGCGGCCACCCACTGCGGTTGCTGGCCCTGCGCGGCCACACCGGGGCGGACCTGGCGATCCTCGACGAGCGCACCGGCGTGCTCTTCGGCGGCGACCTGCTGTTCTACCAGCGCGCCCTCACCACCCCCAACAGCCCGGGGCTGGACACCTGGCTCGCCGACCTCGACCAGCTCCAGGCGCTGCCCTGGAAACTGCTGGTGCCCGGCCACGGCCCGGTGGCCCGCGACGACGCGATCTTCGCCCAGATGCGCGACTACCTCGGCTGGCTCGACGGCCTGTTGCGTGACGGCGCCAAACGCGGCGCGGAGATGAACGAACTCATCCGCGCGCCCATCCCCGAGCGCTTCGCCGGCATCAGCCTGACCCGCTACGAGCTGGTGCGCAGCGTCAGCCACCTCTACCCGCGCTACGAGCGCGAGCGCCTGCCATTGGCTGAGTGAGGCGCAGCGGTGCCACGACGCGCTCCGCAGGGTGGACGGGTGAAGCATTGTCCACCCTGGCTGTTCTGCGTTCCCCCCCAGCGCAGGCGTACCCCCGGGGCGTAGGGTGGAGGTCGCTCTTTACCTCCACCAGGCGGAGTCGAGTGGGGCACGTCGTCATGCCCGATCGTTCGTTGCCTGGGCCTGGCAGCGGTGGGCTGAAGCCCACCCTACGCCCACCCACTCACCCACGCCCACCCTGCGCCTCCCCTTGCGCCCCTCGAACCGTGCGGCCCGGTATTGCTACCAAGGAACTACGAATCTCCGCACTGAGGTGAATTGGCGGGGAGGGCGGGCGCACCAAGAATTCGCGGCAGACCGGGAAATTTTCCCGGATGACAACAACAAGCCCGCAGAGGTAGCCGCAATGAACCCCACCGGTTTCACCCAGCCTTTCGTCCGCACGGCGCTGTTCGCCGCCATGACCCTCGCCAGCCTGTCTGCCTGGGCGGGCGTCACCGACCAGGACATCAGCGATGCCGGCAAGCGCAATGACCAGATCGTGGTCAACGGCCTCAACCAGCAGGGCCAGCGCTACAGCACGCTGGACACGCTGAACACCGACAACGTCAAGGAACTGCGCCCGGTCTGGGCGCTGTCCTTCGGTGGCGAGAAGCAGCGTGGCCAGCAGGCGCAGCCGCTGATCAAGGACGGCGTGATGTACGTCACCGCCTCCTACTCGCGGGTGTTCGCCGCCGACGCGCGCACCGGCAAGAAGCTCTGGCAGTACGACGCGCGCCTGCCCGACGGCATCATGCCCTGCTGCGACGTGATCAACCGGGGCGTGGCCCTGTACGGCGACCTGGTGATCTTCGGCACCCTCGACGCCAAGCTGGTGGCGCTGAACAAGGACACCGGCAAGGTGGTGTGGAAGAAGACCGTGGCCGACTACAAGGCCGGCTACTCCATCTCCGCCGCGCCGCTGATCGCCAAGGGCAAGCTGATCACAGGCGTCGCCGGCGGCGAGTTCGGCGTGGTCGGCAAGATCGAGGCCTATGACCCCACCACCGGCAACCTGCTGTGGAGCCGCCCCACCGTGGAAGGCCACATGGGCTACGTCTACAAGGACGGCAAGGCGATCGAGAACGGCATCTCCGGTGGCGAAGCGGGCAAGACCTGGCCGGGCGACCTGTGGAAGACCGGCGGCGCCGCCCCCTGGCTGGGCGGCTATTACGACCCGAGCACCGATTCGCTGTTCATCGGCACCGGCAACCCCTCGCCGTGGAACTCCCACCTGCGCCCCGGCGACAACCTGTTCTCCTCCTCGCGCCTGGCGCTGAACCCCGAGGACGGTTCGATCAAGTGGCACTTCCAGACCACCCCGCACGACGGTTGGGACTACGACGGCGTCAACGAACTGGTTTCCTTCGACTACCAGGACGGCGGCAAGACCATCAAGGCCGCCGGCACCGCCGACCGCAACGGCTTCTTCTATGTGCTCGACCGCACCAACGGCAAGTTCATCCGTGGCTTCCCCTTCGTCGACAAGGTCACCTGGGCCAAGGGCCTGGACAAGAACGGCCGGCCCATCTACGACGACGCCCACCGCCCCGGTGCCCCGGGTGACGCGAAGAAGGGCACCTCGGTGTTCGTGGCGCCGTCCTTCCTCGGCGGCAAGAACTGGATGCCCATGGCCTACAGCCAGGACACCGGCCTGTTCTACGTGCCCTCCAACGAGTGGGGCATGGACATGTGGAACGAGGGCGTGACCTACAAGAAGGGCGCGGCCTACCTGGGCGCGGGCTTCACCATCAAGCCGCTGAACGAGGACTACATCGGCGTGCTGCGCGCCATCGACCCGAAGACCGGCAAGGAGGTCTGGCGCTACCAGAACTATGCGCCGCTGTGGGGCGGCGTGCTGGCCACCAAGGGCAACCTGGTGTTCACCGGCAACCCGGAAGGCTTCCTCATGGCCTTCGACGCCAGGACCGGCAAGAAACTCTATGAGTTCAACACCGGCTCCGGCGTGATCGCATCCCCTGTCACCTGGGAAATGGACGGCGAGCAGTACGTCACCGTGGTGTCCGGCTGGGGTGGTGCCGTGCCGCTGTGGGGGGCGAGGTGGCCAAGCGCATCAAGGACCTGGACCAGGGCGGCATGATCTGGACCTTCAAGCTGCCGAAGGACCTGGTGGCCAAGCGCTGATTGACGAGCGCGGCGGCCCGGTGCCGCCGCGCTCTGCCCGCCCCGACAGGACGGATTCACAGCCTGCCTCCTGATCCCCTAGACTGCGCTCCCCGCCGTCAGCGCTGCGTGCCGGCCTCTCGTCCCGAGGAGCGCCTCGCTCGTGATCCGTCTAAGCCTGCTTCCCTGCCTCTTCCTGCTGTCGTGGCTGCTCGCCCTGCCGGCGCAGGCCTCCGTGCCCATCGACCTGCGTGACTGGAACCCGGAGCTGCAGCCCATGCACGCGCTGGATGGTGATTGGCGACTGACCTGGATCGAGCCGGAGCGCGCCGAGCAGCAGGTGCGCATCCCCTTCACCTGGGGCAAGGGCGCCCCGACGTTCTGGGGGGAGGCGGGGTTCGGCCGGGTGGAGCTGCGTGGCCAACTGATGCTGCCCGCTCATACCCGCCAGCTCGCGCTGTACTTCGACGACTTCAAGTCGGCGGCGCGGATCTGGGTCGACGGTGCCCTGGTGCTGGAGCGTGGGCGGCCGGGCGATGCCGAGGACGAGGTGCCACGCCTGCAATCGGCCATCGTGCCCCTGCCCCTGGGGCACGCGCAGGTGGATATCCGCATCGAGCTGTCCAACCACTTCCACCACGAGGGTGGCATCGATATGGCCGTCAGGGCCGGCACCCTGCAGACGCTGCAGATGGACGCGAGCCGGCAGCGCGCCCTCTACCTGCTGACCGTCGGCGCGGCCTTCATGATGGCGCTGTTCATGGGCCTGCTCGATCGCAGCGCGGCTCGCTCGCTGGGCGGTGCGCCGCTGGCCGCCATGCTGGTGCTGGCCGGGATGCGCGCTGCCTCCAGCGGTGAGCTGCTGGACCACTACCTCGAATGGCCGGCGCTCTGGATCTATCGCATCGAGTACCTGTCCGGGCACCTTTTCGCGCCGGCCTACGGTTTCCTCCTGCTGCGCCTGTTCCCTGGGGAGCTGTCCCGGCGGGTCGTGGCGCTGATGGCCTGGGTGGGTGTGCTCGGTGCCGCCCTGACGCTGCTGCTGCCCGCGTCCTTCTTCACCCTGCTGCGTGACCCCTGTGCCCTGTGGCTGCTGCTCAGCGAGCTGTACTTCCTCGGCGCCCTGCTGCTGGCCGCCAGGCGCCGCAGGGCGGGCGCCATGGGCGTGCTGCTGGGGATGATCGTGATGGATGCCACCATCATCAACGACCTGCTGATGTATTCCTTCAGCGTCTCGACGCTCAACCTCATCCCGGTGGGCGTGCTGTTCTTCCTCCTTTCCCACGGCCTGGTTGTGGGCAGCCGGGTCATCGCCGCGCTCCAACGCAGCAACCAGTTGCGCGACGATCTCCAGCGCCTCAACGCCTCGCTGGAGGCACGGGTCGACGAGCGCACCCGGGCACTGGCCGTGGCCCGCGACCAGGCGCTGCACGAGGCGCAGCAGTCGCTGGAGCGCCAGGCGATGCTCAGCCACGAGCTGCGTACGCCATTGGTGGCCATCCAGGGGCACCTCCAGCTTCTCAACCGGGACGGGTTGGACGGCCGCCAGCAGCGGCGCATCGAGACGGTGCAGAGCGCGGCGCAGAGCCTTACCGACGTGCTGGACGGCCTGATGCTGCTCAGCCGCGCGGAGAAGCTCGAGTTGCCCCCGGCCCAGGCCTTTTCCCCCGAGCGCCTGGTGGAGGAGTGCGCCGCGATCTTCCAGCCCCAGGCCGAGGCACGCGCCCTGCGGCTGTCGACCGCCTGCGCGGGTGGCCTGCCGGCCTTCGTGCTGGGCAATCCGAAGCCCCTGCGGCAGATCCTGTTCAACCTGCTGGGCAATGCCCTGAAGTTCACCGAGAGCGGGGAGGTGGTCATCCGCCTGGACAAGGTCGGCGAGGGCCTCGCCATCGAGGTCAGGGACACCGGGCCCGGTATCCGCCCCGAACTGCAGGCCACCATCTTCGATGCCTTCGTGCGGGACCCGCTTTCCGACCGGCCCGGCATCGGCCTGGGCCTCTACATCAGCGCCCGGCTGGCCGCCCTGATCGGCGTGCAACTGACCCTGGACAGTGCGCCCGGACGCGGCACCGCCATCCGCCTGGCACTGCCGTGGCCGGAGGCCAATGAGCCCGCGCCGGGCGAGGACGATGTCGCCCTGCTGCAGGGCATGCGCGTGCTGCTGGTTGAAGACGTGGAGGTCAGCCGCCTGGTGACCGCCGAGTTGCTGCAGAGCTGGGGCTGCCAGGTCGGCGCGGCCAGCTCCGGCCTGGAAGCGGTCGCGGCGTGCCTGGCTGCCCCCTACGACCTGGTACTGATGGACATGCGCCTGCCCGACATCGACGGCCTCGCCGCCAGCCGCAGGATCCTCGAAGGGGCCCGCGAGCCCGGGCCGCTGCTCGTGGCCCTGACCGCCAACGCGGGTGACCTCGATCCGCAGCAGTGCCGGGAGGCCGGCCTGGCTGGCGTGCTGGCCAAACCCCTGCATCGCGAGGCCTTGCTGGCCGTCCTGGAACGCTGGGAGTCGCCTGCCCCGGTGGCGGGGCTGCAGGCCGAGGAAATCTCCCGGGAGCGCATCGCGATGCTGCGCGGCTGGCTCGGCGCCGCGCTGTTCGACCGCCTCCTGCCGACCCTGTGTACCTCGTTGCGCGAGATACGGGCGTCGCTCGTCTCGTTGCCGGGCGGTGAGCGGGGCACCGAACAACTGGAAGCGCTCTGCCATCGCTTGCGGGGCAGCACGCTCAACTTCGGGCTCGATCAGTTGGCCCGGGCGGCAGAGCGCACGAGTCGTATGGAGCAGATACCGGCGTTGCTGGAGACGCTCGACCGCCACCTGGTGCTGCTCGAGAACCAGCTAATGGCCGAGGCCGCCATGAGGCGAACTGACGCATGAGGTGGCAACCCGCCGTCGCTTTGAGTCAGAATCCGCGCCGGTCCGAAACAGGGAATCGAGAGTCGATGGCCGACAAGCTGTTAGTGGTAGAGGATGCTCCCGAGATCCGCGACATGATGGTGCTCTACCTGCAGAGCGCGGGGTACGAGGTGCATGCCACCGGTTCGGGGTGGCAATGCCTGGAGCTGGTGCAGGTCGAGAATCCGGCGCTGGTGCTGCTGGACATCGGCCTTCCCGACCTGGATGGGCTGACCGTCACGGCGCAGCTTCGCCGCCGCCACCCGCAGCTCGGCATCATCCTGGTGACGGTGCGCGACGAGGACTACGACCGTGTCGTGGGCCTCGATGCCGGTGCCGATTGCTACCTCACCAAACCCCTCAACCTGAACATCCTCCAGGCCCAGGTGCGCAGCCTGCTGCGTCGCTGCGGCGGGGGAGAGCGGGGCAGCGACTTCAACCTGCACCTGGGGCGCTTTCGCGTGGACCTGCTGCGCCGGCGCATCTACGACCCGCAGGGCCAGGACGTGAACCTCACGCCCGGTGAGTTCGCCCTCCTGATCGGCCTGATCGAGCGGCGGGGCAACGCCATCAGCCGCCATGACCTGCTCCACTGCGTGCGGCGTGGCCAGGACGCGGACGAGCAGGTCGATGTGCGCACCGTGGATGCGCTCGTGGTACGCCTGCGTCGCAAGCTGGAGGTCAACGCCAACCGGCCACAACTCATCCTGACCGTCTACGGCAAGGGTTACAGACTGGCGACCGACGAAGAGATCGGCAGCCGCCCCGCTCAATAAGCCGGTATGAACGGCCATTCACAAGCATGAATGGCGTCTCCTAGCCCTCGCTTATAGCGAATAGTGAAAATTCACCATCCGTGAAATTTCCTTTCGTGACAGTGAGGTCCAGCATGCCGGTCGAGCGCTTCTCCCCCAGTACGACACCCCGCGTTCTTCCGAGCCAGCGCTTCCAGCCAACCCGCATCGCGGCGGCCATCCTCGTCGGCATGGGCGTGCCGTCGGCCTGGGCCGAATCGAACAACATCGTCGCGGCGGGAGGCTCCTACCTGGTCGGCGACACCGTCATCCACTACGCCGGCACGGCGACCAATATCGCCACCAAGGGCTCGGTGACGGACATCACGACCGGAACGGTCCGCGGCCAGACCGGCTTCAACTCCTTCAGCCACTTCCAGGTGGGCAGCGGCAATACCGTCAACCTCTACGTGCCCGGTGGCGCCAGCAACCTGGTGAATCTGGTGCACGACTCGCGCGTCGTCATCAACGGCACCCTCAACGGCGTACTGACCGATGGCAATCGCATCGGCGGCAATATCCTCTTCGCCGACCCCCATGGCCTGGTGGTGGGGGCCGGTGGCGTGGTCAACGTTGGCAGCCTGACCATCACCACGCCTTCCACCCAGCAGATGCAGCAGCTCTCCAGTGCCGTCGGCACACTGTCGGCGGATGGCACGGCGCGACTCGTGGACGATCTGCGCAACGGCCTCTACAACGAAGCCGGCACGCTCACCGACCTTCCCGGTACCGATCGCGGCAAGGTGGAGATCAAGGGACGGGTCAACGCGGTCGGGTCGGTCAACATCTTCGGCGCCGCCGCCGTCGTGGCCAATGGCGCCCGCATCGAAGGTGGCAAGGAAATCGCCGACGCGGTGTTCCGCGGCACGGTGAACACCGAGGGCCTTGCGGTGGGGCAGGCCGTGGCGCGCGCCGATGGCGCCGTGCGCATCATCGGACGCGATTCGGCGACGGTATCCGGCGAACTCGCGGCCCTGATGGCGGACGGCAGCGGCGCCAACGTTTCGGTGTCCGGCGGCCAGAGCCTGGAGCTCACCGCGACCGCCAACATCTCCACCCAGGGCGCTGCCGGCAAGAACGGCGGCAAGATCGCCCTTGAAGCCAGCACCGTCAATTTGCGCACGGGCTCGACCCTGAGCACCCGCGCCAGCGGTGCCGGCCGCTCGGGGGACATCCAGGTCAGCGCCGTCAGCGATGGCGGTTGCACCTTCTGCGAAGGCGACCAGGTCCGGACGGTCGCCGAGCTCACCGACAGGCTGAGCAAACAGCCCAACTCCTTGCTGGCGCCGGAGCGGGGCGTGGCCAGCGTCAACATCGAGAAGGGTGCAGTGCTCGATGCCAGCCATGCCGAGGAATCCAGGCAGGGCGACATCAAGGTCAGCGCCACGGCGATCAGCCGGCAACTGGGGGGCTATTCCGCCGCCGATGCCAGCGTGAAGGTGGCGGGCACCCTCAAGGGCAACGACATCAGCCTGGCCAGCAATGCCGTGGCCGTGGTCGACCCGTCGCTGCTCGGCACGCTGTTCGACAGCGCCGCGATCAAGGCGGACGTGCTGCGCATCAAGAACGAGAACGGCTGGTCCGACGAGGCGGCCTGGGGCAAGGTCATCGGCGACCTCATCAACCCGATCACCGGCATCGGTTCACTGAACAATCCCGACCAGCTCAAGGCCCTTGGCGCCGATCCGGCCGACTTCAGCGAGCTGACGGCGCTCATCCCCTTCCTGGCGGTCTCCATCGCCCAGGCCGACTCCACGGTCGAGGTGCTCGACGGCGCCAGCCTGCAGGCCAGCCGCTCCCTGCTGGTCAAGGCCGACAGCACCCGCAACGTGGGAACCGAAAGCTTCTCCATTCCCGTGGTGCAGAGCCTGATCCCGTTCAACGCCGGTGTCGCCTTCGGGCGCATCAGCGGGGCGACCCGCGTCGAGATCAAGTCGGGGGCGGTGCTCAAGGGCGGGCAGGGCATCGCCGTGCAGGCCCACAGCGAGAACAGGCTGGACGTGAAGGCCGAGGCCTCCAACGGCCATGACGCCGAGGGCAAACCGGTGACTACCACCGGCTTCGCCGCCGCCATGGCCAATACGGCACTGACCACCACCGCGCAGGTGAACGCCGGCGCCTCGCTGAACACCCGTGGCGACGTCAGCGTGCTGGCGCTCAGCGAACAGGACATCAGCAACACGGCCAGTTTCAAATCCATCGGCAACGGTGCCGCAGGCGGGGCGGTGCTCGCCCTGAGTGTGCTCGACAGCAACACCCGCGCGGCATTCGATGCCAACCTGAGCGGTGCTCGCAACCTCGAAATCAGTGCGACCAACCTGGTGTCCCGGCAGCACAACGAGGCCACCTCGCAAGCCGGCAAGAGCCTGGCGGACTTCATCAAGTTCCGCGCCATCGGCACGGTCGACCCGATCAAGAACTTTGTCCTGAGCAAGTTCAAGGACGTCAATCCGACCCAGCCCAGCGACAGCAAGTTCCGCCTCGCCGCCTCCCTCGCCCTGGTCGTCAGCGACCAGCAGGCCGAGGCCAGCATCGGCAAGGGCAGCCAACTGAGCCTCAGCGGCGACCTCAGCCACACCGCGCTGCAGGAGATCCGCAACCTGCACAACCTGTCCAACAGCACGGTCAATGGTTCCAAGCGCGGCTCGGACCAGAACGACTACTCCCTGAGCATGGCGGTGGCGATCGCCACGCTCAACCAGGGTACCCGCGCGCTGGTGGGGGATGGCGCCCAGGTCAGCGCGCAACGGATCGGCATCGGCGCCAACTACATCCAGCCGCTCAGCCTGAACGGGTTCGATCGCTGGAGTTCGCTGAGCGACATCGGCAAGCGGATGATCAGCCTCAAAGGCTGGCCCAACGACCTGGCGGGCGGGTTCTCGACGCAATACGCCAACTCCCAGGGCACCTCCGACGAACTGGCGATCACCGGCTCCGTGTCGGTGCTCACCAACCTGGTGGATACCCGCGCCTGGGTCGGTGACAAGGTGCGACTGGATGCTCTGGCCACCAGCGAGCAGGCCTGGCAGAGCAGCCCGCTGGCCAGGCTGGCGGAGCGCCGTGACGGCAATGGCCAACTGATCCCGCTCAGCGCCATGGCCAGCGACCGTCGCTGGGACTGGGCGCAACCCATTACCGTGGCCGCGGGCAACCAGCTCGGGCAACTGGCCATCGCCGGCAATATCGGCATGTTCCTGTTCGGCACCAGCGTCGGTGGCGAGGCGGCGTCGCCCTCGGACGGCAAACCCACGGCCCTGGGCGGAGCGCTCAACGTGCAGACCGTTTCCAGCAAGGCGGTGGCGGGCATCGGTGCGCAGTCCGTGGTCAAGGCCGCTGGTGTCCAGGTCCAGGCGCTGCAGGACGACCTGATCCTCGCGATCAGCCCCTCGGCAGGCTCGGGCGTCAGCGCGGCGGCCAATGGCGCGGCGGTGGCCAATACCCTGGCCTCCACCGTCAACGCCTCCATCCACAACACCGCCAGCGTCGAGGCGGGGCGGGTCGGCGTGCAGGCAGAGCACCGCCTGGGCCTGTGGACCGCATCCGGTGCCGTGGCTTTTGGCGCGGGAGCCGGGGTTGGCGGCGGACTGGCGCTCAATGTGCTGACCACCGACGTCAATGCGCTGGTGGGGAACAACCTCAACTGGCGTCCCATGGTGATGGGCCAGGGGCTCGATGCCAGCGGCAGGGGGCCTGGAAGGCCAATGTACTGGATGTGCAGGCGCTCAGCTCCGGACAGAGCGGTGCATTCGCCATCGCCGGTGCCGTGGCCAAGGGCAAGGAAGAGAAGAAGCAGCAGGAGGACGCCACCAAGAAGGCCGGAGACATCGGCAAGCCCACGGTCGAGCTGGCTGACAGCTTCGGCCAGGCGCTGCTGCAATCCATCACCCTGGGCGTGGTCAACGTCACCCCGGCCCTCAGCTCCCTGGCCGGCGCGGCTGGCAAGGTCAAGGATGTGGTCAGCGAGGCGCCCTCGAAGATCGCCAGCGGCTGGGACAGCATGAAGAAGCTGTTCGGCAAGCAGGATGCCGGCTCCGGTCCGGACGGCGGCGGCAGTGACTCCGGCGGGCAGGGCAAGGGCTTTTCCATCGCCGCGGCCGGCTCGAGCAGCATCAACGTTTCGCGCCAGCGCAGCCGTGCCGATCTCGGCGATATCGTCCTCGACCCGCGCGACCCGGCTCAGGGCGGCAGCAAGGTACAGGTCCTGGCGCTCAACCAGACCCATCAGTTCAGCGGCTCGGGGGCCGGGGCGCTGACCCTCGCCGGCAAGCAGAAGAGCGAGTCGAGCTCCGCGCTATCCGGCGCGCTGGCCTACAACCACCTGATGAACGACACCGATGCCCGTGTCGGCAACGTCCTGCTGCGTGGCAACGACCTGCTCCAGGTCCAGGCTCTCGGCGCCGGCGACCAGATCGCCATCGGCCTGGGCCTGGCCGCAGCCACGGCGGGCAGCGAGACCAACGTGGCGGTGGCGCTCTCCGGCTCCGCCGCCTACATGGGCAACCGCACGCGTGCCGTGGTGGAGAACAGCCAGGTGGAACAACGCCAGGCGGCACCCGGCAGCATCGAGGTGAGCGCCTACGATCGGGCCCGGGTCATGCTCGGCGGTGGCGCCTTCGCCGGCAGCAAGGGCAATGGCGGCAGCGCCGGCGGCTCGCTGGTGGTGGGCGTGCTGGCCAATGACCTGGCCGCCGAGTGGCTGGGCAGCAGCGCCAGCCACTTCGCGCGCATGGATGTCGCCGCCGCCAGCGCCTCGCGAGTGCTGGCCGGCGCCCTGGCCGGTGCCGTCAGCACCGGCAGTGACAGCGGCGCGGGGGCGGGATCGTTGCTGGCGCTGGTGCTGGCCAACCAGGTCAAGGGGCGCATCGACGCCTATTCGCCCACGGGGGGCGGCAGCCCCGTGCTGTCGTCGTTGCAGGGCGGCGCGTTGAACCTGACCGCACAGAGCGTTTCCGGCGCTTCCGCGCTGGACGCCCGGTTCGCCGGCGCAGCGGATGCGACGCTGCTGGACAGCGGCCTGGACCTGGGCGGCGGCACGACCGTCTCCGCCATCCAGGTCAAGGGCGATGTGGACAAGGACCTGCTCAACGGCAAGCAGGGCCCCGGTGACCTGTTCGACGGCGATATCGCCGGCGAGGCGGTGCTGGCCGTGGCCGGCAGCCTCGGGGCGTCGGGTGGCAAGGCTGGCGTGGGGGGCTCCCTCGCGCTGGTCTACGCCGGCAGTGGCTACACCGCGAAGCTGGCCAACAGCCAGGTCGATCTCAGTGGCGACCTGACCATCGCCGCCCGGCACAGCGCCGATGTGCTGGCCGCCGCGGTATCCGGGGCCGGCAGCGCCGAGGCTGGCGTGTCCGGTTCGGCCACCGCGCTGATCGGGCGCGGCACCGTGCTCGCCGGGCTGGACATGGGCGACCGCACCCTCAAGGCGAGGAACCTCGGCATCAGCGCCGAGCGCAGCGGTGGCCAGTACTCCCTGGCCGGCAACATCACCGGCAGCAGCGGCTCGACCGCCGTCGGCGGCGCCGTGGGCATCAGCGACATGCAACAGCGGGTCGAGGCCCTGCTGGAGAAAGGGCGCTACCAGCTGGGGGGCGACCTGACCCTGGACGCGGCGCAGCAGAGCCGCATCATCAGCGCCGCGATCTCGGCGGCGGTCACCTCGGGCAATGTCGCGGTGGGCGGCGCGCTGACCTTCAACCGCATCGCCGACTCCACCCAGGCCCTGCTGCGCAACGCCCGGGTGGGCGCCGACGACCTGGTCATCCGCACGAGCCAGGCCGGGCAGGGCGCGCTGATCGGCTCGCTGGCCTTCAATCTGGCGGCCAGCGGCAGCAATACCGGGGTCGGCTCGGCCATCGCCATCAACCTCATCGAGGCGACGCGCCAGGCGTCGCTGAGTGACAGCGATGTCGAACTCACCGGCTCGGCGAAGCTGTCGTCGGGGCTCGATGGCCAGATCTGGGGCGTAGGCGTCAACGCCGTCGGTGGCAGCACGGCCGGCGTCGGCGGCTCGGTGGTCGTGAACAACATCGATGGCAGCGACAACGTCGCCATATCCGGGGGCTATCTGCGCACCAGCGGCAGTGGCAAGGCCCTGACGCTGGATGCGGCCCAGGGCCAGGGGATGTTGATCGCCTCGCTTTCCGGCCAGGTGACTGGCTCGGGCAATACCGGCGTGGGCGGGGCGTTTTCCGTGAACCGGATCGGTGCCCAGCGCAGCGCTTCCATCGACAGGGGCGATATCAAGGGTTTCTCCAGCGCTGCGCTGAGCGCGAGCCTCGACCAGGCCATCTACGCCGCCGCGGTGTCCGGTGCCGGAGCCAGCACGGCGGCGATCTCCGGCTCCTCCACCAGCAACGTGATCGAAGGGGGCGAGAAGGCCGGTATCAGCGCCAGCCACCTGGAGGTGGGCAGCCTGGAGTTGAATGCGAGCCGCGGCAACCGCGAGATCTGGAGCCTGGCCGGCTCGGTCGGCGGCGCCGGCAACGTCTCGGTCGGCGTGGCCAACGCCAACAACGTGATCCTGGCGCAACGCATCGCGCAGGTCAGCGACAGCACCCTGCAGCTCGGCGGCAAGCTGAGTCTGCTCAGCGGCGGGTCCTCGGGAATCCGCTCCCTGGCCATTGGTGGCGCCGGTGCCGGTTCGGCGGCGGTGGGCGCGTCCCTGGCGATCAACGTGATCAAGGGCGAGGAGCGGGCCAGCCTGGACGACAGCACGGTGTCCGGCGCCAGCGGGGTGAAGATCAGCGTCAGCGAGGGCGCGGCCGATATCTACACCGGGGCCGGCAACCTGCAGGTCGGCGGCAGCGGTGCCGGCGCCGGCGCGGTCGCCATCAGCACCATCGAGCAGCAACGCATCGCGCGGGTTCGCGCAAGCATGGTGGATGCCGGCACATCGTCGGTCGAGGTCTCGGCCGTTACCGACGGCAGCATCCGTACGCTGGCGGTCAGCGGTAGCGTCGGCGGCTCGGGAGCCGCCGCGCTCTCCAACGCGAGCAACAACATCGGCGCGGTGACGCGCGCGCAGATCGATGGCAGCGCCGGCGTGGCCGGTGTGCTCAAGGTCAAGGCGGAGGATCGCTCCAGCATCGCGGCGCTGTCCGGCGGCGCTGCCGGTGCAGGGACGGCTGCCGTGGGCGTGGCGACTTCGGTCAACCGTGTGGCCAGCCAGGTGGAGGCCCGGTTGCTCGGGCACAACGGCACACAGGGCTGGAGCCTGAGCGACCTGAGCCTGGATGCGCACTCCGCCGCCACCATCCGCTCGGCATCCATCAGTGGTGCGGTGTCCTCCACCGCTTCGGTCGGCGGGTCGGCCGCCACCAACGTCATCCAGAGTTCCGCCCGGGCCTTCATCGAACAGGGCGCCTGGGTCCTGGCCCGCAACAACGTCGGCGTATCGGCCCGCACCACCGACCAGATCAGCGGCGCGGCCGGTGCCTTCATGGGCAGCGGCACCGCGTCTGTCGGCGGCTCCGCCACGGTCAACGTCATCGAGAGCAGCACCACCGCCGGGATAACCGGCGCGGAAACCCGCGTCAGCGCCCTCGCGCTGGGCGGTGCCGCGACGATCGATAACGGTGTGCTGCTCAACGGCCCCAGCAAGGATGCGCGCCTGTGGAGCAACGCCGAACAGTTCAACCCCATTCCCGGCCTCGCCCTGGGGTCCCGGCAGTTCCGCGGGCTGGCCGTGCAAGCCAGCTCCGTCCAGCAGGTGGGCCAACTGGCGGCGGCGGGGTCGGTTTCCTTCGTGCCGCTGTACAGCGCTTCGGTCGCGGCACTGGGTAACAGCAACGTGATCGGCGGGGTCACCCGCGCCAGCATCGAGTCCGCCCAGATCAACCAGGCCGACGGCGCCGATGCCGCCCAGCAGGTGCTGGTGGGTGCCGCCAGCCATGCGCTGAGCTCAGGCTACCTGGCCAGCGGGGCTCTAAGCCTCGGGGTTGCGGCGGTGGCCGGTGCGCTGGACAGCACCGTCATCCAGCGCCAGACCCAGGCCGTCATCAGCAGCGCGCGGGTATCGAGTCGCGGAGCGACCGAGGTGCGTGCCGGCTCCACCCAGTTCGCCAGCACCGTCCTGGCCAGCGCGGCGGGCGCCATCGTGGGCGGCGCCGGCAACGTGGCACTGATCATCGCCAAGGGCACCACCGAGGCGCGGGTGGACAAGGGCAGCGACCTGGACGTTGGCAGCCTGCGGGTGAGCGCCGATGCGCTGCAGCAGTTCAGTGCCAATGCACTGGCCCTGGCGGGCGGCCTGGTGGGCGTGGGCGCCAACTTCGGCCTGGTGCTCGACCAGGCGCTGACCCGTGCCTGGGTCGGCGAGGCTCCCGGTGCGCCGGACAGCCTGGCCGACACCCGGGTACGTGCCGGGTCGGCCAGCGTGCTGGCCACTGGCACGAGCGAGCTCCATAGCAGCCTGGTAGGGGCGGCGGCAGGCGGTGGTGCCGTTGCCGGTTCGGCTCTGGTGCAGGTCGTTGAAACCACCACGGAGGCGGGAGCGGGCCAGGCTCAGTTCGGTACCGCGGCCAACCCGTTGGGGGACCTGAACATCGTCGCCCATGACAACCTGCGGGTGACCGGCAACGTCGGCTCGGGCGTGGTCGGTGCGGCCGCACTGGGGGCCTCGGCCAACGTGGTCGTGGCCAACAGCGCCACCCGTGCGCTGCTCGATCGCAGCAGCGTGCAGGCCGCCTCGCTGGCGGTGGACGCGCTGCGTGAAGGGTATGCCGAGCTGTTGACGACCTCGGGCGGCCTCGGTTTCGCCAGCCTCAGCGGCAGCATCGGCCTGCTGCTACTGGGCAGTGGCGCCACCCAGGTCGGCACCGGCGACGCGG
Organism: Pseudomonas sp. Pc102; assembly: GCF_018408275.1. NCBI lineage: Bacteria > Pseudomonadati > Pseudomonadota > Gammaproteobacteria > Pseudomonadales > Pseudomonadaceae > Pseudomonas > Pseudomonas sp. Pc102. Next base: position 4,589,353 of record NZ_AP021905.1, on the reverse strand, counting down.
CCGTGGACCCGCTGAGCTATCTGGACAAGGACGGCAAGGGCACGCTCGCCAGCCTCGACACGATCACCGGCAAGGGACAGGTCGCGGAGCTGAGCCACGAGGAGGTGGTCTGGGACGCTGCAAGCCAGGGCTATGTCCGCGTCAGCGTGAAGGACGACCAGGACCTGGCCCGCGTCAATGCCAGCTCCACCGTCACCGTCAGTGACCGGTTGCGGGGCAACACCCCGCGCACCCACGAAACCGTGGCGCGTGTCAGCGACAGCCAGGTCAGCCTCAGCGGCGCTGCGCGGGTGACGGCCGAAGACCGCCTCGCCAGTCGCAACCAGGCCGGCAGTGCCGGCCTCGCCGGCGGTGCCTACGGTGCGGCCATGGCGTTCAGCCTCTCCAATGCCCAGGTGGTCGCGCAGCTGTTGAACGGCAACCTCAAGGCCGCCAGCCTGGCGATCCGGGCTGCCGCCAGCGACAAGGCCATCGCCAGGCAGGATGGCGATTACACCCACGCGATGTTCGTCCACGCCTTGAGCGGCCAGGCCGCCGCGCTGGGGGCGGTGGGTGGCGCAGTGGCGGCCGCGGTGCTCAACAACGGCGTGAGTGCGTCCTTGGGTGGGGCGGTACAGGTCAGCGGCGACATCGAGGGCCGGGCCGTCGATACGCAGGCGCTGGATGTCCAGGCTTCCGGCCTGGCGGTGGGCGGCCTGGCGGGGGCCGGCCTGGTGCTCGGGGTGGCGGCCCATGACAGCCGCGTCAGCCTCGATGTGGCGGCGAATGCCGCGCTGCGCGCCGGCAATGTCCTGCTTTCCGCCCTGGCGGCGGGGCCGGTCAAGGTGCAGGGCTGGGGGAGCAGCGGCGGCATCCTGGGCGGCTTGAACGCCGTGGTGCTGCTGGCGCGCGATGCCTCCCAGGCGAAGCTGATGGTGGGGCGCGGTGCGGCGCTGATCGCCACGCAGGCGCTCGACCTGGATGCCCAGGTGCGCAGCCGCCTGCAGGCCAGCAGCGAGGGTTATGCACTGGGCGGCCTGCTGTCGGCGGGCGGCAGCCTGGTGGACAGCCTCAATAGCGCGGTCGCGGAGCTGGGCGTGGGCAGCGATGTGCATCTCGCCGCAACCCAGGGACAGCTACGCAGCCGGGTGCTGCGTGATGGCGATAACGACAGTTCCAACGTCAAGGCGCACAGCCTGGCGGGTGGCGTGGGCATCTCGGCCAATGCCGCCGTGGCCACGGCCCGTTCCCTGAGCAAGGCATTGCTGCATACCGATGCGAGCAGCCGTTTCGGTGGCACGGCGGGGGGCAACTGGACCTTCCTGGCCGAGACCGACGTTCGCCAGCGTGCCCATGCCGATGGCAAGCTCGGCGGCCTGCTGGCCCTGGGCGCTACGGTGGCGCAGGCCCTGTCCCAGTCGCAGACCCTGGCCGAGGTGGCCGGGCATTTCGAAAGCGCCCTGGGCAGCGTGAAGATCAGCGCCCTGGGCAGCCAGGACAACCAGGCCGAGGCCCGGGCCGGGCAGGGCGGCCTGGTCAGTGGCGCCGCCGCCGTCGGCAAGACGTCCGACAGCAGCCGCACCCTTGCCAGCCTGTGGGCACGCGGTGCCCAGGACGGCGTGATGAAGGTCGGCAGCCTGGCGCTCAGTGCGCTGCAGCAGTCACGCTTCAACAGCTTCGTCGACAGCACCAGCGCGGCGCTGCTCGGGGTGAGCGGCGCCCATGCACAGAACGATCTCGACCTGGCCACCAGCGCGCTGCTGCTGGACGGCGCCCGGATCGAGAGCCAGGGCTACAGCCAGAGCGCACGCGCGCTGGTGAGCAAGCCCCAGGCGACGGCCTACAACGTGCAGTCCGGCTCCGGCGGCGTGCTGGATGCGGCGGCGGCGCGCAGCCTCACCTCCATTGCCCTGGATACCCGCAGCCTGGTCGGCAACGATGTGCGGTTGCGCGTGGAGGGCGATTGGCGCAACCCGCAGAAGCTGGAGGTCCAGGCATTCAACCGGGTGGACGCCTACGACCGGGTCAAGCTCGACAGTGGCGGCGCTATCAGCATCGCCAGGGCCGAGTCGTCGATCGATGTGCTCAAGAGCAACGCCGAGGCCCGGATCGGTGAACGGTCGGACCTCTACAGCGTCGGTGACCTGGTGCTCGCGGCCAGTGGCGCCTATGCCATCGACAGCAACGCCAATGCCAAGACCTACGGTGCCGCAGGCGCTGCCAGCGGCAGCAGCCTGGCCCGGGTGAAGGCCGACTACCTGGCCCAGGTACGTGGCAACGCGGCGTTGTTCGCCTACGGCGACCTGCGCCTGCTGGCCGGCCATGGCCTGGACGGCGCGGTCAACCGTGCCGAACTCACCGCACGCACCGACCTGTGGAACAACACCGCCTTCCCGGTGGTGACGGACCCCGCAGCGGCGGCGGAATACATCCGCAGCAGCAACCTGCAGGTGGAGGCCGGCAGCGGCCTGCGCAGCGTGGGTGACATCCATGCGTATGCCGGCCAGGGCCAGGGCGTGCTCTCTGGCAAGGGCGTGGGCAGGGACCTCTATCGACAGGCCGCGGCGGACCTGCTGGGGGCGATCGTCGGCCAGGTATCGCTGGACATCACCGGTGGCGGCACGCGCAACGAGGCGCAGGGCCTGGTGCGCATCGACGGCCAGCTCGACGCCGGCGTCTACAGCCAGCGCAAGCTGGTGATCAGCGGGCTGAAGTATCTGCTCGATGGCAAGGAAGTGGACCCGGCCAGCCTCAATGCCTCCACGCAGGGCACCCTGACCGTGGTGCCGGTGATGCAGGAGGCCAGCGACGGCATCACCTGGACCCTGAGCCAGGGCGAGTACTCGCAACTGCTCACCCGGCGTTTGCAGGAGTTGAACGATCGCCTGTCCAACTACGGCATCTCCGCCGTCGAGCGTGCGGCCTTCGAGGCCGAGCGCACGCTGCTGAACAAGACCCTGGCCCGGCTCTACGAACAGATCGGCGGTACGGGCGTGGCCAAGCCCGGTGCGATCTCCGGCGAGGGCACACTGCCCCAGGGGCTGAAGATCTGGCTGCTGGAGATCGACCCCGTGCTGGCCAAGCCGGGCAATATCCTGGTCCAGGGTGACGCGCTGGTCGGTAGCGGGACGCTTAACGCGCCGGGTGACGCCAGGATCGAGATCATCAACAACAGCGAGGCCTTCCTCAGTCTGAAGGGGCTGGAGATCCCCGATCATGTCGGCGGCCAGCTGCTTTTCAATGGCGCGAAGATGTCCGGTGTCGGCAGCATCCGAAATGCCAACAAGCCTGGCATGGGGGCGGTGTCCTTCAGCCGCGTGACGGTCGCCGAGAACTCGGCGGCCCCTCGTATTCTGGTGCAGAACCTGCGCAACCCCGCCGACAACCCCAAGGATGTTTCCGGGCTGAGCATGCCCGCGGCGGACATCTACGTGAACGGCAGTCTGCTCAACAAGCGCGGTGAGATCGAGCTCACCGCCAAGTACGGAAGCATCTACGCCAACGCCGACATACGCGCGCAGAAGCTCAGCCTCAGCGCCGGGCAGGACTTCGTGCTGAACAACCCCAATGCATTCGTGCACATCGGTGGGGACCCGGCCAGCAACAACAACGGCAGCACCCTCTACAACAACGGTTCCGCCACCGTCGCCGGGCAGAACGTGGTGATCAACGCGCTGTACCTGAACATCAACGGCCTGATCCAGAGTGGCGTGGCGGACTGGCGCGTGACCATCGACGAATCGCGCTTCGCCAATATCGACAGCCTGCGTTCCCTGGCCGTCGGCAACCGGCTGCAACTGGTACAGACCGACGCCCGCAGCGGCACCCTCGGCTACGCCTGGGATTACGACAGCAACAGCATCGTACTGGACCCGGTGCAGGTGGGTGGTGGCTATATGGAGCTGACCGGTCACATCCTCAGCACCGGCAAGGGCCAACTGAAGGTGCTCGATGGATTCAGCCAGGTGCATGTCACCAACAACACCAGTCGCCGCCTGGAGATATCCGGGTTCGATCTGGGCAGCGGCATCGAGGGCACCCTGCGTCTCAACGACCTCGGCCGCGGCGAGAGTGGCCAGCAGATCGGCGGCGATCGGCTCTGGTCCACCGTCTACACGCGCGTTGGCGAGCAGGTGCAGCGCTACGAAGGCTGGAGCAATGGCCCCCTGACCCTCAAGGGCTCCAGCGACGGGCGCAGTGCCGTCTACAACACGACGGCGGGACGTTCATACGTCTGGTTGACCGGGCGTGACGACAGCACCACCACTACGCGCGAGGAGTACTGGGACGCCTTCTGGGGCTTCATTCCCACGGGCGACGGCACCCTGGCCTGGGAAAAGGTGGTCAAGGGCCAGAGTTCGGCGATCCCGGGCGCCGAGTACATGGGCTCTACCAACGGGCTGTACAGGATCGACAAGAACCTGATCCGCAATTACCGCTTCGTCGATGACGACAATCTCAACGCCCTGGTCCGCGAGCAGGCGCTGCGCCTGGCGGAGGAGGACCCGGATAACTCGATCCTGGCGGCCTTCCGCGTCGGGCTTGGCGAAGGTGAGATCGCACGCGTCAACGAAACCTACACCACCAAGGACCCGGTGAAGATCAACGAGTACAGCGGCGGCTACTGCCAGGTCCATTTCATCTGGTGCCAGATCTACCGGACTACGAAGACCTCCGTCTACAGCTCGGGCAGCAAGGAGGTCAATCGCTATGCGGTGCAGGCGGACCGACCGATCGACATCAGTTTCATCGGCAGCGAAAGCGGGTTGATCGACCTCATCTCCAAAGGAGGGGTCACCCTTCGAGGTTCGCTTTACAACCTCAACGGCAGTACCTCGATCAAGGTCGATGGCGACCTGCAACAGAACAGCGACAACCTGGTGATCGCAGCGCGGGATCTGGAACTGCAGGCCGGCCAGTCCATCGGCAGTCGCGAGCAGGCGCTGCGCGTCGAGGCGTCTCGAAGCCTGGGTGCATCCAGCGTGCACGGCAGCATCGACCTGAAGGCGCTCAATGGCGGAGTCAATCTCAGCCGTCTGAGTGCCGGAGGCGAGCACCTCAGCTTGAGTGCCCAGGGCGATATCCTCGGGATGGCCGGCATGACCATCACCGGCAACGACATCGAACTGGTCTCCACCCATGGCAGCGTCGGCACCGTCGGCCATGCCTTGCGCCTGGACTCGGGCAACGACGCCAAAGGACTGGTGCGTGCCAGCGCGGTGGGGGACATCCAGCTCGAGGAAGTGGGTGGCGACCTCTGGCTGGACCAGCTCAAGGCCGGTGGCGACGTCTGGGTCAAGGTCGCCTCGGGCAACCTCTACGACGGCAACAGCGAACTGGGCTACGACGACCGTGCGCTCGATGAGCTGCAGCGGCTCTGGACCAGCATGGGGCTGACCGGAAGCGCGGCCGAGGAGGCCATGGCGCAGCAGCGCGGCGCCCTGATCAAGGCCGGGCAGCAACGCTATGCCCAGTACTGGCGCCTGCGCCAGGGGGGCGAGGTGGCGTTCGACGCGAGCCAGGCCGCCTTCAGCGCCGGCCAGCGCGAGCAACTGGCAGGCCTGGGCTGGAGCGAGCAGCGGATCGCCAGCGAGGAGGCCCGGCGCATGGCCGACTACCAGGCGCTGCATGCCACCTACGGCGGAACCACCTACGACCCGAACTTCACCTATCAGCTGCAGGATGCCGAGCTCAGGAGCCTCGAGCAGACGGCCACGTGGAGCGAGGACCAGTTGCGCTACTCCATCGCCGCCAGCCTGCTGCGGCGGGACGACGGCGGCTCGGTGGTACGCGAGGCCAATAACATCGAAGGGCGCAATGTCACCCTGGAGGCGTCGCGCATCGGTCGCCTCAAGGCGGATGCGATCGTCATCGACCTGAGCAAGACCGCCTCGCTCACCAACGAGCAGCGCGCCGCCCTGGCGTCCGCCGAGCGCGACGACATCGAGTTCGATGCCGGCAACCCGCTGCTGATCCGGGTCGCGCAACGCGACGATGTCAACGTCAAGGCCAGTGGCACCCTGACCGCCACGGCCCAGAGCGACCTGTTCCTCGGCGGCGACCAGGACTTCAACGTCTTCGCCCTCGACGGCCGCAGCATCAGCCTGAAGACCGATGGCAGCATCGAGAGCGCCAATGGCGACAAGGTGGTGATCCGTGGCCACGACGTGACCCTGGAGGCGACCGGCGGCGCCATCGGTGGCAAGCAGGCACTGAACCTGGCGGTCACCGGAGACCTCACCGCCCGGGCACGGTTGCTGGACCTGGTCCAGCACGGCGACCTCAGCCTCGATCGCCTGACCGGCGTCGAGCGCCTGTCGCTGCAGGTGCTGGGCAACCTGCGTTCGGCCAGCCAGCTGGGCGAGAACCTGTTGGGCGGCCAGATCGATCTCAAGGTCAGCGGCACCACCGGTGCAGTCGGGCAGCGGCTGCAACTGGGCAACGGTTCCGCCTCGCAGCAGATCAACCTGGACCTGGGCGGCGACGCCTGGCTCGGTGGCTTGCAGGGCCTCGCCAGTCAACCGGGCGTATTGCGCCTGGGCACCCTGAGCGTGGACGGCACGCTCGACCTGGCTCAGGTCGGCGAGTTGCACCAGGGTGGCCAGTGGCAACTCGGCGGCCTGGTGGCGGACATCGCCGGTGGCTGGTCGACGGTCGATGGTGCCAGCCTGCAGGCCCGCCACGGCATGAGCCTCACCAGTGGCGGCGACGTGTGGCTGGGCGATGTGACCATCGCAAGCGGCGACCTGAATATCCAGGCCGCCAGCCTGTCCGGGCTCGCCGCTGGCAGCCGCTGGCAGGCCGACGGCGTGCTGCGGCTCTCCGCCCTTGGCGACATCGGCTCGCTGGCCCAGGGCATCGAGTTGGCGGCCCGGCGCCTCGAGGTGGACAGCGCCACCGGGGCGCTGTACCTGGCCCTGGCGGCCGGCATCCAGGGCGGCCGCCTGGAAAGCGGTGCAGGTCAGTGGCTGCGTTCCCTGGGCAACCTGAAGCTCGATCAGGTGAGCAGTGGTGACGGCGTTCAGCTGCGCGGCAATGGCCGGGTCGAACTGGGTGCGCTGAGCGCCCAGCGGGATCTGGACCTGGCGGGCGACGCGCTTGGCATCGACACCCTGCGCAGCCACCTCGGCGGCCTCCGGGCTCAGCTGGCCGGGCAGCTGCGCGTCGGCGAGCTGGACGTCGCCGGCACCGGCGACCTGCACAGTGCTTCCGCGACCCTCGGGACCGCGAAGTTCGGTGGTGCGCTGGTGCAGTCCCATGATGGCGACCTGCAGGCAGACGCTTTGTACGTCGGCGGCGACTGGACGCTGCAGGCCGCCTCGGCGCGTCTCGGCAGCGCCAGCGTCACCGGGGAGGTCAGGCAGACCCTGGCCGGTACCCTCGACCTCGAACGCCTGGACGCCACCGGCGGCTGGACCCTGGATGCGGGACGCAGCGAGATCGGCGCGGCCAAGGTCGGTGGTGCGGTGGACATGACGCTGCGCGACGGCCTGCGACTCGGCAGCCTGGAGGCAGGGCAGGGCTGGACCCTGCGTGGCACCGACGCCCTGGTCACCCGTGCGGATGTACGGGGCGCGGTGCAGCAGGTGCTGAGCGGCGCGCTGGACCAACAGGAGCTGCTGGCCGGCGGCGGCTGGACGCTTCAGGCCGCCTCGGCGCGTCTCGGCAGCGCCAGCGTCAACGGGGAGGTCAGGCAGACCCTGGCCGGCGCCCTCGACCTCGAACGCCTGGACGCCACCGGCGGCTGGACCCTGGACGCGGGTCGCAGCGAGATCGTTTCCGCAAAGGTCGGCGGAGCGGTGGACATGACCCTGCGCGACGGCCTGCGACTCGGCAGCCTGGAGGCAGGGCAGGGCTGGAACCTGCGCGGCACCGATGCCCAGGTGACCCGTGCGGCCGTACAGGGCGCGGTGCAGCAGGTGCTGAGCGGGGCCCTGGACCAACAGGACCTGCAGGCGGCCGGCGACTGGACGCTGCAGGCCGGCGCGGCGCGGGTCGGCACGGCCAGCGTGGCGGGGCAGGTCAGGCAGACCCTGGCCGGCACCCTGAACCTGGGACGCCTGGACGCCACCGGCGGCTGGACACTGGATGCGGGCCGCAGCGAGATCGGCGCGGCCAAGGTCGGCGGTGCGGCGGACATGTCGCTGCGCGACGTACTGCTGCTCGGTGACCTCGATGCAGGTGGCCGTCTGCACCTGCGAGGTACCTCGGCACGGATCGACAATGTCCGCACGGGCGAGGACACCGCCATCGAGCTGACTGGTGACCTGGCTCTGCAGCGTTTGCAGGCCAAGGGGGCGCGAGTGCAGGCCGGCAATGCGTCGCGGCTTGGGGAGATGGATATCGATGGCGACCTTCAGGTGCGCGTCGACCACGACCTGCTGTTGGAGCATGCCCGCGTCGCTGGCAATGCCGGACTGCTGCATGCGGGGGGCGCGGGCAGCCTGCGCTTCGGTTCGCTGGTCGTGGCGCGCGCGCTGCAGCTCGAGGGCCTGGGGGATTGGCAGGGCGCTGACGCCCAGGTGCAGGGCGACCTGACGGCCGACATTGGCAGTGGCGATTTCGGTCGGCTGGAAAGCGCCACCGGCGCGGTCCGCGTCGAGGCAGCGCGCCACTTCGCCGCGGATGAACTGCACAGCCGCCTGCAGAACCTGGAGCTGAGCGCTGCCAGCGCTGAACTCGGGCGCGCTAGCGCAGCCGGCCTGTTCAGGGTTTCCACCCGTGGCGACCTGGTGCTGAAACAGGGGCGCAGCGGCGGCGACATGAGCCTGGTGACCGCGGCCGGCAGCCTGGGCAACGTGCGGTTCGGCCAGGGCGTGGACCCGAGTGACCCGCAAAGCCTGGTCGCGACTCACCTCGCGAGCGGCGGCAACCTGCTGGTGCAGGCGGACGGCGATGTGCTCGGCGGCAACGCCGAGGCGCAACTGGAGCTGCGCATGCTGGGCCGGAACCTGCGCTTCGGCCGGGTCGCGAGCCTCGGGGAGGATGTCTTCCTGCAGGCCAGCGGCGATGCCAGCCGGGGCCACGGCGATGTGTTCGCCCAGGTGGTGGAGGCCAAGCGTGACATCGGCGTGATCGCCAGCGGTGACCTGAGCCTGCCCAAGGTGCTGTTTGGCGGCACTTATTCGCTGAAGGCCGGGCGTGACCTCGTGGTCGGCGTGGGCGGTGACCTGGACATCACCGGGGTCGCCGAAGCCGGTCGCGACCTGCGCTTCGACATTGCCGGCAAGGTCGCGCTGCAGGGCGTCCGGGCGGGGCGCGACGTCAGCATCAATTCGGGCGGCTCGATCAATATCGAGCGGTTCGTCGAGGCCGGTGGCAACGTCCTGCTCAAGGCGGAAAAGGGGGACGTGCGCGTGAGTCGCATCACCTCCACCGGCCTGCACGATGGCCGTTCGATCGCAGGTGACATCATCCTGGCGGCGGCTGGCGACGTCGAGGTGGCCGAGGTGGAGAGCCGCAACGGGCGCATCCAGGCAGAAGGTGCGAGCCTGCTGCTGGGCGACCTGGCGGCCGCTCGTTCCGTGGACCTGCTGTCCCGCGGCCTGATTCGCGTGGCCACCAGCCGCAGTGGGGGCGCCCAGCGCTGGTCGGCCGAGGAGGGCATCTTCTTCGAGCGCCTGCTGGCGAAGGGGCAGGCCCTGCTGGACGGCATGCTGGACATCCGCGGAACCCAGCTGGTCGCCGAACAGGGGGCCGTGCTTCGCGCCGGCGTGAGAGAGGGCTCGGTGGTCGCCTCCAGCATCCGCCTGGAGCGGGCCGAGGCACCGACACTGAGCCTGTGGGCCGGCGATCTCGTCCGCGTGGCGGATGCCGGGATCGGCCAGCGACTGGATCTGCATGCACGGGACAGCCAGCTCTATGGACGGCATACCGGCAGCGGCCAACTCGACCTCTGGGCCGAAGGCAGCCGCGATGGGCGGGTGGCGGACAGGTTGGCATTGCGCCTGGAGGCTGCCGATATCGTGGCGCCGCGACTGCAGGTGGCCGATGCGCTGATCGACACCACGGCGGCCCGGGTCGATTTGCGCGACGCGCGTGGCGTCGAGCGCCTGGAGCTGCTCACGCCCCTGGCCCGGGTGCGCATGGACAACGCCAGCCCGAGCTACATGGCGGACGCCGATATCCAGCTGTACGAACTGGACAAGGCGTTCAGCCTGAAGCAGGACAGCCTGTTGTCGAGCACCAACGCCTATGTGCTGCACCGCAAGCTGACCCATCAGGTGGTCGTACCCAACTTCAGCGCGAGCCATGAGGGCGAAGGGGTGCCGTACGAGGGCATCACGGCGGCCCGCTATGCCGAGCAGCACCTGTCGTCCGGGCTCACCCTGGCACGCCTCGCGTCCCTGCTGGAAGCCGCCCGCCTGCGGGGCGCGGTGGTCACCGCCTGGGCGCCGAGCTGGAGCCAGGTCCCCCTGGATACCCGTATCAACATCGATGTAGCCGATGAACGGCTGGAAGGAAACGAGGTGGCACATTGGGCGTTGTAAGCATGACCCGTCGCTGTTCCTGGCTGTTGCTGACGGGCCTGGCCGCCGGGCCCTTGCCGGCCCTGGCCGAAACGATCGCGCCCCAGGTGCCGGGGTTGGTGAACCCCAACCTGCAGCGCGAGCAGATCGAGCAGATCCAGCAGCAACGGCGTATCGAGGAGCGCGCGCGGCGTACCCAGGTGCCGGCGCTGCGGGGCGACGAACCGGAGGTCCAGCGGCTGTCGGAGGGTGGGGAACGCTTTGTCCTCTCCGGCATCGGCTTCAACGCCTCCGAGTACCTGCCGCGCGAGCAACTGGAGGCCATGGCGCGGCACTATGTCGGGCGCGAGATTGGCTTCGAGGACCTGAACCGCCTGCTCAGGGAGATCAACGAGCTGTACGAGGCGCGCGGGCAACTGACGGCCCGCGCCCTGATCCCTGCGCAGAGCCTGGAGGGCGGCCAGCTTCGCATCGTGCTGGTGGAGGCCAAGGTCGACCAGGTTTCCTGGAAGGGCGGCCCGCGCCGGGTGGACGATGCATTCTATGATCGGCGCCTGCATGTCGAACCGGGCACGACCCTGGACAGCCCGGCCCTGATGAATGCCATCCAGCGCTTCAACGCGACCACGCCCGGCCCCCAGGTGACGGCCAGCCTGGCGCCGGGCGCACGGTTCGGCACCACATCGGTCGAGCTGGAGGCCTTCGAGCCCGACAGCCTGCAATGGAGCCTGTTCGCCAACAACTACGGGAACGAGGGCACCGGCCGCGAGCAGTACGGCGGCAGCCTGACCTGGTTCTCGCCGACCGGTGCCGCCGACGCCCTCAACCTGTTGCTGGTGGCGACCTCCGGGTCGCAGTACGGCAGCCTGCGCTACAGCCGCCCGGTCAATCGCTGGAACGGTGTCGCCTATGGCGAGGTGGGTGGCAACAGCATGACCGTCGAGGAGGGGCCGCTGGCCGCACTGAACATCGAGGGCGAGTCCAGGACCTGGACGCTGGGCTTCGACCAACCCTGGTGGCTGGACGAGCACTGGGTCCTGCAGGGGGGCGTCGGCTACAACCAGCAGCGCTCCGAGAACACCATCGAGGGCTTCACCCTGAGCGAGGTGGATACCCGGGAAGGCTTCCTGCGCGGCCAGGTGGAGTACCGCTCCGCGCCCTGGTACCTGCGCTACGAACAGCGCGTCCGCCAGGCGAAGGTGGACAACGCCGTGAGCGGGGACGGGGGTAGCTACGGCCTGCTCAACGGCCAGGGCTACCTGTCCCGCGCTTTGGGCGAGCGGTATGAGCTGGTGGGGCGGTTCGGCTGGCAGTTCGCCAGCGATACCCAGGCGCTGCCGGCGTCGCTGTTCTACCAGTTCGGCGGCATCAGCAGTGTCCGCGGCTACGACCCAGGGGTGATCTCCTCGCCCCAGGGGGCGACGCTGAACCTGGAGGCCTGGTGGCGACCGAGCGAGCGCTGGCAGCCCTTCGTCTTCTTCGACTACGGCCGGGCCATGGAGCTCGGCATCGCCGACATCGACCTGCAAAGCGTGGGTGTGGGCCTGAATTTCAACTGGGGCCGGCACCTGAGCCTGAGCCTGGTCGCGGCCAACACACTCAAGGATGTGGTGCCCGACCAGGACAGCGGACAGGTGCTGGCCCAGATTGTCCTGCGTTGACCCCTCAATCGATAGAACGGAGAACCAAGATGACCACGCTGTTGCTTTACAAGGATATCCAGGCCCTCAACCGCGAGCAGCACCAGGCGCTCAAGCTGCAGCAGTCGGAGAACTGCGACTTCGCCGCGTCCACCCACCTGGTGCCGGTCGCCGGCCTGGAGTTCTTCCAGGCGGCGCGCCACTACCCGCTGGTGTTCATCGGCGAGGGCAGCCAGGCCACGCCGATCGCGCTGCTGGGGCTGAAGGAGGGGCACAACGGCTACCTCGACGATGAGCAGCGCTGGCAGGCCAACACCTACATCCCGGCGTTCATCCGCCGCTACCCCTTCGTCCTGGCGCAGGACGAAGCCAGCAACTTCACCGTGTGCTTCGACGCGGCCTTCACCGGCTGGAGCGAAGAGCAGGGCAAGGACCTGTTCGACGAGCAAGGGCGCAACAGCGACTACCTGGATGAAATGATCCAGTTCCTGCAGAACTTCACGGCAGAGATGGAGCGGACCCGTGCGTTCGTCGAGAAGCTGCACGCCCTCGAACTGCTCAGCCCGCGTGCCATCAAACTGTCCCATTCCAGTGGCGAGAGCTTCGTGCTGAGCGATTTCCTGGCGGTGGATGAGGAGAAGTTCCTGGCGCTGGCGGATGAGCAGGTCCTGGACCTGCACCGCAGTGGCTTCCTGGGCTGGATCTACGCGCACCTGATGTCGCTGGGCAACGCCAACCAGCTCTTCGACAACTACCTGAAGCGCCGCGAGCCCGCCGAGGTCGTGACCCACTGATGGTGTTGGCCGGCCGCCTGGCCTGGCGGCCGTCCCGCCAGGCCGGAGCGGCCGTTGCACCTGCGTGGAGCAACGCCGCGCTACTCCCCATGGCCAGGCCCATGCCACGCCTTTCGCCATGTCGTACTAAGACTAAATGGCTAGGCGGCCAGGCTGTGCAGCCCCGCGATGGAGGGATTTAATGCGGGCACCAATCAAAAGACACTGCCGGCCTCCATCCCTGCCGGGGAGGCGTCATCGGCCGGTGCTGCACGAGGTGCTCCGATGTCGTCGTCCCGCCTGCCCGTCGCGCTCGCCTGCGCTCAATCCCTGCTTGCCGCCATCCTGCTGCTCGCCATCCACCTCGCCTGGCTGCCCTGGGCCGTCGCGCTCGCGGGCCTGGTCGTCGTGCCTTGGTTGCCGCGGCTGGCCAGCCGCCGGGCGGCTGCCGAGGCACCGGCGCAGGCGGGCACGGACATCGCCCGCCTGACCCGCGAGTTGTCCTTCACCACCAGCCACAACGCGCTGTCCGCCGCAGGCGTGGCCTATTCGGTGAAGCAGTTGGGCGAGCGCCTGGAGTCGCAGCTGGACGCCGCCGCGCGCATCGTCGCCAGCGCCGAGGTGATGATCGATACCGAGGAGGCCACCACGCGACTCAGCCTGGAGGCCCAGGCCTCCGCCCGCGAGGCGCGGCAGAGCAGCGAGGCCGGGCGCGAGGTGCTGCGCAGTGCCATCGAACGCATGCACGCCCTCAATGCCCGCGCTCGCGACAGCCGTGAGCTGATCGCCACCCTCAGCCAGCGCAGCGAGGAGATCCAGCGGGTGACATCGGTGATCCAGTCGGTCGCCAGCCAGACCAACCTCCTGGCGCTCAACGCCGCCATCGAGGCGGCGCGGGCCGGGGAACACGGGCGCGGTTTCGCCGTGGTCGCCGACGAGGTGCGCGGCCTGGCCGGGCGCACGGCCAGCGCCACGGAGGAGGTGGGGCAGATGGTCGCCGACATCCAGCGGCAGACCGCCGAGGTGGTGGCGCAGATCGAGCGCCTGTCCACCGAGCTGGACGAGGGTGTCGCCCAGGTCGAGCTCACCGGCCATCACCTGGAAAGCATCGCCGGCCTGGCGGTGGGCGTGGAGGAGCAGATCGGCGCCATCGCCAGCGGCGCCGAGACCAACCGCGAGCAGCTCACCAGCCTGTTCGCCGCCGTCGACCAGGTGCGCAGCGACCTGGGCATCAGCGACCAGCAGACCCAGCGCCTGGCCGAGGCGGCGGTGCAACTGGAGGGCCAGGCGGAGACCATCAGCGAGCGCCTCGCCGAAGTCGGCCTGGATGACTACCACCAGCGCGTCTACGACCTGGCGCGCGAAGGCGCCGAGCAGATCGCCCGGCGCTTCGAGGCGGACATCGAGCAGGGCAGGGTGGGGCTGGAGGATCTCTTCGACCGCCACTACCAGGCGGTGCCCAACACGGCGCCGCCCAAGTTCCGCACCCGCTTCGACAGCTACGCCGACCAGGTGCTGCCGGCGATCCAGGAGCCGTTGCTCAAGCGCCACGAGGGCCTGGTCTTCGCCATCGCCTGCACCCCCGAAGGCTACGTGCCCACCCACAACCAGGCCTTCGCCCACCCGCCCGTCGGCGATCCGCAGGTGGACATGCTGCGCAGCCGCAGCAAGCGCAAGTTCAGCGACCGCACCGGCATCCGCTGCGGCAGCCACCAGAAGCCGCTGCTGCTGCAGACCTACACCCGCGACACCGGCGAGCTGATGCACGACCTCTCGGTGCCGATCTACATCCGTGGCCGCCACTGGGGCGGCCTGCGCCTGGGCTACCGCCCCGAGCAGGGCTGAGCCCGCACGGTCCGTAGGTTGGCGCCGAGCGTAGCGAGGCCCAACGATGCAATGCCTGGGCCGCGTCATGTCGGGCTTCGTGCCTCAGCCCAACCCACGGGGCGATGTGATCAGGCCGTAACGCCGATGGCAGAGGCCTCGAACCGTCCGCTGCATCTACTACCAAATGAGTAAGGCATCGCTTCCATGGGGGCATTCCGGGGGCTCCGGGGCGCTGACTAAGATCGGCCCATCACCCGGCCACGTCTCGGCCGGGCACCGACAAGAGAGGCCATCGTCATGATCTATGCGCAACCGGGTACCCCTGGCGCCGTCGTCACCTTCAAGCCGCGCTACGGCAACTTCATCAACGGCGAGTTCGTCGCGCCGCTGGCCGGGCAGTACTTCACCAATACCTCGCCGGTCAATGGCGAGGTGATCGCCGAATTCCCCCGCTCCGACGCCGCCGACATCGACCGCGCGCTGGACGCCGCCCACGCCGCCGCCGATGCCTGGGGCAAGACCTCCGTGCAGGACCGCGCGCTGATCCTGCTGAAAATCGCCGACCGCATCGAAGCGAACCTGGAAGTGCTCGCCGTCACCGAGACCTGGGACAACGGCAAGGCCGTGCGCGAGACGCTGAACGCCGACGTGCCGCTGGCCGCCGACCATTTCCGCTACTTCGCCGGCTGCATCCGCGCCCAGGAAGGTTCCGCCGCCGAGATCAACGAACACACCGCCGCCTACCACTTCCACGAGCCGCTGGGTGTGGTCGGGCAGATCATCCCGTGGAACTTCCCGCTGCTGATGGCCGCCTGGAAGCTGGCCCCGGCCCTGGCCGCCGGCAACTGCGTGGTGCTGAAACCCGCCGAGCAGACCCCGCTGTCGATCATGGTGCTGGCCGAGATCATCAGCGACCTGCTGCCCCCGGGCGTGCTCAACATCGTCCAGGGCTTCGGCAAGGAAGCGGGCCAGGCCCTGGCCACCAGCAAGCGCATCGCCAAGATCGCCTTCACCGGCTCCACCCCGGTGGGCGCGCACATCATGCATTGCGCGGCGGAGAACATCATTCCGTCCACCGTCGAGCTGGGCGGCAAGAGCCCGAACATCTTCTTCGAAGACATCATGCAGGCAGAGCCTGCCTTCATCGAGAAGGCCGCCGAGGGCCTGGTGCTGGCCTTCTTCAACCAGGGCGAAGTGTGCACCTGCCCGTCGCGGGCGCTGGTGCAGGAGTCGATCTTCGAGCCGTTCATGGTCGAGGTGATGAAGAAGATCAAGGCGATCAAGCGCGGCAACCCGCTGGACACCGACACCATGGTCGGCGCCCAGGCCTCCGAGCAGCAGTACGACAAGATCCTCAGCTACCTCGACATCGCCCAGCAGGAGGGTGCCGAGCTGCTCGCCGGCGGTGCTTCCGAGCGCCTGGGTGGCGATCTCGCCAGCGGCTACTACATCCAGCCGACCCTGCTGAAAGGCCACAACAAGATGCGCGTGTTCCAGGAAGAGATCTTCGGCCCGGTGGTCGGCGTCACCACCTTCAAGGACGAGGCGGAAGCCCTGGCGATCGCCAACGACACCGAGTTCGGCCTCGGCGCCGGCCTGTGGACCCGCGACATCAACCGCGCCTACCGCATGGGCCGTGGCATCAAGGCCGGCCGCGTGTGGACCAACTGCTACCACCTGTACCCGGCCCACGCCGCCTTCGGTGGCTACAAGAAATCCGGCGTCGGCCGCGAGACCCACAAGATGATGCTCGACCACTACCAGCAGACCAAGAACCTGCTGGTGAGCTACGACATCAACCCCCTGGGCTTCTTCTGATCCCCGAGCCTGGACCGGCCCGCCGCCTGCGGGCC
The DNA here is from genome assembly GCF_018408275.1 of Pseudomonas sp. Pc102. Classification (NCBI taxonomy): domain Bacteria; kingdom Pseudomonadati; phylum Pseudomonadota; class Gammaproteobacteria; order Pseudomonadales; family Pseudomonadaceae; genus Pseudomonas; species Pseudomonas sp. Pc102. Next base: position 4,572,812 of record NZ_AP021905.1, on the reverse strand, counting down.
GAATCCCCTTGTCGACCACCAACCCCCGCGCAAGCTGCACACTCCGGCGGGCGGATGAGTGTCGAGCCACGGCCCTTCGGGGCCGTTTTTTTTGCTCATGCGAATCCACCGTGTGGGAGCGAATTCATTCGCGATGGCGCATCCGGCCACTCGAAGCACCGTGCTGGCGGCAGGTCTTTCGCGGCTGAAGCCGCTCCCACAGGCCACCTTTCGGGGCTCGGCCGAGCTCCGCAATGGTGGACCGATGAAGCGCGGTCCACCCTACATTCCGATCACCGCCGAGGTCGGTTCGGGCGCGGTGATTCGTAGGGTGGATGACGCTCTTTTCATCCACCAAGCGAGCTCGCCGGAGATCCATGGCGATCCCGTTTCGCGATGACCCCGCTGTGTCATCCGGACCCTGACACAGCTGTTCCACCTCCCATTGCGCCTGTCCCGCACCTGCGACATCTGCCCGCCCAGGGAGATTGAGGGCGCCTCTCCGATCAAGCCGCCAAACCCCTCTGCCACGGGCCCTGCAGCCATCCAGCGCAACGCTGGCACAGCCATTGCGATAGGGCTGGGACCGTGGCGCGAGGCCGCGGCCCTAATAAGAATCGGAGACCCACTGATGAAGCACATCGGCCTGCAACGCAGCGGAGGCTGGGAGCCGCCGCCCACCGCCTCGACCCTCAAGCACCTGATCGCCGCCATCGCCCTGGGCGTGGCCTGTTCCTCGGCCGCGTGGGCGGCGGACGTGGACGGCAAGCGCATCATCGCCGCCGACCAGGAGCCCGGTAACTGGATGAGCCACGGGCGCACCTACGACGAGCAGCGCTACAGCCCGTTGAAGGCCATCAACGACGGCAACGTCGGCAAGCTCGGCCTGGCCTGGAGCTACAAGCTGGACCTGGATCGCGGCGTCGAAGCCACGCCCATCGTGGTCGACGGGGTGATGTACACCACCGGGCCGTTCTCGGTGGTCTACGCCCTGGATGCGCGCAACGGCAAGTTGCTGTGGAAGTACGACCCGCAATCGGACCGCAATCGCGCCGGCGAGGCCTGCTGCGACGCGGTGAACCGGGGTGTGGCGGTGTGGAAGGACAAGGTCTACGTCGGCGTGCTCGACGGCCGCCTGGAGGCCATCGACGCCAAGACCGGCACGCGCGTGTGGTCGGTGGACACGCGCAACGACAAGACGCGCAGCTACACCATCACCGGCGCGCCACGCGTGGTGAACGGCAAGGTGATCATCGGCAACGGCGGCGCCGAGTTCGGCGTGCGCGGCTACGTCACCGCCTACGACGCCGAGACCGGCAAGCAGGCCTGGCGCTTCTTCACCGTGCCGGGCGACCCCAAGCTGCCGCCGGAAGACAAGGCCATGGAGATCGCCCGCAAGACCTGGCACGGCGACGCCTTCGTCGAGCAGGGTGGCGGCGGCACCGCCTGGGACTCGTTCGCCTTCGACCCGGAGCTCAACCTGCTCTACATCGGCGTCGGCAACGGCTCGCTGTGGGACCCGAAATGGCGCAGCCAGGCCAAGGGCGACAACCTGTTCCTGTCCTCCATAGTCGCGGTCAACGCCGACACCGGCGAATACGCCTGGCACTACCAGACCACCCCCGGCGATGCCTGGGACTTCACCGCCACCCAGCACATGATCCTCGCCGAGCTGCCCATCGAGGGGAAGCCGCGCAAGGTGCTGATGCAGGCGCCGAAGAACGGCTTCTTCTACGTCATCGACCGCGCCACCGGCGAGTTGCTCTCGGCCAAGGGCATCGTGCCGCAGAACTGGACCAAGGGCATGGACATGAAGACCGGCCGGCCCATCGTCGACGAGGAGAACGCCGCCTACTGGAAGAACGGCAAGCGCAACCTGGTGACGCCGGCCTTCTGGGGCGCCCATGACTGGCACCCGATGTCCTACAACCCCGACACCGGGCTGGTGTACATCCCGGCGCACATCATGTCGGCCTACTACGAGCACATCCCGGACGCGCCCAGGCGCAACCCGTTCAAGAGCATGTACCAGCTGGGCCTGAAGACCGGGATGATGCCCGAGGGCCCGGACGGCCTGCTGGAGATGGCCAAGACCTGGTCCGGCAAGCTGATCGCCTGGGACCCGGTGAAGCAGGAACCGGCCTGGGAAGTGCCCTACGTCACCATCTTCAACGGCGGCACCCTGAGCACGGCGGGCAACCTGGTGTTCGAGGGCAGCGCCGATGGCCGGGTGATCGCCTACGCCGCCGACAGCGGCAAGAAGCTCTGGGAGCAGCCCGCTGCCAGCGGCGTGATGGCGGCACCGGTGACCTACAGCGTCGACGGCGAGCAGTACGTGACCTTCATGGCCGGCTGGGGCGGCGCCTTCTCCACCTTCGCCGGGGCCCTGTCCCTGCGCGCTGGCGTGCAGCCCTTCTCCCAGGTGCTGACCTACAAGCTCGGCGGCACCGCCAAGCTGCAGGAACCGGCACCGCCGGCCGACGCCCCGGAGCCGCCGCCGCTGACCGCCAGCGCCGCGGATGTGGAGGCCGGCGCCAAGCTCTACGACGGCCATTGCTCGCAGTGCCACGGCATCCATGCGGTGAGCGGCGGCGTGCTGCCGGACCTGCGCAAGCTGACGACCGAGAAGCACCAGATGTTCCTCGGCATCCTCTACGGCGGTCGCGTGCCCGACGGCATGCCGTCCTTCGCCGAGGCCTTCAACGCCGCCGAGGTCGAGCAGATCCACCAGTACCTGATCAAGCGCGCCCATGACCTGAAGCAGGAAGGCGACGCCTGGACGCGCTTCAGCGCCAAGTGATCCGCCGGGCGGGCCGGATGCCCGCCCGTTCCCCTCCCTGAAAGCAAGCGAGAGCGACCATGACCGAGACCCCCCTCTACCAGAACTACATCGCCAACGCCTTCGTCGGCAGCGACCAGCACATCGAGGTGCACAACCCGGCCAACGCCGAGCTGCTGGCACGGGTGCCGGAATCCCCCGTCGAGCAGGTGGAGCGCGCCATCGCCGCCGCCCGTGGCGCGCAGAAGGCCTGGGCCGCGAAGCCCGCCATCGAACGCGCCGGCTACCTGCGCCAGATCGCCACCAAGGTGCGCGCCAACGCCGAGCGCCTGGCGCGGATCATCACCCGCGAGCAGGGCAAGGTCCCGTCGCTGGCGCGGGTGGAAGTCGACTTCACCGCCGACTACCTGGACTACATGGCCGAGTGGGCACGGCGCCTGGAAGGCGAGGTGCTGACCAGCGACCGGGTCAACGAGCACGTGTTCCTACTGCGCAAGCCGCTGGGCGTGGTGGCTGGCATCCTGCCGTGGAACTTCCCGTTCTTCCTCATCGCGAGGAAGATGGCGCCGGCCCTGCTGACCGGCAACACCATCGTCATCAAGCCCAGCGAAGAGACGCCGATCAACTGCTACGAATTCGCCCGCCTGGTGGCCGAGACCGACCTGCCCAGCGGCGTGTTCAACGTCGTCGGCGGGCGCGGTGCCAGCGTCGGCCACAGCCTCACCAGCCATGCCGGGGTGGACCTGATCAGCTTCACCGGCAGCGTCGGCACCGGCGCGCGGATCATGGCCGCCGCCGCGCCGAACATCACCAAGCTCAACCTGGAGCTGGGCGGCAAGGCCCCGGCCATCGTCCTCGCCGATGCCGACCTGGACCTGGCGGTGACCGCCATCACCGCCTCGCGGGTGATCAACACCGGGCAGGTGTGCAACTGCGCCGAGCGCGTCTACGTGGAGCGCAAGGTGGCCGATGCCTTCATCGACAGGATCGCCTCGGCCATGGCCGCCACCCGCTATGGCGACCCCTCGGAGGACGCCGAGCTGGACATGGGCCCGCTGATCAACCAGGCCGGCCTGGACAAGGTTGCGCAGATGGTGCGCACCGCCCAGGGCCAGGGCGCCCAGGTGGTGACCGGCGGCGCCGTGGCCGACAAGGGCAAGGGCTTCCACTACCAGCCCACGGTGCTCGCTGGCTGCAAGGCGGACATGGAGATCATGCGCAAGGAGATCTTCGGCCCGGTGCTGCCGATCCAGATCGTCGACGACCTCGACGAAGCCATCGCCCTGGCCAACGACAGCGAGTACGGCCTGACCTCATCGATCTACACCCGCAGCCTCGGTGCGGCGCTCAAGGCCAGCCGCGAGATCGACTTCGGCGAAACCTACGTCAACCGCGAGAACTTCGAGGCCATGCAGGGCTACCACGCCGGCACGCGCAAATCCGGCATCGGCGGCGCGGACGGCAAGCACGGGCTGTACGAGTTCACCCACACCCATGTGGTGTACATCCAGGAGTGAGGGGCAGGCGTGGCGGCGGTGTTTGCCGTCACGCCCGATCGCGAATGAATTCGCCCCTACGGGTCAGAACATTTCATTGGGCTGGACGATGCCGTGCTTCTTCATCTTGCGGTACAGCGTGGAACGGGAAATGCCGCTGGCGTCGGCCGCCGCGCTGATGTTCCAGCGGTGCTGGCGCAGGGTGGCCAGCAGGTGGCGGGCCTCGTCGTCGCCCAGCTGGTCGGCGAGGCTGGCGGGTTCGGCGCGGCTGACCGGCGGCACGGGGAAGGCGGCCTGATGCAGCTCGGCGGGCAGGCAATCGCAGTCGACCACGCCATCCTCGGCCAGGGCCACGGCGTAGCGCAGGGCATTGAGCAACTGGCGGATATTGCCCGGCCAGGGATGGGCGAGCAGGCGCTGGCGGGCCGCATCATCCAGGCGCAGCCCTTCGGCGCCGGGCTGGGTGGCGAGCAGGGCGTCGATCAGCTCGGCGCGGTCGCTGCGCTCGCGCAGGGCCGGCAGGGAAAGGGTCATGCCGCTGAGGCGGTAGAACAGGTCTTCGCGGAACGCCTTGGCCTGGATCATCCCGGCCAGGTCCTGGTGGGTGGCGGAGACCACCTGCACATCCAGCGGCACCGGCGTCTCGGCGCCCAGGGGGAAGATCTCGCGCTCGGCCAGCACGCGCAGCAGGCGCGTCTGCAGGTGGGCGGGCATGTCGCCGATCTCGTCGAGGAACAGGGTGCCGCCGTTGGCCAGTTCCAGCTTGCCCTTCATGCCCTTCTTGCTGGCGCCGGTGAAGCTGCCGCCGCGGTAGCCGAACAGCTCGCTCTCGATCAGCGTCTCGGGGATGGCCGCGCAATTGAGCGCCACGAAGGGCCCCGCGCGACGGGCGCTGGCCTGGTGGATGGCGCGGGCGAAGGCCTCCTTGCCGGTGCCGGTCTCGCCGGTGACGAGGATGGGGATGCCCTTGTCGATCACCTTGCGGATGCGCCGCACGCCTTGCTGCAACTGCGCGTCGCTGCCGCCGAGGCGTTCCAGGCCGGGGTGCTCGCTGGCCGGCGTGCGCACCTGTGGCGCGGGCGTGGCCGGGCGCAGGTGCCCGGCGGGGATGCGCAGGCCGACGTCCACCAGGGCCTCGCCCTGCAGGGCGCGCAGGCGCACGCCACGGGCGCCGCCGCTGGTGAGGCTGAGCAACTCGTCGACATTGGCCGGCAACAGGCTGTCGATGCGCCGGCCGAGCAGGGGGCTGCCCGGGTCTTCCTCGTAGGCGACGAAGGCCGCGCGGTTGGCGCCGATCACCCGTCCCTGCTCGTCGAGGGCCAGCAGCTGTTCGTTGGCCAGGTCGGTGATGTCGTCGCGGGGCTTGATGGCCAGGGTCAGGCGGTCGCGGTAGCTCTGGCGGAAGTGGGCGTTCTCGATCAGCCGGGCATACATGATCACCAGTTGCAGGGTCAGGTACTGCGCCTCCTTGGGCCCGTCGCTGTTCAGGCAGGTGGCGTTGAGGCAGCCGCGCAAATGGCCCTGGGCGTCGAAGATCGGCGAGACCGAGCAGCTCAGCCGCGCGTTGGCCGCGAGGAAGTGTTCCTGGCGGTGGATGGTCAGTGCCTGGCCGGCCGCCAGGGCGGTGCCGATGCCGTTGGTGCCGACCACGGACTCGTCCCAGCGCGCGCCGACGATCAGGCCGGACTGGGTGTAGCGGTCGCGCTCGGCGGGCAGTCGGGCATCGAGGGTGATGCCGTCCTCGTCGCTGAGCAGCACCGCGAAGCCGGCCTGCACCACGCGGCGGGCGAGGCCGGTGACGCCCTGGCTGGCGATGGCCAGGTATTCCTGGTGCTGGGCCTGGTGCTGGCGGATCTCGGCGGCGGTGAGGATGTTCTTCTCGCCGCGCCCGCTCGGGTTGAGGCGGTGCTGGGTGACGCTGCGGTACCAGGACTGGGCGATCAGCCCGTCGGGGCGGATGCCGCGTCCGGAAAAATGATGGTCGACGAAGGCCGCGAGTTCGCTGGCGCTGGTCTCCGAGGCATGCAAGGTCATAGGCACTCCCGTTGGCCGCTGGCGGCCCCTGGGGGCGCGCCTCGGCGTCTTGTTGTTTTTGTCGAACCGGTAGCCCGGCCGGACGCTCCAACCATAGACCGCAGGGCAGCCGCCCGCCGTTATCCATCCGTCGGAGGTGGCATGGAGACAGCAAGGCACATGCCCGAAGCATTCGACGCCGCCGCAAGGCCCGGCCCAGGGCGCCTCGTCGCCGGGCCGCACCATGCGCGGCGCATGGGCAGCCGTCGCAGGAATGCGACAGCTGTAGCGGGCGGGCGCACAGCTGTCGCACGCACGCTACCAAATCAGGACCGGAACTCGTTCGAAAGTAGCATTCGGGGGTACCGGGCCTGGTGGTTAACTCAAACCTGCCGGAATTCTCCGGCGCAATAAGAAGAGGATCGACCCATGTGGACTAAACCCGCCTATACCGACCTGCGCATTGGCTTCGAAGTGACCATGTACTTCGCCAACCGCTGATCGTCCTTGCCCCGGTTCGCCGGGGCTTCCCGCCAGGGGTTCCCATGCATATCCAGATTCTCGGCTCCGCCGCCGGCGGGGGCTTTCCGCAGTGGAACTGCAACTGCCGCAATTGCGCCGGCCTGCGTGCCGGCACCCTGAACGCCGAAGCGCGTACCCAGTCCTCCATCGCCCTGAGCGATGATGGGGTGAACTGGGTGCTGTGCAATGCCTCCCCCGACATCCGCGCGCAGATCGAGGCCTTCCCGGCGTTGCAGCCGGCCCGGCGCCTGCGCGACACGGCCATCGCCGCCGTGCTGCTGATGGACAGCCAGATCGACCATGTCACCGGCCTCCTGACCCTGCGCGAGGGCTGCCCGCATTCGGTGTGGTGCACGGAGATGGTCCACCAGGACCTGACCAGCGGCTTCCCGCTGTTCACCATGCTGCAGCACTGGAACGGCGGCCTGTCCTGGAACCCCATCGCCCTGGACGGCGAGCCCTTCACCGTTCCCGCCTGCCCGGGGCTGCGCTTCACCGCCATCGCCCTGCGCAGCAGCGCGCCGCCCTATTCGCCGCACCGGGGCAACCCGCACCCGGGCGACAACATCGGCCTGTTCGTCGAGGACCTGCGCACCGGCGGCTCGCTGTTCTACGCGCCGGGCCTGGGGCAGGTGGACGAGGCGCTGCAGGGCTGGATGCGCCGCGCCGATTGCCTGCTGGTGGACGGAACCCTGTGGCGCGACGACGAGATGCGCGTGTGCGAGGTGGGCGACAAGCTCGGCAGCGAGATGGGCCACCTGCCGCAGAGCGGCCCCGGCGGCATGCTGGAGGTGCTCGACGGCCTGCAGGACAAGCGCCGGGTGCTCATTCACATCAACAACACCAACCCCATCCTCGATGCCGATTCCGCCGAGCGCGCCGAACTGGACGCGCGCGGCATCGAAGTGGCCTGCGATGGCATGGCCATCCGCCTCTGAGCGCCGGCCCGAACAACGAGGAGCTGTCCATGCAACAGACCGCCATGAGTCCCGAGCAATTCGAACAGGCGCTGCGCGCCAAGGGCGCCTATTACCACATCCACCATCCCTTCCATGTGGCGATGTACCAGGGCCGCGCCAGCCGCGAGCAGATCCAGGGCTGGGTGGCCAACCGCTTCTACTACCAGGTGTGCATCCCGCTGAAGGATGCGGCGATCCTCGCCAACTGCCCGGACCGCGACACCCGCCGCGAGTGGATCCAGCGCATCCAGGACCACGACGGCGCGCCGGGCGAGGCGGGCGGTATCGAGGCCTGGCTGCGACTCGCCGAGGCGGTGGGGCTGGACCGTGAGCAGGTGCTGTCCCAGGAACTGGTGCTGCCGGGCGTGCGCTTCGCCGTGGACGCCTACGTCAACTTCGCCCGCCGCGCCAGCTGGCAGGAGGCGGCGAGCAGCTCGCTGACCGAGCTCTTCGCGCCGCAGATCCACCAGTCGCGCCTCGATGCCTGGCCCACCCACTACCCCTGGATCGACCCGGCCGGCTACGACTACTTCCGCTCGCGCCTGTCCCAGGCTCGGCGCGACGTGGAGCATGGCCTGCGCATCACCCTCGCGCACTACCGCACGGTCGAGGCCCAACAGCGCATGCTGGAGATCCTGCAGTTCAAGCTCGACGTGCTGTGGAGCATGCTCGATGCCATGAGCATGGCCTACGAGCTGGAGCGCCCGCCGTACCACACGGTGACCCGCGAGCGGGTCTGGCACAGGGGGCTGGGGCAATGAGCGAGGTGCTGCAATCGAAGACCCCGCAACTGCGCCGGGGCTTCCGTTTCCAGTTCGAGCCGGCCCAGGGCTGCCACGTGCTGCTCTACCCGGAAGGCATGATCAAGCTCAACGAGAGCGCCAGCGAAATCCTCAAGCTGATCGACGGCCAGCGCAGCGTCGCCGCCATCATCGACGACCTCACCGGGCGCTTCCCCGATGTGCCGGGGGTGGACGAGGACATCCTCGCGTTCATGGAGGTGGCCAGTGCACAGTTCTGGATCGAGCTGCGTTGAACCGCTCCGCACGGCCAGCCAGCCCGGCCCGCCGCTTTGGCTGCTGGCAGAGCTGACCTACCGCTGCCCGTTGCAGTGCCCGTACTGCTCCAACCCCCTGGACTTCGACCGCCAGGGCGCGGAGCTGTCCACCGCCGAGTGGATCGAGGTGTTCCGCCAGGCCCGTGAGCTGGGGGCGGCGCAGCTGGGCTTCTCCGGTGGCGAGCCGCTGGTGCGCCAGGACCTGGCCGAGCTGATCCGCGCGGCGCGCGGCATGGGCTACTACACCAACCTGATCACCTCCGGCATCGGCCTCACCGAGGCGCGCATCGCCGAGTTCGCCGAGGCGGGGCTGGACCATATCCAGATCAGCTTCCAGGCCGCCGACGAGGCGGTGAACAACCTGCTGGCCGGCTCGCGCAAGGCCTTCGCCCAGAAGCTGGCCATGGCCCGGGCGGTGAAGGCGGCGGGCTACCCGATGGTGCTCAACTTCGTCACCCACCGGCACAACATCGACAACATCGAACGCATCATCGAGCTGTGCCTGGAGCTGGAGGCGGACTTCGTCGAGCTCGCCACCTGCCAGTTCTACGGCTGGGCCGAGCTCAACCGTGCCGGCCTGCTGCCGACCCGCGAGCAACTGGAGCGCGCCGAGGCCATCACCAATGCCTACCGCGACAAGCTGGCGGCCGAGAACCACCCCTGCAAGCTGATCTTCGTCACCCCCGACTATTACGAGGAGCGACCCAAGGCCTGCATGAATGGCTGGGGCAACCTGTTCCTCGACATCACCCCCGACGGCACCGCGCTGCCCTGCCACAGCGCGCGGCAGCTGCCGGTGCAGTTCCCCAACGTGCGCGAGCACAGCATCCGCCACATCTGGCAGGACTCCTTCGGCTTCAACCGCTTCCGGGGCGATGCCTGGATGCCCGAGCCGTGCCGCTCCTGCGACGAGAAGGACCGCGACTTCGGCGGCTGCCGCTGCCAGGCCTTCATGCTCACCGGGGACGCCGCCAACGCCGACCCGGTGTGCAGCAAGTCGGCGCACCACGGCATCATCCTCGACGCCCGCCGCCAGGCCGAGGAGGCGCCACGGGGCGTGGGTGAGCTGGTATTCCGCAACCCGGGCAATGCGCAGCTGATCGCCAAGGCGTGAGAGCTGTTCGGTGGGGCCCCGGGTTCGCGGGGGCTGGCCGGAGCCCTGCGGGGTTGCACCTTGCACCGTCACCCTCGCGAACGCGGGGGCCCACCCAAGAGGACCTGTCCGGAAATCGCCATGCCCCACGCCACCGTCCCCTACGGCACCTGGCCCAGCACCTTCAGCGCGCTCGACGCGGCAGGCGCCAGCCGTGACTTCGCCGAGCTGAAGCGCTGCGCGCACGGCCTGTTATGGACCCTTTTCGACCCGCAGGACGCACGCACCACGCTCTGGCTGTGGCGCGAAGGCCAGGCGCGCTGCCTGACGCCGGCAGGCATTTCCCTGCGTAGCCGGGTGCACGAGTACGGTGGCGGTGCCTTCTGTGCGACCCCCGAGGGCGTGGCCTTCGTCAACGAGGTGGACCAGCAGCTCTATCTGCAGAGCGTGGACGGCGAACCCCGACCCCTGACCCGACGCCTTTGCAGCCGCTACGGCGACCTGCAGTTCGATGCCCGTGGCCAGGCGCTGCTGGCGGTGGAGGAGTGCCATAGCGGTGATGCCGTGCGCAATCGCCTGGTGAGCATCGCCCTGGGCGACGGCACGCGCAGGGTGGTGGCCGAGGGCGCTGACTTCTATGCCGCGCCGACCCTGGACGCTTCCGGTCGCCGCCTGGCCTGGATCGAATGGAACCGCCCCGAGCAGCCCTGGACCGCGACCCGCCTGTGCGTCGCCCGGCGTGACGACGACGGCGCCTGGCAGGACCCGCGGCAGGTGGCGGGCCACGAGGGCGAGGAGTCCCTGCAACAGCCACGCTTCAGCGCCGATGGCCGTCTGCTGTGCCTGAGCGACCGCCACGGTTGGTGGCAGCCCTGGGAGGAATCCGCTGCTGGCTGGCGCCCGGTATCGGGCAGTGTGGAGGCCGATCACGCCGCCGCGCCCTGGCAACTGGGTGCCTGCACCTGGCTGCCGCTGGAGGCGGATGGGCTGCTGGCGAGCCGTTTCGAGCAGGGCTTCGGCGTGCTGGTGGAGCAGGGCGGGGCGGGTGAGCGACGCCTGGCGCAGGCCTTCAGCCGCTTCCGTGCCCTGGCATTCGATGCGTTGTACTTCTATGCCATCGCCTCGGCACCGGACCGGCTGCCGGCGGTGATCGCCATCGACCGCAGCGAGGGGCGCGTCGTGGTGCTGGCCGGTGGCGAGCAACCGCTGCCCGACGCCCAGCTGTCACGCCCGGAGCCCGTGGATTTCGATACCGGCCAGGGCGAGCGCGCTCACGGCTTCTTCTACCCGCCGCGCAATGCCGAGGTGCAGGGGCCGGTGGATGAGCGCCCACCGTTGCTGGTGTTCATGCATGGCGGGCCGACCTCGGCCTGCTACCCGCAGTTCGACCCGCGCATCCCGTTCTGGACCCAGCGCGGTTTCGCCGTGCTCGACCTCAATTACCGGGGCAGCAGCGGCTATGGCCGGGCCTACCGCCAGCGCCTGCGCGGGGAGTGGGGGCGCATCGAGGTGGAGGACGCCTGCGCGGCGGTCGCCCACCTGGCCGCCGCCGGGCGCATCGACGGCGCGCGGGCCTTCATCCGTGGCGGCAGTGCCGGCGGCTACAGCGCCTTGCTGGCCCTGGCCGAGGGCGGCACCTTCCGTGGCGGCGCCAGCCTCTACGGGGTCAGCGACCCGCTGGCGCTGCGCCGGGTCACCCACAAGTTCGAGGCCGACTACCTCGACTGGCTGATCGGCGACCCCGACCTCGACGCCGACCGCTACCGCCAGCGCACGCCGTTGCAGCGCCTGGCGGACATCGAGGCGCCGCTGATCTTCTTCCAGGGTGGCCGCGACGCCGTGGTCGTCCCCGCGCAGACCCACGCCATGGTCGACGCCCTGCGCCAGTTGGGCCGCGAGGTGGAGGTGCACCTCTATCCCGACGAAGGCCACGGCTTCCGCCAGGCTGCCAACCTCGCCCATGCGCTGGAGGCGGAGTACGGGTTCTACCGGCGGTTGCTCTGATCGCATGGCGATCGGGTGGGATGCTCTCAAGCACTGAAGCGGGCGACTCGCAATCGGCTGGCACCCATTGGTCGGATTGAAAACGTCCCTGATTCCAGTAGTCTGCTTCCCATCCCATAACAAGAACGATCAGGCGGATCATGCGCCACGACATCAGCCAACTGCGTAAATTCGTGTCCCCCGAAATCATCTTCGGCGCCGGCTGCCGGCATAACGTCGGCAACTACGCGAGCACCTTTGGTGCGCGCAAGGTGCTGGTGGTGTCCGACCCCGGTGTGCTCGCCGCCGGCTGGGTCGCCGATGTGGAGGCCAGCCTGCAGGCCCAGGGCATCGACTACTGCCTGTTCACCCAGGTCTCGCCCAACCCGCGCGTGGAGGAGGTGCGGCTGGGGGCGGACTTCTACCGCAGCGAGGGCTGCAACGTGATAGTCGCCGTGGGCGGCGGCAGCCCGATGGATTGCGCCAAGGGCATCGGCATCATGGTCGCCCACAACCGCTGCATCCTCGAGTTCGAGGGCGTGGACACCATCCGCGTGCCGAGCCCGCCGCTGATCCTCATCCCCACCACCGCCGGCACCTCGGCGGACGTGTCGCAGTTCGTGATCATCTCCAACCAGGCCGAGCGGATGAAGTTCTCCATCGTCAGCAAGGCGGTGGTGCCGGACGTGTCGCTGATCGACCCGGAAACCACGCTGAGCATGGACCCCTTCCTCTCCGCCTGTACCGGCATCGATGCGCTGGTGCACGCCATCGAGGCGTTCGTGTCCACCGGCAGCGGGCCGCTCACCGATACCCACGCGCTGGAGGCCATGCGCCTGATCAACGGCAACCTGGTGCAGATGATCGCAACGCCCGACGACATCGCCCTGCGCGAGAAGATCATGCTCGGCAGCATGCAGGCGGGGCTGGCCTTCTCCAACGCCATCCTCGGCGCGGTGCACGCCATGTCCCACAGCCTCGGCGGCTTCCTCGACCTGCCCCACGGCATGTGCAACGCGGCGCTGGTGGAGCATGTGGTGGCCTTCAACTACAGCGCCGCGCCGGAGCGTTTCCGCGTGGTGGCCGAGACCCTGGGCATCGACGGGCGCGGGCTCAACCACAACCAGATCCGCCAGCGCCTGGTGGAGCACCTGATCGCCTTCAAGCAGTCGGTGGGCTTCCACGAGACGCTGAAGCTGCACGGCGTTTCCACCTCCGACATCCCCTTCCTGTCGCGCCATGCGATGGAGGACCCCTGCATCCTCACCAACCCGCGCGAGTCGAGCCAGCGGGATGTCGAGGTGGTGTATGCCGAGGCCCTCTGAGGAGCAGCGCCAGGCGCTGCTCGGGCTGGGCAGCCATTCGGCGCGCAAGAGCCACTATCCCGAGCTGCTGAGCCGGCTGGAGGAGCTGGAGACCGAGCGCAATCGCTACAAGTGGCTGTTCGAGCACGCCGTGCACGGCATCTTCCAGGCCAGCCTGCAGGAGGGCCTGCGTGCGGCCAACCCGGCCCTGGCGCGGATGCTCGGCTACGACTCGCCGGAGCAGTTGTTGTGGGCGCTGACCGATCTCGCCAGCCACCTGTTCGTCGGTGGCGAGGCGGAGCTGGTGCACATCCGCGCCGAGCTGCAGCGCCAGCAGGGGCTGTTCGGCTACGAGACGCGCCTGCGTCGCCAGGACGGCAGCCATGTCGACGTGCTGATGAACCTGCTGCTGAAGCCGGACGAGGAGGGGCTGTTCGAAGGCTTCGTCGCCGACATCACCGAACGCATCCTCGCCCAGCAGCGGCTGCAGACCTTGAACGACGAACTGGAGCAGCGGGTGGCGGCGCGCACCCTGGAGCTGCAGACCCTCAATGGCCAGCTGCGCGAGGCGCGCGACGCCGCCGAGGCCGCCAACCAGAGCAAGGACAAGTACCTGGCCGCCGCCAGCCACGACCTGCTGCAACCGCTGAACGCGGCGCGGCTGCTGGTCTCGACCCTGCGCGAGCGCCATCTGCCGGGTGCCGAGCAACTGCTGGTGGAGCGCACCCACCTGGCCCTGGAAGGCGCCGAGGACCTGCTCACCGACCTGCTGGAAATCTCCAAGCTGGACCAGAGCGCGATCCGTCCGGACATCGACGCCTATCGCCTGGACGAGCTGCTGGCGCCGCTGGCCTCGGAGTTCCAGAGCGTCGCCCAGTCCGCCGGGCTGCAACTGCGCGCGCGCATTCCCGGGGGCTCGCGGTGAGCACCGATATCCGCCTGCTGACGCGCATCCTGCGCAACTTCCTCAGCAACGCCTGCCGCTACACCGAGCGTGGCCGCGTGCTGCTCGGCTGCCGGCGCCAGGGCAACAAGGTGCGGCTTGAGGTGTGGGACAGCGGGCGGGGCATTCCGGCGGACCAGTTGCAGGCGATCTTCCTCGAATTCAACCAGCTGGACCGGGGCCGTGCAGCCGAGCGCAAGGGCGTGGGCCTGGGGCTGGCCATCGTCGACCGCATCGCCGGCATCCTCGGCTGCCCCATCGGCGTGCGCTCGCAACCGGGGCGCGGTTCGGTGTTTTCCATCGAGGTGCCGCTGGCGGAGGTGCTGCCCGCACGCCGCGAGGAGCGGCCGCCGCGCCCGGTCACCGGCGACCCGCTGCCGGGTCGGCGCCTGCTGGTGCTGGACAACGAGGCGAGCATCCTCCACAGCATGGCCGCGCTGCTGGGGCAGTGGGGCTGCGAGGTGGTGACCGCGCCCGACCTGGAGAGCGCCCTGGGCAACCTGGGCGGCGTCGCGCCGGAGGCGATCCTGGCGGACTACCACCTCGATCACGGCGTGACCGGTTGCGAGGTGGTGCAGGCGCTGCGCGGGCAGTTCGGCCGGGCGATCCCGGCGGTGATGATCACCGCCGACCGCAGCGACGAGTGCCGGCGCAACCTCCAGGCCCTCGGCGCGCCGTTGCTGAACAAGCCGGTCAAGCCCGGCAAGCTGCGCGCGGTGCTGAGCCAGTTGCTGCTCTGATCCCGATTGGCCCCGGCCGGTCAGTTGCCGTGCGGGGTGTCGGCCAGCACCTGCCTGAGCCGGGCCTGGTAGTCGGCGGATTCGCGCTGGCGGGCGATCTCGTCCCAGATGGCCTGGGCGACGGCGGGCCGCTCGTCCACCAGGCGGTTCGACAGCATGAGGTAATAGTCCTTCTGCTCCAGTGGCACCGGGCGCTTCTCGATGTCCTGGCCGATGTCCGGGTGGCTGGCCAGGAGCTGGTCGGCGCGCAGGGTCTGCATGGCGGCGGTCTCGAAACGGTGGCCGTGGAGCATGCGCAGCAGTGCCAGCGGGTCGCGGCTGGTTTCCTCGACTTCCAGGCCGTGGGCCTTGAGTAAATCGATGATGGAAAACCCGCTGAGCGAGGCGACGCGGCCACGGATGCCGCTGAAGGCCTTGCCGTCCCAGTCGGCCTGGCTGCCTCGCAGGCGGTAGAGGGAGTAGGAGGCGCTGTGCAGGCGCTTGCCGGTGTCCAGCGAGCCATCGGCGCGGTACGGGTAGTGGCCCATGACCTGGCGCTCGGTCTTGAAGGCGGCGGCGAAGGCGCCATCGTACTGGCCCCGGGCGAGGCCATCGAGGCAGCGCTTCCAGGGCATCGGCTGGCGTTGGATCTTCAGCTTCAGCGCCTGTTGCACACGATCGAACAGCACCTGGTTGAGGCCCTTGTCGTCGAGCATCACCCAGGGCCAGGAGTCCTGGTCCTCGTAGCAGAACACCAGCTTTCCGGGCTCGGCCGCCTGGACCTGGAAGGTGAGGAGGCAGGTGAGGGCACAGGCGATGAACGGGGTCGGCGACATGGTGGCTCGGTTTCAGGCAGGCGCCCGGGAAGTGTAGTCAGGCCTGGGGCCCTGGGTTGGCGGGCGCCTTTTAGCATGATGGCAAAGCGCCGTCTGCGGTCCCTGGGCGAACTTGAGAACCCGGTCAGGAATGGGGCGTGCCGCCGGATGAACGGGGGCGGGAGGTGGGAACGAAAATGGCCGCAGGAGGCGGCCATGAGGTTTCCGCAGCGGGGGAGGCGGAGGCGATATCGGCGCGGCGGGAGCGCCGGACTTTTCCGTCGTGGCCAAGTGAGCCGTCGGCGGCATCAGATGGGGGCTGGTCCCTCAGCCGCAGTCAGTTTCACCGGTCTGTATTGCACGCCTGTGACGATCGCCGAAGAAAATTTTCATCGCTATATAGTTTTATACATAGCGAGGCGCTAGAGTCGGCTTCCGTTCCACATCCTCCGACCTCGCACAACAACCAAGGAGTGTTCCCATGGGCCATCTGTCTCGCCTGCTCGTCACGCTTGCCGCCTGCTCAACCGCCAGCCTGGCCCTGGCCCAGGATGTCCAGGTCGCGGTCGCCGCCAACTTCAGCGCACCGATCCAGGCCATCGCCAAGGACTTCGAGAAGGACACCGGCCACAGGCTGGTGATCGCCACCGGTGCCACCGGCCAGTTCTACGCGCAGATCAAGAACGGCGCGCCGTTCGAGGTCTTCCTCGCCGCCGACGACACCACCCCGGCCAAGCTGGAGAAGGAAGGCGACACCGTTGCCGGCACCCGCTTCACCTACGCCGTCGGCACGCTGGCCCTGTGGTCGGCCAAGGACGGCTACGTCGACGCCGAGGGCGAGGTGCTGAAGAACAATGAGTACAAGCACCTGTCCATCGCCAACCCGAAAGCCGCGCCCTATGGCCTGGCCGCCACCCAGGTGCTGGAGAAGCTGGGCCTGACCGCCCAGGTCAAGGGCAAGCTGGTGGAGGGCCAGAACATCACCCAGGCGCAGCAGTTCGTTTCCAGTGGCAACGCCGAGCTGGGCTTCGTCGCGTTGTCGCAGGTCTACAAGGATGGCAAGGTGACCGGCGGCTCCGCCTGGATCGTGCCGGCCGAGCTGCACGACCCGATCAGGCAGGACGCGGTGATCCTCGCCAAGGGCAAGGACAACGCCGCCGCCAGGGCGCTGGTCGACTACCTGAAGGGCGACAAGGCCGCGGCGGTGATCAAGTCCTACGGCTACGAGCTTTGACTGACTGAGGAAACGGTGCGATGCCACTGAGCGGTGACGACTGGGCGGCGATCCGGCTGACCCTGGAACTGGCGAGCCTGACCACGGCCCTGTTGCTGCTGGTGGGAACGCCCATCGCCTGGTGGCTGGCCCGCACCGGGTCCTGGCTGAAGGGGCCCGTGGGGGCGGTGGTGGCGCTGCCGCTGGTGCTGCCGCCCACGGTGATCGGCTTCTACCTGCTGGTGAGCATGGGGCCCAATGGTTTCATCGGCCAGTTCACCCAGTCCATCGGCCTGGGCACCTTGCCCTTCACCTTCGCCGGGCTGGTGGTGGGTTCGGTCCTCTATTCGCTGCCCTTCGTGGTGCAGCCCCTGCAGAACGCCTTCGAGGCCATGGGGCCGCGTCCGCTGGAGGTCGCGGCCACCTTGCGCGCCAGCCCCTGGGACAGCTTCGTCACCGTGGTGCTGCCGCTGGCCCGGCCGGGCTTCGTCACCGCTTCCATCCTCGGCTTCGCCCACACGGTGGGGGAGTTCGGCGTGGTGCTGATGATCGGTGGCAACATCCCGGAGAAGACCCGGGTGGTCTCGGTGCAGATCTTCGATCACGTCGAGGCCATGGAGTACGCCCAGGCCCACTGGCTGGCCGGTGGCATGGTGGTGTTCTCCTTCCTCATACTGCTGGCCCTGTATTCCAGCCGGCGCATGAAGCCGGGCTGGACCTGACCCCGAGGACCCCCGCGGCATGAGTGACGACATACGTGCGCGCCTGTACCTGGCCTGGCCCGGCTTCGAGCTGGACGTCGATCTCGCCCTGCCTGGGCGCGGGGTGACGGCGCTGTTCGGCCATTCCGGCTCGGGCAAGACCAGCCTGCTGCGCTGCATCGCCGGCCTCGAGCGCAGCGCCCGTGGCCGCCTGGAGGTCAATGGCCAGACCTGGCAGGACAGCGAGCGCGGCCTCTTCTTGCCCACCCACAAGCGTGCCCTGGGCTATGTGTTCCAGGAGGCGAGCCTGTTCGAGCACCTGTCGGTGCGGCGCAACCTGGAGTACGGCGAGAAGCGCATCCCGGCCACCGAGCGCCGCGTGAAGTTCGCGCAGGCGGTGGAGCTGCTGGGCATTGGCCACCTGCTGGAGCGCATGCCGGCGCGCCTGTCCGGTGGCGAGCGGCAGCGCGTGGGCATGGCCCGGGCGCTGCTGACCAGCCCGCGCCTGCTGTTGATGGACGAGCCGCTGGCGGCCCTGGACGGCAAGCGCAAGGCGGAGATCCTGCCCTACCTGGAACGCTTGCACGACGAGCTGGATATCCCGGTGCTCTATGTCAGCCATTCCACGGAGGAGGTGGCACGGCTGGCCGATCACCTGGTGCTGATGGACGAGGGCCGCGTGCTGGGCAGCGGGCCGCTGGGCGAGACCCTGGCGCGGCTGGACCTGCCCACGGCGCTGGGCGATGACGCGGGGGTGGTGATCGAGGGACGGGTGATCGGGCATGACGCCGAGTACCAGTTGCTCACCCTCGGGCTGCCGGGCAGCGGGCTGAGCATGCGCGTGGCCCACGCCCCGGCAGAGGCCGGGCGGCGGGTGCGCTTCAAGGTGCAGGCCCGCGACGTCAGCCTGGGCCTGCAACGCCAGGCGGACAGCAGCATCCTCAACCTGTTGCCGGCGACGGTGTGCGCCGAGATCCCGGCGGACAACGCCGCCCACGTGCTGGTGCGCCTGGAGGTGGACGGCAACCCGCTGCTGGCGCGCATCACCCGTTATTCGCGGGACCAGCTCGGGCTGCACCCGGGGCAGCAGCTGTGGGCGCAGATCAAGTCGGTGGCGTTGCTG
The DNA here is from genome assembly GCF_018408275.1 of Pseudomonas sp. Pc102. Lineage (NCBI taxonomy): Bacteria > Pseudomonadati > Pseudomonadota > Gammaproteobacteria > Pseudomonadales > Pseudomonadaceae > Pseudomonas > Pseudomonas sp. Pc102. The sequence continues at coordinate 4,554,113 of NZ_AP021905.1, read as the reverse complement.
GCCTGACGCTTCGTCGCCTCGGGCGTCATTCGCGAGCTCCCGCCTCTTCCATGGCGTTGCAGCCCCGTGAGCAGGAACCTGTGCGGATGCCTTGATGGCAGGGTGGGGGCCCACTTAACGGCATCAGGCGCTAGCGCCGAACACCTTGGCCAGGTGCGCTTCGTAGCGGGCGATGTCGCCTTCGATATCGGGGCGCTTCATCACGTCGACGGCAAGGAAGGTGGGCAGGGCGGTCATGCCGAGGAACTGGTTGGCCTTGTGGAAGGGGAAGTAGACGGCGTCCACGCCCTTGGCCTCGAAGAAGTCGGTGGGGTCGTCGAAGGCCTGCTGTGGGGCGTTCCAGGTGGCGGAGATCATGTACTGCTTGCCGTGCAGCAGGCCGCCGCTGCCGTATTTCTGCGAGGCGTCGGAACGGGTGCGGCCGTCGTTGGCGTAGAGGCTGCCGTGGCCGGCGGTGAAGACTTCGTCGATGTACTGCTTCACGGTCCAGGGCGCGCCCATCCACCAGCCGGGCATCTGCCAGACGATGACGTCGGCCCAGAGGAATTTCTGCACTTCTTCGGCGGTGTCGTAGCCGCCATCGATGAAGGTTTCCTTCACGTCGAAGCCCGAGCGGTCGAGGTAGGCCAGGGCGGCTTCGTGCAGGGTGCGGTTGTAGCGGCCGTCGGAATGGGCGAACTGCTTGCCGCCGTTGAGCAGGAGGATCTTTTTCATGGCTGGGTGGCCTCGTGAGGTTCTCGATGACCGGCAGGTTACCCAGGGCCGTGCGCGGGAAAAACCGCTTCCGGGGCAAATCGCCTTTGCGTGAAAAGCACGAATCGCCAATCGACTCTTGCGATAGGCTGCGCCGCATTCCAGCAACCGGAGCGTCTGCCCATGAGCGATACCTGCGCCTTTATCCTCCATGCCCATCTGCGCCCGGAGAAAGCCGACGAGTTCGAGGCGCTGTTCCGCGCCTACGTCGAGCCCAGCCGCGCGGAGGCGGGTTGCATCGAGTACCACATGCTGCGCGATGCCCGCGACCCGACGCTGTTCATCTTCTTCGAGGTGTGGCGCTCGCGGGCGGACCTGGAGGCCCATTCCTCCCTGCCGCACATGCAGGCCTTCCACGAGCGGCGCATGGAGTTCCTGGTGCGGGATTTCGAGATCCGCGAGATCGAGATGCTCAGCGCGGCGGCGATGGTGAAGGGTTGAGGCTGGCGCGAAAAGCCCCCGGGCTACGTCCTGGCTACGCGAGTCGGGTTTGGGCGGTCAGGCTTCCTGGGCGCGGTAGGCGCCGGGGGTGAGGCCGGTCCATTTCTTGAAGGCGCGGTGGAAGGCCGAGGGTTCGGAGAAGCCGAGCTGCTCGGCGATGTCCTGGATGGACAGCTCGTCGCGGCCCAGGTGGTAGATCGCCAGGTCGCGGCGCAGGTGATCCTTGAGTTCCTGGAAGCTGGAGCCTTCCTCGCGCAGGTGGCGACGCAGGGTCTGCGGGCTGATGTGCAGCTGCTGGGCCACTGCTTCCAGGTCCGGCCAGGTGCGGCAGTCGCGGCCCAGCAGGCGGCGGATCTGGCTGGTGAGGCTGTCGCCGCCATCGGGGCGGGCCAGCAGGTCGGCGGGGGAGTGCTCGAGGAAGTGCTTGAGGGTGCGTTCGTCCTGCAGCAGCGGCATGGCCAGGTAGCGGGCGTTGAACAGCAGGCTGGTGCTGGGCGCATCGAAGCGGCGCTGGGTGGGGAACAGCAGTTCGTATTCGCCGACGTGCTCGGGCTCGGCATAGGCGAAGGTGGCTTCCTCCAGGCGGATGCGCTGGCCGATCAGCCAGCTGCCGAGGCGGTGCCAGATCACCAGCAGGCTTTCCACGAGGAAGTGGTCCGGGTCCCAGAGGGTGGCGTCGTCCACCGTCAGGCGCACCGACTCGCCCTCGCGCTCTAGGAGGATGCGCGGCGCCTCGGGGAACAGGCCGTAGAACATCGCCCCTCGCCCCAGGGCCTTCTCCAGGCTGCGGCAGTGGATGATCGCGTGGCACATCATGGCGAAGGTGCCGCGCTTGCTGCGCTGGCGGCCGAAGCCCATGTACTCGTCGTCCAGCGCCTCCCACAGCAACTGCATCAACCGGCTGAACTGCTCCGGGGCGACCCGGGCGCGGGGCTCTTCCAGCAGTGCCGCCTGGATGCCCGCGTGGCGCAGGATGGCGGCGCAATCCAGGCCATGGCGCTCGGGACCGCGCAAGGCGGCACGGACGAAATGACTGGCGATGGTGCGCTCGCGCATGGGGCGGCTTCCTGGTTCGGGGTGGCCGATGGTAGGGCGGGGCGCGAGGGGGCGACAAGGGGTGGTCGTGGCGGGAATCCCCCGGGCGCCTTGGCGGGAATCCGCCTGAAGAATTGTCCTACAGCCCCCTGTTGTTTTCTGTAGGCCACGGCGCACTAGGTGTTGCGCGATCCGTTCGGGTTGGCACAGCCCTTGCGATAGGAGTCTCGCCATCCATTGGTTTGGATCGCAGAACAACAAAGTCTCCCAGCAAGGGAGGTGATAGAGACCGGTGGTGCGCCCCTGTACGGAATCAGGCCCCGCACCACCCGAGAGGACCTGCCATGACCCGTCAACCCCTCTACAAAAGCCTTTATTTCCAGGTTCTGGTGGCCATCGCCATCGGCATCCTGGTCGGCCACTTCTACCCGCAGACCGGCGTCGCCCTGAAGCCGCTGGGTGACAGCTTCGTCAAGCTGATCAAGATGGCCATCGCGCCGATCATCTTCTGCACCGTGGTCACCGGCATCGCCGGCATGCAGAGCATGAAGGCCGTCGGCAAGACCGGTGGCTACGCGCTGCTGTATTTCGAGATCGTCTCTACCCTCGCGCTGCTGATCGGCCTGGTCGTGGTCAACGTGGTGCAGCCCGGCGTCGGCATGCACGTCGACCCCACCACCCTGGACACCAAGGGCATCGCGGCCTACGCGGCGGCTGGCGAGAAGCAGTCCACCATCGACTTCCTGATGAACGTCATCCCGGGGACCGTGGTCGGCGCCTTCGCCAACGGCGACATCCTCCAGGTGCTGTTCTTCTCCGTGCTGTTCGGCTACGCGCTGCACCGCATGGGTGACTACGGCCGCCCGGTGTTCGAGTTCATCGAGCGCATCTCCCAGGTGATGTTCAACATCATCAACGTGATCATGAAGGTCGCGCCCATCGGTGCCTTCGGTGCCATGGCCTTCACCATCGGCGCCTACGGCGTGGGCTCGCTGGTGCAGCTCGGCCAGCTGATGCTGTGCTTCTACATCACCTGCCTGCTGTTCGTGCTGATCGTGCTGGGTGGCATCGCCCGCGCCCATGGCTTCAGCATCCTCAAGTTCATCAAGTACATCCGCGAGGAATTGCTGATCGTGCTGGGCACCTCGTCCTCCGAGTCCGCCCTGCCGCGCATGATCGCCAAGATGGAAAAGCTCGGTGCCAACAAGTCGGTCGTCGGCCTGGTGATCCCCACCGGTTATTCCTTCAACCTCGACGGCACCTCCATCTACCTGACCATGGCCGCGGTGTTCATCGCCCAGGCCACCGACACGCCGATGGACATCACCCACCAGATCACCCTGCTGCTGGTACTGCTGATCGCCTCCAAGGGTGCCGCCGGCGTCACCGGCAGCGGCTTCATCGTCCTGGCCGCCACCCTCTCCGCCGTCGGCCACCTGCCGGTCGCGGGCCTGGCGCTGATCCTCGGCATCGACCGCTTCATGTCCGAAGCCCGCGCCCTGACCAACCTGGTGGGCAACGGCGTGGCGACCCTGGTCGTCGCCAAGTGGTGCAAGCAGCTGGACACCGACACCCTGGACCGCGAACTGGCCGGCAATGCCGCGCCGCAGGTAGAAGCCCAGCGCGTCTGAACCCTGTAATTCTCTCCTCCCTCCCCACGGGGAGGAGATTTTCCAGGCCCGTCTCGTGACGGGCTTTTTTATGGGCGGCTTTTAGTGGGTCCCCGCGTTCGCGGGGATGACGAGGTACCACGAGCGTTTTGCATTCCCATCACTCCCGCGCATGCGGGAGCCCCCTGAAGCTGTGCTGAGCACATGGGTCAATCGACCCTGAGCGCTTGCGTCATTGAGCGTGCGTGCGGGCGCCGCCTACCCTGCGGAACGTTTTTTTCCAGGGAGACCCCTCGCATGCAGCGCATCCATTTCGAAACCGAACACAACATGTTCCGCGACGCGTTCCGCGCCTTCCTGCAGAAGGAAGTGGTGCCGCACCAGGAGGCCTGGGAGGAGGCGGGCGTGGTGGATCGCGCCGTGTGGCGCAAGGCTGGCGAGATGGGCTTCCTGTTGCCCTGGGCGGATGAGGAGTACGGCGGCGCCGGGCTGAAGGACTTCCGCTACGAGCAGATCATGTGCGAGGAGCTGGCCCACATCAACGAGCCGGGCTTCATGATCCCGCTGCACTCGGCGCTGTGCGGCCCCTACATCGCCGAGTACGGCAACGCCGAGCAGAAGGCGCGCTTCCTGCCGGGGATCATCAGCGGCGAAATCATCCTCGCGGTGGCCATGACCGAGCCTTCCGCCGGCTCCGACCTCGCCGGCATGCGCACCACCGCCGTGGACAAGGGTGACCACTACGAGCTGAACGGCTCCAAGGTGTTCATCTCCAACGGCCTGCTGGCGGACCTGGTAATCGTCGCGGCCAAGACCGACCCGGCCAACAAGCACGCCATGGGCCTGTTCCTGGTGGAGCGCGACATGATCGGCTTCGAGCGCGGGCGCAACCTGAAGAAGCTGGGCATGAAGAGCCAGGACACCGCCGAGCTGTTCTTCAACAACGTCAAGGTGCCCAAGGCCAACCTGCTGGGCGATGCCAAGGGCGGCTTCTTCTACCTGATGAACATGCTCGCCCAGGAGCGCCTGACCAACGCCTGTGGCGCGGTGGCCGGTGCCGAGGCGGCGTTGCAGGCAACCATCGACTACGTGAAGGAGCGCAAGGCCTTCGACCGGCCCGTCTCGCACTTCCAGAACACCCGCTTCAAGCTGGCCGAGATGCGCACCCAGATCGACGTCGCCCAGGTCTTCACCGACCGCTGCGTGATGGACCACAACCAGAAGAAACTCACCCCCGAAGTGGCCGCCGAGGCCAAGCTGTTCACCACCGAGCTGCTGTGCAAGGTGGTGGACGAGGGCGTGCAGCTGCACGGCGGCTGGGGCTACATGTGGGAGTACCCGATCTGCAAGATGTACGCGAACGCACGCATCCAGCGCATCTTCGCCGGCACCTCGGAGATCATGAAGGAGATCATCAGCCGCGGCATGAAGCTCTGAACCCCGGCCCGGCGCCCCGGGCCGGGCTAGAGTTCAGCCACTGTATGGACACCAGGAGGTCACTGCCATGAATGCACCGCTGGGCGCCATCGACGCCTGGGCCCAACCTGCCAACGGCCGCGCCCGCGAGCTGTTGCCGGAGGTGGTCCGGCTGTTCGAGAAATCCGGTTCCGCACACTTGCTCGACCAACCGCTGACGCCACAGCAGACGGTGGCGGAGATGGACCGCGCGGGCGTGGACAAGCTCATGCTCGCCGCCTGGTGCCGGCCGGAGCGCTGGGTGTTCGACAACGACCTGGTGGCCGAGTACACCCGGGCCTTCCCCGACCGCTTCGTCGGGGTCGCCACGGTGGATCTCGGCAAACCCCTGGCGGCGGTGCGCGAGCTGGAGCGGGCGGTGCTGGACCTGGGCTGCAAGGCGCTGCGCGTGGTGCCCTGGCTGTGGAAGCTACCGCCCAACCACCGGCTCTATTACCCGCTCTATGTGAAGTGCATCGAGCTGGACATTCCCTTCTGCACCCAGGTGGGCCACACCGGCCCGCTGATGCCCTCGGAGACCGGCCGCCCGGTGCCTTACCTGGACGAGGTGGCGCTGGATTTCCCCGAGCTGCGCATCGTCGCCGGGCACATCGGCCATCCCTGGACCGAGGAGATGATCGGCCTGGCCTGGAAGCACGACAACATCTACATCGACACCTCCGCCTACCTGCCACGCTACTACCCCCAGGCGCTGCTGCAGTTCATGCGCAGCTACGGCCAGGACAAGGTGCTGTTCGGCAGCAACTTCCCGCAGCTGTCCCTGGAGCGCTGCATGACCCAGGTGAAGGAGCTGGCGCTGCCGGCGGAGATCGAGGCGAAGTTCCTCCATGGCAATGCGCGCCAGGTGTTCCGGCTGTGAGGCTATCCGGCGAGCCGCCGTGCCCTGGAGGAGGGCAGATAGGCGGCGAATAACGTGACAAGCTCCGACCATTACAAGAACAACAAGGAGGGTTGAAAGATGACCGACCAACTGCCGTTGCAGCGGCTCGCCCATTGGGTGGCCACCGCGCCGGACCGCGTCTGGCTCAGCCAGCCGGTGGAGCGCCAGTGGCATGACCTGTCCTGGCGCCAGGCCGACGACCAGGCCCGGCGCCTGGCCAGCGCCCTGCGGGCGTTGGGCTGCGAACCCGGCGACCGGGTGGCGATCCTGGCGAAGAACTGCGCCGAGTGGATCATCAGCGACCTGGCGATCATGCTCGCGGGCCTGGTCAGCGTGCCGCTGTACCCGCTGCAATCGGTGGAGAGCATCGACTACGTGCTGCGCCACTCGGCGTGCAAGGCGATCATCCTCGGCAAGCTCGACGAGGCCGGGAAGATCGAGGCCGGCATTCCCGCCGAGGTCGTCCGCATCGCCATGCCGTACCCGACCCTGGGCGCGCAGCACCAATGGCACGAACTGCTGGCCGCCCACGAGCCGTTGCGCGACGGGCATGTGCAGCGCCCGGACGATTTGCTCAGCATCCTCTATACCTCCGGCACCACGGGCCAGCCCAAGGGCGTGATGCAGCGCGCCGGGGCCTTCGCCTTCGCCTCCAGCCGCTCGGTGGCGGAGATGGGCCTGGACGAGCACGAGCAGTTCTTCTCCTACCTGCCGCTGTCCCATGCCGCCGAGCGCTTCCTTGTGGAAACCAACAGCCTGTATTGCGGCGGCGCCATCGCCTTCGTCGAATCCCTGGACACCTTTGCCGATGACCTCAGGCGGGTGCGGCCGACGGTGTTCTTCTCCGTGCCGCGCCTGTGGACGCGCTTCCAGCAGGGGGTGCTGGAGAAGCTGCCCCAGGCCAGGCTCGAACGCCTGCTGCGCATCCCGCTGCTCGGCACGTTGGTGGCGCGCAAGGTGCGCCAGGGGCTGGGGCTGGACCGCGCGCGGGTGCTGGTCAGCGGCGCGGCGCCGATCCCGGTGGCGCTGCTGGAGTGGTACCGGCGCATCGGCCTGACCATCTGCGAGGGCTACGGCATGACCGAGAACTTCGCCTACGGCAACTTCAACCGCCCCGGCCAGGTGCGCTTCGGCAGCGTCGGCCGGGCGATGCCGGACAACGAGGTGCGCATCGCCGAGAACGGCGAGATCCTCTACCGCAGCCAGGCGCTGATGGCCGGCTATTACCTGGAGCCGGAGAAGACCGCCGACACGCTGCAGGCCGGCTGGCTGCACACCGGCGACAAGGGCGAGATCGATGCCGATGGCTACCTGCGCATCACCGGGCGGGTGAAGGACATCTTCAAGACCAGCAAGGGCAAGTACGTGGCGCCGGCACCCATCGAGGGCGAGATCGCCAAGAACCTCTGGGTCGAGCAGGTGTGCCTGATGGGCAACGGCCTGGACCAGCCGCTGGCGCTGATCGAGCTCAGCCCGGCGGCCCGCGCCGAGCCGCGCAGCAAGGTGGAGGCCGAGCTGGCGGCGAGCCTGCAGGTGCTCAATGCCCAGCTGCTGCCCCATGAGCGCATCAGCCATTTCGTGCTGGTGCGCGAGAGCTGGACGGTGGATAACGGTTGCATGACGCCGACCATGAAGATCCGCCGCAACGTGCTTGAACAACGTTTCGCCGCAGTCGCCGCGTGCCTGGACGCACGCCAGCCGCTGCATTGGGAATGACCCGAACCGCTATGGAGTTGCCATGAAAGGCCCGCTCGCTTCGCTGAAGATCCTCGATTTCTCCACCCTGCTGCCGGGGCCCTTCGCCTCGTTGCTGCTGGCCGACATGGGCGCCGAGGTGCTGCGTGTCGAGTCCCCCGGCCGCATGGACCTGGTGCGCGTGCTGCCGCCCCATGACGGCGGCACCTCCACCAGCCACGCCTACCTGAACCGCAACAAGCGCAGCATCGCCCTCGACCTCAAGCGCCCCGAGGCGGTGGAGGTGGTGCGCCAGCTGGTGGCCGAGTACGACATCGTGCTGGAGCAGTTCCGCCCCGGGGTGATGGGCAAGCTCGGCGTGGGCTACGAGGCGCTGAAGGCGATCAACCCCAGGCTGATCTACGTCTCCATCACCGGCTACGGCCAGACCGGGCCCTATCGCGACCGGGCCGGTCACGACATCAATTACCTGGCCCTGGCAGGCATCGCCAGCTACACCGGGCGCCAGGAGAGCGGCCCGCTGCCCCTGGGCGTGCAGCTGGCGGATATCGCCGGCGGCTCGCTGCACGGGGTGATGGGCCTGCTGGCGGCGGTGATCCAGCGCCAGGCGACGGGGGAGGGGCAGCACGTGGACGTGAGCATGACCGACTGCGCCTTCAGCCTGCACGGCATGGCCGGCGCCGGTTACCTCGGTGCGGGCGTGGAGCCGGTCATGGAGAACCAGGCGCTCAACGGCGGCAGCTTCTATGACTACTACCGCACGCGCGATGGCCGCTGGTTCTCGGTGGGCAGCCTGGAGCCGCAGTTCATGCAACAGTTCTGCGCCGCCATCGGCCGGCCGGAGCTGGCTGCCCGCGGGCTGTCGCCCAAGCCGGAGGACCAGCGCGAGCTCAAGCGCGCCATCGAGATCGAGTTCGAGAAACGCGACTTCGCCCAATGGAGCGAGCTGTTCGCCGCGCTGGATGCCTGCGTCGAGCCGATGCTGCCGCTTTCCGAGGCGGTGCGGCACCCGCAGATCGAGGCCCGGGGCCTGGTCACCGAGGTGCCCCGCGAGGGGCTGCCGGCGCAACGGCAGATCGCCTGCCCGATCAAGTTCTCCACCGGCCTGCCGGCACCGCGCCATGTGGGCGTCGCCGTGGGCGCCCACACCGCCGAGGTGCTGGCGGAACTGGGCTATACCGCCGAGCAGATCGCCTCGCTGAAAGCGGGGAAGGTGACCGGGTAGGCGCGCGTTCGGCGGATGTGGATAGAGACAGGGGGGGCGTAGGGTGGGCTTCAGCCCACCAATCGGGCCCCAGCTTCGCGAATGAATTCGCTCCCACACTCGTTGCTTCAAGCTTCAAGCTTCAAGCTTCAAGCTTCAAGCTTCAAGCTTCGGGCCGACCTGCACATCCGCTGATTGCACCCGCCCTGCGGGCTTTGGTTTATTCCTGCCGCTGTTCCCCGCTGAACACCAGGGTCACCTTGCAGCGCCGGCAGTAGTAGCGGCGCCCGCGTGCCACCAGGGCGTGGCGCTGGGAGGAGAAGGGGTAGTCGCCGTCCGGGCAGGCGCAGCGGTAGAGGTAGCGGGTGACCTTGCGCCGCTTCACGTCATAGCTGTGGCAGCGGTTGGGCGGCAGCTCGTAGACGCCGCGCATGATCAGCTGCCACTCCTCGCCGTGGGGCTGGATACGGTGGCCGAACAACTGGTGGGCGACCAGGTGCGCCACTTCGTGGGCAACGGTCTGCTTGAGGAAATCTTCCTGGTTCTCGCGATACAGCTGCGGGTTGAAACGCAGCTTGTTCTCATCCAGGTGGGCGACGCCGGCCTTCTGGCCACGCAGCTTGAAACTGACTTCTGGGCGGGGGAACCGGCGTTGGAAAAAAGCTTCCGCCTGCTGGTAGCAGGCTTCGACGCGCGCGTGTAGCAGCTCGGGCATAGAGGGCACTCCAGGGCCCGCGATTATGCCGCAAAGCCGCTACCGGCCGAATCGTTCTCCTGCCGAGCGGTCGTGACTCGCCGCCCTAGACGTATTCCGGCGTCAGGTACAGGTGCCAGTGCAGGATCACGGAAACCAGCACATTGACCATCACCAGCAGCCCCACGGCCCAGATGGACGAGGCGTAGAGGAAGCTCTGTTCCTGTTTCAGGCGCATGAACACCGGGACTCCGACGAACAGCAGGAAGGTCGAGTAGGCACCGGCGAGCAGCAGCACGGCCACCGCCAGCCAGCGGCTGGGGTAGAGGCCGGCGATCCCGGCGATGAACAGCGGGGTGGCGGTATAGGCGATGAAGCCCACACATTCGTTGAAGCTGGGGCGGGTGTCGAAGACGCGCGCCATCCAGCGCACGAAGCCGCCCATCAGCAGCACGCCGAGCACGGTGGCGACGTACAGGGCGAGGCTCAGTTGCAGGGCGCTGCCCGAGGCGAGCCGCACCACCTCGTCCTCGGCCAGGCTCCAGCCGACCACGGTGGTGCCCATGTAGAGACTGAGCGCCGGGATGATCGATAGCAGCAGGAGGTGCACCAGGTAATGCAGGCTGTTGCGCGTCTCGTCCTGGCGGATCTCCTGCCAGGCGCGTTCCGGCTGGGTGAAGAGGGTCAATAGATGCGGGGCCATGGCTGTTCTCCTTGGGGCGCACGGGCGCTGTCGCAGGGGGCTCAAGGAGTTAGAGGGCCGGGGAGGGGAGGGTTTCAACTTTTTGGCCGGCCGGCAAACGAAGAGGCCGCCCCTGGGGCGGCCTCCGTCCTGCGGTTGAAGGGATCAGCGGATGTACACCGGCCCCACGCCCATGCCCCAGAGGATGACCGAGGCGGCGATCATCGCCACCAGCACCACCAGGCCCACTGCCAGCACCGAGCTGGAGAACAGGAAGCCTTCGTCCGTGGGGATGTTCATGAAGGTCGGTATGCCCACGTAGAGCAGGTAGACCGTGTAGCAGATGGCCGCCGTGCCGATGATCATGCCGAGCCAGAGGTGCGGGTAGAGCGCCGCGAGGCCGCCGATGAACAGCGGGGTGGCGCAGTACGCGGCGAACACGACGCATTCGGTGAAGCTCGGCGAGGCGTCGTAGGTGCGCGCCATCCAGTGGATGAAGGCGCCCATCACGGCGACACCGGCGAGCATGGCGAGGTAGGAGAGGATGGTCATCTGCATCGCGCTGGACTGCGTGAGCATGACCGGGTCCCCCTTGCCGATGGCCCAGCCGACCTGGGTGGTTCCTATATAGGCGGAGACTACGGGAATGGCAGCGAGTACCAGGATATGGGTCAGGTACATGTGGCTGATGCTTTCTTCCTCGCCACGGATTTCCTGCCATTCCTGATCGGGATGGGTGAAGAGCCCCCAAACGTGGTGGATCATTCTGAACACCTCCTCATTATTATGAGGTCGCCCCCCAGCGAAGCGCCGGGTACGCGTAGCCAGCGTCATCCGGTGCTCGGCCGACACATGCGACCTTGTGTCGCAGTATAGGTCCAGGCTGGAGCCCGCGCCTGCCGTGGCTTTAGAGCAAATCAGACTTAAGCCTCAGCGGTAATAGCGCTGAAGTATTTCCATCGCCTTGTTGATCGACTGGATGCGCTCGGTGCTGCCGCCGCGATCGGGGTGATGCTGGCCCACCAGTTGGCGGTAGCGGTGCTTGATCACCCCGAGGTCGAGCGCTTCGTCGCCCTCCACCAGCTCGAACAGCTCCAGGGCGGCGAGCTTTTCGTCCCCGCCCTGCATGCGCGTCCAGAAGCTGGCGAGCAGTTTCTCGACATCCCGCTCGGTGGTGTCGCGCAGGTGACGCAGGTCCAGGTAGTAGGTGCGCAGCGGGTCGTGCTCGGTGAGCGCATCGCTGCCCGCTGTGTAGGGCAGCAGGCGGATGCTCAGCGGGCTGATGGCGAGGAAGGCGCTGCCTTCGGCCCAGAGGCGGTCGCGTAATAGATAGAGGGCGTTGAACAGCAGGAAGTGGGTGCGGAACAGCACCAGGCGGTCGGCCAGGCCCAGGTTGGGGATGTGGGTGGAGTGGCCGGCCTTGAGGCGCTGGATCAGCTCGAATTCGCCGATGCCGTCCGGCGCCTGGCGCAGGAGCACCAGCAGTTGGTCGACGAGGTCGAGGGAGGGGTCTAGTTCGTTGTTCATCGGGCGCAGGCTAGCACAGCGAAACTGAGGGCTGGGGTGGCGCGCGCTTTGTGCGTAAAATAGCCAGCTTTTCGCACCCCTCCCCGGATTCCAGAGCACCATGGGCACCCTTTCGGTCAACCAGAACAAACTGCAGAAACGCATCCGTCGCCTCGCCGGCGAAGCCATCGCCGACTTCAACATGATCGAGGACGGCGACAAGGTCATGGTCTGCCTGTCCGGCGGCAAGGACAGCTACACCATGCTCGACGTCCTGCTGTACCTGCAGAAGGTCGCGCCGATCAAGTTCGAGATCGTCGCCGTGAACATGGACCAGAAGCAGCCGGGCTTCCCCGAGCACGTGCTGCCGGCCTACCTGGAGTCCATCGGCGTCGAGTACCACATCGTCGAGAAGGACACCTATTCGGTGGTCAAGGAGAAGATCCCGGAAGGCAAGACCACCTGCTCGCTGTGCTCGCGCCTGCGCCGGGGCACGCTCTACACCTTCGCCGACGAGATCGGCGCGACCAAGATGGCCCTCGGTCACCACCGCGACGACATCCTGGAAACCTTCTTCCTCAACATGTTCTATGGCGGCACCCTCAAGGCCATGCCGCCGAAGCTGCGTGCCGACGACGGCCGCAACGTGGTGATCCGTCCGCTGGCGTACTGCAACGAGGCCGATATCGAGGCCTACTCGCAGCTCAAGGAGTTCCCGATCATCCCGTGCAACCTCTGCGGCTCGCAGGAGAACCTGCAGCGCCAGGTGGTCAAGGAGATGCTCCAGGAATGGGAGCGCAAGTCGCCGGGCCGTACCGAGATCATGTTCCGCGCCCTGCAGAACGTGGTGCCCTCGCAGCTGGCCGACCGCAACCTGTTCGACTTCACCAACCTGCGCATCGACGAAAGCGCCGCGCCGCGCACCCTGGACGTCGTCAATATCTGAATGTGAGCTTCAAGCTTCAAGCTTCAAGCTTCAAGCTTCGAGCTACAGCCAAGGCTCTTATCTATGCGTGATTACCGCTGGCTCCACGAGTATTGCCTGAACCGCTTCGGCTCGGCCGAGGCCCTGGAGGCGCGCCTGCCCCGACCGCGCAGCGACGCCGAGCTGCGCGGGCTGGCCGATGATCGCTACCTGTCGCTGCTGGCCTTGCGGGTGTTCCGCGCCGGGCTCAAGCACAGCCTGGTGGACGCCAAGTGGCCGGCCTTCGAGGAGGTGTTCTTCGGCTTCGACCCGGAGAAGGTGGTGCTGATGGGCGCCGAGCACCTGGAGCGGCTGATGCAGGATGCGCGGTTGATCCGCCACCTGGGCAAGCTCAAGAGCGTGCCGCGCAACGCCCAGTTCATCCTCGACGTGCGCCGCGAGAAGGGCAGCTTCGGTGCGCTGATCGCCGATTGGCCGGTGACCGACATCGTCGGCCTGTGGAAGTACCTGGCCAAGCACGGCAACCAGCTGGGCGGGCTGTCGGCGCCGCGCTTTTTGCGCATGGTCGGCAAGGACACCTTCATCCCCACCGACGACATGGTCGCCGCGCTCAAGGCCCAGGAGATCATCGACAAGGCGCCCACCAGCCTGCGCGATCTCGCCCTGGTGCAGGCCGCGTTCAACCGGTGGCACGAGGAAAGCGGCAGGCCGCTGTGCCAGCTCTCGGTGATGCTGGCCCATACCGTCAACCACTGATCCCGTTTCGCGAGGCAGGAGGCTTCCATGGACCATTCGTCGGATATCGCCCGGGTCGCCGCTGAGCTGAAGCGGGCCGAACGCATCCTCATCATCACGGGGGCAGGCCTTTCCGCGGATTCCGGCCTGCCCACCTACCGCGGGCTCGGTGGCCTCTACAACGGCATGACGGAGGAGGGCATCCCGATCGAGGAGGCCATCTCCGGCCCCATGCTGCGGCGGGACCCCGCCCTGTGCTGGAAGTACCTCGCCCAGCTCGGGCGCGCCTGCCTCGGCGCACGCCCCAATGCCGGGCACGCAGCCATCGCCGAACTGCAGCGGCTCAAGCCGGAATGCTGGGTGCTGACACAGAACATCGACGGCTATCACCGCCAGGCGGGGTCGCCCGTGAAGCGGCTGATCGAGATCCATGGCGAACTGGCGCCCCTGTTCTGCCAGTCGTGCGGCGCCGAGAGCGACCAACTGTCGCAGCACCTGGAACGGCCTTTGCCTCCCAAATGCACGGTTTGCGGTGGTATTCTCCGGCCTCCCGTCGTCCTGTTCGAGGAAATGCTCCCCGAAAAGGCCATCGACACCCTCTACGCACAACTGCGCAAGGGCTTCGATGCGGTGCTTGCGGTCGGCACCACGGCGAGCTTCCCCTACATCATCGAACCGGTGATGCGCACCCGCCAGCAAGGCGGCTTCACGGCGGAAATCAACCCCGCCAGCACTGATCTCGCCCGCTCGGTCGACGTACATCTGAAGGGAAAGGCCTTAGATGTTTTGCAGGAACTACTGAGTCACATTTCGATCGATTAAATTTGCAAATTAGATCGATAGAGGGCATATTCGCGCCTTCTTATAATTTTCGACACGGTCGTGCCCATGCTCAGTCGCTTCGCACCCCTCGTGCCTATCACGTTTGCACTGTTTCTCACCGCTTGCGCCGGCGTCTCGCCGAAGCCGCAAGTAGCCGCCACTCCGGAGCCCCAGGCCGCCATCGAAGAGCCGAGCGTCCAGGACATGGCGGACATGATGGACGACGAGCCCTACCAGCTGCCGTCCCTCGCCGACAACGTTCTCGAGCGTGGCTTCGAACTGGTGGGCACCCCCTACCGCTTCGGTGGCCGTTCCCTGAAGACCGGCTTCGATTGCAGCGGCTTCGTCGGCTACCTGTTCAAGGAGGAGGCGGGCATCCAGCTGCCGCGCTCCACCCGCGAGATGATCAACCTCGATGCACCGGTCATCGCGCGCAGCGAGCTGAAGCCGGGCGATATCGTCTTCTTCAACAACCGTGGCCGTGGCCGCGTCAGCCACGCCGGCATCTACATCGGCGACGACCAGTTCATCCACTCCTCCAGCCATCGCAGCGGCGGTGTGCGGGTCGACAGCCTGGATGACCGCTACTGGAGCGCGAGCTACATGGAAGCCAAGCGCGTCCTGGCGCAGGTTTCCCCGTCGATGAACGCCTCGGCGCAAGGCTCGATGCACCGCTGATAGCGATCCTGATCCACCCATCGGCCCGGACCCTGTTCCGGGCCGATTCGTTTCCGCCTTCTTCTATATAGGTCCGGGTTGCCGCCCAAGCGCAGCGGCGATGGCTTTTTGCTTGCATTATTCGAGCGGTATCAGCAAATTAGCGAGCAAACCTCAAGTCAGGACTGACTTGCCATGCCCGCATTGCACCGTCTCGCCCTCATCGCGCTGCTCGCCCTCCTCGGTGCCTGCTCCAGCCATGCGCCGGCTCCCGCTCCCGTCTACACCCCGCCCGTGGTCCAGGCGCCGTCCTCGCCAGCGGCCGATGACGTGCTGTTCCGTGCACTCGGCCTGGTGGGCACCCCCTATCGCTACGGTGGCAACACCCCGGACAGCGGCTTCGACTGCAGCGGCCTGATCGGCTACGTCTACCGCGACGCCGCCGGCATCAGCCTGCCGCGTTCCACCCGCGAGCTCATCGCCATGCGCGTGCCGACCATCGGCATGAACGCCCTGCAGAGCGGCGACCTGGTGTTCTTCGCCACCAACGGCGGCGGCCAGGTCAGCCACGCCGGCATCTACGTGGGCGAGGGGCGCTTCGTCCACGCGCCCTCCAGCGGCGGAACGGTGCGCCTCGACAGCCTGTCCAACAGCTACTGGCAGAAAAGCTACCTGAACGCCAAGCGCGTGCTGCTCGATTCGCACCTGGCGAGCACGCCCTGAGAGGCTGCATGACCACCCGGACGCTCAACCTCGACGACGACCTCTACCGCTACCTGATCGACGTTTCCCTGCGCGAGACGCCATTGCTCGCGCGCCTGCGCGAGGAAACAGCGCTGCTGCCCACCGCGCGCTGGCAGATCGCCCCCGAGCAGGGCCAGTTCATGGCCATGCTGGTGCGGCTCACCGGAGCGCGACGCATCCTGGAAGTCGGCACCTTCACCGGCTACAGCGCCCTGGTGATGGCCGAAGCGATGCCGGCGGACGGCCGCATCCTCTGCTGCGACCTGCCCGGCGACTACAACGCCGTCGCCCGGCGCTACTGGCAGGAGGCGGGCGTCGAGGACTGCATCGACCTGCACCTGGCCCCGGCCCTAGAAACCCTCGGCCGCCTGGAGCGGGACGGGCAGGCCGGCAGCTTCGACCTGATCTTCATCGACGCCGACAAGGCCAACTACCCCGCCTACCTGGAACACGCCCTGGCCCTGGTGCGCAGCGGCGGCCTGGTGCTGTTCGACAACGTGCTGTGGAGCGGCCGCGTGCTGGAGGCCAACCCCGACAGCGCCGACACCCGCGCCATCCAGGCCCTGAACCGCGCGCTCAAGACCGATGCCCGCATCGACCTCTCGCTGCTCCCCATCGGCGACGGGCTGACCCTCTGCCGCAAGCGCTGAGCCCATGGCCGAGCCCATCCGCCTGCCGCCCCAGCCGGACGCCTGCGAGCTCTGCCGGCGCGCTGCGCCCCTGACCCGCCACCACCTGATCCCCAAGGCCCTGCACGGCAAGACCTACGTGCAGAAGCGCTTCGCCCGCAGCGAGCGCATCACCGCCACCCTCTGGGTCTGCCGTCCCTGCCACAACCAGATCCACCGCCTGTTCAGCGAAAAGGAACTGGCGCTGACCTACAACAGCCGCGAGGCGCTGATGGCCGACGAGCGCCTGCGCACCTTCGTCGACTGGCTGGCGGGCAAGCCGGCGGGGTTCGAGCCGAGGCATTGAGCGGCGTCAAGCCGCCTTCGCCATCGCCTCGCACTCCTCCACGCAGCGCTGGCAGGCCTGCGCGCATTCCTGGCAGTGGTCGTGGTCGTGCTTGGCGCATTCCTCGGCGCAGGCCTGGCAGGCGATGGCGCAGAGGCGGCAGATCTCGTCGGCCAGCGGGCTGTCGCGGGCCATCAGCAGGGCGGCGAGGCGGCACAGGTCGGCGCAGTCGCGGTCGGTGCGGATGCACAGCGCCATGTGCGCGGCGTCTTCCTCGCGCAGGCAGGAGGCGGCGCAGTGTTCGCAGGCGATGGCGCAGGCGTTGCAGGCCTGGATGCAGGAGGCATAGCGTTCGCGGATCATCGGAAGTCTCCTCATGGAGTGGGTCCTGTTGAGTGGACGCAGGCCCGCGGCCATCGGTTCGACCCTTTTTTCCGCCTGCCGCCCGTCGATTGACCCTGACCACAGCGGCCACTAAGCTGCGCGCCTTGCACCAGGTGCCCCGCGGCCATGCCGCCGGGGTGAAACAGGGAAGCCGGTCCATTCTCCCGAAGAATCCGGCGCTGCCCCCGCAACGGTAGGCGAGTCATCCACCGCATCCAGCCACTGTGCCCCGGCATGGGAAGGCGCGGTCGGGGAACCGACGGTTCCACTCGCAAGCCCGGAGACCGGCCTGGTGTGACTGCGCATGGGATCGCCCCATGCATCACCCCAGGAGGTCGCGCGGGTGGCGCGACGGAGACCGAATCTTGAACCGAAACGCTTCCCCGAGGCCGGCGCTGCTGGCTGTTCTCGGCATCTCGTGCATTGCCCCGCTGGCCGCAGCGCCCCTCGAACTCGACGAGCAGGTGGTCACCGCCACCCGCAGCGAGCAGCCCGTGCGCGCCAGCCTGGCCGCCACCACCGTGATCGACCGCGAGGCCATCGAGCGCAGCCAGGCCAGCTCGCTGCCGGAACTGCTGCGCAAGGTGCCGGGCGTCACCCTCGGCAACAATGGCGGCCCGGGCAAGAACACCACGCTGTTCATGCGTGGCAGCGAATCCGACCACGTGCTGGTGCTGGTCGATGGCGTCAAGGTCGGCTCCGTCAGCGCCGGGCTCGCGGCCTTCCAGGACCTGCCGGTGGAGCTGATCGAGCGCATCGAAGTGGTCCGTGGCCCGCGCTCCAGCCTCTACGGCTCCGAAGCCATCGGCGGGGTGATCCAGATATTCACCCGCAAGGGGCATGGCGACGGCGCGGCCAAGCCCTGGTTCTCCGCCGGCTACGGCACCCATGACACCTATCAGGGCAGCGCCGGTGTGGCCGGTGGCGACGAGCAGGCCTGGTACAACCTCGGCGTCAGCAGCCAGGACACCGACGGCATCAACTCCCGCCGCCAGGGCAGCAACTACTACGAGCCCGACGCCGACGGCTACCGCAACCTGTCCGGCACCCTGAACGCCGGTGTGCAACTCGGTGGGCTGGCGCTGGACGGTACGCTGATGCGCGCCAAGGCCCATAACGACTACGACGACATCGACAACGGTGGTTACCTGCATCCCCTCGGCGGCCACGGCGCCAACGCCGACAACCGCCAGGAAGTGATCGGCGGCCGCGCCCGCTTCAGCCCCCAGGACATCTGGAACATCACCCTCCGGGCCGGTCGCAGCGAAGACAAGTCCACCAGCCACACCGATGGCCTGTTCGACGCCCGCTTCGACTCCAAGCGCGACAGCGCTTCCTGGCTCAACGACCTGACCCTCGCCGAAGGCCATGTGCTGACCCTGGGCTACGACTGGCAGCGCGACCAGGTCAGCAGCTCCACCGCCTTCGAGCAGGACTCGCGCCGCAACCAGGGCTGGTTCGCCCAGTACCTGGGGCAGGCCGGCCAGCAGGACTGGCAGCTGTCGCTGCGCCGTGACGACAACGAACAGTTCGGCACCCA
This sequence comes from Pseudomonas sp. Pc102, assembly GCF_018408275.1. Taxonomy (NCBI): domain Bacteria; kingdom Pseudomonadati; phylum Pseudomonadota; class Gammaproteobacteria; order Pseudomonadales; family Pseudomonadaceae; genus Pseudomonas; species Pseudomonas sp. Pc102. Next base: position 4,535,376 of record NZ_AP021905.1, on the reverse strand, counting down.
CGACACCGGCAGCGCCGCCTGGGGCTATGCGCTCAGCGACGCGTTGCGCTTCAGCCTCGGCTACGGCACCGCCTTCAAGGCGCCCAGCTTCAACGAGCTGTACTACCCCGGCTACGGCAACCCGGGCCTGGATGCGGAAACCTCCGAGAGCTTCGAGGCTGCGCTCACCGGGCAGCATGACTGGGGCAACTGGTCGATCAACGCCTACCGCACCCATGTCGACGACCTGATCGCCTACGACTCCACTCTCGGCCCGTACGGCGGCCCCAACAACATCGGCAAGGCCCGCATCGACGGCCTCGAACTGGTGCTCGGCAGCCAATTGCTGGGCTGGGACTGGAACGCCAACGCCACCTTCATCGACGCCGAGAACCGCGACCACGGCAGCAACGCCGGCAACGAGCTGCCGCGTCGCCCGCAGCAGAGCTTCAACCTCGACCTCGACCGGCGCATCGGCCGCTTCGGCCTGGGCGCCACGTTGCACGCCGAAGGCCGCAGCTACGACGATTTGGCCAACCGCAACCAGGTGGCCGGCTACGCCACCCTCGACCTGCGCGGCGAGTACTGGCTGACCGAGGAATGGCGCCTGCAGGCCAAGGTCACCAACCTGCTGGATGCCGACTACGAAACCGCGCTGGACTACAACCAGCCCGGGCAGGCAGTGTTCTTCAGCGTCCGCTACCAAGCCCTCTGACAGGAGCCCCCATGACCGAATCCATCGAACGCGATGCCCGCCACAAGGCGCGCATGCAGCGCAAGAAAGCCCTGATCGACGAGAAGATCGCCCAGGCCCAGGACGAATACGGCCTGTTGCTAGTGCACACCGGCAACGGCAAGGGCAAGAGCAGCTCGGCCTTCGGCATGGTCGCCCGCGCCCTCGGGCACGGGGTGAAGGTGGGGGTGGTGCAGTTCATCAAGGGCGGCATGTCCACCGGCGAGGAAGCCTTCTTCCGCCGCTTCCCGGACGAGGTCGCCTACCACGTGATGGGCGAGGGCTACACCTGGGACACCCAGGACCGCCAGCGCGACATCGAGAAGGCGCAGCAGGCCTGGGCCGTCGCGGCGCAGCTGCTCAACGACCCGCAGGTCGGCCTGGTGGTGCTGGACGAGCTGAACATCGCCCTCAAGCACGGCTACCTGGACCTGGAGACCGTGCTCCGCGACATCGAATCGCGCCCCGAGCTGCAGCACGTGGTCGCCACCGGTCGTGGTGCGCCCCAGGGCCTGATCGACGCCGCCGACACCGTCACCGAGATGAGCCTGGTCAAGCACGCGTTCAAATCCGGGGTGAAGGCGCAGAAAGGGGTGGAATTCTGAGCACCTCCACGCGCCATTGCCCGGCCCTGCTGATCGCCGCGCCGGCGTCCGGCCAGGGCAAGACCACCGTCACCGCCGCCCTGGCGCGCCTGCACGCCCGCCAGGGCAAGCGCGTGCGGGTGTTCAAGTGCGGGCCGGATTTCCTCGACCCGATGATCCTCGCCCGCGCCTCCGGCGCACCGGTCTACCAGCTGGACCTGTGGATGATCGGCGAGGCGGAGAGCCGCCGCCTGCTCTGGGAAGCCGCCGCCGAGGCCGACCTGATCCTCATCGAGGGCGTGATGGGGCTGTTCGACGGCTCGCCCTCGGCCGCCGATCTCGCCCGCTGCTTCGGCGTGCCGGTGATGGCGGTGATCAACGGTGCCGCCATGGCCCAGACCTTCGGTGCCCTGGCCGTGGGCCTCGCCACCTACCAGCCGGGCCTGCCGTTCTCCGGCGTGCTCGGCAACCGGGTCGGCAGCCAGCGTCACAGCGACCTCATCCGCGACAGCCTGCCGGGCTGGATCCGCTGGTACGGCTCCCTGCCGCGCAGCGCCGAGGTCGAGCTGCCCAGTCGCCACCTGGGGCTGGTGCAGGCCGAGGAGCTGGCCGACCTGGACGCACGCCTGGACGCCGCCGCCGATGCCCTGGCCGCCAGCGCCTCGGTGGAGCTGCCGCCGGCCGTGGCCTTCGAGGCGCCGCCCGCCCAGGCGCTGCGACCGACCCTGGAAGGCGTGCGCATCGGCGTCGCCCGCGACACCTCCTTCGCCTTCACCTACCAGGCCAACCTCGACCTGCTGCGCACCCTCGGTGCGGAGCTGCGGTTCTTCTCGCCACTGACCGACACCGCCCTGCCCGAGGTGGACAGCCTCTACCTGCCCGGCGGCTACCCCGAGCTGCACCTGGCGCCGCTGGCGGAAAACCGCGCCATGGCCGAGGCGGTCCGTGCCCACCATCAGGCCGGCAAGCCGATCCTCGCCGAGTGCGGCGGCATGCTCTACCTGCTCGATGCACTGACCGACGCCGAGGGCGCGCGCGCCGAACTGGTCGGCCTGCTGCCCGGCAGCGCGGTGATGCAGAAGCGCCTGGTGGCCCTGGCCCTGCAGGAGGTCGAGCTGCCCGGCGGTGCGTTGCGTGGCCACACCTACCACCATTCGCGCCTCGACTCGCCGCTGCAGCCCCTGGCGCGCGGCACCTGCCCGAACGACAAGCCGGTGGCCGAGGCGGTGTTCCGCACCGGCCGCCTCACCGCGTCCTACATCCACTTCTACCTGCCGTCCAACCCCGCTGCGGCGGCGGAGCTCCTGCGCCCATGACCGACAACGCCTTCAGCCCCGAGGAGCGCGCCGCCGTCTACCGCGCCATCGCCGAGCGCCGCGACATGCGCCACTTCAGCGGCGGCGAGGTGGCCCCCGAGCTGCTCGCGCGCCTGCTGGAGGCGGCGCACCAGGCGCCCAGCGTCGGCCTGATGCAGCCCTGGCGCTTCATCCGCGTCACCGAGCCGGCGCTGCGCGAAGACATCCACGGCCTGGTGGAAGCGGAGCGGGTGCGCACCGCCGAGGCCCTGGGCGAGCGCTCCGACGAATTCATGCGGCTGAAGGTCGAAGGCATCCGCGACTGCACCGAGCTGCTGGTCGCCGCGCTGATGGATGGGCGCGAGGCGCATGTCTTCGGGCGACGCACGCTGCCGGAAATGGATATGGCGTCGCTGGCCTGCGCGATTCAGAATCTCTGGCTCGCCGCCCGTGCCGAAGGCCTGGGCCTGGGCTGGGTCTCGCTGTTCGACCCGCAAGCCCTGGCCGACCTGCTCCGCATGCCGCCCGGAAGCAAGCCCCTGGCGGTGCTCTGCCTGGGCCCGGTCGAGGCCTTCTACCCGGCGCCGATGCTGGCGCTGGAAGGCTGGGCGCAACCGCGTCCGTTGTCCGAACTGCTGTTCGAGAACCAGTGGGGAAACAAGGAATGAGCCTGGGCATGCTGACATTGGCCGCCGTGGTGCTGGACGCCGTCTTCGGCGAGCCGCGCCGCTGGCACCCGCTGGTGGCCTTCGGTGACTGGGCCAAGCGCCTGGAGCAGCGCTTCAACCCTGGCGGCCGTGGCTGGCGCAGCCATGGCGTCAGCGCCTGGGTGATCGCCGTGCTGCCGCTGACCCTGGCGGCCTGGTGGCTGGCCGAGCTGCCCTGGGTCGGCACCCTGGTGGGCGTGGTCGCGCTCTATGCCGCCATCGGCCTGCGCAGCCTCAACGAACACGCCGAGCCCGTGGCCGTGGCGTTGCAGGGCGGCGACCTGGACGAGGCGCGCCGTCGCGTCGGCTACATGGTCAGCCGCGAGACCCGCGAGCTGGACGAGAGCGCCGTGGCCCGCGCCGCCACCGAATCGGTGCTGGAGAACGGCAGCGACGCGGTGTTCGCCGCGCTGTTCTGGTTCGCCGTGGCCGGCGCGCCGGGCGTGGTGCTGTACCGCCTGAGCAATACCCTCGACGCCATGTGGGGCTATCGCAACGAGCGCTTCGAGCGTTTCGGCTGGGCCGCCGCGCGCATCGACGACGTCCTCAATTTCATTCCCGCGCGCCTGGTCGCACTGACCTATGCGCTGCTCGGCAAGACGGCGCTGGCGCTGCATTGCTGGCGCAAGCAGGCGCCGCTCTGGGACAGCCCCAACGCCGGCCCGGTGATGGCCGCCGGCGCCGGTGCGCTGGGCGTGCAACTGGGCGGGCCGGCCGTGTACCACGGCGAGCTGCACGAGCGCCCGTGCCTGGGGCAGGGCGAGCCCGCGCGCGCCGAGGACATCGGCCGTGGCATGGACCTGGTGCGCCAGGGCGTGATGCTCTGGGTGGGCGTTCTGATCATCGGAGGATGGCTCGTTGCTTGAGCATGGAGGCAGGCTGCGCGCCGCCGCGCAGCGTTATCGCATTCCCGAGGCGGACTGGCTCGACCTCTCCACCGGCATCGCCCCCTACGGCTGGACCCTGCCCGAGGTGCCCGCCGCGGCCTGGGCGCGCCTGCCCGAGCGCGACGACGGCCTGGAAGAGGCCGCGCGCCAGTACTACCGCGCCCCGTCTTTGCTGCCGGTGGCCGGCTCCCAGGCCGCCATCCAGGCGCTGCCACGCCTGCGTCGCACGTCCCAGGTGGGCATCCTCTCGCCTTGCTACGCCGAGCACAGTGCCGCCTGGCGCCGGGTCGGCCATCGCCTGGAAGAGATCAGCGAGGCCGGCGCGCGCCGTGCCATCGACCGTCTCGACGTGCTGGTGGTGGTCAACCCCAACAACCCCACCGGCCAGCGTTACTCCCCGGAGCTGCTGCTGGACTGGCATGCGCGCCTGGCCGAGCGTGGCGGCTGGCTGGTGGTGGACGAAGCCTTCATGGACTGCACCGGCGACCAGAGCCTGGCGCGGGTCAGCCACCTGCCCGGGCTCATCGTGCTGCGCTCCTTCGGCAAGTTCTTCGGCCTCGCCGGGTTGCGCCTGGGCTTCGCCTGCGCCGCTCCCGAGCTGCTCGACGAGATGGAGGAACTGCTCGGCCCCTGGGCGGTCAGCGGCCCGGCGCGGGCCATCGCCAAGGGCCTGCTGCAGGATGTCGACGGCCAGGCCCGGCAGCGCGAGCGCCTGCTGCGGGACGGCCAGCGCCTGGCCCGCCTGCTCGGCAGCCGTGGCCTGCAACCCACCGGCGGCTGCTCGCTGTTCCAGTGGGTCGCCATGCCCCACGCCGGGGTGGTGCACGAATACCTCGCCGCCCACGGCATCCTCACCCGGTTGTTCCTCACGCCGTCGAGCCTGCGTTTCGGCCTGCCGCCCGACGAGGCCGGCTGGCAGCGCCTGGACACCGTGCTGAGCGGCTTCGCCCGGGAGCTCGCATGACCACGCTGATGGTGCAGGGCACCACCTCCGACGCCGGCAAGAGCACCCTGGTGACCGCGCTGTGCCGCTGGCTCAAGCGCCAGGGTGTGGCAGTGGTGCCGTTCAAGCCGCAGAACATGGCGCTCAACAGCGCGGTGACCGCCGACGGCGGCGAGATCGGCCGCGCCCAGGCGGTGCAGGCCCAGGCCTGCGGGCTGGCGCCGCACACCGACATGAACCCGGTGCTGCTCAAGCCCAACACCGACACCGGTGCCCAGGTGATCATCCATGGCCGCGCCGTCACCTCGATGAACGCCGTCGCCTACCACGACTACAAGAAGGTCGCCATGCAGGCGGTGCTGGCCTCCCACCAGCGCCTGGAGGCCGGCTACCGGGTGGTGATGGTGGAGGGCGCCGGCTCCCCGGCGGAGATCAACCTGCGCGCCAACGACATCGCCAACATGGGCTTCGCCGAGGCGGTGGACTGCCCGGTGATCCTCATCGCCGACATCGACCGGGGCGGCGTCTTCGCCCATCTGGTGGGCACCCTGGCGCTGCTCTCGGAGAGCGAGCAGGCACGGGTGAAGGGTTTCGTGATCAACCGCTTCCGGGGCGACATCGCCTTGCTGCAACCCGGCCTCGACTGGCTGGAGGCGCGTACCGGCAAGCCGGTGCTCGGGGTGCTGCCCTACATCACCGACTTCCACCTGGAGGCCGAGGACGCCATCGACCGCCGCCAGGACGCCAAGCCCCGCGAGGCGTTGAAGGTGGTGGTGCCGGTGCTGCCGCGCATCAGCAACCACACCGATTTCGACCCGCTGCGCCTGCACCCCCAGGTGCAGCTGACCCTGGTCGGCCCGGGGCAGGCGCTGCCACCGGCGGACCTGATCATCCTGCCCGGCTCCAAGAGCGTGCGTGCCGACCTGGCCTTCCTCCGCGCGCAGGGTTGGGACACGGCCATCGCCCGCCACCTGCGCTACGGCGGCAAGCTGCTGGGCATCTGCGGCGGCCTGCAGATGCTCGGCGAGCGCATCGACGACCCCCACGGCCTGGAAGGGCCCGCCGGCAGCAGCGCCGGCCTCGGCCTGCTCGCCTTCGACACGGTGCTGGAGCCGGAGAAGCAGCTGCGCAACGTGCGTGGCCGCCTGGGCCTGGAAGGTGCCGCGGTGACCGGCTACGAAATCCACGCCGGGGTCAGCCGTGGCGCCGCCCTGGAGCGGCCCGCCGCGCAACTGGACGACGGCCGCTGCGACGGCGCCGTGAGCGAGGACGGCCAGGTGCTCGGCACCTACCTGCATGGCCTGTTCGAGGCTGCCGAGGCCCGTGACGCGCTGCTGCGCTGGGCCGGCCTCGCCGAGGTGCAGGCCGTGGACTACCCGGCGCTGCGCGAGCGCGACATCGAGCGCCTGGCCGATCAGGTCGAGCGCCACCTGGATACCGACCTGCTGCGCCGCCTCTGCGGCCTGGAGCCCGCCCATGGCTGAACTCATCCTCGGTGGCGCCCGTTCGGGCAAAAGCCGCCTGGCCGAACGCCTCGCCGGCGAGTCGGGCCTGGCCGTCACCTACATCGCCACCAGCCAGCCGCTGGACGGCGAGATGAGTGCCCGCGTGGCCAGCCACCGTGCCCGGCGCCCCGACCATTGGGGCCTGGTGGAGGAACCCACCGAACTGGCTCGGGTGCTGCGCGAGCACGCGGCCCCCGGCACCTGCCTGCTGGTGGACTGCCTGACCCTGTGGCTGACCAACTTGCTGATGCTGGAGGACGAGGCGCGCCTCGTCGCCGAGCGCGACGCCCTGCTGGCCTGCATCGGCGAGCTGCCGGGGCGGGTGCTGCTGGTGAGCAATGAAACCGGCCTCGGGGTCGTGCCCCTGGGCGAACTGACCCGCCGCTACGTCGATGAAGCCGGTTGGCTGCACCAGGCCCTGGCCGAGCGCTGCACCCGCGTGACCTTCACCGTCGCCGGCCTGCCCATGCTGTTGAAGGGAGAGCCCCTATGACCCCACTCGCGTGGTGGTTGGCCGAGTGCCAGCCCCAGGACCATGTCGCCCGCACCCGGGCCCAGGCCCGCCAGGACCAGCTGACCAAGCCGCGAGGCGCCCTGGGCCAGCTGGAAGGCCTGGCGATCACCCTCGCTTCGATGCAGGGCAGTGATCGCCCCGAGGTCGCGCGGCCCTGGTTCGCCGTGTTCGCCGGCGACCACGGCGTGGTGGAGGAGGGCGTTTCCGCCTACCCGCAGGCGGTGACCGGCGAGATGCTGCGCAACTTCGTGCGTGGCGGCGCGGCCATCAACGTGCTGGCCCACCGCCTGGGGGCGACCCTGGAGTTGGTCGACCTGGGCACCGCCGTGCCGCTGGAGCGCTTGCCTGGCGTGCTGCACCTGGGCCTGGGCGCCGGCACCGCCAACTTCGCCCGCGAACCGGCGATGAGCGATGCCCAGTGCCTGGCCGCGCTGGAGGCTGGCCGCGCCAGTGCCGAGCGTGCGGTGGACTCGGGGGCCGACATCTACCTCGGCGGCGAGATGGGCATCGGCAATACCACCGCCGCCAGCGCCCTGGCCTGCGCGCTGCTGGGCACCCTGGCGGCACAACTGGTCGGCCCCGGCACCGGGCTGGACGACAAGGGCGTGCAGCACAAGGCCGAGGTGATCGAACGCGCCCTGGCCCTGCACAGGCCCCATTGCCATGGCCCGCTGGAAAGCCTGCGCCGCCTCGGTGGCTTCGAGGTCGCGGCCCTGGCTGGCGCCTACCTCGGCTGCGCCCAGCGCGGCATCCCGGTGCTGGTGGACGGCTTCATCTGCAGCGTCGCCGCGCTCTGCGCCGTGCGCATGAACCCCGCCTGCCGCGACTGGCTGCTGTTCTCCCACCGTTCCGCCGAGCCGGGCCACCAGGCCGTGCTGGCGGAGCTGCAGGCGCAAACCCTGCTCGACCTCGGCCTGCGCCTGGGTGAGGGCAGTGGCGCCGCCATCGCCTTGCCGCTGCTGCGCCTGGCCTGCGACCTGCACAACGGCATGGCCACCTTCGCCGAGGCCGCCGTCTCGGATCGCCCGGCATGAGCCTGGTCATCGACCTGCTGCGCCACGGCGAAACCGAGCTGGGCGCGGGCTTTCGCGGCAGCCTGGACGATGCCCTGACCGAAACCGGCTGGGCGCAGATGCGTGGTGCGGTGAAGGGGGCCGGCCCCTGGGACGGCATCGTCAGCTCGCCGTTGCAGCGTTGCGCGCGCTTCGCCGAGGAGCTGGCCGGGCGCCTGGACCTGCCGCTGGGTTTCGACGCCGACCTGCGCGAGCTGCATTTCGGCGCCTGGGAAGGCCGCACCGCCACCCAACTGATGGCTACCGATGAGGCCGGCCTGGGCCTGTTCTGGAACGACCCCTACAGCTTCACCCCGCCCGACGGCGAGACGCTGCTCGACTTCGAGGCCCGCGTTCACGCGGCGGCGGCGCGTTTGCAGGAAGGCTTCGCCGGCCAGCGCCTGCTGGTGGTCAGCCACGGCGGGGTGATCCGCCTGCTGCTGGCCCGCGCACGGGGCCTGCCACGGGCCCAGCTGATGCAGGTGGAGGTGCCCCACGCGACCTTGCACCGGATCGTTTTGCCATGACCCCGCTGCTGATCGCCTTGCAGTTCCTCACCCGCCTGCCGGTGCGCCTGCCGGGCATGCCCGAGCCGCAGCAGATCGGTCGCTCATTGCTGTTCTACCCGCTGGTGGGATTGCTGCTGGGCCTGACGCTGCTGGCGCTGGAGTGGGTGCTGGGCGATACCTCGACGCTGCTCGAGGCCGCGCTGCTGCTGGCCGCCTGGGTGGCGCTGAGCGGTGGCCTGCACCTGGATGGCCTGGCCGATACGGCGGACGCCTGGGTGGGCGGCTACGGTGACCGCGAACGCACCCTGGCGATCATGAAGGACCCGCGCAGCGGCCCCATCGCCGTGGTCGTATTGGTGCTGGTCCTGCTGCTGAAGTTCGCCGCGCTGGTGGCGCTGCTGGAGCAGGGGCCGATCGCCGCGCTGCTGCTGGCACCCTGGCTGGCGCGGGCGCTGCTGCCACTGCTGTTCATGACCACGCCCTATGTGCGCCCCGGTGGGCTGGGGCAGGCGCTGGCCGAGCACTTGCCGCGCCGGGAGCTGCCCTGGGTGCTGGGCGCCCATGCGCTGCTGGGGCTGGTGTTCGGCTGGGTGGCGCTGGTCGCGCTGGTGGCGGCGCTGGCGCTGTTCGCCGGGTGGCGCCGTGGCTTGCTGCGGCGACTCGGCGGCACCACCGGCGACACTGCCGGGGCGCTGGTGGAACTGGCCGAGGTGGCCGTGCTGGTGGCGCTGGCGCTGCTGGGGTGAAAACGCCAGGGCGCAACGCCCCGGCGCGGTGGTTCAGAAACGCAACCTGTCGTACCAGTTCTCGTAGACCGCGGTCGGCGCCACTTCGACGCGGAAGCGGCTGGCGTCCCGGGCCTCGCCCCAGAGGAACAGGTGGTCCTTCCAGGCGCCGTCGGGCCAGATCTTCAGGTAGTAGTCGCGCCCGGGCAGGGGGCGCTGGCCGCTGTAGTCGATCAACGCCACCTGGTCGCCATCCTTCAGGCATTGCCCCTGGTCGTTGTCGATCTGCACGCGCAGGTGGCGCGAGGGTTTCCCGGCGGCGGGGTAGTAGCCGTACTTGCCGGCGCCGTGTTCGTACCAGGTGAGGAAATGGCCCGGGTAGGCGCGGGATTCCAGGGTCACGTAGTCGCCGTTGCGCACGCAGAAGCTGGCGAAGTGGTCCCAGTCGTTGAGGCTGAAGGTGCTGGCGTCGTCGCGGCCGTTGCCGGTGACGGTGACCCAGTTGGTCGCCTTTGCCCCGCTGCGCAGGGCGTTGCCGTTTTCGAGGCTGCGCAGCACCACGCGGGCGTAGCGGTTGTCGGTGGGCTTGAAGGCCCGCTGAGGCGTGCGCTGCGGATCGGCATAGGTGAAGGCGGCCACCGGGTAGTGGTCGGAGTAGTCCTGGTAGTGCCAGGTGTTGACGCCGTCGCTGGCGCTCCAGCGCGGGGAGGGGGTGTCCAGCGCCTGGTTGTGCCAGTACGAAACCTGGCCGTGGCGGTTGGAGACCAGGATGTAGTCGAGGTACTCCGGCGGGTTGGACGGCGCCTTGCCGGGGCCGTTGTCCTTGTAGGGGTACTGGTAGCCGGTCACGCCGTTGCGCCGGGTGTCCCAGGTGGCGGGGGCGCCGGCGTAGCTGTCCGGTTCGCGCAGGTCCAGCTGGGCCAGCACGCGTGGGTACTCGGCGCTGCCGCGCACGACGTTGAGGTCGCCGCCGACGAACAGCACTTCGTTCGCGGGGATGTTCTGCCGGTCGATGAAGGCGCGCATTTCCCTGAACTGGCTTTCACGCACAGCCTGGCCGCCATCTGGGCAGGCCGCGTCGGCAGCCTGGGTGTGAGTGGCGATGACGTGGAACGGGCGCTCGCCGCGCATCACCTTGACGTACACGAAGCCCTTGTTGGCCAGGGCGTCTGCCCCGCAGGCATCGCGGTAGAGGTACTGCACCCGGCGCACGATGGGCCAGCGGCTGACGATGGCGACGCCGCCGTCCTCGGGCTTGGCGGCGGGGTTGCCGGTGCTCTCGTCCCAGCCGCTGGTGGCGCGGCCCAGCACCGGGGTCTGGTGCGGGTAACGGTCCTTCAGCCCGTTGAGCAGGATGTCCGAGGCTGTGTTGTCGAACAGCTCGTTGAAGATGATCAGATCGCGTCCTTCCACATAGTCGGCCCGGGTCATCAGGCGCGCGCGCTCCTGGTTGTTCCAGCTGAACTTGAACGGCAGCGGCGTGAGGAAGAAGGCGTTGTGGGTCAGCAGGTCGAAGGCGTCAGGCCGGGGGGCGGGGGCGGCCGGGGCCTGGGGGGCGGTGAGCAGGGCGAGAAGGCTGAGCATCGTCCAGTTGATGCGCGTGGTCGTTGTCATCTGCATGTCCGAGATGAGTGGATGCGGAGGGCGGTGAGAGGCCACCACCCGATGGCGGACCGGCTACTGCTGTCCTTGATGTCCTTGTAGAAAACCTCAGCTGTTTTACAACGGTGTGTCATGGCGGGCCGCCGTGGGGGAGGCCCGTTCCAGCGGGTGGATCACTCGAAGAGGAAGTGCTCGTCCTGCAGCCCCATCACCGACTTCGTCGGCTTGAGCATGGCGCTGGCGTGGCCCTTGGCGCGGGGCAGGAGGCGGTCGAAGTAGAAGGCGCTGGTGGCCAGCTTGGCGCGGTAGAAGTCCTCGGACTCGGCGCCGCCTTCGCGCAGGCGGCGGCGTGCGGCGGCTTCCTGCAGGGCCCAGGCGTAGGCGAGGGCGGCGTAGCCGGAGTACATGAGGAAGTCATGGCTGGCGGTGCCCACCAGGTCACGGTCCTTGCGGGCGCGCAGGGCGATGCGCAGGGTCAGGACGTTCCACTGGCCGGCGAGCTTGAGCAGGGTCAGCGCGCGGCCGCGCATGGCCGGCTCGGTCTTCAGCAGGTCGAGGGCCAGGCGCCCCACCTGGCCGCTGAAGTCGCGCACGGCCTTGCCCTGGGTCATCAGCAGCACCTTGCGGCCCAGCAGGTCGAGGGCCTGGATGCCGGTGGTGCCTTCGTAGAGGGTGGCGATGCGGGCGTCGCGGACGATCTGCTCCATGCCGTGCTCGCGGATGTAGCCGTGGCCGCCGAATACCTGCATGCCGAGGTTGGCGCTCTCCAGGCCCAGTTCGGTCAGGCAGCCCTTGAGGATGGGGGTGAGGAAGCCGAGCTTGTCGTCCCAGTGTTCGTACTTGCCGGTGTCGCTCTGCAGGATGCCTTCGATCATGCGGTCGGCGTACTGGGTGGCGAGGTAGACCAGCGCGCGGCCGCCTTCGGCCACCGCCTTCTGGGTCAGCAGCATGCGGCGCACGTCGCCGTGGTGCATCAGTACGTCGGCCACCTCGCCCGGCTCCTTGGTGCCGGAAAGGGCGCGCATGGAGCGGCGCTCGCGGGCGTAGGCGAGGGCGCCCTGGTAGGCCAGTTCGGCGGTGGCGACGCCCTGGATGGCGGTGCCGATGCGGGCGCTGTTCATGAAGGTGAACATGCATTCCAGGCCCTTGTTCGGCGGGCCGATGAGGTAGCCGGTGGCGCCGTCGAAGTTCATTACGCAGGTGGCCGAGGCCTTGATGCCCATCTTCTTCTCCAGCGCGCCGCAACTGACGCCGTTGCGCGGGCCGAGGCCGCCGTCATCGCCCGGGAGGAACTTGGGCACGATGAACAGGGAGATGCCCCGGGTGCCCTTGGGCGCGTCGGGCAGGCGGGCGAGGACGATGTGGATGATGTTCTCGGTGAGGTCGTGGTCCCCGGAGGAGATGAAGATCTTGGTGCCGGTGAGGGCGTAGCTGCCGTCGGCGTTGGCTTCGGCGCGGGTCTTCACCTGGCCCAGGTCGGTGCCGCACTGGGGCTCGGTGAGGCACATGGTGCCGGCCCAGCGGCCTTCGGTGAGCGGGGTGAGGTAGGTGCGTTTCTGCTCCTCGGTGCCGTGCTGCATGAGGGTGTTCATGGCGCCGAGGGACAGGCCCGGGTACATGGAGAAGGGCCAGTTGGCGGTGCCGAGCATTTCCTGCTTGAGGGCGCCGAGGCTCATGGGCAGGCCCTGGCCGCCGTATTCCACCGGGTGCGAGAGGCCTTGCCAGCCACCTGCCACGTAGGCGTCGTAGGCTTCCTTGTAGCCCTTGGGCGTGCGCACTTCGCCGTTCTCCAGGTGGCAACCCTCCTCGTCGCCTGAGTGGTAGAGCGGGGCGATCACTTCCTCGCAGAGCTTCGCGCACTCGCCGAGGATGGCCTCGACCATGTCCGGCGTGGCCTCGCCGCCATTGGCCAGGGCCTGGTAGTGGGCGGGGAAGTCGAAGACCTCGTTGAGCAGGAAGCGGGTGTCGCGCAGGGGCGCCTTGTAGCTGGGCATCGGTGAACCTCGGAACGCAGGTGGCAGACCCGCCGATTTATACGGCGCCCTTGCCGGCACGGCCTTGGCAGCGATAACGGAGGCCTCTGGCAGTTCGGACAATGCCGCGCCGATGCGCGATTGCCATTGACGCCGGATTGATGCGGGTATATACACGCATCCATGATCACGACCCGATGCCTGTGCACGCGACTGCGTCGCGCCAGCCGCAACCTGACCCGCATCTACGACGACGCCCTGGAGAGCGTCGGGATCAACGTCGCCCAGTATTCGCTGCTGAACAACCTGCAGCGCCTCGACCAGCCGAGCATCACCGAGCTGGCCGAGGCGCTGGGGCTGGATCGCAGCACCCTCGGGCGCAACCTGCGGGTGCTGGAGGGCAAGGGCCTGGTGCGCATGGACGAGGGCGAGGACCAGCGCAACCGCCTGGTGGCCCTGACCACCGATGGCACGGCCTGCGTCGCGGCGGCGTTGCAGGCCTGGGAAGGCGTGCAGGCGCGGATGACCGAGCGCCTGGGCGATGAGCGACGCGACGCGCTGATGGCGCTGCTGGGCGAACTGGAATCCCTGGACTGATTTTTTCGCGATAACGCGGGTATATACCCGCAGAGGACATTCTATGACTTCCGTATGGCGCACGAGTGGCTGGATTCTCCTGGGGGCGTCGCTGATCCTCGCCCTGTCCCTGGGCATCCGCCACGGCTTCGGCCTGTTCCTGGCCCCGATGAGTGCCGAGTTCGGCTGGGGGCGCGAGGTGTTCGCCTTCGCCATCGCCCTGCAGAACCTGATCTGGGGCCTGGCACAGCCGGTGACCGGCGCCATCGCCGACCGCTTCGGGGCGATGAAGACGGTGATCATCGGCGGTGTGCTCTACGCCGTGGGACTGGTGCTGATGGGCTACTCCCACTCGCCGCTGGGGCTGTCGCTGAGCGCGGGGCTGCTGATCGGCATCGGCCTGTCGGGCACCTCCTTCTCGGTCATCCTCGGCGTGGTCGGCCGCGCGGTGCCGGCCCAGAAGCGCAGCATGGCCATGGGCATCGCCGCGGCGGCCGGCTCCTTCGGTCAGTTCGCCATGCTGCCGGGCACCCTCGGGCTGATCGGCTGGCTGGGCTGGTCCTCGGCGCTGCTGGCGCTGGGGTTGCTGGTGGCGCTGATCGTGCCGCTGGCGGGAATGCTCAAGGACAATCCGCTGCCGGTGGCCGCCCATGAGCAGACCCTGGGCGAGGCGCTGCGCGAGGCGTCCGGCCACTCCGGGTTCTGGCTGCTGGCGCTGGGTTTCTTCGTCTGCGGCTTCCAGGTGGTTTTCATCGGCGTGCACCTGCCGGCCTACCTGGTGGACCAGCACCTGCCGGCCCAGGTGGGCACCACGGTGCTGGCGCTGGTGGGGCTGTTCAACGTGTTCGGCACCTACATCGCCGGCTGGCTCGGTGGGCGCCTGTCCAAGCCGCGCCTGCTCACCGCGCTCTACCTGTTGCGGGCGGTGGTGATAGTCGCCTTCGTCTACTCGCCGTTGAGCATCTGGAGCGCCTACGCCTTCGGCGTCGCCATGGGGCTGCTGTGGCTCTCCACGGTCCCGCTGACCAACGGCACCGTGGCCACCCTGTTCGGCGTGCGCAACCTGTCGATGCTCGGTGGTATCGTCTTCCTCTTCCACCAGCTCGGCGCCTTCCTCGGCGGCTGGCTGGGCGGCTACCTCTATGACCACACGGGCAGCTACGAAATGGTCTGGCAGATTTCCATCCTCCTCAGCCTGGTGGCGGCGGCCCTGAACTGGCCGGTGCGCGAGCAGCCGGTGGCGCGGCTGCAGGCGCTGGCATGAGCCTGCGCCTTGGGTTGGCCTTCGGTGCCGGGGCGGCGCTGTTGCTGGCGCTGGCCTGGTGGGGCTGGCAGCGCGGCGGCCTGGCGCTGCTGCAACTGAACATGAGCCTCTGCTGATTGCCGCGAAGGCCCTGCGGGCGTAGCCTTTCGCCATTGCCCCTGCCTCGCGGAGCGCTCGATGAAATCCCTCCCTCTATTGCCTTTCCTGGCGCTGGTCGCCGCTCCCGTTCTGGCCGCCGAGTGCCCGCCGTTGCTCCAGCATTCGATGCAACAGCTGCGCTCGAAGGAGAACATCGACCTCTGCCAGCGCTTCGCCGGCAAACCGCTGGTGGTGGTCAACACCGCCAGCCACTGCGGTTTCACCCCTCAGTTCAAGGGCCTGGAGGCGCTCTACCAGCGCTACAAGGACGATGGCCTGGAAGTGCTCGGCGTGCCTTCCGACGACTTCAAGCAGGAGGCCGATGACAGCGCCGAGACGGCCAAGGTCTGCTACGTGAACTACGGCGTGACCTTCGCCATGACCCAGCCGCAACACGTCACCGGGGACGAGGCGACGCCGCTGTACCGCGACCTGATCGCGCAGTCCGGGCAGAGCCCGCGATGGAACTTCTACAAGTACGTGGTGGATCGCCAGGGCAAGGTGATCGCCCATTTCTCCAGCCTCACCAAGCCGGACGACGAGGACCTGGTGAAAGCGGTGGAGCAGGCCCTGGCCAGCGAGCCGCTGTGAGGGACTGCCTGCTCCGGTGAGGCTGTTCGCGGCACCCGGGGAGCGCGAAAGTTCCATGGCGCCGGATAAATATTTCCGAATATTTCGGCTGGTTCCGGTTTCCCGGCCTGGCTCGTGGTACCTTCCCGCGCCTCACTTTTTGCCCAACCATGGAGTTACCCATGTCGATCAAGGAACTGATCCTGGCCGGCCTCATCGCCGCTGCCATTCCTTGCGCATTCGCCGCGAAACCCGAAGCCCCCGTCGAAGACACCGCTGCCGCCACCCAGGTGGAAGAGGACGGCGAGGCCACCATCGAGGAAAACGGCGAGTCGATGTCCGAGGAAGAGTTCCTCGCCAGCCTGAACTTCCAGCAGGGCAAGGTGGTGATCGGCGACAACCTCGCCACCCTCGATATTCCCGAGCAGTTCGTCTTCCTCGCTGGCGAGGACGCCGAGCGCGTGCTGACCGACGCCTGGGGCAACCCGCCGGATGAGGTCCTGCCGCTGGGCATGATCCTGCCCAAGGGCATCTCGCCGCTGGCCGATGAGTCCTGGGCAGTGACGGTGGAGTACGAGGAGAACGGCTATGTCTCCGACGAAGACGCCGCCGACATCGACTACGCCGAAATGCTCGACGACATGAAGGAAGAGGCGAAGGCCGATAACAAGTGGCGCGCCGAGAACGGCTACGAGCCCGTCGAGCTGATCGGCTGGGCCGCCCAGCCGCGCTATGACGCCGACGGCCGCAAGCTGCACTGGGCCAAGGAGCTGAAGTTCGGCGACGCCGAGACCCACACCCTGAACTACAACATCCGCGTGCTGGGCCGTAAGGGCGTGCTGGTGCTGAACTTCATCGCCAACATGGACCAGCTGCCGACCATCGAGCAGAACCTGCCGGCGGTGCTGGCCATGACCGAGTTCAACCCGGGCAACCGCTACGCCGACTTCAACCCCGAGCTGGACAAGGTCGCGGCCTATGGCCTGGGCGCACTGATCGCCGGCAAGGTCGCCGCCAAGGCCGGCCTGTTCGCCATGCTGCTGGTGCTGCTGAAGAAGTTCTTCTTCGTGCCCCTGGCCATCGGCGCCTGGATCATCAACCGCATCCGCGGCAAGAAGAAGGAAGCGCCCGCCGAGGCCCAGCCCCAGCCGACCCCCGAGCCGCAGCCCGTGGTGGTGAGCGAGCCGGCGGGAACGGTGATGGACATGAACAAGGACGACAAGCCCAAGATCGTCGAGTGAATGACATCCAGTGAGTGAAACAAGCCCGGACCTGTCCGGGCTTTTTATTGGGTGGCTTTCAGGGAGGGCGCCTGCCGGACGGCTTCCCGGGCTGAAGCCCGAGCTACAGCTGCGGGCTACGGATGGCGGATACGAAAAAAGCCCGGACCAGGTCCGGGCTTTTCGCTTGCCGCAACCAGGGATCAGAAGCGGTAGGTCACCTGCGCGCCCAGGCCGTGGGCGCTGTTCTTGTAGGTGGAGGTGTAGCGGCCCTTGGTGGCGCTGGTCTGGTTCACTTCGGCATCGTCTTCCTTCAGGTAGGAGTAGGCGACGTCGACGGTCCAGTCGTCGCTCGGGCTCCAGGCGGCGCCCAGGCTGAGGATCTTGCGGTCGTCGGTGGGGATGCGCGGCGAGCGGTGCTCGTTGCGGGTCGGGGTCTGGTCGTAGGCCAGGCCGGCGCGCAGGGTCCACTGCGGGTTCAGCTTGTAGGAGGCGCCCACGGCGTAGGACCACACGTCACGCCAGTCCTGTTCCTCGGTGATGGTGCCGAGGTTGCCGGCGAGCAGGCCGCCGACGCCCTTGTTCTCCACGGTGATGTCTTTCAGGCGGCTCCAGCGGGTCCAGGTGCTGCCGGCGTAGAGGGTCCAGTCGGCGTTCAGGTCGTGGGTGACCGAGAAGTCCACAGACTCCGGGGTCTCCAGGTCGAGGGAGGCGTCGTACTTGCCGGCGGAGCTGCCGATCACCGGGCCGCCGCCGGAGACGGTGGTGTCGCCGCGCAGCTTGTATTCCACCTTGGAGTGGTAGGTCAGGCCCAGGCGGGTGCTGGGGTTGCCTCGAACAGCACGCCGACGTTGTAGCCCAGTGCGGTGTCGTCGCCCTTGACCTTCACCTTGCCATCCCCGGCGGCGGCCACCGGGTTGCGCAGGGCGGAGGTCAGTTCGCCGTCGATGCGGTTGATAGTCGGGCCGAAGCCGACGGAGAGCTGGTCGGTGATCTTGTAGCTGATGGTCGGCTGCAGGGTGATCACGCGGACTTCGCTGCGGTCGCCGTAGTAGCGGCCCTGGAAGCCGGACTCGTAGTCGGTGATCAGGCCGAAGGGCACGTACATGCCGAGGCCGAAGGTCCATTTGTCGTCGATCGGCTTGACGTAGTAGCCCATGGGCACGCCCATGAAGGGGACCATGTCGCCGTCGTTGCTGCCGCCGAAGGTGCCACTGTGGTCGTCGATATCGGTCTTGGCGTCCAGCAGGGCGATGCCACCACTGACCTGCTCGCGCTTGAGGCGCGACATGCCGGCCGGGTTGCCGAAGACGGTGGTGGCGTCGTCGGCGGACGAGGAGCGACCTGCAAAGGCGGTGCCCATGCCGCTGACGCTCTGTTCGTTGATGGCGAAGCCACCGGCGAGGCTGTAGCTGGATGCAGCGCTGATGGCAATTGCGAGGCTGGTCTTGAAGACTCTTTTGATCACGGGTGACTCCTGGGGACTTTCAGACAGGTGGCGGAAACTATCAGGATTTCCAGACCCCTGCCAGCTTCCGGGAGTTCCCGTAATAGAGCGTTTTATCGGGCTGTATGGCATCAAAATGCCTGCAATTTCGCTGATCGTGCATATTGCCTGGGACGCTCGTTCCTGACTGGTCGGTCAGTGAGCGGATCGGGCCTACGCCACCCTTGCCGAAGGGCCCACCCAGCGCTGCCAGGCATCCAGGTATTGGCGAGGCGTGCCCTGCGGGTTGAACACCTGGCGCCAGATGGCGGCCATGCCGATCCAGTCGTCGGCGGCGGGCATCACCAGCACCTCGGTCTCGATCAGCAGCCAGGCGATGGCGGTGGCGTAGCGCAGGTTTACCGTCAGCTCCAAGTGCGGCGCGGCGAGGAAGGCGTGCTGGCTGGCCAGGCCGCGCACCAGGCTGGCGAGTTCCGGGTCGCGCGCCAGGTGCAGGTCCCAGAGGCAGCGGTGGTGCTCCTCGCTGATGTGATAGAGGCCGTAGCCCGCCTGGTCGCCCAGGGCGCTGCCGAGTGCCGACTGGCAGGCCGCGGCACCCAGCAGCAGGGATTCGGCCATGGGCGAGGGGCGCTGCAGGTAGAGCAGGGTGGGGCGGATGACGTGTTCACAGAGGTCGCTGGCGGCTATTCCCATGGTGCCCTCGCGAGAAAGGTGCCGGCGGGACCGGGGGCGTCTGGCAGCTTCTCGTTCTCGGAAAGGGCCCCGCCGGAAGCGGGGTTAGCCGCTCGTTTTGAAGTGTAGTGCGATGAAAACGTTGTAAAGGCCTGTTTTTAAACTGTTTGAGCCAGCGTTGGCTGGCGCATATATCCGAGGGTGATTAAAAAATGATCGCTCGCAACCGGCCCAGCATCGCGGATGACGGGCCGGCACGGCCTGGGTGGCTCAGTCGCCCTTGGCCTGCGGGCGTGCCGGGTCGGTGATCCATTCGCTCCAGGAGCCGGCGTAGAGCGGCGCCAGCGGGTAGCCGGCGAGGCTGAGGGCGAACAGGTTGTGGCAGGCGGTGACGCCGGAGCCGCAATAGGCGACCAGGCCCTCCACTGGCCGCTGGCCGAGGAAGGCGGCGAAGCGCTGGCGCAGGGCCTCGGCGGGGAGGAAGCGGCCGTCGGCGCCGAGGTTGTCGGTGAACACCGCGCACTGGGCGCCGGGGATATGGCCGGCCACCGGGTCGATGGGCTCCACCTCGCCCCTGAAGCGGGGCAGGGCGCGGGCATCGAGCAGTGTCAGGTCGTCCGCGCCCAGGCGACCCTGCAGTTCGTCGGCGCTGCGCAGCAGGCTGGGGTCGGCTTCGCCGCTGAAGCGGCCACGGGGCACTTGGGGCACGGCGACCTCCAGCGGCAGGCCTTCGTCGCGCCAGGCCTTGAGCCCGCCGTCCAGCAGGTACACGCCTTCACGCTTGCCCAGCCAGGCCAGCAGCCACCAGGCGCGCGCGGCGAAGGCACCGGGGCCGTCGTCGTGGAGCACCAGGGTGCTGTCATTGTCGACGCCCCAGCCGCGCAGGCGCTCCACCAGGCGTTCCGGGGCAGGCAGCGGGTGGCGCCCGGTGACGCCCTTTTGCACCACGCCGGAGAGGTCGTGCTCCAGGTCGGCGAAGCGCGCGCCGGGGATATGCCCTTCGGCGTAGCTGCGCTGCCCGTAGGCGGGATCGTCGAGGGCGAAGCGGCAATCCAGCACGATCAGGCCCGGTTCTCCCAGGCGGGCTTCCAGTTGCCGGGGGCTGATCAGTTGCGCGAGGGGCATGGCGGTCTCCTGTGTCCAATCGATGACAGTGGGCATCATAAGGACAGCCGCGCGTCGCGTCGCGCGGATCGATGAGTGATGGGGAGAGCCGTCCATGCCAAGCCTGCAATCCTTCGCCGAGAGCGCCAACCTCGCCCGCCGCATCGGCGTGGTGCTCGGGTCGTTGCTGCTGACACTGTTCTATTGCCTGCTGGTACTGGGGCGTGCCGCCTGCGGGCGTCTCGACCGCGCGCGCGTGGACGCCTACACCCGCGCCTGGTCCCGCGGCCTGCTGCGCCTGGTGCGGGTGCGCCTGTCGGTGCATGGGCAGCTGCCTGATTTCAACGACGGCCGTCGCTACCTGATCCTCTGCAACCATTCCAGCCATTACGACATCCCCGCCAGCTTCGTGGCCCTGCCGGGCTCGATCCGCATGCTGGCGAAGCAGGAACTGTCGCGCCTGCCGTTCCTCGGGGCAGCGATGAAGGCGGCGGAGTTCCCCTTCGTCGACCGGCACAACCGCCACCGGGCCCTGGCCGACCTGCAGCGGGCGCGGCAGATGATGGAGAGCGGCATCGTGCTGTGGGCGGCGCCGGAAGGCACGCGCTCGAAGGATGGCCAGTTGCAGCGTTTCAAGAAGGGCTGCTTCCACCTGGCGCTGGACACCGACGCTGTGATCGTCCCGGTGGCCATCCGCGGTATCCACCAGGTGCTGCCGGCGCGCACCTGGCGCTTCAACCTCGGCCTGCCGGTGTCGCTGCACGTGGGGACACCCATTGATGCCGCGCAGTTCGACCTCGAGCACCTGGACGAGCTGATGGCGCGGACCCACGGGCAGATGCAGGCGCTGTTGCACCCGCAGCCGGCCCGAGTGGTTCCGAGCGTGCACGAGACTGCGCCGGCTTGAGCAGCAGGTATCGCGCTCCTGGAAATGAAGAAGCCCGCCAATTGGCGGGCTTCTCGTCTCCGGGAATGGGCCAGTCGCCCGGCCCTCAGTGGATCTTCAGCTTGCCGATCCGGTCGTTGTCGAGGCTGCCGAAGTACAGGTAGTCGCCTACCGGTTTCACCGAGGTGATCATGCGCAGGTGGGTGCCGCTGGTGTCGTGCAGGCTGCGGATGATCTGGCCGTTCTCGTCGAGGGCGATCACCAGGCCGTACTTCTCCGCCTTGGGCCACAGCGCGCGGGGCAGCTTGGCGATCTGCGCCTTGAGCCAGGGCTGGGTGTGGAGGAAGTCGGCGTCGGCCTTGCGCGGGGAGGGCAGGGCGACCCAGAAGGTGCCCTTGCGGTCACCCTGGAGGTTGTCCGGCAGGCCCGGCAGGTTGTCGATGAACACATCGTGGGTGCCGGCCTTCTCGCCGCTCAGCCAGTAGCGGGTGATGCGGTAGCGGTAGGTCTCGTTGACCAGCACGAAGTCTTCCTTGGCCGAGAGCGCCACGCCGTTGCCGAAGTACAGGTCCTTGAGCAGCACCTCGACCTTGCCGGTGGCCGGGTCGTAGCGCATCAGCCGGCCGTGGGGGCGGGCTTCGAGCAGGTCCAGCAGGTAGTCGGGTTGCTCGAACTTGGCGGAGGCGTCGGTGAAGTAGATGCGCCCGTCGCTCGCGATGTCCAGGTCGTCGGTGAAGCGGAAGGGGCCGCCTTCGGCCTCGGTGGCGAGCACCTTGATCTGGCCCTTGGGGTCGATGCTCAGCAGGCCCTTGTAGGCGTCGCCGACGATCAGGTTGCCCTGGGCGTCGAAGTCCATGCCCAGCGGGCGACCACCGGTGGTGGCGAAGGTCTCGACCTTGCCGTCGGCGTCGATGCGCACCACGCGGCCATCGTGCAGGCCGGCATAGACGCGGCCCTGGGCGTCCACGGCGGTGTCCTCGGGGCCGTGGATCTGCCCCTTGGCCAGCAGCTCGGCCTTCATCAGGGTGTCGTTGGGCTCCATCACGCCGGTCATGGGCGGCGCCTTGGGGGCGTCCCAGGCGACGGGATCGATGGGGCTCTTGGTGATGCCGAGGTAGATGCCCGCAGCGGCGATGAGCAGGACCAGCAGGCCCAGGAGTTTCTTCATGTCCGATTTCCCTGGAGGAGGGCCCGTCATGGGCCTGGTTATTGTTGGAAGGGCTTTTTAGCAGCCATGGCCCGGCAATGCCAGAACCCCCCTCCGGCTGAATGGCGGGCATGCGGCATTGTCGCAGTTGACAGCCTTGTAGGGATTTTCGCAGTATCCATTTCTCGCATTCCTGCACCGAGCTACAGCATGCCCGCCACCTTCGCCTCTCTCGCTTCCGTTCCGGCCCTGCCGGTGCTGGCGTTTGGCGTTGTCGCGGGTAAATCGAAGAAACAGTCGCTCATTTGACCGGGGCGCGCTGTCCCGTCAGATGGGCTGACAGGACAGTGGGCGCGAAGGTCGAAACCTCATCCGCACGAACACTCCCCGCATCCCCTCCGACGGTGACTCTGACGGTCAGCCTGAAGGAGCTTTGCAATGCCTGTGTTTTCTGGAATCTGGGTCGCCCTGGTAACCCCCTTCGCCGATGGCGCCATCGACTTCCCCGCCTTGCGCCGGCTCTCCGCGCACCTGCTGGAGGCGGGCGTCGCCGGCCTGGTGGTGTGCGGCACCACCGGTGAAGCAGCGGCGCTGAGCAAGGCGGAGCAGCTCGCGGTGCTCGACGCCCTGCTCGAAACCGTCCCCGGCGAACGCCTGGTGATGGGCCTGGCCGGCAACAACCTGGCGGACCTCCTGGCCCTGCAGCGCGAGGTGCAGAAGCGCCCGGTGGCCGGCCTGCTGGTGCCCGCGCCCTACTACATACGGCCCTCGCAGTCCGGGCTGCTGGCCTGGTTCGGTGCCATCGCCGACGGTGTCGAGGTGCCGGTGATCCTCTACGACATCCCCTACCGCACCGGCGTGCGCCTGGAGCTGGAGACCTTGCGCCAGCTGGCCCGGCACCCGCGCATCGTTGCGATCAAGGATTGCGGCGGCGAGATCGACAAGACCCAGGCGCTGATCGCCGACGGCCAGCTCGACGTGCTGGCGGGGGAGGACGCGCAGATCTTCGCCACGCTCTGCCACGGCGGCAGCGGCGCCATCGCGGCTTCCGCGCACATCCATCCCGAGCGTTTCGTGGCCATGGCCGAGCGGGTCGCGGCGTCCGACCTCGAGGGCGCCCGGGCGATCTTCGGCGAGCTGCAGCCGCTGATCCGCCTGGCCTTCGCCGAGCCCAACCCGGCGCCGGTGAAGAGCCTGCTGGCCATGCGCGGGCTGATCCGCGACGAGCTGCGCGCACCCATGCAACCCAGCTCGCCGGCCTTGCTGCAGCGCCTGCGCAGCGAGCTGGCCTGAGCCGCAGCCGCCCCGCACGGCACGACCGGGTGGGGCGGAAATGGGGTTGCGATATATACTTCGCGCCTCTGAACCGAGGAGAGCCTTGTGGCCATCGATTTTCACTGGATTCGCGACGACGCCGAACTGGCCTCCCATTGCGCCCGCTGGCGCACCCTCAGCTTCGTGGCCCTGGACACCGAGTTCATGCGGGTCGACACCTTCTACCCGAAGGCCGGCCTGGTGCAGGTGGGTGACGGCGACAGCGCCTGGCTCATCGACCCCCTGCTGATCAAGGACTGGCGCCCCTTCGCCGAGCTGCTCGAAGACCCGGCGGTGACCAAGGTGCTGCACGCCTGCAGCGAGGACCTCGAAGTCTTCCTGCGCCTCACCGGCAGCCTGCCGCTGCCGCTGCTGGATACCCAGCTCGCCGCCGGCTACCTGGGCATCGGCTACTCCATGGGCTATTCGCGCCTGGTGCAGGCGGTGCTCGGCATCGACCTGCCCAAGGACGAGACCCGCTCCGACTGGCTGCAGCGCCCGCTCACCGAGATGCAGGAGCGCTACGCCGCCGAGGACGCCATCCACCTCGCCGAGATCTACCGCATCATCGACGAGCGCCTGGACGCCACCAAGCGTGCCTGGGTGCTGGAGGACGGCGCCGAGCTGGTGGCCAACCTGCGCCGTGAAGTGGACCCGGACGACCTCTACCGCGACGCCAAGCTGGGCTGGAAGCTATCCCGCCAACAACTCGCCGTGCTGCGCGAGCTCTACGCCTGGCGCGACATCGAGGCACGCCGCCGCGACCAGCCGCGCAACCGCATCATCCGCGAGCACGCCCTCTGGCCGCTGGCCAAGTTCCAGCCGGACAACCTCGTCGCCCTGGCGCGCATCGAGGACATGCACCCGCGCACCGTGCGCCAGGACGGCAACACCCTGCTGAAGATGATCCGCGAGGCGGCCGAGCTGCCCCCCGCCGAGTGGCCCGAGCCGCTGCCCGAGCCGCTGCCGTCCGAAGCCACCGCGCTGCTGAAGAAGCTGCGCGCGATCGGCCAGGCCGAAGCCGAGCGCCTGGGCATGGCACCCGAGCTCATGCTGCGCAAGAAGCACCTGGAGGCCCTGCTCAAGACGGGCTACCCCGACGGCCCCTACAGCCTGCCCGAGGGCTTCAAGGGCTGGCGCCGTGAACTGATGGGCCAGGCGCTGCTCGATGCGCTGGCCGGAGACAACGCCCCATGAAACGCATCTGCTCCATCTACAAGAGCCCGCGCAAGAACGAGATGTACCTCTACGTCGAGAAGCGCGATGCCCTGACCCGCGTCCCCGAAGCCCTGCTGGCCGCTTTCGGCACACCGCAGCACGCCTTCGACCTGGTGCTCAGCCCCGAGCGCCAGCTGGCCCGCGAGGACATCGGCAAGGTGCTGGAGAACCTCGAGAAGCAGGGCTACCACCTGCAGATGCCGCCGGCTGAAGAGGAATACATCGAGCACCTGCCCGAAGAACTGCTGCGCATGAACGACCCCATCTGATGAAGGTCCTCCTCGCCGACGAGAAACACCGTCGCCATGCCGAGCTGCTGCGCGCCCTGGCCCCCTCGCTGGAGGCGGTGGGCAGCGACGATGCGGATGAACTCCACGGCCTCGCAGGCGATTGTCCCGTCTGGCTGGGCAGCCCGGATCGCGTGGTCCCGTTGCTGCGGGCGGGCCTGCGGCCGCAGTGGCTGCAATCCAGCTGGGCCGGCATCACCCCGTTGCTGGCGGAGGACCTTGCGCGTGGCTACCGCCTCACCCGCGCCGTCGGCATCTTCGGCCAGGTGATGGCCGAGTACGTGCTGACCTACGTCCTCGCCCACGAGCGGCAGTTGCTCTCGCGCCTGGCCAGCCAGGTGGAGCGGCGGTGGGATGCGCGCATGCCCAGCAGCCTGGCCGGGCGCCGGGTGCTGATCGTCGGCGCCGGCGATATCGGCCAGAGCGTCGCGCGCTTCCTCGCGCCGTTCGGTGTGGAGTTGCGTGGCATCGCCCGCGAACCCCGTGCGCTTGCGCCCTTCGCCGAGGTGCTGGGGATGGACGCCCTGGCGGAGCAGGCGGCCTGGGCCGACTACCTGATCAACCTGCTGCCGGACACGCCGGCCACCCGCGACGTCTACGACGCCGCGCTGTTCGCCCGCATGCGCCCCGAGGCGCTGTTCATCAACACCGGGCGCGGTGTCGCGGTGGTGGACGCCGACCTGGTCGCCAGCCTGCAGGCCGGGCACCTGGGGGGAGCGGTGATCGACGTCTGCCGCGAAGAGCCGCTGCCGCCCGCGCACCCCTTCTGGACCGCGCAGCGCCTGCTGCTCACCGGCCACAGCTCCGCGCCCACCCTGCCGGAACTGCTGGTGCAGCTGTTCGTCGACAACCTCGCGCGCTTCCAGGCGGGCCAGCCGCTGCGGGGCGAGGTGGACTTCCAGCGCGGCTATTGAGCCCGATTCGGTGGGCCCTGCACGGTGCCGGCTTTCGTGCTCCCGGCAACCCCTTGGTGGATGAAAAATAGCGCCATCCACCCTGCGCCCGACGGCATCTCAGGTTTCAGATGGCTGCTTTTGCTTGGCACCGAACCGATCCCGGCACAGATGGCTTTCGTAGGGTGGACCACGCTTCACCGGTCCACCATTCGCACTCTCCGGCATCACTGCGGCTGGATAATTTCCGTGCGCCGGTGGTGTGAGAGCCCACTGAACAGCCGTTCTGCGAATGATTTTCCTTACACGGCGCTGCCGGTCGTCCCGTCGTCGCCGGCGCTTGGCCGGCGCGGTTGGCGCGACTAGACTACCGCGCCCCGTTACCCAGTCAGAGCACCATGGCCGCCAAAGTCGAACCCTTCTGGAAGCGCAAGACCCTCGCACAGCTCGATCAGGAGGAGTGGGAATCCCTCTGCGACGGCTGCGGCCTGTGCTGCCTGCAGAAGCTGGAGGACGAGGACGACGGCGCCGTGTACTACACGCGCATCGCCTGCAAGCTGCTCGACCTGAAGACCTGCCGCTGCACCAACTACCCCAAGCGCCGTGACTTCGTGCCCGACTGCATCCAGCTCACCCCGGCCCAGGCCGATGAGTTCCGCTGGCTGCCGCCCACCTGCGGCTATCGCCTGGTGGCCGAGGGCAAGGACCTGCCGCCCTGGCACCCGCTGGTCTGTGGCGACACCGAGGCGGTGCACAACGCCGGCATCTCCCAGTCCGGGCGCATGGTCAGCGAGACCCAGGTGGCCGAGGACGACTGGGAGGACTACATGATCTTTCGTGCGGGCTAGACGGATCGAACGACCGCTTGCCGAGTCATAGGGAAATCGCTCCGAGGAAGCCCGACATGTCCAACCGCGCCACCCTGCTGCTGTCCGCCGCCACCCTTCTGTTCTGCGCACCCCTGCTCGCCGCCAAGCGCACCGATGTCGACTACCTGGTGCGCTTCCTGCCGGACAGCGACCAGGCCGAGGTGCGCCTGGTGCTGGAAAACGGCGAGAAGGTCCGCAGCCTCGCGTTCGACCTGGGCGACAAGGGCTACTACAGCGACTTCAAGGTCGACGGCCAATGGCAGCAGGCCA
This sequence comes from Pseudomonas sp. Pc102, assembly GCF_018408275.1. Taxonomy (NCBI): domain Bacteria; kingdom Pseudomonadati; phylum Pseudomonadota; class Gammaproteobacteria; order Pseudomonadales; family Pseudomonadaceae; genus Pseudomonas; species Pseudomonas sp. Pc102. The sequence continues at coordinate 4,508,493 of NZ_AP021905.1, read as the reverse complement.
GCGCCGAGCGCGGCACCTGGACCCCGGCGGAAGGCAAGGCGACCCTCAGCTACAAGGTGCGCATCACCCACCCCCGTGGCGACGGCAAGTTCGATGCGCGGATGACGCCGGACTGGACGTTGCTGCGCGGTGACGACCTGGTGCCGCCTGCGCGCATCGACCTGGTGGACGGCACCGAACTGGTGTCGCGCGTCCAGTTCGAGCTGCCCAAGGGCTGGAGCACTGTGGAGACCGGCTGGTCCCGCGTGGGCAAGAACCGCTTCCGCATCGACAACCCCGAGCGCCTGTTCGATCGCCCCACCGGCTGGATCATCGCCGGCAAGCTGGGCAGCCGCCGCGCGGAACTCGGCAACACCGACGTCACGGTCGCCGCGCCGATGGGCGAGGGCATGCGCCGCATGGACATCCTCACCCTGCTGACCTTCGTCTGGCCTCACGCCCAGGCGGTGTTCCCGCGCGACCCCGGCAAGCTGCTGATCGTCGGTGCCGGCGACCCGATGTGGCGCGGCGGCCTCTCCGCGCCCAACTCCTTCTTCATGCACGCCGACCGTCCCCTGGTCAGCGAGAACGGCACCAGCTCCCTGGTGCACGAACTGGTGCACGTGTTCAGCCGCATCAAGGACACCGACCAGAGCGACTGGATCAGCGAGGGCATCGCCGAGTTCTATGCCATCGAACTGATGCGCCGCGCCGGCGGCCTCAGCGAAGACCGCTACCACAAGGTCCGCGCCAAGCTGCAGCGCTGGAGCCGCAAGGTCGAGAGCCTGCGTGGCGAGCAGTCCACCGGCCCGGTCACGGCACGCGCGGTGCTGCTGCTGCAGGACCTCGACGAGGAGATCCGCAAGGCCAGCAAGGGCGAGCGCTCCCTCGACGACGTCGCCCGTGGCCTGATGCGCCTGGACAAGGTCAGCACCCGCGATTTCGTCGAGATCGCCGAGAACGTCCTCGGCGGCCAGTCCGATGTGCTCGACACGCCCCTGCTGAAGGCCCCCAAGGCTTCCTGAGTCCCCGCGCAGTCCCGGGCTGAAGCCCGGGCTACGTCACGCTGGACGCCATCGCCCCACCTGCGCAACGATGCCGGCTTTGCCCGGAAGCCCGCCCATGCGCCGCCTGCCGTCCCTCACCGCCCTGCGCACCTTCGAATCAGCCGCCCGCCATGCCCATTTCGGCCGCGCCGCCGCCGAGTTGTGCGTCACCGACAGCGCGGTGAGCCACCAGATCCGCCAATTGGAAGAGCAGCTCGGCACCGAGCTGTTCGTCCGTGCCGGCCGCCAGGTGCGCCCGACGCCCCAGGCACGGCGCCTGCTGCACAGCCTGCAACAGGCCTTCGAACTGATCCTCGATGCCTGCGACGAACTGCGCGACCCCGGCTCCCAGGCCCAGCTGCGCATCGCCGTCACCGCCGAGCTGGCGCAGAAGTGGCTGGTGGGCCGGCTGGCGGACTTCGGCGAGCGCCACCCGCACATCACCCTGCATCTCTACGAGCAGCCGCTGGAGTCGGCGCTGCCGGGCGAGGAGATCGACCTCGCCATCACCTACGGCACCGGCCCGGGGGATGCCAGTGCCTACTTCGTGCGGCCGCTGCCGGCCCTGCAGTTCTTCCCGGTGTGCAGCCCCGGCCTGTTCAACCAGATTCCGCTCAAGCACCCGCGTGACCTGGCCCGCCACTGCCTGCTGCATGACGACCAGGACGGCAAGACCTGGAGCGCCTGGCTCAGCGTCCACGCCCGCGACCTGCAACCCCTGCGGCACCTCTACCTCGGCCACGCCGGGCTGACCCTGGAGGCCGCCGCGCAAGGGCAGGGCGTGGCGATGGGCGACAACCTCACCAGCGCCGAGGACCTGGCCAGCGGCCGCCTGGTGCGCCCCTTCGCGGCCAGCGTGGCGTCGCTGGGGCAGTACGCGCTGGTCTGCGAACGGCTGCGCCTGGACAAGCCGGCGGTGGCCCAGTTCGTCGAATGGTTCAGCGATCAGCTGGCCGATAGCTGAATCCAATTCAAGGGTTCCGCGATATTCATCATTGGTCGCCGGGGCACCGCCGCGCTTAACGTCAGGGCACTTCCCACCCCATCCCGAGGTTTCCCATGGCGCGTTCCCTGACTTCCCTCCCCAAGGCCGACGGCTTCCGCCTGCCCGGCGAATTCGAGCCCAAGGCCGGCTGCTGGCTCGGCTGGCCCGAGCGCACCGATGTCTGGCGCAATGGCGCCAAGCCCGCGCAGAAGGTCTGGGTCGAGATCGTCAGCGCCATCGCCAGCAGCGAGCCGGTCACCGTCTGCGCCTCCGCCACCCAGTACGCCAACGCCCGGCGCATGCTGCCGCCCCAGGTGCGGGTGGTGGAGATGACCTGCAACGACACCTGGTTCCGCGACAGCGGCCCGGCCTTCCTGGTCAATGACCAGAGCGGCGAGGTGCGCGGCGTGGACTTCGAGTTCAACGCCTACGGCGGCCTCGATGGCGGCCTCTACTACCCCTGGGACAAGGACGACCAGATCGCCCAGAAGATCCTCGAGATCGAGAAGCTCGACCGCTACCGCGCGCCCTTCATCGCCGAGATGGGCGGCATCCAGACCGACGGCCAGCGCACCCTGCTGACCACCGAGCAGTGTCTGCTCAACCGCAACCGCAACGCCCACCTGGGCAAGGACGAGATGACCCGGCGGCTGTCCGACTACCTCGGCGCCGAGCAGGTGATCTGGCTGCCGCGCGGCTGCAAGTTCGACGAGACCGATGGCCACATCGACGACCTGGCCTGCTTCGTCCGTCCCGGCGTGGTGGTGATGCAGTGGACCGACGACCGCGACGACCCGCAGTGGGAGATCTACCAGGAGGCCTACGACATCCTGCGCAGCACCCGTGACGCCCGTGGCCGCGCGCTGGAGGTGCACAAGCTGCCGCAGCCCCGCGTGCTCACCTGGACGGCGGAGGAGGCCGCGGGCCTGGACCAGGTGGACGGCACCCACCTGCGCGAGGAGGGCACGCGCATCTGCGCGTCCTACATCAACTACTACGCGGGCAACTCCGCGATCGTCCTGCCGCTGTTCGGCGACGCCCACGACCAGGCGGCCGGCGCGGTGCTCGCCGAGCTGTTCCCCAGGCACCGCATCGTCGGCATCGAGAACTCTCGCGAAATCCTCCTCGGGGGCGGCAACGTCGCCTGCATCACCATGCCGCAATACGCCGCCAGCCGGGCTGGCTAGGAGCCTTCGATGCAACTGCGCACACTGGCGATCGCCCTGGGCCTGGCCCTGGGCACCTGCACGGCCCAGGCGGCGAGCGAGCCGCCCAGGGTCAACCTGTACATCTGGAGCGAGTACCTGGCGCCGGACACGCTCTCACGCTTCGAGGCGAGGACCGGCATCAAGGTGGTGGCCGACCACTTCGACTCCCTGGAAACGGTGGAGACCAAGCTGCTCACCGGCCGCAGCGGCTACGACCTGGTGCTGACCGCGGGCCAGCACCTGCAACGGGCCATCGCCAGCGGCGCGCTGCAGCCGCTGGACAAGGCCAGGCTGCCGCACTACCAGGGCCTGGACCCGGAGTTCACCGCGCACATGGCCAGCTTCGACCCCGGCAACCGCTACGCCGGGCTCTACGTCTGGGGCACCACCGGCTTCGGCTACCAGGAGGAGGCGATCCGCGCGCGCATGGCCGAGGCCCCTACCGACAGCTGGGCGATGCTGATGGACCCGGCGGTGGTCGCGCGCTTCGCCGACTGCGGGGTGAGCTTGCTCAACGACCCCAACGAGGTGTTCGCCGCCGCCTTCCGCTACCTGGGGCTGGACATCAACCGCCAGAGCCTCGACGACCTCAAGCTCGCCGAGGCGCACCTGGCGAAGATCCGCCCGTCGATCCGCTACTTCGACAACGACCGCAACATCAACGACCTGGCCAACGGCAACACCTGCCTGGCGATGTCCTGGAACGGCAACGTGGCCATCGCCGCCGCCCAGGCCGAGCAGGCGCAGAAGCCGTTCAAGCTGCGCTACCGCATCCCCCGGGAGGGCACGCTGATCTGGTTCGACGCCATGGTCATCCCCAGGGACGCACCGCACCCGGACGCCGCCCTGGCGCTGATGGACCACCTGATGACTCCCGAGACCATCGGCGCCATCACCAACAGCATCCACTACGCCAACGCGGTGCCGGCGGCGGCGCCCAGCGTCGACCCCGCCATCCTCGCCGACCCGGGCACCTACCCGCCGGCGGCGGTGCGCGCCACGCTCTACACCAAGAACGACAACACCAAGGCCTTCAATCGCGCGCTGACCCGTGCCTTCAGCAAGTTGAAGTCCGGCCTCTGAGGCCCGGGTCGCCCGGTTCCCGGCGATCCCGCTGCCGGGCGTCTTGACCGCTTCGCGCTGCTTGCTATCTAATGATATGCATTCTCATTTGGTGTCCCTGGCACGCCGCATCCGGCGGCGTCGCCTGGCCACCTGTCGTCGGGGGCATGCGTGCAGCGAGCGAGTCGAGCGGACGGGAGGCAGCCCCGTGGATGAGCAGTTCCGGGGCTCCATCTCCGGCGCCTACCGAGCCTTCCATGCCGAGCTGCTGAAGTTCCTCGGCAAGCGCCTGGGCAGCCCCGCCGACGCCGCCGACCTGGCCCAGGACGCCTTCACCCAATGGCTGGACTGGCGCGAGCGCGGACAGGTCCACCAGCCTCGCGCCTTCCTTTTCCAGATCGCCCGCAACCTGCTGCGTGACCACTGGCGCCGCCAGCAGGTGCGCGGTGCGCTCGACGGAGAAGTTGAACAGGCGCTGGAGACCCTGGTCGATGAACAGGGAGCGAGCCCGATGGAGCAGGTCGAGCACCACCAGCGCTTGCGCCTCCTGGCCTCGGCACTGGATGATCTGTCGCCGCGCCGGCGCGAGGCCTTCGTCCTGCACAAGTTCGACGGCCTGTCCCAGGCGGAAGTGGCCGCGCGCATGGGGATTTCCCTGAGCATGGTGGAAAAGCACATCGCCTGTGCCCTGCTGCATTGCAAGCAACGCGTGCAGGGCGACGTCCAGGCGGACGGACAATGAACACGAGCCCCCGGATGGATTCCCGACCCTCGATCGACGAACAGGCCGCCACCTGGTACGCCCGCCGCAGCAGCGGGCAGTTCAGCGCGGAGCAGGAAGCCGAGCTGCAGGCCTGGCTCGCCGCCAGCCCGGCGCATGCCCGGGCCTTCGCCGACATGCAACTGATCTGGGCCGACTTCGATCGCGTGCCGCGCCCCGTCCTCGCCACCCCGGTGGTCCGGCTCGAGCCCCGCGGCCGCCGCACGTTGCCGCGCGCCATGGCGGCCTCGTTCGTGCTGCTCTGCGCCGCCCTGGCCACCTCGCAGAACTGGTTCGCCCGCGCGCCCGACGTCGACCTGCAACTGAGCAGCGCCCGGGGCGAGCAGCGCCAGGTGGAGCTGGCCGACGGCTCGCGCATCGACCTCAATGTCGACACCCGCCTGCACGTGCGCCTCTACGACGACCACCGCGAAGTGGAGCTGCTCCAGGGCGAGGCCTTCTTCGCCGTCGCCCGTGACGAGCAGCGCCCATTCGTGGTGATGGCCGGGGAGGGCAGCGTGCGCGTGCTCGGCACCCGCTTCAGCGTCCGCCGGGGCGGCGAGCGCCTCGACGTGGCGGTGGAGAGCGGCAAGGTCGCGGTGAGCCCGGAGGCCGGCGGCAGCCAACGTGCCGAACTGGGTGCCGGTGACAGTGCCGACTTCGATTACCGCACGCGTCACCTGGAGCTTGGCCACCGCAGCCCCGAGGAGATCGCCAGCTGGCGGCGTGGCCAACTGATCTTCCGTGATCGCCCGCTGGCCCAACTGGTGGACGAGTTGTCCCACTACCGAAGCGCGCCCGTGGGCCTGGCCGATGCCAGCCTCGCCGAGCGCCGTGTCTCCGGCAGCCTCAACATCGGCAAGCCGGATGCCTTCCTCGCCGCGTTGCCGCAACTGTTGCCGGTGCGCGTCGAATACCTGGCCAACGGAACGGCCCTGATCCACCCGCGCTGACCCTCCGGAGCACCTCCGGAGTCCAATCGCGTGGATGTTTCGATGCAAGTGAAAATATTTTTCATTTGCATATGCGGGTTTTGCCGAGCGCTGCGTCTTCCTGATGTCCGCCTCATGCAAGGGCGGTTTTGCAGTACTTGGGGAGATTTGGATGAACACCCGTAGCACCCGTTTCGCGCTGCGCCGTCTCGTTGCCGGCGGCGCCCTGGCCACCTTCCTGCTCAGCGGCAGCGCCCTGGCGCAGGACCACGACTTCAACCTGCCGGCCCAATCCATGGCCAGCGCCCTGACCGCCCTGGCCCAGCAGAGCCAGCTGCAGATTCTCTTCGACGAGTCGCAGTTGCGTGACCTGCGCGCCCCGGCCCTGGCCGGCCGCTACAGCGCCCGCGCCGCGCTGCAACGGCTGCTGGCCGGCTCCGGGCTGGAGCTGGTGGAGGCGGGGGATGGGTTCGTGATCCGTCGTGTTGCCAGTGCCGGCCAGGCCGCCGCCGATGACAACGTGCTGGAACTGGGTAGCACCAACATCATGGGCAGCGCCATCGATTCCAGCTCGGTGGGGCGTTCGGTCCTGACCCAGGAAGACATCAACCGCAAGCAGGCGGACAACATCGCAGAACTGCTCGACACCCTGCCGGGCGTCAGCTCCAGCGGCTCGCCCCGTCCAGGGGGCCAGACCCTGAACATCTGGGGCATGGGCGATGTGGAAGACGTCAAGGTAATCCTCGACGGCGCGCCCAAGGGCTTCGAGAAGTACCGCCAGGGTTCGGTGTTCATCGAGCCGGAACTGATCAAGAACGTCGAAGTGGACAAGGGCCCCCACAGCACCCTGTACGGCAACGGCGGTTTCGGTGGCGTGATCAAGGTGGACACCAAGGACCCCGCCGACCTGCTGAAGGAGGGCGAGAACGTCGGCGCCTTCCTCAAGTACGGCTACCACACCAACGACCGCCAGGAAATCTACAGCGGCGCGGTGTACGGGCAGACCACCGACAAGATGTTCGATGGCCTGCTGTTCCTCACCGGGCGTGACGGCGACAATATCAAGCGCCCTGACGGCACGCGCTTCGTCTACTCCGAAAACAGCCTCGACGCCTTCCTGTTCAAGAGCAACTTCCGCCCCAACGACGAGCATGTCTTCACCCTTTCTGCCATGCAGTCCGGCAGCGAGGCCTGGGAGCCCTTCGCCGCCAAGCGCGATGAGATGGCCGCCCCTACCGCGGCGGAGATCGCCCGCTATGGGTTGGACGGTGCCTGGAAACGCAAGCTGGTGAACCGTGACCAGGACGACGAGAACTACTCGCTGAAATGGAACTACACGCCGCTGGACAACCCGTTGGTGAATGTCACCGCCAGTTATGCCTATTCCAAGACCGACCAGCACGACAAGCGGCCGGCCAATGCGTCTGCGGGTTTCGCGTCCTCGCTGGGCAACGAGAGCTGGGTCAACTACACCGACCGGCTGGCGGAGCTGAAGAACGAAAGCCGCTTCGATACGGGGCTGCTGTCCCACGTCGCCACCGTGGGGGTGCAATGGCACGGGCATGATCGCGACACGCTGATGAAGGACCTCAGCAAGTTGACCGACAGGACCTACAACTACGGCCTCTACCAGCCCTACTACATGCCGTCCGGCGAGCAGGAAACCCGCAGTGGCTATCTGCAGGACGCCATCACCATCGGCTCCGTGACCATCACCCCGGCACTGCGTTACGACCATGTGTACAGCCGAGGCGAGCCCAGCCTGGCACCGCGCTACAACAGCCCGGACCCGGCCGTGGGGCACGACTACAGCAGCGTGACCTACAGTGGCTGGTCGCCGCGCCTGGGGCTGTTCTGGACCGCCACCGACAACCTGGCGTTCTTCGCCGACTACAGCAAGACCTGGCGCGCCCCTTTGATCGACGAACTGTACGAGGTGCAGAGCGCGGCGAGCAGTGTGCCCGCCACCAGTCGCAACCTGGACCCGGAGCGCATCACCGGGGTGCGCCTGGGCAGCATCTTCAATTTCGACAAGCTGCTGGTGGACAGTGACAACCTGCAGATCCGCACCACGCTATTCCGCAACCGTGGCAAGGACGAGATCTTCAAGCGCACCGGCGTCTATTGCCTCGCCAGCGTGACCGGCGGCAACAGTGCATGCCCGGGGCCGTTGGCCAATAACCGCAACCTGCCCGGCTACACCATCGAGGGGGTGGAAGTCGAATCCTTCTACGACAGCTCGCGCATCTTCGGCAGCCTGTCGGTGTCCTACATCCGCGGCAAGCGCGATGCCTCGCCGCGCAACCCCTGGGGCCACGAAACCTGGCTTTCGGACATCCCACCGCGCAAGGCGGTGGCGACCCTGGGCGTGAAAGTGCCGGAGATCGATATGGCCATGGGCTGGACCGGCAATTTTGTGCGCAAGCAGGACCGCTCACCTGTGGATGACGATCCGCTCGCTTCGGGCTGGAGCCTGCCTGAAACCCAGGGCTACGCCCTCCATGGGCTGTTCGCCACCTGGCAGCCGAAGTACATCAAGGGATTCGAGGCGCGACTGGCCGTGGATAACCTGTTCAACCGCGAGTACTACCCCTACCTCGGCGAGGCCGTCTCTGGCGTCGGCCGCAACATCAAGTTCAGCGTCTCGCAGTTCTTCTAGGCACCGCCCCATTGCATCCCCACCTTCGTGGGGATGCTTGCCTCTTGCCGGGGAGTCGGGCTGCACCCGGCCTACATCCCACGCAGACGCAGGGCGGGTGAAACCCTCGAATGACGGTCACGCTCAGCCGCCCAGCATCTGCAGCAGTGCGGCGGCGGTGGGTTCGGAGGAGGCGGGGTTCTGGCCGGTGATCAGCTTGCCGTCAGTGACCACGTGGGGCTGCCAGTCGGCGACCTTGGAATACTGGCCGCCCTGCTCGCGCAGCACGTCTTCCACCAGGAAGGGCACCACCTGGGTGAGGCCGACTGCTTCTTCCTCGCTGTTGGAGAAGCCGGTCACCGCGCAGCCTTGCACCAGCGGGCTGCCGTCGGCGGCGCGGGCGTTGCGCAGCACGCCGGGGGCGTGGCAGACGGCGGCCACCGGTTTGCCGGCGTGGTGCAGGTCCTCGATCAGGCGGATGGAGAAGGTGTCGTCCACCAGGTCCCAGAGCGGGCCGTGGCCGCCGGGGTAGAACAGTGCGTCGTAGTCGGTCGAGACCAGCCCGGACAGCGGCAGGGTGTTGGCCAGGGCCTGCTGCGCCTGAAGGTCGCCACGGAAACGGTGGGTCGCTTCGGTTTGTGCGTCGGGCTCGTCGCTCTTCGGGTCGAGCGGTGGCTGGCCGCCCCGGGGCGAGGCGAGGACCACTTCGGCCCCGGCGTCGCGGAAGGCGAAGTAGGGGGCGGCGAACTCTTCGAGCCAGAAGCCGGTCGGCTTGCCGGTATCGCCCAGACGGTCGTGCGAGGTCAGCACCATGAGGATTTTCATCGGCAACTCCTTGAGATTATCGAGGGTGTGACTGGCGCTCCTCCGGCAAGGTTCCGGCGGTTGGCCGATGAATTCTAGACGCGCCTGGGAACCTGTCCTCAGTCCGGCTGCGGGCGCCTGCGCGCGGTGAGGCCGCGAAGGAAGTTGCGCAGGATCTGGTCGCCACAGGGGCGGTAGTTCTTGTGGTCCTTCTTGCGGAACAGGGCGCCGATCTCGGACCGGGTCATGGGCAGGTCGGCCTCCTGGAGGATGTCGAGGATGTCGTCCTCGCGCAGCTCGAAAGCCACCCGCAGCTTCTTCAGCACCTGGTTGTTGCTCATCGGCAGTTCCAGGGGCAGGGGCGGGCGGCTTTCGTCCTTGCCACGCATGGCGTACACCAGGCCATCGAGGAAGCCGGCCAGGCGCTTGTCGCTGCAGGAGTGGTAGCCCTCTTCGTCCTCACGGACCAGCCAGGACGCGACCTCCTGTTGGCTCACTTCCTGGTCGGCCAGGCCGATGATCTCCACCACCCGGGCGTCGCTGATATCCAGCAGGTAGCGCAGGCTGCGCAGTACATCGTTGTTGGTCATGGGGTGTTCCGTCGGGATGGGAGGCCGGCAGGGTGCCGGCAACTAGACTGAGGACTTCGACGCCGATAGGCGGGAGGTCCATATGAAGGGCGCCATTGTGCTCGCATTCGCGGCGCTGGTCGCGGTCAGTTGTGGCATCCAGGCGCAACAGCCGCCGTTGCTGCGCTCGCCCGGCACGCCGGCACCGGGCTCGCCCGGTACGGCCACGCCGCAACCCTATCCCCAGGCGAGCCCGCCGAGCCTTCCTGCGGCTGCGCCGCGTTCGGGCAGCCCGCCGCTCTTGGTCAACCCGCCGACCACGCGCCAGGCGGACCCGCGCGACGAGCGCATTCCGGTGCTGCAGGAGCAGCTGGATCGCAACAGCAAGGGATTGGGAGGCAGTGAGAAAAAGCCGGCGCCCTAGCGCAGCAGCGGCGGCACCCGGGCCTCGAGCAGCTCCACCAGGGCCGGGTCCATGTACTCGTAGTCGTCGGGGATATCCAGGCTGACCACGCGCTTGCCCTTGAGGGCGGCGGGGAAGCGGGCGGCGAGCTTGCGTCGGTGGCTGCCCTCCATCACCAGGATCAGGTCGGCCCAGGCCAGGGCCTCGGGCGTCACCGGGGTTTCGGCCTCGGCCTTGAGGCCGGCGGAGTCGGTCTCGATCCCCGGCCAACTGGCGAACAGTTGCTCCGCGGTGGGGCTGCGCAGGCGGTTCTGCCCACAGATGAACAGCAGGCGCTGCACCTTCATCCGCGTACCTTCATTGGCCGGTCAGCCCCAGCACCTTGAGCAGGAAGGCGTATTCCAGGGCGACGTCGCGCAGCGCCTGGTAGCGCCCGCTCATGCCGCCATGGCCGGCGCCGAGGTCGGTCTTGAGCAGCAGCAGGTTGTCGTCGGTGCGTGTGGCACGCAGCCTGGCCACCCATTTGGCGGCTTCCCAGTACTGCACGCGGGAGTCGTTGTAGCCGGCCACCACCAGCAGCGCCGGGTAGGCCAGGGCGCGCACGTTCTCGTAGGGCGCGTAGCTGCGGATGCGCTCGAACACCTCGGGCTCGTTCGGGTCGCCCCACTCGTCGTATTCGGTCACGGTCAGCGGCAGGTCGGGGTTCTGCATGGTGTTGAGCACGTCGACGAAGGGCACTTCGGCGATGGCGGCGGCGAACAGGTCCGGGCGCTGGTTGAGCACGGCGCCCATCAGCAGGCCACCGGCGCTGCCGCCGCTGATCACCAGTTGCTCGCGGGTCGTCAGGCCTGCGCCGATCAGGTGCTCGGCACAGGCGATGAAGTCATCGAAGCTGTTGGTCTTGTGCTCCAGCTTGCCGGCGCGGTACCAGGCTTCCCCCAGTTCGCCGCCGCCGCGCACATGGGCGATGGCGAAGACGAAGCCGCGCTCCAGCAGGCTCAGGCGGGCGTGGGAGAACCAGGGGTCGAGGCTCTCGCCATAGGCGCCGTAGCCGTAGAGGTAGAGCGGCGCGGGCTGGCCCAGCACGTCGCGGCGGGCGACCAGGCTGATGGGCACGCGGGTGCCGTCGGCGGCGGTGGCCCAGAGGCGCTGGCTGACGTAGGCGTCGGCGTCGAAGGGGCCCTCCACCGGGGTCTGCTTGAGCACCCGTTGCTCGCCGTCGGCCAGGCGCAGCTCGCGGACCTGGGCGGGGCGGTTGAGTGCCTCGTAGCGCAGGCGGATCACCGGGCTGTCGAACTCCATGCCGTCCTGCACATAGAGGCTGTAGGCCGCGTCCGGCAGCTGCACGCGGTACGGCGCGGCGCCGCGTGGGTGCACCTGGATGATCGGCAGGCCACCCTCGCGCAGGCTGAGGGTGAAGGCGCCGGCGTTCATGCCCACGCCGTCGAGCATGCAGTCGGGGTCGTGGGCGATCAGCTCGCGCCAATGGGCGCGCTCGGGTGTCGCCTCGGGGGCCTGGTAGAGGGCGAAGTTGATGCCGGTCTGGTTGCTGCGGATCAGCCAGCACCACTGGCCGTCCACCTGGCCGTGGTCGGCGTAGTACTCGTGGCCTTCCTCGCGCGGGGCCAGGCAGCGGAAGTCGCCGTCGGGGGTGTCGGCGTCCAGCACCCAGCTCTCGCTGGTGGTCTTGCTGCCCAGCATCAGCACCAGCTGGCGCTCGGAGCTGGCGCGGTGGCAGCCGAGGAAGAAGCGACCGTCGGCCTCCTCGAACACCAGTTCGGCGTCGGCCTCGCCCAGGCGGTGGCGGTAGAGGCGGTGCGGGCGGTGGGTGTCGTCCAGCTCGCCGAAGAACAGGGTGCGGCTGTCGTTGGCCCAGGTCATGCTGCCGTCGCAGTCGTCGAAGGGCAGGGCGGTGAGGCTGCCCTCGACCAGGTCCTTGACGTAGAGGCGGTAGATCTCGTCGCCGCTGGTGTCCAGGCTGTAGGCCAGCAGGCGGTGGTCCGGGCTGACGCTGAAGGCGCCGAGGGAGAGGAAGCCGCCATCGGCCAGGGCGTTGGGGTCGAGCAGCAGCTGTTCGCTGGCCTCGTCCACCTCGAAGCCTTCGGCCGGGCGCGCACAGCGGTAGTGGCGCGGGTATTCGTCGCCGGCGGTGGTGCGCTGGTAATAGAGGTAGGGGCCCCAGGGCGTGGGGAGGGAGAGGTCGGTCTCGCGTATGCGCCCACGGATCTCCTCGAACAGCGCGTCTCGCAGCGGCGCTTCGTCGGCCAGGCGCTCGTCGAGCCAGGCGTTCTCCGCCTTCAGGTAATCGAGCACCTCGGGGGCGTCGCGTTCCTCCAGCCAGCGGTAGGGATCGGCTCCGGCCTGGATGCGGGCGATGGGGGCTTCGGACATGGCGGTTCTCACGGCTAGGCGTTGCGGGCCGGGCGACGGCGGGGACGCCGGGCTTCGGAAAAGTCGCTATCATAAGCGCCCCTTTGCCCGCCTTGCCATGGAAGCCCATGAACGAACACGACTATCTCCTCGCCTGGGGCGCCTATGGCGTCGCGGCCCTGGGCTGCCTGCTGGTGAGCTTCCGCGCCACCGGCTGGATGTGGCGCTGGCTGCGCGAGCCCCTGCGCCTGATAGTCGCCGTACTGCTGCTGACCCCGACTCCCGTCGACCCCGGTCGCGACCTCTACGCGCCGGCGGTGGCGGTCACCGCGCTGGACATCGTGTTCAAGGTGGGCAACAACGCCTGGAAGGCGGTTTCCGACCTGGCCATGTACGGCATGATCGGCCTGGTGCTCTACCTCATCTTCGTCGCCATCCGCTGGCCCATCGAGCGCGCCATCCGTGCCCGTCGCGCCGAGCGCGAGAAGCCGGCCGCGGTGGACGAGGAGGAAGACGAGCCGACCCTGCGCCAGCTGATGGAGCGTGACTCGAACGAGCGCGTGGATACCCGCCTCGACGACCGGGGCGACCGTCGCCTGCGCATCGAACCGCGTCTCTGATACCGGCGGCGCGCCGAGCGCTCACGAGGAATGCCCATGGATTGTGTGTTCTGCGCCATCGCCGCCGGCAAGCTGCCGGCCCACCTGTTGCACGAGGACGAGCACTTCCTGGTGCTGCTGGACATCTTCCCCCTGCGGCCCGCCCACGTACTGGTGGTGGCCCGCGAGCACGCGCCGTACCTCGCCGACCTCGGCACCCCGGCGCGCCAGCGCCTGGTGGACCAGGCCCTACATATGGGCGAGGCGTTGCGCAGGGCGGGCTATGGTCGCCAGGGCATCAACCTGCTGATCAACGACGGCCCCGACTCCAACCAGCACGTGCCCCATCTGCACCTGCACCTGATTCCCCGGCAACGGGGCGACCTGGCTGCGCTGCTCTGGCGTATCCTCACCCGCTTCCTGCCCTTCGGCCGCGCCCGCATCAAGGCCCGGCTGGCGCGGGAGGCCGAACAACTGCGACAGGCATTGAAACGAGAGCCCTGAACCATGTGCGAATTGCTCGGCATGAGCGCCAACGTGCCCACCGATATCGTTTTCAGCTTCACCGGCCTGATGCAGCGCGGCGGAGGCACCGGCCCGCACCGTGACGGCTGGGGCATCGGCTTCTACGAGGGCCGTGGCCTGCGCCTGTTCCAGGACCCTTCCGCCAGCGTCGACTCCGAGGTGGCGCGCCTGGTGCAGCGCTACCCGATCAAGAGCGAGACGGTCATCGGCCATATCCGCCAGGCCAACGTCGGCAAGGTCAGCCTGGCCAACACCCATCCCTTCGTCCGTGAGCTGTGGGGGCGCAACTGGTGCTTCGCCCACAACGGCCAGCTCGCCGACTTCCATCCGGCCGCCAGCTTCTATCGGCCGGTGGGCGACACCGACAGCGAGGCGGCCTTCTGCGACCTGCTCAACCGGGTGCGCCAGGGCTTTCCCGAGCCGGTGCCGGTTGAAGTGCTGCTGCCGGTGCTGGTGCAGGCCTGCTCCGAATACCGCAGCCGCGGCGTGTTCAACTGCCTGCTCAGCGACGGCGACTGGCTGTTCTGCTTCTGCACCACCAAACTGGCGCAGATCACCCGGCGTGCACCCTTCGGCCCGGCGCGGCTGAAGGACGCGGACCTGACCGTGGACTTCCAGTCCGAAACCACACCCAACGACGTGGTCACGGTGATCGCCACCGAGCCACTGACCGACAACGAGACCTGGACGCTCTACCAGCCCGGCGCCTGGAGCCTGTGGCGACGTGGCGAGTGCCTGGCGTCCGGGCAGACCTGACGAGAAGGGGATTATCGATGCTGCGTAGCTACCTGCGACTGGCGCTGTTCGCCCTGGGCCTGCTGATCGGCGTGCAGGTGCCCGGGTTCGTCGACGACTATGCCAAGCGCGTCGAAGCCCATCGCCTGGAGGCGGAGAACGGACTCAAGGGCTTCCGCGAGACCGCCCAGAAATTCTTCGACGGCGACCTTGCGGCACTGGTGGCGCATTACCGCGCGAGCAACGACCCGGTGATGCGCAGCGACGCCGACAGCGTGGCCACCCTGGTCAACCGTGACGCCTTGCTGCAGCGCGAGTGGCAAGCCATGCAGGGCCCCTGGTACGCCCGCACCTGGCACGTGGCGACGGGGGCCGATCACGACCTGCTGCTGGAAACCGCCAACGCCTACAGCTACCAGGTGCTGCTGGTGCCCGAGGCGATGGCCTGGGGCATCGTCTGCGCGCTGCTGCTGGCCTGGGTGGTGGAGAGCCTGCTCCTCGGTCTCGCCCTGCTCGCCGGCGGCAACGGCAAGCGCGTGCAGCAGCGGCACTGGCGCTGAACCCCCCTGGCGGGCTGAAGCCCACCCTGCTGGCCGGTGGGCCCCCGCGTTCGCGGGGGTGACGAGAGGGCGGGGAGCTTCCAGCACGCACCGTCATCCCGCGAACGCGGGTTTCACCGAGCGCTTGCGGCGCTGCGCATTGGCGCAGGTCGGGTGCAACCCGACTGCTCCGGTCGCGTCTCGCCCCCCCGGCAGGCCAGGAGCCCCGCGTTCGCCAGGGTGACGAGGGGGCGGGGCGCTTTCAGCACACACCGTCATCCCCGCGAACGCGGGGATCCACTTGAAAGCCCAGATACAGCGCGTAGGTCGGGCCCCCTCAGGCAACGGCTCACAGCCCGAAGCGATTGGCCTCCTCGCGCAAGGTACTGGCCAGGGTGAGGAAGCCCTCGTAGAGCAACTGGTCGTTGCTGGAAGCGTTGCTGACGCTGGCGCGGACGAACTGCGGCACCGTGGCGCGGCCCACGGCGAAGGCCTCGGCGGCGGTGATCAGGTAGTTCTTCAGCTTCAGGTCGGCTTCGATATCGGCGGCGCGCCAGGCTTCCGGCACTTCGATCCAGAAGTGCGGGCTCTGTGGATGGGTGCGGTAGTTCAGCCCGTCCAGCAGCCGCTCCACCAGCGCCTTGCGCCGGCCGATCTCGTTGATCTGCTGGCTCAGCAGCTTTTGTGCCGTGCCGTTCTCGATCCATAGCGTCGACAGCTCCAGCGCCAGCGGCGTGGCCATCCAGCAGGTGGCGCGCAGCGCGGCGGCGATGCGGCTGACCAGCGCCGTCGGCGCGTGCAGGTAGCCCACCCGCAGGCCGGCGGCCACCGCCTTGCTCAGGCTGCTGATGAGGATGGTGCGTTCCGGCGCGTAGTGGCTGAGGGGTGGCGGGCGATCCTCCACCAGCACCGCATGGGCCTCGTCCTCGATGATCAGCAGGTTGTGCTCGCGGCACAGGCGCGCGATGGCGTCGCGGCGCTGGTGCGAGAGCACGCCGGTGGTCGGGTTCTGGATGGTCGGGGTGCAGTAGAGCGCGGTCACCCGGTTGTTGCGGCAGATCTCGTCGAGGGAGCTGGGGACCAGGCCTTCCTCGTCCATGTCGGCGCCGAGCAGCTTGATGCCGAGCATCCGCGCGAGGGTGATCAGCCCCGGGTAGGTGAGCTGCTCGGTGACCAGGATGTCCCCGGCGCGCAGCAGGCCCATCAGGGTGCAGAGCAGCCCGTGCTGGCCGCCGTTGACGCATAGCACCTGGTCGGCCTGGGGCAGGAAGTCGCCGTGGGCGAGCCAGTTCGCACCCACCTGGCGGTAGCGGGGCAGGCCGGTGTCCGGCGTGTAGCGGGTCAGGTCCTGCAGGGTCTGCGGGTCGTTGGCCAGGTCCAGCAGGCTCTGCGCCAGGAAGGCCGTCTCATGCCCCGGGATATGCATGTTGCGGCTCATGTCGTAGAGCTCCGGCGCCTCTTCGATGAAGTTGCGGAAGCCCTCGTCACGCTTGCGCTCCAGCCCCCGCCGGCGGACGAAGGTGCCGTCGCCGACGCGGGCTATCACCAGGCCCATGCGTTCGAGTTCGGCGTAGGCGCGGCTGACGGTGCCGATGGTCACCCCCAGGCGGTCGGCCAGGTTGCGATGCGGCGGCAGCTTGGCGCCGCCTTCCAGAGTGCCCTCGAGAATCCTGATTTCCATGGCTCCGGCGAGGCGCTTGTATTTCGCGCCCTGGCCGGAATCCAGCGCTGATTTCAGAATTGACACCGTGTCAATAATTGGTTTGACAGCCATTTTTCGTCCTAATAGCCTGATTGAGCTGTGTCAATCAGTGATTGATACCCAGGTTTTAGAGGTCAATTTAGCAGCAAGGATGAATTGCCATCATGCCAATGTCCGCCGTAATTGAAAACACCGGAAAATCGCAAAAGCACTGGTTGGCCGGATTCATCACCAGCCTGCTGTTCCTCGTGGTCTGCCTGAGCTGGGGGACCACCTGGCTGGGCATCAAGATCGCCGTGGAGAGCGTGCCGCCCCTGACCTCCTCCGGCCTGCGCTTCCTCATCGCCTTCCCGCTGTTCATCTGCTTCGCCCTGATCCGCGGCGACTCGATCCTCTTCCCCCGCGAGCGGCTGGGTTTCTTCGCCTTCGTCACCCTGAGCTACTTCGGCATTCCGTACTACCTGCTGAACTACGGCGAGATGCACGTCTCCTCGGGGCTGACGGCGCTGCTGTTCAGCTGCATGCCGGTGTTCATCCTGATCTTCTCGTCGCTGTTCTTGCGTGAGCGCATCTACCTGTCCCAGGTGGTGGGCATCGCCATCGGCTTCGGCAGCCTGTTCATGATCCTGCGCAGCCAGGGCCTGCGCCTGGACCACGCGGAGTTCCTCGGCGTGCTGGCGATCCTCGCCGCCGCGGTGATGCACGCGCTGTGCTACGTGATCACCAAGCAGAAGGGCGAGGGCATCAGCGTCATCACCTACAACACGCTGCCCATCGGGATCGCCGGGGCGATGCTGTTCCTCGCCGGGCTGGTGGTGGAGCAGCCGGACTTCGCCCAGGTCACCACCCGTTCCTGGCTGGCGCTGACCTACCTCGGGCTGTGCGCATCGGTCGGCGGCTTCATCGTCTATTTCTTCCTGCTCAAGCGCCTGAGCCCGGTGATCCTCTCCTTCGTCTTCATCATCTTCCCGGTGTTCGCCGTGGTCATCGGCTCCTGGTACGAGGGGCAGGCCATCTCCCGCGACCTGGCGCTGTACTCGGCGATCCTGCTCGCCGGCTTCGCCATCACCAAGCTGCCCGTTGAAAAATTCCTCACGCGCAAGCCCTGACAACGAGGACCACATGGACGTGATCGATCGCGACACCCTGCAGCCCATCTACCGGCACGCCTGCGAGACCTACCCCGAGGAGTGCTGTGGCTTCGTTTTCGCCGATGGCCGGGTACACCTGGGCAGCAACATCCAGAACCTGCTCAACCAGCGCAGCCCCGAGGTGTTCCGGCGTGACGCCAGCACCGGCTTCACCTTCGCGGTGGCCGACACCCTGCTGCTCAACCGCAGCCTGCGCAGCGACAACCCGGTGCGGGTGATCTACCACTCGCACCCCGACGTAGGCGCCTACTTCAGCCGCGAGGACGAGGACAAGGCGCTGTTCATGGGCCAGCCCATCCATCCCGTCGCCCATCTGGTGGTGGATGTGCGTGCCGGCCAGGCCCATGGCGCCAAGTTGTTCGAATGGAGCGGGGAATCCTTCGTCTGCAGCCGGGAATACCCCGGCACCCCATAACGACCTGCATAAAAGGAGTTGGCTATGAATACGGTGATCTTCCCGGATGTACTGGCACGCGTCGCCAAATTGCCGGATGCCCGCCTGCAAGGGCAGGGCACCACGGTACGCGAGCTGGTCGAGGATATATGCAGCCGCCATGCGGGCCTGCGTGACCACCTGTTCTATGGAAACGACCAGTTCAAGGAGCACTTCCTGCTCAGCGCCAACGGCGAGCTGGTGGATGGCGACAGCCCGCTGGAGGCGGGCGTCGAGCTGGACATCATGCTGGCCACCTCCGGCGGCCTGGACAGCGATGAGCTGAGCAACGACGAGGTGCGTCGCTACGTGCGCCACATCACCCTGCCCGACGTCGGTCGCCAGGGCCAGTTGCGCCTGAAGAAGTCACGGGTGCTGATCATCGGCACCGGCGGCCTGGGCTCCCCGGTGAGCCTGTACCTCGCCGCCGCCGGTATCGGCACCCTCGGGCTGGTGGACTTCGACCGCGTCGAGGCCAGCAACCTGCAGCGCCAGGTGGTGCACGGCACCAGCACCCTGGGCCTGCCCAAGGTCGAGTCGGCGCGCCGCCGCCTGCTGGACCTCAACCCCGACATCCGCATCGACGCCCATGACTGCGCCCTGACCCCCGACAACGCCCTCAAGCTGGTAGGCGACTACGACCTGGTGGTGGACGGCACCGACAACTTCGCCACCCGCTACCTGGTCAACGACGCCTGCGTGCTGCTGGGCCGGCCGTTGGTGTACGGCGCGCTGCACCGCTTCGACGGGCAGATCAGCGTGTTCAACCACCAGCAAGGCCCGTGCTACCGCTGCCTGTTTCCCAAGAGCCCGCCGGCCGAACTCGCGCCCAACTGCAGCGCGGGCGGCGTGATCGGCGTGCTGCCCGGCGTGGTCGGGCTGCTCCAGGCCACCGAGGCGGTGAAGCTGATCCTCGGCATCGGCGAGCCCCTGGTGGGCCGGCTGATGCGTTTCGACGCCCTGGCCATGAAGTTCAACGAGGTGCGCTTCAAGCGCCGTGCCGACTGCCCCTCCTGCTCGCCCGGGCGCACCTGCATGCAGCCGCTGCAGGAGGAGGTTTCGGCATGCACATCCAGCATTCCCGCGTCCAGCTCGTTGCCGGCCGACTTCCGCATCACCGCGCTGGAGCTGCAGCAACTGCTCGCCCGTGGCGCCGACCTGCAACTGCTGGACGTGCGTGAAGCCAACGAGCTGGAAGTGTGCCGCCTGCCGGGCAGCCTGAACCTGCCGCTGGGCGAGCTGGACGCCCGCCTCGACGAGCTGGATCGCCAGCGCCCCCTGTGCATCGTCTGCTACGGCGGCACCCGCGCCGAGCGCGCGGCCCAGTTGCTGCTCGGCGCCGGCTTCAACGAACTCCAGGTGTTGCAGGGCGGCATCAAGGCCTGGGCACGGGATGTCGACACCGACATGCCCCTGTACTGAGGAGGCGCGAGATGATCCACGAATCCCTGCTCCAGGCCATCGGCGAGACCCCCGTTGTGCGCCTGGCCGCCTTCAGCGCCGAAACCGGGCTGGAGGTGTACGCCAAGCTGGAGTCGCTCAACCCCGGCGGCAGCCACAAGGCGCGCATCGCCCTGGGCATGGTCCGCGACGCCGAGGCCCGGGGCATTCTCGTGCCCGGCAGCGGCCAGACCATCATCGAGCCCAGCGGTGGCAACACCGGTATCGGCCTGGCCATCGCCGGCAACATCCTCGGCTACCGCGTGGTCCTGGTGATCCCCGACAACTACAGCCCCGAGAAACAGAAGGTGCTGCGCCTCTACGGCGCCGAGGTGGTGCTCTCCGACAGCCGCCTCGGCAACAACTCCCATGGCGAGAAAGCCATGGAGCTGCAACTGGAAAACCCCGGCTACGTGATGCTCAACCAGCAGCGCAACGCCGCCAACCCCGAGACCCACCGGCGCAGCACCGCGCTGGAGATCCTCCGCGACTTCGCCGATCGCCCCCTCGATTGCCTGGTGGCGGGCATCGGCACCGGCGGCCACATCACCGGCCTGGGCGAGATGCTCAAGGCCCGCTGGCCTTCGCTGCGGGTGTTCGGCGTCGAGCCGGAGCAGTGCGACCTGCTCGCCGATCGCCATGCGCCGCACGAGATCCAGGGCCTGTCCATCGGCCTGGTGCCGAGCATCCTCAACCTCGAGGTGCTCGACGGCATGCTCAAGGTGGGCAAGGCGGATTGCCTGGAGCGCGTGCGCCGCACCATGCGCAGCGACGCGGTGAGCCTGGGGCTGTCCTCGGCGGCCAACCTGGTGGCCATCGCCAGCCTGGCCGGCGAGCTGCCGCGCGGCAGCCGGGTGCTGACCCTGATCTACGACGGTGTGGACGGCTACCTGCCGCATTTCGAATAACGAGCCTGTGGAGGGCGACAGGATGTGGGGATATCTCGACAGGTTGCGGCTCTATGACGAGCTGCTCGATCAGTTGGTGCATGCACTCAAGCCGGCGGACCTGGACCTGCTCATGCCGCACCTGGACGGCATCATGGACGAGGCCGTGCAGCAGGTGGCCGAAGACCTCCAGGCCTATGCCCGGCGCGACCCCGCCACGGCCGGTCGCATCGACCTCGTGCTCGGCTCCTACGCCTCCTTCAAGGCGGTGCTGTTCCATCGCCTGGCGCACCAGGTATGGATGCGTGGCGCGGTGGAAGGGCGCGAGGCCATGGCGCACAAGCTGGCCAGCACCGGCAAGCTGCTCTCCGGTGCCGAGATCCACCCGGCTGCCCGCATCGGCAAGCGCTTCGTGCTCGACCACGGCTTCGGCACGGTGATCGGCGAGACCTGCGAGATCGGCGACGACTGCTACCTGCTCAGCGGCGTCACCCTCGGCGCCTCGGGCATCGCCGACAACCCGGGTGGCAAACGCCATCCCCGCCTGGGCAACCAGGTGGAGGTGGGCGCCGGGGCGCGCCTGCTCGGGCCCATCAGCATCGGCGACAACGTGTTCATCAGTCCGGCGTGCGTGATCACCCGCGACGTGCCGGCCAACACCAAGGTGAGCATCGTCAACCAACTGCAGATGCAGCGCGCGTCGATGTCGTCCAACTGCGGCTACCTCGGTGCCTTCGCCCTCAACGAGCGCGTGCACCTGGTGGGCGAGCTGCCCGAGAGCGGCGAGGTGCTGGTGCTGGACGCCGAACACAGGCGCTTCGGCTGCATGGCCCTGGAGTGCACGGTGCAGGAGCGCAACCACCGCCAGTACCGGTTGCGCAGCATCGGCCTGGCCCTGCCGGCCCCGCGCTACCCGCTGCACCTGCGGATCATCGGCCCCGACCACGACATCACCCTGATCGACCCGCCCGGGCTCAGCGCCCTGGTGCGTTCCCAGCTGCAACCCTACTTCCTGAGCATCGGAGGCTGAAATGTCCGTATTCGCCATGCACACCCGCGCCCTGTTCGACGAGGCGCCCTACCAACGCACCTTCACCGCCCGCGTTCTCGCGGTGAGTGACCAGGGCGTGGCACTGGACCAGACGCTGTTCTATCCCACCGGCGGTGGTCAGCCGGGTGACCAGGGTCACTTCCTGCTGCCCGATGGCTCGGTGGTGGCTGTGGTCGGCACCCAGCGCGACCCCCTGCTGCGTTCGATGATCTGGCACCAGCTGGAAGAAGGGGCCGGCCCAGTCACTGCCGGTGTCGAGCTGCAGGGATGCCTGGACTGGGAGCGCCGCTACCAGCACATGAAGATGCACACCTGCCTGCACCTCCTGTGCTCGATCATCGATGCGCCGGTCACCGGTTGCAGCATCGCCGCCGACAAGGGCCGCCTGGACTTCGACCTGCCGGAGTCGACCCTGGACAAGGAGCGCCTGACCCACGCGCTGAACGAACTGATCGAAGGCGCCCTCGACGTGCGCACCCACATGCTGCCGGCCAACGAGTACAACACCGTGCTGGAGATCACCCGCACCCAGGCCGTGGCACCGCCGGTGCTGCAGGGCATGGTGCGCGTGGTCGATATCCCCGGCGTGGACATCCAGCCCTGTGGCGGCACCCATGTGCGCAATACCCAGGAGATCGGCCAGGTGGTGTGCGACAAGATCGAGAAGAAGAGCCGCCACAACCGTCGCGTGACCTTGCGTTTCGCCTAGGTGACGTTCTTTTGGTGGGCCCCCGCGTTCGTGGGGGTGACGAGACGTGGGGCGTGCTGGGCATGAGCGTCACCCTCGTCGCGAACCGGCGTGGGCTCCACCCACCCCACGATTGCCCGGCACTCGCGGGGGTGCCAGGAAAACGCAGTATTCCCATCTCCCCACCGTCATCCCCGCGAACGCGGGGAATCACTGGAAACAGGGAACACGGTGCAGGCGGGCAGGGTGGCGCTGGCCCTCACACCCACTGGTCGCTGCGCTTGCGCTTGACCCGCAGCATGGTCGGCAGGATCAGGCCCAGGAGCAGGCCGGCACCGGCGATGCTGCCGCCATAGACCATGTAGCGCATCAGCACCTGCTTGTTCTCGTCGCCCAGTTGCGCCTGCACTTCGCGCAGCTCGGAGCGGGCCTGGTTCAGTTCGCTGTCCAGTGTCGCGCGGGCGGCCTGGGCTTCGTCGATCAGCGCCTTGCGCGAGTCCATGGTTTCCTGCATGCCTTGCACGCGGGTCTTCCAGGTCTGGTCGATGCCTTCCAGCTCCGCGCTCAGCTCGCTCACCTTCTGTTCCAGTTGCGGCAGGCGCTCGGCCTGGCCAGGAACCTGCTGCAGGTCGCGGGTGGGAATCCACACCGCGCTGCCGTTCTCGCCGCGCACCTGGCTGTAGTCGCCCTGGGTGCTCAGCAGCTCGACTTTCTGCCCGGAGACGAGGGTGCCGACGATGCGGTAGCCATCGGTCGGGCCGCTGCGCACGTAAGTGCTCAGGCTGTCGCTGACCCAGCGCGTGGTGTCGGCCTTCTCCTCGGCCTGCGCGGGCGAGCCGAGCAACAGCAGGCCACTGAACAGGCCGGCACCGAGGGCGCGGGGGGAGAGCGAGGAAACACGGGCGAGCAGATGACGGGTCAGGGGCATGGGGCAATCTTCACATGGCAATGGAACGGAACCCGAAGTGCGGGCGTGATAAGCGCCGGCCAGGCGAGCATCGCGTTCATCGTGGGTGAAGCCTGCGCTGCTTCCGCTTCCCGGGTGGCGAATGGCCACGCCATCCACCCGGTTCGGGCCGACAGCGAACTGACCATTCGCGACCCCGCCTAGTTCACTCATGGCCCCGCAAGCGAGACGGGTGGTCGAGCTGTAAAGAGGTGGCATGCCGGGTAGTGGGTCGAGATACAAGGGTGGACCACGCTCTACCGGGCACTCCGTGCAGCTGCACAGCATGGGTTTCGCAAAGCTCTACCCATCCTACGGGGCGGCATTCGTAGGATGGGTAGAGCGGAGCGAAACCCATCATTTCGCAGCACAGCGATTATCTGGGCGTGGATGACGTTCTTTTCATCCACCCGCGATGCCGGGCCGCGTTGCCAACCCAGGGAGCCACCGTAGCCCGGGCTTCAGCCCGGGAGCGCAGGCCTCAATGCAGCGCCCGGGTCACCAGGTAGGTCAGCAGCTGCGGGTCGTCACCCGGCTCGATGGTGCGCACCGGCTTCGGCAAGCCGTCCAGCACTGCGCTCCAGAAGGCCTGGGCGGGTTGGTCCTCGCGGTAGAAGCGCACCAGCCAGTTGTGGTCGCCCTCCATCAGCACCTGGGTCGCCAGCAGGCGGCCGATGCCCTGCCTGCGGTAGCGCTTGAGGATGAACAGGTCCGCCAGCTCCAGGGCGTCGATGCTTGGCAACTCGCTGCGTTCGATCAACAGGAAGCCGGCGATGAAGCCATCCACCAGGATCAGGTTGGCGCTCCATTGCGGCTCCTGCCAGTAACGCGCCAGGTGCTCCTCGTGGATGTAGAAACGCCCGTCCGCCTCCACGTCCTCCTCCTCCCAATCCGAGGACTCGTAGGCGTAGAACTGGTACAGGTTGCGGATCAGCTCGGCCTGCTCGGGGCCGGTCTGCAGCAGTTCGAGGGTGACGTCGTTCATGGTCGGGCATTCGTGATGGGAGAGGGCGCGGCATTCTACCCAGAGCGCCGTGCCGTGCGCCTAGGGGAAGTAGTGTTTCTGTCGCTTCAGCCATACCGGGTCGCTGGGCAGGGCATCGATGGCCTTGTCCAGCGCCGGCAGCACCTTCTCGTACCGGGCCGGCACCAGCAGCTGGCGCCGGTAGCGGTACAGCACCGGCTCGGCGACATGGATTCGTTCGCGCAGCCCGGGCTGCTGGTGCTCCTGGTAGTCCAGGGTGCGCATGCCCACCACCGTGGCGTCGATCCAGCCACGCAGCAGCCGCTCCAGGTTGGCCAGCTCGCTGTTGGCGTTCTGCCGCTCAGTCTTTCCGCTGGCCAGCACCGCTTGCAGCTCCGGGTAGGCGTGCCCACCCACCAGCCCCAGGCGCTTGCCTGCGAGGTCGTCGATACCCAATCGGCTGGCCGCTCCTTCGCGGCGTGATACCAGCAGGTTGCCGTCGTCGATGAAGGCGTGGCTCCAGCGGTAGCGGCTGGCGTCGGCGAACCAGTCCGGGCTCACGCCCACCACCAGCCCGTCGAGCTGGCCCTGCTTCAGCAACAGGTCCAGGCGCCGACGCGGGATTTCCTGCACCGTGAAACGGTAGTCGGGCATCTGCGCTTCGAGGCGCTCGGCCAGGTCGAAATACAGGCCCTGGCGGCGCCCGGCGTCCACCACGTAGGGCGGTTTCTGCTGGTAGCTGTAGAGCAGGATTTCCCTCTGTTCGGCCTGCAGCGTCGTGCAGCAGCAGAGCCAGAAGATGAACGGTATCGACCTCAAGCTACCCCCGTTGACCGGCGTCCTCGTGCATGCCGGCCCGTTGCCGCCCATGGTGTTTATGACCCCGCCGGAAAGCGTAGCGTTCGCTGGATGAACAGGCATGACCGCGTTCACGAAAGAGGCCGTCGAAGAAAAAAGCGGGAGCCCAGGCTCCCGCTTTTCATTCCAGGCCCCGCTTCAGCCCATCACTTGTTGCCGGTCAGCGCCGCGTAGCTGGTCATCAGATTGCGGTAGTCCGGGATGTGGTTGGAGCACAGGGCGGCCAGGCCTTCCACGTCGTTGCGCCAGTCGCGGTGCAGCTCGCAGGCGACGCCGAACCAGTTCATCAGTTGCGCGCCGGCCTGGCTCATGCGGTTCCACGCCGCGTCGCGGGTGATTTCGTTGAAGGTGCCGGAGGCGTCGGTCACCACGAACACTTCGAAGCCTTCCTCCAGGGCGGAGAGGGCCGGGAAGGCCACGCAGACCTCGGTCACCACGCCGGCGATGATCAGCTGCTTCTTCCCGGTTGCCTTGATCGCCTTGACGAAGTCCTCGTTGTCCCAGGCGTTGATCTGGCCCGGGCGGGCGATGTAGGGCGCGTCCGGGAACAGCGCTTTCAGTTCCGGTACCAGCGGGCCGTTGGGGCCGGTTTCGAAGCTGGTGGTGAGGATGGTCGGCAGCTTGAAGAACTTGGCGAGGTCGGCCAGGGCCAGGACGTTGTTCTTGAACTTGTCCGGCTCGATGTCGCGGACCAGGGACAGCAGGCCAGCCTGGTGGTCGACCAGCAGGACGACGGCATTGTCTTTATCGAGACGGTTGTAGGTGAAGTGGGTCATGGTGCGTTCCTCGCTTTTCGATAAGGGGTGCCGGTTTGGCGTGGGTGTTCTCTGCTTCGTTGCAGTGGCTGACTGCATGGAGGAAAGATTAAATTTGGCACCCTTGATCCGCTAGACTGCGAAAATTGCCTCTAGCGTTCTATATGGAGAACGAGCGTGGAAGACCTGAACACCCTCTACTACTTCACCCAGGTGGTGGAGCACGGCGGCTTCGCCCCCGCCGGCCGCGCGCTGGACATGCCCAAGTCCAAGCTCAGCCGGCGCATCGCGCAGCTCGAGGAGCGCCTCGGCGTGCGCCTCATCCACCGCACCAGCCGGCACTGCTCGCTCACCGAAATCGGCCAGGAGTACTACCAGCGCTGCGTGGCCATGCGCGTGGAGGCAGAAGGGGCGGCTGAGGTGATCGAGCGCAACCGTTGCGAGCCGCGCGGCCTGGTGCGCATCGCCTGCCCGACCACGCTGCTCAACTCCTGGGTCGGGCCGATGCTCAC
Source organism: Pseudomonas sp. Pc102 (assembly GCF_018408275.1). Classification (NCBI taxonomy): domain Bacteria; kingdom Pseudomonadati; phylum Pseudomonadota; class Gammaproteobacteria; order Pseudomonadales; family Pseudomonadaceae; genus Pseudomonas; species Pseudomonas sp. Pc102. The sequence continues at coordinate 4,481,952 of NZ_AP021905.1, read as the reverse complement.
CCGCTACATGCTCAAGTACCCGCTGGTGGAGCTGTTCATCGAGAGCACCAACCGCCGGGTGGACCTGCTCCACGAGGGCTTCGACATCGCCCTGCGGGTGCGCTTCCCGCCGCTGGAAAACACCGACATGGTGATGAAGGTGCTGGCCGACAGCACCCAGTGCCTGGTGGGCCGGCCGGACTTCCTCACCCGGTTGCCGGCAGGCTTCGCGCCGGAGGAACTGGGCCGCCTGCCGAGCCTGCACTGGGGCGGCGCGCAGCGGGACTACCAGTGGGAACTGTTCGGCCCGGACGGGGCGCGGCTGACCATCCCGCATCGCCCGCGCATGGTCACCGATGACCTGCTGGCGCTGCGCAACGGCGTGCTGGGCGGGGTCGGCATCGCCCACCTGCCACGGGTAGCGGTGCGTGAAGACCTGGCCAACGGCACGCTGGTGGAGATGCTGCCGGGCTTCTCGCCCAAGTGCGGCATCGTCCACGCCATCTTCCCGTCGCGGCGCGGGCTGTTGCCCTCGGTGCGCTCGTTGATCGACTTCCTCGGCGAAGAGTTCGCCGGCAGCGATATGGCCTAAGGGGGGGGGCGGGGTGGGAGCTGTGGGCTGAAGCGGAGCGCCGCCTGGCCCATCAACGCCCACCTGGGACTGAAGCGGGGAGGGGAGCCGGCGTCAGCCGAACTCCTCCATGCTGGCGCGCACCTCTTCCAGGGCATTGCCCAGCAGTTGCTCCAGCGGCTGGCCCGGGATGCCGTCGCGCAGCATGGCCTTGAGCGCCTGACTGGCACTGGCGAAATCGTCCTGGTGGTAATACAGGCTGCCGAAGCGGCCGTCGCGGTCGAAGAACAGGAAGTGGGCGCCTTCGAGGATGTCCGCCACCCTGTACCAACCGTAGCCGATGAAGCGCTCATTCAGCGCCGCGATCTCCTCCGCGCCGAAGTGGCGCCCCGCGTCGAACTCTGGGCGATCACCGCCCCAATGGGCGCGTATCACGTCGATGATCCCGGCCGAGCCGCCTTGCTCACGCAGCCAGTCCGCCAGTTCGGCGGGGGCGGGAATCCAGAAACAGTGGGACTCGGATTCGGTCTGGTTCTTCAGCGCGCCGAGGGTGCGGTAGAAGCCTTGCAGCTCCGCCGGCAGCGGGCCGGTGAGGGCGGCCAGCTGTTCGATATCCTCCTCCGACGCGGGGCCTTCGGTGTAGAGCTCGTCCTCTTCCCCGTTGATCTCGAGGTAGGTCTGGTTATAGGCATCGATGCCGTCGCGGAGGGTGTCCATGCTGTCGTCCGATCTGTTGGCTAAGCCCCGTGGGGCGGATGGCGGCACCTTAGCCGAATGCCTCGAAGGCATTGTGAAACCAGTGCGCGTTTGTGCGAGCCGGTGGTCGGGCCAATCCACTCCCACCGCTCATGGGATGGGTAGAGCGAAGCGAAACCCAAGCTGCAATGGGGGATCGCTCCGCGCTCCCTGGGCGAATGAATTCGCCCCTACAGGTATTTAGCCTGTACTACCAGTCGGTGAAGGGCATCCGCCTCCAGCTCGGCTCATCGCTGAGTGCCGGTTCGTCCCGGCTGGCGAGGAAGACCGGCAGATCCTGCCGGGCGATCCAGATATCCCCCTGCCATTTCAGAATGCCGATCCGCTGATTGGCCCAGCTCATATGGGCCCTCCGGGGCGTCGCCTCGTCGTCGCGGTGGCGGTCGTACAGCGCTGGTACGACTTCCTCGCTGAGCCAGCGGCTGATACAGCGGTGTTCCGGATGGGCGAAGCGATACAGCAGCCGGTACGCACCGGCCTCGCTGATGGCAATCACCTCTTCGCTGCCGCCGCTCGCATGCCGCAGCACGACGGCGCGGCGCTGGTGCGGGTCCACCAGGCGTGGCATCCGGTTAGGGCGCAGCGCGCCGATGAGGCGGGCGAAATCGATCGCGACCAGCCAGGGCTGGTTGTCGATCATCACGGTGCGCAGGAAAAGGTTGTGGCGTTGGAAAACGATGGGGGTGTATGCGTCGTGCATGGTGTTGCTCCCGAGCTACATGGAGGAACTGCCACGCTTCGCTGTCATTCGAAGGGTGGCAGACCGCACGGGGTTGACAGACCGGGCTCGGACCGGCAGACCCGCTAGGGTCTCCCCGCGCGATCTGCCATAGAGCAGAGCAGCCAAGAAAGCTGCATGCGTGCCGATGCCTGCAAAAAACGTCCGCCGTTTTTCGCATGCACCTTCTGGCGCATTCGCGCCGAGCAAGCGGGCTGTCAAACCCGGTCGCGGGATTTACCGCGACGCAGGGAGGATAGGGAGGTGGACTAGGGAGGGCAAGGGGCACGACCAATGCCCTGGGCCGGGGTTTCCGTGCCGACGGTGATGGTGGCGGATCACATGAGGTTGGCGAGCCGGCTAGTAGGGGCCGGCAGACCCGAAGGTCTCCCCATGCGATCCGCCGTGACGAAGCGGCTGTAGCGTCTGACTTTGATGGAGTCAGGAGGCAGACCGCGCGAGATTGACAGACCGGTACAGGTAGCCGGCAGGCTGCTAGGCCTCCTCGCACGGTCTGCCGACATGGAGTCTGCCTCGCAATTGGCAGAGGCGCGTGTCCCGAGCACCCTGGCGAGTGGTGGGACCTGTCGTATTCGTCTGGTGGCGATTACTCAGGCCCAGAAATGCGTTCTGCCAATCCGCAGCGGTGCTGTATAGAATCGCCCGCCGCGTTATGCCTGAAATGGTACGACGCTCCGTTATCCGTTACGTCAGCCGTTGATTGGCTGATCCAGTACAAGCAAGAAGTCGTTATGTCAGCCCTTTTCAAGCAAGTTTCCATGGTCGTTTTTCTGGCAGGACTTTCGTTGTCGGAAGATACCGCCGGGAGAGCCTCGGGGGCTCGCCATGGGTCAGTTTGTTTTTCACATTTGGCCCCCTGATGCTCATGTTGGTTTGTATGCCGCGGATCGCCATGTAGCGAACGCGTAACCTGGCTCAGCGAACTGCCGAGGCCAATGAGCGCATTGCCAAGAGCCTCGAAGAGCTTGTGGAGCTGATGCGGAAAAATGGAAGGGCTGATCACTGATAACAACTCTTTTTAAGCAAGGAGGCTGCATGTCTAGCAACGACTTCACTATTACGTGTCTGGCTGATGAACAGGAGTCTTTGGTTCCTCTTCACCACGTATTTCGTCATGCGTGCGAAACCGAAGAGTGGCCGAGTGATCTACAGCGCCTGGCTGACGATTGGTCTCCCGCATGGGTTAACGATGTCCAGTGGAGAGGAAACTCACTGCATCTGCTGGTTCAGGGTTCCTCGGGAAGCATGTTCGAGTCTTGGCATGCCGCTGCATTGCACGCCAGGGGAGCGAAGTATGTGCGGGTTCGCATTTATCACGGACAAACAGACGATGTGAGCGAGCTTTTCTACCGTGCCGGGGAACCCATTTCCAGAAGGCAATTTCCCGCAGTTCAAATGTCTGAGCGCGAGGAAATTCAAAGCCTGGTTCTTGATAGTGAAGATGTACGTTTGGCTACGCGTATCAAGGCAGGTGCCAGTCTGGATATAGAGGTAGATGGCCAGCCGCTGATTCTTAAACTTCTGGAATACGGGCTGGAGAAGTCGATCAAGGCCGCGTTGGCACGAGGGATTGATCTATCCCCATGCCTGGTTGAGTTATGCGAGTTCGCGCGACTGATTGTTATCTATGGTGGTAAGCAGCGAGCCTCAATCTTGCGCTCTTTGCTGGATTTGACGCCCACGGGCGCGGCTTTGCTCTGGCAGGACGAAGACTTCATGGAGCGTGCTGCCGGCCATCTGGAACTGCTGGAGTTGCTGATCGAGCGCGGTGCTGATGTGAACGCCTCGATATCTGAGCAAGGTTCACTTCTGTTCGACAGCGACCGGTATTTCGACAGTCGGCCACGAATATTGGCTTTCCTGCGGAAACATAACGCACAGTCCATACCGCCGGCGGTGGATCAATAGAAGCTCCGTCCGCAGTGAGTACGGCCCCTGGATCGCGCTCTTTTGCTATTTATGGTTTCGCCGCGCAAGGCGAAAAAGGTGAATCAGTAGCGCTCTGTCAGGCCTCTGAAAGCACGAGAGCAGTCAAGGAAAAGGGCCCTTCCGGGCCCGTTTTCGTTTCACTTCGACAGGAACTTCATCCCCTCCTCCAGCCCGCTCAGCGTCAGCGGGTACATCTGGTCCTCGATCAGCTCGCGCACGATGTTGGTCGAGGCAGTGTAGTTCCAAGTGTCCTTGGGGTAGGGGTTGATCCAGATGAGCTTCTTGTACTTCTCCATGAAGCGCTTGATCCACACATAGCCCGGCTCCTCGTTCCAGTGCTCGACGCTGCCGCCGGCCTGGGTGATTTCGTAGGGGGCCATGGCGGCGTCGCCGACGAACACCACCTTGTAGTCCGGGCCGTACTTGTGCAGCAGGTCCAGGGTGGAGGTGCGTTCGGAGGTGCGGCGCAGGTTGTTCTTCCACACCGATTCGTACACGCAGTTGTGGAAGTAGAAGTACTCGAGGTGCTTGAACTCGGTCTTGCAGGCGGAGAAGAGTTCTTCGCAGACCTTCACGTGGGCGTCCATGGAGCCGCCGATGTCCAGCAGCAGCAGGAGCTTCACGCTGTTGCGGCGTTCGGGGCGCATCTGGATGTTGAGCAGGCCGGCGTCGCGGGCGGTGTGGTCGATGGTGCCGTCCAGGTCGAGTTCGTCCTGGGCGCCCTGGCGGGCGAACTTGCGCAGGCGGCGCAGGGCGACCTTGATGTTGCGGGTGCCCAGTTCCACCTGGTCGTCGAGGTTCTTGTACTCGCGCTGGTCCCACACCTTGGCGGCCTTGCCCTGGCGCTTGCCGGCGTCGCCGACGCGGATGCCCTCGGGGTTGAAGCCGCCGGAGCCGAAGGGGCTGGTGCCGCCGGTGCCGATCCACTTGTTGCCGCCGGCGTGGCGTTCCTTCTGTTCTTCCAGGCGCTTCTTGAACTCTTCGATGAGCTTGTCCAGGCCACCGAGGGACTGGATCTGCGCGCGCTCCTCGTCGGTCAGCATGCGCTCGAACTCCTTGCGCAGCCATTCCTCGGGGATCAGCGCCTCGATGTGCTGGTTGAGGTTTTCCAGGCCCTTGAAGTAGGCGCCGAAGGCCCGGTCGAACTTGTCGAAATGGCGCTCGTCCTTGACCAGGATGGTGCGCGACAGGAAGTAGAACTCGTCCATGTCGGCGAACACCACGTTGTGCTTCAGCGCGTTGATCAGGTCCAGCAGCTCGCGGACGGAGACCGGCACCTTGGCCGCGCGCATTTCGTTGAACAGGTTGAGCAGCATGGCTGCGCCCTCTTGCTGGTTGGCCTCAGGAACGGGGTTCCCGGGGCAGGCCGTCGGCTATTGCGTACCAGTCGGCCTTGGATTCGGGGTAGATGTGTTTCTGCGGGATCTCGCCCAGGGGCGAATCCAGCGTGCCCAGGGCGATCGACACCCAGTTGGGGTGGGCGTTGTCGCTGTACCACTGCAGGGTGGCGCCGCACTGCCGGCAGAAGCTGCGGGTGACGCCGGGGCTGGAGTGATAACGGGTCACCAGGTCCTCGCCCGCGGTCCAGCGGAAGCTGCTCCAGCGCACGTTGCCGTAGGTGGCGAACGCGGCGCCATGGCCCTTGCGGCACTGGCTGCAATGGCAATGGGTGGCGGATTCGATGGGCGCGTCGATCTGGTACTTCACCGCGCCGCACAGGCAGCTGCCGTTATGCATTCTCGCTGGCCTCTCCGTTGAGCTGGCGTTGGACTTCCAGGGCCCAGGCACCGTCGCTGACACCCGTCCCGCGGTTATGGCGGGAGGTCGAGGTCTGCTCTGTCACGTCATGCCAAAGGTTGCGGCCTTTGGCATCCAGCTCGGAGTAGTCCTCGTTGGTATCGAGGTCGAACTCAATGAACCGGCAGTCTTGGGTCAGCAGCAGGCCTCTGACTGAATGACCGCCGTAATGCTCTATATGCAGGTCGACCATGATGGTGCTGCTCCAGTCGATCCCCAGTGCCTGCGGGTGGTGCAGGAGCACGCGAGGCAATTCGTCTGGTTGGTTGCGGTAGTACTCGGCGGTCAGTCGCAGCCCTTCACGCCGGAGCAGGGCCTGCTCCTGAACGTTCTTCTGGCGCTTGCGTCTGATCCGCTCGAGGTCCATCGCAGCTTCAGCGGCTGGCGCGGCGGCTCATGAACGCCAGGCGTTCGAGCAGCTGCACGTCCTGCTCGTTCTTCACCAGGGCGCCGGCCAGGGGCGGGATGGCCTTGGTGGGGTCGCGCTCGCGCAGCACGGCTTCGCCGATGTTGTCGGCCATCAGCAGCTTCAGCCAGTCGACCAGCTCGCTGGTGGAGGGCTTCTTCTTCAGGCCCGGCACCTTGCGCACGTCGAAGAACACGTCCAGCGCCTCGGCGACCAGGTCCTTCTTGATGTTGGGGTAGTGCACATCGACGATCTTCTGCAGGGTCTCGCGATCCGGGAAGGCGATGTAGTGGAAGAAGCAGCGGCGCAGGAAGGCGTCCGGCAGTTCCTTCTCGTTGTTGGAGGTGATGATGATGATCGGGCGCTGCTTGGCCTTGATCGTCTCGTTGGTCTCGTAGACGTAGAACTCCATCTTGTCGAGTTCCTGCAACAGGTCGTTGGGGAACTCGATGTCGGCCTTGTCGATCTCGTCGATCAGCAGGATCACGCGCTCTTCGGACTCGAACGCCTCCCACAGCTTGCCCTTCTTGATGTAGTTGCGAACGTCGTGGACCTTCTCGGAATTCAGCTGCGAGTCGCGCAGGCGGCTGACCGCGTCGTACTCGTACAGGCCCTGGTGCGCCTTGGTGGTGGACTTGATGTGCCAGGTGATCAGGCGGGCACCGAAGGATTCGGCCAGTTGCTCGGCGAGCATGGTCTTGCCGGTGCCCGGCTCGCCCTTGACCAGCAGCGGGCGTTGCAGGGTGATGGCGGCGTTGACCGCAAGCTTGAGGTCGTCGGTGGCGACGTAGGACTGGGTGCCTTCGAACTTCATCAGGGAATCCTCGAACGGTAACGCCCGGCTCGGCCGGGGCCTTCGGTATTTACGGAAAGGCCGACTATAACGCGCGGCCCGGCGCACTGTGAACGCAGACGGGGCATTCAGTCACTGAATGGGCGGTCACTCTCCTTCCAGCCTAGACACTCCCGGCCCGGCGCGTACCCCGACCTGCGATGGGCGGTGGCTCAAGCACGGGCCTGGCAGGCGGGCGGCTGTCACCTTCGGCAACAGGCTGGCCTGCCCTCTGGGAGCGGATTCATCGGCGAGGGGGCCGGCCGTCAGTCGTTCTTCTCCGGCGGCGGGCGTTCGAAGCGGGTGGTGAAGGCTTCGATGAAGGCGTTGCGCAGGATCGACAGGAAGGCCTGGAAGGCGCTGATGTCCTGGCGATGCACGTTGCCGCTGAGTTCCACGCGGGTGGCGAACTGGTCGCGCTGCTGGTTCTTCAGCACCGTCTCGCCGCCGCCCACCAGGGCCTCCCACAAGGAACGGAGGAAGCCCTTGTCGTCGTTCTCCACGTCCTGCTCCCAGTCGAAGACATCGACGTTGCGCAGCAGCGGCTTGATGTAGCCGCTGAGCTGGGCGTTATCGGCACGGGCCTCGATCACCAGGTCGCCGCTGCCGGCCTTGAAGTCGAACTTGCCGTAGGCGCGGGAGAAGTCGTTGAGCCGGGGCAGGTCGACGTCGCGGGCGCGCAGGCGCAGCTCGAAATCCTCGAAGTTCTTGAACGGGTCGAAGCGCGCCTCCACCTCCAGCGGCGCGTGGCCGAGCAGTTGCGCCCGGCCCTCGAAGCGCGCCACGCGCTCGCCGCTGTCGTCGGCGACGTTGGTCAGGTTGTAGAGGCTGGCGTTCACCTCGCTGGCGTCGATGTCCACCTTGGGCGTCGAGCTGAAGTTGTGGAAGGCGATGCGGCCGTTGACCACGCGCACCTCGTCGAGGGTGATGGGCAGCAGCTTGTTCAACTGGTCGCGCCAGTCGGTGCCGGCACCGGTCTGCGAGTCCTGCTTGTTCTTGCCGCCGTCGACGAAGTTCACCTCCGGCGCCTCGAAGATCACCCGCGCCACCACGCTGTGGTCGTACCAGAGCGAGTGCCAGCTCACCGCCAGGTCGATGCCCGGGGCCTCCAGCAGCGGCACCGGGATCGCGCCGTCGGCCTTGACGATGGACAGGCCGTTGATGCGATAGGCGCCGCGCCACCAGGCCAGGTCGACATCGGCGATATGGCCGCGGTACTCGCCCATGTCGGCGAGCTTGCCGTTGAGGTAGTCGCGGATCAGCCAGGGCAGCGCGAAGTGCGCCACCACCAGCAGCAGGACGAGGGTGAAGAGCGCCCCGAGGGGCAGGCTGTAGCGTCTTTTCATGGGGGCATCCGCCGGGGGCGATTCTCTTTCATGGACTGCCGCCCACTGCAATGAGTTCGGCTGGACTGCACTGGCGCGCGGGCATAGGCTGGTCGCCTTCCAACCGCCCGCCACCTCTAAGGACAGGCCCATGACCCGTATCTATGCAGACAACTCCAAAGCCATCGGCAATACGCCCCTGGTGATGGTCAACCGGCTCGGCCCGAAGGGCGTGACCATCCTCGCCAAGGTCGAGGGGCGCAACCCCGCCTATTCGGTGAAGTGCCGCATCGGCGCGAACATGATCTGGGACGCCGAGGAGCATGGGCGCCTGCGCCCCGGCATGACCCTGGTGGAGCCCACCTCCGGCAACACCGGCATCGGCCTGGCCTTCGTCGCCGCCGCCCGTGGCTACAAGCTGATCCTCACCATGCCGTCCTCCATGAGCCTGGAGCGTCGCAAGGTGCTCAAGGCGCTCGGCGCCGAGCTGGTGCTCACCGAGCCGGCCAAGGGCATGAAAGGGGCCATCGAGAAGGCCGCCGAGATCGCCGCCGGCAACCCCGAGCAGTACCTGCTGCTGCAACAGTTCGAGAACCCGGCCAACCCGGCCATCCACGAGAAGACCACCGGCCCTGAGATCTGGAACGACACCGACGGCGCGGTGGACGTGCTGGTGGCGGGCGTCGGTACCGGCGGCACCATCACCGGCGTGTCGCGCTACATCAAGCAGCAGTGCAACAAGCCGATCCTCTCGGTGGCGGTCGAGCCGGTCACCTCGCCGGTGATCAGCCAGACCCTGGCCGGCGAAGAGGTCAAGCCCAGCCCGCACAAGATCCAGGGCATAGGCGCGGGCTTCGTGCCGAAGAACCTCGACCTGTCCATCGTCGACCGCGTCGAGCAGATCACCGACGACGAGTCCAAGGCGATGGCCCTGCGCCTGATGCGCGAGGAAGGCATCCTCTGCGGCATCTCCGGCGGCGCCGCCATGGCCGTCGCCGTGCGCCTGGCGGAGAAGCCGGAGATGCAGGGCAAGACCCTCGTCGTCATCCTCCCCGACTCCGGCGAGCGCTACCTCTCCACCATGCTCTTCGACGGCCTGTTCACCGAGCAGGAACTGCAGCAGTAAGGCCTGCCAGCATGCCCCCGGCTCGCTGGGGGCATGCGCACTTGTGGGAGCGAATTCATTCGCGAAATCCCGGCGCCGATGTGCCGGGTTTAACGCCGAACCGGCAGGGCGGGTGCAACCCGCGTAGGGGCGAATTCATTCGCCCAGCCAGGCCACCGGTGCACCCCCGCATCCCACCCGGCACAAGCCCTCCTTAGTGGGAGCGAATTCATTCGCGATGGGGCTGGCACCTATCCGCCGGGTTTCCCTTGTAGGGGCGAATTCATTCGCCCAGCCAGGCCACCGGTGCACCCCCGCATCCCACCCGGCACAAGCCCTCCTTAGTGGGAGCGAATTCATTCGCGATGGGGCTGGCACCTATCCGACGGTTTTCCCTTGTAGGGGCGAATTCATTCGCCCGGGAGCGCGAGGCGGTCCCTGGCAGCATGGGTTTCGCTCCGCTCTACGCCATCCTACAAAGCCGCTTCCCGCTTCCCGCTTCCCGCTTCCCGCTTCCCGCTTCCCGCTTCTAGCTTCCAGCTGCCTTTGCTTCATAACTCCCCGACTCATAGCTGACCCCGTGCCTCACCCGTGGCGGCTCCTCGCCTTCGTGGAGCATGGTCACGTTGTCGATGATCGCCTTGTCGGCGATGGTCAGGCGGTCGAGCATGCGCAGGTGCTGCAGCCAGTTGTCCACCAGCAGGATTTCCTGCCAGTTCTCCTGGTCGCTGGTGTCGCGGTACAGCGCCCAGCGGTCGGCGCCGTTGCGCAGGCGCAGGCGGCGGAGGATCTGCATGGCGCGGACGAAGTCGCGGGTGCGCTCCACCGGGATGCGGTATTCGATGGTCACCAGCACCGAGCCACGGCCGGGGTTGAAGACGAAGGTGGGCTGGCCGGGCAGGGTGGTCACCGCGTGGGCGATGCTGGTGGCGTCCAGCTCCGGCAGGCGCGACTGATAGAGCAGGAAGGCGCAGGCGATCATCAGGCAGCCTGCGGCGAACAGCGCGCCCTTCACCCCCATGGTTTCCGCCAGGTGGCCCCAGAGGAACGAGCCCAGCGCCAGGCCGCCGTAGAGCGCCGTCTGGTACAGCGCCAGGGCGCGCGCCTTGACCCAGTCCGGCACCAGGATCTGCACCGCCGAGTTGTAGCTGGCCACCGCCGCGATCCAGCAGGCGCCGCCCAGCACCAGCGCCGGGAAGATCACCCAGAGGCTGTCCAGCGAGCCCAGCGCCAGCAGCACCAGGCCCAGCAGCAGGCCGGCGAAGCTGATCAGGCGGCTGGTGCCGACGCCGCGTCGCGCCAGGTTCACCCCCAGGCTGCCGAGGATCGCCCCCACGCCCAGGGCGCCGAGCATGTAGCCGTACACCGCCGCGTCGCCGTCCGGGTTGCGGTGCGCCAGCAGCGGCAGCAGCGCCCATACGGCGGAGGCGGAGATGCCGAAGGAGAACGAGCGCAGCATCACCAGGCGGGTGACGCTGGAGTACTGGGTGAAGCGCAGCGCGGCGACCACGCCCTCCATCAGCCGCTCCGGCGGCAGGCTGCGCACCGGCAGTTCCCGGCGCCAGCGCCAGATGGCCCAGATCAGCCCCAGGTAGCACAGGCAGTTGAACAGAAAGACCCAGGCCGGCCCCACCGCGCTGAGCATCAGCCCGCCGATGGCCGGGCCGGCGGCGCGCGCGACGTTGTAGTTGACGCTGTTGAGCAGCACCGCATCGCCCACCATCTTCGCCGGCACCTGCTCGTTCACCGCCGCCTGCCAGGCCGGGATGGTGATGGAGCCGCCGATGGAGATCCACAGGATCGAGACGATCAGCAGCAGCGGGTCCAGGTAGCCGAAGAAGGCCATGGCGGTGAGGAAGGTCGCGCCGCTCATCTCGAAGGCCAGGCCCGCCATCATGATCTTGCGGCGGTCGTGGTTGTCGGCCAGCACCCCGGACATGATCGACAGCAGCACCAGCGGCAACGCGGCGGCGACCTGGATCATCGCCACCGTCGGCGGGCTGGCGTGGGCCTCGGTCACCACCCAGGCGGCGGCCACCGACTGCGCCCAGGTGCCCAGGTTGGCGAACAGGTTGGCGATCCAGATGATGCGGAACGCGGTGATGGTGAAGGGGCTGAACAGGCCGCTCTTGGGGGGCTCCTCGGATTCGGGTGTGCGCGGCAGGTCGTTCTTCGGCGATACGGACTGGAGCATGCGGGGTTCCTTGCGAGGCCGGACCGGGCCATGGGCGCCGGTCCCTGGTTACCGCGCAAGTGTAGACACCACCCCGGCGGGCAAAGGCCGGATCGGCGGTTTTCGCCAGTGGCGTTCTTCCTCGCGGGTCCGCTGGGACTTTGGTGTGATTGTCTCGCCCGGCCACCGCGGTAAAGCTGGCGCAACGCCGGTATCGACTACGCTTGCCGTGCCCCGATTCCCAACTCGCAGCCAGGAAACAAAGACAATGAGAAGTTCCTTCGCGCCTCTGCTCCTGACCCTCGCCGTGTCCGGAGCTGCACAGGCCGCCGACACGGTGAAGATCTACAACTGGACCGACTACATCGCGCCGGATACCGTCGCCACGTTCAGCAAGGAGACCGGAATCCAGGCCACCTACGACGTCTACGACAGCAACGAGACCCTCGACGGCAAGCTGATGACCGGCAAATCCGGCTACGACATCGTCGTCCCGTCCAACCACTACATGGCCAAGCAGATCCAGGCCGGTGCGCTGAAGAAGCTCGACAAGAGCCAGCTGCCCAACTGGAAGAACCTCAACCCGGCGCTGCTCAAGGCCCTGGAAGTCAACGACCCGGGCAACGAACACGGCTTCCCCTACCTCTGGGGCAGCACCGGCATCGGCTACAACCCGGCCAAGGTCAAGGAAGTGCTCGGCGACAACGCGCCGCTGGATTCCTGGGACCTGATCTTCAAGCCCGAGAACATGGAGAAGCTCGCCAAGTGCGGCGTCGCCATCCTCGACAACGGCCCCGAGCTGCTGCCCATCACCCTCAACTACCTGGGCCTGCCGCACCACAGCAAGAAGCCGGAGGACTACAAGACCGCCGAGGCCGCGCTGCTCAAGGTCCGCCCCTTCGTGCGCTACTTCCACTCATCCAAGTACGTGGGTGACCTGGCCAACGGCGAGATCTGCGTGGCCGTCGGCTTCTCCGGCGACATCCTCCAGGCCGCCACCCGCGCCAAGGAGGCCGGCAACGGCGTCGAGATCAAGTACTCCACGCCCAAGGAAGGCTCGCCGATGTGGTTCGACATGGTCGCCATGCCGGTGGACGCGCCCGACGAGAAGGCCGGCTACGCCTTCATGAACTACCTGCTGCGTCCCGAGGTGATCGCCGGCGTCAGCAACTACGTGCACTACGCCAACGGCAACAACGCCGCCGAACCGCTGGTGGAAGCCGAGATCAAGGCCGACCCGGCGATCTACCCGCCGGCCGACGTCATGGCCAAGCTGTTCGCCCTGGAATCCATGCCGCTGAAGATCGACCGCGTGCGCACCCGCACCTGGAACACCGTCAAGACCGGCAAATGACCCCGCGCTGAAACACCAACGCCCCGGCTTGCCGGGGCGTTTTTCTTGTGGGAGCGAATTCGTTCGCGATCGGGTTGCACCGCAACGCCACGTATCAACCGACCTGCGAGGTTCGCCGAGGCATTCCTTGTGGGAGCGGATTCATCCGCGATCGGGCTGCACCGCAAAACCGGTTTCACCCGACCGCCAGCTGTGGCCATGCGCAGGGCGGGGCAACCCCCGTAGGGGCGAATTCATTCGCCCAACCGACCAGCCGGCAACCCCTACGACGCCCGCTCCACCTCGACCGCCGCCACCGTCGGGCGCAGCACCAGCCACAGCGCCAGGGCGATCAGCACGCCGCCCTGCAGGTGCGCCCAGGACAGCGACTCGTCCAGCAGCAGCGCGCCCCAGAACACCCCGAACAGCGGGATGAGGAAGGTCACCGTCATGGTCTTCACCGGGCCGACGTTGGCGATCAGGCGGAAGTAGATGACGTAGGCGAACGAGGTGCACAGCAGCCCCAGCCCGGCCAGCGCGAGCCAGATGCCCGGCTCGGCCAGGGGCGCCAGGGGCATGGCGTGGCTGCTGGCGAGGAAGATCGGCAGCAGGCACAGCGTCGCGCCGGCCTGGGCGCCGAAGGCCGAGAGGCCGCTGTCCAGCCCACCGGCATCGTTGATCCAGCGCTTGGTGAAGAACCCGGCGAAGCCGTAGCAGGTGGTCGCCATCAGGCAGGCCAGGGCACCGCGCAGCAGGTCGGCGTCGAAGGCCACCGGCCCGGCGCCGGTCAGCACCGCCACGCCGGCCAGGCCCAGCAGCACGCCGGCGGCCTTGGGCAGGGTCAGCTTCTCGCCGAAGAACAACCCGCCGATCAGCACGCCCATCAATGGCGTGGTGGCGTTGAAGATGGCCGAGTAGCCCGCCGGCAGCACCTCGGCGGCGAGCGCGTACATGGCGGCGGGAATGCCCGAGCTGACCACGCCAATCAGCAGGATCTTGCCCAGCTTGCCGCGGAAGTCCCAGGTCACCCGCAGCAGCGCCAGGATCGCCACCAGGCCGATGGCCGAAATGGCCACGCGGAAGAACGCCGTCGGCAACGCGCCGATCACCGGCACCAGCACGCGCATGAACAGGAAACTGGCGCCCCAGATGGCGGCGAGGCTCAACAGGCGGACGAGATCAGCGGGTTTCATGAAGGGGCTCCGAGGCAGGAGCGGCACAGCTTACGCCGCCCCGGCAGCGGCGCAATCGACACCTTGCGCTCAAATCGACGGCACAGTTCGGCGAGGCGTCTGGGCTGGGCGTTGTGGGGGCGGGTGGTTCGCCGGGCGAGTAAACATCCATGTTCGTGGTGCGTGGCTTTGCTTTTGGGTCCCACTATCAGACCTCGGCGCATGCAGCAGCCGCTCATTCCGGATGTAGGGTGTGCTGCGCGCACCTGGAGCCCGCCGGAAGCACCGAGCGGAGGTGCGCACGGCACACCCTACGGCACGCGTTCATCCTGGTGAAACCCGGCGTTGTGGGGCGGGGCATCGCGGATGAATCCGCTCCCACAAGGGCGCCGGGGCGGGGCCGTTACAGGGCGGCTTCGAAGACTTCGCGGCCGGCGAACCAGGTCTTCAGCACCTGGGTGTCGCGCAGGGCCTCGGGCTCCACCTGGAACACGTCGCGGTCCAGCAGGATCAGGTCCGCCTGCTTGCCGGGGGCCAGCGAGCCGATCAGCTTGTCCTGGCCGATGGTGCGCGCGGCGTTGAGGGTGTAGGCCTGGAACATGGTCTCCCGGTCGATTTCCTCGCTCGGGTTGAGCACGCCCTTGGGCCCCTTGCGGCTGACGGCCTGGTAGATCGCCTTCCAGGGTTGCGGCGTGGTCACCGGCCAGTCGCTGGCGCCGGCGAGGGTGGCGCCGTTCTTCAGCAGCGAGCGGGCCGGGTACTGGTACTGGAAGGCCATGGCGCTGATGTAGGGCTGCACCAGGTCGAGGGTGGCGTCGTCGGCGCTGGCCCAGTAGAGCTGCATGGAGGCGATCACGTCGAGCGGCTTGAAGCGGGCGAACTCCTTGGGGTTGACCATCTGCAGGTGGGTGATGGAGTGGGGGATGCCGCTGTGCCGGTCGCGGCGTGCCTGCTCGATGCCGTTGAGGGATTCGCGCACCGCGCGGTCACCGATGGCGTGCACGTGCACCAGCCAGCCACGGGCATCGACCGCGCTGACCAGTTCGCCGAAGTGCGCCGGGTCGATCAGCAGCTCGCCGTACTTTTTGGAATTCTTGTAGGGCTCCAGCAGGGCGGCGGTCTGCGCCGGGTATTCGGGCACGCCGTCGGCGAAGATCTTGATCCCCGGCAGGCTCAGGTTGGGCACGCCCTGGAACTGCCGGCGCACCTGCTCGAGGGTGTCCAGGTCGGCCGGGCGGCTCTTCGGGTGGGCCACCAGCAAGGCGGCGACGTGGGCGGTCAGTTCACCCTTTTCGGCCATGGCCTTGTACACCGGCAGGATGCCGAGGGTCTGGGCGGTGGGCTTGAAGTCGAACAACGGCTCGCCGGGGGCGGCGTTGGCGGCCGGGTCCATCCAGGCGGTGATGCCCAGGCTGAGGTTGTAGCGCAGGGCCGCGCGACCGGCTTCCAGCAACTGCTCGGGTGTCGCCGTCGGGTATTGCGCCAGCACCGGGTCGAGGCCGGCGTCGGCGAGGAAGCCGTTGGGGCGCATGTCTTCGTGGTGGCCGACGGTGGCCAGCTGTTCGCCCTTGAGGGCTTTCACCGTGTCGGCATCGATGCCGGCGCGTTTCAGCATGGCCTGGTTGACCCAGCCGGTGTGCTGGTCCCAGCCGATGAAGGCGATGGGCACGTCCTTCCATTCGCCCTGGTTGAAGCGTCGCTCGAACTCCGCCACCTGGCTCCAGTAGGCCGAGGGCAGGCCGCCGACGCTGAGGATGTCGCCCTGGCGTGCCTTGCCGTCGTCGCGCCACTGGCGCAGGCGGCGCTCCAACTCGTCCATGGGCAGGAGCTGGGTGTCGATGTTGGCCGCCGCCAGTTCCAGGCCCCCCATGACCGCATGGGAGTGGGAGTCGACGAAGCCGGGCATCAGCACCTTGCCGCCCAGGTCGACGACGCGGGTGCCGGCCTCCCTGAGGCGCAGCATGTCGGCATCGCTGCCCACCGCACGGATCTTGCCGTCCTCCACGGCCACGGCCTGCTGCAGGGGTTGGCCGGGTTCGGCGGTATAGACCTTGGCGTTGTGCAGGATCAGGTCCACCGCCGCCATGCTTTCCATGGAGGCACAGATCAGGGCGGTGGCCAGGAGGGTGGGGGCGAGGCGTTTCATCGGCTGGGTTCCGGTTCTTGTTGGTCTGGCGCTGAGCCTAACCAAGCCGGCGCGGCGGCAGAATGCTATGTTCGCGCACAACTTCTATGCCGAATCGGAACAGGTCGATGGACAAGCTCAGTGCCCTCTCGATGTTCATCGCCACCGCCGAGCACGGCAGCTTCAGCCGCGCGGCCGAGCACCTGGGCAAGACGCCTTCGGCGCTGACCAAGGCGGTGGGCCATCTGGAATCCGAACTGGGAGTGCGCCTGTTCGAGCGCACCACCCGGCGCATGGCGCTGACCGAGGCCGGGCACATCTACCTGGAAGGCGCGCGCCAGGCACTGATGCAACTGCAACTGGCCGGTGAGGAAGTGGACCAGCTGCAGCACGAGCTGCGTGGCACCCTGCGCCTCACCGCGCCGCCGTCCTTCGGCCCGGCCTTCCTCAACGAGGTCTGCTGCCGCTACATGGACGCCCATCCCCAGGTGCGCCTGGAAGTGGACCTCAACGACGCCTTCGTCGACCTGATCGATGGCGGCTACGACCTGGCCCTGCGCGACGGCCCCACCGACCTGCCGGGGCTGATCGCCAGGCCCCTGGCCGATAACCGCGTCTACCTGTGCTGCACCCCGGGATACCTGGAACGCAAGGGCATGGGGGTGACCCTGGAGAACTTCCAGCAGCATGACTGGCTGATCTTCCAGCACCCCATGCTCAACCGGCACTTCTGGTGGCTGCGCCTGGGCGAGGAGCGCATCCGCCTGGCCCATCCGGTGGCGCACCTGGCCAGCGACAACTACGACTTCCTGCTCGCCTGCCTGCTGCGCGGCCACGGCCTGCAGCCGCTCCCACGCTGGAGCGCCAAGCCGTACCTGGCCAGCGGCCAACTGGTGCGGGTGATGCCCGAGTACCTGCTGGAGCCCGATGTCTTCGGCCCCTGGGTGCATGTGCTCTACCTCTCCCACCGCCGCCGTACCCGCAAGGTCCGGGCGTTCATCGAGATGCTGGAGGCGTATATGCAGGAGCAGGGGATCGCTTGATGGCCGGGCCATCGCGAATGAATTCGCTCCCACCCGTAGGATGGGTAGAGCGCAGCGAAACCCATGCTGTCGTTGGGCCCGCTGCGCGTGCCTTGGCGAATGAATTCGCCCCTACAGGGTCCTGGCTTTGGAAGTTACGGATGGTCCCGACGGTGGACCGATTAAGCGCGGTCCACCCTTCCCGAGCCCGTAGGTTGGTGCCGAGCGTAGCGAGGCCCAACGCAACGGCGCTGACCCATTTCGCGAATGAATTCGCTCCCACAGAAGAGCCAGAGCGCAGCGAAACCCATGCTGTCGTCGGGCCCGCTGCGCGCGCCTTGGGCGAATGAATTCGCCCCTACAGGGCCTGTCAGAACGACTTGCTGACGCTCGCCACCACCGTCGCGCTGCAGGTGTCGGTGAAGCCGTAGTTGCTGGCGCACTGGCTTTCCGAGAGGTCGGTGTCGACGTAGGCGAGGCCCCAGGTGACGCCGAGGAAGTCGCGGGTCAGCTTGGCTTCCCACTCGCGGTACGACTCGCTGCCGGTGCCGTTGCGCGACCAGAACAGCGGGTCCTTGAAGTCCATGCGCCCGTAGCGCAGCTCCAGGCCCACCTCCAGGGGCAGCTGGGTCTCGTAGCCAACCCAGGTGTAGAGGGTGTCCTGGTCCTCGCCGATGATGTTCGGCGCATCGTCCGAGTAATAGGCGGCGGCCTTGAAGCCGTACGCGCTGAGGATGGCGTACACCTCGCTCTGGTTGAACTGGCTTTCCTTCGGGTAGGCGTACTTGATCACGCCCAGGTCGAGGCTCACCGCGTCCGTGGCCTGCCAGAACCAGCCGGCGTAGTAGTCCACCTCCTGGCGGGTCTTGAGGCCGAAGCCGAAGTCGACGTTGGAGGTCCAGGCGCCGGCGTAGAGGCCGCTGGCATGCAGCAGCGTGGCGCCGGCCTGGATGGCGGGGTCGCCCTGGGTCTGCGAGATGCCGCGGGTGCGGTAGTCGCTGGCCAGGTTGAGGTCGACCGCGACGGCGAAGTCGTCGGTGATCGGCAGCGCGGCCTGGCTGCACAGCGGGGCCAGGGCGAGGCCGGCGAGGAGGAGGGTGGTGGAACGCTTCATGGTGGATTCCCGATCTTGTGGTTGTTATGGGCAGATGAAGGGCAAGGCTTAGCCCGACCCCCATGCAGCGGGGGCCAGGCAGCAGCGTGGTGCGGTCTTGTTATCGGGCGGCGGTGTAGACCTCGCGGCCGCCGAACCAGGTCTTGAGCACCTGGGTTTCGGCCAGGGCCTTGGCGTCCACGGTGAACACGTCGCGGTCGAGGAGGATGAAGTCGGCCTGCTTGCCGGCGGCCAGCGAGCCGATGTGCTGCTCCTGGCCGATGGTCCGCGCGGCGTTGAGGGTGTAGGCGTAGAACATGGTGTCGCGGTCCAGGCGTTCCTCGGCGTTGAGCACGCCTTTCTCGCCTTCGCGGGTCACCGCCTGGGCCATGGCCGCCCAGGGGTTGGGCGAGGACACCGGCCAGTCGCTGGCGCCGGCGATGGTCGCGCCCTGCTGCAGCAGCGAGTGCGCCGGGTACTGGTAGCGGAAGGCGAAGGCGCTGACGTAGGGCTTGACCATGTCCAGCGTGTAGTCGTCGCCGGCGGCCCAGAGCAGCTGCATGGAGGCGATCACGTCGAGCGGCTTGAAGCGCGCGAACTCCTTGGGGTTCACCAGTTGCAGGTGGGTGATCGAGTGGGTGATGCCGCTCTGCCGGTCGCGGCGGGCCTGCTCGATGCCGTTGAGCGCCTCGCGCACCGCACGGTCGCCGATGGCGTGGATGTGCACCAGCCAGCCGCGCGCATCCGCCGCGCTGACCAGCTCGCCGAACTGCGCCGGGTCGATCAGCAGCTCGCCCTGCTTGTGGCTGTTGCTGTACGGGTCGATCAGCGCCGCGCTCTGCGCCGGGTACTCCAGCACGCCGTCGGCGAAGATCTTGATCCCCGGCAGGCTCAGGTTGTCGATGCCCTGGAACTGCCGGCGCACCTTTTCCAGGGTGTCCAGGTCGGCGGGGCGGCTCTTCGGGTGGGCCACCAAGAGCGCGGCGACGTGGGCGGTCAGCTCGCCTTTCTCGGCCAGCGCCTTGTACACCGGCAGCACGCCGACGGACTTCTCCGTGGGCTTGAGGGCGAACAGGGGCTCGCCGGGGGCGCCGTTGGCGGCCGGGTCCATCCACGCCGTGATGCCCAGGCTGTTGTTGGTGCGCACCGCGTTCTCGCCGGCGCGCAGCAGCAGGGCCGGGTCCATGGGCGGCAGCACGGCGGCGACGCGGTCCCAGCCGGCGTCCACCAGGAAGCCGTTGGGCGCGCCGTCCTTGCCCAGGCCGATGGTGCCGCGCTCGGCCTCGGGGAGGGACTCGACCAGCTTGGCGTCGATGCCGGCGCGCTTGCGCATGGCCGCGTTGGCCCAGGCGGTGTGGTGGTCGCTGCCGACGAAGACGATGGGCACCCCGGCCCACTCGCCCTGGTCGAAGCGCTGGCCCATGGCCTCGGCCTGGGCCCAGTAGGCGGAGGTCATGCCCCCGACGTAGAGGGTGTCGCCGTGGCGCGCGGTGCCGTCGTCGCGCCAGGTGCGCAGGCGTTTTTCCAACTCATCCAGGCTCACCTGCTCGTCACCCATGTTGGCGGTGGACATCTCCAGGCCGCCGAAGATGGCGTGGGAGTGGGTGTCGATCAGGCCCGGCATCAGCGCCTTGCCGCCGAGGTCGATGCGCTGGGTGGAGGCGTCCGCGAGGGCCTTGATCTCGGCATCGCTGCCCACCGCCAGCACCTTGCCGTTCTCCACGGCGATGGCCTGCACCATGGGGCGGGCCTTGTCGGCGGTGAACACCTTGCCGTTGAACAGCACCATGTCGGCGCCGGCCATGGCTTCCATCGATGAAAAAGCCACCGCAGCCGCCAGTAGTCGTGGAACGAAGTTTTTCACGGGCTCCCCCTTTGTTTTTGTCGGTCTGCCAGCGAGACTAGCGGCTCCCCGGGGCTGGCAGAACGCCGGCAGCGTGCAAAACCCTTTTGCCGGAATGGAAAAACCATGGACAAGCTCGGTGCCATCGCCATGTTCGTCGCCACCGCCGAACAGGGCAGTTTCAGCCGTGCCGCCGAGCAACTGGGCAAGACCCCCTCGGCGCTGACCAAGGCCGTCAGCCACCTGGAGGCCGAGCTGGGTGCGCGCCTGTTCGAGCGCAGCACCCGGCGCATCGTCCTCACCGAAGCGGGGCGCCTCTACCTGGAGACCGCGCGCCAGCTGCTGCAGCGCCTGCACGATGTGGGCGAGGAGATCGGCCAGCTGCAGCACGGCCTGCAGGGCAGCCTGCGGATGACCGCGCCGCTGGCCTTCAGCCGCGCCTTCCTCGATGAGGTGTGCGCGGGCTTTCTCGCCGCCTACCCGCAGATCAGCCTGCGGGTCGATCTGTGCGACGCCTTCGTCGACCTGGTGGAGGCGGGCTACGACCTGGCCCTGCGCGAGGGGCAGAGCGACCTGCCGGGGCTGATCGCCCGGGTGGTCGGGCGCAACCGCCTGGCCCTGTGCGCCAGCCCCGCCTACCTGGCACGCAAGGGCGTGCCGACCCTCGCCGATCTCGACCGCCACGACTGGCTCGCCTACCGCCACCCGGCGCTGAGCCGGCAGTACTGGTGGGTGGAATGCGACGGCCAGCGCACGCGCCTGGCCCAGCCTGCCGCCCCGCGCCTGGAGAGCGACAACTACGACCTGCTGCTGGCCAACGCCCTGGCCGGGGTCGGCGTGCTGCACACTCCCCTGTGGAGCGCCGCGCCCTATATCGCCGATGGCCGCCTGGTGCGCCTGCTGGCCGACCACGAGATCGACCCGGACGCCTTCGGCGACCAGATCCTCGCCGTCTACCCCAGCCATCGCCGGGCCACCGGCAAGGTGCTGGCGTTCATCGACTACCTGGCCGCCTTCCTCGAGGCGCGGGGGCTGGCCTGAGCGCCGTGACCCATCGGTCGCGAGTGGTCCGGCCGGGGCTGATGCAGGGGGAGCTTTTTTTCGGGCCGGGCTGTGGCTAAGCTCCGTCTTCCGAATTCCCAGCTGAGTGTTCCCCATGGCGCAGCAATGGCCGGCCGCAGATATCGCGCGACTGATCCTCGATGGTTTCGACGACTACCGTGAGCATTTCCGTCAGATCACCGACGGCGCCCGCGCCCGCTTCGAGCAGGCGCAGTGGCAGGAGATCCAGCAGGCGGCCGCCGCGCGGATCGCCCTCTACGAGGAGAAGGTAAGCGAAGTGGGCGAGCGCCTGCGCGCCGCCTTCGACGAGGAGGTGCTGCTGGACGTGCAGCTGTGGCCGCTGGTCAAGAGCGCCTACATCAAGCTGATCGACCTGCGCTTCGACGACGAACTCTCGGAAACCTGGTTCAACTCGATCTTCTGCGGCCTGTTCAGCCATGACCTGATCAGCGACGGCTGCATGTTCATCCACACCACGCGGCCGTCCCTGCGCCCCCACGAGCGCGCGCCGCAGACCCGCAGCTACCACCCGCGCGGCGACCTCAAGGCGGCGCTGCTGCAGATCCTCGACGACTACCGCTTCGCCGTGCCCTTCGACGACCTGGAGCGCGACCTCGATCGCCTGGTCGCCCAGCTGCGCGACAGCCTGCCGGACTGGGTGATCAAGGACCCGGAACTGTGCGTCGAGCTGTTCTCATCCACCCTCTACCGCAACAAGGGCGCCTACCTGGTGGGCCGCATCTACACCCGCGACGAGCAGTGGCCGCTGGTCATCCCGCTGCTGCACCGCGAGGGCAAGGGCATCCAGGTGGACGCGCTGATCACCGACGAAGCCGACGTCTCGATCATCTTCTCCTTCACCCGCTCCTACTTCATGGTGGACGTGCCGGTGCCGGCGGAGTTCGTCGGCTTCCTCAAGCGCATCCTGCCGGGCAAGCACATCGCCGAGCTGTACACCTCCATCGGCTTCTACAAGCACGGCAAGTCCGAGTTCTACCGAGCCCTGATCAACCACCTGGCCAACACCGACGACCGCTTCATCATGGCGCCCGGCGTGCGCGGCATGGTCATGAGCGTGTTCACGCTGCCGGGCTTCAACACCGTGTTCAAGATCATCAAGGACCGCTTCTCGCCGTCGAAGAACGTCGACCGCAACACCGTCATCGAGAAGTACCGCCTGGTGAAGAGCGTCGACCGCGTCGGGCGCATGGCCGATACCCAGGAGTTCGCCGACTTCCGCTTCCCCAAGGCCAAGTTCGAGCCCGAGTGCCTGGCCGAGCTGCTGGAGGTGGCGCCGTCCACCGTCGAGCTGGAAGGCGATACCGTGCTCATCCGCCACTGCTGGACCGAGCGCCGCATGACCCCGCTGAACATCTACCTGGAAAGCGCCAGCGAGCCCCAGGTGCGCGAGGCGCTGGACGACTACGGCCTGGCCATCAAGCAGCTGGCCGCCGCCAACATCTTCCCCGGCGACATGCTGCTGAAGAACTTCGGCGTCACCCGTCACGGCCGCGTGGTGTTCTACGACTACGACGAGATCAGCTACCTCACCGAGGTCAACTTCCGCTTCATCCCGCCGCCGCGCTACCCCGAGGACGAGATGTCCTCCGAGCCCTGGTACTCGGTGGCCCCGCACGACGTGTTCCCCGAGGAGTTCCCGCGCTTCCTGTTCGCCGATATCGGCCAGCGCAAGCTGTTCAACCAGCTGCACGGCGACCTCTACGACGCCGACTACTGGAAGAGCCTCCAGGACGCCATCCGCGCCGGCAAGGTGATCGACGTCTTCCCCTACCGGCGCAAGGAACGCCCGGACGCCATCCAGTGACGGCCTGAAGGCCATGGGCGACCCGCTGTTCTCCAGGGCCACCTGGCTCAACTCGCTGCACATGTCGACGCTCACCGTGGCCTGCCTCGGTGAGCGCGGCATCGACGCCGCCAGCCTGCTGGAAGGCAGCGGCATCACCGAGGACGACCTGCGCGCCCTGCAACGGCTGATCAACCCCGGGCAGGAGCAGCAGGTGTTCGCCAACGCCCTGCGCCTCGCCGACACCCCCGCGCTGGGGCTCGAACTGGGCCAGCGCACGCGCATCTCCGCCTACGGCCTGCTGGGCTACGCGCTGCTCTCGGCGCCCACCCTGGGCGAGGCCCTGCGCATCGGCCTCGGCTACCCGGTGCTGCTGGGCACCTACTTCCACCTGCGCCTGGTGGAGGAGGGCGATCTGGCCTGGCTGCTGGCCAGCGGCTACGGCGAGCGCGAAGCGCTGAAACCCTTCAACACCGAACTCTGCCTGGGCTCGCTGCGGGTGATCTGCGCCGACCTGCTCGGCCAGCCGCTGCCGGTGGCGGCGCTGGAGCTGGACTACCCCGAGCCCCCCGGCGCGGCGCCGCTATACCGCCAGGCCTTCGACCGCGCCCCGCGCTTCGGTCGCGCGCGCAGCGGCTTCGGCTTCCCCCGCCAATGGCTGGAGCGCCCGCTGCCCCTGGCCGACCCGGTGACCCACCGTGAAATGCTCGAACAGTGCCGCCGGCAGAATGCCGAGTTCGCCACCCGCCGCGCCTGGCTGGAGCGTGTGCGCGAGCAACTGGCCCAGCGCCTGGCCTCGCCGCCGGGGCTGGAGGAACTGGCCCGCGCCATGAACTGCTCCGCCCGCAGCCTGCGCCGCCACCTGGCCCAGCAGCAGACCAGCTACCAGCAACTGCTCGACGACCTGCGCTTCGCCCGCGCCAAGGAACTGCTGCAGCAGGGCGAGCTGCCCATCTACCGCATCGCCGAAGAACTCGGCTTCAGCGAAACCGCCAGCCTGCGCCACGCCTTCCAGCGCTGGAGCGGCCAGCCCCCCAGCCAGTTCCGCGGCTGAGCCCCGGCACAGGCCAACCCGGGGGGCAGGGTGGATGGCGCTTCTCCCATCCACCAAGCGGAGCCCCCAATCGCGTTGAACCCACACGTGACGCGTGGGGTGGGCCGGGCGGTGCTCCGCTTCAGCCCACTGCTGCCGTTTCCCGCCCCCCACATTGCTTGCGTCCACGTTGTGTTCAGTGGGCCCCCGCTTTCGCGGGGGTGACGTATGGGCGGGGAGGTTCGCGTAACCCCGTCATCCTCGCGAATGCGGGGATCCAGTGAAGGTGGGGCGTTGCCTCCGGCCACCGGCTTTCCGGCGGCCCTGCGCACCGGGTAGCCCGGGCTTCAGCCCGGGATGGCCCATGCGAGGAGTCAGGCGATCGCCCGTGCCTGGCGCAGCGCCGGGACCACTTCCTGGGTGAGCCATTGGCGCAGGTTGCGGTTCTCGGGGTGGGGGAAGTGGCGCTGGAGGAGGGCGTAGGCGCCGGATTCGCTGACCATCATTTCCTCGCCCACCGTACCGTCGCCGGCGGCGATGAGGCCGAGGCGCCATTGGTCGGGGTCGAGGCGCGCCTGGACCTTGTCGCCGAAGTGGATGCCCATCAGGCGGGCGAGGTCGCGGGCGGCGAACCGGGGTTCGTGCTGGATGAGGTGGCGCGCAGCAGGCGGCGGTAGCGGAAGAAGCGGAGGGTGTCGAAGTAGCGGTTGGTCATGATGCAGCTCCCTGTCGAATCCATTGGAGCCGCCACCCAGGCCATCCGGGTGTTGGGGTGGCGGACCGTGCAAGGTTTAGAACCCCCGGTAACAGACAAGGCAGATAACCGAGCGGGCGTGAGCCCCCCTTGCACAGTCCGCCATAGACAGCCAGGAACGACAGGAAGGGTTTCCTGTCGATCCTGCTTATGGCGTGCCTCATCTGTATTGGCTGGGGTTCTAAGCCCAGGTCGCAACCGAGGTCGCAACGGAGCGGGATGCTGCCCAAGCCCCTTGTAGGACGGCAATGCAGTTGTCGTGTCAGAACTGTCGGAGCCTGGCCGGGAGCAACCCTGTGGCCAGTCAGGTTGGCCATTTCGATCCCCTATTGGCCGCCCGTCCCCCTGCGCAAGGGGCCATGATCGGCCACAGAATCCATCCACCCATAACAAGATGAGGTTCCCGGCATGCTGACCGTGTACAGCGACGACCATCGTCTCCACTTCGGCCAGTCCGAACTGGTGGACGGCAAGCTCCAGCCCTGCTTCGAGATGCCCAGCCGTGCGGACACCGTGCTGGCGCGGGTGCGCCACCAGGCGCTGGGCGAGGTGATCGAGCCCCGCGACTTCGGCCTGGAACCCATCCTGCGGGTGCACGACGCCGCCTACGTGGATTTCCTCAAGGGCGCCTGGGCGCGCTGGGCCGCCGAAGGCCACAGCTGCGACATGCTGCCGAGCACCTTCCCCGCGCGCCGCCTGCGCCGTGATGGCCCCATCCCCACCGCGCTGCACGGCCAGCTCGGCCACTACTGCTTCGACACCGAGGCGCCGATCACCGCCGGCACCTGGCAGGCCGTGTACAGCTCGGCGCAGGTCGCGCTCACCGCCCAGGACCACATGCGCAACGGCGCCAACACCGCCTTCGCCCTGTGCCGCCCGCCGGGCCACCACGCCGGCAGCGACTTCATGGGCGGCTATTGCTTCTTCAACAACGCCGCCATCGTCACCCAGGCCTTCCTCGACCAGGGCGCGCGCCGCGTGGCCATCCTCGACGTCGACTACCACCACGGCAACGGCACCCAGGAGCTGTTCTACAGCCGCGGCGACGTGCTCTTCGCCTCGATCCACGGCGACCCGCTGGTGGAATACCCCTATTACCTGGGCCACGCCGACGAGCGCGGCGAAGGCGCGGGCGCGCTCTGCAACCACAACTACCCGCTGCCCCACGGCACCGGCTGGGACGGCTGGGCCGCCGCGCTGGAGGACGCCTGCGGCAAGATCGCCGCCTACGCGCCGGATGCGCTGGTGATCTCCCTCGGTGTCGACACCTACAAGGACGACCCCATCTCCCAGTTCAAGCTGGACTCGCCCGATTACCTGGCCATGGGCCGGCGCATCGCCGCGCTCGGCCTGCCGACGCTGTTCATCATGGAAGGCGGCTACGCGGTGGACGCCATCGGGGTGAACGCCGTCAACGTGCTGCAGGGCTATGAAGAGGTGGCCCGATGAGCGCGCGCCATCTCGTTGCCCTGGCGCTGCTGGGCGCCTCCCTCCAAGCCGCCGCCGAGCCGGTGGTGCGCATCTACAACTGGTTCGACTACATCGCCCCGGACACCCTGGAGAACTTCCGCAAGGACAGCGGCATCACCCCCAAGTACGACGTCTACGACAGCAACGAGGTGCTGGAGGCCAAGCTGCTCTCCGGCCACTCCGGCTACGACCTGGTGGTGCCCAGCGACGGCTTCCTGCCCAACTACATGAAGGCCGGCGTGTTCCAGTCCCTGGACAAGAGCAAGCTGCCCAACTGGAAGAACCTCAACCCGGCGCTGCTCAAGGTGCTGGCCGCCAAGGACCCGGGCAACCAGTACGTGATGCCCTACATGTGGGGCACCAACGGCATCGCCTACAACGTCGACAAGGTGCGCGCGGTGCTCGGCGAGAACGCGCCGGTGGATTCCTGGGAGCTGATCTTCAACCCCGACAACCTGGCCAGGCTCAAGCAGTGCGGCGTGGCCTTCCTCGACTCGCCCACCGAGGTGATCCCCGAGGTGCTGCACTACCTGGGCCTGCCGCCCAACAGCCGCAACCCCGAGGACTACGCCAAGGCCGAGGAACTGCTCACCCGCCTGCGCCCGCACATCACCTACTTCAGCTCCTCGAAGTTCGTCAGCGACCTGGCCAACGGCGAGATCTGCGTCGCCCTGGCCTGGTCCGGCGGCGCCATGCAGGCCGCCGCCCGCGCCGAGGAGGCGGGCAACGGGATGAAGGTCGTGTACCGCATTCCCAAGGAAGGCACGGCCGCCTGGTTCGACGTACTGGCCATCCCCAGGGACGCGCAGAACGTCGAGCAGGCCCACGCCTTCCTCAACTACCTGCTGCGCCCGGAGGTGGTCGCGCCCATCTCCGACCACGTGGCCTACGCCAACCCCAACCAGGCGGCGGACGGGTTGATCTCGCCCACCCTGCGCGACAACCCCAACGTCTACCCGCCGGCGGAGGTGCAGGCGAAGCTGTTCTCGGTGGAGATGCTGCCGCCCAAGCTGGAACGCATCCGTACCCGCACCTGGACCAAGATCAAGACCGGCACCTGAACCGACAGCGCTCGCGCCCGTAGGATGGCGTAGAGCGAAGCGAAACCCATCGCTGCCCCAGGTGATGAGGGCACCAGGGAAGGGCCGCACTGCGGCCCTTTTCCATTTGTGCTTTAAAATTGAAGTGCTATGTTATGTAGCATTTCGTATATGGATCATTCGCCATGGGTATCGTCAAGATCTCCGATGTTCTGCACGAAGAGGCGCGCATCGCCTGCCGCGCCATGTCCCGCTCCATCAACGCCCAGGCCGAGCACTGGATGCGCATCGGCATGCTCGCCGAGGCCCAGCCGGAGCTGACCTACGCCGACATCGTCAAGCGCCTGATGGAAGAGGCCCGCGAACTGGAGCTCTCCGCCACGCCGCCGGTGGAGGCGGTGGAGTGAGCAAGGTCACGATCAAGAACGCCGCCGAGATCGAGCGCATGGTCGTCGCCGGCCGCCTGGCCGCGCGGGTGCTGGAAGCGCTGGATGACTTCATCGTCCCCGGCGTCACCACCGCAGAGATCGACGCCTTCGCCGAGCGCTACATCCTCGACACCCTGCAGGCGATCCCCGGCAGCAAGGGCCAGTACGGCTATCCCTTCACCGTCAACACCTCGGTCAACCAGGTGGTCTGCCATGGCTGGCCCTCGGCGGAAGAGGTGCTGCAGGAGGGCGACATCGTCAATGTCGACGTCACGGTGATCAAGGACGGCTTCTACGGCGACACCAGCAAGATGTACTGCCTCGGCGCCGTCAGCGACGACGCCCGGCGCCTGGTGCAAACGACCCGGCAGTGCCTCTACGACGCCATCCGCCTGGTGCGCCCGGGCGCGACCCTGGGCGATGTCGGCCACGCCATCCAGAGCCGTGCCGAGGAGGCGGGCTACTCGGTGGTGGTGGAGTACTGCGGCCATGGCATCGGCCGGCAGATGCACGAAAGCCCCCAGGTGCTCCACGTCGGCCATCCCGGCACGGGCCTGCGCCTGCAGCCGGGCATGACCTTCACCATCGAGCCGATGATCAACCAGGGCCGCCGCAGCGTTCGTACCCTGGCCGATGGCTGGACCGTCATCACCCGCGACGGCAGCCTCTCGGCGCAGTTCGAGCACACCGTCCTCGTCACCGAGAGCGGCTTTCGCGTGCTCACCCTGCGTGAGGAAGAGCGCGACGCCTTCCCGGCGATGCCGTAGCCGGCAACCTGTAGCCCGGGCTTCAGCCCGGGAATGTGCCGAGCAGCAGGCCTGGTAGGGCGGGTGAAACCCGCGTTGCCACCGCTCGGTGCCGTAGGTTGGCGCCGGGCGCAGCGAGGCCCAACGGTGCGGGGTTGGTCGGTACCTTGTGGGCGCGCCACCGCATGGGTTTCGCTTCGCTCTACGCCATCCTACGGGTGTGCGTCTGCGCCTTTGTAGGATGGGTAGAGGCACGAAACCCATCGATGCGGATCAGCCGGTTATCGCTCGCTCACCCCCTGCACACCACGGCTTCCACCTTCACCTCTTCCCGCGCCTTGAGCATCAGCCCGCCCGCCAGCAACAGGGCACCGGCGGCGAGCAGCAGGGCGGGGCGCAGGCCGCCGCTGAAGTGGCTGCTGAGGGCCGCGAGCAGCGGCCCGCCGAGCTGGCCCAGGGCGAAGCCGGCGGTGAGCAGGCCGACGTTGCGCGCATGGCCCTGCGGGTCGATCTCCCGGGCCCGCTGCATCACCAGCAGCATGCTGGCGAGGAAGGGGCCGCCGCAGAAGATCACGCCCAGCGCGAGGCCGGTCATCCCCGGGAACAGGCAGGCCAGCACACCGAATGCCTGCAGCCACAGCGCGCCCACCAGCCAGCGGCCGGTACTGCCTGTGCCCGGGCGGCGCAGGCTGACCAGCAGCACGCCCAGGGTGGCGATCAGGCCGAAGGCGGGCCAGAACAGGTCGGCCAGCCACTGGCCACGGAACTGCGCGGCGGCCATCTGCGAAAGGAAGGTGGCGGGGATGATGTAGCCGATGCCCACCAGCGAGTACGCCACCAGCAAGGGATAGAAGGCCCTGGGGCGCGGGCCCGCCGGCTGCAGCGCGACATCGGCGCGCTCCTGCGGACGGGGCAGCAGCGGGTGGATGGCCAGGGTCAGCACCAGCGCGGTCACGCCGTACAGCAGCCAGGCGCTGGACGAGCCCTGGCCCAGCAGGTTCAGTGCCAGGGCCATCAGCCCGGTGGCCAGCACGCCCAGGCT
Organism: Pseudomonas sp. Pc102; assembly: GCF_018408275.1. Lineage (NCBI taxonomy): Bacteria > Pseudomonadati > Pseudomonadota > Gammaproteobacteria > Pseudomonadales > Pseudomonadaceae > Pseudomonas > Pseudomonas sp. Pc102. Next base: position 4,452,373 of record NZ_AP021905.1, on the reverse strand, counting down.
CGGCCCGGTGAAGATCAGCCCGGCCAGGCGCGGCCGGCCGGCCTGCACCGCGACCTGGGCGGCGAGGGCCGTGAGCACCACCAGCACCCAGGCGCTGGAGACACCGGCGGCGAAACGCAGCGCCACATGGGGCCAGAAGCCGAACGCCCAGCTGGAGGCGAGGGTGATGGCGACGCCCGCCCAGAGGCCGCCGAACAGGCGGCGATGGGCCTGGGCCGGCGCCGTGGCACGCAGCGCGTCGAGGGCGCCCACCAGGTAGCCGAGGTAGTTGGCGGCGGCGATCAGGCCGGCGCCGGTGAGGTCCACCTGGCCTTCGGCGATCAGGTGCGGCAATTGGGGCGTGAGGGAAAAGCGCCCCACGCCCATGGCGACGAACAGGGCGAGGGTGCTGGCGACGATGCGGATGATGGGCGACATGGCGGCCTCCGGAGTGGCGATGGAGGCCATGCTAGGTTTTTGACTTGTTCAGTTAAAACGAATAATAAAGAACAACTTGTTCATCCAAAGAGAATGGTTGCCATGGAACTCAGTCAGCTGCGCATCTTCCAGGCGGTCGCCGAAGAAGGCTCCATCGCCAAGGCCGCGGTGCGCATGAACCGCGTGCCGTCGAACCTCTCCACCCGCCTGCGCCAGCTGGAGGAGGCCCTGGGCGTGGACCTGTTCCTGCGCGAGCGCCAGCGCCTGCAGCTGTCCGCCGAGGGCAAGGTGCTGCTGGGCTACGCCGAGCGCATGTTCAGGCTGCAGGCCGAGGCGGAGGCGGCGCTCAAGGGCGGTGAGCCGGCGGGCGAATTCGTCATCGGCTCCATGTACAGCACGGCGGCCATCCACCTCCCGGGGATGCTGGCGCGCTTCCACCGCCGCTGGCCGGCGGTCAACCTCCAGGTGCAGACCCTGCCCAGCGGCGAGCTGATCGAGGGGCTGGTGAGCGGCAGGCTGGACGCGGCACTGGTGGACGGCCCCATGGACTACGCCGAGCTGGACGGCCTGCCGCTGTTCGAGGAGACGCTGGTGCTGATCACCAGCCTCGGCCACGCCCCGGTGGCCACGGCGGCGGACGTGCAGGGCGAGTCGGTCTACAGCTTCCGCCCGCGCTGTTCCTACCGCAAACGCATCGAAAGCTGGTTCGCTGCCGCGCGGGTGCCCATGGGGCAGATCATGGAGATCGAGTCCTACCACAGCATGCTCGCCTGCGTGGTCGCCGGTGGCGGCGTGGCGTTGATGCCACTGTCCATGCTCGAGACCCTGCCCGGCCGCGAAGCGGTGGCGGTGCACCACCTGGCCGAACCCTTCGACCACACCACCACCTGGCTGATGTGGCGCAAGGGCATGCTCGGCGCCAACCTCAAGGCGTGGATCGAGGTGATCGAAGCGGAGGCGGCGCAAGCCGCATGACGCGATTGCCCTGTAGGGGCGAATTCATTCGCCCGGCGCCGCCGGATCGCGGGAGCGGATTCATCCGCGAAGGGTGTGTGCGGCAGCATGGGTTTCGCTTCGCTCGCGGAACGCCGCCCGACCCATCCGAAAGTCCGTGCGCACCACGTCGTGATGCGTTGGAGGAAGAAGTTGGAGCACCGCCAACGCCCCTCCAGGAGGCCGAACGCAGTCGTTGCGCAGGGGGACGAGTGGCATGGATGCCACGAGAGGCGCGACTGGCCATGGATGGCCCTTCGCGCCGGCCCCCGGAGCGACGACGGAGTGAGGGCACCCGACGCAGTCGGGCCGGATGATGGGGCAAGCGCTTTTGGTTCCTTTTAAGGCGATTTTTAAAAGGGACTCGCCCGGCAAGGCGAAACAGGAATCATCAGCAAAACTCGGCAATCAGCTGGGCTCAAATCCCCTAGCAACACTTGACGCAGACAGCGCCAATTCATTCGCAAGCGCCGCCAGATCGTGGGAGCGGATTCATCCGCGATAGGACTCGACCCTTGCACGAGGTCCAACGCCCGCCGTTGGGCCTCGCTGTGCTCGGCGCCAACCTACGGTGAGCTGATTGCGGACTACGCCACGCCCCCCTGGAAGCTCTGCCGCCACGCCGAGGGCGAGACGCCGAAGGCGCGGCCGAAGTGGTGGCGCAGGGAGACGGGCGAGCCGAAGCCGGCGAGGGTGGCGATCTTTTCCACGCTCTGGTCGGTGCCTTCCAGCAGGCGCTGGGTCAGGGCCAGGCGCTCGGCCAGCAGCCACTCGCCGAGGGTGCTGCCGGTGAGCTGGCGGAAGTGGCGGCTGAAGGTGCGCCGGCTCATCAGCACGCGCTGGGCCAGGCTGTCGAGGCTGTGCTCCTGCTCCAGGTTGCTGCGCACCCAATCCAGCACGCAGGTGAGGCGGTCGTCGCGCGGGCTGGTGGGCAGGGGTTGTTCGATGAACTGCGCCTGGCCGCCCTGGCGATGAGGTGGCACCACCAGGCGCCGGGCCACGCGGTTGGCGGTCTCGGCGCCGCAATGCTGGCGCAGCAGGTGCAGGCAGCAATCGATGCCGGCGGCGGTGCCGGCCGAGGTGAGCAGTTCGCCGTCTTCGAGGTAGAGCACGTCCGGGTCCAGTTGTACCTGCGGGTAGCGCTCGGCGAAGTCGCGGGCCCAGGCCCAGTGGGTGGTGGCGCGGCGGCCATCGAGCAGGCCGGCTTCGGCCAGCACATAGGCGCCCAGGCACAGGCCGACCATCTTCGCGCCGCGCGCGTGGGCGGCGACCAGGGCGTCCAGCAGGGCCTGCGGCGGGCGTTCGTCGGGGTGGCGCCAGCTCGGCACGATCACGGTGTCGGCGCTGGCGATGGCGTCCAGGCCAAGCTCGACGGCGATGGTGAAGCCGGCGGTGGTGCGCAAGGGGCCCGCTTCGGCGGCGCAGACGCGCAGGTCGAAGGGCGCCATCTCCGGGCAGGTCTCGCCGAACACCAGGCAGGGCACGGAAAGGTGGAAGGGGATGATGCGGTCGAACGCGACCACGACTATCACGTGTTCCTGCATGGGGAAGGCTCCTTGGGTTGGCCCGATATTAGCGGAAGTTGGCAGTCGGGCCACTCACCCGTCGAGATCGCCAAGGCGAAGAATGCGGTCCAGTCCAATCACCACAAGGAGCTCCACCATGGCCCAGCCGAAGCGTGCGCTGATCGTCATCGATGTGCAGAACGAATACGTCAGCGGCGACCTGCTGATCGAGTACCCGCCCGTGGACCAGTCCCTGGCCAATATCGGCCGGGCGATGGACGCCGCCACCGCCGCCGGCATCCCCGTGGTGCTGGTGCAACACCTGGCGCCTGAGGATTCGCCGATCTTCGCCCGTGGCAGCCGTGGTGCCGAATTGCACCCCGTGGTGGCCGATCGTGCCCATGACCATTGGGTGCAGAAGGCACTGCCCAGCGCCCTGACCGGCACCGACCTCGGCCCCTGGCTGCGCGAGCGCGGCATCGACACCCTGACCATCGTCGGCTACATGACCCAGCACTGCGACGAGTCCACCGCGCGCCAGGCCCGCCACGAAGGCTGGAACGTCGAGCTGCTGCACGACGCCACCGGCTCGGTGCCCTTCGCCAACGACCTCGGCTCGGCCAGTGCCGAGGAAATCCACCGCGTGTTCACCCTGGTCTCCCACACCGGTTTCGCCGCCGTGGCCAGCACCGGGCAATGGCTCGCCACCGTCGCCACCGGTGAGGCGCTGCAGCCGGACAACCTCTACCTCTCCAACCAGCGCGCGGTGAAGGCCCGCGGCTGACGCAGCGGCAGGCCCGTCCCGGCGCTCTGGGACGGGCCTGCCGGCGTTGCAGAAATATTCCCTGAACCCTGCTGGCAGGGCCCGGTCGATGCAGTGTGCCCCTCACACGAAAAGGACCGAGCCATGGGCGAGCCCAATCCCCTCAATGTCGTCTTCAGCCTTGCCGCCGGGCTGTTCCTGGTGATCGTCCTGGCCGGCTTCGCCCGTGCCGATGACGCCTTGCCGCCCCCCGACCCGACTCACAAGGTGAAGAACTACAGCAAGGTCCAGGGCTGGGCCGATGGGCAGACGCCCGTCGCCCCCAGGGGCTTTCGCGTCAACCGCTACGCCGGCGAGCTGAACAACCCGCGCTGGCTGTACGTGACGCCCAACGGCGACGTGCTGGTGGCCGAGGCCAACCCCGAGCTGAAGGACGACAAGGCCAGGGAAAAGGCGCGCAGGGACGGCAAGCTGCAATCGCAGAACTACGGCAGGAGCGCCGACCGCATCACCTTGCTGCGCGATACCGATGGCGACGGCGTGGCCGAGCAGCGGGTGACCTTCCTCGATGGCCTCAGGCAGCCGCTGGGCATGCAGGTGGTGGGCGACTGGTTCTACGTGGCCAACACCGATGCGCTGTGGCGCTACCCCTACCAGCCGGGTGACCTGAAGATCCACGGCGAGGGCGAGAAGATCCTCGACCTGCCGGCTGGCGGCTACAACAACCACTGGACGCGCAACATCCTCGCCAACGCCGACAACTCCAAGCTCTACATCTCGGTGGGTTCGGCCAGCAACCTGGGTGACCACGGCATGCAGGAGGAGGAGCGCCGCGCCAACATCCTCGAGATCAACCCCGACGGCAGCGGCGAGCGCATCTTCGCCAGCGGCCTGCGCAACCCGGTGGGCATGGGCTGGGCACCGGGCACGCAGGACCTGTGGACGGTGGTCAACGAGCGCGACAACCTCGGCGAGGACCTGGTCCCGGACTACCTGGCCAAGGTGGAGGCGGGCGCCTTCTACGGTTGGCCCTACGCCTACTTTGGCCCCCACGAGGACCCCCGCCTGGCCGGCAAGCGCCCGGACCTGGTGGCCAGGGCGCGCAAGCCGGATCTCTCCCTGGGCGCGCATACCGCATCGCTCGGCCTGGCCTTCTACACCCAGCAGGCCTTCCCCGAGCGCTACCGCGACGGTGCGTTCGTCGGCCAGCACGGCTCGTGGAACCGCAGCGCGCTCTCCGGCTACAAGGTGGTTTTCGTGCCGTTCGAGAACGGTGAACCGAGCGGTGCGCCGGAGGATTTCCTCACCGGCTTCGTCAAGGATGCGGACAAGGCCGAGGTCTTCGGTCGCCCGGCGGGCATCGCCGTGCTGCCCAGCGGCGCGCTGCTGGTGGCGGATGATGCCGGCAACAGCTTGTGGCAGGTTCGTGTCGAACCCTGAGGGGAAATTTGATCCAGGGCATTTTCGCTTTGGCGCGGCAGGACTACTCTGTACCTGGCAGCGGAATCGTTCCGTTCGCCGAGGGCGGCCAACTTGATTCGGGCCGCCCGACCAACCTTTTGATCGACTGGAGGGGCCCATGAAAGCTTGGCTGAGCCATATCGCCTGGCAGTTGTCCGTGACCCTTGGGCTGAGTGAGCGCCCGCGTCTGCAACCCATCCCCGTACGCAGCGACGAGCAACGTCGTCTGGCGGAGCAACGTCGGCGCCGCTAGGGCGCCTTGCGCGGGTCGCCTGCGCGGTCAGTCGTGCGCCTTGAACCAGGCACCGATCAGTTCGCGCAGACGTTCCCCGGAGAAGCTCGGGAAATGCCCGCCATGCACGGTGCGAACCGGAAGTTCGCGCAGCCGTGCGAGGCTTTTCGCGTAGTCATCCAGGTCCGAGTGGTAGGCGTCCTCGATCAGCGGCCCGTCGTAGACGATATCGCCGCTGAACAGCGTGCCGGTCCGCTCTTCCCACAGGCTGATGCCACCGGGTGAATGCCCGGGGGTGTGCAGCACCTGCAACGTCCTGTCCCCCAGGTCCAGCACATCGCCTTCCTCGATCAGCCGCGTGGCCGGCGCCGCCTTGACGCGGTACTCGGCGTAGCACAGCGGGCAGTCGGGGTGCGCCTCGAACATCTCGTCGCCGACGAAGGCGCGGGCCAGGGTGTTGTCGCCGTCCGGGGTGGCGAGGATGTCCGCCTCGGCGGGGTGCACCAGGCGTTCGTCGAACTCGTGATGGCCGGCGATATGGTCGAAATGGGTGTGGCTGGCCACCGCCAGCAGCGGGCGTTCGGTGAGCCAGGGCAGCTGCTCGCGCAGGCTGACCAGGCCCGAGCCCGAATCCACCAGCACGTCGCGGTCGCGGCCCTGCACATGCCACAGGTTGCAGCGGTAGAAGGGGCGCACATAGGGCTCGCTGATCAGGCTGACGCCGTCGTAGAGATGCTCGACTTCGAACCAGCGGTCGCGGCTGACGATCTTCATCGGGGGCTCCTTTGTTGTGGTTGTGCGGGCAGCATACCTGTCCGGTGCGGGCCATGGAGGGGGTGTTTCCGGCATGGGCGCGTGCCTTGCCCGACTCCGCCTGGTGGAGGTGAAAAGCGACCTCCACCCGACGACCGTGGGAGCGAATTCATTCGCGAAAACGCCCCGGCACGCAGAGCCGTAGCCCGGGCTTCAGCCCGGGGCTCTGCTCAAGTCACTCGACTTCAAGGCGCAAAGGGCGGGGCTTCGGCCACTTCGATGATCAGCGGGCGGTCGGCCGGGGCGTTGCGCAGCAGTTCCTGCAGGTGGGTGTGGTCGCGGGCCTTCTCCGCCTGGCAGCCGAAGCCGCGGGCGATGGCGATGAAGTCCGGCGTGTAGATGTCCACGCCCAGCGGGGTGATGTCGCGTCGCTCCATGTAGCGCTTGATCTCGCCGTAGCCCTGGTTGTTCCACAGCAGGACGATGACCCCGACCCGCGCTTCCACGGCGCTGGCCAGTTCCGGCAGGGTGAACTGGATGCCGCCGTCGCCCATCAGGCTGATCACCGGGCGGCCCGGTTCGGCCAGCTTGGCGCCGATGGCCGCCGGCAGGCCGTAGCCCAGGGTGCCGTAGCCGGTGGAGGCGTTGAACCAGCGGCGCGGGCCGTCCAGTTCCACCAGGTGGTTGCCGCTGTAGACGGTCTGCGTCGAGTCACCGACGAAGCGCGCGTCGGGCAGCACCTCGAGGATGCAGTCGAACAACCGGCGGTAGTGCTCCCAGCCGGCGAAGCCTTCGGCCAGTTGTGCGCGGGCTTCGGCGGCGCGACGGGCGCCAGGGCTGTTGGCGTCGGCCTGGCGCGGCGGCAGCTCGGCCAGCAGCACGCGCATGGCCTGGCGGGCATCGCAGTGGATGGCCAGGGTCGGGGCGTGGTTGCGCACCAGTTGCTGGGCGTCGATGTCGATGCGGATCAGCTCGCCGCCGATGCGGAAGCCGCCGTCGAACACCACGTCGTAGTCGGTCTCGCCCAGCTCGGTGCCGATGGCCAGCACCAGGTCGGCGTCGGCGGCCAGCTGGCGCACCGGTACCAGGGACTGGTTGCTGCCCAGCAGCAGCGGGTGGTCGCCGGGGAGCAGGCCCTTGGCGTTGATGGTCTGCGCGGTGGGGGCGTCGAGGGCGGTGGCCAGGGCGCGGGCCTCCACCTGGGCTTCGACGCAACCGCCGCCCAGCAGCAGGAGCGGGCGTTGGGCGGCGCGCAGGCGCTGGGCGACCTCGCGCAGCTGCGCCAGGGGCGCGGCAGGACGCGGCAGGCGCACGCGGGGGCGCAGCTCCAGGTGGTCGGCGGGGGCGGTGATGATGTCCAGCGGCAGCTCGATGTGCACCGGGCGCGGACGCTGGCCGTCGAACACGGCGAAGGCGCGGGCCAGCACGGCGGGCAGTTCGTCGACGCTCATGAGGGTGTGGCTGAAGGCGGCGACGCCGGCCACCAGGCCGCGCTGGTCCGGCAGTTCGTGCAGGTAGCCGTTGCCGAGGCCGAGGCGATGGCGCTCGTTGACGCTGGAGATCACCAGCATGGGGATGGAGTCGGCGTAGGCCTGGCCCATGGCGGTGAGGATGTTGGTCATGCCCGGGCCGGTGATGATGAAGCACACGCCGGGCTTGCCGGTGACGCGGGCGTAGCCGTCGGCCATGAAGCCGGCGCCCTGTTCGTGGCGCGGGGTGACGTGGCGGATGCGACTGCCGGGCAGGCCACGGTAGAGCTCGACGGTGTGCACGCCGGGGATGCCGAACACGGTGTCGACGCCCCAGGCTTCCAGTTGCTTGACGAGGAATTCACCGCAGGTGGTCATGGCAGGTTCCTTGTTGGGCTGGGTGTAAAACGAGCCCGGCAGGGTTGCCGGCCGGGCTCAGAAGGGTCACGGGAGTGGACCGCGACCAGTCGGGAAGATCAGGCCAGGCTGGCGTGGCTGGCCGGGCGACGGGTCACCAGGCTGATGACCACGAAGCTCAACAGACCGACCGCAAGGCTGTAGTAGATCGGGGTGTTGGCGTCCAGGCCGTCCTTGAACATGAAGCCCAGGACGGTGAGGAAGCCCAGGGTCATGCTGGCGATGGCGCCGGCGGTGGTGGCGCGCTTCCAGTAGATGGCACCGATCAGCGGAACCAGCATGCCGCCCACCAGCAGGTTGTAGGCCACGGTCAGGGCGCTGATCACGTCGCTCACCACCAGGGCGATGCCGAGCATGACCACGCCCAGCAGCAGGGTGGCGATGCGGTTTTCATGCACGTCGCCGTTGCCGCTGGTGCGGCCACCGCGCAGCAGCGGCAGCAGGTCCTGGGTGATGGTGGTGGAGGCGGCCAGCAGGCCGGCGCTGGCGGTGGACATCAGCGCGGCCAGGGCGGCGGCGATGACCAGGCCGCGGATGCCGTTGGGCAGGCTGTGCTCGACCACGCTGGCGAAGGCGTTGTTGACGTTGTCCAGGTCGGGCAGCAGCACCTTGGCGGCCATGCCGATGAGCGCTCCGGCCAGGCCGTAGAGGATGCAGTAGAGGCCGGCGGCGGTGCCGGCCACCTTGGCCACGCCCTCGCTGCGGGCGGTGAACACGCGCTGCCAGATGTCCTGGCCGATGAAGATGCCGAAGAAGTAGATCAGGAAGTAGGTGACGATGGTGTCCCAGCCGATGGCGGTGAAATCGAAGTAGCGCGCCGGCAGCTTCTCCACCAGGGCGTTCCAGCCGCCGGCGTCGGCGATGGACATGGGCATCAGCAGGAACACCAGGCCGACGGTCATGATCAGGAACTGCACGATGTCTGTGAGGGTCAGCGACCACATGCCGCCGATGGTGGAGTAGAGCACCACCACCCCGCCGCCGACGAGGATGGCGACCCAGAACGGCAGGCCGAACAGCACCTGCATGACGGTGCCGATGGCGATGGTGGAGGTGGCGCCGATCATCAGCGCGTACACCAGCATGATCACCGCGCTGGACTGGCGGGCAGCCGGGTTGTAGCGGCGCTCCAGTACCTGGGTGACGGTGTAGATCTTCAGCTTCAGCAGCGGTTTGGCGAGGAACAGGCTGAGCCCGACGATGCCCAGGCCGATGGCGCCGCAGAGCCAGAAGCCGGAGATGCCGTGGACGTAGCCCAGGCGCACGGTGCCGATGGTGGAGGCGCCGCCGAGGACGGTGGCAGCCATGGTGCCGAGGTAGAAACCCGGGCCGAGGTTGCGCCCGGCGACCAGGTAGTCGTCACGGGTCTTGGCGCGACGCATGCCATACCAGCCGAGGGCCAGCATGCCGGCGGCGTAGAGCAGTACGACGAAGATATCCAGGGCCATAAGATCAGCTCTCTCTTTCTCATTGTTGTAGTCCGGACGGGCATCCGGGGACGTGCGTAGCCGCGCGGCGCTGCCGCGTGGCCGGTCCATTCATCGCAAGGATCGGGGCCGTCCGGGCCCCGGTGGGTTCAGGGTCAGGCGGCCTCGGCCCGCAGGGGCGCGACGCTGCGTTTCAGGCGCACCCAGCGCGGGCCGCGCGGACCGTACACCTCGGCCGGCTCGGGGAACAGGTTGAGCAGCGCCAGGTAGAGCAGGGCGGCCATGCCGAGGGTGACCGGCAGGCTGACGTCGATGCCGCCGGCCAGTTCGCCCAGCGGGCCGACGAACTGCCCCGGCAGGTTGACGAAGCACAGGCCCACCAGCGCGCTGGGGATCCAGGCACCCATGCCGCGCCAGTTCCAGCCGTTGTGGAACCAGTAGCGGCCGCCGGTCTCGCCACGGGTGAAGACCTGCAGGTCGTCCGGGCAGTAGAAGCCGCGGCGGATCACCAGGCCGAGGATCATGATCACCATCCAGGGGCTGGTGCAGGTGATGATCAGCACGGCGAAGGTGGACACGCTCTGCACCAGGTTGAAGGCGAAGCGGCCGATGAAGATGAAGGCGATGGACATCAGCCCGATCATCACCGTGGCCTGCACGCGGTTGAGCAGGCGCGGGAACACCGAGGACATGTCCAGGCCGGTGCCGTACAGCGAGGTGGTGCCGGTGGACATGCCGCCGATCACCGCGATCAGGCACACCGGCAGGAAGAACCAGGTCGGCGAGACGGCCAGCAGGCCGCCGACGTAGTTGTTCTGGGCGATGTAGTCCGGCGCCTGGACGGCGACGATGGTGGCGGTGACCAGGCCGAAGAAGAACGGGATCAGCGTGGCCAGCTGGGCGCCGATCACCGCCGCCATGATGCGGCCCTTGCTCGCCTCGCGGGGGATGTAGCGCGCCCAGTCGCCGAGGAAGGCGCCGAAGGACACCGGGTTGCTCATGGCCAGCAGGGCGGCGCCGATGAAGGCGGCCCAGAAGCCCTCGCTGCCCACCTGCACCGAGCCTGCGTAGCTCGCGTCGAAGGGGCCGGCGAAGGCGAACACGCCCAGCAGGAACAGCGCGCTGGCGCTCCACACCGCGACCTTGTTGACCCACAGCAGGAAGCGGAAGCCGTAGATGCACACCGTCAGCACCAGCACCGCGAACAGGCCGTAGGCCAGGCCCAGGGTCAGGTCGGTTTCCGGCAGGCCCATCAGGCGCTTGGCGCCGCCGATGAGGGCATCGCCCGAGCTCCACACCGAAAGGGAGAAGAAGGCGATGGCGGTGAGCAGCGAGAGGAACGAGCCGACGATTCGCCCGTGCACGCCGAAGTGGGCGCCGGAGGAGACCGCGTTGTTGGTGCCGTTGAGCGGGCCGAACAGGCCCATCGGCGCGAGGATCAGCGAGCCCACCACCACGCCCAGCAGGATTGCCCACATGCCCGCCTCGAAGGACAGGCCGAAGAGCACCGGGAAGCTGCCGAGCACGGCGGTGGCGAAGGTGTTGGCGCCGCCGAAGATCATGCGGAACAGGTCGACGGGCTTGGCGTTGCGCTCGTGGTCGGGGATCTGCTCGACACCGAACGTCTCGATTCGGGTCAGGCTTTGCTCGTTATTGTTGTTATGCATCGTTGTTCTCCCGGGGGAGCCTCATCAGGTTTGGGGCAGGTGCTCCGGCATGGCCGACAAGTGCTCGTGACAGGCCAGCCAACGGCCCTGTTCTTGTTGTTGGCGGAAGACGATGGTCTCCCGCTCCAGGCTCGTGATCGCCTCACCGCCCACACGCAGGCGGGTGACCACTTCGTGCATGAAGATCGCCACGTCGCCCTGCAGGCTCAGCAGCGGATTGCGCGATTCGCAGCCCAGCACGCGGAAACCCTCGCGCTGCCAGGCATCCCAGAGTTCGCGGTAGGCCGCGCGGCCCTGCAGCACACCGGGGGTGGTGTGGAACAGGAAGCTGGCGTCCTCGCTGAAGGCGGCGAAATAGGCCTCGGTGTCGTTGCGGGCGAAGGCGGCCACCAGTTCCCTGGCGGCCTCCATGACCTGTGCGTGGCGGTCCATGCTCAGCGACGCTCCACGCCGGGCAGGATGCAGAGCATTTCGTACAAGAGGTTGGCGCCCAGCAGGGAGGTGTTGCCGGTGGTGTCGTAGGGCGGGGAGACCTCGACCAGGTCGCAGCCGATGATGTCCAGGCCCTGGCAGCCACGGATGATCTCCATCGCCTGGATGGTGGTCAGGCCGCCGATCTCCGGGGTGCCGGTGCCGGGCGCCCAGGCCGGGTCGATGCCGTCGATGTCGAAGGACAGGTACACCGGGCCGCCGCCGACCTTCTCGCGCACCTCGGCCATCAGCGGGGCCAGCGACTTGTGCCAGCACTCCTCGGCCTGGACCACGCGGAAGCCCTGCTTGCGGCTCCAGTTGAAGTCCTCGGCGGTGTAGCCCTGGGCGCGCAGGCCGATCTGCACCACGCGGTCGCAATCGAGCAGGTCCTCTTCCACCGCGCGGCGGAAGGTGGTGCCGTGGGCGATCTTCTCGCCGAACATGTGGTCGTTGACGTCGGCATGGGCGTCGATGTGCACCAGGCCGACCTTGCCGTGCTTCTTCTTGATGGCCCGCAGGATCGGCAGGGTGATGGTGTGGTCGCCGCCCAGGGTCAGCGGCAGGATGCCGTGGCCGAGGATGCGGTCGTATTCCTCCTCGATGATGCGCACGGCGTCGAGCAGGTTGAAGGTGTTGATGGCGACGTCGCCGATGTCGGCCACGTTCAGCGAATCGAAGGGGGCGGCGCCGGTGGCCATGTTGTAGGGGCGGATCATCACCGACTCGGCGCGCATCTCGCGGGGGCCGAAGCGGGTGCCGGAGCGCAGCGAGGTGCCGATGTCCAGGGGCACGCCGACGAAGGCGGCGTCCAGGGCGTCGAGCCCGGCGGGGGTCTGGATGTGGGGAAGGCGAAGCATGGTGGCGATGCCGCCGAAACGGGGCATTTCATTGCCGCCCAGGGGCTGGTGGAGTTTCTTGTCCACGGGGTGGCCTCACGTTTGTTGTGGTTGTCGTGGGGCGATTCTGGTGACCTGGCGATGCGGGAAGAATCCCCACGGGCAAATAATCACTTCAGGTATTTCTAAACTATCCGCAGCAGGTAGACTGCGCCGATCTGTCGCAGTAGCACCGTTGTGGTGGGAGCGGATTCATCCGCGAAACGCCGCGAAGCGGCGCCTGGCGGCGGATTGGAGGGCCTGTGGCCCGCATCGCGAATGAATTCGCTCCCACGGAGCCCTGTCGTCGATAGTTTTGCCGGAGCCCTATGTCCAACACCCTTCCCGACCTCAAGCTGCTGCGCATCTTCGCCACCGTGGTGCGCAACCAGGGTTTTGCCGCCGCGCAGCAGGAGCTGAACCTCTCCACCTCGGCCATCAGCACCTACATGAGCCAGCTCGAAGGGCACCTGGGCCTGACCCTCTGCCATCGCGGCCGGGGCGGCTTCAGCCTGACCAGCAAGGGCGAGCTGTTCTACCAGGAGACCCTGCGCCTGCTCGGCGAGCTGGAAGGCTTCGAGCGCTACTCCGCCTCCCTCAAGGGCGAGCTGCGCGGCACCCTCAACCTGGGGGTGCTCGACTCCACCGTCAGCGACCCGGCCCTTCCGCTGGCCGAGGTCATCGGCGCCTACAGCCGGGAACACGCCGCCGTGCACCTGCACCTCTCGGTGATGAGCCCCTACGACCTGCAGCTCGGCGTGCTGGAGAACCGCCTGGACCTGGCCATCGGCGCCTTCTCCACGCGCATGAACGGCCTGGTCTACCAGCCCCTGTACCGCGAGCAGCACTGGCTCTACTGCAGCGACCGCCACCCGCTGTTCGCCGAGCGGCGCATCCCCGCCGAGGTCATCACCCAGCAGCGCATGGTCGGGCGCGGTTACTGGAGCCAGGCGGAGCTGGCGCGCCATGGCTTCAAGCACAGCGCGGCGACGGTGGAATCGATGGAGGCGCAACTGATCCTGGTGCTCTCCGGTGCCTACATCGGCTACCTGCCGGAGCACTACGCCCAGAGCTGGGTCGACCAGCAGCGCCTGCGCGGCCTGCTGCCGGCCACCTTCGGCTACCAGGCGCCGTTCTCGATGATCCTGCGCCGGGGCCGTGCCCGCGAGCCCCTGATCGTCACCTTCCGCGACCTGCTGCGGGCCCAGTTGAACCTGCGCTGACTGCCGCTTCGCTGGCGTTTCCCTGACGCTTGCGGGGCTTCCTGCGCGTTGATGCCAAAATAATGGCTGGTGCCTCTGGCGGCGCTGCAAGCCTGTGCTAGACCTAATTTCTGTGGGCCAGGACGTACACACGTACCAATCACAGGGATTTGCGCATGCGCCAGAATCTACCCGTCACCCAGCGTGAAAGAACCTTCCCGGCCACCGAACGCCTGATCTCGACCACCGATCTCAGCAGCAAGATCACCTACTGCAACGACGCTTTCGTCGAGATCAGTGGTTTCTCCCGCGAGGAACTGATCGGCCAGCCGCACAATCTGGTGCGCCACCCCGACATGCCGCCCGCGGTCTTCGGCCACATGTGGGACACCCTCAAGCAGGGCAAGCCCTGGATGGGCCTGGTGAAGAACCGTTCCAAGAATGGTGACTTCTACTGGGTCAGCGCCTATGTCACCCCGGTGTACGAGAACGGCCAGATGTCCGGCTACGAGTCCGTACGCTCGCTACCCACCCGCGAGCAGGTGCAGCGCGCCGATGCCCTTTATGCGCGGCTGCGTGCCGGCAAGCCGCCAGTGCCCTGGATCGAGTACTGGACCTACGACCTGGTCCGTTCCTGGCCGGTGATCCTCGCCACCCTGGTCATCCTCGCCGGTCATTTGCTCATCGGCGGCCCGGCGCTCATCGCCCTGATGGTGGTGACCATGTTCGCCCTCGGTTCCTACCAGCTCTACAGCAAGCGGCAGACCATCCGCCGCACCCTGGCCGAGCACCCCAAGGCCTTCACCAGCGGCCTGGTGTCGCTGACCTACTCCACCAACAAGGGGGCGCAGGCGCTGCTCGACATGGCCATGATCAGCGAGGAGGCGCGCCTGCAGACGGCGCTCACGCGGCTGGAGGACGCGGGCATCAACGTCAAGCAACGCGCCTCGGACTCCTCCCGGCTGTCGCGTTCCAGCGCCGAGCTGCTTGAGCAGCAGCGTTCCGAGACCGACCAGTCCGCCACCGCCATCAACCAGATGGCGGCGACCATCCAGGAGGTCTCGCACAACGTGCAGAACACCGCCCACGCGGCCGAGGAGGCCGACCGCCTGGCACAGCAGGGACGCGGCCTGGCCGGGGAAAGCCTGAGCGCGATGCAGCACATGGCCGGCGCGGTGAGCGAGATCGGCCAGGCGGTGAACGAGCTGGCCAATTCCACCCAGTCCATCGGCAGCGTGGCCGATGTCATCACCTCCATCGCCGAGCAGACCAACCTGCTGGCGCTCAATGCCGCCATCGAGGCGGCGCGGGCCGGCGAACAGGGCAGGGGGTTCGCGGTGGTGGCCGACGAGGTGCGCTCGCTGGCCTCGCGCACTCGCCAGTCCACCGAGCAGATCCACCAGATCATCGCCTCCTTGCGCTCCGGCGCCGATCGCGCGGTGGCCACCGCCAGCCGGGGCGAGGAAATCTCCCGTGACAGCGTCGGCAGCGTCGAGGCCGTGGGCAAGGCGCTGGAAGGCATCAGCCAGGCGGTGACGCGCATCACCGGCATGAGCCAGCAGATGGCCGCCGCGTCCGAACAGCAGAGCCACGTGGCCGACGACATCAGCCGGCAGATCACGCGGATCGCCCAGCTCTCCGACCACAGCGCCGGGCAGGCCCAGGAGGGCGCGCAGATCAGCCAGGACCTCGAACACATGGCCGAGTACCTGCACAGCCTGGCGGAGCGGTTCAACCGATAGCGACCGGGCATGGGCGGCGGAGCCACGCAGGAGGGCGCGGCTCCCGGGGCAGGGATGCCCCACTTTCCCGAACCCCGCCCCCGTATCCGTAGGATGGGTCGGGCGGCGTTCCGCGAGCTCCGCGAAACCCATCGATGCTGAGTTCCAGGCATCACAACGTGCCGCGCTCGACTCCGCCCGGTGGAGGTAAAAAGCGACCTCCACCCTACGCAGCGGTCATCTCCTTGCCTCTGTAGGGGCGAATTCATTCGCCCAACGGCGCACAGCGCCGTCCCTCCCGTGGGAGCGAATTCATTCGCGAAAATGGCCCACGCCGTGCTCGGCATCATGGCAGAATCCCCGCCCATGTCCCGCCCCCAATGCCCCCGCTGCCAACGCCCCGCCAGCCATTGCCTGTGCCCGCTGATCCCCAGCCTGCCCAGCCGTACGCGCGTGCTCGTCCTGCAGCACCCGAGCGAGGTGGGGCATGCGTTGAACACCGCGCGGCTGGCGGCGCTGGGGCTGGAGAATGCCGAGCTGCGGGTGGGCGAGCAGTTCCCCGGACTGGCCGCCGAGCTGGCCGACCCGCGCCATGACGCGCGCCTGCTGTTCCCGGGGGACGAGGCCGTGTCGCTGGCGGAGGTGGCCGGCAGCGCCGGACGCCCGTTGCTGGTGGTGGTGCCCGACGGCACCTGGCGCAAGGCGCGCAAGCTGCTGCATAGCAACCCCGCCCTTGCGGCCTTGCCCCGGGTGACACTGCCGGCCGGGGGCATCTCCCGCTACCGCCTGCGCAAGGCCCCGGCGCCGGGGGCCCTTTCGACCATCGAAGCCATCGCCCAGGCGCTGGACCTGCTCGAGGCCCCGGCCCGTTTCGATGCCCTGCTCAAGCCCTTCGAAGCGCTGATCGACGGCCAGATCGCCGCCATGGGCGAGGAGACCTTCCAGCGCAATCACGGCCGGCCTCAGCCCGACTCCCCCTCGCGGGAGAAGCCGTAGGCGCGCTCCACCCGGGCGATGCGCACCTCGAAGGCGTCGTACCAGTCCGCCCGGCCCCGTGCCCGCGCCAGGCTGTGGTCGGCCTGGCGTTTCCAGGCGAGGATCGCCGCCTCGCTCTCCCAGTAGGACACCGTGATGCCCAGCCCATCCGCCCCACGCGCCGACTCCACGCCGAGGAAGCCCGGCTGCTGGCGTGCCAGCTCGACCATGCGCTCGGCCGTGTCGCCGTAGCCGTCGTCGAGGGCGGTGCGCCGCGAAGTGAAGATCACCGCGTAGTAAGGCGCTGCCGGTGTCCGGGCGAACCCCTGCCCGCCGCCGCTCATTGCGCGCAGGCCTCGACGAAGGCCGCCACCAGCGGCGGCAGGCGCCCGGCCAAGGCTGCGCGTTCCGGCTGGAACAGCGTGGCGACGAAGAAGGGATGGCCCTCCAGCTCCACCGCGCGCACCTCGCCGCTGGCGTCCCGCGCGCCGACATGCAACGGCCCGCCCAGCAACGCCGCCTCGAACTGCGGGTTGAGCCCGTAGCGGCAGCGGTAGCCCTCGAAGGCGAGCTGTGCGCCATAGGCCCGGGCGATGCGCGACCCGGCCGCCAGGTGCACCGCGTCGATGGCTTCCACCAGGGAGCAGGCCAGTGGCGCGATCACCTGGCGACCCGCGTCCGGTGCCGTCTCGCCGTGTTCGGCGTCGACCCAGCCGAGCACGTTGCGCGCGTATTCCAGCAACGCGTGCTGGAAGCCGCCGCAGGTGCCGAGGAAGGGCACGCCGTGGCCCCGGGCATGTTCGATGGCACGCAGCGCGCCCTCGGTATCGCGGTAGGGGCTGCCCGGCACGCACCAGATGCCGTCGAAGCCGGCGAGGGCGCCCGCGTCGATGCCGTCGGTGGCCAGCCACTGGTGGCCCAGGCCGATATCCAGCGCCGATGCGGCCAGCGACAGCGCCTCGGGAATGGCCTGGTGGGCGGTGATCGAAAGGTCCTGGTCGCCGATCAGGGCGAGGCGGATGCGGGAAGTGCGAGGGCGGGCCATGTCCGTTCCTTGTCTGCGGCGCGATATGCGCGGTGGCAGGCGGACTATATAGTTGCGCATCGGCACTCAATATTGGCGAAAACACAATTGATCATTGCAGCTGCGCACTATCGCCTGGAGCACGGCGACCTCGCCCTAGTGCTCGCCCTGGTCCGTGGCGGCAGCCTGGCGCGGGCCGCCGAGTTGCTGCAGGTGGACGTCTCCACCGTGTTCCGCGCGGTGCGCAGGCTGGAGAAGGCCCTGGGCGAGGAGCTGTTCGAGAAAAGCCGCGCCGGCTACCTGCCCGGCAGTACCGCGCTGCTCCTGGCGCAGCAGGCGGAACAGGCCGAGCACGCCCTGGAGGCCGCCCGGGTCGCGCTGGAGCAGGGGCGCGAGGTGCTCGCCGGCACCGTGCGCCTGACCTGTACCGACTCGGTGCTGCATGGCCTGCTGCTGCCGGCGCTGGCGCGCTTCATGCCCAGCTACCCGGCCCTGCACCTGGAACTGGCTACCTCCAACGACTTCGCCAACCTCAGCCGCCGCGACGCCGACATCGCCCTGCGCCTGACCACCGCGCCCCCGCAGCATCTGGTGGGGCGCTGCCTCGGTGCCGTGCCCTACGCCCTCTGCGCCAGCCCCGCCTACCTGCACGGGCGCGACCCGGCGGACCTGGCGGCCATGGCCTGGATCGCCCCTGACGAATTCCTGCCCAACCACCCCAGCGTGGTCTGGCGCCGCCAGCGCTTCCCGGCGCTGGTGCCGGCCTATCGCTGCAACAGCATGCTCGCGGTCGCCCAGATGGCCCGGGCCGGCCTTGGCGTCGCGGCCTTGCCGCGTTTTCTCATCGAGGACGGACTGCAACCGCTGGAGGCCGACCTGAGCCCGTGCGACACCGCCCTGTGGCTGCTGACCCGTCCCGATTGCCGCGCCTTGCGCTCGGTGGTGACGCTGTTCGACGAGCTGGGCCGCAGCATCCACCTGGAACCTTGAAAGGGGTGTGCTCACTTAGCTCCATAGGTAATTAATAAATGAAAATTTATTATTTATGGATATAAAAAGTGCGGTGATAGTCTCCTCCCCATCGAGTCACTCCAGCGCTCCCGAGGAGACATCCATGAGCCGCACCGCAGACGTCATCGACCTCAACAGCTACCGTGTACGCCGCCAGGCGCGCCGCATGGCCGAGCTGATGTGGAGCATGTACGCCCTGCGTTCCGGCTACGCGGCCCACCAGCTCGTCCAGAGCGGGTCGCTGGATCGCTCGCGGGAGGCCTGAGGCATGAGCGCCCCCAGCTCATTCCTCGCCCCGGATAGCCCCGCCCTCGAACTCGCCCAACCCAACGCCGGCAACCGTGACGACGACCTGATCAGCCAGCGGGTCGCCCATAACCTGTTGCGCCTGCGCAGCAAGCGGCAACTGTCGCTCGACGCCCTGGCGCGGCTCTCCGGCGTCAGCCGGGCGATGCTGGCGCAGATCGAGTCGGGGCGCAGCGTCCCCTCCATCAAGGTGCTGTGCAAGGTCGCCCAGGGGCTCAAGGTCTCGGTCGCCGCCTTCCTCGACGACCGCGCCTTCTCTGGCGTCGCGGTATTGCCGGCGGCGCAGAGCAAGCGCCTGGTCAGCGCCGGGGAGGGCTTCGTCAGCCGCGCGCTGTTTCCCTTCGAGGTGAAGCGCCAGGCCGAGTTCTACGAAGTGCGCCTGGCCGGCCTCGCCACCGAGGAAGCCCAGCCCCACGCGCCGGGCACCCAGGAGAACCTGGTGGTCGCCCAGGGCGTGCTGGAAGTCAGCGTCAACGACGAGCGCTACCTGCTCTCCACCGGGGATTCGATCCTCTTCTATGCCGACCAGCCCCACAGCTATCGCAACCCGGCCAACAGCGAAGCGATCATCTACCTGGTCATGACCTACCCGGAAAGCCTGGACTAGATCCGCACCAATCGCGGCACTGTCATGCGTCGCCTTGTGGGAGCGAATTCATTCGCGATGGACTATCCGGCCATCCGCAGCCCTATGCCTGCGGCGGGTCTTTCGCGGTACGGTTTCGTAGGATGGGTAGAGGTACGAAACCCATCAATGCGCGGTTGCAGGTATGCTCGAACACATCCCGCGTGAACAGTGACATCGAGCGTACCCACAGCTACCACCGCATGGGTTTCGCTCCGCTCTACCCATCCTACGAGCCACGGTCCAGCGGTAATCCATTCGTGACGCTCCGTAGGGTGGGCTTCAGCCCACCGCTCATGCCATCCGGGCCGTCCCATCGTTCACGGTGGGCGTCGCCCATGACGGGATGAAAAAAAGCCCGGCCCAGGTTTCCCTGGCCGGGCTTTTTCACGGGCGGTGTGTCAGCAGGTGCAGCACATCACCGGCATGCCGTTGCAGCTCATCATCATCGGCATGCCGCACTCCATCATCTTCATCATCAGTGCGCAGCAGTTCTTGAACATGTCCATGTTCATGCCCTGCATCGGCATCATCTTGCACATCATGCCGTTGCCCTGCATGGAGCAGGTCATCATGCACTTCATCGACGGCATGGGCATGCCCATCATCATCGGCATCATGGTCATCTGCGGCATGCCCATCATGGGCATCATCGCCATGCCGGCCTGGGACATGCACATCATCGACATGTTGCCGCAGTGCATCATCATCGGCATGCCGCAATCCATCATCATCGACATCATTTCGCAGCTGTTGCGGAACATGGCCATGTCCATGCCGGCGGCCGGCATCATGGTGCATTCCATGCAATCGTCCATCATCTTGCAGGACATGGTGGCCATCATCATCGGCATGCCCATGGGCATCATCATGCCGTTCATGTTCATGCCGGCGTTCATCGGCATCTGCATCGCGTTCATCATGTTCAAACTCCCTGAAGCCAGAATTGTTCGGATGGGTCGAAAGGTTTCGTGGGGCCGATTCTAGGCAGCGCGGCGGGGCCAACAAGATGCTCAGGAAGCAGCGGTCGAGCCCGCATCGGCAGCGCTAATGACGGTATGGCAGGGAGTTTCGAGGCAGGAGCGTCCATTCGTCTGCTGGAGCGATCGAGCAGGGCGTGGGGAAGGCCGGATCGACGCTATGGATATTCACTTCAGCGCTATGCAAAGAACTGAAGTGAATAATCGATCTAACCAGCCGCCGGTTTTTCGCGGCGAAGAGGAGGGCGCTGCATCAGATGCCCCAGCGCGCCGCCTTCAGGCTCTCGCCCAACTGGTGTGGATGCAGCCGTGCGGGGCGGCGCCGGAGGATTTCCAGCAACTGCTGCAGGCCGTCCTCCAGGCGCTGGTGCAGGTCGTCGGCCAGGGTGCCACCCTGGTCGTCGTAGCTGACCTGGGCGTCGATGGCGAAGATGCCGTGCAGCACCTCTTGCGCCTTGAGGGCGGAGAGCACCGGCTTGAGCGCGTAATCCACCGCGAGCATGTGGGCCAGGCTGCCGCCGCTGGCGATGGGCAGCACCGGCTTGTCGCACAGGGCGCGCTCCGGCAGCAGGTCGAGCAGGGTCTTCAGCGCCCCGGAGAAGGACGCCTTGTACACCGGCGTGGCGATCACCAGCGCATCGGCGCCGGCCACCGCCTCGATCAGCGCCTGCACGTCCGGGCTGTCGAAGCGCGCGTGGAGCAGGTCCTCGGCCTTGAAGTCGTGGATGCCGAAGTGGCGCACGGTCGCGCCGTGCGCGACGAGCCAGCGCTGGCCGTGGGCGAGGATCACGCCGGAGCGCGAGCGCAGGCCGGGGCTGCCGGCGAGGGTGACGATCCGCATGCTGCGCTCCTCAGGCCGCCTGGCCGGTGGCGGGGGTGTCGTGGCCGGTCAGCTCGGTGAGCAGTTCTTCCTTGAGCTTCTGCAGCAGCGGCGAGGCGCGGTCGCGTGGGTGCGGCAGGTTGACCCGGATCTCGTGCTTGATGCGCCCCGGGTGCGAGTCGAGGACGATCACCCGGTCGCCCAGGTAGAGCGCCTCCTCGACGTCATGGGTGACCATGATCATGGTGCTGCGCTGCTGGATCCAGATGCGTTGCAGCTCGCGCTGCAGATGCACGCGGGTGAGGGCGTCGAGGGCGCCCAGGGGCTCGTCGAGCAGCAGCACCTTGGGCTTGTTCACCAGCGCCCGGGCGATGGCCGCGCGTTGCGCCATGCCGCCGGAAAGCTGGTGCGGCCAGGCATTCTCGAAGCCCTGCAGGTTGACCAGGGCGATGTGCTCGGCCACCAGCCGCTCCTTCTCGGCGGCGCTGAGGCGGTGGTTCTTCAGGGCCAGGGCGATGTTCTCGCGCACCGTCATCCAGGGGAACAGGCGGTGGTCCTGGAACACGATGCCGCGCTCCAGGCTGGTGGCGGCGATGCGCCGGCCGTCGAGGAGGATCTCGCCCTCGTAGTCGTTCTCCAGGCCGACGATCAGCCGCAGCAGCGTGGATTTGCCGCAGCCGCTGGCGCCGACGATGCTGACGAACTCGCCGGGGGCGACCTTCAGGTCGATGCCTTCGAGCACCGGCAGGGTGCGGCCTTCGATGCGGTACTGCTTGCTCAGGCCGCGGATCTCCAGGGCACCGGTCAGCGTGTGGGGCTGCCCCAGCGGGGCCTTCTGTGGGAGTGCTGTCATGGTCATCAACCTGTGTTCAACGGGTGTTGCGCCAGCGCAGCAGATGGCGCGCCAGGCGGGAAAAGGTGAGGTTCATCAGGTAGCCGAGCAGGCCGATGCAGAGCACCGCGAGGACGATCACCTCCATGCGCGAGCCGGCCTCGGCGCTCATCATCAGGTTGCCCAGGCCCGCCCCGGAGGAGAGGAACAGCTCGCTGCCCACCGCCGTCACCCAGGCGAAGGCCAGGGCGTGCAGCAGGCCGGTGGCGATACTCGGCAGCGCGGCCGGCAGCAGCACATGGCGGAACTGCTGCAAGGGGCGCAGCTCGAAGACCCGGCCCACCTCGCGGTAGCGCTTCTCCACCTGGGTGAAGCCCTCGTAGGTGTTGAGCACCATCGGGTAGAAGGCGGCCAGGGAGACGATCAGCACCTTGGAGAATTCGCCATTGCCGAACCACATGGCGATCAGCGGGATCCAGCCCAGCATCGGCACCTGGCGGATGGCATGGAACAGCGGGCCGATGAGCCGGTCGGCCACCTTCGACAGCGCCATCAGCACGCCCAGGGCGAGGCCTGCGATCACGCCGAACAGCAGCCCGCCGCTGGTGCGCGCCAGGCTGGCGAAGAGGTTGACCAGCAGCTCGCCGTTGCCCAGCAGCTCGACCGCCGCCCGGCCGATGCTGCTCAGCGGGACGAAGGCATAGGCGTTGGCGGCGTCCTGGCGCGACAGGGCTTCCCAGCCGGCCAGCAGGGCCAGCGGCAGCACCAGGCCGCGCAGGCGCGGCAGCCATGAAAGGATTCGGGACATGGGCATCTCCTAGCGCGACTGCCAGCGGAACAGGCGACGTTCCAGCAGGCGGAAAATGAAATCGAGGCCGAAGCCGATCACCCCGGTGACCAGCACGCCGACCATCACCACATCGATGCGCAGCATCTGCCGGCCCATCTCGATCATCTGCCCCAGGCCGCTGTCGGCGGCCAGCAGCTCGGCGGCCACCAGCACCACCCAGGCGCGGGTCAGGCTGATGCGCAGGCCGGTGATGATCGGTGGCGCGGCGGCGGGGAAGGCCACCTCGCGCACCAGGGTCGGCCAGCTCAGGCGGTACACGTCGGCCACCTCGAAGTAGCTGCGCGGGATGGCCTTCACCCCCTCGCTGGCGGCCAGGGCCACCGGGAAGAACGCCGCCTTGGCGACGATGACGATCTTGAAGGTCTCCTCGATGCCGAAGAACAGCACGAACATCGGGATCAGGGCGATGCTGGGAATCTGCCGCAGGCAATGGAACAGCGGGCCGCAATAGGCCTCCACCTGCTTCGACAGCGCCATCAGCACGCCGAAGGCCAGGCCGCCGACGGCGCCGAAGCAGAAGCCCAGGCCCAGGCGCGACAGGCTGCCGCCCAGGTGCTCCTGCAGCTCGCCGCTCTGCAGCAGCTCCTCGAAGGCCTGCAGCACGTGCAGCGGCGGGATCAGCAACTGGCGGGGGAACAGGCCGGCGTCGGCCACCACGGCCCACAGCGCGAGCAGCGCCAGGGGCGAGATCAGCCAGGTGAGCGCACCCGGCAGGCGTTTCAGGGTCGCGGTCATGTCAGGCCTCGTTCAACAGCGAAGGGGCGGGTGCCGGGGTCCGTCGCCGGGCGCGCAGCCAGCAGGCAAGGGCGGTGGCCAGCACCAGGGGAATCCAGCAGAGGAACAGGTTGCCGAGCCCGGCCAGGTGGCTGACCAGCCCGCCGAGCATGGCGCCGCCGAAGCCGCCGAGCATGGTGGCGAGGTTGAACAGGCCGGAGATCTTGCTCTTGTCCATGGCGTGGCTGGCCAGTTGCGCCATGTTCACCAGGTGCACCTGCGCCGCGGCGATGCTCAGCAGCACCGCGCCCAAAGCCAGCAGCCAGTAGTCATGGGCCAGGCCCAGCAGGGCCAGGGCCGCCACCGCCGCCAGCAGGCTGGAGCCGTAGGCGAAGGCGCGCCCGCCGAGCTGCACCAGGCGGCCCAGGCCGAACAGGGCGAGCACCGAGGCCAGCCCCTGGATCATCACCAGGCTCACCGCCTGGCCCTGGGTCAGCCCGGCCACCTGCATGGCCAGCAGCAGGATGAAGGTGCCGTAGAGCGAGCCGGTGGACGCGCTGACCGCCTCGATCAGGCAGCTCTCGCTGATCGCCGGGTTGCCCAGCATGGTGCGCACCTCGTCGAGCAGGCCGCTGCCCGGCACGCCGGCCACGGCCTCGTCGCCGGCGTCCTCTTCCCAGAAGCCCAGGCTGTAGGCGGCCATCGCGCCGAAGCACAGGCCGATCACCACGAAGCCCAGGGTGAAGCTGCCGGTGCCGCTCAGGGCGTTGCCCAGCAGCGGGCCGATCAGGCCCATGCCCAGGGTCAGGGCGCCGCGGTACCAGCCGGCCTTGGCGTGGCCGATGTGGCGCAGCTGGCGGAGGAAGGCGCTGTTCATCGAGACGATGCGGAAGGGGATGCACAGGCCGATCAGCAACCGCGCCACCGCCAGCCACAGCCAGCTGGCGAACACGGGGATCAGCAGGTTCAGCAGCATCGGCCCGAGGCTGGCGAGGAAGTACACCCGCCGTGCGCCGAAGCGGGCGATGACGAAGCCGGCTGGCAGGGTGACGAAGATCATCCCCAGGGACTCCATGGCGGCGATCACGCCGATCTGCATCGAGTTGGCGCCCAGCTCCAGCGCATAGAGGGTGGTGACGATCTTCGCCATGCCGATGGTGGCGCCACTGAAGGCGGCCAGCAGCAGGAAGTTGAAGAGGAAGGCGGAGGGCCGCTGGCTCATGGTCGCGCCCCGTATTGCGGGAGCGGTGCCGTGACGGGCGAAGGTGGAGCGGAGGTCGGGAGCATCGGCTGGATCCTGGTCGAACAGCTGGCAATCGGTAGCGCTGGGCGCATCGACCGCATGGGCCAGGAGACATAGCAGCATGCGTGCCGCTTTTTGGTGTTCGATCAACTCATTGAATTAAAAGGATTTTATGGGGCGTTTCGGCGCGACTGCGGCTGTCGTGCTGCAAGGCCAGCAGCCCGCTGCTTGCAAGGTGTTGCTGGGGCAGCAGTGGGGCGACAGGGTGTGTTTGTCGGGGCTGTGTGGGAGCGAATTCATTCGCGATGCGGTGCCACCAGCCACCCTCGGACTCGCCCGAAATGTAGGGTGGACCCCGTTCCATCGGTCCACCAATCGGGGTCATGCCGGACGCCGCTGGTGGATGGAAAAAGCGCCATCCACCCTACGGGCGTGCCTCCGCAACACTCTGGAGACGGGTGGCATCGTCGTAGGGTGGGCTTCAGCCCACCAGCCCCGCACAAAAGCTTCGCGAGCAGAGCTCGCTCCTACGGGTGAGGTTCTCGCTCATCAACTGTTGCTCCAGCAACACCTGACCAACAGATTGCCTGCTCCGGCAGCCGCAAACTGTTGGGAAGAATATTCAAATCATTGATTTATAAGGAAATAAAAATCAGGCACGGCTTGTGCTTTGTCTCTTTGCAAGCAAGGTCGCGGGTGTTCGCGATCCAACAGCACGAGCAGAGAGCCATGTCCCAAGACGTCATTTCCGCCCCCTATGCCCTGGGCATTCCGGACGCCCACATCATCCGCAGCGATGCCGAGGCCATCGAGGTCGCCCACCGCGTGGCGGCCTTCCTGCTGGAGGGCGACGCCGAGCGCGACCGTACCCGCGAGGTGCCGCCGGAGGTGGTGGACGTCTTCTCCAACAGCGGCCTCTGGGGCATCACCGTGCCCAAGGTGTTCGGTGGCGCGGAGGTGAGCTACGCCACCCTGGCCGAGGTGATCGCCATCATCTCCGCCGCCGACGCCTCCCTCGGGCAGATCCCGCAGAACCACTACTGCCTGCTGGAAGACATCCGCCTGCAGGGCACCTACGAGCAGAAGCGCGTGTTCTTCGGCCTGGCGCTCAAGGGCAACCGCTTCGCCAACGCCCTGTCGGAAACCGGCGGCAAGAACGTGCAGGACATCCAGACGCGCATCCGCCGCGATGGCGACGCCCATGTGATCAACGGCCGCAAGGGCTACTGCACCGGCTCGCTCTACGCCCACTGGCTGGCGGTGCTGGCCGTGGACGAGGACGACAAGGGCCAGCTGGCCTTCGTCCAGCGGGGCAGCGAGGGGCTGGTGGTGGTCGACGACTGGTCCAGCATCGGCCAGCGCAACACCTCCAGCGGCACGGTGCTGGCCAGGGACCTGCGGGTGCCGGCCGAACACCTGTTCCCCACCTACCGCTCCTACGAGAGCCCGACCCTGGCCGGGCCCTTCGCCCAGATCACCACCGCCGCCATCGACGCCGGCATCGCCCGCGCCGCGCTGCGCGACACCCTGGCCTTCGTCCGAGAGCACGCCCGCCCCTGGATCGACGCCGGGGTGGAGAAGGCCAGCGAAGACCCGCTGACCCTGATCCAGATCGGCAACCTGGGCATCCGCCTGGAGGCCGCCGAAGCCCTGCTGGAGCGCGCCGGCAAGGTGATGGACGCGGCGCGCCCGGCGCCGGATGCCGACAACGTCGCCCTGGCCTCCATCGCCGTGGCCAAGGCCAAGGTGCTGACCACCGAGATCGCCATCGAGGCCGCCAACCGCCTGTTCGAACTGGGCGGTACCCGCTCGACGCTGCAGCAGCACAACCATGACCGCCACTGGCGCAACGCCCGCGTGCACACCCTGCACGACCCGGTGCGCTGGAAGTACCACATCGTCGGCAACTGGCTGCTCAACGGCGTCAAGCCGCCGCGCCACGACTGGTCCTGAGGCGCCCCATGAGCAAGCAGATCCGCCTCAACGCCTTCGCCATGAACACCGTCGGCCACCTGTCCCCGGGCCTCTGGCGCCACCCGCGCGACCAGGCGCGGCGCTACACCGACATCCACTACTGGATCGAGCTGGCGCGCACCCTGGAGCGCGGCAAGATCGACGGCCTGTTCATCGCCGACGTGCTGGGCGTCTACGACGTCTACCACGGCGGCCCCGAGCACGCCCTGCAGCACGCCGCCCAGGTGCCGGCCAACGACCCGCTGCAACTGGTGCCGGCCATGGCCGCGGCCACCGAACACCTGGGCTTCGGCGTCACCGCCTCGGTTTCCTTCGAGCACCCGTACCCCTTCGCCCGGCGCATGAGCACCCTGGACCACCTGACCCGTGGCCGCGCCGGCTGGAACATCGTCACCTCCTACCTGGAAAGCGGCGCGCGCAACATCGGCCTCAAGCAGCAGCTCAACCACGAGCAGCGCTACGCCCTGGCCGCCGAGTACCTGGAGGTCTGCTACAAGCTCTGGGAAGCCAGCTGGGAGGATGACGCCGTGGTCGCCGATGCCGAGCGCGGCGTCTACGCCGACCCGGCCAAGGTGCACCCCATCGCCCACAAGGGCGCGCACTTCGAGGTGCCCGGCTTCCACCTCAGCGAGCCCTCGCCGCAGCGCACCCCGGTGCTCTACCAGGCCGGCGCCTCCAGCCGGGGCAAGGCCTTCGCCGCCGGCAACGCCGAGTGCGTGTTCGTCGCCGCGCCCACCCGCCACATCCTGCGCAACCAGGTCGCCGACCTGCGCCGCCAGGCCGAGGCCCATGGCCGCAAGGGCCGCGACCTGCTGGTGTTCAACCAGCTCACGGTGATCGTCGCGCCCACCGACGCCGAGGCCCAGGCCCGGCTGCGCGAGTACCGCGAGTACGCCAGCCAGGACGGCGCGCTGACCCTGATGTCCGGCTGGACCGGCATCGACTTCGGCCAGTACGCACCGGACCAGGTGCTGCGCCAGGTCGAGAGCAACGCCATCCAGTCGGCAGTGGACGCCTTCACCGCCGCCGACCCGAGCCGCACCTGGACCACCGCCGAGATCGCCGACTACTGCGCCCTGGGTGGCGACGGCCCGCTGCTGGTGGGCTCGCCGCAGAGCGTCGCCGACGAACTGCAGGCGTGGGTCGAGGAGACCGACGTCGACGGCTTCAACCTGTCCAGCATCGTGGCGCCGGAAACCTTCGTCGACATCGTCGACCTGCTGGTGCCGGAGCTGCAGGCGCGCGGGCTGTTCAAGCGCGACTACGAAGCCGGCAGCCTGCGCCACAAGCTGTTCGGCCAGGGCGACCGCCTCGCCGAGCCGCACCCGGCGGCGCGACTGCGCAGAAGGGGCGAGGCATGAACGCGCTGCTCGCCAACCTCGACTGGGTGGAGATCGGCCAGGCCTGCATCGACACCCTGACCATGCTCGCCCTGGCCCTCGGCTTCACCGTGCTGCTGGGCCTGCCGCTGGGCGTGCTGCTGTACCTCACCGGCAAGAAGCAGCTGCACGAGAAACCCGGCTTCTACCGGCTGGCCTCGGCCCTGGTGAACATGCTGCGTTCGCTGCCCTTCATCATCCTGCTGATCGTGATGATCCCGCTGACCACGCTGCTCACCGGCACCTCCCTGGGCGTTGCCGGGGCCATCCCGCCGCTGGTGGCCGGCTGCACGCCGTTCTTCGGCCGCCTGGTGGAAACCGCCCTGCGCGAGGTCGACCGCGGCCTGGTGGAGGCCACCCAGTCCATGGGCGCCAGCACCTGGCAGATCATCTGGCACACCCTGCTGCCCGAGGCGCGCACCGGGCTGATCGCCGCCGTCACCGTCACCGCCATCGTGCTGGTGGACTACACCGCCATGGCCGGCGTGATCGGCGGCGGCGGGCTCGGCGACCTGGCCATCCGCTTCGGCTACCAGCGTTTCCAGACCGACGTGATGGTGGTCACCGTGGCCCTGCTGGTGGTGCTGGTACAGGCCCTGCAGATGAGCGGCGACCGCCTGGTGGTGCGCTACAGCCGCCGCTGAATCCCTATCCCGCGCGGCAGCCGGGTCCCGCTGCCGAACACGGCCCCACGTCCGCCCCACGACGGCCAACCCAACACTGCCCCAGGAGCAACACCCATGAAAAAGGCTATCGCCGTACTGGCCGCCGTCGTCGCTTTCACCGCCCAGGCGGGCGAGAAACTGGTGGTGGGCGCCACCCCCGTGCCCCACGCGGAAATCCTCGAATTCGTCAAACCTGCCCTGGCCAAGGAAGGGGTCGACCTGGACATCAAGGTGTTCACCGACTTCATCCAGCCCAACGTGCAGCTGGCGGAGAAGAACCTCGACGCCAACTACTACCAGTACCGCCCGTTCCTCGATGAGTTCAACAAGAGCCGCCACACCGACCTGGTGCCGGTGGTGGGCATCCACATCGAGCCCTTCGGCGCCTACTCCACCAAGATCAAGTCGCTGGACGAGCTGAAGGACGGCGCCTCGGTGGCCATCCCCAACGACCCGGTCAACACCGGTCGCGCCCTGGTGCTGCTGCACGAGGCCGGGCTGATCAAGCTGAAGGACCCGAGCAACACCCTGGCCACCCAGCGCGACATCGCCGAGAACCCGAAGAAGCTGAAGATCCGCGAACTCGAAGGCGCGCTGCTGGCCCGCTCGGTGAGCCAGGTGGACCTCGCCTTCGTCTTCGCCAACTACGCCCTGGAAGCCGGCATCGACACCAACAGCGCGCTGATCGTCGAGAAGGGCAAGGACCTCTACGCCGAGTTCCTCGTCGCCCGCCCCGACAACCGCGAGGACCCGGGCGTGCAGAAGCTGGCCAAGGCGCTGAATTCGCCGGAGGTCCGCCAGTTCATCCTCTCCCGCTACAAGGGCCAGATCGCCCCGGCGTTCTGACTCACCGGCCCCGTGCCGGCCGCCCTCCGGGGTGAACGGCGCGGGGCGTAATCCGCAACCCAAGGCCACACCATGACCAACGAAACCGAACCCAAGGTTCTTCGTGATGAAGCACCGCCGCTACACCCGGCGGCGCTGATCGAGAACGATGCCCAGGCCCTGCTCGCCGCCCACGAAGTGGCGAAGCTGGCCAAGGAAGGGGCTGCACACCGTGACCGCGAACGCCTGCTGCCCTGGCGCGAGCTGGAACTGTTCACCCGGCTCGGCCTGGGTGGCATCCGCATCCCGCGCGCCTACGGTGGCGCCGAGGTGTCCTTCGTCACCCTCGCCGAGGTGTTCCGCATCCTCTGCGCCGCCGACCCGGCGCTGGGGCAGATCCCGCAGAACCAGTTCGGCCTGCTCAGCGTCATCGAGTACGTCGGCAGCGAGGCGCAGAAGCGCAAGGTCTTCGCCGGCATCCTCGAAGGGCGCCGCCTGGCCAACGCCGGGCCCGAGCGCAACACCCGGCACACCCTGGAGATCAAGGCGCGCATCACCCGGGGCGATACCGGCCTGGAGGTCAGCGGCGAGAAGTTCTATTCCACCGGCGCGCTGTTCGCCCACTGGGTGGCGGTCAAGGCCATCGACGACAGCGGCGTCGGCGTGCTCTCCCTGGTGGAGCGCGGCGTGCCGGGGCTTGCCATCGTCGACGACTGGTCCGGCTTCGGCCAGCGCACCACCGCCAGCGGCACCGTGCTGCTGGACCGCGCCCCCGTGGCCGACGACCTGGTGTTCCACAACGGCCGCCTGGCCGAGGTGCCGAGCATCCAGGGCGCGCTGTCGCAGCTGATCCAGGCGGCCATCGACGCCGGCATCGCCGAGGCCGCCATCGACGACGCCATCGCTTTCATCCGCGAGCGCTCGCGGCCCTGGGTCGACGCCGGCGTCGAGCGGGCCAGCGAGGAGCTCTACACCATTGCCGAGATCGGCCGCCTGAAGGTCGAGCTGAACGCCGCCAACGCGCTGCTGGAGCGCGCCGGCCAGGTGCTCGACGAAGTCGCCGCCGCGCCCATCGACGCCGCAGCGGCTGCGCGGGCCTCCATCGCCGTGGCCGAAGCCAAGGTGCTCACCACCGAGGTCGCGCTGCTGGCCAGCGAGAAGCTGTTCGAGCTGGCCGGCAGCCGCGCGACCCTCGCCGAGTTCAACCTCGACCGCCACTGGCGCAATGCCCGCGTGCACACCCTGCACGACCCGGTGCGCTGGAAGGTCCACGCCGTCGGCAACTACCACCTCAATGGCGCCTTCCCGGCGCGTCATTCCTGGATATGAGGCAGCGCCCATGACCCTCCTGCAACCGCAACAGGGCCCCGCGGTGGCCATCATCCGCGACGACGCCGAGGCCCTGGCCGTGGCCCGCCAACTGGCCGGGCAATTCCGCAGCGGCGCC
The DNA here is from genome assembly GCF_018408275.1 of Pseudomonas sp. Pc102. Taxonomy (NCBI): domain Bacteria; kingdom Pseudomonadati; phylum Pseudomonadota; class Gammaproteobacteria; order Pseudomonadales; family Pseudomonadaceae; genus Pseudomonas; species Pseudomonas sp. Pc102. The sequence goes on along the minus strand of NZ_AP021905.1, from coordinate 4,421,330 downwards.
GCCGAGCGCGACCGCGAACGGCGCCTGCCCCATGCCGAGCTCGACACCTTCAGCCGCTCCGGCCTGTGGGGCATCACCGTGCCGCGCGCGTTCGGCGGCGCCGGCGTGTCCCGCGTCACCCTGGCCCGCGTGCTGGCGATCATCTGCGCCGCCGACAGCTCCATCGGGCAGATCCCGCAGAACCACTTCTACGCCCTCGAAGTGCTGCGGGTGAACGGCAGCGAGGCCCAGCAGCGCCGCCTGTTCGGTGCCGCCCTGGCCGGCGAGCGCTTCGGCAACGCCCTGGCGGAGATCGGCACGCGCACCTCCAACGACCGCATCACCAAACTGGTCGCGGATGGCGATGACTTCCGCATCCAGGGCCGCAAGTTCTACTGCACCGGCGCGCTCTACGCCCAGCGCGTGCCGACCCTGGCGGTGGGCGAGGACGGCCACCAGCATTTCGCCTTCGTCGAACGCGACGCGCCGGGGCTTTCGATCGTCGACGACTGGTCCGGCTTCGGCCAGCGCACCACCGGCAGCGGCACCGCGATCTTCGACAACGTGCCGGTGGCCGCCGAGGACGTGGTCTCGTTCCAGGCCGCCTTCGAGCGCCCGACCACGGTCGGCCCCTTCGCCCAGATCCTCCACGCCGCCATCGATGCCGGCATCGCCCGCGAAGCCTACGAGGACGCCCTGGCGTTCGTGCGCACCCGCTCGCGGCCGTGGATCGACTCGGGGGTGGACAAGGCCAGCGAGGACCCGCTGACGATCCACGAGTTCGGCCGCCTGGCCATCCGCCTGCACGCCGCCGAGGCCATCCTCGACCGCGCCGGGCGCATCCTCGACGCCGCCACGGCCGAGCCGACGGCCGAGAGCGTGGCCGCCGCCTCCATCGCCGTCGCCGAGGCTCGCGCGCTGACCACCGAGGTCTCGCTCAGTGCCGGCAGCAAGCTGTTCGAACTGGCCGGCACCCGCGCCAGCCTCGCCGAGCACAACCTCGACCGTCACTGGCGCAACGCCCGGGTGCACACCCTGCACGACCCGGTGCGCTGGAAGTACCACGCGGTGGGCAACTACTACCTCAACGACGTGCTGCCACCGCGCCGGGGGACGATCTGATGGCGCGCAAGCAGATCCTCCTCAACGCCTTCAACATGAACTGCGTGGGGCACATCAACCACGGCCTGTGGACCCACCCGCGCGACCGCTCCACGGACTACCGCAGGCTCTCCTACTGGACGGAGCTGGCGCAGCTGCTGGAGCGCGGGCTGTTCGACGGGCTGTTCCTGGCGGACATCGTCGGCGTCTACGACGTCTACCAGGGCAACGTCGACCTGACCCTCAAGGAGAGCATCCAGCTGCCGGTCAACGACCCGCTGCTGCTGGTCTCCGCCATGGCCGGGGCGACCCGCCACCTGGGCTTCGGTCTCACCGCCAACCTCAGCTACGACGCGCCCTACCTGTTCGCCCGGCGCATGAGCACGCTGGACCACCTGAGCGACGGCCGCGTGGGCTGGAACATCGTCACCGGCTACCTGGAAAGCGCGGCGCGGGCCATGGGCCTGACCCGGCAGGTGGAGCACGACCGCCGCTACGACCAGGCCGACGAGTACCTGGAGGTGCTCTACAAGCTCTGGCAGGGCAGCTGGGAGGAGGGCGCGGTGCTCGGCGACCGACAGCGGCGCATCTACGCCCAGCCGGACAAGGTGCACAAGGTCCACCACCACGGCGAGTTCTACGACGTCGAGGGCTACCACCTCTGCGAACCCTCGCCGCAGCGCACGCCGGTGCTGTTCCAGGCCGGCTCCTCGGCGCGCGGCCTGCGTTTTGCCGGCGAGCACGCCGAGTGCGTGTTCATCAGCGGCAACAACAAGGCCGCGACCCGTGCCCAGGTGGACAAGGTGCGCGCCGCAGCCGTGGCCGCCGGCCGTGATCCTCAGGCGGTGAAGGTGTTCATGGGCATCAGCGTGATCGTCGCGCCCACCGAGGCCGAGGCCCGCGCCAAGCACGCCGAGTACCTGGCCCATGCCAGCGCCGAGGCGGGCGTCGCCCACTTCGCCAGCTCCACGGGCATCGACTTCGCCGAGTACGGCCTGGACGAGCCCATCCGCCCGGTGAAGACCAACGCCATCGAGTCGGCCACCAACAAGCTGCGCGAAAACAGCCTGACCCGTCGCCAGCTCCTGGAGCAGCACGCCCTGGGTGGCCGCTACATCCTGCTGGTGGGCTCGCCGACCCAGGTGGCCGACGAACTGCTGGCCTGGGTCGACGAGACCGGGCTGGACGGCTTCAACCTCACCCGCATCGTCACCCCGGAAAGCTACGCCGACTTCATCGACCTGGTGATCCCCGAACTCCAGGCCCGTGGCGCCTACAAGACCGCCTACGCCGAAGGCACCCTGCGCCACAAGCTGTTCGGCGCGGGGGATCACCTGCCGGTGGACCATCGGGGAGCCCGTGTGGGAGCGAATTCATTCGCGAATCGGCCCGAAGGGGCGACCCCGGACTCCCAGGGGAAGGCTGCGCCTTCCATCGCGAATGAATTCGCTCCCACGACCTGAACCCATTACCCAAGGATAGAAACCATGCCCAAGCACACCCTCAAGACCCTGGCTCTCGGCCTGCTGCTGGCCGGCGGCATCGCCCAGGCCGCCGACCAGCCCCTCAAGCTCGGCACCACCGCCGCCTTCGCCCCGCCCCTGGAAGTGGCGGTGGAAGAGGCCGCCAAGCAGGGCCTCAAGGTCGAGCTGGTGGAGTTCACCGACTGGAACACGCCGAACATCACCCTGGCCAACGGCGACATCGACGCCAACTACTTCCAGCACACGCCCTTCCTGGAGAACGCCAACAAGGAGGGCGGTTTCAAGCTGAAAGCCTTCGCCCCCGGGATCATCAACAACGTCGGCCTGTATTCGAAGAAGTACAAGGCCATCGCCGACCTGCCCGAGGGCGCCAAGGTGGCCATCGCCAACGACCCCATCAACGGCGGTCGCGGCCTGCAGCTGCTGCAGAAGGCCGGCCTGCTCAAGCTCAAGGAGGGCGTGGGCTACAAGGCGACCCTGGACGACATCGTCGACAACCCCAGGCACGTCGACATCATCGAACTGGAGGCCGTGCAGCTGGTGCGCGCCCTGGACGACGTCGACCTGGCCCAGGGCTACCCGCACTACATCCGCCTGGCCGGCACGATCGACCCCAACAGCGCGCTGCTCTTCGACGGCATCGAGAACAAGGAATACGTCATCCAGTTCGTCACTCGTGGCGATTACCAGGACGACGGCCGCCTGGCCAAGTTCGTGGACCTGTACCAGCACTCGCCGCAGGTGCGTGCGGCCCTGGACAAGGCCCATGGCTCGCTCTACCAGCCCGGCTGGCAGTGACGCCCCAGGGATAGGCGTGGGAGCGAATTCATTCGCGAAAGGAGCGCGCAGCGCTCCCAGGGTGACCCCGGCAGGACAGCCCTGAGGCCTGCATCGCGGATGAATCCGCTCCCACAGGATGAAGACGGTCGCCCTGACGCTGTTGATCCTTGTAGGGGCGAATTCATTCGCCCCTACAGGTTTGCGTCACTCGGCAATTTGAATCAGAGAGGCCCTTATGGTCAGTTTCAACCGCAACATCAGCCTGGACCTGCCGCACATCCGCCTGCAGGGGCTGGGCAAGGCCTACCAGGGCAACCAGGGGCCGGTGCAGGCGTTGCAGGGCATCGACCTGGAAATTCGCCGGGGCGAGGTGTTCGGCATCATCGGTCGCAGCGGCGCCGGCAAGTCGTCGCTGATCCGCACCCTAAACCGCCTGGAGAGGCCCTCGGTGGGCCAGGTGGTGATCGACGAAGAAGACATCGGCACCTTCGACGAGAAGCAGCTGGTGCTGCTGCGCCGCCGCGTCGGCATGATCTTCCAGCACTTCAACCTGATGTCGGCCAAGACCGTCTGGCAGAACGTCGCCCTGCCGCTGAAGGTGGCAGGCGTGGCCAAGGCCGATATCGAGCGCAAGGTCGCCGAGCTGCTGGCCCTGGTGGGCCTGTCGGAGAAGCGCGACGCCTACCCGGCGCAACTGTCCGGCGGGCAGAAGCAGCGCGTCGGCATCGCCCGTGCGCTGGTGCACCAGCCGCAGATCCTGCTCTGCGACGAGGCCACCTCGGCGCTGGACCCGGAAAGCACCCAGTCGATCCTGGCGCTGCTACGCGACATCAACAAGCGCCTGGGCCTGACCATCGTGCTGATCACCCACGAGATGGGTGTGATCCGCGAGATCTGCGACCGCGTGGTGGTGCTGGAGCGCGGCCGGGTGGTGGAGCAGGGCGAGGTCTGGCAGGTGTTCGGCGACCCGCAACATGAGGTCACCCGCACCCTGCTGGGCACCCTGCGCCACGAGTTGCCGGACGACCTGCAAGGCCGCCTGGCCAACGAGCCGGTGGCCGGCGGCGACCTGCTGCTGGACCTGCACTTCACCGGGGCCAGCGGCCGCGAGCCGGACCTGCTGGCCATCACCCAGGCCCTGGGCACGCGGGTGAGCCTGCTGCATGGCGGCATCGACCGCATCCAGGGCCGCGCCCAGGGGCATCTGCTGGTGCGCATCAGCGATGTGGGGCAGGGCAGTGCCTGGGTGCTCGAACAGGCCCATCACCTGGCGGACAAGGCGGAGGTGCTCGGCTATGTCGCCCATGCTTGACCGCCTGCTGCAGGGCATCCTCGACACTTTGCTGATGATCGGCGCCTCGTCGCTGATCGTGTTCCTGGTGGGCATTCCCCTGGCACTGGTGCTGGTCACCACGGGGCCGGGCGGGATCTTCGAGGCGCGCCTGGTCAATCGCTCGCTGGGCAGCGTGGTCAACGTGCTGCGCTCGATCCCGTTCCTGATCCTGATGGTGGCGCTGATCCCCTTCACCCGGCTGATCGTCGGCACCAGCTACGGCGTCTGGGCCGCCGTGGTGCCGCTGACCATCGCCGCCACGCCGTTCTTCGCGCGCATCGCCGAGGTGAGCCTGCGCGAGGTGGACTTCGGCCTGGTGGAAGCAGCCCAGGCCATGGGCTGCCAGCGTCGCCACATCATCTGGAACGTGCTGCTGCCGGAGGCGCGGCCGGGCATCGTCGGCGGCTTCACCATCACCCTGGTGACCATGATCAACTCCTCCGCCATGGCCGGTGCCATCGGCGCGGGCGGCCTGGGCGACCTGGCGTATCGCTACGGCTACCAGCGCTTCGACACGCAGATCATGCTCACGGTGATCATCCTGCTGGTGGTGCTGGTGACCCTGATCCAGTTCGGTGGTGATCGCCTGGCGCGGCTGCTCAACAAGCGCTAGCCCGTCGATGCCTCCTCCTCGGGGGCATCGCGCTTCACGTAGCGATGGGCGCCGCAGCGTGTGCAGCGCTGGCAGAGCATGGGCTCGGCGCCCACGTCGGTTTCGTGTCCTTCGGTCCAGCTGCATCCGAACAGAAAACAATGGAGTCGCATGTAACCTCCCGGGGCTCGCCCCGTTCAACCAGGCAGGGGTTGGGGTGCAGTGCATGCGCCTTGTTGTTGTGCGTATCGGCCGGGGAAGCATCCGCGCTGCGGTCTAGAACGGACAACCTAAATTGCCGGCGGCGGGCGATCCGCCATTTGAGGACGCGCATCAGCGGTTGCGCTCCCGTTCCAGCAGGCCTTCCAGCCAATCGATGAACACCCGCACGCGACGGGGCAGGTGGCGGTGGGCATAGAGGAGGTTGAGCGCGAGCGGCGGGGCCGGGTAGCCCGGCAGCAGCTCCACCAGGGCGCCGCTGGCCAGGTGCTCGCGCAGGCCCATGCGGGGCGCCTGGATCAGCCCCAGGCCGCCGAGGCAGGCGCCCTCGTAGGCATCGGCGTTGTTCACCGTGAGGTTGCCGGCCATGGTCAGCCGGTGGACCTTGCCGCCCATCAGGTACTCGAAGCCGTCGGGGCGTGCGCCGAGCACCGGCAGGTAGTGCACCAGGCGATGCCGGGCGAGGTCGTCGAGCGTGCGTGGCGTGCCGTGGCGGGCCAGGTACTCGGGGCTCGCGCAGTTGACCATGGGCATGGCGCCGAGGGCGCGCGCCACCAGGGTCTCGTCCAGCAGGTTGCCGGCGCGCAGCACGCAGTCGAAGCCTTCGCGCACCAGGTCGACGCGGCGGTCGGTGCCGCTCAGCTCCAGCTCCAGGCCCGGGTGGGCGTCGAGGAATTCGCCCAGGTGCGGCATCACCACCTGCCGCGCGATGCGGCTGGGCATGTCCACCCGCAGGCGCCCGGCGAGCACTTCGCCGTCCTGGCGGAACATGCCTTCCAGCTCGTCCATCTGCGCCAGCAGCGCCTTGCTGCGTTCATACAGCGCCAGGCCGTCCTGGGTCGCCTGCACCTTGCGCGTGGTGCGTTGCAGCAGGCGCGCGCCCAGCAACTGCTCCAGCGCCTGCACCTGTTCGGAGACGCTGGAGCGAGGCAGGCCGAGGCTTTCCCCGGCCTGGGTGAAGCTGGACAGCTCGGTGACCCGGGCGAAGGTGCGCAACAGCTCGAGCTTGTTCATGGCGCGCCTCCATTTGTTCGGTTGGAGCGATCAGTATTTCCGATTTCACGGCGTTTATCAGTATTCGGTCGGACAATAAGCTGGCTCCACTTCCCACCCATCCAGGAGCACCCCCATGACTCGCAAGATCGCACTCATCACCGGCGCCAGCCGTGGCCTTGGCAAGAACGCGGCGCTGCACCTGGCGGCCCAGGGCGTCGACATCATCGGCACCTACCACAGCCAGGCGGACGAGGCCCAGGCGGTGGCCCGCGAAGTGGAACGCCTCGGCGGCCGCGCCCGCATGCTGCGCCTGGACGTGAGCGACAGCTCGGGCTTCGGCGCCTTCGCCGCGCAGGTGGGCGAGACCCTGCAGCGGGACTTCGGCCGCGAGACCTTCGATTTTTTGGTGAACAACGCCGGCATCGGCATCCACGCCAGCTGCGCCGAGACCACCGAGGAGCAGTTCGACACCCTGGTGAACATCCAGCTCAAGGGGCCGTTCTTCCTCACCCAGAAGCTGCTGCCGGTGCTGGCCGACGGCGGGCGCATCCTCAACGTCTCCACCGGGCTGGCGCGCTTCTCCCTGCCGGGCTACGGCGCCTACGCGGCGATGAAGGGCGGCATCGAGGTGTGGACCCGCTACCTGGCCAGGGAGCTGGGCCCGCGCGGCATCACCGTCAACGTGCTGGCACCCGGCGCCATCGAGACCGACTTCGGCGGCGGCGTGGTGCGCGACAACAGCCAGGTCAACGACTTCATCGCCGGCAACACCGCCCTGGGCCGCGTCGGCCTGCCGGATGACATCGGCGGCGCCATCGCCATGCTCCTTTCCGACGGTGGCCGCTGGATCACCGGCCAGCGCATCGAAGCCTCGGGCGGCATGTTCCTCTGATCGCCCCCAGGGCGGGTGGAACCCGCGTGACCCGATGCGCGGCGGCGTCGGGTCGCACCCGGCCTGCATGCGTGACGCCTGGTGGGCGCGACTTCATTGGCTCTGTCTGCGTTTGCTGTTGTGGATTCAAGAAAAGGCTCAGCGGCTCTTTCAGGGGGATTCTGGATTCCTGGCACACCCACCGCATGGGTTTCGCTTCGCTCTACACCCTCCTACGAAAGCCGCCAACCGTGCTGGCAATGGGGCCGCTGTGCGGCCCTTTCGCGAATGAATTCGCTCCCACGGGTTGGCGATAGACAGTGGGCGAATGAATTGGCTCTGACTGCGTTAGCTGTGTGGATTCAACAGGACGACTCTGGATTCCTGGCACACCCACCGCATGGGTTTCGCTTCGCTCTACACCATCCTACGAAAGCCGCCAGCCACGGCGTCCACCGGGTGGTGATGCGCATATCAATGTGAAGTATCGAGCGTCAGAGCTGGAGCAGCCGCCAAACGCCCCTTTCAGGAGGCCGAGCGCAATCATCGTTTCAGGGGTTGAGCGACATGGATGTCGCGAGAGCCGCGATGGGCCAGGGATGGCCCTTCGCGGCGTGCCCCTGAAACGATGATGGAGCGAGGGAAGTCTGGCTTCAGCCAGACCCGTATGGAGGGGCAAGCCCTTTTGGTTTCTTTTGGGTGGTTCGGCACCCCGACGACTGCCAAAAGAAACTCGCCCGGCAAGGCGAAACAGAAGCCATCAGCAAGACTCGGCAATCAACTGGGCTCCAAATCCTCTAGCAACACTTAACGCCGACAGAGCCAATTCATTCGCGATCGGGGAGACAGGAGAAAACAGCGGCTGCGCTTCTGGACACCCGGGCGGCGGTTCCAGGCAAGTCCCGGCCCGCCGGCCTGCCTATGGTGGCCGCTCGATTCCGCCAAGCCTGGAGCTCACATGTCCGATTTCATCACCGTCCTGCGTGAAACCTGCCCCGTCCCCGTGGTCGACGCCACCAAGTGGAAACGCATCGGCGGCGACCCGCACACGGTCAACCTCAACGCCTACCTCTCGGCCGACGGCAGCAAGATCATGGGCACCTGGATCTGCACCCCCGGCACGTTCGAGGTGAACTACGAGAAGTGGGAGTTCTGCCACTTCCTCGAGGGCTACTGCATCATCACCCCCGAAGGCGAGGCGCCGGTGCACCTGCGCGGCGGCGACGTGTTCGTCATCGAGCCGGGCATGAAGGGCACCTGGGAAGTGGTGGAGACGGTGCGCAAGTACTTCGTCTTCGCCTGATCGCGAAACGGTGGGTGCCATGCATGGCACCCACCGTCCCGCTGTGTCGGGTGGGTGGCGCTTTTTTCATCCACCAGGCGGAGTCGGGATCGCCACACGCTGATGCCGGGGCCTCGCATGGATGGGCTTTGCGGACCCATCCCACGGTGAATCACCCCAGGCTCAGGCTGCCCTGCTTGCAGCACCTCATCAACGCCGCCTCCAGCTTGCGGTCCGGCATCGCATGGGCCCGCAGGCTGTTGACGGTCTTTTCCACGTAGTCACGGGTGGTGCCGTAGTGCCCGCAGGCCCCGGCGAATACCTGGGTGAGCACGTGGTCCGGCAGGGCGCCGGCGTAGCAGGGAAGGTTGCGCCGCAGCACGAAGCCCAGCGCCTGCACGCGCTGCCCATCGGCCAGGTGGCAGCTGAGCCAGCGCGGCTCGTAGCCGGCGTCGGGCATCTCGCGTTGCCAGAGGGCGAAGAGGTGTTCGTGCAACTGCTCGTCGGGCAGGCGGTAAGCGAAGCCCGCGCAGGAGCCGCCGCGATCCAGGCCCAGCACCAGGCCCGGGGATTCCGGGGTGCCGCGGTGGATCTGCGACCAGAGGTAGAGCCCGCGGTGGTAGCCGTGGATGCGCGCACGCCGGGTTTCCACTGTCGGGCATTCCGGCCGCCAGATCAGCGAACCGTAGGCGAACAGCCAGACCGGCCCACCCCGGTGGTCCTTCATCGTCGCTTCGAGGGACGCCAGCAATTCGCCGGGGGTCAGCCGCACCGGCTGATCCAGCTGGGGCGGGTAGGGCGGGTGGCTATCGTGCTGGCCTGACATGGATGACGCGTATCTCTCGGTGATGCGCGGCACTGGCGAGGCCGCGCCCTTGTTGTACCAGTTGCAGGGCCTGTGGAGGAACGGGCAATCGTCGCCTGGACGTGATTTTTCGCTCTGCGGCCGTCGCTGTTGCTGCCGGGTCAGCTAAACATGGCCCCGACCCCTGGATAAAGGAATGAATGGCAATGCCCTGATAACCAGGGCGCATAAGTAAAATGGGCAACTGTTGCTGGGTGAACACTTGATCAGCAGGCTGTCGCTGCAGCGACAGTGGAATGCCGGGGAGGAGGGCGCAAAGCCCTGTGGGGCGGGCGCCCGGCCTGCTGGCACGAGTGCTGCAATATTCCTTGCAGAAAGCGAAAGCGCAGCCGGACCTTACTCGAAAGAATAAGCACGGCGCGCCAGGCCCACCCATCCAGCGGCAAGGAGCGACACCATGCACACCTTCACCTCGCGGGCCCGCACGCCCGGCAAACTGGCCCGCTTGTTCGGCCTGCTCGGCGCCTCGGCGGTCCTCGCGTTCGGCCCATCCGCCGCCCAGGCCGAAGCGCTGCCCAAGGAGCTGCGCCTCGACTACGCCTACTACTCGCCCACCAGCCTGGTGCTCAAGCACTTTGGCTGGCTGGAGCAGGAAGTGGGGGCCGGCACAAAGGTCAGCTGGGTGCTGAGCCAGGGCAGCAACCGTTCGCTGGAGTACCTCAACGGCGGCAGCATCGACTTCGCCTCCACCGCCGGCCTCGCCGCCGTGCTCAGCCGCGCCAACGGCAGCCCGATCAAGACGGTGTACATCGCCAGCCGCCCGGAATGGACCGCGCTGGCCGTGCGCAAGGACTCGCCCATCCAGAGCGTCGCCGACCTCAAGGGCAAGAAGATCGCCGCCACCAAGGGCACCGACCCCTACCTCTTCACCCTGCGCAGCCTGGAACAGGCCGGGTTGAGCAAGGACGACGTCGAGTTGGTGCACCTGCAGCACCCGGATGGCCGCGTGGCCCTGGAGAAGGGCGACGTCGACGCCTGGGCGGGCCTCGACCCGCACCTGGCCGCCAGCCAGGTCCAGGCCGGCTCGCGCATCCTCTACCGCAACGTCGCCTTCAACAGCTATGGCGTGCTCAGCGTCACCGAGCGCTTCGCCAAGGAACACCCGCAGGCCATCGCCACCGTGCTGGGTGCCTACGAGAAGGCGCGCAAGTGGGCCCGCGAGAACCCCGAGGAGCTGGCCCAGCTGCTGGCCAGGGAATCCGGCCTGCCGCTGGAGGTGGCGCGCCTGCAACTGTCGCGCACCGATTTCTCCAATGCCCAGCCGGGCCCGGAGCACATCGCCGCGCTCAAGGCCGCCGCGCCGATCCTGGTGACCGAGGAGCTGGTGCGCCGTGGCGTGCAGGTCGAGCAGGTGGTGGACCAGCTGATCGACCCGGCCTTCAGCGCCCAGGCCATCGCCAGGCAGTGATTCGCAGGTCCGCCGGGGCTCGCGCAAGCGACCCCGGCATTGGCGCACGCGGGACCACCCCGGCGCCGGGAGCAGAGACATGAACAGCAAGAGCAAGACCCTGCCGGCGAACCCCGTCGGCACCTGGAAACCGACCTTCTCCGGCGTTGCGCTGCGGCGCCGCCTCAAGGGCCTGGCGATCCCGCTGCTGGCCCTCGCCCTGCTGGAAGTGCTGGTGCGCATCGGCTGGGTGCCGTCCTACCAGATGCCCGCGCCCAGCGAGATCTTCCTCACCCTGCGCGACCTCGCCGGCGGTTCCCTCTGGACCCATATCGGCGTCAGCCTGGCGCGGGTGGCGGCGGGCTTCGCCATCGGCGCCGTGCTGGCGCTGGGTGTCGCCGCCTGGGTCGGCCTGAGCCGCGAGGCCGAGGCTTACCTCGAACCTACCTTCGCCGCCCTGCGCGCCATTCCCAGCCTGGCCTGGGTGCCCTTGCTGCTGCTCTGGCTGGGCATCGACGAGAGTTCCAAGGTGGTGCTGATCGCCATCGGCGCCTTCTTCCCGGTCTACCTCAACGGGGTCGCGGCCATCCGCAACATCGACCGCAAGCTGGTGGAGGTGGGGCAGATGTACGGCTTCGGCCCGGCGCGCCTGGCGCGACGCATCCTCCTGCCGGCGGCGCTGCCGGGGCTGTTCACCGGCCTGCGCAGCGGTCTCAGCCTGGCGTGGATGTTCCTCGTCGCTGCCGAACTGATCGCCGCCACCAAGGGCCTGGGCTACCTGCTCACCGACGGCCGCGAAACCTCGCGGCCCGACCTGGTGCTGGCCTCGATCATCGTCCTGGCGCTGCTGGGCAAGCTCAGCGACGGCCTGCTGGCGGCGCTGGAAACACGGCTGCTGGCCTGGCGCGACGCCTTCGCCGGCCAGGGCGGGGAGGGGTGAACATGAATGACGCATTGCTGGACATCCAGGTCGAGCGCAAGCAGTTCGCCGGCCATACCGTGCTGCAGAACGTGCACCTGACGCTGCGCGAGCGCGAGGTGGTGAGCCTGCTCGGCCCCAGTGGCTGCGGCAAGAGCACCCTGTTGCGCATCGTCGCCGGGCTGGAGCGCGACTACGTCGGCCGCACCCTGCGCGGCGAGGGCGAGGTGGCCTTCGTGTTCCAGGAGCCGAGGCTGATGCCCTGGCTCACCGTGGCGCAGAACATCGGCTTCGCCGACGACAACGGCTATGACCGCGAGCGCGTGGCGCGACTGATCCGCGAGGTGGGCCTGGAGGGCTTCGCCGAGGCGCTGCCCAAGCAGCTTTCCGGCGGCATGGCGCAGCGCGTGGCCATCGCCCGCGGGCTCTACTCGCAACCCCGCGTGCTGCTGCTGGACGAGCCCTTCAGCGCCGTGGACGCCTTCACCCGCATGAAGCTGCAGGACCTGCTGCTGCAACTGGCCGAGCGCCATGCCATCGCGCTGCTGCTGGTCACCCATGACATCGACGAAGCCCTGTACCTGGGCGACCGCGTGCTGGTGATGGGCGCCCGCCCGGGCACTGTGCGCCAGGAACTCGCCGTGCCCCTGCCACGCCCGCGCGACCGACGCGACCCCGAGCTCGCGCGGCTCAAGGCCGAGGCGCTGACCGAGCTGCACCTGGCGCATGTGATCTGAGGAAGGGGCCGGGCTTGGCAGCCCTTCGGGCTGCTTGGCGACTGAAGTCGCCCCTACAGGTCATTCCTCGTGTCCACCCGCTTCAGCCCACCCACGATCGCGGATGAATCCGCTCCCACGACAGCACGCACGGGTTTCTGTGTAGGGGCGAATTCATTCGCCCAGCGTCGCGCAGCGCCGCCACCCGCACAGAGGATCTGAGGGGTGGATGCAGGGTGGATGGCGCTCTTTCCATCCACCGAACGGGCTCGCTGGCGGGCATGGGATTTCTCCTGTGGGAGCGAATTCATTCGCGATCGGACCCTCCCGAAACAGGAGAACGCACCGGATGCACGATCCGGGGCGTTGTCTTGCCGTCAAACCGTCAACTGCACCACCCGCTCCCCATCGATGCGGGCGTCGGCACCGCGGCGGTTGACCACCAGTTCGCCGATGGCGATCAGGCGGCTGCGGGTGACGTTGCGGCTGAGGCCGAGGAGGTTGGCGGTGTGCACCTGGTTGCAGTGGCAATGGCGGTAGGCGGCGCGCAGGAGTGCGTCCTCGACCTTCTGGTGCAGGTTGCCGCCCTGTTCCTCGAACAGGCGCTGGAAGGCGTGGAGCATCTGCGCTTCGGCCGAGCCGTCGTGGCCGCGCGGTTCTTCCGGGCGGTCGATGCGCAGGTTGGAGAGATGCAGGTCGTCGGCCTGGATCACGCCGTCGCGGCAGATCAGCAGGGTGTGGTGGATGACGTTCTCCAGCTCGCGGATGTTGCCGGGCCAGGAGTAGGTGCGCAGCTTGTGCGCGGCTTCGGGGCTGAGTTCGCTCTGGCCGTAGCCCAGGCGGCGGCTGTACTCGCCGATGAAGTGGCGGGTGAGCGGCAGGATGTCGCCGGGGCGCTCGCGCAGCGGCACGAGTTCCAGGCTGACGACGTTGAGGCGGTAGTAGAGGTCCTCGCGAAAGTGCCCGGCGTTGATCGCCTTCTCCAGCTGCACGTTGGTGGCGGCGAGTACGCGCACGTCGATGGGGATCGGCGTGCGCGAGCCCAGGCGCACCACTTCGCGCTCCTGCAGCACCCGCAGCAGCTTCACCTGGATGGGCATCGGCAGGTCGCCGATCTCGTCGAGGAACAGCGTCCCGCCGTTGGCCGCCTCGAACCAGCCGGCCTTGGCCGCCAGGGCGCCGGTGAAGGCGCCTTTCTCGTGGCCGAACAGCTCGGCCTCCACCAGTGACTCGGAAAAGGCCCCGCAGTTGACCGCCACGAAGGGGCCGTCTCGGCGGGCGCTGAGGTTGTGGATGTGGCGGGCCACCAGCTCCTTGCCGGTGCCGGTCTCGCCGATCACCAGCACGCTGGCCTCGCTCGGCGCCACCTGCTGCAGGTGTTCCAGCAGGGCCTGGGATTTCGGGTCCTCGAACACCTGGGCGGTGGCGCGAACCGAGGTCGCCAGGGCCGGGGAGGGGGGCAGGGTGAGCAGGCCGGAGCCGCTGGGACGGGGTGCTTTCATGAGTAGAAGGTCGGCTGTGGCAGGTTCTGGTTGAGCGCCCAGTCGCCCAGCTCGCGGACCTTGTAGTCCACCGGGTCGTGCAGGGTCTGGGTGCGCAGGTTGCGCCAGTAGCGGTCCAGGCGCAGGGCGGCGTGGGTGGAGCGGGCTCCGGTGACCTCGAACATGCGGTTGCACAGTTCCAGGCCGTTGCGCGTGGTGGCGACCTTGGCCGTGGCGATGGCCAGGGCCAGTTCGCCGCGCTGCGCCTCGCCCAGGGCGGTGCCCTGGTTCCAGGCCGCATCCAGCAGCTGGTTGGCGCGCTGGACCAGGACTCGGGCGCTTTCCAGGCCGACCCAGAAGTCACCGTAGCGGGCCAGCACGTAGGGGTCTTCGCCGGCGCTCTCGACACCGGAACGGAACCACGGGCGGGCTTCGCGCAGGGTGTAGGCGCGGGCTTCCTCGAAGGCGCCTTCGGCGATGCCGAGGAAGATGTTGCTGAAGATCAGCTGGGCGATCAGCGGGCGCAGGCAGGCGAAGGGCGTGCTCAGCGGGCCGGGCTCCAGCAGCAGTTCGTTCTCCTCCACCCGCACCCGTTCGAAGGTGGCGCTGCCGCTGTCGGTCTGGCGCTGGCCCATGTTGTCCCAGTCCTCGGCCAGGCTGATGCCGCTGCGCGCGGTGGGGATGGCGGCGATCAGCAGCTTGCCGCTTTCCTCGTCCAGGCCGGAGGCGATCAGCATCTGCGAGTCCAGGGCGCCGGAGCAGAAGCTCTTCTTGCCGGAGAACTCGCGGTAGCCGTTGAAGCGCCGCACCGTGGTGCGGGTGTCCAGCGGGTTGAGGGCGTTGCCCCAGAACCAGCGGTTGCGCGCGGTGAGCTCGAACCAGGGTTGCCACTGCTCGGGGCGGGAGAACAGGCGCACGGTGGCCAGCATCAGGTGCTGGAAGGCGAAGACGTGGGCGAGGGAGCTGTCGACGCGGGCGAATTCGCGGACCACGGCGAGGGTGGTCTGCCAGTCGGCGCCGAGGCCGCCGTATTCGCCGGGGATCACCAGCGACAGCAGGCCGCTCTGGCGGATGGCGTCGCGCTCGGCCTTGGGGGTGCCGCCGTGTGCGTCGCGTTCGGCGGCGCTGAGGGCGAAGCCTGTGGCCAGCTCGCGGGCGATCTGCAGCGGCGTGGGGGTGGCGAGATGCTGAGGGGCATTCACGCTCGGGTCCTCTTCAGGTGGGTTCTTGTCGTGGCGCCCCTGCGCAGGGGCAGGGGCGGTGCGGTCAGTGGGCGGCGACCTTGGTGGGCAGCACGTCGTTGGCGATCATTTCGCCGAAGGGCCCGGTGAGGTTGGTGACGCCGCGACCGGCGAGGCTGGCGTAGGGCTCGGGCAGCAGCGGGAAAACCAGTTCGGCGAAGCGGTAGGCCTCCTCCAGGTGCGGGTAGCCGGAGAAGATGAAGCTCTCGATGCCCAGGTCCGCGTATTCCTTGATGCGCTCGGCCACCTGTTGCGGGTCGCCCACCAGCGCGGTGCCGGCACCGCCGCGCACCAGGCCGACGCCGGCCCAGAGGTTGGGGGCGATCTCCAGGTTGTCGCGGCGGCCGTTGTGCAGCGCGGCCATGCGTCGCTGGCCCTCGGAGTCGAAGCGCGAGAAGGATTTCTGTGCCGCCTCGATGGTTTCGTCGCTGATGTGCTCGATCAGCTTGCTCGCGGCCTGCCAGGCTTGGTCGGCGGTCTCGCGGACGATCACGTGCAGGCGGATGCCGAACTTCACGCTGCGGCCATGGCGGGCGGCGCGCTCGCGCACGTCGGCGATCTTCTCGGCCACGGCGGCCGGCGGTTCGCCCCAGGTCAGGTAGACGTCCACCTGCTCGCCGGCCAGGTCGTGGGCGGCGTCGGAGGAGCCACCGAAGTACAGCGGCGGGTAGGGTTTCTGGATCGGCGGATAGAGCGCCTTGGCGTTCTGCACCTGCAGGTGCTTGCCCTCGAAGTCCACCGACTCGCCCTGCAGCACGCGGCGCCAGATGCGCAGGAATTCGTCGGTCACTTCGTAGCGTTCGGCGTGGCTCAGGTGGATGCCGTCGCCACGGTTCTCGTCCGGGTCGCCGCCGGTCACCACGTTGATCAGCAGGCGGCCGCCGGAGAGGCGGTCGAGGGTCGCGGCCATGCGCGCGGAAACGGTGGGCGAGATGATCCCGGGGCGGATCGCCACCAGGTAGCGCAGGCGCTCGGTCAGCGGCGCCAGGGCCGATGCGACCACCCAGGAGTCCTCGCAGGAGCGACCGGTGGGGATCAGCACGCCGTAGTAGCCGAGGCTGTCGGCGGCCTGGGCCACCTGCTTGAGGTAGGGCAGCGACACCGGGCGGGCGCCCTGGCTGGTGCCGAGGAAGTGGCCGTCGCCGTGGGTGGGGAGGAACCAGAACACATTCATGGGGCTGTCCTTCAGGCGATCTTCTTGAGGGCGTCAGTGCGGCTGCCGAAGAGGCTGGCGGCGCGGTCGGCGGCCAGCGCGATGCGGGCTTTCAGCGGCTCGCTGGTGACCTGGTAGTCGACGAAATCGGCCTCGGAGGCGTAGACGCCGATGGGCAGCGTGAGGGCCTGGAAGAAGCTGAACAGCGGGCGCAGCTGGTGGTCGATGACCAGCGCGTGGCGCTCGCTGCCACCGGTGGCGGCGAGCAGCACCGGGGTGTCGATCAGGGCGTTCATGTCGATCAGGTCGAACAGGTGCTTGAACTGGCCCGGGTAGGAGCCGCGGTAGACCGGGGCGGCCACCACCAGCAGGTCGGCCGTCTCGATGGCGCGCAGCTCGTGCTCGACGGTTTCCGGCAGCTCCTTGCGCGACAGCGCGCCGCCGACGGGGCGGGCGATATCGCCGAGCTCGATGATGCGCACGTTGACCGGCAGGTGCTTGCCCAGCTCGGCCACCAGGGCCTGGGTCAGCACCAGGGTGCGCGAGGGGCGGAAGGTGCCGCCGGAGACGGCGACCACGTTGATGGCGTTGCTCATGGGGTTGTCCCTTGTGATGTTGCGCTATGTACAGAGGGACAGAGCAAGGGCCGTACCAACAGCCCAAGTGTGCGGAAACAGGGCAGTTGGGCGGGGTTGCGCCAGGAAAACCTGCCAGGTGGGCAACACTTCTGCTGATCGGGTGTTGCTGGGGAAACAGTTTGCGGGGTTGCGGCCATCGCGAATGAATTCGCTCCCACAGGGGCGGCTGCGGGGTTGGGGTGGGCGACGGCGGCATGGGTTTCGCTGCGCTCTACCCATCCTACGGGTGCTCCTTGTGGGTTGGTTGGTTGGGTTTGGGCGAATGAATTCGCCCATACGGGGGGCTGTGTAGGGTGGAGGTCGCTTTTTACCTCCACCATGCGGGGTTGGGGTGGACTTAGGCGGCATGGGTTTCGCTGCGCTCTACCCATCCTGCGGGGGGCTCCTTGTGGGTTGGGTGGTTGGGTTTGGGCGAGTGAATTCGCCCCTACAGGAAGGGCCCCGTTCGGGGCCCTGGCGTTGGGTCAGAAGTCGTAGCTGACGCTGGTGTAGTAGAACGCCCCCTGCGCGCCTTCGGGCGATGTGATGCTGTACTTGGGCACGCCATAGAGCTGCGCGCCTTCGAGCTTGTCGGGGTGGCAGTCGAACAGGTTGATCGCCCCCACCGAGACCTTGAGCCCCTGCTGGAAGCTGTAGCTGAGGTCCAGGTCGGTCACCCATTGCGCGCTGAAGGTCTGGTCCAGGGCCGGGTTGCTGGCGTTGAGCGACTTCCATTCGCCATAGCGGCGCTGCGCCAGGGTCAGGCCCCAGCCCTCGTAGAGCCAGCTGGCGCTGAGGGTGAGCTTGTCGTCCGGGGTGCCTTCCTCGATCAGGCCCTGGGTGTTGCGCCCGACGATCTGCGAGCCGCGGATGCGGCCGACATCGCGCAGCTTGGTGATCTCGGTGCGGTTGCGGCTGTAGCCGGCGCTGAGGTTGAGGCGGCCGGCGCGCTCCAGGTCCCACTGGTAGTTGCCGGTGAACTCGATGCCGCGGGTGCGGGTGTCGGCGACGTTGGTGTAGAAGGCCGCGCTCTGGATGTTGGCGTAGGGCGTGCCGGCGAAGATCGGCCCGACCACGGTGGCGGGCAGTTGGTCGGACAGGGTGATGCGGTTCTCGATGTCGATGCGGTAGGCGTCGACGGTGAAGGAGGCGTTGTCCAGCGGGCGCCAGACCAGGCCCAGGGAGTAGTTGGTGGACTCCTCCGGCTTCAGTGCCTTGCCGCCCAGCAACGCGGCCTCGGGGCTGTCGGCGCGCAGGGTGCGCTGCTGCACTTCCACCCAGTTGCCGCTGCCCGTGGGCTGCTCGACCACCTGCACGCTGAACGACGACAGGCCGCTCTGCACCAGCGAGGGCGCGCGGTAGCCGGTGCTGGCGGTGGCGCGCGCGGCCACCTGGCGGGTGAAGTCGTAGCGCAGCGAGAGCTTGCCGTTGGTGGTGTCGCCGAAGTCCGAGTAGTGCTCGGTGCGTGCAGCGACGCCGGCCTGGAATTTCTCCGTGACCTGGCCTTCGACATCGACATAGGCGCCCCAGACCTTGCGATCCAGCGACACGGCGTCGACGTTGGTGATGCCCGAGTAGTAGCCGGGGATGCGCCGCCCGGTGACCGGGTCGAGGGTGTTGAACAGCGGCCCGTTCTGCCAGCCGGCCGCCTCGCCCGCGCTCAGCTCGTAGTTCTCCTTGCGCCAGGCGAGGCCGGCGGAGAGGGTCAGCGGCTTGTACAGCAGGTCGGTGGGGAAGTCGCGAGTCCAGTCCAGGGTCAGGTTGGTCTGGTCGGCCTCGCGTTCGCCGGTGTAGATCTTCTCCGGGCTGCTGGCGCCCCAGCTGGGGTTGATGGCGTTGCGGTCGGTGGACTTCACCGAGTTGTCGCCGTGGTTGAGGGCCAGGTCGAACCTGCCCAGGGCTTCGTCCTCGTAGCGCAGGCCGCTGGTCAGCGCATAGTCCTCCAGGGTGTAGCGGGTGATCGGCACGCGGCCGTCGGGGAAGCGCGCCAGGGCCACGCTGCCGTAGTTGTTGCGCAGGGCGGTGGGCGGGTCGAAGAAGCTTTCGGCGTCGCTGTTCTTGTGGGCGTAGGTGGCGAAGGCGTAGGCGGTCAGGCCGTCGGCCAGGCCGACCTCGCCGTTGGCGGTGAAGTTGTACTGGTCGGAGACGTTGCCCGAGCCCCAGCGCCAGGTGCGGTTGGGGTTGTTCTGTTCCCGTGGCGTGTTGGTGCTGGTGGAGCCGGGGTAGAAG
Source organism: Pseudomonas sp. Pc102 (assembly GCF_018408275.1). Taxonomy (NCBI): domain Bacteria; kingdom Pseudomonadati; phylum Pseudomonadota; class Gammaproteobacteria; order Pseudomonadales; family Pseudomonadaceae; genus Pseudomonas; species Pseudomonas sp. Pc102. Next base: position 4,402,085 of record NZ_AP021905.1, on the reverse strand, counting down.
ATGCGGTTGTCCGGGTTGGTGTCGCTGGCCGGGTCCTGGCTGCCGGCATCGAAGGCGAGGGTGACGAAGCCGTCGTTGGGCAGGGCGAAGCCCTTCCAGCCGCTGAGCTTGCGTTGCAGGCCGTCGCCCTTGTCGTAGCCGCCGAAGCGGTAGCCGATGTTGCCGCCGTCGTCCTTTTCCTTGAGCACGATGTTGATCACCCCGGCGATGGCGTCCGAGCCGTACTGGGCGGCGGCGCCGTCGCGGAGGATTTCCACGCGCTGGATGGCCGCCAGGGGGATCAGGCTGAGGTCCACCGCCGCCGCGCCCCGGCCGTTGACCAGGCCCTGGCGGGTGACGTTGGCGCTGGTGTGGCGACGCTTGCCGTTGACCAGCACCAGTACCTGGTCGGAGGCCAGCCCGCGCAGCGAGGCGCCCTGGGCGATGGAGCCGGAGAAGGCGCCCTGGGGCGATTGCGGGAAGCTGAAGGAGGGCGAGAGCGCGGTGAGGGCGCCGGAGAGGTCCTGGGCGCCGGTTTCCTGCAGCTGTTCGCCGCTGAGCACGTCGACCGGGGCTGCGCTTTCCAGCGCGGTGAGGTCGCTGCGGCGGGTGCCGACCACCACCACCGTGCCGAGGCGTTCGCCGTTGGCGGTGGGTTTGCTCGGGGATTCTGCGGCGAGGCCGGGGAACGCAAGGCTGCTGGTGGCCAGGGCGATGGCGCTGGCCAGGAGGGAAGGACGGTACATCTGGTTTACCCCTGTAGGAAGGAAGTGAAGGCATGGTTTTTCGTGTCCCGGGCGCTTATGGGTTTTCCCTTCCTGCGCCTCTTTCGCCTTCCTCCAGAGCAACGGTTGTGCCAGGGGCTTTGCGGTTTTTCGATTATTTAAAGCCGATGTAAATCAATGGGTTATTGGAGTTGTTGGAGCGGGTTTACGGCCCTTGTGCCGGGGTTGCTGGAGGGGCAGCAGCGGGCCCGCAACGGGGCAGCAATGGGCGAGGTATGGGCGGTGATCGACAGGGGTTCGGAGCGGCATTGGCAGCATGGGTTTCGCTGCGCTCTACACCCTCCTACGAGGCGCGCGCGGCCGGACACGGAAGGGGGCGGGGCGTGGCGGGAATGAAAACGCGGGAGGCCGATCGCTCGGGCTCCCGCGTGGGTCCCGCGCCTGGAATCAGAAGCGGGTGGTGAGGCTGACGCCGACGGTGCGCGGGTCGCCGTAGGTGATCACGTACTGGCCGCTGCCGACGGCGCCGTTGGGGCGGCCGTGGACCTGGTAGCGGCGGTCGGTGAGGTTGTTGACGAAGCCGGTGACGCTGATCTTCTCGTCATGGTTGAACCAGGTCAGGCGGGCGTTGGCCAGGGTGTAGTGGGGCTGGCTGAGGGTGCTGTCGACGCTGCTCTGGCGGTCGGCCAGGAAGTATTCCTTGCCGCGGTAGCTGACGTCGCCGCCGGCCACCAGCTTGCCGCCGACTTCCAGCGGGAAGGTGTAGTCGGCGCCCAGGGAGATGACCTGCTCGGGCGAACGCACGAAGCGGTTGCCGCTGTAGTCGGCGGTGACGACACCGGTGTTGGGGTTGACGTTCTTGAAGTCGGTGTACTCGGTGTCCAGGTGCGAGAGGGCGGCACGCAGGTGCAGGAACTCGGTGGGCTGGGCTTCCAGTTCCAGTTCCGCGCCCTTGACCTCGCCGGCGGCGCCGTTGGTCAAGGCGGTGGTGAGGATGCCGTTGTTGACGGTGAGCAGGTTCACCTGGATGTCGCTGTAGTCGTAGTAGAAGACGTTGGCATTGGCGGTGAGGCGGCCGTCCAGCCACTCCGATTTCAGCCCCAGTTCGTAGGCATCCAGTTCTTCCGGGTCCACCGTGGTCAGGCCGGAGAGGCCGCCGGACAGGCCGGTGTTGAAGCCGCCGGAACGGAAGCCGTGGGCGTAGCGGAAGAACACCCGCAGGTTGTCGTTGATGCGGTATTCCGGGGTCAGGTCGTAGGTCCAGGCGTCCCAGGTCTTGTCCTTCTCGCTGGTGCCGTTGTTGTCGGCGCCGGCGATGGGGGCACCGCTGGCCTGGCGCTGGGTGAGGGTCAGGTCGATGTCCTTCTTCTCCTGGGTCCAGCGCAGGCCGCCGGTCACGCTGAACTTCTCGGTGAAGTCGTAGGTGACGTTGCCGAACAGCGCGACGCTGTCGGTCTTGTGGGTGTAGGCCAGGTCGCGGTACACGGTGCCGGTCTGGTTGCTGCCGGTGCCGTTCGGGGTGGTCCCCGGGCGCACGTAGCGCAGGGCGTCGCTGTCGAGCTTCTCGTGGAAGTAGTGGGCGCCGGCCAGCCAGCGCAGGGCATCTTCCTGGGGCGAGGCGAGGCGGAATTCCTGGCTGTACTGGTTGTACTCGTTGTCGACGTCGCTGACGCCGTTGACCTCGTAGGGGGTGTAGTCGGCGTCGGTGAGGGCCTGGTTGCGAATGCTGTCGTAGGCGCTGATGGAGGTCAGCTTGTAGCCGCCCAGGTCCCAGTTCAGGGTCAGCGAGGTGCCGTCGTGGTCGAGCTTGTAGTCCTCGTCGACGTTGAGCTGGATCTTGCTGCCATGGGGGCGCACGTAGCCGACGTTGTAGTAGCGGCCCACCGGCAGCGAGCCGTTGCTGCCGTCGCCCTTGTGCTCGCGGCTGTGGATCTTCCACAGGGCTTCCAGGTCCGGGGTCAGCTGGGCGAGGAACTGCAGGCGCACGGCCTTCTTGTTCACGTCGCCGTAGGTGTGGTCGTTGGTGAGGTTCTTGGTGAAGCCGTCGCGCTCCTCGGAGTAGACCGCCACTCGCGCGGCCAGGCGCTCGTCCACCAGGGCGCCGCCGATGGCGCCGTTGAGGATGCGTTCGTTCTTGCTGCCGAAGCCGATGGTGCCGTAGCCGTCGGTGTCGAAATCGGGCTTCTTCGAGATGATGTTCACGGCGCCGGCGGTGGTGTTCTTGCCGTACAGGGTGCCCTGTGGGCCGCGCAGGATCTCGATGCGCTCCAGGTCGTAGAGCGGGCCGCCACCGGCGATGGGCGCGTTGAGGTAGACGTCGTCGGCATAGATGCCGACCGGGAATACGGTGGCGGCGCCGGTGTCGCCGGTGCCCAGGCCGCGGATGTACCAGCGCGGACGACCGTCGCCGTCGGGGTTCTTGGCGGCGGCGTTGGGCACGAAGGTGGTGATGTCGCCGATGGCGCGCACGCCGTCGGCGGTGATGTTGGTGCCGTTCACCGCCGAGACGGTGGTGGGCGTTTCCTGCAGGGTTTCCTCGCGGTGCTGGGCGGTGACGGTGACCGTCTTCAGCGCGGTGGTGGGCTGCGCCTTGGCGGCGTCTTCGGCCTTCTTCGCATCGGTCCGCTCGGCGGCGACCAGGGCACCGCTGGCGGTCAGCAACAGGGCCAGCCATATGCCCCGGGTAATCGGATTGGGTGTGTGCATGTTCTCTCCCCTTTTATAAGTAAGGCACGGGTCGCCAAGTGGGCGTTCGCAAGGCGTGCCATGAATAAGCAAAAGGGGAAGAGCAGGAGTCGTGCCAGCCTTTCGATGGGCTTGTCGGATATTTTCTTAAATTCGCAAATATATGATTTAAAAGGAATTTATTAATAACCGAGGCGCGTTATTGCAACAACTAAGGGCGCGCGGGAGTTGGCCGGATGCAAGGCCGGTAGAGGGGCATTCGCGTGTGCGTAATTGGCAGCAGGAAGTTGCTGGGAAGTTGCTGCTGGGGAAGCAGTCGCCCGGGCATTGCTGCCCGGGCAACAGGGCTCAGACGGCGACCCGGGAGGTGGAGCCGATGACCTTCTCCAGCACGCTGAAATCGATCCAGTCGCGCACGTCGAAACGCCGGGGGATGAAGTCCCAGCGATGGAGGAAGTCGGTGAAGTCCTGCAGGGCCGCGATCGAGCGTTCGTCGAGGGTGGTGCGCAGGCGGCGGTGGGCATCCTCGCCGTAGGCGGTGGCGACCCAGTACTCGCTGGTGTTGAGCTCGCGGGCGAGGAAGCGCCGGGTCTCGTCCGGGTTGGCCCAGGCCCATTGCTCGGTGCGCAGCACGGTGTCGACGATGCGCACCGAGGCATCGAAATGCTCGTGCAGCAGGTGGGTGTCCACCGTCAGGGTCCGCGGCGTGCCGTTGTTGGAGCGGATCAGCGGGTCGGGGTGCGAGCCGGTGTCGACCACCACCTGCAGGCCGAACTCGTTGGCCAGGTGGGCGGCGTGGGCACCCTTGAGGAAGATGGCATCGATGTCACCGCGCAACAGGCCGATCAGCTCGTTGTTGCGGCGCCGGATGCGGTCCACCCCGAGGCTCACTTCGGCGCCGTACAGGTGGTGCTTCTGCTCGTCGCTGTAGGTGCCGCCGTAGGGGTAGTCCACCAGCTCGACGTCGCGCACGGAGAGCCCTTCCAGGCGCAGGGCGTTCTCCAGGCCGCGCAGGGCCTGGGCGCGGGTGAAGTCGATCTGCACGTTGGCCCACTTGGGCAGGCCGAAGCGGCGGTTCTTCAGGTCGCGCACGCTTCTCACGCCGGATTCCGGGGTGGTGAGGATCAACTGCACCTCGTCGCTCCACGACAGCCCCAGCACGCGGGTCTCCACGCCGCTGGCGTAGGCCCAGATGGCCGGGATGTTGCCGCCGTGGCGTACCGAGTTGCGCAGGTGGTGGTCGTAGTGGGCTTCGCGTACCCCGCGTTCGCTGGATTCACGCAGCGACTGGATGCTGGTGCCGTAGGGGCGGAAGGCTTCGGCCAGGCGGCCGGACTGCACCGCGATGCCGAGCCCGGTGGGAACCGGGCTGTGGGTGTACCAGAGGGTATCGAGTGGCTTGCTCATAAGTGGCTCGGTTGAAGTCAGTAGAGCCCGGCCGATCAGCCTGCCAGCGCAGTGGCTGCGCGCAGGGAGTCCAGCGGTCGGGTATCGATCCAGTCACGCACGTCGAACAGCCGCGGGATGAAGCCCCAGCGGTGCAGGAACGCGGTGAAGTCCTGCAGCGCGGCGATGGCCTGCTCGTCCAGCTCGGTGCGCAGGCGGCGGTGGGCATCCTCGCCGTAGGCCACCGTCACCCAGTACTCGCTGCTGTTGGTCTCGCGGGCGAGGTAGCGGCGGGTGTCGTCGGGGTGGGCGTGGGCCCATTGCTCGGCGCGCAGCACCGCGTCGAGGATGCCGGCGGCGGCTTGCGGGTGCTGTTCCAGCAGGTGGGCGTCGACCGTGAGGGTGCGCGGCGTGCCGTTGTTCGAGCGCACCAGCGGCTCGGGGTGCGAGCCGGTGTCGATCACCGTGCGCAGGCCGAAGTCATGGGCCAGCTGGGCGGCGCTGGCGCCCTTGAGGAAGATGGCATCCACCTCGCCGCGCAGCAGGCCGACCAGCTCGGCGTTGCGCCCCTCGGCGCGGCGCGAGCTCACCGGGGTGCCGGCCACGGCCTGTACCGGCTCGTCGCTGAAGGTGCCGCCGTAGCGGTAGTCCACGCGCTCCACGTCGGCCACTTCCAGGCCGTCCAGGCGCAGGGCGTTCTCCAGGCCGCGCAGGGCCTGGGCGCGGGTGAAATCGATCTGCGCGCCGTGCCAGTCCGGCAGGCCGAAGCGGCGGCCCTTGAGGTCCCTGACGCTTTTGATGCCGCTGTCCGGACGGGTGAGGATCAGCTGCACCTCGTCCGCCCAGGACAGGCCGATGACGCGGGTGTCACGGCCCTGGGAGCGGGCCCAGATGGCGGGGATGTTGCCGCCGTGACGCACCGAGTTCTGCAGGCTGTGGTCGAAGTGCGATTCGCGCACCGCCTGCTCGCTGGATTCGCGCAGCGACTGGATGCGCGTGCCCTGGCTGGCCAGGGTCTGTTCCAGCCAGCCTTTCTGCACGGCGATGCCGAGCCCGGTGGGGACCGGACAGCGGGTGTACCAGAGGGTTTCGAGTTGGCTCATGGTCGGTCTCCTCAGGCGCTTTGCTTGAGAGCGGCGGCCGGGCTCGCCGCCGAGCGCTGGTGCACCAGGGGCAGCACTTCCTGGCCGATGCGCAGGGCTTCTTCCAGGTGCGGGTTGCCGGCGAGGATGAAGGTGGAGAAGCCGGCGTCGCGGTACTCCACCAGGCGCTCGGCGATGTTCTCGTGGCTGCCCACCAGGCCCACGGTCGGGCCGGGCTTGGCCTTGGCGAAGCCGGCCCAGAGATTGGGGCCGAGGATCAGGTCGTCGAAGCGGTCGATGTTCTGGTGGTAGGCGGTCTGGCGCGCGCCACCCACGGAGTCCGAGCCGCTGGTGAAGTTCTTAACCAGGGAACTGGGCTTGCCTTCGAGGCGGTCGAACTGGGCGCGCAGGTCGCGCCAGGCGGCTTCCTCGGTCTCGCGGGCGAAGAGGTCGACGCGCAGGCCGAAGCGCACGCTGCGGCCCTGCTTGTCGGCCAGCTCGCGCACGCGGTCGATGTGCGGCTTGAGCTTGTCCACCGGCTCGGCCCAGTTGAGGTAGACGTCGGCGTGGCGCGCGGCCACCTCCAGCGCGGCGTCGGAGAAGCCGGAGAAGTACACCCCGGGCTTGCGCTCGTCATGCAGGCCGGGCGGCAGCGCGCCGTTCTCCAGCTGGTAGATGTCGCCGTCGTAGGAGAAGCGCTCGTTCTCCCAGAGGCCCTTGATGATGTCGAGGAACTCGCCGGTGCGCTTGTAGCGCAGGTCGTGTTCGAGGAAGTCGCCATTGGCCCGCTGGCTGGCCGGGTTGCCGCCGGTGATGATGTTCCACTCCAGGCGGCCACGGCTGAGGTTCTGCAGGATGGCGGCCTGCTGGGCGGCGTAGGCGGGCAGGGTCCAGGTGGCCTGGAAGGCGATGAGGAACTTGATGCGGCGGGTCTCCCGCGCCAGGGCCGAGGCCACCACCCACGGCTCGGGGCCGGTGGGCAGCAGCGCGCCCTCGAAGCCGGCCAGCTCGGCGGCCTTGGCCACCTGGGCGATGTAGTCGATGTAGCCGAAACCATCGGGCTCGCCGTTGGGCAGGCGGCCGGGGGCGATGTTGCCCGGGCGGTGCGCGTGGCTGCCACGGTTGTGCTTGTCGGTGGACAGCTGCGGTCCGTCGGTGCCCAGCGGCAGGCGCCAGAAGAATTCAGTGCTCATATTCGCTCCTGATGAGGTGGCCGTGGTTCCCGCCAGGGCCGGCGAGCCACGCTGCCAGGTGCGAGTGCAACGGCCATGCCACGGCCCGCCGGCATGGCTGCGGGCCAGGTGGGGCAAGGCCTGCGAGGAGAGGGCGCGAGAGGCCGGGCGGGCGGGGTGCGTCTCCAGCAACACCCTGCCAGCAGCCGGCTGCTGGGGGCGCAACAGAATCGCCCGCAGTGGGCCGGCGGACGGCCTGGCCGCTGCCGCCAGGCCTTGTGTTTCAAGGGGTTGAAGGAGTCGGCACAAGTCCTGCTCTGCACCGCTCCGACCGCGCATCGCGGCGGCAACGGAGCTTCGTTGCGTGAACCCCCTTGAAGGACGATCCCATGACCCAGACCAGCAGCACCCTCGGCAGCGCCATCCTTGACCAGGTCGAGCAGGCCAAGCGCGATTTCGCCAAGGCCTTCCGCGTACTCCAGGACACCCGCACCCTGACCGCCACCAACACCCTGCAGGCCTACCTGCGCGTCCCCGGGACGGACCTGGTGATCGCCCTGCGCGCACCGTCGCCCTGGGACGACGAGCCGGCCATCCGCGCCTCGGTGGTGAGCTACGACGGCGTCGTCCACCTCGACGAGACCCTGGGCGGCGCCCAGACCCTGAGCGAGAGCCGCGAGGCCGGCAGCGGCAAGCGCTACGCCCAGGTGCTGCGCGAGCGCGCCGAGGTGAACGTGGTGATCCACGTGCACACGCCCTACCTGGGTGGCTGGGCCGGTACGCACCGCGTGCTGCCGCTGCGCTACGCCGCCTCGCAACGGGTGACCCTGGCGCGCGAGCTGCCGGTGTACATCGACCGTCGCCAGCCGGAGCCGGCGTTCATCGTCGAGACCATCGAGGCCAACCCGCACACGCCGGGGCTGCTGGAGGCCAACGGCGGGGCGACCTTCTGGGGCACCGGCATCCTCCAGGTGGCCAAGCTGGTCCTGCTGGTGGAAGAGGGCGCCTACTTCCAGGCGCTGGCGGAAAACCTCGGCGGCTCCAGGGAGTTCGGCCCCGGCGTGCTGGAGCAGCAATGGAAGATGACCGGCCTCTGGGCCGAAGGGCAGAAGCTGCTGGGCGAAGTGGCCTGAAGCGGCGCCCGCTAAGGGGCGGGTGACGCTGGCGCGGCGGGCGGCAGCGTCGCCGCGCCGATGGATTCGCTGAACTCGGTGTCGATGAGCACCGTGCGCACCTTGTAGCTGTCGAACTTGCGTGCCTTCACCGGCACCGAGAAGCGCCACGCCTGGCCACCCTCGATGCCCTTGGCGCGGAAGGTCTCGGTGTCCACCAGCTTGCCGCCCTCGTAGATGTCGAACACCAGGGTGACGGTGGAGAACGACTTCTCGGTGGTGTTGGCTGCGGTGCCGTTGATGTAGCTGTCGTGCCCGGAACGGGTGAGGGCGAGGTTGCGCACCTTGACGTCATCGGCGAGGGCATACAGCGGCACGAGGGCCAGCAGGGCGAGGCAGGTTTTACGCAACATGGCGAATGACTCGAGGCCTTAACCCTCCGTTGATACATCGGCGCGATAACCTTGTCGACTACCGCTCGGCGCCGCGTAATCCGAGGCTTACGGCGGCGACTCACGGAGGTGCCCGCAGCGTGGGGTGGACCCCGCTTTATCGGTCCACCGTTCGGTGTTATGTCGAGCACCTGGCAGCATGGGTTTCGCTTCGCTCTTCCCATCCTACGGGCGTGCCATCGCAAGGTTTTGGAGATTGGGGCTGTGGGAGCGAATTCATTCGCAATGCGTTGTTCGCCTGGTTCAGGCCACGCTCAGGGTCACGCTCACCCGCCGTCCCAGCGCGGTGGCGATGTTCACCAGGGCGTCCAGCGAGAAGCGCGAGATACGCCCGCGTAGCAGGTCGTTGATCCGTGGCTGCGTGACGCCGCAACGGGCAGCCGCTTCTGCCTGCTTCCAGCCGCTGTCTTCGATGATGGCGGTGATCTGCTGCATCAACTCTGCACGTGCACGCAGGTTGGCGGCCTGCTCGGGGGTGTCGGCGATGGCATCCCACACGCTGTCGAAGCTTTCGATTTCGCTCATTTCAAACCTCGCATGAGTTCCTGGTAACGGGCCTTGGCCAGTTCGATGTCGCGCCTGGATGTGGCCTGGGTTTTCTTTTGGAAGGCGTGCAGAACCCAGATGGCGTCGGCTACCCGGGTGGTGTAGATCACCCGATAGGCCCCGGATTCGTCCCTGATCCGAATCTCTTCCACGCCGGTTCCGATGCTCGGCATTGGCTTGAAATCCGTTGGCATGCAGCCGCGTTGCAATAGGTCCAGTTGGTAGCCTGCGTCCTGCTTGGCGCTACTGGGAAAGCCGCGCAGGCATTTCAGGGCATCGCCCAGGAAGCGTAGTGGTTTCATTATCGAAAATATACTGATTTGGATATATTTTTCCGGAAGGCTAGCGGTGCACCCGCTTCCCTCTAGGCCAATACGATGGGTTACCGCTGGAGCTTGTAGGGCTGCAAGGCAAAAGGGTTGTGGGGATTTTCGAAGCAGCTGGTGAGCGTATGCGCAGAGCCTGATGTCGCTACGTGGGGGCGAATCCGTTTGTGAGGCCTTCAACGGGGTGCGTGCGGCGTAGGGTGGAACCCGCTCCATCGGTCCACCTTTCGTGCCTGCCGGCCACTGGGCTGGTGGATGAAAAGAGCGTCATCCACCCTACAAAACGTGCCGCCGAGGCCATGGGAATAGGGCTGTGGGAGCGAATTCATTCGCGAATCTCTTCGCGGTTGAAACCGCTCCCACGGGCCGTGTCGTGCGCGGTGTGATTCACCCCTCCGCGCCGGCCTTTTCCAGGATGGTGTCGATGGAGGCGCCGGTCTCGGCGCTGCGCAGGTAGGTCTGGTAGAGGGCGGCGTAGGCGCCGTTGCGCTCGATCAGCTGCGCATGGGGGCCGAGTTCGACGAGCTGGCCGTTGCGGATCACGGCGATGCGGTCGGCGTCGCGGATGGTGGCCAGGCGGTGGGCGATGATGATCGCCGTGCGGCCTTCGCAGAGGCGGCGCAGGGCGCGCTGGATGCGCCGCTCGGTGTGCACGTCCACCGCCGAGGTGGCTTCGTCGAGGACCAGCACCGCCGGGTCGGCGAGGTAGGCGCGGACCAGGCACACCAGCTGGCGCTGGCCGTGGCTGAGGTGGGCACCGAGGGGGCCGACTTCGCTGTGGTACCGGTGCGGCAGGCGCTCGAGCACCTCGTCGGCGCCCAGCTCGCGGGCGGCGGCGATCAGTTCGGCGTCGCTGGCGGCGGGGGCGGCCAGGCGCAGGTTGTCGAGGATGCTGCCGCTGAACAGCACGTTGTCCTGCAGCACCACGGCGACGCGGCGGCGCAAGGCGTGCTGGGCGACGTCGCGCACGTCCACGCCGTCGATGCGCACGGCACCGCCCTGCACGTCGTAGAAGCGCGTGAGCAGTTGCACCAGGGTGCTCTTGCCGTGGCCCGAGGGGCCGACGATGGCCAGCACCTCGCCGGCCTGGATGTGCAGGTCCAGGTCGCGGATCACCGGGTGCGCGGCCCTGGGGTCGTAGGCGAAGCGCACGGCCTCGAAGCGCACCTCGCCACGGGCGTCGGGCAGGGTCTGCGGCGCGTGGCGGTCGGTGATCTCCGGCGCCGTGTCGAGCAGCAGGAAGATGCGCTGCGCCGAGGCGGAGCCGGTGGCGTAGCGCTCGAAGAGGTCCGACAGCTCCTGCAGCGGGCCGAGGAACATCATCACGTAGAACAGGCTTTCCGCCACCTGGCCGACGCTCACCGTGCCGTTGGCCAGGCCGTGGCCGCCCACCAGCAGCAGCGCGGCCATGCCGGCGGCCGCGAGCAGCGCGGTGAAGGGGGCGAACCAGCCGGAGCGCAGGCTGCCGCGGATCAGCGCCTGGTTGAAGTCCAGCAGCAGGCGCCGGTAGCGCGCGCGGTTGGGCGCCTCCTGCACGCATTGCTGGATCATCCGCGCGCCGCTGACGCTCTCCACCAGGTGCGCGGTGAAGCGGCTGCGGTTCTCCGCCACCCGCGCCCAGTTGCGCTGGGAGATGCGCTTGAACGCCCAGGTGGCGGCGAACAGCAGGGGCACGGTGCCCACCAGGGCGAGGAAGAACAGCGGCGAGATCAGCCACAGCAGCACGCCGGCCACGCCACAGCGCAGCAGGGCGCCGAGCAGCTCCGGCGGGCCCTGGATCAGCAGCGGTTCGAGGCTGTCCACGTCGCGGTCGGCGCGGGAGATGATGCGCCCGGCCTTGGTCCGGTCGAAATAGCCGACGCTCAGCGCCTGGACATGGGCGAACACGCGCACGCGCAGGTCGTTGAGCACGCGGATGGCGGCGCTGCCGGCGATAAACTGCGACAGCCCGGCGAGCAGGAAGCGCCCCAGCCAGCTGGCCGCCAGGCCCAGGCCGAGCAGGGCCACCAGGCGCTCGTCCAGCAGCCAGTGGTCGCCCTGTGGCACCAGCCCGTGGTCGAGCAGTTCGCGCACGAACAGCGGCCGCAGGAACACGGTGAACACCAGCAGCACCTCCAGCGCGATGACCGTGAGGATGGCGCCGCGTATCGGCCGCAGCAGCGGCAGCAGGCGGTGCAGCATGCCGCGATCCAGTGCCTGGCGGGCGAGCATTTCCTCGATCTCGATGTCCGAGAGCGCCTTGCCCGGTAGTGGGTTAGCCATGGTCGATCCCCAGCAGGTCGCGGTAGACGGGGTTGCGTTGCAGCAGCTCGGCGTGGGTGCCGGCGTCGGCGATGGCGCCCTGGTCGAGCAGCAGCACGCGGTCGGCCAGGAGGATGGTGGAGAGCCGGCTGGAGATGACCAGCAGCGTGGTGCCGCGCAGGTCGCGGATGTTGCCCAGCACGCGGCGCTCGCTGATGGCATCGAGGGCGCTGGTGGCGTCGTCGAGGCAGAGGATGTCCGGCTGGCCGAGCAGCGCGCGGGCCAGGTTGAGGCGCTGGCGCTGGCCGCCGGAGAGGGTCACCCCGCGATCGCCCAGGGCGGTGTCCAGCCCCCGGGGCAGGCGCTCCAGCACATCGTCGGCGGCGGCCAGGTGCAGGGCCTGGAGCAGCTCGGCGTCGCTGGCCCCGGGCGCGGCCAGGCGCAGGTTGGCCGCCAGGGTGTCGGAGAACAGGAAGCTTTCCTGGGGCACCACGTGCACGCGGCGGCGCAGCTGGGCCAGGTCGAGCTGGCGCACGTCCTGCCAGCCGGCGATATCGGAGCCCAGCAGCAGGCGCCCGGCGCTGACGTCCACCAGGCGCGGCAACAGGCTGGCCAGCAGGCTCTTGCCGGTGCCGGTGGCGCCGACCAGGGCGACGACCTCGCCCGGTTCGATGCGCAGCGAGCAGGCGCGGAGGATCTCGCGGCCGCCGTCGGGGGCGCTGACGCCGACCGCCTCCAGCCTGAGCCCCAGCGGGCCTGCGGGCAGGGGCGCGGTGCCGCTGCGGATGGCCGGCTGCTCGTCGAGCAACTGCCAGATGCGCTCGGCGGAGGAGCGGGCGTCGGCGAAGGTCTGCATGACCCGGCCGATGCCTTCGATGCGGAACACCAGGGTGGTGGCGATCAGCAGCGAGGTGACCAGCTCGCCGATGCCGATGCGCCCGTCGGCCACCAGGTGCGCGCCGTAGACCAGGATCCACACGTGGCCGAGGGCGACCACCGCCTGGGGCAGGGGGATGCGCGAGGCGGCGTAGGCGAGGGCGGTGCGGGCATGCTCGGCGAACAGGCCGACCTGGCTGGCGAAGCCCTGGATGCGGCTGGCCTCCAGGGCGAAGGACTTGATCACGCGCACGCCGCCGATGCCTTCGGCGAGGTCCTGGGCGACGCGGTCGTAGGCCGCGCCCACGGCGCGGTCGAGGCTCACCAGGCGTTCGGTCTGCACCACGAAGATGGCCAGCCCCAGTGCGGTGAGCAGCAGCGGCACCAGGCCCAGCAGCGGGTGGTACCAGCCCAGCAGGCCGACGGCGGCGAGCACCACCAGCGGGGTTTCCACCAGCTGGCGCCAGAAGCTGATGAGCGCGTCGCGCACCTTGTCGGCGTCGCGGGTGGTGCGGGTGACCATCTCGCCCATGCCGTGCTGCCAGTGGTAGCCCAGGTGCAGGCCCTGGACCTGGCCGAGGATGCGCTCGCGCAGGCGCGTCAGCAGTTCCTGGCTGAGGATCAGCGAGAGTACGCCGGCGGCGTACTGCAGCACGCCCCGGCCCAGGGCGACGCCGACGATCAGGGCGACCCAGTACCAGCCGAGCGAAGCGTCGAGGCTGCCGTCGGCCTGGCGTACCACGGCGCGGCCGGCGCTGACATCGTTGACCGCGTGCCCCACCAGCCATTGCTGCCAGGCCAGGCCCAGGTTGACGGCGATGAACAGGGACGCGGTGAGGGCGAAGCGCCAGGGCATCTCGCGGTAGATGGCCAGGCAGCGGAGCAGGGGGTGGCGGTGGGGCATCGGCGAGGCTCGTGGTGGGAGGTGGGCGTGGTGCTCGGCGGGGCGGGCGAGGGCGGGTTGCACCCGCCCCCCAGGGGTACGGGCGGGCTTACAGCTCGTCCTTGTAGATCACCCCACCTTTCATCACCCACTGCACCTTCTCCAGCACCTTGATGTCGGCGAGGGGGTCGTCCTTCACGGCGATGATGTCGGCGTAGCGGCCGGCCTCGATGCTGCCGATGCTGTCGCTGGCCTCCAGCCACTTGGCCGGGGTGATGGTGGCGGCCTGGATGGCCTGCAGGGGCGTGAGGCCGGCTTCCACCAGGAAGTGGAACTCCACCGCGTTGGTGCCGTGCGGGGTGATGGGCGCATCGGTGCCGTAGATGATCGGGATGCCGGCCTTGATGGCCTTGGCGATGTTCTGCCGGTGGATGGTGCCGGTCTGCTTGAGGATCGCCAGGGTGTAGGGGCTGGCGCCGGCCTCGATGGCATGGTCCAGGGCCAGGCCGCCGATGGCCAGGGTGGGCACGATGGGGATGTTCTTCTGCTTGAGCAGCTTCAGGCCTTCGTCGTCCACCAGTGAGGCGTGCTCGATGGTGTCGGCGCCCAGCCGTGCGGCGAGGCGGATGCCATCGGCGCCGTGGGCGTGCACCGCGACCTTCTTGCGATAGCGGTGGGCGGTGTCGATCACCGACTTCAGCTCCTCTTCGCTGAACTGGGTGACACGCGGGTCGGTGCCGCTCATGAAGCCGCCGGTGATGCACACCTTGATGAAGTCGGCGCCGTACTTGAACTGCTGGCGCACCTTGCGCTCGAAGGCGTCCGCGCCATTGGCCACGCCGGCGCCGTCCTTGTCGTCCTCGGGGGTGGTGGGCTGGCCGGAGCAGTGGCCGCCGGTGGTGGTGAGCAGGGTGCCGGCGTCGTAGATGCGCGGGCCGGGGATGTCGCCTTCGTTGATGGCGTCGCGCAGGGCGATACCGGTGAAGGCGCGGCCGCCCATGTTGCGCAGGGTGGTGAAGCCGGCCTTGAGGGTATCCAGCGCCTGCTTGGCGCCGGCCAGGGCGCCACGGGCGGTGCCGAAGCGCGGGCCGAAGCCGCCGAGGTGCACGTGGGAGTCGATCAGCCCGGGCAGCAGGGTGCTGGCGCCGAGGTCGACGACGCGGGCGTCGCTGGGGATCACGACGTCGGGGCCGACGGCCTTGATCTTCTCGCCTTCGATCAGCACCACCGGGTCCTTGACCACCTTGCCGCTGGTGACGTCGATCAGCCGTGCGGCCTTGAGCGCGACGAGCTGCGGCGGCTGGGCGGGCGCGGCGGCCTTGGGGGCCTCGGCGGCGAGGGCGAAGGGGGCGGCGCCGAGCAGCAGCGCGGTGCCGGAAGCGAGGGCCAGGCGGTTGCCCTGGCGGATGACGCGAGCGAGTGAGGGGGTCATTTTCCTGATCCGTAAAAAGCCCGTACGCCCTGGCATGAACAGGGCGCCGGGAACTGGAACGCGGGGGTGGGAAGGCTCAGCGCGTGGTGGCGCCTTCGGTCTGCTTGGCGTTGAGGATGGCGGTGTATTCGCCCGGGTCGATGCCGTTGAGGTAGTAGTTGCCGACGTGGTGCAGGCGCCAGCGGATCGGGTCGTGGGTGGTGTGCACCCGCGCGTTGCGCCAGAAGCGGTCGAGGTTCCACCGGGTCAGCGAGGCACTGGCACCGAGCAGCGAGAAGATGTCGCTGGAGATCTTCAGCGAGGCGCCGTCGGAGTGGGCGCGGGCGGTGGCCACCGAGAGGATCAGCTCGTCCTGCAGTTCCTTGTTGTCCGGGTCCTGCTCGTGCTGGTCGAACACCCGCGCAGCGTCGCGCAGCAGGGACTCGGCGGCGCGCAGGGCCACGGCGTACTCGCCGATCTGGCGGATGATGTGCGGCTCCTCGTTGGCGCGCTCGACGCCGCTTTCCACCCAGGGCCGCGCGTTGTGGTTGAGGTAGTGCACGCCGGCCTGCAGCGCGCCGGCGGCGATGCCGGTGTCGATGGCGGCGTGGAGGATCTGCGGGAAGGTCAGCCCGGTGCGCTTCATCGGGCCCTGGCGGCGCGAGACGAAGCGCTCGTCCAGCTCGATGTTGTCGAAGATCACCGTGCCGCTGACCGAGTTGTTCTGGCCGAAGGCGTCCCAGTCGTCCACCAGGGTCAGGCCGGGGGTGTCGCGGTTGAGCAGCACGCCGACGCCGCCATCGTCGGAGCCGGCGGTGAGGGAGATCCACTCGGCCAGGTAGGAGCCGGTGGAGTAGAACTTGCTGCCGTTGAGGATCAGCTTGCCGTCGGCGCGACGCTCGACGCGGGTCTTGAGGGCGAACTTGTTCTTGCCGCCGACCTCGGCCAGGGCGTTGCCGAAGCGCTTGCCGGCCAGCACGTCGGCCACCAGGCGGTCACGGACCTCGTCCGGGTAGCCGGTGAAGATGCCGCGCAGCATCACGTTGTGGATCTGCAGCAGCTGGCCGACGCCGCCGTCGGCCACGGAGATGATGCGCACCGTCTCGACGATGGTCTCCACCGAGGCGCCCAGGCCACCGAAGGCCTTGGGCACGCCGATGGCGGTGAGGCCGCTGTCGGACAACAGTTGCGCCTGGCGACGCGGCAGCTCGCGGTTCTGCGAACTGTCGGCGGCGATCTCGGCGATCTCCCTGGCCACTTCCTTCGCCACCGCGATGGCGTCCGCCTCGCTGCGCAGGATGTTCGCCGCCACGTGGGGCTGCTCCGTGGCGAAATTGCGTTCGGCCGTACTCATGCTTGCACCTCTGTCGATTCGATCGGTTCCGTCCCGGGCCTGTGCCGGGTGCTTGGCGGGGCTTGAGCAGGTTCTATGCCAGAGGCCCGGCGAAGGCTGTCGAGGCCTTGCGTGGCGCGGCTCGCGGGGTGGCCCGGCGAGCACGGCCCGGGGCCGCGTTGCTGCTGGGGAAGCAGCGCCGCGAGGCGGTTGCTCGGCAGGCAGCAATCGCCGCGCAACCCTGTTGGCTGGCCAGCAGGTCGGGCCCTGGTTTTTCCGGTCGATCCGCTGCAGGCCCCGTGGAGAGCGGGCTCTGCGCATTGGCACGGGCATTGCGATAGCCGGGCAAACGGCCCGTGTAGGCCGCCCTGACTCTCTCAATGGAGCGCCCCATGACCCTAGCCGCCACCGCCCCGTCGATCTCCGCCGAAAAGGCCCCGCTGGATCAGATCTGGTTCACCCGTTGCCCGGTGCCCACCGCCTCCGGCATCGCCTACAAGCTCGGCTGGCTGGCCGAGGAGTTCGCCGCCGACGGCCTGCCGGTTTCCACCCTGCAGGAGGCCCGCCAGCTCGGCCGCCATCACTACGACCACGAGCTGCCCGGGCTCTTTCGCGAAGGCGGCAACGTGCCGGCCCTGGCCGCCCGCGCCGCCGGTGCGCCGAGCCGGCTGATCGGCCTGACCTGGATCGAGGAATGGCAGACCATCCTCGTGCGCCCGGACTCCGGCATCCGCAGCCCGGCCGACCTCAAGGGCAAGCGCCTGGCCCTGCCGGCCTGGGGTGACAGCCGCCCCGGCAGCATCGCCCGGGCCATGAGCCTGCACGGCTACAAGGGCGCCCTGGCGCTGGCCGGGCTGGGCTTCGACGACGTGCAGCTGGTGGAGGTGCCGCTGCTGGACCAGGCCGCCGCGCGCACCCCGGAGGAGGGCCTGCAGCGCCTCTGGTCGGGGCTCGAACCCCTGGCCCGTGGCGAGCTGGACGCCGTCTACGTGAAGGGCGCCGCCGCTGCCGACGCCGCCCGCCGCCTGGGCCTGGTGGTGGGGGTGGACCTGGACCTGGTGGACCCGCGCCATCGCGTCAACAACGGCACGCCCCGTCCCATCACCGTTCACCAGGACCTGCTCGACGATCACTTCGACCTGGTGGTGCGCTTCCTCGCCCAGACCCTGCGCGCCGCCGAGTGGGCCGCGGAGAACCGCGACGACCTGCACGCCATCCTCGAGGTGGAGACCCGTGCCGGCCGCGAGGGCGTGGCCGAGGCCTATCGCGGTGACTTCCACACC
The DNA here is from genome assembly GCF_018408275.1 of Pseudomonas sp. Pc102. NCBI lineage: Bacteria > Pseudomonadati > Pseudomonadota > Gammaproteobacteria > Pseudomonadales > Pseudomonadaceae > Pseudomonas > Pseudomonas sp. Pc102. The sequence goes on along the minus strand of NZ_AP021905.1, from coordinate 4,384,593 downwards.
ACCCTGGCGCCGGACCTGTCCGCCCAGCGCCTGGAATTCCTCGGCGTGCAGAAGACCTTCCTCAACCTGCATGGCTTCCTCGAGCGGGACTTCGACATCGCCGACTGGGTCGATGCCCGCCCGCTGCAAGCCGCCCATGACCTGCTGGCCCAGCGCCGCGCCTGAACCGGAGACACGAACATGACCATCCTCGTCAACGAACAGCACATCAGCGACGAACTGCGCGCCTTCGTCGACAACGTCATCCTCGAAGCCGGCGAAGCCTTCGCCGTTTACCGCGAGACCGGCACCATCACCGCCAACGGCACCGTCGGCTTCATCGAGCGGGTGCCGGGGCAGGAGCTGCTGGTCTCGGTGAACTACCCGGGCCCCTGGAATCACCGCAAGCCCCTGCAGGCGGTGGTCACCGATTTCGCCGGCAATGTCGTCTACGGCCACGGTCGTGGTGGTGCCGGGCGCTACACCAAGCTGTTCCAGCAGCACGCCGACATCACCACCGTGTCCCACGTGCATTCGCCCTACCTCGGCGCCTGGGCGCAGACCCAGCGCAGCCTGCCGTTCCACTACGTGCCGGTGCAGCGCTACCAGCTGGCCCGCGAGCTGCCGGTGTACATCGACCGCCGCCAGCAGGAAGTGGACTTCATCCTCGAGCGCATCGCCGAGAACCCCTACACCCCGGCGATCCTGGAAGCCAACGGCGGCTCCACCGTGTGGGGCAAGCAGGGCCTGCGCGCCACCGCCGAATTCATCCTGCTGCTGGAGGAGGGCGCGCAGCTGCAGCTGCTCGCCGAAGCCATCGGCGGCTCCCGTGCCTACGGGCCGGGCGTGCTGACCCAGCAATGGAAGATGAGCGGCCTGTACGAGAAGGCCACCGAACTGGGCCTGGTGCCCGCCATCGACCGCCGCTGAGCCGTTCCAGGGCTCCGTCAGAGAGCCCGTTCAAGCGCCTGCCGACGCGTGCGACACCCTCATCCGATCAAGGACACCGAACATGGCTGTGAAGATTCTCTGGTACCTCACCACCCCCGACGGCCCCTATCCCTGGGAGGCGGAAGGCCGCTGGAAGACCGACTTCCAACACCTCAAGCAGATCGCCGTGACCGCCGACCGCCTGGGCTACTACGGCTCCCTGCTGGGCTCCAGCCCCAACGAGAGCCTGGCGGTTTCCGCCGCGCTGATCGACGCCACCGAGCGCCTGCGCTTCCTCGTTGCCCAGCACCCGGGCGAGCTGTCGCCGGCGGTGCTGGCGAAGTGGGCGCTGACCTTCGACCAGTTCTCCAACGGCCGCCTGCTGTTCAACGTGGTCAACGGCAACGACGCCAGCCTGGCCACCTACGGCATCCACTACGGGCATGACGAGCGCTACGACTTCAGCCTGGAGTACTGGCGCGCCTTCCAGAGCATCTACGCCGGCGAGACCGGCGGCTACGACGGCCGCTACGTCAAGCTCGCACCGCGCCAGGCGGCGGCCGCGAGCCACCCGCTGGGCGGCTGGCACCCGCCGAAGCAGAAGCCGGGCATCCCGCTGTGGGGCGCCGGCACCTCGGGCCCGGGCGTGGCCCATTCGGTGCAGTTGCTGGATGTCTACCTGAGCTTCGCCAACACCCCGCCCAAGCTGGGCGAGAAGTTCGCCAAGGTGGCGGCCGAGGCGGCGAAGATCGGCCGCGAGCTGACCTTCGGCACGCGCCTGCAGGTGATCGTCCGCGAGACCGAGGAAGAAGCCTGGGCCCACGCCGAGAAGCTGTTGCAGCGCACCTCCATCGAGACCGCGCGCAACGCCATCCAGCGCCAGTTGCCACCGGGCGAGACCCTTGAGAGCTTCGTCAGCGACGACCCGCAGATCCAGCGCAACCTGGAGGCCATCCGCGCCGGGCGCCTGCCCAAGGCCCGCGACCTGGAGATCTACCCCAACGTGTGGGTGGGCCCGAGCCTGTTCGGTTTCAACATCCTCGGCCCGGCCGCCGGCACCTACCTGGTGGGCAGCGCCGAGCAGGTGGCCGAGCGCATCCGCGAGTACGAGCGCCACGGCACCTCGGCCTTCATCCTCTCGGGCTTCCCGCTGATCGACGAGGCCCAGCGCGTCGCCGACCTGCTGTTCCCGCTGCTGGACCTGGACCACGGCTTCGAGGTGCCGCAGCTGGGGGTGACCGCACGGGCGCCGAAGGCGGCCTTGGCCTGATGGAACCTGGCGGCCCCGCACAACGCGTGGGCCGCTGAACCGGCAACGGGTAGCAAGCGACAAGCGGAGTGCAACGAGCAATGGAATCCTGGATCAAGCGTGAACTGTCCCGTCGGCATTTCCTGGGCGGCAGTGCGGCCCTGGGCGGCGGCCTGCTGCTGGGGGGCGGGTTGCTCGCCGGCTGCGATGGCGGGGCGCCGGCCACCTCGGCGGCTCGGGTGGTGCCCGGCAAGCCGGTGCATGGCGGGCGCCTGCGGGTCGGCATCATCGATGGCGACCAGGCCGGCAACCTCGATGCGCACAAGCCGGTGGGCGGCGGGATCATCCGGGGCTGGGCGCTGTACGCCAAGTTCTGGGAATGGAACCCCGACGTCAGCACGCGCCTGGCCCTGGCCGAGTTCGCCGAGCCCAACGCCGACGCCAGCGCCTGGACCATCCGCATCCAGCCGGGCCTGGAGTTCCACCACGGCAAGACCATTGGCGCGGATGACATGGTCTTCTCCATCCTGCGCCTCACCGACCCGGCGCTGGCCTCGCCCTTCGCCGGGCTGGTCGGTGCCATCGACCGCAACGCGGTGCGCAAGCTGGACGCTCGCACCATCGAGATCCGCTTCAAGGAAGGCCAGAGCTTCTTCCCCCTGGACGAGACGCTGATCAGCTTCGGCGGCATCGTCCCCACCGACTACGACCCGGTGACCAACCCGGTGGGCGCCGGCCCCTACAGGCTGAAGTCCTTCGTGCCCGGGCAGCGCTCGCTCTACACGCGCTTCGAGAACTACTACAAGCCCGGCCAGCCCTATGCCGACGAGCTGGAGATCATCGAGTTCAAGGACCAGGTGTCCCGCGCGGCGGCCCTGCGTGCCGGCCAGATCGACCTCGCCAGCGGCGTGCAGGCCGAGCACAGCGCGCTGCTCAAGGCCGACCCGCGCCTGCAGCTGGTCGCCTCGCCGAGCACGGCCTTCACCGGCTTCAACATCAATGTCGCCAAGGCTCCGTTCGACGATGTCCGGGTGCGCCAGGCGTTGCGCCTGCTGGCCGACCGCGAGGAACTGGTGGCGCGCGCGCTGAACGGTTTCGGCCGGGTGGCCAACGACCTCTATTCGCCCCACGACCCGACCTACAACCACGGCATCCCCCAGCGCCCCCACGACCCCGACCTGGCGCGCTCGCTGCTGCGCCAGGCCGGCCACGAGAACCTCCAGGTGGAGCTGACCACCACCCCGGGCGCCGGGGCCAGCGCCGCGCTGGTGTTCGCCCAGCAGGCGCGCAAGGCCGGGGTGGAGGTCAAGGTGACCCAGGTCGACGGCTCGGTGTTCAACGGCCCGCAGCGGGAGAACTGGCAGCTGTCGCCGGGTTCGACGCCGGCCCGTGGCTTTCTCGCCTCGGCGTTGCACAACGACGCGCCGACGGCCATCTACAACCGCAGCAACTTCCGCGACCCACGCTTCAGCGAGCTGTTCCTGCAGGCCCTGGCGCAGCCGGACCTGGAAAAGCGCAAGGCGCTGGTGCACGAGGCCCAGGCCATCCAGCACGAGCGCGGCGGCCTGTTGATCTGGGGTTTCAGCGATGTGCTCGACGCCGCTTCGGTGCGCGTCGGCGGCCTGGTGCCGGAGCAGACCACCTTCGCCTCCTGGCGCTTCGACAACCTGTGGCTCGCCGATGTCTGAGCCCCGTACTCCTTGCCCCCCGCGCCAGCAGCGCCGTCGCGCGCCGGCCTGGCTGTCGTGGTTCGTCGGCCGCCTCGGTGCCGGCCTGCTCACCGCCTGGGTGATCACCCTGGTGGTGTTCATCGCCACCCAGGCGCTGCCGTCGGACCCGGCACGGGTGATCCTCGGCCCCGACGCGCCGCTGGAGAGCATCCTCACCCTGCAGCGCCAGCTGGGGCTGGACCGGCCGATCCTGGAGCAGTACCTGCGCTGGCTGGGCAATGCCCTGCAAGGCGACCTGGGCCGCTCGCTGGACTCCAGCGCGCCGGTGAGCGAAATCCTCGGGGCGCGCTTCGGCAATACCCTGGCGCTGATCGCCGGGGTTTTCGCCTGGGTGGTGCCGCTGGCCTTGCTGCTGGGCGTGACCCTGGCGCTGCGCCGCGACAGCCGGCTGGACCGCTGGGGCCTGTCGGCGCTGATCCTGCTCAAGGCGACGCCGGGCTTCCTCCTCGCCATCGGCCTGGTGCTGCTGTTCTCCATGCCCCAGGTGGACCTGCTGCCGGCGGTGTCGATCCTCGACCCGGAGCGGCCGCTGCTGGCGCAGCTGGAGTACCTGGTGCTGCCGGTGTTCGCCCTGGGCCTGTCGGCCCTGCCGTACCTGGCGCGCATGGTGCGTGCCTCGATGATCGAGGCGCTGGAGTCCGACTACGTGATCGCCGCGCGCCTGCGCGGCATCCCCGAGCGGCGCATCGTCTGGCGCCACACGCTGCCCAATGCGCTGGTGCCGGCGATCCAGGGCGTGGCCCTGACCCTGCGCGTGCTGGTGGGCGGCGCGCTGCTGGCGGAGGTGATCTTCAGTTACCCCGGCATCGGCACCACGCTCAACTCGGCGATCCAGATGCGCGACCTGCCGCTGATCCAGGCCATCGTCCTGGTCACCACCCTGGGCGTGGTGCTGATCAACCTGCTGGCCGACCTGCTCACCGTCCTGCTCACCCCGAAGCTCCGTACCGCACGCCGTGTGCGGATGATCCAGCGCAACCGCCGCGGCCTCCTGCCCTGGTGGCGGCGGCAACCGGCCAAGGCGCCCTGAGGACCCTTACATGACCGCGACTTCTTCTTCCTGGCGCCGGCTGCTGCGCGAACCCCAGACCCGCAAGGGCGCGGTGGTGACGGCGCTGGTGTTCGTCCTGGCGCTGCTCGGCCCGCTGCTGGCGCCCCATGCGCCCACCGACATGGTCGGCCCGGTGTACGGCGCGCCCAGTGCCGCCGCGCCGCTGGGCCATGACTTCCTCGGCCATGACGTGCTCTCGCGCCTGCTGGCCGGCGGTCTCTCGGTGCTGTGGATGTCCCTCGCGGCGGCCTTCCTGGCCCTGGCGGTGGGCAGCGCGCTGGGGCTGCTGGCGGGCTTTTCCCGGCGCCGGCTGGACCAGGCGATCATGTGGGCCACCGATGTGGCGCTGGCCTTCCCGGACCTGATCCTGGTGCTGCTGATCGTCTCCATGCTCGGCCGCCAGAGCTGGCTGATCGTGATCACCGTGGCCATCGCCTTCATTCCCAGCGTGGTGCGCCTGGCCCGGGGCAGCACGGTGGCAGTGGCGGGGCAGGAGTTCGTCGAGGCGGCGGAGATGATGGGCTACCCGCGCTCGCGCATCCTCTTCCGCGAGATCCTGCCGAACATCCTCACGCCGCTGCTGGTGCACTTCGGCAACATGCTGACCTGGGGCGTGGGCATCCTTTCCGGCCTCAGCTTCCTCGGCTACGGCGTGGCGCCACCGGCCGCCGACTGGGGGCTGATGATCAACGAGAACCAGGCGGGCCTGCTGATCCAGCCCTGGGCAGTGCTGGTGCCGGCGCTGCTGATCGCGGTGTTCGCCTATGGCACCAACATCCTCGCCGAGGGCATCGGCCGCAGCAGTGCGCAGATCGGCGAGAAGCAGCCATGAGCGCCCTGGCCGAACTGCAGGTGGACGCGCTGCTGCCCCAGGGGGCACCGCTGGCGCCGGCGCTGCGGGTCAGCGAGCTGCGGGTGGAGCTGGCCGGCGGTGCCGATGTGGTGGATGGCATTTCCTTCAGCCTGGCGCCGGGGGAGATCCTCGGCCTGGTGGGCGAGTCCGGCTCCGGCAAGACCACCCTGGCCACCGCGCTGCTGGGCCATGCCCGGCGGGGGGCGCGCATCGCGTCCGGGCGGGTGGAGGTGGACGGGCGCTCGCTGCTGGAGCTGCGTGGCGAGGACCTGCGCCGCGCCCGTGGCGGGCTGATCGGCTACGTGCCCCAGGACCCGGCCACGGCGCTGAACCCGGCGCTGCGCATCGGCGCGCTGCTGGGCGAGACCCTGGCCGCCCACGAGCGCTTGCCGGCGGATGCGCAGCGCCAGCGGCTGGTCGAGACGCTGCGCGACGTGGGCCTGCCGGATGATGCGGAGTTCCTCCGGCGCTTCCCCCATCAACTCTCCGGTGGCCAGCAGCAGCGGGTGTTGCTGGCGCTGGCCTTCGTGCTGCGGCCGAAGCTGGTGGTGCTCGACGAGCCGACCACGGCGCTGGACGTGGCCACCCAGGCGCACATCCTCGACACCCTGCGACGCCTGTGCAAACGCCAGGGCGTGGCGGCGGTGTACGTCTCCCACGACCTGGCGGTGATCAAGGACCTGGTGGACCGCGTGGTGGTGATGTACGCCGGGCGCATCATCGAGGCGGCGCCCCGCGGGCGGCTGTTCGAGCGGCCGGCGCACCCCTACAGCCTGGGGCTGCTGGCGGCGATCCCGGATGTCGCCCGGCGCCTGGCGCTGCGGGCCATCCCGGGCCACGCGCCGGCACCGGGGCAGCGACCCCAGGGTTGTGCCTTCGCCGGGCGCTGCCCGCGCCGGCAAAGCGGCTGTGAGCTGGCCGAACCGCCGTTGCGCAGCCTTGATGGGCAACAGCGGGTGGCCTGCCTGGAGCCCCACCGCGAGCCCCTGGCGCTGGTCGCCGAGGCGCCGTTGGCCGCAGGTGCGCTGGATGCGCAACCGTTGCTGCTGGCGGTGCGCGAGCTGAACGTGGCCTATGACCGCCAGGTGCTGTTCGATGTGTCGCTGCAACTGGCGCGGGGCGAGTGCCTGGCGCTGGTGGGCGAATCCGGCTCCGGCAAGACCAGCCTGGCCCGCGCCCTGGCCGGCCTCGGCGAGAACGCCCAGGGCGAGGTGCGCTATGCCGGCGAGCCGCTGGACCTGCGCGCGCACAACCGCTCCAAGGCGCTGCGCCACCAGGTGCAGTACATCTTCCAGAACCCTTACCGCGCGCTGAACCCTCGGCACACCGTGGCCCAGAGCCTGGCCGCGCCCCTGGAGCATTTCTTCGGCCTGCGCGGCGAGGCCTGCCGTGCGCGCATCGAGGCGGTGCTGGCGCGGGCGTCGCTGCCGGCTTCGGTGGCCGACCTGTATCCCCACAGCCTGTCCGGTGGCGAGCGCCAGCGCGTGGCCATCGCCCGTGCGCTGGTGTGCCAGCCGGAGCTGCTGATCTGCGACGAGATCACCTCGGCACTGGACGTGTCGGTGCAGGCCTCGATCCTCGCCTTGCTGCGCGAGCTGCAGGCCGAGGGGCTGACGCTGCTGTTCGTCACCCATGACCTGGGGGTGGTCCGCGCCATCGCCGACCGCGTGGTGGTGTTGCACCGGGGGCGGGTGATCGAGGAGGGCGCGGTGGACGCGGTGCTCGACCAGCCGCGCACCGCGTACACCCGCGACCTCGTGGCGCATTCGCCGAGCCTGTTGTCGCGGGATTGAGGCCTGGGGTGTTGGAGGGGCGGTGGGTAGAGCAGGCGAATGAATTCGCCCCTACACCATCCCTATCCTCGGTGTCTTTCGGTGGCGCCTTTGTAGGGGGGATGGTGCTTTTTCCATCCACCGGCGGGGCTCGGCATGACCTCGGATGGTGGACCGATGGAGCGCGGTCCACCCACATCTCGGGCGAGCCTGAAAATTCCTACGTGGCAACTGCATTGCCGGCCTACAAGGGGCTTGGCTAGGGTTCCCGCCGTTGTGCCCCTCGGGGCATAACCGGGTGTGGAAGCCCGAACAGATGATGTTCCCCCGCCATAGCGACGTGTATGCGTCGGCGGTCTATGGCGGACCGTGCGAGCGGGTTTCGGCCCGACCGGTCTTGGGAACATCCCGGTACTTCCACACTCGCACGGTCCGCCACCCTTCACGGATTCGGTGGCGGCTCCCCAGCCCTAAGGACGGAGCATTGCCATGACGCTTCCCCAGATCACGCCGCGCCACTTCCTGCGCTACCGCCGCCAGCTGCGCGCCTTCCTCATCGGCCACGAGGCCTGGTTCTCCACCCGCGACCTGCGCCGCCTGCTCAACACCGACCTCCACGAACGCCTGCTCGCCAACCTCTGCGACGACCAGCGCCAGCGCGTGCACCTGCGCACCGCCAACGGCGGCTTCGAGGAGGAAACGGTGGTCAGCGAATCCGGCCTGCATGCGCTGCTCTTCACCTACTGCTACCACCCGGAGAATCGCAACCTGCGACGCTGGGTCACCCAGGCCGTGCTCCCGGAATTGTGGATGTACCGCACCCCGGGCTGAAGCCCGGGCTACACACTGTAGGAACGGATTCATCCGCGATGGGGGCGACGGCGTCTGGCTCGGCGCCCAGGGTGGATGAGAAGAGCGTCATCCACTCACCCTGGCGCACAGAGCTGTCGGTGGCGGGGTGTTGCCGGGATATATGTAGGGGCGATTTCAATCGCCAAGCAGCCCGCAAGGCTGCCATGCCCCGGGGGTATTTCCGGGCTGACGGTAAAAGCGGGCGAATGAATTCGCCCCTACAACCATTCCCGGTGCCGGGGTTTGCGGTGGCACGGTCGGGTGGATGGCGCTTTTTTCATCCACCAGCGGTGCTCGGCATGACTCCGAAGGGGGGACCGGTGGAGCGGGGTCCACCCTACATTTCGGGTGAGTCCGAGGTGGCTGGTGATAAAGCATCGCGAATGAATTCGCTCCCACGGGGCAGCCATCATCGCCGGGGTTCGCGGTGGCACGGGCGGTAGGGTGGATGGCGCTTTTTTCATCCACCAGCGGTGTTCGGCATGACTCCGAAGGGGGGACCGATGGAGCGTGGTCCACCCTACATTTCGGGCGAGACCGAGGTCGCCCTGCAACCCTTTCTGTTCCCTTGTTATGCGCTCGCCGCCTGGCGTTGCAGTTCGCGGCGGCGGGCTTCTTCGCGGACGGCGGGGATGATCCAGCGGCCGTAGTCGACGGTGTCGAAGTAGGGGTCGTAGCCGCGGTTGAGGAAGGTGCTGATGCCGAGGTCGACGTAGTCGAGCAGGGCCTGGGCGACGGTTTCCGGTGTGCCGACCAGGGCGGTGGTGTCGCCGTAGGCGCCGACGGCGGTGGCGGTGGGCATCCACAGGGCGCGGTCGTGGCGGTCGCCGGCGGCGGCTGCGGCGAGCAGGCGTTCGGAGCCGGTGCCCTTGATGCGCTTCTGCCAGGGGCTGCCTTCGGCGAACTGCGGGTTGGCCTTGATCTGCGCGAGGATCTGTTCGGCACGCTGCCAGGCCAGTTCTTCGGTGGCGCCGAGGATCAGCCGCACCGAGAGGCTGACCCGGGGCGCGGCGACGCCAGCGGCCCTGGCGGCGGCCTTGAGCTTGGCGATCTGCTCGGCGACGCCGCCGAGGGGCTCGCCCCAGAGGGCGTAGAGGTCGGCGTGCTTGACGGCGATCTGGTAGGCGATGTCGGAGGAGCCGCCGAAGGAGATGGGGATGTGCGGCTGCTGCAGCGGCTTGACCGGGCTGAAGGCGCCCTTGATCTGGAAGTACTGGCCGTCGAAGTCGAAGGGTTCTTCGGCCGTCCAGGTGCGGCGGACGATCTCCAGGTATTCGTCGGTGCGTTTGTAGCGTTCGGTCTTGTCCAGCAGGGTGTCGCCTTCCTGGGGCTCGGCGGTGATGCCGGTGATGGCGTGCAGGCGGATGCGCCCGCCACCGGTGGTGTGGTCGAGGGTGGCGAAGGCGCGGGCGGCGACGGTGGGCGCGGTGAGGGCCGGGCGGTGGGCGATCATGAAGCCCAGGCGCTCGGTCTGCGCGGCGGCGTAGGCGGCGATCTGCAGGCTGTCGGCGCTACCCGGGCCGCTGGCGATGAGCACCCGGTCGAAGCCGGCGTGCTCATGGGCGCGGGCGTGGTTGCGGAGAAACTCCAGGTCGAAATCCCCGGTGCGCGGGCCGCGTGTTTCGGACCACTGGCGGGGGAAGATCATGCCGACGAATTCGATGGACATCGTCCACTCCTTGATTGCGTTGCGGGTTGAGGGTTGCGCGGGCCAGGCCCGCGCGGGTTCAGAACTGGTAGTCCACCTGGGCCATGAGGCTGCGGCCGGGCATGGGCTGCAGGAAGGTGTTGGTGGAGCCGGCGAGGCCGCTGACGAAGTTCAGCTCGTCGGTGAGGTTGAGCACGCGCACCGTGGCGCTCCACTGCGGCTGGCGGTAGTAGAGGGCGAGGTCGAGGTTGTATTCGTCGGGCACCTTCACCGTCTTGCTGAGGTTCAGGTACCAGCTGCTGGTCCACCAGCCGGAGAGCTCGGCGCCGAAGCCGGAGTCGAAGCTGTAGTCGAGGAAGCCGCTGACGCTGTACTCGGGGATCTGCACGGCGTCGTAGCGCCCGGAGGGCCGCTGGTTGAGGGCGTTGTTGTCGCCGAAGACGGTGCCGTTGTCGGCGATGAAGCCGGCGGAGGCGAAACCGGTCTGGGTGGTGAATTCGTTGTAGGCGGTGAGGCGGGTGAGGTTGAGCCCGCTGCGCAGGTGTTCGTCGGGCTGGTAGCGCGCGGTGGCCTCGACGCCCTTGATGATCAGGCGGGCGATGTTGTTGTTGCTGTCCGGCGACTGGTCGCGTTCCTGCTTGAAGGCGGCGAGGGAGAGGAACAGGCGGTCGGGGATGGCGTCGACCTTGAGGCCCACTTCGTGGAGCACGCTGAGGCTTTCGAACGACAGCGGGTTGAGCAGGTTGGCGCCGGTACCGCTGCCCCAGCCGATGCCGTTGGAGAAGAAGCCGGTGTTGACCGCCAGGGAGCGGTCGAAGGTGTAGTAGAGGGTGCTGTTTTCGGTGGGCTTGATGTAGGGGCTGACCTGCACGGAGAACAGGCGGTAGCTGTCGCTGTCCTGGCGCTCGGTGCCGGCGCGCAGGACGAAGGGGTTCTCGATGCGCGCGTCGATCCAGCTGCGGCTGGCGCCGATGTTGAGGCCGTAGCGCTCGGCGAAGCGCAGGTTGTGCTGGGTGAAGAGGGTCTTGGTGGTCCACACGCTTTCGGCGGTGTAGGGCGCCAGGGATTCGGCGTACAGGCCATGCCCGGCCGGGTACATGGCGGCGAGGTTGAGCCAGCCGTAGTAGCTGGAGAACTGCGGCACGCCGGGCTGGCCTATCCAGGCGCCGTTGCCGCCGGCCGGGTTGGCGCCGGTCAAGCCGAGCAGGTCGCCGGGGTTCTTGGTGGACGGGTCCTGGGTCAGGTCGTAGGCGTTGATGGTGGAGCCGAAGCTGTTGTTGGCGGCGATCGACTGGTTGCTCTCGCGGCGGTAGATCAGCCCGCTGTTGCTCTCGTCGCGCAGCACCTGGCCGAACAGGCTGGTTTCGTTGCGCGAGCGGAATTCGAAGCGGTTGTCGAAGATGTTGTCTTTCGATTGCACCTGGAAGGCGCCGACCGCGTCGACCGTGTCTTCGGAGCGCTGGTAGAAGGCGCTGTTGGCCAGGGTGATGCCGGGGCTGAGGTCGAGTTCGGCGCGCAGCTGGGTGGTGAAGCGGGTGGAGGTGCTCTTGTCTTCGGCGCGGTGGCCTTTCTGCGGGTCGAGGGAGACCAGCCCGTTGCCGGCCAGGCTGGGGTCGTAGACCCAGCCGCGCAGGGTGCCGGGGCTGGCCTGGGTGTTGGGGGAGGCGGCCTGGAAGCTGTTGTTGACCACCGCGTACTGGCCCTGGGCGTTGCGCTGGCGGCGCACCCAGCCGAGCACGGCGGAATCGGCGGCGCCGGATTCGAATACCGGCGACCACAGGGTGCCGCCGTTCTGGATGATCGGTGTGGCACGGCCGGCATGGTACTTGCCGCTGTCGGCCAGTTGCTGGGTGGCGCGGTTCCAGCCGTGGGCGATGTTCCAGTCGAAGTAGTCGTCGTAGGCGGCGTTCCAGTCCACGCGGATGCCGTCGCCGCGCCAGGCGAAGGCGCCATAGAAGGCGTCGAAGTTGTTCTCGACGTTGTCGTAGTAATCCTCCTGGCGCTGGCGGGTGATGCTGACGCGGTAGGCGAGGTCGTCGCTGATGGGGCCGGTGTTGTCGACGGTGAAGCGGGTGGAGTCGCGCGATTCGCCGTCGGGCACCCAGGTGCCGAGCTGGCCGCTGAGGCGGGTGCGGAACTGGTCGAAGTCGGGCTTCTTGCTGAGGTAGTTGACGTAGCCGCCGCTGCCGCTGACCGAGCCGTACACCACCGAGGAGGGGCCGGCGACGATGTCGGCGCCTTCGATGGCGTTGAAGTTGGCCGGGTGGCGCACGGCGTAGGCGCGCTGGCCGTCCTGGAACACTTCGGAGTTCTGCGCGCGGAACTGCGGGGCGATGCCGGCGTTCTGGCCGCCGCCACGGGTGATGCCGGGGGCGTACTTGACCAGGTCGTCGGAGCTGCGGATGGGGTCGTTGGCGAGCTGTTCGGCGTTGACCTGGGTGACCGAGCGCGGGGTGTCGAGCACGCTGGCGGCGGTGCCGCCGTACACCGAGCTGGGCGGGCGTACGGGCACCACCGAGGTGGCGGCATCGAGGCGCTTGCCCTGTACCTGCACGACGTCGAGCACGGGCGCGTCGGTCTTTTTCTGCTGCGCCTGTTCCCGGGTGGATTCGGCCTCGGGATCGGCGGGCTTTTCCTCGGCCAGGGCGGTGGCGGAGAGCAGGGCCAGGATGGCCAGGGACAGGGTGTTGCGGCGCAGGGCGACGGCAGGCGGTGGGCGAGGCTGAACATGCTGGGCGATTCTCCGGGCTGTGACTTTCCAGCGCGCATGGGGATGCCATGCGCACGTGCCAGTGGGCTGATGGGTTTCAGGCAGGGGCTGAAAAGCCCGGACGCGCAGGTCCGGTAATTGCTGTCGAAAGCCGCCGTCGCGGGTTCGGGTGGTTCTAATAATTGAATGTGTCGAGGTGGATACAGCACGGCCCGTGCCAGCCGGGTGCAGGTGTTCGGAATTAATCCGGAATTGATCTATCCGATTGATAAATAAAGAATTTATTTAGTGGGTCGGTGAAGTTTCGACAGGCGATAAAAGGCCCGCGAACAGGGTGCTCGCGTGGCGCCGGATACCGCAGGAAAGTTGCTGGGGGATACGCAGCCGGTTGTTGCCGGAGTGCTGATCTCGCAGCACTCCGGACGGGCTCAGGCGGTGCCGTTCAACCAGAGGCTCTCGAAGCGCCAGGTGCTGAACAGGGTCTGTTCTTCCCGGGCGCCACCGACACGGGTGGAGAAGCCGTCGAGCAGGTCGGCGTAGCCCCAGATGAGCAGGCCGCCGCGTTCGTACTGGACCTGCTGGGCGCGATGGACCAGGGCCTTGCGCTTCTCCAGGTCGGGCTGGGCCATGGCCTGGAGGAACAGCTCGGAGAACTCGGCGTCGTTGAAGTTGGTCTTGTTGGCCACGGCGAAGGGGGCGTCGCTGTGCATGCCGCTGGCGAGGAAGGGCGCGCCGATGCTGCCGCCGGTGCTCAATGCCCATTCGGTGCGCTGCGGCCCCTGGAAGGTGGCGAGGTCGACCTGGCGCACCTTGAGGGTGACGCCGATGCGCTTGGCCTGTTCGGCCAGCACCAGGGCCGAGGCGAGGCCGGGGCCGACGGTGGTGACCAGTTCCACTTCGAGGTTCTCGTGCCCGGCTTCGCGCAGCAGTTCGCGGGCACGCTGCGGGTCGTGCGGGCGCGGCGCCAGGGCGTGGTTGAAGGTGGGGTCGAAGGGCGCGTAGAGGTCGTTGGCGACGCGGCCCTGGCCGTTGAGGGCGCGTCGCACCAGCTCCTCGCGGTCGGCCAGCAGGCGGAAGGCCTGGCGCACGCGCGGGTCGTCGAAGGGCGCCTTGGCGGTGTTCATGTCGAAGGACAGCCAGTTGCCGGTGACCGAGGTCACCAGCTTGATGCGCGGGTCGTTGCGCAGCAGGTCGAGCTGTTCGCTCGGCATGCCGTTGGCCATGTCGATCTGCCCGGCGCGCAGGGCGGCGAGGCGCGAGACCTGGTCCTTGAAGTCGATGATCTCCAGCTCGTCGGCGTAGGGCTTGCCGCTCTTGTAGTAGTTGTCGAAGCGGGTGAACAGCGAGCGCCGGCCGGGGGTGAAGCTCTTCAGCTTGTAGGGCCCGGCGCCGACGGGGTTGGTGACGGGGTGGTAGTCCACCGGGACGATGCCGCCGAAGTTGACCCAGGTTTCCGCCAGGGGGAAGAAGCCGCGGCCTTCCTTGAAACTGAGGCGGATGGTGCGCTCGTCGAGCTTGACCAGGTTGTCGCGGTCCACCCAGTGCAGCAGCGCGGCGTAGGGCGAGGCGAGTTCCGGGTCGGTGAGGCGGCGCACGGAGAAGATCAGGTCGTCGGCGTCGATGGTCTTGCCGTGGTGGAACTCCAGGCCCTGGCGCAGGCGCAGGGTCCAGGTGCGGGCATCGGGGCTGACCTCGGCCTCTTCGGCCAGGGCCAGGCGCGGCTGCATCTGCTCGTCCCACTCCCACAGCTTGGCGTAGAGGGCGAAGCCCCGGACGATGCCGCTGCCGATGGGCTTGTGGGCGTCGAGGTTGCCGCTCTGGTTGCCGTCGATGATGCCCAGGCGCAGGCGCCCGCCAGGGCTCGGGACGAGCGGGTTGGCGGCTTGGGTGCCGGGGGCCTGCTGGTCGCAGCCGGCGAGCAGGCCGCCCCCCAGCAGCAGCCCGCCACCGAGGGCCAGGCTGCCGCCGAGGAAGCGGCGGCGGGTCAGTTCATCGTGCATCGACTCTTTCCTTCGATCCGGTTCGGTTTCAGGCGGCGCCCAGCAGCGGCAGCCAGGAGAACAGCAGCACCAGGGCGAGGCTGGCGTCGATCAGGAAGCGCTGCTCGGCCATGGCGTCAGGCTCCGGCGGGGCCGCCGTTGACGGCGCGCAGTTCGATGGGGGCGTAGGTGCTCTTCACCAGGCCGTCGCGCTCGCCACGGAAGTGCGGGAGCACGTGCTCGCCCAGGCGGTAGGCCTCTTCCAGGTGCGGGTAGCCGGCCAGGAAGAACAGGTCGATGCCCAGTTCGTTGTACTCGCGGATGCGTGCCACGACGTTGGCGTAGCTGCCGACCAGGGCGCAGCCCGGGGGGATGCCGATGTAGCCGAAGCCGGCCCAGACGTTGGGGTGGATGAAGAAGTCTTCGTAGCCCGGGTTCTCGGCCTTCTCCTGGTAGCCATGCTCGTAGCTGAGCTTGCGCGCGGTGCGCAGGCCGGCGTGGGCGGCCACCGCCTTGACCGCGCCGCGGGCGACGCCTTCGTCGAAGAAGCGCTTGGCCTCGGCGCGGGCCTCGTCCTCGGTCTCGCGGGTGATGACGTCGATGGACAGGCCGAAGCGGATGTCGTGGCGGCCGTACTTGAGGGCGCGCTCGCGCACGTCGGCGATCAGCGCGCGGACTTCGTCCGGGTGCTCGGCGCGCATCAGGTAGTAGTCGGCGTGCTTGGCGGCGAATTCGCGGGCGGGTATGGACGAGCCGGCGGTGCAGATCAGCGGCAGCTCGGCCTTTTTCAGCGGGCCGCGCAGGCCGCCGCCGTCGGCCTTGTAGTAGGTGCCGTCGTAGTGGAAGTTCTCGTTGTGCCAGTAGCCGCGCACCACGTCCATGAACTCGGTGGCGCGGGCGTAGCGGTCGTCGTGGCCGCTGTAGTCGCCGACCTGGCGCTGGATGGCGTCGGAGCCGCCGTTGATGATGTTCCACACCAGGCGGTTGCCGGTGGCGCGCTGGTAGGTGGCGGCCTGCTGCACGGCGACCCAGGGCGTGTAGTGGTAGGGCTGGAAGGCGGTGACGAACTTCAGCGTGCGGGTCTCGCGGGCGAGCAGCGAGCAGACGGTCCAGGGCTCTTCGCCGGTGGGGGCGTTGACCATCAGCGCACCGCCGAAGCCGTTGATCTCGGCGGCGCGGGCGATCTGGCCGAGGTAGTCGATGTAGGTGAAGTGGTCGCCGACGGCGAAGCCGGACACCGCACCGGTGCTGGGGCCGCCCCGGTGCCAGTCGCCCCGGTTGCGCGGGTCGCCGGGCAGGTACTGGGTTTCGCCGTGCAGGGGCAGGCGGGTGAAGAATTCGATGCTCATGGAGATCCTCCTTGGATGGGGCGGGGCGATGGACGTGCCCACGCCATGCAGGGGACGGAGCAGGTTTCGCGCCAGAACGGCGAAGGCCGCGCGGGGCCTGGGCCTGGAGGTTTTTCACGCGGGGCGGTGCTGGCGGGGAAGCAGGGGGTTGTTGCGTGGGAAGCAGTGGGGAAGCAGGGGCGGGTTAGGTCGGGAGGGGCGTAGGGTGGAGGTCGTTTTTACCTCCACCCATGCGGTTGTGGCGTGCTCAGCGGGCGCTGAGCTGGCCCTTGAGGCTGGGCCAGTAGTCTTCCAGGTGCAGGTCGATCAGCGCCTGGTTGGTGAAGCGGGTGGCGAGGGATTGGCCGATGTCGACGTCCTCGCGGATCAGGCGGTTGTCCAGGGCGTAGCGGGTGAGGGCCTGGTAGTGGGCCTTGAGCTGCTGGTCGCTCTTGGGCGCCCAGCGGTCCTTCCAGGCGACCGGGTCGCCCTGGTCGTCGCGGCGCAGGACGCTCTCCGGGGTGCCGGCGCGGGAGGAGAGCTGGTAGTAGGCATCCTGGTTCTGCTCCTGGGAGATCCACCAGGCGGCCTTGACCCAGGCGGTGGCGAGCAGCTGGGTGACGTCGGGATGGCGCTGGATGAAGTCGTCGGTGCCCCAGAGGTCGGAGACCAGGCGCCAGTCGTTGGAGCCTTGCTTGGTGGACCAGATGATGCGGCCCACGCCCTTGTCTTCGAGCAGGTAGGACTCGTTGAGCAGCACGGCGGCGTCGACCTTGCCGGCGGAGACGGCGGCGGCGCCGACCTGGGGGTTGAGGTTGGCGATCTTGAAGTCGGTCAGGGCCAGGCCCTTGCTGGCGAGGAAGTTGCTGAAGGCGAACTCCCAGGGGCGGCCGCGGTGCAGGGCGATGCGCTTGCCCTTGAGGTCGTCGATGCTTTTGGCCGGGGAGTTGGCCGGCACCACCAGGTACACGTTGTTGCCGTTGCCGCCGGGCACGACCAGCTTGCCGGGCACGCCGCCAGCGGCGCCGATCACCGAGGGCAGGTCGCCGCGCACGGCGAAGTCGATGCTGTTGTTGGAGAAGCCTTCGTTGATCTGCGGGCCGGCGCCGGCGTGGGGCAGGGCGATCCAGTCGAGTTTGATGCCGCGCTTGTCCAGCTCCGAGGCCAGCCAGCCTTCTTCGATCACCCGGCCGGGGATGCCGCCGAACACCGGCTTGCCGCCCTGGGTGTAGGCGACGATGGCGATCTTCACCGAGGCGGGGGCTTCGGCGGCCTGGGCGCCGAAAGCGAAGGCCAGGGCGGCGAGGGCCGCCAGGCTGCTGCGCCAGATTCTGTTCATGGTTCCACTCCTTGCAAGGCGTGCCGGTGAGCCCGGCTGATGCTGCGGTGGGAGCAGGATGCATGCCATGGCACGGGCGCTGGCCGCCGGGGCCAGTGTTGGCGCGGGTTTGCTCGTGTGGGGCATGCTGCGGGGCTGCCGCTGCAGTGCTGGTGCCGGCACAAGGGATTGCTGGCGCGTTGCTGCTGGGGCAGCAGTCGCGTCGCTTATATCTTTTATGGAATATATAAATGCTAATTAATAATTTTTTAGTCTATTTGGATTGATGCACTATGGCGGCGCGCCCATCTCTGCCAGGAATGCATCATGTCGCTGCTCACCCACCCCAATGCCCGCGAACTGACCAAGTCCGTGCGTGCCACGGTCCTGGTCTTCAAGGACCCGCGTTCGCAGGAGCTGCTCAACCGTATCGAGCGTCTGGCGCCGAGCGAGGCCAATGCCCTGATCATCGGTGAGACCGGCACCGGCAAGGAGCTGGTGGCGCGGCACATCCATCACCTCAGCCGTCGCGGCAAGGAGCCTTTCGTGGCGGTCAACTGCGGCGCCTTCCCCGAGTCGCTGGTGGAGAGCGAGCTGTTCGGCCACGAGAAGGGTGCCTTCACCGGGGCGACCAACAGCAAGGCCGGCTGGTTCGAGGCGGCCAACGGCGGGACGCTGTTCCTCGACGAGATCGGCGACCTGCCGCTGAACATGCAGGTGAAGCTGTTGCGCGTGCTGCAGGAGCGCGAGGTGGTGCGCCTGGGCTCGCGCACGCCGATCCCGATCAATGTGCGCCTGGTGGCAGCGACCAACGTCAACCTGGCCGACGCGGTGGTGGCGGGGCATTTCCGCGAGGACCTGTTCTACCGCCTGCACGTGGCGACCATCCGCCTGCCCCCGCTGCGCGAGCGGCCGGGGGACATCCTGCCGCTGGCCGAGTTCTTCCTGGAGGAGCATTGCCAGCGCCTGGGCTACAACCGCGCATCCCTGAGCGTGGAGGCCGAGCGCAAGCTGCTGACCCACAGCTGGCCGGGCAACATCCGCGAGCTGGAGAACGCCATCCACCATGCGCTGCTGGTGTGCCGCAACCAGCAGGTGCAGCCGGGTGACCTGCACCTGGTGGACATGCGCCCGTCGGGTGTGCGCCACGACCAGCCGCAGGGCGTGCTGGCCGGCCCGGCCGCGCCGGTGGACCTGGAGGCGGCGCTGACGGCGCTGTTCGAGCAGAACCGCCCGGACCTGTACGAGCACATCGAGGAGACGGTGTTCCGCACCGCCTACCGTTTCTGCCACGGCAACCAGTTGCAGACCGGGCGCCTGCTGGGCATCAGCCGCAATATCGTGCGGGCGCGGCTGGAGAAGATCGGCGAGCTGGAGGTGAGCCCGAGGGGCGCGCGTATCGCCTGAGTGCCGGGCGGGTTCCCGGGCTGAGGCCCGGGCTACGGATGGAGTGACGAGAGGGGCCCAACCGCTGGTTGGGCCCCTTTTTCATGGGTTCGGGGACGTGTTGTGGCGGGCATGATGGGTTTCGTGTGGCTCTACCCACCCCACGACTGCCGGCATGGGGTCGTGCTGGAACACAGGTGCTTGATATATCGAACAGTCGGTGCGTATTTTGTGCACGCCGCCAATTCGGCGTGATCGCAGTACCCACAAGGACAACAAGCATGACTACCGACGTCCCAGGTTCCCTCGCAGAACGACTGGCCGGCATCGACGAGATCGAGTGCGTCACCCCTGACCTCAACGGGGTGATGCGAGGCAAGGTGATGACCGGCGAGGGCTTCCTCTCCGGCCGCCGTTTGCAGCTGGCACGGGGCGTGTTGCTGCAATGCATCATGGGTGGCTACCCGGCGGCGAAGTATTACGGCAGCGACGACGGTGACCTGGCGCTGGTGGCCGAGCCGAGCCAGGTGCACCGCCTGCCCTGGAGCGCCAACCCGCGCGCCCTGGCCATCTGCGACGCCCAGGAGCTGGATGGGCGGCCGTCCGGCCTGTCGACCCGCGGCCTGCTGCGCCGCGTGCTGGAGCGCTACGCCGCCCACGGCTGGGCCCCGGTGGTGGCCACCGAACTGGAGTTCTTCGTCTTTGCGCCGAACCCCGACCCGCACCAGAGCTTCCAGCCGCCGCTGGGCCTGGACGGGCGCCGCGAGGATGGTTGCTCGGCGTTCAGCGTGACCTCCAACAACGGCCTGCGCCCGTTCTTCGAGGAGGTCTATGCGTGCATGGAGCTGCTGGGCATGCCCCGCGACACCTTCATGCACGAGATGGGCGTGAGCCAGTTCGAGATCAACCTGCTGCATGGCGATGCGATGCTGCTGGCGGACCAGACGTTCCTGTTCAAGCACATGCTCAAGGAGGTGGCGCTCAAGCACGGGGTGACGGTGGTGTGCATGGCCAAGCCGCTGGCGCACACGCCGGGCAGCTCGATGCACATTCACCAGAGCGTGGTGACGATCGGCGAGGGGCGGAATATTTTCAGCGACGGGGCGGGCGAGGCGACCGATGCCTTCTACCATTTCATTGGCGGGCAGCAGGCGGCGATGGCGGATTTCACCGGGCTGTTCGCGCCGAACGTGAATTCCTACCAGCGCCTCTGCCACCCCTATGCGTCGCCGAACAATGCCTGCTGGTCCCACGACAATCGCGCCGCTGGGCTGCGCATTCCGGCCAGCGCGCCGGTGGCGAGGCGGGTGGAGAACCGTTTGCCGGGGGCCGACGCCAACCCGTACCTGGCCATTGCGGCCAGCCTGGCGGCGGGGCTGCACGGCATGGAGCAGCGGATCGCGCCGAGCGCGCCCATGCAGGGCGAGTTCGATATTCCCGAATCCCTGGTCCTGCCCTGTACCCTGCATGCCGCTCTGGAGCGTCTGAAGCGCAGTGATCTGGCCCGGGAACTGTTCGGGGAGGAGTTCATCGAAGGCTACATCGCCACCAAGACGATGGAGCTGACCAGCTTCTTCGATCAGATCACCCCCTGGGAGCGGCGCGTACTGGCCGCCCAGGCGTAGCATCCCCCCTTGCGGGCCGCATATGGCGGCCCGCTCTTGTTCAAGGAGCGCATGGAAAGCCAATGGGTCGTGTCTTGAAGTCCTTTCGTGCCCTTTACTTCGCCACGCTGCTGATGCTCATCGGTTCCGGCCTGCTCAGTACCTACCTGGGCCTGCGCCTGGCCGCCGACAAGGTGGACGGTCTGTGGGTCGGTGCGCTGATGGCGGCCAACTACCTGGGCCTGATCCTCGGCGGCAAGCTGGGGCACCGGTTGATCGCGCGGGTGGGGCATATCCGTGCCTACGTGGCCTGTGCCGGTGCGGTGACGGCGGCGGTGCTGGGGCATGGCCTGATCGATTGGCTGCCGGCGTGGCTGTTCATGCGCATGCTGGTGGGCCTGGGGATGATGTGCCAGTACATGGTCATCGAGAGCTGGCTCACCGAGCAGGCGGACGCCGGCCAGCGTGGCCAGGTGTTCGCCGGCTACATGGTGGCGTCCTACCTGGGCCTGGTGCTGGGCCAACTGGTGCTGGTACTGCACCCGAACCTGGGCCCGGAGCTGCTGATGCTGGTGGCGATGTGCTTCGCGCTGTGCCTGGTGCCGGTGGCGGTGACCCGCAAGATCCACCCGGCGCCGTTGCATCCGGCGCCCCTGGAGCCACGCTTCTTCATCAAGCGCGTGCCGCAGTCGATGACCACGGTGCTGATCTCCGGGCTGATGCTCGGCTCCTTCTATGGCCTGGCGCCGCTCTATGCCACGCGGCAGGGGTTGTCCACGGAGCAGATCGGTCTGTTCATGGGTTGCTGCATCCTCGCCGGCCTGCTGGTGCAGTGGCCGCTGGGCTGGCTGTCGGACCGCCATGACCGGGCGATGCTGATCCGCACCGTCGCCGCGCTGCTGGTGCTGGCGGCCCTGCCGCTGGCGCTGATGCCGCAGGTGCCGATGGAGCTGCTGTTCCCCATGGGCTTCCTGGTCTGCATGCTGCAGTTCACCCTCTATCCGCTGGCGGTGGCGTTTTCCAACGACCATATCGAGGCGGAGCGGCGGGTCTCGCTGACCGCCATGCTGCTGATCACCTTCGGCGTCGGCGCGAGCGTCGGTCCGCTGGTCACCGGTGCGCTGATGAAGCAGGTGGGGCCGAACATGTTCTATGCCTTCGCCAGCCTCTGCGCGCTGGTGCTGGTGCTGCGCGTGCGGCCCGACAAGGTGACCGGGCTGCACCGCGTCGACGAGGCGCCGTTGCATCACGTGGCGACCCCGGAGGTCAGCTCGCCCCTGGTGGCCGCCCTCGACCCGCGCGTGGACGAGCAGGTGGTGCACGAGCAGATGGGCGGCGACAGCTTCACGCCGCCGCCCCCCGAGGAGCCCCGTCCCAGCTGATGGCGACGGGCGTCCTCCATCGGCGCCGAATCAATGCCGCTCGCCGCTGTCGGAACTACTCGCCCGGGCGCTCGCTGCTGCGCGCCCGCTACCGGACCGAGGAGGGCTGACCATGAGCTTGAGCATTTCCCTGCACCTGCTGGCCCGGGCGCCGCAGCCCGGCAGCGTCAGGAACCGGTTGGTGCCGGTGCTGGGCGAGGAGGGCGCGAGTCTCCTGCAGCGGCAGTTGGTCGAGCGGACGCTGGGCCTGCCGGTGGCGGGGTTCGGCGAGCGCTTCCTGTGGCTGGACGATGGTCCCGACGAGGCGCTTTCGGGTCTTGCCGGCGAGCTGGGCTGGACCGTGGTCGGCCAGCCGGCGGGCGACCTGGGCGAGCGCATGCGCCGCATCGCCGCGCTGGGCCTGGCGGAGAGCGATGCGGTGGTGCTGTTCGGTCATGACAGCCCGGCACTGGATGCGGATTACCTGGCAGCGGCCTGCGAGGCCTTGCAGCAACATCAGGCGGTGCTCGGGCCGACGGAGGAAGGTGGCTACGTGCTGCTGGGCCTGCGCCGGGTCGATCCACGGCTGTTCGAGGCGATGCCCTGGGGCAGCGATCGGCTGCTGGCGCTCACCTGCGAACGCCTGCAGGAGCTGGAATGGAGCCATGGCCTGTTGCCGGTGATGTGGGCGCTGGACCGGCCGGAGCACCTGCCGCGCCTGGCGGAGCTCGGGATAGAGGTGCGCGTGCCGTGAGGGAAGTGCACCGCTCGCGAGGCGAGCGGTGCGACTGGCTAGAACAGGTCGTCCTTGTCGAAGCGCCGGGCTTCGCGCTGCAGCTGGTAGACGAAGCGTTCGATCAGGCGCTGTTCCTGGCCGCTTGAGCGGTAGAAGCGCATGCCGACGAAGGTCATGTCGAGCTTTTCGTCGTAGCTGGCGTGGCGCAGTTCGACGGCGGCGACAAGGGTGCCGACCGGCAGCTGGGCGCTGAAGCGTTCGTAGACCTGGCCGGGTTGCAAACGGCTGGTGAGGTCGCCCGGGAAGCGCAGCTTGCAGCCGGTGGCGGAGATATCCAGCATGTGCCCGGGCAGGCCCTTGGGCAGCTTGTCGCCGGCCAGTTCCACCACCGCCAGCTGGCTGAGCATCAGCGGAGCGCGGAAGGCGTTGCGACGCTGGTGGTAGATCACCTCATCGGGGAGCGGGCACCAGTAGCAGGCGTCACCTTCGAACTCCCCGACACGCACGGGCTGTGGGCATTCCCAGGCGATGCGCACGCCGTCGCGGAAACCTTCCAGGCGGAAGCTCTCGCCGTTGCGCAGGAATCGTTCACCGTCGTTTGGGATCATCTCGTCGAGGGCCAGCATCTTCTTGTCCTTGTCGATCTCGACGAGGTAGGTCTGGAAGCGCTGGCTGCGCTCGTTGAAGGTGATGATCAGCGGGTCGTGGTTTTGCTGCAGCAGACGAAGATTGGCAAGGATCTCCACCGGCGCCTTGAGCACCTTGGGTGGTTGGGGGCCATCTTCTTCGATAAACGCATTGGACACGGTCCAGGACTCTCCAAGCACGAATGACTTCCGGCACTAGCATACTGGCATCGTGCCGGTAATGTCGTCGTACCCTTATTGTTATCAGGCCTGGCTGAGCGGGCGCTGTCGCGGGATTTTAGCGGCACCACCACGGCTGTCATAGAGGCTGGGAGCATCCTGACCACGCAGAATCGCCAAGGTGCTGCCAACGGAGGCCTGATTCGCTCGAATCAGCCGGCCATTGCGCTGGTTGGCGGTCTGGCACTGCTCGAGCACGGCGCTCAATTCCTCGCTGCGGGCGATCAGGTCGGCCCCCAGCGGCGAGGTTTCGGCGAGCCTGTGCAGGCCGGAACGGTCGGCGGTCAGGTCCAGCGCGAGGAGGGCTTCGGTGCGCTCTTTGCCATGGGCATCGAGCAGGGCGAGCAAGGGCTGCTTGTCGGCGAGGATCTTTTCGAGATGGCCCAGGTCACGCTCGGTGAGGGCCTTGAATTCGGTATCGATCAGCTCAAGCAGACGCTGGGCGTGGCCGATATCGTTGGTGAACAGGTCGAGCAGGATAGTGTCTTGCATCGCGGGCTCTGGGGATTGGGCGTCCAATGTCCCCAGCGCTGCCATGGGACTAGCGCTGGGATTCGAAGTCGAGCAGTTTGCTGGCCACGCGCTGACTGTCTACCTGATAGGAGCCGTCGGCAATGGCCTGTTTGATTTTTTCGACGCGCTCCTTGTCCACGGTGGGCAGGTCACGCAGTTTGTCGGTGGCTTTCTGCAGGTTCTGCGCATCGCTGCTGAGCTGCACGTTCTCACCGGTCTTGGCGATCTTGGCCGCGTCGGTGGTGGCAGCTTGCGACGGAGTCGTCGAGCTGGAGACGGCTTCGTTCTTGCCGCCGGCCTGGGCGTTGCTCGTACGGCCCGTACCGGGCGGCGTAGCGGCGTTATTCAGCCGGTTGAAGTCGATGACCATGATGCGGAACCTCTGGGTGTTTGGACGCTTACCGACGCTATCGGCCATGCCCAATGAAACTTTAGGCAAATTTCCGGACTTTTTTTCCGGGCCTGGAAGTGACGTCGGAACGGCACTTTACACGACATGACGTATGTACATACAAAACCCGTGCCTACATTGCGACTTCGACCTGGCCCGGGCCTACCACCCGAGCTTTGACAACGCGCTTGGACTGCAGGTTGCGCACTCTTATCTGCTGCCCCGGCGAGCCATCGGTCAAGGCCTCGCCGGGCATGCGCACGCTGATGCTGCTGCTCCTGGCGGTGATCACCACCTGGTCGCCCTTGCGGATCACCTCGGCGGTCTCCAGGTGCACCGGCGCCAGCACCTGGTCGGCGACCACGGCGCGGGTCAGCTTGAAGCCCTCGGCCTGTGCGGGGTCGGTGAGGTAGCCCTGGTTGAGCAGGCCCACCTCGCGTTCCACCAGGTTGTAGTCATCCGAGGTGACGACCGCCCCCTGCGCAACGGACGGGCTACTACTATTACTTCCCGGAACAGCCGCACCTGCGCGGAGACGTAGATGCTCCACGGCGTGCTGCCTTCGCAGCGCACGCTGACGGTGACCCGGCCGATGGGTTGTGCCGGGCTTTCCAGTGCGACCGTCAATTCCCTGTCGCAGGCGGCCAGACGCAGGCGCGGGTCGAGACGGTTGATCTGAATGTCGTAACGACCCTGGATATTGTTGGTCTGCAGATAATCCTCCACCGTGAACTCAAGAAAGCCTTGGGTGGAGCCGATAAGGACTTCGGGCGAAGTGAGTTCCTCAGCCGAGGCGCCGTTATGGCCGAGGCCGAGCAAAACAAGTAAAAGAGCCTTAAAAAGATGGCGGCGTTGTGCCATCGTGTGTCGGAAAATCGTCGTCATAGCGTTCATATCAAGAACAAAAGCAAGGCCCGTGCCGCCTGCTACTCTAAGGCGAAGCGTGCTGAAGCTAATAACGGGAGAGTCCTGGCATGGCCGGTGTATTGGATTCGGTTAACCAGCGTACGCAACTGGTCGGTCAGAACCGGCTGGAGTTGCTGCTGTTCCGGCTGGATGGGACCCAGCTCTACGGGATCAACGTGTTCAAGGTGAAGGAGGTGCTGCAATGCCCCAAGCTCACCATCATGCCCAAGTCGAGCCCTGTGGTCCGCGGCGTGGCCAACATCCGCGGGGGTACCATTCCCATCCTCGACCTGGCCATGGCCACCGGTCGACGTGGGCTGGATGACCTGAAGAACAGCTTCGTCATCATCACGGAATACAACACCAAGGTTCAGGGTTTCCTGGTGCGCTCGGTGGAGCGCATCGTCAACATGAACTGGGAGGAGATCCATCCGCCACCCAAGGGGACCGGTCGTGAGCACTACCTGACCGCGGTTACCCGGGTCGACAAGAACCTGGTGGAGATCATCGACGTGGAGAAGATCCTCGCCGAGGTCGCACCGACTTCCGAAGTCATTTCCGAGGGCGTGATCGACCAGAACACCCAGGCCAGTGCCGTCACCAAGCGGGTGCTGATCGTCGACGACTCGTCGGTGGCCCGCAAGCAGCTGATCCGCTGCCTGGAGACGGTGGGCGTCGAAGTCACGGCGCTCAACGACGGCCGCCAGGCGTACAACTACCTGCACGACATGGTCGAGCAGGGCAAGGCGCCGGAGAAGGAGTTGCTGATGATCATTTCCGACATCGAGATGCCGGAAATGGACGGCTACACGCTGACGGCGGAGATCCGAGGCGATGCGAGAATGCAGAAACTGCACATCCTCCTGCATACTTCGCTCTCCGGCGTGTTCAACCAGGCGATGGTGAAGAAGGTCGGCGCGGATGATTTCCTCGCCAAGTTCCGACCCGACGACCTGGCGGCGCGGGTGATCGAGCGGATCAGAATCGCTGATGGCGGCTGAGGGATGACTCCCCCAGGAAACAGATATGAATGAGGCGGGCCTAGTGTCTTCAGGTAACTTGGATTTCGAGCAGTTCCGGACCTTCCTGGAAAAAACCTGCGGCATCCTGCTGGGAAGCAACAAGCAGTACCTGGTATCCAGCCGCCTTAACAAGCTGATGGAGCAGAACGGCATCAAGACCCTGGGGGAGCTGATCCAGAAGATCCAGGGTTCCCCCCGTGGCGGCCTGCGCGAGCAGGTCGTCGATGCCATGACCACCAACGAGACCCTGTGGTTTCGCGACACCTATCCCTTCGAGGTACTGAAGAGCCGGGTGCTGCCGGAGATGATCAAGGCCTCGCCCAACCAGCCGCTGCGCATCTGGTCGGCAGCCAGTTCGTCC
The DNA here is from genome assembly GCF_018408275.1 of Pseudomonas sp. Pc102. Classification (NCBI taxonomy): domain Bacteria; kingdom Pseudomonadati; phylum Pseudomonadota; class Gammaproteobacteria; order Pseudomonadales; family Pseudomonadaceae; genus Pseudomonas; species Pseudomonas sp. Pc102. The sequence continues at coordinate 4,358,048 of NZ_AP021905.1, read as the reverse complement.
GGGCAGGAGCCGTTCTCCCTGTCCATGGCGATCGACGAATTCGAGAAGACCAACCTCGGCCAGCTCAAGGCCGGCGTGCGCATCGTCGCCACCGACCTGTCCAGCGCCATGCTCGCCGCCTGCAAGGCCGGCGAGTACGACAGCCTGGCGATGGGGCGCGGGCTCTCCCAGGAGCGCCTGACCCGTTACTTCGACCCCAAAGGGCCGGGGCGCTGGGTGGTCAAGCCGGCGATCCGCAACCGTGTCGAGTTCCGCCCGCTGAACCTGCTGGACAGCTACGCGGCACTGGGCAAGTTCGACATCGTCTTCTGCCGCAACGTGCTGATCTACTTCTCCGCCGAGGTGAAGAAGGACATCCTCACGCGCATCCACGCCACGCTGAAACCCGGTGGCTACCTGTTCCTCGGTGCGTCCGAGGCGCTCAACGGCCTGCCGGACCTGTACCAGATGGTGCAGTGCAGCCCGGGGATCATCTACAAGGTCAAGTGACCCGCGGATGAAATGAGGAAGGGAGGCGAAAGCCTCCCTTTTCATTTGTGTCGCGGCGGTGGCGCGTGCCCTCAAACCAGCGTGCGGGTCACATTGATGTTGCCCTGGGTCGCGTTGGAGTAGGGACACACCACGTGCGCCTTGTCGATCAGGTCCTTGGCCACGGCCTTGTCGACGCCCGGCAGGGAGATGCGCAGCTCCACCTCGATGCCGAAACCGGTGGGCAGCGTGCCGATGCCGACGATGCCTTCGATGGACGCGTCGTCCGGCAGGGCGACCTTCTCCTTGCCGGCCACGAACTTGATGGCACCGAGGAAGCACGCCGAATAGCCGGCCGCGAACAACTGCTCGGGGTTGGTTCCTTCACCTCCCGGCCCGCCCAGTTCCTTGGGCGTGGTCAGCTTCACATCCAGTACGCCATCGGACGAAACGGCACGGCCTTCACGGCCGCCGTAGGCTTCGGCGTAGGCGCGGTACAGGGTTTTTTCGATGGGCATTTCGATCTCCTCGGGTTCGTCGATCAAGGGGCGATGGCGGCGTTGCGCAGCGGCTGCCGCCAAGCGGAAACCAAAGCCTAGACCACGTGGGCAAAAGGAGAGGGCAGGGCGGCGATCGCCGCTGGCGGCCATTGCCGCCCAGCGGCAAGATCGCCCATCCGCGTTGCCGTCGGCACCGGCAAAAGCGGTAATGCCTTGCCGTTGCCGCTTCGATTGCCGCTCGGGTTTATCTCAAGTCATTGAAAATAAAGGGTTTTAAAAGTTGGCACAGCCTTTGCTGAATGTCAGGCAGACAAACCGAACTGCCACTCGGCAAAGGTCAGAGACATGAGCATCAGCTTCGAAAGCGCCCTTGGCATCCATGAAAAGGCCCTCAGCTTCCGCACCCAGCGTGCCGAAGTGCTGGCCAACAACATCGCCAACGCCGACACGCCCAACTACAAGGCGCGTGACCTGGACTTCAAGGCCGTGCTCCAGCAGCAGGTGGAGAACAGCAAGGGCACCTTCCATGCCAACCTGACCAACGAGCGCCACATCGCCGCCGAAGGCGCCAGCCTGTTCGACGAAAGCCTCAAGTACCGGATTCCGTTCCAGCCCTCGATCGACCAGAACACCGTCGACCTGCAGCAGGAACAATCGACCTACACCGAGAACTCCATGCAGTTCCAGGCCAGCTTCACCCTGCTCAACAGCAAGTTCAAAGGGCTGGTCAGCGCCCTGCGCGGCGAATAACGGAGATCACCACCATGTCACTGTCCAGCGTCTTCAACATTGCCGGCACCGGCATGAGCGCCCAGAGCACTCGCCTGAACACCATCTCCAGCAACATCGCCAACGCCGAGACGGTGTCTTCCAGCATCAACCAGACCTACCGTGCCCGTCACCCGGTCTTCTCGACCATGTTCCAGAGCCAGCTCAACAGCGAGAGCGGCAGCAGCGGCTCGCTGTTCGCCGGCGAGGACGAATCCGGTCGTGGCGTGCAGGTGCTCGGTGTGATCGAAGACCAGAGCGCCCTGACCCCGCGCTACGAGCCGAACCACCCGGCTGCCAACGCCGATGGCTACGTGTACTACCCCAACGTCAACGTGGTGGAAGAGATGGCCGACATGATTTCCGCCAGCCGCGCCTTCCAGACCAACGTCGAAATGATGAACACCGCCAAGCAGATGATGCAGCGCGTGCTGACCCTGGGTCAATAAGGCGCGAGTGAGGGAACAAGATGAGCGTTGACAGCGTAAGCGGAACTTCGAGCAGCTCGGTCCTCGACCAGTACAAGCTCAAGGACAACGACAAGACCAAGGACAGCTCGCTGGGCAAGGACCAGTTCCTGCAGCTGCTGGTGGCCCAGATGAACAACCAGAACCCGCTGGACCCGCAGACCAACAGCGAGTTCGTGGCGCAGCTGGCCCAGTTCAGTACCGTGGAAGGCCTCGACAACCTGAATACCAGCGTCGAGAGCATCCTCTCCAGCACCCAGTCCTCGCAGGCGCTGCAGGCGTCCTCCCTGGTCGGCCGCAAGGTCATCGTCACCACCAACAAGGCGGTGGTGGACACCAGCGAGACCATGAAGGGCAGCATCAACCTTACCGGCGCCAGCACCAACGTCTACGTCAACGTGCTGGACAGCAAGGGCAACACCGTCAACCGCATCAACCTGGGCGCCCAGAATGCCGGCCAGGTCAGCTTCATGTGGGACGGCAAGGATTCGAGCGGCAACGTCGCGCCGAACGGTACCTACACCTTCCAGGCCGAGGCGGCCATCGACGGCAAGACGGTGGCGATGTCCACCAACCTGCCGGCGAACGTGGACAGCGTCACCCTCGGCCTGAATGGCGCCGAGATGACGCTCAACCTCGCCGGGCTGGGCAGCGTCGCACTCTCCAAGGTCAAGGTCATCGGTCAATAATCGTCGGCGGCGCCGGCGTTACAGGAGCATCCCATGTCGTTCAATATCGGACTCAGCGGCATCCGTGCCGCCTCCAGTGACCTCAATATCACTGGCAACAACATCGCCAACGCCGGCACCGTCGGCTTCAAGCAATCCCGTGGCGAGTTCCAGGACCTGTACTCGGCCTCCGTGCTCGGTTCCGGCAGCAAGACCATCGGCAGCGGCGTGCTGCTGGGCAACGTCGCCCAGCTCTACAACCAGGGCACCATCGACTACACCGAGAACGCCCTCGACCTGGCGGTGAACGGCAACGGCTTCTTCATCACCAGCAACAACGGCGCCATCAGCTACACCCGCGCCGGCTACTTCGGCACCGACAAGAACGGCTACATCGTCGACAACAACGGCTATCGCCTGCAGGGCTACTCGGTGGATGCCAATGGTGCGCTGCAGAGTGGCGTGGTCGGCGACCTGGTGATCCAGACCAACAACCAGCAGCCCAAGGCCACCACCACCATCACCCAGCCGTTCAACCTCAACTCCACCAACACGGTGCCGACCAAGACGCCGTTCGACCCGGCCGACCCGACCACCTACAACTCGTCGACCTCGGTGAACATCTATGACGCCCAGGGCAACGCCCACGTCATGACCCAGTACTTCGTCAAGTCGGCCACCCCGGCCAACTCCTGGACCATGAACGTGCTGATCGACGGTCGCAACCCGACCAACCCGGCCAGCACCGCGCCGATCAGCACCACGGTGGGCTTCACCAGCTCCGGCCAGCTCGACACCAGCACCTTCACCGGCACGGGCGGCTTCACCGTCAACGCCGACGGCACCCTGGGCATCACCGGCTGGGTGCCGGCGCAGTCCAACGGCGCCACTCCGCCGGTATGGAGCGCCAACGGCGCCGCCGCCGCGCCGACCATCAGCTTCGATATCCGCGGCTCGACCCAGTTCTCCAGCGCCTTCGCGGTGACCAAGGTCGCCCAGGACGGCTACACCACCGGCCAGCTGTCGGGCCTGGAGATCGACGACGAGGGCAACATCTTCGCCCGCTACACCAACGGCCAGTCGAAGATCCAGGGCCAGGTGGTGCTGGCCAACTTCGCCAACGTCCAGGGCCTGACCCCGGTGGGCAAGACCTCCTGGGTGCAGTCCTCCGAATCCGGCGAGCCGGTCATCGGCACCCCGCGTTCCGGCACCCTGGGCGCCCTGCAGTCCGGAGCGCTGGAGGCCTCCAACGTCGACATCTCCACCGAGCTGGTCGACCTGATCGTGGCGCAGCGCAACTACCAGGCCAACGCCAAGACCATCGAAACCGAGAACGCGGTCACCCAGACCATCATCAACCTGCGTTGAGTGGTGCTTGCCGCCCGGGTCATCGGGCGGCAAGGACCTTGCCGCTGGCGGCAGCCCTTCGCCGCCACGGCATTCGAAGGCCCCTTGCTTGGGCCTTTTTCTTTTGTGTTTTTCCTTCTGTATCAGTGGCTTGTACTGGTTTTTCCGTTTCTGGCACAGCAATTGCTGAATAGCCTGCAAAGAGTCAGCGGGCGTCAAAAGCCCACTCGGAGAACCCCATGGACAAGATGCTGTACGTCTCCATGTCAGGCGCCAGCCAGAACACCCTGGCCCAGCGCGCCCACGCCAACAACCTGGCGAACATTTCCACCACGGGCTTTCGTCGCGACTACGAGCAGGCCCGTTCCATGCCCGTGTTCGGCGACACCTTTCCAGCGCGCGTCTACGCCATGAGCGAGCGCCCCGGCACCGACTTCACCCCGGGCTCAATGCAGGAAACCGGTCGCGACCTGGACATCGCCATCGGTGGCCAGGGCTGGATCGCCGTGCAGTCGGGCAACGGCAGCGAAGCCTATGTGCGCACCGCCAGCCTGCAGGTCGACGCCCTCGGCCAGCTGCGTACCGGCGACGGTTTGCCGGTGATCGGCAATTCCGGCCCCATCGCCATCCCGCCGGAACAGAAGGTGGAGATCGGCGCCGACGGCACCATCAGCATCCGTTCCCTGGGCGAGGCCCCGAACGTGATGGCCCAGGTCGACCGCATCAAGCTGGTCAATCCCGATCTCAAGCAGCTGGAAAAAGGCACCGACGGCCTGATGCGCCTCAAGAGCGGCCAGCCCGCGCCGGTGGATGGCGCCGTCCAGGTGACCTCGGGCTTCCTCGAGGGCAGCAACGTCAACGCGGTGGAAGAGATGACCGCGATCCTCTCGCTGTCCCGCCAGTTCGAACTGCACGTGAAGATGATGCGCACCGCCGAAGACGATGCTTCGGCGATGGCACGGGTCATGCAACTCAGCTAATTACCAGTACGCGGCGCCATGAAACCGGCGCCCGAGGAGAACGAAGATGCTTCCGGCACTCTGGGTCAGCAAGACGGGCCTCGCGGCTCAGGACATGAACCTGACCACCATTTCCAACAACCTGGCGAACGTATCGACCACGGGTTTCAAACGTGATCGCGCCGAGTTCGAGGACCTGCTGTACCAGATCCGCCGCCAGCCCGGCGCGCAGAGCACCCAGGACAGCGAGCTGCCCAGCGGCCTGCAACTGGGTACCGGTGTGCGCATCGCCGGCACCCAGAAGATCTTCACCCAGGGCAGCCTGCAGACCACCGAGCAGCCGCTCGACCTGGCGGTGAACGGCCGTGGCTTCTTCCAGATCCTGATGCCGGACGGCACCGTCGCCTACACCCGTGATGGCAGCTTCCACCTGAACTCCGACGGCCAGGTCGTCACTTCCCAGGGCTACCCCCTGGAGCCGGCGATCGTGCTGCCGGCCGAGGTGCAGACCTTCACCGTGGGCGAGGACGGCACCGCATCCGTCACCACCTTCGGCAACCCGACGCCGCAGGTGATCGGCAACATCCAGACCGCCGACTTCGTCAACTACGGCGGCCTGCAGGCCATCGGCAACAACCTGTTCCTGGAGACCGCCTCCAGCGGTGCTCCGCAGGTCGGCACCCCCGGCCTGACCGGCCTGGGCAACGTGCTGCAGAACACCCTGGAGAACTCCAACGTCAGCGTGGTCGAGGAACTGGTGAACATGATCACCACCCAGCGCGCCTACGAGATGAACTCCAAGGTCATCTCCACGGCCGACTCGATGCTCGGATTCCTCTCGCAGAACCTGTAATACCCTCGAGGTAAGTTGTCATGAACCGGCTGATCCTTCCCGTCTCGCTGCTCGCCGCCCACCTGCTCACCGGGTGCGTCGCGCCGGCCGCCAAGCCGAACGATCCCTATTACGCCCCTGTCCTGCCGCGCACGCCCATGCCCGCCGCGCAGAACAACGGCTCCATCTATCAGGCCGGCTTCGAAACCAATCTCTACGACGACCGCAAGGCGTATCGTGTGGGTGACATCATCACCATCACCCTCAACGAGCGTACCCAGGCCAGCAAGAACGCCACCTCGCAGATCAAGAAGGACAGTACCGCCAACCTCGGGCTGACCTCGCTGTTCGGCGGCGGCGTGCGGGTCGACAACCCCAGCACCGGCCTCAATCCGCTCAAGGCGGAGAACCTGTCCATGGACGTCGGCTACAGCGGCACCCGCGACACCAGCGGCAACTCCCAGGCGGGGCAGAGCAACAGCCTCAGCGGCTCGATCACCGTCACCGTCTCCGAAGTGCTGCCCAACGGCATCCTCGCCGTGCGCGGCGAGAAGTGGATGACCCTGAACACCGGCGACGAACTGGTGCGCATCGCCGGCCTGGTCCGTGCCGACGACATCGGCACCGACAACAGCGTCTCCTCCAACCGCATCGCCGATGCGCGCATCACCTATTCCGGTACCGGCGCCTTCGCCGATGCCAGCCAGCCAGGATGGTTCGACCGCTTCTTCATGAGCCCGCTGTGGCCGTTCTGAGCAGGTGATCGCGAAGATGAAACGACTGACCGCTGCCCTCTGCCTGTTGCTCGCCGCCACAGCCGTCCATGCCGAACGGCTGAAGGACCTTGCGAGTATCCAGGGCGTGCGTAACAACCAGCTGATCGGCTACGGCCTGGTCGTGGGCCTCAACGGCACCGGCGACCAGACCACCCAGACGCCCTTCACCCTGCAGACCTTCAACAACATGCTGGCGCAGTTCGGCATCAAGGTGCCGGCCGGCTCCGGCAACGTGCAGCTGAAGAACGTCGCGGCCGTGTCCATCCACGCCGACCTGCCGCCCTTCGCCAAGCCCGGCCAGGCCATCGACGTCACCATCTCGTCCATCGGCAACGCCAAGAGCCTGCGCGGCGGCAGCCTGCTGATGGCGCCGCTGAAGGGCATCGACGGCAACGTCTACGCCATCGCCCAGGGCAACCTGGTGGTCGGCGGCTTCGACGCCGAAGGCAGCGACGGCTCGAAGATCACCGTCAACGTTCCGTCGTCCGGCCGCATCCCCGCGGGCGCCACCGTCGAGCGTCCGGTGCCGAGCGGGTTCGACCAGGGCAACACCCTGACCCTGAACCTCAATCGCCCGGACTTCACCACCGCCAAGAACATCGTCGACAAGCTCAACGAGCTGCTCGGCCCGGGCGTCGCCCAGGCGCTGGACGGCGGCTCGGTGCGCGTCACCGCGCCGATGGACCCGAGCCAGCGCGTCGACTACATGTCGGTGCTGGAGAACCTCGAAGTGGAAGCCGGCCAGGCGGTGGCCAAGGTCATCATCAACTCGCGCACCGGCACCATCGTCATCGGCCAGAACGTCAAGGTGCAGCCGGCCGCCGTCACCCACGGCAGCCTCACCGTGACCATCACCGAAGACCCCATCGTCAGCCAGCCCGGCGCCCTGTCCGGCGGGCAGACCGCCGTGGTGCCGCGCTCCAAGGTCAATGCCGACCAGGAAGCCAAGCCGATGTTCAAGTTCGGCCCCGGCACCACCCTGGACGAGATCGTCCGCGCGGTGAACCAGGTGGGCGCCGCTCCTTCCGACCTGATGGCCATCCTCGAGGCGCTCAAGCAAGCCGGCGCCCTCCAGGCCGACCTGATCGTGATCTGAGGAGGCGGCCATGGACTCCAGACTCTCGGCAGGTATAGGCGCAGGCAGCCCCGTCGATACCGGCGCGTACACCGACCTCAACCGCATGGCCCAGTTCAAGGTGGGCAAGGATCGGGACAGCGACGCGAACATCAAGAAGGTCGCCCAGGAATTCGAGTCGCTGTTTTTGAACGAGATGATGAAGGCCATGCGCTCGGCCAACAATGTCTTCGCCGAGGGCAACTTCCTCAACAGCAACGAGAGCAAGACCTACCAGGACATGTACGACCAGCAGCTGGCCGTGACCATCTCCAAGGGGCAGGGCATCGGCCTGTCCGACGTGCTCACTCGCCAGTTGACCAAGAACAAGGGCGTCTCCAAGTCCACCGGCCCGAATCCCTTCGCCCAGGTGGCCGAGACCAATGGCATCAGTTGGCCGCAGAAGGGCAGTAGGATCGAGGCACCGGCCGATGGCCGCGACGACTCCAAGCTGCTGGCGATGCGTCGCATCAGCCTGCCGAGCAAGCTCACCGACCGCCTGCTGGCCGGCATCGTGCCCTCCGCCAGCGCTGCCGACGGCGCTGCCCAGGCGCCGGCGCAGAGCCAGGCCCTGGCCGGCTCCGACTGGCTGCCGGCCAAGTCCTATGGTGCGCCCGAGACCAGTGCCAACCGCATGGCCGGCAACGACGCCGTGATCGGCCGGCGCATCGCCCAGCCGCCGCTGGCGCCGGGCAAGTCCGCGTTCAACTCGCCGCAGGAGTTCATCGACACCATGCTGCCCATGGCCCAGGAAGCGGCGAAGAGCATCGGCGTCGATCCGCGCTACCTGGTGGCCCAGGCGGCCCTTGAGACCGGTTGGGGCAAGTCGATCATCCGCCAGCAGGACGGCAGTAGCAGCCACAACCTGTTCGGCATCAAGTCCCACGGCTGGGACGGCCAGTCGGCCCGTGCCCTGACCACCGAATACAAGGACGGCCAGGCCGTCAAGGAAGCGGCATCGTTCCGCGCATACGATTCCTATCAGCAGAGCTTCCACGATTACGTGAACTTTCTGCAGGGGAACGATCGATATCAAGAGGCACTGGAAGTAACCGACAAGCCTGAGCGTTTCGTACGCGAACTGCAGCAGGCCGGCTACGCGACCGACCCGCAGTATGCGCGCAAGGTCGCCCAGATCGCCCGGCAGATGCAGACCTACCAGGCTGTAGCGGCCGGCGAGTCGACGGTGCCCCGCTCATGAGGATGAGACATGGCTGACCTGTTATCCATCGGGCTGTCCGGGCTGCGCACTTCGCAGACCTCCCTGACGGTGACCGGACACAACATCAGCAACGTGAACACGCCGGGCTATTCGCGCCAGCAGGCCGTGCAGCAATCGAACATCCCGCAGTTCACCGGCGGCGGCTACATCGGCTCCGGCAGCCAGGTGGTCGACGTGCGTCGCCTGGCCAGCGAATTCCTCACCTCGCAGCTGCGCACCGCCACCAGCCAGAACAGCGAGCTGCAGACCTTCAAGAGCCAGATCGAACAGCTCGACGGCCTGCTGTCCAACACCACCACCGGCATCAGCCCGGCGCTGAAGAGCTTCTTCACCTCGCTGCAGACCGCCTCCCAGGACCCGTCCTCGGTGGCCGCGCGCGAGGCGGTGCTGTCCCAGGCCAAGGGCCTGGCGGACACCTTCAATACCCTCTACGACCAGCTCGACAAGCAGAACAGCCAGATCAACGACCAGCTCGGCGCGCTGACCACCCAGGTCAACTCCCTGGCCGCCAACGTCGCCAACTACAACGACGCCATCGCCAAGGCCCGCGCCAGCGGCGCCGAGCCCAACGACCTGCTGGACGCCCGTGACGAGGCCATCCGCCAGATTTCCGAGATGATCGGGGTCAAGACCCTGGAGCAGAGCGACGGCAGCGTCAGCCTCTTCGTCGGCACCGGGCAGCCGCTGGTGGTGGGCAACACCGCCTCCACCCTGCGTGCCAAGCCCGGCGTCGACGACCCGTCGCGCTACCAGATCGACCTGGTCACCGGCGGCGTCTCGCAGACCATCACCACGCAGATCTCCGGTGGCGAGATGGGTGGCCTGCTGGCCTACCGCGACACCGCGCTGGACCAGTCGTACAACGCCCTGGGCCAGCTGGCGATCACGATTTCCGACACCATCAACAAGCAACTGGGGCAGGGCCTGGACTCCGCCGGTCGCGCCGGCAGCCCGCTGTTCGGCAACATCAACGACCCGCAGTCGGCGTCGCTGCGGGTGCTGCCGAACGTCAACAACACCGGCACCGCCAACGCCACGCTGAACATCACCAACACCAGCAGGCTCGGCACAAGCGACTACCGCCTGGATTTCGACGGCACCAACTACACCGCCACGCGCCTGTCGGACAACGCGCCGATGACGGTCACCGTCACCGGCACCGGCCCCTACACCCTGAGCTTCGCCGACGCGGCGGGCAACGACCAGGGCTTCCAGGTGCAGCTGGACTCGCTGCCGGCGGCCAATGATCGCTTCACCCTGCAGCCGACCCGGCGTGGCGCCACTGATTTCGAGAGCGTGCTCAAGACCTCCGACCAACTGGCCTTCTCCGGCTCGGCGCGTGCCGAGGCGACCACCAACAACCGAGGCACCGGCACCATCAGCCAGCCGGCCCTGACCAGCGGGCCCTCGCCGATCGACGTCACCGACCTGCAGGACCTGTTCGGCGCCAGCGGCATCGCGCTGACCTTCGACGCGGCCACCAACACCCTAAACGGCACCCTGCCGGCCGGTGCCACCCTGAGCTATGTGTCGCCGTCCACCACGGCGCTGACCCCGGGGCAGACCAACACCCTGCGGCTGAACTACACCGACCCGTCGACCAACAACAGCTACACCTACGAATTCACCATGGGCGGCACCCCGCAGAGCGGCGACAGCTTCAGCCTGGCCTTCAACAACAAGGGTACCGGTGACAACCGCAACGCCCTGGCCCTGGTCGGCCTGCAGACCAAGCCGGTGGTCGGCAACGGCAGCACCGGCGCCACCTATACCGATGCCTATAGCGGACTGGTGGAGCGGGTCGGTTCGCTGACCGCGCAGGTGCGGGTCAACTCCGATGCCAGCGAGGCGGTGCTGAGCCAGGCGCAGGAGAACCGCGACTCGCTCTCGGGCGTGAACCTGGACGAGGAGGCGGCGAACCTGATCCAGTTCCAGCAGTACTACAACGCCAACGCCCAGGTCATTCAAGTTGCGCGCGCGCTGTTCGATACACTCATAGGCGCCTTCAATTGAGGCTGATGTGAAATGAGAATCTCGACTATCCAGGCTTTCAACAACCAGGTCGCGGGCCTGCAGAAGAACTACGCGAACGTGACCCGGACCCAGGAGCAGATCAGCACCGGCAAGCGCATCCTCACGCCCGCCGACGATCCCGTGGCCTCCGTGCGCCTGCTGCAGTTGAGCCAGGAAGAGGCGCTCAACGCCCAGTACAAGTCCAACATCACCGCCGCGAAGAACAGCCTGAACTCCGAAGAGAGCATCCTCACCTCCGTCGGCAACGTGATGCAGCGCATCCGCGAGATCGCCGTCGAAGCGGGCGACGGTGCCCTGGACTCCACCGACAAGGCCTCCCTGGCCACCGAGTTGCAGCAGCGCGAAGACGAACTGATGAGCCTGCTCAACAGCAAGGACGCCAGCGGCAAGTACCTGTTTTCCGGGTCCCAGGCCGACACCCAGCCCTTCGTGCGTAATGCCGATGGCACCTACAGCTACCAGGGCGACGAAGGCCGGCGCGAGGTCCAGGTGGCCAGCAGCAACTTCCTGGCCCTGGGCGACAACGGCAAGGACCTGTTCGAGAACGTCTTCAACGCCAACCGCGTGACCACCTCCAAGAGCGCCACGGGGACCGGCAGCACCGCGACCATTTCCCAGGGCCTGGTCGTCGACAAGACGGACTACGACACGGTCTTCCCCTCCAGCAACCCGCCGGCGGCCACCGACGCCATCGGCATCCACTTCCTCGATGCCCAGCGCTATGTGGTCTACGACCCGGCCACCCTGCCGGTCGGCTATGACTGGACCACCTACAACCCGGCGACCCCGCCGGCCGGGCAACTGGCCACCGGTGCCCTGGACACCAACTCGCAGACCTCCGATTTCATCACCTACGGTGGTGTCAAGGTCCAGATCGACGGTGCGCCGGCGGCCGGTGACGACTTTGCCGTCAACCGCAAGCCGGACGCCGAGAAACGCAGCCTGCTCAACGTCGTCTCCGACCTGCGCAAGGCCCTGCAGTCGTCCTCCGATACCCCGGCAGGCAACCGGCAGATCCGCGACGCCGTGGCAATCGCCACCTCCAACCTCGACGCCGTCAACACCAAGGTGCTGGCGGTGCAGGGCTCGGTAGGGGCACGCCTGAACACACTGGATTCGACCGAAGGCTTCGTCGACGATGTCAGCCTGGTGAACAAGTCCGTGCAGTCGTCGCTGGAGGACCTCGACTATGCCGAGGCCCTGTCGCGCCTGACCATGCAGTCCACCATCCTCCAGGCCGCGCAGCAGAGCTACGTGAAGATCAGCGGCCTGAGTCTGTTCAACTTCCTCAACTGACTCGTCCGCCGCGCCCGTCGCGCGCGGCGCCAATCCCTCCGTCTCCTTGCCGGGCCTCCTTGCATTTCAACGGGTTGGCACCATGCTTGCTTTGGGTCTCGACATCAAAAGCGAGCGCCATAAAACTGTCAGCGATAAAGGCAGCGCGTTCATCCGGCGCAGGGCCGGCTGACATGGGCAGGGGAGAGCAGCATGTTCGATGGCAAGTCCGTATTCGTTTCCGGGGGCACCGGCTCGTTCGGTCGCGCGTTCATCCGTACCCTGCTGGCGCGCCACCAGCCCAAGCGGGTTGTGGTGTTCTCCCGCGACGAACTCAAGCAGTACGAGATGCAGCAGGAGTTCAACGCCCCCTGCATGCGCTATTTCCTGGGTGACGTGCGCGATGCCGAACGCCTGCAGCAGGCCATGCGCGGCATCGACCTGGTAGTCCACGCCGCTGCGCTGAAGCAGGTGCCGGCCGCCGAATACAACCCCACCGAATGCATCCGCACCAATGTCAGCGGCGCCGAGAACATCATCAACGCGGCCTTGGCCAATGGCGTGCAGAAGGTCGTGGCGCTGTCCACCGACAAGGCCTCCAGCCCGGTCAACCTCTACGGCGCCACCAAGCTGCTCAGCGACAAGCTGTTCGTCGCCGCCAACAACATCACCGGTGACCACCAGACCCGTTTCGCCGTGGTGCGCTACGGCAATGTGGTCGGCTCCCGGGGTTCGGTCCTGCCGTTCTTCCGCAAGCTGATCGCCGAAGGCGCCCGCGAGCTGCCGATCACCGACCCGCGCATGACCCGCTTCTGGATCACCCTCGACGAGGGCGTCGACTTCGTCATGCGCAGCTTCGAGCGCATGCACGGCGGGGAACTGTTCGTGCCCAAGATCCCCTCTGCGCGCATCACCGACCTGGCCGAGGCGCTGGCGCCCGGCATGCCGCACAAGCAGGTGGGTATCCGCCCGGGCGAGAAGCTGCACGAAATGATGATCTCCCGCGATGACAGCACCCACACCTTCGAATTCGACCGGCACTTCGTCATCGCCCCGTCGATCACCTTCAACACCCAGTACGACTATGCCCGCGATGGCCTGGGTGGCGTCGGTGTGGCGGTGGAGGAGGGCTTCGAGTACGTCTCCGACAGCAATCCCCACTACCTGAGCGTGCCCGAGCTGCGACAGCTGGCCGACGCCTGGGCCTGACCATGATTCCCTACGGTCGCCAGAACATCAGCCAGGCCGACATCGATGCGGTGGTCGACACCCTGCGTTCCGACTGGCTGACCCAGGGCCCGGCCATCGAACGCTTCGAGCAGGCCGTCGCCCAGCGTTGCCAGGCCGCCCACGGCATCGCCGTGAGCAACGCCACCGCAGCCCTGCACATCGCCTGCCTGGCCCTCGACCTGGGGCCGGGCGACCGCCTCTGGACCAGCCCCAATACCTTCGTCGCCAGCGCCAATTGCGGCCTGTACTGCGGCGCCCAGGTGGATTTCGTCGACATCGACCCGGCGACCCTCAACCTCGATGTCGCCCAGCTCGACGCCCGCCTTCAGCGCGCCGAACGCGACGGCACCCTGCCCAAGGTGGTGGTTCCCGTCGCCTTCGCCGGACAGAGCTGCGACATGGCACGCATCGCTGAACTGGCGCGACGCTACGGCTTCCGCGTGATCGAGGACGCCTCCCATGCCATCGGCGCCAGCTACGGCGGTCGCCCGGTGGGCTGTTGCGAGCATGCCGACATCACCGTGTTCAGCTTCCACCCGGTGAAGATCATCACCACGGGGGAGGGCGGCCTGCTCACCACCAACGACCCGCGGCTGGCCGAGCGCCTGCGCCGCCTGCGCAGCCACGGCATCACCCGTGACCCGGCGGCGATGACGGGCCCGAGCGAAGGCCCCTGGTACTACCAGCAGCTGGAACTGGGCTTCAACTACCGCATGACCGACCTGCAGGCTGCCCTCGGCCTGTCCCAGCTGCAACGCCTGGATGCCTTCGTCGCCCGTCGCCGGCAGCTGGTGGCCCGCTATGGCGAGCGGCTCGCCGACCTGCCGCTGGAACTGCCGCAGGTGCAGGCGGGTGCCGATCCGGCCTGGCACCTGTACCCGGTGCGCCTGCGCCTGGAGCGCCTGCAGCACGGCCACCGGGCGATCTTCGAAGCCCTGCGCGGTGCCGGCATCGGCGTCAACCTGCATTACATCCCCGTGCACCTGCAGCCCTATTACCAGCAGCTGGGCTTTGCCCCGGGCGATTTCCCCGAGGCCGAGCGCTACTACGCCGAGGCCCTGAGCCTGCCGCTGTTCCCCGACCTGACCGACGAGCAGCAGGACCAGGTGGCGAGCACCCTCGCCAGCGTCCTGCAGTGACTGGAGAAACCCGTGCGTGAGCTGACCGAGCAAGAACGATTCTGGCAAGGCGAGTTCGGCGACCAGTACGTCGACCGCAACGACGGCGAGGTCCACGTCGCCAACGTCACCGCCTTCTTCGCCCAGGCCCTGCGCCGCGCCGGGCGCATCGACAGCGTGCTGGAGCTGGGCACCAACCGCGGCCTCAACCTGCGCGCGCTGAACCGCCTGTTCCCCGAGGCGACGCTGCTGGGCGTCGAGCTCAACGCCAAGGCCCGCGACATCGCCCAGGCCCTGGGCATCGCCGATATCTGGCAGGGCTCGCTGTTCGACTACCCGGTGCAACAGCCCGTGGACCTGGCCTTCACCCGGGGCGTACTCATCCATCTGCCGCCGGAGCTGCTGCCCCAGGCCTATGCCAAACTCCATGAGGCCAGCCGCCGTCACGTGCTGATCGCCGAGTACTACAGCCCCGCGCCGGTGGAGATCAGCTACCGGGGCCATGCGGGCAAGCTGTTCAAGCGGGACTTCGCCGGCGAGATGCTCGACCTGTACCCCGACCTGCAGCTGGTCGACTACGGCTTCGTCTATCGGCGCGACGTCAATTTCCCGACCGACGACATCAACTGGTTCCTTCTGGAAAAACGCCCATGAGCAAGGTCGCCATCATTCCTGCCCGCGGAGGCAGCAAGCGGATTCCGCGCAAGAACGTGAAGCTCTTCCAGGGGCAGCCGATGATCACCTACTCGATCCGCGCCGCCCTGGCCTGCGGGCTGTTCGAGCGGGTGGTGGTCAGCACCGACGATACCGAGATCGCCGACATCGCCCTGGCCCATGGCGCCGAGGTGCCCTTCGTGCGTCCGGCGTCGCTGGCCGACGATCATGCCGGCACCGTCGAGGTGATCCAGCACGCCCTGCGCGAGCTGGCCGCCGCCGGTTACCAGCCCGACTACACCTGCTGCCTCTACGCCACCGCGCCCCTGGTGCTGCCGGAGAAGCTCGTCGAAGGCTTCGAGCTTCTGGCCGCGCGCCCGGACAAGGATTTCGCCTTCACCGTCACCGACTTCGCCTCGCCGGTGCAGCGCGCCCTGCGGGTGAATGCCGACGGCGGCGTCGAGTCGCTCTACCCCGAGTTCTACGAGACCCGCTCCCAGGACCTGGAGCGCGCCTACCACGACGCCGGCCAGTTCTACTGGGGGCGCAGCGCCGCCTGGAACGAGGGCAAGGCGATCCACGCCGCGCATTCGCTGCCGCTGATCCTGCCGCGCTACCTGGTGCAGGACATCGACAGCCCCGAGGACTGGCACCGTGCCGAACTGATGTACGCGACCCTGCTGCTGGAGGGGGACATCTGAGATGCGCGTGCTGTTTCGCGTGGATGCGTCGCCCGTCATCGGCAGCGGCCACCTGATGCGCTGCCTGACGCTGGCCCGCGAACTGCACGAGCAGGGCGCCCACCTGAGCTTCGCCTGTCGCGGCCTGGAAGGCGCGCCCCTGTCGCTGGTGCCGGCCGAATACGAACTGCTCGAGCTGCCGGCACGCTATGCCGGCGAGCGGGCGGCCGGCACCGCCGAGGCACGGATCGACAACCTCGCCGACGCCGAGGCGTTGCATGCGCTGCTGGGCGAACGCCATTTCGACTGGTGCATCGTCGACCACTACGGCCTGGACGCCGAGTGGCACGGCCTGGCTCGTCGCCATGCGCGGCGGGTCATGGTGCTGGACGACCTGGCCAACCGCCCGCTGGACTGCGACCTGCTGCTGGACCAGGGCCTGCACGCCGAGCCGGACGTACGCTATGCCGGCCGCCTGGCGGACGCGGCGACCCGCCTGTTCGGCCCCACCCATGCGCTGTTGCGCGACGAGTTCCTGCTGGCCCGCGAGCAGGTCGCCCCGCGTACCGGTGAGCTGGAACGCGTGCTGGTGTTCTTCACCGGCGGCGACGACCAGGGCGAGACGCTCAAGGCCCTGCAGGCGCTGGCCGGCTGGCGGCCGTCACTGCAGGTGGACGTGGTCATTGGCCAGGGGCACGCGGACCGGCAGGCGCTGGACGCCCTCTGCGCCGCCCACGGCTGGCGCCTGCATTGCCAGATCGACTACATGGCCCGGCTGATGGCCGAGGCCGACCTGGCCATCGGCGCCGCCGGCTCGTCGTCCTGGGAGCGTTGCGCCCTCGGCCTGCCGGCGCTGGTGGTGGTGCTGGCCGAGAACCAGCGCGAGCTGGCCAGGGGGTTGCACGAACTCGGCCTGGCCATCGACCTGGGCGAGCACGCCCGTGTCACCCCCACGGACTACCGGCGCGCGCTGGACGGCCTCGATGCCGAGCGGCTGCGCGGGCTTTCCCAACGCGCCTGGGACCTGGTCGACGGCTTCGGCGCCGTCCGGGTCTGCCGCGCCCTCCTGGATGCGTCGGTCGGCTCCTGAGCCGTCCGCAGAGGAACCATCAGCATGTCGACACGCCGCTTCGAAATAGCCGGACGCCCCATCGGGCCCGACGAGAAGCCCTATTGCATCGCCGAGGTGGGCATCAACCACAACGGTGATCTCGACCTGGCCCTGAAGATGATCGACGTCGCCCGCGAGTCGGGCGCCGACGCGGTGAAGTTCCAGACCTTCAAGGCCGAGGAGTTCTGCGGCGACCCGCAGCAGATGTTCACCTACCAGTCCCAGGGGCGCAGCGTCACCGAGTCCATGCTGGCGATGTTCAAGCGCTACGAGTTCGACGAGGCGCAGTGGCGGGCGGTCAAGGCCCATTGCGCCAAGGTCGGCATCACCTTCTTCTCCTCGCCGCAGAACCGCAGCGATCTCGCGTTGCTGCAACGCATCGGCGTGCCGGCGATCAAGGTCGGCTCGGACGATTTCAGCAACCTGCCGCTGCTGCGCCACTACGCCGGCGCCGGGCTGCCGCTGATCCTGTCCTGCGGCATGAGCGACCTGGCCGACGTGCACCAGGCGCTGGAGACGGTGGGCTGGTTCGAGGGGGCCCAGGTCGCGCTGCTGCTGTGCACCTCGCAGTACCCGACCCCCGACGCGGACGTCAACCTGGCCAAGCTGGGCACCCTGCAGCAGGCCTTCCCCGGGTTGCTGACCGGGTTCTCCGACCACACCCAGGGGCCCCTGGCGGCCTCCCTGGCGGTGGCGCGCGGGGCGCGGCTGTTCGAGAAGCACTTCACCCTCGACCACGACCTGCCGGGGCCGGATCACTGGTTCTCCGAGAACCCCCAGGGCCTGGCCGAATGGATCGCCCATATCCACCGGGCCGACGCCATCATCGGTTCGCCCTACCTGCGCCCGACGCGCGCCGAAGGGGACATGCGCGTACTCGCCCGGCGCAGCCTCATGGCGCTGCGCGATATCGCCGTGGGCGAACGCCTGGACGAGCACAACCTGGGGCTGCGCCGCCCCGGCAACGGCTTGCCGCCCGCCCTTTACGAGCAGGCGCTGGGCAGCGTCGCGACACGGGCCATCGGCAGCGGCGAGCTGCTCCGCCTGGGGGATTTCGCCTCGGTGGACGCGCCATGAGCGCGGTGCCGGCATCGACCTTCCAGCTGCGTCCGGCGACCCTGGACGACGCCGCGTTGCTGCTGCGCTGGCGCAACGCCGAGCCGGTGCGCCAGTGCATGTACAACACCGCCGAGATCGCCCTGCCCGAGCACCAGAGGTGGTTGCAGCGCGAACTGGCCAACCCGGCCTCGCGCCACCTGCTGCTGGAGCGTAACGGCACGCCTGTGGGCTACGCCAGCCTCGCGGACATCAGCGAGCGGCACCGGCGCTGCACCTGGGGCTTCAACCTCGGTGACTCGCCGCAGCCCAGGGGCACTGGCCTGCGCATGCTGGCGCTGCTCGCCGAGCAGGTGTTCGAGGGGCTGCAGCTGGAGAAGATCTGCTCGGAAGTGCTCGACTTCAATGCGGCCAGCCTGCGGGTCCACCAGCGCCTGGGCTTCGTGCCGGAGGGGCGCCTGCGCCGGCACATCCACCGCCCGGATGGGGTCTTCGACGTCGAGGTCCTGGCGCTCTTCGCCGAGGACTGGCGACGCCTGCGCGGGCCGCTCCTGGCGGAGCTCTTCGATGAGTGACGCGCGCCAGGTCGCCATCCACCAGCCCGCCTACCTGCCGTGGCTGGGCTACTTCGACCGCATCGCCCGGGTCGACCGCTTCGTCTTCCTCGACACCGTGCAGTTCGAGAAGAACAGCTTCATCAACCGCAATCGCATCAAGACGCCCCAGGGCGCCCAGTGGTTGACGGTGCCGGTGCTCGGCCGGGGCCACCTGGCCGGCACCCTGCGCGAGACCCGCATCGACGAGAGCCGCGACTGGCGCCGCGACCACCTCAAGGCCGTGGCCATGAACTACCGCCGGGCACCGCGCTTCGCCGAACGCTACGCGCAGCTGGAGCAGCTGTACGCCGAGCGCCAGGACAACCTGGCAGAGCTCTGCTGGCGCCAACTGGGCTTCTGGCTGGACGAACTCGGCATCGAGACGCCCCTGGTGCGTGCCAGCGAGCTGGACGTCGACAGCCGCAAGTCGCAGCTGGTGCTCGATATCTGCCTGGCCCTGGGTGCGGACAGCTACCTGTCCGGCGCCCTGGGGCGTGACTACCTCGACGAGGCCGCCTTCGCCGCACGGGGCATCGAGGTGCGTTACCAGGCCTTCACCCCGCCCACCTATCCTCAGCTGTGGGGCGCGTTCGTGCCTGGCCTCGGCGTGCTGGACTGGTGGATGAACAGCGGCGACAGCCGCAGCGAATTCAGGGAGCTGACATGAGTTTTTCCATCGAGTGGGAACAGCGCTACGCCGCCAGCACCCACCTTTCCATCTGGCCCTGGTCCGACGTGGTCAGCCTGACCAAGCGCCACTGCCGCGAGCTCGGCCCCGGCGGGCGCGTGCTGGAGCTGGGCTGTGGCGCGGGCGCCAACATCCCGTTCTTCCAGTCCCTGGGCGTGGACTACCACGCCGTGGAAGGCAGCCCGACCATCGCCGCCCAGTTGCGCGAGCGCCTGCCCGAGCTGGCCGCGACCATCGCCACCGGCGACTTCACCCAGCCCTGGCCCTTCGCCCCGGGCTTCGACCTGGTGCTGGACCGCGCCTCCCTCACCTGCAACGGCGAGGAGGCCATCCGCCGCTGCCTGCGCCAGGTGCACGAAGCCCTGGTGCCCGGAGGGTTCTTCATCGGCGTCGACTGGTACTCGGTGAACCATTCGGACGCCCGCCGTGGCCAGCCCGATGCCGACCCGCACACCCGCAGCGGCTTCACCGATGGCTCCTTCGCCGGCACCGGCCGCGTGCATTTCTCCGACGAGGCGCACCTGCGCGCGCTGTTCGCCGACTTCGAGCTGCTGCACCTGGAGGAGAAACAGTCGGTGCGCTACGAGCCGGCGGATGGCCATCGCTTCGCCTCCTGGATGCTGGTGGCGCGCAAGCCGGCGGTGCGGGCATGAACGCCGTGCGCCCGGTCGTGGTGGTGGGGGCGGCATCGCCGGGCTGTTGGCGGCGAACTGGGTACAGGCCTGCGGCCTGCCCGTGGTGCTGATCGAGCGCGCCGACGCGTGCGGCGGGCTGCTGCGCTCCTACCGCGACGAGGACGGCAATGCGTTCGACCAGGGCACCCACGTCCCGGCGATGACCGGCGATGCGCGGGTCGACCGCCTGCTGTTCGACGAGGCCGGCCTCGACTGGCAGGAGGTGCCCGTGTTGCGGGTGGGCAACGTCTTCGCCGGCGTGCTCAACGAGCGCAGCCAGTTCATCGACATCAGCGGCCTGGCGCCCAGCCTCTACCAGGCCTGCTTCACCGGGCTGCTGAACAGCCTGACCACCGACCGCGACGCCCCGAGCCTGGAGGCGGCGCTGCTCGCGCACTTCGGCGAGCCGCTGGCGCGCGAGGTGTTCTTCCCGCTGCTCAGGCGTTTCTACGTGGCGCCCTTCGACCAGCTCAGCGCGAGCAGCCACCGTTTCCTCGGCTATGGCCGTGTCATCGCCGGCAGCGCCGAGGTATGCCGGGAGCTCAAGCGTTCGGCGGTCTACGACGCCAAGGTGGCGTTCCGCGACTACCTGGAAGGGCGCAGCGCGGTGCGCCATCGCTACCCCCGCAACGGTGGTGTCGGCAGTTGGGTCGACGCCCTCTGCGAGCGCCTGCGGGCCGGCGGCGGGCGCATCCTAACCGGCGCCCAGGTCCAGGGCGTCGATCACGCGGCGCAGGTGCTGAACCTGGCCGACGGCGAGCGGCTGGGCTTCGAGCAACTGGTCTGGACCGCGCCGCTGGCGCTGCTGGCCAGGGCGCTGGGGCTGCCGGTCGCCTCCGCGCCGCCGCGCTTCCTGCCCCTGCGCCTGTTCCATTTCCTGCTGGACCGGCCGGCGGCCTGCGACTGCCATTACCTGTACCTGAACGACCCGGCGGCGCGCGCCTTCCGCATCACCCTCTACGACAACGTCCTGGAACGGAACGAGGCGCCCTGGCGCCTGACGGTGGAGGCCCTCGATGCGCCGGGCGAGACCACCGCCCAGCAGGCTGCGGCGGTGCTGCGCGAGCTGCGCGATGCCGCGGTGCTGGCGCCCGGTTGCGAGGCCCGGCTGGTGCTGGAGCAGTCCATCGCCAACGGCTTCCCGGAGGTCACCCTGGCCCAGGACGCCGCCAACCGCGAGCTGCGCGAGCGCGTGCTGGAGCATGCCCCGGCGCTGGTGCTCTGCGGCCGCAACGCCTCGGATGCCTTCTTCACCACCGATGTCCTGCTGGATACCGCCGCCCAGCTGGAACGCCGCTTCGGCGCACCCGCCACCCCCGGAGACCCCCGATGAGCAAGGAACGCGTACTGGTGATCGCCGCCCACCCCGACGACGAGGTGCTGGGTTGCGGCGGCAGCATCGCCCGTCATGTCGCCGACGGCGACGAGGTGCAGGTGGCGATCATGGCCCAGGGCCTGTTCAGCCGTGGCACCCCGGAGGAGGCCGAGCAGCAGGCGCTGCGCGATGCCTGCGCCGAGGCCAACCGCATCCTCGGCGTGCAGGGCCTGGAGTGCTTCGACCTGCCGGATAACCGCCTGGACGGCCTCGACCTGCTGGACCTGGTCAAGCCCGTCGAGGCGCTGGTCGCCCGTCACCGCCCGGGCATCGTCTACGCCCACTGGAGCGGCGACGTGAACATCGACCACCGGCGCCTGCACGAGGCGGTGGTCACCGCCTGCCGCCCGCAGCCGGGCCACCCGGTGCACACGCTGCTGTTCTTCGAAATCCCCTCGTCCACCGAATGGCAGGTGCCCCACAGCGCGCCGGCCTTCTGGCCGGGCTGGTTCAACGACATCGGCTCGACCCTCGACACCAAGCTGCGCGCCCTCGATGCCTACGCGATGGAGATGCGCGAATGGCCGCATCCGCGCTCGCTCAAGGCCGTCGAGCACCTGGCCCGCTGGCGCGGCGCCTGCGTGGGCATGGAGGCCGCCGAGGCCTTCGTGCTCGGCCGCCACCTGAACAGACACTGATGGGGCCTTGCCCCTGGAACCGCACATGAATCCGCAGCCGCTTGACGAGAAAGACTGGAGCGCCAACCACCTGGCGCTGTCCGAAGGGCCGCAGCTCTTCGACAACCCCGGCATCGCCCGCCTGCGCCGTGCCGTGGAGGACGACTTCGCCGCCCGCCACCTGGCCGGGCGCGTGGTCGTCGAACCGACCGCCGGGGCCCGCGAGGCCTGGGACGGCGTTCGCGCCTTCGCCGCGCTGCCGGCACCGGGCGACCTGGCGCAACTGCTGGATCGCTGCACCGAAGGCCTGCGGCCGGAGGGGCGGGTGGTCCTCGACCTGCGCTCGCCCGCCCATTGGCAGGCGGCCTTCGGCGAGTCGCCGGCGGCCTGGCCCGAGCGTGGCCGTGACGACCCGGCGGTGGCGCTCTGCTCGCCTGCCGCGTTGCTGGCGGCGGCCGATGCCCGGGGCCTGAGCCTGGTGGCGCTGGAGCCCTACGCGGGCCTGTGGGACAACGCCTTGCTCTACCTGCGCCTGGAGCGGCGCTTCAAATGGCTGCGGCTGCTGTCCTGGCTCGACAGCGACGAGGCGCTTTTCGGCCTGGCGCTGCAACTGGAGCAGAAGGTGCTCGCCAGGCTCGGTACCTCGGCCAGCGGGCGCTACCTGGTGGCCCTGGAGAAGCGTCGCGACCCGGCCGGCAACGCCGCCTGGGCCGAACGCCTGGCCGCCCGCGAGGCGGTGCTCGCGGCGCCGTCGCTGGCCGGTATCGAGGCCCTGCTGGAGCAGGGCCCCGAAGCCTTTGCCGCGCAGACGGCCGGGCCGCTCGGCAGCTTGCGGACCCGGCACGTGCTGTTCCTCCTGCAACAGGCCCTGGCTTTCCATCGCCCCGACTTCGACCTGGAGCCCTGGCTGGCGCCCGAGGTCGCCGAGCAGCTGCGTCGCTGGCAGCGGGCCCAGGCCATCGACAGCCGCAACATGGCCATCGCCCGGGGCTGGGTGGTGGAGCCGAAGCTGCGGCAGCGGCAAGGCGTGGACCTGGTCTCCGGCCTCGAGTACCACCTGGCGACCGCGCTGCTGCGCGATTACTTCAAGACCCACAGCGGAGTCAGCTCGTGAAAACCCCCGCCATCGTCAGTTTCCTCTGGGAGCCCCAGGTGGGCGTGCTGAAGGAATTCTTCAAGCGCCACGGCCCGCTCACCGTGGTCACCCTGACCCCGTACATCTCCCAGGCGCTGATCGATATCGTCGACGAGGCCGGCGGCAAGCTCTATGCCATGGACCAGGAGCTCGGTGACATGGGCGCCCAGGGCATACGTGCCGAGTGGGAACCGCTGCGCGAGCTGTACGGCCAGCACCTGGAGCAGGCGCTGCCGGCGCTGCTGGCGGCCGAGGAAGGCGGGGCGCTGGCACGAGTGATCGGCGCGCGCCTGGATGCCGAGCTGCCGCTGCTGATGACCGTGCTGCATGGCCTGGAACTGGCCCAGCGGCACTACCAGTTGTGCCTGATGATCGGCAGCGAGGACGTGCTGCCGGTGTCCAAGGTGGCGATGCACTGGGCGCGGACCCAGGGCATCCCTTCGTTGCACCTGTCCCACGCCCTGGCCCTGAACGACCCGCACACCGTGCACGCGCAACTGGTGGCGGACATCCATGCGGTCTATGGGCAGCGCGGGCTGGAGGGGTACCTGGACTACGGCGTGCCGGCCGAGCGCCTGCGCGTCACCGGCAACCCGGCCTGGGACAAGTTCCTCAAGCTGGCCGGCGAACGGCTGGTCCACGAGGGCGAGCTGCGGCGCCGGCACGCCTTGCGCGAGGGCGAGCCCGTCGTGGTGTTCGGCACCACCTGGACCAGCAGCCTGACCGCCCATGGCGACGAAGGCATCTTCGGGCAGACGGTGGGCGCCTTCATCGACGCCTGCGAAACCCTGTTCCGTGCCGGCCTGCACTTCAACCCGATCATCAAGGACCGGCCGCCGAACTATCACTTCGGCGAGCGCCGCTTCAAGGAGCTGCTGGCCGAGCGCGGCGCGGACCCCGAGCGCTATTTCTACCTGGTCGAGGATGGCCCGCTCTGGGCCGCCAGCGCCGACGTGCTGGTGGCGGTGGACTCCAACTACTGCGTCGAGGCGATGCTCTGCGGCACTCCGGCGATCAACCTGCAGCACCCGGCCAACACCCTGTTCGGGCCGTGCTACGACGCCCAGGCGGGCGTGCTGGACGTCGAGCCCGGTGAGCTCGCCGAGGCCATCCGCCAATTGCTGGTGGATACGGCGTTCCGCGAGCGGCAGCAGGCGCTGGCGGCACGGGCGCGTCCCTATTTCAACCTTGGCATCGACGGCCTGGCCTCGGCCCGTGTCGCCGAGCTGATGGGCGAGATGGCCGTGGGCCTGGTGCCCAAGCTGCTCGCCTGGCTCGATTCGCGCCTGCCGGTGGCGGCCGAGCGCGCGCTGATCGACGAGCGCCTGGCGCTGTGCAAGGGCGAAGGCCCCGTGCTCGGGGTGTTGGTGCTCGAGCGCAACGATGCGCGGGCGCTGGAGCGCACCCTGGCGAGCCTGGAGCGCGCGCTGCCGGCGCCGGTGGAGGTCACCGTCTTCGGCGCCAGCGCAGCGGCCGTGGGCACGCGCGCCGGTTTCGTCCAGGTCTCGCCCGACGCCCCCGTTGAGGCAATCAACGGGTTCGTCGCCGCCGCCGCCTTCGACTGGGTGCTGCTGGTGGACGCGGGCACCGAGTTCACCCAGGCCGGGCCCTTGCTGTTCTGCCTGGAGCTCGCCGAGGCCCTGGCCCACGAGGCGGAGACCGGCGAGATCATCCACGCCTTCTATGCCGACGAGCTACAGCGTTCGCCCTCCGGTGCCCTGGGGGCGCTGTTCAAGCCGGACTTCAACCTCGATCTGCTGCTGAGCTTCCCGGCCATGCACGGCCGTCACTGGGCGCTGCGCCAGCGCAGCTTCGTCGAGCTGGGCGGCTTCGATCCGGTGTTCGGCGATGCCTGCCGGCTGGACCTCGTCCTGCGCCTGGTCCAGGGCTCCGGCGGCAGCGGCCTGCTGCACCTGCCCGAGGTGCTGCTGGTGGCGGATGTTCCCAGCCTGGCCTTCAACCCGGCCGAGCAGGTCGCGCTGGAGCGCCACCTGGAGGCCCGTGGCTACTCGGCCACGGTGCAGGCGTTCATGCCGGGGCGCTATCACATCGACTACGGCCACGCGGACCAGCCGCGGGTGTCCATCGTGGTCGCGGTGCGTGACCACCTGCCGCTGCTCCAGCGCTGCGTGGAGAGCGTGCTGGAGAAGACCCGCTATGCCCGCTACGAGTTGCTCCTGGTCGACTGCGAGAGCCGGGAGCCGGCGACCCGCCAATGGCTTGACGGCGTCGAGGCGCTGCAGAGCGAGCAGGTCAAGGTCTGGCGCTTCGCCGGGGCGTTCAACTTCTCGGCGACGGTCAACGCCGTGGCGATGGCGGTGGAGTCCGACTACCTGCTGCTGCTGAGCCACGACGTGCAGGTGGTGCAGGAGGATTGGCTGGAGCAGTTGCTCAATCACGCCCAGCGCCCGGAAGTGGGGGTGGTGGGCGCCAAGGTGCTCGATTCGATGGGGTGCATCGAGCAGGCCGGCGTGGTGCTGGGGTTGCACGATGTCGCCGGGCGCGCCTTCGTCGGCGAAGAGGGCGACGCCCCCGGTTACATGAATCGCTTGCAGGTGACGCAGAACTACAGCGCGGTCGGCTCGGCCTGCCTGATGGTGCGACGCAGCGCCTTCATCGAGGTCGGCGGCATGGACGAGGCGCAGCTGAGCGCCTTCTATGGCGACATCGACCTGTGCCTGCGCATTCGCAGCGCGGGCCTGCTGAACGTCTGGACGCCCCATTGCACGGTGCTGCGCGACGGCATCGAGCTGCCCGTGCTGGCCATCGATGGCGCCCTGCAGCGCCAGGCCGCGCTCAAGGCGGCGCGGGAGGAGATGTTGCAGCGCTGGCTGCCGACCCTGGCCCGTGATCCGGCCTACAACGCCAACCTGTCCCTGGCCGGCAATGGCTTCGGCTTCGAGTACGGCACGCGGCGGGTGCACCATCCGCTGCTGCCCCAGGTGCTCTGCTACCCGGCGGACGCCACCGGCTGCGGCCACTACCGCGTGCGCCAGCCGTTCGCCGCGTTGCGCGAGGAGGGCCTGATCGACGGCCTGATCAGCGCCGTGCACCTGGCGCCGGTGGAGCTGGAGCGCTTCGGTGCCCGCAGCGTGGTGTTCCAGCGGCAGATCATGGAGCCGCAGATCGCGGGCATGCGCGAGGTGAAGGCGCTCTCCGGCGCCTTCAAGGTCTACGAGCTGGACGACTACCTGCCCAACCTGCCGCTCAAGAGCATGCACCGCGAGAGCATGCCCCGGGACGTGCTCAAGT
This sequence comes from Pseudomonas sp. Pc102, assembly GCF_018408275.1. Lineage (NCBI taxonomy): Bacteria > Pseudomonadati > Pseudomonadota > Gammaproteobacteria > Pseudomonadales > Pseudomonadaceae > Pseudomonas > Pseudomonas sp. Pc102. Next base: position 4,331,432 of record NZ_AP021905.1, on the reverse strand, counting down.
CCCTGCGCCAGGCGGTTTCCCTGACCGACCGCTTCGTGGTCTCGACGCAGCCCCTGGCGGAAGCCTTCGCCGACCTGCACACGGACATCCGCGTGGTGCCCAACACCCTGCCCACCCACTGGTGGGGCAACCTGCGCAGCCAGCGCCGTCGTGGCCGCAAGCCCCGCGTGGGCTGGGCCGGCGGCAGCAGCCACCAGGGCGACCTTGAGCTGATCGCCGACGTGGTGCGCGAGCTGGCGGGGGAGGTGGAGTGGGTGTTCTTCGGCATGTGCCCGGAGAAGCTGCGGCCGTTCGTCCACGAGTTCCACATCGGCCTGCCCATCGACCAGTACCCGGCCAAGCTGGCCAGCCTGGACCTCGACCTGGCCCTGGCCCCGCTGGAGCAGAACCTGTTCAACGAGTGCAAGAGCAACCTGCGCCTGCTGGAGTACGGGGCCTGCGGCTTCCCGGTGATCTGCAGCGACGTGCTCTGCTACCGCGGCGATCTCACCGCCACTCGGGTGAAGAACCGCTTCCGCGACTGGGTGGACGCCATCCGCATGCACCTGGCCGACCTGGACGCCACGGCCGCCGCCGGCGACGCCCTGCGGGAGCAGGTGCTGGGCAACTGGATGCTGGAGGGGGACAACCTCGCGCGCTGGCGCTCCGCCTGGCTGCCGGACTGACCGGAGGTCGCCGACGAACGGCGTGGCGAAAGGCTAAACCTTCGCTACGCCTGCCGATAACCCTGGTACGAACACTGTTCGAGCCTGCCCGGCAAGCCCAAGGCGAAATAAATTTCAAATTTCCCCTAAAGCTCCACCAGCAAGCGCCGATAAACAGTTCGAATGCGAATTCTAGGGGCACCTGAGCAGCAGGTCCTGAAGGTCGCAAAGCTCAGGTAAATACTAGGTACTTCGGGAGACGCCAAATGGCACTTACAGTCAACACCAACATCGCTTCGCTCAACACTCAGCGCAACCTGAACGCATCGTCCAACTCGCTGAACACCTCGCTGCAGCGTCTCTCCACCGGCAACCGTATCAACAGTGCCAAGGACGACGCCGCCGGCCTGCAGATCTCCAACCGTCTGACCAACCAGATCAGCGGCCTGAACCAGGCGACCCGCAACGCCAACGACGGCATCTCCCTGGCGCAGACCGCTGAAGGTGCCCTGCAGCAGTCCACCAACATCCTGCAGCGTATCCGCGACCTGTCCATCCAGGCAGCCAGCGGCTCGAACAGCGACGCCGACCGCGCCGCCCTGCAGAAAGAAGTGACCGCGCAGCAGGCCGAACTGTCCCGTATCGCCGAAACCACCACCTTCGGTGGTCGCAAGCTGCTGGACGGCACCTTCGGTACCACCAGCTTCCAGGTCGGTTCCAACGCCTACGAAACCATCGACGTGACCCTCAAGGACGCGTCCTCCGCCAAGCTGGGCTCCTACCAGGTCGGTGGCGGTGCTTCCACCAACTCCGCCGGTGCTTCGGCCGCCTCGGTCTCCACCGTCGCAGGCACCATGATCGCAGGTAGCGGTGGCGCCTTCGCCTCCGGCACCATGACCGTGGTCGGCAATGGCCAGACCAAGGACGTGAACATCACTTCGACCGACAGCGCGAAGAGCATCGCGCAGAAGTTCGACGGCTCGATCGCCGGCCTCTCCGCCAGCGCCCGTACCGTGATCCAGGCCGATGTGAACTTCACCTCCGGTGCTGCCACCTTCAACATGACCGTAGGTTCCAACACCGTTCAGATGGTGGGTGTGACCTCCAACGAAGACCTGGCCAACCAGATCAACTCCAACGCCGGCAAGCTTGGCCTGACCGCCAACTACGACACGCAGAACGACAAGATCACCATCACCTCGTCCACCGGTGAGACGATCCAGTTCGGCACTGCCACCGGTACCTCCGCAGGCACCATCGACGTGGCCGTACAGGGCAGCGACGGTACCTACGGTGCAGCCGCGGACGTGAAAGCGGGTGGGGGCAAGGCCTTCGGTTACGTACAGCTGGATTCCCCGGTATCCTTCGCGGTGACCGGTGCGACCGGTGGTGTGTTCAACGGCAGCTCCTCGACGCTGAACACCGTTGCCAACGTCGACATCTCCACCGCCGATGGTGCCCAGCGCGCCCTGGCAGTGGTCGATAGCGCCCTGGCCGCGATCGACTCCCAACGTGCCGACCTCGGTGCTGTGCAGAACCGCTTCGATAACACCGTAGCCAACCTGCAGAACATCTCCGAGAACGCCGACGCTGCTCGCAGCCGGATCAAGGACACCGACTTCGCAGCTGAAACTGCGACCCTGTCCAAGAACCAGGTTCTGCAACAGGCCGGTACCGCGATCCTGGCCCAGGCGAACCAGCTGCCGCAGTCGGTCCTCAGCCTGCTGCAATAACGCAGGAAGAGCGCCCAGCAACGATGGGGGGAAGGGGATAACCCTTCCTCCCATTTGGCCATTGTGAGGTATGTAAAATGGATATCTCGAACATTACGTCGGTCGGTGCCCTGCCCAGGTTGGCCAAGGACCCCGTTGCCAGCGTAACGCCCGGCCAGGAGGCTGCCAGGACGGTGGCGCCCGCCAGCAATGCGGCAAGCCCCGCCGAGGCGGATGCCCGTTCCCAGGCCCAAGGTGGTGACCTGGAATCGGCAGTCGCCGATATCCAGTCCTTCGTCCAGACGGTGAAACGTGGCCTGGACTTCAATGTCGATGACTCCAGCGGGGAAGTGGTGGTCAAGGTCATCGATACCGATTCCGGCAAGCTGATCCGGCAGATCCCCTCCGAGGAATTGCTGAAGCTCGCTGAACGCCTGGAAGACATCCGCAGTCTGATGTTCGAGGCCAAGGCTTGAGTTGGTACGTTTCTTGAGTGCCAAACTCATGATCGTTCCCCGAAGGGAACTCGGGACGTTTTTTTGACGGAGGTGTGAGATGGCTACCACCATCGGTACTGTTGGATCTGGACTCATCGATATCGATGCCACTGTGAAAGCGCTGGTGGCCAACGCCCGGGCGCCGAAGCAGAACCAGCTCGATACCCTCGAGTCGAAGTCCACGACCAAGCTCACCGCCCTCGGCTCGCTTCGGAGCGCCGTCAGTGATTTCCAGACGGCGATGTCGCTGCTCAACAGCCCCACCAGCTTCCTGTCGCGCACCGCGACCTCGAGCAACACCGCAGCGCTCAACGCCACGGCCAGCCAGAGCGCCATCGGCGGGACCTACAAGATCAACGTCACCCAACTGGCCGCCGGCAGCAAGATCGCGTCCGCCGCATTCAGTACCGGCGCGACCACCAAGTTCAACGAAGGCTCGCTGGACATCAAGATCGGTGGCGACGATGCGCTGACCGTTGCCGTCGACAGCACCAACAACACCCTTTCCGGCATCCGTGATGCGATCAACAAGCAGGGCGCGGCGAAGGGCATCACCGCCACCATCGTCACCGACAACCAGGGTTCGCGCCTGGTGTTGAGCAGCAGCAAGATGGGCGATGGCAAAGACATCACCATGACCGGCACCAGCACCTCGGGCAGCAACACCGACCTGAGCAAGCTGACCTTCCCCGGTCCGACCCTGAATCCGACGGATTTCCCGAGCACCGCCGAGTACGACGCGGCCGTGGCCAAGGCCGGCAAGACCCTGTCGACCGCCCAGAGTGCGAAGCTGACGGTGGACGGCCTCAACGTGGTGAGCGACTCCAACGCCGTCACCACCGCCATCGATGGCGTCACCCTGAACCTGACCGCCGAGACCGAGGCCAACAAGCCGCTGACCCTGACCGTCTCGCAGAACAGCAGCGCGGTTAAGACCAACGTCCAGAACTTCGTCACCGCGTACAACAAGATGGTGAGCACCATCAGTTCGCTGACCAAGGTGACCACCGTGGAAGGCAGCAACCCCGTGGTGGCGGCGCTGGCCGGCGACTCCACCGCACGCTCCCTGCTCGCCTCGATGCGCAGCGAGCTGGTCACCCCCAGTGGCGAAGGCTCCGTCAAGGCCCTGGCCAGCCTGGGTATCACCACCAAGCAGGACGGTACCCTGGACCTGGACGCCACCAAGCTGGACAAGGCCATCGCCGCCGATTACCAGGGCATCTCCGATTTCTTCACCGGTGACAACGGCCTGGCCAGCCGCATGACCAAGCAGGCCAAGCCCTACACCGACTCCACCGGCGTCATCGAGCAGCGCAGCAAGGTGCTTCGCGACACCATCAAGGGGGTCGACAAGCAGCAGGAGGCCCTCGACCTGCGCATGACCGCACTGCAGACCCGCCTGTACAAGCAGTTCACCACCCTCGACTCCCTGCTGGCGCAGATGCAGGGCACCAGCGACAGCCTGACCTCTCAGCTCGACGCACTGCCTGGCCTGACCAAGAAGAACTGACCGAACCCGAGGTTTGGTCAGCTCGCGTCTTAATGACGAAAAAAGCTCAGCAGGAGGCTTAAAGCTCCCGTGAAACCAGCCGATATTATGGACATCGAAGAAACACTGGTTCACGAGGAGTTGCGAGATGAGAGCGATGTTGGCCATGAAGCAGTATCAGCAGGTGAATGTTCAGGCTCAGGTCTCTGATGCAAGCCCTCATCGCCTGATCCAGATGCTGATGGAAGGTGGGCTTGAACGCATGGCTCAGGCCCAGGGCGCGATGATGCGCGACCAGGGCTCACTGAAAGGCGAGCTGATCAGCAAATCCATCGGTATCATCGGCGGCCTCCGCGAAGCACTGGACCCGACTCGCGGTGGCGAAGTCGCGGCCAATCTCGATCGCCTGTACGAATACATGATCGCGCGCCTCATCCACGCCAACAAAGCCAACGACCCTGCGGTTCTCACCGAGGTTGCCGGCCTGCTGCGTGAAGTGAAGTCCGGCTGGGATGCCATAGCGCCCTGAGTTAGGAGAAGAAAATGAGCCAAGCCATGCTCCAGCAGATCGAAGAAACCCGCCTGGCCCTGGTCTCCGCCTTCGAGAGCCAGGACTGGGAAATCGTGAGCCAGCTCGACCGCCAGTGCCGCGACCAGGTGAATGTCGCCATGCTCGATTGCGCCGACATGGAAGAGGGCCTGCGTGCCCAGCTGGAAGCGCTGATCGATGTCTACCGTCGTCTCACCGAAGCCTGTGCCCAGCAGCGCGACCAGGTCGCCGACGAACTCCGCAATCTCGTCCGTTCCAACCAGGGCGCCAAGGTCTATCAACTGTTCGGTTGATAGCCTCCCGATGCGGCGTCGACAGGTGATCGGCGCTGCACCCTCAGCCTCTTAGGCTATCTGTCGCCAGACGCAAAAAAAGCACGCCATAAATTTGACTCTTGGCACTTTTTTGACTTTACTAGTGGCCAATTGCTGGCGCTCATCGGGAATCTGATGGCACCGGTTGCCCTTGTGCCGCTGCAGAGGCGGCATCAGCCCTCGAGCAAAGAACAGAACAAGCATGTGGCGTGAAACCAAGATTCTGCTGATTGACGACAACAGCGATCGCCGCCGTGATCTGGCGGTCATTCTGAACTTTCTCGGCGAAGAGCACCTGGCCTGCGCCAGCCGCGACTGGCGTGAAGCCGTCGGCGCGCTGAACGCCACGCGCGATGTGCTCTGCGTCCTGCTCGGGGATGTCGAGTCCAAGGGCGGTACCACCGAGCTGCTCAAGCAGGTGGCGACCTGGGACGAGTTCCTGCCCGTGCTGCTGATCGACCAGGTGGTCCCGGCCGACTGGTCCGACGAGGTGCGCCGCCGCGTGCTGGCCAGCCTCGAGATGCCACCCAGCTACAACAAGCTGCTGGATTCCCTGCACCGAGCCCAGGTCTACCGCGAGATGTACGACCAGGCCCGCGAGCGCGGCCGCCAGCGCGAGCCGAATCTGTTCCGCAGCCTGGTGGGCACCAGCCGTGCCATCCAGCAGGTGCGCCAGATGATGCAGCAGGTGGCCGACACCGACGCCAGCGTGCTGATCCTGGGTGAGTCGGGCACCGGCAAAGAAGTGGTGGCGCGCAACCTGCACTACCACTCCAAGCGTCGCGACGCGCCCTTCGTTCCGGTCAACTGCGGCGCCATCCCTGCCGAGCTGCTGGAAAGCGAACTGTTCGGCCATGAGAAGGGCGCCTTCACCGGCGCCATCACCAGCCGAGCCGGGCGTTTCGAACTGGCCAACGGCGGCACCCTGTTCCTCGACGAGATCGGCGACATGCCGCTGCCGATGCAGGTCAAGCTGCTGCGCGTGCTGCAGGAGCGCACCTTCGAGCGCGTGGGCAGCAACAAGACCCAGAACGTCGATGTGCGCATCATCGCCGCCACCCACAAGAACCTCGAGCAGATGATCGAGACCGGTGGCTTCCGCGAAGACCTCTACTACCGCCTCAACGTGTTCCCTATCGAGATGGCCCCGCTGCGCGAGCGCGTCGAGGACATCCCGCTGCTGATGAACGAGCTGATCTCGCGCATGGAGCACGAGAAGCGTGGCTCCATCCGTTTCAACTCCGCCGCCATCATGTCGCTGTGCAACCACGACTGGCCCGGCAACGTCCGCGAGCTGGCCAACCTGGTGGAGCGCATGGCGATCATGCATCCCTACGGCGTCATCGGCGTGACCGAACTGCCGAAGAAATTCCGCCACGTGGATGACGAGGACGAGCAGTTGGCCGCCAGCCTGCGCGAGGAGCTCGAGGAGCGCTCCGCCATCGGTGCCGGCCTGCCTGGCGTCAGCAGCCCGGCGATGCTGCCGCCCGAGGGCCTGGACCTCAAGGACTACCTGGGCAACCTCGAGCAGGGGCTGATCCAGCAGGCCCTGGACGACGCCGCTGGCGTGGTGGCCCGCGCCGCCGAGCGCCTGCGCATCCGCCGCACCACCCTGGTGGAGAAGATGCGCAAGTACGGCATGAGCCGTCGCGACGACGAAATGGCAGAAGATTGACGCTGATTTCGTAATTCTTTGTTTTAAAAGGATATTTTTTTAGGCACGGGTATTGCTATGTCTCTCTCGACTGACCGTCTCCTGACGGTTTGCCGAGCGAGAGAGAATCATGACCGCCAGTGCCAGCCCATCGCAGAAACCTGAGTCCGCCAGTGCGGCGCCCGTGGAGGAGGCCGGCCGAGCCAGCCTCGAACAGGCGTTCGCCATGTTCAACCAGATGTCCAACCAGCTGAGCGAGTCGTACAGCCTGTTGGAAGCTCGGGTGACGGAGCTCAAGGGGCAGCTGGCCCTGGTCAGCGCCCAGCGCATGCAGGAACTCGCCGAGAAGGAACGCCTGGCCCTGCGCCTGCAGAGCCTGCTCGACCTGCTGCCCGGCGGTGTCATCGTCATCGACGGCCAGGGCGTGGTCCGGGAAGCCAACCCCGTGGCGCGCAGCCTGCTCGGCAAGCCGCTGGTGGGGATGCTGTGGCGCGAGGTCATCGCCCGCAACTTCGCCCCCCGCAAGGACGACGGCCACGAGATATCCATGAAGGACGGGCGCCGCCTGTCCATCGCCACCCGTTCATTGAACGGCGAGCCCGGGCAACTGGTGTTGCTCGCCGACCTCACCGAAACCCGTCGTCTGCAGGACCAGCTGGCCCGTCACGAGCGCCTCTCCGCGCTGGGGCGCATGGTCGCCTCCCTGGCCCACCAGATCCGTACGCCGCTTTCCGCCGCGCTGCTCTATGCCAGCCATCTCACCGAGCAGGTACTGCCGGTGGAGCAGCAGCAGCGTTTCGCCGGGCGCCTGAAGGAGCGGCTGCACGAGCTGGAGCACCAGGTGCGCGACATGCTGATCTTCGCCCGAGGCGACCTGCCGCTGCCGGATCGCCTGAAGCCGGTGATGCTCTTCGCCGCGTTGCGCTCGGCCGCCGAATCCCATGTCAGTGGCCTCTCCGTACGCTGGCAGTGCGACGCCAGCGGCGGCGAACTGCTGTGCAACCGCGACACCCTGGTGGGCTCGCTGCTCAACCTCATCGAAAACGCCATCCAGGCCGCCGGCCGCGATGTGCGCCTGAAGATCCACCTGTACAGCCGGAGCGGCACGCTGCGCCTGTGCATCAGTGACAACGGCCCGGGCATGGACGCCGCCACCCTGGCTCGCCTGGGCGAACCCTTCTTCACCACCAAGACCACCGGAACGGGCCTCGGCCTCGCGGTGGTCAAGGCGGTGGCGCGTGCGCACCAGGGTGAGTTGCTGCTCAGCTCCCGCCCGGGTCGTGGCACCTGCGCCACCCTGGTCCTGCCGCTGCTTGGCACGGCACAGCCGGTAATTCAGGAGTAACCCCATGACCGTCAAAGTTCTGTTGGTCGAAGACGACCGTGCCCTGCGCGAAGCGCTTGCCGACACCCTGATGCTCGGCGGCTACGACTTCCGCGAAGCGGATTGCGCCGAGGCCGCCCTGGTGGCGCTTGGCGAGGAGCCTTTCGGCATGATGATCAGCGACGTCAACATGCCCGGCATGGATGGCCACCAGCTGCTCGCGCTGGTGCGTACCCGCTACCCGCAACTGCCGGTGCTGCTGATGACCGCCTATGGCGCCGTCGAGCGCGCGGTCGATGCGATCCGCCAGGGCGCCGCCGATTACCTGGTCAAGCCCTTCGAGCCGCGCGCACTGCTGGAATTGGTCGAGCGCCATGCCCTGGGGCGTGCCGGCGCCGGCGAAGGGGAGGGCCCCGTGGCCCAGGAACCGGCCAGCCTGCAGCTGCTGGAACTGGCCGCCCGCGTGGCCCGTAGCGACTCCACCGTGCTGATCTCCGGTGAGTCCGGCACCGGCAAGGAAGTGCTCGCCCGCTACATCCACCAGCAGTCGCCGCGTGCCAGCAAGCCCTTCATCGCGATCAACTGCGCGGCGATCCCCGACAACATGCTCGAGGCGACCCTGTTCGGCCACGAGAAGGGGGCCTTCACCGGCGCCATCGCCGCCCAGCCCGGCAAGTTCGAACTGGCCGATGGCGGCACCATCCTCCTCGACGAGATTTCCGAGATGCCCCTGGGCCTGCAGGCCAAGCTGCTGCGCGTACTGCAGGAGCGTGAGGTGGAGCGGGTCGGTGCGCGCAAGCCCATCGAACTGGACATCCGCGTGCTCGCCACCACCAACCGCGACCTTGCCGGCGAAGTGGCGGCGGGGCGCTTCCGCGAGGATCTCTACTACCGGCTCTCGGTCTTCCCCCTGGCCTGGCGCGCGTTGCGCGAGCGTCCGGCGGACATCCTGCCCCTGGCCGAGCGCCTGCTGGGCAAGCACGTCAAGAAAATGAACCACGCCCCGGTGCGCTTCTCCGCCGAGGCGCGCCAGGCGCTGGTCAGCCACCCCTGGCCGGGTAACGTCCGCGAGCTGGACAACGCCATCCAGCGTGCGCTCATCCTGCAGCAGGGCGGCCTGATCCAGCCCCATGACCTGTGCCTCACCGCGCCCATCGGCATGGCCGTCGCACCGGTATCGGTACCCCTGAGCCCGGTTGCGGCCGTCGTCCCGGCGCCGGTCGGCCTGCCCGCCAGCCCTGCCGCGCCCTCTGCGGACGCCGCGGGCGCGTTGGGCGAGGACCTGCGTCGACACGAATTCCAGATGATCATCGACACCCTGCGTTCCGAGCGCGGCCGCCGCAAGGAAGCCGCCGAACGCCTGGGCATCAGCCCGCGCACCCTGCGCTACAAGCTCGCGCAGATGCGCGATGCGGGCATGGATGTGGAGGCGTATCTGTATGCCAGCTGACGCTGGAGCGCGCGCTAGCGCTTGAGCTATAAGCCGCAAGCCGCAAGCCGCAAGAAATCCGGCCTACCCAGCCTGGGTAGGCCTGCCCGTGCCTACTACTTGAAGCTTGCCGCTTGTCGCTTGAAGCTTCTTCCTCTCACCTTGGCACCCTTGTTGCAACCTCCCCCGCAAAGACCGCTCCAGTGTCAAAAAATTGCGGTCGCGGAGGAATGTGATGAGCCAGGGTGTCGAATTCAATCGCCTGATGTTGGAAATGCGCTCCATGCAGATGGAGGCCATGGCCCGTACCAAGCCCGTGGCCAGCGCTACGCCCGAGGTCAACGCGCCGAGCTTTTCCGACATGCTCGGCCAGGCCGTCAACAAGGTGAACGAAACCCAGCAGGCGTCCAGCCAGCTCGCCACCGCTTTCGAGATGGGGCAGAGCGGCGTCGACATCACCGACGTGATGATCGCCTCGCAAAAGGCCAGCGTGTCCTTCCAGGCCATGACCCAGGTCCGCAACAAGCTGGTCCAGGCGTATCAAGACATCATGCAGATGCCGGTTTAAGGGCAGGGTTGAGAAATGGCAGACGCGGCAACCGCTAACGTCCCGGCCCAGGCGGGCGAGCAAGGCGAGAAGAAGCCCCTGTTCGGGCTGGCATTCCTGGAAAACCTGTCGCAGATGAGCATGCTGCGCCAGATCGGCCTGCTGGTCGGTCTCGCCGCCAGCGTGGCGATCGGTTTCGCCGTGGTGCTCTGGTCGCAACAGCCGGACTACCGCCCGCTGTACGGCAGCCTCAGCGGCATGGACGCCAACCAGGTGATGGAGGCCCTGAACGGCGCCGACATCCCCTACAAGATCGAACCCAATTCCGGCGCCCTGCTGGTCAAGGCCGACGACGTCGCCCGTGCTCGCATCAAGCTCGCCGGTGCCGGCATCGCGCCGAACGATGGCAACGTCGGCTACGAGATCCTCGACCAGGAGCAGGGTCTCGGCACTAGCCAGTTCATGGAAGCGACCCGCTACCGTCGCGGCCTGGAAGGCGAGCTCGCACGCACCATCTCCAGCCTGAACAACGTCAAGGGCGCTCGCGTGCACCTGGCCATTCCCAAGAGCTCGGTGTTCGTACGCGACGAGCGCAAGCCCAGCGCCTCGGTGCTGGTCGAGCTGTACCCGGGTCGTTCCCTGGAGCCGAGCCAGGTGATGGCGATCGTCAACCTGGTCGCCACCAGCGTGCCGGAACTGGACAAGGGCCAGGTCACGGTCGTGGACCAGAAGGGCACGCTGCTGTCCGACCAGCAGGAGCTTTCCGAGCTGTCCATGGCAGGCAAGCAGTACGACTACACGCGCCGCATGGAAGGCCTGTTCACCCAGCGTGTGCACAGCATCCTGCAGCCGGTGCTGGGCAATGGCCGCTACAAGGCCGAGGTCTCCGCGGACGTCGACTTCAGCGCGGTGGAGTCAACCGCCGAAATGTTCAACCCGGACCAGCCCGCGCTGCGCAGCGAGCAGAAGCTCAACGAGGAGCGCCAGGCCGCCTCCGGTCCGCAGGGCGTTCCCGGCGCGCTGTCCAACCAGCCCCCGGGCCCGGCCACTGCCCCGCAGCAGGCGGCTCCGGCCGCTGCCGCACCGGCCGTGGCGCCCGGCCAGCCGATCCTCGACGACAACGGCCAGCAGATCATCGACCAGGCCACCGGCAAGCCGATGCTGGCGCCGTACCCGACCGACAAGCGCGACCAGACCACGCGCAACTTCGAGCTGGACCGTTCCATCAGCTATACCAAGCAGCAGCAGGGTCGCCTGCGCCGGCTTTCCGTCGCCGTGGTGCTCGACGACCAGATCAAGGTCAACGCCCAGGGCGAGACCACCCATGTGCCCTGGACGGCCGACGAGATCGCCCGCTTCACCCGCCTGGTGCAGGATGCCGTGGGCTTCGATGCCAGCCGTGGCGACAGCGTCAGCGTGATCAACACCCCGTTCGTCGGCGGTGGCGACGAGGTGATCGAACTGCCGTGGTACGAGCAGGTCTGGTTCCAGATGCTGACCTCGGGCCTGAAGCAGCTGTTCCCGGCGCTGCTGATCCTGATCCTGGTGTGGTTCGTGCTGCGTCCGGTGCTCAACAACATCTCCGGCGGCGGCAAGGGCAAGGACCTGGTCGGCGGCGGTCGCGACGGCGACGTCGAGCTGGGCGAAATGGGTGGGCTGTCCGGCGAGCTGTCCGATGATCGGGTGAGCCTCGGCGGGCCGCAAAGCATCCTGCTGCCGAGCCCGAGCGAGGGGTATGATGCACAACTGAACGCGATCAAGAGCCTGGTAGCCGAAGACCCGGGTCGCGTGGCCCTGGTAGTCAAAGAGTGGATCAACGCCGATGAGTGATAACCGCGCCCCGGTCAAGCTGACCAAGGTGGACAAGGCCGCCATTCTGCTCCTTTCCCTCGGCGAGACCGATGCCGCGCAGGTGCTGCGCCACATGGGCCCGAAGGAAGTGCAGAAGGTCGGCGTGGCGATGGCGCAGATGCGCAACGTGCATCGCGAGCAGGTCGAGCAGGTGATGGGCGAGTTCGTCGAGATCGTCGGCGACCAGACCAGCCTGGGCGTCGGCGCCGACGGCTACATCCGCAAGATGCTCACCCAGGCCCTGGGCGAGGACAAGGCCAACAACCTGATCGACCGCATCCTCCTGGGCGGCAGCACCAGTGGCCTGGATAGCCTGAAGTGGATGGAGCCGCGCGCCGTGGCCGACGTCATCCGCTATGAGCACCCGCAGATCCAGGCCATCGTGGTCGCCTACCTCGATCCGGACCAGGCCGGCGAGGTGCTCAGCCATTTCGACCACAAGGTGCGCCTGGACATCATCCTGCGCGTCTCCTCGCTGAACACCGTGCAGCCTTCCGCGCTCAAGGAACTCAACCTGATCCTCGAGAAGCAGTTCGCCGGCAACGCCAGTTCCACCCGCACCACCATGGGTGGCGTGAAGCGCGCGGCGGACATCATGAACTTCCTCGACAGCTCGGTTGAGGGCCAGCTCATGGACTCCATCCGCGAGGTGGACGAGGACCTGTCCAGCCAGATCGAGGATCTGATGTTCGTCTTCGACAACCTGGCCGACGTCGACGACCGCGGCATCCAGGCGCTGATGCGCGAGGTGTCCTCCGATGTGCTGGTGCTGGCCCTCAAGGGGTCGGACGAGGCGATCAAGGAGAAGGTCTTCAAGAACATGTCCAAGCGAGCGGCCGAGCTGCTGCGCGACGACCTCGAGGCCAAGGGCCCGGTCCGCGTCAGCGACGTCGAGACCGCGCAGAAGGAAATCCTCACCATCGCCCGTCGCATGGCCGAAGCCGGAGAAATCGTGCTCGGCGGCAAGGGCGGCGAAGAAATGATCTGAGGCCCGCCCGATGGCTACCAAGGAAGCGCAGAGCGAGCTGATCCGCGCCAAGGACGTGAGCGCCTTCGACCGCTGGTCCCTGCCCAGCTTCGACCCCGAGGGGCCCGCCGATGTGGCCGAGGAGCCGGTCGAGCCCGTCCGGCAGCCGGACGAACCGGCCGCTGCCGAATCCCTCCCGACGATGGAAGCGCCCCAGGCGATCGAGGAGGTCGAGCCCGAGGCCGTCAAGCCGCTGACGCTCGATGAGCTGGAGGCGATCCGCCAGGATGCCTACAACGAGGGTTTCGCCACCGGCGAGAAGGACGGTTTCCACGCCGGCCAGATCAAGGCGCGGCAGGAGGCCGAGGTGGCCACCAACGCGCGCCTGGAGTCCCTGGAAAGCCTCATGGGCCAGCTCATGGCACCCATCGCCGAACAGGACCAGCAACTGGAAGAGGCCATGGTGCACCTGATCGGTCAGATGACCCGGCAGATCATCCAGCGCGAGCTGGCGATGGACTCCAGCCAGATCCGCCAGATCCTGCGTGAGGCCCTGAAACTGTTGCCCATGGGCGCCAGCAACTTGCGCATCCACATAAACCCGCAGGACTTCGAGCTGGTCAAGGCACTGCGCGAGCGCCACGAAGAGACCTGGCGCATCCTCGAGGACGAGACGCTGCTGCCCGGTGGCTGCCGCATCGAGACCGAGCACAGCCGCGTCGACGCCAGTATCGAGACGCGCATGAGCCAGGCGCTCAAGCAGCTCTTCGACCAGCAGCGCGAGCAGAAGGTCCACCCGCCGGCTGCCGACATCGCCATCGACCTGAGTTCCCCGGAACCGCCCCATGCGTCTTGAACGCACCAGCTTCGCCAAGCGCCTCGGCGGCTACGCCGATGCCGTACGGCTGCCCACCCAGCCGGTGGTGGAAGGGCGCCTGCTGCGCATGGTCGGCCTCACCCTCGAGGCCGAGGGCCTGCGCGCCGCGATCGGCAGCCGCTGCCTGGTGATCAACGACGACAGCTACCACCCGGTGCAGGTCGAAGGCGAGGTGATGGGCTTTTCCGGCAACAAGATCTACCTGATGCCCGTGGGCAGCCTCGCCGGCATCGCCCCTGGCGCGCGCGTGGTGCCGCTGCCCGATACCGGCCGCCTGCCCATGGGCATGTCCATGCTCGGTCGCGTGCTCGATGGCGCCGGTCGCGCCCTGGACGGCAAGGGCGGGATGAAGGCCGAGGACTGGGTGGCGATGGACGGCCCGGTGATCAACCCGCTCAACCGCGACCCCATTTCCGTGCCGCTGGACGTCGGCATCCGCTCCATCAACGGCCTGCTCACCGTGGGCCGGGGCCAGCGCCTCGGCCTGTTCGCCGGCACCGGTGTCGGCAAGTCGGTGCTGCTGGGCATGATGACCCGCTTCACCGAGGCGGAGATCATCGTGGTCGGCCTGATCGGCGAGCGGGGCCGCGAGGTCAAGGAATTCATCGAGCACATCCTCGGCGAGGAGGGCATCAAGCGCTCCGTGGTGGTCGCATCACCTGCGGACGACGCCCCGCTGATGCGCATGCGCGCCGCCATGTACTGCACGCGCATCGCCGAGTACTTCCGCGACAAGGGCAAGAACGTCCTGCTGCTGATGGATTCGCTGACCCGCTTCGCCCAGGCCCAGCGCGAGATCGCCCTGGCCATCGGCGAGCCCCCGGCGACCAAGGGCTACCCGCCATCGGTGTTCGCCAAGCTGCCCAAGTTGGTGGAGCGTGCCGGCAATGGCGAGAAGGGCGGGGGTTCCATCACCGCCTTCTACACCGTGCTTTCCGAGGGCGACGACCAGCAGGACCCCATCGCCGACGCTGCACGTGGCGTGCTCGATGGTCACTTCGTGCTGTCACGACGCCTGGCGGAGGAGGGGCACTATCCCGCCATCGATATCGAGGCGTCGATCAGCCGGGTCATGCCCCAGGTGGTCAGCCCGGAGCACATGAAGCTGGCCCAGCGCTTCAAGCAACTTTGGTCGCGCTACCAGCAGAGCCGCGACCTGATCAGCGTCGGGGCCTATGTCGCCGGTGGAGACGCCGACACCGACCTGGCCATCGCCCGGCAACCGGCCATGGCCCGCTACCTCCACCAGGGGCTCAACGAAAGCGAGCCGCTGGCGCAGAGTGTCGAGCGCCTGGCAGCGGTATTGAACACCGGCAACGCGGGCTGATGATCCATGGCCCGTGACCGCGCCGCGCGCCTGGCCCCCGTCGTGGAAATGGCGCAGAAAGCCGAACGCGACGCCGCCCGCCAGGTCGGCCACTGCCAGGGCCTGCTCGGCCAGGCCGAAGGCAAGCTCGGCGATCTCGAGCGTTTTCGGTCCGACTACCAGCAGCAGTGGATCACCCAGGGCAGCAAGGGCGTCTCCGGCCAGTGGCTGACCAACTACCAGCGCTTTCTCTCGCAATTGGAAACGGCCGTCGCCCAGCAGACCCAGAGCGTGGCCTGGCACCGCGAGAACCTGGTGAAGGCGCGTGAGGCCTGGCAGCAGCGCTACGCACGCCTGGAAGGCCTGAAGAAACTGGTGCAGCGCTACATCGACGAAGCGCGGGCGATCCAGGACAAGCGCGAGCAGAAGCTGCTCGACGAGCTCTCGCAACGCCTCATCGGGCGTGAGGAACGCTAAATCGCGGTTGCCGAGGCTCCAGGCGGGTGCTAAATCTTCAGCACGCGTTTTCATCTGATCAAGGAGTCTTGCATGGCCATCACCTCGCTGCCTTCGAGCGACGGGCAAGAGTTGACCATCGTCATCCAGGGACGTTTCGATTTCGGGGCCCACCAGGAATTTCGCGACGCCTACGAGCGCGTGAGCATCCACCCCACGCGCTACGTGGTGGACCTCAAGGGCACCACCTACCTCGACAGCTCGGCCCTGGGCATGCTGCTCCTGCTGCGTGACCACGCAGGCGGCGACAGCGCGCAGATCCGCCTGGTCAACTGCAACCCCGACGTCCGCAAGATCCTCGCCATCTCCAACTTCGAACAGCTGTTCCAGATTGCCTGAAACCGCCATGTCGGCCCGCCTGTCGATCCTCATCGCCGAGGACAACGCAGCCGACCGCATGCTGCTCTCCACCATCGTCAACCGCCAGGGCCACCGTGCCCTGACGGCGGCCAATGGCCTGGAAGCGGTGGCGCTGTTCGAGCAGGAGCGGCCGGACATGGTCCTGATGGATGCCCTGATGCCGGTCATGGACGGCTTCGAGGCCGCGCGCCGGATCAAGCAACTGGCTGGCGAGGAGCTGGTGCCGATCATCTTCCTCACCTCGCTGACCGAGAACGAAGCCCTCGTGCGCTGCCTGGAAGCCGGTGGTGACGATTTTCTCGCCAAGCCCTACAACCGCGTCATCCTCGAAGCCAAGATCAAGGCCATGGATCGCCTGCGCCGCCTGCAGGAGACGGTCCTGCACCAGCGCGACCTGATCGCCAAGCACAACGAGCACTTGCTCACCGAGCAGCGTGTGGCCAAGGCGGTGTTCGACAAGGTGGCCCACTCCGGCTGCCTCAACGCCTCCAACATCCGCTACCTGCAATCGCCCTACGCGCTGTTCAACGGCGACCTCCTGCTGGCTGCGTTCAAGCCCTCAGGCGGCATGCACGTGCTGCTTGGCGACTTCACCGGCCATGGCTTGCCGGCTGCCATCGGCGCAATGCCGCTGGCCGAGGTGTTCTATGGGATGACTGCCAAGGGCTACGCCATGGCCGACATCCTCCGAGAGATGAACGCCAAGCTGAAGCGCATCCTGCCGGTGGGAGTGTTTTGCTGTGCGACCCTGCTCAACCTCAGCTTCCAGCGCCGCGTGCTGGAGGTGTGGAACGGTGGCCTGCCCGACGGTTACCTGCGCTGTGCCGACGGCAGCCCGGTGGTACCGCTGGTGTCGCGGCACCTGCCGCTCGGGGTGCTCGACCCCGCGGTGTTCGATGCCAAGTACGAGGTCTACCCGATAGAAGTCGGTGATCGCGTGTTCCTCTGGTCCGACGGCGTGCTGGAGACCCGCAACGAAGCCGGCGAGCTGTTCGGTGACGAACGCCTGCAGCAGGTGTTCGCCGGCAACACCCGCCCCGAGCAGCTGTTCGACGAGATCCAGCGCACCCTGGCCGCATTCCGTGGCGAGGCGCAGGACGACGTCAGCATGATCGAGGTGTCGCTCGTCGAGGACCTCCAGCAGCGTCCGCAACTGGCCTTCACCGACAGCGGCCAACTGAGCCCGCTGGACTGGTCCGCCTGCTTCGAGTTCCGCGCCCAGACCCTCAAGCGCTTCAACCCCCTGCCGCTACTCCTGCAACTGCTGCTGGAGGTGCAGGGCCTGCGCGACCAGGGCGGGGCGCTCTACACTGTGCTCGCCGAGCTCTACTCCAACGCACTGGAGCACGGCGTGCTGGGCCTGGACTCATCGCTCAAGCGCGATGCGCGCGGGTTCGCCGAGTACTATCGCGAGCGTGCCTTGCGCCTTGCATGCCTGGAGGACGGCCATGTGCGCGTCCACCTCGAACTGCTTCCCGAGGGCGAGGAGGGTGGCCGCCTATCGATGCGGGTCGAGGACAGCGGCAAGGGCTTCGATGCGCGTGCGGTGTTGGCGCGCACAGCGGATACTTCCCGCCTCAGCGGCCGTGGCCTGACCCTGGTCAGACAGCTTGCCGCGCGCTGCGACTTGCCGGAGGATGGCAAGGGCATCCGCGTGGAGTTCGTCTGGCCGCGCCCATCCTGATTCCCATCGTGTCGTTCAAGGAGTGATCCGGTTGTCCGATCTGCATATCGACAATGGCGTACTGGCCGCTTTGCAGGAAGTCATGGAAGACGAGTACCCGGTGTTGCTGGACACCTTCCTGGTCGACTCGGAAGAGCGCGTGCGCCTGCTCCACCAGGCCTGCGACCAGCAGGACGCACAGGCCTTGCGCCTTGCCGCGCACAGTTTCAAGGGCAGTTGCAGCAACATGGGCGCGCCGTTGCTGGCGAGCCTGTGCAAGCAGCTGGAGGAGAGCGCTCGCCGCGAGCGCCTGGAAGATGCGCCGGACCTGGTCGAGCGCATCGAGCGCGAGTTCGCCATCGTGCGCATCCTGTTCCGCTCCGAGCGCCAGCGCCACAGCTTCTGAAGCACCGTTTCCCTGCGCGGCTGGAACTTGGCCCGCCCCTTGCAAAACCCCTGGCACGAACCAACCCCTCAGCGGAGAGTGCCCATGCCCGTTGCCACCGATATGCTTCTGCAGGCCAGCCCTGATGTGAAGCCGAAAGTGCAGGCGGCAAAAGCCCAGGTGAAAGCCCCGGAGCCCAGCAGGAATGCGGCTCCCAGCTTTGCCCAGGTGTATGCGAAGGAGCAGCAGGCCAAGCCTGTAGAACGAAACGAGCCGGCGGCCAAGCCCGCCCGCGACAAGCCCGATGACACCCGCAAGGCGGACGATTCGGCGGATCGGCCGGCCAACGACAGCACCGGCAAGCCGTCGACGGTTGCCGATAGCGGCAACGACTTGCCGGCCGACCGCGACAGCGGAAAGGGAAGCGGGGGGGGGAGCGATGCCGGCGACGACACCGTCACCGCCAGCGACGGCACCCAGCCCGAGGACCCGGTGATCGACCCGCTGCTGCTGATGGCCATGAGCGGCCAGATCGCACCGCCGGTGGTCGAGCCACCGGCGCCGGAAATCACGCTGCCCACCGGGCTGCCCGGCGTCGCCGCGACCACCCCCGGCACCTCCACCCTGGAGGTCGACGCGCAGGCGGACCCGCTGCAGGGCTTCGCCGGCATGCAGGTCGGCCTGCAGGCCACCGGCGAGGGCGACCAGGTCCAGGTCGCCACCACCACCACCGTCACCACGCAGAACTCGGCCAGTGCCGGGCAGAGTTTCGCCAGCGCCATGGCCGCGTTCTCCGACAAGCCGGCGGAGACGACCGAGGCCCCGGTGGATGTCGAGCTGCCGGTGGCCGAACTCTCCGAGCAACTGACCCAGGGCCTGGGCGAGAGCAAGTCGGAAATCCGCAGTGAAGTCCTCGACAGCCGCCTCAACGCCCTCGGCCAGGCCATCAGCCAGCAGTCGGCCATGGCCCAGCGCACACCCGCGCTGGTCCCCGGCCAGCCGGTGGCGATGAACCAGGGGGGTGGAGCGAGGCGGTGGTCGACCGGGTCATGTGGCTGTCCAGCCAGAACCTCAAGTCGGCGGAGATCCAGCTTGACCCGCAGGAACTGGGGCGCCTGGAAGTGCGCATCCACATGAACCAGGACCAGACCCAGGTGACCTTCGCCAGCCCCAACGCCGGGGTGCGCGACGCACTGGAAGGGCAGATGCACCGGCTGCGCGACATGTTCTCGCAGCAGGGCATGAACCAGTTGGATGTCAACGTCTCCGACCAGTCGCTGAACCGTGGCTGGCAGGGCCAGCAGAGCAACGACGGTGGCGGCGGCCGGGGCAATGGCGGCACCTCGCACCTGGGTGGGGGCGGCGATGAGGAGATCGCCGTCGGCATCAGCGAGATCCGCAGCCCCACGGCAAGCAGTGGGCGCGGCCTGGTGGACTACTACGCCTGATCCGTATCCCGGCAATCGCCATGTTCTAGACTGAAGGCGCCCGGTGGCTGAACGAAAAGCCACCGGGCGCCTTTTTCGTGGGTGACAGGCGCCGAGGACACTGGTATATCCGCTGCGGCGTTTTGTTGAGAAGCTGGCATAACACTTGCTCTCAACCCATTGAATGCGGGTGTGAACCCGAATCAGCGACGGAATTTTGGCATGGCGAAGAAAGAAGCGAAGGCAGACGCGGGCAGCGACGAGAAGCCGGCTGGCAAGAGCAAGCTCAAACTGATCATCCTGCTCGTCGTCGTGCTGCTGCTGGTGGTGGGCGCCTCGGTCGGAGCGACCTGGTTCCTGCTCGGTCGTGGCGATGCCAAGAAAGATGATGCCAAGGACGCCGAGGCAGCTGCCGAGCATGCCGCTCCGGTCAAGCAGATCGCCTTGTACGAACCCCTGGCCCCGGCCTTTGTGGTCAACTTCAACCAGAACGGCCATCAGCGCTACATGCAGGTGACCGTCGCGCTGATGGGCCGCGACAAGGCCGAGATGGACGCGCTGAAGGTGCATATGCCGGTGGTGCGCAACAAGCTGGTGATGCTCTTTTCCAGCCAGACCTTTGACACTCTGGTCACGCCGGTTGGCAAGGAGATGCTGCGCCAGCAGGCGACAGCGACCATCCAGGAAGTGGCCAAGGCGCAGACCGGCAAGGTGGCGATCGAACAAGTGCTGTTCACCAATTTCGTATTGCAGTAGCAGGGGAGACCGATGGCAGTCCAAGACCTGCTTTCCCAGGACGAGATCGACGCGCTGCTCCACGGCGTCGACGACGGCCTGGTCGAGACCGAGAACGACGCGGAACCCGGGAGCGTCAAGAGCTACGACCTGACCAGCCAGGATCGCATCGTCCGCGGACGCATGCCGACCCTGGAGATGATCAACGAGCGCTTTGCCCGTTACACCCGCATCAGCATGTTCAACCTGCTGCGCCGCTCGGCGGACGTGGCGGTGGGCGGCGTGCAGGTGATGAAGTTCGGTGAATACGTGCATTCGCTGTACGTGCCCACCAGCCTCAACCTGGTGAAGATGAAGCCGCTGCGCGGCACCGGCCTGTTCATCCTAGACGCCAAGCTGGTGTTCAAGCTGGTGGACAACTTCTTCGGCGGTGACGGCCGTCACGCCAAGATCGAGGGCCGGGAATTCACCCCCACCGAGCTGCGCGTGGTGCGCATGGTGCTGGACCAGGCCTTCGTCGACCTGAAGGAAGCCTGGCACGCGGTGATGGACGTGAACTTCGAGTACATCAACTCCGAAGTGAACCCGGCACTGGCCAACATCGTCAGCCCCAGCGAGGTGATCGTGGTCTCCACCTTCCACATCGAGCTCGATGGCGGCGGCGGCGACCTGCACATCACCATGCCCTACTCGATGATCGAGCCGATCCGCGAGATGCTCGACGCCGGCTTCCAGTCCGATGTCGATGACCAGGACGAGCGCTGGATCAAGGCCCTGCGCGAGGACATCCTCGACGTCAGCGTGCCGGTCGGCGCCACCGTGGTCCGCCGCCAGCTACGCCTGCGCGACATCCTGCACATGCAGCCGGGCGACGTGATCCCGGTGGAGATGCCCGAGCACATGATCATGCGCGCCAACGGCGTGCCGGCCTTCAAGGCCAAGCTGGGGGCCCACAAGGGCAACCTGGCCCTGCAGATTCTCGATCCGATCGACCGCCAGCGTTGACGGTCGCTCCACACCCCATTTGAGCCAGCCGAGGTCAACCGATGGCAGACGAAGAAAACACCACCCCCGAGGAACAGGCGCTCGCCGACGAGTGGGCGGCGGCCCTGGCCGAGGCCGGCGACGAGGCCAGCCAGGACGATATCGACGCGCTGATGAACCAAGGGGCTGCCGCTGCGGCACCGTCCAATCCGCGTGCGCCGATGGAAGAGTTCGGCAGCATGCCGCGCTCCAACGCGCCGGTGAGCCTGGATGGTCCCAACCTCGACGTGATCCTCGACATCCCGGTGTCGATCTCCATGGAAGTGGGCAACACCGACATCACCATCCGCAACCTGCTGCAGTTGAACCAGGGGTCGGTGATCGAGCTGGACCGCCTGGCTGGCGAGCCGCTGGACGTGCTGGTCAACGGCACCCTGATCGCCCATGGCGAGGTCGTTGTGGTCAACGAGAAGTTCGGCATCCGCCTGACCGACGTGATCAGCCCCAGCGAACGCATCAAGAAGCTGCGCTGACACCATGCGCCGACTCCTGTTCGCATTGCTCTGCCTGCCCCTGGTGGCCTTCGCCGCCGAGCCGGTCGCACCGGCGGCCTCTGCCACCCCGATGACGATGGCGGCCCCCGCTGCAGCGGCTCCGGTGGTCAATGCCGGCGGCGGTGTTGCCGCACAGCTCGGGCAGCTCACTATCGGCCTGCTGCTGGTGGTGGGCGTGATCTTCCTGCTCGCCTGGCTGCTGCGCCGGGTCCAGCAGATGAGCCCCCGAGGCGGCCAGGTGATCAAGCTGATCGCAAGCCAGGCGCTGGGGCCGCGTGATCGGCTGGTGCTGGTGCAGGTGGGTGGCGAACAGATACTCCTCGGCCTGACCGCCGGGCGCATCACCCCGCTGCATGTGCTCAAGGAGCCGGTGCACATGCCCGACGCCGAGCCCGCAACCCCGGAATTCGCCCAGCGCCTGA
Source organism: Pseudomonas sp. Pc102 (assembly GCF_018408275.1). Classification (NCBI taxonomy): domain Bacteria; kingdom Pseudomonadati; phylum Pseudomonadota; class Gammaproteobacteria; order Pseudomonadales; family Pseudomonadaceae; genus Pseudomonas; species Pseudomonas sp. Pc102. The sequence continues at coordinate 4,309,225 of NZ_AP021905.1, read as the reverse complement.
TGGAGTTGCTGGGCAAGGACAAGGACAAGAGCTGATGGGTTACTGGCGCATCCTGATCGCCCTGCTGCTGGCACTGGCGGCACCTCTGGCGCTGGGCGCCGACGACCCGCTGTCGATCTCCGCCATCACGCTGTCGACCAACGCCGAAGGCCAGCAGGAATACTCGGTCAGCCTGCAGATCCTGCTGATCATGACGGCGCTGAGCTTCATCCCGGCGTTCGTCATGCTGATGACCAGCTTCACCCGGATCATCATCGTCTTCTCCATCCTGCGCCAGGCGCTGGGCCTGCAGCAGACGCCATCGAACCAGATCCTCACCGGCATGGCGCTGTTCCTGACGATGTTCATCATGGGGCCGGTGTTCGACCAGGTGAACCGCGACGCCCTGCAGCCCTACCTCAACGAGCAGTTGCCGGCGCAGGAGGCGATCAAGCGCGCCGAGGTGCCGGTGAAGAACTTCATGCTGGCGCAGACCCGCTCCAGCGACCTGGAGCTGTTCGTGCGCCTGTCCAAGCGCACCGACATCCAGTCGCCCGACGCCGCGCCGCTGACCATCCTGATCCCGGCCTTCATCACGTCCGAGCTGAAGACCGCATTCCAGATCGGCTTCATGATCTTCATCCCGTTCCTGATCATCGACCTGGTGGTGGCCAGCGTGCTGATGGCGATGGGCATGATGATGCTGTCGCCGCTGATCATCTCGCTGCCGTTCAAGATCATGCTGTTCGTGCTCGTGGATGGCTGGGCGCTGATCATCGGCACGCTCGCCGGAAGCTTTGGAGGGGTTTAGCCATGACGCCCGAAGTCGCTGTCGACCTGTTCCGCGAAGCGCTGTGGCTGACCTGCGTGATCGTCGGCATCCTCGTGGTGCCCAGCCTGGTGGTGGGCCTCATCGTCGCCATGTTCCAGGCCGCCACGCAGATCAACGAGCAGACCCTGAGCTTCCTGCCGCGCCTGTTGGTGATGCTGATCTCGCTCATGTGGGCCGGGCCCTGGCTGACCCGCGAGCTGATGGAGTACATGACCAACCTCTACCACAACATCCCCATGCTGATCGGCTGACATGTTCGAGCTGAGTGCGGCGCAGATCGGCGGGATGCTCGGCGGCTACCTGTTGCCGCTGTTCCGCATCGCCTCCCTGCTGATGACCATGCCGCTGATCGGCACCCAGCTGGTGCCGACCCGGGTGCGGCTGTACCTGGCCCTCGGCATCACCACGGTGCTGGCGCCTTCGCTGCCGCCGATGCCGGTGGTGGATGCCATCAGCCTGCAATCCTTCCTGCTGATCGCCGAACAGATCCTGGTCGGCGCGGTGATGGGCTTCGCCCTGCAACTGTTCTTCCACGCCTTTGTCGTCGCCGGGCAGATCCTCGCGGTGCAGATGGGCCTGGGTTTCGCCTCGATGGTCGACCCCACCAACGGCGTCTCGGTGCCGGTGATCGGGCAGTTCTTCACCATGCTGGTGACCCTGCTGTTCCTGGCCATGAACGGCCACCTGGTGGTGTTCGAGGTGCTCGCCGAGAGCTTCGTCACCCTGCCGGTGGGAGGCGGCCTGATGGCCGCGCATTACTGGGAGCTGGCCACCAAGCTCGGCTGGGTGCTCGGCGCCGGCCTGCTGCTGGCGCTGCCGGCGATCACCGCGCTGCTGGTGGTCAACATCGCCTTCGGCGTGATGACCCGCGCGGCGCCGCAACTGAACATCTTCTCCATCGGCTTCCCGCTGACGGTGGCCCTGGGCCTGGTGATCATCTGGATCGGCATGGCCGACATCCTCGCCCAGTACCAGATCCTCGCCTCCGACGCCTTGCAGCTCCTGCGCGAGCTGGCGAGGGCGCGCTGATGATCGTCCAGCTTGGCTGTGCGCAGCCCATTGCCCGTCCCGGCCGGTTAGCCGGGCCTGCTGCCGAGGTGCGCCATGGCGGAGAGTGAGAGCGGGGCGGACAAGAGCGAAGAACCCACGGCGAAACGCCAGCAGGAGGCGCGCGAGAAAGGGCAGATCGCCCGTTCCAGGGAGCTCAACACCCTCGCCATCACCCTGGGCGGCGCAGGGGGCGTGCTGGCCTCCGGCGGCGGCCTGGCGGACATGATGATGCGCATGATGCAGTCCAACTTCACCCTGCCGCGCGAGGTGCTGATGGATGAGCGCAGCATGGCGTTGTGGTTGTTGCAGTCTGGTCAGATGGCGCTCTCGGCCATCACGCCGCTGCTGGTGACCCTGCTCATCGTCTCCCTGGTGGCGCCCATCTCCCTGGGTGGCTGGCTGTTCTCCTTCGAGGCGCTGGCACCCAAGTTCAGCCGCATGAACCCGCTGTCCGGCCTCAAGCGCATGTTCTCCATGCACGCGGTGGTGGAGCTGCTCAAGGCGCTGGGTAAGTTCGGGCTGATCCTGATGGTGGCGCTGATGGTGCTGTCCTCGGATGCCGACGATCTCCTGGCCATCGCCCACGAGCCGCTGGAGCAGGCCATCCTGCACAGTGTCCAGGTGGTGGGCTGGAGTGCGGTCTGGCTGGCCTGCGGCCTGATCCTGATCGCCGCCATCGACGTGCCCTACCAGCTCTGGGACAACAAGCAGAAGCTGATGATGACCAAGCAGGAAGTGCGCGACGAGTACAAGGACAGCGAGGGCAAGCCCGAGGTCAAGTCGCGCATCCGGCGCATGCAGCGCGAGATGGCTGAGCGCCGCATGATGTCCGCCGTGCCCCAGGCCGACGTGGTGATCACCAACCCGACCCACTTCGCCGTGGCCCTGAAGTACGACCCGGCCAAGGGCACGGCGCCGTTGCTGCTGGCCAAGGGCAACGACTTCACCGCCCTGAAGATTCGCGAGATCGCCCAGGAGCACAAGATCACCGTGCTGGAGTCCCCGGCCCTGGCGCGGGCGGTGTTCTACTCCACCGAACTGGACCAGGAAATCCCCGCCGGCCTGTACCTGGCGGTCGCCCAGGTGCTGGCCTACGTCTACCAGCTCAAGCAGTTCCGCGCCGGCAAGGGCAAGCGCCCCGCGCCCCTGGCGGAGCCGCCGATCCCTGCCGACCTGCGCCGCGACGACTGACCCGCGGGCGGTCGGCCACTGCCCCTGCAACCCCTCTGAAAAGCCGATTCCGGCGAAGTTGGTGAGCTTCTTGCACAAGCCCTCCAGCGCGCATCCGCGCGTCAAAAGATTGAATGGGCGAGGGCTGTGTTTCGCCATTGCGTGAGGGTAGAGATTTGGATCGTTCGCAACTGATCGGCAACGTGCGCGGCAACTTCGCCAGCCTTTCCAGGGGCAACCTGGGGGTGCCGCTGCTGGTGCTGATCATGCTCGGCATGATGACGTTGCCGGTGCCGCCGTTCCTTCTGGACGTGTTCTTCACCTTCAACATCGCCCTCTCCATCGTGGTCCTGCTGGTCAGCGTCTACGCCCTGCGCCCGCTGGACTTCGCGGTCTTCCCCACCATCCTGCTGGTCTCGACCCTGCTGCGCCTGGCACTGAACGTGGCGTCCAGCCGCGTGGTGCTGCTCCACGGCCAGGACGGCCACGATGCCGCGGGCAAGGTGATCCAGGCCTTCGGTGAGGTGGTCATCGGCGGCAACTACGTGGTCGGTGCGGTGATCTTCGCGATCTTGATGATCATCAACTTCGTCGTGGTCACCAAGGGTGCCGGGCGTATCTCCGAGGTGAGCGCGCGTTTCACCCTGGACGCCATGCCCGGCAAGCAGATGGCGATCGACGCCGACCTCAACGCCGGCATCATCGATCAGGTCGAGGCCAAGAAGCGCCGCGCCGAAGTCTCCCAGGAAGCCGACTTCTACGGTTCCATGGACGGTGCCAGCAAGTTCGTCCGCGGTGACGCCATCGCCGGCCTGCTGATCCTGTTCATCAACCTGATCGGCGGCATGGCCATCGGCATCATCCAGCACGGCCTGACCTTCGGCGACGCCGGGCGCATCTACTCCCTGCTGACCATCGGTGATGGCCTGGTGGCGCAGATCCCCTCTCTGCTGCTGTCCACCGCCGCCGCGATCATGGTGACCCGCGTCTCCAGCTCCGAGGACATGGGCCAGCAGGTCAACCGCCAGATGTTCGCCTCGCCCAAGGCCCTGGCCGTTTCCGCCGCCATCCTCATCGCCATGGGCCTGGTCCCGGGCATGCCCCACGTGTCCTTCCTCGGCCTCGGCCTGATCGCCGCCGGCGGTGCCTGGTGGATCTGGCGCAAGGGCCAGAAGGAGAAGGAGGTGGCCGTCCAGGAAGCGCAGCGCCAGCAGGAACTGCTACCCGCCCAGCGCGCCCCGGAGACCAAGGAGCTGGGCTGGGACGACGTCACCCCGGTGGACATGGTCGGCCTCGAGGTCGGCTACCGGCTGATCCCCCTGGTGGACCGCAACCAGGGGGGGCAACTGCTCACCCGGATCAAGGGCGTGCGCAAGAAGCTGTCCCAGGAAATGGGCTTCCTCATGCCCTCGGTGCACATCCGCGACAACCTCGACCTGCTGCCCAACGCCTATCGCCTGACCCTGATGGGCGTCAGCGTGGCCGAGGCGGAGGTCTACCCGGATCGCGAGCTGGCGATCAACCCGGGCCAGGTATTCGGCACCCTCAATGGCATCGCCGCCAAGGATCCGGCGTTCGGCCTGGAAGCCGTATGGATCGATGGCAGCCAGCGCGACCAGGCGCAGTCCCTCGGCTACACGGTGGTGGACGCCAGCACCGTGGTCGCCACCCACCTCAACCAGATCCTGCACAAGCACGCCCACGAGTTGCTCGGGCACGAGGAGGTGCAGCAGCTCATGCAATTGCTGGCCAAGAGCTCGCCGAAGCTGGCCGAGGAACTGGTGCCGGGCCTGGTGTCGCTCTCGACCCTGCTCAAGGTGCTGCAAGCGCTGCTGCAGGAGCAGGTACCGGTGCGCGACATCCGCACCATCGCCGAGGCGATCGCCAACGTCGCCCCGAAGAGTCAAGATCCCGCCGCTATGGTGGCAGCGGTTCGCGTGGCGCTCGCCCGCGCAATCGTGCAAAGCATTGTGGGACTAGAGCCGGAGCTGCCTGTGATCACCCTGGAGCCCAGGTTGGAACAGATATTGCTCAGTAGCATGCAGAAGGCCGGGCAAGGCTCCGAGGATGGCATCCTCCTGGAGCCTGGCATGGCCGAGAAGCTGCAACGTTCCCTGGTGGAAGCGGCGCAGCGCCAGGAGATGCTCGGCAAGCAGGCCATCCTGCTGGTGGCCGGGCCGATCCGGGCGATGCTGTCGCGCTTCGCAAGGCTCGCCGTGCCAACCATGCACGTGCTGGCCTACCAGGAAATACCGGACAACAAGCAGGTCACCATAGTCGCGACTGTGGGGCAGAACTAACCGAGGTCACAGGCCATGCAGGTCAAACGCTTCTTCGCTGCGGATATGCGCCAGGCCATGAAACTGGTGCGGGACGAACTGGGCGCGGATGCCTCCATCATCGGCACCCGTCGGGTCGCAGGTGGCGTGGAGATCACCGCCGCGCTCGACTATCCCATGCCGGCTCCCGCGCCGAGCAAGCCCAACCCGGCCCTCGAAGCCGAGCTGCGCCGCACCCAGGCCCGCATCGCCGAGGCCCACGCGGAGCTGAGCAACCGCGGTGGCCAGGCCGATGCCGGCAAGAACCGCCAGCTGATCGCCGACCGCTCGGAGCTGTCCCCGGAAAGCCTCGCCGCCGCCATGCGTTCGTCGCGCCTGGAGCGCCCGTCCGCCGCGCCGGTGGCCCCGTCTCCCGCCGCCGCTCCGGCCAGGCCCGCCGCGCCGGCCGCCGCCGACCAGCGCAGCCTGGACGCCATGCGTTTCGAGCTCAACGGCCTGCGTGAGCTGATCGAAGTACAACTCGGCTCCATCGCCTGGGGCCAGATGCAGAGCCGCCGCCCGCAGCAGGCCGGCCTCTGGCGTCGCCTGCAGCGCATGGGCCTGTCTGCTGAACTTTCGCGGGCGCTGATGGAGCGCGTCGCTTCGGTCAAGGACCCGCGCCAGGCCTGGCGCATGGTCCTGGCCCACCTGGCCCATGCCATCCGCACCCCGCAGCAGGAGCCGCTGGAGGAGGGTGGAGTGATCGCCCTGGTCGGCCCTGCCGGCATGGGCAAGACCACCACCCTGGCCAAGCTGGCTGCGCGCTACGTGCTCAAGTACGGCGCCCAGCAGATCGCCCTGGTGAGCATGGACAGCTATCGCATCGGCGCCCAGGAGCAACTCAAGACCCTCGGGCGCATCCTCAACGTCTCCGTGACCCACGTCGACCCGGGCCAGTCCCTGACCCAGGCCCTGGCGCCCCTGGCGCGCAAGCGCGTGGTGCTGATCGATACGGCGGGCCTGCCGGCAGCCGATCCTGCGCTTAAAATGCAGTTGGAAACGTTGGCCAGCAGAGGAGTCAAAGCCAGGAATTATCTGGTGCTGGCCGCAACCAGTCAGAGCCAAGTGCTAAAGGCGGCCTACCATAGTTACAAGCGCTGCGGTCTTTCCGGCTGCATCCTGACCAAGCTCGACGAAGCGGCGAGCCTGGGAGAGGTTTTAGGACTGGCTATCGGCCAGCATCTCCCGGTAGCCTATCTCGCTGATGGGCCTAGGATTCCGGATGACCTGCAGGTGCCCCGCAGCCACCAGCTGGTGAGTCGTGCGGTCAGCCTGCAGACCCCGGAAGACCCCAGCGAAGAAGCCATGGCCGACCTCTTCGCCGGCCTGTACCAGAATCCGGCCCGCCGAGTCGGTTAGAACCCCAAGCCACTCCGGATGAGTGGCCCGAGCCCGCCAAGTGGCCCAGTCGACGTGAGACAAGGTGTGATAAATGGGTAGTTTGCATCCCGTACAGGTGATTGCTGTGACCGGCGGCAAGGGTGGCGTCGGCAAGACCAACGTGTCGGTGAACCTCTCGCTGGCCCTCGCCGATCTCGGTCGCCGGGTCATGCTGCTGGACGCCGACCTCGGCCTGGCCAACGTCGACGTGTTGCTCGGCCTCACCGCCAAGCGCACCCTGGCCGACGTTATCGCCGGCGAGTGCGACCTGCGAGACGTGCTGCTGCAAGGGCCCGGGGGTGTGCGCATCGTTCCTGCAGCGTCCGGTACCCAGAGCATGGTGCAGCTCTCGCCCATGCAGCACGCCGGCCTGATCCAGGCCTTCAGCGAGATCAGCGACAACCTCGATGTGCTGGTGATCGACACCGCCGCCGGTATCGGCGATGCGGTGGTCAGCTTCGTGCGTGCGGCACAGGAAGTGATAGTGGTCGTCTGTGACGAACCCACCTCCATCACCGACGCCTATGCTTTGATCAAGCTCCTCAACCGCGACTACGGCATGAGCCGTTTCCGCGTATTGGCCAACATGGCACACAGTCCACAGGAGGGTCGCAACCTCTTTGCTAAGCTGACAAAAGTGACTGATCGCTTCCTGGATGTGGCCTTGCAGTACGTCGGTGCGGTGCCCTATGACGAATCCGTACGCAAGGCCGTGCAGAAGCAGCGCGCGGTTTACGAAGCCTTCCCGCGCTCGAAGTGCGCCCTGGCGTTCAAGGCGATTGCCCAGAAGGTGGATAGCTGGCCCCTGCCGGCGAACCCACGCGGTCATCTGGAGTTCTTCGTCGAGCGCCTGGTGCAGCAACCGATCGCGGATTCGGCCATATGACACCCGCTAGTGGACTTCGTATGTACAACAAGGCACAGGCTAGGGATTCCCAGCACCAGCTGATCGAGCGCTACGCGCCGCTGGTCAAACGTATCGCCTACCACCTGCTGGGCCGCCTGCCGGCCAACGTGCAGGTGGAGGACCTGATGCAGGCCGGCATGATCGGCCTGCTCGAAGCCTCGAAGAAATACGATTCCAGCAAGGGCGCCAGTTTCGAGACCTACGCCGGCATCCGCATCCGCGGTGCCATGCTCGACGAAGTGAGGAAGGGGGACTGGGCACCACGTTCGGTCCACCGCAACACCCGGATGGTGAGCGATGCCATCCGGAAAATTGAGGCGAGAACCGGGCGAGACGCTAAAGATCAGGAAGTTGCGGCCGAACTTGGATTGAGTCTCGAAGATTACTACGGCATCCTGAGCGACACTTTGGGCAGTCGCCTGTTCAGCTTCGACGACCTGTTGCAGGACGGTGAGCATGGCGCGACGCACGAAGATACCGGAGTCACCCATCTCGAACCTTCGAATGATCTGGAAGACGAGCGCTTCCAGGCGGCGCTGGCTGACGCCATCGCCAATCTGCCGGAACGAGAGCGCCTGGTACTGGCGCTGTATTACGACGAAGAGCTGAATTTGAAGGAAATCGGCGAAGTGCTGGGGGTCAGTGAATCGCGTGTGAGCCAGTTGCACAGCCAATGTGCCGCGCGTTTACGGTCGCGGCTGGGCGAGTGGCGAGCACACTGATCGGCACGCCGGTTTTTCGATTGATCGACGCCCCCGTTATTCGGGGGCGTTTAGGACTGTACGGAGGTCGATTTGGACAAGAACATGAAAATCCTCATCGTGGACGATTTCTCGACGATGAGACGCATCATCAAGAACCTCCTGCGTGACTTGGGTTTCACCAATACCGCAGAGGCCGATGATGGCACCACCGCTCTACCCATGCTGCACAGTGGCAATTTCGATTTCCTGGTCACCGACTGGAACATGCCCGGCATGACCGGAATCGATCTGTTGCGCGCCGTGCGTGCCGACGAGCGCCTCAAGCACCTGCCGGTGCTGATGGTGACGGCCGAGGCCAAGCGTGACCAGATCATCGAAGCGGCCCAGGCCGGTGTGAATGGCTATGTGGTCAAGCCTTTCACCGCCCAGGTGCTCAAAGAGAAGATCGAGAAGATCTTCGAACGGGTCAACGGCTGATGCCAGTCGCGAGGACGCCATGGACCAGAAAGATTCCCAATCGGGAGACCTAGAGTCGACCCTGAAAAACCATGCGCGCGAGCTGGTCGAGACCCTTGAAAAAGGCAATTTCGGCGATGCCGTGCAACTCATCCATGAACTCAACAAGGTCCGTGACCGTGGGCTCTACCAGGAAGTCGGCAAGCTGACGCGCGAGCTGCACACTGCGATCGTCAACTTCCAGATCGACCCGCACCTGCCTCACGCCACCGAGGTCTCGCAGATCGCCGATGCCACCGATCGTCTCTCCTACGTAGTGAAGATGACGGAGAAGGCCGCCAACCGGACCATGGACCTGGTGGAAGAGAGCGCGCCGCTGCTCAACGGGCTGGGCGACGAAGCCCAGAGCCTGGGTGAGGAGTGGGGCCGCTTTATGCGTCGGGAAATTGGCGCGGATGCGTTCCGCGACCTGGCCAAGCGTATCGAGACCTTCCTTGCTCGCAGTCAACGCGACACCGAGCAGCTTTCGTCCAGAATGAACGACATCCTTCTCGCTCAGGACTACCAGGACCTGACCGGCCAGGTGATCAAGCGCGTTACCCAGCTGGTCACCGAAGTCGAGAGCAATCTGGTGAAACTGGTACTGATGGCCAGCGACGTTGATCGTTTCGCCGGCATCCAGCACGACCGTGCGGAGCTCGTGGCTGAAAAAGAAAAACAAAAAGAGCCTTCCAGGGGTGAAGGTCCGCAGATCAATGCCGATAAGCGTGATGATGTCGTGTCCGGTCAGGTCGATGTCGATGATCTGTTATCCAGCCTTGGATTCTAGGGAGCAACCGAATGAGCTTCGACGCCGATGAAGAAATCCTCCAGGACTTCCTGGTTGAGGCCGGCGAAATATTGGAGCAATTGTCCGAACAGCTGGTCGAGCTCGAGAGCCGTCCGGACGATATGGATCTGCTCAATGCCATTTTCCGCGGCTTCCACACGGTCAAGGGTGGTGCCGGTTTCCTCCAGCTGAATGCGCTGGTGGAGTGCTGCCACATCGCCGAGAACGTGTTCGACATCTTGCGCAAGGGCGAACGCCGCGTGACGGCGGAGCTCATGGACGTGGTCCTGCAGGCGCTGGATACGGTCAACGAGATGTTCAGCCAGGTGCGTGAGCGTGCCGAGCCTACGCCGGCCACTCCCGAGCTGCTCGCCGCCCTGGCGCGGCTGGCCGAGCCGGGTGGCGACGACGAGGAAGCGCCCGCCGCCGAGCCGGAGTACGAGCCCGAGCCTGAACCGGTCGCCGAGGCCGCTCCCGCCGCATCCGGCGACATCACCGACAGCGAGTTCGAGCAACTGCTGAACGTGCTCGACGCGCCTGCTGCCGAAAGTCCGGCGTCCCCTGCTGCAGTCGCTGCCGGCAGCGACGAGATCAGCGACGACGAATTCGAAGCCTTGCTCGACCAGTTGCATGGCAAGGGCAAGTTCGTTGCCGAGCCGACCGAGGCCGCCGCATCGGCGAAGCCGGCCGCAGCCGCACCCGCGCCTGCCGCACCGGCTGCCGGTGGGGGCGACGAGATCAGTGACGACGAGTTCGAAGCGCTGCTCGACCAGTTGCATGGCAAGGGCAAGTTCGCTGCGACGGAAGCCGCCGCACCGGCTTCTGCCGCACCCGCCCCGCAGGCGGCTGCACCCGGCGCCGGCGACAACATCACCGACGACGAATTCGAAGCGCTGCTCGACCAACTGCACGGCAAGGGCAAGTTCGTTGCCGAGGCTGCCGAGGTCGCGCCCGCCAAACCCGCGGCACCGGCCAAGCCTGCTGCCGCACCGGCCGCCAAGCCTGCTGCCGCCGCGAAGCTCGCGGCTCCGAAGGCCGCCGAGCCGCCCAAGCCTGCTGCCAAACCCGCTGCGGCGCCTGCACCGGCGGCGGCCGACAAGGCCGCGTCCCCCGCCAGCGAAGCCGAGACCACGGTGCGCGTGGACACTGCGCGCCTGGACGAGATCATGAACATGGTCGGCGAGCTGGTGCTGGTGCGTAACCGCCTGGTGCGCCTCGGCCTGAACAGCGGCGACGAGTCCATGGCCAAGGCCGTGTCCAACCTCGACGTGGTCACCGCCGACCTGCAGACCGCCGTCATGAAGACGCGCATGCAGCCGATCAAGAAGGTCTTCGGCCGCTTCCCGCGCCTGGTCCGCGACCTGGCGCGCAACCTGAAGAAAGAGATCAACCTCGAGCTGGTGGGCGAGGAGACCGACCTCGACAAGAACCTGGTCGAAGCCCTGGCCGACCCGCTGGTCCACCTGGTGCGCAACGCCGTCGACCACGGCGTCGAGACGCCCGAGGAGCGCGAGGCCGCCGGCAAGCCGCGCACAGGCCGCGTGGTGCTCTCCGCCGAGCAGGAAGGCGACCACATCCTCCTGATGATCACCGACGACGGCAAGGGCATGGATGCCAACATCCTCCGCGCCAAGGCGGTGGAGAAGGGGTTGCTGGACAAGGACGCCGCCGACCGCCTGACCGACCTGGAGTGCTACAACCTGATCTTCGCCCCGGGCTTCTCGACCAAGACCGAGATCTCCGATGTCTCCGGCCGTGGTGTCGGCATGGACGTGGTGAAGACCAAGATTTCCCAGCTCAACGGCACGGTCAACGTGTTCTCGCAGAAGGGGCAGGGCTCGAAGATCGTCATCAAGGTGCCGCTGACCCTGGCGATCATGCCGACCCTGATGGTTATGCTGGCCAACCAGGCCTTCGCCTTCCCGCTGGTCAACGTCAACGAGATATTCCACCTCGACCTGTCGCGCACCAACGTGGTGGACGGCCAGGAGGTGGTGATAGTCCGCGACAAGGCACTGCCGCTGTTCTACCTCAAGCGCTGGCTGGTTCGCGATGCCGCCCACGAGGAACAGGGCGAAGGCCATGTGGTGATCCTCTCCGTGGGCACCCAGCGCATCGGCTTCGTGGTGGACCAACTGGTCGGCCAGGAAGAGGTGGTGATCAAGCCCCTGGGCAAAATGCTCCAGGGCACGCCCGGCATGTCCGGCGCGACCATCACCGGTGATGGGCGCATCGCCCTGATTCTCGACGTGCCGAGCATGCTCAAGCGCTACGCGCGCCGCGGTTGATCGATTAGGCGGCCCCTCGGGCCGCCTGTTAGGAGTGTTTATGGCAGTCAAGGTTCTGGTGGTTGATGACTCCGGGTTCTTCCGCCGTCGCGTTTCGGAGATTCTGTCCGCCGACCCCAATATCCAGGTGATCGGTACCGCCACCAATGGTCGCGAGGCCATCGACCAGGCGCTGGCGCTCAAGCCGGACGTGATCACCATGGACTACGAGATGCCGATGATGGACGGCATCACTGCAGTGCGGCACATCATGCAGCGCTGCCCGACCCCCGTGCTGATGTTCTCCTCCCTGACCCACGAAGGCGCCCGGGTGACCCTGGACGCCCTGGACGCGGGTGCGGTGGATTTCCTGCCGAAGAATTTCGAGGACATCTCGCGCAACCCCGACAAGGTCAAGCAGTTGCTCTGCGAGAAGGTCCACAGCATCGCACGCAGCAACCGTCGCTACAGCAGCTACAGCCCGGCTCCGGCGGCCCCGACGCCGTCGCCGAGCCACGCCGCGCCCGCTCCGGCCCCCTCGCGCCCCAGTGCCGGCGCTGCGCCTGCACCGGCCTCAAGCGCTGGCGGCTCCTCCAGCCCGAGCCCCAAGCGCAAGTCCTACAAGCTGGTGGCCATCGGTACCTCGACTGGCGGCCCGGTGGCCCTGCAGCGGGTGCTGACCCAGCTGCCCGGCAACTTTCCGGCGCCCATCGTCCTGATCCAGCACATGCCGGCCGCCTTCACCAAGGCCTTTGCCGAGCGCCTCGACAAGCTCTGCCGGATATCCGTCAAGGAGGCCGAGGACGGTGACGTGCTGCGCCCCGGCCTGGCGCTGCTGGCGCCCGGTGGCAAGCAGATGATGGTGGACGCGCGCGGCACCGTGCGCATCCTCCCCGGCGATGAACGCCTGAACTACAAACCCTGCGTGGACATCACCTTCGGTTCCGCGGCCAAGGCCTATAACGACAAGGTCCTGGCGGTGGTACTGACCGGCATGGGCGCCGATGGCCGTGAGGGCGCGCGCCTGCTCAAGCAGGGCGGCAGCCAGGTGTGGGCGCAGGATGAGGCCAGCTGCGTGATCTACGGCATGCCCATGGCCATAGTGAAGGCCAACCTGGCCGATGCCGTTTACGGGCTCGACGATATCGGCAGGCACATCGCCGAGGCGTGCCTGTAATGGAGAGCACGCTTCAATGGATGTACTGAGTCTCGTCGGGGTCATTCTCGCGCTCGTCGCGATCATCGGTGGCAACTACCTGGAAGGTGGGCACGCCGGGGCCTTGCTCAACGGCCCTGCGGCACTGATCGTCATCGGCGGTACCCTCGGCGCGGCGTTCCTGCAGACCCCCATGAGCGTGTTCAAGCGCTCCCTGGTCGTCATCCGCTGGATCATCTTCCCGCCGCAGATCGACCTCGCCGGCGGCATCAACCGCGTGGTCGGCTGGAGCATGGCGGCGCGCAAGGAAGGCCTCCTGGGACTGGAGCCCATCGCCGATTCCGAGCCCGACGCCTATGCCCGCAAGGGCCTCCAGCTACTGGTGGACGGCGCCGAGCCGGAGGCCATCCGCAGCATCCTCGAAGTGGACCTCTACACCCAGGAAGCCCGCGACTTCCAGGCCGCCAAGGTGTTCGAGAGCATGGGCGGCTACGCTCCGACCATCGGCATCATCGGCGCGGTGATGGGCCTGATCCACGTGATGGGCAACCTGGCCGATCCCAGCCAGCTGGGCGGCGGTATCGCGGTGGCCTTCGTCGCCACCATCTACGGCGTCGGCTTCGCCAACCTGCTGCTGCTGCCCATCGGCAACAAGCTCAAGTCCATTGCCATGCGCCAGTCGCGCTACCGGGAAATGCTGCTCGAAGGCATCCTTTCCATCGGCGAGGGCGAGAACCCGCGCTCCATCGAGTTGAAGCTGCAAGGCTTTATGGACTGATGGAGGCGACATGGCCCGCAGACGTCATCAGGAAGAACACGAGAATCACGAGCGTTGGCTGGTCTCCTACGCCGACTTCATCACCCTGTTGTTCGCCTTCTTCGTGGTGATGTATTCCATCTCCTCGATCAACGAAGGCAAGTACAAGATCCTCTCGGAGAGCCTGACCGGGGTCTTCAACCAGCCGGACCGTTCGATCAAGCCGATACCCGTGGGCGAGGAGCGCCCGCGCACCACCGAGTCCGACAAGTCCATGACCCAGGACTCCGGCAGCAGCGACGGCGACGCCAGCGATCCGTTGCGGGAAATCACCCGCAACATCAGCGATGCGTTCGGCGACCTTATCAAGGACGAGCAGATGACGGTTCGCGGCAACGAGCTGTGGGTGGAGATCGAGTTGAACTCCAGCCTGCTGTTCCCCAGCGGCGACGCCATTCCGGCCAACGAAGCCTTCACCATCATCGAAAAGGTCGCGAAGATCCTCGCCCCCTACGAAAACCCGGTGCACGTGGAAGGTTTCACCGATAACCTGCCGATCAGCACGGCGAACTATCCTTCCAACTGGGAGTTGTCTACGGCGCGGGCTGCGAGCATCGTGCGGATGTTGTCGATGGACGGTGTGAACCCGGCGCGGCTGGCGGCGGTCGGCTATGGCGAGTTCCAGCCGGTAGCCGACAACGCGACGGCGGAAGGGCGCGGGCGTAACCGCCGCGTGGTATTGGTGATCTCCCGCAATCTGGACGTGCGCCGCGCGGTGAGCGGCGTCGGCAGTGCCAATGCGAAACCTGATGGCGCCTTGCAGCGTGCTGGCACGCAACCTGCACCGTCGCCAGCAGCGAGCCCCTCTGCAGAGGGGGGCGTCAATTCCCCGTCGCCGGCCCCCGCAGGCGGACAATGATTCTCGGCAAGGCGGCGTTTCTGCCGGGAGGATGAAGAAGATGAGAGTTTGGGCGGTAGCCAATCAAAAGGGTGGTGTAGGCAAGACCACCTCGTCGATCGCACTGGCGGGCCTGCTGGCCGACGCCGGCAAGCGCGTGGTCGTGGTCGACCTCGACCCCCACGGTTCGATGACCAGTTACTTCGGGCATGACCCGGATACCCTGGAGCACAGCTGCTTCGACCTGTTCCTGCACCAGGGCAACGTGCCGGATGGCCTGCCGCGCCAATTGTTGCTGCAGACCAGCCACGAGCGCATTTCCCTGCTGCCTTCCAGTACCGCGCTGGCGACCCTGGAGCGCCAGTCCCCGGGGCAGAACGGCCTGGGCCTGGTGGTCGCCAAGAGCCTGGCGCAGCTGTGGCAGGAGTTCGACCACGCCATCATCGACAGCCCGCCGCTGCTGGGCGTGCTGATGGTCAACGCCCTGGCTGCCAGCCAGCAACTGGTGATCCCGGTGCAGACCGAGTTCCTCGCGGTGAAAGGCCTGGAGCGCATGGTCAGCACGCTGGCCATGATCAACCGCTCGCGCAAGCAGGCGCTGCCGTACACCATCGTCCCGACCCTGTTCGACCGCCGCACCCAGGCCTCCCTGAATACCCTGCGGGTGCTGCGCAACTCCTATCCCGAGCACCTGTGGCCGGCCTATATCCCGGTGGACACCCGCCTGCGCGATGCCAGCCGCGCCGGGGTCACGCCTTCGCAGTACGATTCCAACAGCCGTGGGGTGATCGCCTACCGTGCGCTGCTCAAGCATCTGCTCAGCCAGCAACTGGCCGCCCAGGTAGCCTGAAATGAGCGTCTATGCTGAATTGCATCCCTCAAGTCGCGCGGCCTTGCTGCCGATAGACTCTGGAGTCCACTCCTGCAGGTCCCATCAATGAGCCGTACCGTCGCCACCGCCACAAGGCCGCAGCTGGCCTTGCAGTCCTACCTCGATTCCCTGTTGCAGGAAGCGACGATCGAATTCGCCGACAGCATCACCCTGGACGAGTTCGAGGCAGCGGTGCTGGAAGAGCAGGTCCGCGATGCCCGCCTGATGACCGCCAAGCCGGTGATCGCGGCTGTGCCATCGCCTGCGCCCGTGGCGGCTCCTTCGGTGGTCGCCGCTGCGGTCGCGGCGCCGGCACCCGTTGCCAGGCCGGTGATCGAGGCCGCGCCGTTGCGTACGCTGGTCGCCGCGCCAACCGAGCTGCGTACCGAGGCCGTGCCCGCCGCCCCCGTGGCGCCGGCCGCTCCCGTCGCTCCCGTTGCCCGCCCCAGCCTGGTCGAGCCGGTTGCCGAGCTCAAGGCTGTCAACGCGCCGCTGCTCGACAGCGAGCCGATGTCCTTCGACGAGCGTCCGAGCTGGGCCGAAGAGCCGTTCGAGTGCCTGCTGTTCGACGTGGCCGGCCTCACGCTCGCGGTCCCGTTGGTCTGCCTGGGCTCCATCTACCCCCTGGCCGGCCAGGAGCTGACCCCGCTGTTCGGCCAGCCCGACTGGTTCCTCGGCATCCTGCCGAGCCAGGCCGGCAACCTGAAGGTACTCGACACCGCGCGCTGGGTCATGCCGGACCGGTACCGCGATGATTTCCGCGAAGGCTTGCAGTACGTTATCTCCGTCCAGGGCTACGAATGGGGCCTGGCCGTGCACCAGGTGAGCCGCTCCATCCGCCTGGACCCGAGCGAGATCAAGTGGCGCACCCAGCGCACCCAGCGTCCCTGGCTCGCCGGTACCGTGATCGAACACATGTGCGCGCTGCTGGACGTCTCCGCGCTGGCCGAACTCATCGCCAGCGGCGCCGTCAAGAAGATGTCGCTCAACTGAATGCCGGCGCCTCGCACGAGCGTGGCGCCCAGGTTTGTAAAAAAGCGGGCAGAACCCGCGAACGCCGCCCCGGGCGGTTCTAGAAGAGGCTAGGGAACATGAAGAAATCGTCAGGGCAAGGTTCCGAAGATCCCATCCTGCAATGGGTGACTTTCCGCCTGGACAACGAGACCTACGGCATCAACGTGATGCAGGTCCAGGAAGTGCTGCGCTACACCGAGATCGCGCCGGTCCCGGGTGCCCCGAGCTACGTGCTGGGCATCATCAACCTGCGCGGTAACGTCGTCACCGTGATTGACACCCGCCAGCGCTTCGGCCTGGATTCGGCCTCGGTCACCGACAACACCCGCATCGTCATCATCGAGGCGGACAAGCAGGTGGTGGGCATCCTCGTCGACAGCGTCGCCGAAGTGGTCTACCTGCGTCAGTCCGAGGTCGAGACCGCGCCCAACGTGGGCAACGAGGAATCGGCCAAGTTCATCCAGGGCGTCTGCAACAAGAACGGCGAACTGCTGATCCTGGTCGAGCTGGACAAGATGATGAGCGAAGAAGAGTGGTCGGAGCTGGAGAGCATCTGACGTGCTGATCGAGATCGCGCTGGCGGTCCTGGCGGTCGCCTGTGCAGCCCTCGCAGTCACCTGCGTGCGGCTGCAGAAAGGGCAGCGCCTGGCCGTCGAGGAGCAGGCCAGGCGGGACGCCGTGCGCGATCAGCGGATCAAGGAGCTCGCCCGGCGGCTCGACGCCTACCTCAGCGGCAGCATCCGCATGGGGGAGGAGTTGCACGAGCTGCGTCGGGTGGTGGCACCGCTGCCCGACAAGGTCAGCCAGATCGAGCAGCGCGATCCCAGCAGCCTGTCCTTCACCCAGGCCGCGCGGCTTGCCGGCATGGGCGCCAGCGTCGACGACCTCACCCATTCCTGCGGCCTTACCCAGGCCGAGGCCGAGCTGGTCAGCAAGCTGCAACTCGCCCGCAAGCAGAAGCAGGGCTGAGCCCCGCTAACTCCCTCCCGCTCTAACCACCCCATCCCCTCTGAACCAATAGTTCCAAGGCCTGCTCCGGTCGCTGCCTAAGCTCAAGGCTCGGGTACCGATTCCGCGAGGTCCGCCATGCGACTTCTGCCGCTCCTGCTGTTGTGCGTCCTGCCGTTGGCCTTGGCCGAGGAAGCGCCCCTGAGCGTCAAGGGGGCGACCACGGTGAATGTGCTCCAGGCCAAGCGGCTGTACGACTACGGCGCCCTGTTCATCGATGTGCGGCCTTTGGCGGAATGGAGCTGGGGCCATGTGCATGGCGCCGTGCACCTGGACCTGGCCGATCGCTTCGCCGGCCTGGCGATGCCCCACTGGCCCCGGCATGTGCCGCTGGTGATCTATTGCGACAGCGACGTCTGCCCCAGAGGCGCCTTGGCGGCGCAGCTCGCCGTGAGCTGGGGCTACAAGCAGGTGTTCTATTTCCGTGATGGCTACTTCGCCTGGCAGTTGCTCGACTTCCCGCTGGGCAAGGGCGTCGAGGGCGAGGTGCTGGCCTTCAGCCCTTAGGGCCGCCCAGCAACGGCACCGCTGGGGTGACGTCGCGCTCGCCATCGGCGACGAAGCCTGCCGGGCACTTGCCCTTGAGGTACCAGGCGAAGGCGATGATCTCGGCGATGGTGCGATAGAGCGCCTCGGGGATGGCCTCGCCCAACTCCATGCGCGCCAAGAGGCGCACCAGCTCGGCGTTCTCGTAGATCGGCACTTCGTACTCTCGCGCGATGGCAAGGATCGCTTCCGCCAGTTCGTCGTCGCCCTTGGCGGTCAGGCTGGGGGCGGTGGCGCCGTCGTAGGAGAGGGCGATGGCCTGGCGTGGCTGCTTGGCCTGGGTCATTGCGGTGTGCTCCGGCTGCGCGGGAAGGGCAGGGCGTTCATGCGGTCTCGTCCACCCAGCGCTGTTGCAGGTTGGTGCGCGGGCCTTGCGGCGGTATGCCCTGGCGGCAGGCCAGTTCGCTGACTTCGAGGCCGGCGGACACCAGGCGCTCACGCAGGTTGGGCAATTCACCATCGATCAGGCTCGCGGTGCGCGCACGCTCGGCCCAGAGCTGGCTGGAGATGGCGCCGCGTATCAGTTGCGCCTGCACCTGCAGCGGCCCCAGGGGCTCCATGTCGAAGGCCAGCTCGATGCGCCACAGGGTCTCCTTCTGTTCTTCCTTGCGCTTCTGCGGGGTCTGCTCCTGCTGCACCTTCACCTGCAGGGGCACGATGTCCTGGTTGTTGCGCATGGGCAGTTCCAGCTGCCAGGTGGTGAGCAGGTTGCCCTCGGGGGTCATCTGCGACTGGGCGAGGCTCGACAACTGGTGGGTCTGCAGGCGCGAGACTGCGGCCGCCGCCATTTTCAGCAGCAGCTCAAGGTCGCCTTCGCCCTCGGCCTGCTGCGCCAGGCGCGAGGGCAGGGGGAAGCTCAGGGCCTGTTGCCGGGCGCTGGCCTGGCCCAGGGAGCCCAGGGCGCTGCGGATGAAGGCCGGCAGGGCCTGGGCCATGGCGTTGCTGGCGCCGGCGGTGGGCAGCGCGGCCGGGCCGTTGGGCAGATTGGGCAGCAGTTGGGCGATCAGGCGCAGCAGGTTGCCCTTGATGTCCTGGCCCAGGGCTGCCCCATGGCCGGCCAGCAGGCGCGCCTCCAGCAGGGCGCCGCTGTTCTCCATGGCCTTGGCCAGCAGCTTGGCGTCACTGAGCTGGGAGACGTCGGGCAGGCTCGCCAGCAGGCGGTCGACGGTGCCGCGCAGGTTGGTCGGGAGCTCGTCGCCCATGCCCTTGAGTGCCTGCACCAGGCCCTCCAGCGAACCCTGGCGGCTCTGCTGGGTCGCGAGCTGCTGGGTGAGGGCGAGCTGGTCGAGCTGGGCGGACAGGGGCAGGAACTGCAGGGACTGGCTGCTCTGCACCTGGGCGCTGAGCAGGCTGCCGAGGGGCAGCGGCAGCGGGCCTTCCACCGCCATCTGGCGACCGGCCAGCGGTGTGTTGATCAGGTTGATCAGGGAGCGGTAGACGGTGCTGCGGGCCTCGGCCAGTTGCTCGCTGGAGACCACCTTGCCCTGTACCAGGGTGCCCACCGGCAACTGGTCCAGATCGATGCTGTCCAGTACGGCGGTGCCGCCGGGCTGTAGGGCCACCATCAGTCGGGTTTCCGAGACGGCGGTGACGTTGAGCAGGCTGCCCTGGGCCAGGGGGCGGTTGCTGCTGGCTTCCACCGTGGCCTGCTGGCCACCGTTCAGGGTGAGCTTGAGCAGCACCTGGAAACTGTTCTGTGCGTTTTCCTTGACGCTGACCACTTCGGCGTCCGCGCTGTCACCCGCTGCGAGCAGCCCGCCGATCGGCTGCAGCAGCTTCACGGCGGCTTCCGCAATCGTCTGCACGGGGCGGCTGGCCGCCGGGGTGGCACTGATGGGGCGCGAGGAACTGATCTCGGTCATCAAGGGTAACAACCTGTTGAAAAGCCCCCTTCGGGGGCCGTGGTGGACATGTATAATGCCGCCCCGTCCGGGCCGGGCGCCGAACTCGCGCACCTGAGTATAGCGGCCGACACCTCAATGACTTGAGTTCCCCCAGGGTATCCGTTGCCGTGACCAGTCCTTATCTCGAGACCCACGACCTCGCCTGCGAGCGCGACTGGCGGATGCTGTTCGAGCGGCTCGACCTGCGCCTGGGCCACGGCGAGATGCTGCAGGTCGCCGGCCCCAACGGCAGTGGCAAGACCAGCCTGTTGCGCCTGCTCTGCGGGCTCATGCAGCCGACCGCCGGCGAGGTGCGCCTGAAAGGCGTGGCCCTCGCCGGGCAGCGCGGCGAACTCGCCCGCGAACTGCTGTGGATCGGCCACGCCGCCGGCATCAAGGGCCTGCTCAGCCCCGAGGAGAACCTCGCCTGGCTCTGCGCCCTGCACCAGCCGGCCAGTCGCGATGCCATCTGGCAGGCGCTGGAGGCGGTGGGCCTGCGCGGCTTCGAAGACGTTCCCTGCCATACCCTGTCCGCCGGCCAGCAGCGCCGCGTGGCCCTGGCGCGCCTGTACCTCGACGCGCCACCGCTGTGGATCCTCGACGAACCCTTCACCGCCCTCGACAAGCAGGGCGTGGCGCAACTTGAGGAACACCTGGCCCAGCATTGCGATGCGGGCGGCCTGGTGGTCTTCACCACCCACCACAGCATGGCCCGTGTCCCCGCCGGCTACCGCGAACTCGACCTCGGACGGCGCGCCGCATGATCCGTGTATTCGGCCTGGTGGTCGCCCGCGAAGCGCGCCTGCTGTTCCGCCGACCGGCGGAGCTGGCCAACCCCCTGGTGTTCTTCGCTATCGTCATCGCCTTGTTCCCCCTGGCCGTCGGACCGGAGACGCAATTGTTGCAAAGCCTTTCTCCGGGGCTGGTCTGGGTGGCGGCCCTGTTGGCCGTCCTGCTCTCGCTGGACGGGCTTTTCCGCAGTGATTTCGAGGATGGATCGCTGGAACAGTGGGTCGTTTCGCCGCACCCCCTGCCGCTTCTGGTTTTGGCCAAGGTACTGGCACACTGGCTTTTTTCCGGGCTGGCACTGGTGCTGCTGGCGCCCTTGCTGGCGCTGATGCTGGGCCTGCCTGCGCGCTGTTTGCCGGTGCTGCTCGGTTCGTTGCTGTTGGGTACGCCGGTGCTGAGCCTGCTCGGCGCGGTCGGCGCTGCCCTGACCGTTGGTCTCAAGCGCGGCGGGCTGTTGCTGGCGCTGTTGATCCTGCCCCTGTACATCCCGGTGCTGATCCTTGGCAGCGGGGCGCTACAGGCGGCCCTGCAAGGACTGCCGGCGGTGGGCCACCTGTTGTGGCTGGCCTGCCTCACCGCCCTGGCGGTGACCCTGACTCCCTTTGCCATAGCCGCCGGCCTGACCATCAGCGTCGGCGAATAAGAAACAGAGTTGCCTGACCATGAGAAAGCTGTTGAAAAACCTAGCGAGCGCAGCCGAGACAAGGCGAAAGCAGGCGAGGGCGCTGAGCTTAGTCGCCCTGAATGAGCAGCCCGAGCCTGCTTTCAACGCAGTAACGGCAAGCGCAGTAGTTTTGAGGCAGCCTTCATGAACTGGACCTGGTTCCACAAGCTGGGCTCGCCCAAATGGTTCTACGAGATCAGCGGTCGCTGGCTGCCCTGGTTCGCCTGGGCTGCGGGCATCCTGATCCTCGTCGGCCTGGTCTGGGGCCTGGCCTTCGCGCCGCCGGACTACCAGCAGGGCAACAGCTTCCGCATCATCTACATCCACGTGCCGGCCGCCTTCCTGGCGCAGTCCTGCTACGTGATGCTGGCGGTGTGCGGCGTGGTCGGCCTGGTGTGGAAGATGAAGCTCGCCGACGTCGCCCTGCAGGCCGCCGCGCCCATCGGCGCCTGGATGACCGCCATCGCGCTGCTCACCGGGGCCATCTGGGGCCGCCCGACATGGGGCGCATGGTGGGTGTGGGATGCCCGACTGACGTCGATGCTCATCCTCCTTTTCCTCTACTTCGGTGTCATTGCCCTGGGCCAGGCGATCAGCAATCGTGACAGCGCCGCCAAGGCCTGCGCGGTGCTGGCCATCGTCGGCGTGATCAACATCCCGATCATCAAGTACTCGGTGGAGTGGTGGAACACCCTGCACCAGCCGGCCACCTTCACCGTCACCGAGAAACCGGCCATGCCTGCCGAGATGTGGGTGCCGCTGCTGATCATGGTGCTGGGCTTCTACTGCTTCTTCGCCGCCGTGCTGATGGTGCGCATGCGCCTGGACGTGTTGCGCCGCGAGGCGCGGGCCAGCTGGGTCAAGGCCGAAGTGAAGGCGCTGGTGGAGAAGGCATCGTGAATTTCGCAACGTTCGGCGAGTTCCTCGCCATGGGCCATCACGGCCTCTATGTCTGGACCGCCTACGGCATCAGCCTGGCGATCCTGATCCTCAACGTCGCGCTGCCGCTGATGGCGCGCCGTCGCTACCTGCAAGACGAGGCGCGCCGTTTGCGCCGGGAGGAGTCGAAGTGAATCCGGTCCGCAAGAAGCGCCTGTTCATCATCCTGGCCATCCTGGCCGGTGTGGGAATCGCCGTGGCGCTGGCGTTGTCGGCGTTGCAACAGAACATCAACCTGTTCTACACCCCCACGCAGATCGCCAACGGCGAAGCGCCGAAGGACACCCGCATCCGCGCGGGCGGCATGGTGCGTGATGGCTCGGTGCGGCGCTCGCAGGATTCGCTCGAGGTGCAGTTCGTGGTCACCGACTTCGCCAAGGACGTGACCATCCGCTACCACGGCATCCTCCCCGACCTGTTCCGCGAAGGGCAGGGCATCGTCGCCCTGGGCAAGCTCGACGCCGATGGCGTGCTGGTGGCCGATGAAGTGCTGGCCAAGCACGACGAGAAGTACATGCCGCCGGAAGTGACCAAGGCGTTGAAAGAAAGCGGCCAGATGGCCCCTGCGAAGAAAGAGGGCTGATTCCATGATTCCCGAACTCGGCCACCTGGCCCTGATCCTCGCCCTGTGCATGGCCGCCGTGCAGGCGACCCTGCCGCTGATCGGCGCCTGGCGCGGTGATCGCCAGTGGATGAGCCTGGCCCAGCCCGCCGCCTGGGGGCAGTTCGCCTTCCTGGCGTTCGCCTTCGGCTGCCTCACCTACGCCTTCATGGTCGACGACTTCTCCGTCTCCTACGTCGCCAGCAACTCCAACAGCGCGCTGCCCTGGTACTACAAGTTCAGTGCCGTGTGGGGCGCCCACGAGGGCTCGCTGCTGCTCTGGGCGCTGATCCTCGGCGGCTGGACCTTCGCCGTGTCGGTGTTCTCCCGGCAGTTGCCGGAGGTGATGCTGGCCCGCGTGCTCGCGGTGATGGGCATGATCAGCATCGGCTTCCTGTCGTTCCTGATCATCACCTCCAACCCCTTCAACCGCCTGCTGCCGAACATGCCGGCCGACGGCAACGACCTCAACCCGCTGCTGCAGGACTTCGGCCTGATCGTCCACCCGCCGATGCTCTACATGGGCTACGTGGGCTTCTCGGTCGCCTTCGCCTTCGCCATCGCCGCACTGCTCGGCGGCCGCCTCGACGCCGCCTGGGCGCGCTGGTCGCGCCCGTGGACCATCATCGCCTGGGCCTTCCTCAGCGTCGGTATCGTGCTCGGCTCCTGGTGGGCCTACTACGAGCTCGGCTGGGGCGGCTGGTGGTTCTGGGACCCGGTGGAAAACGCCTCCTTCATGCCCTGGCTGGTGGGCACCGCGCTGATCCACTCCCTCGCGGTGACCGAGAAGCGCGGCGTGTTCAAGAGCTGGACGGTGCTGCTGGCCATCGCGGCCTTCTCCCTCAGCCTGCTGGGTACCTTCCTGGTCCGTTCCGGCGTGCTGACCTCCGTGCACGCCTTCGCCTCGGACCCGGAGCGCGGCGTGTTCATCCTGATCTTCCTGCTGATGGTGGTGGGCGGCTCGCTGGCCCTGTTCGCCGTCCGCGCGCCGGTGGTCAAGAGCCAGGTGGGCTTCGCCCTGTGGTCCCGCGAAACCCTGCTGCTGGTGAACAACCTGGTGCTGGTGGTGGCCGCCTCGATGATCCTCCTCGGCACCCTCTACCCCCTGGTGCTGGACGCCATCTCCGGCGCCAAGCTGTCGGTGGGCCCGCCGTACTTCAACGCCCTGTTCGTGCCGCTGATGGCGCTGCTGATGGTGGTCATGGCGGTCGGCGTGCTGGTGCGCTGGAAAGACACCCCGATGAAGTGGCTGCTGGGCATGCTCGGGCCGGTGCTGATCGGCAGCCTGGTGCTCGGCATGCTCGGCGCGTTCATCTATGGCGACTTCCACTGGGCGGTGCTGGCGGTGTTCGCCCTGGCCGCCTGGGTGGTATTGGCCGGCGTGCGCGACCTGCTCGACAAGACCCGCCACAAGGGCCTGATCAAGGGCGCCCGCAGCCTGACCCGCAGCTACTGGGGCATGCAACTGGCCCACGCCGGTATCGCCGTGTGCGCCCTGGGCGTGGTGCTTTCCAGCCAGTACAGCGCCGAGCGCGACCTGCGCCTCGCTCCGGGCGAGTCCGCGGAACTGGGTGGTTATCGCTTCGTGTTCGAGGGCGCCGCCCACCACGAGGGCCCCAACTTCACCTCCGACAAGGGCACCGTGCGCGTGCTCGACGGCGACCGCGAGATTTCCGTTCTGCACCCGGAGAAGCGCCTGTACACCGTGCAGCAATCGATGATGACCGAGGCGGGCATCGATGCAGGCCTGACCCGCGACCTCTACGTGGCCCTGGGCGAACCCCTGGGCGACGGCGCCTGGGCCGTGCGCGTGCACGTCAAGCCCTTCGTCCGCTGGATCTGGCTCGGCGGCCTGCTGATGGGGCTGGGGGGCGTGCTGGCAGCGTTCGACCCGCGCTACCGGGTCAAGGTGAAGACCCGCGTGCGTGACGCACTGGGCATGGCTGGAGCGCAAGCATGAAGCGCCTGATCCTGTTGCTGCCCCTGGTGATCTTCCTGGGTGTGGCGGTATTCCTCTATCGCGGCCTGTTCCTCGACCCGGCCGAGCTGCCTTCGGCGCTGATCGGCAAGCCCTTCCCGGCCTTCTCCCTGCCGTCCGTGGACGGCTCGCGCCCCCTCAGCGAGGCCGACCTCAAGGGCAAGCCGGCGCTGGTCAACGTCTGGGGCACCTGGTGCATCTCCTGCCGGGTCGAGCACCCGGTGCTGAACAAGCTGTCGCAGATGGGCGTGGTCATCCACGGCGTCAACTACAAGGACGACAACGCCGCCGCGCTGAAATGGCTGAAGGAGTTCCACAACCCCTACCAGCTGGACATCCGTGACGAGCAGGGCAGCCTCGGGCTGGACCTGGGCGTCTACGGTGCCCCCGAGACCTTCCTGATCGACAAGGACGGCATCATCCGCCACAAGTTCGTCGGCGTGATCGACGAAGTCGTCTGGCGCGAGCAGCTGGCGCCGCTGTACCAGGCCCTGGTCGACGAGGCCGGGCAATGAAGCGCCTGCTCGCCACCCTGGCTCTCGGCCTCGCCCTCACCGGCGTCGCCCGCGCGGCCATCGACACCTACGAGTTCAAGGACGAGGCCGAGCGCGAGCGTTTCCGCGTGCTCACCGAGGAACTGCGCTGCCCCAAGTGCCAGAACCAGAACATCGCCGACTCCAACGCCCCCATCGCCACCGACCTGCGCCGCGAGATCTTCCGCATGCTGGAAGAGGGCAAGGGCGACGACGAGATCGTCGACTACCTGGTCGCCCGCTACGGCGACTTCGTGCGCTACAAGCCGCCGGTCAACGGCCGCACCCTGCTGCTCTGGTACGGCCCGGCGGGCCTGCTGGTGGGCGGCCTGCTGGTGCTCGGGGTGATCGTGCTGCGCCGCCGTCGTGTCGAGAACGCCCCCGGCGACGCACTGCTTTCCAGCGATGAGCGCGCCCGCCTGGATGCGCTGCTCAACCAAGAGACTCAGGACAAGAACCACTGATGATCGATTTCTGGCTCGCCGCCGGCCTGCTCCTGCTGGTCGCCCTCGCATTCCTGCTGATCCCCGTGTTGCGTGGCCGCAAGGCCCAGGCCGAAGAGGATCGCACCGCTCTCAACGTCGCCCTGTACCAGGAGCGCCTGGCCGAACTCCAGGGCCAGCGCTCCGCCGGCACCCTCACCGAGGAGCAGCTCGAGGCCGGCCGTGCCGAAGCCGCGCGTGAGCTGCTGGCCGACACCGAGGGCGCCGACACCGGTCGCAGCTCGCGCCTGGGCAAGGCCTTGCCGCTCGCGGCCGCGCTGGCCGTGCCGCTGCTGGGCATCGGCCTGTACCTGCATTGGGGCGCCAGCGACAAGGTCGAGCTGGCCCGTGAGATGCGCGAGCAGCCGCGCACCATCGAAGAGATGACCGCGCGCCTGGAGAAGGTCGTGCAGGCGCAGCCGGATTCCGCCGAAGGCTGGTATTTCCTCGGCCGTGCCTACATGGCCCAGGAGCGTGCCGGCGATGCCGCCAGGGCCTACGAGCGCGCCGTGCAGGTCGCCGGCCGCCAGCCCGAGCTGCTGGGGCAGTGGGCCCAGGCGTTGTATTTCGCCAGCCAGAAGCGCTTCACCCCCGAGGTGCAGGCGCTGACCGAAGAGGCCTTGAAGGCCGATGCCAACGAAGTCACCAGCCTTGGCCTGCTGGGCATCGCCGGCTTCGAGGAAGGCCGCTTCAAGGACGCCATCGGCTACTGGGAGCGCCTGATCGCGGTGTTGCCGCAGGACGATCCGTCCCGCGGCGCCCTGCAGGGCGGCATCGAGCGTGCCCGCGAGAAGCTCGCCGAGAGCGGTGAAACGCTGCCGGAGCGCGATACCGTCACCAAGTCCATGCCGCAGCTGAAGGTCCGTGTCGACCTGGCCGCCGCGCTCAAGGACAAGGTGCAGCCGGGGGATGCGGTGTTCATCTTCGCCCGCGCCGCCGAAGGCCCGCCCATGCCGCTGGCCGTCAAGCGCCTGACGGTGAAGGACCTGCCGGCCGAGGTGGTGCTCAGCGACGCCGATGCGATGATGCCGCAGCTGAAGATCTCCAACTTCGCCCAGGTGCAGCTGGTGGCGCGCATCTCCCGCGAGGGCAATGCCAAGGCAGGCGAATGGATCGGACGCAGCCCGGCGTTGTCTAGTGCTGTGCAGGAGCAGCAGCGCCTGACCATCGACAGCCCGGACCAGCCCTGATCCATCGACCCGAGAGCACGCAGCCATGAATTCGACCCTTCGACTTTCCCTTGCCTGCCTGCTCCTCGGTCTCGCCGGCTGCTCCTTGCAGCCGCCGGCGCCCGAGCACGGCGGCGGGCCTGCCGCGCCGCAACAGCTGCCGCCGCCCGGCCAGCAGAACCGCCCGCCAGTGACGCCGTCCCAGCCGCTGCCGCCCAAGGTCACGCGCATGAAGAGCCACCCGCGCTACGCGCCGCCGCCCGGTGTTGCCTGCTACTGGGACACCGCGCTCGAGGTGTACGTACTCGAGGGCGAGCAGGACCTCTACTACCGCGAGCGCACCTACTACCACTGGGACCAGGGCTGGCACTGGTCCAACAGCCCCAACGGCCCCTGGCAGCCCACCGATTCCAGCGGCGTGCCCGCCGGCCTCGGGCGCCGCCATCCCTGAGCCCGGTCGCGCGTCCTGACGCGCGGTCATGCCGTTCCGACCACCGTCACCACGGCGCGTGGACAGCCTGGCAGCCCTTGTGTACTGTGCTGGCGTTCTGCCATTTGGAGCACAAGGATGTTCGCTCGCATCGCCCTGGCCTTTCTGGCCATGCTCATCGCCCAGCCGGTTCTCGCCCAGGTCTACCAGTGGCGCGACGAACAGGGGAAGGTGCATTTCACCGATACCCCGCCACCGGAAAGCCGCAATGTCACCGAGCAGAAGCTTCAGGTGAACACCATCCAGGGCCTGGACGACTCCGAGCTCCAGCGCACCTCCTCGCGCAGCACCCTGTTCGAGGACGACGAGGAAGAGCTGAACCCCGGGCAACTGCACCAGAAAGGCATGGTGCAATGTGCCGCCGCCATCCGCCGCATGCCGTCGCTGATCACCGAGACGCAGAAGATCGGTCGCGAGGCCGTGCGCCAGAAGCGCGCGACCCAGGCGCAGCTGGACGACGCGATGTACAAGATGGACACGGCCTACAAGGAGATGAAACGCAACGAGAAGGCCTGCGCGAGCGACTACGCCAAGGGGGGCACGGCGCGCCTGGCGGTCAACTGCCTGGCCGATACCGATGACGTGATGAGCTTCGGCCTGTGCATGAAGTTCGGCGAATGGGCCAGCACCTTCGGGCAGTGAGGCTGGCGGTTCCGGCCTGATCCACAAAGAAGAACGGCGACCCGAGGGTCGCCGTTTTCGTGTCTGCCGCCCGGCTTACTGGCCGGTGTAGACCTGGTCGAAGACGCCACCGTCGTTGAAGTGGGTCTTCTGCACGTCACGCCAGTCGCCGAAGGTCTTCTCCACGGAGAGGAATTCGACCTTGGGGAAGCGGTCGGCGAACTTGGCGAGGATCTCCGGGTTGCGCGGGCGCAGGTAGTTGTTGGCGGCGATGGTCTGGCCCTCGTCGCTCCACAGGTACTTCAGGTACGCCTCGGCGGCCTCACGGGTGCCTTTCTTGTCGACCACCTTGTCGACCACGGCCACCGGCGGCTCGGCTTCGGCGGAGACGCTCGGGTAGACCACCTCGAAGCCGCCACGGCCGAATTCGCGGGCGATCATCTCGGCTTCGTTCTCGAAGGTCACCAGTACGTCGCCGATCTGGTTCTGGATGAAGGTGGTGGTGGCGGCGCGGCCACCGGTATCGAGCACCGGCGCCTGCTTGAACAGCTTGCCGACGAACTCCTTGGCCTTGTTCTCGTCACCACCGTTCTTCAGCACGTAGCCCCAGGCGGAGAGGTAGGTGTAGCGACCGTTGCCGGAGGTCTTGGGGTTGGGCACCACCACCTGAACGTCGTCCTTGAGCAGGTCCGGCCAGTCCTTCAGACCCTTGGGGTTGCCCTTGCGCACGATGAACACGGTGGCGGAGGTGAAGGGGGCGCTGTTGTTCGGCAGGCGCTCGGCCCAGTTCTGCGGCACCAGGCCGCCGTTGTCGGCCAGGGCGTTGATGTCGGTGGCCTGGTTCATGGTGATGACGTCGGCGGGCAGCCCGTCGATCACGGCACGGGCCTGCTTGCTGGAGCCGCCGTGGGACATCTGCAGGGTGATGTTCTCGCCTTTCTCCTGCTGCCAGTGCTTCTGGAAGGCGGCGTTGTAGTCCTTGTAGAAGTCGCGCATCACGTCATAGGAGACGTTGAGCAGGGTAGGGGCGGCCTGGGCCGCGCTGGCCAGTGCCAGGCCCGCTGCCAGCAGCGAAGCGGAGAACAGACGTTTCACGGATCGTTCCTTCTAGGGGGTGAGAGCAAGGGAATATAGCGGTGTGCCATATATTCTTTTAAATACTGAAAACGAATTTGCTTATTCTCAGGCCAAGGCCTGCAGGGCGCCAAGCAGATTCTTGCGCGCGGGCTGCTCCCAGCGCTGCGCCAGCGGTGCCTTGTGGTAGAGGCGGGGCATGTCCAGCAACTGCTTCAGCAGCTTGCTGCGCCCGGCTCGGAACAGCGGTTCCGGCACCCATTCGTACTCGGCGCGCACGGCCTTTTCGTAAGCCTCGTAGAGCGAGGGCGGTGCTGCCAGGATCGACAGGTCCAGGTCCACCACCAGCTCGGCATCACCGGCACGCGGCGGTTCCATGTGGCGGGTGGCGAGGATCAGTCCGCGCAGCGCCTCGCCGTGCTCGCCAAGCCCGGCCTGGAGCAGCCAGGCGACCGTCTGTTCGGCACTGGCGGCCTCGTTGTCCTGGCGCTGCGGGTCGTACACCAGGTCGTGGGTCCAGAGCGCCAGTTCGACCCGGTCGGGGTGGTCCGCCAAGTGGCTCCATTCGTCGAAGTGGCCCAGGCAGGCGCTGATGTGGGCGGTGCTGTGGTACTGGCGCTGGGGCGCACCGTAGGCCTCACGCAGCTGATCGAAGCTGCCTTCGGGTGCGGGCGCGCCCAGGCGCAGCCAGAGGGCGTCCCAACGTGCCTGATCAAGGTGTTTCATGTTCGCCTCCTCGCGGGAAAAGCGGGTTGCCGCAGCGGCTGCAGAAGCTCGCGGCGGATTCGTGTGTGCGCTTGCGGCAGGTGGCGCACTCCCGGTCCTGCTGTCCGTCCTGGCGCATGGCGTTGGCCAGCTCGGCGCTGAAGATACCGGTGGGTACGGCGATGATCGAGTAGCCGGTGATCATCACCAGGCTGGCCACTGCCTGGCCCAGTGGCGTTTTCGGGGTGATGTCGCCGAAGCCGACGGTGGTCAGGGTCACCACCGCCCAATAGATGCTGGTGGGAATGCTGGTGAAACCGTTCTCCGGGCCTTCGATCACGTACATCAACGCGCCGAACACCACCACCAATGTCGAGACGCTGAGCAGGAACACCGCGATCTTCTGCCGGCTGCCGCGCAGCGCGCTGAGCAGGAAGTTCGCCTGCACCAGGTAGTGGCGCAGCTTGAAGATGCGGAACACCCGCACCAGGCGCAGGGCGCGGACGATCAACAGGTACTGGGCATCCGGGTAGAAGAGCGCGACCACCCCGGGGATGATCGCCATCAGGTCCACCAGGCCGAAGAAGCTGAAGACGTAGCGCAGCGGCTTCGGCGCGCTGTACAGGCGCAGCAGGTATTCCGCGATGAACAGCGCGGTGATCGCCCACTCGAGCCCGGACAGCAGGCCGGCGTGGCGACGGTGGATGTGCTCGACGCTGTCCAGCAGCACGATGGCCAGGCTGGCCAGGATCAGCCAGATGAGCCAGGTGTCGAAGCGCCGCCCGGCCGGGGTGTCGGCCTGGAAGATGATGCTGTACAGACGCTCGCGCCTGCTGTGTGCCTCGGCCATGGAGTCCTCCTCAGGAAACGAACCTTAGCAGAGCCGCCCTTTCAGTGGCGCAGGTGGGTGGGGCGTGGCCGCGTGCCGTTCTGGCGCAGCACGCGGCCGCCGGCGATCACCAGCCAGCAGGCGAGGATGAATGGCGCGGTCATGGCGGGCAGCCCGAAGGTGGCGAAGCCGGGTTGCAGCAGCACGCCGAGGGCGACGCCGATGACGACCACCGGCAGGCTGGCCAGGCGCTTGCCCAGGGCGATGCCGATGAGCACGCCGTTGAGGCTGAACAGGCCGGCCAGCAGCGTGTCGGTGGGCAGCTTCAGGCAGAGGCCCAGTGCCAGCGCCAGGGCGCTGCCGAACGCCGCCCAGAGCGCCACCCGCCAGGAGGCCAGGAGCAGGGCGAGGAGCACGCAGGCCCCGGCCAGCGGGTCGGCGAGGAAGATCACCTGGCCGAAGCCGCGCAGCAGGGCGAGGAGCAGGCCGATGCTATCGGCGTCGAGAACGACCGCCGGCGCCGCCGCTGGAGCGGTCAGCTGCAGCCCATGGGCCAGCCACAGCAGCACCCAGCCGAAGCCGACGAAGGGGCTGGTGAAGGCGGGCAGCCACTCGCGCTCCCGCGCGTTGCGCAACAGGCGGTGCAGCAGCAGGGTGGAAAGGCCGGCGCAACAGACGATCAGCAGCGGCAGGTGCAGCGTCCACTCGAAGCGCGCACCCAGCAACATGCCCAGAAGCACGCCGTTGTAGCAGTAGAGGCCGGCTTCCACATCCTCGCGCGGGTAGCCCCGGCGCAGGGCGGTGAGCCAGCTGGCGAAACCGCCGAGCAGGGCACCGCCGAGCAACTGCGGCGCGCCGACGAGGATGGCGCAGAGCAGCAGGGCGCCGCAGCCGGGGTGGCGCTGCAGGAAGATCTGGCTGAAACCGTTGAGCTGGGCACTGGCCCAGGAACGGGCATCGCAAGGCAGAGGAAGGTGTCGCATGGTGTGGCCGGTTGAAAGGGAAAAGGCGCCCGTCCCTGGGACGTGGCGCCTGCGGATGGCATTCGACCTGCCGGAGCAGGGCGGCCCGGTGCGTCTGCGCGCGCCGTGGCCGCGGCTGGATCAGTCCAGGTGGGCGATACGCAGCATGTTGGTGGAGCCGGGCTGGCCCAGGGGCACGCCGGCGGTGATCACCAGGGTGTCGCCGGTGCGGGCCATGCCCTGGGCGCGGGCGATCTCCAGCGCGGTGCCGGTGACGTCCTCGACCTTGTCCAGGCGCTGGTTGACCACCGAGTAGACGCCCCAGGCCACGGTCAGGCGGCGGGCGGTCTCCAGGCTCGGGGTGAGGCTGAGGATCGGTGCCTTGGGGCGCTCGCGGGAGGCGCGCAGGCTGGAGCTGCCGGACTCGGTGTAGTTCACCAGGGTCGCCACCGGGAGGATGCTGCTGATGCGGCGGATGGCGCAGCTGATGGCGTCCGAGGCGGTGGCTTCGGCCTGCGGGCGGCTGACGTCGAGCTGGGACTGGAAGTCCGGGCCCTGTTCCACCTGGCGGATGATCTTGCTCATCATCTGCACGGTTTCCAGCGGGTAGTCACCGGAGGCGGTCTCGGCCGAGAGCATCACGGCGTCGGTGCCTTCGGCCACGGCATTGGCGACATCGGTCACCTCGGCGCGGGTCGGCGCCGGGGAGAAGCGCATGGATTCCAGCATCTGGGTGGCGACCACCACCGGGCGGCCGAGCTGGCGGCAGGTGCGGATGATGTCCTTCTGGATGCGCGGCACGTTCTCGGCCGGCACTTCGACGCCCAGGTCGCCACGGGCGACCATGATGGCGTCGCAGAGGCGGGCGATCTCTTCCAGGTGTTGCACGGCGGAGGGCTTCTCGATCTTGGCCATCAGCGCGGCGCGGCCCTGGATCAGGCCCCGGGCCTCGACTATGTCCTCGGGGCGCTGGACGAAGGAGAGGGCGACCCAGTCGACGCCCAGCTCGAGGCCGAAATCGAGGTCGCGGCGGTCCTTGGCGGTCAGCGGGGACAGCTGCAGCACGGCCTCGGGGACATTGACGCCCTTGCGGTCGGACAGCTCACCGCCGGCGATCACCCGCGTGTCGATGGCATCGGCGTGCTTGGCGGTCACCTGCAGGCGCAGGCGGCCGTCGTCCAGCAGCAGGTTCATGCCCGGCTGCAGGGCTTCGATGATCTCGGGGTGGGGCAGGTTGACCCGGCTGGCGTCGCCCGGGGTCGTGTCCAGGTCCAGGCGCAGGGCCTGGCCGCGCTCCAGGTGGACCTTGCCTTCGGCGAAACGGCCGACCCGCAGCTTGGGCCCCTGGAGGTCCATGAGGATGCCGATCGGGCGGGCCAGCTGGCGCTCGACCTCGCGCACCCATTGGTAGCGCTGGGCGTGGTCGGCATGCTCGCCGTGGCTGAAGTTCAGGCGGAACAGGTTGACCCCGGCCTCCACCAGCTGGCGGATGTCGTCGACGCCCTTGATGGCCGGGCCGAGGGTGGCGAGGATTTTGACTTTCTTGTCGGAGGTCATTGTGCGGGGCTCTCGAGAATCAGGATGGCGCGGAAGTCGTTGACGTTGGTACGGGTCGGCTCGGTTACGATCAGGCTGTCGAGGGCGGCGAAGTAGCCGTAGCCATTGTTGTTGTCGAGCTCGTCGCTGGCGGACAACCCGAGCTCCGCGGCGCGGGCGTGGCTGGTCGGGGTCATGATGGCGCCGGCGTTGTCCTCGGAGCCGTCGATGCCGTCGGTGTCGCCGGCCAGGGCGTAGACGCCGGGCAGGCCCTTGAGGGTGTGGGTGAGGCTCAGCAGGAACTCGGCGTTGCGCCCGCCACGGCCGTTGCCGCGCACGGTGACGGTGGTCTCGCCGCCGGAGAGGATCACGCAGGGCGGCTTGATCGGCTGGCCATGGAGGACGATCTGCCGGGCGATGCCGGCGTGGACCTTGGCCACCTCGCGGGACTCGCCTTCCAGGTCGCCGAGGATCAGCGGGGTGAAGCCGGCGGCGCGGGCCTTCTCGGCAGCGGCATCGAGGGATTGCTGGGGCGTGGCGATCAATTGGAAGTGGCTGCGCGAGAGCACCGGGTCACCGGGCTTCACGGTCTCCGAGCGCGGGTCCTGCAGCCAGGCGCGGACGTTGGCCGGCACCTCGATCTGGTAGCGCGCGAGGATCGCCAGGGCCTCCGCCGAGGTGGTCGGGTCGGCGACGGTGGGGCCGGAGGCGATGACCGTGGCTTCGTCGCCGGGCACGTCGGAGATGGCGTAGGTGTAGACGCTGGCCGGCCAGCAGGCCTTGGCCAGGCGACCGCCCTTGATCGCGGAGAGGTGCTTGCGCACGCAGTTCATCTCGGAGATGGCGGCGCCGGATTTCAGCAGCGCCTTGTTGATCGCCTGCTTGTCCTTGAGGCTGATGCCCTCGGCGGGGAGTGCCAGCAGCGAGGAGCCGCCGCCGGAGAGAAGGAAGATCACCCGGTCGCTTTCGCTCAGGCCGCTCACCAGCTGCAGCACGCGCCGGGCGGTCTCCAGGCCGGCGGCATCCGGTACCGGGTGCGCCGCTTCCACCACCTCGATGCGGCGGCAATTGGCGCCGTGCCCGTAGCGGGTCACCACCAGGCCTGTGATCTCGCCCTGCCATTCCTGCTCGATCACCTCGGCCATGGCGGCTGCGGCCTTGCCGGCACCGATGACGATGAGGCGGCCGCTGCGGTCGGCGGGCAGGTGGTCGGCCAGCACCTGGCGCGGGTGGGCGGCGGCGATGGCGGTAGCGAAGAGGTCGCGCAGCAGGCTTTGCGGATCGAATGACATGACAGACTCCGGAGGGGCGCTGAATTCTTGTTCTGAGGGGCTTTCTAGGCCGATTGCAGTCCTGAAGGGTCGTACACGACCCTTCAGGACTGGAATCGACCCACCTGGCCATTGGGCCGTGACTCCGCCGGCCAGGAAGGTCGAAAGGGGTGCCGGGCGGGTGCCCGGCGAAAGCGGCTTACTCTTTGCGGATGGAGAAGTTGGCCATGTGCTCCAGGCCCTTCACCAGCGCGGAGTGGTCCCAGTTGCTGCCGCCGATGGCGGCGCAGGTGCTGAAGACCTGCTGGGCGTTGGCGGTGTTGGGCAGGTTCAGGCCCAGCTCGCGGGCGCCGGACAGGGCCAGGTTGAGGTCCTTCTGGTGCAGGCTGATGCGGAAGCCCGGGTCGAAGGTGCCCTTGATCATGCGCTCGCCGTGCACTTCGAGGATCTTCGAGCCGGCGAAGCCGCCCATCAGCGCTTCACGCACCTTGGCCGGGTCGGCGCCGTTCTTGGCGGCGAACAGCAGGGCTTCGGCGACGGCCTGGATGTTCAGGGCGACGATGATCTGGTTGGCGACCTTGGCGGTCTGGCCGTCACCGTTGCCACCCACGCGGGTGATGTTCTTGCCCATGGCCTGGAACAGCGGCAGGGCGCGTTCGAAGGCGTTCGGGCAGCCACCGACCATGATGCTCAGGGTCGCGGCCTTGGCGCCGACTTCCCCGCCGGACACCGGGGCGTCCAGGTAGGAGGCGCCGGTGGCCTTGACCTTCTCGGCGAAGACCTTGGTGGCGGAAGGGGAGATGGAGCTCATGTCGATCACCACCTTGCCGGCGCCGACGCCCTCGACCACGCCGTCCTTGCGGAACAGCACGTCGTCGACCTGGGGGGTGTCCGGAACCATGATGATGATGAACTCGGCTTCCTGGGCCACTTCGCGCGGGTTGGCCAGGGCGATGCCGTTGTCGCCGAGCAGGTCGGCGGGCGCCTTGTCGAAGTGCTCGGAGAAGAACAGGGTGTGGCCGGCTTTCTGCAGGTTCTGAGCCATGGGCTTGCCCATGATGCCGGTGCCGATGAATCCGATCTTGGCCATGTGGATTACCTCTTTCTTAGATGGCGTTATGGGTTTTCAGCCAGCCAAGGCCGGCGGCGGTGGTGGTGGCGGGCTTGTACTCGCAGCCGACCCAGCCCTGGTAGCCGATGCGGTCCAGGTGCTCGAAGAGGAAGCGGTAGTTGATCTCGCCGGTGCCCGGCTCGTTGCGGCCCGGGTTGTCGGCCAGCTGCACGTGGTTGATCACGGCGAGGTTGCCTTCCACGGTGCGCGCCAGGTCACCTTCCATGATCTGCATGTGATAGATGTCGTACTGCAGGAACAGGTTGGCGCTGCCGACCTTCTCGCGGATGGCCAGGGCCTGCCGGGTGGTGTTCAGGTAGAAGCCGGGGATGTCGCGGGTGTTGATCATTTCCATGACCAGGCGGATGCCTGCGGCTTGCAGCTTCTCGGCGGCGTACTTCAGGTTGTCGACGAAGGTCTTCTCGACGGTGGCGCAGTCCGGGCCCTGGGGGCGGATGCCGGCCAGGCAGTTGACCTGCTGGTTGCCGAGCACCTTGGCGTAGGCGATGGCCTTGTCGACGCCGGCGCGGAATTCCTCGACGCGGTCCGGGTGGCAGGCGATGCCGCGCTCACCCTTGCCCCAGTCGCCGGCGGGCAGGTTGAACAGCACCTGTTCCAGCTTGTTGGCGTCCAGGCGGGCCTTGATCTCCTCGGCCGGGAAGTCGTAGGGGAAGAGGTACTCGACACCGGTGAAACCGGCGTCGGCAGCGGCGGCGAAACGGTCCAGGAAGTCCACTTCGGTGAACAGCATGGACAGGTTGGCGGCAAAACGGGGCATGAAGATTCTCCTCGGTAGACCTCCCTCTCCCGCCACGAACGGGAGAGGGGGCGTTGCTCGTCAGTCCAGCAGCGAGATGGCGGTCGGGGCGTCGGCGCCGCGCTGGGCCAGCTCTTCGAACTCATTGATCGCGTTGATCTCGGTGCCCATGGAGATGTTGGTGACACGCTCCAGGATGACCTCGACCACGACCGGTACGCGGAACTCTTCCATCAGCTTGCGGGCCTTGGCGAAGGCGCCTTGCAGTTCGTTGGCGTCGAACACGCGGATGGCCTTGCAGCCCAGGCCCTCGACCACCGCGACGTGGTCCACGCCGTAGCCGTTGAGCTCCGGTGCGTTGACGTTGTCGAAGGACAGCTGCACGCAGTAGTCGATCTCGAAGCCGCGCTGCGCCTGGCGGATCAGGCCCAGGTAGGAGTTGTTCACCAGCACGTGGATGTAGGGCAGGTTGAACTGCGCGCCCACGGCCAGCTCCTCGATCATGAACTGGAAGTCGTAGTCACCCGAGAGCGCCACCACCGGCCGGCTCGGATCGGCCTTGACCACGCCGAGGGCGGCGGGAACGGTCCAGCCCAGCGGGCCGGCCTGGCCGCAGTTGATCCAGTGGCGGGGCTTGTACACGTGCAGGAACTGGGCGCCGGCGATCTGCGACAGGCCGATGGTGCTGACGTAGCAGGTGTCCTTGCCGAAGAACTCGTTCATTTCCTCGTACACGCGCTGCGGCTTGACCGGCACGTTGTCGAAGTGGGTCTTGCGCTGCAGGGTGCGCTTGCGCTCGCGGCAGGATTCGACCCAGGCACTGCGGTCCTTCAGCTTGCCGGCGGCTTTCCACTCGCGGGCGACTTCGAGGAAGGCGTCCAGCGCGGAGCCGGCGTCGGAGACGATGCCCAGGTCCGGGGTGAACACGCGGCCGATCTGGGTGGGCTCGATGTCCACGTGGATGAAGCGGCGGCCCTGGGTGTAGACGTCGACGGAGCCGGTGTGGCGGTTGGCCCAGCGGTTGCCGATGCCGAACACCAGGTCCGATTCCAGCAGCGTGGCGTTGCCGTAGCGGTGCGAGGTCTGCAGGCCGCACATGCCGGCCATCAGGGCGTGGTCGTCGGGGATGGTGCCCCAGCCCATCAGGGTCGGGATCACCGGTACGCCGGTCAGCTCGGCGAATGCGACCAGCTTGTCGGAGGCGTTGGCGTTGATCACGCCGCCGCCGGAAACGATCAGCGGGCGCTCGGCCTCATTGAGCATGGCCAGGGCCTTCTCGGCCTGGATGCGGGTGGCGGACGGTTTGTTCACCGACAGCGGCTCGTAGGCGTCGATGTCGAATTCGATCTCGGCCATCTGCACGTCGAAGGGCAGGTCGATCAGCACCGGGCCGGGACGGCCGCTGCGCATTTCGAAGAAGGCCTTCTGGAAGGCGTAGGGCACCTGGCCCGGCTCGAGGACGGTGGTCGCCCACTTGGTCACCGGTTTGACGATGCTGGTGATGTCGACGGCCTGGAAGTCTTCCTTGTGCAGGCGGGCACGAGGGGCCTGGCCGGTGATGCAGAGGATCGGGACGGAGTCGGCGGAGGCCGAGTACAGGCCGGTGACCATGTCGGTGCCGGCAGGGCCGGACGTACCGATGCACAGGCCGATGTTGCCCGGGTTGGTGCGGGTATAGCCCTCGGCCATGTGCGAGGCGCCCTCGACGTGACGGGCCAGGACATGGTCAATGCCGCCGATCTTGTTCAGTGCGGCGTACAGCGGGTTGATGGCGGCGCCGGGGATGCCGAACGCGGTGTCGATGCCTTCGCGGCGCATCACCAGGACGGCGGCCTCGATTGCTCTCATTTTGGCCATGTTTTGTGCCTCTTTTCTTGTGAAAATTGTATACAAGGTGCTTGTGGCGGATTCTATTCAGGTGCCGACTGAAGGGTCAAGGAGATTTGTCGGGCGAAATGTCGCAGGTCAGGGTTTCTTTAAAACGCCCGTTTGACGCGGCTTTCAGCGCCTATCTGGAGCGGATGGCGAATAAATGTATACAAAGAAGAAATTAATTGTATATCAATATTGATTTTTTTGTGTTCGGTGAGATAGTTGAGAAAAGCGCCGCCATTCGTGCAACCGGCTCCGTGATGGCCACAGCAACCCGGCGACGTGCGTCCGCTTCAACCACTACCCGAGGAAGCCTCACGATGAGCACCCTGTCCCTGGAAACCGCTGTCAGCATCTCCAACCGCGCCCTGGCCATCGGCCGCGAACTTCGAACCGCGCCCCTGACCATTGCCGTGCTGGATGCCGGCGGCCACCTGATCACCCTGCAGCGTGAAGATGGCGCCAGCATGCTTCGCCCGCAGATCGCCATCGGCAAGGCCTGGGGCGCCGTCGCCCTCGGCAAGGGCTCGCGCCTGATCGCCGCCGACGCGCAGCAGCGCCCGGCCTTCATCGGCGCGGTGAACAACCTGGCCGACGGCAACCTCGTGCCTGCGCCGGGTGGCGTGCTGATCCGCAATCAGGCGGGGGAGGTGATCGGCGCCATCGGCATCAGCGGCGACACCTCCGATATCGACGAGCAGTGCGCCATCAGCGGCGTGGAATCGGTGGGCCTCAAGGCCGACGCCGGCATCGCGGCGGCCTGACCCTCCCGTGCCTCCCGCCCCCCGGGAGGCACCCTGGCGCAGGTGTTGAATCGCCCTGGCGATGCCGCTAACATCCGCGCCGTCCCTTTCTGCTGCTGACGGACAACCACATCGCCATTGCGGCGATGTCTTTTTTCGTCTGTCGAAAAAGCAGCATTCCATGAAGAAGACTCCCTTCAAGCGGGTCCAGCAGAAGCTGGCCCGAGCCGGCGTGTCCATCAGCCGCGTCAACGGCAATACCCTGTCCGTTTCCTCGCTCAACCGCGCCGGCCTGGGCGCCAGCATCCTGCTGCCCGAATCCTTTCCCATCGAGGAGAAGGCGGTGTTGCAGTTGCTGGATTTCGCCGGTGTCTCCCACCCCGACGGCGGCGAGGTGCGTTGCGCCTGCGCGACGCCGGACTTCCACGCCGGCTCCGGCATCCCGGTGGGCGCGGTCATCGTCACCAGCCCCGAGATGGTGATTCCCCAGAGCATCGGCACCGATATCAACTGCGGCATGCGCCTGCATCGGCTGGGCATCCACTACGATGCTTTCCTTGCACGCAAGGCCGAGTGGGTGGAGCGCGTGCGGGGCGACCTGCTGGGCGGCACCCGCAACATCCCCACGGCGCCAGGCGAGATGACGGCGCTGTTCGAAGGCGGGCTCGGTGATTTCTGGGGTGCCGTGGGACGTCGCTCCGCTCGCGACGGTCTCCTGGCGCGGCTCGATCTGGAGCAGGTCACGCGCGAACTGGCGGAGCTGCACCCCTCGTCCTTCGTCCGTGGCTCGGCGGCCTACGCCCCGGAGGCGTTGCAGAACACGGGTCGTGCCGTGCTGCGGGATCCGGGGCTGGGCACCATCGGTGGCGGCAACCACTTCGTCGAGGTGCAGGTCGTCACCGAGCTGGTCGATCGGCGCGCCTGTTTCGAGCGCGGGCTGACCGTGGGGCAGGTGGTTGTGATGATCCACACTGGCTCCCGGGACGTGGGCTTCCATGTCGGCCGGCGCTGGATGGACAAGGCCCGGGAGCTCTGGCCCAAGGGCATGAAGCATCCCGAGTCGAAGGTCTTCGCCATGGTGGGCGAGATGGCCGGGCACTACCTGCTGGCCATGCACAGCGCGGCTCACTACGCCGACGCCAACCGGGCGCTGATCGCCGAGATGGTGCGCCAGCGGACCCGCGAACTGTTCGGCCCCGACACCGAGGCACCGCTGCTGGTGGATGTGCCGCACAACATCGTGCTGCAGGAGCCGCAGGGCAACGTCCACCGCAAGGGGGCGACGCCGGCCTATGCGGGGCAGGACCTGCTGATCCCCGGGAGCATGGGGCACGACTCCTACCTGCTCACCGGGCTCGGCAACCCGCGCTGGCTGAGCTCCGCCAGCCATGGGGCGGGGCGCTCCATGTCGCGCAGCGAGATCCTCTTCAAGGGGCGCAAGGACCCGGGCATCCTCGGCCTGGAGCGGGTGCAGTGCATCACCACGCGCGAGGAGCGGATGATCGAGGAGGCGCCCGGCGCCTACAAGGAGATCGGCGAGGTGGTGCGCTCGCAGGTGGAGGAGGAGACGGTGGCGGTGATTGCCCGGTTCAGCCCGGTGCTCACCTTCAAGGCCTGAAGGGGTTCCCTCAGGCGCTCTGCGCCTGGGGGGCTTCCTGCACTTCGCAGCCTTTGAGCACGAGGCGGATGATGGTGTCGGCGGCGGCTTCGTAGTCGGCGTCGCTGAGCGAGGCCTTGCCGGTGACGACGGAGATCTGCCAGTCGAAGTCGGCGTAGGTCTGGGTCGCGGCCCAGATGCTGAACAGCAGGTGGCTGGGGTCGATCCTGGCCATCAGCCCCTGGTCGATCCAGCCCTGGATGCAGGCGATGTTGTGGCGGGCCTGCTCGTTGAGGTGGGCGGTCTGCTCGGCGGACAGGTGCGGCGCACCGTGCATGATCTCGCTGGCGAACACCTTCGAGGCGTGGGGCAGCTCGCGGGAGATGCGGATCTTCGAGCGGATGTAGGCCTTGAGCACATCGCCCGGGTGTCCGCCCGCATTGAAGGGGTGGGAGGCTGCCAGCAGCGGCTCGACGATGCTTTCGAGCACCTCGCGGTAGAGGTTCTCCTTGGACTTGAAGTAGTAGTAGACGTTGGGCTTTGGCAGGCCGGCCTTGGCTGCGATGTCGCTGGTCTTGGTGGCGGCGAAACCCTTGTCGGCGAACTCTTCACTGGCTGCCCGCAGGATCAGCTCTTTATTGCGCTCGCGAATGCTGCTCACATCTGCTCCTCTGTTCACTCGCCATGTGGCCGTCACGGGTCGGCTGGCGAGCGGTCGGGCATGGTAGCACCGGCCTCCCGGGCCTCTCAAGCAAGCGGGGGAGGGGTGGCTAGGGGACGGTCCGACAGGTTTCTGTATACAAGATTTTGGATTTCTGTTTTTATTCCGCATCCGTCCATGCCGCCGGGGTCCCGACCGGCGCGTGTTGCGGCAGGCTGCACCATGCAAGACAGCACATTGCGCGACCCCTTCGGTCGCCGGATCACCTACCTGCGTCTCTCGGTCACGGACCGTTGCGACTTCCGTTGCACCTACTGCATGAGCGAAGACATGGTCTTCGCCCCGCGGGCGCAGATACTCAGCCTCGAAGAGCTCTATGCCGTGGCCGATGCCTTCATCGGGCTCGGGGTCAGGCGCATCCGCGTGACCGGTGGCGAGCCGCTGGTGCGCAAGGGCCTCACCGGCCTGCTGGCGCGGCTCGGTGCCCGCCGCGAGCTGGAAGACCTGGCCATCACCAGCAACGGTTCGCAGCTCGCCCACATGGCGCGCGACCTGCGCGCCGCCGGCGTCACCCGTCTCAACATCAGCCTCGATTCCCTGCAGCGCGAGCGCTTCGCCGCCTTCACCCGTCGTGATTGCCTCGACCAGGTGCTGGCCGGCATCGACGCCGCGCGCGACGCCGGGTTCCAGCGCATCAAGCTCAATACCGTGGTGCAGAAAGGCCGTAACGACGATGAGGTCGAGGACTTGGTGGCGTTCGCCGTCGAGCATGGCCTGGACATCAGCTTCATCGAGGAGATGCCCCTGGGCAGCATCTCCAGCCACGAACGCAAGGTCACCCTCTGCACCTCCGAAGAGGTGCGCGAGCGGGTCGGGCGACGCTTCCAGCTCCTGCCCAGCAGCCATCGCACCGGTGGTCCGTCGCGCTACTGGCAGGTGATCGGCAGCGACACCCAGGTCGGCTTCATTTCCCCCCACAGCCGCAACTTCTGCGGCGACTGCAACCGTGTGCGCGTCACCGCCGAAGGCAAGCTGGTGCTGTGCCTCGGCCATGAAGGTGCACTGGACCTCAAGGCACTGATCCGTCGTCACCCCGGTGACGGCGAGCGGCTGCGCGCGGCCCTGGTGGATGCCCTGAGGCTGAAGCCGGAGCGGCACCATTTCGATGCGGATTCCCAGGTACAGGTAGTCCGCTTCATGAGCACCACCGGCGGCTGATCGGGCTGCTGGGCTTAGGCCCGGCTGCGTTGCGCCCTCTTGCCGTACGAACCGTACTGTCTTCGAGGGCGCGCCTTGCCGGTCCGTCTCCCAGCAACCCGATCCGTTGCTGCATTCCTT
Organism: Pseudomonas sp. Pc102; assembly: GCF_018408275.1. NCBI lineage: Bacteria > Pseudomonadati > Pseudomonadota > Gammaproteobacteria > Pseudomonadales > Pseudomonadaceae > Pseudomonas > Pseudomonas sp. Pc102. Next base: position 4,266,478 of record NZ_AP021905.1, on the reverse strand, counting down.
TTCAAGAACAAAAGCGCCCTGAAGGGCTGAGGAGAATACGCATGGGCAAGACATTGCTGGTGAAGAACGCTGACCTGCTGGTCACGATGGATGGTGAGCGCCGCGAGATCAGGCAGGGCGGCCTGTTCATCGAGGACAACGTCATCCGCCAGGTGGGGCCGAGCGCCGAGCTGCCGCAGAGCGCGGACGAGGTGCTGGACCTCAAGGGCCACATCGTCATCCCAGGCCTGGTCAACACCCATCACCACATGTACCAGAGCCTCACCCGCGTGGTGCCGGCCGCCCAGGACGGCGAGCTGTTCAACTGGCTGACCAACCTCTACCCGATCTGGGCGCGCCTGACCCCCGAGCTGATCCAGGTCTCCACCCAGACGGCGATGGCCGAGCTGATCCTTTCCGGCTGCACCACCTCCAGCGACCACCTCTACATCTACCCCAACGGCTGCAAGCTGGACGACAGCATCCACGCCGCCGGTGAGATCGGCATGCGCTTCCACGCCGCGCGCGGCAGCATGAGCGTCGGCCGCAGCCAGGGCGGCCTGCCGCCGGACTCGGTGGTGGAGAAGGAGGCGGACATCCTCAAGGAGTCCCAGCGGCTGATCGAGGACTACCACGACGCGTCCCATGGCTCGATGCTGCGGGTGGTGGTGGCGCCGTGCTCACCCTTCTCGGTGAGCCAGGACCTGATGCGCGAGGCGGCGGTGCTCGCGCGCCAGTATGGCGTGTCGCTGCACACCCACCTGGCGGAGAACGTCAACGACATCGCCTACAGCCGCGAGAAGTTCGGCATGACCCCCGCCGAATACGCCGAAGACCTGGGCTGGGTCGGCCATGACGTGTGGCATGCCCACTGCGTCCAGCTCGACCAGCACGGCATCGACCTGTTCGCCCGCACCGGCACCGGTGTCGCCCACTGCCCCTGCTCGAACATGCGCCTGGCCTCGGGCATCGCGCCGATCCGCCGCATGCGCGATGCCGGCGTCCCGGTCGGCCTGGGTGTCGACGGCTCGGCCTCCAACGATGGCGCCACCATGATCGGCGAGGTGCGCCAGGCCCTGCTGCTGCAGCGCGTCGGTTTCGGCCCCGATGCCATGACCGCGCGGGAGGCGCTGGAGATCGCCACCCTGGGCGGCGCCAAGGTGCTCAACCGTGACGACATCGGTGCCCTGGCCCCGGGCATGGCGGCGGACTTCGTCGCCTTCGACCTGAACCAGATCGCCTTCGCCGGCGCCCTCCACGATCCGCTGGCGGCCCTGGTGTTCTGCGCCCCGGCCCAGGTCTCCCACAGCGTGATCAACGGTCGCCTGGTGGTGAAGGATGGCCAGTTGATGACCGTCGACCTGCCACGCGTGATCGAGCGCCACAACCGCCTCGCTCATCAGTTGGTGCTGGGCGAGTGATGGCGCGCCGGCCGCGGCTCGTGTCGCGGCCGGCACCTACCCGAAGACGAGGAGAGTCCTTTGAGAGCGAGCTATCTGGGCTGGCTGCTGGCCGGCCTGCTGCCCCTGGGCGCGGCCCATGGGGAAAGCTATGTCGTGGGCGTCGAGCGCCTGTCCTTCCAGCCGCATTACTGGGTCGACGAACAGGGTGAATACCGCGGCTTCGCCCGCGAGGTGCTGGACCTGTTCGCGCAGGCCGAGCACATCGAACTGAGCTACCGCGCGCTGCCGGTCACCGAGCTGGCCGGGCGCCTGGTCAAGGGCGAGGTGGACCTGAAATACCCGGATAGCCCCGAATGGGCGGATGAGGTCAAGGCCGGCAAGCCCATGGCCTACAGCGCGCCGGTGGTGGGCTACGTGGATGGCGTGCTGGTGGACCCGAAGCGGGTCGGGCAGGGCATCGACGGCCTGCGGCGCCTGGCCCTGGTGCAGGGCTGGACGCCCCGTGGCTACCAGTCGCGGATCGACGAGGGCAAGGTACAGCCGGTGCAGGGCAGCGACCTGCGGCAGATGATCCGCCAGGCCCTGAAGAAGCAGGCTGACGGCGCCTACTTCAACGTGGTGGTCGCCACCTATTACCTGGACAACATCCGCGCCCGCCCCGGTGCGCTGGTGTTCGACCCGTCGCTGCCGCACACCCGTGGCACTTTCCACCTCTCCAGCTCCCGGCACCCGGAGCTGGTGCAGCGCTTCGACCGCTTCCTGGTGTCGCACAAGGCCGAAGTGGACGCGCTCAAGGCGCGCTATCGCGTCGAGGCCAACCTCGATACCGAGTACATGGGGCTGGAGCAGTGGAAGGTGGACTACCTGGAGCGGCAGAAGCGCAAAGGTGAGTCCGGCAGACCCTGACCCCTGCTGTACGTCATCTGGTCGATGAGCGGGCCTTCCTGTCTGCGAGGCCCGCTCTTCGCGCTTCACCGCATCGCGCAGGTGTCGCTCCGGCATTGCTCGTGGCCGAAACCTTGAACCATCGGAAAACCGCCCCGGTCCATTTCTCTGAGTGGCTGAGGAAGAACTCGGCTGGAATCCCTACCGGAAAAGAGGAAAGCACGATGGATAACCACAAGGCTATTTCCGTTCTCAACGACCTGATCGAAACCAGCAAGGATGGCGAAAAGGGGTTTCTCGAATGCGCCGAGGATGTGAAGAACCCCCAGCTGAAAGCCACCTTCACCCAGCGCGCCCAGGAGTGCGCCCGCGCCGCTGCCGAGCTGCAGCAGGTGGTGCGTTCCATGGGCGGTGACCCGGAGACCTCCTCCAGCGTGGCCGGCGCCCTGCACCGTCGCTGGGTTGACCTCAAGGCCCTGGTGACCGGCAAGGACGATGCCGCCATCCTCAACGAATGCGAGCGCGGTGAAGATGTCGCGCTGAAGGCCTACAAGGATGCGCTGGGCAAGGAGCTGCCGCCGCCGGCTCGCTCCATCGTCGAGAAACAACTGCTCGGCGTGCAGCGCAACCATGACCAGATCAAGGCCCTGCGCAACCTGGCCCGCGCCAGCTGACGGCGGGTATCGGCGGCATTGCCGCCAACGAAAAAGGGATGGCGTTTCGCGCCATCCCTTTTTTCATGCAGCAGGTGCGATCAGAAGTGCACCTTGACCAGCAGGCTGGCGGTGTTCTGGTCGGTGCCGCCGAGGATCTCGTCGCCGAGGAAGCTGTCGTCGTCGATACCGTACTTGTTGCTCCAGTAGTCGTACTCGACACCGACGTAGAGCTGCTTGGCGCCCAGGTTAAGGGCCTTGCCCAGGTCGTACTTGATCTGCGGGTTGAAGTGCAGGTTGGCGTGCAGGTCGTTCGGACGGCTGCTGGTGCCGTCCTTGTTGTTCCACACCCAGTCCATGAAGCCGTCGATGAGGATGTCGGAGTTGCCCACCGGGATGGTGTACGACCACACCGGGGTGACCTGCCACTGGCCAGCCGGGTTGTTGGTGATGCCGTCGGGCTTGCGGTAGTAGAAGTTCAGCTGGAAGTAGTCGAAGCCGGGGATGGCCAGGTCGAAGCCCGGGCCGAGCAGGTAGTTCTGGGTGCGGTTCTCGCCACGCTCGTAGGTGGCGGCCAGCAGCACGTCGGTCACCGGGCCGAAGGCGATCTTCTGGTCGAGCAGCTTGCCGAAGGACAGGCGCGGCTGGATCTCGCCGTAGTAGGTGTTGTTGCCCGCGTTGGCATCGGCCTTGCCGTTGTAGTTGATCTGGTCGGCGAAGATGAACAGGTCGCCCCAGGTCCAGCCACTGGCGTGCTCGAAGGTGAAGGTCTGCTGGATTTCCGGGTTGACCTTGAAATCCTGGCCGTAGAGGTAGGTGATGCTGTTGTTCTGCCACAGCAGCGGGCCGTCGGCCAGGGCCTGCCCTCCCGCCAGGAGGCCGGCGGTAAGGGCGATGCAGTGAGGCAGATGCTTCAGGTTCATGCGGTTTTCCTTATTTTCAGGGCTTCAGGTTGGCCTCTACGCAGCCGGCAGGGAGCCGCCCGGCGGAGCGGGGCGGTCTTGCTGGATGCATGGAGGGATTCCGGGTTGGCCGTCCTGGCGTCAGCTCGTCATGACGACGCGGTCGGTCTTCGGATTCCGGGGCGGCGACGGGCGATCTTCAGCGCTGGGCTGTTCGGCTGCGTCGTGCGATGTGCGCCGGGCCGCGTGGGGGCAGGCCTCGGTGGAGAGTGTCGTGAGCGGGGCGGGCAGGGCAGTGGGGATTAGGTGCGCCGGGCTGCGGACGGCGCCGTAGGTTCCGGTCTGTGCGGATGTGTTCATCGTTCAAAGCCTGCCTGTTGTTTTTGTAGGTCGTGGGCTTGCGGGTGACTGCCGTCCCGCTGGCCGCCTCGCGTTCGGAAACTGAACTGCGGGTCAGGTTTTGCGACTATAGCATTCTGTTTACAGGCTGAGTAACAAAATAAATCAGAATTGTGTACAGAAAATCGTGCGTTTTGGCTGCGACCCATCGACTCGCCACGCGATTACCCTGATGACCTGTAAAGCCCGTAATCCCTGGACGAAGCCGTAGGTTGGCGCCGAGCGCAGCGAGGCCCAACGGAGCGGAATCGAGCCCGGCTACGTTGGGCTTCGTGCCTCGGCCCAACCGACGGTTACGTGCCTTGCCATCTCGTTTGGAAGCGGATGCCCATAAAAAAGCCCGCCTTGTAGGCGGGCGGGAAGTCCTGTCCTCACCGGGTCGGTGCATCCAGGTGGGAGCAAGGCTCAGTGGGCGGCGCAGTGTCGGCTGCGCTCCTTCTCGCCCAGGATGTTGAACAGGATGTTGAGCACCAGCGCGCTGACGGTGGCCATGGCGATGCCGCTGTGGGTGATGGGCTCCATCCAGTGGGGCAGGTGGGCGAAGAACTCGGGGCGCACCACCGGCGCCATGCCCATCCCCATGCTCACGGCGACCAGCAACTGGTTGCGGCGGTCGGTGATGTCGGCTTCGTGGAGGATCTTGATGCCCGTGGCGGCGACCATGCCGAACATCGCCAGCCCTGCGCCACCGAGTACGGCGGGCGGGATGGAGGCGACCAGGAAGGCGGCCTTGGGCAGCAGGCTGAGGGTGATCAGGAACAGGCCGGCCACGGCGGTGACGTAGCGGCTGCGCGCGCCGGTCATCTGCACCAGGCCGATGTTCTGGGCGAAGGAGGAGTGGGTGAAGGTGTTGAAGAAGCCGGCGAAGAAGGAGGCGCCGGCGTCGCACAGCAGGCCGCGGCGCAGGGCCTTGGGGCAGACCTCGCGACCGGTGATCTTGCCCAGGGCGAGGAACATGCCGGTGGACTCGACGAAGATGATCACCACCACCAGGCACATCGACAGCACCGGCGCCAGCTCGAACCTGGGCATGCCGAAATGCAGCGGGGTTACCACCTGGAACCAGGGCGCCTGCTCCAGGCCGGTGAGGTCGACCATGCCCATGCCGCCTGCGACGACGTAGCCGACCGCCATGCCGATCAGCACCGAGACATTGACCCAGAAGCCGCGCATGAAGCGGTTGACCAACAGGATGATGCCCAGCACCAGGGCGGCCACGGCGAGGTATTCCAGGGCGCCGAACTGCACCGCCTTGCTGCCACCGCCGGCCCAGTTGACCGCCACGGGGAACAGGGTGAGGCCGATGGAAGTGATCACCGTGCCGGTGACCAGCGGCGGGAAGAACCGCACGATGCGCGCCATGAAGGGGGCCAGCAGCAGGCCGAAGAAGCCGGCGGCGATGGTGGCGCCGAAGATGCCTTGCAGGCCCACGCCAGGCATGCCGGCCATCACCACCATGCTGCCGACGGCGGCGAAGCTCGCGCCCATCATCACCGGCATGCGGATACCCACCGGGCCGATGCCAATCGATTGCACCAGGGTGGCGATACCGGCCACCAGCAGGTCCGCGTTGATCAGGAAGGCGATTTCCTCGCGGGACAGGCCGGCCGCCTGGCCGACGATCAGCGGCACGGCCACGGCGCCGCCGTACATCAGCAGCACGTGCTGGATGCCCACGAGCAGGAGTTGCAACAAAGGCAGGCGTTGATCGGCGGGCGGAATGGCGAGCTCGGGCTCGGTCAGCTTGGTCATGCAACACCTCTGGCGCTTTTGTTTTTGTTGAGCCGTCTAGGCCGCAGCCGGCAAAGACCGGCGGCGATCCTGGTATTCATGTTTCTGCCATCCAGGCCCAGCTGTGGGCGGTGGATGGGGCACGCGGAACAAAGGGCAGGGCCTGGTGCGGGACATGCACCGGAACGCCGTGCCGGAAGAGGATAAAAAAGCCTGCCTGGGGCAGGCTTGAAACACGGGCCGCAGCTTGGGGATGCGGCCCGTCGTGGTCGAGATCAGTTGGTCTTGGCGCCTTCGGCGATCCAGGAACCGATCAGGTCGCGTTCGGCCTGGGTCATCTGGGTGATGTTGCCCAGCGGCATGATCTGGGTGGCGACGGCCTGTGCCTGGATCTTCGGCGCCATGGCCTGGATCTGCTGCGGGGTGTCGAACATCACGCCACCCGGTGCCGCGGTGAACATCGGGCTGGTGGGCTTGGCGGAATGGCAGACGGAGCAACGTTCCTGGATCACGCTGTGGACCTTGTCGAAGTCCGCGCCGCCGGCGTTGGCCTGGGCGTTGGCGGGCTGGGCCGGAGCCTGGGCCTGCTCGGCTGGCTTGCTGCCTTCACTGGTGGCTGCCGGCGCTGCGGCCTCGGTCTTGGCCGGTGCGGTGACCGGGGCGACGTTGGCGATGGGCGCGGTGGCGGCCTTGTAGTTCGGCGAGGTGACGAAGGCCAGGCAGATCATGCCCAGTGCGCCGGCCGGGAGGGTCCAGGCGAACTTGTTGCTGTCGTGGCGGGTGTTGAAGTAGTGGCGCACGAGAACGGCGATTACCGCGATCCCGGCCAGGATCAGCCAGTTGTACTGGCTGCCGTAGGTGCTCGGGAAGTGGTTGCTGATCATGATGAACAGCACCGGCAGGGTGAAGTAGTTGTTGTGGCGCGAGCGCAGCAGGCCCTTGGCCGGCAGCGCCGGGTCCGGGGTGCGGTTCTCTTCGATGGCCTTAACCAGTGCACGCTGTGCCGGCATGATGATGCGGAACACGTTGCCGACCATGATGGTGCCGATCAGCGCGCCGACATGGATGTAGGCGCCACGGCCGCTGAACACCTGGGTGAAGCCCCAGGCCGCGCCGATCACCAGCACGAAGAGGATCAGGCCGAGCAGGGCGGGCTGCTTGCCCAGGGGCGAGTCGCACAGCAGGTCGTAGATGAACCAGCCGGCGATCAGGGAACCGACGCCGATGGCGATGGCCGCAGCCGGGGCGAGGTCCAGGCCGGGGGCGATCAGGTACAGGGTCGGGTTCAGGTAGAACACCACGGTCAGCAGGGCGACGCCAGACAGCCAGGTGAAATAGGCCTCCCATTTGAACCAGTGCAGGTTGTCCGGCATTTTCGGCGGGGCGAGCTTGTATTTCTCCAGGTGGTAGATGCCGCCACCGTGGATCGCCCACAGGTCACCGGCCAACCCCTCGCGCGGGGCCTTGCGGTTGAGGTTGTTCTCCAGCCAGACGAAATAGAAGGATGCGCCGATCCAGGCGATGCCGGTGATCATGTGAACCCAGCGGATGCTCAGGTTCAGCCATTCGGTCAGATGTGCTTCCACAGTACGTACCTCTTTCCCGGACGATCGGCACGGCGATCGCTGGGCTTCTCTTATTAGTGGTGGGGGTCGAGGAGCAGTTGCTCGTCCTCGGTGAAGTAATGCTCGTCGCAGTTGTTGCCGGAACCGCTGCGATCAACCACCAGGAAGTCATCCCGCTTTTCGATCGTCAGCACCGGGTGGTGCCAGACGCCGCGATGGTAATTAACGCCCTGCCTGCCATTGGTGAGGAAGGCACGGACCAGACCCGGTACAGGTGCATCGCCAACCGGCGCGACCACGACCAGAAAGGGGTTGCCGAGCAGCGGTATGAAGGCCTGGCTGCCCTGCGGATGTCGTTCAAGCATGCGGATGGGAAGGGGCATCTCCAGGGACTCGGCGCTGAAGATGCTGATGATTGCCTTGTCGTCCGGCTGGGCCGTCTCGACGGTGGCCAGCTTGTGGTAACGGCGGGTTGAGCCGTTGTTGATCATGAAGAACTCGCTGCCTTCGGTTTCGATGACGTCACCGAACGGGGCGAATGCTTCTTTGGTCAGGGGCTCGATCTTGAGAGTGCGCATGCTGTTCTTCTTGTCCTTGCTGTCGCCCCGCCACGGTGGCGGGGTTGCCGGGGTTGGCCCGGCGTTATCTGGCCACCTTGCCGAACAGGCGCAGGCGACTGACGCCTCCGTCCGGGAATATGTTCAGGCGTACGTGGGTGACGGGGCCGAGGGCCCGGATCTGTTCGGTGTATTCGTGCTCGGCGTGCATCGAGAGCTTCTGGCTCGGCAGCAGCTCGCGCCAGAACAGGCTCTGGGTCTCGATCTGGCTGTCGGTGCCGCCCTTGACGAAGGCCGCCTGGATCGAGCAGCTGTCGGGGTAGTTACCCTTGAAGTGCAGGGTATCGACCACGATTCGCTCGATCTCGCCGGGGTGGCCGAGGGCGACTATCACCCAGTCGTTGCCCGGGGTGCGGCGGCGGGCGGTTTCCCAGCCGTCGCCCATGTTGATGCCACGGCCCGGGTTGAGGATGTTGCCCATGCGGCCGAAATGCTCGTCGGAGCAGGCCAGCGCGCGACCGCCATTGAGGGCTGCGGCGAGGTCGACCTGCTCGAAGTCGCCCACCGTGCTCCAGTCGCGATGGGGGATGCCGTATACGCGCAGGCGTGCCACGCCACCGTCGGGATAGATGTTGAAGCGCAGGTGGGTGAAGGCCTGGTCGTTGTCGATCGCGTGATAGTGGTGGCTATCGCCCTTGAGCTCGACGGCGCCGAGCACTTCGCTCCAGGCGGTGTGCTCGTCCGGGTCGCCGTTGGCCACGAAGCAGCCTTCCAGGGACGCGGACGGCGGGTAGTTGCCGGTGAAGAAACTGGTGTCGATGTCCACGCCCTTGATCGAGCCCGCTACACCCAGGCGGATCACGGCGTGGTCATGGCCTTCGAAACGCTTGCGGCGGGATTCCCAGCCGTCCATCCACTTGCCGTTGTCGTCGAACACGCCTTCCTTCCACACGGCCGCGGACGGCTGGAACAGGCGGTTGACGTCGGCGAACCAGTCGTCGGTGACCGAGAGGGCTCGGGTCCCGAGACGGGCGTCGGCGAGGTTGATGTACTTCTCGAAGGGTACTGCGTAGCTCTTCATTGCGGTCTGCCTTGGAACGGGAGCATCGGCGTGTCCGGCGTGGGTGCAGCCGGGGTCACATCTGCTGCAGGCGGAACAGCGCGATCCGGTTGATCTCGGCCAGGGCCCGGCTGAACTCGGCTTCGGGGGTGTTGTGGATGCGCTCCTCGAAGGCCGCCAGGATCTGGTGCCGGTTGCTGCCCTTCACCGCCATGATGAAAGGGAACCCGAACTTGACCTTGTAGGCGTCGTTCAGCTCGGTGAAGCGTGCGAACTCTTCAGCCGTGCATTCGTGGATGCCTGCACCGGCCTGTTCGCTGGTGCTGGCTTCGGTCAACTCGCCTCGGACGGCGGCCTTGCCTGCCAGGTCCGGGTGAGCGTTGATCAGGGCCAGCTGGGCGTCGTGGCTGGCGCTGAGAAGGATGTCGGACATGCGCTGGTGCAGGCCGTCGATCTGGTCGACGCTGGCATCCAGGCCGAGGTCGTAGGCCTTTTCGGCGACCCAGGGCGAATGCTCGTAGATGTCGGCGAAGGCGCTGACGAAGGCCTCGCGGGACAGGCTGGACGGGGTGATCTTCTGGAAGCTGCTCATTGGGCGTTGCCTTGGAAAGGGTGGGTGGTGTGCCAGTGGCGGGCGATGTCCACGCGGCGGGCGAACCAGACCTTGTCGTGGCTCTTCACGTATTCGATGAAGCGGGCCAGGGCGGCGAGGCGCGCGGGGCGGCCCAGCAGGCGGCAGTGCATGCCGATGGAGAGCATCTTCGGCGCGCCGGCGGCACCTTCGGCGTAGAGCACGTCGAAGGCATCCTTCAGGTATTCGTAGAAGTCGTCGCCCTTGTTGAAGCCCTGCACCTGGGTGAAGCGCATGTCGTTGGTGTCGAGGGTGTAGGGGATCACCAGGTGCGGTTTCTCCACGGTGCTGGCCGGGTCCCAGTAGGGCAGGTCGTCGTCGTAGGTGTCGGAGTCGTAGAGGAAGCCGCCTTCCTCCATCACCAGGCGACGGGTGTTCGGGCCGGTGCGGCCGGTGTACCAGCCCAGCGGGCGTTCGCCGGTCAGCTCGGTGAGGATGCGGATGGCCTCGAGCATGTGCTCGCGCTCCTGCTCCTCGCTCATGTACTGGTAGTCGATCCAGCGGTAGCCGTGGCTGCAGATCTCGTGGCCGGCCTCGACCATGGCGCGGATGGCGTCCGGGTGGCGCTGTGCGGCCATGGCGACGGCGAAGATGGTCAGCGGGATGTCGTGCTTCTTGAACAGGTTGAGCAGGCGCCAGACGCCGGCTCGGCTACCGTACTCGTAGAGGGATTCCATGCTCATGTTGCGGGCGCCCTGCAGGGGCTGCGCCGCGACCATCTCCGAGAGGAAGGCCTCGGATTCCTTGTCGCCGTGGAGGATGTTGCGCTCGCCGCCTTCCTCGTAGTTGAGGACGAAGGAGAGGGCGATGCGTGCCTCGCCCGGCCAGTGCGGATGCGGGGGATTGCTGCCGTAGCCGATCAGGTCGCGGGGGTAGTCGAGGCTCACTACTGGATTCCTTCTTGTCTGTGGAGGGTTCGCGGAGCCGGGCTGCGCGAACGCGATGAGTGATTGTATACAAACGTCATCTGGTTTTGTAAATGAAATATTTGCCCCGATCGACGTCCTGCAGGTTTGCAAAAAACTTGCCTGATTGGTCAGTTCTTTGCAATACAACCCTTGCTCTGTGCCGGTCTGCATCAAAATGGTGCTAGCGAATCCAGCCGCCGTCGAGGCGCTAAAAATTCTCGAATAATTGTGTACAATTCTGCCGGATAATGTCTTATATTTGGTCCATCGCAGTTCCCGGGCCGCCCCTTTTCAGGGCTTGGGCACTCCTGATGCACCGATTTCAACGAGAAGAGGAGGTGTGGCTGTCGCCGGTCGATGACCGCAGCGGGAGCCCGGAAAACAATGGGACGATTGACCACCCACGTACTGGATGCCGCCCACGGTTGCCCTGGCAGCGACATCAGCATCGAGCTCTACCGCGTCGAGAATGGCGGCCTGGAGCTGATCACCCGCACCACCACCAACGACGACGGCCGCTGTGACGCGCCCCTGCTGCAGGGCGATGACTACGCCACCGGCGTCTACCAGCTGCATTTCCACGCTGGCGACTACTACCGCAAGCGCGGCGTGAAGCTGCCCGAGCAGGCCTTCCTCGATGTGGTCGTGCTGCGCTTCGGCATCAGCGCCGAGCAGGACCATTACCACGTGCCGCTGCTGATCTCCCCCTACAGCTACTCCACCTATCGCGGCAGCTAGTAACCGTCTTACCCCTGACTCATCAGCGAGTCCTTTTCCCGGCCCGTCCACACTGCGGGCTCTTTTTTTGCCCGCGATTCGGGCCTCCCGGCAGGAAGCTGGACAGGAAAGTCCCGTCTGGACCGCAGGCTCTGGCACTGCCGTGCCAGAGTGATGGCATTTTGCAAGTCATCTGACGAGTGGTTCGCATTTGGTCGGGAAAGGGCTTGAGCGAAGTTCCCGGCGCCATAAAAATGCCGCCCCGATGTCGATATGCCACTACTCCAAGGACGGTCGCAATGCGTCTGCAGTCTTTCGCTGCGGGTTTCTGCCTGCTTTTTCCTGCTTTTTCCGTTTTCGCGGCTGATAGCCCTGGTGCGCCCTTCGCTGGCGATCGCGACCTGATCCGCGAGCGCCAGGACCGCATCCTCGAGGAGCAGCGCAAGCGCCTGCAGGACCTGCAGCAACTGCCCGGCCGCGAGGCCTCCGTCCGGCCCAGCGCCCCCGCCAGCCAGGGGCCGTGCTTCGACATCCGCAGCATCCGCCTGCAGGGTGCCAGCCTGATTGCTGCGCCGCGCCAGCGCGAGCTGCTCAAGCCGTTCGAAAACCAGTGCCTGGACAGCGGCCGTCTCAACGAGCTGCTCAAGGCCATCACCCAGCACTACATCGACAAGGGCTACGTCACTTCCCGCGCCTACCTGCCGCAGCAGGACCTGGCCGACGGCGAGCTGGACGTCATCGTGGTCGAGGGCAGCCTCGAAGGCCTCGACAGCTCCGCCATCGCCAGCGACCGCGAACTGGCCATGGCCTCGCCCGCGCGCAACGGCGAGGTGCTCGATTTGCGCGAAATGGAACAGCTGGTGGACCAGATCAACCGCCTGCCGTCGCGCCCCGCGCAACTGGAGCTGGTGCCCGGCGCGGACGTGGGTGGCAGCCGCGTGCAGCTCAAGGGCGAGCCGAGCAAACCCTGGCGCGTGGGCCTGAACCGCCACAACGACGGCCAGCGCAGCACCGGCGAGCAGCAGTGGGGCGCCAGTCTCGACTGGGACAGCCCCTTCGGCCTGGCCGACCAGCTCAGCCTGCGCGGCGGCGGCGACCTGGACAGCGACCACTGGAAGCACTCGGCCAACCAGAGCGTCCTCTACAACCTGCCCTACGGCTGGTGGAACTTCAGCTACGCCTACAGCCAGAGCTACTACCGCACCCGTAACCAGGGCGACGGCTTCGCCTTCGGCACCGACGGCGAGAGCAAGAACCACCAACTGCGCGCCGAGCGCGTGCTGCACCGCGACAGCGTCAGCAAGACCGCCGCCAGCCTCGGCATCGCCCACCTGGAAACGCGCAACTACGTGGAAAACAGCCTGCTCGGCAACTCAAGCCCGCGCCTGACCGAATCCCAGCTGGGCTTCAACCACGGCCGGCGCATCGGCAACGCCTTCGTCAACGTCGATGTCGGCTGGCAGCGCGGCATCGGCGCCTTCGACGCCCAGCACGACCGCACACCGTTCCACCACTCGCCCGAGGCCCGCTACAACAAGTACAGCCTCACCGCCAGCTACCTGCAGTCGTTCCAGCTGCTGGGCGAATCCTTCAGCGTCGACAGCCTGGTCAACGGCCAGCACAGCGAGGACGTGCTCTACAGCCCGCAGCGCATCAGCGTCGGCGGCCTCAGCTCGGTGCGCGGCTTCAAGGAGCAATCCCTCTCCGGCGACACCGGCGCCTACTGGCGCAACCAGCTGCGCTGGCGGCGGCCGGTGACCTGGGCGGCGCTGCAGCCCTTCGTGCAGGAATACGGCGCCGCGTTCGCCTATGACCTGGGGGTGATCCACGGCGATCGCTACAACCCCGGCCAGAGCGGCCGCCTCAGCGGCAACGCCTTCGAATTCAGTGCCCGGGGCCAGCACCTGGCCGCCTCGGTCACCTTCGCGCGGTCCCTGGAACGCCCTGACGCCATCACGCGCCAGGAGCACCCGGTGTATTTCCGCTTCGACCTCTTCTTCTGATTTCAGCTTCGCCCGGAGTTCCAGTACATGGACGTTCGCAGCCCCTTCTTCCAGAACATCGCCACCGTCCTCGTCGGCGTGATGTTCCTCAACCCCATCGTCTCCACCGCCGCTGACCTGGCAGTGGACGCGGCTGCCGGTGGCAACACCAGCATCGGCAGCGCCGGCAACGGCGTGCCGGTGGTCAACATCGCCACGCCCAACGCCAACGGTTTGTCCCACAACCGCTTCACCGACTACAACGTCGGCCAGCAGGGGCTGATCCTCAACAACGCCACCGACAAGCTGCAGAACACCCAGCTCGGCGGCTACATCATCGGCAACGCCAACCTCAACGGCCGCGCCGCCGGCCTCATCCTCAACGAGGTCAGCGGCGGCAGCCCCAGCCAGCTCAAGGGCTACACCGAGGTGGCCGGGCAGGGCGCCCACGTCATCGTTGCCAACCCCCACGGCATCACCTGTGACGGTTGCGGCTTCATCAACACGCCCAAGGTCACCCTGAGCACCGGCAAGCCGGTGGTGGAGAACGGCCGCCTCGACCGCTACGACGTGGACGGCGGCGCCATCGCCATCGAGGGCGCCGGCCTCAACGCCGGCAACGTCGACCAGTTCGAGCTGATCACCCGCAGTGCGCAGATCAACGCCGAGTTGCACGCCAGGCAACTGGCCCTGGTCACCGGCCGCAACGAGGTGGACGCCACCACCCTGGCCGCCACCGCCAAGGCCGCCGACGGCAGCGCCCAGCCGCAACTGGCCATCGACAGCTCCGCCCTGGGCGGCATGTACGCCGGCGCGATCCGCCTGGTGGGCACCGAGCAGGGCGTGGGCGTGAAGCTGGCCGGCGACATGGCCGCCAGCGGCGGCGACATCCAGATCGACGCCAACGGCAAGCTGACCCTCGCGCGCACCGCCGCCAGCGGCGATATCGCCCTCAAGGCCACCGACGTCGACCTGACCCGCGGTGCCTACGCCGGCGGCAAGGCCCGCGTCACCAGCGCCGGCACCGTCGAGGTGAAGGAAAGCCTGGCCGCCGCCGGCGACCTGAACCTGAACGCCACGCGCATCGACAACCAGGGCCACCTGGAAGCCGGCGTGCGCGCCGACGGCAGCGCCAACACCGCCAGCGTCCTCGACATCCAGGGCGGCACCCTGGCCAACCGTGGCCAGGTGCTGGCCCAGGGCAGCCTGACCACCGACCTCACGACGCTCGACAACCAGGGGGCGCAGCTGGTCGCCGCCGGCTCCACCCAGGTGAAGGCCGAGACCCTCGAAAACCAGGGCGGCCAGCTCATCGGCCGGCAGGACCTGACGGTCGACGGCAGGCAGCTGGACAACAGCGGCGGCACCCTGGCCGCCAACCAGGCGCTGACCGTCACCGTCACCGACGAGGTGAAGAACCTCGGCGACGGCCTGATCCTCTCCAAGGCCGAGGGCCTGACCCTCACCACCGCCGTGCTGGACAACCAGGGCGGCACCCTCCAGGCCGACAGCGGCGAGCTCAAGGCCACTGCCAGCACCCGCCTGGACAACCGCAGCGGCAAGGTCCTCACCGGCGACGGCACGCTGACCCTCGCAGCCGGCGAACTGCACAACCAGCAGGGCCGCCTCAACGCCCAGGGCGGCGCCCTCAAGGCCACCACCGACAGCCTCGGCAACGGCCAGGGCCGCATCCAGGGCGACAGCGTCGACCTCACCAGCAGCACCCGCCTGGACAACGGCCAGGGCCAGATCGTCGCCACCCAGGGCGACCTGGAGATCAAGCGCGGCGAAGTCATCAACGACGGCGGCCAGCTGCTGGCCAAGCAGGCGGTCAAGGTCGACGCCGACAGCCTGCGCAACCAGGGCGGCACCCTCGGCGGCGACAGCGCCAGCCTCACGCTGAGCGGCAAACTGGCCAACGACGGCGGCCTGATCGAAGCCGGCAAGACCCTGGCCCTCGACCTCGGCTCCGCCAGCAACGCCGGCGGCAAGCTGCGCGCCCTCGGCAGCACCGGCAGCAGCACCTTCGCCATCGGCGGCCGTTTCGACAACGACGGCGGCCTGGTGGAAATCGGCAACGCCGGGTTCAGCCTCACCAGTGCCAGCCTCAGCAACCAGCAAGGCACCCTGCGCCACGTCGGCACCCAGGGCTTCGCCCTGAGCCTGGCCGATGCCGGGCAGGCCGGCGGCAGCTTCATCACCAACGGCGTACTCAGCCTCGACGTCGCCGACTGGACCAACAGCAGCCTGCTGCAGGCCCAGCGCCTGGACCTCAAGGTCGGCACCTTCACCCAGACCGCCAGCGGCAAGCTGGTGTCCATCGATGACATCACCGCCAGCGGTGGCGACTGGAGCAACGACGGCGCCATCGAAACCGAAGGCAGGCTGCAACTGGCCCTCAGCGGCCACTACCAGGGCAACGGCAGCCTGAAGAGCCTGGGTGACATGACCCTCAGCGCCGCCAGCGCCGAACTCGGCCAGGGCGCCCAGCTGCGCAGCGGCGGCAAGGGCGAGTTCCGCCTCGGCGGCAGCCTGGTCAACGCCGGCACTATCAGCACCGTGGGCGACGCCCTGCTGATCGTCGCCAGCCTCGACAACCGCGGCACCCTCGGCGCGGCGCAGAAGCTGCGCATCGAGGCCCCGACCCTGCTCAACCAGGGCCTGGTGTTCAGCGGCGCCGACATGGCCCTGCGCGCCAACAGCCTCACCAACCTCAAGGGCGACCTCTACAGCCTGGGCGCGCTGAGCGCGGCGAAGGACGATGCGAGTGGGCAGATGGCGTTGCTGGAGAACCGCTCCGGCGGCATCGAGTCCAGCGGCGACATGACCCTGCGCGCCGCCACCCTGACCAACCGCAAGGAGCTGTTCACTCCCGGTAAGACGCTGGTTGCCGGCTCCATCAGCGTGGTCTGCTACGACTGTAGCGGCGACCACCACAACGTCGACTACGTCGCCACCGAGCGCTTCGAAAGCTCGGTGCTGGAAGACTCCGCCGCCTCGCGCATCCACAGCGGCGGCAGCCTCGATATCCAGGGCGGCGTCATCGCCAACCGCTACAGCAGCCTGAGCGCCACCGGCAACATCGGCATCCAGGGCACCAGCCTGGAAAACACCGGTGCCGCCAGCGGCATCATCGAACGTGTACGCCGCTTCAACACCGGCCGCGTCACCGACGGCACCGACGAGCGTTTCCGCGACAACTACATCAACCCCTACAACGCCCAGCCGATGCCCAAGGAAGTGCCCAGCGCGCTCTACAGCTGGGCGCTGACCAGCGATATCGAGACCCGCACGCCCACCGGTGTCGGCTCGCCGGCCATCATCCAGGCCGGCGGCAACGTCAGCATCCAGGCCACCCAGCCCATCACCAACGACTCGGTCCTGGCCAACCAGGCGCCCCAGGGCGGCAACGCCCAGAGCCTGGACAGCCAGGTGGGCCTCACCAGCCAACCGCTGGTGGTGCAGCTCAACGCACAGCTGGCGCCGGACGCCAACCAGCAGGCGGTCAACCCAGTGACGCTGCCGGGCTTCGGCCTGCCCCAGGGGCAGAACGGCCTGTTCCATGTCAATGACGGCCCCGGCCATCGCTACCTGGTCGAGACCCGCGCCGAGTTCGCCAACCTCAAGAGCTTCCTCAGCTCCGACTACATGCTGAGCCGCCTCGGCTTCGACGCCGACCAGGCGCAGAAGCGCCTGGGTGATGGCCTGTACGAGCAGCGCCTGATCCGCGAAGCAATTGTTGCTCGCACTGGCAAGCGCTTCATCGATGGGCTGGCCTCGGACGAGGCCCAGTTCAAGTACCTGATGGACAACGCCATCGCCAGCAAGGAAGCCCTCAACCTCGCCCCGGGCGTGGGCCTGAGCGCCGAGCAGGTCGCCGCGCTGACCCACGACATCGTGTGGATGCAGGAGCAGGAGGTGAATGGCGAGAAGGTCCTGGTGCCGGTGCTCTACCTGGCCCAGGCCAAGGACCGCCTGGCCCCGAGCGGCGCGCTGATCCAGGGCCGCGACGTGGCGCTGATCAGCGGCACCACCCTCACCAACAGCGGCACCCTGCGGGCCAGCAACAACCTCCAGGCCTCGGCCCTCAACGTCAGCAACAGCGGCCTGATGCAGGCCGGCGAGCGCCTGTCCCTGCTCGCCACCGACAGCATCCGCAATGCACGTGGTGGCCTCATCAACGGCAAGGACGTCAGCGCCATCGCCCTCACCGGCGACATCACCAACGAGCGCACCATCAGCCAGGACGCCCGCAGCGGCAGGAACTTCAGCCAGCTCACCAGCGTGGTGGACAAGGCGGCCGGCTTCGAGGCCGGCAACAGCCTGAGCCTCACCGCCGGGAAGGACATCCAGAACATCGGCGGCAGCCTCAAGGCCGGCGGCAACGCCACTCTGAAGGCCGGCAACGACCTGGTCATCGCCTCCGCTGCCGAAGAGAACGGCAGCATGCGCCAGGACAAGCGCCATTTCTGGAGCACCACCAGCACCACCCAGCATGGGAGTGATGTGCAGGTCGGTGGCGCCCTCCGAGCAGAGGCGGGACAGGACCTGGGAATAGTCGCGAGCAAGTTGACTGCCGGCCAGGAGCTGGCGCTGGTCGCAGGGCGCGATGTCAGCATCGAGTCGGCCGCCAACGAGAGCCATCGCGCTTCTCGGAGCAAGAAGGTCCAGAGCAGCAACGACCAGATTCGTCAGCAGGCGTCCGTTGTGCAGGCCGGTGGCGATATCTCTATCGAGGCAGGTCAGGATCTGACCCTGGTCGCCAGCCAGATCAAGGGCGCGAAGGATGTGGCCCTGGATGCCGAGCGGGACACGAACCTGCTTTCCGCCAAGGACGAGGACGCCAGCTTCTACTTCAAGAAGAGCAAGGGCTCCTTCGGGCGCAAGAAGACTGAGCAGCGGGAGAGCTACGACAGCACCAATATCGCGTCCGTGGTCGAGGCGGGTGGTGATCTCACCCTCAATACCAGCACGGCGGCCAATGGCAGCCTGAACATCGACGGTGGGCGCAACGTCACCGTGATCGGCAGCGAACTGCATGCCGGTAATGACCTGCTGGTAGGCGCGACCGGCGATGTCGCAGTCCTGTCCGGAGTCGAGGAGCACGGCTCCTACAGCAAGAAGACCAAGTCCGGCTTTCTCGGCATGTCGAAGAGCGGCAAGAGCCAGCTCAAGACCAGCGCGACCCAGGTGGCCAGCGAGCTGGAGGCTGGCAACGATGTCGTGATCGCGGCGGGTAACGACATCCGCCTGCGCGCCAGTGAAGCCAGCGCGGGTAATGACGTGGAGTTGCGTGCCGGCCTGGTGAAGGACACCGGCGACATCAACCTCGTTTCCGCCAACGACACGGCATATAGCCTCACCAAGGAATACAAGAAGAAGGTCGGTCTCTCCACGTCGGGTGGCTTCCTGTCTTTCTCCTCGGCCAAGGAGGCCGGTCGCGAGGCGCAGAGCAGTACCAGTGTCGGCAGCCAGGTGTATGCGGACCGGGATGCGACGCTGCAGGCCAAGCAGGACATCAATATCGTTGGCAGCGGCGTAGCAGCAGGTCGAAACGTGTTGCTCGATGCTGGCCGTGACGTAAACGTGGTGGCCGGTCAGAGCGTCGCAGCCAGTAAATCCTGGGAGCGTGAGCGTAGAAGCGGTATTGCGATTGACAGTGATCGAAACGGTTTCTCGGGATTCATCGGCAAAGAGACGCTGAAAGAGGTCACGAGGACCTCGCAACAGACTGCGTCGGCTAGCGTTGTCCAGGCTGGAAATGACGTAGATGTAAGAGCCGGAAGGGATATTAACCAGCAGGGTTCCGATATTGGCGCGGAGCGCGATATCAACCTGAAGGCTGGACGCGATATCAATCTGGACGCCAGTCAGGAGCGCTACACCCGCGAGGAAATTGAGAGCAAGGACCGCAGCGGGCTGACGGTCAATGTCAGTCATAACTACGGCAATACCCTGGACGCAATCAACGGAACTGGTAAAGGCGATAACGCGATCAGCCAAGGTTCCAGCGTGCTTAAAACCGCTGATGCCATCACCCAGTTCGTGTCTGGACCCTCAGGGGGCGTGCATGTCGGGAATGCAGGCACCAGAAGCACCACATTCGAGGAGAGCGTCTCCAATCGTCCATCGACGTTGAGTGCTGGCCGAGATGTGAACCTCTCGGCAGAGAACAACGTTACTGCCCGTGGAACTCAAATAGGGGCAGGCCGGGACATCAACATCAAAGGTGATGATGTCACCTTGGATGTGGCTCGTGGCGCTCAAGGCGGTAGCAGTGAGTCTTACATTAGCCAATCTGGTCTGAACGGCGGGACGACCTTCAACAGCGCTCGTATGGGGGCGGGTGCCAGTCATGGGACTAATAAGGAAACTGGTATCGATGGTACATCCTTGCCAGCGAGTCTCTCTGCTGAGCGCGATATCAATCTCGAGGCCCGTAACGACCTGAAGGCGATTGGTACGCATGTTCAGGCTGAGCGCGACATCAATCTAAAGGCTGGGAATGATCTTGAGATTAGGGCTGCGCAAAACGCATCCGACCAGGAAACCCGGCGCAAGAGCGGTGGTGGTGAGATTGGTGTTGCGCTTGGTGGAAGCGATTTCATCTCTCTGTACGGCAGTGTGGATATCGGCAAGGGACGGCTTGATCGGGATGCTCAAAAACAGCAGGACGCTTATTTCTACGCGGGTAAGAACCTGAATTTCGAAAGCGGCCGCGATACTACTGTGGCCGGCGCACATCTGGATGGCGAAAACGTAAAAGGGAAGGTAGGGCGGGATTTGACCGTTTCATCCTTACCGGATACCGGCAAGGTGAGCGGCAAGGAGCTGGATGCCAGTCTCACGGTAAGCGTTGGCTATCAGACCTTCAGCGTCAGCGGCTCTCTCGGTGTTGGGAAGACCAGTGGCTCCACCAACTGGGTACAGGACCAGACCAGCATCGTCGCTCGTGATCAACTGGATATACGAACCGAGAAGCACACCCAGCTCGACGGCGCTTTGATTGCGTCGGATACCGGAAAGCTAAAGCTCGATACCGACACGCTTGGCTTCCGGGATATCAAGGGTAGTGACAAGGAGCACGCTTGGTACATCAACGGCGGCGGCTCCTACAGTTGGTCTACCAATGAAGCCAGTAAGCCTGCCTCCGCAGATGGCAAAGAAGCAGCAACTTCCGCAGTGGTGGACAAAAGCCAGGGTGATAAATCGGGTGATAACAACTGGAGCGTCAGTGGTTATGACTATCGGAAAGACCGTGAGCAAATCGTTAGGGCCACAGTTGGAGAGGGTGAGCTTAAGGTTAGAAGTGACTCTTCGACTGGTGGTGATTCAACTGCTGGCTTGAATAGAGACGTTGATCGTGCATATGAGATCACGAGGGACAAGGAAGACAGGACAGATATCTACGCAAGTAAGTCATCAATCGATGCTGTTTCCGATGTCAATACGCTCAGTAACTGGAAGGATGAGCTGACGGCCTATAAAGATAAGCTCGGCGGGAACCGGGAGATGGCCGAGCGCCTCTACAAGGGTTCCTTGAACGCTGTTGAGGACATACGACGAGAGATTCAGGCGCAACGAGTAGGGATGGATCAGGTTCCTGCGAGTCTCCGTGAGACCTTTGGTGATGAGCAGGCTCTCTTGATTGCGAAGAATGCTGTCAGGAATGGTGTTTCTGTCGAAGAGATCAAGCTGCCGAATAGTGATGTCGTCGAGTCGCTGAAACTGTTCTTGGTGCGGAGTAATGATTTCGATTTGGTCGTCGCAAAATGCGAGGCTGCTGGATCATGCAAGGTAAGCAGCGCTGGAGTCTTGACTTTAGACGAGGGTGATTCGTTCGATGTGCAAACAAAAGGAGAGTTGCTTCTTGATCATGCAACTTTCTTGAAGCAGCAGTTGGATAAATTACCTGTAGCTGAAGCTCAAGCTGCGATGCTTGCAATCCAGGCTCTCATGGGGCCAGTCAAAGCTGCGTTGGGGGTAGCCAGCAGCGTGGCGGTTAATTGGTTCTTTGGAGACAAAATCGCTGAAGTCAAAGAAGAGCTTGCTATCGGTGCTGCCGACCCTCTGGTTAGGCCGACTGATAGTGAGCTCAAGGGTAGCCATGACCAAGCGAAACAGGACTATCAGCAAGGGAAGTCGGAGCTTGACGGGAATACCTATGTTATAGGTGCTGAATTCCTGATTGATATTGCCTTGGGTGGAATAGGTCCGGGCTCTCTGAAAAAAATTAGTGTGACTAAAGGCTCATCGCCTCATCCGACTAAGGACGGAAGTGGTCCTATACAGCCTGGCTCTAAAGATGTTGCTGGGCATCAAACTGAAAAGCCAGGGCCTTGCTGCTTTGCCGCAGGCACAATGGTTTCGACTCCTAAAGGCGATAAAGCCATTGAGGCCCTCAAGATTGGGGATATTGTCTGGAGTAAGCCTGAAAAAGGTGGCGAACCATTTGCCGCTGCCGTTACTGCCACCCATGTACGAACTGATCAGGCGATCTATCGTTTAAAGCTGAAGTCTATTGATGGGGCGCTCACCGATACTCTACTGGTAACAGATAGCCACCCATTCTACGTTCCGGCACGGCATGACTTTGTCCCCCTGATCAAACTTAGCCCTGGCGATCAGCTACAGTCCTTGAGTGATGGTGGAAGCAATAATGCCACTATTGCAGTTGAGTCCATCGAGTTGGTCAAGCCTCAGGGAACTACATATAACCTGACGGTGGATATAGGTCATACGTTTTATGTGGGTGGCCTTAAGGCATGGGTGCATAATTCAGGTCCATGTAAAGAGCCTGCTTGCAAGGGAGGAAATTGCGCGGTAAATCCCGATGGGGCAGTAATAAAGGAATTGGTCTCTCTAAAAGCCCCTAACACACGCCATTATGCTGACAAAGTGACACAGGGGTCGCTTGCTAAGGATAAGAATACGGTGGTAGATAGATCTGTGGTTGATCTAAATGCAGATGTCACTGCGATTCGTGCAGGGCAGGCTCAGAAAGTCGGAGATAATTACATTATTAATGACAGGATATATGGCGCACATGACGGAACTCTTTACCCGATTTCTGGGCCTGGTCTTTATTTGTTGGATAGGGGGGGTATAAGGCTCTGGGCGTTCTGAATAAATTTGGCAACTCACCCAGAGCAGACGAGATCTTGAAGAGTATGAAGATCGACGACCAAGCAAGGGCTGAGGCTTTAAAGGTTTGGAGGGCTATAAATAATGATTGATTTTTTGTTGAGATATCGCATTTCTATCCAAGAGCTAAGGACTTTCATCGCTCTGGTTGTGGGAGTGTCTGTTGATGAGGTCGTTGTTTGTCAGGATGCTGAATTTTATGAGAAGGCGGGCGCATTGGATTTATCCAGTTGCAGATGTTTATGTGTTTTTTCGTATGTCCATGGAGAGGCTGCTATGTTGCTGCAGCTGTTTAGATGTGAGATGAGTGCCGCAGAATTAAAAGGAAAAATAATTTCTTCATCTTCTATTCTGGGGGTCGAGTGTTATATTCCAGATCCCGTTGGTGAGGGTTGGGTTTATGTGGGGGTTAATGGAGTGGTGTCTGTTAGAAGGGTATGTGATGATGATGAAGAGCATTTTTATTTTGAATAAAGTGGCTCTTGTTCTGTTTCGTTGTGTTGGGGTGTGGTGAAATGTGATTTTCTAAAATGGGTGGATATGTTTCTTGGCGCTAAAAGGAAGATTTATACAGGCAGCTATGTTGCTGCTTAAATAAATAATTGCGTCATTGCTCTGTTTGGCTTCATTGTGGTGCGGGTCAAAGCAGATAGGTATTTGAATTATTAAGATTTTTTGGGTGTCTAATAGGTTTTTGATCTGACCAAGCTGCAATGAAAGGGTGTTAAGGAAAATATGAAGCATACTTGTCTTATCGCGATCGTGGCTCTTATGGCTGCATGCTCCAATAAAGACCCGGCAACTCTTCCAGTTGCTTCTAATGAAGCACCTTCTGCTGCTATACAGGCCTTCCGTGATATCTGCCTGAAGACTGCGCCCGACTTCTCTCAGGCCGCAGTGGTCGCCAAGACACTTGGTGTCGAAGTTACCGATATGGGCTTCATGATGGCGGGCTTCAACGCTGACAAGAGCATGAGTGTCCAGATCCAGGCAGGGAAGGAGTGTGCTGTGACAACGCCTTCGCAGCGGGACGAGAGCCTTACCCGGCAATTGCTGGACTCTGCTCGTGGTCTATCCGGCACTCCGGTTGCGCAAACCGCTCCTTCCATGGTCACGCTCGGTGGCCAGGTTTTCATCCTCGCTCATGACCGGAGTGGCGGTGAGGCGTATGTCTTGCTGAAAGCAAAGGACTGACTTCAAGTCGATAGTGCCGGCACAGGTCACGGTGCCGGCGTCACTCTCCTCAGATATTGTGCTTCCGGCCATTATCCGGTCGGGGCAGCCATCTCTTTCTTCGTTATCGGTCGCCTAATGCTCCAGAAGTTCTTTATCGCTCTTGCCCTTGTCAGTCTGGGGGGCTGCTACAGCATGCCCACCACATCGGTACCTGCCTCCTACGAACCTACCGCCACTTCTGGCACCAGTTATCTGATCGGTGTCGTGGGTATCTGGCCGGATGCCTATATCGCTGCCGAGGAGCAGAAACTGCTACTGCGCCAGCGCGGCGGACATGAGTTCGCCTCTGCACAGTCGCTCAATGGTTGGTTCGTCCGGACGCCACGGGATGTTCATGATCGATCGAGAGGAATCGGCTCGCTTTTCGTTATGCCGCTGAAGCCAGGTCGCTACGAGCTCTTCAATGTCTGGTTCGATACTGGACGTACTCGCTCCTGGAGTCGGGAGGATTTCTCGATTCCGCTGAATCTGGAGGCTGGCAAGGCCTACTACATCGGTGATTTCCGCAGCGCCTGCATCATCGTCGGGAATGCCTGTACCTATTTCCATAGCCGCCATCCGGAGCGGGATTTAGCGCTCGCAAGAGCAGCGCACCCTGAGTTGCCTTCCATTGAGGAACTCGACCTCAAGTACCTCGATGGTGCTTATCCGACGATTATCGACCAGAACGGGCCCAAGGCCTCTGTCTACAGGGCACTGATGTCCGGAGAGCTGCAATGAAGAAGTGCATGCTATTGCTTGCAGCATTACTGCTCCTGACAGGCTGCCAGATCCATCACACGCTCAAGGAGCCCAACATCGTGCTCGGCGAGCCGTTGCCTCCCATCAACGTCGTGATGAGTGGAGATGTACCGGCGCCTCTCATTCGCAACTATCTGCGAGGTACCGGGGCGTTCGAGCAGGTGACCGAGGGCTATGATCGGGACGGTTACAACCTGGTGGTCATTTCCCAGAGCAATTACTGGCGGTGGCACAACATTCCCAGGATGTTCCTGAGTGCGTTCACCTTCTTCCTCGTGCCCGCCCCGACGTACTGGGATAGCCGTATCGGCTTCCTGGTCAGCAAAGGTGAGAAGCCGCTCCGCAGCTACGAGATTGCCAATCACACCGAGCACAGGATAGGCCTGATCCCAACCGGGGACGCTCGAGGAGCGAACGTGCGGGTGATCGTCGATACCTTCGTCGCCCAAGTGCTCGCCGACCCGCCTTTCGACAAGTTGGCCTATGAGCAATCCGAGAACGTTTCATCCTCCGCTTCAAGTGGTAGCGATTGCGGCAAGCCTGAGTGCCTGATCGAATAATCCCTGTGCCACCTTGGTCATGGTGTTTACGGGCGCAGTTGAATAGCCAGCCCAAAAAAGGAAAGTCATGCGTACCTTCTCCCTCATCCTCATCGCTTTTTTTCTGCTCCTGTCCGGTGCCCTGGTGCTGATAACTGTGCCGACGCTGGGAGAGCGCCCGCTTTCACATTGGTCACTGAATATGGGGATATGGCTTAGTGCACTGGCTGTATCGGCGCTCTACCTGGCGTCGTGGTTGCTGGCCCGCAAGGAGCACGGGCGTTCCCATGCCGTGGTGTTCTGGACCTACCTACCGGCGCTGGTGATCAGCCTGATCACCGGGGCCTCTTGGGGTGTAGTAGGGCATGTGATGGAAACTGAGAAAGCTGACTTCTCGACTGCTTTCGATTACTCGATGCTGATCTTTGCCGCCGGATATGGGGTGGTGGTATTGCTTTATTGCGGCGCGCTGGCCTATGTCGTTCGCAAGCGGAATGCCTTGATTGCCGGTTGAGTCGCTACTTGGTCAGCGCTTGTCTGGAGTGGGGCCAGGAAAGAATGTCTGATACTTCAGAACCTATCTGGCCCCTACGTCCGTGCTGATGGACATACATGGATGTATTTCTTTTAAGCCTTTCGCTTCACCATGAAAAAGCCCGGCATCCGCCGGGTTTCGTCATTTCAGGAGGGACGTTTCAGCGGGATATCAACGCCGCCGTGCCCGCCGCGCCGAACAGCCCGGCGCTGATGCGGTTGAACCAGGTCTGGCCTTCGCCGGAGCGCAGGTAGCGGGCGGCGGCGTGGGCGCTGAGGCCGTAGAAGAGCTTGCAGGCGAGGTCCAGCACGGCCCAGGTGGCGATCATCACCGAGAGCTGGCCCAGCAGCGGGCGGTCGGCGCTGATGAACTGGGGCAGGAAGGCGGCGAAGAAGAGGATGTCCTTGGGGTTGCTGGCGGCGAGGCCGAAGGCTTTCCAGTAGAAGGCGCGGAAGCCCGGGTTGGTCGGTTGCTCCTCGGCCGCCACCGGTTTGCCGGCGTTGCGCGATTGCTTCCAGCTCTGCCAGGCGAGGTAGAAGAGGTAGAGCGCGCCGACGAGCTTGAGTGCGCTGAACAGTTGTTCGGAGGCCAGCAGCAAGGCGCCGAGGCCGAGTGCGGAGGCAGCGAGCAGGCCGGTGGCGGCGCTGACACCGCCGAGGAAGGCGGGCAGCGAGCGGCGGATGCCGTAGTTGAGGCTGTTGCTGACCATCAGCAGCGACAGCGGGCCGGGGATGAGGATCACCACCAGCGCGGCGCTGCTGTACAGCAGCCAGGTTTCCAGGCTCATTCGCTTGTCTCCGGACAATGAAAAGGGCCCCGGCGTTTCAGCGCCAGGGCCCTTGGGTGTTGCGGAGCGAGCTTACAGGAAAATGAACTTGGCGACGAAGATGGCGCAAAGTGCATACAGGCTGGGCGATACCTCGCGGTATTTGCCGGTGCAGGCCTTCATCACCACGTAGGTCACGAAGCCCAGGGCGATACCGTCGGCGACCGAGAAGGTCAGCGGCATCATGATGACGGTGACGATCGCGGGGATGGTTTCGGTGTGCTCGTCCCAGTCGATGTGCGCCATGCCGCCCATCATCAGCATGGCGACGTAGATCAGCGCGCCGGAGGTGGCGTAGGCGGGGATCATGCCGGCCAGCGGGGCGAAGAACATCGCGGCGACGAAGAGGATGCCGACGGTGACGGCGGTCAGACCAGTGCGGCCACCGGCGGCGACGCCCGCGGCGCTTTCCACGTAGCTGGTGACCGGCGGTACGCCGAGCACGCCGCCGAACACGCTGGAGGCGCTATCGGCCTTCATGGCCTTCGACAGGTTCTCGATGCGGCCGTCTTCCTTCACCAGGTTCGCGCGCTGGGCCACGCCCATCAGGGTGCCGGCGGTGTCGAACATGTGCACGAATAGGAAGGCCAGGATCACGCTGATCATGGTCACGTCGAACGCGCCGGTGATGTCCATGGCCATCAAGGTCGGGGCCAGGCTCGGCGGCATGGAGAAGACACCCCCGAACTTGACGATGCCCAGGCCGACGCCGATCAGGGTGACGGTGAGGATGCTGATGAGGATGCCGCCGAACACGCGACGGTATTCCAGCACGGCGATCATCAGGAAGCAGATCGCGGCCAGCAGCGGGGCGGGGGAGGTGAGGTCACCGATGTGCACCAGGGTGCTGGAGTTCGGTACCACGATGCCGGCGGTCTTCAGGCCGATGAGCCCGAGGAACAATCCGACCCCCGCACCCATGGCGAATCGAAGGCTGCTTGGGATGCTGTTGAGCAGCCATTCGCGGATGCGCGAGAAGGTCAGGATCATGAACAGCACACCGGACAGGAACACCGCGCCGAGGGCGATCTGCCAGCTGTAGCCCATGGTGTTGACCACGGTGTAGGTGAAGAAGGCGTTGAGGCCCATGCCCGGTGCCAGGCCCACCGGCCAGTTGGCGTACAGGCCCATCAGGAAGCAGCCGAAGGCGGCGGCCAGGCAGGTGGCCACGAAGGCCGCACCGTGATCGATGCCGGCATCCGCCATGATGTTGGGGTTGACGAAGATGATGTAGGCCATGGTGATGAAGGTGGTGAGGCCGGCGGCCAGTTCGGTTCTCACGGTGGTGCGGTGTTCGGTCAGCTTGAAGAGGCGTTCAAGCAGGCCTTTGGCGGGGGGGCTAGCAGCGTACGTTCCTTGTTCTTGTTGTTTGGTGCTTTCCACAGCAGGTACCTCTCATTTAGTTGTTTTTAGCTGTTCGGCCGGCTGGTTACCTGGGTCCCTTGCGCAGCGAAAAGCCTGAGGTTTGGTGCCTCACGGGGCGGTACGAATTTTCTGACTTTTGGGTCAAAAGTACGCAGTCGGATTATGTGTTTGTGTACAAAAAAGTCAATTAATGTTTGTCGGCTTGTGTGCAGCTTTTCGGGGGCATAGACTGCGCGTGCTGGACTGACCGGTAAGACCACAACAACAAAGCCTCCGGATCTCGCACAAGGGCGTAGCCGCGCCAGCGCTCCGGGGGCACCGCAACGGAGATTCCCCCCATGCTCAAGTGGTGCTCGCGCTCGATATTCCTGCAGGTCGTCATCGGCCTGGTCATCGGTATCCTCTGCGGTATCGGCTTCCCCGAGTTCTCGGCGCAGCTCAAGCCCCTGGGCGACGGTTTCATCAAGCTGATCAAGATGCTCATCGCGCTGATCGTGTTCTGCGTGGTGGTCAGCGGCATTTCCGGCGCGGGGGACCTGAAGAAGGTCGGTCGCATCGGCTTCAAGGCGGTGGTGTATTTCGAGGTGCTGACCACGGTGGCGCTGCTGATCGGCCTGCTGGTGGCCTATGGCGGCGGGCTGGGGGTGGGCGCCAACATCGACCTCGGCCAGTTGCCGGCCGGCGATGCCGCGCTCTACACCTCGCGCACCGGTGACCTGCACGGGCCGGTGGACTTCGTCATGGGGCTGATCCCGGCGTCCGTGATCGGTGCTTTCGCCAGCAACGACATCCTCCAGGTGCTGCTGTTCTCGGTGCTGTTCGGCTGCGCGCTGAACCAGGTGGGCGAGGCGGCGTCGGGCGTGGCTCGGCTGATCAACGAGATGAGCCATGTGATCTTCCGCATCATGGGCATGATCGTGCGCCTGGCGCCCATCGGCGTGTTCGGCGCCATCGCGTTCACCACCAGCAAGTATGGGGTCGATTCGCTGCGCCACCTGGGCGGCCTGGTGGTGGTGTTCTACGCCACCTGCGCGGTGTTCGTGCTGCTGGTACTGGGGACCGTGCTACGGGTTTCCGGGCTGCGCCTGTGGCCGTTCCTCGGCTACCTGCGCGAGGAGCTGCTGATCGTCCTCGGCACCGCCTCCTCGGACGCCGTGCTGCCGCAGATCATGCGCAAGCTGGAGCACCTGGGCATCCGCAGTTCCACGGTCGGCCTGGTCATCCCCACGGGCTACTCGTTCAACCTGGACGGCTTCTCCATCTACCTGACCCTGGCCATCGTCTTCATCGCCCATGCCACCGGCACGCCGCTGGCGATGAACGACCTGGTCACCATCCTGCTGGTGTCGCTGGTCACCTCCAAGGGCGCCCACGGCATTCCCGGCTCGGCCCTGGTGATCCTCGCCGCCACGCTCGCGGCCGTGCCGGCCATACCCGTCGTGGGCCTGGTGCTGGTGCTCTCCGTGGACTGGTTCATGGGCATCGGCCGCGCGCTGACCAACCTGATCGGCAACTGCATCGCCACCGTGGCCATCGCCCGTTGGGAAAAGGACATCGACCTGGGCCGCGCCCGCAGCGTGCTGGCGGGCGAGCAGGGCTTTGCGTTCAAGGACCGCCTCGGTGCCAAGCCGACGGCGGATTGAGAAGGGCGTCGCCGGGCTGCATGATGCTGCGGCCCGGCCTGCCTGGTCCGGCTTCACAAGGAGGAAGGAACAGTGAACAGCTCATCGACCCTGGTGGGGTCCATCGTCCAGTCACTGCGCGAGTCCATCGAGCAGGGGCGCTGGGCCGTCGGGGAGATGCTCCCGGGCCAGCGCGAACTGGCCGAGCAACTGGGCATCAGCCGGCCCTGCCTGCGCGAGGCGGTGACGGTGCTGGAAACCCTCGGCATGGTCCGCTCGCTGCCCGGCAAGGGCGTCCAGGTGATGGGGCGCGAGGCTGCGGAACTCGCCATCACGGCGCCCCGCGACCACAGCATCGAGGATGTGATCCAGCTGCGTTATGCCCTGGAGCCCTTCATCGTCGGCCTGGTGGCGCAATCCATCGCATCAAGCGACCTCGACCGCCTGCGCCTGCGCCTGATGGACCTGCGCGACGCCGCGGAGGACGACGACATGGATGCCTTCGTCGAGGCCTATATAGGCTTCCATCAGTTGCTGGGCTCGCTGACGACCAATCCCATCTTCCAGTCCCTGGTCACGCAGGCGGGGGCTGCGTTGGCCCGCAGTGACGCACTGCTGCGCCAGCGCGGTGACGAGTTGCAGGAGCGGGTGCGCGAGCACGAGGCCCTGGTGCAGGCCATCCGTCGGCGCGACAGCCTGCTGGCCTCCTCGCTGATGCGTGACCACCTGGTCGCCGAAGGTCGCCGGATGGGGTTGCGCCTGGAGCTGCCGGAGGGCTCCAGGGCCCTGTAGGCGGGATTCTGGGCGGGGTGGCAGTGCCTTTGTCCGGTCGGATTGTGTACAATGCGCACATTTTTCCGAGGCTTTCCCCGCTGGACGCTGGCAATACGATGCCGACTCAGCGTA
Organism: Pseudomonas sp. Pc102; assembly: GCF_018408275.1. Lineage (NCBI taxonomy): Bacteria > Pseudomonadati > Pseudomonadota > Gammaproteobacteria > Pseudomonadales > Pseudomonadaceae > Pseudomonas > Pseudomonas sp. Pc102. Next base: position 4,236,192 of record NZ_AP021905.1, on the reverse strand, counting down.
GTGTCAGCCCTATTCCCGCTTTCGAATCCTTCTACGTGGGCCCCCATGAACGACGTTGAACACAGTTTGAAGAAGCCGCCGCGTGCCGCCAAAGGCACGCGCAATGGCACCCAGGATGAAGTCGTCTACGCACATATCTTCGAAGCCATCCTCGAACAGCGCCTGGCTCCGGCCACCAAGTTGAGCGAAGAGGCCCTGGGCGAGATCTTCGGTGTCAGCCGCACCATCATCCGCCGCGCCCTGTCGCGCCTTGCCCACGAGGGCGTGGTGCTGCTGCGTCCCAACCGTGGTGCCGTCGTGGCCAGCCCGGGGGCCGAGGAAGCGCGGCAGATCTTCTACGCACGTCGCATGATCGAGCGCGCCATCACCGAACTGGCTTGCGTCAACGCCACTCCCGAACAGATCGCCGGCCTGCGCCAGATGGTCATTGAGGAGCGCGAGTGCTTCGCCCGTGGTGACCGCGGCATGGGCATCCGCCTGTCCGGCGAGTTCCACCTGAAGCTGGCCGAGGCCGCTGGCAACTTCACCCTGCTGGGCTTCCTGCGCAGCCTGATTTCGCAGACCTCGCTGATCATCGCCCTGTACGAGAGCAACAGCCGCACCCATTGCTCGGACGAGGAACACGACAAGGTCATCGACGCCATCGAGTCGCACAACGTCGAGGTCGCGGTCGACCTGATGATGCGCCACATGGACAGCGTCGACGCCAAGCTCAACCTCGAAGGCGAAACCGCCTCCGACGACCTGCACGCGGTGTTCTCGCACCTGCTGCAGAGCAAGAAGAAAAGCACCCGCGCTTCCTCGCGCAGCGCCTGAGCAGGGTGTGATGAAGAAGCCCCGCGAATGCGGGGCTTTTTTGTGGGTGTGTGGTTTTGGGTGGGGCGGGTCGTCGGGTGTAACCGGGGGCGGGATCGCGAATGGATTCGCTGCCACGGAGCGCCGGGGCGCTTTTGGGCGAATGAATTCGCCCCTACAGGGCGCGCGCGTGGGGAAATGAAAAAGCCCCGCATGGGCGGGGCTTTCGGGTGCGGCGTTGGATCAGTCGCGGCGGTGCACGGAGCGGCCGGCGGCGAAGGTTTCCTTCACGGTGCGGTCGTCGCCGAGGATGGTCAGTGCGAAGAGCTTTTCCTCGATGGTCCTGGCCTGCTGCATGCGGTAGGCGATCAGCGGGGTGGCCTGGTAGTCGAGGACCACGAAGTCTGCGTCCTTGCCGCTGGCGAAGTTGCCGATCTTGTCGTCCAGGTACAGCGCGCGGGCGCCGCCCAGGGTGGCCAGGTACAGGGACTTGAACGGGTCGAGCTTCTTGCCCTGCAGCTGCATGACCTTGTAGGCCTCGTTCAGCGACTGCAGCTGGGAGAAGCTGGTGCCGGCGCCGACGTCGGTGCCCAGGCCCACGCGCACGCCGTGCTCTTCCAGTTTCTGCAGGTCGAACAGGCCGCTGCCCAGGAAGAGGTTGGAGGTGGGGCAGAAGGCCACGGCCGAGCCGGTTTCCGCCAGGCGCTGGCACTCGTCGTCGCAGACGTGGACGCCGTGGGCGAAGACCGCGCGCGGGCCGATCAGCTTGTAGTGGTCGTACACGTCCAGGTAGCCCTTGCGCTCCGGGAACAGCGCCTTCACCCATTCGATCTCCGCCTTGTTCTCGGACAGGTGGGTGTGCATGTACAGGCCCGGGAACTCGCCGAACAGCTGGCCGGCCAGGGTCAGTTGCTCCGGGGTGCTGGTCGGCGCGAAGCGCGGGGTCACCGCGTAGTGCAGGCGGCCCTTGCCGTGCCAGCGCTCGATCAGCTCCCGGCTGTCGGCGTAGCCGCTTTCCGGGGTGTCGGTCAGGTAGTCGGGGGCGTTGCGATCCATCAGCACCTTGCCGGCGATCATGCGCAGGTCCAGGGCTTCGGCGGCCTCGAAGAAGGCGTCGACCGACTGCTTGTGCACGGTGCCGAACACCAGCGCGGTGGTGGTGCCGCTGCGTAGCAGTTCCTTGAGGAAGATGGCCGCCACGTCGGCTGCGTGGGCCTTGTCGGCGAAGGCCTTCTCGGTGGGGAAGGTGTAGGTGTTCAGCCAGTCCAGCAGCTGTTCGCCGTAGGAGGCGATCATGCCGGTCTGCGGGTAGTGGATGTGGGTGTCGATGAAGCCGGGGGTGATCAGGGCGTCGCGGTATTCGCGCACCTCCACGCCCTTGAGGCTGGGCAGCAGGTCGGCGGCATGGCCGACGCGGGCGACCTTGCCGTCCTCGATCACCAGCACGCCGTCCTCGAAGTACTCGTAGGACTGCTCGACGCCCACGTCGGCGGGGTCGGCGATGCTGTGCAGGATGGCGGCGCGATAGGCTTTTACGGGGCTGGTCATGTTGAATCTCGTTCTTTCGTGATCTTGATGCCCCATGGCGGGGCTCCGCGCAGGCGAGCGCCGAGCCGAGGCGGCCCGGTGTCCTCCTGCATGAATCTCGGGGTCAGGCCTGTTCGCGGCGGGAAGAGGGCACCAGTTTGGCGACTGTTTCCCTTTTCTTCACGTCCTGGCCTTCCTCCTTCTGACCGAAGGTGGCGTTGTAGGTGGCGATGATCTCGCCGGCGATGGAGATGGCGATCTCCGCAGGCAGCTTGCCCTTCACCTCGGCGATGCCCATGGGGCAGCGCATGCGTTGCACGGTTTCCGGGGCGAAGCCGCGGTCGCGCAGGCGGTGTTCGAACTTCACCCGCTTGGTCTTCGAGCCGATCAGGCCGTAGTAGGCGAAGTCGTTTCGCTTGAGGATGGCGGCGGTGAGTTCCAGGTCGAGCTGGTGGTTGTGGGTCATGACGATGAAGTAGCTGCCGGAGGGCATGCGCTCGACCTCATCGACCACCTCGTCATTGACCACCTTCTCGACGCCGGCGGGAATGGACGCCGGGAACTCGTTCTCCCGTGAGTCGATCCAGCGCACCTTGCACGGCAGGCTGGCGAGCAGCGGAGCCAGGGCGCGGCCCACGTGGCCCGCGCCGAACAGGGCGATATGCGCCTGGGGCTGGCCCATGGGCTCGAACAGCAGCACCGTGGCACCGCCGCAGCACTGGCCGAGGCTGGCGCCCAGGCTGAAGCGCTCCAGGCGGGTGTCCTGGGAGCGGGTCCGCAGCATTTCGCGGGCGATCTCCATCGCCTTGAATTCCAGGTGGCCGCCACCGATGGTCTCGTAGATGCGGTCATCGCTGACCACCATCTTCGAGCCGGAATTGCGCGGGGTGGACCCGCGCTCTTCGATGATGGTCACCAGCACGCAGGCGTCCCCGCGTTGCTGGAGTTCGGCCAGGGCGCTGATCCAGCTCATTTGCTCAACCTCCAGGTACGCAGGGGCTTGGCGGAGCGCGAGAGGCGCCAGACATCCTGCTCCGGACGGCGCAAGGCGTCGGTCGGCTGGGCCGGTGCGGCCTGCTGTTCCGGGTTTTCGCGACTGAAGGCGGGTTGGCTGTTCATCTCGGCTCCCGGCCCGCCGTCAGGCGGGCTCCACCTGGCTGGCAGCGGGCTTGTTGGCCGCCTGCTGCAGCTTCTTCATCTGTTCCACGCCCCAGAGCACGCGCTCCGGAGTGGCCGGTGCATCGATGTTCGGTTGCGCCTTGTAGTCCGCCAGGCTGGCCACGGCGTCCTTGAGCGCACACCACACGGCGATGCCGAGCATGAACGGCGGCTCGCCCACGGCCTTGGAGTGGAACACGGTCTGCTCGGGGTTCTTGCGGTTCTCCACCAGCTTGACCCGCAGGTCCAGCGGCATGTCGGCGATGGCGGGGATCTTGTAGCTCGCCGGGCCGCTGGTCATCAGCTTGCCCTTGGCGTTCCACACCAGCTCCTCCATGGTCAGCCAGCCCATGCCCTGGACGAACGCACCCTCCACCTGGCCGATGTCGATGGCCGGGTTCAGCGAGGCGCCGACGTCATGCAGGATGTCGGTGCGCAGCATCCTGTATTCGCCGGTCAGGGTGTCCACCAGCACTTCCGCACAGGCGGCGCCGTAGGCGAAGTAGTAGAAGGGGCGGCCGGCGGCCTTCTCGCGGTCGTAGAAGATCTTCGGCGTGCGGTAGAAACCGGTGCTGGAGAGCGAGATCTGGTTGAAGTAGGCGAGCTGGATCATCTCCTCGAAGGAGAGGAAGTGATCGCGCACGCGCACCTGCTCGTTGCGGAACTCGATGTCCTCGTCGGTCACCTTGAAGTGGCTGGCGAGGAAGTCCACCAGGCGCTTCTTGATGGTCTCGGCGGCGTTCTGGGCGGCCTTGCCGTTCAGGTCGGTGCCGCTGGAGGCAGCGGTCGGCGAGGTGTTGGGCACCTTGTCGGTGTTGGTCGCGGTGATCTGGATGCGGCCGATGTCCACCTGGAAGACCTCGGCCACCACCTGGGCGACCTTGGTGTTCAGGCCCTGGCCCATCTCGGTGCCGCCGTGGTTCAGGTGGATCGAACCGTCGGTGTAGATGTGCACCAGCGCGCCGGCCTGGTTGAGGAAGGTGGCGGTGAAGCTGATGCCGAACTTGACCGGGGTCAGCGCCAGGCCCTTCTTCAGCACCGGGCTCCTGGCGTTGAAGGCGCGGATCTCTTCACGGCGCCTGGCGTACTCGCTGCTGGCCTCCAGCTCGGCGGTCATCTCGTCGAGGATGTTGTGCTCGACGGGCTGGTAGTAGTGGGTGACGTTGCGCTCGTCCTTGCCGTAGTAGTTGGTCTTGCGCACCTCCAGCGGGTCCTTGCCCAGGTGGCGCGCGATGACGTCCATGATCTCCTCGATCACCACCATGCCCTGCGGGCCGCCGAAGCCGCGGTAGGCGGTGTTCGAGGCGGTGTTGGTCTTGCAGCGGTGGCCGTTGATGGTGGCGTGTTCGAGGAAGTAGGCGTTGTCCGAGTGGAACATCGCGCGGTCGACGATGGAGCCGGAGAGGTCCGGCGAATAGCCGCAGTTGCCCGCCAGCTCCAGTTCGATGCCGGTGAGCAGGCCGTTGTCGTCGAAGCCGATGTCGTACTCGGCGTAGAACGGGTGGCGCTTGCCGGTGATGGTCATGTCTTCCATGCGCGGCAGGCGCATCTTGGTCGGCCGGCCGGTGAGGTGCGCGATCACCGCGCAGAGGCAGGCGGGGCCCGCGGCCTGGGTTTCCTTGCCACCGAAGCCTCCACCCATGCGGCGCATGTCGATGACGATCTTGTGCATGTGCACGCCCAGCACCTCGGCGACCAGCTTCTGCACTTCGGTGGCGTTCTGCGTGGAGGTGTAGACGATCATGCCGCCGTCCTCGGTGGGCATCACCGAGGAGATCTGGGTCTCCAGGTAGAAGTGCTCCTGCCCGCCGATGTGCAGGTGGCCCTGCAGACGGTGCTTCGAAGTGGCCAGGGCGGTGGCGGAGTCACCGCGCTTGTGCTGGTGGCTGTCGAGGACGAAGTGTTTCTTGCGCAGCGCATCGACCACGTCGAGCACCGGCTCCAGGTCCTCGTACTCGATGATCGCCGCCATGGCGGCCTTGCGGGCGGTCTCCAGGCTGTCGGCGCCGACCGCGAGGACGACCTGGCCGACGTATTCGACCTTGCCGTCCGCCAGCAGCGGGTCGCCGGCCACGACCGGGCCGATGTCCAGCTGGCCGGGCACGTCCTCGGCGGTGATGGCGATGGCCACGCCCGGGAAGGCGTAGCAGGGGGTGGTATCGATGCGCAGGATGCGGGCATGGGCGCGGTCGCTCATGCGGGCGTAGACGTGCAGCTGGTTGGGGAACTCCAGGCGGTCGTCGACGTACACGGCTTCGCCGGAGACGTGCTTGGGCGCGCTCTCGTGCTTGACGCTCTTGCCGACGCCGGTGGTGATGTCGGCGCGGAACAGCGCGGCCAGTTCTTCCTGGGATTTGATCTTGTGGTGGTTAGACATGCTCTGTGCCTCCAACGACTGCTGCGCCCGCGTGAAGGGTGACGGGCGCGACGTGCAGATTAAGCCTGCGGTGCTGCGCTTCCTGGCCAGCAACTGCCGGGTGCGGCGCTTGGTGCGCGACATGCTTGAGATCACACATAGGCGGTCACCCGGGTTTCGACTTCGGGGGCCTGCAGTTCGAGGAAGAATTTGCGCAACAGGTTCTGTGCGGTCAGCAGGCGGTATTCCTTGCTGGCGCGGAAGTCGGTCAGCGGGGTGAAGTCCTGGGCCAGGGCCTCGCAGGCACGTTCGATCACGCCGGGGTACCAGGCGGCGCCCACCAGGGCGGCTTCGCAGGCGGCGGCGCGCTTGGGAATGCCGGCCATGCCGCCGAAGGCGATGCGGGCTTCACGCACCACGCCGTCTTCGATCACCAGGTTGAAGGCGGCGCACACGGCGGAGATGTCGTCGTCCAGGCGCTTGGACACCTTGTAGGCGCGGAACGCCTGGTTGCTGCGGGCGCGCGGCACGAGGATCTTCTCGATGAACTCGGCTTCCTGTCGCACGGTGACCTTGTAGTCGAGGAAGTACTCGTCCAGGGGCAGGGTACGGGTCTGGTTGCCCTTGCGCAGGACGATCTTCGCGCCGAGGGCGATCAGCAGCGGCGGGGCGTCGCCGATGGGCGAGGCGTTGCCGATGTTGCCGCCCAGGGTGCCCTGGTTGCGGATCTGCAACGAGGCGAAGCGGTGCAGCAGTTCGCCGAAGTCCGGGTATTCGCGGGCCAGTGCGTCGTAGCAGTCGGAAAGCGCGGTGGCGGCACCGATCTCGATGAAGTCGGGACCGATCTCCACGCGCTTCATGGCCTCGATGTGGCCGACGTAGATCATCACCGGCAGCTCGCGGTGGAACTGGGTGACCTCCAGGGCCAGGTCGGTGCCGCCGGCCAGCAGGCGCGCCTGCGGGTTGGCGGTGTAGAAGTCGGCCAGGTCGGCGACGGTCAGCGGCACCAGGCAGCGCTTGTCACCGCTGTTGAGCTCGGCGGTCTCGCGCGGGGCGATGGCCTGGAGCTGGGCCACGGTCTGGGCCTCGAAGGCGTCGAACTGGTCCGGCTGCTTCTGGCAGCAGGCCTGCTCGGCGGCGTCGATGATGGGGCGGTAGCCGGTGCAGCGGCACAGGTTGCCGGCCAGGGCTTCCAGGGTCTGGGCCTTGTCGTAGCCATCGCTGTTCTTCTGCAGGGCGAACAGCGACATGACGAAGCCGGGGGTGCAGAAGCCGCACTGGGAGCCATGGCAGTCGACCATGGCCTGTTGCACGGAATGCAACTGGCCCTTGTGCTTGAGGTCTTCCACGGTGATCAACTGCTTGCCGTGCAGGGACGAAACGAATGTCAGGCAGGAGTTGAGGGTGCGATAGCGGATGCGATCCCCCTGCAGCTCGCCGACGACGACCGTGCAGGCGCCGCAGTCGCCCGAGGCACAGCCCTCTTTGGTTCCGGGTTTGGCCAGGTGTTCACGCAAGTAGTTGAGCACGGTGACGTTGGGATCGAGATCGCGCTCGGTGCGCAGCTCCCGATTGACTAAAAACTGGATCAAGGACGACCTCCAGGCACTTTATTGTTTTTACGAGGGCTCGTATGGCGGCGAATTTAGAATCCCCTGACTTTCTGGTCAATAAATATTTGACTCAAAAGTCAGAAAATCTTCACGCCAATGGGCCATGAGGCCGGCGCGCCCGCTCTGGCACGGCAAAGTTGCTTAATCCGTGCCAGTCATCTGCAAGTGTAGAAACGCCGACGCCCCCATGCGGGGGCGTCGGTCGAAAGGTCGGGCGGGGAAGGGGTCAGGCGGCCTGTTGCGACTCCGTCAGCTGGTGCTCCTCGCCTGCATAGTAGGCACGGACGCGGGGGTCCATCACCGCGCGCCAGAGCGGCGGGATCAGTGCCAGGACGATCATCCCCGCGTAGCCGTTGGGCAGCTGCGGGCTGTCGTCGAAGTGGCGCAGCACCTGGTAGCGGCGCTTGGCGTAGGCGTGGTGGTCCGAGTGGCGCTGCAGGTGGAAGAGGAACAGGTTGGTGAGCAGGAAGTTGCTGTTCCAGGAGTGTGCCGGGCTGGTCCGCTCGTAGCGGCCGTTCTCCAGCTTGCGCCGGTGCAGGCCGTAGTGCTCCACGTAGTTGACGATCTCCAGCAGGGTGAAGGCCATGGCCGACTGCCCGAGGAAGAACAGCACGCCGAGCCAGCCGAACGCCAGGCCGAACCCTGCGGTGAAGGCTGCACTGATGGCGTACCACCAGATCAGCTCGTTGCGCCAATGCAGTGCAGGCAGGCCCTTGCGCTTGAGGCGCTCGGCCTCCAGCTGCCAGGCATTGAGGAAGTTGTGCTTGTAGGCGTGGGGCAGGAAGGCGTAGAGGCTCTGGCCATAGCGGGAGGAGGAGGCGTCCTCGGGCGTCGACACATGAACGTGGTGGCCCCGCACATGCTCGACCTTGAACCCCGCGTAGCACACCGCCGCCAGCAGCAGGCCGCCGGCGTTCTGCTCGATCTTCGGGTCCTTGTGGATCAGTTCGTGGGAGACGGTGATGCCGATGGCGCCCATCACGGTGCCCACCGAGAGCAGCCAGCCGAGGCGGCCGACCCAGTTCCAGTCCTCGTGGTGGATGAAGACCCAGCCGCTCCAGGCCAGCATGCCCAGCAGCAGCGGCACGGTGGCCAGGCTGAGCACCTGGTAGTAGTCCTGGCGCTCCATCTCCGGCACCTGCTCGGCCTCGTCGGGGTTGGCCGGATCGCGGCCGACGATGGCGTCGAGGATCGGGATCACCCCGAAGACCACGGTGATCACCAGCCAGGGCCACGCATTGGGATGGCTGCTGTCCAGCGACCAATAGAAGCTCATGGGGATCCCGGCTACCGGGATCAGCCAGATCCAGTAGCCGACCTTTTTCAGGGCGAGCATCCAGTTGGAAGGCAGGCGTTCGAACATGGGTGGTCTCCGCGTCGAGGTGGATGGGTTCTTGTAAGATTGTCAGACAATCGTGCGCCTCCCAGCCCCGCCCGGCGACCGACCTTTAGGTCTGAATGCCCGCTTGATGTCACCTTTGCGGGGTAACACCCTGTGTTACACTTCGCCCCCTGCAGCGTTCCGCTGCGGGCCGCAAACCCTTGTAGCTGCTGCGTTCCCGGGCTTTCGCCAACGCCGGAGCTATCGCCGAGGGCGCCTTACGGACATCCCCAGCCTCCATGACCGAAGGAAAACCATGACGTTCAAGGCACCGGACAGCCTCGCCGAACAGATCGCCCACCACCTCGCCGAGCGCATCATCCGCGGCGAGATGAAGGCCCGCGAACGGATTCAGGAACAGAAGGTCACCCAGTCCCTCAACGTCAGCCGCGGCTCGGTGCGCGAGGCATTGCTGATCCTCGAGCGTCGCCACCTGATCAATATCCTCCCGCGCCGCGGGGCGCAGGTGTCCGAGCTCACCCCTCATCACGTGCAGAGCCTCTATGCGTTGATGATGGAGATGTACATCCTGCTGGCCAATGCCGTGGCCCAGCGCTGGCGGACCGATGACGACCTCGCGCCCTTCCGCGCCATCCAGCTGCGCCTGGAGGAGTGCCTGAAGGAGCACGACATCGGCAACTTCGTCGACGCCAGCTTCGACATCATGCGTGCCGCCTATCCCTTCGCCGACAACCCCTACCTGGAAGAGACGGTGGAGAACCTGCTGCCGGCCATCAGCCGCACCTATCACCTGGCGCTGGAGCAGCGCAAAGGCGAGATGGCCCAGTTCATGCTCGCCTTCGCCGACCTGCTGCAGGCGGTGATCGCCCGCGAGCCGGCGCGTATCCGCGACGTACTGCTCGCCTACGGCCAGCACAACTGCCAGCTGGTGCTCGCCGCGCTGGCCGGGCGCTGACGGTTCACTGACCGAGGGAGGCAGGGATGCGGCTCAAGTGCATCAAACTGGCGGGGTTCAAATCCTTCGTCGACCCGACCACGGTCAGCTTCCCCAGCAACATGGCCGCGGTCGTCGGCCCCAACGGCTGCGGCAAATCCAACATCATCGACGCCGTGCGCTGGGTGATGGGCGAAAGCTCGGCGAAGAACCTGCGCGGCGAGTCGATGACCGACGTCATCTTCAACGGCTCCAACACCCGCAAGCCGGTGGCCCAGGCCAGCATCGAGCTGATCTTCGACAACTCCGACAACACCCTGGTGGGCGAGTACGCGGCCTTCGCCGAGATCTCCATCCGCCGCCGGGTTAGCCGCGACGGGCAGAACACCTACTTCCTCAACGGCACCAAGTGCCGGCGCCGCGACATCACCGACATCTTCCTCGGCACCGGCCTCGGCCCGCGCAGCTACTCGATCATCGAGCAGGGGATGATCTCCAAGCTGATCGAGGCCAAGCCCGAGGACCTGCGCAACTTCATCGAGGAAGCCGCCGGCATCTCCAAGTACAAGGAGCGCCGCCGCGAGACCGAGAGCCGCATCCGCCGCACCCACGAGAACCTCGCGCGCCTCACCGACCTGCGCGAAGAGCTGGAGCGCCAGCTCGAACGCCTGCACCGCCAGGCCCAGGCCGCCGAGAAGTACCAGGAATACAAGGCCGAGGAGCGCCAGCTGCGCGCCCAGCTCGCCGCCCTCAAGTGGCAGGCGCTGAACGAGCAGGTGGGCCAGCGCGAAGCGGTGATCGGCAGCCAGGAAGTCAGCTTCGAAGCGCTGGTAGCCGAGCAGCGCAGCGCCGACGCCAGTATCGAGCGCCTGCGCGACGGCCACCACGAGCTGTCCGAGCGCTTCAACCTGGTCCAGGGTCGCTTCTACTCGGTGGGGGGCGATATCGCCCGGGTCGAGCAGAGCATCCAGCACGGCCAGCAGCGCCTGCGCCAGTTGCAGGACGACCTGCGTGACGCCGAACGTGCCCGCCAGGAAACCGAATCCCACCTCGGCCACGATCGCACCCTGCTGGCGACCCTCGGCGAGGAGCTGGAGATGCTCGCGCCCGAGCAGGAAGTCAGCGCCGCCGCCGCCGAAGAGGCCGCCGCCCAGCTGGAGGAAGCCGAGACCGGCATGCACGCCTGGCAGGAGCAATGGGACGGCTTCAACCAGCGCAGCGCCGAGCCGCGCCGCCAGGCCGAAGTGCAGCAGGCACGCATCCAGCAGCTGGAACAGAGCCTGGAACGCCTATTGGAGCGCGAGCGTCGCCTCAACGACGAGCGCGCCCAGCTCGCGGCTGATCCGGAAGACGCTGCCATTCTCGAACTGAGCGAACAGCTCGCCACCGGCGAGCTGCAACTGGAAGAGCTGCAGGCCGCCGAAGAGGCCCAGGTCGAGCGCCTGGAGCAACTGCGGGAGGAGCTGCAGCAGGCGACCCAGGCCCAGCAGCGCGCCCAGGGCGAGTTGCAGCGCTTGAACGGCCGTATCGCCTCACTCGAGGCCCTGCAGCAGGCCGCGCTCGACCCCGGCACCGGCACCGCCGAATGGTTGCGCGACCAGCGGCTCGACCAGCGCCCGCGCCTGGCCGAGGGTTTGCGCGTGGAAGCGGGCTGGGAGCTGGCGGTGGAGACCGTGCTCGGCGCCGACCTGCAAGCCGTGCTGCTGGATGATTTCGACACCCTCGACCTGAGTGGCTTCACCCAGGGCGACCTGCGCCTGGCGAGCGCCGGCAACGGCGGTGCCCGAGTACCCGGAAGCCTGCTGGACAAGGTCGAATCCGCCGTCGACCTGACGCCCTGGCTGGCGCGGGTGCGACCCGTGGACAGCCTCGACCAGGCCCTGGCCGCCCGCGCGACGCTGGCTGCCGACGAGAGCCTGATCAGCCGTGACGGCTACTGGGTCGGGCGCAATTTCCTGCGGGTGCGCCGTGCCAGCGAAGCCGAGAGCGGCGTGCTGGCCCGCGGCCAGGAACTGGAGCGCCTGCACGGCGAGCGCGACGAGCAGCAGGCTGCCCTGGAAGCCCTTGAGGAGCGCCTGCAACAGCTGCGCGACCACCAGCGCCAGCAGGAGGAAAGCCGCGAGCAGCAGCGTCGCCGCGCGCAGGACGAATCCCGTCGTCTCGGTGAGCTCAAAGCGCAATTGTCCGCCCAGCAGGCCAAGGTCGAGCAGCTCACCCTGCGTCGCCGCCGCCTGGAGGCCGAGCTGGCCGAACTGGACGAGCAGCGCGCCATCGAGCACGAGCAGCTCGGCGAATCGCGCCTGACCCTGCAGGACGCCCTGGATGCGATGGAAACCGACACCGAGCAGCGCGAGAAGCTGCTCGCCGAGCGCGACAACCTGCGCGAGCGCCTCGACCGAATCCGCCAGGAGGCCCGTCAGCACAAGGACCACGCTCACCAACTGGCTGTGCGCGTCGGCTCGCTGCGCGCCCAGCACGACTCCACGCGCCAGGCGCTGGAGCGCCTGAGCCTGCAGTTCGAGCGCCTCGAGGAGCGTCGCGAACAGCTCAGCCTGAACCTGGAGGAGGGCACCGCTCCGCTGGAAGAGCTGCGCATGAAACTCGAGGAACTGCTCGACCGGCGCATGGGCGTGGAGGAAGAGCTCAAGCTCGCCCGCCTGGCCCTGGAAGATGCCGACCGTGAATTGCGCGATGCCGAGAAGCGTCGCACCCAGGCCGAGCAGCAGTCGCAGCTGCTGCGTGGCCAGCTGGAGCAGCAGCGCATGGAGTGGCAGGCCCTGAGCGTGCGTCGCAAGACGCTGCAGGACCAGCTCCACGAGGACGGCTACGACCTCCACGGCGTGCTCGCGACGCTCCCCGGAGGGGCCAGCGAAGCGGCCTGGGAAGAAGAACTCGAACGCCTCGCGGCGCGCATCCAGCGCCTCGGGCCGATCAACCTCGCGGCCATCGACGAGTACCAGCAGCAATCCGAGCGCAAGCGCTACCTGGATGCCCAGAACGACGACCTGGTGGAGGCGCTGGAGACCCTGGAGAACGTCATCCGCAAGATCGACAAGGAGACGCGCAACCGCTTCAAGGAGACCTTCGACCAGATCAACTCCGGCCTGCAGGCGCTGTTCCCCAAGGTCTTCGGGGGCGGCCACGCCTACCTGGAACTGACCGGGGAAGACCTGCTGGATACCGGCGTCGCCATCATGGCGCGGCCGCCGGGCAAGAAGAACAGCACCATCCACCTGCTTTCCGGTGGCGAGAAGGCGCTCACCGCGCTGGCCCTGGTATTCGCCATCTTCCAGCTCAACCCCGCGCCGTTCTGCATGCTCGACGAAGTGGACGCGCCACTCGACGATGCCAACGTCGGACGTTACGCAAGGTTGGTGAAGGAGATGTCGGAGAAGGTCCAGTTCATCTATATCACCCACAACAAGATCGCCATGGAAATGGCCGATCAGCTGATGGGCGTGACCATGCATGAGCCGGGATGCTCGCGCCTGGTCGCGGTGGACGTCGAGGAGGCTCTTTCCCTCGTAGAGGCCTGATCGGGCGGGGGTGCAACCTTTTCGCCCGGAGGGCCGTGAAGCCTCTATCAGAGGTTTCTCTGCTGGGCTGGCCGTGCTAGCTTAATGCCCAATTTTGTCGCACGTGGAAAACGCCATTCAGAACATGGAGTTGGGCGCCACGTTTTCAGAGGACCGGATGTCCTTTCTTCACCATCATCAGAATATTTTTTGACCAGGGGACACAGGATTAATGGATATCGGTCTGCGCGAGTGGCTGATCGTCATCGGCATCATCGTAATCGCCGGCATTTTGTTCGATGGCTGGCGCCGCATGAGCGGCGGCAAGGGAAAACTCAAGTTCAAGCTCGATCGTAGTTTCTCCAACCTCCCGGACGACGAGGAGGACCCCGCCCTGGTCGGTCCGGTACGCGTCAAGGAACGCCATCAGGAGCCCTCGCTGGACGAGGAAGACCTGCCGCCCATGAGTGCCAAGGAGCTGAATAAGCGCCGTGGCAGCGAGCCTCACCAGGGTGACCTCAACCTCGACGAGCCGGTGCCGACCCTGCTCAATCCGGTCGACGAGGTTGCTCCAGCCAAGGGCGCCAAGAACGGCAAGGCCCACGCCCCCGCCCAGGAACTGCCTCCGGTGGAGGAAGTGCTGGTGATCAACGTGGTGGCCCGCGACGGGGACGGCTTCAAGGGCCCGGCCCTGCTGCAGAACATTCTCGAAAGCGGCCTGCGCTTCGGCGAGATGGACATCTTCCATCGCCACGAGAGCATGGCCGGCAACGGCGAGGTGCTGTTCTCCATGGCCAACGGCGTCAAGCCCGGCACCTTCGACCTGGACGACATCGACCATTTCAGCACCCGTGCGGTCAGCTTCTTCCTCGGCCTGCCCGGCCCGCGTCATCCGAAGCAGGCCTTCGACGTGATGGTCGCTGCGGCCCGCAAGCTGTCCCAGGAACTGAACGGCGAGTTGAAGGACGACCAGCGCAGCGTGATGACCGCGCAGACGATCGAGCATTACCGCCAGCGCATCGTCGAGTTCGAGCGCCGCAGCCTGACTCACAAGCGCTGAACCACAGGATCCATCGAAAGAGCAGCTCAGGCTGCTCTTTTCGTTTGCATAGAAAAGAGCACGAACCATGACCGACGCCCAGACTGCCGCCCAGCGCATCCACCAATTGCGTGCCGAACTGGATGAGCACAACTACCGCTACTACGTGCTGGACGAACCCAGCGTGCCCGATGCCGAATACGACCGCCTGTTCCGCGAGCTGCAGGCCCTGGAGGCCGAGCATCCCGAGCTGGTGACGCCGGAGTCGCCCACCCAGCGCGTGGGCGGCGAAGCCCTCAGCGCCTTCGGCGAGGTGCGCCACGAGGTGCCCATGCTCAGCCTGGGCAACGCCTTCGAGGAAGAAGACCTGCGCGCCTTCGACCGCAGCGTGCAGAGCGGCCTGGGGCTTTCCTCCGGCGACCTGTTCGGCGGTGGCGCCGAGGTGGAATACAGCTGCGAGCCCAAGCTCGACGGCCTGGCGGTCAGCCTGCTGTATCGCGACGGCCAGCTGGTGCGCGGCGCCACCCGGGGCGATGGCAGCACCGGTGAGGACATCAGCGCCAACGTGCGCACCATCCGCAACGTACCGCTCAGGCTCAAGGGCGAGGGCTGGCCCGCCGTGCTCGAAGTGCGCGGCGAGGTGTACATGCCCAAGGCCGGATTCGAGGAGCTCAACGCGCGCCAGGCGGAAAGCGGCGGCAAGACCTTCGCCAACCCGCGCAACGCCGCGGCCGGCAGCCTGCGCCAGCTGGACCCGCGCATCACCGCCAGCCGCCCGCTGGAGTTCTGCTGCTACGGCATCGGCCAGGTCAGCGGCGAGCTGCCGGCTACCCAGGTCGGCATGCTTGAGCAGCTCAAGGCCTGGGGCGTACCCATCAGCCGCGAGCTGAAGCTGGCCAAGGGGGTTGAAGCCTGCCTGGCCTACTACCACGACATCGGCGAACGCCGCATGGGCCTGGCCTACGACATCGACGGCGTGGTGTTCAAGGTCAACAACATCGAGGACCAGCAGCAGCTGGGCTTCCGCGCCCGCACCCCGCACTGGGCGCTGGCCCACAAGTTCCCCGCCCAGGAGGAGCTCACCGAGCTGCTGGACGTGGAGTTCCAGGTCGGCCGTACCGGTGCCGTCACCCCGGTGGCACGGCTGAAGCCGGTCAAGGTGGCCGGCGTCACCGTGGCCAATGCCACCCTGCACAACATGGACGAGGTCGCGCGCCTGGGCCTGAAGATCGGCGACACCGTGATCATCCGCCGTGCGGGTGACGTGATCCCCCAGGTGATGCAGGTCGTGCTCGAGCGCCGCCCCGAGAACGCCCGCGAGGTGCATGTGCCCGAGCGGTGCCCGGTGTGTGGCTCCGCCGTGGAGCGCACGCAACTGGTCAAGCGTGCCAAGGGCAAGGAAACCACCAGCGAGGGCTCGGTCTACCGCTGCGTTGGCCGCCTGGCCTGTGGCGCCCAGTTGAAGCAGGCGATCATCCACTTCGCTTCCCGCCGTGCGCTGGATATCGAAGGCCTGGGCGACAAGATCGTCGAGCAACTGGTGGATACCGGGCTGGTCGCATCGCCAGCGGACCTGTTCACTCTGACCTACGACCAGGTGGTGGCGCTGGAAGGCTTCGCCGACCTGTCGACCCGAAACCTGCTGGCGGCGATCCGGGACAGCGCCAGGCCGACCCTGGCGCGCTTCATCTACGCCCTGGGCATTCCCGATGTGGGTGAGGAGACTGCCAAGCTGCTGGCCCGCGCCCTCGGCTCCCTGGCGCGCATCCGCCAGGCGCTGCCGGAGGTGCTCACCTACCTGCCTGACGTGGGCCTGGAGGTCGCCTTCGAGATCCACAACTTCTTCAGCGACGCCCATAACCTCAAGGTCATCGACGACCTGCTGGCCCGTGGTGTCGTGCTGCAGGAGGAAGGCGACCTCAGCCCCGAGTTCGCCGCCTGCGCCACTCTCCCGGGCTTCCTCGACAAGCTCAACATCCCCTTCATCGCCGCCACCGGCGCAGAGAAACTGGCGACCAGGTTCGGCAGCCTGGAAGGCGTGATCAAGGCCGACTGGCTGGACCTGCGCCAGGTGGAGCGCCTCAACGAGAAGGCGGCCAAATCCCTGCGCGACTTCTTCGACCAGCCTGCCAATGCCGAGCGCGCCGCGCGGATCGAGGCGCAGCTGCGTGATTTCGGCATGCACTGGCAGAGTGAGAAGAAGGTCGTGGAAGGCCTGCCGCTGGCCGGGCAGACCTGGGTGCTGACCGGCACCCTGGAGGTGATGAGCCGCGATGTGGCCAAGGAGAAGCTGGAGGCCCTGGGTGCCAAGGTGGCTGGCTCGGTCTCGGCCCGTACCCATTGCGTGGTGGCTGGCCCCGGCGCCGGTTCGAAGCTGGCCAAGGCCACCGAGCTGGGCGTACGCGTGCTGGACGAGGAGGCGTTCCTGGCCGAGCTGAAGGGGCTGGGCGTCTCGGTCTGATCCGCCGGCGCTCCCGCGAGCGCAGGGCGCACCGAAAGCGCAAATGAAAAGGCCGGGCATCCGCCCGGCCTTTTCATTGCCGATCCCTTACTTGTTCACGGCGTCGCTGAGGCCCTTGGCCGGCACGAACTTGACGACCTTCTTGGCCGCGATCTCGATGCTCTTGCCGGTCTGCGGGTTGCGGCCGGTACGCGCCGGGCGCTCGGTGGTCTTCAGCTTGCCGATGCCCGGCAGGGTGATTTCATCACTGTTCTCCAGCGTATCGCTGACGATCTCGCTCAGCTGTTCCAGCACGGCGCGCACGGCGGCCTTGGTGGTGTCGGTGGCTTCCGCGATATCTGCGATCAGTTGGTCTTTGGTGATTGCCATGGTGTAGCTCCAGTGGGGGTGGGTTCGGCTCGCTGCCGCGCCGGGATCGCCGGCGCGGATTGAGACCCGCGCCTGCGCTGAAAGTGCAATGGTAGCGGGCCCGGTGGCGAAGCCGGCGGCACGCTAGCACAAAAGCCGTGTCGGGCCGGCGACGAAGTGTTTCCGCTCATCGCCAGGGTGTGGGGCGACGGGGCCGACAGGCCGTTCCGGGCCGTCTACGCTTGCTGTTACATCGCCATGACATCGCGGAGATCCACCATGCTACGTGCCTTTGCCGATCTGGGGTTTCGCTGGAAGATCGCCCTGCCGATCCTGCTCCTGGTGGTCCTCCTGGTGCTGATGGGCGGCCTGGGCATGCAGGGGGTGTCCCAGGTCGCGGACTCCAGCAAGCAGCTGACCAACCGCTACCTGCCGGCCATCAGCCTGTTGCTCAATGCCGACCGTGACCTCTATCAGGCCTTCACCGCCGAGCGCAGCCTGCTGGATGAAAGCGCCGGGGCGCACATCGACCAGCTCAAGGCCGACCATGCGGAAAACCTGCAGCAAGCCTATGACCGCGTGCACAAGTACGCCGAAATGAGCACCGGTGCCGACTCGCGCCAGCTGATCGCCCAGTTCGACAGCGGCTTCGAGAAGTGGAAGATCACCTCTCTCAAGGTGGTCCAACTCGCCGCGTCCGACCCGGATGCCGCCAGCGCCCTGAGCTTCGGCGACAGTGAAAGCCAGTTCCAGAACATGCGCGATGCAATCGACAAGCTGGGCGAGCTCGAAGACAGCGCGGCCAATGCCGAAGGGCTGCAGTCGATCGCCATCGGTGAGGCGCGCAGCTGGCAGCAGGGCGTGATCATCGTCATCGGCCTGGGCATCTGCATGGTGCTTGTGATCGGCTTCCCAACCCTGGTGACCCGGCCGCTGCTCCGCCTGCTCGAGCGCATCGAACAGATCGCCGATGGCGACGGCGACCTGCGGGTGCGGCTCGACGTCACCTCGCGTGACGAGCTGGGCAAGCTCAGCCATGCCTTCAACCGCTTCCTCGACAAGCTGCAGCCGCTGATCAGGGAGGTCGGCCGGGTGACCGGCGAGGTAGCCGACTCGGCGCAGAGCCTGGCCGGGCTCGCGGCCGCCAATGATCGGCTGATCAGCAGCGAGCACGCTGCGGTCGACCAGGTCAGCACCGCCGCCACCGAGATGAGCGCAGCCGTCCATGAGGTGGCGCGCAACGCGCAGAATGCCGCCGATGCCGCGCGCTTCGCCGAGAACCAGTCCCGCGAGGGAGCACAGGTAGTGGGGGCGACGATCAAGGCGATCCGCCAGCTCGCTCAGGAAGTGGAAAGCGCCTCCACCACCATCGGCACGCTGGAGCAGGAAACCGCCAACATCGGCGCCGTGCTGGCCGTGATCAAGGGCATCGCCGACCAGACCAACCTGTTGGCGCTCAACGCGGCCATCGAGGCGGCGCGGGCGGGCGAGCAGGGCAGGGGCTTCGCCGTCGTGGCCGATGAGGTCCGCGCCCTGGCCGCAAGGACCCAGGACTCCACCAAGGATATCCAGCAGATGATCGAGCGCCTGCAGGTCGGCGTACAGAACGCGGTGAAGGCCATGCACTCGGGCAGCGTCCAGGCCCGTGACAGCGTCGAGCGTGCCGCGGGTGTCGACCAGGCGCTCTCGGACACCGGCGACTCGGTGCAGCGGATCAACGACATGGCCGCGCAGATCGCCACCGCCTGCGAGGAGCAGAGCAGCGTGACCGAAGAGATCGCCCGCAACATCAGCGACATCCGAGACCTGTCCAACGAAGCCGCGCAGACCTCCGAGCAGAGCACCCAGGCGAGCCGGCACCTGTCCGAGCTTTCCAGTGGCCTCGCGAAGCTGGTCGGGCGCTTCCGGGTATGAGCCGCAAGTGCTTGTAACGGAAATGTTTTTAGCAGTTGTAAGTTGGCGAAGAGCCGGTACAATGGCGCGGCTCGCCGATCTGGCGAGCTGCGTTATGGTGGCCCTGCCGGTCCCCCCGCAACGATTACCCGTGAACCTGGTCAGATCCGGAAGGAAGCAGCCACAGCGGGAACATTGTGTGCCGGGGTGTGGCTGGTAGGGTCACCCCCACCTCCCAGCGCTGCGATTCACCGGTAGCGCGAAACGATTCTCTCTATCTCCCCCGATGCGCGCATGCGCGCCAGTGCACGCACGATCTCGTTCGCCGGTATCTCGGGCGCATTGCGCACCAGGCAGGCCACGGGTTCCTCCTCCAGTACCGCCACCGCAGCCAGGCGCTCGCTTGCCGGCATGCCGCGGTTGAACCATTTCAGTGCCAGCTCGCTGCTCACCGCATAGTGGTAGCGGCCCGCGCCGAGCTTCTGCAGCACCAGGCCCTGGTTACGTGCGTCGTCCCGTTGAAGGGTGCCGTTGTCGAAGCGCTGCTGCAGGCTCGGGTAGGCGTAGCCCAGCACGGTGCCGATGTTCTGCGCCGGCAAGCGCTGCGGGTCGACGGGAAGCGCGTTGTCGGGAGCGCTCACCAGCAGGTCGCGCTGCACCAGGATCGGCTCGCTCCACAGGTAATTCACGCCCAGGTCCCCCATCCAGTTGGGGCTCACGTAGCAGCGCACGTCGATGTCGCCGTGCTCCAGCGCCAACTGGACGCGTGTGCGCGGCAGCACCTCGACTTCCAGGGGGCGGTCGAGATGCTGGCTCAGCCCCTGGATGATGTCGAAGAGGATGCCGCCGGTCAGCTCGTTGCCCTCGATTTGCGCCACCGGCATGGCCCAGCTGTCCACCGCGGAAAAACGCAAGGGTGCCGGCTCGGCCAAGGCCAGCGCGCTGGCGGCCAGCAGCGGGAAGAGCAGCAATGGGCGCATCGGGCTCCCTCGTAGGGGCGTGGAGGAGCGTTCACAATGCCCCTTGTCTGATCCGATGAAAATAGAGCACTTCGCATCGGATGCAATTTGCGGTTTGCTCCGCTAGCATTAGCCCCTTCCGATTTCCCAGCTGCGACGGTTTTCAATGAGTTATCAGGTTCTTGCACGTAAATGGCGTCCGCGCTCGTTCCGCGAAATGGTCGGCCAGACCCATGTGCTGAAGGCCCTGATCAACGCCCTGGATAACCAGCGCCTGCACCATGCCTACCTGTTCACCGGTACCCGTGGCGTGGGCAAGACCACCATCGCGCGCATCCTGGCCAAGTGCCTGAACTGCGAGACCGGCATCAGCTCCACGCCCTGTGGCCAGTGCTCGGTGTGCCGCGAGATCGACGAAGGCCGTTTCGTCGACCTGATCGAGGTGGACGCCGCGAGCCGCACCAAGGTCGAGGACACCCGCGAACTGCTGGACAACGTGCAGTACGCGCCGAGCCGTGGTCGCTACAAGGTCTACCTCATCGACGAAGTGCACATGCTCTCCACGCACTCGTTCAACGCGCTGCTCAAGACCCTCGAAGAGCCCCCGCCCCATGTGAAGTTCCTGCTGGCCACCACCGACCCGCAGAAGCTGCCCGTCACCATCCTTTCGCGCTGCCTGCAGTTCTCCCTGAAGAACATGCCGCCGGAGCGTGTGGTAGAGCACCTGACCCACGTCCTGGGTGCCGAGAACGTGCCGTTCGAGCCCGATGCCCTGTGGCTCCTGGGTCGTGCCGCCGACGGCTCGATGCGCGACGCCATGAGCCTCACCGACCAGGCCATCGCCTTCGGCGAGGGCAAGGTCCTGGCTGCCGACGTGCGCGCCATGCTCGGCACGCTCGACCATGGCCAGGTCTATGGCGTGCTCCATGCGCTGCTGCAGGGTGACGCCCGTGGCGTGCTCGAAGCCATCCGCCACCTGGCCGAGCAGGGCCCTGACTGGAGCGGCGTGCTCGCCGAGATCCTCAACGTGCTGCACCGTGTCGCCATCGCCCAGGCCTTGCCGGACGCAGTGGACAACGGCCAGGGCGACCGTGATCGCGTACTGGCCCTGGCCGAGGCATTGCCTGCCGAAGACGTGCAGTTCTATTACCAGATGGGCCTGATCGGCCGTCGTGACCTGCCCTTGGCGCCGGACCCGCGCGGCGGCTTCGAGATGGTGCTGCTGCGCATGCTGGCGTTCCGTCCAGCGGATGTGGACGGCGCCCCGAGGGTCACGCTAAAGGACCCGGGAATCAGCAAGGCCACGGCTGATTCCTCGAACACACCAGTGGCCGGCGCCAGCATCGCGGCGCCGGTTGCTCCCGTATCCCCCGTCGCGACGGTAGCGGCTCCCCAGCCGGTTGCCGAGCCCGTGGTTGCGCCTCCTGCCGTCGTGCCGACCCCGGTCGCGCCGGAGCCGGTGGCTGCGGCTCCCGTCGTCGAAACACCGGTTGCGCCCGTTGTGGCCGAGGCGACTCCCGTTGCAGAGACTGCGCCGCAACCGCAACCGCAACCGCAACCGCAACCGCAACCGCAGCCAGAGGCCGAGCCGGTCCAGGCCGCTCAGCCCGCCGAAGTGATCGACCTGCCGTGGGAAGAGCGTCCTGCCGAACCTGCGCAGGCCGCGACTGCGATCGTCGAGCCTGCACCGGTCGAGCAGCCCATCGAGCCGTCCGCTCCGGCAGTGGAGATTGCCGCTCCCCCCGCGCAGCCCGCCGCCGAACCGCTTGCCGTGGCGCAGCCCGTTGCCGCCCAGGCGCTTCCCGAGCCCGTCGCCATCGACGATGCGGACGACGACGAGCCGCCGCCCGGCGACTATGACGATTACTACGAGGCCGATGTCGACTCCATCGCCTACATGGACGAGCTGCCGGTCGCCGAACCCGAGCCTGTCGCCGTGCCGGAGGTCGTACCCGCCGCGCAACCCGCCACCGGTCTCGCCGCCGAATGGCTGGACCTGTTCCCGCGCCTGGGCATCAGCGGCCTCACCGGCAACATCGCGGCCAACTGCTCCCTGGTCTCCGTGGAGGGCGATGTCTGGCGCCTGCACCTCGACCCGGCGCAGAGTGCCCTGTTCAACGCCAACCAGCAGCGTCGTATCAACGATGCGCTGAACCAGTACCACGGGCGCACCCTGGTGCTGGAAGTGGAGGTGCGCAGGCCGGAGCAGGAAACCCCCGCCCAGGCCGCCGCCCGCAAGCGCGCCGCGCGCCAGCGTGACGCCGAGGAATCCATCGCGCTCGACCCGCTGGTACAGAAGATGATCGAACAGTTCGGCGCGAGCGTTCGCCCGGACACCATTGAACCCCTTGACCGCTGAGGACAACCATCATGATGAAGGGTGGCATGGCAGGCCTGATGAAACAGGCCCAACAGATGCAGGAAAAGATGCAGAAGATGCAGGAAGAGCTGGCCAATGCCGAGGTCACCGGCCAGTCCGGTGCCGGCCTGGTGAGCGTGGTGATGACCGGTCGCCATGACGTCAAGCGCGTCACCCTCGACGACAGCCTGATGCAGGAAGACAAGGAAATCCTCGAAGACCTGATCGCCGCTGCCGTCAACGACGCCGTGCGCAAGATCGAGCAGAACAGCCAGGAAAAGATGTCCGGCATGACGGCTGGCATGCAATTGCCGCCCGGTTTCAAGATGCCTTTCTGATCAAATAGCTCCAAGTGCCAAGCCGCAAGCTTCAAGCAGAAGCGGGTGGCCTGGCACGATTTCCCCGATTCTTTGCAGCTTCCAGCTTTCTTCTTTGAGACTTTCCGATGAGCTTCAGCCCGCTGATCCGCCAACTGATCGACGCCCTGCGCATCCTGCCCGGTGTAGGGCAGAAGACTGCCCAGCGCATGGCGCTGCAGATGCTCGAGCGTGATCGCAGCGGTGGCCTGCGCCTGGCCCAGGCGCTGACTTCGGCGATGGAAGGCGTGGGGCATTGCAAGCAGTGCCGCACCCTCAGCGAGGACGACCTCTGTCCGCAGTGCGCCGACCCGCGTCGCGACGATTCGCTGCTGTGCGTGGTGGAAGGGCCGTTGGACGTGTTCGCCGTCGAACAGACCGGCTACCGGGGGCGTTTCTTCGTGCTCAAGGGGCACCTCTCGCCCCTCGATGGCCTGGGCCCGGAAGCCATCGGCATTCCCGAGCTGATGGCGCGGGTCGACGCCGGCGCCTTCAGCGAAGTGATCCTCGCCACCAACCCCACGGTCGAAGGCGAGGCCACTGCCCATTACATCGCCCAGTTGCTGGCGCCCAAGGGCCTGATCGCCTCGCGCATCGCCCACGGCGTACCGCTGGGTGGCGAGCTGGAGCTGGTGGACGGCGGCACCCTGACCCACGCCCTGGCCGGTCGCCGCCCCATCGGCCTCTGATCGGGGCAGCACGTAGCCCCGGCTTCAGCCCGGGGCCGCGGCCGACTCGGGCACGGATTCATCCGCCAAGGCCGCCAGCGCCTCCGCACCCATCCCATAGGCGATCCATTTGCCGTCCGGCCGCCCGCCCAGGCGCTGGTAGAAGCGCTCGGCATCATCGTTGCCCGCCAGTACATCCCACTTCATTCGCCCCGCCCCGCGCGCCAACGCAAATCGCGCGACGGCCGCGAGCAGGCGTTCGCCGATGCCGAGCGATCGTGCCGGCGCTGCCACGAACAGCTCCTTGAGCAGCACGCTGGGGCGCAGGTCATAGGTGAAGGCGATCTCCAGCGCCACCGCGTAGCCGAGCAACGTGCCTGCGGCCTCGGCCACGAACACCCGACACTGGGGCTCCGGGCCGAACGCCCGGGCCAGCAACTGCGCCTCGTCCACGGCGAAGTCCTCCAGGTAATCCTCGAAACGGGCCAGCTCGCGCATCAGCGGGAGGAGGGCGGGCGCGTCCTCGGCCCGCGCCTCCCGTACCACGGGGCTCAGCATGCGCAGGCGATCGCCGGGCGGGCTTCCTGCGGGCTTTGCGCACCGGTGAGGCTCAGCCCCTCGTCCAGCCAGCCGGTGACGCCGCCGAGCATTTCCTTCACCGCGAAACCCAGCCCGGCCAGGCGCACGGCGGCGCGGTGGACACCATTGCAGTGTGGGCCCGCGCAGTAGACGACGAACAACGTGTCGCGCGGGTAGGCGGCCATGAACTCGGCGCTCATCAGCCGATGGGGGATGTTGATCGCGCCCGGCACATGGCCGGCGGCGTAGGCTGCTTCGCCACGCACATCGACCAGCACGTAGTCGATCTCGCCCGCCTGCTGGCTGGCATTCACGTCCGAGCAGTCGGTCTCGAAGGCCAGGCGCTGGGTGAAGTGGGCCAGGGCCGCATCGGGAGCGGCGGCGGGGAACTGGCTGATGAGGCTGGGCATGGTGGCTCTCCATCGGTTGGTTTGATGGCGCCACTGTATCCAGCGCGCTTGCTGCTCTACAGTGGCGGGCAGGACAGCGACTGGTAAGTATCCGCCAAATGAACGACGACCCCGGCCTGGTGGCCATCCTCGCCTACGACGGCCTCTGCACCTTCGAATTCGGCATCGCCGTGGAGGTCTTCGGCCTGCCCCGGCCCGAGTTCGATTTTCCCTGGTACCGCCACTGCATTGTCGGCCTGGACGACGGCCCCATGCGCGCCATGGGCGGCATCCAGGTGCTGGCCGACGCTGGACTGGAGCGCATGGCCGAGGCCCGTACCCTCGTCATCCCCGGTTGGCGCGATCGTGCCGAGGCCCCGCCCGAGCGGCTGTTGAATGCACTGCGCGACGCCCACGCACGCGGGGCGAGGCTGGTGTCCATCTGCTCCGGCGTCTTCGTCCTCGCCGCCAGCGGCCTGCTGGACGGCCAGCGCGCCACCACCCACTGGCGCTATGCCGAGGAGCTGGCGCGGCGCTTTCCCGCCATCGAGGTGGACCCCGAGGTGCTCTACGTCGATGCCGGCCAACTGATCAGCTCGGCGGGCAGCGCCGCCGGCATCGACGCCTGCCTGCACCTGGTGGCGCGGGATTTCGGCACCCAGGTGGCCAACACCGTGGCGCGACGCCTGGTGATGTCGCCCCAGCGTGCCGGCGGGCAGGCGCAATTCATTCCCGCCCCGGTGGCCCGTGCTCCGCGTAACGATCTTTCGGCGCTGATGCAGTGGGCCCGGCAGCACCTGCACGAGCCCTTGGAAGTGAGCCAACTGGCTCGCCGCGTGGCCATGAGCGAGCGCACCTTCCTGCGCCGCTTCAGCGAGGCCACCGGCATGACACCCAAGGCCTGGTTGCAGCACGAACGCCTGGCCCGTGCCCGCGAGCTGCTGGAGGGCGGTGTCGACGGCAGCGAGCGCATTGCCGAGCTGTGCGGCTTCCGTTCGGTGGAGAGCTTTCGCGTGGCCTTTCGCAACGCCGTCGGGCTCCCGCCTTCGGCCTATCGGGAGCGCTTCGGAGCGGCGCATACGTCCTGATCGATGGCGCATGTCACGCCTTGAAAACCAAGCAAGCGCTCGGTAAGTTTCTCTGACTCAAACAGGGAGCCACGCCATGTCCGCTTGCCAGGAATACTTCGATCCATCCCATCAACTGGTGCGCGACTCGGTGCGCCGCTTCGTCGAGCGGGAGATCCTCCCGCACATCGGCGACTGGGAGGAGGCCGAGGAATTCCCCCGCGAGCTCTACCTCAAGGCCGGCGCTGCCGGCATCCTCGGCATCGGCTATCCCGAGCAGTACGGCGGCAGCCACGAGGGTGACCTATTCGCCAAGGTGGCGGCCAGCGAAGAGCTGATGCGCAGCGGTTCCGGCGGCCTGGTGGCCGGGCTGGGCTCCCTGGATATAGGCCTGCCCCCGCTGATCAAGTGGGGCCACCCGGAACTGCGCGAGCGCATCGCGCCCCAGGTGCTGGCCGGCGAGAAGATCATGGCCCTGGCCATCACCGAGCCGTCCGGCGGCTCCGACGTGGCCAACCTCAAGACCCGTGCCGTGCGCGAGGGGGATTTCTACCGGGTCAACGGCAGCAAGACCTTCATCACCAGCGGCGTGCGCGCCGACTACTACACCGTGGCGGTACGCACCGGCGGCGATGGCTTCGGCGGCGTCAGCCTGCTGCTGATCGAGAAGGGCACCCCCGGCTTCAGCGTGGGCCGCAAGCTGAAGAAGATGGGCTGGTGGGCCTCCGACACCGCCGAACTGTTCTTCGAGGATTGCCGGGTGCCGTCGGCCAACCTGATCGGTGTCGAGAACATGGGCTTCGCCTGTATCATGGCCAACTTCCAATCCGAGCGCCTCGCCCTGGCCATCATGGCCAACATGACGGCGCAACTGGCGCTGGAGGAGTCCCTGGCCTGGGCGCGGGAGCGCGAGGCCTTCGGCAAGCCCATCGGCAAGTTCCAGGTGCTCAAGCACCGCCTGGCCGAGATGGCTACACAAGTGGAGGTGTCCCGCGAGTTCACCTACCGCCAGGCGGCGAAGATGGCCGCCGGCAAGAGCGTGATCAAGGAAATCTCCATGGCCAAGAACTTCGCCACCGACATCGCCGATCGCCTCACCTACGACGCCGTGCAGATGCTCGGCGGCATGGGCTACATGCGCGAGAGCCTGGTGGAGCGCCTGTACCGTGACAACCGCATTCTCTCCATCGGCGGCGGCTCGCGGGAGATCATGAACGAGATCATCAGCAAGCAGATGGGGCTCTAACCCCCTGCGCGAGGCGCCAATCGGGTGGCCTTGCGCACGGCCCGGCGCATCGTTATATGATGGTTGAAATCCAAGTCAGGCCCCCGGGCCAAGCGAGAGGGGAAGTGCCATGAGCGAATCGAGCCGTGAAGAAAAGCTGCAGGCCTGGCTGGAAGCCGAGCGTGCCATGTTGGAGCGACTGAAGCCCGGCACCCTGAGCATGTCCGAGGTGGTGCAACTGAGCCCGCGCGAATTCTTCGACGGCATCGGCCGGGGTGACCTGCCCTCGCCCCCGATAGGTGAACTGATGGGCTTCGTGCCCATCGAATGGTCAGAGGAGCGCTTCGTGTTCCAGGGCGTTCCGGATGCCCGTCACTACAATCCCCTGGGCACCGTGCATGGCGGCTATGCCGCGACCCTGCTGGACTCCTGCATGGGCTGCGCCATCCACATGCACGTCAAGCCGGGGCAGGGCTACACCACCACCGACCTGCGCATCAGCTACGTGCGGGCCATGACCATGGACACCGGGCCGGTGAGGGCGGAAGGGCGCATCATCCACGTGGGCCGCTCGACCGCGCTGGCCGAGGGCCGCATCTATGACGTGGACGGGAAGCTCTACGCCACCGGCTCCACGACCTGCTTGATACTTGGAGGGAAATGATGAACTCGCAACGAATCGTCGTCACCGGCATGGGGCTCGTCTCGCCCCTGGGCTGCGGCGTGGAAACCGCCTGGCAGCGCCTGCTGGCGGGCCGCTCGGGCCTGCGTGCCCTGCCCGAAGACACCGTGCGGGATCTTGCGACCAAGGTCGGCGGCAGCGTACCGACGCGGGAAGAAGACCCCGAGGGTGGCTTCGATCCCGACAGTGCGGCGCCGCCGAAGGAGCAGAAGAAGATGGACCGCTTCATCCTCTTCGCCCTGGCCGCCGCCGATGAAGCCCTGCAGCAAGCCGGTTGGGTCGCCGACAGCGACGAGAAGAAGGCCCGTACCGCCACGGTGATCGGCTCCGGCATCGGCGGCTTCGGTGCCATCGCCGACGCCGTGCGCACCACCGATAGCCGGGGCCCGCGACGCCTGTCGCCTTTCACCATTCCCTCCTTCCTGGTCAACCTGGCCGCCGGGCACGTCAGCATCCGCCATGGTTTCCAGGGCCCCATCGGCGCCCCGGTGACCGCCTGCGCCGCGAGCGTGCAGGCCATCGGCGATGCGGCGCGGATGATCCGCTCCGGTGAGGTGGACATCGCCCTGTGCGGCGGCGCCGAGGCTTCGATCGACCGCGTGGCGCTGGCCGGCTTCGCGGCGGCCCGGGCGCTGTCCACCGATTTCAACGATCACCCGGAACAGGCCTCCCGGCCCTTCGACAGCCGTCGCGATGGCTTCGTCATGGGGGAGGGCGCCGGCATGCTGGTGATCGAATCGCTCGACCATGCCCTGGCACGCGGCGCCACGCCCATCGCCGAGCTGGTGGGCTATGGCACCAGTGCCGACGCCTACCACCTCACGGCAGGTCCGGAGGACGGCAGCGGCGCCCAGCGTGCCATGCGCACCGCCATCGCCCAGGCCGGCATCGAGCCGCGGCAGATCCAGCACCTCAACGCCCATGCCACTTCCACGCCGGTGGGCGACAAAGGCGAGCTGGCGGCGATCAAGGCGGTGTTCGGCGAGGAGGGTGGGATCGCGGTTTCCGCCACCAAGTCCGCCACCGGGCACCTGCTTGGCGCCGCCGGCGGGCTGGAGGCGATCTTCACCGTACTGGCCATCCGCGACCAGGTGGCGCCGCCCACCCTGAACCTCGAACAACCGGACGAAGACGCCGCCGGCGTGGACATCGTCCATGGCGCGGCGCGGCCGATGACCATCAACTACGCGCTGTCGAACGGCTTCGGTTTCGGCGGGGTGAATGCCAGCGCGCTGTTCCGGCGCTGGATGGGCTGAATGGAGCGGCCCTTGCGGCCGCTCATGGGGATCGTGGCGGCGGGCTCAGGCCTTGCCGCCTTTCTTCTCCTCCAGGCGTGCGGTCAGGTTGCTGCAGGCATCCTCGAGGATGCGCTTGGACAGGGCCTCGTCCGCCACGCTGCGGGACAGGCTCAGCGCGCCGACCATGGTGGCGACCATCGCCATCGCTTCCTGCGGGTCGCCCGTTTCCTTCTCGATCATCCTCAGCAGGTTGCCCACCACCTCGTCGCTGATGGGGCTGGCCTGGCCGCGCTGGCCCAGCTCCGAGGACATGGTCGGCAGCGGGCAGCCGGCGTCCGGGTTGTCGCGGTGTTCCGGCGAGAGGTAGCGCTTGAACAGGGTCTTGAGCGGCTCCGGCTTGGCGAGCACCTTGGCCCACTGGCCGCTGGCGTCGTTGGCCGCCGCGCGCAGGGCTTCCTGCACCAGCGCATCCTTGGACTTGAAGTGGGCGTAGAAGCCGCCGTGGGTCAGGCCCAATGCCTTCATCAGCGGCTGCAGGCCGGTGGCATCGATGCCGTCCGCACGGAAGCGGCGGGACGCTTCGGCGATGATGCGTTTGTGGGTTTCGGCCTTGTGGTCTTCCGAGTAGCGCATGGCAGTGGCCTCAAATTCCGGACGTTAGTATGGCGATTGTAATTCCATATTCACCGCCTGTATGCAGTTGCCGTCCCAGCGATGCCGATGGCCGACGAAAGGGGAGGCGCGCTCGCACCTCCCCCGGCGCCTCACTCGACGCTTTCCAGCAGGGTGGCCACGCCCTGGCCGCCACCGATGCACTGGGTGGCGACGGCATAGCGGCCCCCCGTGCGCTTGAGCAGCGAGGCCGCCTTGCCGGTGATGCGCGCGCCGGTGGCGCCCAGCGGGTGCCCGATGGCCATGCCGCCGCCGTCCAGGTTGACCTTGGCGATGTCGATGTCCAGCTCGCGGATGCAGGCCAGCGCCTGGCTGGCGAAGGCTTCGTTGATCTCGAACAGGTCGATGTCGTTCAACGACAGGCCGCTGCGTTGCAGCAGCTTGCGGGTGGCGTGCAGGGGGCCCATGCCCATCACTTCCGGCGCGCAGCCGACCACCGCGACCGCCTTGATGCGGGCGAGGATGTCCAGCTTCCAGCGCCGGGCGAATGCCTCGGTGCAGACGAACACCGCCGCCGCGCCGTCGGTCAGCGGTGAGGCGGTGCCGGCGGTCACGCTGCCGCCGAAGGCCGGCTTCAACTGGGCCAGGGCCTCGGCGCTGGTGCCGGGGCGGATGCAGCCGTCCTCGGTGACCGGGCCGTCCGGTGTCTCGATGGTGATGATCTCGTCCTGCAGCAGGCCGCGCAGGCGCGCGTCGGCCGCCTTCCCGTGGGATTGCACGGCCATCGCCTCCTGGTCCGCGCGGCTGATGGCGTAGCGCTCGGCGACGATCTCGGCAGTGTGGCCCATGGGGATATAGGCCTGGATCTCGCCGCTGGCCAGGCGCGGGTTGGGCGAGATGTTGAAGCCGCCCATCGGCACGCGGGTCATGGATTCCACGCCGCCGCAGATGAAGGCCTCGCCGGCACCGAGCTGGATCTGCCCGGCGGCGAAGTGGATGGCGGTCATCGACGAGCCGCAGAAGCGGTTCACCGTCGCCCCGGCCACGCTCTGCGGCAGGCCGGAGAGGAAGCCGACGATGCGCGCCAGGTTCATGCCCTGTTCGGCCTCGGGGTAGGCGCAACCGAGGATCAGGTCCTCGATCTCGCTGGGGTCGATGTCCAGGCGGTCCACCAGGCCCTTGACGACCTGGCCGGCGAGGTCGTCCGGGCGGATGTTGATCAGCCCGCCCTTCTTGGCGAAGTGGAAGGGCGAACGGGCGAAACCGGCGATGACGATGGATTGCATATCTCGGGTCCTTGCAGGTTGGGCCGGGCGGAGCCGGCGGGAGCGCCGGGGTACGAGCGATCCGACGAGGCGCATGCTTAGGATGATATGCGTAATTCAAACGCTTGTATATTACGGGTGTAATCCAATCGTCGGCTGGACGGGGCCCTTGCTTCAGGCGCGCTCGGCCCGCCACACGCCCCGCAATGCGACGAGGATCAGGCCGATCAGGACCAGCGCGAACCCCGTGGCGGTCGCCACCAATCCGAAGTGGCGCGCCGATACCCCCGCCAGCAGCGCCGGTACGCAGAACGCCAGGTAACTGATCACGTAGTAGGTGGCCATCAGCCCGGCGCGCTCATGGGCATGAGCCAACGGCATCACGCTGCGCAGTGCCCCGAGGAAGCCCGAACCGAAGCCGCCGCCGGCAACCAGCGAGGCCACCAGGAACAGCCACAGCCAGCCGGCCTGCACCGCCACCAGCATGGCGCCCACACCCGCCAGCAGCAGGGCGGTGGCGATGCGCAGCACCTGCTGCGCCGTGTGCTGGCGCAACCACAGGATCGACAGCGCGCCGCTCAAGGTCAGAGCCGTCACCGCCAGCCCGCCCACCAGCGCCGAGTTGGAGCCGGTGGCCGCGCGGATCAGCGAGGGCGCGAGCGACAGGTAGAAGCCGCCCAGGGACCAGACCGCGACGTTCACCGGCAGCATGCGCCACAGCGCCCCACGGGCCTGGGGCGGTACCTTCAGGGTCGGACGCAGCGAGGCGATGGCACCCGGGCGGCGCGAGATGGATTCCGGCAGCCACCACGCCAGCAATGCCTGGGCGGCGAACACCAGCAGCAGGACCAGGTAGACCAGGTGCAACGGCCAGGGCGCCCACTCCACCAGCATTCCGCAACCCAGCGCGCCGCACGCCATGCCCAGCTGCGGCGCCACGCTGTTGAACAGCGGCCCGCGCTCGGGGTTGCGATCCAGCAGCGCCGCCCCCAGCACGCTGGTCGCCATCCCCGTGGCGAGCCCCTGCATCACCCGCGCCGCCAGCAGCCAGGCGACGCCATCGGCCTCGATGAACAGCGCCATCGCCAGCATCTCCAGCAACAGCGCGGCGAGGATCACCGGCCGCCGGCCCAGGTAGTCCGACAGCTTGCCCAGGGTGAGCAGCGCGGCCAGCAGGCTGAAGGCATAGATGGCGAACACCAGTGTCAGCATCGCCGGGCTGAAGCTCCACTGCGCCTGATAGACCGGATACAGCGGCGTGGGCGCACTGGAGGCGGCCAGGAAGCTCAGCAGGGTGGCGGCCAGCAAGGCAATGCCGCTGCGGGCGTGGCGTTGGTCGAGGCAGGTGTCGGCGGACTGGGCCATGGTCGTCTCGCTAAAGCTAAGTAATTGCGTTTGCGCAGTCTGCGCCCGGCAATTCCTTAACGCAAATTCTTTGTGATAAGGTCCGCCGCCATGGCCATCAAAGAAAACCGCCGCACCGGCGGGCGCAGCGCCCGGGTGCAGGAGTCCATCCACGCGGCAGTGCGCGCACTGCTCGAGGAGCGCGACCGCGCCGACCTCACCGTCCCGCAGATCGCCGCCCGCGCGGGCGTCACGCCCTCCACCATCTACCGCCGCTGGGGCGATCTCTCCGCCCTGCTGGCCGACGTCGCCCTGGAGCGCATGCTCCCCGGCGAGCCCCAGGACACCGGCACCCTCGCCGGCGACCTGCACGCCTGGGCCGAGCAATACCTCGACGAGATGAGCTCCGAACTCGGCCGCACCCTCATCCGCGACGTCGTCTCAGATCTTGCCGGCGACTACCCCGGCCAATGCGCCGATCTCGTCCGCTGCCAGCTGCAACTCATCCTCGACCGCGCCGCCCAGCGCCACGACCCCGCCCCCAGCGCCGAACAACTGATCGACGCCGTGGTCGCCCCGATGATCTACCGCATCCTCTTCGCCCCCGAAGCGCCCAGTGCCGAGCAGGTGAGGGGATGGGTGGATGGCGCGCTGAACAATTCCAAACCCCGGAAATGAACAAGGCCCCGTGAGGGGCCTTGTTCATCTACTCAGCGGTTACTGCCAGTTCGCGGCGATCACCACCTCCAGTTGTGCCTTCTGTTCAGGCGTCAGGTTGGAGCTGCCGCCTGCAGGCGGCGCGAAGGCCGCCATGGCGTTGACCAGGTTCTGCACCTGGCTGTCGAGAAGGGTCTTGCCGTCACCGGACTTGATGGTCTCGATGTGGTTCGAGGTGCTGGAGTACCAGTTGCTGATGGTGACCTTGTCGGTGGAGTCGCGCAGGGTCAGCTCCAGGTTGCTGCCGTTGCGTTGGAGCCAGATGTCGTTGGCGGAGATGCCTTCACCGAAGAGAAGGGTGTCGTTGCCATCTGCATCGGCTACCAGGTCCTGGCCATCCCCTTTGGCAAACAAGTAGGTGTCATTGCCATAGCCGCCATTGAGGCTGTCGTCGCCGTCACCGCCATCGAGGATGTCGTTACCGGAAGCGCCGTTCAGTACGTCGTTGCCTGCCAGGCCCTTGAAGTGCGCGCCATCGTTGCCATAGGGCGCGAAGCCATCGTCACCGGCTGTGCCGGTAACCCCGAGCTCCATTTCCAGGCTGTTGATGGTGCGGCTGCTGCCATCGGCGAACTCGACCTTTTCAACCCGGACGGACGGAGTGCTGTACCAGTTGGCAAGCGTGATGCTGTCGGTGGCGCTGTAGTGCAGGGTGAGGTTTTTGCCTTCGCGGCTCATGCGCATGCCGGCGACATCGATACCTTCGGTGAAGCGAATGATGTCGGTGGCGAGAGAGTCGCTGCTGTAGAACTCGGCCAAGGTGTCCTGGCCATCACCGAGGCTGAAGACGTAGGTGTCACTGCCGTCATGGCCGTCGAGGGTGTCGTTGCCCTTGCCGCCGATGAGGATGTCATCGCCGTAGCCGCCGAGGATGGCGTCGTCACCCGCTCCCCGAGCAGGGTGTCATTACCGTAGCCGCCATTGAGGCTGTCGTCGCCGTCACCGCCATCGAGGATGTCGTTACCGGAAGCGCCGTTCAGTACGTCGTTGCCTGCCAGGCCCTTGAAGTGCGCGCCATCGTTGCCATAGGGCGCGAAGCCATCGTTACCGGCTGTGCCGGTAACCCCGAGCTCCATTTCCAGGCTGTTGATGGTGCGGCTGCTGCCATCGGCGAACTCGACCTTTTCAACCCGGACGGACGGAGTGCTGTACCAGTTGGCAAGCGTGATGCTGTCGGTGGCGCTGTAGTGCAGGGTGAGGTTTTTGCCTTCGCGGCTCATGCGCATGCCGGCGACATCGATACCTTCGGTGAAGCGAATGATGTCGGTGGCGAGAGAGTCGCTGCTGTAGAACTCGGCCAAGGTGTCCTGGCCATCACCGAGGCTGAAGACGTAGGTGTCACTGCCGTCATGGCCGTCGAGGGTGTCGTTGCCCTTGCCACCGATGAGAATGTCATCGCCGTAGCCGCCGAGGATGGCGTCGTCACCCGCTCCACCGAGCAGGGTGTCATTACCGTAGCCGCCATTGAGGCTGTCGTCGCCGTCACCGCCATCGAGGATGTCGTTACCGGAAGCGCCATTCAGTACGTCGTTGCCTGCCAGGCCCTTGAAGTGCGCGCCATCGTTGCCATAGGGCGCGAAGCCATCGTTACCGGCTGTGCCGGTAACCCCGAGCTCCATTTCCAGGCTGTTGATGGTGCGGCTGCTGCCATCGGCGAACTCGACCTTTTCAACCCGGACGGACGGAGTGCTGTACCAGTCGGCGAGCGTAATGCTGTCGGTGGCGCTGTAGTGCAGGGTGAGGCTTTTGCCTTCGCGGCTCATGCGCATGCCGGTGACATCGATACCTTCGGTGAAGCGAATGATGTCGGTGGCGAGAGAGTCGCTGCTGTAGAACTCGGCCAAGGTGTCCTGGCCATCACCGAGGCTGAAGACGTAGGTGTCACTGCCGTCATGGCCGTCGAGGGTGTCGTTGCCCTTGCCACCGATGAGAATGTCATCGCCGTAGCCGCCGAGGATGGCGTCGTCACCCGCTCCACCGAGCAGGGTGTCATTACCGTAGCCGCCATTGAGGCTGTCGTCGCCGTCACCGCCATCGAGGATGTCGTTACCGGTGGAGCCGTTCAGCAGGTCGTTGCCTGCCAGGCCCTTGAAGTGCGCGCCATCGTTGCCATAGGGCGCGAAGCCATCGTCACCGGCTGTGCCGGTAACCCCGAGCTCCATTTCCAGGCTGTTGATGGTGCGGCTGCTGCCATCGGCGAACTCGACCTTTTCAACCCGGACGGACGGAGTGCTGTACCAGTCGGCGAGCGTGATGCTGTCGGTGGCGCTGTAGTGCAGGGTGAGGCTTTTGCCTTCGCGGCTCATGCGCATGCCGGTGACATCGATACCTTCGGTGAAGCGAATGATGTCGGTGGCGAGAGAGTCGCTGCTGTAGAACTCGGCCAAGGTGTCCTGGCCATCACCGAGGCTGAAGACGTAGGTGTCACTGCCGTCATGGCCGTCGAGGGTGTCGTTGCCCTTGCCACCGATGAGAATGTCATCGCCGTAGCCGCCGAGGATGGCGTCGTCACCCGCTCCACCGAGCAGGGTGTCATTACCGTAGCCGCCATTGAGGCTGTCGTCGCCGTCACCGCCATCGAGGATGTCGTTACCGGTGGAGCCGTTCAGCAGGTCGTTGCCTGCCAGGCCCTTGAAGTGCGCGCCATCGTTGCCATAGGGCGCGAAGCCATCGTTACCGGCTGTGCCGGTAACCCCGAGCTCCATTTCCAGGCTGTTGATGGTGCGGCTGCTGCCATCGGCGAACTCGACCTTTTCAACCCGGACGGACGGAGTGCTGTACCAGTCGGCGAGCGTGATGCTGTCGGTGGCGCTGTAGTGCAGGGTGAGGCTTTTGCCTTCGCGGCTCATGCGCATGCCGGCGACATCGATACCTTCGGTGAAGCGAATGATGTCGGTGGCGAGAGAGTCGCTGCTGTAGATCTCGGCCAAGGTGTCCTGGCCATCACCGAGGCTGAAGACGTAGGTGTCACTGCCGTTATGGCCGTCGAGGGTGTCGTTGCCCTTGCCACCAACGAGGGTGTCATTGCCGTAGCCGCCGAGGATATAGTCGTTACCACCCAATCCAAGTATGTAGTCGTTTCTTGACGTACCTATCAGTGAGTCATTGGAAGCATTACCCAGCTGAATATGCTGAGAGTTGAAGTGGAGCATTTGGTCGCGGAGTCTATTGAGCTCTTCTGCGGGCAGCTGCTCTACTAATGCAGGAATGAACGACGCTTTAAGTAAGTCTGTGGATTTCTTGTCTTTCCAGACTCGGGAGAAATCCAATGCGTCGCTAATGGCTATGAATGGACTGTCATTCGCCTTAGCTGCGAACAGTGCGTGCATCCGATCGTAGTCAAGCTCAATCCCATTGGTCGTGAGTTTCAGATCAATCGTGTCTGCATATGGTTTCAAACGAGTCTGCAGTGCCAGACCGTCATAGATAGACTGCTTGAGGCTTTCGTAAGCCTGATTCAATAAGCTGGCTTGCCCAGCATTCATAGATAGGTGATTTTCGTTGATTACTGCGTTGCCTTGGGCAGTGTTGTAAGTGCTATTGCTGCTGCCAGCACCAATACCAATTGACAACGTCAGGCTGTTTGCCTCAGCTCCCACCTTGCCGAACTCTAGGATGTTCTGCGCATTGAATACTTCCAGCGCTTTCACACGCTCAAGAAGCTTCTGAGCGCTCTGCTGCGCTTCGGTCGGTTGTGTGCCGCTGGCTTCCCAGGAGTACTGGAAGCGCACATCGGTGGTGCCTTCATCCAGCGCGTCGATGCGTTCATCGAAGGTCTGGTAATCGGCGCTCTTCGCCCATTCGGCGATCAATTGATCCAGCAGCCCCATCTGCTCTTCGCGGGTCTGCGCCTGGGAGTAAGTGGCCAGCAGGGTCTTGAGTTCGGCGTTGAGCATCGAGGCTTCGCGCAGGTCACGCACCGCGCCGGAACCTTTCATGTCCGGCAGGGCCTTGGCCGTGTCATCCAGGGCGATGTGGTCAGTGAACTCGCGATAGAAGGGATTGCTGGCCAGGTCCAGGTTGGCGGCCAGGCTCTGGTTGGCGTTGACCGTGCCTTCGCTGCCATCGCGACGAATGAAGCTGCCGACGGCGCTGATCAGGTTGCCGTTGGAGTTGTGGTTGCTCGCCGCTGAGTCCAGGTTGATGGCGACGATATTGTGCTCGGCCAGGGTCTTGAGTTCGCCCGCCTGGGCGATACCGTCCTGGTTGGCGTCCTGCCAGATCTTCACATTGGCGAACTGGGTGTCCCGGGCATCGAAGACGCCATCGCCATTGCTGTCGAAGTCCTTGAGCGCGTCGAAGCCATTGCTGGCTTTCTGGCCGTTGGCCTTGACGGTGTCGACGCCGAACAGCTCGCCGCCATTGTCGATCTGGCCGTTGCCATTGCGGTCCAGCACGAGGAAGCCGTCGTCGCCCTTGACCCAGCCGGTGCCGGTCTTCAGGCCATCGCCATCGAAGTCGAAGGTGATGCCAGCACTGGCGCTGGCGGTTTCAATGCCATCGCCGTCCAGATCGAGACTGAGGGGGTCATAGAAGCGTTCGACGAAGGCGTTGGCTTCGTTGAAGTGTTGGTTGGTTTCCGCTTTGACTTGGGCCTGATTTCTCTTGCGCAGCCAGACGAGATGGGAATCGGTGGTTTCACCATTTTCTACAGCCTGCATCCACTCGTCGCGGCTGCCCATCAGTTGGCCAACACCGGAGCTCTCTACCGCAGCGTAAGCAGTGTCAGCGATCTCAGGCAGTGTCATGCCAAATATCTGGAGTTCCCCGTCGAGTGACCAACCATCTTGTGGTGTCCACTCCAGCTTCACGCCAACGCTTACAACCATGACTTTCTTGCCAAGAGACAGTGGAGTCCCAGAGATGGTGGCTCTCTCTATGCTGGTTTTCCCGTCAGCCCCTATTTTGGAGACGATAGTTGTCTCGCCTGGTCCTCGTTCTGTATGAAGCGTTACAGTTCCGTCCGTCTCTACCTTTATGGTGGAATTTCCAGAGACATAGGTAACTGATGAACCGTCGAAGCTCGGTTCGAAGATGTTTCCGTATTTGTCTTTGAATACAACGGATCCATCCAGTCCTATTTCAGCCTCATACCCGCCCGTATCATAAACACGCAGGCCATCGGTGCTGATAACTACGTGGTCGCGGGGTTGTTCTTCATTAGACATCGTACGTTCCTTGTCTTTATTGAGTATTGAATTTTGAAGTGGAAGAGTGGTGTCACCGCTCCCCCAAACTCTCATCCTGATATTCCTTCAACGGACTCAGGAAATAATCGATCACCTTTCGCTTGTCCGTCTTCACTTCCGCCCGCACGGCCATGCCGGGGGAGAGTTCGATGCGGTTGTCGCCGACCTGGATGCTGTTTTCCTTGAGCAGGATGCGGGTGCTGTAGACCAGGCCGCGTTTTTCGTCGTCGATGGCGTCGTTGGAGATGCTTTGCACGGTGCCGTGCACCACGCCGTATTTGGTGAAGGTGAAGGTCTCGACCTTGATTTCCACCTCCTGGCCGGGGTGGACGAAGCCGATGTCCTTGTTCTCCAGCATGGCTTCCACTTCCACCGGCTGGTCGCTGGGCACGATGACCATCAGCGGCTGGGCTTCGGTGACCACGCCGCCGTTGGTGTGGATGGCCAGTTGCTGCACGGTGCCGTCCACCGGGGCGGTGAGGCGCATCAGGCGGTCGCGCTGTTCGGCTTTCTTCAGTTCCTGGGCGAGGGAGGCCGCGCGCTGTTCGGATTCGTGCTGCAGGTCGAGCATGGCGCGGCGGGTTTGCGCCAGCACGGTGTTGCGCTGGCGTTCGGCGGCGCTGCGGGCGGCGGTGAGTTCGATGACGCGGGCCTGCTGGATGGCAAGTTCGCGCTCCTGGTCGAGGCGTGCCTGTTCCTTCTCCAGGTAGGCGTGCTTGGCCACGTAGGCCTTGTCCAGCAGGCGCTTGTAGTCGGCGGAGAGCTGGCGGGTGATGGGCAGGGATTCCTCCAGCTTGGCCACCCAGGCCTTGGCCGCCTGGATCTCGGCGACGCGCTGGTCGATCTCGGCGTCGGCCTGGTCGAGGGTGCTGCGCAGTTCCAGGTACTGGCCCTGCAGCCAGCGCTGGGCGGCCAGTTGCTGCTCGGGGCTGGCTTCGGGGATCAGTGCGGCGAGGGAGGTGGGTTCGCCGCCGTCCTGGATGGCGTCGAGCAGGGCACGGGCGCGGGCGCTGTCCACCTGGGCGGCGAGCAGGTCGCTCTTCAGGCGGTCGACGTCGGCGCCGGTGATCTGCGCGTCGAGGTCCACCAGCAGGTCGCCGGCCTTGACCTTCTGCCCGTCGTAGACGTGGATCGCCTTGACCACCGCCACCTCGCTGGGCTGGATGATCTTGGTCTTGCCGCTGGGCACGATCTTGCCGGTGGCGGTGGCCACCACGTCGATCTCGCCGACGCAGGCCCAGACCAGCGCGAGCGCGGCGAAGGCGATGATCGCCCACTGGATGTAGCGCGGCGCCGGGTGCGGCGGCTGCTCCTGCAGGGCCAGGGCGGCGGGGAGGAATTGCACCTCGTGGCTCAGGCGCTGCGGTGCGTCCATGGCCTTGCGGTGGCGCCAGGCGTGACGCCAGGCGGTGCGGTAACGGTTGATCAGTTCGCGTTTGGCGCCCATGGCTTACCCCTGCTGCAGTCGGTGCAGGCGCGAGTAATGCCCGGCCTGGTGGGTGAGCAGTTCGGCGTGGGTGCCCTGCTCGACGATCTGCCCGCGGTCCATCACCACGATGCGGTTGGCATCGCGAACGGCAGAGAGGCGGTGGGCGATGATGATCACCGTGCGGCCCCGGCAGATGTCCTTCATGTTCTGCTGGATGATGCGTTCGGACTCGTAGTCCAGCGCACTGGTGGCCTCGTCGAAGATGAGGATGCGCGGGTTGCCGATCAGCGCCCGGGCGATGGCCACGCGCTGGCGTTGGCCGCCGGAGAGCGAGGCGCCGTGCTCGCCCACCACCGTGTCGTAGCCCTCGGGCAGTTCGAGGATGAACTCGTGGGCGCCGGCCAGCTTGGCCGCCTGCATCACCACCTCGATGGGCGCACCCGGGTCGGTGAGGGCGATGTTCTCGCGGATGCTGCGGGCGAACAGCATGTTGTCCTGCAGCACCACGCCTATCTGCCGGCGCAGCGAGGACACGTCCGCCAGCGCCAGGTCCATGCCGTCCACCAGCACCCGCCCGCGCTCGGGCGTGTAGAGGCGTTGCAGCAGGCGGGTGAGGGTGCTCTTGCCGGAGCCGGA
Organism: Pseudomonas sp. Pc102; assembly: GCF_018408275.1. Taxonomy (NCBI): domain Bacteria; kingdom Pseudomonadati; phylum Pseudomonadota; class Gammaproteobacteria; order Pseudomonadales; family Pseudomonadaceae; genus Pseudomonas; species Pseudomonas sp. Pc102. The sequence continues at coordinate 4,196,497 of NZ_AP021905.1, read as the reverse complement.
GCGGCCGACCACGCCTATCACCTCGCCGGCCTGGATGCTCAGGCTCACCCCGCGCAGTACCTCGGAACCGTCCGGGCGGTAGCGGAAGTGCACCTGGTCGAACTCGACGTTGCCACGGATCGGCGGCAGCGCGCTGCGTGCTGCCTGGGACAGCTCGGTGCGGGTGTTGAGGATGTCCCCAAGGCGCTGCACCGAGACACCGGTCTGCTGGAAGTTGGTCCACAGCTGAGCCAGGCGCATGATCGGCTGCGACACCCGCCCGGCCAGCATGTTGAAGGCGATCAACTGGCCGACGCTGAGGTCGCCGTCGATCACCAGCCGTGCACCCAGCCACAGGGTCGCCACGGTCACCAGCTTGCCCACCAGCCCCACGCCCTCGTTGGCGATGGTCGACAGCGTCTGGGTCTTGAAGCTGGCCGCCACGTAGCCGGCCAGCTGGTTGTCCCACTTGCGGTTGATCTGCGGTTCCACCGCCATCGCCTTGAGCGTGTCGATGCCATTGACCGTCTCCACCAGGAAGGCCTGGTTCTCCGCACCGCGGGCGAAGCTCTCGTTGATCCGCGCGCGCAGCATCGGCGTGATGATCAGCGAGATGAGGAAATACAGCGGCAGCGACAGCAGCACCACTAGCGTCAGCCAGCCGCTGTAGAAGAACATCACGGCGATGAACACCACCGAGAACAGCACGTCGAGGATCAGGGTGATGGCGTTGCCGGTGAGGAAGCTGCGGATGTTCTCCAGCTCGCGCACCCGCGCCACCGAGTCGCCCACCCGGCGCGCCTGGAAGTAGGCCAGCGGCAGCGTCACCAGGTGGCGGAACAGGCGCGAGCCCAGCTCCACGTCTATGCGGCTGGCGGTGTGGGCGAACACATAGCTGCGCAGGCCCGACAGCGCCGTCTCGAAGAGCATGATGCCGAGCAGGCCGATGGCGATCACATCCAGCGTGGAAAGGCCTCGGTGCACCAGCACCTTGTCCATCACCACCTGGAAGAACAGCGGCGTCAGCAACGCGAAGATCTGCAGCACGAAGGACACCAGCAGCACTTCGCCCAGCAGCTTGCGGTACTTGACGATGGCGGGGATGAACCAGGTGAAGTCGAACTTCGCCAGCTCGCCGGCCAGGGACGCCTCGGAGCGGATCAGGATCAGCTCGCCGCTCCAGCGCTCGGCCAGGCCTTCGAACTCCAGCACTTCCGGGCGTTGCGCACGCGGGTCGTGGATCAGCGCCTTGCCGTCGTCCAGCCGCGCGATGATGAAGAAGCTGCCGTCGCGGTCACAGGCGATGGCCGGCAGCGGCGTGCGCTCCAGCCGGGCGATGGTGCTGCGTGCCGGGCGGGCCTTGAGGCCGAGCTTCTTGGCGGCGAGCAGCAGCTCGGCCTTGCCGAAGGGGCGGCCGTCTTCGGCGAATTCGTGGGCGAGTTGTTCGGGGGAGGCGGCGACGTTATGGAAACGCGCGAGCATGACCAGGCACGCGAGGCCCGCGTCGAGCCCTTGCCCTGGCTCGTGAGGGTTGCTGTCCTGCATCGGGAGTCCGTCCTTGGTGGTGGCATAGCGCCATGTAATGCGCGCGTCATTCTGCCAATGCGCGGCCAAGCCGCAAAGCAGGCAGTTGATGAGCGGTTCTCATTCTGCGTGGCGAAAGTCCGAGAGGCCCGGGTTTGACCGCGCGGATGGCGGCGTCATGCCATCTTTCCCGGGCGAAACGGGCACAACTAGCTACATTTTCCTCAGGCAGCGCTTGGCGCTGCGCACCACAGCCCAGCGGTCACCAGGGAATCGGCGATGCGTTGGGTGCCCGTCTACGGGTCTTGCGCATCCATTCCAGGGACAGCCGATGAACGCCACCGCCAGCATCGACGAAAGAAGTTTCCGCCGCATCCTCTCCCGCAATGTGGCCCTGCCGATCGGCATCGGCGTGCTCGGCGCCGCGCTGTTCATCGCCCTGATCGGCTACCTGCTGTACGTGCTGAGCTGGGTCGAGCACACCGATATGGTCATGGGCAAGGCCAACGAGGGCTTTCGCTACACGCTGGATCGTGAGTCGAGCCTGCGCGGTTACCTGATCGCCGGGGAGGACGAGTTCCTCGACCCCTTCGAAGAGGCCACGCCGCGCCTGGAGTCGCGGATGTCGGAGCTGGCCGAGCTGGTCAGGGACAATTCCGTCCAGCTGGAAAAGTTGCGCCGCATCCAGGCCATGCAGGAGCGCTGGGGCACCTTCGCCCAGGAGATGATCGAGCGCCGCCGTGCCAACCAGGACATCACCACCGCCGTGCGCGAGAAGCGCGGCAAGCAGTTGGTGGATGGCATCCGCCGGACCTTCGCCGATTTCATTGCCGCCGAGCAGCAACTGCGCCATGAGCGCAATGAGCGGGCGAGCAACACCGCCCTCTTCACCGTCGTCGCCTATCTGCTGTTCAGCTTCGGTTTCAGCGGCTTGCTGGCGTTCGTCGGTCGACGCGAGCTGCTGGGCCTTTCGAGCACCTACGGCGCCACGCTGGAACGCCAGCTCGCCGACAACCAGAAACTGCAGCAGCAGGCCTGGCTGCGCGAAGGACAATCGCGCTTGGCCGAGAGCATCATCGGCCAGCAGTCGGCCGGCAGCATCGGGCGTGCGGTGCTGGATTTTCTCGCCCAGTACCTGGGCATGGTGGTGGGGGCGCTCTACGTGCGCCAGGAGAATGGCGAGCTGCGCCGCGTGGCGGACTATGGCTTTTCACCCGAGGAGCAGGCCCGTGAGCAGGCCTTCGCCGATGGCGCCGGGCTGGTCGGGCAGGTGGCTGTGGAGCGCCGTTCCCGGGTGCTGGAGGGGCTGGCGCCGAGCTACCTCAAGGTCAATTCCGGGCTGGGCAACGACGCTCCGCTCTCGGTGATGCTCGCGCCCACGGCCACCGAGGGCAGCGTCAACGGCATCGTCGAGCTGGGTTTTCTGCGGCCGCTGGATGAGCGTGACCAGGCTTTTCTCGACGCCATTGGCGGCAGCCTCGGGGCTTCCCTCGAGGCCGCGCGCTATCGCCAGCGCCTGCACGATGTGCTCACCGAGACGCAGCAACTCAACGAGGAGCTGCAGGTGCAGCAGGAGGAGCTGCGTACCGCCAACGAGGAGCTGGAGGACCAGTCGCGGCTGATCCGCGAATCCCAGGCCAGCCTGGAGACGCAGCAGGCCGAGCTGGAACAGACCAACGAGCAGCTCAACGAGAAGACCCTGCGCCTGGTGGAGCAGCGCGACGCGCTGGATGAGCGCAACCACGCCCTCGACCAGGCCCGCAGGGAGCTGGAGAAACGGGCCGATGAACTGCAGCGGGCCAGCCGCTACAAGTCGGAGTTCCTCGCCAACATGTCCCACGAGTTGCGCACGCCGCTGAACAGCTCGCTGATCCTCTCCAAGCTGCTGGCGGAGAACCGCAAGGGCAACCTCGACGGGCAGCAGGTGAAATACGCCGAGCTGATCTACTCCTCCGGCACCGACCTGCTGAAGCTGATCAACGACATCCTCGACATCGCCAAGGTCGAGGCCGGGCGCCTGGAGATACGCCCGGAACAGACCGAGCTGGCGCGCATGGTGGAGAACCTGGAGAGCCTCTTCCGGCCGCAGGCGACGGAGAAGCAGCTGGAGTTCCAGGTGCAGGTGGATGCCGCCGCGCCCCGGCAGTTCTTCAGCGACAGCCAGCGGGTGGAGCAGATCCTCAAGAACCTGCTCTCCAACGCCTTCAAGTTCACCCACGAGGGCAGCGTGCGCCTGCGCGTGCGCCCGGCGGAGGGCGGCATCGCCTTCGATGTCGCCGACACCGGCATCGGCATCAGCCAGGAACAGCAGAACTTCATCTTCGAGGCCTTCCGCCAGGCCGACGGCACCACCAACCGGCGCTTCGGCGGCACCGGCCTGGGCCTGTCGATCTCGCGCAACCTGGCGCAGATGCTCGGTGGCAGCATCGTGCTGCGCAGCGAGCCGGGGCAGGGCAGCCTGTTCACCCTCTGGTTGCCGGAGAGCTACCAGGCCGAGGAGACGGCCCCCGAGCCCGTCGAACCCGCCCCCTTGCCCGAGCCGACGCCGGCCCCGGACGAGGAGCAGCCGGAGGTGCCGGCCTTCCCCGACGACCGCGGCCTGGCCGACCAGGGCGGGCGCTGCGTGCTGGTGATCGAGGACGAGCCCAAGTTCGCGCAGATCCTCTACGACCTGGCCCATGAGCTCGGCTACCGTTGCCTGGTGGCCCAGAGCGCCGGGGAGGGCCTGCGCCTGGCGGGCGCACACGGGCCGGATGCCATCCTCCTCGACATGCGCCTGCCGGATGATTCCGGCCTCTCGGTGCTGCAACGGCTCAAGGACGATCCGCACACCCGGCACATACCGGTGCACATCGTCTCCACCGACGACCGCACCGAGCCCGCGCTGCACCTGGGCGCCATCGGCTATGCGCAGAAGCCCACCACCCGCGAGCTGCTGGTGGACGTCTTCTCGCGCCTGGAGGCCAAGCTCACGCAGAAGGTCAAGCGCGTGCTGGTGGTCGAGGGCGACGCCTCGCAGCGCGACAGCATCGCCCGCCTGGTGGGCGACGAGGACATCCAGGTGGTCGCCGCCGAACGGGGCGAGGAGGCCCTGGAGCAACTGCGCGACACCCAGTTCGACTGCATGATCATCGACCTCAAGCTGCCCGACATGCACGGCAACGAGCTGCTCAAGCGCATGGCCGCCGAAGACCTCGGCACCTTCCCGCCGGTGATCGTCTACAGCTCGCGCAACCTCACCCGTGACGAGGAAGAGGACCTGCTCAGGCATTCGCGCTCGATCATCATCAAGGGCGCGCGCTCGCCCGAGCGCCTGCTGGACGAGGTCACGCTGTTCCTGCACAAGGTCGAATCATCGCTTTCCAGCGAACGCCAACGGATGCTGCAAACCGCGCGCAACCGCGACAAGGTGTTCGAGAAGCGCAAAGTGCTGGTGGTGGACGACGACGTGCGCAACATCTTCGCCCTCATCAGCGCGCTGGACGAGAAGGGCGCCCAGGTGGTGACCGCGCGCAACGGCCAGGAGGCCATCGACAAGCTCGACGAGAACCCCGACATCGACCTGGTGCTGATGGACGTGATGATGCCGGTGATGGATGGCTACGAGGCCACCCGGCGCATCCGCGAGGAGCCGCGCTGGGCCAGGCTGCCGATCATCGCCGTCACCGCCAAGGCGATGAAGGACGACCAGGAGCTGTGCATGAAGGCCGGCGCCAGCGATTACCTGGCCAAGCCCATCGACCTGGAGCGCCTGTTCTCGCTGATCCGCGTGTGGCTGCCGCAGCTGGAGCGCTTCTGAATGTTTTCAGCGACCTCGATCGGGCGCTGACGATAGAGCAGGGAGGTCATCATGGTCGATCATGTGAATGCGGTATCCGGGTTGCGCTGGCAGCCCTACCGGGGCGAGTCGGTCCGCAATTGCGCAGCCTGTACCGCTGCCGGGGCCGTCAACCTGACGCTTGGGCACTCGAGCATTTCTTCCTCCCATGTCGCCCAGGCCCGCAACACCGGGGATTGCCAGACGACCATGGGGCCCGATACCAAGGCCCAGGCCATTGCGATCGCCGACTACGTCGCCGTCAACGCCGGCCGAAAGGCCATTCACTCGGGTGATTCCCTCGATCGCACCGATGCCGAGGCGTGGATGCGAGGCCAGCCGGAGAAGACCGTTTTCGCGGTGCTGGCGTCGGGTTTCGTTCCTCATGACAGTGAGAACAAGTGCCATTGGCTGAACGCGATACTGGCCGGGGGAACGCTCCGCTATTTCGACTTCCAGACCATGCGGCCGAGCCGGTTGGGGGGTGACTTCGTCGGTAGCCGCAATCCCTCGACCTCGACCGCGCCCTTCGTCGGCGTGATCACCCAGTCGCAGAACGATGCCAACCACTGGCAGATGCACAGCGCCCAGCAACCGGGCTCTTTCGATGGCTCGGTGAAGCTGACGGTCATCGCCTTCCCGCCAGCCTGACGGCTCCGCTTACCCTCGATCATCAGCCTTGCGATTCAGGCGCACGCCGCGCGGCGGCTTGGCCAGGTAGCTCCACAGGGCATTGGCGATGGCGTTTTGGTTGAGGCCGTCGCCGAACAGTTGCTGGCCGATGCACAGGCCGAGCTGGCGGTAGCTCTCGAACTGGGCTTCGTCGAAGAACTGGTCGGCGGTGCTCTGGTTGGGGAACACCGGGTTGGCGCGGGCGTAGTTGAGCACGTCCACCGGCAGCGACTCGATCAGCCGTGGCTTGAGCAGGAGGATGCGGCTGGTGAGAACGCGCGGGGCGTCGGCATCGTCGCGTTCGCCGCTGCTGAACACGTTGAGCAGCATGGCGCAGTGGCGATCGGTGGGCTTAGGCGGCTGGCGGAAGCCCTCGAGGCTGGCGAACACCCGGGACAGCAGCGGGTGGTCGAGCACGTCGTTGTCTTCCTCGATCTCCAGGGCGTGGTCGATGCGCGACAGGCGGATGAGGTTGGCCAGGTCGTCGAAGCGGTACTCCGGGTCGCAGCCGCAGTCGCACATGACGATCAGCTCGATGTCGCGCTCCGGGCGTACCAGTTCGTAGGTGGCGGTGTTCTCGAAGTGGCCGCCGTCGGTGAGGTAGAGCTTGTCGCGGCGGTGCCCGTGGAAGTGCGCGGTGAGTTCGTAGAACAGGTAGGTCTGCGCCGGCAGCCAGCGCGACAGGCGCTCGGAGTTCTTCGACGGGCCGGCCTGGCGCGGCGGGAAGTTGCTCTGCCACCAGGTGCCCAGGCGCACGTTGGCCAGGCCCAGGGCCAGGGAGGTGCCCAGGCTGGTGGCGCGGCCCAGGCCGGTGCTGAAGGCGGCGCCGGAGGTGGCCACCCACTGGCCGAGGGACAGCGGCTGGTTGATCTCGCCCTTGCCGCTGGGCGCGATGCGCACCTTGCGCTCGCCGTCGAGGATGAAGCTCACCGCCTCGGCATCCGTGTTGCCTGGGGCGTACCAGTAGGGCGCCACGCACAGCGGCTTGCCCTTGCGGTCGCGCTGCACCAGTTGCTCTGAGGGGTCGACCGTGAGGTTCATGGTGACGTTGATCAGGTGCAGCGGGCCGGCGGTGCGGGTGCGGTAGTAGCTGTCCAGGGCGATGTCGTCGTGGGACAGGGTCTGCGCCACGCTCATGCGCTTGCGGCTCTGCCGGCTGGGCACGTCGAAGCGCTGGCCGTTGGAGGCGCCTAGGTAGGCACGGGTCAGGCGTGCGGCGTAGAAGGCCTGCAGGGTGGAAAGGTTGATGAAGCCGATGAACTGCCCGGAGACCCAGGCCAGCAGCGCCGCCACGACGGCGAGCCCGGTGAGGCGCTGCAGGGCGAAGGGCGGCATGGCGTCCGGGCCGGGCACCTGGCCGTTCCAGGCCACCCATTGCACCAGCAGGCCCCAGAGCAGGGCGATGCAGACCAGCATGACGATGCCGGCGACCAGGGCGATGACGTCCAGCGGCAGCCTGCTGAGCCAGCTGGGCAGCGGCTTGTCGTCGCTGGCGCGGGCCAGGTGGCGGGCGATCCAGGCCAGCGCCGGCAGCAGCGCGGCGGGGGCGGAGGCCTGCCAGTAGCCCCGGGCGAGCACCACGTAGAGCTCCTGGGCCAGTTGGTGGAGCAGCGCCAGGGCCAGCAGTGCGCCGGTGACGGTGATCGCCTGGCTCAGCGCACGGGTGACCCGCAACCGGTAGTTGCGCACGTTGTTGGCGTCGAGGCCGGCGTCATCGGGGGTCGAGCCGTGGTCCTGGGTGAAGACCAGCGCCGCGCACCAGAGCAGCCCGAGCACGGTGACGATGATGGTCAGCCACAGCAGGATTTCCACCGGGTTGGTGGTGTCGGGCGTGTGCAGTTGCAGGTAGATGGCGGGGATGGCCATGGCGACGACGATCACCACGGCGCACAGGGTCGCCCAGTTGGCCAGGGCCGGGGGCTCGTCCTGGCTCTTGCGCGAGTAGATCAGCCAGTAGGCGAGCATCAGCGGTGCCACGCTGAGCAGCGCCACGCCGCCGGGCACCAGCAGCAGGCTGGCGCAGAGCGGGCCGGTCGGCCAGAGGTGGCAGGCGACTCCCTGGGCGAGGGCGATCAGGGCCAGCACCAGCAGCATCGGCATGCCGATCACGTACTGCACCGAGAGCCAGTTGCGCCAGGTCATCGCCAGGGCATAGATCAGGTCGCCGGCGCCGGTGGGCGTCAGGTAGCGGCCGTTCTCGCGCAGCCAGGCGGTAGGGCCGGCGCCCACCGGGGCGGCCCGGTAGTTGTCGGAGGAGTGGATGCGCCCCGGCGGCTGGTAGCGCATCACCCGGTAGGCCTCGAGGGCGGCCTGGCGGGCCTTTTCCTGCTCGTCGCCATTGACCGGTCGCAGACGCTCGGGCTGGAACAGGCTGGAGAAGAACGAGCCCATGTAGCCGCCGCCGCTGACGGTGGAGAGGTAGTCGAAGCGCGGCAGCAGGTGGGTGTGGGGATCGTCTTCGCCGTTCTTCGGGGGGCGGTTCGCCCCAGGGTCGACGGGCGCGCGGGCCAGGGCCTGGAGCACGCCGAAGCAGAAGGTGGCGCTGCGGATGCCGCCACCGGAGAGGGCCAGGGCCCAGGGGCGTCTTGGCGTCTCGTTGCCGCCATCGAGGCCCAGGGCCTTGCGGCGCCAGGTGATCCGATCCCGTTCCGCCTTGTACTGGTCTTCCATCGCGCCGCTCCCTGGTCGTCATCGCTCGTCGAAGTCCGCCAAGTAAAGCAGGAGTCGGGCCGATTGCCATCATGGCAAGGGTTCGTTCCAGGCCTCCGGCGTGGACCTGTTCAGTCGGACCTCACGGTCGCGGGCGTCACGAAGAATGCGCTATGGCTTGCTCGCACAGGCCGCGCCCTGGGGTTGCCGGGCCAGGTGCAGGGCGATCAGCAGCGCCAGGCCCAGCAGGCCGCCGATGAACAGGCCGATACCGCTCCAGCCGGCGCGGTGCCAGAACAACCCGCCGAGGGTGCCGGCTATCCCCGAGCCCGCGTAGTAGAAGGTCTGGTACAGCGAGGCCGCCTGGCCCTTGGCCTGCACGGCGCGGCGCCCGACCCAGCTGCTGGCCACCGAGTGGGCGCCGAAGAAGCCGAAGGTGAACAGCAGCATGCCCAGCAGGATCAGCGCCAGCGGCTCGAGCAGGGTGAGGCCGAAGCCGGCCAGCATCAGCAGGATCACCACCCAGAGCACCTTCTGCCGGCCGACGCGATCCGCCAGCGAGCCGACCATCGCCGAGCTGTAGGTGCCCGACAGGTAGACGATGGAGAGCATGCCCACCGCCGCCTGGCTGAGGTGGTAGGGCGCATCCAGCAGGTGGAAGCCGATGTAGTTGAAGAAGGTCACCAGGCTGCCCATCAGCAGGAAGGCTTCGAGGAACAGCAGCGGCAGGCGCGCATCGCGAAAATGCAGGGCGAAGCCGCCGAAGAGGTTCTTCGCGGTGATGGGGCGCGCCTGGAAGTGCCGCGACTCGGGCAGCACGCGCCAGAACACCAGGGCGGCGATCAGCGCCAGCGCGCCGATGGTGGCGAGCGTCCAGTGCCAGGAGACGTAGTCGACCATCACCCCCGCCACCAGTCGCCCGCTCATGCCGCCGATGGCGTTGCCACCGATGTACAGCCCGACCGCGAGGCCGGTATGGCGCGGGTCGATCTCCTCGCTCAGGTAGGTCATGGCCACGGCGGTCAGCCCGCTCAGCGACAGCCCCACCAGCACGCGCATGGCCAGCACCATTTCCCAGCTCTGCATGGCCGCGCTGGCGAGGGTGAAGAGCCCGGCGCAGAGCAGCGAGACCACCATCACCGGCTTGCGCCCGAGGGCGTCGGAGAGCGAGCCGGTCAGCAGCAGGCCGCAGGCCAGGGCGAGGGTGGAAACCGACAGGACCATGCTGCTCTGCGTGGCGCTGATGGCGAAGGCCCGGGCCAGCACCGGCATCATCGGTTGCACGCAGTAGAGCAGGGCGAAGGTGGCGAAGCCGCCGCAGAACAGCGCGAGGCTGGTGCGCAGGAAGGCGGGTGTGCCTTTGGCGATATGGCTGGGCAGCGCGGTGTCCTGGGCGGACGCTTTCATCATGCACCTCGGCAGGCGATATCAGGGCCCCGGCGCCTGTCGCGCAGGCGTGTGCCGTCGCACCCGCTGGAGGGGTGGAGTGGCTGGTTCGTTCGGGATATGGGAAAAGCCTATCGGCCGGGACTGATACTTTCCAATATATTGTTCGGCATCTTTGATAGGCAGGACATATCAATCAGTCATGGAACTCCGTCATCTGCGCTACTTCATCGCCGTCGCCGAAGAGCTGCATTTCGGCCGCGCCGCCGAGCTGCTGGGCATCTCCCAGCCACCCCTGAGCCAGCAGATCCAGGCGCTGGAGGAGGAGCTGGGCGCGCGCCTGTTCGAGCGCACCAACCGCCGCGTGGCGCTGACCGAGGCGGGGCGGCTGTTTCTCGTCGAGGCGCGCCAGGTGCTGGCCCAGGTGGGGCAGGCGACCGATGTGGCGCGCAGGGCCCAGCGCGGCGAACTGGGCGAGCTGAAGGTCGGTTTCACCTCGTCGGCGCCCTTCACCTCGATCATTCCCCAGGCCATCTTCCGCTTTCGTCGCACCTACCCCGATGTGCAACTGGAGGTGCACGAGATGGTCAGCCGCGATGTGGTCGAGGCCCTGCTCAACGGGCGCCTGCAGGTGGGGCTGATCCGCCCGCTGCCGTTGCCGGAGTCCCTGGTGGCGGTGGAGCTGTTCCGCGAACCGCTGGTGGCGGTGCTGCACGCCGACCACCCGTTGGCGACGGACCCGGCCTTCGACGCCGGCCTGCATCTGCAGGCGCTGGCAGACGAACCCTTCGTGTACTTCCCGCGTACCGCCGGCACCGGGCTCTACGACCAGTTGATCGCCCTGACCCACGAGATGGGCTTCAGCCCGCGCATCACCCAGGAGTCCCACAGCGCGCTGACCATCATCGGCCTGGTGGCGGCGGGGCTCGGCGTTTCGGTGCTGCCGGCCTCCTTCACCCGCATGCAGTTCGATGGCGTGGTCTATCGCACGCTGCTCGACCCGTCGGCGACCACGGCGGTGTGGTTGGTGCGCCGCAGTGACGAGCGCTCGCCGCTGTCGCGCTCCTTCATCCGGATGCTGACTGCGTGAGATTCGCAGGATCAGGCAAGCATCGCGCAGGAATCGTCTAACCGGAAAAGCCTTTGCGTCCGTAGTCTCTCCCTGTATCGGCGCCCATTACGGGCGCCGCATGCCGAGGTCGAAGGCGATGCGAGAGCCGCAGAGAAGCAACCCACGCAAGGCCGATCGTGCAGCATTGCCGACGGTCTTGTGGCTGCTGGTGCTGACGTCCCTGTTCCTCGCCATGCCGCTGATCGAGGCCTGTGTCCTGGGCCACGTGCAAGAGGAGAGCAGACCATGACCCTGTCCCCAACCTTTACCAGCCTCGCATCCATCCGCGCCCGCAACGGTCGCTCGGAGGAGCTGGGCGAGCGCCTGCTGGCGCTGGTCGAGCCGGCGCGTCGCATTGAGGGCTGCATCAGCCACGAGGTGCTGCGCGCCCCCGACGACCCCGACCTGTGGCTGCTGCAGGGCTGCTGGGCCAACCAGGCGGCGCTGGAGCACTACTGCGATGGCACCTGCGGGCAGTGCCTGGCCGATGTGCTGCAGGGGACGCTGGTGCTCGAAGCCCGCTATTTCACCGACCACGCCTAGCGACAGCGGCGGCGCTGCAATGGCGCATGCGTACCCGCTCGATCCGCAGCGGCTTTCACACCCATAGAGAATCCCTAAGAGCCGCGCCCCGGCTGCTTCCCTATCATCGGCCCCACTGATTTTCGCAGCCGAGCTGCCACTTCGAGGAGAGCCTGAATGAGCGAGCAGAACGCGGCGGTCGTCCTGGATGACGCGACCCTGGAATTTGCCAACAAAGTGTTCGACCTGGCCCGTAACGGCGATGCGCAGGGCCTGGCCGCGCTGCTCGAGCAGGGCCTGCCGGTGGACCTTCGCAACCACAAGGGCGACAGCCTGCTGATGCTGGCCAGCTACCACGGCCACCGGGAGGCTGTGCGGGTGTTGCTGGAGCACGGCGCCGACCCGGACCTGCGCAACAACATCGGACAGACGCCACTCGCCGGTGCCGCCTTCAAGGGCGACCTGGCCATGGTCGAGTTGCTGCTGGCCCACGGCGCCGACGTGGAAGGCCCGACACCCGATGGCAAGACGGTGCTGATGATGGCGGCCATGTTCAACCGCGGCGAAATCATCGACAGCCTGCTGGCCCACGGTGCACGCATCGACGCCACCGATGCGGGTGGTGCCACCGCCCTGTCCGCCGCCCGGCAGATGGGCGCGGCGCAAGCGGTGGAGCGCCTGTCCGCGCGGCATTGATCCATCTGTTGTAGGGGCGAATTCATTCGCCCGCTCTTCCCTGTGGGAGCGGATTCATCCGCGATGGAATTCGTTCCGAGCCTGCCAGCGTGCCCGTAGGTTGGCGCCGAGCGCAGCGAGGCCCAACATCGTGTGGTTCGGGTCTGTTGCGTTGGGCTTCGTGCCTCAGCCCAATCTACGGGGTGCTGTGTTCCCCGGTGGATGAAAAGAGCGTCACCGACCCTGCGAAAGACGCTATCCGCGGATTTTCCGTACGGCAGAAATGAAAAAGGAGCGGCGCTTGTGGCGCTGCTCCTTTGCCCGAAGGCCTTGGATGGCGGGACGAGCCGCCTGTTGGAAAAGGCGCCAGGCGGATCACCGGGAACCTTGGGTGCCCACATCCCTCTTGAGGCGGTGGGCGCCAGGGGCCGGAGCCCCTGGTTGGAACGGGTGGCGGGCCAGGCGTTCGCCTGGCCTGCCGGCCATCAGCCGATGGTCATGAGGCTGGCGTTGCCGCCGGCCGCTGCGGTGTTGACGCTCAGCGCGCGCTCGATCAGCAGGCGTTCCAGCGGCACCGCGGTCTCGCCCTGGGACAGGCCCTGGACGCCGATGATCGGGCCTTTGCGCGCCGCCACCTGTTGGCAGATGCCGCGCAGCTGGTCCGAGTCACCGTGGTGCAGCACGGCGTCGAATTCCACGCCTTCGGCTTTCCAGTCGGCGACCAGCCGGATGCGCGCCTGCACCGCCTTGGGCAGCTTGCCGCGCAAGGCCTTGGTGAGGTCGCCGTCCTGCCAGACCACCGCGCTGCCGACCGCGAGGGCAGCGGTCAGCTGGGTCAGCAGGTCGCCTTCGTCGTCGGCCAGGCCCAGCACGTTGGCGCGGGGCAGCAGCATGTAGGTGTTGCGCTCGCCGGTCGGGCCGGGGAGGGTGCGGGTCAGGCCGCTCTGCGAGAGTTCGGCGAAGCTGTCGCAGAGGCTGGCCAGCTCGGCCTTGCCTTCCTTGCCCGCCCATTCCTTCAGCGCATCCAGCGGCTTGCCCAGGCGTTGCTCCAGGCTGTTGCGCAGGTGAGCGTCGGCCGCCTGTTCGTCCATGCGCTTGAAGGTGCGGCTCACGGCGTCCACCGGGCGGGTGGCCAGCAGGCGGTACATGTACAGCGGGCCGCCGGCTTTCGGGCCGGTGCCGGAGAGGCCTTCGCCACCGAAGGGCTGCACGCCGACCACGGCGCCGACCATGTTGCGGTTGACGTAGAGGTTGCCGGCATGGGCCTTGTCCACCACCTTGGCGATGGTCTCGTCGATGCGGGTGTGCACGCCGAGGGTCAGGCCATAGCCGGTGGCGTTGATCTGGTCCAGCAACTCGTCCAGGTCCTGGCGCTTGTAGCGCAGCACGTGCAGTACCGGGCCGAACACTTCGCGCTCCAGCTCGTCCAGGCTTTCCAGCTCGATCAGGGTCGGCATCACGTAGGTGCCGCGGCTCATCACGTCGCCTTCGGTACGGGCGACCTGGAACACGTGGCGGCCCTTCCTGCGCATCGTCTCGATGTGCTTGTCGATGCCGGCCTTGGCTTCGGCGTCGATCACCGGGCCGATGTCGATGGCGAAGTTGTCCGGGTTGCCCAGGCGGCATTCGGACATGGCGCCCTTGAGCATCTCCAGCGCGCGGTCGGCGACGTCTTCCTGGATGCACAGCACGCGCAGGGCCGAGCAACGCTGGCCGGCGCTGTCGAAGGCCGAGGCGACGACGTCGGTCACCACCTGCTCAACCAGCGCGGAGGAGTCGACGATCATCGCGTTCTGCCCGCCGGTCTCGGCGATCAGCGGGATCGGGCGGCCCTGGGAGTCCAGGCGGCCGGCGACGTTGCGGGCGAGGATGCCGGCGACTTCGGTGGAGCCGGTGAACATCACGCCCTTGACGCGCTCATCGCTGACCAGTGCGGCGCCGACGGTATGGCCTTCACCCGGCAGCAACTGCACGGCGCCTTCGGGGATGCCGGCCTGGAGCAGGATGCGCACGGCCTGGGCGGCGATCAGCGGGGTCTGCTCTGCAGGCTTGGCCAGCACGGTGTTGCCGGCGGCCAGGGCGGCGGCCACCTGGCCGCTGAAGATTGCCAGGGGGAAGTTCCATGGGCTGATGCAGACCACCGGGCCCAGGGGGCGGTGGCTGTCGTTGGCGAAGTCGTGGCGCGCCTGGGCGGCGTAGTAGCGCAGGAAGTCGACGGCCTCGCGCACTTCGGCGATGGCGTTGGCGAAGGTCTTGCCGGCTTCGCGGCACAGCAGGCCCATCAGCGGCTGGATCTCGGCCTCCATCAGGTCGGCGGCGCGATCCAGGGCGGCAGCGCGCTCCACCGGCGGGGTGGCCTGCCAGATCGGCGCGGCGGTCAGCGAGGCGAGCACGGCGTTGCCGACGTCTTCCAGGCTGGCGTTCTGCACGTGGCCGACGATGTCGCGGCGGTCGGCCGGGTTGGTCACCGGCAGGCTCTCGCCCTCGGAGACCGGGCAGCCCAGCATCGGGCGGGCGCGCCAGTCGGCGTGGCCGCTGCTGAGCAGGGCGCTGGATAGGGAGCCCAGGCGGTGCTCGTTGGACATGTCGATGCCGCTGGAGTTGGCGCGGGCGGCGCCATACAGGTCACGTGGCTGGGGGATGCGCGGGTGCGGCTTGCCCAGGGCGCCTTCGGCGGCGGCGATGGCTTCGATGCTGACGACCGGGTCTTCCACCAGTTGCTTGATGGAGATGGTCTGGTCGGCGATGCGGTTGACGAAGCTGGTGTTGGCGCCGTTTTCCAAGAGGCGGCGGACCAGGTAGGCCAGCAGCGTCTCGTGAGTGCCCACCGGTGCGTAGATGCGGCACGGGCGGTTCAGCTTGCCGTCGGCGATCTTGCCCACCACCTGCTCGTACAGCGGCTCGCCCATGCCGTGCAGGCACTGGAACTCGTACTGGCCCGGGTAATAGTTCTGCCCGGCGATGTGGTAGATGGCCGAGAGGGTGTGGGCGTTGTGGGTAGCGAACTGCGGATAGATGGCATCCGGCACCGCCAGCAGCTTGCGCGCGCAGGCGATGTAGGAAACATCGGTGTAGACCTTGCGGGTGTAGACCGGGAAGCCTTCCAGGCCGTCGACCTGGGCGCGCTTGATCTCGCTGTCCCAGTAGGCGCCCTTGACCAGGCGGATCATCAGGCGGTGACGGCTGCGACGGGCCAGGTCGATGACGTAGTCGATCACGTACGGGCAGCGTTTCTGGTAGGCCTGGATGACGAAGCCGACGCCGTTCCAGCCCTTGAGCTGCGGCTCGAAGCAGAGGCGCTCGAGCATGTCGAGGGAGATTTCCAGGCGGTCCGCTTCCTCGGCATCGATGTTCAGGCCAATGTCGTACTGCTTGGCCAGCAGGGTCAGCGACAGCAGGCGCGGGTACAGCTCGTCCATCATCCGCTCGTACTGGGCGCGGCTGTAGCGCGGGTGCAGGGCGGAGAGCTTGATGGAGATGCCCGGGCCCTCGTAGATGCCGCGGCCGTGGGAGGCCTTGCCGATGGAGTGGATGGCCTGCTCGTAGGACGCCAGGTAGCGCTGGGCGTCTTCCTCGGTCAGCGCGGCTTCACCGAGCATGTCGTAGGAGTAGCGGAAGCCCTTGGTCTCGAAGGTGCTGGCGTTGGCCAGGGCCTCGGCGATGGTCTCGCCGGTGACGAACTGCTCGCCCATCAGGCGCATGGCCATGTCCACGCCCTTGCGGATCAGCGGCTCGCCGGACTTGCCGATGATGCGGTTCAGGGAGCTGGAGAGGCCGGCCTCGTTGTGGGTCGACACCAGCTTGCCGGTGATCAGCAGGCCCCAGGAGGCGGCGTTGACGAACATCGAGGGGCTCTGGCCCAGGTGCTGCTGCCAGTTGCCGTTGCTGATCTTGTCGCGGATCAGGGCATCGCGGGTGCCCTTGTCGGGGATGCGCAGCAGGGCTTCGGCCAGGCACATCAGCGCCACGCCTTCCTGGGAAGAGAGGGAGAACTCCTGCAGCAGGCCCTGGACGATGCCGGCGCGGCCGCTGGCGCTCTTCTGGTTGCGCAGCTTCTCGGCGATGCCATAGGCGAGCTTGTAGGTGGCGTCGGCCATGTCGGCGGGCAGGCGTGCCTGCTCCAGCAGCATGGGCACCACTTCTTCCTCGGGGCGGCGGTAGGCCCCGGTGATGGCGGCACGCAGCACGGACTGCGGCAGGATGCTTTCGGCGAAATCGAGGAACGGCTGGTGGATCGGGTCGATCAGGGCGTCCACCGCTTCCAGGTCACCCTCGGCCAGGCGCGCGGCGATGCCCTGGAGCTCGGGAAGGGTCTTGCCGCTTTCCAGGGTCTCCAGGTAGCTGTAGATGGCCTGCTTGATCAGCCAGTGCGGCGTGCGGTCGATCTGGCGTGCGGCTTCCTTGAGGCGCTCACGGGTCGCTTCATCGAGTTTCACGCCAAGGGTGGTGGTGGTTGCCATTTCTTATCCTCATTCCTGCCGTGGTCGCGACGGCTTAGCGGCGCCAAGAGTATCCGCGCGTGAAGCGAGGTGCAACCAGGTGCAACCTAAGTTTTCCGGTATTTCCGATCACCTGTTTCCGCCCCGGCCATCACTCGCACCGCCTTGGTGCCAGTGGGCTGGCGGCTTTCCCTGCAAAGGTGCAACCCGGTGTTTCGAGGGCGGTTGCGTCGCCCAGTCGTTAGCCTAGACCGTTTCTGGTTGCACCTGTGGATCAATCGGGATTTCTGCGGTGCCCGGCGGAACGACGGAGCGGGTCGAGGAGGGGCTTGAGGCCGTTGTGGTCGATCTCCTGCATCAGGGCGAGCAGTCTGCCGATCTCACCTTTCGGGAAGCCTTCACGGGCGAACCAGTTGAGGTAATGGCCGGGCAGGTCGGCCAGCAGGCGGCCCTTGTACTTGCCGTAGGGCATTTCACGGGTCACTAGGAGCAGCAGGTCTTCGGGGTTCATCGGTCTCGTACCGGCCGGGAAGAAGAGGTCGGCAAGAATACCCGCTATCCGCCGGCTGTCACTTGAGTGCGCGTCACGAAGCCGATATTTTTGAGCCGCCTAATCATTAGTCTGCTACCCAAAAGGGGGCGGGCGCCCCGGAATCCCCATGAGCACCCAGATACCTTCGCTGCGCCGAGAGGAGCCCCTAAAGGGCATCCTGCTCGTCTGCGTGGCGATTTTCCTGTTCTCCAGCCACGACGCGATCTCCAAGTACCTGTCGGCGTTCTACCCGATCGTCATGGTGGTGTGGGTGCGCTACCTGGTGCATACGTTGCTGATGGCCGGCTTCCTGCTGCCCCGCGAAGGGTTGCGCGTGCTGCGCACCCAGCGTCCGCTGCTGCAGCTGGGCCGGGCGCTGTGCCTGATCGGCACCAGCCTGTTCTTCACCACCGGCTTGCGCTACATCCCCCTGGCGGAAGCCACGGCGGTGAACTTCCTGGCGCCGCTCCTGGTGACGGCGCTGTCGGTGCCCTTGCTCGGCGAGCGTGTCACCCGCGGGCAGTGGCTGGCGGTGCTGCTGGGCCTGGGCGGGGTTATGCTGATCGTGCGGCCGGGCAGCTCGCTGTTCACCCCGGCGATCCTCCTGCCGCTGGCCTCGGCGCTGTGTTTCGGCTTCTACCAGCTGCTCACCCGGCGCCTGAGCCAGACCGACAGCCCCGGCACCAGCAACTTCATCACCGGCATCACCAACACCCTGATCATGAGCACCCTGGTGCCGTTCTTCTGGGAAGCACCGACCACGCTGGCCCACGGCCTGCTCCTGCTGGCGCTGGGAGCCTGCGGAATGGGCGGGCACGTGCTGCTCACCCAGGCCTTCCGGTACGCGTCACCGGCCCTGCTGGCGCCGTTCAGCTATGGACAGATCGTCTTCGCCGGGCTGCTCGGCTTCGTGCTGTTCGGCCACGCGCCGGATGCCATCGGCCTGGTCGGCATCCTGGTGATCGTCGGCAGCGGCCTGTTCACGGCCTACGCGCAGCGGCGCTGAAGTCGTCGACGCTGCGTGCCAGCGTGTGGCTGGCCTGGGCGTTGTCGACGTACTCCTTGAGCCAGCGCAGCACCTCCACCGGCTCCCAGCGGGCCGGGTCGAAGAGGGCATAGGCCAGCCCCTGGTAACCCACCACATCGAGCTGCTTGTGGTAGCCGGCGCGCTGGAACAGCGCCTCGATCTCCGCCAGGCAGGTGTTGAAGTGCACCCGTGTGAACGGCGTCTTGCCGTCGGTCACCAGCCCTTCCAGGCGCAGTTCCGCGACCGCTTCGCTCACCGTGTCCACGGCCATCCGGTTGACCGTGTATTTCAGCTGCAGTACGTCGACCATCCCTGTTCTCCTCCTCAATGCGGGCCATGCGCCTTGATGCGGCTTCCAGCCGGCTGGCGCAGGGGGCGGGTGTCCGGCCGCTTCGGCGAGCGGGGTGGAAAGCCGAGACCGGTGACCTGGGAAACGATGATCCCAGGGATTTGTGACAGTGGTTTTGGCAAGGCCAACGGAGCTGAAAGGTTCATAGGACGCTTCCCTGAAATACTGTATATTTATACATCTATCAGCTTCGCCGCTTCGTTTGCAACAAAACTCCGATGAACAAACGTTGTCAGTGAGAGCCTTGAAAACAGCCGTACCGGGAACCCCAGAAGTAATGATCCGTTTCGTCCTGCTGCTGAGCCTTCTATTGGCCGGCACCGCCCATGCCTCCGCCCCCCGCACTTTCCAGGAAGCCAAGAAAGTCGCCTGGAAGCTCTACGCCTCCCACCCCGTCGAGTTCTATTGCGGCTGCCGCTACAGCGGCAACAAGGTCGACCTCAAGAGCTGCGGCTACGTACCCCGCACCAACGCCCAGCGCGCCAAGCGCATCGAGTGGGAGCACATCGTCCCTGCCTGGGTCATCGGCCACCAGCGCCAGTGCTGGCAGAAGGGCGGGCGCGAGAACTGCGCGAGGAACGACGCCGCTTTCCGTCGCGCCGAGGCCGACCTGCACAACCTCGTGCCGAGCATCGGCGAGGTGAATGGCGATCGCAGCAACTACGGCTTCGGCTGGCTGCCGCAGAAGCCCCGCCAGTACGGTGCCTGCCAGATGGTGGTGGACTTCAAGGCGCGCAAGGCCATGCCGCGCCAGCAGGTGCGCGGGATGATCGCGCGCACCTATTTCTACATGAGCGAACGCTACGGCCTGCGCCTGTCCAGGCAGGACCGCCAGCTCTACACCGCCTGGAACAAGCAGTACCCGGTGGAAGCCTGGGAGCGGAACCGCAACCAGCGCGTCGCCTGCGCCATGGGCCACGGCAACCGCTTCGTGGGGGCGGTGAACCTGAAGCTGTGCAAGTGAGGGAGGTGGCCTCTCCAGCCGAGCTGGAGAGGCACGTGCTTCCTTGTAGGAGCGAGCTCTGCTCGCGAAGCCTTGGGCGGTGCTGCGCACCGCTTGGCGACTGAAGTCGCCCCTACAGGTTGTGCTTGCTTGATGAGGTAGCATCGCCAGCGGCCGTGCGGGGAGACCCTCGGGTCTGCCGGTTCCCGTTAGCCGGTTCGCCAACCCCGCGCGGTCTGCCACCCCATGTTTTGGCGCATCAACCGCGAAGGCTCCTGGAACAGTGCATCGCGAATGAATTCGCTCCCACGAGGCGGGCAGCGGTGCGGGCTTCAAGCTCCTGTGGCGGGTGAAACCCGTGAGGTGCAGGCACCCCTTGTGGGAGCGGCTTCAGCCGCGAGGACCTTCAGCAGGCACCGGTTGCGAATGGCCGGATAATCCATGGCGACTACCCCGCGCTGTATGCCGTTTTTCCCATCGATCTGTGCCTATCGGCCGCCGCGCGTTGCGCCCTAGCATCGGCCATCGGTGATGAGGGCGGTGCGATGGACGACATTCCTGGCGGTATCGAGTTTTCAGGCCTGCAGGTGCGGCGGTTGGCGCCCGGCGACCTGGAGACGATCTGCATGCACCGCGAGGCGATGTTCCTCGAGGCGGGGGGCGACCCGGCGCGGCTGCGGACGATGACCGGGCACTTCCGCCCCTGGCTGCGCGAGCGCCTGGCCGATGGGCGCTACTACGGTTTCGCGCTGATGGACGAGGCGCGCATCGCCGCGGCCATCGGCCTGATGAGCATCGAATGGCCGCCGCATCCGTCCCATCCGGAGGTGGGCCAGCGCGGCTATGTGCTGAACGTGTTCGTCGAGCCTAACTACCGGCGCCGGGGCCTGGCGTCGGCGCTGATGAAGCTGGCGGAGGCCGAGTTCATCCGTCGCGGCCTGGGCTTCGCCGTGCTGCATGCCACCCAGGTCGGCAGGCCGGTGTACGAGGCGCTGGGCTGGGCCGCCACCAGCGAGATGGCCAAGGCTATCGGCTGAGCCGTGGTGTTCTGTTTTCACATCGCGTGATGTCCCGTTAAAGCCCCCTGGCTGTCCGCCATTGCCCTCGGGCGCGCAGGGGCGCCTGGCTTAACGTTGCCCTCTACCCACCACGACAAGCGCCGTGCCGCCTGGCACGGTAGAAGAGGGGAGTGCGATGCCGAAACCCGCGAACCTGCTGATTCCCGCCGTCCTGCTGGCCCTGGCCGGGCTGCTCGGCGGCTGTGGCGAGGAGGCCAAGCCGGCCGCGCCGCAGAATGCCGCCACCCTGGCGCCGGCCGATCCGGCCCTGGCCAAGGTCTACGACGCCAGCTGCAAGCTGTGCCACGCCAACCCCGCCTCCGGGGCGCCGCAGAGCGGTGACACCGCCGCCTGGGCGCCGCGTGTCGCCCAGGGCACCGATAGCCTGCTGGACCACAGCATCAATGGCTTCAAGGGCATGCCGCCGATGGGCATGTGCATGCAGTGCTCGGAAGAACAGTTCCTCGCGCTGATTTCCTTCATGTCCGGTCAGCACCTCGAATAAGGCGTCTTACATGGCTATGAACCTCACCCGACGCCAGCTGCTGCAGCGGGCCGGCGTCGCCGGCGCCTTCACCGCGCTGGCCTGCACCCCGGCGCTGGCGGAACTGGCCCGCGCGCCCCGGCTGATCCCCTGGCGCAACTGGTCCGGCGGGCAGAGCTGCCTGCCCCAGGCACGCCTCGCCCCGCAGAGCCTGGACGAGCTGGTCCAGCTCATCCGTCAGGCCGAAGGCAAGGTCCGCCCGGTGGGCTCGGCCCACTCCTTCAGCGCCCTTGTGCCCACCGACGGTACCCTGGTGTCGCTGGCCTACTTCAACGGCCTGCTCGCCCACGACCCGGCCACCCTGCAGGCGGAGTTCGCCGCCGGCACACCGATGTCCCTCATGGGGCCGGCGCTGCAGGCGGTCGGCCAGGCGCTGCCGAACATGGCCGACATCGACTACCAGACCCTGGCCGGGGCGATCGCCACCTCGACCCACGGCACCGGCGTCGGCTTCGGCTCCTATTCCTCACAGGTCACCGGCCTGCAACTGGTGACCGCCAACGGCGAGGTGCTGGACTGCGACGCCCAGCGCCACCCCGAAGTGTTCAACGCCGCGCGGGTGTCCCTGGGCGCCCTGGGCGTGGCGACGCGGGTGCGCCTGCAGAACCGCGAGGCCTATCGCCTGCGCGAGAAGCAGTGGATCGCCAGCACCGAAGAACTGCTGGAGGACGTGGGCAACCTCACCCGCGACAACCAGCACTGGGAGATGCTGGTGATCACCCATTCCGACTACGCGCTGTCCGTCGCCCTCAACGAGACCACCGACCCGGCGACGCCACCGCTGGACCCGGAGGAGGAGGGCGGCAACGGCTTCGTGAAGATCATCGAGAACCTCGACAAGTACGGCAGCGACTTCCCCGCCGCACGCCGCGCGCTGCTCAACAGCCTGCGCCACATCGCCAGCTTCGACGACCGGGTCGGCGACTCCCACGAGATCTACGCCAACGTGCGCAACGTGCGCTTCAACGAGATGGAGTACTCGGTGCCCGCCGAGCATGGCCCGGCCTGCCTGCGGGAGATCCTCGCGCTGATCCGCGACAAGGACCTGCGCACCTGGTTCCCCATCGAGTACCGCTACGTGAAGGCCGACGACATCCCCCTGAGCATGTTCGAGGGCCGCGACAGCTGCTGCATCTCCGTTCACCAGCACTACAGCATGGACCACCACAACTTCTTCGCCGCCATCGAACCGATCTTCTGGAAGTACGCCGGCCGGCCGCACTGGGGCAAGCTGCACACGCTCAACGCGCGCACCCTGCAGGCGCTCTACCCGCGCTGGAAGGAATTCACCGAGGTGCGCCAGGCGCTGGACCCGAGCGGCAAGTTCCTCAATGCGCACCTGTCCTCGATCCTCGGCGTGGCCGGATAACAAGGAGAAGCCATGAACCGTCGCAAATTCCTCGTCGGCACGGCCGGTGCCGGCGTACTGCTCGCCGGTGTCGGCGCCTGGCTGCGGCCGGCCGACAAGGGCGCCCCGTACAGCGATTACTTCGCCCGACTGAACCGCGAGCTGAAGGCCCAGGGGCCGATGCGCCCGGTGATGCTGATCGACCTCGACCGGCTGGACCACAACATCGACGTGGTGATGCAGTCGGTGCGCCGTGCCGGCAAGTCGCTCCGCCTGGTGGAGAAGTCCCTGCCGTCGCCACAACTGCTGGACTACATCGCCAAGCGCGCCGGCACCCAGCGGCTGATGTCGTTCCACCAGCCCTTCCTCAACCACGACGCCGAGCGCTTCCCCGGGTCGGACATCCTGCTCGGCAAGCCCCTGCCGGTGCGTTCCGCGCAGCTGTTCTACGAGGCCCATCGCGGCCCGTTCGAGCCGGCCCGGCAGCTGCAGTGGCTGCTCGACACCCCCGAGCGACTGGCGCAGTACCTGGCGCTGGCCAAGGCCCTGAACATCCGCATGCGCATCAACATCGAACTGGACGTGGGGCTACACCGAGGCGGCGTGCAGGACACGGCCGGCCTCGGGCGGATGCTCGAGCTGATCGGCGCCAACCCGCAGCACCTGGAGTTCGCCGGCTTCATGGGCTACGACCCCTTCGTCGGCATGGGCGTGCCCGGCATCCTCGGCTCACCCGAGGCGCTCTTCGCCAAGGTGATGACGCTGTACGACGGCTTCGTCGACTACGCCCGCACCCGGCACCCAACGCTGTGGCGCCCGGACCTGACCCTGAACACCGCCGGCAGCCCCAGCTACCGCATGCACGAGCGCGAGCGCACCAGCAGCGAGGTCTCGGTGGGCTCTGCGCTGCTCAAGCCCACCCACTACGACCTGGCGTCCCTGGAGGAGCACCAGCCGGCGGCCTACATCGCCACCCCGGTACTCAAGAGCACCGGCGCGGTGCGCATCCCGGCGCTGGACGGCAAGTCGGCGCTGTTCTCCTGGTGGGACCCGAACCAGCGCGAGACCTTCTTCATCTACGGCGGCAACTGGATGGCCGAACCGGAGTCGCCCAAGGGCCTGCAGTTCAACGGCCTCTACGGGCGTAGCTCCAACCAGGAAATGATCAACGGCTCCCACGCCGTCGGCCTGTCCGTGGATGACCAGGTGTTCCTGCGGCCGACCCACTCCGAATCCATCCTCCTGCAGTTCGGCGACCTGCTGGCGGTGCGTGACGGGCGCATCGTCGAGCAGTGGCCGGTGTACAGCTGAGCGCGGGGTCAGCCAACCCTGGGTGAGGCGCTTCGCGAGCAGCGCTCGCTCCTGCGGTTGGTGCCACCTTGCCGAGAGAACCCCAGGCCCTTGCCTGGGGTTCTGCGTTTCGGGAAGGTTCAGAGACCGAAAGGTTCAGAGGCTGAACGGCAGGTTCAGCTTGGCCCAGAACATCTCGCCTTCCGGGCGGTTCTCCACGGCGAACTCCTTGGCCCAGCGCATCTCCACGCTGGCGTACTTGAGGAAGGTCAGGTGCACCGCCGGGCCGATGGCGAAGACCTGCCCGCGCACGCCGTCGTCCACGTCCTCGCCCATGAAGGTCACCGTGCGGCCGAACTGCTTGTCGTCGGTGGTCTGCTTCACGTAGTAGCCGTTCAGGCCCAGGCGCAGGTTATCGGTCACCCGGTAGCTGGTGGAGTAGTCGAAGTGGAACAGCTGGCCGGACTGGTAGTCGGTGTCCGGGTTCTCCTTGTTGAAGCTGTAGGTGGCCTTGACCGACAGCTCGGTGCGTTCGCTGGGCTGCCAGGTGGCCGAGAGCAGCGGCTTGTAGGTGACGAAGTTGTTGCCGGTGTTGGCCGGCCGCGCGGCGTCGTAGCTGCCGGTGGGCAGGGTGATCTCCAGGGCGGCGCCCAGGGTCAGGTCCTTGCCCATGTCCCAGAGGATCAGCGGCGCGATGGTGGTGTCGCCCTGGGCTTCGCGGCGGCTCTCTTGGCCGAACAGCGCCACCTGCTGGCGCATGTAGGGCTGCGCCACGTAGCCGCCGACCCGGCCGCCCAGCAGCCGCAGCGGGCTGAGGTAGTCCAGGCGCGGGATGATCGCATCGGAGGTGATCTTCACCTCCGGCACCTTGCCGCCCAGGGAGCTGATGTCCAGCTTCTTCGACTCGTAGTGGTTGTAGTAGAGGTTGAAGGCGAACATGTGGTCCGGAAGGCTGTTCACGTCCAGCGGCAGGACGAAGAAGCCATCGGTGCCGGGGCCGATGTTGTCGACACCGTTCTCGGTGGCCTGGGCGGGCAGGGCGAGGGACGTCGCGACGACGAGTGAGGCTGCCAGCGAGGGCAGCTGGGGAACGCGGATCGGGTTCATGATTGAGCTCGTTTCTTATTGTTGGCGGACGGTCGCGGAACCGGGTTCCGCGCCGGCCCATAGAAATAAGCGCTCAAGGCCGCGCGATGCAGGGCATTGCCGGACAGGCAGGGGGCTTTTCGGGGACAGCTAGCAATATTCTGTTACACCCGCTCTTGGTGAACCCGCCAACGCGTTATGATGGCGCCGCCGCGCGTCCTGGCCGCAGAACAAGAACCTCAGGCGCCTCGGTTCGGGAACTGCCTGCCATGCCTATCGCCACCCTCGATCCCCAGCTCGACCTCGCCCTGGTTTCGCCCTTCCTCCTGCAGACCCTCACGGAGGTGGCGAACGACAAGGGCGTCAGCAGCGAGCGCCTGTGCCGCGGCCTCGGCTTCACCCCGGACGAGTTGCAGGACCCCGCCCAGCGCATCTCCTACCGCCAGGCGGTGACCCTGATCCAGCGCGCCCTCGCGGCTTTCCCGGACGGTGGCCTGGGGCTGTGGGTCGGGCACCGCAACGTGCTCGGCACCCTCGGCCTGCTGGGCCACGTGCTGTCGTTGTGCAAGACCCTGCGCGATGCCTTCGATGTCGGGCGACGCTTCCAGCACACCACCGGCGGCATGGCCGTCTACACCCTGCACGAGGGGGCGAAGGAAAGCGTCGTCGAGGTGGAATGCCGGCTGCCCCATGCCGACGTCCAGGTGTTCGCGGTGGAGGAGTTCTTCGCCAGCCTGATGGTCTACAACCGCGCATTGGTCGATGCCGAATTCCAGCCCCTGCGCTTCGAGTTCACCCATGCCGCGCCCAGCTACGTCGCCGAATACCAGCGCCTGCTGGGCCCCAACCTGCATTTCGGCTGCCTGCATAACCGCATGGTCATCGCCAGCCACTGGCTGGACATGCAGTTGCCCAGCCACCAGCCCGTCGCCTTGCGCCAGGCGCTCAACCTGCTGGAGCTCGAATGCGCGCAGGTGCAGCAGAAGATGGACCTGCTGCAGACGGTGGAGCGCGCCATCAGCCGCGACCTCGCCCATGGCAGCCAGATCGACAAGGTCGCCCGCGATCTCAACATGAGCAGCCGCACCCTGCGCCGTCGCCTCACCGAGCACGGCATCACCTTCGACGCCTTGCAGGAGCAGGTGCGCCGGGCGCGCGCCATGAGCCTGCTGGGCAACCCGGACCTGCCCATCGAGCGCATCGCCGAAGAGCTCGGCTACAGCGATGTGCGCGGCTTCCGCCGGGCCTTCAAGCGCTGGACCGGGCAGAGCCCCTCCGCCTGCCGCGACGAGGTGATGGCCGCGCAGTGATGCGCCGGGCGAGTGGCGTCTACGCGGGCTCGCCGATGCACCACCACTGGACGGCCAGGTCGTCATCGGCCTGGGTCGCGTCATGCCCATGCTCGATGAAATGGGCGGGCACCCTCAGCGCGAGCCTGTCGCTCAGGCGCTCGGGTGCGAGCCCGTTCCCCTGCCCGAGAAAGCCGAGGTAGTAGTCGCGATCGTGGAAC
This sequence comes from Pseudomonas sp. Pc102, assembly GCF_018408275.1. Classification (NCBI taxonomy): domain Bacteria; kingdom Pseudomonadati; phylum Pseudomonadota; class Gammaproteobacteria; order Pseudomonadales; family Pseudomonadaceae; genus Pseudomonas; species Pseudomonas sp. Pc102. The sequence goes on along the minus strand of NZ_AP021905.1, from coordinate 4,170,036 downwards.
ACCGTCACTTCGCTCTGGTGCAACCAGGGCCAGACCAGGATGCAGGCGACCCGGTAATAGCCCTGGCTGCGATCCGCTGCGCGGGATAGATGGGCGGCGGCCTCCAGCATCTGCTGGGCGCAGAAGGCCTGGTGTTCGATGCGTGCCTGCGGCCCCTGGACCAGGGTGTTCGGCACCGGGATCTTCCAGTTCAGGTAGCGCGCCATGTCCTGGCCGCGCGGATGGAACTGGCCCTGGAAGCCCGCCGCCCATCGCTCCAGGGCTCGAAGGCGGCGATGGACGCCACGCAGTTTCTTGTCGCTCAAGATCAAACGCCGCAAGTAGGAAGCCTCTCGCTCTTCAAACGCCGGTTATTGGTCGCCCGATTAGAAGTAGATTTTCTTTATTTGCTCGGGGGGCATCGGGGGGAGTTTTCGAAGCCGTTTGACGCTGAGGCGCTCGCTTGCGGGCAGGGCTGCGTCGGTGTGATAGCTCGATCCATATTCAAAGAGCCCCTCACAGGACTCGACGAGCCAGGCCCCGCTGCGGCTCCCGTTGAATCCCGAAGTCACCAGATATTGATGAAGCTGGGTAACGCAGCCTTCTTTGAAGTCCCTTTGGATCATCCATTTCCATTCATCATCAATGAAATCCGCTGAGGAAGTGCGTGATATCAGCAGAAGCAAGGCGGCGGATGCGGCTGCCGGAAGCATTTTCATTTCAGGTATCAATCCTTGGGTTTTCATGGTCACTCGTTCCCGAGTGCATTGCCTGGGATGCTCAATCGAGGGTTTGCGGCGAAAAAAGGGCCTGCCGGGACCGGGCGGGGGGCGTGCAGAGCCAGAACAGGCGGGAGAATAGACGGCGCTGCCCGGTTCTACCCGCTCCCCGGCAGGTTCGGTGGCCAGCGCAGTCTGCCTGGAAATGCCTTCCATGCCGAGCTTGGCAAGTGCTGTCACCGGGTTTTCCTGACTGCGCAGGGGCACCCCTCTTGCGCTCGCTTGGCATCGTGAGATAGCGGGGACGAGTGTCGGTCGATCCGAGAGGGGGCCCGCAAGCGACGCCGGGATGAGGTCCGCACTAGGCGCGGCGCAAGGCCAAAAGCGCCAGGGTAGCGACCCAGATGACCGACACTCCGTAATTGAGCCGCTGGTACAGGCCGAACAGATGACCATCGGCGAAGGCCTTGCCCATCAACCCCAGCGTGACCAGGGCCAGCATCACGCAAAGTGCGGAAAACAACCCGAACCCGGGCGAGCGCAAGGCGCCTTTGGCAAGCAGCACCCACAGTGCGGTGGCCAGCGTCAGCGTCACGAACATCACCATTCCCGCCAGGTTATGGACCTGTTGCGAGGCGGACGGTTGGGCCGGGGCGCAGCCCTGGTCACAGGCGAAGTAGCCGGTCGCGAAGCTCGCCAGGCCGTGGAGGAGGATCAGCGCAGCACTTGCCAATGCCAGGCGCGACGTTCCGAATCGCTTCGCCAGGCCGGCGGCGAAGAGCACGAACAACACCCCCAGCGGCAGGTTGTTGACCCAGGCGGAGAAGCGCCGGGTAGGAGCGCCCTCGGCGCCCAGTTGGCTCATCGCCTGGTCGAGGTGGCTGTAGCCGGGGTAGGCGAGCGCGGTGAGAGTGACACCGGCGAACAGCCAGAGCGGAATCAGCATGCCCATTACCAGTAGCGCCCGGTCTATGGTCTTCACGGCACAACACTCCCCGTCGTTATGGATGGTTGATCGCGCCCTTGCGCAATGGCGCCCGTGCTAGGGCGAGCTCTGGCCGGTGGTTACCGAATTTTTTGCAAGGCAGCTTGCGCATGCGTCATCCTGTCGCCCCGTCGATCTACGGATGGCCACCGATGACCACGCGCTTGCCCAGCATCTCCGCCTTGCTCGCCCTGGAAGCTGCCGCGCGCCACCCGAGTTTCGCGAGGGCTGCGCAGGAACTCGCACTCAGCGAAGGCCGCCTGAGCGCACCCTGGCCGATGCTGCCGCAGTTTCGCGAACGCTACGTGCTGGTGACGCGTCCGGCGGCGGAGTCGCCGCCTGCTCTCGCCACATTCACCCGCTGGCTGCTGGCCGAAGGCGCCGTGCACTAGGCCCGCCGACACCGCTGACTCCCGAGGACCCGCCATGCTGACCAAGGCCTTTCAATACAAATGCTGGGCGGACCGACGTGCCCTGGAGGCCATCGGGCTGATCGATGCCGCGCGGTTTCCCGAGTCGCTGGCCTTCACCCTGCAGCAGCTCAACCACATGGTGATTGTCGAGGACCTGTTCCGCGCGCGCCTGACCGGGGCGGCGGAGCCCCACGCGGCCACCAACAGCGATGCGGTGCCCGACTACCCGACGCTCAAGCGCCGCCTGCTCGCGTCCGGCCAGTGGTACGCCGAGGCGGTCGCCCGGCTGGCCGCTGACGATGCGGCGCAGGAGATCGGCTTCCGCTTCACCGATGGGCGCACGGGCCGGCTGAGCCGCGAGGAGATGTTCTTCCATGTGCTGAACCACGGCACCTACCACCGCGGCAACATCGCCCACGCCCTGGACCTGGCCGGCGTGGCGCACCCGGCGGACACCTACACGGTGTTCGTGCACGCCACCGAGCCCGCGCGCCGGGAGACGGCCTGACGCCGCGCTAGGGCGCGCTGTCCTGGGCGCCGGCCAACGGCTGTTCCAGTCGCGGCTTGTAGAACAGCAGGCGTTGGGTCTGTGCCGTACGGGTGAATTTCTTCGCCCAGGACGGCGAGACATTGCGGTCGTGGAAGTACAGCGCGCCGTCGGTGCGGTCCCGCAGCTGGCCGTTCAGCGCCTTGCGGGCGATCTCCCGGGCGAGGGTGAAGCGGTCGTCCTCCACGGCTTCGTCGGGGCGACCATCGCACCACCAGGAGAACTGGCAGCTGCGGCTTTCCGAGCCTTGCTTGACCACCGCGCAGACGGTCTTGGGGAAGGCCCCGTCGCCCAGGCGGTTCATCACCACGTTGGCCACCGACTCCATGTCCTGCGCCGGGGCGCCCTTGGCTTCCCAGTAGATGGAGCGGGCGAGGCAAGTGATGGGGTCGTCCAGCGGCGCCTCGCCGTCCGGGTCCACGGCACGGGCTTCGCTACGGGTGATCGGCGGGGTGTCGGCTGGCACCGGCGCCTGGCTGGCGGCCTTCTCTTCCAGCACTTCGGCCTTGTCTTCCGCCGCCCGGGCCTTCTCCCGGGTTTCCCCGGCCTGGGAGGGCCCGCCGACGAGCAGCGCGGCCACGCAAAGCATTCCTGATATCCAGCGCATGATCGACCTCGCCAACGCCGAGCTTCCGGGACCGCCCCGGGCCGGGCGGCTGCCAGCGGGGCGCGCCTGGCTCGCCCCGCACGAGGCATAGACTGCGGCTGCGCTGGATCATTCCCTGGTGGCGGCGACTCCCGCCCCGTCGAAGGCGTTGCCGATCACCCGCTCCTGGCGTTCGACGCTCTGCTGGGTGAAGGCCATGAACGCGGCGAGCGGCAGCGGCTTGCTCAGCAGGTAGCCCTGGAACTGCTGGCAACCCCGCTCCAGCAGGCACTGCATCTGCGCCTCGGTCTCGACGCCCTCGGCGATCACCGTCAGGCCCATGCTCTGGCCCAGGGCGATTACGCTGCAGACGATGGCCTCGCTGTTGGCGTCGGTGAGCAGGTCGCAGATGAAGGAGCGGTCGATCTTCAGCTTGCCCAGCGGCAGGCGCTTGAGGTGGCTGAGGGACGAGAAGCCGGTGCCGAAGTCGTCGAGCGAGAAGGACACGCCATGCTCCACCAGCTGCGACATCTTGCGCGTCAGGTCCTCCAGGTCCTGGACCAGCATGGTCTCGGTCAGCTCCAGCTCCAGGCGGCTGGCGTCCATGCCGTGGCGCCTGAGCATCTCCAGCACCTCGGGCACGAAGCTGGCCTGGCGGAACTGCTTCTGGCTGATGTTGACCGCCAGGCACAGGTCCTTGCGGAGGGGGTCGTCCGCCCAGCTGCGCAGTTGTGCGCAGGCCTGCTCCAGCACCCACTTGCCGATGGGGATGATCAGCCCGCTGCGCTCGGCGTGGTCGATGAACTCACCGGGCGGCAGCAGGCCGCGCTGCGGGTGGCGCCAGCGGATCAGCACCTCGGCACCGATCACCCGCCCGGTGACATCGAGCTGCGGCTGGTAGTGCAGCTCGAACTGCCGCTCGCGCAGGGCCGCCTGCAGCTCGCGCTCCAGCACCGAGCGCTCGGCGGCGTCGGTCTGCAGGACGTGGAGCAGGGCGAAGAACATCGCCATCGCCGCGCCGGCCTGGGCCCAGGAGCCGGGCGTGCGCACCTCGTCCGGCAGGTTGTGGCCGGGGAGCGGTGTCCAGTTGCTGGAGGCCAGGCAGGTGAAGGTCACCAGGCACAGCAGCGCGACGCCATAGCGCAGCCACAGGCCTTCGTCGCGGAAGGCCATCAGCGCGGCCAGGGTGAGCGGCAGCAGGTAGAGGTGGGTGGCGCGGGGCGCCGCCGCGTTGGGCGCGTCGAGCACGATGGCGGTGCCGGCGATGGTGACGATCAGCACGCTGAAGAGCAGGAGGTTGGCGCTGCGCGCCTTGTTGCACACCGTGAGGTGGAAGACCGCCAGGCCCGAGGTGATCAGCACTGCATCCATCGCGACGATGGCCCAGAGGCCACGCAGGCTGAAGACAACCGCCCAGATCAGGCCCAGCACCAGCATCACGCTGCTCGCCAGCAGGCGCATGCGCCGCTCGCGGCGCTGGGCCACCGACACCAGGTCGGCGGCATGCCACAGCTGCCTTACGCGCTTCCACAAGCGAGATGTCGAATTCATTCGGGGTTCCCGTGCGCCCGTGTTCAGCCGGGCCGTCCGTTCCACGCGGCGATCCCTGCAGGCTGGGAAGGATTATAGAAGGCGGTTTTCCCAGGCGCAGCGGCAGGACGGAGGCGCATGGGGTGCAGGTCGTTTTTGCCGCTGCCCGGCACGTCGCGGGGGGCGACCCGGGGCAGGGGCAACCCTGTTCAGTCCATTTCCACCTGCCACCAGGCAGGCAGCAGGCGGCGGATCTCGGGTTGGGCGAAGCGGTCGTCCATCAGGTGCACCACGCCGCGGTCGCCCTGGGTGCGGATCACCCGCCCGGCGGCCTGCACCACCTTCTGCAGCCCGGGGTAGAGGTAGGTGTAGTCGTAGCCGGCCTGGAAGATCGCGGCCATGCGCTGCTTCAACTGCTCGTTCACCGGGTTCACCTGGGGCAGGCCGAGGGTGGCGATGAACGCACCGATCAGGCGCTCGCCCGGCAGGTCGATGCCTTCGCCGAAGGCGCCGCCGAGCACCGCGAAGCCGATGCCGCGGCCGCCCTCGGCGAAGCGTTCGAGGAAGGCCGTGCGCGCGCCTTCGTCCATGCTCCGCGACTGGCTCCAGGCGGGGATGAAGGGGTGGCGTTCGGCGAACAGCGCCGCCACCTGCTCCAGGTACTGGTAGCTGCTGAAGAAGGCCAGGTAGTTGCCCGGGCGCTCGTGGTACTGGTCGGCCATCAGCTCGACGATGGGTTCCAGGGATTGCGTGCGGTGCTGGTAGCGGGTGGAGAGGTGCCGTGCCACGCGCACCTGCAATTGCTCGGCGGCGAAGGGCGACTGCACCTCCAGCCAGGGCGTGCTGGCCGGCACCCCCAGCAGGTCGGCGTAGTAGCGGCGCGGGTTGAGGGTGGCGGAGAACAGCACGGTGGAACGGCTGCCGGCCAGGCGCGGGCCGAGGAAGGGCGCCGGCACCAGGTTGCGCAGGCACAGGGTGGAGCGGCTGCTCTTGCCGGCCTGGTACTTGTTCAGGTCGAACAGCGAATGGCGGTCGAACAGCTCGGCCATGCGGGCGAAATGCATGGCATCGAAATAGAACGCCATCAGCTCCGGGTCCAGCGGTGCGCCGGGCTGCTCGGCGAGGTGGTCGGTGATGGCGGTGACCGCGTTCTGCAGCGCTCCGAGCAGTTTCTGCGGCGGCTCGTCGTAGGCCTGGTAATCCACCCGCTGGGCCTTGTTCAGTTCGCTCCAGCTGCGCTGCACACGCTCCAGCGGCTTCTTCAACGCCGGCGGCACGCTCTTGCACAGGGCCTTCAGCGCGCCCTGGCGCAGTTCGGCGGAGTACATGGCGCGCGCCCGCTCCACCAGGTTGTGGGCCTCGTCCACCAATACGCCGACGCGCCACTGGTTGGCCTGGGTGAGGCCGAAGAGCAGGGCGCCGAGGTCGAAGTAGTAGTTGTAGTCGCCCACCACCAGGTCGCTCCAGCGCGCCATCTCCTGGCCCAGGTAGTAGGGGCAGACCCCGTGCGCCAGGGCCACTTCGCGCAGGGCGGCGCGGTCCAGCCATCGGCGTTCGGCAGCGGCTTGGCGCGCGGCCGGCAGGCGATCGTAGAAGCCCCGCGCCAACGGGCAGGCTTCGCCATGGCAGGCGCTGCCGGGGTGCTCGCAGGCCTTGTCGCGGGCGGTGAGCTCGAGCACCCGCAGGGGCAGCTCGTCGACGCTGTCGCGCAGGGTCGCCAGGCTGTGCAGGGCCAGCTGGCGCCCCGGAGTCTTGGCGGCGAGGAAGAAGATGCGCTCCAGGCGCTCGCCGCCCAGGGCCTTGAGCTGGGGGAACAGGGTGGCCAGGGTCTTGCCGATGCCGGTGGGGGCCTGGGCCAGCAGGCAGCAGCCGGTGCTGGCGGCCTTGTACACCGCCTCGGCCAGTTCACGCTGGCCGCTGCGGAAGGTGGCGTGGGGGAAGCGCAACGCCTGCAGCGCCGTGTTGCGCACGCCCTGGTGGGCCAGCTCCGCCTCGGCCCAGGCGATGAAGGCCAGGCACTGCGCCTCGAAGAACAGCTGCAGCTCGGCGGCGCTGGCGCGCTCGGTGAACAGGGTTTCCTTCTGGCTGCCGACATCGAAATACACCAGGGCCAGTTCCACCTCGTCCAGGCCCCGCTCCTGGCACAGCAGCCAGCCGTAGACGCGCACCTGGGCCCAGTGCAGCTGGCGGTGGTTGGCCGGCTGGCGGGCCAGGTCGCCGCGGTGGGTCTTCACCTCTTCCAGGCGGTTGCGCGCGGGGTCGTAGCCGTCGGCGCGGCCGCGCACCCTGAGGGTGCGGAACTCGCCCGCCAGCGCCACCTCGCTCTGGTAGCCCTCGCCCCGGCGCGCGGCCACCAGGGCGTGGCCGGCCATGCCCTCCAGGGCGGTGGGGGCGGGGGTGAAGCGCAGGTCCAGGTCGCCGCACTTGGCGGTGAATTCGCAGAGCGCGCGCACGGCCACCTGGTAGCTCACGCGAGGGCGACCTCGGTTTCGGCCCATTGCACGTAGCAGACGGTCACCGGCATGCCGTGCGCGGCGCAGAAGTCCAGCCAGCGCAGCTGGTTGTCCTGCAGGCGGTCGCCGGGGCCCTTCACCTCGATCATCTGGTAGCGCCGTTCCCGGGGCCAGAAGCGGATCAGGTCCGGCAGCCCGGCACGGTTGGTCTTGATGTCGGCCAGCAGGCGCTGGAACCACAGCTTCAGGTGCGCGGCGGGCAGGCACGCCAGCGCCTGCTCCAGCAGCGCCTCGTCGAGCACGCCCCAGTAGACGAAGGGCGACTGCAGGCCGTACTTGGCGGCGTGGTTGCGGCGGATGGTGGCCTGCCAGGCATCGCTGTCCAGCTGCGCCAGGCAGGCGGCGAAGGCCTCGCTGCGGCGCGCCTGGAAGTCGGCGGCGAGCAGGTCCGCCGGGGCGGCGTGGAAGGGGTGGAAGAAGGCGCCCGGCACCGGCAGGAAGATCGCTTCCCAGCAGAGCAGGCCGAACAGCGAGTTGACCAGGGTGTTCTCGACGTAGTGCACCGGGCCCGGTTCATCCGCCAGGTGCCGGGCGACGCTGTGCTCCACCGAGACGAAGTCGTCGCCCCTGGGCAGGCGCAGGTCCAGGCGCGTCACCGGCGTGGGTGCGCGCGGCGCTGGCTTGGGCAGGCCCAGCCTGCGTCGCAGGCGCGGCAGGATGCGCGTGAGGTGCTGCTGCTCCTCGTCACTGTGCACGCCGGCCGCCAGTTCCAGGGCGAGGCGATGGGCGTCTTCGAAGGCGGCGATCTTCTCCAGCACGCGGATGCGGCGGATACGCGCGCCGGGGTCGCTGCAGCCGGCATAGATCTCCAGCGCCAGGTCCATTTCGCCGTGGCGCTCGCAATGCTGGCCGAGCTGGAACAGCAGGCGCGCGCGGCGCCCTTGCAGCCAGGGGTTGTCGTTGGCCGGCGGAATGCTCGCCAGCACCTCTGCGGGTTCCTCGCCGGCTTCGAAGCGCTCGCGGCACTGGTAGAGGTGCAGGTACAGCTCGATATCGGCGCGGTGGCGGAAGCCCCGGGAGGCGGCATCCAGCTCCACCTTCTCGTACTGGTAGATGCCCAGGTCCGCGAGGACGAACTCGGACCAGTCCTGGGCCAGGTTGCCGAAGAACATCAGCCGCAGCCGGTCGCACAGGGCCATGAGCTGCAAGGCATGGACGCGCTCCTCCAGCCCCGGGCACCAGGCGTCCAGCGGCTGCGCCTCGGGGTGCAGGGGTTGCAGCAGGGCGAGCTGGTCGGCCTTGCGCGCACCGGCCCGGCCGAGCTGGGCGCCGAAGCAGGCGGCGATCTCCGGCTTGCGCAGCAGGGCGAAGAGTTGCGCAAGCGTCAGCTGCGGTGCCGGGTCCACCCAGCCCAGCGCCACCAGTGGCTGCAGGGCCTCGCGGGTGGGGCCGATCTCGGCGTAAGCCAGCTTGCTTTCGCGAAACAGCGTGCCCTTGCGCATCACCATGCGCACCAGCAGCGCGCGGGAGGCCTTGGGCAGGCCGGCGAAGGCCGCGATGAAGCCCCGCTCCTCATTGTCCAGCAGGTCGTCATAGCGCGCGCCGATCCAGTCGAGCACGGCCTGGAAGTTGTTCAGGTAGTAGAAGGGATCGTCGAGGGCGCTGGGCATGGCGGAACGGCTTGGGCGAATGGCTGGCTATTTATACAGCTATCGATGTGGCGGCCCAAGGGGATTTCGATCAGCGGAGCGGGTCGGGCACGCCGCTTTTTCGTGGGAGCGGTTTCAACCGCGATGACCCGGCACGGGGACCGCAGGAGCGAGCTCTGCTCGCGAACTCCATGCCGGGCGGCGCTACGCACCGCTGGGCGACTGAAGTCGCCCCTACAGGGGCGGGGAGCTCCAGGCCGTGGAGCATCGCGAATGAATTCGCTCCCACGGTGCATCAGCCGAGCGCGAGCCCGGCCAGCTTGTCCGGGTTGCGCACGATGAAGATGTGCCGCAAGGCGCCTTCCTCGTCATAGCCGAAGGAAATGCCCGCGACCGGGGTGTCGCCCTGGCCGAGGAGGAAGCCACGGGTGCCGTTGATCTCGGTGGCGTGCCAGCTGAAGCCGCTCCAGTAGTTGCGCAGCGACTGCTCGATGAAGCCCAGCACCGCCTCGCGCCCATGCAGGGTCTCGCGCAGGGTGGGCACCTTGCCGCCGCCATCGGCGCGCAGCTCCACCTCGGCGCCCAGCAGGCCGGCCAGGGCGCGGCTGTCGCCGCCCTCGATGGCATCGCGAAAGGCGGTGAGCAGTTGCTCCTGGCGAGCCACCGGGGTGACGTGGCGTACCCGCGCGTCCTCGACGTTGCTGCGCGCCCGCGACACCAGCTTGCGACAGGCGGACTCCTGCATCGCCAGGATGTCGGCGATCTCGGAATAGGGGCGCTCGAAGATGTCGTGCAACAGGTAGGCGGCACGCTCCTTCGGAGCGAGGCGCTCCAGCACCAGCAGGAAGGCAGTCTGCAGCGAGGCGGCCAGGATCATGCCCTCGTCGGGGCCGTCTTCCGCCAGGCCGTGGATGGGCTCCGGCAGCCAGGAGCCGACGTACTCCACCCGTGTGCGCCGGGCCGAGCGCAGCAGGTCGATGCAGCGGCGCGTGCACAGGGTGGTCAGCCAGGCGGCCGGGTTGTCGAGGCCGGCGAGGTCGGCCTCCTGCCACTTCAGCCAGCAGTCCTGCAACGCATCCTCGGCGTCGGCACGCGATCCGAGGATGCGATAGGCCAGCCCGAGCAGGCGCGGGCGGTTCTGCTGGAAGAGTTCGAGGCGGGCTCGGGTCTGCATCAATGCTTCGATACCTGGATACGGTTCCACAGGTTGATCATCGCCACCTGGGTGGTCAACGCGCTGATCTGCGTTTCGTCGAAGTGGTCGCGCAATGCCTGGCGCAGGTCGGCGTAGTCGCGCTCGTCGTCGATGCGGGTCAGCGCCTCGGTCCAGGCCAGGGCGGCCTTCTCGGCGGCACTGAAGTCCCCCGAATGGCGCCACACCACCAGGCGGTCCAGGCGCTCGCTGGTCTCGCCGCCTTCGCGGGCCTCGCGGGTGTGCATGCGCACGCAGAAGGCGCAGCCGTTGAGCTGCGAGGCGCGCAGGTGGACCAGGTGCACCAGGGCACGCGGCAGGCCGAGCTTGTCCAGCTCGGCATGGACGCTGCCCAGCACGGCCAGTACCTGGGGGATTTCCTGTTCGTAACGCACGGCGCGGGTATCGCTCATCTTTCGGTCTCCGTCATGGGGCCGGAGTGGCCCCTTTGATGACTCGACGGATCAGCCTGTGGGGTTGTGACGTGAGGGAGAAAATAATTTTTGCGGGGGAGGTGGGCGGCAGCCTGGCGGGATGCTGGGCGAATGAATTCGCCCCTACAGGGACGAGGCGCGCCTCAGCTTTTCGGTACGTCAGGCGGCACCTCGTAGGATGGCGTAGAGCGAAGCGAAACCCATCGTGGGACCTTTCCGGTGAATCCTCTTCAACGCCGCCGCAGCAGGCCGACGAAGAACAGTCCGCCGATGGCGGCGGTGGCGATGCCGATGGGCAGGTCCTCGGGGGCGACCAGGGTGCGTGCGGCGACGTCGACCCAGACCAGGAACAGCGCGCCGAGCAGGGCGGCCACCGGCAGCAGGCGGCGGTGTTCGGCGCCCACCAGGCGGCGCGCCAGGTGCGGCAGCATCAGGCCGACGAAGCCGATGGCACCGCTCAGGGCCACCAGCACGCCGGTGAGCAGCGAGGCGCAGAGGAACACCTGCAGGCGTACCCGGCGGGCGCTGAAGCCCAGGCTGATGGCGGTCTGCTCGCCGGCCATCAGCGCGTTCAGCCCCCGCGCCTGGGCGAGCAGGGCGACCAGGCCCAGCACCAGGCACAACGCCGGCGGCCAGAGCAGCTCCCAGCGTGCGGCACCGAGCCCGCCGAGCATCCAGAACACCACCGAGCTGGCGGCGTGGTGGTCGCCGAGGAACAGCAGCAGGTTGACCAGCGCCATGCACACGAAGGACACGGCGACCCCCGCCAGCAGCAGGCGATCGCTTTCCAGGCGGCCGTGGCGACTGGCGATGGCCAGCACCAGCAGCATGCTGCCCAGGGCGCCGACGAAGGCGGCCAGGGGCAGGCTGAGCACACCGATGAATTCGCCCAGGTAGAGCAGCACCAGCACCGCGCCCAGGGCCGCGCCGGAGCTGACCCCGAGCAGGTGCGGGTCGGCCAGCGGGTTGCGCGTGGCCGCCTGCAGTGCGCCACCCACCAGGGCCAGGCCGGCACCGACCAGCGCACCGAGCAGCACCCGGGGCGCGCGGATCAGCCAGACAATGTGTTCCTGGCCACGGCTCCACTCGCCCACGCCGCCCAGGCCCAGGCGCTCGGCGAGGATGCCCCAGACTGCGCCCTGGGGCACCGAGGCGGGGCCGAAGCCCAGGGCGGCGATGCAGGAGACCAGCAGCGCCGCGCCCAGGCCGAGCAGCAGCAGGCGGTAGGCGCCGGGCGTGCGCAGCGGGCTCATGGCGCCGTCCCGGTGAAGCGTTCGGGGTGCAGGCCCGCGGCCAGGGTCTCGATGGCCTCGATGTTCTCCACCGAAGGGGTGACGGCGAGGTAGGGCAGGACCACGAAGCGCTGCTCGCGGATCGCCTCGACCGATTGCAGGGCCGGGTGGGCGAGGAGGAAGTCGCGCTTCTGCTGCCAGCTGCGCTCGCCGTAGTCGACGATGAGGATCACCTGCGGGTCGCGCTCGACCACGGTTTCCCAGTTGACCTGGGTCCAGCTGGCGGCCAGGTCGTCCATCAGGTTGCGCCCGCCGGCGGCGTTGATGATCGCTTGCGGCATGCCCAGGCGGCCCGATGTGAAGGGGCGGTCCTCGCCGCTGTCGTAGAGAAATACCCGGGGTGCCTCGCCACCGTCCTCCAGGCGCCTGGCCACCTCGGCCTGGCGCGTGCGCAGGTCGGTTACCAGGGCGCTGGCGAGGGCTTCGACGTCGAAGATGCGACCGAGGTTGTCGAGGTCGCGGTAGAGGTCTTCCAGGCTCGCCGCCTCGCGGGGCATCACGTGGGCGCAGGATTCGCTCAGCTCGTACACCGGGATGCCCAGGGGCGCGAGGGTGGCCGGGGTGACCTCGCCACCCACGCGCATGCCGTAGTTCCAGCCGGCGAAGAAGAAGTCGGCGTCGACGTCGAGCAGCGTTTCGATGGAGGGGTATTTGCGCGCCAGCTCCGGCAGGTCGCCCAGGGCGGCCATCAACCGGGCATCCGGGGTCTTCCAGCCGCTGATGCCGCTGTAGCCGACCATGCGCGATTGCAGGCCGAGGGCGACCATCATGCCGGTGAGGTTGATGTCCTGGCTCACCGCCCGCTGCGGCGCGCGCTCGAACACCACCTGGCGGTCGCAGCTGGTGACGCGCAGCGGGTAGTCGGTGGCCTGGGCGATGGGCGCCAGGAGGAGGGGGAGCAGGGCGATCGATGAAGGCTTCATGGGCTGATCCAGGTGATGCGCGGGTGGTCGGCGAGGGGGTGGCGGTCCACCAGCGCGTGCACGCCGAACACCTGCTGCAGCAGGTCGGCGGTGAGCACGTCGGTGGGCGTGCCGCTGGCCACCACGCGGCCTTGGTCGAGGACGTAGAGGCGGTCGCAGAAGGCCGCCGCCAGGTTGAGGTCGTGGAAGCTGGCCAGGGTGCTCAGGCGCAGGCGCCGCAGCTGGTGCAGCAGCTCCAGCTGGTAGCGCGGGTCGAGGTGGTTGGTGGGTTCGTCGAGCAGCAGCAGGCCGGGTCGCTGTGCCAGGGCGCGGGCCAGGAGCACGCGCTGCTTCTCGCCGCCGGAGAGGCGGGCGAAGGGGTGCGCGTGGAAGTCGCCCATGCCAACGCTGGCCAGCGCCTGGGCGACCATCGCGGCATCCTCGGCGTCATCGCCGTCGAACAGGCCCTTGTGCGGCGAACGGCCCATTGCGACCACCTCGGCCACGGCGAGGCCGAAGTCCTGGGGGAATTCCTGCAGCACCACGGCGATGCGTTGTGCGCTCCAGCGCGGGCTGCGCTGCCAGAGGTCCTCGCCGTCCAGCGCCACCCAGCCGGAGGCCGGGCGTTCGGCGCGGTAGGCGCAGCGCAGCAGGCTGGTCTTGCCGCTGCCGTTGGGTCCGATGAGGCCGACGAACTCGCCCTCGCGCACCTGCAGGTCGATGCCCTGCAGGCGCCAGTGCGAGCGGACATCGGGTGCCCAGGCGAGGTCGCTGATGTTCAGTGAGGGCATGCCGGGCACTCCTTTCGCCGGGTCAGAAGCTGTAGTCGGCGGTGACGAAGAACGAACGCGGCTGGCCCAGCAGCCACTGCTGGCCGCCGTTCTGCTGGGTGACGGCGTAGCGGCGGTCCAGCAGGTTGTTCAGCTCCAGCCCCAGGCGTGTATCGGGCAGCACCTGACAGCCGAGGTTGGCGTCGAGCACGGTGTAGCCGGGCACCTTCACGGTGTTGGCGGCGTCGGCGTAACGGGCGTCGACGTAGCGCGCGCCGAGGCCGGCGTCCAGGTCATGGCCGAGCGCCTTGCTGACCCAGAGGTTGGCGGTGCGCCGTGGCACGTCGGTGGGGCGGTTGCCGGACCGGGAGACGAGCTGGCCGCCGACGGATTCGTTGAAGTCGTCGTATTCCGCGCGCAGCAGCGAGGCGTTGGCCGAGACGTGCCAGCCCTGTTCCAGGGCCAGTTCCAGGGTCGCTTCCAGGCCGTCGGAGGACTGCTGGCCGATCTGCTGGGTGGGGCGGGTCACCGATTCACGGGAGAGCAGCTTCTTCTTGACGATGTGGTAGGCGGCCAGGGTCCATTCGCCGCGCCCGTCCCAGAACTGCTGCTTGAGGCCGAACTCGGTCTGCTTCGACTCGGTCAGGTCCATCTGCTGCTGGGTGGGGCTGAGGGTGATGAGGTTGCTGACGCCGTCCTCGCTGGTGGAGTACTGGCCGTAGAAGGACAGCTGCGGGGTGGCGGCGAACACCAGGCCGGCGCGCCAGTTGCCGCCCTGGATGCTGCGGTCGCTGCGGCTGTTGGCACGCAGGTCGGTGCGGTCGATGTGGTTCTGGTCGCGGCGCAGGCCGGTGACCACGGACCAGCGCTCGCCGAGCTGGGTGCGGTTCTCGGCGAACAGCGCGGCGGTGCGGGTTTCGCTGCGCGAGTGCGGGCGGTAGGCCGAGGCGCTCTGGTAGTAGCCGGGGGCCGGGTTCCACGGGTCGACATAGTCGCCGCCGATGTCGGTGTAGGGCGAGTTGTTCAGCAGGTCGAAGCGGATGCGGTTGAACTCGCCGCCCACCAGGGTGCGGCTGTCGAGGCCGAACAACGAGTGGTCGAAGGTGAAGGTCTGGCGGTCGCCGATCTGCTCCTGCTCATGCTTGATGCGCAGCTGCTCGGCACGCTCCAGCTGGCCCCGGCCGGCGTCCCAGGTGTAGGCCTCGGCGTTGCGCCAGTAGCGGCGGCTCTTGATGTGGTAGAGCTGGTTGCTGGCGCTGAAGCCTTCGCTGGGCATCCAGTCGGTGATGAGCCGGGTCCACTGGTCGTTGTAGTGCAACTCGGCGTTGTGCAGGTTGTAGTTCTTGTCTTTCAGGCTGCCTTGCAGGTGGCCGTCGATCAGCGGAGTGCCGAAATAGTTCATCGGCTGCAGGTCGCCCTGGTCGTGGGCCAGGGTGAAGGCCAGGGCATCGCTGGCCTGCCAGCGCAGGGCGGCGCTGAGGCCAAGGTTCTTCGAGTCGCCCCGGTCGATCCAGCCGTGGCTGGTCTCGCGGTTGAGGTTGAGGCGGTAGCTGAGGGTGTCGGTGAGCGAGCCGCCGCTGTCCAGGGCCATCTGCTGGCGGTCGTCGGAGCCATAGCCCAGGCGCAGGCGGTTGCGGATCTCGCCGTCGAAGGGCTTCTTCGGCACCACGTTGATCACCGCGCCGGTGGCGCCTTCGCCGTAGAGCACCGAGGCCGGGCCACGGATCACGTCGATGCGCTCGACCATCCACGGGTCGGTGGGGAAGGTGGTGGTGCCCATGCCGGTGTAGAAGCGCGTGCCGTCGTACAGCTGCATCACCGAGGCGTGGCCGGTGAAGCCCCGGGCCGAGAGGGCGGTGCCGCCGTTGCCGGGAGTGCCGATGTGGGTGATGCCGGGGCTACGGGTCACGGCGTCCTGCACGGTGGCGTTGTTGCGTGCGCGCACCTCTTCGCCGCTGACGGCGCTGGTGCTGGCCGGGGTTTCCAGGGCGGAGAGGCCCAGGCGCGAGCCGGCGGGCACGGGCGTGTCGAGGCGGATGGCGGTGTCGTCCGCCTGGCCGGTGACGGCGGTGGCAGGTAGCGCCAGGGGGCCGTCTTCGGCGTGCAGGGAGAAGGAAATGGACAGCGCGAGCAGGCCGAGGGCGGCGCTCGCCGGAGCGTTGGAGCTGAAGGTACGGGACATGTCGTTCCTATCACGTCAGGAATGAATGGAGCCCGGAGGGAATGCAAAGGCGCGCGCGGGCGCATGCATGCACCCGTGCGAGAAACCGGCCCGTGCCCGCCCACCGCGGGTTTGCCTATCGATGCTCCAGGCCGGTCTCCGGGCTTGCGAGGATCACGCCGCATCCGCCTTCCCATGCCGTGGGCACAGTGGCGTATCGAATGCAGCGCTCGCTTACCGTTGCGGGGGCAGCGCCGGACTGGTCCTGATGGACGCACCGGCTTCCCGTTTCACCCCACGCACGACGGCGTGGGACACCTGGAACGGCGGGCATATGACCATCCGCGCGCCCGGGCGTCAACGCCGAAATGGTGCGCGGGATGGCGCAAACCCCCATTCCAGAGCCGTAGCGGTGTTGCCGGAATGCCTTCTTGTTTGTCATATCAACATTGTTGATTTGAGATTCTGCGCTCACGTATCGTCCGTCCACGGGCTGCAGGGCGATTCCCTCGCGCTGGCCCGGTGGGGGCTGCCTGCCATCCCCCCGAAACCGCTCGCCGACCCCGGCAGAGCCAGGAGCCCCGAGATGACCGATACCCCCAACAGAACCCCTCCCTCCGGCCTGCAGATCCTCCAGGCGGTGATCGCCGGCAGGCTGCCCGCACCTGCCATCGGCGAGACCATGGGGATGATGGCGGTGGACGTGGAGCCCGGGCGCATCTTCATCGAGGCGCGGCCCGATGTGCGCCACCTCAACCCGGCCAGGACAGTGCATGGCGGCTTCACCGCCACCTGCCTGGACGGTGCCGCCGGCCTCGCGCTGTTCTCCACCCTGCCGGGCGATGCGCAGTACGCGACGGTGGACCTTGGGGTGAAGTACCTGCGCCCGCTCAAGGCTGGCGAGCTCTACCGCGTCGAGGGTTGGGTGGTGGAGCGCACCCGCAGCCTGGCGATCTGCGATGCGCACGTGGTCGACGCCAGCGGCAAGCTCTGCGCCCGTGCCACTACTACCTTCAGCGTGAGGGACTGAGCCATGCGCGAACTCATCGTCAAAGGGGCGGGACGCCTCGCCTGGGAGGACGCGCCGTCGCCCGTGCTGGATTCGCCGCTGGCGGCGCTGGTGCGGCCCATCGCCTCGGCCTCCTGCGACCTCGACCGGCGCCTGATCGCCGGCCTCACGCCGTTCAAGCCGCCCTTCGCCCTGGGCCACGAGTGCGTGGCGGAGGTGCTGGAAGTGGGCGCACAGGTGGGCACGGTCAAGCGTGGCGACCTGGTCTCGGTGCCCTGGAAGATCGCCTGTGGCATCTGCCGCCAGTGCCTGGCGGGGCGCAGCACGGCCTGCACCGGTGTCGCCCGGCATGCGGCCTATGGCGTGCCGGCGGGCGGGCACTGGGGCGGGCTGTTCTCCGAGGTGGTGCGGGTGCCTTTCGCCGACGCCATGCTGGTGCCGCTGCCCCCGGGGCTGGACCCGGTGGCCGTGGCCAGCGCCAGCGACAACCTCACCGATGCCTGGGTGGCCGCCAGCCGCCCGCTGGCGACACGGGAGGAGGCGAAGGTGCTGGTGGTGGGCGGCACCGAGAGCCTCGGCATCCTCGCGGTGCAGATGGCCCGCGCCGCCGGTGCGGCCGAGGTGGATTACCTGGATGGCGACGGTTACCGCGACGAGCTGGCCGTGCGCAGCGGCGCGACCCTGCGCAACGGCGCCGATGGCGCGCTGAACGAGCGCTACGACCTGGTGGTGTCCGCCACCCGCGACCCGCAGGCGCTGCGTACCGGCCTGCTGGCGCTGGCGCCGGGCGGGCATTGCTCGTGCATCGGCATCATCTTCGAGGACCCGGCCATCCCGCTGTTCGGCATGTACATGCGCGACGTCACCCTGTCGGTCGGCGCCTGCAGCGTGCGCCCGCACATCCCCAGGGTGCTGGAACTGGTGGAGCAGGGGCATTGCGACCCGATGCTGGTGAGCCCCAGCGTGGTGCCCTGGGAAGAGGCCACCGAGGCATTGATCCGGCCGCTGGCCAAGTGCATCGTGGTGCGCGAACGCATCACCACGGCGGGTTGATCAGTCGAGGCGGGCGGCCAGGGACTGCATGACCGAGTGCCAGGCGACCCGGCCATCGGCGTCGGTGGTGTCCAGCGCGGCGCGGATGACCCGGCGCTCCAGGTCGGTGGCGCGGTGTTCCACGTCATGGCCTGCCGTGCTGAGCAAGAGGCGCTTGTAGCGGTGCTGTTCCGGGTCGCGCTGCTGGGTCACCAGGGCGCGTTCCAGGAGGTGGGTCAGCGGGCGGTGCAGCGCCTGCTTGCTGACGCCGAGGAGGGCGGCCAGTTCGCCGACGTTGATGCCTTCGACGCGGCGGATGGCGTAGAGGATGCGGTGGTGGACGCGCGACAGGCCGAGGGTTTCCAGGTAGGCGTCGGCGTCCACGGTGAGACCGCGGAAGCCGAAGTGCAGCAACTCCAGCGCGACATCCAGGTCGTCCAGGCGTCTGATGTCGGCGGAGTCCAGTTTGATTTTCCTGTCGATGACCATGGGCAGCTCCCGGGCGCGATGGGCGGGGATGCTACCGGCGCCGCCGGTGGGGGTCCAGTTGCAGGAACAGCGGGCGCCGGCATTGGGCCGGCCCGCGAACAGGAGCATTGAAGACATGAAACTGATCTACGCAGGGGCGTCCCCCTTCGCTCGCAAGGTCCGGGTGCTGGCGCTGGAAGCCGGCCTGGCGGCAGGCATCGAGATGCTCGACACCGCCGTGTTGCCGATCAAGGAGAACGCCGAGGTCAACCGCGCCAACCCGCTGGGCAAGATCCCGGTGCTGATCACCGCCGAGGGCGAGGCGCTGTTCGACAGCCGCGTCATCTGCGAATACCTCGATGCCCTGCAGAGCGGCGACGCCTTCTTCCCCCACGGCGCCGAGCGCTGGACCTGCCTGACCCGCGCGGCCCTGGCCGACGGCCTGATGGATGCCGCGCTGCTGGTGCGCTACGAGGGCGCCATCCGCCCCGAGGCGCTGCAGTGGCAGGACTGGAAGGACGGCCAGCTGGGCAAGATCCACCGCGCGCTGGATGCCCTGGAAGCCGTCGCCGACCAGCTCCACGGCCCGCTGGACATCGCCCAGATCGCCGTGGGGTGTGCACTCGGCTACCTCGACTTCCGCCTCTCCCACCTTGGCTGGCGCCAGGGCCATCCGGGGCTGGAGCGCTTCTTCGCCGCCTTCTCCGAGCGCGAGTCGATGAAGGCGACGGTACCGGCCTGATACCGCCGCGTTGGGCCTCGCTGCGCTCGGCGCCAACCTACGGCGCGGCCTCAACCCGAGTGCCTTGGCTCACCGCTGCGTAGGGTGGATGGCGCTCCATCATCCACCAGCGGAGTCACATGGAAGCCCGTAACCCTGGTAGGTCGAGTGCAATCCGGCGATGTCCGATCGCGAATGAATTCGCTCCCACGGTCTTGATGCTTCCCGCAGGAGCGAGCTCTGCTCGCGAATCGCCCTCAGTCCGTCGCCAGTGCCACGGCGCGCGCCTGGTGCGCACGGGCCAGGCGGAACAGGCCGAAGGCGGCGAGGGCGAAGGTGACGTTGAGGCCGATCATCGGCAGCGCGCTGTCGTTCTGCAGGGCGCTGAGCAGCAGGCCCGAGAGCGTGGCGCCGGCCATCTGGGCGAAGCCGATGAAGCCGGCGGCGAGCCCCGCGCGGGTCGGGTTGGGGATCACCGCACCGGCCACCGAGCCGGGCAGCACCATGCCGGCGCCGAGGGTGAGCAGCACCTGCGGCAGCAGCAGCCCCGGCACCGAGGGGCCGGTGGCGAGCAGGATGGCGAGGGTGAGCACGGCGCCGGTGGCCACCAGCGCGGTGCCCACGCCCACCAGGCGCGCCGGGCCCCATTTCAGGATGAGGCGGTTGCTGAGGATGGCCCCGGCGATCAGCCCGGAGACGATGCCGCCGAAGACCAGCCCGTACTGGGTGGGGCTCAGGCCGAGCTGGCCGACGAACACCCGCGAGGAGCCGGCGATCACGCAGAACATGGCGCCATAGGTGCCGGCGATGGCGAAGGAGAAGGCGCGCACTTCGGCGCCCTTGAGCAGGGCGCGGTAGTTGCCGGCGAGGGTGGCGATGCGGCCGGCGAGCGGGTCGCGGGCCTGGTTGCTCTCCCGGTAGAGCAGGGCGCAGGCGAGCAGGGCGAGGATGCCGATGATCACCGTGGCCACCACGACGGCGCGCCATGAGCCGAACCGGGTGGCGATCAGCCCGCCGATGACCGGCGACAGCATGATGGTGCAGAGCATGCCGATCACGGTGAGGGCCATGACCGGGCCGGCCTTCTCGCGCCAGACGTCGCGCACGATGGCCCGTGCCACCACCAGCGCGGCGCAGGCGCCGAGGCCCTGCAGGGCGCGCCCGGCGATGAACTCCGGCATGGAGTGGGCGAAGGCCATCCACAGCGAGGCCAGCACGTAGGTGGCGACCCCCGCGAGCAGCACCGGCTTGCGGCCGATGCGGTCCGACAGCGGGCCGAAGAACAGCTGGCCGACGCCGAAGGTACCGACGAATACCGAAAGCGCCACCAGGGACGAACCGGGGCCGGCCGCCAGGGTGTGCTCGATGGCGGCGAGGCTGGGCAGCAGCATCTGGGTGGAAATCTCGCCCAGGCCGCAGAGGACGATGAGCAGGGTCAGCAACAGGCCGGAGCGTCGGGTGGCGTCCATGGGGGCGTCCTCCTGGGGGCGACGGGGCTTGCGCGAGAGCACCAGGGTGCACAGCGCGGGCAGGAACAGCAGGGTGAGCAGGGTGCCGACCAGCACGCCGCCGATCAGCACGAAGGCCAGGGACGACCAGAACACCGAGAGCGTCAGCGGGATGAAGGCCAGCGCCGCCGCCAGGGCGGTGAGCACCACCGGGCGGGCGCGGCGCACCGTGGCTTCGATGATGGCCTCGCGCACTTCCTGGCCGGCCTCGCGGTTCTGGCGGATCTGGTCGGTGAAGATCAGCGTGTTGCGCATGAGGATGCCGCCGATGCCGATCAGCCCGAGGATGGCGTTGAAGCCGAAGGGCTGGTCGAACAGCAGCAGTGTGGGCACGGCGCCGATCAGGCCCAGCGGTGCGGTGGCGAAGACCATGAACATCACGCCGAAGGAGCGCACCTGGAACATGATCACCACCAGGGTCAGCAGGATCATGATCGGGAACAGCGCGGCCAGGGCCTTGTTGGCCTTGGCGCTTTCCTCCACCGGGCCTGCGATCTCCACCCGGTAGCCTGCGGGCAGTTGCGCCAGCAGCGGCTGCAGGTCGCGCCACACGGCCATTTCCACGTCCGGCGGCTGGGTGCCGTCGACGATGTCGGCGCGCACTTCGAAGGTGATGTCGCGGTCGCGGCGCTTGAGCACCGGGTCCTCCATCACCGCCTGGAAGCGCCCGACCTGTTCCAGTGCCACGGACTGGCCGGCGGCGTTGGTCAGGGTCAGGTCGGCGAGGTTGCCGAGGTTCTCGCGCTGGTCGTCCAGCGCCCGGGCGATGACCAGCACGTTGCGGGTGCCTTCGCGCACTTCGGTGACGTTGTTGCCGGTGAGCAGGGCGTTGACCTGGCTGCGCACCTGGTCAGGGGTGAAGCCGAGCAGGCGCAGGCGGTCCTGGTCCAGCACCAGGCGGTAGGCGCTGGTGCGCTCGCCCCAGTCGAGGAAGCTGTCGCGCGTCAGGGCGTTGGCGGCCACCACCTGGCGCACGTCTTCGGCGATGCCGCGCAGCACGTCGGCATCCGGCCCGGCCACGCGGAACACCACGGGGAAGGGCACCGGCGGGCCGAACAGCAGTTGGGTGACGCGTACCCGCGCCGAGGGGAATTCACCGGCGGCGATGCGCTCGCGCATGCGCGCCTTGAGGGCGTCGCGGTCGTGGGCGCTGGCGGTCTGCACGATCAGCTTGGCGAAGGCCGGGTCCGGCAGCTCCGGGTTCAGCGAGAGGAAGAAGCGCGGTGCGCCGCCGCCGACATAGGCGTCGACCATCTTCGTCTGCGGCTCTTCCAGCAGGGCCTTTTCAACCTGGGCGACCACCGCCTCGGTGGCCTTGAAGGCACTGCCCGGCGGCATGTACACCTCGAGGATCAGCTCGGAGCGGTCGGAGTTGGGGAAGAACTGCTTCTTCACCGCGCCCATGCCCAGCACGCAGAGGACGAAGGCGCCGAGCACCAGGACGGTGACCCGCCAGCGGTGTTCGACGCAGGCGCTGACCAGGCGGCGCAGGCGCGCGTACCAGGGGCCGGCGTAGAGGGCGTCGTGGCCGCCGGCAACCGGGGCGATGCGCGGCAGCATCTTCACTCCCAGGTAGGGCGTGAAGACCACGGCCACCAGCCAGGAGGCGATGAGCGCGAAGCCGACGATCCAGAAGATGTTGCCGGCGTATTCCCCGGCGCCGGAGCGGGCGAAGCCCACCGGCAGGAAGCCGATGATGGTCACCAGGGTGCCGGTGAGCATGGGCGCGGCGGTGGAGCTCCAGGCGAAGGTCGCGGCCTTCATGCGGTCGAAGCCTTCCTCCAGTTTCACCACCATCATCTCGATGGCGATGATGGCGTCGTCCACCAGCAGGCCGAGGGAGAGGATCAGCGCACCGAGGGTGATGCGGTCGAACTCGCGGCCGGTCATGAGCATGATCACGAAGACGATGGACAGCGTCAGCGGTACCGCCGCGGCCACCACCAGGCCGACGCGGAAGCCCAGGGCGAGCAGGCTGATGAGCATCACCACGGCCAGGGCGACGAAGAACTTGAGCATGAACTCGTCCACCGCCAGGCGGATGTTCTTCGCCTGATCGGAGACCTTGTCGACGCTCACGCCCAGGGGCAGGTCGGCGTGGATGCGGTCTTCCTCGGCCTGCAGCGTGCGGTCCAGGTCGAGGCCGTTGAAGTGCGGCTCCATGATCACGCCGAGCATCAGCGCCGGGTCGCCCTGGTGGCGGATGCGGTAGCTGGCCGGGTCTTCGTAGCCGCGGCTGACGGTGGCCACGTCGGCGATGCGCAGCACCTTGCCGCCGGCGGCGATGGGCACGTTCTCGATCAGCGCGAGGGTGTCGAAGGCGCCGTCGATGCGGATGTAGGCACGCGGCCCGGCGGTTTCGACGAAGCCGGCGGGGGAGACGCCGTTCTGCGCGGCCAGGGCGGCGAAGATCTGTTCCGGCTTGATGCCGAGGGTGGCCAGGCGCTGGTAGGAAAATTCGACGAACACGCGCTGGGCCTGCTCGCCGAGGATGTTGACCTTCTTCACCCCCGGCAGTCGCAGGAAGCCCTGGCGCAGGTCCTCGGCCATCTTCACCAGCTCGCGGTGGGGCAGGTCCTTGGCTTCCAGGGCGTAGAGGGCGAAGTAGACATCGGAATACTCGTCATTGAAGAACGGGCCCTGCACGCCGCGTGGCAGGCGGGCGGCCTCGTCGCTGAGCTTCTTGCGGGTCTGGTAGAACAGCTCCTGGATGTCGCCGGGACGGGTGGATTCGAGGAACTGCACCTTCATCGAGACGAAGCCGGGCTGGGCGATGGTTTCCACGCGGTCGTAGAAATCCAGCTCCTGCAGGCGCTTCTCCAGGCGGTCGGCGACCTGTTCCTGCATCTCCCGCGCGGTGGCGCCGGGCCAGGCGGCGGTGACGGTCATGGTCTTGACGGTGAAGGAGGGGTCTTCGGCGCGGCCGAGCTTGCCGAAGGCGAAGACCCCGGAAAGGATCACCGCGATGATCAGGAACAGGGTCACTGCCGGGTTGCGTACGGCGATCTCGGAGAGGTTGAGGCCGCGCATCTCAGCGCACCTCGTCGTTCTGGCGGGCCAGCGCCAGGGCCTGGCCGGGCAGCAGGCGCACCTTGTCGCCTTCGTGCAGCAGGTGCGCGCCTAGGGCGACGATGCGCTGGCCGCTGCTCACGCCGCCTTCCAGCAGGGCGTATTCCTGGCCGAGGCGGGCGACCTTCACCGGGGCGAAGTGCACGCTGTCGTCCTCGCCTATGACCCAGACGCCGCTGCCGACACCCGGGTTGTGCAGGGCGCCGATGGGCACGCGCAGCAACTCGGCCTGCTCGCTCTGCAGGCGCACGGTGATGGTCGAGCCGATGCTGAAGCGCTCGGCCGTGCCGTCGAGGATGTAGCGGGCGCGGTAGGTACGGGTGACCGGGTCGGCGGAGGCGGAGAGCTCGCGCAGGGTGGCCTTGACCGCCTGCTCGCGCGCGTCGAAGGGGTAGGCGAGGGCGCTGTTGCCGGCCAGGGCGCGCTGGGTTTCCGGCAGGTCGATCACCGCTTCGCGGGCGCCGTCGTGGGCCAGGCGGGCGACGATCTGCCCTTCGGCGACGACCTGGCCGCGCTCGGCGCGCACGTCGGTGATGATGCCGTCGCCGTCGGCCTTGAGGGTCGAGTAGCTGCGGCGGTTCTGCACCTGGCTGGCTTCGGAGCTGGCGGCGGCCAGTTCGGCCTCGGCCACGCGCAGGTTGGTGGCGGCCTGGTCGAACACCTGGCGCGACACGGCACCGGTGGTGGACAGGCGGCGGTAGCGGCTTTCGTCGTCACGGGCCTGGCGCAGTTGCGCACGGGCGGCGCTGACGCGGTTGTTGGCGGCGCGCAGGGCCAGGTCGAAGTCCTCGATATCCAGCACCAGCAGGGTGTCGCCCTTGGCCACGCGGGCACCGGGGTCGACGCGGCGTTCGATCACCTTGCCGCCGACGCGAAAGCCCAGGTCGCTTTCGGTGCGCGCCGCCACCACGCCGGTGTAGGCGGCCTCGTGGCGGCTGGTGCTTTCCACCTGCGCGGCCAGGACCGGACGAGGCTGCGGGCCGCTGGCGGCGGCCCGGGTGTCGGCCTGGCTGTTGCAGCCGGCGACGGCCAGCAGCGCTGCCAGCAGGGCCAGGGGGCGGAGGTTCTGCGCGTGTCGGTTCATGGTCCTGCACTCTCGGGGATGCCTTCGATGGTTTAGATGATATTTGTAATATTATTGTTCGCATAGATGTCGTTCGTAATTTAAAAGGGCCGTGAGGCTCCGGGCCGGGACGGGTAGAATCCCCGGTCCTTTCCACGAGACGCCCCGATGCCCCTGCAGCCCGACGAACTCGCCAGCCTCAGCGCCACCACGCTGGACGATTACAACCAGAACGCCGAAGGCTTTCGCGAGAACACCCGCGACCACGATGTGAGCCAGAACATCGAGGCGTTCCTGCGCCATATCCAGGGGGCCGCGCCATTGGCCATCCTCGATTTCGGCTGCGGGCCGGGGCGCGATCTGCGCACCTTCCGCACCCTGGGCCACGAGCCGGTGGGGCTGGACGGTGCCGAGCGCTTCGTCGCGATGGCGCGGGCGGATTCCGGGTGCGAGGTGTGGCAGCAGTCGTTCCTCGACCTGCAACTGCCGGCTGGGCGCTTCGATGGCGTGTTCGCCAATGCCACGCTGTTCCACGTGCCGGGGCAGGAGCTGCCACGGGTGCTGCGCCAGCTGCATGCGACGCTGAAGCCGGGCGGGGTGCTGTTCAGCTCCAACCCGCGCGGGGACAACCAGGAAGGCTGGAGCGGCAACCGCTATGGCGCCTGGCACGACTTCCCGGCCTGGAAGGCCCTGGTGGAGGCGGCGGGTTTCGTGGAGCTGGAGCACTACTACCGCCCGGCGGGCCTGCCGCGGGAGCAGCAGCCCTGGGTAGCGAGTGTGTGGCGCAGGAGCGAGGCGGTGGCCCCGGGCTGAAGCCCGGGCTACGGGTGGGCCGACGGGTGCGGCCCACCGTATGGCGGGCTTACTTGGGTGCGGCGGTGGTGCGCAGGTAGGGCAGCTTGATGTCGATGGCGCCGTACTTCTCGCGGGCCTGGTCGTCGTTCAAAGCGAGGGCGACGATCACGTCCTGGCCCGTGGTCCAGTTGGCCGGGGTGGCCAAGGGCACGTTGTAGGTCAGTTGCAGGGCGTCGAGGGCGCGCAGCACTTCGGCGAAGTTGCGGCCCACCGACATCGGGTAGGTCATGGACAGCTTGAGCTTCTTGTCCGGGCCGATGATGAACACAGAGCGCACGGTGGCGGTGTCGGCGGCGGTGCGGCCATCGGGCAGGTAGGCTTCGGCGGGCAGCATGTCGAAGGCCTTGGACACGGCCAGGGACTCGTCGGCGATGATCGGGAAGCTGGCGTCGGCGCCACAGAAGGCCTCGATGTCGCCTTTCCATTTCTGGTGCGCCTGGACCCCGTCCACCGAGACGCCGATCACCTTGGTGCCGCGCTTGGCCCATTCGGCGGCGAGCTGCGCCACGGCGCCGAACTCGGTGGTGCACACCGGGGTGAAGTCCTTGGGGTGGGAGAAGAGGATGGCCCAGTCGGAGCCTATCCAGTCGTGGAAGCTGATGGCGCCCTGGTCGGTTTCGGCCTTGAAATCGGGGACCAGATCGTTGATGCGCAATGCCATGGGGGTGTCCTCCTGAAGTGGATGGCGGGCAGGTCGAGGGTCAGCGTAGACGGGTTTCACGAAGGCGCTATGCCTTTGCCGCAGGCTGCCGGCCGGGTTGGAGGCGCAGGTGTTTCAAGGGATGTACTCGCGCTCCGCGGGCAGCCTGCGCTGCGCTTCTTGCAGCTCCCCGGCCTGCACCAGGGCGTGGATGTCATGGGCCAGGCCGGTGACCTCGGTGATGCGCCGGATCCATTGGCCGACGTAACGCCGTGAAGCCTCCGGGCCCAGGCCGACCTGGATGGCGCGGTGGGGCTGGGGCTCGAGGTGCAGGTCGCGTTCCGGGTCCCACTGGATGCGCACGGGGGAGGCACTCTTGATGCGCTCCCACTCTTCCTTGCCCTGGCCCGGCTCCGGATGGCTGGGGCAACTGTTGGCCAGGGCCCAGGCGAAACCTTCATGGCTGATGTCGATGGCGAGGATGCGGTTCTGCCCGGCGTCCTTCAGGCCCCAGCCGGCGCGGTACATCATCCAGAGGAAGGAGGGCTTTATCCAGGTCATGCGCTCCAGCTTGAACGGCGGCGAGACGAAGGTGCCGTGGGCCAGCGCGCTGTCGGCGATGGCATCGGAATAGGCCTGGTAGACGCGGATGGTGTCGGCGTCGTAATGGGCCCTGATCTGTTTTTGTGGGATGGCCTGCATGGGGTCCTGCGTTGAGGGGGCTGGGGTGATGGGTTTCGCTGCGCTCTACGCCATCCTACGGGTGTTGGGTGCGCTGCTCAGTAGAAGTCGTAGTAGAGCGCCCACTCGCCGCTGCTGCGGTGCTTCCAGAACATCAGGCTGCCGCTGTCCACGACGTTGAGGTTGATCTTCGCGTCGGAGGAGATCTGGAAGACGAATTCGAAACCGTCCCCCGGCTCGATGCCCGATTGGCAGAAGGAGGGGTAGCCGCCGATCTTGTGGTCGTAGCAGTGGCTGACGATGTCGTAGTAGCTGTCGATCACGCCGCTGCGTTCCAGTTCGAGGATGCGCTCTTCCAGGTCCCCGGGCACGCCGCCGCCGTCCCACAGCGGGTAGTCCTCGTCCAGGCGTTCGGCCTTGAGCGGGAAGGGCTTGATGAAGGAGGCGGGATTGGCCAGTTCCTTGCGCTGCAGCGTTTCGTGGTGACCGTATTCGCGGATGAGCCAGTGGGCGCCCATGGGCTCCAGCGGCTCGCCGAACTCGGCGGAGATGAACAGGGTCAGCACCCGTACGTCCGCCAGCAGCGGGCTGCTGGTGGGCAGGTTGGGCAGGTGGAACTGGGCGAGCGGCAGCATCGCGTCCCCTGCGGCGTCGAGCGGGATGCCTTCGTCGGGGCGGAACAGGAAGACGCGGCCCAGCCAGCTTTCGTCGTCGGCCTGGGTGGGGCGGAAGCCGCCGGCGCCAAAGCGCGTGGCGGGGCGGGCCAACCGGTGGCGGATCGCCTGGATTTCGTCGTTTTCGTGCATCTGTCGTCCCTGACCGCTGGGGAATTTCGCGGCGCCTATTCTGCGGTGGCCCGGGCCGATCCGACTAGGCTTGCTTGCAGGACGAGGATGAGGCGAAGCGGATGGCCGTTCTGCGGATGGTCCTGATGCTGGTGGCGGTCGCCTGCGGCGGTTGCAGCCTGCTGGAGGTGGACAGGGAAATGCAACAGGCCCGCCAGGAGCTGGTGGTGGTGGCGGGGCGGCTGCTGGCCACGGATTCCGGGCGCAGCGCGCTGGTGGCGTTGCTGGATGGCAAGGGCGGCTTCGTCGCCTACCGCATCGTCGCGCCGGGCGAGGCCTTCTACTTCACCCAGGCGCCGGGCGACTACCAGTTGCTGGCCTTCGACGACCGCAACGGCAATTTCGCCCTGGATCGAGACGAGCCCCGCCACTGGCTGCCCCAGGCCCGCCATGCGCCGCTCACCGTGCAGCCGGACCTGGCCGAGCGCGAGCGCCTGGCGCGGCTCAACACGCTGGATCTCCAGGTGGCCGTCGACGCCGACCCGCCCAGGCTCGACCTGCGCCTGGAGGTGCTCTACCGCGAGCAGCCGCGCCTGCAGCGCAACTACCTGCAGGTGGTGGCGTTCACCGACCCGCGCTTCGACGACCGGCACATCCAGCTGGGCGCCTGGCAACCGCTCAGCTTCATGCGCGAGGTGGGCTACGGCCTGTACCTGCTGGCGCCCTGGGACCCGGCCAAGGAGCCGATCATCCTGGTGCACGGCATCAATGCCTCGCCCCGTGACTGGCAGGCGCTGGCCGCGAGCCTCGACCTGACGCGCTTCCAGCTGGTGCTGTTCCACTATCCCAGCGGGCTGCCCCTGCGCAACAGCGCCTACATGCTCAGCATCGCCATGCGCGACATGCTGCTGCGCCTGGCACCCCGGCGGATGCACCTGTTCGCCCACAGCATGGGGGGCCTGGTGGCGCGGCGGGCGCTGCAATTCCTCGACGAGAACGAGGCGCGGCGCCTGTGCCTGTTCGCCACCCTTTCGACGCCCTGGGACGGGCATCCCTCGGCGGCCACCGGCGTGCAGCGGGTGCCGTTCGAGGTGCCGGTGTGGCGCGACATGGCGCCGGGCAGCCCCTACCTGCGGGCGCTGTTCGCCAGGCCGCTGCCGGCGCACATCCGCCAGTGGATGCTGGTCAGCTACGGTGGCAACCGACGCCTGCTGCCGGAGCCGAACGATGGCGTGGTGCCGTTGGCCAGCGAGCTGCGCAGCGCCGCCCAGGATGAGGCGGGGCGGCTGTACCTGGTCGACGAGAGCCACACCGGCATCCTCCACAGCCGCCGCGCCACGGCGCTGCTGGAGCGTGCATTGCGGGAGCTGCCGGAGCAGGGCTGCGCGGACTAGACAGGGCGGATGCAACCGCAGCTTCCCGGGCTCCGAATCAGGGCTCTGCGTCGAGGTTGGCCTGCACCCGGGCCAACAGGTCGAGCAGTTGCTGGCATTCCTCTGCGCTGAAGCCCTCCACCGCGACCTTGTTCAGGCGTCGGCCCTGCTGGCGCACCTCCTGGTGGAGGGCCGTGCCCGCTGCGGTGGGGTAGAGGCGGATGCTGCGCTTGTCGGCTTCGTCGGCCTTGCCTTCCAGCAACGCCTTGCCGCGCAGTGCCTGGATCAGCCGGGCGATCTGCGCCTTGTCGCGCCCGGAATGGTTCACCAGCTCGCTCTGGGTCGCCCCCGGGTGGCGGGCGTAGAAATTCAGCGCCTTGAATTCCATGTGGGTGAGGTCGTGGTCACCGTCGCGCAGCGTGCGGTACTGGCGGGCGCGGTAGAGGTGCATGACGGAGTGGATGGACTCGAAGACGTCCTCGGCAGTATCGGTACTCATATGGTTGACAATATCAACTAGTGGTTTTTATGATCGTTGATGTTATCAACCATATCCTGCGAGCAACAGCCCATGGACCAAACCGTACAGACCCGCCGCGTGCAGCGCATACGCCACGAACTGCGCCGCCGCGAGCTGGACGTGCTCCGCGTGGAGCGCATCAGCCCCCATTTCATGAGCGTCACCTTCGGCGGTGACGAACTGGTGGACTTCGTTTCCGCCTCCTTCGACGACCACATCAAGTTCATGTTCGTGGACGAGCAGGGCGAACTCATCCGCCGCGACTACACCCCGCGCCGCTTCGACCGCGAGCGCCGCGAGCTGACCCTCGAGTTCGCCCTGCACGGCGAGGGCGGCGCCTGCGAATGGGCCGAGCGCGTGCAGCCGGGCGACTCCGCGCTGATCGGCGGCCCGCGTGGCTCGATGATCATCCCCCTGGACTACGACTGGCACCTGCTGGTGGGCGATTCCAGCGCGCTGCCGGCGATCCACCGCCGCCTGGAAGAGCTGCCGGGCGGTGCTCGCGTCACCGCCATCGTGCAACTGGCCGAGGCCGATCGCCGCGTCATGCGCAGTGCTGCCAACCTCGACCTGCGCTGGGTGGAGACGCCGGACGAGCTGGTCGCCGCCGTGCGCGCCCTGCAGCTGCCCGAAGGCGAAGGCTACGCCTGGGGTGCCGGCGAGCACGGGATGATGACCCGCACCCGCGCCCTGCTGGTGGAGAAGGGCCAGCCGAAGGAGGCGATGCGCGTCGCGGCCTACTGGCGGCAAGGCTTCTCGGATCACCATGAGGATCTGGAGGGCTAGTGGGCGCCCTGTCGATGGGTTTCGCTGCGCTCTACGCCATCCTACGAAGAGCAGATAGCAGATAACGGGTCAGGCTTCGGGCCAGTCGACGCGGTGCACTTCGGCGGTGAGCCGGTCGAGGTTCTGTTCGTTGGCCGGCAGCACGAAGGCGGCGATCTGTTCGCGGTGTTCCGCGGTGTCGAACACCTGCTGCCAGCCCACGCGCGTGCCCTTGCCCTCGGAGGCGAGGGTGATGGTGAGGACGAAGTGGTGGTTGTCGTCGGAGAGGTGTTCGATCAGCACACGGCCGGGCGTGATCTCGCGGAAGACGTTGTGATTGGGGTAGTCGGTGCCGTCCGGGCCGTGCAGGGTGAAGCGCCAGTGGCCGTCGGGGCGGAATTCGAAGAGCTCGAAGGTGCTGCTGAAACCGTTGGGTCCCCACCAGCGGGCGAGGTGCTCGGGCCCGGCGATGGCGCGGAATACGCGGGCCGGCGGTGCGTCGATCAGCCGCGAGGTGGTGCATTCGCGGTGGGCGGTCGGGGATGCGCTGCTGCTCATGGGGCGGGCCTTCGCTCGGTCGGGGAGCGGCAAGCATAGCCCCGCGATCAGCCCTCGTTGCGGCGGATGAAGGCGCCCTCGTAGTCGCGGCTGGCGCTGGAGACCTTGGGGTTCATCAGTGCCGAGCGGACCTTCTCGTAATCCTCGTAGGGCAGGCCGGCGCGGTTGAGCATCTCCAGGGAGAACTGCCTGACCTCGGCATCTGTGTACGGGCGCGGCTCCGGTTGGCTGGCGCAGCCGGCGAGGATGAGGGTGGTTGCAGCGAGTGCGATGGCGAGCAGGCGATTCATTTCGGGCCCCCTGGGGTGGCGTTGTCCTTTGATGAACAAAGGTTATCCGCGGCCCCTGGGGCGGAAAAATCACCCACTTCGATAATGACTATTGCCTGGATGGCAACGGTGCCTGGTGGCCCCGGCCGCCACAGGCCGCGCTCGGTGCGGAGAAGCGTTCGGGCAGCCCCTGCTCGCGAAAGGCCTGGACCACATGGTCGATGAATACACGGGTCTTGGCCGGCAGCAGCTTCTGTGCGCTGAAGTAGATGCACAGCGGGTCGGTCTGCACGTGCCAGTCGGGCAGTACGCGCTGCAGTTCGCCGCGCTCGATGAAGTGCACGGCGTGGACGGTACTCACCAGAGTGATGCCCAGGCCCATGCGCGCGGCGTGGCAGGCGGCTTCCGGGTCGCTCATCAGCGCGCGGGGACGCAGGTCGATGGGCGCCTGGTCGCCGGCCTCGTTGAGCAATACCCAGTTGCGCACGCGACCGGTCTGCGGCGAGCGCAGGAGGATGCCGTCGTGCTGGGCGAGGTCTGCCGGCACCTGCGGACGTGGCCGATCGTCGAAGTAACCGGGGGCGGCCAGCAGTACGCGATGCCCAGGGCCGATCTGCCGGGCGATCACCCCCTGGGGCAGCTCGAAGCCACCACCGATGCCGACGTCGAAGCCTTCGCCGATGAGGTCCACCTGGCGGTTGTCGAAATGCCAGTCGGGGACGATGGCGGGGTAGCGGGCGAGGAAGTCGGCCAGCAGCGGCACGATGTATTCGCGACCGAACATCAGCCCCATGCTCACCTTGAGGTTGCCTGCCGGCTGGCCGCCGGCACTGGAGAGGTTGGCCACTGCGCCCTGGATGGTGGCGAGGCCGCCGCTGACCTCGGCGAGGAAGCGCTCGCCGGCTTCGGTCAGTTTCAGGCTGCGCGTACTACGCTGGAACAGTCGTACCCCCAGCCCGGTTTCCAGTTTCGCCACGTTCTTGCCGACCGCCGCTGGCGTCAGGCCCAGGCGCCGTGCGGCCTCGGCAAAGCTGCCGGCCTCCGCACTGCGGACGAAGCATTCGATGCTGTTGAGGGTTTCCATGGCGTCACCGTAAACCGTTTGGATCGAAAGAATAGACGGATTGCCGGCTTATCGGTTGGCAATCCGGCGCTGATACTGGCCACGTCATCGAGCAGCGGCCAACCGGCCAAGCCGAATCCCACTACAGACGATTGGAGAACCATCATGACCTCGACTCAAACGCTCAGCGGCAAGGTTGCATTCATCCAGGGCGGCTCCCGCGGCATCGGCGCCGCCATCGCCAAGCGCCTGGCCCGCGAAGGCGCCGCCGTCGCACTGACCTACGCCGCCTCCGGCCAGGCCGCCGAAGAGGTGGTGAAAGCCATCGAAGCGGCGGGTGGCCGCGCCCTGGCGGTCAAGGCCGACAGCAGCGACGAGCAGGCCCTGCGCGGCGCCATCCGCTATACCGTCGATACCTTCGGGCGCCTCGACATCCTGGTGAACAACGCCGGCGTGCTGGCGGTGGCGCCCATCGAGGAGTTCGCCATCGAAGACCTCGACCGCACCCTGTCGGTGAACGTGCGCAGCGTGGTGATCGCCAGCCAGGAAGCTGCCCGGCTGATGGGCGAGGGCGGTCGCATCATCACCATCGGCAGCACCAACGCCGAACGCATGCCCTTTGCCGGTGGCTCGGTCTATGCCCTGAGCAAGGCGGCGGTGGCCGGCTTCACCAAGGGCCTGGCCCGCGACCTGGGGCCGCGCGGCATCACCGTGAACAACGTGCAACCCGGCCCGGTGGACACCGACATGAACCCGGCCGAGGGCGACTTCGCCGACTCCCTCAAGCAACTGATGGCCCTGCCGCGCTACGGCCAGGCCGAGGAGATCGCCAGCTTCGTGGCCTACCTGGCCGGCCCGGAAGCGGGCTACATCACCGGTGCCAACCTGACCATCGATGGGGGGTTCTCGGCCTGACGCTTCGGGTGCAAGGGAAACGCCGGCCATTGGGCCGGCGTTTTCGTTTGTGGGGTAGACCAGCTGATCTTGGAAGGTAGGAGCGAGCTCTGCTCGCGAAGAGCATCGCGAATGAATTCGCTCCCACAGGAGCCGGTCACAGGCCGTATTTCTTGACCTTGTCGAACAGCGTGGTCTTGGCCATGCCGAGGGCGATGGCGGCCTGGCTGAGGTTGCCGCCGTGGCGTTCGAGGGCATCGCCCAGGAGGTTGCGTTCGAAGGCTTCCACGGCTTCGGCGAAGCTGGGTTCGTTGCCGTCCAGGGCCAGGCCGGTCTTCTTGAACACGGGCAGGCCGAGGGCGTAGCGTTCGGCGACGTTGCGCAGTTCGCGCACGTTGCCGGGCCAGTCGTGGGCCATGAGGCTGGAAACGGTGGCGCGGTCCAGCTCCGGTACGGCGCGGTCGAAGCGCAGCGAGGCCAGCTGCAGGAAGTGATCGAACAGCAGCAGGATGTCCTCGCGGCGGTCGCGCAGCGGCGGCAGTTCCAGGGTCACCACGTTGAGGCGGTAGTAGAGGTCGCTGCGGAACTGGCCGGCCTTGCCCTGTTCGTCGAGGTCGGCCTTGGTGGCGGCGACCACGCGGCAGTCCACGGGGATCGGCTGGTTGGAGCCGAGGCGCTCCAGGGTCTGCTCCTGCAGCACGCGGAGGAACTTGATCTGCAGGTTCATGGGCATGCTCTCGATCTCGTCGAGGAACAGCGTGCCGTTGTGGGCGTGCTCGATCTTTCCGATGCGGCGCTTGCCGGCGCCGGTGAAGGCGTGGGCCTCGTGGCCGAAGATCTCGCTGTCGAACAGGTTCTCCGGCAGGCCGCCGCAGTTGAGCGCGACGAACTGGTTGGACTGGCGCCGGCTGTAGTCGTGCAGGCAGCGGGCGACCAGTTCCTTGCCGGTGCCGGTCTCGCCTTCGATCAGCACGTTGGCGGCGGTGTCGGCCACGTTGGCGATCAGCTCGCGCAGCGCCTGCATGGCCGGCGAGCGGCCGATGATGCGCTGCTCCAGGGATTGCCGGCCGGCCAGTTGGCGGCGCAGTGCGGATACTTCGCGGGCGAGGCCGCGTTGCTCCAGGGCGCGGCGGGCGACGTCCACCAGGCGTTCGGGGGAGAAGGGCTTCTCCATGAAGTCGTAGGCGCCGTCGCGCATGGCGCCCACCGCCATGCTGATGTCGCCATGGCCGGTGATCAGTACCACCGGCAGGCTGCGGTCGCGGGCCTTGAGGCGGGCGAGCAGCTCCAGGCCGTCGATGCCGGGCAGGCGGATGTCGCTGATGACGATGCCGGCGAAGTCGGCGCTCACCCGTTCGAGGGCTTCCTCGGCACTGCCGACACCGATGCTGGTGATGTCTTCCAGGGCCAGGGCCTGCTGGCAGCCAAGCAGGACGTGGGGGTCGTCTTCGACGATGAGGACGCTGAGCGGCTCGGTCATGGGCTGGGGCTCGCTTCGGGAGTGGCGCGGGCGACCTGGGGCAGGCGCAGCTCGAACGCCGTGCCACCGTCTTCCGGGTGCTGCACGCCGAGGCTGCCGCCCGCCGCGGTGGCGAGGCTGGCGGAGAGGGTGAGGCCAAGGCCCAGGCCGTGTTCGCCGGGCTTGGTGGTGAAGAAGGGTTCGAACAGGTGCTCGCGCACGGCCGGGGAGATGCCGGGGCCGTTGTCACGCACGCGCAGGACGTAGGTGGCGCCCTCGTCGTGGCCGTCGAGCCAGAGCTGGCAATCGGCCTGGCCGCTCATGGCGTCAAGGGCGTTGGCGATGAGGTTGACGAGGATCTGCTCCAGGCGGGTCTGGTCGATGGCCAGCCGGGCATCGGCGAAGGTGCGGTGCAGGGTCAGCGGGGTGTGTTCCAGCCGTGTGTGGAGGATGAACAGCGCGGCATCCACGGCCTTGCCCAGGCTGGCCTGGCCATGGTCGTCGGCACGCCGGGCGAAGGCGCGCAGGCTGGCGGTGATGCGGCCCATGCGATCGACCAGTTCGTTGATGGCGGTGAGGTTGGTGCTGGCCACGTCGAGGGCACCGCGCTGGAGGAAGCGCACGGTGTTGCCCGAGAGGGTGCGCAGGGCGGCCAGGGGCTGGTTGAGTTCGTGGGCGATGCTGGTGGACATCTGGCCGATCACCGCCAGCTTGCCGGCCTGGACCAGGCCGTCCTGGGCCTTGCGCAGGTTTTCCTCGGTCTGCCGCCGCTCGCGGATCTCGCCCATCAGGCGCTGGTTGCTGGCGCGCAGGTCCTGGGTGCGTTCGGCGATCTTGCGCTCCAGTTCGTTGTTGGCCTGCAGCAGCGCCTCGCGGGCGGCGAGACGGGTGGCGAGCACCTTGCGCCGCTCGTTCCAGGCGATGCCGAGGAAGGCCAGCAGGGCCAGCCCGGCGGCGGCGAGCAGGCCGTGGATGATGGCTTCGCGGCGCAGGTCGGCCAGGGGCGAGAGCAGGGTGAAGTGCCAGGGTGTATCGCTGAGCGGGCGGCTCTGCGCCAGGTAGACGGTTTCCTGTTCGCCACCGCCCGGCAGGGGCGAGGCGAAGCTGATGGCTTCCAGGCCGTCGCCGAGCTCCTCGCGGTGGCGCGGCTGCCATTCGTTGAGCGCCCACCAGTGGTATTGCAGGCTGCGGGCCAGGCGCTCCTTGTCTTCGGCGGAGAGGGGGCGCACGGCCTTCATGCGCAGCATGGGGTCGCTGGAGAGGATGATGATGCCGTTCTCGTCGCTGACGAAGGCTTGCAGGCGGGCCTTTTCCCAGCGCTCCTGCAGGGCTTCGAGCTTCACCTTGACCACGGCGACGCCGATGATCCGGCCCTGGTAGCGCAGGCCATGGGCGAGGTAGTAGCCGGCCTCGCCGGTGGTGCTGCCGATGCCGTAGAAGCGCCCGGGTTCGCCCTTCACCGCCTGCTGGAAATAGGCGCGGAAGGCCAGGTCCTCGCCGAGGAAGCTGTCGGCGTCGCGCCAGTTGCTGGTGGCCAGCACGCGGCCGTTGGTGTCGAGGAGGAAGATGGCGCGGTTGCCGCTGCGGCGGTTGAGTCCTTCGAGGTAGTCGTTGACCAGGTTGCGCCGGTAGGGCGTGGGGTTGAGCAGCAGGTGGCTGACGCTGGACTCCAGCTCCAGCAGGCTGGGCAGGTAGGTGTAGCGGTTGATCTCGCTCTCCACCGCGCGGGCGTGGAGTTCCAGCTGGCGCTCGCCGTTCTCGCGCAGGGCGCGGATGCCGGAGAGTTCGCTGAGGTGGTAGGCGATCCAGCCGGCCCCGAGCATGGCCAGGATCAGCAGCAGGGTCAGCGAGAGGTGGCGGAGCAGGCGCGGTTTCACGATCAATGCGGGCGGCACGGCGCGGAGGCTGGCGGGTGGGCATTGCATCATAAGTGGTCCGGGCCTTGCCAGTCGGCGCGCGGCGCCGAGCGGCGGGTGGCAGCGGCGGCCCCTCTCCGCGAAGGGAGAGGGGCGCGGCGCATCAGTGTTGCAGGATCTTGGCGAGGAACTGCTGGGCGCGCTCGGAGCGCTGGCCGACATCGCCGAAGAACTCCTCCTTGGGGCAGTCTTCGACGATCTGGCCGGCGTCCATGAAGATCACCCGGTCGGCGACCTTGCGGGCGAAGCCCATCTCGTGGGTCACGCACATCATGGTCATGCCTTCGTTGGCCAGCTGCACCATCACGTCGAGCACTTCGTTGACCATTTCCGGGTCCAGCGCCGAGGTGGGTTCGTCGAACAGCATCACCACCGGGTCCATGGCCAGGGCACGGGCGATGGCGACGCGCTGCTGCTGGCCGCCGGAAAGCTGGCCGGGGTGCTTGTGGGCGTGGGCGGAGAGGCCGACGCGATCCAGCAGCTTGAGGCCTTTGGCGGTGGCTTCCTCCTTGCTGCGGCCGAGCACCTTGATCTGCGCGATGGTGAGGTTCTCGGTGATGGTCAGGTGCGGGAACAGCTCGAAGTGCTGGAACACCATGCCGACGCGCGAGCGCAGCTTGGGCAGGTCGGTCTTCTTGTCGGCGATGGAGGTGCCGTCGACGACGATGTCGCCCTTCTGGAAGGGCTCCAGCGCGTTGACGCACTTGATCAGGGTGGATTTGCCGGAGCCGGACGGCCCGCAGACGACCACCACTTCACCCTTCTGGACTTCGGTGCTGCAGTCGGTCAGCACCTGGAATTCCCCGTACCACTTGTTGACGTTCTTGATCGAAATCATACGGCTAACCTTTTTTGCAGGAGCTTGACCAGCTGCGAGGCGGCGAAGCTGACGGTGAAGTACACCAGGCCGGCGAAGATGAGGAACTCGTGCGGCTGGCCGATGATGTCGCCACGGGAGCGGGCGGCGTTGAGGAAATCCATCAGGCCCACGGTGTAAACGAGCGAGGTGTCCTGGAACAGGATGATGCTCTGCTGCAGGAGCAGCGGGGTCATCTTGCGGAACGCCTGGGGCAGGATGATCAGGCGCATTGTCTGGCCGTAGGTCATGCCCAGGGCCTGTGCCGCGCCCATCTGCCCGCGGGGGATGGCCTGGATGCCGGCGCGGACGATTTCGCAGAAGTACGCCGCCTCGAACATCATGAAGGCGATCAGGCACGAGGTGAACGCGCCGACGGGGGTGTCCTCGCCGGTGATCCAGCGCAGCACGAAGGGCACCGCGAAGTAGAACCAGGTGATCACCAGCAGCAGCGGGATGGAGCGGAAGTAGTTGACGTACAGGCCGCCGAGTTTCGACAGCAGCGGGTTGTGCGACAGGCGCATGAGCGCCAGCAGGGTGCCCAGGACCACGCCGCCGATGATGCCCAGCACCATCAGCTGCAGGGTCATCAGCATGCCGTCGACCAGCCCGGGCAGGGCGGGGATGATTGCGCTGAAGTCCATCATTTGCCTCCTACGGAGATCAGGCCCGGGACCGCGACCTTGCGCTCCACCAGGCGCATGAGCAGCATCAGGCTCATGTTCAGGGTGAAGTAGATCAGCGTGGCCAGGGTGAAGGCCTCGAACAGGTTGGCGGAGAACTCGGCCGTCTGCTTGGTCTGCGCGAGCAGCTCCATCAGGCCGATGAGCGAGGCCACCGAGGAGTTCTTGAAGATGTTGAGGAACTCGCTGGTCAGCGGCGGGATGATGATGCGGAAGGCCTGCGGCAGCAGCACGTAGCGGTAGATCGCCGGCAGGCGGAAGCCCATGGCGCGGGCGGCGCCGAGCTGGCCCTTGGGCAGGGCCTGGATGCCGGTGCGGACCTGCTCGCAGACGCGTGCGGCGGTGAACAGGCCGAGGCACACGACCACGCTGAGGTAGGCGGAGGTGGCCGGGTTGAGGTCCTGCTTGAACCAGATTTCCAGCGGCTCGGGCAACAGGTCCGGCACCAGGAAGTACCAGAGGAACAGCTGCACCAGCAGCGGTACGTTGCGGAAGATTTCCACGTAGGTGGTGGCGATGCCGGACACCCAGCGGTTGGGCACGGTACGCATCACGCCGAGCAGCGAGCCCAGCAGGAGCGCGACGATCCAGCCGGCGAGGGCGATGGCGATGGTCCAGCCCAGGCCGGTGACGAACCAGTCCAGGTAGATCTCGCTGCCGATGCCGGTGGACTTGAAGAATACGCCCCAGTCCCAGTTGTAGTTCATCAGGGTTTTCCCCTCAGGGTTCTTGTCTTTCTGCGGTTGAAGGCAGTGGATGGGGAGTGGCTGCCGGATGCCCGGCGACCCCCTCTCCCTGGCGGAAGAGGGGTGGGGAGCTGCGCCGTCCGGATTTCCGACCTGCACCGGCTCCCGTCACTCCCGGCCCCTCTCCGATGGGAGAGGGGGAGGCGCGGTGGCGTCAGATTTCTTCGGCCGACTTGTCGGTGGGGTTGGCGACCAGCTTCTTCAGCTCATCGCTCATGGGGAAGTTGAGGTTCAGGTTCTTCGGCGGGATGGGCTGGGTGAACCACTTGTCGTAGATGCCGTTGATCTCGCCCGAGGCGAAGGTATCGGCGATGGCCTTGTCGACCACTTTCTTGAAGGCTTCGTCGCCCTTGCGAACCATGCAGCCGTAGATCTCATAGGACTGCGGCTCGCCGGTCACGACCCAGTCGTCCGGCTTCTTGGCCTTGGCCATCTCACCGTAGAGCAGGGCGTCGTCCATCATGAAGGCGACCGCGCGGCCGGATTCCAGCATCAGGAAGGATTCGCCGTGGTCCTTGGCCGAGATGATGTTCATGCCCATCTGCTTGTCGGCGTTCATGGCCTTGAGCAGGCGCTCGGAGGTGGTGCCGGCGGTGGTCACCACGTTCTTGCCCTTGAGGTCGGCGAAGTCGTTGATGCCGGCGGTCTTCTTCGACAGCAGGCGGGTGCCGACTTCGAAGATGCCGACGGAGAAGCCGACCTGCTTCTGGCGCTCGAGGTTGTTGGTGGTGGAGCCGCACTCGATGTCGACGGTGCCGTTCTGCACCAGCGGGATGCGGGTCTGCGAGGTCACCAGGTTGTAGCGCACCTTCAGGTCCGGCAGGGCCAGTTCCTTCTTGATCGCCTCGACGACCTTGAGCTGGATGTCGTGGGAGTAGCCGACCGGTTTGCCCGGCTCGGTGCCGAGGTAGGAGAAGGGGATGGAGGCGTCGCGGTGACCGAGGACGATGGTGCCGCTGTCCTTGATCTTCTTCAGGGTGCCGGTCAGTTCTTCGGCGATTGCGGGAGCGGAAATCAGGGTCGCTGCGATGGCGGCGGCCAGAACCTTCGGAAGGATACGCATGTGTTTCAGTCCTCGACTTTGTTTGTTCTTATCGACGCCAGCGGTAAGGCGCCGTCGGGATCTGTAATGGCAGGATGCGTGCCATCTGTATGGTCGTACTGATTTGTCTGTAATTTATTGATTTATAAGGTTTTATTTTTAATGGCTGGAGGGGCTTGGAGGCGGGGTGTTCGGGGTTCCGGCTTTGGTGGGTTTTATCGTTCGGATATCCGAACGGATTTTGCGGGAATGGGGGCGTGACGGGAGTGAAGGAGGGAAGGGGTGACAGGGAAGAGCAGGGCTTCGCGAGCAGAGCTCGCTCCTACGTGGGGTGTGCAGGTAGGTCGGGTGCAACCCGACGATAAGGGCTATACGACCACCGCGTAGCCCGGGCTTCAGCCCGGGGCGGGGAGCCGCCGGGTCGGGCGCGGGCTACGCGGGTTGGGTCAGTCCGCCAGGTTCTGCGCTTCCCGCTCCCGTCGGGGCTTGGGGGCGAAGCGTGCGGCCAGGCGCATGGAGGTGGTGACCAGGCGCTGGTAGAAGGTCGGCATCAGGCGCTGCATGCCGTCCAGGGCCCAGGCGTCGGCGCCGATGAGGATGCGCCGGTTGTCCTTGAGCACGCCGCGCAGGATCACCGAGGCGGCCTTGTCCGGGGTGGTGCGCAGCAGCTGGTCATTGAACTGCTTGCGTGCCTGGTCTGCTTCCTGGCCCACGACCCGGGCGAGGCTGTCGTTCATCCGCGCGGTCTTGGCGATGTTGGTCTTGATGCCGCCGGGGTGCACGCAGCTGGCGGAGACGCCGTTGCCTTCGATGTCCAGTTCCTGGCGCAGGGCTTCGGTGAAGCCGCGCACGGCGAACTTGGTGGCGTTGTAGGCGCTCATGCCTGGCTGGGAGAACAGCCCGAACACGCTGGAGACGTTGACCACATGGCCGTCGCCGGTGGCCTTGATGTGCGGCAGGAAGGCCTTGGTGCCGTGCATCACGCCCCAGAAGTTGATGTTCATGATCCACTCGTATTCGGCGTAGTCGCTGCCTTCGACGGTGCCGGCATGGGCGACGCCGGCGTTGTTGAAGATCAGGTTGACACGGCCGTGGTCGAGCACGACCTGGTCGGCCCAGGCATGCACGGCGTCGCGGTCGGCGACGTTGACCAGGGTGTCGGTGACCTGCACGCCGAGCTTGCGGGCCTGGGCGGCGGTTTCCGCCAGGCCCTCGGCGTTGACGTCGGAGAGCGCCAGGTGGCAGCCCTGGCGGGCCAGGCCGTAGGCGAGGGCGCGGCCGATGCCGGAGCCGGCGCCGGTGATCGCGGCGACCTTGTTCTCGAAGGACTTCATGCCGGTACTCCTTCTGCGGTTTCGGCGGGGGCGGCGAAGGTCAGCGGGCCCTGGGCGGCATGCACGGGCTGGATGCGGCTGAAGTGGTAGGCGGCCGGGTCGAAGTTGCGGGTCAGCAGGCGGAAGCGCCAGGTGAAGCCGGGCCATACGGTGCAGTTGCGGCCGCTGACCGGGTGGATGTACCAACTCTTGCAGCCGCCGGCGTTCCACACGGTATTGCCCAGGCTGCCCTGGATCTTGCCGTTGAATTTGTCCTGCACCTCGCGCTTGACCTCCAGGCTCTGCAG
Organism: Pseudomonas sp. Pc102; assembly: GCF_018408275.1. Classification (NCBI taxonomy): domain Bacteria; kingdom Pseudomonadati; phylum Pseudomonadota; class Gammaproteobacteria; order Pseudomonadales; family Pseudomonadaceae; genus Pseudomonas; species Pseudomonas sp. Pc102. Next base: position 4,128,828 of record NZ_AP021905.1, on the reverse strand, counting down.
CTTGCGCTGGTCGAGCAGGTCGAGGGCGCCGAGCACGTAGTGGATCTGCGATTCGATCATGTAGACCATCGAATTGTGGCCGAGGCCGGTATTCGGGCCCATGAGGAAGAACAGGTTAGGGAAGCCGGCGGTCATGGTGCCCTTGTAGGCCTCGGGGCCTTCCGGCCAGGTGTCGAGCAGGTCGACGCCGTTGCGGCCGAAGACCACGCCGCGCGGCAGCGGGTCGCTGGGGGTGAAGCCGGTGCCGAAGATGATGGCGTCCACCGGGCGTTCCTGGCCGTCACGGCTGACGATGCTGTTGGCGCGGATTTCCTTGATGCCGTCGGTGATCACGTCGACGTTGGGCTGGGTCAGCGAGGGGTAGTAGTCGTTGGAGATCAGCACGCGCTTGCAGCCCATGGTGTAGTCGGGCGTGACCTTGGCGCGCAGCGCCGGGTCCTTGATCTTGCGCTTGATGTAGCCCTTGGCGACCAGCTGGGCGAGCTTCATCACCTTGGGCGTCAGGGCGAAGCCGATCACGCGGCTTTCGAGGACGGCGTAGATGCCGCCGCGCCAGAGCTTCTGCAGGATGGGGAAGCGCTTGAAGCGCGAGCGCTCGTTCTCGCTGATGGCGCGGTCGGGCTTGGGCATGACCCAGGGCGCGGTGCGCTGGTAGAGGTCGAGCTGGCCGACCACTTTCTGGATCTGCGGGACGAACTGGATGGCCGAGGCGCCGGTGCCGATCACGGCGATGCGCTTGCCCGCCAGGTCATAGTCGTGGTCCCACTGCTGGGAATGGAAGCGCTTGCCGGCGAAGTTCTCCAGGCCGTCGAGGTGGGGGATGGAGGGGGTGGACAGGGCTCCCATGCCGGACACCACGAACTGCGCGGTGTAGTGGTTGCCGGCCGCGTCGTCGATGTGCCACAGCTCTTCGCTGTCGCTCCAGGCCACTCGGGTGATCTCGGTGCCGAGCAGGGTCTTGTCCTGAAGGCGGTATTTCTCCCAGCAGCCTTCGAGGTAGCTCTTGATCTCGCCCTGCTTGGCGAACATCCGCGTCCAGTTGGGGTTCGGCTCGAAGGAGAAGGAGTAGAGGTGCGATTGCACGTCGCAGCCGCAGCCCGGGTAGTTGTTGACGCGCCAGGTGCCGCCGACACCGGCTTCCTTCTCGAACAGGAGGAAATCGTTCTCGCCTTTCTGCTTCAGGCGGATCGCCATGCCCAGGCCGGAGAAGCCGGAGCCGATGATGGCGACCTTGCAGTGGCGGGCAGGGGTGGGGGGTGATACGGGCGCGTTCATGGCCAAGCTCCTGTTATGCTTATTTTGTGGCGTATACAGCTGTATACCAATGTAGACAGATGTATACTCGCCAGCAAGCCATTGCGGTACAACCAACCTAAGGTAGGGGTCAGCCATGAGTTCATTGCCGGACGACGGGCAGCAGTCGAAGGAGCGGGCGGTCGAGGCGCCGGGCAAGCGCCTCTTGATGGAGGCGGCCCTGCGCCTGTCCTCCCAGAGCCGCAGCCTGAGCAGCCTGGGCCTGCGTGAACTGGCGCGGGAGGCGGGGCTCAACCCGAACACCTTCTATCGCCATTTCAAGGACGTGGACGACCTGGGCCTGGCGATGATCCGCAACATCTCCACCCAGCTGCGCCAGCCGTTGCGTGACCTGCGTCGCGAGGCGGCGGCGCGTGCGGTACAGGGCGATCACGCGTCGATGCCCAAGCTGATGGGCATCGACATGGGGCGCGGCAAGCGCGTGTGCCATGAGACGGTGAACCTGTTCTTCGACTTCGTCGCCGATAACGCCGAGGCCTTCATCATCGGCGTGCGCGAGCTGCATGGCGCATCACCTGCCATGCGCGAGGCGCTGCGCGAGGTGATGGACGAGTTCGCCGACGACATGGCCGAGGACATCGTCGAGTTCAAGCTGCTGCCGGCGCTGGTGCCGGAGGCCGTGGTGCGGCGCGTTTCCAGCCTGATCAGCCGCAACCTGTTCCAGATGTCCCTGGATTTCATCGGCGAGCCTGCGCGTCGCGCCGAGATCCGCCTGGAGGCCGAGGAGCAGGTGCTGTTCCTTTTCACCGGCGCCAGCGTGTTGCAGGGCCTGGAGGCGATGGGGGCGGTCGGTGGCGGCGCGCGATAGGACCGGCACAGCGTAGAACCCATTGGTCTAGAGGCACAGAGCATGGGTTTCGCTGCGCTCTACGCCATCCTGCGAACGCTCAAGCAGAAAGCCCGGCGATTGCCGGGCTTTTTCGTTGGGCGCGATAGTGCTCAGCCGTTGAAGCCGAGACGCTCCTTCCAGCGCTTTTCCAGCGCCTTGGTGTCATGGTCGAAAGGGTGGAAGCCCGGGCGGTAGTAGTCCAGGTAGGGCTTGATCATGCGCGGGAAGTAGCCGGTGCGCAGGCTGAACAGGGTCTTCAGGCCGCGGCCCCAACTGCGCAGGTTGAACAGCTGGCCGTCCTTGCGCAGCAGGTGCAGCTGGAAGGCGCCGATCACGCCAATGAACATCACGGTGGTCAGGGCCATTGTGATGGTGCGCTCGAAGTAGCCGCCGCCGACCGCCATGTAGGCGTCGTAGCAGACCGCCTTGTGCTCGTTTTCCTCGATCGCGTGCCACATCCACAGCTGGTACATCTTCTGGTCGTCCATCTGCGTGCTGAGGTCTTCGCGGCGCAGCAGTTGCTCGGCCATGGTCGCGGTGAAGTGCTCGAGGGCGCAGGTGGCAGCCAGGCGCTGCTTCTTGGTGGTGAAGCGGGTGACCCATTCGAGCAGCACCTTGATGCGCAGCTCCAGGCGTTCCAGATCGATGCCGTGCTGGGCGGCATAGTCGTTGTAGGTGGCGTGTTCCTTGGAGTGCATGGCTTCCTGGCCGATGAAGGCGCTGATGTCCTTCTGCAGCTGCGGGTCGTCGATCTGGTCGCGCACGCCACGCACGCTGTCGACGAAGAACTTCTCGCCATAAGGGAAGAGCGACGACAGGTTGTTCATGAAGTGGCTCATGAAGGGATCGCCGCTCCACCAGTATTTTTGGGTGGCATCGAAGCTGAAGTCCATGCGGCGGACGGGGAAGTGGGCCTTGGGCAGGTTGGCGGCGGCGCTGGCGGTCATTGGGCAATCCTCGTGGTTGGGAGCCGTCCCTTGTTGTTGTCTGGCTCTTGCTGGCACGGATAACCGTGTCATCGAACGATGTAACTGTTGAGGATTAACGCAGGTTTCGCCTGGCTGCGCGGACCAACTTTCGGCGGGTTATGACGATTCCGTGGCCGGCTCGCTGACCCGGCGCAGCACATCCAGGTAGCCGGGGGGCGCCGCCACCAGGCCGCGCTGGCGCAGCAGCCGGTGCGCTTCCGGGAGGCGGAACCAGGGCAGCGCGGCCATGAGGTGATGCTCGATGTGGTAGTTCACCCGCAGCGGCGCCACGGTCGAACGGGCCAGCCAGCCGGCACGAGTGGTGCGGGTGTTGCGCAGCATGTCGCGGCCACGCTCGGTGCAGGCGTGCTCGGCCAGCGAGCGGATGCGCATGAACAGGCTGTAGGTGGTGAGGTTGGCCAGCCACCAGACGCCGAACAGCCAGAATTCGCCACAGGCGGCGAGCATGCCGGCCAGCAGGGCGTTGGCCAGCAGCATCGGGGTCATGTTGCGCAGGCCTTCGCGGGCGTAGTCGCGCCAGGTGCGGCCGTCGCGCGTGCGCCGCTTGACGTTGGCGGCGACGGTGTACTCCAGCACGCCCAGGTCCATCAGCAGTTGGCCGAACAGGCGGCGCAGGCCGCTGAGGCCGGAGAGGTCGCGGGCGAACTTGCGCAGCAGCGAGGCGCGGTGGGTGGGGAAGGGGCGCGAGAGGCTCCAGTCCGGGTCCTGGTCGGTGCCGGTGTGGGCGTGGTGGCGGATGTGGTGCTTGCGGTAGCGGGCGACGTCGACCCAGATGATCCGGGCACAGAGCCAGTCGGTGAGGCGGTCATTGAGCCAGCGGGTGCGGAACAGGGTGCCATGGGCGGCCTCGTGCATGAGGATGGCCAGGGCCAGCTGGCGCCCGCCGAGGATGACCAGGGCGAGTACGAGGGTCACCGGGTTCGGCCAGATGGCGAGCATGGCGAGGGCGGCGGCGATGATCGCCCAGGTGGAGCCGATGGCCCACCAGCCGGCGGCGTCGGAGCGCTGGCTCAGGCGCTGGATTTCTTCACGGCTGAAGCAGTCGGAGAGCTTGCTGCGAGGGTTCATGGCGACCTCTTGTCATGCGCAGGAGTCGCCATCATTGCCCGCACTCGCTGGCCCGGCCAGGGGCGCCCGGCGCTTTCGCGCGGGTGGCCGCAAGCCTGGCGCAAATGCCATGGGTTCAGACTTTGGAGGGATGGGGCCCGGCGTGCGGGCCCTGGGGATCACTTCTCGTCGAGGGCGAAGGCGGTGAGCGAGAAGGTGGGGATGCCGATGTCCTGCAGGCGCTGGGACCCGCCCAGTTCCGGCAGGTCGATGATGGCGGCGGCCTCGTACACGCTGGCGCCCATGCGGCGCACCAGTGCGGTGGCGGCCAGCAGGGTGCCGCCGGTGGCGATCAGGTCATCGAAGATCAGCACCTTGTCGCCGTCGCACAGGCTGTCGCTGTGCACTTCGAGGAAGGCTTCGCCGTATTCGGTCTGGTAGCCCTGGGCGAGGACATCGGCGGGCAGCTTGCCCTGCTTGCGGAACAGGACCAGCGGCTTGTTCAGTTCGTAGGCGACGATGGAGCCGATCAGGAAACCTCGGGCGTCCATGGCGGCGATGTGGCTGAACTCGGCTTCGACGTAGCGCTGGATGAAGCTGTCCACCACCAGGCGCAGGGCGCGGGGCGATTGGAACAGCGGGGTGATATCGCGGAAGACCACGCCGGGCTTGGGGAAGTCCACCACCGGGCGGATCAGGGTCTTGATATCGAATTCGTCGAAAATCATGGTGCGGAACCTGGAGAGGGGAGGAACGCCGGCCGAGCGGCCGGCGCGGGGGTCAGTCTTCGATGCTGCCGCCGGCGAGGGCGCAGAGCTCGATGGGATCGAGGATGTGCACTTCCTTGCCTTCGGCGGCGATCAGGTTGCCCTGCTGGAAGCGGGTGAACACGCGGGAGACGGTCTCCACCGCCAGGCCCAGGTAGTTGCCGATCTCGTTGCGCGACATGGCCAGGCGGAACTGGTTGGCCGAGAAGCCGCGGGCGCGGAAGCGCGCGGAGAGGTTGACCAGGAAGGTGGCGATGCGCTCGTCGGCGGTCTTCTTGGAGAGCAGCAGCATCATCTGCTGGTCATCGCGGATCTCGCGGCTCATGACGCGCATCAGCTGGCGGCGCAGCTGCGGCAGCTGCACGGAGAGCTCATCGAGGCGCTCGAAGGGGATTTCGCACACCGAGGTGGTTTCCAGCGCCTGGGCGGATACCGGGTAGAGCTCGGTGTCCATGCCGGAGAGCCCGACCAGCTCGCTGGGCAGGTGGAAGCCGGTGATCTGTTCCTCGCCGGAGTCGGTGACACCGAACGTCTTCAGCGCGCCGGAGCGGACGGCGAATACGGACTCGAAGGTGTCGCCCTGGCGGAACAGGTAGTCCCCCTTCTTCAGCGGGCGGCCACGCTTGACGATCTCGTCCAGCGAGTCCATGTCTTCCATATTCAGCGACAGGGGCAGGCAGAGGGCGGCGAGGCTGCAGTCCTTGCAATGTGCCTGAGGCAGGTTGCGTACCTTGATGATCTCGGACATCCACGGATCCCTTGCAAAAGCAAACACACAATGGGCGTAAGGGTAACGCAGGGGCGCGCCGAGGGCTAGGAAAAGGCCTTTTCAATGACGTTCAAGTTCAACAGTGTGCTGCCGATATGCCGGTATTGATCCCAATGGAGCGAGTGATCATGAGGGTGGATATCTCCGGCTGGCCGCAGATCGGCCAGCGTTATGCCGCTGCGCGCAGCAGCGAGGCCAGGGACGCGGGGCAGGGCGACGAACGCGTGGAAGACGGCGGGCTGGATGAGCGCATCGGTCATGTCGGCATCCGCGTGAGCCTGTCCGAGGCCGGCAAGGCCCAGGCGAGCGAGGAGGCGAAGAAGAACCAGGACATCGACGAAAGCAGCCTTCCGGACAGCATCAAGCAGATCCTCAAGATGATCCGCAAGCTGAAGGAGGACCTGCGCGAGAAGATGGCCGAGCTCCAGTCGGTCGCCACCGACCAGGGGCTGGATGACGAGACGCGCATGCAGCGCATGGAAGGCCTGCAGAGCGAGGTGGCCAGCCTCAACGGTGCCATCAGTCAGGCCACGGCCAGCCTCATGAAGGCCATGCGCGAAGCGGGCCTGAGCGGCGACCAGATGCTCGAGGCCGCCCAGTTGCTGATGAAATGACGCGCTTCAGATCACCCGGGAGAAACGCTGGGTGGTCTCTGGCGTGAGGTAGTGGTCGAAGAGCATGCAGACCGAGCGCACCAGCAGGCGCCCGGTGGGCAGGATGTCGATGCCGCGATCGCTGAGGGCTATCAGCCCATCGGCTGCCATCTGCTCCAGCTGTGGCCAGATATCCGCGAAATACCCCCTGAACTCGATATTGAACAGCGCTTCGATGGACTGGAAGTCCAGTTCGAATTCGCAGATCAATTGCTGGATCACCGCGCGACGGATGCGGTCGTCCTCGGCGCAGGCGAGGCCGCGACGGGTGGCGAGCAGGCCGTTCTGCAGCTTCTCCTGGTAGGTGGTTATGTTGGCGTCGTTCTGGCAGTAGAGGTCGCCGATCTGGCTGATGGCCGAGACGCCGAGGCCGATCAGGTCGCAATGCCCGTGGGTGGTGTAGCCCTGGAAGTTGCGCTGCAGGCGGCCGTCTTCCTGGGCGATGGCCAGTTCGTCGTCCGGCAGGGCGAAGTGGTCCATGCCGATGTAGCGGTAGCCGGCCTGGGTCAGTTGCTCGATGCTGCGCTGGAGCATCTCCAGCTTGTGCCCGGGGCTCGGCAGCTCTTCGGCCTTGATGCGCCGCTGGGGCATGAAGCGCTCCGGCAGGTGGGCGTAGTTGAATACCGAGAGCCGGTCCGGCTGCAGGGCGATCACTTCGGCCACGGTGCGTGCGAAGCTCTCGGGGGTCTGGCGGGGCAGGCCGTAGATCAGGTCGATGTTCACCGAGCGGAACTGCAGGGTACGCGCCGCCTCGACGATGGCGCGGGTCTCCTCGAGGCTCTGCAGGCGATTGACCGCGCGCTGCACCGCCGGGTCGAGGTCCTGCACGCCCAGGCTGACGCGGTTGAAGCCCAGTTCGCGCAGCAGCCCCATGGTCGACCAGTCCGCTTCACGCGGGTCGATCTCGATGCCGTAGTCCCCGGAGTCGTCGTCCAGCAGGCTGAAGTGCTGGCGCAGATGGGCCATCAGGCGGCGCAGTTCGTCGTGGCTGAGGAAGGTCGGGGTGCCGCCGCCGAAGTGCAGTTGCTCGACGCGCTGCTGCGGATCGAGATGGCAGGCGATGAGTTCGATCTCGCGCTCGAGTTTCTCCAGGTAGGGCAGGGCGCGGCCACGGTCCTTGGTGATGACCTTGTTGCAGGCGCAGTAGTAGCAGATGTTCGCGCAGAACGGCACGTGCACGTAGAGCGACAGGGGCCTCAGGGCCTTGCGGCTTTCCCGCAGCGCGTGGAGCAGGTCGAACGAGCCGATGCGTTCGTTGAACTGCACGGCGGTCGGGTAGGAGGTGTAGCGAGGGCCTGCCGCGTCGTAACGGCGGATCAGGCCAGCGTCCCAGCGAATATCGTCGAGCATGGGGGTATTCCAGGTTCAGCAGTCAGTGCCCGGCAGTCTAGGTGGCGCCTGATCCGTGCTTCTTGACCTGGGTCATGCTGTCGCAGCGCCCGGCCCCGGCGTTCGATGCTTGAGTCCCGCCATGCGTCGCCAGAGGCTTTCCAGCTTCCAGCTGGCTGCGTTGTCAGTGCCCCATCAGCCAGTGCTGGTGCGGGCCGGGCAGCGTCCAGATGCCGAAGAGGATCACCAGCACGCCGCCGGCGATGCGTATGCCGCGCTTGCGCAGCAGGGCGGTGAGGCGTTCGGCGGCGAGCCCGGTGGCCAGCAGCACCGGCCAGGTGCCGAGACCGAACGCCAGCATCAGCAAGGCGCTTTCGCTGGCCGAGCCCTGGCTGGCGGCCCACAGCAGGGTGCTGTAGACCAGGCCGCAGGGAAGCCAGCCCCAGAGGGCGCCGAGAAGCAACGCACGGGGCAGGCTGGAGACCGGCAGCAGCTTGCCCGCCACCGGCTGGATATGGCGCCAGAGGCCGCGCCCCAAGGCTTCGATGCGGGTCAGGCCGCTCCACCAGCCGGCGAGGTAGAGGCCCATGGTGATCAATAGCAGCGCGGCGATCACCCGCAGGACCATGGCGGCCGGACTGCTGGCCACGGCCCAGCCGGCCAGGCCGATGAGCAGGCCGGCAGCGGTGTAGCTGAGGATGCGGCCGAGGTTGTAGGCCAGCAGCAGGCGGAAGCGTCGGGCGCGCTGCTCGGGCGGGATGGCCAGGGTCAGGGCGCCCATCAGGCCGCCGCACATGCCGATGCAGTGACCACCGCCGAGCAGGCCGAGGATCATCGCCGAGACCAGCAGGGGCGCCAGTTCAAGCACCGCGCTTGTCCTCGGGTTCGTCTGCTCGCTCGCCATCCCCATCGACCTTGTCGGCTTCGGCGATCCCGCCCGTGTGGCCCGGGTCCTCGTCGTCGAAGAGGATGCTGTGGGCCGGACCGTCGAGGTCGTCGTACTGGCCGCTGTCCACGGCCCAGAAGAATAGCCAGATGGCGAAGCCGACCAGGCCGATGGCGACGGGGATCAGGATGTATAGCGCGGGCATCGGGGAAATCTCGTTTGGGAACCTGGCGGAAGGCCGGTGGGGGAGCTCCCCCGCCGGTCTCTAGCTTCTGGCCAGTCGCAGGGCGTTGACCACCACCAGCAGCGAGCTGACCGACATGCCGAATGCGGCCCAGACCGGGGTGACCCAGCCCAGCGCCGCGAAGGGCAGGACCAGGCCATTGTACAGGGTCGCCCAGGCCAGGTTCTGGATGATGATGCGGCGCGTGCGGCTGGCCACCGTGAGGGCCTGGACCAGGCTCTCCAGGCGGTTGGAGAGGAGCACCGCATCGGCGCTGGTCTTGGCCAGGTCGGTGGCGCTGCCCATGGCGACGCTGATGTCGGCGCCCGCGAGCACGGGAACGTCGTTGACGCCGTCGCCCAGCATCAGCACGCGGCGGCCCTGTTGGTGCAGCTCGCGCAACACGTCGAGCTTGGCGTCGGGGCTGAGGCCGCCACGGGCGTCGTCTATGCCGAGGCGGCAGGCGATCTCGCCGACCATCGGCGAGCTGTCGCCGGACAGCAGCATCACCTGCCAGCCACGGGCACGGCAGGCGTCGAGCAGCAGCGGTGCGTCTTCGCGCAGGCGGTCGTCCAGTACCAGCCAGGCGAGCGGGCCGTGCTCGTCGCCGAGCAGCAGCCATTGGCCGTTGGTGCCGGGAATCTGCGGCGCCGGCCAGTCACCCAGCTCGGCGACGAAGTCGGCCTGGCCGATGCGCAAACGACGCCCGTCCACCCGACCTTCGAGCCCCTTGCCGGGGACATTCTCCACCTGCTCGGCAGGGCGAGGGGCACGACCGAAGGCGCGGGCGATGGGGTGCTCCGAGCGGTTCTCCAGGGCCGCAGCTAGGGCCAGGCAGGTGTCGTTGTCGAGCGCGCCCAGGGGGTGGATGGCGCTGAGGGTGAGGCGCCCCTCGGTGAGGGTGCCGGTCTTGTCGAAGATCACCGTGTCGATCTGGTTCAGCCCTTCCAGCACATGGCCGCGGGTCAGCAGCAGGCCCAGCTTGTGCAGGCTGCCGGTGGCGGTGGTCAGTGCGGTGGGCGTCGCCAGCGCGAGCGCGCAGGGGCAGGTGGCGACCAGCAGCGAGAGGACGATCCAGAAGGCCCGAGACGGGTCGATCTGCCACCAGGCGATGCCGACGATGGCGGCCGCCAGCAGGACGATGATCAGGAACCATTGCGCGACCTTGTCGGCCAGTTCGGCGAGGCGGGGCTTGTCCGCCTGGGCGCGTTCCAGCAATCGCACGATGGCGGAGAGACGGGTCTGGTCGCCGAGCGCCTGGACTTCCAGTGTCAGGGGGCCTTCGACGTTGAGCGTGCCGGCGGTGACGGTGTCGCCACGGCCGCGAGGCAGGGGCAGGTATTCGCCGGTGAGCAGGGACTCGTCGACGCTGGACTGGCCTTCGAGGATCAGGCCATCGGCGGGCATCAGGGCGCCCGGCGGCACCAGGACGCGGTCGCCCACGGCCAGCTCGCCGAGGAGGATGCGCAGGCTTTGGCCGCTGTCGTCCAGGCGCAGGCAGGACGCGGGAAGCAGGTTGACCAGTTGCGCGGTGGCCGCTGCGGTGCGTTCGCGGGCGCGCCGCTCCAGGTATCGGCCGGCGAGGAGGAACAACGCGAACATGCCGACGGCGTCGAAATACAGTTCGCCGATGCCGGTGACGGTGGACCAGATGCCCGCGACGTAGGCACCGCCGATGGCCAGGGATACCGAGACGTCCATGCTCAGGTGGCGGGTGCGCAGGTCACGCAGGGCCCCTCGGAAGAACTGGCCGCAGCAGTAGAAGACGATGGGGGTGGTGAGGAACAGGCTGACCCAGCGCAGGATCTTGTCCAGTTCCGGGCTCAGGTCGATGTTGAATTCGGGCCAGGTGGCCATGGCGGCCATCATCACCTGCATCCACAGCAGGCCGGCGACGCCGAGCTGGCGCATGGCACGCTTGTTCTCGGCAGCGAGGCGCTCGGCGGCGTCATCGGCCTTGTAGGGGTGGCCGGCGTAGCCGATGCGGCGCAGTTCCCTGAGCAGCTCGCTGAGGGGCAACTGGCTATCGGACCAGCGCACCTGCAGGCGATGGTTGGACAGGTTGAGGCGCGCTTCGTCCACCCCGGGCAGGGTGCGCAGGTGCTTCTCGATCAGCCAGCCGCAGGCGGCGCAGCTGATGCCTTCGATCAGCAGGCTGGTTTCGCTGAGTTCGCCCTGGTGCTGGACGAAGGGGCGCTGCACGTCTTCACGATCGAACAGGGCCAGTTCATCGGGAAGCACGCTGGGCAGGGCATCGGGGTTGGCGGCGGTCTCGCTGCGGTGGCGGTAGTAGCTTTCCAGGCCGCCGGCGACGATGGCCTCGGCCACCGCCTGGCAACCCGGACAGCACATGGCCCGCGTCTCACCGAGAACGCGGGCCTCGTAAGGGCTGCCGGCAGGCACCGGCAGGCCGCAGTGGTAGCAGGAGAGGGGGGCGGACATGGGGCGTGCTTATTCGCCCAGCAGGGTCACGCTGCCGTTCTCGAGGGTTTCCTCCTCGAACAGGCGCCAGTCCTGGCCATCTTCCTGGCCGATGAGTTCGACGAATCGGCGGCCGCTGACCGAGTCTTCCAGGTGGCCGCTGTAGAGGTCGCCGGATTGTGGCTGCAGGACGACGCGGCGGTCCTTTTCCTGCTGGGTGGGGGAGAGCAGGCTGAGCACCAGTTGCTGCGGGTGGCTGTTGCCGGTCAGGGTGACCTGGACCACGCCGCTCTGGTCATCCAGGCGCACCTGGGCCTTCATGCCCAGGCGCTTGGCCAGTTCCTCGCGCTCGAGCGAGGTGTTGATGCCCTTGCCGACGTCGTAGTAGTTGTCGACCACCAGGCTCGGCGGGTTCTTGATGGCGATCACCAGCATCGAGGTGCCCAGCACAACGGAGGTGCCGAGGAGGCCGAGGATGAACCAGGGCCAGGGTTGCTTGTACCAGGGGCTTGCGGGAGATTCGGACTGCATGGGGATCTCGTTTTTCAGCGGACGCTGGGGCCGATGAAGCGGCTGTCAGCGTCGGTGGTGATGCCGGGATCGTCGGCCGAGCGGACCCGGAAGACGATGGTATTGGTGCTGGAGGGCAGCTTCTCGGGGTCGATGGACAGCTCCACCGGTACCGACAGCACCTCACCAGCTTCCGTCATGACCTGGCTCTTGCCCTCGTAGACGAGGCCGTCGAGGCCATCGGCTTCGATCACGAAGACCTGGTCCTTCTGGGACTTGTTCATGACCTTCAGGGTGTAGACGTTCTCGATGCGGCCCTGCTCGTTCTCGCGATACAGCACGCGATCCTTGATCACGTCCAGTTCCACCAGCGAGCGGGCGGCCACGGCGTAGCCGAACAGGCCGATCATCGCGACGAGGGCGGCAGCGTACCCGATCAGCCGCGGGCGCAGGAGGGTGGTCTGCTGCCCGTTCAGGTTGTGTTCAGTCGTGTAGCTGATCAGGCCCTTGGGATAGTTCATCTTCTCCATGATGCTGTCGCAGGCGTCGATACAGGCGGCGCAGCCGATGCACTCGATCTGCAGGCCGTCGCGGATGTCGATGCCGGTCGGGCAAACCTGGACGCACATGGTGCAGTCGATGCAGTCGCCGAGGCCCTGGGCCTTGTAGTCGACGTTCTTCTTGCGCGGGCCACGGGACTCGCCGCGACGCGGATCGTAGGAGACGATCAGGGTGTCCTTGTCGAACATCACGCTCTGGAAGCGAGCGTATGGGCACATGTAGATGCACACCTGCTCGCGCAGCCAGCCGGCGTTGCCGTAGGTGGCGAGGGTGAAGAAGCCGACCCAGAAATAGGCCCAGCCATCGGCATTGCCGGTGAAGAGGTCGAATACCAGTTCACGGATGGGGGTGAAGTAGCCGACGAAGGTGACGCCGGTGACGAAGCCGATCAGCAGCCAGAGGCTGTGCTTGGCCGACTTGCGCATGAGCTTGGAGCCGCTCATGGGGGCCTTGTCCAGCTTCATGCGCTGGTTGCGGTCGCCCTCGGTGACCTTTTCGCACCACATGAAGATCCAGGTCCAGACGCTCTGTGGGCAGGTGTAGCCGCACCAGACGCGACCGGCGAAGACGGTGATGAGGAACAGGCCGAAGGCGCAGATGATCAGCAGCCAGGACAGGAGGACGAAGTCCTGGGGCCAGAAGGTGGCGCCGAAGATGTAGAACTTGCGCTCGGGAAGGTTCCACCAGACGGCCTGGCGATCGTTCCAGCTCAGCCAGACGGTGCCGAAATAAAGCAGGAAGAGCAGCGCGCCGCCTGCCATGCGCAGGTTGCGGAAGATGCCGGTGAAGGCGCGGGTGTAGATCTTTTCACGGCTGGCGTAGAGGTCGGCGCTTGCACCGCTCTTGGTCGGGGGAGGGGTAATGTTCTGGACGGGGATCTGTTCGCTCATCTACTCATACCACGGCGGTTGGGGCTTGCCCCGATCGATGCTTGCCGAACGGGATCTTGTTGCCTGCCGCATATGGTACGCCCGATGGCGGCCTGCCATGTGCGACAGTGCGTCGCGCATGGCAGGCTTTGCGTTACTTGCTTTCGGTTTCTGCGGCGTTCTTGTGCGACAGACTGTAGACGTAAGCGGCGAGCAGGTGGACCTTGTCGTTGCCCAGGTGTTCTTCCTGAGCCGGCATGGTGCCCTGGCGGCCGTAACGGATGGTCTGCTGCAGCTGGGCGAAGGTGCTGCCGTAGATGAACGCGCCCGGGTGGGTCAGGTTCGGAGCGCCCATCGCCGGGGTGCCCTTGCCTTCCGGACCGTGGCACGCCACGCAGTTGGCAGCGAAGATCGCCTTGCCGGCTTCCGGATTCGCGTTGGCGTCCTTCGGCAGGTCACGACCATCCAGGGTCACGCGGACGAACGCGGCGACGTCACGTACGCCTTGCTCGCCGATGACTTCGCCCCAGGCGGGCATGATGCCGTGGCGGCCGCCGAGGATGGTGGTCTTGATGGTCTCGGGCTCGCCACCCCAGCGCCAGTCGGCGTCGGTCAGGTTGGGGAAACCGTAGGAGCCCTTGGCGTCGGAGCCGTGGCAGACCGAGCAGTTGGAGGCGAACAGGCGACCACCCATTTTCAGGGCTTTCTCGTCCTTGGCCACTTCCTCGATCGGCATGGCAGCGTACTTCTGGAACAGCGGGCCGTATTGCTTGTCGGCCTTGTCCATTTCCTTTTCCCACTGGTGGACACCGGTCCAGCCGGGCTGGCCGTCAGCGAAGGCCTTGCCCTCGGTGACTTCGCCGTAGCCGGGGAAGATGCCTTTCCAGTTGCCCATGCCCGGGTACAGGACCAGGTAGCCGACGGCGAAGATCAGGGTGCCGACGAACAGCATGAACCACCACTTGGGCAGCGGGTTGTCATATTCCTCGATACCGTCGAAGGCGTGGCCGACGGTTTCTTCGGTGCTTTCCTGGCGCTGGCCTTTGCGGGTGGCAAAGATCAGCACGGTCAGCGCCATCAGTGTGGCGCTGGTGAGTAGGGTTACGTACCAACTCCAGAACGTGGTCATTCGCTCTTACTCCTCGAAGCTTCTTCATCGCTCTTGGTGTTCGCTGGCTTGTCGTCGGCGAAGGGCAGGTTGGCAGCTTCGTCGAAGCTGCCCTTGCGCTTGCTGCTGTACGCCCAGAGCACGACGCCGATGAAGGCGACGAACACCAGGATGGTTCCCAGTCCGCGGACAGTCTGGATATCCATCGTGCTTACCGTTTGTTCTTGATCGAAGTGCCCAGGCCTTGAAGGAACGCCACCAGTGCGTCCATCTCGGTCTTGCCCTTGACTGCGTCTTTGGCGCCGGCGATGTCATCGTCGGTGTAGGGCACGCCTACGGTACGGAGAGCTTCCATCTTGGCCGCGGTGTGCTTGCCATCGAGCTTGTTCTCCACCAGCCACGGGTAGGCCGGCATCTTCGATTCCGGCACCACGTTGCGCGGGTTGTAGAGGTGCGCGCGGTGCCAGTCATCGGAGTAGCGGCCGCCTACGCGGGCCAGGTCCGGGCCGGTACGCTTGGAGCCCCACAGGAAGGGGTGGTCCCAGACGCTTTCGCCAGCAACGGAGTAGTGGCCATAGCGCTCGGTCTCGGCGCGGAACGGGCGGACCATCTGCGAGTGGCAGCCGACGCAGCCTTCGCGGATGTAGATGTCACGGCCTTCCAGTTCCAGCGCGGAGCGCGGCTTCATGCCTTCGACCGGCGTGTTGGTGACGTCCTGGAAGAACAGCGGAACGATCTGCACCAGGCCACCGATGCTCACGGCGATGACCATGAACAGCGCCAGCAGACCTACGTTCTTCTCAACTAATTCATGCGACTTCATTATTAGTGAGCTCCTTGCGGGATCTGCGCGGCGGCTTCGTATTCGGACGGCTTGGCGGCACGCACGGTGCGCCAGGTGTTATAGGCCATCAGCAGCATGCCGGTCACGAAGAAGGCGCCGCCGAGTGCGCGGACCATGAAGCCGGGGTGGCTGGCTTCCAGTGCTTCGACGAAAGAGTAGGTCAGGGTGCCGTCTTCGTTCACAGCTCGCCACATCAGGCCCTGGGTGATGCCGTTGACCCACATCGAGGCGATGTAGAGAACGGTGCCGACGGTGGCCAGCCAGAAGTGGGCGTTGATCAGGCCGACGCTGTGCATCTGCTCGCGGCCGAACACTTTCGGGATCAGGTGGTACAGCGAGCCGATGGAAATCATCGCTACCCAGCCGAGGGCGCCGGCGTGTACGTGGCCGATGGTCCAGTCGGTGTAGTGGGAGAGGGCGTTGACCGTCTTGATGGCCATCATCGGGCCTTCGAAGGTGGACATGCCGTAGAAGGCGAGGGAGACCACCAGGAAGCGCAGGATCGGGTCGCTGCGCAGCTTATGCCAGGCGCCCGACAGGCTCATCATGCCGTTGATCATGCCGCCCCAGCTCGGAGCCAGCAGGATCAGCGACATCGCCATGCCCAGGGACTGGGCCCAGTCCGGCAGCGCGGTGTAGTGCAGGTGGTGCGGGCCGGCCCAGATGTACAGGGTGATCAGCGCCCAGAAGTGCACGATGGACAGGCGATAGGAATAGATGGGGCGTTCGGCCTGTTTCGGCACGAAGTAGTACATCATCCCGAGGAAGCCGGTGGTCAGGAAGAAGCCCACGGCGTTGTGGCCGTACCACCACTGGATCATCGCGTCGGTCGCGCCGGAGTACACGGAGTACGACTTGAAGGCGTAGACCGGGATTTCCATGCTGTTGACGATGTGCAGCAGTGCGGTCACCAGGATGAAGGCGCCGAAGAACCAGTTGCCCACATAAATGTGCTTGGTCTTGCGCTTGACGATGGTACCGAAGAATACGATTGCGTAAGTGATCCAGACGATCGCCAGGAGGATGTCGATCGGCCACTCGAGTTCGGCGTATTCCTTGGAGGAGGTGTAACCCAGAGGCAGTGTGATCACTGCCAGCACGATCACGGCTTGCCAGCCCCAGAACGTGAAGGCTGCCAGCCCATCGGAAATCAGGCGAGCCTGGCAGGTACGTTGCACCACGTAGTAGGACGTGGCGAACAGGGCGCAACCACCGAAGGCGAAGATCACCGCGTTGGTATGCAGGGGGCGCAGACGGCCGAAGCTGGTCCACGGAAGGTTCAGGTTGAGTTCCGGCCACACGAGTTGTGCGGCGATGAACACGCCTAGACCCATCCCAATGACCCCCCAGATCACCGTCATAACGGCGAACTGGCGGACCACCTTATAGTTATAAGCAGTCTGACTGATTGCTGTGCTCATGCTAGGGGTTCCACGGTTAATGGAGTTTTTCGGGGACAAAAAAGCGGCGCAAGTATGGAGAAAGAGGGTAGTCATTGCAACGACACATGCCGACACAAACACCCTTTCAGGGCCCTCTGGACAAGGATTCCAGCCGGTTCGTCCGGTGGCCGAGACAGTGCTTCGAGCCGGGGGCGGGAGGGGGAATCGCCTTGCCCTCATGACGGGTGAGGATTATCGAGCAGCTTAGTCGATGGGCTTTCGGGGGGAAGGCTACTGGTCGGGACGGGTGCGACATTGGGTCGCACTATATATAAGGAGGGAGAGGGGAGGGGGCTTGAGGGGTGGACACATCCTTGTGCCCGTGTTGCCCTTCTTGCGTTGGGCTGCCTTTGCGCGGCTCCGGCCGGTTCCTTTCGGTCCGGCCGGTGTGGCGACGCCTCCTTGCGTCGCCGGTTCGGATCACTCGCTGGCTACTTTCTCCCCGTCCTTGCGGGACAGGCTGTACACGTAGGCGGCGAGGATGTGCACCTTGTCCTGGCCAAGGTATTGCTCCTGGGCAGGCATCTGGCCGTTGCGGCCGTAGCGGATGGTCTGTTGCAGCTGGGCAAGGCTGGAGCCGTAGATCCAGGCGGCCGGCTGGGTCAGGTCCGGGGCGCCCATGGCTGCGGTGCCGTGGCCTTCCTGGCCGTGGCAGGCGGTGCAGGTGGTGGCGAACAGGGCTTTGCCTGCTTCCACATCGACCTTCGCATCTTCCGGCAGCTTGAGGCCGGCCAGGTCCTGGCGGACGTAGGCGGCGACGTTCTTCACGCCTTCGTCACCCAGCACTTCACCCCAGGCCGGCATGGCAGCCATGCGACCGTGAAGGATGGTGGCCTTGATGGTTTCGGCGTCGCCGCCCCAGCGCCAGCTGCTGTCGGCCAGGTTGGGGAAGCCGACCGCGCCCTTGGCGTCCGAACCGTGGCAGATGGAGCAGTAGGTGGCGAACAGGCGGCCGCCCATCTTCAGGGCTTGCGGATCCTGGGCCACGGCCTCCAGCGGCATGGCGGAGTACTTGGCGAAGATCGGGCCGTATTGGGCGTTGGCCTTGTCGACCTCGCGCTGCCACTGTTTCTCCTGGGTCCAGCCGCCTTCATAGCCGGGGAACAGGCCGGTCCAGTTGCCCAGGCCGGGGTAGAGCACCATGTAGCCGATGGCGAATACGATGGTGCCCACGAACAGCATGAACCACCATTTGGGCAGCGGGTTGTCGTACTCCTCGATACCGTCGAAGGCATGGCCCATGGTCTTGTCGACCGTGCCCTTGGCCTCGCCCTTGCGGGTGGCGAACACCAGCCAGAGCAGCGCCACCAGGGTGAAGAGGGTGAGCAGGGTTATGTACCAGCTCCAGAAAGTGGTCATTCGTGTGTGCTCCTAGAAACGTTCCGGTCTTGCAGGCTGGGCTTGGCGTCGTCGCCGAAGGGCAGCAGCGAGGCTTGCTCGAAGTCAGCCTTGCGCCGGCCGCTGTAGGCCCAGCAGAACACCCCGATCATCGCGACCAGCACCAGCAAGGTGCCGAGGCCGCGCAGTATTCCAACGTCCATGGCGCCTTACCTCTTGCTCTTCAGGCTGGTGCCGAGCACCTGCAGGTAGGCGACCAGGGCGTCCATCTCGGTCTTGTCCTTGACCGCCTCGGAGGCACCGGCGATGTCCTCATCGGTGTAGGGCACGCCCAGGGTCTTCATGGCGCTGAGCTTGGCGGCGGTGTCCTTGCCGTCGAGCTTGTTCTCCACCAGCCACGGGTAGGCCGGCATCTTCGATTCCGGTACCACGTTGCGCGGGTTGTAGAGGTGCGCGCGGTGCCAGTCGTCCGAGTAGCGGGCGCCAACCCGGGCCAGGTCCGGGCCGGTACGCTTGGAGCCCCACAGGAAGGGGTGGTCCCAGACGCTTTCCCCGGCTACGGAGTAGTGGCCGTAGCGCTCGGTCTCGGCGCGGAACGGACGGATCATCTGCGAGTGGCAGCCGACGCAGCCTTCGCGGATGTAGATGTCGCGACCTTCCAGTTGCAGCGCGGTGTAGGGCTTCATGCCTTCGACCGGGGTGTTGGTCACGTCCTGGAAGAACAGCGGGACGATCTGTACCAGACCGCCGATGCTGACTGCCAGGATCATGAACAACGCCATCAGGCCGACGTTCTTCTCGATGACTTCATGCTTTTTCATCTATCGATTCCTCAGGCGATCTGGGCGATGGCGTCGTATTCGGCCGGCTTGGCAGCCTTCACGGTGCGCCAGGTGTTGTAGGCCATGAGGAGCATGCCGCTGAGGAAGATCGCGCCGCCGATCATGCGCACCACGAAGCCGGGGTGGCTGGCTTCCAGTGCCTCGACGAAGGAGTAGGTCAGGGTGCCGTCCTCGTTCACCGCACGCCACATCAGGCCCTGGGCGATGCCGTTGACCCACATCGAGGCGATGTAGAGCACGGTGCCGATGGTGGCCAGCCAGAAGTGGGCGTTGATCAGGCCGACGCTGTGCATCTGCTCGCGGCCGAACACTTTCGGGATCAGGTGGTACAGCGAGCCGATGGACACCATGGCGACCCAGCCGAGGGCCCCGGCGTGTACGTGGCCGATGGTCCAGTCGGTGTAGTGGGAGAGGGCGTTGACCGTCTTGATGGCCATCATCGGGCCTTCGAAGGTGGACATGCCGTAGAAGGCGAGGGAGACCACCAGGAAGCGCAGGATCGGATCGTCGCGCAGCTTATGCCAGGCACCCGACAGGGTCATCATTCCGTTGATCATGCCGCCCCAGCTCGGAGCCAGCAGGATCAGGGACATCACCATGCCCAGGGACTGGGCCCAGTCCGGCAGCGCGGTGTAGTGCAGGTGGTGCGGGCCGGCCCAGATGTAGACCGCGATCAGCGCCCAGAAGTGGACGATGGAGAGGCGGTACGAGTAGACCGGGCGACCGGCCTGCTTCGGCACGAAGTAGTACATCATCCCGAGGAAGCCGGCGGTCAGGAAGAAGCCCACGGCGTTGTGGCCGTACCACCACTGGACCATCGCGTCGGTCGCGCCCGAGTAGAGCGAGTAGGACTTGGTCAGGGTGACCGGGATCTCCAGGTTGTTGATCACATGGAGGATGGCCACGGTGAGGATGAAGCCACCGAAGAACCAGTTGCCCACGTAGATGTGCTTGGTCTTGCGCTTCATCACCGTGCCGAAGAACACGGCGGCGTAGCAGACCCAGACGATGGTGATGAGGATGTCGATCGGCCATTCCAGCTCGGCGTATTCCTTGGAGCTGGTGAAGCCCAGCGGCAGGCTCACGGCGGCCAGGACGATCACCAGCTGCCAACCCCAGAAGGTGAAGGCGGCGAGCTTGTCCGAGACCAGGCGGGTCTGGCAGGTGCGTTGGACGGCGTAGTAGGAGGTGGCGAACAATGCGCAACCACCGAACGCGAAGATCACCGCGTTGGTGTGCAAGGGTCGCAAGCGGCCAAAGCTGGTCCAGGGCAGGTTGAAGTTGAGCTCCGGCCAGGCTAGCTGGGCAGCTATGAGAACGCCGAGCCCCATCCCGACGATTCCCCAGACCACCGTCATAATGGCGAACTGGCGGACCACCTTGTAGTTGTAGGCGGTACTGACTGCTGTGTTCATGTTTGTGGGCTTCCGTACACGGTTTCTTGGAATTGCGTGCGAAGCATGGTGAAAGCCCTTACTGGCGCTATTGATTTGGATCAACAGACGCCGCCCACCGGAGATTTCCCGATGCTGCTGTGGACCAGGCCTTCAGGCCTTGTGAAGAACACCCTGATACTGGCCCACGGTGCCGGGGCGCCGATGGACAGCGCGTTCATGGAGGGAATGGCGCAGAAGCTCGCCACGCGGGGCGTGGCGGTGGTGCGCTTCGAGTTCCCCTACATGGCGGCACGGCGCGACGACGGGCGCAGGCGTCCGCCCAATCCGCAGGGGCAATTGCTCGATCACTGGCGGGCCGTGCATGCCGAGGTGCGACAGCAAGTCACGGGGCGATTGGCCATCGGTGGCAAGTCCATGGGCGGTCGCATGGCCAGCCTGGTGGCCGACGAGCTGGGCGCGGATGCGCTGGTCTGCCTGGGGTATCCCTTCTATGCGGCCGGTAAACCGGAGAAGCCCCGGGTCGCCCACCTGGCCGACCTGAAGACCCCGACCCTGGTCGTCCAGGGCGAGCGCGATGCCCTTGGCGACCGCCCTGCCGTCACCGGCTACGCGTTATCCCCGTCGATCCATCTGCACTGGCTGGCCGCAGGCGATCATGACCTCAAGCCGCTCAAGGCATCGGGACTGACCCACGAGCAGCACATGGACGGAGCGGCGGATGCCGTGGCGGCCTTCCTGGCGAGTTGAGTGCGCGCTACTTTCGCGCGGCGAGCAGGTCGAGCACGCCGCCGCCATCCTTGATCTGCTGCAGGATGATCTCGGAGCGGATGTCGGTGACGCCCCGGGCGCGATTCAGGCGATTGACGATGAAATCGGAGAACTGTTTCAGGTTGCGCGCCTGGACCCGCAGCACATAGTTGCTGTGGCCGGTGACGATGAAGGCGCTCACCACCTCGGGCCAGCTCTGCACCTGCTCCACGAAGCGCTCGTGCCAGCCATCCTCGTCCTGGCGCATGGAGATGTGCACCAGGGCGTCCAGCTCGATTCCCATGCGCTCGGCATCCAGCAGCGGTCGATAGCCGCGGATCACCCCTCCGTCTTCGAGGTTGCGTAGCCGACGCAGGCAGGCGGAGGGCGAGAGCGCGACCTTCTCCGCCAGTTCCTGGTTGCTGATGCGTCCGTTCTGCTGCAGGCAGAGGAGGAGGCGCAGATCGGTAGTATCCAGGATCATTGAATATTCTTTCAGTAAATTGTTATCTGACGAAATTATCTTCGAATAAGTGCCGCTTTCGAGACGAAGATAGCACGAACATTCTTCGGCCCCTGACTCATGATCATCCTCCTTTCACGGGAGCCCGATCATGCAAGACGGCCAGTCCCTCTGGGACATCAGTCCACCGCTGGACGCCAGCACGCCAACCTGGCCGGGCGATACGCCCTTCCAGGAAGAGCGCTGCTGGCACATCGACGAGCACTGCCCGGTCAATGTCGGGCGCATCACCCTGTCGCCCCACACGGGCGCCCATGCCGATGCGCCGCTGCACTACGACGCGTCCGGTGCGGCGATCGGCGCGGTCGACCTGGCGCCCTACCTCGGCCCTTGCCGGGTCATCCACTGCCTGGATGCCGGCGGCCTGGTACGGCCCGCGCACCTGGAGCCGTATCTGCATGATCTGCCGCCCCGGGCCCTGATCCGCACCTGGCGGCAAGCGCCTCTCGACAGCTGGCCCGAGGCCTTCGCGGCCATCGATCCGCTGGCCGTCGAATTGCTGGCCCGCCACGGCGTGCGCCTGGTGGGCATCGACACGCCGTCGCTGGACCCCCAGCACAGCAAGACGCTCGAAGCGCACCAGGCCGTTCGCCGTTGGCGCATGGCGATCCTCGAAGGCCTGTTGCTCGATGACGTCGCTGCGGGCGACTACGAGCTGATCGCCCTCCCGCTCAAGTTCACCCATCTCGATGCCAGCCCGGTTCGCGCCGTGCTGCGTCGCCTGCCTGCCTAGGAATCAACATGACTACAAGAGAAGACTGCCTGGCCCTCGATGCCCGCGACCCCCTCGGCCCCTTGCGCGAGGAATTCGTCCTGCCCGAAGGGGTTATCTACCTCGACGGCAACTCCCTCGGCGCCCGGCCGAGGTCCGCACTGCAGAGGGCCCGTGACGTGGTGGAGAAGGAGTGGGGCGAAGGCCTGATCGGCAGCTGGAACAGCGCCGGCTGGCGCGCGTTGCCGGAGCGCCTGGGCAACCGGCTGGCTCGCCTGATCGGCGCGGGCGAGGACGAAGTGGTGATCACCGACACCACATCCATCAACCTCTTCAAGGTGCTGGTTGCAGCGCTTCGTGTGCAGGCCGAGCGGGACCCGTCGCGCAAGGTGATCGTCACCGAGCGCAGTAACTTCCCCACCGACATCTACATGGCAGAGGGCCTGGCCGACATGCTCCAGCAGGGCTACAGCCTGCGCCTGGTGGATGCGCCGGAGGAGTTGCCCGCGGCCATCGGCACCGACACCGCTGTCGCGCTGATCACCCAGGTGAACTACAAGACCGGCCACCTCCACGACATGGCCGCGCTCACGGCGCTGGCACACGAGTGCGGTGCGCTGGCCATCTGGGACCTTTGCCATTCGGCCGGCGCGGTGCCGGTCGACCTCAAGGGTTCCGGCGCCGACTACGCCATCGGTTGCACCTACAAGTACCTCAACGGCGGCCCGGGCTCGCCGGCCTTCGTCTGGGTCGCCCCGCACCTGCGGGAGCTGGTCTGGCAGCCGCTCACGGGCTGGTGGGGCCATGCCCGCCAGTTCGGCATGGAGGCCCGCTACGAGCCCGCCCCGGGGATCGGCCGCTACCTCTGCGGCACCCAGCCGATCACCTCCCTTGCCATGGTGGAGTGCGGCCTGGAGGCCTTCGAGAAGACCGACATGCAGGCCCTGCGGGAGAAGTCCCTGGCACTGACCGACCTCTTCATCGAGCGCGTCCGTGCCCGTTGTGGCGAGCACCCGCTGACCCTGGTGACGCCGCTGGAGCACGCCCGCCGAGGCAGCCACGTGAGCTTCGAGCACCCCGAGGGCTATGCCGTGATCCAGGCGCTCATCGACCGTGGCGTCATCGGCGACTACCGCGAGCCGCGGATCATGCGCTTCGGCTTCACCCCGCTCTACACCGGTTTCACCGATGTCTGGGATGCCGCCGAGGCGCTCGGTGAGGTGCTCGACAGCGATGCCTGGCGCGCAGAGCGCTTCATGGCCCGCAAGCAGGTGACCTGACCCGGCCCGGGCGCTCCGGGAAGGGCGCCCAGTCTCAAGCCCATAACCACAAGAAGAGGTCGATGATGATGAAGTCCCGTTTTCCGATGGCGTGTGCCTTGCTCTGCGCTTCCCTCAGCCCCCAGGCGATGGCCGGGGAGCCGGCCGAAGGCTTCCTAGAGGGCAGCCGGCTGGTGCTGACCCAGCGCAACTTCTACTTCCACCGCAACATGCTCAACAACCCCGGTGGGCAGAACTACCGGGAGGAGTGGGCCCACGGCATGCTGCTGGACTACAGCTCCGGCTATACCCGGGGAACGGTGGGCGTCGGTGTCGATGCGTACGCCAGCCTCGGGCTCAAGCTCGACAGCAATCGCGCCCGTACCGGCACCGACCTGCTGCCCGTCGACTCGGCCGGGCGGCCCGAAGACGACTACACGGAGGCCGGCGCGGCGCTGAAGCTGCGTATCTCGCGCAGCGAGCTGAAGTACGGCAGCCAGGCGCCGATGAACCCCGTGTTCGGCACCGGCAACGCCCGGCTGTTCACGCCGATGGCCATCGGCTTTTCGCTGGCCAGTCGCGAACGCGACGACCTGTTGCTGGAAGCCGGTCATTTCACCGCAGGCAACGATGGCAACTCCACCAATGGCGACGGCGCACTCAAGGCCCTGTTCGCCCAGGTGGAGACGCGTCGGGTCGACTACGCCGGCTTCGACTGGACCCCGGCGGAAGGTACCGGGCTGTCCGCCTACACCTCGCGGTTCGATGACGTCTGGCGCCAGCACTACCTGGGAGCCAGCCACCGTATCGGGCTGGATGAAGCGCGTGCCCTGACGTTCGGTTTCAACCTCTATCGCACCCGTGACCAGGGTCGGCGACTGGCGGGTGAGATCGACACCACCGCCTGGTCCGCTTCCGCACGCTACAGCCAGGGCGCCCACGCCCTGACCCTGGCGCATCAGCGGGTACGAGGCGACGAGCCATTCGACTACCTGGGCTTCGGTCGCCAGCCCGGCACATCGATCTACCTCGCCAACTCGGTGCAGGTGCTCGACTTCAACGCCCCGAACGAGCGCTCCTGGCAGTTGCGCTACGACCTCGACCTGGCCCCCTTCGGCGTACCCGGATTGGGCTTCATGACCCGCTACATCCGCGGTGACCACATCGACGACAGCCATCACAGGGGGCCGGGCTCCTACCAGCGCTACGGCGAGGCCGGCAAACGCTGGGAGCGGGACATCGAGCTGCGCTACGTCGTGCAGTCCGGCTCGGCCAAGGACCTGTCCGTGCGCCTGCGCCAGGCCAGCATCCGCTCAACCGAGCAGGTGGCCCGTGCCGATACCGCGGACAACAACGAACTGCGGGTGATCATCGAATACCCGCTGCAACTTCTCTGACGCCTGCACAACGACAATAAGGACGAGGCACGAAATGACCACCAAGACTGGATTCGCCGCCATCGCGGCTCGCGAGCAGGGGCTCAAGCGCCAGCTCACTTCGGCGCAGATGAGCATGATCGCCATCGGGGGCGCGATCGGCACCGGGCTGTTCATGGGGAGCAGCTTCGCCATCGGTTTCGCCGGCCCCGGGGTGCTCGTCAGCTATGCCCTCGGCGCCTTGATCGCGCTGCTGCTCATGGGCTGCCTGGCGGAGATGACCGTGGCCCATCCCACCTCCGGCTCCTTCGGCGCCTACGCCGAGTTCTACATCAGCCCGCTGGCCGGGTTCCTGGTGCGCTACGCCTACTGGGCGGCCATCGTCCTGGCGGTGGGGACCGAGGTCACCGCCATCGCCCTGTACATGAAGCACTGGTTCCCCGACGTGGCCGGGTGGGTGTGGATCCTGCTGTTCTCCTCGGTGCTGATCTTCACCAATGCCATCAGCGTCAAGGCGTTCGGGCATTTCGAGTACTGGTTCTCCGCCATCAAGATCAGCGCCATCCTCGCCTTCATCCTGCTGGGTGCCTGGCTGGTATTCGGAGGACAGAACCCGGACTACGGCTTCCATCACTACCTCGAGCACGGTGGCTTCATGCCCAACGGTCTTTCGGGGGTATGGATCGCGGTGATCATCGCCATCTTCAGCTACCTCAGCATCGAGATGATCGCCGTGGCTGCCGGCGAGGCGGAACAGCCCGAACTGGCGGTGAAGAAGGCCTTCAAGGTGACCATGGTGCGGCTGGTGGTGTTCTACCTGCTCACCCTCGCGTTGATCCTCGCCATGGTGCCCTGGGACCAGTCGGGGCAGGGTGCCCGGAGCCCCTTCGTCAGCGTCATGGCGCAGGTGGGGATTCCGGGGGCCACGGGCTTGATCAACTTCGTGATCCTGGTGGCGGCACTCTCGGCGATGAACAGCCAGCTCTACACCACCACGCGGATGATGTTCAGCCTGTCCCGCGCCGGCCACGCGCCCAAGGCGATGGGGCGGCTGAGCGAGGCCGGAGTGCCGCTCAATGCCCTGGCGCTCTCCTGCACCGGCATCGCCCTGGCGACCCTGGTCAACCTGGCGTTCCCGGAGCAGTCCTTCATGCTGATGATGGCCATCTCCATCTTTGGTGCGCTCTTCGCCTGGATGATGATCTTCCTCACCCACTACCGCTTCCGTCGCCATCACCAGCGCCTGGGCAGCGAACCGTTGGCCTTCCGCATGTGGGGCTTCCCCTATGGCACGCTGCTGGGCCTGGTCCTGATGCTGGCCATCCTGGTCACCACCGCCTTCGTGCCGGCGTTCCGCATGACCCTGGTATTCGGCGTGCCATTCCTCGCGCTGCTCTCCATCGCTACCTGTTGGTCCTGCGCAGGGCTGCACCGGCAATCGGCGCGGAAGCGGGCGACCTCCCTGTCCAACTGAGTGGCGTCGGAGCCAGGACGCCAGAACAGGGACGTTCCTGACAGGCCGGCGAGCCAATCACCCGGCAGGGTGCAAGCAGACTGCGGAGTCCATCACCACAAGGAAGGGCGACGACATGAATGCCTTGCAGGAATCCCTGCCGATTCTGATCTACCAGCGGGAAGGGGAAAGCGTTACCGAGGTACGCATGGAGGGGGAGACCGTCTGGCTGACCCAGCGGCAGATGGCGGAGCTGTTCGACAAGAACGTACGAACCATAAGCGAGCACATCCGCAATATCTTCCGTGAGGGAGAGCTGAGCGAGTCGGCAGCTATCCGGGATTTCCGGATAACTGCCGCGGACGGCAAGTTCTATGACACGTCGCACTACAGCCTCGACGTCATCATCTCGGTCGGCTATCGCGTCAAGTCGGCCCAGGGCACGCGTTTCCGCATCTGGGCCAACGGCGTGCTCAAGGAGCACCTGCTCCAGGGCTACAGCCTCAACCGGCGAAGGCTGGAGGCGCAGCAGGCGCGTATCGGGCAGTTGCAGAAGACCCTGACGCTGTTCCGTGACGGCCTGGTGGATCGGGCCAGCCTGACCGAGGCGCGTGGTTTGGTGAGCGTCATCGCCGGCTATGCGCGTACCTTCGTGCTGCTCAACCAGTTCGACGGCGAACGCCTTGCCCGCGATGGTTTCACCGAGGACATCCGCTATGTGATCGAGCCGGGCGAGGCCGCCGAGTGCATCGCCGCGCTGAAGGCCGACCTGATGCTCAGGGGGGAGGCCAGCGAGCTGTTCGGCCAGCCGAAGGACGACAGCTTCGAGGGGCTGCTGGGCAATATCGTGCAGTCCTTCGGCGGGCAGTTCCTTTACCCGAGCATCGAGGAACAGGCGGCCAACCTGCTGTACATGGTGATCAAGAACCATCCCTTCACCGATGGCAACAAGCGCATCGGAGCCTTTCTGTTCATCTGGTTCCTGAGGCGAAACCGACACCACCTGAAGACGGACGGCGAACTGAAGATCAACGACAACGCCCTCGCGGCCATCGCCCTGTTGGTGGCCCAGAGCGATCCGCGACAGAAGGAGCTGATGGTCCACCTGGTGATGAACCTGATCATGGAGTGAACCGGCAGGCAAAGGAAAAGGGCGCCCCTGGCGCCCTTTTTCATACCCGTTGACTCAGCGGTTGAAGCGGTCGACCAGCGAGTACTGGCCTTGCGCGGTGGTGGTCAGCTCTTCGCTGAGCAGCACGGTGCGCTGGGCCTCCCCGGAGGTCTGGTCGGCGAGCTGGGCGATGCTGCTGATGCTCTGGTTGATCTGCTCGGCCACGGCGCTCTGCTCCTCGGTGGCGGCGGCGATCTGGTCGGTCATCTGGGTGATGTTGGCCACCGCCTCGCTGATGCCCACCAGGGCCTGGTCGGCTTGCAGAACGCGCTCCACGCCTTCGTCGGCCTGGCGGCGACCGGCCTCCATGGTGCGCACGGCCTCCTCGGCGGTCTTCTGCAACTGGGCGATGAGCTGGTGGATCTGCCCGGTGGATTCGGCGGTGCGCTGCGCCAGCTGACGCACCTCGTCGGCGACCACGGCGAAGCCCCGGCCCATCTCACCGGCACGCGCCGCTTCGATGGCGGCGTTCAGTGCCAGCAGGTTGGTCTGGTCGGCGATGCCCTTGATCACATCGACCACCCCGCCGATCTCGTTACTGTCCTGTGCCAGGCGGGTGACGGTCTCGCCGGTCTCGCCCACCGCGCGCGACAGGCGCTGGATGGCCTCGCGGGTCTCGGCGGTGATGCTGCGGCCCTGGCCGGTGAGGCGGTTGGCTTCCTGGGTCGCATCGGCGGTGCGTTGCACATTGCTGGCCACTTCCTGGGTGGTCGAGGCCATCTGGTTCACTGCTGTGGCCACCTGCTCGGTCTCAACGCGTTGGCGTTCCAGCCCCTCGGAGCTGTTGTGGGCCAGCGCATCGGCTTCCCTGGCTTGCTCGGTGAGGTGCTCGGCGGTGTCCTGCAGGCGGGTCAGGCAGGTTTTCAGGCGCGCCTCCTGGCTGAGGATGGACATCTCCAGGCGTGCCTGGGCGCCGCGGCTGTCGGTGTACATCTGCGCGATCAGCGGGTCGGACGTGGTCTGTTCGGCCAGGTGCAGCAGGCGCTTGATGCCGCGGTTCTGCCAGGCCAGCCCGGTGAGGCCCAGAGGCACGGAAAGCAGCGCGGCGAGAAGGAAGCCCCAGTGCGAGTTGAGCCAGGCGCCGATCATGAAGCCGATCTGGCTGATGAGGATGAAGGGTAGCCAGTCCTGCACCACGGGCAACCAGCGGTCGCGCCCGGGAATGGCCGACTTGCCGGTGTTGATGCGCTGGTACAGCGCCTCGGCGCGGCGGATCTGCTCGGCGGTGGGCTTGACCCGCACCGACTCGTAGCCGACGACCTGGCTGCCTTCGAAGATCGGCGTCACGTAGGCATTGACCCAGTAGTGATCACCGTTCTTGCAGCGGTTCTTGACGATGCCCATCCACGGGCGGCCCTTCTTCAGGGTGGTCCACATGTGTGCGAAGACGGCGGGCGGGACGTCCGGGTGGCGCACCAGGTTGTGCGGCGAGCGGATCAGCTCGTCACGGCTGTAGCCGCTGATATCGGTGAAGGCTTCGTTGCAATAGGTGATCACACCCTTGCTGTCCGTGGTCGAGATCAGGCGTTGCTGGGCGGGGAAAGTACGTTCGCGTTGAGTGACTGGCTGATTGTTTCTCATATTGTTCTTCCGCAAGGCTTAGAGCGGGTATCGGCCTGCACGCACTAAAGTTGAGCCGAAAATTTCTGTGAAGTGTATCTAAGACTTTACAGTTCATGATCGGGAATTTTTCCCGCGAATGGCGCCCTAGAGCCTTCGCGGTGGCAACGGCCTCAGCAGGGAGGCGCTCTGCGCAGGCGTTGGAACAGTCCGGGGTAGTCCTCCACCAGGCCGTCGGCGGCCAGCCTGAGCACGGCATGGAAACCGCTGCCGTCGAGGTTCTGGTACAGCAGGTGGCGTGCGTCCAGGCGCGTGTAGGCCTGATGCATCACGCGCACTTCGAGCGTGGGCGCCTCGATGAAGACGACGGCGATCTCTTCGCGCTGATCGTGCGCCAGGCCGAGACGCCAGGCGGCCGGGCTGTTGGTGAACGGCGTCGGCCAGAGGTCGAGGTCCTGGCAGCCGTCCAGCGTTCGCAGGCGATTGCCTGGCCCGTCGCGCCATTCGTTGCGGGGATTGCGGCGCAGGTGCAGCTCGCGCACGCCGAACCCGCCTTCGACGCGGATGTGGCAGCACCTGGGTCGCCAGCGCTCGTCGAAATCCATCCGGTAGACCAGGCGATAGGGCTCGCCCCCTTCATCGAAGGCCAGCATCGAGGCGTCCGCCTGCCTGCCGTCCAGGCGCAGCTGTTCGAGCCCCCTGGCCGGGGCCTGGTCGTTCCAGATGTGCTGCCACAGTGCGGTGGCCTTCATCCTTCACTCCTTGGCGGTGGGGCGGCGCAGCACCAGGTAGAGCAGCGGGCCGATGGACGCGAACACGGCCGTCACCAGGTAGAAGGGCAGCAGGTAGAGGAGCCCGCGTCCCTGGCGGCGGTTGTCCTGGTACATCCAGATGCCGATCAGGCCGCAGGCGAGGTAGAGATCGATCACCACCTGTGCCGTATCCGGGCGGCTCATCAACTGGGCGCCGAACTCCAGCAGCGGTTGTTCGCTGATGGACATGACATGGAGGGTATAGCCGCCGAAGGCGACCAGGGCGAGGAGAGCGGACAGGCGCGCAAGCATGGTGACGTCCTTGTTATGAGTTGAACGCGGACGATAGAGGGGCCGCGTCGCCTGCGCAGCGGGCCGATTGTCGCAGCCGGGGGATCAGTCCAGCAGCAGGCCGGCGCGCTTGTACTTCGGCAGTTTCGCGACCACCAGTTGGTGAGAGCGGGTCAGCGCTGCGCGCAGCTCTTCGTCGCCCATCGGTGGCGGCATCACCAGGGTGATCCAGTGGGCGCGGGCGAGATAGGGCGCCGGGCGGATGCCGGGGCGATCGACCTGGCCGAGGAAGAGATCGGCATCGACCTTGAAGGCCAGGCCGTCGCCCAGGAAGTCGAGGATCGCGAACATCTTGTTGCCGGCAACCGAGAACACCCGGTTGCTGCCCCACTTGAGGTCTTCCCGGGCGCCCGGCAGTTGCAGGCAGAAGGCGGCTATTTCGTCGGCAGTCATGGGCGTTCCTTCAGGGGTGGCGATCCGGCGCGCCACGTTCGTCGACGCGCAGCAGGTAGAGGCCGAGCAGCATACCCGCCAGGGCCATGCCGGCGGCAACCATGAAGATGGCGCCGAAGCCGAAACCGCTGGCGATGGCGCCCATCAGCGGCCCGGCGATGCCCAGCGCGAGGTCGAAGAACACCGCATATGCACCCAGGGCCGAGCTGCGGCTGGAAGCGGGAATGCGCGAGATGGCCTCGACACCGAGTGCCGGGTACACCAGCGACAGGCCGAAGCCGGTCAGCGCCGCGCCGCAGAGGGTCAGCCAGGGTTGCGGGGCGAGCCACAGCAGGAGCAGGCCGAGGCTTTCGATGCCCAGGCAGGCGATGGCCACCCGGTAGCCGCCACGGCTGTTGATGGCGCCGGCGAACAGCAGGCGCGCACCGATGAAGGCGCAGCCGAAGGCGGTCAGGCACCAGGCGGCGCCGTCCCAGCCGCGGCTGGCGTAGTACAGGGTGACGAAGGTGGCCAGGGTGCCGAAGCCGATGGAGCCCAGTGCCAGCGCCGTGCCGTTGGGGGCGATGCGCATGAAGACGTTGCGAAATGGCAGGCGCACGCCCTGGACGATGGGGGCGGCGGCCTTGTTCCAGGCCAGCGCCAGGGCGCCGAGCCCGAGCAGGGTGATCAGCGCGCCCATGCTCCACAGCCCGAGATGCGAGACCATCAGCACACCAAGTGGCGCGCCCAGGGCCACCGCGCCATAGGAGGCGATGCCGTTCCAGGAAATCACCCGGGCTGTGTTCTCGGCGCCGACCCGGCCGATGCCCCAACTGATCGAGCCGGTGCCCACCAGGCCCTGGGCCACGCCGAGGGCGACGCGCCCGGCCAGCAGCAGCGCCATGCTCAGGGTGGGGAACTGCTGCAGCGAGGTGGAGGCCAGGGTCAGCACGCCGCTCAGTGCGCAACCGACGAGTCCGTAGAGCACGGCGCGCTTGGGCCCCTGGCGATCGGCCACGCCGCCGGACACGGGGCGTGAGAGCAGGGTGGAGGCGTACTGGGTGCTGATGACGATGCCCGCCAACAGCGAGCCGTAGCCGAGGTCGTTGTGCACGTAGCCCGGGAGCACGGCCAGCGGCAGGCCGATGCAGAGGAAGCTGATGAAGGTGAAGAAGACGATGGAGACGATCTGCAAGGTGGTGGCGGTCGCAGACTGCTCGGCGGCACTCATGGGGCGTGTCCGGGTGGGGCTGGGTGGCGCCATCATCGCGCAGCCGGGGCGCGGATGAAAGCGAGCTAACTATCTCCCATCCCTCTCTATCCCGGCTTCTCTCCCATGCAGGCATCAGATGGGTTGCAGCCCCTCCGCCTGGCAGGCCTCGGTCAGGTGCTCGATCCAGGCACGCACCGCCGGCAGCATGCCGCGTCGATGGGTGTAGACCGCCTGCAGGTTGCCGCCCGGCAGCTCCCAGCCCGGTAGCAGGCGCACCAGGGTGCCGGCCTCCAGCTCCTGCTGGCAGTTCATCTGCGGCAGCATGGTCATGCCCAGGCCTTGCAGCGCAGCGAGCTTGCGGATCTCGAAGTCCTCGATGCTCAGGCGTGCTTCCAGGACGATGTCACGGCGATTGCCCCGGCTGTCGCGCAGCAGGTAGTGCAGGCGGCGGTCGGTCTCCAGAGCGCCGAGCGCCGGCAACCGGTGCAGGTCATCCGGGCCGTTCAGGGTCACGCCCTCGAGCAGGCTCGGCGCACACACCAGCATGGCGCGGGCGGGGCTCAGCTGGCGGCAGATCAGCGAGGGGTCCTCGTCGTACTGTTCACGCACACGCAGCGCCACGTCGACGCCTTCGTTGACCAGGTCGATGCGGCGGTTGCTCAGCACCACTTCCAGCTGCACCTGCGGGTAGCGCTGGAGGAAGCTGGGGAACACATGGCGCAGGCGCATGCGTGCCACCTCGGTGGGGCAGGACACGCGGATACGCCCGCGCGGTTCGCTGGTCAGCGACGCCACGGCTTCGTCGGCCTGCTCGGCCTCCAGCAGCATCGCCTGGCAGTGGCGCAGGTAGCGCTCGCCGACATCGGTCAGCGCCAGCTTGCGCGTGGTGCGCTGCAGCAGGCGGGCGCCGAGGCGCGTTTCCAGCTCGGCGATGCGCCGGGACAGGCGCGACTTGGGGATGCCCAGCAGGCGTCCGGCCGCGGCAAAGCCGCCGTGCTCGACGACTTTGGCGAAGTAGAAGAGGTCGTTGAGATCTTGCATGAAGGTCGTCCTGTGGAAGGGACGAACTATGGCATCGGCGGGGAATTCCGCGCCACGGATTTCAGCGGCGGGACAATCGCGCGCCGCTGCACACACCGCCCGCTGCGGGTGTATCGTGGAGCGTCGCCGGCACTTCGCCCGGCCGATCCCCCTGCCATCACGGAGTCAGCACTCATGTCCTTGTCCATGTACGAGGCTTCCATCCCGGTCTTCACCCGCATGCTCGGCAATCTCTCCGTCATCCTCGACAAGGCTGCGGCCCATGCCGAGGCGCAGGGCATCGACCCGGGGGTATTCATCTGCGCGCGCCTGGCGCCGGACATGTTCCCACTGGCGCGCCAGGTGCAGATCGCCACCGACTCCGTGAAAGGCTGCGCGGCCCGCCTGGCGGAACTGGAAGTGCCGTCCTTCGCCGATACCGAGGCGAGCTTCCCGGAATTGCAGGAGCGCATCGCGCGCACCCTGGGCTTCATCCGAGAGATCCGCCCGGAGCAAGTGGAGGGCAGTGCGGCGCGCACCGTGGTGTTGAAGATGCGCGGCAACGAGGTCAGCTTTACCGGCCAGGACTTCCTGCTCAATTTCTCCCTGCCGAATTTCTATTTCCACCTCACCACCGCCTACAACATCCTGCGCCACAACGGCGTGAAGATCGGCAAGATGGATTTCCTCGGCGGCATCTGACGGCTGCCCCGCGTCACGCTCCTGTGGCGCGATCCATGCAACGCGAGTAGCGCCGGCGGAGTGGTCCGTCGGCGTTGCCGGCTCAAGGAACGAAGCAAGGCGCAATTGATGGCAGGCACGCCCGATTCCTGAACCTGGAACGGAAGGTGAGCACCATGTTGGTTCGTCTTTCTGCAGTACTGGCCCTGGCGTCGCTGCTGGTGGCGCTCCCCGCATTCGGCGCACAGGCGGTCGGCGTGCATCGCCTGGTCCTCACCGACCCGGTGGACGAGCAGCGCGAGATGAGCGCGGTCGCCTTCTACCCGGCAGCGGGCGAGCCCACGCGTACCGAGCTCGGCCTCTATCAGGTCGACGCCGGCCTGGACGCCCCCATCGCCGGCGGCCATTTCCCGCTGGTGCTGCTGTCGCACGGCAACGGCGGCTCGCCCCTGGCCCACCATGACCTGGCCACCGCACTGGCGCGACGCGGGTTTGTGGTGCTGGCGGTGCTGCACACCGGTGACAACTACAAGGACCAGAGCCGCAGCGGCACCCTGAGCAACCTCTACGGTCGCCCGCTGCAACTGACCGCCGCCATCGACGCCGCCGAGCAGGACGCGATGCTGGCCGGCAGCCTGGATACCGAGCGGGTCGGGGTGATCGGCTACTCGGCCGGTGGCGAGACGGCGCTGATCCTCGCTGGCGCGCAGCCCGAGCCCGAGCGCCTGCGCGCCTACTGCCGGCAGTGGCCCGAAGACAGCGACGCCTGCGGGCATGCCGGCGAACTGATCTCCGACCGCGATGACCTGGAAGCCATCGCCGATTCACGGGTCAGCGCGCTGATGCTGATGGCGCCGCTGGGCCTGATGTTCGGCCGCAAGGAACTGGAGCCGGTACAGGTTCCGGTGCTGCTCTATTCCGGCGACGACGATCGCACCCTGCAACTGGAGCAGAACGCCGGGGCCCTGCAGCGCAGGTTGCCCAATCCCCCGGATTTCCGCCTGCTGCCGGGGGCGGGGCACTTCGTGTTCATGGCCCCGTGCTCGGCCGAGATGGACGCCATGCTGCCGCGGCTGTGCCAGGACGCCGAGGGCGTCGACCGGGTCGCCATCCACCGCGAGCTGAACGCCGAGGCGGTGCGCTTCTTCACCCAGACCCTGAGCGACCTGCAGACCTCGTCGCGCTGATCTGCCGTTTCGTCTCATGGGTGGGACGGTGCATCGCATTTTTGCCGACTAATAAGGCTTTCGCTTCGTGGATAGGATTCTCCCCACTTCGATCACATCCGGTGATCGCCAGATCAGGGGATACCCATGAAACTTCTGCACCTCGATTCCAGCATCCTCGGCGACGCCTCCGCCTCCCGCCAACTGAGCCGCGCCGTGGTGCAGGCCTGGCAGGCCGCCAATGCCGGCGTCCAGCTCAGCTACCGTGACCTCGCCACCGATGCCTACGCCCACCTTTCCGCTGCCAGCCTGGTGGCTGGCGGCACCCCGGCGGAACTGCGCGACGCCGCGCAGAAGGCCGAAGTGAAGCTGGCCGAGGAAACCCTCGAGGAGTTCCTCGCCGCCGACGCCATCGTCATCGGTGCCCCGATGTACAACTTCACCGTGCCGACCCAGCTCAAGGCCTGGATCGACCGCATCGCCGTCGCCGGCAAGACCTTCGCCTACGACGAGAACGGCCCCAAGGGCCTCGCCGGTGGCAAGAAGGTGGTGATCGTCTCCACCGCCGGTGGCATCCACGCCGGCCAGCCCAGCGGCCAGGCCCATGAGGCCTACCTGGTGCAGGTGCTGAACTTCCTCGGCATCACCGACATCGAGATCGTCCGTGCCGAAGGCCTGGCCTACGGCGAAGACCCGCGCAGCAATGCGATCAAGGGTGCCCAGCAGCGCATCGGCGAACTCTTCGCCGCCGCCTGAGCCCGCTGAAAGCACGAAGCCCCGCGATTGCGGGGCTTCGTCGTTTCCGGGGTGGCGTCGTCAGCGGCGGACCTGTTTCAGCGTCTCGGCGATGAGGAAGGCCAGCTCCAGCGACTGGTCCGCGTTCAGGCGCGGGTCGCAGTGGGTGTGGTAGCGGTCGGAGAGGCCGTCCTCGGTGATCGGGCGGGCGCCGCCGATGCACTCGGTGACGTTCTGCCCGGTCATCTCGATGTGGATGCCACCGGCATGGCTGCCCTCGGCCTGGTGCACCTGGAAGAACTGCTTCACCTCGGAAAGGATGATGGCGAAGTCGCGGGTCTTGTAGCCGCTGGAGGCCTTGATGGTGTTGCCGTGCATCGGGTCCGAGCTCCACAGCACCTTGCGGCCCTCGGCCTGCACGGTGCGGATCAGCCGCGGCAGGTGCTCGCCGACCTTCTCGGCGCCCATGCGCACGATGAGGTTGAGGCGGCCCGGGTCGTTGTCCGGGTTGAGGATGTCGATCAGGCGGATCAGGTCTTCGCTCGGCATGCTCGGCCCCACCTTGACGCCGATGGGGTTGCCGACGCCGCGCAGGAACTCGACGTGGGCGCCGTCCAGCTGGCGGGTGCGGTCGCCGATCCAGAGCATGTGGGCGGAGCAGTCGTACCAGCCGCCGGTGAGGCTGTCGCGACGCACGAAGGCCTGCTCATAGTTCAGCAGCAGCGCTTCGTGGGCGGTGAAGAAGCTCGCCTCGCGCAGCTGCGGGGCGCTGTCCAGGCCGCAGGCGCGCATGAAGGCGAGGGTCTCGTCGATGCGGTCGGCGAGCTGGCTGTACTTCTCCGTCAGCGCCGAGTTGGCGATGAAGTCGAGGTTCCACTGGTGCACCTGGTGCACATCGGCGAAGCCGCCCTGGGCGAAGGCGCGCAGCAGGTTGAGGCTGGCGGTGGACTGGTGGTAGGCCTGCAGCAGGCGCTCCGGGTCCGGCGCGCGGCTGGCGGCGTCGAAGCCGATGCCGTTGACGATGTCGCCCCGGTAGGCGGGCAGGGTGACGCCATCGATGGTTTCGTCATCGGCCGAGCGCGGCTTGGCGAACTGGCCGGCCATGCGGCCCACCTTCACCACCGGGCAGCCGGCGGCGAAGGTCATGACG
The DNA here is from genome assembly GCF_018408275.1 of Pseudomonas sp. Pc102. Taxonomy (NCBI): domain Bacteria; kingdom Pseudomonadati; phylum Pseudomonadota; class Gammaproteobacteria; order Pseudomonadales; family Pseudomonadaceae; genus Pseudomonas; species Pseudomonas sp. Pc102. The sequence continues at coordinate 4,092,449 of NZ_AP021905.1, read as the reverse complement.
ATGGCCATCTGCAGCAGCACCTTGAAGGTGTCGCGGATCTTCGCGGCGGAGAACTCGGCGAAGCTCTCGGCGCAGTCGCCTCCCTGGAGGAGGAAGGCGCGGCCCTCGGTGACTTCGCTGAACTGGCGGCGCAGTTCGCGCGCCTCGCCGGCGAACACCAGGGGCGGGTAGCTGGCCAGGGTCTGCTCGACCTGGGCCAGGCGCGCGGCGTCCGGGTAGGTCGGCTGTTGCAGGATCGGCTTGGTTCTCCAGCTTTCCGGGCTCCAGTCTGCGCTGGGCGACAAGTTGCTCATCAGGGTCTCGATCAGGGCTGTGTGGCGGATGGCGCATGGTAACCGAAAGGCCCCGCGCTGCCAGCGCTTCAGGCACGCCAGGCGAGCAGTGCGCCGCAGAGGCACAGCAACAGGTGGATGGCGGTGCGGAAGTACCGTTCGGCCACGCGGTGGTGCAGCCACTCGCCCGCCCCCACGCCGATGGCCAGCAGCGGCAGGTAGAGCGCCAGGTGGGGCAGGGCGGGAACCAGGCGGCCGTCCACCAGGAAGGCCAGGCTGAGCAGGCCGTTGAGGCCGAGCCAGACACAGGCGAGCGTGGCCCGCAGGCGCGCCTTGCCCAGGGGCGTCGCGGCCAGCGCGTAGACCAGCAACGGGCCACCCGAGGCGAACAGGCCGTGGCAGAGGCCGCCGGCGCCGATCTGCAGGCGGGTCATCCAGAGGGGCGTGCGGCCCCGGGGGCGTTCGCGCCTCTGCCGCCACAGCTCGCGCAGGGCGAACCAGAGGATCAGCACGCCGAAGCCCCGTTTCAGCGCGTCGCCATCGAGCCAGGGCAGCAGGGCGTAGCCGAGCAGGGTGCCGACGAGCATGGCCGGCAGGATGCCGCCCAGCAGCAGCGGCCAGTCCGCCAGGTGCCGGTAGCGCCAGGCCAGGTAGCCGCTCATCAGCAGGTTCAGCGGCACCAGCACCGGCAGCAACCGGTCGATCGGCAGCAGCAGGGCGCCAAGGGACAGGGCGACCACCGTGCTGCCGAAGCCGGTGACGGCTTCCAGGCCATAGGCGAAGAGGATGAACAGGCCCAGCCAGAGCCAGGCATCGTCGCCCACCTCAGGCCAGCGCGGGGGCGTCGGCGGGCTGTTCGCGCAGGTCGCGGCGCAGCTCGTCGATATGCCGTTTCACGCTGCTGCGGTAGCTGTCCTTGTGCACGTAGTAGGCCATGCGCTCCAGTTCCAGGTAGGCGTAGCCGCCATCCAGGCGCTGCCCGGCGCGCTCGGCCTTGAGGCGACGGAAGCCCTCGGCCGAGGCGCTGCCGGCCCGGCACTGGCGGATGAACAGCGCCACCAGCTCGGCCTGCTCGGCGCGGCCCTGCCAGCCGAGGCCCGACGCTTCCACCATGCCCATCATGAACAGGTCGTCGTACTGCGGATGGAAGATGTTCAGGTACAGCTGCGGGGCCCCGGCGCGCTCGGGCCAGTTCAGCTCCTCGCGGGCGATGAAGGGGTAGTCCAGCTTGTAGCCCGTGGCCTGGAGGATGAGGTCGTAGTCCGCCCGGCTGCCGTCGCGGAACACCACCTGGCGGCCTTCGACGCTGGCCAGGTCGGGCCGCGCCTTGATGTCGCCGTGGCCGAGGTGGTGCAGCACCAGGGAGTTCACCACCGGGTGGGATTCGTAGAGGCGGTAGTCCGGGTCGGGCAGGCCGTAGTCGGAGGGCTTGCCGATGAGGGCGCGGATCAGGGCGCCGTCGATGCGTTGCTTGAGCGGGCGTGGCAGCTTCACCGCGCCGCCGAAGGTGTCGATTGGGCGGCCGAGGAGGAACTTGGGCAGGAAGTAGTAGCCACGGCGTACCGAGATATCGACCGAGCGGGCGCGGTGCACGGCGTCGACGGCGATGTCGCAGGCCGAGTTGCCGCAGCCGATCACCAGCACGCGCTTGCCCTCGAACAGCGCCGGGGAGCGGTAGTCGGCCGAATGCAGCAGCTCGCCGTCGAAGCGGCCGGGCAGTTCCGGCTGGTTGGGCGCATGCAGGGTGCCGCTGGCGATGAGCACGCCATCCACCTGCCATTCGCGGCGCTCGCCGTTGCGCTCGCTGGTGAGCCTCCAGCCCTTGTCCTGGCGCTCCAGCGATTGGACGCGGGTGCCGAACTGGTAGTGCTCGCGCAGGCCGAAATGCTCGGCGTAGTCGCGGAAGTAGCGGCGCATCTCGCTGTGGTGCGGGTAGGGCGCCACGTCGTCGGCCATCGGGAATTCGCTGAACTCGGTGGTGCGCTTGGAGGAGATCAGGTGCGCGGACTCGTACATGGTGCTGTGGGGGTTGTCGATGTCCCAGAGCCCGCCCACGTCCTCGTGCAATTCGAAGCCGACGAAGGGGATTCCATGCTTCTGCAACTGGCGGGCCGCGCAAAGGCCCATGGGGCCGGCGCCGATGATGGCGTACATGAGTGGGATACACCTCTTGGCTGTTATTCTTCTCGGGTTTTTTCGGGCAGCGCCTGGCTGGGCCTGCGGCATGCCCGGATTATGGCGAGGTGAGGGCACCTCGCTTCAATGGCAAACGGCGCCTTTGTGGCGCGCCCCTGGTGCGAAATGTCACGGGGGGCGGACGGGGGAGTGGCGATGCGCGAGGAGCGTTTGCTGGCGGAGGTGCATGACGAGTTCGGTGTCATCCGCGTGCTGGAAGTGGGCGAGTACCGGTTTCTCGAGTTCGGCGAGGCGGTGGAGCAGAGCTGCGTCTTCACTGCCGATCCCTGCTGGCTGGAGTACGACTACACCCGCGCGATGCTGCTGGGCGCGCTGTGCCACGAGTACCCGGAGAGCGCACTGTTCCTCGGCCTGGGAGCCGGCACCCTGACCCAGGCGTGCATGAAATTCCTGCCGCTGGACGATGTGGAAGTGGTCGAGCTGCGTCCCGAGGTGCCGCGCCTGGCCATGCAATACCTCGGCCTCGACGACGACCCGCGCCTCACGGTGCGCATCGGTGATGCCCTTGATTTGCTGGACAGCGCCGAGACCGCCGACCTGATCTTCGTCGATCTCTACACCGACACCGGCCCCGGCGTCGGCCACCTCGCCTGGCGCTTCCTGGAAAACTGCCAGAAGCGCCTCAACCCCGGTGGCTGGCTGGTGATCAACCAGTGGGCCGGCAACGACGGTCGTCCGCTGGGCGCCGCCCTGCTGCGCGGTCTCTACCACCGCCACTACTGGGAGTGCCCGGTGAAGGAGGGCAACGTCATCCTCATCGTCCCCGCCGATCTCGAGCAGCAACTGGACGTCGAGGCCCTGGCCGCCCGCTGCGAGGCATTGGCGCCGCGCCTGGGCTACTCGCTGCAACCCCTGCTGGACGTGCTGCGCCCGGCGACCTGATCGCCCTGATCGATCCCGACCGTCTTAGCGAAGCCTTCCAGTGCCTGGGCGGCTTCGTGCGGCCTGGCTTGCAGCAGGCAGTGCGGGGCCTCCAGTCGCAGGCATCGAAAGTCCCCTGAATAGCGTTCGATGAGCCGGGCAGCGTCAGCTGGCACCAGCCGATCCTCCGCCGCCTGCAGGTACAGCAGCGGCACCTGGATCCGCTGCAGGTGCCCGGTGGCATCCACATCCAGCACCGCGCGCAGCCGGGCCTGCAGGGTCGCCGATGACAACGGCGCCAGTGCGTCGACCAGGGCCTGGTTCAGTGCCGGGGTGGCGAACCTGCCGAGCAGCAACTGGCTCAGCAGGGCGCGGGGAGCCTGCCGCGGAGACAGAAGCGGCAGCAGGCCGCTCAGCCACGCGAGGCGGGGGTGAGGGTTGCGGACGAAGGTGCAGCAGAGCACCAGTCCCCGCAGCCCGGCGGGGCGATCGGCCGCGAGACTGATGGCGATGGGGCCGGAGAAGGATTCGCCGAGCAGGATGAATGGCCGGCCAAGGGGCAGTTGCTGCCTGACTTGATCCATCAATGGCGCATAGCCGAGCGGTTGCTGCGCCGGATAGCGCACGACCTGCGTGTGCAGGTCGCTACCCAGTGCCTGGATCAATGGAGCGAAGAGCTCGCCGCTGCCATCCATGCCCGGCAGCAGCACCAGGGTGATTGTCGCCAGGATCAGCGCCCCTTGAATTCGCCCGGACGGCGTTCGAGCATCGCGCGTACGCCTTCCTGGGCGTCTTCGGAGCCCAGCAGGCGCTTGGCCACCGCCGGCAGGTTGCGAGCGGCGACCTGCTCGCCTTCGCTCACAGTCTGGCGCGCCGAGGCGAGGGTGGCCTTGATGCCCAGCGGTGCCTGCGCGGCGACCCGTTCTGCCAGCCACAACGCACGGGGCATCAGCTCCTCGCTGGCCAGCACTTCCTGAACCAGGCCGAGGCGGTAGGCCTCGTGGGCATCGAACTCATCGCCGGTGAGCAGCCAGCGCATGGCGTTGCCCCAGCCGGCGGCCTGGTGCAGGCGCAGGGTGGCGCCGGCGAACGGGAAGATGCCGCGCTGTACCTCCATCTGCGCGAAACGGGTGTTGCTGGCGCAGAGGTTGATGTCGGCGGCCAGCATCAGCTCGATGCCGATGGTGAAGCAGTAGCCCTGTACGGCCAGGATCAGCGGTTTGGAAAGGCGCTCGCCGCCGAAGGTGCCCCAGGGGTCGACCGCGCCCTCCGGCAACTGCCAGCCGTTCCTGAAGGTCTCGGCGACATTGGCCAGGTCCAGCCCCGCGGTGAAGTGCTCGCCATGGGCGAAGACCAGCGCGCAGCGCGCGTCGTCATCGCGCTCGTATTCGCCCAATGCAGTGACCAGGTCATCGAGCATCGCCTGGTCGAAGGCATTGCGCTTGGCGGTACGGTCCAGTCCGAGCAGCAGGACGTGGCCGCGTTTCTCACGGCTAACGCGGCCAGGGGTGGCTTGGGTCATGGGTGGGTCCTTTGGCGTGGAAGGGGCGGGGGCATGGAGGATATAGCCGGGGCGTGGGTCGTTGTCCACGGGGAATGACCGTCCGGCGGCGTTGATGACGAACATGTGAAAAACACGCGCGACGGTCAGCTTTTTCCGGTATGATTTGCGCCGGCCTTAACCGGCCCCGTTCAGGAACTGCATTTTTCGAGGCATTCGCCTTCGGCTGCACCGTCCGCTTCGCGGACTACCCTTGACGTTACATCCATATCAATAAGCAACTCGCAAATTCTCTCCCAGGCTGCCAGGGTGACCCACAAGGTCTTTCGGCATATGCAGCTCTGGGATTTGGGTCTTTGCGGATGCACATGAGGCAGACCCATGACCCAGGATATCGGCGGATTCGCCGCGCTCGGACTTCATCCCAACGTTCTCGCAGCCATCTCGGCTGTCGGCTATGAAGAGCCATCTCCCATCCAGGCCCAGTCGATTCCGGTGATCCTCGCCGGCCACGACATGATTGGCCAGGCCCAGACCGGTACCGGCAAGACAGCAGCCTTCGCGCTGCCCATCCTCTCCCGTATCGATCCGGCCAAACGCGAGCCGCAGGCGCTGATCCTGGCACCGACCCGCGAGCTCGCACTGCAAGTCGCCACCGCCTTCGAAACCTACGCCAAGCAGATGCCCGGCCTGAACGTGGTCGCCGTCTATGGCGGCGCGCCCATGGGCCCGCAGCTCAAGGCCCTGCGCCAGGGCGCCCAGGTGATCGTGGCCACCCCCGGCCGCCTGTGCGACCACCTGCGCCGTGACGAGCAGATGCTCGCCACCGTGCAGCAACTGGTCCTGGACGAAGCGGACGAAATGCTCAAGCTCGGCTTCATGGACGACCTGGAAGTGATCTTCCAGGCCCTGCCGGAAAGCCGTCAGAGCGTGCTGTTCTCCGCCACCCTGCCGCCGTCGATCCGTTCGATCGCCGAGCGTCACCTGAAAGAGCCGCAGCACGTCAAGATCGCCGCCAAGACCCAGACCGTGGCCCGCATCGAGCAGGCTCACCTGATGGTCCATGCCGACCAGAAGGTCGGTGCCGTGCTGCGCCTGCTGGAGGTCGAGGAATTCGACGCCCTGATCGCCTTCGTACGTACCAAGCAGGCCACCCTGGACCTGGCTTCCGCCCTGGAAGCCAAGGGCTACAAGGCCGCTGCGCTGAACGGCGACATCGCCCAGAACCAGCGTGAGCGCGTGATCGAGTCCCTCAAGGACGGCCGCCTGGACATCGTCGTCGCCACCGACGTCGCTGCCCGTGGTATCGACGTACCGCGCATCACCCACGTGGTGAACGTGGACATGCCGTACGACCCCGAGTCCTACGTGCACCGTATCGGCCGTACCGGCCGTGCCGGTCGCGATGGTCGTGCACTGCTGCTGGTCACCCCGCGCGAGCGCCGCATGCTGCAGGTGATCGAGCGCGTGACCAACCAGAAGGTCGCCGAAGTCCGCCTGCCCAACGCCCAGCAGGTGCTGGACGCGCGCATCAAGAAGCTGACCGCCAGCCTCGCGCCCCTGGTGGCCGATGCCGAGGCCAGCCATGGCGAGCTGCTGGATCGCCTGATCGCCGACATCGGCTGCAGCCCGCGTGCCCTGGCCGCAGCGCTGCTGCGCAAGGCCACCAACGGTCAGGCGCTGAACCTCGCCGACGTCGAGCGCGAGCAGCCGCTGGTGCCGAGCGCCTCCCAGCCGCGCGAGCGTCGTGAGCGTGATGGCGAGCGCAGCACTGAGCGCAGCGAGTACCGCGAGCGTCGTGCTCCGCTGCCGCTGACCGAAGGCCGCGTGCGTTGCCGCACCGCGCTGGGGACTCGCGACGGCATCGCCGCGAAGAACCTGCTCGGCGCCATCCTCAACGAGGGTGGCCTGGCACGTGACGCCATCGGTCGCATCCAGATCCGCGAGACATTCAGCCTGATCGAGTTGCCGGAAGACGGCCTGGATCGCCTGCTGGGCAAGCTCAAGGACACCCGCGTCGCGGGCAAGTCCCTGAAGCTGCGCCGCTATCGCGAAGACTGATCCACGCCTGACGAAAAAGCCCCGCACTCGCGGGGCTTTTTTATGGGCGGTGGTTTGGGGGCACTCCTGTAGGGGCGAATTCATTCGCCCAAGGCTGCAGGGCTGCCCTTCCTCGCGCTCAACCGAACCTGTAGATATCCATCCCCAGCGCGCCGAGGGTGAAGCCCTTGTGCGCCACGCCGAAGTCACCGCCTGCGCCACGGGAGAAATACAGCGGCAGCAGGTGTTCATCGCTGGGATGGCTGCGGCGGGCGTGGGGTGCCAGCGTGCGGTAGTCGTGCAGGGCTTCCTCGTCGCCAGCCTCCAGGCGCTCGACCATCCAGTCGCGGAATTCCAGGGCCCAGGGGGTGATCACTTCCGGCCCGGCGCGCCAGTTCAGCTCGCCCAGGTTGTGGGTGATGCTGCCGGAGCCGATCAGCAGCACGCCGCGTTCGCGCAGGGCAGCCAGGGCGCGGCCGACGCGGGTCTGGAAGGCGGGGCCGAGACGGCTGGGGAGGGACAGTTGCAGCACCGGGACATCCGCCTCCGGGTACATCAGCGACAGCGGCACCCAGACGCCATGGTCCATAGGGCGCCGTGGGTCGATGGCGGCGTCCAGGTCGTGTTCGCTCAGCAGACGCTGCACATCGGCGGCCAGCGCCGGGGCGCCGTGGGCTGGGTACCGCACCGCGTAGAGTTCGGGCGGGAAGCCGTAGAAGTCGTGCCAGGTCTCCAGCTGCGTGCCGCCGCTGATGGCCAGGCGCTCGCTTTCCCAGTGGGCGGAGACCACCAGGATCGCTTCCGGGCGTGGCAGCTCGCGGGCGAGCCGCGCAAGCGCGGGGCCACTGGCGCCAGGTTCCAGTGCGAGCATCGGGGAGCCATGGGAAATGAAAAGACTGGGTAACATCGGGCGCTTCCTCCGTTAGGATGAGCGCCATCTTCGGGGCTGGACGTATCGGCATCCAGCATAAATTCTTGAGTGTTCCTATCGAATCGGCAGGTGGATCGTGCACGAGCGTTTCTGGCAGGACAGATGGGCCAACGACCAGATCGGTTTTCATCTGGATGAGGTCAACACCTATTTGCGGCACTACTGGCCCGCGCTTGGCCTGGCGCCTGGCTCGCGGGTGCTGGTGCCCTTGTGCGGCAAGACCCTGGACCTGGCCTGGCTGGCCGCACAGGGGTATCGGGTGCTGGGGGTGGAACTGGCGGAGAAGGCGGTGACCGGGTTCTTCGCCGAGCAGGGGTTGCAGCCCGAGATCCGCGATGAGGGCGCCCTGATCCGCTACAGCGCGGGCGCCGTCGAGATTCTCCTGGGTGATTTCTTCGCCCTGGATGCGCGGGAGGTCGCGGACTGTACCGGGCTCTATGACCGCGCGGCGCTCATCGCCCTGCCGCCGGATATGCGCGAACGCTATGCGGCGCATCTGGGTTCGATTCTTCCGGCTCGCTGCGAAGGGCTGATGGTGACCCTGGAATATGGACAGGAACGCCTCGACGGCCCGCCGTTCTCGGTGCCGGAGGCGGAGGTGCGGCAGCGCTTCGGGGCGGATTGGCGCGTGGAGCTGCTGGAGCGCCAGGACGTGCTGGAGAAGAACTGGAAGTTTGCCTCCCGTGGGCTGGATGAGCTGTTCGAGCCGGTGTTCCGCCTGCAGCGCCGCTAGGGGTATCGCGCGGACATGAAAAAGGCGGCCGGTTGGCCGCCTTTTTCGTTTGCCGTGGATCAACCGCGGCGGCGCAGGGCCTCGATGCGGTCTTCCAGTGGCGGGTGGCTCATCAGCAGGCCGGCGAGGCCGTTCTTCAGGCCGCCGTTGATGCCGAAGGCGGTGAGGCTGTCGGGCATCTGCACCGGCACGCCCTGTTCCGCGCGCAAGCGCTGCAGGGCGCCGATCATGGCGTTGGTGCCGGCCAACTGGGCGCCGGCTTCGTCGGCGCGGTATTCGCGTTTGCGCGAGAACCACATGACGATGATGCTGGCGAGGATGCCCAGGACCAGCTCGGCGAAGATGGTCGCGACGAAGTATCCGATGCCGTGGCCTTCCTCGTTCTTCAGGATCACCTTGTCGACGAAGTTGCCGAAGATGCGCGCGAAGAACATCACGAAGGTGTTCACCACGCCCTGGATCAGCGCCAGGGTGACCATGTCTCCGTTGGCCACGTGGCCGATCTCGTGCGCCAGCACCGCCTTCACCTCATCGGGCGAGAAACGCTCCAGCAGGCCCTGGCTCACGGCGACCAGGGCGTCGTTGCGGTTCCAGCCGGTGGCGAAGGCGTTGGCCTCGTAGGCAGGGAAGATGCCCACTTCCGGCATCTTGATACCGGCTTCGCGGGACAGTTGCTCCACGGTCTGCAGCAGCCACTGTTCGTGGCGGGTGCGGGGCTGGGTGATGATTTCGGTGCCGGTGCTCATCTTCGCCATCCACTTGGAGATGAACAGCGAGACCAGGGAGCCGGCGAAGCCGAATACGGCACAGAACACCAGCAGGCTGCCGTAATTCTGGCCAGTGAAGCGGTCTACGCCCAGCAGCTTCAGGGTGATGCTGGCGATCACCAGGACTGCGAGGTTGGTGGCCACGAACAACAGGATGCGCATCATGGTTAAAGCGGTCTCCTCAGGGAAAGACGGTGTAATGCGGGGTTATATAAGGTGCGCCAGATGCCTATTCAACCTGGGCTCTATTTCAAACTGTGTCGCCTGTCGTGCCGCCGGTCCCGACGAAGAGCAACCGGGTGAGGCGGGCGGTGCGTTCGCTGTTGCGGCTGGCCAGGGCCTCGCGCAGCTGGTGGGCGAGGGTGGCGTGGACGCGGCGCACGCTGGGTGGCAGTTCATCGTCGCTGCGCACGGCATGGGGCAGGGTGCGGGACAGGCGCAGGAAGCCTTTCTCGCTGAGTACGGCCTGGTCCAGCGCCTCGTAGCGGATGGTGCTTTCGTAGCGGATGTAGCCCTCTTCGGCCAGCCAGATCAGGGCGCCCAGGCAGCCCTGGTGGCGTTTGCTGGGGAGGCCGAACTCGTCGGGTTCCTCGTGGCCGATCAGGTCCTCGATATAGAGGGCGACCTTGCGCGGAAAGGCCTGGTAGAGCATCAGCATGCCAGCCGCGCAGTCCTTGTAGAAGTCGTCGATCTGCAGGTCCATGGTCACAGAGCCCTGGCGATCAGCGAGGTGGGCAGCAGGGGCAGCAGGCGTCCGATCAGGGCCCAGGGCCAGCCGGGCACATAGGCGCTGCGGGAGCGTTTCTCGATGTGTCGGGCGATCAGTTCGGCGCCGCGTTCGACGTCGATGAGGAACGGGCGTGGGCCGGCGTCCTGGTTGATCGGCGTATCGATGTAGCCGGGCAGGATCAGGGTGGTGGCGATGGGGCTGCGGTGCAGTTCGAGCTCCAGGGATTCCATGTAGCTGATCAGCCCGGCCTTGCTCGCCGAGTAGCCGGCGGTGGCGGGCAGGCCGCGCTTGCCGGCGACCGAGGCGATGGCGACGAGGTGGCCGTGGCCCTGTTCGCGGAACAGTTCGGTGGCGGCATCGAGGCAGGCGATGGCGCCGAGCAGGTTGGTTTCCAGGGTCTGCCTGTAGCGCTCGAAGCGGCCGCTGCCGGCCTTGCCCGCCAGGCCCATGCCGGCGTTGGCGATCAAACCGTCGAGCCCTCCCAGGGCGTTGCGGGCGAGGCCTACGGCGTCCTGGCAGGCGGCGTAGTCGGTGACGTCCAGCGGCAGCACGGCGATGGTGCGGCCGTACTGGCTGCGCAGTTCCTCGGCCAACTGCTGCAGGGTTTCCTCGCGGCGTGCGGCGAGGGCGAGGTCATGCCCCTGGCTGGCGAGGCGCCGGGCCAGGGCCATGCCGATGCCGGAGCTGGCACCGGTGAGCAGGTAGCGTCTGGCCTGGCCCATGCTGGCGTTCCTTACTGGCGATAGGACTTGAGGAAGTTGCCGATGCGGCCGATGGCCTGCTCCAGGTCGTCGACGCGGGGCAGGGTGACCACGCGGAAGTGGTCCGGCCACGGCCAGTTGAAGGCAGTGCCCTGGACGATCAGCAGCTTCTCGGAGAGCAGCAGGTCGAGGACGAACTTCTCGTCGTTGACGATGGGGCAGACCTTCGGGTCGATGCGTGGGAAGGCGTAGAGCGCGCCCATGGGCTTGACGCAACTGACGCCCGGGATGTCGTTGAGCAGTTCCCAGGTACGGTTGCGCTGCTCCAGCAGGCGGCCGTTGGGCAGCACGAGGTCGTTGATGCTCTGGTAGCCGCCCAGGGCGGTCTGGATCGCATGCTGGCTCGGCACATTGGCGCACAGGCGCATGTTGGCCAGGATGTCGATGCCTTCGATGTAGCTCTGCGCACGCTGCTTGGGCCCGGAGATGGCGACCCAGCCGGAGCGGAAGCCGGCCACGCGGTAGGACTTGGACAGGCCGTTGAAGGTCAGGCAGAGCACGTCCGGTGCCAGGGAAGCGGTGGAGATGTGCACGGCTTCGTCGTAGAGGATCTTGTCGTAGATCTCGTCGGAGAACAGCACCAGGTTGTGCTGGCGGGCCAGCTCGACCATCCCCTCCAGCAGTTCCCTGGAGTACACGGCGCCGGTGGGGTTGTTCGGGTTGATGATCACCATGGCCTTGGTGTTGGGGGTGATCTTGGCCTTGATGTCTTCGAGGTCGGGGAACCAGTCGGCCTGCTCGTCGCACAGGTAGTGCACCGGCTTGCCGCCGGCCAGGCTCACGGCGGCGGTCCACAGCGGGTAGTCGGGGGCCGGGATCAGCACCTCGTCACCGTTGTTGAGCAGCGCCTGCATGCACATGACGATTAGCTCGGACACGCCGTTGCCGAGGTAGATGTCCTCGATGCCGATGCCTTCCACCTGCTTCTGCTGGTAGTACTGCATCACCGCCTTGCGCGCGCTGAACAGCCCCTTGGAGTCGCTGTAGCCCTGGGCGGTCGGCAGGTTGCGGATCACGTCCTGGAGGATTTCCTCGGGGGCTTCGAAACCGAACGGCGCCGGGTTGCCGATGTTCAGCTTGAGGATGCGGTGGCCTTCCTCTTCCAGGCGTTTGGCGTGCTTGAGCACGGGCCCGCGGATGTCGTAGCAGACGTTGGCGAGCTTGTTCGATTTGCTGACCTGCATGGTGGTTCGTGTCCCGATCTGAGGAAACTGCGCCTTGGCAGCCTGTAACGCCGCTGCCAGACTGGCGTCTAAAGCCACGCATGATACGTGCGGCCCGATGACCGGAAAAGGTACTGGTCGGGCTTTTTTCCGTAGCCGAGGTGACCCATGGAAAAGCTGGACAAACCCCTTGAATCCTGGCGTGAAGAGCTGAGCGAAGCCCAGTTCCACGTCTGTCGCCTGGGGGGCACCGAACGTCCCTTCACCGGTGAGTACAACGGCACCAAGACGCCGGGCATCTACCATTGCTCCTGCTGCGGCGCGGCGCTGTTCGACTCCGATGCCAAGTACGATTCCGGCAGCGGCTGGCCGAGCTATTTCCAGCCGGTGGACGGCAGTGCGATCGAGGAGAAGGAGGACTTCAGCCACGGCATGCACCGCATCGAGGTTCGCTGCGCCCGTTGCGAAGCGCACCTGGGCCATGTGTTCCCGGATGGCCCGCGCCCGACCGGCCTGCGCTACTGCATCAATTCGGTGTCGCTGAAGCTGGTTCCTCGCGAAGGCTGATCGAAGGGGCCCGCCCGATGAGCGGGCCTTTTTTCGCTGTATTTAAATTGCACGCAATTCAATTGCGAGCTATTTTTGTCGCCGTCATCCCCCTTCCAACTGCAGGTACACCATATGAGCGCGAAGCTTTTCGATATCCCCGTCACCACCATCAAGGGCGAGCAGAAGACGCTGGCCGATTTCGGCGGCAAGGCCGTGCTGGTGGTCAATACCGCGAGCAAGTGCGGCTTCACCCCGCAGTACAAGGGCCTGGAGAGCATCTGGCAGCAGTACAGGGACAAGGGCCTGGTGGTGCTCGGCTTCCCCTGCAACCAGTTCGGCAAGCAGGAGCCGGGTGACGAGGGCGCCATCTCCGAATTCTGCGAGCTGAACTTCGGCGTCAGCTTCCCGCTGTTCAAGAAGATCGACGTCAACGGCGCCGACGCCCACCCGCTCTATGTCGAGCTGAAGAACCGCGCGCCCGGCCTCCTGGGCAGCAAGGGCATCAAGTGGAACTTCACCAAGTTCCTGATCGACGGCGAAGGCCGCCAGGTGAAGCGCTTCGCGCCGACCACCAAGCCGGAAGAGCTCACCGCCGAGATCGAAGCGCTGCTGAAATGACCCTGCCCGAATCGCCCGACGCCGACCTGCTGCTGGACAACCAGCTGTGCTTCAAGCTCTACGCCGCCTCGCGCGCCGTGATCCGTGGCTACCGGCCCCTGCTCGAACAGCTGGGCCTGACCTACCCGCAGTACCTGGTCATGCTGGTGCTCTGGGAGTGGCACGCCATGCCGCCCGAGCAGCCCACGGTGAAGGCCCTGGGCGAGCGTCTGATGCTGGACTCCGGCACCCTGACACCGCTGCTCAAGCGCCTCGAGCAGCTCGGCCATGTGCTGCGCCGTCGTGCGGCCCATGACGAGCGCGAGGTGCACCTGGGGTTGAGCGAGTCCGGCGTCGCGCTGCGCGAGCAGGTGCCGGCGCTGCGCGCGGAGCTGATCTGCAGCAGCGGCCTGGACCTCAACGAGATGGTGGAGCTGCGCAGCCGGTTGTCCGAACTGCTCGGGCGCTTCACTGGGTTGGCTGGGTAGCCGGCAGCCAGTTGTCCAGCAGGGCGACCAGCTCTTCCCGGCGGAAGGGCTTGGCCAGGTAGTCGTCCATGCCGGCGGCGCGGCAACGTTCGCGTTCGTCCGGCAGGGCGTTGGCGGTCAGCGCGACGATGGGCAGGCCCGGCCAGTTGCCGCTCTGGCGGATGCGCCGGGTGGCCTCGTAGCCGTCCATGATCGGCATGTTGCAGTCCATCAGCACCAGGTCCACGGGTTCTTCGGCGAGCATCTGCAGGGCCTCGCCCCCATGGGCGGCGATCAGCACCTCGCAACCCAGCTTGCCGAGCATGCCCTTGGCCACCAACTGGTTCACCGCGTTGTCTTCCACCAGTAGCACGCGTGCCGAGCGCGCCAGGCGCTGCTTGGGTGCCGGCGTGGGTGCGGGTTCGTCCGGCTGGGCCTGCAGGCTGCGGCGCAGCGCCTGGTAGAGCGCCGAGCGGGCCAGCGGTCGGGCCAGCTGCTGCAGGGGCGCGAGCGGGGCGGCCTGTTCGCCCTGGATGAAGTTGCCGTAGCCGGTGATCAGCAGGATCGGCGCCGTGCTTTCGCCGCGCAGGCGCTGCAGGTGTTCCGGCGAGTCGGTGATGACCTGGTCGAACACCTGGCCCGCCAGGCTGGTGTCGACGTCGCGTCGCTGGTAGTTGATGCCCCAGGCCGGCAGCCATGTCTTCAGCAGTTCGGCCAGGCCGCTGCCTGCGGCGCACAGGGCGATGACGCGCCCCTGCAACGCCGGTGCCGTCGTGGCATTGGCATGGCTGGCCAGCGGCAGCTCGGCACTGAACAGGCTGCCGATGCCTTCTTCCGAGCGCACGTGCAGCTTGCCGTTCATGGCTTCGCAGAGGCGCCGGGTGAGGGCGAGGCCGAGCCCGGTGCCGCCGAACTGGCGGGTGATGCCGGCGCCAGCCTGGGCGAAGGGCTGGAACAGCTTGGGCATGGCCTCGCTGGAGATGCCGATGCCGGTGTCGCGCACGCTGACGGTCACGCCCTCGGCCGTGGGCGTGACGCGCAGGTCGACGCGGCCGAAGCGGGTGAACTTGAGGGCGTTGGACAGCAGGTTGCTGACGATCTGCCGGACCCGCGTCGGGTCGCCGACCACCAGCGAAGGCATGCGCGGGTCGATCACGCAGCTCAGTTCCACGCCGGGTGCGGCGTTCTGCGAGAGCAGGCTGGCGGTGTCTTCCACCAGCACGCCGAGGTCGAAGGGGATGGCCTCCAGCTCAAGCTGGCCGGCCTCGAACTTGGACAGGTCGAGGATGTCGTTGAGCAGCTCGACCAGCACGTTGCCCGAGTCGTGGGCGATGGTCAGCTGCTGGCGCTGCTCGGGGTTCAGGGGGCTGTCCAGGGTCAGCGAGAGCATGCCGAGCAGGCCGTTGAGCGGGGTGCGGATCTCGTGGCTCATGTTGGCCAGGAAGGCGGCACGGGCCTGGGCGGTTTCAATGGCGTGGGTGCGGGCCATGTCCAGTTCCTGGTTGGACTGGCTGAGGCGGCTGTTGGTGGCTTTCAGCTCGGCCGTACGCGCCGAGACGATGTTCTCCAGTTCGGCGAGGTACTGGGTCAGGCGATCCTCGGCATCGCGGCGCTGTTCCATCTCGGCGAAGAGGTTGGCCAACTGGCGGTTGATCACATCCACCAGCACGCCGATCTCGTCCTGTTCATGGCCGGGAGGGCAGGGCAGGCGGTTGTCCACCGGGTTGCGCGAGTCGCCTTCGCTGAGGGCGCGGATCAGGCCCACCAGGGGCTTGGTGAGCATGCCGTAGAAGAGCACCAGGAGGATCAGCGACAGCAACAGGCTGCGGACGAAGCCCGACAGCAGGGTGAGCATGGAGCGGCGCAGGAAATGGTTGCCGAAGGCGAAGGTGTCCACTTCCAGGCGCAGCAGGCCGAGGGTCTCCGAGGGGGCGTGGGCGATGTACAGCGGGTCCTGGAAGTCGCGACGCTCGCCGAACAGGAAGTCGCTGAAGATGCGGTAGTCGCTTTCGGTGCGTGGTCGGTTGACGCTGGCGAGCACGGCGCCGCTGTTGTCGATGATCTCGGCGCGGATCACTGCCGGCGAACGTAGCAGCCCTAGCACCAGCTCCTGGGCCAGTTCGGCGTCGATGTTGTAGGCGATGCGGGCGGCAGGGTTGTGGCTGATTTCCAGCAGGGCATTGATCTCGCGTTCCAGCGAGGCGTTCTCGCTGGCGTAGTCGATGCCGACCTGGATGATGCTGAGGAGTGTCCCGAGTACGAACGCCACCAGCACGGTGATGCTGGCCTGCTTGAACGACAGGCGTTGGGTGAGCGGGATATCCATGGGCGAGAAGATTTGGCCTTGTTCCGTGGGCTTGCCAAGCATAGCCTATCCCACCTGCCGACAGCCCGGCTCTCCGAGCTGAATCAAGGAGTTTATTGTGGATTCCCGTTTGAATGCCTTCCTCGAGCGCGCCGATGCCGTGCTCGCGCGCCTGGAGCCCCTGCTGCCCGCCCTGCGCCCCGAGATCGACTGGAGCGACTGCCTCGCCGCGCGCTGGCACCGCGAGGGGCGCGGCGGCTACCTGCAGCCGCTGGAAGTCAGCCTCGACCTCAACCTCACCGACCTGATCGGCGTCGATGCACAGCGTGAGCAGCTGGCGCGCAATACCCGCCAGTTCGTCGACGGCCTGCCCGCCAACCATGCGTTGCTGTGGGGCGCCCGGGGCACCGGCAAGTCATCCCTGGTGCGCGCGCTGCTGGCCGCTCACGCGGGCGTCGGCCTGCGCCTGATCGAGATCGAGCGCGATCATCTCGCCGACCTGCCGCGCATAGTGGAGCTGGTGGCCAAGCTGCCGCAGCGCTTCGTGATGTTCTGCGACGACCTCTCCTTCGAGTCCGGTGAGGGTGATTACCGCGTACTCAAGAGCGTGCTCGACGGCTCCCTCGAGCGCGCACCGGACAACGTGCTGCTCTACGCCACCTCCAACCGCCGCCACCTGGTGCCGGAGAAGGAGAGCGACAACGAGCACTGGCAGATGGTCGACGGCGAGCTGCACCCCAACGAGGCGGTGGAAGACAAGATCGCCCTGTCCGACCGCTTCGGCCTCTGGCTGTCCTTCTATCCCTTCACCCAGGAGCACTTCCTCGCCGTGGTGCGCCACTGGATCGAGTCCCTGGCCCCCGCCGGGCTGGCCTGGGAGTGGAACGAGGAGCTGGAGAAGGCGGCCATCCGCTGGGCCCTCGGGCGCGGCAACCGCAATGGCCGTTGCGCCTATCAATTCGCCCGCCAATGGGTTGGCCGGGCGCTGCTGGAGACTTCCCCATGATCGACCTGCAACAAGCCGGTGCCGGCCTGGAGGGCTACGCCCTGCTGGCGGCCCAACTGGAGTCGCTGCTCGCCGACGAGCGCGACTTCATCGCCAATGCCTCGCAGTTTTCCGCCTTCCTCTATAACGAGCTGCCCGAACTGAACTGGGCCGGCTTCTACCTCAACAAGCAGGAAGAGCTGGTACTCGGCCCCTTCCAGGGCAAGGTCGCCTGCGTGCGCATCCCCTTCACCCGGGGCGTCTGTGGCGCTGCGGCACGCACCCGCGAGACCCAGCGTGTCGAGGACGTGCATGCCTTCCCCGGCCACATCGCCTGCGACAGCGCGTCCAACAGCGAGCTGGTGGTGCCCCTGGTGAAGGACGGCAGGCTGATCGGCGTGCTCGACCTCGACAGCCCGCGCATCGGCCGCTTCAAGGAGCAGGACCAGGCCGGCATCGAGCACCTGGCGGCGATCTTCCTGCGCCTGACCGACTGCTGATCGGCTGCGCCATGAAAAAGCCCGGCAAGTGCCGGGCTTTTTCGTTTCTGCGGGGCAGGGCGGTCAGGCCGCGCCGCTGAGCTTGGCCAGGGTCCGTTGCTCGCCGGGCAGAACCGTCTGCACCGACTCCCGCGCGCGGATGCGCTGGTAGTGCGCCGCCAGGGCCGGCCAGCGGCCGCTGTCCAGCAGCTCGGTGCCGTGCTCCATGTTGATCAGCTGGCAGCACAGGGCCAGGTCCGCCAGGGTCAGCTGGGCGCCGACGAAGAACTCGGCGTCGCCCAGCGTCCTTTCCAGGTAATCGAAATGCTGCGGCAGCTTGTCCTGCAGCGCCGCCTGCACGGCCGCCTCGTCACAGGGCTGGCCCATGGTCGGCTTGAGCGCGCGGTTGCGGAACACGCAGAAGGTGGTCAGCGGTGCCAGCTCGTAATCGGCGTACTTCTCCAGCCAGCGCACCCGGGCGCGCTGCTCGGCGTCGCGGCCATAGAGCGGCGGCAGGTCGGCGTGCTTGTCCTCCAGGTACTGGCAGATGACGCTGGAGTCGGCGAGGGTGAAGTCACCGTCGCGCATCGCCGGGATGCGTCCCAGCGGGTTCAGCTCGCGGTACCAGGCGGGCTGGCCGAAGGGCGTGATGATCTCGAGCTGGTAGTCGATCCCCTTTTCCAGGAGGAAGAGGCGTACCTTGCGCACGAAGGGGGAGAGCGGGGCGCCGTAGAGGGTGATGCTCATCGTGGGGGTCCTTGTCTGAGCGGAGCCTGTCAGTCGTAGATGTTCTTCTTCTTCCAGGTGTCTTCATCGTCCAGGGATTTCAGCGCTTCGCCGAGCTCGCTGGGTTCGTCGGCGGCCGGCTGCTTGTCCAGGGCCAGGGCATTGGCGCGGGCCAACTGGTTCTGCAACTGCTGCAGCTGGTTCTGGTAGCGGGCGGGTTCCGGCTGCTTCTGCAGGTACTGTACGCCGCGCTCGAAGGCCAGGCGTGCCTGGCGTGGCTGGCCTTCCTGCAGGGCCTGCAGGCCGAGGTTGGTGAAGAACTCGATATGCAGCTGCACCAGCATCCCGCGGATCTCGTTGACCCAGCGCTTGGCATCGTTCACCGGCATGAACCCGTCCTTGGCGGAGCGGGTCAGCTGGCCGTGCAGGGTTTCCAGCTGGAAGCGGATTTCCTTGGCCTGGGCTTCGTTGGCGATCTTCAGGGGCGCGTTGCGGATCGGCATCGCCTCGCCCTGGGCCACCAGGCCGCGCAATTCTTCGGCCTTGACCTTGAGCTGGGCATTGCCCTTGTCCAGCGGCAGCAAGCGCTCGCAGAACAGCAGTTGCAGACGCGTGAGCAGCAGTTTCAGTTCGGGGGTCATGAACTGGCCGGGCAGGCTGTCGGAGAGGGCGCTGGTACGGCGCAGCCTGTCGTTGAGATCGGCGCGCAGGCGCGCTTTCTCCAGCTTGCTGTTCTCCACCATATGGTTGGCGTAGCCGATGATCAGCAGTACGACCAGGCCGGCTATCACCATCAGGGTGATCACGAGTGGCGACATCTTTATACAGCTCCCGTGTGCGTTTTCTGCGGGAGTGTAGAGGGTTGGCCACCCTGCTGATAGCTCCGTGTCAGTTTTTGACCTGAACCCTTTGATTTTAAAAGTTTTTTGCCGAAGGGTTGACGGGTGCTAAAACGCTCCCTAGAATGCGCGCCACTTCGACGCGAAGCCTGAGGGTAAAAGCGACGAAGGCCGGAAGAAAGCGTAAAAGCTGTTGTAAGCTCCGGGCCGCGTCCCCTTCGTCTAGTGGCCTAGGACACCGCCCTTTCACGGCGGTAACAGGGGTTCGAGTCCCCTAGGGGACGCCACTTCATGGCGTTACGTTGTAGTTGCAATGCGGGAATAGCTCAGTTGGTAGAGCACGACCTTGCCAAGGTCGGGGTCGCGAGTTCGAGTCTCGTTTCCCGCTCCAGATTTTCAAGCAATGCTTGTTAAGTGTTGTTTGTCCCCTTCGTCTAGTGGCCTAGGACACCGCCCTTTCACGGCGGTAACAGGGGTTCGAGTCCCCTAGGGGACGCCAGTTTCACGCGGGAATAGCTCAGTTGGTAGAGCACGACCTTGCCAAGGTCGGGGTCGCGAGTTCGAGTCTCGTTTCCCGCTCCAGTTTCACAAGCGATGCTTGCCAGGTTTTACCTGTCCCCTTCGTCTAGTGGCCTAGGACACCGCCCTTTCACGGCGGTAACAGGGGTTCGAGTCCCCTAGGGGACGCCAGTTTCATGCGGGAATAGCTCAGTTGGTAGAGCACGACCTTGCCAAGGTCGGGGTCGCGAGTTCGAGTCTCGTTTCCCGCTCCAGTTAAACGAAAACGCCGCTCATTCGAGCGGCGTTTTCGTTTGTGCGTCTTTTGCCCCTCAGAGCCCGGCAGCCACCTTGGCGCGGGCTTCTTCGGGCAGCCAGTTCTTCCAGGCATCGGGATGGGCGCGCAGGTAGTCACGCGCGGCATCGCGGGGCGGCTGGCGCTTTTCGCTCATGGTCGCCAGCGCCTGGTTCAGGCCGTCGATGGGCAGGTCCACCTTGGCGAACATCTCCACCAGGTGCGGGTAGCGCTGGCGGAAGGATGCGGATACGCCGATCGCCAGGCGCGCCGGCAGTGAGCGGGTGCCACGCGGTTTGGGGTGGCTGGCGTCGGCCAGGGTCTTCCAGGCTTCGGCGTCGAAGGGTGGCTCTTCCAGCTTGATCAGCTTGTAGCGACCCAGCAGGGGCGTCGGCGACCAGTAGTAGAACAGCACCGGCTGGCCACGGCGGATGGCCGAGGTGATCTCTGCGTCCAGGGCCGCTCCGGAGCCGGTGCGGAAGTTCACGTAGCTGCCCTCGAGCCCATAGGCCTTGAGCTTCTGGCTGTTGACCGTCTCGGAGGTCCAGCCGGTGGGGCTGTTGAGGAAGCGTCCCTTGTCCGGCGCTTCCGGGTCGCGGAACACCGCCTTGTAATGCGGCAGGTCCTGCACCGAGCGCAACCCCGGCGCCGCCGCCTCGATGCCGCGCTCGGCGTCACCTTCAATCACATAGGCCGGTACCCACCAGCCTTCGTCGGCGTTCTTGACGATGTCGCCCAGGGCGAACACCTTGCCCTCCTGCTCGGCCTTGACCCACACCGGGCTGCGCCCCGGCCACTCCTCGCCTATGACCTGGATGTCGTCCTGGGCCAGTGCGGTTTCCAGGCTGACGGTGCTGCCGGGCAGGGTGTCCGTCGGGTGGCCGTAGCCCTTCTCGACCACCAGGCGGAGGATCTCGGTGATCAGGCTGCCGCTTTCCCACGTCAGGTCGCCGAAGTGGATCGGCTCGCGCGGGTCCGCCGTTGCGCCCTGGGCCAGCAACGCGCCGGCGAGCAGGGCGCCGCCCAGCAGGTGCTTGATCGATCGCATGGGGTTCTCCAATCGCTTGCGGGGGGCGCATCGCCCGCCGCTACGGGAACGAAGGTTAGACGGCCCGCGCCCTGTGCGCCTGCGCGGCTTTCGTCATGCAACGGTCACCTCGTCGACATGAATCGGTCGTCATGGGGCCCTAGTCTTGCGCCTACACATCGTGCTCCTGATTCACTTGCGGCCGCCTTCGGGCGGCCTTTTCTTTGCCTGTCAGCTGCCGAGCAAGGCCTCGGCCAGGCGGGCGGCGGGCGGCGTCAGGGCATCGAAGCGCCGTGCGCAGAGGTGCAGCTGGCGGGTGGCCCAGGCATCGGCCAGGGGCAGGGCGCGCAGCGCATGGCGATCCCGGGAGCGGTGCAGGGTGGCCTCGGGCACCAGGGCGATGCCCACGCCACGGGCCACCAGGTTCAGCACCGCGTCGAAATCGCTGACCCGCAGGCGCAGGTCGAGGTGGCGACCGGCTTCCAGGGCCTTGCCGGCGATGTGCTGCTGCAGCGGGTTGTCCCGGCCCAGGCCGATGAAGGCGCGGTCCAGCAACTGCTCGAAGTGCAGCGGCTGGCCGTCATCGAGGCTCGCGTCGTCCAGGCGCGTCACCAGCAGCAGGCGGTCGATGCGCAGGGGGCGTGCTTCCAGGGCGGCCAGGTCGGTGTTGTTGGCCAGGACCCCGAGGTCCGCCTGGCCCCGGCTGAGCGCCTCGACTATGGCGTGGCTGGGCCTTTCCTCGATATCCAGGTCGATCTGCGGGTGCGCCAGCAGGAAGTCACCCAGCACGCCGGGCAGGTGCTCGGCCAGGGCTGCGGTATTACCCAGCAGTCGGACCCGTGCGCGCAGGCCGCTGGCGAAATCGCCCAGCTCATCGGCCATCAGCTCCAGCTGGTGCATCACCGAACGGGCGTGGTGGGCCAGGGCGTGGCCGGCCGGCGTGGGGCTGACCCCATGGCGCTGGCGCTCGAATAGCGCTGTGCCGAGGCTTTCCTCCAGCCCCTTGAGGCGCGCACTGGCCGATGCCAGGGCGAGGTGGCTGCGTTCGGCGCCGCGGGTGATGCTGCCGGCGTCGAGGATGTCGAGGAACAGCTTCAGGTCGATCAGGTCGTAGCGCATCGTGCTCTTCCAGGCTTCGTCCAGGGCGTAGCCTGGGCTCGGGAATCACAGATTCAGCCCTGGCGCGGCATCGCGCAAGCTGGTGCCATCCTCCTTGTCGGTATCCGCCATGCTGCTGCTCTTCTCCTCTCTGGTTTTCCTGCTCGCCGGCCTGGTCAAGGGTGTGCTCGGCATGGGCCTGCCCACTGTGGCGATGGGCCTGCTGGCAGTGGTGATGACGCCGGGCGAGGCTTCGGCATTGCTCCTCGTGCCTTCGCTTCTGACCAACTTCTGGCAACTGTTCGGCAGGCCGGCGGTGCTGCCGCTGCTGCGTCGCCTCTGGCCGCTGCTGCTGACGCTGGCCCTGGGCACCCTGGTGACCACGCGCTGGCTGGTCGAATCGGCCAGCCCCTGGATTCCCGCTGCGCTCGGCGCCTGCCTGCTGGTCTATGGCGGGCTCGGGCTGTTGTCCTTTCGCGCGCGGGCACCGCAGCGGCGGGAGGGCGCCTGGTCGGCGCTGGTGGGGCTGCTCACCGGGCTGGTGACGGGCCTTACCGGCGTCTTCGTGGTCCCCGCCGTGCCTTACCTGCAGGCGTTGGGCCTGCCTCGCGAAGTGTTGATCCAAGCGCTCGGCCTGTCCTTCACCGTCGCAACCCTGGCGTTGGGCCTGGGCCTGTTCATCCACGGTGGCAGCCAGAGCCTGGACCTCGGCCTCACCTGGCTGATGCTGCTGCCGGCCCTGCTGGGCCTGGAAATCGGCCGGCGCATCCGCAGGCGCCTGAGCGAGGCCATGTTCCGCCGGCTGTTCTTCCTCGGCCTGCTGGCCCTGGGGGCGCACTCGCTGTTGCACGGGTTGATGCTTCTGGCCGGGTGAATCGCCGGGGCGTTATGCTCGGCGCCTCCCGTCCCTCGAGTTCCCTCCATGCTCCATAGCCGACAGGCCTGTCTCGGCCGCCTGGAAGTCGCCAGCAACAGTGGCACCGGCCACGCCTTCGCCAAGCACAGCCATGACGAGTGCGTCATCGGCGTGAATCGGGTGGGCGAGGAGCAGGTGTGGCTGGATCGGCGCAGCTTCCGTGCCGGTGCGGGCGACATCACCCTCTACAACCCGGGGCAGATCCAGGGCGGCGGGGTGAAGGAGGGCGAGCCCTGGCGCTATGTCGGCCTCTACGTGACCGCCGGGCAGCTGGCCGATGACCTGGGCCTGGCGCGGGTGGAGTTCCAGCGCGCCTGCATCCACCAGCCCGATCTGGCCGCCAGCCTGGCCGACGCGGTGGAGCGGGCGCTGGGCGGCGACGCCCTGGTGCGCGAGCGTGCGGAGGAACGCCTCCTGCTGTGGCTCGGGCAACTGGTGCAGCGCAGCGCCGGGCCCCTGCCGGATACAGCGGCGGTAGGCATGGGGCCGGTGACGCGGGTGCAGGAGTTGCTGGCCGAGCGGCTGCAGGACAGCCCGAGTCTCGATGAGCTGGCCGCCGAGCTGGGCCTGTGCAAGTTCCACCTGTTGCGCGCCTTCCAGAAGCACACCGGACTCAGCCCCCGGCAATGGGCCATGCAGTTGCGCACCCGTCGCGCCCGCGGGTTGCTGCGTGCCGGCTGGTCGGCCACCGATACGGCCCATGCCCTGGGCTTCGCCGACCAGAGCCACCTCAACCGCCACTTCCGTGCCGCCTATGGCATCACCCCCGGCGAGCTGAAGCGTCTTTTCAACGCCTGAGTGCAATCCTGTCCAAGTCCGCCGGCGGGGGCGGGGGCAGAATGCGCCCATCCGTCTCGTTCATCGCTCGAGGTTCCCATGCTCCTGCTGTTCTGTTCGGCCTTCGCCTTCGGCGTGGTCTTCTGCCTGTCTCCCGGCGCCGTGCTCGCCGAAACCCTGCGTCGCGGCCTGCTGCACGGCTTCCGCCCGGCGCTGCTGGTGCAGTTCGGTTCCCTGGTGGGGGATGCGGTCTGGGCGGTGCTGGGCCTGGCGGGCCTGACCCTGTTGCTCGGCCAGGAGCAGGTGCGCGTGCCGCTGACCCTGGCCTGCGCGGCCTACCTGGCCTTGCTCGGGCTGCGCAGCCTGCGCGATGCCTGGCAGCTGCCGAAGGAGGGGGACGCCACCGAGCACGAGGGGCGCGGAGCGCTGCTCACCGGCGCGGCGATCTCGCTGACCAACCCGAAGAACATCGTCTACTGGGGCGCCCTGGGCACGGCGATGGCGGGAATGATCGGCGGTGCGCCGGACATGGCCCAGACCGGCGTGTTCTTCGCCGGCTTCATGACGGCCTCGCTGGCCTGCTGCTTCCTCTGCGCGGCGCTGGTGGACTGGCTGCGGCGCAACAGCTCGCCGACCTGGCACCGGGTCAGCCACGGGTTGTGCGGGGTGTTGTTGCTGGTGATGACGGCGCTGGCCCTGCGCGGGCTGGCCTGAAGAGGCGCGGGCCCGGATGGGCCCGCGTCGGGAGGGGTCAGAGCACCCGGCCGCGGCACTCGCCGAAGCCGATGCGCACACGGCCTTCGCCTTCGCACCAGGCGCGCAGGATCACCTCGTCACCGCTTTCCAGGAAGGTGCGCTGCTCGCCGCTGGCCAGCGACAACGGCTGCTTGCCGCCGAAGGTGCTCTCCAGCAGGCTGCCGAAGGCGTCGGCCTCGGGGCCGGACAGGGTGCCGGAGCCGAACAGGTCGCCCGGCTGCAGTTTGCAGCCGCCCACCGCGTGGTGCGCCACCAGTTGGGCCACGGTCCAGTACATGTGCTGGGTGTTGCTCAGGGCCAGGCGCTGCGGCTGCTGGCCGCGTTCACGCATGGCGGCGGTCTGCAGCAGCACCTCCAGCTTGATGTCGAAGGCGCCACGGGCCTGGTCGTTGGCGTCCAGCAGGTAGGGCAGCGGTTGCGGGTCGCCTTCCGGGCGCGCGGGCTGGGCGGTACGGAAGGGTTCCAGCGCCTCGGCGGTCACCACCCAGGGCGAGACAGTGGTCGCGAAGTTCTTCGCCAGGAAGGGGCCCAGCGGCTGGTATTCCCAGGCCTGCAGGTCGCGTGCGGACCAGTCGTTGAGCAGGCAGTAGCCGGCGATGTGCTGCTCCGCCTCGCCGATGGCGATGGCCTCGCCCATGGCGTTGCCCCGGCCGATCCAGATGCCCAGCTCCAGTTCGTAGTCCAGGCGCTTGCTCGGGCCAAAGTTGGGTACTTCGGCGCCCGGCGGCAGGGTCTGGCCATTGGGGCGGTGCACCGGGGTGCCGGAGACGCACACGGTGGACGCGCGGCCGTGGTAGCCGATGGGCACGTACTTGTAGTTGGGCAGCAGCGGGTTGTCCGGGCGGAACAGGCGGCCGACGTTGTTGGCGTGGTGGATGCCCACGTAGAAGTCGGTGTAGTCGCCGATGCGTGCCGGCAGGTGCAGCTGGCAGTCGACGGCGGCCGGCAGCAGTTCGGCACCTAGGGCTTCGAGGCGCGCCTGGGCGGGGCTGCCTTCGGCGAGCAGCTCCTGCAGCTGGCGGCGCAGGGCGCGGCGGGCGTTGGCGCCAAGGGCGAAGAAGGCGTTGAGGTCTTCCCCGGCGGCGACGCGCGCGGCGTCCGCCGCTTCACCTTCGAACAGGCCGGTGGTGGTGGCGACCTTGAGGTCGAGGATCTGCTCGCCGATGGCCACGCCACCGCGCGGGGTGCCGCCCACCGGGCTGAAGATGCCCAGGGGCAGGTTCTGCAGGGGGAAGTCGGGGTGGCCGTTGGCGGAGGCTATCCAGCTGCGGCGTTGGTCTATCTGGGTCATCGGTCAGTTCCTGCCATTGAAGGTCTTGGCCATGCCGTTCCAGCAGGCATCGTAGTCGTTCTGCAGCTGCGGGCATTCCAGGGCGTAGCGGGTGGGGCGCAGCACGCGGCCGGTTTCGAACATGAACGCCATGGTGTGATCGAGCTTGTGCGGCTTGAGTTCCGCGTTGATGGCGGCGGTGGTGCTGGCGTTGTCCGGGCCGTGGGCGCTCATGCAGTTGTGCAGCGAGGCGCCGCCAGGGGTGAAGCCGCCGGCCTTGGCGTCGTAGGCGCCCTGGATCAGGCCCATGAACTCGTTCATCAGGTTGCGGTGGAACCACGGCGGGCGGAAGGTCTTCTCGGCCACCATCCAGCGCGGCGGGAAGATCACGAAGTCGACGTTGGCCATGCCGGGGGTGTCGCTGGGCGAGGTCAGCACGGTGAAGATCGACGGGTCCGGGTGGTCGTAGCTGACCGTGCCGATGGTGTTGAACAGGCGCAGGTCGTACTTGTAGGGCACGTTGTTGCCATGCCAGGCGACCACGTCCAGGGGCGAGTGGTCCAGTTCGGTGGCCCAGAGCTCGCCGAGGAACTTCTGCACCAGGGTCACCGGGGCGTCGATATCCTCGAAATGCGCCACCGGGGCGAGGAAGTCACGCGGGTTGGCCAGGCCGTTGCTGCCGATGGGCCCGAGGTCGGGGATGCGCAGCGCGACGCCATGGTTCTCGCAGATGTAGCCCCGGGCACTCTCGTCGAGGAGCTCGACGCGAAACTTCATGCCACGCGGGATCACCGCGATCTCCAGGGGCTCCACGTCCAGCAGGCCCAGTTCGGTGGCCAGGCGCAGGCGGCCCTGTTCGGGGACGATCAGCCACTCGCCATCGGCGTTGAAGAACACGCGTTGCATCGAGGTGTTGGCGCGGTAGATGTGCACGCTGACGCCGGACGCCTGTTCGGGGTCGGCGGTGGCGGCGATGGTCAGCAGGCCGTCGATGAAATCGGTGCGCTCGGCGGGGGTGTCGTGGGCGTCCCAGCGCAGGCGGTTGGGGTCGATCGGGCCCAGCTGGCGGCCGGGGATCTGCCGCTCCAGGCGCTGGAAGCGCGGGTGCGCGGCGGATGGGCGGATGCGGTACAGCCAGGTGCGGCGGGCCTCGGCGCGGGGCACGGTGAAGGCGGTGCCGGAAAACTGCTCGGCATAGAGCCCGTAGGGCGCGCGCTGGGGTGAGTTCTGCCCGGCGGGCAGGGCGCCCGGCAGCGCTTCGCTGGTGAACTGGTTGTCGAAGCCGGACTGGTAGGCGAGGGGCAGTGAGGAGCTCATGAGAACCTCTGTGTTTTTTGTAATTGAATTACGGATAACGTAATTTGAAAGCCTGAGGGGGTCAAGCTATAACAGCGCCTCCATTGCCAACCGAGGTAGTAGATGGCCATCCAACGGGACGATGCCGAGGCGCCCAAGCGGCAGAAGGTGCAGGCGGCTGAAGTCGGCACCGACATTCTCAAGGGGCTCGCCGAACTGGCGCCGGCCACTTCCCTGTCACGCCTGGCGGAGCATGTCGGCATGCCGGCGGCCAAGGTCCACCGATACCTGCAGGCGCTGATCGCCAGCGGCTTCGCCGAACAGGACGCCGCCACCAACCACTACGGCCTGGGGCGTGAGGCGCTGTTCGTCGGCCTCGCCGCCATCGGCCGGCTGGATGTGGTGCGGGCCGCCACGCCGCAGCTGTCGGAGCTGCGCGATGCGCTCAACGAAACCTGCTTCCTGGCCGTCTGGGGCAACAAGGGGCCGACCGTGGTGCATGTCGAGCAACCGCTGCGCGCGGTGACCCTGGTCACCCGCGTGGGTTCGGTGCTGCCGTTGCTGGGCTCCTCCACCGGCCTGGTGTTCGCCAGCTACCTGCCTGACGCCGAGACGGCGCCGCTGCGCGAGGAGGAGGCCGGCCTGCCCGGCGTGCCCGACGCCAAGGCGCTGCGCAAGCAGATCGCCGAGATCCGCGCCAGCGGCCTGCATCACGTGCATGGGCTGCTGATGCCGGGAGTGAACGCGCTCTCCGCGCCGGTGTTCGCCGTGGGCGAGCAGATCGCCGGGGTGATCACCGTGGTCGGTGCCGCCAGTGGCTTCCAGGCCGAAGCCAGCGGCCGGGCGGCGCAGCTGCTGAAGCAGGCGGCCGAATCCATCACCGCGCGCATGGCGGGTGCTCGTCCGGCCTGACCGTGGCCTGGTCCGTAGGATGGGTAGAGCGAAGCGAAACCCATGCGGTTGGCGCTGTGCGGTGGTAGTTCGCAGAGCTCGCGGGATGCCGCCTTACCCATTCTGGAGTCGCGGGTGATGCCCATGGAAAAAGCCCGCTGATGCGGGCTTTTTCGTTGCGGCGGTGAATCACTCGGTGGCGAGCACGCCCCGGCGGATCTGGTCGCGTTCGATGGATTCGAACAGCGCCTTGAAGTTGCCTTCGCCGAAGCCATCGTCGCCCTTGCGCTGGATGAACTCGAAGAACACGGGGCCCATCAGGGTCTCCGAGAAGATCTGCAGCAGCAGGCGGCGGTCGTTCGCATCGGCGGAGCCGTCGAGCAGGATGCCGCGGCTCTGCAGCTGCTCCACCGGCTCGCCGTGGTTGGGGATGCGCCCTTCGAGCATCTCGTAGTAGGTGGTCGGCGGTGCGGTCATGAAGCGCATGCCCAGGGCCTTGAGCGCGTCCCAGGTCTTGACCAGGTCGTCGGTGAGGAAGGCCACGTGCTGGATGCCCTCGCCGTTGAACTGCATGAGGAACTCCTCGATCTGCCCGGCGCCCTTGGAAGACTCCTCGTTGAGCGGGATGCGGATCATGCCGTCCGGCGCGGTCATGGCCTTGGAGGTCAGGCCGGTGTACTCGCCCTTGATGTCGAAGTAGCGGATCTCGCGGAAGTTGAACAGCTTCTCGTAGAAGTCCGCCCAGTACGCCATGCGGCCGCGGTACACGTTGTGGGTCAGGTGGTCGATGATCTTCAGCCCCGCGCCCTTGGGGTTGCGGTCCACGCCTTCGATGAACTCGAAGTCGATGTCGTAGATGGACGAGCCCTCGCCGAAGCGGTCGATCAGGTACAGCGGCGCGCCGCCGATGCCCTTGATCGCCGGCAGGCGCAATTCCATCGGGCCGGTGGGGATCTCGATCGGCTGGGCGCCCAGCTCCAGGGCACGGGCGTAGGCCTGGTGCGCATTCTTCACGCGGAAGGCCATGCCGCATACGGACGGGCCGTGTTCGGCGGCGAAATAGGACGCGAGGCTCTTGGGCTCGTTGTTGAGGATCAGGTTGATCTCGCCCTGGCGATACAGGTGCACGTCCTTGGAGCGGTGGGTGGCCACCTTGGTGAAGCCCATGCTGGCGAAGATCGGTTCCAGCAGGTTCGGCACGGGCGATGCCAGCTCGATGAATTCGAAGCCCATCAGGCCCATGGGGTTTTCAAAGATGTCGGCCATGTTCTGGCTCCTTGCAGTGGCGCGCGGCGGCGCCTGAATCGGATGAAAGTCGGTACGGCGGCGATTCAGGCGTGCGATGGCGGCGCGCAGGAGACTCCGCGCACGCTGCGGGCGAGATAATCGCCGATGGTGACTTTGAAACCGAGGGTCTGCATGTGCGCTCCTCAGGCCGGCTTGTCGGCCTGGGCGTCCGGGTGGGCGGTGCGCAAGGCCGGATGTTCAAGGGCCAGGCGCTCGACCCTGAGAATACGCGGGTAGCTCGCCAGGTCCACGGCAAAGCGTCGGGCGGCGTAGAGCTGGGGCAGCAGATAGACATCCGCCAGGCCCGGCTGGGCGCCGAAGCAGAAGCCGTCGTCGCCGATCAGTGCTTCGACGGCGGCCAGGCCTTCGCTGATCCAGTGGCCGATCCAGGCGTTCACGCCGTCCTCGTCGGTGCCCATCTTGCGCAGGCGGTTGAGCACCGCGACGTTGTGCAGCGGGTGGATGTCGCAGCCGATCAGCGCGGCGACCTGGCGCTGGCGTGCGCGCTGCAGCGCATCGCCCGGCAGCAGGGGCGGCTGCGGGTGGGTCTCTTCGAGGTATTCGATGATGGCGGGTGACTGGATCAGCACCTCGCCGGAGTCGGTGCGCAGGGCGGGGACGCGGCCCTGGGGGTTGATCGCGCGGTAGGCCGGCTGATGGTGCTCGCCGCCGTCGCGGATCAGGTTGACCGGTACGTGCCGGACCTCCAGCCCCTTCAGCGCGAGCGCGATGCGCACGCGGTAGGACGATGTGGAGCGGTAGTAGGTGTACAGGTCCATGGCAGGCACTCGCAGGGCAGCGCGTCGGTCGGCAGGCTCACCGCTGACGCTGTTGTTTTCATAATCTATTTACACTCTGCGTAATTTTTGACGCTGCGGCAAGTCCGACGTTCGAATAATCCATGTGCCTGTTGCGCCTGTTCGTTCGAGCCCCCTGGCGGGGCGGATGTTCCGTCGCCGTGACCCAGGCTTGGGTGTTGCCGGAAGCCTGGGATGACGGCAGGCGAGCGGGCCTTCACTCCGGCTGGTAATCCAGTGAGCGTTTTGACGACTCCGGCAGTGCCAGGCCACCGGCCAGCGCCAGCAGGGCAATGGCGATCAGGTAGAGGGCCGGTGACAGGCGGTCGCCGGTCTGCTCGATCAGCCAGGTCGCCACCAGCGGTGCGGTGCCCCCGAAGGCCGTGTACGCCAGGTTGTAGGTAAATGCCGAGGCGGTGTAGCGCACCTGCGTCGGGAACTGTTCGGACAGCAGCACGGCCGTCACCACGCCACAGACCACCGCACCCACCGCCAGCAGCATCGCCCCCAGCGCTGCGGCCAGCAGGCTGCCCGACGCCGCCAGCACGAAGGCGGGGTAGACCGCGATGATCAGGCAGGCGCACCCCGTGACGATGGTGCGCCGGCGCCCGACCCGGTCCGAATAGCGCCCCACCAGCGGGCACAGCAAGGCGGCGAACAGCAGGGCCATCAGACTGGCGAGCAGGGCGGTCGGTCGCGAGGCACCGCCGACCACCTGCATGTAGGTGGTGAGGTAGGTGGTGAACGTATAGAACGACAGCGCGGTGGCGGAAATGAAGGCCGACAGGCAGAGGATCGTGCGGCCGTGCCCCTGCAGGGTTTCCTTCAGTGGCGAGTGGGCGGCCTGCGGGGCCGCCGCCAGGGCACGGAACGCCGGCGACTCGTCCAGGTGCAGGCGCATGTACAGGCCGATCAGCCCCAGGGGCGCGGCGACCAGGAAGGGCACGCGCCAGCCCCAGCCCTGCATCTGGGCCTCGGACAGGAGCAGCCCCATGCCGAACACGATGCCGGCGGCGGCGGCAAAGGCCATGAACGTCGACACCGGGACGAAGCTGCCATAGCGGGCCTTCTGCTCGGGAGGCGCGTGCTCCATGACGAAGGCGCAGGCGCCGGCGTACTCCCCGCCGGCGGAAAAGCCCTGGATGCAGCGGGCCAGTGCCAGCAGCAGCGGGGCGAGCAGGCCGATGGACGCATAGGTCGGCAGGAGGCCGATCAGGGTGGTGGCCGCGGCCATCAGCAACACCGTGATGGCCAGGATGCGCTTGCGCCCGACCTTGTCCCCGAGGATGCCGAAGACGATCCCGCCCAGCGGGCGCAGGGCGAATGACACGGCAAACACGGCGAAGGTCTGCAGCAACGCGAGGGAGGCATTGCCCGGTGGGAAGAACAGGCTGGCGATGGTCACCGCGAGGAAACCGTACACGGCGAAGTCGAACCATTCGACGAAGTTGCCGATGGCCGAGGCGGCGATGACCTTGCGCAAGGTCGCCGGATCGACGGACGAGGTGGCGTGGGAAATATCCTGGATGGTCATGGTCGCTCCGAGCCTGCCGATGGTCGCGAACGCATCTGGCCTGGGCCTTTGCGTCCCCCTGACGGCAACCTACCGGGCCTGTCCGTGGCATTAGCCCCCGGATGCGACCCTCAACCAGCCGGCAGCGACGTCGGCACGACTCGTCAAACTCCAGCAGCTAGCGCAGCGCACCCTCGTGCAGGGGTGCGCCGGCATATCCATGGCGGGTGTCGGTGCATGTGGCGGAAAGGCTCAGGCACCGCCCCGGAAGCAGGAGACGCCCCAGGCGGTGAGCTTGAAGGGCAGGTGGTAGTGCTGCCCCGTATCGGCGATGCCGAAGCGGTAGACGAGCAGGTCGAGGAAGGCCGGCTCGGGTAGGACCATGCCCTGGGCGCGGTAGAAGTCCGCCACCCGCAGGCTGACTTCGTAGACGCCCGCGCTGCAACGCCCGGCTTCGTCGGCCAGCCCGGCGAGCAGGCCGTCCGCGCCGATGCGCCCGGCGTGGATCAGCTCGCGACGCTCGCCTTCCAGGCGCTCCACCCGCAGCTCCAGCCCTTCGGCGACGCAGCCACGGGCGACGTCGACGACATGGATGGAAAGGCCCTTCACGTCCAGAAGCCCTCGTGGGGGACCGCCGCTTCATGTTCCAGCATCGGCCCCAGCACCGTGACCTGGCGCTGGCCACGGGCGAACACCTCGCGGCAGGGC
This sequence comes from Pseudomonas sp. Pc102, assembly GCF_018408275.1. Taxonomy (NCBI): domain Bacteria; kingdom Pseudomonadati; phylum Pseudomonadota; class Gammaproteobacteria; order Pseudomonadales; family Pseudomonadaceae; genus Pseudomonas; species Pseudomonas sp. Pc102. Next base: position 4,060,418 of record NZ_AP021905.1, on the reverse strand, counting down.
AGGGAGAAGGTCGGGTTCTCCGGGTGGGCCCCGGTCAGCCCCAGCAGCGCATGTTCCGAGAGGGCGTAGACCACCCGGCCGACGCCGGTCCAGTACACCGCGCCGGCGCACATGCAGCAGGGCTCGGCACTGGTGTAGAGGGTGCATCCGGCCAGGGCCTCCGGGCCCAGCAGGCGTGCGGCCTCGGCCACCGCCACCAGTTCGGCGTGCTGGGTCGGGTCGCCTTCCGGCGGCATCGAGTTGTTGCCGGCACGGGCGATCACCCTGCCGTCGCGGTCGGCCACCAGGGCGGCGAAGGGGTGGCGGCCGCGCTGGCGCGAGTCCCGGGAAAGGCGGATGGACTCGCGCAGCAGCTCCAGATCGAGCTCGGTGACCCCGGCAGGGACCAGGTGGGTGAAGGTCATGGGTGACTCCTTGGCAGTGGGTGCGCAGGGCGCGGGAAATCAGTCGGCGAGGTCGGCCGCGCCCTGGGCGTGCGGCTCGCTGCGCTCGCGACCGTTGAGCAGCAGGTTGAGAACGATGGCGGTGATGGCGCCGAGGAAGATGCCGCTCTCCAGCACCAGCTTCAGGGCGCCGTGGGCATGGGCGAAGAGGGCGGGGAAGGACATCGGCAGCACGCCGACGCTCACCGAGACGGCGACCACGATGGCGTTGCGCGTGCCTTCGAAGCGCACCCGCGACAGCTCCTGGATGCCCGCCACGGTGGTCATGCCGAACATCACGATGGCGCCGCCGCCGAGCACCGGCGTCGGCACTGCGGCGATCAGCGCACCGAGCTTGGGGAACAGCCCCATCGCCACCATGATCCCGCCGGCCGCGGCCACCACGAAGCGGCTCTTGACCTGCGACAGGGCGATCAGCCCGGTGTTCTGGGTGAAGGCGTTGTAGGGAAAGCTGTTGAACAGCCCGCCGATCACCGTCGACAGGCCGTCCGCACGGAAGGCGTTGCCCAGGGTGCGTGCATCGATCGTCCTGCCGGTGAGCTGGCCGATGGCGAGGCAGTTGCCGGTGGTCTCGGCCATGATCACCAGCATCGCCAGGGTCATGATCAGGATCGGAGTCAGCGAGAACTGCGGCATGCCGAAGGCCATGGGGGCGGAGAGCTCGAACCAGGCCGCCTCGCCGACACGGCTGAAGTCGGTCATGCCGCATGCCGCCGCCAGCAGGCTGCCCAGCAGCAGGCCGATGAGCACCGCGAGGTTGCCGATGAAGCCGGAAAAGCGCGCGTACACCACCAGGGTGATGGCCACCGTGGCCAGGCCCAGCAGCAGGTTGGCCGGGGCGCCGAAGTCCGCCGCGCCGGGGTTGCCGCCGCCGAGCCAGATGGCGGCGGCAGGCATCAGCGAGATGCCGATGATGGTGATCAGGCTGCCGATCACCACCGGTGGGAAGAAGCGCAGCAGGCGGCTGAACACCGGCGCCAGGGCGATGGTGATGACTCCGGCGGCGATCACCGCGCCGAACACCTGGGGCAGGCCGAACGCCTTGCCGATCATGATCATCGGCGCCAGGGCGATGAACGAGCAGGCCTGTACCAGCGGCAGCCGCGCGCCGAATTTCCAGAAGCCCAGGGTCTGGACCAGCGTGGCGATACCGGAGGTGAGCAGGTTGGCGTTGATCAGCAGGACGATCTGCGCATGGCTCAGGCCCAGGGCGCTGCCGAGGATCAGCGGCACCGCCACGGCGCCGGCATAGAGCACCAGCACGTGTTGCAGGCCATAGGTGAGGAGCTGTCGCACAGGCAGAAGCTGGTCGACGGGATGGGGCGTGGGGTGGCTCATGGGGGCGTTCTCCTGAAGGTGCAACGTTTCTTGTTATGGGGTTCGGGTTGCCCAGCGTTTCGAGGAGGCAGTGCTGGCTCGCCCGCATCTTCAGGGTCTTGATGGCGATGGTTCAAATGAATAACCATCGTCTTCATCGATGGTTGGAGGGGTGGTGCGATGCGGTTTTCTCTCGATCAGCTGCAGGTGTTCGTCGCCGTGGTGCAGGCCGGGTCCTTCTCGGCGGCGGCGCGGCGCCTGGGGCGCACCCAGTCCACCGTCAGCGCCGCCATCGCCAACCTGGAGGCCGACCTGGGCGTCGAGCTGTTCGACCGCTCCACGCGCATTCCCGGTCTCACCGCTGCCGGCCATAAACTGCAACTGGAGGCCGAGGCCGTGCTGGAGCGCTGCCTGGCGTTGCAGGGCCATGCCGACAGCCTGGCGGGGGAAACCGAACCCCATCTCACCCTGGCCATCGAGGTGCCCTACAGCACGGTGATGCCGGTGCTGTGCGAGTTCGAGCAGGCCTTTCCCCATGTCGACCTGATCGTCCGCCACCCGCACAGCGGCGATGTCGCCGGCATGCTCCAGCGCGGCGAGGTGGAGCTGGGCATCGCCTTCTCCCAGCCGGAATACCCGCGTGAGCTGGAGTTCCAGCAGCTGGGCAAGCTGGTGATGGTCCACGTCACCCATCCCGGACATCCACTGGCCCAACGCGACGGGGTCAGTTTCGCCGACCTGCACGCCCACCGCCGCCTGGCCTTCAGCGCCCACGCCAGCAAGCTGCCCAGCAGCGAGTACCTGCGCGCCACGCGCCTGTGGCAGGCGGAAAGCTACATGGCGCTGGTGGAGATGGTGCGGGCCGGCCTCGGCTGGGCGACCCTGCCGCGCCAACTGGTGCAGCGCGAGTTGGCCGCTGGCGAACTGGTGGAGCTGCAGCTCGCCGCCTACCCCTTCACCGACTGGCTGGTGGGCGTCGACCTGCTCTGGCAGCGCCGCCACGGGCGCGGCCAGGCACAGCGCTGGCTGCGCGAGCGGCTGATGCGCAACAAGGTGTTCGAGCTGGACAGCCAGGGGCGGGCGACGACGCTGTGAAGTGCGCGGCAGCCCGGTTCAGCGCCCGGTGCTGATCGGGCCGCGCGTCGGTGCGGTGCGCGTCCCGGGCTGAAGCCCGGGCTACGGGGCGAGGCTAGGCGATGCGGTCGGTTGGGCTGAGGTGCGAAGCCCAACGCAGCGATGTGGGTTCAGTCCACCCCTCCTGTGGAGTGCCGAACCTTAAAGCGGCTCCCCAGCCGAGCTGCCCGCAATCTCTTCGATCATCGCCTTGACCGCCGCCTCGCTGTCCACCGATGCGGGCGCGGCGACGCGGAACTTGAGCATGTTCTCGCCCAGTTCGAAGAGGTAGAGCGAGGAGCGGATGGGCTGTACCTCGCCGGCGAAGGGTTCGACGAACGCGAAGTCCGCGCGCAGGCCGGTGATCGTCCGGCCCCTGTAGGCCAGGGTCGCGGGCTGTTCGCTCACCAGCTTGCCGTTCTCATGGAAGGCGAGGATTTCCGCCTTCTGTTGCCTCTGGTGATCGAGTGCCAGTTGGCGTCTGGCGGTGGCGATCACGTCCGCCGGCGAGCCGAACGAGGTGACCTGTGGCGCCGGGTAGACATAGGCGCTGAGGATGACGGGCTGGGCGATCAGCTCGGAGTTGTAGGCGACCATGATGTGCCGGGCCTGCTCGTCGAAGCGCAGGATCTGGGCACGGAGGAAGATGCCGGAGGTGGTCGGGAAGACGATACCGGTGCCGTCGTGCCGGTAGGGGCCGGCGGCCGGGATGTCCTGGGGCTGGAACTGGCTGCTCTGGTCGGTCTGGCAGCCCGACAGGCCGAGGGTCAGCAGCAGGGCGATCAGGTATTTCAATGGGACGCTCCTTGTCGGGACGCCTCGGCGGGAGGGCGTCGGGCGGCAGAAATTACCGTTTGGCCTGCGGGCTGTCCATGGCGGGTCGTGCTTATCGCGGCGTGCCGTCCATCCCCGCCTGCAACTCCAGCAACGGCACCGGCCTCGCGCCCTCCGGCGGGGTGAAGACGAAGTCGCCGGGGCCGACCATCGGCAGGGTGTCCCAGCGGTAGGTCACGCTGTGGCGCGGGCGTTCGGGCTGGTCGAGGCGGGTCAGCACCATCTTGCAGGGCAGGAGCTCGTCGCCCTGGCGCAGCCATAGCTGCCAATCGAGGCCGGGCTGGCGGTAGGCGTAGTGCTCGCAGGTCTGGTCGCCGACCTGTTCGGTGCCGACGTGCAGGGCGCTGTCGAGGCCGACCCGCTGCGCGGTATCCGGGTGCCATTGGATGAGGTCGGCCAGCGGCAGCTGGATGCCGTAGCGCTCGCCGAGCAGGGCCAGCAATTCCTCCTGGCTGGTGGGCGCCACCTCCCGGCCGAAGTAGCCCTGGCGGCTGTCGTAGAGGGTGAAGTGCTGGCCGTCGTAGAACAGGCTGCGCTGGTACCCGGTTCCAGTCACCTGCACGCGCAGCTTGTCCGGCGCGCTCACCAGCAACCGGGTGCTGGCATGCACCACCAGCGCCTGGCCGTTTTCCAGCAACTGGTCGCTGTCGCTTTCCGCGTCCAGGGCGTACTGCTGCAGGCCGCGCAGGTGTTCGCCCATCTTCACCAGGGCGTCGAGGGCGCCGGGGTCGGGCGCATCCCCATCCGCCGCCCCGGCGTTGCAGGCGATCAGGGTGAAGGCCAGGACTGAGAGCCTGCGTTGGACGGTGCCGGGCATGGCGGGTGACCTCGTCGCGAGCTGGTCGATAGTCCTTAGGTGTGGCAGCCGCCAGGTTGGTTCCAGCGGCGATCGGGCGTTGGCTGGCTAAGCTGTCCCCATCATCGATGCAAGGAGCGGTTTCATGGCGACGAGGACGATCCACAGGGTCGACACGCCCAGCCTCGCGCTGGCCTATGAAGAGCATGGCGCCGGGGACGAGGTGGTGATCCTGCTCCACGGCTTCCCCTACTCGGTACGGGCCTATGACGCCGTGGCCCCGGCCCTGGCCGCGCAGGGGATGCGGGTGTTGGTGCCGTACCTGCGCGGCTACGGCCCCAGCCGTTTTCTCTGCGGCGACACCCCGCGCTCCGGCCAGCAGGCGGCCCTGGGACGTGACCTGCTGGATTTCATGGACGCGCTGGCGATCCCGTGCGCGACCCTGGTGGGCTACGACTGGGGCGGGCGTGCGGCGTGCATCGTCGCCGCGCTCTGGCCGCAGCGGGTGAGGGCGCTGGTGACGGGGGACGGCTACAACATCCAGGATATCGCCGCCTCCGGCACGCCGGCGGCCCCCGAGCAGGAGTTCCGCTACTGGTACCAGTTCTACTTCCACACGCCGCGCGGGCACCTGGGGCTGGAGGCGAACCGCCGTGCACTGTGCCGCCTGCTCTGGCAGCTGTGGTCACCCACCTGGCGCTTCGACGAGACGACCTACGCCGCGACGGCGGAGGCCTTCGACAACCCGGACTTCGTCGAGGTGGTGATCCATTCCTACCGTCATCGCTATGGCTACGCCCCGGGCGACCCGGTGCTGGAGTCCATCGAGCGGCAGCTGGCGGCGCAGCCGGCCATCGGCGTGCCGAGCCTCTCCCTCTGCGGCCTGGACGACGGCGTCGGCCCGCCACCGGAGCAGGACGAGGACACCGTGCATTTCACCGGTCCCTACCAGCGCCGGCTGCTGCCCGGCGTCGGCCACAACATCCCCCAGGAGGCACCGGAGGATGTGGTCGCTGGGGTGCTGGAGCTGCTGCGACGCTAGGTTGGCCGCGAACGGAATATTGCAACCTGGCTTCAGGAGACTGCTCGAATCAACGTCCCAGGAGCAGCCAACCGTGACCACTTACTTCTTCTCGCCATGCCGCCTTCTGGTCGCCGCGCTCATCGGCCTGCTGGGCCTGTCGCAGGCCCTCGCCGATACCTGGCACGAGGCCGTGCCCGACGCGCGGCTGGTGGGCAGCGGCGCCTTCAGCGCCTACGGCTTCCACATCTACGACGCCAGGCTGTGGGCCACCGAGGCGGGGCTTGGCGAGGACCGTCCCTTCGCCCTGGAGCTGACCTACCGGCGCTCCATCAGCCGCGAGACCCTGGTGGAGGCCAGCCTCGATGACCTGCAACGGCTCGGTGGCGAGGCGGTGGATGCGGCCAGGCTGAGCGCCTGGCAGGCGGAGATGGAACGCGCCTTCGTCGATGTCGAGCCCGGCCAGCGCATCACCGGCGTCTACCTGCCCGGTGTCGGTGGGCGCCTCTACGTCGACGGGCGTCCGCCCCACGAGGTTCGCGACCCGCTGTTCGCGCGGACCTTCTTCGGCATCTGGCTGGATGCCCGCACCCAGGACCCGGAGCTGCGCGAGCAGTTGCTCGGCGGCCTGCGACCACCCTTCGAGCCCGGTGCGGCGGTGGTCTCCGACTGCTGCAGGCTGCAGCCCTAGCGGCCGATCAACGCAGGCCCAGGCGGCTGTCCAGCGACCAGGCGCCCGCGCCGCGCCCGACGAGCAGCAGCAGGAGGCCGGCCCAGCTGAGGTGGGTGGACCAGGCGTCGGGGTAGACGAACACCTGGATCACCAGCGTCATGCCCAGCAGCGCCAGTGCCGAGAGGCGGGTGCACAGGCCCAGCACCAGCAGCGACGGGAACAGGTGTTCGGCATAGGTGCCCAGGTGTGCGGCCAGCTCCGGCGGCAGCAGGGGCAGGGCGTATTCGCTGCGGAACAGCTCGTAGGTGCTGTCGGTGATGCTCAGCACCCCCTCCACCTTGGTGCGTCCGGAGAGGAAGAACACCCCGGCGATGCCCAGGCGCGCCACCAGCAACAGCAACGCGTCGGGGAGCAGGGCGTGCAGGCACGCAGCCAGGCTGCGCGGGGCGATGGGGCCGGTCGTGATCGGCTGGGTGTGCGGGGTATCCATGAGGGGGCTCCGGTCAGGTGTCGCACGTGGCGAGCAGGGGCGTGAAGGCGCCGGCCGCCAGCAGGCGGCCGAGCAGGTCGATGAAGTCGAGAGCCGGTTCGGCGGCCAGGGCCAGGCCACTGGCCTCATCCAGCGTCTGGCCCCGGGCGCAGGCGTCGAGGAAGGCGCAGCCTCCCGGGCCCAGTGCCTGCCAGGTCACCTGGCCGCCGCTGCGCCCGAGCAGGGCGCCTTCGCCGCGCCACTCCAGGGTGTCGGGCAGGGGCCGCTCCTCGCGCTGGTGCCGCCAGATGCTGTAGGCCGGCATGTCGGCGCACCAGAACCAGCGCAGTGCCGGTCTCGGCTGCAGGCACAGCTCACCCAGCGCCTCGGGGGCGAGGCCGGCGATGTCGCCGAGCGCGAGCGATGGCCGCTCCGCTGCGGCGAAGACCTCCACCCAGAGGCGGTCCAGCCGCGCCACCGCACCCAGGTAGGGCAACTCGCGGGCCGGCTCGAAGGCGTCGAGGAAGTCGGCGAAACCCTGGCCGTACTCCAGCAACTGCACCGAGGTCGGCGGCGATTGGCGTGCGTACAGCGCCGCCGCGGCACCGAACCAGTCGGCGCCCACCAGGCGTTCCACAGCCGGGAAGTTGGCCCGCAGGGCGTCCACGCAGCCCTTCGCCAGGGTGTTGCGGTAGAGGTCGAAACCGGCCTGGCGGGCGAGGTCGGCCACCAGTCGGCTTTCCGCGCTGTCGGGGGCCAGGGGCGTGCCACGGGCTGCCGCGATGAAGGCGTCCTGGAAGGCCCCGAGGGATAGCGTCATGGCCGTTCCCCGTGGCCGTCCAGTACGGCCTGGGCGATGTCGCGCTCGGCCAGCAGCTCGGCGAACGGGGGGATGTGGTCGTCGCGCTCGATCAGGGTCGGGCGTGGGCCGATGCGTTCGATCAGGCGCCGGTAAAGGGCCCACACGGCCTCGTCGATGGGCGCGTCGTGGGAGTCCACCAGCAGCCCGCTGCCGCCCCCGTCGTGGCTGTGCCCGGCCAGGTGCAGCTCGAGGATGGCCTCGGCGGGGAAGGCATCCACGTAGCCCGCCGGGTCGAAATCCAGGTTGTGCGCGCTCACCTGCACGTTGTTCAGGTCCAGCAGCAGCCCGCAGCCGCTGCGCCGGCTGAGTTCGGCGAGGAAGTCGATCTCCGGGTACGGGTGGCCGTCCATGCGCAGGTAGTGGCTGGGGTTCTCGATGGCGATGCGCCGCCCCAGGACGTCCTGGGTACGGGCGATGTTGTCGCTGATGCGGACCAGCGCCGCCTCGGTACGGGGGAAGGGCAGCAGGTCCGGGTTGTAGGCACCGCGCCAGGTTGACCAGGCGAGGTGCTCGGATATCAGGGCCGGCCGTACCCGGTCCGCCAGGGCGCGCAGGCGCCGCAGGTGGGCCGGGTCGGGCGGGCAATCCGCCGCCAGGGACAACGACACCCCGTGCAGCGAGAGCGGGTGGCGTGTGCCTATGGCCTGCAGCCAGTCCAGGCGGGGGCCGCCGTCGACCCAGTAGTTCTCCGGATGCACTTCGAACCACAAGCCCGTTGCCGTGCAGGCGTGGGCCTGTTCGTAGTGCTCGGGCTTGAGGCCCAGTCCGGCGCCCAGCGGCGCATGGCGTTGCATGGTCGACGGCCGGCGGTCAGGACTTGATCGGGGTCAGCGAGCCCATGCCGTTGGGCGTCTTGATCGAGGTGCAGGTGCCGGCCGGGACGTTCTTCCAGGCGTCGCCCTGGTAGTCCTTCTTCGAGGTGCCCGCGCAGCTGGTGCCGGCGCCGGCCTTGCAATCGTTCTGCCCGGCCATGGCCACGCCGTAGCACTTCTCCATGGCGCCGGGCTTGGCGTCGGCGGCGACGGCACCGCCGGCGAGGGTGGCGAGGGCCAGGGCGGCAGCGGTGAGAGCGATGTTGTTCATGTCGTATCTCCAGTTTCCATTGAGGGTGGCGACCGGCCTTTCACCGGTGGCTCGAGGGGTAATTCGCCGGCACCTCGCCTCCGGTTACAGCCCGCCGAAATTTTTTTGAGATTTTTTTCGCCGCGCCCTAACGTGTGTCGCCCGCAGCGCGGCGGATGCCGACGGCGGGAGAATTTCATCCGGGGTGTAACCAGGGCGGTCGATGAAGCGAACTAGTGATCAAGAGGCACTGGAAGCACGGGAGGCCGGACTGCAGGCGCTGCTGCTCAGGGGGCTTGCGGGCGAGGCGGCTGCGTACCGGGATTTCCTCGGCCAGCTCGGCGCCCACCTGCGGGCCTTCCTGATGCGTCGCCTACGGCAGCCGAGCGATTGCGAGGACCTGGTGCAGGAGGTGCTGCTGGCCGTGCACAACGCCCGCCACACCTACCGTGCCGACCAGCCGGTGACGGCCTGGGTACAGGCCATCGCACGCTACAAGCTGGCCGACCATTTCCGCGCCCGTGGCCGGCGCGAGGCCTTGCACGACCCGCTGGACGAGGAAGGCCTGTTCGACGAGGCCGACGCGGAGCCGGGCGAGGCCAGTCGTGACCTGGGGCGCTTGCTGGAGCGGCTGCCCGACAAGCAGCGCCTGCCGATCATCCACGTGAAGCTGGAGGGCCTCTCGGTGGAGGAAACCGCCCGGCTCACCGGACTTTCCAGTTCTGCCGTCAAGGTCGGCATACACCGCGGGCTCAAGGTGCTCGCGGACATGATTCGAGGTAAGCGATGAAGACCGATGACCTGATTGCGATGCTCGCCAGCGGCAACCCGGAGGTACCCCTGGCCCGCTCGGCCCGGCGTTTCGCCCTGGCGCTCGGCTGCGGCCTGGTGGGGGCGCTGGTGCTGATGGCCTGTTTCTTCGGCGTGCGCAAGGACCTGGCCGAGGTGGCCGCCACTCCCCTGTTCTGGGCCAAGGTGGCGCTGCCCATGGTGCTGGCGCTGGGTGCGCTCTGGGCCAGTGGCCGGCTGGCGCGGCCGGGCGTGCCGGTGGGCGCGCGCTGGGCCGCCATCGCGTTGCCCCTGGTGCTGGTCTGGGGGGCGAGCCTGGTGCTGCTGGCGGCGCTGCCCGCCGGGGACAGGCTGGCGGTCGTGCTCGGCAGCACGTGGCGGACCTGCCCGCTGAACATCGCCCTGCTCTCGGTGCCGGCCTTCATCGCGGTGAACTGGGCCCTGCGCGGCCTCGCACCCACCCGGCTGCGCCTCGCCGGGGCCGCCGGCGGCCTGCTCGCCGGGGCACTGGCGACGCTGGTCTACTGCCTGCACTGCCCGGAGATGGCGGTGCCGTTCTGGGGCGTCTGGTACGTGCTGGGCATGGCGCTGCCGACCCTCGCCGGCTGGCTGCTGGGGCCGCGCCTGCTGCGCTGGTGAGCCGGCACCGCCGGGCTTGCTCTCCGGCTTCGCCCTGGTGCAGGCTGCGCCGTCCCCTTTCGCAGCTTCCCGGAGCCCTGCCATGTCCGTCGATCACCGCCGTCCCGTTCCGCTGGCCAAGGCCTATCGCCTGATCAACCACGGCCCCACCGTGCTGGTCAGCGCCGCTCATGGCGGCAAGCGCAACGTCATGGCGGCCGCCTGGGCGATGGCCCTGGACTTCGAGCCGCCCAAGGTCTCCGTGGTGCTCGACAAGTCCACCTGGACCCGCCGCCTGCTGGAAGCCTCCGGCAGCTTCGTGCTCAACGTGCCGGCGCGCTGCCAGGTCGACCTGGTGCAGACGGTTGGTTCCAGCTCCGGGCAGACCCTCGACGAGGCGGGGCGCGACAAGTTCGACGCCTATGGCATCGCCACCTTCCCCGGTGCACAGGTGCCGGCGCCGCTGGTGGAGGGTTGCGTGGCCTGGCTGGAATGCCGCCTGCTGCCAGAGCCGCACATCCAGGAACGCTATGACCTGTTCCTCGGCGAGGTGGTGGCCGCCTGGGCCGATTCGCGGGTGTTCAGCGACGGCCGCTGGCATTTCGAGGGGCATGACGACCTGCGCACCCTGCACCATGTGGCGGGTGGGCATTACCTGGTGATCGGCGAAGGCGTCGGCGGGAAGGAGTTGCCGCTCAAGGGGTGAGGGCTTTCCGTTGGATGTGGGAGTGGTTTCAACCGCGAAAAGCATCGCGAATGAAGTCGCTCTGTCTGCGTCAAGTGTTGCGAGAAGGTTTTTGGCCAAGCCGGTTGCCGAGCTTTGCTGATGTTTCTGGTTTCGCCCCCCGGGCGAGTCACTTTTCTCAATCGTCGGGATGCCGAACCACAGAAAAGTAACCAAAAGCGCTTGCCCCTGCATACGGGTCTGGCTTCGCCAGACTCCCCTCGCTCCATCATCGTTTCAGGGGCCCGGTACGCCTTTCGCGACATCCATGTCGCTCAACCCCTGAAACGACGATTGCGCTCGGCCTCCTGAAGGGGCGTTTGGCCGCCGCTCCAACCTCGTCGCCAGAATCTTCATCGATGTGCGCATCACGTTCGTGGTGCAACGGCTTGCGTAGGGTGGCGTAGAGCGAAGCGAAACCCACGCGGTGGATGTGACAGGGAGTCATACATGCCCGGAAAGCACCAGGCTTGACGCTTCGCATCAAGTTCACAGCAGCTAACGCAGACAAAGCCAATGAATGGGCTGCCACAGGGGGAGACGCCCCACCCGGGAGGGTGGGGCGGTTGCATCACTCGGCGGTGGTGGCCGGGGCGCTTTCTTCCGGCTGGACGGGGATGAAGTCCAGCTGCAGGCGCTCATGGCTCCAGGCGCGGGTGGCGTTGGTCAGCTCGAGGTCATCGTTCAGCTTGCGGCCGTAGGAGGGGATGATCGCCTTCAGGCGGGCCTGCCAGGCGTCGCTCTTCATCTTCTCGGGGAAGGTCTTCTCCAGCACGCTGAGCATGATCGGCGCGGCGGTGGAAGCACCCGGGGATGCGCCCAGCAGCGCGGCGATGGAGCCGTCGGCGGCACTCACCACTTCGGTGCCGAACTGCAGCACGCCGCCTTTCTCGGCGTCCTTCTTGATCACCTGCACGCGCTGGCCGGCCTGGATCAGCTCCCAGTCGGCGTCCTGTGCATCGGGGAAGTACTCGCGCAGGGCGTTCATGCGGTCGTCCTGGTCGAGCATGAGCTGGCCGATCAGGTACTGGCTGAGGTCCATGTTGTCGATGCCGGCGTTGGTCATCGGGCCGATGTTGCCGGTGGTGATGGCGCTGAACATGTCCATGTGCGAGCCGTTCTTGAGGAACTTGGTGGAGAAGGTGGCGAAGGGGCCGAACAGCAGCACCTCCTGGCCATCGACCACGCGGGTGTCCAGGTGCGGCACGGACATGGGCGGCGAGCCGACCGAGGCCTTGCCGTAGAGCTTGGCGTGGTGGCGCGCGACGATGTCCTGGTTGCGGGTCATCAGGAAGGAGCCGCCCACCGGGAAGCCGGCGTAGCCGTCGGCCTCGGGGATGCCGGATTTCTGCAGCAGCTTGAGGGCACCGCCGCCGGCACCGATGAACACGAAGCGGGCATTGACCGCGCGCTCCTCGCCACCCTTGGCCAGGTCGGCGACCACCACTTTCCAGGTGCCGTCTTCGTTGCGCACGATGTCGCGCACTTCATGGCCGAGGTTGAGCTTGAAGTTGGGCGACTCGGACAGCGAGCCGAACAGCTGGCGGGTGATCTCGCCGAAGTTGACGTCGGTGCCGATGGGCATGCGGGTGGCGGCGATCTTCTGGTCCTGGGCGCGGTTCTCCATCACCAGCGGCACCCACTGGGCGATCTGCGCGTGGTCCTCGCTGTACTGCATGCCGCGGAACAGCGGGCTGTGCTGCAGGGCCGCGTGGCGTTTCTTCAGGTAGGCGACGTTGTCGTCGCCCCAGACGAAGCTCATGTGCGGCACGGTGTTGATGAAGGCGCGGGGGTTCTTCAGCACGCCCTGGTCGATCTGGTAGGCCCAGAACTGCTTGGAGATCTCGAAGGATTCGTTGATCGCCACGGCCTTGCTGATGTCGATGCCGCCGTCGGCGGTCTCGGGGGTGTAGTTCAGCTCGCAGAAGGCGGAGTGGCCGGTGCCGGCGTTGTTCAGGGCGTTGGAGCTTTCCTCGGCGACCTGGTCCAGGCGCTCGAAGGTCTCGATCTTCCAGTCGGGCTCCAGCTCGTGCAGGTAGGTGCCGAGGCTGGCGCTCATGATGCCGCCGCCGATCAGCAGCACGTCCAGGGGTTTCTCGGAGGAGTCGGGCTGGGAGCAGCCCATGACGCTCAGGCACAGGAGCGCCAGCAGTAGTTTCTTCATATACCAACCGTCCAGATTTCGAGCATGGCCTGCCGCCCCGGGGGCACGCGGATCGACGGTTCTCGGCCAGGGTGGCGGGAGTGACGTCTTCCTGGGCTGGCGGCCCTGCATTCTTCGTGGCCGGGGCGTGTGCGGCGCCCCGGTCAGGCGCCTCGGCGCCCTGCATCCGGTAGCTGTTCGCCACCGTGGGCGGCCGATAAAGCAAGGAGCGTGCCCGGTGGCTGCAGGCCAGGCGCCACGCGGGTCCGGCGGCCTGGCGGCGGCATGTAGTGGCGGGAGTCCGCCATTACAGGGGCTGGCCTGAGGGAATCCGGGCGGAATTTCGCCCGGCCGGTCGTGGCCGGCCCCCCCGGGGCGCCGTACGAACGATCGGCGATCGCAGGGGTGTTCAGCCCCGGGTGCGCGGGTCCACGTAGTAGGTCACCTGCTGGCGCGGGTCGAGGTACTCCAGGGCCTCCGGCGGCACCTGGGCGGGGCGGACGCTGCGGGCGATGGCGATCGACGCTTCGTGCTCGAGATTGACGATCAGCGCTTCCTCCTTCGGCACCTTGGGGTCGAAGAGGATCAGCGTCGGCTTCAGCGGCAGCGTCGGGTGCATGCCCAGCACCAGGCCGTAGCGATCGTCCTGCAGCTGCACCAGGCTGCCCGGCGGGTAGACGCCCATGCAGCGGATGAAGGCCTTGAGCATCACCTCGTCGAAGCGCTGGCGGTACTGCCCGTACATGCGCGACAGGGCCTCGTGGGGGCTGAGGCCGTCGCGCGGGTTGAGCGGGTTGCACAGGTTGTCGAAGTGGTTGGTGATGCACACCACCCGGCTCAGGCGGCCGATGCCGGCTTCGTGCAGCTGCCGGGGGTAGCCGCTGCCGTCGCAGTGCTCGTGGTGCTCGTGGATGATCCGTTGCACCTCGTCGTCGAGCATCAGTTGCTGGCTGCGGCGCAGGCCGAAGTCGGTGTGCATCTGCAGCAGTTGCTGCTCGGGGCGGGTCAGCGGCTCGGGCTTGAGCAGCACCTTGCTGGGCACGTCCATCTTGCCGATGTCGTGGAGCAGGGCGCCGAGGCCGAGGCTGTGGCAGGCCTCGCTGTCGTAGCCGAGCTGGCGGCCGAGCATCACCGACAGCACGGTGACGTTCAGCGAGTGGAAGTAGGCGTCTTCGGCGGGCTTGCCGTTGATGCTGTGCAGGGCGGCGCCATCTTCGCCGAGTACCGAGGCCACCAGGTCGCCGACCACCTGGCCGGCCTGCTTCAAGGCCTCTTCGGGCTGGCTGCGCAGGGTCTGGTTGAGCTGCTTCACCTGCTGGCTGGCGTGGATGAACTTGCGGTCCACCTCCGCCAGGCGCTTGCGCAGCTTGCTGAGCTTGACCACCCGTTCCTGGCGGGCGATGTCCTCGGGGCTGGGCGCGGGCGCTTCGGGTTCCTGAGGGGCAGGCGGGGCTTCGGGCTCCAGGTCCAGGGGCTGGCAATCGCTGCGTGCCGGGTCGTAGCGCAGGCGCTTGAGGCCCAGCTCGCGAAGCGCCTTGATCTGCGCCTCATCCTTGATCTTGAAGTTGCTGAAGGTGAAATCGTGCTCCCACCAGCCCAGTTCGAGCTGGATGTAGAGGCCGACGCAAAGCTGGTCCGGCGTGATGTAGGAGGGCGTTGCTGACATTCCGTGGCTCGGGTACTGGCTAAGTGATGGCAGTCTAGCGGTTTGGCTCCGCCGGGGCAGCCCCGTCGCACGTTCGGTGACGGGCACCAAAAACATGCAGGATTGCACCGAATTATGGCGCGGGCATGGCTCGATCCTTCCCTGTCTCGTTCGAACGGCCCGGTTTCATGGGGTTCAGCATAGTTGGTCCGCGGGTTGCAGGGCTGCCGCCACAACTTGGATACAAGATGGAGCGCCCGATGCAGACCCCCGACCGGCAACCCCAAGGCTGGACCCTCGATGACTGGCGCGATGCCTACGCCAGCGAGCGGATCACCCCGCAGATCCTCTTCGAATGGCTGCAGGGCCTGCGCGCTGACGATCCCGCCTGGATCGTGCTGGCCAGCGATGCACAGCTCGGTGATCGCCTGGCGACCCTGGAGGCGCAGCTGGTGGCCGTGGGCGGCGTCCGCAGCCGTCTGCCGCTTTACGGGGTGCCCTTCGCCATCAAGGACAACATCGATGCGGCCGGCTGGCGCACCAGCGCGGCCTGCCCCGAGTTCGCCTACCTGGCCGAAGAGGACGCCACCGTGGTCGCGCGCCTGCAGGCGGCCGGCGCGGTGCTGGTGGGCAAGACCAACCTCGACCAGTTCGCCACCGGCCTGGTGGGCACCCGCTCGCCCTTCGGCGCGGTGCCCAACGCCTTCGATGCCGATTACGTCAGCGGCGGGTCCAGCTCCGGGTCCGCCTCGGTGGTGGCGCGCGGCCTGGTGGCGTTCTCCCTCGGTACCGACACCGCCGGTTCCGGCCGGGTGCCGGCCGGTTTCAACAATATCGTCGGCCTCAAGCCGACCAAGGGCTGGCTCTCCACCCACGGGCTGGTGCCGGCGTGCCGCACCCTGGACTGCATCTCGGTGTTCGCCCTGACGGTGGCGGACGCCGAATGCGTCGCCGAGATCGCCGGCGGCTTCGATGCCGCGGACGCCTATTCGCGGCGCAACCCCGGGCGCGCCCCGGTGGCCATCGGCGCCAGGCCGCGCCTGGCGGTGCCGCAGTCGCTGGAGTTCTTCGGCGATACCGCCAACCAGGCGGTGTTCGAGCGTGCCCTGGAGCACCTGGCCGGGCTCGGGGCGGAGCTGGTGCCCATCGACTTCACGCCCTTCCGCGAGCTGGCCGAGCAGCTCTACCAGGGGGCCTGGGTGGCCGAGCGCACCGTCGCGCTGGCGGGGATGCTGGAGCGCGCCCCGCAAGCGATCAACCCGGTGGTGCGCGGTATCGTCGCCAACGGCCTGGGCTACAGCGCCTGCGACGCCTACCGCGCGGAATACCGCCGCGCCGAACTGGCGCGGCGCATCGAGCAGGCCCTGGAGGGCTTCGACGCGCTGGTGGTGCCCACCTCGCCGACCCTGCGCACCCTGGCGCAGATGGAGGCGGAACCGGTGCTCTACAACAGCCAGTTCGGCACCTACACCAACTTCACCAACCTCGCCGACCTCAGCGCGCTGGCGCTGCCGGCGGGGTTCCGCGACGACGGCCTGCCGGCCGGCATCACCCTGATCGCCCCGGCCTGGCACGACCGGGCCCTGGCGTCCCTGGGCAAGCGCTGGCAGGCGAGCCTCGGCCTGCCCCTGGGTGCCACCGGCCGCCCCCTGGCACCCGCCGCCGCGCCCACCCAGGCGCCCGGCAGCGTGCGCGTGGCGGTGGTGGGCGCGCACCTCACCGGCATGCCGCTGAATGCCCAGCTCACCACCCGCGATGCGGTGCTGGTGGAGCAGACCCTGACCGCACCGACCTACCGCCTCCACGCGCTGCCCGGCTCGGTGCCGCCCAAGCCGGGGCTGGCCCGCGCCGCCGAAGGCGCGTCGATCATCGTCGAGCTGTGGGACATCCCCCTGGCGCGCTTCGGCGAGTTCGTCGCCGAGATCCCGCCGCCGCTGGGCATCGGCAACCTGCAGCTGGAGGACGGGCGCTGGGTCAAGGGTTTCATCTGCGAGCCCTGGGCACTGGCCGATGCCGAGGACATCACCGCCTTCGGTGGCTGGCGCGCCTACATCGCCAGCCGCGCGCCGGCCTGAGGCGCATGGAGGCTGCGCCAGGGCGTGCCGGTCGCCCGCAAAGCCTGGTGGACGGCATCTACCAGCGGCTCAAGGAGGACATCTCCGAATTCCGCCTGCTGCCCGGCGACCGCTTCAGCGAAGGCGAGGTGGCCGGGCGCATGGCGGCCAGCCGTACTCCGGTGCGCCAGGCCCTGTACCGGCTCGAGCGCGAGGGCTACCTGGAGGTGCATTTCCGCAGTGGCTGGCAGGTCAGGCCCTTCGACTTCGAGCGCTTCGAGGCGCTCTACGATCTGCGCATCATCCTCGAGCTGGCAGCGGTGGAGCGCCTGTGCCGGCGTGCCGGCGAGCGGCCGGGCCCGTTGTCCGGGCTCTGCCGCACCTGGCAGGTGGAGGAGGGCGAGCGCCTGGTCGATGGCCGTGCGGTGGCGGAGCTCGACGAGGCCTTCCACTGCCAGTTGGTGGCCGCCGCCGGCAATGCCGAGATGGCCCGCGTGCACCGCGAGCTGAGCGAGCGCATCCGCATCGTCCGGCGCCTGGATTTCACCCAGGCGCAGCGGGTGGCGGCGACCTACGAGGAGCACGGGCACATCCTCGCCGCCATGCTCGACGGGTGTTGTGCGCAGGCGCAGCAGCTACTGCGCGAGCACGTGGAGCGGAGCAAGGCACAGGTGCGTGGCATCACCCAGCAGCGCCTGTGGGCGGCCCGCCAGCGCGAGGCGGCGGGGGCGCCGGTCAGGACAGGATGACGTAGTCGCTGCGCTGGGTGATGCCCCGGTGCTCGCCCTCGACCAGCTGCACGTAGCGGCCGTCCACCTGGTCGATGGGGATGCAGTCGTCGACGTCCAGCAGGGCGTCGGTGTGGGGCTTGTCCCAGTTCGCCAGCATGCGTCGCTTGCCCTTCTCCTTGGCTTCGGCCTTGTCCCGCGCCACCACCAGGAGGTAGCGGTGGGCTTCGCCGAAGGCGCCGGGCTCGTAGCCGCCGAGGTTGATGAAGAACAGTCGCGGCGCACCGGCGGCGGGAGCGCAGGCCCCCAGGCTGACGCGGTAGCCGTCGACGCCTTCGATGGCCATCCAGGAGTCGATGTGCAGGCCGGCGGGGCTGCCGAACCATTCCTGGCGCAATTGCGGGTGGGTTGCTTCGATGGTGTCGGCGAAGGCGAACACCACGTCATGGACTTCGATCTTGGCCCGGGGGTGTTTGCCCCCGAGCATCACGACGAACAGCATTATCGGTCCTGGCAGGTCGGTCGGGCCCGGCATCCTGTGCCGGGCGGGGTCGCCATGTTAAGGCGCCGCCGCGTCCGGGTGGTAGCGCCGTCCGGCGCCTGGACGAAGGGTCGGCTCAGGCGCAGGGGGCGTTGCGGGTGGCCAGCCCGGCGACGGCGTCGGCGAGCTGCTGCTGGGTGAAGGGCTTGGACAGGCGCGGCAGGTCCAGGCGCACGCCGGCCGGCAGTTCGGCGTAGCCCGAGACCATCAGCACCGGCAGGCCGGGGCGTCGCGAGCGCACCTCCAGCGCCAGTTGTGCGCCGGTCATGTAGGGCATGGCGTGGTCGGTCACCAGCAGGTCGAAGGCCTCGCGCTCCAGCAGTTCCAGGGCCTCCTGAGCGGAGTGGGCGGTGAGCACGCGGTGGCCGAGGTCCTCGAGCATCTCGGCGGTATTGGTCAGCACCAGGTCGTCATCGTCCACGGCGAGGATCGACAGGCCGGCGGTAGGCGCGTCATCGAGCGCTTCGCAGACCTCGGGCGACGGCCGCGACGCCTGCTCGTGCGGCCACTCCTGCGCCGGCAGCCAGATTTCCGCCGTGGTGCCGTGCCCGGGCGTGCTGCGCAGGCGCAGGAAGCCGCCGGACTGCTCGGCGAAGCCGTGGACCATGGACAGGCCGAGGCCGGTGCCCTTGCCGATGCCCTTGGTGGTGAAGAAGGGCTCGGTGGCGCGCTTGAGGGTGGCCTCGTCCATGCCCTCGCCGTTGTCGGTCACGGCCAGGCACAGGTAGCGCCCGGGCGTGAGGCCGTCGCCCGGCGGCGCGGCCTCCTCGCGGGCGGCGATGGAGATGCGGCCCTGGCCGCCCATGGCATCGCGCGCGTTCACGGCGAGGTTGAGCAGGGCGGATTCCAGTTGGTTGGGGTCGGTCTCCACCGGTGGCAGTTGCAGCGGGAACAGGGTTTCCACGGCGATGGTGGAGCCCAGCGCGCTCTGCAGCAGGTCGGTCATGTCCTCCACCAGCTGGCGCAGGTCGATGCGCTCGCGGCGCAGCTCCTGGCGCCGGGCGAAGGCGAGCATGCGGGTGGTCAGCGAGGCGCCGCGCTCGGCGGCGGCGCGGGCGTTGTCCAGCAGGCGCAGCAGCGGGGCCTCGTGGGGCATGCGCCGGCGCAGCAGTTCCAGGCTGCCGAGCACCGCCATCAGCAGGTTGTTGAAGTCATGGGCGATGCCGCCGGTGAGGTTGCCGATGGCCTCCATCTTCTGCACCTGCTGCAGGGCCTGCTCGGCCTTGACCCGCGCGGTCTTCTCCACCGCCTCGGGGACCATGGCGACCACCTCGCCGGTGTCGCTGAGCACCGGGCGCAGGGAAAAGTCGAACAGCCGGGTGCCGCCGGGCAGCTCCAGGGCCATGCCGAGGTTGGCGGTGGCGCCGGTGGCGACCCGCTGCACCGCCGCGCGGATGGTTTCGGGCATGCCGGGGGTGCCGGTGAACCAGGGGGTTTCCCAGAAGGGCCGGCCGGCCACTTCCTCCAGGCTGGCGTCGATGCCGGCCAGGGCGGTGGCGTTGAAGTGCAGCACCTCGCCACTGGCGGCGATCAGCCCCTGGTAGAGGTGCGAGGTCTCGAAGATGGTGCGGATGCTGGCCTCGCTCTGGGCCAGGGCGGCGGTGCGCTCGTCCACCTTGGCTTCCAGTTCCGCGCGGAAGCGGCGCTCGCCGTCACGGGCCTCCATCTCCGAGCGCACCCGCTCGATGTGCGCCCAGGAGCGCTCGGTCACCTCGGTGAGCAGGGCCAGTTCCTTGTGCGTCCAGTTGCGCGGCACGCTGTCATGGATGGCCATCAGCGCGGTGAGGCGGCCGCCCTTGACCAGGGGCAGGCAGATGGTCGCCGCCAGGCCGATGGCCAGGAAGGTGGCGGCCTCCTCGGGGGGCAGCTGGCCGCGGTTGTCGTCCAGGACCAGCGGCAGCCCGGCGCCGAGGCGTTGCACCGCCAGTTGGCCGAAATCGGAAAGGTGATAGTGGCCGACGATGCTCTGGCTGCCCGGGGCGGCCCAGTCGCCGCGGATGGTGAAGCCGTCGCCGTCGGGGTCCATGTCGGCGTAGGCGCAGACGGCCACGCCCAGGTGCTCGCCGAGCATGCGGGTGGTGATGGCGAGGATCTGGTCGGCATCGACGCTGCGGGAGGTTTCCTTGCCGAGGGCGTCGAGGAACAGCAGCCGCGCCTCGTTCTCGCGCAGGGCGTCCTCGGCCAGGTGGCGCCCGGTCATGTCGCTGGCGGCACCGAACCATTCGCTGATCTCGCCGTCGGCATCCAGCAAGGGCACGGCACGGGAGAAGGTCCAGCCCAGGCAGCCATCGAGCAGGTACACGCGGTGCTCCAGCTGGAAGATGCCTTTGGTGCGCACGGCCTGGTCGATGGCCGCGCGCACCCGGGGCTGGTCCTCGGCGGGGATGTAGTCCTGCAGCCAGTTGGCGGTGGGGCGGCGGAGGTCGGCGATCAGGCCCTTGCCGTCGAGGCGGCGCATCTCGGTCCAGTGCGGGTCCATGCGAAAGAGCATGTCGGAGGAGGCGTTGACCAGCGCGCGGAAGCGCTCCTCGCTCTTGCGCACGCGGGCCTCGGCGGCGGCGCGCTCGGTGGTGTCCTGGCCCTCGACGAAGATGGCGGTGACCCGGCCCTGGCCATCCACCACCGGCTGGTAGACGAAGTCGAGCACGCGCTCTTCCTCGGCGCCGCCGGGTTCGCGTTGCAGCATGACGTGCACGCCGGTTCCGACATAGGCCTTGCCGCTGGTGCGGACCTGGTCGAGCAGCTCGATGAAGCCTTGTCGCTCCACCTCCGGCAGGGCCTCGCGCAGGGGGCGGCCGATCAGGTCGCGGTCGCCCACCAGGCGGCGGTAGACAGGGTTGGCCAGCTCGAACACGTAGTCCGGCCCGGCGAGCAGCGCCATCAGCCCCGGCGCCTGTTCGAACAGGCTCTGCAGGCGGCTGCGTTCGGCGCGCACGTGCTGTTCGGCGCGGACCCGCTCGGTGGTCTCGACGACGATGGCGATCACCCCGGCGGGGCGGCCGCTCTCGTCCAGCACGGGCGAGTAGTCGAGGTTCATCCACACCGATTCGGGGCGGCCGTTGCGGTGCAGGGTGAGCTCCTGGTCCTTGTAGGCGAGGGTGCCGCCGGCCAGGCCGACCTTCATGACGTTGTCGTTGAAGTCGGCGACCTCCGGCCAGCCCTTGCGCACCTCCGAGCCCAGCAGTTGCGGGTGGCGGCCACCGGCGAACACCGAGTAGGCGTCGTTGTAGATCATGGTGCCGGCCTCGCCCCAGAGCAGGACGATGGGCACCGGCGAGAGCAGCAGCATGCCGGTGACGGTCTTCAGGCTCTGCGGCCAGCCTTCGATGGGCCCCAGGGGCGTGGCGGCCCAGTCGTGGGCATTGATCAGGCGGCCCAGCTCACCGCTGCCGGGCAGGAAGTAGGGGGTCGGGGCGCCGTCGGGACGGCGGGTGGCATCATCGGTCATCGGCTGGCGGGTCCGGAGCACGGGGGTGGCGGCTGGGGAGCGGGCCCATGGGGCCTAGCGTTTCGGCAGCATGGCGGCGGGAAAGTTGCGCCCCGAGCCACGGATTCACTCGCCGCACGCAGGCGGGTCGCGGTGCAGGCCGGGCCCGGTGGGACGCCGTTCGGGCGATGACGGTGCCTGCATGGCGGCGGGCATATCGGTGGGGCGCGGCCCGGATTTCGGTCCGGGACGGCGGCGGCTCCATTCCCGTGCCGGGCACGGGCCATGGGCGCGAGGGATCAGTGCTTGCCGCTTTCGTCGGGCAGGGCGAGGAATTGCTTTTCCTGGTTCCAGTCGAAGGGTTCGTCGTTTTCCTCGGCTTCGAAGCGGCGCTCGTCGAGGCGCTGGAACAGGGCGATCTCTTCGTCGGGCATGAAGTGCAGGCAATCGCCGCCGAAGAACCACAGCAGGTCACGGGGGACCAGGTGGGCGATCTGCGGGTAGCGGTGGAAGACCTGGGCGATCAGGTCCTGGCCCAGGTAGAGGCTGGATTCCGGGTCGCGCGGCAATTCGCTCATCAGCTCGTCGAAGCGCTCGACGAACAGGGCATGGTTCTCTTCGGGGACCTGCTCGGCTTCGCCCAGGGCGACCAGGATGCCGCGCAGGTGGGCGAGCAGGGCGAGGTGGTGGTCGAGGTAGGGATTGGCCATGGCGTGCGTCCTGGGGCGGAATGGAAACGGGCGCGGAGTATAAGTCCCTCCGCGCCCGCTGTCCCGCCCGCCTGGCCGGGTGGTGGCCCTAGCGGACCCGGCCCTCGGTCGGCAGCAGCTCTTCCTTGGCGTAGTCGTCGACGTCGATCACCTTGCGCCGTGCGGCCTCGGCGGCGCGCAGGCGCTGGGCCTCGCTGGCGTCGACGACCCCGGCGGCCAGGGCGGCGTCGATCAGGCTTTCGCCGGCAGCGGGTTTCACCTGGCCGTCCTTGACCGCCTTGTGCAGCTTCTTCTGCAGCGGCTGCACGGCGGCCAGGGCGTCGACGGCGTGCTGCAGCGCGCCGACCGGGTCGTCCTCTGCCTGCGGGCGGAAGCAGCCGGCGAGCAGGTTCTCCAGCGCCGGGTCGCCCCGGTCGCGGCCGATGATGGCGGCGATCTCCGCGTCCAGTTCATCCGAGGGCCCCTTGTGGCGACGGCCGAAGGGGAACACCAGCACGCCGAGCAGGCAACCGAAGACACGGCTGGGGAAATTGGCCAGCAGGCCGGCGAGGGCGTCCTCGGCCTTGCCCAGGCTTTCCTCCAGGGCCCAGCGCAGCAGCGGGCGCAGGTGCTCGGGGCTGTCCAGGTCGTGGTAGCGCTTGAGCGCGGCGGAGGCCAGGTAGAGGTGGCTGAGCACGTCGCCCAGGCGCGCGGAGAGGCGCTCGCGGCGTTTCAGCTCGCCGCCCAGCAGCATCATGCTGAAGTCGGCGAGCAGGGCGAAGGCCGCCGAGAGGCGGTTGAGGCTGCGGAAGTAGCCCTGGGCCAGGCGATCGCCCGGGGCGCTGCCCAGGTGGCCGAAGGTCAGGCCCAGCAGCAGGGTGCTGGCGGCATTGCTGACGGCGAAGCCGATGTGCTGCATCAGCAGGTCGTCGAACTCTTCCAGGGCACGGTCGTGGTCCTCGCGGCCGGCCAGGGCCATCTCCTTGAGCACGAACGGATGGCAGCGGATGGCGCCCTGGCCGAAGATCATCAGGTTGCGCGAGAGGATGTTGGCGCCTTCCACGGTGATGAAGATCGGCGCGCCCTGCCAGGAGCGGCCCAGGTAGTTGTTCGGGCCCATGATGATGCCCTTGCCGCCGTGCACGTCCATGGCGTGGCCGATGCACTCGCGGCCGCGCTCGGTCAGGTGGTACTTGAGGATGGCCGAGAGCACCGAGGGCTTCTCGCCCAGGTCCACCGCGTTGGCGGTGAGCATGCGCGCGGCATCCATCAGCCAGGCGTTGCCGCCGATGCGCGCCATGGCTTCCTGGATGCCTTCGAAGGCCGACAGCGGCACGTTGAACTGCTCGCGCACGCGGGTGTACTGGCCGGTGACCAGGCTGGTGTACTTGGCGGCGCCGGTGCCCACCGCCGGCAGGGAGATGGAGCGGCCGACGGAGAGGCAGTTCATCAGCATCATCCAGCCCTTGCCGAGCATGGGCTGGCCGCCGATCAGGTAATCCAGCGGCACGAACACGTCCTTGCCGGAGTTGGGGCCGTTCATGAAGGCGGCGCCCAGGGGCAGGTGGCGACGGCCGATCTCGACGCCGGGTGTGTCGGTGGGCACCAGCGCCAGGCTGATGCCCAGGTCTTCCTCGTCACCCAGCAGGTGCTCGGGGTCGTAGGCCTTGAAGGCCAGGCCGAGCAGGGTGGCCACCGGGCCGAGGGTGATGTAGCGCTTCTCCCAGGTCAGGCGCAGGCCGATGACTTCCTCGCCCTGCCACTGGCCCTTGCAGACGATGCCGACGTCGGGCATGGCGCCGGCATCGGAGCCGGCCAGCGGGCCGGTGAGGGCGAAGCAGGGGATGTCCTCGCCACGGGCCAGGCGCGGCAGGTAGTGCTGGCGCTGCTCGTCGGTGCCGTAGTGCAGCAGCAGCTCGGCCGGGCCGAGGGAGTTGGGCACCATCACGGTGGAGGCGAGGTCGCCGCTGCGGGTGGCCAGCTTCATGGCCACCTGGGAGTGGGCGTAGGCAGAGAAGCCCTTGCCGCCGTATTCCTTGGGAATGATCAGGGCGAAGAAGCCGTTGGCCTTGATGTGTTCCCAGGCCTCGGGGGGCAGGTCCATGCGCTGGCCGATGTCCCAGTCGCTGACCATGGCGCAGAGCTCTTCGGTGGGGCCGTCGATGAAGGCCTGCTCCTCGGCGGTGAGCGCCGGGCGCGGGTAGTCGAGCAGCTTGTTCCAGTCGGGGCGGCCGCTGAACAGCTCGCCATCCCACCACACGGTGCCGGCCTCGATGGCGTCGCGCTCGGTTTCCGACATGGGCGGCAGCACGCGCTGGAACCAGGAGAACAGCGGGGCGGTGATCAGCTTGCGGCGCATTTCAGGGAAGGCCAGGGGCAGGGCGACCGCCAGCCACAGCACCCAGAGGATCGCCAGCAGCCAGCCCGGCGAGTGGCTGAACACCCCCATGGCCAGGAGATACAGGGCCACCGCGCCCAGGGCGGGCAGGGGAGCGGTGCGGCGGTGCGCCAGCCAGGCGACCCCGAGAACCAGAACGAGCAACCAGACGAACACCATGCGTGATCCTCCTTGATGACGGTGCGGCACAGGCGCGACCGTCACGAGCGTAGACGTCGCCGTGAAAGCTGGCGACATGGGCAGTCAGCTTGGCCGGATCGTCGTTGGGCGGGCACCGGGGCAGCCCCTAGACTGGGGCGGTTCACCCTGGAGAGATGCCATGCAGCCCTACCTGCGATCCGGTCGCTTCGTTGATAGTGACCACCCCCTGGTGGTTGAGTTCGCCTCGCAAAACCGCGGCGCGAGCGCGCAGCCGCGTGACCAGGCGGTCAGCCTGTACTACGCCGTGCGCGATGCCATCCGCTACAACCCCTACGCCTTCAGCCGCGACCCCGGCTCGCTCAAGGCGAGCACCGCGCTGGCGGCGGGTGAGTCCTATTGCGTGCCCAAGGCCATCCTCCTCGCGGCCTGCGCGCGGCATTGCGGGATCCCCGCGCGCATCGGCCTGGCGGACGTGCGCAACCACCTGGCCACCCCGCGCCTGCTGCAGCTGCTCCGGAGCGAGGTGTTCGCCATGCATGGCTACACCGAGCTGTACCTGGACGGGCGCTGGGTCAAGGCGACGCCGGCCTTCAACCTGGAGCTGTGCCGGTTGTTCGACGTCGCGCCGCTGGAGTTCGACGGCGCCAGCGACAGCGTCTTCCACCCCTTCAACCGCCAGGGCGAGCGCTACATGGAATACCTCGCCGACCACGACCAGTTCGAGGACCTGCCGGAAGCGCTGTTCTTCGGCCACCTGGCGAAGGTCTACCCGCACCTGTTCGAGCCCGGTGCGGCGTTCATGAGCGGTGACCTGCACAGCGAGGCGGCTGCCGTAAAGACACCGTAGGTCGGCGCCGAGCGCAGCGAGGCCCAACGCATCGTGGCCCGGTCCCGCCGCGTCGGGCTTCACCCCAAGCACGCCTTCGTCCATCCGCCACCCCGCTCGGGTCGATATGCGTTATCAACGCAAATCCTTGGCCAAGGAGGGGGGGATTGCCTCTAGAATCGACGCCTCGTGAAACGACAGGACAATCACAGATGCTGAAGATCTGGGGCCGCAAGAATTCGTCCAACGTGAGAAAGGCGCTCTGGGCCGCCGGGGAGGCCGGTGTCGCCTTCGAGGCGATCGATGCCGGGGGCGCCTTCGGGCTGGTCAACGATCCCGAGTACCGCGCGAAGAACCCCAATGGCCTGGTGCCGCTGGTGGAGGATGGCGATCTGGTGCTCTGGGAGTCCAACGCCATCGTCCGCTACCTGGCCGCGCGCTACGCTGCGGGCGATCTCTATCCCGAGGACCCGGCGCTGCGCGCCCAGGGCGACAAGTGGATGGACTGGACCACATCGGCCTTCGCCCCGGTCTTCCGCGACCTGTTCTGGGGCACCCTGCGTACGCCGCCGGCGGAGCGCGACCCGGCCAGGATCGCCGCCGCCCTGGCCCGTTGCAGCGAGCTGCTGGCGATGCCCGAACGGGCGCTGGCCGCACAGCCGTTCCTCTCCGGCGAGCGTTTCGCCATGGGCGACATCCCCCTGGGCAGCTTCATCTACGCCTGGTTCGAGATGCCCATCGAGCGCCCCGAGCTGCCGGCCCTGGAGGCCTGGTACGCGCGGCTCAAGGAACGCCCGGCCTACCGCAATGCGGTGATGACCGCGCTGACCTGATGCTAGGCTCAACCCATCAAGCGGCTTGATGGTTGCGTTCGCAGCCATCAAGGCCAATTTCAATCTCTTCTGAAAGGCACGTCATGACATCTGCTCTGTCCATCCGGCAGCTGACCAAGACCTACGGCAACGGCTTCCAGGCCCTCAAGGGCATCGACCTGGAAGTGGCCGAAGGCGACTTCTTCGCCCTGCTGGGCCCCAACGGCGCCGGCAAGTCCACCACCATCGGCATCCTCTCCACCCTGGTGAACAAGACCAGCGGCACGGTGAGCGTGTTCGGCAACG
The DNA here is from genome assembly GCF_018408275.1 of Pseudomonas sp. Pc102. Classification (NCBI taxonomy): domain Bacteria; kingdom Pseudomonadati; phylum Pseudomonadota; class Gammaproteobacteria; order Pseudomonadales; family Pseudomonadaceae; genus Pseudomonas; species Pseudomonas sp. Pc102. The sequence continues at coordinate 4,033,987 of NZ_AP021905.1, read as the reverse complement.
ACCTGGACACCTCGCCCTACGCGCTCAAGCGCTGCCTCGGCGTGGTGCCCCAGGAGTTCAACTTCAACCAGTTCGAGAAGGTCTTCGACATCGTCGTGACCCAGGCCGGCTACTACGGCATCCCGGCGAAGGTCGCCAAGGAGCGCGCCGAGCAGTACCTCACCCAGCTGGGCCTGTGGGAGAAGCGCGATTCCGCCTCCCGCGAGCTGTCCGGCGGCATGAAGCGCCGCCTGATGATCGCCCGTGCGCTGATCCACGAGCCGCGCCTGCTGATCCTCGACGAGCCCACCGCCGGCGTCGACATCGAGCTGCGCCGCTCGATGTGGAGCTTCCTCACCGAGCTCAACGCCAAGGGCATCACCATCATCCTCACCACCCACTACCTCGAGGAAGCCGAGCAGCTGTGCCGCAACATCGGCATCATCGACCACGGCACCATCGTCGAGAACACCAGCATGAAGGCGCTGCTGAAGAAGCTGCACGTGGAGACCTTCCTGCTCGACCTCAAGGATTCGCTGGCCAGCGTGCCCCAGCTCAACGGCTACCCGGCGCGCTTGGTGGACCACCACACCCTGGAGGTGCAGGTGGACAAGAGCCAGGGCATCACCGAGCTGTTCCGCCAGCTGTCGGCGCTGCACATCGACGTGCTCAGCCTGCGCAACAAGACCAACCGCCTGGAGGAACTGTTCGTGTCCCTGGTCGAGAAGAACCTGTCGAAGGTGGCCGTATGAGTTCCGAACTGCGCGCCAACCTGGTCGCCCTCAACACCATCGTCTACCGCGAAGTCCGTCGCTTCACCCGCATCTGGCCGCAGACCCTGCTGCCCCCGGGCATCACCATGGCGCTGTACTTCGTCATCTTCGGCAACCTGATCGGCCGGCAGATCGGCGACATGGGCGGCTTCAGCTACATGGAGTACATCGTGCCGGGGCTGATCATGATGTCGGTGATCACCAACTCGTACAGCAACGTGGTCTCCAGCTTCTTCGGCAGCAAGTTCCAGCGTTCGGTGGAAGAGCTGCTGGTGTCGCCGGTCTCGCCGCACACCATCCTCCTCGGCTACACCATCGGCGGCGTGCTGCGCGGCCTGGCGGTGGGGGTGATCGTGACCCTGCTGTCGCTGTTCTTCACCACGCTGCAGGTGCACCACCTGGGTGTGACCGTGCTGGTGGTGCTGCTGACCGCCACCACCTTCTCCCTGGGCGGCTTCATCAACGCGGTGTACGCACGCAACTTCGACGACATCTCCATCGTCCCGACCTTCGTGCTGACGCCGCTCACCTACCTGGGCGGGGTGTTCTACTCCATCAGCCTGCTGCCGCCGTTCTGGCAGACGGTGTCCCTGGCCAACCCCATCCTGCACATGGTCAACGCCTTCCGTTACGGCATCCTCGGCGTCTCCGACATCAACATCGGCATCGCCATCGGCCTGATGACCCTGACCACGGTGATCCTCTACATCGCCTGCATCCGCCTGCTGGTGAGCGGGCGCGGCATGCGCCAGTAAGCACGGCGCACCTCGCAGGAGCGAGCTCCGCGCGCGAAGGCTGATCGCCGGCACGCGGGCGGAGCTGGGCACGACGCGGTACCGGGCGCCATCTTCGTGGGAGCGAATTCATTCGCGAAAAAGGCCCCTTGCGGGGCATCGAGGTTGAAACCGCTCCCACGCCGCCTTGCCCGCCTGCGAAATGCATCCGTTCCGATACAAAGCGTCACAGACTGCCTCTATCTTTACGTGCCCCTGACAAAAGTCCGCCGATACTCCCGGTAGACTTTTTCATTTCCGACAAGAACGACTCGAAAAGAGGCTGTTGATGATCGCTCGTCGCCGCGCCTGGCCGTTGCTGCTGTGTGGATTGCTCACCTGTCCGGCCTTCGCCGCCAACCCGCCGCTGGTGGAGGTGGCCGAGCCCCAGCGCACGCTGGTGCGGGACGAGCTGGTGACCTTCGGCTCGCTGCGCTCCGACGAGTCGGTGACCATCCGCCCGGAGATCGAAGGGCGCCTGGCCAGCCTGCATTTCAAGGAAGGGCAGCCGGTGAAAGGTGGTGATCTGCTGGTCAGCCTCGACGACGCCATCGCCCGCGCCGAGCTGGACCAGGCCCGCGCCAACCTGGAGCTGGCGGAGAAGAGCTACCAGCGCGCGCAGATGCTCTTCAAGCGCGGCGCCAGCAATGCCCAGGCCCAGGACGAGGCGCAGTCCCAGCAGCAGGCCGCCCGCGCCAGCCTGGCCCTGGCCCAGGCGCGCCTCGACAAGACCCAGATCCGCGCGCCCTACGACGGCTTCCTCGGCCTGCGCCAGGTGAGCACCGGCGACTACCTCAGCCCCGGCCAGGACATCGTCAACCTGGAGGTGCTCGACCCGCTCAAGGTGGATTTCCGCGTGCCGCAGAAGGCCGTGTCCCAGGTGCACCTCGGCCAGGCCGTGGAGATCAGCGTCGACGCCTACCTGGGCGAGCGCTTCCGTGGCCGCATCATCGCCCTCAACCCGCGCCTGGACGAAGTCGGCCGCAGCCAGGCCATCCGCGCGCAGATCGGCAACGCCGACCACCGCCTCAAGCCCGGCCAGTTCGTCAAGGTCTCGGTGATCCTCGAAGAGCGTCCCGACGCGCTGCTGATTCCCGAGGAGGCGGTGATCCCGGTCGGCCAGCAACTGTTCGTCGCCATCGTCGTCGACGGCAAGGTGGAGCGCCGGCAGATCCGCATCGGCCAGCGCCAGCGCGGCAAGGCCGAGGTGCGCGAGGGCCTGCAGGGCGACGAGCAGGTGATCACCGCGGGCTGGCAGAAGGCCGGGCCCGGGCAGGAGGTGCGTACCGTCGCGCGGGGTGAGCTATGACCCTGTCCGACCTGTGCATCCGCCGCCCGGTATTCGCCACCGTCCTCTCCCTGGTGGTGGTGCTGCTCGGGCTGATGGCCTACCAGCGCCTGACGGTGCGCGAGTACCCGAACATCGACGTACCCATCGTCACCGTCAACGTCATCTACCCCGGCGCCAGCCCGGAGATCATGGAATCCCAGGTGGCGCAGCCCATCGAGGACGTGCTCTCCGGCATCGAGGGGCTGGACTTCGTGTCTTCCATCAGCCGCTCGGAGAACACCCAGATCACTGCGCAGTTCCGCCTCGGCACCGACGCCGACGAGGCGGCCAACGACGTGCGTGACCGCCTGGGCCGGGTGCGCGGCCTGCTGCCCACCGAGATCGACGAGCCGGTGGTGCAGAAGGTCGAGGCCGATGCCCAGCCGGTGGTGTGGATCGCCTTCTACAGCGAGCGGCACTCGGCGATGGAGATCACCGATGTGCTGGAGCGTGTGGTGCAGGATCGCCTGCAGACGATTCCCGGCGTCTCCGAGGTGCAGATCCGCGGTGCGCGCACCTACGCCATGCGCATCTGGCTGGACCCGGAGAAGCTCGCCGCCCACGACCTCACCGTGCAGGACGTGGAGGACGCCCTGCGCCGGCAGAACGTGGAGATCCCCGCCGGGCGCATCGAGTCGGTGCAGCGCGAGTTCAGCGTGCTGTCGGAAACCGACCTGAAGACCCCCGAGGAATTCAACGACCTGATCATCGACGACCGCCGTGGCTACCTGCTGCGCCTGTCCGATGTAGGCCACGCCGAGATCGGCGCCGCCGACGAGCGCTCGCTGGTGCGCTTCAACGGCCGCCCGGCGGTGTCCCTGGGCCTGGTGCGCCAGGCCACGGCCAACCCGCTGGAGATTTCCGACGGCCTCAATGCCGCGTTGCCCGAGGTGCGCGAGCTGCTGCCCGAAGGCATGCAGATGGCGATCGCCAACGACAACTCGCTGTTCATCCGCGAATCCATCTCCAACGTCTACACCACCATCTGGGAGGCGGTGGTGCTGGTGGTGCTGATCATCTTCCTGTTCCTGCGCTCGCTGCGGGCGACGCTGATCCCGCTGGTGACCATCCCGGTGTCGCTGATCGGCGCCTGTGCGCTGATGGCGCTGATGGGCTTCACCATCAACACCCTCACGTTGCTGGCGATGGTCCTGGCCATCGGCCTGGTGGTGGACGACGCCATCGTGGTGCTGGAGAACATCCACCGGCACATCGAGGCGGGCCTGTCGCCGGTGCAGGCGGCGTTCAAGGGCAGCCGCGAGATCGCCTTCGCGGTGATCGCCATGACCCTGACGCTGGCGGCCGTCTACGCGCCCATCGGTTTCATGCAGGGCACCTCGGGCAAGCTCTTCACCGAATTCTCATGGACCCTGGCCGGCGCAGTGCTGGTCTCCGGCTTCGTCGCCCTGACGCTGTCGCCGATGATGTGCGGCCAACTGCTCAAGGCGCACCGGCCCGGGGAGCGCCATGGCCGCCTGTACAACCTGGTCGAAGGCTTCCTCGACGGCCTCACCTACAGCTACCGCCACCTACTGGAGCGGGTGCTGCGCGCCTGGGTGCTGATCGCCGTGTTCCTGGTCGGCGTGTTGCTGCTGTGCGCCTGGATGTTCTCCGGCCTGCGCAGCGAGCTGGCGCCCACCGAAGACACCGGCACCATAGTCGGCACCCTCAACGGCCCGGACGGCGCCACCCTGCAGTACACCAGCCGCTACGCGAAGATGCTCGAGGACGCCTACAAGTCCATCCCCGAGACCAACCGCTACATGGTGGTGGTGGGCTTCCCCACCGTGGCCCAGGGCCTGTCGTTCATGAAGCTGGAGGATTGGGACAAGCGCAGCCGCAGCCAGTTCGAGATCCGCGACGAGCTCCTGCCCAAGCTGCAGGACATCCCCGGCGTGCGTGCCTTCCCGGTCAACCGACCGCCGCTGGGGCAGAGCGCACGCAACCAGCCGGTGAACTTCGTCATCCGCTCGTCCCTGGAATACGCCGAGCTGCAGCAGTACGTGGACACACTGCTGGCGCGCATCCGCGACTACCCGGGGCTGGAGAGCATCGACACCGACCTCAAGCTCAACACCCCGCAGCTCAAGGTCACGGTCAACCGCGAGCAGGCCACCGCCGTGGGCACCGATGTCGCCACCATCGGCCGCAGCCTGGAAAGCCTGTTCGGCAGCCGCCAGGTGACCCGCTTCAAGCAGAACGGCGAGCAGTACGACGTGCTGGTGCAGCTGGCCAACGTCGACCGCAGCAACCCCGACGACCTCAACCGCGTGTACGTGCGCGGCCGCGACGACAGCATGGTGCAGCTCTCCAACCTCATCGAGGTGCAGGAGACGGTATCGCCGCGCGAGCTCAACCACTTCAACCAGCTGCGCGCGGTGACCCTCAGCGCCAACGTCGGCAGCGGCTACACCCTGGGCGAGGCGCTGACCCACCTGGAGCGCGTGGCCCGCGAGGTGATGCCGCCGGAGACCCAGTTCGACTACACCGGCACCTCCCGCGATTTCAAGGAATCCAGCGCCGGGGTGGCGCTGACCTTCGCCCTGGCCCTGGTGTTCATCTACCTGGTGCTGGCGGCGCAGTTCGAGAGCTTCGTCGACCCGCTGATCATCCTCTTCAGCGTGCCGCTTTCCATCGCCGGCGCCTTGCTCGCCCTGGAGCTGTTCGGCGGCACCCTGAACATCTATTCCCAGGTGGGGATGGTCACGCTCATCGGGCTGATCACCAAGCACGGCATCCTCATCGTCGAGTTCGCCAACCAGCTGCTGCGCGAAGGCCGCAGCCTGGACGAGGCGGTGATGGAAGCCTCGGTGCAGCGCCTGCGGCCGATCCTCATGACCACCGGCGCCATGGTCCTCGGCTCGCTGCCCCTGGCGATCGCCACCGGCGCTGGCGCCGAGAGCCGCCAGCAGATCGGCATGGTGATCGTCGGCGGCCTGCTGGTGGGCACCTTCTTCACCCTGTTCGTGGTGCCGACGCTCTACCGCAAGCTGCGCCACTGGCGGCCGATGCGCCTGGAGGAGCCGGCGCTGGCGTGATGCCTGGCAGGCTTCAGGGGCGAACGCATGCGCCCGCCCTTGCCGTTGCACCGACTATCAAGGGGCGTAGGGTGGAGGTCGCTTTTTACCTCCACCAGGCGGAGTCGGGATCAGCACGCGCTCATGCCCTGAGCCGTAGCCGAGGGGGAGCACCCCGGGCTGAAGCCCGGGCTACGGGGCACGGGGTTCGCGAGCAGAGCTCGCTCCTACGGGGGGAGGGTGCAGGAGCGAATTCATTTGCCCGCTCCTGTTGTGGGAGCGGATTCATCCGCGATGAGGCCCGTGCGGGCCTTCAGGCCGTAGGTCGGGTGCAACCCGACGGGTTCGCGGATCATTCAGTCGAACGCATATTCCACACCCGCCGCGACATACCAGGCACGGCCCGGGCCGGGTTCGTAGTAGCGCTGGTTGCCGTCGCCGACGATGACCGAGCCGATGTAGCGGCGGTCCAGCAGGTTGTCCAGGCGCAGGGTCTGGCTGAAGGTCAGGCGCTCGAGTTTCTGTTCGAAGCGGGCGCGCCAGTTGAGCAGGGCGTAGCCGGGTGCCGGGCGGGCGCTGTTGCTGTCCTCGACATAGAGCTTGCTGCGATAGAGGCCTTCCAGCGCAGTGGCGATGCCTTCGCGCGGGCGCCATTCCAGTTCGCCCCAGAGGCTGGTGGCGGGGACGCCGGGCAGGTGGCGGCCGGCGGGGATGTCGCGACCGCCGCTGCGAAAGCCCTGGTCGTAGGTGGCGCTGAGGCGGGTGTAGGCGATGCGTGTGTGCAGGGTTTCGCCGAGCGCGCTGTCCAGGGACAGCTCCAGGCCCTGGCGCCGGGTGCGGGCGGCGTTCTGGTAGCGGGTGCGGCCGCCGCTGGCGGCCTCGACCACCAGTTCGTCCTCGGTGTCGATGCGGAACAGGGCGAGGTTGAGGCGGGTGGCCTCGCCCAGCAGGCTCTTGATGCCGACTTCGTACTGCCGGCTGCTGGCGGCATCGAGGTCGAAGCCGAAGCTGTCGCCGGGGCCGGAGTAGGACAGCTCGTTGAGTGTTGGCGTCTCGAAGCCCTTGCCCCAGCTGGCGTAGAGGTTCAGATCGGGCGTCAGCGCGTAGCTGGCGCCCAGGGTCGAGGTCAAGTCGCGGTAGGTGACCGAGCCGCTGTCGTCGCCGTTGCCGGGGCGGATGTAGCGGTCATCCACATCGAAGGCCACTTCGTTGTAGCGCAGGCCGCCCTGCAGGTTGAAGTCGCCCAGGCGCCAGCCGAGCTGCAGGTAGGGGGCGATGCTGCTGACCTCGTCGCGCTCGTCCCGGCGCAGGTTGCCGCGCACGCCCAGCTGGGTACCGACGAAGTTCTCGTAGCCATGGCGGTCGTCGCTGGAGTGGTCGTAGTCCACCCCGGTGGTGAGGGTGAGGTTGCCGAGGCCAGGGTCGAAGTCCTGCAGCCAGCGGGTGCTGGCGCCGTGGAAGCTGCGCTCGAAGTCGATCACGCCGCCTGCGCTGCGCGGGCTGGCCTGGGCGGAGGAGGGGATGGCCTGGTACTGGATCACCCGTCGCGTGCCGCCATAGAACGTGGCTTGCCAGGTGCCGGCGTCGAAGGCGTGTTCGTAGTTGAGGCCGGCCTGGCGGTGGTCGATGGTCTTGCGCGTGTCGTAGTTCAGCGCCGCGTCGGCGACACCACGCGGGTCGGCCTGGTAGCCGGCCCATGTCAGGCCGAGCGGGTCCTGGGTGTCGTTCTGGTTCAGCTGGCTGAAGGTCAGGGCCAGCTTGCTGGTGTCGTCGGGGTAGAGGGTGAGTTTGGCGAAGGTCTTGTCCAGGGTGGCGGCGCTGTGTTTGCGGTAGCCGTCGCTTTCGTAGTGGGACTGGTTGACCAGGAAGCCGCCTTGCTCGTTGCCGCCCTCGGCGGTGATGCGGGTGCGGCGGGTGCCCCAGGCGGCCTGGGAGGTTTCGCTGGAGACCTTGGGCGCGCCCTGGCCGTCGCGGGAGAATACCTGGATCACGCCGCCGGCGTTGCTGCCGTAGATGCTGGCGAAGGGGCCGCGCAGCACTTCGATGTGGTCGAGGGTGTCGAGGTCGAAGGTGGCCGCCTGGCCCTGGCCGTCCGGGTTGGAGGCGGGGATGCCGTCGGCGATCAGCTTGATGCCGCGGATGCCGAAGGCCGAGCGGGCGCCGAAACCGCGCGAGGAGACCTGCAGGTCCTGGGCCTGGTTCTGGCGGTTCTGCACCACCAGGCCGGGCACCGCGTTGAGCGCCTCGGAGAGGTTGACCCCGGGCTGGCCGAGGCTGGCCTGCTCGCGCTCGATGCGGTCGACGGAGAAGGGCAGGTCGAAGCCGCTGGCCGGGTAGCGGCTGCCGGTGATCACCAGCGGCTCGACCTGCAGCGTTTCGGCCTGGGCCAGCGGGGCGAGCGCCAGGGACAGCGCCCAGGCGGATCGATGAGTCGGCATGGGGGCGTCCCTGGGTGGCGGGTCAGGCCTTCTCGGCTTTTTCGGCGCGCTGTTCCTGGGCGGTGACCTGCTGGCAGATCTCGATCATCTGCTCGCGCATCCAGCGGTTGGCCGGGTCCTGGTCGGTGCTCTCGTGCCAATAGAGGTGGGTTTCCAGGGAGGGCACGTCGTTCACCGGCAGCTCGACGTAGTGCAGCTCGTGGCGGCGGGCGAAGCGCTCGGGCACGGTCATCGCCATGTCGGTGTTCTGCATCACGGTGGAGGCCATCAGGTAGTGCTGGGAGCGCAGGGCGATCTTGCGCTGGATGCCCATCTTGCCGAGGGACAGGTCGATGTAGCCGAGGCCGCTGCGGCGGCTGGAGATGTGGATGTGGGTCAGCGACAGGTATTCGTCGAGGCTGATCTTCTCCTTCGCCAGCGGGTGGCCACGGCGCATGGCGCAGACGTAGCGGTCTTCCATCAGCTTGACGTGGCGCACCTGCGGGTCGGTGTTCAGCGGGGCATCGACGGCGAAGTCCAGGCGCCCGGCGGCCAGCTCCTTGGTGGTCTCGCGGCGCTTGGCCAGGAAGCTTTCGATCTGCACGTTGGGGGCGAGCCGGCGCAGGCGCTGGAACAGCGGCGGCAGGATCACCGTCTCGGTGAGGTCGGTCATGCTGATGCGGTAGGTCTTGTTGGCCTGGCCGGGGTTGAAGGTGCGGCTTTCCTGGACCGAGATGCGCAGCTGCTGCAGGGCGTTGCGCACCGGGCCGATGATGTTCTGCGCCATGGGCGTGGGCACCATGCCTTGGGCGGTACGCACGAAGAGCGGGTCGTTGAAGGTCTCGCGCAGGCGGGCGAGGGCGTTGGAAACGGCGGGCTGGGTGATGCCCACGATCTGCCCGGCGCGGGTCAGGTTGGCCTCGGTGTAGATGGCGTCGAAGACGATGAAGAGGTTGAGATCGACCTTGTTCAGATTCATTTTCGAGCGCACTCCGTAGGCTGTTTTTATCGGCGGATCATATATCGGTGATGAATGTTTATACACGGCGAAAATAGGTTAGATAAATCTTAATCGCTGTTCTAGCATCATTTCCACACCTCACCCGTACCCAGAAAACATCCGTCAGAAGGTAGCTCCGCATGGATTTCGCCTACTCCCCCAAGGTTCAGGAACTGCGTGAACGCGTCACCGCGTTCATGGACACCTACGTCTATCCGGCCGAGCCGGTATTCGAGCAACAGGTCGCAGAGGGTGATCGCTGGCAGCCCACCGCGATCATGGAAGAGCTCAAGGCCAAGGCCCGCGCCGAGGGCCTGTGGAACCTGTTCCTGCCCGAGTCCGAACTCGGCGCCGGCCTGACCAACATGGAATACGCGCCGCTGGCCGAGATCATGGGACGCTCGCTGCTCGGCCCGGAGCCGTTCAACTGCTCCGCGCCGGATACCGGCAACATGGAAGTCTTGGTGCGCTATGCCAACGAAGCACAGAAGAAGCAATGGCTGGAGCCGCTGCTGCGCGGCGAGATCCGCTCCGCCTTCGCCATGACCGAGCCGGGCGTGGCCTCCTCCGATGCCACCAACATGGAAGCCCGCGCCGTGCGCCAGGGTGACGAATGGGTGATCAACGGCCGCAAGTGGTGGACCTCCGGCGCCTGCGACCCGCGCTGCAAGATCCTCGTGTTCATGGGCCTGTCCAACCCGGACGCGCCGCGCCACCAGCAGCACTCGATGATCCTCGTGCCGGTGGACACCCCCGGGGTGAAGATCCTCCGTCCGCTGCCGGTGTTCGGCTACGACGACGCCCCGCACGGCCACGCTGAAGTGCTGTTCGAGGACGTGCGCGTGCCCTACGAGAACGTGCTGCTGGGCGAGGGCCGTGGCTTCGAGATCGCCCAGGGTCGCCTCGGCCCGGGCCGTATCCACCACTGCATGCGCTCCATCGGCATGGCCGAGCGCGCGCTGGAACTGATGTGCAAGCGCGCCGTCAGCCGCACCGCCTTCGGCAAGCCGCTGGCCCGCCTGGGTGGCAACATCGACAAGATCGCCGACTCGCGGATGGAGATCGACATGGCCCGCCTGCTGACCCTGAAGGCGGCCTACATGATGGACACCGTGGGCAACAAGGTGGCCAAGAGCGAAATCGCCCAGATCAAGGTCGTGGCGCCCAACGTCGCCCTGCGGGTGATCGACCGCGCCATCCAGATCCACGGCGGCGCCGGTGTCTCCAACGACTTCCCGCTGGCCTACATGTACGCCATGCAGCGCACCCTGCGCCTGGCCGACGGCCCGGACGAAGTGCACCGCGCGGCGATCGGCAAGTTCGAGATCGGCAAGTACGTACCGAAGGAAATGCTGCGCAGCGGCCATTGATCGCCCGCGCAGTAACGAAGAGGCCCGCACGGGAAACCGTGCGGGCCTCGTTCGTTTCAGGTGGCGGAACTCTTCAGCGGCGCGCGGCCATCAGGTGCCCCATGGCCTGGCGCAGGTAGTCCAGCAGCGCGTCGCTGGCCCAGGAGCCGTGGCGCAGTTCCGGCTCCTGCACCAATGCCTGGCGGATCTTCTGCTGGGTGGCCGGATCGTCCCCGGCATAGGAGCGGAACAGCTCCAGCCAGCGGCGGGCGAGGGCCAGGGTGGCCGGGTCGTCAGCCGGAGCGCCGGATTCCATCTGCTGGTGCACCTCGGCGATCAGCGGCGGCCATTCGTGCATGCGCGTGCCGTAGTTGGCTTTGAGGAAGGCGAATTCCTCGGGCGTCAGGTAGCGCTGGTAGATCGCCAGCTTGGTCTCGCTGAAGGCCTGGACCACGTAGGCCATGGTCTGTGGGGTGATGCCGGTCTGCTCCCGCAGCGCCGGCTCCGCCTCGTGCATGGCGTTGAGCTTGGCGAACAGCACCGGATTGGCGCCGGTATCCGCTTCGAGCATGGTCATCCAGGTGCGCGAGAGTGCCTGCGCCTCGTCCGCCTGGGGTGGCACGCCCCTGGCGATCAGCGCCTGGACCCGTGCCACGAGCGCGGCCCATTCGCGCCGCCGCGCCTCGTCCGCGTACAGGCGCAATTCCTTGAGTTCCCCGGGGGAAAAATAGCTGTCGTACATGTTCATCAATTCCAGAGTGGTGAGCCATTCGGAGAGCTCCGGCTCCTGGCCGCTCTGCAACTGGCCACCGAGGGTGGCCAGGCGTTCGCGCAGGAGCTGCCGGTGGGCGATTTCCCTATCGAGCTGGCGGATCTGCTGCTCGATGAGCGGGGCAAGCGACACCGGCGCCTCGTCCAGCCACGCGCCGATCTCGCCCAGGGACAGTCCCAGCTTGCGCAGGACCTGGATCTGGTGGAGACGGGCGATGTCCGTGCGGCCGTAGAGGCGGTAACCGGAACCCGAGCGCGCGGAAGGGCGGAGCAGGCCGATCTGGTCGTAATGGTGCAGCGTACGCACGGTCAGCCCGCAGCGCTTGGCCAGTTCACCGACTTTCAAAGGCATGTCCTTGTCTCTCCTCGCGTGCCTGGCGGCATCCTCGGGCCTGACGTCGCGTGAGGGTCAAGCACGATCTGGAGTCATTCCTGAAGGGGCTGGGAGGGTTCCTGGGAAACGGCGTTGGCAGCATCGCGCTGCTGGCGCAGCCACTCCAGGCGCATGTGCAACTGGGCGGCGAAGGTCCGCGCGGCGAGTTCTTCGTGGAAGCTCACCCCGCGTTGGCCCATCTTTACCTGCCAGATCACCCGACCTCGTTGTTCGAGCACTACGATCTGCACGTCTCGCATCGATTCTCAGTCTCCGGCTGATGAAGCCTGCGGGCGGTCGCGGGTCTTGAACAGGGACAGCAGTACGCCACCGGCAAGCAGGCCAAAGGTTACGCCAAGGGAGAGCAGTGCGGGAATCTTGCCGATGAATCCGTGCAGGAAGATCTTGCCGCCGATGAAGATCAGCACCAGGGCGAGGGCGTACTTGAGGTAGACGAAGCGGTGCATCAGCGCGGCCAGGGCGAAGTACAGCGAGCGCAGGCCGAGGATGGCGAAGATGTTCGAGGTGTAGACGATGAAGGGGTCCTGGGTGATGGAGAAGATCGCCGGCACGCTGTCGACGGCGAACACCAGGTCGGCCAGTTCGATCAGCACCAGGGCGAGGAACAGCGGGGTGGCCCAGAGCAGGGTGTGGCCGGAGGCGTCCTTCAGGCGCACGAAGAAGTGCGCGCCATGTATCTCGTCGGTGACCCGCATGTGCCGGCGCACGAACTGCAGCACGCGGTTCTGCGACAGGTCGCGCTCGGCCTCTTCGCGGCTGAACAGCATCTTCACACCGGTGAACAGCAGGAAGGCGCCGAAGATGTAGAGGATCCAGTCGAACTCCTTCACCAGCGCGGTGCCCAGGCCGATCATCAGCGCACGCAGCACGATCACCCCGAGGATGCCCCAGAACAGCACCCGGTGCTGGTAGCGGCGGGGGATGGCGAAGAAGCCGAAGATCATCGCCATGACGAACACGTTGTCCATCGACAGCGATTGCTCCACCAGGAAGCCGGTGTAGAACTCCAGTGCCGCCTGGGCGCCCAGCTCGAACCAGACCCAGCCACCGAAGGCGACGCCCACGGCGAAGTAGCCGCTGTAGAGCAGCAGGCTCTCGCGCATCTCGATTTCATGCTGGTCGCGGTGCAGGACGCCGAGGTCGAACACCAGCAGGCCGATGACGATGGCCATGAACACCAGCCACAGCCAGGTGGCGGTGCCCAGGAAATCCGCGAACAGGAACGTGTGCAGAGCTGACATGAGCCCCTCCTTGCTTGTCGTGCTGAATGCTCAACAGTGACTCCGACATGGCGGGTGCAAACCGTCAGAGGGGCCCGGCGTCACATGAGGGAAGGCTAGCGCAGCGATGGAATCAGGAAAACCGGCAACGTTTCATTTCATTGCGCGCGGTCAAGGTTATCGACTGCGGAAGGGGCGGGGAGTGCGAAGGGAATGTTCAGCCGTGCTTTCCGGGACGAGGTGCCCGGCCTTCCACGAGGTTCATCGATGCGGCGTTCCAGGCACGGTGACGTGCCGCGCAGGACTCCGTCTGGTGGAGGTAAAAAGCGACCTCCACCCTACACATCGGTCATGTCCGGCGTGGGGCATTCACAGGGGCGACTGTTGGGGCGACTGTAGGGGCGACTTCAGTCGCCAAGCGGCGCACAGCGCCGCCATTCCCAAACCTCTGGCCCAAAGAAATCGCCCCCGTCCGGAACCGATCCGGACGGGGGCGAGGATGACGCTGGATGTCGATCCGATCAGTAGACCCAGACTTCCACACGGCGATTCTTGATGCGGCCTTCCTCGCTGTTGGCGGCCACCGGCAGTTCATCGCCCAGGCCGGTGATCTCGCGGAAGGACACACCGGCCTTGGCCAGCTCGCGGCGCACGGCCATGGCGCGCAGCTTGGACAGGAGGGCGGCGCGGCCCGGGTCGGCCTTGGGGTCGCCGAAGCCCACCAGGGCCACCTGGTTGCTCAGCTTGCCGTTTTCCTTCAGGTAGTCCAGCACGCGCTCGACATCGCGCAGGGCCTTGTTGTCGAGGTTGGCGCTGCCCTCCTGGAAGCGGAAGTTCACCGACAGGCGCTGGGCGTCGCGGGCCAGCTGCTGGTAGTCCCTGGGCATGTCGGGCTGGGCGGCGACCTTCACCGCCTGCACCGTCTGCGCGACGAAGCCGGTCTGGGCGACGATCGCCTGGCCGCGCGGGCCCTGGGCGAAGCGCACCAGGGCCTGGGCCCAGGGATTCTTCTCGCCGGGCTTCATATAGAAGAACAGGCGGCGCGAGAGCGGGTAGTCCTCGGTGGCGATCTGCGTCACCGACGGCGCCATGGCCTGGGATTCGCCATCGGCGATGGCTGCGGCGCGGGACTTGCCCACGGAGGCCAGGCCGACGAAGCCGATGCCGGCGGCATCGGCGCTGACGGCTTCGGAGAGCTTGTCGTTGGATTCGAAGCGCTTGGCCGAGGCAGCGAGGCTCTTGCCGTGGGCGGCCAGCACCAGTTCCTTGAAGGTGTCGAAGGTGCCGGACTTGTCATCGCGGGCATACAGGTGGATGGCGCCGCCCTTGCCGCCGATCTCTTCCCAGGTCTTCACCTCGCCGGCGAAGACGCGTGCCAGCTCCTCGGTGCTCAGGCTGGTCAGGGTGTTGCCCGGGTTGACGACGATGGCCAGCCCGTCGATGGCGATCACATGCTCGCCGTAGCGGCTCTTCAGGTCGCCGAACACCGAGAGGTCGCCGGCCTCGGCGTCCTTGATCGGGCGCGAGGACGCGGCGAGATCGGCACTGCCGTCCTTGATGGCGACGAAACCGGTGCCCGAGCCGTGGGCGGCCACGGTGATCCGCACTTCCCGGCCGTTGGGCGCGCTGCCCACCAGTTGCACTTCGTTTTCCTGGGTGCCGGGCTCCTGGCGGATGCCGCCCAGGCCTTCCTCCTCCATGAGGCCGCGTACCAGGGCCGGGCCGAGCTTGGCACCGATGGTGTTGGAGCCCTGGATGCGCAGCACCGGGTTCTTGTCGGCGGGCAGGGGCAGGGCGGCGAACACCGACCAGGGCAGGGCGTAGCAGACGAAACCGAGCAGCAGCAGGCTGAGGGTCCGGCTCCAGATATCACGTTCACAGAGGTCGCGCATCGTGCGGCGGGCCTTATCGCTAGGGGTGGCTGGGAAATGCCGCGAGATTAAGTCAGCGAGGTGACGAAGATATGACAGGGCGCGCTGCCCTGGGCCCTTTCCGGCCCCCGCATGGACCAGGGCCTACGCCGGATGCCCCGCTCGGCCGGCATACCGCTCGCGGGGACGTCGGTATGGTTTGCAACTTTGTCTGGCCGGGCGGCAGGCAAGGAAGCTCAAGCGTCCCTCGCTCGCCCGTGCCAGGCACCAGGCCTCGTTTTCGGGGTGCATCCACGCGTAGCTAAGGAGTTGGAAATGGCTAGTTGGTTCGAGCTGAAGAAGTATGGCAATGGTGAATATCGCTTCCGCCTGAAGACCCGGGAGGCGCAGGTCGTGCTGCAGAGCGGCCGCTACCCCTGCCGGGACAGCGCCGAGAACGCCATCGCGCTGTTCCGCAACCATTGCGCCAACGAGGATCGCTACGAGCGCCGCATGGCCACCGGTGGCAAGAACTATTTCCGCCTCAAGGCCGGGCGCGAGGTGATCCTCGAAAGCCACCTCTACGATTCCGAGCCGACCCTGGACGCGGCCATCGAGAACATCATGACCCTCGGCACCACGCCGAAGATCGAATTGGTCTGAGTGCGGCGCAACTGAAAAAGCCCATCGCGAGATGGGCTTTTTTTTGCCTCCGTTTCCGGGCTATCGCCCATGCCTAGGGGCGGCGAGGTCGGCATCCTAGAGCCGGATGACGTCTTCGGCGAGGTATTCCAGGCAGGTGAAGGCGCCCGCCAACACCTTCGTCGAAGGCGTGCCGTGATCAGGAATGGCCGCGAGGAAACTGAGCATGTCGAGCAGTGCCCGCAGACGACCGTAGGCCGCTTCATGGTGGGACAGGTAGCTCAGATCGCCTTTCAGGTGGGGCGGAATCGAGGTGGTGATGGTCATGATTGACTCCCGTCTCTTCAGAATTCCGCGCCCTGACGCCAATCAGGGTGGGTGGACCGTACAGGTTGGCGTTCCGGGACAAGAGAACCGGCGCATCGGAAGATGCCCTGCACGGTCCACCCATAAAACGGGTGCGACCATGCCAGGCACCGAGCCATGCTCAGTGCCTTCTCAAGTCTGGTCGGGACGCCAATCCCGGCTGCCCAGGGTGGGCAGCGGGGCAACGTTAGGGGCTCGGGCGGGGGTGTCAATTGCGGGAGTGGGAGGGAAGGATCGATGGCGAGCGGAGCGCCATCAGCTCAGCTCCAGCCAGATCGGCGCGTGGTCGGAGGGTTTCTCCATGCCGCGCAGCTCGTAGTCGATGCCGGCGTCCCTGATTCGTGCCTGCAGCGGGCTGGTGGCCAGGATCACGTCGATGCGCAGGCCGCGCTTGGGGTCGTCCTCGAAGCCGCGGCTGCGGTAGTCGAACCAGCTGAAGCGGTCGTTCACCTCGGGGTGGAGGTGGCGGAAGCTGTCCACCAGGCCCCAGTTCTTGAGGGTCGCCAGCCATTCGCGCTCCTCCGGGAGGAAGCTGCACTTGCCGGTCTTCAGCCAGCGCTTGCGGTTCTCCTCGCCGATGCCGATGTCGCAGTCTTCCGGCGAGATGTTGATGTCGCCCATCACCACCAGCGGCTGGTCCGGCTGGAAACGGCCCAGCAGCAGTTCCTGCAGGTCGGCGTAGAAGCGCTGCTTGGCGGGGAACTTGATCGGATGGTCGCGGCTCTCGCCCTGGGGGAAGTAGCCGTTCATCACCGTCACCGGGTTGCCCTGGGCATCGGCGAAGGTGCCGTAGATGAAGCGGCGCTGGGAATCCTCGCCGTCGTTGGGGAAGCCCTTGTGCAGGGCCAGCGGCTCCTGGCGCGAGAGCAGGGCGACGCCGTAGTGGCCCTTCTGGCCGTGGTAGTGCACGTGGTAGCCGAGCTTGCGGATGTCCGCCTCGGGGAACTGGTCGTCGGCGACCTTGGTTTCCTGCAGGCCGATCACGTCCGGCTGATGCTTGGCGATCAGCGCTTCGAGCTGGTGAGGACGCGCACGCAGGCCGTTGATATTGAAAGAAACGATCTTCATGACTGAGCCACCCTGGAAAAACGCCGATCCTAGCCCATCGTCGGCACGCCCTGCCACCCGTGTGGCGAGGCCCTGGGGGCGGTGCTACCTTGCCTGTGGGCCTGATAACCACATAACAAACGAGGTCACCGTGAATGCCTGGATACGTTCCCACCGCGCCGGTCGAAGTCCGCATGCTCGACGGCGGCTATGCCCGCGAGGCCCGCTCGCTGCTCTACCACGCCTACCGCCACGAACCCACCTTCGCCTACCTCTTCGAGGCCGAGCGCGCCGGCTATGACCAGCGCGTGCGTGCCACGGTGCGCGAGCTGGTGCAGCAGCATTTCCTCGAGGACCTGCCGGCCATCGGCCTGCTGATCGAGGACCGCCTGGTGGGCATCGCCCTGATCGCGCCGCCGCAGCGCCGGCTGGACATCACCGAAAGCTGGGGCTGGCGGCTGCGCATGCTGATGACCACCGGCTTCCGCTGCACCAAGCGCTACCTGGAGTACCACGACGCCGTGCTCGCCTGCCTGCCGCCCGGGCCCTACCACGTGCTGCCGCTGCTGGGCATCCACCCGCAGTTCCAGGGCAAGCACCTGGGCGAGAAGCTGCTGCAGGCGCTGCACGACTGGTGTGCCGAGGACGCCGGCTCACAGGGCGTGGTGCTCGATACCGGCAACGCGCGCTACCTGGATTTCTACAAGCGCCAGGGCTACGAGGAGATCGGCGAAGTGGCCCTCGGACCGGTGCGGGAGCACGTGTTCTTCCATCCCAACCCGACGCCGGCGCTGCAGGCGAACGCCTAGGAAGACTCCCGGCAAGCCGTGCTAGCATCCCGCGCATGAATGTGTGCCAAGGATTGCGTGGGCTGCTCGCGCTCGGATTGTCGTGCCTCTGTTCGACCGCGCTGGCCAAGGCCTCGCTGGACGTCAAGGTGACCCCCGCCAATGCTGCGGTGAAGGCCAATATCGAGGCCTTCATCGGCAGCCTCGGTGACCGTGACGAAATCGCCCTGCGTCGCTACCGCCGTGCCGCCGAGGAGCAGGCACGGCAGGCCGTGCAGGCCCTGGGTTACTACCAGGCGGAAATCGACAGCCGCGTACTACCGGGCGACGACCCCAGGCTGCAGCTGGACGTCGTGCCCGGCGAGCCGGTGCGCCTGCGCAACGTGAACGTGCGCGTCGACGGGGAAGCCAGTGCCCTCAAGGCCTTCCGCGTGCCCGGGAGCAAGGCGCTGAAGCCTGGCCAGCCGCTCAACCACGGCGCCTACGAGGACGCCAAGAAGCTCATCCAGAACCAGGCCCTGCGCTATGGCTTCTTCGATGGCGCCTTCACGTCCCAGCGCCTCGATATCGATCCCCGTGCCGGCGTCGCCGATATCGAACTGGTGTACGCCAGTGGCCCGCGCTACGACCTGGGCCGCGTCAGCTTCCAGGGCGACACGCCTTTCGACGAAGAGCTGTTGGCGCGACTCGTGCCCTTTTCCCCCAACACGCCCTATGACGCCGACCTGGTGGCCAAGCTCAGCCAGAACCTGCAGGCCAGCGGCTATTTCGACGAGGTGCGGGTGGACGCGCTGCCCGACCCGGAGGAGGGCCGGCGGATACCGGTCAAGGTCCAGCTCGGTGCGGTCAAGCCGCGCACCATGGGGCTCGGGGTCGGTTTCTCCACCGACGTCGGGCCACGCGCGCGGGCCAACTGGACGCGCCACTGGGTCAACCCCCAGGGCCATCGCCTGGGCGCCGAGACCGAAGTGTCCGCGGCGCGGCAGAACGTCGGTGCCTGGTACGAAATCCCCCTCGACCCGCCGCTGACCGACAGCCTGCGTTTCACCAGCGGCTTCCAGCGCGAGGAACTGGTGGACGTCGAGAGCCGCCGCTTCACCCTCGGCACCCAGTGGCAATCGAAACTGCCGGACGACTGGCAGCGCGTCGTCTCCCTGCGCTGGGAGCAGGAGAGCTACGACTTCGGCGACGGCAGCCCGGATGGGCGCAGCAGCTTCCTCATTCCCGGTATCGGCTACAGCGTCACCCGCAGCGACAACCGCCTCGACCCCAGCCAGGGCTACCACCTCCAGGCGGACCTGCGCGCGGCCAAGGAAGGCATCCTTTCCGATGCCGACATGACCTACGCCAGCGCCCTGGCCAAGGGGCTCTACACCCTGCCCGGCGGGCACCGGGTGCTGGCGCGGGTGCAGCTCGGCGGCATCGCCACCACCGACTTCGGCGCCATCCCGCCCTCGCTGCGCTTCTTCGCCGGCGGCGACCAGAGCGTGCGCGGCTACGACTACCAGACCCTCTCCCCCGAAGACCGCCAGGGCAACAAGGTCGGCGGCCGCTACCTGGTGGTGGGCAGCGCCGAGTACCAGTACCCGGTGGCCGAGCGCTGGCGCATCGCCGCCTTCGTCGACCGGGGCAACGCCATGGACTCGCTCAACGCTGCGATGAAGACCGGTGCCGGCATCGGCGTGCGCTGGGTATCGCCGGTGGGGCCGATCCGCCTCGACCTGGCCAAGGCGCTGGACGACCCCGGCGGCTTCCGCATCCACTTCTCCATGGGCCCCGAACTGTGAGGCGCGGCCTCAGGCTCGGCCTGCTCGCGGTGGCCGGCGCTCTCGCCTTGTCGCTGGCGGGCGTCGCTGCGCTGCTGTTCAGCGAAGCCGGCGGCCGCTGGCTGCTGGCGCGGGTGCCGGGCCTCACCGTGGAAGGCTTCAGCGGCACGCTCGGTGGGCGCTGGAGCGCCGAGCACCTGGCCTGGCAGCAGGACGGCGACAGCCTGTCGATCACGGCCCCGGTACTGGAGTGGTCGCCTGGGTGCCTGCTCCAGCTGACCCTGTGCATCGACACGCTTGCGGCCGAGGCCGTGGCCCTGAGCCTGGCCCCGGGCGGCGAGCCTTCCGACGAGCCACTGCAACTGCCGGCCCTGGACCTGCCCCTGGCGATCCGCCTGGGCGAGGTGCGCGTGCAGCGCTTCGAGCTGGACGGCAGCGAACAGCTCAGCGGCCTGCACCTGCGTGCCCAGTGGCTGGCCGACGGCCTGCATATAGAGGAAGCCGGCCTGCGCCTCGGTGATCTCGCCCTGGCGCTCGAGGGCACCCTGCAGCCTCGCGACGGCTGGCCGCTCGAGGCCAGCGGCAG
Source organism: Pseudomonas sp. Pc102 (assembly GCF_018408275.1). Classification (NCBI taxonomy): domain Bacteria; kingdom Pseudomonadati; phylum Pseudomonadota; class Gammaproteobacteria; order Pseudomonadales; family Pseudomonadaceae; genus Pseudomonas; species Pseudomonas sp. Pc102. The sequence continues at coordinate 4,013,919 of NZ_AP021905.1, read as the reverse complement.
CCTGCAATTGCCCGCCGTCGACGGCCAGCCCTGGTCCCTGGCCCTGGAGGCGAAAGGCGACCTGCAGGGCACCCTCGTGGCCCATGCGACCAGCAGCGGCTACCTGGCCGCCACCCTCGACGGCCAACTGCAGCCCCTGGCGCCGCACCTGCCCGCCAGCGCGCGCATCAGGGCCGCCGCCTTCAAGGCCCAGGCCGAGCTGCCGGACACCTTGACCCTGCAGCGCATCGAGCTGGACGCCAAGGGTGACCTGCAACAGGGCTACGCCGTGCAGGGACGCGCCAACCTCCCGGGGCAGGGCGGTGATGTCGCCCTCGATCTCGCCGGCAAGGTCACCGCCGCCGGGGCCGAAGTCCAGCGCCTGCTGCTCAGCGCCGCCGCCGAACAGAGCGTGCAACTGCAGGGGCGCATCGACTGGCAGCAGGCCCTGGCCATCGACGCGCAACTGGCCTGGCGCGACTTCCCCTGGCCGCGCCTCTACCCCCAGGAACAGGAGCCGCCTGTGGCCCTGCAACGACTGGACGGCGAGGTGCACTTCAGCGAAGGCCGCTACCAGGGCCAGATCGACGCCGCGCTCAAGGGGCCGGCCGGCGACTTCAGCCTGGCCAGCCCGTTGCAGGGCGACCTGGCCCGCGTGGAGCTGCCCGACCTGCAACTGAAGGCCGGGCAGGGCAAGGCCCGGGGCCGCCTGCAACTCGGTTTCGCCGATGGCCTCGACTGGGACACCGCTCTCGCCCTCGACGACCTCGACCCGGCCTACTGGCTGGCCGAGCTGCCGGGGCGCCTGGCCGGCACCCTGGCGAGCCAGGGGCGCTATCGCCAGCAGCTCGAACTCAAGGCCGACCTCGACCTCAAGGGCCAGTTGCGCGGCCAGCCGGCGCTGCTCAAGGCCGTGGCCGAGGGTGCGGGCCAGCGCTGGGAGCTGGGCCAGCTGCAGGCCCGCCTGGGCGACAACCGTATCGACGGCAAGGGCCGCCTCGACCAGCGCCTGGATGGCCAGCTGGACATCGCCCTGGGCCGGCTCGGCCAGCTCTGGCCCGGCCTGTTCGGCGGCCTCACCGGCAAGCTGGTGGTAGCCGGCAGCGCCGACGCGCCCCAGGGGCAACTGGATCTCAAGGGCGAGCGTCTCGGCCTGCGTGACCAGCGCCTGCGCCAGCTGACCCTGCAGGCGCGGCTGGATGCTCGGCAGAACGGCACCCTGCAACTGGACGCCAGCCAGCTCCAGACCGGCGACAAGGCCCTGGGCGACCTCAGCCTCAAGGCCTCGGGCGACCGGCAACGGCAGCAACTGGATACCCGCCTGCAAGGCCCCTTGCTCGACCTGCAGCTGGCCCTCGACGGCGTGCTGGACCAAGGCGATTGGCGCGGCCGGCTGAGCCGGGGCGAGCTGCAAAGCGGCGGCCAGGACTGGCGCCTGGAACAGCCTGCGAAGCTGCAGCGCCTGGCCGATGGACGCCTGGAGCTGGGCGCCCATTGCTGGCGCTCCGGCCCCGCCAGTCTCTGTGGCGGCGACCAGCGCCTGCTCCCCGAGCCGAAGCTCGACTACCGCCTGCGCGACTTCCCCCTCGACAGCCTGGCCGAATGGCTGCCGGACGACTTCGCCTGGCACGGCACCCTCGATGGCGACCTGCAGCTCGAACTCCCGGCCCGTGGCCCCAGCGGGCGCGTGCAACTGGATGCCAGCAACGGCGTGCTGCGCCTGCGCGAGGAGGGCAGGGACGGCAAATGGGTCGACTTCCCCTACCAGGCCATGCGCCTGGAAAGCACCCTGCGGCCCCAGGGCATCGACAGCCGCCTGCTGTTCCAGGGCGAGCGCCTCGGCCGCCTGCAGGTCGACGCGCGCATCGACCCGCGCCCGCTGCGCAAGCCACTGTCCGGCGACTTCCGCCTCGAGGGCCTGGACCTCGCCGTGTTGCGCCCCTTCGTCACCGGCGTCGAGGAACTGGAAGGCCAGCTGGACGGCGCCGGCACCCTGGGCGGCACCCTGCTCGCGCCCAACGTGCTGGGCCAGGTGCGCCTGCACGGCGGCAAACTGGCCGGCGGCGACCTGCCGACCCGCATCGAGGACCTGACCCTGGATGCCCGCATCGCCGGGGAAAGCCTGGAGTTGAGCGGCGCCTGGCGCAGCGGCGAGAAGGGCCGCGGCACCCTTTCCGGCACCCTGGCCTGGAGCCAGGGCCTGGACATGGACCTGGCGGTGCGCGGCAACGCGCTGCCGGTGGTGGTCGAGCCCTACGCCAATCTGGACGTGGACCCCGACCTGCGCGTGCGCATGGCCGACCAGCGCCTGGCACTGACCGGCAAGGTGCGGGTGCCCCGGGGGCAGATCAAGATCCGCGAGCTGCCGCCCCAGGCCGTCAAGGTCTCGCCGGACGCGCACCTGGTGGGTGAGCAGGAGGACGAGCAGGCGCCACTGCAACTGGCCATGGACGTCGACGTCGAAGTGGGCCAGGAGCGCCTGTCCTTCAGCGGCTTCGGCCTCACCGCCGACCTCGTCGGCCACCTCAAGGTGGGCGACAACCTCGCCGGGCGCGGCGAGCTCAACCTGAAGAACGGCCGCTACCGCGCCTATGGCCAGCGCCTCGACCTGCGCCGGGCACGGCTGCTGTTCGCCGGGCCGCTGGACCAGCCCTACCTGGACGTCGAGGCGGTGCGCAAGATCGGTGACGTCACCGCCGGCATCCGCCTCAACGGCCGCGCCGACGAGCCCACCACGCAGGTCTTCTCCACCCCGGCCATGAGCCAGGAGCAGGCGCTGTCCTACCTGGTGCTGGGCCGTCCGCTGGAGCGCGGCAGCGACGGCAACGCGCTGGGCCAGGCGGCACTGGCGCTGGGCTTGTCCGGCAGCGCGCCGCTGACCTCGGAGCTGGCGCAGAAGCTCGGCCTCAAGGACTTCCAGATCGGCGACGACGGCGCCACCGGCGTGCTCACCGACCGCCTCAGCATCCGCTACGGCCTCGGCGTGCTCGAACCCACCAGCGTCGTCGCGTTGCGCTACGAACTCACCAAGCGCCTGTACATCGAAGCCGCCAGCGGCCTCGCCAGCTCCCTGGACCTGTTCTACAAGCGGGATTTCTGAGCGGGCAGGGCAACCGACGTCGAGGTGAACTCAATGCAAGCACGCAGGATGGGTAGAGCCAAGCGAAACCCATGCGGATCGGCACGGTTTGACCGGACGGTTGGTGTAGGGGCGAATTCATTCGCCCATGGGCAACGCTGTGGCCCCGGTGGCCGACAGGGCAGCCCTGCGGGCTGCTTGGCGACTGAAGTCGCCCCTACAAGAGCGGCCCAGAATGCCGCCGCAAGCGCAACGGCGCGGGTTTCAGGCGACTGACGGTGCTTTTCAGGGGGCCCGATGGGCCTCAGAATCCACCCCGAACACACCGCCCCGGGACTCGAAAAGCGTGGACGTATCCGCCGCTTCCATCTCCGACGCCAGCGCCGCCCAGCTCGCCATGAAGGTGCAGATCGCCGTGCTCAAGCAGTCGATGGACATTCAGTCGCAAAGCGCCCTGGCGCTGCTGGAGGCGGTGCCGTCGCCGGTCTCGAGCAACCCGCCGAACCTCGGCAACACCATCGATGTGATGGCCTGAGCCGCACCGCGCTCACCGTCGCCAACCGTTCCGCCTCCCGTCACTCCCCGCCGCCCGGCTCGCTGCACACACGGTTGCGTCCTGCCTGCTTGGCCCGATAGAGCGCGCGGTCGGCGTGGCCGATCAGGCTGTGCAGGCTGTCGTCCTGGTGCATCTCGGCCAGGCCGATGCTCACCGTCACCTGCAGTTCCTTGCCCTCGAAGCGGTAGCGCTGCGCTTGCACCTGCTCGCGGATCTTCTCCGCCAGCTCGAAGGCCGTGGCGGTGCCGGTGTCCTTGAGCAGCAGGATGAATTCCTCGCCACCCCAACGGCAGATGATGTCCGACTGGCGCAGGCCGCTTTTCAGGTTCTGCGCGAAACCCTGCAGCACTTGGTCGCCGGCCAGGTGGCCGTGGGTGTCGTTGAGCTGCTTGAAGTGATCGAGGTCCAGCAGCAGGGCGGTCAATGGGCGCTGCTCGCGCCGGGCCTCCTGCAGTGCCTGGCCGGCGAGGATGTCGAAGCCCCGGCGGTTGGGCAGGCCGGTGAGCACGTCGGTGGTGGCCAGCGCGGCGATGCGCACCTGGTAGCGGCGCACCAGCAGGTTGAGCAGGATCAGCACCACGGCGGTGACCGCCAGGCAGATGAACAGGTTGAGGTAGAGCGTGTTGCGGATGTGCGACAGCGCCCCTTCCTCGGCCTTGTCGACGAACAGGTACCAGTCCAGCTCGGGAATGAAGCGCACGTTCAGGTAATGGCTGTCGCCCTGTTCGCTCCAGGTGAAGTCGCCGCCCTGGGGGCGCGGCAACTTGGCCACCAGGTCGCGCATGCCGTCGATGTCCGCCAGGTTCTGCCCGACCTGCGCCCCCATCGGCCCGCCCTGGGCGCTGGTCAGTACCAGCTTGCCGCTGGTGTCGACGAAGTAGATGGAGCGCTCGTAGCGTTCCTGGTAGGCGTCGATCAGCTTGACCACCGCGTCCACCGTCAGGCCCACGCCGGTGGCACCGATGAAGCGGCCGTCGTAGTCCAGCACCTTGTAGTTGATGAAGATGGTCAGGCGGTCCTGGTTGGCCATGTCGACGTCGACATTGATCTCGTAGGGCTCCTTCATGTCGCGCACGCGGTAGTACCAGACGTCGCGTGGCTCGTCCTCGCGCACTTTCTTCAGCACGCCCTTGGCCTGGTAGTAGGTCTGGGTGCGCTCGGAGATGTAGAAGCTGGTGAAGGCCCCGTAGTGCTCCTGCACTTCGCGCAGGTAGCGGGTCATCTGCCCCGGGTCCTGCTCGCCCTGCATGGCCCAGTCGCGCAGGAAGGTGTCGCGGCTCATCATCGAGGAGATGAGGATGGGCCGTACCAGGTCCTTCTGGATCTCCGAGTAGACGTTGTCCGAGGTCAGCGGCAGCTCGGTGTTGACGATGCTGTCGCGGATCGACTCCAGGGAGGCGTAGTAACTCACCAGCGAGGTGACGAGGAAGCCGCTGGCGAGCAGCAGCACGAGCAGCACCACCAGCAGATGCTGGCTCTTTCTGGAGTGGGGGCTGGAAGGCATCGGGCGAGGGGGTCCCTGGTCGAATGGCACTATGCTATCCACTCGCCGGGGCCGCGTCACGGGCGGCGTGCCCGGTCTTTCATCCTGCGGGCACGAGCACCTCGCTAATCCACGGCTCCAGGCGCTTGCCGAAGTTCAGCTGCAGCTCCAGCGGCCCCTTGGACGGCAGGTAGGCGCTGTCGCGCACCTGGCGGTCCAGCGCCTCGCGCCAGCGCAGGGGCACCTGCACGGCCGGCACCGCGAGCCGCGAGACCTGGCCCACCATGCGCGTCCTGGTGCCGTCGGTGCGCAGCCAGGCGTAGATCTCGCCCCGCACCACGGCGTAGCGCCGGCGATCGGGGTGGCGCGCGCGCAGCGCCTCGGCATCGAGGCCGACGTCCACCACGAACAGCCGGCTGGCGGTCTCGCGCTCTTCCTCCAGGGCCTTGCGGGCGTCCGCTTCGCGTTCCCGGCGTTCCTCGTCGCCTGGGTCGCGGGCCAGGGCATCGCCCGCCTCGCGCAGCTGCTCCTCGGCGCGGCGCAGGGCCTGCTGGTGGGCGGGGCCGTCGAACTCCAGGACCAGGAAGGCTTCGCGGGTGTTCAGGTCGATTTCGCCACCCCCCGCCTCGTAGGGCGGGAAGCCGAGCTCGATGAGCCGGTCGGCCTCCAGCCAGTCGCCGCGGTAGCGCCCGGTCTCATCGTCGAGGGGCAGCACGCGCCAGTCGAGGTCTAGCGCCAGGCCGCTGTTCTCGTCCCGGCCCCAGCCGAAGCTGTCGAAGTCGCGGTGCACTTCCCGCTGGGTCAGGCGCAGGCTGCTTTCGGGCTCGCCCGAGCGGTTGTACCAGGCGCCGCCGAGCACCACGGCATTGGTGGCCAGCACCAGGGCCAGGGCGGCGGGCAGGGCGTACGTGCGGTCGAAGACACTCATGGGCGTTCCTCCTCTTTCAGCCAGCTGCGGCGCAGGCGTCCCAGGACCAGCAGGATCAGCACGGCGATCAGGCCGAGCAGCAGGAAGAACAGGTACTTGGGCATCAGTTCCCACCACCAGTCGAAGAGCTTGGTGTAGAGGAAGATGATGAAGAAGGTCAGGGCACCGTTGACCACTTCCGGCCAGTCGCGGCGCACACCGAGCCAGATGCCCAGCGCGGAGAGCATGAAGCCCGCCAACTGGTAGCCACCCTCGATCAGGTCGTGGTTGCCGGGCAGGTAGCTGGCGCTGCCCCAGTTGGCGAGGACCAGCAAGGTGAGGAACAGGGTGATCAGCCCCACCAGGCGGTAGGTGGCGGCGAAACCGGCGTATCCGGCCTGGCTGATGAATTGCGGCACCAGGAACACCGCCACGGCGGCGGGCAGGAAGTTCTCCGGCCGCTCGCCGACCTGCAGCCAGTAGCAGCCGCCCCAGCTGCCGACCCGGGCGGAGATGAAGCCCATCAGGCAGACCAGCCCGGCCACCAGCAGCAGGCGCGCGTCGCAGCCATAGGCGAGCAGGAGGGCGAAGGCGCCCCAGGCGAGGAAGGCGCGGTCGGAGGGCGTGATGTTGAACACCTGGCCGAGCATCACCAGGTCGAGCACGAAGGCGACGAAGGTGAGCATCGCCGCCAGCTTGCTGAAGTAGCCGGACGGGTCGCGGCGGCGCACCTGCCAGGTCAGCGCCAGGCCCAGCAGCGGGGCGGCGACCAGGATCGCAACCTGTGCGGTCTCCGGCAGCAGGCCCCAGAACTGGTAGAAGAAGAACAGCAGGCTGGCGCCCAGGGCCAGTGCCCCCAGCAGCGAGGCGATGCGCATGCTCAGGGACAGGCGGCGGGCCTGCGTGTCGGGGTCGATATCGAAGCGGCCGTGGAAGTCGGCCAGCACCCGGCGGTGGTGTTCGCCCAGGCGCGCCATCTGCGCGTCGTCCAGGGGCAGCGCCTGCTCCTGGCGCAGGCGTGCGGCTTCACGCTGGAAGGCCTGGATATCGTCTGCGCGTTGTTGTGCCTGGTCGCGGTTCTGCGGCTGCATGGCGGGTCCTTTTGCGTGCGTTGCCGCCGTGCACTCTAGAACCGTCGAGGTGGATGGGCAATGCGCAGCGTGCGGGCGCGCGACAGGGGTCGCTTTATGGCACCGGGCACGGCCTTGTAGGAGCGGCTTCAGCCGCGAAAGACCCGTCGCCGGCACCTTGCTGCGAGTGGCCGGATGATCCATCGCGAATGAATTCGCTCCTACAAGGCGAGGCCTGTTGGGCGCTGCTTTGTAGGGGCGAGCTCTGCTCGCTGAGAGGCGCTGCTGCGCAGCGCTGGGCGAATGAATTCGCCCCTACAGGATAAGGTGCCGTGCTTGGCCCTACGCCTCCTCCAGCACCACCACCCGCTGCCCGGCGCGGACCGGCGAGCCGGGTTGCACGCGGACTTCGCGGACCACGCCATCGCGCGGGGCGGTGAGGGGGATCTCCATCTTCATCGACTCCAGGATCACTAGCACATCGCCCGCCTTCACGCTGGCGCCGGCCTCCACCTGCACCTGCCAGAGGTTGCCGGCGATATGGCTTTCGATGGCGTGCTGGCCGGCGTCCAGCGGGGCGTCCTCGCCCAGCTCCGGCGCAGGGTCCTCGCTGTCGAAATGCGCCTGGCCGGAGGCGATCCAGCGCTCGCGCTCGGCGTTGAACGCCGCCTGCTGCTGGGCGCGGAAGGCGGCGATGCCCTCGGCCTCGGCGGCGAGGAAGGCCTGGTAGTCCGCCAGTCGCAGCTCGCTGTGCTCGATGCGCAGCGGGAAGCGCCCCAGGGGGAAGTCGCGGCGGATGCGCAGCAGTTCGTCGGCACTCACCGGGTAGAAGCGGATCTGGTCGAAGAAGCGCAGCAGCCAGGGCTTGCCGTCGAAGGCGGCCACCTCGCGGTAGCGGTTCCACATCTGCAGGGTGCGGCCGACGAACTGGTAGCCGCCGGGGCCTTCCATGCCGTAGACGCACATATAGGCGCCGCCGATGCCCACCGAGTTTTCGGCGGTCCAGGTGCGTGCCGGGTTGTACTTGGTGGTCACCAGGCGGTGGCGCGGGTCCAGCGGCGTGGCCACCGGCGCGCCGAGGTAGACGTCGCCCAGGCCCATCACCAGGTAGCGGGCGTCGAACACGGTGCGCTGCACCTCGTCGAGGTTGGGCAGGTCGTTGATGCGGCGGATGAACTCCAGGTTGCTCGGGCACCAGGGCGCGTCCTTGCGCACCGTGGTCATGTACTTCTCGATGGCCAACTGGCAGGCCGGGTCGTCCCAGGACAGCGGCAGGTGGACGATGCGCGACGGAACCTTGAGATCCCAAGCGGCGCAGACGCCGTCCCAGAGCCCCGCGACCACCTGCAGCAGGCGTTCCAGGGGCAGGGTCTCCGGCTGGTAGTGCACCTGCAGCGAGCGGATGCCGGGGGTGAGGTCGATGACGCCTTGCAGTGCCTCGGCCTCCAGCGCCTGCATCAGCGCGTGACCCCGGAAGCGCAGCACCAGGTCCAGCTCCGCCGCGCCGATCTCCAGCAGCAGGTGGGTGTCGCCGGAGAGGCGCGCCACCAGGCGTGTGGCGTCCTGGCCGAGGTCGAGGACGACGGGGCTCGAAAGCTCGGCCGCACCTCTAGGCGCGGATTCATCCGCGATTTCATGGACGCCTGTGTCGCGAATGAATTCGCTCCCACGAAGAGTGGTGCATTCGCGGTCACCTGCCTTGGCCAGCTCCCGTGCCGTGGCGATTTCCACCGGCTCGAAGCGCACCTTGTCGCCGGCCTTGAGCTGGCCGAGCTGCCAGAGGTCGGCCTCGATCACCGTCACCGGGCAGACGAAGCCGCCGAGGCTGGGGCCGTCCGGGCCGAGGATCACCGGCATGTCGCCGGTGAAGTCAACGGCGCCTATGGCGTAGGGGTTGTCGTGGATGTTGGAGGGGTGCAGGCCGGCCTCGCCGCCGCTCTCGCGCACCCATTCCGGCTTCGGGCCGATCAGGCGCACGCCGGTGCGGCTGGAGTTGAAGTGCACTTCCCAGGCGGTGGCGAAGAAGGTCTCGATAGAGGCCGGGGTGAAGTATTCCGGTGCGCCGTGGGGGCCGTAGATCACGCGGAGGCGGCGCACCTCGGGCAGCGGTGGGTACAGGGCTTCGGGCAGGCGGGCGCCGGCTGCGCGGTCGGCCAAGGGCGCCAGGTGCAGCACGTCGCCGGCCCGCAGGGCCCGGCCGCCGTGGCCGCCGAACTGGCCGAGGGTGAAGGTGCTCTTGCTGCCCAGGTAGTCCGGCACCTGCAGGCCGCCGCGCAGGCACAGGTAGCTGCGCGCGCCGGCCCCGGCAAGGGTGCCGAGGGCGAGGGTGGCGCCGGCGGGCACCAGGATCGCGGTGCCCAATGGCTGCGGCTGGCCGTCGAGGCTGAGCGTGATGGGTGCGCCGGTGACGGCCACCACCGCGTCGGTGTTGAAGCGCAGGGTGGGGCCGCTCATGGTGATTTCCAGCGCGGCGGCGCCTTCCTCGTTGCCCAGCAGGCGGTTGCCCAGGCGCAGGGCGCGGCTGTCCATGGGGCCGGATGGCGGCACGCCCACGGCCCAGTAGCCGAGGCGGCCGGGGTAGTCCTGCACCGTGGTCTGGGTGCCGGCGCCGAGCACCTCGACGGTGTGGGCGCGGTAGGCGAGGTGTTCCAGGCAGCGGGTCCAGGGCTGGCGGCTGGCGAAGGGCGCGTCGGCCAGGATCTGCCGCAGGTAGTCGCGGTTGCTTTCCACGCCGTAGAGCTGCGTGTCGGCCAGGGCGCGGTCGAGGGCGACGCTGGCCTCATCGCGGTTCGCTGCCCAGGTGATCAGCTTGGCGATCATCGGGTCGAAGTAGGGCGGGATCTCGCAGCCCGCTTCCACCCAGGTGTCGATGCGCAGGGCGCGGCCGTCCGCCTCGGGGAAGCGCACGGCGGTGAGCAGCCCGGGGCTGGGCTGGAAGTCGCGGCCCGGGTCCTCGGCGTAGAGCCGCGCCTGGATGGCGTGGCCGCTGGGGCGCAGGCCCTTCGCCAGCTCGGCGAGCGGGGGCAGGGTGCCGGCGGCCAGCTCGATCATCCAGCGCACCAGGTCGACGCCCCAGACCTGTTCGGTGACGCCGTGCTCCACCTGCAGGCGGGTGTTCACTTCGAGGAAGTAGAAGCGCTCGGCCTCGCTGTCGTAGACGAACTCCACGGTGCCGGCGCTGCGGTAGCTGACCGCCCTGGCCAGCTGGATGGCGGCGGCGCAGAGCGCCTCGGCCATGCCGGCGGGGAGGTTGGGCGCGGGGGTTTCCTCCAGCACCTTCTGGTTGCGCCGCTGCACCGAGCAGTCGCGCACGCCGAGGGCAATCACCTCGCCCTGGCCATCGCCGAACACCTGCACCTCCAGGTGGCGGGCCCGCTGGATGTACTTCTCGATGAACACCCCGGCGTCGCTGAAGTTGTTCTGCCCCAGGCGCTTCACCGCCTCGAAGGCTTCGCTCAGCTCGCTGGCCGAGCGGCATACGCGCATGCCGATGCCGCCACCGCCGGCGGTGCTTTTCAGCATCACCGGGTAGCCCACCTGCTCGCCGGCCACCAGCGCCGCGTCGAGGCTTTCCAACAGTTCGGTGCCTTCGAGCATGGGCACGCCCTCGGCCTTGGCCAGGGCACGGGCGGTGTGCTTGAGGCCGAAGACGCGCAGCTGCGCAGGCGTCGGCCCGACGAAGGCGATGCCGGCCGCCTCGCAGGCTTCGGCGAAGGCGGCGTTCTCGGAGAGGAAGCCGTAGCCGGGGTGGATCGCCTGGGCGCCGCTCTCACGGGCCACGGCGAGGATCTTGTCCACCACCAGGTAGGTGCTGGCGGCCGGGCCGTCGCCCAGGCTGTGGGCCTCGTCGGCCTGCTGGATGTGCAGGCTGGCGATGTCCGCTTCGGCGTACACGGCGACGCCGCGCACGTCGAGCTGGCGCAGGGTGCGGAGGATGCGGCAGGCGATGGCGCCGCGGTTGGCGATCAGGAGTTTTTCAAACATTGCGGAGCCCTCGAAAGGGATGACGGGCCGTCCCGCCGTGTTCGTCTGCACCACGGTCGTCCGTGGCTGGCGTGCTGTGACCTGTAGGAGCCCGCTCTGCTGGCGAAGCGTTCGCGAGCAGAGCTCGCTCCTACGGTCGAGGTCCGGGGTTCTTGCCGAGGCATTGCCCTGAACGGCTCTGGCACAAGAGGAACAGCCAACGCCGCACCCCTTGCAGCTTGCAGCTTGCCGCTTCCAGCTGCCTTTTCACTCCCATACCAACACCTGCGCCGGAGTCGGGTTCCAGCCGTTGCAGGGGTTGTTCAGCTGCGGGCAGTTGGAGATGAGGACGATGACGTCCATGTGGGCCAGCAGCTCGACGTACTTGCCGGGGGCGGAGATGCCGTCCTCGAAGGTGAGGTCGCCTTCGGGGGTGACCGGCACGTTCATGAAGAAGTTGATGTTGGCGCTGATGTCGCGCTTGGCCAGGCGGCCGTCGTGCAGGCTGGCGCGCAGGAAGTTGTCGCGGCAGCTGTGCATGTAGCGGGTGCCGAGGGCGTAGCGCACGGTGTTGCTTTCCTGGGCGCAGGCGCCGCCGAGGGTGTCGTGGCGGCCGCAGGTGTCGGCGACGATGCTCAGCATCGGGTTGCCGAGGTTGGACCAGAGCACGCTGCCGGGGCCGAGGTAGACGCGGTTCTGCTTGCGCAGGGTGCGTTGCACGTCATAGCGCTCGCGCGGGTTGCGCGCGCTGTAGAAGAGGGTGTCCACCGCCTGGTTGCCCTCCAGGTCGAGCAGGCGCAGGGTCTGGCCGGCCTTCACTTCGGTCATGAAGGGTTCGCCGGCGGCGATCACGGCCGTGTAGACGGCGGCTTCGGGGTGTTTGTCGCTGGGAGTCGGGTTCATCGGGCGGCCCTCAGATGTACAGGCGTTCGGTGTTGTGGAAGCCACGGCCGTTTTCCGGGCGCGAGGTGCGGCAGAGCAGGGTGATGCCGTCGCTCTCGACCTTGTGCCAGGCCAGCTGCACGGGCTTGGGCGCGTAGACGGGGTCGGGGTCCATGGGGTGCTGCAGGGCGGTGAGCACCACCAGGGTGTCCATCGGCGCGTACAGCTCGATGCAGTCGCCGGCCTGGCTGTTGCCGGGCGCGAAGTGGAAGCAGCCGTCGGCGTCCACCGTGACCTTGCTGAACAGGTTCAGGCACATGAGCAGGTCCTGCAGGTTCAGGTCCCACTTGCCCATTTCCACCAGCAGGTTGTCGACGCCGTTGCGGAAGAAGCCGTTGCGCAATTCCTGGTAGCGGCCCTGGCCGTACTTCTCGCGCACTTCCTCGGCGTTGAGCACGCCGCCGAAGCTGTCGTGCCAGCCGCAGCTGTCGGCGGTGATGGCGGCGAGCACGCGGCCCATGTCCGAGTACAGGCAGTGGCCGGCGGTGAGCTTGGCGGTGTGCTGGCACTTGAGGCTGTCCGGCAGGTTCAGGCGCTCGCTCTTCTCGGCGGCGTTGAACAGCAGCAGGCTGACGTTGGCGCCGCCCTCGATGTCGCTGATGCGCAGCAACTGGCCGCGCTTGAGGACGAAGGAGGTGTGGCCGCCGCCGGGGACGGTTTCTTCATAAAGGGTGGGGCGCAGGGCCAGGGATGCGGTCATGGGCAGGCTCCTTTCAGTGGGCCGGGGCTGTCTGCAGGGCGCGGGTGACCCGCTCCGGCAGGGCTTCGACGGCGGCGCGCGCGGCGCGGCGGTCGCTGTTCAGGGGAATGTCGTAGGTGATGCGTGCGCCGTAGGCGTTGGGCGCGTGCGGGTCGTGGCGGACCTTGTCGAAGACCATCAGCCGGGTGCCGAGGGTGAAGCCTTCGGAGAGGTCGTGGGTGACCATGAACACGGTCAGCCGGGTTTCCTGCCACAGGCCCAGCAGCAGGTCGTGCATGTCCTTGCGGATGCCCGGGTCGAGGGCGCCGAAGGGCTCGTCGAGCAGCAGCACGCGGGGCTTCATCACCAGGGCCTGGGCGATGGCCAGGCGCTGCTGCATGCCGCCGGAGAGCTGCGCGGGGTACTTGCCGAGCGCGTGGCCGAGGCCGACCTTGGCCAGCATGGCGGCGGCCTGCTCGCGGGCCTCGCGCCGGGCGCTGCCGAAGAGGCGGCCGAGCAGGGGCGAGCGGGGCAGCTCCAGGCCGAGGGCGACGTTGTCCAGCACCGTCAGGTGGGGGAACACCGAGTAGCGCTGGAACACCACGCCGCGGCTGGCGTCGGGCTCGGCCACCAGGGGCTGGCCGTCCAGCAGCAGCTGGCCCCGGCTGGGTGTCTCCTGGCCCAGCAGCATGCGCAGGAAGGTGGACTTGCCGCAGCCGGAGGCGCCGACCAGGGTGCAGAACTCGCCTTCGTTCACCTTGAGGTTGAGGTTCTCCAGCACCACCTGGTCGCCGTAGGCCTGCCACAGGTTCTTCACTTCGATGAAGGCGCTCATGCCTTGGCTCCTTCGTACCAGGGGAAGGCCAGGCGGGTGAGCTGGCGCAGGCCCAGGTCCATCAGCCAGGCGAGCAGGGTGATCCACACCACGTATGGCAGGATCACGTCCATGGCCAGGTAGCGGCGGACCAGGAAGATGCGATAGCCGAGGCCGTCGGTGGAGGCGATGGCCTCGGCGGCGATGAGGAACAGCCAGGCCGAGCCCAGCACCAGGCGCAGGGAGATGAGCAGGCGCGGCAGCAGCTGCGGCAGCACCACGCGCAGGATCAGGGTCCAGGTGTTGGCGCCCAGGGTCTGCGCCTTGATCAGCAGCTCGCGGGGGATTTCCCGGGCGCGCTGCTCCAGGTCGCGGGCGATGCAGGGGGCGATGCCGATGACGATCAGCATCACCTTGGACAGCTCGCCTAGGCCGAAGACGATGAACAGGATCGGCAGGATCGCCAGCGGCGGCACCATCGACAGCACCGTGAGCAGCGGCGACAGCGGCGCGCCGAACAGCGGCAGGGTGCCGGCGGCGATGCCCAGGCACAGGCCCAGCAGCGCGGCGATGGCCAGGCCCGTGGCCAGGCGCTTGAGGCTGGAGGCGCTGTCCTGCCAGAACAGGTAGTCGCCGGAGCGCTTGTCCTCGGTGAAGGCCAGGCGCTGCACCGCCTCGACCATCTGCGTGGCGCTGGGCAGCAGCTTGTCGTTGGGGTTCTCCGCCAGACGCGATGCCGAGCCGGTGAAATAGGCCAGCAGCAGCAGGGCGAAGGGCAGCAGGATCAGCAGCAGCCTTCCTGCACGGTCCGGGTGGCGGTTGATCAGGCGCATGGCGAGGTCTCGGTGATAGGGGCGGGTAGGTTGGTGCCGAGGAACGAGGCCCAACGTTGGGCCGCGCTGCGCTTGGCACCAACCTACGGGACCGTGCCGACGGTCAGAGCTTCCCTTCGGCGGCCATCTGCACGTAGGTCGGGTCGAAGCGCAGCTTGACGTTGGCCTTGTCGCCGGTGACCACGCCCTTGGCGAAGCTCATGCCGACCGCTTCGGCGTCCTTGGCGCCTTCGCCCAGCAGGCCGTGGGCGAAGGAGAAGTTCGCCACCTTGTCCATGGTCGCCGGCAGTTTCGGGCTGGTGGCGAACTCCAGGGCTTCCTTGGGGGTGTAGAAGAGGCGGGTGGTGGCGAGCTGCGAGCGGTAGCCGGCGAGATCGGTGCCGGAGGCCTTGGCCATGTGCTCCAGGGCGGCGCGGCCCTCGGCGCTGTCGCTGGACATCAGCGCCATGATCTCGAACCAGGCGCCGGTCAGGGCCTTGCCCAGGGCGGGGTTGTCCTTCAGCGTCTCGCTGTTGACCACCATCATGTCCATGATCTCGCCGGGGATCTTGCTGGAGTCGAAGACCTCGGTGCTGCCCGGCTTGGCCTTGATGTCGGCGAGCATCGGGTTCCAGGTGGCGACGGCCTGGACGTCGTCGGTGTCGAAGGCGGCGGCGATGTCGGCGTCGGAGGTGTTGACCACCTTCACGTCCTTCTCGCTGAGGTCGGCGCGCTCCAGGGCGCGGGCCAGGAAGTAGTGGGAGACCGAGAGTTCCACCAGGTTGATCGACATGCCCTTGAGGTCGGCCAGGGTCTTGCCCTCGCCCTTGATCACCAGGCCGTCGTTGCCGTTGGAGAAGTCACCGACGATCAGTGCGGTGGAGTCCACGCCACCGGCGGCGGGGATGGTCAGGGCGTCCATGTTGGTCATGGTGCAGCCGTCGAACTGGCCGGCGGTGTACTGGTTGATCGATTCGACGTAGTCGTTGAGCTGGGTGACCTTGATGTCGATCCCGTATTTCTTCGCCCATTTGTCGACGATGCCCTGGGTGGCACCGTATTCCCATGGCATCCAGCCGGCGTAGATCGTCCAGCAGACGTTGAAGCTGTCCTTCTGCTCTGCGTGGGAGTTGAAGCTGATGGCGGCGGCTAGGCCGGCAGCGAGTACGGCGAACAGACGGGGCTTGCGCATGGATGACCTCCAGTTCGGTTAGGGACAGCGGGAGCGGCGCGGCACTTCCCTGCATGCAGGGGCGCGTTCTCCCGGGCTTTTGTCCCGCCGTGTAACCTCGGAGGAGGTCGCCGGCTCTCGGACCAGCCACTCGCTTTCGCGAGCCGGAACCCTAGCCAGCCATTGTCCAATTGTGGTGCCGCGGACCCCGGCACGCCGGGTTGCTCCTGCACGCCAGTCACTTAGCGAAGGCCGTGCCAAAACCGCCTGGCCCAGGCGCGACGCGGCCTGGGCGGGAGCCGAGGGGGAGGCGGCGTGACGTGAGCGCGCCCGGCATGCCCGCCTCTGGGGCAAGGCGCTTCATGCTGGTGCGTGGTAATAACTGGAAATGGATTTTGCCGACGGAGGGATGCATACCGGTCGTAGGAACTGGTGTCGAAGATTGTGGGAGAAATCCCGGGTGCCGACATTCGTTGGCGCCGTCCCAGCGGTCGAAGGAGGCCGCCATGTCCTATCGAACGATGTTGATCGCTGTACTGGGCCTGTCCCTGGGCGGTTGTGCCGTCTACGACTACGACGACGATTACCGTGGCTATCCGCGCAGCTATGGCAGTGGCGGCTACGTGGTGCAGCAACCGGGGTACTACCAGGGCTACCCGTCCTATTACTACCGGACCGAACGCATCTACCAGCCCCAGCGCTACTACCCGGTGCGCCCGCAGCCCTACCAGCCGCCGCGCCATGATCGCCGCTACGACGGCCGCAACGACCATCGCTACGACCGCCATGACGACCGCCACGACTCGCGTCGCTGGGACAACCGCAACCAACCCGGGCAGGACTGGAACGAGCGCCGCCACGACTACACCCCGCGCCTGCAGAACTGGGGCGGCAACCGCCCGCCCCAGCAGGGCTGGAACCAGGGCGGCGGCCGCCCGAACTACGCCGTGCCGCCGGCCTACCAGGTGCGCCCCCACGAAAACCCCATCCGCCCGCACCGCAGCGACTGGTCGCAGCAGAACCGCCGTTAGGGCACATATCTGAAACGTAGGCGCTGGCAACGCGGCCCGTTTCAATAGCCGGTAATGGGCTGGGCGTCTTCTTCCAGCAGGTACTCCACCATCGCCCGCGCAGCCGGTGACAGGCTGCGCCCGGCGTGGCTGACGATGCCATAGGCCGAGCGTGCGGCCTGGTTGTCCACCGGCAGCAGCACCGCCAGGCGGCCGGCGGCGACGTCCTCGGCGAGCACGTCCCAGGGCGCCATGCTGATCACTTCGCTATCGGCCACCAGCGCCTTGAGCACCATGAAATTGTTGCACTCGATGCCCAGTGGTTGCGCCTTGTCGTTCAGCGCGCCCAGGGTCCGTGCCACCTCTGCGGGCAACTGCGTGCCGGCCAGCGGGTAGGCCGCCAGGTCTTCGACCCGCAGCCGTGGCCGCCGCAGCAGCGGGTGGCCCGGCCGGCAGAAGAGGGTGCCGGCATGGCGCCGCAGGGTCGTGATGTCCAGCAGCGGGTCGCCCTCGAACTCGCGCACATCCGCCACGAACAGCTCGATGGCGTCCCCCAGCAACTGGTTGCGCAGGCCGTGCCAGTCCTCGATGCGCAACTGCACCTGCACACCCGGATGAGCCCCGGCGAAGCGGCCGAGCACGCGCGGCACCAGGCGCGCGGCGGGGTAGGGGCCGGCACCCAGGCGCAGCTCGCCGCTGTCGAGGTTCTCCAGTTGCGCCACGGCGCTGTGCAGGGCGCGGCGGCCGTCCAGCAGGCGCCGGGCGTGCTCCAGCACCAGGCGGCCGTGGGCGGTGAGGGTGATCTGCCGCGGCCCGCGATCCAGCAGGCTGCAGCCGAGGCTGCTCTCCAGGGCCTGGATGCTGCGGCTCAGGGCCGGCTGGCTGAGGTTGACGGCCTCCGCCGCGCGGGCGAAGTGGCCGTGTTCGGCGAGGGCGACGAAGTGGCGGAGCTGGCGTAGGTCGTTCATGCGTATTGCGCATCGAAACCGGTAGGGGAATGCATTGGAATTATTGACCGGCGCCTGCCAGCCTGTCGCCTCCCATAACAACAACGAGCCGACACCATGCGCATCACCACCCGCTTCGGCGGCCTGCTGCTGGCCGCCACCCTGCCATGGGCCGCCAACGCCGCGCTGCCCGACGAGACCCTGGAGCCGAGCATCAACGCCGAGCTCGCCGAGCACACCCGGCACTTCGACGAGAAGGTCTACAAGATCGCCGACAACGTCTGGTCGGCGGTGGGCTGGAACCTCGCCAACAGCGTGATGATCGAGGCGCCGGAAGGGTTGATCATCGTCGACACGGGCGAGTCCGCCGAACAGTCGCGCAAGGTGCTGGCGGAGTTCCGCAAGATCAGCGCCAAGCCGATCAAGGCCATCGTCTACACCCACTTCCACCCGGACCACATCAACGGCGTGAAGGGCTTCGTCAGCGAGGAGCAGGTCAGGCGCGGCGAGGTGCAGATCTACGCCCAGGAGACCCTGCTGGACAACGTGGTGACCCAGGGCGCGCTGGTCGGCCCGATCCTCAGCATGCGCTCGGGCTACAGCTTCGGCGTGGCCCTGCCACCCGGCGACCAGAAGGACATGAACGCCGGCCTCGGCCCGCTGGCCCACGCCGGTGCCTCCACCTTCATCGCGCCGACCGTCACCTTCAAGGAGTCCCTCGATACCACCATCGCCGGGCTGAAGGTGCAGTTCCTCCACGTGCCCAGCGAGGCGCCGGACGAGATCGTCCTCTACCTGCCGGACAACCGCGTGCTGATCAGCGCCGAGGTGACCCAGGGCCCGACCCTGCCCAACGTCCACACCCTGCGCGGCACCAAGTTCCGCGACCCGGTGGTGTGGGTGCAGAGCCTCGACAAGCTGCGTGCCTTCCAGGCCGACTACATGGTGCCGCTGCACGGCCAGCCGGTGTCCGGGCGCGACAAGGTGGAGGAGGTGCTGCGCATGACCCGCGACGCCATCGCCTACATCCATGACCAGACCGTGCGCTGGATGAACAAGGGCCTGACCCCCGACGAGCTGGTGGAGAAGGTCAAGCTGCCGCCGCACCTGGCCGGCTACACGCCCTACCTGCGCGAGTACTACGGCACGGTGAAGCACAGCGTGCGGCAGATCTACCAGGGCTACCTGGGCTGGTTCCAGGGCGACCCGGTGGACCTCGACCCGATCCCGCCGGCGGAGAAGGCCAAGCGCCTGATGGCCCTGATGGGCGGGCGCGACAAGCTGCTGCTGGCCGCCGGCGACGCCTACCTGAAGGGGGACTGGCAATGGGCGGCGGAGCTGGCCGGCTACGCCATCCGCGTCGACCATGACGACACGCTCGCCCGCGACATCAAGGCCCGCAGCTTCCGCCGCCTGGGCTACGCCAGCATGAACATCAACTGGCGCAACTGGTACCTGATGAGCGCCATGGAGCTGGAGGGCAAGCTCGACGGCGACGCCGCGCTGCAGATGTCCCAGGGGCTGCGCAACGCCTTCCTCTCGCCGGACATGCTGAAGAACCTGCCGGCGCGCATCTTCCTGCAGAACTGGGTGACCCGCATCGACCCGGAGAAGAGCGGCGACGTGAACCTCACCCTGGGCTTCGTCTTCCCCGACATCGGCGAGGAGTGGGCGCTGGAAGTGCGCCGTGGCGTGGCCCAGCTGCACCGTGGCATCCCCGAGGGCACCACGCTGAAGCTGACCTTCGACAAGACCTACCTCGACACCGTGATCAGCGGCGAGAACGGCCTGCTCAAGGGCGCTTTGCTGGGCGATGTGAAGGTCGACGGCAACCTGCTGGACATCAAGACCTTCCTCGGCTGCTTCGACTTCGAGGACGCCCCCATCGCCCTGACGGTGCGCTGACCCACCCGACCCGGCGGCGCCGTGCCAGGCGCCGCCCACGAGATCGCCATGAAGACCTCTCCGCTGCTTCGCCGGGCGCTGTTGGCGCTGGCCCTGCTCATCGTCCTGCCCGCGCTGCTGCTGTTCAGCCAGCGCGAGCTGATCCGCAACGCCGCCCAGGGCTACCTGTACGGCTACCCGCTGGTGCTCACCGAGATCACCCGCGACAGCTTCACCGCCGACATGGCGCCGATCAACCGCCTGATGCACGTGCCGCGCTTTCCCGATGCGGGGTTCCGCGAGATCGTCCGGCCCAACGTCGACACCCTCTACTCGGTGGCCTGGCTGGACCTGGACCAGGGGCCGCTGGTGTTCGAGCTGCCGGCCACCGGGCGCTACAACGTCATGCAGTTCCTCGATGCCTGGACCAACGTCTTCGCTTCCCTCGGGCCGCGCACTACCGGCAATGCCGCCGGCCGCTACCTGCTGGTGGGGCCGCGCTGGCAGGGCCAGGTGCCGGAAGGTTTCAGCCTGCTGCGTGCGCCCACGCGCATGGCCTGGCTGCTGGGCCGGGTGCAGACCAACGGCGCGGTGGACTATCCGGCTGTCCACGCGATCCAGGCCGGCATCAGCCTCACGCCGCTGGCGCAATGGCGCCCCGGACAGGTGCAGGCCTCGCTGGCGCCGGCCGCCGGTGGGCACAGGTCGACGCCGCCGCTGTTCCAGATGCGCGCGCTGGATGGCCGCGCCTTCTTCCAGCGCCTGGCGGCGCTGATGGCCGACAACCCGCCGGCCGCTGCCGATGCACCCATGCTCCGGCAGTTGCAGGCACTGGGTGTCGAGCCGGGCAAGCCGGTGGCGGAGTGGCCCTGGTGGCGGCGCCAGGCGGTGAACCTGGGCATCTGGCTGGCCGAGCGCCGCGTGCGCGACGCCCTGGCCAACCCGACCCGGTTGCAGGACGGCTGGCGCGTGCCGCCGATGCAGGTCGGTCGCTACGGCGAGGACCATGGCCTGCGCGCGGCGGTGGCCATGGGCGGCTTCGGCGCCAACCTGGCGGAGGACGCCATCTACCCCAACGCGGTGAAGGATGGCCGGGGCGAGGCGTTGCAGGGCGGCAAGCGCTACCGCCTGCACTTCGCGGCCGACGCGCTGCCGCCCGTGCGGGCCTTCTGGTCGCTGACCGTCTACGACGGCGACGGCTTCCTGGTGGCCAACCCGCTGAACCGCTTCGCCCTGGGCGACCGTGATGCGCTGGCCTTCAACCCCGACGGCTCCCTCGACATCCTGCTGCAAAGCGATGCGCCCGACGGCGCGTTGCAGGGCAACTGGCTGCCTATTCCGAAGCAGGGCGCGTTCAGCGTCACCGGGCGACTGTACTGGCCGAATGCCGACATCCTCGAAGGGCGCTGGCACATGCCGCCGATCCAGGCGCAGGGCGGCTGATCGCCCGGCAGCGCCGCCTTCCCAACGAAAGTGCGGAAGGCGGGCGCGGCCGGAGTCGGCACACTCTTGGGCTCAACCCTGCAATGGAGACCCCTTATGCACGTCCTGTCGTTCGCCAAGGGCGCCCTGGCCATGTTCTGGCTGGTGGCGATCCTCAATGTCATCTACCCCTTCGGCGAGCCGCTGCATCGCCCGCTGCTGCTGGTGGCCGGTGTGATGCTGGTGGCCCACGTCGCCGAAGCCGCGCTGTTCAACCGCAAGCTCAAGGCCCGTCCCTTCCCCTGGCTGGACCGCACCCAGGTGCTGCTGTTCGGCTTCCTGCACCTGCGCGGGTTGCGCTGATCCGTCGCCCCGTGGTCCCGGGCTGAAGCCCGGGCTACCTCTGGGCGCTCCCGGCGGCACCTGCCCAATCGACACCGGCACGGTGCTGGGCGCGGCGTAGGGTGGAGGTCGCTTTTTACCTCCACCAATCGGCGTACCCGGCCCGGCATTTTCTCCCGGCGATCGCCCTGCCCGAGCCTGCTGCGTTGGGCTTCGTACCTCAGCCCAACCTACGGGCCTCCATGATTTCCGGCCACATTGAAACCCCTATGGCGGTGAGCACGGCACCGATTCGATAGGGGCACTGTGCCATTGTTTTTTCCGCTCCCAGCCCGCACCATTCGCGCCTCGTTATCGGCGGCCGCGTGGCGGCGCCATCGGCAGGAAATCGGATTTTGCTCAGCAGTTTCGGCAAATGGCGGATTGGCGGTACGCCGGGCGTTCTGGTCCCGGTTTCGCTGTTGCTGCTCGCCCTGCTGGCCGGGCCCTGCAGGCGGATTGGGACTTCACCCTGATCAGCCGCCGCGCCGAATCGCTCTATGGCCCCCTGGGCGATGGCAAGCAGCGCATCGATGACTGGCAGCGCCTGCTGGCCAGCCAGGTGGGGGCCAGCGAGGCGGAGCAGTTGCAGGAGATCAACCGCTTCTTCAACGCCAAGCTGCGCTTCACCGACGACCTCGCCCTGTGGAACCAGGTGGACTACTGGGCCACGCCGGTGGAGGCGTTGCGCCGGGGCGCGGGCGATTGCGAGGACTACGCCATCGCCAAGTACATCAGCCTGCGTCACCTCGGGGTGCCGGCGGAAAAGCTGCGCATCACCTACGTCAAGGCGCTGCGCCTGAACCAGGCGCACATGGTGCTGACCTATTACGAGAAGCCCGATGCGGTGCCCCTGGTGCTGGACAACCTGATCGGCAGCATCCTGCCGGCCTCCCAGCGCAGTGACCTGTTGCCGGTCTACGCCTTCAACGGCGAGGGCCTGTGGCTGAGCAACCAGGGTGGCGGCAAGAAGGTGGGCGACGCCAAGCGTCTGTCCCGCTGGCAGGACCTGTTGAAAAAGATGAAAGCCGAAGGCTTTCCCACGAGCGAATAGCGGAGTCGAGATGTCCCTGTTCAAACAGTTGTTGATCGCTATCTGCCTGTTCCTGGTCGTCGCCTTCAGCGGCAGCTTCATGGTCAGCCTGGAAAGCTCGCGCGAGCAGTACGTCAACCAGCTGCGTTCCCATGCGCAGGACGCGGCGACGGCGCTGGGCCTGTCGCTGACCCCGCACATCGACGATGCCGCGATGGTCGAGCTGATGGTCAGCTCGATCTTCGACAGCGGCTATTTCGAGCGCATCCGCGTGATCGACATGGCCACCGGCAAGGTGATGGTCGAGCGCACCGGCGTGCCCGACGCGGTGGCGGCCCAGGTGCCGCAGTGGTTCGTCTCGCTGATCGGCCTGGAGTCGGCCGGCGGCGATGCCATCGTCAGTCGTGGCTGGACCCAGGCGGCACGGGTCGAGGTGCAGAGCCACCCGATGTTCGCCATCGCCAAGCTGTGGCAGAGCGCACTGGGCAGCCTCGGCTGGCTGCTGCTCTGCGGCCTGGTCAGCGCCGGCCTCGGTGCCGTGCTGCTGCGCCGGCAGCTGCGCCCGTTGGACTACATGGTGGAGCAGTCCCACGCCATCGCCCGTCGCGAGTTCCTCAGCCTGCCGCAGCTGCCGCGCACGCCGGAGCTGCGCCGTGTGGTGCAGGCGATGAACCAGATGGTGGAGAAGCTCAAGGCGCTGTTCCAGGAGCAGGCCGAGCGCAGCGAACGCCTGCGCGACGAGGCCTACCAGGACAGCCTCACGGGCCTTGGCAACCGCCGTTATTTCGAGATGCAGCTGCACGCGCGCCTCAGCGCCGAGGACCAGGCCAGCAGTGGCTACCTGCTGCTGCTGCGGGTCAACGACCTGGCCGGCCTCAATCAGCGCCTGGGCGGCCAGCGCACCGACCAGTTGCTCAAGGCGGTGGCCGAGCAACTGGTGCGCAACAGCGCGGGGCAGGGCGCCGGCCAGTTGCTGGCGCGCAGCCGTGGCGGCGAGTTCATCCTGCTGGCGCCGGGCCTGGTGCGCGAGGAGGCCGAGCAACTGGCCAGCCGCCTCGATGGCGCGCTGGCCAGCCTGGCCAGCACCGGCGCCACCGACACCCAGCCGGTGGCGCATATGGGCCTCGTGCCCTTCGCCCCGGGCGAAGCGCAGCAGGACCTGATGATGCTCGCCGACGAGGCCCTGGCCCAGGCCGAGCGCCAGGCCGATCGCGCCTGGGCGTGCATCGAGCAGACCCGCGCCGGCAACGTCGGCGACGATCGCCATGCCTGGCATGCGCTGCTGGACAAGGCCCTGGCCCAGGGCCGCTTCCAGCTGTTCTTCCAGCCGGTGGTGGCCAGCCGCGAGCCGTCGCGGGTGCTGCACTACAAGGTGCTGTCGCGCCTGCCGGACGAGCAGGGCGCGAGCATTCCCGCCGGGCGCTTCCTGCCCTGGCTGGAGCGTTTCGGCTGGTCCGCGCGGCTCGACCTGGTGATGCTGGAGCTGGTGCTGGCGCAGATGGCCGGCCATGACCAGCCCCTGGCGCTGAACCTGTCCGGGGCGCTTTTGCGTGACCAGAAGGCCCTCGACCGCGCCTTCGACCTGCTGCGCCAGAACCCGCAGCTGGGCCCGCGCCTGACCCTGGAGCTGGAGGAAGACCAGCTGCCCGAGCAGGCGGTGCTGGAGGACCTGACCCGGCGCCTGCGCGAGCTGGGCTTCGCCCTCAGCCTGCAGCACTTCGGTGGCCGTTTCAGCATGATCGGCAACCTGGCGCGCCTGGGCCTGGCGTACCTGAAGGTGGACGGCAGCTACATCCGCGCCATCGATGCGGAGAACGACAAGCGCCTGTTCATCGAGGCGATGCAGCGCGCCGCCCACAGCATCGACCTGCCGCTGATCGCCGAGCGCGTCGAGACCGAAGGCGAGCTGCGGGTGCTGCAGGAAATGGGCATCCAGGGCGTACAGGGCCAGCTGTTCGGCGTGCCGGCGCCCTGGCGATGATCCTGGCGGGATGAGCCACGGACCCGCCTTCCGGCCGTTGCCTTGAACCATCCGCCGGGCCACCCGGTCCCCTGAAGTACACCGGATCACGGACTTCAGGAGGCCCCATGCGTATCAAGCTGCCGCGTATCGGGCTGGGCGGCGCGCCGCTCGGCAACATGTTCCACCCGGTCGCCGAAGACCAGGCCGATGCCACGCTGGCGGCGGCCTGGCAGGCCGGTTTCCGCTACTACGACACGTCCCCCCACTACGGCGCCGGCCTCGCCGAGGAGCGCTTCGGCCGGCTCCTGCGCACCCGCCCGCGCGATGAGTACCTGCTCAGCACCAAGGTGGGCCGGGTGCTGGAACCTGCCGCCGCGCCGGAGAACGCCAAGCCCTTCGTCGACGAGCTGCCCAACCGACGCATCCTCGATTACTCCGCCGCCGGCACCCGGCGCTCTTTGGAGGACAGCCTGGTGCGCATGGGGGTGGAGCGCATCGACCTGGTGTTCATCCATGACGTATCCGAGGACCAGCACGGCCCGCGCTGGCGCGAGTACTTCGCCGAGGCGATGGCGGGGGCCGCGAAGGAGCTGACGGCGATGCGCGAGGAGGGGCTGATCCGGGGCTGGGGGCTGGGCGTCAACCGGGTGGAACCCTGCCGGCTGGCACTGCAGCAGGCCGACCCGGACCTGTTCCTGCTGGCCGGCCGCTACAGCCTGCTGGATCATCGCGAGGCGCTGGAAACACTGTTCCCGGCCTGCCTCGAGCGCGGCGTCGGCATCGTCGTCGGCGGGCCGTTCAACTCCGGCGTGCTGGCCGGGGGCGACCACTACGAGTACGACCACATTCCCGATGAGGTGAGGGACCGTGCGCAGCGGCTGATGGCGTTGTGCGCGCGCTGGGGCATCGACTCGCGGGCGGCGGCGCTGCAGTTCTGCCTGGCCCACCCGGCGGTGCTGTCGGTGATTCCCGGCACCGCGACGCCGGCACGCCCGGCGCAGTACATGGCGCAACTGCACGCCGAGGTGCCTCGGGCGTTTTGGCGGGCATTACGGGAGGAGGAGCTGGTTGGAGCGGATGTGCCGTTGCCGGTTTAGGGACCGGCGCAGCGGCAGCAAAGTGGGATGCAGGGGCCGGGTCAGATGACGCCGGACTCCTCGTCGTTGATCAGGCGGTTCAGGCCGCCCAGGGCCTCGCGTGCCTGGTTGCGGCTGAGCAGCTTGGATTGTGCGGCCTGGGGCAGGTCGGTGATGCGGATCACGCCCTTGGTCATCAGCAGGCCGATGAGGTCTTCCAGTACGCGGATCATTTCCTGGTCGCTCTGCTTGAGCTGCAGCAGGCTGGCCTCGACCGTCTGGTTGGAGTACCAGGCCAGCACGAGCTGGTCGTCGGCGGGGAGCATGCCGGTGGAGCCTTCGAACTCGGCCGCTTCCACACGCACCAGTTGACCCTGGTCGTCTTGTTGAACGTAGAGCATGGGGAACCCCCTTTCCTGAGGACATGAGCAGACCTGCGCAATCTACACGCGCAGGGAGGCGGGGAAAATGGCAGTGGCGATCCGACCGCCTCCCCGCCGCCGGTTCGCGGCGGCGGGGAGGGGCGTTGCGGATCAGTGGTGCTCGGTCTTGACCAGCGGATCGGAGCCTGCGACCAGCGAGCTGACGATCTGCGAGGAGGAGGACCCGTACTGGGTCAGGTCCACGCCTTCGAGCTTGATGGTCACGTCGGCGCCGTTGTTGACGTTGCCGGTGGTGCTCACCTGCAGGGTGCTGGTGGCGGTGTCGACCTTGAGGTAATCGAGGAGATTGCCGGAGTGCGCGGCATCGGGCAGCAGGTCGCTGAGGTCGATGCGGTCGCCCTGGGCGGCGTTGAAGTCCTTGATCACGTCATTGCCGACATCGCCCGCCTTCCACATGAAGACGTCGGCGCCCGCGCCACCGGTGAGGATGTCGTTGCCGATGCCGCCGATCAGCAGGTCGTTGCCGTCGCCACCATTGAGCAGGTCGTTGCCGCCGTTGCCGTAGAGCACGTCGTGGCCGTTGCCGCCATTGATGATGTCGGAGTACTTGCTGCCGTTGATCAGGTCGCTGGCTTCGGTGCCGTTGGTGGTCTGGATGGTGTGAACCGCCCAGCCGGTGCTGGTTTCCACGAATTCCTGGCCGCTGGACAGCGTGGTGGCCTGGAACAGCTGGTAGTCGCCGGTACCGAGGGTCTTGTACGCCGAGTCATCGCTGCCGCTGGGCTTGAGCTCGACCTTCAGGGTGGCGGAGCCGCCCTGGTCCCAGTACAGCAGTTCCAGTGCCTGCAAGCCGCCGGTGAGGCTGACGTTCTTGTAGGTGTCGGTGGTGGTGGACTGGATCTTGTCGGCGTTGGCGACGTCCTGGCCATCGATCAGCAGGCGGTAACCGTCGTCCGCCGTGATGCGGATGTCGTAGGTTCCGCCGTTGCCGACGTCGATGAAGCCGTGGGCGCGGATGATGGCGTCACTGGTGTCACCCAGGTTCGCCCCGCCGGCCTTGAGGCTGGAGACGTTGCCGGTACTGGCCGCCGTGAGGAAGTCGTACAGGTTGTTCTGGCTGTTGCCGGACGTGCCGATGGTGGTGCCGCTGTTGACGGTGCGGTTGTCACCCAGGTCGTCGCTGAACACCGGGTTGCCGTTCTTCAGGCCGTAGTCGATGACATTGGCGATGAAGGTGGCGTTGACCGAGCCATTCGCCGCGTTGGTGTTGGAACCCACCAGGCTGCTGTTGTTGCCGGAGCGGCCCTCGATGTAGTTCTCGACCTGGCTCAGGGTGGTGAGGTTCGGCCGGCTGGTGCCGTTCTCGCTGTAGCCCCAGTACTCGCCGGTCAAGCCGCCACCCAGGCTGGTGGTGCCGGTGGCGTCGGCCATGGTGATGGTGTTGGTGGTGTAGCTGGTGTGCTCCACGCCGCCATCGACGATGTTCAGCGTCAGGTGCTGGGACGCCGTGCTGGCAGTGCTGCCGTTGGGTTCGGTGCTGACCGCCTTGACGTCCAGGCCGATGTCGCCGCGCACGTCACCGGACACCTGCAGCTTGGCGGTGGCCAGTTGTGCAGCAGTGAGTGTGTACACGCCGTTGACCGCGCTGAGGGTGGTGCCGCCGATGACGATGGTCGAACCGTTGGACAGGTTGCTCAACTGGTAGCTCAGGCTCTCGGAACCGTCGGTGTCGGTCAGCGACCCGCCGATGTAGTTGGCCAGGGCGATGCTGGTCTTGCCGCTGACTCCGCCATCGCCGGCCACCACGCCCTGGGACGAGGTGAGGGTGATGTTGTCGATCAGCGCGCCACGACCGCTGGAGTCGGTGGAGGTGCCGGCCAGCTTGATGGTCAGGGCCTCGGTGTTGCCGGTGCCGACGAAACTGAAGTGGATGTTCTCCCAGTTCAGGCTGGTCTGGCTGCTGGTGGAGGCGTATTCGCCCACCAGGGTGCTGCCGAGGTAGACGGCGATCTTGGTGAAGCTGGTGTCGAAGCCCAGGCGACCGGCGTAGTCCAGGTTCAACTCGTAGACCTTGCCGACCTCGGTGGCGACGTTGCGGGTCACGCCCAGGGTCTGCGACATGCTGCCGCCGGCGTCGTTGAGTTCCAGGGCGTCGTTGTTGCCGGTGCCCTGCAGCTTGACGTTGACCATGTTGCCGGCCTGGTTCTGCATGCTGTCGCCGTTGGCCCAGACCTCGAACACGTTCTTGCCGCCGGAGAGCTTGTCGCCGGTGGTGACCAGGCTCCAGTTCTCGAAGGTGGCGCTGGTGACGTCCTGGGAGGTGCTGTCGCTGTTCGGCGCGCTTTCCCAGGTGGTGGTGAACAGGTTGGCAGTCGCCGCCGACTTGACGGTGAGCGTCGGGACGTCGGCCACTGGCGCGATGTCGATGCTCATGGTGCTGCTGGCGGTGCTGAGGGTGCCGTCGCTGCCGCTGTACTTGAACTCGGCATAGGTCTGCTTGTTCAGGCCGACACCGCTGTTCGCGCTGCCGAAGCTGTCGTGGCCGGATTCGTTGCTGTCCGGTACGAAGCGCAGGCCGCCGGCGTCGACCACCGCCTTGGTGACGGTGGTGTTGGCGCTGACATCGACCCAGCTGTTGCCCGACTTGACCTGCAGCTTGCCTTCGCCCGGCAGGCTCTCGACCTTGATCGACAGGCTGCTGTTGGCATCGACGTCGCTGACCTTGAAGTCGCTCCAGCTGAAGACGTAGTTGGTGTCCTCGGCGCCGGTGACGGCAGCGCCTGCGACCACCACCGGGGCTTCGTTGACGTCGTTGACGGCAATGGTGAAGTCCTGGGTCTTGGTGCTGCCATCGGAGCTGGTGGCCAGCACGGTGATGGTGTGGCTGGCGGCGGCCCCATAGTTCAGCTTGCTGCCGTCGGCGACGGTCACCACGCCGGTGGTGGCGTTGATGGCGAAGCGGCCGCCGGCGTTGTCGGTCAGCGAGTAGGTCACAGTGGTGCCGGCATCGCCGTCAACGCCCAGTGCCGTCAGGCCGACTGTGGTGCCATTGGTGGCGTTCTCGTTGACCTGGTTGGTTGCGGAGTTGGCGTCGGTGAGGGTCACCCCGTTGTCGTTCACATTGCTCAGGTTGATGGTGAACACCTGGGTGTTGGTGCTGCCATCGGAGCTGGTGACCTTGACGGTGATGTTGTGGCTGGTGGCGGCCTCGTAGTCGAGCTTGCTGCCATCGGCGACGGTCACCACGCCGGTGGTGGCGTTGATGGCGAAGCGGCCACCGGCGTTGTCGGTCAGCTCGTACTTGGTGATGGTCGTCCCGGCGTCGCCGTCGGTGCCCAGTACGGTGAGACCCACGGTGGAGCCGTTGGCAGCGTTCTCGGCCACGGTATTGGCGGCGGCGTTGCTGTCGGTGATGACCACGCCGTTGTCGTTCACATTGCTCAGGTTGATGGTGAACACCTGGGTGTTGGTGCTGCCATCGGAGCTGGTCACTTTTACGGTGATGTTGTGGCTGGTGGCGCTCTCGTAGTCGAGCTTGCTGCCGTCGGCCACGGTGACCACACCGGTGGTGGCGTTGATCGCGAAGCGGCCACCGGCGTTGTCGGTGAGCTCGTACTTGGTGATGGTGGCGCCGGTGTCGCCGTCGGTGCCCAGTACGGTGAGGCCGACGGTGGAGCCGTTGGCGGCGTTCTCGGCCACGGTATTGGCGGCGGCGTTGCTGTCGGTGATGACCACGCCGTTGTCGTTGACGTTGCTCAGGTTGATGGTGAACACCTGGGTGTTGGTGCTGCCATCGGAGCTGGTCACTTTTACGGTGATGTTGTGGCTGGTGGCGCTCTCGTAGTCGAGCTTGCTGCCGTCGGCCACGGTGACCACACCGGTGGTGGCGTTGATCGCGAAGCGGCCACCGGCGTTGTCGGTGAGCTCGTACTTGGTGATGGTGGCGCCGGTGTCGGCATCGGTTCCCAGTACGGTGAGACCCACGGTGGAGCCGTTGGCAGCGTTCTCGGCAACGGTGTTGGTCGCTGCGTTGCTGTCGGTGATGACCACGCCGTTGTCGTTGACGTTGGTGACGTTGACGGTGACGGTCGCGGTCGCCGGGGTCTTGCCGTCGGTGGCGGTGACCTGCAGCTGGTGCTGGGTGGCGGTCTCGTAGTCCAGGGTCTTGCCGCTGGCCAGGGTGATCACGCCGGTGCTGGAGTTGATGGTGAACAGGCCGTCGTTGTTGCCACCGGTGATGCTGTAGAACAGCGGCTCGCCGTCACGGTCCTGGTCGGTGCCGGTGAAGCGGTCGCTGAGGTCGGCGATGGTGCTGCCGGAGGCGATGTTCTCGGCGAAGCTCACGGTGCTGTTGGCCAGGCCGGGGGCACTGTCCACCGCCGCGACCTGGATGGTCATGGTGTTGGGCGGGGAGAAGGCGCCGCTCTGGTCCTGCACCGAGAAGCTGAAGCTGCTGTTGCCGCTGGCATTGGCCGCCGGGGTGTAGACCAGGGAGGCGATCTGCGCCGCGGTGATGATCATGCCTACGGTGACGGCTTCGTTGCCCAGGCTCAGGCTACCGCTGGCCGGCAGGCTGTTGATGCGGATGGCCTTGAGGCTGTCGCCGGTGTCGACATCGTGGAAGGCGAACTCGCCGCTGGTGAAGCTGCGCGGAGTGTTTTCGTCGGTGCTGACGGTGTTGTCGGCGCTGGTGGGCGCATCATTCACGGCATGCACGGTCACCGGCATGGTCAGGTTGGAGCTGGCCTTGTCGCCGTTGGCGCCTTCGGTGGCGGTGGCGGTGACCTTCAGGTCGAAGGTGCCGTTGTAGTTGGCCGGCGGGGTGATGCTCAGGTTGCCCAGGTTCCAGTTGGTGACGTTCGCGCTGGTGTTGCCGCTGGTGGCGGTGAAGCTGTTCACGCCGTCGGTCAGGGTGGCGCCCTCGGGGATCTGCGAGATGCCCACGGAGAGGCTCTCCGAGCCGTCGGTGTCCTTCAGCGAGGCGGTCAGGCGCGACAGCGGGATGCTGCTGTCCTCGTCACCTTCGTTGACGTTGTAGAGCTGGTAGTAGCCCTTGCCGTCGCTGCCATGCAGGTCCGACAGGTGCAGGCCGTTGCCGGCTAGGTCGCTGGGCTTGGTGTAGAGCTGCACGTTGGCGCTGGACAGGTCCTGCACCGGGCCGTTGCCGACCTTGACGTTGACGTCCAGGGTGCCCGGGCCGCTCTGGTTGTGCTGGTAGATGTCCAGGGTGTAGTAGCCGCTCTGCTGGGCGGTGTAGCTGCCGCTGAACTGGCCATTGGAGCCGCCCCAGGTGGCGTTGGCCACGGTGGTGCCACCCACGGAGACGAGCACGCTGTCGTCGCCCGAGCCGCTGAAGGTGTAGGTCTGGCCGGCTTCGAGGTAGATCAGGCCGGAGAGCTTGTTGGCCACGCCGGCGTTGACGCTGTCGATGTGGGCATCGGCCAGGTTGCCGCTGCTGGCGGGGGTGCCGGCGGCGTCGATGGTGCTCTTGAGGGTCGCCGGGTTGGCACCGTTGCCGCCG
Organism: Pseudomonas sp. Pc102; assembly: GCF_018408275.1. Lineage (NCBI taxonomy): Bacteria > Pseudomonadati > Pseudomonadota > Gammaproteobacteria > Pseudomonadales > Pseudomonadaceae > Pseudomonas > Pseudomonas sp. Pc102. Next base: position 3,982,844 of record NZ_AP021905.1, on the reverse strand, counting down.
CTGCCCAGGGCCAGGTTGTTCCAGCTCTGTTGCAGCAGGCCGGTGGCCGCGGGGTTGCCGCTCGGGGCCTGGGCGCCGAGGTTCGGGGCATCGGCCACGGCCTGGATGCCGACCTGGACGGTGGCGGTGCTGTTGCCGCCCTTACCGTCGGTGACGGTGTAGGTGATGGTGTCTGCACCGCTGTAGTTGCCGGTGGGGGTGTAGACGAGCTTGCCGTCGACGATGCTGACGCTGCCGTGCTGCGCGTTGGCGCCGGTCAGGGTCAGGCTGTCACCGTCGATGTCGCGGTCGTTGGCCAGCACGTCGATGGTGACGGCGGTGTCTTCCAGGGTGGCGGCGGTGTCGTTGACGGCGGTCGGGGCATCGTTGACCGGGTTGACGGTGATGTTGACCACGGTGTCGGTGACACCGCCCTTGCCGTCGCTGACGGTGACCACGAAGCTGTCCGGCCCGTTGTAGTCGCCGTTGGGCTTGTAGGTGTACTCGCCGGTGTTGGGGTCGAGCACCAGGGTGCCGTTGGCGGTGCCGGTCTTCAGGGTGTAGGTGAGGCTGTCGCCTTCCGCATCGGTGGCGGTGATGCGGCTGGTGAGGGTGCCGTCCTCGTCGACGCTGGCGGTGCTGTTCGGGGCATTCGGGGCGTCGTTGACCGGGTTGATGAGGACGCTGACCAGGCTGGTGGTGGTGCCGCCGTGGCCGTCGCTGATGGTGACGGTGAACGAGTCGGTGCCGTTGAAGTCCTTGGCCGGCTGGTAGGTGTAGGTGCCGTCGGCGTTCATCACCACGGTGCCGTGCTGCGGGCCGTTGCCGTTGGCGACGCTGTAGGTGAGGGTGTCGCCGTCCACGTCACGGGCGGTCACGCGGCCGTCGATCGGGGTGTCCTCGTCGGTGGTCAGGAACTGCGGGCCGGAGGTCGGTGCGTCGTTGACCGGGTTCACCTTGACGGTCACCACGGAGTCGGCATAGCCGCCCTTCGGATCGTAGACCCGGATGGTGAAGGAGTCGGTGCCGTTGAAGTCCTTGTTCGGCGTGTAGGTGTACGCACCGGTGGCGGTGTTGAGCAGGATCGAGCCGTGGGCGACGCCGGACTGGATCACGTAGCTCAGCTTGTCGCCGTCCACGTCGGTGGCGACGATCTGGCCGCTGACGCTCTTGTCTTCGTCGGTTTCCTTGGCCTGGTTGGCGGTTTCCGGCGCGTCGTTGAACGGTGCGATGTCGATGTTGACCTGGCTGGTGGTCACGCCGCCCTTGCCGTCGCTGATGGTGACGGTGAAGGCGTCGGTGCCGTTGTAGTCCTTGCCCGGCATATAGGAGAAGGTGCCGTCGGGGTTGAGCGTGACAGTGCCGTGCTGCGGACCGTTGCCGTTGGCGATGGTGTAGGTGAGGGTGTCACCGTCCACGTCGCGGGCATCGATCTTGGCGGTGACGGCGTTGTCTTCGACCGTGGTCAGGAACAGAGGGCCGGAGGTCGGTGCGTCGTTGACCGGGTTCACCTTGACGGTCACCACGGAGTCGGCATAGCCGCCCTTCGGATCGTAGACCCGGATGGTGAAGGAGTCGGTGCCGTTGTAGTTCTTGTTCGGCGTGTAGGTGTATTCGCCGGTGACGGTGTTGAGCAGGATCGAGCCGTGGGCCACGCCGGACTGGATCACGTAGCTCAGCTTGTCGCCGTCCACATCGGTGGCGAGGATCTGGCCGCTGACGCTCTTGTCTTCGTCGGTTTCCTTGGCCTGGTTGGCGGTTTCCGGCGCGTCGTTGAACGGTGCGATGTCGATGTTGACCTGGCTGGTGGTCACGCCGCCCTTGCCGTCGCTGATGGTGACGGTGAAGGCGTCGGTGCCGTTGTAGTCCTTGCCCGGCATATAGGAGAAGGTGCCGTCGGGGTTGAGCGTGACGGTGCCGTGCTGCGGGCCGTTGCCGTTGGCGATGGTGTAGGTGAGGGTGTCACCGTCCACGTCGCGGGCATCGATCTTGGCGGTGACGGCGTTGTCCTCGACCGTGGTCAGGTTCAGCGGGCTGGCGGTCGGTACGTCGTTGACCGGGTTGACGGTGATGCGCACCACGGTGTCGACGATGCCGCCCTTGCCATCGTTGACGGTGACGGTGAAGGAGTCCGGGCCGTTGTAGTTGGCGTTGGGCTTGTAGCTGTACTCACCGGTGGCGGTGTCGAGCACCAGCGTACCGTTGCTGGTGCCGGATTTGAGGGTGTAGGTGAGGGTGTCGCCATCGGCATCGGTGGCATTGAGTCGGCTGTCGAGGGTGGTGTCCTCGTCCAGGCTCACCGTGGTGTCGTTGACCACCGGCAGGTCATTGACCGGGTTCACCGCGAGGGCGACCTGGCCGCTGACGGTGGCGGTGCCATCGTTGACGCTGTAGGTGAAGGAGCCCACGGCCTGGCCGGCGGCGTAGTCGGCCGGTGCGTTGTACTTCAGGCCCTGCAGCTGGGCGCTGGTCAGGGTCTGCCCGTTGGTGAGGGCGGTGCCGTCGGCCAGGGTCACGCTGCCCAGGATCGGCAGGCCGGTCACGGTGATGGTGAGGCCGTCGCCATCGGCATCGGTCGGGGCCTTGAGGCCAAGGTCGGTGCCGACGCTCTCTTCGTTGACGGTGAGGCTGGCGCTGTCCACGACCGGCAGGTCGTTCACCGGGTTCACGCCCAGGGCGACCTGGCCGCTGACGGTGGCGGTGCCATCGTTGACGCTGTAGGTGAAGGAGCCCACGGCCTGGCCGGCGGTGTAGTCGGCTGGTGCGTTGTACTTCAGGCCCTGCAGCTGGGCGCTGGTCAGGGTCTGGCCGTTGGTCAAGGCGGTGCCGTCGGCCAGGGTCACGGTGCCGAGGGTCGGCAGGCCGGTCACCTTGATGGTCAGGGCGTCGCCATCGACGTCGGTCGGTGCCTTCAGGCCCAGGCTGGTGCCGACACTTTCTTCGTTGACGGTGAGGCTGGCGCTGTCCACGACCGGCAGGTCGTTCACCGGGGTGACGCCCAGGGCGACCTGGCCGCTGACGGTGGCGGTGCCGTCGTTGACGCTGTAGGTGAAGGAACCCACGGCCTGGCCGGCCGTGTAGTCGGCCGGGGCGTTGTACTTCAGGCCTTGCAGCTGGGCGCTGGTCAGGCTCTGGCCATTGGTCACGGCGGTGCCGTCGGCCAGGGTCACGGTGCCGAGCGTCGGCAGGCCGGTGACCTTGATGGTCAGCGGGTTGCCATCGACATCGGTCGGGGCCTTCAGGCCCAGGTTGGTGCCGACGCTTTCCTCGGCGACGGTGAGGGAGGTGCTGTCGACCACCGGTGCATCGTTCACCGGCTTGACGCCCACGGTGACGGTGGCGGTATCGGTGCCGCCGTGGCCGTCGCTCACGGTGTAGGTGAAGGAGCCGGTGCCGTTGAAGTTCGGTGCGGGGGTGAACACCACCTTGCCGTTGACCAGTTCCACGGTGCCGTTCTTGGCGCCCTGGACGCTGAGGATGGTCAGCGAGTCGCCGTCGACGTCGGTGTCGTTGCCCAGCAGGGTGGAGGGCTCGATGGTCAGCGGCTGGTCTTCGTTGGTGGTCAGTACGTCGTTGCCGGCCTGGGTCAGCTGGCTGCCGCCGACCACGGTGTAGCTGCCGCCTTCCGGACGCAGTTCGACCTTGAGCTGGGCCTGGCCGCCCTGGTCCCAATAGACGATCTGGATGTTGTGGGCACCGCTTTCGGCAATGGTGAAGGTGGCCGATTCGCGCGCGGTCGGGCCCTGGTTGCCGTTGTATTCGGCGACCACCTTGCCGTCGATGACGATGCTGAAGCCGTCGTCTGCGGTCACCCTGAACTGGTAGGTGCCGGCGGCGAGGCTGATCTGGCCGGTGAGCTGGATGATGGCGTCCGAGCTGTTCGCCGGGTCGGTGTTCAGGGAGCCGGCATCGGCGCCGAGGAATTTCTGCAGCTGCTGGTCGCCGCCCAGGTTGCTGGACACGCCGTTGCCGTAGTTGAGCTCGGTGGCGGTGAATGTGGCGCTGGGAGTGCGGCCGGCGATGAAGGCGGTGACGCCGGCGAGGTTCTCCAGGTTGCCGCCGTCGGTGCCTTCGCGGTAGGCGTAGTAGTTGCCCTTGAGGCCGGCGATGACGCCGAAGTCGTCGTTGGCCACCGGTGCGTCGTTGATCGGGTTGACGCCCAGGGTGACCTTGCCTTCGACGGTGGTGGTGCCGTCGTTGACGCTGTACTTGAACTCGCCGACGGGGTCGCCGGCCTTGTAGTCGGCCGGGGCGTTGTATTTCAGGCCCTGCAGCTCGGCGCTGGTCAGGGTCTGGCCGTTGGTCACCGGGGTGCCGTTGGCCAGGGTCACGGTGCCGACAGTGGGCAGGCCGCTGACGGTGATGGTCAGGACGTTGCTGGTGTCGACATCGGTCGGGGCGGCGATGTTCAGCGCGGTGCCGATGCTTTCCTCGTCGACGGTGACGCTGGTGTCGGTGACCACCGGGGCGTCGTTGCGGCCCTCGATGGTGACCGAGGCGTTGGCGCTGGTGACGCCGCCATGGCCGTCGCTGACCTCGTAGCTGTAGTTGAGGACGACCTTCTCGCCCACGGCCAGGTAGTCGTACTTGGACGGGTCGATCTTCAGGCTGTTGGTGGCGACATCGAAGGTGACGCCGGACGCATCGCCGGTGCCGACCTGCTGGACGTTGCCGACGCTGAGGACGTCGTTGGCGTCTTCGTCGGAGGCGTGCTGCAGCAGGTCGAGGCTGTAGGCGGACGCGTCTTCGTGGGTCAGGGTGGTGGCGACACCGCTCACCACCGGGGCGTCGTTGCTGCCGGTGAGGGTGATGGTGACGTCACGGGAGACCGGGGCGCCGCTGCTGTCGGTGACGGTGACGCGGTAGACCAGGGTGACGGTCTCGCCGGCGCCCAGGTAGTCCAGCGCGCCGGCGGCGACGCTGTAGTTCCAGTGCACGGAGCCCTGGCCGTCGCCCTGGGCGGCATCGCTGATGCTGGCGCTAAGGTTGCCCAGCACGTTGACGGCCTGGCCGTTGCCGTCCTTCGCGCTGACCAGCTCGGTGCCGATGCTGTGGGTGTTGCTCAGGTCGGCGTCGCTGAAGCCGAAGTCGCCGCTGGCGGTCAGGCTGCCGGCGTTCTCGCCGGGCACGCCGTCGGCTCGCTCGGTGACGGCGCCGCTCTGCACGGTGCTTTCCAGCACGGGCGCGTCGTTGCGGCCTTCGATGGTGAGGGTGGCGGTGGTGGGGGTGACGCCACCGTTGTTGTCGACCACGTCGTAGCTGTAGGTGAGCACCAGCTTCTCGCCGGCGGCGAGGTAGTTGTAGGCGTTCGGGTTGACCTGCAGGCCGCTGCCGCTGAGGGTCACGCCCGAGGTGTCGCCACTGCCGACCTGCTTGAAGTTGCTGATGCCCAGGACGTCGCTGAGGTCGACGTCGCTGGCCTTGTCCAGCAGGTCGACGCTGAAGGAGGCGGCGTCCTCGTTGCTGTCCACGGCGATGGCACTGCTGACCACCGGTGCGTCGTTGACGCCGTCGATGGTGACGGTGGCGCTGGTGGTCACCAGGCCGCCCTTGCCGTCGCTGACCTGGTACTCGTAGGTGAGCACGACGCTTTCGCCCTTGGCCAGGTAGTTGTACCGGGACGGGTCGACCACCAGGGTGTTGCCCTGGATGGTCACGCCGCTGGCGTCGTTGCCGCTGGTTTCCCTGACGTTGACGGCGCTGAGCACGTCCTTGGCGTCGGCATCGCTGGCCTTGGCCAGGAGGTCGATCACCTGGCCGGCGGCATCCTCGTTGGTGCCGTGGGTGATGGCGCCGCTCACCACCGGGGCGTCGTTGACGCCGGTGACGGTGATGGTCAGGGTGCTGCCGCTGGAGAGCTTGCCGTCGGTGGCGGTGAAGGGGATCTGGATGACCAACTGCTCGCCCTGGCCCAGGGCCTGGTAGGCGACGTTGCTCGGGTCGAAGGTCCAGGTGCCGTCGGCGTTCAGGCTGAAGCCGGCCGGGGCGGGGTTGTTCAGGGTGAAGGTGAGGGTGTCGCCGTCGACATCGGTGGCGGCGAGCTTGCCGCCGATGGCCGGGGCGTCCTCGAAGGTGCTGTCGCTGGTGGGGGTGGCCACCGGGGCGTCGTTCACCGGGGTGATGTTGAGGGTGATGCTGTCGGTGTCGCTCAGCTTGCCGTCGCTGGTGCTGATGGTCAGGGTGTCCTGGCCGTTGTAGTTGGCGGCCGGGACGTACTTCAGGCCCTGCAGGGCGGCGTTGATGGCCGCCTGGGAGCCGGACAGGGTGATGCTGCCGGTGCCGTTGCCGCTGTAGGTCAGGCCGTTGGCGAGGATCGGGCCGAGGGTCAGCACGCCGTGCTCGACGCTGAGGGTGGTGGTCAGCTTGTCGCCGTCCACATCGCTCACGCTGACGCTGTTGTTGCCGAGGATGCTGAAGACCTTGCTGCCGTCCTCGGCCAGGGTCTGGGCGCCGGGGGTGGCGTTGACCGGGGCGTCGTTGACCGGGGTGATGTCGAACTTGAGGGTGGCGGTGCTGGTGAGGCTGCCGTCGCTCAGGGTGTAGGTGACGCTCGGGACCGGGCCGTTGTAGTCCTTGGCCGGCTCGAAGGTGAAGTCACCGTTGGCCTTGATGGTCAGCTTGCCGGTACCCAGCAGGTCGATGGTCCCGCCCGCATTGGCACTGACGAAGGGGAGGCCGGTGATGCTGAACTTGGTCACGACCAGGGCGTCGCCGTCAACGTCCTTGTCGTTGGCCAGGACGTTGCCGGTGGCGGTCTGGTCTTCGTTCAGGGTGACGCTGTCGTTGACGCCGACCGGGGCATCGTTGACCGGGGCGACGGTGATGGTGGCGGTGGCCTTGCTGGCGGACACGGCGCCGTTGTTGTCGACGGCGCTGTACTCGAAGGTGGTGGTGCCGTTCCAGTCCTTGGCCGGGACGAAGTACACCGGGCCGGTGACGCTGTCGCCGGCCTTCAGGGCGGTACCGCCGTTGGCGCCGGCGTACAGGGTGCCGTTGGCGGGTACGGAGCCGATGGTGTAGCCGGTGACGGTGCCATCGACATCGCTGCCGGACAGGTTCACCTGGATGCGCGCGGCCTGGTCTTCGTTGCCCGAGGCGCTGACGGCATTGGCCACCGGCGCGTCGTTGGTGCCGGTGAGGGTGATGGTCAGGGTGCTGTCGGCGGTGGCGCCGTGCTCGTCGGTGACGGTGACCGGTACCGTGATGACCAGTTGCTCGCCCCCTTTCAGGTAATCATAGGCGGCGTTGCTGGCGTCGAAGGTCCACTTGCCGTCGCTGCCCAGGGTCAGGCCGGCGACGTTGGCGGTGGTGCTGAAGGCGAGGACGGCGCCGTCATCGACGTCGGCGGCGGCGATCTGGCCGTTGATCTGGCCGTCGCCTTCATTGGCGGCGGCAGTGGCGGCGGTGATGGTCGGCTTGTCGTTCACGCCGGTGACGGTGATGGTCAGCGTGCTGCTGCTGGAGAGCTTGCCGTCGGTGGCGGTGAAGTTGATGGTCAGGGTGGTGGATGCGCCTTCGGCCAGGTGCTGGTAGTCGGCGTGGCTCGGGTCCAGGCTCCAGGTGCCATCGGAATTCAGGGTGAAGCCGCCGGGGAGGGCGCCCTTGGGGCTGTAGGTCAGGGTGTCGCCGTCGACGTCGGTGGCGGCCAGCTTGCCGCCGATCACGGGCGCGTCTTCGGTGGTGGCCTCGCTGGTCGGGGTGGCCACCGGCGCGTCGTTCACCGGCTTGATGTTGAGGGTGACGCTGTCGCTGTCGCTCAGCTTGCCGTCGGTGGTGTTGATGGTCAGGGTGTCCTGGCCGTTGTAGTCCTTGGCCGGGACGTACTTCAGGCCCTGCAGGGCGGCGTTGATGGCCGCCTGGCTGCCCACCAGGGTGATGCTGCCGGTGCCGTTGCCACTGAATGACACGCCGCCGCTCAGCGGGCCGAGGGTCAGCGCGCCGTGTTCGACGGAGAGGGTGGTGGTCAGTTGGTCGCCGTCCACGTCCCGCACCGCGATGCTGTTGCCGCTCAGCAGGCTGAAGGTCTTGCTGCCGTCTTCGTTCAGGGACTGGGCACCGGGGACGGTGTTGACCGGGGCGTCGTTGACCGGGGTGATGTCGAAGGTGAGGGTGGCGGTGCTGGTGAGGCTGCCGTCGCTCAGGGTGTAGGTGATGGACGGCACCGGGCCGTTGTAGTCCTTGGCCGGGGTGAAGGTGAAGTCGCCGTTGGCCTTGATGGTCAGCTTGCCGATGACCAGGTCGGCGGTCTCGCCGGCCTTGAAGCTGACGAAGGGCAGGCTGGTCAGGCTGAACTTGGTGACGGTCAGGCTGCCGTTGTCGACGTCCGTATCGTTGGCCAGCACGTTGCCGGTGGCGACGCTGTCTTCGGCCAGGGTGATCTTGTCGGCCACGCCCACCGGCGCATCGTTGGTGCCGTTGATGGTGACGGTGACGCTGGTCTTGGTGCCGTCGGCGGCGGAAACCTCGAAGGTCTCGGTCAGCTTGTCGCCGACGTTCAGCTCGTTGTAGGCGGAGCTGGCGGTGTAGGTCCACTTGCCATCGGTGCCGATGCTGAAGCTGCCATAGGTGCCGGCGACGTTGCTCTGGGCGACGAAGGTGGCGGGGTTGTCGACATCGCTGATGGTCAGGGCGCCATTGGCGGTGGCCGGGGCGTTGGTCTCGGTCAGCTGCACGTCGGCGCTGCTGAGGACGGCGGCGTCGTTGGTGCCGTTGATGGTCACGGTGACGCTGGTCTGGGTGCCGTCGGCGGAGACGACCTTGAAGGATTCGCTGTAGGACTGGCCGACGTTCAGCTCGTTGAAGGCCGAGTTGGCGACATAGGTCCAGTTGCCGGCGGCGTCGATGTTGAAGGTGCCGTAGGTGCCGGCGACGTTGGCCTGGGCGACGAAGGTGGCCGGGCTGTCGACATCGCTGATGGACAGGGTGCCGCCGGTGCTCAGGGCATCGTTGGTCTCGGTCAGCTGCACGTCGGCGCTGCCGAGGATGGCGGGGTCGTTCACGCCGGTGACGGTGACGGTCAGGGTGTTGGTGGCCTGGGCGCCGTGCTCGTCGGTGACGATGTAGGCGATGGTGACGGTGGTGGTCTGGCCTTCGGCCAGGGACTGGTAGGCGGCGTCGCCAGCGTCGAAGGCCCAGCTGCCGTCGGTGTTCAGGGTGAAGCCGGCCGGGGCCTTGCCGTCGACCGCATAGGACAGGGTCGCGCCCTTGTCGGCGTCGGTGGCCACCAGGTTGCCGGTGATGCTCTGGTCTTCGGTGACCGCCGCGGTGGTGGCGGTGGCGATCGGCGTGTCGTTGGTGCCGGTGAAGTTGATGGTGATGACGCGGGTGTCGCTGGCGCCGGAGGGGTCCTTCACGGTCACGGTGAAGTTCTCGCTGGCGGTCTCGCCCAGGGCCAGGCCATTCACCTTGGCGGCGTCGACCACATAGGTGTAGCTGCCGTCGGCGTTGACGGTCAGTTCGCCGTAGGCGCCCTTGGCGCTGCCGTTCCAGGTCAGGTTGGTGTCGTCGACGTCGGTGGCGGCCAGTTGGCCCTTGATGTCGGCGAAGGTGTCGGCGGCGGCGGTGTCGTCGACGCTGGCCTCATAGGTGCCGCTGGCGACGGGGGCGTCGTTGACCGGGTTGATGCCGACGTTGACAGTCAGCGGGGTGGAGGCGCCGCGGCTGTCGCTCACGGTCACTTCGAAGCTGTCGCTGCCGTTGTAGTCCTGGCTCGGGGTGTAGGTCCAGGTGCCGTCCGGGTTCAGCGCCAGGGTGCCATTGGCCGGGCCACGGGTGACGGAGAAGGTCACAAGGTCGCCATTGGCGTCACGGCTGGTGAAGGTGCCGCTGAGCGGGATGTCTTCGTCGGTGACCAGGTTGAAGGTGGTGATCGGCGCGCCGGAGCCGTCGGTGAACTCGGGGGCGACGTTCTGCAGCGGGTCCTGGGTGTCGCCATCGGCGGCGGCCTGGAAGGCCAGGCCCTGGGTCTCGAAGCCGACGTTGGGGTCGACGCGTTCACCGGTGGCATCGAGCAGGACGAAGCTGTGGCTGCCGCCGGCGGCACCGCCACCTGCCGCCCCGCCAGCGGCGGGGGCACCGGCAGCGGTGGCTTCGAAGGCTTGGGTCGGGTCGACGCCGGCGGCGATGGCCTTTTGCAGTTCGTCGGCGCTGGGCGCCTGGCTGGCCGGCTTCTCGTCGGTGCCCTGGGGCGCGATGTCGGCGCTGCTCCACTGGGTGTCGCGACCCAGGTCGACCAGCTTGCCGTCAGGCAGTTCCAGGGTGACCATGCCGGCCGCGCCGGTGACCAGCTGCTCGCCCTGGAAGATGCGATCACCTTCTATGAGCTGGCGCTGCACACCCTCCGGGGAGACTGCAACAACTTGGCCGACAACGCTCTTGACGATTGCAACGACACTGCTCATGGGGGTGACTCTCCTGGTTTGGCTCTAGCTTCGGCGTGCTGCTTCGGTGCTCTACGAAGAGCCGTTTCGATGCAGGCATTCCCTTGTTTAGAAGTGGTATTTTTTTGTCGTCAATTATTTGGCTTATCGCGTTTTGCTATTAAGTTTATGCCAATGTATTGACCAATTGGCATCCATCCTAAACAATCGTTTTCGTAATGTCACTTTGATATTCGATGGCCGTCCGGATTTTTTCAATGAGACTTGGATCACGGTTTTCTGCTCCGTCCGAGCGAGGTTGATGCCAATTTCATGACGGTGATTTCGGCCTTCCAAATACTGTCTTCAACACTCTGATAAGGATGCCAACCCATGCGTCTGCGTTTTGCTTGTGTCGTGCCTTTCGCCCTTGCTGCAAGTCTCCCTGTTCATGCCCAGACGCTTTCCGAAGCCATGCAGCGCGCATTGGATGTCCATCCCGAAGTCCAGGCCGGAATCAACAGCCGCATGTCCGCCGACTACCAGTTGAAGGCCGCCAAGGGCGGTTACCTGCCCAGGGTCGACCTGCTGGGCGGCTATGGTCGTGAAGGCTCGGACAACACCACCACCCGCGGCCAGGGCGACCACTGGAAGACCATGACCCGTGGCGAATCGTCGCTGCGCCTGCAACAGATGGTCTTCGACGGCTTCGCCACCTCCAACGAGGTCGCCCGCCAGCAAGCCACAGTCAATTCCCGTGCCTACTCGCTGCTCGGTACGTCGGAAAGAACCGCGCTGGACGTCGCGCAGGTCTACATCGATGTGCTGCAGCGCGAGGAGATGGTCCGTCTCGCCGAAGCCAACCTGAAGAGCCACCAGCGCATCTATGACCAGATCAGCCTGCGCAGCAGCCGTGGCGTCGGTCGCCTGGCCGACCAGGACCAGGCCGAAGCGCGCCTGGCCCAGGCCCGCAACAACCTGATCACCGAGCAGACCAACCTGGCCGACGCCCGCACCAACTTCTACAGCGTAGTCGGCATCGATCCGGTCGACCTGAGCGAGCCGGCTGGCCTCGCCGGCCAACTCCCCGCCGACATCGCCGAAGCCCGCCAGACCCTGCTGGCCAACAGCCCGATCCTGCGTTCCGCCGAGTCCGACGTGGCGGCTGCCGAGAAGCAGTACGACGCGGCCAAGTCCTTCTTCTACCCGCGTTTCGACGCCGAGCTGTCCCGTGGCGCCGACAACGACCTGGACGGCCAGGACGGCCACGTCAACGAATGGCAGGCCATGCTGCGCATGCGCTACAACCTGTTCGCCGGCGGCAGCAACAAGGCCGACCTGGAATCCAAGGCCTACCAGATCAACCAGGCCCTGGACATCCGTAACAACGCCCTGCGCGTGCTCAACGAAGACCTCGGGCTGTCCATGAACGCCCTGGCCAACGCCCGTGAACAAATCCCGATCGCCCAGCAATACGTCGACTACAGTACCCGTGTGCGCGAGTCCTACCAGAAGCAGTTCAGCATCGGCGAACGCACCCTGCTGGACCTGCTGGACAGCGAGAACGAACTGTTCACCGCCTCCCGCCGTCTGGTGGAAATTCGCCACCTCGAACTGTTTACTCAGTACCGGATCAAGGCGACCATTGGCGAGCTGCTCAAGAGCCAGGGCGTCGTCGCGCCGATGGCTTCCGTCGTCCAGTCCGAACTCAAGCCCGAGGCGACCCTGCCGGGCCTGAACTGAGACTTCACCCGTCCCTGAAGAGAAAGAGTGTCCAAGCGTGGATCCAGAAGTCAGCCGAGCCCCCTTCAACAACGATCCACGCGGTCAGCTAGATGATCCACTCCTGGACAGCCTGCTTTCCCTCTGCCTGCAACACCAGCGGCCGGCCAGCCGGGCCATGCTCACTGCCGGGCTGCCGCTGCCCGGCCAACGCCTGACCCCCGAGTTGCTGCCCCGTGCGGCGGCCCGGGCGGGCCTGCAGGGGCGCCTGCTGCAACGCAAGCTGGAACAGATCCCGGCGATCGCGCTGCCGGCGCTGCTGCTGCTCAAGGAAGGGCGCTGCGCCCTGTTGCTGGCCTGGGAGGAGAACGGCGACGCGCGCCTGCTGCTCAGCGAAAGCGATGGCGGCGAAGTGCGGGTCAAGCGCGAGCTGCTGGCCCAGGACTATGCCGGCCAGTCCTTCTTCGCCCAGCCGCAGCACAAGTTCGACATCAACCACGGCAGCCTGATACCCCGGGCGCGCCACTGGTTCCGCGACACCCTCAAGCGTTCGCGCTGGCTCTATATAGATGCCGTGGCCGCCAGCCTGCTGATCAACCTGATCGGCCTCGGTGCGCCGTTGTTCGTCATGAACGTCTACGACCGCGTGGTGCCCAACCAGGCCGCCGCCACCCTCTGGGTGCTGGCCATCGGCATCTCCGGTGCCTACCTGTTCGACCTGCTGCTCAAGACCATGCGCGGGCTGTGCCTCGATCTCGCCGGCAAGAAGACCGACATGATCATCTCGGCCACCCTGTTCGAGCGCATCGTCGGCATGGCCATGAAGCACCGTCCCGCGCGGGTCGGCAGCTTTGCCCAGAACATCCACGAGTTCCAGTCGCTGCGGGACTTCCTCGCCTCGCTGACCATGACCAGCGTGATCGACCTGCCGTTCACCCTGCTGATCCTCCTGGTGATCGGCATCCTCGGCGGCCACCTGGTGTGGATCCCCGTGGTCGCCTTCGCCCTCGCGCTGACCATCGGCTGGCTGCTGCAGAAGCCCCTGGTGGAGACCATGGACCGCACCATGGCGCTCTCCGCCGAGCGCCAGTCCAGCCTGATCGAGACCCTGGCCGGCCTCGACGCGGTCAAGGTCAACAACGCCGAAAGCGAACGCCAGTACCTCTGGGAGCAGACCATCGGCACCCTCGGCCGCCTCGAGTTGCGGGTGAAGATGCTGTCCAGCCTGTCGCTCAACATCACCCTGCTGATCCAGCAGCTGGCCGGTGTGGTGATGATCGTCGCCGGCGTCTACCTGATCATCGCCGGCGACCTCAGCATGGGCGGCCTGATCGCCTGCTACATGCTCAACGGCCGCGCCCTCGGTCCGATGACCCAGCTTTCCGGGCTGATCACGCGCTACCAGCAGGCGCGCCTGACCATGCACTCGGTCAACCACATGATGGAACTGCCGCAGGAACGCCACGAGGACGAGCGTCCGCTGACGCGCCAGACCCTGCAGGGCGCCATCGAGATGCGCCAGCTCGAATTCACCTACCCGAACCAGCAGGCCCCGGCGCTCAGCAACATCAACCTGATCGTCCGCCCCGGCGAGAAGATCGGCATCGTCGGCCGCAGCGGCTCGGGCAAGAGCTCCCTGGCCAAGCTCATCGTCGGCCTCTACCAGCCCGATTCCGGCAGCCTGCTGATCGACGGCGTCGACGTGCGCCAGCTCGATGTCAGCGACCTGCGCCACAACATCGGCTACGTGCCCCAGGACATCCAGCTGCTGGCCGGCACCCTGCGCGACAACCTGGTTTCCGGCGCCCGCTACGTCGAGGACGAACTGGTGCTGCAGGCGGCCGAGCTGTCCGGCGTCCACGAATTCGTGCGCCTGCACCCGCAGGGCTACGAACTGCAGGTCGGCGAGCGCGGGCAGAACCTGTCCGGCGGCCAGCGGCAGAACGTCGCCCTGGCCCGCGCACTGCTGCTCGACCCGCCCATCCTGTTGCTGGACGAGCCCACCAGCTCCATGGACAACACCGGCGAGGAACGCCTCAAGCAGCGCCTCAACGCGGTGATCGCCAACAAGACCGTGCTGCTGGTCACCCACCGTGCCTCCATGCTTTCGCTGGTGGACCGCCTGCTGATCGTCGACAAGGGACAGATCATCGCCGACGGCCCGAAGGATGCCGTGATGGAAGCGCTGAAGAAGGGGCAGATCAGTGTCGCGTAAGTCTCCGCTCCACTCGCTGCTGGACTATTTCAAGGGGCGCGAAGACCTGTCCGGCCAGCCCCTGCCGGAAGTCAGCAAGGCGCTGGTCGAAGACGCGCCCCGCGTGGTGCGCCTGACCATCTGGACGCTGATCGGCTTCACCCTGTTCCTCGGCTTCTGGGCCCACTTCGCCGAGATCGACGAAGTCACCCGGGGCGAAGGCAAGGCCATTCCCTCGTCCAAGCTGCAGAAGATCTCCAACCTCGAAGGCGGCATCGTCTCCGAGATGTTCGTGCACGAAGGGCAGGTGGTCGAAGTGGGTGACCCGCTGTTGCGCCTGGACGCCACGCGCTTCCAGTCCAACGTCGGCGAGACCGATGCCGACCGCGTCGCCATGGCCCTGCGCGTCGAGCGCCTGAGCGCCGAAGTGGAGGGCCGCGAGCTGGCCATCGACGACACCCTGCGCGCCAAGGCCCCCGGCCAGGCGCAGAGCGAGGAAGCGCTGTTCCGCAGCCGCCAGCAACAGCTGCGCGACGAGGTCGCCGGCCTCGAGGAACAACTGGTACAGAAGCAGCAGGAACTGCGCGAGTTCGCCTCCAAGCAGGGCCAGTACCGCAACAGCCTGGAGCTGCTGCGCCAGGAGATCGCCATCTCCGAACCCCTGGTGGCCGACGGCGCGATCTCCAAGGTCGAAGTGCTGCGCCTGCGTCGCGCCGAGGTGGAGAACCGTGGCCAGCTCGAAGCCACCAACCTGGCCATTCCCCGCGCCGAGTCGGCGATCAAGGAAGTGGAGCAGAAGATCGCCGAGACCCGCTCGCGCTTCCGCAGCGAGGCGCTCACCCAGCTCAACGAGGCACGCACCGACCTGAGCAAGGCCGAGGCCACCGGCAAGGCACTGGAGGACCGGGTCAACCGCACCCTGGTCACCTCCCCGGTGCGCGGCATCGTCAAGCAACTGCTGGTCAACACCATCGGCGGGGTGATCCAGCCGGGCAGCGACCTGGTGGAAATCGTGCCGCTGGACGACACCCTGCTGGTGGAGGCGCGCATCCGGCCCCAGGACATCGCCTTCCTCCACCCCGGGCAGAAGGCCATGGTCAAGTTCACCGCCTACGACTACACCATCTACGGCGGCCTGCAGGCCGACCTGGAGCAGATCGGCGCGGACACCATCACCGACGAGGACGGCAACAGCTTCTACCTGATCAAGCTGCGCACCCGCAAAAGCCACCTGGGCAGCGACGATAAACCGTTGCTGATCATCCCCGGCATGGTCGCCTCGGTGGACATCATGACCGGCAAGAAGAGCATCCTCAGCTACCTGCTCAAGCCCATCATCCGCGCCCGCGCCGAGGCCCTGCGCGAGCGCTGATGCCCGCACGCCGTGCCGATTCCGGCACGGCGCACCCGGCCTCGCCACATCCCGTCACGCGCCAGTGGACAGCCCGCCGGCCATCTCGTAGCGTTCGCTCCATCGCCGCAATCGCGCAAGGAGCATCACCATGGACGCATTCATGCAGGCCGCCATCGACGAAGCCCGCCAGGGGCTTGCCGAGGGCGGCATCCCCATCGGTTCGGTCATCGTCCACAAGGGCCGCATCATCGGTCGCGGCCACAACCGCCGGGTCCAGGAAGGCAGCGCCATCCGCCATGGCGAGATGGACGCCTTCGAGAACGCCGGCCGCCAACCCGCCAGCGTCTACCGCGAGTCGGTGCTCTACACCACGCTGTCGCCGTGCTCCATGTGCAGCGGCGCGATCCTCCTCTACGGCATCCCGCGCATCATCGTCGGCGAGAACCGCACCTTCCTCGGCGAGGAAGAACTGCTGCGCTCCCGCGGCGTCGAGGTCGAGGTGCTGCAGGACGAAACCTGTATCGCCCTGATGGAGGACTTCATCGAGGCCCGCCCGGAACTCTGGAACGAAGACATCGGCGAATAGCCCCGCCCGGTACAAGGACGTACGCATGCCACACACGCCCCTCCCGGCCAGCCGTCGGTGCCGGCCATGAGTGCTTCCCGATGCTCCGTCCTCGTTGCGTTGCGCACGTTCTGCTACCTGGTGTTCGGGGTGCTCACGGCCCTGCCGCTGGCGCTGCTCTCCCTGCTGTTGCCCTGGCAGGGGCACCTGCTCTCGGCGTTTCTGCTGCTGGGCGCCTGGGCCGGCACCGCCGGCCTGGTGCGTGCGCTGGTGATCGAGCCGGCCAGGGCCTCGCTGCCGGGCAACCTGATCACCTGCGCGCTGCTGCTGATCGGCATACGCACCCTGTTGTTCGGGCTGCTGCTCGACCCGGGCCAGGAAAGCCTGCGCCAGGGCGACCCGGACCCGACGTTCGACCTGCGCATGTTGGGCCTGCTGGCGATGTTCTACGGGCCGATACTGGTCGCCCTGCATTACCTGGCACGCGTGGCCAGGGCCTTCTACCGCAACGCCGATTGCCAGGGCCTGCGCCTGCTCGCCGGCCTGGCTTTCTTCATCGTGCTCCTCCCGCAACTGCTCAAGCTCGCCTGGCCGACGCTGCTCCCCGTGATCATGCAGGCCACCGGACTCCCCACACTCCTGCCAACCGGGGATTGACCATGAAGCCCGCATCGCTCGCCCTGCTGCTCGCCACGCTGCTGCTCGCCGCCAACGCCAGCGCCGCCGATTACCGACTCGACGACCTCTACGGCCCCTGGTGCCTCAAGGGCCTGGCCCCGACCCAGGATGGCGAACGCGAACCCGACAACTCCACCTACGACTTCACACGCGAGGGCACCCTCGACTACAGCATGGGCGGCTTCACCCAGAGCGGTGCCTATCGCGTAGAGGGCGACACCATCAGCACCGAGGGCATGGGCAACTACAGCATCGTCTCCATCGGCGAACGGGAAATGGTGTTGCGCTACATGGGCTACTTCTTCTTCCAGCGCGGGGCGTGCGAGTAAGGCATGGACGAGATTTTGGGTGGGGTGATACGGGTTATCGGCTGGCTTCTCCGTGCAGTCCTCGAAGTGCTGGTGGAGGGGGTGCTGTTCTGGATGGGTTGGCCTTTCGTGAAAGCCTTCACGCTCGGCCGCTACCCACGGGGGCGCTTCCTGGATGACATGTCCGAATCCGCCTGGGTCTCTGCCGTCGGGCTGCTGGTCTGCGTACTCGCCCTGCTGCTGGCAATGTGGCTGTTGTAGGTCGGGTGTAACCCGATAGCCCCAGCACGGAGTCATGCCGGGCGTAGGGTGGAAGACGCTCTTTTCATCCACCAGGCGGTGCTGCCGGGAAGCACGCAAGGTGGACCGGTGAAGCGTGGTCCACCCTACACATGAGCCCAGTCCCGAGCCACCGCGCCAACCGGGGCGTAGGGTGGATGGCGCTTCTTTCATCCACCAATGGCGGTGCGCCCGGGCTGTGAGGGTGGGTCTCGCTACGCTTCACCATTTCGCGAATGAATTCGCTCCTACGATCGGCGTTGTGCCTGGCCAGGAGCGCTGCGCGCTCCTTGGCGACTGAAGTCGCCCCTACAGGCTACGTAGCCGCTGCAGGTCGGGTGCAACCCGACGGCTCACCCGACGAACTGCCCCGTGCAAAACCGCGATAGGCCTGTCCAGATGCCCTGAACCCATTCGACCCGGGAGGTCGTCATGCACCTGGAAGGTTCCTGCCACTGCCAAGCCGTGGCCTTCAGCCTCGACAGCGCCCATCCCTATCCCTACCAGCGCTGCTATTGCTCCATCTGCCGCAAGACCCAGGGCGGGGGCGGCTATGCCATCAACCTGTCCGCTGACGCGAAGAGCCTCAGGGTCACCGGGCGCAAGCACATCGGCGTCTATCACGCGCGGCTCAAGGAAGAGGGCGACGCACGGGCTCACGCCAGCACCGCCGAGCGACATTTCTGCACGCTGTGCGGCTCCGGGCTGTGGCTGTTCAGCCCACAGTGGCCGGAGTTGATCCATCCCTTCGCCTCGGCCATCGACACGCCCTTGCCGTTGCCGCCGGAGCACACCCACCTGATGCTCGGCTCGAAAGCCGACTGGGTGGAGGTTGAGGCCGGCGCCAGGGACCAGCGCTTCGATCTCTACCCGCAGGAATCCATCGCCCAGTGGCACCAGCGCCTGGGCCTGGAGCGCTGATCAGGCCGTGCGCGGCTCGGCGTCCACCTGCGACAGGGGCGCCGCCACGCTTTCCAGCGGCTGGCGTTCCGCCGCCACGCCCCAGAAGGCCTGCACCAGGCCGGCGCCGATCATCAGGGCGGCGCCGATCAGGTAGCCGATGAACACGTTGCTGCGTTCCGCGCTCTCGATCAGCTGGCCGAACAGCAGCGGGCCGATGATGCCGCCCAGGCCGGTGCCGAAGGCATAGAACACGGCGATGGCCAGGGCGCGGATCTCCAGCGGGAAGGTCTCCGCCACCGTCAGGTAGGCCGAGCTTGCCGCCGCCGAGGCGAAGAAGAAGATCACCATCCAGGCGATGGTCTGCTGGGTGGCGTCGAGCATCTCCTGCTGGAACAGGTAGCCGCTGAGCGTCAGCAGCACGCCGGAGATGACGTAGGTGCCGCTGATCATCACCCGCCGCCCCACGTGGTCGAACAGCCGGCCGAGCAGCAGCGGCCCGCAGAAGTTGCCGAGGGCGAAGGGCAGGATGTACCAGCCCACGTTCTCGCTGGGCACGTCGTAGAAATCGGTCAGCACCAGGGCGTAGGTGAAGAAGATGGCGTTGTAGAAGAACGCCTGGCTGGTGAGCAGGCTCAGGCCCACGATGGCGCGGCGCCGGTGCACGTTGAACAGCGTATGGAACACCTCGCTCAGGGGCGTGTGGTCGCGGCCGCGCAGGCGCATCTTCGGCAAGTGATCGACGCTGGAAAGCGCGTGGCCCTCGCGGCGGAAGCGCGCCTCGATGTCGTCGATGATCGCCAGGGCCTCCTGCGGCCGGTTGTGGATCATCAGCCAGCGCGGGCTTTCCGGCAGCCACAGGCGCATCAGCAGGATCACCAGGCCCAGCGCCGCGCCGATGCCGAAGCACAGCCGCCAGCCCATGTCGCCGCCGAGGATGTCCGGGTCCAGCAGGATGACCGAGCCCACCGCGCCCAGGGCCGCGCCGACCCAGAAGGTGCCGTTGATGCCCAGGTCCACCCAGCCCCGGAAGCGCGCCGGGGTGAACTCCTGGATGGTCGAATTGATGGCCGAGTACTCGCCGCCGATGCCGGCCCCGGTGAGGAAGCGGAACAGCATGAAGCTCCACATGTTCCAGGCGAAGGCGGTGGCGGCGGTGGCGCTGATGTACACGGCCAGGGTGAGGAAGAACATCTTGCGCCGGCCGATGCGGTCGGTGAGCCAGCCGAAGAACAGTGCGCCGAGCACCGCGCCGGCGATGTACATGCCGCCGGCCAGGCCCACCTCGGCATTGGTCAGGTGCAGCGCCGGGCTGTCCTTGAGCGCGCCAGCCACGGAGCCGGCGAGGGTCACCTCCAGGCCGTCGAGCAGCCAGGTGATGCCCAGCGCCATCACCAGCAGCGTGTGGAAGCGGCCCCAGGGCAGGCGGTCCAGGCGCGCGGGCAGGTCGGTCTCGTAGCAGCGCGGGTCATCGCCTGTGGCCGCGCGTTCCCGGGCGGCATCGGCGGGCAGGGTGGTCGAGTTCATCGCAGGCTCCCTTGATCTTGTTGTTGCAGGCCGTGGGCCTGGCCATTGATCAAGAGAGCGCCGGGGTTGGCGGGGAGTTCAGGTTGTTTGCCGGCCGGCGCGGGGCGGTTGGTTACAGGCTGCTGAGGACCTTGGCTTTCGCGCTTTCGTACTCGGCGGCAGAAAGCTTGCCCGCGTCGAACTGCTTCTTCGCCTCGGCCATGCCCTTGGCCAGCTTGTCGGCGCTGGCGGAGGCGGTCGCCGGATTCATCAGCTTGGCCATGCCGGCCAGTGCGCCGAGATCCCCCTTGCCCTGGAAGGAGAAGGAGTCGCCTTCATCCACTGTGGTCTCGACGGTGGTGCGCGGTGAGCCTACGGTCGTGCGGCTCACCGTGCCGGGCGTCGCGCCGGAGAAGGCCGCGGAAAAGAGCGCGTCGAAGGCCGGGGTTCCCGGCATCGCGGCGCCCGGGATGGCCGCAGCCCCCGGGGCAGCCGGGCCGCCCGTGCTACCCGGAAGGCCGATGAAGCCGAGCCCCGAGCGCTCCTCCATGCCGCGGACGCGGTTCTTCTCCCGCCATTCCTGTTCCTGCTGCTGGCAGTAGACGTACAGGGCGCGGGCGCTCACCGGCTCCAGGCCGTCGATGCGCACCAGGGTGCCGTTGTACAGGCGCAGGCTCAGCACGGCGCCGAACAGGCCCGGCAGCAGGTTCTCGTCGATGGCGGCGTCCTGCAGGTCCTGCCAGCGGATGTCGTGCATGCGGTAGCCGCCGAACGTGCGGCGGATGAAGATCACCAGGCGCATGTTGGTGGCGACCACGATCTCCCGGCGGTGCTTCAAGGCCTTCAGGCGCAGCTGGTGCGAGCTCTGGATGATGGTCTCGTCGCCGAGCAGCAGGGATTTGAGGGTGGTGAGGGCGGCCTCGATCCGGTCCATGGGCATGCATTCCTGGGGCAGTGGGGTGGCGGCAGAGTGCCAGCTGTCGAAGCGCCGGGCAAGCGCCCTGCGACGCACTTCGCACGGCCTTCTTGACAGCGCGCGTACGGCGGGTTTTCAATGCGCGCCTTTCCGATCCACCCCTCCATCCAAGTGGTGAAGCCAATGCCCCGCGCCAGCCAACACGCCTGACACCGACGACGGTTCATCGAGCCCTGTTGCTGGCCGCCCCTGGGTGGCTTCCACTGATTCCCCGCGATGCACGTCGTCGGTTTTCCCTTTTTCACAGGAGAAGACCATGACGGATCATTCCTGCGCCCATGCGCACAATCTCGAGCTGTTCAAATACCCGAGGACCCCGCACCTCGAATCCTCGCGCCTGCAGATCGGTGACAGCGACGCCGACCAACTGGCCTACCGCGAGCTCGCCGGCTGCCACCTGGTGGTGGAAGAGAAGCTCGACGGCGCCAACGCCGCCATCAGCTTCTCGGCCGGCGGCGAGCTGCTGCTGCAGTCCCGCGGCCACTACCTGATCGGCGGCGGCCGCGAGCGCCAGTTCAGCCAGTTCAAGCAGTGGGCCCGGGCCCACGAGCACCGGCTGCTGGAGCGGCTGGAGGACCGCTACGTGCTGTTCGGCGAGGTGTGCAGCAAGCTGCATTCGGTGTTCTACGACCGGCTGCCGCACCTGTTCCTCGAGTTCGACATCTGGGACCGCCAGCAGCGGGCCTTCCTCTCCACCCGGGCGCGGCGCGCGTTGCTGGCCGGCAGCCCGGTGCTGTCGGTGCCGGTGCTCCACGAGGGCCCGCCGCCGCCTCGCCTGGCGGACCTGCTGAAGCTGGTGCGGCCTTCCCTGGCGCGCTCCGCCGGCTGGCGCGACGCGTTCGTCGACACCGTGCGGCGCGAGGGGCTGGACCTGGCCCGCGCCCAGGCCAACAGCGATCGCTCCGAGCTGATGGAAGGGCTGTACCTGAAGATCGAGAGCCCCGAACACACCCTGGGCCGGGTCAAGTGGGTACGCCCGGACTTCGTCCAGGCCATCCTCGATTCCGGCATCCACCATTCCCAGCAGCCGTTCATCCCCAACCTGCTGGCTCCGGGCGTCGATCTCTACGCCCCCGAGCCGGTGGTGACCTGGGCCGACCTGGCTGCCACACAAGGACGACACGAATGAACATGGAACGACTGCGGGCCCTGGTGCCCGCCCCCGGCAGCGCGGCGGACTTCGACGCCTGCCTGGCGCTGATCCCGGCGCTGGGCGAGTTGGCCTGCACCCCGCAGGACCCGGTCTACCACGCCGAAGGCGATGTCTGGACCCACACCAGGATGGTGGTCGAGGCGCTGCTGGAGCAGGGCGCCTACGCCACGGCGGACGCCGACGAACGCTTCGTGCTGTTCTTCGCCGCCCTGCTGCACGACATCGCCAAGCCGGCGACCACGGTGATAGACGAGGCCACCGGCAAGATCGGCCAGCCCGGCCATTCGCGGCGCGGGGCCATCGACGCGCGCATCCTGCTGTGGCGCGCCGGCGTGCCCTTCGCCCTGCGCGAGCGCATCTGCCGGATCATCGCCGTGCACCAGCTGCCGTTCTTCGCCCTGGCAGGGGACAAGAGCGGGCGCTCGGCGGAGTTCATCCTGCACAAGCTGTCCTGGGAGCTGCCGGTGTGGATGCTCTGCGCCGTGGCGCGGGCCGACATGCAGGGCCGCGACTATGTCGGCAAGCAGGCGCTGCTGGACGATATCGAACTGGTCGAGCAACTGGCCGAGGAAGAGGGCTGCCTGCGCGGGCCCAGGGCTTTCGTCGACGCGCACACGCGGGTGCGCTATTTCCGGGGGGCGCGGGTGCTGCCGGACTATCCCCTGCACCGCGAGGTCCAGGGCTCCGAGGTGATCGTCCTGTCCGGGCTGCCGGCCAGCGGCAAGAACTCCTGGCAGGCGAAACACAAGCCGGACCTGCCGGTGATCTCCTACGACGACGCGCGCGAGGCGCTGGGCCTGCGTCATGGGCAGAACGAGGGCGCCGCCGCGCACTTCGCCATCGACCAGGCCAAGGCGCTGCTGCGCGAGCGCCGGCCCTTCGTGTGGAACGCCACGCACCTGTCGGCGCAGATGCGCAAGAAGACCCTCGACCTGCTCTACGCCTACGACGCCCGCGTGCAGCTGGTGTACCTGGAGGCCAGCGAAGCGGAGATACGCCGGCGCAACACCCGGCGCGACAGCAGCCTGCGCAACCAGGACATCGCGCGGATGCTGTTCAAGTGGGAGGTGCCGCTGCCCACCGAGGCCGAGGAGGTGATCTACCCCGGCTGAGGTGGCGCCGCGTCAGGGGGTGTCGAGGGCGCGGGCCAGGTGGCCGAGGATCATGTTCCAGCCGTCGCGGGTGGCGGAGGCGTAGTGGGCCCAGGCGGGCCGCATCGCGTGCTCCAGCAGCAGTTCGCAGCCTTCGGCCAGCGGGGTGAAGGCGAGGCTGATGCGGTCGCGGGAAGGGTCGTTGCGGTCGATGCCGAAGGTGAACACCAGGCGTGTCGGCCGCTCGATCTCCAGGTACTCGCCCAGGTGCTCGGCGTCCTCCCCGCCACGCCGCTCGATGATGCGGTAGCTGCCCGCCACCCGGGCGTCGATGTCCACCACGCGCATCTCGCCATCCGCCGTGGCGAACAGGAAGCGCGAGGCGATCGCCGGGTCGAGCCAGGCGTCGAACACCTGCTCGGCGCTCTGGCGGAAGCGCCGCGTGACGCTGATGGTGGTGGGGGCCGCTTCGGTCATCGGGTGGCTCCTGGACCTGGGGTTGTCGTGTTGGACCGCCTCACGCGCTCCGGGTGCCGGCGGTGTCGGCGACGAACTGCCGAAGCCTAGCAGTTGCCCCCTGTCGCCTGCGAGTGCCACCACGGCCAGGACGACCCCGGGGCGTTGGCTGCGCCGGCTGTTGCAGGGGCCTTCCCCAAGGGCCCTGGCTGCTGCCCGGGCCGGGGTGCCCGCGTCAGGCGGAAGGCCCCACCAGCAGGCGCACGCGTGCGCGGCCCTCGGGGCTGACTTCCAGGGCCAGGCTGTTCACCTCGGCACCCGCCCGCTCCAGCGCCTGCAGCCAGGCGAGCAGGTCGTCGAGGGCGCCTTCCAGGCCCAGGTCGATGCGTCCGCCGCCCTCGTGATCCATGCGCTCGATGGCCAGCCGCGACTCGGCGCTGGTGCGCGCCAGCAGGCCGGGCAGGGCGTCGCTGGCCAGCGTCGGCCGGGGCGTGGCCTGTGGCAGCGCGGCCAGCCCGACCTGCTCTAACAGCGCCCGTTGGTAGTCCTCCTCGGCATGGTGCAGCGCCTCGCGCTGGGGCTGCAGCAGTGCGCTCCAGAGCAGCACCGGGCCGAGGAACAGGGCGAGCAGGAGCAGTGCGCGGCGCTCGCGAGCGGGCAACTGGCGCCAGCGTGATTGCAGGGCGGGAAAGGGGGTCATGGTGGCTCTCCTGTCGTGGCTGGCCGGTTTCATCGGGTGATCCGCAGGCGGGTGCTGACGCCTTCGCCGCTGCGCGTGCTGGAGTCGGCCTGGACGTTCAGCCCCTGGGCGAGCAGCCCTTCGCGCAGGCGTTCGATATCGGCGAAGGAGCCGGCCTCCACCCGCAGCGTCCAGCCCTCGTCGGCCCGGTAGTCGAGCTGGCGCACCTGGGCCAGGCTGCCGCCGCTGGCGCTCCAGGTGGCGGCCAGTTCGTGCAGCTCCTGCCCTACACCTTTCGCGGAGCGGCCGGAGCTGGCCTGTCGGGCCTGCAATTGGCGGCCGAGATCGACCAGCGGCTCGCCGGGAAAGCGCTGCCGCCATTCGGCCTGGTTGGCCTGCTGGAGCTCTGCGGTGTCGCGTTCCAGCCAGTGGCGGTGCAGGCGGTCCTGGACCCCTTGCGCGGCGCAGGCGACCACCAGCAGCCCCGCTGCCAGCGCCCAGCCGGGACGCTGGCCGCCCCGCTTGGCGAACTCGCCCTGGCGCAGGTCGATGGCCCGGCGCGAGCCGTCCGCCAGCAGCGGCCAGGGCGCCTGCTCCAGGCGCCGCAGGCCGTCGGGCAGCAGCGCGGCGAGTTCCCCCAGCCGGGCCTCCTGCAGCGCGCCGAACAGGGCGGGGTTGCCGCCGAGCAGCCAGCGGCCGGCGCAGGGCAGGGCGCAGGGCTCCTCCGGCGGCAGGCAGTCGGCGTCGACATGGATGCGTGCCGGCACCAGCCCGAACCCGGCCAGGCGGGCCAGCAGCTCGCGCAGCCATTGCCGGTCGACGGCGATCACCCGGCACTGGCGGTCGACCAGGGCGCCGCGTGCCAGGTGCAGGGTGTCGAGCTCCTCCAGCAGGACCTCTTCCAGCGCGGAGTCCAGCGCCTGGCGCAGCCAGCGGCCACTGCGCAAGGGCACCTGCACCCGATGCAGGCTGGCCGCCTCGGCCGGCAGCAGCAGGGTCAGGCGCAGGCCGGCGAGGCGTGTGGCGGCCTGGTGCAGGTCGCCCTGTTCGGGCTCGCCGTTCTCCAGCCACCAGGTGGCCGTGTCGGGGTCAGTGGGGGAAGCGAGGTGGAGCCAGGCGTGCACGGGTTCGATCCTTCAGGGTTGGGTGGGGGCCAGCAGCTGCCGGCGCAGCACGGCGAGGGTGCCGTCCGCTTCCAGGCGCAGGTCGCTGGCCAGATACAGGCGTCGTTCGCCCAGTTCGGCGGCGAGGTGCACGCGGAAGTGGCGGCTGTCCACGGCCAGGCCACGGCTGTTCAATTCGCGGCCGTGCAGCAGCGGCAGCTCGACGAAGGCCTGCACGCTGGCGTAGCCCTGGGCGGGGCGGCCCTGCACCAGGGTGCGGGCGATGCCCGGGTCGAGGCCTTCGAGGGCGGCCAGTTGCTCGGCGCTGGCGGTGTTGAGGTTGAGGGCGCTGCCGCCCAGGGTGGCGACGAAGGGGCGCAGGCGTTGCAGGTCGGCGCCGCCCAGGGGCTCCAGGCGCAGCAGTTCGCTGCTGTCGGCCAGGGGCTGGGGCTTGCCGTCGTGGCCCGGGCGCGAGGGCAGCCGCGCCGGGTCGTGGGGGGGCAGGTCGAGCAGCTTCAGCAGGCGCTGGTAGCGGGCGCGGGCCGGGCCGGCGCTGCTGCGCAGGGTGTCGAGATCGAAGCGCCCGGCGAGGTCTTCCACGCGGATGCGCACGAGCCCGCCGTCGAGCTCGAGCGCCTGGTCGCGTGCCCAGCCCTGGCCCAGGTGCACGCGCAGCGGCTCCTCGCGCTCGCCGAGCTCGTCGTGCAGGCGCTGGCGTGCCATGGCCTCGCCGCTCAGGGCCAGTTGCCAGAGCTGCTGCTGGTGCAGCTGGTTGGCGCTGCTGGCCAGGCTCAGGCGCTGGCGGGCGAGCATGTCGCTGATGATCAGGGTCACCAGGGCGGTGATCAGCAGCACGCTGATCAGCGCCACGCCCTGTTGCCGGGCGTGCTCATTCATGCCGTTGCCCCGGGCTGCCGGGCAGCGGGATGACCCTGCGGATGTCCGGGAAACCGGGGGCGTCCAGTTCGATCTCCAGCGCACGCGGCAGGGCCAGCGCCCCATCGGCGGCGGGCCAGGCGTCCCGCGCCTGGCCGCTGGCGTCGATGTAGCGCAGGCGGGTCAGGGTGACGCCGTCCAGCAGGCGCTGGCTGCGCAGGGTGCCCCCGTCCAGGTCCTGGTAGTCGCGCAGCCAGCGACCCTGGTCCCAGCGGTGGGCGGCCTGCAGCACCTCGCTGCGGCGCTCCTGCAGCGGGTTGGCCCAGCCGCCGCTCACCAGGCGCAGCTCATGGCCGTGGCCGATCAGCGCCTGGCGCCGGCTGGGGTCGTCGGCGAGCGGGTGGGGCATGGCCTGCCACAGGTCGCGTTGCAGCACGTCCAGCGCCCGTTGCAGCTGGCGCAGTTCGCGCTCGTGCTGCTGGATGCGCCGCTCGCTGTGCAGCACGCGCTCCAGCAACTGGTAGCTGGCCAGGCCGAGCAGGCTGAACAGGGCCATGGCGATGAGCACTTCGAGCAGGGTGAAGCCGCGCTGCGTCATGGCGCCGCCTCGATCAGGCCGCTGAGGCGGGCGCGGACCCGGGGCGGCGTGCCCGGCTCGGCCACTTCCAGGGTGACCCGGCGCAACCCGGCGCTGGTGGCCTGGCCGACCTCGCTGAACAGCAGCCACTGGCGACCGGCGAAGGCGATGCGCTCCTGGCGCAGGCCGGGCTCGGGCGCGCGCATGCCGGCGCGCAGCTCGTTGAGGCGGTTGTCGGCCAGCCACTGGGCGAGGCTGCGCTCGGTGAGCCCGGCGCTGTTGCCGGCGATATGCCCGGCGGCGCTGTACAGGGCAACGGACAGGGTGGCGAAGATGGCCAGGGCCACCATCACCTCCAGCAGGGTGAAGCCGTCAGGGCGCCTCAATGCGCACCTCCTCCAGGCCGTCGCTGGCGAGGGTCAGCTGCGGCTTGCCGCGCAGCTCCAGGAGCAGGGTGAAGGGGGAGATCTCGTCGCTGGAGAGCACCAGCAACTGCGGGCCGCCAGCCGTGGCCACCGGGGCATGCTCGTCACGCTGCAACCGCAGGCGCAGCGACGGCGCCAGTTGCTGCGGGCGGTAGCCGGGCGCGGGCCGCCAGCGGCCGTCAGCCTCCAGGCGTTGCACGCTGTAGCCATCGGTGTCGATGCGCAGGCCGAACTGGCTGTGGCCGAGCACAGCGTCCTCGCGCAGCAGCGCGATCAGTGCACCCAGCCGCTCGGCCTCGCGTCGCGCCTGCTGGCCACCGTTGTCACCCTGGGCCAGCCCGGCGAGCCCCGCCACCAGCCCCACCAGGAGGATGACCACGAGGATCTCCAGCAGGGTGAATCCCCGTGCCCGCGCGCGGGTCATGGCCACACTCCATCGCGAATGAATTCGCTCCCACAGAGGGGCAGCTTGCTTCGTAGGATGGGTAGAGCTGAGCGAAACCCATGCTGCCCAGGTGATGGGTTTCGCAGGGCTCCACCCAGCCTGCGGAATGGGTGCTTGCGCGGGGGCATCTCAGCGATCCCAGTTGCCGATGTCGGCGTTGAGGCCCTCGCCGCCGGCGCGGCCGTCGGCACCGAAGGAGAACAGGTCATAGGCGCCGCGGCTGCCGGGGACGATGAACTGGTAGGGGTTGCCCCAGGGGTCGACGGGCAGGCGCTTGAGGTAGCCATCGGGGTTCCAGTTGCGCGCGGGCGGGCTGCCGGCGGGCCGGGTGACCAGGGCGTCGAGCCCTTGCTGGGTGCTGGGGTAGCCGTGGTTGTCGAGCTTGTAGATGTCCAGCGCCATGGCGATGGCGTTGATGTCGGCGCGGGCGGCGGTGACCTTGGCCTGGTCCGGGCGGCTCATGATCTGCGGCACCACGAGGGCGGCGAGCACGCCGAGGATGACGACCACGACCATGATCTCGATGAGGGTGAAGCCCTGCTCTCTGCGTCGGTTGTGCATGGGGGTTCCTGCCGTTCAGGCGATGAGTTGGTTGAGGCTGAGGATGGGCATGAGGATCGCCAGCACGATCACCAGGACGCTGGCGCCCATGAACACCAGCATCGCCGGCTCGAACAGGCCGACGAGCATGGCGATGCGGTTGGCGAGCTGGGTTTCCTGCTGGCGCGCGGCGCGGTCGAGCATGGAGTCCAGCTCGCCGGAGCGTTCACCGCTGGCGATCATGTAGAGCATCATCGGCGGGAACAGCGCACTGCGTTCCAGGGCCCGGGTCAGGGCGCCACCTTCGCGCACGGCGCGGGCGACGTCTTTCAGACCGGTCCGAATCTGCCCGTTGGCCACCACCTCCGCGGCGATCTCCAGCGCGTCCACCAGCGGCACCCCGCTGCGCCCGAGGATCGCCAGGGTGCTGGTGAAGCGCGTGCAGTCGCTGGCCCGCAGCAGGCGGCCGAACAGCGGCAGGCGCAGTTGCAGGCGGTGCCAGGTGAGCCGCGCGCCCGGCAGGCGCAGGGCCAGGCGCAGACCGAAGGCGAGGGCGGCGATGATGATCAGGCCCGCCAGGCCATGGCGCTGCAGCGCCTCGCTGGTGGCTATCAGGCCGCGGGTCAGGACGGGCAGTTCCTGGCCGCTGTCGATGAACACCTTGACCACGTCCGGCACCACGAAACCGAGCAGGAAACCGACGATGCCGAAGGCCGCCAGCAGCAGGATGCTCGGGTAGAGCAGCGCCAGTTGCACCTGCTGGCGCGCGGCCTGGCGCGACTCGGTGTAGTCGGCCAGTTGCAGCAGCACCTGGCCCAGGTGCCCGGCACGCTCGCCGGCGGCGACGGTGGCGCGGTACAGCGGCGGGAAGGCGCGGGGGAAGTCGGCCATGGCGCGGGCCAGGCCGTGTCCCTCCAGCACCCGCGCGCGGATGGCCAGGACCATGGCCTGCTGGCTGCGTTTTTCCGACTGTGCGGCGACGGCGGCCAGCACCTCTTCCAGGGGCAGCGCGGCCTGCACCAGGGTCGCCAGTTGGCGGGTGAGCAGGGCCAGGGCGGCGGCGTTGAGCCCCCGGGCCGATGCCCGCGTCCCGGGTACGCGGCCACCCCGGGCTGCGCGCAGGCGCAAGGGCACCAACTGGCGGTCGCGCAGCAGCTGGCGGGCCTGGCGTTCGCTGTCGGCTTCCTGCACGCCGCGCTGGCGGGCGCCGCTGGCGTCCATGGCGAGGTATTCGTAGGCGGCCATGCTCAGTCCTCCCGGGTCACGCGCAGCAGCTCATCGAGGCTGGTAACGCCGGCCAGCACCTTGTCGCGACCATCCATGAACAAGCTCGGGCCATGGCGGCGGGCGTGGCGGGTCAGCTCGGCTTCGCCGGCGCCCTGGTGGATCAGCTGGCGCAGCGCCTCGTCCAGCAGCACCAGTTCGTAGAGCCCCTGGCGGCCGCGGTAGCCGCTGTGCTGGCAGGCGGGGCAACCCACCGCGTGCCACAGCGGGGGCGGCGCGGCCGCGTCCAGCCCCAGGTGGGTGCAGGCGGCGGCATCGGCCGGGTGCTGCGCCTTGCAGTGCGGGCAGAGCACGCGCACCAGGCGCTGGGCCAGCACGCCGACCAGCGAGGTGCAGAGCAGGAAGGGCTCGACGCCCATGTCCACCAGGCGCGTGACCGCGCCCACCGCGCTGTTGGTGTGCAGGGTGGAGAGCACCAGGTGGCCGGTGAGGGAGGCCTGCACGGCGATCTCGGCGGTCTCGCGGTCGCGGATCTCGCCGACCATCACCACGTCCGGGTCCTGGCGCAGGATGGCGCGCAGGCCCCGGGCGAAGGTCATGTCGACCTTGGTGTTGACCTGGGTCTGGCCGATGCCGGGCAGGTGGTATTCCACCGGGTCCTCGATGGTGAGGACGTTGCGGCTGGCGCTGTCGAGGCTGGCGAGCCCGGCGTAGAGCGTGGTGGTCTTGCCCGAGCCGGTGGGGCCGGTGACCAGGAGGATGCCGTGGGGCCGGGCCAGGGCGCCTTCCAGGCGGGTACGGGTGTCGTCGTCCATGCCCAGGCGGGCGAGGTCGAGGCGCCCGGCCTGCTTATCCAGCAGGCGCATCACCACGCGCTCGCCGTGGGCGGAGGGCAGGGTGGAGACACGCACGTCCACCTCGTGTCCGGCGAGGCGCAGGGCGATGCGGCCGTCCTGGGGGATGCGTTTCTCGGCGATGTCCAGGCGCGCCATGACCTTGATCCGCGACACCAGCAGGCCCGCCAGTTCGCGGCGCGGGCGGAGGATCTCGCGCAGCAGGCCGTCCACCCGCATGCGCACGGACAGGTGCCGCTCGAAGGTCTCCAGGTGGACGTCCGAGGCGCGGGCCTTCACCGCCTCGCCGAGGATGGCGTTGATCAGGCGGATGATCGGGGCGTCGTCCTCCTGCTCCATCAGGTCGGTGGTCTGCGGCAGCTGGTCGGCGAGGCTGGCCAGGTCGTCGTGCCCGGCCATCTGCTCGTCCAGGCCCTCGGCCACCTGCTGGGCATCGCCCTGGCCGTCCTGGTAGCAGAGCGCCAGGCGCTCGGCGAAGGCGTCGGCGTCCAGCACCTGGCAAAGGGTGGGCTCGCCATGCTGGCGACGCACTTCGGCGACGATCGCCAGTGCCGCATCGGCGCGGCACAGCAACTGCCCGGCGTCCAGCAGCACGCCGTGGCGACGGGCGTAGGCGAAGGGCAGGCGCGCGCTGCTCATCGGCTGCCGCCCCGGCGCAGGTCGAGCGCCGGCTCGGCGTCGATCTCGAACAGCTGGCGCGGCTCGCTGGGCAGCAGCAACCGGTTGGCGGCCGGGTCGCTGGCGCGCAGCCGGCGCAGGCCGTCGTAGCGGCGCTGGCCCAGGTCCTCGGCGGAGGCGCTGTTGCGCAGCAGGGTGGGGCGCAGGAAGACCATCAGGTTGGTCTTCTCCACCACTTCCTTGGAGGAGCGGAACAGCGCGCCCAGCAGCGGGATGTCGCCCAGCAGCGGCACCTTGCTGACCTGGACCCTGGCGTTGTCCTTGATCAGGCCACCGATGACGATGATCTGGCCGTCGTCGGCGAGGATGGTGCTCTTCACCGAGCGCTTGTTGGTGATCACGTCGCTGGTGGCGATGCCCGCCGGCGCGGCGGCCAGCTCGGAGCTCTCCTGCTCCACCTTCAGGCGCAGGGTGTCGCCCTCGTTGATGTGCGGGGTGACCTTGAGGGTGATGCCGATGTCGCGGCGCTCCACCGTGGTGAAGGGGTTGGAGGCGCCGGCGCTGTCGGTGGTGTAGGAGCCGGTCTGGAAGGGCACGTTCTGGCCGACGAGGATCTCCGCCGCCTCGTTGTCCAGGGTCAGCAGGCTGGGGGTGGAGAGCAGGTTGTTGTTGGAGTCGCTGGAGAGCGCGTTGATCAGCGCGCCGAAGTCGCGGCTGCCGATGCCGATCAGGGTGCCGTCGGGCAGGGCCGGGCGCTTGCCGCCCTCGGCCCCGGCGATCACCGAACCGATGGCCAGGCCGCTGCCGCCGAACTGCACGGCGCCGGCGATATCGCCGCCGCGCCCGGCCCACTGCACGCCAAGGGCCTGGTTGATGTCGCCGCTGACTTCGACGATCGCCGCCTCCACCAGCACCTGGGCGCGTGGGCGGTCGAGCTGGGCGATGATGCCGTCGAGCATGGCCAGTTGGGCGGGCTCGGCCATCAGCACCAGGGCGTTCTGGCTCTCGTCGGCGCTGATGAGGATGGAGCCGGCCTGGCCTTCCTTGCCGCCGCGACCGACTTCGAGGCGCTTGCCGATGCCGCTGAGCAGCTCTGCCATGAGCTTGGCGTCGCTGTGGTGCAGGCGCAGCACGCGGGTACCGTCGCTGGCGTCGCCGGGCACATCAAGGGTCCGCGCCAGGCTCGCCATCTGTGCCCGGGCGGGCTCCGGGCCGATGAGGATCAGGCGGTTGCTGCGGGCGTCCGCCACGGCCTTGGCCGAGGGCGCGCCGGAACCGGCCTGACCGACGCTTTCGCTGAGGGTGGCGGCCAGGTCGCTGGCCCAGGCGTGGCGCAGGGGCAGGGTGCTGAAGGCGCGCTGGCCGGAGGCGTCCAGCTCGGCGACCACCTGGCGTATGCGCTCGACGTTGCTGGCGCTGTCGGTCACCACCAGGGCGTTGGCCGTGGTGGAGGGCGCGATGTAGGCATCGGTGGCCACCAGCGGGCGGACCACGGCGGCCACTTCGGCGGCGCTGGCGTTGCGCAATGGCAGTACCTGGGTCACCACCGCCTCGCCGCCGCTGCCGTCGTGTTCGCTGGCGCGGGTCTTGGCATCGGCGACCGGGACGATGAGCACGCGGTCGCCCTGTTCCAGCGCGGCGAAGCCCTGGCTGCGCAGCACGCTGAGGAAGAGGGCGTAGATGCCGGCCTGATCGAGGGCGGCAGCCGATTGCACGGTGACCTTGCCGCTCATGCGTGGGTCCAGGACCATGGTCTTGCCGGTGATCGCACCGACTTCGCTGACCAGGTCGCGCAGGTCGGCGTCCTTCATGTTGAGGGTCCATTGGCGCTCCTCGTCCTTGGTGGCTTGGGCGACGAGAGGGCAGAGCAGGGTGCCGAGCATCAGCAGGGCGCGGGTGGTGCGGATGAGGTTCATGGCGTCGTCTCGGGCGAGTGCGCTGGCGTGACCATGGGCACCAGCAGGGTTTCGGCGGGGCGGGCGAAGCCCAGGCGTTGTTCGCGGCCATTGCGCAGGATGAGTACGTGGTCGGTCTCCACGCTGCGCAGCAGGGCGCCGCCGGGCAGGCGTTCGCCGGGGCGGTGGAAGGCGCTGCCGCCGGGGGAGGCGATCAGCGCGCGGGAGTCGTCGGGGTGCTCGGCACGCAGGCTGGCGAGCAGGGTCAGGGGCATGCCGGGGTCTTCCTCGTGAGCGTCCGGCTGCGGAGGCATGGCGCCGAACATCAGGGCGACGGCGGTGGCATCCAGGGTCGGCGCTGGCAGCGCCGTCGGCAGCGGCGGCCTGGTCGGCTGCGCCTGGGCCTGGGTCCGCAGGGCCTGGCGGTAGTCACCGCTGGCCAGGCCCAGCCAGGCCAGCCAGGCGCACAGCAGCAGCGCGGCCAGGGCGTGCAGGGCCCGGGGCGGCAGCGCGCGCGGCAGGGTGGGGACGAGCGTCATGGCGGCGGTTCCGTCGGGGACGGGAACGGCCCGGCGGCTCCTGGCCGTCGGGCGTTCCGGTTCGTTGGGGAGGGGGCTCGGGCCTTGGCCCGGCCCCCGGTCGGGTTACTTGCGGTCCCAGGCCATGCTGGAGTGGGAGCCCTTGCCCGGCTCGAACTGGCTCGAACCCGGGGTCCACTGCTTGCAGTAGCCGCTGGCGGGGAAGGGCTTGCACTGGTAGACGTTGCCGTCCTTGGCCAGCACGGTGGTGCCGGCCTTGTAGCCGGCCAGGCCGTCCGGGAAGACGAAGTCGTACTTGGCATTGCCCGGGTTCTCACCTTCGCCCGGGTTCTCGCCACCGTTACCCGGCTCGGCGATCAGGCTGAAGCTGTGGGTCTGCTGCAGCAGCTCGCCCTTCTTCGGCGTGGCCACCACCACCAGGTCATGCTTGCCGGCTTCGGCCTTCAGCAGCGGGATGTGGAAGTGCGGGGTATTACCCGGTGCGGCTTCCTGGTGGGCGACGGTCTCGCCCTTGGCGTTGAGCACCGTGGCCTTGACCTGGTACTCGCCGCCCTGGGCGATGGCGTTGAAGTGCAGGTCGGCCTTGCCGTCCTTGATCTGGTAGCTGTCCTGCAGGCCGGTCAGGCCCAGGGAGCCCGGAATGCTCGGCTGGTCCTTCTGCACCTCGACGCGTACCACCTTGCTGTCGGCCTTAACATGGATGCCGTTGCGGCCGTAGTTGGGCACGACGTCGCCGGTGGTGTTCAGCTCGCCCAGCTTGTAGCCGAGGTCGGCGGCGTTGACCTTCTGCGCCAGCAGGAAGGGCCAGTTGTTGGCCTGGGCCTGGTTGGCGTTTTCGATCTTCAGCGAAATGCTGTTGAGCTGCCCGGTCTTGGCGAAGGCACGCAGGGTCACGGTGTCGCCGACGCTCAGGGGCTCGGGCTGCACGGCGCCGATCTGGTTCCATTCCGGTGCCGGCGGGGTGGTGCCACCGTTGCCGGCGCCCTCGTTGTCGATGTTGACGTCGACGGCCTGGTAGAAGGTGGCGTCGGTGTCGCCGATGCGCCAGGTGGCAAGGATCACGTGGTAGCCGCTGCGGTCAGTGGGGATGTTCAGGCGGTGGGTGCTGGAGCCCTGGGACACCGGCTTGGCATGACCGCTGGTGGCGAAGTCCTCATGCAGCAGCGGGGCAGCTTCGAAGGAGGCGCGGGTCAGCGGCTTGTTGGGGTTCCAGTCCTTCTTGGTGATGTAGAACTGCCAGTAGGCGGTGGCGTGGCCGGCGGTGTACTTCCAGCGGAATTCCTGCATGCCGGGCTTGATGGTGGTCTTGTGCCAGCGGGTGGCGGTCTGCTCGTTCAGCTGGCTGTAGGAGTTGTGGCCGCCGGCGGCGATGGTGCCATCGGCCGGGCCGCATTCACGGAAGGTGCCGCCGCACCACTTGCCACCGAAGTGGTTCTGCGCGTCGGGGCGGTATTCCACGCTCTGCGGTTCCCACTGGATGGAGCCGCAGTTGGCGTTGAGGTTGCCGCCGCTCATGCTGCACATCAGCGAGCGGGATTTCGGGCTCTCGATGTAGCCGTGGGAGAAGGCTTGCTGGGATGCCAGGGTGGCGAGCCCGACCGCGAGGGCCAGGGGCAGCTTGCGCAGGGAGCGCTTGGAAATGCTCATCGAAGTACCTTTCTGAGAGGGTCGAAAAATGGGCGCTCCGATACCGCCGCCTGTTGCGAGCAGGCCCGCCGCGACAGGTTGGCGGCGCTATCTGGAGCGGATTCAGGATGCCTCCGGGGAGGTTCCTGTCCCATCGGACGAGTCCGAGAATGGCTTTGTGAATGCGCGGGGGCGGCGACGCGGGGACGGGGTGGCGAAGTCGATACCGGGGGGGCGCGAAGGCGATCGAGCTGCTTGAATCAAAGGTCGTCGAGGAATGTCAGAGCAAATGTCCAGTTGCCGGGAGGACATATGGACGCAACGCCTCTTCCCACCAATGAAGCCGAACGCCAGCGCCAGGTCCTCGCGCTGCGGCCCCTGGAGCACACGGAGGACGAGGTCTTCGAGAGGCTGGTGCAACTGGCCACCGCGTATTTCGAGGTGCCCGTCGCGCTGGTCTCGATCATCGATGACAACCGCCAGTGGTTCTGCGCCAAGGTGGGCCTCGGCGTGAGCGAAACGTCCCGGGGTGACGCCTTTTGCGCCCATGCGGTAGTGTCCGAGGCGCTGTTCCAGGTCTGCGATGCACGCCAGGACGAACGCTTCTGCGACAACCCGCTGGTCACCGGCGAGCCGGGCATCCGCTTCTACGCCAGCATGCCGCTGCTCACCGAGGACGGCCTGGCCCTGGGGAGCTTCTGCATCATCGACAGCGAGCCGCGCCCGCCGTTGTCGCCGCGCGACGCGGCGATGCTGGAATCCCTCGCGCAGCTGGCGATGCTGCGCCTGCGCCACATCCGCGAGGCCACCTTCATCGACCCGCCCACCGGCCTGTACAACCGCCTGCGCCTGGAAGAGGACGTGGAGGGGGCGTT
This sequence comes from Pseudomonas sp. Pc102, assembly GCF_018408275.1. Lineage (NCBI taxonomy): Bacteria > Pseudomonadati > Pseudomonadota > Gammaproteobacteria > Pseudomonadales > Pseudomonadaceae > Pseudomonas > Pseudomonas sp. Pc102. The sequence continues at coordinate 3,947,049 of NZ_AP021905.1, read as the reverse complement.
GCGCGCCGGCCAGCGCATCACCGTGGTGGCGGCGGACATGATCGCGCCGGCCTTTCTCAACGACATCGTCAAGGTGCTCGGCTACCCCTTCTCGGCGTCGTTGATGCTGCTGATCAAGACCCGCCTGCAGCAGGCGCTGCCGGAGGGGCAGCAGTTGTACAAGATCAGCCCGACGCGCTTCGGCTTCATCATCCACGGTGCCCGGCGCGATGCCGTGGAGAGGCTCTCCCACGGCCTCGCCGACGTCTTCTCGGCGCCTATCGAGTGCGAGGGTATCCCGCTGCAGATCCGTTTCGGCGCCGGCATCCTCGACCTTGATCCGGGAATGGAGAACCGCGACTGGCTGCGCCTGCTGGTGAGCTCGGCCGACAACGCCCGCGAGACCGGAGTGCGCTGGCGCTACTACGAAGCCGCCCTGGACCATGCCCAGCAGCGTGCCTTCCTGCTGTTGTCGTCGCTGTCCAAGGCGGTGCATGCCGAGGACCAGTTGCGCCTGGAGTACCAGCCCCGCGTCGAGCTGAACAGCGGGCGCCTGGTCGGGGTCGAGGGGCTGCTGCGCTGGCGCCATCCGCAACTGGGCGGCATCAGCCCGGCGGAATTCATCCCCCTGGCCGAGCGCACCGCGCTGATCCGTCCGCTGAGCCTGTGGGTGGCCGAGCGGGCCATCGTGCAGGCTTCCCAATGGCAGCGGCAGGGCTGGGACTGGAAGGTGTCGATCAACGTCTCGGCCAGCGACATGGACGATGCCGATTTCGTTGACCGCATCATCGCCCTGGTACGCAGCCACCGGATCGACCCGGCGGGCCTGGAGCTGGAGTTCACCGAGAGCGTGCTGATGAAGAACCCCGAGGAGGTACGGCGCAACCTGCTGCGCCTGCGTGCGGAGGGCATGGAGCTTGCCATCGACGACTTCGGCACCGGCTACAGCAACTGGTCCTACCTGCGCGACCTGCCGGCAAGCGCAGTGAAACTGGATCAGTCCTTCATGCGCAACGTGCAGACCGAGGTGCGCGACCAGCGGGTGGTGGGTGCGGTGATCCAGCTCGCCCGGCAACTCGGCTACCGGGTGGTGGCCGAGGGCGTGGAGACCGAGGAGCTGTACCGCCTGATGCAGTGGTGGGGCTGCGACGAGGTGCAGGGCTACTACGTGGCGCGGCCGATGTCGCCGGAGCAGTTGGAGGCGTGGCACCGCTCCCGCAGCTGAACCGGGCCGGCACGGGCCCGGGCAGGCTGGGGCGGGGCGTTCAGGACAGGGCGGGCTGGCCTTCGCTGGCCGGGCCGGCCTGGGCGAGGATGAAGGCCTGGGGAACCAGCGGGTGCAGCGCGGCATCGGTCTCGTGGCGCACGGCCTCGGCTTCGTCCAGCAGGTGACGCCAGGTTTCCGCATCCAGCCCGGCGAAGTCGCGCAGGGCGTTGATGTAGCCCTGGGCTACGCCGAAACGGTAGGCGAGGGTGCGCCCGTCCGCGGCGTTGCGCATGTGTTGCAGCCGTTCACGGGCTTGGCTGAGGGCCAGTTCGGGGGAAATGTTCATCGAAGTTCGACTCCTTCGTAACGATATGGCGCTTCGATCGCCACCTGGCGCATCGATACGATGTTGATCTCATATTCATATGAAGGGTTCAGGTCAGGTTCGCGGATTTTTCATCGGCCCTCGTCCGGCCCGGGGTCAATCCCCGGGGTGCCTTGTACCGGGCGGGTTACGTAGGAGCAGTTTCAACCGCGAAAAGGGGCAATCGCGAATGAATGGGCTGTGCCGGTGCTAGCTGTTTTGGATTCAACGAAAAAGCTCAAGAACGGCGATTTCAGGACGATTCTGGATTCCTGGCACACCCACCGCATGGGTTTCGCTTCGCTCTACACCATCCTACGAAAGCCGCCAGCCGCGGCGTCCACCCGGTGGTGATGCGCATATCAATGTGTATTGAGCGAAGGCGTTGGAGCAGCGGCCAAACGCCCCTTTCAGGAGGCCGAGCGCAATCGTCGTTTCAGGGGTTGAGCGACATGGATGTCGCGAGAGCCTCGATGGGCCAGGGATGGCCCTTCGAGGCGTGCCCCTGGAACGATGATGGAGCGAGGGAAGTCTGGCTTCAGCCAGACCCGTATGGAGGGGCAAGCCCTTTTGGTTTCTTTTGGGTGGTTCGGCACCCCGACGACTGCCAAAAGAAACTCGCCCGGGGGGGCGAAACCAGAAACATCAGCAAAGCTCGGCAATCAACTCAACTCGAAGCTTTCCAGCAACACTTAACGCAGACAGAGCCAATGAGTCCTTGCCTACAGGATGAATACCGACCTCGCGAAGGGGGACGCAGGCAACTGGCAGCGCCCCTCTCCCGCGAGAGAGGGACGGTGCGTCACGCCTGCCGCTGCGCCTTGCGGCGGGCGGCGCGGCGGGAGAGCATGTTGAGCGCTTCGATGGCAGCGGAGAAGGCCATGGCGGCGTAGATGTAGCCCTTGGGCACATGGGCGCCGAAGCCTTCGGCGATCAGCGTCATGCCGATCATGATCAAAAAGCCCAGGGCCAGCATCACCACGGTGGGGTTGTCGTTGATGAAGCGCGCCAGCGGGTCGGCGGCCAGCAGCATCACGGTGACGGCGGCGACCACGGCGATGACCATGATCGGCACGTGCTCGGTCATGCCCACGGCGGTGATGATGCTGTCGACGGAGAACACCAGGTCCAGCAGCAGTATCTGCACGATCGCCGAGCTGAAGCCGATGGCGGCGACCTGCTTGCCGACGAACATGTCGCCTTCGGGAGCCGGGTCCACGGAATGGCGGATCTCCGTGGTGGCCTTCCACAACAGGAACAGGCCGCCGGCGATGAGGATCATGTCCTTCCAGGAGAACGCATGGTCGAACACCTCGAACACCGGATGCACCAGCTGGACGATCCAGGCCACCGTGCCGAGCAGGCCCAGGCGCAGGATCAGCGCCATGCCGATGCCCAGGCGGCGGGCCTTGGTACGCTGGTGCTCGGGCAGCTTGTTGGTGAGGATCGAGATGAAGATCAGGTTGTCGATACCGAGCACCACTTCCATCACCACCAGTGTGGCCAGGGCGATCCAGGCGGTGGGGCTCGATACCAGTTGCAGGAGATAATCCACGTCGGTCATCCGAAGATTCAGGGAGGCGCCATTCTGGAGATTCGGATGAATGGCGGCGATGTGGGAATAGCAACAAGTCTTTTCAGCTTGGCCACGGCAGCGTTCATCAGTCGTTGCTTCCGACGGGCGGCAGGGTGGAGCCTCCGGCTGCGTACTCGCGCCACCGGAAATTGTTCGCAGACAGCCTCCCGGCGCCTGTTCATACTGCGCGTTTCCAGACGCCGGACGCCCCCTGCCGCTGCATGAAGACCGTTGCCATCCTCCTGTTCCCCGACCTGCTGATGCTCGATGTCGCAGGCCCCATGGACGTCTTTTCCATCGCCAACCGCTACCTGCCGCCGGAGCAGGCCTACCGCATCGTCACCCTTGCCAGCGGAGAACGTAGCGTGCGGGCTTCCAATGGCCTGGCGATGCAGGCCGACCAGCTGGTGGAGGAGGTGGAGCCCGAATTCGACCTGCTGCTGGTGCCCGGCGGCCCCGGTGCCTACAACGACAGCCACGGTGCCCTGGTGCCCTGGCTCAATCGCGCGGCGCAGGCTTCGCGGCGCTATGGCTCGATCTGCACCGGTGCCTTCATCCTCGCCGAGGCCGGTCTGCTCGATGGCCGTCGGGTCACCACCCACTGGCACTACATCGAGCGCCTGGCACGGCGCTGTCCGGGAGCGGCGATCGAGACCGACCACATCTATATCCGCGACGGCAAGCTGCTCACCTCCGGTGGCGTCACCGCCGGCATCGACCTGGCTCTGGGCGTGGTCGCCGAGGACCATGGCCGCAAGCTGGCGCTGGATGTGGCCAAGGTGCTGCTGGTGGTGATGCAGCGCCAGGGCGGGCAGGCGCAGTTCAGCCCGCTGGCGGCCGGCGTGGTGGGCGACGACTCGCCGATCGCCCGGGTGCAGAACCATGTGCTGGAGCATCTGGAGGAGCCCTTCAGCGTCGAGCGCATGGCCACCCTGGCGGCGATGAGCCCCCGGCATTTCTCCCGCGTGTTCGCCCGCGAGGTGAAGATGACGCCCATGGAGTTTCTCCAGGGCGCGCGCCTGGACCGTGCCCGCAGCCTGCTGGAAACCTGTGACCTGCCCTTGAAGACCGTGGCCTACCGCAGCGGCTTCGGCAGCGTGCGGCACATGCGCGTGCTGTTCGCCGAGAAGCTCGGGCTCAGCCCCGCGCAGTACCGCCGGCAGTTCAGCTAGCAGTCCGTCGCGTGTCCGTCCTGGGCACCGCCTTGGCCGTCTCGTTCCCCTCGCCGCGATTGTTCCTTCACACCAGGCTGGGATGATGGGAAGCATTCTCGTAAGGAGGGTGCACGGGCCCGGATCGGGGCCCTGCAGGCAGTTCGCAGGGCGAGTCCATTCGGTCGCCGGCACGACAGCGACATGACCAGAGCCACCAACATTCCGGAAGACTCCGTGCTGTGCTTCGGCACGTTCCGCTTCCACGTCCAGCGCCGCCTACTGCTCGAGGGCGACCGCCCGTTGCGCCTGGGCAGCCGTGCCCTTGAGATCCTCAAGCTGTTGCTGGAGAACGCCGGCCATCTGGTCGGCAAGGACTGCATCATCGCCCGTGTCTGGCCCTCCACCGTGGTGGAGGAGACCAACCTGCGGGTGCATATCGCCGCCCTGCGTCGCGCCCTGGGCGACGGGCGTGACGGACGCCGCTTCATCGCCAATGTGCCGCAGCGCGGCTACAGCTTCGTCGCCGAGGTGAGTTGCGAAGGCGTGGCGCCGGCTGCGGCCCCGGGTATATGGCCGGCGCACAACCTGCCGGTGCGGCTGACCCGCATCGAGGGGCGCGATGGGCTGGTGGGGGGCCTGGTGCGCGAGTTGACGCAGCGGCGCTTCTTCACCCTGGCCGGCCCCGGGGGCGTGGGCAAGACCACCGTGGCGCTGCGCGTCGCCGAGTTGCTGCTGGAGCACTACGCGGACGGTGTGCACCTCATCGACCTGGCCGATTGCGGGCCGAACGGCGTGGCCGGCCGCCTGGCCTCGGTACTCGGCCTCCCGCCCCCGGGATCGGACCCTGTCGCCGACATCGGCCGTCAACTGCGTGGCCGTCATGCGTTGCTGGTGCTGGACAATTGCGAGCACCTCCTGGATGCCTCGGCGCTGCTGGCCGAAGGGCTGCTGCGCCGTGCGCCTCGCCTGTCGATCCTGGCCACCAGCCGGGAGCCGCTGCTGGCCGAAGGCGAGTTCGTCCAGCGCCTGGCGGGCCTGCCGGTGCCGCCCGCGCCGGCCGACTGCTCCGTGGAGGAAGCCCTGGGCTGCGCCGCCATCCGCCTGTTCGTCAGCCGAGCCCGTGCCCGCCAGGATGGCTTCTGCCTGCGCCCGGGTGACGTGCCGCTGGTGAGCGAGATCTGCCGCCGCCTCGACGGCCTGCCGCTGGCCATCGAACTGGCCGCAGCCCAGGTGGACAGCCTGGGGTTGGCCGGCCTTGGGGCGCTGCTGGACAACCCCATCCACCTCCAGTTGCTCGCCCATGCGCGGCGTACGGCGGTGCCCCGGCACCAGAGCCTGAGTGCCAGCCTGGATTGGAGCCATGACCTGCTGACTGCGCTGGAGCGCGTCGTGCTGCAGCGCCTGGCCCTGTTCAAGCAGGCCTTCACCTTCGACGGCGCCGTGCGGGTCATCGGCTGCGAGCGCATCAGCGATACGCGGCTGTACGAGGCCATCAGCCACCTGGTGGCCAAGTCCCTGTTGCTGGCGGAGCCGGAGTACGGGCAGGTGCGCTACCGCTTGCTGGAAACTACCCGGGCCTACGCGCTGGACAAGCTGCGCAATGGCGGCGAGCACCCCCAGCGTGCCCTGGAGTGGCGCCTGGCGATGCCCCTCCCGAGCCTCTGGCGCGGCGCGCCGGTGCAAGGCATGCCCCATTGAACTCATGGCCCGTAGGTTGGGACGAGGTACGAAGCCCAACGCAGCAGGGCTGAACCTCGCACCGTTGCATGGTCTCGCGGGGGCGAATTCATTGGCTCTGTCGGCGTTAGCTGTTGTGGTTTTAAAGCAAGCGCTCAAACGCGGTGCTTTCCGGGTGTCCAAGGGTTTCTGCCACCGCCACCGCATGGGTTTCGCTTCGCTCGCGGAACGCCGCCCGACCCATCCTACGAAAGTCCGTGCGCACCACGTCGTGATGCGTTGGAGGAGGAAAGTTGGAGCAGCCGCCAACGCCCCTCCAGGAGGCCGAACGGAGTCGTTGCGCAGGGGGACGAGTGGCATGGATGCCACGAGAGGCGCGACTGGCCATGGATGGCCCTTCGCGCCGGCCCCCGGAGCGGCGATGGAGTGAGGGCACCCGACGCAGTCGGGCCGGATGATGGGGCAAGCGCTTTTGGTTCCTTTTAAGGCGATTGTTAAAAGGAACTCGCCCGGCAAGGCGAAACAGGAACTATCAGCAAAACTCGGCAATCAGCCAGGCTCAAATCCTCTAGCAACACTTAACGCAGACAGAGCCAATTCATTCGCGACAGATCATCTGGCCACTCGCTGCCGGGTGCCTGCTGCGGGTCTCTCGCGGCTGAAGCCGCTCCCACGGTGAAAGCCCGTCACTCGCCGATCAGCCGCCAGCTCATCGGGTTGACGCCTTCGGCGCGGGTGAACAGGCGGGAGAAGTGGGCCTGGTCGTAGAAGCCACATTCGAGGCTGATGCGGGTTAGGCTGAGGTCGGAGTTGCGGATCAGTTCCTTGGCGCGGGCCAGGCGTTGCCGGCGCAGCCAGTCCTGGGGCGTCATGCCGGTGGTGCATTTGAAGGCGCGGGCGAAGTGGCTGCGGGAGAGGGCGCAGGCTTCGGCCAGGCGGGCGACCGGGATGCCCTCGGCGAGGTGGGTGAGGATCATCTGCTTGGCCAGGCGCTCGCGCCAGGGGGCGAGGCCGCCCGAGGCGCCGGAGCCGGCCTCGGGCTGGTCGTATGCGCAGGTGCTGTCGTGGTGAGTACTGGCCATGGCGATCATCCCGATCCGCGTTCGATCCCGTGGCCGGATGGGCACGGGAGGTCAGCGGATTGTTCGGGAGGCCAGGGCGGTGGGCGAGTTAAACGTTGTTAATTCGCTTCAGAGCCCGTCTTCGCTCATGAAGCGCACGATCTGGGTGCGCAGCCAGCGCTCGGCGGAGTCGTTGTCCTGGGCACCGCGCCAGGCCATGGTCAGTTTGGCGGGGACGATCTCGAAGGGCGGCGGCTCGGCACGCAGGCCGCCGCCGGCCACCAGTTCGCTGGCGGCGTAGTCGGGCACGGTGGCGATCACCTCGGAGTTGGCCAGCAGGGCACGCAGGCCGTTGAACTGCGGCACGGCGAGCACCACGCGACGGGAGCGGCCGATGCGCGCCAGGTCCTGGTCGATGTTGCCGCACAGATCGCCCGAGAAGGAGATCAGCGCGTGGGGGCGGCTGCAGTAGTCGTCCAGGGTCAGCGGCTCGGGGCGCTTGTCGGCGCGTAGCACCATGGTCTGGATGCGCCGCAGGGTGCGGCACTTGGCGTTGGCCGGCAGTTCGGTGGTGTAGCTGACGCCGACGGAGATCTCGCCCGAGGCGAGCAGGCTCGGCATCAACAGGAAGTTGGCGCGGCGCACCACCAGCACGATGTTCGGCGCCACCTCGCGCAGGTGGTTGAGCAGCGGCGGCAGCAGGCCGCACTCGACGTCGTCGGAAAGGCCGATGCGGAACACCATGTTGCTGGTGGCCGGGTCGAATTCATGGGCATGGCTCAGGGCGTTGGACATGGCGTCCAGCGCCGGGCGCAGCTGCTGGAGGATTTCCACCGCGCGGGTGGTGGGCTCCATGGCTCGGCCACTGCGCACGAACAGGGGGTCATTGAAATAGTCGCGCAGGCGCGACAGGGCGGCGCTGATCGCCGGCTGGCCGAGGAACAGTTTCTCGGCGGTGCGGGTCAGGTTGCGCTCGTGCATCAGCGTCTCGAAGACGATCAGCATGTTCAGGTCCACGCGGCGCATTTCGCTGCGGTTCATGCACGGAATTCCTCAATCGAAGCGGCGGGGGAGCAGTTGTGGCCCGCCAGCCTTGCAGGTCGGCGGGCGGGCGGCTTGTACGCATGCGCGGTAATGGAACGCCTGCGCGATGGGCTCGCGCAGGCGCCGGGAGTCATACGCGAAAGCGCGAGACCAGGCCATTGAGGTCCACGGCCAGGCGCGAGAGTTCCTGGCTCGCGGCGCTGGTCTGGTGGGCGCCGGCGGCGGTCTGCTGGGCCAGGTCGCGGATGTTGACCAGGTTACGGTCCACTTCCCGGGCCACCTGGGCCTGTTCCTCGGACGCGCTGGCGATCACCAGGTTGCGTTCGCTGATGTGGCTGATGGCTTCGGTGATGGTGTCCAGCGCCTGGCCGGCGGCGCGGGCCATCTCCAGGGTGGCGCGGGCGCGCTGGCTGCTGTGCTGCATGGCGTCGACCGCCTGGTTGGTGCCCTGCTGGATGCCGCCGATCATCTGCTCGATTTCCTGGGTCGACTGCTGGGTGCGGTGGGCGAGGGCGCGCACCTCGTCGGCCACCACGGCGAAACCGCGCCCGGCGTCACCGGCACGGGCGGCCTCGATGGCGGCGTTGAGCGCCAGCAGGTTGGTCTGCTCGGCGATGGCGCGGATCACGTCGAGCACCTTGCTGATGCCCTGAACCTTGCCGGCCAGTTTCTCGACCTGGCCGGAGGTCTCGCCGACATCGCGGGCCAGGTCGCTGATGGAGTCGACGGTGCGGTTGACCTGGTCCTGGCCGCCGCGCGCGGTGCGGTCGGAGTCGCGCGAGGCCTCGGAGGTGGCTACGGCGTTGCGGGCGACCTCGTCCACGGCGGTGGTCATCTCGTTGACGGCGGTGGCGGCCTGCTCGATTTCCTGGTTCTGCTGGTGCAGGCCGCGGCTGGAGTCCTCGGTCACCGCGTTGAGTTCCTCGGCGGCGGAGGCCAGCTGGTCGGAGGAGCGGGCGATGTGCTCGATGGTGCTCTTCAGGCTCTGCTGCATGGTGCGCAGGGATCCGAGCAACAGTGCCGGCTCGTCGCTGCCGTGGACCTCGATGCGTTCGGTGAGGTTGCCGGTGGCGACGGTCTCGGCGGCCTTCATGGCCTCGTCCAGCGGCGTGACGATGCTGCGGGTGAGCACCAGGGCGAGGATGCCGGTGAGCAGTGCGGCGAGGATCATCACCGCGCTGACTACCAGCACCGCGTTGTCGTACTGGTCGATGGCGTGCTGCTCCGTCTCGGCGGCGTTGCGCTGGTTGATCTTCATCAGGGTTTCCAGCTGCACGCCCAGCTCGTCGGAGAGCTTCTTGTATTCGCCACCCAGCAGCGCGCGCAGCTCCTCGAGCTGGCCGGCCTCGGAGAGCTGCATCAGCTTGTCGTTGACCCGGTAGTAGTCCGCCAGCACCCGTTTGAATCGGGCGTACTGGGCCGCTTCCTCGCCATCGTCCACCAGCTTCTCGTACACCTCCTGGGCCTGGTGCAGCTGGCTGGTGAGTTCTGCCTCGCGTTGGCTGGTGGCGCGCAGCAGCTCGGGCTCGCGGTCCACCAGGATGCGGAAGGAGACGATGCGCAGGCGCAGCATCTTCTCGTTGATCGTGCCCAGTGCCGCGTAGCTGGGCATGCTGTCTTCATTGAGCATCACGGTGGAGGCGCGGATGCCTTTCATCTGGTGCAGGGCGAAGAGCCCGAGCAGGATCACCAGCAGGGTGACGAGGGAGAAGCTGAGGATGGCGCGCGGCGCGATCTTCATGCGGCGTAGAAGCATGGGGACGACTCCCGGTTCGTTATGGTTCGTTCTGGGGTGCCAGGTGGGCAACCGCGCCCTTCATGGGATCAAGCGTAGCGGCTGGATGATTATCGGCGGGGAGCGGGAAAAGCTGAAGGGGGCGCCTTGAGGCGGTCGCATCCGGCCCCCTGGACGATGGTACGTGGCCGACGGTCTCGGCCGGGGTCAGGCCGCGGGCCGGGTTTCCGGTGGGTGCACGCGGTCGCGGCCGGCGGCCTTCGCGCTGTAGAGGGCTTCGTCGGCGGCGCGCAGCAGGTGGCCGTCCGGGGTGCCGTCGTTGGGGCTGGGGTCGTAGGCATGGATGCCGGCACTGAGGGTCACCAGGCCCAGCTCGCTGCCTTCGTGGCGGATGCCGAGTTCGCGCACGGCGAGGCACACCTGTTCGGCGATGGCGCGGGTGTTGGCCTCGTTGCTGTTGGGCAGCAACAAGGTCATTTCCTCGCCGCCGTAGCGGGCCGCCAGGTCGCCGGGGCGGCGGGCGAAGGCGGCCACCACCTGGGCCACGGCCTTGATGCACTGGTCGCCGGCGGGGTGGCCGTAGCGGTCGTTGTAGCGCTTGAAGTGATCGATATCGAACATGACGATGCCCAGCGGCGTGCCCTGGCGGCGGGCACGGCTCGCCTCTATGGGCAGCAAGGCGTCGAGGCGGCGGCGGTTGGCCAGCCCGGTGAGGCCGTCGACCATCGCCAGTTGCTCCAGGGCATCGTGGGCCAGGCGCAGTTCCTCTTCGGCCAGGGCGCCGGATTCGATGCGGCGGATCAGGGCCTGGGCGAACAGCACCAGGCCAACGATCATCGCCACCACCACCATGGCCGAGCGCGCGACCTGGTCGAGCCAGGGCGCGGTGATGGAGCGGGTGGAGATGCCGGTTTCCACCACCAGCGGGTAGTCGGCCAACTGGCGGTAGCTGAACAGCCGCTCCATGCCGTCCACCTGGCCATGGAAGATCGCCGTGCCGGCCGGGGCCTGGCGTAGCAGTTCGCTGAACACCAGGCCCTTGGCCAGGCTGGCGCCGATGGCGTCGGGCAGGAACGGGCGTCGTACCAGCAGCGTGCCGTCCTGCAGGGCGAGGATGATGATGCCGGCGTCGCCGACATCGAAGCTCTCGTAGAACCGCACGAAGTAGCTCACCCGCAGGGTCGCCAGGGCGACGCCGCCGAAGCTGCCGTCGGGGTTGTCGATGCGTCGCGAGACGGGGATCACCAGGTCGCCGGTCGAGCGGCTGTAGATGGCCTTGCCGATGTACAGGTCGTTGTCCGCTCGCTCGCGGTGGTGGATGAAGTACTCGCGGTCGGCGTTGTTGGCGCCGGCGGGGATGCTGTCCTTGTCGGTCACCAGCCAGTTGCCGTCCTTGTCGTAGATGAACAGGCCGTGCAACTGGGGCAGGAAGCGCTGCTGGCGTTTCATCAGGCTGCGCATGCGATCCACCTGCAGCTTGTCGATGCCATCCCACTCGACCCGTTCGATCAGCCCGACCAGCAACGCGTCGGCCTGGCGCACGGCATCGCGGGCATGCTGGGCGGCGGCGCTGGTGACGTTGGTGGCGTTGACTTCGGCGCGACGGTATTCCTGCTCGTGGGCCTTCCAGACCTGCCAGGTCTCCATGGCGATGATCGCCAGTATCACCAGCGCGGTGAAGCCGAACGCCAGGCGCCGCGCCTGGATATGGCCCTGGTTGCTGTCCACGGGAGGCGGCCTGTTCATGCTTGTCGGGCTCGACGATGACACGGGAACGTCATGGTTGTGACCATGGGCGCGAGAAAACCTCCGCAGAGTCGGGACACAGGCAGCCTAGCAGCGCTGCGGTTAGAATGCCGCGCCCCGGAACCAGGACCCGCACCGCCATGACCCCCGACGCCATCGAAACCCTTCGCCTCCAGCTGACCGCCGCCCTGGGCGATCTGCCCGCCGAGACGCGCCGCCTGTTCCATGGGCGAGGCCGCCGCTGGCCGGGGCTGGAGCACCTGGTGGTGGACTGGCTGGAGGGCGTGGTCCAGGTGGCACTGTTCCGCGAGCCGGAAGCCGGGGCGCTGGACAACCTCAAGGCGATGCTCGCCGGACTGGTGGCCAGCGAAGCCTGGCGCGCCGCACCGGTGCGCAGCCTGCTGTTGCAGTTGCGCTACCTGCCGGGCAGCGACACCGAGCTGCTCTGGGGCGAGGCGGTGGAGCAGTGGACCATGCACGAGGACGGGCTGGCCTACCGCCTGGACCTGATGCGCAACCAGAACATCGGCCTGTTCCTCGACATGCGTTACGGGCGCCGCTGGGTCCGCGAGCAGGCCGCCGGCAAGCGCGTGCTGAACCTCTTCGCCTACACCTGCGGTTTTTCCGTGGCGGCTCTCGCCGGCGGTGCCGAGGCGGTGGTCAACCTGGACATGGCCCGCGCGGCCCTGAGCCGGGGCCGCGACAACCACCGCCTGAACGGCCACGACACGAGCCGGGTCATGTTCCTCGGCCACGAGCTGTTCAAGTCCTGGGGCAAGGTCAAGAAGTGCGGGCCGTACGACCTGGTGATCATCGACCCGCCGTCCTTCCAGAAGGGCAGCTTCGAACTGGACCGCGACTACCGCAAGATCCTCCGCCGCCTGCCTGAGCTGCTGGCCGAGGGCGGCCAGGTGCTTGCCTGCGTCAACGACCCGGCTACCGGGGCCGACTTCATCGTCCGCACCATGGCCGAGGAGGCGCCCGCTCTGCGCTTCCGCGAGCGCCTGGCCAATCCGCCGGAATTTGCGGACGTGGACCCGGAAGGCGGGCTCAAGGCCCTGGTGTTCGTCCAGGGCTGAGCCGCCGCCCCGTTCCGGACGCCAAGTGGACCCCCGCGTTCGCGAGGGTGACGAGGTGAGGGGAAGCCCCAGGCAAGCCGTCATCCCCGCGAACGCGGGGAACCCCTGAACGGGCTACGCGTTCGTCCGCGTGGGCGAGCTTTCCACCACCCGGTAGCAGGGCACGTAGGCCGCGCCGCCGGGAAGCTTCATGCGGTGCTGTTCGACGAAGGCCTGGAGCAGGCGGTCCAGCGGCTGCATCACTTGCGCATCGCCGTGGATCTCGTAGGGGCCGTGTTCCTCGATCAGGCGGATGCCCTTGTCCTTGACGTTGCCGGCGACGATGCCGGAAAACGCGCGGCGCAGGTTGGCGGCCAGTTCGTGGGGCGGCAGCGAGCGGCTGAGCTGCAGGGCGGCCATGTTCTCGTGGGTCGGGTCGAAGGGGCGCTGGAAGCCTTCGTCGATCTTCAGCAGCCAGTTGAAGTGGAAGGCGTCGTTGCGCTCGCGGCGGAAACGCTTCACGTCCTTCAGCCCCTGGGCCATCTGCCGCGCCACTTCGGCCGGGTCGTTGATGATGATCTGGTAGCGCTTCTGCGCATCCTCGCCCAGGGTGGCGCCGACGAAGGCGTGCAGCTGCTGCAGGTAGGGCTCGGCGCTGCGCGGGCCGGTGAGGATGACGGGGAAGGGCAGCTCGCGGTTGTCCGGGTGCATGAGGATGCCCAGCAGGTAGAGGAACTCCTCCGCCGTGCCCACGCCGCCGGGGAAGATGATGATGCCGTGGCCGACGCGGACGAAGGCCTCCAGGCGCTTCTCGATGTCCGGCAGGATCACCAGTTCGTTGACGATGGGGTTGGGCGCCTCGGCGGCGATGATCCCCGGCTCGGTCAGGCCCAGGTAGCGGCCGCCGACGATGCGCTGCTTGGCGTGGCTGATGGTGGCGCCCTTCATCGGGCCCTTCATCACGCCCGGGCCGCAGCCGGTGCAGATGTCGAGGCTGCGCAGGCCCAGCTCGTGGCCGACGCGCTTGGTGTACTTGTATTCCTCGGTGCTGATGGAGTGGCCGCCCCAGCACACGACGATCTTCGGCTCCACGCCTGGGCGCAGCGTGCGCGCGTTGCGCAGCAGGTGGAAGACGTAGTCGGTGATGCCCTGGGAGCTCTCCAGGTCGATGCGCAGGCTGTCCAGTTCGCTGGCCGCGTAGACGATGTCGCGCAGGGCGCTGAAGAGCATCTCGCGGGTGCTGGCGATCATCTCGCCGTCGACGAAGGCATCGGCCGGGGCGTTGAGCAGTTCCAGGCGCACACCGCGGTCCTGCTGGTGGATGCGCACCTCGAAGTCCTTGTAGGCATCGAGGATGGTCTTGGCGTTGTCGATCTGCGCGCCGGTGTTGAGGATGGCCAGGGCGCACTGGCGGAACAGCGTGTAGATGCTGCCGGAACCGGCTTCGCTCAGTTGCTGCACTTCGCGCTGTGAGAGGGTTTCCAGGCTGCCCTTGGGGCTGACTTCGGCGTTGACTACGTGTCTCGGGGGCATTCTCTATTCCATGAAAAGCGATGTCGGGCGGGCCGCTCGGCCCCCGCATCGGGGTGATGAGCGCCGGGCGCTGAACGCGTCGTGGCTCCGGCGGTCGTGTGGCGCGTCGGGGATCGTACCGTCGGCAAGGCCACCCGGCGCTCCGCAAAAAGGTGGATTCGCGTAATAGCGGGAACCCAGGAGCTCTGACAAGCGTTTTATGCGATCTGCTCCGTGGTCATCGGCTTTCGCAGGGCCGGTCGGCGGTGTTCCGCGCGCAAGCGAAACCCATCGAAGCGCGCGCCCATGCACACCGGCGTGCCGGGTTCGACTCCGCCTGGTGGAGGTAAAGAGCGACCTCCACCCTGCACAGCGGTCATGCCCGTGCGATGGCGCGGTCTGCTCGCCACTCCGTGCCGCAGGCGACTTCACCGTGTGAGCGAATTCATTCGCGAAAGATGCCGTGCCAGGCATCGCGGTTGAAACCGCTCCCACGACTCGCCGGTCCACTCCGGCGACCCATCGGTCATCCGCCGTGGTGCCAGGGCCGCTGGAGGCGTAGAATCGCCGCTTCCAGGCCGTACCCCCTCCCATTCCAAGAACAAACCCCGCCGCAGCCGTCCGCCCCTTGCCTTGCTTCCCGGGTGGTCACTGGCATGCGCGGTGGAGGCGCATCGACCCTGTCCCGACTCCAGCCACAGCCCCGGAACAGCCCTTGAGCCCTGAACGTCCCGCTCTCGACCCATCCCCCGAACCCCGCGCCGGCAGCTGGCTGAGCGTGATCGCCCTGGCCCTGGCCGCCTTCATCTTCAACACCACCGAGTTCGTCCCGGTGGGGCTGCTCAGCGACATCGGCCGCAGCTTCGAGATGCCCACCGCCCAGGTCGGCCTGATGCTGACGCTCTACGCCTGGGTGGTGACCCTGGCCTCGCTGCCGCTGATGCTGCTGACCCGCAACATCGAGCGGCGCAAGCTGCTGGTGTTCGTCTTCGTGCTGTTCATCGCCAGCCACTTGCTCTCCAGCGTGGCCTGGAGCTTCGGCGTGCTGATGCTCAGCCGCATCGGCATCGCCTTCGCCCATGCGGTGTTCTGGTCGATCACCGCCTCGCTGGCGGTGCGCGTGGCGCCGCCGGGCAAGCAGGCCAAGGCGCTGGGGTTGCTGGCCACCGGCACCATCATGGCGATGGTCCTGGGCATCCCCCTCGGCCGCGTGGTGGGCGAGGCCCTGGGCTGGCGCACCACCTTCCTGGCCATCGCCGGCCTGGCGGTGCTCACGGCGTTGTGCCTGGCGCGCACCCTGCCGCTGCTGCCGAGCCAGAACTCCGGCTCCCTGCGCAGCCTGCCCATGCTGCTCAAGCGCCCGCCGCTGGTGGCGCTCTACGTGCTCACCGTGCTGGTGATCACCGCACAGTTCACCGCCTACAGCTACATCGAGCCCTTCTCCCGCGACGTGGCGGGCATGAGCGGGCAGATGACCACCGTGCTGCTGTTGCTCTCCGGCGGGGCGGGTGTCTTCGGCTCGATCCTCTTCAGCCGCTACAGCGACCGCTTCCCCCGGGGCCTGCTGCTCGTGGCGGTGGGCATCCTGGCGGCGAGCTTGCTGCTGCTCCTGCCGCTGGCCCAGCACCATGGCTGGCTGCTGGGCATGAGCCTGCTCTGGGGCATGGCGATCATGTGCTTCGGCCTGGCCCAGCAATCCAGCGTGCTGCGCCTGGCCTCGGATGCCACGGACGTGGCCATGGCGCTGTTCTCCGGCCTGTACAACGTCGGTATCGGCGGCGGCGCGCTGCTGGGCAGCCTGGTCAGCCAGCACATCGCCCTGCGCCAGGTGGGCAATGCCGGTGCGGTGCTCGCCGTGGTCGGCCTGCTGCTGGCGGCGTTCGCCTGCTGGAAGTTCGCCGAGGCGCTGAAGGGAAGGGGACCGGTTTCACGGTGAGTTCCTGCGGCGCCTGCTAGGGTGCCGCCTTCATCACCCTCACTGAAAGGACTCCCCCATGGCGCTGCGCTCCTCGTTGCTGTCGATCGGCCTCTTGTTGCTGCCCGCCTTCGTGTCGGCGGCCACCCTCGACGCGGCCCAGTCGCGCTACCAGGGCGCCGCGTCCTGCATCGACCGGCTGTTCTACGACGGCGGCTATGACGTTGGCGATGCCCGGCGCGAGGCGCTGATCACCGAGTTCCTCGCCCATTACCAACTGCCCGCCTATGACGAGGCCCGCTACGCCGCCGGCGAAGGCGCGGACATCGACCGGGACGCCTACATGGCCGGCTACCAGCTGTGCGAGGAGGATGTGGACTACGTCACCAAGCTCGGTGCCAAGCACGGCCGGCAACTGCCCAGCGAGTGAGTGCGAGCTCCCTGCGCCACCCCCGCAGGATGGCGTGGAGCGAAGCGAAACCCATGCTGTTGTGGGCAGGTGAAAGACAGCGTCATTCGGTCGTCTTGGCCTCATCCAGCGTCTTCCTGATGCTCGCGCCGAGCTGCAGGGCGTTGCTGCAGGCGGGGTCTTCCTCGCCGTACTTGCAGGATTTCTTCAGCACCTCCAGGGCCTTTGGCAGGTCCTGCTCCACGCCGATGCCGCGAGCCAGGTACATGCCGAGCATGGTGCAGGCCCAGGGGTCGTCCTGGTCGCAGGCTTTGGTGAAGCTGCGGGCGGCACAGGCTTGCACGCGCTCGTTCTGCATGTCGGCGCGGTACAGCCCGGCGGCGTGGTTGGTGCAGCCGGAGGGCGCGCCCAGCTTGCAGGCGCGCTGGTACAGGGGTTCGAAGCCGGCGGGGTCGCCGCCGAGTTGCTGCAGGGTTACGGCCGTGCGCAGGCAGGAGTAGGCGTCCCCGGCGGTGCAGCGGGCGAGGCAGCCATCCAGCTGGTCGGCGGTATTGCAGTCACGGGCGTCGATTTCCAGTGCCCGGTGCCCGGGCATCAGGTCGGCCGGGCATTGTTCGGTCTCCTGGGACCATTGCGCATTGGCGCGGACCTCGGCGTCGATGCGCTCGATGATGGGCGTGTCCTCCCCGGCCACGGCGGTTTGCGGCAGCGACAGTGAAACGGCGACGAGAAGCATCAGCTTCCTGATGAACATGGGAATGCCCTTGTTTGAAAGAGGGTTGTTGCACGCTCCGCAGCGGGAGCATCAGAGGCCGGTAACGATCTCGACGCGTTCGCGTTCCAGCTCCAGCTCCAGCAGCACCAGGCCTTCCTGCCCATCGACGAGGGTGCCCAGGCACTCGCCCTGGCGGTTCCAGGCGGCGGATTGGCCGGCGGTGACGAAGTCTTCCACCGTGCCGATGCAGTTGCTCATCAGCACCGGCATGGCGTGGCGGCGAGCCACTTCGGGGTAGTGCTGCTGCCCGGCGGCGATGCCGGCAGCGGACTTGGCGACGCTGACCAGGTAGCAGTCGGCGCCCACCGCGACGGCCTCGTCGGCGTGCTCGGGGAGCATGGATTCGTAGCAGATGGCCGGCGCCAGGCGGTGCTCGCCCAGGTGGATCAGCGCCTGGCCGTCGCCGGGGCTGAACCAGGGCAGCTCGTCGGCGTGCAGGCGCTGCTTGCAGTAGAGGCTGCGCGCCTGCCGGGGCCGGAAGATCACCATGCCGATGCGCGGCAGTTGCGCCCCGGTGACCGGCAGCCCCGCGCAGATGACCAGGTCGTGCTGGTCGCTGAGCCATTGCAGAGCATCCAGGCG
This sequence comes from Pseudomonas sp. Pc102, assembly GCF_018408275.1. Classification (NCBI taxonomy): domain Bacteria; kingdom Pseudomonadati; phylum Pseudomonadota; class Gammaproteobacteria; order Pseudomonadales; family Pseudomonadaceae; genus Pseudomonas; species Pseudomonas sp. Pc102. The sequence continues at coordinate 3,929,255 of NZ_AP021905.1, read as the reverse complement.
CGGATCGTCCGGCGTGGTCGCCAGCTCCCGCGCCAGGGACGGGGCGTAGCCGGTCAGCGAGAGTTCGGGAAACACGATCAACGCCGCGCCCTGTGCCACCGCCTGGCGGATGAAGGCGGCATGCCTGCCGATGTTCCCTTCGATGTCGCCCGTGATCGACGAGAGTTGTGCGGCGCAAAGCTTCATGGGAGTGCTCCTGCGGATGAAGCAGCCATGCTAGAGGCTGGTCGTGGCCGCCACCAGAGTTTTTCCAGGGACATGCGGCCGCCTCGCGTGCACGTCATTCAGCGGCTGATTGATCCGGGGCAGCGGCTGGACGCGCTCCGGGGGCCTTTCTAGACTGGCCATCCGCTGGTCGCCCACCCCCACGAGGAACCGCCCATGAGCACCTATCAGGAACTGCGGATCAACCGCACGCAGCTGGATGATTGCCAGTCCCACCGCCGCGAACTGGCCGTCGAGCTGGACGCGGGGCAGGTGCTGCTGGGCGTCGAGCGCTTCGCCTTCACCGCCAACAACGTCAGCTATGCGGCGCTGGGCGATGCCATGGGTTACTGGCGCTTCTTCCCCACGGTGGAAGGCCAGGGGCTGATCCCGGTCTGGGGGTTCGCGGTGGTGCTGCGATCGCGCTGCGAAGGCGTCGCCCAGGGCGAGCGCTTCTACGGCTACTACCCCATGGCCAGCCATGTGGTGATGGAGCCTGGGCGGGTCGATGCCCAGGGTTTCACCGATGTCATCGCCCATCGCCAGGGCCTGCCGGCCATCTACAACCATTACCTGAACTGCGCCACCGACCCGCTCTACAGCGACGACAACGAGGCCCCGCAGATGCTCCTGCGGCCGTTGTTCACCACGGCCTTCCTGCTCGACGAGTTCGTCGCCGGCAACCAGGCCTTCGGGGCGAAGCAGGTGATCATCACCAGCGCCTCGTCGAAGACCGCCATCAGCCTGGCCTACCTGCTCAGCCGGCTGCGTGGAGAGCGGGGCCAGGACTACGAGGTGATCGGCCTGTCCTCGACGGCCAACCGCGCCTTCGCCGCCGGGCTGGGCTGCTATGACCGGGTGCTGGAGTACGGCGAGGTGGAGTCGCTGCCCGGCGAGGTGCCGTCGATGGTCATCGACCTGGCGGGCAACAGCCCGTTGCTCGCTCGCCTGCACACTCACCTGCAGGCGGGGCTGCGCTACAGCTGCCAGGTCGGTGCCTCCCACTGGGACCAGCGCCAGGCGCTGCCGGGTGGGCTGCCGGGGCCGAAGCCGGTGTTCTTCTTCGCCCCCAACGAGGGCAAGCGTCTGCACCAGCTGTGGGGGGCGGCGGCATTCGCCCGAACGCTCGCCGAGCGCTGGCAGGCCTTCAACGGCTTCGCCCGCTCGTGGCTGATCTTCGAGTATGGCCACGGCGCCCCGGTGGTGCGCGAGCGTTACCTGGCGGCCTTGCGGGGCCAGTTGGAGCCGCAGGTCGGGGTGGTGCTGTCCTTGCTGGAGTAAGGGGCGGGGTGCGGGCATGGGCGGAACGATTCTCGCCCCAGTAGACGGCGGTCCTGCGCCTCCCTAGACTGGCCAACTGCCATGACCGCCGTCCCGGCGTCAGCCCAGGCTCAGTGCCCCATGACACTTCCCGCGACCCCGACAGTCCCGATCCGGCCCCTGCGCGGGCGCATCCCCGCCGTGCTCGAGCCGGCCTACAAGGCCTTTGTGCTCACGCACTACCGGGGCTTTCTGCTGGCGATCAACTTCATCGCGATGATCGCCTACGACTCCTACGTGCTGGCCGACGCGCTGCTGATCCCGGACATGGCCATGGAGTCGCTGGTCACCCGGGGCCTGCTGAGCCTGGTGGGGCTCTTGAACATCTTCCTGGTGTTCCGCTACAGCCGCAGCGTGCTGCTGATGGACATGCTCATGCCACTGCATGACATCGTTTCCACCATCGCCTGGTTCGAGCTGCTCAAGCGCAGTGATTCGCCCGACGTCGCGACCTTCCTCTACGCCTCGGTGGTGTTCATCGTGCTGGGCAACCTGGGGGTGCGCTATTCGTTCAAGGGCATCCTGGCCTGCTCGCTGGTGATCTCCGGGGTGATCCTCTACAACGTCGCGCTGATCCACCCGGGCGACGCCAAGGCGCTGCTGATCTTCACCCTGGTCTACCTGCCGGTGGCGATCTTCAGCCTGTTCATCAGCTGGACCACCATCCGTGGCGTGCGCCAGGCCTTTCTCGCCGACGAGGAGGCGCGCCGCCAACGCGCCGAACTGGCCACGCTCAATGGCCGCCTGCACGAGCTGGCGAGCACCGATGCGCTCACCGGGGTCGGCAACCGCCGCGCCTTCGACCAGGTGCTGGAGGAGTACTGGCAGCAGATGAGCCTGCACGGCCGGCCCTTCGCGCTGCTGCTGGCGGACATCGACTACTTCAAGCCGTACAACGACCACTACGGCCACCTGGCCGGCGACCGCTGCCTGCGCGAGGTCGTCGACAGCCTGGTGCACACCCTGCGCGACGGCCAGGCGAAGGTCTTCCGCTACGGCGGGGAGGAGTTCGTCGTCCTGCTGCAGGTCAGCAGCCAGGCCGAGCTGGAAACCATCACCGAGCGCCTGCGGGTGCAGGTGGCGGGGCTGGACATGGAGCACCTCAACCGCCCGGATGGCGTGCGCCACCACACCATCAGCCTGGGCGCCTCGCTCTCCAGCGGCGCGGGCCTGGCCAAGGCGCAGGACCTGCTCGCGCGTTGCGACCAGTTGCTCTACCGGGCCAAGCAGGAAGGCCGCAACCGTGCCTGCCTGGCGGCCATGACGCTCTGCTGAGGCTCAGGCGGTCGCTACATCGCTGCGTTAAGCCTCGCTGCGCTCGGCGCCAACCTACGGCGCCGTGCCCAATTCGAACCCACGGTACCAACCGGTGTGTAGGGTGGATGGCGCTCTTTTCATCCACCAGCGGAGTCGCATGGATACTCGGAGCTGGGGCAGTCCTGCGGCCTGCTTGGCGACTGAAGTCGCCCCTACAGGTCCCTGCCCATCTCGTGGGAGCGAATTCATTCGCGATGGAATATCCGGCCACTCGCAGCCTTGTGCCGGTGGCGGGTCTGTCGCGGCTGAAGCCGCTCCCACAAGGAGCACCTGCCACGGCCGAACATTGTTGTGTTGGGCCTCGCTGCGCTCGGCGCCAACCTACGGCGTGGCGCCAACGCACGCCCCGTAGGAGCGAGCTCTGCTCGCGAAGCGCTTGCTGGAATCTGCGGGAGCGAATTCGTTCGCAAGGAAATATCCGGCCACTCGCAGCCTTGTGCTGGCGGCGGGGCTTTCGCGGCTGAAGCCGCTCCTGCAGGGAATGCCTGGGCGAGGGGCGCGCGCCGGATTGCCCGGCGCGCGTTCTGGCGATCAGAGGATGCTGATCGGGTACTCGACGAAGGCGCGGACTTCGTTCAGGTCCGGGCCCACGTTGTTGTCGGCACGGTAGATGGAGTTGCGCAGCTTGAACGACAGGTCCTTGGCCGGGCCGTCCTGCACCACGTACTTGAACTGGTTGAACAGCTCGCGCTCGGTGCCGTCGCTCTCGCCGCCGGCCTCGATGTTGCTGCCACGCACGTAGGCGACCTTGTAGCTCAGGCCGGGCACGCCGTAGGTGGCGAAGTCCAGCTCGTAGCTCGCCTGCCAGGAGCGCTCGTTCTTCAGGTTGAAGTCGGAGTAGTAGGAGTTGGCCACGTAGATGGTGCTGCCGCCGTCGCCGTAGTCGTACGCATAGCCGGCATCACCGGTGTTGCGCTGGTGGGCGATGATGAACGCGTGGGCACCGACGCTGTACTTGGCGGCCAGGCTCCACAGGGTGTTCTTGTCGTTGTCGCCGTCACCGCCGAAGTCCAGCGCGGCATCGGAGTTGTCGTCGTAGTCGGTGCGATAGATGTTGAAGTCGACGTTCAGGGCCTGTTCCGCGTTGAACGGAATCGTGTAGTTCACGTTGCCGTAGTACTTCTTGAAGGTGTCTTCGACATCGGAGTGGTACAGGGCCACCGACAGCGCATCGTTGACCACGTAGCTGCCGCCGATCACGTCGATGCTCTTCAGGCGATTGGGGTCGCGCGCCGGGTCGCCCATGGGGCTGTCGGCGGTGAAGCGGCCGACGTTCAGTTCCAGGCCTTCGATTTCCTTGCTGGTCACCAGGGTGCCGGTGAAGGCCTGCGGCAGGAGGCGGCTGTCGTCATAGGCGAGCACGGGCAGGGACGGGAACTGGTTGCCGTACTTGAGCACGGTGTTGGAGACGCGCAGCTTGATCACGCCACCGGCCTCGGAGAGGTCGTCCACCGGGTGGCCGTCGCTGTCGGTGTCGAAGAAGGCGCTGTAGTTGCGACCACGGCCGCTGTCGAGCTTGATGCCCAGCAGGCCGTAGGCGTCCACGCCGAAGCCGACGGTGCCCTGGGTGAAGCCGGACTCGAAGGTACCGATGAAGCCCTGGCCCCAGACCTTGGCGTCGTTGGTCTTGTCCTTGTAGTCACGGTTGAAATAGGCGTTGCGCAGCAGGACCTTCAGGCTGGCGTCCTCGACGAAGCCCTTGGCGTCGGATTGCTCGCTGGCATGGGCCTGGGCGATACCCAGGGACAGCAGCGTGCAGGCGGCGGCTATATAGTTTCGGTTATGCATGGATGCTCCCAGATATTGGTTTTTTTGGAGTGCTTGGAGTCGGCAGGAAGAAACCACTTGGTCCATTGACGTCCGTGCGGGAACTGTAGTTTCCCGCTGACGACCGTGCGAACTCATTATGAATTCGAATGTTCGCGGAACAGGTAGTCGGGCGACAGTTAACACGCGCGCGCAAGCAATTCGTAACTGTTGGAGCTGATGATTATTATCAATGAAATTAATAATTTGCGATTGTACGCGGCGAGTATTCTGGCGCCGATGAATTCCCCAGGGTGCAGCTCCAGCAGGTTGTCGGAGTGGCGCCTTGCTCCAGTTCATCATCCTTTGGTTTATTTGCCGCTTCTCTTGAAGCGGCTTTTTTTTGTTCGCGATTTATACAGTCCAAACTGTGATTGCCTGCGTCTGGAAGTTTAAAGAGCGCAGTATCGGGCAATTGCAAAAGTGCCTCTTGGCGCGCAATAAGTGTCCGGTATACGGCCCATATAAACGGCGGATTCCCGATTGCGGATCGGCGTTCCGGCATGCGGCAGGGCGCCGCACAAGCTAACCGCATGGCCAGGTTTTTCGCTGCCTGGCGGGGCAGGGCGGATCGACTCCACCCTAGGTGCCTGGGGCAGCGTCGCGCCAGATTGCAGCGGATACCCCGCCGGGCTGATGCCCCATCATCGACACGGCGAATGCCCAGGGTGCCCCTAGCAGTATCAGGCAAGGCGGGGAGCGCTCTGGAATGCACCTTACAGGGCTTTCGACGAATAGCAGGAATGGGCAATCACGCCGGAGTAGTCGACTACCGGACAGGCCCCGACGACGCTTAATCTTCGCTCCTGGCCCGATTCCGGGCCCCATCGCATTGATCGCACCCTCCGCTGATCTACCCTTTCCAGCCTGGTCCGGATGGAGACTCCCATGGATTACCACAACCTGGGGCGCAGCGCCCTCAAAGTCTCAAGCCTGGTGGCCACCGGGCACGCCTCGACCCCCGGCTATTCCGATCCCGCCTATCCCATCGAAGGCCGACGCGTCGGCTGATCCTCAACCCCTGGAGTACTGCTCATGTTCACAATCGGTTATGCCGCGCAGACCGCCGCTGCACCGCTCGCACCCTTCAAGTTCGAGCGCCGCGAACTGCGCCCCAACGACGTGGCGATGGAAATCCTCTACTGCGGCGTCTGCCATTCCGACCTGCACCAGGCGCGCAACGACTGGGGCTTCAGCCTGTACCCCATCGTCCCCGGCCACGAGATCATCGGCCGGGTGATCGAGGTGGGCCCGGCGGTGACGCGCTACAAGGTCGGCGACAACGTGGCGGTGGGCTGCATGGTGGATTCCTGCATGCAGTGCGACCAGTGCCGCAAGGGCGAGGAGCAGCTGTGCCGCGAGCGCAACACCCAGACCTACAACAGCCGTGACCGCATCACCAAGGAAGTCACCTTCGGCGGCTACTCCAAGCACCTGGTGGTGCGCGAGGAGTTCGTCCTGCGCGTGCCGGAAGGCCTCGACCTGGCCAAGGCGGCGCCGTTGCTGTGCGCCGGCATCACCAGCTACTCGCCGCTGCGCACCTGGAACGTCGGCCCCGGCAGCCGCGTGGGCGTGATCGGCCTCGGCGGTCTCGGCCACATGGCGGTCAAGCTCGCCGTCGGCCTCGGTGCCGAAGTCACCGTGCTCAGCCGCAGCGCCGACAAGGCCGACGATGCCAGGGCCCTGGGCGCCGACCGCCTGCTGGTGTCCACCGACAGGAAGGCCATGAGCGCCGCCCAGTCCAGCTTCGACCTGATCATCGACACCGTGCCCTCGCGCCATGACGTCTCGCCCTACATGGCGCTGCTGGACATCGACGGCACCCTGGTGATAGTCGGGCAGATCGGCCCCATCGACGAACAGCTGACCATCCCCTTCGTCCTCGGTCGCCGCCGCCTCGCCGGCTCGCCCATCGGCGGCATCGCCGAGACCCAGGAGATGCTCGACTTCTGCGCCCGCAAGAACATCCTCCCGGACTGCGAAATGATCCGCATGGACCAGATCAACGAAGCCTTCGAGCGCATGGAGAAATCCGATGTGCGCTACCGCTTCGTGATCGACATGGCCTCGCTGTCCGAGGCGGGTTGACCGACGCACCAGCCTGAGCCGCAAGGCCCAGGCACAGAAAAATGCCCGGCCATCGCATCAACGGTGGCCGGGCATTTTCATTTCGCTTTGGGTCACTTTCGCGAGCAGAGCTCGCGAAGGGTTCACCCGTGCTGCACACCCGCCCGCTTGAGCAGTTGCTTGCAGCGCTCGGAGAGGTGCACGACGCGCAGGTGCTTGCCGGCTTTGCCATAGCGCTCGCGCAGGGTCATCAGCGCGGCGATGGCCGAGTAATCGACGAAGCTCAGGTGGCGGCAGTCCAGGGTCACCTGGGCCGGGTCGCCCGCCGGGTCGAACTGATTGAGAAAGGGGGTGGTGGAGGCGAAGAACAGCGTGCCGTGAACCTGGTAGCGCTTGCTGCCGTCCGCCTCCAGGTGGCTGTCGGCGTAAAGCTCGCGGGCGTGCTGCCAGGCGAAGTTGATGGCGGCGATGACGATGCCCAGCATCACGGCGGCGGCCAGGTCGGTGAGCACGGTGATCACCGTCACCGCGATGATCACCAGCATGTCGTTGACCGGCACCTTGTGCAGCACCCGCAGCGAGGCCCAGGCGAAGGTCTGCTGCGACACCACGAACATCACGCCCACCAGCGCGGCCAGCGGGATGCGCTCGATCAGCGGCGAGAGGAACAGGACGAAGAGCAGGATCATGCCGCCGGCTACCACGCCGGAGAGCCGGCCACGGCCGCCCGAGCCGAGGTTGATCGCCGTCTGGCCGATCATCGCGCAGCCACCCATGCCGCCGAACAGGCCCGAGGCCATGTTGGCCGCGCCCAGTGCCACGCACTCGCGGTCCGGGTAGCCGCGGCTCTCGGTGATCTCGTCGGTGAGGTTGAGGGTCAGCAGGGTCTCCAGCAGGCCGACCATCGCCATCAGCAATGCATAGGGCGCGACGATGCGCAGCGTCTCCAGGCTCCACGGCACCCCGGGCAGCGAGAACGTCGGCAGGCCGCCGGCGATGTGCGCCATGTCGCCGAGGGTGCGCGTCGACAGGCCCGTGAAGTGGGCCAGCAGGCCGATGCCGAGGATCGCCGCCAGGGCCGGCGGTATGGCGCGGGTCAGGCGCGGCAGCAGGTAGACGATGACCATGGTCAGCGCCACCAGGCCGAGCATGGTCGCCAGCGGCTTGCCCGACAGCCACGCATCGCCCGTCTTGAAATGCTCCAGCTGGGCCAGCGCGATGACGATCGCCAGGCCATTGACGAAGCCGAGCATCACCGGGTGCGGCACCATGCGCACCAGCTTGCCCAGGCGCAGCAGCCCGAAGGCCATCATGATCACCCCGCCCAGCAGCACCGTGGCCAGCAGGTATTGCACGCCGTGCTGCACCACCAGCGCGACGATCACCACGGCCATGGAGCCGGCGGCCCCGGACACCATGCCCGGCCGGCCGCCGAACAGCGCCGTCAGCGTGCAGATGATGATCGCGCCATACAGGCCCATCAGCGGGTTGAGGTGCGCCACCAGGGCGAAGGCGATGCACTCGGGCACCAGGGCGAAGGACGTCGTCAGGCCGGCCAGGACGTCGGCGCGGATGCGGGCTGGTTTCATGGGCTACCGGGGGAGGGCGGGACAGGAGGAGGGCGGCGGATTCTACGGAAACTCACGCGCCCGGGCCAGTTGCCTCGGCCCGGGTCTCCACACCGCCGCCCATGCCGTGGGGAGCGAATCCATTCGCGATGGAACATCCGACGATTCGCAGCCAGGTGCCGGCGGCGAGTCCTTCGCGGCTGAAGCCGCTCCCACCGGAAGTGCGTGTCGGGCCTCGCTGCGCTCGGCGCCAACCTATGGCACCCCGCCCAACGCGGCCATGGTGCCCACCGGTGGGTAGGGGGGATGACGCTCTTTTCATCCACCAGCGGAGCCATATGGAAGCCCGGAGTTGGGGCAGTCCTGCGGCCTGCTGGGCGACTGAAGTCGCCCCTACAGGTCCCCCCGGCAGGTGGGGGCCGCCTTTGAGCCTCAGGCCTCCACGGGGCGCGCCGCCGGTGCCTGGGCGAACAGCGACTGGCCGAGGCGGCGTGCTGCCCGCAGGTACTCGGTCGGGTCGCGGCTTTCCGATTCCAGCAGCAGCTCGGAGCTGACCACCTGCGCTCCGCAATAATCGAAGATGCCGTGGTCGATCTGTGCCTTCATCGCCGCCCGGTAGCCGTGGCGTTCGAAGGTGCCGGCATCCGCACCGCCGATGCCCAGCAGATGCACCTTCAGGTGCTGCAGCTTCTTATCGAAGCGCTGGTCGAGGACGAAGTCGAAGGCCCAGCCGTTGCTGAACACGCGGTCGATCCAGCCCTTGAGCAAACCGGGCATCGACCACCAGTAGACGGGGTAGACCAGCACCAGGGCATCGGCGCCGTCGATGCGTGCCTGCTCGGCGAGCACATCCGCCGGCGGCGTCGCCTGGTGGCGGTGCACGGCGTGGTCGGCGGGGTTGAAGCGGGGGTCGAAACCCTCGCGGAACAGGTCGGCGATCTCGCTGCCGTTGCCGGCCGCGGATTCGGCCACGCCCCGTGCGACCTCGGCGGCGATGGCGTGGGTCAGGGATTCGGGGTCATGGTGGGCGACGACGATCAGGGCTTGCATGGCGGAACCTCCCGGGGCTCGATTGCGGGGTGGCTGAAAGCGCTTATATACTTTCAGTAAGTTACGATTGGTAAGTTACTTTTGGTAGGTTATTCATGTCAAGCGATGAGAAGGAACAGGATTCCACCGCGCAGCCGCGCCGCCGGCTGTCCCGCGAGGAGCGTCAGAAACAGCTGCTGGACGTGGCCTGGCGCCTGGTGCGGGAGGAGGGCAGCGATGCGCTGACCCTGGGTCGCCTGGCCGAACTGGCGGGCGTCACCAAGCCCGTGGTCTACGACCACTTCGGCACCCGGCAGGGGCTGCTGGCGGTGCTCTACCAGGATTACGACGCGCGCCAGACCGCAGTCATGGATGCCGCGCTGGACGTCGCCGAGCCGACGCTCGAGGGCATCGCCCGGGTCATCGCCTCGTCCTACGTCGCCTGTGTGCTGCAGCAGGGGCGCGAGATCCCCGGCGTCGCCGCCGCCCTGGCCGGCTCGCCGGAGCTGGAGCGGATCAAGCGCGAGTACGAGGTGATCTTCCTCGACAAGTGCCGCGCCGTGCTCACGCCCTTCATCGGCCAGGGCACCATCGGCGCCGCCGGGTTGCGCGCGATGCTCGGGGCGGCCGAGGCGCTGTCCCATGCCGCCGCGGCCGAGGAGATCACCCCAGCCCAGGCCGAGGACGAACTCTTCGCCACCCTCATCGGCCTGGTGCAGCGCAGCACGCGCTGACCGGGGCCGGGGTCAGCGCCGGCGCCCGGCCAGCGCGATCACCAGGGCGAGGAGGATCAACCCCAGGGCGACGAGGAAGGTGCCGCGCATGCCGGCGGCGATGGCCTCCGGCGCGGCGCGGCTGATGTCGTCGCTCGCCGTGGCGAAGGCGAACACCGCGCCCAGGGCCGCTGCACCGGTGACCAGCCCCAGGTTGCGCGACAGGTTGAGCAGGCCGGAGGCCACGCCGCGTTGCGTGGCCTCCACCCCGGCCATCACCGCCGTGTTGTTGGCCGCCTGGAACAGTGCATAGCCGGCGGTGAGGCCCGTCAGCGGCAGGATGTAGCCCAGCACGCCCAGGCTCAGCGGCATCAGCAGCAGGGCCGTGATTGCCAGCGCCATGCCCATCAACCCGACGCGCACCATGGACGCCGCGCCCAGGCGGTCTACCAGGCGCCCGGCGGGCACGCCCATCAGCGCCGTCACCAGCGGCCCGCAGGCCATGGCCAGCCCCACCCGGGCCGGCGTCAGTTGCAAGGCGCCAGCGAGGTAGAAGGGCCCGACCACCAGCGTCGCCATCAGCACCGTGGTCACCAGCGCCCCGGTGGCCAGCCCGGTGCGCAGCAGCGGGTCGCGGAACATCGCCAGGCGCAGCAGCGGTGAAGCGGTACGTTTCTCGAACTGGATGAACAGCGACCCGCCCAGGCACGCGGCCAGCAGCAGGCCGCCGTTGAGCGCGCCGAAATGCCCCCTGCCCAGGGTCATGGCCAGTGCATAGGCCGTCAGCGTCAGGGCCAGCAGCAGGGTGCCGGGGCTGTCGAAGTGAGCGGCAGCATCGGCGTTACGGGGCTGGCGCGGCAGATGGCGCCAGGCGAGGGCGAAGGCCAGCAGGCCCAGGGGCAGGTTGACCAGGAACAGCGCCCGCCAGCCGGGTCCGGCCAGCAGCAATCCGCCGAGTGACGGCCCCAGCGCGGTGCCGATGGCCGAGAGGGTGCCGAGCAGGCCCATGGCACTGCCGGTTTTCTCGCGCGGCACCGTTTCGCCGATCAGCGCCATCGCCAGGGTCATCATCGTGGCGGCGCCCAGGCCCTGCAGCACGCGGGCGCCGATCAGCCAACCGAGGGAAGGGGCCAGGCCGCACAAGGCCGAGGCGCCGCTGAACACCAGCAAGCCCGCCAGCAACAGGCGGCGGCGCCCCAGCAGGTCGCCCAGGCGGCCCGCGCCCACGCTCAGCGTGGTGATGGCCAGCAGGTAGGCGAGCACCACCCATTGCACGTCCTGGAAGCGGGCACCGAAGGCGTCGACAAGGGTCGGCAGGCCGACGTTGGCGATGCTGGTGCCGAGCGAGGCGAGCAGGGTGGCCAGGGCGAGGCTGGCCAGCGCCCATTTCGAGCCGGTGGTTCGTTCGGAGGGGGCGGATGTTGCCGTGGTGGAGTGCATGGCGCTCTTCCTGTAGTAGGTCGCCCGCAGTGTGTTCGCCTCGCTGATATGGCGGAAGGCGCAGCATTTGCACTTTATTCATGCATCGGGCGCCCTATCCCGGCGGCGGCGTGCTAGTTTTTCCGCCCATGACCCATCCCGATTTCAACCTGCTGATCACCCTGGACGTGCTGCTCGCCGAGGGCAGCGTCGCGCGTGCGGCCAAGCGCCTGCACCTCAGCCCCTCGGCCATGAGCCGGGCCCTGGCGCGGCTGCGGGAGACCCTGGGTGACCCGCTGCTGGTCCGCGCCGGCCGTGGCCTGGTGCCCACGCCCCGGGCGCTGGAGCTGCGCGAGCAGGTCAGCCAGCTGGTGCTCGGCGTCGAGAGCGTGCTGCGCCCCGTGGAGCACCTCGACCTGCAGCGCCTGGCGCGCACCTTCACCCTGCGGGTCGGCGACGGCTTCGTGGAGAATTTCGGCCCGGCGCTGATCGGGCGCATCGGCGAGGAGGCACCGGGCGTGCGCCTGCGCTTCGTGACCAAGACGGACAAGGACAGCGCGCCCCTGCGCGACGGCAGCGTCGACCTCGACACTGGCGTGGTGGGCGCCGATGCCGGCCCCGAGATCCGCACGCGAGCGCTGTTCCAGGATCGTTTCGTCGGCGTGGTGCGCGAGGGCCACCCGCTGACCCGAGGCGCTATCACTGCCGAGCGCTATGCCGGCGGACGCCATGTGCTGGTGTCGCGACGCGGCAAGGACCGTGGCCCGGTGGATGAGGCGCTAAAGGCCGCCGGCCTCGCGCGGGACATCGTCACCCTGGTGGGTGGCTTCTCGGCGGCCCTGGCGCTGGCCCGTGCGTCCGATCTCATCGCCACCGTGCCTGAGCGCCACAGCGGCAGCCTGCGGGCCGGGTTGTTCAGCTTCCCCTTGCCGCTGGACGTCGCGCCGATCCAGGTCTCGATGCTCTGGCACCCGAGGATGGACGCCGACCCGGCGCATCGCTGGTTGCGGGCCTGTGTGAGGGAGGTATGCGCGGCGTGAACGGGCCTCAGCGCAGCGGGTAGACCTGGCGGCTGCCGTCAGCGTTGTGCACCGTCAGCACCGGCGTGGCGCATTCGGCATGCCGCTGCGACGGGGCGTTGGCCGTGCGGCAGGCCTTGCCGCGGCTGTTGCGCAGCTTCTGCAGGGTGGCGCAGGCCATCACCTCGTTGAAGGCGCGGGCCAGGGGGCCGCTCCGGGGCCCAGGGATGCGCCGCCCGCTGAACTGCCGGGCGCTGTCCTCCAGGCCCTGCAGCACCACGGCGCAGAGCAGGCGCTCGACGTTGCCGGGGATGCGCCGCCGGTGCACCGGGTTGACCCCGAGCAGGTCCAGCAGGCGCTGCCTGCCCAGGGCGTCCAGCACCTGCGCCTCGCTGGCGACCAGCAGGCTGCCGGTCGAGCGCAGCAGCGCCTGGTAGGTGGCCAGCTGCTCATGCTGCGCAGCTTCGAGTTCCCTGAGGAGGGTGCGGGTGAAGGGCAGGTGCTGGCGCAGCCTGCGGCGCCGGCTCCACAGTTCGCGTTGCTGCTGCTCGTGCTGCTGCGTGGCCTTCCTGAGCGCCATGCGCATCGCCGCCAGCCGGTTCGCCCAGCTGCGCGAGGGGTCGTTGGCGATCGCCAGGAGTTGCCCAAGATATCCAGCTACCACGCTTCGGTTCTCCGCCCGTGCACATCCATCCCCGAGCCGGGCGCCATCCACCGCTCCGCTCCAGGCGCAAGACACCACGATCCACGCCCCCTGCTCAAGGAATTTATTGGCACCGCGTCAATTGTGGAGGGCGCCCGGGGGCTGCCGCTCAGGCCCGCTGGCCGATGTGCCGGCGCAAGGCGGCCTGGGCGATCAGTGCCTCGGCCTTGCCGGAGCCGCCCTTCAATGCCGAGGCGGCGATGCCCCGGGCGGCGGCGAGCAGTTGCTCGCGCTCCATCCCGGCTTCCTCGGCGGCCGCCAGGGTGGCCTCCAGGGCGATCCACAAGGCTTCCTGCAAGGCGGCGGTGCGCGCTGGATTCATGTGCCGGTCCTCAACTGCGGGTCACGATGTTGAGCGTGCGCCCATCCTTGTAGGTGATCACGCCCCCGACGCTGCGTCCGTTGGGCAGGGTGATGCGCAGCTCGTCGGCATCGCCCAGGTCGAGGTCGCAGGTGACGCTGAAGATGCCGGGGATGGTTTCGTCGAGCACCACGGCGGCGCTGCTGGCGGTCGGCATGCTCGACGAGCCCGTGTTGCCGGGGACGTAGACGAGGGTGGCCAGGCCTTCATAGTGCGTGTGCATGGTGGGGGTCCTCCGAGGGGTGATGCTGGAATGACTGCGGCCGATCCGGGGGAGTTCAGGCGACGGGATGATCGGTCCGGCCCGCCGTCGCCGGTCAACGGATTGGTGGAACAACCAGCGCCGGTCGCGGCTCCACCGAAGACGACGATCCACCGACGTCATCCACCGAAGCCCCCATCCACAGGAGCCGACCATGAGCGACCTACCCCGCAACACCGACAACCGCTGCGTCGAATCGAGCCCGACCGCCGACCGTGAACCGCCCACCCGCGAGCGCGAAGGCATACCCGCCGAGCTGCACCCGGACTGGCAGGCACCGCGCACCCCCTCCACCGAGGACCGGCCGGCCACCACCGACGCCCCGGACAGCCCGCCACGCTGAGCGCTCACGCGTGACCGACCCGTGACCACCGCCAGTAAAGGAGGGCAGCCATGGCCAGCCACATCGTGCATTTCACCGCGCCGATCAACTCCACCACCACCGGCCAGCTCATCGAGCGCTGCACCCAGGCCGTGCAGCAGGGGGCCGACGAGCTGGTGATCAAGATCGCCACCATGGGCGGCGAATGCAGCTACGGATTCTCCCTGTACAACTTCCTCATCTCGCTGCCCATCCCCGTTCGCACCCACAACCTGGGCACGGTGGAGTCCATGGGCAACATCATCTTCCTCGCCGGCGAGCGACGCAGCGCGTGCCAGCACAGCAAGTTCCTCTTCCACCCCTTCCACTGGAACCTCAACGGCTCGGTGGACCACGCGCGGATGTCGGAATACGCCATGAGCCTGGACTACGACCTGCACCTCTATGCGCGCATCGTCGCCGAGCGCACGCCCATGGCGGCCGAGCCGCTGGATATCCTCGACTACCTCAGGGCCGCGCCGCGCATCCTCGATGCCGAAGCCGCGCTGGCCACCGGGATGATCCACGAGATCGACTGCCTGGGCATGGCGGCGGACGCGGTGAGCTCGTCGATCCATTCCTGATTCGCGTCGTGCACGGGCCCGTCGGGTCGCACCCGGCCCATGACCGGCTGCACCGCACCTGCAGGGGCGACTTCGGTCGCCATGCAGCCCGCCCAGCCCCGAAAAGAGCTTGAACCGCTTCGTCGCACGCGCGTCAGTCATTAGGAGAGGCGCCGGCACGGACCGGCCTCCGCAACCGATGAGGACACGACCATGAATGCAATCGAACTGCTCAAGCAGGACCACGTCACCGTTAAAGCCCTTCTCGAACGCCTCGGCAGCACCACCGAGCGCGGGGTCAAGACCCGCACCGAGCTGCTGCAGAAGATCGAGATCGAGTTGCTGGTCCACACCACCATCGAAGAGCAGATCTTCTACCCCGCCTACAAGGCCGCCGGGGGCAAGGACGAGGCCGTGATGTCGGCCGAGGCCAAGGAGGAACACCGCACCGTGGACTCCCTGGTGCTGCCGGACCTCAAGCAGACCTCGCCGTCCTCCGTGGAATTCGCCGGCCGCGCCAAGGTGCTCAAGGAGCTGCTGGAACACCACATCGAGGAAGAGGAGAAGGAGATGTTTCCCCAGGCCGCCAAGCTGCTGGGCAAGCAGAAACTCGCCGAACTGGGCGCGGAGATGGAGGCCCTGAAGAAGTCCATGAAGCAGGACCTGCAAGGCAAGGCCGCCTGACCCGGGGCCGGGCCCGGACCTGCTCCGGGCCCGGCTGCGCGCGCCATGCCAGCGCAGCGGCCCCGCCTTCCCGCCCCTGCACCGTTCGTCCCGAAACCCTGAACACCCCACCCATTCCCCTTTCGGACCTATGAATGCCCACACGCTTCGGAGGTCCACCATGCGCGCTCTCACCTACCACGGCAGCCACGACGTTCGCGTCGACAACGTCCCCGACCCCATCATCCAGGAGCCGGACGACATCATCCTGCGGGTCACCGCCACCGCCATCTGCGGCTCGGACCTGCACCTCTATCGCGGCAAGATCCCCCAGGTGAAACACGGCGACGTGTTCGGCCACGAATTCATGGGCGTGGTGGAGGAGGTGGGCCCGGCGGTCACGGCCGTGAGCCGGGGCGACCGGGTGATCGTGCCCTTCGTCATCGCCTGCGGCAGCTGCTTCTTCTGCGAGATGAACCTGCACGCCGCCTGCGAGACCACCAACCCGGGGCGTGGCGCCATCCTCAACAAGAAGCAGATTCCTTCCGGGGCTGCGCTGTTCGGCTACAGCCACCTCTACGGTGGCCTCCCCGGTGGCCAGGCGGAACGGGTGCGGGTGCCCAAGGCGAACACCGGCCCCTTCCGCATCCCCGATGCCCTGAACGACGAGCAGGTGCTGTTCCTCACCGACATCCTGCCCACCGGCTACCAGGCGGTGATCAATGCGAGCGTGGGGCAGGGCAGCCGTGTGGCCATCTACGGCGCCGGCCCGGTGGGGCTGATGGCGGCCGCGTGCGCGCGCATGCTCGGCGCCGAGCAGATCTTCATGGTCGACCAGCACGCCTATCGGCTGGCCTACGCGCAGCGCACCTACGGGGTGATCCCGATCAACTTCGACGAGATCGACGACCCGGCCGAGGCCATCATCGAACAGACGCCCGGCCACCGCGGCGTGGACGCCGCCATCGACGCCGTGGGCTTCGAAGCCAAGGGCAGCACCACCGAAACCATCCTCACCGCCCTCAAGCTCGAAGCCAGCAGCGGCGTCGCCCTGCGCCAGTGCATCGCCGCCGTGCGGCGCGGTGGCACCGTCAGCGTGCCGGGCGTGTACGCCGGCTTCATCCATGGCTTCCTCTTCGGCGATGCCTTCGACAAGGGGCTGACCTTCAAGATGGGGCAGACCCACGTCCACCCGCTGCTCCCCGACCTGCTCGAACACATCCAGAAGGGCGACCTGAATCCCGAGATCATCATCAGCCACCGTCTCAACCTGGCGGATGCAGCCGAGGGCTATCGCCTGTTCGACAAGGCCGAGGACGACTGCCGCAAGGTGATCCTGCGCCCGTAGACGCGAGCGCATCAGGTGCTGGATCGGGCTCCGGGGGTGGACAGGTGAAGCGTCGTCCACCCTTTGCCCGGTCCCGTTGCGCGCGTGCCCCGTCATCCCCGCGAACGCGGGGACCCACTAAAGACAAGCGTGGAGCAGGCCATCGCCTCAGGGCTTCTTGTGCGTGGCGGCGAGGTCGCGCGCCATCTGCAGGTGGTGCTCCAGCTTGGGCAGGGTCTTGCTGGCGAAGGCGGCGATCTCCTTGTCATCGGAGGCGGCGGCTTCCTTGAACAGCTCCACGGTCTTCTCGTGGGCCACCACCTGGTTGTTGGCGTAGGCCTCGTCGAAGTCCTCGCCGTCACGCAGCTTCAGGATCAGGGCCTTGGCCTTGTTCATCAGCTCGGCTTCGGTCGCCACTTCCAGTTTCTTCTCGCGGGCGATCACCGCCAGTTCGCGGTTCGCCGCGCTGTGGTCGTCGATCATCTGCTGGGCGAAGGTCTTGACGCCGGGCGTGGTGGATTTCTCCAGCGCCAGCTTGCCGCTTTCGATCTCGGCGATGCCGCCCGCGCTGGCTTCGTCGACGAAGTCATCGGCATCGACCGTGTCGGCGGCGAGGAGCGGGGTGCTGAGGGTGGCGCAGAGCAGGGCGGGAAGAGCGAGGCGGTTGAGTCTCATGGCGATCTCCAGGGGTTGAGGGTTACAGGGTTGTAGAAGCGGCGATCCGGCGGAAAGTTGCACTTTTTGGATGAGCGCCACGCGGCCTGCCACCCGACCGATTTCCTGAACCTCTCCGGGGCCTTCGCCCTTCCAAACCATGGCGACACCCGCAAGCAGGAGACCACCATGGCGATACGCAACCAACGCACGACGCACTCGGCCCGCAGCCGGCCGCTGCCGCCCCCTGGCAACCAGCCGCTGGCCAAGACCCTGAGCTTCGCCGTGCTGCACTTCGCCATCGCCTTCACCGTGGCCTACCTGCTGACCGGCAGCGTGCTGACCGGCGGGCTCATCGCCCTCATCGAGCCGGCATGCAACACCGTGGCCTTCTATTTCCACGAGCGGGTCTGGCAACGCTTCGGCGTGCGCGCGACGTCGCAGAAGGGCCACGGCCACGGCAACCTTTCCAGAGACCTGCGGCGCGCCTCGCGCTGACGCCGCGCCACCATCAGGAGACCCACCCCATGCACCTTCAGACCCATAACGTCCACGGCGTCGAACGCGCCCTCTCGGTCGCCGCCGGCGTTCTTTCCATCGCCTCGGGCGTCTACCGGGGCGGCGCCCCGGGCGTGATCAAGGCGCTCGGTGGCGCCGCCTTGCTGTTGCGCGGCGTCAGCGGCCATTGCAGCGTCAAGGGCCTGGTGATAGACCCGGAGACCGAGCTCGAATACCTGCGCCAGCGCGTGGCGGCCCTGCGTGCGGCGTTGCCGCGCATCGAGGATCACCCGCTGCGCAGCCAGCGCGAGCTGGAGGCCAAGGTGGACAACGCCGTGGAAGAGACCTTCCCCGCGAGCGACCCGATCTCGCCCTGAGTCAGCCCGCGTCGCCGGCCCCGCCGAACAGCGCAGGGCCGGCTTCGCGCATGAATATCTCGACGGTCTTCGGGCCGATTCCCTCGAACGCCAGCAACCGCTGCTCGAACTCGCCCTGGTCGGCACTGCGCTCCAGCAGGGCGCGGACCCGGCCGCCGTATTCGTCGTCGAGCCTGCCGCACAGCGTGCGCAGGCGCTCGGCCGTGGAGCGGTCGTAACGCACGTAGCGCGCCTGCCCGAGCATGCGCACCAGCTCGGCGTGGCTGCTGCCCCCGAGCGTGCGCGGCGTATCGCGCCCGTTCGCCTCGACTATCACCCGGTAGGCGCGCTCGGCGACGGACTGCTGGATGGGCTTGCCGAACAGGAAGGCGGCGATCAGCCATTTGAACAGCGCGCCTTCCTCGCCCCGGGCGAGCCCCTGGTCCAGGCCGAGCTGGCGGGCGGTGATGGTTTTTACGGCCAGGGGACACCTCGCTGGAGCCGATCGACGGGCAGGCCGGAGGCGCGGCGGCACCTCCGGCACGGGGGCGCTATGACGCGGGTTCTTCCGGCTGTTCCTGCTCGGTGCGGGGCTTCTGGCGGAAGTAGGGTCTGGGGCGCGAGAAGGTGAGGGGTTGCGGGCCCGGGCGGTCATCCCGGATCAGGCTGATGTCGCGGATCTCCAGGCCGCAGGCAGTGAGCCAGGCCACGGCGGACAGGTTGCCGAGCGGCCTCGGCGGTGCGTCGCCATAGGCATGCTCCACCACGCAGCGTGCGGCCGTCTTGTGGTTGGGCAGGTGGTTCGAACGAACGGTGACGGACTTCTCCTGACCTTCAGCATCGAGATAGCTGATGAGCCAATCCATATCTCCTCCTGATTGCTGATATCCAACGTGCAGAAACCCATGGAAGGGGGCGGACTGCGCTATAGAGCGGACGATCAGGAGAATGTTGCAGAAAAAAAACGGCTGTCCCGACGATCAGGATCTGGGCTCGGCCGCCTTGGCGAAATCGTGCTCGATGCTGGCGGTGATGCGCTGGATGATGTGGCCGTACTCCTCGCCCTCCACCAGCTCGCACAGCTGCATGGCCGCCGCCATGCCGATGGCCACTGAGTAGGAGATCTGGCGAGCCGGGAAGGGGCCGCCGCGCTGGGATTCGAGGGTGGCCTGGATCGCGTCGTTGAGGCGGGCCTTCATCTCGTCCTTGGTCATGTCGCTCTCCGCTGGCTGGGAAATCCAAGCATAGACGTCACCGGGCCAGCGGTCGGGCAGCCCGACGGCGCGTGCATGGCTCCCCGCCCTGGCTCAACGGCGTGGCGGCTGATACAGCTGCACGTCTTCCAGGGTGATGCCACGGGCACCGAGCCAGGACTCCACATTGTCCCGCGAGGTGGAGGGGCAGGGCTGGTCGGGGAACTCGAGGTGGTAGATGGAGAAGGCCACGGCCTTGAGGTTGGGCACGTTGCGCGCGCGCATCAGCATCTGCCGTACTTCGCCCTCCATGCGGTAGGTGACGAGCCAGCGTCTCGCGGGTTGGTCCCAGGTGGTCATCCGTGTCGGCTCGCCGGTGCGTCGCGGCGCGCCAGCAGGGCGGTGAACTCGCCCTCCAGGGTCAGGCACAGCCGCTGGATGGAACGTTCGCTGTGCAGCTGGCCGTCCGGCATGGCATCCAGGGTGAGGGTGTCGTGCGTGTCGCGGTGGGTGAAGAGCAGGGTGGTCGTGCCGTGATCGTACTGTTTCGCCTGGCAGCTGCAGGCAGGCATGTGCTTGACGAACAGCCGTTCGATCTCCCTGTGGTTCAACGCCATTCAGGCGATTCCTTTTTTCAGGCTTGCATACGGCTACTGTAGCCGCCGTGAAACACCGGTAAATGGTGGCTAACGGCCCCGTCATGCCTGTACGTAAGCGGCGTTGCGGCGAGCCTGTACAAGAAGTCGGATCGGCGAAAAAGGAAAGCCGGACAAGGGGCAACCCTGTACAGCCCCTGTATCGAATGTCGGTTGATATGAGGCTGATATCGACAGGAAGCCTGCGGGAGCGCCCGCCAATGGCGCGTAGCGTTTTATCGACGAATGGTCCCTGGCAGGCGGCCTGCGCGCCCATCGCTGGACGCACAGGCTGCAGGGCCTCAAGGCTTCTGGTAGGCACCCGAGCCGAGGTCGGCCCCGGTGAGCGGGTCGGCGGCCGGGTCGGACGCGGTGCGCAGCTTCATCTGTTCGACCACCTCCCGCTTGGCCTTCGGCAGGTTCACCTCGGGCAGGCCGCTGCCCCCGTCCACCGCCGGTTGCGGGTCGTCGACGAACGCCCACTGGTCGCCCTGGTTCCACGAGCCACGCATGTCGCCTTCGCCCTGGGAAAGGTTGAAGTAGACGCTGGTGAACTCCGGGATCCCCGGCAGCTTGCCCTGCGGGAAGTTCGGCTGGATGGCATGCAGGGCCTTCTCGAACGACTTCTGGTGCGCCAGCTCGCGGGTCATGAGGAAGCCCAGCGCCTCCTTGATGCCCGGATCGTCGGTGACGTTGATCAACCGCTCGTAGATGATCTTCGCCCGTGCCTCCGCCGCGATGTTGGAGCGGAAATCAGCGGTCGGCTCGCCGATGGAGTCGACGTAGGCGGCCGTCCAGGGCACGCCGGCGGAGTTGGTCAGTGCCGGCCCGCCACCGTAGAGCAGCGAGGTGATGTGGGAGTCGTTGCCACCTTCGGTCAGCGAGCGGTAGAGCGCGGCTTCCTCCTCGATGGCCTCGGCGAGGTCACCCTTGGCGCCCTTGTTCAGCATGGCGACGATCGAACCGATGATCTCAAGGTGGCTCAGCTCCTCCGTCGCGATGTCCAGCAACAGGTCCTTGCGGCCTGGATCGTCCTCATTGAGGCCCTGGGTGAAGTAGCGCATCGCCGCGGCGAGTTCGCCCTGCGGGCCGCCGAACTGCTCGAGCAGCAGGTTGGCGAGCCCCGGGTTCGGCGCCCCCACACGCACGGTGTATTGCAGTCGTTTGTTGTGCACGAACATCACGTATTCCTCCACGGTTGAGCCGGTTCCCTCGGCGTTCTGGAAGGCGTTCCTCGCCCCTTCAGAGGTGATCCGCCGGGTGCATCGAGGGTTCATTGAAAATTCCAAATGGTTATCAAGCGAAGCGTCAGCCGTTTCGTATGGAATAACCGCTTCGCTTGTTTTCCTCGCAAAAAACCTTGAACCGTGGCCGTTCGCCGGGCTTCCCAATGCATATCCCGTCCATCGATCCACCCGGAGAGACGACATGACCGACAAGACCGAGAACCTGCTGAGCTGGCTGCGTGACGCCCATGCGATGGAGCAACAGGCGGAGCAGATGCTGACCGCACAGAAAGGCCGCCTGGAGAACTACCCCAAGCTGCGGACCCGGATCGAGAAACACATCGAGGAAACCCAGGGCCAGAAGACCCTGCTGGAAGAGGCGCTGCAGCGCCTGGGCTCCGAACCCTCCACGCTCAAGGACATCGGCGGCAAGCTGATGGCGTTCGGGCAGGCGGTGGGCGGCATGGCCGTGAGCGACGAGGTGATCAAGGGCGCCATGGCCGGCTACGTGTTCGAGAACCTGGAGATCGCCACCTACACCGTGCTCATCGCGGCGGCCAAGGCGGTCGGCGATACCGAGACGCAGAAGACCTGCGAGAAGATCCTGCCGCAGGAAGTGGCGATGGCCGAGTGGCTGAAGGAGCACCTGCCCGAACTGACCCAGGCCTTCCTCGACCGCTCCGAAACCCCGGGTGTCGAGGCCAAGCGGTGAGGCCGGCACCGGGCGGGTGCTGTGGAGTGCCCGCCAACCAGCCCCTGGTGAAGACCCTGACCTTCGCGGTGCTGCACTTCTCCATCGCCTTCACGGTGGCCTACCTGCTGACCGGAAGCCTGCTGACCGGCGGGCTCATCGCCCTGATCGAGCCGGCCTGCAACACCGTGGCCTTCTACTTCCACGAGCGCCTGTGGAGCCGACGCGGCGCCCAGCCGGCCCGGGGTTACGGCCACGGCAGCCTGATGCGCGCCGTCGAAAGCCCCAGGCGGCGGGAATAGCCATGGGCCGGATGGTGTTTTGCCAGGCCTGGAGGATCACCGGGCGGCCTCGGGTGCTCATCTGCCCGACCGCTATCGAGTCGGGCTGAGGGGCGCGCGGCCTGATCCTGGTGGCCTGCCACCCCCACTCCAAGGAGCCCACCATGCTCGTCCATCACCTCAGCTGCGGCTGCATGTGCCCTTTCGGGGGCGCCCTGTTCGACGGTTTCAGCAAAGGCGCCACGGCGTGCCTGGTCTGCCACTGCCTGCTGATCGAGACCGCCAGGGAGGGCCTCGTGCTGGTGGACACCGGCTTCGGCCGGCGCGACCTGTCGCGCTCCGCCAGTCGCATCAGCCCGTTTTTCCGCACGCTGAACAACATCCGGTTCGACGAACGCCTGAGCGCCCTGACGCAGATCGAGCAGCTCGGCTACCGCGCCGAGGATGTGCGTCACATCGTGCTCACCCACCTCGATTTCGACCATGCCGGCGGCCTGGGTGATTTCCCCGAAGCCACGGTGCACCTGCCGGCCGAGGAAAAGGCCCATGCCGAGGCACCCGGGGGCGGCTTCATCAATCGCCGCCGCTACATCGACCGCCACTGGCAGGGCGTCCGCCACTGGCAGCCCTACGCGGCGCAGGGCGAAAGCTGGAAGGGCTTCGCGGCGGTCAAGGCACTGATCGGTTGCGAGGCGGAGGACATCTACCTGGTGCCGCTGCGCGGCCATACGCTGGGCCACGCCGGGGTCGCGGTCGCCGTCCCCGGTGGCTGGTTGCTACACGCCGGTGACGCCTATTTCTACCGTGGCGAGATCGGTTACTCGCAGCGCCATTGCACCCCCGGGCTGCGCGTCTACCAGTGGATGATGGAAGCGGACGCCCACGCGCGCGCCGCCAACCAGCAGCGTCTGCGCCAGGCGGCGCTGACTCAGCCCGACCTGCGCATCTTCTGCAGCCATGACGCCCAGGAATTCGCCCGCCTCAGCGGGCGCTCCGTGCTGGCCGACGGCACCGTCATCGGGAACGCAGCTGCCATGGGGAATCCGTAGGAGCGAATTCATTCGCGATGGGGCGTCTGGTCACTCGTGACCTTGTGCTTGCGGCGGATCTTTCGCGGCTGAAGCCGCTCCCACAGGGCCCGGGGAGAGGGCGTGTAGCGCTGCGTTGGGCCTCGCTGCGCTCGGCGCCAACCGACGGGTGACGGTGCACGCGGAACTCCCATCCAGCACCATCACCCCCGCGAACGCGGGGGCCCACTGAACGCAGCGGCTATTGGGTGCCCGTGGGAGCGAATTCACTCGCGATGGGGTATCAGGCCACTCGTAGCCTTGTGCTTGCGGCGGATGTTTCACGGCTGAAGCCGCTCCCACAGGGCCCGGGGAGAGGGCGTGCAGCGCCGTGTTGGGCCTCGCTGCGCTCGGCGCCAACCTACGGTGACGGTGCGCGGAAATCCCATCCAGCCCCGTCACCCCCGCGAACGTGGGGGCCCACTGAACGCAGCGGCTATTGGCAATCCGTGGGAGCGAATTCATTCGCGATGGGGTATCAGGCCACTCGTAGCCTTGTGCTTGCGGCGGATGTTTCGCGGCTGAAGCCGCTCCCACAGGGCCCGAGGAGAGGGCGTGCAGCGCTGTGTTGGGCCTCGCTGCGCTTGGCGCCAACCTACGGGGTGACGGTGGATGCACAACCTCCAACCCGACCCGTCACCCCCGCGAACGCGGGGGGCCACTGAACACACGCGGGCGTTCAGGGCTGCTGGTAATGGCCGGGCGTGGTGCCCGCTTCGTGCTCACGGGTGATCTTGCTGACCTGCACGTCGCTGATATCGACGGGGTCGCAATCCCCGTGCCGCGCCAGCAGGTACTCGCGGGCGGATTCCACGCTCATGCGCGTATCGCTGGAGCGCACCTCGTGGTGCATCGGCTCGTTCCGGAGCAGGTAGCTGATGAGGAAAAGGGGGGCGCTCATGGCGTGCCTCCAGGGTCGGCGCGTGTCGGGCGGGTTCGCATCGGAGCGGGGCCCGCCGGTTGGCGGGCCCCCGTTGCGGCCTGGGTCAGCTACGACCGCCTTGGCTGTTCTGCCCACCCTTGCGTCCGGCCTCGGAGGCCTTCTCGGGGTCGTTGGCAAAATTGCCGCCGCTGTTCTGGCCGCCCTTGCGGCCGGCTTCGGAGGCTTTCTCGCGGTCATTGGCGAAGTTGCCGCCGCTGTTCTGCCCACCCTTGTGCCCGGCTTCGGCTGCGCGTTCCGGGTCGTTGGCGATATTGCCCCCACTATTCTGGCCACCCTTGCGGCCGGCTTCGGAAGCTTTCTCGCGATCGTTGGCGAAGTTGCCGGGGTTGTCGTTGCTCATGGTCGTTCTCCTTCCTGTTCGGGGCCGGAATGGCCCCGCTGAATTGAGAAGGCGGGCGTGCGGGAATCGTTCGACCTGATTGGCGCTTCGCTAAGCGATTGAAAGATAAACGGTATTTTTTGGTATGACGCCGATATCAAGACCCTGGACGCTCGTTGCACAAGAAGCGAACTCGGCCCGTGGCTCGGCTTCGCGCCGTGCATCGGACCTGAACATCCCGGGGCGCTTGCGCCTCTACATGAATGATGGCGGCACCCCCGCATTCAGCCCGGAGGCCCGATCATGCTGCGCATCGCCACCTTCAACATCAACGGCATCCGCTCCCGCCTGCCCGCGCTGCTGGCCTGGTTGCAACGGGAGGCGCCCGACATCGTCTGCCTGCAGGAGCTCAAGGCCGTCGACCGCAATTTCCCCGTCGAAGCGCTCGCCGAGGCCGGCTATGGCGCGATCTGGAAAGGCCAGCCCTCCTGGAACGGCGTCGCCATCCTGGCCAGGGGCATGACGCCCCTGGAGATCCGCCGTGAGCTCCCCGGGGACCCGGCCGACAGCCAGAGCCGTTACCTGGAGGCGGCGGTCCGGGGGTGGTGGTCGCCTGCCTCTACCTGCCCAACGGCAACCCGCAGCCGGGGCCGAAGTTCGACTACAAGCTGGCCTGGTTCGAACGCCTGATCCGCCACGCCCGGGGCCTGCTCGACAGCGGGCACCCGGTCGTGCTCGCGGGCGATTTCAATGTGGTCCCCACCGACGCCGACATCTACAACCCGCGCTCGTGGCGCAAGGACGCCCTGCTGCAGCCGGAGAGCCGCGCCTGTTTCCAGCGCCTGCTCGACCAGGGCTGGACGGACGCCCTGAAACGCCTCTACCCGGAAGGCAGCCCCTTCACCTTCTGGGACTACTTCCGCCAGCACTGGCAGCGGGACTCGGGGTTGCGCATCGACCACCTGCTGCTCAGCCCCGCCCTGGTCGAGCGCCTGGAAGGCGGCGGCGTGGACCGCTGGGTGCGCGGCGAGGAGCACGCCAGCGACCATGCGCCGGCGTGGATCAGCCTCGCCGACTGACTGGCGGGAGGCCGGCTGCGCTCAGGTGGCCTCCTCGCCAGGCCGCTGGCCGGCCTGGATGCGCCGGTAGATCTCCTCGCGATGCACCGGCACCTCGCGCGGGGCGGAGATCGCCAGCTTCACCGAGAAGCCGCGGATCTCGGTGACGGTGATCACCACATCGCTGCCGATGTGGAATTTCTGGTCCTGCTCGCACGTGATGATGCGCATCTGGCAGTCCTCTCGGGGGTTCGGCGGACCGGTGAAGGGCTGGCGCTCGTTCATCCCCGGGCACCCGGGCCGAAGGCCGGCGCCGCCCGCTCGGGCAGCGCGGTGGGCGAGCCCGCGTGTTCCCCGGAGGCGGGGAGGGGGCGATGGGTGGCGGCGCAGGGCCGTCGCTCCGGCGTCGGTTCCCCGTATCCGTGGGCGGGTTGGGTCGGCAAGGGCATCGGCATCGTCTGGGCTCCATGGTCGGGCAGGGGCGTCCCGGGGGGCGCCGGCTTTCAGGTGGCCTTCGTCTTCACTCGGGGTCGCCCGAGCCGTCGTCGCCCTGGATGTCCGGGTCGTCCGGCTGCACCTCGGGCTCGTCCTCGGGTAGCCGCTCCACGGCGGAACCCGGGTCTTCGTTGCCGGGGTCGTTGATCAGGTCGTCGTCATCGTCGTGCATGGTGGAATCCTCTCGTCAGGGTTCAGTCGTGGGCTGGGCGCGTCGCCTCCAGCACCACGGCGGCGATGCGGTCGGCGCGGGCGTAGGCCGGGTTGTCCAGTTCCTCGCCGAACACGTCCGGGTCCATCTCCCGGTAGCGCCAGGTCCAGGCGTGGCCATCGAGCAGCGGCTGGAAGGCATCGCGGAAGGGGTCGGCACCGCCGAACATCGCCACGCCGGTGTAGAGCAGCAGGGAGCCGCCGGGGGCGAGGCGTTGCAGTGCGGCCTCGATGATCGCCAGGGACAGGCCGGCGCCGTGCTCGCCGCCGCCGTGGCGGTAGGCGCGGCCGGCCGGGTCGAGCATGTAGGGCGGGTTGGCGATGATCAGGTCGAGCGGCCCCTCCACCTGGTGCAGCAGGTTGCTGTGGCGTGCGACCAGGTTGTCCGCGCCGGCGAGCCGTGCGTTGACGGCGGTGAAGGCCAGCGCGCGGTCGTTGATGTCCAGGGCCAGTACCTGGGCCCGCGGCCTGGCGAGGGCCGCGAGCACGGCGCCCGGGCCGGCGCCGCAGCCGATGTCGGCGATGCGCCGCAGCGGGCGTGCGTCGCGGGCCAGGTGCTGGTGCAGCGCCTGGGCGAAGCGGTAGGTGTCGGGGCCGAAGAACACCGCATCGGCGTTCACGGTGGGGTAGCGCGAATGCACGAAGAGCTGGCCGTCGAGGCTGGACCAGCGGATGCGGCTCGACCACAGCTCGCCTCGTGCTTCGACTGCGCAGGCTTCGCGCAGCAGGGCGAACACCTCCTCGCCGACCACCTCCTGGCGGAAGGGGCGGCTCCAGCCGAAGACGTCCTCAAGAGTGCGTGCCTCGGCGTTGCCCGGCCGCGCGTTGACCCGCTGGTGGGAGAGCGGGGTGAGGGTGGTGAAGTGATAGCCGCGATCGGCCAGCAGGTGGCCCAGGCGCAGCAGCGGGTGGTCGGCCGCGATGTCGAGGTGATCCAGGGGGGCAGGCACGGCGTGCTCCTCAGCGGGTCATGGCGGAGAACAGGCGGGTGGCCAGCAGCCCGGCCGGGGTCCAATGGCTGGCCGGGCCCAGCAGTTCGATCAGCCGCGCTTCGTGGCGGGCGTCGTCGAGTTGCTGCAGCTCGTCCAGCAGATGGCGCTGTTCCGAGTTCTCCAGGGGTTGCAGCGAGGGTCGCTGGTGCTCCTGGCTGGGCATGTGCGGCTGCCGGTGGCGGCTGCGGAACACGCCGTTGCGCGACAGCGGCGCGGTACCGGGGCGCTCCCAGGTGCCGGCGATCCAGTCGTGCAGCAATTGCTGCTCGTAGGCGGAGAACACGCCGAACATCGCGGCACGCTCGCCCTGCACCAGTTGCCAGAAGCGGCTTTCGGCCGGGTCCTGGTGGCGGCGTATCCAGCCGCGACGTTGCAGGGCGGCGAGGAAGCCGGCGATGCCCTCGTCGGCGGCCAGCCATTGGTTCACCGTGCGCCCTTCGATGCGGCAATAGTCGGAGTGCACCTGCCCGGCGACCCCGCGCTTGCGTTCGAACATCTCCAGCAGCTCGCGCTCCAGGTCGAAGTCGGCGATCACCGCGCGGGAGCCCTTGCCCAGCTCGTTGAGGCGATAACCGAGGGTGACGCGGCGATAGAAGTCCTCGGCATCGGTTATCAGCGGGAGGTTGTCCAGCACCGCCTGCACGGCCTTGTGCGCATGGCCCGTGGCGCTGTTGTCGATGGTGACGTGGAGCTGGAAGTAATAGGGATCGATGTCCAGCTCGTCGAGTTCGAAGGCGCTGATCAACAGGTGCAGCGGCAGCTGTTCGTAGCCGAGGTTGTAGCCGATCACCTCCGGCAGGAACTCCTCCGCCAGCGCCCCGAGCGCCAGCTGGGTGGTGCCCTGCAGGTAGTGTTCGTCGTCCAGCCCGGCGAGGTCGTCGCAGCCCTGGCTGGCCAGCAGGCGGCGGTACAGCAGCACGTGGTTCTGCGCGGCGACGCCATCGCCCAGCTCTTCGAGGAAGGTACGCACCAGCGGCGTGAAGCGGGTGTCGCGCCAGTGGCGCAGGGTGCCGTGGAGCCAGGCACCGTCCACCAGCTTGGTGGGGGCGACGCCGCGAAGGAAATACAGCGCGTGGGAGCGGTCGCCGAAGTAGCGGCGGCCCGCGCCATGGCGGCGCTCCTCCAGGTAGGTGGCGTACAGGTGGGTGACCTCGGCCGCGTTGCGGCGTGACCAGGCCGAAAGGTCCTCGGGCGAGGCCGGCAGGTCGCAGGGCAGGGCGGCCGCCTGGCGCAGTTGCTCCTGCAGGAAGGCACGGGCCTCGTCCAGGCTCTGCGCCGGCCGCTGCAGCAACTCCTGGTACAGGTGCTGGGCGGGGCCGAGCGGGGCCATCGGCAGGGGCACATCGGCCTGCGTGGTATCGACGGGGCTGAGGACGGACATCGGCAGTATCTCCAGGACGGGCATGACTTCGCGAAGCGGGCGCATCGCTGCTCTCGTGCGGGCGCTTGCGCACCTCTTGGTTGTGAGGGGCGTGCGGCGGAAAAGATTCCGACTTAATTCGCCTGGCGAAACGACTGGAACCGGGCGGGCGCTGTGGGCGTCCTCATGGGGTGCATAGCTGACGGAGAAGGCTCGATGACTGACGGTCCGCCCAATGGTTTCGGGATAGAAGAGGAGTATTTCGTCGTCGACCTGGAGACGCGCGAGCTGGCCCGGGGCCCGTTGCAGCCCTATGTCGAGGCCTGCCGGCAGGCGCTCGGCGCGCAACTGGCCACGGAAATGTTCACCACCCAGATCGAGATCGCCACGCCGGTGCTGCACGGCCTGGAGGAGGCGCGCGGCTGCCTGGCCCGGGCACGCGCCACCCTCGATGCGCTGGGCCGCCCCCATGGGCTGGGCATCCTCGCGGTCGGCACCCATCCGCTGGGTGGCTGGCGCCAGCAGCAGGGCAGCGCCTCGCCCCGCTACCAGGAGTTGTTCGAGGACTACCAACTGGTGGCCAGGCGCAGCCTGCTGTCGGGGCTGCACGTGCACGTGGGCATCGCCGAGGGGCTGGACCGCATCCGCGTGATGAACCGCGTGACGCCCTGGCTGCCGTTGCTGCTGGTGCTCGGCGCCTCCTCGCCGTTCTGGGAGGGGCGTCCCTCCGGGCTGCTCAGCTACCGCCAGGCGGCCTGCGGGGAATGGCCGCGCATGGGCATTCCCGAGCATTTCGAGGACGAGGCCGCCTACGCCGCCTACCGGCGGCTGCTGCGGGAGGCCGGGCTGGTTCGCGATGAGGCCGACGTCTGGTGGACGCTGCGGCCCTCGGCCCGCTACCCGACCCTGGAACTGCGCATCGCCGATGCCTGCCCGAGGCTCGATGACGTGCTGTGCATCGCCGGCCTGTTCCGCGCCATGGTGGCCTTCGCCTCCAGCGGCGAGGAACCGGCCTGGGTGCGCGACCCGCTCACCCGGCTGATCACCCGCGAGAACCATTGGCAGGCCATGCGCCATGGCCGTCACGGCCGCTTCCTCGATCCACTCACCCGTGCCGCGACCGGCCTGCGTGAATGGCTGGAACGGGTGCTCGGGCTCATCGGCCCCGAGGCGCAGGCGGCCGGTGATGGCGCGGCGCTGGAGCGGGCACGCTGGCTGGCGGAGGCGGGCAGTGGGGCGGAGTTCCAGCTCGGCTTCCAGGCGCGGCGATGCGCCGAGGGGCGGGGCGAGCGCGAGGCGCTGGTGGACCTGGTGGATGAGTTGCTGCAACAGACGAGGGCGGGCTGAATGCGGCCCGGGCTCCGCCTGAGCGGAGCCTGGGCCCGTACTACGGATTACGAGCTACGACCACCGCCGTGGCTCTTCTGGCCGCCCTTGCGGCCCGCCTCGGAAGCGCGCTCGCGGTCGTTGGCGAAATTGCCGCCGCTGTTCTGCCCGCCCTTGCGGCCGGCTTCGGAGGCTTTTTCACGGTCGTTGCTGAAGTTGCCAGGGTTCTTGTTGCTCATGGTTCTACTCCTTGGGTGGCAGGCCGGGGTTGGCCTTACCTGAGTTCTGAGCGGGGCCGCCGGAAATTGTTCGACTCGCTTCGCGCTTCGCTAACTCACTGATCGACAAGCGGTTTTTCTGATGGCTGGGCGATGGCGCGGTGATGTGCGGAGGATGTCGCGGGCGCCCGGGATGGGTCGATTTCCTGAACCTGCAGGCGGATGGGCCTTCCAACCGGGTATGTGGATGGCACGGCGTTGCCTCCGACCGCTCACCGATCCACGACGGAGGACCCTCTCATGTCAGAACCCTTTTCCTACTTCTGGATCGCCATGGCGGCGATCCTGATCCTGCTGGACCTGTGGGCCATCATCAGCGTCTTCCGCAGCGACAAGACCGTGGGCACCAAGGCCCTGTGGGCGCTGGGCATCTCGATCTTCCCCATACTCGGCCTGGTCTACTGGGGCATCGCCGGGCCTCGCGGCGTGGTTAGCGGACCCTCGTCGCCGGAGCACAGCAAGTAGCCGGAATTCCACCCGCTCGGCGATGAGCCGAGCCGGGTGCGTCACCTTCACCTCCTTATCCACCCCGGGCACTCCACTTGGCCCGCGGTGGATTTTTTTTGGTGGCGTCCGCGCTGGCAATCAGCGCATCCGCATCCAGCTCGGCTCGTCGCTCAACGCGGGGTCATCGTGGGCGGCGAGGAACACCGGCAGGTCACGCCGGGCGATCCACAGGTCGCCCTGCCACTTGAGCACGTTCACCTGCTGGTTGGTCCAGGTCATGCGGGCGCGTAGCGGGGTGGCATCCGGGTCGCGGTGGCGGTCGTACAGGGTCGGCAACACCTCCTCGCTGAGCCAACGGCTGATGCAGCGGTGCTCGGGGTGGTTGAAGCGATACAGCAGGCGGTAGGCGCCGGCTTCACTGATGGCCAGCACCTCCTCGCTGTTGCCGCTGGCGTGGAGCAGCACGACGGCGCGGCGCTGATGCGGGTCGACCAGACGGACCATGCGATAAGGGCGCAGGGCGCCGATCAGCCGGGCGAAATCGTGGGCGACCAGCCAGGGCTGATTGTCGACCATCAGGGTGCGCAACTGGTGGTTGTGCCGCTGGAAAACGATGGGGATGCGTGCGTCGTGCATGGTGGAGCTCCAGTATGAATTGAGGAACTGCCACCGATGTCGTCAAACAATAGGGTGGCAGACCGCGCAGGGTTGACGAACCGGCATACTGGAAACCGGCAGACCCAAGGGTCTCCCTGCGCGATCTGCCATTGAACAGAGCAGTTGAAAAACTGCATGCGTGCCGATGCCTGCAAAAAACATTCGCTGTTTTTCGCATGCGTATTGGCTACGCATTCGCGCCAGTATGTTCGGATCGTCAAATCCGGCCGCGGGATTGACCGCGACCGGCGCAGCATAGGGAGCCGGGCGAAGGAGGGCAAGCCGGGCAGCGGATACACCTTCTTCGTGACCCTGTCCAGCATCTGAAATCGAAGGTGGCAAACCGCGCGGGGTTGACAGACCGGGCCCAGAGAACCGGCAGACCTTGAGGTCTCCCCGCGCGGTCTGCCAAATGACAGGCCGCTTCAAACCGCCCGCGTGAGGATGCCTGCAAAACGTCTGCCGTCAAACGCATGCACCTTCCAATACCCACCGTCGGGCAGGAGTTTTGGCCTGATATCGCCTTCCCATCAGAATTACCGTTTATCCATCAATGGCTTAGCGAAGCGGAAATCAGGGCGAACTGTTCGCGGCAGGCTCCATCAGAACTCATGAAGGCCAATTCCGGCCGTTCACAGAAGGAGACATTCCATGACTTCCAACAAGAACCCCGGCAACTTCGCCAACGACCGCGAGAAAGCATCCGAAGCGGGCCGCAAGGGTGGTCAGAGCAACGCTGGTGCTCCCGCCAGTGATCGGCAGAAGGCTTCCGATACGGGCCGCAAGGGTGGACAGCAAGGCCGTAGCTGACGTGGCAGAGGGGGCCCGTTGCGGCGGGTCCTCGCTCTCCTCACCTGTCGCCGGCCTGGTTTGGCGGCAGGCTCAACCCTTTCCGACCAGTTGCGCCACGCGCTCGGCCAGTTCCGCGCGGCGGAAGGGCTTGGCCAGTACCTCGATGCCTTCCGTCTGCGCAGGGGTGAGGTTCGAGTAGCCGGTGATGACCAGCACCGGCAGCGCGGGGGCACGCTGGCGCAGGTCGTCCACCAGCTGTGCGCCGGTACGGCCCGGCATCAGGTGGTCGGTGACCAGGATGTCCGGCTCCAGGCCGTCGTCCAGCAGGCGCAGCGCGGTGCTGGCCGAGTCGGCCTCGGTG
This sequence comes from Pseudomonas sp. Pc102, assembly GCF_018408275.1. Classification (NCBI taxonomy): domain Bacteria; kingdom Pseudomonadati; phylum Pseudomonadota; class Gammaproteobacteria; order Pseudomonadales; family Pseudomonadaceae; genus Pseudomonas; species Pseudomonas sp. Pc102. The sequence continues at coordinate 3,896,714 of NZ_AP021905.1, read as the reverse complement.
ACCCGGTAGCCCAGGTCGCGCAACTGCAGGGCGGTGGTATGGCGGACCATTTCCTCATCGTCCACCAGCAGCACATGGGTCGGCCGGGGCGCCTGGGGTTCGTCCACGGGAGCGGCTTCCTCGTCCTCCGCCCGGGTGTGGCTGAGCGGCAACCAGATGGTCACCCGCGTGCCGTTGCCCAGCGTCGAGTCGATGCCGATGCCGCCACCCGACTGCGCCGCCAGGCCCTGGACCATGGACAGGCCGAGGCCCGTGCCCTTGCCCACGCCCTTGGTGGAGAAGAAGGGTTCCAGGCAGCGCCCGAGCACGTCCGCGCTCATGCCGCTGCCGTTGTCCTCCACGCTCAGGCTCACGTACTGCCCGGCGGGCACGCCGCTCACCTGGCCCTCGGCGAGGTCGTCCCGCGTGGCGCTGATCACCAGCCCGCCACGGCCGTTCATGGCGTCGCGGGCGTTGACGGCGAGGTTGAGGATGGCGAGTTCGAGCTGGTGCGGGTCGACCGTCACCGCCGGCAGCCGCTCGGGAATGTCCAGCGCCACGTCGATCATCGGCCCCAGCGAGCGCTCCAGCAGGTCGCGCATGTCCTCCACCAGGGTGCGCAAGGCCACCGCCTGGGGCTTGAGGGTCTGCCGGCGGGCGAAGGTCAGCAGCCGCCCGACCAGGATGCGCGCGCGGTCCGCCGCCTGCAGCGCGCCGTCGATGAGGCTGCGGCTGCGGTCGTCGTCCAGGCGCCGGCGGATCAGCTCCAGGGAGGCCATGATCGGCGTCAGCAGGTTGTTGAAGTCGTGGGCGATGCCGCCAGTGAGCTGGCCGATGGTTTCCATCTTGCGGGCTTCGTGCAGCTGCGCCAGCGCCGCTTCACGCTGCGCGACCATGGCGGCGACACGCGCCTCCAGGCCCTCGTTCAGTTCCCGCAACTGGGTTTCGGCATGCACGCGCGAACTGATGTCCATGCACACGCAGAGCATGCCGTTGACGCGGCCGTGCTCGTCCACCAGCGGGGTGATCTGGCTGTGCACCCAAGCGGGTCGGCCGTCGGGGCGCCGGTAACGCTCGGTCAGCTCGACCGGCGAGCCGGCCTCCAGGGCGCGCTGGTGGAGGATCGACGAGGGGCCGTTGGGGTGGGTGATGTCCTGCTGGCGCAAGCCGAGCAGGGCCTCGCGTGGCCGGCCGACGATCTGGCAGTAGCGGTCGTTGACGCGGGTGAAGTTCCAGTTGCGGTCGTACACGGCGATGCCCGCGCTGGCCTGGTCGAACATCGCCGACAGCTGTGCCGAACTGGCATGCAGGGCGCGTTCGGCGCGCAGGTGGTTGATCAGCACCCAGGCCAGCTTGGCGGCTTCCTCGACCAGCCGTTGCTCGGGCTCCGAGAAGGCGTGGGGGCGGTCGTGGTGGATCGCCAGCACGGCTTCCAGCTGGCCGTGGCGCATCACCGGTACATGCAGCGTGGCGGCCAGGCCCAGCTCCAGGGCCAGCGCCGTTTCGCCGGACGCGAGGCCGGTTTCCTGGCGGATGTCCTCACGCGCGACGCTGTCGCCCGCCTGCAGGGAGGCCAGCAGCGAGGCGCCGAAATTGCGGTAGCGGTGGTGGCCGGCCGCGGAGCGTGCGCCGTTCAGGTATTCCTGGCGCACGCTGAAGGTCTGGCCGTCGCTGTTGTCCTCGCCGAACAGCACCCGGGCCGCGCCCAGTTCTTCGCCGAGCCGGCGCGCCGTGGTGGCGGCGATCTGCTCCGGGTCGCTGATGGAGGGCAGCGTCTGGCCGAGTTCGAGGAGAAAGGCCTGGCGCCGCTCGAAGCGCACGCGCTCGGTGGTCTCGCTGACGATGCACAGCACGCCGCCCACCGAGCCGTCGGCCTCGCGCACCGCCGAGTAGGACACGTCGAAATACACCGTCTCGCCCAGGCCGTGGCGCTCGATGTAGAAGGGGCGGTCCTTGGCCGCGAAAGTCTCGCCGGTCTCCAGCACGCCGCGCAGCAGGGGGCCGAGGTCGTCCCACAGCTCGCTCCAGTTTTCCCGCGCCGGTCGCCCCAGGGCGCGTGGGTGCTTGGCGCCGATGCTCGGGGCATAGGCGTCGTTGTACAGCGCCACGAACTCGGGCCCCCAGAACAGCACGATCTGCGCCTGGGCAGGCAGCACCATGGCCATCAGCGTCTTCAGCGCGGGCGACCAGTCTGGTGGCGGGCCGAGGAAGGCCGGATCGAAGTCGCCCTTCTTCAGGCGGGCGCCGATGTCGCCGCCGTTGTGCAGAAAACCGAGGATTCCGGGTGAGGAGGCGTTGCGTTCGGTGTCGTCAAACGATGGCATGGTCTCGGTCATGTTCTGCGCTGGGTCGGTTCAACAACTATGAGCGGCAAAGCTGCCCGGTGTTCCCTTGACCTGGCTTGCCGCCGCGCGCCGATAGAAGAAAGCAGGCCCTCAGGTCGACGACAAGGGGGAGGGCGGGATATTTCGACTGGTCTAATCTTTTCACTCTGCAGCCGAGGACGAGACCGATGGAAGACATTCGCCACACCGCCGTGAACGATGCCCTGTGGGTGGCCCTGGAGGCCGTGCTGGCCGCGGCCCTGGAGGCGGGGCTGGATCGCGAGCAACTGCTCCGCGCGGCCAAGCGCGAGGCCGCCACCGGGTTGAGCGCCAATGCCGTGCAGGCACCGGAGTTCATCGAACTGGCGGTGCTGCGCCGGCATATCGGCCCGAAGATCTGAGCGGAGCCCGCTTTTAGTGGCGGGTGAGCGTGGTGTCGCGCTTGCGCTGTTGCTTGATGCGGTACATCTCGCGGTCCGCACGGCGTATGGCCTCCTCGGCGTCGATGCCGTGCGGCAGCAACGCCACCACGCCCACGCTGGCGCCGGCGTAGTCGAGCCGCCCCTGCCCGCCGCCCATGTCGTAGTGGCCGAGGGTCGCACCGGCCAGGCGCTGCTGCAGGTGCTCGGCGGCGCGGAGCATCTCGCTCGCCAGGTCCAGTTGCTCGGAACGCGGGCCCAGGGCGACGACGATGAACTCGTCGCCCCCGGTTCGGCCCAGCATGTCGCTGGTGCGCAGGCTGCCTTGCAGCTTCCTGGCCACCTGGGCGAGGAACAGGTCCCCCGCCTGGTGGCCGTGGGTGTCGTTGATCGCCTTGAAACCGTCGAGGTCGACCACGCCCACCAGCAGGTAGCGCTCCTCGCGCTGGGCCAGCGCCAGCAGGCGCGGGATCTCGGCGAGGATGGCGCGGCGGTTCCACAGCCCGGTCAGCGCGTCGGTCAGGGCCAGCCTGGCGAGCTCCGCGTTGCTGCTCTGCAACTGCTCGACGAGCATTTCCCGCTCCAGGGAAATGCTCAGCAGCCCGGACAGCAGCATCAGCGTCGGCTGCACCTCCGGCGCATGCTCGATCTGGTTGGAGCTGGCGGCGCAGATGGTCCCCAGGAGACGGCCGTCGCGCGCTCGCAGCGGCGCGCTGGCATAGGTGCGGATGCCCAGCGCCCTGGCCGCGTCCGAATCCCCCCAGCACTCGGACACGTCGTTCGAGAAGAGGCGGTTCTCGGTCAGCGCTCGTTTGCAGAGGGTGTCGTCCCAGGGCACTGAAAGCCCCTCGGGTATCTCCATCTCCCCGGTGTTGCGGGCGAACTCCACACGCTGGGTGCCGGCGTCGAGGTCGATGGTGGTGAGGTAGGTCGATTCCATGCCGGTGACGCGGCTGAGGAGCGTCAGCAACGGACGGGTCAATTGCTCGACCGTCTTGGCTTCTGGAACGGTTTCAGAAAGAAGAGACAGTAGATTTTCCATGCTGAACTTCACTGGCGCATGACGGCGAGAATTGTTGCTCAACCTCCTTCCCGGTGAGTAGCTCCGTGATGTCGCGGTCTTCGATTATGCAGATTAGTCGACTTTTTCTGCGGCTTCGCTTGGCTGCGACCAACGACAGAACCCGGTCTCGCGGTGGGCTTCGTACCTCAACCCAACCTACGGGTTACTCCGGTTCCTGCCGATGCAACGGCCACCGGCGCGCCTCTTATATCCATATGCGAATCGGTTATTTATTTTCGGCTAATTGGTTATTTAGGCTATATGCGATCAACGAGGCGGTGCCGCTGAAAGCGCCGCCCCTGATGCATTCCTTCCGTTGCCTGCCGAGATCTCCATGACCGCTCCCCCAGTCACCCGCCCTGATGCCTTGGCCAGTGCCCTGGTCAGTGCCCGGGCGCTGGGCAAGTCGTTCGGCGCCAGCCCCGTGCTCCACGGCATCGACCTCGACCTGTTTCCCGGGGAAGTGGTGGCGCTGCTGGGGGCCAACGGTGCCGGCAAGTCGACCCTGGTCAAGGTGCTCGCCGGCAGCCATGGCCACGACGCCGGCGAGTTGCGGGTGCAGGGCAGGGCGGTGTGCTTCGCATCCCCCCAGGCGGCGCGCCGTGCCGGGATCGTCGCCGTGCACCAGCACGTGGACGACGCGGTGGTGCCGGGCCTCAGCGTGGCGGAGAACCTGGTGCTGGACGAACTCTGCCAGCCCGGCAACGGTGTCTGGGCCGGGCGGGGGCGGTTGCGTGAGCGCGCCGCGCACATCGCCGCCGGGCTCGATCTGCACCTGCCGCTGGATGCGCCCATCGAATCGCTGGGCACCGCCGAGCGGCAACTGGTGGTGCTGGCCCGCGCCCTGGCGCTGGAGCCGCGCCTGCTGATCCTCGACGAGCCGACCGCGTCGCTGTCGGCCAGCGAGGCCGAGCGCCTGTTCGCATTGATCGACCGCCTGCGCCAACGCGGCGTGGCGATCCTCTACATCTCCCATCGCCTGTCCGACCTGCAGCGCATCGCCGACCGCGCCATCGTCCTGCGCGATGGGCGCCTGGCCGGCGAGTTCGCCGCGCCGCTGGACCTTGCCGCCGCCGTGGTGGCGATGCTCGGCTCGGCCCTGGCGGCGGTCACGCTGGAGCGCCACGCCCCCGGCCGCGAGGTGCTGGCGGTGCGCGGATGCCGGCTCGATGCGCGCGGCGCGCCCTTCGACCTCAGCCTCCACGAGGGCGAGGTGGTGGCGCTCACCGGCCTGCTCGGTGCCGGCAAGAGCGAGATCGCCGAGCTGCTGTTCGGCCTGCGCCTCGCGGCTGCCGGGCGCATCACCCTCGACGGCCGGCCCTGGGCGCCGGCCTCGCCACGCCAGGCCATCGCCGGTGGCGTGTTCATGGCCACCGAGGACCGCACGCGCGGTTCCCTGGTGCCGGGCTTCTCCCTGGCGCGCACCCTGACCTTGCCGTTTCTCGCGCGCTTCAGCCGCGCCGGGTTCATCGACAGCCGCGCCGAACGCGACGCGGTGCAGGCCCAGGTGCAGGCGCTGGGCATCAAGTGCGCGGGCATCGAGGTGCCCATGGACACGCTCTCCGGCGGCAACCAGCAGAAGGTGGTGCTGGCCCGCTGGCTGCTCGGCGAGGGCCGCGTGCTGATCCTCGACGAGCCTTTCCAGGGCGTAGACATCCGCGCCCGCCGCGAGATCGGTGCGCGCATCCGCGCCAGCGCCGCCGGCCGCGCCACCCTGGTGATCTGCACCGACCCCGACGAGGCGCTGGAGATCGCCGACCGCATCCTGGTGGTGCGCGATGGCGCCGTGGTCGGTGGCCACGCCAATGACGGCCTGCAACGCGCCGACCTGGTGGCGCAACTGGCCGGTGTCCCCGCGCACCCCCTTCCCGACTACCCGCATCGCCAAGGAGCCGCGCGTGCCTGAATCCTCTTCGCCTTCCTCCTTCACCCCGCCCCTGGGGGCGACGCTGCTGCGCCTGGCCATCCACTACGGCCTGTTGCTGCTGCTGGGGCTGATCCTGGTGCTGTTCGCCGTGCTGGAACCGGCGTTCCTGCGGGTGGGCAACCTGTTCATCATCCTGCAGTCGGTGTCCATCGTCGCGCTGCTGGCCTTGGGCGTGACCCTGACCATGGCGGTGGGCGGGCTGGACCTGTCCATCGGCGCGGTGGCCGCCATGAGCCTGATGTGCGCCAGCTACGTGATGGTGGTGCTCGGCTGGGGGCCGGTGCCGGCGGTGGCCATCAGCCTGGCCTGCGGCGCGCTGGTGGGGCTGCTCAACGGCTTTCTCATCGTGCGCCTGGGGGTGCCGGACATCCTCGCCACCCTCGGCAGCATGTTCCTGGTCATCGGCCTGCAACTGATCCCCACCGGCGGCCGCTCCATCGCCGTCGGCATGACCCTGCCCAACGGCGATGAGGCCGCAGGCAGCTTCAGCGCTGCCTTCCTCGCCCTTGGCCGCGCGCGCCTGTGGGACACGGTGCCGGTGCCCGTGGTGGTGATGCTGGTGGTGGCACTGCTGGTGTGGGCCTTCCTCGAACGCACGCGCTTCGGCCGGGTGTTCTACGCCATCGGCGGCAACGAGCGGGCGGCGCGCCTGGCCGGTGCCCCGGTGGAGCGCTACAAGCTGCTGGCCTACGTGCTTTCCGCCTCGCTGGCCTCGCTCGGCGGGCTGCTGCTGGCGGCGCGCCTGGGGCGCGGCGACGTCAGCTCCGGCAACGGCCTGGTGCTCGACGCCCTGGGCGCCGCGCTGATCGGCTTCGCCGTGCTCGGCGCGCGCAAGCCCAACGCCTTCGGCACCCTGGTAGGCGCCTTGCTGGTGGCGACCCTGCTCAACGGCCTGACCATGCTCAACGCGCCTTACTACGCCCAGGACTTCGTCAAGGGCGCGGTGCTGGTGCTGGCGCTGATGTTCACCTTCGGCCTCGCCCAACGCGCGCGCTGAACCCTCTTCAGAAAAAGGAACCCGACATGCCTGCATTGATCACTCGCGCCCTGCGTCGCCTCGCAGCCGGCGCCCTGGCCCTGTCCCTCGCCGCTGGCGCCAGCGGCGCCGGCATCGAGGGTGCTCCGGCCCCCTTCGACAAGGGCGGCGTGCGCATCGCCCTGGTCGGCTACCTGTTCTCCGGCGACTTCCCCGAGGCCTACCTGCGCGGCGTGGAGAAGCAGTCCAGGGCCCTGGGCGTCGACCTGCGCCTGTTCGATGCCCGCCAGCAGGCAGCGACCCAGCGCGAGCAGCTGGAGCAGGCCATCGACCTGGGCGTGGACGGCATCATCGTCCAGCTCGGCCTGGCGGAAACCCTCAAGGACACCGTCGACAAGGCCGTGGCCAAGGGCATCAAGGTGGTGGCCTTCGACGTCGAGCTGGGCAACCCCGGCGTGACCCAGATCGAGCAGGACCACCACGCCCTGGCGCAACTGGCCCTGGACCAGGCGCTGAAGGACAACGGCAACGCCTTCCAGGCCGGCTACGTGTTCATCGGCGGCTTCACCCCCATGGAGCGTCGCGACGAGATCTGGCGCCAGGTCAAGGCGGCCAACCCCGGCATCGTCGAGAAGGCCCGCTTCGGCACCCTCAACCCGCCCATCGCCAACTCGGTGGCGGACCAGGCCAGCGCCGTGCTGCGCGCCAACCCCGGCCTGCAGGTGATCTTCGCGCCCTTCGACGAGTTCGCCAAAGGCGCCAAGATCGCCGTCGACGAAGCCGGCCTGGGCGAGCAGGTGAAGATCTACAGCGCCGACATCTCCACCGCCGACATCCAGATCATGAAGGAGCCGGGCAGCGCCTGGGCCGCCACCGCCGCAGTGAACCCGGAAGTGGCCGGCGCCATCAGCGTGCGCACCCTGGCCCAGCGCATCGCCGGGGAAGAGACCGGTCCCCGCGTGCAGGTGCCCGCCACCCTGATCACCCGCCAGCAGCTGCTGGACCTGGACGTGAAGAACGTGCGCGACCTGGCGCAGAAGCTGCCGGCCTTCGGCGAGGCGGCCAGCGTCGCCCGCTCGCCGTGGATTCCCCTGGCCGACTGAGGCGACCGACATGCACGACAAGGCATCACGGTTGCGCAAGGCGAGGGCGGTGAAGAACGACCCGGCCCACGGCACGCGCCTGCCACCGGGGCAGGTGCTCACCGAGCGCTTCCCCATCCTTCACGAGGGCGAGGTGCCGCAGTACAGGCTGGCCGACTGGTCGCTGCGCCTGCACGGCGCGCTGTCCAGGCCCCTGGAGCTGCGCTTCGACGACCTGTTGCAGCTGCCGCAGCGCGAGGTGCGCTGCGACATCCACTGCGTTACCCGCTGGTCGAAGTTCGACACCCGCTGGCGCGGCGTGCACCTGGGCGACCTGCTGCAGGCCCACGGCATCGAGCCGCAGGGCGCCTTCGTCATGGCCCACGCCGACACGGACTACCAGACCAACCTCGCCCTGGCCGACCTGCTGCATCCCGACAGCCTGCTGGCGCTGGCCTACAACGACCAGCCGCTGACGCCCCAGCACGGCTGGCCGCTGCGCCTGCTGGTGGCCGGACGCTACTTCTGGAAGAGCGCCAAGTGGCTGCGCGCCCTGGAGTTCACCACCGAGGAGGCGCCGGGCTTCTGGGAGCGCAATGGCTTCCACCTGCACGCCGACCCCTTCCTCGAACAGCGCTTCTCCGGCGAGGCGCTGGACATCCCCGAGGACGAGTGGCAGCGCAAGGCGTACGACTGAACGACGCAGGCCAGCGGAGTAAGGCCCCCCGCAGGGTGGACCGGTGAAGCGTGGTCCACCCTGCACCCGGCAATACGCTGTGCTCCGGGGCCAGAGCCTGGCGTAGGGTGGAGGTCGCTTTTTACCTCCACCAGCGAAGGTGGGCTCAACTTCCAGCACCCCTTATTGGAACGTGCTCTTCCGCGCCCGCGAAACTTGCCAAGCAAAGTTCCATTAATTGCCAGGTTCAATAACCAGGAATTGAACTTGAACTGTATTTCCAGTGCTGCTCCAGCAACATCTATTGCTGCTGTAGCAGCAACTTTCTTGATTCCGCTTATAAGCCGGCTGCGCGATATAACCTAAGTGTTATTCGTTATTTTGCCCGTCCGGCGGGCTCGTCTAGGATCGGCCTCCAGGACACCCCATCAGGCATGGATGCCGCTCTAAAACGAGATACCAGGCCACCTCGCAAAGAGGCAGGACCCGGTCGGCACTGCCCCCGTTGCACGACGAATCAGAACGTGCCGCCGCTGTTAAGCGGGCGCTTCCGTTCAACTTCGCGATGGCAACTTGAAGACCATTTAAAACAGCATCCATCTGTCGGGACGGCAACTTCCAGGGGTTGGCCAACTGCCCGTCAAAAGTGCGACCAAGGAGTAATTCGCATGCATCGCCGTTCCTTCCCCTTGTTGGGCGCCGCCGTGCTCACGGCATTGGCGCAAGCCCCCGCACACGCCCAGGAAGCCACCAGCAGCGCCGACGATTCGACCCGCCTCGGCACCGTGTTGGTCACCGGCACCCGCGCCAAGAACCGCACCGTGCTCGATTCGCCCGTGCCGGTGGACGTGCTCACCGCCGAGGACCTGAAGTCCACCGGCGCGGTCAACGGCGAACTGGGCCAGGCCCTGCAGACGCTGCTGCCGTCCTTCAGCCTGCCGCGCCAGTCCAACTCCGGCGGCGCCGACCACGTGCGTGCCGCCCAGCTGCGCGGCATGAGCCCGGACCAGGTGCTGGTGCTGGTCAACGGCAAGCGCCGCCACACCTCGGCGCTGGTCAACGATTCCTCGAAGATCGGCCGTGGTACCGCCCCGGTGGACTTCAACTCCATCCCCATCAGCGCGGTGAAACGCATCGAAGTGCTGCGTGACGGCGCCGGCGCCCAGTACGGCTCCGATGCCATCGCCGGGGTGATCAACATCATCCTCGACGACGCCCCTGAAGGCGGCGAGGTCTCCACCACCTATGGCGCCTACCACACCCACCAGAGCGCCATCCACGAGACCACCACCGACGGCCAGAACAGCGCCACCACGGCCAAGATCGGCACGCGCCTGGGTGAGGACGGTTTCATCCGCGGCGGCGCCGAATACAAGGACCGCAACCCCACCAACCGCGCCGGCTTAGACGGCTTCGCCGACACCCCCGGCCAGCGCAACTACGTGATGGGCGACGGCGACGCCCGCGACATCAACACCTGGTTCAACGGCAAGCTGGCCCTGGGCGACATCGAGGCCTACACCTTCGGCACCTACAACCACCGCACCACCACCGGTGCCGAGTTCTACCGCTACCCCAGCGAGCAGCCGGCGTTCTACCCCAACGGCTTCCTGCCGCAGTCCCTCGGCACCAACCAGGACCTGTCCCTCACCGGCGGCTTCAAGGGCCTGATCGGCGAAGACTGGGACTACGATGCCAGCCTCACCCACGGCCGCAACCTGTTCGAATCCGCCACCAAGCGCACCCTCAACGCCTCCCTCGGCGCCGCCTCACCGACCCGCTTCGACACCGGCGAGTACGAGCTGCGCCAGACTGTAGGCAACCTCGACTTCACCCGCGAGCTGAGCCTGCTGGGCACATCCTTCGCCCTGGCCCTGGGCGGCGAGTACCGCTACGAGAACTACCTGACCCGCGCCGGCGACGAGGCCTCCTACGTCGGCACCGGCGCCGACGGTGCCAGCGGCCTGCGCCCCAGCGAGGAAGTGGACCTGGACCGCAACGTGTTCGGCACCTACGCCGAGCTCTCGGGGGACCTCACCGACCGCCTGTTCGTCGATGCCGCCACCCGCTGGGAGCGCTACGACGACGCCGGCAGCAAGCTCACCGGCAAGCTCAGCGGCCGTTACCGCCTGACCGACGCCGTGGCCCTGCGCGGCGCCGTGTCCAACAACTTCCGCGCGCCGTCCCTGGCCCAGGTGGGCTTCCAGCACACCACCAGCAACTTCGGCACCGGCGGCACCCTCACCGACATCCGCGTGCTCTCGGTCAACGACCCCATCGCCCGCGCCCTGGGTGCCGAGGACCTGGACCCGGAGACCTCGAAGAACTTCAGCATCGGCCTCACCGCCCAGCTGAGCGAGCGCTTCGACCTGTCGTTCGACGTGTTCCGCATCGACGTGAAGGACCGCATCACCCTGTCCCAGCGCATCGGCAGCGACGCCCTGGAGCAGTACGTGCTGGACAACTTCGGCGTGGCCGGGGTGCACGACGTCAACTTCTTCACCAACGCCGCCGACACCCGCACCGACGGGGCCGAGCTGGTGCTCAACTATCACCAGCCCTTCGCCGACGGCCAACTGGGGGTGACCACCGCCTACACCTACAACCACACCAAGGTCACCGCCACCAAGGGCACGCCGTCGCAGCTCGCCGCCCTGGGCATCGGCAACGACGCGCTGGTGGGCGTGGAGGAGCGCAACACCCTCACCGACGCCGCACCGCGTGATCGCTTCGTCCTCTCCACCACCTGGAGCAACGCCAACTGGAGCCTGCTGGGCCGCCTCACCCGCCAGGGCGAGACCACCCGCGTGTTCGACTTCGGCACCTCGCAGCCGGAGCAGACCTACGACGCCGTGTGGCAGCTCGATGCCGAGGTGCAATACAAGTTCACCCCGCAGTTCAGCGTCGCCCTGGGCGGCAACAACCTCACCGACCAGTACCCGGAGCGCTCCAGCTCGGAGATCAACTACGGCGGCAACCTGCCGTACGACGTGCTCTCGCCGGTCGGCTCCAACGGCGCGTACTACTACGCCCGCGCCACCTACGGCTTCTGACCGAGCCGGCCGCCCACCCGGGGCGGCCAGGCCCCTGCCGGAGGCGGGCATGAGCGACACCCCAAGCGCCGGGCCACGGCGTCACCTCGGCGTGCTGCAGGCGCTGCTGGTGACCCTGGGCATGGTGATCACCACCGATATCCTCAAGACCGCGCCCACCGTGGCGCTCAACGTCGGCGCCGAGCATTTCTACCTGGTGTGGGTGCTTGGCGGCCTGCTGTCCATGGTCGGCGCGCTGTGCTTCGCCGAAATGGCCACGGCCTTTCCCCACCCCGGCGGCGACTACCACTTCCTCCACCGTGCCTACGGCGAGCGGGTGGGCTTCCTCTTCGCCTGGTCGCGCTTCGCCGTGCTGCACACCGGCTGGATCGCGCTCTCGGCCTTTCTCTTCGCCGACTACTTCACCGCCGTGCTGCCCCTCGGGCACCACGGTGCAGGGCTGTTCGCCGGGGCGCTGATCGTCGCCCTGGTGCTGGTCAACCTGCTCGGCGTGCGGGTCGGCTTCCTCACCCAGACGCTGCTGGTGAGCCTGCTCACCCTGGGCTTCCTGACCATTGTCTCGGGCGGCGCCTGGCTGGCCTGGCAGGGCGTCGCAGTGCCGCCGCCGAGCAATCCGCTGCCGTCGGAAAGCGGCGGGGTGGCGGGCTTCTCGGCGGCGATGATCTTCGTCTTCCTCGCCTTCGGTGGCTGGAGCGACGCGGCCACGCTGTCGGCGGAGATCCGTGACGGCCGGCGCGGGCTCTTCATCGCCATGCTCGGCGCGCTGCTGCTCCTGCTGGGCATCTACCTGGCGCTGAACTGGGCCTTCATCCAGGGCCTGGGGTTCGATGGCCTGGCGGCCAGCGGCGCACCGGCGGTGGAGCTGCTGGGCCGCGCCTTCGGTGCACCGGGTGTCGGCGTGATCCTGCTGGTGGTGGGCGTTTCCGCCGTGGCCAGCATCAACTCCACGCTGATGGTCGGTGCCCGCACCACCTACGCCGCTGCCCGCGACGTGCCCTCGCTGCACCGCCTCGGCCACTGGGACGACAGCCACGGCGTGCCGCGCCGTGCACTGCTCGCCGAAGGCGGCGTGGCGCTGCTGCTGGTGGCCTTCGGCAGCTTCGCCGAGAGCGGCTTCAACGCCATGGTGGAATACATGACCCCGGTCTACTGGCTGTTCATGGCCCTCAGCAGCCTGGCGCTGATCATCCTCCGCCGTCGCCACCCCGAGGTGCCGAGGCCGGTGCGGGTGCCGCTCTATCCGCTGCTGCCGCTGCTGTTCTTCGCCCTGTGCCTGTACATGCTCTGGTCGAGCCTGGCCTATGTCGGCTACGGCGCCTTCGTCGGCGTCGCCGTGCTCGCCCTGGGCGCGCTGTTGCAGGGGCTGCTGGCCTGGCGCGGCGGTTCGGCGACCGGCGAAGGCGAGGTGCTCTCATGACTGTCTGGAAATTGCTACGCGGGCTGGTGGTGGTGGTCCTGGTGGCATCCTTGGCCGGTGCCGCACTGCTGCTGGCAAGCCGCAGCCCGCTGGCCGGCGATGGCCACCCACGGGAGCACGCCATGCTGCGCACCGAGCTCTACTTCGGCGCCATCGAGCCTGCAGCGTGGGAGCGCTTCCTCGCCGAGGAGGTGACGCCGCGCTTCCCCGACGGCCTCAGCTGGTACGACGTCAACGGCCAGTGGCGCGGGCCGAGCGGCAAGCCGGAGAAGCTGCCCTCGCGCATCCTCTTGCTGATCCACGCCGACAACGCCGCCAACCGCGAGGCCCTGGCCGAGATCGGCGCAGTATTCCTCGCCCGGCATGGCATGGCGGTGCTCAAGGTCTCCAGCCCCGTCACCGCCAGCGACCCCGACTGGACCGACGACCGCGTGAAGAACCGCCAGCTGGCGCCCTGAAGGCAGAGCACGAATGATGGGCTTGCGTAGGGTGGATGACGCTCTTTTCATCCACCAGGCGGAGTGACCGGCGAGCACGAACGGTGGACCGATGAAGCGCGGTCCACCCTACGTCCGGCCTGGCGCCTGCGCGGGGAAATTCACCCTTCGATCAACTCGCGCATGTACTGCGGCAGGGCGAATGCGGCCTGGTGCACCTCGGCGTTGTAGTAGCGGGTGCGCAGGCCGCTGGCAGCGAAGCGTTGCTGCAGGGTGGCGAGGTCGGTGGCGCGGGCGCGGTGGCTGTTGCTGGCCCAGCCGAAGCTCATGGCGCCGCCGATGTAGGTGGGCACCGCCGCGAGGAAGAAGCCCCAGTCGGCGAAGGTGGCCGCCAGGTGGCGCGCGGTGCCGCTCAGCTCGTCCGGCTGCAGGAAGGGCACGCCGTTCTGGGTGGCGAGCACGCCGTCGGCGTTCAGGCAGCGCTGGCAGTTGCGGTAGAAGTCGGCGCCGAACAGGCTGCTGGCGGGGCCGCCCGGGTCGGTGGAGTCGCTGATGATCACATCGAAGCGCTCCTCGGTGGTGGCGACGAAATCCAGACCGTCGCCGATCACCAGGCGCAGGCGCGGGTCGTCCAGCGCGCCGGCCGAATGCTGCGGCAGGTGCTCGCGGCACAGCGCGATCACCTCGGCGTCGATCTCCACCGCGACGATTTCCTCGATGCCGGCATGGCGCACGATCTCGCGCAGGATGCCGCCGTCCCCGACGCCGATCACCAGCACCCGGCGTACCGCGCCGTGGGCGAGGATCGGCACGTGGGCCAGCGTCTCGTGGTAGATGAATTCGTCGGCCTCGGTGGTCTGTACCACGCCGTCCAGGGCCATGACGCGGCCGAAGCGGGCGTTGCGGAAGATCACCAGGTGCTGCTGGTCGGTATGGCCTTCATGCAGCAGCTCATCGATGCGCAGCTGCTGGCCGTAGCCCTCGTAGAGGGTTTCCCGGTAGTCGGCCATCAGAACGACACGTCCGCCGGTTGCGACAGGCGCAGCACCGAGAGGTCGCCGGTGATGCGTTTCCAGGCCAGGCGGATGGCTTCGATATTGGCGTCGTGGCGCGGGGTGTCCTCGTGGAGGATGACGATGACCTTGGTGCTCAGGCGCTCGGGTTGCGCGGCTCCCTTGTCGCGCCACTGGCCGTAGGCGTCATAGGCGGTGAAGCCGTCGGGGAAGCGCGCCGTCACCTCCTGGTCGATGAACTCGCGCCAGCGCGCCGGGCTGACGCTGCCCGGGCCACCCTCCAGCGGGCCCACGGAGAAGTACAGCTCGGTGCGCAGCCAATGCGCCTGCGCCGGCCGCGAGGCGTCGCCCTGCAGGGTGGAGCTGGTGGGGTTGGTGGTGTGGACCGACGCGGGCGGCGTCGCCGCGCATCCCGCCAGGGCCAGGAGGAGGGCGGGGAACAACAGGCGAGGGGACATGCAGGAATCCTTGTGCGAGCACGCTTCCGGACGTGCGGGGAGGGCTGGGACCCGCACTATAGAGCGCCGCCTTAATTCCCTGAAGGATGTAAAAATTAGATTGATAGATCGTTTTCGCATAACGGTATCGCTGATACCGCCACGTGCCGCGTAGGGGCGATCGTACGGCGACTGCCGGGGCGACTGTAGGGGCGACTTCAGTCGCCAAGCAGCCCGCAGGGCTGCCCTCCCACGGTGTTCCCCGAGGCACTGCGGGTGCTCGCCGGCCACCCCGCTGGTGGATGAAAAGAGCGTCATCCACCCTTGTATCTCGACTAAATACCTCCACAGGGGTAATAGTCCCCGACTGATCATCGGGGAGGGGCTGGAAGTCGTGTCCACCCTTAGGCCGCGAGCCTGCAACGTAGATAGTGCTCCGCCCCTCCACACTCACTCGAAAAATCCGAACGGTATCCAGAGCCTCGAGCTCGCATCTACAAGGTTGGGTCGGGTGCAGTGATGATCGCGTCTGAACGGATCGGAAGGAGTACTCATGCCCAGCGTCATCGGCCTCGACATCGCCAAACACACCTTTGACCTCGCCACCCTGCAGCCCAACGGCAAGTACCGCACCAAGGCCAAGCTGGCCAACGACAAAGCGGGTTTCGCCGTCTTGCGCGACTGGCTGAACAAACACAGCGAACCCGGTGCCTGGGTCGTGATGGAGGCCACCGGCATCTACCATGAAGCCCTGGCCGAATGGCTGTTGGAGCACGGCTATCGGGTCTGTGTCCTCAACCCGGCGCAGATCGCCCACTACGCCCGTAGCCAGTTGCAGCGGGTGAAGACCGACAAGGTCGACGCCAAGCTGATCGCCGAATACGGCGAGCGCCATCAGGACAGTCTGCGTCCCTGGCAACCCGAGCCCCGTGCCGTGCGGCGCTTGAAAGCCCTGGTACGGCGCCTGGAGGACCTGCGCGAAATCGAGCAGATGGAGCGCAACCGCCTGGAAGTGGCCGATGCCAGCGTCCAGGCCTCGATCCAGTCGGTGCTGGAACATGTCGGGCAGGAGATCGAAGAGACCCTCAAGGCGATCGACGACCACATCGACAACGACCCGGATCTGCGCGGCAAGCGCGACCTGCTGACCAGCATCGACGGGATCGCCGACAAGACCGCTGCCCTGCTCCTGGCGGAGCTGGGCGACCCACTGCGCTTCGCCAACAGCCGCGCCGTCACTGCCTTTGCCGGGCTCAATCCGCGGCTGCAGGAATCCGGGAACCACCGGGGACAAACGCGCATCTCCAAGACGGGCTCATCGCGCCTGCGGGCCGGCCTGTTCATGCCCGCGATCAGCGCCCTGACGTACAACGAGGCGATCAGGGCCCTGAGCGAACGGTTGAGGGCGAAGGGCAAGACCGGCAAGCAGATCGTCTGCGCAGCGATGCGCAAGCTGCTGAGCATCGCCTACGGCGTCTTGAAATCAGGCCGGCCATTTGACGCAAAACTGGCCCTTGCTCACTAGGAATCAAGACGGTATCTACGCAGGGTCAGCTCTGCGCGGCGGTGCAGCATGGGTTTCGCACGGCTCTACCCATCCTACGTGTGGGAGCGGCTTCAGCCGCGAAAGACTTGCCGCCGGCCCCTATTGCGCCAGCTGCTCCAGGGCGATGGCGAGGCGGTTGTCATGGCGGTAGCCGGTCTGGCCCTGGGCGGGGAGGCTGTCGGTCTGTTGCGGGGCGCGGGCCTGGGCGCGGTAGGCGAGGGGGCTGGTGCCGAGCTGGCGCTGGAAGCTGCGGCGCATGCGTTCCTCGTTGCCGAAGCCGGTGGTCTCGGCGATGCGCTTGATGGGCTCGGCGCTGGTTTCCAGCAGCCGGCAGGCGGCTTCCAGGCGCAGTGTCTCCACGGCCTGGGCCGGGGTGCCGCCGGTGGCGGCGGCATAGGCACGGGCGAAGTGGCGCGGACTCATGCCGACGCGTTCGGCCAGGCGCTCGACGCGCAAATCGGCGTCGAGGTTCTCCGCCATCCAGGCGTGCAGGCGCACCAGGCGCAGGTCACGGTCGCTGCGCAGGGCGTCGCTCTGCGCCTTCAGCGAGGCGCTGAGCTGCGGCTGCTCGGCCGAACGGTGGATGAACAGGGTGAAGTAGCGCGCCAGCGCCAGGGCGGCGTGGGGGCCGAGGTCCTGCTCCAGCAGGGCGAGGCCGAGGTCGATGCCCGCCGAGGCGCCGCCGCAGGTCCACAGGTTGTCGTCGTGCAGGTACAGCGCGTCGCGTTCCACGCGCAGCGCCGGGTAGCCCTGTTGCAGGTCCTCGGCGAACTTCCAGTGGGTCACCACGCGGCGCCCGTCCAGCAGGCCTGCAGCGGCCAGGGCGAAGGCGCCTGTGCCCACCGAGCACAGGCGGCGGGCGCTGGGGGCATGGCGACGCAGCCAGGCGATGGCGTCGGCATCGGTCTCCAGCCGCGACACGCCCGGCCCGCCGATGACGATCAGCGTGTCGATGTCCGGCACCTCGCGCGCCACCTGCTCCAGCGAGCGGGTGCACACCTGGATGCCGGAAATGGTCTCGATTTCGCCGCCCTCGGGGGAGGCCAGCACCACGCGGTAGGGCGGGTGCTCGGCCAGCTCGCCACCGAGCACGCGGGGCGCGGCGGCGAACACCTCCAGGGGCCCGGCGGCATTCAGCAGCAGGGCGCCGGGGAAGGCCAGGACCAGCACGGAGCGGGGCGCCGCGATGGCAGAAAAGGTGGGGTGTTTGACATGGAGGCGAGCGCGGGGCGTCGACATACTGGGGCCAGCCTTGATTCAGAGACCCGCGACGATGCGCCGATTCCTTTCCGCTGCCAAGCACCTGCCACTGCTCGCCCTGCTGTGCGCCGGGCCGGCCCACGCCGAGCCGTCGCCCCTGGCGGCCCGGCCCGCCACCGAGCTGGCCGGCGCCGAGCTGGAGGTGGGCGACCAGAGCGGCCTGGTCCAGGCGCTGCTGGCGGCGGCGGGTGAGGACCGCGACTTGCCGTACCGCCTCGACTGGCACCCCTTCACCGCCGGGCCGGCGCTGATGGAGGCGCTCAACGCCGCCGCCGTGGACGTGGGCGTGGTGGGCAACGCGCCGCCGGTGTTCGCCCAGGCCGGTGGCTTCGACGTGCGCATCATCGCCGCCGCCGAAGGCGCGCAGAACAACAACGCGCTGCTGGCACCGGCGGATTCGCCCCTGCACAGCGTCGCCGAGCTCAAGGGCAAGCGCGTCGCCGTGGCCAAGGGCTCCAGCGGCCACTACCTGCTGCTGGCCGCGCTGGCCGGCGCGGGGCTGAAGATCGGTGATATACAGGTGCTCTACGCCAGCCCCGTGGATGCTCAGAACGCCTTCGCCAGCGGCCGCCTCGACGCCTGGGCGGTGTGGTACCCCTTCGTCGGCCAGGCCACCTCACGGGGCGCGCGGCGCCTTGTGGATGGCAGCCCCTGGCCCGAGACCGGCCTCAACTTCACCGTCGCCAGCCTGGCCGCCCTGAACGACCCGCTGAAGGCCGACCTGCTGGGCGACTTCGTCCAGCGCCTGGCCCGCGCCCAGGCCTGGGCCACCGCCAACCCCGGCCCCTGGGCGGAGCACCTGGCCGGCGTCACCCGCCTGCCGCTGCCCCTGGTGCAGGAGATGCTGCAGCAGCAGAGCCTGCGCTACGTGCCCCTGGACGGCCGCGTCAGCGCCCTGCAGCAGCGCCTGGCCGACGCCTTCGCCGAGGCGCGGCTGATCCCCCGGCCGCTGCAGGTGGGCGAGGCCTTCGACGACCGTTACAACCGCCTGCTCCCCAGCGCCCACTGACCCCCCAGCCCGACCGCCATGCCGCACCCGCCGGCAGGGCGGCGCTCACCCGGAGAAACCCCATGCCCCCACTCGATTCCACCACCCTGCGCCGCCACGCCACCGGCCTGATCGCCGTCGACCACGAGCGCTCCGCCGGCGGCTATACCCTGTTCGCCCCGCAGACCGCCGGCGGCAAGGTCTTCCTCATCGACATCGACGGCAACGAGGTGCACCGCTGGCAACTGCCGCAGCGCCCCGGCCGCGATGCGGTGCTGCTGGCCAACGGCAACCTCGGCTACAACGGCAACCACCCGGACTCGCCCGAGCTGTTCCCGGGCTGGTCGGTGTGGCACGGCGGCGCCTTCTCCGAGGTGACCCCGGAGGGCGAGGTGGTCTGGCAGCACACCGATCTCGCCCACCACCACGACGCCCAGTGGCTGGCCAACGGCAACCTGCTCTACACCACCGCCGAGCCCTTGCCCAAGCCCATCGCCGCGCGCGTGCAGGGCGGCATCCCCGGCAGCGAGGCGCCGGGCGGGGTGATCTATGGCGACGTGGTCAAGGAGGTCGACCGCACCGGTGCCACCCTCTGGGAATGGCGCAGCTGGGAGCACCTGGCGCCGGAGGACTACCCGCTGCACGACTGCTTCGAGCGCTACCACTGGCCGATGACCAACGCGGTGAGCCCTGGGCGCGACGGCAAGGTGATCCTCAGCCTGCGCAGCGTCTCCTCGGTGATCGCCGTGGAGCGGGCCAGCGGCCGCGTGCTCTGGCGCCTGGGCCACGACATCGTCGCCCAGCAGCATTGCCCCAGTGAGCTGGAGGACGGCCGCGTGCTGGTGTTCGACAACGGCATCTCGCGCCCGCACATCTCCATGCCCCATTCGCGGGTGATCGAGGTCGACCCCATCGCCCAGCGCATCGAATGGCAGTACGCCGACACCCCCGGCTACGCCTTCTTCACCCCCTTCATGGGCGGTGCCCAGCGCCTGGAGAACGGCAACACGCTGATCACCGAGGCCAACTTCGGCCGGCTGTTCGAGGTCACCCGCGAGGGCGCCGTGGTGTGGGAGTACATCAACCCGCATTTTGCCGCCTACCCGGACGCCGCCTCGCGGGCCTACCTGCCGGGCGAGAACAACGCCATCTTCCGCGCGCACCGCTACCCGGCGCGGGACATCCCCTGGCTGCGCGGCTGACCGCGCGGCTTCACCCATCCACCCACGACCACCACCCGATCACGCTTACGCAGACCACGCGCAGCGAGGGTCCACTCATGACCGGAGTCCATGATGACCACGCCCTTCAACCGGCCCCCCTGCGCGTCCGCCCTGCGGATGCTGGTTCCCACCCTCGTCGCCCTGGCCTGCGCGCCGGGCCATGCCTCGGCGGCCGGGCGCACACCCGGCGCCACGGCCGGTGACACCACCCTGCAAGCGGTGACGGTCAACGCCCGCCGCCGCACCGAAGAGGCGCAGTCGGTGCCGACACCGATGACCGTGCTTTCGGCACAGACCCTGGAAGAGCAGCGCCTGTACCGCGTGCAGGACCTGCAGCAGGCGATGCCCAGCCTCAATGTCGCCTTCATGCATGCGCGGCAGTCGAGCCTGTCCATCCGTGGCCTGGGCAACAACCCGGCCAGCGATGGCCTGGAAGGCAGCGCCGGCATCTACCTGGACAACGTCTACCTGGGGCGCCCGGGGATGGCGGTATTCGACCTGCTGGACATCGAGCAGCTGGAATTGCTGCGCGGCCCGCAGGGCACGCTGTTCGGCAAGAACACCACCGCCGGCGTGCTCAACATCGGCACCCGCAAGCCGAGCTTCACCGCCGAGGGCAGCGTCTCCAGCTCCATCGGCGAGGACGGCTACGTGCAGAACCAGGGCAGTTTCTCCGGCCCCCTGAGCGAGACCCTGGCCGGGCGCCTGTCGGCCTACCGCACCCGCGAGAACGGCTACGTGGAGAACGAGCACGATGGCCACACCCTGGGCGGCGGCACCCGCCAGGGCTTCCGTGGGCAATTGCTGTTCGAGCCGAACGAGGCCTTCAACCTGCGCTGGATCGCCGACTACAACGAAGAGGATTCCAGCGCCGGGACGCGCTCGCTGTTCAGCACCGGGCCGACCATCAACGGCGTCAACCGCTACGAGCAGCGCGCCGCCGCCGTGGGCGCGAGCCTGGTGCGCGGGCGCCACGTCAACCTGGACGCGGACCAGAGCGTGAAGGTGTTCCAGGGCGGCACTTCGCTGGAGGCCAACTGGACCCTGCCCAACGACTTCACCCTGACCTCCATCAGCGCCTACCGCTGGTGGGACTTCACCCCGCGCAACGACGATGAGCTGAATGTGCGGGTGATGGACAACGTCGGCCAGTCCGCCCGCGATAAGCAGTACTCCCAGGAACTGCGCCTGGCATCGCCCACCGGCGGCGCCTTCGACTACGTGCTCGGCGCCTATTACTTCCGCCAGGAAATGCGCAACGAGGTGTTCACGTACTACGGTCCCCTGGCCGACACCTGGAACGGCACGCCGGCCGGCGCGCTCAACGACGTCACCAGCATCGGCAAGGGCCGGATCGACACCGACAGCTTCGCGCTGTTCGCCCAGGGCACCTGGCACCTCACCGAGCGCCTCGATTTCACCGCCGGGGTGCGCGGCACCTACGAGGAGAAGCAGGCGCGGGTCGGGCGCAATGCCCCCGTAGGCGGCGCCGCCGTGAGCGGTGCGGCGGCCTCGGTACGCAATGCGCGGGTCGGCGCCTACGACTCGGGCGACCTGGCGCAGTACAGCTTCAGCCCCTCGGCGCTGCTCAGCCTGGCCTACCGCTTCGACGACCGGGTGCTGGGCTATGCCTCGCTGTCCCATGGCGAGAAGTCCGGCGGGGTGAACCTCAGCGTGGCCAGCGCCCCGGTGGCGGGGGCGGACTCGCTGCTGATCGGCACCGAGCGCGCCAATGATGCCGAGCTGGGCATCAAGAGCACGCTGCTGGACAACCGCCTGCAGCTCAACGCGAACCTGTTCTGGACGGTGGTCCACGGCTATCAGGCCAACGCCTACGACGACGTCAACCTCACCAGCTACCTCACCAACGCCGGCAGCGTGCGCAGCCGGGGCGCGGAGTTCGAGGCGACCCTGCGCCCCATTCGCGGGCTGACCCTGAACGCCAACGGCTCGTACAACGACGTGCGCTACCTCGCCTACGAGGACGCCCCCTGCCCGGCGGAAGTGGCCCTGCGCCCCGGCGCACCGGCCTCGTGCGACCTCAGCGGGCACAACGTGGTCGGCGCCTCGAAGTGGATCTTCAACGGCAACGGCACCTACGAATGGCAGCTGGAGACGGTGCGCCCGTACCTCAACGCCAGCTACGCCTTCCGCTCCCACGCGGTGGGCACCATCGACGACTCGCGCTACGCCCAGTTGCCCAGCTACGCCCTGGTCAACCTCGCCACCGGCGTGCGCGGCGACCTCGGGGACGGCCAGTGGGACGTGTCGCTGTGGCTGAAGAACGCCTTCGACAAGACCTACTACACCACCCTGTGGAACTCGCCGAACGGCGCCTACACCGGCGTGCTCGGCACCCCGAGGACGCTGGGGATGACGGCGCGGTACGACTTCTGAGGCAGGCATGCGTGTGTGCTGCAAGGTCGCTTGGTGGATGAAAGGAGCGTCATCCACCACACCGGTTGGCGCCCTGGTTCGAGTTGGGCACGGCGTCGTAGGTTGGTGCCGAGCGCAGCGAGGCCCAACGCAGCGATATTGGGCCCAACCGCAGAGGCTCTCCTTGTGGGAGCGGCTTCAGCTGCGAAGGACCCGCCGCCGGCACAGGGTTGCGAGCGGGCTGGTATTTGCTGTGGGGCGCAGGCCAAACGGGGTCGCCAGGCTCTATAGTTGCTCCCATCCCCGTCCTGCCTGCCGAGCCTAGCCGATGATCACCCGTCCCCAGAATCCTTCGATCCCGGTCCTGCTGTTCTCCCTCAAGGGGTCGATCATCCCGGCCATCTGGCGCAAGGTGCTGTTCACCGTGCTGATCAGCTCGGTGGTGGTGGCCACCCACGGCACGCTCTATCACTACAAGGTGATCCTCACGGCCACGCCCTTCACCCTCTGGGGGCTGACGCTGGCGATCTTCCTCGGCTTCAGGAACACCGTGGCCTACCAGCGCTTCTGGGAGGCACGCACGTTGTGGGGCGAGCTGCTGATCGTCACCCGCAACCTGACCCGGCAACTGCTGAGCCTGACCCCGGCGATGCCGCCAGCCGAGCGCCGCCGGCTGGTGGATGCGCTGGCCGCCTTCAGCCATGCGTTGCGCGATCACCTGCGTGGCGCGGGCGATGGCGCCGACGTGCAGCGCCTGCTGGACGCGCCGGCCCGCGCGCAGCTGGCGGGCAAGGGCAACGTGCCCAGCGCGCTGCTGGGGCTGATCGGCCAGCGCGTGATGGCGGCGAGCCGCGAGGCGGGGGCGGGCGAGAGGGTCCAGGCGTCTCTCGACGAGCAACTGACCCGCTTGTCGTACGTGCTGGGCGGATGCGAGCGCATCAAGAACACGCCCATCCCCTATCCCTACATCCTCATGCTGCACCGCATCGTCCACGTGTACTGCTTCCTGCTGCCGTTCTGCCTGGTGGACGCCATCGGCTGGTTCACGCCCTTCGCGGTCTGCGTGCTGGCGTACACCTTCTTCGGCCTGGATGCCCTCGGCGACCAGATTTCCGACCCCTTCGACACCCAGCCCAACGACCTGCCGCTGAACGCCATGTGCCGCAACATCGAGATCACGGTGCTGGAGCTGCTGGGCGAACCCGCGCCCGAGCCGGCGCAGCCGGTGAAGGGCGTGCTGCTCTAGCGCGGGTAAGGCGCCGGGCCTCAGGCCGTCTGCTCGAAGGCCTCCAGGGCGCGCAGCGAGTAGATGTAGGCCGCGCCGGCGTTCAGCGAGATGGCGGTGGCCAGGGCCTGGGCCAGTTCGGCCTCGGTGGCGCCGGCCTTGCGCGCGGCTTCGGCATGCACGCCGATGCAGCCGTCGCAGCGGGTGGTGATGGCCACGGCCATGGCGATCAGTTCGCGGGTCTTGGCGTCGAGCGCGTCGCCGTCGCTGGCGGCGGCGCCCAGGGCCTGGTAGGCGGCGAGCATCTTCGGGTGGGACTTGCCGAGCTTGCCGAAGGCTTTCTTCACGGCGGGAACGTAGTCGGACCAGTTGAACAGCATGATGGCTTCTCCTAGCTTTGCACGGGGCCGGTCATCGGCCGGTGAGGAGAGTGTCCCGCCGGCGCGTTCCCGGCGTTTTGCATTCCTGCCCATCCCTTTGCCGAAACGTCCCGATGCACGCATTCGACCACCTGATCGACCTGGCCAACCTCCGTGGCGTGCTGGATCTGCGCTGCCAGCTGCACGGCAATTGGTCCCTGGACCATCCGCGCCTGCCGGCCGGCCAGGCCAGCTACCACATCCTGCTGCGCGGCGAGTGCCGCCTTGAGCTCGCCGGCCAGCCGCCCCTACGCCTGCGCGCGGGGGAGATCCTGCTGCTGCCGCGCAGCGATTCCCACCTGTTGCAGGCCGGCCAGCCGGGCCGCCTGCCCACCCCGACGCCCCCGCACGAAGAGCCCGGGCGCGTTCCGCTCTTGCGCATCGGCGAGGGCGGGGAGGGCTTCGAGATGCTCTGCGGGCGCATCCACTACAACCCGCGCGCGACCCTGCTGGAGGCCTTGCCCGATGTGCTGGTGGTGCAGGCCGGCGCCACCTCGGAGGGCCGCCTGGCTGCGGTGGTGGAACTGATGCGGCTGGAGGCCGAGGGCGAAGAGGTGGCCAACCAGGCGATGGTCGACGGGCTCTCGGTGATCCTCTTCACCCTGGTGATGCGCGCCTACCTGCGTGAGCGCCAGGACCTGCCGGGCATCTTCGCCCTGCTGCGCGACCGGCGCCTGGGCAAGGCGGCGCTGGCGCTGCTGGCGGATCTCTCGCGCGACTGGCCGGTGGAGGCACTGGCGGCCGAGGCGAACATGTCGCGCTCCAGCTTCATGCGCGCCTTCACCCAGCTCGCCGGCACCCCGCCTGCCAGCCTGGTGACGCGCCTGCGCCTGGAGCGCGCGCAGCAATTGCTGCAAGGCACGGCGATGAGCATCGGCGCCATCGCCCTGGAAGTCGGCTACCCCAGCCAGGCGTCCTTCAGCCGCGTGTTCCGCCAGCACCTGGGCGAATCGCCGGCGGGGTACAGGCAGCGCGGTCGCGGGTAATGGGCCAGGGACTGCCGGGAGCTCCCCCGTAGGAGCGGCTTCAGCCGCGAAAGGCCTCTCGCCGGCGCCGGCTGCGAATGACCGGAAGCTCCATCGCGAATGAACTGGCTCCGTCTGCGTTGGCTGTTGCGAGCTCGTGCGAAGACACAAGCCTGGGCATTCATGGCTCCCTGTCACGCCCACCGCGTGGGTTTCGCTTCGCTCTACGCCACCCTACGAAAGCCACTGCGCACCGGGCGTGATGCGCACATCGATGACGATTCCGGCGAAGACGCGAGAGCGCTGCCGGGCCAGGGATGGCCCGTCGAGTGGGCAGCACCCCGCCGGGCCCCTGGAGCGTTGATGAAGCGGGGGCGAAACAGAAACCATCGGCAAGGTTCGGCAATCGGCTTGGCCAAAACCTCCTGGCAACACTTGACGCAGACAGGGCCAATGAACCCGCTCCTGCGATCGAGCCAGCGGTAACGGTGGTCTACCCCTTCAGGTATTACCCCTTGGGGTAAGGCTCAGGCGCTGGCGGCCTGGATGTCGGGCATGTGGAAGCGCCGCCACTTGTTCGGGGTGGTGCCTTCGAGCTTGTTGAACACGCGGCAGAAATGCGACTGGTCGGAGAAGCCGCATTCCTGGCTGATCCGCGAGATGGGCATGCCCGGGTTCAGCAGCAGTTCCTTGGCGCGGCGGATGCGGTAGTGCAGCGACCATTCCTGGGGCGACAGCCCGGTGGCCTTCTTGAACGCGCGGGAGAAGTGGCTGCGCGACAGTGCGCACTGCTCGGCCACCTCGGCGATGAACAGCCGCGAGGACAGGCTGCCGGCCATGATCTCCTTGGCCTTGCGCTCCTGCCAGGGGGCCAGGGCGACGCGTTCGCAGCGGGCCGGCCGGGGCGCGCGGTAGCGCTGCAGCAGGTGTTCGCAGAGTTGCAGGCTGGCCTGTTGCACGGATTGCCCGCTTGCCGGTTCGGGTGCCTGGAGGCTGTCCTTGAGCGACAGCAGCAGTTCGTAGGTCCGGTGGTCGAGGGTGGCGACCGGTGCGGCGAGGTCGGTCATGGCGTCTCTCCTGTGCAAGGTGGCACCAGAGTGCCGCTTCGCTGCCGTCGAGTCCTTTGGGGAGCCTTAAACGTCCTGAATGCGCTCTTCAGCCTGGCCGAGCGCGGGCAGGATGAAGAAGAACAGGCTCTCTCCATGGCGCCCCTGGGTGGCGCGCAGCGTCCCGCCGTGGGCGGCGACGATGGAGGAGCAGATCGCCAGGCCCATGCCCATTCCGCTCGCCTTGGTGCTGTAGAAGGCCTGGAAGACCCGTGCCTGGTCTTCGGTGGCGATGCCGGGGCCGGTGTCCTCCACCGTCACCAGTATGTCCCCGCCCACCGCCTGCGAGGCGATGGTCAGCCGCCGCTCGCCGGGTGGCAGGGCCTGCATGGCTTCCACGGCATTGGTGATCAGGTTGTGCATGACCTGCTGCAGCTGCACCGCGTCCCCTTGGGCGCAGGCGTCGCGGGCCAGCGCCAGGGTCACGCTGACGTGCTTGTCGTGGATGTCCGCCTGGGTGATGGCGAGCACGGAGCGGATCACCTCGTCCACCCGCACGGGGGCGCGAGCGGGCGGTGCCTGGCGGGCGAGGGCGCGCATGGCGGTGACGATGCCCGCTGCGCGCTGGCCCTCGGCGAGGATGTCGCGGATGCCTTCCAGGGCGTCGTCGATCTGCGGTTGCGCGCGCTCCAGCCAGCGGATGCTGGCACCGGCGTTGGACAGGATCGAGGCCAGCGGCTGGTTGATCTCGTGGGCGATGGAGGCGGCCAGTTCGCCGAGCACGGTGGCTTGGGCGGTGCGCTCCAGTTCGCTGCGCGCGGTTCGCAGGTCGGTCTCGGTGCGGCGCCGCTCGGTGATGTCGGAAATGACGCCGATGAAGGTCTCGGCGCCGTCGTCGGGCTCGCCGGCCAGCTCCAGGTAACGCGGGCCGCCGTCCAGCTCGACGGTGCGGAACTCCAGGCGGAAGGCCTCGTGCTGCGCGACGGCGGCGGCGAGGGTGGCATGGAAGCGCAGGCGGTCGTCAGGGTGCACCAGCAGGCTCGGGTCGTGCATCGGGTCGCCGGTGCCTGGCAGCGCCAGCCCCAGCTCCGCCACCAGGTGCCGCGTCCAGGGCGAGCACTCCTCGGCGGGACGCCAGACGAAGGTGCTGTAGCGGCTCACCGCCTGACCGATGGCCATCAGCGCCTGGGTGCGGCGCAGGGTGTCCTCGCCGAGGCGTCGCCTGCGGTTTTCCGCCAGCAGGTCGGTGTACAGGCGTGCATTGCTCAGGGAGATGGCCGCCTGCGCCGCGAGCAGTTCCAGCACGCCAACCCGCGCCGGTTCGAATGCGCCTGGCGTCAGGGTGTTCTCGAGGTAGAGCACGCCGATGGTCTCGTTCTGCTTGAGCAGCGGCACGCAGGCCACCGAGGCGGATTCCAGGCGCAGCAGGTAGGGGTCGTCCTCGAAGCGGCGCAGCGCCTCGGTGCCGTCGAGCACCAGCGATTCGTGATTGCGCATCACGTGGGCCACCAGGCTCAGGGGCGCGGCTTCGGTGGCGGTGGGGTTGGCCCGCAGGCGTATGTCGATGCCACCGGCATCGGCCAGGCCGCTGGCCTCGACCCTCAGCACCCCGTCATCGGCCAGCAGCAGGGCGGTGTAAGTGGCGCCTGCGTGCATGGCGGTGTTGGCCAGCAGTGTCTTGATCAGCGCGTCCGGCTCGATCTCCCGCGACAGCGCCTGGCAGGCGCGGGTGATGGCGACCATGTCCAGATGCTGCATGGCCTGCAGCGCGACGCCCTGCGGCGGTGCGGCGGGTTGCTCGCGGAGGAAGGCATGTTGCGCCTCCAATTGGTCGGCGAGCTTCTTCGCACCCCAGCGGCGCCAGGCATCGCGCGCCAGGCGCAGGTGGGTCTGGGCGCCGAACTCCAGGCCGAGGGCGGCGAGGTGGCGAGCCTCAAGCTCGTGGGCGAGGCCACGGATATGGATGGCACCGCACTGGGTGGCCTTGGCGATGGCGTCTTCGTAGTGCTGCAGCGCGGCCATGTCGTGACCCTCTATGCGCAACACCTCGGCTTCGGCCAGGGCCAGGCGGTCGGCGAAATAGCGCGGGTTGCTGCCGGCCCACAGGCGCAGGCGGCCCAGGGGGTGCTCGAAGTCCTGGGCCACGCCGCTACGTGTCTGCAGCGCGGCGCGGTTGAGTACGGTGAACAGCGCGAGGTCGATCTGGTGGATGTGCACCGGCGCCGCCCAGGTCAGCGACCATGCCTGGTCCAGGTGGCCGGCGGCCCGCTCGAAAGCGCCTTCGAGGAAGTGGAACAGGCCTTCGAACAGCTGCCACCAGAAATGCAGCGGCGCCATGCTGCTCTGGGCGACGCGCTCGGCGATGGCCTGCGGTGCGGGGATGGGTATGGGCGTACCCACCTCGCCGGCCAGGCGACGGATGTACAGGGCCTGGGTGTAGAGGATGTTCTGCGCGTCGACGAATTCCAGGTTGCGTGCCAGCTCCAGGCCGGAGTCGATCTGCCGCAGCATGCGCTCGATGGGGGCGCCCAGCACCAGCAGGTCGGACACCACGTGGGTGTTGGCGTAGCAGGCGAAGCTCGGGGTGCCCTGGGCCAGGCTCCGGCGGTAGGCGGTCTCGGCGCATTCCAGGGCGAAGGGCAGGGGCCGGGTCCAGGCGCTGACCTGGTCCAGGGCCACCAGCGCCGAGATGCGCGCGGAGCCATAACATTCCTGGTCGGCCAGGCGTCGAGCCAGGGCGGTGAATTCGAAGCCTTCGCGGTAGGCTTCGTAGCGCTGGGCGATGCTCACGCCGAGCCAGGCCAGGGCGTGCACCGCTGCGGCGCTCATGCCGTGCTGCAGGCAGAGTTCGAGCACGCGGCAGGTGCTCAGCAGCATCAGGTTGGGGTGGATGAACGAGCCGGGAATGACGATGCTGGCAAGCAGTTCCAGGGTTGCCAGCAGCTGGGGGGCGCGCACTATGGGCAGGCGGTCGAGGGCCTCCGGCGAGTGCGCCGCCAATGCGCGCTCCACGCGTCGCCAGGCCTGCTCGGTCTCCTCGTCGCCGGGGTCCCGGGGCAGCTCGAAGCCGAGGGAGGCGAGGCCGTCGATGGCGGTGAGCACGGCGCCGGCGTAGTCGCCGCGCAGGGAGCTGATCTCGCACTTGAGCTTGTGCAGCTCGCAGCGCTCGGCATGGCTGTCGGTCCTGGCCAGCAGTGCACCGATGAAGGTTTCCGCCGCCGGGTAGTCGGCGCTGAGGATCAGGCACTGGGCATAGAGCAGCTCAACGGCGCGGCCGAGGGATTCGTGGTGCGGCACCTGCATCTGCAGCAGCGCCGCCGCGTGATGCAGGTAGGCGAGGGCGGTGGAGGCGGCGGCGGAGGCCTTGGCCAGCCGAGCGGCGTGCATCAGCAGTTCGATGAAGTCCAGGCGGCGGGAGGCGTCCAGGGTCTCGCCGCTGGTGGCCAGCACCTGGGTGGCGACGCGGAACACGGCCTCGGGCAGGGCGTCGGCGGGCAGGGCATCGAGCAGTGCCTGGGCGAACGCCAGGTGCATCGCCTGGCGGGTGGCTTCGGGCAGTTGCGCGCGGGCGGACTCCCAGACCGCGTCGTGGGTGAAGGCGAGGCCGTCCTGGTATTCGCCCACCAGTCCTGCCTTGAACGCCGGGCGCAGCAGGTTGAGCAGCTGCGGCACGTCGGTGCCGCTGACCAGCGCCAGTTCCGCCAGGGGTGTGTGGTTGCCGAGCAGCGCCAGGCGGCCGAGGGCGCGACGGGTGCGTTCGGGCAGGCGCTCCAGGCGCGAGCGCATCATCGCGGCGACATCGTCGAACAGCGCCGGCAGCGCTTCGGGCCGTTCGCTGCTTTCGCGCAACACGGCGATGGTCTGTGCCACGAATAGCGGGTTGCCGTTGCCGCGCTGACTGAGACGCCCGGCCAGCAACGATCGCTCGGCGGGGTGCAGGTCCAGCTCGCTGGAGAGCAGGGTGGCGATCTCGTTGGCCGCCAGGGGGCGCAGGCGCATCTCCAGGGTACGGCCGCCGAGGGCGCGGCAACGCTCGACGAAGGCCGGCAGCCGGGAGCCTTCGCCGAGCGCCTCGTCGCGGTAGGCGGCGATCAGCAGCAGGTGGTTGAAAAGCGTGGGACCGAGTTCTTCGAGGAAGGACAGGCTCTCCTGGTCGATCCACTGCACGTCGTCGAGGAACAGGATCAGCGGGTGTTCGGCTCGGGCGATGAGTCCCAGCAGGCGATGGAGGGTGCCGTGCAGGTGACGCCGCGCCTCGCTCACCGGTGGCGCGCCGGCACTGCCGAGGGGGCCGGTCAGCCATTCCAGCTCCGGCACGACGCGGGCGACCAGGTCGCCTTGCTCACCCACCGCATCGCGCAGGCGCTGGCCCCAGCGCTTAGCGTCTTGCGGTGACTCGCCCACCAGTCGGGCGAACAGCGAGGACAGCGCCGAGGCGAGCACCGCGTAGGGCAGGTTGTGCCGGGCCTGCTCGCACTTGCCGTTGGCGAACAGCAGGGTGTCAGCCGGCAGGTTGCGCCACAGGTGGCGCACCAGGGTGGTCTTGCCGATGCCGGGCTCGCCCTCGATCAGCAGCGCGCCGCCACAGCCTCGCTGCAGGCGCTGCACGGCTTCGCGCAGGGCCTCCAGTTCAAACTCGCGGCCCACCAGGGGCGTGCCCGGGCGGCGGCCGGGAGAGCTGTCGCGCTGTGCGTCGGAGCGGCCGATGCTGCCCAGCTCGCGCCATTCGTTGAGGAAGCGGCGCAGCTCGGCTTCCAGCGCCAGGGCCGATTCGGGGCGTTTCTCCGGTTGCTTGTGCAGCAGCCAGGCCACCAGGTCTTCCAGGGCGGCGGGCAGCCCGGGTCGCCAGCGGGCGATGGCGGGAGCGGGGACGGCGACGTGCAGGTGCAGCCACTGCATGGGGTCGCTGGCATTGAAGGGCAGGTGGCCGGTGAGCAACCGGTAGAAGGTCACGCCCAGGGCATAGAGGTCGCTGCGTTGGGACGCGGGGGCGTCGGTGCGGCCGGCCTGCTCCGGGGCGAGGTAGGCGAGGCCGCTGTCGGCGCTGTGCAGGGTGGCGTCCGGGCAGCCTTCGCCCAGTACGGCGAAGGCGAAGCCGGTGAGGCGGATTTCACCGTTGCTGCCGAGGATGAGGTTCTCCGGGCGGATGTCGCGGTGCACGAGCCCGCGCCGGTGCGCCTGGGCCAGGGCACTGGTGGCGGCGACCGCCAGGCGCAGGAAGCGCTCCACCGAGAGCGCCCCCATGATCAGGCCGGACAGCGGGCGGCCGTCCTGGTCGTCGAGCAGCAGCGCCGGGCCGCGCGGCGTCGTCAGCAGGGCCAGCGGCGGCACGGCCCAGGCGGCGTCCAGGCAGGGCGCCATGGCGTATTCGCGGTCCAGCCGGGCCTGCTCCCTGGCGCAGGCGGAAGGGCCGGCGCCGACCAGCAGCCAGCGCCGCTGCGAGGTGGCGTCATGCAGGCGCCAGCGGGTCAGGCAATCGTGCTCGTCGATACGCTCCCAGCGCGCCCCGGCCACCCGCTCCTCGTCGAAGGCAAGCAGGTCGTCGGCTCTGCCCTGGCGGACGATGGCGGCGCGCGGTGGCGGCGTCACGGGCGCCCCTGCAGCGCATCGCCGATGGCCGCCAGGAGCACCTCGGCGGTGAAGGGCTTGGCGATGAAACCCACTGCGCCCTGTTGTCGCGCGAGGCTGATGGCCTGTTCGCTGGCGCGGGCCGACATGCAGATCACCGGCACCCTGCTGCCCCGGGCGTTGAGGCTGCGCTGCACGTCCTGGCCCTGCAGGCCCGGCATGCACAGGTCGAGCAGCACGCAGTCGGCCTGCTCCTTCCAAGGGGAGGCGAGGAAGCTCTCGCCGGACTGGAAGCAGACCGGACTGTAACCCTCGGATTTGAGGAGGTTGGCGACGCCCTTGCGGACTGAAGGGTCGTCGTCGATCACACACACGACGCGCATGCTGGGCCTTGGACGGTGGGAGGAAGGGGTGGCCACCGACAGCATGTCAGCGGGCCCTTTCAAGCCTGCGGATCGCTGCGTTGATGCGGCTCGGGAAGCCTGCCGAGCATCTTACCCACCAGCAGCAGGTCCACCAGCGTGCGTGTGCCCAGTTTTGTCATGATGTGCTTTTTGTGCACCTTGACCGTCACTTCCTGAAGCCCCAGTCGCACCGCGATCTGCTTGTTCATGCACCCTTCCAGGAGCAGCAGGAACACCTCCTGCTCGCGGGGCGTCAGCTCCGCGTAGCGCTGGCGCACGGCGGCCAGGCGACGGCTTTCGGCGTGCCGCGCGGCCGCCTGGCGCATCGCCTCGTGCACGTTGCAGAGCAACTGCCGTTCATCGAAGGGCTTGGTCAGGAAGCCCTCCGCGCCGGCCTTGATCGCCCGCACCGACATGTCGATGGTGCCGAAGCCGGTCATGAAGACGATGGGCAGCGGCGCCTCGCGACGGATCAGCTCGGCCTGCAGGTCGAAACCACTGCCCTGGCTCAGGCGCACATCCAGCAGCAGGCAGCCCGGCAGGGCGAAGTCGCAGTGGCCGAGGAAGGCTTCGGCCGACTCATGGCCGACGGCGCTGATGCCGGCGGAACGAAGCTGGCGTACCAGGGCCGCGCGCACGGCGGGTTCGTCGTCCACTACATGGACCTGGACCGGCGGCAGGTCGCTGCCGCGCTCGTAGGCATCGGCGCTGTTGGCTTCGGTGCCCACCGGTATGCGGGTGATCTGCGCCAGGTTCAGGCGGTAGCCCCGCCCGGGGATGGTCTCGAGCATCTGGCGGTCCAGCCCCAGGACCTTGCGCAGGGTGGAGACGTGCACTTGCAGGTTGTTCTCCTCGACCACGGTGTCCGGCCAGATGGTGCGGATCAACTCGTCCTTGGTGACCAATCGGTTGGGCGCCGCCAGCAGCGCCTCGAGGACATCGAATGCGCGGCTGCCGAGGCGGACCGGGGCATCCTCGTGGAAGGCCTCGCGCCGCTCCAGCGACACCCATGCGTTGCCTAGACGGATCATGCTCATGCCTGTGCGTGTGGTTCGTGTGACCGGCCGGCCCGGCTCGGGCGGCCATGGAGCAGTCAATCACAGGTGTCGGGGCGGCTCCTTGTACAGGAGTGCTGAGTGGCTTGCCCCGCAGGAGCGAATTCAATCGCGATGCGCCTCCACCGGCCACCCCGTAGCGACCCGGGATGTGGGGGTGGACCACGCTCCATCGGTCCACCGTTCGGAGTCATGTCGAGCCCCGCTGGTGGAGGAAAAAGCGCCCTTCATCCTCAACAGCGGGCGTGGCCATGAGCTGGCACGGCGGCTTCGTGGCGGTGATTCGTGTGCTGCGGTTCAGAACCTGCCGCCCAGCGTGTATTCGATGATCAGGTAGAGGCGGTCGGTGTCGGCGCCGCCCTGGGCGTCGTTGGCGCGCTGGGTGACGTGGGCGAGGCAGATGGCGGGTTCGAAGAGGTTGTAGGCGCCGCGTTGCGGGGCGGTGAGGGACGACTCCAGCTGGCGACCACACACTGTGCCCATTCGCGGCGGTAGGCCTGTCCGGAGGGCGAGGTGGAGCGGAATTCGTTGTCCGGCCGGTAGTTGCGTGCCAGCAGCGACCCGTCGGCGGCGTGGTGTCGGCGTGCACGGGGCTGCCGGCCAGCAGCAGGAGGCCGGTGAGGGTTCGTGGGGGTATGTCACCTGGTGTCCTCCGTGGCGGAGGCGGGGAGCGGCAGCGCCGCCCCCCGGGGGCGTCAGTGGCCTTCGGAGGCGTTGAACATGGTCTTGGCGTAGATCAGGCCGAGGCCGTAGGCGCCGCCGTGTTCGATGGAGGTCTTCACGGTCTGGTCGTAGGTTTCGCCACGGGCCCAGTCGCGTTGCAGTTCGAGCAGGTACTGCAGCGAGGTCATGGGGCGGGCGCCGAGCTGGATCATGCGTTGCAGGGCCATCTCGTGGGCTTCGTCGGAGACGTCGCCGCAGGCGTCGGCGATGACGTAGACCTCGAAGCCCTGGTCCAGCGCGGAGAGGGCCGGGCCGACGATGCAGACGGAGGTCCAGAGGCCGGCGAGGACGATCTTGTCCTTGCCCAGGCGGTTCACTTCCACGGCGATGCGCGGGTCTTCCCAGGTGTTCATGGTGGTGCGGTCGATCACCTCGTGCTCGGGGAACACGGATTTGATCTCGTCGAAGATCGGGCCGGAGAAGCTCTTCTCGGCAACGGTGGTGAGGAGGGTGGCGACGCCGAATTCCCGGGCGGCCTTGGACACCAGGGCGGCGTTGTTGCGCAGGGTCACCGCGTCGATGGATTTGGTGGCGAAGGACATCTGCGACTGGTGGTCGATGAGGATCAGGGTGTGGTCCAGCGGGTTGAGCAGGGTCTTGCCCGGAACGGCGGAAGCGGTGGCCATGGAGGTCTCCTCGTGGATGGCGATACGGCGATGATCGCCGGCGGACACCGGCGAAGCTCGAACCACTATGGCAAAGCCGCCGGTGCCGATATTGCACCGGTGTGCTGAGCTGTACTGCGCGCTGAAATGCGCGTTGCAGCGCCGTTGGTGCCTGCCCGGAAGGCAGCTTCTCAGGGGCGTGGCGAGTGCAGCACAAGCGTGCAATCCCGCTGTCCGATGGCGGTGGATAGTGGTGGCCTCGACGGCTGCGCGCGGCTCGTCGACACCCATCGATGACGATTCCAACCCACGCTCAACTGGAGGTTTGCATGACAACGTTCGTGACCCGTGACGGCACCGAGATCTATTACAAGGACTGGGGCAGCGGCAAGCCCGTGCTGTTCAGCCACGGTTGGCCGCTGGATGCCGACATGTGGGAATACCAGATGCAGTACCTGAGCAGCCGCGGCTACCGCACCATCGCCTTCGACCGCCGTGGCTTCGGTCGTTCGAGCCAGCCGTGGAACGGCTACGACTACGACACCTTCGCCGACGACATCGCCCAGCTGATCGAGCACCTGGACCTGCACGAGGTGACCCTGGTGGGCTTCTCCATGGGCGGCGGCGACGTCAGCCGCTACATCGGCCGCCACGGCACCGGGCGGGTCGCCAGGCTGGCGCTGCTGGGCGCGGTGACGCCGATCTTCGGCAAGACCGCCGACCATCCGCTGGGTGTCGAGCGGGCCGTGTTCGACGGCATCAAGGACGGCCTGTTGAAGGACCGCGCGCAGTTCATCGCCGACTTCGCCGCGCCGTTCTACGGCATCAACCACGGCCAGCAGGTTTCCCAGGGCGTGCTCACCCAGACCCTGAACATCGCCCTGCTGGCCTCGCTCAAGGGCACCCTCGATTGCGTGACCGCCTTCGCCGGCACCGACTTCCGCGGCGACCTGGCCAAGGTCGACGTGCCGACCCTGGTGATCCACGGCGACGACGACCAGATCGTGCCGCTGGAGGCCACCGGCAAACTGGCGGCGGAGTCGATCCCCGGCGCGGTGCTCAAGGTCTACGCAGGCGCCCCCCATGGCTTCGCCGTGACCCACGCGCAGCAGTTGAACGAGGACCTGCTGGCGTTCCTCGCGCAGTGACCCTGGCGCCGGCCGCCCGCAAGGGTGGCCGGCCCTCTGGGCTTCAGGCCGTCACCGTGGCGAAGGCCTCGGCGATGGCGTCGATCACCACCCGCACCCGCGCGGTGTGGCGCACGTCCTTGTGCGTCACCAGCCAGACGTCGTAGGGACGGATCTCGCGCTCTTCCCACACCCGCACCAACCCATCGCGCGCGCCGAGCGGCAGGGGAATCTCGCCCAGCCCCAGGCCGCTGGCGACGGCATGGCGCACCATCAGGCCCGAGGTGCAGGTGATGGCGATGCGGCCGTGGCTGATGGGCTCGGACGCCAGGGTCACGTCCTTGCCGCTGTCCAGGTAGGGCTGGTAGAGCACCAGGTCGTGGCCGGCGAAGGCCGCTCCCGGCTCGGGGGTGCCGCGTGCCTGCAGGTAGCCCGCCGTGGCGAACAGGCCCGCGCTCCAGCGTGCCACCCGGCGCACCACCAGGTCGGGGTTGTCCGGCTTCTGGTTGCGCACGGCGATGTCCGCTTCGCGCTTGGTCAGGTTGAGCATCTGCGTCGAGGCCTGCAGCTGCACTTCGATGTTCGGGTGCTCCAGGCGCATGCGCGCCATGGCCGGAATGATGAAGTCGGCGGCGAAGGACTCGGTGGTGGTGACCCGCACCACGCCGGCCAGGCGGTCGTCCATGCCGAGGATGCGCCGCTGCAGGTCGGCGGCCGAGGCTTCCATGTCCAGGGCGGCGGCCATCGCCACCTCACCGGCGGCGGTCAGGGCGTAGCCTGCGGAGGTGCGCAGGAACAGCGTGGCGCCCAGGGACTGTTCCAGCGAGGCGAGCCGGCGGCCGACGGTGGCCTGGTCGACCACCAGCGCGCGGGCGGCGCCGCGCAACGTCTGTTCGCGGCACAGGGCGAGGAATATGCGGGCGTCGTCCCAGTTCATCCGGGGCTCCTGTGTGATGCAAAAATGCATTGCAGCGGTTTAAAAACGCTGCATTATTTCATCTTTCCACGCGCTTATCCTCCTCTCATCGCGACTCCGTCACCTGAGAGGTCATCATGGATTCCGCCCCGTCTCACGCATCCTCCCGCCGCTCGCCCTGGTTGCCCATCTGGGCGGGCATGTGCGCCAGCCTGGTGGGCATCGGGCTCGCCCGCTTCGCCTACACACCGCTGGTGCCTTCGCTGATCGAGGCGCACTGGTTCTCCGCCTCGGCGGTGTTCTACCTCGGCGCGGCGAACCTCGCGGGCTATCTGGTCGGTGCCCTGGCCGGCCGGCCGCTGGCCCGGCGCTTCTCCAGCCCTGCCGTGCTGCGCGCGATGATGCTGCTGGTGACCCTGTCGTTCTTCGCCTGCGCGGTGCCCTTGTCACTGGGCTGGTTCTTCGCCTGGCGGCTGTTCTCCGGCATTTCCGGTGGCGTGATCATGGTGCTGGCCGCCAGCACCATCCTGCCGCGGGTGCCGCCGCAGCGCCGGGGCCTGGCGGGGGGCGCGATCTTTCTCGGCCTGGGCCTGGGCATCGCCGGCTCCGGGACCCTGGTGCCGCTGCTGCTGTCCTCCGGCCTGCGCCAGGCCTGGGTCGGGCTCGGCGCGGTGGCGGCGTTGCTGACGCTGTCCAGCTGGTGGGCCTGGCCGCGCGAGGGGGTGCACCTGGCCGACGCGGCGCCGTCGCCCGCACCCGGTGGCGCAGGCGGTGTCCACCTGCTGTTCGCGCAGTACGCGCTGATGGCGGTCGGCCTGGTGGCGCCGATGATGTTCCTGGTGGACTACGTGAGCCGCAGCCTGGGGGCCGGCCACCACGCCGGGGCGCTGCTGTGGACGCTGTACGGCCTGGGTGCGACGCTCGGCCCGGTGGTGTACGGCTTCCTCGCCGACCACCTGGGCGCGCGCAGGGCCATCCGCCTGGTGCTGGCGGTGCAGGCCGTCGCCCTCGGCGTGCTGCTGGAGTCCGGCGATCTGCGCGTGCTGGCAGGGGCGGCGCTGCTGATCGGCTCCTTCCCGCCGGGCATCGTGCCGCTGGCCCTGGCGCGGGTGCACCAGCTGGTGGCCGACCACCCTCGGCAGACCGCCACCTGGAGCCGCGCGACGGTGTCCTTCGCCACCTTCCAGGCACTGGCCGGCTATGGCTATTCGATGCTGTTCTCGGCGAGCGGCGGCCAGTACCCGGCGCTGTTCGCCGTCGCCCTGGGCGCCATCGTCCTGGCGCTGCTCCTGGATCTGTCGCTGGCCCTGAAGGCGCGCGCGGGGGGGCGACTCACGCAACGGGCGGGCAGCGGGGCGGCCTGAAGGGCGCGTCGCGAAAAACCGCACAACGGTACAATTTGCCGGCACCGGGACGGCCCACCATCGGCATGCCGGTGGCCGTTCGTCGGCGCCCGGCCCAAGGCCCGACTTCACGGGCGGGACGGCTGAAAGAGCCAGACTATCGACCCCCAACGCTGCCTCTATTAGACCTCCTCCAATGGAGGTCTAGTCTTGCTCTAGCGTTGGGCTCGGTCCCGCGCCAAACCTGATGAAGGGATAACAACAGAGCCCTGCTGCCCGCTGTTGGAACATCGCTGTGCCGTGCATCCGTGGAGCCGTGGCGACCCGTCGACCGCCGCTCCGCAGGCGGTGGCCGGCGCGCCCGTTCCGACCCCTCCGGGCAGAGGGGCACACGCGACCCGAGGTGGATCCAGATGTCGACCGAATCGAAATGCCCGTTCAACCATGCCGCTGGCGGCGGCACCAGCAACCGTGACTGGTGGCCGAAGCAACTGAACCTGAAGATCCTCCACCAGCATTCCTCCCTGTCCGATCCGATGGACCCGGACTTCGACTACGCCAAGGCCTTCAAGAGCCTCGACTTCCAGGCGGTGAAGCGCGACCTGCACGCGCTGATGACCGATTCCCAGGACTGGTGGCCCGCCGACTTCGGCCACTACGGCCCGCTGTTCGTGCGCATGGCCTGGCACAGCGCCGGCACCTACCGCACCGGTGATGGCCGTGGCGGCGCGGGCACCGGCCAGCAACGCTTCGCCCCGCTCAACAGCTGGCCGGACAACGTCAGCCTGGACAAGGCGCGCCGGCTCATCTGGCCGATCAAGCAGAAGTACGGGCGCAACCTGTCCTGGGCCGACCTGATCGTGCTCACCGGCAACGTCGCGCTGGAGTCCATGGGCTTCAAGACCTTCGGCTTCTCCGGTGGCCGCCCCGATGTGTGGGAGCCGGACGAGGACGTCTACTGGGGCACCGAGACCGTCTGGCTGGGCGGTGACGAGCGCTACGGCAACACCAAGGCGGTGCAGGAGCCGGGTGACGGCACCCTGGTGGCCGAGCCCGGGAAGCACGGCCAGGAAGAGAGCCGCACCGCCCAGGGCCAGCGCAACCTGGAGAACCCCCTGGCCGCCGTGCAGATGGGCCTGATCTACGTGAACCCGGAAGGCCCCGAAGGCAACCCGGACCCGGTGGCCTCTGCGCGGGACATCCGCGAGACCTTCGGCCGCATGGCGATGAACGACGAGGAGACCGTGGCGCTGATCGCCGGCGGCCACGCCTTCGGCAAGACCCACGGCGCCGGCCCGGCCGACAACGTCGGGCCCGAGCCCGAAGCGGCCGGCCTGGAGGAGCAGGGCCTGGGCTGGAGGAACGCCTTCGGCAGCGGCAAGGGCGGCGACACCATCACCAGCGGCCTGGAGGTGACCTGGACCTCGACGCCCACGCGCTGGAGCAACGAGTACCTGGAGAACCTCTTCGGCTACGAGTGGGAGCTGACCAGGAGCCCGGCCGGTGCTCACCAGTGGCGGCCCAAGGGGGGCGCCGGCGACGGCAAGATCCCCGACGCCCACGACCCGGCCAAGCGCCGCGCGCCCTCGATGCTCACCTCCGACCTGGCGTTGCGCTTCGACCCGGCCTACGAGCAGATCTCGCGGCGCTTCCTGGCCAACCCGGACCAGCTCGCCGATGCCTTCGCCCGCGCCTGGTACAAGCTGATCCACCGCGACATGGGCCCCATGGCCCGCTACCTGGGCCCGGAGCTGCCCGCCGAGGAACTGCTGTGGCAGGACCCGATCCCGGCCGTCGACCACCCGCTGGTGGACGATGCCGACGTCGCCGCGCTCAAGGCCAAGGTGCTCGGCTCGGGGCTCTCGGTGTCGCAACTGGTGTCCACCGCCTGGGCCGCCGCGTCCTCCTTCCGCGGTTCGGACAAGCGTGGCGGCGCCAACGGCGGGCGCCTGCGCCTGGAGCCTCAGCGCTCGTGGGAAGCCAACCAGCCGGAGCAGTTGAAGAACGTGCTGGCCGTCCTCGAAAGTATCCAGGCGGAGTTCAACGCCGCCCAGGCCGGTGGCAAGAAGATCTCCCTGGCCGACCTGATCGTCCTGGCCGGTGGCGCCGGCGTCGAGCTGGCGGCAAAGAACGCCGGGCACAGCATCACCGTGCCGTTCGCGCCGGGGCGCATGGACGCCTCCCAGGAGCAGACCGACGTCGAGTCCTTCGGCTTCCTCGAGCCCATCGCCGATGGCTTCCGCAACTACCTCAAGGGGCGCTACAGCGTTTCCGCCGAGGAGCTGCTGGTGGACAAGGCGCAACTGCTGACCCTCACCGCGCCGGAGATGACCGTGCTGGTCGGTGGCCTGCGCGTGCTCGGCGCCAACGCCGGGCAGAGCCGGCACGGCGTGTTCACCCAGCGGCCGGAAACCCTGACCAACGACTTCTTCACCCACCTGCTGGACATGAGCGTGGAGTGGAAGCCGGCCTCGGCTAACAGCTACGAGGGGCGCGACCGCAAGACCGGCGAGCTGAAGTGGACCGGCACCCGCGTCGACCTGGTGTTCGGCTCCCACGCGCAGCTGCGCGCCATCGCCGAGGTGTATGCCAGCGCCGATGCCGGGGACAAGTTCGTCAGGGACTTCGTCGCGGCCTGGACCAAGG
This sequence comes from Pseudomonas sp. Pc102, assembly GCF_018408275.1. Lineage (NCBI taxonomy): Bacteria > Pseudomonadati > Pseudomonadota > Gammaproteobacteria > Pseudomonadales > Pseudomonadaceae > Pseudomonas > Pseudomonas sp. Pc102. The sequence continues at coordinate 3,856,476 of NZ_AP021905.1, read as the reverse complement.
TGATGAACCTCGACCGCTTCGACCTGCGCTGATCCGCCAGGGCCTGACCACGGCGCCTCCTTCGGGAGGCGTCGTGCATTGCGGGCCATCGCGGTGCGGCATGGGGGGCATGCGCCTCTGGTATTGGTCGGCGCGCGCCGTGCTCCCTACAGTCGGGCGGCGTCCGTTGCGGTCGCTCATTCCAACAAGACCAGAAAGAGCCCCTTCATGCCCATTTCCCGTCTCAGCGCCATCGCCCTGGCGCTCCTGTCCTGCGGCACCGTGCACGCCGACTCCGTCGCCCCCGGCAAGCCCGCCACGGCCATCACCGCCGAGCTGAACCAGGCCTGGCTGCAGCGCCTGCCGTTCTCCGACACCGCCGATTTCGACGACGCCCGGCGCGGCCTGCTGGAGCCCTTCGAGGGCGTCATCGCCAACGCCGAGGGCCGCGAGGTTTGGAACCGCCAGGCCTACGACTTCCTCGATGGCAACGCCGCGCCGGCCAGCGTCAACCCCAGCCTGTGGCGCATCGCCCAGCTGAACAACATCGCCGGGCTGTTCCAGGTCGGCGAGCGCATCTACCAGGTGCGGGGGATGGACCTGTCGAACATGACCGTCATCGAGGGCGACAGCGGGCTGATCCTCATCGACCCGCTGATCAGCGCCGAGACCGCCCGCGCCGGCCTGGAGCTGTACTACAGGCACCGCCCGCGCAAGCCGGTGGTGGCGGTGATCTACAGCCACGCTCACGTCGACCACTTCGGCGGCGTGCGCGGGGTGATAGACGAGGCCGACGTGAAGGCCGGCAAGGTGCGGGTGATCGCCCCGGACGGCTTCTTCGAGCACGCGGTCAGCGAGAACGTGCTGGCCGGCCCGGCGATGATGCGCCGGGCGCAGTACATGTACGGCTCGCTGCTGCCACGTGGCGAGCGGGGCCAGGTGGACGCGGGCCTGGGCAAGGGCACGCCGAGCAACGCCACGGTGACCCTGATCGCCCCCAGCGAGGTCATCGGCCAGGCGCTGGAGACCCGCACCGTCGACGGCGTGGAGATCGAATTCCAGCTCACCCCCGGCACCGAGGCGCCGGCCGAGATGAACCTGTACTTCCCGCAGTTCAAGACCCTGTGCATGGCCGAGAACGCCACCCACACCCAGCACAACGTGCTGACCCTGCGCGGCGCCCTGGTGCGCGACGCCAAGGTCTGGGCGCAGTACCTGGACGATGCCCTGGTGCGCTACGGCGACAAGGCCGAGGTGCTGTTCGCCCAGCACCACTGGCCGACCTGGGGCGGCGCGCGCATCCGCGAGTACCTGGCCGACCAGCGCGACATGTACGCCTTCCTCGACAGCCAGACGCTGCGCCTGATCAACCAGGGGCTGACGCCCACCGAGATCGCCGCAAAGCTCGCCACCCTGCCGCCGCGCCTGGCCGGCAAGTGGTACAGCCGCGACTACTACGGCTCCCTCAGCCACAACGTGCGCGCCGTGTACCAGCGCTACATGGGCTTCTACGACGGCAACCCGGCCAACCTCGACCCGCTGCCGCCGGAAGAGGCGGGCAAGCGCTACGTCGAGGCCATGGGCGGCCCTGACGCGGTGCTGGCCTTCGCCCGCAAGGCGGTCGAAGGCGGCGACTACCGCTGGGCGGCGCAACTGCTCAACCACCTGGTCTTCGCCGAACCGGACAACCAGGCGGCGCGCGAGCTGCAGGCCGACACCCTGGAACAGCTCGGCTACCAGAGCGAGAACGCCACCTGGCGCAATGTCTACCTCAGCGGCGCGCTGGAACTGCGCCAGGGCGTGGCCCGGGCCAAGGCGCGCAACAGCGCGCCGGACATGATCCGTGCGCTGACCCCGAGCCTGTTCTTCGACTACCTGGCGGTGCGCATCGACGCGATGAAGGCGGCCGACGAGGACCTGCTGATCAACTGGCGCTTCAGCGACCTGGGCGAGGACTACGCCCTGACCCTGCGCAACGGCGTGCTCACCCACCGCAACGGCGCGCGCCACGCCAAGCCGGACGTCAGCCTGAGCATGACCAAGGCGCTGCTCGACCGCATCGCCCTCAAGGAGACGGGCTTCCTCAAGGAGTCGATGATCGGCGGCATCGAGATCGACCAGGGACGGATCAAGCTGCTGCGGCTGCTCGGCGGGCTGGACGAGCCCAACCCGCAGTTCAACCTCGTCACCCCCTGAACCGCGCGCCCTGCCCGCCGGGCCGGTGGGCAGGGTGTTTGCGCATTGGGGAAACACGCAGGAGTGAATTCTTTGGTGTCGTCTGCGCTAAGTGTTGCTGGAAGGTTTATGGCCAAGCCGATTAGCGAGTTTTGCTGATGGTTTCTGTTTCGCCCCCCCCCCCCGGGCGAGTCACTTTTCTCAAGCGTCGGGATGCCGAACCACAGAAAAGTAACCAAAAGCGCCCGCCCCTGCATCCGGCCCGACTACGTCGGGTTCCCTCGCTCCATCATCGTTTCAGGGGCCCGGCGTAACAGGCCATCCATGGCCCGGTACGCCTTTCGCGACATCCATGTCGCTCAACCCCTGAAACGACGATTGCGCTCGGCCTCCTGAAGGGGCGTCTGGCGGCCGCCCCAACATCGATGCTCAATACTTCACGTTGATGTGCGCATCACCACCGGGTGAACGCTGGGGCTGGCGGCTTTCGTAGGATGGCGTAGAGCGAAGCGAAACCCATGCGGTGGGCGTTCCAGGCATCCAGAATGGCCTTGAAAGCGCCGTTCTCGAGACCACCGCACGCTGCTTCCGGCGAGCTCCAGGTGCACGCTCCGCGGTCCGGTTACTGGCCATCGCATCCGCCTGCGTAGCCCGGGCTTCAGCCTGGGGATGCGGGTCAGCCCGTGATCGCGGCCTTCACCATCGCCAGCAGCGTCATCGCCACCATCGCCAGGCCGGTGCCGAACACGGCGGTGGTGCGGGGTTGGCCGCGTTCGTCGCGGAGCATGGCGAGGCCGTGGCGGTAGCGCGGGCGCTGGCCGAGCCAGAGGGCGGTGGCGCTGCCGAGGGCGAGCAGGGCCAGCGTCGGTTCTGCGCCGCGCAGGGCCAGGCAGGCGATCACCAGCAGCGAGAGCTGGGTGCGGCGCCAGGCGAGTTCGGTGCGTTCGGCCTGGGTTTCACGCATGCCAGCGCGGCCAGAACAGCCCGGCCAGGATCAGCGCCGCCACGCAGCAGCCGAGTGCCAGCGCCGGCACCAGGGCCGGCAGGGGCAGGGCGCGGCGATGACGCAGGGCGCGCTCCACCGCCAGCCAGCGCAGGCAGGCGCCCAGGCTGACGAGGAGGCTCAGCGACAGCAGGCCGAGGGTGATGACCAGGCGCAGGCGGGGCTCGAAGGCGTGCCCGGCGAAGGTCTCCACGGCGATGCCGCCGCCCAGCAGGGCGAGGGCGGTGCGGACCCAGGCGAGAAAGGTGCGCTCGTTGGCGAGGGTGAAGCGCGGGTCGGGTTCGTCGCCGCCCAGTAGTGCGTGCGACAGGGGCTGGCGGGAGCGTGGTTCGTTCATGGTGGCCTGCACGGTGGAGCCGCCGCGCCCGGGGGCCGGCGGCGTGGGTGGGATCAGCGCAGGCCCTTGCTGCGCAACGCGCCCGGCGAGTAGTCGGAGGCGCTGGCCTGGTAGCTGAAGTCGAACGGCTTGCGCTGTTCGCCGGTCAGCCCCGAGGCGAGGTAGCGGCCGTTGTTGAGGTCGTAGGTCACCTCCATCGCGGCCACCACCGACTGCCCGCTGGGGTGGTAGAAACCGTGGGCCTCGCCGACCCGCCACAGCTCGCCACGGCTGTCGTAGTGGTCGGCCTCGAGGATGGCCCAGGTGTCCTCGTCGATGAAGTAGTGGCGCTTGCTGTAGATGTGGCGCTGGCCCGGCTTGAGGGTGGCGACCACCTCCCACACGCGGTGCAGTTCGTAGCGGGTGGCGTCCGGGTTGACGTGCCCCGGCCGGATCAGCGTGTCGTAGGGCACCTCGGGCGAGGCCAGGCGGTAGGCGTTGTACGGCACGTAGAGGGTCTTCTTGCCCACCAGCTTCCAGTCGTAGCGGTCCGGCGCGCCGTTGAACATGTCGCGGCTGTCGGCGGTGCGCAGGCCGGCGGTGGTGGGGCCGGCGGTGTCGTAGGCGATGCTCGGCGCGCGGCGCACGCGGCGCTGGCCGGCGCTGTAGACCCAGGACAGGCGCGGCTCGGCCACCTGGTCGAGGGTCTCGTGCACCAGCACCACCTCGCCGACCATGCGCGAGGGCGCGGTGAGCTTGTGGCTGTAGTAGTAGAGGATGTTGCGCGCCTGGTCCGGCGCGAGGCCCGTGATCGCGTCACGCCGGGTGAAGTACTGCTGGGTGGTCATCACCGTGTAGGCACCGTCCTTCTGGGGGGCGGCGCTGTCGGAGACGACGCTGAAGCTGCGGTTGCGGTTGCGCGTGATGTGGTTCCACAGGACCTCCAGGCCGTCCTTGGGGAGGGGGAAGGCGATCACGCCGGCGAAATCCTCGATGCCGTTGCCGTTGTTCACCAGGTGCGCGTGGGTGGCGTTGCGCGCGGCGGCGTCGCGCACGGCATCGCTCACCGGCACCGAGCGGTGGGTGGGGTAGACCGGCAGGCGGAAGCTCTCGGGGAAATGCTTGAGCAGGGCGATCTGCCCGGGGCTGAGCTGGTCCTGGTACTGGGTGTAGTTGCCGGCATCGATGGTGAACAGCGGCTTCTCGCCGGCGTAGGGGTCGCTGGGCGTGCCGTTGCTCGCCAGCGGCGGGTTGACGGTGGCGCCGTCCCACGCGGGGATGCGGCCGTCGGCGCTGGCGCCGCGTTCGGCGCCGATGGGGGTGAGCTCGCCCTGCAGGCGGGCCGCTTCTTCGGCCGTGACGGCGGCGCCGGTGTGGCCGGCCAGGAGGAAGGCGCAGAGCAGGGCGCCGCCATGGGTCAGGCAGTGGGTGGGTTTCATGCTGGACTCCGCTTAGAAGTTGACACCGACGCTGATGGACACGTAGTCGCGGTCGCCGCGTGTGCCGTAGTCGCCGTCGATGTAGTCGGTGTACGCCAGGCTGGCGTTGTAGGTGTTGTTCAGCGAGGCATCGAGGCCGACGCTGATGGCCTTGGAACCTTCGCTGAAGGCCGAGCCCTCGCCGGGGCCGTTGCCGTCCACGTCGTGCTGCCAGGACAGGTTGGGGCGCAGGTCGATGCCGGCCACCGCGTTGGGGTAGCTCAGCGCCGCGCGCATCCGGTAGCCCCACGAGAAGCGCGTGAGGAAGCCCTTGTCGTTGCAGTGCTGTGGCGTGCGCGAGGTCGACAGGCACACGGCGTTGTTGGCCAGCACGCCGCTGCCGAAGGTGCCGCTGCGGCCGTAGCGCGGGCCGTAGGTGCCTTCCAGGCCGCCGACCCAGGTAGCGCCGGCTTCGCCCACCAGCACCAGCTGGTCCGCCCCCATTACCTGGGCGAAGGAGTGGGTGGCGGTGACCTGGGCCTGGGTCACTTCCTTGCGCCGGTAGCCGTCGAACAGCACGCCGTTCTGCGCCGCGCGGGTGCCGTCGGCGATCAGTGGCGAGCGCGAGGCGTTGTTGAGCAGCGACTGGATGATGTCGGTGCCGTTGAGCTGGATCGGCATGTTCGGCCGGTAGCTGATCTCGCCCTGCAGCGCGGTGCCGGTGGCCAGGTTGGTGGAGAACGACAGGCCGTAGAGGCGGATGTCCTCCGGGTATTGCGCGGTGTAGTGCGAGGTGCCCATGCGCAGCGCGCCGGCCAGCGTCTGCCCGGTATTGCCGGCGAGGAAGGCCGCGCAGTTGGCCAGCGGCACGCCGAGGTTGGCGCACAGCTGCGGCGCGAAGGCGGTGTTGGTGAAGTAGGCGCTGCTGACGGTGCCCATGTAGGGCAGGCGGCTGTGGTAGTTGGCGAGGTAGGCGCCGAACTCGGTGTCCAGGGCGGCGGCGAACCAGCGCAGGGACAGGCCCCACTGGCCGCTGTTGCGGGCGTCCTGGTCCTGGGCCCGGGGGATGCGGATGCCTTCCCCGGTGAGGTTCACGCCGAAGGGCGTCAGGCCGGCCACCGCCGACGCGTTGCCGGTGAGGTTGGCGCCGACGTCGAGGCCGTTGCAGCCGTCGGCGAGGAAGTCGTTGCTGGAGAAGAAGGTGCCGCAGTTGTCCAGCTGGGTCTGTTCCCAGTCGAGCTGGTAGAAGAAGTCGCCGGAGAGGGAATCGGTGAGGTTCTGCGAGACGTAGAACATGTTCACCGGCACCAGGCCTTCCTTCACCTCGGAACCCGGACGGCGCAGCGCCGAGAGGTTGAAGGGGTTGATCACGTTCAGGCCGCCCTGGATGAAGGTGCTCTCGCCCCAGTTCACCACCTGCTTGCCGAGCCGTGCGGAACCCGGCTGCTCGGCGATGGCGTAGTTGTAGTAGAGGAAGGCGTCGAGCAGCTCGGCGCCGGCGGTCTTCGCCGAGCGCTTGCGGTTGTCGTCCTCGACGTTCTTGAAGCGCTGGTCCTGGTCGCGCAGCACGGTGTCGTACCAGTAGCTGCCGCGCAGGAAGAGGCCGGCGTCGCCGTGGCGCAGCTCCAGGTCGTGGCTGCCCTTGAAGATGCCGGAGAAGGCATCGCCGGAACGGAAGTTGCGCCGGCCGTCATCGCCGGTGGCGCTCTGCAGCTGTTTCGGGTCGGGGTTGGCGGTGGAGAGGCTGGTGCCGATGGACAGCGAGGAATCGAGCTGGCCTTCGAGGTCGCCGAACTGGAAATCGACGGCCATGGCGTTGCCGATCATGCAACTCAGGAGGGTCAGCAGGTAAGGCGGTTTGATGATGCCGTGCAACGTGGATCTCATCACTCATTATCCTCTTTGTTGTCGAGTGAACAGTCGGTTTCACGCGCAGGGACAATAAGTTCCGAAGTTGTTCAGGCAATAAGGACCCCGGCCCGTCTATAACGAACCGATCATATTCGGCGGTGGGGCTGTTCGAACTTGAAGAGGGGTCGAAACAACGGTTCTTATTGTTATGCGCGGGTATTCAAGTGCGTTGGCTACTCCCTTCGTTTTAGTGTTTCGGCGATACTAGGTGCCCTCGAAAAGGCCCACAAATAGTGTCTTCGGATAGTTGCCATAACGCTTCGGCATACCCAGTGAGAACCGCATGACCCTCAAACAGCTGCGCTACCTGATCGCCATCGCCGAAGCCGGGAGCTTCTCCGCTGCCGCACGCCGGGCCTACATCGCCCAGCCGGCGCTGAGCCGCCAGATCGGCCTGCTGGAAAGCGAACTGGAACTGCAGTTGCTGGAGCGCCAGCACGACGGCGTGGCGCTCACCGACGCGGGGCGCCAGCTCTACGAGGTGGCGCGTTCGGTGGTGCAGAAGCTGGATTCGGTGAAGGACGAACTGACCTCCACGCGGGGCGATCCCAAGGGCCATGTGTCCATCTCCATCCCGGCGACGGCCTCGGCGCTGCTGCTGCCGGAGATCATCTCCCGGGCGGCGGAGAAATTCCCCAGCATCGCCCTGACGGTGTGCGACGGGCTGACCCGCGAGGGCGGCCAGGCCATCGAACTGGGCAAGGTGGATTTCGGCGTGCTGCCCAATGCCGAGGAACTGCAGCATGTGGCCGCCGAGCCGATCTTCGTCGAGGACCTCTACTGGGTCGGGCACGGCGAGGGGGAGGAGACGCCCATCAGCCTCGCCGAGGCGGGCGCCACGCGCCTGGTGATGGCGCCGCGTGCGCTGCACCTGCGGCGGCGCATCGAGCAGGCGGCGATGGAGGCGGGGGTGGTGCTGAACGTGGCCTACGAGCAACAGTCGACGCCGGGCATCGCCAGCCTGGTGCGCAGCGGGCTGGCGGCGACCATCAGCAACTGGCCGCCGCTGCTGGAGCTGTTCCAGCCGACCACCGCGCGGCTGATCGTCGAGCCGCGCATCACCCGCACCGTGTCCATCGCCCATTCGGTGCACCGGCCGCTGTCCTTCGCGGCCTCCTGCATGCGTGACCTGGTGCGATCGCTGCTGGTGGAGGCGGTGAACAGCGGGCGTTGGCGCGGCGCCCTGATCGAGCGCGGCGCCGAGGGCGATCAGGCCCGCGAGCAGGCGGCCGACGTCTCTTCCTGAGCCAGGCGCTCCCGCGAGCGCTGCGGGTTCATGGTCACCAGGCCGACCAGGCCCGCCACCACCAGCACCGCGCCACAGACCAGGAAGCCCTGGGCGTAGCCCTGCGGATGGGCGGCACCGGCGCCGCTCACCAGCAGGCCGGTGACCACCGGCGCCGAGAGGCCCGCCAGCGAGGCCACGGCGTTGCCGATGGCGAGGATGCCGCCGCGCTGGCTGGCCGGAGTAAACTCGGCGAGCATCGCCGGCCCCACCGAATACATCACCAGGGCCAGGCCGCCGCTGAGGGTCAGGTTGACGATGCGCACCGCGACCGGCAGCTCCAGCATCAGCGAGGCGGAGAACAGCCCGCCGGCGATCAGGCAGAGCGAGACGAAGGCGCCACGCGCCAGGCGCGAGGGCAGGCCGCGGCGCAGCAGGCGCTGGGAGACCCAGGCCATGAACAGGCTGAGCGGGGTGGTGACCACCACGAAGAGCACGAACATGTGCCCGGTGCGCAGCGGGTCCATGCCCAGGCCGACCTGCAGGTAGCTGGGCACCCAGGTCAGGGTCAGGGCCAGCGACCAGTTGGCGGCGAAATGGCAGAGGTAGTTGCCCAGCACGCTGGGGTCGCCGAGCAGGCGGCGGTAGGGCAGGCGGTGGGCGTCGGGCGTCGCCAGCTGGCCGCGGCGCAGGGAATCGATCGTGCCCTCGCGGCCCAGCAGCAGCCACAGCCCGCACCACACCAGGCCGATCACGGCGAGCACGGCGAAGTTGGTGCGCCAGCCGTAGTGCAGGCTGACCCAGGGGATCATCGCGCCGGCCACCAGGAGGCCCATGGCGCTGCCGGAGTGCAGCAGGGCCACCGGTAGGCTGCGGCGATCATCGGGGAACCATTTGTACAGCGCGTGGGTGGCCACGGGGGACGCGGGGCCCTCGCCGATGCCGAGCAGCACGCGGCAGGCGACGATCATCCACAGCGAGCTGGCCAGCAGCATGGGCAGCTGGATCAGGGCCCAGAACAGGCCCATGCCAAGGAGCAGGGTGCGGGTCGGGCGGCGGTTCGCGAGGAAGCCGCCGACCACGGCGGAAGCGGCGAACAGCCAGTGCAGGGCGCCGCCGATCAGGCCGAACTCGGTGGGCGACAGGCCCAGTTCCTCGGTCATGGGCACGGCGACCAGGCCGATGACGACCTTGTCGAGGAAGTTGACCAGCATCATGAAGGCCAGCAGGAAGGCGATCGTCCAGGCGGGGCCGGGGCGGAAGGCAGTGTCTTCTCGGGTCATGGGGACTCTCGTTGTTCTTGTTCTGGAAGCCCGTCCGGCTTCCCTGGCGGACGGGGCTGCGACGGCCCGGGGCCGTGCAGGGCGGAAAACGCGCAAGGGCGCAGCCCACGGGGGCGGCCGGATTCGTGGCCGGCGCGCCCCCGGGAGTGCGCGTCGGGGCTCAGCCCGGCATCAGGATGCCCTTGGCGATGGTGTTGCGCTGGATCTCGCTGGTGCCGGTGAGGATGCGCATCATACGGCTCGCTCGGAACAGCCACTCGACGGGATGCCCCTTGATCAGCCCCGCGCCGCCATGCACCTGCACGGCCTTGTCGATGATGCGGAAGGCGGTCTCCGACGCGTACAGCTTGCACATCGGCGCCTGCACCTTGATGTCGCCGCCGGCATCGTTGTTGGCCGCCGTGGCGTACATCATGGCCCGCGCGGCATAGAGCTCGGTGGCCATGTCGGCGAGCATGTGGTTGACCGCCTGGAACATGGCGATGGGCTGGCCGAACTGCTTGCGGGTGCGGGCGTGGTCCAGCGACAGCTGCAAGGCCAGGCCGGCCATGCCGAGCATGGTGGGGCAATGCAGCAGGCGGTTGAGGGTGATGCGCCCCATGGCCAGCTTGAAGCCTTCGCCTTCGCCGCCGATGCGGTTGGCCACCGGCACGCGCACGTCCTCCAGGACGATGTCGCCATGGGCGCCGCCGCCGGACATCACCGAATAGTCGCAGTCCACGCGCACACCGGGCGCGGCGAGGTCGACGAAGAACGCCGAGATGCCCTGCGGGCCGCGACCGGGGCCGGTGACGGCGAGTAGCACGGCGAGGTCGGCATAGGAGGCACCGGAGATGTAGCGCTTGGCGCCGCGCAGCACGTAGTGATCGCCCTCCAGGCGCGCCTCGGTGGTGATGGCGGTGGCGTCGGAGCCGGCCTCGGCCTCGGTGAGGGCGAAGCACACCGCCTTCTCGGCGCGGCAGACCGGGCGCAGGAAGGCCTCGACCTGGTGCTCGCTGGCCACGCGGAACAGGTGGCCGATGCGCGGCGGCCCGGAGAGCTCGCCCAGCACGTGCGGGGCCAGGGGCGAGCCGGTGAGCACCGCCGCTTCCTTCACCGCGCACAGCTCGGCGACGTTGAGCCCGGCACCGCCCAGGGCTTCGGGCAGCATCACGTTGTAGAAGCCCAGTTCGCAGGAGCGGCGCCAGATGTCGCGCAGCAGCGGCCGGGGCACCGGCTCGCCCCAGAGGATGCCTTCGCGCTCGGCGAGCGGGGCCAGCTCGTCACGGACGAAGGCCTGGATGCCGGCGATGATGCGCGCGGCCTTTTCGCTTGGTTCGATCATGTGCGTGTCTCCCGTCAGATCCGTCGTTCGCTGTTCTGCCAGTACGCTTCGCGGATCAGGCGGCGCACGACCTTGCCGTTGGGGTTCTTCGGCAGTTCCCGGACGAAGTCCACCGCGCGCGGCTTCTTGAAGCCGGCCAGGGAGCGTCCGCAGTGCTCGATGACCTGCTCGGCGCTGAGGCTCTCGCCGGGCTTGAGCACGATGACCGCGCGCACCGCCTCGCCCCATTGCTCGTCGGGCACGCCGACCACCGCCGCCTCGAACACCTGGGGCAGGGTGTAGAGCACCTGCTCCACTTCGGTGGGGTAGATGTTGAAGCCGCCGGAAATGATCATTTCCTTCTTGCGGTCGACGATGAAGACGTAGCCGCGCTCATCCACCCTGGCCAGATCGCCGGTGAGGTAGTAGCCGTCGCGCATCACCTCGGCGGTGAGCTCCGGCGCCTGCCAGTAGCCCTGCATGATGTCCGGGCCCTTGACCACGATTTCGCCGATCTCGCCGGGGCGCACGTCCTCGAAGTCCTCGTTGACCACGCGCAGGTCGGTCTCGAAGTAGCAGCGCCCGCAGGAGGCCAGGCGGCTGTGGTCGTCGCCCTCGATCAGGTGGTCGCGCTCGGTCAGCACCGTGACCAGCGAGCAGGTCTCGCCGGCGCCGTAGCCCTGGGCGAGGATCGGCCCGAACAGGGCGATGGCGCGCTTGACCAGGGCCGGAGCCATGGGCGCGGCGCCGTACATCACCAGGCGCAGGCTGGAGAGGTCGAAGCGCTCGACGCCGGGGACGTTGACCAGGCGGTTGATCATCGCCGGCACCAGGAACAGGCGTGTCACCCGCTCGCGCTGGATGGTCTCCAGCAGCAACTGGTCGTCGTAGCGCTCCAGCAGCAGGTTGCAGGCGCCCACCGCCAGCAGCGGCATGATCTGCATGCCGCTGGCATGGGTGATGGGGCCGACGTGGGCCATCACGTCGCCCGGCGCGGCGCGGCGGGTGGGGCTGGCGATGCTCTTGCGGATCAGCGCCTTGCGGTTGCCGAAGGAGAGCATCGCGGCCTTGAGCACGCCGGAGCTGCCGGAGGTGTAGTGCAGCACCGCCAGGGCGTCGTCGGCCGGGTCGCAGTGCACCGGGGTCTCGCTGCCGCGTTCCAGCACGCTGGCGTAGCCGGCGTCGCCGGCGGCGTCGTCCAGCGAGACGATCAGGCGCAGGCGCGGCAGCTCGCCACGGCGGGCATGCAGCGCGGCGGCGAAGCGCTCGTCGGCGATCACCGCCTGGCTGTGGGAGTCGTCGAGCACCTGGATGATCTCGTCCAGGGAGAGACGGGCGTTGATCGGCACCTTGACCATGCCGGCCTTGTAGAAGGCCACCTCGGCCTCCACCAGCTCCACGCGGTTGAGCGCGAGGATCGCCACGTGCGCACCCTCGGCCAGGCCGAGGGCCAGGAGGCCGGAGGCCAGGCGGTTGGTGCGGCGTTCGAGCTGGGCGAAGGTGACGCGTTGCCGGCTGTCGATCAGCGCTTCGTGGTCGGGCCAGTACAGCGCGCTGCGGCTGATGATCTTTCCTAAATTCACCTTATTGTTCTCATCGGCAGGAAAAGTGCGCCGATGCTATCCAAGCGAACTCTTGCGCCACCAATACAACAGTACGATGCAGGCCATATCGATATGGAATAGGCGCTCTGGAAGTTGTTGTCGGGGCAACGTTATTTGAGCAAGTAACGCATCGAGAGTGGCAACTTCGGATGCATGTCTGCGCGCGGCAGTTGGCGGCCGTAAGTTGCCTGTCCGGCTCTTGCAGAGTGGACTTCAGCCCACCGTCCGGTGCTCATTGGTTAATTCGGATGTGCAGGACCTACCCCGCCTGGTGGATGAAAAGAGCGCCATCCATCCTACGCACCGGTCATGTTCATCCGCCGCGATGGGGCCGACATCCCCGTAGGATGGGTAGAGCCCCGGGAAACCCATCGATGCGGCGCGTCAGGCATAAACGCGTGCCCCGGCCGACTCCGCTCATCCGCCGCCACCCTGTGGGAGCGAATTCATTCGCGATGAACGCCCGGGATACACGACATTGCCGGGTTGCACCCGACCTACGGTGCGCCGCGAAACCCAATGATGCGGGGCTTGGGACCTGACGATGTGCCCCGATCCGACCTCGATTGGTGGATGAAAAGAGCGCCATCCACCCTACAGGTGGTCATGCCCGCGCGGTGGCACGGCGCTTTCGTAGGGTGGGCTTCAGCCCACCGAGCGCGGCGAGGCCCAACGCGGCGATGTCCGGCCCTGCACTGCGGTGTTCCGCTCCCTCTATCCCCGCGCAGCGGCCGCTTCCAGGTAGGCGCCGAACATGTCGGCCATGGCGTCGGCGTAGCGTTCGATCTCCTCCTTCGTGCGCGGGCGTTCGGAGAATTGCTTGCCCACGGTGCCTAGGGTGGTGGTGATCAGCTCGCTGGCCAGGGTGCGGGCGGCTTCGGAGGCGTGGGGCAGGACCTCTTCCATGAAGGTTTCGAAGATGCGCCCGGCCGCGGCCTTGGCTTCCCGTGCCTCGGGGGCGTCGCGGTAGAGGGGGGCGGCGTCGTCGAGGGCGATGCGCATGTCGGCCTCCTCGCATTCGGAGTGGAGGAAGGCGTGGACCAGGGTGCGCAGGCGTTGCAGCGGCGGGGTGGCGAGGTCTTCGAGGATGCGGCGCAGCAGCTCGCTGGTCTGGCGCCACTCGTCGCTCTGCAGGCGGAACAGGATGGCCGCCTTGTTGGGGAAGTACTGGTACAGCGAGCCGACGCTGACGCCGGCTCGCTCGGCCACCCGGGCGGTGGTGAAGCGCTGGGCGCCTTCCTTGGCCAGAACCTGAACAGCGGCCTGCAGGATGGTGGCGACCAGCTCGTTGGAGCGGGCCTGCTGGGGTTGCTTGCGCGAGGAAATACGCGGGTTCTGGCGTTCGGTCATGGCGGGGCCTGGCAATGCGAATAGTGAAATGTGATGGATTGATCGCATTCTATTCCGGCGCCAACGATGCGCTCAACGACGCCTGGAGACCTTGCATGAACACCCTGACCCAACCCGCTCTCACCGCCTTGCTGGACCGCCTGTTCGCCGAGGCCGACACGGCCTGGCAGGCATTGGGGCCGAGCCTTTCCGACCTCGCCGAGGGCGAAGTGGCGCGGCTGATGCAGAGCAAGACCGAATACCGCGAGTTCTACGGCCGCCTCAAGGACGTGGCGCTGCCCGTCTCCCGCGAGACCGGCCGCCTGCTGTACATGCTGGCGCGCAGCAGCGGTGCGCGGACCATCGTCGAGTTCGGCACCTCCTTCGGCATCTCCACGCTGCACCTGGCCGCCGCGCTGCGCGACAACGGCGGCGGCCGGCTGATCACCAGCGAGTTCGAGCCCACCAAGGTGGCGCGGGCCCGAGGCAACCTCGCCGCCGGCGGGCTGGAGGACCTGGTGGAGTTCCGCGTGGGCGATGCGCTGCGCACCCTGGCCCAGGACCTGCCCGAATCCATCGACCTGCTGTTGCTCGACGGTGCCAAGGCGCTCTACCCGGAGATCCTCGCCCTCGTGGAAAGCCGCCTGCGCCCAGGCGCGCTGGTGATCGCCGACAACGCCGACCACAGCCCCGAGTACCTGGCGCGGGTGCGCGAGGCGGGCAGCGGCTACCTCTCCGTGCCCTTCGCCGAGGACGTGGAACTGTCGCTGCGCCTGGCGGCGTGAGGGTCGCCGGGCGGGTAGAGGACGACGGACGCACGCAGCTTGTTGCCGCCGAACAGGCGCATGCGCTGGAAGCGCGCATGGCTGACCGGCATGTGCTGGCAGTCCAGCGCCTGGCGGTGGCGGCTGTGGTCGATGTCCGGGTCGTGGAGGTAGACGAAGTCCTCGTCGCAGCCGGTGACCAGCACCCAGTGCGGAGCCTTGGTGCGGGTCAGCTGGTAGCTGCTGATCAGCACCAGCGGCAGGCCGCCTTCGGCGAGCTGCGCGGGCAGGCCCTGGCGGCTGGCGGGCACCTGCTCCACGTCGCTTTCGCGCAGCTCGTCGCAGAAGGCCTCGTGCACCAGGCGCATGACCTCGCGCTTGCCTTCGCTGCGCACGCCGCTGAGGAACAAGGGGCCTTCGACACTGACCTGCAGGCGCACGCGAAAGCCGCGGCGCCAGGCGGCCAGGGCCAGCCCCTGGGGGCTGCAGCCGCCATGGCCGGAGGTCATGAATACCGTGGTCGCCTCGCGCCACAGCTGCACTTCCTCGCGCCGCGTGAGCGGGCGGCCCGGTTGCAGGCCGGCCATGGCCATCAACAAGCAGGCGGGGCCGCAGGTGAACTCGGTGCTCTGCTGGTAGTAGGGCACCGCCCGCGCGGCGTCGAGCGGGCGCTGGACGATGCGTTTCTCGTAGCGCAGCGCCTGGGCGTGGTCCTCGTAGTAGTCGTCGATGCAGGCGAAGCGGCGATAGCCGAACCGCTCGTAGAGGCCGATGGCGGGGTGGTTGTCCGGGCGCACCTCCAGGCGCAGGTAGGCGCAGTCGTGGTCGCGGGCGCGGCGCTCCGCCTCCGCCAGCAGTGCCTTGCCGAGCCCGTGGCCACGGGCGCCGGGGGCGATGGCGATGGAGTAGAGGCGCGCCAGCGAGGTGCCGCGGTGGAACAGCAGCAGCGCGTAGCCCATGACCTGGCCTGCGGCCTCGGCCACCGCCAGGCTGGCGTGGGCGCGGCTGATCATCCACTGGAAGCTGCGCGGCGACAGGCGATCGAGTTCGAAGCACTGGTTCTCCAGGTGGAGCAAGGCGTCGAGGTCGTCGGGGCGGGCATCGCGAAAGCTGAAGTTCATGGCGCTTCCTGGCTCAGGCAAGGGGCCGGGCACGGTTGCGCCCGGCGCGAGGGGCTCAGCGGCGGGGTGTCCGTCGCGACGCCTTGTCGCGTGCCTGTCGCGCCAGGTCGCCGGGCTTCATGCGGCTGTCCACGTAGTTGATGGCGATGCTCAGGGCGACGATGGCGACCAGGACGCTGAGGGCGATGTGCAGGGGTTCCATGGGGCTTCCTTTGGATGAGTGAGGCCAGCGGGCGGGATGCCCGGCGGCTGTTGCGAGTGGGGTGGTCGTTGCGTCAGCTGGCCGGAGGCGATGCGCGGGCGGCCACCAGCCGGCGCAGGGCCAGCAGCATGAGGCCCGCCAGCACGGCGAGGGCGAGGACGAACAGCGGGTAGGCGACCCACCAGGGGACGGCGGCGGTCATCATGCTGAACTCGGACATGCCGCCGATGCCGGCGATCAGGTTCAGCGGCAGGAACACCACGTTGATCAGGGTGAGCTTGCGCAGCATCTCGTTCATGGTGTTGTTCATCAGGTTGCCGCGCGCCTCCATCAGGCCGGCGAGCACCGAGGAGTAGATCTCCGCCTGCTTGATGCACTGCTCGTTCTCGATGATCAGGTCGTCGAGCAGCTCCAGGCTCGCCGGGGCGAACCCCAGGCGCTCGCCCTGGCCGCGCAGGCGGGCCAGCACCGCGCCGTTGCCGTGGATGGCGTTGAGGTAATACACCAGGCTCTCGCTGAGGCCGAACATCTGCAGCAGGTGGCGGTTGTGCAGGCTCTGGTTGAAGCGCTGCTGCAGCTCGCGGGCGACCAGCTTGATGACCTTGAGGTGGCCCTCGTAGTGGTGGATGTTGCCCAGCAGGATGGCCAGCAGCACATCCAGCGGCTGCTGCAGGTCGTGGCGCCCGGCGAGGCCTTCGAGCAGCGAATCGGCGTGGGAGATCAGCACCAGCTGGCGCTCGTCCAGCAGCATGCCGAAGGAGGACACCTCGAAGGCGAAGCGCTCGTCGCCCGAGTAGTTCTCCGGGCGCTTCCAGATGAGGAACAGCGAGCCCGTGCGGAACTCGACGCGGGCGACTTCGTCCGGGTCCAGGGCACTGGCCAGGGCGTGGGCATCGAGGCCGTAGCGCTGGCGCAGCCATTCCAGTTCCTCGGCCTCCGGGGCGATGCACAGTTGCAGCGGCGCCGCCTCGTCCATGCAGGGGCGCAGGGTGCCGTCGATCAGCCTGTAGCTCTGGCGCATGGGCCGGTGCTCCTTCAGTTGGCGCCGCCGCGGCGCTTTTGTTCGAGGCGGCGGACGAAGTCCTCCAGCACCAGGCTGTAGAGGGTGTCCTGCAGGTGGGCGTCCTCGATGCCGGCGTCGAGGTTGGGGTTGTCGTTCACCTCGATGACCTTGACGTTGCCGTCCACCTCCTTGAGGTCGACGCCATAGAGCCCGTCGCCGATCAGGTTGGCGGTCTTGAGCGCCAGCTCCACGACCGCCTTCGGTGCCCGCTCCACCGGCAGGGTGCGGCACTCGCCGATGACCTCGGCGCCCTGGGCCTTGTGGTTGACGATCTGCCAGTGCCCCTTGGACATGAAGTACTGGCAGGCGAAGATCGGCCGGCGGTTGAGGATGCCGATGCGCCAGTCGTATTCGGTGAAGAGGAATTCCTGGGCGAGCAGCAGCACCGAGTGCTCGAACAGCCCGGCGCTGGCCTCGCGCAGCTGCTGCAGGTTCTCCACCTTGATCACCCCGCGCGAGAAGCAGCCGTCGGGGATCTTCAGCACCAGCGGGAAGCCCAGGCGCTCGCCGACCTTCTCCAGCTCCTGGGGGTTGTCGCGGTAGAGGATCTCCGTGGCCGGCATGCTCAGGCCGTGGCTGCGCAAGAGGTCGGTGAGGAAGACCTTGTTGGTGCAGCGCAGGATCGAGGCCGGGTCGTCCATCACGATCAGCCCCTCGCTCTCGGCCTTCTTGGCGAAGCGGTAGGTGTGGTCGTCGACGCTGGTGGTCTCGCGGATCAGCAGTGCGTCGTACTCGGCCAGGCGCGAATAGTCCTTCTTCTCGATCAGGTCGACCTCGATGCCCAGGCGCTTGCCGACCCGCACGAAGTTCTCCAGGGCCTGGGCGTTGGACGGCGGCAGCGGCTCGTCCGGGTTGTGCAGGATGGCCAGGTCGTAGCGCGCCACCTGGCGTGAGCGCGGCAGGCGCCAGACCTTGCGGTTGAAGCCGTCGAGGGCGCTGGCGAAGAGGTCTTCCTGGTCCTCGCGCAGCTTGTGCAGGGAGCCCGTGCGCAGGCCGGCGATGCGCCAGGTCTCGCCCTTGCGGAAGTCCACCAGCAGGATGGGGCAGGGGAAGGCCTCGAACAGCTGGCGGGCGATCTCCTGCAGCGGTTCGAAGTCGGTGCGGCCGAAGTACAGGCTGAGGGTGAAGCCTTCGGTGTTGGCGCAGGGGTGCTGGGCGAGGGCGACCTCCAGGGATTTCTCCAGGTCGTCCAGGGCCAGGCCGTAGAGCGACTTGCGCGCCAGCTCGCTGATGGTACGCACCGAGGGAATGACCTTGTGCCCGCGCGCCTCGGCCAGCAGCGAGCAGTAGTAGCCATGGCCGAGGTACTTGTAGTGGCGGCACAGGTTGATGACCTGGACCTTCTTGTCGAGCTCGCCGCCCCGCGACTGCTCGAGGTACTCCCGCGCGGTGAGCATCTCCTCGCTGGGGATGTAGGAGGACCAGTCCTCCTTGCGCTCGACGATGATCAGCACCTGGCCGCCGTTGCGACGCGGCAGGAGGCCCTGCGCGAGGCCGACGGCCTGGATGGAGTCGGGGGGGATGCTGCTGAGACTGGCTTGAACCGAAGACATCTTCACGGGCCCGCTTGAGAGGTGGTGCGCCTCAATTAAGCAGCAAGCCGCGGCCCTGTCTCGCGTCGTTACGCAGGCTTTACGGGGCGCTGGCGAACCTTACGCAATCGTTGCGCGGCGCTCCTCCGCCTTGGCAGTTGGCGGGAGTCTGCTAGCGTCAATCCAGCATCCGCCGTTTCGTTCGGGCTCGCGCTCGAGCGGGGCGGCGCGAGACGCCGGGGCCGACTCCTCACATCCGTGCGAGACCTTCGGTGGCGTACCCGTGCGGCGATGACGTGAGGGCGTCGCCGACGCTTCCTGCCTTCCCACACTTGCTCGGACAAGGAGTCTTCGATGAAACATGCATTGGCGTTGGGCGTGGCGCTGGCGCTTTCCACCGCGCTGGTCGGCTGCTCGAGTACGGTTACCCAGCCGGATGAGTATTCCGGGTTCCTCTCCAGTTACGGCAGCCTGCAGAAGGCGACCACGCCCTCCGGCGCGGAGGTGATGCGCTGGATCGATCCCAAGGTGGACATCGGCCGCTACACCGCCGTCTACGTCGAGCCCACCCAGTTCTACCCGCGACCCCAGGCCACCGAGAAAATCCCGCAGAGCACCCTGGACGGCATCACCCGCTACTACGACATGGCGCTCAAGCGCGAAATCGGCAACAGCCTGTCGCTGGCCGCCAAGCCCGGGCCCGGCGTCATCGTCGTGCGTGCGGCGATCACCGGGGTGAGCAGCAAGACCGAGGGGCTCAAGCCCTACGAGATCGTTCCCGTGGCGCTGGTGGCGGCGGCGGTGAGCACCGCCAGCGGCATCCGCGACCAGGAGACCGAGCTGGCCACCGAGGCGCAGTTCCTCGACGGCGGCAGCAACAAGGTGATCGCCCAGGTGGTGCGCAAGGGCACCGGCACGCCGCTGGAGAACAGCGCCCAGGTGCTCAAGCCGGCGGATGTCACGGGTGTGATCGATGGCTGGGCGAAGGACATGCACCAGAGCTACCTGAAGCTCAAGGCGAAGTGAGCCTCCATTGGGCCTGGCGCTCGGCCCGCCAGGCCGGGGAGCTCCCGTTCCCTGGGCTGGGCCAGCAGCGCGGTGTCGTCATGCAGCGGCTCGGGCTCGCCGACGGGGCGCAAGCCATTCTCCGGTTTCGATCGGCCGCACGGTGATCGGCCCGGGCGCCCTGCTCAAGCGGCGGACCACACCGCCAGCTCGTAGCCGTCCGGGTCGATGAAGTGGAAGCGGCGCCCGCCGGGGAAGGCGAACACCTCGCGGCTGATGCGGGCGCCGGCTGCCTCCAGCCTGGCCTGGGCCTGTGCCAGGTCGTCGGCGTAGAGGATCACCAGCGGGCCGCCCGGGCGCACCGCCTCGCCCGTGGTGAAGCCGCCGGTGAGGCGACCGTCGCTGAACTCGGTGTAGGTGGGGCCGTAGTCGGTGAAGCTCCAGCCGAAGGCCTCGCCGTAGAAGGCCTTGCTGCGAGCGATGTCGCTGACGTTGAACTCGATGTTGTCGATCTTGCGGTCTTTTCCCTGGGTGCTCATCGTGGCCTCCTGGCGCGTTGTGGAGCGCCATCTTAGGGCCGAACCATCTGCCACTGGAAGCGCGATCAGCCCGCGCTGCTGCGCGCCCGCGTCGCCTGCCAGCAGACCAGCGAGCCGGCGGTGACCAGCACCGCGCCCTGCCAGAACTGCAGCGTCAGGCTGGCACCGAGCCAGGCCGCGGCGAAGGCGGAAGAGAGCACCGGGGCGAAGTAGGAGACGGTGGCCAGGAGGGTGAGGTTGCCGCGCAGGATGCCGATGTTCCACAGGGCGTAGCCGCCGGCCATGGCGATGCCGGCGGCGAGCAGTTCGAGGGTGCCGCGCAGGGTGAAGGCGGGCAGCGGCTCGCTGACGAAGGCGAATTTCACCCAGAGCACCACCGCCGTGAGGATGAAGAAGAACGCCACGTGGTTCTCGCCCCGGGCATAGCGCCGGGTGACGTTGCAGTAGAGCGCGAAGGTGATGGCGCAGGTCGCCGCGAGGCTGTAGCTCAGCGGGTTGGATTGCACGTTGGCGATGATGCTGGGCAACGACAGGCCGTCGGTGCTGACCACCCAGAGGATGCCGAACAGCGCGATGGCCGTGCCGGGCAGGACCAGCCAGCGGGCCGGCTGGCGGTTCATCAGGATGGCCAGCAGCACGGTGAGGCTCGGCCACAGGTAGTTGACCACGCCGAGCTGGATGGCCTGGGTGCCATCTGTGGCGAAACCGAGGGCGAGCGACAGGCAGACTTCGTAGGCGACGAACAGCGCCGAGCCGGTGACCAGGTAGAAACGCGAACCCGCGCGCAGGCGCGGGCGGCCGAGGAGGGCGACCAGGAGGAGGGCGCCCAGGGTGTAGATCAGCGCGGCGCCGCCGATGGGGCCGAAGAAGCCGCTGACACTGCGGATCAGGCCGGAGGCGGTGCTCCACAGGAGGATCGCCGCCAGCCCGCAGGCCGTCGCGCTGCGTCCGTTGGTGATGCGCATGGTCCACTCATCTTGAAAGGGGCGGCGATTCTACAGGCTGGGACCTGGCGAGGGCGCGCGGTGTGGGGCGCTGCGATCCGCGTCCTGCCGCCGCTCAGTGACGCCCGGCCGGGCGCTGGCCGAACGTCGAGGGGGGCAGAGGCGGGCTCAGCCCTTGAAGCCCTTGCCCACCAGGTAGACCTCCCGCGAGCGCGGGCGCGAGGCTTCCGGTTTGCGGATGAAGACCTTTTCGAACGAGGTGCGCACGTCCTTGAGGAACTCGTCGGAGCCCTCGCCCTGGAAGACCTTGACCACATAGTTGCCGTTGGGCTTGAGCACCTGGCGGACCATGTCGAGGGTGAGTTCGACCAGGTACATCGAGGACGCCTGGTCGGCGGCGGCGACGCCACTGATGTTGGGGGCGATGTCGGAGACGATCAGGTCGGGCTTGCGGCCGTCGAGCTTGTCGAGGAGCTGCTGGAACACGCCGTCATCGGTGAAGTCGCCCTGGATGAAGTCGACGTTGTCCAGGCCGTCCATCGGCAGGATGTCGGTGGCCAGGACGCGCCCGGTATCGCCCACCAGCTTGCCGGCCACCTGCGACCAGCCGCCCGGGGCGGAGCCCAGGTCCATGACCAGCATGCCGGGGCGGATCAGCTTGTCCTTCTCGTTCAGCTCGATCAGCTTGTAGCTGGAGCGCGAGCGCAAGCCATCCTTCTGGGCCCGTTTCACGTAGGGGTCGTTGACGTGTTCATCCAGCCAGCGGCGGCTGCTTTTGGATCGTTTCATGTTAGAGCCAACCACGGAAAATCAAGGTGAGGAGCGAACCCATGGGCGGTGCAGGGGGAGGCCATGGGTGCGAAGCGGCGGCGATTATAAGCCGAGAATGACGCACAGGTTAAATTCGCCGGACGGGGAGGGTGCCGTGCCCGGCTGCGCGACCGTCAGGCCACCACTGACAGGGGCGGGGGCGGCGGGTACAATTCGCGCCTTACCCCTTCCCCTGTTGCTTCCTTTGCCGGGTTGACCGGCCAGGATTACCGCCATGATTCGCATCAACGAACTGTCCCTGCCCCTCGACCACTCCCCCGATGAACTGCGCAAGGCCATCGTCAAGCGCCTGGGTATCGGCGACGCCGACCTGCTGGGCTTCACCGTCTTCAAGCGCAGCTACGATGCCCGCAAGAAGAACAGCGTCATCCTGTTCATCTACATCATCGACCTGGAGGCACGCGACGAGGCGGCGATCCTGGCGCGCTTCGCCGACGACCACAACATCCGCCCGGCCCCGGACACCCGCTACTACCCGGTCGCCCAGGCACCGGCCGGGCTGGCCGAGCGTCCGCTGGTGGTGGGGTTCGGCCCCTGCGGGCTGTTCGCGGCGCTGCTGCTCGCGCAGATGGGCTTCAGGCCCATCGTGCTGGAGCGCGGCAAGGACGTGCGCAGCCGCACCAAGGACACCTGGGCACTGTGGCGCAAGAAGGTCCTCACCCCCGAGTCCAACGTGCAGTTCGGCGAGGGTGGGGCCGGCCTGTTCTCCGACGGCAAGCTCTACAGCCAGATCAAGGACCCGAAGTTCTACGCCCGCAAGGTGATGCACGAGTTCGTCCGCGCCGGCGCGCCGGAAGAGATCATGTACGTGAGCAAGCCGCACATCGGCACCTTCCGCCTCACCGGCGTGGTCGCCACCATGCGCGAGGAGATCATCGCCCTGGGCGGCGAGGTGCGCTTCGAAAGCAAGGTGACCGACCTGCTGATCGACGACGGCCAGCTCGAAGGCGTGGTACTGGCCAATGGCGAGACCCTGCACAGCCGCCATGTGGTCCTGGCGCTGGGCCACAGCTCCCGCGACACCTTCCGCATGCTGCACCGCCAGGGCGTGTTCCTGGAGGCCAAGCCCTTCGCCATCGGCTTCCGCATCGAGCACCCCCAGGGCCTGATCGACGAGGCGCGCCTGGGCAAGTACGCCGGCCACCCGGAGCTGGGCGCTGCCGACTACAAGGTGGTGCACCACGCCAGGAACGGCCGCGCCGTCTACAGCTTCTGCATGTGCCCGGGCGGCACCGTGGTGGCGGCCACCTCCGAGGTGGGGCGCGTGGTCACCAACGGCATGAGCCAGTACTCGCGCAACGAGCGCAACGCCAACTCGGGCATCGTCGTCGGCATCAACCCGGAGCAGGATTTCCCCGGCGGCCCGCTGGCCGGCGTGGAGTTCCAGGAGCGCCTGGAATCCCGTGCCTACGAGCTGGGCGGCAGCGACTACTGCGCCCCCGGCCAGTTGGTGGGCGACTTCATCCGTGGCGTGCCCTCCACCGAGTTCGGCGAGGTGGAGCCTTCCTACAAGCCCGGCGTGCGCCTGGGCGATCTCGCGCCTTCGCTGCCGGACTACGCCATCGAGGCCATCCGCGAGGCGCTGCCGGCGTTCGGCAAGCAGATCCGTGGCTTCGACCGTGCCGACGCGGTGCTCACCGGCATCGAGACCCGCACCTCGTCCCCGGTGCGCATCACCCGTGACAACGAGACCCTGCAGAGCCTCAACCTCAAGGGCCTGTACCCGGCCGGTGAAGGCGCCGGCTATGCGGGCGGCATCCTCTCGGCGGGGGTGGACGGCATCAAGGTGGCCGAGGCGCTGGCCAGGTCGCTGCTGTCCGCACACAGCCACTGAGCGCCGTATCGATGAAACTCGACGACATCAAGAAGCTCCACCAGAAGAAGTACCGGGCCGAGTTCGGTCACTTCCTGGTGGAGGGCGAGCACCTGCTGCTGGAATTGCAGAAGGCCGCCGAGCACAACCCGCAGCTGCTGCGCAGCCAGCTGTACGTGACCGCCGCCTACGAGCACTGGCAGAGCCCGTTCGAGACCCACCTGATCAGCGACCGGCAGATGGCGCAGGTGGCCGATACCAAGACGCCCCAGGGCATCATCGCGCTGGTGCCGATGCCGGCTGCGTCCGCGCCGGCGCCGGTCGCCGGCGAGCGCGCCATCTACCTGCACGAGATCCAGGACCCGGGCAACCTCGGCACCATCCTGCGCACCCTGGCGTGGTTCGGTGGCTTCCGCTGCCTGCTCAGCCCCGGCAGTGTCGACCCGTACAACCCCAAGGTCGTACGCGCCAGCATGGGCGCCATCTTCCATGCGCCCATGGAGCTGGATGTGGAGCTGGAGTCCCTCGGAAGCCGCTTCGAGCGCATCGCCTGCCTGGACATGCACGGCGAGCCGGTGCAGTCCGCCGCCTTCAAGGCCTTCGACTGCTACCTGTTCGGTAACGAGGCGCGCGGTGTGCCGCGTGAGCAACTCACCGCACTCGACGCCCGGCCCTTCACCATCCCCGGCAGCGGTGCCATCGAATCGCTGAACCTGGCCTCGACGGTCAACATGTGCGCCTACGAGCTGACCCGCTGATGACGCGCCCGGCCATTCCGAGGCCGGGCGATCACTCGGCCTGATCTCCTTGAGCGTCAGCGCCGCGACGCAGCGGGCAGGCCTCGCGAACGGTCACGGCGCCACGCGAAGGTCCATCACCATCTCGTGCCAGGCCATACCGCCGTGGTCGGACGAGGAAGGCTGCACATAGCGGTAGCCCATGCGCCGGTACAACTCGACATGGCGCTCCTTGCACATCAGGTGGATGGTCGCCTTGCCCTTCTCGCGCATGCGTTGCACGAAGGTGCGCATCAGCAGCGACGACAGGCCCTTGCCTTGATACGCCGGGTCGATCACCACCGACATGATCACCACGTTCGGCGCCTCGGCGTCGTGGCCCACCAGCTCCTTGAACGCCTCGTCGGACATCACCACCTCGTGGGCACAGCCACTGTTGATGAAGCCGACCACTGCGCCGTCCAGCTCCAGGATCAGGAAGCCCTCGGGGTACTGCCCGATGCGCGTCGCGATCTTCTCCCGCGTGGCGGCCTCGTCGCCTTCATAGGCGGAGATCTCGATCTGGTAGCAGCGGTCGGTGTCGGAGAGGGTGGCGTTGCGGAAGGTGGGCGTGCTCATGGGGGCCTCGATGGCAGTTCGGCGCGGCATGGTAAAGCAGCGGCCGGGTGCATGCACGGCCGGCATAGGCACGGTGCCTGGCCACGCGAGGTTGGGCTTCGTCCCTCAGCCCAACCTACACCCCCCGTGGGAGCGGCTTCAGCCGCGAAGGACCCACCGCCGGCACCGGGCTGCGCATGGCCGGATGCTTCATCGCGAATGAATTCGCTCCCACAGACTCCAGCCACAGCTTCGCGAGCAGAGCTCGCTCCTACGGCTTGTGCCTCGGATTGGGATTCGTAGGGCACCGCCTGGCCGCGCTACACACCCCCTGTGGGAGCGGCTTCAGCCGCGAAAGACTCATCGCCGGCACAGGGCTGCGACTGGCCGGATGCCCAATCGCGAATGAATTCGCTCCCACAAGAAGGTGAGGTGCACCGTCTCTCGTCTTCGCCCCGGCCTGGGCGCTAAGCTGTCGGCCTCTCGGAAAGGGGCGCGATGCCAGGCGGTGAGGGTGGACAGGTTCCAGGAAATGAAGGTGCTGCTGGCGGTGACCGAGGCGGAGAGCTTCGCCGGTGGCGCGAAGCTGATGGGCCTCTCGCCGCCCAGCGTGACGCGCGCCATCGCTGCGCTGGAGGTACGCCTCGGCACCCTGCTGCTGGCGCGCAGCACGCGCAGCCTGCGCCTCACCGAGGCGGGGCGGCGCTATGTGGAGGACTGCCGGCGCATCCTGCTGGAATTGGAGGAGGCCGAGGAGCTGGCCGCCGGCAGCAACGTGCGCCCGCGTGGGCGGCTGACGGTGACGGCGCCGGTGATGTTCGGCGAGCTGTTCCTCATCCCGCTGATCGCCGAATACCTCGACCTGTACCCGGAGGTGGAAATCAACGCCCTGCTGGTCGACCGCGTGGTGAACATGGTCGAGGAGGGCGTGGACGTCGCAGTGCGCATCGGCTCGCTCCGCGAAGGCGAGCACCTGGCGCTGCAGGTCGGGCAGATACGCCCGGTGGTCTGCGCCGCGCCGTCACTGCTCGACCGCATCGGCAGGCCGAGCCGCCCCGAGGACCTGGAGAACGCCCAGGTGGTCATGTCGTCCGCCAGCGGGCTGCTCACCCACTGGCAGTTCATGGGGCCGGACGGCCCGTTCGGGTTCACGCCGACGCCACGCCTGCTGGTCAGCTCCAACCAGGCGGCGATCAAGGCCGCGCGCCTGGGCTGGGGCTTCACCCGCGTGCTGTCGTACCAGGTGGCCGAGGCCATTGCCAAGGGCGAACTGGAGACGGTGCTCGACGCCTTCGCCATGCCCGCGCTGCCGGTGTACATCATCCAGCAGGGGGGCCGGCGCGAGTCGGCCAAGGTGCGTACCTTCGTCGACCACTGCGCCACGCGCTTCCGCGCCGATGCCGCCTTGCGCGCGGCGGGGGCGCCGGTCGCGCGATGAGCCGCCACCGCGAGATGCAGGTCTTCCTGGCCGTGGCCCGCGCGGGCAGCCTGGCGGGGGGCGCGCGCCGCCTGCAACTGTCCCAGGCCACCGTGATGCGCACCCTCGCCGCCCTGGAGGCGCGGCTGGGCAGCGCCATGCTGCTGCGCGGCCCGCGCGGGGCCCGCCTGAGCCCGGAGGGCGAGCGCTTCGCCGAAAGCTGCGAGCGCATCCTCGGGCGGGTGGAGGAGGCGGAGCGCTCCGTCACCGGCCTGCACGCCGAGCCGGTTGGTGCACTGCACCTGGCGATGCCGCTGCTGATGGCGCACCAGGTGTTCACCCCCATCGCCCTCGACTACCTGAACGCCTTCCCCGGGATGACCCTGGACATCCGGGCCTGCGAGGGGCTGCCACGGTTGCTGGAGGAGGGGATCGACATCGCCCTGGTGACCGGCCCGCTGCCGGACTCCTCGGGGTTCGCCGTGCCGCTGGGGCGGGTCCGCCCCCTCGTCTGTGCGGCGCCCGGCTACCTGGCGCGCCACGGCCGGCCGGACCGCCCCGAGGCGCTGCCCGGGCTGCCGACCATAGTCGCCACCTCCACCGGCCATGCCGGCGAGTGGCGCTTCGCCGACGGCGCGGTGAACGTCACGCCACGGCTGCTCTGCAGCACCCCGCAGGCCGCCATCCGCGCCGCCGTCGCCGGGCTGGGGCTGACCCGTTGCCTGAGCCACGAGGTGTACCAGGAACTGCAGGCCGGCCAGCTGGAAACCGTGCTGGAGCCCTTCGCCGCCGCGCCGCTGCCGGTGCACCTGGTCTACCGCGAAGGCCGCCGCGCCGCCGCGCGGGTGCGCAGCTTCCTCGACTTCGCCGTGCCACGGCTGCGAGCCCATCCCGCGTTCGAGGGGTGAATCGGTCGCCCCATCGCGAATGAATTCGCTCCTACCGGACGGGGCGGTGCTGCGCGCCGCTTGGCGACTGAAGTCGCCCCTACAGAAAGCAGGCCGAGCCAGCGCGCGGGCATGAGCCCTGTGTAGGGTGGAGGTCGCTTTTTACCTCCACCGGGCGGAGCCGCGTGTGGCACACGCCCCCG
This sequence comes from Pseudomonas sp. Pc102, assembly GCF_018408275.1. Lineage (NCBI taxonomy): Bacteria > Pseudomonadati > Pseudomonadota > Gammaproteobacteria > Pseudomonadales > Pseudomonadaceae > Pseudomonas > Pseudomonas sp. Pc102. Next base: position 3,829,275 of record NZ_AP021905.1, on the reverse strand, counting down.
CATCAAGATCCAATCAATTTCATAAACTGAAAGAGTGGATTGTCATCCGTGGTGATTCTGCTCATCGCTGCAAGGGCTCAACATGGCTCCATCGTCGCGAACGCCCAGCCGGGCGGTTCACGGTGAACCACCCCGAACCGATAAGGAGCCACCGTCATGTCTCGTCCCGCCATCAAGCTGTACCGCCACCCGCTGTCCGGCCATGCCCATCGCGTCGAACTCATGCTCTCGCTGCTGCAACTGCCCACCGAGCTGGTCTTCGTCGACCTGGCCAAGGGCGCGCACAAGCAGCCCGACTTCCTTGCCCTCAACGCCTTCGGCCAGGTGCCGGTGATCGATGACGCCGGCACCGTGGTCAACGACTCCAACGCCATCCTCGTCTACCTGGCCAAGCGCTACGGCGAGGGGCGCTGGCTGGCCGAGGAAGCCGTCGCCGCCGCGCGCATCCAGCGCTGGCTGTCGGTGGCCGCCGGGCAGGTCGCCTACGGTCCTGCCGCCGCGCGCCTGATCACCGTCTTCGGCGCCTCCTTCAATGCCGAGGAAGTGATCCACCGGGCCCATGTGCTGCTGGCGGTGATGGAAGGCGAGCTGGACGCCTCCCTCTTCCTTGCCGGCGACACGCCGACCATCGCCGACGTAGCCAACTACAGCTACATCGCCCATGCGCCGGAGGGCAACGTGTCGCTGGAGGCCTATCCCAACGTGCGTGCGTGGCTGGCCCGCATCGAGGCGCTGCCGGGCTTCGTGCCCATGCAGCGTACCGCCGCCGGCCTCAACGCCGCCTGAGCCACCCCGGGCTGCCGAGCCCCGGCAGCCCCTTTCCGGAGGGCAGACCATGGAACAGACTCCCAGCCAGCGCCCCTCGCCCTGGCATGCCGGTGAACGGCAACTGCAGGAAACGGTCGGCGTGGCCGAGCGGATGGAAGCCCACGGGCAGAAAGTCATCCGCGACCACATGCCCGACCAGCACCGTGCCTTCTTCCATCAACTGCCCTTCCTGATCGCCGGTGCGGTGGATGGCGACGGCCGCCCCTGGGCGACCCTGATCGAGGGCCCCGAAGGCTTCGTCACCTCGCCCGACCCCAGGCACCTGGTCTTCGACCTGGCCGCCCGCCCGCTGGACCCGCTGGACCCGGCCACCCCAGGCCTCGGTGCCGGCGCCGCCCTCGGCCTGCTCGGCATCGAACTGCACACGCGGCGTCGCAACCGCCTCAATGGCGCGATCGACCGGGCCTCGGCACAGCAGTTGGTAGTGCAGGTCGAGCACTCCTTCGGCAACTGCCCGCAGTACATCCAGCGACGGGAATGGAGCAGCTCCCCCGAGCCGCGCGGCACGGTCCGCGAGGACGCCGCCGAGCTGGACGAGCGCACCCGCGCGATGATCCGCGCCGCCGACACCTTTTTCGTCGCCAGCTACGTCGACCACGAGGGCGGCGGCCGCTCCGTGGACGTCTCCCACCGTGGCGGGCGCGCAGGCTTCGTGCGGGTGGAAGGCAACCGCCTGACCATCCCGACTACGCCGGCAACCTGCACTTCAACACCCTGGGCAACCTGCTGAGCAACCCGCGCGCCGGCCTGCTGTTCGTCGACTTCGAGCAGGGCAACGTGCTGCAGGTACAGGGCCGTGCCGAGGTGATCCTCGACAGCCCGCTGATCGCCGCCTTCGAAGGTGCCGAGCGCATCTGGACCCTCGATATCGAGCAGGTGGTGTTCCGCCCCAGCGCGGTGTCGCTGCGCTGGGACTTCGACGAATACGCGCCCACCAGCCTGCTCACCGGCACCTGGGCCGAGGCGGACGAGCGCCTGCGCGAGACCGAGCGGCGGCGCCAGTGGCAGCGCTGGCGCGTGCTGAGCCAGCAGCAGGAAAGCCGCGACATCCGCTCGCTGGTGCTGGCACCCGAGGAGGGTGGCGAGGTGAACTTCGCCCCCGGCCAGCACATTCCCCTGCGCTTGCTCACCGCCGATGGCGAAGCCCTGGTGCGCACCTACAGCGTCTCCAGCGCGCCGAGCGACGGTCAGCTGCGCATCAGTGTCAAGGCCCAGGGCAAGGGCTCGCGGCACCTGCACGAGCAGGTGCGGGTCGGCGATGTGCTGGAAGCCCGCCCTCCCCTGGGCGGCTTCACCCTGAAGACCGACAGCCAGCGCCCCGTCGTGCTGATCGGCGCGGGCGTGGGCATCACCCCGATGGTCTCCATGGCCCGCGAGCTGGTGGCGCTCAACCAACGGCAGCGGCAAGGCCGGCGCATCCATCTGTTCCAGGGCGCGCGGGCGCTGCGCGACCTGCCGTTCCAGGCCGAACTGCAGGCGCTGTCGAGCCGATCGGGTGGCCTGCTGCGCTGGGTGCGCGCCCTGAGCGCCCCGGAAGCCGAGGCACGGCTGGGGCATGACTTCGAACTGAACGGCCGCCTCGACCTGGCGCATATCCAGGCCAGCCTGCCGTTCGACGACTACGACTTCTACCTGTGCGGGCCGGCGGCCTTCACCCAGTCGATCTACGACGGCCTGCGCGGGCTGAACATCGCCGATTCGCGTATCCACGCCGAGGCCTTCGGCCCCTCGACGTTGCGGCGCCAGGTCGACGGGCAGGCGCCCGCGCGGGACCAGCCACCGGCGGCCACGAGCCCGGTGCCGGTGTACTTCACCCATTCGGCCAAGGAAGCGCGCTGGACACCGGAGAGCGGCAGCCTGCTGGAGCTGGCGGAAAGCCGCGGCCTGACCCCCGAGTTCAGCTGCCGGGGCGGCTCCTGCGGCACCTGCCGCACGCGCCGCATCAGCGGCGAGGTGCATTACCCCAACCCGCCGGCGGAAATGCCCGAGGCCGACATGGTGCTGATCTGCTGCGCCGTCCCGGCGGCGGGCGAAGAGGGCACCCAACCCCTGGTGCTTGACCTGTGAGGAGGCTCGCCATCATGACCATCCAGCAAAACCCCTGGGCCAGCGGCATCCCCCGCTGGAACGACACCCCCGACCGTGACGCCCAATCCCGCCTCGGCACGCCCGCGTGCGTGGAGACCGAGGCCGGCTTCCTGCTGTCGCAACTGCTGTTCCCGCTGGACCTGCCGAGGCGGGAGGCTGGCGCGCAATGCGGGGAAGGGGACTGGCGCTGCTGAGCCGAGCGGCCGGGCGGTGGGTTTCGCCGCGCTCTACGCCACCCTACGAAAGCGGCAGCCGGGTGGCGGCGCAGGATGTCTCTTTTGCGATGGTGGTTGGCCGGATTGCGTGAGACAGCCAGGGTGGCGCGGCATAGGATGGCGCCCGATCCTGAATTCCGGCAGCGTCGTGCCACGGTCGTCCAGCCCGAGGTGTGCGCTGCTCCTGCCTGGAAGTTCCACCATGTCCGTCAGCACCACCGCTTCTCCCCTGGCCGCGACTCCGGCGGCGAACCCGGCCAGCCCGCTGGTCATGCGCGTGATCGGTGCCTGTGCGCTGGCCCACCTGATCAACGACCTGATCCAGGCGGTGCTGCCGTCGATCTACCCGATGCTCAAGGCCAACTACGGCCTGAGCTTCACCCAGGTCGGCCTGATCACCCTGACCTTCCAGCTCACCGCCTCGCTGCTGCAGCCCTGGGTCGGCTACTACACCGACCGCCACCCCAAGCCCTGGCTGCTGCCGGCCGGCTCGCTGTGCACCCTGGTGGGCATCCTGCTGCTGGCCTTCGTCGGCTCCTTCCCGGCCATCCTCATGGCCTCGGCGCTGGTGGGCATCGGCTCGTCCACCTTCCACCCGGAAGCCTCGCGCATCGCCCGGCTGGCGTCGGGCGGGCGCTACGGCCTGGCGCAGTCCACCTTCCAGGTCGGCGGCAACGCCGGCAGTGCGTTCGGCCCGCTGCTCGCGGCGGCCATCGTCATCCCCTACGGGCAGGGCCACGTGGCCTGGTTCGGGCTGTTCGCCACCTTCGCCATCCTGGTGCTCTACGGCCTCAGCCGCTGGTACCGCAACCACCTGAACCTGTTCCGCCTCAAGCAGGGCGGCGCCGCGACCCACGGCCTGTCCAGGCGCCGGGTGACCTTCGCCCTGGTGATCCTGGCGCTGCTGGTGTTCTCCAAGTACTTCTACATGGCCAGCCTCACCAGCTACTTCACCTTCTACCTGATCGAGAAATTCGACCTGTCGGTGGCCACCTCGCAGGTCTACCTCTTCCTGTTCCTCGGCTCCGTCGCCGCCGGCACCTTCTTCGGTGGCCCCATCGGCGACCGCATCGGGCGCAAGAAGGTGATCTGGTTCTCCATCCTCGGCGTCGCGCCCTTCACCCTGGCGCTGCCCCACGTCGACCTGTTCTGGACCGGCGTGCTGAGCATGGTCATCGGCTTCATCCTCGCCTCGGCCTTCTCCGCCATCGTGGTCTTCGCCCAGGAGCTGGTGCCCGGCAACGTGGGCATGATCGCCGGCGTGTTCTTCGGCCTGATGTTCGGCTTCGGCGGTATCGGCGGGGCGCTGCTGGGGCACCTGGCGGACATCCACGGCATCGAGCACGTGTTCCTTCTCTGCTCCTTCCTGCCGCTGCTTGGCATTCTCACCATCCTCCTGCCTTCGACGAAAAAGGCCTGAGCCCCGCTCAGACCCAGCGCCGCACCCGCTCCCGGTAGCGGGTGTAGTCGGCGCCGAACAGCCCGGCCAGCGCCCGTTCCTCGGGGACGATCTGGAAACGGTCGAGGTACAGCACGAACCCCGCCACCGCGAGCAGGGCCAGCGGTGCGCCCAGCAGTGCCGCCCAGGCGACGAGCAGGGTGGCTAAACCCAGGTACATGGGGTTGCGCGTGTGGCGGTAGATGCCGGCCTGCACCAGCGACGAGGCCTGCTCCGGCACCAGTGGGTTGACCGTGGTATGGGCCCGCCGGAAGGACGCCACCCCGGCCAGGCACACGCCCGCGCCCAGCGCCGCCAACGCCAGCGCGGCCCCGAGCCTCCAGGCCCAGGCAATCTCCACCGGGGGCAGCAGGTACGCCAGCAGGGCCATGAGCAGGGCGCAGACCAGGGTGGCCAGCACGGGGGGAATGCGTTTTTCCAGACGGTCCATCATCGTTCCTCGGGGTGTGTTCGGGCCTGAGGATGAAGGCTGTAGCGACTCCAGGGTCAAGCGTCATCGACCCGGTGTTCCATCACCGCCGACTTGCGCTGCGGGCTCCAGGGGCTAGGCTCGACCGTTCTGATTTCAGCAACGGAACGCATGATGGAACACTCAGGGGCAACGGTTTTCACCAAGGGCGAGTTCAGCGTGGTGCAGTGGGTCGCGGTGCGGCAGGACGGCTCCACCGAGGTTCGCGGCTATCGATTGAGGGGCCCCGGCGCCCCGCAGACCCTGCTGCCCACGGCGGTGATCGCCAGTGCGATGGTCCAGGAGCTGTCGAAGCGCCGGCCCGGTTCGCGCTTCTGAGCAGGGCCGCCACGCCACGAAAAAGTGCCCCGAGGGGCGCTTTTTTGTGGGCAGAGGGATCAGCCGCCGTTGCGTTTCTTCTCGTCGGCGCTTGCCGGCGGCTCGCTGCGCTTGGCCGGTTGCTGGCCGGCGTCCGCCACCTCGGGGTTCTTCTTGCCCCAGAGGCGTTGCTGGTCCTCGCGGACCTTCTGGTTGAACTGGTAGGAGCGGTCGTACCCGTCGCCCTTGGCGAAGGCGGGCGCGCTGCCGAATGCCAGCAGGGCGATGAGTGCGTAGTGGGTCTTCTTCATGGGCAGGCCTCTTTGGGTTCGCATGTCTGTTGAGGGAGCGTTGCGATGCGAAGTGGGCCTGATGCTACGGAGGTGAAACTAACAGGGGCATGAGCCGCGAATTACATTGCTGCAATCTTCGCGGCACCCGGCGCAGGCCCCGGTCTTGAAGGGCTGCGCGGGGCTCGGCCTTTCAGAATTGTAATGTTCCGATCATCCTGGCGTTAGCTCCCGGCGGTGACGATATGGCGCGGTCGCATTCATTCGAACAATTCCAGGCGCCCGCCCAGATCAATAAGAACTGCCATTGGCCAGGAGCAATAGATGAACAGAAAAGCCAAGCTGTCGCTTGCCGTCGTTTCCGCCGTTCTCGGGGTCAGCCCGCTCGCTCATGCCGAGGAGCAGAAGGAAGGCTTCATCGAGGGCAGCAGCCTCAGCGTCCTCAACCGCAACTTCTACTTCAACCGCGACAACCGCAACGGCGAGGATGGCGCCGGCGGTGCGGGCTACTCCGAAACCTGGGCCCACGCGGTGATCGGCAGGTTCGAGTCCGGTTTCACCCGGGGCACCGTCGGTTTCGGCGTGGACGCCTTCGCCATGCTCGGCCTGAAGCTGGACACCGGTGGCGGCCGCAACGGAGCGCGCAGCTCCTTCGACGTGCTGCCCGTGGACAGCGCCGGTGACGCGCGGGACGAGTACACCAAGGTGGGCGGGGCGGCCAAGGTCCAGGCCTTCGACACCGTGGTCAGGGTGGGTGACGTCTTCCCCGTCACGCCGGTGGTGCAGTACGGCGATTCGCGCCTGCTGCCGGAATCCTTCCGTGGCTTCACCCTCGCCAACACCAGCATCGACGGCCTGACCCTGCAGGGCGGCCGGCTGCATTCGATGAGCCAGCCGGTCTCCAGCAACATGCGCGACAACTTCGCCACCTTCTACGCCGGTAGCGTGGATTCGCCCTGGGTCGGCTACTTCGGCGGCGACTACGTGCTCAACGACCACGTCAGCCTCAGCGCCTACAGCGCCCGCCTCAAGGATGTCTGGGACCAGTACTACGTCGGCACCTCGCTGAGCTACCCGCTCAGCGACGAGCTCGCGCTGATCGGCGGCTTGAACCTCTACAAGGCGGTGGACGAGGGCAGCAAGCAGCTCGGCGAGTTCGACAACACCATCTGGAGCGGCAAGGTCGGCGTGCGTTTCGGTGCCCACACCGTCGCGCTGACCCACCAGCGCAACAACGGCAACGACGACTTCGACTACCTGCGCCAGTCGGACTCCATCTACCTCGACAACTCCATCCAGTACTCGGACTTCAACTCCCCGAAGGAGCGTTCGTGGATGGTGCGCTACGACCTCGACATGGCCGCCTACGGCATCCCCGGGCTGTCGTTCATGACCCGCTACGGCAAGGGCACCGACGCCGATTATTCCAACGCCAACGCGGTGTACATGCGCCGCGACGCCAACGGTGACCCGCTCACTGACCAGAAGCGCTGGGAGCGTGATATCGAGGCGAAGTACGTGGTGCAGAGCGGCTCGCTCAAGGACATGTCCTTCCGCATCCGCCAGGCCAACACCCGCGCCACCCAGTTCGAGTCGGACCTGGACGAGTTCCGCCTCATCGTCGAATACCCGCTCAGCGTGCTGTAGCGGTCTTGGCGAAGATGACGGATTTGTAATTCGCCGACCACGGTCCCGTCATTTTCGCTTTCGCATACTTCCACTCAATTCACCTTTGAAGCAGTGATGCTCCTTTGGAAGAGGTGAATCCTTGGGCGCCCCGATGGGCGCCTTTTTTATGCACGGGACTTTTGTTGGCGCGGCGCCGCAGGTTGGCGCCGAGCGCAGCGAGGCCCAACGCAGCGATGTCCGGCCTCGCTCCGAATGTTACTTGTGGGAGCGGCACCAGCCGCGAAAGACCCACCGCCGGCACATGGCTACCAGTGGCCGGGTATTCCATCGCGAATGAATTCGCTCCCACAGATGCCACCAGCCACAGCTTCGCGAGCAGAGCTCGCTCCTACGGTGCCGTGCTGGATTGCGGGCACGGAGATGGGCCGGGTGTAGGGTGGAGGTCGCTCTTTACCTCCACCATGCGGGGTTGCGGTGTGGCACCGGGCAGCATGGGTTTCGCTCCGCTCGCGGAACGCCGTCCGACCCATCCTACAAACCTTGTGCCGCAGGTTGGTGCCGAGCGCAGAGGCCCAACGGCGGAGTGTTGGGCCGGGCCTCGAGCGCCCATCGATTCAGGCGGGAAACACCAAGCGGAACAATGTGAAGCTGCCGGGCAGGCTGCTGGCTTCGACGCTGCCGTGGTGCAGGCTCATGATCGAGCGCACGATGGCCAGGCCGAGGCCGGTGCCGCCTTCCGCGCGGGAGCGGCCGGTGTCCACCCGGTAGAAGCGTTCGAAGAGGTGCGGCAGGTGCTGGGCGGGGATGCCGATGCCGGGGTTGCCCACCGCCAGCGAGACCTTGTCCGGGTGCCGCTCGATGACCACCGAGACCTGGCTGCCCGCCGGGCTGTGGCGGATGGCGTTTGACAGCAGGTTGGATATCGCGCGCTGGATCATCAGCCGATCGCCGGCTGTGGTGCCGCTGCCGGCCACGACGATCTCGACGCGCCGCTCTTCCGCCGTGTGGGCGAACAGGTCGGCCACGCGCCGCGCCTCGTCCTCCAGGTGGATGGTCTCGAAGGGCACCAGCGCGGCAGGGTGGCTGACGTTGGCCAGGAACAGCATGTCGGTGACGATGCGCGTGACCCGGGTGAGCTCCTCGGTACAGCACTCCAGCACCTCCTTGTATTCCTCCGGCGGCCGCTCCCGCGAGAGGGTCACCTGGGCCCGGGCCATCAGGTTGGTGATGGGCGAGCGCAGCTCGTGGGCGAGGTCGTCGGAGAACTGCGAGAGCTGCTGCACGCCGCCGTCGAGGCGGTGCAGCATGAAGTTGATGCCCTGGGCGAGGTCAGCCAGCTCCTGGGGCAGCCGCTCGACGGGGATGCGGTGGGTAAGGTCCTGGGTCGAGACCAGCGAGGCGACCTTGCGGAACTGCTGCAGCGGCCGCAGCCCGCGCTGGACGATCCACCAGGCGCCCATGCCGATCACCAGCAGCAGCAAGGGCAGGGCATAGAGTGTCGAGCGCAGGTAGGCGGTGAGCAGCACCGCGTCGGCGGTGCGGTCCATGGTCAGCTGGACGATGGCCGGCGTGCCGTCTTCCAGGCGCAGCCGGGTGGCTGCGGTCAGGGTGTCGTGGCCGAAGTCGTCGCGGCTCTCGTGGTAGCTGATGCGCTCCGGCATCGCGTCCAGCGGGCCGATGGGCCGGGCGCGGCTGCTGATATCCAGCAGCAGGCGGCCGTTGCTACCGGCCTGGTAGATGGCCAGTTGCAGGTTGTCGTGGCCGAGCACCAGGTCGAGCAGGCCGTGGGGCTTGCCGAGCAGGTCGGTGGGGGTGATGGCGTCTTCGTCGAGGCGATGCTCGATCTGCTGGAGCTTGTCCCGCAGGCCCTCGCGGGCGAGGGACGACAGTTCGTGGAGCAGCGCGAAATAGGCCAGCGCCGCCAGCAGGATCACCAGCGCGGCTCCCATGATCGCCACCGAGATGCCCAGGCGCAGCGACAGGCTGGCGGGCTTCATGGGCGCTCCTCGAGCACATAGCCGACGCCGCGCAGGGTGTGGATCAGCTTGTTGTCGAAGGGGTCGTCGATCTTCGCCCGCAGGCGGCGGATCGACACCTCCACCACATTGGTGTCGCAGTCGAAGTTCATGTCCCAGACCAGCGAGATGATCTGTGTGCGCGACAGCACCTCGCCCGAGCGGCGCATCAGCAGGTGCAAAAGGGCGAACTCCTTGGTGGTCAGGTCGATGCGCTGATCGCCACGGAAGGCGCGGTGCCGGCCGGGGTCCAGCTCCAGGTCGGAAACCCTGAGGGTGTCCGGGATCGGCACCTGCTCCGCCCTGCGCAGTAGCGAGCGGACCCGGGCCAGCAGCTCGGGGAACTCGAATGGCTTGACCAGGTAGTCGTCGGCGCCCAGGTCGAGGCCCCGGACCTTGTCCGCCAGGCGGCCCCGGGCAGTGAGCATCATGACGCGGGTGCTGCTGGTGCGGCGGATGTTTTCCAGCACGCCCCAGCCGTCGATTTCGGGCAGGTTCACATCCAGTATCACCAGGTCGTAGGCATGTTGCCGGACCAGGTGCAGGCCATCGATACCGGTGGCGGCCTTATCCGTTACATAGCCACTTTCACTGAGTCCCTGATGAAGATATTCGGCTGTTTTCGGCTCGTCCTCGATAATCAGGATTCGCATGGTCAAGTTACCTGGAAGTTAGGCATTGAATAGTTTCAAGCACGTGGCTTGTATGAAGTCCGATGCCTGGCGATGCGCCGGCTCGATTAATTTTTCGCGGAGGTTAAAGCCTGTAGCGGCTACAGGGTCAATGCCCGCCTGGTGCGGCCGGCATGGGTGCGACAAGCTGTCGCGGTGCCGAGGGAGTTGCGCTGGATCTTCAGGCTGCGATGCTCGGAAAGTTTCAACTTCATTTGTTACGAACCTTGTCGAGTTCAAGGTTACTTATTGGGGCCGGCGGCATGTTAATTCAGGTATACCGCTAAGCGTGCGTTGATTACATATTTGTAATTCTGCAGTCACCTTGACGATAAGGGTGGCCCACTAGATTTCCCGCTCATTGCCGGTCCGGACTTCATTTCCTGGTGAATGAGGCTGGCGTCATTTCATGTCGTACTAGCGGGAGCGACTCGTGTCATTCATCGATCAACCACTGGCCGGACTCCGGCGATCCGCAACGGTTCTCGTCATCACACTGGGCCTTTCCCTGGGGGAGGCGCTGGCCTCGCCCCCTGCGCTGACCCTGGCCGAGGCATTGGAGCGGGCGCGGGCGAACAACCCTGCGCTGGCAGCCGCCGGGTGGTCGGTCGACATCGCCCGGGGCGAGCGCGAGCAGGCGTCGCTGCTGCCCAACCCGGAACTCTCATGGGAGATGGAAGACACGCGCAGTGACACTCGCACCACCACCGTGCAGATCAGCCAGCCCATCGAGCTAGGCGGCAAGCGCGGCGCCCGGACCGCGCTGGCCGAGCGGGGCATCGACGCCGCCGGTGTCGAAGTCGAGCGCGCGCGCAACGAACTCCGCGCCGAGGTCATCCAGGCCTTCTATGGCGCCTTGCAGGCGGATATGCGGGTTTCTCTGGCCGAGCAATCGCAGGCCCTGGCCAAGCGTGGCGTGGTCATCGCCGAGGGGCGGGTGCGGGCTGGCAAGGTGTCGCCCATCGAACTGACCCGCGCCCAGGTGCAACTCGCCGAAGTCGGCCTCGAACTGCGCCGTGCCACCCAGGAGCGCGCCAGCGCCCAGGTGCAACTGCAGGTGGCCCTTGGCGGCGATGCGAGCGCAGCCTTGAAGCCAGTGGGGGACGCCGCCGAGCTCCCGCGCATGCCGGACGCCTCCGGCCTGATGGGCGCGCTGCCGGGCAGCGCCGAACTGCGTCTGGCGCAGCGGTTGATCGATCAGCAGGACGCCGCCTTCAGCCTGGAGAAGCGCCGGCGCATACCCGACCTGAACATCAGCCTGGGCAGCCAGTACAGCGCGGAGGATCGCGAGCGGGTGAACGTGGTGGGGCTGTCGATGCCCATCCCGCTGTTCGACCGCAATCAGGGCAATGTACTGGCGGCCGCGCGCCGGGCCGACCAGGCGCGTGACCAGCGCAACGCCGCCGAACTGCGCCTGCGTGGCGCGGTGCAGCAGGCGCTGGGCCAGTGGCAGGCCGCCAGCGCCGAGGTCGAGGCCTTCCAGAGCGCCCTCCTGCCCGCGGCCAGCCGCGCGGTGGACAGCACTGCGCGCGGCTTCGAGATGGGCAAGTTCGCCTTCCTCGATGTGCTCGACGCGCAACGCACGCTGATCCAGGCACGCAGCGGCTACGTGCAGGCACTGGCGTCGGCGACCGCAGCCTGGGTGAGCCTGGAACGAATCTACGGGGATGTCTCGCGCATCGACCGCCCGGGCACCTGATCGCCCACGCCCCCAACCAATCCCTTGCCCGTACCGCTGAGCGCGGGCACCAGCCCTTCATTTCGGGAGTATCCATGAGCAGGAAATTGGCCCTGGCGATCGCCTTCGCCACAGGTATCGGTGTGTCTGCCGGCGCAGTCGTCTTCATGCCCGGCAGCGAGGCCGAGGAGCCCGGCAACGCGCCTGTCGGCCACGCAGGAGAAAGGCATGGCGAGGAGGGGCGCGCGGAGTCGAGGCCCTCCCTGCGCGGCCCCAATGGCGGCCAGCTGTTCAGCCTGGACGACCTCGACGTCGAACTGGTGGCGCCGGAAAGCGCGGACGGCAGCGTGCCGATGTCCCTCTACCTGTCCCGAGCCGGACGGCCCATCGCTGCCGACTCGCGAATCCAGGCCAGCCTGGAGGTGCGGCGGGTGTCGGGGGAGGTAGACACCCTGATGTTCACCCCGCGTGACGGCGCCTTCGTCAGCTCTTCGGGCATCGCCGAGCCGCATCACTTCGCCGCTACGTTGCAGGTCCGCCACGACGGCCGCACGACCCGTGTCGACTATGCCAGGGAGGAGGGGGTGCTGGAGCTGGGCGATGAGCAGGTCGCGGCCGCCGGCATCCGCCTGGCCACGGCGCAGGCGCGGAGCCTGGAAAACCGGGTCAAGCTGCCGGGCGAGATCCGCTTCGACGAGGACCGCACCGCTCACGTGGTGCCGCGCATCTCGGGGGTGGTTGAGCGCGTGGCGGTGAGCCTCGGCGAGCGTGTGAAGAAGGGCCAGTTGCTGGCGGTGATAGCCAGTTCGCAGGTCTCCGAGCAGCGCAGCGAACTGGCGGCGGCCGAGCGTCGCGAAGAGCTTGCCCGCACTACCCTCCAGCGCGAGCGGCAATTGTGGAAGGAGGGCATCTCCGCCGAGCAGGATTTCCTCCAGGCGCGCCAGGCGCTGCAGGAGGCGGAGATCGCCCTGGGCAACGCGCGGCAGAAGCTGGAGGCGCTGGGCGGGGCGGGACGCCAGGCGCGGGGCAATCGCTATGAGCTGCGCGCACATTTCGACGGCACGGTGGTGGAGAAGCACCTGGTGCCCGGCGAGGTGGTGAGCGAGGCGAGCAACGCCTTCACCCTGTCGGACCTCACCCAGGTGTGGGCCACCTTCAGCCTGTCCGCTGGCGACCTGAAGGACGCGCGGGTGGGACGCGCGGTGAAGGTCATCTCGCCGGAGCTCGGCAGCGAGGTGCTCGGCCAGGTCTCCTACATCGGCAACCTGCTGGGCGAGCAGACCCGCACCGCCACGGCGCGCGCCGTGTTGAAGAACCCCGAGGGCGCCTGGCGACCGGGGCTGTTCGTCACCGTGGAGCTGGCCACCGAGTCGCGCCAGGCGGCCGTCACCGTCCCGCAGCAGGCGGTGCAGAGCGTCGAGGACAAACCCACCGTGTTCGTGCGGGTCGACGAAGGCTTCGTCCCGCAACCCGTGACCCTCGGCGCCAGCAGCGACGGCGTCGTCGAGGTGACGCAGGGCCTGGCCGCCGGTATCGCGGTGGCCGCCGAGGGCAGCTTCATCCTCAAGTCCGAGCTCGGCAAGGGCTCCGCCGACCACGCCCACTGACCACCACGACGAGACCACGACATGTTCGAACGCATCATCCAGTTCGCCATCGAGCAGCGCATCATCGTGCTGCTGATGGTCCTGGCGATGGCCGGCCTCGGCGTCGCCAGCTACCAGAAACTACCCATAGACGCGGTGCCCGACATCACCAACGTGCAGGTGCAGATCAACACTGGCGCCGCCGGTTTCTCGCCGCTGGAGACCGAGCAGCGCATCACCTTTCCCATCGAGACGGCCATGGCCGGCCTGCCGCACCTGAAGCAGACCCGTTCGCTGTCCCGTTCGGGCTTTTCCCAGGTCACCGTGATCTTCGCGGACGGCACCGACCTGTACTTCGCCCGGCAACTGGTCAACGAGCGCCTGCAGGTGGCGCGTGAGCAGTTGCCCGAGGGCGCCGAAGCGGTTATGGGGCCGATCTCCACCGGCCTCGGCGAGATCTTCCTGTGGACGGTGGAGGCCGAGGCCGGCGCGCTGAAGGAAGACGGCACGGCCTACACGCCGACGGACCTGCGGGTGATCCAGGACTGGATCATCAAGCCGCAGCTGCGCAACGTGCCCGGCGTGGCGGAGATCAATACCATCGGCGGCTACGCCAAGGAGTTCCAGGTGGCGCCCGACCCCAAGCGCCTGGCCGCCTATGGGCTGACCCTGGTGGACCTGATCACCGCCATGGAGCGCAACAACGCCAACGTCGGCGCCGGCTTCATCGAGCGCAACGGCGAGCAGTTGCTGGTGCGTGCGCCGGGGCAGGTGGGCGATGCCCGCGACATCGCCAACATCGTCATCGCCAACGTCGACGGCACGCCCATCCGCATCAGCCATGTCGCCGAGGTGGGCATCGGGCGCGAGCTGCGCACCGGCGCGGCCACCGAGAACGGCCGCGAGGTGGTGCTGGGCACCGTGTTCATGCTCATCGGCGAGAACAGCCGCGGCGTGGCCCGCGCAGTGGCGGCGCGCCTGGAGGAGATCAACCGCTCCCTCCCCGAGGGCGTGGTCGCGGTGCCGGTGTACGACCGCACCCAGCTGGTGGACAAGGCCATCGCCACGGTGAAGAAGAACCTCATCGAGGGCGCCATCCTGGTGGTGACCATCCTCTTCCTGTTCCTCGGCAACATCCGCGCGGCGCTGATCACCGCGATGGTGATCCCGCTGTCGATGCTGTTCACCTTCACCGGCATGTTCACCAACAAGGTCAGTGCCAACCTCATGAGCCTGGGCGCGCTGGACTTCGGCATCATCGTCGACGGCGCCGTGGTGATCGTCGAGAACGCCATCCGCCGCCTGGCCCATGCCCAGCAGCACCATGGGCGCATGCTCACCCGCTCCGAACGCCTGCACGAGGTGTTCGCCGCGTCCAGGGAGGCGCGTCGGGCGCTGATCTTCGGGCAACTGATCATCATGGTCGTGTACCTGCCGATCTTCGCCCTCACCGGGGTGGAGGGGAAAATGTTCCACCCCATGGCTTTTACCGTGGTCACCGCCCTGCTGGGGGCGATGATTCTCTCGGTGACCTTCGTGCCGGCGGCCATCGCGCTGTTCGTCACCGGCAAGGTCAGGGAGGAGGAGAACCTCGTCATGCGCCTGGCGCGCCGGGGTTACGAGCCGGTGCTGGGCTGGGTCATGGGTCATCGCGCGCTGGTGTTCGGCTGCGCCCTGGTGCTGGTGCTGATGTCCGGCCTGTTGGCTGCTCGCATGGGCAGCGAGTTCGTGCCCAGCCTCAGCGAGGGCGACTTTGCCCTGCAGGCGCTGCGGGTGCCGGGCACCAGCCTGACGCAGTCGGTGGACATGCAGGCGCGCCTGGAGAAGGCGCTGGTCGAGCAGATGCCGGAGGTCGAGCGGGTATTCGCCCGCACCGGCACGGCTGAGATCGCCTCCGACCCGATGCCGCCGAACATCTCCGACGCCTACGTGATGCTCAAGCCGAAGGAGCAATGGCCCTACCCGGGCAAGAGCCGCGAGGCGCTCATCGCCGACCTGCAGCGCATCAGCGCGGCCGTGCCGGGCAGTGCCTACGAGCTGTCGCAGCCCATCCAGCTGCGCTTCAACGAGCTGATCTCCGGGGTGCGCAGCGACGTGGCGGTGAAGGTGTTCGGCGACGACATGGCGGTGCTCAACCGCACCGCCGGCGAGATAGCCGAGGCCCTGGAAGGCGTCGACGGCGCCTCCGAGGTCAAGGTGGAGCAGACCTCGGGCCTGCCGGTGCTGACCATCGACATCGACCGTGACAAGGCCGCGCGCTACGGCCTCAACGTTGGCGATGTGCAGGACACCATCGCCGTGGCGGTGGGCGGCCAGCGGGCGGGGACAGTGTTCGAGGGCGACCGCCGCTTCGACATGGTGGTGCGCCTTTCCGATTCGTTGCGAACCGATATCGACGGGCTCTCGCGCCTGCTCATACCCGTGCCGCCACTGCCGGGCGGCGCCTCGGAGCGCATCGCCTTCATCACCCTGGCCGACGTCGCCCGCCTCGAACTGGTGCTCGGCCCCAACCAGGTCAGCCGCGAGAACGGCAAGCGCCTGGTGGTGGTCAGCGCCAACGTGCGAGGGCGCGATATCGGCTCCTTCGTGGCGGAGGCCACCGAGCGCCTGGCTCGGGACGTGAAGGTGCCCGCCGGCTACTGGACCACCTGGGGCGGCCAGTTCGAGCAGCTGCAGTCGGCGGCCAGGCGCTTGCAGATCGTGGTGCCGGTGGCGCTGCTGCTGGTCTTCGCCCTGCTGTTCATGATGTTCAACAACCTGCGTGACGGGCTGCTGGTGTTCACCGGGATTCCCTTCGCGCTCACTGGCGGCGTGCTGGCGCTGTGGCTGCGCGACATCCCGCTGTCGATCTCGGCGGGGGTCGGTTTCATCGCCCTGTCCGGCGTGGCGGTGCTCAACGGGCTGGTGATGATCGCCTTCATCCGCAGCCTGCGCGAGGAAGGCCGCTCGCTGCACGACGCCGTGATCGAAGGGGCGCTGACGCGCCTGCGCCCGGTACTGATGACCGCGCTGGTGGCTTCCCTCGGCTTCGTGCCCATGGCCCTGGCCACCGGAACCGGTGCCGAGGTGCAGCGCCCGCTGGCGACGGTGGTGATCGGCGGCATCCTCTCGTCCACCGCGCTGACCCTGCTGGTGCTGCCGGCGCTGTACCGCTGGGTGCATCGTCGCGTGGAAGACGCCGGCCCCACGGCATGACCGTCCACCCACCATTCACGGCCCGGAGCGGCCCCGCTGGTGGAGGTGAAAAACGACCTCCACCCTACGCCTCCGGATGCGCCGGTGCGGATGGTGACGGGTAGATACCGTCTTGATTCCTAGTGAGCAAGGGCCAGTTTTGCGTCAAATGGCCGGCCTGATTTCAAGACGCCGTAGGCGATGCTCAGCAGCTTGCGCATCGCTGCGCAGACGATCTGCTTGCCGGTCTTGCCCTTCGCCCTCAACCGTTCGCTCAGGGCCCTGATCGCCTCGTTGTACGTCAGGGCGCTGATCGCGGGCATGAACAGGCCGGCCCGCAGGCGCGATGAGCCCGTCTTGGAGATGCGCGTTTGTCCCCGGTGGTTCCCGGATTCCTGCAGCCGCGGATTGAGCCCGGCAAAGGCGGTGACGGCGCGGCTGTTGGCGAAGCGCAGTGGGTCGCCCAGCTCCGCCAGGAGCAGGGCAGCGGTCTTGTCGGCGATCCCGTCGATGCTGGTCAGCAGGTCGCGCTTGCCGCGCAGATCCGGGTCGTTGTCGATGTGGTCGTCGATCGCCTTGAGGGTCTCTTCGATCTCCTGCCCGACATGTTCCAGCACCGACTGGATCGAGGCCTGGACGCTGGCATCGGCCACTTCCAGGCGGTTGCGCTCCATCTGCTCGATTTCGCGCAGGTCCTCCAGGCGCCGTACCAGGGCTTTCAAGCGCCGCACGGCACGGGGCTCGGGTTGCCAGGGACGCAGACTGTCCTGATGGCGCTCGCCGTATTCGGCAATCAGCTTGGCGTCGACCTTGTCGGTCTTCACCCGCTGCAACTGGCTACGGGCGTAGTGGGCGATCTGCGCCGGGTTGAGGACACAGACCCGATAGCCGTGCTCCAACAGCCATTCGGCCAGGGCTTCATGGTAGATGCCGGTGGCCTCCATCACGACCCAGGCACCGGGTTCGCTGTGCTTGTTCAGCCAGTCGCGCAAGACGGCGAAACCCGCTTTGTCGTTGGCCAGCTTGGCCTTGGTGCGGTACTTGCCGTTGGGCTGCAGGGTGGCGAGGTCAAAGGTGTGTTTGGCGATGTCGAGGCCGATGACGCTGGGCATGAGTACTCCTTCCGATCCGTTCAGACGCGATCATCACTGCACCCGACCCAACCTTGTAGATGCGAGCTCGAGGCTCTGGATACCGTTCGGATTTTTCGAGTGAGTGTGGAGGGGCGGAGCACTATCTACGTTGCAGGCTCGAGGCCTAAGGGTGGACACGACTTCCAGCCCCTCCCCCGATGATCAGTCGGGGACTATTACCCCTGTGGAGGTATTTAGTCGAGATACAAGGGTGGACGACGCTTCATCCGTCCACCATGCGGAGTCCGGCGTGGCCCCGCTGGTGGAGGTAAAAGTGACCTCGACCCTACGCTCGGGATACTTCTTTGCCGCTCGACAACTGTTGCCCGTGCAACAGCTGTTCAGCATCCCTGCCAGCCACCCAACAGCGCAGCTGTTGGTGTTTTTTCCTATCTGATTGATCTCCGTGTGATTTCCGTGTTGGCACGACTGCTGCTCTGACCTGTGTACATGCACTTCGCCGTGGCGAGAGGTCGGAATGAGTCGGACGATAAAAGTGGTGGTGGTGTCGGGCAGCCTGCGCAATCCATCGCGCACCCATGGGCTGCTGGAGGCGCTGGCGGAGCGCTTGCAGGCGCGCCTGGACGTCGAGCTGCACTGGGTCCGCATCGCCGACCTGGCGGGTTCCCTCGCCGGTTCGCTGGAGCGCGACACCGCCTCGCCGGCGCTGCTGCCGCACCTGCAGGCCATCGAGACGGCCGACCTGATCATCGCCGGCAGCCCGGTCTATCGCGCCTCCTACACCGGCCTGTTCAAGCACCTCTTCGACCTCGTGGACTACCAGGCGCTAAAGGGCGTTCCGGTGCTGCTGGCCGCCACCGGCGGCGGCGAGCGCCACGCCCTGGTGATCGACCACCAGCTGCGCCCGCTGTTCGCCTTCTTCCAGGCACACACCTTGCCCTACGGCCTCTACGCCACGGTCGATGCCTTCACCGAACACCGCCTCGCCGACCCTGCCCAGCTCGAACGCATCGAGCGCGCGCTGGACCCCGTCGTCGCCTTCTTCCGCGGCGCCGCGGCGCACGCCGCCTGAATCCCTGGACCCGAGGAGTCACCGAGATGAGCCAACAACCGATCCGCTTCGCCTACTGGGTGCCCAACGTCAGTGGCGGCCTGGTGGTCAGCAACATCGAGCAGCGCACCAGCTGGGACGTGGACTACAACCGCAAGCTGGCGCAGATCGCCGAGCGCTCGGGCTTCGACTACGCCCTGTCGCAGATCCGCTTCACCGCCGGCTATGGCGCCGAGTTCCAGCACGAGTCGGTGGCCATCAGCCACGCATTGCTGGCCGCCACCGAGCGGCTCAAGGTGATCGCCGCCATCCTGCCCGGCCCCTGGAACCCCGTGCTGGCGGCCAAGCAGCTGGCTACCATCGACCACCTCACCGGCGGCCGCATCGCCATCAACGTGGTGTCGGGCTGGTTCCGTGGCGAGTTCCACGCCATCGGCGAGCCCTGGCTGGACCACGACGAGCGCTACCGCCGCTCGGAGGAGTTCATCCGCGCCCTGAAGGGCATCTGGACCCAGGACGACTTCACCTTCAACGGCGACTTCTACCGTTTCCGCAACTACAGCCTCAAGCCCAAGCCCCTGCAGCAACCGCACCCGGAGATATTCCAGGGCGGCAGCTCGCGAGCCGCCCGCGACATGGCCTCGCGCGTGTCGGACTGGTACTTCACCAATGGCAACAGCGTCGAGGGCATCAAGGCCCAGGTCGACGACATCCGCGCCAAGGCCGCGGCCAACGGGCACTCGGTGAAGGTCGGCGTGAACGCCTTCATCATCGCCCGCGACACCGAGGAAGAAGCACGCGCGGTGTTGCAGGAAATCATCGACAAGGCCAACCCCGAGGCGGTCAACGCCTTCGGTGCGGAGGTGAAGAACGCCGGCGCCGCCAGCCCCGAGCGCGAGGGCAACTGGGCCAAGTCCAGCTTCGAGGACCTGGTGCAGTACAACGACGGCTTCAAGACCAACCTTATCGGTACGCCCCGGCAGATCGCCGAACGCATCGTCGCGCTCAAGTCGGTGGGCGTGGACCTGATCCTCTCCGGCTTCCTGCACTTCCAGGAGGAGGTGGAGTATTTCGGCCAGCACGTGCTGCCGCTGGTGCGTGAGCTGGAGGAGGAGAGGCGGGCGGAGAAGGCGGTGGCCTGAAGGACCGGCGGGTGGTGGGGTTGGCCGGGTTTTCTGTGCTGGGGTTGGCAATGTGCCAGTGCGGGCGAGCCGGGCGATAGGGCGAGGCGCTATCGTAGGTGCCTTCGCGGGCAACTTCCGCCCGGGGTCGCAAGGAGGCAGTGCCGTTCATGTCCGAAACCACCATCAACCTGCGCGTGCAGTTCAGCGATGAGGCACAGGCACAACAAGTGCTTGAAGCCATCAGTCACGCCGCCGAAGCCCATGGCCACGAGCTGGCCGCCAGCCTTGCTGCGCTGGCGCCCGTCGGCGACCACGATCCGCAGCAGGGCATCGATATCGAACGCCTTGGGCGCGAGGATTCGACGCTGGTCGTGGCGGGCTACGCCGGGCGCATCGACCCGCCGCTCTGGCTGGTCCCGGGCCTGGTCCACCTCGGCGCGACCCGCACGGTGCTGAGCGAGTCGCGTGACGAAGGCGGCCAGAGGCATTACTTCATCGGGCCGAAGAAGGTGTCGCAGAAGGCTTTCGAGGCCAGTGCCGCGCTCATGCCCAAGCCGCCCCTGAAGGCGGGCGCCGAGCTGTTCCTGCCCGAGGGGCGGGTGACTGTGAAGGCCACGCTGCTCGGCCACGAGTGGAAGGAATCGCTGTTCGAGCGATTCTGCGTGATGCGCATGCAGGCCGAGGACGGGCGCCTGTTCCTCTACAAGGGCGCGTCCGGGCTGACGGCGATGACCGCCGACGATCACGAGAAGACCTGCACCTTCTCCGCCACCTTCGAGCTGGGCGAGTACGAGGGCGAGACGGTGGCCTTCGCCCGCCGGCCGAGCAAGATCCAGCTCGGCAGCATCGCCCCGACCAAGGCCCGCAAGGTCAGGTTCAGTGGTCGCAACAAGGCTTTCATGGAGGGGCCGTTCGCGCCGCTCGTCAGCCGCTACCTGCAGGATCTGGAGGGCAAGCCGGATGCCTTCGTGCAACGGTTGAGCGCCACCTCGTTGCTGGATGTGGAGCTGACGGAGCTGTTCGCGCTGCTCAAGGGCATCGACGCCTATTCCTTCGACGGCTTCGGTCACTACGTATCGCTCTCGGACGGCAGCCGCGAGGCGTTCGAGATCTACACCGTGGGCGATGCGGAACTCGACCTCGAAGCCGCTCGCAAGCACCTGAACAGGCTCGATGTGGCGGCGACCTACCGGGACGATCACCCCAACGTCTACACGCTGCATTGGCTGCACGAGGGCATCCGGGTGCGCTTCAAGGTGTGGAAGAAGGGCTTCGAGTGCTTCCTCGACCGGCACGCGGCGGGCTGATCGCGGGTGGCGCCGTTTGTACGCGGCCACCTGGCCCTGTATCCCGCAAATCATGCCCGTCTGTATCTATCGGGCCGAGGGGGCCGTTGGTAGTGTTCGAGCACGCCCTGTCCCCCAGAAGCCCTGCCAGACCATGACCTACGCCTATTCCCTGTTGCTGATCAGCGGCATCTACCTGGCGGTGCTCGCCAGCCCCGGGCCGAACTTCTTCATCCTCAGCCAGATGGCCCTGAGCCAGCGCCACCGCGATGCTCGCCATGTCGCCTATGGCATCGCCACCGGCTCGGTGTTCTGGGTGGTGGTGTCCGTCGCCGGAGTGGCGACGCTGCTGTCGCGACATCCCTGGCTGGAGTCCGGCGTGCGCCTGCTGGGCGCGGCCTACCTGGTCTGGTACGGCGGCCGCCTGCTGTGGTCGGCCATCCGGCCTTCGCAGCGGCGGGTGAGCGTACGGCAGCCCGAACCTGACGGCTCGGGTGTGGCGGCCTTTCGCACGGGCCTCTTCACCTGCGTGACCAACCCCAAGGGCGCGGCCTTCTGGACCAGCGCTTTCGCGGCCATCTTCCCGGTTGCCGCGCCGCTCTGGTTCTACCCGGTCACCGTCCTGCTCATCGGCGCGCTGTCGCTCGGCTGGCACATCGGGCTTGCCCAGGTGTTCGGTTCTGCAGCCTTGCGTGCGTCCTACCTGCGTATGGAGCGGGGCATCAACGGCAGCGCCGGCGCGGCCCTGGTGGCGCTGGGGTTGCAGAGGATGCTTGCGCGCTGAGGCGCTCGCAGCCTGCCTGATTTGCGCGGGCATCGTCGCGAGTGGGACGGGTGGACGACGCTCCATCCGTCCACCCTTCGGAGCCCGAGGCGGCACCGCTGGTGGAGGTGAAAAGCGACCTCCACCCTGCGCAGCGGTCCTGCCTCGAGCGGTTGTTCGGGCTGCCTGTTTTCGCTTGATGGGGACGTTGATCGCGATCAAGGCGCTGCGGTGCGTGCGCGGTAACGTGAGGCATCCCCAGACCAGGCCCGAGCGTCCACATGGCCAAGCCCTTTCCCGTGAATCCCAGGCACCCCGAGCGCATCTGCTGGGGGTGTGACCGCTACTGCGCGGCGAGCGACCTGGCGTGCGGCAATGGCGCCGACCGCACCATGCACCCCGTCGAGACCTTCGGGGAGCTTTGGCACGAGCAGGGCGACTGGGGCATCGAACCGGTGATGGGCCCGGATGTCCAGCGGGAAGAAAAGCCGCGATGAGCCGCTGGGGCACCTGCCGCTGGTGCTGCTCGGTGCCAGGATATTGCACGTGAAGGCATGACCGTCATGCAGGGGGCGCAGCATGCCTGCGCCGGGATGAAAAATGCCGTGACGATCCCATGTTCCTGGCGCAGCACCAGCGCTCTTATGCTAGGCCCGGCTCCACGCCCGGCCACTGACGACTCACCCTGGAGTGCCCGATGTCCTTCGTCGACTCGATCGTTGAGCAAGTGCTTCGAATAGAACTGGGGATCCACCACAGCTGCGTGCGCCTGCTCTGTCGCACGGATGACGAGGCGCTGCATGACATGCGCATCGGCCTGCGACGGCTGCGCAGCCTGCTGCGGCCCATCCGCAACCTGGATTCGGTGCGCGAGCTGGACGCCGCGGCAGCCGAAGTGGGGCGGCTGACCACGCCGATCCGCGATCTGGAGGTGATGATCATCGAGCTGCAGCGACAGGGGCTGCCCGACCTGGCGCAACCACGTCGCCAGCGCCTGGAGCAGGGCTACCGGATGGTCGAGGACAGCCCCACTATGCGCCGGTTGATGGCCTGCCTGGACGACTGGCCGGAGTCGTTCCGCGATGCCCAGCGGGCGGGTGAGTTGCGGGCCCTGCGCGACTTCATCCGCAAGCGCCTGAAGAAGCAGCGCGACCTGCTGGTCGCCGCCCTGCAGGACCCTGCCTACGACCGCCACGCACTGCGCATCCTCATCAAGCGGATGCGCTACGCCCACGAGGCCTACCCGAGCCTGTCGCCGATTTCGCCCAAGGCCGCGGCCTCTCTCAAGGCCGTGCAAGGCGCCCTGGGAGATTGGCACGACCACTTCCAGTGGTGCCTGAAGGTCGACGCCGAGCGCGACCTCGAACCCTTGCGCCGCCCCTGGGAGATCGCCATGGACGCCTCCCTCAAGGCGGCGGAGGCGGAGCTGCAGAACCTGCTGGAGCGATTGCAGGCGCATTGAGCAGGGCGTTCGGCGGGCGCGGGACAGTCTTCAGGAATCTTCCGTGGGTTCGGCAGGTCTGTTGCTAGCGGCACCCACCGCAGTACTCCTGAATCCACAGTGATGTTGGCCTCAGCCGGGCTGTCGAGCGCTGATTCCTGAACGAGGAATTTCCCATGCCAGGCCATTGCCACCGAACCCTGCTGCTCACCTTTTCCCTGGCCTCGCCCCTGGTCGCCGATGCGCTGGACCTGCGGGTCAGCACCTTCGCCGACGAGGACGATGGCCAGTGCACGCCCGCCCACTGCTCGCTGCGCGAGGCCGTCTCGGCCGCCAACGCCGCGCCGGGGGAGAGCGTCATCCGCCTGGAGGCCGGCAACTACCTGTTGCAGAAGGCCAACCCCGACCCGGGCCTGAACTGGCCGGTGGAGGAAGATGCCAACGCCATCGGCGACTTCGATGTCCATGGCCGGGTGAGCCTGATCGGCAAGGGCGTGGGCGTGACCCGCCTCGACGGGCAGGGCCTGGACCGGCTGTTCCATGTGCACGCCGGCGCGCAGGTGCAGTTGCGCGGGCTGACCCTCACCGGCGGCCGCCAGATCTACGACGGGGGCGCCGTGCTCAACCGTGGCCAGTTGCACCTGTACCAGGTGGAGCTGGTCGGCAACCGCGTCGCCGTCTACATGCCCTATCCCGCTGCGCTGGCCGGCAACGGCGGGGCCATCGCCAACTTCGGCGTGCTCGAGGTGCAGCGCACGACCTTCCGCGACAACCGCAACGCGGGCGAGGAGGCCCAGGGCGCGGGCCTGGGCGGAGCACTCTACAACGAGGGCGCGATCACCGTGCGCGACAGCCTGTTCAGCGCCAACTGGGCATCGGACTACAGCGAGATGGGCATGGGCGGCGCGCTCTACAACCAGGGCACGGCGGACATCGCCCGCACCAGCTTCCAGGGCAACCAGGTGCTGCGCAGCGGCTTTGGTTCGGCCATCGCCAACGCCGGGTGGATGCGCCTGGCCAACAGCACCCTCTCCGGCAACCGCAGCATCGAGCGTGGCGCCTTCGAGAATGGCCACCCCTGGCTCACGGAGCTGTCCGCGCAGTCACGCGCCGAGCTGGTCCACGTCACCATCGCCGGCAACGACGGCTGGGGGCTGACCAACCGGGGCGATGTGCTGCTGCGCAACAGCCTGATCGCCGGCAACCGCTCCAGCGAGTTCGAGGACGCACGCAACTGCCGCAACCAGCCGGGCGCCGTGGACTTGCGGGTGCGTGGCCTGCTGCTTGGTACGGACGGCGGCAACTGCGTCGCGCAAACCTATATCGCCGACGAGACGACCTTCACCCGCCACCTGTTCCCGCTGCAGGACAACAACGGCGCCCTGGTGCACCCGCTGAGGCGCAACAGCGCCGCCATCGACGCCGGTGTCGGCAACTGCGCCAGCCATGACCAGCGTGGCCTCGACCGGCAGCGTGATGGCAATGGCGACGGTGTGGTCAACTGCGATCTCGGCGCCTTCGAGCGGGCCTATCCCTGAGCCCGTGGCAGAGACGGGCCCGGCCGGTCCGCCGGGCCTGCATCTTCAGCGGTTGCGCCCCAGCGCCTCGTGACTGCTGACCCAGTCGCCGGCCAGGATCGCCGAGGTCAGGGATACGTCCCCCGCCAGCACCACGGCCGCGATGATCTCCGCCAGCTTGTCCGCCTTGCCTGCGCCATGGCAGCCCAGCAGCTCCAGGCATTCCCGCTGGGTCGGCAGGTTGGTGCCGCCGCCATGGGTGGCGCAGATCACGGCGGGCAGGGTCACCGACCAGTAGTAGTCGCCGTTCTCCAGCAGTTGCCCGTAGGTGATGCCGCCATGGGATTCGGCCACGTTGGCCGCATCCTGCCCGGTGGCGATGTACATCGCCGCCAGCCCGTTGGCCGAGTGCGCGCCGCTGTACGCGGAGCCGGCCTGGAAGGCGCCCACGGCGGCGATCTGCCGGTAGCGGTAGAGGTTGGCGGGGTCGACGCGCAGCAGCTCGTGGGCCACCTCGCGCTTGAGGGTGAACTCGGCGATCACCCGCTTGCCGCGGGTCTGGATCATGTTCATGGCCGAGTGCTTCTTGTCGGTGTCGATGGCGCCGGAAAGGATGTAGCGCGGCTGCAACGGGTGGTTGGCCTTGATCCATTCGCAGGCCGCGTAGGTGGCCTTGCTGGTCATGTTCTGCCCGGCGGCATCGCCCGTGGTGTAGCAGAAGCGGGTGTAGAGCATGTTGGCCACCGGGTACTGCTCGATCTCGAACAGCTTGCCGCTGCGGGTGGTGGTTTCGCTCGCCGCCTTGATCGCCTCGAACTCGCGCACCAGCCAGACGCCGAACTCGCGGGCCTGCAGCGCATCCTCGAAGAAGAACACCGGGGCCCGCTGCATGGAGTGCTTGACCACCGTGGTCTTCACCCCGCCGGAGGCACTGATGGCGCGCATGCCCCGGCTGTAGCTGGCCAGCAGCGTGCCTTCGGTGGTGGCCATGGGGATGTAGAAATCGCCGCGCGCGTGCTCGCCTTCTATGCGCAGCGGGCCGGCCAGCCCCAGGGGCATCTGCACCACGCCGATGAAGTTCTCGATATTGCCGCGGGTGACGGCCGGGTCGATGGCGTACTGGCCGACCGTGTCCAGCGCGGCGCCGGTCTGCTCCTTGATGAAGTCACGACGCAGCGTGGCCTGCTCGCGGGTGTAGTCGTTCTCGGGGTTGCGGGGAATGGGGGCGCCTCTGGACATCGTGCTCTCCTGCGGGGTCGGGTGATTCAGCCTAGGCGAGAATCCGTGACCCCGAGTGTGCCCAAGGACAGGGGAGGCGACATGACCGACCACGCCAATCGGATGATCCAACGCGTCAATCGCTGAACGTTCAGCGAGGCAATACCTTCGCCAGCACCACGCACGCCACCAGCAGGCCCAGCACCACCCAGCGCAGGCCCTTGGGTGGCAGGAACCCGAACAGGCGCAGCGTGCGTGCCGTGAAGATGTGCCAGCACTCGGGGCAGCGCACCTGCATCCGCGAGGCGAATGCGTTCTGGCTGACGCCCACACCGCTGGAAACCAGCGCCTTGCGCGCCGGGAAGAGTGCCGAGCACCGTGGGCAGCTTTCCAGTTCCTTCATGGTTTCCTCTCCATTCCCGTGCCGTCTGGGCTGGCCCGAACATACCGCGTTGCGAGGGACGGCGATGCAGCGCCGGCCCGGCATTGCGACGCCCCGCACATTCGTTTCCCTGGGTGAGCAGGGTTTTCCGATACGCGCAAACATGAGAGAAACTTGTGTTGATGAAGAATTAATTGAGTTTGTCTCATGTCGGCCGGGCGCCGAGAATTCCCCATACATTTTCGATGGAGGAACACCCATGGCCTTGGCACACACGCTTGGCTTCCCACGGATCGGTCGTGACCGCGAGCTGAAGAAAGCCCAGGAAGCCTTCTGGAAGGGCGAACTGGATGAGGCCGGCCTGCGCGCCGTTGGCCGCGAGCTGCGCGCGGCGCACTGGCAGCTGCAGAAGGACGCCGGCATCGCACTGCTACCGGTGGGCGACTTCGCCTGGTATGACCAGGTGCTGACCCACTCGCTGACCTTCGGCGTCATCCCCGAGCGTTTCCGTCACGGCAACGCCAAGCCCACCCTGCAGACCCTGTTCGCCATGGCGCGTGGGTCCGTGGCGACCGGCCACAGCGACAGCTGCTGCGGCGGCGCCCATGCGCAGGAGATGACCAAGTGGTTCGACACCAACTACCACTACCTGGTCCCCGAGTTCACCGCCGACCAGCAGTTCGAGCTGAGCTGGGAGCAGCTGTTCGAGGAAGTGGACGAAGCCAGGGCGCTGGGCCACGAGGTCAAGCCCGTGGTGATCGGCCCGCTGAGCTACCTGTGGCTGGGCAAGGCCAAGGGCGGTGATTTCGACAAGCTGGAGCTGGTCGAGCGCCTGCTGCCGCTGTACGGCCAGATCTTCCAGCGCCTTGCCGCCAAGGGCGTGGAGTGGGTGCAGATCGACGAGCCGATCCTGGTGCTGGACCTGCCCCAGGATTGGAAGAACGCCTTCGAGCGCGTCTACAACCTGCTGCAGCGCGAGCCGCTGAAAAAGCTGGTCGCCACCTATTTCGGCGGCCTGGAAGACAACCTCGGCCTGGCTGCCGGCCTGCCGGTGGATGGCCTGCACATCGACCTGGTGCGTGCTCCCGAGCAGTACCCGACCATCCTCGACCGCCTGCCGGCGTACAAGATCCTCTCCCTGGGCGTGGTCAACGGCCGCAACGTCTGGCGCTGCGACCTGGAGAAGGCCCTGGAGGTGCTGCAGCATGCCCACGAGCGCCTGGGCGATCGTCTCTGGGTCGCGCCGTCCTGCTCGCTGCTGCACAGCCCGGTGGACCTGGAGCGTGAGGACAAGCTGGATGCCGAGCTGAAGAGCTGGCTGGCCTTCGCCGTGCAGAAATGCGCCGAAGTGGCCGTGCTGGCCCGTGCCCTGGATGAGCCGGAAGACCCCGAGGTGCTCGCCGCCCGCGAAGCCAGCCGTACCGTGCAGGCCAGCCGCGCCGCCTCGCCGCGTATCCACAAGCCCGCCGTACAGGCCCGCGTCGCCGCCCTGCGTCCGGAAGACGCCCGGCGTGCCTCGCGCTTCGCCAAGCGCATCGCCCAGCAGCGCACGCTGCTGGATCTGCCGGCGTTCCCGACCACCACCATCGGCTCCTTCCCGCAGACCTCCGCTATCCGCCTGGCACGCCAGTCGTACAAGCAGGGCAAGCTGTCGCTGGCCGAGTACACGGAGGCCATGCACAGTGAGATCCGCCATGCGGTAGACGTACAGGAGAAGCTGGGGCTGGACGTGCTGGTGCACGGCGAGGCCGAGCGCAACGACATGGTCGAGTACTTCGCCGAGCAGCTGGACGGCTACGCCTTCACCCGCTTCGGCTGGGTGCAGAGCTACGGTTCCCGCTGCGTGAAGCCGGCGGTGATAGTCGGTGACCTCAGCCGTCCGAAGCCCATGACCGTGGAGTGGATCCGCTACGCCCAGGGCCTGACGCAGAAGGTCATGAAGGGCATGCTGACCGGCCCGGTGACCATGCTGATGTGGTCCTTCCCCCGCGAGGACGTGAGCCGCGAGGTGCAGGCCCGCCAACTGGCCCTGGCGATCCGCGACGAGGTGGTCGACCTGGAGGCCGCCGGCATCAAGGTGGTGCAGATCGACGAAGCCGCTTTCCGCGAGGGCTTGCCGCTGCGCAAGGCGCAGTGGCAGCCCTACCTGGACTGGGCGACCGAGGCCTTCCGCCTCACCGCCAGCGGCGTGCGCGACGAGACGCAGATCCACACCCACATGTGTTACAGCGAGTTCAACGACGTGATCGAATCCATCGCCGCCATGGACGCGGACGTGATCACCATCGAGACCTCGCGCTCGGACATGGAACTGCTGGAGGCCTTCGAGGCATTCGCTTACCCGAACGAGATCGGCCCGGGCGTCTACGACATCCACTCGCCGCGCGTGCCCACCACGGACGAAATCATCAAGCTGCTGCGCAAGGCCGCCCGGCGCGTGCCGGTCGAGCGGCTCTGGGTCAACCCGGACTGCGGCCTCAAGACCCGCGCCTGGCCGGAGACCGAAGCGGCCCTGGTCAACATGGTGGCGGCGGCACGGCAACTGCGCCGCGAACTGGCCTGAGCCCAGGCGCGCAGCCAACCAACGGGACGCCATGCGTCCCGTTTTGCGTTGCACGGTGCACCCGGGGCCCAACGGTGCCATGTGATGCGCGAGGCTGGTTCTTGCGTAGGGTGGAGGTCGCTTTTTACCTCCACCCCTCTGTGCCGGGTGGCGCTCCGATGATGGATGGGCGGCGCGTCATCCACCCTGCAACCGCCGCCACACCGAGCGGCTGTCATGCGCTTTTCCGAGGTTGGTCTGTACCACTCGGAATCGGCGCTGCGTACTGGCACGGCGATGTCAGGAACCGCTCTATCCTGGGCTTTTCCAATCGGCCGAACCTGTCAAGCGAAAGCTGGCCTAGACCAAAAACATGGCCTGTAAACGTGATCGGGTTGGCATGAATCGCTGTTGCAAGGCGTGTTGAAACCAAAGCGTCTTTTTCCATTACTAGCGTCGCCTGTGTTCGAACATCTCGCTGCCAGCGTCATGGAAGCGCTCAGCAGCCTTTTGCCACTCATACGACCTGGTGAGTTCCCCGATGATTTCGAAAAGCAGAAGAAGCTTCATCCGCCTGGCGGCCGGCACGGTGGGTGCCACCGTCGCCAGCAGCATGCTGCCGGCCAGCATCCAGGCGGCGCTGGCGATCCCCGCGCACCGCCGCCACGGCAACCTCAAGGACATCGAGCACGTGGTGATCCTGATGCAGGAGAACCGTTCGTTCGATCATTACTTCGGCACGCTCAAGGGCGTGCGCGGCTTCGGCGACCGCATGGCGATCCCGCTGCCCGACGGCCAGCGCGTATGGCACCAGAAGGGCAGCAAGGGCGAGATCCTGCCGTACCACTTCGACACCCGTACCACCAGCGCCCAGCGCGTGGATGGCACCCCGCACACCTGGCCCGACGCCCAGCAGGCCTGGAACGGGGGGCGCATGGACAAGTGGCTGCCGGCCAAGACCGAGCGCTCCCTGGGCTACTACAAGGAGCAGGACATCGCCTTCCAGTTCGCCCTGGCCAATGCCTTCACCATCTGCGATGCGTACCACTGCTCGTTCCAGGGCGGCACCAACCCCAACCGCCTGTTCCTCTGGACCGGCACCAACGACCCGCTCGGCCAGCACGGCGGCCCGGTGACCACCAACGACCACGACAGCGAAGGCCCGGTGGAAGAGGGCTACACCTGGACCACCTATCCGGAACGGCTGCAGGCCGCCGGCATCAGCTGGCGCGTGTACCAGGACATGGCGGACAACTTCTCCGACAACCCGCTGATCGGCTTCCGCCAGTACCGCGCGGCCGGGCCGGACTCGCCGCTGATCGTCAATGGCCTGAGCACCTGGAAGCTGGACGCGCTGAAGCGCGACGTGCTGGCCAATACGCTGCCGCAGGTGTCCTGGATCGTGGCGCCGGCCAAGTACTCCGAGCACCCCGGCCCGTCGAGCCCGATCTGGGGCGCCGAGTACACCGCCTGGGTGCTGGATGCGCTGACCGCCAACCCCGAGGTGTGGAGCAAGACCGCGCTGCTGGTGATGTTCGACGAGAACGACGGCTTCTTCGACCACATGGCACCCCCTGCCGCGCCGAGCCTGAACGCCGACGGCACGCTGCACGGCAAGACCACCGCCGACGCTACCCTCGAATGGCACACCCTGGGCGACACCCGCTACCGCAACCAGCCCTACGGCCTCGGCCCCCGCGTGCCCATGTACGTGATCTCGCCGTGGAGCAAGGGCGGCTGGGTCAACTCCCAGGTGTTCGACCACACCTCGGTGATTCGCCTGCTCGAACAGCGCTTCGGCGTCATGGAGCCCAACATCAGCCCCTGGCGCCGCGCCGTGTGTGGCGACCTGACCTCGGCCTTCGACTTCGCCCATCCCAACGGGTCGTTCCCGGGGCTGCCGGACACCAGCCAGGCCGACGCCATCGTCGCCAGCCAGATCAAGCTGCCGAAACCCAGGCCGCCGGCGGTGGCCGCCATGCCCGTGCAGGAGATGGGCATCCGCCGTGCCCGGGCGCTGCCCTATGAACTGGGCGTGCACGCGCGCTACCGCAGTGGCGAGGCGGCGCTGAGCCTGACCTTCGCCAACACCGGCAAGGCCGGTGCGGTGTTCCAGGTGTTCAACCTGCTGGACAGCGTCAGCGCGCCGAAGCGCTACACGGTGGGCGCGCACCGACGCCTGCATGACAGCTTCCCGGGCGACGCCAGCGGCGACTACCACCTGGAAGTGCACGGCCCGAACGGCTTCCTGCGGGTATTCCGCGGCAACCTGCGGCGCGACGCCTCGGACCGAAAGGCGCCGCTGCCGGAAGTGCGCGTCGACTACCAGCCCACGCTCGGCAGGCTGCAGGTGCAACTGATCAACCGTGGCCGCCAGCCGCTGAAGCTGACCCTCAAGGACAACGTCTACTACCGGGGCGAAAGCCAGACCCTCACCGTCCCGCCGGGCCAGCGCAGGGAAGTGCGCTTCTCGCTGCGCAGCAGCGGCAACTGGTACGACTTCAGCGTCCGCGCGCAAGGCGTGGAAGGCTTCCTGCGCCGCTTCAGCGGGCGCATGGAAGACGGCCGCGCGGGCTTCAGTGATCCGGGCATGGGGCTGGGATCGTTGACCTTCTGAGGGGGAGGCCTGGCCCGCGTTGGCGGGCCAGGTCGGGGAGGGCGGGACTTTGAAATTCGCTCCGGCCTGGTTCCCGGATTGATCGGCCATCCCGCAGAAAGACTCGGGTGACGATAGCGAGATGGTGTTCGCAGCTCAGCGGCGCGTGGGCGATTTCTGCCGTGCCATCTTTCTGCGCCTCCATCGACAGGGCGTTTCAGCGGTCGTCCTGTACTCGAGGGCTCGTGCCATGGGGTGTGCCGTGCGCACCTCCGCTCGGTGCTTTCGGTGAGCCCAGGTGCGCGCAACACACCCTACATCCGGAGTGTGCGGTGGCTGGTAACGCTCCTCCAAGAGCCCAAAGCGGGTGTGCCGCGCTGAGCGGATCAGAGCGGCGCGCCCGGTACCATCAATCCCCTCGAACCCGCTTCAGCCAGTTCCAGAAAGGATCGCTCGACTCATCGTCGTCCATGCTCGCGGTGCTGTGGATGATTTCCTTCGCGCGCGGCGGGATGCTCAGCCCGAGCGTGCGCTCGACATGCTCGCGGAACAGGCGTGGGGGCGGCGGGTAGTCGGCGTCTTCGTAGTCGGCGTCCTTGATCTGCCGGGGTGTCACACCGAACTGCTCCGGCCAGCAGAGTTCGTCGTAGCCGATGGCGAGCAAGCGCAGCAGGTCTTCGATGGTCTGCGTCAGCACGCAGAGCATCACCGAGCCGGAGCCCGAGCCCAGGTGGACGACGCGCTGCTGGCCTGCGTCGTCCAGCCAGAGGCCCGCCCAGGAGCCGTCACCGCCGGTCCTGAGGAAGATCACCAGCCGCTCGTTCACCGCGGGGGCTTCGCTGTTGGTCCAGGCGCGGGTGTCGGTTGGGTCCGGTACGTGGATGGAGGTGGTGGAGATGTCGCTGAACTCGGGCTCGGGGTGCAGGGTAATGTAGCGGGCCCCGCTTGGGAGCGTGCGGACGCAGCCGTGCGCTTCCATCAGTTCGATGGCCTGGCGCAACAGGCTGGGCAGCGGATTGGCGGCCGGAAAGGCGGCTGCGACTTCATCGGAGAATCTCATTTCGTCCCTGTTCGGTTCTGCGGTGCCTGGAAAGCGGGGCGTTGCACCGCTCGGGTTGTGCATGGCGCAGATTAACCTGCGCCCCCTCTCTATCGATGTTACGGGCCTCACATTGCTGATCGAGCCGGGGCTCCGGTAGGCGGTGGGGGCGAGACTGGATCACTGCCGTTCAGGCAGTGGCCTGGGACGGCAGGTAGGGCAGGAGGCGCTCGGTCTCTTTGCGCACCACCGCGTAGCATTCGCAGCTCAATGCTTCGAGCCTGGCCCTGTCCAGCACCCGGATGTGGCCCCGGCTGTACTCGATCACGCCCTGGCGTTGCAGATTTCCAGCGGCATCGGTAACGCCTTCACGACGGACCCCGAGCATATTGGCGATCAGTTCCTGGGTCATGTTCAGCGAGTTCCCCGACAGCCGGTCCAGCGACAGCAGCAGCCAGCGGCACAACTGCTGGTCGATGGAGTGGTGGCGGTTGCAGACGGCGGTCTGCGCCATCTGGGTGATCAGCGCCTGGGTGTAGCGCAGCATCAATTGCAGCATCTCTCCATGGCGGTTGAACTCGTCCTTCAAGCGCTGCCCCGGTAACCGATAGGCGTAGCCTGCGCTCTGCACGATGGCGCGGCTGGGCGTGCTTTCGCCGCCCATGAACACCGCGATACCGATCATTCCTTCGTTGCCCACCACCGAGATTTCCGCCGACGCGCCGTTCTCCATGACGTAGAGCAGGGAAACGATGGCGTCGATGGGAAAATACACGTGGCGCATGGCACCGCCGGATTCGTAGAGCACCTTGCCCAGCGGGAACTCGACGAGCTCGAGGTAGGGCTGCAGGCGCTTGCGCGCGTCGTCCGGCAATGCGGACAGGAGGTGGTTGCGCTGTGGTTCGGGTGAAAGCGTCATGATGGTCGCCTTGGGGAAGTGAAGGTCCCGGACGCTTCAGACTACTCCTCCTGTGGCTCTGCGTACGGAGTCTTGCCGCTCTCCCTGGGTGCGCTGCCGTACAGACGCCAGGTTCTGGCTCGTGCAGCCTGCAGGACAGCTGACCGATCCGGCGCTCCCAGGGGCCACCATGAAACCTCTCACTACTTATATCGCCAGACTTTTTCCCGACTACAGCGTGACCCTGAGCGCACGACCGGGCGGTAGCCTGGTGGTGTGCCTGGAGCGGGAGGGCAATCGCTGCCTGAGAGTGGTTGCCGCCGGTGCAATGACCGATCCTGACCAGCTTCACGCGCTGGTCATGCAGATCCAGCTGGAACTCAAGCTCAGGGAAGGGGGCGAGCTCTGGCTGGCTAGGGATGGCCACTGGTCCGGCGAGTTGCCGACTTACAGCGGCATGCCGCTGCGCCTTAGCAAGAAACCTTTCATGGCAAGGCCTCGATGAGGGGGCGACACGCTAGCGCCTGTCGGGCTTGCCGGGAGTGTCCAGGGGCAAGGACAGCTGCCTGTCGTAGAGGGCGATTTCGGCGCGCAGTGCTTCAAGGAGCAGGCGTTTGTCCTGTGTCGATTTGCGCCGTTCCGGCGGATCGTCGGGGCTCGGTTCGAGCGCGTCCATGCGGTCTTCCTCTGGCTTGTGCATGAGTCCCTCCGTCCTCCGTGGTGGCGGAGCGTTCATTTGGACTGGGAAACGATCCGGATGACGCGAGGCAGGTGATTACCGTGGGCGTGGGACTCTACTCGTAGCGTCGTTCCAGCCTGCAGGCCTTCAGGAGCTCGGCACCGGTCGTCTGGCAGGCTTCCGGCTGCAGGCTACGGATGGCGCGGCGGGCGAGTGATGCCTGCAACGCATCCATGGCGTTGCGTGCCGCTTCGTAACGGGCTTGCAGATCACTCGCAGCGCTGCTGCGTTCTTCCGGGGAAAGCTCGCTGCGTTTTCTGATGATGGCGTCGACGGCGATCAGGAACTGCTCTAGCTCGCGGGTCCGTCGTTCACGCATCGCTCGTTCGTGCGCGGTTTCGGGTATGTGGCCCGGTGGGGGCGTGGCACTTGCAATCGAAACGGTCATGGTGCTTCTCGGGTCTGGGTTGAGGGTCGTCCGTACGATTGCAGACTTCGCCCGGGGGTGTCGGTGCGTTGGAGCACTTATATCGGCCCTAAGCGCCCTGACGCACCGAGGCCGGCGGCAGCATCTGCGATGCTCGCCAGGAGCGTCGCACCTGCGAAGCCTTGTGAGGTAGAGATGAACAGACATTCCGATCCAAATCTGGTCCGTCGGCCCGGCAAGCCTGTGGCAAGGCGCTTCCCGCTTCAGGTCACCGCAGGGCAGTTGTTGCTCAGGCGTAGCCTGGAAGCCGACGAGAAGGATATCCCTGGGCCCGCCGGCGAGCCGCTACACCAGGGGCCACAGCCATGAGCGGCCGGAGGGGGGCAGGGCACGCGGCTTCCTTCTACTTCGTCATTGCCCGGGAAAGCGGCAATGTGATCCGGTTGATACGGCGCGAGCACGCCCCGGAGGACACCCCGACCGTCATTCACCTGCTGGCCCCGTGCCTGGGGCAGCGCCGCCATGCGACGTTGTACGCGTCCGGTATGGACCTGATCCACGCTTCCCGTGTCCTGGAAGATTTCGATAGTGCCTGTCTGCGCTACCCGGTTGCCCGTTAAGCGTGCCAACGCACCGAAGCCGCATGCGGGTCTCGCTAAGCTCAAGGTCCCGGTGCGTCACATTCCAGCAGAGCCGGGCTGCCTTCGAGGGCACCATGAAGACGTCATGCCACAGCGACAGCACGCTCCATATCAACTGCTCACGTCCTGAGAACACGACGGGGCGGGCTCCGCAGCGGCCCATCTATTCGCGCTCCGAGCGCTATTCCTTCCCTGATCCAAGCGATCCGCCGGCAGTCGCCCCGCATCCCCAGCCCGCGCCTGGCGCCGCGCCCTTCGTGGGCCCCCCGCACCCTGAGCGCGCCCCGTCAGGCCCTCTCCAGGCTTGTAGAGGGCGCGTGGTACAGCACCAGGACCTGGTGCTCCCCGCCGTCGTCCTGCAATTCCAGGGTCGCGTCGGCCTGTACCTGTCCGTTCAGGCTCAGCGAGCCGCCACCGCTGACGGCGGGGCGGACCTCGATCCGATAGCGCGTTTCTCCGAATCGGTAGTGCAGGGTGTAGCCCGGCCAATGCGCAGGCAGCAGCGGCTGGACGCGCATCCTGGTGCCACTGCGCTGCAGGCCCAGCAAGGATTCGATGATCAAGCGGTACATCCACCCGGCCGAACCCGTGTACCAGCTCCAGCCGCCACGGCCTGCATGGGGCGCGGCGCCGTAGACGTCCGCCGCCATCACGTAGGGTTCCACCTTGTAGGTTTCGATCCGCGTCGTACCGTGTTGGCCGGCGGGGTTGATCATGTGCAGCAGTTCCCAGGCCCGATCGCGGTCGCCGAGTCGGGCGAACGCCATGCTTGCCCAGACTGCGGCGTGGGAGTACTGGCCGCCGTTCTCCCTGACACCTGGCACGTAGCCCTTGATGTAGCCTGGGTCCAGCGAGCTGCGGTCGAAGGGCGGGTCCAGCAGCAGCACGACGCCGATTTCGCGGCGAACCAGATGCTCATCCAGCGCGGCCATGGCGCGGCGTGCGCGGTCGTCCGACGCGACGCCGGACAATACCGCCCAGCTCTGGGCGATGGAGTCGATCCGGCACTCTTCGTTGCGGAACGACCCCAACGCCTGGCCATCGTCGAAGTAGGCGCGTCGATACCAGTCCCCGTCCCAGCCGTGTTCTTCCAGGCTGGCGCCCAGCCGTTGCGCCTGCTCGGTGCAACGCTGGGCGAACGCGGTGTCGCCTAGCAGTCGGGCCATCTCGGCAAATCGCAGCAGGACCTCGTGGCCGAAGAAGCCCAGCCAGACGCTTTCTCCCCGTCCCTGTTCGCCCACCCGGTTCATGCCGTCGTTCCAGTCACCGCAACCCATCAGTGGTAGACCGCGTTCACCGCGCGGCAGGCTGTTCTCGATGGCACGCACGCAGTGCTGGTACAGGCTTTCCTCCAGAGGCGAGTGGCCCGGCAGGTCATAGTAGGACTCCTCGCCCGCGTTGAGCCGACGGCCATCGATATAGCCGACCTTCTCATGCAGAACGCCGCTGTCCCCGGTGACCTGGACGTAGCGGCTCGTGGCCAGCGGCAGCCAGAGGAAATCGTCCGAACAACCCGTGCGCACGCCCCTGTTCCGCGGGGGGTGCCACCAGTGCTGTACGTCGCCCTCGGGAAACTGGTGCGCGGCGCAGAGCAGCAGGTGGCGGCGCACGGAGACAGGGTCGGCATGGATCATCGCCATGCAGTCCTGCAACTGGTCGCGGAAGCCGATGGCGCCGCCGGACTGGTAATAGCCGCTGCGCGCCAGGAAGCGGCTGGCGATGACCTGGTACATCAGCCAGCCGTTGGCCATGAAGTCGATGGATGGGTCGGGTGTCTCGATGCGGATGGCACCCAGGGTGTCGCGCCAGTGCTTGCGCACCTTGTCCAGTTCGCTGATGGCGGCCAGTGTGCCTCGGTGCTTGAGCAGTAGAAGGTTGGCGGCCTTGGCGTCGTTCTCGAAACCCAGACGAAAGACGATTTCGCGGCTTTCACCCTCGGCCAGCACCAGCGGTACCTGGAGCGCGCCGCAAGGGTCCATGCCCGCGCCGGTGCGACCGGACAGGCGTGCGCGCTCCATTGCGGCCGGAGATGCCAGGTTGCCGTTGCGTCCGATGAACTCGGTGCGGTCGCCGGTGAATCCCGGGTTCTCCGTATCGGCATCGAGGAATGCCACTCGGCTGGAAAAGTCGATCGAGTAGGCGTTGCGCGCGAGCAGCGCACCGCTGAAGGGGTCGGCCTCGGTGACCAGGTGCATGGCCGATCTGCTGCGCAGGTCGCCGAGCACCCACTCCACGTAGCTGGTGATGCTCAGCCGGCGGGGGCGGCCGGAGCTGTTGCGCACCCTGAGCCGGGAGAACTTGATGGGCGCCTCCAGGGCCACGTAGACCCATAGCTCGGTATGGATTCCGTTCTCCTCGTGCTCGAAGACGCTGTAGCCGAAGCCATGGCGGATGCGATACGTACCGCGACCCGGGCAGGGCAGGGGCGTGGGCGACCAGTAGTGACCGCTGTCTTCGTCGCGCAGGTAGAGGGCCTCGCCGCTAGGGTCGCTGACCGGGTCGTTGTGCCAGGGCGTGAGTCGGTACTCATGGGCGTTCTCGCCCCAGGTGTAGGCGCTGCCGCTTTCGGAGACGACGCTGCCGAGCTGCGGGTTGGCCAGCACATTGACCCAGGGCGCCGGGGTGGGGTGATCGCGTTGCACCTCGATGATGTACTCGCAGCCGTCGGCACTGAAGCCGCCATAGGCGTTGGTCAGCATCCGCTGCAGGGGGCGGGGCGGGTCTTGCGGCAGCGCACGTGGCTGTGGGGGCGCGACGGAGGGTTCGAATCGGCCCAGCGAAGGCTCGGCCCGGCGCCTCTGGACCTGCTCGGCGAGGCTACCCTTGCTGTCGTTGATCACCAGGCGGGCCACCGCGAGGATCAGGGTTCGGTCCTCGCCCGAAAGCTGTTGCGCGGGGCGCACGAAGATGCCGCCGGGGCGGTCCACCAGATTGGCTTCGCTGCCTGAGGTGACCAGTCCCATGATCAGGTCCTGAAGATGCTGGCGATAGCCGGCCAGGTCCTCGTTCCAGATCACGAGGTCCACCTCCAGGCCCTTCTGCCGCCAGTAGGTATGGGCCTGCACCATCTGCCTGACCAGTTCGATGCTGGCGGGAGCGGCGATCTGCACCAGAACGATGGGCAGGTCGCCGGATATGCCCTGGCCCCATAGACCTGACTGGTTGCGCCGGTTGGCCATCAGTGTCGCCTGGTCGGTGCGCTGCGCGGCGTTGGCATAGAGGATGCCGGCTGCCATCTGCTCGAACAGGCGGGCATCTGCCATCGTCGCGTTGAGCTGGCGCAGCAGCACCTGGCTGTGGGTCCAGGCGAGGTCGAAGACGCGGTCGGCCAGATGGCGGTCGCGGTATTTCTCGATCAGGTGCAGGCAGTCTTCGCGGCTGTCCGCGATACCGGTCGCGAGATCGATGGTGGCAGTCTGGTTGGGGTCCAGGGTGATCCGGCAGCGGATGGCCACGATGGGGTCCAGTACCGGGCCGGCAGTACCGGAGAGCTGGTCCATGCCTTCGGCCAGTGCAGCTGGAGCGACCACGGTGCGCCCCCTGCCGATGAAGCGGGCACGGTCCGTCTCGTAGGAGATGCTGTCGATGTCCACGCCGTGCGCCGCAAGGAGGTGACACATCCAGGGCACTGCCTCGTCGCTGGCGCGGGGCCGGCGGGTGCAGACGATGGCCTGGAGCGGGCGCAGCAACTCGGTCTGCACGAAGAGGTTGCTGAAAGCCGGGTGCATCGCGTCGCTCAGGGCGGAAGCCAGCACCACTTCGGCATAGCTGGTCAGCTCCAGGCTCCGCCGCGTACGGCCCCGGTTGGTGAGATGCAGGCGCCTCAGTTCGATGTCGTCCTCCGGGGATACGACGATCTCCATGTGGCTGTCGAAGTCGCATTCGCGAATGCGGAATTCGGCTCGGGCGTCGGTGAAGATGGCCTCATGGAATTCGGGGCGACGCAGGGTCGGCTGGTGCGCGGCCGACCAGTAGGCGCCACTGGCGACGTCCCTCAGGTAGCAGAACATGCCGTGGCCATCACGGGTGAAGTCTTCCTGCCAGCGGGTGATCGCCAGATCCCGGCGTCTGCTGTAGCCGCCGCCGGCATTGCTCAGCATCACGTGGTAGCGGCCATTGGAGAGCAACTGCACGGCGGGGCGCTTGCGGCCTGGATCGGTGTAGACGCGCAGCTTGGTGTCGTTGAGGCGCGTGGCTTCGTCGGCCGGCGCGTTGGTG
Organism: Pseudomonas sp. Pc102; assembly: GCF_018408275.1. Classification (NCBI taxonomy): domain Bacteria; kingdom Pseudomonadati; phylum Pseudomonadota; class Gammaproteobacteria; order Pseudomonadales; family Pseudomonadaceae; genus Pseudomonas; species Pseudomonas sp. Pc102. The sequence goes on along the minus strand of NZ_AP021905.1, from coordinate 3,789,960 downwards.
GCGTGGATGTACTGGGCCGCGGTCTTGGGGACACGTTCCTGCAGCAGGAGCAGGGTGGCCTGGAACTGTGGTACGGATTCGAAACGACGTTGCATCGGGCGGTCCAGCAGCAGGCAGGTGAGTGCCAGCAGGCTCATGCCCTGATGGTGGGCCATGAAGGAGCGGACGATGGCAGAGGACTGCCCACGGGGCAGGCGCGCTTCCGTGAAGTCCACCGCCTCATAGAGGCCGAAGCGGCCCGCGAGACCCAGCGATGCGAGACGCTGGAGATTTCTGCAGGCGGCTTCGGGGGCAACCATCAGGGCCAGGACGCTGGCGTAGGGCGCCACCACCCTGTCCGCGCCGAGGCCGCGCTTGAGACCAAGCCCCGGTACGCCGAAGGCGCGGTATTGGTAGTTGAACTGTGCGTCTAGGGTGTTGTAGCCCGATTCGGAAACCCCCCAGGGAATGCCGTTCTGGTTGCCGTGCTCGATCTGCCTGGCCACCGCCGCGCGGCACGTCTGGTCGAGCAGCGTGCCTTCGTAGCCGGGCATCACCAGCAGCGGCATCAGGTACTCGAACATAGACCCGGACCAGGACAGAAGCACCGGCACTCCGCCATTGCTGGTCAGCAGCCGGCCGAGGGTGAACCAACCCTCCTGGGGCAACTGGCCCTGGGCGATGACCACGAAGTTGGTCAGGCGCATCTCCGAAGCGAGCAGGTCGTAGAAGGCAGCGTCGAGTCGCCGCTCATCGACGTTGTAGCCGATCACGAAAAGGTCTCGGCGGGTGTCGTAGAGGAAGGTGAAATCCATGTCCGCCAGCGTGACCGCCATTTGTACCAGCCGCTCCAGCGCCTGCACGCGCACGGCGGCGAGCTCACGTACCGCCTGCACCCTGTCCTGGTGTTCGGGGGCCCAGAGGCGGGTATCCAGCTGTGCCATCTGGCGCCAGGTGGCCTGTTCCGCGTGGCCCGCCTGAAGGGGCTCCGGCAGCTGGAAGCGTTGCAGCTCCAGCTGCAGGTCCATGCACTGGCCATACAGTTGGTCGAGCCAGAATGCTGCGTCCGTAGTGTCCCCGGGCGACAGGAGGCGGGTGGTGTCCGCCGTTCTCTGCAGCAGTCCGATCATCCGGGGAATGTCCGCAGGCTCGCTCTCCATGCTCATCGCCTCGGCTTCTGCGCGCAGGTCGGCCAGTTCCCGGGCGTCGAGGTCGGTTGCGAGCAGCACGTCCCGCACCGCGTCGATGCCGTCCATCAGGCCAGCGGCCACGCGCCTATCCAGCAGTCGCTCGTCGGCCAGTGCCATGAGGCCGGGGCAAAGGGTCAGCAGCACGCCGGCAAGGTTGCCGCTGTCGACGCTGGAAACGTAGCGCGGGGGCAGGGGCTGGAGGGTACGGGTGTCGTACCAGTTGTAGAAGTGGCGGCGATGTCGCTCCAGGCCGGCCATGCTGGCGAGCATCCGTTCCAGGCGGTCCAGCAGGCGGCCACCGCTCAGGTAGCCGAAGTCATGGGCGGCCAGGTGGGATAGCAGCGCCATGCCCATGTTGGTGGGCGAGGTCCGATGAGCGATGGCGGCACGTGGCTGCTCCTGGATGTTGTCCGGTGGCAGCCAGTTGTCCTCCGGGCCGACGTATTGTTCGAAGAAGGCCCAGGTCTTGCGTGCCAGTACATGCAGGAAGCGCAGGTCGTCGGTGGAGCAGGAGAAATGGGCGATCGCCGCGGGGCGGCTGAGCCACCAGGCCAGGGCGGGGCTGGCCAGCCAGGTCGCCAGGAAAGGGCTGGCCAGTGCCAGCACGTCGGGGTCGGGCAGCAGCAGAGCCAGCAGTGACAGCGCCAGCAGTGGCGCGATCCACAGGCTGCGATACAGGCCGAGGATGTCGTTGCCGGTGGTGCGCTCCACCTCCCTGGAGGAATTCCACTGCAGCAGGCTTCTCCTGCTGACCGCCATGCGCCACAGGGTCCGGATGATCGCGTCGAGACTGTAGAACACCTCGTGGGGCAGCCACGCCAGGTTCAGTAGCGCGCGGGTGAAGTGCATGCCGGAGGATCGAAGGGCTGCCGACACATGCTCGCGAAGCGGAATCTCGGGCGCCTTGCGCAGCAGTTCCAGGAGCGTGTTCAGCAGCGGTTGGACGAGCACCACCAGTACCAGCGCGGAGGTCCAGAGGTAGGGCTGTGAGGACATCAGCCAGCCCCAGGCGAGCATGCCCAGCAACGCCGCTGGCTCCAGGCTGCGCCGCAGGTTGTCGAGGATCTTCCAGCGTGCGAGGGCACTCAGTCGGTTGCGTTCGGCGCCGCCATCGGGGCGGGGCGTCCAGGGCAGTAGCCAGGGCAGCAGTTGCCAATCACCGCGGATCCAGCGGTGTCGGCGCTTGACGTCGGCGCTGTAGCGGGCGGGGTGCTCTTCGTAGAGCTGCACGTCGCTGAGCAGGCCTGAGCGTGCGTAGCAGCCTTCGATCAGGTCGTGGCTGAGGATGCGGTTCTCCGGGAAGCAGCCTTCCAGGGCCTGCTCGAACGCATCGATGGAGTAGATGCCTTTGCCGATGAAGGAGCCCTGCCGGAACAGGTCCTGGTAGACGTCCGACACGACCCGCGTATAGGGGTCCACGCCGGCATCGCTGCCGAACAGGCGGGCAAAGGCGGATCTTGCCGTGCTCGGCAGGCTGATGCCGATGCGGGGCTGGAGAATGGCGTAGCCGCCGCCGACCGGCCCCAGGCTCGGGTCGAAGGTCGCGCGGTTGAGCGGATGCTCCATGGCGCCGACGAGCTGGCGGGCGACGTCGCGTGGCAACTGGGTATCGGTATCCAGGGTGATCACATAGCGGATCGGAGGCAGCGCATCGATGTCGCCTACGATCAGCGCGAAGCGCTCCCGACCGCGCTCGCGGAGCAGCGCATTGAGTTCGGCGAGCTTGCCGCGCTTTCGCTCGTACCCCATCCAGGTCCGCTCGGCCGGGTTCCACTGCCGTGGCCGATGCAGGAGGAAGAAGCGATCTCCCTCGCTGTCCGGGTACTTCGCGTTGAGTGCTTCGATCTGCCGACGCGCCAGGCTCAGCAGGCCTGCATCCGCGTCTGTCACCTCGCTTGGGGCGTCCAGGAAGTCGGTGAGCAGCGCGAAGTACAGGTTGTTGTCCCGGTTCGCGAGATAGCGGACTTCCAGGCTTTCGGCCAGTTCCTCGACGTCGTCGGCGTTGGCGATCAGCGTAGGGACTGCAACCAGGGTGCAGGCATCCATTGGAATGCCCTTGCTGAAATCCAGGCGCGGCAAGGGAGTGGGTACCACGGTCAGGGTCACCAGCCAGTTCACCAGGCCGATGGCCAGTCGACTGGTCATCAGCAGCGCGCCGATGGCGAGTGGTATCAGCAGGTAGACAGGGGTGCCGTCGCGCCGCGAGGCCTCGATGAATGGCCAGGCAAGCGCCAGCGTGAGCAGCAGGGCGGGTGTCAGGAAGAACGCCAGGGGAGCGCTTCGCAGCAGTCGCCGCCAGCGCTGAGTCATGGGGATGCGCGCCCCGATGCTGCGTTCCAGCTCCGTGAGGCCATGGTCGATCAGGTAGTAGCCCACGTGCCCTGCCGGGGCCGCTTCCGGGTTGGCGACGCTGAGCAGGCGAGCCGCCTCGGCGACTTGCTCTTCGCTGCGGGCGCAGTTCCTGGCCAGGCGCTCGACCTCGTGTCGATACCGATCTCGGCTGGCGAAGTCCATGAGCGGGTAGATGCCTGCCGGATCGGCGCGCAGCACCTGTTCGACCTGGCTCAGGTTTTCGACGAATTCGCGCCAATCGGTTGCCGAGAGCAGGCGCAGGCTGCCGATGCTGTTGCCGATGGAGACCTGCTCGGCTGCCTGTTGCTGGGCGTCGAGACGCACCAGGCGCTCGATGCTTAGGCCTTTTTCGGCGAGTGCCTGCTCGAACCAGGTCATGGGCAGGACCAGCGCCGCGCTCTGCCCCTGCAGGCGTCGTGTCAGTTCGGCGACGAAGGACGCAGTGAGCGGAGGCGCGGAGCGCGCCATGTCAGCGACTGTCAGCACCACGCTCTTGGCGTCCCGCTCGGCGGTCTCGATAAGGCGATCGGCCCAGTCGTTGGCCAGGTTGTGTTCGTCCCAGTTGACCATGACCCGCGACGCGACGCGCCGCAGGTTCTCGATCAGCGCCAGGCGCAACATTATGGGAATCGCCCACAGCTCACCCAGGGTCAGGGGCGTGACGCTCTGGTAGGCCGCGACAAAGCGGCTCAAGCTTTCGCCGTCTACCCTGCCATCCCCGTGGGAAATGGTTTCCAGTGCGATGTCGTAGACCCTGGGCAGGCCCGCCGAAGGGCCGCTGTCCAGGCGTGGCAGCTCACGACTATAGCCACGCGGCAGATGGCTCTTGGCGGTGCGGATGTGTTCCTCGACCAGGTAGAAGTTGTCCAGCAGCCATTCCGCTGCCGGTGTGACGTGATGGTTGGGCCCGGGCGCGCTGTTGAGGGCCAGGCAGCTGCTGGCCAGGGTGGTTTCATTCTGCGCCAGGCGTGCCAGCAGCGTATCGCGCACCGGATGCCGGCCCACATGATGGTGCTGGGCCAGCCAGGCTCCGTATGCGGCCATCTGCTCGCTGTTGAACAGTTCCGCGCGCAGGATGGGCTCATACTCGAATTTGCGTCGTGAGGTACGCCACTGTGCGTAGCGAAAATGCAGGCGCGCCAGCCAGGCGCGGGTACGAATGCTGTCCATATGGGTCCCTTGCACGACACGCCCGCCTCTCGAGCGCAGGCGGGGGTGTTGGCGGTGAGCCTGGGTAGACGGCTCGATGAAGCGGCGTGTTGCCCGAGGGCAATTTTGAAGGTTGACGAGCCTATCGGACGGCGTCCGTGCCGTCTGTTCGGTAGCGAACATAGACGCGTGCGGCGTTGTGGACCGGGGAATCGGCTGCGCGCCGGCCCCCTGTGCGGTTTGACATGGTCCGAAGAAGACCGGCGCCGAGGTGATGACGGCAGGCATTGCTGGAGAAACGAATTCAACTGCTGCGAACAGAGCGAGCCGGCGCTTACACTGGCGGCTCCGCAACCACGGTACCCGCCCGACACATGGCTACCCAACCGCACATACGACCTGCCCGGGATGGGGACATCGACGCCCTCTGCGCGCTGGACCCCATCGCCCGTCTGCAACAGGGCCGCAGGCACTTCATCGCCAGCGCCGTGGCCGCCGGCCAGTGCTGGGTCGCTACCGAGGCGGACGATGCATCGGCGCTGCTCGGCTACGGGGTGATCAACGACGCCTTCTTCGAGCAGGACTTCATCCCGCTGCTGGTGGTGAGGGAGTCGGCGCGGCGTCGCGGCATCGCCACCGCCCTGATCGGCGTGCTGGAGGGGCAGGGCACCGGCGCCAAGCTGTTCACCTCCACCAACAGCTCCAACGCGCCGATGCGCGGCCTGCTCGCCAGGCAGGGCTTCGTTCCCAGCGGCCATATCGACAACCTGGACGAAGGCGACCCCGAGCTGGTCTTCGTCAAGTTGCGCCCGCGCGCCCAGGGCGCCTGATCACAGGGCTGCAGGATGGACCCACGATAAGGAAATCGACAGCACCATGAGCAACCCGGAACAACTCCATCGCGACGGCTATGCACTGCTGCGCCAGGCGGTCCCCGCCCAGTGGCTGGAAGAGCTGCGCGCCACCTTCGATGCCGGCGTGAAGCCCTCGGACCAGTGGCCCGTGCCGCGTGGCAGGGACTGGCGCCACTCGCTGCTGGATCATGATCCGAGGGTGCGGGCGGTGTGCCGCCTGCCCTCGCTGCTCGCGGTGGTGGGCGAGCTGATCGGCGAGCGCTTCTTCCTCGCCCAGGCGGAAGGCCGTGAGCCGCTGGCGGGCGGCGGCCACCAGCAGTTGCACCGTGACCTCTCAACGTACCGCCCGGGCGACATCGCCAACGCCCTGGTCTTCCTCGACGACTATGGCCCCGGCAACGGCGCCACCCGCATCGTGCCCGCCAGCCACCGGCCGGCGCCGGGCGAGCCGCCGTTCGACTTCAGCGACGAGTCCCGCGCCGTGCAGCTTTCCGGTTCGGCGGGTGACGTCCTCGCGTTCGATGTCGACCTGGTGCATGCGGGCAGCCTGAACCTGCTCGGCACGCGCCGCCGCTCCATCCTCATCGCCTACTACGCCGAAGCGCTGCGTGCGTCGCATCTGCAGACGGCGGGCCTGCGGGGGATCCGGATGGAGGGGGTGGAGTGGTTCGAGCCGCCGGCAGCGGAATCAGATCGAACCCAGGTTGACCCGTTCGGATAGCGCTTGTGCGGCCTCCTTGCGCTCCGAATAGCGATCCACCAGTTCGGGGTGATCCCTCAGCAGCCGCGTGAACCGCACCAGCTCCTCCATCACATCGACGACCCGATCGTAGTAGGCGGAGGGTTTCATGCGGCCTGCGTCGTCGAACTCCATGTAGGCCTTCGGCACCGAGGACTGGTTGGGGATGGTGAACATGCGCATCCAGCGACCCAGGATACGCAGCTGGTTGACGGCATTGAACGACTGCGAGCCGCCGCAGACCTGCATCACCGCCAGCGTCTTGCCCTGTGTGGGGCGAATGGCACCCAGGGCCAGGGGAACCCAGTCGATCTGGGCCTTGAACACGGCCGATACCGCGCCGTGACGCTCAGGCGAACACCAGACCTGGCCCTCCGACCAGAGGATCAGGTCACGCAGCTCCTGGACCTTGGGGTGCTCCACCGGCGCATCGTCCGGTAGCGGCAGGCCGGAGGGATTGAACAGGCGGGTCTCCGCGCCGAAGTGTTCCAGCAGTCGCGCCGCTTCTTCCGTCAGCAGGCGGCTGAAGGAGCGTTCCCTCGTCGAGCCATAGAGCAGCAGGATGCGCGGCTTGTGCTGGCTGGCTTCATGGGCTGCGGGTGTTGCGTCGAACAGGGTCGGATCGAGATTCGGTAGGGGGTCTGTCATCGTTCGCGCTCGCTTACAGGGTGCCGATCCTGTCCAGTTCACGCTTGAGCGCCTCGCGCCCCAGTTGCCCGAAGGGCAAGGCGAAGAAGGCGCGGCAGCGCACGTCGATGCGTGCCAGCGTGGCGTGGAAGGCCGCCTCCACATGCTCTTCGTCACCTTGAACCTCGGAGGGGTCTTCCAGGCCCCAATGGGTTTTCAGCGCCGGGCCGAAGTACACCGGGCAGGCTTCACCCGCCGCCTTGTCGCAGACGGTGATGACGATGTCTGGCGGATCGTTCTCGAAGGCATCGTTGCCCTTGCTGCTCAGCCCGTCGATGGCGATGCCGGCCTGCTGGAGGGTCGTGAGGCTGCGTGGCAGCACCTGGCCCTTGGGAAAGCTCCCGGCGCTGACGGCTTCGAAACCCTCGGGCGCCAGGTGGTTGAACAGGGCTTCGGAAAGGATGCTGCGGCAGCTGTTGGCCGTGCACATGAAGAGGACTCGCATGCTGTGCTCCGTTCGGTCAGATGGCCAGGCGCAGTGCCAGGGCCGAGAGAGTGATCAACAGGACCGGCAAGGTCAGCAGGATGCCGACCTTGAAGTAGTACCCCCAGGTGATGCGGATGCCCTTGCGCTCCAGTACGTGCAGCCAGAGCAGGGTGGCCAGGCTGCCGATGGGGGTGATCTTCGGGCCCAGGTCGCAGCCGATGACGTTCGCGTAGATCATCGCTTCGCGCACGATGCCGCTGGCTTCGCTGGCCTGGATGGAGAGGGCGCCGATCAGCACGCTGGGCATGTTGTTCATGACCGATGACAGGGCCGCCGACAGCAGCCCGGTACCCAGGGCCGCGGCCCATGGGCCCTGCTCGGCGAGGCGGTTCAGGGCCTGGGTGAGGGCGTCGGTCAGGCCGGCATTCTTCAGGCCGTAGACCACCAGGTACATGCCCAGCGAGAAGACCACGACCTGCCAGGGGGCTTCCCGCAGCACCCGGCGCGTGGAAATGACATGTCCCCTGGCCGCCACGGCGAAGAGGATGGCCGCGCAGATGGCCGCTACCACGCTGATGGGGATGCCCAGTGGCTCCAGGGCGAATAGGCCGACCAGCAGCAACAGCAGCACCCACCAGCCGACGAGGAAGGTCGGACGGTCGCGGATCGCCTCGACGGGTGCCCGCAGGGCCTCGGTGGCGAAGCGTTCCGGGATGTCTCGGCGGTAAAACAGGTAGAGGACCAGCAGTGTCGCCGCGACGCTGACCAGGTTGACCGGCACCATCACCGAGGCGTACTCGGCGAAGCCCAGGTCGAAGTAGTCCGCCGAGACGATGTTCACCAGGTTCGACACCACCAGTGGGAGGCTGGCGGTATCGGCGATGAACCCGGCCGCCATGACGAAGGCCAGCGTCGTCGCGGCGGAGAAGCGCAGCGCCAGCAGCATCGATATGACGATGGGGGTGAGGATCAGCGCGGCCCCGTCGTTGGCGAACAGCGCGGATACGGCGGCGCCCAGCAATACGCAGAAAGCGAACAGGCGGTGGCCGCTGCCTCCCGCCCGGCGGGCCACGTGCAGCGCGGCCCACTCGAAGAACCCGGCCTCGTCGAGCAACAGGCTGATGATGATGACCGCGATGAAGGTCGCGGTGGCGTTCCAGACGATGGCCCAGACGGTGGGAATGTCCTGCAGCGACACAGCCCCGACGACGAACGCGAGGAGGGCGCCCAGCGCAGCGCTCCAGCCAACGCCAAGGCCCCTGGGTTGCCAGATGACCAGGACCAGGGTGAGAAGGAAAACGGCAGCGGCAATCAGCATGGCGGGCTCTTCCAGGCGGGGGTCAGCAGCAGGTGCGGACAGGGCGTCCATCCATGTCGCAAAGGCGGGCGGTGTTGGTGCCCAGCCAGTCGGCATTGGCTTTCAGGGTGGTCTCGAGTACCTCGGCGGCCCAGGTCGGCAGCTCCGGGTTGAGCCGGTAATAGACCCATTGCCCCTGGCGGCGGTCGAGCAGCAGGCCGGCGCTACGCAGCAGGGCCAGGTGACGGGATACCTTGGGCTGGCTTTCCTCCAGCGCGCACATCAGCTCGCAGACGCACAGCTCTCCGTGCTCGACGATCAGCAATGTGGCGCGCGCACGGGTTTCGTCGGCCAGGCACTTGAACAGCTCGGGCGGGGTGAGCACGGCGGCTTCCTGTTACATATGGATTTTCGAATATACGGAAATCCATATGTATTGGAAACCCCGGTTCCATGGGGAGCGCCAGATGAACCCTGCGATGGCCGTCCGGTCGCGGGGCGCCGCGATCACTCCTTGCGCTTGCGGATGGCTCTGCGCGGGCGGGGTTGCTCGGCCTGCACGTGCAGGTAGGACAGCACGCTCTCGGTGAGCTCGGCGGCGAGTTTCACCGCCTCCTTGTTGCGGGTCATGACGGCGGCGACGAGGCTTTCGATCAGGGCCAGCACCACGGTGTTGGAGCTGATCAGCACCGGGTGATCGGCGGGCGCGAAGAGCACCTGCTCGGCCAGTCGTACCAGGGGGGAGGCCGGTGAGTCGGTGATGGCCAGTACCCGCGCTCCTCGCTCGTTGGCGAAGCGCGCGAGGTGGATGGTGTCCAGCGAATAGCGCGGCAGCGAGATGGCCAGCAGCACGTCGTGCTCGGTGATCGCCGCGAGGCGGTAGGCCGCATTTTCGTTGCCGCCTTCCATGCTGATGGCCACCGCGTCGGCGCAATAGGGCATCAGGTTCGCCGCAGCCAGGCCGGCCATGTAGGCGCTGTTGCCGAACCCGAGGATGTAGATGCGACGGGCCTGGGTCAGGCAGTCGACGAAGGCCTCGAAGGTGCTGGGGCTGTTGCTGCTCGCCGCCGATCCCAGGTTGCCGCTGGCGACCTGGATCTGCTCATGCAGGCCGAAGGCGCCGTCCGGGCGCTGTGCCAGCTCGTTGCGCAACTTGTCCACGGGGGAAACCAGGTCCTGCAGCGTGCTCACCAGGGCGGCCTTCAGGGCGGTGAAGCCGGGCAGCTTGAGTGCGCGGGCCAGGCGATTGACTGCCGCCGCCGAGGTCGAGGTTTCCTGCGCCAGCTCCTCGATGGTCAGCGTCGCCGCCTTGAGCGGGTGGCGAAGGATGAAGTCCGCCACCTTGCGCAGCGACGGCTGCAGGTCCGGCGAGGCCGATGCCAGTTTTCGCATCATCGGCGAGGTGTAGACAGTCAGATCGTTCGGAGCTGGAGTCATGGCGGTCGCTGAATTCGGTCTGGAGGGCGGGTGGGCGAGTGTATCCGATGGCGGCGGATCCCAGGCAGCCCTAGTCGCTCAGCAGGCGGCCGCTGCGGATGGGGGACGAGCCGGCCACCTTGGCCAGCCAGAGCCCGGGCTGGGCGAAGCGCAGGCGTTCCCGCGCGTAGAGGATGCCGGTGGTGCTCGCCCGTACCACGCTTCGCTGGCCGGAAAGGGGGTCGATGACTTCGAACAGCGGGTCACCCGGGGATACCCGTGCTCCCAGCGGTTGCAGGTAGCTGACGACGCCGGTGTGCGGGGCATAGGCGTATTCGGCACCGGCGAAGGGCAGGGCGGGGCAGTCCAGCTCGGGCTCGTCGGGCCATTCACCCTCGATGAAGCCCTCCCGGGCCAGGAAGGCCAGGATGGCCTCGGCGCTGTGCCTGGCGCGATCAGGCTCGGTATCGGCCATGCCGCCCAGCTCCAGTGTCGCGGCAACGCACGCCTGGGGAATCGGGTGTCCGGGAAGGGCGGCCGCCAGTTTCAGCCAGGGGCCGGCGCACGCTTCGTCGAACGAGAAACCGCCGGAGTCTTCTGCTAGCAGCGCGACCCGGGCGCGCAGGTGCGCCGCCAGGCCGCGCAGCGCGGGCCACACCTGGGGTAGGGCGTACAGCAGGAGCACCGACTCGAAGTCGCAGTGCAGGTCGAGCACCAGGTCGGCCGTGCAGGCGTGGCGAAGCAGCAGGCGCTGCAGGCCCTCCAGGGGGGACGCGGGCGGTGGAAGCTGCACGAGCGCATCGACCATGGCTTCACGCAGCAGCCGGGCATTGTGGTCGGCGTCCTGGCCGAGGTGCCGCTCGATGGTGGGGATGACGAGCGAAGCCAGGTCGGGGAAGTCGCGGTTGAAGTTGCGCCCGCTGGCGAAGTCGAAGCGCCCCTGGTGGGTGCCCTGTATGACCTGGGCCAGCCCGATCGGGTTGGCCACGGGGACCAGCTCCACGCGGCCCAGCAGTCGCCCGGCCTCTTCGAGTTCGGCAAGGCGCCAGCGCAGCTCCGCCGCGACCCGCATGCCGGGCAGTTCGTCGGCATGCAGCGCCGCCTGGATGTACGCCTTGCGCGGGCCCTGGCCGAACGCGAAGAGGGTCAGGCGGCGCTCCGTTCCGGGTGTGCTCCAGGGAAGTGAATGCTCGATCCGATGCATAGGAAACCTGATGGCTGGGCAGAAAAAAGGGGCACCCGGTCGTGCCGGACACCCCTGCGGAGCCGGCTCTTACTGGCCGTAGATGTCGTAGGCGAAGTACTTGTCCTGGACCTCTTTGTACTTGCCGTTCTCGCGGAGGGCGGCGATGGCGTTGCTGAACTTCTCGGCCGTGGCCTTATCGCCCTTGCGCACGGCGATGCCGGCACCGTTGCCGAAATACTTGGGATCGTTGAAGTCGGGGCCAACCAGGGCGAAATCCTTGCCTTCCGGCGTCTTGAGGAAGCCCTCGCCGATGTTCACCACGTCGGCCAGGGAGGCATCGATGCGACCGGAGGCCAGGTCGAGGAAGGCTTCGTTCTGCGAGCCGTAGCGCACCACTTCGATGCCCGCGTCCGCGAATTTGTCGCTCGCATAGCGATCGTAGGTCGACGCGCGCTGCACGCCGACCCGCTTGCCCTTCAGGTCCACCAGCGGGTCCTTGACCTCGGTGCCCGCCTTCATCACCAGCTTGCCGGGGGTGTGGTAGTACTTTTTGGTGAAGTCCACGGCCTTCAGGCGGTCCGGGGTGATCGACATGGAGGACAGCACGGCGTCGACCTTGCGCACCTTGAGCGAAGGGATGAGGCCGTCGAAGGCCTGCTCGACCCACTCGCACTTGACCTGCATTTCGGCACACAGGGCATTGCCGATGTCGTAGTCGAATCCGCTGATCTGGCCGTCCGGTGTCTTGAAGGCGAAAGGCGGGTAGGCGGCCTCGATACCGATGCGCAGGGTGTCCTGGGCGTTCGCCAGGGTTGCGCAGGCGGAGAGCGCCAGGGCGCCGAGCAGAGCGATCTTGTTCATCTTATGACTCCAGTTGCGGATGGTTGGGGCCCGCCAGTGCGGCGGGATTGAGGCTTCGCGTGCGACGAGCGCCGGAGCCCGGCCCTGGCTGGGGTGGACCTGGCGCCCCTCGGCGAGGTGGCCCAGCTCGCTGCGTGGTGCTTGCGAGGCGTGACACGTTTTGTGTCAGCAAAGCTAATTAGAAGAATTATCCGTGTCAATGTGTGATTTTGATGAAAAAAATAATTTCATCAGCGCAATTTCCCTGAAAGGCGCTTTCCAGGGGCTTTACTGCCATTAAGGCTGGCCTTTTGGACGGAATCGAGAGCGATGAGAGGGGTTGTGGCGGGCTATTTGTTGATATAAAACATTTCACAAATTGCTTTCGGTGAATTTGTTTGATTCATCCGAAAGGTCCGCACCTATCCTCAGAAGAGCAACAAGAAATGAGAATGCTGACCAAGCCGGGCGTGCTGCTTGCCGCCCTGATCCTCGCCGGCCATTGCGCGCCGACCCGTGCCGAAGGCCACCTGCTGGCGGTAGGCGGCATGTTGCGTGCCAGCAACACCGCGGTTTACCAGAAGCTCATCGAGCTGGCCGGCGGTGTCGAGCGGGCACGCATAGCGATCATGCCCACGGCCAGCGGCAGCCTGGGCTCCAGCAAACGCTTCCAGGCCGAGTTGCAGGCGCTCGGGGTACCGGCCGAACGCGTCACCATCGTGGGTATCGACAAGCAGAACTACCAGAGGACCATGAACGACCCGGCGGTGCTCGAGCCCCTGGGCGAAGCCAGCGCCGTCTGGTTCGTCGGTGGTGATCAGGCGCGTATCGCCCGTGCGCTGTACAACGCCGATGGCAGCGAGTCGCTGACGCTCAAGGCGGTGCGTGGCGTGTTCGACAAGGGCGGCGTGGTGGCCGGCACCAGCGCCGGGGCGAGCATTCTCGGCAGCACCATGCCGACCGCCTACGGTGTGGTCATGGACACGCTGGATTTCGGCGTGGCAGCCAGGGCCGACCAGCGCGGCACCGCGCTGCTCAAGGGAGCAGGGCTGTTCAAGGCCGGCATCATCGACCAGCACTTCGACCGCATCGAAGAGACCAGCACCGGGCGCGCCGCGCGCATGGCCAGCTACCTGGTCGGCCAGCAGCCGGCCAGGGGGTTCGGCCTGGATACCAATACCGCCATCTGGGTGCAGCCCGGCGGCGAGTTGCAGGTGCTGGGCGAGGGCTACCTCACGGTGATGGACGCCAGCCAGGCGCGCAAGGAGTTCGGCCTGTACGGCACGCGCTTGCAGAACGTGCGGCTGGCCATGCTCGGCAACGGCGACCGCTACGACCTGGCGACCGGCAAGGTGCAGCCGGCCGAGGGCCAGGAAGCCATAGTGGCGGGCAACGAATACCTGGTGGGCAACCAGCTGATCACGGACCTTTCCGCGGTTTCCGCCATGTCGCGAGCGGTGCTCTACGGCCTGGCCGACAACACCGCCACCCGCCAGGTGGGGTTGATGACCCGCTACAACCCGGCCAACGGCTACCACTACGGCTATCGCTTCGAGTTCAGCGAGGCCCCGGGCTTCCTGGCCCACAGCGGCTTCCAGGATTCGCTGACCCGCTACACGGTGCAGAACGTGCGCCTGGACATCGCCCCGGTGGATGCCTTCCTCGGCGACCCGGCGCGCAGCAGCCCGCAGGATGCCGTCACCAGCCGTTGGCCGGATGCGGTACGCGCGGTGAGCTTCCGCGGCCTGATGACCAGCGATGCGACGAATCACTTCGAACCCAAGCGCGCGCTGACCCGCTTCGAGCTGGCCAACGCCTTGCAGATGACGCTGGCCGCCGAGCCCGTCCCGGACAGGCTGCCGACGCTCGCCGACGTCAAGCGCAACCATCCGCTTCGCGAGCAGATCGAGGTGGTGGTGTCCAACGGCTGGTTGCCGGCCGGGGAACGCTTCGAGGGCGAACGCGAGGTGACCCGCGCGGAGTGGGCCCTGGCCTGCAAGGCGCTGGTCGAGGGCTTCGCCGGGACCCGCCTGCGAAGCCGCTCGCCGCTGAAGGACCTGGGCGGAGTCGATCCTGCCGTCGCCGAGGCTGCCGAGCTGCTGGTGGGCGAGGGCTGGATGGCCGCCGAGTCCGGCCGGTTCCGCCCGCAGGCGACGGTCAGCCGCGAAGAGGCTGCCCGCACCCTGGCCCGCCTGATAGGGCTCGCCACACCCTCCTGACCCCCCTGTTCCGAAACCTGCTTCGCCCCGTCGTGACGGGGCGGACGGGCAGCCTTTGCCCGCGAAACCCCAAACGAGAGGCACCGATGCAATTGAACAGCCTGGAGCTCTTCGCCCTGGACAAGCTGCTGCACGACCACGAGATCGCCGACCAGGTCCTCCACGACGCCGGGGCCCGCGTGCTGGAGCGTGTCGAGACCCGTGACGGTTTCTTCGCGGTGATCGAGCTGCAGCAACGCCTGCGGGATGTCGGCGAGCTCTCCGAACGCGAGTGGAAATTCAAGCTGAAGAGCCCGAGGAAGGCCGCGGGTTACTTCGTCTGCTGGCCCGATGGCGAGTCGACCCTGTGCCTGGAGGCGGTGATCAGCCAGGGCCGGCGCCCGGACGTGCTGACGGCGGAGCTCTTCGCCTGACCGGGCAAAACCAGAAAGGGCCCGAGGGCCCAGCCACCCCAACAACACCCAGAACGGAGTAAGGCATGAACCTCGTGAAACTGAGTTGTCTCGCACTGGCGGTCGCTGCGGCCGGGAGTCAGCTGGCCGTTGCCGGCCAGGCCGAGTCCAAGGGCTTCGTCGACGACAGCGCGCTGAAGCTGCTCAATCGCAACTACTACTTCAACCGCGATTTCAAGAACCAGCCCGGTAGCCAGAGCTACCGCGAGGAGTGGGCCCATGGCGTGATGGCCGAGTTCGCCTCGGGCTTCACCCAGGGCCCCGTCGGCTTCGGGGTCGATGCCTATGGCTACCTGGGGATCAAGCTCGACAGCGGCCGTGGTCGGGCCGGCACGGGCCTGCTGCCGATCAGCGACGAGGGGCGCGCGCAGGATGAGTACGGCGAGGCCGGCGGGGCGGCGAAGCTGCGGATCTCCAAGACGACCCTCAAATACGGCCAGATGCGCACCGAGGCGCCGGTGTTCGCCACGGCGCACAGCCGCCTGCTGCCGGAAACCGCGACGGGTTTCCATATCGCCAGCGGCGAGATCGAGGGCCTGGCCCTGGAGGCCGGTCACTTCACCGCCTACAACAACCGCAACTCGACCAACAGCGACGAAGCGCTGTACCTCAACTACGGCAGTGGTGAGGTCGGCAAGACCATCGACTTCGCCGGCGGCTCCTACGCCGTCAGCGATGACCTGTCCGTGGGGCTGTATGCCTCGCGCTTCGAAGACACCTGGAACCAGTACTACGGCAACCTCAACTACACCCTGGGCCTCAGCGAAGGGCAGAGCCTGAACGTCGATTTCAACCTGTACCGCACCGGCGATACGGGCGATGCCCTGCAGGGCGACATCAGCAACACCACGTACAGCCTGGCGGCCACCTACGCGCTGGGTTCGCACTCCATCCTGCTGGCCTACCAGCGCGTCGACGGCGACACCCCGTTCGACTATGTGGGAGGCGATTCGATCTTCCTCTCCAACTCCATGCAGTTCTCCGATTTCAACGCGCCCAACGAGCGGTCCTGGCGCATCGGCTACGGCTACGACTGGGCCGGCCTCGGCGTGCCCGGCCTGACCACCAAGGTCACCTACGTCAAGGGCACCGACATCGACGGCACCGATGCGGATGCGAACGGCGGCTACGCCGGCTTCTACGGCGAGGACGGCGAGCACAGCGAGACCGACATCGACATCAAGTACGTCGTCCAGGACGGGCCGGCCAAGGATCTTTCGGTGCGCCTGCGCCAGGCCTTCCACTACGCCAACGAGGACCAGGGCGAGGGGGATCTGCATGAGTTCCGCGTGATCGTCGACTACCCGCTGAGCATCCTCTGACGCTGTGGCCCGCGCACGGGCCGTTTCCAGGGCGCAGGCCGCCGTCCCTCGGGCACGGATGCCGGCCGCTTCGATTGCAAGGTCCGCTCGATTGCTCCTTTGGCCTTGGGGCGCCTGCCCGGCGCCTTTTTTTCCACGGGGCGTCGCTCATGGGAATGCCCTGCCTGCGGTCGGGCCCGCATGCGGCCTCGGGCACCCGCGCTTCCCAGGCTTCTGCGCCCATCGATCCGCCGTTTTCGCAGTACCCGTTGCACAACATCCACAACGACGCTGCAGCTGACTGCAGCCACGGAGAACTGAAGATGAGACTGAGTAAATTGTGTCGCCACGTCGTCCTGCTGGTCGCGCTGGTTCCAGGGCTGGGTCATGCGGCCGGCGCGCTGCTGCTGGTCGGCGGAGGCCTCAAGGACGACAACAGCGCCATCTACCAACGCTTCATCCAGCTGGCCGGCGGCAGTGGCCAGGCCAGGATCGGCGTCATCACCGCCGCCTCCATCCCGGAAAGCCAGGACCCGGATGCCGGGACGGCGAATGCCGCCAACGCCAAGGCGAACGGCCTCTACTACGCCAATCTGCTGAAGAGCTATGGCGCCGTGAAGGCGGAGTGGATTCCCATCGACCTGGACACTATCGCCAACAACGCCAACCCGACCGTGATCAGCCAGATCAACGGCATGACCGGCTTCTTCTTCGGCGGTGGCGACCAGTCGCGCCTGGTCCAGACCCTGCAGACGGCCAGTCGCGGTGATTCGCCGGCACTGGCGGCCATCCGCAGCCGCTATGCCGCCGGTGCCGTGCTGGCCGGCACCAGTGCCGGCACGGCGATCATGGTCGACGGCCCGATGGTCACGGGCGGGGAGAGCTATGAAGCGCTGCGCTACGGCCCCTATACGACCCCGTCCGGCGATGACCTCTCCTATGACCCGGACGGCGGCTTCGGCTTCTTCGACTACGGCCTGCTCGATACCCATTTCAGCGAACGTGGCCGCCAGGGCCGCATCGTGCGCCTGGCCGACTACACCGGCGTACCCTTCGCCTTCGGCGTCGACGAGAACACCGGCCTGCTGGTGCAGAACAACGCCAGCCTCGGCCAGGTGGAGATGGAGGTCATCGGGACCGGGGGCGTATTCGTCTTCGACCTGCGCAATGCCGAACTCGGCGGTGGCAGCAGCTGGGCCCTGTACGATGTGCTGGCCAGCTACCTGACCAGCGGCGACAAGTACCGCCCGCAGACAGGCCAGTACGTGATCGCCAGCGGCAAGACCAGCCTGCGCGGTCGCGAGCAGTACAGCAGCGCGATGACGGCCACCGGCGACATCTTCAGCAGCCCCAACAACAGTGGCGCCAACGGCCGGCGCAAGCCGCGCGAGTTCGTCACCGTCAGCGCCGATCTCTTCAACAGCCGTTCGACCAGCACGCTGGGGCGCACCTATGAAACCAGCCCACGCTACCGCGTCAACCTGGTCAAGAGCACCCAGTTCGACAGCCAGGGCTACAAGGGCACCCTGGGTGGCCAGACCATGACGTCCTACCTGCGACTCCTGGTGGACATGCTTCCCAACTGATCCTCCGGCACGAGAGCCGCCCAGGGGGCTCTCGTGCAATGCCTGTTCGGCTGCTCGATTGCGACAGCGCGAAGAGGTCCCACTGCCTCGGGAGCGCCGTTCAGGGACGCGTTGCAGAAAGAGCCGAGGACGCTTCGAGTTCTGTGAAGGGCATGGGTTTGGCAAGGAGGTGCCCCTGAAAAGCCTCGCAGCGACTGCCCTTCGGAAATTCCATTTCGCGTAGACGCTGGCGCCGGTTGCTTTGCATCAAGCGCCCCACGACACTACGTCGCGCCGCTCATCCCACCGAATCCCGAAGGACCCTTCATGGACGATCTGAAACGCCAACAACTCGAAGAGCGCAAGGCCGCCTGGGCCGACATAAAATTTCGCCTGCAGTACGCCCAGTGCCGAGTTCCTCTGAAAACCTTCGAAGCCTATTTCATGAAGGGCAAAGAGCCGGTCTTGCGCCCCTATGAAGAGGATCCGATGCCCCTGGTCTACCGCCTTTGGCTGGCTCAGGATCAAAGCCTTGAAGGATGGTTGAGGATTACCGAGCGCTTTCTCGCGGGCCCCAGCGCCTGGAGAACCGACGTAAGCATCGAGCCGACCGGTGATGGCGAGTCCTGGGCTGAAGCCAGCAGGGGCAATCTGGGCGGGCATATCATCGCGAGGAGTCTTGCCGACTCGTATCAGATCCTGGTCCAGAAGGCCGGGGCCAGCCACTTCGACGGTAGCGAGCCCTTTGCCGGTTCCGATGTCGTTCCGCCGCTGGGGTTCATGGGCGGCCTTGAGAAGAAGCTCTATCACTTCCTCAGCGGGCAAACACCCGGCACTGAACACCTGCATTACGACGGCAAGAAACTATTCGATCCTCGCTTCCACTTCGGCCATATCTATTACTACGACCGTTGCAAATGGCTGGATGGCACCCTGCCTAGCAACACCTACAGCCTCTATAACTACTTGGGTTCGCGCTGGTTCATGAGCATGGACGAAGCCCATATGGGCGAAATCCGGGAGCAGGAGTCGATTCAGTTCTACTTGAACTGCTTCCTGGTTCTGGTGGCGCGGTATCCGGAGTCAGGCGTCGACGCCGAGCGTGCTGCCTACTGTGCCGAGATTCGGCAGCTGCTGGACGCCGGGCCATTGCTCGAGCCGCTCGGCACGATGTGGCGCCAAGCCAGGAATGAGCGGGGGCGCATCGACCTGAACGCGTACATGGGGGAGGCGCCGTTCTACATCGCCGAATTCTAGTGGGGTGGCCCCGTGTCCAGGCATTCGGGTCGGGTAACCGGGCTGCGTTCCCGCAGCCCGATAGGCCCCCTTCGCCCGTATTGGCGCCCAGGTTCCGGCGGCGCCGATCACTGGCTGGCGACGCTGTCCACCGCCTTGAGAATGACCGCGGCGACATCGGCCGGTTGCGACTGTTGCGGCACATGGCTGCTGTGCAGCTCGGTCAGCCGGGCGCCGATGCGCTTGGCGGACGAGCGCTGTACATCGGGGTGGATCATGCGGTCTTCGCTGGCCAGTACGTACCAGGAGGGCTTGGTCTTCCAGGCCGCGACCGTGGTCTTTTCCTCGAATGCGGAAGCGCGAATCGGCCCTTGTGTCGCGGTCATCACGGCCGTCTGCTCAGCCGGCAGGTCCTGGGCGAAGTCCTTGGCCATGCCCTCCGGCGTCAGGTAGAGAAAGCCGTTGGCATCGGGCTTGATCTGGCTGATGCCGGGCGGGGTCGGTGCGCCCTTGCCCTGTTCGCCGCTGATCTGCCCGGCGTCGGGTGCGAACGCGGCCACGTACACCAGTGCCCCGACATTGTTCTGGTCACCCGCTTCGCTGATCACGGTACCGCCCCACGAATGGCCGACCAGTACCACCTTGCCCGGCTGGTTGCGCAGTGCGCGTTGAGTGGCGGCGACGTCATCGGCCAGGGAGGTGAGGGGGTTTTGCACGACCGTCACCGCGATGCCCTTGGCCTGTAGCAGCGGAACCACCTTGGCCCAGTCCGAACCGTCGGCGAAGGCGCCGTGTACGATCACCACCGAAGGCGGGGTACTCTCGGCGTGGCTGATGCTCGTACCCAGGGTGGTGGCCATGGCGAGGGCGAGGGTG
The DNA here is from genome assembly GCF_018408275.1 of Pseudomonas sp. Pc102. NCBI lineage: Bacteria > Pseudomonadati > Pseudomonadota > Gammaproteobacteria > Pseudomonadales > Pseudomonadaceae > Pseudomonas > Pseudomonas sp. Pc102. The sequence goes on along the minus strand of NZ_AP021905.1, from coordinate 3,770,195 downwards.
GCGATGCGAGTGTTGATTGTTTTCATGGGGGTGGCTCCTGTGTAGGGAGCTTCAGTTTGCTGATGGGCCTGCAAGGCCGATATCGGTCATTTATCCGAGCCGGGGAGTTTTTCATGGATAGCGCGCCGCGATACGAGGTTTCCCTGAACGCAGCACTGGCGGCCATCGCCCAGGTCGGTGACCTCAGCATGGGCCAGCCGCTTGGGCACTCCCTGCGCGTGGCGCGACTGGCCGGGCAGCTGGCGCAGGCGAGGCGGGCCGACCCCGGGCAGGTGAAGGTGGTCGAGCAGGTGGCCTTGCTGCGCTGGTCGGGCTGCACGGCCAACGCCGACGGGTTTGCCCACCTTCTGGGTGACGATGTGGACGGCCGCCGCGCGATGCTGGACGGCACGCTGAACGCCGACGACATGAACGCCGTGCACAAGGCGGCACCGCTCGCCGTGGTGCATTGCGAAGTGGCCAGCGAAATCGCCAGAACGCTGGAGCTGGGCGCCGCCGTGCAGACCGCGCTGAGCCGGGTCTTCGAAACCTTCGATGGCAGCGGCAGGCCGATGGGGCTGACCCACGAACACATCCCGGAGGCGGCCTACCTGGTGGTGCTCGCCGGGGACCTGGATATTCTCAGCCGCGCCCACGGCGTGGAGGCGGCGCTGACGTGGATCGGCGAGCAGGCCGATCGACGCTACCCCGCCGACCTCGCAACGTTGCTGGTGAAGGATGCCAGGCAATGGTTGGCCGGGCTGGACGGCGCGGCCGATGAGCCGGGTGATGCCGACAGCGAACGCCCCGTGTGCCTGAGCCTGGTGGGCGACGTGATCGATCTCAAGCTGCCGTGGCTGGCAGGGCATTCGCGGCAGGTGGCGCATGTCGCCACGGAGGCCGCCCGCTTGTGGGGGGTGGCCGAGCCCGGGCGGGCGGAGATCGGCAAGGCCGCGCTTATCCATGGCCTGGGCCGAGCGGCCGTTTCCAACCACGTCTGGAATACCACCGGGCCGTTGCCCTACGGCGCTGCCGAGCGTGTGCACCTGGTGCCGTACTGGACGCAAAAGGCGACCCGGTCCATCCGCGAACTGAACACGCCGGGCGAGATCGCTGCCCATGCCTACGAACGCCTCGACGGCAGCGGATACTACCGGGGGGCACGGGCGGAAGCGCTGTGCGTCGAGAACCGCCTGCTGGCCACTGCCGTCGCGTGGGTGGCATTGCGCGGTACCAGGCCCTGGCGCGCCGCGCACGGCGAGGCCGATGCCGCCGGGCTGCTCAAGCAGGATGCCCGCCGTGGCCTGTTCGATGAGGAAGTCTGCGATGCCGTGATCGCCGCCGCCCGTGGCGAACGCACTTTCACCCAGCCTAGAGGCGCGCTGCTGACTCCGCGTGAATGCCGGATTCTTCTCGAGATCAGCCAGGGCGCCAGCAACAAGGAGGTGGCGCGCAACCTGGCCATCAGCCCGAGTACCGTGCGCACGCACATGGAAAGCATCTTCCGCAAGCTGGGATGCTCCACCCGGGCGGCGGCGACGCTGAAAGGGCTGACGCTGGGGTTGATCGCCTGAAGGCCGCCTTGGACTAGACGGCGGCGCGGGCCAGGGCGATGAAGGCCTTGAGTGCCGCCGACGGATTGCGCCTGTTGGCGTAGTACAGGCACAACTTGTCGCGCGGTGGCGTCCAGGCGTGCAGCACCTGTTCGAACTGGCCCGATTCGATTTCCTCCCTGACGTCCTGCTCCATGAAGAAGCCGAGCACGATGCCGGCCTGCACCGCTGCCTTCGCCACGCCGGGCTCGTCCAGGGTGAGCGGGCCGTGCACATCCAGGCGGATGACTTCGCCATCGCGCTCGAACTGCCAGGGGAAGATCGCCCCGTTGGGTAAACGGATGCGCAAGCAGGCATGCCGGACCAGGTCCGTCGGGTTGAGTGGCCGGCCGTGCGCGGCAAGGTAGGCGGGGGTGCCCACCACGGCGTAGCGTTGCGGCTGGCCCAGGGGGATCACGATCATGTCGCTGGGCACCAGGCTTGCCGCTCGCACGCCGAGGTCGAACCCGTCGGCAACGATGTCGACCAGGCGCTCCTCCGTCACCAGATCGACATGCACCTGGGGATGGCGCTGCAAGAACTCCAGCACCAGTGGCAGCAGCACCGCGCGGGCGGCGCTGGCGAATGCGTTGATGCGCAGCACGCCCGCCGGCCCGGCGTTGTGCGAACGCACCGCGTCCAGCCCCGAACGCACATCCTGCAAGGCCGGCCCCACCTGTTCGAGGAACATCTCGCCGGCCTCGGTCAGCGACACGCTGCGCGTGGTGCGGTTGAAAAGCCGCGTTTCCAGGCTCGCTTCCAGCTTGGCGATGGTGTGGCTGAGCGCGGTGGTCGAGATATCGAGATCGACCGCCGCCTGGCGGAACGATGCCCGGCGTGCCACGGCCATGACCGCTTCCAGTTCGTGGAGGCCGATGCGGGGGTCCGACATATGATTGTCCAGAAATATGGGATGACTCGTTAATCGTTGTCCCAGTTGAGCAAACAATCCAGGGCGCAGCAAGATGGCTCTCGTTCCATCCACCTTCCAAACGAGAGGACACAGGCCATGAACCTTGACCTGAGCGGCAAACGAATCCTGGTCACCGGCGGCACCAAAGGCGTAGGCAGCGCCGTCGTAAGACTGCTGCTGGAGGAGGGCGCCAAGGTGCTGACTTCGGCGCGGCAGGCTGCGGAGGACACGCCACGAGAAGTGTTTTTCGCGGCGGACCTGACGACCACACAAGGGTGTGACGCGTTGGTGGCGGCCACCCGGGAGCGCCTGGGCGGCGTCGATGTCATCGTCCATGTGCTCGGCGGCTCCTCCGCTCCCGTCGGCGGATTTGCCGTGTTGGGCGAGGACGAGTGGCGGAACGAACTGGACCTGAATCTGTTTCCGGCCGTGCGGCTGGACCGCGCGTTGCTGCCGGACATGCTGCAGCGCAATGCCGGCGTGATCATCCACGTCACGTCCATCCAGAACCGTCTGCCGCTACCCGAGGCCACCACGGCGTATGCAGCGGCCAAGGCAGCGCTATCCACCTACAGCAAGAGCCTGTCCAAGGAGGTGTCGCCCAAGGGCGTGCGAGTGGTTCGGGTGTCGCCCGGCTGGGTCGAGACTGAGGCATCGGTGGCAATGGCCGAACGGCTGGCGCAGGAAGCCGGCACCGACTATGAAGGCGGCAAGCAACTGATCATGGATTCATTGGGCGGCATCCCCCTGGGCCGTCCGGCCAAGCCCGTCGAGGTGGCCGAGCTGATTGCCTTTCTGGCGTCGCCACGTTCGGCGTCGATCACGGGCACCGAGTTCGTGATCGATGGCGGTACGGTGCCGACGGCGTAGGCCGGAGCGAACCCCGTCATCGCTTGAAATACGCCCCGATATGCGAGTGCCGTCGACTGGCTGATCGCCCTCGACGGCCCACGTTTTCTCGCTCAAACCGGCAGTTGGCAGCCTGACCAGCCAACCGGGCTGGATACCTGCCTCGCACCTTGGTGCCGTATTCACCTCGGAGCAGGTTCCCGTCGGGTGAGGGCGTCCCCGGGGCGAGCGACCAAAGAAGGCTGTGCAGGCAATGTGGCGGCGTCCAGCGCCATTTCCATCCCCTTGTACCGCAATGGCCTGAGCCTCTGGCGCCAGGGCAGGGGCCGCCGAGGGGAAGTCGATGTAGCGGTGATCGAGATCCGGCGATCGGCGTTGCCCGCGATGATGGTTCATCACGCGTTCAATCCCCGACACCTGCATCAACCTGCCGAGTTGATCGAGGTCGGCACGACGCCCTGCACAGCGTGCCTGTGGTGCGACACGCCGTGCTGGCATCGTCTTTCGGCTTGCGCTTCCAGGAGCCGGGTCACTTCCTTACCGATGCGCGGGCCCATCGCGTTACCCGTGCTGCATCGATGGTGATGCAGGCGGTTGCGCAGGGCGCCTTGCCCTGGGTGCTGCTCGGAATGCATCCGGCCCGCCACGATCTGGGTAGCCGTGATCGTAAGCAGGATTAGGCACTCGGCCTGAACTGCACCCGGTATGCCGACATTCTGCTGACACTCACCGAGTGATCGTCGCCGTCTCTAAGCTCGCTAGCGCACCGACGGGGCGTGCCGTGGCTGCCATTGTCCTCTGCCTGGAACCCCGCAATACCGCGGGTTACGGGAATTTCACAGAGGTCACCATGAGCAAGCCTAGCGAACCGCGTCACCCCCGCAGCCCTACCAAGACGGGTGAACAGCAGCCCGGTGGTAGAAGTAGCCAGTCGGATCATAAACCCAACCCGGACACCAGGGAGGATGGCGCAGGGGGGCATGCCAAGGATGTCCGCCAGGCCGCGCAGAAACCTGCCAAGGGTGCTGCCAAGCCTCAGCTGCGTGCCGCCAGGGGTGACGATGACTTGATGAGCCAGGGGCCGAAAAAATCATGAGTCTTCCTAACGCAGACGAGCTCAAGGGCAAATGGAAGCAGCAGGTCGGCGCCGCCAAGATCGCCTGGGGAAAACTGACCGAGGACGAGTTGCTCAAGTCCGAAGGTCGTGAGGAAAAGCTTGCCGGGCTGGTTCAGGAACGATACGCCATCACGCGTGGCGAGGCCGACAAGCAGGTCAAGGACTTCATCAAGAAATGCAAAAGCTGATGTCGAGCGTGGCGCCGCTTCGCCGAAGCGAGGCGGTCAGCTGCGGGCCTCATCGGGAACGGTCCCTTGACTGTCCTCTGAGGCATCACGTCTTTTCCCGAGTGGAGAAATGCCATGAACAAACAACCCTGTACCCTATACCTCGCTCGTGTCTTCGCTCTCGCACTCACCACCGTTAGCGCTGGAGTCTTTGCCGCTACGGCCGAGCAGGATGTCACCGATGCCCGCCAGGAAACCCAGATATGGACCACTTACGCGCTGAGCCCCTACCTGCGTGCCAATGACCTCAAGGTCTCGGTGGACAATGGCAAGGCCACCCTGACCGGCATCGTCGCCGAAGATGTCAACAAGGACCTGGCCAAGGAGATCGCCTTGGGCGTCAAAGGGATCACCGCGGTCGACAACCAGATCGTCGTCAATGCCGATTACCAGCCGGTCAAGCAGGGCAGCGAACGCAGCTTTGGCGATGCCATCGATGACGCCAGCATCACCGCGACGATCAAGTCGAAACTCATATGGGGCAAGAGCACCGATGGCATGTCCACCCATGTGGATACCAAGTACGGTCGTGTAACGCTGCGTGGCACGGCTCATAGCGCTGCCGAGCGTGACCTGGCAGGGCGCATCGCGATGAATACCCATGGCGTGGCCGCCGTGGACAACCAGATCAAGGTCAGTGCCTCCAAGCCCACCCTTGCCGAAAGCGGCAAGAGCATGAGCGATGAGGCCAGCGCCGATATCTCCGACAGTTGGATCACCACCAAGGTCAAGTCGACCCTGCTCTACTCCAGCAATGTGCCCGGTACGGCCATCGATGTGACCACCAACAAGGGGGTGGTCAGCCTCAGTGGCAAGGTCAACAACGGCGCCGAGCATGACCTGGCCATCGAGTTGGCGCAGAACGTTCGAGGGGTCAAGAGCGTGCAGGCCAAGGAACTGGTGTTCTGACCCAGCGCTGACCGCTGCAGGATCTTCACGTCGCCGGCGGAGCCGTCGGCGTGGCGATCCATCAGGGCGCATTGCGGTGAGGCTCCTGCCAGTCGCTGGCTGTCCATTGCCCGGCCGATTCTAACTCCCTACCCCTCCCTTTTCCGGAGGGGTTTTCATGTCCCCTCCTGTTGGTCGACAGCTGCTGCTGTTGCTCGCGCTGCTCTGCCGGGCCCCACTGGCGGGATGCAGCGTCCTGCCGCTCCTTGGTGCCCCGGATTCACGACCCTCTGCGTGCAGCCCCGGAGGCGCCACACGGGCCGCTGTCGATCGAGCGTGGCCAAGCCAACGTCGGGTTGCTGCAAGAGTGGTGCACCGATCAATACCTTCTTCCCGGACCTGGCCATGATCAGCCCTGGTCCCATGCCTGGCCGTTCGCGATCAACCATGCGCCGGACGTCGACGAGCCCGGGTATCTGCGGGTAGGTTTGGGGCGGCAACGGGCCGATGGGCACCCGTGACTGCCGCCTATCCAGCAGCACGCGATGGTTCTGGATGAGCGGGGCAGCTTCCGCACCTGCCGTGCATCGACCGCCATGGCGTGACGCTGCTTTGCGACCGGGCACCGTCGATGGCGACGTTTCACGCTCCAGCGTGCGGTCTCTTTGAGCCTGTGCATGAGGAGGTCCGGTTTCCTGGGAGCTGGGGTGGTGGGGCGGTGAAACAAGGCGCCCTGTGTGCGACGGCGTACAGATGAGCGGTAGCGGTTGCGCCCATGCTGCTGGCATGTAGCGCACCGATTCAGCGCCTGCTAAACCCACCCATCCATTCAAGCTAGAGGACATCGCCCTGCATCTCGCGATGCCAAGGCCAGGCGAGACGATAGTGGCGCACAACCGTGGTTTCTAGACATGGCGCGCCGCCGATCAGCCTTCGCCCGATGCTGCGTGGCACGGCAGCAGCGCCACTGCATCACAGATCCAGGGCAGGTTCGAAGGGGAATATCATGAGCTTAGGCACCATCTTGCTGATCGTACTGATCCTGTTGCTGATCGGCGCCATTCCCGCATGGCCACACAGCCGCAACTGGGGTTATTTCCCCAGTGGCGGGTTGGGGCTGGTCGTGCTGGTCATCGTCATCTTGCTGGTGCTCGGGCGAATCTGACACGACGAGCACTAGAGCGGTCCCAGGCAATGGAACGGGCGTGGCCGCGGCTGGATGTCGGAGCAGGGTGCGCATGGCCACGCCATCCTTGGGCCGGGCACGCAGACGGCGCCGGGCGAGCGGAGCAGGGCGGGCCGTGGATATGCGGAAGGGGTGGGAGCGTCGGGATGCGGCAGGAGGGGCTGAGCTCGACGCCAGCGCCCCGCCAGACCCAGCCAGCAGAGCCGGGCGGTGTGATCAGCGGTACCCGGGGCAGACGGTCCTTTGTTGCGCCCAAGTGGCCTGTGCCCGGCCCGCCGAACGCAGCGGGCGAGGGAGGGCGGGCTGGTCGAGGTCGGCGGGTTCCGTGCGGTTTTTCAGTAGCGGATGCCCCTGCGTCGTGCGGCGGGTCGTGCGGGGGCGTGTGCGTCATCCAGGGCGGACTAGCGTCGGGATATGAGGAGTCCGAACAGGAAGGCAACCGCAGTGGCGGCACCGAGCACCTTCCAGGGATGCCCGTGGACATAGTCGTTGGTCACACTGGCGGTTTGCCGGGCGCGCACGGCGATGCTTTCGCCCATTTCCTCGGCGGATTTCCTGGCGGCGGCTACCCGGGCATCGAGTTTGATTTTGGCCTGGGCCAGTTCGTCGCCGGTCAGCGAGCTGGTTTCCTTGATCAGCTCCTCGATGTCGCCGAGGAAGTTATGGAATTCGCGAGAAATCGCCGATGACGAGACGACGTTCCCAGCTCTGGCTATCGCGGATGCTCCGCTTCCTTGGCCATTGATGGCGCTTTCCGCCTTGGAGGTCGGGTTGGGCATGGTGGGCTCCTGTCCGGGTATGGCTGTTGCGCAAGGCCGACCGCCCGATTGGCGATGCCGGCTGACGCGATGAGTGCCTACCCTGGGCGACAACGGTTTCTCTGTCTGTGCGCCAGCGAACGCTGGTTACCGTTCCGGCGAATCTCATCGCTTATGCGCGGCAGCGTACGGACAGGCTGCAGGGCAGCTGCCATTGTCGTTCTCCCGAACCACGCTATTTACGCGGAATGGGGTGCACTGGAGGTGCGTATGAACACGCCTGTCGAACCCGTTGCTCCGGTTACTGCCGTCAACCACACGGATACTCGCTCCAAGCGTCTGCCGCGGCCTGGCGCGCCCCATGAACAGCCAACCTGCGTGCAACCTGGGGTTGGCAAGCCGCCCGGGTGGCCCATGCAGGGCGGTCCGCTGGGCGCCGTGCTCAGTGACGAAGGCTCCGATCAGCCGGGCAAGGCATGAGCTTCTCGAGGCCGGTCGTATGCCCTGGGCTCTGGAAGCACAACAACGGTGCCGCCTGCTGACGGCGAACGGGCGGCTGCGTGACCAGTCCAGGCCCAGCGCCTGTCTGGCCCGCTTCAGGCGTTGGCCGACCAGCAGGTGGATGAGTTCCTCTTGCAAACGCTGGCATGCGCCAGGCTGCCTGCAAGCTGTAGTCGCGGCTGGATGAGCTGAGTTTTATCGCCGCGTTTCTACAGGGTGCAGAGCACCGCCACTGCGTTCATTTCAGTTGGAGAGCCCAGATGAAATCCTTCTCCCGCTCGTTGCTACTCATATCCGGCACCGCCTTGGCGATGCTGGTGGTGTGCAATCTGGTGATCGCACTGAGCCTGTCACGGGGCATGGAGCAGGCTAGCCAGCAAACCCAGGTCTGGAAAAACTACGCCTTGGCGCAGCAGCACAATGTGCTGCTGCTGCACACCCGCCGGACCTCCTGTTGCACGGCCCGCGGAGAGGGCCATATGGAGGAATGTCTGCCCGTCACCGAACTGCACGCAGGAGTGGCCGGCAGCCAACGTGAACAGCCCAGGGGGCTCAGTTTCTGAACCCTGAGCTGCCCGCACCCTGGTTCACTCCTGGACCAGGATGCGTAGGCCGGTAGAGCAGTGCGGCATCGACAAACTTCCCGCAAGGTCGCCCAGGCCGAGTGCAGCGATGTTGCCCATGAGGAACACAGCATGAATCCGATCAAGCAGAAAGCCCGTAGCGTGGTGGTGTTGAGTGCGGAAATCGCCACGGCTCAGGTGCAACGTGAGAGCTTCCAGTTGCAACAGCAGCTCGATGAGCTGAATGCCAAGCAGACCGAGCCTGGCCTGGTGATGACCCTTGGCGACCTGCTGTTCTCCAATGGCCGCTCCGAGCTCAGGACTGATACAGCCAAAAAACCGGATAAGCTGGCGATGTTTCTCCAGCCGCACCCCGATCGCGATGTGCTGATCGAAGGGCATGACGGCGATGTCGGAAGCACGTCGGCCAATCTGAGATCGTCGCAGCGCAGGGCCGATTCGGTGATGTCCTACCTGCAAGGGCAGGCTATCTCCGCCAGCCGGTTGGGCGCCTCCGGCAAGGGGGAGGCGTCACCTGTGGCCGGCAATGACTCGGCTTGCGCCCGGCAGACGGACCCTCGGGTGGAAGTGATCATCCGCACCACATCCAACGCTCAGTACTGAAACGGGTTGTGCCTCGTGCACGTCAGGTGATGCGATGACCCATCGAATACTGATTGTCACCGCTGATGCCGACGACTGCAGCGGCCTGCAGAGTATGCTCGGCGAGGCCCCGGGTGGCCCTTTCGACAGTGAGCCGGTCGGATCCCTGGCGGCCGCCCTGATGCGCATGCAAGGTGGCGGCATCGATGCGGTGCTGCTTGAGCTGTCGCTACCCGACAGCCAGGGGATCGATACTTTCAGGCGGCTGTTCGCAGTGGCTCCTTGGGTGCCGATCATCACCCTGTGCCAGCCGGAGGACGAGGCGCTGGCCTTGCAGGCACAGGAGTGCGGCGCCCAGGGTTATCTGTTGAAGGGGGCTCTCGCCAGCTATCTCGTGGCCCAATCGCTGCGCCATATCATCCAGTGCAGGGCATTGGAGGCGCATCTGGGCCTGGAGCGTGCCCGTGCCGAGATCACCCTCAATTCGATCAGCGATGCAGTGATAGGCACCGACCTGCAGGGCAACGTCGACTACCTGAATCTCGCGGCGGAACACATGACCGGCTGGCAGCGAGATGAAGCCCGTGGCCAGCCCATCGACCAGGTCATGCCGCTGATCGACGGCGAAACGGCCGCGGTGGCGGTCAATCCGGTTGGTCTGGTGCTGCAGCAGAACCAGTCGATGGGGATGACCGCGGGCACCGTCTTGGTACGCCGCGACGGCAGCAATGTGGCGATCGAGGACTCCGCCGCGCCGATTGTCGACCGTGGAGGCCAGATCACTGGAGTCGTGGTGGTGTTCCATGATGTATCCGAGTCACGGGCCATGGCCATGCGCATGGCGTACCTGGCCCAGCACGATTTCCTTACCCATCTGCCCAATCGCGTGCTGCTTGACGACCGCATAGCCCAGGCCATCAGCCTGGCGGAGCGCAGCGGCAAAGCCATCGCACTGATGTTTCTCGACCTGGATCACTTCAAGTGCATCAACGACTCCCTCGGTCATGCCGTCGGCGACCAGTTGCTACAGGCCGTGGCACGGCGCTTGTCGGCTTGCGTGCGTAGCTCCGACACGGTGAGTCGCAATGGTGGCGACGAATTCGTGGTGCTGCTGGCGGAGGGCCGCGATATGCAGGATGCCAGCGTCACCGCGCAGAAAATCATCGCATCCCTGGCGATGCCCTACATCGTCGATCAGCACGAACTTCACGTGACCTGCAGCATCGGTATCAGCGTGTATCCCACCGATGCCGACAGCGCACCGGTACTGCTGAAGAATGCGGATACGGCGATGTATCACGCCAAGGCGGTTGGGCGGAACAACTACCAGTTTTTCAAACACGAGATGAATGTGCGCGCGGTGCAGCGGCAGGTCATAGAAAGCAGCCTGTGGCAGGCTCTGGAGCGGCAGGAGTTCGTTCTCCACTACCAGCCGAAAGTCAATCTGAAGAGCGGTGTCATCACCGGTTGTGAGGTGCTCTTGCGCTGGCAGCACCCACAATGGGGTATCACATTGCCAGAGCGTTTCGTGCCGGTAGCCGAGGAGTGCGGGTTGATTTTGCCTTTGGGGCGCTGGGTGTTGCGCGAGGCCTGCTCCCAGGCACTACGGTGGCGGCAGCAAGGCTTGGGGCTGGATTCGATAGCCGTGAATATCAGTTCACCGGAGTTTCGCCATGCTGACTTCGTTGTCGGGGTACGCGCTGCACTCGCCGATACCGGGCTTCCACCGCGTTGCCTGCAACTGGAAATTACCGAAAGCGTGCTGATGCACGATGCCGAGGCCAGTATCGAGATCCTCAATCAGCTCAAGGCCATCGGTGTGCAACTGGCCGTCGATGATTTCGGTACGGGCTACTCCAGCCTCAGCTACCTGCTGAGGTTCCCCATCGATGTGCTGAAGATTGATCAATCCTTTGTGCATGCGATCAGTGCCGGCTCAGGGAATGGCATCATCGTCGACGCGGTGATTGCCTTGGGGGCCAAGCTTCACTACCAGGTGGTCGCCGAAGGGGTGGAAAACCAGGCCCAGCTGGCCTTCCTGCTCGGTGGGCAGTGCCATGAAGGGCAGGGCCACCTATTCAGTCCCGGTCTGCTGGGTAACCAGTTGGCCGCGATGTTGAAGATCCAGCCGTACCTGGTGCCAGGTGCTTGCGAGGAACCAGCCGGGTCAGGGTAAGGGTGGGGCCTTCAGTAGACGGGCATAACCCGCGCGAAGGGCTTCATAGCACTCGCAGGCAGCAGTTTCCAGTCCGCCACGATCAACAATGGTGATTTGCCCTCGGCTGTAGTGGATCAACTGACGCAACTGCAGCGCACCGGCGGCGACGGTGACGCCGCTACGCCTGACCCCGAGCATATCGGCCAGGTAGCTGTGGGTCAGGTAGAAGCGATCCGAGTGTGCTCGGTCATGGGTCATCAGTAACCACCGTGCTAGACGGGGCTCCACTTCATGGAAGTGGCCACAGGCGGCGTTCTGGGTCAGTTGCGTGAGCATCACATAGAGGTAGCGTTTGAGGATGTGCACCAGGCCCGGGCACTCACGCAATACCTGGCGGAAGTGCGAGACCCTGATGCGCAGGGCGCTGCCGCTGCCCTGAACCACGGCACGGCTGGGCGCGACATCGACGCCTAGGGCAATCGTGGCGCCGAGCATGCCTTCGTTGCCAATCAGGCCCAACTCCAAGGGCCGATGTTGGCCCAGGGTCGTGACCATGGAAATGAAGCTGTCGAGCGGGAAATACAGGTACCGGAAGGCTTGTTCGGGTTCACAGAGAATGGTGCCGAATGCCAGTTTCACGGTTTCACAATTCGCGCTCAGGCGATTGCGTTCCTTGCGTGTCAGGTCGTCGAGCAGCAGATTGACGATAGGTGGCGTGGTGGCGGCTGACATGGAAATGTCCTGCAGCACGGATCAAGCCTGGGGGGGCGCGGGAAGGGTGCTTGGCAGACCCGTCGGCCTAGTCTGCTCGACGCAGTGCCGGCGCTCTGTTCGCTACGACACGCTGGAGAGATTTACGCGTTTGGGGTCAGTGGCCCTGGTGTATCGGAGGGTAGGGCAGCAAGCGATCGGTTTCCTTCTTCACCACCGCATAGCATTCACAGCTCAACTGTTCGAGCTTTTTCCGGTCGAGCACGGTGATATGCCCGCGGCTGTACTCGATCACCCCTTGACGCTGCAGCTTGCCGGCCGCTTCGGTGACCCCTTCGCGGCGTACGCCGAGCATGTTGGCGATCAGTTCCTGGGTCATGGTCAGCTGGTTGCCTGGCAGGCGATCCAGCGATAACAGCAGCCAGCGGCAGAGTTGCTGGTCGATCGAGTGATGGCGGTTGCACACGGCGGTTTGTGACATTTGGGTGATCAGCGCCTGGGTATAACGCAACACCAGCACCAGTAACTCGCCATGGCGGTTGAATTCATCCTTGACTAGCTGCCCGCTGAGCCGATACGCGTGGCCGCCGCTCTGCACAATGGCGCGGCTGGGCGTGCTCTCTCCGCCCATGAACAGAGCAATGCCGACCAGCCCCTCGTTGCCGACCACCGATATTTCCGCCGAGGCGCCGCTTTCCATCACGTAGAGCAACGAGATGATCGAGTCGGTGGGGAAGTAGACATGGCGCATGGTATCGCCAGACTCGTAGAGCACCTTGCCGAGCGGCAGGGCCACACGCTCGAGATTGCTGAACAGGCGTTGCTGAACGTCACCGGAGAGTGCAGCCAGCAAATTGTTCTGTTGCGGTATGGGTGCTTCGGACATGTAGCCCCCTTGGAGTGGGGTCCCCTCGCCAAGAGGCCTACTATAGGCCCGTAATGCCCGCTACCGACATGAACAGCGTGACGGGTCCGATCGATTAGGCGCGGCGCGGCCTAGCCTGGCTTGAGCAGGTGCGCGTGCACTTCGACGGTCAGTGCCTCGATACGCTCGGTCAGTACTTTGGTGAGCCCTGTAAGTTGCGTGTTCTGCTGCAGCAGCTCCAGGAGTTGCGCACTGTTGTGTGCGGCAATGGCCTGCCGACGCTCATTGGCGATAGCCAGTGCTTCGCGGTGCCTGGCGTCCGCTTCCGCGTTGGCCTTGTCGCGCGCGGCCTGGCGGGTCTGAGCCAGCAGGATCAGGGGTGCCGCATAGGCCGCCTGGAGGCTGAACGCCAGGTTGAGCAGGATGAACGGATAGGTGTCGAAATCAAAAAGACCGGCTACGTTGGTACCGATCCAGGTCATCACGATCAGGGTCTGCGCTCCCAGGAACAGTGGCGTGCCGAAGAAGCGGGCGAAGGCTTCGGCCTTCAAGGCGAACCGGTCGCTGCCGAAGGTCGGGGTGAGGTGATCGTGGGGGCGATGGAAGCGCAAATGATCGTCGTGGGCTAAATCGGACGACAGTGACGAGGGGGTGGGCGATGACGTTTTCATGGAAACCTCCTGAGCGGAATCTTCCATGAGTCTATGTGCCACGGTGAACGATGGAGATTGCCTGTCTGGCCGTTGGCGAAGGGATGGCCTGACGCTGTTTGCAGGGGAGGGCTAGTGGCTGGTTGCCGCCCCTCGTCCCCGGCAGCAATCGGCCATAAGCGGACGCTCACCGATCAGGCTCCGTGCTTCTCCTACTCCACCGAGAGGCGAATTGTCACATCACCTCGACCTAGCGCTTCGGCTAGCGACTCGGGGCAATCGACATGGCCAACTCGGGTGTAGGAGTAGGTCGACTCGAACGTCCGGTAGAAAATCACCAGCGTATCCGCGCCGTACAGCATCAGATCGCCAGCGCGGATCGTGCCGGGCCTTACTGCGCGGACTGGCAGCCGCCTCGGCAGGCTCGCGTATTTCTCGTTTGCATTGAGTTCGCTCATGTCCAGGCTAAGTGGCAATAGCTGCTCGAGTGCCCGTGAGGTCTCGCTATCGCCCACCAGGGTGATAGCGAAGCGCTGTTCGCCAACGGTCATCCACATACGGTCCTCCTTCAGAGTTGTCTCCGCGAATGCGCATCCACTCAGCAAGAACAGCAGGCATGGCCGGATGCCCGGAAGGCAGAGGAGCTGGCTGGGCTCATTCATCCTGAGGACGCCCACATCGACCGGGCCGACCCCGCTGCGCACGCATGGCCAGAACGGCGAGGGCCGCACCAAGCAACAGAATGGCTGCACTTGCAGTGATGGTGCTCTGGTAGCCGCTGCGGTCGAACAACCAGCCGCCCAGGGCCGAGCCCGAGGCAATCGCCAACTGCACCACTGCCACCATCAGCCCACCACCTGCCTCGGCATCATTGGGCATCGCTTGGGCAATCCAGTTCCACCAGCCGACAGGTGCCGCCGTGGCCATCAGCCCCCACAGCCCCAGCAATATGCCCACTGGAACGACCCAGCGGCCGACAGGGATCAGCGCGAGGGCAATCATGGCCATCAACACTGCAATTGTGATCAGGGTGCGGTACAGGCCCTTTTTCAGCAGTGCGCCGATCAACAGGGTTCCACTCAAGCCGGCTGCACCGATAACCAGCAGGATCAATGACAGGGTTGTGGCATCGACCAGGGTCACCGTTTCGAGGAAGGGGCGAAGGTAGGTGAACAGAGCGAACTGCCCCATGAAGAAGGCACCGCAAGCCGCCATGCCGAACGCCACCGGGCGAGTGCCGAGCAGCCCGAAAGTACTGGGTGCAGGGCTCTTTCGCACCGGGGCCTTCATGCTCGGCAGGGCGAGCCACTGCCAGGCCAGTGCGATGACAGCCAAAGGCACCAGGCAGAAGAACGTCCCCCGCCAACCGACTACCGAGTCCAGGTAGCTGCCCAGCGGCGCCGCGATAACCGTTGCCAAGGCGTTACCACCGTTGAACATGGCCAGCGCCTCGGGCACCTGATCATCGGGTACCAGGCGCATGGCCGTGGCCGCCGACATCGACCAGATGTCACCGATGACCACACCGAGCAACGCCCGACCCACCATATAGAGGGTGAAGCTCGGCGCGAGCGCTACCACGGCGCCGGAGATCGCCATCAGGCCCGTGAGGACGAGCAGAGGCGCCTTGCGATCGATGCTGCCTGCCAGCCAGGTGATCGAAAGGCTGGTCAGTACGGCGAACGCACCGGAGATCGCTATTCCCTGTCCCGCAGCGCCCTCGCTGACATGGAGGTCCGTTGCCAGTGGCGTCAGCAGACTGATGGGCATGAACTCCGAGGCGATCAGAGCAAAGACGCAGAGCGTCATCGCCAGGACCCCACCCCAGTGACCGGAGCGGGACGACGGCTGGCCGGCGGTGATGGCACATGGCTGGTCGGTAGGTTGGCTCATCATGGTGTCTGCCTGGTCGATCAGTTCAGGGCGCTCTGGAAGAACCGGGTGAGCTTGTCGAAAGGAATCAGGTTCACTCGGTCATACAGGTCGACGTGCCCGGTGTTGGGGACGATGAAAAGCTCCTTGGGTTGGCCCGCCAGGCGGAAGGCCTCTTCACTGAACTCGCGCGAGTGAGCATTCTCGCCGGCGATAAAGAGCATCGGGCGCGGGGAAATCGTCTCGATATCCGAGAACGGATAGAAGTTCATGAACTTGATACTGCTGGTCAGCGTCGGGTGGGTGGTCAGCCCCGGACTGGAGCCCGCCGGAGTGAACTCGCCTCGTGCAGTGCGGTAGAAGTCGAAGAACTCACGCTGGACCGGGTGGGTATCGTCCCCCAGCTCATGCACGGTGCCGCTGGTGTACCGAGTCTGGCCGCCGGTGAACTCCAGGTAGCGCTGCTCGGCTGCTGCGGCGATTGCCTGCTTGCGCTGCTCCAGGGTTTGCGAATGCTTGAGGCCGTTGCGGTTGGCCGCCCCCATGTCGTACATGCTGACCGTTGCAATTGCCTTCATGCGCGGGTCGATCTTGGCGGCACTGATCACGAAGCTACCACTGCCACAGATGCCCAGTACACCGATGCGCTGCCGATCCACGAACGCCTGGGTGCCGAGATAATCCACAGCCGCACTGAAGCCTTCCGCGTACAGGTCGGGGAGCACGGCGTTGCGCGGGCTGCCCTCGCTCTCGCCCCAGAACGACAGGTCCAGCGCCAGGGTAACGAAGCCTTGCTCCGCCAGTTTCTGCGCATAGAGGTTGGAACTCTGCTCCTTAACCGCGCCCATCGGATGGCCCACGACGATAGCCGGGCTGCGTGCGGACTTACCCAGGCGCTTGGGAATGAACAGGTTGCCTGCCACCGCCATCTGGTACTGGTTGTTGAACCTGACCTTCTCATGGGTCACCTTGTCGCTCTGGTAGAAATTGTCTGCACCGTTGGACATGTCGGCTCCTAAGGCTGTGAATGAGCCGAGCAGAAGGCCCAGGGCTGCAAGAAGTCTGTTCATGGGGCGTCCTCTTCACGGATTGAAGATCAATCGCCCAGCGGGATCTGGCGATTGCCTGACCCCGCTCGCAGGAGAAGGCGAAAGGGGGGCAAGCGGCATTGTCGTGAAAGAGATAGGCGTTGATTAGCTTATGAATGCTTAAAGCCGCTATAACCTCTGCTACTTAATCAGAGGGTGGGCACATGCCTCGGCATAATTTCAACGACCTCCAGGCATTCGTGACAGTGGCTCGCGAAGGCAGCTTCACTCGTGCAGCCGCGCACCTGGGGGTCACCCAGTCGGCCGTCAGTCAGGTGGTGTCAGGGCTAGAGGCGCGGTTGCAGATTCGCCTGCTCACCCGCACCACCCGCAGTGTTTCGCTGACGGCTGCTGGTGAACGGTTGATGGAGGCTATCGGCCACCGCTTCGATGAAATCGAGGCCGAGCTGGATGCCCTGACCGAGCTGCGCGACAAACCGGCGGGCACGGTGCGTATCACCTGTGGCGACAACATCATCAAGACGACCTTGCTGCCCAAGCTGATACCCGTCCTGGAGTCCTATCCCGATATCAGGCTCGAATTCGATATCAACTACGGCTTCCGTGACATCGTGGCCGAGCGTTTGGATGCTGGCGTGCGCTTCAGCGGGACGGTGGCTCAGGACATGATCGCGGTGCCCATCGGTGGCGAGCTGCGCATGGCAGCAGTGGCGGCCCCCCGCTATTTCGCCCAGCACCCCATCCCCACACACCCCAATGATCTGGCTGCCCATCGCTGCATCGATATCCGCTTTCCAACCTATGGCGGTGTGGATGCCTGGGAGTTCGAGCGCAAAGGTAAGAAGCTGAGGGTGAGGGTCGAAGGGCAACTGGTGTTCAATACCACTACCCATATCGCGGATGCAGCCGTCGGCGGCCTGGGAATCGCCTATCTACCCGAAGACGAGTTCGCCCCGCACCTTGAAGAGGGCCGGCTGATTCGTGTGCTGGAGGATTGGTGCGAGCCCTTCTCCGGCTATCACCTCTACTATCCCAGCCGCAGGCAGCCTTCGCCTGCTTTCGCTCTCGTGCTCGAAGCGTTGCGGTCAACGAAACGGGTCGATGCAGGATAGGCTCCATCGACACCCTCGATGGCCGGCAGGTGCCTGTCGCAAGCCAATGCAATCGCCAAGATGCGGGGGTTTGAAGGGGGTGAAATAATATGCTCTCGTTCCGGGGGCACCGATGTGTCGGAACTGGCTGCGATCCTGGATGTGCCTGCGCAGCATGACGCTATCGGGCACTTTCCAAAATACGCATTGGGCGTACTGCTAACGTCCATGCAGCTCTATCAATCTGTCGAGGCGCTACGGTTGCACTTGGCGTTCGTTGAAAATTTCGAGGATCAGTCATGCCCCAGGATATCGCGCGATTCGAATCGATCGGCTGCGCAGAGTGCCGGAATCTGGAAGGGCTGGGGTTCGACTTCACGATGGCGTTCCAGCCGATCGTCAACGTCAGAACCCGCAAGCCCTTCGCATACGAAGCCCTGGTTCGCGGCGTGAACGGCGAGTCTGCGGCAAGCATCCTGGACCGGGTCGATGATGCCAACCGGTACCGCTTTGACCAGGCCTGCCGGGTCAAGGCCATCGAGAGGGCGACGGCGCTGGGGCTGCTGGGCATTCCGGACTGCAAGCTCAGCATCAATTTCCTGCCAAAGGCCGTGTACCGGGCCGAGACCTGCATCCGAGCCACCCTGGAGGCGGCCAGGCTGTTCGAGTTCCCGCCGGAGCGGTTGATGTTCGAAGTGACCGAAGGTGAGCGTGTCGACGACCCGCTGCACCTGAAGTCGATTTTCGAGGAGTATGAGCGCCGCGGCTTCACCACATCCATAGACGATTTCGGCTCGGGTTACTCCGGGTTGAACCTACTGGCGATGTTCCAGCCGCAGGTGCTGAAGATCGATATGGCGCTCACCCGGAATATCGACCGGGACCCGGTGAGGGCCGCGATAGTCGAAGGCATCGTGTTGGTCGCCAAACGCCTGAACATCGTGGTCGTGGCCGAGGGCATCGAAACGCGCGAGGAGTGCGATGCGCTGCTCACTCTCGGCATCGAGCTCATGCAAGGCTACCTCTTCGCCCGGCCCGTAATCGCACGGCTGGCACAGGCTGTCTTTCCGCGGGATGCCGAGAACTAGATCGATCGCCACAGCCGCCGCCTGAAGGTTCGGGCGGCGGCTGTGGCGGGTCGCTCAGTCCATCGGTAGCGCCTGCCAGCCTGCGGATGTACGTCGCTCCAGGCACGCGGGCTGGCCATCGATGCGCAGCAGGTGCAGCCAGCCGTGCTGCACCAGGTCGCGCACCACTGCATGGTTCGCGATGACCCGGTCGATCATGCCCTGCGGCGCCTCGATCACCACGTGCAGGCGCAGCGGACGATGCATCCATCGCTGGCCATCGTGCAGCGACTGGCGGGCCAGGCCGATGCGCAGGTCGCCGCCGTTGCCCTCGAATACGCCGATCTGCCCGCCGACCACGTTGTGCAGCAGCTTGTTGCCGCTACCCAGTCGCAGGTTGTCGGTGGTCGAGGTGAAGTACTGCAGGTTGATCCAGTGCGCCACCACCATGGGCGCGGTCATGATCAGCTCCAGCATCCGGCCGTCCTCGTCCCGCCGCCAGTCATAGTCGTGCAGGAAGGCGCGGCCCTGCAGGTCCACGCCACGGGTGCGCGAACGGGGTGCGGCGATGAACGCGGCATTGCCGGCCAGGCCCCACTCGGGGCGGGTCTGCGCCCAGTCGCGGGCGCGCCGGCGCAGCCGTCCGAGCAGCTTGCCAGGCTGCTCGCGCAACGGGGCCAGCCCCAGTTTCATGGCCCGTTGCCGGCGTACTTCCATGGCGGCGCTGTCCAGCGCCGCGCGCAGGCGCAGCCAGCTGGGCTGCAGGGCCTGCGCAAGCGTCTCGACCCCGAACACCTGCACCTCATCGGTCGTGGTGTTGTGCAGACCGGCCTGGACATGGCAGTGCGCCGGCAGGTCGAGCCCGCGCTCGCGCAGGCCCTCCCGGACCTCGGTGTCGTTGAGCAGGGTGGCCAGCAGGCGCGCGTTGATCTCGCCGCTCTGGCCGCAGCATGCGCCGCAGTCGAGCCCGGCCGCCTGGGGGTTGTTGGCGCTCTGGCTGCCGTGGCCGAGCAGCACCAGCAGCGGCGGCACGGGACCGTCGAGGCCCAGGGCCTTGAGGATGCGCTCGGCCAGCTCGACCTTCTGTTGCAGCGTCACCTCCAGCAAGCGTGGCTCCAGGCATTGCCATTCGACGCGGCGCCAGGCGCTGCGCTCCGGCTGGGCTGCGCCGCCGGCCAGGCCGTAGGTCCGGCCCAGCAGCGCGCCGGCGTAGCCCAGGCCCAGGCTCTCGACCAGCGTGAAGGTTGATGCCGGCAGCCGCTCGAACAGGCGCCAGTGTCCCTGGCGCGCCAGGCGACCCCGGCGCTTCCGCGCCAGTTGCCGGTCCCGGATGGCGTCGCCACTGCCGTCACTGACCTGCAGCTGTGGGGCGAGCAGGCCTGGCAGTTGCGGGCGCGTGGCCTGGGTACCCAGCGGGGTGTAGGCGATCGGCAGTCCGAAGAAGCCGGCGAAGCCGCCGGTTTCCAGCTCCGGGCAGGTGTGTTCGAGCGCGCGTCGCAGCGGTTCGGAGCGTACGTCGATGCAGAAGAACAGCTTGGCCAGCGATTGCTGCGGCCGTTCGGCGGGTGTGGCGCGGCACAGTGTCTGCTGCAGTCGCTCCTGCCACGCCAGCTCGTCGGCCCGCTGCCACACCTGCAGCGCCTGCCAGGTGGCCGACGACGGCTGCAGCAGGTGCTCCTGCCAGGCCGAACGCCAACGCTGCCAGCGGCTGTCACCGTCACGCCGACGGTCATCCACCAGCGACTCCCAGGCCGCCCGGATGGCGAGCAGCTCGAGCATCGTCTGGTCGTCTTCGCCCCGCAGATTGGCCTGCCAGCGGCGGTAGGCGCACCAGGACGCCCACCCCAGGGAACGCAGCAGCAGGCAGTCGAACCAGGGTGCCCAGTCGTCCGGCGTCAAGCCGAGCCGCCGCACCGCCATCTCCAGGGCTGCCTGGGGGTGTTCCGGCAGCTCGACGATGCGCTGGTGCAGGTCGCGACACGCGCTTAGCACGCTCAAGCCCTTATCTGCCAGCATGCTGCTGCGCCAGGCCTGGTAGAGCCCGGTGCCCTCGCCTGGACGCCAGTCCGCCTGCTCGTGGTCGAACCAGGCGGCGCAGCATTGACCGATCTGCTGGGTGATCAGCACGGGCCAGCCGGGCAGCGGGATGCCCGGCTCGGTCAGGTCCTCCAGAAGCGGCAATCCCGGACTGGGCTCCTCGGCAGCGTCCAGTGCCTGCAGCAGCTGTGCGGTCGTTCCCGCCGCGCCGTGCTCGGCCAGTGCCTGGTGCAGATGGCGCGTGGCGATCCCCCCGTCCCGCCACGCCTGGCGATAGTCGGCGGCGCCAAGGGTCAAGCGGATGCCGGCGCGCTGCCAGAGCTGCCTGGCGACGGTCTGCCAGTCCTGGTCGCGGCGTTCCCATAGCGGGCTGACGGCGATCATCCGATCCAGTGGCCAGGTTGGCGCGATCCGGTTGCAGGCCTGGCGAGCGACCTCGTGCAGGGCGTCCGGCTCGAGGCCGGTGATGGGTTCGAGCGCGGTCATGGGCGGTCTCCGTGGGGTGAAAGAGCGTGCTGCGGCGGACGCACGGGCCACAGGCGGAAGGTCAGGCGGGTGAAGTGCTCGTCCAGGTAGAAGCCGGCGAAGGCCAGGGGGTAGAGGCGTCGCGCCAGGGCGCCGTGGGGGTGGGCGAGAATCACGGCCTGCAGTAGATAGAGGCCGAGGAACAGCAGCACGGCCAGCCCGCTCAGCGGCACCGGCGCTTCGGCGAGCTGCTGGTGGAGGATCCATCCGGCCGCCTGGTGCCAGGCCAGGTACGCGCCCAGCAGCAGGGCGAACATAGCCGATCCATATGCCAGCTGGCCTCGGCGCAGGCACCAGGGCGCCAGGCCGATTGCCAGGAGCGTCAGGGCCACCAGCGGCAGCGCGTAGCCGGGCAACGCCCACGTCCAGAGTCTGTGCAGCAGGGCCAGCGCCGCGCCCGCCAGCAGCAGGGCGAGCACCAGGCTGCCCAACCCGGGCGCGGGCGCCTGTGGGTGCAGCGCCTGGTGGCGGGCCTGGGCCACGGTCTCGCCGGCAGCCAGGAAGGCATGGGCCTTGTACAGCGAGTGGGCCAGCAGGTGCACCAGGGCCAGTTCGTACAGGCCAAGGCCGCATTCCAGGAGCATCAGCCCCATCTGCGCACAGGTCGACCAGGCCAGGCGGACCTTGATGCTGATGCGAGTCATCATCACCAGGGCGGCGATCACCGCCGTGAGACCGCCGACCAGCACCAGGAGGCTTTGCGCCGGAGTGGCAGCGGACAGCAGCGGGGCGAAGCGCAGCAGCAGGAATCCCCCCAGGTTGACCAGCCCGGCATGCAGCAACGCCGAGACCGGTGTCGGCGCCTCCATCACCTGGATCAGCCAGCCGTGGACCGGCAGCTGGGCGGACTTGAGAATCACCGCCAGGGCCAGCAGCAGGGCTGCGAGGTGCAGATCCCAGCCGAGCTGGCCGCTGGCCTGCAGGCGTGCGTCGACCACTTCCAGGATGGCGGCGATCTGGCTGTCACCACTCGCACGCACCAGCAGCACCGTGGCCAGCAGCAGGCAGACATCGGCCAGCCGGCTGGCGAGGAATTTCTTGTGGGCCACCACGACGGCCTGGGGGCGGTCGCGGTAGAAGGTGAGCAAGGGGTGCAGGCACAGGCTGGACAGGATCCAGGCGCCGACCAGCAGGAACAGGTCAGCGCTGGTCACCACCGTCGCCACGGCGGCCAGGGTGCCGAGCAAGGCCAGCACATAACGGCGCTGCCCCGGCTCGCCATCCAGGTAGCGGTGCGAGTAGTCGGTGATCACCATGGCCAGCAGGGCGACCAGGCCGGCCATCGCAAGACCGAGCCGGTCGTTGTCCTGCCCGTCCAGGGCGGCCTGCAGCCAGGCGGCAGCGACGACGGCCAGCCCCAGGTAGCCGGCGGTGCGGGCCGGCCACCAGAGCCGGCGTGGCGAGCCGATGCAGGCCGCCGGCAGCAGGGCCAGGGCGTAGACCCAGGGCAACAGCTGGGCCAGGGAAAGAGACAGGGTGGGCATGGCGCACGCTCCGCGAACACTGGATGGCGCCAGTGTCGGAGAGTGCTTGAACTATTAAAAATAGATTGATAAGAACTGATCGTTCACTTTGGAAGAACGAAAAATGCGCCGACTGAATTTCCATCACCTGCATTACTTCTGGGCCGTGGCCAAGGAAGGCAACCTGACCCGGGCCGCAGACGCGCTGCACGTATCGCAATCAGCCCTGTCCACGCAGATCCGCGTGCTGGAGGACCAGCTCGGCCATGTCCTGTTCATTCGCTCCGGCCGCAGCCTGCGGCTCACCGAGGCGGGGCAGCTGGTGCTGGACTATGCCGACACCATCTTCGCCCTCGGCAGCGAACTGCAGACCACCCTGCAGAACACCCGGCAGGCCAGCCAGACGCTGCGCATCGGCGCTGTCGCCACCTTGTCGAGGAACTTCCAGGAGAACCTGCTGCGCCCCTTCCTCGGCCGTGAAGGCCTGCGCATCACGCTGGAGTCAGGCAGCGTGGATGAGCTGCTGGAGCGCCTGGCCCTGCACAAGCTGGATGTGGTGCTGACCAACAAGGCGGTCAGCGCCGATAGCCAGCGCACCTGGCAGTGCCGCCTGCTCGATCGCCAGGCCGTATGCCTGATCGGCCCGCCGCGCGAGGATGCCCACCCCTTCGACCTGCGCCGCGACCTGCAGCAGGCCCGCCTGATCGTGCCCGGCCGCAGCAGCGATGTGCGCAGCCAGTTCGAGGTCTACTGCAACAGCCACGGCGTGCAGCCGGACATCTGCGCGGAGGTCGACGACATGGCCATGCTGCGCCTGCTGGCGCGGGACTCCGGCGATATCGCGTTGCTGCCTGCCGTGGTGGTGCAGGACGAACTGCGCAGCGGCGCGCTGGAGCTGTACGCCGAAGTCCCCGACATCGCCGAACGGTTCTACGCCGTCACGCTGCAGCGCCAGTTCAACCTCAATATCCTCGACGAGATGTTCGGCGGGCCGAGGGCGCACGACGTGAAATGAGGGCGTGGGCTGCGTGCGCGGGCAGTTGCGGGGGGAGGGCGCATCTGGGTGGAGGAGGGGCGCTGCCGAGCGCAAGCTGACGGTCGTCCGGGGCCAGGGCCTCAGGTCTAGTTCTGAACCGTTTCTCGTAGCTGGCCGACCGCGCTCACCACCCGTTGCGCCTCTGCGCGGATCTCCAGCATGACCTCTCCGGCCTCTCCTGCGAGGGCGACACCTTTCCTCACTTTTTCCTGGCTGCCCAGCATGCTCGCCACGACGCTCTGGGTCAGGTTCTGGTTCAGCTGCACGACCTCGTTGATTTCCAGGGTCGCCTGGCTGGTCCGCGACGCCAGGTTGCGAACCTCGTCCGCCACCACCGCAAAGCCTCGCCCGAGTTCACCTGCCCGTGCAGCCTCGATCGCAGCATTGAGGGCGAGCAGGTTGGTCTGGTCGGCGATGCCCCTGATGACCTGGACGATGCTGCCGATGCGCTCCGATTGGGTGTTGAGTGCGCCGATCTGCTCGGAGACCCGGTCCAGTTCCTCGGAAATGCCGCGAACGACCTGCCTGGTCTCATCCACCGTGGCCGCGCCCTTCACCGAGCTCCCGTCGGTTTTCTGGGCGATCTCATAGGCCAATTGCGCTGCGGCCGACTCGGCGTTCCGGCGCTCGACCTGCGCGGTGATGTCGCTGGCGAACTTGACGACCCCATAGAGTTTGCCGGCCGCATCATAGAGCGGGTTATAGGTGGCTCTGAGCCATACGACACGGCCATTCTTGGCGACGCGCTTGAAGACTTCGTGGATGTATTCGCCTTGATTCAAGCGCTGCCAGAAACGGCGGTAATCATCGCTGTTGACCTCGGCAGGCTCGCAAAACATGCGGTGGTGCTTGCCACGGATTTCTTCCGATCGATAACCCATGGTGGCCAGGAAGTTTTCGTTTGCTTCCAGCACTTCCCCGTTCAGGTTGAACTCGATCACGGCCATCGAACGGTCGAGGGCGGTGAGCATGCTGGTCTGCTTGTTCTCCGCCTGGATCTGCCGGGTGATATCGGCTGCAATCTTGATGACGCTCACTACCTGGCCCTCGCCGTTGTGGACGGGCATATAGGTGGCTTCGAGCCAGATCTCGCGGCCATCCTTGGTCAGCCGCATGAAACGGTCGCTGAAGCTCTCGCCCTTCGAGAGTCGGCTCCAGAACTGCCGGTACTCCGGGCTGTTCGCCAGGCTCGCGGGGCAGAACAGCCGGTGGTGCTGGCCTACCACCTCCTCGAGGCGATAACCCACCACGTTCAGGAACGCCTGGTTCGCGTCCAGGATCTCGCCGGCCGGTGTGAAATCGATCATCGCCATGCTGCTGCGTATCGCCGCCAGTTTCTGGTCGATGTTCTGGAAGCGATTCTTGTAGGCCTGCAATTCATTGCGAAGGTGTGAACCGAACATGGGGACCTCGATGCAGCGGTTGAGGGGCGGAGGACTATTCTTTGCAGAATATCGTCCGAGGGCCATCAAGGGTGAGGCCTGCGATGAAATTCGCGCCGTGGAGGCAGCCCGGGCAGTCGGGGGCCGATGAGTGCCGGAGGAACCTGTGAGTGGCTGCAGTGGGCCCATAAGCTACCCGTCGCTTAGCGTCGTCCAGGTTGGCCATGGTCCGCTGCTGGTTCGCATCCGGTCCTGGATGGCCTGCCCTGGCTGGCCGCCAGCATCTGCTCCCTGCTGTGCCTCTGCGTGGGTCTCGGGCTTTTTCGGCTCGATGAAGTCCCGTGCCCCTCGCTGACACTTATCTGGTGAAGTCGCGCCATAGCCAAAAATAATTGGCTCTGAGCGGCATGTTTGATGGCTAATTGATATTGCTCATTGCAGTCTTTGGAGTGCCCCTCATGGCTGATAGCGCGACGAACGACCGCATAAAAGTCGAAGCCGCACAGCTGGCTATTGGCATGTATGTGACGGAGCTGGATCGCCCCTGGACGGATACCAATTTTCTATTTCAAGGGTTTCGAATCCGTCAGCAACAGGAAATCCGCTTGTTGCAGGAGGTTTGCGATTACGTATGGGTCGACGCCCGGCGTTCGCTGGGTGTACATGTGCAGCTCGCGGAGAACCTTGCAACTCCCCTCTTGCCCACCATCGGCAAGGTCGACTTTTCCCAGGAACTGGAGCGCGCGTCGCCCGTTTGGGATGCGGCGCGTGAGGAGTCGTTACGTATCCTCAATGCAGTGAAATTGGGGGCGGAGTTGGATGTCGTCGCAGTCAAGGCTGTGATCAAGGAATGCGTAGAAAGTATTCTGCGAAATCCTGCAGCGATGCTGTGGCTGGCGCGTATCAAGAACAGCGACGATTACACGGCCGAGCATTCGCTGAGAGTTTCCATCCTGTCGATCGCATTGGGGCGTGAACTTGGTATGCCGGCCTACCAGCTGGAGCAGATCGGTGTTTGCGGCATGCTCCATGACGTGGGCAAGTTGAAGGTGCCGAACGAAATACTCAACAAGCCCGGGGCGCTGACTGCCGAAGAGCTGCGGATCATGCAGAGCCATGCGTCCGAAGGACGGAAGCTCCTGATGAGCAATCAGCAGATCACCCCTGCGACCGTTGATGTCGCCTACTCGCACCATGAGCGGATTGACGGAAAAGGCTACCCGCGTGGACTGGATGCCGCCAGGATTCCCTACTTCGCCAAGATCGTCGCGGTGGCCGACAGCTACGACGCCATCAACAGTGATCGTGTCTACAGCAAGGGCAAATCCAGCCTGGAAACACTGCGCATCCTGCTCGAGGCGGCCAACAGCCACTTCGATGAAGCGATTGTCGGGTGTTTCATACGCATGGTCGGCATCTACCCCCCGGGGGAGATCGCCGAGCTAAGCACCGGGGAGGTTGGCATCATCATCGGCTGCGCCGCAGGCAACAAGCTCAAGCCAAGGGTTCTGATCGTCCGCAACGCTGAGAAAGAACCGTGCAAGGAAAGAATACTGGACCTCGCCGATGTCGCTGTCGGCAGGACCTGTCGAGTGCGGGAAGTGCATAGCAGCGGGGCCTTCGGCATCGATATCGGGGCGTATCGATGCAAGGGGCTCCTGGTTCCGGGGAATCTCTGAGGCGTTGAGCTGCCATAGGGGCAGGTCATGGGGCGTGCCCGATGTCTTGGGGCCGCTGCCATTGGGTCACCCATGCGGAGCACCATCAACCCTCACGAGCACCCCGAGGCTAGGGGGCCGCATCCTGGACGCCTGCTGCGCTAGACGCGACCGAATCGTTGCCGGTATTGCGCTGGGGTCAAGCCAGTCAGCTCCTTGGACATTCTTCGAAGATTCGAATCGCTGCTGAAGCCGAGTTCGCCACTGATGGTCTTGAGTAGGGCAGAGGTCAGTGTCAGGCGCTCGCTTACCTGGCTCAACTTAATGCGGCGCGCTTGGCTGGCCACTGCGGTGCCTGTTTCATCACTGACCTTGCGCGCCAGGGTTCGCTCGCTCATTCCCAACTCATGCGCCAGGGCCTGGATGGTGATCCGTTCGGCAGGCATCTCCTGCACCAGTGCATGCAGCCTGCGCAGCAGCTGGCTGGGTTGTTCGATGAGGCTCAGGGTCTTGAAGGCACCGTGAGATCGGGTTGGACGCGGCAGCACCATCAGCCGATTGAGGTCCTCGAAGGCTGTTGCATTGACATGTCGCTCGATCAGCGCCTGGGCCAGGGGCAAGTAGCCGTTGACTCCACTGGCGGTACCCGTGTGTTCTGTGAAGACGCAGTTCTGCTCGTACTGCCACCGCACCCTGGGGTAGCGCTGCAGCAACGCATCTGCCAGCCACCAAGTCGCCGTGGCGGGTTGCCCGTCCAGGCGTCCACTGGCGGCCGCCAGGCAGACTCCGGTGCAGTAGCTCCAAACTCGGCACCGCTTGCCAAGTCTCGCCAGACCAGCCAGCAGCGAGGCATTGCCCTCCAGGCTGGACTCGACCTGCTGTGGCGACTCCGCCCAGAAACCAGGAATCAGGACCGCGTCCAGTGCCATTTCTGACACACCGTAGCTGGCCGTCAACTGCAGGCCGTGGGCGCAATCGACCGGTCCGCTTCGCTCGGCAACCAAGTGCGTTTCGAAGAGCGCGTGTCCTATCCTCCGGTTGGCGGCGTGCAGCATGTCGGCGAAGGCCAGAAGCCCAGCGGGCATACAGCCGGGGAAGAGCAGGAGGCCGATTCGCAAAGTGGTCATGGCGGATAATGAATCGTTTATGTCAGGTTCCGCCATTATGGGCGATGCATGAGCCCGGCACCATGAGCCCACACCTTGAGGAGGGTTCGTGATGAAAATCAGACAGATCCGTAACGCTACGATCATTCTCGAACTGGGCGACTATCGTGTCCTGGTCGATCCCATGCTGGCACCTAAGGGCGCGCTGCCTTCCCTGCGCGTTTTCGCGGGGCGGCAGAGGAACCCGATTGTCGATTTGCCGGAGGGGACTTCGGAGGTTCTGGAATCGGTGACTCATTGCCTGATCACCCATTGCCAGAAGGGCCATTTCGATCACCTGGACAGGGCCGGCTCGCGTTGGTTGAGAGAGCGGCAGGTCCCGGTCATATGCACATTGCATGATGCGGCCTACCTGGCAAGGGTGGGCTTGAACGTGCAGCCCCTGCCGGATGGCCATGAGGAGCCAAAGCCCTTCCTGGAAGGCGTGATCCGCACGGTGCGCTGCACGCATGGTGAGGGCCTGGTTGGACGGTTGATGGAGCACGGCGTCGGCTATCTGATTGAGCTGCCCGGCGAGCCCAGCCTTTACCTGGCAGGCGATACGATTCTGACCCCTGGCGTACGTGACTTCGTGCAGCGGCATCAGCCGCAGGTGAGCGTGGTGCCTGCCGGTGGGGCGCGCTTCGACGTGGGTGGCGACATCATCATGGGGCTGGACGATGTGCTCGACTTCACGCGTCTTGGCAGGGGGACTGTCATCGCGAACCATCTGGAAGCGATCAACCATTGCCCCGTTACGCGCCGGGAGCTGACGCGTGCGGCGATCGCTGCCGGTGTTGCCCATCGGCTGTTGATACCTGTGGATGGTCAGGTACTGCATTTCGGAGCACCTGGTTAAGTGTCTGGCTCTGGTCGATGTCCTGGACGCGATGCTCGTAGGCCTGCCATTCAGCGCGAAGGCGTGAACCGAACAGGGGGACCTCGATGCAACGGTTTAGGGCAGAGGGCGCTTATGACGGCCAGCGGTACCGCGGCAGCCTCACGATGGTTCTCCCATAACCCTTTTCGTATGATGCGCGCACACGAGATCTGGAAGGTTTGGCGTGAAATCACCTAGAGGCGTTTCATCGGGGCAGGGTACGCAGGGCAGTGCCAAATGGGACCTGAGCGAAGCTGTAAACCAGCTTTCGTGGGACGATCTTCGGATCATCAAGACGCTCAGCGAATGCGGCAATCGCGCCGTCACCGCCAAGAAGCTCGGGATCAACGTATCCACCGTCTCACGCCGGGTGGCCCAGCTCGAGAAAACACTGGGGATTGCTCTGTTCGATCACCGCCGCTCGGGTTACATGCTCACCACGGAAGGTGCCGAATTGCGAGCCCTGGCCGAACGCGTCGAGCTCGATATCGTCAGCGTCGCCCGGCGCATATCACGCGCGGAGCACGGGCTCCTGGGCAAGCTGCGGATCACCACCAGCGACTCGTTGCTCCTGTACTTCCTCACCCCGATCATTGCGGACTTCAGGGCGGTCAACGAAGGGATAACGATCGAGGTCCTAGTGGGTAACCAAACGCTGAGCCTGGCCCGGGACGAGTCGGACATCGCAGTGAGAGCGACCAAGAAACCCTCGGAAAGCCTGGTGGGGCGCAAACTCGCGACGATCGCCTGGGCACCGTACGGCACCCTCAGAAACGCGCCTGCCCCTGCGCTTTTCGCCGAAGGCCAGTCATGGGTGTCGTATTCCGGTGGCCTTAGCGGCCTGAAGGCCACCAGCTACGTCGACAACCGAGTGGATGCGCACTGCATCTCCTACCGCACCGACTCCGTCGCCGCAGCGAGTGCGGCGATCGCGGCGGGGCTCGGCCTGGGGTTCCTGCCCTGCATGCTGGGCGATATCACGCCGGGGTTGAGGCGCGTCGGCCCCGTGGTGCCCGAGCTCAATGACGAACTCTGGCTGCTCACCCACCAGGACATCCGGAAGTCCTGGCGAGTCAAGGCGTTCATGACCTTCTGCGCCGCCGCAGTGGCGAACCAGAAGCCCCTCATCGAGGGGCAACTCGCTCACCCGGCAGAGTAGTTCCGGTCGGTTATCTCGCTTGATCGGCCTGCGCGCCGATAACGGCCTTGCAAGCGATTTCGACCAGTTGCGGGCGCTGCGCCAACCGGGACACGCCAATGATATTGCTCGCGCACTGCGGGCGTTCGGTGCCATAGGCAGCCTTGCGAACACTGCCCACCACGGCGAATGCCGCGTCCATGTCCAGTACGTACAGCGTCTCTTCGACTACGTCCTCAAGCGTGGCGCCATAGAGGGCGAGCAGCTTGGCGATGTTGGCATAGGCAGTGCGCATCTGTTCTCCCATCGCGGAGAAATCACGGGGCTTGCCCTTGCTATCCAGCGGTGCAGGGGCAACCAGGTTGCCGTCTTCATCGTGGTTGAACTGGCCGGATACATAGACCTCGTTCCCCACCTGCCGCGCCTGGGGGTAGCCATATCCCTCTTCCCAGGGGACACCCCAGTACGCGGTTTTCTGGCCATCGGGTCGTGAAGCTGCCATTGCATTCTCCTTGCTCGGATCGGACGCCTGGATTGCGTCGGTTCGGTGGGTGGAGGGCGGATGCTAGCAGCGCCAACGCGCACTCGATGGCGCATTTTTGCGCCAGCAAAAGCGCAAAAATGCACAAGCGAAGTGCCGGTCGATCGGCTAACTTGGATTCGTGTTCAGGCCGCAGCCGCTCCGAAAGCCTCCTGGATCCCCAGGTGATCACGACGCCAATGCAGCCGCCGAAAACCTCACCAAGACCCTCCACACCATCGACAGGTAACGACAATGAACAATCCGAAAACCGAAGTCCTGACGCCCCAGAACAGCCAACTGATCTTCATCGACCACCAGCCCCAGATGGCCTTCGGTGTCCAGAGCATCGACCGGCAAACCCTGAAGAACAACACGGTGGCCCTGGCCAAGGCTGCGAAGATCTTCGACGTCCCCACCACCATCACCACGGTGGAGACCGAGAGCTTCTCCGGCCATACCTACCCCGAGCTGCTCGCGGTGTTTCCCGATGCGCCGCTGCTCGAGCGCACCTCGATGAATTCCTGGGACGACCAGAAGGTCCGTGATGCCTTGAAGAAGAACGGGCGCAAGAAAATCATCGTCGCCGGCCTCTGGACCGAGGTGTGCAACACCACCTTCGCACTCTCGGCCATGCACGATGCCGACTACGAGATCTACATGGTCGCCGACGCTTCCGGCGGCACCACTAAGGAAGCCCACGACTACGCCATGCAGCGCATGATCCAGGCTGGCGTGGTGCCCATGACCTGGCAGCAGGTGCTGCTGGAATGGCAGCGCGACTGGAAGAATCGCGACACCTACGACGCCGTCATGAACCTGGTCAAGGAACACTCCGGCGCATACGGCATGGGCGTCGACTACGCCTACACCATGGTCCACAAGGCGCCTGAGCGCGTTGCGCACGGTCCGACCCTGGCCCCGGTTGCCGCTCCCCTCTAAGCCTGGGCGCCCCCGGTTCTCGGGGGCGACCCTTCCAACCGAATGATTCAGACGCAAGCCGATACCCTCTCGGTGGTGGGCACGGCTGCGCGCGTTACCAGGAGATAGCATGAACATGGCCGTGCTCGATCAGGAAACCTACCAACTCGCCATGGCGTTCCAGGCAGCGCTGCAAGACAGTGCGCGGCCTGAACCCCAGTCCCTGCACCAACTGGGCATGCGTCTTTGCCAGCACCTGGTCGTCCGCTACGAGGATCACGTGGCGGACAGTCGGGACAGGGTCGCGCTGGCGCCCTGGCAGGAGCGCAAGGCCAAGCGGATCCTGGCGTCCACGTGCCAGGACAAGCTGTCCATCGCCGAAGTCGCCTCGCAATGCTCCATGTCCAGAAGTCATTTTTCCCGCGCCTTCAAGAAAACCACCGGCATGTCGCCGCAGGAGTGGACGCTCAAGTCACGTATCGAACGTGCCCAGCTCCTGATCGCCGGAGGCTCGATGTCCATGTGCGAAGTCGCCTTCGAGTGCGGATTCTCCGACCAGTCCCATTTCACCCGGACATTTCGCAAGCTGACCGGCATCTCCCCCAAGCGCTGGCAGCGCAGCCAGCAGTCATCGCTTCAGGTTGCGTGAGGTTCGATTTCGAGCGAGCAGCGGTAGCGGGCGCCTGTGGAAAGCAGGCATCGGCCGATAGCGGACTGGCAACCACCGCCCGGTAAGGGCTGCAGCCGGCCGGGAGCAATGGGGCGGTGAACACTTTCAGTCGCTCAGCCAGCGATCTTTTCCGGAATGCGCTCCACGAGCCAATCGATGAACACCCGGAGACGGTGGGTAACGTAGCGGTTCTGTGGGTACGCCACGTGGAATGGATAGGGGGCAGGGCGCCAGTCTTCGAGAATCTCCACCAGAGAGCCATCGCGAAGGGCGGCGCCCGCTGCGTAGGTGAAGGTCTGAATGATGCCGAGGCCCGTCACGCAAGCGGCCAGGTGTGCGTTGCTTTCGTTGATGCCGATACGGTGTTCGAGTGTCAGCTCGTGACGTTCCCCGTCGCGTTCGAAGCGCAAGGGCACCGCCCGACCATTCTGTGGTGACAAATAGCTCACCAGCCGGTGGCCATTGCGCAGTTCCTCCGGGTAGGCAGGGACACCGTTATGGCGGAGGTACTCGGGTGAAGCGCAGGTGACCATGGTCGCCTGGCCAAGGCCGCGCGCCACCAGCGACGAGGAATCCAGCGCACCGCCGCGGATCACGCAGTCGACATTGTCGCCAATCAGGTCGACCGAACGATCGGACACTCCAAGGTCGATGCGGATATCCGGATAGCGCGCCAGAAAGTCAGGCAGCAGCGGCACCAATACGTCCCGTGCGGTGGAGCCTCCGACGTCGATGCGAAGGTGGCCACGTGGCTTGCTGCGGGCGATGTTGAAGGAGGAGTCGATGTCTTCCAGGTCTCGCAATACACGGGTGGCCTTGCCGTAGTAATCCTGGCCCTCCGGTGTCACCGTGACACGCCGCGTGGTGCGCTGCAGCAGGCGCACGCCCAGGTGCGCTTCCAGTTCCTGCACCAGTTTGCTCAGGGTGGCGTTGGGCATGTTCAGCGAGTCGGCGGCACGGGTGAAGTTGCCGGCTTCTACCACGCGGGCAAAGGCACGGATGGCCTGGAGCTGGTCCATGAAAAATCCTCGATGGGGGTGCATGGATTATCCATGGCTATGGATAGTCATTCCATTGCATCCGCTTTTTCCATCAATCGACGATCTCTAGAGTAGCGCCATGCCTCGCCTGAATACCGCGCCGGTAGCGGGCCAGAGGCAGTGCATCCAGACCTGAAATCGACCCTTGATCGGAGATAACCATGAACAAGCCATTTACCGGAAAAGTAGCCCTGGTTACCGGAGGCAGCAGCGGCATCGGCCTCGGCGCCGCACAGGAACTCGCCTCACAAGGCGCACGGGTGTTCATCACCGGGCGCCGCCAGGCCGAACTGGACGCAGCTGTCGAGGCCATCGGCCCGTCCGCCACGGCGATCCGCGCCGACGCCTCGGTGCTCGACGACCTGGACGCGGTCTATGCGCAGATCGCCAGAACCGCTGGCCGACTGGACATCCTCTTCGCCAATGCCGGCGGCGGAGACATGCTGCCGTTGGGCGCCATCACCGAGGAACACTTCGATCGCATCTTCGGCACGAATGTGCGCGGCGTCCTATTTACCGTGCAGAAGGCGCTACCGCTGCTGACTGATGGTGCGTCGGTGATCCTGACCTCATCCACCACCTCGATCCAGGGCACCGCCAATTTCAGTGTGTACAGCGCCAGCAA
The DNA here is from genome assembly GCF_018408275.1 of Pseudomonas sp. Pc102. Taxonomy (NCBI): domain Bacteria; kingdom Pseudomonadati; phylum Pseudomonadota; class Gammaproteobacteria; order Pseudomonadales; family Pseudomonadaceae; genus Pseudomonas; species Pseudomonas sp. Pc102. The sequence continues at coordinate 3,736,516 of NZ_AP021905.1, read as the reverse complement.
GGCCGCCGTCCGCAACTTCGCCCGCTCCTGGGCGCTGGACCTGAAGGACCGCGGCATCAGAGTCAACGTCGTCAGCCCCGGCCCGGTCCGTACTCCCGGCCTTGGCGAACTGGTGCCCGATGAAGCGCGCCAAGGCCTGTTCGATGCCCTGGCCAGCCAGGTACCGCTGGGCCGGTTGGGCGAGCCCGGGGAGATCGGCAAGGCGGTGGCCTTCCTCGCCTCCGAGTCGGCGAGTTTCATCAACGGCATCGAGCTCTTTGTCGACGGCGGGATGGCCCAGGTCTGATCGCTGGATCTGGGATAGCGGGCTACCTGCTTTGATGGCAAGGGCTGGCCGTTCAAAGATGCCACTGATTGCTGTGGGGCGACTGTTGCTGCTCGTCGGCCACAGTCGGCCATAAGAGGAGGTTCAGGGCAGTGAAAACGACTCTGTCTTTAAGGGCGGCCCTGCCTCTTGTGACCGCTCCATTCCTGCCGCTGGTGACATGAAGAATGGCTTCCGGTCCCGCAGCCACGCCTTTGACTTCCCCACCTTCATTGACCCGACCGCAGTCGACCGTGGCGAAGTAGTGGGTGCCGGTTATGGCGTTGCCCTGTTGGACCAGGTCGAAGCCTGTGCCGCCGCATTCGGCCTTTGCTTCTTTCTGTTCCGCTGTGCGCAGGTCCAGGTACCAGTGCCCGGTGAAGGAGGGCTCCGGGCCGCACAGGGCGGGAAGGGCGGTGAGAAGCAGCAGCGCTGCGATCGGGATTTTCAGGCGATGGGCAAGTCGGTGCGTGGGCTGTCGGCGTGGTGGGGTGGATTCGGGGCTGTGCCGCATAACGATCCTTATCGCTGCCAGGCTCGCCAGGGGCGGGCTTTCATCCTTCCTCAAGCTCCCTGCGCACTCGCTCAAGCAACTCTTCAATGCTCAGCTCGGGATTTGCCAGCAGATGGCTCTTGGCGAGGATCGTCAGCGGATGCACGCCCATGTTCTCGGCAAACTCAACCAGCTTGATCACCGAGGGGCTCTTGATACCGCGCTCCAGATCGCTGATGTAGGCCTGGCTAGCGCCTATCGTTTCCTGTGAAAGCTTCTTGCTGACCCTCAGGTTCCTGATGGCTTGCCCAAGTGCGAGCTTGAGTTCCATGCCTGCTGTACAGCCTTGTTCAGAGACCCGCCTCGACGAGCAGGTCGGAAGGATTGCAGTCCATCGCACCGGCGATTCGGACGATGTTCAGGAATGTAACGTTGCGTTCGCCACGTTCGATCTTGCCCATGTGCGAGCGGTCGATGCCGGCGGCATCGGCGAGCGCTTCTTGTGAGAGGTTGAGCGTCTTCCTGCGAGTGCGCACGGCTTCGCCCAGTCGCAGGAGACTGCCTTCTTTATCGTGATCTGCGGAGATTCTTGCCATGGCGAGAATCTGCTGGCTAGGATGTCTATAGGGCCACGGTATTTATGACCCATTACGTCTTGAAGAAAGGACTGCCGGGAATGCACAGCGACCTGAAAACATGGACCCAGGACATCACCACCATCCTCACCCAACCCCCGGGCCAACCCCAGCTGCAGGCGCTGACCGACTGGCTGCAGCGCACCGCCCCGGTCGATCACGTCTCGCTGTTCCTCTTCGAAGGCAGCGATGCGCCCTTGCCGCTGTTCCACACCTTGCCCGCCGAGCTGCAGGCCACCTTCATCGACGACTACCGGGGCGGCGCGTACCTGTTCGATCCGTTCTTCCTCGCCTGCACCTTCGAGCGGCCGGATGGCCTCTACAGCATGCGCACGCTGGCGCCGGGGAGCTTTCGGGACAACCACTACTTCCAGCTCTACTACCACCGCCTGGCATTGAGCGAGGAGCTGGGCTTCTTCACCACGCCGGCGCCGGGTTGCCGCGCGGTGTTGTCGTTGATGCGCGGGCAGGGCGGGGCGGTGTTCAGCGAGGAGGAGCTGGAGCTCCTGGGCATCGCGGCGCCGGTGGTGCAGGAGGTGGTGCGCCTAGCCTGTGAGGCGCGGGGCCAGCCGCCGGTGGATGCGCTGCAGCCCAGCGACCATGTGCGCGAGGTGTTCAGCCTGTTTGCACGGGAGCTGCTGACGCCGCGCGAGTGCAAGGTGGTGCAGCTGCTGTTGCAGGGCTATTCCAGCAGCGAGATCGCCCAGCAGCTGCGCATCACCCGGGGCACGGTGAAGGTCCACCGGCGCAACCTCTACGACAAGCTGGAGATCGGCACCCAGGCGGAGCTGTTCGGGCTGTTCGTGCGCGAGCTGATGGGCGCGCGGATGTTCAGCCGGCCGAGGCGTGTGCGCAGGTGATCGCCTCCCAGAGGCAGCGTGGGTTGCTCACTCCTTCGCGGTCGCCTTGCCCAGCAACGCATTGAAACCATCGATGTCCAGCGGCCTGCTGAGGAAATAGCCCTGGCCTTCCTCGCATGACATCGCCTTGAGCATGTCGAGATGCTCGGCGGTCTCGATCCCCTCCGCGGTCACGGTCAGCGACAAGGCGTGCCCCAGCTCCACGATCGCCCGGATGATCGCCTTGTCCTCCTCGCTGACGTGCGTGCGGTTGAGGAAGCTCCGGTCGATCTTCAGGCCATCGAAGGGGAAGCTGCGCAGGTAGCTCAGGGACGAATACCCCGTTCCGAAGTCGTCCATCGCCAGGCGCACGCCGAGTCCCTTGAGCCTGTGCATCAGCTCCAGCGCTCCTCCGGCATCGTCGAGCATGACGCTTTCGGTGATTTCCAGTTCGAGCCGGGAGGGGCCGATGCCCGAGTCGGCGAGCGCCTTGCCGATCCGTTCGGCGAGGCCGTCGCCCTTGAATTCGAGGGGCGAGAGGTTCAGTGACAGGAACAGGTGGGCCGGCCATTGCGCTGCCTGGTGGCAGGCGGTGGCGATCACCCAGTCACTCAAGGCGATGATCAGCCCGGTCTGCTCCGCAATGGGGATGAAGGTGCTCGGCGGGACCAGCCCGAGCTCGGGGTGCTGCCAGCGGACCAGAGCCTCCGCCCCCTTCATCTGCCCGTCGGCGAGGCGGTAGCGCGGTTGGAAGTGCAGCCTCAGCTCTCCCTGCGTGATGGCGTTGCGCAGGTCGGTTTCCAGGCGCCGGCGCTCGATGATCCTGGCGTTCATCTCGCCCGAGTAGAACCGCCAGGTGCCACGGCCCGCCGCCTTGGCTTCGTACAGGGCGATGTCCGCATAGCGCAGCAGCTCGCTGGCCTCGGCCGCATCGTTGGGCGCCATGGCGATGCCGATGCTGGCGCTCACGTAGGTGGGCTGCTGGTTGATGCTGATGGGCCGCTTGATGGAGTCGAGCACGCGCTGGCACAGGGCTTCGACGTTGGCCTGCGAACCGATATGCGAGAGCAGCAGGACGAATTCGTCGCCCCCGATCCTGGCGACCAGGTCCTTGTGCCGGACGCAGTCGGCCAGGCGATCCGAAATCTCGTTGAGCACCTGGTCCCCCGCCGCGTGGCCGAGCAGGTCGTTGACCGACTTGAAGCGGTCCAGCCCGACGAAAAGCAGCACCAGCGGCTGCTCGCGCGTCGGCCTGGCTTTCAGCTTGCCGTCGAGGAACTCCCTGAGCCGCGCACGGTTGGCGAGCCCCGTGAGCGCGTCATGGCGGGACAGGAACTCGATTCTGCGCCGCGCTTCGATCTCCCCGGTCACATCGGTCGCGGTGCCGCGAAAGCCCCGGTCATCGATGGCTCGTGCCGAAATGCGGGTGACCCGCTCCTGGCCGCCGCAGCCGATGAAGCGGCAGAGGATGCTGTTGTCGGCAGGGAGGCCGGTGCGGCTCAGCCACTGGGACAGGGTGCCGCTCTCGGGAGACAGCAGCTCGTCGATCGGTTGGCCGATCCAGGCATCCCGGTCCAGCCCGGTGACCGCCTCGAAGCGCTCGGAAAGGAAGGTGAAGCGCCCCTGGCCGTCGATTTCCCATACCCAGTCGGAGCTGGTTTCCACGATGTCGCGAAAGCGCGCCTCGCTAATCGCCAGGGCGTCCTGGCTGCGCTGCAGGGAGGCATAGCTCGCATCCAGCGCCATGGCGCCGACCGTGGTCCGGCGCAACAACGCCCAGGCCATCAGGCACACCAGCAACGCGATGACGCCCAGCAGCGGGAAGCCCAGCGCCAGCAGGCGCCGGCCGGGTTTTTCCGGTTCCCAGTGGAGGCTGCTGGCAGCCCCCTGTTCGCCCAGGGCGAGAATCGTCTTGTCGTTGAGGTCAGCGGGAGTCGCTCGGCGCAGCCCCTCGACGCCGTATTCCTTGCCCAGTTGCTCCAGGGACGCCGGGTCCAGGATGCGGACGAAGATCAATACCGAGGACGGCCCGGTATCCGGCCGTATGGACGGGTCCGATCCCGGCGTGATGGCTGCCGCCGCGACCACGGCAGGCTGCCCGTCGATATCCACGAATGCCGTGACGGGGGTTTCCGACTCCGCTCCAAGGCGGGCCTGGTCGAGGAGCGGCTCCAGGGAGCGCTTGAACCAAAGCGAGGCGTCCGTGTGTTGCAGCCGGCCATTGATCACGGAGTACAGGGTGTGACCGGCGCCATCCACGACGAACACCCCTTGCAGCCCGAAGTCGTCGTACAGGGTCGGCCCCAGGTTCTGCCGGGCATAAGCCCATTCGGAGTTCACCTGCTGGTGCAGGTTGCGATAGGCATCCCCCCAGAACGCGTAGTCCCGGAGTGTCGAACGCAGCGACTTCTCCAGCGATTGAATGGCCTTCTCGGTGTAGAACGCGCTCTCTATCTCCTCGGTCTTGTCCAGGTCATGCGCCAGGTAGATGAGCAGATAGGCAGCGAGCAGGAAGGCGCTGGTGAGCAGCCCGAAGAACTTCAAGAGAGACGCCCGCGTCAACGCCACGCTGGAGCGGTTGGGTGATGGCCTGTCCGTGCGCGGGTTTACGTCTGTCATCAAGTCCTCACTGCTGGAGAGCCACGCGGCACGGCGCGGCCCAGGCCATTTCAGTTTATGTGAGCGCGGAGAAAATGCTGGGGAGTCTGCGCAAGACAGCCCGGGGCGCCATGCGGTAACGGATGAACAACAGACCGGCGCGGGGCGGAAAGTTGCAGGGATTGCGCGGCGAAACCGTACCGGTGCGGCCCCGGCGGCACGGGATGCGCATGATTACGCCTCGCCTCTGCCAGGGCCGGTCAGGCGGCCGATGCTGGCGATCCTTGCAGCAGATACACCGTCAATCCGACCAGCGCACAGGCCAGCAGCACCTGGATGACGCCGCGCTTGAAATGGAACAGGGCGACGGCGGCGGCCAGCGCGATCAGCGCCGAGGGCCAGTCGAAATGCCCCGCGAAACCCTGCGGCCACAGCACGTGATAACCGAAGAACAGCGCCAGGTTGAGGATCACCCCGACCACGGCGGCCGTGATGGCCGTGAGGGGCGCCGTGAACTTCAGCTCGTTGTGAGTCGATTCCACCAGGGGCCCACCCGCGAGAATGAACAGGAAGGAGGGCAGGAAGGTGAACCAGGTGACCAGGCTGGCGGCGACCGCACCGGCGAGGAAGGCATGCTCGGCGCCGAACACCTGCTGCACGTAGCCCCCCACGAAGCCGACGAACGCCACCACCATTATCAGGGGGCCTGGCGTCGTTTCACCCAGGGCCAGGCCATCGATCATCTGCGTGGGGGTGAGCCAGCCGTAATGGCCGACCGCGCCCTGGTAGACATAGGGCAGCACGGCATAGGCGCCGCCAAAGGTCAGCAGCGCCGCCTTGGTGAAGAACCAGCCCATTTGCGTCAGCGTGCCGTCCCAGCCGAACAGCGCAGTCAGCAGCCCCATGGGCAACACCCACAGCGCCGCACCTGTCGCCGCCAGCGAGGCCAGGCGTGACCAGCGGAAGCGCGCATGCTGCGGCGTGGGGGTGTCGTCATCGATCAGCGCCGGCCCGCTGGACTGCCGGGCCGCTCCGTGGCCACCGCCGACGCTGAAGATCCCCGGGGCGAGGCGCCCACCGAAGTAGCCGATGACGGCGGCCCCCAGCACGATCAGCGGGAACGGCAGGCTGAGGGCGAATATCGCCACGAACGAGGCGGCTGCTATCGCCCACAGCCAGTTGTTCTTCAGTGCGCGGGAGCCGATGCGGTGAGCGGCCTGGACCACGATCGCGGTGACGGCGGGCTTGATCCCGTAGAACAGCCCGGCCACCACCGGAACGTCGCCGAAGGCGATGTAGACCCACGAGAGCGCGATCAGGATGAACAGCGAGGGCAGCACGAAGAGCGACCCCGCGATCACACCGCCCCAGGTGCGGTGCATCAGCCAGCCGATGTAGGTCGCCAACTGCTGGGCTTCCGGGCCGGGCAGCACCATGCAGTAGTTCAAGGCATGCAGGAAGCGGCCCTCGGAGATCCACCGCCGGCGCTCCACCAGCTCCTGGTGCATGATCGAAATCTGCCCGGCGGGGCCACCGAAGCTGATGAAACCGAGCTTGAGCCAGAACAGGAAGGCCTGGAGCAGGCTGACGGGCTCGGTGCGGGGTAGATCCTGTACTGCCGGTGGCAGGGTGGTCTCATCCATTGGCGCTCTCGTTTTTTGCAGGTGCCAGCAGCCGAGCGAACGTGCAGGCAGCTGTCAGCAGGTGATCGTCATCGGGAACGGTTCGTGCAGCCCCGGCCGCGCACGCGCGCCGCCCGTGCTTCGGTTGCGTGGCATTGGCTTCAGGCAAGGCGATGTGCACGGATAGCCGATTGTCCATACGGGGCTGAATGCGCAGTGGGGGGGTGAACTCTACGCTAATACTGTTTCAGGAAGTCGTGTGAAGAGTGCAATCGCATCGATCGCCTGGTTGCGTTGAGGTCGACGGTGCTCCGCCGAAAACCGCATCCCTCCGCTACGGCATGGCAGCCGAGGTACCACGTGCGGCGTGTGGCGACCAATTCGTTGGGGCTGGGGCAACTGCGTTGCCCTTGGCGACTGAAGTCACCCCTACACGAAGCGCCGTGCGGCCGTTGGGCATGGCCGCTGCGTAGGGTGGAGGTCGCTTCTTACCTCCACCAGCGGTGCCGTGCCGGGCTGCGAAGGGCGGGTGGAGCGCCGTCCAACTGCATGCAGGGCATTTCGCGACTGAATTCGCTCCTACAAGAAGGCGCGGCGCTTTTCATGGCGCACGTCCCGCTCATTAATGACCCCGGCCCGCCCTGGATCAGAAGCGCTCGTCCACCATGCGGAAGGGGTAGGGCACGGGCTTGTAGCGGCCGATCTTGCCGCGCTTGGGCAGCTCGACCTTCTGCTCCCTGGTGATGTCCTGGTAGGGCACTTGCGCCAGCAGGTGGCTGATGATGTTCAGGCGCACGCGCCGCTTGTCTTCGGAGCGCGCCATGTACCAGGGCGCCCAGGAGGAGTCGGTGGCGGCGAACATCTCGTCGCGGGCGCGGGTGTAGTCGTCCCAGCGGCGGAAGGACTTGATGTCCATGGGCGAGAGCTTCCAGATCTTGCGGCCATCGTGGATGCGCTCCTCCAGGCGCTGTTGCTGCTCCTCGGCGCTGACTTCCAGCCAGTACTTGATGAGGAGGATGCCGGACTCGACGATCATCCTCTCGAACAGCGGCACCACGGAGAGGAACTTGACGGCCTGCTCCTCGGTGCAGAAGCCCATGACCCGCTCGACGCCGGCGCGGTTGTACCAGCTGCGGTCGAAGATCACCACTTCACCGGCCGCGGGCATGTGGTGCAGGTAGCGCTGGCCGTACATCTGGGTCTTCTCGCGCTCGGAGGGTGCCGGCAGCGCCACCACGCGGAACACCCGTGGGCTGACCCGCTCGGTGATCGCCTTGATGGTGCCGCCCTTGCCGGCGCCATCACGGCCCTCGAAGATCACGCAGACCTTCAGCCCCTTGGCCACCACCCACTGCTGCAGCTTGACCAGCTCGATGTGCAGGCGCTTCAGTTCCTTCTCGTAGACCTTGCGCTCCAGCTTCTCGGCAGCCTGCTGTTTCTTCCTGGCCATGTCCCGTGCTCCATCAGTGGAAGGGGAAGATGTAGTTCATCCACGCGGCCATGCGCAGGAGGATCTTGCGCATGATGGCGACGTGGTGGAAATGCTCGGAGTACAGCGCCGCCTGCCCGTAGGCGCCCCCCGGCATCAGGCTGCGGTACTGCTCGAAGTCGGGGTCGGTCACCTCCAGCACCACCGGCACGCGGCCCGCCGGGGGCGAGCCGGTGAAGCCGATCAGGTTGCCGCTGGGCTGCACCTGGCCTTCGGCGATCACCGGCATGACCATCTTCACGCGCGCTGCGAACACCTCGCCGGGGATGCCGTCGAAGGCGATTTCCGCCTCGTCGCCCAGGCTCAGGCGCAGCTGGCTGTTCTGCCGCATCCAGGCTATGTAGGCGTGGTCCTCCAGGGGGACGAAGACCATGGCCGGGCGCAGCGGCATCTTCACCGCATAGATGCCCGGGCGAAGCGACACCTGGGTGACGTAGCCCTTGCTCGGCGCGCGCACGGTGGTGTTGTCCAGTTCGAACTGGGCGATGTTGAGCTGGGCCTGCAGGTCGTCCACGCGCGCCCGGGTGGTGTCGACGTCGCGCAGGTTGCCGACGTTGCGCCGTGCCAGTTCGCTGGCGCGGAACTGGTCGGCCTTGGCCGAGACGAGCTGCGCCTTGAGCGACCTGACCCGGTTCTCGAAGGGCGTCGGGTCGATGCGGAACAGCACGTCGCCCTTCTCCAGGATGCGGTTGCCCTGCACCGGCACCTCGATCACCTGGCCGCTCACGGCGGGCACGATCGGGGTGCTGACGAAATAGCTGCGCGAGACTTCGGAGTAAGGGTGGTTGTAGTTCATCAGGAAGATCAGCGCACCGATGAGGACGATGCCGCCCAGCACCGCCGTCGGCACGGTCCACTTGTTCAGCGGGATACGGAACAGCTTGAAAATCGCCACGCAGATCGCGGCGTAGGTGAGGATGAGCAACAGGTCCATGGCTCAGCCTTCCTGCCGTGGCAGTTCCACGAGTGTGTCGGGTGTCGGAGCAGGAGGCGTTTCCAGTGCTGCGAGGCGCAGCTTCAGTTCGCCCAGTTCATGTTCCAGCTCCTGTAGGCGCCTGTCATCGATGGGCGCCGCTTTCGTGGTGGCGAAGCCCCAGCCGCGGTCTTCGCGATAAAGCGTTGCCCAGATCCACAGGAACGGCCAGATGGCGTGGAGGGTGAACAGGCTGATCCAGCCTGCGACATGGATGGCATCCTGTTGTGGATGCTTGCGGTGTACCGCGATTTCGTAGGGGATGTCGTGAATCGCGATGACACCGTAGAACAGCACGATACCCACGAAAATGAGCATCCCCAGCGCGACGTAGTCGAGCATGCCGGCCTCCTTGGCACGTATGTGCAACAAGGACGCTAGCAGGCAAAACGGAGCGGCGCTTGGCCCGTATGTCGCCTCGGGCGTCGGTGCTCATGGCGGGGGATCGCGGCCTTGCGGCGCGGCGATTTCCACCCCCCGATGCACGGAGGGGGCGCCGCGCGCGCAATTGCGCAGCCCGGACTGAAGTCCGGGCTACGGACGTGCTTTTGTAGGATGGTGTAGAGCGAAGCGAAACCCATGCGGTGGGCGTTCCAGGCGTCCACTGCCTTGCCTGGAACACCGCGCGGCACACCCTACAAGAGCCCATGTCAGCACCGTAGCCCGGGCTTCAGCCCGGGGTGGCACGGAGGGGGTGCCGGTGACGATCCGGCGAGCGGGTCAGCGCGCGAGCAGCCATTGCTCCGCGTTGCGGTAGATCGAGGCCACCTCGTCGGTGATGCCGGACATGCGCAGGAAGTCGTGGGTGAAGCCGCGTTCCAGGGACAGGGTCACCTCGGTGCCGCCCTGGCGCAGGTGGTCGGCATAGGCGTGGCCTTCGTCCACCAGCGGGTCGTACTCGGCCAGCGACAGGTAGGTCGGCGCCAGCGGTGCGGTGGCTGGCCCGAGCAGCGGCGAGGCGCGCCAGTCCAGGCGTTGCCCGGCGGTGCAGTAGTGCTGGTAGAACCATTCCAGGGTCAGGCTTTCCAGCAGGTAGCCCTCGGCGTAGCGGCGGTGGGATTCCCGTTGCCGGCTGATGTCGGTGACCGGGTAGAACAGCAGCTGGGCGAAGGGCTTCAGGTGCTGCCGTTCCGGCGCGATCACCGCTTCGGCGGCGAGGACGGTGGCCAGGGTGGCGCCCACGCTGTCGCCGGCCACGGCGAAGCGCTGGGCGAGGCCCAGTTCCCGGGCGTGCCCGACCAGCCAGTTGGCGCAGTCGCTGGCGTCATCGACGGCGGTCGGGAAGGGTGCCTCGGGGGCGCGCCGGTAGGCCGGGGCCAGCACCGCGAAGCGCCCGCTGGCGGCCAGGCGGCGGCACACCGGGTCGTGCGAGTCCAGGTCGCCCACCACGTAGCCGCCACCGTGGAAGTAGAGAATGGTCGGCAGCGCTTCGCCCTGCCGGTGTTCCGCCCGGTAGAGGCGAGCCTCCAGCTCCGCGCCGTCGCGGGCGGGGATGCCCAGCGGCGTCACCGCCACCGAGCCCGGCGGGTCGGGGTCGAGGACGTGCGAGGTCGTGGAGAACTCCCGTCGCGCCTGCTCGACGCTGAGCTCGTGCATCGGGCGGCTCTTGCCGCTCAAGCGTCCCAGCTCGGCCAGCTCCAGGAAGGCTTCGAGATTCGGGTCCAGGGACATAGGTGTTCCTTATCGTCGGTACGGATGGAAAAAGGGGCCCCCGGCAGGCCGGGGGCCGGGTGTCAGCCTGCGACCGGCTCGCTGTCCAGCACCCATTCGAGGAGGTCGTCGAGCAGGGCCGGGTGGCGCAGGATGTCGTAGTGCCCCGCGGCCACGGCCTGGTGCGAGCCGGCAGCGGGGAAGTGACCCTGCAACAGGCGCTGCTCGCCGGCGGGCCGGCCCTGCGTCGCCCACCAGCAGGCCGTCGGCGCCGCGATGCGGGGCACGTGCCGCCAGGCCAGCGAGAGGTGCTTGAGCTTCATCGCCGCGAGGAAGGTCTGGGCCAGCTCGTCCGCCGTGATGGCCGAGCGGGCGACATGGGCGCCGGCAGCCTCCAGGGCCTCGGTGATCCAGCGGCGCACCGCCTGCGAATCGCTGCCCGGGGGCAGCGGCGTGCGCGGCAGCGCATCAGCGGGCACGCCCAGCAGGGTGGCGAGGAAGGCGCTCAGCTCGCGCTCCCAGCCTTCGCCGTCGTCCTCGTGCGACCCGACCGGGGTGAAGCAGTCCACCAAACCGACCTGCTCGACCTCCTGCCCCTGGCGCTCCAGCTCCTGGGCCACCAGCAACGCCAGCGCGCCGCCCAGCGACCAGCCCAGCAGGCGGTACGGCCCCTCGGGCTGCTGCCGGCGGATGAAGCGGGTGTAGTCGATGGCCATGGCCTCCAGGGAGTGGTCCTGCCAGTCCCGGTCCAGCAGCATGCGGCACTGGATGCCATGGACGCTGCAGCGCCCTTCGAGCCGTCGGGCCAGGGGCTCGTAGTCGAACACCGTGCCGAAGCCCGCGTGCAGGCAGAACAGCGCCGCGCCGGCCTGGCCGGGCGTGTTGAGCGCCAGCAGCGGATCGGGTTCGCGTACCTGCTCGTCGTAGCCGGACAGCTCGGCGATGGTGGGCTTGCCGATCATGTCGCGCAGCTTCAGGGTCAGCCCGAGTTCCGGGCGGGCGCGCAGCTTCGACAGCACCTTGAGGATGCGCAGCGAGTCGCCACCGAGTTCGAAGAAGTTGTCGGTGACCCCGACCCGCTCGATCTCCAGCACCTCCTGCCAGATGTCCGCCAGGGCGCGTTCCGTGTCGTTGCGCGGTGCGACGAAGGTGCGCAGCCCGAGGTCGGGCGCCGGCAGCGCGTTGCGGTCGACCTTGCCGTTGGCGTTGAGCGGCAGGGCCGGCAGCACGGCGATGTGCACAGGCACCATGTACTCCGGCAGCTCGCCCTGCAGCGCCGCGCGCAGGCTGTCGCCCTGCAGGTCGGCGGCGCCGGACACGTAGCCGATCAGTTGCTGGCTGCCGTTGACCTCGCGGGCGACCACCACGGCGTCCTGGATGCCGGGCAGGGCCCGCAGGCGCGCCTCGATCTCGCCCGGCTCGATGCGGAAGCCACGGATCTTGATCTGGTTGTCCAGGCGGCCGAGGTAGTCGATGACGCCATCGGCGCGCTGGCGCACCCAGTCACCGGTGCGGTACAGGCGGCCGCCGATGGAGAAGGGGTCGGCGACGAAGCGTTCGGCGGTGAGCCCCGGGCGCTGGTGATAGCCGCGTGCGAGGCCTTCGCCACCGATGTAGAGCTCGCCGGCGACGCCACGGGGTACCGGGTTGAGGTGGCCGTCCAGCACGTAGAGGCTGCGCTGGCCGACCCGCGAGCCGATGGGCGCGTAGCGGGCGCCGCAGGTGCCGCTGGCGGCGGTCTTCCACAGCATCGGCGTGACCACCGTCTCGGTGGGGCCGTAGCCATTGGTCAGGGTGACCGGCTTCAGCGCGCGCTTGACCCGCTCGAAGTTGGCCTCGGCCACCGCGTCGCCGCCGAAGCAGTAGACCCGCACCGGCGGCGGCGACTGCTCCCGGGCCTGGGCATATTCGGCCAGTTGCTGCAGGTAGGCGGGCGGGAAGCAGGCGATGTCGATGCGCTGTTCGTGCAGGGCCTGCCAGGTTTCCTCGGCGGTCCACAGGCGGTTGTCGCGGATCACCAGGCAACCCCCGTGGGACAGGGTGGTCAGCCAGCGCTCCTGGGCACCGTCGAAGGCGAAGGACATGAACAGCAGCTCGCGGGTCTGCGCCGTCATCTCGTACAGCTCGCCGATGGCCTGGCAGTGCATGCGGATGGCCTCGTGGGCCACCGCCACGCCCTTGGGCTTGCCGGTGGAGCCGGAGGTGTAGATCAGGTAGGCCAGGTGGCCCCCTTCGGCGTGCACCGGCAGCTCGTCGGCGGCACGTGCGGGCAGCGGCTCGTCGAGCAGCAGCAGCGGCGTTGCCCAGAAGCCGTCGAAGCGCTCGCACAGCGGGCGCCTGCTGATCAGCAGGCGCATGGCGGAGTCCTCCACCACCCAGCGCAGGCGCTCGGCGGGGTGCTCGATGTCCAGCGGGACGTAGGCCGCGCCGGTCTTCATCACCGCGTAGAAGGCCACCAGGGTGTCCACCGAGCGTTCCAGGGCGACGCCGACGATGCTCTCCGGGCCGATGCCCCGCTGGTTCAGTTCGGCGGCCAGGTGGGTGGCGCGCTGCTCCAGCTCGGCGTAGCTCAGGCTGTGCCCGGCGCACACCGCGGCGATCGCCTCGGGCTGCACCAGGGCGTGCCGACGGATCTGCTCCGCCAGCAGCGGCTGGGCCTGCGAGGGCAGGAAGTGGTTCTGCTCCTCGAGCAGCGCCAGCTCCGCCGGGGGCAGCATCGGCAGGCTGCCGATGCGCGCGTCCGGCTGCGCCAGCAGCGCCCGCAGCAGGGTTTCGAAGCTGCTGCGGATCAGCTGCACGGCCTCTTCGGTGAAGGCGTTGCGCAGGTAGAGGAACTCGATGCTGAAGGTGTCTTCGAGGTGCACCGCCAGGTCCATGGCGAAGTTGGTCACGTCGCGCCCGTTGACCTTGCCGAAGCGCAGGTGCTCCTGCTCCGCCTCCTGCAGGCGTTCGTCCACCGGGTAGTTCTCGAACACGATGATGCTGTCGAACAGCGCCTGGCCACCCTGGCCGGACCAGCGTTGCAGCTCCGCCAGCGGGGTGTGTTCGCGCTCGCGCACCTCGACGTTGTAGCCCTGCAGCTGTTCCAGCCACTGGCGCACCGAGTGCTCGGGGCGCGGCGTCTGGATGATCGGCAGGGTGTTGATGAACAGGCCGAGCATCTCGTCGGCGCCGGGCAGGCTGGTGGGGCGGCCGGCCACGGTGGCACCGAAGCAGACGGTGGCCTGCCCCGTGCAGCGCTGCAGCAGCAACAGCCAGGCGGCCTGGATCAGGGTGTTGGGGGTGACGCGCAAGCGCTGGGCCTGCTCGCGCAGGTGCTGCGTGGCGTCGCGGTCCCAGTGCAGGTACAGCGCCTGGTGGCCGACGCCATTGGCGTCGGGGCGCGGCGCCAGGTGGTCGGCGAGCAGGGTCGGTCCTTCGAGGGCTTGCAGCTTCTGCCGCCAGAAGGCTTCCAGGGGTTCGCCGGGCTGGGCCTGCAGCCAGGCGATGTAGTCGCGGTAGCGGCCACGGCGCGGCGCGGGCTCCAGGCCGTTGTAGGTTTCCAGCACTTCACCCAGCAGGCGCGAGTTGCTCCAGCCGTCCATGAGGATGTGGTGGCTGGTCCACACCAGGTGCGCGCGGCCGTTCCCCAGGGTGACCAGGGTCAGGCGCATCAGCGGCGCTTGCAGCAGGTCGAAGCCGCGTGCGGCCTCGTCCTCGGCCAGGGCCGGCAGGGCCTCGGGCGTCACCTCGCGCTGGCTCCAGTCCAGCAGCGTCGCCGGCAGGCGGGCGCTGCGGTAGACCACCTGCAGGGGCTGGGCCAGGTGGCTCTCGCTGCAGAATCCGGTGCGCAGGACCTCGTGGCGGGCGATCACCGCGTCCCAGGCCGCGATGAAGCGCTCGGCATCCAGGCCGTCGACGTCCACCGCCATCTGGTTGATGTAGTAGGCCGCTTCCGAGGCCTCCAGGGTGTGGAACAGCATGCCTTGCTGCATGGGCGACAGCGGGTAGATGTCCTCGATCGCCGCCAGGTCCAGCGGCAGCCTGTCGAGCTGCGCCTGGGTCAGCCCGGCCAGGGGGAAGTCCGACGGCGTCGCGCCCCGGCTGCCGGCGGTGCAGCAATGCTCGATCAGCGCGTGCAGCTCGCGGCTGTAAGCCTCGGCCAGGCGCGCGATGGTGGCCTCGTCGTACATGTCCTGGCTGAAGGTCCAGCCGATGTTCAGCTCGCCGCCATAGATCTGCCCATTGAGGGTCAGCCAGTTGCCCAGCGGGGCCTCCTCGCTCTGTTCCTGGCCGCTGCCTTCCGGCGCCGGCACGAAGAGCGCGCCTTCGGCATCGTCGAAGCTGTTATCGAACTGGCCCAGGTAGTTGAAGGTGATGCGCGGCGTCGGCAGGGCGGCCAGGCGCTGGCGGGTGTCGGCCTCGCCCAGGTGGCGCAGGGCACCGAACGACAGGCCCTTGTCGGGCAGGGCGCGCAGGGTTTCCTTGACGCCCTTGATCGAGCCGGCGAGGTCGTCGCCAACGCTCAGCTTCACCGGGAACAGGCTGGTGAACCAGCCCACGGTGCGGGTGAGGTCGATGTCGTCGAACAGGTCCTCGCGGCCGTGGCCTTCCAGTTGCACGAGCACGTCCGGGTGGCCGCTCCAGCGGGCGACGACGCGGGCGAGGGCGGTCAGCAGCAGGTCGTTGATCTGGGTGCGGTAGGCCGCCGGGGCGATATGCAGCAGGCGCCGGGTGGCGGCCTGGTCGAGGTGGCTGCTGAGGGTCCTGGCCTGGCTGTTGCACAGGCTGCCGTGGGGGTTGTCGCAAGGCAGGTCGACCGGGGCGTCGGCCAGTTGTGCCAGCCAGTAGGGCAGGGCGGCGCGGCCGGCGGTGCTCGCGGCATAGCCGTGCAGGCGCTCGGCCCAGGCCTGGGTGGAGCTGGTCTTGGCGGGCAGCGTCGGTGTGTGTCCGGCGTCGAGCTGGCGGTAGAGGCTTTGCAGGTCCTCGAAGAGGATGCGCCAGGAAACCCCGTCCACCGCCAGGTGGTGGATGGCCAGCAGCAGGCGCTGGCTGCCGTCGGCCAGGTCGACCAGCACGGCACGGACCAGCTCGGCCGATTCCAGGGCGAGGCTGCGCTGGGCCTGGTCGGCGAGGGCCGGGAGCTCAGCAACCGTGGGCAACTGGCGGTGCCAGAGCACCGGGCGCAGGGCGTCGGGTGCGAGCACCTGGGCCTGCCAGGCACCGTTGTGCTGGGCGAAGCGTTGGCGCAAGGCGTCGTGGTGGACCAGCAGGGCCGCCAGTGCCCGTTCCAGCAGCACCGGTTGCAACCGGGCAGTCGGGCGCAACAGGACGGCCTGGTTCCAGTGCTGGCGCTGGGGGATTTCGGTGTCGAAGAAGGTCTGCTGGATGGGCAGCAGGGCGAGCGGCCCGGTCACCGGCCCCTGGTCGATGACCTGGGCTTCGCCGAGGCGCGCGACGGCGGCCAGCTCCTGCACGCTCTGGTGCAGGAACAGGTCCTTCGGGGTGAACAGGATGCCCGCCTGGCGCGCCCGGCTCACCACCTGGATGGAGATGATCGAATCCCCGCCCAGCTCGAAGAAGTTGTCGGTCACGCCGATGCGCGCGACCTTGAGGATGTCCTGCCAGATGTCGGCGATACCCCGTTCGAGGTCGTTGCGCGGCGCCACGTAGGCGGCCTGCACCACGCTGGCATCCAGCGCCGGCAGCGCCTTGCGGTCGAGCTTGCCGTTGGTGGTCAGCGGCAGGTGGTCGAGGAACAGCAGGTGCGCCGGCACCATGTAGTCCGGCAGGTGTTCGCGCAGGTGGGCTTTCAGGGCCTCGCGCAGGCTGGCCTCTTCGAAGTCGCCGCCAGGCACCAGGTAGGCCACCAGCTGCGGGCCGCCATTGCCGTCCTGGGCCAGCACCGCCGCTTCGCGGATCGATGCGTGCGCCAGCAGCTGCGCTTCGATCTCGCCCAGCTCGATGCGGAAGCCACGGATCTTCACCTGCTGGTCCAGGCGGCCGATGTACTCGATCACGCCATCACTGCGGTAGCGCGCCAGGTCGCCGGTGCGGTACAGCCGCTCGCCGTCCTTGGAGAAGGGGTTGGGCACGAAGCGTGTGGCGCTCAATGCCGGACGCTTGAGGTAACCACGGGCCAGGCCCGGGCCGCCGACATACAGCTCGCCGGTACAGCCCTGGGCGACGGGGTTGAGGGCGCCATCGAGCAGGTACCAGGTCAGGTCGGGGATGGCCTCGCCAATGGGGCTGCTGGCGGCCTGGTGCAGGTCGGCCTTCGACAGCGGACGCCAAGTCACGTGAACCGTGGTTTCGGTGATGCCGTACATATTCACCAGGCGCGGCTGGGTATCGCCGAAACGCTCGAACCAGGGCGCCAGGCCCTTCACTTCCAGCGCTTCGCCACCGAACACCACATAGCGCAGTGCGTTGGCTTGGCTGCCGGCAGAGCAAGCCACGCCCATCAGCGCCTTGAAGGCCGACGGCGTCTGGTTGAGCACGGTGACGCCTTCGCGGCAGAGCAAGCCGTGGAACTCATCGGGCGAGCGGGTCACCCACTGCGGCACGATCACCAGGCGACCGCCGTACAGCAGCGCGCCGAAGATCTCCCACACCGAGAAGTCGAAAGCGAAAGAGTGGAACAGGCTCCAGACATCCTGCGGGCCGAAGCCGAACCAGGCGTCGGTGGCGGTGAACAGACGCAGGGCGTTGGCGTGGCTGAGCAGAGCGCCCTTGGGCTGGCCGGTGGAGCCGGAGGTGTAGATCACATAGGCCAGGTTGGCGGGGCTGAGGGCCACGTTGGGGTTGTCGTCACGGCCTTCACCGCTATCGGCTTCCAGGGGCAGTACGCGGACCTGTGCGGGAATGGCCAGACGCTCGCGGGCACTGTCTTCAGCCAGGAGCAGTTGCAAGCCACTGTCTTCGATCAGGTAGGCGAGGCGATCTTCCGGGTAGGCCGGGTCCAGCGGCACGTACGCACCGCCCGCCTTGAGGATCGCCAGCAGGCCGACGATCACCTCCAGGCCCCGCCCGGCGGCCAGACCGACCAGGGTGTCCGGTCGCACGCCTTCGGCGATCAGGCGATGGGCTATTCGGTTGGCGCGGCGGTTGAGTTCGCCATAGGCCAGGGTCTGGCCTTCGAAGCTGAGGGCGATGGAGTCGGGCGCCTCGGCGGCGCGCTGTTCGAACAGCGAGTGCAGGCAGGACTCCACCGGGAAGCGCGTGGGCGCGGGGTTCCAGGCCAGCAGGTTGGCCTGTTGTTCGGCGCTGGACAGCATCGGCAGCTCGGCCAGGCGCTGGTTGGGGCTGGCGACCATGGCGCCGAGCAGGTTGCGCCAGTGATAGGCCATGCGCTCTACGGTGGCCGCTTCGAACAGGTCGGTGGCGTAGGTGAGGATCGCCTGCAGGGTGCCGTCGTCGCCCTGGCGCTCGAAGGTGTCCAGGGTCAGGTCGAACTGGGCGGTGTGGTGGCTCCAGCCCATGGCGTCGACTTCGAGGTCGGCGATCACGGGCAGGGCGCGCTCGCTGCCGCTGGCGGTCTGGTGGTTGTACATCACCTGGAACAGCGGGCTGTGGGCCAGGCTGCGCTCGGGCGAGAGGGCGGTCACCAGCTGCTCGAAGGGCAGGTCCTGGTGCGCCTGGGCGGCGAGCAGGGCCTGCCTGGCCTGCTTCAGCAGGGCCGGCAGCGGCATCTGGCCGTCGAGTTCGGCGCGCAGCACCAGGGTGTTGACGAAGAAGCCGATCAGGCCCTCGGTTTCCAGGCGGTTGCGGTTGGCGATGGGCACGCCGATGCGAATGTCCGCCTGGCCGCTGTAGCGGTGCAGCAGGGCCTGGAAGGAGGCCAGCAGCAGGGTGAACAGGGTCATGTCGTGCTGGCGGGCCAGTTGCTTGAGGCGGGCGGTGAGTTCCGCGGGGATCTCGAAGTGCAGGCGCGCCCCCAGGTGGCGGCTGACGGCCGGGCGCGGGTGGTCCAGCGGCAGTTCGAGCACCGGTTGTTCGCCACCGAGCTGCGCCGTCCAGTAGGCCAGTTGCCGGTCACGTTCGCCGGCGTCCATCCACTGGCGTTGCCAGGCGGCGTAGTCGGCGTACTGGATCGGCAGCGCCGGCAAGCTGGTGGCGAGCCCTTGCGCATGGCCGTGGTAGAGCCGGACCAGCTCCTCGACCATCAGTTGCATGGACCAGCCATCGGCGACGATGTGGTGCAGGGTGACCGCCAGGATGTGGTCGCGCTCGTCCAGGCGCAGCAGGCGGGCACGCAGCAGGGGCCCCCGGCGCAGGTCGAACGGACGGCTGATCTCCGCTTGCAGCCAGCTCTCGGCGGTGGCCGTGGCTGCCAGGTGATCCAGGTCGATGGAAAGCGGGTAGGGCGCTGCGATGATCTGGACGGTGGTGTCCTGTTGCTGGCCGAAGTGCGTGCGCAACGATTCATGCCGTGCGATCAGGTCGCTGAACGCCCGCTCCAGGGCGGCGATATCCAGCTCGCCCTTCAGGCGCAGCGCCGAAGGGATGTGATAGGCGGCGCTTTCCGGCTCCAGTTGCCAGAGGAACCACTGGCGCTCCTGGGCATAGGACAACGGCAGCGGCTGCTCGCGGGAAACCGGCAGCAGCGGCGGCTCGGCCTGGGCCAGCGGTCGCTCGATGGCCCGGGCGAAATCGCTCAGCTGCGGGTGCTCGAACAGCGTGCGCAGCGACACCTCCCGTTGCAGTTGCTGGCGTACGCGCGACACCACCTGGGTGGCCAGCAGCGAATGCCCACCCAGCTCGAAGAAGCCGTCGTGGCGGCCAACCCGCTCGACCCCGAGCAGGGCCTGCCAGATATCCGCCAGCTGGCGTTCCAGGCCGGCTTGCGGCTCCACGTATTCCTTGCGCGACTGCACGGCATCCGGCTGCGGCAGCGCCTTGCGCTCCAGCTTGCCGTTGGGGCTGAGGGGCATGGCCTCCAGCAGCACCCACTGGGCCGGGATCATGTAGTCCGGCAGCCCCTGGCGCAGCTGGCTGGCCAGCTGTTCGGTGTCCAGATCGCGTTGAGCGGGCACCACATAACCCACCAGTCGCTGGTCGACGGCCAGCACCACGGCTTCCCGGACCTCATCCAGCTCCATCAGCCGCGCTTCGATCTCGCCCAGCTCGATGCGCAGGCCACGGATCTTCACCTGGTGGTCGATACGCCCGGCGTACTCGATCACGCCGTCCTGGCGATAGCGCGCCAGGTCACCGGTGCGGTACATGCGCTCGCCGGCCACGAAGGGATTGGCGACGAAGCGTTCGGCGGTCAGAGCCGGGCGACGGTGATAACCACGAGCCAGGCCGGCACCTGCCAGATACAGCTCACCCAGCACTCCGATGGGGACCGGCTCAAGGTTGGCATCGAGGATGTAGCAGCCCAGGTTGGCGATGGGCTGGCCGATGGGCACCGCATCCTTGCCTTCGTCGACGCAGGTCCAGTGGGTGACGTCGATGGCCGCCTCGGTGGGGCCGTAGAGGTTGTAGAGCCCGGCTTGCGGCAGGCGCGCAAACACCTGCTGTTGAGCATCCACCGGCAGGGCTTCACCGCTGCAGACGATGCGCTTGAGGCTGACACAGCGCTCCACCTGAGGGTCCAGCAGGAAGGCCTGGAGCATGGAAGGGACGAAGTGCAGCGTGGTGATGTTTTCGCGCTCGATCAGCGCCACCAGCCTGGCCGGATCACGGTGATCGCCCGGAGCGGCAACGACCAGACGGGCGCCCGTCATCAGCGGCCAGAAGAATTCCCAGACCGACACGTCGAAGCTGAACGGGGTCTTTTGCAGCACGCTGTCGCGGTCATCCAGGCCATAGGCCTGTTGCATCCAGCACAGGCGGTTGGTCAGCGCCGAATGACGGTTGCCGGCGCCCTTGGGCTTGCCGGTGGAGCCGGAGGTGTAGATCACATAGGCGAGGTTTTCGGCATCCAGCACGACACCCGGATTGGCTTCCGGGAAATCAGCCAGCGACTCAATGTCCAGATCGATGCGCTGCACACCTTCGGCCAGCGGTAGCTCCAGGTGCGACTGGCTCAGCAGCAGCTTCACGCCGCTGTCGTCGAGCATGTAGGCCAGGCGCTCGGCCGGGTATTCCGGGTCCAGCGGCACATAGGCGCCGCCGGCTTTGAGAATCGCCAGCAGGCCCACGACCATTTCTATCGAACGCTCGACGGCAATGCCCACCAGGCTGTCCGGCCCTACGCCACGGGCGATCAGCGCATGGGCCAGGCGGTTGGCGCGGCGGTTGAGTGCGGCGTAGCTGAGCGTTTCAGCGCCGAAGGCCAGGGCCGGGGCGTCCGGGGTGCGCTGCACCTGGGCTTCGATCAGTTGGTGCACCGGCGTGCTCAGTGGGTACTCGGTGGCCGTGGCGTTCCAGCCGTGCAGCTGGGTTTCGCGCTCGGCGGGCGAGAGCAGCGGCAGCTCGGCGATGGGCGCATCGGGCCGGGTGACCATGGCTTCCAGCAGGCCCAGCCAATGGCCGGCCATGCGCTCGATGGTGGCCGCCTCGAACAGGTCGGTGGCGTACACCAGCGTGGCGGTGAGGCCCTCCGTCGATTCGAAGGTGGTGAGGCTGAGGTCGAACTGGGCGCTGCGCACCTCGCGCGGCACCGGCTCGACCTGCAGCGCGGCGGAGCCCTGGGCTGGCATGCCGCGCTCCGCCTGCAGGTGGTTGTACATCACCTGGAACAGCGGCGTGTGGCTGAGGCTGCGCTCGGGTTGCAGGGCTTCCACCAGTTGCTCGAAGGGCAGGTCCTGGTGGGTCTGCGCGCCCAGGGCCAGCTGCCGCACCTGTTGCAGGAGGGCCCGGAAGCCGGGGTTCTCCTCGAAGCGCGCATTGAGCACCTGGGTGTTGACGAAGAAGCCGATCAGCCGCTGGACTTCCGCGCGCTGGCGGTTGGCCACGGGCACGCCGACGCGGATTTCCTGCTGGCCGCTGTAGCGGTGCAGCAGGGCCTGGAAGGAGGCCAGCAGGAGCATGAAGGGCGTGGCGTTTTCCTGCTGGGCCAGCGCGTGCAGGCGGCGCGCCAGCGCAGCGGGCAGCGGTACGTCCAGGCTGGCACCGCCGCTACCCTGCACGGCTGGGCGGGGGCGGTCGGTGGGCAGTTCCAGCACGGGGTGGTGGGCGCCCAGCTGGGCCTTCCACCAGCCCAGCTGGCGGTCGCGTTCGCCGGCTTCCATCCAGTGCCGCTGCCAGAGCGCGTAGTCGCCGTACTGGATGGGCAGCGGCTCCAGGGCGTCCGGCTGGCCGGCCTGGCGGGCGCTGTAGAGCTGCACCAGTTCCTGGGCCATCACCTGCATGGACCAGGCGTCGGAGATGATGTGGTGCTGCACCAGCAGCAGGATGTGTTCCTGCTCGCCGAGCGGGATCAGGCGCACCCGCAGCAGGTCACCGGCGAGCAGGTCGAACGGCTCGTCGATCAGCGCTTCCAGGTGCCTGTGCAGGTCGGTTCCCGGCGGCAGCGTCTCGTCGACGATGGCCAGCGGCGCCGCTGCCTCGACGCGCTGGTAGCGGCGGGCGTCGTGCTCGTAGAAGCGGGTGCGCAGGCTCTCGTGGCGTGCCACCAGGCCGTCGAACGCATGCTGCAGGGCGGCGCGGTCCAGCGGGCCGCGCAGGCGCAGGGCCAGGGGCATGTTGTAGGCCGTGCTGGTGGGGTCCAGCTCCCAGAGGAACCACTGGCGCTCCTGGGCGAAGGACAGCGGCAGGTGCTCGAACTGGCCCCGGGTGACCGGGATGGGCAGGCGCGACAGGCTGATGCCCTTGTCGCTCATCTGCCGGTACAGCGTCTTGCGCGGCTCGGCGGGGAGCTTGATGAAGCGTTCGACCAGGGCGGACAGGGAGTGGCTTTGCATCAGTGCGTCTCCAGCACATCGAGCAGATCGAACAGATCACTCAGGTCAGAATCGGTGGTGGGGGTCTGGTGGGCGGCGAGCCGGCCGGCGAAATCCTCGAAGGTCGCGCTTTCGAACAGGCTGGCCAGCGGCGCCTCGATCTTCAGCTCCAGATGGACCCGCGAGATCACCTGGGTCGCCAGCAGCGAGTTGCCGCCCAGGGCGAAGAAGTTGTCGTCCTGGCCGACCTGCTCGATGCCCAGCACGGCGCGCCAGATGGCGGCGACACCTTCCTGCAGGGCGCCTTCCGGCGGGCGGTGCAGCTGCGCGGCGGTGCGCAGCTCCAGGGTCGCCAGCACCTTGCGGTCGAGCTTGCCGTTGGCGTTGCGCGGCATCTGTTCCAGCACCTGGAACAGCGGCGGCACCATGTAGGCGGGCAGCTGGCTCTTGAGGAAGGCGCGCAGCCGCTCGAGGTCCTCGGCCAGCGCCTCGGCGCCTTCGTGCAGGGTGAGGAAGGCCACCAGCTGCTTGCCCCGGCCGCTGTCGCAGACCAGTACGGCGGCTTCCCGGATGCCAGGGTACTGGGCGATGCGGGCCTCGATCTCGCCGGGCTCGATGCGGAAACCGTGGATCTTCACCTGGTGGTCGACACGGCCGATGTATTCGAGGGCGTGGTCGTCCGTGCGCCGGCGCGCCAGGTCGCCGGTGCGGTACAGGCGTTCGCCGGGCACCAGGGCGAAGGGGTTGGGCACGAACTGCAGGGCGGTGCGCACCGGGTCGGCGCAGTAGCCGCGGCCGACGCCGACGCCGGCCACGCCGATCTCGCCGGTGGCGCCGTCCGGAACCAGGGCGAGGTAGTCGTCCAGGAGGTACAGGCGGTTGTTGTCGGTGGGGTGGCCGATGGGCACGACGGGGCGCTGGGCGGA
The DNA here is from genome assembly GCF_018408275.1 of Pseudomonas sp. Pc102. Taxonomy (NCBI): domain Bacteria; kingdom Pseudomonadati; phylum Pseudomonadota; class Gammaproteobacteria; order Pseudomonadales; family Pseudomonadaceae; genus Pseudomonas; species Pseudomonas sp. Pc102. Next base: position 3,713,177 of record NZ_AP021905.1, on the reverse strand, counting down.
GGCCGGGGTCAGCGTGCAGAACGCCACGTCATCCGAGCACTCGGCGGGGCCATAGGCGTTGACCATGGGGATGCCCGGGTAGCGGCGCAGCCAGGCGGCGGCCGTCTCCGCCGGCAGGGCCTCGCCGGTGGGCAGCAGCCAGCGCAGCCCGGGCAGGGGCTGGGGCGGCTCCTCCAACATCGCCTGGATCAGGGCCGGGACGATCTCCAGCACGGAGATGCGGTGCGCACGCGTCTGCTCCAGCAGCGCGGCGGGGTGGCGCGAGACGGCGTCGGGGAAGATCCGTACCTGGGCGCCATACAGCGGTGCGGTGAGGAACTGCCAGACGGAGATGTCGAAGGCCTGGGAGGCGGTCTGGGCGATGACGTCGTGCTCGTCCAGCCCGAGGTAGGGCACCTTGCTCAACTGGTTGTTGAGCATGCCGGCCTGCTCCACCATCACGCCCTTGGGCTGGCCGGTGGAGCCGGAGGTGAAGATCACGTAGGCCAGGTGGCGCGGCCCGGTCGGGATGCCGGGCCGCGCCTCGCGGTGCGGGCCGTGCGGCAACGACTCCCAGACGATCAGCTCGATCTCCCGCTGGGCGCCGGCGATCAGTGCCAGGGCGCGCTGGCGATGGGCCGCCGTGCAGACCAGCGCCGGTGCGCGGCTGCGTTGCAGGATGTCGCTCAGGCGCTCGTCCGGGTGGCTGGGGTCCAGGGGCAGGTAGCCGGCCCCGGCCTTGAAGGTGCCGATCATCATGCCGAGCAGTTCGAGGTCGCGGTCCGCCAGCAGGGCCACGGCCTGGTCGGGCACCACCGCGGCCTCGACGAGGCGGTTGCCGAGGCGGTTGGCGTGGCCGTCCAGCTCGCGGTAGGTCCAGCTGCGGGCCTCGCAGGAGGCGGCGATCCGCTCGGGGTGGCGGTCGACGCGGGCCTCGAACTGCGCCACGTAGCCGGTCGACAGGTCGTGCCCGACCTGGGTCCGGTTATGGCGCAGGACCTGCTCGGGGTCGTCCGCCCCGGCGTCCAGCAACGGCTCGACCGGGCCTTCCAGCCCATGGGCGAGGGCGACCAGGAAGCCGCGGAAGCGCGCGAGCATCGCGTCCATGGTCGCGCGGTCGAAGTAGCGCGTGTCGTAGGACAGGTGCAGGCCCATCTGCTCGCCGGGGTAGATGACGGCGGTGATCGGGTAGTTGGTGTGGGTGCGCGAGGACTCGGCGGCCACGCCGAGGTTCCTGGCGTCCTCGCCGACCGAATCGTCGAGCGGCGCGTTCTCGTACACGAACAGGGTGTCGAACAGCGAGAGGCCCGGTTGCAGCTCGCTGCACGCCTGGATCTTCACCAGCGGCAGGTAGTCGTACTCGCGCATCGCGACGTTGGTCGCGAGTATGCCCTGCAGCCATTCGAGCACGCCGGTGCCCAGGTGCGGTTCGGGAATGCCGACGCGCAGGGGCACGCTGTTGATGAACAGCCCCACGGTGCGCTGCATCTCCGGGATGTGCGCCGGGCGGCCGGATACGGTCACGCCGAAGACCAGGTCCCGGGCCCGCGAATGGTGATGCAGGGTGAGGGCCCAGGCCGCCTGGACGAAGGTGTTCAGGGTCAGGCGGTACTGGGTGGCGCGCTCCTGCAGCAGGCGGCTCTCGTCGAGCTCCAGCCAGGTGTAGTTGTCGTCGATGGCGGACGGTGCCGCCTGCTCGCCTACCGGCGGCCTGTCCATCGGCAGGGCGGTGGGCTGCTCGAACCCTTCGAGCTGCTGGCGCCAGAACGCCTCGGCGGCTTCGGGCGCCTGCCGTTGCAGCCATTCGATGAAGTGGCGGAAGCGGTAGGGCGTCTCCAGGTGTTCCTGGCGGCCCTCCAGGCGTGCGCGGTAGATCTCGAAGAAGTCGGCCATCAGCAACGAGCGGCACCAGGCATCGAGCAGGATGTGGTGGTTGCTCATGACGAACAGGTGGGTCTGGTCGGGCAGGCGGAAGAGGTGGAAGCGGATCGGCGGCGCATCGGCCAGGTCGAAGCCGGCCTTGCGCTCCGCTTCGAGCATGGCCTCGATACGGGCCTTGGCTTCGTCGGCGGGCAGCAGGCTGAGGTCCAGCAGCGCGACATCGACCTCGGGGGCGCGACGGATCACCTGCAGCAGCTCGCCACCGGTGTTCCACACGAAGGAGGCGCGCACCGCCTCGTGGCGCTGGATCACCTGGCGCCAGGCGGAGCGGAACTCGGCATAGTCGAGTGCCTCGCGGATGACGTAGCACTCCTGCATGAAGTAGATGCCGGAATGCCGTTCGAGCAGCGTGTGCACCAGCAGGCCTTCCTGCATGGGCGACAGCGGGAAGATGTCCTCGATGTCCTCGGCGGCGACTGGCAGGGCGTCCAGCTGCGCCTGGTCGAGCCTGGCCAGGGGGAAGTCCGAGGGCGTCACGCCCAGGGCGCGGCCGGTGCAGCAGTGTTCCACCAACTGCTCGATCTCGGCCAGGCAGTCGTTGGCCACGGCGGCGATGGCGTCGCGGTCGAACATCTCGCGGCTGAAGGTCCAGCTGAGGCCGAGGCGGCCGTCGTACACCTGGCCGTTGATGGTCAGCCAGTTGCCCAGGGGCGCGGCGGCGTCGCGCTCGTCGCCGCTCGGGCCCGCGCAGGGGGCCAGGAACGCGCCCGAGGCGTCGTCGAAGCTGCCGTCGAACTGGCCCAGGTAGTTGAAGGTGACGCGCGGAGTGGGCAGCGCCGCCAGGCGCCGGCGGGTTTCCTCATCACCCAGGTAGCGCAGTGCCCCGAAGGCGATGCCGTTGTCGCGGACCGTGCGCAGCTGTTCCTTGATCGCCTTGATCGAGGCGCCGATGTCCCCCTGCGGGGCCAGGCGTACCGGGTACAGGCTGGTGAACCAGCCCACGGTGCGGGTCAGGTCGAGCTCGTCGAACAGGTCTTCGCGGCCATGGCCTTCCAGCTCCACCAGGGCCGACGGGGCGCCGGTCCAGCGGCACAGGGCCCGGGCGAGGGCGGTGAGCAGCAGGTCGTTGATCCGCGTCCGGTAGGCGGCGGGGGCGCTGTTGAGCAGCTTCGCCGTACGCTCCGGGTCGAGGCAGATGTCGACCGTCTCGGCGTGCCGGGACGAGAGGCTGGCATCGGCCCGGGCGCCCGGCAGCGCGTCGCCGCACGCGGGCTCCTCGGCCCAGTGCAGCGCATGCCCGGCCCGGGTGGCCGCGTAGGCCTGGAGCCGCTCGCCCCATTGCCTGAAGGCGCTGGTCTTGGCCGGCAGTTGCAGGGGCTCGCCGGCCTGGAGCTGGCGGTAGGCCGTCTGCAGGTCGTCCAGCAGGATGCGCCAGGAGACGCCGTCGACCACCAGGTGGTGGATCACCACCAGCAGGCGCTGGCCTTCGTCGGCGCAGTCCACCAGCAGCGCCCGCAGCAGCGGGCCCTTGGCCAGGTCCAGGCTGCGCTGGGCCTGCTGCGCGAGGGGCTCCAGGTCCGCCAGTCGCTCCAGGCGGCGCTGCCAGAGCAGTTCCGGGTCGTCGTGGAGGCCCCGGTACTCGGCGTGCCAGCCATCGGCCCGCTGGTGGAAGGCCATGCGCAGGGCGTCGTGGTGGCTGACCAGCGCGTGCAGGGCGCGGGTCAGCAGGTCGGGCTGCAGGGGCTGGGCCGGTCGCAGCAGCACCGACTGGTTCCAGTGGTGGCGCTGGGGCAGTTCACGCTCGAAGAAGGCGTGCTGCACGGGCAGCAGCGGTGCCGCACCGGTCACCGGGCCCTGGTCCGCCACGGGCGCGTCGTGCTCCAGCACCTGGGCGACGGTGGCCAGGCCACGGATGGTCTGGTTGTTGAAGAGGTCCCTGGGGGTGAAGCGCAGGCCGTCCTGCCGGGCGCGGCTGACGACCTGGATCGACAGGATGGAGTCGCCGCCCAGCTCGAAGAAGTTCTCGTCGATGCCGATGCGCTCGCGTTTGAGCACCTCCTGCCAGATCGCCGCGATGCGCCGCTCCAGCTCGTTCTGCGGCGCCTGCCAGGGGCGCTGGGTGGCGCTGGCATCGGGGTGGGGCAGCGCGGCGCGGTCGAGCTTGCCGTTGGCGGTCAGCGGCAGGCGGTCGAGCATCACCCAGTGCGCCGGCACCATGTGCTCGGGAAGCCGTTGTGCCAGGGCCTGCATCAGCTCCGTACGCAGCGCCTGCTCGTCGCCCCGGGCGGCTTCGCGGGGGCTCCAGTAGGCCACCAGCTGGCGGCCGGCGGTCATGTCCACGGCGAGCACGGCGGCCTGGTGAACCAGGGGCAGCTGGGCGATGGCGGCTTCGATCTCGCCCAGTTCGATGCGCAGGCCCCTGATCTTGACCTGGTGGTCGGTGCGCCCCAGGCATTCGAGGCGGCCGTCCTGGCGATAGCGGGCCAGGTCGCCGGTGCGGTAGAGGCGGCCACCGTCCGAGAACGGGTCGGCGACGAAGCGCTCGGCGGTCAGCGCGGGCTGGCCGTGGTAGCCCCGGGCGAGCCCGGCGCCACCGATGTACAGCTCGCCGCTGACGCCGATGGGGCAGGGCTGCAGGTGCTCGTCGAGGACGTAGCAGGCGAGGTTGTCGATGGCGCGGCCGATCGGCGGCATCGCCTCGCCGGGCGCCTCGGCGAGGTCGAAGCGCTGGAAGCAGGCATCGATGGTGCTTTCGGTGGGGCCGTAGAGGTTCACCAGCGGGCCGGCCCAGTGCTGGCCGATCTGGAGCAGCAGCGCGTTGTCCAGGGCCTCGCCGCCGAGTGCCAGCAGGCGCAGGGAATCCAGTTGCCCGGCCTGGCCGTGGGGCAGCAGGCCGCGCATCAGCGAGGGGGCCATCTGCAGGTGGGTGATGCGGTGTTCGGCGACTTCCCGCCACAGCAGCGACAGGTCCTCGGCCAGTGCGGAGGAGCCCAGCACCAGTTGCGCGCCGCTCATCAGCGGCAGCCAGAACTCCCAGACCGAGGCATCGAAGCTGATGGCGGTCTTCTGCAGCACCCGGTCCTCGGCGCACAGGGGGATCGCGCCCTGCATCCACTGCATGTGGTTGCTCAGCGCGCCATGGCGCACCTGCACGCCCTTGGGACGGCCGGTGGAGCCGGAGGTGTAGATCATGTAGGCGAGCTGTTCGGGGTGGGCGGCAGCGTCGACAGCGTGCGCCGGGCCCTCGCTCCAGATCGGCCGGGCCGCATCCAGTTCCAGGGTCGGCAGCGCATCGGGGACGGGCAGCTGCCCTGCCAGCGCGGCCTGGGTGAGCAGCACGGCGATGGCGCTGTCTTCGATCATGTACGCCAGTCGCTCGCGCGGGTAGCCGGGGTCCAGCGGCACGTAGGCGCCGCCGGCCTTGAGCACGGCGAGCAGGGCGATGACCAGCTCCGGGCAGCGGGGCAGGGCGATGCCGACTCGCACGTCCGGGCCCACGCCCTCGGCCAGCAGGCGATGCGCCAGGCGGTTGGCCTGGCGCTCCAGTTCGGCGTAGCTCAGGGTGCGCTGTTCGAACCGCACCGCCGGGGCCTCGGGGGTCGCCCTTGCCTGGGCGGCGATGGCCAGGTGGATGGGTTGCAGGGCCGGCGCCACGACCGGGCCACGGCTCTGCGCCAGGCGTGCCTGGCGTTCCTGCTCGGGGTGGGTGGCGAGCTCACCGAGGGGCCGCTCGGGGTGCTCCACCAGCCCCTGCAGCAGGTGCTGCCAGTGGCGGGCGATGCGGGCCACGGTGTCCTCGTCGAATGCGCAGGCGCGGTATTCCAGGGTCGCGCGCAGGCCGTGGGGCGAGGATTCGACGTCCAGCGAGAGGTCGAACTTGGCGTCCTGCTCGCCCGCTTCCAGGGGCTCGATGGACAGGCCGGCGATGGCCGGCGCGACGGTGCCCGCGTCGGCGACCCGCCAGTTGAAGAGCGTCTGGAACAGCGGGTTGCCCTCGGCGCTGCGCTGCAGGTCGAGGTGTTCGAGCAGGTATTCGATGGGGTAGTCGGCATGCTCCATGGCGGCCAGCGACTGCTGGCGCAACCCCTGGAGGAATGCCAGGCCGGTCTGCGCGCCGTCGATGCGGGCCTTGTAGACCTGGGTGTTGACGAAGCAGCCCACCAGCTCCTGGGTTTCGGCGCGGTTGCGCCCGGCGTTGGGCACGCCGACGGTGAATTCGCGTTGGCCGCTGTAGTGCGCCAGCAGCAGCTGCCAGGCACCCAGCAGCATGACGAAGGGCGCCACGCCAAGCGCCTGGCAGCGTGCGCCGAGGCGCTGCACCAGGTCGCCCGGCAGGTCGTGCGCGAGCTGCCTGGCCGTCGCCGGGGCGGTGGGTTGCGGCGCCCGGTCGAGGGGCAGGGCGAGCGGCGGGACGTCCGCGCCCAGGTAGGTGCGCCAGTAGTGGTGGGCGTTCTCGAAGGCGGCGCTGCCCGGGTAGACCTCGCGCTGCCAGTGGGCGTAGTCGGCGTACTGGATGGCGGGGCGCGGCAACGGGCGGTCGTCGCCGTTCGCCGCCTGCAGGTAGCCCCTTGTCAGGTCCTGCATGAGGATGGGGTTGGACCAGGCATCCGAGACGATGTGGTGCAGAGTCAGCAGCAGAGTGTGCTCATCGCGGCCCATGCGCAGCAGCGTGCAGCGCAGCAGCGGCGCCCGGGCGAGATCGAAGGGTGTCGCGGCCTCCCGCCGGATGTGCCGGGCGAGCCGCTCTGCGCGCTCCGCTGCGGCCAGCGTCGAAAGGTCGTGGACCTCCAGGGGCACGGTGGCGGAGGCGTCCACGCACTGCCTGGGCGTGCCATCGGCGGCCTCGAAACGGCTGCGCAGGATGTCGTGTCGGTCGACGACCTTGCCGATGGCGATCTCCAGCAGGTCCGCCTGCAACGGGCCACGGATGGTGAAGGCGCGCGGCAGGTTGTAGGCCGAGCCCTGGGGATCGATCTGCTGCGCCAGCCAGAGGCGTTGCTGCGCGAATGAAAGCGGGCGGGGGCCCGGGTCGGGAAGGCGGCGGATGGCGTCGCTCGGTTCGCCCTCGTCGGCGAGCAGCAGGGCCAGCAGGTCGTCATCGGGCAGGGAGGGGAGTTGCTTCATTGTCGATCTCGTGGCCGTCGGCTGAAAACAAACGTTGTCATGAAGACGAAGGCTGGCGAGTGGGATTTAGGCGCCTGGGGCGCTTTGCCGGAGGTGGCGGGGAAGCTGGGCGGGCACGCCGGGGCGCCCGCCGCGAAGGGGTCAGGCGAGGGCGGGGGTGTCGCGGGTGATCCTGCCGGTCTGCAGGCGGATCAGCTGGTCGGCGATGTCGAAATAGCGGTCGTCGTGGGAGATCACCACGATCGTCTTGCCCATGCGCTTCAGGTCCGGCAGCAGCTCGGTGTAGAAGATGCGCCGGAAGGTCGGGTCCTGGTCGGCGGCCCATTCGTCGAACACCAGCACCGGGCGCTCATCGAGCCAAGCGTTGACCAGCGCCAGGCGCTTGCGTTGCCCGGTGGACAGGTCGGTGGTGGTGAAGCGTCCATCCTTGACGCTGACCTTGTGGGCGATCTCCAGGCGCTCCAGGTACTGGGTGGCGTCCTGGGGGATGGCCCGGTCGGACGCGAGCACGTCCTCGAACAGGAAGTAGTCGGCGAACACCGTGGTGAACAGCTGCCGGTATTCGTCCAGGCCCTTGGCGTCGATGGCCTGGCCGTCGACCCGGATCTCGCCCTGCTGCGGGCTGTACAGGCCCAGCAGCAGCTTGATCAGGGTGGTCTTGCCGCAGCCGTTCTCGCCGACGATGAAGAGGATCTCGCCGGCCTCGACATCCAGGTCGATCGGGCCGAGCGTGAACGGGGCGTTGCCGTCCACCGCCGGGAAGGCGTACTGCACGTTGCGCAGCTCCAGGCGGTGCAGCGCGGGGGCGGGCCGGGGCGGCGTGTCCAGCAGCAGGTGCGGCTCCGGCGAGGAGAAGCGCTCGGCCAGGTCGGCGATGCGGCGGAAGGCGATTTGCGCGCGGCCGACGATGGGCAGGTTGCCGATCAGGTTCTCCAGCGGCCCCTTCATGTAGAGCAGGACGAGGACGAACCCGCTCATCACCTCCGGGTTGGCGCTCGGCCAGATCGACTGCATGGCCAGGGCCAGGCCGATCACCACGAAGAACAGCATCGAGCCGAAGCTCTTGGCGATGACGAAGATGTTGATCGCGCGGATATGGGTCTGGCAGATGAAGTCGGCGGTGCCCTGGATGTTGTCCTTGAGCATGCGCTGGCGGCGCGGGCGGTGGATGCGCAGTTCCTTGGCGCCCTCGGAGATCGCCTGGTAGTGCTTCTGCAGGTTGTCCTCGGCGTCGCGGGCGGCGTGGAAGCCCCGCAGGCCCTTGCTCTGCGCGACGAACTGCACGGCCGAGCCGATGCCGATGGCCAGCAGCGTGAGCGCGAAGATGGGCAGCGACAGCGTGGCCAGGTAGCCCAGGCAGCCGAGCACCACGGTCATGGAGATGGCCAGGGGGGCGAAGGCGAAGGCGAAGTCGCTGATGGTGTCGACGTCGTGGGTCAGCACCGGGATGAGCCGGTGGGTGCGATAGCGCTCGATCTGCTCGATCGGCGCGGCGAGCACCTTGGCCCCCAGGTCCTTGCGCAGCAGCGCGATGACCCGCTGGCCCACCGAGTTGCTGCCGATGTCGGCGGCGATGCTGGCCATCAGGGCGACGGCGCACAGGCCGACGAAGGCCAGCACGACCTGGCGGTCGATGCCGGCCTCGCTGTGCAGGCCCTGGTTGACCGTGGCCAGCAGCGCCGTGACGCTCAGGCCGCCGAGGATGCCGCACAGGATCGAGACGAACAGGGTCGAGCGGTAGGGCTTGATCAGGCTCAGGAGTTCTCGGGTGGCGCTGCGTGGGGATGAAGTCATGGAATCGGCCTCGTTCACCGCATGGGGAGGCAGCCCCTGGCGGTGAACCTGGGGCTGTGTAGAGAGAAGACGAGTCGTCGCGGGGTGGATTTAGCGCGGCGGCGCGGCGGGCTCAGAGCTCGCGGGCGACGCGAAAGCCCAGCCAGTCGCCACGGGTGGCGGGGTCGCGGTCGTTGCGGTTGCCGGAGCGGGAGAAGATCGGCGCCTCGGAGTAGTCATTGCCGCGGATCATGCGGGATGCGCAGTTGCCGGCCAGCCACGGGCTGCCGTCGACGGGGGCGCCCTGGTAGTCGTCGTTCTGGCAGTCGGCCACCCATTCGTAGACGTTGCCATGCATGTCGTGGACGCCGAAGGCGTTGGCCGGGAAGCTGCCCGCCGGGGAGGTGTAGTTGTAGCCGTCGGCGGCGCCGTAGGTGTTGGCGTGCCGGGCGATGCTGTAGTCCTTGCCTTCGTCGAGGGGGAAGGGGAACGGGCCCTCGCTGCCGGCGCGGGCGGCGTACTCGCGTTCGGCCTCGCTGAGCATGCGGTAGTGCTTGCCGGTCTTCTTCGACAGCCAGGCGACATAGGCCTTCACCTCGTCGTAGCTGATGCACACGGCGGGTTGCTCGGGGCCCTGCGGGTAGCTGGGCTTGCCGTTGCTGCACAGGCGGCCGGGGCGGTCGTCGCCATCGGGGAGGGTGACCTTGGCCTCGCGCTGCCAGGCCTGCAGCTCCCTGGCCAGCACCTGGAACCGGCTGATGGCGAAGGGCCTGGCGAAGGTCACGGTGTGCAGCGGGCCCTCGTCGGGCTGGCGGCCGAGCTCGTTCTCGGGCGTGCCCATGGTGAAGCTGCCGGCGGGCAGCACGACCATCTCGGGGCAGTCCTTGCAGTCCTTGAACGGGGTGCCGGGTTCGTTCGCCCTGGCAGCGATGGCGGGGGTGGTGGCGAGCAGGGTGGCCACCAGGGCCAGGGGCTTGAGTGCGTGCATGGCGGTTCTCTCGAATGGCGAAAGGGTCAGGCGAGCTGCGGGGCGAGGATCTCCAGCACCCGGTCGATCTCGGCTTCGTCGTTGAGCAGGCTGGGCGCCAGGCGCACCACGGGGCCGACGTCGCGGTCCACGGCGTCGCTGATCACCTTGCGCTCCAGCAGGTAGCGGGCGACGGCGTCGCAGTCGCGGCCCTCGACGCGGAAGAAGGTGAAGCCCGAGGACAGCTCGCGGCTGCGCGGCGTGACCAGCTGCACCCTGGCGTGCTCGGCCAGGCGCGCCTTGAGGTAGTCGTTGAGCTGGTGGATGCGCGCCTGGACGTCGGCCTTGCCCAGTTGCAGGTGCAGCTCGAAGGCCTTGCCCACTGCCAGGCGGTGGTCGAAGGCGTGGTAGCCGCCGGGGGTCATCAGGGTGCCGAAGGTCTCGCCCTTGGTGAAGGTGGGGATGCTGGGCACCAGATGGGGCTGCGGCGTCTCCTCGCGGGCGACGATCACGCCTGTGCCACGGGGGCCGAACAGCCACTTGTGGGTGCCGGCGATGAAGTAGTCGCAGTTGAAGTCGGCGAAGTCCAGGTCCTCGACGCCGAAGCCATGGACGCCGTCCACCACGTAGAGGAGGCGGTCCGCCTCGTCGCGGCCCTGGTTGATCTCCTTCACCAGCTGGCCGACCTCGCGGGCCGGCAGCTTCACGCCGCTGCCGGACTGCACCCAGGTCATGCCCAGCACGCGGGTCTCGGGGCGGATGGCCTGGCGGACGTTGCCGAGCATCTCGTCCACCGAGGCGAGGTGCGGGTCCTTGAACAACGCGACGCGGCGCACCCGGGTGCCCATCAGCTGCTCGCGGTAGTCCAGGCGCGCGTTGGTGGAGTAGTGCTCGTGGGCGCTGACCAGGATCTCCTTGCCCGGCGCCACCTGCAGGCCGCCATAGACCATCGCCAGGCCGTCGGTGGTGCTGCCGGTTAAGGCGACCTGGCCGGGGCGCACGCCGAAGTAGCGGCCGGCCCAGGCGCGCACGTCGTTCTCGTAGCCCCAGAGCTCCTCGCGGTCCCAGTCCAGCACCTCGCCGGGGTTGGCATCCAGCCGGGCACGGAAGTGGGCGATGGCCTCGCGCACCACGCGGGGGTGGGAGGCGAGCAGGAAGGAGCAGAAGTGCAGGTAGTCCGGGTCCAGGTCGAACTGCTGGCGCAGGGCTTGCCACTTGTCCCGGGCGGGGCTGGCCGGCGGGGTGGCGGCCCGGGCGTCGCCGGCGAGGGCGGAGCCCAGGGGCAGGGCGGCGGCGATGAGGCCGGCGTGCTTGAGGAAGGTGCGACGGTCGCTCATCAGCCACGCTCCGCTTGCGGTTGTGCGGCGCTGGCGGCGGCCGGTTTGGCACGGCGCTGCACCTCCTCCCAGACGCGGAGGAAGTTGCCGCCCCAGAGCTTGGCGATATCGGCGTCGGAGTAGCCGCGCAGGATCAGCTCGGCGGTGAGGTTGCGCGACTCGCCGACGTTCATCCAGCCCTCGACGCCGCCGCCGTCGTTGAAGTCGCTGGCGATGCCGACATGGTCGATGCCGACCTTGCGCACGGTGTAGTCGATGGCGTCCACCAGTTCCTTGACGCTGGCGCGGGGCTCTTCCTCGAGGATGGCGTAGAGCGCGCTGGCGTACTCGCCGAAGCGCTGCTCCGGCCAGATGGCGATGATCGGGTCGCCCGGCATCAGGGCGTTGGCCAGGCCGTCGAGCGGTTGCAGGCCGAAGCGCGCACGCAGGGCGTTGAGCTTGTCCAGGGTGGGCTGGCTCAGCGGCTTGAGGTAGGCGGGGAAGCCCACCACCTGGATCACCCCGCCGCTTGCCTTGATCCGCTGCATTTCCGGGTCGCTGAGGTTGCGCGGGATGTCCACCAGCGCGCGCGGCGCCGAGTGCGAGGCGACGATGGGCGCGCGGCTGAGGCGGGCGACGTCTTCCAGGGCCAGGGTGGACATCTGCGACACGTCGATCACCACGCCCAGGTCGTTCAGCCGTGCCACCGCCTGCTCGCCCAGGGGCGAGAGGCCGCCGAGGGCGTCGACGCTGTCGTTGAAGAAGGGCAGCGGGCGCGAGGAGTCGGCCCAGGCGTTGTTGCCCACGTAGCTGAAGCCGAACATGCGCATGCCGCGCGCGGCCCAGGTGTCCAGGGCGCCGAGGTCGTCGCCCAGGGGATAGGCGTTGAGCATGCTGATGAAGATGGCGAACTTGCCTTCGCCGTGCAGGCGGCGGAAATCGGCCGGGGTGTAGGCGATGCCGACCTGGTTGGGGAAGTCGCGCACCATGCCGCTGATGATCCTGTAGCGCAGCTCCTGCTGGTGGCGCGCCTCGTCGACGAAGGCGGCGGTGGGGCGATGGGGCGCGTTGGGGCCGTTCCAGATCTCCGGCCAGCCGAAGATGGTCAGCGCCGCACCGGAGAGGCGCCCGCGCCCGGCCTTGACCAGGTCGAACTGGCCGTCGCCGTCCCGGTCGGCCTCCTTGCCTTCGGTGCCGAAGTCGGTGGGCACGGTGATGTGGCTGTCGAAGGAGAGGATGCGGTCCTGCAGCTCGGCGGCGTGCTTGACCACCTCCTTCGGGTAGCCCTCGGCCTGGCGGTACGCGAGGACGTACCAGGCCGCCACAGCGACGAGGGCGAGGAGGAGTGCCAGGGCGGCTAGGTAGGGGGCCTTGCTGGAGCGGGTCGTGTTCATTGCCATCCCGTTGATTGCCAGGGTCGATGCGTGTGCGACGCCCGCCGCTGCGGGGTTCGCCTGTCACGGAGGAACGAGGGTGGCGGTGGGAAATTTAGCGTCCCGGCGGCGGTAAATTTGTATCAGGGCCTCTCGTTCTAGCTGGATAGGCGTGGCTGACACGGATGCGGGTGTGACGATGAGGTTTTCCAGGCGTGGGTTCATGGCGGGGCTGGCGGTGGTCGGGGCGGCAGCGCCTGCGGTGTGGTACGCGCGCCAGCCGGTGGACCACGACGACACGCTGGAGCCGGGCCAGGTGGAGACGCCCGGCGAGGCCAGCGTCGAGGTCGCGGCCGGCGAGGGCGTGCGCATCGCCGACACGCTGCGCGGTATCTGGGACATGCGTTTCAGCGGCATGGACATCGGCCTGGACGACCTGCCGTTGCAGGGCGTCGAGATGCTGCTGGACGTCGGCCCCGGTGGCCGTTCCCTGCGCGGCTTCATCGATATGGGCGCGCGCCTGCGTGGCCGTGGCGAGCCGCGTTACCGGGTGCTGGGCGAACTGGCCACGGCGGACGCGCGCACGGTGCGCTGGCGCCTGGTGCCGGCCGGCGAATCGGCGCCCAGCCACGAGCTGGAGGCGATCCTCGACGAGGTATGGGGCGGGTGGGGGGACGCCGGTGCGGGCACTCTCAGCGGCCGCATCCGCCGCCTCGACCGGCCGCTGGATATGCCCGAGCCGGACAGCCGCTTCGTCGCCATCAAGCGAGCCTTCCCCGAGGCGCAGCGGGTCACCCCGCTGGCGCCGGCGCTGCTGGCCTGGCTGGTCTCGCCCGGGCACCGGCTGTTCCACCAGCTCTGGCACGCCACGCGGGACAAGTGGCACCGCCTCGACGACGCCAGGCGCGATGCGCTGCGCGGTGCCGGCTGGCAACCCGGCCCGCGCGATGCCGAGCGCGGCGCACGGGGGCGGCGCAAGCACCTCAACGGCTCGGGCGAGGATTTCTTCTTCATGCACCGGCACATGCTCGGCCAGGCCCGCGCCCTGCAGCCCGACCTGCCGAACTGGACGCGCCTGCCGCTGCCCTCGCCCTATGTCGAGCATGACCGCCTGGGGTTCATCCGCTACCAGGAGAACCGGGACGGCGACTCGGTGCCCCCGGCCTGGGTGGCCGCCGACGACGAGGAACTGAGCCAGTGGCTGCACGGCATCAAGGCGGCCGAGACCTTCTTCGGCAACTTCCAGGTCTGGGAGTCGCAGTACCAGGACCCGGACTACCTGAGTCGCCTGACCCTGGCGCAGTTCGGTTCGGAAGTGGAGCTGAACATCCACGACTGGCTGCACATGCGCTGGGCGACCGTGACCCGCGACCCGTCCAACGGCATGCCGGTGGTGGGCGATCGCGAGCCCTCCGACTATGCCGCGCGCTGGTTCCGCGATGAGAACGACTACCTGGGCGACCCCTTCTCGTCCCACGTCAACCCGGTGTTCTGGCGCTTCCACGGCTGGATCGACGACCGCATCGAGGACTGGTTCCGCGCCCACGAGCGCGCCCACCCCGGCGAGGTGCAGCGTCGCGAAGTCAACGGCGTGCCCTGGTTCGCGCCGGGGCGCTGGGTGGAGGTGGCCGACCCCTGGCTCGGGCCCAGCACCCACGGTTGCGGCGGCATCGCCGATGCCGGCGGCGGTGCCGGGGAGCTGGAGGTCGAAGCCATGAAACTGGCCCTGCGCATCGCCTTCAGCGGCGAGGAAGACATCGGCGACCTGCTGCGCCGGACCCCGCGCCGGCCCTGGTATGCGCGCAACCTGAAGCTGCCGGGCAAGGTGTGATCAAGCTGGGCGAATGAATTCGCCCCTACGGGCAGGGCGTACCCCGGTGCGTAGGGTGGAGGTCGCTTTTTACCTCCACCGTGCGGTGTCGGGCGTGGCGCGGCGTTTTGTATGAGGCCCCGGATCGATGGGTTTCGCGGAGCTCTACCCATCCTACGAATGCTTCGCGGCGGTGCGTATCGGGGAGCCCGGGAATCGGCCTGCGCGCGTGCCTGAATGCCGGTCACAAATGAATTCGTTCCCACGGGCAGGGCGTACCCGGTGCGTAGGGTGGAGGTCGCTTTTTACCTCCACCGGGCGGAGCCGAGCATGGCACGGCATTTTTTCGCGAGCAGGTATTGCCTGGTGCGTATCGGGTAGCTCGGGCTTCAGCCCGGGGAGCGGTCGGCTTGCAGGCGGGTGTCCGGCGTCCAGCCGCCGCCCAGGGCCTTGTACAGGCCGACGGCGGCTTGCAGGCGGGCGAGGTGCAGTTGTACGGCGTCGTCTTCGGCCTGGTAGAGGCTGCGCTGGGTCTCCAGCACGGTGAGCAGGGTCTCGGCGCCGGCGCGGTAGCGGTTTTCCGCCAGGTCGAAGGCGCGCTGGGCCTGGGCGAGTTCTTCGGCTTGCCACTGGCGCTGGCGGTCGAGGCCGTCGATGGCCAGCAGGGCGCGCTCCACGTCGCCGAAGGCCGCGACTATGGCGGCGCGGTAGGTGGCCAGCAGCTCCTCCTCGCGGGCCTGGCGCTGGCGATGGCCGGCGTCGAGGCGGCCGGCGTTGAAGATGGGCGCGGCGAGGCCGGCGGCGACGCCGTAGTAAGGGTTGCGCAGGATGTCGGAGAACTGCTCGGAGCCGGTGCCGAGGCTGGCGCTCAGGGTCAGGCTCGGCAGCATCGCGGCGCGGGCGACGCGCACGTCGGCGTCGGCGGCGGCCAGGCGTGCTTCGGCGGCGGCGATGTCGGGGCGACGGCCGAGCAGTTCGCTGGGCACGCCGGCGCCGATGCCGGGCCACTGGATGCCGGCCAGTTTCCCGCCCTTCAGGTCCAGTGCCTGCACCGGTTGGCCGAGCAGCGTGGCCAGGGCGACACGGGCTTCGCCGCCCTGTTGGCGCAGGCGTTCCAGGGCGCGTTCGCGGCCGGCCACCAGGCTGCGCTGCTGGGCCAGTTCCAGGCGCGTGGCGGCGCCGGCGGCCTGGCGTGCCTCCACCAGTTGCAGCACCTGGCGGGCGTTGTCGAGGTTGCCTTCGGCGATGCGCAGCTGTTCGCCCAGGGCCAGCACCTGCAGGTAGCTGCTGGCGACGCCGGCGAGCAGGGTCAGCTCCAGGGTCGCCTGGTCGAAGCGGCTGGCCTCCAGGCTGTGCAGGGCGCTGTCGCGGGCGGCGCGCCTGCCGCCCCAGAAATCCAGCTCGTAGCTGGCGCTGAGGCCGGCGGCATAGGTGTCGAAACGCGGCTTGTCGCGCTCGGCATCCAGGGCGCTGAAGCCTTCGTCACCCAGCAGTTGCTGGTAGCTGCCGCTCAGCTCGGCCTTCACGTCCGGCAGCAGCGGGGCGCCGGCGATCACGGCGGCGGCGCTGGCCTGGCGTATCCGTGCGCGGCCGGCGGCGAGGTCGAAGCTGCCTTGGCGGGCCTGCTGGATCAGCCGGCTGAGTTCAGGGCTGCCGAAGGCGTGCCACCAGTCGGCGCTGATCTGCGCGGCGCCCTGGCGGGCAGGGGACTGCCAGTGGGGAGGCGGCGTGATCGCCGCCGTCGGTGTGGTATCGGCGCCGGTGCAGGCGCCGAGCGCCAGGCACAGGGGCAGCAGGGTGCGGGGGGCGAGTGCGGTCATGGGCTGGTCAGTGCGGTTACCGGATCGAGCCGCGCGGCCTTGCGTGCCGGCATGAAGCCGAAGGCGACGCCGGTGGCCAGGGCGCAGGCGAAGGCGCCGAGCATGGCGGTGAGGGAGAAGGCGATGGCGACATCGGCCAGCAACAGGGCGCCGCCCACCAGCAGGGCGATGGCGATGCCGGTGATGCCGCCGGTGACCGAGAGCAGCGTGGCTTCGGTGAGGAACTGGCGGAGGATGTCGCGCTGGCGGGCGCCGGTGGCCATGCGGATGCCGATTTCACGGGTCCGCTCGCGCACCGTCATGAGCATGATGTTCATGACGCCGATGCCGCCCACCAGCAGGGAGATGGCGGCGATGGCGCCGAGCATCAGCGACAGGCTGTTGCGCGTGCTGGCCTCGGCCTGGATCAGTGCGGCGTTGTTGGTCAGCTCGAAGTCGCGGATGCCGCGGTGCAGGCGCAGCAGCAGGCGGTCGATGGCGGCCTCGGCCTGTTGCACGCGCCCGGCGTCGGCGGCGGCGACCACGACGAAGTCCGGCTCGGGCTTGCCGAACAGGCGGATGCTGGCGGTGGAGTAGGGCACGACGATCTGCGAGTCGGCGTCCTCGTCGCCGGAGCTGGCGCCCTTGGCCGCCAGGGTGCCGATCACCTGGAAGGGCACGTTCTCGATGAGGATGTGCTGGCCGATGGGGTCGCGTCCGGCGAATAGCTTGTCGCGTACCTTCTGGCCGATCACCGCCACGGTGGCGGCGCTGTCCTCGTCGGCCTGGTCGAAGAAGGCGCCTTCGACGACGGGCCAGTTGAGGATGCTGGGGAAGTCGACGCCGTTGCCACGGGTGTAGGCCTGGAAGTCGAGGTTGCCGCGACGCACCAGGGTGTAGCCGCCGGTGACCGGCATGATCCGCTCGACCTGGGGCAGCCCGGACAGCGCGGCGATGTCGGCGAGGCTGACCACGCCCTCGGGCACGCGCGGGTTCGGCGAGTAGCCGGAGAGGTAGATGATGTTGGAGCCGAAGGCGCCCATCTGCGCCATGACCTGGCGCTTGCTGCCTTCGCCGATGGCCAGCATGACCACCACCGAGGCGACGCCGATGACGATGCCGAGCAGGGTCAGGGCGGTGCGGAAGCGGTTCACCCACATCACCCGCCAGGCGGCGCGCAGGGCTTCGAGCAGTTCGCCCCGCCAGGCGCCGGGGGGCAGTTCGCGGCGCTCTTCGAGGCGTTCGCGCAGGCGGCTGGCCGGCAGTGAGCCGGCGTTGGCGCCGGGCGTCCGGGCGTCGGCGCTGTCACTGAGGACATGGCCGTCGCGCACTTCGATGATGCGCTGGGCGCGGGCGGCGACTTCGCGGTCGTGGGTGATGAGGATCACCGCGTGGCCCTGGGCGGACAGCTCCTCGAGCAGCTTCATCACCTCGATGCCGCTCTGGCTGTCGAGGGCGCCTGTGGGTTCGTCGGCGAGGATCACGTGGCCGCCGTTCATCAGCGCGCGGGCGATGGAGACGCGTTGCTGCTGCCCGCCGGAGAGCTGGTGCGGGCGGTTGCCGGCGCGGCTCTCCAGGCCCAGGCGGCGCAGCAGTTCGGCGGCGCGGGCGCTGCGCTCGGGTGCGGGGGTGCCGGCATAGATGGCCGGCATCTCGACGTTCTCGCGGGCCGAGGCGGAGGGGATCAGGTGGTAGCCCTGGAAGACGAAGCCGAAGGCCTCGCGGCGCAGCCAGGCCAGCTCGTCGCCGTCCAGCGCGGCGACGTCGCGGCCGGCGAAGCGGTAGGTGCCGGAGCTGGGGCGGTCGAGGCAGCCGAGGATGTTCATCAGGGTCGACTTGCCGGAGCCGGAGGCGCCGACTATCGCGACGAATTCGCCGGCCTCGATGCGCAGGGAGACGCCGCGCAGCACCTCGACTTCCGGCGTGCCGTTGCCGCCGTAGCGCTTGCGGACGTCGATCAGTTCCAGCAGGGCGGGTTCGTGCAGGGCCTTCATCGGGCGTCGCCGGGTTCGCCGATCAGCAGGCGTTCGCCCTCGCTGAGCCCGGACAGCACCTGGACCTGCATGCGGTCGCGCACGCCGGTGCGCACCTGGCGCTCCTCGATGGCGCCCCGGGCGCCGACCACCCGCACCCTGTCGTCGTCCAGCAGCGCGGCGATGGGCACGGCCAGGGCGTTCTCTACGCGCTCGGAGACGAAGTGGACCTGGGCGGTCATCTCGGTCATCAGGGCGTTGTCCTGGTTGTCCACGTCCAGCAGCACGGTGTAGAGCACCACGCGGCCGCCGCTGCCGGTGGGGCTGCCACCGCCCTGGCTGAGCTGGTCGAGCGGGCGCGGCGGCAGCGGCAGCACCTGGCGCACGCGGGCTTCCCAGCGCCGGCCTTCGCCGCTGAGGGTGGTGAACCAGGCGGGCATGCCGGGCCGCACGCGGCCGATGTCGGCTTCCGAGACCTGGGCCCAGACGGTCATCGGCGAGAGCTTGGCGATACGCAGGATCAGGGGAGTCTGCTGCTGGGCGTTGAGGGTCTGGCCGACACGGGCGTCGACCGCTACCACGGTGCCGGAGATGGGGGCGTAGATGCGCGTGTAGCCGAGCTCGGCCTCGTCGCTGCGCAGGGTCGCCTGGGCCTGGCGGATCTGTGCCTCGATCATGGCGATGCGCGCCCGGGTGGTGCGCACCTGGGCGTGGGCGACCTGCAGGTCCTCGTCGCGGGTGGCGCCGCTGGCGGCGAGTTTCTGCTGGCGGGCGTACTGCTGGCGGGCCAGCGCGTGCTGGGCCTGCTGTTCTTCCCGCTGCGCCGCGAGGGTGTCGATGGAGGAGCGCCCGGCATCGACCCGCGCCTGCTGGGTGGAGGGGTCGATCTCCACCAGCAGCTGGCCTTCCTCGACGCTGTCGCCGGGCTCCACGTGCAGCTTGCGGATCTGCCCGGAGGCCTGGGCGCCGACATCGACGTAGCGGCGTGGCTGCAGGGTGCCGAGGGCGCTGACGCTGCTTTCGATGGTGCCGACGGCGACGGTCACGGTGTCGCCTTCATGGACGGCGTCGGGCATGGCCTTCCAGGCGGCGAGCGCGAGGAGGGGGGCGAGCAGCAGCGGGGCGAGGATCAGGCGGCGTGGAAGTCGTGGGGCGCTCATGGGGTGTCCGGCTCTGGAGGGGCCCTGGCCGGCACACTGCGACGGCGAAGGGGCGCTGCCAGATGAACGATCACGGCGCGGGGAAATTTACGGCTCTGTCTGCGTTAGCTGTTGTGAGCTTGGTGCGAAGGCTCAAGTCCGGTGCTTTCTGAGCATTTATGACTCCCTGTCACGCCCACCGCGTGGGTTTCGCTTCGCTCTACGCCACCCTACGTAAACCACTCCGCCCCCAAAGCGTGATGCGCACATCGATGAAGATTCCGGCGAAGACATTGGAGCAGCGGAAACGCCCCTTCAGGAGGCCGAACGCAGTCGTTGCGTCGGGGGACGAGCGGCATGGATGCCGCGAGAGGCGCGCCAGGCCATGGATGGCCCATCGCGCCGGCCCCCAGAGCGACGACGGAGTGAGGGCACCCGACGCAGTCGGGCCGGATGATGGGGCATGTATGGATCAACCACATGGGTAACAAATGAGTTCAGTCACATGGGTGACACTTTCAAGGATAGATAACCCTCCTGCTGTTCTCGCTCATCCAGACGGCCAATTACAACTGGGCCGAAATGCACAGCCCAGAGTTCTTCACCAATCTGCTCCAATCCAATCTGTTCGTGCTTGAGGAGGTGCCCTACGTAGATACGTAATCCCCTTCGATTGAGGATGCCGTTGCAATCTGCCCGATAGACTTCGACATGGCCCGGATACGTCAGCTCCGGCAACTGTTCTGGATAAGCACGTGGCGACTCCTGATAGCACTGGCTGGGTGTCTGCTGCTTCAGGGCCTCATGAGGTCTCTGCTGGTTGTAGTCCTGAATGAACTCATCGAAGCGCTGTTGTTGCTCTGCCATGTGCGCCGCCACAGGCTGGGTGACTGCTCGTTTCAAGGTCCGGTGCATGCGCTCATGCCGCCCATTTTGCTCAGGCCGCCCTGGGGCAATGCGCTCCGGAATGATGCCCAGACGTAACCACCAGATCGACAGCTGAGTCAAACCAGTTCTGCCCGTACTGGCAAACGGTGTTCCGTTGTCGGTCCGCAGTCGCAGCGGCAGCCCATGACAACGAAACAGCCGCTCAAAGACTGCCTTGGTCTCCTCCAGTCGTGTCCCTGCCATTCCTTCACAGGCAAGGAGGTATCGGCTGGCGTGATCCATAACCGTCAGGGGGTAGCACCACTTACCGTCCTGGGTCAGAAACTGGCCTTTGTAATCCGCGCTCCAGAGCTCATTGGGCTCATGGGTCGTCTTCAGCGGTTTTGGATAGCTCGGTACCCGGCGGCGGACTCGGCGTGGAGTAACGAGCCCCTCTTGCTTGAGGATCATGTAGATCGTGGTTCTGGAGGGGCTCTGGCCCGGGTATCGCCTTTCGACCAGTGCTTGGATCTTCTTGGGCCCTAGCTCAACTGTCGAGCGGCGACGTAAGTCGAGGATGTACTGACGGATGACGTAGGGAATTCGCTCCTGGTGGTGCCGTTGCCGGCTCTGCTCGGCAAGCCCTTGCATCCCGGCTTGTCTGTAGCGCTCGACCCACTTGTAACCCGTCTTGCGGCTAATGCCGAAGTGCTCGCAAAGCCCAGTAAAGCTGCTCACCTGCCTGAGGTAATCAGCAATGAACAGTACTTTTTCGTCCATAGGTTTCAGCTCTCGCCAAGGCATGGGGCACCCTCCTGAGGGAACCCCGCCAGGTTAAAAACTGTTACCCATGTGGTTGAACCGATTTGTCACCTATGTGGGTGAGTCATACCGGCAAGCGTTTTTGGTTTCTTTTTTGGCGATTGAAAAAAGAGACTCGCCGGGGGGCGAAACCAGAAACATCAGCAAAGCTCGACAATCAGCTGGGCTCGAAACCTTCTAGCAACACTTAACGCAGACAGAGACAAATTTACCGGATGGGGCGTTCCGGGCATGGCGCCCGGCTTCACAGGCGCATCTTGCGGTTGCTGATCAGGGTGCTGCCATCGGCCTGCTGGGCGAGGCTGACGGGCAGGACCTGGGGCAGGGCGCTGACCAGGCTGCGGATGTCGCGGGTGCTGTAGATGCCGCCGATGCGCTGGTCGGCACTGGCCTGGTCACCCAGTACCAGCGGGGCGTCGAGGTAGCGGTTGATCAGCGGCACGGCCTCGGCGAGGGTCAGGTCGTCGAGGATCAGCTTGCCGTCGCGCCAGGCCAGGGCCTTCTGCGTGTCCACGGCGCCGACCGCCGGCTTCATGTCGCCCGGACCGAAGCTGGCTTGCATGCCGGGGCTGAGGTTGCTGTCGTTGCCGCGCTGCTCGCTGCGCACCTTGACCGAGCCCTCGGTGACGGTGACCACGACGTTGTCCTGGTACTTCCAGACGTTGAAGCGGGTGCCGGTGACGGTGATCGAGCCCTGGCCGGCCTGCACCACGAACGGGTGGGCGCTGTCGTGGCTGACGTGGAAGTAGGCTTCGCCGCTGTCGAGGCTGACGCGGCGCTGGTCGATGAAGTTGGCGTAGCTCAGGCGCGTGGCGAGGTTCAGCTCCACGTCGCTGCCGTCGGGCAGGGTGATGCGGCGGATGCTGTTCTCGGCTTCGAAGCGCTGGTAGCTGTCGGGCAGCCAGCCGGCGATCCAGCCGCTGTAGCCGGCGAGCGGCAGGGCGACCAGGGCCAGCGCCAGGGCGCGCGCATGGCGACGCAGGAGGCCGCGCGGGCGCTGGCGGGGCGGCAACTGGGCGAGGCTCGGCGGCGGTTTGGGAAGCTGGCGGGGTACGTGCAGGCGGGGGGACGGCTGGGTCGGCGGCAGGTGTTCGCTGAGGTCCCAGATCTCCAGCATCTCGGCGTATTCGAGGGCGTGGGCCGGGTCCGCTTCGATCCAGGCCTGGAACTGGGCACGCTCCTCGTCCGTGCAATCCTCCGCGTGCAGGCGCATGCACCAGTGGGCGGCGACTTCGACCAGCGAGTCGCCTTGGGGTTTGGAGGAGGCGTTGTTCATCAGGATTACCGGTTCTGCCTGAATTCGAGTGGTTGCTTCACACGTTGACGCGGCGCACTGAGATATGAATCTTGATGAGAATTATTATAAATTTAATAATTTCAGACTGCCAGCATCACCCTGTGGGTGAGGTTTGATCCAGCTCAAGTGTAAGCGCCGCTTGCGGCCGGCGCCGGGGGAGCGAATTGGAAATCTACTATCGGGAGCTGGTGCGTTTCCTCAGCGCCAGGCTCGGGGATCGGCAGGCGGCCGCGGATGTGGCGCATGACGCGTATTTGCGGGTGATGGAGCGCGCGAGTCAAGAGCGGATCGAATCCCCACGGGCGTTTCTCTACCGAACGGCGCTGAACCTGGTGGTCGACGAACACCGCCGCAACGCCGTGCGGCGCAACGAACCGCTGGAGGTGCTGGACGAGGAAGAGGACTCGCGGCACCGCTCGCCTTCGCCCTTGCGCTTGCTGGCCCAGGTGCAGCGGCTGGGCCTGCTGCAGCGCGCCCTCGACGAGTTGCCGGCGTTGTGCCGCGACGCCTTCCTGCTGCGCAGGCTGGAGGGCCTTTCCCATGACGAGATCGCCGCGCGCCTGGGAATCTCCCGGTCGCTGGTGGAGAAGCACATCGTCAACGCCATGAAGCACTGTCGCCTGCGCATGCGCGAGTGGGAGTCCGCCTGACGCCGGTCGACACGCCGGCTAAATTTCATTTCCCTGTCCTCGTTCCTAGTCAACAGGCGGCCAGTGGGGCCGTCATCGAATGACTGCCGCCCTCGCCGGGGCGCCTCCAGAGGACACTGGACATGACTCAGCCCCTGAACACCGCCCTCCACGACCTGATCGGCATCGGCTTCGGCCCCTCCAACCTGGCCCTGGCCATCGCCCTGCAGGAGCGTGCCCGCCACCAGGGTGCGCTGGATGCGCTGTTCCTCGACAAGCAGGCCGACTACCGCTGGCACGGCAACACCCTGGTGACCCAGAGCGAGCTGCAGATTTCCTTCCTCAAGGACCTGGTGTCCCTGCGCAACCCCACCAGCCCCTATTCCTTCGTCAACTACCTGCACCAGCACGGCCGCCTGGTGGACTTCATCAACCTCGGCACCTTCTACCCGTGCCGCATGGAGTTCAACGACTACCTGCGCTGGGTGGCCGGGCAGTTCCAGGAGCAGAGCCGCTACGGCGAGGAGGTGCTGGCCATCGAGCCGGTGCTGGAGGGCCAGCGCGTCGAGGCGCTGCGGGTGATCTCCCGCGATGCCGGCGGCGAGACCCATGTCCGCGCCACGCGTTCGGTGGTGGTCAGCGCCGGGGGACCGCGCGCATTCCCCAGGCCTTCCGCCATCTCAAGGACGATGCCCGGGTTTTCCACCACTCGCAGTACCTGGAGCGCATCGCCAGGCAGCCCTGCGTCGGCGGCAAGCCCATGCGCATCGCCATCATCGGCGGCGGGCAGAGCGCGGCCGAGGCCTTCATCGACCTCAACGACAGCTACCCCTCGGTGCAGGTGGACATGATCCTGCGCGGCTCGGCGCTCAAGCCTGCGGACGACAGCCCCTTCGTCAACGAAGTGTTCTCCCCCGAGTTCACCGACCTGATCTTCAACCAGACCGGTGCCGAGCGTGAGCGCTTCATCCGCGAGTACCACAACACCAACTACTCGGTGGTGGACATCGACCTGATCGAGCGCATCTACGGCATCTTCTACCGCCAGAAGGTCTCCGGCATCCGCCGCCACGCCTTCCACATCCTCAGCACCGTGGAGCGCGCCAATGCCGGCGCCGACGGCATCGAGCTGGTGCTGCGCAACAACGCCAGCGGCGAGCAGAGCGTGCAGCGCTACGACGCCGTGGTGCTCGCCACCGGCTACGAGCGCCAGGCCCATCGCCACCTGCTGGAGCCCCTGGCGCAGTGGATGGGCGACTTCGAAGTGGGCCGCGACTACCGCATCCGCACCGACGAGCGTTGCCAGGCGGCCGTCTACATGCAGGGCTTCTGCCAGGCCAGCCACGGGCTCAGCGACACCCTGCTGTCGGTGCTGCCGATCCGCGCCGACGAGATCGCCGCCTCGCTCTACGCCCACATCGAGCCGGGCGCCCGTGTCGAGCGCGGCCTCCAGCAGGCCCTCGCCGCCGCCAGCTGACCGCTTCGCCCGCGCCGGCCCCGCCGGCGCGCTTCCCCATCCCTTGCGAGTACTTCCGATGCCCATGCGCAGCCTTGCCGCCGGTGTCGCAGCGTTGTTGCTGTGCCCGGCCTTTTCCGTTCTGGCCGCTGCTCCGGCCGCCACGCCGCGAGACACCCTCATCCGCTGGACCGCCCACGGCGTCCCGCACATCCAGGCGGCGGACGAACGCGGCCTCGGCTATGGCATCGGCTACGCCTATGCCCGCGACAACGCCTGCCTGCTGGCCGAGGAGATCGTCACCGCCCGGGGCGAGCGCTCCCGCTGGTTCGGCGAGCAGGGCCAGTCCTCTGCCCACCTCGACAACCTGCCGTCCGACTTCTTCTTCGCCTGGCTCAACCAGCCGGCCTCCGTCGCCGCCTTCCGCCAGGCGCAGACGCGTGAGGTGGCCCAGCTGCTGGACGGCTACGCCGCCGGCTTCAACCACTACCTGCAGGAAGCCGATGCACGCACCACCCCTTGCCTGGGCGAGGGCTGGCTGCGCCCCATCGATGCCGACGACCTGCTGCGCCTGACCCGGCGCCTACTGGTGGAAGGCGGCGCCGGGCAGTTCGCCGAGGCGCTGATCGGTGCTGCCCCGCCCGGTGTGCGCCAGGCGCGGCTGGACGCCGGCTACACTGCCGCACGCACCGAGGGTTTCCGCCTGGAGCGTGGCAGCAATGCCGTGGCCGTGGGCGGCAAGCGCAGTGCCAACGGACGCGGCATGCTGCTGGCCAACCCGCACTTTCCCTGGAGCGGCGCGCTGCGCTTCTGGCAGCTGCACCTGACCATTCCCGGCAAGCTCGACGTGATGGGGGCGGCGCTGCCCGGCCTGCCGGTGGTCAACATCGGCTTCGGCCGGCAGCTGGCCTGGACCCACACCGTCGACACCTCCGCGCACTTCACCCTCTACCGCCTGGAACTCGACCCCGGCGACCCGACCCGTTACCGCGTCGACGGCCGCACCGAGACGCTGAACAAGACCCGCCTGCAGGTGCAGGTGCGCAATGCCGACGGCACCCTCTCGGTGCGCAGCCACGACCTCTACGAATCGCGCTTCGGCCCGTTGCTCGACTGGCCGGGCAAGCTGGAGTGGACCGCCGGCGAAGCCTGGGCGCTGAAGGACGCCAACCTTGGCAACACCCGCGTGCTGCAGCAGTGGTACGCGATCAACCAGGCCCGTGACCTCGACGCTCTGCGCGCCGCGGTGACGAAGATCCAGGGCATCCCCTGGGTCAACACCCTGGCCGCCGACGCCAGCGGCAAGGCGCTCTACATGAACCAGTCCGTGGTGCCGCACCTGCTGCCCGGGCAACTGGCCGAATGCGTGATCCCGCAGCTGGCCGCCGAAGGCCTGCCCGCCTTGCAGGGCAACCGCAGTGCCTGCGAGTGGACCCCCGATGCCGGCGCCGCCCAGCCCGGCATCACCCCGGCGGCGCAGCTGCCGGTGCTGCAGCGCGAGGACTTCGTGCAGAACTCCAACGACAGCGCCTGGCTGAGCAACCCCGCCAGCCCGCTCGCCGGCTACTCGCCGCTGGTCAGCCGTGAAGGCCGCGAGCTGTCGCCGCGTGCGCGCTTCGCCCTGGGCCGCCTGCAGGGCGACGCACTGCTCGGCGCCGACGTCCTCCAGGCGCTGGTCACCGACAATGAAGTGGGGCTGGCCACCGGCCTGCTGCCCGAACTGCTGGCGTTGTGCAAGGCCGAGGCGGGCAACGCCGGGCTGGCCGCACCCTGCAAGGCGCTGGCGGCCTGGGATGGCAAGGCCAACCTCGAAAGTGGTATCGGCTTCCTGCATTTCCAGCACTTCATGCAGGCCTTCGCCGGGATCGGCAATGGCTGGCGCGAGCCCTTCGATCCGCAGCGCCCGACCGTCACCCCGCGCGGGCTGAACCCGGCGGCGCGAGGCGAGGTGATCCAGGCGCTGGTCGCGGCTGGCGAGGAAGTGGCCAGGGCCGGTATCCCCGAAGAGGCCCGCTGGGGCGACATCCAGCGCGCGGGCGCCATCGGCGTACCCGGCGGCGACGGCCACTTCGGCGTCTACAACGCCATGCAGAGCGAGTTGCAGGGCGACCACCTGGAAGTGGTCAGCGGCACCAGCTACCTGCAGCTGGTGACCTTCGACGACAACGGGCCCCAGGCGCGCGGGCTGCTGGCCTTCTCCCAATCCAGCGAAGCCGGCTCGCCGCACCACAGCGACCAGACCGAACTCTTCGCCCGCCAGCAATGGCAGAAGCTGCCCTTCACCAACGCCGAGATCGAGGCCGACCCGGAGCTGGAGCGCAAGGTGCTGGAGGTTAAGTGAGGCTGCCTCGCAGCCCGGCTTCAGCCCGCCCGTGCTGTGGCAGCGGGTTGCGCTGCTGCAGCAGATAGCCGCCGGGCGATCCATCAGGACAACCAACGGATCGAGCGTCATTCCACGATGCTTGAGCAGGCGCCGCGACTTGGTCGGCACACCGCTGAAACGCGTCATCCATAACGTCAAGCGCATTTGATTAGGCGTTGACGTTATGAATGGGAAAGGCGCTTTTCACACGCCCTTTCTGACGCAGACTTACGCGATGGTGGGGGATGCCTGTGGCCCCTACGCTCGCTCTGCAAGGCAACAGAAAGGCCTGGCGCGATGGCCGTTGTGGCAAGCAAAATGCTTCTTCGAAAACACCCCTGAAACGCAGCCCCGCAAGCATTCCGTGCACCCGGGCGGGGCGGCCGACGACAAGAAGGTGAAGGCATGGCGCACCCCGCAGGACTCTCCCATTCCCAGGGCTGGCAGGCCCTGGAAACCTGGCATACGCACCTCCCCGCGCTGGTCGCCGACCTCGAGACGCCGGCCTTCCCACCCCGCGTCGACGCGGCGTTGCAGGCCCTGGCACCTTTCGACCAGAGCTGCATCTTCCTCTACCCGGCGGGCGGCAGCCCCGCGCTGCTGCACGACAACCTGCATGGCATCCCCGAGCCCGGCGCGATGCAGCGCTACGTCAACGGCACCTACCTGCTGGACCCGGTCTACACTGCCTGCGCCCATGGCCGGCCCGCCGGGCTCTACCGCATGAGGGAGCTGGCGCCGGACGCCTTCTTCGAAGGGGAATACTTCAACTCGCCGGATGTGCACCCGTGCATCTCGCTGGCCTCGGGCAGCCTGGCCGAGGAGATCGTCTTCCTCTCGCCGCTGCCGGGAGGCACCTATGCTGCCTACTCGCTGATGCGCTGCAACGGCTCGCCGGTGTTCGCGGGGAGGAGATCGCCGCCCTGCGCCTGTGCCAGCCGGCGCTGGAGGCCTTCCTGCAGCGCCATTACGCCAGGGTGGCGGTGGCATCGATGGGCGCGCGGCCGGCGCGCAGCATCGCCGAGCACCTGGCCGCGGCCTTCTCCGGCTTCGCCACCGACCGTCTCACCGCACGCGAGCAGGCCATAGTCGGGCTGATCCTGCGGGGGCATTCGAGCCTGTCCATCTCGCTGCACCTGGAGATCGCCGAGGGCACGGTGAAGAACCACCGCAAGCACCTCTACAGCAAGCTCGGCATCTCCAGCCAGTCGGAGCTGTTCCACCTCTTCGTCAACCACCTGCTGGGCACCGAGCTGGGCGAGCTGCCGACGGGCGTCGCGCCCGATGCGCGGGCGCAGCACCCGGCGCGCTGAGTCACGCTTCAGAGGAACAGCATCGCCACCAGTTCGGTGCGGCTGCTGGCGCCGACCTTGCGGAACAGGTTGAGCAGGTGGGTCTTCACAGTCGGCAGGCCGACGCCCAGGTGGCGGGCGAGCTGCTTGTTGCTGATGCCCTCGCGCAGCAGCAGGGCGATCTCCCGTTCGCGCGGGGTCAGGCCGTCCAGGCGCAGCGGCGCTGCTGGAGCCAGGTGGCGGGCGCCGGCCTGCATCAGCGCCTGGAGGGCGTCCAGGCTGGCGAGCTCGCCGTCGCTGAACGCCTGCATGCCGCTGCAGCGCAGCAGGGAGAGCCCGGCCACGGGGCGCGCGTCGACCTGGGCGATCACCTCCACCACATCGATGACCTGGTGATCGCGCAGGAAACTCTGGTATTCGCGGTTGCCGGCCTCGTCCTGGCGCGCCTGGCCCGCGCTCAGCGGGATCACCGGCAGGCCGGTGGCCAGGCAGCGTTGCGGTTGCAGCGGATCGACATGGCGGTAGTGGCCGAGGTAGGCATCGTGCATGTGCGGGTGCATGCCCAGCAGCTGGAAATCGCGGGCCTGCAACTGGTCGTCGATCAGGTAGAAGGCGCCGAGGGAGGCGGGCACGAAGTGGGTGAAGGTGTGCAGGCAGTGCCGGGCGAATTCGGCGGGGGCGGATGTGGGCGTCATGGGGATTCCCTCGCGTGGGCGGTGAGGGTATTGCAGCCCATCGCCGCCGGGGGTGCCAGTGCCGGATGCCTGCCCCGCAGGGCAGGCGCCTGGAAGGTCAGGCCACGGCGTAGTAGTGCTTGACGAAGCTCTGGCCGGGCACTTCCCAGAGCACCGGGGTGCCCTTGGCGACATACCAGCTGTCGCCGGCCTTGAAGCGGGTGGTCTGGCCTGTGGATTCGTCGGTGAGGATCACCTCGCCGCTGACCACGGTGGCCTGCTCGTTGAAGGGATAGACCATGCGGAACTTGCCGCCGGTGGTGCCGAAGTAGGCGGCGCTGACCGGATCGGTGGGGGCGCCGGCGGTCATCTTGCCGAAGGCCTTGACCTCGCCTTCGAGGATTTCCGAGCCCAGGTCGGCGACGGTGCCCCAGGCATCCAGTTCCGCGAGGGTGATACCGGTCTTGATGGGGGTGAGGGACATGGCAGTTCTCCTGCGAGTGATGGTTGTTCAGTGGGTTCCCGCGTTCGCGGGAATGACGGTATGTGCTTTTCCGCTGCACCGCTTCCGGCGCGAGCGAGCTAGAGCGGTACAAGGCGGGAGCGGCTGCGGAAGCGGAGTTCACATCTGTGAATGAGCATTCCAGGGCCGATCCCAACGCCGTACCGCCGACGCGCAGCCGCGTCGATCACTGTCAGCGGCGGCCGTTCCAGTAGCCGGACACCTGGTGCCAGGTCTTGCCGGCGGTCAGCAGCAGCGGGCGGATATGGTCCTTGCCGACCACCTCGATGCGTCGCACCGAGCTGATCAGGTCGTAGCGCGCCGAACCTTCGCTCATGCCCTCGGCCAGCACCTTGCAGATGATGTGGCTGGGGGTGACGCCGAAGCCGGAGTAGCCCTGCACGAAGAAGGCGTTGGGGCGGCCGGGCAGGGTGCCGATCTGCGGGAACAGGTTGGCGCTGCAGGCCATGGGGCCACCCCAGGCGAGGTCGATCTTCACGTCCTTGAGGTAGGGGAAGATCTTCAGCATCAGGTTGCGGTTCCAGGCCTTCAGGTCGCCCGGGATGTGCTCGACGAACGGGGTGGCCGCGCCGAACAGCAGGCGGTTCTCGTTGGTCACGCGGTAGTAGTCGATGACCGGGCGGATGTCGCTGTAGGCCCCGCGGATCGGGCTGATGCGCTGGATCAACTCGTCGGACAGCGGCTCGGTCATCAGCTGGAAGGCGTAGGTGTTGATGGTGGTCTTGTGCAGCTCGGGCTCCAGCTTGTTGAGGAAGCTGTCGCAGGCCCAGAGCAGCTTGCTGGCCTTGACCGAGCCCTTGCCGGTGCGCACGGTGATGCGCTCGCCGTAGCTCACCTCCAGCGCCGGGCTGTATTCGAAGATCTTCACGCCATGGCTGGCCAGGGCCTTGGCCTCGCCCAGCAGCAGGTTGAGCGAGTGCACGTGGCCGCCGCCCATGTGCAGCAGGGCGCTGCTGTAGGCGTCGGAGCCGATGATCTGCTTGACCTCGGAGCCGCCGAGGAAGCGGATCTCGTGGGGCGAGCCGAGGGATTTGAACTCCTTCTCCCAGGCGCGCAGGGTCTTTTCCTGGCGGGCGTTGAAGCCCATGTAGCCGTAGCCGTGGCAGAAGTCGGCGTCGATGCCGTACTTGGCGATGCGGCCCTTGATGATGTCGGCGCCCAGGTCGCTGATCTCGAAGATCTGCCGCAGGCCGTCCTCGCCCACGTCGTTGCGGATCTTCTCCAGGTCGTGGCCGATGCCGGCCATGATCTGCCCGCCGTTGCGCCCGGTGCCGCCGAAGCCCAGGTAGCGCGCCTCCAGCACCACGATGTTGGTGATGCCTTTCTCCGCCAGTTCCAGCGCGGTGTTGATCCCGGAGAACCCTCCGCCGATCACGACGACATCCGCTTCCAGGTCCGCTTCCAGGGAGGGGAAGGAGAGGTCGTACTTCTTGGTGGCCGTGTAGTAGGTGGGTGTCTCGATATTGATCATGACTGCAGCCTGAAACGGTGAGTGGAATGCGTTCTGCTGGACGCTATTAGGGGGCGTGAGGTGCCCTTGCGTCTTGTCCCTGACTGCCCGCGACCTTGATCACGGCTGACAGGTGCCGCCGCCATCGGGCTCCAGCAGCTCTGCGACGCGCTCCACGGCGGCACGGGCGCAGAGGCTGTCGAGCTGCTCGGAAGCGCCGGAGATGCCGATGGCGCCGATCACCTGGCCCTGGTGGCGGAAGCGTTCGCCGCCGCCGAACAGGGCCAGCCCCGGTTGCAGCGGCAGGCCCTGGCGTACGGCGGCGGAGCAGTGTTCCAGGCGCTCCTGCCAGGCGCTGGTGGCGATCCCGAAGCCTGCGGCGGTGACGGCCTTGTTCAGGGCAATCGCGCGGCTGGGGCCGGGTGCGCCGTCCATGTGCGCGCTGTGGATCGGCAGGCCGGCGGCGTCGACCACTGCGATGCTGACCCGGGCGCCGTGGCGTTCGGCCTCGGCCAGGGCGACCGAAAGCGCCTGCATGGCGAGGCGGAGGCCGAGGTGGGGCTGCTGGCGTAGCAGGGCATTCATGGGGGCACCTTGCGGGATGAATTCCCGCTCGATCATGAACAGGTTAATGAATGCCCGCAATGGCCTGTACGGCGATATTTCCGCCGCCATTGCGTGGCCTCCGTCACGCGCAGGCCAATCCGGCACGGGCAAGCAAGAGGCTGGCAGGCTGGAACATGACGCGGGCTTCTCACCTCGCTCCTAATGGGCGATCCGGCGCTGCCGGCCCCCTTTCCTGCAAGGAGTTGCGCGATGAGACTGCTGGCCTGTCTGGTGATGCTGTTGCTGGCCCTGGAAGCCCGGGCCGAGGACGTGTTGCGGGTCCTTAACTGGAAGAACTACATCGAGCCACAGGTGCTGGCCGACTTCCAGAAGCAGACGGGCATCCGCGTCGAGTACCAGACCATGACCGCAGCCGAGGAGCTGGACGCCGCCCTGGGGCGTGGGCAGCCCCTGGATATCGTCGTGCCTTCGCATTTCCAGCTGTCGCGGCTGATCCGCGCAGGCCAGCTGGCAGCGCTGGATACGGGTCGGCTGAGCCACTACCGCAGCGTCGACAGCGGCCTGCTGGCGATGCTCGCCGGCATCGATTCGGCCAACCGCTATGCGGTGCCCTATCTCTGGGGCTCGGTGGGGCTGGTGGTCAACCCGGGCCTCGCCGAGGCCGCCTATGGCGGGCCCTTGCCCAACAGCTGGAGCCTGCTGTTCGACGAGCGCCAGGCCTCGCGCCTGGCCGCTTGCGGCGTGGGCCTGCTGGATGCCCCGGAGGAAACCGCCTCGCTGTGGTTCAACTACCGGGGCCGCAGCCTGTCGCTGTACGGCGCGCGGCAGATCGAGCGCAACCTGCAGCCGCTGCTGGGCATCGCCCGCACCGTGCGCCACCTGGACAACGACGCCTATATCGACGCCCTCGCCGACGGCCGCCTGTGCGTGGCCATGGCCTGGATCGGCCACGCGCTGACTGCCTCCGCGCGCAACCCGGCGCTCAGCTACCGCATTCCCGACGAGGGCGCGATGGTCTTCATCGACAGCCTGGCGATACCGTCCAACGCCGAGCGGCCGGACCTCGCCTACCGCTTCATCGACTACCTGCTGGAGCCGCGCAACGCCCTGGCCGATGCCCGCGCCAGCCAGTTCTACTCGCCGCTGGCGGCCGACAGCCCGGAGTTGGCGGAACTGGCCAGGGAGCGGCCGATGCAGGTGCTCAAGAGCGACGAGCGTCGGCGCCTCTATGTGCTGGAACGGCTTTCCGTGGAGCAGAAGGCGGCGCTGGATGCCTTCTGGGCGAAGGTCAAGGCGAGCCGCGCGCCATGACGCGTAGCGCTCGATTCGTTAAACTGTGAACTAATTTTCAAGCGTTGCCCGACCCATGCCCGATACCCGCGCCTCCCTGACCCTCACCCTGTTGCAGGCCCGCGAAGCGGCCATGCGCTTCTTCCGCCCCCAGCTCAACCGCCACGACCTCACCGAGCAGCAGTGGCGGGTGATCCGCATCCTCCGCCAGCAGGGCGAGATGGAAAGCCACAAGCTGGCGCGCCTGGCCTGCATCCTCAAGCCCAGCATGAGCGGCGTGCTCGCCCGCCTGGAGCGCGACGGCATGGTCCGCCGACGCAAGGTCGCCGAGGACCAGCGCCGCATCCTCCTCGCCCTCACCGAGCAGGGCGAGGCCTGCTTCCAGTCCATGAGCCAGGAGATGGAGCGCGGCTACCAGTCCATCCAGCAGCAGCTGGGTGAAGAGAAGCTGCACGAGCTGCTGGGCCTGCTGCAGGAGCTGAAGGGCATCAGGCCCTGAGGCTCCTCGCATCTCTTGCCCCATGGCGGGGTTGCGCACCGCTTGGCGACTGAAGTCGCCCCTACACGACTCGTCGCCCGCTGGGACTGATCTGTGGGAGCGGTTTCAACCGCGAAGAGCCTCGCGAATGAATTCGCTCCCACGGGGTGGTGCAGCGGGGCTTGGCCTTGCATCGTTGGGCCGTGCTGCGCTTGGCGCCGCTGGGCGAATGAATTCGCCCCTACAGCCAGGCCGAGGGTGGGTGAGGTGTGGGAGCGGTTTCAACCGCGAAGAGCATCGCGAATGAATTCGCTCCCACAGGGTGGTGCAGCGGGGCCTGGGCTTGCTCGTTGGGCCGCGCTGCGCTTGGCGCCAACCTACGGCGGCATCAGCCGATGCCCAGGCACATGTACTTCTGCTCGATGTAGTCGTCGATGCCGTACTTGGAGCCTTCGCGGCCGAGGCCGGATTGCTTGATGCCGCCGAAGGGGGCGACTTCGGTGGAGATGAGGCCTTCGTTGACGCCGACCATGCCGTATTCGAGGGCTTCGCTGACCCGCCAGGCGCGGCCGAGGTCGCGGGTGTAGAGGTAGGAGGCGAGGCCGAATTCGGTGTCGTTGGCCATGGCGATGGCCTGCTCCTCGGTGTCGAAGCGGAAGATCGGTGCCAGCGGGCCGAAGGTCTCGTCGCGGGCCACCCGCATCTCCGGGGTCACCTCGCCGAGCACGGTGGGCTCGAAGAAGTTGCCGCCCAGGGCGTGGGGCTTGCCGCCGGCCAGGACGCGGGCGCCCTTGGCGATGGCGTCGGCGATGTGTTCCTCCACCTTGGCCACGGCCTTGGTGTTGATCAGCGGACCCTGCTGGGCGCCGTCGTCGTCGGCCGGGGCCACCTTGAGGGCGTTGACCGCCGCCACCAGGCGCCGGGCGAATTCGTCGTAGACGCCGCGCTGCACCAGCAGGCGGTTGGTGCACACGCAGGTCTGCCCGGTGTTGCGGAACTTGGAGCCGAGGGCGCCCTGCACGGCGGCGTCGAGGTCGGCGTCGTCGAAGACGATGAAGGGCGCGTTGCCGCCCAGTTCCAGACTGACCTTCTTGATGGTCTCGGCGCACTGGGCCATCAGCAGCTTGCCGATGCCGGTGGAACCGGTGAAGGAGAGCTTCTGCACCAGTGGGTTGCCGGTCAGTTCGGCGCCGATCTCCCGCGAGCGGGTGCCGGGGACGATGTTCAGCACCCCGGCGGGAATCCCGGCGCGCTCGCCGAGCGCGGCCAGGGCGAGGGCGGACAGCGGCGTCTCCGAGGCGGGCTTGAGCACCACGGTGCAGCCGGCGGCCAGGGCCGGGCCGACCTTGCGGGTGATCATGGCGTTGGGGAAGTTCCACGGGGTGATAGCAGCGACGACGCCGATGGCCTGCTTGATCACCACCAGGCGGCGGCCGGGTTTGTCGTGGGGGATGACGTCGCCGTAGACGCGCTTGGCTTCCTCGGCGAACCACTCGATGAAGCTGGCGCCGTAGGCGATCTCGCCCCGGCTCTCGGCCAGGGGCTTGCCCTGTTCCCAGCTGAGCAGGCGGGCCAGGTCCTCCTGGTTGGCCATGATCAGCTCGTACCAGCGACGCAGGATCGTGCTGCGCTCCTTGGCGGTGCGGGCGCGCCAGGCGGGCAGGGCGGCCTGGGCGGCGTCGATGGCGCGGGCGGTTTCCACCCGGCCGAGGGAGGCGACTTCGGCGATCAGCTCGCCGTTGGCGGGGTTGGTCACGGCGAAGCGGCCTTCGTCGTCGGCTTCGATCCATTGGCCGTTCACGTAGGCCTGTTCGCGCAGCAGGTTGAGGTCGTTGAGTTTCATCGGTCTGCCTTGTTCAGGACGGTTCCCACCCGTGCCCGGCGCTGTGAGCAGGGCCGGGTGGGCAGAAGAGGTTTGGATGAGGTGGGGTTCAGTACACGCTGCCGGCGCTGGACGTCGGCGCGGGCGTGCCCTTGAAGCGGCCGGCGAGGCCTTGCAGGGCCTTCATCAGCAGACTGGTGTCGACGCCGACGGCGACGAAGCTGCAGCCCAGCTCCAGGTAGCGGCGGGCCAGGGCCTCGTCGGCGCTGAGGATGCCGACGGCCTTGCCGGCGCGGCGGACGCGGGCGATGGCGTCCTCGATGGCGGCCTGCACCTCGGGGTGGCCGGGGTTGCCGCGATGGCCCATGGCGGCGGAGAGGTCGGCCGGGCCGATGAACACGCCGTCCACGCCCTCCACGGCGGCGATGGCGTCGAGGTTGGCCAGGCCGTCGAGGTTCTCGATCTGCACCAGCAGGCACATCTGTTCGTCGGCCTTGTCCAGGTAGCCGGGGATGCTGTTCCAGCGCGAGGCACGGGCCAGGGCGCTGCCGACGCCCCGGATGCCGAACGGCGGGTAGCGCATGGCACGCACCAGTTCGGCGGCCTGGGCGGCGGAGTCCACCATGGGCACCAGCAGGGTCTGCACGCCGATGTCGAGCAGTTGCTTGATCAGCACCGGGTCGCCGATGGGCGGGCGGATGATCGGCTGGGCAGGGTAGGGCGCCACGGCCTGCAACTGGCCGAGCAGGCTGCGCAGGTCGTTGGGGGCGTGCTCGCCGTCGATCAGCAGCCAGTCGAAGCCGGCGTTGGCGGCCAGCTCCGCGCAGTACGGGTCGGCCAGGCCGAGCCACAGGCCGACCTGGGCGTCACCGGACTGGAGGCGGTGTTTGAAGGTGTTGATGAGGGGCATGGGAGGCTCCTTCGGAGAGCTACAAGTTTCAAGCTGCAAGCCGCAAGAGGTTGAGCACCGACTTGCCGCTTGTAGCTTGCCGCTGGATTTCAGACAAACCGACAGGCGATCGAGCCCAGCTGGTCATAGTCGACATGGAAGGTGTCGCCGGGGCGGGCGGCCACCGGGCGGGTGAAGGAGCCGCCGAGGATGATCTGCCCGGCTTGCAGGGTGACGTCGTACGGCGCCAGCTTGTTGGCCAGCCAGGCGACGCCCTTGGCCGGGTGGTTGAGCACGGCGGCGGAGACGCCGGATTCCTCGATCACGCCGTTGCGGTAGAGCACGGCGGGCACGCGGCGCAGGTCGATCTCGGTGGGGCGCACGGCGCGTCCGCCCATCACCACGCCGGCGTTGGCGGCGTTGTCGGAGATGGTGTCGAAGACCTTGCGGGTGGCCTGGGTCTCCGGGTCCACCTGCTGGATGCGGGCGTCGATGATCTCCAGGGCGGGGATGACCCACTCGGTGGCGTCGAGCACGTCGAACAGGGTGACGTTCGGCCCGCGCAGCGGCTTGCCGAGGACGAAGGCCAGCTCCACTTCCACGCGGGGGACGATGAAGCGCTCGAAGGGGATGTCGGTGCCTTCGTCGAAGAACATGTCATCCAGTAGCGCGCCGTAGTCCGGCTCGGTGATGTTGGAGGACACCTGCATGGCGCGGGAGGTGAGGCCGATCTTATGGCCCACCAGCTTGCGCCCGTCGCTGATCTTCTGCGCCACCCAGGCGCGCTGGATGGCGTAGGCGTCTTCGATGGTGATGCCGGGGTGGTCCAGGGAGAACTGGCGGATCTGCTGCCGCGAGCGTTCGGCGGCGTCGAGTCGGGCGGCGGCCTGCTGGATCAGGGTGGCGTCGAGCATGGTGGAGTCTCTCTTAGCGTGGGTTGACCAGGGCAGCCGGGGTGCGCAGCACCAGTCCGGCGCCGAGGGCGATGAAGAAGGCCAGGACGAACAGCGCGAGGCTGGCGCTCTGGGTGGTGTCGCGCATCCAGCCGATGAGGTAGGGCGCGAGGAACGAGGCGATGCTGCCGAAGGAGCTGATGAGGCCGATGCCGGCGGCCTGGGCCTTGTCGGAGAGGAAGGCCGGCGGCAGCTGCCAGAACATCGGCAGGGCGGCGCTGGCGCCCATGCCGGCGATGATCAGGCCGGCCAGCACGGGGATCGCGCTGGTGGGCGCGAGGCCGCTGCTGGCGATGCCCACGGCGCACATCAGCAGCGGCACGCTGAGGTGCCAGCGGCGTTCGCGGTGGCGGTCCGACGAGCGGCCGCAGGCGAGCATGAAGAACACCCCGGCGAGGTAGGGCACGGCGCTGAGCAGGCCGACCTGGCTGTCGCGGGCGACGCCGGCGCCGTGGATCAGGGTGGGCATCCAGAAGGCCAGGGTGTTCACCGCGAGCATCACGGCGAAGTAGATGGCCACCAGCAGCCAGACGTGGCGGTCGCGCAGGATGCCTGCGAAGGAGGTGATCGGCTTGCGCTGTTCCTCCTGGGCCATGTCTTCGCGCAGCTGGCGCTTCTGGGCGTCGTCGAGCCAGGCGACGTCATCGAAGCGCTCCGGCAGGCGCGCCCAGACCAGCAGGCCGAGCAGCACCACGGGGGCGCCTTCGAGGAGGAACATCCACTGCCAGCCGCGCAGGCCGAGGGCGTCGTGGAAGCCTTCGAGGATGGCGCCGGACAGCGGCCCGCCGATGACCCCGGCCATGGGCACGGCGATGGCGAACAGGGCGGTGATCTGCGCGCGGCGGCGGGCCGGGTACCAGCGGTTGAGGTAGACGAGGATGCCGGGGAAGAAGCCGGCCTCGGCGACCCCCAGCAAAAAGCGCAGGACGTAGAAGCCGGTGGCGCCCTGCACCAGGAACATGCTGGTGGAGAGCACGCCCCAGACCACCATCAGGGTGGCGATCCAGCGGCGCGGGCCGACGCGGTCGAGGGCCAGGTTGCTGGGCACGCCGAACAGGGCGTAGGCGATGAAGAACAGGCCGGCGCCGAAGCCGTAGACGGTGTCGCTGAACTGCAGGTCGGCGCTCATCTGCATCTTGGCGAAGCCGATGTTGATGCGGTCCAGGTGGGCGAACAGGTAGCACACCAGCAGCAGCGGCATGAGCCGCCAGGTGACGGTGCGGTGGGTGGTGTCGCGGGTGGCGTGGTCAGCGCCGGTGGGGCAGGCGGTGTGGGCGGTGCTCATGGTCTTGTACTTCTTGTCGGGAGTCGCGTCGTGGTGCGCGGCGCGGGGCGTTGCCACCCCGCGCCGACGGTGGGCCGGGGGTCAGCCGGCCTGGCCCTTGAGGAAGGCGTGCACGTTGTTGAGCTTGTAGTTGAGCTCGGCGTCCAGCTCGGTCATCTCGAAGGAGAGGGCCAGCAGGCGCCGGGCCTGGAGCGCGGCGAAGTGGCCGCTGATCACCTCGAACAGCGCATCGGCCACCTGGCGGCGGGTGGCCAGGTCGCGGCCGGCGCCCACCTTGAGGGTCATGTGGACGAAGGCGTAGTCGTGCTGGCCGTCGGCCATGCGCCAGGTGTCCAGGCGCACGGCACGGCTGCGGATGCCGCCGAGGGGGAAGACCCCGGAGGCACCCAGGCAGGCGTGGACCTTCTCGAACAGGCCGGGCAGGTCGGCCTCGGCTTCGATGTTGTGGGTGTATTCGGCGATGAAGTGGGGCATGCGGACCTCCTCTGGTGCGGATGGCGGCTGCGCATCCGCCACCGGCTGGCGTGGCGTTCGGGTACGTGGCGGCGGGCCGGGGCCAGCCGCCACGGGGGCTAAAGGCGGCTGGCGGAGGCGACGCCGGCCGGGTTGGAGGCTTGCGCTTGCGGGATGGTCGAGCCGTCCTGCGGCGTGACCGGGAACACGGCGTTGAGCTGGCCGGTGCCGGAGGCGGCGAAGTAGGGGGTGATGACTTCGGCGTGGCCGTCGTACTTCGACCAGCCCAGGGCGCCGAGCAGCATGGCGGTGTCGTGCATGAAGCCTTCGCCGTGGCCCTTGGCCGCGTACTCGGGGAGCATGCCGCAGAACTCCTCCCACTCGCCGGCTTCCCACATCTGGATCACGCGCTGGTCGAGGGTCTCGAGGAAGGGGCTCCAGATTTTCGTGGCGAATTCCGGGGCCTGGCCGTTCTGGGCGAAACGGTGGGAGAGCGAGCCGCTGGCGAGGAAGGCCACGGTGCCGTCGTAGTGCTCTTCCACGGCCTTGCGCATGGCCCAGCCGAGGCGGGCGCTGTCGTTGAGGTAGTGGGAGGTGCACAGGGCGGAGACCGAGATCACCTTGAAGTGCTGGTCGGTGTTCATGTAGCGCATGGGCACCAGGGTGCCGTACTCGGGCGCCAGGGTGGTGGCGTCGTGGGCCATGGTCTCCACGCCGAGGCGGTTGCATTCCGCCGCCAGCAGGTGGCCCAGCTCGGGGTTGCCGGGGAAGGCGTACTCCATGTTGGCGATGAAGTGCGGCAGCTCGTTGCTGGTGTACAGCCCCTGGAACTGCTTGCCGCAGTTGATGTGGTAGTTGGCGTTGACCAGCCAGTGGGTGTCGAACACCACCAGGGTGTCCACGCCCAGCTCGCGGCAGCGCCGGCCGATCTCGATATGGCCGTCGATGGCCGCCTTGCGGAAGCCCTTGCGCGGGCCTTCGAGCTCGCTGATGTACATGGAGGGTACGTGGGTGATCTTGGCAGCCAGAGCGAGTTTGCCCATGGTCGTTACTCCGAGTGGAAGGCCCGCCGCCGGGCCTTCAGGGTTCATTGTGATTGTCGGTGCACGCTCGGTAATCGTTATCCTGCGCCCCTTCCTCGAAGGCGAGAAGGGGCGCGGCGCCTCACAGCCCCCAGCGGGGAATGTGGTGGCTCCCCATGGAAATGCACACGTTCTTGATCTCGGCGAACACTTCGAAGCTGTACTGGCCGCCTTCGCGGCCGGTGCCGGAGCCCTTCACACCGCCGAACGGCTGGCGCAGGTCGCGCACGTTCTGGCTGTTGATGAACACCATGCCGGCTTCGATGCCACGGGCCAGGCGGTGGGCCTTGCCGATGTCCTGGGTCCAGATGTAGGAGGCCAGGCCGTATTCGGTGTCGTTGGCCAGGCGCAGGGCCTCGGCCTCGTCCTTGAACGTCATCAGGCACACCACCGGGCCGAAGATCTCTTCCTGGGCGATGCGCATGCGGTTGTCCACGTCGGCGAAGACGGTGGGCTGGATGAACTGGCCCCTGGACAGGTGCGCGGGCAGGTTGGCCGGGCGCTCCAGGCCGCCGGCCAGCAGGGTGGCGCCTTCCTCGATGCCGATGCGGATGTAGCCGGTGACCTTGTCGTAGTGGGCCTGGGTGATCATCGAGCCGACCTGGGTCTTCGGGTCCTGCGGGTCGCCGACGATCAGGCGCTTGGCGCGGGCGGCGAACTCGGCGACGAAGCGGTCGTAGACGGTCTCCTGGATGAAGATGCGGCTGCCGGCGGTGCAGCGCTCGCCGTTGAGCGAGAAGATGGTGAACAGCGCGGCGTCGAGGGCGCGGTCGAGGTCGGCGTCATCGAAGATCAGCACCGGGGACTTGCCGCCCAGCTCCATGGAGTACTTCTTCAGGCCGGCGGTCTGCATGATCTTGCGGCCGGTGGCGGTGCCGCCGGTGAAGGAGATGGCGCGCACGTCCGGGTGGCGGACCAGGGCGTCGCCGGCGGTGGCGCCGTAACCCTGCACCACGTTGAGCACGCCCTTGGGGATGCCGGCTTCCAGCGCCAGGCGACCCAGTTCGTTGGCGGTCAGCGGCGACAGTTCGCTCATCTTCAGCACGGCGGTGTTGCCCAGGGCCAGGCAGGGTGCGGTCTTCCAGGTGGCGGTCATGAACGGCACGTTCCACGGGGAGACCAGGCCGCACACGCCCACCGGCTGGTAGAGGGTGTAGTTGAGCATCTGGTCGTCCACCGGGTAGCTGTGGCCGTCCATGCGGGTGCAGACCTCGGCGAAGAACTCGAAGTTGTGCGAGGCGCGGGGGATCAGCACGTTCTTCGTCTGGTGGATTGGCAGGCCGGTGTCCAGGGTCTCCAGCTCGGCCAGCTTGGGCACGTTCGCATCGATCAGCTCACCCAGCTTGCGCATCAGCCTGGCGCGCTCCTTGGCCGGGGTGTTGGCCCACTTGGGGAAGGCGTCCTTGGCGGCGGCGACGGCCGCGGCGATCTCCTCGGCGCCGCCGCTGGCGACTTCACCGATGGCGTCCATGGTGGCCGGGTTGTAGTTGACGAAGGTCTCTTTGCTTTCGACTTCCTGGCCGTTGATCCAGTGCTTGATCATGCTGCTCATGCCTCTTGTTTGCGGGCGAAGAACTGGGCTTCGCTGACGATTCGGTTGACCAGGCGGCCGACGCCTTCCACTTCCACCACCACTTCATCGCCCGGCACCACGTCGGCCAGGCCCTCCGGCGTGCCGGTGGCGATCATGTCGCCCGGCTGCAGGGTCATGAAGCTGGAGAAGTATTCGATCAGGTAGGGGATGTCGAAGATCATGTCGGCGGTGGTGCCTTCCTGCTTCAGCTCGCCGTTGATCCAGGTGCGCAGCCTGAGCTTCGACGGGTCCGGCACGTCGGCGGCGTCGACGATCCAGGGGCCGACCGGGGTGGTGCAGTCGCGGTTCTTCACCCGCAGGTTGGGGCGGTAGTAGTTCTCGAGGAAGTCGCGGATGGCGTAGTCGTTGCAGACGGTGTAGCCGGCCAGGTACTGCAGGGCGTCCTCGCGCTTGACGTTGCGCGCGGGCTTGCCGATCACCGCCACCAGTTCGCACTCGTAGTGCATGTAGGCGACGTTGTCCGGGCGCCAGGTCACCTGGTTGTGGCCGGTGTAGGTGCCGGGGGACTTGATGAAGGCCAGCGGCTCGGTGGGCGCCTTGAAGGCCAGTTCGGCGGCGTGGTCGGCGTAGTTCAGGCCGAGGGCGAACATGCTGCCGGTGGCCGGGGGCAGCCACTCGACCTGGTCTTCGGCCAGCAGGCGGCCATCGGCGAGGCGGACGGCGTTGCCGTCTTCGACGGTCACGGCGTGGATGTCGCCCTGGTATCGGATGCGTGCGTGTTTCATCAGGGACTCCTTATTCCGCAACCACGGTGTTGGCGAGGCGGCCGAGGCCGTCGATCTCCACCACCACCTCATCGCCGGGCTGCACGTCGACACGGCCTTCCGGGGTGCCGGTGATCAGCACGTCGCCTTCGTGCAGGGTCATGAACTCGCTGATCTCGGCGATCAGCTGGGGGATGCTGCGCACCAGGTTGGCGGTGATGTTCTCCTGGCGCAGCTCGCCGTTCACCCGCAGGCGGATGCCCAGGGCGTGCGGGTTGCCGATGCCCTCGACCGGCACCAGCTCATCGGAGAGGGCGCAGAAGCCGTCGCGGCACTTGGCTTTCACCGCCGGGCGGTAGTAGCTCGTTTCCGGCAGGCTGAACTCGTTGACGATGACGTAGCCGGCCACGTGGGCCAGGGCGTCCTCGGCGCCGACGCGGCTGGCGTCGCGGCCGATCACCACGCCCAGGGCCGGGCCCGGCTGCAGGCGCTCGCCGGCCGGGAAGGGCACGGCGCCGCCGTCGTGGTTGCGGGTGTTCGGGGTCTTGATGAAGAGCACCGGCTTGACCGGCGGCTTCTGGTAAGGCGGTTGGTCGAACTCGGCCAGGCGGCTTTCGAGCAGGCCCCTGTAGTTCAGCGCGACGCCGAACAGGGTACCGGTAGCGGCTTCGCTGGTTGCGCGACGCATGGGTTCACTCCTGAAGCTACGGGGTCATCCCCGGAAGAAAAGAGGGCGCGCTCATGACGGTGTAGGAGCGGCGCCCGAAGTCATTTCGTTAACATGCTAACTTTATAATTAATATATTAACGATGATCAAGCCCTACCAAAGGACGATGTGATCGACGAGCCCATTAGAAACCCCGCCGCAGCCCGCGGATTGTCCATTCCTGCCAAGGCCTTGACCGGGCGTGACAAGGCGCGCGGGGGTTTGCTTCGTGGCGCCGGTTGTTGCTTAAATCCGCCATCGCGTTCATCCGGAGCACACATGGCAACGCCCAGACCTTCCCTGACCCTGACCCTCCTGCAGGCACGCGAGGCGGCGATGGGGTTCTTCCGCCCACTGCTCAACCAGCACGGGCTGACCGAGCAGCAATGGCGGGTGATCCGCATCCTGCGGCAGAACGGCGAGATGGAGAGCCACCAGCTGGCGCACCAGGCCTGCATCCTCAAGCCGAGCATGACCGGCGTGCTGGTGCGCATGGAGCGCGACGGCATCGTCCGGCGCTGGAAGTCCCCCCAGGACCAGCGCCGCGTCTACGTAGGCCTGACCGAGCAGGGGCAGCAGTGCTTCGTGTCCATGAGCGACGGCATGGAGAGCAACTACCAGCGCATCCAGGAACAGTTCGGCGAAGAGAAGCTGCAGCAACTGCTGGGGCTGCTGAACGAGCTCAAGCAGATAAAACCTTGATGGCGATCGGGTGAGGCTGCGGACCATGGCGTCTTCCCCGATTCCCAATATCGACATCGGCCAGGTCTACGACCAGCGCTACGCCGATGCCGACGTGCACTACGAGCAACTGGGCCGGCTGGCCGACTTCTTCGGCCGCAACATGCCGGTGCACCGTCACGACCGCTTCTTCCAGGTGCACTACGTGAAGAGCGGCTCGGTGCGCGTCTACCTCGACGAGCAGCAGTACCACCGCCAGGGGCCGCTGTTCTTCCTCACCCCGCCGACCATCCCCCATTCCTTCGTCACCGAGGCGGACGCCGACGGCCATGTGCTGACCGTGCGCCAGCAACTG
Organism: Pseudomonas sp. Pc102; assembly: GCF_018408275.1. Taxonomy (NCBI): domain Bacteria; kingdom Pseudomonadati; phylum Pseudomonadota; class Gammaproteobacteria; order Pseudomonadales; family Pseudomonadaceae; genus Pseudomonas; species Pseudomonas sp. Pc102. The sequence continues at coordinate 3,669,811 of NZ_AP021905.1, read as the reverse complement.
GTGTGGCCGCTGCTGGATGCCGGGCGCGGCCTGGCCGCCGGGCCGCAGATCGGTGCCGTCTGCGTGGCCTTCGACGAGCTGGACGAGAGCTTTGCCGCCGAGGTGCGGCGCCTCGACCAGCTGTTCGACTACCTTGGCGATGAGTTCCGCAGCCAGCACTCCGGCCGCGCGGAAAGTCTGGAGGCGCTGACCCGGCTGATCTTCATCAGCCTGCTGCGCCTCTCCACCCGTTCGCTCAAGGCGCAGCCGGCGCGGCGGGACGACCTGCAGTTCTTCCACCGCTTCAACGCGCTGATCGAGGAGCACTACCCGCAGCATTGGTCGCTGGCCGACTATGCGCGGCAGATCGGCGTCACCGAGGCGCGCCTCAACGACATCTGCCGCCGGGTCGCGGGCCTGCCCTCCAAGCGCCTGGTGCATGAGCGCCTGATGCAGGAGGCGCGCCGGCTGCTGCTGTTCACCGGCGGCTCGGTGAACGAGATCTGCTACCAGCTGGGCTTCAAGGACCCGGCCTACTTCAGCCGCTTCTTCTCCCGCCATGCCGGCATCACGCCCGGCGAGTACCGGGCGCGTAACGGGGGGTAGGTTCGTGCCAGCTCCGTTCCCGGGCTGAAGCCCAGGCTACAGGGTCCAAGGGGCACCGTAGCCCGGACTTCAGTCCGGGGAGTCCTTGCACATCGCTTCGCGGATGAATCCGCTCCCACGGGAGGGAGCGTGCACCGGGCATGGGTTTGTAGGAGCGAGCTCTGCTCGCGAAGCTCTCCTGGTGGATCGCTCGCCAGCGACTCCGCTTACCGCACGCGACAATCAGAACAGCGGCAGGGTGTAGCCGATGATCAGGCGGTTCTCGTCGACGTCGGTGCGCAGGCCGTCGCCGGAGCGGAAGGTGGCGTTGCGCAGGCGGATGTTGAGGCCCTTCAGCGATCCGTCCTGGAAGGTGTAGACGAGGTCGGTGTCACGCTCCCACTCGCGGCCGTCCTGCACCGTGGCGGTCTGCACGTTCCTGCCGCTGACGTAGCGGGTCATGAAGCTCAGGCCGGGTACGCCGAGGGCGACGAAGTCGAAGTCGTAGCGCGCCTGCCAGGCATCGGTCTCGGCCTTGGTGAAGACGTTGAAGGTCACCAGGTTCACCGAGTAGGGGTCCAGCCCCGGGTAGGCGAAATCACCGTCGCCGGAGAGGTTCTGGTAGCCGAGGCCGAACTTGTGGGCGCCCATGCCGAGGGTGACCATGCCGTTGAAGAAGCGGTTGTCGATGCGCCCGCCGTCAACCCGCGCGGCGCTGCGATAGCGGTGCTCGCCGTCCTCGCCCGTGTCGAAGTAGCGCAGGTCGGTCTTCAGGGTGATGCCCTCGCCGAGGGTGGCGTTGTGCACCAGGCCGAGGTAGTGCTGGCGATAGATGTCCTGCATCTGTGCGTGGTAGTAGCTCAGCGTCAGCGCCGGGCTGAGCGCGTAGCTGCCGCCGAGCAGGTCCAGGTGCGCGCTTTCCACGCCGCCGTAGTTCATCTCGTCGTTGCTCGACGAATCCCGCAGGTTGATCTTCTCCAGCCGCCCCAGGTTGAGCGTCAGGCCGTCGAATTCCTGCGAGGTGAGCAGGCCGCCGGCGTAGGTGGAGGAGAGCAGGCGCACGTCGTTGTAGGCCGCCACCGGCAACTGCGGCTGCAGGGTGCCGATGCGCAGCACGCTCCTGGAGGCGCGCAGCTTGGCGGTCAGGCCCAGCTCGCTGTAGTTGTCCTCGGGCTCCAGGCTCTGGGCGCCGTAGGCCAGCAGGCCGGTGCCGCGACGGTCGCGGCTGGAGTCGAGCTTGATCGCCACCTGGCCGATGGCGTCGAGGCCGACGCCGATGGTGCCTTCGGTGAAGCCGGACTCGAAGCGCGCGGTGAAGCCCTGGGCCCATTCCTCGGCCTTGGCCTGGGGCGCTCCGCCCTGGCGGAAGTCGCGGTTCATGTACATGTTGCGAGCCTCGATGCTGGCCTTGCTGTCCTTGACGAGGTCTGCGTGGGCGCTGCCGGCGAGGGTCGCCAGCAGGCAGGTGAGGGCGTGGGTCGTGCGTATTTTCCTGGTCATTGTTCTTGTCTCTAGGAAAGGTCTGTCGGGGCCGAACGCCTCGCTCTAGCCGTGGCGTCGGCCCGCGCAATCTAGTCATTAATTAAAATATTAACAATATGCCTTGAAAGGCGTTTCGAGAGAGAGACTTGATAATCTACATCTAAAATATTCTATAAATATCTGAAAAATAGGGATTTAATATTCCTGATAAATCACTTTAGCCTTTCGTATACCCGCCAGGGTCGCTTCTTTCTGTTGACAGGCAAGCGATAAAAATTAATGTATTAACGGTATTCGCTTCCCAGCCGCCAGCGCCGACGTGACTGGCTACAACAACAAGACGGAGCTATCGCCATGAAATCCCTCGCAATTCCCGCGCTGTGCGCGGCGCTGCTCGGCGCCGGTTCGGCCCAGGCCGAGACCATCACCCTCAAGGTCGCCCACTTCCTGCCATCCACCTCCAACGCCCAGCTCAACATCATCGAGCCCTGGTGCGAGCAACTGCGCCAGGAGTCGGGCGACCGCCTGAAGTGCCAGCTCTACCCGTCGATGCAGCTGGGTGGCACCCCGGCGAAGCTCGCGGACATGGCGCGCAACGGCGTGGCGGACATCGTCTGGACCGCGCCGGCCTATTCCGCCGGCAAGTTCCCCCGGGTCGAGGCGCTGGAGCTGCCCTTCGTCCTGCCCATGGGCGGCAAGGCCGGCAACGCGATCATCTGGGACTTCTACGAGCACTACGCCCGGGACGACTTCAAGGGCTACAAGGTGCTGGTGGTGCACGGTGACGGCGGCATGAGCCTGCACGCCCGGGGCAAGCCGGTGCGCACCCTGGCCGACCTGGCCGGGCTCAAGCTGCGCGCCTCCAGCCGTACGGCGGCGAAGACCGTGGAGAGCCTGGGCGCGACCCCGGTGAGCATGCCGCCGGCACAGATGACCGAGGCCATCTCCAAGGGCGTGGTGGATGGCGCGCTCGCCGCCTGGGAAGTGGTGCCGGCGACCAAGCTCGACGAGGTGACCCAGTTCCACAGCGACGTGCCCGCCGGGCAACCGGCCTTCGGCTACACGGTGCTGACCATGCTGATGAACCAGCGCCGCTTCGACAGCCTGCCGGCGGACCTGCAGGCGATCATCGAGCGCAACAGCGGCAAGGCGCTGTCCGAGCGTTTCGCCACCGCCTGGGATGCGGCCACCGCCAAGGCCCACGACGCGACGCCGGCCGACGGCCTGGTGGTGCTGGACGACGCCGCCTACGGCGAGATGCGCAAGGCATCCGAGGGCGCGGTGCAGGGCTGGATCGACGAGGCGGATGCCAAGGGGCTGGACGGCAAGGCGCTGGTGGAAGCCGTGCGCACCCTGGCCGGCTCGGGGCACTGAGGCCATGAAGGAATCGCTGCATTTCGATCTCGACGCGCGCGATCAGGGGGGCCTGGTACGCCGGGCCCTGCTGCGCGTCACTCATGGTTTCGCCCTGGCGGGCGGCGGCATCATCCTGGCCCTGGTCTGCATGTCGGTGGTCTCCATCGTCGGCCGCAAGCTGTTCTCCACGCCCATCCGTGGCGACATGGAACTGGTGGAGGTGGGGGCTGCGGTGGCCATCGCCGCCTTCCTGCCGCTGTGCGAGCTGCGCGGCACGCACATCCGCGTGGACGCGCTGACCAACTGGCTGCCCGCCGGGGTACGCCGGGTGCTGGACGCCTTCGCCCACCTGCTGTGCTGCGCGGTGGCCTGGCTGCTGGCCTGGCGCACCAGCCTGCAGATGCTCGACAACCGCGAGTTCGGCGACGTCACCACGCTGCTGTCGATCCCGTTGTGGATTCCGCTGGCGCTGATCGTGCCGAGCCTGGTGCTCCTGGGGCTCTGTGCCCTGGCCCGGGTGGCGCGGGTGCTGGGCGGTGCGGGAGGTGAGGCATGAGCGGCCTGGCCCTGGGGCTGATCGCACTGGCGATCACCATGACCCTGTTGCTGCTGCGGGTTCACATCGGCCTGACCATGCTGGTCGGCGGCGCGGCGTGCTTCTGGGCGGTCAACGACGGCGACCTGTCGAGCCTGCTGTTCACCCTCAACGACCTGGCCTATTCGCGCCTGTCCAACTACGACCTGGCGGTGATCCCGCTGTTCGTGATGATGGGCCAGTTCGCCACCCACGGCGGCCTGTCGCGCTCGATCTTCCGCTGCGCCTCGGCCTTCATCGGCCACTGGAAGGGCGGCATGGGCATGTCCGCCATCGGCGCCTGTGCGGGCTTCGGCGCCATCTGCGGCTCCTCCCTGGCCACCGCGGCGACCATGAGCCACGTGGCGCTGCCCGAGCTGCGCCGGCACAACTATTCCGGGCGCCTGGCCACCGCGACCGTGGCGGCCGGCGGCACCCTGGGCATCCTCATCCCGCCGTCGGTGCCGCTGATCATCTATGCGGTGCTGACCCAGGAATCCATCGCCAAGCTCTTCGTCGCCGCCGTGGTGCCGGGGGTGATCGCCATCATCGGCTACGTGCTGGTGCTGCGGATCATGGTGGCGCGGGACGAGTCCCAGGCCACCGTCTCGCCCAGGGCATCGCTGGCCGAGCGCGGCCGCGCGCTGGTCAACGTGCTGCCGGTGATCGGCGTGTTCCTGGTGGTGATCGTCGGCATCTACGGCGGCTGGGCCAACCCCACCGAGGCGGCCTCCATCGGCGCGGCGGCCTGCGGCATCCTCGCCGTCACCCAGGGCGGCATGCGCTGGAAGGGCATGCGCGCCAGCCTGCTGGGCACGGCGGAAACCTCGGCGATGATCTTCCTCGTGCTGCTGGGCGCGGACCTGCTCAACTCCGGCCTGGCGCTGACCCAGATGCCGGGCGAGCTGGCGGCCTGGGTGATCGGCAGCGGCCTGGCTCCGATGCTGGTGCTGGTGATCATCCTCGGCCTGTACCTGGCACTGGGCTGCGTGATGGATTCGCTGGCGATGATCCTGCTGACCATCCCGATCTTCTACCCGATGATCATGGGCCTGGATTTCTTCGGCCTGAGCGAGTCCGACAAGTCCATCTGGTTCGGCATCCTCGCGCTGATGGTGGTGGAGATCGGCCTGATCCATCCGCCCCTGGGCATGAACCTGTTCATCGTCCAGCGTGCCGCCGGCGACGTGCCCTACGGCGAGACCGCCAGGGGCATCGTGCCGTTCCTCTGCTCGGACCTGGCGCGCATCGTCCTGCTGGTGGCCTTCCCGGGCCTGAGCCTGTGGCTGCTGAGCCTCTGATCGACCTGGCTTCCTGAGTGGGCCCTCGCGTTCGCGAGGGTGACGGTCATGCAAAGCGTCCGTACCCGACCCTGTCATCCCCGCGAACGCGGGGACCCACTGAACAGCCCGGCGCCTCACCCACCCGAACGACACCCAGGAACCCCATGACCGCCAACCCCAAGCGCCTGATCCTGCTGCTCGCCGCCCTGGTGGCCTTCGGGCCGCTGTCCATCGACATGTACCTGCCCAGCCTGCCGCTGATCGCCCATGACCTGGGGGCGCCGGAGGCGCGGGTGCAGATGACCATCGGCGTGTTCCTCGCCGGGCTGTGCCTCGGGATGCTGGCCTATGGGCCGCTGTCGGACCGTTTCGGCCGGCGGCGCCTGCTGCTGGGCGGCATCGCTCTCTACCTGGTGGCCAGCCTGGGCTGCGCGCTGGCGGGCGAGGTCGAGCACCTGCTGGCCTGGCGCCTGCTGCAGGCCCTGGGTGGCGCTGCGGCTTCGGTGCTGGCGCGGGCCATCGTGCGTGATCTGTTCCCTGTGAGCGATGCGGCGCGGGTGCTGTCGCTGATGCACCTGGTGACCATGTTCGCCACCCTGGTGGCGCCGCTGCTGGGCGGCTACCTGATGCTGCTCGCCGGCTGGCGTTCGCTGTTCCTGCTGCTGATGGGCTTCGCCGGGCTGTGCCTGGCGGCGGTGGCGCTGAAGATTCCCGAGACCCACCCGCCGCAGGCGCGCAGCCATTCCCTGGCTGCGGCCTTCATCGCCTATGGGCACCTTGCGCTGCGGCCACGGGCGCTGGGCTACATCTTCTGCATGGGCAGCTGCTTCGCCGGCATGTTCGCCTTCATCACGGCCTCGCCCTTCGTCTACATCGGCCACTTCGGCGTCTCGCCCCAGGGCTACGGCTGGCTGTTCGGGCTGAACATCGCCGGCATCATCCTCGTCACCACGCTCAATGCGCGGCTAGTGGGGCGGCTGGGGCCGCGCCGGTTGCTCTTCCTCGGCGCGCTGGTGGCGGCGACGGCGGGGCTTGCCCTGGTGCTGCTGGTGGGGGCGGGGTGGGGCGGCTTGCCTGCGATCGTGGCGTGCGTGGTGCTCTATGTCAGCGTCACCGGCATGCTCGGGGCCAACTGCCTGGCGTCGCTGCTCGCCGAGTTCCCCCAGCGCGCCGGTGCGGCGGCGGGATTGGCGGTAGCCACCCAGTTTGGCCTGGGCACGGCGGCCAGCGCGCTGGTGGGCAGCTTCTACGACGGTACGCCGCTGCCGATGGCACTGGTGATGGGCGGCTGTGGAGCCTGTTGCCTGGTTGCAGCGACCTTCGCCCGGCGCTGAGCCAGCCGGCTACGTTGGGATCCTGCTCGAGTGGCGGGCCAGCCACAGGCAGTAGCCGAGCAGCAGCGTGCCCCCCAGGGCCAGTACCGGCGGGGCGCCGAGGTGCGAGGCGAGCAGGCCGGCAGCGAGGCCGCCCAGGGCATCGAAGCCGAATCGGGTGGAGGTGTAGAGCGCCACGACACGGCCGCGCAAGGCTTCCGGGGCGCTGCTCTGCAGGATGATGTTGGTGCCGACGTTGCTGCAGGAGATGCCGAAGCCGAGCACCGCCATGGCCGCCAGCGACAGCGGCAGGTGGCTGCTCCAGGCGAAGACCAGCATGGCCAGCCCGCAGGCGGCGGAGGAGAGCAGGATCAGCCGCGACAGGGCGTTGCCGCCGGCGTGGCTGGCGAGCACTATGCTCGACAGCAGCGAGCCGGCCCCGGCCGCGCCCCAGAGCCAGCCGAGGGTGGTGGCGTCGCCGCCGAAGATGTCCTTGGCGAACACCGGCAGCAGCACCACGTAGCTCGACGCGGTGAGGTTCAGGGCCAGCACGCTGAGGATCATCAGGCGGATCTTCGGGTCGCGTCGTGCGTATTCCAGCCCCTCGCCGAAGACGTTGCGGAACGAGCCCGCCGCCCTTGGCGTCGGCGCCATGCGCACCCACAGCAGCCCGGTCATCAACGCGAGGTAGGACACGGCGTTGAGGGCGAAGCACACCGCCTCGCTGACGAAGCCGAGCAGCAGCCCGGCCAGCGGCGGGCCGATGAAGCGCGAGAGGGTGAAGAGCATGGCGTTCAGGGCCAGGGCATTGGGCAGGTCCGCACGGTCGTCGACGAACTGGCTGAGCAGCGACTGGCGCAGCGGCGTGTCCACCGCGTTGAGCACGCCGAGCAGGGCGGCCATGGCCACCAGCAGGGTCGGGCCGATCATCCCGCTCGCGGTGAGCGCCGCCAGGCTCAGGGCCTGCAGGCCGAGCAGGCCTTCGACGACGATCAGCAGGCGGCGCTTGTCGTGGCGGTCGATCCAGGCACCGGCGAAGGGACCGACCAGCAACTGCGGCAGCAGGGCGGCGCAGGTGGTGACGCCGAGCAGCGCGGCGGAGCCGGTGAGGCGATAGACCAGCCAGGCCAGTGCCACCTGCTGGATCCAGGTGCCTAGGGTGGAAATGCAATGACCGGTGAAATAGAGGCGGAAGTTGCGATGGCGCAGGGCACGCAGGGCGTTGGGCAGCTGGATCATCGAGGGCGTTCGGGCTGGGCTTGGGGGCTGGATTCTGGGCGGTGAATGCTAAAGCAAAAGATGGATCGTTAATACATTAAGCGTTCGTGGGCGACGCTGTTGCCGGAAACCGGCGATTGGCCATGAAAAGTGCAATCGAGTATCCGGAACGTGCATTTTTAGCCCGGCACCACCTCTTCATAATGACCCCCAGGCCACCGCCATGGGCCCTTTCACCAAGGGGCGCCAGGGCTTCTCCCGAACGGTGGCGACTAACAATAAATAGACTGGGTATCCCGCATGAAAAAGCCAAATCCTCTGCTCGCCGACCTCCGTGCCATCCTGCCCGCCATCGCTGCCAACGCCGCCCGCGCGGAGCAGGAGCGCATGGTGCCCGCCGAGAACATCGCCCTGCTCAAGGGCATCGGCATGCACCGGGCCCTCCAGCCCAAGGCCTATGGCGGCCTGGAGGTCTCCCTGCCGGAATTCGCCGACTGCGTGGTCGCCCTGGCCGGCGCCTGCGGGGGCACTGCCTGGGCCTTCAGCCTGCTGTGCACCCACAGCCACCAGCTGGCGATGTTCTCCAAGCGCCTGCAGGACGAGATCTGGGGCGAGAACCCGGACGCCACCGCGAGCAGCAGCATCGCGCCGTTCGGCAAGGCGGAGAACGTCGAGGGCGGCATCATCCTCAACGGCGAGCTGGGCTGGAGCAGCGGTTGCGACCATGCCGAATGGGCCATCGTCGGCTTCCGCCGTCCGGCGGGCGAGGGCGAACCGCCGGTCTACTGCTTCGGCGTGGTGCCCCGCGCCGACTACGAGATCCGTGACGACTGGTTCGTCGCCGGCATGCGCAGCAGTGGCACCAAGACCCTGATCCTCAAGGATGTGTTCATCCCCGACCACCGTATCGAAGCGGCCAAGGACATGATGGAAGGCCGCTCCGCCGGCTTCGGCCTGTACCCGGACAGCAAGATCTTCTACGCCCCCTATCGCCCGTACTTCGCCAGCGGCTTCGCGGCCATCAGCCTGGGCGTCGCCGAGCGCATGCTGGTGGCCTTCGCCGAGAAGACCAAGAACCGCGTACGCGCCTACACCGGCGTCAGCGTCGGCACCGCCACCCCGGCGCTGATGCGCCTGGCCGAGTCCACCCACCAGGTCGCCGCTGCCCGTGCCTTCCTGGAGAAGACCTGGCAGGAGCACGCCGAGCACGGTGAGCGCCATCAGTACCCGGACCGCCAGACCCTGGCCTTCTGGCGCACCAACCAGGCCTACGCGGTGAAGATGTGCATCCAGGCGGTGGACCGCCTGTTCGAGGCCGCCGGCGGCACCGCCTGGTTCGAGTCCAACGAGATGCAGCGCCTGTTCCGCGACGCTCACATGACCGGCGCCCACGCCTACACCGACTACGACGTGTGCGCGCAGATCCTCGGTCGCGAACTGATGGGCCTCGAACCCGACCCGAGCATGGTCTGACCGGCTCCGCCTCCACCCCGATCGTCCACCTGCCAGCCGGGCGTTGCCCGGTTGCGAGGATTCGCCATGACCCAACAGAACAATGAAGCGGGCTTCGACCCGCGTGCCTTCCGCCGTGCCCTGGGCAATTTCGCCACCGGAGTGACCGTCATGACCGCCGCCGCCGACGGGCGCCGCGTGGGCATGACCGCCAACAGCTTCAACTCGGTGTCGCTGGACCCGCCGCTGGTGCTCTGGAGCATCGACAAGCGCGCCACCAGCCACGAGGTGTTTTCCCGCGCCGGGCACTTCGCGGTGAACGTGCTGGCCGCCGACCAGATCGACATTTCCAACCAGTTCGCCCGCCCCAGCGAGGACCGCTTCGCCGGGCTGCGCGTGGAGGAGGGGGCCGGTGGTGTGCCGCTGCTGGAGGAGTGCGCCGCGCGCTTTCAGTGCGAGAAGTATCAGGAGCTGGACGGCGGTGATCACTGGATCCTGATCGGCAAGGTCGTCGCCTTCGACGATTTCGGTCGCGCGCCGCTGCTCTATCACCAGGGTGCCTATTCGGCGGTGCTGCCCCATCCGCGCCTGCTGAAGAAGAACGAGGCGGCCACCCGTACCGCCTTCCAGGGGCGCCTCAGCCACAACCTCTACTACCTGATGACCCAGGCGGTGCGCAGCTACCAGGAGGACTACCAGCCGCGGCAGCTCGCCACCGGCCTGCGCACCAGCGAGGCGCGCATGCTGATGGTGCTGGAGAAGGACGCCAGCCTGGACATGTCCGCGCTGCAGCAACTGGTGGCGATGCCGACGCGGGAGATCGAGGCGGCGGTGGACACGCTGACCCGCAAGGGCATGCTCTGCGGCGATCCCAGCGGGTGCAGCCTGACCCCGGTGGGCATGGACCAGGCGGAAACCCTCTGGGAGATCGCCGAGCAGCAGCAGGAACGGGTGTTCTCGCGCTTCAGCGAACAGCAGATCGAGGCGTTCAGGGACGTGCTGCGGGCCATCGCCTGCCTCGGCGAGGCCTGAGCCGTCGGGGCGGCCAGGCGCGCGTCAGACGGCGTCGCGCATGGCGCGCAGGTCCAGGGCGTCCTGGTTCATGCGCTGGATGACGATGAACAGTTGCTGGCGCAGGGACTCGTCGCCGATTCGGTCGGCGGCGCGCATCACGGCGATGGCGGCGTCCTCGTTGTGGATGGCGACTCTTTCCAGGTTCTTGCGCAGATCTCTTGCAACGCGTGTCACGGGTTCGGCCTCGGGGAAAACTGTGCGCAGCCTAGGGGAGGAATGTTGCGCTGAGGTTGCAGCGCTCCTGGCTGGCGGTGAAGGATGTTCCAGGCAAAAAAAACCGACCTGCAAGAGGTCGGTCCATGCCCAGGCGGGCCTGCCAATCAGAAGCATTCTGCATGCATCCATCTGCCGTTGGATGCAGGGCCATCTTCGTGGGGTTGGATGACGGTTTCATGTCGGACCTGTGACGTTTTCATTGGCTCTGTCTGCGTCAGCTGTTGTGGATTCAAAGCAAGCGCTCAAGCACGGTCCTTCCGGGCGTCCGAGGGTTTCTGTTACCTGTGCCGCATGGGTTTCGCTTCGCTCTACGCCATCCTACGAAAGCGGCCGCCACGTGCACGCTGGGGGGCGCACGTCAATGTGAGGATTCGAGCGGGCAAGTTGGAGCAGCCGCCAACGCCCCTCCAGGAGGCCGAACGCAGTCGTTGCGCCGGGGGACGAGTGGCATGGATGCCACGAGAGGCGCGACTGGCCATGGATGGCCCTTCGCGCCGGCCCCCAGAGCGACGACGGAGTGAGGGCACCCGACGCAGTCGGGCCGGATGATGGGGCAAGCCCTTTTGGTTTCTTTTGGGGCGACTGCCAAAAGAGACTCGCCCGGGGGGGCGAAACAAAAACTATCAGCAGAGCTCAGTAAGCAGCTGGGCTCGAAATCTTCTAGCAATACTTAACGCAGACAGAGCCTTCATGACGCCCTGTAACGCCCCGCCCCGTGGGTTTCGCTTCGCTCTACGCCACCCTACGGGAGCCGTTGCGCGCCGAGCCTGATGCGCACGGCGATGAAGAGGCTGGCGAGGAGGTTGGAGCAGCGGCCAAACCTAGCGCTACCAGGCCGGTCGGTGTTGGGACGCCTTCGTGAACCACGGGCAGGCTTCAGGTAGCATCGGCTGCTTCGACGATCCTGGCCCGCCTCGCAATGAACAAAGACGATATTTCGAAATTCGACATCAGCACCCAGCTGACCATGCTCGGCCGCGACCCGGCGGAGCAGTTCGGCTTCGTCAACGCGCCGCTCTACAAGGGCTCGACCATCATCTACAAGACGCTGGACGACATCGAGGCCCGGCGCAGTCGCTTCTCCTACGGCACGGCGGGGTCGCCGACCATCGCCCACCTGGAGGACGCCTGGACCCAGCTGACCGGCGCCGAGGGCACCGTGCTGTCGTCCTCGGGCCTGGGCGCCGTGGCCCTGGCGCTGTTCAGCACCACCAAGGCGGGCGACCACATCCTGGTGCCCGACAGCGTCTACCGGCCGACGCGCAACTTCTGCAACCAGATGCTGGCCCGCTACGGCGTGACCACCACCTACTACGACCCGATGATCGGCGCCGACATCGAGCGCCTGATCGGGCCGGACACCAGCACCCTGTTCCTCGAGGCGCCGGGTTCGCAGACCTTCGAGGTGCAGGACATCCCGGCGATGGTCGAAATCGCCCGCCGTCACGGCGTGAAGACCATCCTCGACAACACCTGGGCCACGCCGATCTTCTTCCGTGGCCACGACCACGGCATCGACCTGACCGTGGAGGCCGGCACCAAGTACCTGGGCGGCCACTCCGACATCCTGCTCGGCCTGGTGACGGCCAACCAGGCCTGCTGGCCGGCGTTGCGCGCCACCTACGACGCCATGTCGATGCTGCCCGGTGCGGAGGACTGCGTGCAGGCGCTGCGTGGCATGCGCACGCTGTTCCTGCGGCTCAAGGAGGCGGAGCGGCGCGGCCTGGAGCTGGCCCGCTGGCTGAGCGAGCGCCCCGAGGTCTCCCGCGTGCTGCACCCGGCCTTCGAGAGCTGCCCGGGCCACGCCCACTGGAAGCGTGATTTCAAGGGATCGTCCGGGCTGTTCTCCATCGTGCTGGCCCCCGGCTACAGCCGCGACGGCCTGGCGGCGATGCTCGACAACCTGTCGATCTTCAGCATGGGCTTCTCCTGGGGCGGCTACGAGAGCCTGGTGATCCCCTTCGATTGCCGCACCTACCGCACCGCGACGCACTGGCAGGCGGAAGGTTTCGCCCTGAGGCTGCAGGTCGGCCTGGAGGACATGGACGACCTGAAGAACGACCTGGCGCGCGGCTTCGAGCGCCTTCGCGCGGCAGGCTGATCCGGGTCAGGAAGGGAGCGCGCGATGGGTGTGCGGGCTCCCGCAAGGGTGCGGCTGCCCGGCCTCTCGGGGCGGGCTGGCTCAGGTGCCGTCGCGCCCCGGCAGCAGCTGGCTGTAGGGCGCTTCCGGGCCGGGGCCTGCGGAGCGGCGTAGCAGGCGCACATCGGTGACCTCGATGCCGCAGTCGGTCAGCCAGTCCTGGATGGCCTCGCTGGAGCGTGAGGGGCGGGCCTTGCCGGGGAATTCGAGCGTGTAGATGGAAAAGCCGATGGCCTTGATATTGGGTATGTCCCGCGTGTTCATCTTCATGTGGCGGGCTTCACCCTTGAAGCTGTAGCTGATCAACCATTCCATAAGCGCCTGCGGCCCCGCCCCATTCCGTCCTGCACCGGCACGCCGATGACCCCTTGATATCAAGAGCGCAAAACTAGCAGAACCAGCGAGTCAGGCAATGCTAGCCATCTGCTGCAACCCCCGGGCTTGAGCGTTCTTGCAACACGGCGACGAAGGGCGCGTGGCAGCATGCAGCGGATGGGCCTTTTCGCGGTCAATCTCCTGTCGGTATCCACCTTCAGGGGGTGTCATGTGCGGAGGCGTCGAAGTGGCGGGTCGCTTCACCGGGAACGGCAGGGCAAGGCGGATCTATTTCCAGAGCCCCAGGGCGGAGCTGCCCGTGGTGCAGCCCGACGGTTCCATCGAATGGATTGCCTGGGGGCGCCGGCCACGGCAGCCCGGAGCCTTGCCCGCCAGCGGCTGGGCGCGGGAGAACTGCATGACGCTGGAGGCCTGGGAGCGCTATCGGCCCCAGGCGGTGAGGATCGCCGTGCAGCGCTACATGGAAAGGGACAGGGCCCAGCAGCCGCACTGGTTCGACCTCGTGGCCAGCCAGTGCCTGCAGGGGGTGTTGCTGGAAGCGGAGCGGGAGCGCCGGGTCTATGTGGTGATCGGGCAGCCGCCGCAGGGCTGCGAGTTCATCCAGGATCGCTGGCCGCTGATCGCGGCCTGAGGGCCTCGGGTCAGTTCTCGACCAGGTGCGTGGTGACCCCTGATACGCCGATTTCCTGGGAGGCGAGCACCTTGTTCTCGAAGGACGAGCCGCCCAGGTTGCGGTCCACCTCGAGCTGCCCACGGTGCTCGGCGATGATGTGCGCCAGGGCCAGCTCCAGCCCCATTTCCTTCTCGGTGTGGCGCACGCGAAGGCTTCTCGGCACGCCCCTGAGCTTGTACTGGATGTCGAAGTAATGCATTGCAGCCTTCCTTGTTGGCGAACCCGGCTCTCAATCCAGCAGCGATAGTGCCGCGAGAACCGGGGCCTGCGCCAGTCCGAACCGGTATTTTTCGTCGCTTCGGGTCGTGCCCGCACACGGGGATGCAGGCAGGCTCGCCTGCGACCAAGGGGTTGGAGCGGCGAGTGGCCCTCCAGGTTCCGGCTCCGTGCAATGCGGTACGCATGGGAGCTGCCGAGGGCGGTCGTCGGCCCAGGACTGCTGCGATTCAGGCACCGCAGGTGCGTGGGCGGAAGCTGCGCCGGTTGGCGATGGCGATGGCGAATTCCTCGTTGAGCACCTTGCTCAGCTTCCGGATCGCCAGGGGCGAGGAGAGTTCGGCCAGGGTCATGCCGTGGAGGGTGATCACGTCCAGGTCGACGCGCCCGGTGAACTGCAGGGAGAGGGTACCGCTGTCCAGGCGGGTCGCCTCGCACATGTAGGCGGGCATGTAGAGGGTGAAGAGCTTGCCGATATCGGCCATACCCAGCGTCATATCCGTTTCCTCCTTGAAGTGGATGCAAGCTGACCATCGGGTCACGGCTCAGCGTAGGCCAAATCCCGCCGCTGTAAATGCCGTCGGCGTGAGCCGGGTCACGTCGTTGAAAAGGGTATTCGCCCGTTCGGCCAATTTCCCCGTGCAGGCCTCAGCCCGCGTGGATACGGGGTTATGACCAATCGGTCAGGAATTGTCTTTTTCATATGCGCATTTTTTGTATACAACGTGCTAGCCATATGGGGACACTTTTGTTTACATTGCGCCCACAACAACGACAAGAAGTGAGTGCACCTCCCCATGAACAAGCTCTCCCAAGCTACGTCCGTCGCACCACGTCCGGAAGACGAGAACCTTGGCATCGGCGCCAACCTCGCCTATGGATTGCAGCACGTTCTCACCATGTACGGCGGTATCGTTGCCGTTCCCCTGATCCTCGGCCAGGCGGCAGGGCTCAGCCCCTCCGAGATCGGCCTGCTGATCGCCGCCTCGTTGTTCGCCGGCGGCCTCGCGACCCTGCTCCAGACCCTCGGCCTGCCGTTCTTCGGCTGCCAGCTGCCCCTCGTCCAGGGCGTTTCCTTCGCCGGCGTCGCCACCATGATCGCCATCCTCGGCAGCAACAACGGCGAGGGCGGCATCCAGTCCGTCCTCGGGGCGGTGATGGCCGCGTCGCTGATCGGCCTGCTGATCACACCCATCTTCTCCCGTGTCACCAAGTTCTTCCCGCCACTGGTCACGGGGGTGGTGATCACCACCATCGGCCTGACGCTGATGCCCGTCGCCGCGCGCTGGGCCATGGGCGGCAACAGCCAGTCGCCCGAGTTCGGCAGCATGACCAACATCGGCCTGGCCGGCATGACCCTGGCGATCGTGCTGCTGCTGAGCAAGATCGGCAGCTCCACCATCTCGCGCCTGTCGATTCTGCTGGCCATGGTGATCGGCACGCTAATCGCCATGGCACTGGGCCTGACCGATTTCTCCAAGGTCGCTGAAGGCCCGATCGTGGCGATGCCCTCGCTGCTGCACTTCGGCATGCCGACCTTCCATTTCGCCGCGATCCTCTCGATGTGCATCGTGATCCTGGTGACCCTGGTGGAAACCTCGGCCGACATCCTCGCCGTCGGCGAGATCATCGGCACCAAGGTGGACTCCAAGCGCCTCGGCAATGGCCTGCGCGCCGACATGCTGTCCAGCGTCCTGGCGCCCCTGTTCGGCTCCTTCACCCAGAGCGCCTTCGCCCAGAACGTCGGCCTGGTCGCCGTCACCGGCGTGAAGAGCCGCTATGTGGTCGCCACCGGCGGCCTGATCCTGGTCACCCTGGGCCTGCTGCCGGTCATGGGGCGGGTGATCGCCGCCGTGCCGACCTCCGTGCTCGGCGGTGCCGGCATCGTGCTCTTCGGCACCGTCGCCGCCAGTGGCATCCGCACCCTGGCCAAGGTCGACTACCGCAACAACATGAACCTGATCATCGTCTCCACCGCCCTCGGCTTCGGCATGATCCCGATCGCCGCGCCGAGCTTCTACGAGCACTTCCCAGCCTGGTTCGAGACCATCTTCCACTCCGGCATCAGCTCGGCGGCGATCATGGCCATCCTGCTGAACCTAGTGTTCAACCAGTTCACCGCCGGCAACCCCGACCAGCCTTCGGTGATCTCCGCCGGCCACGAGCGCAGCCTGCGCTACACCGACATCGCCGCGCTGAACGACGGTGACTACTTCCAGAACGGCAAGCTGTACGACGCCGCCGGCAACGAGGTGCCGCTGGCCGATGACGACGATCATGGAAGCCACGCGCCAAGGCCGACGCGCAGCCAGGCCGACGCGGTGCACTGACGCGCATCCTGGATGAACCGGACCCGGCCCCAGTGGCCGGGTTCTTCGTTTGGGGCATCGCGAGGCTCTTGTTCATGTGACACGCCCCTACGTCCCGCCTCACGAATGGGCGTCGGAAGAAGAGCGCAGGGAACCCCGGGGCCTTCCTGCAATCTCTGATAACGCTTTGTTGCCGCTGCCCGGGCCGTTGCGTTTGACCTGGGCTGGCACCTTCACCAAGCTACGCGCTTCGTCCCAACCGCCCAGGATTCCCCGCGTGACCCCAGCTTTGCGCCATTGGCGCCGAACCCTCTGCTGCCTCCTTCCCCTCGCTGCGCTACTGGCCGGCTGCGACCAGGGCGAACCCGAGAAGCCGACGCCGCCGGCCAAGGCCACCACCTACCTCGCCGTCGACTGGAGCCAGGTGCCCGCCACGGCCGACGAGGAACTGCTCAATGGCTTCGCCGCCTGGCGTTCGGCCTGCACGCGCCTGGCCAAGGACCCGGTCTGGTCCGCCACCTGTGCCGCCGCTGCGCCGGTGCCGATGGAGGCCGGCGCCGTCCGCGCCTTCATCGGTGCCAACCTCCAGCCCTACAGCCTGCGCTCGGCGGGGAAGGGCGAGCACGGCCTGATCACCGGCTACTACGAACCCGTCTACCCCGGCCACCTGCGGCGCACCGAGCAGGGGCAGGTGCCGGTCTACGGCGTGCCGGACGACCTCATCGTCGTCGCCCTGGACGAGATCTACCCCGAACTCAAGGGCAAGCGCCTGCGAGGCCGCCTCGAAGGCCGCGTGCTCAAGCCTTACGACGATGCCGCCACCATCCGTGGCCAGGGCGTGAAGGCGCCGGTGCTGGCCTGGCTCAATGACCCGATGGACCTGCAGTTCCTGCAGATCCAGGGTTCCGGGCGCATCCAGCTCGACGACGGCCGCCAGTTGCGCATCGGCTACGCCGACCAGAACGGCTACCCCTATCGCCCCGTCGGCCGCTGGCTGGTGGAGCAGGGGCTGCTGCAGAAGGAGGAGGTGAGCATGGGCCGCATCCGCGAATGGGCCGTCGCCAATCCCGGGCGGGTCGACGAGCTGCTGGCCAGCAACCCCAGCTACGTATTCTTCAGCGCCCGCCCGGACAGTAACGAAGGCCCGCGCGGTTCACTCAACGTGCCGCTCACCGCCGGCTACAGCGTGGCCATCGACCGCAAGGTGATCCCGCTGGGCAGCCTGCTCTGGCTCTCCACCACACGTCCCGACGACGGCTCGCCCGTGGTGCGCCCGGTCGCCGCCCAGGACACCGGTGGCGCCATCGTCGGCGAAGTGCGCGCGGACCTGTTCTGGGGCACCGGCCAGGAGGCGGGTGAACTGGCCGGCAACATGAAGCAGGAAGGGCGCATCTGGATGCTCTGGCCCAAGGGCATGCCGCTGCCGGAGACACCCTGAGCCGGTGCATGCGAAGCACCCGGCGCCACCCTTTGGTCTATAGGTAGCAGGCGATCAAGCGCTGACCGCGAAGGAGGAACTCCATGAACCGCATCATTCCCCATGCCCTGCTGACCCTCGTGCTCGCAGCCGCCTGGGTCGCCCCGGCCCAGGCCCTGACCCTGCGTTGCAGCGGGGGCCTGGTGCAGCAGGAGGACAGCCTGGAGGACGTGCTGCGCAAGTGCGGCGAGCCCGACAGCCGCGTGCGCACGCTGCCGGCCCTGCGCAACAACGGGGTGCCAAAGCTCAATGCGGTGACCGTGGACATCTGGACCTACGGCCCGCGCAACGGCATGACCCGCGAGCTGCGCTTCATCGAAGGCAAGCTGAAGGAAGTCAGGAGTTCGCGCGACTAGCCGATGGGGCAGGCGCGAGCCGGCCGCGCCACGTAGAATCGCGCCCCTGAATCTTTCTCCGAGGTCACAAGGTGGAACTACAGCAGGGCTTCGTCCTGACCCGGCACTGGCGCGATACGCCCGCGGGCACGGAAGTGGCGTTCTGGCTGGCCACCGACGATGGTCCCCGCTACCTGCGCCTGGCGCCGCAGACGTCCGTCGCCTTCATCCCCGCCCAGCAGCGCGAGCGCGCCGAAGCGCTGCTGCGCAACGAGCGCGGCGTCGAGCTGCGGCCGCTGGGGCTCTGCGACTTCCGCCATCGTCCGGTGCTCGGCCTGTACTGCCAGCAACACCGCCAGTTGATCGGCCTGGACAAGGCCCTGCGCCAGGCCGGCGTCGACGTATTCGAAGCCGATATCCGCCCGCCGGAGCGCTACCTGATGGAGCGCTTCATCACCGCGCCGGTGCTGTTCGGCGGCATGCCCGATGCCGAGGGCGCCCTGGTGGACGGGCAGATGAAGCCCGCGCCCGACTACCGCCCGCGCCTGCGCCTGGTGTCCCTGGACATCGAGACCACCCTGCACGGCGAGCTCTATTCCATCGCCCTGGAAGGCTGTGGCCAGCGCCAGGTCTACATGCTCGGCCCGGCCAACGGCGACGCCAGCGAGGTGGATTTCGCCCTGGAGTACTGCGACGACCGCGCGCAACTGCTCGAACGCCTCAACCAGTGGCTGGTCGAGCACGACCCGGACGCGATCATCGGCTGGAACCTGGTGCAGTTCGACCTGCGCGTGCTCAACGAGCACGCCAAGCGCCTCAAGGTACCGCTGCGCCTGGGGCGTGGCGGCGAGGCCATGGGCTGGCGCGAGCACGGCAGCCGCAACAACCATTACTTCGCCGAGGCACCGGGCCGGTTGATCATCGATGGCATCGAGGCGCTGCGTTCGGCCACCTGGAGCTTCCCGTCCTTCAGCCTGGAGAACGTCGCCCAGACCCTGCTTGGCGAAGGCAAGGCCATCGACACCCCCTACCAGCGCATGGACGAGATCAACCGCATGTTCGCCGAGGACAAGCCCGCCCTGGCGCGCTACAACCTCAAGGACTGCGAGCTGGTGACGCGCATCTTCGAAAAGACCGAGCTGCTCACCTTCCTCCTCGAACGTGCCACGGTCACCGGCCTGCCCGCCGACCGCAGCGGTGGTTCGGTCGCCGCCTTCTGCCACCTGTACATGCCGCTGATGCACCGCCAGGGCTTCGTCGCGCCCAACCAGGGCGAACGCATGCCCGAGGCCAGCCCGGGTGGCTTCGTCATGGATTCGCGTCCCGGGCTGTACGAGTCGGTGCTGGTCCTGGACTACAAGAGCCTGTACCCCTCGATCATCCGCACCTTCCTCATCGATCCGGTGGGGTTGGTGGAGGGCCTGCGCCAGCCTGACGACGAGCACTCGGTGCCGGGGTTCCGCGAGGCACGCTTCTCGCGCACGCGGCATTGCCTGCCGTCGATCGTCGAGCGGGTCTGGCAGGGGCGGGAGACGGCCAAGCGCGAGCGCAACCAGCCGCTGTCCCAGGCCCTGAAGATCATCATGAACGCCTTCTACGGGGTGCTCGGCTCCAGCGGCTGCCGCTTCTTCGACCCGCGCCTGGCCTCGTCCATCACCCTGCGCGGCCACGAGATCATGCGCCGCACCCGCGCGCTGATCGAGGCACAGGGGCACCAGGTGATCTATGGCGATACCGACTCCACTTTCGTCTGGCTGGGCGCCGCCCATGGCGAAGAGGAGGCCGCGGCCATCGGGCGCGCGCTGGTGCAGCGGGTCAACCTGTGGTGGCGCGAGCACCTGCTGGCCGAGTACGGCCTGGAGAGCGCGCTGGAGCTGCAATACGAGACCCACTACAAGCGATTCTTGATGCCCACGGTGAGAGGCGCGGAGGAGGGCAGCAAGAAGCGCTACGCCGGGTTGGTGGTGCGTGCCGATGGCAGCGAGGAAATGGTCTTCAAGGGCCTGGAGACGGTGCGCACGGACTGGTCGCCCCTGGCCCAGCGTTTCCAGCAGGAACTGTACCTGCGCATCTTCAACCGCGAGCCCTACCAGGACTATGTGCGCGACTACGTGCGCAGCACCCTGGCCGGCGAGCTGGACGACCTGCTGGTCTACCGCAAGCGCCTGCGCCGTCGCCTGGACGACTACGAGCGCAACGTCCCGCCCCATGTGCGCGCTGCGCGCCTGGCCGATGAGTACAACGACAGCCAGGGTCGACCCCGGCAGTACCAGAACGGTGGCTGGATCAGCTATCTGATCACCGTGGCCGGGCCCGAGCCGCTGGAGAACCGCCGCGCCGCCATCGACTACGACCATTACGTCACGCGCCAGCTGCAGCCGGTGGCGGAGGCCATCCTGCCCTTCGTCCAGGGCGATTTCAGCCGCCTGGTCGACGGCCAGCTCGACCTGTTCTGAGCCTCGCCCGGTCAGTCGGGGAGATTGACCAGGGGGATCGAATCACCGCCCGTGCGGTTCTGCTGGCGTTCCTCCATCCACTCGGCGACCTGTGCGCCGAACTCGGCGGGCACCTTGCGGCCGACGCGGCGGGCGATGTCGAGGATGGTCTGCTGGGCCAGCGCTTCTTCCATGCGCTTCTGCGCCGTCAGCATCACCGCGTGGACCGAGCAGGTGCCTTCCAGCGCCCAGTCCGGCGGCGACCCTTCGAACAGCGCGCAACGCCCACGGATGTCGCGGCATTCGAAGATCGACTTGTTGCCATCGATGGCGCGGACGATGTCCAGCACCGTGATCTCGTCCGAAGGACGGGCCAGGCGGAACCCGCCGCGCACGCCTTCGGTGGCCGCCACCAGCCCGGCCTTGGCCAGCTTGGTGAAGACCTTCGCCAGGTACTCCTGGGGCACGCCCTGGAGCTCGGCCATGTCACGCACGCTGGCTTCACGGCTGTCGCCGCGCTCGTCCACGAGAAAGAGCAGGCAGTGGATGCCGTACTCGACCCCTGCGCTGTAGAGAGACATTCATAACTCCGACTTATCGGGTCGCATCTATAGTGCGAGTTGCATTCAGTTGCCTCAAGGGAGGCGCCCTGGTCGGCGATGGATGGGAATGCCGTCCGTCGCCGCCGATGCCCATGGCACAAGGTCGCGAGAGCGGGATCGGGGCGCATCCCTGAGCGGTGCAGACAGCAGCATGGCGAGCGCGTGTGGGTGAGGGCAAAGAAAAAATGCTTGCCGGCAAAAACTACGATCAATATAGTCGTAGATATCGACGATCGATGTCGCCACGCGGTGCAACTGAACCCGGTCTTGCCATTGGCGCCGTCGAGAGCCCGACCCCATTCGAACCGAACACGACCCTACCCGTTGGAGAAACGAGCATGAAACAGCGCATCCTGATCGTCGGTGCAGGCTTCGGTGGCCTGTGGAGCGCACTCAGCGCCACCCGCCTGCTGGACATCCATGGCCGCACCGATGTCGAGGTCACCGTCCTCGCGCCCCAGGCCGAGCTGCGCGTCCGCCCGCGCTTCTACGAAGCCGGCGTGCACCGCATGAAGGCGCCTTTGGGCGAGCTGTTCGCCACCGTCGGCGTGCGCTTCGTCAAGGGGCTGGTGGATCGCATCGATGTGCAGGGCCAGCGCGTGGCCTACCGTGACGAGCGGGGCGCGGCCGCCGAACTGGCCTACGACCGCCTGGTCCTGGCCACCGGCAGCAGCGTGGTCCGGCCGAAGATGGCCGGTGTCGAGCATGCCTTCGACGTCGACCAGATCGAAGAAGCCATGCGCCTGGAAGAGCACATCCGCGCGCTCGGCTCGCGTCCGGCCACCCGGGCCCGCAATACGGTAGTGGTCGCCGGTGGCGGCTTCACCGGCATCGAGACCGCCACCGAAATGCCGGCCCGCCTGCGCGAGGCCCTGGGCGCCGACGCCGAGGTGCAGGTCATCGTGGTCGACCGTGGCAGCCGCATCGGCGCTGCCCTGGGCGAGGGGCCACGCGCGCAGATCATCGAGGCCTCGCAAGCGCTGGGCATCCAATGGTGCCTGGATGCCAGCGTCGCCTCGGTGGATGCCGGCGGCGTGACCCTCGCCGATGGCCGCCGCATCGACGCCGACACCGTGGTCTGGACCGTGGGCGTGCGCGCCAGCGCGCTGACCGAGCAGATCCCCGCCGAGCGCGATGCGCAGGGGCGCCTGCACGTGGACCGCAGCCTCAAGGTGATCGGCCAGGACGCGGTCTACGCCACGGGGGACGTCGCCTACGCCGCCTGCGACGACCTGGGCCACTTCGCCCTGATGTCCTGCCAGCACGCCATCGCCCTGGGGCGCTCGGCCGGCAACAACGTCGCTGCCGACCTGCTCGGCGTCGAGCCCATTCCCTACAGCCAGCCCAAGTACGTCACCTGCCTGGACCTCGGTGCCTGGGGCGCCGTGTACACCGAAGGCTGGGATCGCCAGGTCAAGCTCGAGCGCGAGGAAGGCAAGCGACTGAAGACCCAGATCAACAGCGTGTGGATCTACCCGCCGGCGGCCAACCGTGCCGAAGCGCTGGCGGCAGCCGACCCGCTGATCCCGGTCGTCGCATAAGCCAGGACATCACCCCATGCCCCGCCGGTCGCAGGACCGGCGGGGTTTTTTGCATTGATGGGGTGCGCGATGCTCACGAAACGCCGCCCGACCCACCGTATGCACACCCGTGGGATGGGTAGAGCGAAGCGAAACCCATGCGGTTACAAGCCCGCACCGTGCAAACGGGCGACGATTCGCGGATGCATCCGCTCCCACGGAAGAGCCATCCCCAGGCAACGCCCGCAGGAGCGAGCCCTGCTCGCGATGCGCCCCGCATCAAGCCGGGCGCTGCATCACCACCAGGCGCAGGGCGAGGGCACCGAACAGGCTGGCCAACCCCCATTTCTGCAGGCCGGCGAGGCGCCCGCGCCCGCCGAGGCGGCGGCTCATGGCGCCGCCGAACAGCCCGAGGCCCACGTGGAAGATGAAGGCCAGCAGGGTGAGCAGGGCGCCCAGCAGCAGGAGCTGCGCACTGATCGCGCCATGCCCCGGCACCACGAACTGCGGCAGGAAGACGATGAAGAACAGCAACGCCTTGGGGTTGAGCAGGCTGTTGAGGGTGGCGCGGACCAGCACCGTCTTCAAAGGCACGCACTCCACGCGGGAGCCGCCGGCGGTGACGTCGCTGCGCAGGGTCTTCCAGGCCATCCAGGCGAGATAGAGCGCGCCTGCGAAGCGGATGATGTCGAAGGAGGGCGGCCAGGCCGCCACCAGGCCGGTGATGCCGGCGGCGGTGAGCAGGGTCAGGATCGCATCCGCCAGGCTGATGCCCAGCGCTGCGGCTACACCGCCACGCCAACCGTGGGAAACGCCATGGCTGATGACGAACGCCATGTTCGGTCCCGGCGATGCCAGCAGCAGCGCTACCGCGCAGGTGAAGATCACGAAGGTGTCGAGGTCGGGCATGGCTGCGATCCAGGGCGATGCCGCAGGTGCGGCCGGTCGCGCAACACTACCCGGCCGCCGCGCGCGTCACCCGTTACAGCTGCACTTTTTTTCGAGCAACACCCGGCTTCAGGGAAGGGTCAGCGCGGGCGAGGTGGTCAGCGTCAGGCTTTGCAACGTACAGCCGCCCCAGGGCTGGCTGGTTGCCCCCAGGCTGCTGGTGGTGTTGCTCCAGCTCGTGGCCAGCACGGTGGCGCCGGTACCGCAGGTAACCGTGCCGATCCTGATGCTCATGCCGGAGACGTTAACGGCCGTGGCACTGGTCGGTTGCCAGCTCCAGGGCAAGCCACGTACGGCGATGGTCGAGCAGATTGGGTTGGTGCCGCCGATGGTCGCGGTATTGAGCTGCGCCACTCCGCCGTTGGCCAAGCCTTGCACGGTGAGGGTGCAAGTCGCGGCGGGCAGGGCCGGGTTGTACTTGACGGCAAGCGGGCCGGTGGCGGTGAAGGGTCCCCAGGGGGTGAAGGCGGAGGAGGCCAGGGACCAGATGCCCAGGCCGAGCAGGGCCAGTATCTTCAGGGCGGTTCCGTAGGGATTCATCGTGTCGTTCCTTGTTTTCGGAGTGCGGTCGCCCGGTGGCTGTCCTTGGCGCGGGGCGGTAGGGGCAGGCTAGACGCCACCGCGCGCCCGCCCCAGCCAGCCAAAGGATGGCGTGGGAAGGGCAGGCGCGGCGCCGTGGGAAGAAGCTACCCAGCGCGTGCCCTGCGTGGCCGCTCGACGCGCTCCGGTCACCTCTCTAATATGCAACCATTCGCTTGGATATCCGGACCTCGCCTTGACCCCTGCCCACGACCCCGCCACCGCTTCCACTGCCTCGACGGCCGACCGCATCCTGCTGCTGGTGAAGACCCGTGGCCCGCTGTCCACCGCCACCCTGGCCCAGGTGCTGGAGATGACGCCCGAGGCGGCGCGCCAGCAGGTGCAGAAGTTGGTGGCGGCCGGGCTGCTGGCCGGGCGCCAGGAGCCGGTTTCCGGTGCGGGGCGGCCACGCCAGAGCTGGGTGCTGACCGATTCCGGCTATGCGCGTTTTCCCGATACCCATGCGCAGCTCACGGTGCAGCTGATCGCTTCGGTGCGCCAGCTGTTCGGCGAGGAGGGGCTGGACCGGCTGATCTGCCAGCGCGAGGCCGAGTCGCGTGCGGCCTACCGCCAGGCCTATACCGGCCGCGACCTGATGCAACGCCTGGAGCAACTGGCCGAGGTGCGCTCGAGCGAGGGCTACATGGCGCGGGTCGAGCGCGATGGCGACGACTGGCTGCTGATCGAGGACCACTGCCCGATCTGCGTGGCGGCGCAGGCCTGCCAGGGCTTCTGCCGATCCGAGCTGCAACTGTTCCAGGAAATCATCGGCGACGAGGCCCGGGTGGTCCGCGAACAGCACCTGCTGGCCAATGCCTCCCGCTGCGTGTATCGCGTCAGTCCGCGTTGAGTCGCGGCGAGCGCTCAACTCACCGTTCTCTCCTTGGAATGACAGGGCGGGAGTAGCAGTCCAGAAGCGCAGCGGCGGGGTGCCAGCCGCATGCGGCCGGATGCTTCGCGGGCCTTCCCCGCGTATCATCCGTCGATCCCGAGCCCGGCCCCGCCGGTTCTGCCAATGCCCCGGAGCCCACATGGACAAGCTGCTGGCCCTGAAGATGTTCGTCGCCGCCGTGGACGCCAAGGGCTTCTCGGCGGCCGCGCGGGGCCTCGGGCTGGCCACCTCCTCGGTGACACGCATGGTCGATGCCCTGGAGCAGGAACTGGGCACGGTGCTGCTGAACCGCTCGACCCGCCAGGTCACGGTCACCGAGGCCGGCGCCGCCTACTACCAGAGCGCGCGCCAGGTGCTGGAATACCTGGCCGAGGCCGACGCCTCGGTGACGGACGGCGGTGACGAGCCCAGCGGGCCGTTGCGGGTCTCGGTGCCCACCGCCTTCGGCCGGCGCATGATCTCGCCGCATATCGGTACGCTCCTGGCGCGTCACCCGCGCCTGGAGCTGGACATCACCCTCACCGACGAAATCGTCGACCTGCTCGGCGAGCGGGTCGACCTGTCGATCCGCCTCGGGGCGGCTGCGCCCATGGACGGCGTGGTGGCCAGGACCCTCGGCGAGTTCCGCCGCCATGTGGTGGCAAGCCCGGCCTACCTCGCGGAACGGGGCACCCCGGCGCAGCCGCTGGAGCTGGCCGAGCACGACTGCCTGCGCTTCAACTATGGCGCCGCGCGCCAGGTCTGGACCTTCCAGGGGCCCGAGGGCGAGGTCCGCGTGCCGGTGCGTGGGCGGATGCGCAGCAACAACATCGAGGTGCTGCGCGAGGTGGCGCTGGCCGGCTCGGCCGTGGCCCTGCTGCCGGACTGGCTGGTGGACGACGACATCGCCGCGGGTCGCCTGCTGTCGCTGTTCCCGGGGCAGCGGATCAACGCGGACGACACCCGCTCGCTCATCACCGCGCTCTACCTGCCGAGCCACCGTGCCTCGCGGCGGGTCGCGGCCTTCATCGCGTTCGTCGGCGGCCTGCTCTGAGGCGCCTGGCATTGCGCAAAAGGCAAAGCCGCTTTGCGCAGCGAACGGATTCCCCCGGGCGGCGCTCTTGCCCAGGATAGGCGCCACGAACCGTTCCACCCCGAGGACCCTCCTATGACCCCTTCCAGCCATTCCGCGCCCCAGGCGATCAGCCGTGGCCTGGTGCTGCTCTTCGCCATCTGCTGCGGCGCCATCGTCGCGAACATCTACTATGCCCAGCCGATCATCGAGCTGATCGCGCCCGACGTCGGCATCTCCACCCACGGCGCCAGCCTGATCGTCTCCCTGACCCAGGTCGGCTACGCCCTCGGCCTGTTCTTCCTGGTGCCCCTGGCGGACCTGCTGGAGAACCGCCGGCTGATGATCGCCACCATCGGCGTGACCTTCGCCAGCCTCGTGGGCATGGCGCTGACCCAGGCGCCCGGCCCGCTGCTGCTGGTGTCGGCGCTGATCGGCTTCAGCTCGGTATCGGTGCAGATGCTGATCCCCCTGGCCGCGCACCTGGCACCGGAGGAGTCGCGGGGCCGGGTGGTCGGCGGGATCATGGGCGGGCTGCTGCTGGGCATCCTCCTGGCGAGGCCGTTGTCGAGCGTGGTGGCCGACCATTTCGGCTGGCGTGCGGTGTTCTTCGGCGCCGCCGGGCTGATGCTGGTGATCGCCGTGGTCGTGGCCGTGGCGCTGCCCAGCCGGCGGCCCGATCACCGCGCCAGCTATGGGCAGCTGCTGGCCTCGCTCTGGCACCTGTTCCGTCGCGAGCCGGTGCTGCGCCAGCGTTCGCTCTACCAGGCGCTGATGTTCGGTACCTTCAGCCTGTTCTGGACCGCGGTGCCACTGGAGCTGTCGCGCAACCACGGGTTGTCCCAGTCGCAGATCGCGCTGTTCGCCCTGGTCGGCGCCATCGGTGCCATCGCCGCGCCCATCGCCGGGCGCCTGGCGGATGCGGGCCATACCCGTGGCATGTCGCGTCTCGCCATGCTGCTGGCCATCCTCAGCTTCCTGCCCGCGCTGTTCGGCCTGCCCTGGGGCGTGGTGGGGCTGGCGCTGACCGGCGTGCTGCTGGACTTCGCGGTGCAGATGAACATGGTCCTCGGCCAGCGCGAGGTCTATGCCCTCGATGCCGCCAGCCGTGGCCGCCTGAACGCGCTGTACATGACCAGCATCTTCATCGGCGGCGCCATCGGCTCCTCCATCGCCAGCCTGTTGTTCGAGCAGGGTGGCTGGCAGGCCATCGCCCTGGTCGGCGCCGCGCTGCCTCTGCTGGCACTGGTCGCCTTCGGCCTGCATGCCCGCCAGGGCGCACGGGGCGAAGCCCAGGTGGGGTGACGGGGTGTAGGGGCGAATTCTCTTGGATCTGCCGGCGTCAGGTGTTGATAGAAGCTTTGGCCAAGCCGATTGCCGAGTTTTGCTGATGGTTTCTGTTTCGCCCCCCGGGCGAGTCACTTTTCTCAAGCGTCGGGATGCCGAACCACAGAAAAGTAACCAAAAGCGCTCGCCCCTGCATACGGCCCGACTGCGTCGGGTTCCCTCGCTCCATCATCGTTACTCGCTGCGCTCGCCCTTCGGGCCGCACTGAAGTGCGTTCGCCGCAAGCGTCGTCCAGGGGCACGCCGCGAAGGGCCATCCCTGGCCCATCGCGGCTCTCGCGACATCCATGTCGCTCAACCCCTGAAACGACGATTGCGCTCGGCCTCCTGAAAGGGGCGTTTGGCCGCTGCTCCAACGTCTTCGCCAGAATCTTCATCGAGGTGCGCATCACGCTCGGGGCGCAACGGCTTCCGTAGGGTGGCGTAGAGCGAAGCGAAACCCACGCGGTGGGCGTGACGGGGAGTCATGAATGCCATGCTTGAGGCTTCGCATTAAGTTCACGGCAGCTAATGCAGACAGAGCCAATTCATTCACCCATCAGCCTGCCTTGCGGCCACAGGATTGCAGGCACCTCTCGTGGGAGCGGCTTCAGCCGCGAAGAGGCCGCAGCCGGCACCTGGTTGCGCATGGCCGGATGCTCCATCGCGAATGAGTTCGCTCCCACAGGGGGCGGTGCTCCGGGGAATCGATTTCGCTGATATCCACTAGTGACCGATTGCGTTTCCCAGGACGCGACGGCGACGCGAAACTGGCCCCGTCGAATCACTCACCCCATCCCCTTAGGAGAACCCATCATGAGCCGCTACTTCACCGCCACCCTGCTTGCCGCCGTCGTTGCCGGCAGCGCTTTCAGCGTCAGCGCCGCCGACCATCACGGCTCGATCGAGCGCGCCTTCAAGGACGCCGCGAGCGACCGTGCCTCCGCCGCCGAAACCCAGGTCGACCGTGGCCACAGCAGCGAAGAACAACGCAAAGGCCTGCCGCGCTGGTGGCATTGATCCCGGCCGGTTTACACCGTTGCGAAAGGGCGCCCTGAGGCGCCCTTTGTCGTTTCCGCGGTTCGCTGCCGGATTCAACTGCCGGTGCGCACCGTCGGGCGGATGTGGTACGCCTCGGTGAAGGCCTGGGCGGACAGGGGGCGGGAGAACAGGTAGCCCTGGCCCTCGCCGCAGCGCTCCAGCTTGAGCCGGTCACGCTGGGCATCGGTCTCGATGCCTTCGGCGATGGTCTCCAGGTCGAAGCTGCGGGCCATGTCGAGGATGGCGCGGACCACCGAGGCGTCGCGGCGTGATTCCAGCATGCCCTGGACGAAGGAACGGTCGATCTTGATCCGGCTCAGGGGGTAGGTCTTGAGCAGGATCAGCGAGGCGTAGCCCGTGCCGAAGTCGTCGAAGGCGATGCCGACGCCATGGGTGCGCAGGCGCTGCAGGGTCTCCAGCACGATGTCGTCGTTGTCCAGCACGATGTTCTCGGTGACCTCCAGTTCCAGCGCTTCGGGAGGCAGGCCATAGCGGGCCAGGGCCTCCAGCGCCTCGGTCACCAGGTCGCCGACGTGGAACTGGGCGCTGAACAGGTTCACGCCCATGCGCATGTCTTCGGCGCCGTTGTTGCGCCAGAAGGCCAATTGCGCGCAGGCCTCGTTCAGAATCCAGTTGCCCACCCTGGCGGCCAGGGGGCTGCCTTCCAGGGCGGAGAGGAAGGCGTCGGGCGCCAGCAATCCGCGCTCGGGGTGCTGCCAGCGGATCAGCGCCTCGGCGCCCCGCAGTGAGCCATCGCTGAGGCGCACCTGGGGCTGGTAGAAGAGCACGAACTCGCCATTCTCCACCGCCTTGTGCAACTCCATGGCGTGCAGGTGACGACTCACGGCCTCCATGCGCAGTTCGGGGGTGAAGGCGGCCACCTGGCTGCGGCCGTTGCCCTTGGCCTTGAACAGCGCCAGGTCGGCGTCGCCCACCAGTTCGAGGGCCTCGAGGGCGTGCAGCGGCGCCAGCGCCAGGCCGCAACTGGCGGCCACCCGTACCTCGTGGCCGTCGATATGGATCGGACGGGCGATGGCGCCGATGGCCTCTTGGGCCACCCGCAGCGCGGACTCGGGCTCGGTGACGCCGGTGAGCAGCAGGGCGAACTCGTCGCCGCCGATGCGTGCCACCAGGTCGTCAGGGCCCGCTAGGGGGGCCAGGCGGGTTCCGACCTCCCGCAGGATGCCGTCACCGATCAGGTGGCCCAGGGTGTCGTTGACGTCCTTGAACCCGTCCAGGTCGATCATCAGCACCGTCACCGGCTCGGGCGCCAGCAGGGCTTCTTCGGCGCGGCGGTAGAAGCAGCCGCGGTTGGCCAGCCCGGTGAGGGCGTCGAAAGTGGCCAGGCGGCGCAGCTCGGCTTCTTCCTGCTGGCGCTGGCTGTCGTCGGTGAGCACCGCCTCGAAGCGCGGATACCCTTTCTCGCTCCAGGAGGACAGCGACATGCCCAGGTCGAACTCACTGCCGTCCTTGTGCAGGCCCTTGAGGGTGGTCGGCGTGTTCGGGTCGGCCAAATAGCCGGCGGTCACAGCGCGGCGGATCAGCGCCAGGAAGGGCGGGCGCTCGGCCACCGCCAGCAGCGCCTCCACCGGCAGCCCGACCCCTTCCTCCGGGGCGTAGCCCAGCAAGCTGGCGGCGGCGGGGTTCCAGGCGAGGATCTGGCCACGGTGGTCGAACCAGAGCACCGGGGTGTCCGACTGCCCGGCGTAGGTCTCGAAGGCCGGGCGCTTTCGCCGAGCACTCTTCTCGATGCGGTGCAGTTCCAGGCGGTCGGTGGCCATGCGCGCGAGCTCTCGCAGGCGCTCGCGGTCGTCTTCCGAGAAATCCAGGTGGGGCTGGTCGTCGATGATGCACAGCGCTCCCAGCGGCAGGCCATCGGCGGTGAGCAAGGGCACACCGGCGTAGAAGCGCAGGTGGGTGGGGCCCAGTACCAGCGGGTTGTCGTGGAAGCGCTCGTCGCGGGTGGCGTCCGGCACCACCATTACCTGGTCCTGGGTGATGGCGTGGGCGCAGAAGGACATGTCGCGGCGCATGTCCACCTTGCCGACACCGGTGCTGGCGGCGAAGAACACGTGGTCGCTTCCTATCATGTTCACCGCAGCCAGCGGCATGTCGAACATCCTGGCAGCGATACGCACCACAGGGTCGAGGCTGGAGACGACGCGTTCGTCGTCGAGGCCGTAGTCGACGAGTGCACGCAAGCGCTCGGCTTCGTTCGGCAGCTGCGAGGGACAACGCATGGCAACCTCCTGTCGATGATCACTCCCTGTAGCAACGCCCTAAGGATAGATGGGAGGTGCGGTGCGCCAGCCCCGGGCAGGTACCAGCGGACGGACGGCTGCGTACATTGCCGGCCGTCAGTCCTCGATCGCCGGTTCGCGCAGCTTGGCCAGCCGTCGGTGGATCAGCATCAGCGCGATGGACGTGCCCTGGCGCAGCGGGGCGTCCAGGCGGCCGGAGAACATCGGCGGTGGGTCGATGGCGCCACCGGCCTCCAGTTGTCGCGCGATGCGTTCCAGCTCGAAGATGCCGTCGCCAGTGCCCGGGGTGCTTTCGCGGGCCCGGGCGATGGCCTCGTCGAGCCGCTGTGCCAGGTCGTGTGGGGCACCCGAGCCGATCAGGGCTCTGGCCATTTCCAGGCCGGCGAGGTGGGTGCGGTCGGGCGTCTTCTCCATGGGGACTTCCTGAGGGGGACAAGGGGTAGACCGTCGCCTGGGTGGGTTGCTCAAGGAATTTGAGACGTCGTCGCGCTGCAAGAACGTACAAGACGCCCTGGTGCCCGCCGGGCGAGACTGACGCCCCCACCTGCGCCGCGCGAGCCCTCCATGCCCCTGCACATCCAGACCCCGCTGATCCATTCCCGCTCCCTGAGCCTGGCCGCCGGCACCGAAGTGTGGCTGAAGCTGGAGGCCTTGCAGCCGGCGGGCTCGTTCAAGCTGCGCGGCATCGGCGCCGCCTGCGAGCTCCATGCACGCCGGGGCACGCGGCGCTTCATCTCGTCCTCCGGCGGCAACGCGGGCATCGCCGTGGCCTTCGCCGGCCGCTGCCTGTCGATCCCGGTGACGGTGGTGGTGCCGGAAACCACCACCGAGCGGGCCAGGGCGCTGATCCGCCAGGAGGGCGCCGAGGTGATCGTCCACGGCAAGGCCTGGCACGAGGCCAATGCCCTGGCGCAATCGATGCTGGGCGAGGCGGATGCCTTCATCCATCCCTTCGACGACGCGCTTCTGTGGCAGGGCCACGCGACCCTGGTGGACGAGGTTGCCGCCAGCGGCTTGCAGCCCGACGCGGTGCTGCTTTCGGTGGGCGGCGGCGGGCTGTTCAGCGGCGTGGTGGAAGGCTTGCAGCGCAACGGCTGGGGCGCGGTGCCGGTGATCACTGCCGAAACCGCCGGTGCGGCGTCGTTCGCCCGGTCACTGGAGGCCGGCCGGCGTATCGAGCTGGAGCGCATCGACAGCGTGGCCACCTCCCTGGGGGCGAAGCAGGTGTGCGAGCGGGCCTTCGAACTGGGGCGCAGCCACCCGGTGCGGGCGCGGGTGGTCAGCGACCGCGCGGCGCTGCAGGCCTGCGAGCGCTTCCTCGATGAGCAGCGCCTTCTCGTCGAGCCGGCCTGTGGCGCGGCGCTGGCCCTGGCCTATGCGGGGGACGAGGCGCTGCGAGACTTCGAACGGGTGATGGTGGTGGTGTGCGGCGGGGTGACCGCCAGCCTGGAGCAGATCAGCGCCTGGAAGGCCGCCCAGCCGGAAGAATGAGCGGCCGGACGGTCACTTGACGCCCTGTTCCTCGATGCGGTCGGTGTCGAACAGGGTCTCCAGTTCGGCGCGTGCCTCGCGGGCGGTCTGCATCATCGCGGCGGCATCGCCATGCACCTTGTGCTGGGCGGCCAGCACTTCCTCGTCGTGGCGCTGGAAGCGGCGGATGCGCGCATTGGCCTGCTCCTCGTCCAGGCCCATGCCGAGCAGCACCTGGCGACTCATTTCCAGGCTGGAATGGAAGGTCTCGCGCACCGGCTGGGCGCCGAGGTCGAGCAACTGATGCACGTGCTGGCGGTCACGGGCGCGGGAGATGATCTTCAGGTGCGGGTAGAGGCGGCGCACCAGCTCGGTGGTCTTCAGGTTGGTCACCGGGTCGTCGGTGGCGACGATGAAGAACTCGGCCTTGTCGACCTTGGCCGCGCGGAGGATCTCCGGGCGCAGCGGATCGCCATAGAAGATCGGCATGCGGCCCAGGCTGCGGGACAGCTCGATGGTCTCCACCGAGGTGTCCAGGGCCAGGAACGGCACGCGCTGGGCGCGCAGCACACGGGCGACAATCTGGCCCATGCGGCCGGTGCCGGCGATCACCACCCGGGGCGAGTCGCTGTCGATCTGCTCGTACTCCGGCGGTACGTGGACCGATGCCGGCCTGGCCTTGACCAGGCGGTTGATGGCCAGGATCAGCAGCGGCGTCAGCGCCATGGACAGGGTGATGGCCAGCACCAGGAAACCGTGCAGGCGCGCCTCGAACAGGCCCTGGTCGCGGGCCATCTTGAACACCACGAAGGCGAACTCGCCCCCGGCGGCCAGGACCACGCCCAGGCGCAGCGCGCTCTGCCGGGTGAGCCCGCCGGCGCTGCGGCCGAGCAGGTAGAGCACCGGGAACTTGACGGCGATCAGCAGTGCCGTGAGGCCCAGCACCAGCAGCGGCTGGCCCAGCAGCAGGCTGAGGTCGGCACTCATGCCCACACTGATGAAGAACAGCCCCAGCAGCAGGCCCTTGAACGGCTCGATCTGGGCTTCCAGTTCGTGGCGGTATTCCGAGTCCGCCAGCAGCAGGCCGGCGAGGAAGGCACCGAGGGCCATGGACACGCCGGCCAGCTCCATCAGCCAGGCGGTGCCGATCACCACCAGCAGCGCGGTGGCGGTGGACACCTCCTGCAGGCCGGTGCGCGCCACCACGCGGAACACCGGGCGCAGCAGGTAGCGCCCGCCGATGACCACCAGGCCGATGCTGCCAACCACCTCGGCGAGGTGGGCCAGCTGGCCGCCGTCCTCGCGGGCGGCGGTGGCACCGCTGAGCAGCGGGATCAGGGCGATCAGCGGGATGGCCGCGATGTCCTGGAACAGCAGGATGGCGAAGGCCAGGCGACCGTGGGGGCTGGTCAGCTCCTTGCGTTCGGCGAGGATCTGCAGGCCGAAGGCGGTGGAGGACAGCGCCAGGCCCAGTCCGAGCACCACGGCGCTCTGCCAGGTGCGGGCGAAGACCAGGTAGGCGATGCCGGCGATCAGCGCGCCGGTGAGCAGCACCTGGGCCAGGCCGACGCCGAACACCGAGCGACGCATGACCCAGAGGCGCCGGGGCGAGAGCTCCAGGCCGATGATGAACAGCAGCAGCACCACGCCCAGCTCGGACAGATGGCTGACGCTCTGCGGGTCGCTGACCAGGCGCAGCACGGAGGGGCCGATCAGCACGCCGGCCAGCAGGTAGCCGAGCACGGCCCCCAGTTGCAGGCGCTTGGCGAGCGGCACGGCAAGGACGGCGGCGAGCAGGAAGACCACGGCGACCTGCAACGAGCTGCCTTCATGGGGCATGGGAATTTCCTTGGGCTGGCTTACGAAAGATCCGACGGAGCGGCAGAGGGCGCAAGGATAGGGGTTGCGGGCCGCCGCTGTCACGGCGCGGCCCTGTGTCCGGTTGGCGCGGGGCGCGAAAATCCTGGCTGCCGCGCGACGGGCGGCTATCCTGCTGCGGTCCCGGACAAGGAGCCCACTGCCATGAACGTGCTACGCCTGGTGGCCAACTTCGCCACCCCCGATCCCGCCGCGCTGGCGGACTTCTATCGCCGCCTGCTGGGCCTCGACCTGGTGATGGACCACGGCTGGATTCTCACCCTGGCGTCCCAGGAGGGGGTGCGCATGCGCCCGCAATTGAGCCTGGCCAGCGAAGGCGGTTCGGGTACGCCGATGCCGGACCTGTCCGTCGAGGTGGACGACGTGGAGGAGGCCCACCGGCGCGCCCTGGCGTTGGCGGCGGAGATCGTCCACCCGCTGACCGACGAGCCCTGGGGCGTGCGGCGCTTCTTCGTGCGCGACCCGGCGGGGCGGGTGCTGAATGTGCTGGAGCATCTCTAGCGGGCCCCCGCGTTTGCGGGCGGGACCTGAGAAAGGGGCGGTCGTGCCCACTTCGCCATTCCCCTACAATCGGCCTCCCCATCGCACGCACCCGGGAACCATGGCAGGCACCGTCGTCGAGAAAGGCACCATTTCCGTCCAGCTGGTCCGCGAGGCCCTGCTGGAGCTGCGTGCCCGCGGGCTCGACCCGGCGCCCTTGCTGGGGCATGCCGGGATCGCCGCCGAGGCGCTGGAGCGGCCTTATGGACGGGTTTCCTCGCAGCAGTACGCGCGCCTCTGGCTGCGCCTGGCCGAATGCATGGACGATGAGTTCTTCGGCATGAACCCGAGGCGCATGAAGTCCGGCAGCTTCGCCTTCATGGCCCGCGCGGCGTTGAAGGAGCCCAGCGTGGGGGCGGCGCTGGAGGGCGTGCTCGGCTTCCTCGACCTGGTGTTCGACGGCCTTTCGCCGCGCCTGGTGCGCCAGGGCGGGATGGCGGAGATCGTGCTGGAGGAGGCGCCGGGCGAGGCCCAGCGCGCCTTCGCCTATTTCACCCTGTGGATGATCGTCCACGGCCTGGCCTGCTGGCTGGCCGGGCGGCGCATCCCCATCCTCGCCATCGACCTGCGTTGCCCGGCGCCCGAGTACATCGAGGACTACCGGGTGATGTTCAGCGACAACCTGCGCTTCGCCCGGCCGCGCACGCGCCTGCTGTTCAACGCCGATTGCCTGGAGTTGCCGGTGCGCCGCAGCGAGCGCGAGCTCAAGCGCTTCCTCGGTGGCGCGCCGGCCAACATCCTGGTGCGCTACCGCGACCCGCAGAGCCTGGCGGCCCGCATCCGCGCCTACCTGCGCAGCCTGCGCCCCGAGCGCTGGCCGGACCTGGAGGCACTGTCCAGCCACTTCTTCATGGCGCCCTCGACCCTGCGCCGCAAGCTGGCGCTGGAGGACCAGTCCTACCAGGCGCTCAAGGACCAGGTGCGCCGCGACCTGGCCATCGCCAGGCTGGACAGCGGCGAGGGCAACTTCGCCGAACTGGCCTTCGAGCTGGGCTTCGCCGATGCCAGCGCCTTCTACAAGGCGTTCCGCAAATGGACCGGCACCACGCCGGGGCAATACCGCGAGCTGATGCACCCGGGCCCGCCGACGACCTGAGCTGGCCAGTGGCCGTTGTCAAAAATGCTCGCCGAGGTTGGCGCCATTCGACATTGCCGGCGGGCCAGGCCGGTCCGAAGATTCCGCCCACTACAAGAACAATGCGGAGTCACCGTCCATGCGCGACTACCACGAAGCTGCACGCCGGTTCGACCTGGCCGAGGCGTTCGCCGCCACCCTGGCGGGCACGCCGGAGGCCCTCAACGCCTGTATCGAATGCTGTGACCGCCACGCCGACGCGGAGCGCGTCGCGCTGGTCTGGGAAGGCCGCGACGGCCGCCGCGAGGACTGGACCTTCACCCGCCTGAAGGAAGCCAGTGCCCGGTTCGCCCACCATCTGCGCGAACTGGGCATCGGCCCGGGGGACTGCGTCTCCGGCCTGCTGCCGCGTACCCCGGAGCTGCTGGTCGCCATCCTCGGCACCTGGCGCGCCGGGGCCGTCTACCAGCCGCT
Source organism: Pseudomonas sp. Pc102 (assembly GCF_018408275.1). Lineage (NCBI taxonomy): Bacteria > Pseudomonadati > Pseudomonadota > Gammaproteobacteria > Pseudomonadales > Pseudomonadaceae > Pseudomonas > Pseudomonas sp. Pc102. The sequence continues at coordinate 3,633,702 of NZ_AP021905.1, read as the reverse complement.
GTTCACCGCCTTCGGGCCCAAGGCCATCGAGCACCGCCTGCAGTGCGGCCAGTCGCGCCTGGTGGTGGTGGACACCGCCAACCGCGCCAAGCTGGACGAGGTGGCGCAGGTGCCGGCGATCCTCAGCGTCGGTGCCACTGGCGCCGCCGGTTGCGCCTTCTGGAGGGCCCTCGAACGCCAGGACAGTGACTTCGAGCCGGTCATGCGCCGTGCCGACGACCCCTTCCTGCTGATGTGCACCTCCGGCACCACCGGGCTGCCCAAGGCCCTGCAGGTGCCGCTGCGGGCCATCCTCGCCTTCGTCGGCTACATGCGCGACGCGGTGGGCCTGCGCGAGGACGACCGCTTCTGGAACCTGGCCGACCCGGGCTGGGCCTATGGCCTCTACTACGCCGTGACCGGGCCGCTGGCCATGGGCCACGCCACCACCTTCTTCGAGGGTGGCTTCAGCGTCGAGAGCACCTGCCGGATCATCCGCGAGCTCGGCATCACCAACCTGGCCGGCTCGCCTACCGCCTTCCGCCTGCTGCTGGCGGCGAAGGAGCAGGTGGAACCGGAGCTCAAGGGCCGGCTGCGCGCGGTGAGCAGTGCCGGCGAGCCGTTGACGCCCGAGGTGATCCGCTGGTTCGCCGACGGCCTGGGCGCCACCATCCACGACCACTACGGCCAGACCGAAATGGGCATGGTGCTGTGCAATCACCACGAGCTGGCGCACCCGGTGCGCATCGGCGCCGCCGGTTTCGCCGTGCCCGGGCATCGCGTGGTGGTGCTCGACGAGGCCCGGCGCGAACTGCCGGCGGGGCAGCCGGGCATCCTCGCCATCGACCGCGCCCGCTCGCCGCTGTTCTGGTTCCCCGGCTACCTGGGCACCGCCACCCGGGCCTTCGTCGGCGACTATTACCTGAGCGGCGACACCGTGGAGCTGAATGCCGACGGCAGCATCGCCTTCGTCGGTCGCTCGGATGACGTGATCACCACCTCCGGCTACCGGGTCGGCCCCTTCGATGTGGAGAGCGCATTGATCGAACACCCGGCGGTGGTCGAGGCGGCAGTGATCGGCAAGCCGTGCCCGGAGCGCACCGAACTGGTCAAGGCCTTCGTCGTGCTCAAGCCCGGCCACGTCGGGGACGCCTCCCTGGCCGAGGCGCTGCAACAACACGTCCGCAAGCGGCTGTCCGCCCACGCCTACCCACGCGAGATCGAGTTCGTCGCGGAACTGCCCAAGACACCCAGCGGCAAGATCCAGCGCTTCCTCCTGCGCAACCAGGAAGTCGCCAGCGCCCAGGCGCGTGCCGCCCACCCATGACCCAGGAGCTACCGACGTGCGTATAGAAAACAAGACCTTCCTGATCACCGGCGGTGGCTCCGGCCTCGGCCTGGCCACCGCCCGCGCGTTGCTGGCACAGGGCGCCCGGGTGCTGCTGGTGGACATCAATGCCGAGGCCGGCGCCGCCCGCGCGGCCGAGCTGGGTGACAACGCCCGCTTCCAGCGTGCCGACATCACGCGCGAGGACGAGGCGCGGGCCGCCGTCGCTGCCGCCGTCGAGGCCTTCGGCGCGGTGCACGGGCTCATCAACTGCGCCGGCATCGCTCCCGCCGAGAAGGTGCTGGGGCGCAAGGGCGTGCACGGCCTGGACAGCTTCCGCCGGGTGGTGGAGGTCAACCTGATCGGCAGCTTCAACATGCTGCGCCTGGTGGCCGAGGCCATGGCCGGCAACGAGCCGGGCGAGGAGGGCGAGCGGGGCGTGCTGATCAACACCGCCTCGGTGGCCGCCTTCGACGGGCAGATGGGCCAGGCCGCCTATTCCGCTTCCAAGGGCGGCGTCGCCGCCATGACCCTGCCGCTGGCGCGGGACCTGGCGCGCTCGGGCATCCGCGTGATGTGCATCGCCCCCGGCATCTTCGAGACGCCGATGATGGCCGGCATGCCCCAGGAGGTGCGCGATTCCCTGGCCGCCGACGTGCCGTTCCCGCCGCGCCTCGGGCGCCCGGACGAATACGCCGCGCTGGTGGCGCACATCATCGGCAACACCATGCTCAACGGCGAGGTCATCCGCCTGGATGGCGCGCTGCGCATGGCCGCGAAATAAGGAGAACCGCATGAACGCGAAGATCGACCCCATCGTCATCGTCGGTGCCGCACGCACACCCATGGGCGGCTTCCTCGGTGACCTGCGCGAGATGAGCGCCGCCGAGCTGGGCGCCACCGCCATCGCCGCCACCCTGGCGCGCGCCGGCCTGGCCGCCGACGCTGTGGACGAGGTGCTGATGGGCTGCGTGCTGCAGGCCGGCCAGGGCCAGGCGCCGGCGCGCCAGGCGGCCCTCGGCGCCGGATTGCCCCAGGGCGTGGTGTGCTCGACGGTGAACAAGATGTGCGGCTCGGGCATGAAGGCGGCGATGCTCGGCCACGACCTGCTGGCCGCCGGCAGCGCCGACGTGGTGGTCGCGGGCGGCATGGAGAGCATGTCCAACGCGCCCTACCTGCTGGAGCGCGCGCGTTCCGGCTACCGCATGGGCCACGGCAAGGTGCTCGATCACATGTTCCTCGACGGCCTGGAGGATGCCTACGACAAGGGCCGCCTGATGGGCACCTTCGCCGAGGATTGCGCCCAGGCCTACGGCTTCACCCGCGAGCAGCAGGACGCCTTCGCCATCGAATCCCTGACCCGTGCGCAGAAGGCCCTGGCCGAAGGCCGCTTCGCCGCCGAGACGGTGGCGGTGCAGGCCCGGTCGGGCCGCGAGGTGCGCGAGGTCGCGGGCGACGAGCAGCCGCCGAAGGCGCGGCTGGACAAGATCCCCACCCTGAAGCCGGCGTTCCGCGAGGGGGGCAGCGTCACCGCCGCCAATTCCAGCTCCATTTCCGATGGCGCCGCGGCCTTGCTGCTGATGCGCCTGTCAGAGGCCCAGAAGCGCGGCCTCACGCCCCTGGCGCGCATCGTCGGGCATGCGTCCTTCGCCCAGGCCCCCGGGCTGTTCACCACCGCGCCGGTGGGCTCCATCCAGCGCCTGCTGGCACGCACCGGCTGGACCCTGGAGCAGGTGGACCTGTTCGAGATCAACGAGGCCTTCGCCGTGGTGCCGATGGTGGCCATGCGCGACCTGGGCATCGCCCACGAGCGGCTCAACGTCCACGGCGGTGCCTGCGCCCTCGGCCACCCCATCGGTGCGTCCGGTGCGCGGGTGCTGGTGACCCTGCTCTGCGCCCTCGGCCAGTACGGCTACAAGCGCGGCATCGCGTCGGTGTGCATCGGCGGCGGCGAAGCCACGGCCGTGGCCATCGAGCGCATGGACTGAAGGAGAGAACGATGATCCCGTCCGAACAAGACCTGCAGATACGCGACGTCGCCCGCCAGTTCGCCCAGGAACGGCTGAAACCCTTCGCCGCCGACTGGGACCGTGAGCACCGTTTCCCCGGCGAAGCCCTGCGCGAGATGGCCCAGCTGGGCTTCCTCGGCATGCTGGTGCCGGAGGAGTGGGGCGGCGCGGCCACCGGGCACCTGGCCTACGCCATGGCCCTGGAAGAGATCGCCGCCGGCGATGGCGCCTGTTCCACCATCATGAGCGTGCACAACTCGGTGGGCTGCATGCCGATCCTCAAGTTCGGCGACGAAGAGCAGAAGCGCCGTTTCCTGCGCCCGCTGGCGGAAGGCTCGATGATCGGCGCCTTCGCCCTCACCGAGCCCCAGGCCGGCTCGGATGCCAGCGACCTGCGCACCCGCGCGCGCCGCGACGGCGACCACTACGTGCTGGACGGCGCCAAGCAGTTCATCACCTCGGGCAGCCACGCGGGGATGGTGATCGTCTTCGCGGTGACCGATCCGGCCGCCGGCAAGAAGGGCATCAGCGCGTTCATCGTCCCCACCGACACCCCGGGCTACCAGGTGCTGCGGGTGGAGGAGAAGCTCGGCCAGCATGCGTCCGACACCTGCCAGATCCAGCTCGACGGGGTGCGCATCCCCGCCTCGCTGCGCCTGGGCGCGGAGGGCGAGGGCTATCGCATCGCCCTGTCGAACCTCGAGGGCGGGCGCATCGGCATCGCCGCGCAGTCGGTGGGCATGGCCCGCGCGGCCTTCGAGGCGGCGCGGGACTACGCCCACGAGCGCAGGACCTTCGGCAAGCCGATCATCGAGCACCAGGCGGTGGCCTTCCGCCTGGCCGACATGGCGACGCAGATCGCCGTGGCGCGGCAGATGGTGCATCACGCCGCCGCCCTGCGGGAGGCGGGGCTGCCCTGCCTGACCGAGGCCTCCATGGCCAAGCTGTTCGCCTCGGAGATGGCGGAGAAGGTCTGCTCGGCGGCGATCCAGACGCTGGGCGGCTACGGCTACCTGAAGGACTTCCCGGTGGAGCGCATCTACCGCGACGTGCGCGTGTGCCAGATCTACGAAGGCACCAGCGACGTGCAGCGCCTGGTCATCGCACGGAGCCTGTAGGGGAGGGTGGGAGGCCGTCGCGGCCTCCCGGAGGTCAGCGGTAGGTGGCGCGGGTCTCGGCGCTGCCGAGCGGCGTCTTGCGCGGCGGCTCGTCGCCCTCCCGGGCGCGGCCGAACATCAGGTAGGCATCCAGCAGCAGCGCTTCGAGGCCGGACAGCAGCTGCTCCTGGTACTGCGCGCGTTCGCCGGCGGTGTCGGGGTCATGCTCGTCGAGCGTCTCGCGGATGCGCTGGGCCAGGTGGGTGGCCTGCACCAGGCGATAGTCGCCCAGGGCCTGGCAGGCCTGCGCCGGGGAGTCGGGGCGGATGTCGAGGATCTCCTCGGGAAAGTCCTCGAGCGTGGGGAACTTCAACGAATCTTCCATGGGTGGGGTCTCCTGGCTGCGCGCCTGGTCCAGGCGCCGAAGGGGGCTGTCGGGCAGCTCTGGCGCGCGGGAATCGCGCATGAGCACGTCGAAGTGCGGTCGGGGGAAATGGCGGGCATCAGGCATGGCAAGGTCCTCGCGGCGGTTGAGCTGCCCCGGCGGGGCATGCCGTCTGGACTCTAGCGAGCGGTTTTGTAAGGGCTCAAGAATGATGGGAAGTAGGAGCGGTCCCCATCACCTGTGTGAAAGCCGGCACGCCCGCCTTGCGCGGGCCGTGCCCGTCAGGGCGTGACCACCAGGGCGGCCGGCAGGCTCAGGTGGACTTCGGCGCGCCCCTGCTGGTTGGCGAACGCCACGCTGCCGCCGTAGCTCTCGCAGAGCGCCTTGACGATGGGCAGGCCCAGGCCCCAGCTCTTGGTGTCGCTCCGGGTGGAGATGAAGTAGGGCGTGGCGAGGTTGGTCAGCACCTCTTCGGGGAAGGCGCCACGGTTGCTGACGCAGAGCAGCACCCTGTCGTTCTCCACGCGCTGCGACACCTCAATGGTGGTGCCCGCCTCGCCGTGCTTGGCGGCATTGAGCACCAGGTTGTCGAAGATGCGCAGGAAGGCCAGCTTGTCCCAGAACACCAGCTGGCCCGCGCCCTCGGCGTCGAGCGTGAGCGGGTTCTCCACCTGCAGGCGCAGGTTGGCCACGGCTTCCTCCAGCAGGGGGGCCAGGGGCATCTGCTCGCCGACCAGGCGGATGCCGCCGCCCATGCTGACGTGGGAGATGTCGAGGATGTTGGCGACCATCTTGTCGATGCGGCGCAGGTTTTCCTCCAGCAGGGTGATCATCTCCTCGGTGCGTCGTGCCGGGTTCTTCTGCATCAGCCCCGCGACCATGACGGCGGCGGCCAGGGGCGAGCGCAGGTCGTGGCTGAACGAGCGCATGAAGCGTTCGAGCATGATCTTCTCGGCGCGCAGGTTCTCGCTGCGCGCCTCGGCCACCTCGCGCTGCTTCTCGACGTCTTCGAGCTTGCTGTCCGATCTCATCAGGCTGGAGATGGTCGCCAACATCTCGTCGGGGTTGATCGGGTGGGTGAGGTAGGCGCGGGCGCCGGTGTTCAGCCCCATCGCCTTGTCCTTGCCGCTCATGAAGGTGGCGGAGATGTTGATGATCGCCGGCAGCTTGTCGTGGCCAAGGCGCTGCTCGGCCTTCTGGATCAGCTCGAAGCCGCTCATGTCCGGCAGGTTGATGTCGAGGATCACCAGGTCCACGCCGCTTTCCAGGCTCGCCAGGCCATCGCTGCCGTTGGCCGCCTCCAGCACCTCGTAGCCGGGCTCGCTGGCGAGGATCTTGCGCAAGACGTAGCGGTTGGCATCCATGTCGTCGATGATCAGGATCCGTCTATTTCGCATCGTGGTACCTCCCCGCCAGGCGCTGCACCTGGTGCAGCAGGGTTTCGGCATGGTTGGGCTGGGACTTGTTGAGGATCGCCTGGCACTGGCTGCCGAGGCGGGTGCGTTCGCCGTCGTTCATCTGCTTGGCGGTGTTGACCAGCACCCGGGAATGCATGCTCCAGTCCATGCTTTCCAGAAGGTCCTCGCCTGATATGTCCGGCAGGTCGAGGTCGAGGATGATGATGTCGGGGCGTACCGCATGCAGCTTGTCGATGCTGGCGCTGGCGCAATCCGCCTCGATGATCACGGGCTCGAAGGGTTGCAGCAGGTGGCTGATCAGGTAGCGATCTGCCGGGTTGTCGTCGATCACCAGGATGGTGGTGCCGGCGAGGCTGATCAGCGCCGGTTGCCGCTGGTTGTACTCGCGCGCCACCTGGACGTGGAAGCGGCTGCCGCGCCCGGGTTCGCTGTTGAGGCTGATATCGCCCTTGAGCAGGTTGGCCAGGCGCAAGGCCAGCGGCAGGCCCAGGCCGTTGCCGTGGACCTGCAGGCCGGGTGCGCGGACGCGGGCGAATTCCTCGAAGATGCGTGCCTGGTTCTCCACGGAGATGCCGACGCCGGTGTCCTCCACGACGAACTCCAGGTTGTGCTCGTCCGGCTGGAAGCAGCGCACGCTGACGCTGCCTTCGCGGGTGTACTTGAAGGCGTTGGTGATCAGGTTGCGCATGATCTGGAACAGGCGGTTGCGGTCCGTCTCCAGGGGCAGGTCGAAGGCCGGTTGGTGAATCTGCCAGCCCAGGTGCGGGTAGCGCATGGCCAGGGCCCCGGTGAACTGGCGCAACTGCTCGATGAACTCGCTGAGCTCGAAGCGTTCGGGAAGCACTTCCATGCGCCCGGACTCGGCTTCCGCGAGGTCCAGCAGTTCGTTGACCAGCCCGGACAGGTCGGCCGCCGCATCGGCGATGAAGCGCACCTGCTTGTTCTGCTCGGCGTTGAGCGCCCCGTCGACGCCGCTGAGCAGCAGCTTGGAGATGTTCTCGATGATGTTGATCGGGGTGCGGAACTCGTGGGTCATGTTGGAGAAGAAGCGGCTGCGCGCCTCGCTGGCGTCCTTCAGCTCTGAGGACGCCTTCTCCAGCTCCGAGTAGAGCGCCACCACGCCCTTGTTGGTGTTCTCCAGTTCCTGGTTGGTGGCTTCGAGCTCCTGCTGCTTGCTCTGCAACTCGGCGCTGGTGAGCAGCAGTTCGGAACCACGCACCTGCAGTTCCACGTAGGGGTCGGCGGCCCCTTCGCTCTGCAGCTGGCGGCGGATCTGCTGGATCGACTGCTCGCTGGGCAGCGGGCGCGGCGGGTGGACCGCCTTGCAGGCGCTGATGCGCGTGCCCCGGGAACCGGTGTCGATCTCGAACTCGTCCATCAGCCGCTGCGCGCCACGCAGGCCGACACCCATGCCGGTGGGCGAGATGTAGCTGCCATCGAGTATGTGCGTGATCTCGGCGATGCCGCCGCCCTGGTCCACGGCATCGAAGCAGATGCCGGTGACCAGGCCGCGCGCGTCGCAGCGCAGGTCGAAGTGGAAGACGCCGCTGCCGGCGTACTGGTAGACATTGCGGGCGAGCTCCGAGACCGAGGTGGCCAGGCGGATCTGCTCCAGGGGCGAGAGACCGAGCCAGGCGGCGATCTGCTTGGCGCCCTGGCGGCAGCTGACCACGTCGACTTCCTCGAGGATGCTGATGCTGGTGATGCGGCGCTTAGTGCTCACGCTTGACCACCACCACGGTTGCATCATCGTTGAGCCGCCGGTGGTCACGGTGGATGAGCGCGGCGATCACGCCAGGGTGGCGGGCGCGCAGGCCTGGATAGGCGTTGAAATCGATCTTGGTGCTGATGCCGTCCGAGGCCAGGATCATGATTGAACTATCGTCCCAGGGATAACTGAATGTATGGATACGACCGATGCGGTATCCGACCGTTCCATTGCTCGACACCATGCTGCGGCCCTTGTCGGTCAGCAGGGTGCCGGCGACGTTGCCGATGCCGCAGAACTGCACCTGGCGCTGCTCCGGCTGTACCTCGGCGATGGCCGCCGCGCCGCCACGGGTCGACATCAGGGCGCGGTGCAGCTGTTCCATCAGCGCCTGCAGGGGCAGTTGCGGGTTGTGTTCGAGGAAGACCTGGCGGGCCTTCTGGCTGGCCACGTTCGCGGCGTGGCCATGGCCGAGGCCGTCGCACACCAGCACGCGGTTGCCGCGGATCGCCCAGGCGTCCCCGCCGATGTGCTCGCCGGGGTAGGGCGTGCACACGGCGCCCGCCACCAGGCCGTTGCCGGGCGGTGGCGGGGCGAGGTGGAAGCGCGCCTGTACCACGCTGCCCTGACCGGGCTGGGAGAACAGGTCGAAGCCGTCGGACATGCGCTGGATGGCGCCGAGCCCGGCGCCCATGGTGCCGGTGGTGGAATAGTTGTCGCTCAGGCACTGGGCGACGTTGCCCATGCCCGGCCCACGGTCCACCGCGATGACATCCAGGCGCTGCTCGTCGCAGCTGAGCAGAAGCTCGCCGCCCCCGGCGTGGATCACCAGGTTGCGGGCCATCTCCTGCACCACCACGGTGAGGCGGCCGAGCAGGTTCTCGTCCGCGCTGCGCTGGCTGGCATGACGGACGATGCTGCGCCTGGCCGCGTCCACATGGGCGGTTTCGGTGACGGGCAGCACCAGGTTGCAGTGTTCGACGTTCACTTCCATTTCCACAGCTCCACCCGGGTGCCCTGGCCTGGCTGGCTGTCGATGGCGAACTGGTCCACCAGGCGGCGTGCGCCGCTGAGGCCCAGCCCGAGGCCGCCGCCCGAGGTGTAGCCGTCCACCATGGCGCGCTCAAGGTCGGCGATGCCGGGCCCCTGGTCGCTGATGCACAGGCGTACCGCCGCGCGGCCGTCGCGCAGGCAGCTCTCGATGACGCATTCACCGCCGCCGCCGTAGATCAGGGCGTTACGGGCGATCTCGCTGGCCGCCGTCACCACCTTGGTCTGCGAGACCAGGCCGAGCCTGGCTTCCTCGGCCGCTTTGCGCACGCGCTGGCGAATGACGACGATGTCAGTCTCCTGCTTCAGCGGAAGCGTCTCTGTCTTCGTCACGCTCGTGCTCCAGGGTCAGGTCATCGTCGGCGACTGTGCTTTCCAGCCAGCGCATGCCTTTCTCGACGTTGAGGGCGGTCGCGATGCCCTCCAGCGAGAGCCCCAGTTCCACCAGGGTAATGGCCACGGCAGGCTGCATGCCGACGACTATGACCTTGGCGTCGAGGATGCGGGAGACGTTGGCGATATGGGAGAGCATGCGGCCGATGAAGGAGTCGACGATCTCCAGGGAGGAGATGTCGATCAGCACGCCCTTGGCCTTGTGTCGCACGATCTGCTCGGTGAGGTCTTCCTGGAGGTCCAGGGCGAGCTGGTCGTGCATGTCCACCTGGATGGTCAGCAGCAGGTACTTGCCCATCTTCAGGATCGGGATTCTGTCCACCATCTGTGCGATCTCCTCAGCGTGCGCTGTTGACCAGGCGGACGTTCAGTTCCTTGAGCGCGAGCTGGAAGGCGTCGGCCAGGGATGCCTTGGTCAGCACGTCGCCCAGCTCCACGCCCAGGTGGACGATGGTGGCGGCGATCTGCGGGCGGATGCCGCTGATGATGCACTTGGCGCCCATCAGCTTGGCGGCGGTGATGGTCTTGAGCAGGTGCTGGGCGACCATGGTGTCCACGGTCGGGACGCCGGTGATGTCGATGATGGCGATGTCGGATTCGGTCTCGACGATCTTCTGCAGCAGCGCCTCCATCACGATCTGGGTGCGGTTGCTGTCCAGCGAGCCGATCAGCGGGATGGCCAGCACGCCCTTCCACAGCTGCACCACCGGGGTGGACAGTTCCAGCATGCTTTCCTGCTGCTCGCGGATCACCGTCTCGCGGCCGGCCACGTAGGCCTGCATGCTGTAGAGGCCGAGCTTGTCGACCAGGCGGCTGGCCGACCAGACCAGCTCGACGGCGTTGTCGCTGCCGCCCTGGATCAGCTGGAACAGCGGCTCCTTGAGGGACAGCACGAAGGTGGCCGTCTCGATCGGGGTGAAGCCCTGGCGGCTCTGGGCCACGGACAGGCGCTCGAGCAGGGCGCGGGCACTCTTCCAGGCTGGCGCATTGACGTCATCGCCGCCTTCGGTGATGCCCGCCACCAGGGCGCGGAGCAGCTCGCGGGAGTTCTCCTGCACGGTGCGGTCGTCGATCAGGTCGCTACGGATACCGGCACCGCGCTGGGCGGCCATCCAGTCTTCGAGGATGGTCTTTTCGTTTTGCTTGAGCAGATCGGCTAGAACGGCGGTGGACATTGTTATCTCCCTGTCGAAGAGGACTCGTTGAAGAGCGGTTCGGTAATCGACCACAAAAAACGCGCCAAACACTAGCAAGGCGCGCGGGTAAACAGAACTCGGGGGGCGAAGTTTATTGACGTTTCGCGCGGCAGTCGCGGCAAGCCGCGACCCGCTTCGGCAATAGGATCGCAGCGGCGCGATTTGGTGCGATCCGAAGGTGGATAAAGCGTGCTGCAGCCCACGATTCCGCGTGCCTCATCGGGGCGATTCGCAGCTCGGCACCGCTCGCTCGCGACCGGCGTGACGCCCCGTTGAACCTGACCGCCCGGTCGGTTCGGGGGAACCACTGGCGCCGACGGTGTTTCCAACGTTCGGATAGCACCGAGTCGGAGGACCGAGAGATGCCAGCCAGCCTGACCCGCTTCGCCACCGAGCCTGCACGTCGCGCCCACGTTGCCGCCCGGGTGGGACACGCCGAGCCCGAGCTGCTGTTCTTCGAGGGCGATGGACGTACGCCCAACAGCCGCTTTCCCGTACTGCTCTACCGCGCCGCGCTGCCGGGGCAGGTGGACCGTGCCGAAGCCTTCGAGAAGCGCTTCGCCGCCCACCGCTGGGCACCTCTATGGCGCGACGGGGTGTTCGACTACCACCACTACCACGCCAGTGCCCACGAGGCCCTGGGTGTCGCCACCGGCAGCGCCCGGCTGATGCTCGGTGGCGAAAACGGCCGGGAGATCAGGGTGCGCGCCGGGGACGTGCTGGTGTTGCCGGCAGGCACCGGGCACTGCTGCCTGGAGGCCAGCGAGGACTTCCTGGTGGTGGGGGCCTATCCGCGTGGGCAGGAGGCCTATGACATCCAGCGGGCGGGCACCGATCGCTACCTGGCTTCGGTGCGGCGCATCGCCCAGGTGCCGACGCCGGTGGCCGATCCGCTGACCGGACGCGACGGCGCGTTGTCCCGGGCCTGGCGCTCGGCCTGAACCGCGCGCGGGCTCTTTACGGGACGGGTTCCGCCGGCGCAGGCTCGGCCATCGCCCCGATGGAGGGGCCGGGGAGGAACGCCATGTCGCCCAGGACGCTGCTGCCGGTACTGCTGGTCTCGACCGCTTGCGCGGCCGAGCCTCCGCCCACCGGCAAGGAGCCGCCGAACGCCTTCGAGGCCGCGTTCTCCATGACGATGGTCGCGCCGATGATCAGCGTCATCGCCACCACCGATCTCAGCAGCGACGAGAAGCAGTTGAAGCTGGGACGTACCCGCGAGGACGCCCTGGCCTTCGTCGCTTCCGGCGGGGCGATCCGCGGAGCGCATCTGGAGCAGGCGCTCGGGCTGCTGCGCGACGGTTCGGCCAGCCCTGACATGGCGTGGGCGCAGGCCCTCGCAGCGGGCCGTTGACCCGGCCGTCCGTCGTCCTTACACAACCTTTACCCAACGGCGGTGATCCGCGGTTTCGCGCCGTTGTCTGATCTTGCGTCCCGGTCCATTCCCTAGCCGGGCGCAGGAGGAGTCATGTTTCGTCGTTTGCCCCAGGTTGCCCTGTTGCTGGGAGCCGCCGCCCTGGCCGGCCAGGCTTCGGCCCACGGGCATGATGCCGGCCCCGCCGTGATCGGGGCGGTGGTCGGGGCCGTCGTCGGCGGTGCCATCGTCGCGTCCCGCCCGGCCCCGGTGTATGTACAGCCCGCGCCCGTGTACGTGGCGCCACCACCGGTGGTCTACGCGCCGCCACCTCCGCCGCCTGCGGTGTACTACTACCCTGCGCAGCCCGTGTACTACCCGCCGGTGGTCGCCCAGCCCGTCTACTACGGTCCCGGCCCCTATTACGGCCCGCCGCGCCACTGGCACGGTGGCGGCCCGCGCCGCTGGTAGTAAGGAGGCCCCGCTGATGCGGGGCTTTCTTTTCGACGCCTCTGCCGCCGATAGGGGGATCAATCAGGTGCCGCTTTCGGTGAATTTCTCCAGGTACAGCGGGTTGCCATCGAGGGCGTTTTCCTGGAGCCAGGTCTTCATCGACTCGATCATGGGCGGCGGGCCGCACAGGTACATGTCGAAGGGGGCTGCGCGCAGCTGTGCCGGGTCCAGGTGCTCGCTGACGTAGCCGCGCCTGCCGTCCCAGCCCGGCGCGGCGTCGCTGACCACCGGGATGAAGGTGAAGCCCGGGATGCGTTCGGCGTAGCCCCTGAGGCGTTCCAGTTCGCAGAGGTCGGCCGGCTGGCGCACGCCGTGATAGAGCTGAACCGGCTGGTCGCAGCCGCGTTCGGCGAGCTCGTCGAGCATGCCGAGGAAGGCGGAGAGCCCGGTGCCGCCGGCCACCATCACCAGGGGCCGTTCGACCTGGCGCAGGTAGAAGGCGCCCAGCGGTGCCTCGAGGCGGATTTCATCGCCGGCCTTGCAGCGTTCCCTCAGGTAGTCGCTCATCACCCCGCCGGGCAGCAGGCGGATGAGGAACAGCAGGCGGTTCTGCGCATTCGGCCGGTTGGCGAACGAATAGGCGCGATGCGCCTCGGTGCCCGGCACCTGCAGCCGGGCGTACTGGCCGGGAAGGAAATCCAGCGGGTTGTCGCCGCCCGCCTCCAGGTGGAGCAGGGCGGTGCTGGCGGAGAGCAGCTCCACCTCGCTGACCCTGGCCTGCACCGCGCGGGTTCCGCTGGCGCTGCACAGCGTGGAGTCGACATCGAAGTAGAAGGCGGCATCGGAACGCACGCGGGTCTGGCAGGCGAGCACCTTGCGCTGCTGCAGGTCGCTGGGCGAGAGCGCTTCTTCGTCGACGTAGTCGAGGCTGTATTGGCCGGATTCGCAGCGGCCCATGCAGGTGCCGCAAACGCCTTCGCGGCAGTCCAGCGGGATGTTGATGCCGTTGCGCAGGGCGGCGTCGAGGAGCAGTTCGCCGGCCTTGATGGGAAAGAAATGGGTTGTGCCGTCGGCAAAGCTGATGGCGACCTTGTGGTTCATGCTGCGGTTTCCGTTGGCTCAGAGGTGATAGAAATCCAGCACCGAGTTGATGGTGTCGTTGAGCAGCACCACGTGCTTGCGGGTGATCTTCCAGCTGTCGCCCTCGGCCCGCAGGTGGTAGGTGGCGTGGCCGAAGAACTGCTCGCTCTGGCCCAGGCGGTGGAACAGCGTGTGCCAGTTGGCCCTGACCTCCAGCTGCCCGTCCGCGCGCTCGGCGATGCGCAGGTTGCCGATGCCGTGCAGGGTGCGCGGCATGGGGATGGTGGAGGCTGCCTTGCCGGTGCGGATGCGAAACACCCGGTCTTCCAGCCCCGCGCGGCTGGCGTAGTAGATCAGCGACATGCCCCGGCGGGGATCGGTGGTGTAGCTGTGCTCGCTGTCCCACTGCGGCAGGTGGAATTCGCTGTCCTCGCTGAACAGGTCGAGGTAGGCGTCCCAGTCCTGAGCGTCGCACAGTTCGCACTTGCGATAGAGGAACTGCTCGATGCGGTACTGCAGCTGCGGGCTCATGCCTGCACCTCCTTGAGTGCCAGGGCCTTGCGTTCCAGCCCCTGGAGCAGGAAGCGCTGCCAGTTGCCGTGCTGGTTGACGTAGAGGCCTTCATGGGTGAATTCGGTGCCGGTGAGCACCGGGGCGATGCCGAGGGTCTCGCTGTGCGGCGTGGCACCGCTGACCCAGCGGTCATGGCCCCGGGAGATGTCGCTCCAGCGTTCCAGGCGGGCCTCGAAGCCGCGCTGGGCCTCGCGGAATTCCACCAGGTCGTCCGGCGTGCCCATGCCCGAGACGTTGAAGAAGTCCTCGAACTGTCGGATGCGGCTTTCGCGGTCGGCGTCGGACTCGCCCTTCACGCCGATGCACTGGCTGATGACCTCGGTTCGGTTCCAGGCCACCGGGCGCACGATGCGCAGCTGCGAGCTGATCTGGTCCATGAAGAACAGGCTGGGGTAGAGGTTGAGGTTGCGCAGGCGGTGCATCATCCACTCCGCGCGGGCCTGGCCGTATTCCGCCACCAGGCGCGGCATCACCGTGGCGTAGCCGGGGCGCACCGTGGGGTTGGGCATGTCGCTGAACAGCACGCTGTGGCCGTTCTCGAAGGAGAACCAGCCGTCGTCGGTGGCGGCGTCGCCCGCGCCCAGCTTGCTGTAGTCGAGGGTGCCGCCCCCCTCGCCGCGGTCGGCGTTGACCTGCTGGCGGTGCTGCACCGTGGCCACGTAGTTGTAGTGCACGGTGCTGACGTGATAGCCGTCCAGGCCGTTCTCGTTCTGCAGCTTCCAGTTGCCGTCGTAGCTGTAGGTGGAGCGGCCCGGCAGCACCTCCAGCTCCCCGGTGGGGGACTGCGCGACCATCATGTCGAGGAACACCCGGGCGTCGCCGAGGAAGTCCTCCAGGGAATCGCTGCCCCCGACATCCAGGCTGATGAAGACGAAACCCTTGTAGCTGGCGATGCGCGCCTTCTTCAGGCCGCGCGTGGCCTTGTCGAAGCCCTCGGGGTATTCGCCCGGCGCCTTCACCTTCACCAGGCGGCCGTCGTTCTTGTAGCACCAGGCATGGAAGGGGCAGGTGAAGGTGGACTGGTTGCCCCGGCCGACGCGGGTGAGGGTGGCGCCCCGGTGCTGGCAGGCGTTGATCAGCGCATGCAGCTGGCCGCTGGCGTCACGGGTGACGATCATCGGCTGGCGGCCGGCGCGCAGGGTGATGAAGTCGTTGGGGTTGGCGATCTCGCTCTCGTGGCAGGCGTAGATCCAGTTCTTCTCGAAGATGAGTTCCATCTCCAGGTCGAACAGCTGCGGCTCGGTGAACATTTCCCGGGCGATGCGGAACACGCCCTCGGCCGGACGGAAGTCCAGGCAGCCGCTGATGAAGTCTTTCCACTGCGTGATGCTCTTGTCGTTGTTCATGCACCTGTACCTTTCACATCGGGCGAGTCGGTCGGCACATTTAACGGAGCGCCGCGTCGGCCGGTCTATCCGCTTTGTCGAGGAAGGCGATCCGTTAATTCCGGGTGGCGTAACACCGGTTGGGTAGCCACTACCCAGCGTGAGGCGGCCTCGGGGGCGCATGGGGGTTGGCGGGCAGCTGCGCGTGCCGGTGGTTGTCCGCAAAGTGGGCGAATGCTGTCCGGATAGTGGGCGGGTGGGATTTGCCGGGCATGCGTGGCATGGTGCTTGCGTCCTCGGACGACGACGCGCCGGCAGAGCGCGCGGAACAACAGCCTTGAGAGTGCCCGTGATGAACCCGCCCGAATCGCATTTCCGTGATATCCGTGCCGATCGTTTCGACCTGGCCGGTGCCCGCTCCTGGATGGCGGGCATCTGCGGACCGCACCAGCTCGATGCCAGCCGCCCCAACCGGATCCGCTTCCACCACAGCGGCAACGTGCTGCGGTCGATGTCCACCACCCTCGGCATCATCGAATACGGCACCGACGTGACGGTGGCCGTGGCCGATATCGAGGGTTTCAACAGCTACAGCCTGAGCCTGCCCCTGTGCGGTGAGCAGGAGTTGCGCTGCGACGGGGCGGCGTTGCGCTCGGACCGCGACCAGGCGGTGATCGTCGCGCCCAACCGCAGCCAGGAGCTGAGCATCACCGGCGACTGCCGCAAGCTGCAGGTGGTGATCACCCGAGCCGCGATGCGCGAGGTGCTGGAGGGCATGTTGCAGCGGCCGGTGGAGGAGCCGTTGCGTTTCGAGCCGCTGATGGATGCGGTGGAGGGCGCCGCCGCCTCCTGGTGGCGCATGGCCCGGCACATCCTCGACGAGATGGAGCACGGCGGGCTCTACGGCCAGCCGTTGTTCAGCCGTGACCTGGAGAGCGCATTGCTCAAGGGGCTGATCCTGGCCCAGCCGAGCAACTACTCCGAGGAGCTGCGCCAGGTGCTGGGGCTCAAGGTGCCGCACTACCTGGTGCGGGCGCGCGATTACATCCACAGCCACGCCCGCGAGGCGCTGCGCCTGGAGGATGTGGAGAGCGCCGCCGGGGTGTCGCGCTTCAAGCTGTTCGAGGCCTTCCGCAAGTACTACGGTGTCTCGCCCATGGCCTACCTGAAGAAGCACCGTCTCGGTGCGGTGCGCCGGGAGATCCTGGAGGACCGCTCCGCCCGCAACATCTCGGTGATCGCCATGGGCTGGGGGTTCGGCCACCTCGGGCGGTTCTCGGTGGAGTACCGCAAGCTCTTCGGGGAGACGCCGAGCGCCACGCTGCAGCGGGCCGAATCGCGTCGTCGCGAACCCTTCGCATAGCCTGCCCCAGGGGAGGCGCGCTGGCGGGGCGTTATAGGGTGCGCGCGGCTTAGCACCAAACGGTCGAAGGCGCGGGCGAGGGAGGGTGGACTATCCCTGTCTATGCTTGGACGACTTTTTTCTTCCGGCCTGTCGATCCGGCCGTCCCCCGCTCGACTAGGGATGCAAGCCCATCAACAAGGAGCGAACGATGAAGTACCTGTGCCTGATCTATTTCGACGAGACCGTGCTCGATTCCATGCCCGCCGAGCAGTTCGAATCCATCGTCGGCCACTGCATGGACTACGAGCAGCGCCTGCAACGCAGCGGCCAGTACATCGCCGCCGAGGCGCTGCAATCCACCCAGACCGCCACCACGTTGCGCCTGCAGGGCGACAAGCTGTCGATCACCGACGGCCCCTTCGCCGAGACCCGCGAGCAACTGGGCGGTTTCTACCTGATCGATGCCAAGGACCTCAACGAGGCCATCCAGATCGCCGCGAAGATCCCGCCGGCCCGCCTGGGCTGCATCGAGATCCGCCCGATCAAGGAATTGCCCAGGCTCTGAACGAGGAGGAACCCCGATGAAGATCGAATCGCATCCCGTCGTCGACCACGAGCAGTGGCTGGCGGCCCGCAAGGAACTGCTGCGCAAGGAGAAGGCCTTCACCCGCCTGCGTGACGAGCTCAGCGCCGCGCGCCGCGCGCTGCCCTGGGAGCGGGTGAGCGACGCCTACCGCTTCGAAGGCCCCATGGGGGCGGAGACGCTCGATCAGCTGTTCGCCGGTCGCAGCACCCTGGTGGTCTATCACTTCATGTTCGGCCCGGGGTGGGAGGAGGGCTGCGATGGCTGCTCCTTCCTCGCCGACCATTTCGACGGCGCCAACCTGCACCTGGCGCATCACGACGTCAGCCTGGTGGCGGTCTCGCGCGCGCCCTGGCAGGCGTTCCAGGACTTCAAGCGGCGCATGGGCTGGCAGTTCAAGTGGGTGTCTTCCCACGGCTGCGATTTCAACGCCGACTTCGGCGTCAGCGCCACGCCCGAGGCGATCGCCGCCGGCACCGCCCGCTACAACTACGACACCAGCCGCGACCCGGGGGAGGAAATGCCCGGCCTCAGCGTGTTCTTCCGCCTGCCGTCGGGGGAGGTGTTCCACACCTATTCCACCTATGCGCGCGGGCTGGACATGCTGGTGGGCACCTACAACTTCCTCGACCTGCTGCCCAAGGGCCGTG
Source organism: Pseudomonas sp. Pc102 (assembly GCF_018408275.1). Classification (NCBI taxonomy): domain Bacteria; kingdom Pseudomonadati; phylum Pseudomonadota; class Gammaproteobacteria; order Pseudomonadales; family Pseudomonadaceae; genus Pseudomonas; species Pseudomonas sp. Pc102. Next base: position 3,615,777 of record NZ_AP021905.1, on the reverse strand, counting down.
ACGAGGACGAAATCATGGATTGGGTGCGCCACCACGACCGTTACGAAGGTATGGGGCCACGGCATGACTGCTGCTCCGCCAAGGCCGGGGGCGATTGATGGAGGCGCTGCAGGCCCGCCAGAAGGTGGAGGCGGTCTACCGCGAGGAGTCGCGGCGGGTGCTGGCGACGCTGATCCGCCTGCTGGGTGATTTCGAGCTGGCCGAGGAGGCGTTGCACGACGCCTTCATCGCCGCCGTGGAGCAGTGGCCCGTCGACGGCGTGCCGGCCAACCCGCGGGCCTGGCTGGTGTCGGCGGGGCGTTTCAAGGCCATCGACGCGCTGCGCCGGCGTGCCCGTTTCGATGCGCGCCAGGCGCAGTTGATCATCGAACTGGAGCGCGATGAGCCCGAGGAGATCGAGGATGTGGAAGACGACCGCCTGCGCCTGATCTTCACTTGCTGCCACCCGGCGCTGCCGGCGGACGCGCAGGTGCCGCTGACCCTTCGCGAGGTTTGCGACCTGAAGACCGAGGAAATCGCTCGCGCCTTTCTCGCCACGCCCTCGACCATCGCCCAGCGCATCGTCCGCGCCAAGGCGAAGATCCGCGATGCACGCATTCCTTACCAGGTGCCGTCCATGGGCGAGCTGCCGGAGCGGCTGGATAACGTGCTGCGGGTCATCTACCTGGTGTTCAACGAAGGTTATTCGGCCACCTCCGGCGACTCCCTGATCCGCGCCGACCTGTCGGCCGAAGCCATCCGCCTGGGCCGCCTGCTGCTGGAGCTGCTGCCGGATTCGGAAGTCATGGGCCTGCTGGCGCTGATGCTGCTGCACGACTCGCGACGCCAGGCACGCACCGGCGCCGATGGCGAGCTGGTGCTGCTGGAGGACCAGGACCGCTCGCTATGGAACCGCGAGCAGATTCTTGAGGGTTGCGCCCTGGTGGAGCGCGCGCTGGCCTCGCGCCGCATCGGCATGTACACGCTGCAGGCGGCCATTTCCGCCGTGCACGCCAGCGCCGCCACGGCCGAGGCGACCGACTGGGCGCAGATCGTCGCGCTCTATGGCGTGCTGCAACGGGGAATCGGCTCGCCCGTCATCGAACTCAACCGCGCGGTGGCGGTGGCCATGCACCAGGGGCCGGAAGCCGGGCTGGCACTGATCGAGGCCATTCTCGAACGCGGCGAGCTGCGTGATTACCAGCTGGCGCATTCGGCCCGCGCCGATCTCTACCGCCGCCTGGGGCGCCGCGCCGAGGCACGGGCCGCCTACCAGGTGGCGCTGGGGCTGACCCGCCAGGACACCGAGCGGCGTTTCATCGAACGGCGCCTGGCGGAGTTGGCGTCATGACGGATTCACCCGTGGCAGGCACGGGAACCGGGGCTGAGGCCCGGGCTACGAACGGAGGAGAGGCACCATGAGCAGCAACGAACAGGCCGTCGAGCAACTTCATGCCCTACTGGCCGACTGGGCCGAGGCGGTACGCAGCAAGGACGTCGCGCGCATCGTCGGCTTCTACGCCCAGGAGGTGGTGGCCTACGACGCCATCCTGCGCTTGCAGTTCGTCGGCCGTGAGGCCTATGGCGCGCATTGGGCCTACTGCATGGAGGTGTGCCAGGGCTCGTCGATCTTCGACCCGCAGCACGTGACGATCCGCGCCAGCGGTGATGTCGGCTTCGCCCACTTTCTCTGCCTGTGTGGCGGCACCAACGCCGAAGGGGTCGAACAGCGCAGCTGGATGCGCGTCACCTGCGGCTACCAGCGCATCGGCGGGCAGTGGCGCATCGTCCATGACCACTTTTCCGCGCCCTTCGACATGGAAAGCGGCCAGGCGCTGTTCGACCTCGAGCCCTGATCAGGCGTCGAGACTGCGGAAGTGCTCGAGCATGCGCTGGGCATCGGCCTTGGCGCCGCTGAACAGTTCGAAGGCCTTCACCGCCTGGAACACCGCCATGGTGCCGCCATCCAGCGTGCGGCAGCCGAGGGCCCGGGCGTCCTTGAGCAATTGGGTCTCCAGCGGGAAGTAGACGATTTCGGCGACCCACAGCGCGGGGCGCAGCAGTGCGGCGGGCACCGGCGTGCCGGGCAGCTTGGCCATGCCCATGGGCGTGGTGTTGACCAGGCCGTCGGCATCCGCGAGTGCGTCGGGCAGGTCGTCACCAGCGTGGGCACGGCCAGCGCCGAAGCGGCGCTCCAGGCTGCTCGCCAGGGCGTGGGCGCGCTCGGCGTCGACGTCGAAGATCAGCAGCTGGCCGACGCCCTCGGCGAGCAGGGCATGGGCCACCGCAGCCCCGGCACCCCCGGCACCCATCTGCACCACCCGGCGGCGTTCGACATCGCCCAGCCCACGGCGGAAGCCTTCGGCGAAGCCCAGGCAGTCGGTGTTGTGGCCGACACGACGGCCGTCGCGCAGCACCACGGTGTTCACCGCCCCGATGCCCTCGGCCTCGGGGGACAGTTCGTCGAGCAGCGGAATGATCGCCTGCTTGCAGGGAAAGGTGATGTTGAGCCCGGTGAAGCCGGTGCGCTCGGCGGCCTCCAGCAACTGGGGCAGGGCGCTGACGTCGAGCTGGAGCGGGTCGAGGTCGATCAGTCGGTAGAGGTAGCGCAGGCCCTGGGCGTCGCCTTCGCGCTCGTGCAGGGCGGGGGTGCGCGAGGCCTGGATGCCGGAGCCGATCAGGCCGGCGAGTACGCTTGCGTGTGCGGTCATGGCGTCACCCCTTCAACAGCTTGCCGAAATGCTGCACGCCGGCCCGGTAGCCGTCGCTGCCCAGGCCGCAGATCACCCCGACGGCGATGCCGGAGACGAAGGAGTGCTGGCGGAATGCTTCGCGCTTGTGGACGTTGGAGAGGTGCACTTCGATCACCGGCAGCTCGCTGGCGACCAGGGCGTCGCGGATGGCCACGGAGGTGTGGGTCCAGGCGCCGGGGTTGATCAGGATGCCGGCACAACGGCTACGTGCCTGGTGGATCCAGTCGATCAGCTGGCCTTCATGGTTGGTCTGGCGGCACTCGGCTTCCAGGCCCAGCGCGGCACCGGTTTCCCGGCACAGCCGATCGATATCGGCGAGGGTTTCGAGGCCATAGGTCGCCGGCTCGCGAGTGCCGAGCAGGTTCAGGTTGGGGCCGTTGAGGACCAGCAGGGTGGGGGACATCAGGGGCATTTCTCCATTGTCATGAGCCCCTGCCGGGAACGCGGGCGGGGCTGGAATGGAAAAATGTACTAACTGGTTACTTTAATCAATCGGAGGGTGTCGGGCGGGCAAACGGGTGTCGGTTATTCCGTTCGATAATCGGTCACTCGGATGCGTCATCGGTCTCCAGCAGCAGCGGGCCGCTGCCGAGATCCGAGAGCTCGTCACCCGGGTTGCGCAGGGGGCAGACCTCCATGGTCAGGCAGCCGCAACCGATGCAGCCGTCGAGCTGGTCGCGCAGTCGGGTGAGGCGGCGGATGCGTTCGTCCAGCTCACTCTGCCAGCGTGCCGAAAGCGCGTGCCAGTCGGCGGCGGTGGGGGTGCGGCCTTCCGGCAGCGTCATCAGCGCGGCGTGGATGGACGCCAGCGGGATGCCCAGGCGTTGGGCCACCTTGATCACCGCCACCCGGCGCAGCACCTCGCGCGGATAGCGGCGCTGGTTGCCGGCGTTGCGAGTACTGGTGATCAGCCCCTTGGTTTCGTAGAAGTGCAGGGTGGACACGGCCACCCCGCTGCGTTCGGCCACCTGGCCCACCGTCAGCGCCTTGCCGATGTTGCTCGCTGTCACCTTTGGCATGCTCGTGCTCTCTTGACCTAAAGTTAAGTTGAGGTTTTACCCTCGCCGCCAGCATTGCACAACGGTATAAGGAGTCTCGGCATGACCAACGAGCAGTTGCAGGGCGTCGTTTCATCCATTCATTTCTCGGCCGATCCGGCCTGCCTGCCAGCATTGGTGGAAGACCTTGGCGTGCGCTTGGCGGCCTGCCTCGAGTCCCAGGTGGGGCTGCTTTCCACCAGCCTGGAGACCAGCACCGATGGCCGCTGGTTGATCCAGCGCAGCCGCTGGGTCTCTGCCGATGCGGCACAGGCCGCGCTGGAGGGCGACTCCTGCAGTGCGCGCCTGCTGGGCGAGGCGATCTGGCGCTACGGCGCCAAGGCGGTGCGTTTCGAAGTGCCAGAGGAGGTGTGACGGCTCTTTCGCCGCTCGGTCGCAAGGAGGGGGGGCGGAGGAATAGCGCGGTGGGGTGTTGCATGAATGACTCGCCCGGGAGTCCCGGGCGAGTCGAGGGTGTTACTCGTAGCTCATGGTGTAGGTGACGCTGGTGCTGACCTGGCCCGGCTTGACGCTTGCATCGGTAGGAGCCAGATAGGCTGCGAAGAAGCCGAGCACGGCGTTCCCGCCGGCACCGCTGACCTCCTCCAGGTTGTTGCTGCCAGTGGACAGGTCTATCGCCTGCTGGTCCTTGTTGAAGAGTTGCACCGCGACGTTGGAAGCATCAGCACCGCTGAGCTCGTTTTTCAGTGTGCCGTTGGCCGGATCGACGTTCGGGCCTATCTCGAAGTTCGCCTTCACTTTGGAGCCAGCGGTGCAACTGGAGAGCGCAATCGCGAAAGGCGTGAAGCCAGCGATCTGACCGGAGGCGAGGGAACTCTGCGAAACGACTGGCAGTTGCACGGTCTGGTTGAGCGTTGGCGTCTGGATGTTGCAAGTCTTGCTGGAAACCTCTCCCTTGATGGTGATGGTGCCGTCGACTGCAAGCGCCAGGCTGCTCAGGCCAAAGCCGATCAGTGCCGTGCTGGCGGTGAGAAACTTCTTCATGTAGCTCTCCTAGTTGGCGCCTGGCTCCACGCGCCTGTTTAAAGGTTGACCTCAAGAGTCGGAACCAGAGCTGAAAGGCGGTGCAGCCTCGAAAATGAGAGCTGGATCGCACTTCAGCGGAGCGAGCGCAATGATAACGAGGGCTTTCTAGGCGGAATGGAGTCCGGCAGCGATGCGGGTCGTAGGAATAGTCGCCTGGTCTGCAAGTTTGTTCCGAGGAATTGGCCTGCATGTCATAGGGGCATGTTTCTGAGGTGCGCGTCGGTGAGTGGCCCTTGCTAACATGCCGGCTTTCACGAACGAGTCGGCACCGTGGACATCGACCTGGCGCGCACCTTCCTCGAAATCGTCCGCAGCGGCAGCTTCGTCGCCGCTGCAGAGCGCCTGCACGTGACCCAGACGGCGATCACCGCGCGGGTGCAGAACCTGGAGAACCAGCTGGGCTGCAAGCTCTTCGTGCGCAACCGTGCCGGTGCGCGGCTCACGGCCGAAGGCGAGGTGTTCGTCGGCCATGCCACGCAACTGGTGCAGACGTGGGAGGCCGCACGGCGCGACCTGCCGCTGCCCAGGGGCTACCGCGACCTGCTCGCCATCGGCGGGGAACAGAGCCTGAGCAACCCCTTGCTGCTGGGCTGGATGAGCCGCCTGCGCGAGCGCATTCCCTCCCACGCGGTCCGCGTCGAGGTCGCGCCCGGCCAGCAATTGCAGAAACAACTGGAGCTGGGCCTGCTGGATGCCGCGCTGGTCTACCAGCCCGAGTACTGGCCGGGCATGCAGGTGGAGCAATTGCTCGAGGAGAAGTTGATCCTGATCCGCTCCACCACCAACCCCGAACCCTACGTGCAGGTGGACTGGGGCCCGACCTTCCGCCAGCAGCACGACGCGGCGCTGCCGGACAGGGCCCGCGCCGCAGTGACGGTGAACCTGGGGCCGCTGGCGCTGCAGTTCATCCTCCAGCACGGCGGTTCGGGATATTTCCGTACCCGCGTGGTGCAGAGCTACCTGGACGGCGGCCAGCTCGAACGCGTGGAACGCGCCCCCGAATTCACCTACCCGACCTACCTGGTCTATTCCCGCGACAAGGATTCACCGTTGCTGCAGCAGGCCATCGCCGTGCTGCGCGAGGTGGTGAGCGAGGACATCGACTGGTCACAGCGCTGGGAAGCGACGCTCTGAGGGCTGCGCAGGGCTGGTTCCAGTGGATCCCCGCGTTCGCGAGGATGACGAGGTGGCGGGGAGCGTCCCTGCGAGGCCGCGTGAGCCTCAGCTCGCCACCTTCAGCGCGGCTGCCGGAGCCTGGGCGGTGAGGTCCTTGAGCCAATGGCGGTAGAGGCCGCCAATCAGATCGCTCTGGGTCACCAGGCCCACCAGGTTCTCGTCGTCACCCAGCACCGGCAGGCAGTGCAGGCCCTGGTCGGAGAGCATCGACACCAGCACGCCGATATCGGTATCGCGCTTCACGCAGCGCACCGAGCGGGTCATGAGTTCACCCAGGCGTGGGGCGGGGCGGTGGCGCAGGCGGCCGAACAGCGAGCCGGGCGTCTCGTCCCGGGCGTGGCGGAACAGGTCGCCGGGGGTGACGATGCCCACCAGCTGCTTCTGCTCGTCGAGCACCGGCAGCGCCTTGATGTGGTGCTTCTCGAACAGTTTCCAGGCCTGCTCGCGGGTGGTTTGCGCGGTGGCGGTGAGCAGGTCGCGGGACATGATCTGCTCCGCCGTGACCTGGCCCACGCTGCGGCGCAGGGTGTTGCGCTCGGTCTGGCGCAGCAGGCGCTCCAGGTCGTCGCGGGTGATGTCGACGAACTCGCCGAACTCCTCCAGCGCCTGGTCCAGGTCTTCATCGGAAAACACGCCGCGCTCGCTGGGCAGTGGGTCGGCGGTCAGGTGCTGGCCGACGCGGGCCTGGCTCGTTGCGGTGCTCAGGGCGCTGCGGGTGAGGCGGTTATAGGCCAGGGCCACGGCCACCAGCAAGGTGGAACCGAGCAGCACCGGCCAGGCGACGGTGAAGCCCTGGGCTTCGAACGCGGGGCCACCCAGGGCCACCGACACGGCCAGCGCCGTGCCCGGTGGGTGCAGGCAGCGCAGGCCGTACATGGCCAGCACGGTCACGGCCAGGCCCAGGGTCGCGGCCAGCACGGAGTGGTCGATCCACAGCCCGGCGGCCGTGCCCACCAGGGCTGCCACCAGGTTGCCCATCACCACCGACCAGGGTTGCGCCAGTGGGCTGGAGGCGACGGCGAACACCAGCAGCGAGCTGGCGCCGAGGGGGCCGGCGAGGCGCAGGGCGACCTCGTTGCCGAAGACATGGCCACAGGCGATGCAGCACAGCGCCAGGCCCATGCAGGCGCCCAGCGCCGCGCGCAGCCACTCCCCGGGGTTCGCGGTGCGCGGTGCGGGAGCCAGGCGCTTGCGCCAGCGCCGCCAGAGGGCGTCCGGGGTGTCGTGCATGGTGATCTCTTCGTTGCCTGAGCCGTTCGGGGTGATAAAAAAGGGCCCTTTGGGGCCCGGAGGAGTCCCACTGCGTGCGCGGGAAGGTCGCCATCCCTGGACATGGAACAGGAGCAAGGGTGGTGCAATCGTTGCCGCAGCCGGCGTGGCCGGGCGGCGAGACGGTGCGCATGCTACGGGCGGCATCAGCCATGTCGCCAATGAATAATATTGCTCGTTCGGTGCAATTTATTTGAATCAAAGGCGCCTGCCTTCGCCTGGGCAAGGGCCCGGGGCCGGCGTAGCATCGGCTCCCTCCAGGCATTCGAGGCGATGGCGGTTATGCAGCGACATACGGTGGGCGCAGGGCTGGACGCGGAGCGGCAACTGCTGGACAGGATCTACGATGGGCAGCACGACAGCGGCCTGCTGCTCTGGCGACCGCTGCACGCGGCGCTGGTCATGCCCCGGCGCATGAGCCGCCTGCCGGCCTTCGAGACGGCCCAGCGCGCCTGCCTCGAACAGGGTTGGCCCATCGCCCTGCGTGACACCGGGGGCGAGCCGGTGCCGCAATCATCGGCGGTTCTCAACGTCGCCCTGGCCTATGCGGTGCCGCGTGAGGAGAACGAGCTGACGCGCATCGAGACCGCCTACCTGCGGCTGTGCCAGCCCTTGTGCGACTGGCTGGCCGACCTGGGCCTGGAGCCGGGGCTGGGCGAGGTGGAGGGTGCCTTCTGCGATGGCCGCTTCAACGTCAACCTGCAGGGCCGCAAGCTGGTGGGCACCGCCCAGCGCTGGCGTCGGCGGCAAAGCGATGGTCGCCACGTGGTGCTGGCCCACGGCGCGATCCTCATGGGCAACCAGCGTGAAGCCATGGTGGAGGTGGTCAACACCTTCTATCGCGAGTGTGGCCTGGGCACACGCTGCCGTGCCGGCAGCCACATCGCCCTGGAGGAGTGCCGCGCGGATGCGTGGGATGCCAGCGGGCAGCTTGCCGGGTATTACCGGCGGATGCTGGACGCCGCCGGGATTGCCACCGGCCTGTAGCCCGGGCTTCAGCCCGGGACGGTCCCCGAGCGAGTTCGTAGGATGGGTAGAGCGAAGCGAAACCCATGCGGCGGAAGGCCACGTGCATCCAGAACCGAGCGAAGAAATGTGGAGCGGCGATCCCAGGCAAGAAGGGTGGGCTGAAGCGGAGCGCCGCCCGGCCCACCCTACGGAGCTGGCCTATGAAGCCGCACAAGTGGTTCAGGTTGGCCGCTGAGTGCGCATCACGCTCTCGGTGCACGCGGCACACCCTGCAAGGTGCCGCCGCTTCCGGTCAGCGGTAGATGAAGGCGAGCGTGCCGGCGATGACCAGCACCACGGCGACCAGGGTACGGGCCACCCAGGGGGCGGCGAGCCAGACACCCGCCACGCCGGCCACCTGGCCGATGTTATTCTCCGAAAGCAGGCGCGGGTTGGCGCCGCCCTTGATCGGATAGCCGCATTGCGGGCAGCTCGGGGCCTGGTCGGAGATGGAACGCTTGCATTCGGGGCAGTCGATGAGGGCCACGTCGGGAACTCCTTGTCAGTGATCGTGCAGACTTTCTGACAAGGCGCGGGTGGCCCGGTTCAGCCGCCTGTCGCCTCCACCTAGAAGTCGAGGGTCGCCGAGACCTTGAGGGTGCGCGGTGCGCCCTGGGTCAGGTAGCCGCCGTAGGCGGATTCCCAGTAGTCCTCGTTGGCCAGGTTCTCCAGCCCGGCGCGCAGGGTGATGTCGTGCTCATCCAGCGTGAAGGCGTAGCGCGCCCCCAGGTCGATGCGGGTCCAGGCGGGGATGCTCAGGGTGTTGCCCGAGTCGTAGTACTGGCCGCCGGTGCGTTGCAGCAGGGCATTGACCGCCAGCCCGCTCACCCCGGGCACGTCCCAGTCGGCGCTGAGGTTGTACTGGAATTCCGGCACGCCGACGGCGCGGTTGCCGTCGTTGGCGCCGTTGGCCGTCCCCGTGAGCTCGGTGTCCATCAAGGTGCCGCCGGCCAGCAGCCGCAGGCCCTGGGTCGGCTCGCCGAACACGCTGAACTCGATGCCTTTGTTGCGCTGCTCGGCATCCACGCTGTAGACGCCACCACTGGTCACGCCCTGGGGCTGTTCGATGCGGTACACGCCGAGCTGGGCGCCGAAGGTGCCCTGGTCGAACTTGATGCCGGCCTCGATCTGGCGGGTGCGGTAGGGCGCGAACATCTGCCCCGAGTTGCTCGCGGTGCTGGGGGCGATCGGGCCGGGGGCCAGGCCTTCGATGCGGTTGGCATAGAGGGAGATCGAGTCGGTGGCCTTGAGCACCAGGCCGTACACGGGCGTGGTGATCGAGGCGTCGTAGTCGGACGTGCGAACGCCCGCGGTGGACCAGCCATCGGTGGCGATGGACTGGCGGCGAACGCCCAGGGTCAGCAGGGCGCGCTCGTCGAAGAAGCCGAGGGTGTCGGAAACCGCCACGCTGCGCGCCTTGCTGGAGCCGGTCTTGCCCGGGTGGTGAAGGTCGCCGTTGCGCGTCGGCGTCGGTTCGGGGCTGGGGAAGGGATCGTAGAGGTTGCCCGGCAGGCGATTGCCGGCGCTGGTGGACTGGTTGGCGCTGCGGTATTCCCGCCAGTTGCCCGTCAGCCCGGCGTTGAATTGATGAGTCACCGCGCCGGTCTCGAAGTGGCCCCGCAGCCCACTGCTCAGGCTGTCGCTTTCCTCGTCACGCGGGGCATAGAGCCGGCCGACGCGCCCGGTGCCGTCCGCCGCGCTGACATAGAGGGAGGAATACACGCCGTTCTCCCGGGTGTACTTGCTGCCGACGGACAGGTAGCCGCTCCAGCTGTCGTCGAAGTCGTACTCGGCGTTGAGCATGCCGTAGGTGTCTTCCAGCTGCGACCAGGCCCAGGGCTGCGAGTAGCTGTGGTTGGCATCCGGCACTTTTGGGGTCTTGGACAGACTGGGGCCGGTGGTCAGGTAGACCACCGAGCGGCCGTCGTTGATGCGCTGCTTCTGGTAGCCGAAATCGCCGGACAGGCGCAGGCGCTCGCCCCGGTAGTCGAGGCCGACGCTGAACAGGCCGAAGTGCTGGTGCTCGTCGTCCACCGCCGTCTCGCCGTCGCGCTTGGCCATGTTGACCCGCACGCCGAAGCGGTTGTCCTCGCCGAACCGCTGGCCGAGGTCGACGTGGCCGCCGACGCGGTCGTCGCTGGCGTAATCCAGGGTCAGGCTGCGGGTCGGCTCGTCCTCGGCGCGCTTGGGCACGACGTTGATGTTGCCGCCGATGCCGCTGCCGCCCGGCGATACGCCATTGAGGAAGGCGCTGGAGCCCTTGAACACCTCCACACGCTCCACCGCCTCGGTGGCGATGATCTGCCGGGGCAGTACGCCATAAAGGCCATTGAAGGCGATGTCGTCGCTGAACAGGGCGAAGCCGCGGATCACGAACACCTGGGAGAAGTTGCCGAAGCCGTAGGACTGGCGCACCGCCGGGTCGCTGCGCAGCACGTCGCCGATGTTCTGCGACTGGCGGCTCTCGATCAGTTCGCGGGTGTAGCTGGAAAAGCTGAAGGGCACGTCCTGCATGTCCTGGTTGCCCAGCATGCCGATGCGCGCGCCCCGTGCCACCTGGCCGCCGGCGTAGCTTTCCGGCAGGCCGTCGCCGCGCAGCGCGCTGTCGCTGATGGTGGTCGCCCCCAGCTCCAGGCTTCCATCATTGGCGACCGGTAACAGGGTGTAGCCGCCACCGCTGCTGGCGAGCTGGTGGCCGCTGCCGGCGAGCAGCGCCGCGAAGCCGTCCTGTACGCCGTAGCTGCCTTGCAGGCCGGGGCTTGTCCGGCCATCCAGCAGGCCCTGCTGGAAGGACAGCGGCACGCCGGCCTGGGCGGCGAACTGGGCGAGCACATGGCCCAGCGGCCCGGGGCCGATGGCGTACTGGCGCGTGGCGGCCTGCTGCGCGAGTGCCTCGGCCTGGGCCGGCTGGGCGAACGGTGCCGCGCAAAGAGCGAGGCCGATGGCCAGGCTCAGCGCGTGCAACGGAAGACGGGCCGTAGCCGGTGGGGTGGCGGGGCGACGCTGCTGGGGCGACCACGAAGTCATGCTGCTTTCCTGTCGACGCTTGGATGAGAAGGGGTTCATCCAACACACCGGACGAGATCGAAAAAGGTGTCAGGGGAGCGCGAAAATACTGTCCCGGGGGGGCGTGCGGCCCCGTTTCCAAGGGGAGCGATCCGTGAAGCCGCGGCCCACTGTGGGGGCGCCTTGGGGTCAGGCGCTGGCTGCCGGCTCCAGGGTCACCCAGTAGCGGGTCAGGCGGGTGAGGGTGATGGGCAGGGTGTCCTGCAGCAGGCGCAGGCTGGCGTCGGTGTCGCGCAGCGGGAAGGCGCCGGAGACCCGCAGGTCGGCGATACCCGGGTGGCAGCGCAGCACGCCGGGGCGGTAGCGCCCCAGTTCACCCACCAGCTCGGCCAGGCGCATGTCCTGGGCCAGCAGCATGCCGGTTTCCCAGGCGCTGGCCGCCGGGTCGAGGGGCGCGCTGGGCAGCAGGCGGTCGCGCTCGAAGGCCGATTGCCGGCCGGCCTCGATCACCTGCGAGTCGCCACGCCCGGCGTTGCTGACCCGCACCGCGCCTGCTATCACCGCCACGCGGCAGCGCACGCCATCCAGGCGCAGGGCGAAGCGGGTGCCCAGCGCCTGGGCGATGCCCTGCGGCGTTTCCACCAGGAAGGGGCGGGGGCTGGGCGAGGGGTCCCTGGCGGTGGTGATCAGCACTTCGCCGCTGAACAGGCGCAGGCGGCGGCTGGTCCTGTCGAAGGCCACATCGATGGCGCTGGCGGTGTTGAGCAGCAGGCGGCTGCCATCGGGCAGGTGCAGGTCCTTCTGTTCGCCGGTGGCGGTGCGCAGGTCGGCGCTCCAGTCCTGCCAGGGCAGCTGGCGCCAGGCCGTCCAGGCGACGGGGGCGGCGAGCAGCAGCAGGCCCAGGCGGGCAATGGCCCGGCGGCGGCCGAGCCCCTTGCGCGCGGCGCGGTCCAGGGTCTGCAGCGCCAGGTTGCCGGGCAGGTTGCGGAAGTCGCCGAGGATGCTCTCGGCACGGGCCCAGGCCAGCGCGTGCTGGGGGCTGCGGTTGCGCCATTGCTGGATGGCGCGGTGATCGTCCTCGGTGGCGCTGCCGGAATGCAGCTGCACCAGCCAGTCGGCGGCCTCGCCGAGGATCTGCGGGTCGATGCGGTTCATCAGGCCACGCTCAGGCAGGCGAGGAAGGCATCGCGCATGTAGCGCTTGACGCTGGCCAGCGACACGCCCAGTCGCGTGGCGATCTCGGCATAGCCCAGGCCTTCGAGCTGGGACAGGAGGAAGGCCTGGCGGGTCTTCGCGGGCATACCGGCCAGCAGCGCCTCGATGCGGCACAGGCTTTCCAGGATCAGCAACCGGGTCTCCGGGGAGGGCACCTCGGGCTCGGGCAGGTGGGCGATGCTTTCCAGGTAGGCCTGCTCGATGTCCTGGCGGCGCCAGCGGTCGATCACCAGGCCCTTGGCGATGTGGGTGAGCAGGGCACGTGGTTCGCTGCCGAAGTCCCGGCCCGCCTGGCGGCCGAGCAGGCGCAGGAAGGTGTCATGGGCCAGGTCGGCGGCATCCCAGGCGTTGCCAAGGCGCCGGCTGAGCCAGGCGTGGAGCCAGCCGTGATGGTCGCTGTAGAGGGTGTGGATCTGGCGGTGGAGGGTCTGTTCGGCTGCCGGCATGGGCTACTGCGTCCGTCCGGGCGGCCCGCGCCTGGATGTAGATAAGAATTGATCTCATTCTATATTCGCGCCCGGAAAGCTGGCAATCGCCGTGGCGGGCCGGCCGTCAGCCCCTGGGGGAGCGATGTGCCTGGCGTCGACGTTTCCGAGAGGTTTTTTTCACGAATTCTTGACCGACCGCTGCCTAGGCTGCGAGCCGTCTCCTGCAACTCCTGCAGGGCCGCCGAGCGTCGTCCATGCTGAAAAACCTCCGGTTGCGTCCCGAAGCCCTGACCCTGCTGGTCAGCGTCGTGCTGCTGCTGTTCTACAACCTGCCGCTTTGGCGGCACGTCGCAGAGATCGTTCCCGACCCCTGGCTGCGTGTGGTCTTCGGCCTGCTGGTGGTGCTGATCTTCAACCTGGTGTTGACGCTGTTTTCCTTCCGCTGGGTGTTCAAGCCATTGCTGACGCTGGTGCTGCTGGGCAGTGCCGGGGTGCTGTATTTCATGACCCAGTACGGCGTGGTGGTGGACATCGAGATGCTGCGCAACGTCGCCGAGACCAACGCCAGCGAGGTGGGCGACCTGCTGACCCCGAGGTTCGCCGGCTTCCTGCTGGCATTCGGCGTGCTGCCGGCCTGGCTGCTGTGGCGCCTGCAGATCGGCCATCGCCCGCTGCTGCGCGAGCTGTTGAGCAAGCTGCTGGTGATGGCGGCGTGCCTGGTGGCCCTCGGCGCGATCGCGATGAGCAACTACCAGGCCCTGGCGTCGCTGTTTCGCAACCACCACGAGCTGCGCCTGATGGTGGTGCCGAGCAACTACCTGGGCGCCTCGTTCAGCTACCTGCGGGGCCAGTTCGCCCAGCCGGCCGAACCGATCCGCGCCATCGGCACCGACGCCCATCGCGCCGCGGCCTGGCAAGGCCACGCACGCAAGTCGCTGACGGTGCTGGTGGTGGGGGAGAGCGCCCGTGCCGCCAACCTCGGCGTGCTCGGCTACGGCCGCGACACCACCCCGCTTCTGGCCCGGCAGGCGGGCCTGACCGCCTTCACCCAGATGCGCTCCTGCGGCACCGAGACCGCCGTGTCGGTGCCCTGCATGTTCTCCAACCTCACCCGGGGCGGTTACAGCCATGACCGCGCCGCATCCCAGGAAGGCCTGCTGGATGTGCTCAAGCACGCCGGCCTCGCCGTGCGCTGGCGCGACAACCAGTCCGGCTGCAAGGGCACCTGTGACCGCGTGGCCTTCGAAGACGTTGGCAACGCCAGGGACCCGGTCCTCTGCGCCGGCGGCGAATGCCAGGACGCCATCCTCCTGCAGGGCCTGCAGGGCTACATCGACAACCTCAAGGACGACAGCGTGCTGGTGCTGCACCAGATGGGCAGCCATGGCCCGGCCTACTACAAGCGCTACCCCGCGGCCTTCGAGCGCTTCACCCCGGTGTGCCGCAGCGCCACCCTGAGCGATTGCTCGCGGGAGAGCATCGTCAACGCCTACGACAACACCCTGGTCTACACCGACTACGTGCTGTCCAGCCTGATCGACCTGCTGCGCAAGAATCAGGACCGCGTCGACACGGCGATGATCTACCTCTCCGACCACGGCGAGTCCCTTGGCGAGTACAACCTCTACCTGCACGGCACGCCCTATGCGATGGCGCCGGACGAGCAGAAGCACGTCGGCCTGCTGACCTGGTTCTCCGAGGGCTACCAGAAGGATTTCGGCCTGGACAACGCCTGCCTCGCGACCCGCCGCGACGAGCCGGTGAGCCAGGACAACCTGTTCCACTCCCTGCTCGGGCTGTTGCAGATCGAGACCGGCGAGTACCAGCGTGACCTGGACCTCTTCGCACCGTGCCGGAGGTCGGCGTCCTGATGCCTCTATCCCCCTGGTTCGGGCGCTGGCGCCAGCGGCAGATCGCCCGACGCGCCCTCAAGGCCGCCGGCGAGCCCAACCTGGTGCTCGACCTGCCGTGCGGCCTGGGGCGTTCCTGGGCGCTGCTGGCCGAGCACCCGAACCGCTTCATCCTGGCGGCGGACCCTTCGCGGGAAGTGCTCGACCGCGCGCTCGCCACCCGCAGCGGTCCGCTGGTGGAGAGGGTGCGTGGCTTCCAGACCTCGGTGCTGGCCATCCAGCTGCCGGAAAACGCGGTGGACAGCATCCTCTGCCTGCAATCGCTGAGCCGCCTGAGCCCCGAGCAGCGGCTGATGGCCCTGCGCGAGCTGCGCCGGGTGACCCGCGACACGCTGATTCTCTCGCTGCCGGTGGACGGCAACCTGGAGGCCTGGCACTGGCGGCGGCACCGGGGGAGGGAGGCGACGCCGTGCCGCCCCTGCGCCGCGACGTGCTGGAGGACGAATTCCGCCAGCTCGGCCTGCAGGTGCTCTCGCACCAGGACTTCCTGCCCGGCTGGGCGATGGTCCGCACCTACGTCCTGCGCAAGGACGGCTGATGGAAAAAACGGTTACCGCTGAACCTTTCCCATTTGGCTTACCTAAGCACTATCATCGCGGCTCCCCGGCATCCCGCTTCGGACGCCCGGCAGTTCGCATTTCCTCTTCCCATTGGATGGACTCCGAGACATGAGCAGAACCCGCAGCCCGTCAGGTGCCTACCGCCCGACCCTGGGTAGTCACCTGGCCTTCACCCTGTCCTGCGGCCTGGTTTTCCTGGCGATGTACACCCTCTTGCGCGGCGCGCTGCTGGTCTACAACCGCGAACTGATCGGCGCCACGCCCGCCGCCACCTTCGTCGAGGCGTTCTTCAATGGCTTGCGCTTCGACCTGCGCCTGACCATCTACGCGCTGGCGCCGCTGCTGCTGTCGATCCCCTTCGCCGCAGCCATGGCCGCACGGCGCCTGCACCGCGTGTGGCTCACCGGTTTCGCCAGCATCACCCTGTTCTTCGGCCTGCTGGAGCTGGATTTCTACCGCGAGTTCCACCAACGCCTGAACAGCCTGGTGTTCCAGTACATGAGCCAGGACCCGAAGACCGTTCTGAGCATGCTCTGGTACGGCTTCCCGGTGGTGCGCTACCTGCTGGCCTGGGCCGTCGCCACCTGGCTGCTGTTCAAGCTGTTCCAATGGCTCGACCGGCGCAGCCGTCCTCGCAGCGAGCCCGCTGCAGGCGGAGGCGACCGTGCCGCCATCGCCCCCTGGTACCTGCGCGCCGGGGTCTTCGCCCTGGTCCTGGTACTCGCCGTGGTCGCCGCCCGGGGGACCTTGCGCCAGGGGCCGCCGCTGCGCTGGGGGGATGCCAATACCACCGACTCCGCCTTCGCCAACCAGCTCGGCCTCAACGGCACGCTGATGTTGATGAACGCCGCCCAGGCGCGCTTCTCCGAGACCCGTGACAACCAGTGGAAGGCCAGCCTGCCCGAAGGCGAGGCCCAGGACGTGGTCCGTGACATGCTGCTGACCCCGCAGGACCAACTGGTGGACGAAGGCAGCGCCGCCGTGCGCCGCCTGCTGACTCCCAGTGCCGAGGGCAGCCTGCCGGTGCGCAACGTGGTGGTGATTCTCATGGAGAGCCTGGCCGGGCACTACGTCGGTGCGCTTGGCGGCAAGGGCGACATCACCCCCAACTTCGATCGGCTGAGCAAGGAGGGGCTGCTGTTCACTCGCTTCTTCTCCAATGGCACCCACACCCACCAGGGCATGTTCGCCACCATGGCGTGCTTCCCCAATCTGCCGGGCTTCGAGTACCTGATGGAGCAGCAGGAGGGCACCCACAAGTTCTCCGGCCTGCCGCAACTGCTCAGCGCCCGCCAGTACGACGACCTGTACGTCTACAACGGCGATTTCGGCTGGGACAACCAGCTGGGCTTCTTCGGCAACCAGGGCATGCGCAACTTCGTGGGGCGCAATGACTTCGTCAACCCGGTGGTTTCCGACCCGACCTGGGGCGTCTCCGACCAGGACATGTTCGACCGCGCCGCCCAGGAGCTGAAGGGCAACTACGGCAGCAAGCCTTTCTATGCGCTGCTGCAGACCCTCTCCAACCACACGCCCTACGCCCTGCCGGCGCAGCTGCCGGTGGAGCCGGTCACGGGCTTCGGCTCGCTGGACCAGCACCTCACCGCCATGCGCTATTCCGACTGGGCCCTGGGGCAGTTCTTCGAGAAGGCCAAGCAGTCGCCGTACTACAAGGACACGCTGTTCGTGATCGTCGGCGACCACGGCTTCGGCACGCCCGAGCAGCTCACCGATATCGACCTGTACCGCTTCAACGTGCCGTTGCTGCTGATCGCCCCCGGCATCCAGGAGAAATTCGGTGCGCGCACCGACGTCGTCGGCACCCAGGTCGACGTGGTGCCCACCATCATGGGCCGCCTCGGCGGCGAGACCCGCCACCAGTGCTGGGGCCGCGACCTGCTGAGCCTGGCGCCGGAAGACAAGGGCTTCGGCGTGATCAAGCCCTCCGGCAGCGACCAGACGGTGGCCATGGTGGCCGACGGGCGCATCCTGGTGCAGCCGCGCGGCGCCGATCCGCTGCTCTACGAGTACCGCCTCAACAGCGGCCAGGGCGCGACCCGCGTCGAGGACCCGCAAGCGGTGCAGGCCATGAGCCGGCGCCTCGAAGCCTTCATCCAGGTGGCCACCAAGAGCCTGCTGGGCAACACCACTGGCGTCGTCGACGCCAAGCCCTGACCCCCGCCGCCCCGGAGCCATTCCGGGGCGCGTTCCTTCCCGCCACGGCGCCGCGCTTTCCCGGGCGCGCGGCCCTGGCAGAGTCGCCAACACATCTGGCATGCAGGGAAAAACCTGCCGTGCTCCGAGCGGTAAGAATCGGCTGACCGTCGCCCAGCAGGCTACGCCCCTCACGGGCGAGCCCCGGGGCGGCATTCGCCATCAAGGTCCGCTGCATGCCGCACAACAACAAGAAACCTTCGATCCTCGCCGTACTCCCGCTGCTGTTCCTGCTGCCGGTCCTGCCGGCCCTCGCCGATTGCGGCCAGGCCAAGGTGGAGCAGGGCGCCAGTGCCTTCGCCGCCGAGTGCTCGGTGTGCCATGCCGCGCGCAAGGACGCGGCCCCGGGCATGGGCCCGAACCTGGCCGGGGTGATCGGCCGCAACGCCGGCAGCCAGCCCGGCTTCGCCTACTCGCAGGCGATGAAGGCCCGCGGCCGGGCCTGGGAACAGGACGGCCTGCAGGCCTTCATCGCCCAGCCCCAGGCCGAGGTGCCCGGCACCTACATGCCCTACGCGGGCATGGCCGACGCCGACCAGCGCCAGGCCATCGCCTGCTTCCTCGCGCAGCAGCGCTGAGCCGCCCGAACCCTTCCACGAACGAGGACAAGCACATGAACAAGGTCGAAGTACTGCCGCAGGTCGCGGCCTTCCTGAAACGCCGCCACGGCTGCTTCATCGATGGCCGGTGGGTGGTGCCCGAAGGCGCATCCACCCCCGTGCTGAACCCGGCCACGGGCGAGGCCATCGCCGAGGTGGCGGAAGCCGATGACGCGCTGCTGGACCGCGCCGTGCAGTCGGCCCACAACGCCTTCAAGGCCGGCGTCTGGTCGGGCCTGCGCCCGGCCGATCGCGAACGCATCCTGCTGCGCTTCACCGCGCTGGTCGAGGAGCACGGTGAGGAGCTGGCGCAGCTGGAGACCCTGAGCCAGGGCAAGTCCATCAACATGGCGCGGATGCTCGACGTCGGCGCCACGGTGGAGTTCATGCGCTACATGGCCGGCTGGGCGACCAAGATCGAGGGCCAGACCCTGGACGTCTCCATCCCGCTGCCCGAAGGCGCGCGCTTCACCGCCTTTGCCCGCCGCGAGCCGGTGGGCGTGGTGGCCGGCATCGTGCCCTGGAACTTCCCGCTGATGATCACCACCTGGAAGCTGATGCCGGCGCTGGCCTGCGGCTGCACGGTGGTGATCAAGCCGGCCACCGAGACGCCGCTGACCGCGCTGCGCCTGGCCGAGCTGGCGCTGGAGGCGGGCATCCCGCCGGGCGTGTTCAACCTGGTCACTGGCGGTGGTGCCACCGTGGGCAACGCCCTGGCCTCGCACCCGCTGATCAACAAGGTGTCCTTCACCGGTTCCACCGCCGTGGGCAAGAGCGTCGGCGCGGTGGCGGTGCGCAACATGACCCGTTTCGCCCTGGAACTGGGCGGCAAGAACCCGATGATCATCCTCGCCGACGCGGACATCGACAAAGCCATCGGTGGCGCGCTGCTCGGCGGCCTGCTCAACCAGGGCCAGGTCTGCGCCGCGGCCTCGCGCTTCTACGTGCAGCGTTCGCGCTACGACGAGTTCGTCGAGAAGCTGGCCGGCGCCGTTTCCGGCCTGACCATCGGTGCGGGCATGGACTGCGATGCGGCGATCAACCCGCTGGTCTCGCGCAAGCAGCAGCAGGGCGTGCTGCGCCACATCGAACTGGCCCGCAGCGAGGGCGCCCGCGTCGTCACCGGAGGCACGCCGGTCGAGGGCGAGGGCTTCTACGTGCGCCCCACGGTGCTGGCGGACGTCGAGCACGGCATGACCGTGGCCCGCGAGGAAGTGTTCGGCCCGGTGCTGTCGGTGATCCCCTTCGACGACGAGGACAGCGCCATCGCGATGGCCAACGACAGCGAGTACGGCCTGGCCGCCAGCCTCTGGACCAACGACCTGACCAAGGCGATGAACCTGGTCCCGCGTATCGAGGCCGGCACCGTGTGGGTCAACGCCCATGTGCTGCTGGACCCCAACATGCCGTTCGGCGGCGTCAAGCAATCGGGCATGGGCCGCGAGTTCGGCCGCACCGTCATCGAGGCCTACACCGAGCTGAAATCGGTGTGCATCGCCCACTGAGCAAGTGCGACACCCTCCTAATTCACAGGCCTTCGGGCCTGTTTTTTTATGGGCGGCTTTCAGTGGGCCCCCGCGTGCGCGGGGGTGACGGTATAGAGGGGTGGTTTGTGCCACCTCGTCATCCTCGCGAACGCGGGGATCCACTCAAGCCGGCGGGCACGGCGTTGCCTGGGGCTCCGCATCGCTAATGAATTCGCTCCCACGGGGGGACGGGGCAGCGCGAACCCTTCAGCCACCTCGTCATCCTCGCGAACGCGGGGATCCACTCAAGCCGGCGGGCACGGCGTTGCCTGGGTCGCCGTATCGCGAATGAATTCGCTCCCAGGGGGGGACGGGTTAGCGCGAACCCTTCAACCACCTCGTCATCCTCGCGAACGCGGGGATCCACTCAACCGGCGAGCACGGCGTTGCCTGGGGCTCCGAATCGCGAATGAATTCGCTCCCACGAGAGGGAGCGGGAGGCTGTTCAGTGGCCCCCCGCGTGCGCGGGGGTGACGGTGTGTGGGGATGGTGTGTGCCACTCCGTCATCCCCGCGAACGCGGGGATCCACTCGAGGCCATGTCGCCGGGTCATAACCAAACCTGTTGGCCTGATCGGCATTCGAGGCTAGGCTTCGGCCATTTCCCTCATCGGGCAGCTGCCGTGAATATCGATACCCGCATCAAGTTCCGCCACCTGGTGTGCTTCCTCGAAGTGGCGCGCCAGGGCACCCTGGCGCGAGCGGCGGACAGGCTGGCGGTGAGCCAGCCGGCCATCTCCAAGACCCTCAAGGAGCTGGAGGAACTGCTCGGCACCAGCCTCTTCGCGCGCAGCAAGAGCGGCGTCACCCTCAGCGAGGCCGGCGTGGCCTTCATGCGCTACGCGGGCCCCTGCGTGCAGGCGCTGCGCGATGGCGTGGACAGCCTGCGCAGTGGCGAGCACGAATCCGCCAGCCTGCGCCTTGGCGTGCTGTCCACGGTGGAGAGCCTGCTGGTACCCGAGGTGGTGCGCCGCCTGCACGCGCGCCACCCGACCCTGGTGGCCAGCGTGGTGACCGGCCCCAGCGCCTTCCTGCTGTCGCAACTGCACCTGGGCGAGCTGGACCTGGTGGTGGGGCGCATGACCGACAGCCCGCAGATCCAGGGCCTGCTGTTCGAGCACCTGTACAGCGAGTCGATGACCCTGGTGGTGCGCCCCGGCCACCCGCTGCTGGAAGGACTGCTGCAACGCGAGCGGTTGCAGGACCACCCCCTGGTGCTGCCGCTGGCGGGCACCACCATCCGCAAGTACGCCGACGCCTTCTTCGTGCAATGCGGCATCAGCCAGCCGCGCCAGCGCCTGGAGACCCTCTCCGTGGCCCTGAGCCGTCGCTACGTGCAGACCAGCGAGGCGATCTGGATCGCGCCCACCGACGCCGTGCGACTGGATCTGCACCGCGGCGAGCTGGTGGAGCTGCAGCTGGGCATCCGCGAGCCGGGCGGCTCGGTGGGCATCTGCAGCAATGCGGCGCTGCCGCTGCCTTTGGCGGCGCACTGGTGCGTCGAGGTGCTGCGCGAGCTGGGCCAGGCCTATCGGGAAGGGCAGTATCCTTAACCCATTGGTTATGGATTGGGCGCGTTATTTCAGTTTTCCGGGCTCCCGCGAGGCGTGACACTTCGCCACAGCCTGCTGCCCCGCAGCCTCCACAAATCCAATAACGAGGAGATCGACATGCCCGATGCGCAACAGAGCCGCTTCGTCATTCGTGATCGCAACTGGCACCCCAAAGCCCTGACGCCCGACTACAAGACCTCCATCCCGCGTTCCCCGCGCCAGGCGCTGGTGAGCATCCCGCAATCGGTCTCCGAGACCAGCGGCCCGGACTTCTCGCACCTGAAGCTGGGGCGCTTCGACAACGACCTGCTGCTCAACTTCGACCACGGCGGCCTGCCCATCGGCGAGCGCATCATCGTCGCCGGGCGCGTCTGCGACCAATACGGCAAGCCGATCCCGCACACCCTGGTGGAGATGTGGCAGGCCAACGCCGGCGGCCGCTATCGCCACAAGAACGACCGCTACCTGGCGCCGCTGGACCCGAACTTCGGCGGCGTTGGCCGTGCGCTGACCGACAGCGAGGGCTACTACAGCTTCCGCACCATCAAGCCCGGCCCCTATCCCTGGCGCAACGGCCCCAACGACTGGCGTCCGGCGCACATCCATTTCTCCATCAGCGGGCCGTCTATCGCCACGCGGCTCATCACCCAGCTGTACTTCGAAGGCGATCCGCTGATCCCGATGTGCCCCATCGTCAAATCCATCGCCAACCCCGAGGCGGTGCAGAGCCTGATCGCCAGGCTCGACATGAGCGCGGCCAATCCCATGGATTGCCTGGCCTACCGCTTCGACATCGTCCTGCGCGGCCAGCGCCGCACCCACTTCGAGAACCGCTGAGGAGCTGCGCGCATGCCCATTCAATTGCTGCCGGAAACCCCGTCGCAAACCGCCGGCCCCTATGTGCACATCGGCCTGGCGCTCGCCGCTGCCGGCAACCCGGTCCGCGACCCGGAAATCTGGAACGAGATGGCCAGGGCCGATGCGCCCGGCGAGCACATCCTGCTCATCGGCCATGTCTACGACGGCAACGGCCACCTGGTGCGCGATTCCTTCCTGGAGTTCTGGCAGGCCGACCACGAGGGTCGCTATGACTGCGCCTTCGACCCGGAGAAGCCGTTCAACGGCTTCGGCCGTACCGCCACCACCTTCGACGCCGGCGAATGGACGCTGAAGACCATCAAGCCCGGTGTGGTGCACAACGCCGCCGGGGTGCCCATGGCGCCGCACATCAACGTCTCGCTGTTCGCCCGGGGCATCAACATCCACCTGCAGACGCGCCTGTACTTCGACGACGAGGCCGAGGCCAACGCCCGCTGCCCGGTGCTCGCCCTGATCGAGCAGCCGCAGCGCCGGGAAACCCTCGTCGCCCAGCGCTGCGAGGTGGACGGCACGCTCGCTTACCGCTTTGATATCCGCATCCAGGGGGAAGGGGAAACGGTCTTCTTTGACTTCTAGAACGCTGCAGTCCGATCAGCCCGCCGAAACGGTCCTCGACCGTATCCGGCGGCACTTCAACGCTGTGCTGGAGGCGCGGGGCTACCGCGCCGACAGCGCGCAGCAAGCGGCCATCGAGCACCTCGGCGGCTGGCTGGGCAAGCACCTGGCCGCGCGCCGGGGCTGGTTCCGCCGGCCGGTGGCGGGTGTCTACCTGTGGGGCGGCGTCGGCCGGGGCAAGAGCTTCGTGATGGATGCCTTCTTCGCCGCCGCGCCGGTGCAGGCCAAGCGCCGCGTGCACTTCCACGCCTTCCTGCAGGAGTTGCAGGTGCGCATGCTCGCCTTCAGCGGCCAGACCGACCCATTGGCCCGTGTCGCCCGGGAGATCGCCCAGCAGACGCACTTGCTGTGCTTCGACGAGTTCCACGTGCACGACATCGGCGACGCCATGCTGCTCGGGCGCCTGCTCAAGGTGCTGGTGGAGGAGGGCGTGGGTCTGGTCTGCACCTCCAACTACAGCCCCGACAGGCTGTGCCCGAACCCGCTGTACCGCGAACGCTTCCGCCCGGCCATCCAGCTGATCGAGAAGCGCTTCGACGTGTTCTCCCTCGACGCCGGCCAGGACTACCGCCAGCACAGCACCGAGCTGGAGGCCTGGGGTGATTACTGCTGGCCCGAACCGGACGATGGCGGCGCGCTGATCCGTCGCACGCTGGGGCTGGGGGAGGGCGCGGCGCTGCACCCGGTGCTGGAGGTGAATCACCACCCGCTGCGGGTGCATGCACTGGAAGGCGACCGTGCCTGGCTGGACTTCCACGAGCTGTTCGCCACGCCGCGCTCGGCCAGTGACTACCTGTGGCTGATCGAGCACTTCCCGCACATGGCGGTGAGTGGCCTGGACCGCCTGGGCGATCACCCGCAGGACGTCAGCCAGCGCTTCCTGAATTTCATCGACATCGCCTACGACCGGGGGCTGCACCTGCGGCTGTTCTCCGCCGTGGCGCTGGAGCAACTGGCCGAGGGCGGCAATGCCGTGGATTTCGCCCGCACCCTGAGCCGCATGAAGCAGCTGCGCAGCGTGAAGCTCGATACCGCCCACTAGAGAATCCGCCGGGAGCACCGTCCATCCCCGCGAACGCGGGGACCCACCGGACGGCCGCCAATTGCGATAACCGCCCACCGCTTCGATAATCGCCCATCAGCCCGGTGCGATAGCCAAGGACAACAACAATGAGCGACGAACAACGAGTCCCCCTGCCGCCCCTGGCGCCGCCCATCATCGCCTCGCCGGCCAAGCGCATCGAAGCCTTCACCGGCGACCCCAACTTCATGACCTCCCTGGCCCGTGGCCTGGCGGTGATCCACGCCTTCCAGGAGCGCAAGCGCCACCTGACCATCGCCCAGATCAGCCACCGCACCGAGATTCCCCGCGCCGCCGTGCGCCGCTGCCTGCACACGCTGATGAGCCTCGGCTACGTGACCACCGACGGGCGCACCTATTCGCTGCTGCCCAAGGTGCTCACCCTCGGCCACGCCTACCTGTCCTCGACGCCGCTGGCGGTCACCGCGCAGCCGATCCTCGACCGCCTCAGCGAGCAGCTGCACGAGGCCTGTTCCATGGCCACCCTGGAGGGCGACGAGATCCTCTACATCGCGCGCTCGGCCACGCCGCAGCGGCTGATCTCGGTGGACCTCAGCGTCGGCAGCCGGCTGCCGGCCTACTGCACCTCCATGGGCCGCATCCTCCTCGCCGCGCTGGATGACGCGGCGCTGGAGGAGTACATCGAGCACGCCGACCTGCAGATCAAGACCAGCCGCACCGTGCACACGGCGCAAGGGTTGCGCGCGAGCATCGCGCAGATCCGCACCCAGGGCTGGGTGATCATCGACCAGGAGCTGGAGGTCGGCCTGCGCTCGGTGGCGGTGCCGCTGAAGGATTCCGCCGGCCAGGTGCTCGCCGCCCTCAACGTCGGCACCCACGCCGGGCGCGTCACCCGGCAGGAACTGGAGACGCGCTTCCTGCCGGTGCTGCTGGAAGCGAGCAAGGAACTCAGCGCACGGCTGTTCCAGTAGGCGCCGGCCCCGCGTGGGGCCGGCATCCGCCTACCGCTTGCAAAGCGTTCGATAAGCGCACGCAGAGTCGATTATCGAATTGAACTGCCCCAGGCCTCTCCGTAGTGTTTGCCGGGCCGCACGAGACGCTGCGGTCCCATAAAAACAATGAGAGTCAGCCATGGCCAGCAGCCAACCGCGGCGCTCCCGCGCCCAGCCGTTGCACGCCGCAGGGTTCCGCTTGCCGGGCACGCTCATTCCTGTCTCATCCGTGCGATACCCCACGGTGGCCGAGATCATCGGCCCGTGCCGCGCGAAGAGGCCTTCACAGGAACTTCCGACATGACCCGCCCTGCATCGCTACCGGCCGCCGGTACCCTCGACGTCCAATCCTTCATCAACGCCCAGCCGCTTTCCCGCTACCAATGGCGGATCGTGCTGCTGTGCTTCCTCATCGTCTTCCTCGACGGCCTCGACACCGCCGCCATGGGCTTCATCGCCCCGGCACTGACCCAGGACTGGGGCATCGACCGCGCCAGCCTCGGCCCGGTGATGAGCGCCGCGCTGATCGGCATGGTTTTCGGTGCCCTCGGTTCCGGCCCGCTGGCCGACCGCTTCGGCCGCAAGATCGTGCTGGTGGTGGCGGTGTTCCTCTTCGGCCTGTTCAGCCTGCTGTCGGCCTTCAGCAGCGACATCGACCAGTTGCTGGTGCTGCGCCTGCTCACCGGCCTCGGCCTGGGCGCGGCGATGCCCAACGCCACCACGCTGCTTTCCGAGTACACCCCGGAGCGCCTCAAGTCGCTGCTGGTGACCAGCATGTTCTGCGGCTTCAACCTGGGCATGGCCTCCGGTGGCTTCGTCTCCGCGAAGATGATCCCGGCCTTCGGCTGGCACAGCCTGCTGCTGCTCGGCGGCGTGCTGCCGCTGCTGCTGGCCGTGGTGCTGATGCTCTGGCTGCCGGAATCCGCCCGCTACCTGGTGGTGCGCAATCGTGGTGCCGACAAGGTGCGCCAGGTGCTTGCGCCCATCGCCCCGGCTGAAGTCGCCGTGGCCACCGACTTCAGCGTGCCGGAGCAGAAGACGGTGCAAAGCCGCAACGTGCTCAAGGTGGTCTTCGCCGGCACCTACAGCGCTGGCACCCTGCTGCTGTGGCTGACCTATTTCATGGGCCTGGTGATCGTCTACCTGCTCACCAGCTGGCTGCCGACCCTGATGCGCGACAGCGGCGCGAGCATGGAGCAGGCCGCCTTCATCGGCGCGCTGTTCCAGTTCGGCGGCGTGCTCAGCGCCGTCGGCGTGGGCTGGGCGATGGACAAATTCAACCCGCACAAGGTCATCGGCATCTTCTACCTGCTGGCGGGCGTCTTCGCCTATTTCGTCGGCCAGAGCCTGGGGCAGGTCACCCTGCTGGCGACCCTGGTGCTGCTCGCCGGCATGTGCATCAACGGCGCGCAATCGGCGATGCCGTCCCTGGCCGCACGCTTCTACCCCACCCAGGGCCGCGCCACGGGCGTGTCCTGGATGCTCGGCATCGGCCGCTTCGGCGCCATCCTCGGTGCCTGGATCGGCGCCACGCTGCTGGGCCTGGGCTGGAACTTCGAACAGGTACTGACCGCGCTGGTGGTCCCCGCCGCGATCGCCACCGCGGCGGTGGTGATCAAGGGGCTGGTGAGCCATGCGGATGCGACCTGAGCCTGCGTGACGAGGAGGCGGGTCGTTGCGGTCCGCCTCCGGTTGTCCAGCCGCCCTGGAGCTCTGCAGCCCGGGCACCTCGTGGCTCAGCGCGGGTGTCCGATAATCGAACAGATATTCCTCCGGCGAATTGCTTGGTTCGCGAGCGCGGGGATACCTTGCCGGTCACCGTGGCTCCGTAATAACAACAAGAGTGCGTTGGACATGGAAAATTGCCTGCTGAGCGAGCGCAGCATGGTGTTTGAGCGTGCCGACCCTTATGCGGTGTCGGGTTACGTCAACCAGCATGTCGGCTCCCACGATATCCGCCTGCCCACCCTGGGGCGGCCCGAGGCCAGCCTCAATCACCGCAAGTTCGCCAGCCTGGACCTGTGCCGCATCAGCTATGGCGGCAGCGTGCGGGTCACCTCACCGGCGCTGGAAACCATCTACCACCTGCAGGTGCTGCTGCGCGGCAACTGCCTGTGGCGGGGGCATCGCCAGGAGCATTACCTCGCTCCGGGCGATCTGCTGCTGATCAACCCGGACGATCCGGTCGACCTGACCTATTCCGACGACTGCGAGAAATTCATCCTCAAGATCCCGGTCGCGCTCATCGACGCCGTATGCGACGAGCAGCGCTGGCTGCATCCTGGCGACGGCGTGCGGTTCCTGCAGAACCGCTACCGGCTGCTGGAGCTGGATGGCTTCATCAACCTGCTGGCCATGGTCTGCCGGGAGGCGGAAAGCAGCGACCCCTTGCTGCGGGTGCAGGAACACTACACGCAGATAGTCGCCAGCAAGATGCTCACGCTGATGCGCACCAACGTCAGCCGCGAGCAGCTCGGCACCCAGGCCGCGTCCTTCGAACGCATCGCCGAACACATCGAGCGCAACCTCAAGCAGGACATCTCCAGCGAGGAACTGGCCGCCCAGGCGCAGATGAGCCTGCGCTCGCTCTACGCCCTGTTCGAGCGCCACGCCGGTACCACGCCCAGGAACTACATCCGCCAGAAGAAACTCGAGCGCATCCATGCCTGCCTCGGCGACCCGGACTGCTGCGCGCGCAGCATCACCGAGCTGGCGCTGGACTATGGCTTCCTGCACCTGGGGCGCTTTTCCGAGAGCTACAAGGCGAAGTTCGGCGAATTGCCGTCGGACACCATGAGGCGGCGCGGCTTGTAGCCCGAACCCCCGACTCGGGGCACCCCCTCCGTCCGCGAGCGTAGGGTGGAGGTCGCTGTTTACCTCCACCCTGACGGTGTTTCATGTGGCTCCGGGGTAGGGCAGTCCTGCGGCCTGCCTGGCGAATGAATCCACCCCTGCAAAAAGCGCGTCCGTGCCCTGGAGCGGGCGTCGCGCGCGGTATGTGCAACACCCCGTAACCCCTCTGCACAAAACGGATAGCGATCTGCACACAGCGGATATTGCCGCCGCTCCCGCATCCCTAACCTGAGCCTGCCTGAACAATAACAATGGAGGCCCTGGCCATGTCCCTGGGATTCGATTACCTGCACTCGCTGCTCGAGGAAGACAAGGAGAAGGGCATCTACCGCTGCAAGCGCGAGATGTTCACCGACCCCCGCCTGTTCGAACTGGAGATGAAACACATCTTCGAGGGCAACTGGATCTACCTGGCCCATGAGAGCCAGCTCCCCAACGTCAACGACTACCTGACCCTGACCATGGGGCGCCAGCCGATCTTCATCGCGCGCAACAAGGAGGGTCGGCTCAACGCGTTCCTCAACGCCTGCAGCCATCGCGGTGCCCAGCTCTGCCGGCACAAGCGCGGCAACCGCTCCAGCTACACCTGCCCCTTCCACGGCTGGACCTTCAACAACAGCGGCAAGCTGCTCAAGGTCAAGGACCCCGCCGAGGCGGGCTACCCGGCGAGCTTCAACTGCGAAGGCTCCCATGACCTGACACCTGTCGCCCGCTTCGAGTCCTACCGCGGCTTCCTCTTCGGCAGCCTCAACCCGGACGTGGTGCCGCTGGCCGAGCACCTGGGCGAGTCGGCGAAGATCATCGACATGATCGTCGACCAATCCCCCGAGGGCCTGGAGGTGCTGCGCGGCTCCAGCAGCTACATCTACGAAGGCAACTGGAAGCTGACCGCCGAGAACGGTGCCGATGGCTACCACGTGAGCTCCGTGCACTGGAACTACGCCGCCACCCAGAACCAGCGCAAGCAGCGCGAGGCCGGCGAGGAGATCAGGACCATGAGCGCCGGCAACTGGGCGAAGAACGGCGGCGGCTTCTACTCCTTCGAGAATGGCCACCTGCTGCTCTGGACCCGCTGGGCCAACCCCGAGGACCGCCCGCTCTACGAGCGCCGCGACGAGCTGGCCCGCGACTTCGGCCAGGCCCGCGCCGACTGGATGATCCACAACTCGCGCAACCTCTGCCTGTACCCCAACGTCTACCTGATGGACCAGTTCAGCTCGCAGATCCGCATCGCCCGGCCGATCTCCGTCAACCAGACCGAAATCACCATCTACTGCATCGCCCCCAGGGGCGAGAGCGCCGAGGCCCGCGCCAGGCGCATCCGCCAGTACGAGGACTTCTTCAACGTCAGCGGCATGGCCACTCCGGACGACCTCGAGGAGTTCCGCTCCTGCCAGCTGGGCTACGGCGGCGGCCGTGGCTGGAACGACATGTCCCGGGGCGCCGCCCATTGGGTGGAAGGTGCCGACCAAGCCGCCCGCGAGATCGACCTGCACCCGCGGCTCTCCGGTGTGCGCACCGAAGACGAAGGCCTGTTCGTCCTGCAGCACCTGTACTGGCAGCAGGCCCTGCGCCAGGCCGCCGAGGCCGAGCAGCGGCTGATCCCCGTGGAGGCCGTGCAATGAACGCTTCCTACGAAACCGTGCGCGACTTCCTCTACCGTGAAGCCCGCTACCTCGACGACAAGGACTGGGACAACTGGCTGGAACTCTATGCCGCCGATGCCAGTTTCTGGATGCCGTCCTGGGACGATGACGACGAGCTGACCACGGACCCGCAAAGCGAAATCTCGCTGATCTGGTATGGCAACCGTGGCGGCCTGGAGGACCGCGTGTTCCGCATCAAGACCGAGCGTTCCAGCGCGACCATGCCGGACACCCGCACCTCCCACAACATCAGCAACCTCGAGATCCTCGAGGTCGCCGATGGCCTCTGCCAGGTGCGCTTCAACTGGCACACCCTGAGCTTCCGCTACAAGACCGTGGACAGCTATTTCGGCACCAGCTTCTACACGTTGGACGTGCGCGCCGAGCAGCCGGTGATCAAGGCGAAGAAGGTCGTTCTGAAGAACGACTACGTCCGCCAGCTCATCGACATCTACCACATTTGATGGCGCGCTCCGGGGCGGTCGTGCCTGTGCGGGACGACCACCGGGACCGTGCTTCGCGGAGACGGACATGACTCACCAGATCGCGCTTACCTTCGAAGACGGCGTAACCCGCTTCATCGACGCCAGCCCCGGCGAAACCGTGGCCGACGCGGCCTATCGCCAGGGCATCAACATCCCCCTGGACTGCCGTGACGGCGCCTGCGGCACCTGCAAGTGCCTTGCCGAGGCCGGCCGCTACGACCTGGGCCAGGACTACATCGAGGACGCCCTCAGCGAGGAGGAAGCCGCCCGGGGGTATGTGCTCACCTGCCAGATGCGCGCGGCAAGCGACTGCGTCGTGCGGGTGCCGGCGTCCTCCGACCTCTGCAAGACCCAGCAGGCCAGCTTCGAGGCGGCCATCAGCGAGGTGCGCCAGCTCTCCGACAGCACCATCGCCCTGTCCATCAAGGGCGAGTCACTGGCCAGGCTGGCCTTCCTGCCGGGGCAGTACGTCAACCTCAAGGTGCCGGGCAGCGAGCAGTCCCGCGCCTATTCCTTCAGCTCGCTGCAGAAGGGCGGCGAGGTCAGCTTCCTGATCCGCAACGTGCCGGGCGGCCTGATGAGCAGCTTCCTCACGGGCCTGGCCAAGGCCGGCGACCAGCTGACCCTGGCCGGCCCCCTGGGCAGCTTCTACCTGCGCGACATCCGCCGGCCCTTGCTGCTGCTGGCCGGTGGCACCGGGCTCGCCCCCTTCACCGCGATGCTGGAGAAGATCGCCGAGCAGGGCAGCGAGCATCCCCTGCACCTGATCTACGGCGTGACCCACGACTTCGACCTGGTGGAACTGGACAAGCTGGAAGCCTTCGCCGCGCGCATCCCCAACTTCACCTTCAGCGCCTGCGTGGCCAGCCCCGACAGCAGCTACCCGCAGAAGGGCTACGTCACCGAGCACATCGCGCCCGGGCACCTCAACGAGGGCGACGTGGACATCTACCTCTGCGGCCCGCCGCCGATGGTCGAGGCGGTGAGCCGGTTCATTCGCGAGCAGGGCGTGCAGCCGGCGAACTTCTACTACGAGAAGTTCGCCGCCAGTGCTGCCTGACGGAACTGCAGACGCAGCTTGGCGCAGAACGCAGCGAAGCCCAACGCCTGGATCGTCGGGCCTCGCGCAGCTCGGCCCAACCTACGAATCGCCATTGCCCACTTCGAGGTGTATTGCCATGAACAAGAGATTCCAGGACAGGGTCGCGCTGGTCACCGGCGCGGCGCAGGGCATCGGCCGCCGCGTCGCCGAGCGCCTGGTGGAGGAGGGTGCGAGCCTGGTGGCGGTGGACCGCTCCGAGCTGGTCTTCGAACTGCGCGAGCAGCTGGGGGAGGGCCGGGTGCTGACGCTGACCGCTGACCTTGAGCGTTACACCGAATGCAGCCGGGTGATGGAGGCGGCGGTGGCACGCTTCGGCCGCCTCGACGTGCTGGTCAACAACGTCGGGGGCACCATCTGGGCCAAGCCCTACGAGCACTACCAGGCGCACGAGATCGAGGCGGAAGTGCGCCGCTCGCTGTTCCCCACCCTGTGGTGCTGCCACGCCGCGCTGCCCTACATGCTGGAGCGGGGCGCGGGGGCCATCGTCAATGTTTCCTCCATCGCCACCCGCAGCCTCAACCGCGTGCCCTACGGCGCGGCCAAGGGCGGCGTCAACGCACTGACCGCCTGCCTCGCGTTCGAGAACGCCGAGCGCGGTATCCGCGTCAACGCCACCGCCCCGGGCGGCACCGAGGCCCCACCCCGGCGCATCCCGCGCAACACGTCGGAGCAGAGCGCCCAGGAGAAGGTCTGGTACCAGCAGATCGTCGACCAGACCCTCGGCAGCACCCTGATGAAGCGTTACGGGACCCTCGACGAGCAGGTGGGCGCGATCCTCTTCCTGGCCTCCGACGAGGCCTCCTACATCACCGGTGTGACCCTGCCGGTGGGCGGGGGTGACCAGGGCTGAAGCCCGAGCCGCCGCCTGGCCGCCGGGATCGGGGGAAATGCTTAGCAAGGTACATAGTTGTTCGATTATCGAACGGATAGTCGATTATCGGATTGTTCGCCGGTCGGGCCAGCGGTAGCTTTCCATCACCCGGCGAACCTTCCGCCCTGGATAACAGAACGAGATCGACATGGCTGAAATCATCTCCCTGCGCGAAGCGGTCGAGCGCTTCGTCAACGACGGCGACACCGTCGCCCTCGAAGGCTTCACCCACCTGATTCCCACCGCCGCTTCCCATGAGCTGATCCGCCAGAACAAGCGCGACCTGACCCTGGTGCGCATGACGCCCGACCTGGTCTACGACCTGCTGATCGGCGCCGGCTGTGCGAAGAAACTGGTGTTCTCCTGGGGCGGCAACCCGGGTGTCGGTTCCCTGCACCGCCTGCGTGACGCGGTGGAGAAGGGCTGGCCCCATGCGCTGGAGATCGAGGAACACAGCCACGCCGACCTGGCCAACTCCTATGTGGCCGGTGCTTCGGGCCTGCCGTTCGCGGTGCTGCGCGCCTACGCCGGCTCCGACCTGCCCAAGGTCAACCCGCTGATCAGGAGCGTGACCTGCCCCTTCACCGGTGAAGTGCTGGCCGCGGTGCCTTCGGTGCGCCCGGACGTGACCGTGATCCATGCGCAGAAGGCCGACCGCAAGGGCAACGTGCTGCTCTGGGGCATCCTCGGCGTGCAGAAGGAAGCCGCCCTGGCCGCCAAGCGCTGCATCGTCACGGTGGAAGAGATCGTCGACGACCTGGATGCGCCGATGAACGCCTGCGTGCTGCCCACCTGGGCGCTGACCGCCGTCTGCCACGTGCCCGGCGGCGCGCACCCGTCCTATGCCCACGGCTACTACGAGCGCGACAACCGCTTCTACCAGGCCTGGGATCCGATCGCCCGCGACCGCGAGGCCTTCAGCGCCTGGATCGACGACTACATCCGTGGCACCGAGGACTTCGCCCAGTTCCAGCAGAAAATTGCGGAGGCCAAGCAATGAGCGCCCATTCCACCCCCGGCTACAGCACCAATGAAATGATGACCGTCGCCGCCGCCCGCCGCCTGAAGAACGGCGCGGTGTGCTTCGTCGGCATCGGCCTGCCCTCCAAGGCCGCCAACCTGGCGCGCCTGACCTCGTCCCCGGACGTGGTGTTGATCTACGAATCCGGCCCCATCGGTGCCAAGCCCACGGTGCTGCCGCTGTCCATCGGCGACGGCGAGCTGGCCGAGACCGCCGACACCGTGGTGCCCACCGGCGAGATCTTCCGCTACTGGCTGCAGGGCGGGCGCATCGACGTCGGCTTCCTCGGCGCCGCCCAGGTCGACCGCTTCGGCAACATCAACACCACGGTGATCGGTGACTACCACAACCCGAAGGTGCGCCTGCCGGGTGCCGGCGGCGCGCCGGAGATCGCCGGTTCCGCCAAGGAAGTGCTGATCATCCTCAAGCAGTCCCACCGCACCTTCGTCGACAAGCTGGCCTTCGTCACCTCGGTCGGCCATGGCGAAGGCGGCGACTCGCGCCAGCGCCTGGGCCTGCCCGGCAAGGGCCCGGTGGGCATCATCACCGACCTGTGCATCATGGAGCCGGAAGCCGGCACCCACGAATTCATCGTCACCTCGCTGCACCCCGGGGTGACCCGCGAGCAGGTGGTCGAGGCCACCGGCTGGCCGATCCGCTTCGCCGACAGCGTCAGCGAGACCCTCGCCCCGAACGACGAGGAGCTGGCCGCGCTGCGTGCCCTGGAGGCCCGCACCGCCGCCGCCCACGGCCAGCAGGGAGGTGAGGAATGAGCCGCGACGTATTCATCTGCGATGCCGTGCGCACGCCCATCGGTCGCTTCGGCGGTGGGCTGGCGCCGGTACGTGCCGACGACCTGGCGGCCATCCCGCTCAAGGCCCTGATCGAGCGCAACCCACAGGTGCGCTGGAGCGAAGTCGATGAGGTGTTCCTCGGCTGCGCCAACCAGGCCGGCGAGGACAACCGCAACGTCGCGCGCATGGCGCTGCTGCTGGCCGGGCTGCCGGAAAGCGTTCCCGGCGTCACCCTCAACCGCCTCTGCGCCTCGGGGATGGACGCGGTGGGCACCGCCTTCCGCGCCATCGCCGCCGGCGAGATGGAGCTGGCCCTGGCCGGCGGCGTCGAGTCCATGTCCCGCGCGCCCTATGTGATGGGCAAGGCGGACAGCGCCTTTGGCCGCAACCAGAAGATCGAGGACACCACCATCGGCTGGCGCTTCATCAACCCGCTGATGAAGGCCCAGTACGGTGTCGATGCCATGCCCCAGACCGCCGACAACGTTGCCGACGACTACCGGGTGAGCCGTGAGGACCAGGACGCCTTCGCCTTGCGCAGCCAGCAGCGTGCCGGTCGTGCCCAGGCCGAGGGCTTCTTCGCGGAGGAGATCGTCCCGGTGGTGATCAAGGGCAAGAAGGGCGACACCGTGGTCGATGCCGACGAGCACCTGCGCCCGGAGACCACCCTCGAGGCCCTCGCCAGGCTGAAACCGGTCAACGGCGAAGGCAAGACCGTCACCGCCGGCAACGCCTCGGGTGTCAACGACGGCGCGGTCGCGCTGATCCTGGCTTCCGCCGAGGCGGTGAAGAAACACGGCCTGACCCCGCGCGCGAAAGTGCTGGGCATGGCCAGCGCCGGCGTGGCGCCGCGGGTCATGGGCATCGGCCCGGTGCCGGCGGTGCGCAAGCTGCTGGAGCGCCTGAACCTGGGCATCGACCAGTTCGACGTGATCGAACTCAACGAAGCCTTCGCCGCACAGGGCCTGGCGGTCACCCGTGATCTCGGCCTCGCCGACGATGACGCCCGGGTCAACCCCAACGGCGGCGCCATCGCCCTCGGCCACCCCCTGGGCGCCAGCGGCGCGCGCCTGGTGCAGACCGCGTTGCACCAGCTGGAGAAATCCGGCGGCAAGCGCGGCCTGGCCACCATGTGCGTGGGGGTAGGGCAAGGGCTCGCCCTGGCCATCGAACGGGTGTGACAGGCTACTGCGCTTGGCATCTCGGGGTTGGGCAGTGCTCGCAATCCTCATGTACAGCCGTACATTCCGGTTGCTGCGCGCTGGCCGCCCCCGACCTGCCTGCGCTCGCTACGCCTGCTGCGCGCGGCGCAGCCGTAGGGACGTTCCGTGGTGCTGCGAGGCACGTGATGGGTTTCGCTTCGCTCTACCCATCCTACGGCCTGTTGGTGGCGGCACGGTGCGCGAAGGCTGGTCGTGACCGGCCGGCTGCTATAAAACGATTCACCTTCCTGATTTCCGGAGCACTGGCTTGAACAGCCCGAGCAACCAACTCTTCGATGCCTACTTCACCGCGCCGGCCATGCGCGCGATCTTCTGCGACCAGGGCCGGGTGCAGGGCATGCTGGATTTCGAGGCCGCCCTGGCCCGCGCCGAGGCCCGTGTCGGGGTGATCCCTGCCGAGGCGGTGGCAGTCATCGAGGCGGCCTGCAAGGCCGAGCTCTACGATTTTTCCGCCCTGGCCGTGGCCATCGGCAGCGCCGGCAATTCGGCGATCCCGCTGGTCAAGGCCCTGGGCAAGCGCATCGCGGCGAGCAGCCCCGAGGCCGAGCGCCATGTGCACCTGGGCGCCACCAGCCAGGACGCCATGGACAGCGGCCTGGTGCTGCAACTGCGTGCCGCCGTCGGCCTCATCGAGGCCGACCTCAAAAACCTGGGCAACGCCCTCGCCGAGCAGGCCGAGCGCCACGCTGGCACCCCGCTGGCCGGCCGCACCTGGCTGCAGCAGGCCACCCCGGTGACCCTTGGAATGAAGCTCGCCGGCCTGCTGGGCGCCGTTACCCGCCATCGCCAGCGCCTGGCGGAACTCAAGCCGCGCCTGCTGTGCCTGCAGTTCGGTGGTGCTTCCGGCAGCCTCGCCGCCCTTGGCGAACACGCCTGGCCGGTGGCCGAAGCGCTGGCCGCCGAGCTGTCGCTGAACCTGCCCGACCAGCCCTGGCACACCCAGCGTGACCGCCTGGTGGAGTTCGCCGGGCTGCTGGGGCTGATCGCCGGCAGCCTGGGCAAGCTGGGGCGCGACCTCAGCCTGCTGATGCAGACCGAAGCCGGCGAAGTCTTCGAGCCCGCCGCGCCGGGCAAGGGCGGTTCCTCGACCATGCCGCACAAGCGCAACCCGGTGAGCGCCGCCGTGCTGATCGGCGCCGCCACCCGGGCCCCGGGGCTGGTGGCGACCCTGCTGGCCGCCATGCCCCAGGAACACGAGCGCAGCCTCGGCCTGTGGCACGCCGAATGGGAGACCCTGCCGGAGCTCTGCTGCCTGGTATCCGGTGCCCTGCGGCAGGCGCTGCTGGTGGTGCCGGGCCTGGAGGTGGATGCCGCGCGCATGCGCCACAACCTCGACCTGACCCAGGGGCTGGTGCTGGCCGAAGCGGTGAGCATCGCCCTGGCCCAGCGCATCGGCCGTGACGCCGCCCACCACCGGGTGGAGCAGTGCTGCCGCCAGGCGGTGAAGGAGGGCGCCCACCTGCGGGCCACGCTCGGCGCCGATCCCGAGGTCGCCGCGCACCTTTCCGCCGACGAGCTGGACCGCCTGCTCGACCCGGCCCATTACCTCGGGCAGGCGCGTCGCTGGGTCGATCGCGCCGTGGCCGAGCATCAGAACCTTTTGTGCTAGGAGCCTTTGCATGCCTGCCGTACGACTCGCCGATGGCGACCTGAACTACCTGCTCGAAGGCCCGGCCGACGCGCCGGTGCTGGTGCTCAGCAACTCGCTGGGCACCGACCTGCACATGTGGGACGCACAGGTCCCGGCCTTCAGCCGGCACTTCCGCGTGCTGCGCTACGACACCCGTGGCCATGGCGCGTCCCTGGTCACCGAAGGCCCCTACAGCATCGAGCAGAACGGCCGCGACGTACTGGCCCTGCTGGATGCGCTGGATATTGCCCAGGCCTCGTTCTGCGGCCTGTCCATGGGCGGGCTGATCGGCCAGTGGCTGGCGATCGAGGCGCCGCAGCGCATCCAGCGCCTGGTGCTGTGCAACACCGCCGCCAAGATCGGTACCCCGGATGTATGGAACCCGCGTATCGAGACGGTGCTGCGCGACGGCCCGGCGGCCATGGCGGCCCTGCGTGACGCTTCCATCGCCCGCTGGTTCACCGCGGACTTCGCCGAGGCGCAGCCGGGCAAGGTCGAGCCCATCGTCGCCATGCTGGCGCAGACCTCGCCCCAGGGTTACGCGGCCAACTGCGCGGCGGTGCGCGACGCCGATTTCCGCGAGCGACTGGGCGCCATCCGCGCGCCGACCCTGATCGTCTGCGGCAGCGGCGATGCGGTGACCACGCCCGAGCATGGCCGCTTCCTGCAGGCGCATGTCGTCGGTGCGGAACTGGTCGAGTTCCAGGCTGCGCACCTGTCCAACGTCCAGGCCGGCGAAGCCTTCACCCACCGGGTGCTGGATTTCCTGAACGCCAAGGGCTAGCGAGGAACCACCGATGGACGAGAAAGAACGCTACGAAGCCGGCATGCAGGTGCGCCGCGCGGTGCTGGGCGATGCCCATGTCGACCGCAGCCTGCAGAACCTGACGCCCTTCAACGAAGAGTTCCAGGAGATGATCACCCGCCATGCCTGGGGCGATATCTGGACGCGTCCGGGCCTGCCGCGCCACACCCGCAGCCTGGTGACCATCGCCATGCTCATCGGCATGAACCGCGAGGGCGAGCTGCGCCTGCACCTGCGCGCCGCGAAGAACAACGGCGTGACTCGCGACGAGATCAAGGAAGTGATCATGCAGAGCGCCATCTACTGCGGCATCCCTGCCGCCAACGCCACCTTCCACCTGGCCGAATCGGTGTGGGATGAGCTGGGCGTGGAGTCGTTGCAAGGCTGACCCGCGAGCCATGCAAACGCCGCCCGGGCCACGCACCCGGGCGGCGTTTTTTGTGTGTGCGGCCTATCTTGCCCCGTGGCACCTGTAGGGGCGAATTCATTCGCCAGGCAGGCCTCAGGGCTGCCCCGGCACCGTGCTCCCCGGCGGCACCGCCCGGTGGATGAAAAAGCGCCATCCACCCTACGCACCGGTGGTGTTTTTGATCGGGCACGGTGGCGCAGCCCCCTGTGGGAGCGGCTTCAGCCGCGAAAGACCTTCCGCCGGCACGTGGCTGTGGATGGCCGGGCACTCCATCGCGAATGAATTCGCTCCCACGAGATGGGCGGTCCGGGCGGCCCGACGATTCCTGCGCCGGGTTTCGCGGGTTCTACCCACCCCATAAAAAAGCCCGTCACGAGGACGGGCGAGGGATTTGCAGCAACGAGGATGAAGCGGGGCTTCAGAGCAACGAGAAGGGGTAGCTGACGATCAGCCGGTTCTCGTCGAAGCTGTTGGTGTTGCCCCAGTCGCGGCGCTGGCTGGAGTTGCGCCACTTCACCGCCAGGCTCTTGAAGGTGCCGGACTGCACCACGTAGGCGAGTTCGCTTTCGCGGCCCCATTCCTTGCCGTCGGTGACGCTGCCGGTGTGCACGTTCGAGCCGTGGATGTAGCGGTTCATCAGGGTCAGGCCGGGGATGCCGAGGGCGACGAAGTTGTAGTCGTGGCGCAACTGCCAGGATTTCTCCCTGGCGTTCTCGTAGCTGGAGTTGTAGCTGTCGTTGGCCAGGGTGCCGCCGCTGGTGCCGTTGACGCGCATCCAGGCATCGTCGCCGCTGACCTTCTGCAGGCCCAGGTAGAAGGTGTTGCCGCCGATCTTCGCCGAGAACAGGCCCGACCAGGTGCGGTTGTCCAGGTCGCCGGCCAGGGCGCTGCCGTCTTCCTTGCCGTCGAACCAGCCGATATTGGCGCCCAGGGTCCAGTCGCCCAGGGGCTGGCTGTGGGTCAGTTGCAGGTAGTTCTGCCGGTAGATGTCTTCCAGTTGCGCATGCCAGGCGCCGACCAGGGTGCGGCCTTCGTTGAAGGTGTATTCGCCGCCGGCGAAATCGAAGCGGTCCGAAGTGAAGGCCGCGCGACCGTTGAGCGACATGTCTTCCATGCTGGCGTCGTTGCGCGGGCTGTTGCCATGGAAGCGGCCGGCGTAGAGGGTCAGGCCGTCGAGTTCCCTGGAGGTCAACTGGGCGCCCTCGAAGGTCTGCGGCAGGGAGCGGCCGTCGTCGGAACGCAGGATGGGCAGCACCGGCATCCATTCGCCGACCTTCAGTTCGGTCTTCGACAGGCGCATCTTGCCGGCCACGCCGAGGCGGCCGAAGTCGTCGGCGGGGCGCCCGTCGTCATGCACCGGCAGCAGCTGGGTGCCACGGGTGCCCTTGCCGCCGTCGAGCTTGAGGGCATACAGGCCGAGCACGTCGACGCCCAGGCCCACCGTCCCCTGGGTGAAGCCGGAGCGGGCGTCGAGGATGAAGCTCTGGGTCCATTCCTCCGCCTGGTCCTGGGTGCTGGAGCCGACGAAGTTGCGATTCATGTAGAAGTTGCGCGCCGTCAGGGTGGCGGTGGCGTCCTCGACCAAGCCGGCTTCGGCGGCGGATACGGCGCCGGCCGCGATGGCCAGGGCGACGGCGAGCGGCAGGCGGGCGCGGGAAAGGCGGTCGGTGTGAAGCTGTTGCATGGTGGCGTGCCTCTTTGCTTGTTGTTGTCAGGCATGGGATGCCCGTTCCGCGCCGAGGGGCGCGAAAGGGCGGGTGCGGTCCGGGGGTGGGTGGGGCTCGCGAGAGCCCCGGCGGATCAGTGGCTGGCGACGCGCAGGCTGTCCTGGCGGCTGCTGTCGTACTGGGTCTTGTCCATCGGCTTGGCGTTCGGCTTGCCGAGGTCCTCCATCTGCAGGCGGTAGGTCTCGGGCGCCAGGTAGGCGGCGAGGGCGCAGAGGCAGGTGATGGCGAAGGCGAGGCTGCCGACGATCACCGGCACGTTGTCCGAGCCGGGCGGGGCGACGGCGGCGAACAGCGCCGGCAGCATGGCGGTGAGCATGGTGCCGATGTTCTGCGAGATGGCCATGGCGGAGACGCGGTAGCGGGTCTGGAACAGCTCCGGGTAGAAGCTCGGGAACACCGCGTTGTAGCCCTGGTAGACCATGCCCCACATGAGGATCGACATGCCGAAGGCCAGCGGCACGTTGTGGATGCTGATGGCGTAGAGGTAGGCGAAGGCCAGCAGGCCCGAGCCCAGCGCGCCGGCGATCATGGTCGGGCGGCGGCCGATGCGGTCGGAGAGGTTGCCGACGAAGGGGATGACCAGCACGGCGACGATGTTGCCCACCACCGGTATCCACAGGTAGACGCTCTTGTCGAAGCCGATGCCGTAGGCGGGCTGCACCGCGTAGGCCGCGCCGAAGATGGTGGCGACCACCGGGACCACGTTCATCAGCGCCATGAAGGTGACCAGGATCATGTTCTTCCAGCTGTGGCGGAAGGCTTCGGCGACCGGCGACCTGGCGACCTTCTGCTGCGACTCCTCGTTGACGAAGGCCGGGGTCTCGTGGACTTCACGGCGGATGATGTAGCCGGCCACCAGCACCAGGGCGCTGAGCAGGAAGGGAATCCGCCAGCCCCATTCGTTGAAGGCGTCGCTGGGCATGAAGTAGGCCAGCGGCAGGAACACCGCGGCGGCCATCACCTGGCCCGCCTGCACGCCCTGCAGGGTGAAGCTGGCGTAGTAGCCGCGCCGGCCGAAGGGGGCATGTTCCATGATCATCGAGCTGGCCCCGGAGATCTCCCCGGCCACGGCGAAGCCCTGGACCAGGCGCAGGATCACCAGCAGCACCGGCGCGAGGATGCCGATGTCGTGGTAGGTCGGCAGCAGGCCCACGGCCATGGTCGAGATGCCCATGAGGAACATGCACAGCAGCAGCACGTTCTTGCGGCCCCGGGTATCGCCCCAGTGGCCGAGCACGAAGGCGCCGACCGGGCGCGCCAGGTAGCCGACGCCGTAGGTGGCCAGCGAGGCGACGATGGCGATCTTCGGGTCGGTGGAGGGGAAGAAGATCTGCGGGAAGATCAGCGCCGCCGCCTGGGCGTAGATGAAGAAGTCGTAGTACTCGAGGGCGGAGCCTATCCACCCGCTGGCAGTTGCTTTCTTGGCTTGGGAGCTTGAGGGAGTAGCCATCGTTGTCTCCGTTGTTCTTGTCTGTACGTCGGGCAAGCGGGCTCGACCGGTATTGTGCCGGGTCGACTGACGTGCACGCAGGCTTGGCCGGACTGGCGGTGCCCTCGGGGGCACGTGCCGGGTTGACCGGTCTGGTTCGGGGAGTGCTGCCGGGGATGGCTAGGCTGTTCGCGCCCGGGGTTCGAGTCGCGCCGGGGCTGGCGGGGGGAGGAGTGCGGTGAGGCGGCTTGGAGTGAGCATGAGGATTTACCCGATTCTTGAAATTGTTATGTGGTGACGCTGGGTTTCGATTGCGTTTTGCCGTGGCGTTTTCAGCAGGCTGCACCGGCGGCGGGTTGCAATGCGGTGAAGATGGTTGCGCAGCGAGCGAAATACCGTCAATTCGATAACCGGCCTTCTGTTCGGTAATCGAACACAAAACTAACCAGTTCGTACATTTCAATTGCTGGGCGGACTTTAGCTACGAATAATCGATTGCGCTACGGCCTCCACGCAAAATCCCGGCCTCGCATCGGGAGGCGTGTCGGCCATCCATGCCGCCGGACGCAGAACCGGCGCCCTTGCCAGGAGCTCAAGCATGCAGCGTTCGATTGCCACCGTCTCGTTGAGCGGAACCCTGCCGGAAAAGCTCGAAGCCATCGCCGCCGCCGGTTTCGACGGCGTGGAGATCTTCGAGAACGATCTTCTCTACTACGCCGGCAGCCCCCGTGAGGTGCGCCAGCTGTGCGCCGACCTGGGGCTGGCCATCACCCTGTTCCAGCCGTTCCGCGATTTCGAGGGCTGCCGCCGTGACCGGCTGCAGAGGAACCTCGACCGCGCCGAGCGCAAGTTCGACCTGATGCAGGAACTGGGCACCGATCTGGTGCTGGTGTGCAGCAACGTCGCCACCGACTCCCTGGGCGAGGAACGCATCCTGGTGGATGACCTGCGCCTGCTTGGCGAGCACGCCGGCGCACGTGGCCTGCGCATCGGCTACGAGGCCCTGGCCTGGGGCCGCCACGTCAATACCTGGCAGCAGGTCTGGAACCTGGTGCGCCAGGCCGACCACCCGGCCGTCGGGGTGATCCTCGACAGCTTCCATACCCTGTCGCTCAAGGGCGATC
Organism: Pseudomonas sp. Pc102; assembly: GCF_018408275.1. Lineage (NCBI taxonomy): Bacteria > Pseudomonadati > Pseudomonadota > Gammaproteobacteria > Pseudomonadales > Pseudomonadaceae > Pseudomonas > Pseudomonas sp. Pc102. The sequence continues at coordinate 3,573,851 of NZ_AP021905.1, read as the reverse complement.
CCCGTGCCATCGCCGAGATACCCGGCGAGAAGATCTTCTTCGTGCAGATGGCCGACGCGCCGATCCTGGCCATGGACGTGCTGGAGTGGAGCCGCCACTTCCGCTGCTTCCCGGGGCAGGGCGAGTTCGACCTGCCGGGCTTCCTCGCGCCCATCCTGCGCAGCGGCTATCGCGGCCCGCTGTCCCTGGAGATCTTCAACGACGGCTTCCGCGCCGCGCCGCCCCGGGCCAACGCCGCCGACGGCCTGCGCTCTCTGCTGTACCTGGAGGAGAAGACCCGCGACCTGCTGCGCCAGGACCCGACGCCGCCGGCCGACCTCGACCTGCTGTTCGCCCCGCCGCCGGCCGGCCGCTACGACGGTGTGGAGTTCCTCGAGTTCGCCGTCGACGGCGAGCAGGGCGCACGGCTGGCCAACTGGCTGGAGCGCCTGGGCTTCGCCCGTGCCGGCCAGCACCGGTCCAAGGACGTCAGCCTGCTGCGCCAGGGCGATATCAACATCGTGCTCAACGCCGAACCCTATTCCTTCGCCCACGGCTTCTTCGAGGCCCACGGCCCGTCGCTCTGCGCCACGGCCTTGCGCGTGGCGGACAGCGCCTCGGCCCTGGAGCGGGCGCGGGCCTACCGTGGCCAGCCCTATCGCGGCCTGGTCGGCCCCAACGAGCGGGAGATCCCCGCCGTGCGCGCCCCCGACGGCAGCCTGATCTACCTGGTGGAGCCCTCCGTCCCGGGCCAGACCATCTACGACAGCGATTTCCGCCTGGACGCCACCGCACGGCCCGGCGGCAGCCTCACCCGCATCGACCACATGGCCATGGCGCTGCCGGCCGACGGGCTCGACAGCTGGGTGCTGTTCTACAAGGGCCTGCTGGATTTCGAGGCCGACGACGAGGTGGTGCTGCCCGACCCCTACGGCCTGGTGAAGAGCCGTGCGCTGCGCAGCCGCTGCGGCACCGTGCGCCTGCCCTTGAACATCTCGGAGAACCGCAACACCGCCATCTCCCACGCGCTGTCCAGCTACCGGGGCTCGGGCGTGCACCACATCGCCTTCGCCTGCGACGACTTGTTCGCCGAGATCGCCCGGGCCAAGGACGCCGGCGTGCCGCTGCTGGACATCCCCCTGAACTATTACGACGACCTGGCCGCGCGCTTCGACTTCGACGACGAGTTCCTCAGCGAGCTGGCCTACTACAACGTGCTCTACGACCGCGACGCCCAGGGGGGCGAGCTGTTCCACGTCTACACCGAGCCGTTCGAGGGGCGCTTCTTCTTCGAGCTGCTGCAGCGCAAGGGCGGCTATGTCGGCTACGGCGCGGCCAACGTCGCGGTGCGCCTGGCGGCCATGGCCAAGGCGCGCAGCGGTGCCGTGCGCCAGGCGAAGCTCTGAGCCGGTGATGGGGCGTTGAGATCGGCCTGATAGCCCGGCCATGGCGTTCCGGCCGGGGCCCGCAGGCGGCTCCTGCCGATGGGCCGGCCGCGCTTCCTTCGGGAAGGCGACCGGCCCATAATCCGGCCGGTATGCATTGGCTTGAGTCCCGTATGACCATCACCGCTGATCTGCCCGTCGAGACACCCCGCAAGAGCCGCAAGAACAACCCGGAGAAGACCCGCGAGAACATCCTCCAGGCGGCCGTCGTCGAATTCGTCCAGCAGGGCCTCTCCGGTGCCCGCGTCGATGCCATCGCCGAGCGCACCCAGACGTCCAAGCGGATGATCTACTACTACTTCGAGAGCAAGGAGCAGCTCTACCTGCGGGTGCTGGAGAAGCTCTACGGCGACATCCGCCACACCGAGGCGCAGTTGCACCTGGCGGAGCTGGAACCGCGCGAGGCGATCCGCCGCCTGGTCGAGTTCACCTTCGACCACCACGACCGCAACGTCGACTTCGTGCGCATCGTCAGCATCGAGAACATCCAGCACGGGCAGTACATCCGCGAGTCCGATGCCATCGGTTCGCTGAACGTCACCATCCTCACCAGCCTCGACGACATCCTCCGGCGTGGCGTCGAGGCGGGTGCCTTCCGGGCCGGTGTGCAGGCCATGGACGTGCACCTGCTGATGTCGTCGTTCTGCTTCTACCGCGTTTCCAACCGCCACACCCTGGGCGCGATCTTCGCCATCGACCTCAACGAGGCCGATGTGAAGGCGCGTCACAAGGAAATGATCGTCGAATCGATCCTGCGCTTCCTGAAGGCCTGACCCCGTGTGGGGTCAGGCGCCCAGCAGCTGGCGCTGGCGCAAGGCCGGGGCGCTGGTGGGGAACAGCGGTCGGGTCGGGATGTAGCGGGCCAGGGCGCAGGCGGCGGCGATGCGCTGGCGCTGGTAGCCGGTACGCAGCACTTCTAGGCAGCGTGCTTCGCTCAGGGGTTGGCCCAGCAGGTAGCCGCTGCCCCTGGTGAAGCGCTCCTGGTTGGCTTGCCACCAGCCTTCCACCCGCGCCGGGTCCGGCCAGGCGAGGTCGGTGTCCGGGTCCATCTCCACGTTCGGGTCCTCGGGGTCATCCGTGGGCCCGGCGTCGTAGTCGGGGTGCACCTTCAGCTCCAGGTCCAGCTCGGCCAGGTCCGCCCCGGTGATCAGGGTGAAGGCTTCGCCGGCCACGCGGGCATAGGGCAGCTCGCGCATCTGCTGGATCAGCCAGGGCACCGTCACCGGGTCGCCGAACAGGCCGGTGGCCTGGATCACCAGGCGCCGGTGCTCGGGGCTCTGCATCAGCCCGCGCAGCCAGGCGATGCTGGCTTCGCGAGGTTGCCAGCAGAGCAGGGTATCGAGTGCCCGCAGGCGGAACACGCCCTGCTGTTCGGCCAGCAGGCGCAACGGGCCCAGGGCCTCTTCGTCACCCATCTGCACCGTCGCCCAGTTGGCCCAGAAGCGCACCGCCTCGTCGGCATGCAGGCGGTGGGCGCGGATGGTCTGCATCAGGTCGCGCCGGCGCAGCTCGCCGGCGGTGCGCGCGGCACGGGCCAGCACGCCCGGGTCGGCATGGGAGAGCCCGGCGATTAGCGCGGGGCCCGGGTCGCGGCGGTGCATGCCGCAGGCGGCCAGGCCCAGGCGGCGGAACAGCGGTTCCTGGGATGAGAGCAGGCGTTCGATCCAGGGCTCGACCTTTTCCCACTCCAGCCAGCCGAGGGCGGCGGTGAAGGCCCGCTCGCCGTCGGGCGCCTTGCGCAGGTGCTCGGCGAGGGTGGACAGCGCCGGGCCGTTGCCGGCCAGGAAGGCCAGCGCGGTGGCGGCGAAGACCTCGCCGGTGGCCAGCGGATGCAGCTCCTTGAGCAACAGGTCCAGGCCCTTGAGCCCGGCGATCAGCAGCCCGTCCAGGTGCGCCTCGATGCGGCCATCCAGGGTCTGCAGGTGCTTGAGGTCGTAGTGTGGCGCGCGCACGGCATAGTCGCGCAGGCCGGCGAGGAAGCCGGCCTCTTCGGCGTGCTGCTCGAGGACGCGCAAGACGGGCTGGTTCATGCGCGCACCGCGCTCGGGAGTACCGGGAAAAAGGCGATGTGAGTATCAGTAGCTGGCATCGTCATAATCCACGACCGTCCAGTTCTCGCCGTCGGCGGTATAGGCGAGGTGCCGGTTGCCAACGGACCAGAGCACGCCGTCCCCCTTGGTGAGGTAGGACGCCGAGCCCGTGCCGACCGAGCCGATATCGGCTTTCTTCAGCTCGCCGTCGACGATCCGGTAGACGCCCTTGGAGGACGCGACGAACAGGGTCCCGTCGAAGGTCTGCACCCCCCACAGGTCTTCGCTGAAGTCACCGAGGTCGATGAAGTCCCATTGGTCCCCTCGACCGAAAAGCACGACGCCCGCCTGGCCGACGATATAAGCCGTTCCATCGTCGCTGCAGTGCACGCCTTGCAGTGCCACGGAGGTCGGGCTTTCCAGGGCCTGCCAGCGCTGGCCGTCGAATAGCCAGATCTCGCCGTCCATGCCCACTGTGTACAGCTCGGTGGCCGCGAAGCCGTCGATGGCGTTGAAACCCTTGATGCCCTCGCGGTTGAGGATGGCGTCGGCGATGGATTGCCAGCTGCCGTCGTCGTTGCGTCGATACACCTGGCGCTGCATGCCCGCGGCATAGTGCGCGCCGGCGATCAGGCGCATGTCGCGCAGTGGGCCGAAATCGCCGGGGCCCACGATGCGCTCGGTGGTCCTGTTGGAGCCCTGGAAGACGTGGATGTCGCCATCGAGCCCCATCGAAAGCAGGGTCAGGGGGGCGTCGTCGCGCTGATCGCGGTGGTGGCCCAGTCGATCATGAAGTGCACGAAGGCACCGTCCTTCCAGCGGAGCACCTTGGTGTGATCGACGTTGCGTTCGTTCAGCTCGGTGACCTGGGCGCTGATGAACACCAGGTCGCGCCGGACTATCGAGCATTTGGCAAAGGTTACGTTTCCGTTGTTCATGCTGTTCACATCACTCTTCAATCGTCATCCATCGATTCGAGCTGCTTGGCGCCCCATTCCTTCTGCTCGTCCTTGAGCGGCGAACGGTCCGCGCGCAGCGGCGTATCGTTGTTCTTCACGCCGACCTGCTTGTGGTAGTTGTCGAGCTGGGCCTCCAGGCAGGCTTCGCTGCAGGGCTTGCCGTCCTTGCCGGAGGTGGGGAAGGTCTTCTGGTGGGCGAAGATCCCGGTCTTCTTCGCGGCGCCGTAGTTCCAGGCGTTGTCCTTGCCGCCCATCTGCGACCTGGCCCCGCCGGCGCTCTCCGGCACCATGTAGCCTTTCTCGGCCGTGTTCTGGATGGCGTGCATGTTGCCGTGGGTATCGGTATAGCGTGACCCCGTGACGCACACGCAGGGCGCCCGTGTATCGTCGTATGCGCTGAAGCCGCTCAGGCGGGTCTTTTCCTTCCTTCCGCCGGCCTCGGTGAAGCAGTGGACTTCCACGAGGTGGTGCGGGGTCTCGCCTTCGCAGCAGCCGGTCTGGTTTTCCGTCGACCGTGCGGTGTAGGGCACCAGCATGCACTTCTTGGCGTTCTGGCAGGCGTCGTCCTTGCAGTCCTTGTCGTGGTCCCCGGAGCACTTGTCCTTGACGTTCTTGCGCTCGTCCTCGCACCCCTTGCCCGGCGCGCCCGTGGCCACCTCGTCGATGTAGGGCCAGGTGGGCGTGTTGCCGGGGAAGGAGGCATGGTTGTGGGTAGTCAGGTCCATCATCCTCACGACGTTGAGGCTTTCGAACTTCACGTTCATCGACCAGGCGGTGAAGTAGACCTTGCCCTTGATCTTGCTGGTGACCACGCCTTTCTTGGGGGCGCAACCCGCCTCGTCGCCGTAGCTGGTCTTGAAGTAGCTCTTGTTCTTGAGCATCACTTCCTGGCCGGAGATCTTGATCGTCCGGGTGCCGTTGGTGGTGTCCTTGGCCATCCCGGTGTTGGGGTAGGGGATGGGCACGCCGGTGGGGGTGGGAGGCGCCTGCGGAGGCGTGAAGCAGACGTCGGGGAAGCAGGCCACGGACTTGCCGTCGGCCGCCTTGCACGAGACCTCCATGTTGTTCGCGTAGACCTGGTTGGCCATCAGGCGGCCCTCACGCGTTGATAGCTGAGCAGGGCGACCGCGCGCTGGCCGGCATCGTTGCCCAGGTGGCAGAGGATGTTGTTGCCGGGGCCGTAGCCCTTGCGACTGGCGGAGTGCGCCAGCGCCAGCATCGCCGGGCCTATCGCCGCGCCGCATTCGCCGATGCAGTCGGCGGGATGCCAGAGGTCGAAGAACTCCTTGCGTACCCGAAGGTTGCGGCTGAGCGCGAGGGAGGCTTCCTTGAAGTAGTACTGCTCCCCCGATAGATCGGTGAGGCGGTAGTCGTAGGACTCCATGCTGGAACCTGATTCCTGCAGTGCGGCGCGCAAGGCCTGGGTGAGGCCATCCGCGCGCAGGGGGATGTCGAGCGATTCGACGGTGGCCGGCTCCATGCCGAACCCCAGGCCCGTGCAGACCAGTTGGGGCTGGTCTTCGGCGACCGGGGCGCAGAGGCTCACCGCAGCGGCGCCTTCGCCCGGGATGAAGCCGTTGGAGTTGAGGCTGGTGAGCAGGCGATCACGTCGTTCATAGGCCTCCATGACCGGGGCGTTGAGAAACGAGTCGACGCCCGCGATGAGCACATGGCGGTGGCCGAGTTCATGGATCAGCTTGCGCGCATTGAGCAGCCCCACCGCCGCACCGACACGGCCGCGGGCGATGAAGCTCGAATCGGCATGGAATTCCACCCCCAGCTCTTCCTGGATGCCGCGAATCAGGCGCGGGCCGAGATCGGCGAGTCGGGCGGGCCGGTCTTCTTCTGCAATGCAGAGCAGCAACGGGGTCTTGGCGGGATCCAGGCCAGGCGTGGAGGCGATCGCTTCGGCCACGGCCCTGGCCGCCATCTTCACCAGCTTGGTCTGGCCGCGCCAGGCCTCTTCGAGCTGCACGCTGGAGCCGACCAGCCACTCGCCGCCCTTGTCGAGGAAGCGGGTGTCCTGGAAGTTGTCGATGGCGCAGCGTATCGCTGCACAGGTGGACAGGGCGTCATGACCGACGGCCGTGACCATCCCGACGCCCTTGATACTGAGTGCCTGCATCACGGGTTGACTTCCTTGTGTCGCAGCATGGCCAGGGACGGGTAGTAGGTCTTTCCAAGCTCCCGCGCCCGCCACCATGCACGGGAACGTGAACCGACCAGCAACTGCTCCACCTCGAACATGTTCCGCCTCAATGCCCGGCTCGCGCGCCAGGTGATCTCGACCTTGCCGGCGTCGGTGTCCACTACCAGCGTGTCGATCACCGCCTGCACCGTCTCGTGGCCACCCTTCTTCAGGAAGAAGGTCACCGGCACCTGCATCCTCGGCACCTTGAAGCCGGCGCGCTCCTGCCGGGTCAGGTTGAGCAGCAGCACGTCCTCGCCGCCTTGCAGGTGCTCGGTCTGCTGGTCCGGCGGGGCGGCCTGGTAGTAGCGGGTGTCGAAGTCCGGCGGCAGGAAGGGGAAGTGGTCGGCCAGCCAGGCCTCGTCATAGGTGCCGGCGTAGCCGATGCGCGGCGGCCAGTGTCGGCCGATGGGGCCGAGGGCCATGGGGGTGAAGTCGCCGTGCGGGCTGTCGATGGGCTGGCCCAGGGCTTCGGTGCTGGGCATGGGCATGCCGACGATCCCGGCGGTGCCGGCGCTCCTGGGGTACCAGCCGATGCCGGCCGGGTTGGGCAGGTAGGTCTCGGCGAAGTCCGGGCGGTCGGCCATGGCGTGGCGGCCACCGAAGGCGTGGGCGTAGCCGATGTCCTGCTCGAGGAAGGGCTGCGGGACGCCGGGGCTGGCGCCGAGCATGCCCGGCTGCCACTGGCGCGGGCCGAGCACGCTGAAGGCCTTGCTGACCCGGCCGACGCGGATGCCGGCGGTGATCTGGGTGGCGGGGCGGCCGTTGGGAGCGTGGGCCTTGCCCATCACCAGCACGTCGCAGAAGGGCTTGACCGGGGCGAAGTCCATTTCCTGGCGCGGTGCCGAGAGGCCGGGTTCGCCGACGTATTCGTCGGCCATCAGCAGCGGGCGCTGGACCTCGGCCAGGCGCGCCTCGCTGCCATCGAGCGGCAGGTCGAAGGTGCCCTTGGCGACCACCACCAGGGACTCGCGCCCGTCGGGGGCCAGGCCCTGGGTGTAGGCGGCCGTCAGGCGGGTGGCGTTGAGCAATTCCATGTATGCGGCTCTGTCAGTTGATCTGCACCGAACCGCCCTTTATGCGGTGGACCCCGGAGGAGCGGCTGGACAGGTAGGCGCCCTTGATCAGCACCTTGCCTTCGCGGGTCAGGGTGATGCTGGCCTTGCCGCAGCGCAGGACGATCTCGCGCTCGGCCGAGAACTCCAGGCGCTCGCCGTCGATGTGCGCCACCGCCGGCTCCCTGCGGGTCTCCGGCAGGCGCTGGATGCGGCCGATCACCAGGGGCAGGGCGGGGTCGCCGCCGACGAACATCAGCGCCACCTGGGTGCCGATGTCCTCGCGGGCGAGCACCGTGGTGGTGGTCGCGGCGATGCCGGTCTCCGACGGGCAGCCGGGGAAGGCCACCACCGGGCTGGAGGCCTCGGGCACGTCGAGGAGGATGCCGATCACCACGCCGTCGAGGCGGGTGGCGGCGGGGGTGTGGATCTGGACTGTCATGCTCTGTACTCCCTGACCGAGCGCGGGCTCAGTTCTGCAGGATCTTCTGACCCTTGACCACGACGTTGCTGCTGGCCTTGATGTTGATCGCGCCGGAGCCGTCGATGGTGATGTTCTTGCCACGGATGACGATGGTGCCGTCCTTCTTCATGGTGATGCTGGCGGAGCCGGTGACCAGGCTGATGGAGTCGCCGGCGTTGAGCGAGAAGCTCTTGCCGATGTCGACGCTGTCGTTCTGGCCGACGTCGGTGCTGCGGTTCTGGCCGATGCTGCGCGACTCGTTCTTGCCGATGCTGGTGGTCTGGTTGCTGCCGATGTCCACCTGCTCGTTGGCCCCCACGCTCTCGGTGCGGTCGGCGCCGATGGTGATGTTCTCGTTGCTGCCCACGCTTTCGGTGCGGTTGCTGCCGATGGTGATGTTCTCGTTGCTGCCCACGCTCTCGGTGCGGTTGCTGCCGATGGTGATGTTCTCGTTGCTGCCGACCTTCTCGGTGCGGTTGGCGCCGATGGTGATGGTCTCGTTGCTGCCGACGTCCTCGGTGCGGTTGACGCCGATGGTGATCTTCTCGTTGTTGCCGACCTTCTCGGTGCGGTCGACGCCGATGGTGATGGTCTCGTTGTTGTCCACGGTCTCGGTGCGGTCGTGCTTCACGTGCACCGTCTCGTCGTGGTCGATGGTCTTGGTGCGGTCGTGGCCGACCCAGTGGGTCTCGTCGTTCTCGACCTCGATGTCCTGGTTCTTCTCCGCGTGGATGAAGAGCTGTTCCTCGCCCTTCTTGTCCTCCATGCGGATCTCGTTGAAGTTCGCCGGCGTGCCGCCCTTGCTGGAGCGGCTCTTGGTGCCGCTCTGGGTGGCGTTGGCGGGCAGCTCGTAGGGCACGGTCTGCTCCGCGTTGTAGACGCGGCCGGTGATGATCGGGCGGTCGGGGTCGCCCTCGAGGAAGCTGACGATGACTTCCTGGCCGATGCGCGGGATCTGGATATGGCCCCAGTTCTTGCCGGCCCAGGCCTGGGACACACGCATCCAGCACGAGCTGTTCTCGTTGGACTGGTCGTGGCGGTCCCAATAGAAGTGCACCTTCACCCGGCCGTACTGGTCGGTCCAGATCTCCTCGCCCTTGGGGCCGACGACCATGGCGGTCTGCGGGCCCTGGACGATGGGCTTGATGGTGGTCGGCATCGGGCGGAAGGCCTGGGAGGCCTCGATGCAGTCCAGGGCGCTTTCGTACTGCAGCACGCCGCCGGTGGCGCCGCTCTCGTAGCTTTCCTGGCTGATGGAATAGCGGGCGCCGACGATCAGGTATTCGCGGTTCTGGTCGTCGCGCGGGTAGCCGGTCATCTTGAACAGGTGCCCCGAGCCCAGGCCGCGCGCGTTGGTGCGCAGGTGCACGCGCTCGTACTGGGTCTGGATCGCCTCGATGCGGTTGCGTGCGTACTGCTCGCCGTCCTTGCTCTGCACGTACTCGCCCGGGTAGTCGTACAGCGGGTGCTCGGCGTTGCTGTGGGGGCGGGAGACGGTGGAGCGCACCTCCAGGCGCGCGCTGGGGCGCTGGAAGTCGTAGTCGTTGAGCGCCAGGGAGCCGGGCTGCACCTCGCGGGCCAGGTGCCAGTCATAGATGTGGTCGCGCTCACGCATCTGGTCTTCGAGCGGGTAGTAGGGCACGGAGGCGTAGTCGGCCACCGACTTGTGCGCGCCATACGCATCGGAGAGCACCAGCACGTGGCGCTCCTTTTCGTGGCGGAAGTAGTAGTAGATGCCTTCCTGTTCCATCAGGCGGCTGACGAATTCGAAGCTCGTCTCGCGGTACTGCACGCAGTACTCCCACTCGCGGTAGGAGCGTGACAGCGAATCCTCGAAGTCGGAGAAGCCGAGGTCGCGGAACACCTGCTTGATGATGTCCGGCACCGTCTTGTTCTGGAATATGCGGCAGTCGGAGGTGCGTGACAGCAGCCAGAACCAGGGGCGCAGGCTGATCTGGTAGCCGGCGAACTGGCCGGTGCCGGCGGTCTGGCTGCAGCGGCAGGCGATGCCGTGGAAGTAGCGCTGGCTGCCGTCGGGCAGCTCCAGGGAAACGCCCATGGGCTTGCCCAGCAGGGCGTCGAGCTTGATGGCGTAGTTTTCCGAAACCAGGCTCAGCTCGTAGTCGAAGAGCCGCCCCAGTTCCTCATGGCCATCGAGCCGGTCAAGGACCAGGACGTTGGGCCCGAGCGGGCTGCTGACCTTGGCCATGCGGGCCTGTTGTGTGATTGCCATGCTGTCCTTGCCTCGTGTACCACTGGGATCGGAGCGAACCGCCAACGGGCCGGCGCCAGGGGATCGACGCGGGGCGGGCAGGCCGGGATTTCCGGGGAAACCTGGGTCGAAGTATTAGCAGACGACGCTCGTCCCGGGCGCTTTTTCCGATATCCGCGAATCCATTCGGGGTGACGGGAAACAACCTTGCCGATCGGGCGGCAGGATTCTCGCCGGCGATTGTTGTAGTGCAGAGCGGCTCCGCTGTCCAGAGAGCGGATGAGCGAGCGAGCGCCGGCGTCGCCACTTCTGGACGGGGTTCACATTCGCAACGGCCGGGTGGATGAGGCCGGTGCTATGCTCGCCGCCTGCCCGAGCCCTGGAGCCCCCATGAACGACACCCTCGAACGTGCCATCGCGCTGGCCTGCCGTGTGCACGCCGGCCAGCGGGACAAGGCCGGCAAGGTCTATATCCTCCACCCCCTGCGCCTGATGCTGCGCTTCGACGACGCCGAGTCGCAGATGGTCGCGGTGCTCCACGACGTGGTGGAAGACGGAGGCGTAACCCTCGATGACCTGCGCGCCCTCGGCATCCCCGAACCGGTGCTGGCCGCCATCGACTGCCTGAGCAAGCGCGAGGGCGAAGGCTACGAGGCCTTCATCGAGCGCATCCGCCCCAACCCGCTGGCCCGCCGGGTCAAGCTCGCCGACATCCGCGACAACCTCGACGTCTCGCGCCTGCCGCAGCTGGACGACAAGGACCTGGCACGGGTGGCCAAGTACCACCGGGCGTTGCAGGTGCTGGAGGCTCAGGGCTGATCTCGCGATTCCGGGACGAGTTGTAGGAGCGAATTCATTCGCGAAAAGACCTCCAGCACCTATCGCTTCCCATCGCGGACGCAGGGTGACGGTACGGCGGGGCGCTTGCCGCGCCTCGTCATCCCCGCGAACGCGGGGACCCACTGAACGACACGCACATAAATCGAGACCTGGGGCATATCCAGCGGCCTTGCTCCTTGATGTTTGTTTCGCGTTCCCCGAAAATTTTTCGCCTCACCGGTTGTCGAACACGCACCCCCGGGGCGCGGCGAGGTATTCGACGACCCGCTCATGCGCGATACAGACTAGGGAAGGCCTTCAGCAGTGACTCTCTACCGACTCCACGAGGCGGATCTGGATATTCCGGACTCCTGGCAGGACCAGAGCATCAACATCTTCAAGCTGCCCGCCACCGGGCCCGCCAAGGAAGCCAGCTTCGTCATCAGTCGCGACCCCAGCAAGGGCGATGCGCCCTTCGCCGACTACATCGCCCAGCAGGTAGCCAACGCCCGCCAGCAGTTGCCGGGCTTCGCCCTGATCAAGCAGTGGGACATCAACATCCAGGGCTCGCCCGCGGTGCTGCTGGACTACACCTGGCAGCGCGAAGGGCGCCAGCTGATGCTGCGCCAGGTGTTCATCGAACACCGCGCCCTGGTGCTGATCGCCACCCTGACCACCACGCCCCAGGACCTGCCTTACCACGAGCCGGCCTGGAAACAGGCGATGCAGACCTTCAAACCGCTGCCCCCGGCAGCCTGATCCGAGCGCCGCGAGGCGCCCCGCAGCAAGGACGTAGACGTACCTCATGGATGCACAGGCAGCGGCACGCCTAGGCGACGAGATAGCCCACGGATTCGGCGTGGCGGCCATGGTGGCCGGCGCGGTGGCGGGGGCGCTGATCGGCGCGGCGGTGATCGCCGCCACGGCGGCCACCGGCGGCGTGGCCCTGGCGGTGATGGCCGGTTCCATCGCCGGCGGCGGCCTCTCGATGTTCCAGATCCTCAAGGGCCTGAACACCATTTTCAACCTGCCGGAGCCGACGACGGGGGCGTTGATACGGGGCAGCCCGAACGTCTTCATCAACCTCCGTGCCTCCATGCGTGCGGGGGAGGATGCCTCGTCCTCCTGCAGCGGCCTGCCGTGCAACCACCCCATCTGGCCCTTCGAGGTGACCATCGCCGAGGGCAGTGCCACCGTCTACATCAACGGCAAGCCGGCGGCGCGCATCACCAGCAAGATGGTCTGTGGCGCGCATATCAAGAGCGGCAGCGAGAACACCTTCATCGGCGGCCCCACCGAGCGGGTCGCCTTCGTGCTGGACATCGAGGGCTGGATGCACACGGGGCTCGAGGCCCTGGGCCTGGCCGCACTGGGCGTCGGCCTTGTGGTCGCGGCCATGGCCGGCCTGGCCGCGCTGGCCACTACTGTGCTCGTCGGCGGCGCCATCTTCGGCGGCATGGAGCTGCTGGGTGACCTGGGCGACCGCCTGGGCCCCGGCTACCGCGACCTGCTGCAGGGCGTGGCCGGCATGGCGATGCTCGGCCTGGGGCCGAAGATGGCGCGCCTGGGCCGCCCGGCAGCCGAAGTACCCAAGTTCAAGCCGGGTTTCAGCGAGGCGGACATCCTCGCCATTCCCAAGAATTCGCGCCCTCCCGCCACGGATTACCTGACGCCGGAATACGTGTCCCAGCACCTGGGGCAGTTCGACAAGGGCGCCTCGCGCTTCATGACCAAGGCGAACCTCGACAAATACGGGATCGCCCAGCGCGATGGCACCTCGTTCATAATGCCCAAGCACGAAGCCGACCAATTGCTGGCCTCCACCAAGGGCAACAAGCGCGCCATGGAAGAGGCCCTGGGCCTGCCGAAGGACTTCCTCGAAAGCAACAGCCTGGTCCGGGTCGACATTCCGGAGCCGGGCAAGCTCAACCTGCGCATACCGTCGGGCAACGAGGCGGGGGCCAACGAATTCTGGATACCGGGCGGCAAGCTGCCCAATGGCAACACCGAAGCCGTAATCGACGCTGGCAGCATCAGCCCCAGCGAGTTCAACTGGATACCCTTGGATCTATAGAGGTAACGATGAAATTCACCGATTTGTTCGTCAGCCGGGAGTACCGGTTTTCCCTGGGTATCGAAGAAGAGTCGGGGCGCCTGTTCCTGTCCATCCCCGTGAGCAATGGTCTGGTCGACTACGAAGAGTATTACGAGGTCAACAAGGCGACCTTCGACCTGCTCGAGAACGATGTCGAAGCTGCAATCGAATTCGCCCGCCGGTGCAAGAACCGCGAAATGGACGACCTCCTGATAGTCAAGCCGGGCAAGCTTCGCGGTACCGCGATCTAGATGGTTCAGGGTTCGCTTCGTCTCGCCCTGGCCAACGACGAACTGGACCGCTTCCTGGTGGGCGAGCCGTTCTATTTCCTCGAAGCGCGCAGCGACAACGACGAGCCGCAGAACGTGGTCGCCGCCTTCGACCAACGGGTGGTGCCCTATTGGCGCGAGACCCGCGACCCGGCCTTCCCCCAGCGCTTCGTCGCGGCGTTGCTCAAGATCCTCGCCACCTACCCGGACCGCAACCGCGCCATCTACCTGGCCCATGACTGGGTCTGGTACTACCGCTTCTGCCTGGCGAAGAAACGCGCCCAGCCGGAAGGCCCCTATGGCGATCTGTTCGAGGTGGACATGAGCGGGGTGGCGGTGGCCCTGCAACGCCAGCTGGAAGCCAGCAAGGCCGCCCTGCAAGCCGATACCCGCTGGGCCGGCGCCGCCTGGAACAGCCCCGACGGCATGTGGACCCCGCTGCTGCGCACCGCCGTCACCGTGCGCGACAAGCTCGGTGGCCCGGACTTCGTGCCGGCCAATGCCTGAGGGCACCGCCGTTGCCCTTGGGCGAATGAATTCGCCCCTGCACCATCGCCAACCCAGGCGCCGTGCCGTGGCACCTTGGTAGGGTGGATGGCGCTTTTTCCATCCACCAGCGGAGTGGCCGGCGAGCACGCAAGGTGGACCGATGGAGCGGGGTCCACCCTACGCGGCGAGGGCATCGTTGAGCGGCCAGCGGCACCGCATCGCAAGTGAGTTCGATCCTGCAGGGGCGGCCTTGGGATATCGCGGCCCACCCCGTGAACCGAACTCCGCCCGTAGGGTGTGCTGCGCGCACCGAGAACGTCACGCGCACCCCGAAACCCTATGAGCCAAGGCGGGTGGGGCAGCCAGAAGCGCCCTTTTCAGCCTGGCAGGGCGGTCAGGCCTTGGGCGGCGGGAACAGTGCCTTGACCATGGCGTCGATGGTGCCCTTGATGCCCTTGCCCTTGCTCGGAACCTCGCTGGCGACGCCGGAGTTGAGGTCGAGGCGACCGCCGGTGTCGATGGCGCCGTTGCCGCTGGCGTAGAGGTTGAACGCGGTGCCGGAAATGTTGATCTCGCCGCTGGCGTTGAACTCCAGCACGCTCTTGCCGCACACCAGGCGGATCTGCGCGCCGGCCTCGATCAGGTACTGGGTGCTCACGCTGTCGGCCTTGGCGCCGCCCACCATCAGGGTGTCGTTGCGCTTCACCGCGCGGGTGCGGTCCTGGCCGATGCGTGCCAGCTCGTCGTTGTCCACGCTCTTGGTGCGGTTGTGGCCGACCCAGTGGGATTCGTCGTGCTCGACGGCGATGTCCTGGTTGCGTTCGGCATGGATGTACAGCTGCTCGGCGCCCTTCTTGTCCTCCATGCGGATCTCGTTGAAGTTCGCCGGCGTGCCGCCCTTGCTGGAACGGCTCTTGGTGCCGCTCTGGGTGGCGTTGGCGGGCAGTTCGTAGGGCACGGTCTGCTCGGCGTTGTACACGCGGCCGGTGATGATCGGGCGGTCGGGGTCGCCCTCGAGGAAGCTGACGATCACTTCCTGGCCGATGCGCGGGATCTGCACCGAGCCCCAGTTCTTGCCGGCCCAGGCCTGTGATACGCGGATCCAGCAGGAGCTGTTCTCGTTGGACTGGTCATGCCGGTCCCAGTAGAAGTGCACCTTCACCCGGCCGTACTGGTCGGTCCAGATCTCCTCGCCCTTGGGGCCGACGACCATGGCCGTCTGCGGGCCCTGGACGATGGGCTTGATGGTGGTCGGCATCGGGCGGAAGGGCTGGCGCGCCTCGATGCAGTCCAGCGCGCTTTCGAACTGCAACGGGCCGCCGGCGGAGCCGCTCTCGTAGCTCTCCTGGCTGACCTGGTAGCGGGCGCCGACGATCAGGTACTCGCGGTTCTGGTCGGCGCGCGGGTAGCCACTCATCTTGAACAGGTGCCCCGAGCCCAGGCCGCGCGCGTTGGTGCGCAGGTGCACGCGCTCGTACTGGGTCTGGATCGCCTCGATGCGGTTGCGTGCGTACTGCTCGCCATCCTGGCTCTGGGTGTATTCGCCGGGGTAGTCGTACAACGGGAGCTCGGCGTTGCTGTGGGCGCGGCTGACGGTGGAGCGCACCTGGAGGTGGGCGCTGGGGCGCTGGAAGTCGTAGTCGTTGAGCGCCAGGGAGCCGGGCTGCACCTCGCGGGCCAGGTACCAGTCGTAGATGTGGTCGCGCTCGCGCATCTGGTCCGCGAGCGGGTAGAAGGGAACCGTGCCGTAGCCCGCCACCGGCGAGTGGGCGCCATAGGCATCGGAGAGCACCAGCACATGGCGCGATTGCTCGTGGCGGAAGTAGTAATAGATGCCTTCCTGTTCCATCAGGCGGCTGACGAACTCGAAGCTGGTCTCGCGGTACTGGACGCAGTATTCCCACTCGGTGTACGTGCGGGTGAGGGCGTCCTCGAAGTCGGAGAAGCCGAGGTCGCGGAACACCTGCTTGATGATGTCGGGCACCGTCTTGTTCTGGAATATGCGGCAGTCGGAGGTGCGCGACAGCAACCAGAGCCAGGGCTTGAGGCTCACGTGGTAGCCGGCGAACTGGCCGCTGCCGGCAGTCTGGCTGCAGCGGCTGGCGATGCCATGGAAGTAGCGCTGGCTGCCGTCGGGCAGCTCCAGCGAAACGCCCATGGGCTTGCCCAGCAGGGCATCGAGCTGGATCGAGTGATCTTCCGATATCAGGTTCAGCTCGTAGTCGAAGAGCCGTCCCAGCTCCTCATGGCCATCCAGCCTGTCCAGCAGCAATGCATCGCCGCCCAGCGGGCTGCTGACCTTGGCCATGCGTGCCCGTTGCGAAATCGCCATCCCACACGTCCTTAGCGCTGTACGCGTCACTGCCGGGTTCCGACGCGCCGGAACCTTCCACATTCAGGCGGCGCGCCCCGTCGTGGGACGCGCCGCATCGCTTCAATCGAAGCTGTAGGTGAACTCGCCGTTCTCGGCGCCCACCGTCACCTTCTCGACCTTGCGGCCTTCCAGCATGCGGCCGAGGAACTCGCGGGAGAGGTCCGGCAGCATGCTGTTGGTGAGGATGGCGTCGATCTGGCGGCCACCGCTCTCGGTCTCGGTGCAGCGCGAGACCACCAGGTCCACCACCTTGTCGTCGAAGTCGAAGGGCACCTTGTGCGAGGCCTCAACGCGCTTCTTGATGCGGCCCAGCTGCAGACGGGTGATGCTTTTCAGCATCTCGTCGGTCAGCGGGTAATAGGGGATGGTCACCAGGCGGCCGAGCAACGCCGGCGGGAAGATCTTCAGCAGCGGCTCGCGCAGCGACTTGGCGATGCCCTCGGGTTCGGGCATCAGCTCGGGGTCGTTGCACAGGCTGGCGATCAGGTCGGTGCCGGCGTTGGTGGTGAGCAGGATCAGGGTGTTCTTGAAGTCGATCACCCGGCCTTCGCCGTCTTCCATCACGCCCTTGTCGAACACCTGGAAGAAGATCTCGTGCACGTCCGGGTGGGCCTTCTCCACCTCGTCCAGCAGCACCACGCTGTAGGGCTTGCGCCGTACCGCCTCGGTCAGTACGCCGCCCTCGCCGTAGCCGATGTAGCCGGGCGGGGCACCCTTGAGGGTGGAGACGGTGTGCGCTTCCTGGAACTCGCTCATGTTGATGGTGATGACGTTCTGCTCACCGCCGTACATGGCCTCGGCCAGGG
This sequence comes from Pseudomonas sp. Pc102, assembly GCF_018408275.1. Lineage (NCBI taxonomy): Bacteria > Pseudomonadati > Pseudomonadota > Gammaproteobacteria > Pseudomonadales > Pseudomonadaceae > Pseudomonas > Pseudomonas sp. Pc102. Next base: position 3,556,668 of record NZ_AP021905.1, on the reverse strand, counting down.
CCAGCGCGGTTTCGGTCTTGCCGACGCCCGAGGTGCCCGCGAGCATGAACACGCCGATCGGCTTGCTCGGGTTGTCGAGCCCCGCGCGGGAGGTCTGGATGCGCTTGGCGATCATTTCCAGGGCATGGTCCTGGCCGATGATGCGCTTCTTCAGGTGGGTGCCCAGGTTGAGCACGGTCTCGATCTCGTTGCGCGCCATGCGGCCCACGGGGATGCCGGTCCAGTCGGCGACCACCGAGGCCACGGCCTGGTAGTCCACGGTCGGCAGGATCAGCGGCGTCTCGCCCTGCAGCGCGGTGAGGCGCTGCTGCAGGTCGGCCAGCCTGGTGCGCAGGCCGTTCAGTTCGTCCTCGCTCAGGCCCGGGGCGTCGGCGCCGGCCTCGCGGCTGGTGCCGTCCACCGGCTCGGCGGCGGCGCGCAGGCTGGCACGGGTGGCCAGCAGCTCGTCGACCAGGGCTTTCTCTTCGTTCCAGCGGGACTCCAGCTCGGCCAGGCGGGCGCGCTCCTCGGCCAGCGCGCTGTCGACGTCGGTGCGACGGCTGCCGATGGCGACGCCGATGGCGTGCTCGCGGCCGATGATGGCCAGTTCGGTCTCCAATGCCTCGATGCGGCGGCGGCTGTCGTCCACCTCGGCCGGCACGGCGTGCAGGCTGATGGCGACGCGGGCGCAGGCGGTGTCCAGCAGGCTCACCGACTTGTCCGGCAACTGGCGCGCGGGGATGTAGCGGTGGGACAGCTTCACCGCCGCCTCCAGCGCTTCGTCGAGGATCTGCACCTGGTGGTGTTTCTCCATGGTCGAGGCGACGCCGCGCATCATCAGGATGGCGCGGTGCTCGGAGGGCTCGTCCACCTGCACCACCTGGAAGCGGCGGGTGAGGGCGGGGTCCTTCTCGATGTGCTTCTTGTACTCGGCCCAGGTGGTGGCCGCGACGGTGCGCAGGGTGCCGCGCGCCAGGGCCGGCTTGAGCAGGTTGGCGGCATCGCCCGTGCCGGCGGCGCCACCGGCACCGACCAGGGTGTGGGCTTCGTCGATGAACAGGATGATCGGCTTGGGCGAGCTCTGTACGTCTTCGATCACCTGGCGCAGGCGTTGCTCGAACTCGCCCTTCATGCTGGCGCCGGCCTGCAGCAGGCCCACGTCCAGGGCGCGCAGCTCGACGTCTTTCAGCGAGGGCGGCACGTCGCCGGCGACGATGCGCAGGGCGAAGCCTTCCACCACCGCGGTCTTGCCCACGCCGGCCTCGCCGGTGAGGATCGGGTTGTTCTGGCGGCGACGCATGAGGATGTCCACCAGCTGGCGGATCTCGTCGTCACGGCCGACGATCGGGTCCAGCTTGCCGCTGCGGGCCTGCTCGGTGAGGTCGACGGTGAAGCGCTTGAGGGCTTCCTGCTTGCCCATGGCCGCCGGGGCCATGGCGCCGCTGGCATCGCCCGGGGCGGCACCGGCGTTGAAGCCGTCGGTGGCGGTCAGGGCGTTCTCCGGGGAGTTGCCGACGATCTCGTCGAAGCGCTCGATCAGGGTTTCCACCTTGATCTTGTCGAACTCGCGGGAGATGGCGCTCAGCGCGTGGCGCAGGCTCGGTGTCTTGAGGATGCCGACCACCAGGTAGGCGGTGCGCACCTGGCTTTCGCCGAACATCAGGCTGCCGTAGACCCAGCCGCGCTCCACCGATTCCTCGACATGGGAGGACAGGTCGGTGATCGAGGTCGAGCCACGGGGCAGGCGATCCAGCGCCTCGGTGATGTCCTTGGCCAGGCGAGCCGGCTCGATGTTGAACTGGCGGATGATCTGGTGCAGGTCGGAGTCCTGCAGTTGCAGGATCTGGTGGAACCAGTGCACCAGCTCGACGTAGGGGTTGCCACGCAGCTTGCAGAACACCGTGGCCGCTTCGATCGCCTTGTAGGCGAGGCTGTTCAGCTTCCCGAACAGCTTGGCACGACTGATTTCGCTCATCTTGCTCTCCTTTTCCTGACGGCACGCTTGCAGTGATGGCCGTGTGGTTGGTCCTGTCTGAAGCGCTCCATGCGCTTCGTGTTGTTTTCTATCTGTGGGTAGCGGTGGCGTGCGCTCAGGCGCGCGCCTCCGTACCGTGGTTCAGGTGGCTCACCGCCAGCAGCAGGTCGTCGGCGTCCTCGGCGGGCTTGCCCAGCCAGGTGTTGAGGCCCAGGCGGTCGTTGCCGCCCAGGGTCATGGAGGGGACTTCCTCGCGCTTGAGCACCAGGTTGCTGTCCCAGTCCAGCTCCTCGCCCAGGTACTCGGCGACCCACGCGGCCAGCTCGTGGAACAGCTCGCCGCCGGGCAGGAAACGCTGGTACTGCGAAAGGTCCAGCGGGCCGATGCGGATGCGGAACTTGTGCTGGCGATCCCACACGTGGGTGCCCAGGCACAGGTCCGTGCCCAGGGTGCTGGCCTGGGCGCCGAGGCGGCTGAACTCGGGCAGCTCCAGCCATTGGCCGACGTATTCCTCGATGGCCACGGGGACGCCGAAGAACTCCGCGAGGATGCTGCGCAGGCCATCCGGGTAGCGGGTCTGCGCGGCCAGGTGGCCGGTGAAGTAGTAGCGCGCGGCGTCGTCGATCGGGCCCTGGCCCATCAGGCTCTGCATGCCACGGCCGGAGAGGGCGCCCAGGCGCGGCGACCAGTAGTCGTCGGCGGGGCGGTCCTGGCTCACGGTCGGGCGCGCTTCGGCCCAGGCGCGGTAGAACAGGGTCAGCAGGCGATGGTTGAAGACGTCGAGGAAGCGCTTGAAGGTGGCGTCGGCGTTGTTGCGCTGGCGCTCGCGGGCGTATTCGGTCAGGTGCAGCGGCAGCGGGCCGTTGGGGCCGGTGAGGCCGAAGAAGTACTGCTCGATGCGCGGGGTGCCGTCGGGGTTGTGCTCGACGCTGGCCAGGGTCGAGGGGGCGAAACCGCAGTCGGGCTTCTGCCCCAGGCGCAGCGGGTCATCGGCCAGGCGCACGGAATGCCCCAGGCGCGGGCGCTCGGGGAATTCGCACTCGATGCGGCGCAGCGCCTGGAAGAAGTCGTAGTTCCAGGGCGCGGTCTCCATGGCCGCGAGGGTGCTCACAGATTCGGACGGCGTCCGGGCTTCGCCCGCCATCGCATCACCTCGCCCCGTTCAGTGGTCCGCATCACCGTCTCGGTGAAGCTGTTGATCGACACATAGCGTGTCAGGAAGCGCTCCAGCACCGCGCCCAGGAGAAACACACCGGTGCCGCGGAAGGCGTTCTCGTCGAACTCCAGGCCGATTTCCAGGCCACGACCGAAGACGATGGGGCCGGGCATCGGCAGGCGCCGCGTGCAGGGTTTGCTGGTGACCTGGCGCAGGCCTTCGATCTGCATCTGCAGCGCCGGGTCGGTGGGGTCGCCGTACAGGCGCAGCAGTTCGCGCAGCGCGGCGGCACCCTGGCCTTCCTGGCTCAGCGACAGGTAGTTGAGCGACAGCTGGCTGATCAGCCGCCAGGCGCTGGCGTCGTGGGCGCGGCTGGCGCGTGGGCGGCTCGGGCCGGCCAGGCAGCGCACGGACAGCACCGGGGCACTGTCTTCCAGCGTGAAGTCGCTGCGGCCGTTGCCCACCGGCATGAACAGCGGCAGGTCGCGGTTGGTGCACAGCGCGCCGATGCCCAGCTGGCGAAGGTCATGGCGGTAGGGCGCCTGGTTGGCATCCACCAGGGACACGAAGGTCTCGCTGCCGATGTAGGTGGAACGCGGGCCCTTGCGGCGCTGCTTGCTGGAGAGCACGCGGGGCTCGCGGCGCACCGTGTACCAGGCCTGCTCGCGGCCGTAGCGCGAGGGGTCGCGCACGGCATAGAAGGGCTGGAACGGCTGCTCGGGGCCGGCGCCGTGGCCGCTGACCTCGGTGAGCGAATGCACTTCGAAGTCCAGCGGGCGGGTGCGGTCGACGATCACCTGGTGCTCGTGCACGCGGTCGCTCAGGTGGATGCGGTCGGCGCGTCGCGGAAACAGGTTCACCGCCGGTGTGCAGAACAGCTTGAACTGATCGTTGCCGATGCTGCCTTCCAGGCTCTGATCGAGGCGGTTGAACAGCACGATGACGTCGAGTTCCTGCCCGGCGCAGCGCTGCACGGGGCGGCGCAGGTTGGCGATGTCGATGAAGAGGAAGCGGTTGGGCAGGGCGAAGTATTCCTGCAGCAGGCGGTAGCCCTGGAAGGCGCGGGGCACCACCGGCAGGACCGCGTCCTCGTCATCGAAGCCGCGCGGGCGCAGGCTCTCCGGCGGCAGGCGCTCGACCCAGTCGCCACCAGGGGCTTGGACGAACACGGCGCAGGCGTTGCCCAGCAACTGTTCGTAGAGGCGGAAGGGTTGCTCGTCGGCGCCGTGCAGGTAGAACGAAAGGCTCTCCAGGGGCAGGGCGCTGAAGGGCAGTCCGGCGCCGGTGCGCAGGCGCAGGCGCAGCGCGGCCTTGGCCGTGGGTTCGGAGGCGGCGAGGCGACCGAGCACCGAAGCGGGGTTGCCGAAGTATTCGACCTTGGTCACTTCCAGCGGCCACAGCGTCACCGGCTGGGAGGTGCGGTACTCGCAGGCGGTCTGCTCGTCGGTGCCCAGCAATCCGCGCAGGGAGGCGTTGCGCTCCACGGTGAAGCCACTGGCCAGCGAGCCCTCGTTGGGGTCGGACTGAAGCTGCACCACGGTCATCGACGGCGTCGGCGCCAGGTACTGCGGGTAGGCGATCTCCAGCAGGTTGTGGGTGAAGGTCGGGTACTCGGCGTCGAGTTTCAGCTGCACCCGCGCAGTGAGGTAGGCGAAGCCTTCCAGCAGGCGCTCGACGTAGGGGTCGGCGCAGTCGATGCCGGAGAGGGTCAGGCGGCTGGCGATCTTGGGGTATTCGCCGGCGAATTCCGCCGCGCTCTCGCGAATGTGCTGCAACTCCTGGTTGTAGTACTCGAGCATCCGCGGGTTCATTTGTTGCGCTTCCGCAGGTGGTCGGCGGGGACGATCTGCACGTGTCCGGTCTCCAGGTCCAGGTCGGTGGTGAGGAGCATGCGCAGGGGCACGGGCTCGGCCCAGAGGTCGCCTTCGATCTCGAAGGACAGGGCGTTGTGGTTCATCTGGTCGGCTGCCAGCTGGGCGCGGACGCGCAAGGTGGATCGGATGATGCGCGGCTCGTAGTCGGCGATGGTCTCGGTGAGCAGGGCCTCGATGGCCTGCACGTCGACGCTGGAGGCGGTGTGCCCGGCCAGCGGCGGCAGGCCGTAGTTGACCACCGAGTTGCCGGCCTGGATCTCGCCGGAGGTCTCGCTGTCGAGCGGCGCGATGGTGTTGAACAGCCAGGCCAGGTCGCGCAGGACGGACGCCTTGAGCTGGGACAGGGAGAGCACGCGCTTGTCGACGCTCTCCTTGGCGTTGCTCGGGTCCTCGTCGGTCAACCGGTCCAGGAGGGAGGGTTGCAGACGTTCCTGCAGCGTCAGCTCGGCCATGCTCAGGCCTCCGGATGCCCGAAGGCGAGGCTGCGCAACTCGAACAGCGCGGTGTCGCCCTGGTCGGTGACGAACAGGCGCTGGCCGAGGGGGCGGCCGTCTTCCAGGAAATCGGTCTTGCGGCCCAGGCGGATGGCGCCGTCGGCGTCGTCCTGGCTGCCCGGGTAGCGGCTGGGGATCAGGCCCACGGTGGCACCGCCGTTGACCAGGGTGACTTCCACCGGCAGCCAGACCAGGTCGCGCAGGTCGGTGGGTGCCTCGGTGACCAGGCTCTGGATGTTGTGCATCGGCAGCCACACGTAGCGGCCATTGACGATGAGCTCGAGCACCGGGCCCAGCCGTGGGTCGGCGTCGGCGAACCATTCGAAGGGCTGCTCGTTGAGGGTGCCGGCCACGGCGGGCGCGGCTTCGAAGGCGGCATCGCGCAGGGCCTGCGCGGCCTCGTGCTGGCCGTCGGCATCATGCTTGAGCGCCTGGATCAGCGGCGCCACCCACTCGGCGGGCTCGCCCAGCACCACGGGCGTCAGGCGGCCCGCGAACACCTCGGCGCGTAGGGCCTCGCACTCCAGGGCGGTGCGGTAGGTCTGCACCATCGCCAGGGTGCTGGCATCCAGCTCGCCGGCGACCTTCAACTGGTTCTGCGCGCGGCTCCACTGGCCGAGCACCGCCAGCAGCTGGAACAGGAAGACCCGCAGCTCGGCGTTGGAAGGTTGGGCACGCACCTGGTCCTGCAAGGATTTCAGGGCTTCGTCGGCGCGTCCTGCGCGCAGTAGTTCTTCGGCGGTCATGGTCGTCCTGCCTGCAGCCGGGCTGCGCGAAGGGAGGGGAGGGAGGGGCTCGGTGTGGCGCTCTCCGCTGGGGCCCGCCCGGGGCTCCACTGGGCAGCGTCACGGGCAACCGACGGGGTGACGGCCGCTGCGTGTTTATCGGGGGTGGGTCTGGCCATGGTCGGTCCGCAGGAGGGTGGGGGTGGAACGCATCCGGGCCCGCTTGCGCAGGCCCGGATGGGAGAGCATCAGATCTTGACGTTCTCGCGGATGTTCCAGCCGTACTTGACCGGGCCGCCGTCTTTGGCGCCGTCGGCTTTCTGCGGCTGGTAGTCGACCTGGACCTGGGCGAAGTTCAGGCTGACGTTCTCGGTCAGGCGATCCTCGCCACCGCTGCCACCGGTGCTCACGGAGGAGATCAGCACTTCTTTCATGGTGATGATCAGGTACTCGACCGGCGACTCACCGCCAGCCTTGCGGATGGTCAGCTTGGCTTCCGGGTAGTGCTTGCCGCTGGAGCAGGCCATCATCAGGTTCGGGGACGACTTGTCGATGTACTTGGTCAGCGACAGGTCCTGCACGCTCACCTTGCCGGCGCCGCCGCCACCGCCCTGGTGCATGTTGCCGGACTGGGACATGCCCCAGCTCCAGGCCAGCACGTCGATTTCCTTGCCGTGGGTCTTGTCGGCGGACTCACCTTCGACGTCGCCGATCTTGATGAACATATCTACAGCCATGTTTCCTCCTTCGTGGCTTTCGCCACCTTGTCAGACGCGCCCGCCACCTGGCAGGCGCTTAAAGTGACGCGCCTCAGGCCCCCTTGGCCGAAGGCAGCTTGGATACCAGGCGCAGCGACACGGTCAGCCCTTCGAGCTGGTAGTGCGGGCGCAGGTAGAACTTCGAGCTGTAATAGCCCGGGTTGCCCTCGATCTCCTCGACCACCACTTCGGCGGCTGCCAGCGGGTGCTGCGCCTTGGTGGTCTCGGTGGAGTGAGCGGGGTCGCCGTCGACGTAGTTGAGGATCCAGTCCTGCAGCCAGCGCTGCATGTCGTCCTTCTCCTTGAACGAGCCGATCTTGTCGCGAACGATGCACTTGAGGTAATGCGCGAAGCGGCAGGTGGCGAACAGGTACGGCAGGCGCGCGGCCAGGTTGGCGTTGGCCGTGGCGTCCGGGTCGTCGTACTCGGCCGGCTTCTGCAGCGACTGGGCGCCGATGAAGGCCGCCAGGTCGGTGTTCTTCTTGTGCAGCAGCGGCATGAAGCCGTTCTTCGCAAGCTCGGCCTCGCGGCGGTCGGAGATGGCGATCTCGGTCGGGCACTTCATGTCCACGCCACCGTCGTCGGTGGGGAAGGTGTGCGCCGGCAGGTTCGGCACCTCGCCGCCGGACTCCACGCCGCGGATGCGCGAGCACCAGCCGTAGAGCTTGAACGAGCGGTTGATGTTGACCGCCATGGCGTAGGCCGAGTTCGCCCAGGTGTACTTGCTGCTGTCGGCGCCGGCGGTGTCTTCCTCGAAGGCGAACTCTTCCACCGGGTCGGTCTTGGCGCCGTAGGGCTGGCGGGCCAGGAAGCGCGGCATGGTCAGGCCGATGTAGCGCGCGTCGTCGGACTCGCGCAGCGAACGCCAGCCGGCGTATTCCGGGGTGGTGAAGATCTTGGTCAGGTCACGCGGGTTGGACAGCTCCTGCCAGGAACCCATGCCCATCACGGTGGGGGAGGCGGCGGAGATGAAGGGCGCGTGCATGGCGGCGGAGACCTTGGCGATCTCGCCCAGGAGCTCCACGTCCGGCGGCGACTGGTCGAAGTAGTAGTCGCCCACCAGGCAGCCGTAGGGCTCGCCACCGAACTGGCCGTATTCCTCTTCGTAGAGCTTCTTGAAGATCGGGCTCTGGTCCCAGGCGGTGCCCTTGAACTTCTTCAGGGTCTTGTGCAGCTCGCCCTTGGAGATGTTCAGCACGCGGATCTTCAGTTGCTCGTCGGTCTCGGTGTTGTTTACGAGGTAGTGCAGGCCACGCCAGGCGCTTTCCAGTTGCTGGAAGTCCGGGTGGTGCATGATCAGGTTGACCTGCTCGGTGAGCTTGGCGTCGATCGCAGCGATGATCGATTCGATCGACTTGATCGCATCGTTGGAGATCAGGCTGGTCTGCTGCAGCGCATGCTCGGCGAGGGTGCGCACGGCGGTTTCCACCGCTTCACGGGCGCGATCGGTCTTGGGTTTGAACTCCTGCAGCAGCAGGGAGGCGAACTCGCTGGTCTGCTCGGTCGCTTCGCCGGCCTGGGGCGCGGCGTCGGTCATCAACTCGGCCATCTGGGTGTCCTCTTAAGCTTGCGGCTCGTTGTCTTGCGGCTTCGGCGCGCTGGCCAGCGCCTGCAGCAGGGCCGGGTCCTTGATCGCTTTCATGATCAGCTCTTCGGCGCCGGTCTTGCCGTCCATGTAGGTCAGCAGGTTGGCGAGCTGGGTGCGGGCTTCGAGCAGCTGGTTCAGCGAGTCGACCTTGCGCGCCACGGCGGCGGGGCTGAAGTCGTCCATGCTCTCGAAGGTGATGTCCAGGGACAGGTTGCCGTCGCCGGTCAGGGCGTTGGGCACGTTGAACGCGACGCGCGGCTTCATGGCCTTGAGGCGCGAGTCGAAGTTGTCGACGTCGATCTCCAGGAACTTGCGGTCGGCCACGGCGGCCTGGGGCTCGGCCGGCTTGCCGGCGAGGTCGGCCATGACGCCCATGACGAAGGGCAACTGCACCTTCTTCTCGGCGCCGTAGAGTTCCACGTCGTACTCGATCTGGACGCGGGGCGCGCGGTTGCGTGCGATGAATTTCTGACTGCTGGTGCTACCCATGGTGCTCCTCCTTCGCTGCCTGTGCGGCTGTGTTGGCGTCATCGGCCGCTAGCCGGTAACGGATGCGTGAACCCGCTTCGAATGTGCCGTGCACTTATTCGGACTCGGGGCCCCGCAAATTCTCGAACTGGGACATTCCATCCGGGATCAGGTTGCGCACGATCGCCGCGAAATCGGCCGTCACCAGGGTCTTGGCACGCTTGAGCAGGATCGGCACCGGGCTCGATGGCTCCTGGCGCGCGTAGTACTCGAGGATGCGATCCAGGGTCTTGAGCACGTCGTCGCGGTTGGCCACCTCGCCCGAAATGCGCGGCGTGGCGCGGGCGGCCGGCGCGGAGCCCGGGGCGTCGGCGTCCGTGGCGGTGTCGTCACCTGCAGCGGGCTCGTCGGCGCCGGCGGCATCGCCGGGAGCCTGGTCCTTGTGGATCTGCAGGGCGTGGCGCAGCAACTGCTTGAGCGCGCCGAGGTCGGCGCTCTGGGCCGAGCCCACGCGATCGGAAAGGGTCGACTCGATGGTGGCCAGGGCGGCCTGGGCATCGGTCAGGGCGTTGCGGGTACTTGCGAGAAGCGCGTCATCGCTGTCGCGGAAGGCACCTTGCAGCTGCTCGGCCGTCAGCGTCTCGCTGGGGAAGCGCTGCAGGTCGAGGGCGTTGAGGGCGGCACGCACGCTCACCGAGCCGAAGGCCCGCGAGCTGGTCAGGCTGCTTTCGCGCAGCAGTTGTATCACCGGTTCCGCCGCCAGCCCGGTGAGGGCGTTGATGCGGAAGGTGGGGTCGTTGTCATCGTCGGCATCGAGCTGCGGGTAGAGGCCGTCCCAGAACTGGGTCAGCAGCTCGCGCACCAGGATCAGGCCCTGGGCGAGTCCCGGAATCCCTTCGAGGGCCAGGTTGCTCTGCAGGAAATAGTTGGCGATGCGCAGGTCCTTGCTGCGCTGCAGCAGCTCGCTGGAGAGCTCGCGGACATCGCGCCACACAGGGGGTTCGGCAGGTAGTACGGAGTCGCCCATCTGGCGCTCGGGCTGGCCTTGGGCAATACGCTCGAGCTCGAGATACGCAGCGTCGTATTCGAGGTCATCACCACAGGGCGATTCAGCGGAAACAGGGGATAGCAAACGCGACACATCCACCACGGTGGGTGTTCTCCTTGTCAGGCCTCAGAGGGAAGGCAAGCTGTATTCAGAGTGAACGTACGGCCTGATCACAGTCCTTTGGATCAACGTTCCGATGACGCCAATTTCATGGCTTCATCCGCTGCAACTCTTTTCCATTCTTGGGGTCGTATTTCACCCTTGTCAAGACAATCCCAGAGCACAAACGACAGATGTGCACCAGTCCACGCTAGCCTCTTTCGGCTGTCATTTTTGTCTTTTTTCGATCTAAGATATTTCGGCTAAAGCCACGCAAGTTTTCCGTTCGTCTATAGGATCATTTGTATGGCAAAGGGCCACGTGCAGAACAGGGACCGGATCGAAGTTGCACGGCATCGAAGGGACTCGGTGCTCGCGTCCACAGTGAGAAGTGCAAGGAGTCGCAATGCCACTGCGTTTGACCATCACCAGTTATCACAAGCTGACCCCCGGACAACGTCCCGAGGTGGAGCTGGATCGTGGTGAGCTGAGGATTGGCCGCAGTGCCGAAAACGATTGGGTCCTCCCCGATCCCGAGCGCCTCGTCTCCAGCCAGCACTGCACCATCCAGTTCCGCGACGGCACCTATTACCTGACCGACACCAGCACCAACGGCGTGATGCTCGCGCAGTCGGGCGTGCGCCTTCGTCGTGGCAATAGCGAACCGCTGATGGATGGCGAGATCCTCAAGCTCGGCGAGTACGAGATTCTCGTCCAGGTGCAGGGCATGAGCATGCAGCCGGTAGGTGCCGCGCCGATCAGCACCGGCGGCGACCCGTTCAGCAGCTTCGACGCGCTGATGAGCCGCCAGTCGGGCGCCGCTTCCATTCCCGAGCCGCTGGCGCCACCGCCGGTCCCCATGGCCCACATCCAGGGCGGCGGTTCGCCCCTGGACACCAAGCCCGACCTGTTCGACTTCCTCAATCCGCCGCCGGCCGCTGCGCCGTCCATCCCGGATCACGTGCCCGCCGAGCGCCACGACTTCCGGCCGCCCACGCCGATCCCCAGCTTCGAGCCGACGCCGCCGCCCGCTGCCATTCCGGCGGTTGCGCCGGCCGCATTCGCCGAACCCGCCTGGGTCGCACCGGCCATCCCCGCTGACTGGGACCCCTTCGCCGACCTCGGCCTGAGCAGCCCCGCGCCACAGCACGCGCCGGCCGTTCCGGTGCCGATGCCCACTGCCGCCGCGCCGCTGGAGCCCGCGCCGGTGGCGGTCGAACTGCCGGCGGATTTCTTCAGCAATCCGCCCATCGGCCATGACGCCGCCGCGACCTCCATCCCCGCGCCCGTCGCCATTCCCCAGCCGCTCGCCCAACCGGCCATCGTGCCGACCCCGCCTCCTGTGGCCGCGGTCGCGCCGAATCCGATTCCCGCGCCGCCAGCGCTGACGCCCACCGCGCAGGCCACCCATGCCGCAGCGGTCTCGACGCCGGCTGCCGCGACGGCCCCGGCCCCGGCCGGTGAAGACGGTGCGCTGCTCGATGCCTTCCTGCGGGGCGCAGGCCTTGGCCAGCTGCGCATCGATCGTGCCGAGGCGGTGGCGCAGATGGAGTCCATCGGCCGTAGCTACCGCCTGATGGTGGAGGGGCTGGTGGACGTGCTGCGCGCCCGCTCCAGCCTCAAGGGCGAGTTCCGCATGGCGCAGACCATGATCCGGCCGGTGGAGAACAACCCGCTGAAGTTCGCCCCCAACGTCGACGAGGCGCTGCTGCTTCTCTTGCGCCACGGCAACGCCGCCTTCATGCCGCCGGACCAGGCCGTGGGCGAAAGCTTCGACGACCTCAAGGCCCACCAGCTGGCGGTGATGGCCGGCGTGCAGGCGGCCATCAAGCACATTCTCAAACGCTTCGAGCCTTCGGTGCTGGAAGCGCGGCTGAGCAAGCCCTCGGGGCTCTCGGCCTTGCTGCCGGGCTCCCGCCAGTCGCAGTACTGGGAGCTGTTCACCGACCTCTACGCGAGCATCTCGCGGGAGGCCGAAGACGACTTCCAGGACCTTTTCGGGCGCGAGTTCAGCCGCGCCTACGAGGAGCACAGCGCCAGACTTCGCGGGCACTGACCCGGCAACCCCCCTGGGTGCCCGGCAACCGGCCCCGCGGAACAACAGCAGTCATTGAGGACGAATCGAAATGCCAAGGATTCTACTGGTAGCCGTAGTAGCGCTTCTGGGCGCATGTGCTTCCGAGCCACCGCCACCACCGCCGCCCACCGTGGTGCAGCTGCACATCGAAGCCTCCAGCGACGTCAACCCGGGCCCGGGCGGGCAGGGCGCACCGGTGCGCGTGCGGGTCTTCGAACTCAAGAGCGCCACCGCCTTCAACCGTGCCGACTACTTCTCCCTGGTCGAACAGACCCAGGCCACCCTGTCCACCGACCTGGTGGCCCAGGACGAGCTGCTGGTCAAGCCCGGTGACAAGCAGATGCAGGAGCGCAAGCTCGATGACGCCACGCGCCAGTTCGGCATCGTGGTCGGCTATCGCGAGCTCGACAGCGCGGTCTGGCGCGATGTGATCACCGTGCCCCTGAACCAGACCAGCGCCTACAGCGTGAAATTCGGCGCCCACGCCATCAGCGTCTCGCCGGCTGCGGTCGCCGAGCCGGAAAAAAAATAGAAACGGAGAGTTCGTCCATGTCCTGGAACAACCGAGTGGTGTGGTCTGAGGGAATGTTCCTGCGCCCGCAGCACTTCCAGCAGCACGACCGCTACCTGGAGTCCCTGGTGGAAGGCCGCTGCCGCTCGCTGCAGGCCGGCGGCTGGGGCTTCTCCGAGCTGAAGATCGACGAGGCCCTGCTCACCCAGGGCAAGGTGGCCATCGTCTCGGCCCGTGGCGTGCTGCCCGACGGCACCCCCTTCGACATCCCCGGCGACGACGTGGCCCCGGTGCCGCTGGACGTCGAGGACGGCCTGCGCGACGGCATCATCTACCTGGCCCTGCCGCTCAAGCGCGCCGGTGCCCGTGACACGGTGGAGGAGGGCGAGGCCCTCGGCGGCGCGCGCTACCAGAGCAGCGTGCGTGAAGTGCGCGACGACAACGCCCCCTTCGAGAGCCGCGCCCCCGTCTCCATCGGCGGGCGCGCCCTGCGCCTGCTCACCGCCCGTGACGGCCTCGGCGAGTACGCCGCCGTCGGCGTGGTGCGGGTCGTGGAAAAGCGTGCCGACCGCTCCCTGGCCCTGGACGAGAGCTACATCCCGCCACTGCTGGACGTCGCCGCCTCGCAACCCCTGGCGGCCTTCCGCAGCGAGCTGCTGGGCCTGCTCCACCAGCGCGGCGAGGCCCTGGCCGGCCGCGTGGTCGCCTCCGGTGCCGGTGGCGCCTCGGAGATCGCCGACTTCCTCCTGCTGCAACTGGTCAACCGCGCCGAGCCCCTGGTCTCGCACCTGGCCAGCATCACCCCGCTGCACCCGGAATGGTTCTACCGCGAGGCGGTGAGCCTGGCCGGGGAGTTCTCCACCTTCTCCGCCAGCGGCCGTCGCCCGGCTGAGTTCCCGGCCTACGAGCACGACGACCTGGCCACCACCTTCGCCCCGGTCATGCTCGCCCTGCGCCAGGCCCTGTCGATGGTCATCGACAGCCGCGCCGTGCCCATCCCCATCGTCGAGAAGGCCTATGGCGTGCACGTGGCGATGCTGGCGGACAAGAGCCTGCTGGACAACTCGGCGTTCATCCTCGTGGTGCGCGCCGACGTGCCCGGCGAAGCCCTGCGCTCGCGCTTCCCGCAGCAGGCCAAGATCGGCTCCGTGGAGCACATCCGCGACCTGGTCAACCTGCAGCTGCCGGGCATCGCGCTGCTGCCGATGCCGGTGGCGCCGCGGCAGATCCCCTACCACGCGGGCAGCACCTACTTCGAACTCGACCGTGGCAGCGACCACTGGAAGCAGCTGGTGCATTCCGGCGGTTTCGCCTTCCACATCGCTGGCCAGTTCCCTGGCCTGAACCTGGCCTTCTGGGCCATCCGGAGTTAATTCGCGATGCATCCAATCGACGATCCCTTCGGCGGCCCGCCCGCCGGTGGCGGCAGCGGCGGCAACGGCAACAACGACCGCACCATGATCATGCCGCGCCCCGGTGGCCGCGCCCCGGACCCGGCCGCGCCGCGCTACGACGCGCCCACGCCGCCGCCCGCCGGCCCCGCGCCCACGGGCCCGATGCTCACCGCGCGCGGCCAGGGCCTCAACCCCCTGGAAGCCGCCGCCGGCCCGATGCTGGCGTTGCTCACCCGCCTGCGCAACACCATCGCCCACCCGATGCCCGCCAGCCTGCGCGCGCAACTGCTGGGCTACCTGCGTCAGTTCGAGGAGAAGGCCCGCGCCGCCGGCATCGCCCAGGACGAGGTGATGCTCAGCCGCTACGTGCTCTGCACCGCGCTCGACGAAGCCGTGCTCAGCACCCCCTGGGGCAGCGGCAGCGACTGGAGCAAGCAGAGCCTGCTGATCACCCTGCACAACGAGGCCTGGGGCGGCGAGAAGGTCTTCCAGCTGCTCGACCACTGCCTGCAGAACCCGCGCCAGCGCCTCAACCTGCTGGAGCTCCTGTACCTGTGCATCAGCCTCGGGTTCGAAGGCCGCTACCGGGTCATGAACGACGGCCGCAGCCAGCTCGAAGCGCTGCGTGAGCGTGTCGCCGCGACCATCCGCAGCACCCACGGCGAGATCGAGCGCGAGCTGTCGCCGCACTGGCGCGGCCTGGTGGTGGCGCGTGATCGCCTGCGCCAGTTCCTGCCGCCCTGGGTGGCCGTGGCCATCGGTGCCGCGCTGCTCCTGGCGCTGCTGTTCGGCATGCGCCTGAAGCTGGCCGCCGAGGCCGAGCCGGTGTTCAAGAACCTGCATGCCCTGGGCGACGTCCCGGTGCAGACCATCGACCGTCCGCCGCAGCAGCCGAAGATCGTCGAGCGCCCGCGCCTGGCCGGCTTCCTCGCCGAGGAGATCCGCCAGCAGAAGGTGGCGGTGGAAGACGCCGTCGACCGCTCCGTGGTGACCATCCGCGGCGACCAGCTGTTCGCCTCCGGCAGCGCCACCATCGCCGACGATTTCCAGCCGCTGCTGCTGCGCATCGCCGAAGCCATCCGCAAGGTGAAAGGCAATGTGCTGGTCACCGGCCACAGCGACAACCGGCCCATCGCCACGCTGCGCTACCCGTCCAACTGGAAGCTGTCCCAGGACCGCGCCCAGCAGGTGATGGACGTGCTCGCGGCCAAGAGCGGCCAGCCCGAGCGCTTCCGCGCCGAGGGCCGCAGCGACACCGAGCCGGTCGCATCCAATGACACCGCCGACGGCCGTTCGCGCAACCGTCGGGTGGAGATCACAGTCTTTGCGGAGGGCGTCGAGTGAAGGCGTTTTTCAGTTTCCTCGCCCGCTGGGTGATACCGGTGCTGGGCCTGATCGCCCTCAGCCTGGTGATCTGGTTCGTCGGCCCGCTGATCGCCATCGGCGACGTCGAGCCCCTGGCTTCGGCCACCGTGCGCTGGGTGCTCATCATCCTGCTGTTCGCCGTGTGGATCGGCTGGCGCGTGCTGCGCATCATCCAGGCCCGGCGCAACGCCGCCAAGGTGATGCAGGGCCTGGTCGCCGTGGCCCCGGATGCCGCCAGCGTGGCCACCAGCGAAGAGCTGGCCACCCTCAAGCAGCGCATGGACGAGGCCCTGGTCCTGCTCAAGCGCGCCAAGCTCGGCGGCAACGAGCGACGCAACCTCTATGAGCTGCCCTGGTACGTGATCATCGGCCCGCCGGGTTCGGGCAAGACCACCGCGCTGGTCAACTCCGGCCTCAACTTCCCGCTCGCCGAACAGATGGGCAGCGGCGCCATCCGTGGCGTCGGCGGCACCCGCAACTGCGACTGGTGGTTCACCGACGAGGCCGTGCTGCTCGACACCGCTGGCCGCTACACCACCCAGGACAGCCACGCCCAGGTGGACAAGGCCGCCTGGCTGGGCTTCCTCGACCTTTTGAAGAACCAGCGCAAGCGCCGCCCCATCGACGGTGCCTTCGTGGCCATCAGCCTGTCCGACCTGCTGCTGGGCAGCGAGACCGAGCGTGCCGCACACGCCCGTGCCATCCGCGCCCGGGTGCAGGAGCTCTACGCCCAGCTCGGCGTGCGCTTCCCCATCTACGTGATGCTCACCAAGCTCGACCTGGTGCCGGGCTTCATGGAGTTCTTCGACTCGCTGAGCAAGGAAGACCGCGCCCAGGTCTGGGGCATGACCTTCGCCCTCGACGACGGCAAGAGCGCCGAGGGCCCGCTGTCGGTGTTCGGCAACGAGTTCGCCCTGCTCGAGCAGCGCCTCAACGAGCGCCTGGTGGAACGCCTGCAGCAGGAACGCGACCCCGCGCGGCGCGACCTGATCTACGGCTTCCCGCAGCAGTTCGCGGCTCTGCGCGATGCGCTGTCGAGCTTCCTCGACGGCGTGTTCAAGCCCAACCCCTATGAGGAGCGCGCGCTGCTGCGTGGCGTCTACTTCACCAGCGGCACCCAGGAAGGCAGCCCCATCGACCGCCTGATCGGCGCCATGGCGCAGAGCATGAACCTCGACCGCCAGCACCTGGCCCGCCAGACCGGCACCGGGCGCAGCTACTTCATCGAGCGGCTGTTCCGCGAAGTGGCCTTCGGCGAACGCGGCCTGGTCGGCGCCAACCCCAAGGTCGAGCGCCAGCGCAAATGGATGGCCCGCGGCGTGCTCGCCGCGACCGCGATCCTGGTCCTGGGCATCGCCGCCATCTGGTTCGCCAGCTTCAGCGCCAACCGCACCTACATCGCCGCCGTCGACGGCCGGGTCAAGCCGCTGCACGGCGAGCTGCAGGGCCTGAGCCCGGCGCAGCGCGACGTGCTCGCGGTGCTGCCGCTGCTCAACGCCATCCGCAACGTGTCCGGCGATGCGCCGAGCTGGGCGGAAGGCTACGGCCTCTACCAGGGCGACATGCTCGGTGCCGAAGGCGCCAGCGTGTACCGCAAGCTCCTGATCGCGGTGATGGCCCCCCGGGTCATGGCCCGTATCGAGGAACAGCTGCGCAGCGGCGGCTCCTCGGACTTCCTCTACGAGGGCCTGAAGGCCTACCTGATGCTCGCCGACCCGGAACACTACGACGGCGACTTCATCAAGGCCTGGGTCGCCCTGGACTGGGACCGCAGCCTGCCGCGCGACCTGGTGCCCGAACAGCGCCAGGCGCTCAACGAGCACCTGGCCGCGCTCTACGACCGGGCACCGCCGGCCGTGCGCCTGGACGACAACCTGGTGCAGGACACCCGTCGCCAGCTGCAGCAGCTGTCCATCGCCCAGCGTGTCTACGACCGCGTCAAGCGCCAGAAGCTGCCCCAGGGCCTGCCGGACTTCCGCATCAGCGACGCCGCCGGCCGCGACGCCGCCCTGGTGTTCTCGCGCAAGAGCGGCAAGGCGCTGAACGACCCGCTGTCGGGCTTCTTCACCCAGCGCGGCTACCGCGAAGTGTTCATGGTCTCCAGCCTGAGCCAGTCGGGCACCCTGGCCGAGGAGCAATGGGTGCTCGGCCGCACCATGGACGACACCCAGGACGCCGCCAGCCTGGCCCTGGAAGTGCGCCAGCTGTACTTCCAGGACTACCTGCGCCAATGGGATGCGCTGCTGGCCGACATCGACTTCGTCGCCATCACCAGCACCGCCCAGGCCGCCGACGTGCTGCGCGTGCTGTCCGGCCCGCAGTCGCCGCTGAAGAAGCTGCTCGAAGCCGTGGCCAAGGAGACCGACCTGCAGAAGGAAGAGCGCCTGGCCGCCGAGAAACTCAAGGGCACCAGCGACACCGTCGGCAAGCTCAAGGATCGCCTCGGCTCCCTGGTGGGGCAGGGCGACGACGCCCCGCAACAGCAGCAGGCGCCGAGCGAGGACCCGATCACCGCGCACTTCGCCGAGCTCAACAGCCTGGTGGCCAGGAACGACAACGAGCCGGCGGCCATCGACGGCCTGCTGGCGGACATGAACGCCCTCTACGTGCAGATCAGCGCCATGAGCGGTGCCAGCGGCGACGCCCTGCTGGGCGAGGCGAAGAACCAGGCCCAGGCCGCCGCCCAGCGCGTCAGCCTCGGTGCCGAACGCCAGCCGCCGCTGGTCCAGGGGCTGGTCAAGTCCGTGGTCAGCGCCACCACCAGCACCATGATGGGCGGCATCCGCAACCAGCTGAACGCCGCCTGGACGGCCGAAGTGGTCAACGTCTACCGCCAGTCCCTGGCCGGGCGCTACCCGCTGGACCGCAACAGCACGCGCGACGCCACCCTGGACGACTTCGGCGCCTTCTTCGGCGTCGGCGGGGTGATGGACAGTTACTTCCGCAAATACCTGCAGCCCTACGTCGACACCTCCGCCACCACCTGGCGCTGGCAGCCGGGCGCGGCGGAGAAGCTCGGCATCGGTTCCGGCGTGCTCGGCACCTTCCAGCGTGCCGCGCAGATCCGCGACGCCTTCTTCCGCTCCGGCAACACCACCCCCATGGTGCGCTTCGAACTGAAGGCGGTGGCCATGGATGCTGCCATCGACCAGTTCCAGCTCGACCTGGACGGCCAGCAGTTCAGCTACGACCACGGCCCCAGCCGGCCGGTGGCCATGCAGTGGCCGAGCCCCAACAGCCTGGGTGTGGTGCGCCTGACCATCTCGCCGCCGTCCTCCAGCGGTCGCTCGGGCCTCACCATGGAAGGCCCCTGGGCCTGGTTCCGCCTGCTCGACCAGTCGGACCTGACCCAGGGCAATGCACCGGACCGCTTCACCCTGCGCATGCGCGTGGACAACGCCAGCATCTCCAGCGAGCTGCGCGCCAGCAGTGCCTTCAACCCGTTCCGCAGCCGCGTGGTCACAGGTTTCGGCCTGCCGGAGCGCCTATGACGACGGCGGGCTTCTACGGCAAGCTCGCCAGCCGTGGCGACTTCATCCATCGCGGCCTGCCCCCGGCCTTCATCGAGGCCTGGGACCAGTGGCTGGCCGCCGGCATGGCGCAGAGCCAGGCCGAGCTGGGCGGCGCCTGGCTGGACGCCTACCTGGTGAGCCCGCTGTGGCGCTTCGCAATCGCCCCGAACCTGTTGGGGAGCGAAGCCGTGGCCGGCGTGGTGATGCCCAGCATCGACCGCGTCGGCCGTTATTTCCCGTTGACCATCGCGGTGCTGCTGGACGAGCGCAGCAACCTCGGCGCCATCGTCGGTGGTGCCGATGACTGGTTCGATCGCGCCGAGTCGCTGCTGCTCTCCACCCTGGAGCCGGAGGCCGATTTCGACGCCTTCGAGGCCGGGGTGCAGGGGCTGGGCTCGCCGCTGGTGAGCCCGCGCCACGACGCGCGTCTCAGCGAGGTCGGTGCATTGCGTTACGCGGTGCAGGGCAGCGAGTCGCGACAGGCGGTACTGGCGCAGATCGCCAGCGACGGCTGCAGTTTCTGGTGGGGGCGTGGTTCAGAGCGTGTAGCGGCCGAGCTGGTGAGATTCCAGGGCTTGCCGCCGACGCGGTTTTTCAGCCGCTTCCTGGTGGGCGAGGGCGCCGTCGAGCAGCCCGCCGGCATCGGGCAGATCGATTTCGGGAGCCTGTGATGCCACTGCCTCCGGTTGCGCAATACCGATCAGCCAGCCACAGCCACGTCGGCATGGTCCGCCAGGTCAACGAAGACGCCTGCCTCGACGCCGGTGACTACGGCCTCTGGGTGGTCGCCGACGGCATGGGCGGCCATGCCGCCGGTGACTACGTCAGCAACCTGATCGTCGATACCCTTCGCGGCGTGCAGTACGGCGACGGGCTCGATGCCTATGTCGACGCCCTGCGCGCGGCGCTGATACACGTCAACACCCTGGTGCGCGCGGAAACCCGCCAGCGCGGGGTGAGCACCATGGGCAGCACGGTCGTCGTGCTGGCGGCGCGGGGCAGCGAGGGGACCTGCCTGTGGGCCGGCGACAGCCGCCTGTACCGCCTGCGCGAGGGCAAGCTGGAACCCATCAGCCGCGACCACAGCTACGTGCAGGAACTGGTGGACAGCCACCTGCTCAACGAGGCCGAGGCCAAGGTGCACCCGATGGCCAACATCGTCACCCGCGCGGTGGGGGTGCAGGACGATCTGGAACTGGAAGAAACGAGGTTCGTGGTGCTGCCCGGCGACAGCTTCCTGCTGTGCAGCGACGGTCTGAACAAGACCGCGGAGGACCACGAGCTGTGTGAAGTGCTGGGCCACGAGGACCCCTATCAGGTGGTTCGCAGCCTGGTGCATCTGGGCTTGACCCGGGGCGCGCCGGACAACATCACGGCGGTAGTCGTCAAAGCATCCTGAAAAAGAAAAAAAGACCAGCATGGACATAGAAATTCCGGGGTATGAAATCGAACGCGAGCTGGGCGACGGCGCGATGGCCGTGGTCTACCTGGCCACCCAGCGTTCGCTGGAGCGCAAGGTCGCGCTGAAGGTGATGGCCGCGGCGCTCGCCGCCGACGCCAGCTTCTGCGAACGCTTCCTGCGCGAGGGCAAGACCCTGGCGCGGCTGTCGCACCCGCACACCGTCACCATCCACGACATCGGCAACGTCGGCAGCCTGTACTACATGGCCATGGAGTACCTGCCCAACGGCACGCTGAAGGAGCGCATCAGCGCCGGCCTCAGCCCCGAGCAGGGCCTGGTATGGCTGCGCCAGATCGCCTCGGCACTGGGCTACGCCCATGCCCAGGGCCTGGTGCACCGTGACGTCAAGCCGGCCAACATCCTGTTCCGTGCCGACGGGGGCGCGGTGCTCTCGGACTTCGGCATCGCCAAGGCGCTGGACGACCGCACCCAGTTCACCCAGGCCGGCTTCGCCGTCGGCACCCCCAGTTACATGAGCCCCGAGCAGGCGCGCGGCCTGGAGATCGACGGCCGCGCCGACCTCTACGCCCTGGGCGTGGTGCTCTACGAAATCCTCACCGGCAAGCTGCCCTATGTCGGCTCGGACTCGCTGTCCACCGCCCTGGCGCACCTCACCGAACCGCTGCCGGAGCTGCCCATCGCCCAGGGCCGCTACCAGGAGATCCTCACCCGCCTGCTGGCCAAGGACCCCAAGGACCGCTACCCGGACGCCGCCGCGCTGATCGCGGCCCTCGACCGCCTGCCGAGCCTGCCCGCGGCGGCCCCGGCCGACGACGATGGCGCCACCCAGTTCCGCCCCCTCGGCCTGCCGCCGACCCCGCCGGCCGCGCAGACCGGCAGCGGCATGACCGGGCTGACCCCGGTCTCGGTGACCATGCCGCCGCTGGACGCCCCCGCGCCGCCGACCCAGGTCACGCCGCCGGCGACACCGCCGGCCACGCCGCCCAAGGCTGGCAAGGCCAAGCGCGCCTCGGTGCTCGACACCGAGCTCAGCGCCGCCGCCGGCCAGCCCACAAGCGGCCCCAACCGCGCGCCGCTGATCGCCGCCGCCGGCCTGGCCGTGCTCGGCCTCGCCGGCCTCGGGGGGGCGCCTACTGGTGGCTCAACCAGTCGCCGGCCAAGCCCGACGCCGCCCAGGTCGACGGTGGCCAGGTGGAAGGCGGTGCCGGCGGCACCACGCCGGATGAAGGCGGCAAGAACGTCGACACCGGCGGCCAGGTGGCCACGCCCGTGGGCAACCAGGACGGTGGCAGCCGCCCGCTGATCATGGCCGGCAAGAAGACCCTGTTCGAACGCGTGCTGAGCAAGCCCGGGGCACGTTTCGCCAGCGCGCCCGGTGCCCAGGCCGACGGTGCGCCGGTGCCGGCCTTCTCGGTGTTCTACGTGTACGCGCGCAAGGTCGTGGGCGGCACGCCCTGGGTCGAAGTGGGCGCCTCCAGCGACGGCCATCGCGATGGCTGGCTGCCCCTGGACAAGCTCAGCGACTGGAAGCAGAGCCTGGTGCTGAAGTTCACCGAACGCTCCGGCCGCTCGCCGGTGATGTTCCTGCGTGACCCGGAGCAGGTGGAGCTGTACCTCGCCGATTCCAACAAGGCGCGCAACGCCGTGCACCAGGCCCAGTTCGGCGACAGCACCGACCCGGAGATCGTCGCCATAGAGCCGGCCGCCAGTGCCATTCCCCAGGACCAGTTCTACCTGCTGCCGATCTTCGATTCGCGCGAGAGCTTCGACGCCAGCGGCCAGCCGGTGCAACTGCTCAACGTCGCCTCCATCGACCCGGGCGACACGCCCCAGGTGAAGGGCGAGGGCAGCGCGCCGGCGGCGAAGACCGATGCCTTCCGCACCGCCATCGTGCTGGTGGTGGACACCTCGGTGTCCATGCAGCCCTACATCGACCGCGTACGCGAGGTGGTGCACGAACTGCACAACCAGATCGCCGCCCGTGGCGAACTGGACAGCGTCAGCTTCGGCATGGTCGGTTTCCGCAGCAACACCGACAAGACGCCGGGCCTGGAGTACACCGCCAAGACCCTGGTGAGCCTGGACGAGGGGCGCAATCCGGACCAGTTCCTGCAACTGGCGCAGCAGATCAAGGCCACCAGCGTCTCCAGCCACGACTTCAACGAGGACGCCTTCGCCGGCGTCATGGAAGCGGTCGACGGCATGGACTGGAGCGGCTACGGCGGGCGCCTGATCCTGCTGGTCAGCGATGCCGGCGCGATCCGCAAGAACGACCCCCTGGGCCGTACCCAGATGAACGAGGCCGAGGTGCGCGAGGCGGCGCTGCGCAAGCAGATCAAGATCTACGCCCTGCACCTGAAGACCGATGCAGGCAAGAAGAACCACGGCTTCGCCGAGCAGCAGTACCGCAGCCTCACCGCCGACGCCAACCCGCAGATCGGCGACCTGTACATCCCGGTCGCCGGTGGCGACGTGAAGAAGTTCGGCGACAGCGTCAGCGAGATCGGCAACGTCTTCGCCGACCTGGTGCACAAGGTACGCAGCGACGCGACGCTGGAGGCGCCGGTGGCAGGCAACAGCATCGCCGCCAAGACAGCCGCCATCGGCTATGCGATGCACATGGACTTCCTCGGCCACAAGTCCCAGGCCCGCGCGCCGCAGCTGGTCACCGCCTGGACCTCCGACCGCGACCTGACCAACCCGCAGCTGCCGGCCTTCCAGGTCTGCGTGCTGTTGACCAAGCTGCAGCTCAACGACCTGCAGCAGTCGCTGAAAGTGATCGTCGACGCCGCACGGCGTACCCAGAGCTCGCCCAAGGACTTCTTCCAGGAGATCGCCAGCGCCAGTGCGCACATGGCCCGCGACCCCTCGAAGCTGGCCCGTGGCAGCAACCTGGCCGAGAGCGGCATCCTCGGCGAATACCTGGAAGGGCTGCCGTACCGCAGCAAGTCGCTGAACATGAACCAGGACCTGTGGCTGTCGCTGTCGGTGGCCGAGCAGGAGGACTTCATCGACGAGCTGGAGTCCAAGATCCGCCTCTACGAGACCTTCCACAACGACACCGCCAACTGGGTGCGCTTCGGCGACGCGGCGCCCGGCGACGCCCTCTACCGCGTGCCGCTGTCGACGCTGCCCTGATGCTCAGGCTTCGTGACCTGCGCAAGACGCGGGGGCAGGGCGCCCAGCGCTACAGCCTGGAAATCCCCAGGCTGGACCTGCGCGCCGGGCAGCGCCTGGCCCTGGTCGGCCCCAGCGGCAGCGGCAAGAGCACGGTGCTCGACCTGCTGGCGCTGATCCTCTCGCCGGACGCCGGCGGGGTGATGGAATACGAGCTGGACGGCCGCGTGCGCGACGTCGCCGCGCTGTGGAAGCAGGGGTGCAACGATGAGCTGGCGGCCCTGCGTGGTCGCGGCATCGGCTACGTGCTGCAGACCGGGGGCCTGCTGGGCTACCTCGACGTGGCCGGTAACATCGGCCTGTCCCGCGCGCTGCTGGGCATGCCGGACGACGACACGGTGCGCCACCTGGCCACCCACCTGGAAATCGCCGATCAGTTGGGCAAGCGCCCTTCGGCACTCTCGGTGGGGCAGCGCCAGCGCGTCGGCATCGCCCGCGCTCTGGCCCACCGGCCACGCCTGCTGCTGGCCGACGAACCCACTGCGTCCCTCGACCCGATCAACGCGGAGCGGGTGATGCAACTGCTGGTGGAGCAGGCCCGGCTCCATGACCTGTGCCTGGTGGTGGCGACCCACGACCAGGCCCTGGCCGCCCGCGCCGGGCTGGCCCCCTTGCCCCTGGCGCTGCAGCGTGGCGTCGATGGTGGCGTCACCGCCACCCTCGCGGAGGCCGGCTGATGCGCAAGGGCCTGCTCGTCGCACTGGCCTGGCACGACTACCGCAACGAGGCGCGGCTCTCGGCCTGCGCGGTGCTCGCGCTGGTCGCCGTTGTCGCCCCGCTGCTGGTGTTGTTCGGCCTCAAGCACGGCCTGGTCAGTACCCTCACCGAACGCCTGGAGCGCGACCCCGCCGTGCGCGAGGTGATTCCCCTGGGCGGCGCCCGCTACAACCTCGAGGGCATCGCCGAACTCGCCGCGCGCCCCGAGGTGGCCTTCGTGGTGCCGCGTACCCGGCAGATCGCCGCCACCGTCGACCTGCACGCTGACGGCGGCAGCCAGCCGCTGACCGTGGAGATGGTCCCCACCGCCGAGGGCGACCCGCTGGTGCCACCTGCGCAACTGCCCCAGGGCCGCGACGAAGTGGTGCTCAGCCAGCGCGCCGCCGAGCGTCTTGGAGTGAAGGCGGGCGACGAACTCACCGCGGCGTTCGGCCGCTCCGTATCCGGCATCCCCGAGTACCAGCGCACCCGTCTGAAGGTGAAGGCCGTGCTGCCCCTGGAGGTCTTCCAGCGCCAGGCCCTGTTCGCCCGCCTGGACCTGCTGGAGGCGGTGGAGGACTACCGCGACGGCCTGGCCGTGGAGCGCTTCGGCTGGCCGGGCCGCGAAGCCGCCAGCGGTGCGCGGGCACGGGTCTACCCCGGCTTCCGCCTCTATGCGCGCGACCTGGACGCGGTGGAGGCGCTGCGCCTGCATTTCGCCGGCCGCGACCAGGAGGTCGCCACCCAGGCCGAGGCCATCGCCCAGGTGCGCTCGCTCAGCCGCAACCTGACCCTGGTGTTCTGGATCATCGCCGGGCTGGCCCTGGCCGGCGCCTTCGCCGCGATGGCCGCCAGCACCCTGGCGGCGGTGGAGCGCAAGCGCCGCGAACTCTCGGTGCTGCGCCTGCTGGGCTTCTCCACCGCCGCGCTGGTCTTCTTCGTGGTGCTGCAGGCGCTCTACACCGGCACCTTCAGCCTGGCCCTGGCGGGCGTGCTGTACCTCATCGCCGAGGCCGGGCTCAACCAATTGTTCCAGTCGGCGGCGGGCGAATATGCCTGCCGCCTGCTGTTCTCCCATTACCTGCTGGCGTTGCTGGCGACCCTGGCCTGCAGTGCGCTGGCCGCGGCGACCGGTGGCTGGCGCGCGGCCCGAATCGAAGCTTCGGAAGGACTACGTGATGTTTAAGTTGCTGACAGTCGCATTCTCACTGTCCCTGGCGGTGGCCACGGCGCACGCCGAGCCGAACCCGTTGTACAACCCCAAGCCGCTGCCGGACGACGTCAGCCTGCCGCTGCCCTGCGAGGGCGAGATGGTGTTCCGCTACGTCTACGTGCTGGCCAAGGGCACCCTGGACGATCGTGAAGTGAGCCTCGGCTACCCCTTCAGCGAGGGCGAGACCGGCTACCAGCAGTCGTTCATCTCCGGCTACCGCCGCGACTTCATCAACGGCCAGTTCACCCTCTCGGACCTGTCCAGGGACTGGCAGTCCAAGCTTTCCGCCAGCCTGCCGAAGCCGGAGAAGGGCACGCCGCTCAAGCCGATGCTGTACTTCGTCGGCAAGTACGAAGTGACCCAGCGCCAGTACGACCTGGTGATGGCCCAGGCCGCGTCCCTGGCCGGCCAGGGCGAGCCGCCCGCCTGTGAGCCGGCTCCGGCGGGCATGGCCGCGCGGCTGCCCAAGGTCAAGCTGTCGCGCTTCGAGGCCGAGCGCTTCGGTGCGGTGTACAGCGCCTGGCTGCTGAAGAACCATCGCGACCTGCTGCCCATCAGCGGGCGGGGTGGCAAGGCCGAGGACGGCGGCGTCGGTTTCGTGCGCCTGCCCACGGAAGTGGAATGGGAATTCGCCGCCCGCGGCGCCCACGCGGTGAGCCGCCAGGAGCTGGAGGCGCGGCTGTTCCCGCGCAAGCAGGAGGGCGCCGAGGGTGACGGCCCGCTGGGTGATTGGGCGGTATACAACCAGGTCGCTGGCGGCACCGGACAGGCGGCGCGCCTGCTGCCCATCGGCCTGAAGAAGCCCAACCCCATCGGCCTGTTCGACGTCATCGGCAACGCCGCCGAGATGGTCCAGGAATCCTTCCAGCTGGTGCACGCCGGGCGTCGCCAGGGCACCTACGGCGGCTTCGTGGTCAAGGGTGGGAACTACCTGGAAGGGGAGATGACCCTGTTCACCGGCATGCGCCGCGAGTACCCGCTGTTCGCCGCCGATGGCACCGAGCAGCAGAACGAGACCACGGGCTTTCGCGTCGCCATCGGTGCGTTGTCGGCACCGCGCTCGCGCTACAAGGACCTGTTCGAGCAATGGAAGGCCGAGGGTCGTGCCTCCTCGCTCACCGACGAGATCGCCGACGACCAGGACCCGACCCAACTGCTCGACAGCATCATCGCCAGCAGCGCCGACCCCGAGCTGCAGGGGCGCCTGGCGCTGGTCAACGAGGAGCTCAAGCGCAACATCTCGCTGATCGCCAAGCAGCGCGAGGAGGCGGCCGGCAACCTGATCCAGTCCGCCGCGCTGGTGGCCGAGACGATCAACAACTACAACATCCGCCTGACCAACCTGAAGAAGAGCCGCGACCAGGCCAAGGCGGCCAAGGACGAGGCCTCGGCCAAGCTCTACGAGAGTGCGATGGCCAACGGCAAGACGGCACTCGACGGCGCCGTGGCGATCTATATTGACAACCTGGCGACCGGGACCCGCTATACCGACGCGGTGATCCAGGCGCAGTTCCAGCGGACCAAGGAAGAACTCAACCGCAACCCGGTACTGGGCAAGAGTCTCGTGACGCGCGCCACGCTTTTCGTCAAGCATGTGGGCGAGTATCGTCAGCAGCGCAGGGCGGATCCGGAGGTGATTCTGAAAGAACTGCTCGGCCCCTGAGGCCGGGCGACAAGGACGGCGCTTCGGTGGCTTCCGTGAAGCCTTAATGGATTTGCAGGTCGTTGAGAAACGTAGGCGAGGCCGCGATGGCAACGCAGGCGTTCCCAATGGCCTGTTAGACAACCTCAAGAACGAGAGCAATGACCATGGCAACCCCACGCAACATTCCCGCATTTTCCGCAGTACGCACCGCACTGTTCACCGCCGTCACCTGCACCAGCGTGCTGCTCACCGGCTGCGCCGGGATGGGCTCGCCCAGTTCCAAGGTCGCGGCCAGCACCAAGGCCGAGTACTACCCGCAGTGCTACCAGCCGGTCAGCCAGCTGCGCGCTTCCGACCAGGCGATGACCCAGTCGGTCGCCACCGGCGCCATCGCCGGCGGTGTGATCGGTGCCCTGGCGGGCGGCCTTTCCGGCGGTGACCACGCCGGCCGCAACGCGCTGATCGGTGCGGCGGGCGGTGCCCTGGTGGGCGGTGCGGCGGGTTACTACAGCGCTCGCCAGCAGCAGATCGCCGACGACAACGCGCGCATCGCCTCCTACGCCAGCGACATCGATCGCAGCAGCGGCGAGATCGACCGCAGCATCAAGTACGCCAGCGCCGCGCAGAACTGCTACCAGCGCGAGTTCGCCAACCTGCAGGCTTCGCGCAAGGCCAAGACCGTGAGCGAGACCGAAGGCCGCCTGCGCCTGGCCGAGATCGTCAGCGGCCTGAACGAGACCAATGCACTGATGGCGGCCGTCGACGGCCGCGCCGGCGAGAACATCAACACCTACACCCAGGCCTACGAAAAGGACCTGCAGACCGTCGGTGTCGAGCGCAAGGACGTGAGCCAGGTCGTCGCCGCCGAGACTCCGGTCACCCCGACCACCACCAAGACCTCGACCAAGACCACCACCAAGACCACCACGCCGCCGAAGAAGACCACCACCACTGCCAAGGCGGTACCGAAGGAAGCGGTGAGCACCGAGCGCACCCTGCAACAGGCCGAGGCCAAGCGCGCCGAGAGCCAGAAGGTCGCCAGCCGCGGCCAGACCATGGTCAGCGACGTGTGCAACAGCCCCGACATGGGTGACTGGGCCCCGGCCAGCTGCGCCTCCAAGGCCTGACCCCCTCGGCGGGCCCCACCGGGCCCGCCGCCTGTATCACCCGCCCGCCCGGGCGGGTGATTGCCTTTCAGCGATACTCCTTCCCGCCGTTTCCTCGTACCCGCTGTTGGTGCTGCGCGCCGTACCTGCGACAGCGTCGAGTGGGCCCCCGCGTGCGCGAGGGTGACGGTGCAGGCGATGGCGTTCATGCAATTTCTGCCTGCCGGGTATCGACAATCGCCGGTCCCGGCAGGGTGCCCGGGCCGGCTCAATGGCCCTGCAGTGTGCTGGTGAAACGCTGGATGGTGTCGACCACCCGCTGGGCGCCGTCCTGGATGCTCTGGATGGCCCGGCCCGCCTCGTGGGCCAGTTGCACGCCCTGATCCACCTTTTCGCAGCTCTCGCGCATGCTGCTGACGGCGTCCTGGGCCAGCTCGTGGTTGCGTTTGACCACTTCGATGATCTCCTCGGTGGCCCGCGCGGTGCGGGCAGCGAGGTTGCGCACCTCGTCCGCCACCACCGCGAACCCCCGGCCCTGCTCGCCGGCACGGGCGGCCTCGATGGCGGCGTTGAGGGCCAGCAGGTTGGTCTGGTCGGCGATGCCACGGATGGACTGCACGATACTGTTGATCACGTCCGACTGCTGGCTCACCGCACCGATGCGCTCGGCAGCGTGGTTCAGTTCCCCGGCGATGCCCTGGACCAGCGCCACGGTACGGTTCACCACCTCCGCGCCGCCCTGTGCATCGGCGTCGGTCTGCCGCGCGGTTTCGTACGCCACATGGGCGGCTTCGGACTCTGCCTGCTGCTCAAGCACCTCGGCGGTTATGTCGGAGGCGAACTTGACGATCTTGTACAGCGTGCCGCGGGTGTCGAAGACCGGGTTGTAGCTGGCCTCGAGCCAGATCACGTCGCCGTGGCGATTGCGTCGTTCGAAGCGCCCGCTGAAGTACTCCCCCCGATTCAATTGCTGCCAGAACTGCTGGTACTGCACGGAGCCCGCTTCTTCTCGAGAGCAGAAAGTCCGGTGGTGCTGCCCGATTACCTCCTGCTTGCGGTAGCCCATCACCGCGAGGAAATTCTCGTTGGCCTCCACCACTTCGCCGGCCGGATTGAACTCGATGACCGCCATGGAGCGATTGAGGGCGTTGATGATCGCGTCCTCCTCATGCTCATGCAGGAGGTTGGCGCTGATGTCGGTGGCCAGCTTGATCACCTTGGTCACCCGCCCGGCGGCATCGCGTACCGGGTTGTAGGTGGCCTCCAGCCACACGTCGCGCCCCTGTTTGTCCAGCCGCAGGAAACGCTCGCGGATGAACTCGCCCTGGGCCAGCCGCTCCCAGAAGCGCCGGTATTCGGCGCTGGCGGCCATGGCCGGTTCGCAGAACAGGCGGTGGTGCCGGCCGATGATTTCGTCTGGGCGATAGCCCATGGTGCCGAGGAAGTTGTCGTTGGCCTTGACGATGGTGCCGTCGGGCAGGAACTCGATGATGGCCTGGGAGCGGTCAAACGCCTCCAGGAGCGCGCGGGCCTCTGTGAGTTCCCCTTGGCACCGGGCCAGTTCGTTTTTCAGGGCAGCGCTGAACAGGATCATCTCGTGTTGCTCCTTGCTTGGCGGCGGGCCTGTGATCGACATGGCCCAGCGGACTCAAAAGGGCCCACCGACCCCGGCGACGGAGTGGGGAAGTCGCCGATAGCGCGTCGGTGGGCCGTGAACTCAGGGGCGGTCGCCTCTCAGGATGTAGGCAGGGATCTGTTCGAGTGGGATTTCCCGGTGCACCGCATCCAGCTTGCGGGCTTCCTTGGGCATGCCGTAGACCACGCAGGTGGCCTCGTCCTGTCCGAGAGTGTAGGCGCCGGCTTCGTACATTTCCCGCAGCCCGCGTGCGCCGTCATCGCCCATGCCGGTCATGATGATGCCCGTGGCGTTGGCCCCCGCAGCGCGGGCCGTGGAGCGGAACAGGACGTCCACCGAGGGCTTGTGCCGGGATACCGGCGGCCCGTCCACGATGTCCACCACGTACTGCGCGCCGTTGCGCTTGAGCAGCATGTGGCGACCGCCGGGGGCGATCAGTGCGCGACCGGGGATCACCCGGTCGCCGTGGCGCGCTTCGCGCACCTCGATCTGGCACAGGCCATCCAGGCGTGCGGCGAAGGCGGCGGTGAACTTCTCCGGCATGTGTTGGACGATGACGATGCCCGGGCAGACGCGAGGCAGGGCGGTGAGCACGTATTCCAGGGCCTGGGTGCCGCCGGTGGAGGTGCCCAGGGCGACGATGCGCTCGGTGGTGCGGGTCATGGCGGCCGGCCCGCCGGCCGGCAGGATGGCGTCGGCGGTGAGCTTGGGCGCCACGGCGGGCGCGGAGGCCGCCGTGGCGCCGGGCAGGCGCTTGAGACGGGCCTGGGAGGCGGCCTTTATGGCGCTGACCAGCTCATCGGTGGCCTCGACCAGGAACTGGCGCAGGTTGCCCTGGGGCTTGGTGACGATGGCCACGGCACCGGCGGCCAGGGCCTCCATGGTGGTGGCAGCGCCTTTCTCGGTCAGGGTCGAGCAGATCACCACCGGGGTGGGGCGCTCTACCATCAGTTTTTTAAGGAAGGAGATGCCGTCCATGCGCGGCATCTCCACGTCCAGCACGATCACGTCCGGCCAGTTGCGGTTCATCCGCTCCAGGGCGAACAGCGGGTCGGCGGCCGCGCCGATTACCTCGATACCACTGTGGCCGGACAGGCTGCCGGTCAGTACCTGCCGCACGACTGCGGAGTCGTCGACGATCATCACCTTGATCTTGTTCATGGCGAGCAGGCCTCGTAGCGCCGACTGGCGAGTTGTTGCGGGTTGGGGTGGCGGAGCGCGATGTTGCCGCTCCACACGTCGAAGATCAGGTTGCGGTAGCCCTCGCCGCCCACATGGCGGGCGTGGCAGGTGAGGCGGTGGGCAGCCAGCAGGGCCAGGCCGGCCTCGATGTTCTGCTGGCCGATGTGCCGGCGCTCGCGGCTGCCGAGCATGTTGCCGCCACCGAACAGGCTGATGCGGTAGTCCGTGGCGCGGGTGCCGCTGTCGCGGATTTCCTGAAGCAGCTGGTCCAGGGCCGCGTCGGCGTAGCGGCCGTCCGGTGCTCGCGCCGGGTGGCGGCAGGAGGGCAGCATGTAGTGGCACATGCCTCCGAGCAGCGCCTGGCGGTGCCAGAGCACGATGGAGACGCAAGAACCCAGCAGGGTGCGCAGGCGGGTGTAGCGATCGCCGAAGTACAGCTCGCCCGGCTGCAGGAATACCTCGACGACGCCCTGGGGCTTACGCATGGGGCCTCCGGTAGATCGACGGGCGCACGGACTGCAGTTCCTCGCTGATGCCGTTGAGGCTCTCCGAATGGCTGACCAGGAAGTAGCCACCCGGGCGCAGGCGTGCGCAGAGGCGCTGTACCACCTGGCGCTTGGTGTCGGCGTCGAAGTAGATCATCACGTTGCGCAGGAAGATCACGTCGAACACGCCCACATCAGGCAGCGCGTTGTTGAGGTTGATCTGGCGGAACTGCACGCGGCGCTTGAGGGCCGGGTCCAGGGTGAACAGCCCCTCGTTGCGCCCGGTGCCCCTGAGGCAGAAGCGCTGGCGAAGGTTGCCGGGGATGCCTTCGGCGTCCTCCACGGGGTAGAGCCCGGCGCGGGCCTTGTCGAGGATGCGCGTGCTGATGTCCGAGGCGAGGATTTCCCAGGGGCTGGCGGCGACCGCGTCAGCCAGTAGCAGGGCCAGGGTGTAGGGCTCCTCGCCGCTGGAGCAGGCGGCGCTCCAGATGCGCAGCGGGCCACTGCCGGTGCGCAGTTCGGTGCCCAGCTTCTCGCGCAGGAACTCGAAGTGCTTGGGTTCGCGGAAGAAGTAGGTCTCGTTGGTGGTGAGCAGGTCGACGGCGATCTGCAGCTCGCCCTTGTCGTTCATCAGCAACTGGTAGTAGTCGCCGTAGCTGCCCAGGCCGAAATGGCGCAGGCGCTTGCTGAGCCGGCCGGCGATGAGCTGGCGCTTGGCTTCCGACATGGCGATGCCGGCGATCTCGTGGATCATCCCGCGGAACTGCTGGAACTCGCGGTTGGAGAGGCTGAGATCGGTCATGGAGGACTCCCGGTCAGGCCGATTGGGGCAGGTCGGCGGCGGCGCCGACGTCAGCCAGGTGGTACAGCTCATCCAGGGACAGCACCTGGCCGATGTCCAGCAGCACCACCAGGCGGCCTTCGAGCTTGGCCATGCCGTGGATGAAGTCTGTGCGGATGCGGGCGCCGAAGCTGGGTGGCGGTTCGATGTCCTGGGTGCCGATCTCGATCACGGCGTTGACCGCCTCGACGACGATGCCCATCACCTGGCGCAGGTCATCACGCTCCACCTCCAGGATGACGATGCAGCTGCGCCGGCTGATGGCGGTCTGCCCGGCGCCGAAGCGCTGGCGCAGGTCCATGATCGGCACCACGCCACCGCGCAGGTTGATCACCCCGAGCACACAGCCCGGCATCATCGGTACCGGGGTCAGGCGGCCGTACTCGATGATCTCGCGGACGCTGCGGGTGCCGACGGCGAACACTTCGTCGGCCAGGGTGAAGGTCAGGTACTGACGGGGCGCATCCGGCTGGGTGGCGTCGCCGGTGCGGCTCAAGACGCTGGACATGCTTCGCTCCTGGGGGCACCGGCAGGTGCCCCGGTCACGGTATCGAAAGGTCGGATCAGTGTTGGAAACGCACGAAGCCTGCGGGTACCGCATCGTCGAACACGTCGCCGTCACTGTCCTCCACCACCCGACGGGGCGCCTTGCGGGCAGCAACGGCCTTGCCCTTGGCGCCGGCGTCACGGCCGGCCTTGCCGGCGCTGGTGACCTTGAAGAAGTCCATCAGTTGCTGCAGTTGCTCGGCCTGCCCACTCATCTCTTCGGCGGTGGCGGCCAGTTCCTCGGCGGAGGAGGCGGACTGCTGGGTGATCTCGCTGAGCTGGCTCATCGCCGTGTTGATCTGGCTGACGCCGGTGGTCTGCTCTTCCGAGGCGGCGGCGATCTCCTGCACCAGGTCGGAGGTCTTGGTGATGGAGGGCACCATCTGGTCCAGCAGGGTGCCGGCGCGTTCGGCCAGGGACACGCTGCTCTTGGCCACTTCGCTGATCTCCTGGGCGGCGACCTGGCTGCGTTCGGCCAGTTTGCGCACTTCGGCGGCTACCACCGCGAAGCCCTTGCCGTGTTCGCCCGCGCGGGCGGCCTCGATGGCGGCGTTGAGGGCCAGCAGGTTGGTCTGGTAGGCGATGTCGTCGACGATGCTGATCTTCTCGGCGATGGTCTTCATGGCCGACACCGTATCGCGCACGGCCTGGCCCCCTTCGTTGGCCTCGCGGGATGCCTTGCTGGCCATGCCGTCGGTGACCTTGGCGTTCTCGGTGTTCTGGGCGATGGAGGCGGACATCTGCTCCATCGAGGCGCTGGTTTCCTCCACCGAGGCGGCCTGTTCAGAGGCGCCCTGGCTCATGCTCTGGGCAGTGGCGGAGATTTCCTCCGAGGCGCTGCTCAGGGAGTCGGCGTTGCTGCGTACTTCACCGATGATCTGGCCGAGCTTCTCGGCCATACCCTTGATGGCGGCGAGCATGCTGCTGGTATCACCGCCCTTGGTCTCGACGTTGACGGTCAGGTCGCCGGCGGCGATGCGGCTGACGATGTCTGCCGCGTAGGCCGGTTCTCCACCCAGCTGACGCAGCAGGTTGCGAGTGATGAAACCGCCCAGCAGAGCGACGATCACCAAGGTGATGACCGATACGGTGATGGAGATCAGCGTGGCCTGCTGGCGGGTGGCTTCGGCACGTTGACCGGCATCGGTGGCCAACTTCACGTTGTAGTCACGGTGCTTGTTGAGCTGCAGCCGCAGAGGCTCGATAAGGCTGCTCTGGAGGTGAATCATGGCATCCCGTGCCTCTTCATTCCGGTTGGTACGAGACAGGACCAGTACGTTTTCCACGTTCTGCAACAGTTCGGTGATCATCTTGCGGTCGCCATCGAACAGGCGCTGATCCTCCTCGTCGGCGATCGTCTTCTCGTAGTCACTGATTGCTGCCAATACGTCCTTGCTGTCCGACTTTATGGTTTCGTCGATGGCAGCCATCGTTTTGTCATCAGTCGTGAGGATGTGGCTATACACGTGCTGGATCTGGATATTCACGGTGTTGCGCAGCTTGTTCAGCGAAACGATGGCGGGTACCGAATTCTCGTTACCGAAGTTGGCCACGGTGTAGACCTGGTTCATCTGCTGGTAGGACACCCCCGAGAGCAGAAGGATGCCAAGCAGGGCGGACATCACCAGGAGGATCATTTTCTTGCTGATGGTCATTTTCAGGACTCCTGTGCGCGTCTGCGCAATCAGACGAGGGACAGTCGGGGGGTGTTGCGCCGGCCGGCCAGGGCGGCGATCTGGTCGACGTTCAGCACCTGCTCCATGCGCAGCAGGGTGAGAAAGCGTTCGTCCACACGGGCGAGGTCTTCGATGTATTCCGGGGGTACGCGGCTGCCGAAGGCGGGGGCCTGGCGCAGGGCGCGCGGCTCGATCTCGGCGACGGCGGTGACGGCGTCCACCAGGGCGCCCATCAGGTGGGCCTCTTCATCGTCCTGCAGCTCGACGATGACGATGCAGGTGCGCGGGCCCAGCTCGGTGCTGCCGAGGCCGAAGCGCTCGGCGAGGTCGATGATCGGCACCACGGCACCGCGCAGGTTGATCACCCCGCGCACCAGTGGCGGCATCATCGGCACCTGGGTGATGGCGTGAAACTCGAGGATCTCCCGCACGTAGCGGGTGGCGACGCCGAACAGGTCACGGCCGACCCGGAAGGTCAGGTACTGGCGCTGTTCTTCGCCGGATTGCAATGCGAGGTCGAGGTTCATCATGCTCAGCTCCCGAAGCGGACGAAACCGCCATCCTGCTCATCGTTATGGAAGGAGGACGTGCTGCGGTGCGGCAGCGTTGCCATCGGGTGGGCCCGTGAACGGTGGGTCGCTTCGCTCGAACTGCCCAGCTGGAAGAACCGCATCAGGTCCTGCAGGCTGGTGGACTGCACGGTCATCTCTTCGGAGGTGGCTGCCAGCTCCTCCGAGGCCGCAGCGTTCTGCTGGGTGATGTCGCTGAGCTGGGTCATGGCGTCGCTGATCTGGTTGACGCCAGTGGTCTGTTCTTCCGAGGCTGCGGCGATCTCCTGCACCAGGTCGGAGGTTCTGGTGATCGAGGGCAGCATCTGGTCCAGCAGTGTGCCGGCGCGTTCGGCCAGGGAGACGCTGCTCTTGGCCACTTCGCTGATCTCCTGGGCAGCCACCTGGCTGCGTTCGGCCAGTTTGCGCACCTCGGCGGCCACCACCGCGAAGCCCTTGCCGTGTTCGCCGGCCCGGGCAGCCTCGATGGCGGCATTGAGAGCCAGCAGATTGGTCTGGTAGGCGATGTCGTCGACGATGCTGATCTTCTCGGCGATGGTCTTCATGGCCGACACGGTGTCGCGCAC
The DNA here is from genome assembly GCF_018408275.1 of Pseudomonas sp. Pc102. Lineage (NCBI taxonomy): Bacteria > Pseudomonadati > Pseudomonadota > Gammaproteobacteria > Pseudomonadales > Pseudomonadaceae > Pseudomonas > Pseudomonas sp. Pc102. The sequence goes on along the minus strand of NZ_AP021905.1, from coordinate 3,520,884 downwards.
GGCCTGGCCCCCCTCGTTGGCCTCACGGGCAGCCTTACCGGCCATGCCATCGGTGATCTTGGCGTTTTCGGTGTTCTGGCCGATGGAGGCGGACATCTGCTCCATGGCGGCGCTGGTCTCTTCCACCGAGGCGGCCTGGCTGGAAGCGGCTTGGCTAAGGCTTTGTGCCGTAGCGGAGATTTCTTCGGCGGCACTGCTGAGCATGCTGGTGGACTGGTGTACCTGGCCGATCACGTCGGCGAGCTTGCGCACCGTGGTATTGAGTGACTGCTGCAGTTCGTCGAGGTGACCGTTGTAGCGTCCGCCCATGGTGCGGGTCAGGTCGCCATCGGCCAGCCCCTCGATGACGCTCATGGCTTCACGCAGCGGGGCGATGATGGCCTCCAGTGTGTCGTTGATGCCGTTGACGATGCGCTGGAAGTCGCCCTGGTGGCGGCCCGCATCGGCACGGGTATCGAGGCGCCCGTCCTGGGCTGCCTGGCTGAGCATCTGGGTGTCTTCGATCAGGGCCTGGATGTTGCGACGCAAGGTCTCGATATTGTCGTTGATGAAGGCCTTCTTGCCGGGGAACTGCTCCAGGGGCGCGGTGAGGTCGCCTTCGCTGAAGGCCTTGATACAGGCCATGGCCTTTTTCTTCACGCTGATGTGGCCGGCGACCATGGCGTTGATGCCTTGGGCAATCTCGGCGTAGCTGCCCTGGAAACGCGAGACGTCGATCACCACATCGATGTCGCCTTTGTCGTGTTCAGCAGACATGTGGCGCATTTCGCTCATCAGACCGGTGATATTGCGGCGCAGGGTCTCGATGTTGTCGTTGATGAAGGCCTTCTTGCCGGGGAAGGATTCAAGAGGGGCGCGCAGATCTCCTTCAGCGATGGCACGGACGCAGACCATGGCCTTTTTCTTGACCTCGATGTGGCTTGCAACCAGAGCGTTGATACCCTGGGCCATCTCTCCGTAGAGACCGGGTAGATGGGTATCCAAACTGACGTCGATATCGCCCCGGGCGTGCTCGTCACTGACATGCTTGAGATTTTGGGCTAGCTCGCCGAACTGGCCCGCCATTTGTTGCAGGAGGTCTTGCAGAGAGCCCTTGACTGGGTCGATGGAAAGCGGGCGATGGGGTTCGCCACGTACCAGACGTTCCGCGATTTCAAGCAGGGCCAGGGGGGCGTCGCCCAACTGTCTCTTCAAGGTGTGTTGCAGTAACAATCCCTGCATGGCGACGGCACTGCTGGCCAGCAGAGCCAAGGGAATGGCTGCGGAGGCGGCCAGATTGGTGGCCAGCACCAGCAAACCGATGATGGCGGTGGTGATCAGCGCAGCGATGCGAAGGGTGAGGTTCATTGCAGAGCGCTCCTGAGTGGACTGGAAGGGGCTACGGCACGAGCACTGCCGTTCTGGGTGATTTGGGTTAGCAGGCCGGGGATGTCGAGGATCAGCGCCACCGCGCCGCTGCCGAGGATGGTGAAGCCGGACAGCGACGGGACCTGGCCGAATACCTTGCCGAGGGGCTTGATGACGGTCTGGAACTCGCCGTGGAGCTGGTCCACCACCAGGCCGGCGCGGACCCCGGCGTAGCTGACCACCACCACGTTCTCCCGGCGGGGCCGCAGGCTGGCTTCCTCGAACAGGTTGCGCAGGCGGATGAAGGGCAGCACGTCGCCGCGCAGGTCCAGCTGGTCGAGGTCGTCCAGCTCGCTGCTGGGCAGCTCGATGCATTCCTCCACCATGTCCAGGGGCACCACGTAGCTGGAGCTGCCGACGCCGATGAGGAAGCCGTCGATGATGGCCAGGGTCAGCGGCAGGCGGATGCGTACGCAGGTGCCGGCGCCCAGTTGGCTGTCCAGCTCCACCGTGCCGCGCAGGGCGGTGATGTTGCGCTTGACCACGTCCATGCCGACGCCGCGGCCGGAGAGGTTGCTGATCTGGTCGGCGGTGGAGAAGCCCGGCTCGAAGATCAGGTTGAAGGTGTCCTTGTCCGAGAGCTGCTGGCCTTCGGTGATCAGGCCGCGCTGCACGGCCTTGGCGATGATCTTCTGCGGGTTGAGGCCGCCGCCGTCGTCGCTCACTTCGATGACGATGCCGCCGGCCTCGTGGTAGGCGTTCAGGCGCACCACGCCCTGCAGGGGCTTGCCGCTGGCGCGACGTTGCTCGGCCGGCTCGATACCGTGGTCCATGGCGTTACGCACCAGGTGGGTGAGGGGGTCGCCGATCTTCTCCACCACCGTCTTGTCCAGCTCGGTGTCGCCGCCGCTGATGTGCAGGACGATGTCCTTGCCCAGCTCCTTGGAGACGTCGCGCACCACCCGCTGGAAGCGGTTGAAGGTGGCGCCGATCTGCACCATGCGCAGGGTCAGGGCGGAGTCGCGGACTTCCTCCACCAGGCGCGAGAGGGTCTCGGCGGACTCGCTCATGTTCACCAGGCCGCAGCCCTGGGCGAGCATGCGGGTGTTGGCGCCGGCGATGATCAGCTCGCCCACCAGGTTGATCAGCTGGTCCAGCTTGCCGGCGTCGACGCGGATCAGGTTGGCGTCGCCGCTGGCGCGGGCGGTTTCCTTGAGGGCCTTGCCGACGGCGGCGGTCTCGCCCGGTTCGGCGGCGGCCGCCGGTGCCTCGGGGCTGGAATCGGCCTGGGCGTCGTTGGCCTGCGGGGCATCGAGGCTGGCCAGTTCGGCTTCGCTCAGGGTGCCGCAACGCAGCAGGCGCTGGCGCTGGGCCTCGCCTTCATCGGTCTGCTCGGCCAGCAGCTCGGCGTAGCGGGCAAGGGGCGCGCCGGGCGGCAGGATGCGGATGCGGCCCTCTGCGCGGACGAAGTCGAAGGCGCCTTCGATCACCGCCTGGTCGGCCTCGGTGGTGAAGGCCACTTCCAGGCCCAGGTAGCAGGCTTCGGGATCGAGGGCCTCGAAGCTGGGCAGGTGGTCGAGCACCGGTTCGATGTGCAGCAAGTCGCCGAAGGTGACGAGGTAGCGCAGGAAGGACACCGGGTCCATGCCATCGCGCAGGCTGTCGGCACCGAAGCGCAGGGACAGGTGCCAGTGCTGGCTGGCGACGCCATCGCGGGGGGCTGCTGCGCATTCGGAAGGCGTTTCGGCGGTGGCGGCCGGGGTGCTGTTCAGGAACTGGCTGAGGCGTTGCACCAGTTCGGCTTCGTGGATGCCCATCACCTCCGGCAGCTCGGCCAGGTCGCGGCCCTCGGCAAGGTGGTCCACCAGGCCGACCAAGTGGTCGCCCACCAGCAGCATCAAGGCGCTGAGGTCGGCGCTGAACGGCAGTTCGCCGGCGCGGACGCGGTCCAGCACGCTCTCGGCCACGTGGGTGAAGGCGACGATGGAGTCGAAGCCGAACAGCCCGGAGGAGCCCTTGATGGTGTGGGCGGCGCGGAAGATGGCGTTGATCAGTTCGGGATCTTCTGGGGATTGCTCGATCTGCAGCAGGGCGTCTTCCATCTGCTGCAGCAGTTCCCGGCTTTCGGCGATGAAGGTGCCGATCACGCTGTCGAGGTTCATCAGTTCAGCCCTCCGATGGGGAGCAGGTCACGCAGGCCGCTCAGTCGCAGGATCTCGGTCATGGCCAGGCTGGCCCCTTCGAGGCTGAGGTGGACGTGTTGGCGCCGGGCTTCCTGGCAGGCCGCCAGCAGCAGCTGCAGGCCGGCGCAATCCACTTCTTCGATGGCGCTGAGGTCCAGGTGCAGGGCCACCGCGCCTTGCAGGGCGTTGGCCAGCAGCAGCTTGGTGTCGGCGGCGGTGTAGATGGTCAGCGCGCTGTCCAGGGCCAGGAGGCGGCTGCCATCGAGGGATTCAAGGGTGCTCATGGCAGTCTCCCGATCAGGGCAGGATCAGCTTGGAAACGGCCGTCAGCATCTGGGCCGGCTGGAAGGGCTTGACCACCCAGGCCTTGGCCCCGGCGGCCTGGCCTTCGGCCTTCTTGGCGTCGCCGGCCTCGGTGGTGAGCATGATCACGGGGGTGAACTTGTAGGCCGCCAGCTGCTTGACGTTCCTCAGGAAGGTGAGGCCGTCCATGTTCGGCATGTTCACGTCGCTGATGATCAGGTGGACCTTGCGGCCGTCCAGCTTGGTCAGCGCGTCCTTGCCGTCGACGCCTTCGAGCACGTCGTAGCCGGCGTTTTTCAAGGTCATGCCCACCACCTGGCGGATGGAGGCGGAGTCGTCGACGATGAGAATGGTCTTGGCCATGATCGGTCCTCAGAAGAAGGTGATGTCGGAAGCGGAATTGCTGGCGCCGGCGCTGCCCGGGCCGCCTTTGCGGCCGTGGTGGATGGCGTGCTGTTCGGGGGTGGTGTAGGTGCGGGAGAGTTCGTCGAGCCAGGAGCGGGCGTCCACGTGGCGGGCATCGTCCTGCTCCAGGTGCTGGGCCAGGCGGCCGATGTCGTCGCGCATGTGGCCGAGCATCTGGCTGACCCGGTCCTGGAACTGCAGGGCCACCAGCACCTCGGAGATTTCATCGCCGACCACGGCGTTGTCATTGCGCAGGGCGTTGCCGTGCTCCACCAGCCGGGTAGCGCCGGAACGGAACTGGGCGATCACCTGGCGGATCACCTGGCTGGCGTTCTCCAGGGTCCCGGCGTCGCGGGTGGCGTGCTCGTTGGAGACTTGCAGGGTGCGCTCGATGGCGCCGCTGACGGTCTCGATGGTGTCGCCGATGCGCTTGCCGGTTTCCTCGGAGAGGGTGGAGAGCTTGCGCACTTCGTCGGCGACCACGGCGAAGCCGCGACCGGCCTCACCGGCGCGTGCAGCTTCGATGGCGGCGTTGAGGGCCAGCAGGTTGGTCTGCTTGGCCACGTCGCCCACTTCCTTGGCCATGGTGCGCAGCTGGGCGGTGTAGCTGTTGAGCCGCTCCACCTCCTGCAGCAGGCTCTCCTTGCTGGAGAGCGCCAGGCGCAGCTGGCTGACGATGTCTTCCAGCTCCACCTCGCTCTGGGCCAGCAGGGTGACCAGGGCATCGCTGTCGGCCTGCATGCCGCTGGAGACGGCGTCGCTGATGCGGCCGGCGAGGCGGGCGAAGCGCTCGGATAGGGCTTCGATGGCGGTCTGGGTCTGGTGGCGTGCCGATTCGATCTGCGCCGACCAGACCGGTGCGATGTTGGCGCACAGCTCCGGCAGGCCCTGTACGTGGCGCTCGGCTTCCTGGCGGGCACCTTCGGCCAGGGCTTCGTCATGGGTACGGTGCAGTGCTTGCTGGTGGGCGCCATCGCGCTGGGCGATGACGACCCACAACAGCAGCGTGGGTGCCACGGCCGCCAGGGACCAGGCCGGGGAGGGGAACTGGCTGGCCGTCCAGAACAGCAGCGCGCAACCGGCACCGCAGAAGGCGATGGGCAGCCAGGGGACGCTGGAAGTGGGGTTCGGGCTCGTCACGGTCGCGCTCCATCAGGACACGGGGCCCGCAGCGGCGGTGCGTTGCGGGGTTGTGTCCAGCATGGGCGCGGGGCGCGATCGGCCCTATCGTCCTATCCCGGTGATGGCATAAGGACATCCTGTTTTTCTGTAGGGATTTCCCGAGGGGCTGCGTTGCGACGTTTCGCAGGATGCGGTGGGGCCACGAGCCGCACCGCAGTGGCGCCGACCGCTCAGGCCGTCAGGCCGTGGGTCATGGCGTACTTGATGATGTCGGCGTTGCAGGTGAAGCCCATCTTCTCCATCAGCCTGGTCTTGTGGGTGCTGACGGTCTTGTTGCTGATCACCAGCTGGTCGGCGATCTGGTTGACGCTCAGGCCCTGGGCCAGCAGGCGGAGGATCTGGAACTCGCGGTCGGAGAGCTGTGCGGCGGCATCGTCCGCGGGGTTGCTGCTGGCGAAGGCGAGCTGCTCGGCGATGCGCGGGTCCAGGTAGCGGCCACCGTCGGCGACCCGGTGGATGGCGGCCAGCAGGGTCTCCGGGTTGTGGTCCTTGGTCAGGTAGCCGTTGGCGCCGGCGCGCAGGGCGCGTTGGGCGATCTGTGCCTCGTTGTGCATGCTCAGCACCAGGATCGGCAGGCGCGGGTAGCGCCCATGCACGCGGCTGATCAGGTCCTCGCCGCTGAGCCCGGGCATGCTCATGTCCAGCAGCAGCAGGTCGAACTCGCCCGTCCGCAGCTGTTCCAGCACCTGGGCGCCGTTCTCCGCCTCGGCCGCCACCTGCAGGCGGGCATCGAACTCGATCAGTTGCTTGAGGCCGCCGCGCATGATGGCGTGGTCATCGGCGATGAGGATGCGGGTCATGGTGACTCCGAAGGCTCGTTGACGGGGAAGGTGGCCTGCACTGTGGTGCCCTGGCCCGGGTGGCTGAAGATCACCACCTCGCCGCCCAGGCTTGTGCCGCGCTCGCGCATGCCGGCCAGGCCCAGGGAGCGTTTGCTGACCTTGGCCGGGTCGAATCCGTGGCCGTTGTCGGTGATGTCCAGCACGTAGCGGTCATCGACCTGTTCCAGGCTGACCACCGCGCGGCTGGCACCGGAGTGGCGGGCGATGTTGGTCAGTGCCTCCTGGACGATGCGGAAGGCGGTGGTGGCCTGGCTGTCGTCCAGGGCCGGTGCGCCGCTGTGGGCCACCAGCTCGCAGGCGATCTGCGTGTGGTGGCTGCGGAATTCGTCGATCAACCACTCCAGCGCCGGGTACAGCCCCATGTTCAGTGCCGCTGGACGCAAGCTGGTCGCGATGAAACGGACCACGCCGATAGTGCGGTCGCACAGCGCCATGAGGCGTTCCACACCCTCGCCGAGCCCCGGGGCCCGCTCGCCGTACTGCAGGCGCAGCAGGGAAATGCCCATGCGCAGGGCGGTGAGGTGTTGGCCGAGTTCATCGTGGATCTCCCGGGCGATGAGCTTGCGCTCCTCCTCGCGGGCGCTTTCCCGGCGGCTCGACAGCTCGCGCAGCTGGCGGTTGCTGGCCGCCAGGTGGCGTTCCGCCTTGCGGATGCCGCTGATGTCGCGGGCCACCGAGATGACGCTAGTCACCTCGCCCTCGGCATTGCGCTCAGGAACAAGTTGCATGAGGTAGTGGATCTGCTGGTCGGCCGGGCCTTCGATGCCGTGGATCAGTTCCTCCTCCATGGATTCGCCCGTGGTGGCCACCTCGCGCACCAGGTCGGCCATGATGTCGACCTGCGAGTTGTCGCCGAAGGCTTCCCGCGCCGGCCGGCCACGGGCCTCCACCAGGGGCAGGCGACACAGCGCCTCCAGGGCCGGGTTGGCGTAGATCAGGCGGAAGTCGGGGGTCAGCCGGCCGATGGCATCGGGGGTGTTCTCGATCAGGGCGCGGAATTGCCGCTCGTTGCGCAGCAGGGCGTTGGCGATGCGTCGCCGCTCGGTGAAGTCGTGAACCAGCACGAGGCTGTAGGGGCGCTGGTCGTAACGGAAGCTGTTGAACTGCAGCGTTACATAGCGTGGAGATTCCTCCCCCGGGGCATGCAGCTCGCAGCTGAGCACACGATGGGTGTCCAACGCTTCCTGCAGGCCATCCACACCTGCGAAAAGTTCGGCGAATTGCTCGGTCAGCAAGGACAGCACCGGTGCCAGCGGCTGCCCGACGAGGTGCTGGCGCGGCTGGCCGATCAGTTGGCAGGCGGCCTCATTGATATAGCGGATGTTCTGCTCGCCATCGAGCAGCATGACGCCATCGGCGGTGTAATCCAGGGCGAAGCTCAGCAGGTGCATCTGCTCGGCCCGCTCCCGGTGCCCGGCAAGGGGTTGCAGGCGCACCAGGTAATGGGTGGGCTGGCTGCGACCGTCCTCGACCATGCTCAAGCCCAAGTGCAACCAGCGGTACTCGCCGGACGAGGTGGTGAAGCGCATCTCGCCGCAGGACAGGTCGTCGTGCTGGCGACGTGCGCGGTCGAGGGCCTCGCCTAGCGCCTGGTGATCCCTGGGGTGCAGCAGGCTCTCCAGGGACGTGCCGAGGATGGTCTGCCGGGAGCGCCCGAGCAGTTCCTCCGAGGCCCGGTTGACATGGCGGACGGTGCCGTCCAGTTCGAGCAAGGCCAGCCCCACTGACGACGACTCGAATGCCCGACGAAAGATATCTCCCCCAGCGCTTTGGCCCATGACTTCCCCGATCACGTGCGATGCGACTGACCGAGTATGGATCAGTGGCGAAGTGCTGGCAGGACTTTTGCTCCGGCCTGCCACTGACGCAGCGACGACGGGGGGCGCTCCAGCGCTTCCCAAGGCAGATGGCCATACCCGGGGCCCGCCAGGGTTCAGGGGGTGGGCGGTTCGACACCCTGTTCGCGGTAGATGGACACCACCTCGCCGCTGCGGCGCATGGCCTGCAGCTCGCGACCGAGGCGATCGTAGAGCGCCGCACGGCCACTGTCATGGAGCTTTTGCGAGGCGGCGAAGCGGTTCTCGATGTGGATCGGCTCGCGCAGCCCGGCGTAGGTGAAGTCGCGGAAACGGATGTTTTCGAAGGCGATGTCGATGGCCGTCTTGTCCAGCACCACGATGGCATCGATTCTGCCCGCCTTGAACATGCGCACGAGGATGTCGTCGTCCACCGCCGGCTGCTTGTGCAGCGCGGCGTCGGCGTCGAAGCGCGGGAAGTACAGGGTGCTGCGTTTGACGCCGATGCGCAGTGACGCCAGGTCTTCGTAGCGTTCCACCCGCTGGTTGGGGCGGATGGCGAAGAGGATGTCCTTGTCCTGGGTGCCGATGCTCGGCAGGTAATGCAGATAGTGGTCACGCTCCGGGTCGGGCAGGACACGCGGCACCAGGTCGATGCGCCCTTCGCGCAGGTCGGCCAGGCTACGGGCGAAAGGCGCGTAGCGCCATTCCAGCTGCAGCCCGGCCCGCTCGGCGGCCACCTCCAGCACCCGTACCAGCGGGCCGGTGGGGCGGCCGTCGATGCTCCACATCTCGGGCGGGCGGTCGCGCAGGTCCACGCGCAGGGTGTCGGCTCCGGCCAGCGCCAAAGCCGGGAACAGCAGGAGGAGAAAGGCAGGAAGAAATCGCATGGGGAGGTTCTTCTGTTATGGCCCGCGCTCGTCGAGGAGCGTGGATGCCTGAACTGTGGTGCCGAAATCACAGAGGCGCAAGCCGACTCCCGTGTCGAGCACCGATGAGAAACGCCATGCCGTCGGCTAGGTGCCGAAGGCGCTACCGGCATCCTGCAGAAGTGCGGGGCGTCGTCGGCATGCACCCCGGGGAATGGGCACGAAGCCACTCGGGCTCCACCCCCTCTGCTGGGGCGTCCCCTTTTGCGTCGGGTGTAGCCCGAGTGGTGGGCTTCAGCGAAGGTCCGGACGCGACCCCATGCACAGGTCGCCGAGCAGCGTGCCGTAAGGCCAGGCGCCGCAGGGCCAGGGGCATCGAGGCGCTGGCGGCGAGCTTGGCGCGGCGGGCAGTGGCTGCCCGCGCGCACTCAGTCGCCGTCGAAGGCACGCTGCAAGGCAGCGATGTCCAGCTTCTTCATGCCGAGCATGGCCTGGAAGGCGCGCTGGGACTTCTCGCCGTCCTGCGCCTGCATCATGGCAATCATCGCCCGGGGCACGATCTGCCAGGAGAGGCCGAACCTGTCCTTCAACCAGCCGCATTGCTGTGCCTCCACCGGCCCCCCGGCGCCGAGCGCGTTCCAGTAATGGTCCACCTCGTCCTGGTCGTGGCAGTCCACCTGCAGCGAAATGGCTTCGTTGAAGCGGAACGCCGGGCCACCGTTGAGCGCGGTGAAGAGCTGGCCATCCAGTTCGAAGGCGAGGGTCATGATGCTTCCGGGCGGGCGACCGTGGATGGCCCTGCCGGCTTCGCCGTAGCGGCTGATGGCGGTGATGCGCGAGTTGGGGAAGATGCCGATGTAGAAATCGACGGCCGCTTCTGCCTGGTCGTCGAACCACAGGCAGGGGGTGATGCGCGGGTGGATGGGCATGGCGGTTCTCCAGTCGGGGCCGGTCCGAGGATAGCCGGCCTGGAAATGGTCGTTTGGCGCGACCGCAGATCGACAGGCACGCTCAACGCTTCTGGGACTTGCGCGGCGGCGTTTCGGCGGGGGGCTCGTGCGGCGGTCGTGGGCTGTCGCCGTCGCTGCGTACCTGGGCATGGCTGATCAGGGCGAAGATCAGGCTGCCGCCGACGATATTGCCGGCCAGGGTGGGGCCGGCGAAGGTCAGCCAGAATTCACGCCAGTCCAGATGCCCGGCGAACACCAGGTAGGACACCTCGGCCGAGCCGACCACGATGTGGGTGAAGTCGCCGAGCGCCATCAGGTAGGTGATGAGGATGATGATCCACAGCTTGGCGCTTTCCTGGGAGGGGATCATCCAGACCATGGTGGCGATCATCCAGCCTGAGACGATGCCCTTGGCAAACATCTGCCCGACGTCGTTCTCCATCACCTTGCGGCCGATGTCGAGAAAGGCGGCGTCGGTGGCCGCATCGAAGATCGGCAGGCGCAGCATCACCCAGGCCACCAGCAGGGTGCCGGCCAGGTTGCCCGCCAGCACCACGCTCCACAGGCGCAGCAGGCGCCCGACGTTGTTCAGGGTGGGCTTGCTCATCACCGGCAGCACGGCGGTGAGGGTGTTCTCGGTGAACAGTTGCTGGCGCGCCAGGATCACCGCGAGGAAGCCGGCGCAATAGCCGAGGCTGGCGATCACCTTGCTCGCCTCGCCGTCGGGCAGGCGCGAGTTGAACAGCCCCATGGCCATCAGGGACAGGCCCATGGTCAGGCCGGCAGCCAGCGCCGACCACCAGAGCGCGGCGACGTTGCGTTCCAGCTCCTGGTCGCCCTGGGTGCGGATGATCTCGTGCAGCACCGCCGCGCGGGGCGGCTGGTTCTCGTTGACGTCCTGCTTCTCGCGGGCGGACAGCCCCGGCGTCTTGCCGTCGTTGGCCTGGCTCATGCGGGTTACCGTTGTGGTTGGGCGTATCGGTTGATCGTCGGAAGGCCCGGGAAGTTCGCCGTCTCGCGCTTGTCAGCGCCGGGTGGCTGGCTACGCTTTCATCACCCCATCGACGATTCGCCGCGAGCGGCGCCGTCGATCACAGCGAGGCGGGGCCGCTCTGGGCGAAGGTGGCGGCCATGCCGGTGGTTCGCTACACGGCCTTCGGCTTCCAGGGCAACGAAAGAAGATGGGATGGGACCTGAGCAAGCGCAACGGCGCCGGGCACAAGGGATTCGTCACCGACCTGGCATTCCATGCGGCGGAGCAGGGCGAGCCCGCCTACCAGGACAGATCGGCCGGCTGTGGCGACACCCAGCAGGCCTGCACCTATTTCAATATCGATGGCTTGAGCGTCTGCATGGTGGGGCATATCCACGTGCAGCTGCAGGTGGCGCGCAGCGGCGCCGGTTCGTCGGCGGGCTGGCTGGGCTGGTCGGCGCGGCTGGCCGAGCCCCGTTTCGCCGCGCTGGCGGGGGCCGGTCACCTGCCGATGGGAGGAAGGCAGGCCCGCTGAGGGGCCTGCGCGGAAGGAGCCTCAGGCAACGCCGTGCCCGCTGGCTTGAAGTGGATCCCCGCGTTCGCGGGGATGACGAGGTGGCGGAAGGCGGCGGGGGCTACAGGTCCAGGCGGTGGATGACCTGGGTCGGGTCTTCCTCGTCGCGACGGCGCTGCAGGCCGAACTTGCGAGCCAGGCCACGCATGCCGGCGTTGCTCGCCGAATCGATGGAATACAGTTGGCGGAAGCCGTTGCGGCGGGCGCTGTCCGCCAGGTGCTGGAAGAGGATGCCGCCGAGGCCGCGGCGCAGCCACTGGTCGGCCACGGTGACCGCGAACTCGCACTGGCCGAGCTCGCCGACCCGGGCGTAGCGGCTGATGCCGACTTCCAGCAGCTCGCCGTCCACGTGGGCCAGGGCGACGAGGGCGACACGATCCTTGTCGTCGACGTCCATCAGTTGGTCGAGCAGGGGCGGGGCCACTTCGCGGAATTCGCCCAGGAAGCGGTTGTGGCGGGCTTCCGGGGACAGGCGGTTGATGAAGGCGCGTTCGCGCTCGCGGTCCTCCGCACGTAGCGGGCGGATCAGCACGTGGGTGCCGTCTTCCAGTGGCTCGATCCAGTACTCGCCCCGGGGTGATGCATGCAGGGGCTTGGCTGCGAGGGCGGCGTTGAGAGCGGACATGGCTGTCTCCAGGTAGGGGGAAAAGGGGCGGCGCGTTGCGCCTATGCCTCCTGTTTACCCTCATGGCGGGACGCCTGATTGATCGAAGTCAAAATGCGCAGGACGGTGCCCTGCGCCGGGTTGTCGCAGGGGTCGCGCGGAGGGGACTGACCCAGGTCAATCTGTCCTCCGCGACGGGCAGTAGCGTAAGGACAAAGCCATTGCCGGAGAACACCCATGGACAATCGTGACTGTGCATCCGCACACGCGCTGATCGAATTGCTGCTGATGGGCTGCGACGGCCAGGAGCGGCCTTCCTCGCCACTGCTGGCCGGGCTGCTGTCGGCCCGGGCGCCGGGCGCACGCCCCGCATCCCCGCACATGGGCAACGCGCTGATGTCCGGTGGCCTGATGCCCCGGGCCTATTCGCGCAGGGATTGACGAGGCCCCTTCCAGCCAGACGACCGCAGGAGCGAATTCATTCGCGATGGGGTGCGCGGGTGTTCGCAGTGCTGTGCTGGCTGCAGGTCTTTCGCGAATGAATGGGCTCCGTCTGCGTTAGCTGTCGTGAGCTTGATTCGAGGCCTCAGGCCCGCCGCGTGGGTTTCGCTTCGCTCTACGCCACCCTACGTAAACCACTCCGCCCCCAAAGCGTGATGCGCACATCGATGAAGATTCCGGCGAAGACGTTGGAGCAGCGGAAACGCCCCTTCAGGAGGCCGAACGCAGTCGTTGCGTCGGGGGACGAGCGGCATGGATGCCGCGAGAGGCGCGCCAGGCCATGGATGGCCCATCGCGCCGGCCCCCAGAGCGACGACGGAGTGAGGGCACCCGACGCAGTCGGGCCGGATGATGGGGCAAGCGTTTTTGGTTTCTTTTTTGGCGATTGAAAAAAGAGACTCGCCGGGGGGCGAAACCAGAAACATCAGCAAAGCTCGACAATCAGCTGGGCTCGAAACCTTCTAGCAACAATTAACGCACACAGATCCTATGACTTCGTTCCCACAGGGTGGCAGAGGGATGATTACCCGTTGTTATATTACGAATCGTACTATCGCCACGAAGTGCAGCAGGCTCCCGGCGATGACGAACAGGTGCCAGATGCCGTGCCAGTGGCGGAAGCGGCTGTCGAAGGCGAAGAAGATGATGCCCACGGTGTAGAACACCCCGCCGGCGGCCAGCCAGGTGAAGCCGGTGGTGCCCAGGGCGGCGATCAGGGGCTTGAGGGCGATGAGCACGATCCAGCCCATCACCGCGTAGATGATGATCGACAGGACCCGCGCCTCGGAGCGGGGCTTGATCTCCTGCAGCATGCCGATGATGCCGAGCGTCCAGACGATGCCGAACAGCGTCCAGCCCCAGGCGCCTTCGAGGGTGACCAGGCAGAAGGGCGTGTAGCTGCCGGCGATCAGCAGGTAGATCGACAGGTGGTCGAGCTTGCGCATGATCACCTTCGCCCGCCCGCGCACGCTGTGGTAGACGGTGGAGATGCTGTAGAGCATCACCAGGGTCACGCCGTAGATGGCGACGCTGACGATCTTCGTCGTGCTGCCATCCAGCGCCGCCAGCACCAGCAGCCAGACGGCGCCGATGCCTGCCAGCAGCGCGCCGACCAGGTGGGTCCAGGCGTTGAAACGTTCTCCGTGATACATGCACCGCTTCCTCGAATCGCCGCGACGTTGCAGCGCGCCGGTCTTGATAGCTGAAAATGCCGGGCGCCGCGATAGTTCTGTGTCTGCGATGCCTTCTCACGCGGGTGAGTCACGCCGGAGATGATGCTCAGTAGACCTCGGGCACGAGGATCTCGCGGGGCGTCGGGTTGCGCACGTAGTCGGCGTGGCGCAGGCGCTGCGGCAACTGGACGCTGGGCTGTTCGACTTCCTCGTAGGGCATCTGGCCGAGCAGGTGGTGGATGCAGTTGAGCCGCGCCTTCTTCTTGTCGTCGGCCTGGACCACCCACCAGGGCGCCTCCTCGATGTGGGTGCGTTCGAGCATGATTTCCTTGGCCTTGGTGTAGGCCTCCCAGCGACGGCGGGATTCCAGGTCCATGGGGCTGAGCTTCCACTGCTTGAGCGGATCGTGGATGCGCGCCAGGAAGCGCAGGTGCTGCTCCCTGTCGGAGATGGAGAACCAGTACTTGATCAATTGGATGCCCGAGCGCACCAGCATGCGCTCGAATTCGGGCACGGTGCGGAAGAACTCCTCGTACTGTTCGTCGTTGCAGAACCCCATCACCCGCTCGACGCCGGCGCGGTTGTACCAGCTGCGGTCGAACAGGACGATCTCGCCGGCGGCAGGCAGGTGCGAGACATAACGCTGGAAATACCACTGGGTTCGTTCGCGGTCGTTGGGCGCCGGCAGTGCGGCGACGCGGCACACCCGCGGATTGAGGCGCTGGGTGATGCGCTTGATCACGCCACCCTTGCCGGCGGCGTCGCGGCCCTCGAAGAGGATCACCACCTTGTGCCCGGTCTTGACCACCCAGCTCTGCAGCTTCACCAGCTCGCCCTGCAGGCGGAACAGCTCCTGGAAATAGCTGCGTCGGGCCTGGCGCTCTGGGCTTTCGTCGACGTGGCCGTCGAAGTAGGTGTCCAGATCGTGGCCATCCTCCAACAGCTCCAGTTCGAGCTCTTCATCGCTGTGCTCGAGCAGTTCCCGATGGATGCGCTGTGCCAGCAGGTCGTTGCCAACGCTCATCCGTCACCTCCTTGGTTCTTCGATCCGGCGGAGGTTATGACTTTTTCGTGACAGCGCCATGACAGGAGGCCGAAACGAGCGAGCCCGCGCAGGCGCGGGCTCGTTGCTCGGGGAGTGAAAACCCGGCGCCCCGCACATCCCTGTGCTCAAGGCGACGGGGGGAAAGCGTCAGCTGCAAGGGGCCTGGGGGCCGCCGGTCATGGTTTCGACGTTGTTGAGGATCTCGTTGCCCTTGTTGATCTTCTGGGCGTTCTCGACGTCCTGCATGGTGTAGCTGTTGTAGCCATTGTTGGCGCTGTTCATGTTGGCCTTGGTCTGCATGATGCTGGTGCCGATTTCCAGCAGGCTGCGACCGGTGGAGATCAGATCCGCGGTGGCGTTGGGCGTGCAGGGCGCATTGGCCGATGCGACCTGGGTGCCGGCGGCGGTGGCGGGCGGAGGGGTGAACAGGCCTTGGGTCTGGCCGTTCTGCGGGATGCAGCCGGTGGTGAGCAGGGTGGAGGCGAGGGCGAAACCGGCGGCGATTCCTTGGAGTTTCATCGGGGCATTCCTTTGGTGCGTGATCCGGGCCTGCTGGGCGGCAGGTGTCGTTATCGGCGGGCGGCAGGGCGTGCCGCATGGACCCGGAACTGGCGGGCGGGCCGTAGCGCCTGGAGGCAGTCTAGGGAGGGTGGCGAAGGGCTTGAATAGTACGGGTGTGCTAGTGCCTGTGAACCATTAGCCACTTCGTGTGTCCCGACCGGGCCGGGGGGCTGATCCAGGGCACCGCGCACTGCATGAAGTCGGCTCGCCGTCGCGCTTATAATCGCCGCGTCCCCCCATTCGGAAACCAGCCCTCATGCTCAGTGCCGAGCTCAAGGCGTTCTACATGGTCGCGCGCCTGGGCAGCATCACCCAGGCCGCCAAGAAGCTGGGCCTGAGCCAGCCGACCGTCACCACCCAGATCCGCAATCTCGAGGCTCATTACAGCGTCGAACTCTTCCACCGTGGCGGCCGCCGGCTGACGGTGAGCGAGGAGGGCGCGCGCCTGCTGCCCATGGTCAAGGTCCTGCTGCAGCAGGAAGCCGACATCGAGTTCTTCCTGCGCAACAGCGGGCAGATGCAGGGCAGCCTGCGCATCGGCGCTACCTCGCCCTACTACATCCTCGCCCTGGTGCGGGACTTCCGCGAGCGCTACCCGCACATCGACGTGTCGGTGGAGATCGGCAACTCCCAGCAGGTGCTGGAGGCGCTGGAGGAATACCGCGTGGACCTCGCCGCCTCGTCGCAGAAGCTAGACGACCAGCGCCTGGTGCGCCTGGTGCTGGGTAGCGACCCGCTGGTGCTGGCGGTGCATCGCAGCCACCCGCTGGCCGGACGCCGCGCGGTGGATATCGCCGCCCTGAAAGGCCACAACCTGCTGATGCGCGAGCGCGGCTCCATCACCCGCCAGCTCACCGAGGCACTGCTGGAGAAGGCCGGGCTGGACATCGGCCCGCTGCTGGAGATCGGCAGCCGCGAAGCCATCCGCGAGGCGGTGATCCGCAATATC
Source organism: Pseudomonas sp. Pc102 (assembly GCF_018408275.1). Classification (NCBI taxonomy): domain Bacteria; kingdom Pseudomonadati; phylum Pseudomonadota; class Gammaproteobacteria; order Pseudomonadales; family Pseudomonadaceae; genus Pseudomonas; species Pseudomonas sp. Pc102. The sequence goes on along the minus strand of NZ_AP021905.1, from coordinate 3,504,628 downwards.
GGCATCAGCATCATCGCGCGGCATGAAGTGCCGGATAACCCCGAGCTCTGCGTCATCGAGCTGGAGCAGGCACCGCAGATCGACGAATACCTCTATTGCCTCAAGGACCGCCGCCAGGCGCGTCTGCCGGCCGCGTTCATGGCCCTGGCGCGCGAGGCCTGCGAAGAGGGCCGCTGACGGGCCCGCAGAAGGGAAAGCCCCCGGCGACGCCGGGGGCCGTGGCTCAGAGCCGGTTGAAGCTGACGTTGTCCAGGTACAGGGACTGGTCCTTGCGGGTGCCCAGTACCAGCAGCTCCACGCGGCGGTAGGTGCCGGCGGGGATCTGCACGTCCTGCTGCAGGCGGCTCCAGGCGCCGCCCACGGTTCCGCTCATGCCCAGGGGCAGGTAGCGACCCTGGCCGCTGGTGTCCTCCAGGTACAGGTAGCCGTAGGTGAGGCCCTTGATGGCGGCGCTGCGGCCGATCATCACGTCGGCCACCAGGCGATAGCCCAGGCCACCCTGCACCTTGCCCTGCAGCGGGATGCTGGCGCCGCTGCCTTCGTACAGGCGGGCGTAGCTCTCCAGCGAGGTGCCGGTGTTGCCGCCCAGGGCCACCAGGCGGGTGGTGCCGTGGAAGCCAGCCCAGCCGGCCGCGCCGTTCTCGAAGTTCCATGCCTGCGTCGAAGGGACGGTGGGGGTGGTCGGGGTGGTGGGCTTCGGCTCGGTGACCTCGGTCAGCTCCACTTCATCCACCAGCACGCTCAGGCCGTCGCGGCTGATCAGGCCCACGTAGGTGGTGCGCGGCGGGGTCTGGGCACGGGTGTAGGTGAAGGTGCGCTCCAGGGTGGTGAACTCGCTGCTGGTCACCGACTGGGTCACGCCCGAGGCGCCGCTGTAGCTGATGCGGTCGTTGGCCTCGTGGAGGATGCCCAGGTACAGGTTGCCGCGGGCGTTGGCGCCCTTGAGCATGACTTTGGCCCGCAGGCGGTAGCGGGCGCCTTCGCGCAGGGCCGTGACCGGGGTGGCGAGGATGTCGCTGCCGCCGTTGGGCAGTTCGAGCAGCAGGGCGTTGTCGCGGCAGGTCTTGCCGACGTTCACCAGGCTCGTCGTGGCATAGCCCAGCAGGGCCTGCCAGCCCTCCTCGGTGCGGAACTCACCATTGGCCACCAGGCCCTTGAGCGCCGGCTTGTTGCACCAGGCCGGGGTCGGCGTGGTGGGCGGTGTCGTCGGGGGCGTGGTTGGTGTAGTCGGCGGGGTGGTGGGGGTGCCGGGGTTGGTGGGGTTCTGCGTCTCCGGCACCTTGGTGGCGCGCAGGGCGGCGATCTGAGCCGCCATGGCGTTCAGTGCACGGGCCGCGTCGGCGTGGTTCTCCTGGCCGCAGGCCTGGTTGGCGCAGGTGCTGTCCAGCACGCGCGGCGAGGAGAACAGCGGGGCCTGGACACGGGCGTTGAACACGTGGGGGTAGCCCATGATGGTGGAGAACTGGCCCTGCACGCCGTAGCCACGGCTCCATTCGAAGGTGCCCTGGTGCCAGCTGGACTGGTAGTAGCCCTCGCTCTGGTCCTGTTCGTAGGAGTGGCGCAGGCCCATGTTGTGGCCGATCTCGTGGGCCATGGTGCTCAGGCTGCAGTCGACGCCTGTGATGGCGTAGGCGCTGTTGGCGGAACCGGAATTGAAGGTGCCGCTGTTCTTCTGCCCGGAGAGTACGTAGCCAATGCCGCACACGCCGTAGCCCTGGCCGTCCTGGGTGCGGCCGATCAGGTGGACCATGTCGGCGCCGTAGGTCTCGCGCAGCTGCTGCACGCGGCTGTCGGCGGCGAAGGCGGCCAGGTCACGGCTGGATACGGTGGGGTAGCTGGCCCAGTCCAGCACCTGGCGATGCACCAGGCGCAGGCGCAGGTCGACGTTGCTTTTCTTGTACGCGTTGTTGGCGTACTCGATGTAGCTGGCGATGCGCGCGTCCATGTCGCGGCCGTTGGGCAGCGCCTGGGCCTCCTTGGTGTAGAGCACCAGCAGGTCGACGGTGCGCGGCTCGGCGGCGTGGGCGGCCTGGACGGCGACAGCCAGCAGGGTGCCGATGAAGAGTCGTTTCATGGTGGGACGTTCCTTGTGGGGTCAGCCCTGGGCGGGCGGCGGCAGGGGAGGCAGTTGCTTGGCGTCGGGGGTGATGATCGGGTCCGGCGTGGCGCGCATCAGCAGCGCGTTCTGGTCGGTCACCTGGGTGGCGCCGGTGGCGTTGTCCACCACGAAGGACAGGGTCTGTTCAGGGGTGGCGAGGGTGATATGGGTCTCCAGCCGGCCCTTGACCACGGTCAGGGTGTCGGCGTCGCTGCCGCCTTCCACCGCGCCGCTCCACACGGCGGTGCTGCCGGTGTTGTGGGTCTGCTCCAGCTTGGCGCGCAGCGGTTCCTGGCGGCCCGGCACGCCCAGTTGCAGGGTGGTGCCCACGGCGAACGCGCCCAGCAGGTCGGGGGAGGTCCGGGTGTGGTAGACGGTCATGCCGTCCTGCTCCTCGGCCTGCAGGGCATCAGGTGCCCACAGGGCCAGGGTGGCCTCGCTGTGGTCGCCCGGTGGCAGGGCGGGCGCAGCCTTGCCGGTGGCATGCACCGAGCCCTGTGCCAGGTCGCCTGCGCCCGGCAAGGCGGGGAGGGCGATGCTGCCTGCGGCGGTCGGTGACGAGGCGACGGGGGGCGCATCGCCTTGTGTCGGCGCGTCCTTGAGCAGGACGGCGAGCGTCGTGCCGGCCGTCACCAGGGCGACGGCCGGGTAGAGCCAGATTTTCCGCATGGGTTCTCCTTTCATGCATCCGGCCTGGGCCGGGTAGTGGTGATCCGCCGGGGCACGTCCGTGATGCGCAAGCGGGTTCAGTCGACGAGCAGGCACGCTGGCCATTGAATTCCAGGACGAGCCAGGGCTGTTCAGTCGAGCAAGTGAAGTAGCGCCCAGATCAAGTAGGCACTCCATATTCAAACGCGTGACGTCGGCTTGAATTGAAAAGTGTGTTTCTACTATCAGATTGCCAGCGTATTAAGTTGCGCGGGTTCAACTAACGAAAATAGGGAAAAAGTCAGGCGCAATAATTGGAGCTGTTTCGCAACGGCTTGTAATCAAAGGGTTTTGTCGAACAATTACATCGGTGATGGCGACTGGTTATCAGCTGTTTGCTGCCGGATGCCGTCGGAATTTGGCAATTACCCACGATTGGCACTGGGGCTGTCAAACCAGCAATGTGCGAGAAATCCCAATTATCCCGACGGCCATCGAGGAGCTGTTTAAGGTGGCGGTTGGTTCACTTGCGGAAGTTGAACACGTTCAACTTTATTCATGCCGTTCAACTTTCCTGCGACTCCGAATATCGGCCTCAGGCAACGTAGGAACGCAATGGTGTGATCCGGTGCCTGGCTAATAGCGAAAGCGTATTTATGCCGCATGCAGGCACTGTGATATCAATTTTCTGGCGTCAATAAATCGAATAACTGGCCGTTACCCCTCGCAACGGTCGAACCTGTTCCACGGTTCGTCAGGGATGCTTTTCCGTGGTTTCGCTGCCACCCGGCTGTGCCGGGTGAAACATGGGAAGGTGGTCATGCCCCGTACGCTCCTCTACCTGGCGGTTGCCCTGGTCACATCAGGTGTCACCCTTGCCGTCCTCCTGGGCGATGCCCCATCGGCTCCGGCCGTTACCCAGCACACCCCATTGCCAGCAGCACCGGCGACTCCGTTGCCCGTCGCCTCGGCCATGGCGGGCGCACCCGTGGCGGCCAGCCCGATGCGGGCTGCGGTGAACGTGGTGCCGGCACCCCACGTCGCCACGGTGCCCGTGGCGGACGCCCCCGCCGACACCCTGGTCGAACTCTGGGATAGCCACTCCCTGGTGCCCGAGCAACAGCAGGAGATGACCCTATACCGCACCCAGGTGCAGACCACGTCCCTGGGTGCGCTGGCCGTCGGCAAGACCCTGCAGCTGGGCGTGCCCGGCCGCAAGGAGCCGCTGCGCGCCACGCTGGGCGAGACCCACAACACCGGCGGCGCTGCCGTCTGGAGCGGCCCGGTGGAAGGTGGCCAGCCGGAAGACACCCTCACCGTGGTGAAGGGCCAGCTGGAGACCCACATCACCCTCGCCACCCGCGAGCAGACCCTGTCCATGGTGGTGGACAACGCCACCGGCAGCACCCTGGTGACCGACCAGAACCAGTTGCTGATGCGTGCCACCCCGGACGCCCTCGTGACCCCCGATTCCACGCCGTTGCAGCCCCTCCCGCCGCCGACCCGCGGCTGAGCGCCACAGGAACGATGACCATGAAGAAACTGCTCGCCTGCCTGGCCCTGCTCCTGCTGGCCCCCTTCACCCACGCCGCCACCGAACCGCGCACCGTCGACATCCTGGTGCTCTACACCAAGGACGCCCAGGCGCTGCCCAACGGGCGGGACATGAACGCCCGCATCGCCAGCTACATCGAGTTCGCCAACAACGCCTACAAGAAAAGCAACGTCAACCTGCGCCTGCGCCTGGTCAACGCCCAGCCGCTCACCTGGGCCAGCTACCCCACCATCTCCGACAAGGACCTTTCCGCCTTCGCCGCCGACCCGCGCGTGCAGCAGCTGCGCGAGACCTACGGCGCGGACGTGGTGCAGCTGATCAGCCGCACCCAGGTGGGGCAGGGCTATGGCGTGTGCGGCATCGGCTACGTGCTCTCCGGGCCGAAGAACGGCGGCACCTTCCAGAACGGTGCCTGGGCCAGTGCCTACGGCATCACCGGGGTGGACTGCAGCCTGAGCACCATGGCCCACGAGATCGGCCACAACATGGGCCTGCGCCATTCCTACGAGCAGGACCAGACCGAGGGCTACTACACCTACCTGGCCCGCGGCATCCACCAGGGCACCTACGAATGGGGCCGGGGCTACGGCGTGCAGGGGCGCTTCTCCACCATCATGGCCTACCCCCAGGTGTTCAACGCGTCCGTGCAGGCGCCGCTGTTCTCCACACCTACCGTGGTCGACAGCACCTGCGCAAGCCAGGCCTGCGGCCGTGCCAGCTTCGCCGACGCCTCCCGCGCGCTGAACGACATGGCCGCGCAGATCGCCGCGCTGCGCCCGACCAAGGTGCCCGAGACCGTCAACCCGACCTCGACGCCCACGACCCCCGCCACACCTGCAACGCCGACCACGCCCGCCACGCCGGCGACCCCTGTGACCCCGGCCTGGTGCAGCAAGCCGGCGCTGAGCAGCCTGGTGGCCAACGGCGAGTTCCGCACCCTGGATGGCTGGAAGGCACTGCTCAACCTGGCCAAGCTCAGCACCCTCAACGTCGGCAAGACCTGCCGTGACGACGCCCTGCAGTTCGAACTGCCGGCCGGCCGCGACGACGTGCTGGCCACCTCGGTGGGCGCACTGAAGGTCGGCGCCACCTACCGGCTCAAGGCCAAGGTGATGCTCAAGGGCACCAACGTGCGCGGCAACGTCTACCTGGGCATGCTCCACGAGGAGAACGCCGGCATCAGCTACAGCACGGCCAACGGCGCGATCAAGTCGGTGACCAGCAGCGAGTTCACCCCCATCGACATGACCTTCGTCTACCAGCCGCCGGCCAGCGTCATCCGCAACACCTACCTGGGCCTGGTCAGTGTCAACCGCCTGGCCGTGCTGCTGGATGAGGTGGAACTCAGCGAAGTGATCCCCGCCAAGCCCATCACCCCGGCGACACCGGCTGCTTTTGGCTGGAACTTCGACAGCGCAATCGGCGAGTGGACGGGCTTCTACGGCAGCACCCGGCTGACCGCCCTGGCCGCCACCGGCAAGTCCCTGGAAGTCTATGCCCGCAAGGGCGACGGCACCGGCGCCAGCCTGCTCCTGGCAGGCAAGGTGCAGCCGGGGCTGTCCTACCGCTTCGCTGCCGACGTGATGGTGAGCCGCACCACCAGCGTCGCTGCGCTGGCCTACGCCTACCTCTACCTGGAAGACACCGCCGGCAACGGCCGGCTGCTGTCCCTGGGCGTGGTGAACACCCAGGGCGGCGCCTGGGGCAAGCTGCAGCAGAGCTTCCAGGTGCCGGCCGGAACCTATCGGCGCATGGAGCTGTTGGTGCTCAGCACCCGTGCCGACCAGTCGCTGTACCTGGACAACGTCAGCCTCAACCGGCTCTGACGCCGGCAGCCCGGCGCCCGGATCAGGGCGCCGGCTGTATTTGTACCTGGGACATCACGTCCCATGGCATGGAATCATCGGCTCCATCAGAGACGTTCGAGCAAAAGGCTCGACAGGATGAGTGGGGCCCGCAGGGGCCATGTGTTCAGCCGCTCGGTGCTATCGGCGAATCTTGGCGGTTATAAAAAGCAGCCGTACTGCAGCGCGACTTGCACAAACCGCTCCTCTCTCCAGTGTTGCGGCCTTCCACCTTAAGGCTCTCGGCTTTCAGCTCCCCCTCTGGCCTATACCAAATCCGCCAATGCCACTATCGGTGGGCTTGGGGTTATCGCCACATGGATTTCGCATTTGCTCCCTAGCATCAGCCTCGTCGAGCCGTACCGCGCTTCCTGCGGTGCGCCAGTGTTCTGCGAGGTCCTGTCATGTCCGCCACCCCCTATCTGCAGGCTTGCGAAGTGCGCAAGCGCTTCGGCAGCTTCACCGCCCTGGACGGGGTGTCCCTGGACATCGCCGAAGGCGAGCTGGTGTGCCTGCTGGGCCCCTCCGGCTGTGGCAAGACCACGCTGCTGCGCTGCATTGCCGGGTTGGAGCGGCAGGACAGCGGCATTCTGTACATGGGCGGGCGGGACATCTCCCACCTGCCGCCCCAGGCCCGTGACTACGGCATCCTGTTCCAGTCCTATGCGCTGTTCCCCAACCTCAGCGTCGAGCAGAACATCGCCTACGGCCTCACCGGTGCCAGCCGTGAAGGAGCCCGCCAGCGCGTGGCGCAGATGCTCGAACTGGTGGGCCTGACCGGCAGCGAGAAGAAGTACCCCGGCCAGCTGTCCGGCGGCCAGCAGCAGCGCGTGGCCCTGGCCCGTGCCCTGGCGCCGTCGCCGTCGCTGCTGTTGCTGGACGAGCCCATGTCGGCGCTGGACGCCCGCGTCCGCGAGCACCTGTGCACCAAGCTGCGCCAGCTGCAGAAGCGCCTGGGCATCACCACCCTGATGGTCACCCACAACCAGGACGAGGCCATGCTCATGGCCGACCGCATCGCGGTGATGAACCACGGCCGGGTCGAGCAGTACGACACCCCCGAAGCCATCTACCGGCGCCCGGCCACGCCTTTCGTCGCCAGCTTCGTCGGCCAGGGCAACTGGCTGCCGTTCGAGGGGCGCGACGGGCGCCACGCCCGGGTCGGCGACCTGCGCCTGTGCCTGCCCGAGCAGGCGGGCGAGGGCGCCAGTGGCCAGCTGTTCTGCCGCCCCGAGGCCATCGCCGTGGAGCCCGGCCAGGACGACGACAACCGCTTCCGCGCCCAGGTGCGCGAGATCACCTTCCTCGGCAACCGCTGCCGGGTGAGTTTCGAGCTGGACGCCTTGCCCGGCCACCCGCTGCTGGCCGAGCTGGACCCGGCGCAGATGCCGCGCCTCGGCGGGCCGGACATCTGGGTGGCGCTGCCGTCCCGCAGCCTGCAGGTGTTCGCCTGATGGAGCGCACCCTGGCCCTCCCGCAGAGCGCCCGCCGTCGCCCGGGCGACCTGGGGGACCGCCTGTTCATCCAGGGTGGCAAGTGCCTGTTCCTGGCCTTCCTCGCCGTCGCCGTGGTGCTGCCCCTGGCGGCCATCTTCTGGCGCGGCTTCAGCGGCGAAGCCGGGCAGGGCGGTGGCCTGGTGGCCGCCCGCGAACTGCTGGCCAGCGCCAACTTCCACTGGCTGCTGGGCAACAGCCTCAAAGTCTCCCTCAGCGTCGCCGCCCTGGTGGTGCCGGTGGCCTACCTGTTCGCCTACGCCCTGACCCGCACGCTGATCCCGGCCAAGGGCCTGTGGCGCGGCATCTCCCTGTTGCCGCTGCTGGCGCCCTCGATGCTGCCGGGGATCGCGCTGATCTACCTGTTCGGCAACCAGGGGCTGTTGCGCGGCTGGCTTCCGGACAACATCTACGGCTTCTGGGGCATCGTCCTGGGCGAGGCCATCTACACATTCCCCCATGCGCTGATGATCCTCATCTCGGCGCTGACCCTGGCCGACGGCCGCCTGTTCGACGCGGCCTCCAGCATGGGCGCCGGGCCCTGGAAGGCCTTCCGCAGCATCACCTGGCCGGCCACGCGCCAGGCCGTGTTCGCCGCCTTCTGCCTGGTGTTCACCCTGACCATCACCGACTTCGGCGTGCCGGTGGTGGTGGGCGGCGACTACCAGGTGCTGGCCCTGGAAGCCTACAAGGCGGTGGTGGGGCAGCAGCAGTTCGGTCGCGGTGCGCTGATCGGCATGGTGCTGCTGCTGCCGGCCCTGCTCAGCTTTGGCGTCGACGCCTGGCTGCGCCGGCGCCAGGGCGATGCCATGAGCGGCCGCGCCCAGGTCCACCAGCCCAAGCCCTCGCGCCTGCGGGATGTCGGCTTCCTCGCCCTGGTGCTGCTGGTCTGCGCCGTGCTTCTGGGCGTGCTGGGCATGGCGGTGTACTCCTCGCTGGTGAAGTTCTGGCCCTACAACCTGTCGCTGTCCCTGCGTCACTACGCCTTCGAGGAAACCGCCGGCGGCGGCTGGCTGGCGTACCGCAACAGCCTGACCCTGGCGACCTGCACCGCGCTGTTCGGCGGCGCGCTGATCTTCACCGGCGCCTGGCTGATGGAGAAGACCCACGGCCAGCGCGCCCTGAACCAGGTGCTGCGCCTGCTCAGCTTCGTGCCCATGGCGGTGCCCGGCCTGGTGCTGGGCCTGGGCTACGTCTTCTTCTTCAACCTGCCGGCCAACCCGCTGCACGGCCTCTACGGCAGCATGACGCTGCTGGTGGTGTGCTCCATCGCGCACTTCCTCACCACCGCGCAGATGACCGCCAGCACCGCGCTGCGCCAGCTCGACGGCGAGTTCGAGGCCGCCGCGCTGTCGCTGAAGATGCCGCTGTACCGCCACTACCTGAAGGTGACGGTGCCCATCTGCCTGCCGGCGCTGCTGGACATCGTCCGCTACCTGTTCGTCTCGGCCATGACCACCGTGTCCGCCGCGATCTTCCTCTACAGCCCGGACAGCGTGCTCGCCGCCGTCGCCGTCCTGAACATGGACGACGCCGGCAACGTCGGCGGCGCGGCCGCCATGTCCACCCTCATCCTGCTCACCTCGGCCGCCGTCTCGCTGCTGCTGGCCGGGGCCTCGCGCGGCCTGCTGCGCCGCTCCCAGGCCTGGCGCCAGACCGCGCCCGGCCACTGATCCACGGAGATCCCCATGCATTACCAGACCCCCACGCACCTGCAGGCCGCCATCCTCGACTGGGCCGGCACCGTTGTCGACTTCGGCTCCTTCGCCCCCACGCGGATCTTCGTCGAGGCCTTCGCCAGCTTCGACGTCGAGGTCAGCCTGGAGGAAGCGCGCGGCCCCATGGGCATGGGCAAGTGGGACCACATCCGCACCCTGTGCGACGTGCCGGCCATCGCCGCGCGCTTCGAGCGCCGCTTCGGCCGGCTGCCCACGGACGCGGACGTCACCGCGATCTACGAGCGCTTCATGCCGCTGCAGATCGCCAAGGTCGGCGAGCACTCGGCGCTGATCCCCGGCGCCCTGGAAGCCATCGCCGCCCTGCGCCAGCGCGGCCTGAAGATCGGCACCTGCTCCGGTTACCCCAGGGTGGTGATGGACAAGGTGGTGGAGCTGGCCGCCGAGGCCGGCTACCGCCCGGACCACGTGGTCGCCACCGACGAGGTGCCCAGGGGCCGCCCGAGCCCGGCCCAGGCGCTGGCCAACGTCATCGCCCTCGGCCTCGACGACGTCGCCGCCTGCGTCAAGGTGGACGACACCTGGCCGGGCATCCTCGAAGGCCGCAGCGCCGGCATGTGGACCGTGGCGCTGCGCTTCTCCGGCAACTTCCTCGGCCTCGACTTCGCCGCCTACCAGGCCCTGCCGGCCGCGCGCCTGGCCGAGGAGCGCACCCGTATCGACGCGCTGTTCGCACCGAGCCGCCCGCATTACCTGATCGACACCCTCGCCGACCTGCCGGAGGTGATCGACCTGATCAACGCCCGCCTGGCGCGCGGCGAAACCCCTGCCAACGCATAACCACAGCAAGCCAAACCCGACCCCAGCACATCAACCCAAGGAGCTTCACATGTTCAAGCGTCTCGCCTTCGCTGCCGCCGTTGTCGCAGGCTTCGCCCTGCAGGCCCAGGCCGCCACCGAGCTGACCGTCTACACCGCCCTGGAGGCCGAGCAGCTGGCGGCCTACAAGAAGGCCTTCGAGAAGGAAAACCCGGACATCGAGATCAAGTGGGTGCGCGACTCCACCGGCATCATCACCGCCAAGCTGCTGGCCGAGAAGGAACGTCCCCAGGCCGATGCCGTGTGGGGCCTGGCGGCCTCCAGCCTGGCCATCCTCGATGCGCAGGGCATGCTCGAGCACTACGCGCCCAAGCACCTGGACGCCATCGGCGCCAACTACCGCGACGCCGCCAACCCGCCGGCCTGGGTGGGCATGGACGTGTGGGCCGCCACCATCTGCTTCAACACCGTCGAAGCCGAGAAGCAGGGCCTGACCAAGCCCGGCAGCTGGGAAGACCTGACCAAGCCCGAGTACAAGGGCAAGATCGTCATGCCCAACCCGGCGTCCTCCGGCACCGGCTTCCTCGACGTCAGCGCCTGGCTGCAGACCTTCGGCGAGAAGCAGGGCTGGGCCTACATGGATGCGCTGCACCAGAACATCGGCCAGTACGTCCATTCCGGCTCCAAGCCGTGCAAGCTGGCCGCCGCTGGCGAATTCCCCATCGGCATCTCCTTCGAATACCCGGCCGTGCAGCTGAAGCGCCAGGGCGCGCCGCTGGACATCGTCCTGCCGAAGGAGGGCCTGGGCTGGGAAATCGAAGCCACCGGCGTGATCAAGGGCACCCAGCACGCCGACGCCGCCAGGAAGCTCGCCGACTTCTCCGCCAGTCCCGCCGCCATGGAGCTGTACAAGGAGAACTTCGCCGTCCTCGCCCAGCCCGGCATCGCCAAGCCGCAGACCGAACTGCCTGCCGACTACGAGCAGCGCCTGATCAAGAACGACTTCGCCTGGGCCTCGAAGAACCGCGACTCGATCCTCGCCGAGTGGCGCAAGCGCTACGACGGGAAGTCCGAGAAGCTGCCGCAGTAAGCCCCAGCCCGCTCGCTTCGCCCTCTCTCTCCCGGGGAGAGGGTCGGGGAGGGCGGGCATCGAATCCCAGGAGACACCCATGCCCATCCACGACACCGATATCGCCATCGTCGGCGCCGGCATCCTCGGCCTGTCCCACGCCTATGCCGCCGCCCGGCGCGGCCTCAAGGTCAGCGTGTTCGAGCGCAGCGACCGGCCCCTGGGCGCTTCGGTACGCAACTTCGGCCAGGCGCTGATCACCGGCCAGGCGCCGGGCCCGATGTTCGCCCTGGCCCGCGAGGCGCGGACGATCTGGGCCGAGCTCGCCGAGGCCGCCGGCTTCCATATCCGCCGCAACGGCTCCTTGCTGTTCGCCCGTACCGACGCGGAAGAGGCGCTGCTGGAGGCCTTCTGCGCTACCCGCGCCATCGAGCACGGCTACCGCGTCGAACTGCTGCGCGGCGAGCGCCTGCACGATCTCTACCAGGGCCAGTTCAGCCACCATCGTGCGGCCCTGCACGGCCTGGACGACCAGCAACTGTATTCCCGCGAAGCCATCCCGGCACTGGTGGACTACCTGCGCAACGAGCTGGGCGTGGCCTTTCATTTCTCCACCCTGGTGCGCGATGTCGAGCAGAACCGCGTGCACACCAGCGCCGGCAGTTGCCGCGCGGAGCAGATCATCGTCTGCTCCGGCCACGACTACCTGACCCTGCTGGCCGCGCAGATCGCCCCACTGCAGCCCAGCGTCTGCCGCCTGCAGATGCTGCGTGCGCGCCCGGCGGTGGACATCGGCCTGCAGCACGCCGTGCTCACCGGCCTCAGCTGCGTGCACTACGGCGCCTTTTCCGACCTCCCGGAAGCCGAAGCCATCCGGGGCCAGATCGAGCGACACACCCCCGAACTGGAACAGCATGGCATCCACCTGCTGGTCAGCCCCACGCCCCATGGCGAGCTGATCATCGGCGACTCCCATGACTACGGCCGCGACGCCTCGCCCTTCAATGCCGAAGAGGTGGACAACCTGCTGCTCGACCTCGCCGAACACACCCTCGGCACCCGTCTGCAAGTGCTGGAGCGCTGGCAGGGTGTCTACGGCGCTCGTGGTCCCGGCCCGTTCTCGGTGCTCAAGGCCATCCCCGGCGTCACCGCCGTGCTGATGCACACGGGCCTGGGCATGAGCATCGGCCCGGCGCTGGGCGAACGCACCGTGGCGTCGTTGTTGGGGTGAAGTGGGGGCGGGACATTCCCGTAGGAGCGAGCTCTGCTCGCGAAGCGTTGTGCAGCGACCATCGGTGGGCTGAAGCCCACCCTACGCCCACCCCACGCCCACTCGGGCTGGCTGTAGGGCGAGGTTCTTCTGTAGGAGCGAATTCATTCGCGATGGGCGGTGCTGCGCACCGCTTGGCGACTGAAGTCGCCCCTACAGTCGCCCCGGCTTGCCTCAGAAGCTCACCTCGGCGGTCTTCGCCAGAGTGGCGAACGGTCCCGACAGCGTCAGGTTGTGGTGGCGGATGATCGTCGGGGCATCCAGCGCCGGGGTATCCATGCAGCTGTGGGCGTCTTCCACCAGCACCACGCGGTAGCCGAGCTCGGCGGCGGCGCGGCAGGTGCTGTCGACGCAGTACTGGGTCTTCATACCGACCACCACGAGTTCGCCGATGGAGGCGTCGCGCAGCCAGTCTTCCAGGCGGGTGCCCGCGAAGCAGCTGGGGCGGTTCTTGTCGAAGATACGGTCACGCGCCGGATCCACTGCCAGGCGCGGGTGCAGCGACCAGCCCTTGCTGCCCGGTGCCACCGGTGAGCCCTCGGGCCCGGCGAAGCGTGCCGCGTAGATCGGTGTTTCGGAGGCGCGGGCGCGGGCGATCAGCTGGTTGATCCGGGTCAGCAGCAGTTCGGCCTGCCAGGGCTTGTCGGGTCCTTCATAGAGCGCGACCTGCATGTCGATGATCAGCAGGGCGGATTTTTTCGGGTCGTGCATGGCATTTCTCCTTGAGTGCCAGCGACGCCGGGGCAAAAGAAAAGGCCCCGTCCATCGCTGGCGGGGCCTTGGGTCTTCTTGCGCTATCCGCTACGCACACCCGCTCGCCCCGCACATGGCGGTGGAGGAGGTGGTGGTAGTGCGACGGAGGGCGGCGTTCATGGCGTCGATACTGCTGGGGGCGGCGGCGGGCTGTCAATCGCAGCGAGTGGGTGCGGGCAACAGGCATCTGGATGGCGACGCTCGTCGGCTCGGGCGGTCGGGACGCGAGGCTGCGCTATGGTGAAGGTCCATGCCCGCTGGGCATCCACTCGAAGGGAGGGCCGTCGCCGAATCCCGCTCCTCCCGCCTAATGGAGGCAGAGCCATGAACAGCAGCAACCAGTGCACCCACCGTGACCACATCATCACCGCGCACCTGATCGAGCACCCGGGCATCCCCACGCCCTGGGCCGGTGGCGTGCACATCACCGCCCCCGATGGCAGCCGTACCCGGAGGATCCCGTTGCCGGCCCGTTCGGCCTTCCTCGCCGAGGAGGACAGCGCCCGCCGGGCCTCCCTGGCCCATGGCCGCTGGCTGGTGGACCAGAGCCTCGACCAGGGCCACAAGCCTTCCTGAGCTGCCAGCGGGGCCGCCTTCGCGGTGGTCCCGCGCTCCGCTCGTCCAGCACACTGAACCGCCAACGCACCTGGCCAGTCGTTACTACAACCCCATAGAGCCAGGAGAACACCATGGTCGCCTTCGAACCCCAGTCCCGTGAAAACGCTGCCCGCCCTCATAACGTCGAGGGGTGGGAACGCTTCCTGTGCATCGCAGGTGGCCTGGTGATGGTCGGTACGGGTCTGCGCCAGGGCGGCCTGGTCGGGTGGCTGCGTGCCGGCGGGGGTGGCGTGGTGCTCGCCCGTGGGCTCACCGGGCATTGCCCGGCCAAGCGGGTGATCGCCGAACGTCGCGAGGAAATCGAAGCGCTCAAGGCGCGCATCGAAGAGGCCGCAGCGAAGTTGGCCGAATTGCATCGCAGCGCGTGAGTCGGCCCATCGCGAATGAATTCGCTCCTACAGGTGTGTGCCAGGTACAGGCCCGTAGGAGCGAGCTCTGCTCGCGAAGCGATGTTCGGCATGGCACCGATTGGTGGACCGGTGGAGCGTGGTCCACCCTTGTATCTCGACTAAATACCTCCACAGGGGTAATAGTCCCCGACTGATCATCGGGGGAGGGGCTGGAAGTCGTGTCCACCCTTAGGCCGCGAGCCTGCAACGTAGATAGTGCTCCGCCCCTCCACACTCACTCGAAAAATCCGAACGGTATCCAGAGCCTCGAGCTCGCATCTACAAGGTTGGGTCGGGTGCAGTGATGATCGCGTCTGAACGGATCGGAAGGAGTACTCATGCCCAGCGTCATCGGCCTCGACATCGCCAAACACACCTTTGACCTCGCCACCCTGCAGCCCAACGGCAAGTACCGCACCAAGGCCAAGCTGGCCAACGACAAAGCGGGTTTCGCCGTCTTGCGCGACTGGCTGAACAAGCACAGCGAACCCGGTGCCTGGGTCGTGATGGAGGCCACCGGCATCTACCATGAAGCCCTGGCCGAATGGCTGTTGGAGCACGGCTATCGGGTCTGTGTCCTCAACCCGGCGCAGATCGCCCACTACGCCCGTAGCCAGTTGCAGCGGGTGAAGACCGACAAGGTCGACGCCAAGCTGATCGCCGAATACGGCGAGCGCCATCAGGACAGCCTGCGTCCCTGGCAACCCGAGCCCCGTGCCGTGCGGCGCTTGAAAGCCCTGGTACGGCGCCTGGAGGACCTGCGCGAAATCGAGCAGATGGAGCGCAACCGTCTGGAAGTGGCCGATGCCAGCGTCCAGGCCTCGATCCAGTCGGTGCTGGAACATGTCGGGCAGGAGATCGAAGAGACCCTCAAGGCGATCGACGACCACATCGACAACGACCCGGATCTGCGCGGCAAGCGCGACCTGCTGACCAGCATCGACGGGATCGCCGACAAGACCGCCGCCCTGCTCCTGGCGGAGCTGGGCGACCCACTGCGCTTTGCCAACAGCCGCGCCGTCACTGCCTTTGCCGGGCTCAATCCGCGGCTGCAGGAGTCCGGGAACCACCGGGGACAGACGCGCATCTCCAAGACGGGCTCATCGCGCCTGCGGGCCGGCCTGTTCATGCCCGCGATCAGCGCCCTGACGTACAACGAGGCGATCAGGGCCCTGAGCGAACGGTTGAGGGCGAAGGGCAAGACCGGCAAGCAGATCGTCTGCGCAGCGATGCGCAAGCTGCTGAGCATCGCCTACGGCGTCTTGAAATCAGGCCGGCCATTTGACGCAAAACTGGCCCTTGCTCACTAGGAATCAAGACGGTATCTACGGCGGTGCTGCGCCCCGCTGGGCGATTGAAATCGCCCCTACAGGAACGCTCCCTCTCTCAAGCCTCGTGGGTGCACGCCTGTAGGGGGGATGACGCTTTTTTCATCCACCAGCGGTGCTCGATATGGCTCCAATTGGTGGACCGGTAAAGCGTGGTCCACCCTACGGCGCCGCTACGCCTCCTGCGCATGTCGTGCCGGGGGCGTGTCGTCGTCCGGTTCGTGGATGCGGTAACAGGCGACGTAGAGGGCGGGCAGGAAGAACAGGGTAAGCAGGGTGGCGATGATGATGCCGCCGATCATGGCGAAGGCCATGGGGCCCCAGAATACTTCGCGGGCGATGGGCAGCATGCCCAGGCTGGCCGCTGCGGCGGTGAGGAGGATGGGCCGGGTGCGGTGGTGGGTGGCTTCGATCACCGCGTCCCAGGGATGGGCGCCTTCGCGATGGAACTCGTCGATCTGGGTCACCAGGATCACCGAGTTGCGGATGATGATGCCGATCAGCGCCAACACTCCAAGTATCGCCACGAAGCCCAGGGGCGTACCCGTGGGCAGCAGGGCGAGCACCACGCCGATCAGCCCCAGGGGGGCCACGCTGGCTACCAGGAACATCTTCTGCACGCTCTGCAGCTGGATCATCAGGAAGGTCGCCATGAGGAACAGCATCAGCGGCACCACTTGGCCGATGGGCCCCTGGGCCTTGCCGCTTTCCTCGACCGTGCCACCGGGGGTGATGCGGTAGGAGGCGGGCAGCGTGGCGGCGAAGTTATCGACCTCGGGCTTGAGCCTGGCCATCAGGTCGGTGGGTTGCATGTCGCCGTGGACGCTGGCCTTGAGGGTGATGGTGGGCTTGCGATCACGGCGCCACACCAGCGGCTGTTCCAGCTCGTAGCCCACGGTGGCGAAGGCCTTGAGCGGGATGGAGGTGCCGTTGGGGGTGACGATCTGCAGGTTCTCCAGGGTCTCCGGCGAGTTGCGCTCGCCTTCCTCGGAGCGGCCCACCAGGTTGACCAGGTAGATGCTGTCGCGCACCTGGGTGATGGTGGCGCCGGTGACCACGCCGTTCATCATCTGCGCCACGTCCTCGGAGGAGAGGCCCAGCTGGCGCGCCTTGTCCTGGGCGATGTCGATCTTCAGCACGCGACCGGGCTCGTTCCAGTCGTAGATCATCTCGCCGACGTTGGGGTTGGCGTCCAGCCGCGCCGCCAGCGCCATGGCGTACTCGCGCACCTTGTCGATGTCCGGGCCGCTGATGCGGTACTGGATCGGCCGGCCCACCGGTGGGCCCATCTCCAGGGGCTGCACGTAGCCGCTGATGCCGACGAACTCGTCGCGCAGGCGCTGCTTGAGGCGGGCGGAGAGGCGATGCCGCGCCTCCATGTCCTTGGCGACTATCACCAGCTGGCCGTAGTAGGGGTTCTGCAACTGCTGGTCGAGCGGCAGGTAGAAGCGCACCGCGCCCTCGCCGATGTAGGAACTCCAGCGCTGGATATCGTCATCGCCCTTGAGCTTGGCCTCGAAGCGGTCCATC
Source organism: Pseudomonas sp. Pc102 (assembly GCF_018408275.1). NCBI lineage: Bacteria > Pseudomonadati > Pseudomonadota > Gammaproteobacteria > Pseudomonadales > Pseudomonadaceae > Pseudomonas > Pseudomonas sp. Pc102. Next base: position 3,487,538 of record NZ_AP021905.1, on the reverse strand, counting down.
ACCGCGCGGGTCTCGGCGATGCTGCTGTTCTGCGGCAGGTTCAGGTCCACCAGTAGCTCGGGGCGGTCGGAGGAGGGGAAGAACTGCTGCTGGACGAACTGCATGAGGAACAGCGAGCCGCCGAACAGCGCCACGGTGAGCAGGATGGTCGCCCAGCGGTGCCCCATGGCCAGGCGCAGGCCGCGGTCCATGAAGCGGGTCATGCGGCCCTTCTTCTCTTCCTTGTGCTTGAGCGTGGCAGGCAGCACGTGCACGGCGATGACCGGGGCGAAGAGCACCGCCACTATCCACGACAGCAACAGGGCGACGGCGATCACCGCGAACAGGGTGAAGGTGTATTCGCCCGCCGAGCTGGCGTTGAGGCCGATGGGCACGAAGCCGGCCACCGTGACCAGGGTGCCGGTGAGCATGGGGAAGGCGGTGGAAGTGTAGGCGTAGGTGGCGGCGTCGTGCCGCGAGTCGCCCAGTTCCAGGCGGGTGACCATCATCTCCACCGTGATCATGGCGTCGTCCACCAGCAGGCCGAGGGCGATGATCAGCGCGCCGAGGGAGATGCGCTGCATGGTGATGCCGCTGTATTCCATGAACACGAAGACCAGGGCCAGCACCAGCGGGATCGAACAGGCCACCACCAGGCCGGCGCGCACGCCGAGGCTGATGAAGCTCACCACCAGGACGATGATCACCGCCTCGAACAGCGCGCTGGTGAAGCCGCCGATGGCTTTCTCCACCACTTCGGCCTGGTTGGAGACCTGGTGCACGCCGACGCCGATCGGCAGTTCGTTGGTGACCTCCTGCATGCGTGCATGGAGGGCCGCGCCGAAGGTCTGGATATTGCCGCCATCACGCATGGCCACCGCCAGGCCGATGGCCGGCTCGCCGTTGAAGCGGAACAGCGAGGTGGGCGGGTCCTGGTAGCTGCGCTGGATGCTGGCGAGGTCGGCGAGGCGGTAGAAGCGGTCGTTGATGCGCAGGTTGACCGCCTCCAGGTCCGCCTGGGAGCGGAACTCGCCGGAGGTGCGCACCGAGATGCGCTCGGCGCCGGCTTCGATCACCCCCGAGGGTGTCACGCTGTTCTGCGCCTGCAGGCTCTGCATCACCTGGCGCTGGTCGAGGCCCAGGGCGGCCAGCTTGCGGGTGGAGAAATTGAGGTAGAACACCTCGTCCTGTTCGCCGATCAGCTGCACCTTGCCCAGATCCTTGACGCTGCGGATGTCCAGGCGCACGCGCTCGACGTAGTCGCGCAGCTGGCGGTAACTGAGGCCGTCGCCGGTGAAGGCATAGAGGCTGCCGTAGACGTCGCCGAACTCGTCGTTGAACGCCGGGCCCTGCAGGCCCTGGGGAAACTCGCCGCGGATGTCGTCGATCTTCTTGCGCACCTGGTACCAGATGTCGGGTATCCGGGTGCCGTCGGTGGTGTCCTTGAGGTAGACGAAGACGGTGGATTCGCCCGGCCGCGTGTAGCTCTTCACGTAGTCGAGGCTGTCCAGTTCCTCGAGCTTTTTCTCGATGCGGTCGGTGACCTGTTCCAGGGTGTCGTTCACCGTGGCGCCGGGCCAGCGGGTCTGGATGACCATGGTCTTGATGGTGAAGGCCGGGTCTTCCTCGCGGCCCAGTTCGAAATAGGAGAAAACCCCCATCACCAGTGCCACCGCCATCAGGTACCAGGCGAACGACTGGTGGCGCAGCGCCCATTCCGAGAGGTTGAAGCCGCCCTTGGCATCACTCATGGCCGATCCCCTTCATCCAGTTTCACTGCCTGGCCTTCCTTGAGGCTGTTGACCCCGGCACTGACCACCCGCTCGCCATCGGCGAGCCCCTTGCCGACCAGCACGTGCTCGCCTTCGCGACTCAGCACCTGCACCTCGCGGCGGTGCACGACGGCGGCCTGTTCGTCCACCACCCAGACCTGGCCACGGTCCTCCTGCGCGCCGGGTTCCGCACGCACCAGCACGCTGGCGGGCAGGCTGGCGCGCGGGGTCACCGGGCTGCTCAGTTCCACCCGCACCGTGGTGCCGAGGCGGAAGCTGTCCGGGGTCTGCTCCAGGCTCAGGCGCACGCGGCGGGTGCGGGTGGCGGCGTCGGCCTGGGGCGCCATCTCGCGGATGCGCCCGGTGGTGGAGGCGTTCTCCTGCAGCTGGGCGCTGACGAGGAAGGTGGCGTCCTCGGGCAGGGCGGCGACGAGGTCGTCGGGCAGGTCGAACACCGCCTCGCGCACTTCCGGGCGTGCGAGGGTCACCACGTCCTGGCCGGCGGCGACCACCTGGCCGGCCTCGGCGCGCCAGGCGGTGACGACGCCGTCGAAGTCGGTGGTGAGGCGGGTGTAGTCGAGCTGGTCGCTGGCCTGCTGCACCGCCGCGCGGGCCTGGTCGAGGCTGGCGCGGCTTGTCTGCAGGCGGGTGCGCGCGGCGTCGAGGTTGGCCTTGGCGCCGACGCCCCGGGCGAACAGCTCCTCCTGGCGGCGGGCATCGGCCTGGGCGTCGATCCATTGCGCTTCGGCGCTGGCGCGGTCGCCCTCGCTGGCACGCAGGCGGTTCTGCTGGTCGGTGGGGTCGAGGGTGGCGAGGAGGGCGCCCTTGGCCACCTTGTCGCCGACATCCACCGCACGCGAGGCGATGCGGCCGTTGGTGCGGAAGCCCAGGGTGGTTTCGTAGCGCGCCTGGATGGTGCCGGCGAAGCGGCCGACACTCTCCTGGCGCTGGCTCTCCACCACCACGCTGAGCACCGGGCGCGGTGGGGGCGGCGTCTGTTCCTGCTCGCCGCAACCGGCCAGCAGCAGGGCGCCGAGGGGCAGGAGGCAGGCGATGCGGGTGGCGTCATTCATGGGGCACGCTCCCTTCGACCTGGGGCTGTGGCGCCGGCTCGTCGCGGTCCTCTCGCACCGCTGCGGCCTTGTCCGGTTCGGCGGCCTGTTCGGCGCGGGCGATTTCTACCTGCTGGCCGGGGTGCAGCAACTGGCCGCCGGCGATCACCACCCGCTGGCCCGCTTGCAAACCCTGGCCCACCAGCACCTTGCCGCTGGCGTAGCGAACCGCGCCGACCTTCTGCAGCGCCACCCGCTGGTCATCACCGACCAGCCACACCGCCGGTTCGCGCCCGGCCTTGGTCAGCGCCGACCAGGGCAGCACGACGCCATCGCCGCTGCGCGGCCGCAGGCGGGTGGTGACCACGGCACCCAGGTTCATCTGTGGCGGCACGTCCTGCAGCGCCACCTTGACCTTGAGGGTGCCGCTCTGCGGGTCGATGGTCGGGGTGATCTCGCGCACCTCGCCCTTGGCGGTCACCTGCGGCTGGCCGAGGAGGGCGACGGTCACGTCCTGGCTCTCCAGCTGCTGGTCGAACAGCGATTCGTAGACGTTGAACACGGCGTCACGCTCGCCCTCGCGGGCGAGGGTGAAGATCGGCACCGTGGCTTGCACCACCTGGCCGACTTCGGCGTGGCGGCTGGTGATCACGCCGTCGGTCGACGCCTTCAGCTCGGTGTAGGCGAGCATGTCGCGGGCGTTGGCGGCCTGTGCCTCGGCGGCGTCCAGGGAGCTGCGGGTGGCACGCAGCTGGGCCTGTGCCTGGTCGAACTCGCTCCGGCTGGTGTAGCCCTTGGGCAGCAGCTTGCGCTGGCGCTCGAAGGCCAGCTCGGCCTCCCTGAGCTGCGCGCGCTGGGCGGTGACGGCCGCATTGGCGGTGTCGAGGTTGCTGCGCTGCTCCTGCGGGTCGAGGCGCGCCAGTACCTGCTGCGCCTGGACCTGGTCACCCACGTCCACCAGGCGTTCGATGATCTTGCCGCCCACGCGGAAGGCCTGCTGCGCCTCGACGCGGGCCTGGATGTCGCCGGTGAGGCGCACTTCGGCGCTGAAATCGGCTTCCTCGATGTTCTGCACCAGGACTCGCTGCACGGGCTTGGGCGTCTCCTGCTCCTGGCAGGCGGCCAACAGCAAGGCGGCCAGGAGGCCGGTTGCGATGCGAATGTTCCTCGATGAGGGGGTATGCAGCGGGTTCATCCCTGGACCAGGCCTCCGGTGGCGAATGCGACGTGAATGGCGCCGAGCGTGCAGCGAAGCGGTGGCGCCGATGGCAATTCGAGGGAAGCGGCAGGAGGAAAGTTCAAGTCGGCAAGGCGCTTGGCAGTGAACTCATCGTCGTCGACGCCAGTCAGCAGAGAGACACCCGCCAACGCCGAGGTAACCGACATGGCGCACTGGATCATCACCTACCACAAGGACAACAACACCTCGACGCTGGACATCGAGGCGGCGAGCAAACCGGATACGGAGGAGGCCAACCGCCAGTTGCTGGCGTGGGCCGAGGACAACCTGCCTGCCGGGGAGTACGCCGAGAGCGAGGACCACAGCCGCGAGCCGGCGATCCAGTTGCTCAAGCGCTACGGCATCACCATCACCGGCATCTCGCGCGCCTGAGCCTCGAATGTGACAACGCGACCGATCCGGGACGTTCACCTTGCAAGGCGTGAGGCGGATGTCCCGGGTCGGTCGCGTTTCTCGGCGCGGGCAGCGGTCAGTGGCCAAGAGGCCGCTGACAACCCTGGCGAGGCGGTGACGCGCGCTAGTCGTCCGACGGCTCGTAGTAACGCCGGGTGGGCGGATAGCGCAGCTCCTGCTCGACGCTACCGTCCTCCCCGTGCACCTTCACCGTGCCTGCACGGTTCTGCATGAAGCTCTCGATGCTCTCGAGCAGTACGGCTTTCTCGCTGGCGGTCTTGGACGGGCGCGTCGCACCTTCCTTGCGCAACTCCCACCCCTTTTCCGTGGGGGAAATGTGATAACAGCCCATGTGGATCTCCAGTTCATTAACGTCGACGGTCTTGATGCCGTTTGCGCCCCCAGGCGCCTCTCAGGGACTTATAGAGCCGGTGCTGCCGGACAGGTTCCGCCTTTGTGCCGGTGCGTGCTCTTTCAGGGCTTGCAGCGGATGCGTCCGCGTGAAGCCTCCCTGGCGAGCGCTGCCAGGCGCTCGGCTTCGCTGCGCAGGATCGCCACCGTGCGGAACAGGGCCTCGCAGAGTTCTTCGTCGTCGATCTTCTGCGCGGCGCTGACCAGCGTGATGCAGGCCACCTGATTGTTCAGCGAGGCGTCGTGCAGGGTGGTGCGCAATGGCTCGTCGAGCGGGGCGAGGGGCATGGTCAGTCGCCCTCCGGCAGGGCGTCGTCGCCTCCACCCGGGTCCTGCTCGAGCATGCGCTCCAGTTCGTCGATCAACTGGTTATTGAGGGCCTCGAACTGCGCGTGGCTGGCCCAGTGGCGGGGGAAGAGGCCGGAGACGATGGTCAGGCGGCCGGTGCGCAGGTCGCGCAGGGACAGCACCACCTCGTCGTCGCGGAACTTGACCACGCACAGGTGGTTGTCCAGCCGGGCGTCCAGCCTTTGCTGCAATTCTTCGGCTGAGGGTTGAAAAGCCATGGCTATGTCCAGGTACGGGTGGGTCCATCCAAAAAAGAAGCCCGACGCATGCCGCAGCGACCGGGCCTCAAGTTGGGATACGCGTGAGTTGCTATTGAGAAGTCCGGGAGCGGGTGTGAGTTCAGCCTTATTACGCTGCTGGAAGAGGCCGTTCGTCCGCTGCAATGGTTTCAATATCATCGAGATGACGCGCTGATATCAGGTGATTTCCCGGCCGCTTCCCCGTGCGGGGTCGACGAGCACCATTAGCGTGCAGCCCGCCCCCGATCATCGCATCGTGCCTGTTCGCGACCTTGCAAATCGCCCGAATCGTGCAGAACGCCCGTGCAGAATGCATGGGCTCGACCCCGCTCAAGGACGCGGGTTCCCCGGCTTTTTGGGTGGTTTGCCATCGTGTCGATATCAGGTTGTGGCGGTTTTCCTGTGCAGGGCGGCGACGGGGTGCAGGGAAGTTGCAGAAAACCTGTATTGGCATGTTTATCGCTAGTTGCCTGTGCTCCCCTGGGGGTTGAAAACCTTTTCCGAGCCTGTCTCACCGGCTTCCGGAGGTATCAGGATGATCACGTCCCTCGCTCATCTGACCCTGTACTCGCCCGCACTGTCCGAAGGCGTCGTGCGGCTTGAGCCGCGCGCGGTGACGCTCGACTTCGGCCTGGCGCAGTTCGAAGACTGGGCGGCGCTGGATGGGCTCGCCGGGCACATCAGCTTCGTGGGGGCGGCACCGGAGAACTGGAACCGCACGCGGCTGATCGAACTGGAGCCGCTGGACCCCGGGCAGGACAAGGCGATTTTCGAGGTGATGGCCGAGCGGCCATCCATCAGGGGCGTGGACGGCGCATCGGTGTTCCCGGTACGCATGCTCTGACCCCATTGCGCGCGGCCCGAATTCACGCGGCCGGCATGACCGTAACAAGGAGGCTGTTGATGAAAACTGCACTGTCTGGCAAGGAACTGGACCTGATGCTCGCGCGCGCCATCCCCAGTTGCAGGGTGGAAAGCCGGACGCTCACGGACGGCACCTTCAGCCTCTTCGTGCATAACCCGGCGACCCATGAACACTTCACCGTGGCCGGGCTCAACCACCTCGATTACCAGGACCCCAGCGCCGTGTTGCGCCTGGGCAAGCAGGTGTTCGAGGACATGGTGCTGCTCCAGGCCGGCTGCGGCAGCCGGCGCATCGTCAAGCTCGCCAGCGCCCAGGAGCAGGGGATCCGCCAGGCGGGCTGATGCTGTTTCCACCGGTGCCGATCGTGCCCGGTGAGCTGCATCACCCACACCCCCGGGCTGCTCCGACTGGAGCGTCTTGTTCCTACATGGGAATAGGACGTTCCAGTCGCTCGTCGCACTCAGCTTAAAAACACACCGGCCGACCTTGAGGGAACACCCCAGAAAGGAGAGGTCGTCATGGAAATCACGCGCAACCTGCCGTTATGGCTCATGCGCTCGGATACCCGGGTCGCCGAAGTGGCCAAGGCGGGCGAGTCGGCCCGAGCACTGGCACTGCCAGAGGCACTGCCGCAGAAAGATCTGGATCGAGTCATCGAAAGTCATACTTACAACCGGTTGGCGCAATTGCCAACGAAGCCGCAGGTGAGTTTCGATCTTGAGATATGGGCCATCGAACAGGTGACGCGCCCGCCCAAGGACAATGCGCGTCCGCTGGAAATCATCGATGCGGAGCTGAACATGGCGCATGCGGGGTTTCAGGCGATCTACGGCAGCATATTGAGAGGGTTGTCGGGGCGGGAGCCGGTTATGCGTGACGGATTGGTTGGTATATCGGTGGATAGCGCAGGCAACATCATCGTCAGTAATCACAATGGCTTACTCAGGGATGATGTGGCGAAACGGCTGTCTGCACGAATGAACGCTTCCACCGAATTGCTGCAGTACGCCAATCGTTATGTGGAGTTGGCCATCGAGCGTATCGAGTCGGATATGAACGTGGACTTCGATGGGTTCGGCCGTTATCACTTGGACAAAAGCAATTTCTCGAGCGTTGTCAGAGCCCTTGAGTACAACAGCCTTCAGGCCCATCTGTTCTCATGGGGTGTCGTACGTTATGGACACTGGACCGAGCGACGGATTCATCCGCCAGCCTAGTTGGAATGTGCGGGCTTATTAGCCCGCACAAAGCTCAAGCATCAACGCTCGCTCTTAAGAAGTGTCTGTTGACATAGATGCCCTAAAACTACGGAATTCTCTGGCTGCCGACTCCTACACTCGGTTCTTCGTTAAGCCTTAGGTACCATGAGCCGTAGTTGTAGTCAGTCTTCCACGTGTTCCTGTAACTTCCCGAATAGTCGACAAAAGTCGTGCTCCAGTCCCCATAACAAGTCCCCAGATTTATGGTGCCACGAGCCCATCCATTGATATCGGTTTTTGCAGGATACGAAATATAAGGCTCCTGCCCGAGACGCGTTCGCTGTAACAGGTGGAGTACTGGTGTGACCCCCTTTATCGGAGTGTCGGTGCTGTCTGTCAGCAACATCGACCACTTCACCTGTTTATAAGCCTGTGTCGTCATGTATCGCTGCCCGTATGCCAATGGAGCGGAGTATGGAATGCGAAGGACATTCGACTCTCCCTCGACGTAGTGATTGCGCATGAAGGGCGTTGAGCCAATAGTCAGGCGATAGCGCAGATGGGGAGTCCACGCCACTACCGGGTTGGGGCGAACCCGAACCTGGAGGCGCTCATTGGCTGGCAGCCCGTTGATATTCAGTCGTATGTCCTTGGTCTCCTGCTGCCAGGCACCGTTGTTGTAGACCTCCAGCAACCAGCGATTGCTCGTCCCTGAATCCTCCCCCGTCAGCATGAGCCGCAGCGTCTGCCCACGAACACTGGTGAACGCGTAATAGTCGTAGTCCCAGGCACTGTCCGAGTTACCCGTGATGACGTTCAGGGTGTCGGGCAGGACGGTGGCCGACTCGAGGCTGTCGTTGGGTTCATGGGCATCGATCGGGGCAGCGACCAGTGCGCCGAAGCCGACGGGCGAGCCGTCGGAGGCGTGGGCGTTCATCAGCCAGTAGTAATGACCGGGAGGTGTGACGGCGAGGATCGATTCGTCCGCATTGCCGGGTTGGTTGGAATGCCCGACCAACCGGAGGTTGCCGTTGCCGATGTCTCTCAACAGGAAGAGTTCGAAGTCAGTGCCTGGGCTCTGCTCGGTGACGACGGCTTCGGTCTTGGAATGCTGGCCGATTTCGAAGTGGTAGCAGTAGCTGCCGCCTTGCTGCACACCGGAAAGGGTGTACAGCTGGTTGATCGAAAGCGACGTACACAACGGGGTGTAAGCATTGCTGCGTGCTTGCAGGCCGTTGCTTCTGCTGATGGGAGGTTTGGGCGCTGCCGCTTGCGGTACTGATGAGACCGGGGGAGTAGCGGGGAGGTTGCCGGGTAACGGCACCTGCCGCAGGACGGCAGGTGGCGCAAAATGGGACTCGGCGGTAAGGGTGCTTCCCGGCGGAAGCCTGGGGGTGTCGGCCAGTGCATTGGAAGCCTGGGCGCCAAGCATGGCCAGCAGCAATAGCTGGGGTGCGTGGAGCGTGGTTTTGAGGGCTGGCATCGGCTTCATCCTTGTGTCTGTGAAAGGGCGAGCGCAGATGCTAGGGCGACCCCGTCGATCACCTTCCGGTGGGGGCGTCAGTGGTTTTTTCCGCTGTTGTGCAGCAGGTGTTTGTATTGCAAGGGGTCGCGGGAGATGAGTAAGGAAACCTGACCGGCAGATTGCCCGCTGGCACATCAGGCTCAGGCCTGTTCCTTCACGGTGATAGGCGCAGTGACGGGGTGGCCATGCCGCTGTCGGTAGGCACGGCCTGGGTCGCAATGGCATGCATCGTAGCGATGAGATCGCCCAGGCAGATGCTCATGTGCGAAGACGGCGTTGGTGTAGGAGGCTGAGCCGAGCGCCTGCCAGCTTCAGGTGCCCTCAGCAGCCTCAACCACTCTCCAACACGAATATCCCCACCTGCGGTTCCGAGCTCAGCCAGTGGCGGGCGAGGTGCCAGCCGGATTCGGCGGCCATCTCGGCGATGCCTTCCAGGCTGTACTTGTGCGAGCACTCGGTGTGCAGGCGCTCCCCGGCGGTGAAGTGGAAGCGCCGGCCGGCGACGCGGACGTCCTGCTCGTGAAGGCTGACCAGGAACATCTCCATGCAGCGGTCCTGCGCGTTCCAGCGCGCCAGGTGGGCGAAGGCGTCGAGGTCGAAGTCACCATCCAGTTCGCGGTTGATGCGGGCGAGCAGGTTCTTGTTGAACTGTGCGGTGATGCCGTCGGCGTCGTCGTAGGCGGCCTCCAGCGTGGCGACATCCTTCTGCATGTCCAGGCCCAGGATCAGGCGTGAGTCGCGACCGAGGAAGCGGCGCACCGAGCGCAGGAAGCGCAGCGCCTCCACCGGGCTGAAGTTGCCCAGGGTCGAGCCGGGGAAGAAGGCCACCCGTGCCCGGGAGGCGGCCGCCTGCGGCAGGTGCGGCAAGTGGGTGAAGTCACCCACCTGGGGCAGTACGCAGAGATCCGGATAGGCGCCCTGCAACATGGCGGTGGCCTTGCGCAGGGCCGACTCGCTGATGTCGATGGGCAGGTAGAGGCCGATCTGCGGCGCCGCGTCCAGCAACAGGCGGGTCTTCAGGCTGGCACCGCTGCCGAACTCCACCAGCGCCGCGCCAGGTGGGATGACCGCTGAAAGCTCCCTGGCGATATCGCCCAGCAGCGCCGTTTCCATGCGCGTGGGGTAGTACTCGCGGGTGCGGCAGATGGCTTCGAACAGCTCGGAACCGGCGGCGTCGTAGAAGTACTTCGGCGGCAGGCTCTTGTTCGGCGCCCCGAGCCCGCTGCGCACGTCCTCGGCGAAGCCTTCGTGCTCGCTGGCCTGCTCGTCGGCGCTGGCGTCGCGGGCCAGTCGCAGGCCGGAGAACATCCAGCGCTGGGCCGGGTAGAAGAAATTGCGGTAGCTGGGCCGTGCGTGGCCGGCCGGGGTGATGCTGGCGCCGCCGCGCAGGACCATCTGGCTGACCATGAACTTGCCGTTGTACTCGCCCACCGCGCCGGCGGAGGGATGGAAGCCGGGGTAGGGCAGGTAGGCGCTGCCGGTCCATTGCCAGGCGCAATCCTCCACCTGGCCGAGCAGCCCTGCGCGCGCCGCGACTTCCCATTCCGCTTCGCTGGGCAGGCGGGCGTCCGCCCAGGTCGCGTAGGCGCAGGCTTCGTAGTAGCTGATGTGGGTCACCGGTGATGCCGGCTGCAGCGGGCGCAGGCCGCCGAGGCCCATCTCCATCCAGCCCGTTTCGCCATGCTGCCAGTACAGGGGCGCTTCCCAGCCTTCTTCCTGTACTTTTGCCCAGCCTTCGGAGAGCCAGAGGTCCGCACGGGAGTAGCCGCCTGCCTCGATGAACGCCAGCCATTGGCCGTTGCTCACCAGGCGGTCGGCGATCTGGAACGGGGGCAGGAATACCTGATGGCGCGGCCCCTCGTTGTCGAACGCGAAGCCCTGGCCGTCGTGGCCGATCTCGACCAGGCCGCCGGCGAGGGCGACGAAGCGCGCCGGCCGGTCGCCACCCGGCTCGCGCCAGCGGGTGTCGTAGGCCGGGTGCAGGGGCGAGCGGCTGAACAGGTGCAGCAGGTCCATGAGCAGCAGTTCCTGATGCTGCTGCTCATGGGCCAGGCCGAGCTCCACGAGGGTGGCCAGCTCGTCCGTGATGCCGTCCTGCAGCAGTGCATGCATGTGTTCGTCGATGTAGCGGCGGTAGGCCATGACCTGCGACACCGGTGGTCGGGTCAGCAGCCCGCGCTGGGGGCGCGGCTGGCGTGGGCCGAGGGCCTCGTAGTAGGAGTTGAAGAGGTAGGCGAAGCCCAGGTCGAAGACCTTGTAGTCCGCGAGGTTCGGCGCCAGCAGGAAGGTTTCGAAGAACCAGGTGGTGTGTGCGAGGTGCCATTTGGCCGGGCTGGTGTCGGGCATGGACTGCACGACCATGTCCTCTTCGCTCAGGGGCGCCACCAGGGATTCGCTGTGGCTACGGACTTGCAGGTATCGGTCGAGCAGCGTGGTGCGGTTCATCGGCCTCTCTCTCAGTGCTGTTGGCAGGACTGTTGGATGCGCGTGATGGCATGCCCGAACGGCAGGCAGGGCAGCAGGCCCCGAAGAGCGGGGTCATAGGGTCTGATGCTTTGGGGTCGAGGAAAGTTCGTGTGGTTTCGCCATCCGGAGCGAGCGGCGGCGGCATGCTCCGAGCTCTGGGTGTGCCCGGCTCAAAGGGCCAGGCAACGCCACGCTCCAAGAGCGCAAATTTTTATTTTATTTTTAGATTTCGCTCATAAAACATTGATAAATATGTATTTAATTTCTTGGTTGCTGTGAATTTCATGCTGGCCACAGGTGCTCGCTACGCAACGCGTGTCGCGCCTTGCTTATTTGGCTCGTCGCCCAGGGCTGAGGGGGGGCTGGCGACGAATTTCCTGCCTTCCGACTTTATGAATATCTCTTAAACTATTGATATTTATTGATTTCTAATACTTAAGGTGAATTCTAGATTTTGCCTGGGCATTGGCTTGTGGCGGGCGTGCAGGCATCGAAAAGCCTGAATCTTTGCGGGTTTTGGCCTGTCCACCTTGAACACGCCAAGCAGGAGAGCCGCCATGAGCAGCAGTGAACGCAAGCCCTATACCCCTCGCGAGATCGACGACATCGAGGACCGCATGGGCTCCATGGAGCAGCTGGATTTCAGTGACCGCAAGGACGAGCGCCAGGGGCGCGTGGGCGACCTGCGCCCGGAGGAAGAGGTGGAGCGTGAGTTCCCTGACCGCCGTGTGCGGGAGGCCGGCATGTCGGGCGGCGAGACGCTGGGGCGCAGCCTGCATGAGGACGGCGTCTCCGCCGATGACCTCAGCCCCGAGACCCTGATCGACGAGAACGAGACCCGTGTCGGCCGTGACCCGGGCGGCGTATTGCCGGCGGACAAGGATCTGTCCGTGGTGAGGGGCGGCGAGATCGGCGCGGGCGGTGGGCTGGATGAGGCCGAGGAAGCGCGGGCCCGACCGCTGGACGGCAAGCCCTGGGATGGCGAGGCGCAATAGCCGGGCCGCCAAACGTAGCCCGGGCTTCAGCCCGGGAAGGCCCTTGATGTCGCTCCGGGCTAAAGCCCGGGCGTTCGTCAAGGGCGTCAAGCGCCGCCGTTGCGGCGGTGTTCGCCAATCGCCGCAAGCCCGCCCAGGGCGTAAGTCAGCATGTGCTCCAGCAGCGGTTGAGGTTCCGTATCCAGGCCCGGGAGCACGGTCGTGCTGAGGGTGTCGTGGGCGATCAGCAGGAACAGGCAGGGCGAAAAGATATTCACGGCGCTGCGCAGCACGGCCGGGTCATCCTCCGGGAGGCCCAGCAGCTCGCCGATGATGCGCCGGGTGGCGAGGGCCTTGGGGAAGGATTCTTTCTTCAGCACGGCCGGCAGCAGCGGGGAGGGTGACAACAGCTCCCGCGCCAGCACCTTGGCGGGCCAGGCCAGGCGAGGGCTGCCGAGACTCGCCAGCAGCTCCGTGATCAGGCGGCGCAGTTTTTCCTCGCCGGTCAGCTCGCTGGTCGTCAGCGCTTCCAGCGTCTCCAGGGTCATGATGCGCTGGTGGGCTTCCAGCAGGACGGCGGTGTAGAGCCCGTCCTTGCCCTCGAAGTGGTAATTCACGGCGGCGACGTTGGCCTGCGAGCGCGCACAGATCTCCTTGCTGGTGGCATTGGCGAAGCCGCGTTCGGCGAAAACCTGCCCGGCGATCTCGAGAATCTGCTGGCGTGTGGCCTGGCCGTCCTGGCGAGGCGCCCGGCTGGGGGCCTGCTGCTCGGTAGTTGTCATGGAACCGACTCTTTTCGTCTTAGTTTAAATTCAAATTTGACTTTGCTTTTAGCCTGTCCTAGCGTCTCAGGGGCCGACACCTTCCCGCAGGAAGGTGAGATATGTGATCCGTCCGCACCTGATCCCATCGAGCCAACGATGCAGGTTACTTCAATGCAAACACGCGTGATGGTGCCATTCAGTTATTTTTCCCTGCCCATGCAGAAGCAGTTCCTGCGCAACCGCGAAGCGATCCGCGGCAAGCCCTATGCGCGCTTTTTCAGCGGCGATATGCGGGTTCCGCTATCGGCCATGCGTTTACTGCAGCAGGGGCCTTTGCCCCTGGAGCAGACGCTGAGCCCCTCGGTGGAGGACATCAATCGCCTGCTCGATCCGGACTACGCCAGCGCGGAGGCCGGGTACGCACTGTTGAGCGGGCCGATGGCCTATGTCCAGAGCCGCAAGTTCTTTCCGGGCTGCAGCGCACGGATGTTCGAGTGGTGGTTCCTCTGGCACCCGCTGGAGGCCGAGCGCTACATGCTCTGGTTCCCCTACGCCCATGTGAGGAACCCCTGCCTGAACGCCCATAAGCTCTGCGATACCGAGCGCTGCTTCCGGCACCGGCTGTACGGCAACAGCTTCTGTGCCACGGAATACGTCGGCTCCCGGCTGATGGACCTGAAGATCGACTTCCACGAGCCGGCGCAGCTGGGGCTGGACCCGGCGCTCTACCGCGAGGCGAAGATCGACGGCAGCGTCAGTGCGCTGATGAGCCTGGCCCAGGAGCCGGACGTGCCGGTGTCGCTGATGATCCATCTGTTCAAGGAAACGGAAGAGGGGATGTGGCTGACCAGCCGCTACTGGGTCGGTGCGCATCCGTCGATGGCGCGGTTCCCCGGCGCCGAGCGCGCGGAAGCCCTGCTCGCCGGCTTGGGCCTTGACGCCGCCGGTCTGGAAGAGCTGGCGTTCGAGTTCGCGGTGCACGACCTGTGCGAGTTCAATCACCTGGCGAGTTTCCTGCCGGAACTCTACCGCGAGTTCTCCGGCGATCCGGCCTGACCTGGACGACCCGCGTTCCCTGCGGGTCCTGTTCCTGCTTCAGGTGGCGGGGGAGGAGCAGACACCGTTGATCAGCAAGTTGATGAAGTCGTCGATGTCCTCTTCGGCGCGCAACTGATCGGTGAGCAGCCGGTACCAGCAGAACCCGAAGATCATGTCGAGCAGCAGGTCCTGGTTGATGTCCTTCGGCAGCTCACCGCGACTCACCGCATTTTCCACCAGGCGCTTGGGTACTTCCCGGCGCCGTTCCATGAACTGGTCCTTGAGCTCCTCGAGCGTTTCCGGGTCCAGCTGGGCTTCCGCGATGACACTGCGGAAGGCCAGGCCGCAAATGGTTTCCCTCCAGATATTCCACAGATTGTGCAGCAGGAAGGAGAGATCTTCGCGGAACGAGCCCAATTCCGGAAAAACCCTGACCTGCTCGCTTTCCTTCTCGTAGACCTCAGCTATGAGGGCTGCCTTGTTCCGCCACCAGCGATAGATCGTCGGTTTGCTGGCACTGGCCCGTCGCGCGACGGATTCGATGCTCAACCCCGCATAGCCACTTTCCGTCAGAATTTCTGTCGTCGATTTGAGGATGGCTTTGTGCGCATGCGGGCTACGTAGCGAGCCGATGGAGCTTCTGGAGCGGGTTCGATTCAAGGCAAAGTCCCCATAGAAAATGTATTGACAAACGAATTCTAAGGTATAGGCTCGTTTTTACGAAACGATACGGACCGTTTCGGTTAGTTGTTCTGTAACAAAATCCCTCTTGAGATGAGGGGATCGGGTCGGCGGTCACATATCACAGGCAGATAGAACCAAGGCTACCGGTTTCCTTTTCTCTTTGGGTGACGGCTGTTGAATTGTTTCCTAAATACGATACGGCACGTTTCGTATCTCTGATGAGAGGCAACGAAGACGAAGAGATTTTCACGCAGTGCCACTTTGCAGCGTCAATGCGCTGAGAAATGCAGCACGCCCAAGCGTTAGCGCTGCGTGGCGGTGGTCGGTGCCCGTGACAACCTGCGGACGTCGCGGATACCTGTGGCGAGCGAACATCGCGTCGTTCCCACCTATCAGAACAACTACAAGCAGGTACTCCTTTTTCGATGTGATTTGCGTGCTGCCCATTCCGGACGGCAAGGGATGGCTTGTCTCAATGAAAATGTGCTCAAGAGGAATACGACCGTGCATAAGACAGGAATTGTCAGTTACGGCTACGGGCTGCCCGTGTGCCGCCTGAAAGTCGAAGACGTGCTCAGCGTCTGGCGTAACGCCGACCTGAGACTGGTCAGGGATCAGTTAGGGATAACCGAACGTGCCGTGCTCCAGCCGGACGAGGATGTGATCACCCTGGGTGCCCTCGCGGCCCAGCAGGCGGTGGAGCAGGGCGGTATCGCCGAGCTCGACGCCCTGTACCTGGGAACCTGCACCAACCCCTATGAATCCCGCGCCTCGGCGGCGGTGATCCTGGAGATGCTCGGCAGCGGCTACGACGCCTTCTGCGCCGACGTCCAGTTCGCCGGCAAGTCCGGCACCTCGGCCCTGCAGATCGGCCACGCCCTGGTCGCCTCCGGCATGGCCAGCAACGCCCTGGCCATCGGCGCCGACACCATCAACCGCAACACCGCCCCGGGCGACCTCACAGAAGCCTACGCCGGCGCTGGTGCCGCCGCGCTGCTGCTGGGCCGCGACAACCTGATCGCCGAGTTCGACGGCAGCTTCTCCTGCGCCGCCGACGTCGCCGACAACATCCGCCCCCAGGGCGAACGCTACATCCGTTCCGGCATGGGGCTGGGCTCCGACAAGAACAGCATCGGCCTGGAAGAGCAGACCGCCCGCGCCGTGCACGGCCTGTTCAAGAAGCTCGGCACCTCCAGCCATGACTACGACTACGCGGTGTTCCAGCAGAACCTCGTCTCCACCCCCCGCTCTCTGGGTCGCCACCTGGGCTTCGAGCCGCGCCAGATCGAGCCCGGCATCTACGCCGGCAGCGTCGGCGACACCGGTTCGGCCAGCCCGCTGCTGGGGTTGATCAACGTGCTCGACCAGGCACGGCCGGGGCAGAAGATCCTCCTCTCGTCGTACGGGTTCGGCGCCGGCAGCGATGCCATCGCGCTGACGGTCACCGACGCCATCCTCGCCTACCAGCAGCGCACCAAGCCGCTGCGCAAGGTGCTGGAGAACAAGGTGTACGTGGATTACGGCACGTCGATCAAATACGAATTCAAGTATTTGCGCGCCGACTACGCCCTGACCGCCTACCTCTGACCGCCCGTACTGCAAGGAGCACAACCATGACTGCACGTCGCGTTGCAATCGTGTCGGCCGCCCATACGCCGAAACCCGGCAACTCCCGCGTCCGGCAGACCTTCAAGGAAATGATCGTCGAGTCCGCCTACGAGGCCATCCACGCCGCCAAGATGCACCCGCGTGAAATCCAGGGCGTCGCCTACGGCTACCACGGCGAGGGCATTTCCGAATACGGCGGCCTCGGCCCGACCCTGTCCGACGCCCTCGGCATCAGCCCCGCGCCCACCTTCATGAGCACCGCCAACTGCACCAGCAGCTCGGTGTCGTTCCAGATGGCCCACCAGATGGTGGCCTCCGGTGAATACGACATCGTCCTGTGCGGCGGCTTCGAGAAGATGACCGACCACTTCAACTACGCCGAGTACATCGGCTCCAGCACCGAGTGCGAGTACGACTACTTCCTCGGCATCTCCCACACCGACGCCTTCGCCCTGGCCACCGCCGAGTACTTCCACAAGTACGGCTACGCCGGTCGCGAGGCCGACGTGCTCGCCAGCTTCGGCCGGCAGATGCGCATCTACGCCCACAACACCCCCGGCTCCACCCGCTACGGCCACCCCATCCCCAGCCTAGAAGAGCTCAAGCGCACCGAAGCCTGCGGCTCCATGCTCGCCTGGGGCGAGGCCAGCGGCTGCGCCATCCTCGTGGCCGAGCACCTGGCCCACAAGTACACCGACAAACCGGTGTTCGTGCGGGGCTGCGCCTACACCGGCGTGTCGCACTACTACGGCACCCGCTACCACAACCCGACGCTGAAGTACCCGGGCCTGCCCCAGGACGTCGGCATGGCCGTCTCGGCCAACTCCATCGCCTGCGCCGAGATCGCCTACAAGAAGGCCGGCATCACCGCCAAGGACATCGACGTCGCCCAGGTCTACGACCTGCTCGGCGCCGGGCTCATCCAGATGGAGTCCATGGGCGTGTGCAAACCCGGCCAGGCCGGCGACTTCGTCCGCGAGGGCGGCATCGCCCTGGACGGCCAACTGCCGTTGAACACCGACGGCGGCAACATCGGACGCGGCCACGCCTCCGGCGCCGACGGCATCCTGCACATCACCGAACTGTTCCGCCAGTTGCGCGGCGAGTCCACCAACCAGGTTCCCGGCGCCCGTATCGCCGTCTCGCAGAACCTGGGGGGTTACGCCGCCCACAACTCGGTGATCGTCCTGGCCAACGACTGAGGAGTGTCGACCATGTCTCTCTATCCCGAACAGATCCACCGGATGACCACCGCCAGCATGCTCCGCGAATGGCGCGAGCACGGCGGCAAGTACCGGCTCGAAGGCAGCCGTTGCGACGAATGCCACGAGATCTTCTTCCCCCGGCGCACCGTCTGCGGCGCCTGCAACTCGCTGAAGGTCAGCGCCTACCGCTGCGAGCGCACCGGCCATATCGAAGTCATGGCCAACGCCGAGAACCCGATCCTCGCGGCCATGGGCTACGGCGAAGTGGTGCCCCGGCACATCGCCATGGTGCGGCTGGACGACGGCCTGGTGATCGCCTCCGAGATCGTCGATGTCGTCGACCCGGCCCAGCTCAAGGTCGGCGCGCGCGTGAGGATGGTGGTGCGCAAGCAGGTGCGTGAAAGCAACCTGGCCTGGCAGTACGCCTACAAGTTCGTACTCGACCACTGAGGCTCTTGCCGCGGGGCCCGGAAGGGCTCCGTGGCAGCTAAAACAAGAACGTCATTTTCCGGCGTGCGGTTTACGCCCTTTTCTCCTGCCGCTGCCCCCCGGGAAGTGCTGGCCCACGCCAGCGCTGACGGGCTTGGCTGTGCCTGAAGAACGGGTTCCTACCCACTGAATGAACGAATTTTGAACGATCAACGAGGATTCAACATGTCGACTCTTTGCCAACCCCACGTACTGTTCCCGCAACACAAGATCACCCAGCAGCAGATGATCGAGCACCTGGAGAACCTCCACGGTGACCACCCGCGCATGGCCCTGGCCAAGCGCATGATCCTCAACACCGAGGTCAACGAGCGCCACCTCGTGCTGCCCATCGACGAGCTGGCCATCCACACCGGCTTCACCCACCGCAGCATCGTCTACGAGCGTGCCGCCCGCGAGATGTCCTCCGCTGCCGCCCGCCAGGCGTTGGACAACGCCGGCCTCAAGCCCGAGGACGTGCGCATGGTCATCGTCACCTCCTGCACCGGCTTCATGATGCCGTCGCTCACCGCCCACCTGATCAACGACCTCGGCCTGCCGAACTCCACCATCCAGCTGCCCATCGCCCAGCTCGGCTGCGTGGCCGGCGCCGCCGCCATCAACCGCGCCCACGACTTCGCCACCCTGAAGGCCGACAACCACGTGCTGATCGTCTCCCTGGAGTTCTCCTCGCTGTGCTACCAGCCGGACGACACCAAGCTGCACTCCTTCATCTCCGCGGCGCTGTTCGGTGATGCCGTCTCCGCCTGCGTGCTGCGTGCCGACGACGAGGCCAAGGGCTTCCGCATCAAGGCCACCGACTCGTTCTTCCTGCCCAAGAGCGAGCACTTCATCAAGTACGACGTGAAGGACACCGGCTTCCACTTCACCCTCGACAAGGCCGTGATGAACTCCATCAAGGACGTCGCCCCGGTGATCGAGCGCCTCAACCAGGCCGGCTACCAGCAGAACTGCGCGCAGAACGACTTCTTCATCTTCCACACCGGCGGCCGCAAGATCCTCGACGAACTGGTCCGCCACCTGGACCTGCCGTCCGAGCGCGTCTCGCTCTCGCGCACCAGCCTCTCCGAGGCCGGCAACATCGCCAGCGTGGTGGTCTTCGACGTCCTGCGCCGGCAGTTCGACAGCTCCCCCAAACCCGGCAGCAAAGGCCTGCTCGCCGCGTTCGGGCCGGGCTTCACCGCCGAAATGGCACTCGGTGAATGGGCAGCCTGAGTACCCTCGGGCGCGGTGGCGCGGGGTAACCCGCGCCACCCTTTTCGGCTCCTTAGAAGAGGAGGGCTGGCCATGCGCGAGCAGGCAAGCGACACGGGCTGGGATGCCCGCTACGAAACACGCATGGTGATCCTGCTGTCGCTGAGCTTCGGCCTGGTGGGGCTGGATCGCTTCATCATCCTGCCGCTGTTCCCGCTGATCATGCGCGACCTGCAGCTGGACTATCAGGACCTCGGCAACATCTCCGCGGCCCTGGCCCTCACCTGGGGCGTCTCCGCCCTGGGCATGGGCTGCCTCGTGGAGCGGCTCGGCGCCAAGCGCGTGCTGGTCGTCTCCGTGCTCGCCTTCTCGCTGCTTTCGGGGCTCTCCGCCCTGGCCGGCGGCGTGCTCGGGCTCATCCTCCTGCGCGGCCTCATGGGCTTCTCGGAGGGCGCGTTCACGCCCACCAGCATCAGCGTCACCACCCAGGTCTCGCACCCCCGGCGCACCGGGTTCAACATCGGCGTGCAGCAGGCCGTGTTCCCCATCCTCGGGCTTGGCCTCGGGCCGCTGATCGCCGCCGGCCTGCTGGCCTGGCTCGGCTCCTGGCGCTGGGTGTTCATCAGCGTGTCCATCCCCGGGTTCATCCTCGCCTGGTGGCTGCAGCGCACCTACCGCCCCGTCCCCGCACCCGTCCAGGCCGGGCAGGAGCGGCCCTGGCGCCTTTGGCTCGCGGCCCTCGGCAGCGGCAACGTGCGGCGCAACATCGGCATCATGTTCTGCATCCTCACCTGCCAGTTCGTGCTCTGCGCGCTGCTGCCCAGCTACCTCACCGACCACCTCGGGCTGTCGCTGGAGGCGATGGCGCTGGTGATCTCGGCGATCGGCTTCGGCGGCTTCGTCGGCCAACTGATCATCCCCGGCCTGTCCGACCGCTTCGGGCGCAAGCCGGTGGTGCTGCTCTCGTTCTGCGCCAGCGCTGCGCTGGTCGCCACGCTGATCGTCACCCCCGCCGAGCCCTGGTTGCTGTTCCTGGTGCTGTTCTTCATCACCTTCTTCAACTTCAGCCTCATCTGCCTCACCGTCGGCCCACTCACGGGCGAGTCGGTGGCGCCGCACCTGCTCACGGCGGCCACCGGCATCGTCATCGGCTTCGGCGAAATCCTCGGTGGCGGCCTGGCGCCGATCCTCGCCGGCTACCTCGCCACCCAACACGGGTTGCCATCGATCCTCTACCTGGCCCTGGCCGGCAGCCTCGCCGGCCTGTGCCTGGCGCTCGGGCTCAAGGAAGGCCGCGCACAGGAACCCCGCGAAGCCACACCGCCGGCCAACGCCGCACTGCTTATTAGGGAGTAATTGAAATGGGCGACTACCTGAAAGTCCTCGACATCGAACACAGCGGCGGGCCGCGCATCGGCCTGCTGGGCGACGACCCCGCGCACACGGTGCGGGTGCACGGCGAAAGCAGCGGCCTCTACCAGACCCTGCAGGACTGCGCCCGCCGCCATCAGGACCACCTGGCGCACCTGCGCCACCTGCCGGGCCCAACGCACACGCTGCCCGCCCTGCGCCAGGAAACCCGCCTGCGCCCGCCCGCCATGCCCGACAACCCGCTGCTCACCCACGTCAGCGGCCTGCCGCTGGGCGCGCGGGACGACGCCGGCTGGTTCTACAAGGGCAACGGCCGCGTCCTGCGCATCGACCGCGACGACCTCGAAGTGCCGTACCACGTCCAGGCCATCGCGGCGGACGCCTGCCTGGTCTCCATCTACCTGGTGGGCTCGCGTGGCCAGTTGCTCCACGTCGGCGTCACCCTCGGCCACGACCTGCACGACCCGCTGCAGGGCCAATCCGCCCGCGCCCACCTGCTCGAATGCGCCGTGGCCTCGGAACTGCTGCTGGGCGAACTGGACGAACCGCTGCACCTGCGCCAACGCATCGAACGCAATGGCACCTGCTTCAGCGAAACCCACCTGCGCCTCGACCCGCAGGCCTGGCGCGCCTCGCGGGAAGCCGGCGAAGCCCTGCTGGAACAACACCCGCAATTCCTCCAGCCGGGCATGGTCCACTACCTCTTCAGCCGCCTCGACAGCGAAATCGTCGCCACCCACCTGCAACACGGCGACTGCCTGGAACTGAGCTGCCCCATGCTCGACATGCGCCTCGAAAACCGCATCGTCGAAGAGGAACTGCGCCACCTGCTGCCGCTCTCATCGCGCCGCCGCGCGGGGCAGGGCAGGGCGGCCTGAGTCAGCAAGGTGGGCCGGGTGGCGTTCCGCTTCAGCCCACCAACTTGCCCAGCGAGCGCAACACAGAAAAGCGCCGCATTCCCATGCGGCGCTTTTCATCTGGATGTGCTCACGAGTCATCAGGCCCGAGCCAAGAGCCCGCCAGGAGGAGCGCCGTAGGGTGGGCTTCAGCCCACCGTTCTTGCACGGCACAGGCAACAACGAAAACGCCGCACCTTCACTAGAAGAACCGCTTCCAACTCGGCCCATCACTCAATGCCGGGTCATCATGCGCCGCCATGAAACGCGGCAGGTCCCGCCGCGCGATCCACAGCTCCCCCTGCCAACGCAGAGCGCCGACACGCTGGTTCGCCCAGGTCATCAGGATGCGTCGCGGGCTGGCATCGACCTCGCGGTGACAGTCGTACAGCGCAGGGATCACCTCATCGCTGAGCCACTGGCTCAACGCGCAATGCTCCGGATGCCCGAAGCGATACAGCGCCCGGTAAAGCCCGGCCTCGCTGATTAACTCCAGTTCCTCACAATGACCGCTGGCAAAGCGCAGCGTGGCGAAACGGTGCTGGTGGGGATACAGGCGCTTGGTCAGCCGATAGGGGCGGACAGCGGCGATCATCAGGGCGAAATCGATGGCGACGAACCAGGGGCGGTTGTCGATCATCACTGCGCGAAGTTGATGACAATGGCGTTGAAAGGTGATGGGTATGGATGCGTCATGCATGGTGCAGCTCCAACGTAAGGTCAGGTAGCTGTCGCCATTCGCTGTCAATCGAAGGGTGACAGGGCACGCGGGGTTGACAGACCGGTACGTTGGAACCGGCAGGCCACGAGGACCTCCCCGCGCGACCTGCCATAAAGCAGAGCAGTTATGAAAACTGCATGCGTGCTGATGCCTGCAAAAAACATTCGCCGTTTTTCGCATGCACCCTGCGGCGCAATCGCGCCAACGTATGCGGGCTGTCAAACCCGACCACGGGATCTACCGTGGCGAGGGGAGGATAGGGATGGGAAGGGTTTAGGGCAAGGGGAAGAGTGCATAGCGTGTAAATAGAAGTTCGCAATGCGCCTCATAATTAGCGGTTGTAAACAGCATAGTAGGACTTAATCGCTCCTGATTTCGTAGACACTTCCAAGCCTCATAATTGGGCACCGTTAGGAGGCGCCAGGAGGTAATAATCCACTCCGATCAGGGCGACCAGTTCAGTAGCTCGGACTAGCAGAGTTTCCTCAAAGCCAACAACTTGATCAGTAGCATGAATCGACGCGGCAACTGTCACAACGTTTCACGTATTTTATTCAAGCGGCTCAATGCTCGGGACAATTTGCCTCAACTCCTTCTCCAGGCTTTCAATGATTTGCTCTATATTTTTCTGGCATGCAGCTCTCCTTGTGCCTCTACTTTCTTTTGCACTAATGGAGTAATAGCGATTTTCAATTTCTTTTTCCTGCTTTAGTTCCCCATCAGCTAAAAAGCTTATTAGATTCCCATCGTAGAATGGCATCGGCTCACTACTGCCATCAATATAAGCAAGAGATTTGAGTGGATAGAGATCCATTACTTCAATAAAACGCTTGTCAAATGTTAAGAGAGATGGAAAGAAATATCTGGCGCGAGAGTCAAGAGTTATCGTCATGTTTTGCTCAAGCTGTCTGAGATGCCAAAGATCCCAAGCCATTCCATCAAGAATTTCCAATATGTCTTTTTTATTTTTCTGTATTTTTCCAAAAAATCTAAATTTTTGGCCTTTCGTAAAATACTCTTTAGCAACGACTATCTCCCTTGCCCCCATACTGCCGAGTGACTGATCGCAAAAGTCGAGAAAGCAACGGGTTTTGAGAAATGGCGTGCCAAGCTCATTTCTTAGATTTATAACAGTCATTTTTAAAAGCTGGCAATACATAAATCTATGGCGTGAAGATAGCGAATCCATGAAATCGTCATCATCGAGATTCATATACATTCTAGCCATGCTCTCTTGCGCTCTCTTTTCAATCTCTCCCTCTGTCGCCTTAGAATGGACTTCTCCTCTTGCGGCAAGCACTTCAGTATCTATATCTCGAAGGATTTCATAGAATTTCATCTTCTTGAATATTTTTTGTGCTTTCTCAGGGTTGCTGAGGTTTTTCATATTCTCAAGCGTGTAGGGCAGGGGGTCTACATAAACGTTATCTGCAGCAATGAACCTGAAAACCTCTTCAAAGTCTTTTGGAAGTTTTGATGTGTTCCCCCCTATATAAGGCTCAAGATAACTAAGGGCCTGAGTATCCAAGGAGATCGAATAATCAATTGGAAAAATAGCTTTCCCTGAATCCATTTCTTCAATGGTCTGTTCATCTAGGAGCAGCACCTTTGGAGTGTGGAATAGACTGCGAACTACCGCGCCTGCTGAAAACTCGCGATTTATGGAGAGCCCGGGAGCTACTCCATGCTTTGCTGCAAATACGAATTTACAATTTGGTAGTACTCCTTTAAACATTCGATACAAATAAAGAGCCTCTTGCGTGGAATTGGAGCTTGCAATCAGTTGAATAATTTTTTCTTTCATTTGCCTGGTATCCATTGGATTTTGTTATCAATGCCCGGCTGAGATGCCTCAGCACACACAACACATAACGCTCGCAGAACTTAATTTATAAATTATTAGTATTCCAAAGCTCTGCTAGGGATGGTCTGAAGTAGCTCTAAATTTCTGTGTTGACTTCGGCTAGCGCCGACTTTGAAGACAGCAAACCGATCAAAACTGGTCAGGTTGCCCGCTCAACTCTCCGTTTTTGGCCATCACGATATTTCCTACATTACGAGCGCACCTCTCCTGCGCCAGTAGCAATTGTCGGCGTACCATCCATAGGTTCGACAGGGAAAGCCATGAGGCCCGCAGATCCGAGTGTTCGCTGACAGTGAGATCCCCTGTGTCTCAAAGAGCCATACGCGGCTATTAGAATCCCGGTTGTATGACCTGGTCGCGGTCGAGAGCGAGCGTTGTAAAGCGGATCAATCCTTGATGCATGACCTTCCTTGTCTTTTGAGTCGGTTGCCTAAGCGCTAAAGATTCGGGCCACCCGGAGTGGCGGAAGTGGCAAAAACCTGCTTGGAGGTTAAGAAGTCGTCGGCTGCGTGTCTATGTTCGGCAGGCCGACAAGAGCGCACTGGAGGAGGGAGTGGGCCATACCGCTAGCTAGTACTCGATTCGATAACTACGCCCATCCAATCAGGGGCATTTTCATTTAATGTCCTCGCATCCCCAGCCCCTCATCAGGCCCCCCATCGTGTTCAAAAAACTCAAAGGCATTCTCGGCATCCAGCCCAAACCCGCTGGTGAAAACAGCTATGGCGAGCATCTCCGTGGCGGGGCGGACGAAACCTGGCCTGAGGCACTGAACCGTTTCGAGCCGTTCTGCCGGAGCCTGCATGCGTTCTACGACGAGGAAGGGGAGACTTATGAGCTGTACTTCGACGAGTACTTCCAGGACGGCACGCTGTTCGAGTGGTCGGGCGCTGTATCCGACGAGGACCTGCTGAGCGCCGAGACGCAGCATGCGTTCGCGATGCCGGAGGAGCTGAAGGCGCTGTTCAGGAAGCGCTTCGCCATCTACGACGTCATTGCGGATCGCGGCCGCTGGGGCGACCGTCGCATCCTCGAGATCTACGGGCGTTCAACCTCGACCTCCTACCCGTGCCTGCATGCGTTCTGCCCGGCGATCGCCTGGAACTTCGGCGAGTACTTCGCCAGGGAAGAGTTGACGGAAGAACAGATCGCGCACCTGAGCGCCAACTACTTCTGCTTCGGGCGCTGGTCGGACGATGACCACTACTGCACCTATCTCCTGGTGGACCGCCACGGCAACTACGGGCGGTTCCGCTTCCACACCGAAGACTACCCCGGCACCCTGCAGCGGCTCGAACCACTGCTGAACGGCCAACCCCTCGACATGACGCTGGATGCGCTGATGGTGTGGGCGATCAACAACTCGATGGAATACCTGCTCGAACGCAACGACATGCCCAGCCCGTATGGGAAAGAGGCTTGAGGCACTCATGCGGGTGCTGCGAGGAGGTTACTGCGCTGTGCCAAGAGGGGATGCAGCAATATGACCGTAGCGATCATTGAGTTCAGGAAAATGATCGGTGTCAGCCAACGTTATCTTGAAGGCGCTAGCACGTTGCCTGAGTTGTACAGCGTGGCGAAGGCCACGGTGCATGCAACCCATTTCTGGGGGCAGTCGCAAGCCCTGATGGATGTAGCCATGGAGTGGGAACATCGGATCAATCGATCCTGGGGTGGGGATGAACACATCCCCGCCTGTCTTGATGCTCAGCTCTGTGAATGGATACGGCAAAGGCTTCACTCATCGGGTTTCTAGTCGAACGCCGCTGAAGCAGGCACTCATGCAAGCACCTGCCTCGGCTGTCACTCACACCACAAAGAACCCATGCGTCCCATCCCGCCCCAACTGCTCCACCAACCCGAACTCCCAATCCAGGTACGCCTGCATGGCCTCGCGCGGGTTGTCGGTGCCTTCGTAGGGGCGGCGGTAGCGGTCGATGCGCGGTGACAGCAGGCCGCTTTCACCGGCTTCCACCGGCAGGCCGGCGTCGGCCCAGGCGGTGTTGCCGCCGTCGAGCAGGAAGGCGGGTTTGCCGGTGATGGCGGCCACTTCGTCCACGGCGAAGCGGGCCAGCAGGCCGCTGCCGCAGGTGAGGACGTAGCGCTCGGCTTTGGGGCCTGCGGCGAGGGCTTCGCGCAGTTGGGCGCGCAGCACCCAGCGGGCGCCGGGGATGTGGCGTTTGACGTGGTTGGCGCTGGCAGTGAAGTCCAGCACCGACGTGTCGCCATGCTCCAGCCAGGTGGCCAGGGTCTGGGGGGCGATGGCTTCGACCTGGGGCAGGGCGGGCAGGGTGGGGCGCCAGGCGCCGCTCTCGCTGAAGTCCGCTGCCGTGAGTCCATCGAGCACATGCACCTCCCAACCCAGTTGCGCCAGCCAGGAGCCGGTCATGTTGGCGCGGGTGCCGTCGTCGTCGGCGAGGACGATGCGCGCGCCGCGCACGCTGGCGTAGTGGTCGGTCTCCTGCACCAGCTGGCCGCCGGCGACCCAGCGGGCGCCGGGCAGGTGGCCGGCGCGGTATTCCTCTTCGGTGCGCACGTCGAACAGGTAGGTGGTGCGGCCGGCCTCGGCGCGCCATGCGCTTAGCTGCGCGAGGCCGGCGCGGTGTACGCCGGCCTTGTCGGCCACGGCGCGGGCTGCCTGTGCGGCCTGTTCGCGGGTGTGCTGGCCGACCTCGGCGAAGCGCCGTTGCTGGCCGTGCTCCAGCGTCTGCCCGGCCAGGGTCCAGCCGATGGTGCCGTTGCGCAGGGCGGCCACCGGGTTTGGGATGCCGGCGTTCACCAGGGATTGGGTGCCGATGATGCTGCGGGTGCGCCCGGCACAGTTGACGATCACACGGGTGCTCGGGGCCGGCGCCAGTTCGCGTACGCGCAGCACCAGTTCGGCGCCGGGCACGCTGATGGAGCCGGGGATGTTCATGGTCTGGTACTCGTCGAAGCGGCGGGCGTCGAGCACCACCACGTCGGCTTTGGCGTCCAGCAGCGCCTTCACTTCTTCGGCGGCGAGGGAGGGCGTGTGGCGCTGGCTTTCCACCAGTTCGCCGAAGGCCTTGCTGGGCACGTTGACGTCGCGGAACAGCTCGCCACCGGCCTCGCGCCAGCCGGCCAGGCCGCCTTCCAGTAGGGCCACGTCGCTGTAGCCGAGTTGCAGCAGGCGCTCGGCGGCGCGTTCGGCCAGGCCTTCGCCGTCGTCGTAGAGGGTCACGGCGGTGTCGCGGCGGGGCACGCGGTCGAGCACTTCCAGTTCGAGCTTGGACAGCGGGATATTGGCGGCGAACAGGGGGTGCGCCTCGGCGAAGGGGGCCTCCTCGCGCAGATCGATGAGGGCGACTTCCTCGTGGGCGAGGAGGGCGGAGCGGATGTCGGCAAAACGGCGAAGGGGGATGCGGCTCATGGCGCCAGGCTCTCTTTCGACAGGTCCCAGATATTGGGCAGGTGGAGGTTGGAATAACCGGAGATGAAGGGTTTCTCGACGCCGCCCTCGGCATAGACGGCGCGGCGCACCGCGCCGATGTTGGCGCCGTACACGTGGATGCTGATGGAGGTGCGGTTCTCGAAGGCATTGCGCACCTGGTGGATGTCGCCCACCCGGGGCGACACGGCGACCACATCGCCCGGTTGCAGGGATTCGGCCGCGCCGTCGGGCCGCAGGCTGCCGTCGGCGTTGCGGGCGAAGCCCTGGCTGAGTTCGGCGCCGCGCAGCATGCCGATCAGCCCCCAGGTGCGGTGGTCGTGCACCGGGGTGGACTGGCCGGGGCCCCAGACGAAGCTGACGATGGAGAAGGCCTGGCGTGAGTCCGCGTGCAGCAGGTACTGCTGGTAGCGCTCCGGGCTGGGCTGGGCGTAGGCGTCCGGCAGCCAGTCGTCGGTGCTCACCAGGTCGCGCAGCAGCGCGGCGCCCTGGTCGAGTATCCGTGGCTCGTCCGGTGCCTGGGCGAGGAGGTCGGCGAGGTCGACGATGAAGCCGCGTAGTCGTCCGAGGTTGGGCGTTTGAGACATGGTTCCCTCGATGTCCGTGAGTGCGCAGCGGTAACCGCTACCGTGCCGGGGCAAAAGATATTATTCTTCTTGCGTATTCTTCCAGCCATTTATTATGCGAATAAAGAATGAAGATAGATGATATCGATGCATTCGTGGCCGTCATCCGCAGCCAGTCGATCAGCCAGGCGGCGGAGTCCCTGCAGCTCACCCAGCCGGCCATCACCCGGCGCGTGCAGAACTTCGAGGAGGCCCTCGGCGTCAGCCTGCTGGACCGCAACACCAAGCCGCTGAAGCCCACGCCCATGGGCATGCGCGTGTACGAGCAATGCCGCGCGGTGCTGCGCGAGATGGACGCCCTGCGCGAACTGGTGCTGAGCGATTCCTCCCCCAGCGGCGTGCTGCGCCTGGGCGTGCCGCAGACGGTGGGCGACGTGGTGCTGCTGGACGCCCTCAGCCAGCTCAAGACCCTCTACCCGGACCTGCAGACCCAGGTCTCCACCGGCTGGGGCAGCCACCTGCTGGGCAAGATGGAGAACGGCGAGCTGGACGCCGTGGCGGCGCTGTTCCCGGCGGGCAAGGTGTTCCCCGAAGGCATCGTCGGGCGCTCCCTGGCGCGCATGGACCTGGTGGTGGTCGCGGCCAAGGGCGAGGTGCGCAAGCGCTCCTGCAAGCTCGCCGACTGCTACCAGCGCGGCTGGGTGCTGAACCCCGATGGCTGCGGCTTCCGCGCCGGCCTGCAACGCGCCCTGAGCGACGAGGGGCTGTCGCTGCGCATCAACCTGGAGACCTTCGGCACCGAGCTGCAGCTGGGGCTGATCGCCAATGGCCTGGGCTTCGGCCTGGTGCCGCGCCCGCTGCTGGAGAACAGCCGCCACCGCGAGCGCCTGGAGGTGGTGCCGGTGAGCGACTTCAAGCCGGTGATCGACCTGTGGCTGATCCACCCGCGCTTCCTCGGCAACCTGCAGGCGCCGGTGGCGCTGTTCGGCGAGACCGTGGCCCAGCGCGTGGCGCACCAGGCGGAGGAGGGGGCCGCGGCAGGCTCATAACCAAAGCATCTTGCATGTAACCGCATCTGTTAGATGCGCGATTTGTATATTAGATTAGAACCAGATCGAATTTCACTGCGGTTTTTTAGATGGATAGCATGTGGGTCAAGCCAGGCTGCAGCGGGCTCGATCCAACCTCCCGCCTGCGGCCCCCGACCATTGGAAAGGCCCCGAGCGAGGAGAAGGAATGTCCCGGCGAAGCAACGCCCTGGTGCCCCCGGGCACCGCACTGACGGCCCTGCTGGCGCCCCTGCGCTGGAAGGGCTGGAGCAACCTCGGCCTGCGCCTGGTCAGCCCGCTGGTGCTGCTCCTGCTCTGGGAGCTGGCCTCCCGCACGGGCCTGCTGCCGGCGCGCATCATCGCCGCGCCCAGCGCCATCGGCGACACCCTCTGGCAGATGATCGCCAGCGGCGAACTGGCCGGGCACCTCTGGGTGTCCCTCAAGCGCGCCCTCAGCGGCCTGGCCATAGGCGTGTCCATCGGCACGGTGCTGGCCCTGCTGGCCGGCCTGTCGCGCCGGGGCGAGCTGATCATCGACTCCCCGGTGCAGATGCTGCGCACGCTGCCGTTCCTGGCCATCGTGCCGCTGTTCATCCTCTGGTTCGGCGTGGGTGAGACGCCGAAGATCGCCCTGATCGCCCTCGGCACCACCTTCCCGGTCTACCTCACGCTGTTCTCCGGCATCCGTGGCGTCGACCCCAAGCTGGTGGAGGCCGGGCGCCTGTTCGGCCTCAGCCGCCTGGAGCTGGTGGTCCACGTCATCCTGCCCGGTGCCTTGCCGTCCTTCTTCGTCGGCCTGCGCTACGCCTTCGGCATCAGCTGGCTCGGCCTGGTGGTGGTGGAGCAGATCAACGCCAGCGCCGGCCTCGGCTACCTGGTCAACGACGCCCGCGATTTCATGCGCACCGACGTGATCGTCATCTGCCTCATCGTCTACAGCGTGCTGGGCCTGTCCATCGACGCCCTGGTGCGCCTGCTCGAACGCCTGGCCCTGGCCTGGCGCCCCACCTTCATAAGGAACTGACCATGGATGTTGCGCTGCAACGCCTGCGCCCACCGGTGCGCGTGCGCGGGCTGACCCGTCGCTTCGCCGGCCAGGCCGTGCTCGACGGCCTCGACCTGGAGTTGGGTGCCGGCGAATTCGTCGCCCTGCTGGGGCGCAGCGGCTCGGGCAAGACCACCCTGCTGCGCGCCCTGGCCGGGCTGGACGC
This sequence comes from Pseudomonas sp. Pc102, assembly GCF_018408275.1. NCBI lineage: Bacteria > Pseudomonadati > Pseudomonadota > Gammaproteobacteria > Pseudomonadales > Pseudomonadaceae > Pseudomonas > Pseudomonas sp. Pc102. The sequence goes on along the minus strand of NZ_AP021905.1, from coordinate 3,457,006 downwards.
GGTGGACGGCGGCACGCTGGAAGTGCCCGAGGCCCACGCGGCGGTGTTCCAGGAGCCCCGGCTGATGCCCTGGAAGCGCGCCTGGCGCAACGTCGCCCTCGGCCTGCGCGGCGCCAACCCGCAGACCCGCGCCCTGGCCGCCTTGCAGGAAGTGGGGCTGGGCCACCGCCTCGACGCCTGGCCCGGCACCCTGTCCGGCGGCGAGGCGCAGCGCGTGGCACTGGCCCGCGCCCTGGTGCGCGAGCCGGAGTTGCTGCTGCTGGACGAGCCCTTCGCCGCGCTGGACGCCCTGACCCGTATCCGCATGCACCAACTGATCATCGAGCTGTGGCGCACCCACCAGCCCTCGGTGCTGCTGGTCACCCACGACGTCGACGAGGCCGTGCTGCTGGCCGATCGCGTCGTCGTGCTGGAGGCCGGGCGCATCGCCGAGCAGATCCCCGTGCGCCTGCCGCGTCCACGGGAGGTGGCCAGCCGCGGCTTCCAGGAGCTGCGCCAGCACCTGCTCACCCTGCTCGGCGTCGAAGCGCCGGCCAGCCCCTTCGTCCACACCCTCGCACGGACCGCCCAACGATGAGCCTCGACCTGAAAACCGCCAAGGAGACGGCCCGCGTGCCCGACCTCGATTCCCCGGCCTTCGCCGACCTGCTGGCCCAGCTCAGCGACGAGTTCGCCGCCAGCGCCGCCCATTACGACCGCCACGGCGAATTCCCCCACGCCAACCTGCGCCGCCTGCACGAGCACGGCCTCATCGCCCTCACCGTGCCGCGTCGCCTCGGCGGCAGCGAGGCCAGCCTGGCCCAGGCGCGCCGGGTGATCGCCGCCGTGGCGCGGGGCGAGCCGTCCACCGCCCTGGTGCTGGTGATGCAATACCTGCAGCACGCGCGCCTGCAGGCCAACCAGGCCTGGCCCGAGCACCTGCGCCTGCGCCTGGCCCGCGAGGCGGTGGAAGAGGGCGCGCTGATCAACGCCCTGCGCGTGGAGCCGGACCTGGGCACCCCCGCCCGTGGCGGCCTGCCGGGCACCATCGCCCGGCGCGCGCCCGAGGGCTGGCGCATCAGCGGGCGGAAGATCTACTCCACCGGCATCCCCGGGCTCACCTGGCTTTCTGTGTGGGCGCGCAGCGACGAAACCGAGCCCCGCGTCGGCACCTGGCTGGTGCACCGCGACACGCCGGGCATCCGCATCGAGGAAACCTGGGACCACCTGGGCATGCGCGCCACCTGCAGCCACGACGTGGTCTTCGACGACGTCCTGGTGCCCGACGAATACGCCGTGGACATCCTCCCCGCCAGCCAGCCGCGCCCCTCGGAACTGGACTCCAGCGGCGTGCTCTGGCTCGCCGTGCTGCTCTCCAGCATCTACGACGGCGTCGCCCGCGCCGCCCGGGACTGGCTGGTGGGCTGGCTGGCCGAGCGCACGCCGGCCAACCTCGGCGCGCCGCTCTCCAGCCTGCCGCGCTTCCAGGAGCTGGTGGGGCGCATCGACGCGCTGCTGCTGTCCAACCGCGTGCTGCTCGATGCCGCCGCCGAAGGCCGCATCCCCGCCAGCGAGGCGACCCAGGTCAAGTACCTGGTCACCACCCAGGCCATCACCGCCGTGGAGCTGGGCGTGGAAGCCATCGGCAACCCGGCCCTGGCCCGGGGCAACCCACTGGAGCGGCACTACCGCGACGTGCTCTGCAGCCGCATCCACACCCCGCAGAACGACGCCGTGCTCGGCGCCGCCGGTCGCGCCGCGTTCGCCTTGCCCAGCCGGGGCGGGCAGGCATGAGCCGGGCGCGCATCGCCAGCCAGCTGGACGGCACCTTCAACGACCTGCTGCGCGCGCGCCTGCCGGGCGTGGAGGTGCTGGACCTGCCTCGTGGAGTACCCAGCACGCTGCCGACGGACATACAGGTGCTGCTCGCCGCGCCCCACGCCGATTGGCGCAACGCCGCCGAGCCGCCCGCCGGCTGGCCCTTCGGCCTGGGCTTCGTGCAACTGGTGAGCTCGGGGCTGGATTTCTTCCCGCCCTGGCTGTTCGACGGCCTGCCGGTGGCCAGCGCCCGGGGCGCCACCGCCAGCAGCATCGCCGAGTTCGCCCTGGCGGCCATCTTCGCCGCCGCCAAGCAACTGCCCGAGCTGTGGATCGACAGCGCCGACGCCTGGCGGCAACGCCCGCTGGCGTCCTTGGCCGGCAGCACCCTCGGCCTCTACGGCTTCGGCAGCATCGCCCGGGACCTGGCGCGCAAGGCCCTGGCGCTGGACATGCAGGTGCTCGCCCTGCGCCGTTCGCCCCAGCCCTTCGGCCTGGACGGCGTGCAGCGTGCCGGCAACATCCATGAACTCTTCGCCCGTGCCGATCACCTGGTGCTGGCCGCGCCCGCCACCGCCGAGACGCACCACGTGGTCAACCGCCAGACCCTGGCGTCGGCGCGCCCCGGCCTGCACCTGATCAACGTCGCGCGTGGCGCCCTGGTGGACCAGGCCGCGTTGCTCCAGGCCCTGGACGACGGGCGCCTGGCCCTGGCCAGCCTCGATGTCACCGACCCCGAGCCGCTGCCGGCCGGGCACCCGTTCTACAGCCATCCCCGTGTACGGCTGAGCCCCCACACCTCGGCCAACACGCCGCAGGTGTACCGCAACCTCGTCGCGCTGCTGGCGCGCAACCTCGAACGTTTCCACAGCGGGCAACCGCTGGAGAACCTGGTGCAGGCCGCACGTGGCTACTGAGCCCGCCGGCCCTTCAAGGAGAAACCGCATGACCGCCAGGCTGACCGGCCTCACCGGCACCCCGCAACCCACGGCCTACTCGCTGCCCCGCGACGGCCACACCGTATTCCGCTGGCAGGAGCCGCCGCAGCAGCCCACGGTCGAGGCCGAGCGCCTGCTGCGCAAGCAGCGCCTGGCCGGCTCCTTCCGCCTGTTCGCCCGGTACGGCTTCGACATGGGCGGCGCCGGGCACATCACCGTGCGCGACCCGGAGTTTCCCGACCACTTCTGGGTCAACCCGGTGGGCGTGTACTTCGGCCACATCCGCGTCTCCGACCTGCTGCTGGTCAACCCCCACGGCGAAATCGTCGAAGGGCAGGGCGCGCTCAACCTCGCCGCCTTCGCCATCCATGCCGCGCTGCACGAGGCCAGGCCGGACGTGGTCGCCGCCGCCCATGCCCATTCGCTCTATGGCAAGGCCTGGTCCAGCCTCGGGCGCCTGCTCGACCCGCTGACTCAGGACGCCTGCGCATTCCACGGCAAGCACGCGCTGTTCGACAACTTCACCGGCGTGGTGCTGGAAGCCAGCGAGGGCGCGCGCATCGCCGCCACCCTGGGGCCGAGCAACGTCGCGCTGATCCTGCAGAACCACGGCCTGCTCACCGTCGGCCGCACGGTGGAGGCGGCGGTGTGGCGCTTCATCGCCCTGGACAACGCCGCCCACGCCCAACTGCTGGCCGAAGCCGCCGGCACGCCCCGGCCCATTCCCCCGGCCGTGGCCGAACACACCGCGCGCCAGGTGGGCACCGAATTCGGCGGCTGGTTCAGCTTCCAGCCCTACTGGGACCGCCTGTTGCGCGACGAGCCCGACTTCCTCGACTGATTGCAAGGAGCCCCCATGAATCGCCGTCATTTCCTCCAGTATTCCGCCCTGGCCGGGCTCGCCTGCGCGTTGCCCACGGCCTTCGCCCGGGACTGGAACGGCATCGGCCTGAACGTGGCCACCTACAAGGGCGCGGCGCCCACCTTCTTCGACGAGGCGGGCATCGAGCGCCCGCCCTACGCGGTGAAGTACGCCGAATTCAACGGCGGCAACCTCGGATTCGAAGCGCTGATCAGCGGCACCCTGGACCTCGCGCCCATGAGCGAGATCCCGCCGATCTTCGGCATCAGGAACCAGGCGCCGGTGAAGCTCATCGCCGTGCTCACCGGCGACGTCAACAACCAGGCCTTCGTGGTGCCCAAGGGCTCGGCCATGCAGTCCCTGGCGGAGCTGCCGGGCAAGCGCGTGGGCTACATCCGCTCCACCTCCTCGCACTACATGCTGCTGCGTGCGCTCAAGGAGCAGGGCCTGACCCTGGCCGATATCCAGCCCTTCGCGCTGACGCCCCAGGACGGTTTCGCCGCCTTCCAGAACGGCAACCTGGATGTCTGGGTGACCTTCGGCTACTTCATCCAGCTGGCCGAACTGCGCAGCGGCGCGCGGGTGCTGCGCACGGGGCAGGGCTACCTCTCCGGCAACTACGTGATCGCCGCCAACCAGCGCGCCATCGCCGACCCGGACAAGCGCGCCGCCATCGAGGACTACGTCCAGCGCGAGTACCGCAGCTGGCAATGGGTGCAGCACAACCCCGAGGCCTGGGCGGCGAAGAGCGAGAAGATCCTCGGCATCCCCCGCGAGGTGTTCCTCGCCCAGTACAAGGCCCAGAGCGGGCCCCGCGTGCTGCAGGCGGTGGACGACGCCGCCGTGCGCTCCCAGCAGGCCGTGGCCGACACCTTCTTCGAGGCCGGTGTGCTGCCGCAGCGGCTGGACGTGGCGCCGTTGTGGGATCGGAGCTTCCGCTGGGGTTGAGCCGCTGCAATACGCCGGGTTTCACCCGACCTACAAACCGCCAAGGACCCGGCTCCATGCCCTTCAAACCCATCCTGATCGCCCTGGCACTGCTCACCGGCAGCGCCCAGGCTGCCGACGTCCCGCCCGCTATCCGCGCCCTCCACGAGCGGCTGCTGGTGCTCGACAGCCACCTCGACACCCCCATGCAACTGGCGCGGCCCGGCTGGGACATCAGCCAGCGCCACCGCTACGCCGACGACCTGTCCCAGGTCGACCTGCCGCGCATGCGCGAGGGCGGGCTGGATGGCGGCTTCTTCGCCGTGTTCACGCCCCAGGGCCCGCGCACGGCGGAGGGGCGCACCCTGGCCAGCGAACACGGCCTGGCGGTGATCACCCGCATCCGTGACATGGTCGCCGCGCGGCCCGATGAATTCGCCCTGGCCACCCGCGCGCAGGAGGTGCCCGGCATCGTCGCCTCGGGGCGCCGCGTGGTGCTGATCAGCATGGAGAACGCCGAGCCCCTGGCCGCCGACCCGGGCCGCCTGGCCACCTACCAGCGCCTGGGGCTGCGCATGCTCGGCCTGGTGCACGCGCAGAACAATTCATTCGCCGACTCGGCCACCGCGCTGCCGGAATGGCACGGTCTCAGCCCGGCGGGGCGCGAACTGGTGGGGGAGGCCAACCGGCTGGGCATTCTCATCGATGTGTCCCATGCCTCCGACGCGGTGTTCGACCAGGTGCTGGCGCTGTCCCGCGCGCCGGTGATCGCCTCCCACTCCGGCGCCCGCGCCATCGGCCCGCACCCGCGCAACCTCGACGACGCGCGGCTGCGCAGGCTCGCGGAAAAGGGCGGCGTGATACAGGTCAACAGCTTCCCCAGCGACCTGGTCCCCCGGCCGCCAAACCCCGAGCGGGACAAGGTCCTGGCGCCGCTCTATCGCGAGTTCCGCCTGGCCGCCAGCCTCTCCCCGGAGCAGGTGGCCGACCTCGCCCGGCGCATCCGCGAGGCCGACGCCCGCTACCCGCTTCCGCCCACGCGCCTGGACGACTTCATGGCACACCTGCTGCACATCCTCGACGTGGTCGGCCCGCAACACGTCGGCATCGGCGCCGACTGGGACGGTGGCGGCGGCGTGGAAGGCCTGCGCGACGTCAGCGACCTGCCACGCATCAGCGAACGCCTGCTCGCCGCCGGCTACAGCGAGCAGGACCTCGCTGCCATCTGGGGTGGAAATCTATTGCGAGTACTGGCCGCTGCCGAAGCTGCCGGAACTGCTCCGTAGGATGGGGCGGGCGGCATCTCCGTGAGGTACGAACGTCGCCGATGGGTTTCGCTGCGCTCTACGCCATCCTACGGACGCCCTCAAGGCGGCAGGTGACGAGACGGTAGCCCAGGCTTCAGCCCGTAGGTTGGTGCCGAGCGCAGCGAGGCCCAACGGTGTGATGCTGGGCCTGGTCATGTTGGGCTTCGTACCTCAGCCCAACCTACGGTGAGTGCCTCGGTGCTGGCTTCGTAGGATGGGTAGAGGTACGAAACCCATGCTGACGTCGCTGATGGGTTTCGCTTCGCTCTACGCCATCCTACGAGGGAGCGCGCCAGCCTCGGCAACTCAATCCATCACCACATGGGGCAGGAAACGGCTGGTGTCCTTGGTGATGAGGCTGTCGTCCTCGCGGATGCCCATGCCGGAGGCGGTATCGCCGACGATCCAGGAGCCGATCAGTGTGTAGCTGTCGCCGAAGCGGGGCAGGGGCGAGAACTGCTGGAGGATGTAGGGGGCGTCGGTGTAGGGGCCGTCCTGCACCACCACTTCGTCCTGCTGGGTGCGGATCTCGATGTTGGCGCCCTCGCGGGAGAAGAACGGCTTGCGCACCCAGCCCCGGGGCACCGGTGTGCGCGGGTTGGCGTCGACCTGGGTGGGAAGCAGGTTGGGGTGGCCCTCGTTGAATTTCCACAGCAGCGGCAGGATGCCCTTGTTGCTGATAATCGACTTCCAGGCCGGCTCGACGAACTGGGTGTCGCAGCCCGGCACGGCCTTGCCGAACGCCTCGCTGAAGATGTGCTCCCAGGCGTGCAGCTTGAACAGCCGGGGAATCCACTGCCCCTGCAGGTCGACGAAGCGGCCGTCGCCGTTCAGGCCTATATCCTCGATGTCGATGTGCCGTGTATCGATGCCGGCCAGCCGGGCCATCTGCGCAAGGAAGTCGGTGGTGCCGCGATCCTCGATGGAGCCGGCGATGGCGGCGAAGTGGAAGGGGATGTCCTTGCGGAAGGTGCCCAGCGCGCGGATCAGGTCTTCGGCCAGGGTGTTGAACTGATCGGCCTCGGCGGGGAGGGCGCCGCGACGTATCTGGTCTTCCAGCCAGAGCAGCTGCACCGAGGCGCATTCGAGCAGCGAGGTCGGCGTGTCGGCGTTGATCTCCAGCAGCTTGGCCGGTCCCTTGCCGTCGTAGCTGAAGTCCATGCGCCCGTAGAGGTGTGGGTGCCCCTCCAGCCAGGAGGTGCGGACCAGATCGAAGAACGCCGGGGGATGGCCAGGCCGCTGAGCAGCTCCTCGCTCGCCACCACGCGATCGACCACGTCCAGGCACATCTCGTGCAGTTCGCGGGTGGGTTGCTCGATATCGCGGGTCACCTGCTCGCGGGTGAACAGGTAGTAGCCGCGCTCGTCCCAGTAGCGTTCGCCGTCGATGGTGTGGAACAGGAAGCCCTCACGCTCCACCTGCGCCTGCCAGCCCGGGCGTTCTTCGATGCTGATCTTTTTCATCTGCAGTCCTTAGCCACCGAACCCGAAGCCGCCGGTCTTGCCGCCCCAGCCACCGCGTGCGTTGGCCTCGGAGCCGAAGCCGCCACGGGAGATGGTCGAGGCCACCGCCGAGCCACCCTTGCCGGTCTTGCTGCTCAGGCTCTTGCCCAGGGTCTGCTGGGTGTAGGTCGAGGTCGGGCTGTTGCGCGCCTGGTTGGAGCGGCTGAAGGTCTTGCCCTGTTCGATCTGCCGGGACAGCGTGGAGGTGCTGTAGCTGCCACGGGCGTCGCGGTAGCGGTAGATCGGCTGCGAGTAGTAGTGGTTGCCACCGCTGCCCATCATCTGGCCGATGAGGATGCCGGTGATCAGGCCGTTGTCGCTGTGGCCGGTGCTGTGCACCACCTGCTGCTCGGCCTGCTCGTAGCTGGCGCGGGAGACCTCATTGGTCATCGACAGTTCGAAGCCGGCCAGGCGCGGCATGAACTTGCCGCCCGAGGTGGGCTGGCAGTAGTCGGGCACGAAGTCGGCGTCGCATGCGGCCTGGCTGTCGTAGGTGGGGGCGATCAGCTTGTGGTCGGCCATGGCGGTCATGTAGGCGTCCGAGCAGACGTCGACCGGGAACTTGTCGGCCACGCAGGCCTGCACGTTCTTGAAGGTCTTGGTGGCGCTGATCTGCACGGTGTCCTGCGGGTCGTTGCAGCCGGCCAGGGCCAGCGGCAGTGTGCCGGCGAGCACCAGCTGGATGGAATTGCGCTTTCTCATCTGGATTTCCTTGCGCGGCCGGGGATCAGGTCGAAGGGGTCATGCAGGCGGAGTTGAGCAGGCCGATGCTGACGGCCACGGCGCCGGAGTAGATGGCGGCGGCGTACTCGCCACGGGCGATGCGGCCGGGCAGGTCCTTGAGCACCAGGCTGGTGACGAAGAACGCCAGCAGCTGGACGACGGCGGCGATCACTACCCAGACCACGAAATCGAGGACGCTGACGCTGTAGGTGATGATGTTGCTGGCCGGCAGGGCGAAGCCGATCAGCGAGCCGCCCAGGGCGATGGCCGCTGCGCTGTTGCCTTCGCGGATCAGGGCGAACTCGCGGTGCGGGGTGACGCGGGTGTAGATGAACTGGAACAGGGCGAACAGGGCCGCCGCCACCAGGATGTAGATGACGAAGCCGATGACGGCGGTTGAGTTGAGCGACATGCGCAGCGCGTCGAGCATGGTGGATCTTCCTTGGTTAGAGAACTTGGATGTCGGTGATCTGCAGTGTCACGCCCACCGCGGTGGTCAGGGCGATGGCACCTTCTTCGTCTTCCTCCACCGAGAAGAGCAGGAACTCCCTCCGGTTGAGCAAGCCGATCTCGCGGGCGTAGAGCATGCTCTGATGCACCACGCCATAACTGGCTTCGGGGCTGACCACGTACTCGTGCATGGGCACCAGCTCGGTCTGGCCGTCTTCGCTGCCCCACTGGCGGCCGTATTCCTCGCCCTCCAGCTCGTAGACCTGCATGCCGATGCGGGCATTGGGCCCGGCCAGGCGCAGCAGTTCCTCGCGGCTGTTGATGGGGGTGACCTGGTGGTAGCCGAACAGGATCACCGCCTCGATGTCGCTGTCCTGGGGGCCGTTCATGATCACTTGCAGGAAGTAATCCTCATTGTCCAGGTAGTAGCGCTTGATCCGCGTGGACTGGCCAAGCTCGATGGTGCCGACGGCCCAGATCTTCTCGTCGCCGGGGAGAGTGACGTGGGACTGGCCGTCGAGCAGCGTCGCCAGCGAAGGGTTCAGGCAGAGCATGCGGCCCGCTGCCAGCCCCAGAGGGCGGCTGTCACTGGGGTGGCGGTGCGCGTCGCTGGAAGGCAGCGGCGGTTCCAGGCCCAGCCAGCGCTTGAGTTTGCTCATAGTGCGTTCTCCTCCAGGCGTTCACTGGCGATGTAGAAGATTTCCCCACCGCGGATTTCCAGCGCGTTGGCGGGGTTGATCTCGAAGCGGCTGGAGCCTGAGGCGCGGTAGCCGATGAGGGTGGCGTCGTGGTCCTGGCGCAGGCGGATGTACAGCTCGCCGCAGGTACCACTGAAACCCTCGGGCAGTACATGGCGGAACTGGGTGGCGCCGTCGCCGACACACAGCAGCTCGGTGACCACGGCGCTGGAGCCCGGGTCCTGGGAGGCGCGCACCAGCATCTCGATGGCCATGTTGGAGGTGCACTCCAGCTCGGGGGCGTAGCGGCGGGCGAGGGCGGCGCGCTCGGAGTCGTTGAAGTGCGCGACCACATGGGCGCGCGTGCCGATCGCCTTGATGGTGAGGACGATGGCCAGGGTCAGGCTGTCGGAGCGGGTGTGCACAAGGATGCGCTCGGCGCTCTCGATGCCGGCGCGGCGCAGCAGCACGGGGTTGTCCAGCGAATCACCACGGACGAAGGAGGCGCGCCCGGGCAGAGGGTTTTCCTCGATCAGCGCGTCGCAGATCACCAGGCTGTCGTCCCGCGTGGCTTCGTCCTGGTAGAGCAGCTCGACGATGCGCTCGCTGGCTTCGCCTTCCCAGCCGATGAGGACGGTGTGGCCCTTGAGGTTGGAGTAGTCGCCCAGGCCTTTCATGTTCTTTCTCCAGAGTTCGCCGACCGAAGCCGATGCCTTGCCGATGACCGCAGTGAGCAGGGCGATGCCGCCCAGCATGATCCACAGTGCCGTGACGAGTTTGCCGAAGGCGCTCTTGGGGGAGAGGTCGCCATAGCCCACGGTCGTCGCGGTGGTGAAATAGAAATAGGTGAAGTCCTGCCCTTGCAGCAGGTGCTGCTCACCGGCCAGCGCCAGGAGCAGGTAGGACGCCAGGTAGTGGATGGCCAGCAGCGAGCCGATGCCGGCCCAGCCGAAGCGCTGGAAGAAGGCCGAGGTTTGGTGCCGCAACAGCAAGATCAGCGACATGGAATCAACTCCATTGATCCTTTTCGAGTGGTTAAGGGGGCGGGGTCAGTGGGCGGTTTCGAGGAGCGACTTCGAGTGCATCAGCCAGGCGACGATGCAACCGGCGACGGCTCCGGCGATATGCGATTCCACCGATATCCCCGGGGTGGGGATGAAGCCGAAGACCAGGCCGCTGTAGCCGGCGAGGGCCACCAGGGCGACCAGCAGGCTGGCGATGCTGCGCTGGTACCAGGCGCGGGCCAACAGGTAGGTCCAGAGCCCGAAGATCAGGCCGCTGGCGCCGATGTGCAGACTGTTGCGGGCGAACAACCAGACCATGCCGCCGCCGAGGATGCTCACCAGCAGGGCCACGCGGACATAACGCCCGAGCCCCTCGGTGGACACCAACCAGCTGAGGATGATGAAGGGTGGCAGGTTGCTCAGCAGATGAGCGAAGGAACCGTGCAGGAAGGGCGCGAAGATCAGCCCCTGGAGCCCGCTGAGGGTGCGCGGGAGGATGCCATGGTGGACCAGGCTGTTGGCGGTGAGGGTATTGATCACCTGGACCACGGCCATCATCGCCGCCAGTGCCAGGATGACCCTGAGTCGCTTGCCTGTTTCCATCTGCGTTCCCCGAACTCCATTTGCGGGTAGGTGGTGGGCAGGCGACCGGGGTCGCCTGCCGGGCGCGGATTCTACTGCGATCCGTCCGGGGTTTGCTTGGCTTTCAAGCGGGCCAGTACATCGGCACCGCTGCCGCTCTGGGCGCCGATGCCGGCTTCCTGCAGGCGACGCTCCAGGTCACCGCCGTTGGCAGCGGTCTGCAGCTCTTCGGCGGCGGCCAGACGGGCATCCTGCTCGTCCTGGCGCTGGCGCAGGCGGTTGAGGCTGTCCAGGGCGGACTCCACCTTGCCGTTGGCGCCACCGGTGGCTTCGGCGGTGGCGACGCGGGCTTTTTGCACCACTTCGCGGGCCTTGGCCATTTCGATCTGCTGCTTCAGGCTCTTGAGCTGGCCTTCGGCCTTGTTGACCTGGGCGTGGAGGAGGTCGGCCTGCTTGCCGAACTGCTCGGACTGGTTGCGCTCCTGGTCACGCTGGGCCTCGATCTCGGCGATGCGGTTGGCGCATTCCAGGGCCAGGCCTTCTTCGCCCTTGTTCAGGGCTGAGGTGGCCTTGGCTTCCCAGTTGGCGACGTCGCCGTTGAGGCTTTCCAGGCGTTGCTGCGACAGTTTCTGCTTGGCCTTGATGTCCACCAGGCCGTTCTTGGCCTGCAGCACCGCGCGGTCGGCGTCACGCATTTCCTGCTCGAGGATGCGGATGGCGTTGGCGTCGACGATGGCTTCGCCGACTTCGGAGGCGCCGCCACGAACGGCGGTGATGATCTTCTTCCAGATACTCATGAAAACTTCTCCTTGAATGGATTCGGTCAAGCCTTGAAGTGGTCTTCGAAGGCTTCGACGGCGCGGATCACGTTTTCCGCCAGGGTGTAGATTTCCTGGACGATGACGGTAAGCGACGAGGCGGCGCTGAGGGCGCCGAACATGGAGTACACCTCCTGGCCGTCGATAACCTCGACGCCGACCGAGGACAGCGGGAACAGGTCCCGGGTACGCAGCACCAGTGCGTTGAACTCCTTTGCATCCTCCACCAGGTCAAGCGGCACCAGGGTGGCGTCGACCATGATGTGGTCACCCTCGACTGCCAGGTAGATCGGCAGGTCGCCGTACTCGCTCATGGTCAGCCTGAGCCCGGCCTGCTCGCCGTCGATGACGCTCAGCAGGATCTCGCCGGACGTCACCAGGGCCAGTTCGGCCAGGGCGTTGTGAAGCGAGCTGAGGGTCCAGTTGCTGTTCTCGGTCATGTAGTCCTCCAGTTTGACTCGGTCGCCCAGGAAGGGCTGCCGTAAAGCTCTCTCGATGCCCTTCAGGGCGTTCACGTTCTCGGGAAGTATCCAGAACTCGCGTTTCACCAACCCCGCTTCGCGGAGCCGGTTCCTCATGTCGCGGACGTAGTCGGCGGAAGACTTGCCAGCGGTGCTGGAGGGCTTCTTGGCGGCCTTGTCCGTAGTGGTCTTGCGAGGCATCTGTGTTCCTCCTCAAGGGTGTGCTGCGCAGAGTAGGGTGATTTCTGCTGTCGCGCAATTCCTTACATGAAAGATTTTTAAATCTTTCATGTAAGGGTTTTTGTCGGATTTTTTGGAGCAGACCATAGGATGGGTAGGGCGGCGTTGCGCGAGCGAAGCGAAACCCATGCCGGAATTTACAGACGGTAGACCGTAGGTTGGTGCCGAGCGCAGCGAGGCCCAACGCAGCGATTTCCAACCCCGCAACGTTGGGCTTCGTGCCTCAGCCCAACCTACGGTGGTGCCACGCCCTTCGCGAGCAGAGCTCGCTCCTACGATCGCCATCCCGTCTCGTCAGCTCCGCGTTCCCGCCAACACCGCGCCGCCCGTGCCTCGGGGCGAGCGGGCATGATGTTTCAAGATAATTATGCGTTTCGCGCAATATGCAGATTGATAAAAATGAAACATTTTAATATTTGCATATGCTCAAAATGTATTTCTCTTATCAAATTCCGCCCCATAGGATGGCTCCACATAGAGCGATTTCGAAGCTCTTTGATGTGAATCTATAACCGGATGCGATATCCGGATGCAGCCAGGGAAGGGCGCCATCGGGCGAGCCATGCCTGGTGGAAGGGAATCAAGGAGAGTGCCTGCAATGCCTTTGACCAGACGACAGCTCATCGCCCGCATCGGTGCCGTTGGGGGCTACCGCGCCGCCATGGCGGCCATGGGTGTGCTCGGGGTGATGAGCCCGGCCACGGGTGCCAGCCAGGAGAACTACGCGGCGCTGCAACCGGCCAGCGGGCTGGGGCAGGGCGCCAGCGTCACCGTGGTCGGCGCCGGCATCGGCGGGCTGGTGGCGGCCTACGAGCTGCGCAAGGCCGGTTTCGCCGTGACCCTGCTGGAGGCCCGCGAGCGGGTCGGCGGGCGCAACTGGACGCTGCGCCGTGGCGATCGCGTCGAGTACACCGACGGCACCACCCAGGTCGCCGACTTCGACGAAGGCTTCTACTTCAACGCCGGCCCCGCGCGCCTGCCCAGCCACCACCAGTTGATGCTCGGCTACTGCCGCGAGCTGGGCGTGGAGCTGGAGGTGCTGGTCAACACCAGCCGCAACGCCCTGGTACGCCCGGACCTGTCCGCACCGCCGATGCAGATCCGCCAGGCGGTGAACGACAGCCGTGGCCACATCGCCGAGCTGCTGGCCAAGGCGGTCAACCGCCAGGCCCTGGACCAGGAGCTGAACGCAGCCGACCGGCAGAACCTGCTGGGTTTCCTCAAGACCTGGGGCGACCTCTCGGAGAAGCTCGACTACCTCGGCTCGGCGCGCTCCGGCTACAAGGTGTGGCCCGGTGCCGGCGACCAGCTGGCGCAGAAGAACGAGCCGCTGCCGCTGCGCACGCTGCTCAACCCGGCCCTGGGCACCGCGCTGATGATCGACGAATACCCGGAATTCTCGCCCACCATGTTCCAGCCGGTGGGCGGCATGGACCGCATCCCGGCGGCCTTCCAGCGCCACCTGCAGCCGTCCCTGCGCCTGGGTGCGGAGGTGCGCTCCATCCGCAACCACGAGGACCGCGTGGAGATCGGCTACCGCGACCGCCGCAGCGGCCGCGAGCTGCAGGTGACCAGCGACTACGCGGTGATCGCGCTGCCGCTGCCGCTGCTGGCCAGGATCGACAGCAACTTCACCGCACCGGTGCGCCAGGCGATCTCGGCGGTGCAGTTCGGCTACGCCAACAAGGTGGCCTGGCAGTCGCGACGCTTCTGGGAGACCGACTACCAGATCTACGGCGGGCTTTCCTTCATCAACCAGGAGGCCTCCGGGCTCTGGTACCCCAGCGGTGGCTTCAACCAGGCCGAGGGCATCCTCATCGCCGCATACAACAACGGCGAGGTGGCGCGCAAATTCGGCGACAAGACCATCGACGAGCAGATCGCCCTGTCGCGCCAGGCCGTGGAGCTGCTGCACCCCGGCCACGGGCAGGACCTGCGCAAGCCGCTGGCCATCGCCTGGAACCGCATTCCCCACAGTCTCGGCCCCTGGATCAGCCATGAGGTGGCGGAGCCGGACTACGGCCTGCTCAACCAGGCCCAGGGCCGCGTGCACCTGACCAGCGACGGCCTCGCCCACAGCGGCGTGGGCATCTGGCAGGAGGCCGCCGCCGGCGCTGCCCGGCGCGTGGTGCGGAACATCTTCGAGCGTGCGCAAGGCACGTCGCAACACCGGCAAACGGCCTGAACCACGCCGCGCCACATCCATAACCAGATCCACCTGCCAGGTAGCGGACCTCCGAGGCTGGCGCCAACACAGACCTTGGAGCTTTCGCGATGCCTTTCAAACATGCCCTTCTGGGGTTGGGTGTCCTTTTCGCCACCGTCGGCCAGGCCGCGGAGATCGAGCGGGTGCCCTCGACCTATCCCAACTCGCCGATCCTGCAGTCGGCGACCCTGCCGCCGGGCACGGCGCTGACCTTCGTCTCCGGCATCCTGCCGGACCCGGCCGACCCCAAGGCCGCCAAGGACGACCTGCGCGCCGCCGGCGACACCGAGGCGCAGACCGTCGCCGTGCTGCGCAAGGTGGAGGCCGCCCTGGCCCCGCGCGGCCTCGGCCTGGGCGATGTGGTGCAACTGCGGGTGTACCTGGTGGGCGACCCGAAACTGGACGGGCGCATGGACTTCGAGGGCCTGCAGCGCGGTTTCCGGCAGTTCTTCGGCAGCGAGAAGCAGCCGCTGAAGCCGACCCGCACCACGGTGCAGGTGGCCGGGCTGGTGCTGCCCGGCGCGCTGATCGAAGTCGAGGCGGTGGCCGCCAAGGCCCGCTGACCCAATCCCCCACAGATCGAGCCAGATGCGGCCGGGTTGCGGTCGCCTACAGGAAGTCCCGTGATGCGTAACGCCTTCAGCAAGACCTTCTCGCTTTCCCCCCTCAGCGCCGCGCTGCTCCTCGCCCTGGGCGGCGAGGCGCTGGCCGCCAGCGACCCGACACTGTCCACCGTGGTGGTGACCGGCGTGCGCGGCAGCCAGCAGCGCACCGTGACCGACAGCCCCGCGCCGGTGGACGTGATCTCCGGCGAGCAGTTGAAGACCAGCGGCCAGAACGGCCTCAAGGACATGCTCACGCGCCTGCTGCCATCCTTCAACGCACCCACAATCAACGGCGGCGGCACCGCCTTCCTGGTGCGTGGCATCAGCATGCGCGGCCTGGGCGGTGACCAGGTGCTGATCCTGGTGAACGGCAAGCGCCGCCATAACACCGCGATGATCAACAACAACGCCCGGGTCGGCACCGCCGCCGTGCCGGTGGACCTGGACCTGATCCCCACCGCCGCCATCGAGCGCATCGAGGTGCTGCGCGACGGCGCCGCCGCCCAGTACGGCTCCGACGCCATCGCCGGGGTGATCAACATCATCCTCAAGAAGGACGCCGAGGGGATCACCTCGGACAGTTCCCTCGGCCAGTACTACAGCGGCGACGGCACCACCGGCCACGAGGCCGCCAACTTCGGCTTCGGCCTGGGGGAGGGCGGCTTCTTCAACCTTTCCTTCGACGCCAAGGTGCAGGAGCCCTACGACCGCGCCGGCGCGGTGCGCGGCAACTTCGGCACCCTCGCCAACGGCCAGCCCGACCCGCGCATCACCCAGCGCCACGGCTGGGGCGAAGAGTACGGCCTGGGCCGCGACCGCACCTACAGCAGCGCCTACAACCTGGAGCTGCCGCTGGGCGATGACCTCAAGTTCTACTCCTTCTCCACCCTCAGCTACCGCGATGGCAAGAAGGTGCTCGGCCACCGCGCGCCCACCGACATCACCGCCACCACCTGGCTGCCCAATGCGCCGTACCCCAAGGGCGGCCAGGCCACCCGTGAAGTGGAGGAGACCGACTACCAGTTCCTCGGCGGGCTCAAGGGCCTGGCCGCCGACTGGGACTGGGACCTCTCCACCACCTACGGCCGCGACAAGGCCGAGCTCTACACCGACAACAACCTCAACCTTTCCAACAACCCGCTGTTGAGCCAGCGGCGCTTCCACCTGACCGACGAGATCTTCGACCAGTGGACCACCAACCTGGACTTCAGCCGCGCGCTGGACATCGGTTGGAGCAGCCCGCTGGAAACCTCCTTCGGCATCGAATACCGCTGGGAGAAATACGAGCTCACCGAGGGTGAACCCAACTCCTACAACTACGGCAGCTACGTCATCCCCAGCGCCGGCACGCGCCCCGACCCGGGCCTGTTCTCGGTCAACGGCACCACGCCCGATGACGCCGGCGACATGATCCGCCACAGCGGCGCCGCCTATGTGGACTTCGGCCTCAACATCACGCCCGAGTGGTACACCGCCTTCGCCCTGCGCCACGAGAAGTACAACCAGGACATCGGTGAGACCACCAGCGGCAAGTTCACCACCCGCTACGAGTTCGCCCCGGGCTATGCGGTGCGGGCGGCGTTGAGCAACGGCTTCCGCGCGCCGTCCCTGGCGCAGAACGTGTTCTCCTCCACCAGCTCGGTGACCCTCTTCGGTGCCGGCGGCTCCACCACCACCGCGCGTACCAAGCAGATGCGCCCCGGCTCGCCGGAAGCCATCGCCCTCGGTGCCGAGACCCTGGAGCCGGAAACCTCGCGCAACTACAGCCTGGGCTTCACCGCCGAGCCCACCGACCGCCTGCGCCTGACCGCCGACTTCTACCTGATCGACATCGACGACCGCATCCTGCAGACCGGCGTGCTCACCGGCCCGGCGGTGTCGGCGATCCTGGTGGCCAACGGCCTGTCGCCGAACCTCTCCGGCCAGTACTTCGCCAACGCCGCCGACACCCGCACCAAGGGCGTCGACCTGGTGGCCGAGTACCGCCAACCGCTGGACGAGTACGGCACGGTGCGCTGGAGCCTGGCCTACAACCACAACAAGACCACCATCCGCGACCTGGCCGAGACGCCGTCCGAGCTCTCCAGCCTGGGTTCCGGCTACGTGCTGTTCGACCGCCAGCAGCAGACCGACCTGACCAAGGCCACGCCCAAGGACAAGTGGATCATCAACACCAACTACAAGGTGGACGACTGGACCCTGAACCTGACGCTGACCCGCTACGGCGAGTACACCGAGGGCTCGAACATCCCCGCCAACGACCGCACCTACAGCGCCAAGTGGATCACCGACATCGACGTCGCCTACGACGTCACCCAGAACCTCACCGTGGCCCTGGGCGCCAACAACCTGTTCGACGAATACCCGGACAGCATCGGCATCGTGCCCTGGGCCGGTACCTACGAGTACGGCATGTTCTCCCCGTACGGCCTGGGTGGCGGCTACTACTACGGCCGCGTGAGCCTGGCGTTCTGATGATGGGCAAGGGCCGTTTGCTGGCGGGCCTGCTGTGCCTGGCGCTGGGGGCTGCCCCCGCGCTGGGCGCCGAGGCGCTGCGCGTGTCGAGCCAGAAGAACTCGCTGCAGGTGCTGCTGCAGGCCGCCGGCGAACTGGAGTCGGTGCCGTACCCCATCGAGTTCGCCGCCTTCGGCGCGGCGGCGCCCACGGCCGAGGCGCTGAGCGCCGGCGCGGTGGATGTCGGCACCCTGGGCGTCGCGCCCTTCGTCTTCGCCGCCTCGGCCGGTGCCGGGTTGAAGACGGTGGGCGTGGTGCGCCTGAAGGTCACGCCCACGGCGGTGGCCATCGTCGTGCCCGAGGGCTCGCCGCTCACCGAGGCGGCATCCCTGGTGGGCAAGCGCATCACCACCACGCGCGGCTCCATCGGCCATTACCTGGCGCTGGCGGCGCTGCGCTCGGTGGGCCGCAGCGGGCGCGATGCGACGTTCGTGTTCCTGCAGCCGGGGGAGTCCCGCAGCCTGCTGGCCAACGGCGGGGCGGATGCCTGGGCCACCTGGGACCCGTACACCAGCATGGTGCAGCTGGAAGGCGGCACGCGGGTGCTGGTCAGCGGGGAAGGGCTGTTCGCCGGCAACATGCTGCTGGTGGCCAACCCGGCGGCGATCCGCGACAAGCCGGAGCAGCTGCGGGACTTCCTCCAGCGCGTCGGCCGCGCCTGGGACTGGGCCAACGCCCATGTCGAGGCCTTCTCGGCGATCCAGGCGCGCCAGAGCGGCCTGCCGCTGGAGGTGCACCTGCGCTCCAACCGCTACTCGCAACCCAGGCGGGTGGACGTGGACGAGGCCCTGGTGCAGGACCTCGCCGACACCGCCCGGCTGTACCGGGACGAGGGCGTGATCGGGCCGGGATTCGAGGCTGAAGACCAGGTGGACCGGCAATTCAATTCGACTCGACAAGTGCAATGAATGACGGTTGTAAGTTGCACGTAAGTTCAACTTCAAACTGTAACTTTCATAATCTTCATGCGTGGCGTTAATAGTGATTAGGGCTGACCTTGAATAACTTCGTATTAATTGGAAACAAAGTTTGGAGGCTAGAGAAAATCGATATTTCACAAGTGGTTGCGACCTGTTGAATATGCAGATCAGGTGATCTCGGATCATGCATGCATACCAGGCAGGGACGCCTGCCGTTAATACGAACGACAACTTCCAGGGATACGCGAGGAGTCTTCATGCTGACCATTACCACGGTCGAGGAATTGACCGCAGCGCATATACACGATGTTATCCACGCCCGCACTTACGGGATTCTCATAAAAGGCTTCGCTTCGGCCGATACCGTGGCCCTGGCGCTCGACCGCCTGAGCCGCCACGAGCTGCGCGGTGCCTTCAGCGAACAGACCGAGTTCGTGCGCCTGGGCAAGGCCTATATCGAAATCGGCGACGAGGCCAGCCGGGTCGACTACCACGCCCAGGCCGTCACCAATATCCGCAAGATCCGCAGCGTGTTCAGCCCGTTGGCATCGCCCATCGACGAGCTGCGCCTGCTGCTCGACGAGGTCTGGCCCAAGGGCGCGCGGCTGCTGGATGTGAACGGCGAGAAGTGCTTCGTCGGCATCGCCCGCTTCCAGGGCAACGGCGTCGACCTCACCCCGCACACCGACAACCTGGAACGCAATGCGCCCCAGGACCACGAGCCGAAGCTGCTGACCCAGCTCTCCACCAACATCTACCTGCAGATACCCGAGGACGGCGGCGAACTGGAGATTTGGGGCATCCACCCCGACGAGATCGAGTACGACCGCCTGCGCGGCGAGCGCGCCTACGGCATCGAGCGGCACCTGCTGCCGCCGCCGGACCTGGTGGTCAAGCCCGAGCCCGGCGACCTGATCTTCCTCAACCCGCGGCTGATCCACGCGGTGCGCCCCTCGGCCACCGCCACCCGGGTCACCCTCGGCGTATTCATCGGCTATTTCGGCGACGACCAGCCCCTTGCCTACTGGAGCTAAAGACATGAGCGATGTGGAAGCGATCAACCTCAAGGCCTATTTCAACAAGGGTGGCGAAGAACTGGACTTCACCGGCAAGCGCTGCGTGCTGGCCGTGAGCGTGGGCCAGGAGTACCACGAGGAGCAGAAGCTCAGTTCCACCGTGCACCTGATCAACAAGTCCGGCTTCAGCCGGGTGAAAGTGGTGGTGGCCGACACCCTGCAGCGCCACAACAAGCACGGCAAATCCCCGGGCGAGGCGCTCTCCGCCTCGATCCGCGACGGCGACGCCTGGCTGGCGCGCAACCGCAAGTACCTGGCCGGCCTGGAGGCGCCGGTGACCATCAGCCGCTGGAACCAGGAGCTGGCCTCCGACCGCTACGCGGAGCTGCGCCAGCAGGTGGACCAGCTCTACCGCGAGAGCGAGGACCTGCGCGGCGCCATCGAGGCCACCATCGGCGTGTTCATCGAGCGCCTGCGATTGCGCGACCCGGAGGCTGACGTCGAGCGCGCGGCCGCCCAGTGCCGCGAGTACATCCTGGAAGAGGTGCCGATCATCCTCCCGCTGTGGGCGGAGGAGGGCTACGACTACGTGATCTACCCGCAGCAGATGACCAACGCCATGGCCACCGCCCGGCGCCTGCTGATCGAACCCCACGCGCCGGACCGGGTGCACTGGCTGCCGCTGAAGTTCAAGAAGCGCGGCATCCCGATCCCCTTCACCCTCCCGGGCGCCGTGCACCCGGCCTGGGCGGGGAGTGCGATTGCGATCTGAGGACCAGGTCATCTAGGGGCGGCTAGCGCCGCCCATCGCGAATGAATTCGCTCCCACAAAAACCTGTAGGGGCGAATTCATTCGCCCAGCGATGCGCCGCATCGCCAATCCACCCGGCACACAGCCGGAGGGTTGATGAACCACCTGTGGGAGCGGATTCATCCGCGAAAAATACGCAGTCCTTCGGGCTGCCTGGGCGAATGAATTCGCCCCAACCACGGCCCCACGCCACACGGACGACGGCCTCCACCCCCTGTCATGACGGAAGGAGTTCCCATGAGCGTTTTTGCGCAACAGCAACGCAAATGGTGGGCCTTGCTCGGTGTGAGCATCGCCAGTTTTCTCGGTTGCGTGGATTTCACCATCGTCAACACCGCGCTGCCGGCCCTGCAGGCCGACCTCGGTGCTTCGGTGGAGAGCCTGCAATGGGTGATCAACGGCTTCATCCTCGCGCTCTCCAGCGCCATGGTGCTGGTAGGCCGGCTGGCCGACCTGCATGGCCGCCGGCGGGTGCTGAACATCGGCCTCGCCGTATTCGGCCTGGCCTCCCTCGGTGCCGGGCTGGCCACCAGCATCGATGCCCTGGTGGCCGCGCGGGTGGCCCAGGGGCTGGCCTGTGCGGTGCTGTACACGGCCTCCGGTGCCATCGTCTCGGCCACCTTCGCCAGCGAGGAGCAGGGCAAGGCCTTCGGCGTGCTGTTCGGCGTCAACGGCGTCGGCCTCGCCGTGGGACCGGTGCTGGGCGGGGTGATCACCAGCGCCTTCGGCTGGCAGTGGATCTTCCTGGTCAACGTGCCCTTCGTGCTGCTCAGCCTGGCGATCATCGCCCTGGCGGCGGACGAATCCCGTGCCGAGCAGGACGGCGCGCGGCTCGACTGGGCCGGTGCAGCGCTGCTGCTGGTGGGCCTGCCGAGCCTGGTGCTGGTGATCGTCCAGGGCGGTGCCTGGGGCTGGGCCTCGGCCACCACCCTGGGCCTGGTCGGCCTGGCCGCGCTGGCCTTCATCGCCTTCGTCGCGGTGGAGCTGCGGGTGCGTGCGCCCATCGTCGACCTGCGCCTGTTCGCCAACCGCCGCTTCGTGGCCGCGGTGACCGCCAGCTTCGGCCTGGCGCTGTTCTACTGCGTGGCCTTCTTCGTGATGCCGCTGTACCTGTCGCTGATCCGTGGCGAAAGCGTGCAGGCCAGCGGCCTGCTGCTACTGCCCACCACCCTGGGCGTGGCGCTGCTGTCGCCGGTGGTGGGGCGGCTGGTGGACCGCAAGGGCCCGGCGCTGCTGATCCAGGCCGGGCTGCTGTTCTTCGCCCTGTCGGCCTTGCTGCAGGCCGGCTTTGCCGAGGGCACCTCGCTGCCGTACCTGCTGGGCGCCTTCGCGGTGATGGGGCTGGGCTGGGCCTGCATCCTCGGGCCGTCCACGGTGCTGGGCATCTCCTCGGTGCCGCAGCAGGTGGGCTCGGTGGCCATGGGTTCGCTGATGACCCTGCACAACGTCGGCGGCGGCCTCGGCCTGGCGGTCGGCGTGGGCCTCTACCGCGCATTCGCCGCCCACGCGCTGGCCGGCTCCACGGGCGTGGCGGCCGATACCGACTGGCTGGCCCGTGCGGCGGCCGCGCCGGAGCAGGGCGTGGCACTGCTGGGCGCGCACCTCGCACAGGCCCCGGAGGTGCTGCAGGGCTGGGTGCACGGCGCCTTCCTCCAGGGCTACCAGGCGGTGATGCTGTTCCTCGCCGCCAGCGTACTGTTGGTCTGGGCCAGCGTTGCCTTGCTGCTACGCGCCCAGGTGGCCGTGCCCGCCGAGGCGGCTGCCGAGCAGGAGCCCAGCCATGGCAAGGCGTGACGGTCGCCTACGCCTGGGGGCCTTCCTCTCCGGCTCCGGCGCCCATGCCGGCAGCTGGCGCCACCCCCGGGCGGACGCCGACGCCTCGATCAACTTCGAGCGCTACCGGCACTACGCCCAGACCCTGGAGCGCGGGCGCTTCGATGCGCTGTTCCTCAACGACAACGTGGCGGTGGGCGAGCTGGACCCGCGTGTGCTGCGCAGCAGCGCCTACAGCCTGCGCTGGGACCCCTTGACCCTGCTGCCGGCGCTGGCGGTGACGACCCGGCACATCGGCCTGATCGCCACCGCCAACACCAGCTACAACGAGCCCTACAACATTGCCCGCAAGTTCGCCTCGCTGGATCACCTGTCCGGCGGCCGCGCCGGCTGGAACCTGGTGACGGCGCTGATCGGCGGGGAGAACTTCAACCGCGCCGAGCACCTGCAGCATGCCGACCGCTACGCGCGCGCCGGGGAGTTCTTCGAGGTGGTCACCGGGCTCTGGGACAGCTGGGCCGACGATGCCTTCCCCCTGGACAAGGCTTCCGGCACCTGGCTGGAACCGGCGCGCATGCGCGTGCTCGACCACGAAGGCGAGCACTTCCGCGTGCGCGGCCCGTTGAATGCCCCACGGCCGTTGCAGGGCTGGCCGGTGATCGCCCAGGCCGGCTCCTCCGAAGCCGGCCGGGCCCTGGCGGCGCGCACCGCCGAGCTGGTGTTCACCGCCCAGCAGACCCTGGAGGAGGGCAAGGCTTTCCATGCCGATATCCACCAGCGCCTGGCGTTGGCCGGGCGCGAGGAGGGCGCGCTCAAGGTATTTCCCGGCCTGGCCCCGGTGGTGGGGCGCACCGCCAGCGAGGCGCAGGAGAAGCACGAGGAATTGCAGGCGCTGGTGGACCCGGAGGCGGCGCTCAAGGCGCTGTCCTTCCTGCTGGACATCGGCATCGACCTGGAACGCCTGCCACCGGACGCGCCCGTAGTATTGCCCGATCCCTTGCCAGTCACCGAGCGCCACAAGAGCCGCCAGCAACTGGTGATCGACCTGATCCGCCGCGAGAAACCCACCGCCGCACAGCTGCTGCGCACGCTCGGTGCCGGCGGCCATCGCCTGCTGGTTGGCACGCCGAGCCAGATAGTCGAGGAGATGGCCTGCTGGTACGAAGAGCGCGCGGCGGATGGCTTCAACCTGCTGTTCACCCACCTGCCAGGCGGGCTGGAGGACTTCGTCGACCTGGTGATCCCGGAGCTGCAACGTGTGGGGCTGTTCCGCCGCGAATACGAAGGCCGCACCCTGCGCGAGAACCTCGGCCTGCAGCGCATCGCCAACCGGCATTTCGCCTAGCGCGGCCAGGCTGTCGGAATCCCCGGGCTGCAATCCGGGCGTTCCGCTCCGGCGTGGTGATCGCGGGTGAAGAGCGGTAGATTTCCCGCTTTCATCACGGAGCGGCAGCACATGGACAACCCTTTCCAATTCCCGGCCACCGATGTCCCCACGAAGCAGGGCAGCAGCACGTCGAGCCCAGCATCCCTCGTGCTGCGCCTTGCGTTCCCCATCGAGGAGGCGTGACCGGACATGGGCGCCTGGGGCACGGGATTGTATTCCGATGACACGACCTGTGATGTACGGGATGACTACATCCAGCACCTGAAGCACGGGCTTTCCCACGGCGAGGCCTGCGAGAAGGTCCTGGGTCGCCATGCCGCACGGCTGGGCGAGCCTGAGGTGGCCTGCCTGGTGCACTTCGCCCTGGCCGACACGGCCTGGAAGTACGGCCGGCTGGACGAGACGCTCAAGGACAAGGCGCTGTCGCTGCTGCGCACGGGCGGGGACCTGTTCGTGTGGGAGCGCGATGCGCCCCTGGATGTGCCGGCCCGTCGCAAGACCCTCAAAGCGCTCGAAGCCAGGCTGGCAACCCCTCAGCCGGCGGAAAAGCCTGTAAAGGTGTCGTCGCCCAAGCCCAGGAAGGTCCGTACCACGGCGCCTGTGGGATCGGTCTTCTCGCTGGCATTGCCCAGCCAACGCCAGGTGCTGCTGGTCCTGGTGGGTTTCGTCGAGCTGGAGAAGAGCATCGACCCGGTGTTCTCGGTCCTGGCGCAGCCCATCGCCTCAGCTGAATCCCTGCCTATTCGAATCGCTGGCGATGCCCCGACACTGGTGCTCTCGAAGGGCCTTCGGCAGCCATTCCGGCACGTGGCGATCCTGCCCCGGGATGAACGAAAGGACATCCTCACCGGGCTGACACCCCTGGACATCACCGTCGAGCCCGCGCTGCCGTTCCAGCGGGAGCACACGGTGTGGCTGGCATTGGGGCGCATTGCCAGCGAGGTCGACGCTCACCTGTGAAGCCGGCGATGACGGCGAACCTTTTCCACAATCAACGGATTGCCATGCAGGCCTGCTAGAAGGGCCTGACCGACCTCTGACACAAAGGAACTGTGCGTGATGAACAAGAGTGTACTGGCCGCCCTGGCCCTGGTGTTTCCGCTGCTGGCCAAGGCCGAACTGGCGGTGATCTTCGACGGTGCCGGCACCTGCGACGGCTGCGCGAAGACCATCGCCGAGCTGTTGCAGAAACATCGCTACGACGTCCGCCTGGTGGATGAAGACCAACTCAGCGCCGAGGTGCTCGAGGACGCCGATCTCTACGTACAGCCGGGCGGCTCGGACGACATCATGGACACCTTGTCGGAGCTGTCCGCCAGCCAGGTGCAGGCCATCCGCGACTTCGTCGCCCAGGGTGGCCAGTACCTGGGCATCTGTGCCGGCGGTTACCTGGCTGGGCGCTATGCCGACGAGAAGGAAGGCGTCCCGGCCTTTGGCCTGATCGAGCTGGCCGAGGTCGACCAGGAAATCCCGAAGGACAACGCGGCGCAGTTCATCTCCATCCAGCTGCCCGCAGGCCACGAGCAGCGTGACGTCTACTACCAGGCCGGCCCGCATTTCGGCAGCCGGCTCCCGGCGGGCGCCGAGGCGACGGCGTACTACACGAAATCCCGACGCGTCGCCGCGCGAATCTCGTCCTACGGCAAAGGCACGGTCGGTCTCATCGGGCCGCATTACGAAGCGGACAGCGCCTGGTACGCCGCCGACGGATTACCGCCCGATGCGAAGCAGCACCAGGACCTCCTGATGGCGATGCTGGCGCAGATGAACGCGCGGCATGAGCAGTGATCCGGCCCTCCGCCGCCGAGGTTGCCGGCTCAGCTTCGCAGGATGGGTAGAGCTACGCGAACCCTATCAATCGTCGTCTCCGACATACCCCATCACCCCTGCGGGCGCGAAGCACCGGTGAACCGCGTCACCCACCGCGCAAGCAGATCGAGGCTCGCGCACAGCACGAAATACACCAGCGCCACGAAGAGGAATACCTCCGTCGGGTGCACCATCACCCGGTTGCTCACCTGGGTGGCGACGAAGGACAGTTCGCCGACGCCGATGACGTAGCCCAGGGAGCTGTCCTTGATCAGCGAGACCCACTGGTTGAGGAACGACGGCAGCATGATCGGCAGCGCCTGGGGCAGGATGATCAGCCGCAGCACCTGCCAGGGCCGCAGGCCCAGGGCGCGGCCGGCGTCCCATTGGCCCGGCGGCAGGCTCTGGATGCCGGCGCACACCGAATGGGCGAGGTAGGCGCCGCCGATCAGCGACAGCGCGCAGACCACCGTGGCCAGCGCCGGTACGTCGATGCGGAACAGCACCGGCAGCAGGAAGTAGCTCCAGAAGATCAGCATCAGCACCGGGATGGCGCGGAAGAACCCCAGTACCGCCAGCAGCACCAGGCGCGGACGGCCTTCGAGTACCGCCAGGGCGGTGCCCAGGACCAGCCCCAGCACCGCCGAGGCGATGCCCGAGAGCAG
The DNA here is from genome assembly GCF_018408275.1 of Pseudomonas sp. Pc102. Lineage (NCBI taxonomy): Bacteria > Pseudomonadati > Pseudomonadota > Gammaproteobacteria > Pseudomonadales > Pseudomonadaceae > Pseudomonas > Pseudomonas sp. Pc102. The sequence goes on along the minus strand of NZ_AP021905.1, from coordinate 3,431,012 downwards.
CGACAGCAGCAGGGTCAGCGCCGCGCCGCCCAGGGGGCCGTCGGGCCAGGCGCCGAGCAGGAAGTAATCGAGGTTGTCGAGGATCACCGAGAAGTCCATCTCAGGCCTCCCCGCGCACGTGGCGGCGGTGCTGGTGGATCAGCGTACCGGCCACTTCGATGGCGATCGCCGCGCCGAGGTAGAGCAGGGTGGCGATGCCGAAGGCCTGGAAGGTCTTGAAGGTCTCCGTCTCCACCTGTCGCGAGGCGTAGGACAGCTCGGCGAGGCCGATGGCCATGGCCAGGGAGCTGTTCTTCAGGGCGTTCATGTACTGGCCGAACAGCGGTGGAAGGGCCGTGTGCAGCGCCTGCGGCAGGATGATGCAGCGCCACACCTGGGCGGGTCGCAGGCCGAGCGCCAGGCCCGCTTCGGCCTGCTGCGGGCGCACCGAGGCGATGCCGGCGCGCAGCTCCTCGGCGATGAAGGCGCTGGTGTAGAGCGAGAGGCCCAGCGCGGCGGCGAGGAACTCGAAGGACGGCCAGGCCAGCGTGAGCGGGCCCAGCGCCCGTTCATGGGGCAGGTTGAGCCAGAACACCCAATCCTCGGGCAGCAGCGCGGGCACGCCGAAGTACCAGAAGAACAGCTGCACCAGCAGCGGGGTGTTGCGCAGCACCGAGAGGTAGGCGCGTGCGGGCCAGGACAGGCGGCCCGGCAGCTGGCGGCCGACCGCGACCAGGGCGCCGAGCAGGGTGCCGATGACGCAGACCAGCAGGGAGGTGCCGAGGGTCAGCAGGAAGCCGTCCAGCAGCCAGTGCAGGTAACGGGGAGCGAGGAGGTCGCCGAACATTGTCGAGGTCTTTCAATGGGTGATCCCCGCAGGGGCGGGGATCAGGGAGGGAAGGCGTGCGGTGTGGTCGGTGGGCCCCAGGCCAGCGCTTGGCGCTGGCGGGCCCACCGGTTCATGGCGCGATCAGTGCACCGTGCCGATCTTGTACAGGCGCGCCAGCGGGGTCTTGGTGTCCGGGCCGAACCAAGTGTCGTAGATGGCCTGGGCACGGCCCTGGTCCTCCAGCTCCTGCAGGGTCTGGTTGACGTACTCGGTCAGCGCGGTTTCACCCTTGGGGATGCCGACGCCGATCAGGTCGCTGGAGATGGTGAAGGGCGGCACTTCGTACTTGTCCTTGTCCGGCACATTGGCCAGCAGGCCGATCAACTTGGGGCCGTCCTGGGTGATGGCCTGGACCTGGCCATTGCGCAGGGCGGTGAAGGCGAAGGGCGTGTCGTCGTAGGCGACCACCTTGGCGCCGGGGAATTTCTCCCGCAGCACGCCTTCGTTGACCGTGCCCTTGTCGACGCCGACGCGCCATTTGTTCAGGTCGTCGGCATTCTTCAGCGTGCCCTTGCGCACGATGAACTGCTGGCCGGAGGAGAAGTACGGGATGCTGAAGTTGACCTGTTCGGCCCGCTCCGGGGTGATGGTGAAGTTGGCCAGCACCAGGTCGACCTTATTGGCCACCAGCAGCGGCACGCGGTTGGCCGGGTTGGTGGGCTGCAGCTGCAACTTGACCCCGAGCTTGTCGGCGATGGCGCGGGCGTAGTCCACGTCCAGGCCGGCGAGCTGCTGGGTCTTGCCATCGACGAAGCCGAACGGCGGGTTGCTGTCGAAGGCCGCGACACGCAGGACGCCGGCCTTGCGGATATCGTCGAGGCGGTCGGCCTGCGCGAGGCCGGAGAGGGTGGAAAGGGCGAGTGCGAGGGCGGTGAGGGCAGTCAGCTTCTTCATGAATATCCAGCTCCTTCGGCGGGCCCTGGCGCGCATGGCCGGGCTCCGCTCATCTGTCGGGGGCGATCGCTTCCGGGTGGGAAGCGTCGCCGTTCGCCGGTGGGGGTTGCCCGCTGGCGAGGCGATTCTGTCAGGGGGCTGGCTCGAACAAAAAAGAATTAATTTGTCTTTTTAAATTCGATAAAAGAATAAGCAGGACTGCTGTGGCTTGCGCTGGAAGTGTCGTGCTAGAGCGGTTCCTGCCACCGACTCAGGGGAGGGGACGCTGCGGTTGCACCGAATGGCCGAAGTTGGCGCCCATGCGCACGCCGGTTGCGGCCGGGGTGGCGAGACCCAGCTGGTTGGCCGGGCGGCGCTCGATCGGCACCTGCATCGCGGCCTGGTTGCGCCGGGCAGCCTCGGCGCCCTGGGGGTTGGCCAGTCGCTGGGTGAGGCAGTCATAGGACAGGGCCTTGTAACCATTCACCTCGGCGCTGATGCAACTGCCTTGCGGGGTGCCCTCTTCGGCTACGGCCAGCAGCGGTGCGAGGGCGAAAACGAGGCCGGCGAGGGTGATGCGAACGGACATGATCGCCTCCATGTGCTGGATCATTGCCGGGAAATCTACGGTAAAAGCGCCGTCATCGCTGCGAAGTCTTTTTTGCAACGCCCGTCACACAATCGACATGAACAGCCATCAGGATGGCTTTCCTGAGTCAAGCCAGCGATGCATCGACACGCAGTACGGGTCGGAATCCGCCTATGTCAATGGAAGCCGTGGCGAGGGGCTGCCTCGCGCCAGCGGTGCTGATCGTTCTCCTCGTCGCGGCCTGCTGCCTGGCGGCCTTGCCGTGCCAGGCGGGCGAGGGCAGGGCCGGAAACGGCCCGATGGACTTCGATCTGCCGGCGCAGGACCTGCCCAAGGCACTGGAACGCTTCAGCGCAACCAGCGGCATGGCCATCCTGGTGGACCGCGAACTCACTCGCGGGCGGCGCTCGGCTTCGGTCATCGGCCGGCTGCCGGCTCGCGAGGCATTGGCGAGGCTGCTGGCCGGCACCGGACTGATGGCCCAGCACAGCGAGGGCCGTGCCTTCACCGTGCTGCCGGCAAGGGTTTCGAGCGCGCCTGCGGGGCGCAACCACGGCGCCACGACGCGCTGGGAACAGGGCAGCTTCGCGGCCGCCCTGCAGGGTGCATTGGGGAAGGCCTTGTGCGGTTCCCCACTGACCCGGCCAGGGGCTTACCGCGCGGCGCTGCAACTGTGGATCGGCCCGGTGGGCGTGGTGGAACACAGTCGACTGCTGGGGCCGACCGGTGATTTGCGGCGCGACGCGGCACTGGTGGAAAGCCTGCGAGGCCTGACGATCGACAGGGCGCCACCGTCCTCCCTGCCCCAGCCGGTCACCGTGCTGGTGGTGCCGGAGGCGGCCGCCAGCATGGAATGCAACAAGTGGGAAGGAGCTGCGGGGGCATGAATGACAAGGAGCGTGGCACCATGCTCAGGCTGTTTCTGGCCTCCTACGAGGAGTTCCGGACACGCCTGAGGCGGCGCCTGGGGTCGGATGACCTGGCCAACGATGTGCTCCACGAAACCTACCTGCGCCTGGATCGCATGGACGAGCCCGAGGATGTGCAAAAGCCCGGCGCCTACCTGTATCGCATGGCCCTCAACGTCGCCGCCGACCGCCGCGCACAGGACGCCCGCCTGCTCACCGGCGAGGAGGTCGAGGAGCTCTTGCACCTGGGCGAAGAGCACCTCGACCCGGCGGTGATCGTCAGCGGGCAGATCGAGATCCGCGCGCTGGTCACCGCGCTGGCGGAGCTGACGCCCCGGCGCCGGCAGATCCTCATCGCCGCGCGCATGGAGGAGGTACCGCACCTGGAGATTTCCCGGCGCTTCGGCATCTCCACGCGCATGGTGGAGAAGGAGCTGAAGGCCGCGCTGGGCCATTGCGCGGCTCGCCTGGAAAGAAAAGTGGTGCAACGGTTCGGTCCCGGCGCCGGAAAACAGTCATAGGGTCGAGGGGCAACACGAGCGCCCCGCCGATCACTCCCGAGAACAGCTGCGCTTGAACGACGACGCCATGACAGGACCTCATTCCGGCACCGCCGGGCAGACCCGGCTGGAGGACGAAGCACGGGCCTGGTTGCTCCGCCTCACCTCCGGCCATGCCACCACCCGTGACGCCGAAGCCTTCCGCCTGTGGTGCGCGCAAAGCGAGCAGCACTGCGCGGCCTTCACCCGCGCCCGGCAGCTGTGGCAGGCCCTTGGGCCCGCCGCCGTGGCGCTGCAGCAACCTGCTGTCCCGGCGGCCAGGCTGCCGTCCCGGCGCTTCGGCCGGCGCGCGTTTCTCGGCGGCGCCATCGCGGCCTCCCTTGCCGTGGTGCTGGTACGGCCCTCGTTGCCGGGTGCGCTGTCCGGCCTGGGCGCCGACTACAGCACCGAGGTGGGCGAGCAGCGCCGCGTGGATTTCGCGGAGGGGCTGACCCTGGAGCTCAACACCCTTACCCGCATCAACCGGCGCCCGCTGGGCGGCGGCGTGGCGGGTATCGAGCTGCTTGAAGGCGAGGTGGAGGTGCTGGCCAAGGCGCCGATCCGCGTGGTGGCCGGAGCCGGCACCCTGGATGCGGCCGGCGCGCGTTTCAACGTGCGCGCGGTGGGTGATGCCATCTGCGTCACCTGCCTGGAAGGCAGCCTGGCCGTGGAGGTGCGCGGACGCAGCCTGCTGCTCCCGCCCGGCCGCCAACTGAGCTATGACCCGCACGGGCGCAGCGAGCCCGTGGCCTTCGACCCGGCGGTGGTCATGGCCTGGCGCGAGCAACTGCTGGTGTTCGATGACGCCCCGCTGGCGGTGGTGATCGATGAGATCAACCGCTACCGCCCGGGGATGATCCTGCTGGTCAACGGCGAACTCGGCCGGCGCAAGGTGCAGGCCCGCTTCCGCCTCGACCAGCTGGCTGAGGTCGCCTCCCTGATCCGCGAGGCCTACGGCGCGACCGTGACCGAATTGCCGGGTGGTGTGGTGCTGGTCAGTTGATCGGCCCGCATCCCAGCGCCGGAGCACGGCCCGTAGGAGCGAGCTCTGCTCGCGAATGACCTTGGTACCATTGCGTACAACGCGCTCCGGTTCGGTGTCGCTCCGTTGGGCGCAGCGATACCCACCCACGACGCCAGCATGGGTTTCGTACCTCTACCCATCCTACGAAGCCCACGCGACCTGGCCCGGCATTGCGCTGTATACGGCTCACTTGATTCTGCACGCCATCAACGCAACGGCCCGGATGATCCGGGCCGTTGGCGTTTCAGGTGGCTTCATCCTCCGCGGGTGGCGGCTTGCGGGGCTCGCGCAGGTGGTCGAAATAGAACAGAACCAGGCCGAAGACGACGATGAGGCCGACGATGGCCAGGCCGATATGAGCGTTCTGCATCGCGGATTCCATTTCCAGGAAAGCATGGGCTCAGGGCTGCCGGGGATTGTCGGCCAGGGGGCGCGGGGAGGCCATCGGCGTTGCGGCAAAAGGCTGTAGGGAAGGGCGGAGCGGAGGCGGGGCCGCCAGGAGGGCGACCCCGAGAGCGGGTCAGACGAAGCCCTGTTCGCCAAAACCGCGCGGCAGGCGCTGGCGGCCGGGCAGGGCGGTGAGGTGCTGCTCCCAGCTGCTGCGCCAGTCGATGGCGACGTTCTCGGCCTTGGCCTTGCGGGCGGCGCGTCGTGCCGCGTTGCGCGCGGTGCGGCGGGCTTCCTTGAAGACGTCGGTGCTGCGGCAGGTACGGCACTTGACCCGTGCCAGTTCAGTGGTGGAAACCAGGTTGTTGCCGTGACGACCACAGGCGAGGTGCCCGGCGACCTTGTAGTGAGTGACCATCGGTGGGTCTCCTTTGTACGGCCGGGCCGCATCCGATGACTCGGTCACGGTTGGCACGAGAATGGGGACTACCTGGTTTTCGACTGCGGACGAGGGCTTCCGGTTCGGTTTATCGAAGCGGCAGTCCGGGGCCACCCTGAACGACCCATCTTGCAGTGGTGAAGGCCGCAGAAGAAGGCTAGATTTCCCGCTCCCACAACCGAGCACATGGCATGGACAACCCGTTTCAACCTCCGATGAGCGATTCGCTGACGGAGAAAACCAGCACCAGACCGAGCATCACCCCCACCGCGCTGCGCCTGGCGATCCTGGCGTTCTGCTCGGCCCAGTTCCTGGCGCTGCTGTGGAACCGCGGGGCAATCTGGGAGGCCATGAGGGCCGGGGAAATCTCCATACTCGCCGGCGCTGCGGGTGTCCTTTTCGCGCTGTTGCTGATGCTTGCCGGGGTGTTGCTGTTCTTCTCCCGCAAATCGGCGTTGTGGCTGCTGCTGGCCTACCTGCCGTACCAGCTGTACTGGCTGGTGAACGCACAGGAGCGCGGCACGCTGTTGCTTTGTCTCCTTTCGCTGGGCTGCCTCACCGGCTGCCTGGTCTACTGCTGGCGGCTCAGGCGGCGGGTGTGACTCATTCGGTCTTGAACCTGATCCGGTTCACCCGGTACTCGATCATGCTGCTGTGGGCCAGCATGGACTTCAGCCATTCATCCGCCACCTCCCTGCGGGTGAATGCGCCCATCGAGGCGACACGTTTCCAGTGTTTCTCCTCGCGCAGGCGCGACTCCAGCACGTAGACGGCTTCTATCCCCGGGTCCTGGTACCAGGCGAGCGGGGCGTCCTTGCGTTGTTCCAGCTCGCGTAGCTGCTTGAGCAATGAGGTGGCCTTGGCCTCCCATTCCCGCGCCTTGTGCTCGGCCTGCTCCTGCGCTCGGAGGGCCTGGTCGCGTTGCGATCGCAGTTTTGCGGTGCTCTCGAGGGCCTGCTGCGCGCGCTTGTTCATCGTCACGGATTCGGCGTCACGCTTTTGCGCCTGGCGCTCGCGGTAGGCACGCTGGCGCTCGGCGTTGCTCATGGCGTTGCCGCTGGAGGGGCGACCGCGCTTGCGGACGCCGGGGGATTCGGGGGTATTCATGGGGCCGTTCCTGAAGGGACGGCACAATTCTAGTTACGTAACGGTAAAAAGAAAATGTTACGTAACGGAAAATTCCCGTGACGGCCTGCCGCCACGGGAATGCCTGTTCCTAGAGATACCCTCGCAACGACACCCGCCGTATCCGCCCATCCAGCGGCACCGTCCCGCCGCCAGGAAGGGGCAGGGCGCGGCCGTGGAGGCCCATGCCTTCGCTGACCAGCACGGCGTCGTCGAGCAGGCAGAGGTTGGATGGGGTGTCGAGACCGGTGGCGAGGACACGGGCCGTGCCGCTGGCCAGGTCGCAGTGCAGAAGGCGGCCGCTGAAGCGTTCGAAGCCGCCATGCCGCGCCTCGCCTTGCCACTGTGGATCGAGCGGTTGCAGCAGGGAGCGGCACAGTTCAAGGACCAGCAGGCCACCGCCCGGCGTGAAGGCCAGGCCGGTGGGCAGTTGCAGGCCGTCGACCAGTGGCTGGATGGAGCCGTCTTCCGGCCAGACGCGGATCACCCGGCCGGCCCGCTCGACGAAGTCGATGCCTTGCCGCGTTGGGTCCAGCCGGCGTTCTCCGGAGAACAGGCTGACCAGGACGGCCCCGGTGGTGGGCTCGTGTACCAGGGTGACCGGCACGGCGTCCTGGCCCTGGTCCATGTCGGGTATCTGGGCGACGACCCGTTCGCCCCGGTCGTCGAATTCCACCACCTGGTTGGTATCGGGCTTGACCGACAGCCAGGTCCGTCGCCCGGGGTGGAAGCACAGGGCGTTGAGGTTGCCGCGGCTGTGGAACACCGGCACCGGTGGGTCCTGCCCCAGGTCGAGCACCCGCGAGCCTTCGACGTAGTCGGTGAGGCTGGCCAGGCAACGGCCATCGGCGCAGGCCACGTCGGAGAGCCCCATGATTTCGTCACGCAGCATGCGCACCTGCATGTTCATGGAGCGGTAGCCCTGGGCGACCGCCTCGGGCGCCAGGTAGGCACCCGGGCTACCGGGGGCGGGTCGCAGCCGGCTGATGCGCCCGCTGAAGGGCGCATCGGGGTGGCCGGAGCCGGCTTCCACCAGCAGCAGGCTGCCGTCGGACTGCCGGCACAGGCCCCGGGGGTTGAGCAGGCCCTCGGCGACGACGACGGTGGGGCGCAGGTCTTCATCGGGGCTGTGGGGGATGTGGATGCTCATGTGCGCCTCCTCAGGGCTGCCAGGGCGTGCTGGTGAGGTAGGCCTTGAGCAGGGCCCGCTGGCTCGGCGACATGGAGCGCACCACCGGCATGTAGAGGGTGGTGCCGCGATAGGCATCGGCGGTGCGCGCGACGATGGCCGCGCGGGCGTTCCAGATGGCGTCCTGCTGGTTCAGCGGGATGAAGCGCGACATGGCCGGGAAGGCCAGGTAGTGGAAGCGCAGCACGGCCGGGTAGACCTGGTCCCAGGTGGGGATGCTGCCGGCGGGGATGCCGAAGTCGGTGATGGAATAGATGCGGAAGTTGCTGAAGCTGCTGCCGTCGCCCAGGGAGTATTCCAGGTTGGTGTAGCCCGCCTCGGCGGAGGTGCCGGCCTTGCAGGTGATAGGGATCTGCACGCTGGTCTGGCCCTTGGCGATGGGGAAGGTGGCGGGGTAGTCGAGCAGGTCCCAGTACTGCGAGTCCTCGTAGCTGCCGGGGGAGGAGGCGGACAGGGTAATGGTGCCTGCTGCGGGCACCGGTCCGCCCAGGTAGCGCACCTGCAGGTCGAGGGTGACCCCTTCCGGGTACTCGTCCATGTACAGGTTGCGCTGGTCGCAGTAGAGCCGGTAGGTCACTTCGCTCACCGCCAGGGTGGTGCCGGCGACGGTGTTCGGCGCCGAGAGGGCGAGCGCGGAGCTTTGCACCTGGCTGAGCTGCGTGGCGGAGAGCGCCTGGTCGACGATGCCGCCGTAGACGTAGTAGTCCAGCAGGCAGGGACTGTTCGGGTCCAGGCCGAACAGATTGTTGCCGCCGGCGCTGACGCTCACCTCGCCGTAGTTGATGTTGGGCCCGATGGGGCTGGTGATGTCGGTGCGCACGGCGCGGAAGGTGGCCTTGGGGATCAGGTTGAGCATGTCCAGGCTGAGCAGGTTCTGGCCGTTGAAGGCGAAGGTCTGCGCGTAGCCGGTGCCCCCGGTCTTGCCGTTCACCAGCTGGCGGCCGGCCGGGCAGATCAGCGGCTCGCCGGCGAAGGCCGGGGCGAGGGTGCCGACCACACGGCCGATGCTGGGGTTGGGGGTGTACTGGCCGGCGGCGTAGTCGGCGTCCAGCTGCGGCGTGGTCATGCCCGGGCACATCTCGTACATGACGAAGCGCACCACGATGCCGGTGGCACCCGGCGCCTGGATGATGGATTTGAGCATCGCGCTGGACTGGTTCCAGCTGACGATGGCGCTGAGCGGGAAGGTGACCTGGAAGGTGCCGGACAGCGGCGAGGAGCCTGGCGCATCGGTCTCGCCGACCAGCAGGCGCTTGGCGACGTCGAAGCTGCTGGCCACCACGTCGGCCTGGATCACCAGCTGCGGGCTGCTGGTGCCGCCGATCTGCAGCCCGCCGATGTAGATCTGCGTGGTGATGCCGCTGGTGGGGTCGAGGTCCACCATCATCGGGCCGGAGACCGGGGCCTGCCCGGTGACCGGGTCCTTGGAGCCGAGCAGGTAGACCGGTTGCCCCACCAGGTCGCCGGTGGTGCTGATGGCGCCCGGCGTGCCCTGGGAGCTGATCAGCACGTTCTGCATGTCCACCACGTGCTGGCCGTAATGGTTCCAGCCGCCAGCGGTGTAGTAGTCGCCCGAGGGCGCGTTGATCAGCTCGTTGAGCTGGTCGTCGCTGTAGCCCTGGGCCTCGGTCGCCACCTGGGAGTTGGGCAGGTCGAAGAGGTTCAGCGTCTGCGAGCCGTCGGTGCCCATGGGAATGGTCGGCGAGTTGTTGGGCAGGCTCACGTCGGTGCGGATGCCGCCCCAGAAGTTCAGTCGGGGTCCGTTCAGGATGCTCATGGGGTCATTCCTCGTCCTTGTGGGGTGCCGTTGCCGGCGCCTTGGCGAATTTGAACAGGTAGGAGAAATCGGATCTGACGGCGCTGTTCACCGGCGTGGCCATGGAGTGGCAGCTCATGCAACTGCTGTTGGGCTGGATGTAGCTCTCCATGGTGACGTTGGCCGCCAGGGCGGGCGTCGGCTGGCCCAGGGGGTTGCCGGGGTTGTCGGGCATCAGCGGCCGCTGGGTGGTGACCAGTTGGTAATAGCGCAGCACGCTGCTGGAGAGGCTCTGCTGGTACTGGCTGTTGACCGCTGCGGTGGAGCTGGCGATGGGCGTGACGCGGCTGAGCGGGTCGGGGGTCTGGAAGGTGGCGCCGGGCTTCGGCGTGCACACCAGTTGGCTGCCCTGGTGCTGCCAGTTGCACGGCGACTGGTTGACGCTCGCCGCCGGTGCGCTGGCGTTGTAGTAGCTGTAGGGGCTGCTGCCGGCCGAGGCGCCCGGGACGTTGTCCACCTGCTCGAAGGTGGCCCATACCCACTGCGGGTAGCCCGGTGCCTTGACGATGATGTGCAGGCCGACCAGCCCCAGTGTGGCCGGGGCGGTGCTACCGGTGGGCCGGCCCTGGGCATCGAACTGCGCCACCTCGGCCTGGGTTGTCAGGTAGCGGCTGGCGTCGTCCTGGCGGGTGAGTACGCGCCAGGCGGCCTTGACCTCGGTGGCCTGGGCCGGGAAGGCGATGCTCTGCGCCTTGGCAACGGTATTGGCGTTGTAGAAACCGTTCTGCACGATGTAGTCGTAGGAGGCCTGGTTGGCGGAGATGTCGTAGTAGGTGGGGTTGCCTCGCTGATCGATCAGCCAGCCACCGACGGCTTGGTCGACAGCCTGCACCACCGAGGTGTTCTTCAGGGCCGCGATGTTGATGATGCCGAGGCTGCGCTTGCCCAGCGGGGCGTTCCAGGGCCCGGGATTGGCGCCGTTGGGCAGGAAGATCTCGCTCACCGTCTTGTAGCTCTGCCACACCGTGGGGCCTGCGCTGCCCAGGGGCTGGTTGCAGTCCGGCTGCCCTCGCTGACCGGCCTGGGCGGGCCAGTTGAGGGCGACGAACAACTGCCAGCTGTAGTCATCGAAGGCCTGCTGGCTGGCGTTGGCGGCGGGGGCGCTGGTGGGCGGCTGACACTGCGTGTTGGTCGGTGCAGTGCCCAGGGTGGGTTTGGACGGCTGTTCGTGCAGGCTGCAACTCGTGCAGGCGATGGCCAGCAGCGCAAGCCCGGAAAGGCGGAAACTGGGATTCATGGTGGCTCTCCTTGCCGGTCAGGGCTTGCGGGACTGGAGCTTGTTCCATTGCGCCTCGGCGCCGTTGTCCTGGGACGTCGGCGGGTTGAACAACTGGCAGGGCTCGGGGTTCACCGGGCACTTCTTGGCCACCTGGTCCCAGGTCTGCGCCGGGTCCGGCTTGTCGGTGCGGAAGTTGACGTAGTTCTGGCTGACGATGGGAGCGTTGGCGACGCTGGCGTCCCCGGAGAAGTAGAACGACTGCGGGTGGCGGAACAGCGGCTGGCCAGGCGCTGCGCGGGTGGCGTCCTTGTAGAAGGCGTAGCCGAACAGGATCGGCCCCTGGGGCGACTGCACGTCCAGCGCATAGGCCTGCACGCTGCCGCCCAGGTTCTGGCTGCGGGCCGGGCTGTAGGGCAGGTGCTGGACGAAGTCCTGGCGTGCCGGGTGGTTCATGGGCGAGAAGGAGCAGCACTCGGGCATGTCCTTGGGCCGGTCCTCGTAGGTGAGGAAGAAGGCCTTGTTGCCCAGGGAGACGAAGGAGCAGGTGTAGTTGTTGTCCTTGATCGGGAAGATCGGCAGGCAGTACTTCTCGTAGTGCTCCATCATCGCGCCGTAGCCGTCGCCATCGGCGGGGATGTAGGTGGTGTCGTAGTAGCTGGTGCCCTTGGACACGGTGTAGTCGGCCGGCTTGAGGGTGCTGGGCGGGTTGCTGTAGGGCGGCGGGTTCTTCTCGTAGTTCTGGGTGACGCGGAACATGGTCCAGTCGCTGATCCAGGTGGCGGGGAAGAACGGATCGCTGGGCTCGCCGGGCTTGCGCTCGGCGATGCAGTTGCCGTTGCTGGCGTCGCACCCGAGGGTGTTGTGCACGCCGTTGGTGAAGAACACGTCGCCTTCGTCATCGGCGGCGAGGGCGGGTTGGCCGAGCAGTGCGAGGGGCAGCAGCCAGGTGAGCAGTCGGGCTTTCTTCATGGGGACACTCCTTCGTAACGGGCAGGGCGGGCGAGCGGTGCCTGCCCGCCTGCGGGTTCCAGGTCAAGACGGTTCAGGTCAGGGGCCGGGGCGGGTAGTTGAGCTTCACCAGCTCGTTGGCCCAGCGTTCCAGCACCGCGCGCCGGCTCTGCGGCAGGTCGCGGGTGATGGGCATGGCGAGGGTGCTTTCCTCCTGGTAGGGCTTGCTGACCAGCCGGATCAACTGGTCGATCGCGCCCTCGATGCGTTGCAGGGAGTTCAGCGGCATGTACTTGTCCATGATCGGGTAGAGGTAATAGAACGGCTCGAAGATGCGCGGGTAGATGAAGCCCTCCCAGATCTGCACCCGCGCGTCCTGTTGGGTGCACACCTTGTTCCAGGCCGCGACGAACTCGCCCATGAGCCCGGGCTCGTCCGGCAGCACCCGCAAGGGCGCGAGGAAGTCGGTGTAGGCGGTCGGATAGTCGAAGCTGAAGGGCACCGCCGGCGCCGCGCCGGGGCCGTCCTGGACGAAGAAGCGCAGGGTCGGGAAGCCGGCGGCGATGGCCTTGACCGTCACCTGGGCGATGCCGTTGGCGTCGGTGGTGATCTGCGTGAGGCTGTAGTCCACCGTGGCGCCGTTGCCCAGCACGCCCGTGCGCGGGATGGATGGGATGAACTGCAGGCAGGGCGCCAGGCTGACGCCGGCGGGCGTGGCCTTGACGTGCTGGTAGTTGATCGTGCCCGTGGGGGCGTCGCTCGCCGGTAGCACTCTCTGCAGGCTGCGACCTGCACCCTCGCTGACCAGGCTTGCCGGCGCCTGGGTGCCGACGAACTGTGGCAGCAGCGTGGCGTTGTTGTTGCGGTTGGCGGGGTCGTCTGCGATCAGCCCGAAATCCACGTCATTGCTGAAGGCCAGGAAGTAACTGCTGGTGGTCAGCATGTAGGGGTTGTTGTATTCCGCCACCCACAGGGTGGTGCCGGCCGGTGCGGGAAGGCCGTCGTACTGCACCATGATCTGCAGGGTGCGGGTGTCCCCGACATCGATGAAGGTGCCGCTCTCGATCACTTCGGCGGTCCACATCCGCTGCTGGGCGGCGAGCACCGGGCTGGCGCCCTGGGTCTGCAGGGCCAGGGTGCCGGCCTGGGTCCTGGCCACGGCATCCTTCACCGGCAGGTCCACCAGGCCTGCGCGCTTGTCGAAGGCGGCCTGGGCGTACTGGGCGTAGACGAGGTCGGCCAGGGGCTGGAACTGGCCGCTTTGCTGGATGCCGACCTGGAAATCGCCCAGCTGGAGCTTCTCGCACTCCGGCACGGTCGCCTCGGTCGCTTCCAACGGCTGGAAGGGGAAGCCGGTACCGAGGTCCAGGGACAGCAGGTCGCCCTGGGCCTGGGCGGAGATCACCCCCAACTGGATAGTCGCTCCCGGCCTGCCGCCCGGGATCGGGAAGTCGCCGACCGGCTCCAGCCGGCGACCGGCAGGGGCCGTAGGGTACTCATCGGCGAACCACAGGCCCAGCACACCGGCGGTGCGGCTGTAGGCCGGGTTGAAGAAGATGTCGGCGACGTTGTCCAGCCCCTTCTGGTACATGTCCTGCAGCGCCTGTTGCTGCACGGCCAGGGTCTTCAGGCACTGCTGGCAGTCAGCGCACTGGGGATCGGTCGCGCAGGTGTTGCAGCCGGGCCCGCCGGTGCGGGTCACCACCGGTGGGTAGTCGTTGAAGATGCCGTTGCGGTCGTAGTAGGTCAGGTAGGTGGTGAAGCGGAACATCAGGCCCTTGGCGTTCTGCGCCTCCATCTGTTGCTGCAGGGCCTTGAGCAGGGCCGAGTCGCCCAGCTGCCACTGCAGGTTCTCGCGGGGGAAGCAGGTCTGCCAGGTGGTGGTGACCGTGTTCAGGCCCTGCACGGCCCCCCAGTTGAAGTTGAGGAAGCGGTCGAGCATGCGGTAGGCGCGCTTGGCCGTGAGGCCGCAGGTGGCGTCGCCCAGCACCAGGCGGTCGAAGTACAGCGCGGTGAAGGTGTTCTGCCAGGGGCTGATATCGACGAAGCGCGCCGGGGTGGGCTTGTCGCTGCCGAAGGGGTTGCCCAGCAACTGGAAGCCCTTGCCCACGATGCTGTCCTGCTCGATGTAGCTGTTGGCCTGCAGCTCGCCGCCGATGATGAGCGAGCGGATGTCGTTGTAGTCCACCGTGCCGCAGGCGTTGTCGCCGAACAGGTCCCATTCCGCGGGGATCTGCGGCAGGCCGCTGTTGGCGCTGTTGTTGGGCACCTGCAGCACGTAGTCCGGCACCTGGGCCTCGGGCAGCGGGGTGATCATCCAGGGCAGCACCTTGTCACGCGCGTTGGCGGGGTTGATGCCGAAGCTCTCCAGGAAGGGCCAGTTCAGGTCCATCTTCGCGGCGTCGTAGAGCGGGTAGATGTCGTTGTTGTTGGCCGTGGGCGGGTTCCAGAACATATGGCCGTTGAGGTAGAGGCGGGGGAAGTTCAAGACGCTCATTGCTGTCCTCCTTGACGCTTCCACTGGGCGCGTTTCAGCGACCAGACGAAGTCCAGTTTGTTGTAGCCGGCGAAGGCCGAATCCGGCAGCGGCTCGGTGGGGTAGACGATCCCGTCCTGCTGCGGCAGTGCGAAGTTGAAGTAGCCCTTCTTCGCCGAATAGGCCGCGGTGTCGTGGCAGGCGAGGCACGAGGACTGGCTCTGGAAGGCCGATTCCAGCTGGGAGTTGGCCAGCAGCTTGGGTGCACCGCCCGCCGTGTGCTGCACGCCGATCAGCTCGTACTGGGCGAGGGCGGGGTACTGCGACTGGAAGCTGGCGTTGACCGGTTGCGCGGCGCTGGTGGGGCCGGTGCTGTTGGTCATGGGCTTGGGCGGAATGTCGTTGGTGACGGTGTACTTGCTGTTGTTGCGGTTCTCGAAGGTGGTCCAGGCCCAGTCTTCGGTGAGCTTGTTGATGACGTGCATGCCGCTCAGGGCCGCGTAGCCCACCTGGTACTGGCTGCCGTTCTGCAGGTAGTAGGCCTGGGCGATGTAGTAGCCGTCATTGGCCAGGGTCTTCATGAACGCCTGGTCGTTGCCGATCCAGATCCATGATGTCTTCAGCTCCCAGGCGGCGGCGGGGAAGGCCAGGTTGGCGGTGAGCGCGGCCTGGCCGTCGACGTTGTAGACGCCCTTGTCGACGATGTAGCCGAAGGTGTCCCTGCCCATCAGCAGCTGGAAGCGCACCGGCTGGCCCTTCTGCGCCGCCGGCACATTGCCGCCCATCTCCAGGATCAGGCCGTCGACCTGCTGGATGCTGTCGAGGTTGTGGAAGGTGCGTTTGGTGTCCATGCCCATGGCCTGCGCGGCCTTGATCACCGCGATGGGCGTGGGTTCGCGCTGCTCATAGGGCAATGGCTGGCCGCCGTCAGGCAGGAACACCTGGTCGGTGGGCTTGAGGCCCTCCCAGACGCGGTCCGCGCTGCCCTTGATCTCCGGCTGGTTGAGGCAGACGAACCAGTTCCAGGCCAGGGTCTCGGGGGATTGTTCGAACGCCTTGCGCACCTCTTCGGGCTTGCCTCCGTACTCGAAGAAGGCGGTGCAGTCGAAGGCGGGTTGGCTCTGGGCCTGGGCCAATCCGGCCAGGGCGCTCAGTACTGCAAGGGGGAGGGCTCGTTGCATGGGGTCTCCTTGGCTATGGCCTTGTCGAGAGTTCGGTGCCCCAGGAAGTACTGCAGGAGCAACTGTTTTACCGCGGTGACCGGCAGCCGGTCCGGTAAAGGCAAGTCGCAATCGGTGATGAGCAGCGGGCCGTCCTGGTCGCTGCGGGGAAGTCGGCCGTGGCTCCCGCGTACCAGGCGGGTGTCCAGCGGAATCAGGTCCATGTAGTAGCGGAACCCCAGTTTCTTGCGCAGCAGGCGCCGCGCCACCCTGAGCTTGGGCAGGGTGATGGCGGGGTCGATGAACAGCTCCAGCGGGTCGTAGCCGGGCTTGCGGTGGATGTCGACGGTGCGGGCGAAGTCGGGCGCCTTGTGGTCATCGAACCAATACTGGTAGTCGAACCAGTGCCCGGGGGCAGCGATCGCCACCAGGTCGCCGCTGCGCGGGTGCTCCAGCTGCCAGGCGCGCTGCTCGACGCGGTCCAGCACCCGCTCGATGCCGGGTTCGCACTCCAGCAGCGTGCGCACCCTGGGCAGGTCCTGTCCGTGACGCAGGTAGATGTGCGCGACCTGGTGGTCGGCCACCGCAAAGGCCGCGCTGGCGCCCGGGTCCAGCAGCTCCCAGCCGAGGGACTGGCGCACCTGCAGCCAGCCATCGGCACGCAGCAGGCGGTTGATGGAAACGGAACGCTCGACCGCCTCGATGCCGTACTCGGACACCAGCATCACGGCGGCGCCCCGTTCCTGGGCGAAGGCCAGCAGGCGGCCGACCTCGGCGTCGATGGCGCGCACCTCGGCGGCGATGCCGGGGTGCGTGGGGCCCAGGCGCTGCAGGTCGTAATCCAGGTGCGGCAGGTAGACGAGCTGCAGGTGCGGGCGGTTGATCTCGAACTCGGCCATGGCGCAGTCGACTATCCAGCGGCTGGAGCCGATGCCGGCGGCCGGCCCCCAGAAGTGCTGGAAGGGGAAGGTGCCGATGCGCTGCTCGATCTCCTGGTGCAGGCCGTCGGGGGAGGAGTAGAGGCCGAATTCCTTGCGCCCGTCGGCGGGGTAGTGCGGGCGCGGGGTGATGGAGGCGCCGACGTCGGCGTACATGTTGTACCACCAGAACAGCTGGCTGCAGCGAAAACCCGGCAGCTCGCGGGCCAGCACGTCCCAGACCTTCTCGCCCTGGACCAGGGCGTTGGGCTGCAGCCAGAAACGCACCTCGGCCTGGTCGCGGAAGTACCAGCCGTTGCCGACTATGCCGTGCCCGGAGGGCGGCAGCCCGGTGAGCATGGACGACTGCACGGTGGTGGTGACCGCCGGGAACACCGGCTGCATGCAGGCCATGCGCCCACGGCCCAGCAGGGCGTTGATGTACGGCGTGTTCTCGCCCAGCAGGGCGGGCGTGAGGCCGACCACATCGACCAGCAGAAGGGGCCTGGGCTCAAGCATGTCGCACCTCCCGCAGCGGCTCGCCGGCGAGGACGCCATGCCGTTGCAACTGCGCCTGCACCCAGTCCAGCTCGGCGGCGATGCCGCTCGCCAGGGCGGCTTCGGAGCCGGGCCGCAGGGCCTCGGGAAGCACCATCCAGCTGTAGGTCTCCACCTCCAGCGCCGGGCGGAAGTCCGGGTGCTGGGCCAGGTACTCGAAGACCCGGCCCAGGGCCTGCTGGCTGCCGCCGAGTTCCGGCAGCTGGAAGCGCTCGCTGAACAGGGGCACGTGGAAGTGCACGCGCAGTTCGCTGCAACCGGCCAGGGCCGGGTCGAGGAGGGCGGCGGGCAGGTCCGCCCAGGCCAGCAACTGGCCGCTGCGGTGGCGCGCCTTGACCTGGTGCAGGTAGGTGCCCTCGGCGAAACCACCGAGCACGGCCAGCACCTCCTCGCGGCGCTGCCCGTCCCCGGGCAGGCGGCACACCAGGGCGTTGGAGAGCTGGATCTTGCCGATGGCGATGCCGGCCTGGCGCAGGCACGAAAGGGACGCGTGGCAGTCCTCGAACAGCACCGCCTGGTGGCAGACGTCGAAGCACAACGCCAGGTGGTCATGGTTGGGGTCCCGGGCCTGCCAATGGGCGAAGAAGGCCAGGGCCTGGTCGGTGTGTTCCAGCACGCAGTCGGGCTCCATTTCCAGGCACAGGCGGATGTTCTTGCCGGTCCTGCGCTTCAGCTGCGCGAGGGCTTCGGTCAGTTGCAGCAGGTGCATCTCCGCGCGGGCCAGGTGTTCGATCGACCAATCGGCGGCATAGCCCAGGGGAACGCTGGAAATCACACCCTGGTCGCAGTCCTCGGGCAGCGCCTCGGCCAGCAGCGCGGCCAGTTGCAGGCTGTAGTCCAGGCGCGGGGATTCGGACCAGTCCGGCCGGTAGACACCGCTCTTCACGTGGCCCCCATGGAAGCGCCCATGGGGGAAGCCGTTGAGGGAGGTCAGGCGCAGGCCGCAGTCTTTCAACTGTGCGAGGAAGGCCGCGCGCGGGCCGGGCTGCTGCAGCTCGGCGGCAGCCCGGGCGCTGATCCACAGGCCGCTGTCCTGGCAGGGCAGGCCGCGCTGCCGGCGCACGGCCTGGAAAGGCCCGGCGATGGAGGCGCGCAGGGCGGCCAGGTCATGGGCCGGGTGCACGTTGCCGCAGTAGCCGAGCCGGGGCGGGGTCCATCCCATTGCCGGGCTCATCGCACCACCGGTTCCTGGCCCCGCAGGGCGGAGTTGTCCTGCCATTTGCGGCGCTGGTCGATGGGCAGCAGGGTGGCGACGGCGGCCTTGTCCAGCTGGCCGCTCTGGGCGAAGAAGTCCACCGGGTTGTGGAACAGCACCTGTTCCACCTGGGCTTCGCTGAAGCCGGCCTGGCGCATGGCGTCGGCCGTCTTGGGCACCTTGAGCGGGTCGCTCACGCCCCAGTCGGCGGCGCTGTTGACCACCATTTTCTCGGTGCCGTACTGCTGCAGCAGGGCGACCATGCGCTGCTCGGACATCTTGGTGTTGGGATAGATGGAGTGCCCGCGCCAGCAGCCGCTGTCGAGCACCAGGGGCAGGGTCAGTTCGTTGAGGTGGTCGATCAGCACGCGGTCTTCGGCGATGCCGACTTCACGGATGACCGCCAGGGTGCGCTTGGTGCCGCCGATCTTGTCGCGGTGCGGGGTGTGCACCAGGACCGGCAGGTCGAACTGCCGGGCCAGCTCCAGCTGCAGGGCGAGGAAGCGGTCTTCCTCCGGGGTGATGTCGTCGTAGCCGATCTCGCCGACGCCGACCACGCCATCCTTCACCAGGTAGCGGGGCAGTATCTCCAGCACCTCGTGGGCCAGCCCGTAGTTGTTGGCCTCCTTGGGGTTGAGGCCGATGGTGCAGAAGTGGTGGATGCCGAACATGCTGGCGCGGAAGCGCTCCCAGCCCACCAGGGTGTCGAAGTAGTCGACGAAGCTGCCCAGGCTGGTCCGCGCCTGGCCTTGCCAGAAGGCCGGCTCGATGACGCCGGTGATGCCGGCGGCGGCCATGTTCTGGTAGTCGTCGGTGGTGCGGCTGACCATGTGGATGTGCGGGTCGAAATAGGTGGGCATGTCGGCGTCCCTTGCGTTGTCGTTATCGGTGTTGGAAAGGCAGCTCGCCGGGCAGCCAGCCGCTTGGCAGGCGCCCCTGGCGGTGATGGGCGTCGAGGCGCTGGAGCTGTTCGGGCGCCAGCAGTGGCCACGCCAGCAGGTGCGAGATGCCAGGTGGAGCGGGGCGGTCGGCGGCCAGGCGCTCTTCCAGCATGTCCAGCGCCAGTTGGTTGAGTTCGCGGCCGCGACGCGGCGCCAGGCCCTGGACGTGGCGCAGGTCCAAATCCATGCCGACGCCCTTGAGCATGAGGAGGTGGAAGGCCCGCTCGGGGTAGTGCCGGGCCGGGTAGGGGTTGTCCAGGGCGAGGGCGGCGAACACCTCGCAGCTGTTGGTGCGCCCGGCGAACAGCGCCAGTTCCAGGCTGGCGCCCTGGCCGTCGAGCCAGTCCAGGGCCCGCAGCGCGGCGGCTTTCTCCTGGTCGTCGCCCCACTCGAAATACCGCTGCAGCAGGGCGGCCCGCCCGGGGCCGGCGTCGGCTTCCAGGGCCTGGGCGAGGAGCAGGGCGCGTGCCAGAGCCGCGCGCGTCCACGGCAGGTCGGCCACCGGGGCATCGCCGATCTGACGTCGGCACGGGCCACTGAGCCGCATCAGCGCCTGTATGTCGGGCTGTGCGGCGAGCCGTTCGCGGGCCTGGTTCCACCAGGCCAGGGCGGCGCCGGTCAATTCGTCGCGCAGGGCCTGGTGCAGGTCGGCGATGCGATCGCGGCCGAGCTGGAGCGTGGTCGGGCTGTTCATGTCGGTTTCACCCATTGCTGCAAGCGCGGCAGCAGGAGGAAGACGCCCACGCAGGCCAGGCTGCCCAGCGGATAGCCGGCGAGGGCCAGGACCATGGCGTCGATCAGCGGCAGCGCGGTCAGCCCTGCGCCGATGAAGGCGCGCACGTTGCGCCGCTCGGGCGCCGCCAGGTGGCGCCGGTAGCTCAGGCCCAGCCAGCCGAGCCACAGGAGCAACATGAGCCAGAACCACAGGCCCTGGGCGTAGACCGCCAGGGCCAGCGGGCTGAGCATCAGCAGCAGCGGCGCCAGGCTCGCCAGCTGGTTGAGGTGCTCCTGCCGGGCCACGTAGGTCAGCCCGCTGATGTAGGTGCCCAGCAGCAGGGCGCACAGCCACAGCGGCGCCGGCGGAGCGGTGAGGCTGGCCGCGGCGGTGAGGTAGAGGGCCGCGCGGCAGCCGCCCATGAACCAGACGCTGTGGGCGTGGCGCTTGTGCAGCAGGTTGTAGGCGAGGATCAGCCCGAGCAGCAGGGCCGCGCTGGCCAGCAACCAGCCGGGCCGTGCGATCAGCTGGCTCAGGCCCAGCAGCGCGGCGGCGGCCAGCAGCAACAGCGCGGTGCTGGCCAGCGCCACCTGCTGCCGGGTGACCAGCCCGAGGGCGATGGGCCGTGGGTTGTGGTGGCGGCTGTCCCAGTCGGCGTCCATCAGGTCGTTGAGCAGCATGCCGGCCAGGTAGAGGGCGGATGCGGCCGCCAGCAGCAGGGCCCAGGCCAGCGGGGAGGGCGGGGCGAGGGCGCTCGCGCTGCTGGCCAGCAGGGTGGCGGCCAGGGCGTTGGTCCAGACGGTGGGAAGGTTGGAGATGCGCCCGAGGGTCATCCAGGTCCGCAGGCTGGGCGTCGGCTGGCTCATCGCGCGTAGCCCTCGGTCCAGACCGGTTCGCGTGGGCGCATCTCGACCAGTCGTTGCAGGGCCAGCTCCATGGTCGGCTGGTCGATCTGGTGGACATCCACAGCGCGGCCGATGCGTTCGAGCATGGGGATGGACAGCTCGCCACCCAGGTGCTGGCGGAAGTCTTCGAGCCCTTGCAGCACGCACAGGTTGCCCCGGTCATCGCGCAGGGTCAGTTCGGGCGGCGACAGGTTGAAGCCGAGCCGGGCCAGGAGGCCGAGCAGGCGCTGGGCCTCGTGCGCCGCGAGAAGCCCGAGGGCCTTGGCGTAGAGGGCATCCAGGGCCATGCCGACGGCCACCGCCTCGCCATGGCGCAGGCGGTGCTGGCTGAGTTTCTCCAGCTTGTGCGCCGCCCAGTGGCCGTAGTCCAGGGGACGGCCGTTGCCGCGCTCGAAGGGGTCGCCGCCCCGGGTGATCTGCTCCAGGTGCAGCTCGGCGCAACGGCGGATGGCATAGCGGCTGGGCTCATGGGCGAAGGCGGAGAGGGCGTCGGCGTGTTCTTCCAGCCAGGCGAAGAAGGTCGCGTCCTTGATCGCCGCCACCTTGACCGCTTCCGCCAACCCGGCCAACTGGTCGCGCCGGGGCAGCCCGAGCAGCAGCTGGAAGTCGTTGATCACCGCGTTGGCAGGCTGGAAGGCGCCCAGGAGATTCTTCTGCTCGAAGGCATTGATGCCGTTCTTCACGCCGACGCCGGCATCGTTCTGCGCCAGCACGGTGGTGGGGATGCGGATCAGCCGCACGCCACGGTGGAACGTCGCGCAGGCGTAGCCCACGGCGTCCAGCAACGCACCACCGCCCAGGGCGAGCACGTAGCAGTGCCGGTCGAGGCCGTGCTCGAGCATCTGCCCATAGAGGCGCTGCAGCACATCGGGCGTCTTGCAGGACTCGCCGGCGGGCACGGCGATGGGATCGGCCAGCAGCTTCAGCTGACTCGCGCGGGACTGGAAATAGCCCTGGATCTGCGCGGCCAGGGCGGGGTTGCTGCGCAGCAGGTCCGCGTCGGCGAAGACCATGGCGCTTGCGATGCGGGTGCCGTTGTCCGTCAGTTGGCGATGCAGGCAGTCGTTGTTCGCAGCGAACAGGTGCTCGGTGAACAGCACCGGATAGCGGTAGGTGACGGTGAAGGAACCCTCGAGCTGGTGGGCGTCGGAGGCGGCCGTGGTGAGGCCGCGACGCGCCAGCACACCACGGCCCGCCAGGAACAATGCCGGCAACAGCATGCTGGCCATTACCGCCAGGAGCAGGACCTGGTCCTCCGCGACGAAACTGCCCAGTGCGCTGTACACGGCAGCAAGGCCCGCGTTGGCCAGGGTGGTGATGACCAGGAAACGTCGCAGCGGATAGCGCTGCATGCCGGCGGCGAGCACCGAGGTTTCCGCCAGTACGGGCACGCCACGCAGGCAGATCAGCGACCAGGTGTTGAGCCGGGTGGCCAGGCGCCCGGCCTTGCGCCAGTCCTCGATGTCCAGCAGCCCGGAGGCGATGCGGAAGTACCCGGCCCCCAGCCAGTAGCCCAGCAGGGACCCCAGGCACAGGCCGACGAAGATCACCAGGTACCCGCCCACGGCGCCCAGTACCGCAACCGCCAGGAGCGAAACCATGCTGGACGGCACCGGCAGCACCACGTCCAGGGCCAGCAACGCGATGACGAGAACGGCGAGGTTGAGCGCACGCACGGGGTCTGCAGGCTGCTGGCCAAGACTCGCCAGCAGGCGCTGCATGGGTTCTTCGAAAAGGAGGAAGCTGACGATCACCAGCACCGCGAACAGCGCGAGCGACAGGCACAAGTGTTCCCACGGACCTCTACGCGAGAGGACATGACTCATCAGGCGCTTCATCAAGTTCCCTTTGTGCTTCTGGTTGATTTCCCTATCCCCGACGAGGCTGTGCTTCGTCAGGTCCAGCGTTCACGTCCTGAGCGGCTGGGGCGCATGTCCACGGTGACTGCGTAATTGCAACGTAGACAGTGGGGTTATTTTTGCAAGCAAGCGGATGACCGCTGCGCGCAGCTCAAGGCGCAGATTGAAAAGCTGTCGGATAGCTCAGGAAACCGAGCCGGCAGACGCAGGCCGCGAAATCCGTGACCTTGCAGCAAGGCGCGATCCCGGTTGCGGCTCGGGGCGACGGTCAAGCGGTTATGGATATCGGGTGCCGTGATGAGGAATGGCTCTAGCGAAGCGGATGGGTTTCGACTCGCCAGCGTTACAGCGTTCGAAAGACGGATGGGTGTGTCGATGTCGGCTCAGGAGTTCGTCACGCAAATCGCGAGAAGAAACTCAGCAGGGAGAACACAGCAGATCGTCGTGAGCGTAACCGAGGCTCGCCACGAAGCAGAAAGGCCGTAGAACCTTGAAATGACGCTTTTTGGTTTTGAAATCTGCGCCCTGGGCGCCTGCTGGGAAAATACGAAATTACCTATAATGTAGATTATGTTAAATCGCATATTTCCAATTCCTTTTCCAATCCCTCTCCCTCCAGCATTTCTCCGAACGCAGGAACGTAGCCCTGGACTTTCCATCCATCCGCCATGCTGGCTGAACGTACTCAAGGTACGGCGATGACTTCTCGCAATAGCGCCAACAGGTGTTCAGTGACCGGTTCTGGTCGTTCAAGCATCAACTGGTGAGCTGCTCCCTCGATGATGGCGAAACCGGAACCTGGCAGCCTGTGGTGCAGTGCACGCCCGCCTTCGGGCGGAGTCAGCCTGTCGTGTTCGCCGGAAAGAATTCGGATCGGGACACTGAGCTGCGCCAGTTGCTCCTCGGGTATCCAGCGGGTCTGACTGAGCAGCGCCTTGAAAACGTGCAGGCGGTTGCGTTCGGTGAGTTTTTCCTCGTATGCGATCAACTCCGGGTCGGTGTCCGGGTGCCAGGCCGCATCGCGGAAGCCTTTGGATAACAAGGGGCGGATCAGCTCCAGCACCCACGCTGGCAGTTTCAGCAGCGGGCTGCTCCCGCGTGGCGATTGCAGCTGGGTGCCGAGTAGCAGCACGCCATGGACGCGATTGAGTTGCTGGCGCTCCTGCAGGCGCACCAGGGCGCTAAGGGTGAGCGCGGTGCCGAAGGAATGAGCGAGCACAACGTTCTGCTCGCTTGCGAAGCGTTCGAAGATCGCCAGCTGATCGGCCACCAGTTCTTCCCAGGCGTAGGCACTGGCTTGTCGGGGCGTTTCGCTGGCGCCATGGCCCAGCAGGTCCCAGGCCACCAGGTTGTAGCGGGCCAGGCGCGGGTCTTGCCAGATGAGTCGCCACTGGTCCTTGTTACCGCCGCCACCATGGGCGAAGAACAGGCTCGGTGCGCCCTTGTCGACGACGCGTCGGGCCAGGTTGAGAAAGCGCCCGGGGCGGACTTCCACGGGCTCGCCCTGGACCACCTTTGTTGTGAAATCAAGCATGAACAGGCTCCTGTTGCCGAGTGGTGCAGCCCTCCAAGCCAAGGTGCTCGCGCAGGGTCTTGCCGGTGTAGTGGCGACGGTACAAGCCGCGACGTTGCAGTTCGGGGATCACTGTATCGACGAAATCGTCCAGGCCACCGGGTAGCCAAGGCGGCATGACGTTGAAACCGTCGGCGGCGAACTGCTGGAACCAGTGTTCCAGGGTGTCGGCGATATCGATTGCAGTACCGACCACCGCCAGATGCCCACGGGACATGGCGATGCGTTGATACAGCTGGCGAATGCTGAGGTTTTCCGCACGTGCCACGGTCACGAGCAGCTGTTGGCGGCTGCGGCCGGACTCGGTCAGTGGAAGTACGGGCAGAGGGCCGTCCAATGGATAGGCCGACAGATCGGTGCCGCCGGCCACATCGGACAGCAGCGACAACCCCACTTGCGGCTGCACCAGGCTTTGCAACAGCCCGTGGTGATCTTCAGCCTCGGCGCGGCTGCGGCCAATGACAGGCAGAATGCCGGGCATGACCTTCAGGCTGTCCGCATGACGACCGTGCTGGGCCAGGCGGCCCTTCACGTCACGGTAGAAGGCACGAGCACCGTCCAGCGTTGGCTGAGCGGTAAACAGGACCTCGGCGTGCCGCGCTGCAAAGACACGACCCGCCTCCGAATCCCCTGCCAGCACCTGCACCGGATAGATGCCCTGGGCTGGCAGGAACCCGGTCACCTGTGCGTGGAAATCCTCAGCCAGGCGATAGCGTTCGGCATGGGAATAGTGCTGCTCACGGCCGAAGTTGAAGGCTTCGCGAGCATTGCTGGATGTCACCAGATTCCAGCCGCAACGGCCGCCGCTTATGGCCTGCAATGAGGCGAAGCTGGCCGCTACATCGGCAGCACGGTTGTACGAGGTGGTCACGGTGGCGATCAGACCGATACGGCGGGTATTGGCCGCCAGAGCAGCGAGCAAGGTCAGGGGTTCGAAATGCTCGGTGCGCGCCATGCGGCTGAGCTCGTCGCTGCTGCCGGGCAGCATGGCCAGGGTGTCGGAGAGGAAGATCGCGTCGAAGCCGCCCTGCTCTGCTTTGCGCGCCAAGGCCAGATAGTGGTCGATACTGGAGCCGCCATCGGCCCTGGCCTGCGGATGACGCCAACCGGCGACATGGTGCCCGGTTGGCATCAGAAAGGCGTTGAGGGCCAGCTGTTGATTGGCCCGGCTCATGGCGCTTCCCCTACGGCGGCGCGTAGCGGCGGTCGCAGCTCGGCGGCACAGGCGCTCAGGAGCGTGCGGGTGTATGGGTGGTTCGGTTGGGTGAGTACCTGAGCGGAGGCGCCCTGCTCCACCACCTGGCCGTGCTGCATCACAAGCAGCCGATCGCTGATCCGCGCCGCCACGCCCAGATCATGGGTGATGAAGATCAGCGCCAGGCCCAGCTCCCGCTGCAAGCCTTCCAGCAGATCGAGCACTTGCGCCTGTACCAGGGCATCGAGTGCCGATACACACTCATCCGCCACCAGTACGCGCGGATGGAGCATCAGGGCCCGGGCGATGGCGATGCGTTGGCGTTGGCCGCCGGAAAAGCTATGTGGATATGCATCGAAAGCGCTGTCCTGCAGGCCGACACGCTCCAGTAATGAGCGGGCACGTTGCTCGGCTTCGGCGCGAGGAATGCCCAGCGCGACCGGCCCTGCGATCAGCGCTGCACCGATGCGACGGCGCGGGTTGAACGAGGCACCGGGGTCCTGGAACACCATCTGGATGTGCGAGCGAATGGCGCGCCAGCCGGCCCCGTCGAGCCCCACCAACTCCTGCCCGTCCAGACGGATGCTGCCGCTATCGGCACGACTCAAACCAAGCAGCGTACGCGCCAGCGTGGACTTGCCCGAGCCAGACTCGCCGACGATACCGAGCGTCTCCCCTCCCCTCAGCTCAAAACTCACCTGCTGCAATGCCGTGATGCCATGACGCCGAAACCCCTGGCGCCGCCAATGCTGTTTCTTCAGGTGACGTACCTGCAACAACGGTGCCTCGCTGCCGATGGGCCGGGGCGCACGGGGCCGCAACATGGCGGCGCCCAACAGGCGACGGGTGTAATCACTGCGCGGCGCGTGCAGTACCTGGGCAACGGCGCCCTGCTCCACCACCCTGCCCGCCTCCATCACCAGTACACGATCGGCCACGCGGCTGACCACGGCAAAGTCATGGGTGATCAGCAGCACGGCCATGCCGCGGTCACGCTGGATTCGTTGCAGCAGCGCCAGGATATGTTCTCGTGTGCCGGCATCCAGCGCCGAGGTGACTTCGTCGGCTACCAGCAGGCGCGGTTCGCTGGCCAGGGCGATGGCAATCGCAACGCGTTGACGCTGCCCACCGGAGAGCTGGAATGGATAGGCAGAGCGCAGGCGCTGCGGGTCGGGCAAGCCGACATAGGCCAGCAGGTCCGTCACCCGTGCTCGGCGCTCATGGCGCGTCAACGTTGTGTGCAGCAACAGGGATTCCTCGATCTGCACGCCAATCCGTTGTACCGGATTCAGGGCCAGCAGCGGTTCCTGAGAAACCAGGGAAATGGCCGAGCCTCGGATGGCCGTCATGGCTCGCTCATCCAGGTGCAACAGTTCCTGCCCGGCAAACGCCAGACTGCCGCTGGTGATCGTCAATTCCGGAGCCAGCAAACGCAGAATCGCCGCACCCAGGGTCGATTTGCCCGAGCCGGACTCACCAACCACGCACAGCAATTCGCCGGCATCGAGTCGCAGGTCCAGGTCGGTAAAGGCATGAGTGCGTGACGCGCCGGCCGGCAAGCGTACCGACAGGCCGCGAATATCCAACAGTGACCCACTCATGCAGACACCTGCTCACGCACATCGAACGCCAGCCGCAAGCCCTCGCCCACGCGATGCGCGGCCAGGACGGTGGCGAGAATCGCGAGGCCCGGCCACAGGCTGAGCCACCATGCCTGCCGTGCCAGGTTGCGCGCCGAGTCGATCATGGCCCCCCAACTCATGGCTTCCGGATCACCCAGCCCGAGGAAGGACAGAGCCGACTCACCCAGAATCGCCGCCGCCATCACCAGCCCTACCAGCGACAGCACCGGTGGCAACGCGTTGGGCAGGATTTCCACGAAAACGATCGCCAGCGGAGACACGCCTGACGTGCGTGCCGCTAGCACGAAATCCAGTTGGCGCAGCCGCAGAAACTCGCTGCGCACGATACGCGCCACCGGTGGCCAGGCCGTGAGGGTTATCGCCAGCACCAGGGAGAACGGCGAAGGCTCGAGAATTGCCACCAGGATCACTGCCAGAAACAGACCGGGGATCACTTGGAAGACATCGGTCAGGCGCATCAGCACCGCATCAACCCAGCGGCCGGAATAGCCCGCGATGGCGCCCACTGCAATGCCCAGCAACAGGGTTGCCACGGTGGTCGACAGGCCGATGCTCAACGAAATCCGAGCGCCGAACACCAGGCCCGCCAGCGGATCGCGCCCAAGCATGTCGGTGCCGAGCAGCCACTGCGCATGGGTAAACGGTGGCTGCAACGGTGGCGCCACCATGGCCCAGGGAGTGGCCGGGTACAGCCAGGGTGCGGCAAGCGCCAGGGCACCGAGCAGCAGTAGAAAGCCGGCGCTCGACACGGCGCCCGGCTGCCGGAGAAAACGTCGCAGAACGCTCATGACGTCCCTCCGCTCGCAGCAACGCGCGGATCGAACAGATAGCAGGCCAATTCGCTGACAAGATTGCCCAGCAGCACGAGGAGCGAAATCACCAGGAACACCCCCAGCAGCAATGGATAGTCACGGGCTTCGAGTGACTCATACAGAAGCCGGCCGATTCCTGGCCAGGCATACACCACCTCCACCAGCAGGCTGGCGCTGGCCAGTTGGCCCAGTTGCAGGCCTGCGTAGGTAGTGACGGGCAGCATGGCGTTGCGCAGCACATGGCGCAGCAATACCCGGCGCTCGGAGGCGCCCTTGGCGCGCGCGGTGCGTACATGGTCCTGGTTGAACACCTCCAGCATGGCGCCTCGGGTGAGCTGTACGTAGACGGCGAGAAAGATGCAGGTCATCGACGCCAGCGGCAGCAAGAGATGCTGTGCCACGTCCATGCCTCTTGCCCACCCGCGCAAGCCGGCGCCAACGCTTTCCATGCCAAAGGCCGGTAATACCCCGAGGGCCACCGAAAACACGATCACCAGCAGCAAGGCCAGCCAGAACGCCGGGGTTGCATACAGAAGCAGCACCACTGCGCCGATCACCCGGTCCAGCTTGCCGCCGCGCCGCTGGCTGCGCGCGGCTAGCACTCCCAGGCCGATGCCGAGGGTGGTGGATGCAATGAACGCAGAAAGCAGCAACAGCAACGTGGCTGGCAGACGTTCGGCAATCAGCGGCCAGACGGCCGCCTGGTTGCGATGGGAGAAGCCCAGATCACCCTGAAGAACCTTCCTCAGATAGGCGAGCAACTGTGCCAGTACCGGCTGGTCCAGACCCATTTCCTGACGCAGCCGTTGGACATAGGCCGGGTCGTCGAGGCCGGCCGCGCTGGCCATGGTCAATGCCGGGTCGCCGGGGGCCAGGCGCAGCAGCAGGAAGGTCCCGATCAGCACCACGGCGATCACCAGCACCACCCGGCCAAGGCGCAGCGCCAGGAAGCCCAGCCCTTGTGTAATGAATCCCCCTGCACTCATTGGCCGGCTTGCTCCAGGTACACCTCATCCAGGCTGTCGTTGAGGCTGGTGGCGGTGCGCAGCAGGTTTTTCACGCTGCCGTGATACAGGGTCGGGAAGCGCATTTCAAAGATCGGCAGGATCGGCAGGTCACGATTGAGCAGGGCTTCCAGCCGGTGGTAAGTGGCCTGGTGCGCGACGGCATCCGGCGCATCCGTGGCTTCGCGCCACAGTGCGTCGGCCTCTGGATTGGAATAGCCGACCACGTTGTTGAACGGCGACCCCTTGGCGATGTTGTCGGTGCGGTAGAAATACGAAGTGGACAGGTACGGGTCGCCAACCTGGAAACTGAAGTTGTAGGTGAGGTCGAAGTCCCAATCGCTCACACGCTGGTACCAGGTTGCCGAATCGGATGTCAGCACCTGCACCTTGATGCCCAGCGGCTGCAAAGCCTGGCGGGTGTACTCGGCCAGACGCTCCCAGGCGCCGCCCTTCTCGCCGTTGAGCAGACGCAGGCGCACCTTGCTCACGTCCACGCCTGATTCCTTGATCAACTGCAGCGCCCTGGCCGGGTTATAGCTGTGCTGCTCCAGTTGCGGGTCGTGCTCGGGGCTGCCGATCGGAAAGATGCCTTCGGCCGGTTTGCCGGTGCCGAAGAAGATGTTGTCGACGATAAAGCGGCGGTCGAGGCTGAGCAGGATCGCTTCACGTACCCGGGCATCGTCCAGCGGCGCCTTGCGGGTGTTGATCTGCAGGAACGCCTGGCCCCGGAACAGCTCCCACCCCGCTTCGCTGCGGGTGACGCCGGGCAATGCGGCCAGGCGCGCCAGGTCGGCGTAGTCGGCATCGCCACTGCGCAGCGAATGGATGTCGCCACGCTCGAAGGCGGCCGCGCGGGAAGCGGCGTCGGGAATGACATGGAAAACGACCGCGTCGAGGTATGGCAGGTCTTTTTTCCAGTAGTTCGGGTTGCGCTCCAACCGGATGTAGGCGCCGCGCTTCCACTCCTTGAACACGAACGGCCCGGTGCCGACGGGTTGCAGGTTGGCCGGGTTGGCACGGTAGTCCCCCTTGCCCTCATACACGTGCCGGGCCACCACCGGCCGCAGACCGCTGCCCAACAGGTCGAGCAACGGCGCGAAGGGCTTCTTCAGCTGGATCCGCACGTGGCGGGCATCGAGCGCTTCGATGGACTGGAAATACTCCGCGTACAGGCTCTTTTGCCGCGGGTCCACGGCCGGGTAGAAGGTCGTGAAACTGAATACGACGTCATCGGCGGTAAAGGGCTCGCCATCGTGCCAGGTGACACCATCCTGCAAGGTGAAGGTCCATGTCAGGCGGTCAGCGGAACTGCTCCACTCGCGTGCCAATACCGGGATCGGCTTGAGCTCGTGATCAAAGCTCAACAGGCTCTGCAGCACCTTGCCGCTGACGTACTGGGTGGACACGTGCGACACCAGCGCATGCACCAGGCTCGGCGGCTCCGGCTGCGCCACCAGGCCCAGCGTGCCGCCGTGTACCGGGGCGGCATGAACCGTAGGCAGCCAGGCCACCAGCAAGGCCGCGGCTACCAGAGCGCTGAAGGTGCTGCGAAGGAAGGCAGAAGTGCGGTACTGCATGGCGCGTCTCATCATCGGCCGTAGGGATAGCAGCCAGGGAGCAAGGCCCATGCCAGCGCTCCAAGCCCCGCGATACCAGGCCTTGCGGGCCTTCTCCGGCATGCCGCTGTTGCTTATCCAACAGCCCGTTGCGCAGAGTGCGTGGAAAGCAGCAGGCCTTCGCCGGCGGCATCAGCAATCACGGGCAGCAGGCGCTGGCACGCGCTTTGCGATGACGGCAGTGAACGTTCTTTTGGAGTGCCACCATGCCCCAGGATTACCTAGGCAACCCGCTGTCCACCACAGAAGCCGCTACCCGTGCCGCCATCGACGACTTCATCGGCGGCCTGCTTACCTACGAGCCCCGCGCAGAAGGCATCCTGGCTGCCGCCGATGCCGCGCCCAACGACCTGCCGGCCAACGTGTACGCCGGCTTTCTGGCGATGTTCATCGAGTCATCCGAGGCTGCTCCGCTGGCCCGGCACTACTGGCAGCATGCCTACGACCTGCTGAACTCCGGCACCCCATGGCGCGAACGCACCCTCCTCGACCTGCTGCGCGCCTGGGTCGATGACGCCATCCCGGAGGCCCTCGCCCTGGCGGACCAGTTGCTGGATGCCCACCCCCGCGACCTGTTCGCCCTCAAGCTCAGCCAGTACCTGCGCTTCAACCAGGGCGACTCCCCCGGCATGCTGCGCGTGGCCCTCAAGGTGCTGCCGTACGCCAGTGAAGTCCCGCAAGTCCACGGCATGCTCGCCTTCGCCTACGAGCAATGCCACCTGCTGGCAGAGGCCGAGGCCGCAGCCCGCCAGGCACTCGCCCTGCAACCCGACGAGCCCTGGGCGCAGCACGCCCTCGCCCACGTATTGCTGACCGAGGGTCGCATCTCCGAAGGCACCGCCTTCCTGGAGGCAGTGAAAGACGGCTGGACCGGCCTCAATTCCTTCATGTACACCCACAACTGGTGGCACCTGGCACTGTTCCACCTGGCCCAGGGGCGGGAACAAAAGGTGTTGGGCATCTATGACGAGCACGTCTGGGGCGTGCTCCCCGAATACTCCCAGGACCAGATCGGCGCTGTGTCACTGCTCGCCCGGCTGGAGCTTGCCGGCGTCGACGTTGGCGATCGCTGGCAGGCCCTCGCCGAGTACCTCGGGGCACGTAGCGATGACACCGTGCAACCGTTTCTCTCCCTGCAGTACCTCTATGGCCTGGGGCGCGCCGGCCGCCCGGAAGCCAGACAACTGCTCAACGCCTTGCAACTGCGCAGCGAACAGGCCCCAGAGCACAGCCGAGCCGTCTGGCGCGAAGTCACCTGGCCTGCCGCCGAAGGCCTCTACGCCCATGCCACGGGCGACCACGACAAAGCCACGAAACGCCTTGATCAGGTCCTACCACGCCTCGTCGAAGCCGGTGGCAGCCACGCCCAACGCGACCTGTTCACCCTGATCGCCCAGGACGCCCACGTACGTGCGGGCCATTGGATCACCGCCCAGCAATTGCTGGAACAACGCCGCCGCCACTACGGCGACGATGTGCCGACCAACCGCACCCTGGCCCGGGTGTATGGGGAGCTCGGGCTGCCGGAGCAGGCACGACAGGCGCACGAGCGGGTCAGGGAGGCGTTGGCTGGATGCCGCTAGGTCGCGCAAGGCCATTGCATGGCTCAGTGCTTGCCGGCGATATGTACGCCCCGGGCAATCGCTCGCGCCAGGCAATCCGCCGCCGCCGCCCCCAGCAGTGACAGCGTCACCGGCCGCCTGGCCCCATCCTCCAGTGGCCGCTCACCGCTGGCCAGGGCGAACACGGTGTCGCCGTCGAACGGCAGATGCGCCGGGCGGATGGCACGGGCGATACCGTCCTGGGCCATGATCGCCAGGCGTTTGCATTCAGCGGTGCTGAGTGCGGCATTGCAGGCGACTACTGCCAGGGTGGTGTTGGCTCCAGCTTGCAGGCGCCCCAGGGTTTCCAGGCGTGAGAGGTCGGGGATCGGGTCATGGTGAGTCACTTCCGGAGACGGGCGCTGGCCACCGAACTCATGGTCGATTTCCCATGGCCACGCCCAAAAGGTCTTGCCGTCGTCCATGTACACACTGCCCACCGGGTTGACGGCTACCAGCGCGCCCACCACCAGGCCGTTGCCGAGATCCAGTGAAGCCGAGCCCAGCCCGCCCGGCCGAGTCCCCGCCAGAGCGCCCCGCCCTGCCCCCACCGCGCCCAGTTCGAAGTCCTCGCTGGCAGCCGCCAACGCCTCGATGCCCCATTGCCTGTAAGGCGGCTGCAACCCCCAGTCCTTGTCACCATGATTGGCCAGGTCGTGCAACACCGCAGCAGGTACCACCGGAATCGCCGGTGTCCAGGGTTGCACGCG
Organism: Pseudomonas sp. Pc102; assembly: GCF_018408275.1. Lineage (NCBI taxonomy): Bacteria > Pseudomonadati > Pseudomonadota > Gammaproteobacteria > Pseudomonadales > Pseudomonadaceae > Pseudomonas > Pseudomonas sp. Pc102. Next base: position 3,398,205 of record NZ_AP021905.1, on the reverse strand, counting down.
CACGCCGACGTTTTGCCGGGATAGCGCCGCCGCTACGCCATCAGCGGTGGCCAGGCCGAACACCGAGCCGCCGCTCAGCACCAGGGCATGCAACTCGCCGATCATGTTTTCCGGCTCCAACGCTGCAATTTCACGTCCACCGGGACCACCGCCCCTGACATCCACTCCGGCGCGCCAGGCGCCGTCGGGGCGCAACACCGTCACACCACTGCGCACACGCTCGTCCGTATGGTGGCCCACCGTGAGGCCGGGGATGTCAGTGATCAGGTTGCGGGGACCGGGACGATACATGCAGGGCACTCCAAGGGTAGGCGAACGGAGCCTTGCGCAAAGCCAGATGCATGCCAAGCGCCGAGGCCAGCGTGAGCATCGGGCAGGACCACGCCAAGCACCCCCGCGAACCTGCTGCTAAGCCAGCACCCTGCCATCGCCCTGATGGAAAACAGGCACAGTCATCCCAGCGCAACATCTCTGTCATACCAGGGAAAACCTGTTGCACACCAAGGGCCTCCGGCCGATTCCGCCGTTCTGGCACACCCCGTGCTCCAGGGCCTCGCACCGGACTCTTCAAAGAGCGGACTCCCCTATGACAAAGCACGCGGCCAGCCCCGCGATGCACGACGCCAACACAAGGAATCTGCAATGCCTCCACACCCCATCCCAGCGACTGTTCATCCCGCCGGCAGCCGCCTGCTGGCCCTGACCGGTGCCGTGCTCCTGTCGCTGCAGGCGCCCGACGCACTGGCACAGGACAGCAGCGAAGAAACCACCCTGCCCAAACTCACGGTGACCGCACAGAAGCGCAAGGAACAGGCGCAGGACGTCGCCGTGGCGCTTACCCCGCTGAGCGGCAAGGACCTGGAAGAACGCGGCATCGACAACATCAAGCAGCTGCAATACACCACGCCCAACCTGGAGATCGACCCGGTCTACGGCAGCGACCAGACCCAGTTCCGCATTCGCGGCGTCGGGCTGCGTGACTACGCCACCAACAACTCCTCCACCGTCGGCGTGTATGTGGACGAGGTGGCCTACCCCTTCCCGGTGCAGACCCAGGGCCTGCTCTTCGACCTGGAGCGGGTGGAAGTACTGCGTGGCCCCCAGGGCACCCTGTACGGACGCAACAGCACGGGCGGTGCAGTGAACTTCATCACCCGGAAACCGACGGCCGAGCCGGAAGCCGAGATCAAGGCCGGCTATGGCTCCAACGACTACAAGACCCTGGAAGGCTTCGTCTCCGGGCCGTTGACCGATGACCTGCGAGGACGCTTGTCCTTCGCCGGCAAGGACGGCGGCGCCTGGCAGAAGAACCGCGACACCGGGCAGAAGCTCGGCGATCAGGACATACAGGCCTTCCGTGGGCAACTGCAATGGGACGCCAACGATGCCCTGCGCCTGAGCCTGTCCGCCCACCATGGTCGCGACCAGTCCGACAGCCGAGGCGCGCGCCTGTACCAGGGCCTGGTGCCGCGCAACATCGCCGGCCAGACCAGTTACGCAACCATTCCACCGGACAGCCGCCATGACCTTACCGGCTGGGGCCTGAAGCCGGCCTTCGCTCAGGCCACCGGGCTGAAGGCAGGCGACAAGCCGGGACGTGACAACACCAACCAGGGCCTGTCGCTGACGGCCGAATACAGCCTCGACGAGCACCTGACCCTGACCAGCATCAGCGCCTACAACCAGCTGCGCCGCCAGGAATACATCGACTGGGACGGTTCGAGAATTGCCCAGTCCGACGAGTTCTTCGATACCGATATCAAGGTGTTCTCCCAGGAACTGCGGCTGGCCTCCGAAGGCGACGGCCCGCTCGATTGGGTGGTGGGGGGCTACTACGCCAGGGAAAAGCTCGATGAGCAGTTCTACTCCGACTTCACCGAGTACCGGGGCCTGGGCAATATCTACCTCACCGAATACAACCAGAAGGCCGAGACCTACAGCCTGTTCGGCCAGGGCCGCTATGCCCTGGCCGATGACTGGACCCTGGTGTTCGGCCTGCGTCAGGAGCATGAGGAGCGCAGCCTCAACGACTATGTCACGGGCTACCTGAATGCCCGGACTTCACCCCTGGATGAACAGCTGAACACCAACGAAACCTCGGCCAGGCTTGCCCTTGAATGGCGCCCTGCAGCCGGGCACCTGATCTACGCCAGCATCAGCCGCGGCGTGAAGTCCGGTGGTTTCACCACCTACAACACCAACGCGCTGCAGGCCGCCAGCCTGATCGAACCGTTCAAGCCGGAAAAACTGCTGGCCTACGAGATCGGCTTCAAGAGCGACCTGACCCAGGCCCTGCGTCTCAATGGCGCGGTGTTCTACTACGACTACCGCGACCAGCAGTACCAGTCGCAGATGTGGATCAGCCAGGCCGTGGGCAACGTCGGCAAGCTGGTGAACATTCCCCGCTCGGAAATCTGGGGGGCCGAGCTCGAACTGCAATGGCAACCGCTGTCCGGACTGACCATCAGCCAGTACGCCGGCTACAAGGAAGGCCGCTACAAGGACTACGAGGGACTGGACGCGGCCGCCACCGTCGCCAATGGCTATGCCTTCCCGGTGTACAACGACTTCTCCGGCGACAAGCTGACCAACTTCCCCGAGACCAGCTACGGCGGCGCCTTGCGCTACAGCCGGCCCATCGGGCCCTTGTTGTGGACGGCGAACTTCGACTACGCCTACCACGACACCCTGGTCAACAGCGACCCGCTGCGCAGCACCAACCACTACTGGCTGGCCAATGCCCGCCTGGCCGCCGCGCCCCTGGGGGAGAACTGGGAAGTGGCGCTGTACGCCCATAACCTGTTCGACCGCAAATACGACCTGTACAAGGGCTCGTTCCTCTCCAACGCACAGATCGCCACCTCGGGCGACCCGCGCACCATCGGCCTGGAAGCGACCTACCGGTTCTTCTGACCCCACCTCGCCGCAGCCGCCCTGGCTGCGGCGCTCAATGGATATCCGCGATGAATGCCTCTTCCATTGGCCGCCGCCAGGCCTTGCGCCTGTTGGCCGGTGTGGCGGCCGCACCCTGGCTGCTGCGCCACGGTCGCGCCCTGGCAGGGCTCGACACCCCCTTCACTCTCGGCGTCGCCAGCGGCGACCCGGCACCCGACGGCTTCGTGATCTGGACACGCCTGGCCCGACTGCCCTTCTACCCCGGCAACGAGCTGAGCCTGCCCGAACGCATCCCCCTGAGTTGGGAAGTGGCCACGGACCAGGCCTTCCGTCGCGTGGTGCAACGGGGCCAGACCACGGCCCTGCGCCTGCGTGGGCATGCCGTGCATGTGGAACTGCACGGGCTGCAACCCGGGAGTGAATACTGGTACCGCTTCATCGGCCTGGGCGAAATCAGCCAGACGGGACGGGGGTTGACCCTGCCCGCCCCCGGTACCGCCCCCAAGAGCCTGCACCTGGCCGTGGCCTCATGCGCGCACTGGGAGCGTGGCTATTTCAGCGCCTACCGGCACATGGCCGAGGAGCGACCGGACCTGACGCTGTTTCTCGGCGATTACATCTACGAGTACAGCCTGCCTGCCGGCACACCGGACCTGGTGCGCCCCTACGGCGCGCCGGAGGCCACGGACCTGGCCGGCTATCGCTACCGTTATGCCCTGCACCACAGCGACACCGACCTGCAGGCGCTGCATGCCGCTGCGCCCTGCCTGGCGACCTGGGATGACCATGAGGTGCAGGACGACTACTCCGGCGCGACATCCAAGCTGCCCGGTGTCGACCCCGCCGCCTTCCACCGCCGGCGCGCGGCCGCCTACCAGGCGTTTCTGGAAAACCTCCCGGTGCGCCGCCTACCCATCGGAACCAATGGGCTGCCGCAAATCTATCGCCAGTTCCGCTACGGCGACCTGGCCAGTCTGCCGCTGCTGGATGGTCGTCAATACCGCTCCCGGCAGCCTTGCTACGCCGCCCCCGACTACGGCAAGGGGCACCTGGCAAAGGCCAACTGCCCGGACCTGGCCGACCCGCAGCGCACCTTGCTGGGTTTTCAACAGGAACAGTGGCTGGACCGGCAACTGCGCCAGAGCACGGCCCGCTGGAACCTGCTGGCCCAGGACCTGCTGGTGGCGCCGTTGCGCATTCCCGGGCCCGGCCATGCCGAGGATCGCTACTGGACCGACAACTGGGATGGCTTTCAGGCAGGCCGTTCGCGCCTGCTGAAAACCCTGCATGAGAGCCGTGCTGCCAACCCGGTGATTCTCAGCGGCGACTACCACTCGTTCTGGGCCAACCATCTGCACCTGGAGCCGGAAAACCCCGATTCGCCCCTGGTGGCCGCCGAGTTCGTCGGCACCTCCATCACCTCCAACGGGCCCAGTTACCAGGCCGTACAAGCCGTATTGCCGGACAACCCGCCGATCCGCTTCTACGACAGCCGCTCGCGCGGCTACCTGTCCCTGCACCTGCAACCAGGGGAGTTGCGGGTGCGCATGCAGGCCATCTCCGACCGTGCCGACCCGAATGCCCGCCTCAGCACGCTCAAGCGCTTCACCCTGGAAAACGGCAGCGCCACGCTGCACGAGACCTAGCCGAGTTGGGCGCTTGCAGGGAGCGGCGGCCCTGCGCGCTTCCCAGCACTCTGTCCGGCACGCTGTACGAAAATCAGCAGCCAACACCCAGTGATCACTAAATATCCTTTTAAAACAAAGAGTTGGATGAGTGGCACAGCCCTTGCTGAAGCAGCCTCAGAACCCAGCTACGCCACACGAGGACGCGCCGGGGAGCTGACGACACAGTTCACCCACAGGAGCCATTCATGTCATCCAACACCCAACCTACCCCGCTCAGCCCGTTGGCATTGGCCATCGTGCTGGCCAGCGCGGGGTTGCTCGCAACGCCGGTACAGGCGGCCGAGCCCACAGCAGGCAGCAACAGCGAAGAAACCCAGGTCCAGGCCGACGGCACCGCCCTGCCCAAGGTGGTGGTCACCGCCCAGCGTCGCCAGGAGGCGGTGCAGGATATCGGTGCCGCCATCTCGGTGATCGAGGGCGACAGCCTCAAGGAAAAAGGCGTCTCCACGGTCAATGACCTGCAGCGCGTCACCCCCAGCCTCGAAGTGGAGCCGGCCTTCGGCAGCGGCCAGCCGCAGTTCCGCCTGCGTGGCATCGGTTTCATCGACTACACCTCGAACAACTCCTCCAGCGTCGGCGTGAACGTCGATGACGTGGCCTTCTCCCTGCCGGTCCAGACCCAGGGCGTACTCTTCGACATCGACCGCGTGGAGGTCCTGCGCGGCCCCCAGGGCACCCTGTACGGGCGCAACACCACCGGCGGTACGGTGAACTTCATCACCCGCCGCCCGACCCGCTCGTTCGAGGCCGGCATCACCGCCGACTACGGCTCCTACGATGCCTGGACCACCGAGGGCTATGTCTCCGGGCCGCTGACCGACACCTTGCGCGGGCGCTTGTCGTTCATCACCGACCAGGGCGGGGCCTGGCAGACCAACCGCGATACCGGCGAGTCGCTGGGCGATCGCGACAAACTCGCGGTGCGCGGCCAACTGGCCTGGGATGCCACCGACGACCTGGACTTCCGCCTGAGCCTGCAGCACGCCTACGACAAGTCCGAGAGCCGTGGCCTGTACCTGTTCCAGGACTACACCTCGGCCAGGACCGGCACCATTCGCGACCGCAACACCCATCACACCGGCTGGAGCCTGCGCCCGGAATTCGCCGAAGCGGCCGATATTTCCGGTGGCAGCAAGCCCCATGTCGACAACACCAACGACAACATCAGCCTGACCGCCAACTGGCACGTCGGCGGCCTGCTGCTGACCAGCGTCACCGGCTACAACGAACTGCGCCGCCGTGAGCTGGGGGACTGGGATGCCACGGTCAATGCCGACTCGGACGAGTACTTCGATGACCGCGTCAACAGCGTCACCCAGGAACTGCGCCTGGGTTCGGATGGCAAGCAGCAGTTGAACTGGGTGACCGGGGTGTTCCTTTCCCAGGACCGCCTGAACGAAAAATTCAACTCCGACTTCACCGACCGCCTGGGCTTTTCAACCCTGACGAGCTACGTGCAGAAAGTGCAGACCCAGGGCCTGTTCGGCCAGGTCGACTACGCCTTCACCGATCAGCTCAAGGGCATCATCGGCCTGCGCCAGGAGCATGAGAAACGCGACCTGGAGGACTACTACTCGGGCTTCCTCAACGGCACCCTGTTCCCCGGCACCACCGCCTTCCCGGACCACACCTCGTTCTCCAACACCGGCACCTCGGGCAAGGTCGGCCTGGAGTACCAGCTCACCCCCAGCCACCTGCTCTATGCGAGCTACAGCCGTGGCTACAAGTCCGGCGGCTACACCGCACACAACAGCGGCAACCAACTGGCGATCGCACCGTTCGATCCGGAGTCGGTCAACGCCTTCGAGGTGGGCTTCAAGAGCGATATCACCGACCGGCTGCGTCTGAACGGTGCGCTGTTCTACTACGGCTACCACGACCAGCAGGTGCTGGGCCTGAGCTACAGCCAGCAGAGCAACTCGCTGGTGGGCGCCTTCGTCAACGCACCGCGTTCACGCATCACCGGTGGCGAACTGGAGCTGCTGTGGCATCCGCTGCAAGGCTTCGAAGTCCAGCAATACCTGGGCTACAAGGAAGGCAAATACACCGACGACTTCAATGCCGTGAACGGCGCCGCCACCCTCGCCGCCGGCGGTGAACGCTACACCAACTACAAGGGTGAAGCGCTGAGCTTCCCCAAACTCAGCTACGGCGGCTCGTTCGCCTACACCTGGCCGGTGGACCAGTTCGAGATCCGCGCGGAAACCAACTACAGCTACCGCGACGAATACAAGCAGGAAATCCTTCTCGGCAAGGACTACACCGTCGACCCCTACTGGCTGGTCAACGCCAGCGTCACCCTGTCGCCGCGCAACGGCAAATGGAGCGCCGGAGTGTGGGCGCGCAACCTGCTGGACGAAGAGTACGACGTGACCCGCAACTTCTTCCTGCCGGGCACCAGCGTGGCCCAGGCCGGCGACCCGCGCAGCGTCGGCGTGCGCGCTTCGTACAGCTACTGAGGGGACAGTCCGATGAGCGACCCGAACGCACGGCTACCACGCACCGACCAGCTGCACCTGAACGTCTTTCTCGCCAACAGCGGCCACCACGTGGCTGCCTGGCGCCACCCCCTGGCCCAGGCCGATGCCAGCCAGGATTTCGAGCACTTCAAGCGCATCGCCCAACTGGCCGAACGGGGCAGGTTCGATGCCCTGTTCATCGCCGATGTGGTGGCGCTCTGGGGGCATCATCTCGACGCCCTGAGCCGTACCGCCCGTGCGGAACACTTCGAGCCACTGACCCTGCTCTCGGCACTGGCGGCAGTCACCGAGCGCATCGGCCTGATCGCCACCGCCACCACCACCTACAACGAGCCGTACCACATCGCCCGCAAGTTCGCCTCGCTGGACCACATATCCAAGGGCCGGGCCGCGTGGAATCTGGTGACCTCGGTGGTATCCGACGAAGCCTGGAACTTCGGTCGCGAAAGCCATGTGGACCACGCCGACCGCTACCAGCGTGCGGAAGAGTTCCACGACGTGGTCAAGGGTCTGTGGGACAGCTGGGACGACGATGCCTTCGTGCGTGACAAGGACAGCGGCCTGTATTTCGACCCGGCCAAGCTGCACGTGCTGAACCACAAGGGCGCGCACTTCTCCGTGCGCGGGCCGTTGAACGTGGCCCGCCCGCCGCAGGGGCACCCGGTACTGGTCCAGGCCGGTGCTTCGGCTGCCGGAAGGGCCCTGGCAGCGCGGGTGGCGGAGGCGATTTTCGTCGCCCCGCATGACATCGAGGCCGGGCAGGCCTTCTACCGCGAAATCAAGGAACTGGCGGCCACCTTCGGCCGTGGTCCGGATGAGATCAAGATCCTCCCGGGCATCACCCCGTTCGTGGGCAACACCCGCGAGGAGGCGCAGGCACAGTTCGACGAGCTGCAGGCGCTGATCGACCCGGTGGTGGGCCTGCGTCTGCTGGCCGACACCCTGGGGGACGAGATCGACCTGTCGGACCACGACATCGACGGCCCGCTGCCGGACACCCCGGTGGGCCAGCGCGGTAGCCGTCGCGACCAGGTGATCGCCCTCGCCCGCCGCGAGAATCTGAGCATCCGCCAGCTCTACCTGCGCCTGGCCGGCGGCAATCCTGCCATCGGCACCGCCAGCGACATCGCCGACATCTTCGAGCGCTGGCTCCAGGCCCGCGCCTGCGATGGCTTCAACGTATTTTTCCCGGTGTTCCCCACGGGGCTGGAAGTCTTCGTCGAGCAGGTGATTCCCGAGCTGCAGCGCCGTGGCCTGTTCCGCACCGAGTACCAGGGCCGCACGTTGCGTGAGCACCTGGGCCTGAAACGACCGGTCAACCGGCTGAGTACGCAGGGGGTCAGCGCATGAAGCCCTGGACCTGGGTGTCGTTGTCGCTCGCCCTGGCCGCCGCCCCGGCCAGCGCCCTGGACATCCTGTTGAGCAATGACGATGGCTACGACCACCCGAACATCCGCGCCCTCTACCAGACCCTCAAGGACCAGGGGCACCGTGTGAAGATTGCCGCGCCCTACAGTGAGCAGAGCGCCCGCGGCGGTGCGTTCTTCTATGGCCGCGAGGTAAAGATCGGCCAGGACAGGGACCCGGCCTACCCCGACAGCTACTACCTGACCACCACTGAACAGGGCCGCTGTGAGAGCCAGGCCTGTGCCGGCCAGGACGTGACCGTCGAGATCAGCGGCACGCCGGTGATGGCCGTGCTGCTGGGCCTGGAAAAGGTGCTGCCGGGTCCCGACCTGGTCATCGTCGGGCCCAACCCTGGCAACAACCTCGGCGCCCTGAACAACATCTCCGGTACCTTCAATGCCGCTGCCACCGCCTTGCAGCGCGGCGTGCCGAGCATTGCCGTCAGCACGGACCTGAAAGAGGCCGACAGTGGCCGCGTGGCGGCGATTGTGGGGCGGTTGGTGAGCACGCTGGAGCGTCATCGGCAGCCCGATGGCGCGCTGTTGCCCAAAGGGGTGGGGCTGAACGTCAACCTGCCGCCCACCGGGGCGATCCAGGGCATTCGCCTTACCCGCATCGGCAGCCAGGTGCCCTTCCAGGTGGCGTACACCGACGACCTCGGACCGCTGTTCAAGGCCCAGGCTGGCAAGCCTGGCATCAGTTTCGCCGCCGTTCCGGCGGCCGGCCCCGGGCAGCAAGAGGACGAAGCGGTGTGGCTGGCCAAGGGATTCCTCACCATCAGTCCATTCAATGGCCTGCCCGGCGAAGCGCCGACACCGGCCAGCCTGAAAGCACTGACGGCCCTTCAATTGACCCGCGACAGCAAGGGGACGCAGCCATGAGCCGGCGCAGTTTTTCCTTAGGTTTTCTCAATCGGGTCTACAGCCCGCTCTACGATCGCCAGGTGTACCAGAACGCCCTGGAGCTGTTCCGCGTCGCCGAGGCGCTGGGGTTCGACAGCGGTTGGGTGGCCCAGCACCACCTGGGCTGCGAAACAGGCCGCCTGCCCTCACCGCTGCCCCTGCTGGCAGCGGCCGCACAACGCACATCGCGGATCAGGCTTGGCACCGGCATCGTGGTGCTGCCCCATGAGCCGGCACTGCGCCTGGCCGAGGATGCCGCCACCCTGGACCTGCTCGCCGATGGGCGCCTGCAACTGGGGCTGGGGGCAGGGTTCGACCCGGACAGCTTCAGTGCCTTCGGCCAGCCCATCGGCGAGCGCCATGAACTGTACGACGACCGTCTGCAGCAGTTGCAGAACTACCTGGCCGGCGCCGTTCTCAACGACCAGGGGCAGGCGCTCAATCCACCGGCAGCGGGCCTCGGCGCACGGCTCTGGGAAGCCACTTCGCGGGTGGAACAGGTGGCCGAGCGCGGCAACGGCCTGATCGTCGCCCCCAACCCGCACCAGCCCTCCTCCGGCAGTGTCGAGTTGATCCATCGCTACCGCGACGCCTGGCTACTGGGCCATGGCACGCGGCCGCGGGTGGCCCTGGTGCGTGCGATCTTTCCCGGCGTCGATGCCAGTGATCCGGACTCCAGCCTGCGCCAGGACATCAGCCGCTACCTCCAGCGCCAACGCAGCATCGGCGTCTATCCCGGCGATGACGGCCTGAGCTTTGCCGAAGAACTCAATCGCCTCGGCGTGCTCTACGGCGACAGCGAGGGCATCGTCCGCCGCCTGGCCCAGGGCGCCCGGTTGCAGCCCGACGATCACCTGGTGGTGCAGGTACAGACCAGCTCCACCGGCCTGGACGAAGCCATCCACCACCTCGAGCGCATTGCCAGCGAGATTGCGCCGGCATTGGGCTGGCAGCCACATGGCACCGCAAGCGCCCCCCAACCCACCACCGCCACCGCCTAGGCCGGACCACGAACGGTCACCGATACCGGAGTACCTTCCATGAGCCAACGCCGCTTCAAACTCGGCTTTCTCACCCACGCCTTTGGCCGTGACCCCAAGCAGACCTACCGCGACCTCATCGAGCAGTTCGAAGTGGCCGAAGCACTCGGCTTCGACGGCGGCTGGATCGCCCAGCACCACCTGAGCGGCGGTTTCGGCCAGGCCTCGTCACCCCTGGTGCTGCTGGCTGCCGTGGCGGCCCGCACGCAGCGCATCGAACTGGGCACCGGGGTCATCGTGCTGCCCCTGGAAGACAGCCTGCGCCTGGTCGAAGACGCCGCCGTGCTGGACGAAATCAGCGGTGGCCGGGTGCAACTGGGCCTGGGCAGCGGTGGCGCCAACCTGGCGGTGTTCGACGCCTTCGGCCAGGACCCCGAGCAACGCAACGCGCTGTTCCGGGACGGCCTGAACAGGCTGCGACAGGCCCTGTCCGGCGCCCCGCTGGCCAATGCCGCCAGCCTGCAACCGCCGGCAGCGGAGCTGGACCGTCGCCTGTGGCATTCCCATGGCACGCCGGAGGGCGCGGTGGACGCTGCACGGCAGGGCAATGGCCTGCTGCTGGGCACCGCCACCCACGACCCGCTGACCGTGCAGAAACCTTTGGCCGACGCCTACCTCGCGGCCTGGAACCACAGCGATGCCAGGCCACGCATCGGCGTGGTCCGCGCGGTATTCCCCGCCAGGGACCGCGCCACCGCCCAGGCCGAGCTGGCGCCGGACATCGAGCTGCACGTGCCGCGCCTGATCCGCGAAGGGATCATCGACGAGGCCACCACCCTGGAGCAGCACCTGCGCTTGCTCAACGTGCACCACGGCCATCCCGACGAGGTGATCGCCAGCCTGCGCTCCGATCCGTCGCTGCTGCCCTACGCCGACTACTTCATCCCCCTGGTGCAATCGGAAAGCTCGACGCAGGAACAGATTCTCCGCCGCCTGGAAACCATCGCCAGGGAGATCGCCCCGGCCCTCGGCTGGCAGCCGCGCCAGCGTGGCGCTGATACGCCCGTTGGCACTACACAGCCAGGTGTCGCGGTGGGATGATGCGGCACGCCCGCCACGAGTCCCTCCGAGCCATGAGCCTCTCCATCAGTTGGCGCCTATCCCCTGCCACCGGCCCCTTGGCGAGCGGAGCAACGGATTTCGCCGACTGGGTGCAGGTGGCTCAGGCAGCGGAATATGCCGGCCTCGATGGCCTGTTCATCCCTAGCGGAGCGGGCCTGCCGGAGAGTTTTACCGTGGCGGCGGCGCTCTGTGCCCACACGCGCGACCTGCGCCTGACCACCAGTTTCCCAAGCGATGTCATGCTGCCCGCCGCACTGGCAGCCGCTGCGCAGAGCTTGCAGTCGATCAGTCACAACCGCCTGCACCTGCATTTGCCAGATAGCGAGCACAGCAGCGTGCGTCGCACCTTCGGTGACCTGCTCAACCGCGACCAGCGCAGCGAGCGGATTGGTGAATACCTGAATATCCTTGGGCATCTACTCGGTCCGGCCAACGGATCGCTGGACTTCTTCGGCCAGTACTTCCATCTGGAAAATGCCGGGTATGCCGACTGCCACAGCCGCCAGACAGTGCCGCTGCTGTTGGACGAATCCCAGAGCACCGAGCTGATCGCCGCCCATGCCGATACCTGCCTGCTCGATGCCCAGGCACCGCAACGCCTGGCCGCTACCATCGGGCGCCTGCACGAGGCTGCCGATCGCCATCAACGGCGATTGGGCTTCGCTACCACCTTGGGCCTGATCATGGCGGACGACGAGACCCAGGCCTGGGCCGCAGCCGACACCTGGCTGAGCGAACACCGCCACTTTGTCGCGCCACCCAGTGGCTTTGCCGACAGCTCGGTGGTCCAGCTCGCCACGGCAACGGTTCGACGCTTCGAGATCTACCCCAATCTGTGGCGTCCTTCCGCCCTGCTGCCGGTGTTTCTGGTGGGCAGCCTCGACCAGGTGACCAGTCGCCTGGTGGCGTTGCAGGACTTGGGTATCGACCACGTGATCCTGCAAGGGGCGCCGGCCGTGCAGGAGATCCTCCGTGTCGGAGAAGAATTGCTGCCGCGCCTGCGCGCACGCGGCGTGACCACGGAGAAGCACAGCCATGGGCAATGACGAGCGACCCCTGGAACTGAACTGGTTCCTGCCCACCAACGGCGATGGTCGTCACCTCACCAGCAGTGGTCTTCCCAAATCGGGGCTGTTCCCCAAGGGTGAGCGGGCGCCGACACTGGGCTATCTGCGCCAGGTCGTGCGGGCTGCCGAACGCAGTGGCTTCGACGCGATCATGGTGCCCACCGCGGCCGGCTTCGAAGACCCCTGGCTGATCACCACCGTACTGGCTCAGGAAGTGCAGCGCCTGAAATTCCTGATCACCCTGCGCCCGGGTGTAGAGCTACCCGCCTACACCCTTCACAAGGCCGCGACCTTGCAGCGCATCTGCGGCAACCGACTGGCGTTGCATGTGGTCACGGGGTCCAGCCGCTTCGAACAGCGCTCGCTGGGCGACTTTCTCGAACACGATGAGCGCTACGCGCGCACCGAAGAGTTCCTGCAGCTGTTCCAGGCGCTCTGGGCCGGTGAGGGCCAGCATTACCAGGGGCGGCATTACCACACCGGTGCCGGATTGCAGGAGGCGCCGGGCAGCCCGTTGCCGCACCTGTACTTCGGCGGTGCCTCGGCGGCAGCACAGCAGGTGGCTGCCACTCAGGCGCATGTGTACCTGATGTGGGGCGAGCCGCCGGCGATGATCGCCGGGCGCGTCGAGACCATGCGCGCGCTGGCATCGGCGGCCGGTCGCAGCATGCGCTTCGGCTTGCGCTTGCACGTGTTCGCCGCGCCCAGTGCCGAACAGGCCTGGACGCAGGTTGAACGGCTGGTCAAAGAGATTCCCAAGGACGCCATCGAGCGTGCCCAGCAGCAGCTGGATTCCTACCAGTCGGTGGGCCAGTCACGACAGAACGAGCTGCACCGCGGGCGACAGCCAGGGGCCCGGGAGCTGGAAGTCTCGCCAAACCTTTGGGCCGGGGTCGGCTTGGTTCGTGGGGGGGCAGGTACGGCCTTGGTGGGCAGCTACGAGGAAGTGGCTGAACGACTGGAAGAGTATCGGCAGCTGGGAGTGAGCAGTTTCACCCTTTCCGGGTTTCCTCACCTGGAAGAGGCAATACACCTGGGGGCGGAGTTGTTACCGAGGGTGCGGGGAACGGAGCGATCCAGGCAATTGGGCGGAGCCTGAAAGGCGACTCTCGCCGAGCCCTCTGCCTGGCGGAGGGCTCGCCAGCAGATCGCGTTTACCGCACCTTGGCCTTCGGCTCTAGCGCCTTGAGCAGCCCGTGGTTGGACAGCAGCGTCCGCATGGCGTTGCGGGTGATTCCGAGCAACGCCGCGCTGCGTACCTGGTTGTAGCTGCAAAAGGCATAGGCTTCACGTACCAGCAGTTCTTCCAGGTCCTTGAATAGCGTCTCGCCGGGCACTTCGAACAGGCGCTGGAACTGTTCGCGAATCACCTCCTGCGGCAGACGCGGCACGGCGCTGCCGGCACCCGCCACGTTACGGCTGGCTGCCAGTCCTCCACCCGCGAACTTCAAGTCGTCCGGGCGGATGACCTTGCCAGTGGCCACCAGCAGTGCCAGGTGCACGACGTTTTCGAGCTCGCGGATATTGCCCGGCCAGGCATAGTCGAGCAGTGCATTGACCGCTGCTTCGGAAAACATCGGCGGGGCGATCTTCAGGCGCTGGCAGTAGCGATCGCGGAAGTGTTCGGCCAGCGGCAGGATGTCCAGCGGACGATTGCGCAAGGGCAGCACGCTGACCTGGGCGACGTTGACTCGGTAGAACAGATCCAGACGAAAATTGCCCGCCTCCACCGCTTGCTCGAGGTCGACGTTGGTCGCGGTCAGCAGGCGGATATCCACTTTGATCGGTTTACGTGAGCCCACGCGCACGATTTCCTGCTCCTGCAACGCGCGGAGCAGTTTCACCTGCAGCGGCATCGGCAGGTCACCGATCTCATCGAGAAACAGGGTGCCGCCGTCGGCCTCCTCGAACCAGCCGATACGCCGGCCAGTGGCACCGGAGAACGCACCGGCCTCGTGTCCGAACAATTCGCTCTCGGCGAGACTTTCATTGATCGCACCACAGTTCACCGCCACGAAGCGACCGGTACGACCACTGTGGCGATGCAGGTAGCGGGCGACCAGCTCCTTGCCGGTACCGGTTTCGCCATTGATCAGCACCGGCACTTCGCTGGGTGCGAGGCGATCCAGATACCCGAGCAGTTCGCGCGAACGGGGGTCGTTGAACACCAGTGCCTTGGCGCGAATCGACAGCGGCTGACTTTCCCCTTCGGGGAGCGTCAGTACAGCTGAATCCTTGTCAGAAAGACTGTTCATGCACGGCTCGGATCGGCTGTCGTCACGGAGGATGAAAGGCACGATAGGCGGCGCCCGCTTATAACAATAAATAATATATTTTTATATCCTAATGCCAAATTGAGCTTTATCGCCGTAGCCAGCTGGCGCCCCGCCTCCGAGGCTCCGGCCTGCACGATCACCGGCCACCCCTGGGGGGACGGGCGATATGCAGGGGACCGCGCACGCTGAAGAACTCGCCCTTGTGGTCCAGGCGATGCAGGCGATCCGGGTCAAAGTACTCGCCGCTGTCGGCATCGCGGATAAACGCATCGTCGGCCCAGCTGTCCCACAGGCCGGTGACCACGTCATGGAACTCCCGCGCACGCTGGTAGCGACGGTCGTGCTCGATATGCTCCTCCAGGCCGAAATTCAGCGCGGCCTCCGGGTTGGACGTGGTGACGATGTTCCACCCGGCGCGGCCATTGCTTCAGGTGATCCAGCGAGGCAAAGCGGCGGGCTACATGAAAAGGCTCCTCGAAACTGGTGGATGCCGTGGCCACCAGGCCAATGTGCTCGGTGGCCTGGCTGAGTGCCGAAAGCAGGGTGAACGGCTCGAACGAGGTAGCGGTGTGGCTTCGCTTCAGCGCCTCCAGCGGCATGTTCAACAAGGCGAGGTGGTCCGCCATGAAGAACGCATCGAAACGCCCCCGCTCCAGGGTCTGGGCAAAACGCTTGAGGTGCTGGAAATTGAAATTGGCATCACGAAAGGCACCCGGATAACGCCAGGCCCCCGTGTGGATACTCACGGGTCGCATGAACGCACCGAGCTTGAGCTGGCGAGACGGCATGAGGGCGTTCCTTGCGAGTAGGCGAGATGGCCAGTCTTGCAAGGCCATCCGCCTTTTTGAAGAAATCAAAACGTCTCTCAGGCGAACCAAAACGCATAACAGGATGGGTCGGGCGAGCCTGGCCGATGCACGCCCGCCTCGCCCCGTCCCAGGGGATCTTCACGTCAGCCCGACGACGCTAGAGATGGAAGTCGCCCGCTGCTTCCGGCTGGTACAGCACTTTCCTGATCTCGATCCTTCGCGTCCGATCGGCGATCCGCCAGTCGATGGCGTCCCCCTCCTGATAACCCAGGATGGCGGCGCCGATGTCGGAACACACCGAATGCTTCCCGGCGCGGCTGTTCGCGTCCTCGGGATAGACCAGGGCCACTTCGATCTCCTCGTCGTCCAGTTGCAGCAATGCCCTGGAGTTCATCGTCACGACATTGCGCGCCACCCGTTGCGGCTGGACGACCATGGCTCGCTCCAGTTCGTGTTCGAGCTCGACGACGGCCGGGCCTTCCTCGAGCACGAGCAGGCTTTCGAGCCGGGCCTTGTCGATCTCGGTGATGCAGATACCGGTGGCGTCGCTCACGGCACCTTCGCGCAGGAGCTGGAGATAGCGCCCCGCCGTCATGGAAAACGAATGCAATGTCGGTGTTTCGCTCTCGCGCTGAAAGCCGCTGCGCAGAAAGGCTTTCAGCGAACGGGTGTTGTCCGGGTGGATCTTGGCGATGAGCTTCTTGGCACGCATGTCGAGGAAGGCCAGCTTCATGCCCTCGCGGATGGTGCGGGCGCCCAGGTTCCGGCCCCATTTGCCGCTGTCCCCGATCGCCAGGACGATCTCGCAACACGACCCGCTCTTTATGAGACGGACGAAGCCCACCGGGGTGTCCTGCCGGTCATAGGCCATGAAGAATCGCCCGTCGCCGTTGAACAGATGGGTCAGGATCGGCATCTGGGTCCGCTCCATGGCCTGCTCAATGGAACGGGAGACGTCCCGCGAATCGCTGAGGTAGCTGGTGACGCGCTCATCCTCCAACCAATCCATCAGCTTCAGCGCGTCTGCCCGGGTAATTTCAGGGCACAGGGAAATGAAAGGCCTGTTCATCTTCACCCCATTCGTTCTTAGAGGATGAAAGCCCTTCATGGCTAGGCCATGACGGTTCTTTCGGCGACCGGCGACTTTAAGCCATAACGCGGGATTGCCGAACAACCTGTGCGCCATTGCCCCGAGATTAAGCGCTTCCCGACACCTGGACGCGGCATCGGCGGGCTCACGCCCAATCACCCCAGAGGCGCAGCCGTTCGCCACTAGCACACTCGCCCTAATCGACCGCGGTCGGCGCGGGTAATAGAGTCCAGGCCCGTTGAAGGATTCTTGCCATCACAAGGAGTGAAACCGTGTCCTCACTAAGGCTCGCCCTCATCGCTCTAGCGGCTCTGTCCGTTGGTGCATGCGCAGTCCACACGCCGACCCATACCGATGACAACGGCGTCCGCGCGGCCGCGCAGAAGCTCATCGGCCAACCGGCCAGCAAGGCCTTCGAGCTGTTCGGCCAGCCCGACCAGGGCATGGGGCCGTCCTCGTACGGCAGCGGTGGTTTCTATGCCTGGAACCGCGTACAGACCCACGTGACGCCGGAGCAGGTATTCGTCAGCACCGGCAAGGAATATGTCGGCCAGAAGGAAACCTGGGTGGGCGTCGGCGGCGGTGGCGTCGCCGGCGTGGCGCAGGTCGGCAGCGAGCCGGTGTACCGCGAGACCGGCTACTACGAAAACCGCACCGTGCTCGACTACTTCTGCAGCATCACGCTCTACACGGACGGCAAGGACATCATCACCAACGCCAGCGTGATCAACTGCATGAATCCGCAGTGAGCCCCGCACGCGAGGCAATGTCGCAAGGCCGTCCTCGCATCCCTCCAACGCACCCGTAGAGTCGCACTGCCCTGCCCTGGTAGCCCGCACCGCCCAGCGCGGGCCTGCCGCCTCCCGCCCATCGGCCCACCCCGGTCGCCGCGTGTTTTGGCACATACTTATTCCCCGAAATTATTTATCGGAGATCATCTTGAGCTTTTAGGATATATGCCGATCCACCGGGCCCAGCCCGCTACAGAGACTTGCCCGAGCAAGCGCCTTCCTGCCCTGCGTTGCACACCATCGATGCGCCCTGCCCTCTGCGGGACGCTGGCCTGCAACGAGGATTGATCCATGAGCTTCGACGTTTTCTGGTTCCTGCCGACTTCCGGCGATACCCGCTTCCTTGGCCGTTCCGAGAGTGGTCGCCCGGCCACCAACGCCTACATGCGGCAGATCGCCGTGGCGGCGGACCAGCTCGGCTACGACGGCGTGCTGATTCCCACCGGCGCCAGTTGCCTCGACCCCTGGGTGACCGCTGCCAGCCTGGTGCCGGTCACCCAGCGCATCAAGCTGCTGGTGGCCCTGCGCACCACCCTCGGCAACCCCACCGCCACGGCCCGCCAGGCCGCGAGCCTCGACGAGGCCAGCGGCGGGCGCCTGCTGCTCAACGTGGTGCCGGGCGGCGACGCCACGGAGCTCGCCGCCGATGGCGTGTTCCTCGACCATGACGCGCGCTACGCCGCCTCGGACGAATTCCTCACCATCTGGCGCCGCCTGCTGCAGGGCGAGACCGTCGACTTCGACGGCGACCACCACAAGGTCCAGGGCGCACAGAACTTCTTCCCGCCACTGCAGAAGCCCTACCCGCCGCTCTACTTCGGCGGCTCTTCACCGGCGGCCCACGAGCTCGCCGCCAAGCATGTGGACGCCTACCTGAGCTGGGGCGAGCCTCCGGCGGCGGTGGCCGAGAAGATCGCCGACGTACGGGCCCGCGCGGCGGAACACGGGCGCACGGTGCGCTTCGGCGTGCGCCTGCACGTGATCGTGCGGGAGACCAACGAGGCGGCCTGGGCCGCCGCCGACGAACTGATCAGCCACCTGGACGACGCCACCATCGCCGCCGCCCAGGCCAACTACGCGCGCATGGATTCCGAAGGCCAGCGGCGCATGGCCGCCCTGCACCAGGGGCGGCGTGACCGTCTGGAAGTGGCGCCCAACCTCTGGGCCGGCGTGGGCCTGGTACGTGGCGGCGCGGGCACCGCCCTGGTGGGGGACCCGCAGACCGTCGCCGCGCGGCTGCAGGAATACGCCGACCTGGGCATCGAGAGCTTCGTGCTCTCCGGCTACCCGCACCTGGAAGAGGCCTACCGCTTCGCCGAACTGGTGTTCCCGCTGTTGCCCGGCAAGGGCAAGGTCACCACCGAGGGCACCTTCACCGGCGGCGCCTTCGATATCCGCGCCGGCAAGGAGCGGGCTGCCTAGAAAGGACCGATCCGGGCACTGTTCAAGGGCCCGGTTTCAGACCTTCCACTCGCGCTTGCACGCCATCAGGAACTCGATGAAGGCGCGCAGGCGCAAGGGCATGTGCCGGCCCTGCGGATACAGCAGGGTGAAAGGCCGCGAACGCCCGCCGAACGCCGGCAGCACCTCCACCAGCGTCCCCTCCGCCAGCTCCCGCTCGACGATGAAGCGGTAGGTCTGGAACAGCCCCGCGCCGTGTTTGGCCAGGGTCACGCCGCCGAGCACATCGTCCGAGCAGCAGTAGTTGCCAGTCAGCAGCAGCTCCCGCTCCTGGCCCCGTTCGTTGAATAGCCAGGGGATGCGTCGGCCGTTGCTGGGCAGCTCGAACTGGATGCAGTCGTGCTCGGCCAGCTCCTCCAGGGATTGCGGCGCCGGAACCCTGGCCAGGTAGTCCGGGCTGGCCACCACCACCAGGGCGGCGTCTTCCAGGTGCCGGGCGATCAGCGTCGAATCGGGCAACGCGCGCACGCGGATCGCCAGGTCGTAGCCCTCGCCGACGAAGTCGATGTTGCGGTTGCTCAGGTGGATGTCGAGCTTCACCCCCGGGCAGCGCTCGCGAAAGCGCGCCAGCACCGGGAGGATGCGGTGGTGACCGTAGGTGGTGGGAATGCTGATGCGCAGCTGGCCCGTCGGCTCCTGCTGGCGGCCCATCATGTCGCGCTCGGCCTCGATCAGCTGGGTCAGCGCCTGGCGGCATTGCTCGAAGTAGCCACGCCCGTTTTCCGTAAGGCGGATGCTGCGCGTCGTGCGCTGGAACAACCGCGTGCCCAGGCGCTCCTCCAGGCGTGAAATGGAGCGGCTGACCGCCGCCGGCGTGACCCCGGCCACCAGCGCGGCCGCCGTGAAACTGCCTTCTTCCGCGGCAAGGCAGAACAGCTCGATGCTGCCCAGCTGGATGTCTTCGAAATGACGCTTCACGATTGATTACACCGGGTATCAACTGAAGTTTCCGATCCTACATTTATCCAGCGAAACGGAACAAATACAGTTCCCTCACCCCCGCCGAACGCCACGTGCCTCGGCGCCATCCGCCCCCTCCAGAGGAACTCCAGATGCCATTCGTCAACGTCCGCATCACCCGCGACGGCGTCACCCGCGAACAGAAGGCCCAGGTCATCGCCGAGATCACCGACACCCTGCAACGGGTCCTGGGCAAGGACCCGCACCTCACCCATATCGTCATCGAGGAAGTCGACACCGATAACTGGGGCTACGCCGGCATCACCACCACCGAGTACCGCAGGAACCCGCCCGGTTGAGGCCCGCCGGCAGCAGGTGCAAAAGGGAGGCCCGGTGCCTCCCTTTTTTCCGTCAGCCCTCCTGTCAGCGTTGCGCCGCTTCATCCCGCTCCTTCAACAGCGCCTGGATCACCGCCTCCTGCTCCGCATAACGCCCCTCCCCCGCATGCATGTGGCGGATGCGCCCCCTGGCATCGATGAAGTAGTGCGCCGGCCAGTACTGGTTGTCGAACGCGCGCCACACCCGGTACTGGTTGTCGGTGGCCACGGGGTGCCGGATGCCCAGGCGCGTGATGGCCTGGCGTACATTCGCCTCGACCCGCTCGAAGGGGTATTCCGGCGTGTGCACCCCGATCACCACCAGCCCCTGGTCGGCATAGCGGCGTGCCCACTCGTTCACATGGGGCAGGCTGTTGCGGCAATTGATGCAGTCGTAGGTCCAGAAATCCACCAGCACCACCCTGCCGCGCAGCGCCTGCATGTCCAGCGACGGGCTGTTAAGCCACTGGCTGGCGCCCCCCAGCGACGGTGCGGGGCCCAGGTCGGGCAGCCGCCCATCCGCGCGGGCATCGCCGACCAGATGCTCCAGCAGCTCCGGCAGATCATCGAGCACCCGAGCTTCGAGACCCGAAGCCAGGGCCGATGAGCCGGCGCCGGCCAGTCGCGGGCCGAGACCGCTGGCGATGCCGACCACCGCCAGCAGCGCCACCACGCCCGTGCCGCGGCGCAGCCAGCCGACCAGCCGCAATGACGGCCGCAGGCGCTGCAGCACGCCGCGCCCGAGGAAGATCGCCACCGCCAGAGCGGTCGCGCTGCCCAGGCCGAAGCTGAACAGCAGCAGGCTGGTGGAGGCATTGGGGCCATCGAGCATCGCCCCGGAGAGGATCAGCCCGAGGATCGGCCCCGCGCAGGGCGCCCACAGCAGGCCCGTGGCACAGCCCAGCAGCCAGGCCGCAAGTGCCGACGGCAGCCGTCGTGCCTGGCCGTGCAGGCGCTCGGCCAGCCACAGCCAGGGCCGGGAAAGCCAGTTGGCGACACGGCTGGAAAGCAACGCAAGCGCCGATGAGCCCAGCACCGCCAGGGCGACCCAGCGCCCCCAGGTGCTGGCCTCGATGGCCCAGTCGGCGGAAACGGCCGCCAGGCTCGCCAGCGCGGCGAAGCCCGAGGCGAGGCCGAGCAGGGTCAGCAGCGTCGAACTGGTCGAACTGCCGGAGCGCGACAACAGCAGCGGCAGCACGGGAAGAATGCAGGGGCTGAACAGGGTCAGCACCCCGCCGATGAAGGCGATGAGCAGCATGGGCACCTCGGCGCAGGCGATTTCGGGGGCAACGGCTCAGTTGCTGTCCTGGCAGGCCGTGGCGTGCTTCAGGTAGGCGAGACGGTGTTCGCGGCCCTGGGAATCCAGGTAGTCCATGCGGGCTTCGACGACCTGGCAGAGCACGTTCGGCGCCTCGTGCAGCGCCAGGACCTTCTGCACATCCAGCTGCATGCCGTAGTGGTACTGCTCGACGGGCAGGGTCTGCGCCGCCTGCAGGCCGGAGCCCAGCAGCGGCAGGACCAGCGACAGGGCGAAGGCGGCGGTACGGGCGAGTGATTTCATGTCGATCTCCTGGTGATGGAAGCCGGCCGGGTTGCCGGGCCTCCATTGCAAGGCCAGGGGGTATCGCCACTGTGTCGGAAGCGCCGCCGATTTGCCGCGCCAGGTAACAAACGCGCCCTGTATACACTGCAATACAAAGGGCAGCGGGCAAGCGGGCGCGACGTCGATACACTAGCGCCGACACCCTCCGAGGAACGCTCCATGGACCACATCGACCACATCCTGATCGTCGACGACGACCGGGAAATCCGCGAGCTGGTCGGCAACTACCTGAAGAAGAACGGCCTGCGCGTGAGCCTGGCGGCCGATGGCCGGCAGATGCGCGGCTTTCTCGACGGCAACACGGTCGACCTGATCGTGCTCGACATCATGATGCCCGGCGAAGACGGCCTGAAGCTCTGCCGCGAGCTGCGCGTGGGCAGGCACAGGTCCACCCCGGTGCTGATGCTCACCGCCCGCAGCGAGGAGACCGACCGCATCGTCGGCCTGGAGATGGGCGCCGACGACTACCTGACCAAGCCCTTCTCCGCCCGCGAGCTGCTGGCCCGGATCAACTCTGTGCTGCGCCGCACCCGCATGCTGCCGCCGAACCTGCAGATCAGCGAAAGCAGCCGCCTGATCGGCTTCGGCCAGTGGCGCCTGGACACCAGTGCACGCCACCTGCTCGACGCCGAAGGCACCATGGTCGCCCTGAGCGGCGCCGAGTACCGCCTGCTGCGGGTCTTCCTCGACCACCCGCAGCGCGTGCTCAGCCGCGAGCAATTGCTGAACCTGACCCAGGGCCGCGAGGCCGACGTGTTCGACCGGTCCATCGACCTGCTGGTCAGCCGCCTGCGCCAACGCCTGCTGGACGACGCCCGCGAGCCGGCCTGCATCAAGACCGTGCGCAGCGAGGGCTACGTCTTCTCCCTGCCCGTGCAACTGATCGAGCCCCTGTCGTGAGCACCCTCCTCCACTGGCCACGGACGCTGGCCGCGCGGCTGATGCTGATCTTCCTCAGTGGCCTGGTGCTCGCCTACGGCATGTCCTTCAGCTCGCAGTTCTACGAGCGCTACCAGACCGGCCGCAGCATGATGCTCAACAACCTGGAAATGGACGTGAGCACCGTCGTCGCCCTGATCGACCGCCTCCCCGCCCAGGAGCGCGCGGCCTGGCTGCCGCTGCTGGAGCGGCCGAACTACCGCTACCGCCTGGACCCGGGCCTGCCGGGCACGCCCATGGACATGAGCGCGGCGCCCATGGCCGCCACCTCCATCGAGCGCGCCCTGGGCAAGGACTACGCCCTGAGCTTCGCCACCCTCGAAGGGCCCGCGCCGCACTTCCAGGTGCACATGCGACTGCGCGACGGCCACCCGTTGACGCTGGACGTGACTCCCGCGCCCATTCCCATGGCCGGCTGGCTGCCGTTGATGCTCAGCCTGCAACTGGCGGTGCTGCTGCTGTGCACCTGGCTCGCCGTGCGCATGGCCATCCGCCCCCTCACCCGCCTGGCCAGCGCCGTCGACCAGCTCGACCCAGACACGCCCGCCACGCCGCTGGCCGAGACCGGCCCGCGCGAGGTCGCTCATGCCGCCCGCGCCTTCAACGCCCTGCAGGGCCGCATCGCCGCCTACCTCAAGGAGCGCATGCAGCTGCTGGCGTCGATCTCCCACGACCTGCAGACGCCGATCACCCGCATGAAGCTGCGGGTGGAGCAGATGGACAGCACCCCCGAAATCGAACGCCTGTGGAGCGACCTCGACGAAATGCAGCACCTGGTGCGCGAGGGCGTCGCCTACGCGCGCAGCCTGGACGGCGGCCGCGAAGCCGTCTGCCGCGTGGCGCTGGACGCCTTCCTCGACAGCCTGGTGCTCGACTACCAGGACAGCGGCCAGGCGGTGAGCCTCGAAGGCCGCACCGGTGCGCTGCTGGAGACGCGGCCGCACGCGCTGCGACGGGTGCTGAGCAACCTCATCGACAACGCCCTCAAGTTCGGTGGCAATGCCGAGTTGCGGGTGCTGGAGGATGGACCCGGCCGCGTGCGCCTGCAGGTGCTGGACGAAGGCCCGGGGATCGACGAGGCGGAGCTGGAACAGGTCTTCAAGCCCTTCTACCGCGTGGAGGGCTCGCGCAACCGCGACACCGGCGGCACCGGCCTGGGCCTGGCCATCGCCCAGCAGCTGAGCCAGGCCCTGGGCGCCCGTCTCACCCTGTGCAACCGCGAAGGCGGCGGCCTCTGCGCGCAACTGGAGCTGGATGTAACAGGCTGAGCCACGGATACACCGGGATACACAGCGCCGCCGGGCGGACACACGCGGGACAAGACCGGCGGCGAGCATGGCCTCACCGCGCGGGCACCCCGTCCAGCGCCCCGATCCGAGGCACTCCCCATGACGTCACTGGCACCCACCCCCTTGAAACAGGCCTGCAACCGCCTCGCCCGACTGGGCGACTGGGGCGCGGACATCCCCCTGCGCCTGTTCCTGGCCTGGGAATTCTTCGAATCGGGCCTGGAGAAATGGAACGGCGACAACTGGTTCGAGCCGATCAACGCCGCCTTCCCGTTCCCCTTCGACCTGCTCCCTGCAGGGCTCAACTGGCAGCTCTCCATGTGGGCCGAACTGATCGCCCCGCTGCTCCTGATGCTCGGCCTCGGCACCCGCTTCGCCGCATTCGTGCTGATGATCATCACCGTCGTCGCCATCGCCGCCGTGCACTGGCCGGCGCACTGGTCGAGCCTCGCCGAACTCGCCCTGGGCTACTCCATCAGCGACAAGGGCTTCGGCAACTACAAGCTGCCGCTGATCTACCTGGTCGCCGCCCTCCCCCTGCTCCTCAACGGCGCCGGCCGCCTCAGCCTCGACGCCCTGCTGCGCCGCAGGGGCTGAATTCTTCCGCCCAATGAAAAGCCCGCGCATCCAGCGATGCGCGGGCTTTTCGATGCCCAGCCTGGTCCCGTTGAAAGGATGGGTAGAGCTGGCCTTTGCGTAGGGTGAATGACGGTTTTTTCATCCACCAGCGGTGCCCGGCATTACTTCGCTTGGTGGACCGGTAAAGCGTGGTCCACCCTACGCCGCGCAGGCCTCCGCGCTTGCCCGGGTCCCGGGGCCTCGCACACCCGTAGGATGGGTAGAGCGCAGCGAAACCCATGCTGAGCAGCCGCACGGAGCTACGCCTTGCGTAGGGTGGATGACGCTTTTTTCATCCACCAGCGGTGCCCGGCATTACCTCGATTGGTGGACCGGTGAAGCGTGGTCCACCCTACGCCGCGCAGGCCTCCGCGCTTGCCCAGGCACCGGGGCTTCACACGCCCGTAGGATGGGTAGAGCACAGCGAAACCCATGCTGTGCATCCACACGGAGCTGGCCTTTGCGTGGGCGTTCCGCACGTCCTCTCAAACAGCAGCGGCCAACGCAGACGTGGCCGTTCTATTTAGCGTTACGTAACGCGCCACATATTCGTTACGTAACGCCTATCAATCCCCAGGAGGTATGGCTTCGCGAGCAGAGCTCGCTCCTACAGCCGAGCACCTGCTTATAGCCGCGTCCCGATTACCACGCCTTGCTCCCGCAGGCTCTCCAGCAATGCCAGGCCCGGCGGCAGGATGGCCTCCACCTCCACGCCAATGGCTTCGGCCAGCATCTGCACGTGCTGCAAACCGCTGCATTCGCGTGCCTGCAGGGACGCCAGCAAGGCATGGGCCAGCGGGGCCAAACGCGAGAAATGCACCTGCTGATCCGCACCGCGCCGGGCCAGCAGCAGTGTCGGTTGCTCCGGCACCCGTTGCGGCAGGAACCCCGGGGCGATCTCGCTCACCGGCCAGGCATAGGCCAACGGCCAGGCCAGGGCCGAGAGCAACGGAACCCCGGCGAGCAGGTCACCTTCCGGGGCATGCGCGCTCTCCTGGCGGTCGCTCAGCAGCAGTGCGCTTTCCACCCACTCGTAGTGGGCCAGCTCTGCCAGCCATGGCAGGTCCGGGTCATCACCTCCGCCGCCTTCGAGAAAGGCGACGAACTCCCCGGCCAGCTCGGTGAACAGCGGCGTACGGCAGTGATGCTCGGCGTAGAAGGTGCGCACCAGCGCCTGCCACCGCGCGTCACCCAGGCAGGCACGGAGCACCGGGAAGCCCCCCGCCAGCAGCCCCTCGACATTGCCGAAGAACAGCTGCCGGTAGACCGCCAGGCGCCGCGCCTCGATGCCTGGCGGCGGCGCGTAGCGCTGCGGGTCACGTACATGTCGGGCCAGGCTCAGCAACTGGGCATGCAGCTCATCAGCCATGGCGCACCTCCGGCCAGCCGGTGGCGGCGTGCTGCCGCGCGCGGATCTGCTCCACCTCCTCCAGCAACTCCACCAGGGGCGGGAAGTTGAAGTCGCGCTCCAGCAAGGTCGGCAGCGGGCCGAAGCGCCGGTAGGCCTGCTCCAGCAGGTGCCAGACATCGCCCCTCACCGTCGCGCCGTGGGTGTCGATCTTCAGGTCCGGCGCCTCGTCGTAGTGGCCGGCCACATGCAGGCCGGCCACCCGCCCGGCCGGAATCGCCGCCAGGTAGGCCAACGCGTCGTAGCCGTGGTTGATGGCGTTGACATGGAGGTTGTTGACATCCAGCAGCAGGTCGCAATCGGCCTCCTCCAGCACCGAGCGGAGGAAGTCGATCTCGCTCAGTGCCTGGTAGGGCGCGGCGTAGTAGGAAATGTTCTCCACGGCGATGCGCCGGCCGAGCACGTCCTGCGCCTGGCGGATGCGCGCGGCCACGTGGTGCACCGCCTCCTCGGTGAACGGCAGCGGCAGCAGGTCGTACAGCTGGGCCTGGTCGGAGCAGTAGCTCAGGTGCTCGCTGAAGCAGGCCACGTGGTGGCGGTCGAGGAAGCGCCGGGTCTGCCGCAGCAGCTCCAGGTCCAGCGGTGCCGGGCCGCCCAGGGACAGCGACAGGCCGTGGCAGCTCAGCGGGAAGCGCTCGGCCAGTTGCGCCAGGCCATCGCCGAAGCGGCCACCGACGCCGATCCAGTTGTCCGGCGCGCATTCGAGGAAGTCCAGGGCGCCGGCGTCCATCGCCAGCAGCTCGGGCATCAGGGCGCGGCGAAGGCCGAGGCCGGCGCCGTGCAGGGAGGCTGTGTTCATGAGGGGCTCCAGAAAGCGCGAACCCTCCCGGCCAGGGGCGCAGGAGGGTTTCTTGGTGGGCGTGGGCGGCGGCTCAGTCCTTCGCCTGGCTCATGTGGGTGAACAGTTCCGTGGGCACTTTCTTGCCGTTGGAGAGGTACTGGTTGCTGCGGAACCTGTACACCTCCGCCTCGGACAGGTAGCCATCGCCATTGGTGTCGATCGCCTTGAACTCCTCGCCGCCCTTCGGCGCCACCGCCAGCAGCTCGGCGAGGGAGACGCGGCCGTCGTGGTCGGTGTCGGTGCGGGCGAACGAGGCGTCGCCGCACTTGCCTTCACCGCATTTGCCCTCCCCGCACTTGCCTTCGCCCTGGGTCGCCTTGGCGCTGGCACCGCTGGAGCCGCATTTGCCTTCGCCACACTTGCCTTCGGCGGCCTTGTCGGCGGCGGCCAGCTGGTAGCCCTGGGGCAATGCCTCGACGGCGAAGGCGGCGGACGAGGCGATGTTGAGGCCGCCGGCCAGGGCCACGGCGAGCAGGCCGATACGGGATTTGTTCGCGAGCGGGGTGTGGGACATGGTGCTTCTCCGGATACAGGGCGCGGGCGGTGCCGCGCGGATCGTGCCACTGGGGGCCTTGGAACCCTCGAACCGCAGGCCGTTGCTGCATCGGTTCGGGGTTGGGGCTATTTCGCCCTGGCCCTGTATCCGTGGCGTATCCGTGAAGGGGAGCATTTGTAAGCCAGTCCCGGGACCGGCGCGGCGAGATACACAGCGATACACAATGAGCTAGCCGGCGATCGCCTCGCGCAGGCGCTGGAAGGCCGCTGTGGCGTAACCCTCGCGCCAGACCAGCAGCGTATCCACCGGCATCACCGCCAGCGCGGTGACCGCCGGGCTCTCCCGGTACAGCGAGAGCACCGAGCGCGGCACGATGCCGGCGCTGTCCCCCGCGCTGACGCAGGCGAGGATGGCGTGGTAGGACCCCACCTCGCGCACCTGCACTGGCGTGCCTTCGGTGCGCTGCCCGGCCAGCCAGCGCTCGGCGAGCATGCGGTAGGTACAACCCCGGGCGAAGCAGGCCAGCGTGCCGACGCGGATATCCCCGGGCGAGGCCGCTGGCGGGTGGTCCGGCGGCAGCACCATCACCAGTTCCTCATTGAAGGCCGGCATGGCGCAGAGACCGCGCTCCAGCGCCTGGCCGTCGAGGTCCTCGCGGCGCAGCGCATCGGGGTGCGCCACCAGGGCACAGTCGATGCGGCTCGACAGCACCCCCTCGATCAGGGCCTGGCTGGTGCCGGTCGAAACCTCCAGGGCGACCCCCGGGTGAGCACGGTGATAACGCGCCAGGATCGGAGGCAGCCTGCTGGCCGCCGTGCTTTCCATGCTGCCCAGGCGCAGCGTCCCGCCCGCCACGTCGGGGTGCATGGACTGCCGCGCCTCCGCCGCCAGTGCCAGCAGGCGTTCGGCATAGGCGAGGAATTCGCGGCCCTTGTCGGTGAGCGTCATGCGCTTGCCGTCGCGCAGGAACAGGTGCACGCCCAGTTCGTCTTCCAGTTGCTTGATGCGCGTGGTGACGTTCGACTGCACCCGCTGCAGGTGCTGGGCCGCTCGGGTCACGCTCTGCTCGTCGGCGACGGCGCGAAAGATCTCGAGGCTGGTCAGGTCCACTTTCAATCTCTTACAGAGAACAAGTTGATCTGAATATTCTCATTATGAGATTTTACGTCAAGCCAACCCTTGACCCAGAGGCCTGCCGACACATGCTGATCACCGAACTGTTGGGGATCGAGATCCCCCTCATCCAGGCGCCCATGGTGGGTGTCTCCACGCCGAAACTGGCCGCCGCCGTGTCCAACGCCGGTGCGCTGGGCTCCATCGGCATCGGCGCCAGCACGCCCGAGCAGGCCCGGGCGATGATCCGCGATACCCGTGCGCTGACCGCCAAGCCGTTCAACGTCAACCTCTTCTGCCACGCGCCCGCCCGGCCCGACCCCGCGCGTGAACGGGCCTGGCTCGAGCACCTGCGCCCGCTGTTCGCAGAGTTCGACGCCGAACCGCCGGCCACGCTGCGCGAGATCTACCGCAGCTTCCTCGACGACCCGGAGATGCTCCAGATGCTGCTGGAAGAGGCTCCGGCCGTGGTCAGCTTCCACTTCGGCCTGCCGCCGCAGGAGTGGATCGACGCGTTGCGCGGCCGGGGCATCCGCCTGCTCGCCACCGCCACCGACCTGGCCGAGGCGCGGCTGATCGAAGCGTCCGGGATCGACGCCATCGTCGCCCAGGGCGTCGAAGCCGGCGGTCATCGCGGTGTGTTCGAGCCCGAGCGGGATGCGCTGATCGGCACCTTCGCCCTCACCCGCACCCTGGCCAGCCAGACCCGCCTGCCGGTCATCGCCGCCGGCGGCATCATGGACGGCGCCGGCATCCGCGCGGCGCTGCAACTGGGCGCCAGCGGCGCGCAGCTCGGCACCGCCTTCATCCTCTGCCCGGAATCCGCCGCCAACGCCGCCTACCGCGCAGCCATGCAAAGCCCACGGGTCGAGCGCACCGCCCTCACTGCGGCCATCTCCGGCCGCTCCGCACGCGGGCTGCCGAACCGGCTGTTCAGCGATGTCGGCCACCCCCAGGCCCCCGCCCTGCCCGACTACCCCATCGCCTACGACGCCGCCAAGGCCCTGCACGCAGCCGCCTCGGCCAAGGGCTGCGACGACTACGCCGTGCAGTGGGCCGGCCAGGGCGCACCGCTGGCCCGGGCATTGCCCGCCGCCGAACTGGTGGCCACCCTCGCCGGCGAACTTGCGTGACGCAGGGGCGTGCCTTGGAATTGGGCTCGTAGAGGCAGCGCTGTGCCGTAGGTTGGCGCCGAGCGCAGCGAGGCCCAACGGAGCGTGGCTCGGCTCCGCTGCGTTGGGCTTCGTACCTCAACCCAACCTACCCCCGTGGCAGGACGTAGCCCGGACACACACGAACGTAAAGACAAAAAGGGAGGCTCGAAGCCTCCCTTTCTCATCACCTCCTGGTCACCAGGTCCCGCTGCTCATGCCCCCGTCCACCGCCAGCACCACGCCCGTGGTGAAGCCGGCACCGGCCAGGTACAGCACTGCCGCTGCGATCTCCTCCACCGTGCCGATCCGCCCCGACGGCGCCAGGCCGTTGAGGAACTCGCGGTTGGCCGGGTCGTGCATCGGCGTCTCGATGATGCCGGGCGCCACCGCGTTGACCTGGATGTTGTGCGGCGACAGCTCAAGCGCCAGCGCGCGGGTCATCTGGTTGATGCCGCCCTTGATCAGCACCGGCAGCGCGGCGGGCACCCGGATGTTGGGCTGCAGGGCCACGGCGGCGGAGATGTTGATGATGCGTCCGCCACCCTGCGCGGCCATGTGCGCGGCGGCCACCTGGCTGCTGTAGACCACGCCCTTGAGGTTGGTGTCCAGCAGCGTTTCCAGGTCTTGCGGGCTGTAGTCGATAAAGGGCTTGGGCAGGAAGACGCCGGCGTTGTTGACCAGCACCTCGACGCTGCCGAACGCCTCCAGCGCCGCAGCGAACACCCTGGAGGCGGTGCCCGGGTCGGCGACGTCCCCGGCCACGCCGATGAACCCGGCCGGGTCGCCCAGGCTCGCGGCGGCTTCACGCAGGCGCTCGGCGGTGCGCGCGGTGCCGACCACGTTGTAGCCCTGCTCGATGAAGGCGCGGGCCAGGCCCAGGCCGATGCCGCTGGATGCGCCGGTGATGACGACGGTCTGTTTGCTCATGTTCGGTTCCTCTTGGATGGCTCGTGTCGTGGCCGCGGTCGGGCCGCGTTGCCGTTGCAGCGCACTGTATTTGTGAGCATCGAGCCGAAAAATCCGCCATGGATCACTTCAGTTGATACGCCGGGTAATCAATCGACCGGCGATACGGGCGGCGGATGAGCGTGGGCGACCGGATTTTGGCCGGAGTCGCCGTGGCGGGGAGCGCCCGCGTTGGCCATGCTGAGCACGCCCATGACAACGACAAGAGGTGGCCCCGATGTTCGAGTTCTTCCATGTCCATCCCAGCGTCAACCGCGCCCTGGAGACCCGCCACTTCCAGGCCGTGCCCGCCACCGGCGCGCTGGGGGCCGACGTCAGAGGTGTCGACCTGAAGCGGCTCGACGGCGAGGGCTTCGCCGAACTGCGCCAGGCGTTGCTGCACCACAAGGTGCTGTTCATCCGGGACCAGCAACTGGAGATCGAGGACCTGGAACGGGTGACCCTGGCCTTCGGCGAGTTCGGCCGCGAGCCCTATGTGAAGGGCATGGCCGACCACCCGAACGTGGTCCATGTGGTCAAGGAAGCCGACGAGAAGAGCCCCGTGGTGTTCGGCGGAGCCTGGCACACCGACTGGTCCTTCCAGGCCAGGCCGCCGGCCTTCACCCTCCTCTACGGCAAGGACATCCCGCCCTTCGGCGGCGACACCTTCTTCGCCAACCTGGCGCTGGCCCACGACTGGCTGTCCCCGCCCCTGCGGGCATTCCTCCAGGGGCTCGACGCCATCCACAGCCCCGAGCGCGCCTATGGCGTCGGTGCGGCGCACAACAGGATGCTGGAGAACATGGACATCCGCTTCGGCGAAGCCACGGACGACGAGGTGCGCAGCCACCCGCTGATCACCCGCCACCCGGAAACCGGGCAGCAGGTGCTCTTCGTCAACCCGGCCTACACCAGCGGCATCGAAGGGCTGCGCCCCACGGAGGCGACCGCGCTGCTGACCCACCTGTTCGGCGTCGCGGCCCAGCCGACCTTCACCTGCCGCATGCGCTGGAGCCCCGGCACGCTGGCGATCTGGGACAACCGCAGCACCTGGCACCTGCCGATTTCCGACTACCACGGCATGCGCCGCGAGATGTACCGCACCACCGTGGTCGGCGAGGCCCCCACCCGCTAGCCCCGCAGGGGGCTGCGCCGGCAGCCCCCGCACGCATCAGTCGCTGTAGTAGCCGGTCACCACCAGGTAGTGGCCGACCTTGCGCAGCAGCGCGTGCTTGTACTCCACCTTGCCGGTCACCGGGTTCTTCCAGCGGTACTCGTAGTCGCCCTGGTCGGCCTTGGCCATCAACTCGAGGATCGGCGCACCCACCGGCTTGCCCTCGGGGTCGTCGATGGTGGCGAAGTCAACGCCCACCAGGCGCAGGTTGTAGCCGTGGGCGACGTAGCGGCGGTCCTGCAGGTCGACGACGAAGAGATACAGGTCGTCCTCGCGGAATGCCGGCGACAGCGCGTTGATCGCCTTGATGCTGCCGGCCGCATCGGCCTGCATCGCCTTCACTGCGCGCGCCATGAACTGATGCGCCTGCTCGGGCGTGGCCCGGGGCAGGTAATGGCCGACGGCGATGATGCGCTCGCCGACCCGGCGGAAATACACCTCCTTGCGCTCCACCCGGCCGTCGCGCCAGTTCTTCCAGCGGTATTCGGCGGTCTGCACGCCCTGATGCTCGGTGGTGGCCAGCACCTTCTGGAAGGCCTCGCGCAACTCGGGCTCCAGCACCTGCGACACGTCCCGGCCGATCAGCACGGCCGAAGGACCGCCGCTGGCCAGCATCACGCCGTGGGTATCCACCACGAACACATAGCGATCGTCCTCGATGAACTCGCCCTGCCGGCTGAACGCCGCCAGCGCCGCGTCGCCCTGCTTCTGGTAGTAGTCGACCGCGCGGTCCAGCAAGGCGCGCGCCTTCTCGGCGTCCGCCGCCGGGTCTGCCGACGCCAGCCCGGTGAACGACAGGCAGAGGGCCAGGGCAATGGTTCGGAACATGGATGCAACTCCTCGCGCCAGGGGCGACGACAGCGGCCGGTTGGCCTACAGGGAAGAAATCCTTCCACATTTTCGTACAGGCTCTGGATAACGCCAGGCGCTCGCCATGGATTCGGGGCGATCTCCTGCGAACGAGAGTGGATTCGGGCGTCTTTGCATGAGCTGGCAGTGAAATTGCCGATGGTCGACGCAGTGATTTGTACGATGGCGTGCGAGGCGATTTGTCTCTACCCTGACACACTTTCAGGAAGAATCACCCGCTGCTGTGCGCAGGCAGTCGATTTCCGAAGCCGTGTCGCCAGGTCGACGTGCCGTCGATGGCGCCTGGCTTCCCCGAGAACAAGACAATAAACGGATGTCCGAAGAAAACCGTTCCGAATGCATCATCGTCGCCGACGATCACCCCGTATTCCGCGATGGCCTGCGGCGTATCGTCCAGCGCGTGCTCCCCACCGCCCGGGTGGAGGAAGCCGGCAGCATGGACGAGGTACTGGCCCTGGCCCGTGAGGGAGAAACGCCGAGCATGTTCATCCTCGACCTGCTCTTCCCCGGGCAATCCGTCGAGGCCATCGGCGCGCTGCGCCAGGCCTTCAAGCGCAGCTCCATCGTCATCGTCTCCATGGTCGACAGCCAGAAGGCCGTGGACGAGGTGATGGCCGCCGGTGCCGACGGCTTCATCGGCAAGGCCACGGCACCGGACGAAGTCGGCGAGGCCTTGCTGGCCATCCGCGACGGTGACTTCGTGGTGCGTTTCGGCGAAACCGGGCTGCTCGCCCACGATGCCGAACTGACCCAGCTCACGCCCCGCCAGCAGGACGTGCTGCGGCTGATCGTCGGCGGCCTGTCGAACAAGGAAATCGCCCGCGAGCTGGACATCTCCCCCTTCACCGTGCGCATCCACGTCTCCTCGCTGCTCCGCGCCCTGGGCGTCAACACCCGCGCCGCTGCAGCGGCCAAGGCCGCCAAGGCGGGCATCTGATTTCGTAGGTTGGCGCCGAGCGCAGCGAGGCCCAACACGCGATATCCGGCCCGGCTTCAGGCTGTCTCCGTAGGAGCGGCTTCAGCCGCGAAAGACCTTCAACAGGCACGTGGCCGCGAGTAACCGGATGCTCCTATCTCGAATGAGTTCGCTCTGTCTGGGTTAGGTATTGCCAGAAGGTTACGAGCTCGGTTGATTGCCGAGCTTTGCTGATGTCTCTGGTTTCGCCCCCCGGGCGAGTCCCTTTTCCAATCGCTGGAACGCCAGCCCGGTGAAAAGGAACCAAAAAACTTGCCCCTGCATACGGGTCTGGCTTCGCCAGACTCCCCTCGCTCCATCATCGTTTCAGGGGCACGGCGTAACGGGCCATCCATGGCCCGGTACGCCTCTCGCGACATCCATGTCGCTCAACCCCTGAAACGATGATTGCGCTCGGCCTCCTGAAGGGGCGTTAGGCGGCTGCTTCAACTCTGATGCCTCACTTCATATTGATGTGCGCATCACTACCGCAGCTGACGGCTTTCGTAGGATGGCGTAGAGCGAAGCGAAACCCATGCGGTGGGCCTGCCAGGAATCCAGAAGAGTCCTGAAAGCGCCGCTCTCGTGAATTCACAACAGCTAACGCAGACAGAGCGAATGAATTCGCTCCCTCCCATGGCGCCGCGCCTCAACCCGCCGCGGCCGTCTCCGGCATGCCCAGCTTCAGCGCCATCAGCACCGAGCGCAGCTCGGCCGGGTGCAGGGGCTTGGAAAGGATCGGGATGTCCGGGTCGGCCACCAGCTCCTGCACCCGCTTCACCTCGTGACCGGTGATCACCACCGCCGGCACCTTCCAGCCGCTGCGGGCGCGGATGCGTTCGATGCAGTCGGCCCCGGTGGTCTCGGTGTCGAGGTCGAAATCGGTGATGACCAGATCGCACTGCACCTCGCCCGGCGGCAACGAAGGCCGTGCCTCGACGACGCAGCCCCACTTCTCCAGCAGCGTCGCCGTGGCGCGCAGCACGGCACCATCGTCCTCGATGAGCATCACCCGCAGGCCGTCGAGCATGCGCAGCGGCAGCTGCGAGCGCGCCGGCAAAGGGGCCTGGCGCGGCGCTTCGCAGCCTTGCAGGCCTTCGATGGCCACGCTGGTGCCACGCCCCAGGCGCGAGGCGATGCGGATTTCCAGGCCCATCAGCTGGGCCAGGCGCTTGACGATGGCCAGGCCCAGGCCGACGCCTTCGATGTCGCGGTCACGCACCTGGCGCACCCGGTAGAACTCATCGAAGACATTGGCCAGGTGCTGCGGCGGAATACCGCGACCCTGGTCGTGCACCTCGATGGCGATGCGCCCGTCACGCCGCCGGCAGCCAAGCAGCACGGGGCGGCCAGGGGCGTACTTGAGGGCGTTGGAGAGAATGTTCTGCACCATGGTCGACAGCAGGTGCGGGTCGGCCTGCACGTGCAGTTGCGGCGGCACCCGCAGCTGGATGCGCACCCCAGCCCAGCGCGCGGCCTCGGCGTTCTGCCGCACCAGGTCCTGCAGCAGGGCTTCCAGCGCCACCGGCTGGGTGCGCGGCACCACCTTGCCGCCATCGAGGCTGTACATGTCGAGGATCGAGCGGAACAACTGGGAAACGCTGTGCAGCGACTTGTCGATGCTGTCCACCAGCTGGCGTTCCTCATGGCCCAGGTCGGCGTCGCGCAGGCACGCGGTGAACAGGCTGATGCTGTGGATCGGCTGGCGCAGGTCATGGCTGGCCTGGGCCAGGAAGCGCGACTTGGCGAGGTTGGCCGCACTCTCCGCCTCGGTGGCCCGCCGCGCCTGGCCCAGCAGGATGTTCACGTAGGCCGGCACGATGATGGTGGTCACCACCAGCGTCAGCACCATGTAGGGCTGCTCCTGCCAGTAGGGGTTGAGCGCGGTGATGACCGCCAGCGCCACCAGTGCCAGCAGGGTCGAGACCGCCAGGTAGCGCGAACCGAAGCGCAGGCCGTTGCCCACCGTCACCCACAGCAACAAGCCGTAGGCCGGCAGCATCGCCGGCCCGCCGACGATCATCGAGAAGCCGATGCCGGCGTAGTCGTGGGCCATGGAGAACAGCCGGCGCGAAGGGTACACCCCCGGCCAGCGCACGATGCTCGTCAGCAACACGAATGAGACCGCCAGGAACAGCGTGTTGTAGATGAGGATGGGGACTGCCTTGTCTTCCGGCATGCGGCCGAGGAGTTCGGCCACTGCGGTGTAGAGCGTGGCGAGGCTGGCGATGACCAGCCGGACGACGGCCTGGGAGCGTTCGGTGTCGAGTGCGCTACGGCGAAAAGCGGGCATGCAACATCCTTTCTGCCTGGCTGGGCCAGGTCTGGTCCTTCCTGAAGGGTGCAACCTTATGCGTCGCGGTCGCCGCTGATCAAGCGGCACGGCACCTCGCTGACCGATGGCGCGCGGCCACCGTTGATCATTCTTCTCGAACCCTTCCGGGCGCCGTGGGCCGTATTCCATGTAACCCACAGCACCTGGAGAACTCCATGAGACTGAACAAATTGACTGCCTTCATCCTCACCGGCTGCCTGGCCGGCGCCTCCCTCACCGCACTGGCCGAGACCGATGGCGGCACCGGCCCCACCGTGCCCGGCCCGAGCACGCCCAGTTCCCCCACCTCCCCCTCGACCGACAGTGGCACCGGCTCGGGTACCCAGTCGCCCGGCAATGGCGTCGGTGGCCCCAGTGCGCCCGGCGGCACCGGCACGGGCAGCGGCACGGGCAGCGGCATCGGTGGCCAGGGCGGCGCTCCCACCCCGGGCACCGATGGCAGCGGTACGGGAACCGGAACGGGGACCGGCGGTACCGGCGGCTCGGGAACCGGTGGAGCGGGCACGGGCGGCACCGGCTCCGGGACCGGCGGTGCGGGCACCGGTGGCATGGGCGGCAGCGGCACCGGCGCCCCGGCAGGAACCGGCGGCACGGGTGGCTCGGGCTCCTCGGGCGGCAGCGGCAGCTCCTCCGGCGGTTCCAGCGGCAGCCAGTGATCGCACTCGGCAACCACGCCTCGCGGCGTGGTTGCCGCTGCGCCGCATCCCCTCCAAGGCGCAACCGGCTGCACCTTGCACGCCATGATGGCGAACTACTAGCAACGACCGGCGCATCCCTTTAGTCTTCGCCCACCCGCCTTTCCCTTCCTTCCCATCCTGCGGGCCTAAGAGGACTCATCATGCAACGGACCCTTGCGATCGCCCGCAACCTTTCCCTGTGCCTGGCTTTCGGCCTGGCCGCCACCCAGGTGCACGCCGCTGGCGCCCTGGCCATCGACAGCAACCAGGGCCTGCAATACGGCTTCGCCTACGACTACCCGGACCTCTCCCAGGCCCAGGACCGCGCGCTGAGCGAGTGCGGCAGCGGCTGCGAGGTGGTGCTGGACTTCGAGAGCGGCTGCGCCGCCTACGCCGCCGACCAGGTCAACGGCTCCACCGCCTATGGCTGGGGCGCCGACTTCAACGCCGGCAATGCCCAGGCCCGCGCCATTTCCGAATGCCAGGAGCGTGGCGGAAACGCCTGCGTGGTGCGCAGCTGGGGTTGCAACAGCGAGTGATCGCGGGGCGCCGCCGGCTGATCCGGTGCGCGCCGAATGCCCACGCCGCCCGTGATTTCCTCGTGCACGGCCCTGCGGCAAAACGCCACGAAAGGCCACTCCCGAGCGGCCCGATGACCTGCTAAAGTCGCCGCCCATGAAATTCACCCGCACCGAACGCCCGCTGATCGCCTGGATGCTCTACGCAAGCGTCCTGTTCAGCCTGTTCGCCTGCGGTATCCACCACGGCCAGATGAGCGGCCTGGCCCTCAGCGGCCTCGGCGGCGCCTTCTGCTCGGCCAACGACACCCAGGGCGCCGGGATCGACGACAGCGGCAAGCAACTGCCCCAGCTCGCGGCCCAGTACAGCTGCCCGCTCTGCTCCTCCTTCGCGCCCGCCGTGGCCCTCAGCAGCCTCGGCTGGCAGATCGACGCCTTCCTCGGCGTCCCCGCCACCCCGCTGGATGCCCACAGCTGGCCGCAACCGCCGCCGCGCGAACTCTGGCCCTCCCTCAACCCCCGCGCCTCCCCCGTCTCTTCCTTGCTCGCCTGACCACCTGGCGCTCCCGCGCCGGATCACCCGTGCACGCTCGACAAGGAAGAGCCGATGAACCCGAAAAACACCTGCCTGGTGCTGCTGGCCTGTGCCTGCTCGCCCGCCTACGCCCAACACGCCAGCGACCCCCTGGAACTGCCCGCCAGCACCATCAGCGCCGACCGGGAAAAACCCGGCCTGGACCTCGATGCCGCCGCCGAAGGCACCTCGCGCCTGGGCCTCAGCCCGCGTGAGAACCCCGCCTCGGTGGCCATCGCCGACCGCGAGAAGATCGAACGCATCGGCGCGCGCAACTTCCTCGATGTCGCCAACGCCCTGCCCGGGGTCAACGCCTCGGCCCCGCCCGGCTGGGGCGGCTACGTGGCCTACCGCGGCTTCAACGGCGCCCAGGTCAACCAGCTGTTCAACGGCATCAGCCTGCAATACACCAGCGCCAACCGCCCGGTGGACGCCTGGATCTACGACCGCGTCGAGCTGATCGGCGGCCCCTCCTCCTTCCTCCATGGCAGCGGCTCGGTGGGCGGCAGCCTCAACTACGTCACCCGCCTGGCCAGCCGCGAGAACAGCGGCGAGGCGCGCATCCGCTATGCCCGCTTCGACGACCGCGAGGTCTCCATCGGCGTCAACCGCGTGCTCAACGACGGTCCCGGCCCGCACCACTACGCGCGCCTGGACTACAGCCGCAACGACGGCAACGGCTACATCGACCGCCAGGAGCGCGGTGCCGGCAACTTCGCCTTCTCCCTGCTCAGCGACCTCACCGACAACCTCTCCCACACCCTGGCCATCGAATACCTGGATGAGAAGGAAGACAGCCCCTACTGGGGCGCGCCGACCCTCAACCCCAAGGCCGGCGAACTGAAGATCGACCGCCACGACCGCTTCTCCAACTACAACGTCGAGGACGGCCGCTACGAGCAGCGCACCCGCTGGCTGCGCTCGATCACCGACTACCGCTTCGATGACGCCAGCAGCCTGCGCAACACCTTCTACCACTACGAAGGCCAGCGCGATTACCGCAACCTGGAGACCTATCGCTACACCGCCGGCAACAGCGCCATCCAGCGCACCGGCGCCTACCTGCAGCGCCACGACCAGGAGCTCAACGGCAACCGCGTGGAGTTCCTGCACAAGGGCGAGCTGCTCGGCCGGGCCAGCGACTGGGCCTTCGGCCTCGACTACAGCGTCAACCAGCAGGCGGTCTACCCGCGCTCCTCCTCGGCGATCTTCGACACCGTTCTGCCCGGCGCCTTCGACCCCGGCCATTTCGACGACATCCCCGGCATGGCCGGCGGCCTGGTCAAGGCCCGCAGCAACGAGGTGCGCACCACCTCCGGCTTCGCCGAGAACCGCCAGCAGCTCACCGACGAACTGGCCCTGGTCACCGCCCTGCGCTACGACCACATCGAGCTGGACGCCCGCAACCACGGCGCGGTCAGCGCCAACGCGCCAGCTTCCTTCGAGCGCCGCTGGGACGCCGTCACCGGCCGCGCCGGGCTGGTCTGGCAGTTCACCTCCGACGCCAACCTCTACGTGCAATACAGCACCTCGGCCGAACCGCCGGGAGGCACCCTCACCGGCGCCAGCTTCACCCAGGTCCGCGACTACGACCTGAGCACCGGGCGCCAGGTGGAAGTGGGCAGCAAGCTGGACTTCGACGAAGGCCGTGGTTCGGCGACCGTCGCCGCCTACCGCATCGTGCGCAAGGACTTCCCCATCGCCGATGCCAACAACCCCAACAGCACCGTCCAGGCCGGCCAGCAGACCTCCGATGGCATCGAGATCGCCGCGTCCTACCGGCTCACGCCCGCCCTGACCGTCGAGGGCAATTTCGCCTGGGTCGACGCGCGCTTCGACGAGTTCAACGAAGTGGTCAGCGGCGCCAACGTCTCGCGCAAGGGCAAGACCCCGGTCAACATCCCGGACCGCCTGGCCAACCTCTGGCTGACCTACGAGCTGGCCGAGGACTGGCGCACCGGCGTCGACGCGCGCTACGTCTCCTCGGTCTACGCCAACAACGCCAACACCCAGTGGGTGCCCTCCTACACCCTCTACGGCGCCTTCCTCGAACATCGCCTGAGCGCGGATACCAAGGTCACCGCGCGCCTGCGCAACCTCACCGACGAGGTCTATGCGCGCTTCATCCACCAGACCGGTGCGCAGTACTACCTGGGCGAGCCACGCAGCCTGGAGCTGGCCCTGGACATTCGCTTCTGAGGGCCGCCGGATGAAACGCCACCTGTACCTCTGGCATCGCTGGCTGGGCATCGGCCTGTGCCTGTTCATGGCCCTGTGGTTCGTCTCGGGGATGGTCATGCTCTACGTCGGCTACCCCAAGCTGACCCAGGCCGAGCGCCTCGCCCCGCTGCCGCCCCTGGCGGCGGGGTGCTGCGTGGAACCCGCCGTCGCACTCAAGGTCACGGGGCGCAGCGAGGCGCCCTCGAGCCTGCGCCTGGTCAGCATCGCCGGCGAGCCGCGCTACCTGCTCGGCTACCGCGACGCCAACCTCGCGGTGGACGCCCGCGACGGCAGCCTGCACGCGCCCCAGGGCCCGTTGCAGGCCCTGGCCAGCGCGCGGCAGTTCAGCGGTGCCGAGGCCCATTACCTGGAAGAGGTTGACGAAGACCTGTGGAGCCACAGCCGTGCCCTGGACGTCGACCGCCCGCTGCACAAGGTGCGGGTCGACGACGCGGCGCGCAGCCTGCTCTATGTCTCCTCGCGCACCGGCGAGGTGGTGCGCGACGCCAGCCGTGCCGAACGCGCCTGGAACTACCTGGGCGCCTGGCTGCACTGGCTCTACCCGCTGCGCGGCGGCCTACTGGACGGCATCTGGGCCAGCATCGTCATCTACCTGTCCCTGGCCGCCACGGCGATGGCCGTGCTGGGCGCCGTGGTCGGCCTGCTGCGCTGGCGCTTCTCCAGGCCCTACCGCAGCGGCTCGCGCTCGCCCTACCCGGCCGGGTTCGCCCGCTGGCACCACCTCACCGGGCTGGGCTTCGGCCTGCTGCTGATCGCCTGGATCTTCAGCGGCCTCATGTCCATGCGCCCCTGGCACCTCACCGAAGGGCGCTCGCCCCTCGCCGCGCGGGATTTCCAGGGCGGCGAACTGCGGGCTGGCGCCTTCAAGGTCGGGGTCGAGGAGGCCCTGCAACGCTTCCACGAAGCCGGCCTGGAACCGGTGGAACTGCAATGGCGGATGCTTGGCGGCGCGGCCTACCTCGGTGCGCTGGATGCCCGGGGCGACAGCCGCGTGCTGCCGCTGGCGAAGGCGGGCCCGGCCCTGGCGCAACTGCCCCGTAGCACCCTGGAAGCCGCCGCGCCCCGGCCCGTGGCGCAAGCCACCTGGCTGGAGGCCTACGACGCCTATTACTACCCGCGCGGCGAAGCCAGCATGTACGGCGGCCAACCGAAGCGCCTGCCGCTGCTGCGCCTGGCCTTCGACGACCCCGGCCACAGCTGGGTGCATATCGACCCCTACAGCGGCGCGGTGCTGGATGTGCTGGACGACAACCGCCGCGCCGGTCGCTGGCTGTTCAACCTGCTGCACAGCTGGGACTGGCAACCGCTGCTGGAACGGCCATTGCTGCGGGAGCTGCTGATCATCGCCTTCAGCCTCGGTGGCCTCGCCATCAGCGTCAGCGGCGTGGTGATCGGCTGGCGACGGTTGCGGCCCAAACGCCGGGCGCTGCGCTCACCAGCGGTTTCAAGGGGGCTCATGCGCCAGCATTGATGCGGATGACGACGGGACGGTCGAGGGCTCAGGCGCTCAATCGCTCCCGCAACCGCCCGAGCATGCCCAGCAGGCTGCCCACCTTCTCCCGCTCGCGGCCCTCGCGCGGGGCTTCTGCCTGGCGGGCCGGGGCGCGCTGCGGCTGCGCGCGCCAGGCCTGGGCCTGCTCGGCGGCGGCCTTCAGGCCTTTTTCGAACAGCCCGCGACGGATCGGCTTGGGCAGGTAACGGAAGATCTGCGCCTCGTTGATCAGCTTGAGCAGCGCCTGGGTGTCGCGGAACGGCGTCACCACCAGGCTGAGCAGCCGTGGATGGGCCTGGGCCAGGGACTTGAGCAGTGGCGCGGTGTCTTCGCCGGCGAACTTCAGGTCGCCCACCAGCAGGTCCACCGGCTCGTCGTTGAGCATCGCCACGGCCTCGCCCAAGTGGCGCGGACGCAGCAGGCGGTGGCCGCCGTCCATGCAGAAGTCGGCGACGCTGGCCAGGGTCTCCGGGTCCTCGTCCAGCAGCAGCACGCTGAGCGGCTCGCGCCTGGCCGCCACCTCCAGCGCCGGTGCCGGCAGCTGGCGCCCGGCGATCTCGGCCGCCTGGCGCAGGGTGAAGGCCATCTCCTGCGGGTCCCAGGGCTTGGTCAGGTAGCGGAAGATGCCGCCGCTGTTCAGCGCCTCCACCGCCGTATCGAGATCGGAGTAGCCGGTGAGCAGGATGCGCAGGCAGTCCGGCGCCATCTCGCGCACCTGGGTCAAGAGCTCGGCGCCACTCATCTGCGGCATGCGCTGGTCGCTGACGACGATGTGCACCGGCTCCCGGGCCAGGCGCTCCAGGGCGCGCAGCGGGTCGCTTTCGGTGACCACCTCGTAGTCACGGCGGAACTGCAGGGCGAGGCTGCGCAGGATGCGCTCCTCATCGTCGACGAACATCACGCGTATGGGCGAAGTCATGGGCTCAGGCGCTCCGTTTCATTTCACGGGCCTGCACGCGCGGCAGGCGGATGAGGAAGCGCGTGCCGCGCCCCACTTCAGAGGCCACGCGAATGCTCCCGCCGTGGTCCTGGATGATCTTGTAGCTGATGGACAGGCCCAGCCCCGTGCCCTCGCCCACCGGCTTGGTGGTGAAGAAGGGGTCGAAGATGCGCCGCACCACCTCCGGCGCCATGCCGCAGCCGCTGTCCTGCACCGAGATGCACACCCACTCCGCCTCGGCCCAGCTCTTGAGCTGGATGCGACCGAAGCCGACCGTGGCCTGGGCGGCATTGGTCAGCAGGTTGAGCAGCACCTGGTTGATCTGCGACGGCGCACAGGCCACGCGCGGCAACTCGCCGAGCTGCTGGATCACCTCGGCCTTGTCCTTGATGTGGTTGCGGGCGATCAACAGCGCGCTGCGGATGCAGTCGTTGAGGTCCACTTCCTCGCTCATGGCGCGGTCCAGGCGGGCGAAGTCCTTGAGCCCGGCCACCAGCTCGCCGATCTGCTCCAGGCCATAAAGGGTGTCGCCGAACAGCTGGCGCAGGTCCTCGGCCAACAGCTCCGGCGCCACCTGCTCGCGCATCGCCGCGGCGGCGTCCAGGGCGTCGCCCAGGCGCTGCTCGTCGCAATCCGGGTCGCGCAGGCAATCGGCCAGGGCGGCCTGGCTGCGGGCCAGCTCGGTGAGCGGCGCGGTGAGCTGGTCGAGCAGTTGCACGTTGTTCTTCACGTAGCCCAGGGGGGTGTTCAGCTCATGGGCGACGCCGGCGACCATCTGGCCCAGGGAGGCCATCTTCTCCGACTGCACCAGCTGGGCCTGGGATTCCTTCAGATCCACCAGGGCCTTGCGCAGCACCTGGTTGCGCTGGGCGATGCGCAGCTCCATGGCCTTGAGCAGGTCGAGCACCGTGCCCAGGCCCTGGTAGCGGCCCTCGCCGTCCACCAGGATGAAGTCCTCGGTGATGGGGTACTGCAACTCGGCGGTGATCTGCTTGGCCGCCTGTTCCAGGCTCATCTCCAGGCTCAGCACCAGGGGCGATCCGTTCATCACCTCGCTCACCGGGCGGCGCCCCCAGAGGTCGCGGCCGAAGCGCTGCATGAAGATGTCCTGCAGGGTGTAGCGGCTCACCAGGCCCAGCGGCCGGGCCTCGGTATCCACCACCGGCAGGGAAAGGAAGGTCTTGTGCTCGGCGGTCAGCAGCCGGTCGGCCACATCGCTGATGCTCATCGCCGGTTCCAGCCCCGCGACGGGTTTGAGCAGGCGCGCCAGACTGCTTTCGGCTGCCATGATCCAAGGCTCCTTCCACTGAGAATGGGCGTCATTCAAGCAGTGACAGGTTGCCATCATGTGACAGCTGTCTCATTTCCCTTACACCTGGATTCGCAGGCCGGCCGCCGGGGTGGCGTAGAGCTAGCCGGCAGCACCGCCGGTGGAGGTAAAAGGCGACCTCCACCCTACGCAGCGGTCATGCCCATGCGATGAGCCGCCCCTGTGGGAGCGAATTCATTCGCGATGCGCCGCCACCAGCAGCTCCGAACCACCCCGTAATGTAGATACCGTCTTGATTCCTAGTGAGCAAGGGCCAGTTTTGCGTCAAATGGCCGGCCTGATTTCAAGACGCCGTAGGCGATGCTCAGCAGCTTGCGCATCGCTGCGCAGACGATCTGCTTGCCGGTCTTGCCCTTCGCCCTCAACCGTTCGCTCAGGGCCCTGATCGCCTCGTTGTACGTCAGGGCGCTGATCGCGGGCATGAACAGGCCGGCCCGCAGGCGCGATGAGCCCGTCTTGGAGATGCGCGTTTGTCCCGGTGGTTCCCGGATTCCTGCAGCCGCGGATTGAGCCCGGCAAAGGCAGTGACGGCGCGGCTGTTGGCGAAGCGCAGTGGGTCGCCCAGCTCCGCCAGGAGCAGGGCAGCGGTCTTGTCGGCGATCCC
Organism: Pseudomonas sp. Pc102; assembly: GCF_018408275.1. Taxonomy (NCBI): domain Bacteria; kingdom Pseudomonadati; phylum Pseudomonadota; class Gammaproteobacteria; order Pseudomonadales; family Pseudomonadaceae; genus Pseudomonas; species Pseudomonas sp. Pc102. The sequence continues at coordinate 3,353,844 of NZ_AP021905.1, read as the reverse complement.
GTCGATGCTGGTCAGCAGGTCGCGCTTGCCGCGCAGATCCGGGTCGTTGTCGATGTGGTCGTCGATCGCCTTGAGGGTCTCTTCGATCTCCTGCCCGACATGTTCCAGCACCGACTGGATCGAGGCCTGGACGCTGGCATCGGCCACTTCCAGGCGGTTGCGCTCCATCTGCTCGATTTCGCGCAGGTCCTCCAGGCGCCGTACCAGGGCTTTCAAGCGCCGCACGGCACGGGGCTCGGGTTGCCAGGGACGCAGACTGTCCTGATGGCGCTCGCCGTATTCGGCGATCAGCTTGGCGTCGACCTTGTCGGTCTTCACCCGCTGCAACTGGCTACGGGCGTAGTGGGCGATCTGCGCCGGGTTGAGGACACAGACCCGATAGCCGTGCTCCAACAGCCATTCGGCCAGGGCTTCATGGTAGATGCCGGTGGCCTCCATCACGACCCAGGCACCGGGTTCGCTGTGTTTGTTCAGCCAGTCGCGCAAGACGGCGAAACCCGCTTTGTCGTTGGCCAGCTTGGCCTTGGTGCGGTACTTGCCGTTGGGCTGCAGGGTGGCGAGGTCAAAGGTGTGTTTGGCGATGTCGAGGCCGATGACGCTGGGCATGAGTACTCCTTCCGATCCGTTCAGACGCGATCATCACTGCACCCGACCCAACCTTGTAGATGCGAGCTCGAGGCTCTGGATACCGTTCGGATTTTTCGAGTGAGTGTGGAGGGGCGGAGCACTATCTACGTTGCAGGCTCGCGGCCTAAGGGTGGACACGACTTCCAGCCCCTCCCCCGATGATCAGTCGGGGACTATTACCCCTGTGGAGGTATTTAGTCGAGATACAAGGGTGGACCGCGCTCCATCGGTCCACCATGCGGGCTAGCCGGCAGCACCGCCGGTGGAGGTGCCGCCCTGTGGGAGCGAATTCATTCGCGATGCTTCATCAATGGAAATCCCGGCTGCGCACATCCAGCCCCGCCAGCAGCGGGCTGAGGTCGTGCAGGCGACGGGCGATGAGGTGGCGCACGCCGTCCTTGGTCTCCAGGCGGCCGTCCACCTGGAGCATCTGCGAGCCCACCAGCACGCGGCGCTGGCGCACGGCGATGTCGTGCCAGACCACCACGTTGACCATGCCGAACTCGTCTTCCAGGGTGACGAAGACCACCCCGCTGGCGGTCTGCGGGCGTTGGCGACCCTTGACCAGGCCGGCGACGCTCACCCCCTGACCGTGCTCCGTGTTGGCCAGGTCCCGCGAGCTGCGGCAGCGCCGCCTGGCCAGGGCGCCGCGCAGCAGGGCCAGGGGATGGGGGCCGAGGGTGGTGCCCAGGGTGTCGTAGTCGGCGTACAGGTCCTCGCCGCGGCTGGGCAGCGGCAGGTCCACCGGCAGCTCGGCCTGCTGCGGCAGGCCGGCGAACAGCGGCAGCTCCTCCTCCACCGCCGCCACCGCCCAGCGCGCCCGGTGGCGATGGCCGGCCAGGCCGCGCAGGGTGCCGGCATCGGCCAGGCGTTCGCGGGCACGGGCATCCAGGCGGGCGCGGTGGCAGAGGTCGGCCACGTCGTCGAAGGCGCGGACGGCGCGGGCGGCGGAGATGCGCCCGGCCGCCTCCTCGTTGAAGCCCTTGACCATGCGCAGCCCCAGGCGGATGGCCAGGCGCCCGCGCGCATCGGGTTCCAGGTCGCAATCCCAGTCGCTGTGGCGCACATCCACCGGGCGCACTTCGATGCCGTGGCGGCGGGCGTCCTGCAGCACCTGGTCGGGGGTGTAGAAGCCCATGGGCCAGCTGTTGACCAGGGCGCAGGCGAAGATCGCCGGCTCGTGGCACTTGAGCCAGCTGCTGGCGTAGGCCAGCAGGGCGAAGCTGGCGGCATGGGACTCGGGGAAGCCGTAGCTGCCGAAGCCCTTGATCTGCTCGAAGAGGCGCTGGATGAATGCCAGCTCGTATCCCTTTTCCAGCATGCGCTCGGTCAGGCGGATGCGATGGGGCTCCAGGCCGCCATGGCGCTTCCAGGCGGCCATGGAACGGCGCAAGCCGTCCGCCTCCTCGGCCGTGTACTCGGCCGCCACCATGGCGATCTGCATCACCTGTTCCTGGAACAGCGGGACACCGAGGGTGCGCTGGAGCACCGTCTTCAGCTCCTCGGAGGGATAGTCCTCGTTTTCCTCCTTGTTCCGCCGCCGCAGGTAGGGATGGACCATGTCCCCCTGGATCGGCCCCGGCCGCACGATGGCCACCTGGATCACCAGGTCGTAGAACTCTTTCGGCCGCAGGCGCGGCAGCATGGCCATCTGCGCGCGGGACTCGATCTGGAACACGCCGATGGTGTCGGCGCGGCTGATCATGGCGTAGGTGGCCGGGTCATCCTTGGGCAGCCCAGCGATGGTCCAGCGATGGCCGCGGTGACGCTCGATAAGCCCGAAGCAGCGCCGCAGGGTGGTGAGCATGCCCAGGGCCAGCACGTCCACCTTGAGCAGGCCCAGGGCGTCGAGGTCGTCCTTGTCCCACTGCACCACGGTGCGCTCGGCCATGCTGGCGTTCTCCACCGGCACCAGGGTGTCCAGCGGTGCCTCGGAGATGACGAAGCCGCCCGGGTGCTGCGACAGGTGCCGGGGAAAACCGATCAGTTCCTGGGTCAGCACCAGCACGCGGCGCAGCACCGGGCTTTCGGGATCGAAGCCGGCCTCCAGCAGGCGATCCACGGGCGGTGCGTGGTCACTCCAGCTGCCGCAGCAGTCGGCCAGGGCGTTGACCTGGTCCGGCGGCAGGCCCAGTGCCTTGGCGATATCCCGCACCGCCCCGGTGCCGTGGTAGGTGCTGGCCACGGCGGTGAGCGCGGCGCGGCCGCGACCATAACGGCGGAACACGTACTGCATCACCTCCTCGCGGCGCTCGTGCTCGAAGTCGACGTCGATATCCGGCGGCTCCTTGCGCTCCTTGGACAGGAAGCGCTCGAACAGCAGGTTGAAGCGGCTCGGGTCCAGCTCGGTGATGCCGAGCACGAAGCACACCACCGAGTTGGCCGCCGAGCCCCGGCCCTGGCAGAGGATCTTCTCTCCACGGGCAAAGCTGACGATGTCATGCACCGTGAGGAAGTAGCTTTCGTAGCCCAGCTCCTCGATCAACGACAGCTCGTGCTCCAACTTCTCCAGCGCCTCCGGACTGGCGCCTTCGGGCCAACGCTTAGGGATACCCTCGGCCACCAGATGACGCAGCCAGCTCACCGGCGTATGCCCCTCCGCCACCAGCTCGCGCGGGTACTGGTAGTTGATCTCGCCCAGGTCGAAGCGGCAGCGCGCGGCGATCACCAGGGTCTCGGCCAGCAACGCCGGCGGGTAGAAACGCTCCAGCACCGCCCGTGAGCGCAGGTGGCGCTCGCCGTTGGGGAACAGGCGCTGCCCGGCCTCGGCCAGGGTGCAGTGGTGGCGGATGGCGGTCATGCAGTCCTGCAGGGCACGGCGGCCCCGGGCGTGCATGTGCACGTCGCCCGCTGCCACGGCGGGGATGGCCAGTTCACCGGCCAGGGCCTGCAGGCGGGCCAGCCGGCCGGCGTCGTCCGGCCCCCGGTGCAGCTCCACCGCCAGCCACAGGTGCCCGGGGAAGCGGGCCCGCAACCAGCGGCCCTGCTCCTCGTCCGCCGGCTCGCCGGGCAGCCAGAGGGCCAGCAGGCCATCCAGGGCGCCGTCGAAATCCTCCGCCAGCAGGCGGTACTCGCCCTTGGTGGCGCGCCGCCGGGCCAGGGTGATGAGCCGGCACAGGCGCTGGTAGCCGGCGAGGCTTTCCACCAGCAGCACCAGGCGCGGGCCGTTCTCGATCATCATCTCGCTGCCGACGATCAAGGGCAGCTCGCTGGCCTTGGCCGCCTGCCAGGCCCGCACGATGCCGGCCAGGGTGCATTCGTCGGTGATCGCCAGGGCTGTGTAGCCCTGCTGCTTCGCCCGCTCGAACAATTCGGCGGCGCTGGAGGCCCCGCGCTGGAAGCTGAAGTTGGACAGGCAGTGCAGCTCGGCGTACCCGGCGCTCATGCGAACCACCCGAGCAGGGTGAAGGGGCCGATCTCCCCCGCCGGGCACCAGGCCCAGGCGCGGCGGCCGTCGCGGGTTTCCAACTGGTAGTAATCGCGGCGCTGATCGTCGCCATCCCACCAGCCGGATTCCACCCGCTCCGGCCCGGCGAGGATGCGCGGGGCGAACTCGCGCAGCGGCTGGCCCTCGCGCAGCAGCCAGCCGGGCCGAGGCGGCCCCTGCAGCAGCGGCCCGGCCTGGCCGTCCACACCCAGGCGCCAGGCATGCTCGGGGCGGTGGTCGGCATGGGCCTTTAAACCCTGCACGGCGTCATCGCCCAGGCGCGCGCGCAGGCGTTCGCGCAAGGCTTCCCAGGGCAGGTTCTGCTGCGGTCGCGGGTCGAACAGTTCGCGGTGCTCGGGCACGAAGCGCGGCAGGTCGCGGGCCACCAGGCGCAAGGCGCGCACCGGCGCCACCACCTGCAGCTGCTCCAGGCGTCCACGGGCCAGCTCGAAGAGCATCGCCGGGTCGCGCTCGGTACCCAGCAGGCCCACCGGCACCTGGCTGTCCGCCTGGCTGGCGTGCTGCAGGTGCAGGACGAAGCGCTGCACACCGCTGTCGCGCCCGGCGAGGAAGGCGGCGAGGTCCGAGGTGAGGCGGCGCAGGGGGAACAGCAGCGCCTGGTTCGATTCCACCTCGAAGTTGAGCTCGATGCGTGCATCGAATTCATCCGGCGGCAGGTAGCAGTCCAGTGCCACGGCACGGCGCCCCTGCAATTCGTCCAGGTGCTGCAGCACCCGTGCGGGGAAGCGCTTGGCCAGGGTCTCGCGGGGCAGCGCCAGGACCTGCTTCATGCGCCGCAGCCCCATGCGCCCCAGGGCCGTGGCCACGTCCGGCTCGAAGCCGGCACGCTCCACCGGCATGCGCTCGATCGCCTCGTGCAGGGCTGCGCCCTCTTCCACCGCCAGGCCGTCGTGGATGTTGGCCAGCATGCGCGCCGCCACCGGATTGGGCGCCACCACGATCCGATGACGGAAGCCGAGCGCCGCCAGCTCCTCGCGCAGGCGCGCCTCGAAGCGCGGCCAGGGCCCGAACAGCGCCAGGCTGGAGGCGATCTCCAGCAGCAGCACGCGGGGGTAGCGCAGGCTGACATGGGAGCTGAAGCCGTAGCCCCAGGCAGCGAGAAAGCGCTGCCAGTGCTCGATCTCCCCGGCGTCGTATTCAGCCTGGGCGAAGTCGCGGGTCAGCGCGTGGGCGGCGGTCAGGCTCATGCCCGGGCGCAGCCCCAGGGCCCGCGCGGCCGGGTTGACCGCCTGCAGCACGCGGCGCTGGGGGGTGCCGGTGACCAGGGCCAGGGGCACTTCGGGGTCGTCGCGGCGACGCAGCACGGCGTCCAGCGCCAGCTGCGGCAGCAGGATGCAGGCCCAGCGCATCAGTGCCCCGCAAGGGCCAGGGTGCCGGTCGGCGCCAGGCCACCCCGGCACTTGAGAACGCGCACCCGGCCCGGGCCGTCCAGTGCAAGGCGCAGGGCAGCGGGCGACGGGTTGAGGGCTTCCTGCAGGGGGCGATAGGCGAAGCCCAGGGTCTGCCCGGTTTCCGCCGCCACCTGCAACCGGCGCAGGGCACGGTCGTCCGCCTGGCGCGGCCAGCAGAGCACGGCGCCGCAGCTGCCCGAGCGCAGGCACTGCTCGGCCGCCCAGAGGGCGTCGCGGCCTTCGGCCTCGACCAGCACCAGCCAGCGCAGGTCCACCCCCGCGGCCTGCCAGGCCTGGGGGTACGGCAGGTAGGGCGCGCCTACCAGCACCACCCGTTCGGCGCTGGCGGTAAGCCGTGCCAGGGTCGGCCAGAGCAGGTGCAACTCGCCCAGCCCCGCGCCCGGCACGAGGATTTCGCTGAGGGCCGACTCCGGCCAGCCGCCCGAAGGCAACGCCGCATCCAGCTCGCCATGCCCCGTGGGTTGCGCACCGACCGGCAGCGCACTGGCCTGGCCCTTCCAGACACGCCGCTCGTCCAGCAGCGCGTCGAGGGCGATCACGGCGCCCATCAGGCGCCATCCCGGCGAAGGCGGCCCGTGAAGGCGGAAGGAAAGGAGGCAGGCATGGGAAGCTCGGCACGAATAACTGTATGCACATACAGTAATTGAGGCGAATGCCTACGGCAATGCTCTACACACGCCGCAGGACGAGTGGATCATCCACTGGCGCGAATGCCCTGCGCGCGGGACCGGCGAAACCGGAGGAAAGGCTAACGGCGCGCCGATGCCCTGCGATAGCCTAGGCGCTCACGGCCTGCGGATGAGCCCGCGATGCAGCAACCCCATCACAGCCCCCCCGGTCTGGAAGACGCCGACCAGCGTGCCCTGGTGCGGCTGATCTTCGCCTCCACCGCCCTGACCCTGGCCTGCTTCTCGGTGCTGCAGTTCCTCGCCGGCAACCTGCTCCTGTCCCTGCTGGAGATGACCACCGCCGCCCTGCTCGGCTGGGCCTGCCAGCGCATCCGCCACGTCCGGGTGCTCACGCCCTGGCTCTACGCCTACCTGCTGCCGACCTTCAGCTTCCTCCTCTACATCATCGTCATGCCCGGCGCCTCGCCCACCGCCTTCGTCTGGATCTACCTGGTGCCGGTGCTCTCCTACCTGCTGCTGGGCAAGCTGCGCGGCTTCCTCCTGGCCATCCCCTATCTGGTCCTGGCGGTGATCGCCTACCTGCTGCGCTTTCCGCCACAGCCCGACGCCAAGGGCCTGATCGACCTGGGCAACGCCATGCTCTGCGGCCTGCTGATCCTGGCCTTCATGCACATCTACGAGGCCCGCCGGGCGATCGCCCACGCCCAGTTGCGGCGCCTGGCGCAGAGCGACGCCCTCACCGGCGTGGCCAATCGCGCCTTCTTCCAGCAGGCCCTGGAGCAGAGCATCCGCGACGCCGAGCGCAGCGGTGCCGGCCTGGTGCTGGTGGTGCTCGACGTCGACGACTTCAAGCAGGTCAACGACCGCTGGGGCCACGACGCCGGCGACCAGGCCCTGCGCCATATCTGCCAGCGCCTGCAGCAGCGGCTGCGCTCCACCGACCTGATCGGCCGCCTGGGCGGCGAGGAGTTCGGCCTGCTGCTGGGCCAGACCACCCGCGACGACGCCACGCGCCTGGTCGAGGAACTGCGCCACGACCTGCAGCAGTCACCGCTGCAATACGGCGAGCACAGCATCCCGCTGTCCGCCACCTTCGGCCTGGCCGAATGGCGGACCGACGGCCACAGCGGCGACGAGCTCTACCGCCGCGCCGACAAGCGCCTCTACCAGGGCAAGGCCCAGGGTCGCAACCGCCTGGTGATCAGCGACTGCGTGCCCTGATCGGTCGCGCCACTGCCCGCACGGCGGGATTCCCCTAGACCGCCCTAGGGGCCACCCCGATTTCGACGACGCAGCGCACCTCCTATCGTTCCCGGTATCACTCCACTACCGGGACTTAGCCGTGCTGGCCTATTCCGTTCTCTGGTTCGCCCTCCTCCTCGGTCTCGCCGGCCTGGGGCTGGAGATGTCCTGGGTCGCGGGAGCCGGTATCGCCCTGGCCGCCGTCGCCGCCCTCCTCATGCGCCCCCGCGCACCGGTGGTGGTGGAAGCGGCGCCGACCCGCGTCGAGCCGCCGCCCACCGACTGCCAACCCCTGCTCAGCGCGGTACTGCCCGCCTGGGGCCAGAACATCGGCCAGGTGCGCGAACTGGTGAGCGGCAACGTCAGCCAGCTGTTCGGTCGCTTCGCCAGCCTGGCCCAGCGCCTCGACCAGACCCTGCAACGTTCCGAGAGCGTGATCGGCGGTGCCGGCGTCACCGACAACCTGCGCCAGGCCCAGCAACGCCTGGACGAAGTCACCACCGCCTTCCACCAGGCCACCGCCCACAAGAACGAGCTGCTGGCCACCATCGGCCACCTCAACAGCTACGCCAGCGAATTGCAGAGCATGTCCAAGCACGTCCAGGACATCGCCAGCCAGACCAACCTGCTGGCCCTCAACGCGGCCATCGAAGCGGCGCGCGCCGGTGACTACGGGCGCGGCTTCTCGGTGGTGGCGGACGAGGTGCGCAAGCTCTCCAGCCTCTCCGCCGAGACCGGCCAGCGCATGGTCGAGAAGGTCGGCGAGATCAACCAGGCGATCCGCTCCACCGTCAGCGCCGCCGAAGAGCTCTCGGCCAGCGAGGAAAGCAACCTGCGCTACCTGGACCAGGTGGCCGGCGACATCATGCAGGGCCTCAGCGCCAACCTCGACGAACTCACCGACACCTCCCGCGAGCTGCAGCGCGACGCCCGCACCACCCAGGCGGACATCCAGGAGATCGTCGTCAGCCTGCAGTTCCAGGACCGCACCGACCAGATGCTCGACCACCTGCAGAACGACCTCGAGCGCCTGCTGCAAGCCCTGCGCGACCAGGACCCGATCCTCGGCCAGCCCCAGCGCTGGCTCACCGAGCTGCGCCGGCAGTTCACCACGGACGAAGAGCGCACCGGCCGTTGCGGCCAGCCTGCGCAGAACAGCGAAGTCACCTTTTTCTGATCATTGGAGGCCCCATGGCCAAGACCATCCTGATAGTCGACGACTCCTCGTCGATGCGCCAACTGGTGAAGATGACCCTCGGCGGCGCCGGCCACCAGGTCATCGAAGCCGTCGACGGACGCGACGCCCTGACCAAGCTCAACGGGCAGAAGATCAACCTGATCATCAGCGACGTGAACATGCCCAACCTCGACGGCATCGGCCTGGTCAAGGAGATCAAGGCGCACAAGGACTACCGCTTCACCCCCATCGTCATGCTCACCACCGAGAGCGAGCAGAGCAAGAAGGCCGAGGGCCAGGCCGCCGGTGCGCGCGCCTGGATCGTCAAGCCGTTCCAGCCCCAGCAGTTGCTGGCCGCCGTCGAAAAGCTGGTGGGCTGAGATGCTCGCCATCGAGTTCGACACCGCCGCCAGCCCCGCGCGCCTCGCCCTGGGCGGCAGCCTGACCATCTACGAGGTGGCCCAGGCCCATGGCGAGCTCCTGGCCCTGCTCGCGGCCAATGCCCGGGTGGAGGCCTGGCGCCTGGACCTCGAGGCGTTGGAGGAGCTGGACAGCGCCGGTGTGCAACTGCTGCTCGGCCTGCGCCGCCAACTGGTGCTGGCCGGCAACACGGTCGAGGTGGTGAACCTGCAAGGCGCTGCGCTGGAAGTCGTCAGCCTGCTGCGCCTGGACGTGCTGCTGCCCGGCGAGCAGCCGGCAGTGGCCTGAACGGAGGCGCCCGATGCTCAATGGCGAACAGTGGAGCCAGCTGCTGCTGGGCTTCATCGAAGAGGCCCGTGACCTCGGCAAGCAGGCCGAGGAATACCTGCTGCAACTGGACCAGCAGCCCGACGACGCGGCCGCCATCAATGGTCTGTTCCGCGCCATGCACACCCTCAAGGGCTCCGCCGGCCTGTTCTCCCTCACGCCCCTGGTGAGCTTCACCCACCACTTGGAGAACCTCCTGATGGCGGTGCGCGACGGCCATCGTGCGCTCGACCCCTCGCTGGTCTCGCTGATGCTGCGCTGCCTCGACGAGATCGTCTCGATGATCGCCCTCATCGACCCGGAAACCGGTGAGCTGCCGGTGGACGAACAGCACCAGGCCGAACTGCTCGGCGCCCTCGCCGCCCACCTCGGCGCCGCCACGCCGACGCATGCGGCGCCCGGTGAAACCGAGCCGCCTGCCGATGGCGGCTCGGCGAAGGACGGTGCCTGGCACATCTCCCTGCGCTTCCATGCCGACCTGCTGCGCAACGGCTTCGACCCCATCGCCTTCGTCCAGTACCTCGGCCGCCTGGGCGAGGTGCTCCACCTGCAGGTGATCGACGACGCCCTGCCGCCGCTGGCCGAACTGGACCCGGAAAGCTGCTACCTGGGCATGGAGATCGACCTTCTCAGCAACGCCACCAAGGCCGAGATAGAGGACGTCTTCGACTTCATCCACGACTTCTGCACCCTGCGCATCCTGCCGCCCGACAGCGCGCTGGACGACTACATCCGCCTGATCCAGGCGCTGCCCGAGACCGACCAGCGCATCGGCGCCATCCTCGTCGCCAGCGGCCTGCTCACCGAGCACGAACTGGCCCAGGGCCTGGCCCTGCAGGCCGGGGCCGCCGAGCTCAAGCCGGCCCTCGGCGCAGTGCTGGTGGAGGAAGGCATCGTCGCCCCGCAGGCGGTCAACGCCGCCCTGGCCAAGCAGAAGAGCTCGCGCGAGCGCAAGGTCCAGGAAAGCAGCCAGATCCGCGTCGCCGCGCACAAGCTGGACGAGTTGATCAACCTGGTCGGCGAGCTGGTGATCAGCGCCGCCGGGGCCCAGCTGCAGGCGCAGATGCACGGCAACGCCCTGTGCCTGGAAGGCGCGCAGACGGTCAACCAGCGCGTCGAGCAGATCCGCGAGGCAGCGCTGAAGCTGCGCATGATCGAGATCGGCGACACCTTCAACCGTTTCCACCGCGTGGTGCGCGACGTCAGCCAGCAGCTGGGCAAGGACATCCGCCTGGAGATCCGCGGCGCTGACACCGAGCTGGACAAGTCGGTGATCGACAAGCTCGCCGACCCCCTCACCCACCTGGTGCGCAATGCCATCGACCACGGCATCGAATCCGCCGAGCAGCGCCTGGCCGCCGGCAAGAGCGCCGAAGGCCGGCTGAGCCTCAACGCCTTCCACGAGTCGGGGATGATCGTCATCGAGGTGGCCGACGACGGCCACGGCCTCAACACCGCGCGCATCCGCGAGAAGGCCATCGCCCGTGGCCTGATCGATGCGCAGGCTAACCTGCCCGAGCACGACATCCAGCGGCTGATCTTCGCCGCCGGCTTCTCCACCGCCGACAACGTCTCCGACCTCTCCGGGCGCGGCGTCGGCATGGACGTGGTGCGCAGCGCCATCGACGCCCTGCGCGGCAGCATCGAGATCGACTCGCGCCCGGGGCTGGGCTGCACCTTCCGCATCCGCCTGCCGCTGACCCTTGCCATCATCGACGGTTTCCTGGTGAGCCTGGGCGAAGAACACTTCGTGGTGCCGCTGGACATGGTCACCGAATGCCTGGAGCTGGAAGCCGGGCAACTGGCCGAGGCCGCCTACGGCTACCTCGACCTGCGTGGCCGGCCCCTGCCCTGTATCGACCTGGCCGCGCATTTCGAGCTGCCGGTGCAGCGTGGCAAGCGGCGCAACATCGTGGTCGTCAGCCTCGGCAGGCAGCAGGCCGGGCTGGTCGTCGACAACCTCCACGGCGAGCTGCAAACGGTGATCAAGCCGCTCGGCCTGCTGTTCCAGCACCTGGAAGGCATCAGTGGTTCCACCATCCTCGGCTCAGGGCAGGTCGCCCTGATCCTCGATATCGCCAGCCTGTTCCGCCACCTGCAAGGACGCGTCGACGCCGACGCCCGTACGCCCTCAACCCAACCGCGCCCCGACCTCGCCGGCTCGTAGGAGAACATCGCCATGCAATTCATCAGCAACCTGAAGATCGGCGTGAGGCTGATCGCCGGATTCTCCCTGGTGGTGCTCCTGACCGCCGTGGTGGGGGTCCTGGGCATCGTCAACCTGGGCAAGGTCAACGACCTTTCCGACCAGATGTACAACCGCGAGATGGCCGCCCTGGAAACCATGATGAACGCCAACCTGGACCTCATCTACATGGGCCGCCACCTGCGTAGCAACCTGCTGTCGTCTTCCCAGCAGGAACGCGACGCCACCGCCGCGCAGGTCCACGAAGCGATGAAGAACCTGCACGAGAACCTCGACAAGGCGCGCGGCAGCTTCGACAGCGAGCAGTCCCTCGCCAAGCTCGCCGCCCTCGACGCGCAACTGTCCGAATACGAGAAAATCGTGCTGCAGATGCTCGAGGCCAACAAGAACGCCCCCCTGGCGCAGAGCACCGAGGCCACCGCGCTGATGCCGCAGCTGCGCGCCCAGGGCAACGCCGCCGACGCCACCATCAGCGAGCTGGTGACCCAGAAGAAATCCCGCGCCAAGGAAGCCAACGACACCATCACCGACATCTACCTGGGTTCGCGGACCCAGATGATCGCCCTGATCCTGATCGCCGCCGTGCTCGGCTTCGCCATCGGCATCCTGGTCACCCGCTCCATCTCGCGTCCGCTGAACCGCGCCATGGGCGTGGCCAACAGCCTGGCCGAAGGCGACCTGACCGTGAACGTCGAATCCGAAAGCCGCGACGAGACCGGCCGCCTGCTGGCCTCCATGCAGCACATGACCGAGCGCCTGCGCAGCGTCATGGCCGACGTGCGCAGCGCCGCCGATTCGCTGTCCTCGGCCTCCGAGGAGGTCAGCGCCACCTCGCAATCCCTGAGCCAGGCCGCCACCGAACAGGCCGCCAGCGTCGAGGAGACCACCGCCTCGGTCGAGCAGATGTCCGCCTCCATCGCGCAGAACACCGAGAGCGCGCAGATCACCGACGGCATCGCCGGCAAGGCTGCCAACGACGCCGTTCAGGGCGGCCAGGCGGTGCGCGAGATGGTCCAGGCCATGAAGCAGATCGCCGACAAGATCGGCATCATCGATGACATCGCCTACCAGACCAACCTGCTGGCCCTCAACGCCGCCATCGAGGCCGCCCGCGCGGGCGACCACGGCAAGGGCTTCGCGGTGGTCGCCGCCGAGGTGCGCAAGCTCGCCGAACGCAGCCAGGTGGCGGCCCAGGAGATCGGTGGCGTGGCCAGCAACAGCGTGCAACTGGCCGAACAGGCCGGCGCCCTGCTCGACCAGATCGTGCCCAACATCCAGAAGACCTCCGACCTGGTGCAGGAAATCACCGCCGCGTCCCAGGAGCAGACCACCGGTGCCGCGCAGATCAACATCGCCATGGGCCAGATGAACCAGATCACCCAGCAGAACGCCTCCGCCTCCGAGGAACTGGCGGCCACCGCCGAGGAGATGAACGCCCAGGCCAGCCAGCTGCAGGAGCTGATCGGCTACTTCCGCCTGGAGAGCGGCGCCCACGCCAACAAGCTGCCCGTGGCGCGCAACGACCGTGGCCCAGGCAACGTACGCGAGCTGCGCCGCCCGGCCCCGCGCAAGCCGAACCAGCCGCTGGCCGATGAAGGCCAGTTCGTCAGCTTCAACTGAGGAGGCGGCATGAACGAAGCCAAGGCCATGGTGCCGGTGGCCCTGCCCACCAGCATCCAGCACCTGTCGTTCCGGGTGCGCCAGGCGCGCTACGCCCTGCCCATCGACCTGGTGCGCGAGATCATCGAGTACGGCCAGGTGACCACCGTACCGATGATGCCGCCCTTCATCCACGGGGTGATCAACCTGCGCGGCAACGTGGTGCCGGTGCTGGATCTGGCGGCACGCTTCGGCTTCGAGCTGAGCGTGCCGAACAAGCGCACCTGCATCGTCATCATCGAGCTGAACCTGGATGACCAGCAGCAGCGCATCGGCCTGGTGGTGGACGCCGTCGACGCGGTGCTGGACATCGAGTCCGACAAGGTCGAGCAGGCACCGCCGTTCGGCGCCGGCATCCGCACCGACTTCATCGCCGGCATGGCACGCGATGAGCGCGGCTTCACCATCATCCTCGACGTGCGCCGCGTGCTCTCGCTGGACGACATCCGCCAGCTGAGCCTCGCCCAGCAGGCCGGCTGATGCCCACCAGCCACCTGCCCAAGCTCAGCGACAGCGACTTCCGTCGCCTCCAGCAGATGATGCTGGAGGCCTCGGGGATCCGCATGGCCGAACAGAAGCGCACCCTGATGGCCGGCCGCCTGATGGGCCGCCTGCGCGCCCTGGAGCTGGACAGCTACGGCGACTACATGAAGGTGCTCGACGATCCCGCCTCCCAGGAGGAACGGCGCACCGTCATCGACCTGCTGACCACCAACGAGACCTACTTCTTCCGCGAGCCGCAGCACTTCAAGCTGCTCGGCGAATGGGTGGCCCGCCAGCGTCGCCCGCTGCACCTGTGGAGCGCCGCCAGCTCCTCCGGCCAGGAGGCCTTCAGCATGGCCATGACCCTGGCCGAGAACGCCCGCACCCAGGACTGGTCGATCTTCGCCAGCGACCTCAGCCGCCGCGTGCTGGAAAAGGCGCGCCTGGCCACCTACCCCATGGAGCAGGCGGAGAACTTCCCCACCGGCTGGCTCAAGCGCCATTGCCTCAAGGGCGTGGAGGAAAGCGAGGGGCTGTTCCGCATGAGCCAGACCCTGCGCCACCGGGTGGCCTTCGCCGAACTCAACCTGACCCGGCCGATCCCCAGGGAGATCGGCCCCTTCGACGTGATCTTCCTGCGCAACGTGCTCATCTACTTCGGCCAGGAGGAAAAGCGCGCCATGGTCGCGCGCCTGGTGGAGCGCCTGCGCCCGGACGGCCTGTTCTTCATCGGCCATGCGGAAAGCCTGCATGGCTTCAACCTGCCGCTGCGTGCAGTGCGGCCCTCGGTATTCCAACGCACATGAGCCCGCTCAGCAGACCCGCCCAGAACCCGATCAAGGTGTTCATCGTCGACGACTCCGCCCTGGTGCGGCAGGTGCTCACCGCCTGCCTGGACAACCACCCCGGCATCCAGGTCATCGGCCAGGCCGCCGACCCGCTGTTCGCCCTGGACAAGATGCGCAAGCAGTGGCCCGACGTGCTGGTCCTCGACGTCGAGATGCCGCGCATGGACGGCATCACCTTCCTGCGCAAGATCATGGCCGAGCGGCCCACGCCCTCGATCATCTGCTCGACCCTCACCGAGGCCGGCGCGGCCATCACCCTCGAAGCCCTGGCCGCCGGCGCCGTCGGTGTCTTCACCAAGGCGCGACAGGGGCTCAAGGACAGCCTGCAGCAGCTTTCGGGCGATCTCATCCGGCAGATCGAACTGGCCGCCCGCAGCCACCCCCACGCCATGCCGCGCAGCGCGCCGCCGCCACCGCCGGCCAAGGCCGCGCCGGCAGCGGCTCCGGCCGAGCCGGCGGCACGCCCCACCGGCTACGCCACCACCGACCGCGTGGTCGCCCTGGGCACCTCCACCGGCGGCACCCAGGCCCTGGAGGTGGTGCTGCGCCAGCTGCCGGTGGACTGCCCCGGCATCGTCATCGTCCAGCACATGCCGGAGAAGTTCACCGCCGCCTTCGCCCAGCGCCTGAATAGCGTGTGCGAGATCGACGTGCGCGAGGCCCGGCACATGGACCGCGTGCGCCCGGGCCTGGCCCTGGTCGCCCCCGGCGGGCACCACATGCAGCTCAAGCGCAGCGGCGCGCAATACTTCGTCGAGGTGCTCGACGGCCCCCACGTCAACCGCCACAAACCCTCGGTGGACGTGCTGTTCCGCTCCGTCGCCCGTCACGCCGGGCACAACGCCCTGGGCGTGATCATGACCGGCATGGGCGACGACGGCGCGCGCGGCCTGCTGGCCATGCGCGAGGCCGGCGCGCGTACCGTGGCCCAGGACGAGGCCAGTTGCGTGGTCTTCGGCATGCCCAAGGAAGCCCTGCGCATGGGTGCCGCTCAGAGCACCGAGCCCCTGGCCAAACTGCCGGAAGTGATCATTCGTTATGCGCGTGGCTCGAGCACGGATAAAAGCGCGGAAGCCGCCAGATAGAGGCATGCAAGGCGAAAAACGGGCCATCCTGATGCTGGCCCGGTGCTACCGTCCGTCCGGTCGATCCGGGCGAACCTTCGTGTCGGATGCTACTCCGTACCTGTAGGCCTGCACTTTTTCAGGGCAGCCTGCAATTGGAGAAATGCATGATCGACGCGTTGCGCAAGGAGCGCCCATGACCTGTCGCCTGTTGCTGGCTGACGACCACGCACTCATCCGTGTCGGCGTCCGAGCCATGGTCAATGACCTGGAGGGTTACGAAGTAGTCGGAGAAGCGGAGGACGGTGAGGAAGCCGTCTTGATGGCCGAGCGCCTGAAGCCGGACATCATCCTTCTGGATATATCCATGCACGGCGTGGACGGCCTGGAGGCCCTGCAACGCCTCGGTACGCGCGTGCCCGAGGCCCGCGTGCTGATGCTCTCGATGCACACCGACGCCGAAGTGGTCCTCTCCGCCCTGGAGAAAGGCGCCTACGGCTACCTGCTCAAGGACGCCGCCATGGTCGAGCTCGCCCTCGCCCTCAAGGCCGTCGACCGGGGCCAGCGCTACCTCAGCTCCGCCATCGCCCAGCCGGTGATCGACCAGGCCCTGGCGCGCCAGCATGGCAGCGACGATCCCGGCCTCACCCAGCGCCAGGTGGAAATCCTGCGCCTGATCAGCCGTGGCGCCTCGACCCGATCGATCGCCGACGGCCTGGGTCTCAGCGTGAAGACCGTGGAGGCCCACCGCGCGCAGATCATGAAACGCCTGGACATCCACGATGTACCCGGGCTGGTCCTCTACGCCGTGCGCAAGGGCATCATCAGCCCGGACGACTGAGGCGGCGGGCGCGTCAGGAGTCGGAACGCACCTGTTCGGCGGCCCCGCTCGCCGCCACCTCTTCATCCGGCTGCGCGCCGAAGGTGGCCCGCAACCAGCGCCCCACCTGGCACGCCGCCAGGGTCCGGGTGCTGCAGGCGCCGCTGGCCAGCGCCTGGCGCAAGCCGTCGATATCCGCGCCCTCGACATAGGCGATGGCGTCATCCATCAACCGCGCGTCGCCGAAGCCTCCGGCCTTCATCTCCGCCAGCGCATCGGCACGGCTCCAGCCCTGCACCACGGTGCGGTACATCGCCGCCATCAGACCGGTGCGGTCGCGGCCGTGCTTGCAGTGCATGAGCACCGGCCCCTGCGCCTCGGCCCGCTGCAGCACACGGAGCACACGCAGCACGTCCACGTCGTCGACCCGGTCGGCGTGCAGCGGGATGCTCACCCGTTGCACCTGCGCATCACCCAGCCAGTCGGCGTCGTCCTCCTTGATGAAGCTCACCACCGTGCGCACCCCCAGGCGCTGCAGTTGCGGCAGGTCGCCGGAATCCGGCAGCGCGCTGCGGTACAGCTGCGGGGTCATGCGGTAGAGGTTGAAGCCCCGGTCCACCGGCACCGCCCAGTCCTGCCGCGACAGCAGCGCTCCCGGCTCCGGCACCTGGGTGTTGCCCTGGGCCAGCGGCACGCACAGCGAAGCGACGGCCAGCAGGCCGGCGAAGAACAGCGAGATACGGGGTCCGGGCGTCATGGCGCGCTCCTGCAAGGTTCGCCACTACCCTCGCGCACCGCCCGTAAAGGCCAGATCAAGAAGACGTGAAAAATTTGTCGGCCGCCCCACCGGTGCAAAAGCCTGCAAGGGCGACCGCTGGGGCGATTTCATTGGCTCGGCCTACGTTAAATCTTGCTAGAAGGTTTCGAGCCCAGCTGATTGCCGAGCTTTGCTGATGGTTTCTATTTCGCCTTGACGGGCGAGTCTCTTTTGGCAGTCGTCGGGGTGCCGAACCACCCAAAAGAAACCAAAAGGGCTTGCCCCATCATCCGGCCCGACTGCGTCGTCGTTACTCGCTACGCTCGCCCTTCGGGCCGCACTGAAGTGCGTTCGCCACAAGTGGCGTCTGGGGGCCGGCGCGAAGGGCCATCCATGGCCTTGCGCGCCTCTCGCGGCATCCATGCCGCTCGTCCCCCGACGCAACGACTGCGTTCGGCCTCCTGGAGGGGCGTTTCCGCTGCTCCAACCTCTTCGCCGGAATCTTCATCGATGTGCGCATCACGCTTTGGGGGCGGAGTGGTTTACGTAGGGTGGCGTAGAGCGAAGCGAAACCCACGCGGTGGGCGTGACAGGGAGGCAAAAAATGCTCGGAAAGCACCGGACTTGAGGCCTCGAATCACGCTCACAACAGCTAACGCAGACAGAGCCACTTCAGTCACCAAGCGAAGCGCAGCATCGCCGCAGGTTGGCCAATTCGGCGGATGTCCGACAATCGCCACACCACGCCGGGCCAAGCTGTTCTAGAATCAGCCTCGAATCACGCTGCAGTCCCGCCCATGGATATCCAGAGCCGCACCCTTCTCCTGCGTTCCCTCCTCGCCCAGCTCAGCGAGGACGCCCCCCGAGATGCCAGCACCCTGGAAGGCGACCCGGCACGGGTCATGATTGGCCTGCGCGACCTCCAGGAACTGGGCCTGATCAGCGGCCAGCTGCAGCGCAGCGAGCAGAGCGACGGCCAGGGCCCGCTGCTGGCCAGCGCCACGGGCATCACCCTCACCCGCCGCGGCGCGGCCTTCAAGGCCGAGCCCTGAACCCCGCGCGCATCAGTTCGCCGAGGACAGCTCGGTGCCCTGGCTGACGTTCATCGACTCGTAGGGCCGGTTGTCGAACTGGTGGTACTTCTCCAGCCAGGCAGCATAGGCCTGGCCGTCCCCCGCATAGCGACCCGAGCTGGAATAGCGCGGCGCGTCGCCCTCCACCAGGCGGCGCTCGATCATCGCCGGGTAGGCCGGGTGCTTGCGGGTGGTGAAGAGATAGACCGAGCCGTCGCGCTCGTTCTTGATGATGGTCACCTGGTCCGACGACGAATAACGGACTTCCGGCAACGCCAGCGCCTCATCGAACGCCGCCTGCCACTGCTGCACGCTGATGGGCTCGGGGAGCGGCTGCACGGCCGGCTGTTCGTTGGCCTGGGAATCGCCCGCGCCGAACAGGCCGAGCAGCATTGCGAATAACTGGTTCATGGTCTTGCTCACCGGGAATGGGAGTCACAGAGGTTCAGAGGGACGTGGGCGGGGTCGGTTCAGGAAATTTTCGGGGGCTCGGCGCAGGGGGCGCTCGGCAGTCCGCTGGGTGGGCCGGGGCGGCTGCGCTTCCCGCGCGACGGCCAGGCCGACGCGGCGACGCGGGATGCGATAGCGACCGTGCGGGTGAGCCCGCTTCCAAGACCGTGCCTCCAGCCCGAACGCCAGCAGGATGATGAGAGGCGCATAGCTCACCCGATTCACATGACGGAATGATGACGAAGTGCCATCCGCCCCGGCACCGGGCCCTCCGTCGCGCCCGTGGCCCTGAACTATTCCCCGCACCGGGGTTCGATCTCTTCAGCGGCGCCGCGCCATCCGCGCGTGCCGAACCCCCGACCACAACCGCGAAGCCCCCATCCGGAGGACCCCATGGCCACCCTCGGCGCCCGCCCTTCCCCCCTCGCCCGCCTGCTCGCCCTGCTCCTGTCGCTGATCGGCCTCGCCCTGCTGATCGGCGGCATCCGCCTGGTCTGGGTCGGCGGCTCCTGGTACTACCCGCTGACCGGAGGGACCTTGCTGCTGACCGGCTTCCTGCTGTGGTACGGCCTCGGCTCGGCACTGCTGGTGTTCGCCGCGATGCTCATCGCCTCCACCGCCTGGGCCCTCTGGGAAGTCGGCCTGGACTGGTGGCAACTGGTCCCGCGCCTGGCCCTGTGGTTCGGCTTGGGCGTGCTGCTGTTGCTGCCCTGGACGCGGCGCGGCCTGGCCGGCGGCACCTCGCCGGCCAACGGTGGCGCGCTGCTGGTGGCGGTGCTGCTGGCCGGCGCCGTGGCGCTGCTCAGCCAGTTCACCGAACCGCACCGCCAGGAAGGCGAGATCAGCCGGGCCGACCCCGCGCCCGCCGCCGGCGAGCCACCCATGCCCGAAGGCGACTGGCAGGCCTACGGGCGCAGCAATGCCGGCGACCGCTACTCGCCCCTGGCGCAGATCACCCCGGAGAACGTCCACAAGCTGGAGCTGGCCTGGAGCTACCGCACGGGCGACCTGCCCGGCCCCGACGACCCGCAGGAGACCACCGCCGAGAACACCCCGCTCAAGGCCAACGGCATGCTCTACGTGTGCACCCCGCACAGCCAGGTGATCGCCCTGGACCCGGACAGCGGCCGCGAGGTCTGGCGCTTCGACCCGAAGATCAGCACCCAGCACGCCGACAGCTTCAAGGGCTGGGCGCACATGACCTGCCGTGGCGTCGCCTACCACCAGCAAGACACCCCCAGCGACGGCAAGCGCTGCGAGCGGCGCCTGTTCCTGCCTACCGCCGACACCCGCCTGATGGCCCTGGACGCCGATGACGGCAAGCCCTGCGAGGCGTTCGGCGACAAGGGCTCCATCGACCTCACGCGCGGCATCGGCAGCTTCACCCCGGGTGGCTACTACTCCACCTCGCCGCCGGGCGTCAGCCGCGACCTGGTGATCATCGGCGGCCACGTCACCGACAACCTCTCCGAGGACGAGCCCTCGGGCGTGATCCGCGCCTACGACGTGCGCGACGGCCACCTGGTGTGGAACTGGGATGCCGGCAACCCCGACGACACCGCCCCGCTGGCCGAGGGCCGCACCTACACCCGCAACTCGCCGAACATGTGGTCGGTGATGAGCCTGGACGAGCAGCTCGGCCTGCTCTACCTGCCCATGGGCAACCAGACCCCGGACCAGTGGGGCGGCCGCCGTACCCCCGCCTCGGAGAAATACAGCGCCGGCGTCACCGCCCTGGAGATCGCCACCGGCAAGGTGCGCTGGACCTTCCAGATGACCCACCACGACCTCTGGGACATGGACGTCGGCGGCCAGCCCACCCTGGTCGACCTGCCGCCGCAGAAGGCCGGCGATGCCCCGCGCCCGGCGCTGATCGCCTCCACCAAGCAGGGCAGCCTCTACGTGCTCGACCGGCGCACCGGCGAGCCCATCGTCCCGGTGAAGGAAACCCCCGTGCCCCAGGGCGCCGCCAAGGGCGACTTCACCGCGCCGACCCAGCCCATGTCGGCCCTCAACCTGATGCCCCCGCCCCTGCAGGAACGCGACATGTGGGGCGGCACGCCGGTCGACCAGATGCTCTGCCGCATCGCTTTCCGCTCGTTGCGCTACGAGGGCATCTACACCCCGCCCTCCGAGCAGGGCAGCCTGGTCTATCCCGGCAATTTCGGGGTCTTCGACTGGGGCGGCATCGCCGTCGACCCGGTGCGCCAGATCGCCTTCCTCAACCCCAGCTACATGGCCTTCACCTCGAAACTGATCCCCGAAGGCAACGCCGCCGATGAACCTGCGCGCAAGAGCGAGATCGAAGGCGTACAGCCGAACAAGGGCGCGCCCTACGGCGCCCTGCTCTCGCCGCTGCTCTCGCCCCTCGGCCTGCCCTGCCAGTCGCCGCCCTGGGGCTACGTCGCGGCCCTGGACCTGACCACCATGAACGTCGCCTGGAAACACAAGAACGGCACGGTGCGCGACAGCTCGCCGATTCCCATCCCGCTGCCCATGGGCGTGCCCAGCCTGGGTGGCAGCGTGATCACCGGAGGCGGCGTCGCCTTCCTCGCCGGCACGCTCGACCAGTACCTGCGCGCCTATGACGTGCGCACTGGCGAGCAGCTCTGGGAAGGCCGCCTGCCGGCCGGCGGCCAGGCCACGCCCATGAGCTACACCGGCAAGGACGGTCGCCAGTACGTGCTGATCGTCGCCGGTGGCCACGGCTCACTGCACACCCGCCAGGGCGACCATGTCCTGGCCTTCGCCCTGCCCAAGGAATGATCGATGCCGCGTAACGCCCCACTGCTCTTCTGCACCCTGACCCTGCTCGCCGGATGCGCCGGGCGCCCACCCGCCGACACCACCCAGCTGCTGGTGGGCTGTACCGGCGAGGCCTGCCCCGGTATCCAGCGCTTCGCCTTCGACGGCGCCCGGGGCCGGCTGACGGAACGGCCGCTGCAGACCCTGCCCAGCGCCAACCCCTCGTGGCTGGTGCTCTCGGCGGACGGCAGCCAGCTGTTCGCCACCAACGAGAACCCACCCCAGGGGCGCGACCCGGCCGGCCAGGTCAGCAGCTTCGCCATCGGCGGGGGCGCCGAGCGCAGCCTCACGCCGCTCAGCCAGGTCGCGACCCGGGGTGCCGAGCCGACCCATGCCAGCCTCAGCGAAGACGGGCGCTTCCTCTTCGTCGCCCACTACGGCACCCGGCCCACGCCCGGAGGCAGCCTCGCGGTGATCCCGGTCACGGCCCACGGCACCCTGGGCGCCGTGGCCCAGCAGGTGCGCCAGAGCTTTTCCCGGCGCGGCTCGCAGCGCCAGGGCTCCTCGCACATGCACGCGGCGGTGCCGGCCGGCGGCTACCTCTTCGTCACCGACCTGGGCGCCGACAAGGTCTACGCCTACCGCTACGACGGGGAAAAACCGAAAAAGCCGCTGCAGGCCGCCAGGCCCGGCGCCTTCGCCCTGCCCAAGGGCAGCGGCCCACGCCACCTGGCGTTCGACGAAAGCGGCACGCGCGCCTACCTGACCCTCGAGCTGTCCAACCAGATCGCCATCCTCGGCCGCGACGAGGCCAGGCTGGAGCAGCAGGGCCTGGTGGACCTCGACCCGCCCGGCGCCAACGCCCAGGGCGACCGCCGCCTGGGCGCCATCCACCTGTCGCCGGACGGACGCTTCCTCTACGTCGCCCGCCGAGGGGTGGAGAACCAGATCGTGGTCTATGCGGTGAGCCCCGCCGACGGCAGCCTCAGCGAAGTGCAGCGGCATGCCAGCGGTGGCGAGGAGCCTCGCGAATTCACCTTCGCCCCGGACGGGCGCTTCCTGCTGGTGGCCAACCAGAAGAGCGACAGCGTGGCGGTATTCGCCCGTGATCCGCAGAGCGGCCTGCTGGTGGAGCAGGTGCAGGCAATCAGCACCCCCGCCCCCAGCGCCCTGCGCTTCGTGCCCTGATCAGGCGGCCAGGGACAGGCCCTGGCACTGCCTCGCGCACTCCTCGCAGACCTGGGCCAGCCGCTGGCAGTGCGCCAGGTCGTGGCGCTGGCACTCTGCCGCGCACAGCCTGCACAGGCTCGCGCAGAACAGGCCGAATCCGATCACTTGGGCGCTTTGCCGCTCCACCAGCTCCTGCATCAGCAGGCAGCTGTCGGCGCATTCGCGGCTCAACTCGATGCAGCGCCCCAGGTCCTCGCCGGACTCGTCCAGGCGGCTCTCGGTGACGCACTGCGCGCATTCGCTGGCGCACACCAGACAGGCTTCGGCACAGGCTTGGATCTCGGCATTCATGGGCATCTCCAGGCAAAGGGCTCCTCTACTTCGGCCCCACCATGGCGCGGCGGTTCAGGTCATTTCGCAGGCGTGACCAGCCGTAGGTGGGCTGAGGTACGAAGCCCAACGCAGCAGAGCCGAGCCCCGCTCGGTTGGGCCTCGCTGCGCTCGGCGCCAACCTGCAGCGGCCAGGGCAATCCACCCGAACCCATCGCCAGGCACCGGGTCACTAACAGGGTCATCGCGATCCCGGAGGTTCTTCATGCTCGAACAATGGCTGCCCTACCTGCCGCTGCCGGAACTCAGGGTCCTGCTCACGGCCCTGGTGGTGACGCTGGGCCTGAGCCTGGTCGCACGCGGGGTCATGCGGGTGCTGGTCCGCCTGGCCAAGCCGGTGCTGTTCCTGCGCGAGCTGCTGCAGCGGGTGCGCCGGCCGCTCTACCTCCTGCTGCCGCTGCTCGGCCTGCAGACGGTGTGGAGCGCTGCGGACGACGATCTGCTGTTCATCGGCCCGCTGCGCCAGCTCACCTCGATGGCCATCATCGGCACCTTCACCTGGCTCGGCCTGCGCGCGGTGGATGCGGTGCAGCAGGTGATCCTGCTGCACAACCCCGTGGACATCGCCGACAACCTGCGCGCCCGGCGCATCCAGACCCAGACCCGCGTGCTGGTGCGCACCCTGAGCTTCTTCGTGCTGCTGTTCGGCGCCGCCACCATGCTCATGACCTTCCCCACCGCGCGGCAGTTCGGCACCAGCCTGCTGGCCTCGGCCGGGGTCGCCGGGCTGGCGGTGGGCTTCGCCGCCAAGCCGGTGCTGGGCAACCTGATCGCCGGGCTGCAGATCGCCATCACCCAGCCCATCCGCCTGGATGACGTGGTGATCGTCGAGAACGAGTGGGGGCGTATCGAGGAAATCACCGGCACCTACGTGGTGGTGCGTATCTGGGATGACCGCCGCCTGGTGGTGCCGCTGCAATGGTTCATCGAGAACCCCTTCCAGAACTGGACGCGGGTCAGCTCCTCCATCACTGGTGCGGTAGTGCTCTGGGCCGACTACGAGATGCCGCTGGACCCGCTGCGCCAGGAGCTGGACCGCCTGTGCAAGGAAGTGCCGCAACTCTGGGACGGTCGCGTCAGCGTGCTGCAACTGGTCGATGCCAGCGAGCGCGCCGTCCAGCTACGGGTGCTGGTCAGCTCCATCGACTCCTCGCGCAACTGGGACCTGCGCTGCTACCTGCGCGAGAACCTGATCAACTTCATCGCCCATCGCTACCCGCACTGCCTGCCGCAGCTGCGCGCCGAACTGTCCCGCAGCGCCGCGCCGGAACTGCGGGGCCGCCACCCGGAGCCCATCGTCGAACCGGAGCGCCAGCCGCCGGTGTGAGTCAGCCGCCGGCCGCCTCGATGGGCAGCTTCGCGGCGACGGCCTGGCGCAGGCGCTCGTAGTAATAGGGCAATTGCAGCAGGCCATGCCGGGCGGCCGCCTCGCGCACCTGGTTGCGCTCGCCATCGAAGCGCAACTGCTCGCTGACCACCCACGGCTCGCCGTCCATCAGCATGGCGCAGGCGAAGCACACCAGGCCGTCCATCTCGCCTTCGGCCTCGGCCAGCCCGGTGTTGGCCAGCGCCACGTTGGCCTCGCTGTTATCCAGGGCGCCCAGGGCCATCTCCCGCGCCACCTCCTCGCTGGTCAGGCCGTAGCGGGCGATGGTGCCCGGGTCCACGCCCAGGCATTGCTGCTTGGCCTCGGGCGAATAGGCGACATAGCCCCGATCCAGCACCGCACCGCAACCGGAGACCCCGGCCAGCAGGGAGGCGATCATGCCCCCGGTGCAGGACTCGGCGGTGACCAGGGACAGCTGGTACTTCTCGAGGAAACTCACAACCTGCTCGACGTTCTGCATGACGGCCTCCGGGGGCGCTGTGCCTGTGTAGAGGCTTAGGGATACGCCGGAGCTGCCGAGTTCCCACTATCCACCGCCGCAGGCGACGGGCGCATTCGCCGAACGCGGCTCGCCCCGATCTCAAAACCTGGCGAGGAAAGCTGGAACGTGGCTTTGCTTTTGGCTCCCTAGAAGGGCGCGCGCAATCTGACCTCGGAGCATGCAGCCGCCGCTCACTCCGGACGTAGGGTGTGCTGCGTTCATCTGGACTCGCCGGAAGCACCGAGCAGAGGTGCGCACGGTGTTCATCTTGCAGGGCTCTCAATTCAAATCGCCTCGCGCTCAGTTGCCGGCAACCCTCATCGGCGAAGTTCCCCGACGGCCTGCCGGCCGGCAAAAAAAGTCGAAACTTCTCCGCGCTGCGCCTGGTCAGGATTCATGTGGGGATGTGGCGTCCATGCTCGGTCCAAAACTCATCTTTCCAACTGGCATCCGCCCGAGGGGCAATGCAGGAACGATGGCCCGCGCATGGGCGACGTAGATGAACATCCCCCTATCAGGGATCTCGGATAGCGGAGGATGATATGGGAAATGCTGCAGCGAGCGCTCAGCTCGGGGGTTTGAGTTCCGTGATCAATCGCCCCCAGCTTCATGTGGAAAGCCTGCATACCAACAAGAAAAGAATTCTGTTCGTCACCTCGGAGTTCGCTGATCTGGTCAAGGTCGGCGGCCTGGGGGACGTTTCCGCTGCACTGCCCAGGGCCCTGGCTTCCCGACATGACGTTCGCGTTCTCATCCCCGGCTACCGGCAGGTGCTGGAGAGCGGCAACCCGATCCGCGTGATCGGCCGGGTGCCGGGGCATGCCGCCCTGCCCGCCTGCCGCATCGGCCGCATGGATCTCAAGGACGGCCTGATCGTCTACGTCATCATCTGCCCCGAACTCTACGAGCGCGAAGGCACGCCCTATGGCGACGCCGAGGGCCGCGACTGGCCGGACAACCACATCCGCTTCGCCCGCCTGGGCCTGGCCGCCGCCGAGCTGGCCGCCGGCACCGCCTGCCTCAGCTGGTGCCCGGAGCTGATCCACGCCAACGACTGGCCCGCCGGCCTCGCCCCTGCGTACATGGCCTGGCGCGGGCAGAGCACGCCCAGCGTGTTCACCATCCACAACCTCGCCTACCAGGGCCTGATCGATCCGCAATGCAGCCCCGAACTGGGCCTGCCGCCGGAAGCCTGCAGCCACGAGAGCATGGAGTTCTACGGCAAGCTGTCGTTCCTGAAGGCCGGCATCGCCCACGCCAGCCACGTGACCACCGTGAGCGAGAACTACGCCCACGAGATCACCACCGAGGACTTCGGCTGCGGCCTGGAAGGCATGCTCAAGCACCGTGTCGACCAGGGCCAGCTCAGCGGCATCACCAACGGCATCGACGAGAGCTGGGACCCGCGCACCGACGAGCACCTGGTGGCCAGCTTCAGCGCCCAGCTGTGGCAGGGCAAGCGCGAGAACCGCGAGTACGTGGAGAAGCTCTTCGACCTGGAGCCGGGCGACGGCCCGCTGTTCGCCGTGGTCTCGCGCCTGGTGCAGCAGAAAGGCATCGACCTGACCCTGGAGATCGCCGACGCCATCGTCGCCGGTGGCGGTCGCATGGCCATCATCGGCCGTGGCGAGCCGGCCCTGGAATCGGCCATGCAGGACCTCGCCCAGCGCCACCCACACCGCATCGGCGTGCACGTCGGCTTCAACGAGACCGATGCCCGGCGCATGTTCGCCGGAAGCGACTTCCTGCTCATGCCCTCGCGCTTCGAGCCCTGCGGCCTGAGCCAGATGTACGCCCAGCGCTTCGGTTCCCTGCCCATCGCGCGGCGCACCGGCGGCCTGGCCGACACCATCGAGGATGGCGTCACCGGCTTCCTGTTCCGCGAGGCCGATGCCGCCAGCTACCTGGATGCCGTGCAGCGTGCGCTCAACGTCTACCGCCACCCCGAGCTGCTCAATGCCATGCGCTGCCAGGCCATGGCCTCGCCGCTCTACTGGCACCAGTCGGTCAAGCCCTACGACCGCCTCTACAAACGGCTGCTCAAGGCCGGCTCGATGACGCTGCAGGCAGGGGGTCAGGCTTGATGTTTCCCCTTACGCGCAGCCATGGGGCGCTGCTCGAGGAAGACGGCACCACACGCTTCGCCCTCTGGGCGCCGGATGCCGGCTCCGTCGAGGTGGAACTGGCCGACGGCAGCCGCCACCCGCTGCGCGCCCACGGCGAAGGCTGGTACTGCAGCCGCCTGCCCCTGGGCGCCGGCACCGTCTACCGCTACCTGATCGACGGGCACCTGCGCGTGCCCGATCCGGCCTCGCGGGCCCAGGAGGACGGGCCCCACGGCTTCAGCCGGGTGGTCGACCCCAAGGCCTACCGCTGGCGCCACGCCGACTGGCGCGGCCGCCCCTGGCACGAGGCGGTGATCTACGAACTGCACGTCGGCCTGCTCGGCGGCTTCGACCGCGTCGAGGCGCTGCTGCCCGGGCTCAAGGAGCTGGGCGTCACCGCCATCGAGCTGATGCCCCTGGGGGAATTCCCCGGCGCACGCAACTGGGGCTACGACGGCGTGCTGCCCTTCGCCCCGGACAGCTCCTACGGCCCGCCCGAGGCGCTCAAGCGGCTCATCGACAGCGCCCACGGCCTGGGCCTGATGGTGTTCATCGACGTCGTCTACAACCACTTCGGCCCCGACGGCAACTACCTCGGCCAGTACGCCGGGGCCTTCTTCAACTGCGAGCGCAAGACCCCCTGGGGCCCGGCCATCGACTTCCGCCAGGTGCAGGTGCGCGACTTCTTCTGCGAGAACGCCCTGATGTGGGTGCTGGACTACCGCGTCGACGGCCTGCGCTTCGACGCCGTGCACGCCATCACCGAGAAGGACTTCCTGGTGGAGATGGCCGGCCGCCTGCGCGCCGCCGCCGGCAAGGGCCGCCACCTGCACCTGGTGCTGGAGAACGAGGACAACGACGTCGACCTGCTGGAAAAGGGCTACGACGCCCAGTGGAACGACGACGGCCACAACGTGCTGCATGCCCTGCTCACCGGCGAACGCGAGGGCTACTACGCCGACTTCGCCACGGAGACCACCAGCAAGCTGGCCCGCTGCCTCGGCGAGGGCTTCGTCTACCAGGGCGAGTCCACCCGGCGCGGCCACCTGCGCGGGCAATCCAGCGCGCACCTGCCGCCGACCGCCTTCGTATTGTTCCTGCAGAACCACGACCAGGTCGGCAACCGTGCATTCGGCGAGCGCCTGGCCAGCCTGGCGGAGCCGGACGAACTCAAGGCCGCCACCGCCCTGCTGTTGCTCTGCCCGATGATCCCGCTGCTGTTCATGGGCGAGGAATGGGGCTCGCGCCAACCCTTCCTGTTCTTCACCTCGCACAACGAGGAGCTGGGCCGTGCGGTGCGCGACGGGCGGCGCAACGAGTTCCGCGAATTCGCGGTGTTCGCCGACGAGCAGATCCGCCGCAGCATTCCCGACCCCAACGCCCTGGGCACCTTCACCGGCTCCATCCCCGACTGCGCCACTTGCACCGAGCCCGGCCAGCAGGCCTGGCGCGTCTATTACCGGCGCCTGCTGGAGCTGCGCCACGCGCAACTGGTGCCACGCCTGCCCGGCAGCCAGGCCATCGGCACCCGGGTGCTGGAGGAAAAGGCCGTATCGGCCAGCTGGCGCCTGGGTGACGGCAGCCTGCTGCGCATCGACCTCAACCTCGCCTCCGCCCCGGTACGTGCGCCGCTGCCGCACGACGGCGCGCGGGTGATCTTCTCCAACCGCATGGACCTGGACGACTACCGCCAGGGCCTGCTGGCGCCGCGCAGCGTCGCCGTGACCCTGGAGGACAGCGCATGAGCGACGCCCTGTTGGCCGACCTGGCCGGTGCCGCCGGCCTCAGCATCCACTGGACCGACGCCGACGGCCGCCCGCAGCAGGTGGCCCCCGAGGCCCAGCGCGCGCTGCTCGAAGCTTTGGGCTACCCGGCGCAGAGCGAGCAGCAGATCCACGCCAGCCTCGCCCACATCGACCAGCAGCGCGGCAGCGCCGCCCTCGACCCCCTGCTGACGCTGGACCAGGGCCAGCCGCTGTCGCTGGCCCGGCATTTCGCCGCCGGCACGCCCTTCCAGCTGCAGCTCGAAGACGGTGCCCGGGTCGACGCGCGGCTCGACCACGAAGGCCGCCTGCCCGCCATCGCCGCCTGCGGCTACCAGCGCCTGCTGATCGGCGAGCAGGCGCTGACCCTGGCCGTGGCCCCACCGGCCTGCCAGAGCGTGGCCCAGCTCTGCGACCACCAGCGCCGGCACATCTGGGGGCTCACCGCGCAGCTGTATTCCCTGCGCCGCCCCGGCGACGGCGGGCTGGGCGACACCCAGGCGCTGGAGGAGCTGGCCCGCAGCGCCGCCGCCAAGGGCGCCGACGCCATCGCCCTGAGCCCGGTGCACGCCATGTTCAGCGCCAGCAGCCACAGCTACAGCCCCTACTCGCCCTCCAGCCGCCTGCTGTTCAACGTGCTGCACGCCGCCCCCGGCTGCATCCTCGGCGAGCGCGCCATGCAGCAGGCGATCGCCGCCTGCGGCCTGGGCGCCGAGCTGGCGCGCCTGGAAGCCCAGCCGCTGATCGACTGGCCCGCCGTGGCCAGCAGCCGCCAGGCCATCCTGCGCGCGCTGTTCGACGGCTTCAGCGGCCCGGAGAACGCCTTCAGCGCCGACTTCGCCAGCTTCCGCGAGCACGGCGGCGACGCCTTGCTGCAGCACTGCCGCTTCGAGGCCCTGCACGGCTTCATGAGCCGCAGCGGCCTGCCCACCGACTGGCGCGTCTGGCCGGAGCAGTACCGCGATCCCCACCACGAGGCGGTGCTGCGCTTCGCCGCCGAGCACGAGCAGGACGTCACCTTCCACGCCTTCTGCCAGTGGCTGATCGCCCGGGGCCTGGACCGCGTGCAGAGCGCTGCCCGCGGCGCGGGGATGAAGATCGGCCTGATCGCCGACCTCGCCGTCGGCGCCGACGGTGCCGGCAGCCAGGCCTGGGCCCGTCAGGCCGAACTGCTGCCCGCGGTGACGGTCGGCGCACCACCGGACATCCTCAACCGTTCCGGGCAGAGCTGGGGGGTCTCGGCCTTCTCCCCGGAAGGCCTGCAACGCCATGGCTACCGCGCCTTCATCGAAATGCTGCAGGCCAACCTGGCCCACGCCGGCGGCATCCGCATCGACCACGTCATGGGCCTCAAGCGCCTCTGGGTGTTGCCCCAGGGCGCCCCGCCAGAGGCCGGCGCCTACCTCAACTACCCGCTGCAGGACCTGCTGCGCCTGCTGTCGCTGGAGTCCTTCCGCCACCGCGCCCTGGTCATCGGCGAAGACCTCGGCACCGTACCCGCCGGCCTGCGCGAGGCATTGGCGCAACGGATGATCCTCGGCATGCGCGTGCTGCAGTTCGAGCAGGCCGACGGCCACTTCCTGCCGCCCCACAGCTGGCCCCGCGACGCCCTCGCCACCACCACCACCCACGACCTGCCGAGCATGCGCGGCTGGCTCCTGGGGCGCGACATCGAGTGGCGCGAGGTCACCGGCCAGCGCAGCGCCGAGCACAGCCACGGCGACCGCGAGGCCCGCGCGCGGGAAAAGCTGGCGCTGACCACGGCGCTCTACGCCAGCGACCCGGGCCACGGCCCGGACAGCGACAGCGAGGCGCAGCTGGAAGCCTGCATCGGCTTCGTCGGCCGCACCCCCGCGCCCCTGGTGCTGCTGCCCCTGGAAGACGTGATGGGCAGCGAGGAGCAACCCAACCTGCCCGGCCCCGGCGACCAGCACCCCAACTGGCGGCGACGCTGGAGCGAACCGGCCGCCAGCATGCTCGACGGCCCGGGTGCCAGCCGCCGCCTGCAATGCCTCGACGACGCCCGCCGCCAGCTGGAGGGCCAAGGCCATGAATGAAGTCCGCGCCACCCTGCGCCTGCAGTTCCACCGGGGCTTCACCCTGGACGACGCCGTGCCCCTGGTGCACTACTTCGCCCGGCTGGGCATCAGCCATGTCTACGCCTCGCCGCTGCTCACCGCGCGCAAGGGCTCCGTGCACGGCTACGACGTGGTCGACCCCACCCGGGTCAACCCCGAGCTGGGTGGCGAGGCGGCGCTCAAGCGCCTGGTCGCCGCCCTGCGCGAGCAGCGCATGGGGCTGATCCTCGACATCGTCTCCAACCACATGGCCGTGGGCGGTGACGACAACCCCTGGTGGCTCGACGTGCTCGAATGGGGCCAAAGCAGCCCCTACGCGCAGTTCTTCGACATCCAGTGGCGCTCCCACGACCCGCTGCTGCGCGGCCAGCTGCTGATGCCCTTCCTGCGCAGCGACTACGGCGAGGTGCTGGCGGCCGGCGAGATCGCCCTGCGCTACGACGCCGAGGACGGCAGCCTCTACGCCCAGCACTTCGACCATCGCTTCCCCCTCACCCCGCCCAGCTACGGTGAACTGCTGCGGGCCAGCTGCGAGCCGTCGCTGGCGGACCTCGCGGCGCGTTTCGAAGCCCTGGACGGGCAGCCCGATGCCTGGCAGCAGGCGCGGGAGCTGCGCCGCCAGTTGGCCGAAGCCACCCCGGACGACGTGCCCCTGGCCCGCGCCCTGGAGCACTACCACGCCGACACGCCGGAAGGCCTGGAGCGCCTGCACCGACTGCTCGAGCGCCAGCACTACCGCCTGGCCAGCTGGCGCACCGCCGCCGACGACATCAACTGGCGGCGTTTCTTCGACATCAACGAACTGGGCGGCCTGCGCGTCGAGCGCCCCGAAGTGTTCGAGGCCACCCACGCCAAGGTCTTCGAGCTGATCGCGGCGGGCCTGGTGGACGGCCTGCGCATCGACCACATCGATGGCCTGGCCGACCCGCGCGGCTATTGCCGGCGCCTGCGCCGCCGCGTCGAGGGGCTGCTCGCCACGCGTCCACGCGCGCTGCTCGGCCAGCACTTCCCGATCTACGTCGAGAAGATCCTCGGCCAGGGCGAGCGCCTGGCCGGCGACTGGGGCGTGGACGGCACCACCGGCTACGAGTTCATGAACCAGGTGTCCCTGCTGCAGCACTCCCCCCTGGGCGAGCTGCAGCTCAACGCCCTGTGGAGCACCCTCAGCGGCCGCTCCGGTCGCTTCCAGGACGAGGTGCTCGAGGCACGCCAGCTGGTGCTCACCAGCTCCCTGGCGGGCGATCTGGAAAACCTCGCCCAAAGCCTGCTGCTGGTGGCGCGCGAAGACATCGCCACCCGCGACCTGACCCTGGGCGCCATCCGCCGCGCGCTGCTGGAACTCATCGTGCATTTCCCGGTGTACCGCACCTATGCCGGTGCCTGCGGCCGCTCCGAGCAGGACCGCCGCGTCTTCGAGCAGGCCCTGGCCGGTGCCCGCAGCACCCTGGGCGAGGCCGACCAGCCGCTGTTGCAGCACCTGGACCGCTGGCTCGGCGGCCAGCCCCTGCGCGAGGTGCCGCCCGGCCCGCAGCGCAAGCAGCGGCGCAAGGTCCTGGCGCGCTTCCAGCAGCTCACCTCCCCGGCCGCCGCCAAGGCCGTGGAAGACACCGCCTGCTACCGCTCGGCGGTGTTGCTCTCGCGCAACGACGTGGGCTTCGACCCGCAGCAGTTCAGCGGCTCGGTCGCCGAGTTCCACGCCCAGTGCCTGGCGCGCTCGCAGCACTTCCCCGGCAACCTGCTGACCACCGCCACCCACGACCACAAGCGCGGCGAGGACAACCGCGCGCGCCTGGCCGTGCTCAGCGAGCGCTCCGCCTGGTTCGCCGCCCGCTGCGAGCACTGGCGGCGCCTGGCAGCGCCCCTGCGCGCGGTGCTGGACAGCGACGGCGCCCCCAGCGCGGCGGACGAGCTGATGCTCTACCAGTGCCTGCTCGGCAGCTGGCCGCTGGACCTCGACGCCGACGACCGCCACGCCCTGGAGGCCTACCTGGAGCGCCTGCTGCGCTGGCAGGAAAAGGCCCTGCGCGAGGCCAAGCTGCAAAGCAGCTGGAGTGCCCCCAACGCCGCCTATGAAGTGGCCTGCCGCACCTTCCTGCACGACCTGCTGGCGCGCGACACCGCCCGCGAGCTGCGCATCGACATCGCCGCCGCGGCCAACGCCATCGCCCCCGCCGGCGCCCTCAACGGCCTGGCCCAGTGCCTGCTGCGCATGACCACGCCCGGCATCCCCGACCTCTACCAGGGCACCGAGTTCTGGGACTTCAGCCTGGTGGACCCGGACAACCGCCGCGAAGTGGACTTCCCCCGCCGCATCGAGGCCCTCGGCGAAGCGGTCGAGCAGGACCGGTTGATCGAACACTGGCGCGACGGCCGCATCAAGCAATGGCTGATCTCCACCGTGCTCTCGGTGCGCTATGCCCGCGCCGAACTGTTCGCACGGGGCGACTACCAGCCGCTGCAGGTGGAGGGCGAGCACGCCGAGCAGGTGCTGGCCTTCGCCCGCAGCCAGGGTGGCGACTACCTGGTGGTGCTGGTGCCGCGCCTGGCCAGCGAGCTGCTGGACGAGGCCGTCACCCCCCACATCCCGCCAGCACGCTGGGGCGACACCCGCGTGGTGCTGCCCGCCGCCATTGCCGACAGCACGCTCACCGGCGTGTTCTCCAGCGCGCCGC
This sequence comes from Pseudomonas sp. Pc102, assembly GCF_018408275.1. Lineage (NCBI taxonomy): Bacteria > Pseudomonadati > Pseudomonadota > Gammaproteobacteria > Pseudomonadales > Pseudomonadaceae > Pseudomonas > Pseudomonas sp. Pc102. The sequence continues at coordinate 3,320,411 of NZ_AP021905.1, read as the reverse complement.
TGCACCCCAGCGATGGGCGCATCGCCCTGGCGCAGGCGCTGGCGGACTTCCCCGTCAACCTCTTGTGTTTCAGACCTCACCAGGAGCCACAGCCATGAGTGCAGAAGAACAGCGCATCCGCGAATTCGCCTACCAGATCTGGGAATCGGAGGGCAGGCCCACGGGCCAGGAAGCCCGCCATTGGGAAATGGCGCGCAAGCTCGCCGAGTCGGAAACCCGCGGCGAGCGCCCACCGGCGCCCAAGCCGCGCCGGGTCAGCAAGCCCAAGGAAGTACCGGCCAGCCCACCCGCCGAGGCCCGCGCCGCCCAGCCGGCCCCGCGCAAGCCACGTGCCGCCAAGGCCCCTGCCGAAGAAAAACCCGCACTGCTGAAGAAGCCGCGCGCCACCAAGGCCACGCCCAAGGCGCCGAAAGCCTGAGCCCAACCGAGTCGTTTGAGGAGAAACACCAATGAGCAGGCAACGCTCACGGATAACCGAAGGCCACCCCTTTCCCCTGGGCGCCACCTGGGACGGCCTGGGGGTCAACTTCGCGCTGTTTTCCGCCCATGCCACCAAGGTGGAGCTCTGCCTGTTCGACGCCAAGGGCGAGCGTGAACTTGAGCGTATCGAACTGCCCGAATACACCGACGAGATCTGGCACGGCTACCTGCCCGACGCCCACCCCGGGCAGATCTACGGCTACCGCGTGCACGGCCCCTACGAGCCCGACGCCGGCCACCGCTTCAACCCCAACAAGCTGCTGGTCGACCCCTATGCCCGCCAGCTGATGGGCGGGCTGCGCTGGTCCGAGGCGCTGTTCGGCTACACCATCGGCCACAAGGACGGCGACCTGTCCTTCGACGAGCGCGACAGCGCGCCCTTCGTGCCCAAGTCCAAGGTCATCGACCCCGCCTTCACCTGGCCCGAGCAGAAGGCGGTGCGCGTGCCCTGGGACGCCACGGTGATCTACGAGGCCCACCTGCGCGGCACCAGCATGCGCCACCCCGCCGTGCCCAAGCACCTGCGCGGCACCTGCGCCGGGCTGATGAACGCCGAGCTGTTGCAGCACATCCGCTCCCTGGGCATCACCACCATCGAGCTGCTGCCGGTCCACGGCTTCGTCAACGACCAGCACCTGCTGGAAAAGGGCATGAACAACTACTGGGGCTACAACAGCCTGGCCTTCTTCGCGCCCCACGCGGCCTACCTCGCCAGCGGCCACATCAACGAGTTCAAGGAAATGGTCGCGCACCTGCACGACGCCGGCCTGGAGCTGATCCTCGACGTGGTCTACAACCACACCGCCGAGGGCAACGAACTGGGCCCGACCCTGTGCATGCGCGGCATCGACAACGCCACCTACTACCGCCTGCTGCCCGACAACCGTCGCCACTACATCAACGACTCGGGCACCGGCAACACCCTCGATCTCAGCCACCCCTGCGTGCTGCAGATGGTCACCGACTCGTTGCGCTACTGGGCCACCGAGATGCGCGTCGACGGCTTCCGCTTCGACCTCGCCACCATTCTCGGGCGCCATCCGCACGGCTTCGACGAGCGCCACGGCTTCCTCGTCGCCTGCCGCCAGGACCCGGTGCTGAGCAAGCTCAAGCTGATCGCCGAGCCCTGGGACTGCGGCCCGGGCGGCTACCAGGTGGGGGGCTTCCCGCCCGGCTGGGTGGAGTGGAACGACCGCTTCCGCGACACCGTGCGGGCCTTCTGGCGCGGCGACAACGGCCAGATCGCCGGGCTCGCCAGCCGCCTCACCGCCTCGGGCGACCTGTTCAACCAGCGCGGCCGCCGGCCCTACGCCTCGGTCAACTTCGTCACCGCCCACGACGGCTTCACCCTGCGCGACGTGGTCAGCTACGACCACAAGCACAATGAAGCCAACGACGAAGGCAACCGCGACGGCAGCGACAACAACTACTCCTGGAACCACGGCGTCGAAGGCCCCACCGACGACCCGGACATCCGCGAGCTGCGCCTGCGCCAGATGCGCAACATGATGGCCACGCTGCTGCTCTCCCAGGGCACGCCGATGCTGGTGGCGGGCGACGAGTTCAGCCGCACCCAGCAGGGCAACAACAACGTCTACTGCCAGGACAACGAGCTGGGCTGGATCGACTGGGAACTCGACGACGAGGGCCGCAGCCTGCTGGACTTCACCCGGCGGCTGATCAGCCTGCGCCGCGCCTACCCGATCCTGCGGCGCGGCCGCTTCCTGGTGGGCGAGTACAACGAGGAACTCGGGGTCAAGGACGTCACCTGGCTGTCGCCCTGCGGCAACGAGATGACCGAGGAGCAATGGCAGGACGGCAATGCCCGCTGCCTGGGCATGCTCATGGACGGCCGCGCGCAACCCACCGGCATCCGCCGCAGCGGCGCCGACGCCACCCTCCTGCTGCTGCTCAACGCCCACCACGACGTGGTCAACTTCCGCCTGCCGGAAGTGGCCCAGGGCACCGCCTGGACACTGCTGCTGGACACCAACCGCCCCGACGACCGTTCCCTGGAGCGCTACGAGTTCGACACGGAGTTCACCCTCACCAACCGCTCGCTGCTGCTCTTCGAACTGCAACGGGAGGACGGCTGATGGGGGGCGCCCCGGCCTGCGCCGCCAACCGCCTGGAAGGCGGCCTGGCGGAGTACCCGTGCCCGGGCGCCGACACTCCCGAACTCGGCCGCCGCCTGGCCGCGCTGGTGGCGGCGGGCCTCGACCGCCTGCCCCAGCCGGGCGGCGGCGCCACCCTGGAGCGCTGGCAGGCGCTGGCCCGGGTCGCCGCCCGTGACCTGGGCCTGTGCAAGCTCTACGAAGGCCACACCGACGCCCTGGCCATCCTCCACGAACTCGACGCCGAGGCCCCGCCGCCCGGCAGCACCTGGGGCGTCTGGGCCGCCGAGCCGCCGCAGGCGCGGGTGCGCATCAACGCCCGCACCTCGCAGCAGGACGTGCGCCTGGATGGCACCAAGGCCTGGTGTTCCGGCGCCGCCGTGCTCAGCCACGCGCTGCTCACCGGCTGGAACGAGGCCGGCCACCAGCAGCTGGTGGCCGTGGCCCTGGACCAGCCCGGGGTGCGCATCGCCACGGGCGGCTGGAACGCGGTGGGCATGGCCGCCACCGGCAGCGTCGAGGTGCACTTCGAGCAGGCCCGCGCCCACTGCATCGGGCCTGCCGGCGGCTACCTGGAACGCCCCGGCTTCTGGCACGGCGGCGCCGGCATCGCCGCCTGCTGGCTGGGTGCCGCCCAGGCCCTGGGCGAGGCGCTGCGGGTGCATGGCGCGGATCACGACGAACCCCACGCCCTCGCCCACCTGGGCGCCCTGGACGCACAGCTCTACGCGGCCGCCTGCTCCCTGCGCGACTGCGCCGCCTGGATCGACCGCCAGCCGCGCGCCGACGCCGAAGTTCCGGTACGGCGCCTGCGGGCGATCTGCGAAGGCGCCGCCGAGGCCGCCATCCGCCATGTCGGCCACGCCCTGGGCGCGGCGCCCTACTGCCTCGACCCGCACCTGGCACGGCTGCTCGCCGACCTGCCGGTGTACCTCCGCCAGAGCCATGCCGAGCGCGACCTCGCCGCCCTCGGCCGCCTCGCCACCTTGGCCCCACAGGGGATCTGGATGCCATGAGAGCCCACCTCATCCACGGCGACGGAACGCCGCTGCAGGCCTGGAACGCCTCGCAGCACCTGAGCCTGGTACCGACCATCGACTGTGAGCGCCTGGTGCCACCGGAAGCCCGCGCGGTGATCGTCGCGCCGCACCCGGACGACGAAGTGCTCGGCTGTGGCGGCCTGCTGCAGCTGCTGTTCCAGCTGGGTCGCCAGGTGCTGCTGATCTCGGTCACCGACGGCAGCGCCAGCCATCCCGGCTCGCCCTACTGGACCGCGCATCGCCTCGGCATCGTGCGCCCCCAGGAAAGCGCCGAGGCGCTGCATCGCCTGGGCATCCCCGTGGCGGAGCTGAAGTGGCTGCGCGGCGGCTTCCCCGACACCGGCGTCGGGCGCCACCTGGGCGAGCTCAAGCGTTTCCTCGCCGCCTACCTTCAGCCCTCGGACGTGGTCTTCACCACCTGGCGCGAGGACGGCCACGCCGACCATGAGGCGGTGGGGCTGGCCACCCTCGAAGTCGGCAGCGAGATCGGCGCGCTGGTCCATGAGGTGCCCATCTGGGCCTGGCACTGGGCGAGCCCGGAAGACCCGCGCATCCCCTGGGAGCGTGCGCGCAAGGTCGAGCTCGACATCTGGACCCTGGCCCGCAAGCGCCACGCCGTGCAGGCCTTCGCCAGCCAGCTGTACGCCGACTCCGGTGGTGGCCCGCCGGTGCTCGGCAGCGCCAGCCTGGAACGCCTGCAGCAGCCCTTCGAGCTGTTCTTCCTATGAGCGTGGCCGACACCTATTTCGACAGGCTCTACCGCGACAGCCGCGACCCCTGGGCCTTCCGCCAGCGCTGGTACGAGAAGCGCAAGCGCAACCTGGTGCTCGCCGCCCTGCCCCGCGGCTTCTACGACAGGGTCTTCGAGCCCGGCTGCAGCAATGGCGAGCTGAGCCTGCGCCTGGCCGACCGCTGCCACGACCTGCTGTGCTGCGACACCTCGGCGCGCGCCGTGGAGCTGGCCGCCCAGCGCCTGGCCAACAAGCCCAACGTGCGCCTTTTGCAGGCGCGCCTGCCGCAGCAGTGGCCCGGCGGGCGCTTCGACCTGATCATCCTCAGCGAGCTGTGCTACTACCTCGACGCCGACGACCTCGACCACCTCATCGTGCATTGCCTGGCGTCGCTGAACCGCAGCGGCACCCTCCTGGCCTGCCATTGGCGGCCGGAGATCGACGGCTGCCCGCTGACCGGCGACCAGGTGCATGAACGCCTGGCCCGGGGCCTGGGCATGCCGCGCCTGCTGCGCCACGAAGAGCCCGACCTGCTGCTGGAGGTCTGGTGCCACGACGCCACCTCGGTGGCCGAGCGGGAGGGGCTGCGGGAGCGCGGTGCATGATCGGCGTCGTCATCCCGGTGCACAACGAGGAACAGCTGCTGGGTGCCTGCATCGAATCGGTGCTGGCGGCCGCCGCCCACCCCGACCTCGGCGGCGAACCGGTCCGCGTGCTGGCCGTGCTGGACGCCTGCAGCGACGGCTCCGCCGCCATCGCCCAGGCCGCCGGCATCGCCACCCTGGCCATCGCCGCCCGCAATGTCGGCCAGGCCCGAGCCGCCGGCGTGCATGTACTGCTGGATGAGGGCGCGCGCTGGATCGCCTGCACCGACGCCGACAGCATCGCCGGCACCAACTGGCTGGCCGCACAGCTGGCCCTGGGTGCCGACGTGGTCTGCGGCACCGTGCGCATCGCCCAGTGGGACACCATCCACCTCGACGCCCAGCTGCGCTACCACGCTCACTACCAGCAGCGCGACGACCACCGCCACGTGCACGGCGCCAACCTCGGCTTCAGCGCCGAAGCCTACCTGCGCGCCGGCGGCTTCCCGCCCCTGGCCGCCCACGAGGACGTGCACCTGGTGCGCGCCTTCGAACGCAGCGGCGCGCGCATCTCCTGGAGCAGCAGCCCCGCCGTGCACACCAGCGCCCGCCTCGACGCCCGCGCGCCGGAAGGCTTCGCCGCATTCCTGCGAGGGTTGATGTAGGAGCGAGTCCACTCGCGATCGATGCCACACCACACGCGGGCCTCACCCGGGTCACCCGCCGCCCCGCCATCGATGCCCGGGCCTCACATCGGTGTGCGCGCCGTCTTCCCAGGTGCGCGCAGCACACCCTACGGCCCTGCACCGCGTCGCCCGGGACTCCTGCACCTGGAGGGGCGAACTCATTCGCCAAGCGGTGCGCAGCGCCGCCCGTGTGGGAGCGAATTCATTCGTGATCGGTGCCACGCCACACGCGAGGCCTCACCCGGGTCACCCGCCACCCCGCCATCGATGCCCCGCGCCTCACATCGGTGTGCGCGGCGTCTTCCCAGGTGCGCGCAGCACGCCCTACGGCGCTGCACCGCGCCTCCCGGGACTCCCGCACCTGTAGGGGCGAATTCATTCGCCAAGCGGTGCGCAGCGCCGTCCCACGTAGGAGCGAATTCATTCGCGATCGGTACCCCACCACACGCCGGCCCGAAACCCGGGCTGCGCCTCGTGCCCAACGGGCAGAAAACCTGAACCGCTCCCTTGCCGCCCAGTCGGAACTATCACAGGTGCCGCCCCGGCACCTGCCGTTTTCCATGCCTGGTCGCCGGCGAGCACCGGCCCGGGCCCGAACAGGAGCCACCCATGAAGGCAGTCGTATTCCATGACGTGGGCGACATCCGTCTCGACGACGTCCCCGAGCCGACCCTGCAGGCGCCCACGGACGCGATCATCCGCCTGACCGCCTCGGCCATCTGCGGCACCGACCTGCATTTCGTGCGCGGCACCGTCACCGGCATGGTCAAGGGCACCATCCTCGGCCACGAGGGCGTCGGCATCGTCGAAGCCCTGGGCAACGACGTGCGCAACCTGCAGATCGGCGACCGCGTGGTGGTGCCTTCCACCATCGCCTGCGGCAACTGCTCCTACTGCCGGGCCGGCTACTACGCCCAGTGCGACGTGGCCAACCCCAACGGCAAGGAGGCCGGCACCGCGTTCTACGGCGGGCCCCAGGCCACCGGCCCCTTCCATGGGTTGCAGGCGGAGAAGGCCCGCATCCCCCACGCCAACATCGGCCTGATCAAGCTGCCCAGCGAGATCAGCGACGACCAGGCCATCCTGCTGTCCGACATCTTCCCCACCGGCTACTTCGGTGCCGAGATGGCCGAGGTCACCCCCGGCGACACGGTGGCGGTGTTCGGCTGCGGCCCGGTGGGCCAGTTCGCCATCGCCAGCGCCAAGCTGATGGGAGCCGCCCGGGTGTTCGCCATCGACCACCTCGACGACCGCCTGCGCATGGCCCGCCAGCAAGGCGCAGAAGTGATCAACTTCGACCTGGAAGACCCGGTCAAGACCCTGCGCCGGCTCACCGACGGCATAGGCGTCGACCGCGCCATCGATGCCGTGGGGGTGGACGCCGAGCACGCCTGCCACGACCACCACGCCGCCGGACGCATGCGCCGGGAGATGGCCGAGCTGACCCCGCGCACCCACCCGGACGGCGACAACTGGCACCCGGGCGATGCCCCGAGCCAGGCCCTGCAATGGGCGGTCGAAGGCCTGGCCAAGGCCGGCACCCTGTCGATCATCGGCGTCTACCCGCAGCAGGCGCGCAGCTTCCCCATCGGCCTGGCGATGAACAAGAACCTGACCATCAACATGGGCAACTGCCACCACCGCAAGTACATCCCCAGGCTCATCGAGCTGACCCTGAACAAGCGCGTCGACCCGGCCAAGATCCTCACCCAGGTCAAGCCGATGAGCGATGCCATCGAAGCGTTCAAGGCCTTCGACCGCCGCGAGAGCGGCTGGATCAAGGTCGAGTTGCACCCACAGCGGATGCAGCCGGCGGGCGATGGTGGCGAAGAAGTGATCGCCGACGAGGCGCAGCTGGAACGGACGCTCGCAGCCGCCAACCCGGCTCCGGGTCGCTAGCGGAGGCGAGGATGGCAGAGATCCGTATAGGCATTTCCGGCTGGCGCTACGCCCCCTGGCGGGGTGATTTCTACCCCAGGGGCCTGGTGCAGAAGAAGGAGCTGCGCTTCGCCTCCCGCGCCGTCAACAGCATCGAGATCAATGGCTCCTTCTATGCCCTGCAGACTCCCGAGCGCTACGCCGGCTGGGCGGCCGACACCCCCGAGGACTTCGTCTTCAGCATCAAGGCGCCGCGCTACATCACCCACGTGACGCGCCTGCGCGAGCTGCAGCAGCCCCTGGCCAACTTCATGGCCTCGGGGCTGTTCCGCCTGGGCGGGAAGCTGGGGCCGGTGCTCTGGCAATTCCCGCCCAGCTTCAAGTTCGACCCCGCGCTGTTCGCCGACTTTCTCCAAGCCCTGCCCCACGACAGCGACGCCGCCCGTGACCTGGCCCGCCACAGCGACGCGCGCATGCACGTGGAGGGCTACCTGGACATTCCCAAGGGCCTGCGCCTGCGCCACGCGGTGGAGATCCGCAACGACAGCTTCCTCGACGAGGCCTTCGTCGCCCTGCTGCGCCGGCACAAGGTGGCGCTGGTGGTCGCCGACACGGCGAAGAAGTGGCCCTACGCGGAGGACCTCACCAGCGACTTCGTCTACATGCGCCTGCACGGCGACAAGCAGCTCTACGCCAGCGGCTACTCGGACGCCGCGCTGGCCGCCTGGCAGCGACGCATCGAAGCCTGGACCCGTGGCAGCCAGCCCGAGGACGCCCGGCTGATCAGCGCCAAGGCACCGGCCCGGCGCAAAAGCCGCGACCTGTACTGCTACTTCGACAACGACATCAAGGTGCGCGCGCCCTATGACGCCCGCCAACTGCTGGAAAGACTCGGCCTGGCCGGGCACCTAGAGACCGAGCCCGGCCAGCCCCTGGAAGGAGCCGACCTGTGAATACCGTCACCAGTGCCCCCTTGCCCGCCACCGACCTGCTGCCGGCCGTGCACCAGCTGCGCATCATCACGGTGAACACCCACAAGGGCTTCACGCCCCTCAACCGCCGCTTCATCCTCCCGGAGCTGCGCGATGCCGTGCGCACCCTCGGTGCCGACCTGGTGTTCCTGCAGGAGGTGCTCGGCACCCACCAGCTGCATGCCAGGCGCTTCAGGAACTGGCCGCCGACGCCCCAGTACGAATTCCTCGCCGACAGCATGTGGACCGACTTCGCCTACGGCCGCAACGCGGTCTACCCGGAAGGCGACCACGGCAATGCGCTGCTGTCGAAATTCCCCATCCTGCGCTACGAGAACCTCGACGCGTCCATCGCCGGCAACGAGGAACGCGGCCTGCTGCATTCGGTGCTGGACGTGCCCGGCCACCGCGAGGTGCATGCCATCTGCGTGCACCTGGGGCTGCGCGAAGCCCACCGTCGCGAACAGCTGGAACTGCTCTGCCGCCTGCTCGACAGCCTGCCGCCGCTGGCGCCGGTGATAGTCGCCGGCGACTTCAACGACTGGCGCGTGCGCGCCGACGACATCCTCGCCAGCCGCGGCATGGTCGAGGCCTTCGTCAACGCCTATGGCGCCCCGGCACGCAGCTTCCCGGCACGCTGGCCGCTGCTGCGCCTGGACCGCGTCTACGTGCGCAATGCCACCAGCCACTCACCCCAGGTGCTGCTGCGCCGGCCCTGGTCCCACCTGTCCGACCACGCCCCCTTGCTTGTGGAGGTGCACCTGTGAAATTCAACTGGCGTGAAGGCAACCACGTCGAGTTGCTGATCAATGGCGAGGCCTTCTTCCCGGCGGTGTTCGAGGCCATCGACAAGGCCCGCCACGAAGTACTGCTGGAGACCTTCATCGTCTTCGAGGACAAGGTCGGCCTGCGCCTCAAGGAGACCCTGATCGCCGCCGCCCGGCGCGGCGTGCGCGTGGAGCTGACGGTGGACGGCTACGGCACCGCCGACCTCGGCACTCGCTACATCCGCGAGATCACCGAGGCCGGCGTCAACCTGCACATGTTCGACCCGCGTCCCCGGGTGCTGGGCATGCGCACCAACCTGTTCCGCCGCCTGCACCGCAAGCTGGTGGTGGTGGACGGCGAGCTGGGCTTCATCGGCGGCATCAACTTCTGTGCCGATCACCTCGCCGACTTCGGCCCCATGGCCAAGCAGGACTACGCGGTGGCGGTGCGCGGGCCCATCGTCTGCGACCTGCACCGTACCTGCAGCCAGCTGCTGTCCCACAGCGCCAGCGAGGTGCACAGCCTGCTGCCGGAATCGCCGGAAAACCGCGAGGCCGGGCCTGCCCGCATGCTGCTGTCGATCCGCGACAACGAGCGCCATCGCAACGACATCGAGGAACAGTACCTGCGCGCGCTGCGCTCGGCCCGGCAGCGGCTGGTGGTGGCCAATGCCTATTTCTTCCCCGGCTACCGCCTGCTGCGCGAGCTGCGCAATGCCGCCCGGCGCGGCGTACAGGTGACCCTGATCCTCCAGGGCCAGCCGGACATGCCGCTGGTGCGCCTGTGCTCGCGGCTGCTCTACAACTACCTGCTGCGCGACGGCGTGGTGATCCACGAGTATTGCCAGCGGCCGCTGCACGGCAAGGTGGCGCTGGTGGACGGCGAATGGGCCACGGTGGGCTCGAGCAACCTCGACCCGCTGAGCCTGTCGCTGAACCTGGAGGCCAACCTGGTGATCCGCGACCCGGCCTTCAACCGGCAGTTGCACGACCACCTGCAGCAGCTCGCCGACGCCAAGTGCAAGCGCGTGACGTTGCAGCGCATCACCCGGGGCCACTGGTGGCGGGCGCCACTGATCTTCCTCAGCTTCCACTTCCTGCGGCACTTCCCGGCCATCGCCGGCTGGTTCCCCGCCCACTCGCCGCGCATCAAGTCGCTGCAGCCGCTGGAGGATGCCGGCGTCGAGCCGGTCTACGAGCAACAGGAGAAAAGCTCATGAGCGCGGGCAAGGCCACCTGGAAGACCTGGGCCAAGCGCGGCCTGACGGCGTTCTTCTTCTGCCTGGTGCCTGTGCTGCTGTTCATGCTGGTGAAGAACCTCGACTGGCAGGAAGTGCGCCAGGCCATCGCCAACTACAAGGCCACCACCCTGGCGCTGGCCGGGCTGGCCTGCGCGGCGAGCTACGCCACCTACTGCTGCTTCGACCTGGTGGGCCGCCACTACACCGCGCACAAGCTGCCGGCCTGGCAGACCATCCCGGTCACCTTCGTCTGCTACGCCTTCAACCTCAACCTCAGCTCCTGGGTGGGCGGCATCGCCCTGCGCTACCGCCTCTACTCGCGCCTGGGGCTGGACGTGCCGACCATCACCAAGGTGCTCAGCCTGAGCCTGATCACCAACTGGCTGGGCTACATGCTGCTGGCCGGCTGCGTCTTCTCCCTGCGCCTGGTGGACCTGCCCGAAGGCTGGAAGATCGGCGAGACCGGCCTGCAACTGATCGGCTTCGCCCTGGTGGCCGCCGCCCTCGCCTACCTCGCCGCCTGCCGCTTCTCCACGCGCCGCAACTGGCGCTTCCGCGACCAGGAGCTGACCCTGCCGAGCCTGCGCATGGCGCTGATCCAGGTCGGCCTGGGCATGCTCAACTGGTCGCTGATGGCGGCGCTGATCTGGATCCTGCTGCCCAGGGAAGCCTTCTACCCGTCGATCCTCGGCATCCTCCTGATCAGCAGCATCGCCGGGGTCATCACCCACATCCCCGCCGGGCTCGGCGTGCTGGAGGCGGTGTTCATCGCCCTGATGCAGCACCAGATGTCCAAGGGCACCCTCCTCGCCGCGCTGATCGGCTACCGCGCCATCTACTTCCTCCTGCCCCTGGCCATCGCCTGCGTGGTGTACCTGGTGCTCGAACGCCGGGCCAAGCAGATTCGCCAGCGCGATTGGGCGCATGAGGGGTGACGCCTATCGCTGTAGGGGCGACTTCAGTCGCCCAGCGATGCGCCGCATCGCCGTAGGTTGGCGCCGAGCGTAACGAGGCCCAACGGCGTAACACCGGACCCCGTCATGTTGGGCTTCGTACCTCAGCCCAACCTACGAAGCTGGCGTTCTGAAGCCCAGCAGCTCGTAGGATGGGTAGAGCGAAGCGAAACCCATGCTGACGGTCGCCTCCGCTAGAACCAATCCCGGCGCTCATCGAAGGCGGCGTGCACCAGGGCGACGAGGCGGCGGACTTCCTCGCGCTCTTCTTCCCCCGCGCGCACGGCGAGCCAGGCCTGCATGTCCATGCGTGGTTCGAACAACGCCGGCAGGGCCATGAGGTTCTTGTCCAGCTGGCTGACGTAATGGGGCAACAGGCCGATGCAGGCGCTCCACTGGATCATCTGCCGGAGCATTTCGTAGGAGTTGACCCGGGTGACCCCGGCGCGGCGTTCGGCGATGGCCAGGTTCCAGGGTTGCAGGGCGTCGATGCCGGCGTAGCCGTGGAGGTCGACCAGCATGTAGTCCGCAAGCTCCACCAGGCTGCGCGGGCGGCTGGTCTCGCGGGAGTAGCGCTTGGCGATGTGGGGCAGGTATTCCAGCTGGGCCAGGCACACCTGATGGGCGCTGGCGAAACCCGGCCAGGGCGTGGCGTCACCGGGCGGAGCCAGCCACACGCGCAGGTCGGTGTCCGCCGCCGGCGCTTCGCCCTCGTCGAGGCGTGCCAGTTCCAGGCGCACGTTGGCGTGCTGGCGGAGGAAGGCCAGCAGGTCGCGGCCGAGGATGTCGTGCAGCAGCGGCTCGGCGACGGCGATGCGCACCAGCGGCTGGTCTTCGTTCTGCGCCAGGCCCGGCGACAGCACCGCCAGGCGCGCCGCCAGCTGGGTACGCAGGCGCCGGCCCTCGGGGCTCAGCACCAGGGCGTTGCCCTGGTGCTGGAACAGCGGGTGCCCGGCCCAGGCCGCCAGCACCCCGAGCTTCTTGCGCAGCAGTGTCGGCTTGACGCTCAGGCTGCGCGCCGCCTGCATGAAGCAGCCGCAACGGGCGGCCACCACGAAGAAGTGCGCCGCCTCCATGTCCAGGCCGGCGAAGCCCTCGTCGGCCCCGTGGTCGCTCACGATGCCGCCGCCGCTTGCCGGGTGGTCGTTCTCCTGCAATGCCATAAACCCTCCTCCGTAAGGTTGCCTCGCGCCGGGCCTCCCGCCCGGCGCCGTCTCAGTGGGCCCGCTCCAGCGCCTGGTTGAGGCTCGCACCATCGATGCTCAGGGTCGCCGAGCTGACCATGCCGTCCAGGTAGGCCCGTGCCACCTGTTGCTGGCGTTGCGCACGCAAGGCCTGGCGCAGGCGGTCGCGCACCTCGTCGAGGCTGGCGACGCGGCCGGGCTGCTGCTCGGTGAGCTTGAGGATGTGGTAGCCGGCCTCGCTGCGCAGCGGCTCGGACACGCTGCCCACGCGCTGGCGGGCGAGTACCTGGCGCATCGCCGGGACGAACTGCACCAGCGGCTGCAGGCCGGTGTCGCCGCCGCGCTCGGCGGTGCCGGCGTCCTGGGAGAACTGGCGCGCCAGGGCGGCGAAATCGGCGTTGGCAGCCGTCGCGCGGCGGGCCAGCTCGATGGCCTGCTTGCGCACCTGCTCCTCAGCCGCACCGGGGCCGACGGCGAGGAAGATCTGGCTGACGCGGTACAGCGCGGGGGTCATCCAGTTGTCCTTGCCGGCCTCGTAGGCGGCCTGCAGCTCGGCGTCGCCGGGGTAGTCGGCGGGCACCTGGCTGACCGACTCCAGGTAGGTGCGCAGGAGGATCTGCTCGGTGGCGGCGCGGGTCAGGCGCTGGATGTCGGGGCGCTCTTCCCAGCCCTGGGCCTGGGCCTGCTGCAGCAGGGCCTTCTCCGCCAGCCGCCCGCGCACCCAGCCTTCCAGGGCGCCCCGGTCGGCACGCAGCTGCTCGCGGGTGGCTGGCGGCAGGCCATCCAGCACCGCCTGCAGCTCGCCCTCGCCCAGTTCCAGCTCACCCAGGCGCGCCACCGCCCGCTCGGCGGGGGCGGCCTGGCTGGCCACCCTCGCCTGCTGCACTTGGGGCGCGGCCTGCACCGCCGCTTCAGGCGCACTGCCCGGTCGCAAGCCGAGCGCCAGGCCCACCGCAAGCGCCACAGCGGCCAGCACACCGATGCCGACCATCCGGCCCTTGACGTTCATCGCGCTCAGGCCTCGCTGTCGGCGGTTTCGGCCGGTGCCTGGGCGGCGGCCTGCTCGCGGGCCATGGCCTGGCTGTAGTCGCGCAGGTAGGCGATGAACTCCTGCAGCAGGCGGTCCCACAGTTCCATCTGGCCCTGCAGGTGCTGCGGGCTCACGCCGGCGGCGACGATGGCGTCCATCTCCAGCACGAGGAACTCGCCCTGGCGTGACAGGCGGGCGAAGCGGCGGCTGGCGTTCCACACCTCGGCGAGGCCCGCCGGCAGCTCGCCCTGGATGCGCAGGGCGCAGCTGAAGCAGTAGTCGAGGTAGGCGCCCGCGTCAGTGGCCGGGTTGCCGAAGCGCACGGCGAAGCCGATGCCCTGGCTGGCGCTGAGCAGTTGCACCACGCCGCCCTGCTCGGTGCGGTTGACGCGGTAGCCGGCGGCCTGCAGGCGCTCGGTGAGCTGGTCGGGGGTGATGCTGTGGATCATGTCGATGGCGGTCATTGCGTGGTTCCTTGTCTGCGGTTCGGTGCCGGCCGCGCCGGCACCCGTGGGTCACTGGCCGGCGGCGGGCACCATGGCGGCGTCGAAGTGGGTCTTGTAGAGCGCATCGCCGTAGGTCTGCGCCAGCTCCTCGAACTTCACCCGGGCGCTGCCGGCGAAGGGCTGGCGGATCTTCATCACGTCGCTGACGTCGATCTTTTCGTAGGCCTCGAGGATGTCCTTGGCCACCTGGTACATCTGCTGGTTCTTGGCGGTGCACTGCTGCACCTGTTCGTCACGCGTGGCCAGGTCGGTGGCCAGCTGGGCGCGGGCCGACTCGATGCCACGGGCGCGGCCCAGCAGTTCGTCGTAGGCCTGCTTGAACTTGCCCACCTGCAGGGTGCTGGCCGCGACCTGGGCCTGGGCGGCGCTGCGCAGGCTGTCCTGCTGGCCGGCGAGCTGCTCGGCCTGGCCCTTCGCCTTGGCCAGCTCGGCGGTCAGCTGCTTGATCTGCGCCTGGGCCGCCGCCAGCTGCCCCTCGGCCGCGGTGCGCGCGGCGGCGGCCTGGGCCTGCTCGCTCTGCAACGCCTGCAGCTGCTGGGTGGTGGTGCGCAGCTGGGCACGCAGGCGCTCCTCCATGCCTTCGGCCGAGGCCGCGCTGGCGATGCTGGCCCCCAGCAGCAGGGCCAGGCCCAGCTTCAGCGGTGTGTGCGATCGGGTGTTCATGCTCTCGCTCCTTGGCCACACGCGCGTCAGAAGCGCGTGTTGACCTCCAGTTGCAGGACATCGATGTCGAAGGGCGCGCCGTAGACCTCCTCCGCACTCAGCCAGCGGACGCTGCCGACGATGTTCTTGTCGAAGCCGTAGTTGGCGCCGAGGAACCAGCCCTTGGCGTTGGTGCCGCCGAGGTGGAAGGACGAGTCGTTGAAGCCGTCCGGCAGGGCATCGGGCTCGATGCGCTTGTAGCCGGCGTAGAGGTTCCAGTCGCCGTGCTTCTTCAGGTCCAGGGCGTTGCCCAGGGTGAACTGCAGCATCCAGGCGGTATCGCCGCTCTCGATGTTGCCGCTGGCGTCGACGTTGTTGGCCAGCTGGCCGGCCGAGCGCTTGCGGATCTCGAGCTCGTCATAGCCCAGGTTGCGCAGGTAGTGGGCCTGGCTGCGCAGCTTGAAGTCGTGGAACAGCGCGGTGTCCCAGGCGAGGTTGAGGTCCACCAGGTTGAACTCGGAGGCCAGACCGAAGTACTGCGGCTGCGGCGTGGTGGTGGGGTTGGCCGGGTCGATGACGATGTTGCGCAGCTGCATCAGGGTGTTGCCCTTCTGCATGAAGGCGGGGCGCGACTCGTCGGTGTCGCAGGCCGGCTGCCCGGAGTACAGGGAACAGGGGCTGGAGCGCCGGCCTTCGATGTCGTCGAAGCGGTAGTAGGCCAGCGCGCCCTTGACGCTGTTGTCCGCGTCCAGCTGCCAGCGGGCGCCGAGCTGGGCGCCGTAGAGCCAGTTGTTCCTGCTGCTTTCCTTGTCGAAGCCGTTGCTGCTGGCGGTGTCGGAGCTGTATTCCACCGGGAAGGCGCCGAGGGTGCCGAACAGCCCCATGTCGCGGTCCAGCGGCTGGTCGAACACCGCCGCCAGGCCGTCGAAGTTCAAGTCGCCCGAGTACAGCAGGTCGGTGGTGTAGAACGGGTTGGGCATGCGCCCGCCGGTGAGGGTCAGGCGCTCGTCGGGCTTGTAGGCGAGGTAGCCCTGGTCGAGCCACAGGTCCTTCTTGCCGAAGCCGCCACCCAGGGTCTGGGTGGTGGACACCGGGCCGCTGTCGGATCCGGTGCCGATGCGCATGACCGCCGTCCAGCTCGGCGAGAGCACGGCGCGCAGGCCCAGGCGGGCACGCAGGCGCAGCAGGTTCTCGCGGTCCTCGCGGGTGTTGAGCAGCGGTGGCAGCTGCCGGTTGGTGTTGGTGTTGATGTCGTAGGGGCCGCGGTCGTTGATCCGCGCGAAGTCGACGATGCGGTCGCTGTTGGTGTCGGAGTAGTAGCGCGATTCGCTGCGCAGGCGCACGTCGCCCTCCAGGCTGATGCGCGACACCCAGTCGGGGAAGGTGTTGGGCGCGGCCCAGTTCTCCTGCTTGGCCTGGGCCATGACCTCGGCCTTGACCTGGTCGCGGATCTGGTCGCGGACGATGGCCGGCACGTACTGCACGCGCACCTCGCCCGGCACCCCGGCCGGGGCCGATGGGGCCGTGGCGGCGGCCTGGCGGGCCTGCACGGCCTCGGCCTCGGCCTGCTGGATCAGCGCCTGGGCCTGGTCCTGCTTGAGCACGCCCTGCTGCACCAGCAGGCGGATCAGGTTGATGGTGGCGTTTTCCGAAGGCGCCGGCGGTTGCGCCAGCACCGGGCCGGCCAGGCCGGCGACCACGGCGCCTATCCCCAGCGCCAGTCGGCTCATTCTGCAGATCATGGTTCTACTCCTTGGCTGTTCTTGGTGGCGCGGCCTAGCTGGGCCGGCGTCCTTGCAACGAGATTCGGACCGGCATCGACATCGAGGCCGGCGGGCGTTCCAGGGCGGGCGAGGCTCGCAGCGCGGCCAGCACCTTGGCGTCGAGTTCCGGGTCGCCGGTGGAACGGGTCAGCTCCACGCGGGTGACCTGGCCACCCTGGTCGATCCACACGTCCAGGTGCACGCGGAAGGCCAGCGAGCGCAGCTCGGGGCTGTCGCGCATCAGGCGCTGGAAGGCGTAGGCGAGGAACTGGCTGTAGGTGCCGTTGCCCAGGCGCCCGCCGCCGCTGCCGGCCATGCCGCCGCCCTTGCCGGCGCCGATGTTGAAGGCGTCGGAACCGGCCTGGGCGTCGCCGTCCATCTGCATGGGGTTGGCCAGGTCGTCGGCGGGCGTCGGCGGTGCCTCCTCCTCCGGCTTGACCTCCTCGGGCTCGGGGGTGGGTTCCGGCTCGACGATCTTTTCCTCCACCGGGGTTTCCGGCTCCGGCGGCTTCTCCTGCACCGGCGGTGGGGGCGGCGGCGGTGGCAGCGGGATGATCGCGGGGATCTTCGGCGCCTCGCGGCGCACGCCGCTCATGTCGTTGGCCCACTGCCAGAGCAGCCAGGCGAGGCCGGCGGCGACCAGCGCCCCCAGGCCCCAGGCCAGCGGCCGGCGCCAGGTCGGCTCGGCGCTGCGGACTTCGGCGAGCCCGCTATCGGGGCCCTTGCTGGGAAAGGTGGTCATGGTCAGCCCTGGTTCGGTTTGCCGGTGACCAGCCCGACCTGGGACAGCTCCAGGCGCCGCAGCAGGTCGAGCACTTCGATGACCTTCTGGTACTGCACCGTGGCGTCGCCGCGCACGATCACCGGGAAGTCGGGGTTCAGCGCCTTCTCGGTGCGCAGGCGGTCCTCCAGCTCCGGCAGGGTCACCGGGTAGGCGTCGAGGAACACCTGGCCGCCGTCGTTGACCGAGATGGCCTTGGTCTTCGGCTGCGCCAGGGAGATGGCGGCGCTGGCCTTGGGCAGGTTGATCTGGATGCCCGAGACCTGGGCGGTGGCGGTGAGGATGAACATCACCAGCACCACCATGAGCACGTCCACCAGGGGCGTGATGTTGATGCTGTCGACGGCGGCGTCCTCGTCGTCGTCATGGCTGCTGCTCAGGTTGGCCATGGCAGCGTCCTCAGGCGGTCAGCGGCGCGCTGCCGGCATGGAGGCCCCGCCGGTGCGCCGTTTCGCTGAACTGGGATTCGCCGTGCACTTCTGCCAGGCGGGTGACGAACTCGTCGACGAACACCCGCATGTCGGCGCTGACTTCGCGGTTGCGGGTGGTCAGGCGGTTGTAGCCGAACAGCGCGGGGATGGCGACGAACAGGCCCATGGCGGTGGCCAGCAGCGCGGCGGCCATGCCGGGGGCGATGGCGTTGATGTTCACATCGCCCGCCATGGCGGTGCCGAGGAACACCACCATGATGCCCAGCACGGTGCCGAGCAGGCCGATGTAGGGGCCGCCGGCGATGGCGTTGGACAGGGTCGACAGGCGCGAGGACAGCTGCTGGTTCTCGCGGGTGCGCACGCCGTCCATGGAGGCGCGGATGGCTTCGATGGTGGCGGCGGAGATGGACGAGGTGTCGGCGCCCTGGTCGCGGCGGGTACGGATCTCCTTCACCGCCACCTGGTACAGGCGCCAGAGCGAGGAATGCACCAGGGACTCGTTGAGGGCACGGTCGTCGGCGAGCAGCTCCAGGCGGGTGCCGACCCGGGCGAACTGCTCGCGGAACAGCTGGTTGGCGCGCATCACGCGGGCCACGCTGCGGCTCTTGCGGATCATGATCACCCAGGACTGGATCATCATCAGCACCAGCACGGCGATGATCACCCAGGCGTCCACCGGCACCGCCTTGAGCAGGAAGCCGAGGCTGCCGAAGCCGAAGCCGGACTGCTCTTCATCCACGCCGTAGGCCACCAGGCGCGATTCGGCGCCCTGGGCGGTGGCGTCGGCGAGGATCAGCGCCGCCGGGCGCGCGACCTTGGACAGGCGCAGTTCGTCGATGGCCCCGGCGAAGGCACCGAAGGCGGCTGGCGCCGGGGCTTCGGCGGCGCCTTCCACGGGCACGGTCTGGCTCTGAGGCAGGTCGGCGCCGATGGCGATCACCGAGGCGAAGGCCGGCAGCGAAAGCGCGAGGCTGCCGGACTCGCGCCCATTGACGTACAGGCGCAGGGCGCTGCCGTCGGCGCTCAGCGCCAGGTGCTGCCACTGCCCGGCGGCCAGGGCCTGGGTGGCCTGGACGCGCTGGCCGTTGACCTCGACGAAGGGCAGGCCCTGGGCCAGGCCCAGCAGCAGTGCGTTGCCACCATCACGGCGGGCCAGCAGCAGCTGGTCGCCTGCGGCCTGGTCGGCACGCACCCAGGCGCTGAAGGTGAAGGCGCCACCGGCCGGCAGGGCCAGGGACGGGCTGGCCGGCAGCATCAGCGGCTGGCCGTTGAGCTGGGCGGCGCGGCCGATCACCCCGTCGATACTGCTGGCGGGCGGCGTCTGCCCATGGTTGCCGTAGGCGGTGGTGTCACGCGGGGGTGCACCGACGGCACCGTCGAAGTGGTAGACCAGGCTGTAGTCCGGGTCGAAGGTCAGCTGGCCATTGCCGGTGGCCGGGGCCTTGGCGTTGCCGTAGTACATCCAGATGTCCTGGCGCTGGCCGCCTTCCACCTGGGGTACGTCCACCCAGATCAGCGCCATGCCCATCAACGGGTCGAAGCTTTCCACCTGGTGGTTGAGCACGGTCTTGTCGTCGGCGGCGACGAAGCGGATGTCCGAGCCGTTCTCGTTGACCCCGTCGAAGCTGAAGTTGCCAGTGTGCAGGCGTACCAGCAGCGGCGTGCGCCCGGCGGCCTGGTCGATGGCGGCGCCCTGGGGCGTGGTGTCGACGGAGATCTGCTTGCGGTAGAGCCAGTCGTCCTGCCACCAGGCACTGGCGATCGCCGGGTACAGGAGCCCCAGGCTGATGAGCGCGGTGAAGATCAAGCGTTGCATGTGTGTCACTCCGGAGTCGGTGCCTGTGGGGTCAGAAGTTCGCCTGCACGCTGAAATGCACGCGCGGGTCTCGTTTTTCGGTGTTGGGGCCATCCTTCAGCGGGTAGCCCCAGTCGAGGCTGCCGGACAGCCATTCGCGCAGCGTGGCGCGGGTGCCCAGGCCGACGCTGGCGAGGCTGTAGCTGTCGTCCTGGTCGGGCAGCGGGTCCTGCAGGGAGAGCTGCGCGCCCTCGGCGAAGGCATAGAAGCGCCAGTCCTCGACGTAGCCGCCCAGGCCCTTGCCGAGGAAGGCGGCCAGCGAGGGCGTGCGCAGCTCCTGGGAGAACAGCCAGCCGTCATCGCCCGTGCGTTCGGCGGCCAGGTAGCCGCGCACGCTGGTGGCGCCGCCGGCGGAGAACTGCTCGTTGGAGACCAGCGGCCCGGAGGCCAGCTGGAAGCCCAGCTTGGTCGACGACTGCCAGTCGCCGCCGAAACCGAAGGTGTAGGTGGCGTCGCCCTTGAACACGGCGAAGCTGGGGTTGGCGCGGTAGCGCTTGTAGTCGAACGCCTCGGCGTCGCTGCCGTAGCCGAGGAACTCGCGGGTACCGGCCACCAGCGCCAGGCCGAGGCCCAGCTGCGAGGCCTCGGTGTAGCGGTAGCCGTTGTAGCCCAGGGTGATGGGGGCGTACTTGAGCGGCACCTTGTCCTCGGCGCCGCCGAATTGCAGCGACTCCTCGAAATCCTTGAAATCGACGCCCACCGACAGCGAGTGGGCCCAGGGGCCTTCCGGCGGCAGGCCGTAGACCAGCGAGACGCCGTAGGAGTGGCCCTTGCCGAGCACGTTGCTGCCGCCGATGGTAGCCACGTCGCTGTCGGACTGGTAGCCGGAGAACTGCAGCGTCCAGCGCTCGTCCAGGGGCGCTGCGTAGGAGCCGGACCAGACCTCGGCGTTGTCGCGGTCCTCGGGGGCGGTGAAGTAGGTCAGCGAGGCGCTGTGGCCGCGCTGGAACAGGTTGTTGTAGCCGAGGCTGACCACCGAGCGCAGCTTCTCGGTGTCGGCGCTGTAGTCGTTGTTCAGGCCGACGCTGGCCTGCCAGGGGTTCTTGTCTTCCACCTGCAGGTCCACGTCCATGGTCCCCGGGCGCTGGCCTTCGCGCACCAGCGGCACCACCTGGCGCCCGGGGTTGCGGTTGATCGCCGCCAGCTCGCCTTGGACCTTGGCGAAGTCGGGCACCTTGCCCTCCTCCAGCGCCGGCACGTCGTCGAGGATGGCCACCGGCGAGTAGTGCCTGGCGCCGACCACGCGCACGCGGCCCACCTTGGTCTCGCTGACCTGCAGGTAGACCACGCCGCCTTCCACCTGCTGCTCCGGCAGCTCGACGAACACCGACTGGTAGCCCTTGCCCTGGTAGCGCTGCTGCAAGGCGTCGCGGGCACCCTCGATATCGGCGAGGCTGCGCTGCGGGCCGAGGAACGGGTAGACCGCCTCCTCGATGTCGCGGGCCTCCAGAACCGTGTTGCCGCGCACCACGTACTCGTTGACGTCGACCAGCCGAGCCGGGGTGTCGGCGCCCGTCGCAGGCTGCGCCCCCTCCTCCGCGGACACCGGCGCGGCGTGGATCGCCAACGCCAGGCAGGCCGGCGCGAACGGCAGGCTCAGGGCCGCGGCGACGCCTCGTTGGTTGAATGACAGATGACCCACACAGCCCCCTCGTGAAATGGCGCCCGGTATGCCCCGGGCCGCCTTCCGTGCAGGCGTGGCCGCGCCCGAACGCGCGTGCCGCACCGCATCAGTGAACGTTTCGTTGTTGGTTCGCCGGCCGCCTTCAGCGTTGCCGTGCGCCGGCCGCGTGCCGGGCCAGCCAGGTGTGCAGCTGGGCGAAGTTCAGCGAGAACTCCGGCATCTGCATCAGGCCGCCGGAGAACACCTCGCCTACCACCCGCTCGATCAGGCGCACCGCCTGCGGGTTGTCCAGCACCTGCCCCAGGTCCCGGACGAAGACCGAGAAACCCCAGACCCGCTGGTTCAGCTCCAGGCCGACGAACCAGCGGAACAGCAGGTTGTAGTTGAGCTGCTCGTAGAGCTGCTTCTCGCTGGGCAGCGAATAGAGCAGTTGCAGCAGCAGCGCATGCAGCAGGGCCGGCAGCGGCACCTGCAGCTGCTGCGCCCGGGCCCAGCCCTGCAGCTCGGCCAGGGCCTGGCCCATCACCTCGTCGATCTGCGGCCGCAGCAAGACCAGCGAATGGCCGGGCGGGATGTAGCTGGAGACCTCCTTGAGCGCGCTCTGCCAATCGTCCTGGGACACGATCCACACCCAGGGCGCGCCGTAGCGGTAGACCGAGACCGGCTTCTTGCGCGCCGCCTCGACGATCTTCGACAGACGCTGGTCGAGCTCCTGCATGCCCACTTTCGAGTAACCGTCCATATTCCCCATCGCCCCTGTTCCACTGGCCTCGGCACGCCCGCAAACCGCGGGCGAAAGTCGTCGCCCTCCATGGCGACACGTTCCCTTTCGGCGATATCCCTCGCCGTTGACGCTCCGTACATCACCTTGACCGGGGCCGGACGGCACCACCGAACTTTTGTCATCGAATCTTCATGAACGGAGGACGGCGGGAAGGATCTGGCGGGGTGAAAAGCGTCTGGAATGGGTATTACAGGGGAGACCTGCCCACCTCCGACCGGTGGATGCAAAGAGCGGCATCCACCCTACGCACGGCCCAGCCCCGTGCCTCGCTCAGCTTTTCCTAGGATGGGTAGAGCGCAGCGAAACCCATGCGGCGGATCTCGCAGCCCCTCCCAGGATCGCCAAGGGCTGCGCTCGAAAACGTGCTGTCCGGGGCACCCGGAACCTCAGCCATCTCTGCAAAAACGGCTCGCCTGAAATGAAGAAGCCCGGCGGATGCCGGGCCTCTTCATGGGTACGTAAAGGGCTTAGCGACGAACGCCCAGGCGATCACGCCGCACCGCCTCGCGGGCAGCACGGAACAAGTCGCTGGCATCCGACAGCAGCAAATAGGCCGCGTCGGTCACATTGGCCAGATCACGCCCATCGACACAGGAGCCCTCCATGCACGAGAGGCTGGCGAGCAAATCTCGCGCAGCAACCAGGCGGTACTCGGCTGTTTCCTGGAGTTCCATGTAGGACCGGCTGCCATCGAGCAAGAGGACAGAAGAACCGGAAGGGTTGGCGGAGAGCGGGCGCAGGTCAGCCATGATGAACACCTCCACCACTGCAAAGTTGGCTGGGTGCGAATACAGAAGAGATGAAGTTATCGAGAGCGGCGCGAGTCATGACGTGATGCTCCTGGTGTGAGAAGAAGGCGCCCGCAATCGGATAGGCGGCGCCTGTGCACCTAGAGAGTTCGACCGGCCAAGATCGGCTACGGGATTGACCGCAACGGGCGGACTATATGAGGCAGTGGGAAAGCCTGCAAGGGCAGTTTTGCATGTGAGTGGAGGAAGCACCGTGATTGAGCGCTTGCTTTAAAACCACAAAAGCTAACGCAGAAAGAGCGTTTTCATTTGAGCATGGGAAGCCAGGTTCTTAGGACGTGGTCATGAGTCGTCGGTTCTGCTTGTGAGGATTCAATCGGAGGACCCGGCAGGATCGTAGGGTGTGCCGTGCGCACCGCCGCACGGTGCTTCCGGCGAGCCACTAGCAGGGTGAAAAGCGTCTGGAATGGGCATTACAGGGTGCCCATGCCCGGCTACCCCCGATGGATGCAAAGAGCGGCATCCACCCTACGCACGGCCCTGCCCCGCGCCTCGCTCGGTGTTCGTAGGATGGGTAGAGCGCAGCGAAACCCATGCGGCGGATCTCGCAGCCCCTCCCAGGATCGCCAAGGGCTGCGCTCGGAAACGTGCTGTCCGGGGCGCCCGGAACCTCTGCCATTTCTGCAGAAGCGGCTCGCCCGAAATGAAGAAGCCCGGCTGATGCCGGGCCTCTTCTTCTGGTCACGCTATTCGCGAGTGCGCGGGTGATCTGTTCGTCTTTGATCAGTTTGCTGCTTTCAATATCAGCGAAGTCTGAGGTCGGTGGAAAATGCCGGGCTCATTCAGACCGCTCCTGGAATGTACTGATGTTTCTGAACTCATCCGTTATCAACTCTGCAAAGGCATCCCGTGCTCGATGCAATCCAATATTCTTGTTCCAGATGAAGTAATTCTGTATTGGCGTCAGGTCGTCGAAGACATAGCCTTTTATATTGCCAATCTTCTTGTACTGCTCGAACACGCCAGAGGGAACCAGAGAAACCCCCGCACCTGCACTGACGCAGCCAAGAATAGTTCCATAGCTCGCTATGCTGGTTATAGGAGTTGATATGTGTGCGGTCTTTAGCCAGCGCTCGAGGGCGTGGCGGTAAGGGCAACCTTCAGGCCACATGAAAATATCCAGATTGTTGACCTCATCAGCAGAGGTGATTTCACCTATGGACTCCGATGCGATCAGTATCAATGGCTCTTTGTATATTTCCAGTTGGGCAATGTCAGCGTGATCGCTCTTCACGGCAATGATTGCGCCATCCAACTTGTGTCCGATAACTTCCGCTACCAATTGCGACCAGGTGCCGGTGCTGAATTGCATCTGTACGCTCGGGCACTGCACATGGTAACGAGACAATAGAGCAGGTAGGCGGCCAGTCGCTGCTGATTCGATAGCGCCTATTTTTAGCACCCCGGCTGGAGTCGCCTCAGGATCAAGCGCTCTTTTCGCTTCTTCGCAAGTATCGAGAATCTTGTTCACGTAACCGAGAAGCAACTCACCGGAAGGGCTTATGATCAGCCCCCGGCCTTTACGCAGAAAAAGATTGACTCCCAGTTCCTGCTCCAACAGCTTTATTCTGTTGGTAATATTCGAGGGAACGCAGTGCAATAGCTTGGAGGCCTTGACAATACTCCCTTGCTCCGCAGTCACTTTAAACATTTTGAGTTGCGACAGTTCCATTGCTGCACCGAAGATTCATTTAAAGTGAATAGTGACGTGATTATAAATTACTTGTTTGGCGCCTACAAGTGACCTAGTTTCGTGCCCGCCCTTAACTTCAAGCGATAACGAACCCGCTCACACACTTTATGGAAGAAGGTTAAGCAATGAATTCTATTGTTATGGAAAGTGATATTGTTGCGCCCCGCCACGAGCTGTCCATGCAGCAATTTGGCGAAGCATTTATTGAAGATCTCCCAAAACACTTTGCAGCCTTGAAGATACCGGGCCGAGTGATTTCCGGTGATCAGCGTAAAGCGGCAATCCCCGCACATGTGGATCAAGTGCCAGCTATCCAGCGGGCGATGCATGACGTGCTAAATCATGAAACAACGCAAGCGTCGCAGGATTGGGCAGAAAAAAGCTTCAATGCCTTTTTAGAGAAAGAATTGGTCGATGAAGGTGTACTGAAATTTTTTAATGGCTGGAATGAAACCCATAAGACCACAAGCTTGGTTTCAGCGAAAATAATCATGCGCTTGGCTGCTGATGCAGGCGCGATTCCTGCTCACCAGCAATCCCTGTACAACAATGTCATGGCACATATGCATGAGGTGGCCAAGGATGACTTCGGTCTCGGCCATGAAGGGCACGATGGCATGTACGGATACATGACGTCCGCGTTCGGCGCTTCGCGTTGGGTCGAAAGTCAATATGTCGTGCCCGGGTGCAATGAGTTCTCAGGCTTCCTCTACAGAGTGGGCATCGCAGAAAACAAATCACCTTTGAATTCCCATGAATACAAGCGATCCATGTTGGAGGCCATGATGACGTCGGTGGCGTCAGAACTCTGGAATGGTCGTGAATATAACTATATTGCGCAATATATCGAGGAGAAGCTCCACGCCGTCAGTCCAGATCTTCGCGCTGACGTGAAGGCGCTTCGGAATGCCAAGGGTTATGTCATGGGGCATTCAGGAGAGGTGGAGAACAGGCATGGACTGCATGCATTGGCCGCAGCCCAGGCCTATTGCCGATTCGCCGACTTGGAGTTTGACATTCATCGTTTGAAAGAAATCATGATTGATTATAACGGCCGTGTTGGAAAGGCATTCCGTAGTTTGCACGAGGCCTTGACTGCTTGATCGTGTTTTAAAACTGATTGCCGCTGGTGCGATGCGGCTACGCATCAGCGGTTTCGCTCATCTGATCTCTGCATGGATACGGCTTCGGGAGATGATGTGAACAGTGGAAGGTGAAGAGATGTTTTTATGACCATTGAATATACCCTCGTAGCATTGGGTTTTTTTGCATTCTGCGGCGGGTTAATCGATGCAGCAGTTGGAGGCGGGGGACTTGTTCAGGTGCCTGCCCTGCTTCATGCGCTACCTCAGCAAAGCCTGGCGACGGTCTTCGGAACCAACAAGCTGGCCGTACTGCTGGGGAATTGCTTTTCCATATCCCGCTACCTGAGACGCATACATATTGCTTGGACGTTAATTCTTCCCACCATGATCGCTGCTTTTATTTTCTCTTTTCTAGGTGCTTTTTCTGTTTCATTGATACCTAAAGAAGCCATGGAGTACGTCGTCTTTGTGGTGTTGATAGTGATGGCTGTCTATACCTTTGCCAAGAAGGATTTAGGCAGGATTCATCGATCTGTCGAACATGGGCCAAAAGAGATTGTGCTGGGCGTTTTCTTTGGCGCGTTATTGGGATTTTATGACGGCGTATTTGGCCCTGGCAGCGGGAGTCTTTTGCTGTTTGTTTTTGTAAAGTACTTTGGTTTCGATTTTCTCAATGCGTCGGCGTCGGCCAAGCTCGTTAATTTAGGCACGTTCAGTGCTGCGCTATTTTTCTTCGTGCCTTCAGGTAATGTGCTCTGGCTTATCGGTGGCATGGTGAGCCTGTGCAATATCGCCGGCGCCCTCACCGGCGTGTTTTTAGCACTTCGTTATGGAAGTGGTTTCATTCGGATTTTCTTCCTGATTCTATTGGTGTTCCTGATAGGCCGCATGGGGTTCTCAATTTTTATTGAGGCCCCGTGACATAGACGCCCCCGTTCACGCAGCTCGCTGTGGAACTGGCGATAACCGTAACCCCTCTCCTCACTATGGCGCCGGGAACTTCGCTCAAACCCTTTCCCGACCATGCGCCTCCAGCCAGGCCAGCCATGTAGGGCGGCAGAGAATAGCCAACCACGCAGACGTTGGAGGCCGAGCAAGGCCTACCTTCTCGCAGGTAAAAAAAGAGCGGCAGTCGCCTGCCGCCCTCGGGAAAGGGGTGCCGCTCCGAGGGGCGGCCGGGGGTGGGGTCAGAGGGTCAGGTTGCGCTGTTCCTCCGGGGTCAGCTGGTTGCGTGCCTGGTCGTCCAGCTGGCCGGCGCCGAGTACCTGCACACTGCTGCCGGGGTCGTAGGTGGGGGTGCGGCCGGCGCCTTCGCCGGAGGGCGCCACGCGCTCGTTGCCGAAGCCCAGCACCTGGACCGTGAAGATCGACGGCTGGCGCTGGCGCGAGGCGGCCTGCTGGTCGCGGGCCACGCCTTCGGCGGCGTCGCTGGCGGAGCTGGCCGCCGAGCTGGCCGAGGACAGCGCGCCGGTGTTCACCGCGGCCACCACCGGCACGCCGCTGGACTTGCCCTGCACCTGGATGTTGGCGGCGTTGACCACCTGCAGCGCGGCGATGTTGACGTTGCCGGAGACGCGGATGCCCGCCTCGCCCGCATCGATGGTGCCCAGGGGCGCCAGCAGGTCGATGTCGCCCGGCGGCACCTCGGCGATGGGCGCCAGGGTGGCGATGCCGGCACCGGTGCTGGGCACGGTGGGCGACAGGGTGACGTTGCCCCAGTTGTCGTAGACCCGACGCGGCGGCGTGTACACCAGGGTGGTCTTGGAACCCCGCCCGGCGTTGATGTCGCCGGCTGCGGACCAGGCCAGGATGTCGCCGCCGAAGGTGGTCATGATGCGGCTCTGGCCCAGCAGCACGCTGCCGTTGGCGAACAGCTGGATGTCGCCCGTGCCCTGGGTGATGACCCCGGCGGTGGGCGGCGGTGCCTCGCCCTCGATGCCGAACACCTGCTGCCCGCCCGGGGTGAGCATCTGGATGCCGCCGCCGAAGTTGGTGTGCACCCCGGCGCCGCCGTACATCGTGATGTCGCCCTGGTAGAGGATCGGGTTGCCGGCCACGTCGTGGGTGGGGAACAGCGCGGCGATGGCGTTGCGGCCCCGCAGGTAGCTGCCGAAGCGCGGGCTGGCTTCGTCGTTGTACTCGCGGCCGCCGGCACGCAGCTCGGCGAAGTAGATCTCCCGGGCGAACACCCGTTGCTGCTCAGCCGGCAGCGCGGCGTAGTAGGCGCGCGCCTCCTCGCTCGTGCCGCTGAAGCCGAAGCGCTGGGCCAACCATGCCGCCAGTTCCACTTCGTAGGTCTTGGCCACGCCGCCACCCGCCAGGCTGCCGCTGGCCTCGACGCGGTTGGCCGGGTCCAGGTAGCGCTGGGCGAAGGCCAGGTAGTCCGGGCCACTGCCGACGCCGGCCTGCATGACGATGTCCGCCCCCGGCCGGTTGTCGCCCGGCACGATGGCGCCGAGGCTGGTCACCGCAGCCTTGTCTTCCATCAGGATGTTGCGCCCGGCGCTGATCTCCAGGGTGCCGGGGCCGGCGACGTTGAAGGTGCTGTAGAGGATGTCGCGGCCGGCCGAGACGATGGAGATGTCGGTCGGGTCGTCGTGGATGAAGAGGTTGCCGGTGCTGGTGGCCAGGCCTGCGAACTGCGACAGCAGCGTGCCGGTCAGCTGGCCGCTGTTGACGATATCGCGGCCGGCCATGATGCGCGCCGGGCGAGCCGCTTCGTACCAGGTCTCGCCCGCCCTCGGTGCACTGGCGAAGGTGATGAGCTCACCGGTACGCAGCCCGATGATGTCGCCGGTGAGGGCGTAGAAACGGGCCGGCTCGTCGGCACCGCGATAGGCGCTGCGGGTCCCCGTGCCACCAAAGGCGAACAGGCTGCGCCCGAGGACCCCGGCACCAGCCAGGTCTCCTTGATTGGAGCCATTGGAGTCGAGGTAGTAGAACGCCGGGTTGAAGGGGGTGGCCAGGCTGGACACCGGCGCGTTGCTGGGCGTGATGGCATAACCCCCGGCATAGATCGAGTCGCCTGCCAGGAATTCCAGCTGCGCCCTGCCGCCGGGTGCCAGCAACAACGAATAGCGGGTGGTGTTCAGGCTGTTGTCCGTCCACAACGCCGATGGGCCGTAGTAGAGGCTGCCGCCCGGTGCTGTGGCACGCAGGATCGACGGGTAGACGAAGCGGCCATCGGTGGCGGAGTAGTCCAGGCCGCTACGAACACTGTCGTTGGAGCCCGCAGGAAGCTCACCGACCTGCGTCGAGGGGGTGAGGTTGCCGCCTGCGGAGAACAGGTCGATGGCCGTGTGGTCGGTCCACAGGCTGAACCAGGAGCGGCCAATGCTCTTGCCGCCATCGAGATCCACCGGCTGCCAATTGCGGGCGTCGGTCCGCCCGGCATCAGCCGCCCCGCCAAGCACCAGGTCACCCCGGGCGTCCAGGCTGATGGTGGCGTCGCCCGGCACCAGTACCAGGCCGCCGGTGGCGCTGGCCATGGTGGCCTTGAAGGGGTCGTAGGCACGGCTTTCACGGGGGTCCTGCGACATCTGCAGCGGCCCATTGACCTGCTCGATGCCGCCGAAGGAGCCCGCACTGGCACGCACGGCGCCACGCAGGTTGGCCAGGCTGCCATTCAGGTCATGGCGTTGTGCGACCGGGCGGCTCCGGTCGTCCAGCATCGCGCGCGCGGTCAAGGCCGGGTTGAGCCCACCGCCCACCTTCAGATCGAGGTCGCCACCGCCGGTGGGCACCAGTTCACCGTCCACCACGCGCCCGGTCGAGCCCACCGCCAGTACCAGCCCCTGGCTGCGGGTGGCGACGGTGTTGTCCAGGGTGCCCCGGGCCGCCAGCATGCCGGCGTCGCCGCCGACACGTACATCGAGGTTGCCACCCCCCAGGGTTCCGAACCCGGTGAAACCGGTGAAGGCGACGTTGTCGTTGAAGGGCATGTAGGTGCCGAAGTTGATCCACCAGGCGGTGGGCACCTCGCCGTTGGCTCCACCGCCCTGGCGCCACAGCCAGCTGCTGACGCTTGAGCTTTCAGGCTGGTCGAGTCCGCCACCGCCCATCAGTTTGGAGCCGAGGATATCGCCGGTCAGGTCGCCGCCGACGGAAAGCAGCAGGTTGCCGCCATGATCGGGGTACCAGGCGCGATAGAGGCTGCTGGCCCCACCATTGACCAGGGCTTCGTAGCTGCCGCCGTTCTTGCCCAGTACCGTCGCATCGAGCGTGCCGTTAGAAAGCTGAGTGAAGCCCCGCGGCTGATTGAAGACCGCTGACGCGGCCAGATCCAGGGAAGAGGTGCCGGCCGTATAGATGCCGTACAGGGACTGCATGCTGAAGTCACCAGCACTGATCAGGTCCAGGTCGCCGGTACCGACTCGAAGCACACTGAAGCGACTGGTTCCCAGTGCGTATTCATATTCCGTTGGCGCCTGCGTAGCTCCACCGCTACACAAACTGGCCCAGGCGCAGACCTCGTCCTCAGTGATGGCGAACTCCAATGCGACTTCCGCCACGGGCCTCCCCGCCTGGGACGCGTCCCCATAGAACACCGTGGAGCCCTCGGCAGTCAGCAGGCGCGGTGACGCCGCTGCATTGCACAGGCTGGCCCAGGCACAGACCTCGTCCTCGGTGATGGCGAATTCAGCTGCCACGTCCGCCACGGATTTACCGGCGTGGGATTCGTCCCCATAGAAGGTCATGGAGCCTTCGGCCGTCAGCGTGCGCGGAGCGGTCGTTGCCTTGCACAGGCTGTCCCAGGCGCAGACCTCATCCTCGGAGATGGCGAACTCCGCTGCCACGTCCGCCACGGGCTTGCCGGCATGGGACTCGTCGCCATAGAACACCATCGAGCCTTCTGCCGTGAGCACTCGCCCACCTGTGGGCTGCCCGGGCTTGGCGGTCACCAGGTAGCCGTAGTGCGTATCGGCCACGCGAAGCTCGCCCCGCTCGGCGTAGGGGTCCACCAGGCGAGTGTCTGCCGCCTGCAGATCGGCGCCGGCCACGGCGCGCAACGACCAGGATTGAGTGCCTTCGGCCAGCATCTGCGCGGCGGCCCAGTTGCGCCCCTTGCCATCCCCGCCACGCAGGTTGATCTTCTCCACGCCGGCGGTGAGCTTGACGTCGGTTCCGGCTGGGATGAGCGCCCCCAGGGCCAGGGTCAGGCTGCCGGACTGGACGACCACATCCGGATGGCTGCTGTCGACAGAGCGCAGCGGGTTGTTCGGCAACGCCACGCCCTTGGGCCAGTTCATGCCCGTGACCGCCGTGTCGCCTGTCAGCAGCGTGCCGGCACCGAGGATCATGTCCTTGGCCAGGGTGATATCGGCGGAGAGTCGCGTACCTGCCGCATAGGCCAGGCTGTTGTCGGCGTTGCGTATATCACCGGAGAGCACGGTGCCGGCTGGCAGCGTCAGAGGCTGATCCAGCGTCGCAGCGATTGGCAGGCGCGTGCCGGCCGCCAGGGTCATGGCCTTGATGGGCAGGTCGTAGTTGAGCACGGTCCCCGCCGGGAAGGCGGTGCCATCCTGCAACTCGATACCAGCGCGCGGCACCACCACATCGCCATTGAACATCTGCTTGCCGGGCGTCAGCACCCAGCCGGCGTCGTCCTGGGTTTCCGGCGGCGGCATGAAGCCGTCGTTGACGCTGCCGAACACGGAGAGGTCGCCACCGGAGCGGATCACCAGGTTGCCCACCTCGCCCGAGCCGTAGACGCCATTGAGCTTCTGGGCATGGGGATTGAGGCTTGCGTAGCGATGGCCGGAAAGGTCCAGGTCACCCTGCACCACCAGGTCGCCATCAGCGGTCTTGCTGACGATCTCGACGCCCGGGCGCAGGTGGAAGGCGTCGGCATAGGCGCCGTTGTTGAGGCCGGCCAGCTTGCCGTTGACCAGTGCGCCATTGGCCAGTGCGTTGTCGATGAAGGCCAGGCTGTCGGTGTGTTTCTGGTCCAGGTAGTTCTGGTCGATCTCCTGGTAGCGGTGCCCGTTGACGGGGTCGGTGACCTCGCGTGCGTCGTCGTAGCGCTGCACACCGTTCACCGCGATCAGCCTGGCGCCCTGGATGTCCAGGCTGCCGCTGGCGTCGATGGCGATATCGCCGGCGGTGGCGCCGCCCAGGCGCGGGGCGTTCAGTTCCAGGGTGCCGCGGGCCTTGCCGTCATGGCCACTGGTAGCAGCGGTGCCGTGGCGCAGGTCGATACGCGCGCCATCGGCCAGGGTCAGCAGGCCGTCGCCGGAGCCCAGTTCCACCATGGCGCGGTTGGGCGAGTCGATGATCTTGCCGTAGCTGTCCACCCGCAGCAGGCTGCCGTGGGCGTCCAGCAGTGCGTTGCCGCCGATGGTCAGGCCCTGC
Source organism: Pseudomonas sp. Pc102 (assembly GCF_018408275.1). Classification (NCBI taxonomy): domain Bacteria; kingdom Pseudomonadati; phylum Pseudomonadota; class Gammaproteobacteria; order Pseudomonadales; family Pseudomonadaceae; genus Pseudomonas; species Pseudomonas sp. Pc102. The sequence continues at coordinate 3,288,428 of NZ_AP021905.1, read as the reverse complement.
TTGCCGGCCAGGCGGATGGAGCCCACCCGCTCGCCGCTGGCGTCCACGGTGCCGTTGACGGTGAGCGTGCCGCCGTCCACCGAGACGTCGATCGCCCCGGCCTTGAGGCCATCGCCGATCACCAGGTCGCCCTGCTTGAGCTGGAAGCTGCGGCCACCGAACACCTGGCCCTGGTTGAGCCGCTGGTTGAGAGCGGCGAAGTCGTCGCTGAGCTCGCCATCGCCCAGGTGCTGGGCACGGATGTCAATGCTGCCGGCCTTGAACGGCACCAGGGTGCCGCCAGCGTCGTAATAGCCGCTGCTGCTACCGAGGATGCTGCCGCGCAGGTCGACGCTGCCGGCACCCGCGGCCAGGGCGGTGGCCTTGAGGCTGCCGGCCTGGTTGTTCGTGGCCGAGAGGTCGATCACCGAGCCGGACGCCTGGCGGATATCGCCGTTGCGGCTTTCCAGGATCAGGTCGCCGCCCCAGCTGTACTTGTTCACGTCGTTGAAGGTGACCTTGCGCCCGGCGAGGTCGATGCGCGCGGCATCGGTGAGGGTCAGTTGCGCCTCGGCCTTGAGGCTCAGCTTGCCGCTAGGCAGCACCACGGCTCCTTCCAGCAGCAGGTTGCGGCCGCTGAGGGACAGCTCGGCGCCCAAAGCGTCTCCGCCGATGCTGGGCACTGCACTGCCGTTCGGCGCACTGACGCGGATATCGCCACCTGCGGTGATGCGGTTGACCGAGCCGGCGCCGCCGGTCATCACCGGCGTGCTGATGGTCAGGTTGCCGCCGCTGTACTGGAAGCCCTTGCCGGTGACATAGCCATCCTGGCGCTGGTACACCGAAAGGCCGCCCTTGTGGTTGGCGGTGATGCGCTCGCTGGCGTTGAGGTTGACGTTGGCGAAGCCCACGGCCAGGCGATCGCGAATCGTCGCGGCGGTGGGTTGCGCGTCCGGCTGGTAGCCGAACTCGATGCGCTCGGCGTCGATCACCAGGTTGCCCGCGCCGGTGCCGGCACCACTGGCAATGATGGAACCGGCCTCGTTGTGGGCGCCGTTCCAGATCAGGTTGGAGGTGTGGATGCGCGCGGTCTCGCCCGCCTCGCCCTTGCCGTAGAGGGCCGGGGTGGTCAGCACCAGTTCCTTGAGGCGCGATTTGCCATCGGCCGCGTAGGTATCCAGGCTGGCATTGCCGAAGAAGTTGAGCGAGTCGCGAGCGCCCAGCACCAGGGTCTCCAGGGCCGGCGCGCCGGTGCTGGTGTCACCGCGCAGCAGGCGGTCGAGCACCTGCTGGTTGAGGGTCAGGCCGCTGGGCAGCAGGTTGCGGGCGGCGAGGTCGGCCAGCGCCTCGGCACTGCCGACGTTGATGCCGCCCACTGCCAGGGTCAGGTTGCGGGTGCCGTAGTTGACCGCCTCGCCCAGTTCGAAGGCGTTGTCGGTGGCCGTGGCGATGGTGCCCTCGGAGTAGAGCCCGGTGGTGCCGCTGCACACGCCATCGCACACACCGATGCGGATGCTGCCCGGGGCCTTCTGCGGCTCCTGCGGGTTGGCGGCGTCGGGCGCCAGCATGTTCAGGTAGCCGTTGGAGACGGCCAGCACGCTGTTGCGGCCCGGTTTGTAGATGTAGCCATCGCGGGAGTCACGGGGTGCCGCGCCCTGGCCCAGGGTGTTGATGCTGGCGCCCTGCTCCACCGTGATGCCGCCGGTGGGCCCGGCGGTGACCAGGAAGACTTCCGGGGCCTTGAGGGTCGCACCGCTGCGCAGTACCAGGTTGGTGGTGCGGGCCACGCTACCGCCCGTGCTACTGGCACCGTCGTCGAACTGGATGAAGTTGCCGCCCTGGCCGTAGAAGGAGCGCGCATAGGCGCCGATGTTGAGGCTGCCGGCGCCGATGGCGTTGAGGGATTCATCGGTCAGGGTCACGCCGTTGAAGCCGGCGGTGGCGCCCTGCCCGGCCCTGACGATCTCCAGGTTGCCCGTGGAGGTCTGGGTGATGCTGGAGGTGCTGCCACTCCCGCCCTCCCCGCGCGCCTTGAGCAGTTCGCCGGCGAAGCTGAAGCTGGGCCGGTCGGTGGTGTTGTTCGCAAAGCTCAGGTTGAAGGCCTTGGCATCCCTGGGCATCAGCGCGGCGGGAATGCCCAGGCGCGCCGCGTCGGCCTGGAGGAACTGGCTGAAGCGGGTCTCGTTGTACTGGGAGTAGCGGCGCAGTACATCGGCCGAGGTGAGGATCACCTGGCTGGCCAGGCTGTCCCGCGCGCCGCTGGCCAGGCCGAGGGTGCCGGCGGTGGACCAGGAGCCATTGCGCATGGCCTGGGTGGCGATGACGCCGCCCTGCCCGGCCAGGCCGTTGACCTCCACGCGGAAGGCCCCCGGCAGCAACGCATAGGTGGATGGCAGCAGCGTATAGGTGCCCGCCGGCAGGCCCGGCACGCCGGCGCCGAGGGTGATCTGCTGGCCCACCCTGGGGTCGACCGCGCCGCCCTCGCCGCCCTGGGGCGCATAGCCGGCCTGCACGCCGGGGACGATGGCGTAGACCGGGTTGCTGCCAAGGGCCGGCAGCAGGAAGCCATCGGCGCCGTACTGCATCAGCGGGTTGAAGCGCGCATCGGTGGAGCCACCGCGCCCGGAGACGAAGCCCGCGCCGACCAGTTCGCCACCGCCGGATACATCCACCACCGCGCCCTGGGCGACATCGATCACCTGCCCCACCAGGTCGACCTTGCCCGGCATCAGGCTCTGCCCTTCCTTGAGCAGGTCGTTGGACAGCGACACGCCGTCGTAGAGCCAGGTCTTGCCGTCCACCGTGCCGCCGTAGGGGATCACCAGGCCGGCACCGCTGACCGAGGTGAGGCTGCCGGGCAGCAGGTTGACGATGCTGGCGGGGCGGGTGGCGTCGCCCTGGTAGCCGAGTATCAGATCGCCCAGCGGCGCGCGCAGGATGCCGCCCTGGTTGATGACGTCCGCCTGCAGGCTGAGCGAGCCGAAGGCCGAGTAGGGAACGGACGGCAGGCCGCTACCGCTGCGGCCGATGTCGATCCTCGATGCACTCACCTGCCCTTTGACACCAGTACCCGTATAGATCTGGGCGGCGCTCATGGCCAGGTTGCCGGGCACTTGCAGGCGCATGGCGCGGGCGTCCTCCGTGCTCAGCAGCCGCAGGTCCCCCTGGCTGCTCAGGTGCACATCGGAGAAGGCCCGACGGTCCACCACCTGCGCGCCACCCTGCAGCATCAGGATGCTGCCCCGGGCGCCCAGCCTGACGGCATCGCGCACATCCAGCAGGCCTCTGGCCGACAGGTTCAACCGACCCGTGGCAGGGCGCTGTGAGCTGCCGACGCGGATGGCGGTGTCCGTACTTGCGCTGTCTGCAGGCGCCCCCGATGCCCCGGCCAGGCGCAGGTAGCCACCCCGCAAATCAACGATGGATCCTGCAGCGGCCGTCTCGGCCAGGCCGTAGGTACCGGCATAGAGGTTGAGCGCGTTGGCCATGTCCAGGTTCAGCGCCCCGTCGAAGCTGAGCAAGCCGGTACTGAGCAGGGAGAGGTTGTCGAAGCCCCCACCCACCACCTGATCCACGCCCAGCCGGCCATTTCCGTACCGCAACCAGGCGGCGCCCTGGCCCGGCTCAACGCCGCTCGGCAGCGATTCGCCCTGGTGTTGCGCCAGGACCAGTTCCCGCGCCTGGCGTACTGCATCGGTCGCCCTGGGGTCGTTTATCCGATAGGACGGGGCACCGAGTGCAACGGAGAGGCTGCCCCCCGATGCCCCTGCGCCACCGGCCTCGGCCTTGAACTGGCCATCCAGATAGAGCCCGCTGGTGGACGCGAAGGCGATGCTGCCGCCATGGCTGGCCACGGGGGTGGCGCCCTGCCCCGGGATGTCCAGCACGGCCTGGGCACCGGATGCGTCCAGGCGCGCGCCCTGGCGCACCACCACGAAGGCGTCGGTGGCGGTTAGGCTGCCCGTGGCGTGGTCGATCTCACCGCCGATGACGATGCTGCCGCCGTTGCGCACCGTGCCATAGCGATTGCCACGGCTGTCCACGGCCGTGACGGCGCGGGCGGCGGCATCCAGCACGGCGTTGTCGCCGATCCAGAGGGACTGGTAGGTCTCCAGCGGTTTCTGCAGGGCGATATCCGGGTTCGAGACGATCGAGTTGACCGAGATTCGTCCGCCCCATGCGTTCAGGGTGCCGTCCACCGTCACCTGGCCGATGCCGGCCAGGCCGATGGATTGGCCGGGGTCGACATTGAGTATCGCCCCCTTGCCCACCAGCAGATGGGTGGTGGCGATATCACCCACCGCCGTGATGCCGCTGCCGGCGCGCAGCGACAGGCTGGCCCCCTGGCGCTGGGTCAGCATTCCCTTGGCGGCATCCTCCAGGTAGAGAGGGGGCGTCCAGGTTTCCAGGGCGTCACGGGGCGCGCCGCCCGTGGCCAGGCTGGCAGCCCCTTCGCCCTGCTGGTACACCGGCATGCTCACATCCACCCGGGTGCCCTCGGCCACTTCCAGGCCGCGGTTGCCCGCCACCTCGTAGGCGGAGAAGCCCTTGTCGAAGAAGTCGCCACGCAGCAGCAGGGTGCCGGCATCGGCCGAGGTGGCGCTGTCGCTGATCAGCACCTTGCCGGCCTGCAACGCCAGGGTGCCACCGCCCTTGACGCCCTGGCCGCGCAGCTCGCCGCCCAGGCCCAGTACACCTGCGCCACTGGCGGTGTTGGCGTTGGCCGCCAGGGTCAGGTTGCCGCCCTTGCCGCCTTGCAGCTTGCCGCTGGCCAGCAACGCGGCGCCGGAGGAGACGTCCACCAGGCTGCCGCTACCCAGCAGGGTGCTGCCGCTGCTGCGCAGGGAGACGCTGCCGCCATCGAGGTACGCCAGCGCACGGCTGTCGTTCGGATCCAGCAGCAGGTTGCTCCACAGGCCGCTGGCATCGAGCCTGGCGCCACTGGCGAGGGTGACGGACGCCGCTCCGCCCAGCGTGGTATCGGCATTGCCGGTGGCGGTGATCTGGTTGAGCACGTTGCCCAGCTGGATGCTGCCGCCATGGGCGGTGATGTCGGCGTTCACCTCCACCTTCGGACCGAACAGGGTGACGTTGCCCGCCGGGGCCACCTGCAGGTCGCCATCGACGCGGATGCCCTCGCTGGCGGCCACCTTGACCGCCCCGAGGTTGAAGCCGTTGAGCTGGGCACTGTCGAGGTAGAGGATGCCCTCGCGGCCGGCCGGCAGGGCCGAACCCAGGTCCAGCCCATCGGCGATGCGGATGCCGCCCTCGCCGAGGATCACGTTTTTCAGGGTGTTGGCATCGGCGCCCAGGGCATATTCCAGGGTGCCGCTGCCCTTCACGTACCAGGGGGTGTAGCTGCCCATCACCAGTTGGGCACCACGGGCCACGGCCTTCTGCGACTGGCTGTAGCCGTCGAGCCCGGCCTGGGCGCCACGGGTCTGGCGCTCGCCCTGGTAGGTGTCGCTGGCCAGGGTGCCTTCCAGCACGGCGTTGCGGGTGCCGATCACCAGGGTTCCGGCGTCGCGGCCCACGGTGTAGCCGCCTTCCTTGCGCTCGTTCGGGGCGATCAGCGGAGTGTAGTAGTAGTCGGTCTGGCCCCAGCGCTGGCTGTGGTCCTCGTAGCCCTTGTAGAGGCCGGTGTAGAGGATGTCGCCCGGTGCGCTGGAGAGCTCGTAGAGGCGCCCGTCGGCGCCCTTGAGCCAGGTCTGCTTGATGGTGCCGGCCTGCACATCCAGGGTGCCGCCGGAGAGGTTGATCTGCGAGCCGGCCTGGGTCACCACCTCGTTGCCGGTGAAGCTGACGGTGCCGCCCTGGGCCATCCACTCCGCCACGCTGTGGCCCTGGGTGCCCAGGTAGCCGCCGACCTCCAGCAGGCCGCCGGCGGTGTACCAGCGGTCAGTGGCATAGCCGTTGGTGCCGGCGGGCACGAACACCAGGTCGCGCACATCGACCCAGACATCGTTGTTGTTCAGGCCGCCGCCATCGCGGTTGACCGAGGAGTCGCGCTGTTCGTTCCCCTGCAGGTTGACCTTGACGCTGTTGGACTCCATCGCGACCTTGACCCCGGTGGCGCCGGAGACGTCGATCACAGCGCCATCACGCACCAGGCTGCGCTGGCCGGCGTTGACCGCCACCTGGCCACCGGTGGCGAGGGTGATGGAACCCTTCTGGAAGTCAACGGTGCCGCTGCTGTCGATCTGCACCAGGGACAGGTCGCGGCGGTAGGCGTCGCCGGGAATCACCTTGCCATCCTGGGTCACCGCCGGGGCGATCAGCGCATCGCGCTGGCTGTCCAGGGCCGTGGCGCTGGCGTCCAGCAGGATGGCGGTGGTGCTGCCCTCGCCCAGGGTCACGCTGCCGTTGGCGCCGGTTGCGGTGAGGTGCACCGTGCCACGGGCATCGGCCGAAGTGCTGGCCAGGGCCGCGCCGTTCTGGCGCACCTGGTGGCCGGCCAGGGTCACGTCGCCGCTGGCGGCGAGGATCACCCCGCTGTTGGTCACCGTGCCCGTGCCGCCGACGGTCACCTCGTTGCCACGGGTGGTGGAGGTCGGGCTGCCGTCGGTGCCATAGCCCTTGCGGATGGTGAAGCTGTCGCCCGCCGCCAGCAGCGCCTGGCCCTTGGGCGTGACAATGGTGCCGGCGTTGTCCACCTCCTTGCCCAGCAGCAGCACGTAGCCGCCGCCAGCCGTGGAGGTGGCCGGCGCGGCGGTGTTGAGCTGCGCACCCTGTTCCACGCGGATGGCGCCCTGGGCGTTGGTGAAGGCCGGGTTGCTGCCGCTGTAGAGGCCGCCGGTCTTGAACTGCTCGTCGCTGAAGTCGGTGGCCGCGGCCACCAGGTTGCGCACGTTGACCTGGCTGCTGCCGCTGAACACCACGCCGTTGCCGTTGAGGATCATCACCGTGCCGTCGCCCTTGATCTGGCCCTGGATCTGGCTCGGCGCCGTGCTGTTGCCGACCTTGTTCATCAGGGCCCAACTGGCGTCCTGCTGGAAGGCCACGGTGGTATCGCGGCCGACGTTGAAGGTCTCCCAGTTGAGGATGGCCTTGTCGGCGGTCTGCTTGATGGAGACCAGCACCTTGCCATTGGCGTCGGTCTGCACCGGCCCCTCGGCGTTGACGAACAGCGGCTTGCCGTCCGGGCCTATCACCACGTTGAGGCCGTTGCCGCCCAGGCCGTTATGAATGGTCTGCGGGCCGCTGGAGGCAGCGGCCCGCCCCGCCGCCTGGGCGGCCTGGGCCGCGGCGATGGCCGCCACCGTGTTGTTCATGTTGGCGAAGGTGCGCCCCAGGCGCTCCTGCACCCGTTGCTGCTGGGCCAGGGGCGGCGGCGTGCCCGGCGCCGGGGTGGTCGGGCGCGTAGCGCCCGAGGCCTGGGCCGCGCCCTTGGCGGCGAACCAGGCGGCGCTGAACGCCGGCTCCGCCTGGGCGCCACCGGCCAGCAGCATCAGGGCGATGGCCTGGGCCAGGGGCTTGAGCGGCAGGAAGCCGTCGTGGCGGGTGGCGGTGCGGGAAGCGGGCTTGCTCGGCTGGGAACGCATCACTACGGATCCTTGTGTTCTCGCGAAAGACGGGCGCATCGCCCTCCCCTGAGGTGCGCGCCATGGCTATACCCAAGGCGGTGGCAGCCGCGCTCGACCGAACTTTTGTCATGCAAAGTTCATCTGCCCGGCAGGCGGCTGAAACAGGAAAACCGGCAATGGCGCGAGGCCATTGCCGGTTCGTGGAGCGGTGCCTGGTTAGAGGCTTAGAGCGGACGGCCGATGCCGTTGCAGGCGGTGGTGTTGCCGATGGCCAGGGAGTTGGTCGGGGTGTAGAAGGTGCTGCGAACAGCAGTCTTCCAGTTGTCGGTCAGCGGGATCAGCTTGTTGGCGATGATCTCGTCGTCGTTGTTGTTGAGGTCATCGGTGTTGAAGTGGCGGCCAACGAAGTCACGGATGGCGGTGCGGTCGGCGCTGTCCTTATAGCACTGGCTGAACACCAGGTTGGTGTAGCCCACGATCTTGTAGCCGCTGGCGGGGTTGGCCAGTACCGGAACCCACTTGGAGGGGTCGGCGCGGTCAGCGGCGGTGGACGGCGGAGCGATGGTGCTCAGCGCTGTGGTGACGTTGCCGATGGTGGGCAGCAGGCCGTTGACCTTGGCCACTACGGCGTTGTTGGTGGCATCGACGTCTTCCGGGCCGACGTAGCCGATGGCGCCTTCGGTGGAAGCGACGGTGCTGGCCAGGTTGGCACTGCCGGTGGCAGCGATCCAGGACGCCGGCTCGGCACCGACGTTAGCGGTGGTGAAGGTGCTGTTGGTGGTGAACTTGGCCGAGCACTGGCTGTTCAGGTGACGGGTGAAGATCTCCGTGGTACCGCTGCTGCCGGCACGGTAGACGACGGTGATGGCGGTAGCCGGGTAGCTGGCGTTGACCTGGTTCCAGGTGGTGATGGTGCCCGAGAAGATGTCGCACAGCTGAGCACTGGTCAGGTCCAGGTTGTTCAGCGCGGCGCCACCGGCCAGGGTCAGTTTGTAGGGGATGGTCACCGAAGTGGCGGCCGAGGGAACCTGGACCAGCGGGCCCCAGTTGGCGGCGCTGCTGGTGGGAACGGCCGGGGACTGGTGAGCGGCCTGGTAGGTGGAGATCTCGCTGGCGGACAGGATGGAATCGCTGCCGGCGTAGTCGACGGTGATGCCGGAAGCCAGGCCCAGCTTGGTGGAATCGTTGGTCAGCACGGCGGATTTGCCAGCGCCGCTGCCCACGCCGATGTAGGCGTTGAAGCCCGACGGCAGGACGGTAGCGGTGTTGTACAGGTTCTGCGGCAGAGTGGCGCCGCCACCGACTACGGCAGCCATGGCCTGGGCGGAGCACAGGCCGGCGACGGCCATGGAAACAGCGAGAACATTGCGCTTGAACATGAAGAATCTCCTTTCATCGTGTCTGGACGTTGAGTGGTTCGCTCTTGCATCACGCTGCGGCCTGGCCCCGAGCCACATTCCCCTGCTCGTCGGTGGGCTGGCCACGAGGTAGAAGCTCTCAATTTCCGGTGACAGAGAAAGGAAAAAACCTCGGGAGCCTGTACGGATTTTTTCCAGTATTTCTCGGGAGTTAACGAAACTTTCCTGACATCTCGGCCAGCGCTGCCGAGCGTTTTCCGTTGAGTGCCGGCCCCGCTCTCCCGCCGTTGCTGGCCCGGGCCGTCGGTGCATGACGGAAGGATGAACCCGAGTGGCGCGGAGACGGGGCTCAGGTGTTGGCAAGGCCGGTGCCGGTCAGTGGTTTTTTGTGGGAGCGAATTCATTCGCGAAGGGGCTCGGCAGGATGAACCCGTGCCGTAGGGTGTGCCGTGCGCAACGCCGCTCGGTGCTTCCGGAAAATCCCAGGTGCGCGCAGCACACCCTACAAGCGTTTCGCCCCAGGGGACGCAATGTCGTAGCGAGCGCCCCTACTGCACCAGTTGGTTGATCTCGATGATGGGCAGCAGCACGGCCATGACGATGGTCAGCACCACGCCGCCCATGACCACGATCATCAGCGGCTCCAGCAGTGCGGTCATGCCCATGGCGCGGCGCTCGATGTCGCGGGACAGGGTCTGCGCGGCGCGGTCGAGCATGGGTGGCAGGGAGCCAGTCTTCTCGCCGCTGGTGATGAGGTGGATGAGGATGGGCGGGAACACGCCGCCGGCCTTGAGCGCGCTGGCCAGGCTGATGCCTTCGCGCACGGCGAGGGTGGCGTCGGCCACGCAGGCGGCCAGGCGGTCGTTGGCCAGGGTCTCGCGGGCGGCGTCCAGGGCGCGCAGCAGCGGTACGCCGGCGCTGCCGAGGATCGCCAGGGTGGAGGCGAAGCGCGCGGTGTTCACCCCCAGCACGAAGCGCCCCAGCAGCGGCAGGCGCAGCACCCGCGCGTGCCAGGCCAGGCGCGCGGCGGCGTCGCGCAGGTACAGCCGCCAGCCCCAGAAGGCCCCGGCGATGCCGGCGAAGCAGAGCACGCCCCAGGCCCGCACGAAGTCGCTGGCCTGGAGCATCACCCGGGTCAGCGCCGGCAGGTCCTGGCGCGCCTGGGAGAAGGCGCTGACCACCTGGGGCACGACGAAGCCGAGGAGGAAGATGACGATGCCGATGGACACCAGCCCCACCACCGCGGGGTAGATGAAGGCGGTGAGGATCTTGCCGCGCAGGTTGTTGCGCTCCTCGATGTAGTCGGCCAGGCGCTCCATCACCTGGGCCAGGTTGCCGGACTCCTCCCCGGCGGCGATCAGCGCGCGGTAGATGTCGGGGAAGTCGCGCGGGCGCGCCGCCAGGGCTTCGGCCAGGCGCATGCCGCTGCGCACGTCGGTGCGGACCGCGCCCAGGGTCTCGGCGATGTGGCGGCGCTCGGCCTGCTCGACAGTGGCCGATAGCGCCGACTCCAGGGGCAATCCCGCCGCCAGCAGGCTGGCCAGCTGGCGGGTCGCCCAGGCCAGGTCGCCATCGGACAGGCGCGGCGCGAACAGGCCGCCAGCGGCGCTGCCACCGCCCTCCTCCTCGGCCAGCTCCAGGGGCGTCAGGCCACGGCTGCGCAAGAGCCCCATGGCACCGCGCGGGCTGTCGGCCTCCAGGGTGCCGCTCTCGATGCGGCCGCTGGCGTCGGCGGCTTCGAAACGGTAGCGGTTCATCAGGCGTCCCTCGTCACGCGGAGGATTTCCTCGGGCGTGGTGAAGCCGTCCCGCACCCAGCGCTCGCCGTCCTCGCGCATGCTGGCCATGCCGGCGGCGCGGGCGGCTTCGCGCAGGCGTTGCTCGGCCTCGCCCTGGTGGATCAGGCGGCGGATGTCGTCGTCGATCACGAAGAGTTCGTGGATGCCGGTGCGGCCGCTGTAGCCGGTGTGGTTGCAGGCCGCGCAGCCCACCGCGCGCCACTGCCCGGGAAAGGCCGGGTCGGGCTCGCGGCACTGGCTGCACAGGCGGCGTACCAGGCGCTGGGCGAGCACGCCGAGCATGCTGGAGGCCAGCAGGAAGGGCTCCACGCCCATGTCGGTGAGGCGGGTGACGGCGGAGACGGCGTCGTTGGTGTGCAGCGTGGCCAGCACCAGGTGGCCGGTGAGGGAGGCCTGCACGGCGATCTGCGCCGTCTCCAGGTCGCGGATCTCGCCGATCATGATGATGTCCGGGTCCTGGCGCAGGATGGCGCGCAGGGCCAGGGCGAAGCTCATGTCGATGCGCGCGTTGACCTGGATCTGACTGATGCCCGGCAGGTCGTATTCCACCGGGTCCTCCACCGTGAGGATGTTGCTGGTGGCGGCATCCAGCCGCGCCAGGGCGGCGTAGAGGGTGGTGGTCTTGCCGCTGCCGGTGGGCCCGGTGACCAGCACGATGCCGTGGGGCTGGCGGATCAGCCGGTCGAGCCGCTCCAGCAGCGTCGGCGCCATGCCCAGGGTCTCCAGGCGCAGGCGCCCGGCCTGCTTGTCCAGCAGGCGCATCACCACCCGCTCGCCGTGGCCGGTGGGCACGGTGGAGACGCGCACGTCGATGGGCCGCCCGGCCACCCGCAGGGCGATGCGGCCGTCCTGCGGCAGGCGCTTCTCGGCGATGTCCAGCTGCGCCATGATCTTGATCCGCGACACCAGGGCCGCGTGCAGCGCCTTGCGCGGGGCAACCACGTCGCGCAGCGCGCCGTCCACCCGGTAGCGCACCACCGAATGGGTCTCGAAGGGCTCGATGTGGATGTCGCTGGCCTCGTCCCGCGCGGCCTGGGTCAGCAGGGCGTTGATCATGCGGATCACCGGCGCGCCGTCCTCCGTGTCCAGCAGGTCGGTGACCTCGGGCATGTCCTGCAGCAGGCGGTCCAGGTCCACCTCGCTCTCGGCGGCGCCGACCACGGCCGCGGCGCTGCCGGTATCGGCGTAGGCACTGGCCAGCAGGGCCTCCAACTCGGCCTCGGTGACCCGCTGGATGGCTGTCGCGCCATGGCGGCGGCGCACCTCGCCTATGGCCCAGCCGGGGGTGCTGGGGCTCACCAGCAGCACCGCCCCCTCCCCCTCGCCCTGCAGCAGCAGGCGCTGGGCGCGGGCCCAGGCGTAGGGCAGCGCGCTCATGGCCGCTCGCCCGGGCGCAACGGCACGGCGCGCATGGGCCGGGGCCGCGGGGCCGGCAGCGGCGCGGCCGGCTCCGGCGGCATGGCCTGTTCGGCCGGCGGCAATTGCGGCGCCTGCATGTCGCTGAGGGGCCACTTGCGCTCGGGCTGCAACGCGCCCTGGGCACGGCGGATGAAGTCGTAGCGGTTGAGGGTGATGCTGCGCCCCACGCCGTCGTCGCGAATGATGTAGGGCCGCAGGAACACCATCAGGTTGGTCTTGGTCCGTGCGCGGCGGTCGCTGCGGAACAGCGCGCCGATGCCGGGCAGGCTGCCGAGCCCGGGCACGGCGTCGCTGCTCTGCACGAAGCTGTCCTGCAGCAGCCCGCCGAGCACCATGATCTGCCCGTCGTCGAGGAGGATGCTGGTGTCGATGGCGCGCTTGTTGGTCACGGTTCCGGCCTCGTTGTCGGCGCGCTCGTCGACGCTGCTGACTTCCTGGTAGATGTCCAGCTTCACCGTGCCGCCCTCGGATATCTGCGGCCGCACGTTGAGGCGCAGGCCCACTTCCTCGCGCTCGATGGTCTGGAACGGGTTGTTGCTGGTGCCGCCGCCGCTGGTGACGTAGTTGCCGCTGACGAAGGGAATGGTCTGGCCGACGAAGATGCTCGCCGCCTCGTTGTCCAGGGTCAGCAGGTTGGGCGTGGACAGCACGTTGGTACCGCCCTTGCTCTTCAGCGCGCGGGCCAGGACCTTGAGGTCGAGCACGCGGCCGATGCCGGGGATGTCCACGCCACCGGAGACCTTGCCGATGCTGAGGCCGCCCGGCAGCACGTCGATGCTGTTCTTGGCGGCGGTGTTGAGGCCGGCGCCGCCGAGGTTGGCGCCACCGATCCAGCCGTTGCCGGCCAGGTTGCCGGCCTGCCACTGGATGCCGAATTCGCTGGTGTCGTCCTCGCTGACTTCGACGATCAGGCTCTCGATCACCACCTGCGCGCGGCGCTGGTCGAGCAGGTCGATGACCTCGCGCAGGTTGCGGTACAGCGGGTCCGGCGCGGAGATCAGCAGGGTGTTGGTGGTGGTATCGGCCTGAACGGTGATGCCATTTGCGGAGAAGGCCACCGCGCCCTCCTGGCCGCCCTGCCCCTTGGCCGCCGACAGCAGGCCGCCGCCCGACTGCCCGTAGCCACCGGAGCTGCCGGCCTGCCCGTTGCCACTGGTGGAGGTGCCGGAGCTTGCGCCGCTGCCCGTGGTGTTCTGCGCGCTGCCGCCGAGGTTGCCGCCATTGAGCTGCGCGCGGCTGCCGTCGCCCTGCCCGGCGCCCTCGCCCTCACCGGTGAGCAGGCCGCGCAGTGCCTGGGCCAGCTTGTTGGCCTGGGCGTTGCGCAGGTACACCACGTGCAGGTTGCTGGGGTTGCCCTGGGCGCTGTCGAGCTTGGCGATCAGTTGGCGGGCCAGCTCGCTGCGTTCGGGGCTGCCGGTACGCAGGATGATGCTGTTGGAGCGCGGGTCGCCGATCACCGCGACCTTCTGCGTGGCGTCGTTGCCCGGGCTCTCCATCAGCTCGGCGACCATCGCGGCGATGTCGGTGGCGATGCCGTTCTGCACCGGCACCACGTCGGTGTCGATGGAGCCGGGCACGTCGATGTTGGCGATGATCGCCGCGACCCGCTCGAGGTTCTCCGCGTAGTCGGTGACCACCACCGTGTTGTTGCCCGGGTAGGCGTTGATCGGGTTGTTCGGCGAGACGATGGGGCGCAGCACCGGGATCAGGTTCACCGCGTTCTCGTACTGCAGGCGGTAGGTGCGGGTGACCATGCCATTGCCCGCCGGACGGTCGGCGGCGCTGACCGGGCCGCCGAGCAGCTTTGCGTCCGCCTCCGGCACCACCTGGCTGACGCCGCCCACCTCCACCACCGAGAAGCCCTGCATGCGCAGCGCCGCCAGGAGCATGTCGTAGGCGGTACGGGCCGGCACCTCGCCCTCGGAGACCAGGGTCAGCTGGCCCTTGACCCGGGGGTCGGCGAGGAACTGCCGGCCGGTGGCGCGCGACAGCGCACGCAACACGGCGGGGATGTCGGCCTCGACGAAGTTCAGCTGCACCGGCTGCTCGCCCAGCCCGGTGGCGCGGGTGTCCCGGGGCGGCGTGCCGGGGTGCCGGGCGGCCTGTTGCGCGCGCTGCGCCCGCGCCACCTGCTGCTGGCGCTCGGCCTGGGCCTGGGTGCGCTCGCGTTCCACCAGGGCGTCACCCTGCCCCACCCGCGCCATGGGCCGGCCCAGCTCGCTGGCGGCAGGGATCGGCAGCGGCGGCGGCGTGCCGCCGGACTGGCTGCAGGCGGCGAGCACCGCCGCGAGGGAAATCGCCGCCCCATGCCGCAGCGGTCGCCGCAGCCCTTGTCCATCGAACCGCTTCATGAGGATTCCTTAGCGCCTGGCGCCTGTTCCATGCCGACGACGCCGGAAAGCCGGGCGTCCGTCCGTTCGCTTTCTGTCCCGCCGTCGCGCCGCAGCCGCACCTGGCGCAGCTCCAGCGGCAGGCCCGGGGTCACGCCCAGCAGCCAGTCCATCACCCCTTGCGCCGGGGCGCCTTGCAGTTCCAGCTGCCAGTGCGGGCCGTCCACGTGCAGTTGGTAGTGGCCGGCCAGGCCGTTGCCATCCAGCCCCTGGCGCAACAGCGATTCCAGCGATGCGCCCGGCGCCAGGGCCGCCGGCCCCTGCACCTCGGCCAGCACCGCCTCGAGGGTCTGTGCCTGGGCACGCAGGCGCGGCAGCTCGGCCTGCCAGTGCTCGATGCGCGCCAGGGGCGGTTCGATCAGGGCGAACCACAGCAGCATCAGCGGCAGCGCGATGGCCGCCAGGCGCAGGATGCGCCGGTCGCGCGGGCCCAGCCGCTGCCAGCGCTGGCGGGCCTGGGCCTTCTGCTGGTGCCAGGCGCTACGCAGGCGTTGCAGGCGCTCATTCATCGCGGCCGGCCTCGCCGCTGGGGGCGTCGCCCGGTGGCAGCGGCTTCAGGCTCCAGCCATCCGCGCCGATGGCCGCCTGCAACCCGGCCTGGGCCAGGCTCGCCTGCCAGGCCGGGTCCACCGGGGGCTTGCGGGCCCCGGCACGGGGCACCAGGCGCAGGGTCTCGCCGTCGTAGTCGAGGGATTCGAGGGTGCCCAGGGCGAACGGCATGGCGACCACGGCCTGCTGCACCATGGCGGCGAAGCGACCGGGCCCATCCTGGCTGCCGCCGGCCAGGCGCGCGTCGCGTTGCTGGCGGGCTTGCTGCAGGGGATTGAGCACCACGGGCAACTGCGGGAAGACCTGTTTCACCCGCTGCGCCATCTGCTGCTTGAGCGCCTGCCCCTGGTGGGCCATCTGGGTGGCGTGCAGGTTGAGCCCGAGGGTCCAGACGCCAACGGCCAGGGCGCAACAGGCCAGTGCCCGGCCCCAGCGCCGCGGCCCCCGGACGGGGCCCGCCAGCCCCTGCAGCAGGTTGCAGGCGGGCAGCGGGCCGGTCCAGCGGCGGCTGGCGCCGACCGCCTCGCCCGGCAGGCCCCCGGGGACATCGCCAGGCCAGTGCGGTGCCTCGCCGCTCTCCAGCAGGCGCGGCGCACAGTCCTCGGGCAGGGGGTGCACCCAGGCGCCCTGAACGCTCTCACGCACCAGCAACTGGCCGTCACGCAGCTGCGCGCAGGCGGCTCCGGCGTCGACGCCCAGGAAGAACGGCGCGCCATACAGGCCACGGGGCTCCAGCGCGCACTGGCGCAGGCACTGCAGCAGGCGTTGCAGGCGCTCGCGCTCCAGCCAGGCCAGTTGCACCCGGCCGTCTGCCTGGCGCGGGCCGTGCACCAGGTGCAGCGCGTCGCAGCCCCCGAGCACCAGGCCATCGGCCGCACAGCGCACCGCATCGCCCAGGCGCGCGGCGGGCAGCGGCGGCAGTTCGAGGCTGGCCAGCAGGCTGTCGTCCGGGTGCAGGGTCAGCTCCACGGCCTTGCCACGGGCCTGGCGGCCGAGTTCGGCGAGGCTGGCCCGCCCCTCGCTGGCGAGGTGGCCCTGGCGATCCAGCCAGGCATGTTCCACCTGGCTGTCGGGCCCCAGGCCGGCCAGGGGTGGCAGGGCGATCCGCAGCGACGCGTTCATGCGCCCACCCGCGACCATACGATGCGCGGCTGGCTCTCCTCGGCACGCAGCAGCAGGGCCTCCACCGGGATGCGACGCTCTCCGGCGCGGGCCAGCCCGCGCACCAGGAACCATTCGCTGGTGATGCCGATGCGCACCCGCTCGGTGGTCAGGTCGGGCATGCGCAGGCGGTTGAGCACGTCACCGCTGTTGATGAACCACAGCCCGCGGTCGCGCTCGGCGACCAGGGCGCGGGCGCGCTCCAGGCCGAGGCCGGGCACCCGCGCGGCGATCACCTCGGCGGAGGTGGTGTTGCCGTTGACCCAGGTGGGCATGGGCAGCAGCGTGACGAAGGGCGCCAGGCGCTGCAGCACGTCGGCGGGTACGCCGGGCAGCCCGGCGAGGTCCTCCAGGCGGCGCAGCATGGGGCGTCTGGCTTCGATGGCGCGATCCTCCGCCTCGGGCGAGGTCAGCCGGCCGCTGTCGAAACCGCTGCCGCCGGCCGGCTCGCTGCGGGGCGGCTGGCGGCGATAGGCATAGCCGTCGATCACCCGGCGGGCGATGCGCGAGGCCGCTTCCGGCGGCACGCCGAGCAGCGCGCAGAGGCGTTCGAAGGTGGCCATCTCCAGCGGGTCGAGCTGGTCGTCCTGCACCAGGTTGCGCAGGTTGAAGCGGCCCTGTTCGTCGATGATCGCGCCCTCGAAGGCGGCGCCCTCGCCCAGGTTCAGGTTGCGCAGCGGCTGTGCCCAGGCCTGGTCGAGACGGGTGGCCGGCTCGCGCAGGCGCTCCTCCCAGAGCCGCTGGCGGCTCCACTCCAGGGCACCTCGCGCGGCCCAGGCGCCCTGCAGGCGCTGCTGCTCGCTCTCCACGGCGCGGGTGATGCGCGCCTGGCGGGCGATCATGCCGGCGGCGATGACCGCCACGACAGTCGCGATCAGCAAGGCGCTGATCACCGCCATGCCGCGCTGGCTGGCCAGGGGATGCACGGCGCGGCCTACAGCTGCCAGGAGCCGATGTCGGCATTGACGCCCTCGCCCTCGGGCTGGCCGTCGGCCCCCAGGGAGAAGATGTCCACCTCGCCGTTGGCGCCGGGGTTGAGGTAGTTGTAGGGGCGGCCCCAGGGGTCGTTGGGCAGGCGCTCGAGGTAGGAGCGCCAGTTGCTCGAGGTGGCGTTCGCCGGGCGTTCCACCAGCACCTTCAGGCCTTCGTTCTGGCTCGGGTAGCGGCCCTGGTCGAGGCGGTAGAGCTTGAGCGCCTGCATCAGCCCGGCGATGTCCTGGCGAGCGGCGGTGGCACGGGCCTGGTCGGGGCGGTCGAGCACCTTGGGCACCACCATGGCGGCGAGGATGCCGAGGATCACCACCACCACCATGATCTCGATGAGGGTGAAGCCCTGCTGGCCATTCCGGCCGCGAACCGGGGAGCTGAACCGCGCGATATCCATCTCGACACTCCTTGGGTCTGCCTCGGCCCGCTCCGTGGAGGCGGGCCCGTCCTGTCGACCCGGATTGTTCCAAGCGCATATGTCACTGGTATTGAAAATCCTCGGGAGGATTTCCCCCGCGCCCCGCCACGACGCCCGTGGCAGGGGGCTGCGCGCCGATAGGCCCGCGTTTGGGGGCGCCGTCCTCCGGTGTTTCCGTCAGCGTTTCGTCAGACGCCGGCGCTAGGCTGGAGCCTCCTTCACCGACCCGTGACCCGCCCATGCGCAAGGCCCACGCAACGCCCCGGCAAGCGGCCGGTTTCACCCTGATCGAAGTGCTGGTGGCGCTGGCCATCGTTGCCGTGGCCATGTCGGCGGCGGTGCGTGCCGCCGGGCAGATGACCCAGGCCGACGGCTTGCTGCGCGACCGTTCCATCGCCCTGCTGGCGGCCCAGTCGCGCCTCGCCGAGCTGCGCCTGGAGGGGCTGCCGGGTGTCGGCCGCAAGGTGCTGGACTGTGATCAGGGGCGCCTGCGGTTGAGCTGCGAGCAGCGCGTGACCCCGCTGGGCGACCTGCTGCAACTGAGCCTGCGCGTGTACGACCGTGAACGTGGCGGCCCGCCCCTGGCGCGCCTGGAAACCCTGGTGGCGCGCGACCGCCTGCAGGTGACGCCGTGAACTCAGCGCAGCGAGGGCAGCGGCGGCGCGTCGGGCAGGCGGGCGATGGACAGGCGCTGGGTTTCACCGCCCCGGGCGATGATCACCGCGTCCCGTTCGATGGCGTCCAGGCGTACGCCCTCCCCCAGGCTCTCGCCAGCGAGGAAGGCGCGGGGCGGCGCGTCGTCCACCGCGAGGATGGCCACGGCGCCACGCTCCCCGGCGAACAGCCCGGTGAGGCGCACGTCCAGCTGGCTGGCGCGGCTGGCGAACCATTGCGCCGCCTCCCGGGCGGCGGCAGGCACCGGCTGCGGGGCCCGGCTGAGCGCCTGGGCCTGCTGGGGCCCGGGGTCGCCCAGCAGCAAGCCCCAGGTGACCAGGCCCGCCAGGGTCGCCGCCAGTGCGGTGCCCTGGACCCATGCGGCGGGGTTGAAGCGGCTGACAAGGCGCATGCGACGGTTCTCCGGAAATTCCTGGCGCCGACGCTAGCAGCCGATCTTCACGGTTTTATGTCATCTCCTCCCGAGTGTGCCGGGCACGCGCAACGGGGGTTCACCCTGATCGAGCTGATGGTGGTGCTGGTGATCGTCGGCATCGCCACGGCGGCGGTGAGCCTGAGCATCCGCCCCGACCCGGCGCGCCTGCTGCGCGAGGACGCCAAGCGCCTGGCGCTGCTGTTGCAGAGTGCCCAGGACGAGGCCCGCGCTGACGGTCGCGCCATCGCCTGGCAGCCGGACGCACGCGGTTACCGCTTCCTGCGCCTGGAAGATGGCGGTGCCGATGCGCGGGTGTTCGCCGGCGACCCGCAGCTGCGCCCGCGCACCTGGCAGGTGAGCCCGCTGGACGTGCGCCTGAGCAGCGGGCGCTGGCTGCTGATCGACGCCGAGTGGATCGGCGAGCCGGCGCGCATCGAGCTGTCGGATGGGCACAACAGCGTCAGGGTCGTGCGCGAGCCGTCCGGCCGCATCGAGGTGCAGTGATGAGGGGTCAGCATGGTTTCACCCTGATCGAGGTGATGGTGGCGATCCTGCTGATGGCCCTGGTGTCGCTGGTGGCCTGGCGCGGCCTGGACAGCGTGAGCCGCAGCGACGCGCACCTGCAGGCAACTGCCGAACGCAACGATGAGCTGCTGCGCGCGCTCAACCAGTTGCAGCGCGACCTGGCCCAACGCGCCACCACCGAGCTGCTGGAACCCCTGCGCCCGGACGCCGACGCCGACGCGCTGCCGATCCGCTCCGGGCCGCCGGCCCTGGTACTGCGCGGTGGCGGCAACGGGCCGCCGCGCCTGGAGCTGGTCCGCGTCGCCCCGTCCCGCCCCGGCCTGCTGCTGCGGGTGCGCTGGTGGGTGGAGGGCGACACCCTGTACCGCGCCGCCTCCAGCGCCGGCTCGCGCTACCCGCTGCCGGCACCCGGCAAGGGCGTGGCGGTGATGAGTGGCGTGAGCGACTTCGACCTGCGCACCTGGCGCCCCGGCAAGGGCTGGACCGCCCTCACCGGCACCCCGGTGGAGAACCCCCAGGGCCTGGAACTCACCCTCACCCGCCAGACAGCGCAAGGCGCGGAGCATTACCGCCAGGTGCTGGGGCCGTTCCCGTAGGAGCGAATTCATTCGCGATGGGATGTCCAGCCGCGCGAAACCTTGTGCCGGCTGCGGGTCTTTCGCGGCTGAAGCCGCTCCCACAAAATTGGAGCCGTCCTGGCACGGATGCAGGTTGGGTTGAGGCACGAAGCCCAACGCAGCAGAGCCGGCCCCGCACCGGTGGGCCTCGCTGCGCTCGGCGCCAACCTACGGCCTGCAGCCGGGCTACCGCCCCTTGTGGGAGCGAATTCATTCGCGATGGGATGTCCGGCCGCGCGAAACCTTGTGCCGGCCGTGGGTCTTTCGCGGCTGAAGCCGCTCCCACAAAATTGGAGCCGTCCTGGCACGGATGCAGGTTGGGTTGAGGCACGAAGCCCAACGCAGCAGAGCCGGCCCCGCACCGGTGGGCCTCGCTGCGCTCGGCGCCAACCTACGGCCTGCAGCCGGGCTACCGCCCCTTGTAGGAGCGAATTCATTCGCGATGGGATGTCCGGCCGCGCGAAACCTTGTGCCGGCCGTGGGTCTTTCGCGGCTGAAGCCGCTCCCACAACTTGGAGCCGTCCTGGCGCGGATGCAGGTTGGGTTGAGGCACGAAGCCCAACGCAGTGTGTAGGGTGGATGGCGCTTCACCCATCCACCATCGCGGCCCGGCGAAACACCGCTGGTGGAGGTGAAAAGCGACCTCCACCCTACGCAAACCTCGCCCTTGCGCCCGGCCCGACCTCTCACCGTTGGGCCTCGCCTTGCTCACGCCAACCTAGGTCGAGGTGGGCTTGAGGATCAACGCGCCCAGCGGCGGGAGGTCGAGCACCAGGGAGTGGGGCTGGCCGTGGCTGGCCTCGTCCTCGGCGTGCGCTTCGGCGAGGGTGCCGGCGTTGCTGCCGGCGTACCCTTCGGCATCGCTGTTGAGCAGCACCTGCCAGGTGCCGGGCAGCGGTACGCCGATGCGGTAGCCCGAGCGCGGCACGGGGGTGAAGTTGTGCACCACCAGCAGGGGCGCGCCGTCCTGGCCCTTGCGCAGCCAGGCGTAGACGCTGTTTGCCTTGTCATCGCCGATCAGCCACTGGAAGCCTTCGGCGACGCCGTCCAGCTGGTGCAGCGCAGGCTCGGCGCGGTACAGGGCGTTGAGGTCGCGCAGCAGGGTCTGCACGCCCTGGTGCTCGCCGTAGCGCAGCAGGTACCAGTCCAGTTCGCTGTCATGGCTCCACTCGCGCCACTGGCCGAACTCGCAGCCCATGAACAGCAGCTTCTTGCCCGGATGGCTCCACATGAAGCTGAAGTAGAGGCGCAGGTTGGCGAACTTCTGCCAGCGGTCGCCGGGCATCTTGTCCAGCAGCGAGCGCTTGCCGTGCACCACCTCGTCATGGGAGATGGGCAGGATGAAGTGCTCGGAGAAGGCGTAGAGCAGGCCGAAGGTCAGCTGGTGGTGGTGATGGCTGCGGTTGACCGGGTCTTCGCTGGCGTACTTCAGGCTGTCGTGCATCCAGCCCATGTTCCATTTGTAGGCGAAGCCCAGGCCGCCCTCGCGGGTGGGCCGGCTGACGCCGGGCCAGGCGGTGGACTCCTCGGCTATCACCAGCGCGCCCGGCGCCTCGGTGGCGACCACGTCGTTGAGATGGCGCAGGAAGTCGATGGCCTCCAGGTTCTCGCGCCCACCGTGGCGGTTGGGGATCCACTCGCCGTCCTTGCGCGAGTAGTCGCGGTAGAGCATCGAGGCCACGGCGTCCACGCGCAGCCCGTCGATGTGGTAGGCGCGCAGCCAGTGCAGCGCGGAGGCCAGCATGAAGCCGTGCACCTCGGTGCGGCCGAGGTTGTAGATGTAGGTGTCCCAGTCCTGGTGGAAGCCCTCGAAGGGGTGTTCGTACTCGTACAGCGCGGTGCCGTCGAAGCGGCCCAGGCCGTGGGCGTCGGTGGGGAAATGCGCCGGCACCCAGTCGAGGATGACGCCGATGCCGGCGCGGTGGCAGGCGTCGATGAAGGCGGCGAAGTCGCGCGGGCTGCCGTAGCGCGAGGTGGGCGCGAACTGCGACAGCGGCTGGTAGCCCCAGGAACCGCCGAAGGGGTGCTCCATGATCGGCAGCAGCTCGATATGGCTGAAGCCCAGCTCCTGCACGTAGGGAATCAGCTGTTCGGCCAGCTCGTGCCAGTTGAGCACGCGGCCGTCGTTGCCACCCTCCTTGCGCCAGGAGCCGACGTGCACTTCGTAGATCGACAGCGGGCGGTCATGGGCCTGGCCGCGCTGGCGGCCGTCCATCCAGTCCTGGTCCTGCCAGTGGAAGTCCAGCGGCGCGCTGACCACCGAGCCGGTGGCCGGCGGCAGCTCGGTGGCCAGGGCCACCGGGTCGGCCTTGAGCGGCAGCAGGCCGTGCTGGCCGAGCAGCTCGTACTTGTACACCTCGCCCGCCTGCAGGCGGGGCACGAACAGCTCCCAGACCCCCGCCGGGTGGCGCAGGCGCATGGGGTGGCGGCGCCCGTCCCAGCCGTTGAACGCGCCCACCACGGAGACGCGCCGGGCATTGGGCGCCCACAGGGCGAAACGCACGCCGGGCACGCCCTCGTGCTCGGTGAGCTGGGCGCCGAAGACCTTGCCCAGTTCGCGATGGTTGCCCTCGGCGAACAGGTAGAGGTCGGTCTCGCCCAGCAGCGGGCCGAAGGCGTAGGGGTCTTCGGTTTCCTGCACGCCTTCGCTCCAGTGGATGCGCAGGCGGTAGCGCTGCAGCTGCGCGGGCCGGGCGATGAACAGGCCCGGCGTGGCGGCCTGTTCGAAGGGGCACAGGGTCTGGCCGCTGTCGCCATCCAGCAGCTCGACGCCCAGGGCGCCCGGCAGGTAGGCCCGGACCACCGGGCCCTGGTCGTCATGGTGCGGGCCGAGGAAGGCGAAGGGGTCGCCGTGCTCGGCACGCACCAGTGCCTCGATCTGGGCGCGGTCGGCGCCCTGCTCCATCGTCACATCATTCATTTCTTGCTCCCCAGGAGATGGCGGCCCAGTTCCACCAGCCCCAGCATCGGCACATCCAGCCAATCGGGGCGGTAGCGGGCTTCGTAAAGGATTTCGTAGGCGGCCTTCTCGATGCTGAACAGCGCCAGGGCGGCGACCTCGCCGTCACGCTCGTGCCAGGCGTGCGGCAGGTTGGCGGCGGCCAGCCGATAGGCGTCAAGGAAGGCCGTGCGGGCCTGGCTGCGGTAGGCGCTGGCGATGCGCTGGCGGGCCGCCTCGGCCTCGCTGGAGGCATCGGCGCCCTGGGCGTTGCGCAGGGCCATGGCGGCGGCGTAGTCGAAGGAGCGCAGCATGCCGGCCACGTCCTTCAGCGGGCTGTGGTGGGCGCGGCGCTCGTCCAGGCTGCGGGTCGGCTCGCCTTCGAAGTCGATGATGAAGGCATCGCCCTGGGCCACCAGTACCTGCCCCAGGTGCAGGTCGCCGTGCACGCGGATGCGGATGCCGCCGGCGCTGCGCAGGGCCAGCTTGTCGACCACCTCCAGCAGCCCGGCCTGGTGGCTGCCCAGCCAGTCGGCCAGCGCCCGGGCGGAGTCGGAAAGGCCTTCGCGGGATTCGGCCACCCGCTCCAGTGCCTCGCGCAGCTGCACGCCGACGCTGTGGGCCCAGGCGCCGGTTTGCGCCGTGTCGCTGCCCCGGTAGCCGAAGTCGGGGTTGTCGCTGGGGCGGGCGAGCACCTCGTGCATCTCGCCGAGACGGCGGCCGAGCATGCGGGCGAAGGCCTCCAGTTCCACCAGCGCGGTGTACTGGCTCTCCAGCCCGGACACGCCACCGGCCAGCTCGTCACGCACGGCGCGTTCCAGGGTGTTCTGCGTCCATTGCCAGGCGTCGCCCTGGTTGCTGAGGAAGGCCTGCAGCACCATCAGCGTGTGCGGGGTGCCCGCTTCGTCGACCCGGCGCACCTCGCCCAGCAACGGCGGGATGTTGGCGAAGCCCTGCTCGGTGAGGTAGCCGCCCATCTCGGTTTCCGGGTGGATGCCGGGCAGCACCCGGCGCACCAGCTTGAGCACCATGCTCTCGCCGATCACCGCCGAGCTGTTGGACTGCTCGGCGGAGACGAGGTTGACGTCGCCGTCCAGGGCGCCGATGAAGTCCACCAGGCGCGAGGTCGGGGCGAACTGCAGCTCGCTGCCCTGCCAGCGCAGCACCTGGCCGCGACTCAGCTGGCGCACCACCTGGCGGACGAAGCCCGGCAGGGTGAAGGCGTCGGTGAGCAGGCCGACCTGGCGCCCCCGGCGCAGGCGCGCCAGGGCCAGTTGCTCGGGCACGGCGCTGCCCGCCTGGTGTTCGGCGACGAAAGCCAGCGGCAACTGGTAGTGCTCGCGGCGCTCGCCGTCGCGGCTTTCCACCTCGGCCAGCACGCAGAGCTCGTCCGCCTCGCCGAAGGGCACGGCATAGAGCAGGCGCACCTCGCCCGCGCCGTCGCCGGAGAACCAGCGGCGCTTGGGCAGGTAGGCCGGCAGGGATTCCCGCGCCAGGGTGCCGCCGGCAGCGCCGCGCAGCAGCTCCTGCAGGTCGTGCTTGATGACCAGGGTGGGCAGCTCGGGCAGCCGGTCCACGGGGGGTACGTGCCAGGTGGGCATTTGCGCCTCGTCTGCGAGCAGAAACCAGTAGAAGCCGTACGGCGGCAGGGTCAGCAGGTAGTTGAGCTGGCCGATCGGCGGGAATGGCGAGCCACCGACCATCTCGACCGGCACCTTGCCGTCGTAGGCGGAGAGCTCGAGTTCGGCGGCCTGGGCGGCGCGGGACAGGTTGGCCACGCAGAGGACGATCTCGTGGCGGCCGTCGGGCCCGGTGTACTCGCGCAGGTAGGCGAGGATGCGGCGGTTGGCCGGTGACAGCATCTTCAGGCTGCCGCGCCCGAAGGCCTTCTGCTGCTTGCGCACGGCGAGCATGCGCCGTGTCCAGTTGAGCAGCGAGTGCGGATCGCGCGCCTGGGCCTCGACGTTGATGGTCTGGAAGCCGTAGAGCGGGTCCATGATCGGCGGCAGCACCAGGCTCGCGGGGTCGGCGCGGGAGAAGCCGCCGTTGCGGTCGATGGACCACTGCATGGGCGTGCGCACGCCGTCGCGGTCGCCGAGGAAGATGTTGTCGCCCATGCCGATCTCGTCGCCGTAGTAGAGGGTCGGCGTGCCGGGCATGGACAGCAGCAGGCTGTTGAGCAGCTCGATGCGCCGGCGGTCGCGCTCCACCAGGGGCGCCAGGCGCCGGCGGATCCCCAGGTTGATGCGCGCGCGGCGGTCGGCGGCGTAGTAGTCCCAGAGGTAGTCGCGCTCCTGGTCGGTGACCATTTCCAGGGTCAGCTCATCGTGGTTGCGCAGGAAGATGGCCCACTGGCAGTTGGCGGGGATGTCCGGGGTCTGCCGCAGGATGTCGGTGATGGGGAACCGGTCTTCCTGGGCGATGGCCATGTACATGCGCGGCATCAGCGGGAAGTGGAAGGCCATGTGGCATTCGTCGCCCTCGCCGCTCTCGTTGCCGCCGAAATACAGCTGGGTGTCCTCGGGCCACTGGTTGGCCTCGGCCAGGAGCATGCGGTCGGGGTACTTGGCGTCCAGTTCGGCGCGGATGCGCTTGAGCACCTGGTGGGTCTCGGGGAGGTTCTCGTTGTGGGTGCCGTCGCGCTCGATCAGGTACGGGATGGCGTCCAGGCGCAGGCCGTCGACGCCCAGGTCGAGCCAGAAGCGCATCACGGCGAGCACTTCGCGCATCACCTGGGGGTTGTCGAAGTTGAGGTCGGGCTGGTGGGAGTAGAAGCGGTGCCAGAAGTACTGCCCGGCCACCGGGTCCCAGGTCCAGTTGGACTTCTCGGTGTCGAGGAAGATGATCCGCGTGCCCTGGTAGTGCTGGTCGGTGTCGGACCAGACGTAGTAGTCCCGCGCCCGGGAGCCCTTCTTCGCCTCGCGGGCGCGCTTGAACCAGGGGTGCTGGTCGGAGGTGTGGTTGATGACCAGCTCGGTGATCACCCGCAGGCCGCGGCGGTGGGCTTCGGCTATGAAGCGGCGGGCGTCGGCCATGCTGCCGTAGTCGGGGTGCACGCCGCGGTATTCGGCGATGTCGTAGCCGTCGTCGCGCCGTGGCGAGGGGTAGAACGGCAGCAGCCAGATGGTGTTCACGCCCAGCTCGGCGATGTAGTCGAGCTTGTCGATCAGGCCGGGGAAGTCGCCGATGCCGTCGTTGTTGGAGTCGAAGAACGACTTCACGTGCACCTGGTAGATCACCGCGTCCTTGTACCAGAGCGGGTCGTTGAGGAAGGCGGCGGGCCGCTGTCTCTTCGCCATGGCTCTGCCCTCAGGTCGCGGCGCGGATGCGCCAGATGCCGAAGGGCTGGTGCCAGGGCTCGATGCGCATCCACTGGGTCTTGCCGTGCCAGGTCCAGGTGTGGCCGTTCATCAGGTCCTCGCCGTGGGTGGCGGCGTCCTCGGGCAGGCCCAGTTCCCACAGCGGCAGCTCGAAGTGCGCCTCCTGGGCGTTGTGCGGGTCGAGGCTGATGGCGATGAGGATGAAGTTGGAGCGGTCGGCGGTGCGCTTGCCGAAGTACAGGATGTTGTCGTTCCAGGCGTTGTAGACCTGCAGCCCCAGGTGGGTCTGCAACGCCGGGTTGGCGCGGCGGATGCGGTTGAGCTGGGCGATCTCGCTGACGATGTTGCCGGGCGCCCGGTAGTCGCGCTGGCGCAGCTGGTACTTCTCCGAATCCAGGTACTCCTCCTTGCCCGGCACCGGTGCCGACTCGCAGATCTCGAAGCCCGAGTACATGCCCCAGAGGCCGGAACCCATGGTCGCCAGGGCGGCGCGGATGAGGAAGGCGGCGCGGCCCTGGCCGTGCAGCGGGAAGGGGTTGATGTCCGGCGTGTTGACGAAGAAGTTCGGCCGGTAGCAGTCGCACAGGGGCGGCTGGTTGAGCTCGGTGAAGTACTGGGCGAGCTCCTCCTTGGTGTTGCGCCAGGTGAAGTAGGTGTAGCTCTGGGTGAAGCCGACCTTGCCCAGGCGCGCCATGACCGCCGGCCGGGTGAAGGCCTCGGCGAGGAAGATCACCTCGGGATGGGCGGCGCGGATGTCGGCGATCAGCCATTCCCAGAACGGCAGCGGCTTTGTGTGCGGGTTGTCGACGCGGAACAGGGTCACGCCCTGCTCCACCCAGCCCTTGACCACGTCGCGCAGGGCCAGCCACAGGTCGGGCTGGGCATCCCGGGCGTAGAAGTCGACGTTGACGATGTCCTCGTACTTCTTCGGCGGGTTCTCGGCGTGGCGGATGCTGCCGTCGGGGCGCCAGCTGAACCAGCCGGGGTGCTGGGCCAGCCAGGGGTGGTCCGGGGAGCACTGGATGGCGAAGTCGAGGGCGATCTCCAGGCCGTGCTCGCGGGCGGCCTGGACCAGGGCCTGGAAGTCCTCGCGGCTGCCCAGTTGCGGGTGGATGGCCTCGTGGCCGCCCTCGGCGCTGCCGATGGCGTAGGGGCTGCCGGGGTCGTCCGGGCCGGCCTTGAGGGAGTTGTTCGGCCCCTTGCGGTGGGTACGGCCGATGGGGTGGATGGGTGGGAAGTAGAGCACGTCGAAGCCCATGGCCTGGATGTCCGGCAGCCGCGCGATGACGTCGCGGAAGGTGCCGTGGCGCTTGCCGTCGTTGGCCGTCGAGCGCGGGAACAGTTCGTACCAGCTGGCGAACTCGGCCCGCTTGCGTTCCACGTCCAGCGGGTACAGCGGGCTGCGCACACGGTGGGGATGGGCCTCGACCCGGGTCACGGCGGCCACGGTCCCGGGCGCCAGCAGCAGGGCCACGCGCTCGTCGATGGACGGGGTCTCCTCCAGGCGCGTGAGCAGCGCCTGCAGCTCGTCCACCAGGGCCGCCGGGGCCTGTTCCAGGGCCTGGCGCAGCAACAGCTCGCCTTCCTGCAGCTCCAGCTTGATGGGCACGCCGGCGCCGTGCTTCTTCGACAGCTCGTAGCAGTAGCTGCCGTAGAGGTCCCACCAGGCTTCCACGGCGAACACCATGCGGCCTACGCGCGGCGGCACGAAGCTGGCCTGCCAGTGGTCGTTGCCGAGGAACTCCAGGGGCACGCGCTGCCACTCGGGGTCCTCGACCAGGCGCCAGAGCACCTGGCCGGCGAGCTTGTCGTGGCCATCGGCGAAGATCACCGCCGTGACGGTGCGGGCCTCGCCCTCGATGGCCTTGGCGGCGAAGCGGCCGCCCTCCAGCTGGGGCTCGACGGACTCGATGGCGATACGCGGGAAGGCCAGGGCCTCATCCAGTTGCAGCGCCCCGGAAAGGCGCGCGGCGGACTCGGCTGGGGTGTTCAGGGACATCGGTCTGGCTCCTTCTGACCGGCGCATGGAGGCCGGCTGGGGCCGCGCCGGGTTGCGGAAGTGGTGTGCTAGTTCCGAACCCCCTCGCGGGGCAAAGTTCGAACTTTCTCCGGGGCCACCGGCGGCCGGTTCCGCTGCACGGCACAAGCCATGGCCCCGCACCACCCCGAGCGGGCATAATCTGCGGCTTTCATCCAGCGGCTCCGCCTTCCATGCGCATTCACGTCACCTTCATCGATCGCGTCGGCATCACCCAGGAAGTCCTCGCCCTGCTGGGCGGGCGCAACCTCAACCTGGACGCGGTGGAGATGGTCCCGCCGAACGTCTACATCGACGCGCCCACCCTCAGCGCCGAGGTGCTGGACGAGCTGCGCGGCGCGCTGCACAAGGTGCATGGCGTGCAGGAGGTGACGGTGGTGGACATCCTCCCCGGCCAGCGCCACCGGCTGCAGCTGGATGCACTGCTGGCGGCCATGACCGACCCGGTGCTGGCGGTGGACCGGGACGGCCGCGTGCTGCTGGCCAACCCGGCGCTGCTGGCCCTGCATGGCGGTGAACTGGAAGGCGCGACGCTGGCCCAGCTGTTCGCCGACGACAGCCTGCACAACGTGCTGCGCGAGCAGGGTTTCCGCCTGCCGCTGCGCGAGGTGACGCTCAAGGGCCAGGCGCTGATGCTCGACGCCGTGCCCATCACCGAAGGCGAGCACCTGGCCGGTGCGCTGCTCACCCTTTACCTGCCCAATCGCATCGGCGAGCGCCTCTCGGCCCTGCACCACGATCACGCCGAAGGCTTCGACGCGCTGCTGGGCGACTCCCAGCCCATCCGCACCCTCAAGGCCCGCGCCCTGCGCGTGGCGGCCCTGGACGCGCCGTTGCTGATCAACGGCGAGACCGGCACCGGCAAGGAGCTGGTGGCGCGGGCCTGCCACGCCGTCAGCGCGCGGCACAACCAGCCGTTCCTGGCGCTGAACTGCGCGGCATTGCCGGAGAACCTCGCCGAAAGCGAGCTGTTCGGCTATGCCCCGGGCGCCTTCACCGGCGCCCAGCGCGGCGGCAAGCCGGGGCTGCTGGAGCTGGCCAACCAGGGCACGGTGTTCCTCGACGAGATCGGCGAGATGTCGCCCTACCTGCAGGCCAAGCTGCTGCGCTTTCTCAGCGATGGCTGCTTCCGCCGGGTGGGCGGCGATCGCGAGGTGAAGGTGGACGTGCGCATCCTCAGCGCCACCCACCGCGACCTGGAGAAGATGGTGGCCGAGGGCAGCTTCCGCGAGGACCTGTTCTACCGACTCAACGTGCTCAACCTGGACGTGCCGCCGCTGCGCGAACGGGGGCAGGACATCCTCCTGCTGGCACGCTTCTTCATGCAGCAGGCCTGCACCCAGATCCAGCGCCCGCCCTGCCGCCTGGCGCCGGGCACCTATCCGGCGCTGCTGGGTAACCGCTGGCCCGGCAACGTGCGCCAGTTGCAGAACGTGATCTTCCGCGCCGCGGCGATCTGCGAGAGCAGCATCGTCGAGATAGGCGACCTGGACATCGCCGGCACCGCCGTCGCCCGCCAGAACGACGGCGAGGTGAACAGCCTGGAAGAGGCCGTGGAGAACTTCGAGCGCGCGCTGCTGGAAAAGCTCTTCACCCGCTACCCCTCCACGCGCCAGCTGGCGGCACGGCTGCAGACCTCGCACACCGCCATCGCCCACCGCTTGCGCAAGTACGGGATACCCGGCAAAAGCTGATGTAACACCTCAATATATTTCCATATCCAACTGTTTTAATTGATTATTTTAAAAGGAGTCGCCACGTAGGATGGGTAGAGCGAAGCGAAACCCATGCTGGCTCCCGGCACCTTCTCGATGGGTTTCGCTTCGCTCTACGCCATCCTACGGCTTAAAACCTCATATTTTTCTACAAAACAATCCTAATTTATTGATTTATATGGATTTTAATTCATGACAACCTTGACCTGTAGCGAATTCACTACAGCGTAACGACTCCGTAACATCCGGCCCCGCACCCCGCCGTTCCTGACACGCCCCCTGCGCCCCGTGGAAAACCCTCATTTTCTGTAGCGTTTTCGCTACACCCATCTTCGTGCAAGACCTCTCGAATCACCTCCAACCCCTTGTTTTATCTGGCCATGACCATCCTGGCACCACCCTTGCTAACTAGCCGACCAGACAGCACGGGACGTCGTTCCGTGCGGGGGTCCATAGAGCGCCCGGCAAAGAACCGGGCCAAAGCATCGAGGAGTTCCGAATGAGCGAGTTGCGTTTCACCGCCGAACACGAATGGCTGCGCCTGGAGGCCGATGGCCAGGTGACCGTGGGCATCACCGAGTACGCCCAGGAGGCGCTGGGTGACGTGGTCTTCGTTCAGCTGCCGGAGCTCCAGGCCTATGCGCAGGGCGCGGAAGTCGCGGTGCTGGAATCGGTCAAGGCCGCCAGCAACATCGTCATGCCGCTGGACGGCGACGTGCTCGAAATCAACGAAACCCTCAACGACAGCCCCGAACTGGTCAACGAAGACCCGCTCGGCAAGGGCTGGTTCTTCCGCATGCGCCTGGCCGACAACGCCGTGCTGGCCGACCTGATGGACCGCGCCGCGTACGAAGCCCTGATCAAGAACGCCTGAGGAGCCCGACCATGCCCACCCAGACCAACGCCCTCGGCACCGCCAATGAATTCATCGCCCGCCACATCGGCCCGCGCGACGCCGATACCCAGGCCATGCTCGACCTGCTCGGCTACGCCGATCTGGAAGCCCTGAGCACCAGCGTCATCCCGGACAGCATCAAGGGCACCAGCGTGCTCGACATGGGCCCGGGCCAGAGCGAGGCCGACGCCCTCGCCGCGATCAAGGCCATCGCCGGCAAGAACCAGCTGTTCACCAACTACATCGGCCAGGGCTACTACGGCACCCACACGCCCTCGCCGATCCTGCGCAACCTGCTGGAAAACCCCGCCTGGTACACCGCCTACACCCCGTACCAGCCGGAAATCTCCCAGGGCCGCCTGGAATCGCTGCTGAACTTCCAGACCCTGATCAGCGACCTCACCGGCCTGCCGATCTCCAATGCCTCGCTGCTCGACGAAGGCACTGCCGCCGCCGAGGCCATGACCTTCTGCAAGCGCCTGTCGAAGAACAAGGCCGGCAACGCCTTCTTCGCCTCCCGCCACTGCCACCCGCAGACCCTCGACGTGCTGCGCACCCGCGCCGAGCCGCTGGGCATCGAAGTGGTAGTAGGTGACGAGCGCGAGCTGACCGACGCCAGCCCCTACTTCGGCGCGCTGCTGCAATACCCGGCCAGCAATGGCGACCTGTTCGACAACGCCGAGCTGGTGGAGCGCTTCCACGCCGCCGGCGCCCTGGTGGCCGTGGCCGCCGACCTGCTGGCCCTGACCCTGCTCAAGGCCCCGGGCGAGTTCGGTGCCGACGTGGCCCTGGGCAGCGCCCAGCGCTTCGGCGTGCCGCTGGGCTTCGGCGGTCCGCACGCGGCCTACTTCGCCACCCGCGACGCCTTCAAGCGCGACATGCCGGGCCGCCTCGTCGGCGTCTCCATCGACCGCCACGGCAAGCCGGCCCTGCGCCTGGCCATGCAGACCCGCGAGCAGCACATCCGCCGCGAGAAGGCCACCAGCAACATCTGCACCGCGCAGGTGCTGCTGGCCAACATCGCCAGCATGTATGCCGTGTACCACGGCCCGCAGGGGCTGACCCGCATCGCCAAGCGCGTGCACCAGCTCACCGCCATCCTCGCCCAGGGCCTGGCCAAGTTGGGCGTCACCGTCGAGCAGCAGAGCTTCTTCGATACCCTGACCCTGGCCACCGGCGCGCGCACCGCCGAGCTGCACGCCAAGGCCCGCGAGCACCGCATCAACCTGCGCGTGGTCGACGACCAGCGCCTGGGCCTCTCCCTCGACGAGACCACCACCCAGGCCAGCGTCGAAGCGCTGTGGGCGATCTTCGCCGACGGCCAGGCACTGCCCGCCTTCGCCGAGCTGGCCGCGACCATCCCCAGCCGCCTGCCCACCGCGCTGCTGCGCGAGTCGGCGATCCTCGCCCACCCGGTATTCAACCGCTACCACTCCGAAACCGAGCTGATGCGCTACATGCGCAAGCTGGCCGACAAGGACCTGGCGCTGGACCGCAGCATGATCCCGCTGGGCTCCTGCACCATGAAGCTGAACGCCGCCAGCGAGATGATCCCGGTCACCTGGGCCGAGTTCGGCAACCTGCACCCCTTCGCCCCGGCCGAGCAGTCCGAGGGCTACCAGCAGCTGACCACCGAGCTGGAAGCCATGCTCTGCGCCGCCACCGGCTATGACGCCGTGTCGCTGCAGCCCAACGCCGGCTCCCAGGGCGAGTACGCCGGCCTGCTGGCCATCCGCGCCTACCACCTGAGCCGTGGCGACGACCAGCGCGACATCTGCCTGATCCCGCAATCGGCCCACGGCACCAACCCGGCGACCGCCAACATGGTCGGCATGCGCGTGGTCGTGACCGCCTGCGACGCCCGCGGCAACGTCGACATCGCCGACCTCAAGGCCAAGGCCGAGGAACACCGCGACCGCCTCGCCGCGATCATGATCACCTACCCCTCCACCCACGGCGTGTTCGAGGAAGGCATCCGCGAAATCTGCGAGATCATCCACGCCAACGGCGGCCAGGTGTACATCGACGGCGCCAACATGAACGCCATGGTCGGCCTCTGCGCCCCGGGCCAGTTCGGCGGCGACGTGTCCCACCTGAACCTGCACAAGACCTTCTGCATCCCCCACGGGGGCGGCGGCCCGGGCGTCGGCCCGATCGGCGTCAAGGCCCACCTGGCGCCCTTCCTGCCCGGCCACGGCCATCTGGCGCGCAAGGAAGGCGCGGTCAGCGCCGCGCCCTTCGGCAGCGCCAGCATCCTGCCGATCACCTGGATGTACATCCGCATGATGGGTGGCGCCGGCCTGCGTCGCGCCTCGCAGATGGCGATCCTCAACGCCAACTACATCGCCCGTCGCCTGGAAGAGCACTACCCGGTGCTCTACACCGGCACCAACGGCCTGGTGGCCCACGAGTGCATCCTCGACCTGCGCCCGCTCAAGGACAGCAGCGGCATCAGCGTCGACGACGTGGCCAAGCGCCTGATCGACTTCGGCTTCCACGCCCCCACCATGTCCTTCCCGGTGGCCGGCACGCTGATGATCGAGCCGACCGAGAGCGAGTCCAAGGAAGAGCTGGACCGCTTCTGCGACGCCATGATCCGCATCCGCAACGAGATCCGCGCGGTGGAGACCGGCGCCCTGGACGCCAACGACAACCCGCTGAAGAACGCCCCGCACACCGCGGCGGAGCTGGTCGGCGAGTGGACCCACCCCTACAGCCGCGAACAGGCCGTGTACCCGACCGCCAGCCTGGTGGACGGCAAGTACTGGCCGCCGGTGGGCCGTGTCGACAACGTCTTCGGCGACCGCAACCTGGTCTGCGCCTGCCCGTCCATCGAGGCGTACCAGGACGCCTGACCGACCCAGCGGGTTCCCGCCTGCGCGGGAATGACGATGCACGGGGCGCCTTGCGGGTGCCCTGTCACTCCCGCGAACGCGGGGCCCACCGAACGACCGTCGGGCCGCGAGGCCCGATATCCCCCAGTGTCTACGCTGACCCAATAACAACGAGCACGATCCAGGCTCAGGAGCGACACCATGTCCCTCAGCGTCTTCGACCTGTTCAAGATCGGCATCGGCCCTTCCAGCTCCCACACGGTCGGCCCGATGCGGGCGGCCGCGCGCTTCGTCGACGGCCTGCGCCGCGAAGGCCTGCTGGCCGCCACGGAAGTCCTGCGGGTGGAGCTCTACGGCTCCCTCGGCGCCACCGGCAAGGGCCACGGCAGCGACAAGGCCGTGCTGCTCGGCCTGGAAGGCGAACAGCCCGACACCGTGGATACCGAACACATCGACACCCGCCTGGCGCGCATGCGCAAGGACGGCGAGCTGCGCCTGGGTGGCGAGAAGGCCATCCGCTTCGTCGAGAAGGACCACCTGGCGATGATCCGCCGGCCCTTGCCCTACCACCCCAACGGCATGATCTTCCGCGCCTTCGATGCCGCCGGGCTGCAGCTGCGCTCGCGCGAGTACTACTCGGTGGGCGGCGGTTTCGTGGTGGACGAGGAAGCCGCCGGGCACGACCGCATCGTCGAGGACCAGACCCCGCTCGCCTACCCCTTCAAGACCGGCAAGGAACTGCTCGCCCACTGCGCCGCCAGCGGCCTCTCGATCAGCGCACTGATGCGCGAGAACGAAAAGGCCTGGCGCAGCCCCGAGGAGACCAGCGCCGGGCTGCAGCGCATCTGGCAGGTGATGCAGGACTGCGTGAAGGCCGGCTGCCGCAAGGAAGGCATCATGCCCGGCGGGCTCAAGGTCAAGCGCCGCGCCGCCGCCCTGTTCCGCCAGCTCAGCGAGCGCCCGGAGGCCGCCCTGCGCGACAGCCTGACGGTGCTCGACTGGGTCAACCTCTACGCCCTGGCGGTGAACGAGGAGAACGCCACCGGCGGGCGCGTGGTCACCGCGCCCACCAACGGCGCGGCCGGCATCGTCCCGGCGGTGCTGCACTACTACGCACGCTTCGTCCCCGGTGCCAATGACGAGGGCGTGGAGCGCTTCCTGCTCACCGCCGCCGCCATCGGCATCCTCTACAAGGAGAACGCCTCCATTTCCGGCGCCGAAGTGGGCTGCCAGGGCGAAGTCGGCGTGGCCTGCTCCATGGCCGCCGGCGCGCTGTGCGAAGTCATGGGCGGCAGCGTGCAACAGGTGGAGAACGCCGCCGAGATCGGCATGGAACACAACCTGGGGCTGACCTGCGACCCGGTCGGCGGCCTGGTCCAGGTGCCCTGCATCGAACGCAACGCCATGGGTTCGGTGAAGGCCATCAACGCCGCCCGCATGGCCCTGCGCGGCGACGGCCAGCACTTCATCTCCCTGGACAAGGTCATCCGCACCATGCGCCAGACCGGGGCCGACATGAAGAGCAAATACAAGGAAACCGCTCGCGGCGGCCTAGCCGTGAACATCATTGAATGTTGATCGACAGCAGCTTGAAGCTGAAAGCCGGAAGCCTGAAGACGGTTCTTGCTCTCGCTTCCAGCTTCTGGCTTCAAGCTTCCAGCTAACAGAAGGAATCCCCATGACCCTCGCCAAGACCCCGCTGCACAGCCTCCACCTCGAACTCGGAGCGAAAATGGTTCCCTTCGCCGGCTACGACATGCCGGTGCAGTACCCGCTGGGCGTGATGAAGGAGCACCTGCACACCCGTGAGCAGGCCGGGCTGTTCGATGTGTCCCACATGGGGCAGATCCGCCTGCGTGGCAGCGACGCCGCCAAGGCCCTGGAGACCCTGGTGCCGGTGGACATCATCGACCTGCCGGTGGGCCTGCAGCGCTACGCCGTGTTCACCGATGCCAACGGCGGCATCCTCGATGACCTGATGGTGGCGCGCCTGGGGGCGGACGAGCTGTTCCTGGTGGTCAACGCCGCCTGCAAGGACCAGGACCTGGCCCACCTGCGCGCGCACATCGGCGACCGTTGCGAGATCGAGCCGCTGTTCGAGGAACGCGCCCTGCTCGCCCTGCAGGGCCCGGCGGCAGTCACCGTGCTGGCACGCCTGGCGCCCGAGGTGGCGAAGATGACCTTCATGCAGTTCGGCAGCGCCCGCCTGCTGGGCGTCGAGTGCTACGTCAGCCGCTCCGGCTACACCGGCGAGGATGGCTACGAGATCTCCGTGCCCGCCGACAAGGCCGAGGCCCTGGCCCGCGCCCTGCTGGCCGAGCCGGAAGTCCAGGCCATCGGCCTCGGCGCCCGCGACTCGCTGCGCCTGGAGGCCGGCCTGTGCCTCTACGGCCACGACATGGACACCGCCACCACCCCCATCGACGCCAGCCTGGCCTGGGCCATCTCCAAGGTGCGCCGCGCCGATGGCGAGCGCGCCGGCGACTTCCCCGGTGCCGAGCGCATCTTCGCCCAGCAGCGCGAGGGCGTGGCCGCCAAGCGCGTCGGCCTGCTGCCCCAGGAACGCGTACCGGTGCGCGAAGGCGCCGAGATCGTCGACGCCGACGGCACCGTCATCGGCCGCGTCTCCAGCGGCGGCTTCGGCCCCACCCTGGGCGGCCCGGTGGCCATGGGCTACGTCAACGCCGCCCACGCCGCGCTCGACAGCGAGATCTGGGCCGTGGTGCGTGGCAAGCGCGTGGCGATGAAGGTCGCCAAGACCCCCTTCGTGCCGCAGCGCTACTACCGCGGCTGACCCTTTACCCTCGATGCCCCGCAGGCTCCCCCAGCCGAACGGGCCCTCAAGGCGACGGTGCGAACCGTCGCCTTTTCTTTTTCTCAGAACAGGGCCTGCCCCGGAATGCAGGATGGAGGTCGCTCCTTACCTCCACCGGCGATGCCTGGTGTCACAACCCAATCCCGGGCCGTGCCACACCGCCGTAGGTTGGCGCCGAGCGTAGCGAGGCCCAACGGTGGTCAATGGGAGGGTGCCAGGGCCATTCGCGAGCAGAGCTCCCTCCTACGGGTCTCGCTCCGAAGGACGATTCATGGCACGAATCCGCGTCGCCTGTGTGCTTCTTCGCGAATGAATTCGCTCCCACAAAAGCGGGCACAGGCGGGCCTCCGCAGGTCGCTCGATTCATCACACTCAAGATTACAAATCGCTCGCAACTCCTTGATTCATATAGAGTTGAAAAATATAGAATTTACTTTAACTTTTGCCTGCATGCGTTTGAAAGCAGGCGTTTCCGGCGCCGAAACCTTGCCGTAATACTTCTGGCATATCGCCGTCATCTCGCCGTCACACGACTCGGGCAGATTCGCGTCTCACCAATCCTGGGGAGGACCATGAAATGCCCTACAAGAAAACCCTGATCCAATCGCTGACCCTGGCCGCGCTGGCCATCGCCGTTTCCGCCTGCAGCACCCAGCCGGCCGCCCCGGCCAAGGTCGAGGCGCTGAACAACGAGGACTGGTATCAGATCCGGACCGAGAAGGAGCTGTTCGTCTTCGACGACTACGCCACCTATCGCGGCTTCATGCAGAACGGCACCGCCCCGCTGAAGAAAGCCACCGGCAAGAAGGACGGCTTCGACCGCGACATCACCCTGATCCTCAAGGCCGACGACCAGGGCAAGGAAGCCAAGACCAGCGCCCAGCGCTTCCTGGACGTCAGCCTGCCGCCGGCCCAGCCGTTCTACGGCGAGCTGCGTGACGAAGAAGGCATCATCTACGTGTTCAGCCGCTACGGCGACATGATGGACATGTACAAGATCGGCGAGCCCACCTTCAGCTACGTCGACATCGGCGGCGGCCCCGACGGCCAGCGCGTGGTCTACGTCCTGACCAAGGAAGAGCCCAAGCCGGAGAAGCTGATCGCCCAGTTCCGCCGCAACTACGGCATGTGATCCGCTAAGCACGGTCACCCGACGGCAGCGCCAAGGCGCTGCCGTTTTCATTTGCGCAGAAAATGCGCCGCTCTTGTGGGAGCGAATTCATTCGCGAAGAAACCCGGCACCCACCCGCCCGGGAACGCCCGTAGGGGCGAATTCATTCGCCCAAGGGCAACGGAGTTGCCCGCCATGCCGCCACCCGCACCGCCCTCTTGGCCACACCTGCACCTGCACCCGCATCCACGCCCGCATCACCGCCCGCAATCCAAACAGGAAACGGAGCGGATCGGGACCCTGTGGCAGCGCTGCGCGCTGCCTGGGCGAATGAATTCGCCCCTGCAGTCGCGCAGCCCAGGATCGTCTAGTGCTGATAGCGCTTGCGGTACTCGCCGGGAGAAACGCCGAAGCGCGCCTTGAAGGCGGTGGAGAAATAGCTGGAATCCGAGAAGCCCCAGGAATAGCCGAGGGCGGAAAGCTTCTGCTCGGCGCCGCCCAGGCGCAGGGACTCGGCGCAGAAGTCCAGGCGGCGGTTCTTGATGTATTGCGCCACCACCAGCCCCTTGCGCGAGAACATGCGGTACAGGCCGCGCACCGAAACCCCCACCTCGCGTGCCAGCAGCTCCGGGCACAGCTCCTCGGAACGGATGTGCGCATCGATGAAGTCCAGGGTCTTGCGGAACACCCGCTCATGCACGTCGCCCTCGGCATCGACGGCGCTGATGGCCGGGCGCAGCAGGCTGACCACCGCATCCAGGGTCGCCTCGCTCTCGTGCTGGCTGAGGCACTCGTGCTGGCTGGCCTCCAGCACCAGGCGATGGGTGAGCAGCGCGATCGGCGAGGTGGCGGCGATCTTCTGCGCGCAACGCACGCTGCCGTAGCGCAGGTTCTGCTCCACCAGGTGGCGCGGCAGGATCAACGACAGCTGCCGGGAATTGGCGCCGTAGGTGAAGTCGCTGGGCAGCGAGGAGTCGATCAGGGTGATGTCGCCGGGCGCCAGGCGCACGCGGTTGCCGCCCTGCTCCATGTTCGCCTCGCCCTGCAGCTGGAAGGCGGCGAAGAAATGCCGGCTGTCGCTCTGCGCCACCTCGTGCTCGGTGCGATAGAGCCGGGCCTGGGCGACATCGACGAAACTCAGCTTGATGGCGCCGGACTTGTATTCGCGGACCGCCCCGGAGAATTCATCCCCGAGGGTCTTGGCGCAGAAGCGTCCGCATACCTGGTTGATCCGCTGCAGCCATTCGTCGAAGCGGTCGGTTCTCAGTGCACGTGCAGTCATGGCCATGGAGCCTCTGGCTAGCTTTCTTATTGTTATTCAAGGCCGCATCGAGGCGACCTTCGTTCATTCTTCCTCCGTGCCATCCCGCAACCTGCGGTGCGGCCCGGCGGGACACGCCAAGCACTTCGCCCTCCGGGGCATTTCGAGACAGGGAGCCCTATTTAAGCCCGCCGAATCGCCGATAGAAACTTTCGCCGACATCCGGCAGGGGTCCGTCTGCGGTTTCCAGTGCGCCATTGAGCCACTCCTCGGCCTTGGCTTGCACCAGGCGATAGATATTGCGGCACAGCTGGCGCGCCGCACGCCCTTCCCAGTCGCCCGGCAGCAGCTCGTCGGGCAGCTGCGGGTCGCGCAGCAGCAATTTGCGGTACTCGTGTATCAGCAGGGTTCGTGCCAGGAAGCAGTCCTGCGGCTGCAGCGCCTCCTGTTCGCGCAGCGCCTGCCACAGCGGGCGGAACAGCTGGATGAATTCGCTGTAGTGCGCCGCCAGCTCGTCGATGTTCCAGCTCTCGCGAACCTGCATGCGCAGGGCCCTGGAGGCGAGTACATCCTGGGCGGTGGTCTCGAAGACGATGGTTTCCTCCAGGGCGTCGAGGTCCTGCAGGGTGGCGTTCACGTCCATGCGGTCGCAACGCGGGCAGGCCAGCACGATGGGAGAAATCGCACCAAAACCTTGCCACTCCAGCTCCTCGCGCACCTGTTTGCGCTTTTCCTGGGGCAGTTGCGAGAGCATCACCAGGCACCAGGAGCCGTCCCAGGCCGGCAGGCTGGAGCTGTACACCCGCTTGAAGGCCTTCTCGAAACGCCGCCGCCCGGTGCCGGTGAGGCTGTAGTAGCTGCGCCGGCCGACCTTCTCGGCGGTGAGCCAGCCTTCCTTGGTCAGGCGGAAGATCGAGGTGCGGATCAGCCGCTCATTGACGCCGATCGGCTCCAGCAGCTGGATCAGGCTGCCCAGCCACACGGTGCCGCCATGGGGCTCGATGGCATCGCCGTAGAGAGTGATGATCAGGGAGCTGGCGCGCAGCGGCGTCTGCTCCTGGAAACGGGTGATGAGGTGCTGCAGGGGAGCGAGGGACGTCATGGGCGAACCGGGCGCTGGAAAGTTGCCGAATATACCCGTCGCATCGGCGCGCTGACCACAGCCGCACTCATGCCGACTCCCCCTTCGGACGCAGGCCGTCGACGCGGTTGCGCGGGCGACCGGCCTCCACCGCCGCCAGCGGCTCGCAGGCCACCAGGCTGGCCATGCAGCGTCGCGCCAGCACCTGGTACTCCCGGGTGCCGCGCTGCTTCCAGGCCACTTCCTCGTCGCTGAGGCGGCGCTTCACCTCGGCCGGGGCGCCCATGACCAGGGACTGCTCCGGGCACGCGAAGCGCGCCTTGACGAAGGCCGCGGCGGAGACGAAGGAGCGCGCACCGATATGGGCGCCATCCATCACCACCGCATTCATGCCCACCAGGGCGTCCTCGCCGATGCGGCAGCCGTGCAGCACCGCGCCGTGGCCGATATGGCCATTGCGCTCCACCACCGTGTCGCTTTCCGGGAAGCCGTGCATCACGCAGGTGTCCTGGATGTTGGCGCCCTCCTCCAGGACGATCCGCCCGAAGTCGCCGCGCAGGCTGGCCAGCGGGCCCACATAGCAGTTGGGGCCGATGATCACGTCGCCGATCAGCACCGCCGACGGGTGCACGTAGGCGCTCGGGTCGACCACCGGAACCAGGCCGTCGAGGCTGTAGCAGGTCATGGCGCAACACCCCGCGCGATGGGTTGAAGCAGGAAAAGGTGGCTCATGGTCGATCCTCGCAAGCGGGTACCGCAACAAAAAGCGATGCGGCAGATGGCTCAACTTGTATCACATCATTTTTATCGGATAAAGCCAGCGATCGCGTATCGGTTGACGCAAAGCCACTGACTGCTGCCCAAAGCCCGCATGAATACTGGAAAACAACCGCACGCGCAGACGAAAGGCCAACACCTTCCACGCCAGGAAGCGCAAGAAGACACTCCATTAAAGACACACAAATACAATTCAATACTTATTGTTTTGTATCGCTTCATGCGTATACTCCGGCAAACGCCAGCCCGCCCCTCGGACGGATGCCTGGCAATCCAACAACAAATGCCGGCCCAGATGCCGTGCGTGCGCCGTGAGGGCCCCTTCCATGCCCCAGACTCTCGTCGTCCTGCCACCGGATAGAGGCGTGCGCCTCATCACCCTGCAACGCCCGGAAGCGCTCAACGCCCTGAACACCCAGCTGCTGGGCGAACTGGCACTGGAACTGGACGACGCCGAGCGCGACCCGCAGACCCGCGTGGTGGTGCTCACCGGCAGCCGCAAGGCCTTCGCCGCCGGCGCCGACATCAACGAGATGGCCGAGCGCGACCTGGTCGGCATCCTCGACGACCCGCGCCAGGCCCACTGGCAACGCATCGCCCGCTTCCCCAAACCCCTGATCGCCGCAGTCAACGGCTTCGCCCTGGGCGGCGGCTGCGAGCTGGCCATGCACGCCGACATCCTCATCGCCGGCGAGGACGCCCGCTTCGGCCAGCCGGAAATCAACCTCGGCATCATGCCGGGCGCCGGCGGCACCCAGCGCCTGCTGCGCGCCGTGGGCAAGTCCCTGGCCATGCAGATGGTGCTCAGCGGCGAGGCCATCGACGCCCGCCACGCCCAGCGCGCCGGCCTGGTGAGCGAAGTGACCCAGCCGGAATTCACCGTCGAGCGCGCCCTGGCCATCGCCCGCGTCATCGCCAGCAAGGCACCCCTCGCCTTGCGACTGGCCAAGGAGGCGCTGCTCAAGGCCGAAGACACCGACCTCGCCAGCGGCCTGCGCTTCGAGCGCCACGCCTTCACCCTGCTGGCCGGCACAGCCGACCGCGAAGAAGGCCTCGCCGCCTTCCGCGAGAAACGGCCCCCCGAATTCACCGGCCGCTGACCCGGCCGCCCACCACTCGACTCCATAGAGCGCACGCCATGAATTTCGAGCACATCCTGTTTTCCATCGAGGCCGGGGTCGCCACCCTCAGCCTCAACCGCCCCGAACAGCTGAACAGCTTCAACGCCGCCATGCACGGCGAGGTCCGCGAGGCCCTCAAGCGCGTGCGCCAGGACCCGGAGGTGCGCGTATTGCTGCTCACCGGCGAAGGCCGTGGCTTCTGTGCCGGACAGGACCTGGCCGACCGCAATGTCGCGCCGGGTGCCGAGATGCCCGACCTGGGGCTGTCCATCGAGCGCTTCTACAACCCGCTGATCCGTGCCCTGCGCGACCTGCCGCTGCCGGTGATCTGCGCGGTCAACGGCGTGGCCGCCGGTGCCGGCGCCAACCTCCCGCTGGCTTGCGACCTAGTGCTGGCGGCGCGTTCGGCCAGCTTCATCCAGGCCTTCTGCAAGATCGGCCTGGTCCCCGATTCCGGCGGCACCTGGAGCCTGCCGCGCCTGGTCGGCATGGCCCGTGCCAAGGCCCTGGCCCTGCTGGGCGAGCGGCTGAGCGCCGAGCAGGCCGAGCAATGGGGGCTGATCCACCGCGTGGTGGACGACGCCGCACTGCGCGACGAGGCCCTCAAGCTGGCGCGCCACCTGGCCACCCAGCCCACCTACGGCCTGGCCCTGATCAAGCGCGCCCTCAACGCCAGCCTGGACAACGGCTTCGACCAGCAGCTCGAGCTGGAGCGCGACCTGCAGCGCCTGGCCGGGCGCAGCGAGGACTACCGCGAGGGCGTCGGTGCCTTCATGGAGAAACGCACCCCGAGCTTCAAAGGACGCTGAGCCCATGCACGCCCTGAACAAGGAAACCCCGGTGGCCGTGATCGGCGCTGGCGCCATGGGCGCCGGCATCGCCCAGGTCGCCGCCCAGGCCGGGCATCCGGTGCGCCTGTACGACACC
Source organism: Pseudomonas sp. Pc102 (assembly GCF_018408275.1). Lineage (NCBI taxonomy): Bacteria > Pseudomonadati > Pseudomonadota > Gammaproteobacteria > Pseudomonadales > Pseudomonadaceae > Pseudomonas > Pseudomonas sp. Pc102. Next base: position 3,245,781 of record NZ_AP021905.1, on the reverse strand, counting down.
CGCACCGGCGCCGCCGCCCAGGCCATCGCCGGCATCGACCGGCAGCTCGCGCGCCTGGTGGAGAAAGGCAAGCTGGACGCCGCCACCCACGTCGCCACCCTCGCCCGCCTGCGCCCGGCCGATGAGCTGGAGGAACTGGCCGACGCCGGCCTGGTGATCGAGGCGATCGTCGAGAAGCTGGAGATCAAGCGCGAGCTGCTGCAACGCCTGGAAGCGCTGTGCGCCCCGGACTGCATCCTCGCCAGCAACACCTCGTCGCTGTCCATCACCAGCCTCGCCGCCGGCCTGCGGCACCCGGGCCGCGTGCTCGGCATGCACTTCTTCAACCCGGCACCACTGATGGCGCTGGTGGAGATCGTCTCCGGCCTCGACAGCGACCCGGCGCTGGCCGGCTGCCTGTTCGAAACCGCCCGCGCCTGGGGCAAGCAGCCGGTGCACGCGCGCTCCACCCCCGGCTTCATAGTCAACCGCGTGGCGCGCCCCTTCTATGCCGAAAGCCTGCGCCTGCTGCAGGAAGGCGCGGCCGACTGCGCCACCCTCGACGCCCTCATGCGCGAGGCCGGCGGCTTCCGCATGGGCGCCTTCGAGCTCACCGACCTGATCGGCCACGACGTCAACTACGCCGTCACCTGCTCGGTGTTCGACGCCTACTACGGCGACTTCCGCTTCCAGCCCTCGCTGATCCAGAAGGAGCTGGTGGAAGCCGGCCGCCTGGGACGCAAGAGCGGCCGGGGCTTCTATGACTACAGCGAAGGCGCCGAACGTCCGCAGCCCTCGACACTCGCCAGCACGGCGACGGTGGAGACCTGCGCCCTGGAGGGCGACCTCGGTATCGCCCAGCCCCTGGCACAGCGCCTGGAACGGGCCGGCGTGCAGGTCACCCGCCGCGACGGTGCCGGGCTGCTAAGGGTCGGCGACGCCACCCTCGCCCTGAGCGACGGCCGCCTGGCCGCCCAGCGCGCCCGCGAAGACGGCCTCGACAACCTGGTGCTGCTGGACCTCGCCCTCGACTACGGCCGCGCCGAACGCCTCGGCATCAGTTGGGCGGCCGGCACCCGCCAGGCCGCCATCGACGCCGTGGTCGCCCTGCTCGCCCGCGCCGGCATCGCCACCAGCCCGCTGGCGGACGTCCCCGGCCTCGCCGTGCTGCGCACCGTGGCCATGCTCGCCAACGAAGGCGCCGACGCCCTGCTCCAGGGGGTCGCCAGCGCCGCCGACATCGACCTGGCCATGTGCGCCGGGGTCAATTACCCGCACGGCCCGCTGGCCTGGGCCGACGCCATCGGCCTTCCCCAGGTGCTGCGCACCCTGGACAACCTGCAGGCCGCCTATGGCGAGCCGCGCTACCGCCCCTCGCTGGCCCTGCGCCGCCGGGTGGCCGAAGGGAGGACCCTGCATGACCAACCGTGAAGCCCTGTCGCTGGCCGAAGCCTGCGCCAGCACCCTGTACGAGCGCGACGCCGCCAGCCAGGCCATGGGCATGCGCCTGCTCTCGGTGGCCCCTGGTGCCGCGCGCGTGGGCATGAGCGTGCGCGCCGACATGCTGCAAGGCGTGGGCACCTGCCACGGCGGCCACCTGTTCGCCCTGGCCGACTCGGCCTTCGCCTTCGCCTGCAACACCTACAACGAAGTCACCGTGGCCATCGGCTGCAGCATCGACTACGTGGCCCCGGCGCACCTGGGCGACACCCTCACCGCCCAGGCCACCGAACAGAGCCGCAGTGGCCGCACCGGCAACTACCACGTGCGCATCGAGAACCAGAACGGGCAGCTGATCGCCCTGTTCCACGGCAAGTCCTACAAGGTGCGCGGCACCCTGCTCGACGAGGAATCCCTGCATGAATGACGCCCTGATCATCGACGCCGTGCGCACGCCCATCGGGCGTTATGCCGGCGCCCTGTCCTCCGTTCGCGCCGACGATCTCGGCGCGGTGCCGATCCGTGCCCTGATGCAGCGCCACCCCGAGCTGGACTGGAGCGCCGTCGACGACGTGATCTACGGCTGCGCCAACCAGGCCGGCGAGGACAACCGCAACGTCGCGCGCATGGCCGCCCTGCTCGCCGGCCTGCCGGTCACGGTGCCCGGCACCACCCTCAACCGCCTGTGCGGCTCGGGGCTGGATGCCATCGGCAGCGCCGCCCGCGCCCTGCGCTGCGGCGAGGCCGGGCTGATGCTGGCCGGCGGCGTGGAATCCATGTCCCGCGCGCCCTTCGTGATGGGCAAGTCCGAGCAGGCCTTCGGCCGCAGCGCGGAGCTGTTCGACACCACCATCGGCTGGCGCTTCGTCAACGGCCTGATGAAGCGCCAGTACGGCATCGATTCCATGCCCGAGACGGCGGAGAACGTCGCCGAGCAGTTCGGCATCAGCCGCGCCGACCAGGACGCCTTCGCCCTGCGCAGCCAGCTCAAGGCCGCCGCCGCCCAGGCCAGCGGCCGCCTGGCGAAGGAGATCGTCCCGGTGGAGATCCCCCAGCGCAAAGGCCCGTCGAAGTGGGTGGAGCAGGACGAGCACCCGCGCGGCGACACCACCCTGGAGCAGCTCTCGCGCCTCGGCACGCCCTTCCGCGAAGGCGGCAGCGTCACCGCCGGCAACGCCTCCGGGGTCAACGACGGCGCCTGCGCCCTGCTGCTGGCCAGCACCGATGCCGCCCGGCGCTTCGGCCTCAGGCCACGCGCCCGGGTGGTGGCCATGGCCTGCGCCGGCGTCGAGCCGCGCATCATGGGCATCGGCCCGGTGCCGGCCGCGCGCAAGGTGCTGGCCCTCGCCGGCCTGTCGCTCGCCGACATGGACGTGATCGAACTCAACGAAGCCTTCGCCGCCCAGGGCCTGGCCGTGCTGCGCGAGCTGGAACTGGCCGACGACGATCCACGGGTCAACCCCAACGGCGGCGCCATCGCCCTGGGCCACCCGCTGGGCATGAGCGGCGCGCGCCTGGTCACCACCGCGCTGCACGAACTGGAAGCCCGCGCCGGCCGCTACGCCCTCTGCACCATGTGCATCGGCGTCGGCCAGGGCATCGCCCTGATCATCGAAAAACTGTAACCGCCACACCGGGCCGGGAAGGCCGGGAGTATCCTGCCTTCCTGCACTCAGGCGCCCAGCGCCACGCACAAGAACAATACGAGTGATGAAATGAACATGATCGCCAATGCCGCCTTGCTCGACCCGATGGAAACCGCCAGCGTCGACCAGCTCCGCCAGCACCAGCTGGAGCGCCTGCGCTGGAGCCTCGACCACGCCTACCGCAACGTGCCCCTGTACCGCCAGCGCTTCGACGAACTGGGCGTGCACCCGCAGGACCTGAAGAGCCACGACGACCTCGCCCGCTTCCCCTTCACCGGCAAGTCCGACCTGCGCGACAACTACCCCTACGGCATGTTCGCCGTGCCCCAGGAAGAGGTGGTGCGCATCCACGCCTCCAGCGGCACCACCGGCAAGCCCACCGTGGTCGGCTACACCCAGAACGACATCGACACCTGGGCCAACGTGGTGGCGCGCTCGATCCGCGCCGCCGGCGGCCGCAAGGGTGACAAGGTGCACGTCTCCTACGGCTACGGCCTGTTCACCGGCGGCCTGGGGGCCCACTACGGCGCCGAGCGCCTGGGCTGCACCGTGATCCCCATGTCCGGCGGCCAGACCGAGAAGCAGGTGCAGCTGATCCGTGACTTCCAGCCGGACATCATCATGGTCACCCCCTCCTACATGCTCAACCTGGCCGACGAGATCGAGCGCCAGGGCCTGGACCCGCACAAGCTGGCCCTGCGCCTGGGCATCTTCGGCGCCGAACCCTGGACCGCCGAACTGCGCCGCGCCATCGAGGAGCGCCTGGGCATCACCGCTCTCGACATCTACGGCCTCTCGGAAATCATGGGCCCGGGCGTGGCCATGGAATGCGCCGAGACCAAGGACGGCCCGACCATCTGGGAAGACCACTTCTACCCCGAGATCATCGACCCGGTGACCGGCCAGGTGCTGCCGGACGGGCAGATGGGCGAGCTGGTGTTCACCTCCCTGTCCAAGGAGGCGCTGCCGATGATCCGCTACCGCACCCGCGACCTCACCCGCCTGCTGCCGGGTACCGCGCGCCCCATGCGGCGCATCGACAAGATCACCGGGCGCAGCGACGACATGCTGATCATCCGCGGCGTCAACGTCTTCCCCACGCAGATCGAGGAGCAGGTGCTCAAGGTCCGCCAACTGGCCGAGACCTACGAGATCCACCTCTCGCGCACCGGCAACCTCGACAGCATGGAAGTCCATGTCGAACCCCGCCATGGCCTGGAGCCGCTGGATGAGGCGCAGGAACTGGCGCTGTGCAGCGAGCTGGGCCGCCACATCAAGACCTACATCGGCATCACCTCGCGCGTCGTGCTGCGCCCGGCCTATTCGCTGAAGCGCTCCGAAGGCAAGGCCTGCCACGTCTACGACAACCGCGCCAAGGCGTGAGCCGCAACACCGCATGGGTTTCGCGCAGCTCTACCCATCCTATGGAGGCCGCTCCGTGGGATGGGCGTGCCGTGCCTACGACAGCCCCGCGCAGGCGGGGCTTTTCATTCCACGATGACTCAGGCCATCGGCTTGGCGGAGCGGGCGATCCAGTGGGCGAGCGTGCCTGCGTAGTTCGCGGCGGCAGCCTCGGCTTCCTCGGGCGAGAGCTTGTCGGCCTGGTACAGGATGAAAGGTTCCGCCCAATCCAGGCCGCAGCGATGTGCCGTGGCGCGCAAAGGGGCCAGCAGATCTGCCATCGGGAACAGATTGCGGCCGCCCACCGTATAGGCATCGGCCGTGTTGCCGGCGGTGGCCGCGATCATCAGTGGGGTGCCCTCCAGGCGGCGGCCTTCGGCTTCATAGGTGATGTAGAACATCCGCGTCAGCACCGCGTCCTGCCAAGCCTTCAGCTGCGGCGGGGTCGAATACCACTGCACCGGGAATTGCAGCACGATCCGGTCGGCAGCAAGCAGCCGCGCCGCCTCGCGCTCGCCGTCGCGGTAAATGTCGAGTCCATCGGGATACGCAGAGACCATATCCACCACCTCTACGCCAGGCAGGTGGGCGGCGGCCCCAGCCATGGCGGCGTTGGCCTTCGAGCGGGACAGATCAGGGTGGAAAAGCAGCAGAAGAGTCTTGTTCATCGCCATCTCCGGGGTTGGATGAGGGGATGATGGTTGCCGCCAAAAAATTAATCTAATCGATTAGTTATCTACTCTATTATCCACTCCATGAATTTACGCTCACTGGACCTGAACCTGCTGGTGATCCTCGACGCATTGCTCGACGAGGCGCACGTCAGCCGTGCCGCTGACCGGCTTTGCCTGTCTCAGCCCGCAGCATCAGCCGCACTTCAACGCTGCCGCCATCTGTTCCAGGACGAACTGCTGGAGCGCGGGCGCGGCACCATGCGCCTGACGCCCAAGGCGCTCGCCCTGCGCGCGCCGCTGAAATCGCTGCTGGCGGACGTGATCGACCTGGTCGATCCGCCCGAAGTGCCATTGAACGAAACCATCCAGACACTGCGCCTAGCGATGGCGGACTATCCGGCGCTGGTCGTGATCAACCCGCTACAACGTGCCCTCGGCGAAACCGCACCGGGGATCGACCTGGTGATCCAGCCCTGGCAAGGCGCCGAAGCCGCGCGCATTGCGCTGATCGACGGCGCGACCGACATCGCGATCTGGTCTTTCCCGACGAAAGCGAGGACCTCCATCGGGAGGAATTGCTGCACGAGGAATACGTCATCGCGCTGCGCTCAGGCCACCCGGCCATCGCAGGCTTCGACCTCGACAGCTGGCTGGCCTACCCGCACATCATCACCTCGGGCCGGGGCGAGGCGCGCACCCCGCTGGACACCGAACTGGCGCGGCTCGGGCGCAACCGTCGCGTTGGGCTGGTCGTGCCTTCCTTCGGGATGGTTCCCGACCTGCTGCGCGGATCGGACATGATCGCCATGCTGCCCTCGCGCATCGTGCCTGCCGACGGCGATCTGGCCGTCCTCCCGCCCCCTATCCCGGTCAGCGGATTCCCGCTTCACCTCGCCTGGCATCGCCGCAGGGAAAAAGACGCGGCACTGCGGCATGTCGCCCGCCTGCTCGCCGGGTTGCTGGAATAGCGCATCGCGCGTCGCGGGATGACGCCAGATAGAGAAGACGACACGGCGACTCTGGAGGTCGCACGCGTTGCGGTACTGCCAACCGTCCGTCGGTACTCACCCAGGGCCTGTCTCAATCGCCAATCCTGAAACGACTACCGAACGAGAGCGGCACGCGGATCGCCGCGCGCCACGAACCAGGAGATCGCTCATGAGCTATGTAGATGGATTCGTCGTCCCCGTGCCCACCGCCAAGCGCGAGGCCTATATCGCCCTCGCCCGCACCGCCGCCCAGGTGTTCAAGGACCATGGCGCCCTCAGCGTCGTCGAGTGCTGGGGCGACGACGTGCCGGAGGGCAAGGTGACCTCCTTCCCCATGGCGGTGAAACGCAAGGACGACGAGACGGTGGTGTTCTCGTGGATCACCTGGCCCTCCCGCCAGGCGCGCGACGAGGGCATGAAGAAATCCATGGACGACCCGCGCCTGCACCCCGATCCCGAGAAGATGCCCTTCGACGGGCAACGCATGATCTATGGCGGCTTCGAGGTGATAGTCGACGCCTGATGGGCACGGGTAGCCCGGGCTTCAACCCGGGACTTCTTCGCGAATGAATTCGCTCCCACAGGGGCGGCGCTATGCGCCGCTTGGCGACTGAAGTCGCCCCTACAAAAAGCGGCCAGCTCCGGCGTTAGGGCGAGATGAGCGGTGGGCTGAAGCCCACCCTACGCACACCCGATCAGGGCTCCAGCATTGGGGATTGCAGGGCCACCAGCACCCCGTCCGCCCAGCGCAGGCGCGAGGCGAGGCGGCCCGAGTCCTCGCGCGCGGGTGCGGCCAGCTCGGTGGCGCCTTCCGCCAGGGCCTGGGCATGCAACTCGGCCACATGCGGGGTGACCAGCAGTACTTCGATGGCTTCCATCAGTCCCTCGCCTCATCGGTTACCGTGGACGAGCCCGCGCAGCGAGCGCACCAGCCAGGCGACGGCCATCAGCTCCAGCGCCACCACCACCCCCACCAGCTCGCCGAGCTCGGCCGAGAACAGCGGCAGGCACAGCCCGCCATCGGCGCAGGCGAAGAACGGACGCAGCACCGCCACCAGCACCACCATCCCCAGCCCACAGGCCAGCAGCGCCAGTGCCAGGCGTCCGAGCGCCACCGACGAAGGCACCGCGAACGACCACGACCCCGGCCCCCGCCAAGCCACCAACGCCGTGCCGGAACCCGGATGGAAACAGAAGGAAGAACACCCGCGCCTGAACATGAAGGCCTCCAATGCCAATGGCAGGCCGGCAGTATGCAAAGGCGCGCGACGCCGGTCTTTTAAGCTTTGGAAGGCAATTGTTAAAAATAGTAAAGGGAACGGAACAACGTAGTTACTGCTGAATTTTTGAATCTCTTTCCCCTAGCCGGAAGCTAGAAGCCTGAAGCTGAAAGAAAAAGCCAGCACGCGCCTCAACCCATCGCCATGGTTCCGGCTCCCGCTCTGGCTTCGGCTTTGGCTTTGGCTCTCAGCTTCCAGCTTCCAGCTTCCAGCTTCCAGCTTCTAACTTGCCGCTTGCAGCTTCCCCCTTGCCGCTTTCTTTTATGACACCCATTTTTTAATTTGATATTTGTTTTTGTATCATTTAAAACTAGCGCCATGGCCAAGCCACCCCACGAACCCGCATGGCTGGAGAACGGCATGTACGCACAATTGGTAGAGACCGGCGTGAAGCGCGTGAAGGCGCTGGAGGAGATGTCCCCGGAAGAGCGCGCCTTCCAGGAAAAGATCGATGCGGAAATCAAGATCGAGCCGAAGAACTGGATGCCGGACGCTTACCGGCAGACGCTGATCCGGCAGATTTCCCAGCATGCGCATTCCGAGATCGTCGGCATGCTGCCGGAGGGCAACTGGGTGACCCGCGCACCCACCCTCAAGCGCAAGCTGCAGCTGATGGCGAAGATCCAGGACGAGGCCGGCCACGGCCTCTACCTCTACAGCGCCATGGAAACCCTGGGCGCCTGCCGTGACGAGGAAGTCGCCAAGCTGCACAGCGGCCGTGCCAAGTACTCGAGCATCTTCAACTACCCGACCCTGAGCTGGGCCGACATGGGCGCGGTGGGCTGGCTGGTGGATGGCGCCGCCATCGTCAACCAGGTGGTACTGCAGCGCACCTCCTACGGCCCCTACTCCCGCGCCATGATCCGCATCTGCAAGGAAGAGTCCTTCCACCAGCGCCAGGGCTACGAAATCCTCCTGCACATGATGCGCAACGGCACCCAGGCGCAGAAGGACATGGTCCAGGACGCCATCAACCGCCTCTGGTGGCCCTCGCTGATGATGTTCGGCCCCAGCGACGAACACTCCCCCAACAGTGCCCAGTCCATGGCCTGGAAGATCAAGCGCCAGGGCAACGACGAGCTGCGCCAGCGCTTCATCGACCAGACCGTGCCGCAACTGGAGCTGCTCGGCTGCACCGCGCCGGACCCGCACCTGAAGTGGAACGAGGAACGCGGCCACTACGACTTCGGCGAGATCCAGTGGGACGAGTTCTACGAAGTGCTCAAGGGCAACGGCCCCTGCAATCACGAGCGCATCGCCACCCGCCGCAAGGCCATCGAAGACGGCGCCTGGGTCCGCGAAGCCGCGGTGGCCCATGCCCGTAAACAACAGAAGCGCGACGCCGCCTGACCAACAAGAAGCGGCCTGACACGAGCAGGCCCACGCGAGGAGATAAAACCATGTCTGAATGGACCCTTTTCGAGGTCTTCGTGCGCAGCAAGCACGGCCTCAACCACAAGCATGTCGGCAGCGTGCACGCCGCCGACGCCGCCATGGCCATCGAGAACGCCCGCGAGCTGTACACCCGCCGCAACGAGGGTGTGAGCCTCTGGGTGGTGCCCTCCGCGCTGATCACCGCCTCTTCCCCCGACGAGAAGGAGCCGCTGTTCGACCCGGCCGAGGACAAGGTCTACCGGCACGCCAGCTTCTACGAGCTGCCGGCCGAAGTCGGCCACATGTGAGGCGCCTGCCATGACTGCCAAGCACGACCTGATCGAATACCTGCTGCGCCTCGGCGACAGCGCCCTGGTGCAGGGCCAGCGCCTTTGCGAGTGGTGCGGCAAAGCCCCGGCCCTGGAAGAGGAGCTGGCGCTGATGAACGTCGGCCTCGACCTGGTGGGCCAGGCCCGCAACTGGCTGGAATACGCCGCCGAGCTGCAGGGCGAGGGCCGCGACGCCGACCACCTGGCCTACCGCCGTGACGAGCGCGCCTACCGCAACCTGCTGCTGGTGGAGCAACCCAACGGCGACTACGCGGTGACCATCACCAAGCAGTTCCTCTACGACGCCTGGCATTTCCAGGTGCTCCACGGCCTCAGCAACTCCAGTGACGAACGCATCGCCGGCATCGCCGCCAAGGCCCTCAAGGAAGTCACCTACCACCTGCGCCGCTCCAGCGAATGGGTGCAGCGCCTGGGCGACGGCACCGAGGAAAGCCACCGGCGCATGCTCGCGGCGACCCGCGAGGTGTGGCGTTTCACCGTCGAGCTGGTGAACGGCGACGAGGTGGAGCAACGCCTGGCCGCCGCTGGCATCGCACCGGAGCCTGCGGAAGTCGCCACTGCCTGGCGGGCCAAGGTCGCCGATATCTTTGCCAGCGCCACCCTGCCGCTGCCGGAGCCGGCCAGCCACTTCTACCTCTCCGGTCGACGCGGCCTGCACACCGAGCACCTGGGCCTGCTGCTGGCCGAGATGCAGTTCCTGCAGAGGGCCCATCCCGATGCGTCCTGGTGAGCTGATCGCCAGCGACCGTGGCGCCCGCCCCGGCGTGCCCGCCGACCTGGCGCGCGCCTGGTCGGTGCTCGGCGAGGTGATGGACCCGGAAGTGCCGGTGGTCAGCGTGGTCGACCTCGGCATCGTCCGCGCCCTCGACTGGCAGGGCGGCCACCTGCACGTGGTGGTCACCCCCACCTACTCGGGTTGCCCGGCCACCGAGGTGATCGAGCGCGACATCGAACGGGCGCTGGAAGGCGCCGGTTTCGCCGCGCCGAACCTGGAACGCCGCCTGGCACCGGCCTGGACCACCGACTGGATCAGCGACGAGGGCCGCGAACGCCTGCGCGCCTACGGCATCGCCCCGCCCAGCGGCAGCGCCAGCAAGCGCGCCCTGCTGGGGGACGCCCCGGAAATCCGCTGCCCGCAGTGCGGCAGCGTGCATACCGAACAGTTGAGCGAATTCGGCTCCACGGCCTGCAAGGCCTTGCACCGTTGCAAGGCGTGCCTGGAGCCGTTCGATTACTTCAAGTGCATATAGGAGAGCGAACACAGTCCGTTGCCACTGGCACCGGTTGTATTCGTCCTCCATGCGGCAAAGCCGCGGGAGAACAACAATGAGCAAGTTCCATAGCCTGACCATCAAGGACGTGCGCCCGGAAACCCGAGACGCCGTATCCATCGCCTTCGACATTCCCGCCGCGCTGCGCGACAGCTTCCGCTTCACCCAGGGCCAGCACCTGGTGGTGCGCACCCAGCTGGACGGCGAGGAAGTGCGCCGCTCCTACTCCATCTGCACCGGCGTCAACGACGGCGAGCTGCGCGTCGCGGTCAAGCGCGTGGCGGGCGGGCGCTTCTCCAGCTGGGCCAACGAGCAGCTCAAGGCCGGCCACAGCCTGGAGGTGATGCCCCCGTCCGGCCACTTCAACGTGCCGCTGGACCCGGTGCGCCGCGGCCACTACCTCGCGGTCGCCGCCGGCAGCGGCATCACGCCCATCCTCTCCATCGTCAAGACCACCCTGGAAACCGAGCCCCACAGCCGCGTCACCCTGCTCTACGGCAACCGCTCCAGTGCCTCCGCACTGTTCCGCGAGCAGCTGGAGGACCTGAAGAACCGCTACCTGCAGCGCCTCAACCTGATCTTCCTGTTCAGCCGCGAGCAGCAGGACGTGGACCTCTACAACGGCCGCATCGACGCCGACAAGTGCGGCCAGCTGTTCCAGCGCTGGATCGACGTGCGCGCCCTGGACGCCGCGTTCATCTGCGGCCCGCAGGCGATGACCGAGACCGTGCGCGACCAGCTCCGCGCCAACGGCATGCCGGCCGAGCGCATCCACTTCGAGCTGTTCGCCGCCGCCGGCAGCGAACACAGGCGCGAAGCCCGCGAGGCCGCCCGCGAGGCGGACAGCGCACAAAGCCGGGTGACGGTGATCAGCGACGGCCGCGAAGTGAGCTTCGCGCTCGCGCGCAACAGCCAGAGCCTGCTCGACGCCGGCAACGCCCAGGGCCTGGAGCTCCCCTACTCCTGCAAGGCCGGCGTCTGCTCCACCTGCAAGTGCCGGGTGGTCGAGGGCGAAGTGGAGATGGACAGCAACTTCGCCCTGGAGGACTACGAGGTGGCCGCCGGCTACGTGCTGTCGTGCCAGTCCTATCCGGTGAGCGACACAGTCGTTCTCGACTTCGACCAGCTCTGATCCAACCAGCCAGCACAAACCGTAGGAGCGAGCTCTGCTCGCGAACAGACGCACACACGCGACCACGGCTTCGCGAGCAGAGCTCGCTCCTACAGGAAGCACCAGCTCCACCCGCTTCACTTGCGCTGCACCGCCTCGACAACCACAAGAAAAGAGAGAGCAACCATGACCCCGCACGACCTCGATCGCATCCGGCAACACCCGGACTTCATCCAGCTGGTCCGGCGCAAGCAGCGCCTGACCTGGTCCCTCACCGCCGCCATGCTGGCGATCTACTACGGCTTCGTGCTGCTGGTGGCCTTCGCCCCGGAGCTGCTCGGTCGTTCCCTCAGCGGCGGGGTCACCAGCGTCGGCATGCTGGTGGGCGTGGTCATCATCCTGCTGGCCTTCGGCCTCACCGGCATCTACGTGGCGCGCACCAACCGCGTGCTCGACCCGCTGAACGACAAGCTCAAGCAGGAGTGCGCGCCATGAAGCCCCTCCTCGCCCTCTGTGCATCCGCCGCCCTGCTGGCCTCGGGCACTGCCCTGGCAGCCGATGCCGGCGCGCGGCCGTTGAACTGGAACGCCATCTACATGTTCCTTGCGTTCGTCCTCTTCACCCTCGGCATCACCCGCTGGGCCGCCCTGCGCACCCGCTCCACCGCCGACTTCTACACCGCCGGGGCGGCCTCAGCGGCTTCCAGAACGGCCTGGCGATCGCGGGCGACATGATCAGCGCGGCGTCCTTCCTCGGCATCTCCGCGATGATGTTCATGAACGGCTACGACGGCCTTCTCTACGCCCTGGGGGTGCTCGCCGGCTGGCCGATCATCCTCTTCCTGATCGCAGAACGCCTGCGCAACCTGGGCCGCTTCACCTTCGCCGACGTAGTCTCCTACCGCCTCGACCAGAGCCCGATCCGCATCACCGCGGCCTTCGGCACCCTCACCGTGGCCCTGCTCTACCTGGTGGCGCAGATGGTCGGCGCCGGCAAGCTGATCGAGCTGCTGTTCGGCCTCAGCTACCTGCAGGCCGTGCTGCTGGTGGGCGTGCTGATGGTCTGCTACGTCACCTTCGGCGGCATGCTCGCCACCACCTGGGTGCAGATCATCAAGGCGGTGCTGCTGCTCTCGGGCACCAGCTTCATGGCCTTCATGGTGCTCCGGCACTTCGGCTTCAGCACCGAGGCGATGTTCGCCGCCGCCACCTCGGTGCATGCCAAGGGCACCGCGATCATGGCCCCGGGCGGGCTGCTGTCGAACCCCGTCGACGCCATCTCCCTGGGGCTCGGCATGATGTTCGGCACCGCCGGCCTGCCGCACATCCTCATGCGCTTCTTCACCGTCAGCGACGCCAAGGAAGCGCGCAAATCGGTGTTCTATGCCACCGGCTTCATCGGCTACTTCTACCTGCTGCTGATCGTGGTCGGCTTCGGCTCCATCGTCATGGTCGGCACCAACCCCGAATTCCGTGACGCCGCCGGCGCCATCATCGGCGGCGGCAACATGGTCGCCGTGCACCTGTCCCACGCCGTGGGCGGCAGCCTGTTCCTCGGCTTCATCTCGGCCGTGGCCTTCGCCACCATCCTCGCGGTGGTCGCCGGCCTGGCGCTCTCCGGTGCGTCGGCGGTGTCCCACGACCTCTACGCCTGCGTGGTGCGCAAGGGCCAGGCCAGCGAGCGCGAGGAGATGCGCGTATCCCGCCTCGCCACCCTGGGCATCGGCGTGCTGGCGGTGATCCTCGGCATCCTCTTCGAGTCGCAGAACATCGCCTTCCTCTCCGGCCTGGTGCTGGCCATCGCCGCCTCGGTCAACTTCCCGGTGCTGTTCCTCTCCATGTTCTGGAAGGGCCTGACCACCCGGGGCGCCGTCGCCGGCAGCCTGGCAGGCCTGGCCTCGGCCATCGCCCTGCTGGTGGCGAGCCCGGCGGTCTGGGTCAACGTGCTGCACCACGAGCAGCCGCTGTTCCCCTACGCCAACCCGGCGCTGTTCTCCATGACCCTGGCCTTCTCCAGCGCCTGGCTGTTCTCGGTCACCGACCGCTCCGAACGCGCCACCCGGGAACGTGGCCGCTACCTGGCCCAATTCATCCGTTCCATGACCGGCATCGGCGCGGCCGCCGCCAGCCGCCACTGACTCCTCGGCCGCCCCGTGCTCCTACCGGAGCCGGGCGGCCCCTACACCTCGGACACCGCCTCAAGGAGAACCACCATGAGCAACCTCACCACCCTGCAGAGCCTCATCGCCGGCCGCTGGATCGGCCAGCACGGCGCCCAGACCCTGCACAGCGCCATCGACGGCCGTGCGCTGTTCCGCACCCATGAAGAGCGCCCGGATTTCGCCGAGGCCGTCGAGTTCGGCCGCCGCCGCGGCATCCCCGCGCTGATGGCACTGGACTTCCAGCAACGCGCCGCGCGGCTCAAGGCCCTGGGCCTCTACCTCAACGAGCGCAAGGAGCAGCTCTACGCCCTGTCGCGCCACAGCGGTGCCACCCGCGCCGACAGCTGGATCGACATCGAAGGCGGCAGCGGCACCCTGTTCGCCTATGCCGGCATCGGCACCCGCGAGCTGCCCTCGGGCAACGTGGTGCACGAAGGCCCGGCCATCCCGCTGGGCAAGCAGGGCCTGTTCGCCGGCAGCCACATCCTGGTGCCGCGCGGCGGCCTCGCCGTGCACATCAACGCCTTCAACTTCCCCATCTGGGGGATGCTGGAGAAGTTCGCGCCGAGCTTCCTCGCCGGCATGCCCTGCATCGTCAAGCCGGCCACCGCCACCAGCTACCTGACCGAGGCCGCCGTGCGCCTGATGCACGAGTCCGGCCTGCTGCCCGAAGGCAGCCTGCAACTGGTGATCGGCGGCACGGGCGATCTGCTCGACCGCCTCCAGGGCCAGGACGTGGTGACCTTCACCGGCTCCGCCGACACCGCCGCCAAGTTGCGGGTGAACGCCAACCTGGTGCGCCACTCGATTCCCTTCAATGCCGAGGCGGACTCGCTCAACTGCGCCATCCTCGCCCCGGAAATCACCCCGGACGACCCGGAGTTCGACCTCTTCGTCAAGGAAGTCGCCCGCGAGATGACGGTCAAGGCCGGGCAGAAGTGCACCGCCATCCGCCGCGCCATCGTCCCGGCGAAGCACATCGACGCCGTGGCCGAGCGCCTGCGCGAGCGCCTGGCCAAGGTGGTGATCGGCGACCCGGCCGTCGACGGCGTGAAGATGGGTGCCCTGGCCTCCCACGCCCAGCAGGCCGACGTCGCCGCGCGGGTGGAAAGCCTGCTGGCCGGCAGCGAACTGCTGTTCGGCGCCCGCGACGGCTTCGCCCCGCAGGGTGAAGGCGTCGCCGAAGGTGCCTTCTTCGCCCCGACCCTGCTGCGTGCCCGCGACCCGCATGCTGAAGGCGGCGCCCACGACATCGAGGCCTTCGGCCCGGTGAGCACGCTGATGGCCTATGACGACATCGACGAAGCCATCGCCCTCGCCGCCCGTGGCAAGGGCAGCCTGGTGGCCAGCCTGGTGACCCGCGACCCCGCCGTCGCCGCCCACGTGGTGCCGCGCGCCGCCGCTCTGCACGGGCGCCTGCACATTCTCGATCGCGAATCCGCCGCCGAATCCACCGGCCACGGCTCGCCGCTGCCGATGCTCAAGCACGGTGGCCCCGGCCGCGCCGGCGGTGGCGAGGAGCTGGGCGGCCTGCGCGCGGTGAAACACTACCTGCAACGCACCGCCGTGCAGGGCTCGCCGACCATGCTCGCCGCCGTCACCGGCGAATACGTGCGTGGCGCCAAGCTGATCGAGACCGAGGTGCACCCGTTCCGCCGCTGGTTCGACGAGCTGCAGGTCGGCGAGTCCCTGCTCACCCACCGCCGCACCGTCACCGAGGCCGACATCGTCAACTTCGGCTGCCTCTCGGGGGACCACTTCTACATGCACTTCGATGAGCTGGCGGCCAAGGAATCCCAGTTCGGCAAGCGCATCGCCCATGGCTACTTCGTGCTCTCAGCCGCCGCCGGGCTGTTCGTCTCCCCGGCCCCGGGCCCGGTGCTGGCCAACTACGGCCTGGATACCCTGCGCTTCATCAACCCGGTGGGCATCGGCGACACCCTCCAGGCGCGCCTGACCTGCAAGCGCAAGATCGACCAGGGCAAGAAGAGCGCCAAGGGCGAACCCCAGGGCGTGGTGGCCTGGGACGTGGAAGTCACCAATCAGAACGGCGAGCTGGTCGCCAGCTACGACATCCTCACCCTGGTGCTCAAGCGCCCTGCCTGAGTCCTATACCGGGCATTGCACAGCATGGGTTTCGTACCTCTACCCATCCTACGGGGGCTCGATCGTAGGATGGGTAGAGCGAAGCGAAACCCATCACTTTCGCCAATCCCTCCCCACCGCGATACCCGAACGATTCCCACGCAATCTGGCATGCACAGCCAAGCGGTTGGCAAGCAGGCACAAGGCTCGTGCGAGGGCGATACGTACCATCGCCGCATGGGCCGATCCGCGTAGAGCCCCCACGCCAACACCAACAACAACGGGAATCCCACGCATGCAAACTCTCACCCGCGTCACGCCGCTGTTCCGCCTTTCGACCCTGGCCCTGCTGGTGGCCTGCGCCACCCAGGCCGGGGCCTACGAGCTCTACGCCGACGAGGACACCCACCTCAACGCCGACCTGGAAGCCGTGTTCGGCGTCTTCCACAGCCAGAAGAACTACGCCACCACCGGCACCAAGGACAAAGGCTCGTCCAGCTGGCGCGAGGGCTACATCAAGTACGGCATCAGCGGCGACCAGGGCCTGGGCGGGGCCGGCACCGGCTATGGCGCGTTCAACCTGCTCAGCTCCGCCACCTGGGGCGATGGCGACGCGGCGGGCTTCACCGACGGCGACGAGCGCACCACCAAGATCGAGGACGCCTACCTCGGCTGGCGCTCCGGCAGCCTGTTCGAGGCCCTGGGCGAGGACGGCATCGACGTCTCCTTCGGCCGCCAGAACATCTCGGTGGGCGACGGCTTCCTGATCAACGGCGACGCGCTGAACCTGGGCAACGGGCCGGCCGATGGCGAGTTCGACCGTGGCGGCGCCTACTGGCTGGCAGCGCGCAAGGCCTTCGACCAGACCGCCGTGCTGCGCATCGGCGGCAAGGACGGCTGGCGCGGCGACCTGATGTGGCTGAAGTCCGACAACCGCTCCCAGGCCAGGCCCGAGCTGTTCGTCGGCACCCTGGAGCATGTGGCCGAGGAAGGCACCGTGGGCCTGACCTGGATCGACATCCGCGACGTCGACGAGGAATACGCCTCCCCCATCCAGCTCGACCGCGACGGCATGAAGACCTACAGCCTGCGCGCCCAGGGCAACGCCGGCGTGGAGAACCTGTTCCTCTCCGGCGAATACGCCTGGCAGGACAAGAAGACCGCCGACAACGAGGACGCCTGGTACCTGGAAGCCGGCTGGACCTTCGCCGACGTGCCCTGGAGCCCCAGCGTCAGCTACCGCTACAGCCGCTTCTCCGAAGCCTTCGACCCGCTGTTCTTCGGCTTCAACCGGGGCTACGGCACCTGGTTCCAGGGCGAGGTCGCGGCCAACTACGCCGGCCCCTTCAACAGCAACACCCGCGTCCAGCACGTGGCGCTGAAGGCCACCCCGCTGGAGAACCTGAGCATCGGCGCGCTGTATTTCGACTTCGACACCATCGACCGCAACCTGGGCAACTTCGACGGCCGCGAGCTGGACCTCTACGCCGAGTGGGCGGTCAACGACAACCTGGTGATCATGCCGGTGGTGGGCCTGTTCGAGCCCAGCCGCAGCGCCGACAACGGCGGCACCCAGATCGGCAGCAACGACCGCAACCTCTACACCCAGCTGGTCTTCGCCAGCCACTTCTGAGCCCCTGGCGGCGGGCCTCCCGCCGCCCTTCCCCCCGAGCACGCCATGCGTACACCTTCCCTGAGCATCCAGAGCCGCATCACCCTGCTCGCCAGTGCCTGCCTGATCCTCGTAGTGGCGCTGCTGGTGGGGCTTTCGCTGTACCAGACCCGGCTCAGCACCGAACGCGTCAAGGCCTCCAGCAGCCGCATGCTGGCCAACGCCGCCGAAGCCCACATGCAGGCCCAGGCCCGCGTACAGGCGCTGCAGATCCAGCGCACCTTCCTGCAGACCTACGAGTACGGCCAGGGCCTGTCGCGCTTTGTCCTCTACCTGCGGGCGCGGGCGACGGCCGGCGAGCTGACCGCCGCCGAACTGCGCCAGCGCGTGGCCGAACAGATGCGCAGCGCCGTCCTCGCCAAGCCCGACCTACTCGGGCTTTTCGTCATCTTCGAGCGCGACGCGCTGGACGGCGCCGACAGCCAGTTCGTCGGCCAGGACCAGGCCTTCGGCAACGACGCCGGGCGCTTCTCGCTGTACTGGGTGCAAGGCAAGCCCGGCGAGCTGCAACCGGTGGTCGGCCCGGAGCAGATCCTCACCGACACCTCGCCCGGCCCCAGCGGCAGCCCCTACAACGCCTTCTACACCTGCCCCCGGGACAGCCGCCGGGCCTGCCTGCTGGAACCCTATTTCGACGACGCCTCCGGCACCCGTCGGCTGGTCACCAGCGTCGCCTTCCCGCTGATCGAGAACGGCAAGGTGATCGCCGTGGTCGGCCTCGACATCAGCCTCGACGCCCTGCAGCGCAGCGCCCTGGACGGCAGCGCCCAGCTGTTCGACGGCGCCGGCCAGCTGGGCATCCTCAGCAACGGTGGCGTGGTCGCCGGCTATAGCGCCGATGCCAACGCCCTGGGCAAGCGCCTCGACCAGGCCCTGCCCGACGGCGCCGACGCGGTGCTCGGCAGCCTGCGCGAGGCCAAGGCACGCAGCCTGGTGGACGAGCAGCGCATCCGTGTCCTGGAGCCACTGGAGCCCATCCCCGGCGCCGCGCCATGGGGTGTGCTGGCGACGGTGCCGCAGCGCGTGCTGCTGGCCCCGGCCGAAGCCCTGCAGAAGGAGCTGGACGCCGAGCGCCTGGCCAGCTCCGCCCTGGAGTTCGGCCTGGGCAGCGGCGCCGCCCTGCTCGGCGTGCTGCTGATCTGGTTCGCCGCCTTCCGCATCACCCGTCCGCTGCAAGGCCTGACGCGCATGCTCGAAGCCATCGCCCAGGGCGAAGGCGACCTCACCGGTCGCCTGGCCGTGCACTCGCGCGACGAGCTGGGCAAGCTCGCCGCCGCCTTCAACCGATTCGTCGAACGCATCCATGCCTCCATGGGCGAGGTGGCCTCGGCCACGGGGCGGGTCAACGAGGTCGCACAACGGGTGCTGGCCGCCTCCAACGCCTCGCTGCGCAACTCCGACGAGCAGGCCCAGCGCACCAACAGCGTCGCCGCCGCCATCAACGAACTGGGCGCCGCCGCCCAGGAGATCGCCCGCAACGCCGCCGACGCCTCGCACCAGGCCTCCGATGCCCGCGAACTGGCCGAGGAAGGCAAGCATGTGGTCGGCAAGACCCTCACCGCCATGCACGAGCTGTCCAGCAAGATCAGCGCCTCCAGCGCACAGATCGAGACCCTCGCCGGCAAGACGGTCGACATCGGCCAGATCCTCGACGTGATCAAAGGCATCTCCGAGCAGACCAACCTGCTCGCGCTCAACGCCGCCATCGAAGCGGCCCGCGCCGGTGAGGCCGGCCGTGGCTTCGCCGTGGTCGCCGATGAGGTGCGCAACCTCGCCCACCGCACCCAGGTCTCGGCCCAGGAGATCCACCAGATGATCGAGGAACTGCAGGTCGGCTCCCGCGAGGCGGTCGGCACCATGACCGAGAGCCAGCGCTACAGCCAGCAGAGCGTCGAGATCGCCAACCTGGCCGGCGAACGCCTCTCCAGCGTCACCCAGCGCATCGGCGAGATCGACGGCATGAACCAGTCCGTCGCCACCGCCACCGAGGAACAGACCTCCGTGGTCGAAGCGCTGAACATGGACATCACCGAGATCAACACCCTCAACCAGGAAGGCGTGGAAAACCTCCAGGCCACCCTGCGCGCCTGCGCCGACCTGGAACAACAGGCCGAGCGCCTCAAGCACCTGGTGGGCAGCTTCCGCATCTGAGCCGTCGGGTTGCACCCGACCTACAGGCTGCTTTTCGTGGGAGCGAATTCATTCGCGATGCGGCGTATCCCGGTGGCATCAGCGCATCGGCTTCACACCGCTCGGTGGAGGTAAAAAGCGACCTCCACCCTACGCCCTGCACCACCTCGTAGGGCGGGTGAAACCCGTGTGGCCGGCACTACACTTTCACCTGCCCGCTGCGCTTGCACGCACCCCTGGCACGCCGGCACAACGGCTGGCACAGGCAGACAACGGGTTGGCAGACAGAGCAATTTCCCTGGCACAGCCACAAGGCAGACTGGTACTGCAGAAATCTGCCAACGTACCCGCGATCCGCCAGACCAATAATTCAGGGAGCCCCCCTAATGCGAATAAACAGGATCCTCGTCCACTCAGCGCTGAGCCTCGGCCTTGCGCTGGCGGGGCTGAACGCCCATGCGGACCTTCCCGCCGACACCATCGGCCAGGTGACCTTGCCCTTCCCGCCCGAACCGCACCGCGCCTACATCGTCGACGTAGAGTTCGAGAACTTCGTCGCCGGCCGCGTGACGGTGGTGGACCCGGAGAAGAAGAAGATGCTCGGCATGGTCAGCACCGGCTTCGCCGCGCCCTCGACCCTGAGCCGCGACGGCAAGCGCCTGTACACCGCCGACCTGTTCTATTCGCGCGGCACCCGGGGCACCCGCACCGACGTGCTGACCGCCTGGGACACCTCGACCCTGTCGCCGTCCTGGGAAGTGCTGATCCCCACCAAGCGCGCCGAGATGCTGACCCAGCGCTACGCCCTGGGCACAAGCAGCGACGACCGTTTCGTCTACGTCTACAACTTCACCCCGTCCACCTCGGTGACCGTGGTCGACACCCAGGCCAAGGCGGTGACCGCCGAGATCGCCATCCCCGGCTGCGTACTCAACTACCCGGTGGGCAAGCGCGCCTTCGCCTCGCTGTGCGGCGACGGCAAGCTGCAGGTGATCAAGCTGGACGAGAGCGGCAAGGAAGCCTCGCGCACGCAGACGCCGTTCTTCGACCCCAACGCCGAGAAGCTGGTGGAGCGCGGCATCGCCGTGGGCGACCGCTACTATTTCACCACCACCGAGGGCGAGGTGCGCGGCGTGGACTTCTCCGGCGACACGCCGAAGATGCTCGAACCCTGGTCGCTGACCACCGACGCCGAGCGCAAGGCCGGCTGGGCACCGGGTGGCTGGCAGCTGCTGGCCGTGGCACCGAAGCTCAACCGCCTGTACGTGCTGATGCACGACGCCCACGAGCCGATGAAATGGGAAGACCCGAGTCCCTTCGTCTGGGTCTACGACCTGAAGACCGGCAAGAAGGTCGCCACCCTGGAAGCGCCCAACCCGATCTGGAGCCTGGCCGCCACCAACGACGACAAGCCATTGCTGCTGGGCACCAACATCACCGGCGGGCTGGAGGTCTTCGACCTGGCCAGCGGCAAGCACACCGGCACCATGGAAAAGATCGCCAAGACCCCGATCCAGATCCTCAGCCACTAGGAGGTCCGCATGTACAGCGACCCGATCTTCATCATCGCCAGCGCCCTCGCCGTCGCGGTGATCCTGGCCAGCGCCGCGACCCACAAGTTGCGCGCCCCGGCCCGGTTCCGCGACCAGGTGGAGGCCTATCAGCTGCTGCCCAAGGCGCTGCTCAAGCCCTTCGCCCGGCTGCTGCCGCTGCTGGAGGTGGCCCTGGCCTTCGCCCTGCTGGTGCCCGCCAGCCGCAGCGTCGCTGCCCTCGGTGCGGCCCTGCTGCTGGCCGCCTATGCCGGCGCCATCGGCCTGAACCTGTGGCGCGGCCGTCGCGACATCGATTGCGGCTGCTCGGGCCCGGACCAGTCCCAGCCCATCCGCCCGCAGCTGCTGCTGCGCAACGCGGTCCTGGTGGCCCTGGCGCTGGTCGCCACCCTCACCCCCGGCGCCCGCGAACTGGGCGTCTTCGACGGCTTCGTGGTGATCGCCGCGGCCGCCGTCGCCCTGCTCATCTATGCCGCGGCCGATGGCCTGCTGGCCAACAGCCCCCGTCTGCTCAAACTCATTGGAAGGTGAAATATGGAAGGCCTGATCGTTTCCAACATCCTGCTCTGGTGCCTGCTGCTCGCCCTGGCCTTCGCCGTGATGGGCCTGGTGCGCCAGATCGGCGTCCTCCACGCACGCCTGGCCCCGGCCGGCGCGCTGATGATGGACAAGGGCGTCGCCGTCGGTGACGCCGCGCCCAAGGTGACCGCCGCCGACCGCAACGGCCGCCCGGTGAACTTCGGCTACGCCGGCGAGAAGGCACAGCTGCTGTTCTTCCTCTCGCCCACCTGCCCCATCTGCAAATCCCTGCTGCCGGCCATCCGTTCCATCGCCAGGGAACAGGCCGACCGCCTGGAGGTGGTCTACGTCAGCGACGGCGACATGGACGCCCAGGCCGCGCTGATCCGCGAGCACAAGCTCGAAGACGTCACCTACGTGGTCGGCCCGGAAGTGGGCATGACCTACCAGATCGGCAAGCTCCCCTACGCCGCGCTGATCGACAAGGCCGGCACCCTGCGCGCCAAGGGCCTGGTCAACTCCCGCGAGCACCTGGACAGCCTGTTCGAGACCGAACACCTGGGCAGCGCGACCCTGCAGCAGTACCTGCACGGCGGCCACTCCCATGGCCACTCGCACTCCGCACAACAATAAGGAAGGGAGACTTCCATGAAACTGCTCGACCTCCTGTTCGAACGCTCCGCCCGGCACGTCGCCGACACCACCTCCCGGCGCAAGCTGCTGGCCCGCTTCGGCTCGCTGATGGTGGCCGGCGCAGCGCTACCGGTGCTGCTGCCCATCGACCGCACCGCCAAGGCCCTGGCCGCCGAGGCGCCCCAGGCCGGCGACCCGGGCGACCCGACCAGCTGCGACTACTGGCGCTACTGCTCAATCGACGGCTT
Organism: Pseudomonas sp. Pc102; assembly: GCF_018408275.1. Lineage (NCBI taxonomy): Bacteria > Pseudomonadati > Pseudomonadota > Gammaproteobacteria > Pseudomonadales > Pseudomonadaceae > Pseudomonas > Pseudomonas sp. Pc102. Next base: position 3,223,268 of record NZ_AP021905.1, on the reverse strand, counting down.
CCTCTGCAGCTGCTGCGGCGGCACCGTCACCTCCTGCCCGCCGGGCACCGAGGTGTCCCAGGTGACCTGGATCGGCACCTGCCGCAACCCGGCGGACGGCAAGGACTACATCATTTCCTACAACGACTGCTGCGGTAAGCACAGCTGCGCCCAGTGCGCCTGCACCCGCAACGACAGCGAGGAGCCGGCCTACCGCCCCTTCAACAACAACGACGTGAACTGGTGCCTGGCCGCCAAGTCGCACATCTACCACTGCACCATCTCGGTGATCCGCGGCGTGGCGATATGAACGGAGGGGTTGTCATGCGAGCACTGCTGATCGCCGCACTGGCCTGCGCCATGGCAGCCCCGCCGGCGTTCGCCCGGGCCATCCCCGACCCGCACCAGCGGGCCGCGCCCGGCAACGAGGCGCAGCAGAAGCCGATCTCCCAGGCGGGCTACAGCACGCCGGTGAACTACCAGCTGCAATGCGCCGGCTGCCACCTGGGCGACGGCACCGGCTCGAAAGCCAACGACACGCCACGGATGAAGGATTTCGTCGGCAACTTCCTCAAGGTCGAGGGCGGCCGCGAGTTCCTCGTGCGCGTGCCGGGCATGTCCCAGTCCGCGCTCAACGACGCGCAGCTGGCCGACCTGCTCAACTGGCTGATGCGCGAGGACGGCATGGCCGGCAAGAGCATGCCCGCGCGCTACGTGCCCTACAGCGCCGAGGAAGTCACCCGCCTGCGCAAGGTGAACATGCTCAACCTGCCCGGCACCCGCGCCGAGCTGATCGCGCGAATGCGCGAACAGGGCATCCCCATCGAGGACGGCATGGACTATTGAGTGCCCCGCTCCACCTTCGAGCCCGCCTTCATGGCGGGCTTTTTATTGGCTGGAATCCCGCCGCTCGCGAAGCTGTTGCCGGAGCCTCTGGAAGCGAATTCATTCGCGATGGAATGTCCGACCACTCGCAGCCTGGTACCAGCGGCGGGTCTTTCGCGGCTGAAGCCGCTCCCACAGGGGCAGCCCGCAGCGAGGCCGGGCGTCGCGGTGTTGGGCCTCGCTGCGCTCGGCGCCAACCTACATGCCCTGCCTGATCGACGGAGCCGACCGGGGCGTAGATACCGTCTTGATTCCTAGTGAGCAAGGGCCAGTTTTGCGTCAAATGGCCGGCCTGATTTCAAGACGCCGTAGGCGATGCTCAGCAGCTTGCGCATCGCTGCGCAGACGATCTGCTTGCCGGTCTTGCCCTTCGCCCTCAACCGTTCGCTCAGGGCCCTGATCGCCTCGTTGTACGTCAGGGCGCTGATCGCGGGCATGAACAGGCCGGCCCGCAGGCGCGATGAGCCCGTCTTGGAGATGCGCGTTTGTCCCCGGTGGTTCCCGGATTCCTGCAGCCGCGGATTGAGCCCGGCAAAGGCGGTGACGGCGCGGCTGTTGGCGAAGCGCAGTGGGTCGCCCAGCTCCGCCAGGAGCAGGGCAGCGGTCTTGTCGGCGATCCCGTCGATGCTGGTCAGCAGGTCGCGCTTGCCGCGCAGATCCGGGTCGTTGTCGATGTGGTCGTCGATCGCCTTGAGGGTCTCTTCGATCTCCTGCCCGACATGTTCCAGCACCGACTGGATCGAGGCCTGGACGCTGGCATCGGCCACTTCCAGGCGGTTGCGCTCCATCTGCTCGATTTCGCGCAGGTCCTCCAGGCGCCGTACCAGGGCTTTCAAGCGCCGCACGGCACGGGGCTCGGGTTGCCAGGGACGCAGACTGTCCTGATGGCGCTCGCCGTATTCGGCAATCAGCTTGGCGTCGACCTTGTCGGTCTTCACCCGCTGCAACTGGCTACGGGCGTAGTGGGCGATCTGCGCCGGGTTGAGGACACAGACCCGATAGCCGTGCTCCAACAGCCATTCGGCCAGGGCTTCATGGTAGATGCCGGTGGCCTCCATCACGACCCAGGCACCGGGTTCGCTGTGCTTGTTCAGCCAGTCGCGCAAGACGGCGAAACCCGCTTTGTCGTTGGCCAGCTTGGCCTTGGTGCGGTACTTGCCGTTGGGCTGCAGGGTGGCGAGGTCAAAGGTGTGTTTGGCGATGTCGAGGCCGATGACGCTGGGCATGAGTACTCCTTCCGATCCGTTCAGACGCGATCATCACTGCACCCGACCCAACCTTGTAGATGCGAGCTCGAGGCTCTGGATACCGTTCGGATTTTTCGAGTGAGTGTGGAGGGGCGGAGCACTATCTACGTTGCAGGCTCGAGGCCTAAGGGTGGACACGACTTCCAGCCCCTCCCCCGATGATCAGTCGGGGACTATTACCCCTGTGGAGGTATTTAGTCGAGATACAAGGGTGGATGGCGCTCTTTCATCCACCAAGCGACCTTCCAGCCCACACGCATGCCACGCCTCGTGGGAGCGAATTCATTCGCGATGGATCATCCGGCCATTCGAAGCCAGGTGCCGGCGGTAGGTCTTTCGCGGCTGAAGCCGCTCCCACAGGGACAGCCCGCGGCGAGGTCGATGGGCGAATGAATTCGCCCCTACAGGTGCCATGTGGGGCATCGTGCCGGCGTACCCGACAATGCGCGCTAGACCACCAGGCTGAGCCAGGCCGAGGCCAGGAGCAGCAGCGCCATGGCCTGGTTGAAGCGCTTCTGCGCGGTGGCGCTGCGCCACAGGCGGGCGCTGCCGAAGCCGAGCAGCGCCCAGGCGCCCATGCAGGGGATGGACACCAGCAGGAACACCAGGGACAGCGTCACCACCCGCGCGGCCTTGTCGGCGCCCTCCCCGGCGAATACGCCGACCACCGCCAGGGCCATCATCCACACCTTGGGGTTGACCAGCTGCAGGCCGATGGCGCCGCCCAGGCCGAGGCGTGCGCCGGGGTCGGCCGGGTCGTCCAGCGAACGCGCCTCGCTGCGGAAGATCTGCCAGGCCAGCCAGCTCAGCCAGGCGATGCCCGCCCAGGCCATGGCGCGTTGCAACAGCGGGTGGCTGGCCAGTGCCTCGCCCAGGCCCAGCCCCACCAGCAGGACGATGGCCGCAGCGGCGCAGCAGGCGCCGAGGACGATGGGCAGCGCCGCCCCCAGGCCGAAGCGCGAGGCGTTGCTGAGCACCAGGATGTTGGTGGGCCCCGGGGTGATGGAGGCGACGAAGGCGAACAGCAGGAAAGGCAGCAGCTGTTCCATGGTCAGCCCCCGCAATGAGGGTGAAGCGAGAGGGAACGGGACATCGGCGAGGCTCCTGTGAAGACGAGCCCCATGTTCACCGCCGCGCCCGGCTCAGTCTGGAAGCTTTGAGCAGCGCTTGCGGTAGTCCGCCGGGGTCAGCCGGTAGGCGCGGCGGAACCAGCGCCCGAGGTGGCTCTGGTCGGCGAAGCCGAGGGCGCTGGCGACCTGTGCCGGCGTGTCGCCCCGGGCCAGCAGGGTGCGGGCGCGGGCGAGGCGCAGCTGGATCAGGTAGGCGTGCGGGGCCAGGCCGAAGGCGGCCTTGAAGGCGCGGGTGAGGCGGAAGCGGTCGACGCCGGTGACGCGGGCCAGGTCATCCAGGCCGATCTCCTCGTCCAGGTGCGCGTGCAGGTAGTCCCGCGCGCGCAGCGCCACCCGGGGCAGGCGCGGGTCCTGTGGCTGGCACTGGCGCCAGTGCAGGTGCCCGGTCATCTTCGCCAGCAGGTTGTCGATGGCGGCCTGGCGCAGCATGCGCACCTCGTTGCCGTGCAGGGCGTTGAAGGCCTGCAGGGTGGCATGCGCCAGGGTCGGGTCGTGGGCCAGGGTGTCGGCGAAGCTCGGCTGGCAGCCGGCCGGGGCGTCCTCGAACAGCGCGTGCATCTCGCGCCCGATCCAGTGCGGGTCGAGGTAGAGCGTGGAATAGGTGAAGCCTTCCTCGGTGGGCGCGTGGCCGTCATGGATCTCGCCCGGCTCCAGCAGGAACACCTGCCCCGGCGTGCTGACGTTGCGCCGGCGCCGGCAGTTGAACTGCTGCACCCCCTGTTCGGTGACGCCGACCAGGTAGCTGTCGTGCCAGTGCGGGTCGTAGGCGTGGCCCTGGAAATGGGCGCGGATGGTCTCGATGCCCGTGTCACCGTCCTGCGCGAGATCGATCCAGTTGCGATGTTCCAAGGGGCTCTCCAGGGGCCAGGGTGCAAGCCTGCACCGGGCGCGGTCGGAAGGCCATTATCGGTCGTCGGAAAAAACGCGTCTGGAAGATTCGTGCAGCAAACGGCCCCTTGCGGGGCCGTCGGCGGATCAGGGCTTCTGGCTGTAGCTCTGGATCAGGTTGGCGTAGGCCGGCAGATGGCCCCCGAGGATGCCGCCGAAGCCCTCGATGTCGTTGCGCCAGTCACGGTGCAGCTCGCAGCCGACACTGAACCAGTTCATCAGTTGGGCACCGGCCTGGCTCATGCGATCGAGGGCGGCGTCGCGCACCACCGGGTTGAAGGTGCCGGAGGCATCGGTGACGACGAAGACCTCGAAGCCCTCCTCCAGCGCCGACAGGGTCGGGAACGCCACGCAGACGTCGGTCACCACGCCGGCGATGATCAGCTGCTTGCGGCCGGTGGCCTTCACCGCGCTGACGAAGTCGGCGTTGTCCCAGGCGTTGATCTGGCCCGGGCGCGGAATGTAGGGCGCATCCGGGAACAGGGCCTTGAGCTCCGGCACGATGGGGCCGTTGGGGCCGTTCTCGAAGCTGGTGGTGAGGATGGTCGGCAGGTTGAAGAACTTGGCGATGTCGGCCAGGGCCAGCACGTTGTTCTTGAACTCGTCGGGGGTGAAGTCACGCACCAGCGACAGCAGGCCGGCCTGGTGGTCGACCAGCAGCACGGCGGCGTTGTTCTTGTCGAGGCGGTTATAGCGGTAAGCCATGGCATTTCTCCTTGCTTCGGTTGGACGCCGGCCACGTGGGGCCGGCGGAAGGTTGTCGGGGCGGCTTCAGTCGCCCGGGGCGGCGCAGCCGTCCTGAATCAGAAGGCGAAGCACGAGCAGCCGAAGGCGCCCCAGAAGCCCTGGAAGTCACTCACCGGCACGCTGGAGAGGCGCGCCCGCTCGTGGCTGTGGGCGTGCACGCCGCACGGGCCGACGCACTGGTGCACCTGCGCCACCAGCGGCGCACTCGGGCGCCAGTGCCCGGGCACCTTGGCCACCGGCGACCAGTCCGGCAGCACCGGCACGGTCGGCGGCGCGAGGTCGTCGAACTCGGCGGCGGCGTGCACCACCTTGCCGTCCACCACCGTGAGCACGGATTCGATCCACTTGATGGCTTCCTCGTCGACGCTGAAGTAGTCCGCCGAGAGCGCCACCAGGTCGGCCAGCTGGCCCACCTTGATCTGGCCCTTCTTGCCCTGCTCCGAGGAGAACCAGGCGCTGCCGTGGGTGAACAGCTCCAGCGCGGTGGCGCGGCTCAGGCCCTGCGGGTACAGCTCCAGGCCGCCGACGGTGCGGCCGCTGACCAGCCAGTAGAGCGAGGTCCAGGGGTTGTAGCTGGAGACGCGGGTGGCGTCGGTACCGGCGCCCACGGGCACGCCCTCGGCGAGCATGCGCTGGATCGGCGGGGTCTTTTCGGCGGCCTTGGAGCCGTAGCGCTCGACGAAGTACTCGCCCTGGAAGGCCATGCGGTCCTGGATGGCGATGCCGCCGCCCAGGGCGCGCACGCGCTCGATGTTCCTGGGTGTGATGGTCTCGGCGTGGTCGAAGAACCAGGGCAGGCCGTTGAAGGGGATGTCGCGGTTGACCTTCTCGAACACGTCGAGCATGCGCGAGATGGATTCGTCATAGGTGGCGTGCAGGCGGAAGGGCCAGCGCTGCTCCACCAGGTGGCGCACCACCGGTTCCAGCTCCTGCTCCATGGTCTGCGGCAGGTCCGGGCGCGGTTCGAGGAAGTCCTCGAAGTCGGCGGCGGAGAACACCAGCATCTCGCCGGCGCCGTTGTGGCGGAGGAAGTCGTTGCCCTGGCCGTACTTCACCGAACCGGTCCAGCGCTTGAAGTCCTCGAGCTCTTCCTTGGGCTTCTGGGTGAACAGGTTGTAGGCGATGCGCACGGTGAGCTGGTCCTCCTTGGCCAACTGCTCGATCACCTGGTAGTCCTCCGGGTAGTTCTGGTAGCCGCCGCCAGCGTCGATGGCGCTGGTGACGCCCAGGCGGTTCAGCTCGCGCATGAACTGGCGGGTGGAGTTGACCTGGTATTCGAGCGGCAGCTTCGGGCCCTTGCTCAGGGTCGAGTAGAGGATCATCGCGTTGGGCCGCGCCACCAGCATGCCGGTGGGCTCGCCACGGCTGTCGCGGACGATCTCGCCGCCCGGCGGGTTGGGCGTATCCCTGGTGTAGCCGACCACCTTGAGCGCGGCGCGGTTGAGCAGCGCGCGGTCGTAGAGGTGGAGCACGAACACCGGGGTGTCCGGTGCGGCCTTGTTCAACTCCTCAATGGTCGGCATGCGCTTCTCGGCGAACTGGAATTCGTTCCAGCCACCCACCACGCGCACCCACTGCGGCGTCGGCGTGCGGTCGGCCTGCTCCTTGAGCATGCGCAGGGCATCGGCCAGGGACGGCACGCCTTCCCAGCGCAGCTCCAGGTTGTAGTTGAGGCCGCCGCGGATCAGGTGCAGGTGCGAGTCGTTGAGGCCGGGGATGACGCTGCGTTTCTTCAGGTCGACGACGCGGGTGGCGTCGCCGCGCAGGGCCATGGCCTCGGCGTCGCTGCCGACGGCGATGAAGCGGCCGTCCCTGATGGCCACGGCCGTGGCGCTGGGGTTGTCGCGATCCACCGTGTGCAGGCGGCCATTGAAGAGGATGAGATCAGCTTTCATATCGGTTCCCGAAGTGGCGGCGAAAGAGGCGCCGGGCATGCCGGCGAAAGGCAGGGCGGACCAGAGCGCACCCGCCGCGCCCAGCACGGAGCTGTTGGCGAGGAAGCGGCGGCGGCCCCGGTTGGTGTCGTCGTTGTCCATGGTGTTCTCCGATCAGCGGGCGTTGAGCCAGCCGGCGAACAGCCGGGTGGCACGGGGCATGAAGAGGTAGACGACCAGCAGCACGATGCTCGCGGTGATCACCAGGTTGCTGCCCAGGTAGCTGCCCAGCCAGGGCAGGCGCGCGAAGGCCGGCTGCCACAGCAGCGGCACCACCAGGCTCAGCGGCAGGATCACCAGGAAGGTCACGCAGGCCTGCTTCCAGCGCGGCGGCTGGGGGGCGTCCGGTGCCTGCGGGGTGAACCAGAACTCGCGTTCGTCCTGCACCTCGATGCGGTCGCCATCGGCCAGCAGCGGCTCGGCTTCGGCGATCAGGGCGCGGCGTTCGCTGGAGTCCAGCCAGTCCTGCAGCTGCCCGGTGCTGGCGAAGCGCAGCACGCAGGTGAACAGTGCGAGGCCGGCCTCGTTGCCGCGCATCACGTCGATGCCCAGGTGCCCGGGGTAGCCCCGGGCGGTGGTGATGGTACGGCGCAGCCAGGCTTCGTAGTCGGCCTCGCTACCCGCGCGGATACGGTGGCGTACCAGCAGGGTGACGACTTCCCGCGTAAGTTCATCGGGCATGTCCAGCTCCTGTCGAGAGGTTGAGCGCCGGCAGCCGGCGCCGGAAAAATCAGCGTAGCAGTGCCGTTGCGCCCCGCCCGGAAAGGCGCGGCAGGGGCCAGGCGAGCGCCCCCGGGCCACTGATCAGCAGGGTGGTGAAGACGATCAGCAGCAGCCAGGCGAACTGGCCTTCGGCGATGGTCCAGCCCGGGTGCACGACGACGAGCGAGACTAGCAGCACGACCAGGATCGGCACGCAGGCCAGGCGGGTCAGGGTGCCGCAGAGGATCGCCAGCGGGCAGGCCACCTCGGCGAGGATCGCCAGCAGCAGCGTCGGCAGCGCGCCCAGGTGCAGCGGGTCTTCGATCACCTTCAGCTCCTGGCTGAAGCCCAGCAGCTTGGGCAGGCCGTGCACCCATAGCAGCAGCAGCGCGCCGCTGGCACGCAGGAACAGCAGGCCCCAGTCACTCGGCCCAGCCGGCGGCAGTGTCGTGGCGGCGTTCGCCATGGTGTCGCTCCGGTCGGGTTGATTGACGGCCATGGTGCCGCGCCGGGCGGTAAGCGACTTGTATGGATGTGCTGGCTTGGTCCCGATGTGCCCTGGCGATGGCCAGGCTCTCTATCACGGCACATCCAGGGGCTGCCCTGCACCGCACGGCATGCCAGGATGGCAGTTGTCGCGACGCCGTCGTCGCCCCTCTTGCGCCGGGGGCATCGCGGCGAGATGCTGCGCGCCGGATTCCGCCACCGACATCGCCCACGAGGCCCCGAATGCCCGACATGCTGCAGAACTACCCGCTGATCTTCGGCATTGCCCTGGTGCTGGCCGACCTGATCGCCTGGCGCCTGCTGCCGGCCAACCCGGCGGCGTGGCGGGTGCTGGCGCGACTCGGGCTGTTCCTCGCCTACAGCGCGCTGATCATCAACGCCGGGCTCAGCCCGCTGCTGCCGCCGCCCGGCGCCGACACGGCCCAGGCACTGACCGGCACGCTGCTGGAGATCGTCTGGTGGCTGTACTGCGCGCGCACCCTGACCGTGGTGCTGGGCCTGCTGCTGATCTCCCGCAGCGGCCACACCGGGCGCCTGCTGCAGGACGTGATGGGCGCGGTGATCTTCCTCGTCGCCATCGTCGCGGCGGCCGGCTACGTGATGCAGCTGCCGGTCAAGGGCCTGCTGGCCACCTCCGGCGCCATGGCGATCATCGTCGGCCTGGCATTGCAGAGCACCCTGGCGGACGTGTTCTCCGGAATCATCCTCAACACCACCAAGCCCTATCAGCTGGATGACTGGATCTCCATCGACGGCACCGAGGGCAAGGTCATCGAGATCGACTGGCGTGCCACCCATCTGCTTACCAGCCAGGGCAGCACGGCGGTGATCCCCAACTCGGTGGCGGCCAAGGCGAAGATCCTCAACAGCAGCCGCCCCAACGACGTCCACGGGGTTTCCATCAGCCTGGAGGTGCCCGCCAGCGTGCGCCCGCGCCGGGTGCTGGACGCTCTGGAGAAGACCCTGCAGGGCTGCAGCGCCCTGCTCGCCGTCCCCGCGCCCAAGGTGGCGATCAAGAGCGCCGGCGCCTCGGTCAACGTCTACGAGGCGAGCGGCTTCGTCGGCCCGAAGACCAGCAAGGTGGAGGTGCGCAACCTGATGTTCGACCTCGCCCATCGCCACCTGGAAGCCAGCGGCGTGGTGTGGAAGGCCGATGCCCTGCCCCAGGCGCGCCAGCGCCTGTTGCTGGACGAGGTGAAGATCTTCCGCGCCCTCGGCAACGAGGAAAAGGACCTGATCGCCCAGGCCATGGACGCCCGCGACTACCTGGCCGGCCAGGTGGTGCTGGATGTCGGCGAGGTGGCCGGGCACCTGCTGGTGATCGGCACCGGGGTGATCTCGGCGGCGGTGCCCGACGGCGATGCCTGGATCGAGGCCGGGCGCATGGGCCCCGGCGAGATCATGGGCGAGGAAGGCATCATCGACGACGCCCCGTCCAGCGCCCGCTTCACCGCCCTCACCTCCTGCCGCCTGTACCGCATCGACCGCGACAACATCCGAACCTGCCTGGAACAGCGCAGCGAAATCCGCACCGCCCTCAACCGCCTGCATGCCTTCCGCGAACAGGCCAGCCACTCCCTGCTGCTGCAAAAGCCCACCGCCATCCGCAAGGGCGGCTTCCTGCAGTGGCTGCAGAAGCGCTGATGCAAGCCCCGCCCCGCAAGATGGGTTGGACGGCGTCGCGGAGGTCACGACGCGCTGACCAAGCACGCGGGTTTCACCGGCCCTCAACCGCCATACCCCCTTGTAGGATGGGTAGAGCGCAGCGAAACCCATGCTGACGGAGCGCCGAAACTCCCCGGACTGAAGTCCGGGCTACCTGCTGCCTGCGCGCTGTGCCATCCCGCAAGGCACGTGCCCATGCCCGGCGTGCAAGGTGAGGGTTTCGCGTTGCTCGCGGAACGCCGCCCGACCTATCCTACGAACTGCGCCATCCCGTGAGGGCGGTTTCAACCGCGAAAATGCCCACTCGTTCAACCCCGGCAAACCCCGCGGGCTTTTCTACACTCCAGGCAGGAACCCTTCCGGACTGGAGAGGAGACGGCCATGCGCATCGGCGTACCCAGGGAGATCAAGAACCACGAGTACCGCGTGGGCCTGACGCCGCAGTCCGTCGCGGAACTGCACCGGCTGGGCCATGAGGTCTGGATCGAGACCCACGCCGGCGCCGGCATCGGTTTCAGCGACACCGACTACCTGGAGGCCGGCGGGCATATCGCCGCCAGTGCCGACGAACTCTTCTACACCGCCCAACTGCTGGTGAAGGTCAAGGAGCCCCTGGCCACAGAGCGCTCGCGCCTGCGCCCCGACCAGACGCTGTTCACCTACCTGCACCTGGCCCCCGACCGGCCGCAGACCGAGGAACTGATGGCCTCCGGCGCCACCTGCATCGCCTACGAGACGGTCACCGACAACCTCGGCCGCCTGCCCCTGCTGGCGCCGATGTCGGAGGTGGCTGGGCGCATGTCCATCCAGGCCGGCGCCAGTTGCCTGGAGAAGGCCCGGGGCGGGCGCGGCGTGCTGCTCGGTGGCGTGCCGGGCGTGGCCCCGGGCAAGGTGGTGGTGCTCGGTGCCGGGGTGGTCGGCAGCCATGCGGTGGCCATGGCCGTGGGCCTGGGCGCCGACGTCACCGTGCTGGACCGCAACGTCGATGCCCTGCGCCGCCTGGATGCGCTTTACGGCAATCGCATCGCCACCCTCTGCTCCACCCATGCGGCCCTGCGCGAGCAGGTGCTGGCCGCCGACCTGGTGATCGGTGGAGTGCTGATCCCAGGCGCCGCCGCGCCCAAGCTGATCACCGCCGAGATGGTGGCGCTGATGGCCGAGGGCGCGGTGCTGGTGGATGTCGCCATCGACCAGGGCGGCTGCGCCGAAACCTCCCACGCCACCACCCATGCCGCCCCCACCTACAAGGTCGACGGGGTGGTGCACTACTGCGTGGCCAACATGCCCGGCGCCGTGGCGCGCACCGCGACCCTGGCGCTGAACAACGCCACCCTGCCCTTCGTCATCGCCCTGGCCAACAAGGGCACGCGCAAGGCCCTGGGCGACGACGCGCACCTGCGCAACGGCCTCAACGTCGCCCGTGGCCGCCTGGCCAACGGGGGCGTCGCCGAAGCCCACAACCTGCCCTGGACCGCGCCGGCGGAGCTGGTGAAGGAGCTGGCGATATAGGCCCAGGCCCGGGCCGTGGGCGTCGGGGCACTGGACGGCTGCACACCGCTGGGCGAATGAATTCGCCCCTACAGGGGAGCAGGCACCTGGCATCGTGGGGCTGTGGGTCTTTCGCGCTTGAAACCACTCCCACGGGAGCCATGGAGCGGGTATCACCCGGTTGCACCCGCTCGTCCGCCTGATGCTGCAAAAGTGACCGAGGGGGATTCACCAGTCACATCCAAAATGCCATCATGCGCGCCGCCCGGCGCCAGGCTTCCCGCGCCGGCACGTTCGGCGATGGAATGCCCGCAGATACAAAGGCCCGCAACCCGGCCTCATGCCCCACGGCGCCAGCGCGCCCGGGCTCTTCTCCGCGTCCTGCGGAACCCCCACAGCGTCCAGCCAAGGCCCGCCTCGTGCGCTGGCCAGGCCCTGGCTGTGTTCGCGGCCAGACGGCGACCCCGTACTCCGCGCTGTAACGACTATCCCGCAGCCTGGCAAAACCCGGCTGACGAATAACAGGCACACCCGCTGCCAGAACACGTGGATACCTTGCGATGCCCAACAACCTGAAATTCAGCCACAAGATCCTCCTGGCAGCGTCCCTGGTGATGATCACCGCCTTCGCCTGCTTCGTCCTGTTCAACGACTACCGCCAGCGCCAGACCCTGCGTACCGATGTGCACAACTCGCTGCAGGACCTCGGCGCGCTGACCACCAGCAACATCAAGAACTGGCTCGAAGGCCGCATCCAGCTGCTCGAATCCCTCGGCCAGCAGGTCGCCGCCAACGGCACCGAGAAGGAACAACTGGCCCGCTCCATCGGCCTGCCGGTCTATGGCCAGCGCTTCCAGCTCAGCTATTTCGGCGGTGAAGACGGCCTGATGTTCTCGGTGCCGGCCGGCAACCGCCCCGCCGACTACGACCCGCGCCAGCGCGGCTGGTACAAGGCCGCCAGCGCCGCCCAGGGCACCATCCTCACCGAGCCGTACATCGCCGCCTCCTCGGGCAAGCTGGTGATCACCATCGCCACCCCGGTGCGCGTCGATGGCCGCTTCGTCGGCGTCGCCGGTGCCGACATGGACCTGGACAGCATCACCCGGCTGATCAACTCGCTGAACTTCAAGGGCAACGGCCACGCCTTCCTGGTCAGCGCCCAGGGCAAGGTGCTGCTGCACCCGCAGAACCAGTACATCCTCAAGAACCTCGGCGACCTCTACCCCGGCGCCACCCCGGCCATCCGCCCGGGCGTCTCCGAGATCGAGGTGGACGGCCGCACCCAGTTCATCTCCTTCACCCCCATCGAGGGCGTGCCGTCGACCGACTGGTACATCGCCCTGGTGCTGGACCAGGACGCCGCCTTCTCCATGCTCGGCGAGTTCCGTACCTCGGCCATCATCGCCACCGTCATCGCCGTGGTGCTGACCTTCATCCTGCTGGGCATGCTGATCCGCGTGCTGATGCAGCCGCTGCTGGTGATGGGCCGCGCCATGGGCGACATCGCCGAGGGCGAAGGCGACCTGACCCGCCGCCTGGAGGTGCATTCCCAGGACGAATTCGGCGAGCTGGCCCAGGCCTTCAACCGCTTCGTCTCGCGCATCCACGCGTCGATTCGCGAGGTGTCCTCGGCCACCATCCAGGTCAACGAAGTGGCCAAGCTGGTGGTCAACGCCTCCAACTCCTCGATGCACAACTCAGACGAGCAGGCCCAGCGCACCAACAGCGTCGCCGCCGCGATCAACGAACTGGGCGCCGCTGCCCAGGAGATCGCCCGCAACGCCGCCGACGCCTCGCACCAGGCCTCCGATGCCCGCGAACTGGCCGAGGAAGGCAAGCAGGTGGTCGGCAAGACCCTCACCGCCATGCACGAGCTGTCCAGCAAGATCAGCGCCTCCAGCACACAGATCGAGACCCTCGCCGGCAAGACGGTCAACATCGGCCAGATCCTCGACGTGATCAAAGGCATCTCCGAGCAGACCAACCTGCTCGCGCTCAATGCCGCCATCGAAGCGGCCCGCGCCGGTGAGGCCGGCCGTGGCTTCGCCGTGGTCGCCGACGAGGTGCGCAACCTCGCCCACCGCACCCAGGTCTCGGCCCAGGAGATCCACCAGATGATCGAGGAACTGCAGGTCGGCTCCCGCGAGGCGGTCGGCACCATGACCGAGAGCCAGCGCTACAGCCAGCAGAGCGTCGAGATCGCCAACCTGGCCGGCGAACGCCTCTCCAGCGTCACCCAGCGCATCGGCGAGATCGACGGCATGAACCAGTCCGTCGCCACCGCCACCGAGGAACAGACCTCCGTGGTCGAAGCGCTGAACATGGACATCACCGAGATCAACACCCTCAACCAGGAAGGCGTGGAAAACCTCCAGGCCACCCTGCGCGCCTGCGCCGACCTGGAACAACAGGCCGAGCGCCTCAAGCACCTGGTGGGCAGCTTCCGCATCTGACCGGCAGCGCCGCGCCCCCTGGGTTGAGTGGATCCCCGCGTGCGCGAGGATGACGAGGGGGCACACACCATCCCCACACACCGTCACCCCCGCGCACGCGGGGGCCCACTGAACAGCCTCCCGCCCCACCCTGTGGGAGCGAATTCATTCGCGATGCGGCGCACCAGGCAACGCCGTGCCCGCCGGCTTGAGTGGATCCCCGCGTTCGCGAGGATGACGAGGGGGCACACACCATCCCCACACACCGTCACCCCCGCGCACGCGGGGCCCACTGAACAGGTGCAACCCTGCCCTACGCCCGGCGCAACCTCGTAGGCCGGGTGGAACCCGCGTGCCCTATTCGTCCTCCATCACCCTCGGTGGCAGGCCGATCTGGCCGCCGTGGCGTCGGCCCCAGTCGTCGAGGACCTTGAGCGCGTCCACCAGGGAGGCGCCCAGCGGTGTGATGCGGTATTCGACGCGGGGCGGCACCTGCTGGTAGTCGCGGCGCAGCACCAGCCCTTCCAGCTCCAGCTCGCGCAGTTGCAGCACCAGCATCTTTTCGCTGATGCCACCGACCTGCCGGCGCAGCTCGCCGAAGCGGCGTGCCCCGTCGCCGAGGCTGTAGAGGATCTGCGCCTTCCACTTGCCGCCGATGACCTTCATGACGGCATCCAGGCCCGGGTTGCCATGTTTTTCGAAGCTGCTCATGAACGCGGCCCCCAGCTGCCGGGGTCTACGCGGGCTATTGAGGACATCGCCTGCCCCTCCGTAGGAGATTTCTGAAAAGACAGCTATTGGGCAGCAATAGGCGAGTGACGACCCTGACTTCAGTCAAATCGCACGCACAAAAACACCGGTACTCACCTTCCGGGTGGTGCCGGGCCCTTTTCGGCGCTCGATGCACAACACCCTGCAGTCAGACGATCAGTGCAACCCGCTGTGAAACGCCCTCAGCCGGCCAGCCGTTGTGCCAGGAAGTCGACGAACACCCGCACCTTCTGCTGCAGATGGCGGTTGCTGGCGTACAGGGCGTAGATGGTGCGCCGGGCCAGTTGCTGTTGCGGGAGCACCCGTTGCAACTGGCCGCTGGCGAGGTGCGGGTCGGCGATGAAGGATGGCAGCGCGCCGATGCCGGCACCGGCCAGCAGCAGGTCGCAGAGCATCAGGCTGTTGTCCACCGAGAGCCGGGTGCGCAGCTCCACGCCGCGCCCCTTTGGGCCGTCCAGGCGCCAGCCGCCGGGGTTGTCGGCCAGGCGGTAGGCGAGGCAGTCGTGGCCGCACAGGTCCTCCACCTGCCGGGGCGTGCCCCGCGTCGCGAGGTAGCCGGGCGACGCGCAGATCACCTGCTCCACTTCGCCCAGACGCCGGGCGATGAGGCTGGAGTCGGGCAGGCTGGAGCGGATGCGCAGCGACACGTCGAAGCCTTCGGAGACCGGGTCGAGCAGGTGGTCGTCCAGGGTCAGCTCCACGTTCAGTTGCGGGTACAGCGCCATGAACTCCACCAGCAGCGGCGACAGCACCTTGAGGCTGAACGACAGCGGTGCGTTCACCCGCAGCCGCCCGCTCACCTCCCCGGTGCCCAGGGCGGTGGCGTGTTCCAGGGCATCCAGCTCGTCCAGCAGGCGGCAGCACTCGGCGAAGTAGGCGCGCCCGGTGTCGGTGAGGCTCATGCGCCGGGTGGTGCGTTGCAGCAACAGGCTGCCCAGGCGCGCCTCCAGCTGGCGGACCTGCTTGCTCACCGCAGCGGTGGACTGGCCCAGGTCGACGGCGGCCTTGCTGAAGCCATCGAGCTCGACGATGCGGCGGAAGGTCCGCATGGCAACGAGCAGGTCCATATTTTCCCTCGGGTTGAATGTCTTTCAGCGGAGGCGGAGATTATCTCTTCAGGGCTGACAAATACCATCGCGGCATCCATCACCACGAGGAACACCGCCATGCCCCTGCCACGCCCCCTTTCCCGCCTCGCCGCCCTGCCCCTGCTGCTGTCCCTGGCCCAGGGCGCCTTCGCCGCCGAGGAAGTCGGCAAGAGCCCCTGGGGGCCGAAGGACGAGATCGGCCGCCTCAACCTGATCACCCCCGAGTCCCGCGCCGCCATCCTCGGCCGCCTCAGCGGTGGCAAGGCCTACGACCTGGCCGTGGAGTACTTCATCGGCATGCCCAGCTGGCAGGCGGCGGGGGACCCGCCCTACCAGATGTGGATGACCCACACGCCCCACGGCAACCTGCTGGCCGACCCGATGGGCGTCGGCGATGCGATGAACCGCCACGTCAGCTACACCGGTTCGGCGGTGTCGATGTACGCCCACATGGGCACCCATATCGACGCACTCAACCACTTCGGCCTGGAGGGCAGGATCTGGAACGGCTACGCCGCCGCCGACCACCTGGGCGACCGCGGCTGGAACGTGACCGGCGCGGAGAAGCTGCCGCCCATCGTCGCCCGTGGCGTGCTGATCGACATCCCCGCCGCCAAGGGCGTGGAGCTGCTGCCGGACAGCTACCGCGTAACCCGCCAGGACCTGCAGCAGGCATTGAACAAGCAGGGCGTACGCCTGCAGAAGGGCGACGTGGTGCTGATCCGCACCGGGCGCATGCGCGACTACGAGGACGCCCAGCGCTACATGACCAACCCACCGGGCCTGAGCCTGGACGCGGCGAAGTTCCTCGTCGAGGACGGCGGCGCCATGGTGGTGGGAGCGGACAACCTCAGCTTCGAGACCTTCCCCACCGAGGTACCGGACAACTACATCCCCGTGCACACCTACCTGCTGGCCCAGCAGGGCGCGCCGATCATGGAGCTGGTGGACCTCGAAGGCCTGTCGCGGGACAAGGTCTACGAATTCGCCTTCATCGGCGCCTCGCTGAAGTTCCGCGGCGCCGACGCCGCCCCGATCCGCCCGGTGGCGCTGCCGATCGACTGAGGCGCTTCCCGGGCCACGGAGAAGGCACGGAGGTTTCACAGCAGTGCGCGGGCTGTGTCACTATCGCGCCTCTTTCGCGGCGCCCCTCGCTGGGCGCCGCACCTCCGTCGGTACAAGGAACGTCGCGTTTGGACACCTCGGTATTTCTCGTGGTGATGGCGGCGGCCGCCCTCCACGCGGGCTGGAACGCCCTGCTGAAGATCGGCCTCGACCGCCTGCTCACCGCCACCCTGATCCAGATGGCCGCCGGCCTGGTGGCGATGCTCGCCCTGCCCTTCGTGGCCTTCCCGGTCGCGGCCGCCTGGCCCTGGATCATCCTCTCCGCCGTGCTGCACATCGGCTACAACAACTTCCTGTCCCGCGCCTACCAGTACGGCGACCTCGGCCAGGTGTACCCGCTCTCGCGCGGCAGCTCGCCGCTGATCGTGGCGCTGCTGTCGGTGCTGTTCCTGCATGACGGGCTCGACCATGCCGAGCTGCTTGGCCTGCTGACCCTGGTGATCGGCATCTGGCTGATGGCCTGGCGTGGCGGGCGCAGCAGCGCCGGGCTGAGCCGGCCGATGCTGTTCTGCTCGCTGATGACGGCGGCCTTCATCGCCGGCTACACCCTCTCCGACGCGGTCGGCGCACGCAGCAATGGCGACGCGCTGTCCTACGCCGCCTGGCTGTTCGCGGTGAATGGCTGGGTGATGGCCCTGGTGATCGCGGTGCAACGCGGGCCACGCGTGTTCCTGCAGCTGGGCCCGTACTGGAAGAGCGGCCTGGCGGGCGGCGCCATGTCGTTGCTGGCCTACAGCATCGTCATCTGGGCCATGACCCGGGCACCGGTGGCGCTGGTCTCGGCATTGCGCGAGACCAGCGTGGTATTCGCCCTGCTGATCGGCTGGCTGGCGCTGAAGGAGCCGATGCCGGCGATCCGCCTGCTGGCCTGCCTGGTGATCGCCATCGGCGTGGTGGTGATGAAGCTCGGCTAGCCGGCTAGTCCAGCGCCTGCACCCGGTAGCTGTGGCTGAGGCTGCGCCCGAGCACGGGGTCGTGCAGTTCCACGCTGAAGTGCTCCCCGGGCACGGGGTCGCCGATGAAGGGCAAGGTGCCGCAGAACATCGCGGTGCCGGCCGGCAGGCTGGCATCGCCGGTGCGCAGGGCGATCAGCTCGCGCGGGTCCAGCAGCGTCGCGGCGAGCCCGGCCTGGTACAGCTCGTCACGCCCCTCGACATGGCGCCAGCAACGCAGGCGCAGCTGGTCCCAATGCCCCGCCACTTCATGGAAACGCCACAGTTCGCGGCCCACCGGCTTGAGGCAGAGCTGCCGCGAGACGGCGATGTCGTACCCCTCGACGCGACGGTCCGCGTGGTCGGAACCGATGCCGACATAGAGCGCCGTGCCCGTGGAGAAGAGCACGCACTCGACCTCGGCCGAGGAGTCCCTGCCCGGCACCTGGAAGCCGTCGTCGGTGCACAACAGGTCGGCGGACAGTTCATAGAAGCAGGGCAACGTCTCCGGCGAGCGCGCGCCAAGCTCGCGTACCTGCGCGGCGACGCTGTCGGCATCGCGCCCCGTCCAGCCGGCGACCACCAGGCTGCGTACATCGAACGCGAGGGATTCCCCGCCGGCCACGGTGAAGTGCAGTGTCATGGCTAACTCCTGTCGAACTGATGCGAGTGTTCCCGCGCAGCGTCGCGCCGGAGCGACGGAAGACGTCCGGGCAGGCGGGAAGCGGTGGAAGCCACGATGCTAGAGCGTGCGCACGGAGGGGCACAGAGGAAGAATCCGCAACCTGTGAAGGACGGCACCACAACGTGTGTGGACAGAAACCCGAGTTGGCGAAAGGGAGAAAGCGGGGAAGGAAACGGGCCCGCAGGCACGGGCCCGGAGGGGGGGGCGGCTCAACCGCAGCTGACGCCCTTGATCAGGTTGGCGTCATCGGTGTCGATGTTCAGGCGGCGGGAGTTGTATTCCAGGGTCATCACGCTGCCCGGCTTGAGCACGCGCACGTCGCTGGCACCGGCGGCCTTCTTCGCCTGTTCGACCAGGTCCGGGGTCGCGGCCTTGCCCACCAGCGAACGCACGGGGCCGGACGAGCAGCGGCCATCCTCGGAAGGCGCAGCGGCCGGCAGGCTCTCGCTGGCAACGGCGGCGGGCTTCTCCGCCGGCGCGTCGGTGGAGCTGCAACCGGCCAGCAGAGCGCCCATGAGCGCCAGGCCGAAGGTGATGGAAGTGCGAGACATACTGCGATCCTCATAGTGAAAACGAAGCTGAAATCGGTGGCAGGGAAAGGCCCGGGCCGCGTGCATGGGACACGCGCCGCCGCCTCGCCGTTCCCGACGCAGGCGCGCATTGTAGCGCGGCGCCGGCCTTGTGCAGGCGTGGCGCATCCGTGGTGCGGTTCGCGACTCAGCCGAGCCGCGCGATGTTGTCGTCGATGCGCGCCTGGATCGTGCGCAAGGTGTCACGGGTGATGCCGTGGGGGAACCGGCCCTCGGCGCGGGCACTGAAGCCACTGGCCACATGGCGGATCCGCTCGATGATGTCAGCAGCGTCCCGGGCCGTGAGATCCGCCTCCTCCGCTGCGAGCTTGAGCAGGTGCTGCCGGGTGATGCGCAGCGCCTCTCCCATCACGTCCATCTGGTGGTAGCCACCCGGTCCTTCGCAGAAGGTCACGTCGTAGGCTGGGGCCAGCGTCCATTGGCCGCTGGCGGACATCAGGTAGGCGAAGTTCTTGGGGTGATCGTCACGGTTGTTGAACACCACGTTGAACACGATCCGTTCGAAGGCGATCGCTTTCTCCCGCACGTCATTGCAGCAGTACTGGGTCGCCCGCAGGAAATGGGTGTAATCCAGCGCACCGGCTGTGCGGAAGTCCGCGCCGGTGAAGGCGGCCAGGCTCTGCATGGGCACGCGCATGCCCCGCTGCCGGTCGAAGCGGCGGCTGGCGAAGGCAGCCCGCCCGTTCGGTAGCTCGAAGTGCTCGGTGTCCGGGGTTTCGATGGCGCATTCGCGCAGGCATTGCGCGTAGAGCGCTTCGACGGCGCACACCTCAGGGTGCTCCCAGGCCGCCGGGAACTTGATCAGCCAGGCTTCCAGGCCAGGCGCCGCCGCCGTGCTGAAGCGACCGCTCACAGGGTCGCGATAGAGCAATACCTTGGGCCGCGCTCCATGGGGCGAGCCGCCCATGAGCATCAACTGCTGCAGGAATTCCCCGCCCTCGCCATCGAGCACCGCCTGGACTTCCGCCGCCAGTTGCTCGAGGGGAACCTCTTCGCAGGACAGGGGCGACTCCGCCGCCGGCTCGAACGACATCGCCCCCATGGCATGCGAGCCTATGTAGGTCAGGCGTTCCAGAGGGCCGATTTGCGCGGGGTTGAGCCCACGGCGCTTGAACAGGCGGTCCATCAGCAACATGCCCCAACCATCGGGCAGCGAGTCGTAGACCGGCCCCGGCAGCGACAGCTGATGATCGGGAAAATCCCTGCGCAGCCGTGGCCCCTTGAGGGGCAGGCGCAAGGCTGACAGCTCCAGCCCCGACTCCAGCGCTTCTTCGCTGAACTCGAAGGCGATCAACGGACGGCCTGTGAGCGCGGTCGAGGAAACCAGCGACCCCCAGCGCCAATGGGCACCCCAGCCGTCGTAGTAGACGTCGACCCGTCTAGACATCGCCGGTTTTCCTTTTGACCCGCTGGCGCTGGGCGCCCTGTTCATAGCGGAGGATGTCATCCAGGCTTTCCAGCTGCGGCATGAACAGCCGCTCCAGCTCGCCGAGACGCCCCAGGACCATGGCCACGCGCACCACGCTATCGAACGCCACGCTGCGCCCGGCCTCCAGATTCGACAAGGTGCCCACACCGATGCCGGCTCGGGCGGCCACCTCCGCCTGGGTCATCTGCTGGGACAGGCGCTCCTGGCGCAAACGCGTGCAGAGCAGCTCGACCACTTCGCCGGGCTTGATCAGACCTAAATTCATCATATCGAGTGTTAAACCCGGATAAAGCCGTTAATACGCTGAATTATAGAGTTATACGCGGCTGTGCAAATATAAATTAATTTCATGAAACCACGCTTTATCCGCGAATAACCCATATAAGAATCGGAAAAATGGACTTATATGAAAATAGCCCGGTACTCGGGGCGCGCCCTCTCGAAGCATCGGCGGTTCAGCCCAGGCAGCGCTGAATACTGGCTCCCAATTGCAGGATGCTCGCGTCCTGGCCGCCCAGGCCACAGACGCCAAGGGCGATACCGGGGTGCTTCGGCAGCGGGATCGACAGCGCGCAGCCGTCGATGAAGTTGACCACGCTCGGGTTGGCCAGCACCCGCGCGTCGGTGCGGTGGTAGGCGTCCTCGTCGAGGATGTCCGCCAGGCGCGGCGGGGATACGGACACGGTGGGCATGAGCCAGGCATCGGCGCCCCGCAGCACCTCGGCGGCGCGGGCGCCCTCCTCGTCCAGCTCGATGAACGCGTGGCCGCCGGAGGCGAAGTGCCGCTGGGCGCGCTCCAGCATGATCTCGGTCAGCTCGCGGCTGCTGATGCGCCCCCTGGTGAGGCGCGTGGACCACTCCGCCAGGGTGATGAGGGGATTCATGCGTCCACCTCCACCTGCACGCGGCAAGCATGGCCCGGGGTCCGATGGTGCACCGGGTGCTGCAGTCCGACGGTACGGGCCTCGCCGTCACCCCCGGCCCGGCCGGCGACCGGCATTCCATAGGGCTCGACGGCCAGGCGACGCTCGCCCGCGGTGATGAAATCCAGTGCCGTGGTCAGTCTCCTTGCTTGCGTTGTTCGTCCCACCGGCCCCGCCTCGGATACCCATCCCGAGAGCGGGGACGAGCATGCGCTCCCGAAAAGCGTGGGCTGCCTTGGGCGATGCCCGTGCGGTGAAGTGGCCGTGATCCTAGGCTCAAGCCCGATGGGCTCGACAGGTGAAAGGGTCCGCTTGCCCTGCCGGATGACGCCACGCCGGGTGGAGGGAAACCGACACGCCCGGGTTTGACCGCCCGCGCCCGCTGCGGCCTAATGCGCGCCCCGCCAGGCTTGACCGGAGATGGCCATGAGCACCGAACCCAATGTGCGCCCCAGCACGCTGCACCTGCCCCAGGGCCCCTGGGCGACGGTGCTCGACTGCCTCTGCGCGCACTTCCCGGCCATCGACCGCGCCACCTGGCTCGACCGCATGGCGCGTGGGCGGGTGACCGATGGCGAGGGCCGCCCGGTGGATGCGCTGCGCCCCTACCACGTGGGGTTGTGCGTGCGCTACTACCGCGAGGTGGCACAGGAGCGCGAGATCCCCTTCGAGGAGCACGTGCTCTACCAGGACGAGCGCCTGGTGGTGGTCGACAAGCCGCACTTCCTGCCGGTGATGCCCGCTGGCGAATACGTCGAGCAGACCCTGCAGGCGCGCCTCACCCGGCGCCTGGGCATCCCCGGCCTGGTGCCGCTGCACCGCATCGACCGGCACACCGCCGGCCTGGTCCTGTTCTCCCGCGAGCCGGCCACCCGTGGCGCCTACCAGGCGCTGTTCCGTGAGCGCCGCGTGCACAAGCGCTACGAAGCGGTGGCCGCGCCGCTGCCGCAGCTGGCATTCCCCCTCACCCTGCGCACCCGCCTGGAGCCGGGCGAGCCCT
Organism: Pseudomonas sp. Pc102; assembly: GCF_018408275.1. Taxonomy (NCBI): domain Bacteria; kingdom Pseudomonadati; phylum Pseudomonadota; class Gammaproteobacteria; order Pseudomonadales; family Pseudomonadaceae; genus Pseudomonas; species Pseudomonas sp. Pc102. The sequence goes on along the minus strand of NZ_AP021905.1, from coordinate 3,201,121 downwards.
TCTTCCGCATGCAGCAGGTGGACGGCGAGCCCAACACCGAAACCCGCCTGGAGGTGATCGAGCGCGGCCCGCAGCTATGGCGCTACGCCCTGCACCCCGTGACCGGCCGCAAGCACCAGCTGCGCGTGCACATGGCCGCCCTCGGCGCCGGCATCCTCAACGACGGCTTCTACCCCGACCTGCACGACACCCAGGCCCCCGACGACCATGCCCGCCCCCTGCAACTGCTGGCCCGCGAACTGGCCTTCGTCGACCCCATCAGCGGCGAAGCCCTGCGTTTCGAAAGCACCCTGCGGTTGATGGATATCGCGTAACGGGGCCCAACTCCGCCATGTTGGGTTTCGTACCTCTACCCAACCTACGAGTGCCGGGCGCCCCCACAGCCCCACCAACGCAACCCGCGTCCCCCCTGTAGGGGCGAATTCATTCGCCCATCGGTGCGCAGCGCTGCATCCGGTACCCAGCCCCTGGCTCTGCTGCGTTGGGCTTCGTGCCTCAGCCCAACCTACGGATGCCGGGCGCCACTCTCGTGGGAGCGAATTCATTCGCGAAAGACCCGAGTCCCTCGCCCGGTGCATTGTCCAGTGGATCCCCGCGTTCGCGAGGATGACGAGGGGCCTGGGAGGCCTCGCCCTACCCGTCACCCCCGCGAACGCGGGGGGCCACTCGAGCCCGCAGCTCCGTTCGCGAATGAATTCGCTCCCACAGCGCCCTGACCTATACGAACTTTTCTTGACCGCTCATTCAGGCGCGAGGATATTACGCCCGTCATCCAAAGCCGATGGACGCGCCGTGAAGCTCCACTACGCTTGCTGGGTCGATAGACATCAACAGAGATAGAGGAAAAGTTCATGAGCCAATACGACGTGGTAGTGATAGGCGGCGGGCCGGGTGGTTACAACGCGGCGATCCGCGCTGGCCAGCTCGGCCTGAAGGTGGCCTGTGTCGAGGGACGCGAGACACTGGGCGGAACCTGCCTGAACGTCGGTTGCATGCCGTCCAAGGCGCTGCTGCACGCCTCCGAACTCTACGAGGCCGCTGCCGGCAAGGAATTCGAACTGCTCGGCATCGAGGTCAAGCCCACGCTCAACCTCGGGCAGATGATGAAGCAGAAGGCCGACAGCGTGAGCGCGCTGACCAAGGGCATCGAATTCCTCTTCCGCAAGCACAAGGCCGAATGGATCAAGGGCTGGGGGCGCATCGACGGCCCGGGGCGCGTCGTGGTCAAAGGTGCCGACGGCAAGGAGCAGGTGCTGGAAGCCCGGCACATCGTCATCGCCACCGGTTCCGAGCCCACGCCGCTGCCGGGCGTGGAGATCGACAACAAGCGCATCCTCGACTCCACCGGCGCCCTGTCCCTGCCCGAGGTGCCCAAGCACCTGGTGGTGATCGGTGCCGGCGTGATCGGCCTGGAGCTGGGCTCCGTCTGGCGCCGCCTGGGCGCCGAGGTCACGGTGGTGGAGTACCTCGACCGCATCTGCCCCGGCCTGGACGTGGAAACCGGCAAGACCCTGCAACGCGCCCTGGCCAAGCAAGGCATGAAGTTCAAGCTCGCCTCCAAGGTCACCCGCGCCAAGAGCGGCAAGAGCGGCGTCGAACTCAGCGTCGAGCCGGCCGCCGGTGGCGAGGCCGAAAACCTCCAGGCCGACTACGTGCTGGTGGCCATCGGCCGCCGCCCCTACACCCAGGGGCTGGGCCTGGAGACGGTGGGCCTGAGCGTCGACAAGCGCGGCATGCTGGCCAACGAGAAGCACCAGAGCGCCACGCCCAACGTCTGGGTCATCGGCGATGTCACCTCCGGCCCGATGCTCGCGCACAAGGCCGAGGACGAAGCCATCGTGTGCATCGAGCGCATCGCCGGGCACAAGGCCGAGGTGAACTACGAGGTCATCCCCAACGTCATCTACACGCGCCCGGAAGTGGCCACCGTGGGCAAGACCGAGGAGCAGTTGAAGGCCGAGGGCCGCGCCTACAAGGTGGGCAAGTTCCCCTTCACCGCCAACAGCCGCGCCAAGATCAACCACGAGACCGAAGGCTTCGTGAAGGTGCTGGCGGACGAACGCACGGACGAAGTGCTGGGCGTGCACCTGGTCGGCCCCAGCGTCAGCGAGATGATCGGCGAGTACTGCGTGGCGATGGAGTTCTCCGCCTCCAGCGAAGACATCGCGCTGATCTGCCATCCGCACCCGACCCGCTCCGAAGCGCTGCGCCAGGCCGCCATGGATGTCAGCGGCTGGGCGATGCAGAGCTGACGGCGTGATGCCCATGAAAAAGGCGCCTCTCCGGCGCCTTTTTCATGTGAGCCTCGCCAACCACGCCCCCTGGGCGAGGTGGCCTGTGAAGAGCTGAGCCCCCGCAGGATGAACACCGTGCGCACCTCCGCACGGTGCCTCCGGCGGACTCCCAGGTGCGCGCGGCGCACCCTACATCCACACTCCGAAGCCTGGCCAAGCCCCTTGCCAAGAGGGCAGGTTGTGACCATTCGAATTGAAGCCCCAGAGGATGAACACGTGCCGTAGGGTGTGCTGTGCGCACCTCCGCGCGGTGCCTCCGGTGAACTCCCAGGTGCGCGCAGCACACCCTACATCCACACTCCGGAGTCTGGCCAAGCCGCCTTGCCAGGAAGACAGGTTGTGACCATTCGAATTGAAGCCCCAGAGGATGAACACGTGCCGCAGGGTGTGCCGTGCGCACCTCCTCACGGAGCTTCCGACAGCCCCTCCCGTGTGCGCGCAGCACACCCTACGTCAACACTCCGGAGTCTGGCTGCCTAAAGAAGCTGGTGCTTGTGCAGCAGCCGGTAGAAGGTCGGCCGCGAGATGCCCAGCACCCGTGCCGCCAGGCTGAGGTTGTTGCCGTAGCGCGCCAGCGCGTCGCACAGCGCCTGGTACTCCGCGCGGCGCTTGTAGTCGTCCAGGGTGCCGATCAGCACGCTGTCCATCGGCACGCTGTGCAGCCCCAGGTCCGCCGCCTCGATCTGCTCCCCCTCCGCCAGCGCATAGCCGCGCCGCACCCGGCTGGCCAGCTCGCGCACGTTGCCCGGCCAGTGGTGGCGCACCAGCGCGGTCAGCGCCTCCTCGCTGAACTGCCGCGGCTTGTGCCCGGACTCCAGGCTGTAGAGATCGGCGAAGTAGTTGGCCAGCAGCGCGATATCGCCCTGGCGGCGGCGCAGCGGCGTCAGGCGCACCTGGTGCGGCGCCAGCAACTGGTAGAGCTCCGGGAGGAAGCGCCCCTGCTCGGCCATCAGCTCGATGTCGCGGTCCGAGGCCACCAGCAGGCGCACGTCCAGACTGCGTGCCGGGCCCTGGGGCTGCGGCAGCTTGCGGGTACGCAGGCAGTGCATCAGGGTGCGCTGCACCTCCAGCGGCAGCTCGCTCACCGCATCGAGGAACAGGCTGCCGCCGCTCGCCGCCTGCAGGCGCCCCGCCGGGCCGAACAGCGCGGCGCTGCAGCCGGCCTCGTCCAGCACCCCGCAGTTGAAGGCCACGAAGGGCCCGCCCACGCGGCGTGAATAGCGATGCAGCGTGCGCGCCACCAGTTCCTTGCCGGTGCCGCTCTCGCCGAGGATCAGCACCGGCCGGTCCAGCGGCCCGAACTTAGCCAGTTGCTTGCGCAGGTCACGCAGCGGCCGGCTCTGCCCCAGCAGCTCGTGGTCGGCACCCTGGCGGCTGCCGAGGCCACGCAGCCGAGCGATGCCGAAGGCCCGGCCGAGCAGCCCTTGCAGGCGCGCGGAATCCACCGGGACTTCCACCGTGTCGAAGAACCATTCGCCGGCGAAATCCTCCACCCGCTCCTGGGGCGCGATGTCCCGCCCCAGCAGGCCGATCCACTCGGTGCCGCTGCTGCTGATGAGCGTCTTGATGCGTTCGGGGTTGTCCAGGTGCTCATGCCGCAAGCACAACAGGCCGACGTCATAACCGCCCGCCTGCGCCTGCTGCGACTCGCGGCTCTCCACCGTCCAGCCGCTGGCCTGAAGGCGCGGCAGCAGCTGTCGGCACTCCTCACAAGGGTCGATCATCAGCACGCGGCGAGCAGTCGGGGTGATGGTGTCCAACATGTCCCATCCTTGGCGCCAATTTTTTGATTAATGCAATAAAAACAATGGTTTGGCGCTTCTAACTGTAACGCTAGCAATATCTTTGACGGGCTATGGAACCATTTCTTATAGGCATCATCGCGAAGGGTTCTTAAAACGCCGAAGCGATCGGGCGCAGGCCCTGCGCAGTGAAAAAGCCCGGAGAATCGGCCTCTCGAAAACATGACGCAGCCGACAAAACGCCCCGTGCCCAAGACATTGGTAATAGCACCTTGCCAATAGCCGTATTGATTGGCATAACGTAGGCTTTTCCCCACTAGTTACAAGGATGTATCTGATGCGAATCCTGCGTCGCACGCTGGTGCTTCTGCTCGTTCTGATCCTCCTGGGCCTGGCCGTCGTCCTTTATTACGTCGCCAACCCCAACCTGCCGACCTACAAAGCCCCCGAGCAGCTGCACTACCTCAACCAGTGGGACGAACAGGCTCGCCAGACCTACTACTACACGCCCCAGGGCACCACGGTTAAGGGCCTGCGCTACGACTGGTTCACCGCGCTCGAACTGCCCTTCTCCAGCGACAGGTTCGCCCGCCCGGAATACCTCGCCCGCTTCGGCTTCCTCGTCGATCCGCTGCAGAAGGCCACCGAGATCAACCCCGGCAACCTGCCCGTCGGCTTCGCCCGCCATGAAGACGACGACACCGGCCAGCAGTACCTCGACATCACCTGCTCCGCCTGCCACACCGGCGAGCTGCACTACAAGGGCCAAGCCGTGCGCATCGACGGCGGCGCCGCCCTGCACTCCCTCGCCTCCACCGTGCCCACCCTCAGGGGCGGCGGCTTCGGCCAGGCGCTGGGCATGAGCATGGCCTTCACCTACTACAACCCCTTCAAGTTCAACCGCTTCGCCAAGACCGTGCTCGGCAGCGAATACCCCAAGGGCAAGGACGAACTGCGCAGCGACTTCAAGGACGTGCTCGACCGCCTGCTCGGCACTGCCTGGAACGACACCCACCGCGGCCTCTACCCCACCGAGGAAGGCTTCGGCCGCACCGACGCCTTCGGCCGCATCGCCAACAGCGTGTTCGGCGACGCCATCGACCCCGCCAACTACCGCATCGCCAATGCCCCGGTGAGCTACCCGCAGCTGTGGGACATCTGGAAATTCGACTGGGTGCAGTGGAACGGCTCCGCCATGCAGCCCATGGCCCGCAACATCGGCGAATCCCTGGGCGTCGGCGCCAGCCTCACCCTGCACCAGGAGAACGGCCAGCCGGTACCGCTGGACCAGCGCTACGCCTCCAGCGTGCGCGTGCGTGACCTGCACACCCTGGAAGAAACCCTCAAGACCCTGAAGCCGCCGACCTGGCCGGAAGAGGTCTTCGGCAAGATCGACCTGCCCCGCGCCAGCCAGGGCCGCGCCCTGTTCGCCGAGAACTGCGCCTACTGCCACGCCCCCAACCCGCAACCGGTGGACAAGCGCCTGGCGCCCGACCGCGACCCGGAGTGGAAGATGCGCATGATCGCCACCGACAAGATCGGCACCGACCCCACCACCGCTGACAACATCGCCGATCACCGCTTCGACATCACCAAGCTCGGCTGGACCAAGGAGCAACTCTCCAAGCTCGACGTCGTCCTGTTCAGCAAACCGCCGCTGCAGGACCTCGACTTCAGCAAGATCTCCAGCGCCAAGGGCCTGGCCTACCTCACCGCCTACGTCGAAGACCGCGCCTACGAGCAGGCCGGCATCAGCGGTGAAGAACGCAAGCAGATGGACGGCTACGGCCTAAAGATCGGCGTGCGCGAACTGCGCGCCTACAAGGCCCGCCCGCTGGACGGCATCTGGGCCACCCCGCCCTTCCTGCACAACGGCTCGGTGCCCACCCTCTTCCAGCTGCTCTCCCCCGTGCCCGAGCGCGCCAAGGAGTTCTACGTCGGCAACTTCGAGTACGACCCGCAATTCGCCGGCTTCAAGCACGACAAGTTCCCTGGCGGGTTCCTGTTCAAGACCTCCGTCACCGGCAACAGCAACCAGGGCCACGAGTTCCGCGACGGCTGCCGCCAGAACGGCGTCATCGGCCGCGCCCTCTCGCCGGACGAACGCCTCGCGCTGATCGAATACCTCAAGGTCATGGGCAACCAGAGCCTGGAAGAAAAGCTCAGCCCGGTAGCGCCCAAGCCCTGGACGCCCGGCCCCGCCTGCGAAGGCTGATAGACCGCTGTCACACCCCTCCCCGCCACGGGGAGGGCCTGGGAACGAACAACAAGGACTCCAGCTCCCATGCTCAAGCGCTTCTGGCTCTGGCTCGGCCGCCTCCTCGGCAAGCTCACCCTCACCCTCCTCGTCGTCGGCCTGCTGGGCTGGGGCATCGGCTCGCTCTACTACAGCTGGAAATTCTCCGGCCCCGTCTCCGCCGACGAACAGATCCCCCCGACCGAGGCCAGCGACGCCAAGGCCATCATGGAATCGGCCGTGCGCGTGGTCGAACAGCACCGCGACAACACCCGCGTGATGCGTGACGCCCACGCCAAGGCCCATGGCTGCGTGAAGGCCGAAGTCACGGTCGCGAAGGACCTGGCCAGCGACCTGCGTGCCGGCGTGCTCGCCGAACCGGGCAAGACCTGGCAAGCCTGGATGCGCCTCTCCAACGGCAACGCCTACCCGCAGTTCGACAGCGCCCGCGACGCACGCGGCATGGCCATCAAACTGCTCGACGTGCCCGGCCAGAAACTGCTCAACGCCCCGGACCACGCCAACGAACAGGACTTCGTGATGTTCAACCACGACGTCTTCTTCATCCGCGACGTGGCCGAATACCGCAGCAACTTCGAAGCCCAGGCCAACGGCCAGAAGGTCGGCGCCTTCTTCCCCAGCCTCGACCCGCGCACCTGGGAGATCCGCCACATGCTGATCGCCCTGCAGACCCTCGCCCCGGCCCCGGACAGCCCCACCGACACCGTGTACAGCTCCGTCTCCCCGTACAAGCTCGGCCAGGCCAACATCAAGTACCGCGTCATCCCCGACCCGCAATCCTGCCCCGAGTACAAACTGCCCAAGCAGAACACCGACCTGCCCAACTTCCTGCGCAACGCCCTGTACCAGCGCCTCTCCCTGGACCGCGTACCGGCCTGCTTCGCCCTCCAGGTGCAGGTGCAGAACCCGCAGTACTACATGCCCATCGAAGACACCAGCGTGGCCTGGAGCGAGAAGATCTCCCCCTTCCAGACCGTCGCCACCATCAAGGTGCCCGCGCAGGACTTCGATAGCCGCGAGCAGAACGAATTCTGCGACAACCTCTCCTTCAACCCCTGGCACGCCCTCCCCGAACACCGCCCCATTGGCGGCATCAACCGCCTGCGCAAGGTAGTGTACGAAACGGTGAGCGTGTACCGGCATGAACGGAATGGCGTGCCGCAGCCGCAGGCTGAGGTGAAAGAGCACGAGTGATGCGAGGAGGCCGGCTGGCGCGGGGAGCGCTGGCTGGCCTGCAACTCCAAGGAGCTCATGAAATAGCTCGCATGCTCCGGGACGCGCCCTCTATCAACTCGTCATATCTAAGAACAGCGAGCTGCAGCAAGAAGAGCATGAAAGCAAAAATAAGCATCAACTCTGATGCACCACTACAAGCAGACTCGGCCCTTGAGCAAGACAAACTATTCCGAAAGGGCTTCGCCGAGATTGCTGTAGAGACACTAAAGAGCGCATCTAAAGCCGACGGACTGGTTTTATCTATAGAAGGGGAATGGGGCAGCGGAAAAACCTCAACCCTAGCGATGATAGAAGAGCTACTAAAGAATGAAACCAACCCATTTCTAGCTGTACACTTCAACCCATGGCTTATAGGAGACAAGGATGCTCTTCTACGCCACTTTCTGTCTCGAGTAGCAAGCTCCATAAAGCTAAACGACCATAGCAAAAACGCAAAAAAGGCCGCACAAGAAATAAAAGCCTACAGCAATGCCTTTGACTTGGTTAAATTTATTCCGGGCGCGGAGCCGTGGGCGACAATAATCAAATCAATCTTTGATGCCGTAGGCAAACTAAGCGGCTCGGTATCAGAATACAAAACACCAGACCTAGAAACCTACAAAGACAACGTAAAAAGCGCACTTCAAAAATTAAATCACCCCATAGTAATCTTCATTGACGATATAGACAGATTATTTCCACCAGAAGTTTTCGAAATGGTTCGAATAATCAAATCCGTCGGAAACCTTCCACACATAGCCCATGTAATAGCATGGGACTCATCATATGTCAGCAGTTCACTCGAAAAACTCGGAGTACCTTACGCACACAGCTACCTAGATAAAATAGTACAGGTAAGGATGCCTCTGCCTAGCTTATCTTTAAGTGCACGAAGCAGAATGATGAATGATGCGTTTGATAAGCTTGACCCGGAGGCGAGACACCAACGCTTCCCCAATCAAGGGGAGCGCCTCAGACACCTTTATAACTCCGGACTCCGAGACCTTCTAGAATTACCTAGAGATATAACGCGCGTATTCAACGCACTCCAGACACTCGAACCGCTATTGCGAGACGAGGTAGTACTATCAGACATCCTTGGGATATCCGCCTTATCCGTTAAAGCTCCTGCAGTATTTGAATTAATAAAAAAGAAACCATATCTCTTTGTAGGAAAACTCGCGGACAACTACCACATAAACAAGTCATCTGAAGAGCTAATAAAATCAGGAGCCGAAGAAAGAAGCGCAGCCTACGTCGCCTCTAATAGAGGCAACGCCACACAACGACTGGTCCACTTCCTTTTCAACGAAGTAGCCTCTTTAGAAGAGGGATTCTCCCTTGGGAAGGGCACATATGCCGAAGGCTGTATCTGCCATCCAGGAAGACTAGCAATTGCACTTCAACTGGGCATGACAGATGGAGACATAAGCATCAAACTTGCCCGTCAATATCTGCAGACTCCAAGCCAGCGACAAGAAATCACATCCCGACTCAACTCTGAGAATTATGAAGACTTTGTAATCTCCCTCGGAGATGTTTGCCAAACAATAAAAGGGGAAGGAATTTCTGACCCTCAGGAACTTTGCACATCGATCACCCGACTCGTAGACCGACCACCTTTTATAGAAAAGCCTAGTGAGACAGCAAACTCCTTCAACCACCACATAGTTGACTCAGCGCTGCAAACTGTCGGAAAAATCATCAGAAGCACAGATAAACCCAGAGAAAGAAGCATAATCAAAAAAATCGCACTAGATTCTCGCTCTCTTTCATGCGCAATGGAAATAATTGCACAGAGCTACATTGACGACTACAGAATCGATTACAAGAATCTACTCATCCCCACCCAAAATAAACAAAGAATACTATCAAGTCTCAGCAGTAACTTAATAAATTCAGCAAACCAAGACACACTACTAGACACAAGTACACCAGGCCGCATTTTGTGGATTTCGGCCCAACTCATACCATCTATATGCCCAGAAATATTCCAAACCCTCAAAGAAAACGACCCGACGTTAGATAAATTTGCATTGCATTATCTAGGCAGCAGTTGGGACTCATCAAATGGCCACGCATACAGCTTACCCAAAAATATATCGCTACTAGAAGCCTACTGCCCACTGAAAGACTTCAAAGCTCATGCCAGCAAACGACTCGCGGACAAATCACTTACGAATCCAACGCTAGCAGCTTGGCGCTCAGTAATTGAAGAGAAGGAACTTTACGGCATCGACGGAACGGAAGTTTCACGTTAGAACTCATCCTAGAGCTCCTATTAAGGCACCATTCATCCATATTCTGCATACTTCTTGCGCAAGCCAGTTTCTTCTCTCAACTAACGAAATTAAAATCCTGATTAACTATTTCATGCCCCAGTACCGCACGCTCTCTACTCTGTTGACCATATCCTCCACAAAACTCTTAAGTAGTAACGCGCGATGCAACACTTGCCCTCCCCGCCTCACCTCCCTATCCTTCGCCGGTCGCGGTAAATCCCGCGACCGGGTTTGACAGCCCGTTCCGATAGGCGCGATTGCGCCGCAAGGTGCATGCGAGAAACGGCGGACGTTTTTTGCAGGCACGTGCTCGCATGCAGTTTTAACTGCACTGCTTTATGGCAGATCGCGTGGGGAGACCCTCGGGTCTGCCGGGTCCTATCGCCGGTCTGTCAACCCTGCGCGGTCTGCCACCCTTCGTTTGACAGCGGATGGCGGCAGCTCCTGAACCGACTGATAGGAGCTACACCCATGCACGAAGCACACACGCCTCTGTTCTTCCACCGCAACAGCTACCCCCTGCGCGCCGTGATGATCGACAACCAGCCCTGGTTCGTCGCCGTGGATTTCGCGCGGATGATCGGTGCGCTGCGCCCCTATCGCCTGCCCCAGCGCATGGACCCGTACCAGAAGCGCTGGGTGCTGCTGGAATACGGCACCGGGCTGCGCGAGGAGCTGGAGGTGATCAGCGATGCCGGTGCCTACAAGGCGCTGTACCGGTTCAACCACCCGGAGCACCGCAACATTGGCCGCTGGCTCAGCGAGGCGGTGTTGCCGACGCTGTACGACCACCACCGCGACGAAGGGGCCGCGCCGAAGCGGGCTTTCATGAGCTGGGCGAACCAGCAGGTGCATGTGCTCAAGTGGCAGGGCGAGATCTGGCTCGCCCGGGGTGACCTGCCGGTGTTCCTCGCCGTGCACGACGAGCCGGCGCTGCGCGAATTGCCGAGCTGGAAGCGCATGCCGCTCGAAGAGTTCTAGCCGCCGGCGTGAACAAGGAACGGGCCCTGCGGGGCCCGTTTCCGTGCGGCGTAGGTTGGGCTGAGGGACGAAGCCCAACGTGGCGGGGGCCGTGGTTGCACCCTGCCCCCGCCTATCGCGGATGAATTCGCTCCCACGAAGGCGCGATGCCGGGCATCGCTGGGCGACTGAAGTCGCCCCTACCCCTGCGTGCGATCGCGTGCGTAGCCCGGCTTCAGCTTCACCGGGAGCACCGTGCGGAGGTGCGCACGGCACACCCTACGGCAGGTGTTTGTCCTGTCGGTTCGAACCGTGACGGCCTGTCGAGAATAGGTGCGATGCAGGCGGGCGATCAGATCCAGACGTCGTTCTGCGCGGTGCGCTCGCCGCCCTCCTCGCCGGTGTTGAGCACGCCACGGGGCTCGATGAGCATCATCTTCACTTCACGTTCGGCATAGGGTTTGTGCTCGACGCCCTTGGGCACCACGTAGAGCTCGCCGGGGCCGAGCAGGACGGCGCCGTCGCGCAGGTCGATGCGCAGCTGGCCTTCGAGCACCAGGAAGGCTTCGTCGGTGTCGGCGTGGGCATGCCAGATGAAGTCGCCTTCGATGCGCACGACCTTGAACTGGTAGTCGTTCATCTCGGCGACGACCTTGGGGTTCCACTGCTCGCTGAACAGCGAGGTCTTCTGCAGCAGGTTGATGCTCTGGTATTCGGGCTGAAGGGCCATGGTGCGGCTCCGGGTTGGGAATGAGCCGCCAGACTAGCGAGCCCCGCCGCGCCGCTCTTGTACGATCCTGCAGCTTCAGCGGGCGTGCATGCGCAGCCAGCGCGACGGCGGCAGGCCGTAGCACTGGGTGAAGTGGCGGGTCATGTGGCTCTGGTCGAAGAAGCCGGCGGCCAGGGCGGCGTCGGCGAGGCTGAAGCCGTCGAGCAGCATGCGCCGGCAGCGGTCGAGGCGGCGCAGGGTCAGGTAGCGGTAGGGGCTGGTGCCGTAGAGCGCGCGAAAATCGCGGGACAGGCTCCAGCGTTCGCGGCCGCTGGCGCGCTCCAGTTCCTCCAGGCTGAGGTTGCTGCCGAGGTGGCTGTGGATGTAGTCCCGCGCACGCTCGGCCGAGGCGAAGTCGAGGGCGCGGCGCCCTCGCCGCTTGCCGCCCACGGCCTGCAGCGCCTGGGCCAGGTCGAAGATGGCGTCCTGCTCCTCCAGCGCCTGCAGCGGGTGGTCGATGGCCTGCATGAAGGTTTCGGTCGCCCGGCGCAGGCGTGGGTCGTCGGAGAGGCCGCCGGGCACGAAGGGCAGCGGCTTGCCGCCGAGCACCTGCTGGATCAGCACCGGCTCGACGTAGACCATCCGGTAGTGGAAGCCGGCCTCGGTGCCGGCCATGCCGTCGTGGAGTTCGTCGGGGTGCAGCACCAGGGTGCCGCCGGGCAGGCTGTGGCGCAGGCTCTTCTGGTAGCTGAAGCTCTGCACCCCGGAAAGGGTGCGGCCGATGGCGTAGGTGTCGTGGCGGTGCGGGTCGTAGCCGTGGCCACCGAAATAGGCCTCGATGCGTTCGATCCGCGCCGGGTGGTCGCTGCGCCGCACCCAGTCCCGCGTGCCGGGCAGCTCGGTCATCCGGCGCGTTTCCGGGGCTTGGCCGGGCGCTCGGTATTGAGCGCCACGGCGGCGAGGAACAGCGCCTGCAATGCGGCCTCGTCGATGCGCTCGCCCGGGTGGATGTCGATGGCGCGGCGCGTGTTGCCTTCCAGGCTCGCGTTGAACAGCCCGGCCGGGTCGGCCAGCGCGGCGCCCTTGGCGAAGGTGAGCTTCACCGCGCTCTTGTAGGTCTCCCCGGTGCAGACGATGCCGGCGTGGGACCACACGGGCACGCCGCGCCACTTCCACTCCTCGACCACCTCCGGATCGGCGGCGCGGATCAGCTCGCGCACCCTGGCCAGGGTTTCGCCGCGCCAGTCGGCGAGCTCGGCGATGCGGGCGTCGATCAGGCGGGACGCGTCGAGGGCGCCCTCTTCCACCTTGCTGCTTTCCTTGCTCATCGGGTTGTCTCCATGCGTCGAGGGTTGGTGCCAGGGTGGAGAGTGAAGACCAGCCGGCGTCAGCGCGCCATACGGTGCAGCAGGCGCGCCTTCACCTCGGGCCATTCGGGGTCGATGATGCTGAAGCGCACGGAATTGCGCTTGCGCCCGTCGGGCATGATCCGTTCGTGGCGGACGATGCCCTCCTGCTGGGCGCCGAGGCGCAGGATGGCGGCGCGGGACTTCTCGTTCAGCTCATCGGTGGTGAACTGCACGCGCACCATGTCCATCACCTCGAAGGCGTGGCTGAGCAGGAGGAACTTGGCCTCGGTGTTGGCGCCGGAGCGCTGGGCCGACTCGCTCAGCCAGGTGTGGCCGATCTCCAGCTTTCGGTTGAGGCGGTCGAGCTTCCAGAAGCGGGTGCTGCCGATGACCCGGCCATCCTCGCGGCGGACGATCACGAAAGGCATCACCGTGCCCTGCTCGCGGCCCTGCAACGCGGTGGCGATGTAGGCGTCCACGGTTTCCCGCCCCGGCACCACGGTGAACTTCAGGTTCCACAGCTCGCCATCGGCGGCTGCGTCCAGCAGTGCCTGGCGGTGTTCCACCTGGAGGGGAATGAGTTCGACGAGCTGGCCGCTGAGGGTCGGCTGCCGGGCGGCCTGGCTGGACATCGGGAGACTTCCTGGGCGTTGGGACGGCAAGCGTAACGCAGCGCCCTTGCGGGCCGGAACAGCGGGCGCGGAAGTTACCGTCGGGCGGGCCCGCCGGCGCTGGCTATTGAGCGAAAGCCGGCGATTGGCCATTATCCCGCTACGCCTGAAACCCGCTTGCCCTGCCGCCTCCCGATACGGTCCCGATAAGGAAATCACATGAACAGAACCCTCTGCCTGAGCCTCCTGGCACTGGTGCTGGCCGGCTGCGAAAGCACCCACAACGCAGCCCTGCGCCAACAGCAGCAGGACTACGAGGCCGCCCGCCTCTACAAGGCCGCCATCGGGCCGACGGTGGTCAGGCTGTCGCAGGCGTATTCGAGTCGTTATCCGAAGCTGATCCTCAAGGCCTATGACGACATCGTGCTGGTGGCGGGCGAGGTCGATAGCGCACAGGCCCAGCAGGCGGTGTTCTCCGAAGTGACGGCCATTCCTCATGCGGAGGTCTACACCTTCACCCTGGTTCGGCAGGATGCCTCCAGCGCTCAACTGGCCAAGGATGCCGGACTCAAGCAGAAGGTCAGCCAGTTGCTCGCCGCCAACTACCTCGATGTCTATGTGGTGGATGGCCGCCTGGGCGTGGTCGGCCAGGTGCCGGCCTCCAGCTACGAAACTCTGCGGACCTCGCTGACTTCCATCCCCGCCAGGGTGCCCGGCATCAAGCCCGACCCGCACCTGGTCATCAGCCTGAAGGGCGACCTGAGCACTTTCACCGCCGAGTCCTACAAGGACATGGGGGACTGGGCTCCTGCCAACGCCAAGGTCGCGCCCAGGGTCAGGCCCACCAGCCTGTCCGGGGCGGTAACCAGCACCGCCCTGGCACCCACCGCCTCCGCCGTCACATCCAGCGCCACGCCTGCGGCACCCAGCTACGCCTCGGCAGCCGCTGAATCGCCCGCCACCTCGCAAGGCAGTGATTCGGGCATGGACACGGTGAAGATGATCGGCGCCCTCGCCGGCGTCGCCTTGGGTAGTAAGGTGGCGTACGACACGGGTAATGCCGCGCAGGGCCAGCAGGTGATGCAGGCCGCGTTCAATGCGGCGGGAATCCATACCGACGGTTCCGGCGCGAGCACCTATACGGGCCTGCCCACGGTGGGCTCCGGCAGCCAGGGTGGCCCCAGCCCCCGGGTGCTGGCGGCACAGCAGAAGACCTACACCTTCGCCGGCAACTGCCCCGCCGATGCGAGCGGCGTGCGGCCCGATATTTCCCACCCCGAACTGCTGGCCAACGCCAGCGAACTGAAGAAACCCATTCTGGGCATGGCGCGGTCGGTAGGCAGCTACGACCTGGCGATAAGCCAGGCAACCGCGCAGAAGGACGAATACATCCGCGCCGCCACCGAAGCGGCCCAGCAGGCGTCGGACAGCTGGGGCGGCGATCGCCCGTTGTATGACGTGCAGACCTGCCCGCAGTCGGAAGGCATCTATTGCAGCGGCGTCCAGGCCATGTGGCTGTACAGCGACATGGCCCTCTACACCGAGTACGTGAAGGACGCGCTGGTGTGCCATAAGGCGCGCGGGACCCAGCTGTAGGGCTGGCGACCGGCGTGAGGCGCTACTTGGTCAACGACAGCGGCACGCCCCAGATCGGGTCTTCCTTGCCCTGGTGGCGCAGCGGGGTGAGTTGCAGGGGCTGGATGCGGGACAGCATCTGCTGGTGCGCATCGCTCAGGTAGCGCGGGGAGATGACGGAGGTGGCGAAGTCCATGGGCGCCGGCCAGGTGTAGACGGTCAGGTTTTGCAGCGGGCACTCGATCTTCTGCGCATTGGTCGCCCGGCACTGCGATTTCTGGAAGGCATAGCTGGGGCTCTTCAGGTGCATGCGCGGGGCCAGCACCAGTTGCCCGCCCTGGACGGTGAAGCTGGCGAGCGCCTTGTCCGCCGGCAGGCGCGCCTGGACCTTGATCGAGGGTACGTCCCGGGAATCGGTCTGCTGGTAGTAGCCGGCCCCCGCGCCCTGGGTCGTCTGGCTGTACTGCTGCTCGCCCCAGGCCACGCAGGCGCCGCTGGCCACATGCACGGCGGTGCAGACTTGCTGGGTCTTGATTTCGCTGCCGTAGGTGGCGTCCTTCCACACCTCTTCCCGGTAGTACTCGCGGTACAGCTCGGTGGAGAGGTACGCGGTGCCGTTGGGGCCTTTGCCCGAGCCGGCCGGGCCGCTGCGGGCGCCGACCTCGTCGAGCACGCCGCGGATCTGGTAGTCGTCGCCACCGGTGAGCAGGTACTTGCCGGGCGGCAGGATGTGCACCTCGAAGGCCGTGAACAGGTTGTTGGGCTTGGGGTCGCGCTGCAGCTGGTTGGTCTTGAAGCGGCGCCCGAAGGTGATGTTCGGGTCGTTTTCGTTCTGCCAGATCACCGTCGGCGTCCACTGGGTCATGGTCAGCGCATCTTTCAGCGTCTTGTGCGGCATCACGTCGGCCACCAGCACCACGGCCATGTTCGCCTTCAGCGCGGCGTCGATCTTGTCCAGCAGCGGCCCGTTGCTCGGGTCGTCCATGCCGTAGCCGCTGGTGTAGGGCTCGGGCACGCAACCGGCGAGGGAGAAGGCGAGCAGCAAGGCGGAAGACAGGGCAAGAAGCGGGCGAGGCAGTCTCATGCATCGATCCTTGATAGAGGGACCGGCGATTGTCACCGCCCCGATGCGCCAGCGAAATAGTGCGGATGGGCTAGGCCGGCACGCTCGGCGAGCGTGCCGGGCGCTGCTCAGAACATCTCGTCCAGTTGCTCGAAGAACAGGCGCCTGGCCGGCTGGTCCGGAATGCCCATGCGGGCGATGAAGCGGTCGGCGGTTGCCGGCGACAGCTCCTCGGCGATGTTGCGGTGGGCGAAGGCGATGTCCAGCCAGCGATCCGCCAGGCCGCCGCGCCCCAGGTCGATGAAGTGCAGGCGTTCACGGGCGTCGATGAACAGGTTGGCGTCGCACAGGTCGCCATGGGAGAAGACCCGGTCCTCGGTCGGCACGCTGGCGTGCAGGTGGGCGATCAGCGCCTGCGGGGTCGGCAGCTCGGGCCAGGTGTCCGGGTCCCAGTCATCGGCGATCAGCCCCTGGTCGACCAGGTACTCCAGCTCGTGCAGGCGCACGGCGGCCGAGGAATCGAACGGGCAGCCGTCGACCGGCACCGCCTGCAGCAGGCGCAGGGCCTCGGCGAAGGCCTGGTACACGGAGGGCTCGTCTTCCATCAGCTCGGCGAGCGGCCTGCCGGGCACCGCGCGGGTGATCATGAATTCATGCCCGTCGCCGGCGGCGCAGGCCACCACCTCGGGCACCTGGAGCTTGCCGTCTAGCCACTGCAGGACGCTGGCCTCGCGCATCACGCTGTAGGTGGTGGGCGCGTAGATGGCGGCGCTCGCCTTGAGGAAGAAGCGATCGTTGCCACGCTCGAACGCGTGGACTTCGCATGGGGACTCACCGACGCAATCCCGCGTCAGGGGGGCGCCGTCGATGAAGCGCGCGATGCTCCGGGGCAGTACGAATGGCATGGAACCCGCCTGTCGTGGATGGAAAGCGCGCAACGATAGCGCAGCCGGCGGCTTCGGGATGAGTGGAAATTGTGACAGGCCTTGAATGCGGAACCCCGGCACGGGGCCGGGGTTCAAGAGGCGGCGCGAGGCGCCGGCGCAGCCTTCAGTGCCCTGCCGCTGCCGCCTGGCGCCCCTCCTCCCTGCCCAGCGACAGGAACACCACCAGCGCCAGGCCGGCGAGCAGCACCGCAGCGGACAGCAGCACCGTACCGTGGGCCGCGGCGAAGGCTTCGCGCCCGGCGTGGGCCAGTGTCGCGGCCAGGCCGGCGTCGAGGTGCCCGGCGGTGACCAGGGTGTCCGCGAGCGAGCGCACCGCCTGGTCCCCCAGGGCCTCGGGCAAGCCGCCCGGCAGCTGGATGGCGGCACCGTAGACGCTGGAGAGCAGAACGCCGAAGGCGGTGATGCCCAGCCCCGTGCCCATCTCGTAGCCGGTGGCCTCCAGCGCGCCGGCGGCCCCTGCCTTGCTGGCCGGCGCGGCGCCCATGATGGCGATGGACGATGCGGTGAGGCCGGTGCTCAGGGCAAGGCCCAGCAACACCAGCAGGCCAGCCACCCACACGCCGTCGTTCAGGTTGCTCAACCCCAGGCCCGCCAATGCCGTGGCCGAGCACAGCAGCGTGGTGGTCGCCACCCGGCGCAGGCCGACCAGGGCGACGAGGTAGCCGGCCAGCGGCCCGCCGACGCCGGCGGCGATCATCAGCGGCAGCAGGAACAGGCCCGCTTGCAGCGGCGTGCGGCCGAGTACCAGCTGCAGCTCCTGGGCGATGGTCAATTCGGTGCCGGCCAGGGCGCCGGAGACCACCAGCGCCATGATCAGGCCGGAGCGGATGGCCGGCCGCGCGAACAGGCCGAGGTCGAGCATCGGCTCGGCACTGGTGAGCTGGCGGCGCACGAAGTCGGCCAGCAGCGCGAGGCCCAGCAGCAAGGTGGCGCCGCTGGCCCAGGACGGGCCGCCGGGCGTGAGGCCGGACTTGAGCGCATGCACGGTAGCGATGATGCCGGCGATCAGCAGCAGCGCCTGGCCGATCTTCCAGCCGCCAACGGCGCTGCCTTCGTCACGGGGCACCAGGACATGGGCCAGGGGCCAGATGATCGCCATCAACGGCAGGTTGATGAGGAACACCGAGCCCCACCAGTAGTGCTCCAGCAGCGCGCCGCCCACCAGCGGGCCGAGGGCCGCACCGGCGGAGGCGACGGTGCCCCACAGGCCCAGGGCGATGCCCCGCTCCCTGGGCGATTCGAAGGCGCGACGGATGATCGCCAGGGTGCAGGGCAGCACCATGGCACCGCCCACCGCCATGCCGGCGCGGGCGGCGATCAGGGCCACGGCCGTGGGTGCGTAGGCGGCCGCACAGGACATGGCGACGAACATCAGCAGGCCGGCGAGCAGCATGAAGCGGCTGCCGATGCGGTCCGCCAGGGTGCCCATGGGCACCAGCAGGCCGGCCATGATCAGCGGGTAGATGTCGATGATCCACAGCACCTGCTCGCCGCTGGCCCCGAGGGACAGGGTCAGCGACGGCACGGCGATGTGCAGCACCGTCATGTCGATGACGATGGGCAGGTAGGCCAGGACCACCACCAGCAGGACCAGCCAGCGGTTGCCCGGTGGGTGGCCCGCTCTCATCGGCTCTCCACGGCGGCGTCGGCACCGCTCCAGCCGCCACCCAGGACGCGGAACAGGTCGACCAGGGCGAGCTGCCGCTGGGTGCTGGTCTCGATCAGCGTCGAGTCGTTGAGGAAGGCGCTGCGCTGGGCGTCGAGGTAGCGCAGGTGGCTGTCGACGCCGCCTTCGTAGCGGGCCTTGGCCAGCTTCAGGGTCTCGTTGCTGGTGTTGGCCAGGGCGCGGCGGGCCGCTTCCTCGCGACGCAGGGTGTCGGTGGCGGCCAGGGCGTCGGCCACTTCGCGGAACGCGGTCTGGATGCTGCCTTCGTAGGCGGCCACGGCGGCGTCCTTGCGCACTTCGGCCAGGTCCAGGTTGGCGGCGTTGCGGCCCGCGTCGAAGATCGGCAGCGTCAGGGTCGGCATGAAGCTCCAGGAGCGCGAGCCGCCATCGAACAGGCCGGACACCTCGGCGCTGGAACTGCCGAAGCTGCCGGTGAGGCTGATGCGCGGGAAGAACGCCGCACGCGCCGCCCCGATATCGGCATTGCGCGACTTCAGCCGGTGCTCGGCGGCGAGGATGTCCGGGCGCCGCTCCAGCAGCGCCGAGGGGGCGCCGGGGGCGATGTCCTGGATCAGCAGCGGCTCGTCACGGGGCGTCTCGGGCAGCGACTTGGCGGCATCCGGGGTGCCGACCAGCAGCACCAGGGCGTTGAGCGCCTGCTGCTTCTGGCGCTGGTTGGCTTCCAGCTCGGCACGGGACTGTTCCACCAGCCCGAGGGCTTCCTGGTGGTCCAGCGCGGTGGCGGCACCGGCGGCGCGGCGCTGGGCGGTGAGGTCGAGGGAGTCCTCGCGGCTGGCCAGGGTCTGCCGGGTCAGGGCCAGGCGGCGCTGGGCACCGTCGTAGGTCAGGTAGGCCTGGGTGACTTCGGCGACCAGGGCGATGCGCGCGCTGCGGCCCGCCTCCTCGGTGGCCAGGTACTGCTCCAGGGCCGAGTCGGTGAGGCTCTTCACCCGGCCGAACAGGTCCAGCTCGTACTCGGGCAGGGACAGGCCCGCCTGGTAGCTGCTGGTGACGGTGGAGGCACCGGTGCCGGAGAGGTCCCCCGGCACCCGCTGGCGGCTGCCCGAGGCGCTGGCGGAAAGCCCCGGCACACGATCGGCGCGCTGGATGCGGTATTGCGCGCGGGCCTGCTCGATGTCCAGCAGGGTCTGGCGCAGCGAGCGGTTGTTGGCCAGCGCCTCCCCCACCAGCCGGCGCAGGTCGGCGTCGACGATGAAGGTGCGCCAGTCCAGCTCGCTGGCGGCCTGGCCCTGCCTGGCGGCGGGGCCGGTCCATTGCACGGCCACCGGCGCTTCGGGGCGTTCGTAGGTGGGGGCCATGGAGCAGCCGCCCAGGGTCAATGCGATCAGGAGCGCCGATGCGCTGAAGGCGTTTCTGTGCATGGCGATCACTCCAGGACCTTGGTGGTTTCTTGGCTGGCCGCCGGGCGGCTGCGCAGCAGGGACAGCACCCAGACGAAGCAGATGGGCACGAAGATGACGCCCAGCAGCGTGGCGCTGAGCATGCCGCCGATGACGCCGGTGCCCAGGGCGCGCTGGCTGGCCGCACCGGCGCCGGTGGCGAGGGTCAGCGGCACCACGCCGAGGATGAAGGCCATGGAGGTCATGATGATCGGGCGGAAGCGCAGGCGCGCGGCCTCGATGGCGGCCTCGCGCAGGCTGTGGCCCTGCTCTCGTAGCTCCTTGGCGAACTCGACGATGAGGATCGCGTTCTTCGCCGCCAGGCCGATGATGGTGATCAGGCCGACCTTGAAGTACACGTCGTTGGGCATGCCGACCGAGGTCACCGCGAGCACCGCGCCGAGGGCGCCGATGGGCACGATGAGCATCACCGACAGCGGGATCGCCCAGCTCTCGTAGAGCGCCACCAGCAGCAGGAATACGACCAGGATGGCCAGGGCGAACAGCTGCACCGCCTGGCCGCTGGCGACCTTCTCCTGGTACGACAGGCCCGTCCACTCGTAGCCGATGCCTGCGGGCAGCTGGCCCACCAGGTGTTCGAGCTCGGCCATGGCCTCGCCGGTGCTGACGCCGGGCGCGGCGTCGCCGGAGATGCGGATGGTCGGGTAGCCGTTGTAGCGCACCAGTTGCACCGGGCCTTCTTCCCAGCGGGTGGTGACGAAGGCGGAGAGCGGCACCTGCTCGCCCCTGGCGTTGCTGACGTAGAGCTTGAGCACGCTTTCCGGGGTCATCCGCTCGCCCTGCTCGGCCTGTACCACCACGCGTTGCTGGCGACCGGCGTTGGAGAAGTCGTTGATCACCGAGGAGCCGAACGCCGTGGACAGCGCGCTGCCGATGGTCTCGAAGCTGACGCCCAGGGTGCGGGCCTTCTCGCGGTCGATCTCCAGGCGCAGCTGCGGCGCTTCGGCCAGGCCTTCCATCATCGCGTAGAGGATCTTCGGGTTGCCGTTGGCCTGGCCCAGCAGCTGGTCACGAGCCGCCAGCAGCGCTTCGCGGCCGAGGCCGCCACGGTCCTGCAGGCGCAGGGCGAAGCCGCCGGAGTTGCCCAGGCCGTCGATGGGCGGCGGGGTCACGGCCATGATCACGCCGTCGCTGACGCCGGCGAGGCTCTGGTTGGCCAGCAACGCCTCGGCCCCGGCCGATTGCGCGTCGCTGCGCTCGGACCAGTCCTTCAGGGTGGGGAACGCCAGCGCGGCGTTCTCGCCCATGCCGGAGAAGCTGAAGCCCATGACCAGGAAGGTGTTGGCCACGGCCTCGCGGGAGTCCAGGTACTGCTCCAGCTCCTGGGTAGTGACGTCGGTGCGCGCACGGGTGGCGCCCGGCGGCAGTTGCACGTCGACGATCATGTAGCCCTGGTCTTCGACCGGGACGAAGGATTCCGGCAGGCGCAGGTAGAAGTAGCCGAGCAGCGCCACCAGGCCGGCGTACACCAGCATGAAGCGCCCGGCGCGCTTGACCAGGCCGCCGTTGAGGCGGGTGTAGCCCTGGGTGAGGCCGGTGAAGCCGCGGTTGAAGGCGCCGAAGAAGCCGCGCTTCTCATGGTGCCCCTTGGGGATCGGCCTGAGCAGCGTGGCGCACAGGGCCGGGGTGAAGGTCAGGGCGAGGAAGCCGGAGAACAGGATCGACACCGCCAGCGACAGGGAGAACTGCTGGTAGATGACGCCCACGGAACCGGCCATTAAGGCCAGCGGCAGGAACACCGCCGAGAGCACCAGGGTGATGCCGACGATGGCGCCGGACACCTGGCCCATCGCCTTGACCGTGGCGGCGCGCGGCGACAGGCCCTCCTCGGCCATGATCCGCTCGACGTTCTCGACCACGACTATGGCGTCGTCCACCAGGATGCCGATGGCCAGCACCATGCCGAACATGGTCATCATGTTCACCGAGAAGCCCAGCAGGTACATGACGCTCAGCGTGCCCGCCAGGCACACCGGCACCACGATGGCGGGGATCAGGGTGTAACGCACGTTCTGCAGGAACAGGAACATCACCAGGAACACCAGCACCATGGCTTCGAGCAGGGTGTGGATGACCTTCTCGATGGCCACGTCGACGAAGCGCGAGGTGTCGTAGGGCACCGAGTATTCGACGTCGTCGGGGAAGTTCACCGACAGCTCGGCCAGGCGCTGCTTGATCGCCCCGGCGGTCTGGATGGCGTTGGCGCCCGGGGACAGCTGGATGGCACCGGCCACCGAGGGCTTGCCGTTGAGGCGCGAGGAGAAGTTGTAGCTCTCGCTGCCCACTTCCAGGCGGGCCACGTCCGCCAGCTTCACCGAGGAACCATCGGGGTTGGCGCGCAGCACGATGCGGCCGAACTCCTGCGGGTCGTCCAGGGTGCCCTTCACCGCGAGGGTGGCGGTCAGCTCCTGCTGGGTGCTGCCCGGCGAGCTGCCGAAGGCACCGGCCGGCACCTGCACGTTCTGCCCACGGATGGCGGCGCCCACGTCGTCGATGGACAGGCCGTAGCCCACCAGCTTCTGCGGGTCGATCCAGACGCGCATCGCCGCTTCCGAGGAGAAGAACTGCAGCTTGCCGACGCCGGCCACCCGGCGCAGCTCGTTGTTGATGTTGCGCGCGGCGTAGTCGCCCAGGAACGTGGTGTCGCTGCGCTGGGCACCTTCCTTGTAGTTGAGGGCGTAGATGAGCAGGAAGCCGGCGCTGGTCTGCTCGACCTCCACCCCCTGGGTGAGTACGGCCTGGGGCAGGCGCGACTCGGCCTTCTTCAGGCGGTTCTGCACGTCCACCTGGGCCAGCTCCGGGTTGACGCCGGGCTGGAAGGTGACCACCACCTCGCCAGTGCCGTTGGAGTTGCTGGTGGACTCGAAATACAGCAGGCCCTTGGCGCCGTTGAGCTCCTCCTCGATCACGCTGGTGACCGAGTCCACCAGCACCTGCGCCGAGGCGCCCGGGTAGGTGGCGGTGATGGTGATCTGCGGCGGCGCGACGTCGGGGTACTGGGCCACCGGCAGCATCGGGATGACCAGCAGGCCGGCCAGGGAGATGAACAGCGCCACCACCCAGGCGAAGTTGGGGCGCTTGATGAAGAACAGAGACATGGACGTTTCCTCGCGGCGATACCGGCCTTACTGGCGGGCTGCCTGTTGCTCCTGGGTGGGACGCGCTTCGACCTTGGCGCCCGGCTGCAGGCCGGTGAGGCCGCCGACGATCACGCGGTCGCCGCTGGCCAGGCCCTGGCTGATCTGCCAGCGCGCGCCCTGCATGGCACCGGTGTGCACGGGACGGGCCTCGACGCGCTCGTCAGCGCCGATCACCAGTACCAGGGCGCTGCCATCGGCCGCACGCTGCACGGCACGCTGGGGCACCAGGATGGCGTTGGCATCGCTGCCCTGGGGCGCGCTCACCCGGACGTACATGCCGGGCAGCAGCACGCCGTCGGGGTTGGCGAACTCGCCACGCAGGGACACCTGGCCGGTGCCCGGGTCCACCGAGACGTCGGTGAACAGCAACTCGCCCTGGCGTGCGTAGTCGGTGCCGTCGACGTGGATGCGCAGCGCCTGGCTGTCGTCGGCGGAGAGCGTGCCGCCCTTGAGCGCTTCACGCAGGCGCAGGGCGTCGGCCACCGGCTGGGTGAAGTCGGCGTAGATGGGGTCGAGCTGCTGGATGCGCGCCATGAGCGTGGTCTCGCCCTGCCCCACCAGAGCGCCTTCGGTGACCAGCGCGCGGCCGATGCGACCGGAGATGGGCGCCTTGACCGAGGCGTAGCCCAGGTTCAGGCGCGCGGTCTCCAGGTCCGCCTGGGCCGTACGCACCGCCGCCTTGGCGCTGCGCAGGTCGGCGGTGGCGGTGTCAAAGTCCTGCTGGCTGACCGCCTCGATCCTGGCCAGGGGCTCGTAGCGCTTGACCCGCGCCTGGGCCTCGAAGAGGGTCGCCTCGGCCCGCGCCAGCTCGCCCTCGGCGCGGGAAACCGCCGCCTTGAGCGGTGCCGGGTCGATCTGGAACAGCAGGTCGCCGGCCTTGACGTCCGCACCCTCCTCGAAGCGCTTGTGCACCACGATGCCCGCCACCCGGGCACGCACCTCGGCCACACGCATGGGCTCGATGCGCCCCGGCAGCTCGCTGGTCAGGACCAGCGGCTCGGCCACCACCGCCACGACGTCCACCGGCCTGGCCACCTCGGCAACCGCCTCCGGCTCGCCCGATGCCCCGCAACCGGCCAGCACCATGGCTGCAACCCATACCGAGACGATTCCTACTGCACGCAATCTGCCCATGTTTCACCCGGACCCTAGACTGGAAAGGCGCGCATGATCTTTCATTGATCTAAATGAGTCAACATTGTCTCATTTGAATCTTTTTTTATTAATCATGTCTTTCACCGTTGAAGACTGAGGGTTTTTCTGCACAATGCGCCCAATCCGAAATTCAAGACGGGACCCTTCCATGTCGCTGACAGCCCAAGACGAACGACTCATCAAGGCGCTGGCCGTCGCCTTCGTCGAGCGTCCGCGCGCCACGCTGAAGGAGCTGGCGGAAGCGGCCGGCGTGAGCAAGGCCACGCTGCACCGCTTCTGCGGCACCCGGGACAACCTGGTGGAGATGCTCATCACCCACGGCGAGACGGTGATCGGCCAGATACTCTCCGCCGGCGACCTGCAGCACGCCGAGCCGCTGGACGCGCTGCGCAGGCTGATCGGCGAACACCTGATGCACCGCGAGCTGCTGGTGTTCCTGATGTTCCAGTACAACCCCGACACCCTCGATCCGAAGGCCGAGGACGACCGCTGGCAGAGCTACTGCGTCGCCCTGGACAAGTTCTTCCTGCGCGGCCAGCAGGAGGGGGTGTTCCGCATCGACATCAGCGCGGCGGTGCTCTCGGAGCTGTTCCTCTCGCTGATCTTCGGCATCGTCGACGCCGAACGCCGCGGCCGCATGGCCCGATCCGGCTCGGCGGCGATCCTCGAGCAGATCTTCCTCCACGGTGCGGCGGCGCCCGCCCGCGCCTGAGGGCGAGAGTGGTCGCAGGTTGCTCCAGCTCTAATGGATCCCCGCGTTCGCGAGGATGACGGGTTTGCCTGGCCGCCCACGCCCTCACCGTCACCCCCGCGAACGCGGGGGCCCACTGAAGAGCGAGCCGCCCCAGCAGCACTCGCGATCGGAGGGCCGCACAACGAAAAACGCCGCCTCCCCGGCAACGGGGAGGCGGCGTTTTAGCAGGGGCGCGGCGGCTGTCAGCGCAGCGTGTCGACCATCGCGGCGGCGACGCTGAGCACGTCCTGGCCGAGCTTCATGGAGCGCTTGCCGTCCCAGCCCGCTTCCGGGTTGGGGTTGTCGTCGTGGTCCTTGAACGGCATCTCGATGGTGAACGACAGGCAGTCGAACTCCATGCCGACGGCGTTGCAGGCCAGGGTGGTGTTGGCCTTGCCGGGCTCGTCCTTCGCATAGCCGTAGCGGGTCTGGAAGTCGGCGCCCATCTCCACCAGGCGACGGCGGAATTCCTCTTCGAGGCGTTCCAGGCGCGGGGTGTAGCCCGGGTTGCCTTCGCAGCCGGCGGTGAACACGTGGGGGATCTCCTCGTCGCCGTGGATGTCGAGGAACAGGTCCACGCCGACCTTGCGCATCTGCTGCTGGACGAAGAACACCTCGGGGCTCTCGGCCTCGCTGGCCGATTGCCAGGCGCGGTTGAGGTCCTTGCCGGCGGCGTTGGTACGCAGGTGGCCACGGAAGGCGCCATCGGGGTTCATGTTCGGCACCAGGTAGAGGTCGGCCTTGGCCAGCAGCGCGTTCAGCTCGGCGTCGTCCTTGTTCTTCAGGCGCTCGATCACGCCCTCCATGTACCACTCGGCCATGTGCTCGCCGGGGTGTTGCTGGGCGATGATCCAGATCTTGCGCTGGGCCGCCGGGTTGCGGCTGACCCGCAGCAGCTGGATGTCGCGGCCCTCGATGCTCTTGCCGGTGGCGAACAGCTCGGCGCCGGCGTTGGCCAGGGCGTCGGCGATCAGGCGGTCGTGGCGTTCGCGGCTGTAGGGCTCGAAGTAGGCGAACCAGATCTGCCCCTCGCGCGGTTGCAGGCCGAAGTGCAGGCCTTTCTCGTCGAAGTGGCTGGGTACGCGGAACCAGTTGACGTGGTCATAGGACGCGGCGGCGTTGTAGCCGGTCCAGGCGTGGGCGTAGGCCGACTGGCCGGCGTTCACCAGGCTGAAGTCGTGGCGTTGGCCGGGGGTCATGCCCTCGACCTTGAAATGGAACCACTGGAAGTGGTGGCTCTTGAGGTCCGGGCGCATCGCCAGCAACAGGTGCTGCGGATTGCTGGCGTCCTTCACCTCGATATTGCCGCTATCGAAGTCCGAGCTGATTTTCATGGCTACCTCAGGCGTGGGTATCAGGGTTGCGCGAAAGGATGGCAGGTCGCCCGGCACGGCGAAACGCGCCAGGCGACAAAGAGTTGCGCAGAAGGGTAATCAGCGGGCTTCGAGGCGCGCCAGGCGCTCTTCGAGTTCGGCGACACGGGCCTCCAGCTGCTCGATGCGCGAGTCGCTGGCGGCACGGCTCTCGCTGCGCTCCGGAGCGCTCTGCCGCGCGGCCAGCAGTTCTTCGAGGTCGGCCTTCTCGCCCAGCAGGTGCATGTAGCGATCCTCGCGCTGGCCCGACTGGCGCGGGATCAGGGTGACGAGGCCACGCGCGGCGAGGCGTTCGAGGTTGTGCTGCACCTGCTCGACGTCGTCGAACTCATGCATGCGGCCGCTGCGGGTCAGCAGCTCGTTGAGGGTCTGCGGGCCGCGCAGCAGCAACAGGCCGAGCAGGATCAACTGGCCGTGCACCAGCTCCAGGGTCTTCTCCGCGCGCTGCTCCCAGCGGTCGGCCCGGCTGCCCATCACCAGGCGCGCGAGCCCGCGCCCCTCGAGCACCCGCATGCCCTGCCCCACCTGGCCTGCGGTCAGGTTCATCACCGGCTCGCGGCTGGTCTTCTGGTTGCTGGCCAGGACCAGCGCGTTGAGGGTCAGCGGGTAGGACTCCGGCGTGGTGGCCTGCTTCTCGATCAGGCTGCCGAGCAGGCGGACCTCGACGGCGGAAAGGGGCTCGTTGCTGAAGGGGGTTTCGATCTCGCTGGACATGTCGCCATCCGATGGTGGGAAAGGGCCATAGCCTAGCGTGACTCCCCGCTCCTTTGCACCGCGTTGCGCCCCTGGACTCAGCTGTTCGCTTCCCTGAACAGCCCAACCGGCCGCGACGCCCGGAAAGTGCCGTGATCAACCAAATCAATCGAATTAATAGATTGTTATCATTTGGCGAAAAAGTCTTTTACGTAAGGTTTCAACGGCCTTAAAACACCCCATTTCATGGCGTAAACCATTGATTTAAAAGCATGCCAATTCAACTATCGACGGGATCGATGTAGACCATTACCGATATCCACTTCTTTATCGATTTTTCATCCGTAACATTGGCCCCGTGTTCACTTTCAACCCCACTTGAAATCACGAGGCACCCAAAATGAAAAAGCAAATCCTTGCCAGCCTGTTCATCGCTTCCCTGTCCGCTACCGCGTTCGCCCTGCCCCAAGGCGCCGCGCAGACCCAGCAGACCGTCGCCAGTGGCGCCGAACGCACCATCAATCGCCTGGCTGAAGATGGCTCCGAGCGCACCCCGGGCTTCCGCGTTGCCGAAGACGGTTCCGACCGCACTCCCGGCTTCCGTGTCGCCGAAGACGGCTCCGACCGCACTCCCGGCTTCCGTGTCGCCGAAGACGGTTCCGACCGCACTCCCGGCTTCCGCGTTGCCGAAGACGGTTCCGACCGCACTCCCGGCTTCCGCGTTGCCGAAGACGGTTCCGACCGCACTCCCGGCTTCCGCGTTGCCGAAGACGGCTCCGACCGCACCCCGGGCTTCCGCGTTGCCGAAGACGGTTCCGACCGCACTCCCGGCTTCCGTGTCGCCGAAGACGGCTCCGACCGCACTCCCGGCTTCCGCGTTGCCGAAGATGGTTCCGACCGCACTCCCGGCTTCCGCGTTGCCGAAGACGGCTCCGACCGCACCCCGGGCTTCCGTGTCGCCGAAGACGGCTCCGACCGCACCCCGGGCTTCCGCTTCTCCTGACAGGCCGCTGCACAGGTTGCCATCCGACCCAGGAATCCCGTGCGAGGTCTGAGCGATGTACCCAGCCCGTAAATGCTGAAGGCGCCCTTGAGGCGCCTTCAGTGCTTCTACCCTTCCGCTTTTCCAGCCGTCACTCCGACGCCGTAGCCGGTGGCTGCAGAGGGCGCAGCGGAATCGGCGCCGACATCACGATGGACGTCCGCGTCTCGCCGAAGTGGTTGATGCTGCCGACGAAGCGTTCCAGGTGGCGGATGTTGCGCGTCACCACCCGCAGGATGAACGAGTCCTGCCCCGTCACATGCAGGCATTCCAGCACCTCCGGCATCTGTTGCAGCAGCGCCACCAGGCGCGCCTTGTCCGGCTGGGGCGTGGTCATGCCGATCAACGCCATCACCTCGTAGCCGGCATGCTCGGCGGACACGCAGGCGCGATAGCCCTCGATCACCCCGGACTCTTCGAGGCGCTTGAGGCGCTCCGATGTCGCCGGCAGCGAAAGCGCCACCCGGCTGGCCAGTTCGGTGAGCGAAATACGCCCTTCGTCCTGAATGGCCTGGAGGATTTTCCAGGATTTGGCATCGAGCTCCATTTTTAAGGCCCCTATCGACATACACCTAATCAATTCAGGCAAAGCCAGATAATTACCATAGTTACTGCATTCAAAGATCGGCTGCAGCTCCGCAGAATAATGCCATCCCCATGACCTGACCGGTGGCCCGGATGGACCTCACGCTGTTCTTCAAATCCGCTCTGATCGGCCTCTCGATCGCCGCACCCGTGGGCCCCGTGGGCCTGCTCTGCATCCAGCGCAGCCTGGACCACGGCGCCCGCATCGGCTTTCTCAGCGGTCTGGGCGCCGCGCTGGCGGACGCCTGTTTCGGTGCCCTGGGGGCGTTCGGGGTGCAGGCGCTGATCCAGGCCTTCGTCGCGCTGGCCACGCCCCTGGCGCTGGTCGGTTCGGGCTTCCTCGCCTGGATGGGCCTGCGCCTGCTGCGCGCCACGCCGGCCCGCCGCGCCGCCGCCCTGGTCGAGCCCGGCAATGGCTGGAAGGCACTGGCATCGGTCTTCGCGCTGACGCTCACCAACCCCATGACGATCCTCGCCTTCATCGCGGTCTTCGCCGGCCTCGGTGCCGGCGCGACGCCCGGTACGGCGAGCGCGCTGCTGATGGTCGCCGGGGTGTTCTGCGGCTCGGCGCTGTGGTGGCTGGCCCTGGCGCTGGGCGTGGCCGCCGTGCGCCACCACCTGGACGCCGGCCTGCTGCGCCGTGTCGACCAGGCGGCCGGGCTGTTCCTGCTCGGTTTCGCCGCCTGGCAGCTGGCGCGGGTCCTGGCCGCCTAGGCCATCTGGGTGATGGTCCGGCGGAACCGGGCCAGGGCAGCGAAGAAGAAGGCGCTGCCGATGCCGATGATGGCCAGGAATTGCGGCCAGACGATGTCCAGCCCCGCGCCGCGATAGAGGATGCCCTGGGCCAGGGCGACGAAGTGGGTGGTGGGCGCCGCCAGCATGATCTGCTGCACCAGCTCGGGCATGCTTTCGCGCGGGGTGGTGCCCCCGGACAGGATCTGCAGCGGCATCAGCACCAGGATGGTCAGCAGCCCCAGCTGCGGCATGGAACGCGCCACGGTGCCGAGGAAGATGCCCATCGACGTGGTGGCGAACAGGTGCAGCGCCGCCGCCACCAGGAACAGCCCCAGCGAGCCCTCGATGGGCACCGCCAGCCAGCCGCGCACCACGAACACCAGCGACAGCGCGGCGGCCACCAGCACCACCGCGCCCATGGACCAGACCTTGGCCAGCATGATCTCGAACGCCGACAGCGGCATCACCAGCAGGTGCTCGACGGTGCCGTGCTCGCGCTCGCGGATCAGGGCCGCGCCGGTGAGGATGATCGACAGCATGG
This sequence comes from Pseudomonas sp. Pc102, assembly GCF_018408275.1. Taxonomy (NCBI): domain Bacteria; kingdom Pseudomonadati; phylum Pseudomonadota; class Gammaproteobacteria; order Pseudomonadales; family Pseudomonadaceae; genus Pseudomonas; species Pseudomonas sp. Pc102. Next base: position 3,171,033 of record NZ_AP021905.1, on the reverse strand, counting down.
TGATCTGGTTGATCACCTCCATCACTCCGCCGAACCAGGCCTGGGTCAGGTTGGGGTTGAACAGCGTGCGCACCGTCAGCTCCGCCGGCATCGCCTTCGCCCCCCGGTAGCGGGCGACGAACTCGTTGACCTCGGTGGAAACGATGTTCTGGATGTAGCCCGCGCCGCTGAAGGCCTGGCCGATCTGCGTGGCGTCGACGTTGAGCTGCACCGCCGGGTTGCGGCCGGCGAGCACGTCGCGCTGGAAGTCGGGCGGGATGTCCAGGGTGAAGGTGTAGAGGCCGGTGTCCATGCCCCGGTCCATGCGCCCCTGGTCGATCAGCTCGGGAACGCGGAAGTACGGCGGCTGGAAGGCGTTGACCAGGCGCGTGGAGAGCTGCGAGCGGTCCTCGTCGACCACCGCGATGGGCGCATGGTGCAGGGTTTCCGGGATGCCGGTGGCGGAGCTGTACACGCCCAGGCTGAAGGCCCAGAGGATCAGCACCAGCATCGCGTAGTCGCGCTGCAGGCTGCGGAATTCCTTGAGCCCGAGGTTGAAGATGTTGGCCAGGCTGCGCATGGGTCAGGCCTCCTGCTTCTTCAGCGCGAGCACGCTGAACAGGGTGAGCAACGGGATGGTCAGCAACAGCGGCACGAAGTAGTAGGCCAGGTCGGCGAAGCCCAGCGCCTTGGAGAACACGCCCCGGCTGATGATGAGGAAATGGGTGGCGGGATAGGCCTGGCCGATCAGCGCCGCCGCGCCTTCCAGGGACGACACCGGGTGCACCAGCCCGGAAAACTGGATGGCCGGCACCATGGTGGCGATGGCGACACCGAATACCGCAGCGATCTGGCTGCGCATGAAGGTGGAGAGGAACAGGCCGAGCCCGGTGGCAGCCGTGACGTAGCACAGCGCGGCGAGCACCAGGGTCGGGAAGCTGCCCTTGAGCGGCACGCCGAACACAAACACCGCCAGGGCCACCATCAGCAGGAAGCTGACCATGCCCATCGCCACGTAGGGCAGCTGCTTGCCCAGCAGGAACTCCAGCCGCGTGACCGGCGTGACGTAGAGGTTGGTGATCGAGCCCAGCTCCTTCTCGCGCACCACGCCCAGGGCGGTGAGCATCGCCGGGATCATGATCAGCAGCAGCGGGATCACCGCCGGCACCATGGCCTTGAGGCTTTCCACATCCGGGTTGTAGCGGTAGCGCACCTCGACGCTGGCGGCACTCTGGCCGCCCCCTTCGGGCGACTGCCGGGCCAGCTCGGCGAGGTAACCCAGGTGCATGCCCTGCACGTAGCCGGCGACGGTGTTGGCGCGGGTCGGCATGGAGCCGTCGATCCAAACGCCGATGGCGGGGCTGGCGCCACGCTTCAGGTCACGGCCGTAGCCGGGCGGGATTTCCACGGCCAGGCTCAGCTCGCCGCTGCGCATGCGCCGGTCCAGTTCCGCGTAGTCCTGGATCGGCGCGCGCTCGATGAAGTAGCGCGAGCCGGAGAGGTTCAGTGCGTAGGCCTGGCTGGTGGTGGTCTGGTCGCGGTCGAGCACCGCATAGGAGAGGTCCTCCACGTCCATGCTGATGCCGTAGCCGATGATGAACATCAGCAGCACGGTGCCGAGCAGTGCCAGGGTCAGGCGGATCGGGTCGCGGCGCAGCTCCATGGCCTCGCGCCGCGCATAGCTGAACAGCCGCTGCGCTCTGAAGCCGCGCCCGGCACGGGCGGCTTCCGTCGGCCGGGTCGCCGGGGCCGCCTCGGCAGGGGCCTGGCCGGCGATGCCGGCGGCCTCCTCCAGGTAGGCGATGAAGGTCGCCTCCAGGCTCGGCAGGCCGCGAGCGGCCACCAGGTTCGCCGGGGTGTCGCTGGCCAGCACGCGGCCGGCGTGCATCAGCGAGATGCGGTCGCAACGCTCGGCCTCGTTCATGAAGTGGGTGGAGATGAAGATGGTCACGCCATCGTTGCGCGACAGGTCGATCATCAGCGCCCAGAAACCGTCGCGGGCCACCGGGTCGACCCCGGACGTGGGCTCGTCGAGGATGAGGATCTCCGGCTCGTGGATCACCGCGACCGCCAGGGACAGGCGCTGGCGGATGCCCAGCGGCAGCGCGTCGGGCAGCTCGTCGGCCACGCCCGCCAGGTCGAAGCGCTGCATCATCGCCGCCACCCGCGCCTCGATGCGCTCGGCCGGCAGGTGGAACAGCCGCGCATGCAGCACCAGGTTCTGCCGCACCGTCAGTTCGCGGTACAGGGAGAACGCCTGGGACATGTAGCCCACGCGCCGCCGCGTGGCCATGTCGCCGGCATCCACCGGCTGGCCGAACAGCGCGCAACTGCCTTCGCTGGCGGGCAGCAGGCCGGTGAGCATCTTCATGGTGGTGGACTTGCCGCAGCCATTGGAGCCGAGGAAGCCGAAGATCTCTCCGCGCTCGATGCGGAAGCTGACGCGGTCGACGGCGACGAACTCGCCGAAGCGGCAGGTCAGCCCGTCCGCCTCGATGGCCACGGCGCGCTCGCCTTGCGGCAGCGGCGGGATCACCAGGCGGCGGTGGTCGCGGCGCTTCTCCTCCGGCAGCAGGGCGATGAAGGCCGCTTCCAGGCTGTCGGTGCCGGTCTGGGTGCGGATCTCCGCGGGGCTGCCGGTGGCCAGGACCCGCCCGGCGTCCATCGCCACCAGGCTGTCGAAGCGCTCGGCCTCTTCCATGTAGGCGGTGGCCACCAGCACGCTCATGCCGTCGCGGCCCTCGCGGATGCGGCCGATCAGCTCCCAGAACTGGTTGCGCGACAACGGGTCGACGCCGGTGGTGGGCTCGTCGAGGATCAGCAGGTCCGGGTCGTGGATCAGTGCGCAGCACAGGCCGAGCTTCTGCTTCATGCCACCGGAGAGCTTGCCCGCCGGGCGCTCGCGGAACGGGTCGAGGCCGGTGCTGCGCAGCAGGTCGTCGATGCGTCGCTCGCGCTCGGCGCGGTCGTGGCCGAACAGGCGGCCGAAGAAATCCAGGTTCTCGACCACCGTCAGCGTCGGGTAGAGGTTCTTGCCCAGCCCCTGGGGCATGTAGGCGACGCGCTGGCAGATGGCGCGGCGGTGGCGGGCCGAGCGCATGTCGCCGCCCAGCACGTCGATCTCGCCCTGCTGCATCTTCCGCGCGCCGGCCAGCAACGCCAGCAGGCTGGACTTGCCGACGCCGTCCGGACCGATCAGGCCCACCATGCGGTTGGCCGGGATCACCAGGTCGACCTCGCGCAGGGCGAAGGTCTCGCCGTAGGCCAGGCTGACCCCGGCCAGGCGGGCGACGCTGCCGTCGGAGGCGTTCATCAGGGCACCTTCACCTGCAGGTGCTGCGGCCATTGCCGTTCGGCATCCAGGCGCAGGTAGGCCATGCCGGGCACACCGGTCTTCACGGCGGTCATGTGCTGCTTGAGCAGCGCCGGGTCGATGCGCGCCTTGACGCGGAACATCAGCTTCTCGCGCTCGCTGGCGGTCTCCACGGACTTCGGCGTGAACTGGGCGACGCTGGCCACGTAGGAGACCTTGGCGGGGATCACGTACTGCGGCACCGCGTCGATGATCAGCCGCACCTCGTCGCCCAGGTGCACGCGCCCGGCCTGGCCGGCGGGCAGGAAGAAGGTCATGTAGACGTCGCCCAGGTCCACCAGGTTGAGCAGCTTGCCGCCGGCCGGCAGCACTTCGCCCGGCTGCGCCACGCGGTACTGCACGCGGCCGGCGCGGGGGGCCTTGAGCAGGCTGTCGTCGATGTCCGCCTGCAGGCGGGCGACGCTGGCATTGGCCGCCTCGATGGCCGACTGCGCCTCGATCACCTGGGACTTGGCCGCCTCGATGCCGGCCTGGGCGGAGATCACCTGGGAGCGCGAGGCGGCCAGTGCCGCCTGGGCGCTCTGCATCACCGCGCGGTCGTCGTCCAGTTGCTGCTGGGGCATGGCGTTGCGCTTGACCAGGGTCTCGGTACGGGCGAAGCGCTTCTGGGTGGCCACCAGTTCCGCCTCGCGCTGGCTGACCACCGCCTTGGCCGTGGCCTGCTCGCTCTCACGCTGGGCCACCAGCGCCTGGGCGGTGAGCCGCGCGTTCTCGGCCTGGCGCACCTGGGCCTGGGCCTGGGCCAGCTGCGCCTGCAGCACCTGGGTGTCCATCTGCGCCACCGGCTGGCCGGGGGTGAGGAAGTCGCCCTCGTCCACCATGATCTCGGCCACGCGGCCGGCGAGCTTGGTCGCCACGTCCACCTCGGTGGCCTCGATCCGCCCGTTGCCGCTGGCAAAACCCTCGCCCAGGCCGACCGGCCGCAACACCCACCAGGCGCCGGCTGCCACCGCCACGACGGCCAGCAGCGCCGCCGCCCAGGTCAGTTTCTGCTTGCTTGGCTGCTTCATCTTGGTATCCCGAATGGCTGGATTTCGATGGGGGAGATCATCCGCCAAACGGCAATGAGTCACTTTGACTCATGTCAGGTCGGGCCTTTTCCGGCCTCTTCCGGCTCGGTTTCCATCCAGCCGAAGCCACGGCAGTCACAGACGACTTGATGTATGATTGCGCGCCTCGAACACGGCCAACCACGATCAAACCGGCGCCCATGCGCCCCCGGACCGACCATGAACACCAGCGAAACCACCAGCCCCGAGCAACAGGCCCAGACCGAAGGCAGCGCCGAGGCGGCCGCCCCGGCCAAGGCCGTGAAGAAGCAGAACGTGCCCTGGTACCAGACCCTCAAGACCCACGACCGCGGCCAGCGCCCCGGAGCGGCACCGCGCGGCTCGCGCCGTTCGATGGGCAAGCGCTGATCCGGCGCACCGGCACAAAAAAAGCCAGCGTGATGCTGGCTTTTTTGTGGGCGCCCGCCGGGCTTACTGGCTGTTCTTCACCAGGCTCATGCGCTTCTCGGTGAACACGCAGATGACGCCTGCGTTGTTGTACATCACCTCGTGGTTGAAGTTGCAGTACGCCGCGGCAACGCTCAGGGGCAACTGCTCGTTGCTCCAGCGGGCCGGCTTGAACCAGGACAGCTCGCCTTCCTTGCACTGGCGCGCCTCGGCATCGGAGCTGTAGGTGCAAAGCACCGACTGGTCGACTTCGCCCTTGAAGCAACCGGCCAGGGGAAGGAAGCAAAGGCCTGCCAACAGAAGTTTGGTGTGGGTACGCATGACAGCTCCGGAATCGGCATGTGAAGGAATCAGTGCCGATTTGAACCAGCGCAGCGGCGCGGGTTCCGTGGCGTCGGCAAAGAATTCCCGCTTCGCGAGGCAGCACACACCCGCCACAAACCGTAGGAGCGAGCTCTGCTCGCGAAGCCCTTGGCTCATGTACCGCAGCCTTCGTCACCCCTGCGCCGGCAGAACCCCGCCGAACGCGCGCATCCCCAGGCTCTGGTGGAAGCGCAGCAGGTAGCCGTCCGGGTCCTGCAGGAGGAAGTTGAGTTCACCGTGCGCCTGCTCGTCCTGGCGGTACCAGCGCTCCTCGGCTCCGCGCCGCAACCTCACCCCGGCCGCCTCGATGCGCGCGATCAACGCCAGCGCGTCGGCGCAGCGGATCGACAGGTTGAGTCCGCGCCCGAACGGCGCTTCCAGGGGCTCGACCCGCCACTCCGAGGCCTCGCCGTCGTCCTCCTCCAGCATCAGCTGGGCCTCGCCGAAGCGCAGGTAGGCGAAGCGGTGCTCGGGGCGCTGGTACGCCACTTCGAACCCCAGGACACGGCAGTAGAAATCCAGGCTGCGGGCGAAATCGACGACCAGCAACTCCGGGACCAGGGCATTGAAATGCATGATGGATTCCTTCCTCGGGTGCCCACCCCGCATGGGCGGGCGCGCCACCTTAGCGCAGGATTCACCGACACTAAAAGCGTGGGGCGTGGGTCTATAGTCCCTGCATCTTTCCCATCCGTAACGGAGCCCTCCATGGATACGACCCCGCACAACCTCGCCACCCTCTTCGAGCAGCTCGGCCTGGAATCCGGGCACGACAGGATCGAGGCCTTCATCGCCGACCACCCCCTCGCCGACGGGCAGAAGATCCACGAAGCGCCCTTCTGGAACGACGCCCAGAGCGCCTTCCTGCGCAACGCCCTGGTGCAGGACGCCGACTGGGCCGTGGAAGTGGACGAGCTGGCGGTGCGTTTGTCGAAGTGAATCGGCGAACAGCCAGGGAAGCACGTCCACGTTCGAACGAAAAAACGGCCCCATGGGGGCCGTTTCGTTTTGCTGCGCAGGTACGCCCGCTCGATCAGAAGTCCTGCACGGTCGGGCGCAGCACCACTTCGCTGATGTCCACGTCCGCCGGTTGTTCCACCGCGTAGGCGATGGCCCGGGCGACGGATTCGGCGGGGATCGCCAGCTTGTAGAACTCGCCCAGGGCCTGGCGGCTCTCCTCGTGGGAGCTGCCCAGCTTCAGTTCCGAATCCACCGCGCCGGGGGAGATGACGGTGACGCGGATGTCGCCGCCCACTTCATGACGCAGGCCGTCGCTGATGGCCCGCACGGCGAACTTGGTGCCGCTGTACACGGTGCCGCCCGGGCTGAACACCTTGTGGCCGGCCACCGAGGCGACGTTGATGAACTGACCGCTGCGCTGTGCCTGGAACACCGGCAGCGCCGCCGCGATGCCGTAGAGCACGCCCTTGATGTTGATGTCGATCATGCGGTCCCACTCTTCCAGCGGGGTTTCGGAGAGCGGCGCGATGGCCATCAGTCCGGCGTTGTTGACCAGTACGTCGATGCGGCCGAAGGCATCGATGCCGCCCTGCACCAGGGCGCGGACCTGCGCCGGGTCGGTGACGTCGGTGGCGAAGGCCACGGCCTTGCCGCCGGCAGCGGTGATTTCGCTGACCAGCGCGTCGAGACGATCGACGCGGCGCGCACCGAGCACCACCGAGGCGCCCAGGGCGGCCAGGTGGCGGGCGGTGGCTTCGCCGAGGCCGCTGCTGGCGCCGGTGATGACGATGACTTTGCCGTTGATGTTGCTGCTCATGTCGGGTTCCTCAGGTTGGCTGCCGGCAGGAGGGGTTCCTGCTGCTGGAGGCCAGTATGGAAATCCGATGACGCTCAGGGAATGGAAGGATTAGGATTGCGGAATTCCAGAATCAGGAACAATCCGAAGGCCGCCGACATGCTCAACCGAATGGAAATGCTGCGCATCTTCTGCATCGCCGCCGAGTCCGCCAGCTTCCGCGAAGCCGCCACGCGCCTCGGCGCCTCCCCGCAGACGGTGACCCGGGCGATCAAGGACCTGGAGCAACTGGTGGGCGAGCCGCTGTTCCATCGCAGCACGCGCCAGGTGCAGATCACCGCCTACGGCGAACTGCTGGCAGCCCAGGCGCGGGAGACCCTGGGCAGCTTCGACCAGCTGTTCCAGCGCCACGTCCGCCGCGGCCGGGACGAGATGGCCGGCCGCGTGGGCGTCACCGCACCGCGCTCCATCGGCCGGCGCTTCGTGCTGCCGCTCTTGGCCGAGTTGCAGCGCGAGCACCCGGAGATCGTGCTGGACATGCGCCTCTCGGACCAGATGACCGACTCGGTCGACGAGCAGATCGACATCGGCGTGCGCATGGGCTTCATCCGCGACCGCCGCTACATCGCGCGACCCACGGCGACCGTGCCGCTCTACGTGGTGGGGGCGCCGGCACTGGTCGAGCGCGTCGGCGCCCCGGAAGACATCGACGCCCTGAACCGGCTGCCGACCACCGCGCTGATCGACGGCAACACCGGGCGCCTCTGGCCCTGGACCTTCGCCGAGGGCCGCCAGCTGCAACCGCAGCGTGCCGCCTTCACCACCGACGACCAGGAGTGCGAGTGCGAGGCGGTGCTGGCGGGCGTCGGCTTCGGGCAACTGCCCAGCTACCTGGTGACGCCGCACATCCGCAGCGGACGCCTGGTGCGGGTGCTGGTCGACGACGAATCGCCGTCCTGGGAGATGTTCGTCTACCGGCCCCAGCGCGGGCCGGTATCGCCACGGGTAAGGCGGGTGTTCGACCGCCTGGTGGAACGGCTTTCCGACCCGCAATGGGTGCCGCTGGAGCCGTAGGATGGCGTAGAGCGCAGCGAAACCCATCGATCCGTGGTCCCCACGGCATGGGCTTCGCACGGCCCTAGCCATCCGACGGCTGCAGTTGCGGGATCACTCGGCGATATCGATGACGATCTTGCCGAAGGCCGTGCCCTGCTCCACCGCGTCGTGGGCGTCGTGGGCCGTGGCCAGGGTGAAACGGCGCGGGTCGAGGATGGGCTTGAGCTTGCCGGCCTCCACCAGGCGCGTGGCGTCGGCGAGGACTTCGCCGTGGTGGGCGCGGCCTTCACCGGTGAGCATCGGCAGCAACACGAACACGCCATTGACGGTCGCCGCCCGCAGCGAGGATGGCGCCAGGCTGTGGGTGCCGAAGGCGGCACAGCTGACCACATGGCCGCGGATGCGCACCGACTCCAGGGCGTCGTCGAGGGAGCTGCCGCCCACGGTGTCGTAGACCACGTCGAAACCCTTGCCACCGGTGAAGGCCGCGACGTAATCGGCCGCCTTGGTGGTGTGGTAGTCGATGGGCGTGGCGCCCAGGCCGCGCACCATCTCGTGCTTGGCCGGCGAGGCGGTGGCGAAGACCTCGGCGCCGAAGGCCTTGGCGATCTGCACGGCGATATGGCCCACGCCGCCGGAACCACCGGTGACCAGCACCGTCTGCCCGGCGTGCAGGCGCGCGCTGTCCACCAGGCCTTCCCAGGCGGTGAGGAACACCAGCGGCAGTGCCGCGGCTTCGCGCATGCTCAGGTTCTTCGGCTTCAGCGCCAGCAGGCGCCAGTCCACCGCGGCGAACTCGGCCAGGGTGCCTTGCAGGCCGCGCACGCCACCGACCAGGCCGTAGACCTCGTCACCGACCTTGAAGCGGCTGACGCCCGCGCCCACCGCCTCGACCACGCCGGCCAGCTCGGTGCCGAGCACCGCCGGCAGCACCGGGTCGGCATAGGGCGCCCGGCCGGTGCGGATCTTGTAGTCGATGGGGTTGACCCCGCTGGCCTCGATACGCACCAGGACCTGTCCCTCGCCGGCGACCGGGCGGGCGATCTCCTGCTGGGTGAAACGGCCGCTCTGGTAATCCTCGAGCACGAGGGCGCGCATGGTGACGGGGTTGGACATGGTTTCACTCCTTGCAATCAGTCTCGCCGGGGTCTGCCCCGGCATCCGGCGCCCACTATAGAGCCGCCGCGAGGGCGAGGAAACAAGGACGCCGCCCCACCGGGCGTCAGCGCAACGGCAAGCATCGACATCACTGATACTCACCATCAGCCCCTTTCAATTCTCCGATTGCCAGCGCACCGGCAAGATTCGCTCATCGGCCTTGTGCCCCATGAACCGAGATGCCAGCCATGACCGCCCACTCGAAATTCGTCGACAGCAGCTACCTGGTCACCCACGTCACCCTGGATGAATTCCATCTGCACTTCGAAACCGAAGTCGCCGTGTGCCAGGAGGACGGCACCTTCGAGATGCTCCAGGCCCCGACGCCCATCGCCGAGCGTCGTGCCCTGCGCCAGCTGATCCGCAACCAGGCCGCCTGATTCCGGCGGCCCGGTCGCGCCGCCTCAGGCCTTGACCTGGGCGGGGAACGGCAGGGTCCGCAAGCGCACGCCCACCGCCGCATGGAGGGCGTTGGCCAGTGCCGGCGCCAGGGGCGGCACCCCGGGTTCACCCACACCGGTGGGCTGCTCGGTGGACGGTAGGATGTGCACCTCCACGGCCGGCATCTCGTTGATCCGCAACACCTGGAAGTCGTGGAAGTTGGATTGCTCCACCACTCCGTCCTTCAGCGTCACCGCGCTGTGCAGCGCCGCCGCCAGGCCAAAGCCAATACCGCCCTCCATCTGCGCCCGGATCACGTCGGGGTTGATCGGCACGCCGCAATCCACGGCGCAGACCACGCGATCCACCTTGTAGGCGCCATCGGCCTTCACCGTCACCTCCACCACCTGCGCCACGTAGCTGCCGAAGGATTCGTGCACGGCGATCCCGCGACCGCGCTTCTCGCCCTCGCCACCGGCCTTGAGCGGCTGCTTCCAGCCCGCCTTGTCCGCCACCAGTTCCAGCACGCCACGATGGCGCGGATGCTTCTCCAGCAGCGCATGGCGGTAGTCGTAAGGGTCCTTGCCGGCGGTGGTCGCCGCTTCGTCGATCAGCACCTCGGCAGCGAAACCGGTGTGGGTGTGGCCCACCGAGCGCCACCACTGCACCGGGACGTGGATGTCCTCGGGGGTGGCCAGCTCCACCTGCAGGTTGGGCACGGCGTAGGAGAGGTTCGCCAGCCCTTCCACCGAGGTGTTGTCGATGCCGTCCTTGATCAGGAAGGACTCCATGCCGGTGCCCTTGATGATGGACTGGCCGACGATGCGGTGATGCCAGGCCAGCAGCTTGCCCTCGGCGTCCAGCGCCAGGCGCGCGCGGTGCAGGTAGGCCGGGCGGTAGTAGCCGCCCCGGGTATCGTCCTCGCGGGTCCAGACCAACTTCACCGGCGCCTTGATGCCCTTGTCGCGCGCAGCCTTGGCCACCGCCACCGCCTCCAGCGGGTAGTCGGAAAGCGGGTTGGCGCGGCGGCCGAAGCTGCCGCCGGCGTAGAGCTGGGTGATGGCGACCTTCTCCACGGGGATGCCCAGGTATTTGGCCACGGTCACCTGGTCACCAGTCTGCCACTGCTCGCCGTTCCACAGCTCGCAGGCACCGTCGGAGAGCCGGACCAGGCAGTTCATCGGCTCCATCGCCGCGTGGGCCAGGTAGGGGAATTCGAAGTCCGCCTCGATCAGCTTCGCCGGCTTGGCCAGCGCGGCCTCCACGTCACCGGTGCGCGCGGCCATCAGCCCGGGCTTGCCAGCGCTTTCGCGGTATTTGGCGAAGATCTCGGCGCTGCCCAGCTTGAAGGCCTTGCTCTCGTCCCATTCGATGACCAGCGCGTCGCGCCCCTGGCGCGCGGCCCAGGTGTTCTTCGCCAGCACGGCGACCCCGGCGCGGCCATGGGGCAGGTCGCGGAACTCGACCACCTCCACCACACCGGCGATGGCCTTGGCCTTGCTCGCGTCCACCGTCTTCGGCACGCCGCCGAAGCGCGGCGGGTAGGCGACCACCGCCACCAGCATGCCGGGCAGCTTGAAATCCTGGGTGAAGACGGCACTGCCGTTGGTCTTGTCGTGGCTGTCCTTGCGCTTGGCGGTCATCTGGCCGATGAGCTTGAAGTCCTTCGGCTGCTTGAGCTTCACCTCGGTGGGCACCGATTCCTGCGCGGCCGCCTCGGCCAGCTCGCCGAAGCCGGCCTTGTTGCCGGAGGCGGCATGGGCGACCACGCCATCGCTGACGGTGATGGCCTCGGCCGGCACCTTCCACTTCTTGGCGGCGGCGGCCACCAGCATGGCGCGTGCGCTGGCACCGGCCTTGCGCATCTGCTCGAAGGAGTTGGCCATGGCGCTGCTGCCACCGGTGCCCTGCAGGGTGCCGAAGGCCAGGTTGTTGTAGACGGCGGCGTTGGCCGGCGCGCCTTCGACCACCACACGGCTCCAGTCGGCGTCCAGCTCCTCGGCCACCAGGGTGGCGAGGCCGGTGTAGGCGCCCTGCCCCATTTCCACGTGCTTGGCGACCACGGTCACGGTGCCGTCGCGAGCGATGCGCACGAAGGCGTTGGGTTCGAAGCGCGCATCGGCGGCGAACATCTCGGCAGCGTCCAGGAGCGGCGAGAAGAGCACGCCCAGGGCCAGCCCGCCGCTGCCCTGCAGGAAGGTCCGCCGGCTGATGTTGAGGATGCCGTTGCCCGGCGTGCTCTGGGTTTCGATCTTGCCCATGTCGTCGTTCCTCAGGCCAGCTGGCCGGCTGCTTCGTGGATGGCCGCACGGATGCGCACATAGGTGGCGCAGCGGCAGATGTTGCCGCTCATGGCGGCATCGATGTCGGCGTCGCTGGGTTTGCGGTTGCCCGCCAGCAGAGCCGTGGCCGCCATGATCTGCCCCGACTGGCAGTAGCCGCACTGCACCACGTCGAGCTTGCGCCAGGCTTCCTGTACCGCCTTGCCCACTTCGCCCTCGCCCACCGCCTCGATGGTGGTGATCTTCTTGCCCACCAGCATGGATACCGGCGTGATGCAGGCCCGCGTCGGCTGGCCATCCACGTGCACGGTGCAGGCCCCGCACAGGGCCATGCCGCAGCCGTACTTGGTGCCGGTCATCTCGGCGACGTCGCGCAATGCCCAGAGCAGCGGCATGTCGGGGGCGATATCGAGTTCCTTGTCTTGACCATTCAGGTTCAGGGTGATCATCGGCTTTTCCACCTCTACGGGTATGGATTCATGGGGCGCCGGCCACGGTCGGGCCGGTTCAGGGCACGGTTGTTTCAGGGTAGAAGCTCGCCGGCCGTCCCTGCGCCTTTGCGGCGACGGGACGACCAGCGGAGCGGTATCAGGCGCTCTGGCGCAGGCGGGCGATATCGCGCTGTGGCGGCTCGCCGAACAGACGGCTGTATTCGCGGCTGAACTGCGAGGGGCTCTCGTAGCCCACGCGGCTGCCGGCGGTGGCGGCGTCCAGGGCCTCGGAAAGCATCAGCCGGCGCGCCTCCTGCAGGCGCAGCTGCTTCTGGAACTGCAGCGGACTCATCGCGGTGACCGACTTGAAGTGATGGTGCAGCGCCGAGGTGCTCATGTTCACCTCACCGGCCAGGGCACCGATCTGCAGCGGGCGGTGATAGTTGTTCTTCAACCAGCTGACGGCCTTGGCGATGCGCTGGGTGTGGCTGCCGACACAGGCGATCTGGCGCAGTTGCGCGCTGCGCTCGCCCAGCAGCAGGCGATAGAGGATCTCGCGCTCGACCAGCGGCGCCAGCACGGCGATGTCATCCGGGGTGTCGAGCAGGCTCACCAGGCGGATCAGCGCATCCTGCAGCGGCTCGTCCAGGCTGCACACCGAAATGCCGCGCGCGGAGCTGGTGACCATGGGCGAGCGCTCCATCTCCAGGAGCATCTGGCTGATGAGCGCGGGCTCCAGGTTCAGGCGCAGGCCGAGGTAGGGCACCTCGGGGCTGGCATCGAGGATCTGGCCGATCACCGGCAAATCGAGGGAGACGATCAGGTACTGGGATTGGCCATAGATGTAGGTCTCGTCGTTGAGCATGGCCTGCTTGCGACCCTGCACCACGATGCCCAGGGCGGGCTCGTAGAGACAGTGGATGGGCTCGGTGGCGGTGCTGGCGCGGAACAGCGACAGGCGCGGGATGGGCGTCTCATGGATGCCGTCCTCCCGGGTGAATCGTTCAATCAATCGTGCGAGGCGTGCCTGCGCGCCCAGGGGAGCGCTGTGCCCCTGCTCTTCGAGGGTTGCGGGTGTGGTCATGGTTTCAGCCCTCCGGATCAGGCGACAACTCTACTTGCGCGCGCGGGGCGCGTCTCGGGCCCGGAAACACTTCGGCAGGATCAGGCAATAATTCTGCAGAATCCTGCTACCGAAGCGGCCACCGGCAGTCGCAGACTGGCGCCCCTTCGACCCCGGGCCGATTCCGCCCAAACGAAATCCGGCGCACGAGGCGCCGGATCGGGTACAGCAGTCGCGGTTCAGTCGGCGACGTGGATGACCACGCGGCCACCGGCCGGGCAGGTTTCCATGTAGCGGCTCGCCTCGACGAAGTCGGCGAACTCGAAGACCCGGTCGATGCTCGGCTTGAGCAGGCGGTCACCGGTCATCTGGTTGATGTGCGCCAGGGCCCGCTGCACGGCAGCCTCGTCACGCTCCAGGCCGGTTTCCGGATCACCGGTGAAATCCATCACGCAGTGGCGGAAGAACTGCAGGTGCTTCTTGAAGGCGGCGCAGGCCGGGAAGGCCGCATCGTTGCCACCGTTGATGCCATAGAGGATCAGCTTGCCGCGCGGCGAGGCGACATCGCCCAGCAGCTTCATCTGCGGGCCGGCGCACTGGTCCAGCACCACTTCGACGCCCTTGCCGGCGGTGAAGCGCTCGACCTCCAGGACCAGATCCTGCTCCTCGGTGACGATGACCTTGTCGGCGCCCAGCTCTTTGAGGAACGGGCGGCTCTCCGGGTAGCTGGTGGAGGCGATGACGATCGCCCCCAGCGCCTTGGCCAGCTGCACCGATTGCGGCGCCAGGCAATGCCCGGCCTCGGTGATCAGCACGTGCTGCCCGGGCTTGACCTTGGCCAGCTCGACCAGGGCGAAGTAGCCCAGCAGCAGCGGCGTGTAGTGCACGGCGGCCTCGACCGGGGTCAGCACGTCCGGGTAGCGGGTCAGGGCGCGGCGCGGCATCAGCACGATGTCGCCCCAGGCCGGATAGGTATTGGGGGTGGCGGACGGAAAGCTGGCCACGGCCATGCCGGGCTGCAGGTCGTCGACGCCTTCGCCGACGGCCTCTACCACACCGGCCAGCTCGAAGCCGAGCCCGGCAGGCAGCCGGGCCTGTTCGGAGGCCAGGTTCTGCCGCCAGAGCACGTCTTTCCAACTGACGCCCAGCGCCTGGGTGCGCACCAGAACTTCGCCGAACCCCGGTTTGGGGGTGGGCAGCTCTTCCAGCTTGAGCACATCGGCCTCGCCGAATTGATGAAAACGGATCATGCGGGACATCACACACCTCGCCTGTGACTCTGTCATGGCCATGGACTCTATCCGGGCTTTATCCCTAAAACCACCCGCGCGCATCAATAGTTGTCATAAACACGGATGATGTGAGCCTTGACGACCGCGCTGCAGAGCCTCATTTTTCACACACTCATTTCGGAAGTAGCCCTGCATGAACAGGAACGACCTACGTAGAGTTGACCTCAATCTACTGATCGTGTTCGAGACGCTCATGCATGAGCGCAGCGTGACACGGGCGGCGGAGAAGCTCTTCCTCGGCCAGCCCGCCATCAGTGCAGCCCTCGCGCGGCTGCGTACCCTCTTCGATGACCCGCTGTTCGTGCGCACCGGCCGCAGCATGGAGCCGTCCGCCCGCGCGGTGGAGATCTTCGCCCTGCTCTCCCCGGCCCTGGACTCCATTTCCACGGCCGTGAGCCGGGCCGCCGATTTCGACCCGGCCACCAGCAACGCGGTGTTCCGCATCGGCCTTTCCGACGACGTCGAGTTCGGCCTGTTGCCCGCCCTGCTCCGCCGCCTGCGTGCCGAAGCGCCGGGCGTGGTGCTGGTGGTGCGCCGCACCAACTACCTGCTGATGCCCAACCTGCTCGCCTCCGGCGAGATCTCCGTGGGTGTCAGCTACACCGACGAGCTGCCGGCCAACGCCAAGCGCAAGACCATCCGCCGCTCCAAGTCCAAGCTCCTGCGTGCCGACGCCGTACCCGGGCCGCTGAGCCTGGAGGACTACTGCGCGCGCCCCCACGCGCTGGTGTCCTATGCGGGCGACTTGTCCGGCTTCGTCGACGAGGAGCTGGAGAAACTGGGACGCAAGCGCCGCGTGGTGCTGGCCGTGCCCCAGTTCAACGGCCTCGGCGCCCTGCTCGCCGGGACCGACATCGTCGCCGTGGTGCCGGACTACACCGCCGCCGCCCTCACCGCCGCCGGTGGCCTGCGCGTGGAGGACCCGCCCTACGGCAGCCGCGCCTTCGAACTGTCCATGGCCTGGCGCGGCGCCCAGGACAACGACCCCGCCGAGCGCTGGCTGCGCTCGCGCATCCAGATGTACTGCGGCGACCCGGACAGCCTGGAGTGATCCGCACTCGCGTGCACAGCGCTCCCCGCGCCACCGAACCCGTAGGGTGGGCCGGGCGGCGTTCCGCTTCAGCCCACCCATGGTCGCCGCGCCAAAGCTTCGCGAGCAGAGCTCGCTCCTACAGCACCGCTTGGCGACTGAAGTCGCCCCTACAGCCCCGCCGCACGTACGCGACCGCTGCGTAGGGTGGATGACGCTTTTTTCATCCACCAGCGGAGCCCGCCATGACACTGACGGGAGCGGTTTCAACCGCGAAAGGCTTCGCGAATGAATTCGTTCCTACAAGAAGCACCCGCGCGCCCCGAATCGATGAAAAGCAACAGCCATTCGCTTCTATCGATAGAACCGCCCCGATTCGCCGTTGCAAGCAATCCCGTGAATGCTCGAAAACTGTGCGGCGGACCGCTGAAATCCCCATTCCAGTGCGGTTTTCCAGGGCAAGCCACTTACTATCAATGGAAAAAAACGATTCATCACTGACGGTGATATTTATCTTCGTGGCGTTCGATTCGTGCACGAACGAGCCAGCCAGCAGACTCCGCCCATCTACAAATCCAATTGGCGGAGCTACACATGGAACAGTCCACGAAATCCACCTGGCGAACCGGCCTCACCCTCGCATCCCTGCTGGTGCTGGTGGCGTGCGGTAAAGCCCCCGAAGCCACGCTTGCACCCGCTGCCGCCAAGGTCAGCGTGGCCGAAGTGCTGCAACAGCCGATCAACGAATGGGACGAATTCACCGGCCGCCTGGAGGCACCGGAATCCGTCGAGATCCGCCCGCGCGTCTCCGGCTACATCGACAGCGTGTCCTTCCGCGAAGGCAGCCTGGTGAAGAAGGGCGACCTGCTCTTCCAGATCGACCCGCGCCCCTTCCAGGCCGAGGTGAAACGCCTCGAAGCCCAGCTGCAACAAGCCCGCGCCAGCCAGACCCGCGCGCTGAACGAAGCCCGTCGCGGTGACCGCCTGCGCCAGAGCAACGCCATCTCCGCCGAGCTGGCCGATGCCCGCAGCAGCGCCGCCCTGGAAGCCCAGGCCGCCGTTGCCGCCACCCAGGCCGAGCTGGACAACGCCAAGCTCAACCTCAGCTTCACCCGCATCACCTCGCCCATCGACGGCCGCGTCAGCCGCGCCGAGATCACCGAAGGCAACCTGGTCAACGCCGGCCAGTCGCTGCTGACCTCGGTGGTGTCCACCGACAAGGTCTACGCCTACTTCGATGCCGACGAGCGCGTCTTCCTCAAGTACGTCGAACTGGCCCGCCAGGCCGGCGGCGACGCCCGTGGCGCCAGCCCCGTCTACCTGGGCCTGACCAGCGAGACCGGCAACCCGCACCTGGGCCAGCTGGACTTCCTCGACAACCAGGTCAACCCGCGCACCGGCACCATCCGTGGCCGCGCCGTGTTCGACAACAAGGACGGCCGCTTCACCCCCGGCCTCTATGCGCGCATCAAGCTGGTGGGCAGCGAGACCTACCCCGCCGCGCTGATCAAGGACGACGCCATCGGCACCGACCTGGGCAAGAAGTTCGTGCTGGTGCTGGGCGAGAACAACACGGTCGCCTACCGCTCCATCGAGCTCGGCCCGAAGGTCCAGGGCCTGCGCATCATCCGCAACGGCCTGGCCAAGGGCGAGAAGATCGTGGTCAACGGCCTGCAGCACACCATGCCCGGCGCCACCGTCGATCCGCAGTCCGTGCCCATGGCCGACGAGAGCACCCTCGCCGAGCTGGCCCGCCTGCGCCAGAGCGTGGAAAGCCGCGACGCGCCCCGCGTCGCCGAACAGAACGCCAAACCTGCCGTCGCTCCGCGCGGTTGAGGTAGCACGACATGAATTTTTCCCAGTTCTTCATCCTGCGGCCGATCTTCGCCGCCGTGCTGTCGCTGCTGATCCTGATCGGCGGCGCCATCTCGCTGTTCCAGCTGCCCATCAGCGAATACCCCGAAGTGGTTCCGCCGACGGTGGTGGTGCGCGCCAACTTCCCCGGCGCCAACCCCAAGGTGATCGGCGAGACCGTGGCATCCCCCCTGGAGCAGGCCATCGTCGGCGTCGAGGGCATGCTCTATATGTCCTCCCAGTCCACCAACGACGGCAAGCTGACCCTGACCATCACCTTCGCCCTGGGCACCGACCTGGACAACGCCCAGGTGCAGGTGCAGAACCGCGTCACCCGCACCATGCCCACCCTGCCCACCGAGGTGCAGCGGCTCGGCGTGACCGTGGACAAGGCCTCCCCGGACCTGACCATGGTGGTGCACCTGACCTCGCCCGATAACCGCTACGACATGCTCTACCTGTCCAACTACGCCGCGCTCAACGTGAAGGACGAGCTGGCGCGCCTGGACGGCGTGGGCGACGTGCAGCTGTTCGGCATGGGCAACTACTCCCTGCGCGTCTGGCTGGACCCGAACAAGGTGGCCTCGCGCAACCTCACCGCCACCGACGTGGTCAACGCCATCCGCGAGCAGAACCGCCAGGTCGCCGCCGGTGCCCTCGGCGCGCCGCCGTCCGATGCCGGCAACAGCTTCCAGCTCTCGATCAACACCCAGGGCCGCCTGGTCACCGAGGAAGAGTTCGAGAACATCATCATCCGCGCCGGCGACGACGGCGAGATCACCCGCCTGCGCGACGTGGCGCGCATCGAGCTGGGCTCCAGCCAGTACGCCCTGCGCTCGCTGCTGAACAACCAGCCGGCCGTGGCCATCCCGGTGTTCCAGCGCCCCGGCTCCAACGCCATCGAGATCTCCGACTCCGTGCGCAGCCGCATGGCCGAGCTGAAGAAGAGCTTCCCCCAGGGCATGGACTACGAAATCGTCTATGACCCGACCATCTTCGTGCGCGGCTCCATCGAGGCGGTGGTGCACACCCTGCTCGAAGCCATCGTGCTCGTCGTGCTGGTGGTGATCCTGTTCCTGCAGACCTGGCGCGCCTCGATCATCCCGCTGGTGGCCGTACCGGTCTCGCTGATCGGCACCTTCGCGGTGATGCACCTGTTCGGCTTCTCCCTCAACGCCCTGTCGCTGTTCGGCCTGGTACTGGCCATCGGCATCGTGGTGGACGACGCCATCGTCGTCGTAGAGAACGTCGAGCGGAACATCGGCCTCGGCAAGTCGCCGGTTGACGCCACCCGCCAGGCCATGAAGGAAGTGACCGGCCCCATCGTCGCCACCGCCCTGGTGCTGTGCGCCGTGTTCGTGCCCACCGCCTTCATCTCCGGCCTCACCGGGCAGTTCTACCAGCAGTTCGCCCTGACCATCGCCATCTCCACCGTGATCTCGGCCTTCAACTCGCTGACCCTGTCCCCGGCGCTGGCCGCCGTACTGCTGAAGGACCACCACGCGCCCAAGGACCGCTTCTCGCGCATCCTCGACAAGCTCTTCGGTGGCTGGCTGTTCGGCCCGTTCAACCGCGTCTTCGAGCGTGCCGGCAATGGCTACGTCGGCACCGTGCGCCGCGTGCTGCGCGGCAGCTCGGTGGCCCTGCTGATCTACGGCGGCATCCTGGTACTCGGCTACATGGGCTTCTCCAGCACCCCGGCCGGCTTCGTGCCGCAGCAGGACAAGCAGTACCTGGTGGCCTTCGCCCAACTGCCCGACGCCGCCACCCTGGACCGCACCGAGGCCGTGATCAAGCGCATGTCCGAGATCGCCTCCAAGCACCCGGGCGTGGAAAACACCGTGGCCTTCCCCGGCCTGTCGATCAACGGCTTCACCAACAGCCCCAACAGCGGCATCGTGTTCACCCCGCTCAAGCCCTTCGATGAGCGCCGTGACCCGTCCATGTCCGCCGGGGCCATCGCCGCCGAGCTGAACAAGGAGTTCGCCGGCATCCAGGACGCCTACATCGCCATCTTCCCGCCGCCGCCCGTACAAGGCCTCGGCACCATCGGCGGCTTCCGCCTGCAGGTGGAGGATCGCGGCAACCTGGGCTACGAGGAGCTGTACAAGCAGACCCAGAACATCATCAACAAGGCGCGCCAGCTCCCCGAGCTGAACCCCATGTCGGTGTTCACCAGCTACCAGGTCAACGTCCCGCAGGTGGATGCCAACATCGACCGCGAGAAGGCCAAGACCCATGGCGTCGCCATCAGCGACATCTTCGACACCATGCAGGTCTACCTCGGCTCGCTGTATGCGAACGACTTCAACCGCTTCGGCCGCACCTACCAGGTCAACGTCCAGGCCGACCAGCCGTTCCGCCTCGAACCCGAGCAGATCGGCCAGTTGAAGGTGCGCAACAACCGTGGCGAGATGATCCCGCTGTCCACCTTCGTCAAGGTCGACAACGCCTCCGGTCCCGACCGCGTGATGCACTACAACGGCTTCATCACCGCCGAGATCAACGGCGCTGCGGCCCCCGGCTACAGCTCCGGCCAGGCCGAGGCGGCGATCGCCAAGCTGCTGCAGGACGAGCTGCCCAACGGCATGACCTACGAATGGACGGACCTGACCTACCAGCAGATCCTCGCCGGCAACACCGCGATCTTCATCTTCCCGCTCTGCGTACTGCTGGCCTTCCTGGTGCTGGCCGCCCAGTACGAAAGCTGGAGCCTGCCGCTGGCGGTGATCCTGATCGTGCCGACCGTGCTGTTCTCCGCCATCGTCGGGGTGATCCTCGCCGGTAGCGACAACAACATCTTCACCCAGATCGGCCTGATCGTACTGGTGGGCCTGGCGTGCAAGAACGCCATCCTCATCGTCGAGTTCGCCAAGGAGAAACAGGAAGAAGGCCTCGACCGCCTGGCCGCGGTACTGGAAGCCTGCCGCCTGCGTCTGCGCCCGATCCTGATGACCTCCATCGCCTTCATCATGGGCGTGGTGCCCCTGGTGCTGTCCTCCGGTGCCGGCGCCGAGATGCGCCACGCCATGGGTGTAGCGGTGTTCAGCGGGATGATCGGCGTGACCTTCTTCGGCCTGCTGCTGACCCCCGTGTTCTATGTGCTGATCCGCGGCTTCGTCGAGAAAGGCGAAGCCCGCAAGGCGGCCAAGGCCCAGAAACTCAAGGAACTGCACGCATGATCAACAAGGCTTTCGCCCCTGCCCTGCTGGCCCTCGCCTTGAGCGCCTGCGCCGTGGGCCCGGACTACAAGGCCCCCGACAGCGAGCCCGCGCGGCTCGCTGCCGCGGACGCCGGCCACTACGACCGCGCCCGCTTCGAAACCCTCTGGTGGCAACAGTTCGACGACCCGACCCTGAACCAGCTGGTGCAGCAGTCCCTCGAACAGAACCGCGAGCTGCGCGTGGCCTTCGCCCGCCTGCGGGCCGCCCGCGCCATCCGCGACGACGTCGGCAACGACCAGCTGCCGACCATCACCAGCCGCGCCAGCGCCGAAGTCGGCAAGGGCCAGCAGCCCGGCCAGACCGAGCAACGGGTCAACGCCGAGCGCTACGACCTGGGCCTGGACATGGCCTGGGAGCTGGACCTGTTCGGCCGCATCCAGCGCCAGATCGAAGCCAGCGATGCCGAGATCGGCGTCGCCCAGGCCGAGCTGCAACAGCTGCAGGTCAGCCTGATCGCCGAGCTGGTGGACGCCTACGGCAACCTGCGAGGCGCCCAGCTGCGTGAACGCATCGCCCGCGAGAACCTGAAGAACCAGCAGGAATCCCGTGGCCTGACCGAGCAGTTGCGTGACGCCGGCGTCGGCAACGAGCTCGACGTGCTGCGCGCCGACGGCCGCCTGGCCGCCACCGAGGCCACCCTGCCGCAACTGCAGGCCCTCGAAGTGCGCTCGCGCAACCGCATCGCCACCCTGCTCGGCCAGCGCCCGGAACAGCTGACCGTGGACCTGGCGCCCAAGCCGCTGCCGGTGATCGCCAAGGAACTGCCCATCGGCGACCCCGCCGAGCTGCTGCGTCGCCGCCCCGACGTCGCCGCCGCCGAGCGCCAGCTGGCCGCCGCCACCGCCAATGTCGGCGTGGCCACGGCGGACCTGTTCCCCCGCGTCAGCCTCTCCGGCTTCCTCGGCTTCACCGCCGGGCGCGGCTCGCAGATCGGCTCCTCCGCCGCCCGTGCCTGGGGCGTGGCGCCGACCATCAGCTGGGCCGCCTTCGACCTCGGCAGTGTGCGGGCCCGCCTGCGCGGCGCCGAAGCCGAAGCCGACGGCGCCCTGGCCGGTTACGAGCAGCAGGTGCTGCTGGCCCTGGAAGAGTCCGAGAACGCCTTCAGCGACTACGCCAAGCGCCAGCAGCGGCTGATCTCCCTGGTCCGCCAGTCGGAAGCCACCCGCGCCGCCGCCCAGCAGGCCGCCGTGCGCTACCGCGAAGGCACCGTGGACTTCCTCGTGCTGCTGGACGCCGAACGCGAGCGCCTGGCCGCCGAAGACGCCCAGGCCCAGGCCGAAGTGGAGCTCTACAGCGGCATCGTCGCCATCTACAAGGCCCTCGGCGGCGGCTGGCAACCCCAGGCCTGAAACCTCTCCTCCTGGCTCGGCCGCCCCCCGGCCGACCTCTCGCCCCGCGACGGTGCCCCTGTCGCGGGGCTTTTTTTGCCTGAAGAAATCCACCGGCTCCCTCGCTGGTTTTTGTAGGGTGGATGGCGCTCTTCCCATCCACCAGGCGGTGCCGCCCAGAAGCACCGAGCAATGGCAGCCCTGCGGCCTGCTTGGCGACTGAAGTCGCCCCTACATGCCCTGAGCAACCCGACACCCCGGCACACCCCTGTGGGTGCGAATTCATTCGCGATGGAGCATCCGCCCACCCACAGCCCTGTACCTGCTGCAGGTCTTTCGCGGCTGAAGCCGCTCCCACAAAGAAAGCCCGTAGGAGCGAGCTCTGCTCGCGAAGCTCTTGCTGCACGCTGTAGGGGCGAATTCATTCGCCGAGCGGTGCGCAGCACCGCCAGACACAGCCTCAGCGCAACGGCGAGAAGCGCGCCGGCAGGCATGCGGTGGAGTGCATGTCGCGCAGCTGTGGGCCGGAGTTTTCCGGCGGCCAGACGCCATCGGCCACGGCGCGGGTGCGCACGTCGAGGCGCTGCTCGAGGCTCGCGTAGGGCCAGATGTGCAGGTAGCGCGGGGTGCGCCCGTCGGTGGCGTAGAAGGCCGCATAGACCTGGGAATAGCCCGCACCGGTACGCGGGCCGACCGCCTTCCTCCAGCCCTCCAGGGTCGGCGCCAGGCCGGAGGGAATCAGGTCGTACACCCGCAGCTCGTAGAACGGCCCGTGTGCGCCCGGCGCCAGGGGTTCGAGGAAGGGAAACAGCGTGTAGTTCTCCACCTTCATGTCGGTCATGAAGCCTTCGATGCCGAAGGCATCCCGCGCCAGCAGGTAGCGCTCGCGCTCGGCCTGACGGGCCTGCTCGTCGGCGAAGCCGCGCAGCACGATGACCTGGTTCAGCGGGCCGATCTCCGAGGCCCAGCAACCCATCAGGGTCCAGCCGGGGCTGCCGACGGCCAGGGTCTCTTCCAGGCGCGCCAGGGCATCGGCCGTGGTGCGCACGCGCAGGGTGAAGGTGATCAGTTCGAACAATCGCATGGGTGCCTCGTGGTCCGTGGTTCATGGAAGTACGCCGGCGGGCCCGTGCCCGCCGCCTTGGAACCGGGGCCACGAGGCGCGCTCACGCCTCCTGCAGCGCCCCGTTGAAACGCGGGGCGAGCCCCATCAGGTCGAGCTTGCGGGTGAACTCGCCGAGGCGTTGCAGCTTGTAGGCCTCCACGTCCACGCCCGCGTAGTCGTAGAAACCCTGCCCCTCGCGCAGGCCGTTGCGCCCCTCGTGCATGTTGTCGGCGATCACCTGGGGCGAGGCGAAGCGCGGGTCGAGGGCGCCGGCCAGGTAGCGCGAGGCGTAGTAGAGGATGTCGCCACCGCCCCAGTCGATGAACTCCAGCAGGCCCAGCACCGAGAAGCGCAGGCCGAAGCCGACGCGGATCGCCGTGTCGATGTCCTCGGCGCTGGCCACGCCCTCTTCCACCATGCGCGCGGCCTCGTTCATCGCCAGGGCCTGGATGCGCGGCACGATGTAGCCCGCCGCCGGGGCGCAGAGCACCGGCACCTTGCCCACCCGGCGCAACAACGCCAGCAGGCGCTCGACCACAGCGCCGTCGGTGGCTGCACTGCGGCTCACCTCCACCAGCGGGATCAGGTAGGCGGGGTTGAGCCAATGGGCATTGACGAAGCGCCCGGGGTGGCTGACCAGCCCGGCCAGATCGGTGACCAGGAATGTGGAGGTGGTCGAAGCGATGATGCAGTCCGCGCCGCACTGCCCGCTCAGCCAGGCGAAGCACTCGCGCTTGACCTCCAGCACCTCGGGCACCGCCTCGAACACCAGCTCCGCGCAGGCCAGGTCGCCCCGCGCCTGGTCGCGGTCGCACAGGCGCACGCGGCCCAGCGCCTCGTCCGCCTGCCCAGCGTCGAGCACGCCGAGGCGCACCAGGGTCTGCAGCTCAAGGGCCAGGCTGGCGCGCACCTTGGCGAAGTACAGCCGCTGCTGCTCGGGCTCGCGGGCCTTGATGTCGATGAGGGTCACCGGCAGCCCGGCATGCATGAAGGCCAGGGCGATGCCTTCGCCCATGCGCCCGGCGCCGACCACGGCGATGCGCGCGGCCATCAGTGGATGCCCTCGCGCAGCAGCTCGGCCATCTCCGCGCGGCTGAGGCCGGCCAGGCCCAGGCGTTCCAGGGTGCGGCCCTCGGCATAGAGGTCGAAGCCGGCCACCGCCGAGGCGATGCTCAGCAGGCCCTGGGCGACGGGCATCGGCACGCCGGCCCAGCGGCCGACCGAGACCAGAAAGGACAGGCCCAGGCGGGTGTCTTCGAGCATGTAGCGGTGGCGCTGCAGGTCGATGTCCTCGCGCCAGTCGCCACTGTCGGTGAGCTTGCCGTGGGCGCCACGGCCGTACATCCACTCATCGCCCTCGGTGGTGTTGTAGTGGTCGGCCAGGGGGAAATGTGGCGCCGGGTAGCCGAGGGCCTCACGCAACGCCATGCGCTCGGCATCCAGCGCGGTGGTCACGCGGCGGATGGCCGGCTGGGTGCCTTCGTTGTGGATGTCCCAGGTCTCGAAGTGCTCCAGCGGGGCGGCGTTCATCAGGATCAGCGGCGGGTGGATGATCGGCCCGGCATTCATCAGCGCGCCGGCGAGGCCATCCTCGATCGGCTCGACGCTCGGGTAGGCCTGGCGCAGCAGGGCGAAGGCCGGCTCGGCCAGGCGGCTGGGGAACACCCCGGTGGGCAGGCGCGTGGCGTAGCCGCTGATCACCACGTCCGCCGCGCCATGCTTGCGGGCGAGGTAGGGCAAGGTGCCGGTCTCGGCGAAGGCCACTTCGGCGCGGTTACCGGCCTCGTGCATGGCCTTGGCGAACAGGTAGCTGCCGAAGGTGCCGGGCGGCAGGAACACCACCTGGCCGTCGCGCAGCAACGGGGCCATTTCCGGTGCCAGGCTCTCATGGGTGGTGGACGGCAGCGGGACCACCAGCAGCTCGGCGAAGGCCACGGCTTCGGCCAGGTCGTCGGTCAGGCCGAGGTTGGCGCCCTCGCCGCCCACCGCCACCTGGCGGGTGCCCCGGTAGTCCTTCACGGTGAGGCTGCCGATCGCCGCCAGTTCCTTGAGCGCCACTCCGTCACGCCGCCACAGGCATACGCGATGGCCCTTCTCCGCCAGTTCGATGGCTGCTGCGTAGCAACCGTGTCCACCGCCGATAACGCTGATATTCATGGGTCAAGCTCCTCGTTCAAGAGCCTCGATCCTAGGGGGCCCACCCGCCACCGGCTGCGCGGGATGCGCAAGGAGGATTCGGAATGTGCAACCGATTGCACACCCTGGATTCGACACCGCGTCGTTGATCGGAAAAGGCACGATGCTGCGGCTCACCGTGGGAGCGGCTTCAGCCGCGAAAGGTCCACCGCTGGCACCTGGCTGCCAATGGCCGGATATTCCATCGCGAATGAATTCGCTCCCACGGGGTGGGCAACGGCGTGTGGCTCGACATCGCCGCGTGGATGAAGGAGCGCCATCGTTCCGTGGGTTCCCGCGTTCGCGAGAATGAGGAGTCCCTTTAGCGGCCTGAGCCGGGGCACAAAAAAACCACGCCGGCATGACCACCGGCGTGGTTGAAAACAGCGGGGAAAATCGGGTGAATCCCCGCCGCAACCGGGAGCCTCAGCCTTCCAGGGCGCGGACGCGATCGCGGCGCGCTTCTTCATCCGGCTTGGCGGCGGCCTGCAGCTGGAAGTCGAAGTCGATCTCGGCGAAGCGCCCTTCGATGCCGCGGGCGTCGGCTGCGGCGGCGTCCTCGATGAAGCGCACCTCGGCCACCAGGCCTTCGCGGGTGGCGTAGGCGAAGTCGTCCCACAGGTACTGGTCGCCCGAGAGGTTGATCTGGGTGGTCAGGTGGCGATGGCCGGGGGCGGAGATGAAGAAGTGGATGTGCGCCGGGCGGTTGCCGTGGCGACCCAGGCTGTCGAGCAGCTCCTGGGTCGGGCCGTCCGGCGGGCAGCCGTAGCCGGAGGGCACGATGCTGCGGGCGCGGTAGCGGCCTTCGCTGTCGGTGATGATGCGGCGGCGCAGGTTGAACTCGGACTGGGTGCTGTCGAAGTAGGAATAGGTGCCATTGGTATTGGCGTGCCACAGGTCGACGGTGGCGCCGGCGATGGGCTGGCCGTCGGCGTCCAGCACCTGGCCCTGGAGGAACAGCACGGTGCCCGGGTCGGTGCCATCGTCCATGCGTGCCTCGCCCTCGGACAGCGGCGCACCGGCCACGTAGAGCGGGCCTTCGATGGTGCGCGGGGTGCCGCCGCTGTAGCCGGCGGCTTCGTCCTGGGCGTCCAGCAGCAGGTCGAGGTAATGCTCGACGCCGAGGCCGGCCACCAGCAGGCCGGCTTCCTGGCGGCTGCCCAGGCGGTTGAGGTAGTCCACCGCCTTCCAGAATTCCTCGGTGGTCACATCCAGGTCCTCGATGATCTTCACGGTGTCGAGGAGGATGCGGTTCACCAGCGCCTTCATGCGCGGGCTGCCCTGGTCGTTGTCGAGGCCGGAGGCTTGCTTGAAGAACTGCTGGACGCTTTCGGTCTGGGAGAGTTTGACAGTCATGGTTGGAACCTCATCTTGTAGTTATTGGCCGGGCTTGGCTGGGGCGATGCGGCGATCAGCGATCGTCCTGGTGGATCGACGAAGGGTGGCGGCAGAGCCCGTCGACCTCGATCTCCATGTAGGGGAACAGCGGCAACTGCATCAGGGTGTCATGCAGCTCCTCGACGCTGGCCAGGTCGAACACGCTGTAGTTGGCGTAGTGCCCGGCGATGCGCCACAGGTGGCGCCACTTGCCCTCGCGCTGCAGGCGCTGGGCCAGTTCCTTCTCGTCGGCCTTGAGCTTCGCGGCCTTGTCCGGGTCCATGTCGAGCGGCAGCTTCACGGTCATCTTCACGTGGAACAGCATGCGTGTGTCTCCTTCTTCAGGCGGTATCAGGTGCGACGGAAGCGCGCCAGGCGCTCCTCGTCCAGGGTCAGGCCGAGGCCGGGCAGGCGCGGTACGTGCAGCTGGAAGTCCTCGTAGCGCGGTGGCTCGGTGACGATCTCCTCGGTCAGCAGCAGCGGGCCGAACAGCTCGGTGTCCCAGGCCAGCTCGGCCAGGGTGATGAAGGCGTGGGCGGAGGCCAGGGTGCCGACGCTGCCTTCGAGCATGGTGCCGCCGTAGAGGCCGATCCCGGCCGCCTCGGCAATCGCGGCGGTGCGCAACACGGCGCGCGGGCCGCCGTTCTTGGCGATCTTCAGGGCGAACACCGGGGCCGCGCCTTCACGGGCCAGGTTGAAGGCGTCCTCGACGCACTCGATGGATTCGTCCGCCATGATCGGTGCCGGGCTGCGCAGCGCGAGGCGGGCCTGGCCGGCGCGGTTGTTGCGCGAGATGGGCTGCTCGATCAGGTCGATGCCGTTGTCGCCGAGCACCTGGCAGGCGCGCAGGGCCACGGCCTCGTCCCAGTACTGGTTGACGTCCACGCGCACGCTGGCGCGGTCGCCCAAGGCCTTCTTGATGGCGATGACGTGGCGCAGGTCCTGGTTCACCTCGTTGGCGCCGATCTTCAGCTTGAAGATGCGATGGCGGCGCACCTCCAGCATGTGTTCACCCTCGGCGATGTCGCGGGCGGTGTCGCCGCTGGCCAGGGTCCAGGCCACTTCCAGGCTGTCGCGCACGCGGCCGCCGAGCAGCTCGCTCACCGGCAGGCCCAGGCGCTTGCCCTGGGCGTCCAGCAGCGCGGTCTCCACTGCCGAGCGGGCGAAGGTGTTGCCGGTGATGGTGCGGTCGATACGCTGCATCGCGGCATTGATGTTGCTGGCGTCCTGGCCGACCAGCAGCGGCGCGAAGTAGCGGTCGAGGTTGGTCTTGATGCTCTCGGGGCTTTCGTAGCCATAGGCCAGGCCGCCGATGGTGGTGGCTTCGCCGATGCCTTCGATGCCGTCGGCGCAGCGGATGCGCAGGATCACCAGGGTCTGGTTCTGCATGGTGTGCATCGCCAGCTTGTGCGGGCGGATGGTCGGCAGGTCGACGATGATCGCTTCGAGGGACTCGATCGCGGTAGAAATCATTTCAATACCCATCAGGTTCTGTTTTCAATGAACCGGAGCCTAAATCCACGATTGAACCGGTTCCAATATTGAGTTTGTCTGGCACCATACTCGCCAGGTATAGAACCAGCACCACGGAGATCCCATGGAGCTTCGCCATCTGCGCTACTTCCAGGCACTCGCCGAAACCCTCAACTTCACCCGTGCCGCCGAGCGCCTGCATATCGCCCAGCCACCCTTGAGCCGGCAGATCCAGCAGCTCGAGGAAGAACTCGGCGTCACCCTGCTCGAGCGCGGCCGCCCGTTGCGCCTGACCGAGGCCGGGCGCTTCTTCCATGAGCACTCCAGCGCCCTGCTGGAGCAACTGGCCAAGGTCTGCGACAACACCCGGCGCATCGGCCAGGGCGAGAAGACCTGGCTGGGCATCGGCTTCGCCCCCTCGACCCTCTACGGCGTGCTGCCGGAGCTGATCCGCCGCCTGCGCAGCGATGCCGAGCTGGAGCTGGGCCTCAACGAGATGACCACGCTGCAGCAGGTGGAAGCGCTCAAGGCCGGGCGCATCGACATCGGCTTCGGCCGCATCCACATCGAGGACCCGGCCATCCAGCAGCAGGTGCTGACCCTGGACCCGCTGGTCGCCGCCCTCCCCGCCGGCCACCCGCTGCTGGCCGCCCCGGCGAGTCTCGAGGCCCTCGCTCGCGAGCCCTTCGTGCTCTACCCGGGCAACCCGCGGCCGAGCTACGCCGACCATGTGCTCGCGCTGTTCGCCACCCACGGCTTGCAGATCCGCGTGGCGCAGTGGACCAACGAACTGCAGACCGCCATCGGCCTCGTCGCCGCCGGCATCGGCATCACCCTGGTGCCCGCCTCGGTGCAGCTGCAGCACCGCGACGACATCGGCTACACCCGCCTGCTGGAAGGCAACGCCACCTCGCCGATCATCATCAGCCGCCGCGTCGGCGACAGCTCCCCGGCCTTGGCGGACTGCCTGGCGCTGATCGAGCAACTGGTGACGCAGGACGCCTGAGCACGCAGGCGCATCGCAATAAAAAAGGCCCGCAAAGGAGTGGCCGGGCCGAGGTGAAAACAAAGGGGTTGGTACAGGACGCGGGCTCACTACCCGCACGATCCGTAGGAGCGAGCTCTGCTCGCGAAGCGCCCTCATGCGGGCTCGCAATCCGTGCCTGTCGGGGCCGCCCGCAGCACATAGGATGGACCGTTCGTAGGATGGGTAGAGCGGAGCGAAACCCATGCTGTGTCGGGGCCGCTGCGCATCCCTTGGCGAATGAATTCGTCCCTACGGGCTGGGTCCGGCCCGGGCGCGCGCTTCCGGCCTTTGCAGGAAGCGACGACGCCGGGCCGGTCCTTCATGCCCCGCTCCTCAGAACTTGAAGGTGTAGGTGGTGATCAGGCGGTTCTCCTTGTAGTCCGCCCCCGAGGCCGCGCCGTTGCCGTAGCGGGTCTTGACGTCGATGTTGCGCCACTCGAAGCCGACACCCTTGAGCGGGCCGCTCTGCACCACGTAGCTGAGGAAGATGTTGCGTTCGCTCTCGACGTTCTCGTCCAGCGCGTTGTTGCCCCGGTCGATGCCGGTGCCGCGCATGTAGCGGGTCATCAGCTTGAGGCCGGGCACGCCGTAGCCGGCGAAGTCCAGGTCGTAGCGCAGCTGCCAGGAGCTCTCGTTGGGCTTGACGAAGGCGACGGTGGACCAGTTCACCAGGTACGGCTGCGGCGCATAGCCATTGAGGGTGGGGAAGGTGCTGTCGCCGAGCATGCGCTGGTAGCCGACGCCGATGGCGTGGGCGCCCTTGCGCAGGGTGGTCATGGCCCCGTAGGAACGGTTGTCGATCTCGCCGTAGAGCGCCTTGCCGTCCTCCTTGTTGTCGAAGTAGCGCAGGTCGGTCTTCAGGCCGAAGCCGTCCCCCAGGTCGGCGTTATGGGTCAGGCCGCCGTAGTGCTGCTCGTAGATGTCCTCCAGCTGGCCGTAGAAGTAGGTGGCCGAGAGCGAGGGGCTGAAGGCGTAGGTGGCGCCGCCGAAGTTGAGGCCGTCGCTGCGGCGTTTGATGTCCGGGCCATTGAACAGGTACATCTTCTCCCGGTCGGACGACTCGCGGCCGCTGATCTCGGTGAAGCGCCCGCCGGTGAGGGTGAGCTTGTCGATCTCGCGGGATTCGACCAGGAAGCCGTGGTAGGTGGTGACCAGTTGCCGCGAGTCGTCCATGAAGGCCACCGGCAGCATCGGCCGGTGCTCGCCGATCTTCAACTCGGTCTTGGAGTACCTGACCTTGGCGGTCAGCGCGGCGCGGCCATAGTCGCGCACCTGCTCACCCTTGCTGTCGTCGTAGGGGATGATGCTGTCCGGGCCACGGCCACCGCCGCCATCCAGGCGATAGGCATATTGCGCGGACAGATCGAGGCCGAACTGAATGGGGCCTTCGGTATAACCGGAGATGGCGCGGAAGTCGAAACCCTGGGTCCAGCTGCCGATACGCGACTTCGGTGCATCGCTCTGCTTGTAATCACGGTCGATATAGAAGTTGCGCAAGCCGAGGCTCACTTGCCGATCATCGATGAAGTCCGCCTGGGCGGTAATCGGCGCGAGCGCACCCATCAGGCTCGCGGCAGCAACGCCGCGGGCCAGCCAGCTTTTCTGAAACATGGGATGTTCCTTTAATACATGTGCAAGGCACTAGAGTGGGAGCAGATTAATTGGCAAATCAGCAAACGCAGGCAGTTAATCCGCAGTGTTGTTTTTATGACCACTTACTGCAAAAAGGCGAAACAGACCCTGTTACCCGAACAGAAGTAACGGGCACCCTCCTTTATTGTTATGTGTTTCATACAGCAGACTTTGCGCGGGAATAACTCGCAAAGTTTCCGGTAACGAGTACCGAAACCTTCAATACCGGGACGTTGCTCGCCCCCGGTCTCCGGCCCGTGTCAGCAGGCCGCCTTGGAAGCGTCGCCGAGGCGGTGGTAGGCGCGGTCGAAGTACACCAGCCCCTCCCGGTTGTCGCCGTGGCGGATACCCAGCACCTCGCAGTAGAAGATGGTGTGCGAACCCACTTCATGGGCCTGGGCGATGCGGCAGTCGAAGCTCACCAGCGCGCCGTCCAGCAACGGGGCGCCGCTCTCCAGGGTGCTCCAGCTGGCTGCGGCGAAACGCTGCTCGGAATCCAGTTCGCGGTTGGCGAATACCGCCGAGATGTCCTTCAGCTCGGCGCTCAGCACATTGACGCTGAGCACGCCGTTGCTCTTGAAGTGCACGTTGGAGAACGAGGAGCGGTTCATGCACACCAGCAGCGTCGGCGGCTGGTCGGTGACGCTGCACACCGCCGAGGCGGTGAAGCCGAAGCGCCCGGCGGCGCCATTGGTGGTGATGACCGAGACGGCGCCGCCCAGCAGCGCCATTGCATTACGAAATCCCGTGGTGTCGACCATGGTTCTACCCTCCGGTATTCAGATGTCCAGGACCAGCTTCGGGGTCCTGGCGCGCGAGCAGCAGACCAGGATCTGGTCGTTGGCGGCCTTCTCCTCGTCGGTCAGGTAGACGTCGCGGTGGTCCGGTTCGCCTTCCAGCACGTCGCACAGGCAGGTGCCGCAGACGCCCTGCTCGCAGGAGATCTCCACCTTGATGCCGACGGTCGCCAGGGCTTCGAGGATGCTCTGCCCCTGGGCCACCTGCACCGTCTTGCCGCTGCGCGCGGCGACCACTTCGAAGGCATCGCCACTGGCGTCGACCTCGACCTGGAAGTACTCGCGGTGGATGTTGGCCTCGGCGTAGCCCGCCTCGCGCGCCGCGCCGATCACCCAGTCCATGAACCCGGCCGGGCCGCATACGTAGACGTGCACGTCGGCCCGGGGCGTGCCCAGCACGCGCGGCAGGTCGAGCTTCTGCGCCGGCTCATCGTCGAAATGGGTCTGCACGCGCCCGGCGAAGGGTGCGGCGGCCAGCTCGTCGAGAAAAGCGGTGCGGCTGCGCGAACGGCCACAGTAGTGCAGTTCGAACTCGCTGCCGGCAGCCTGCAGTGCATGGGCCATGGCGATCATCGGGGTGATGCCGATGCCGCCACCGATGAGGATCGAACGGCGCGCATCGGTGGCCAGCGGGAACAGGTTGCGCGGGGTGCTGATCTGCACCTCGGTGCCTTCCAGCAGGCTGTCATGCACGCCCAGGGAGCCCCCGCGCGAGGCCGGGTCCTTGAGCACGCCAAGGCGATAGAGGCTGGAGTCGGCCGGATCACTGCACAGCGAGTACTGGCGCACCAGGCCGGGGGCGACGTGGATGTCCACGTGGGCCCCGGCTTCGAAGGCAGGAAGCGTCGTGCCGCCGACGGGAAGCAGGTCGAGGACGACGACGCCGTCGCCCTGCAACTGGCGCTTGTGCACCACGACCTTGAGGAGTTGTTCTGTCATCTCGGGTTCACCCGCATTGCACGTCATGGAAAGAAGGCGGCCGTTCGGCGGCCGTCGCATCGTTGTTCGGTTGCGCCTCAGCGCATGTACAGGCCGCCGTTCACGTCCCAGGTGGCGCCGGTGGTGAAGTAGGCTTCCGGCCGCGTCAACTGCACGACCAGGTCGCCGACGAAATCCGCATCGCCCAGGCGCCTGACCGGGATATTGGCCAGCAGCCCCTCCATGCGCTCCGGCGGGATCGCCGCGCGCACCGCCGGGGATTCGATGGGCCCCGGGGCGATGGCGTTGACGGTGACGCCGCTGGCCGCCAGCTCTTTGGCGAAGACTTTGGTCAGGGTGACGATGGCGCCCTTGGAAGCGGCGTAATGCGCACCGGTGGCGGTGCCGCCGTTCTGCCCGGCCAGGGACGCCAGGTTGACGATGCGCCCGTAGCCGGCCGCCGCCATGTACGCGCCGAACACCTGGCAGCCGACGAACACGCTGCGGGTGTTGAGGCTCAGCACCCGGTCGAACTCCTCGGGGCTGATCTGCATCACCGGCGTCGTCAGGGTCATCGCGGCGTTGTTGACCACTGCGTGCAACGCGCCGAAGCGCTCCAGGGTCGCACCCAGCGCCGCCTCGAAATCGGCCTTGCTGGCCACGTCGAGCTGCAGCGCCAGGCTGCGCTGGCCACCCGGGTCGAGGCGATCGGCGGCGGCCTGGGCGCGTTCCAGCGACAGGTCGGTGATCACCACCGAATGGCCGGCGGCGAACAGCCGGCCGGCGATGGCGAAACCCAGGCCCTGGGCGGCGCCGGTGACGAGTGCGATCTGACTCATTTCAAGCTCCCAAGGGTCTGCTCATGGGCTCGCGAGCTAGAGCGAGACAAGGAAGCAATGGCTGAGAGAGCGGAATTTACGTGCTGTAAATGAGCATCTCGAAGCCATTGATGACGCCGTATCGCCGACGCGCAGCAGCTCATGGGCAGACCCTCACAGGATGTAGCCGATACCGGCAAGGGTATCGGTGGAGTTGATGAGTTGAATCAGCTTGCGCTGGATGCGGAAGCCCTCGCCTTCGCGCTGGAGCTCGAAGGTGATGTCGGCGGTGTAGTGCTTGAGCACGTCCTTGCGGAACTCCCGCAGGTTCTGTGCACAGCGCACGGTGACCACGCCGTCCTCGTCGCCCAGCACGCGGAAGCGCGACAGGGCGCGCACGGTGCGGGCGCGCGGGCTGGTGGAGATGGATTCGCCACCGATCAGGCGCTGCACGCGCAGCTTGCGCATGTGATGGTCGTCGTAGGCGTAGTTGAGGGTGTTCTCGAAGTCGGTCTCGTTGGGGTCGATGGGGATGATGTAGGTCCCCTTGTCGGCCCAGAGGTCCAGCCAGGCGTCGAATTCGCCGTGGTCGAGCATGTCCGCTTCCTGCCAGATGAAGGCGCTGACGTGGTTGAGCAATTCAAGGTTCATGTTCGGTCTCTCAAGTAGTGCGTCGAGCAGCAGTGCCGTCACTTGTTTCGCTCACAGGAATGGGGTTCTCCCCATTCCGTAGGAGCGAGCTCTGCTCGCGAAGCTTTCGTGGCGTCCGTGTTCGCGAGCAGAGCTCGCTCCTACCGGCATGTGCCATCCGGGTTGGATATCGATCCGCCCTAGGCCGACATCATCTTTTTCCACTGCTGGTAGGCGGCGCGCATGCCGGTCTCGGCACTCACGTCGCTGACCCGCCCGTCCTCGCTGGGCTTCTCGCCCGGCAGGCCGCGGTTGAGCATGATCCACAGGTCGGTGCCGGCCTGGGCGCCCTTCTGCACGCGCTCCCAGGCCTCGGAATCGTCCGGGGTGCCGAAGCCCATCGGGCCCTGGAAGTGCTCGTGCAGGCGCAGGCGGTAGCGGTTGGCCACGGCCGGGCCGCCGTCCATGGTGATCACCGCGTGGTGGATCTCGGTCTCGTTCACCGAGATCGGCTGCAGCACGCGGAAGAAGGCCATGGAGCAGGCGACGTTGGGGAACAGGTTGAGGTTGAAGCCCGAGCCGCCGACGGCGCGGACGATGCGGCGCACCTGCTGCTCGTCGATGCCTTCGCCGCGCAGCTCATCGGCCAGGGCCTCGAAGCGCTCGGGGATGGGTTTGTCGAGGTCGGCCTCGAGGTCGATCAGGTCCGGGATCATCACCATCACGCTGTGGCCGTTGCCCAGGTCCTCGACATAGCCCGGGCCCTTCACGAAGTCGAAGAGCTCCAGGGTCTGCTCGTCCACCGAGGACAGGAACGACTTGTGCACCAGCGGGAAGTGGTAGGCGTCGGTGGTGTTCTCCAGCTGGATCTTCCAGTTGCCGGGGAAGCGGAAGCGGTGCTCGCCGGAGACCTTCACGCCGTAGCCGGCGCCCTGCTTCATGAACAGGTCGATCCACTTCTTCGCAGGACCAAGGAAGTCCACCAGCGGCTCGATGTCGTCCTTGAAGGTGGCGAAGATCATGCCGTTGTACTGCTCGACGCGCAGGCTCACCAGGGGCAGTTCGCCCTTGTCCAGGCAGTCGGCGTAGCTCTCCGGGTGCGGCACGCCGCGCAGGCTGCCGTCCAGGCCGTAGCTCCAGCCGTGGTAGGGGCAGACGAAGCTGTTGGCCTTGCCCTTCTTGTGTTCGCAGACGGTGGCGCCACGGTGGCGGCAGCGGTTGAGCAGCACGTGCACGTCCTTCTTGCGGTCACGCACCACGATCACCGGCTGCTTGCCGATGTAGGTGCTCTTGTAGCTGCCGCTGTCGGGGATCTCGCTGGCGTGGGCGACCCAGATCCAGGTGCTGTAGAACACCTTCTCCAGCTCCTCGTCGAAGATGCGCCCGTCGGTGTAGAGCGAGGTGTGCACGCGGTCATGCAGTACCAGGTCGGCCGGGGTGGCGGCCAGGTTCACGGTTTCGATCAGGTTGGTCACGATCACTCCTCGTCGGCGCTGGGTGCCGACTTGATTTTTCTCGCCGTGCCGGCAAGGCGGAGCTTCCGGTCGGCGCGATCTTTGTAGGGTGGGCTTGAGCCCACGTCTGGCCTTTCTGCGGTGGGCTGAAGCCCACCCTACGTCTGTTGGTTCTTGCCCGGCACCGGCAGGTGCGCGGCGCTGTTCCAGGTATCCACCGGGCGGCTGAACAGGTTCTCGGTCTGGAAGTGCGCCATGCGCCAGGTGCCCTCCTCCTCGCGGAACTCCACTGTCAGGTGCGCCGCGTTGAGGTGCGAGCCGCCGGCGGCGAAGGTCGAGGTCTGCAACATCACCCAGCTGCCGGTCGCCACGCCGCCCTCCACGCGGATCAGTTCCGAGCAGAGGAAATGCACGTTGAGGGCGAAGTGTGCGGGCTCGACCATGTAGGTGGCGAACATCGCGGCGATGGCCTCGCGGCCCCGGTAGCCGCCGAAGCTCTTGGCGTACTTCGCCCCCTTGCCTTCCCATACCGCATCCGTGGTGAACAACCCGGCCAGCTCGTCGAGCGGGGTGCTGGCGTCCAGCGCATCGCACAGCACCATGTAGCGGTTCATGCAGGCGCGTATGGCGTTCTCGCTTTCCAGCTGGCGCAGGCGCGCCTCCAGGGCTTCGGTCGGCATGGCGGTCACGCGCGCTGGATGATCAGTTCGCGGCCGGTGCGGGCCTCGACCTTGCAGTAGCGCCACAGCTTGTAGGGGCCGGAGCCCACGGCGGTGGTGCGGAACAGGTTGCAGGCGGCGTGCACGGTCTCGATGTCCGGCACGTCGGCCAGCAGGTAGGTGGTCCAGGGGTAGCCGGTGGACGGGCCGACCATGCTCTGGTCGTCGTCCATGTTGCCGAACACGGTCACGCCGGGGAGGTCGTGGATGCCGTTCCACATGGCGCTGAACGCGGCCCAGACTTCCAGTTGCTCCTCGCGCGGGGCATCGAAGAAGTTCTGGTTGATTCCCATGCAGAACAGCACGCGCAGGGCTTTTTTCTCGCTCATCACAATCACCGATCAGTCAGTTGGAATTCACAGGTAGCCGGGCAGCGGCTTGTTGCCGAAGAAGATGGCGCCGGCGTTCTGGTAGGTCATGTCACCCATGAAGGCGTGCTGGGTGATCACCAGGGTGTCGTTGACGAAGCGCGACAGCGGGTTCTCGCGGTACACGCCACTCATGCCGGACAGCATCTGCGCGCTGCGCGCCACGTCGGCGGACACTCGGGTCGCATGGGTCGAGGACAGGCGCAGCAGGTTGGTCTGCTCCACCGACACCGCGTCGCCGGCGAGGATGCTGGCCCAGGCACTTTCCATCGCCTCGTAGAACCAGGCGCGGGCGGCGCGCAGCTCGGCTTCGGCCTTGGCCACCTGCATCTGCGCCAGCGGGCGGTCGGAGAGCGCCGGTGCACCGGTCACCGAGAAGCGGCCGCTGGCCATGCCGCCGAGGTAGTCCAGCGCGGCGCGGGCGACGCCCAGGCCGACCACGGACAGCACCTGGGTGGCGAAGGACAGCGACGGGTAGCGGAACATCGGCTCGTCGAGGTTGGCCGGGCCACCACGGACGAAGGTCCAGTCCTCGGGCACCACCACGCCGTCGATCACCACATCGTGGCTGCCGGTGCCGATCAGGCCCACCACGTCCCAGGTTTCCTCGATCTTCACCTTGTCCCGCGGCATCACCGCCAGACGGGGCAGGCCGAGCATCTCGCCGTTCTTCGGGGCGATGCCGACGCCGATCAGCGAGGCGCCCATGCAGCCGCTGGAGAACTTCCAGCGACCGTTCACTTCCAGCCCGCCCTCGACGAAGGTGGCCGGTTGCGGCGGGAAGATGCCGCCGGCGAAGACCACGTCCGGGCCGTTGGCGTAGACCTTCTCCAGGGTCGCCACCGGCAGCGAGGCCAGGTACACCGGGTTCATGCCGAAGCTCGCCACCCAGCCGGCGGACCCGTCGGCGATGGAGATGTCTTCGATCATCTGGCAGAACTCCATCGGCGAGCGCTCATCGCCACCGAAGCGCTTGGGCACCAGGGCGCGGTACACGCCCAACGCCTTGAAGCGCTCGATGATGTCCTGGGAGATGTATTTCTGCCGGTCGAATTCCTCGCTCCGGGCGCGCTCGCGGATCTCGGCGAGCAGCGCCTGGAACGCGTCGTTGGCGGTGATCGACACGGGGCGCTGGTAGTCCAGCTCGCTTAGCGAAGACATGGTGTGCTCCAGGGTTGGCATGGGTTAGGGCTCCAGGCGCCGGACCAGCTCGCGGGCGACTGCGCAAAGCAGCTCGTCCGCGCCCTTGGCGGCGATCAGTTGCAGGCCCACCGGCAGTTGCGAGGCGCCCACCAGGGGGATGCTCAGCGCGGGGTGGCCGGTGAGGTTGAAGGGCCGTACGAAGGCGGTCATGCCGATCACCGCGCGGGTGTCGGCGGCATCGGCGGTCGGCAGCGGGTAGTCGGGCATGGTCGGCATGGCGAGGATCGGGCACTGCGCCAGGGCTGCATCCACCTCGGCGGTGAAGGCCGCGCGGCAGGCCTCGGCTGCCGTCAGCGCCTCGTCGGTGGTGGTGCCGGCGGCTTCCAGGCGGCCGGCGATATCGGCGCCGACCTTGCCGCTGGCCAGCAGGTGCTGGCAGACGTTCCAGGTCTCGCGGTTGATCACCGTGAGGCCGGCGTCATAGGCGGCGCGCATGCCCGGCAAGGGCAGCGTCTGCAGGGGGAAATCCGCGGCGGCCAGGGCCGCATCGACGGCGAACTGCACTTCGTCCAGCGCCTGCACCGGCACCACGCCGATGCGCACGCCCTCTATGGAGGGCAGCGGGCCGAAACCGGGGGCGATCAGGCCCATGGCCTCGATCAGCATGTCCATGTCACGGGCGAAGGGCCCGACGCAATCGAGTGTCGACCGTTCCGGCATCACGCCCCGACGGCTCACGCGGCCGAAGCTGGGCTTGAGGCCGAACACGCCGCAGCAGGCGGCGGGGATGCGCACCGAGCCACCGGTGTCGGTGCCCAGCGAGAAGTCGCATAGCCCGGCGGCCACCGCCACGGCGGAGCCACTGGAGGAGCCACCGGGAATGCGCCCGGGATAAAGAGGGTTGTCCGGCGTGCCGGTCCAGGCATTGATCCCGGTGGTGCCGAAGGCCAGCTCATGGAGGCTGGTCTTGCCGATGATGCGGCAGCCGCCATCGAGCAGTGCCTGGATCACATCGGCGTTGCGGGTGGCGTCGGGGGCTTCTTCCAAAGCACGGCTGGAAGCGCGGGTCGGGTAGCCGGCGATGTCGATGGTGTCCTTCACCATCACGGTCCTGCCGGACCCTCCAAGCTGCAGTTTCTCGACGACTGTCGCCATGCCTTCACCTGTATTCGAGTTGTTCGCGCTGTGCGCTTTCAGGGAAGCCTTCTGCCTGCCGGGGCAGGTGAACGCTTAAATCTAAAATCGGAATATTTACGTGAAATGTCAATTGAATTTTGGCAAATAAATCGGTGTGTAGATTCGGTGCATTCTTCGTCGTCACGCACCCTTTCCGTGCATTTCGGTAACAGCCTTAAAAATGGATTTTTCACTCATAAATCATATTTTTATCGTTTAATTTCAATAGTTTGAATATTTGTTGATAAACATAATCATTCAATAAACTGTTCCCGTCTCGTTATCGAAGCCGCTGCTCGAACCTCATGGAAAAAGAAATTTCAGGCACCCAAAACAGGTCAAAAATGCCACCTTAAAAATGGTTTTTTACACACTGAAAACCCACGATTTTTCGGTCAGGAAATCGGCTTTCCGGAAGCCGTATTGATCCAGATCAACGCCTTGTCGCTTGCGGGATCGAGACGCATCGGCCGCGTAGCGCGAATGGCCGCCGGAACCCCATCGCCGCCCCTTCGTCCAGCACCCGAACGCGGCGTGCCGAAACGCCCCCTGCGCGAATGCGCCGTAACGGGGTAACGATTTTTCCTGGCATGCAACCTGCTATCGCCCTACACGCCACTCGGCCCGACACGGGCTCGACGGCGCCGCCCTGCCCTCGGCAGCGTGCAGCGCACGGGCACCACAACAAGAAGGACCACGGGCCCGCCAAGCGGCGCCCGTCGGACAACCGCCCCGTATCGCCTTGCAACTCTTCGGAGAAAGTCATGCTCTTCAAGAAAGCTGTGTCCACGTTGCTCCTGAGCGCCGCCTGCGCCTCCCTTGCGCAGGCCGACGTCAAAGTCGGCGTCATCACCTCCTCCACCGGCCCCATCGCCCTGGTGGGCCTGCCGCAGAAGAACAGCGTGCCGCTGCTGCCGACCCAGGCGGGCGACCAGCAGGTGAAATACATCGCCCTGGATGACGGCAGCGACCCGACCGCCACGGTCAAGGCGCTGAAGAAGCTGATCAGCGAGGAGAACGTCGACGCCATCATCGGCCCGAGCGGTTCGCCCAACGCCATGGGCGTGATCCAGTTCGCCGCCGAGGCCGGGGTGCCGCTGCTGGCGCCGGTCGGCACCGCCGCCGTGGTGCTGCCGATGAACGAGCAGAAGAAGTGGGTGTTCAAGACCACCCAGAACGACGACCTGATCGCCAAGGCGCTGGTGGACGACATGGTCGCCCGTGGCGTGAAGACCCTCGGCTTCGTCGGCACCGCCGATCCCTACGGCGAGAACTGGTCGAAGGTGATGGGCGCGATGGCGGCCGAGCACGGCATCAAGGTGGTCGCCAACGAGCGCTTCCAGCGCCAGGACACCTCGGTCACCGGGCAGAGCCTCAAGGTGCTGGCCGCGCGCCCCGACGCGGTCCTGGTCGCCGCGCCCGGCAGCTCTGCAGTGATGCCGCAGACCACCCTGTTCGACCAGGGCTACCGCGGGCAGATGTACCAGACCCACGGCGCCGCCCTGCCCGACTTCCTCAAGCTCGGCGGCAAGAAGGTCGAGGGCACCATCCTCGCCGCCAGCCTGATGCTGGTGCTGGACGAAGTGCCGGACAGCCACCCCTCGAAGAAGGTCGCCGCCGACTACATCGCCGCCTACGAGAAGCTCAATGGCAGCAAGCCGGCAACCTTCGGCGCCAACACCTTCGACGCCGGCCTGCTGCTGCAGAACGCCATCCCCGTGGCCGCCGCCAAGGCCGCGCCGGGTACGCCGGAGTTCCGCGCGGCGCTGCGTGACGCGCTGGAGCAGAGCCACGAGCTGGCCGCCACCCAGGGCGTCTACAACATGACGCCCGAGGACCACAGCGGCTTCGACGAACGCGGCCGCGAGCTGATCCAGGTGAAGAACGGCAACTGGACGCTGCTGCGCGGCAACTGATCGCGAGCACGGGCTCCGCCTGGTGGACAGCGCTTTTCTGTCCACCAGGCGGAGCCCGGGCCGACGCCGAAAGGTGGATGGAAAAAGCGTCATCCACCCTACGCCCCGGTCATGCCGCACACACGTACGCCCCCATACCGCAACAAGAGTTCCCACCATGAATTTCCAGATAGCCATGCTGCTCGGCCAGGACGGCATCACCAACGGCGCGATCTACGCGCTGCTGGCCCTGTCGATCCTGCTGGTCTTCACCGTCACGCGCATCCTGCTGATCCCCCAGGGAGAGTTCGTCACCTATGGCGCGCTGACCATGGCCACCCTGCAAGCCGGCCACCCCACCGCACTGGTCTGGCTGCTGCTGGGCCTGACCCTGGTCGACTGCGCGCTGGACCTGTACGACGCCGCGCGCTCCAGCCACGCCTTCCGCTTCCCCAGGCGCATCCTCGCCAAGCTCGCCTACGCCCTGGCCATGGTCGCGGCCATCCGCCTGCTGCCGCTGGCCGAGCTGCCCATGGCGGTGCAGGCGCTGCTGACCCTGGCCCTGGTGGTGCCCCTGGGCCCGCAGATCTACCGCCTGGTGTTCCAGCCCATCGCCTCGGCCAGCTCCCTGGTGCTGCTGATCGTCTCCATCGCCGTGCACGTGGCCATGGTCGGCATCGCCCTGCTGCTGTTCGGCCCGGAAGGCGCGCGCACCGCGCCCTTCTCCGAAGCCGGCCTGGAGCTAGGCCCGGTGACCTTCAACAGCCAGACGCTGTGGGTGATAGCCGTCTCCCTGGGGCTGATCATCGGCCTGTTCCTGTTCTTCGAACGCAGCCTCTACGGCAAGGCCCTGCGCGCCACCGCGGTCAACCGCATGGGCGCACGGCTGATGGGCATCTCGCCGAGCCTGGCGGGCAAGGCCACCTTCCTCCTCGCCACCTTCATCGGTGCGCTGTCGGGCATCCTCATCGCGCCCATCACCACGCTGTACTTCGACTCCGGCTTCATCATCAGCCTCAAGGGCTTCGTCGGCGCCATCATCGGCGGCCTGGCGAGCTACCCGGTGGCCGCCCTGGGCGCGCTCTCGGTGGGGCTGATCGAAGCCTTCTCGATGTTCTGGGCCAGCACCTACAAGGAGATCATCGTCTTCACCCTGATCATCCCCTTCCTGCTCTGGCGCTCGTTCACCCGTCGTCACGTGGAGGAAGAGGAATGAAACCCCGCTACCTGATCCTCGGCCTCGTCGTCCTGCTCGGCATCGCGCCGCTGGCGTTGCCGCCGTTCTACGTCACCC
The DNA here is from genome assembly GCF_018408275.1 of Pseudomonas sp. Pc102. NCBI lineage: Bacteria > Pseudomonadati > Pseudomonadota > Gammaproteobacteria > Pseudomonadales > Pseudomonadaceae > Pseudomonas > Pseudomonas sp. Pc102. The sequence continues at coordinate 3,129,005 of NZ_AP021905.1, read as the reverse complement.
TGCTCAACTACATCGGCCTCTACACCCTGGTGGTGCTGGGCCTGGTCCTGCTCACCGGCGTCGGTGGCATGACCAGCTTCGGCCAGGCGGCCTTCGTCGGCCTCGGCGCCTACACCACCGCCTACCTGACCACCGCCGAGCAGTTGCCGGCCTGGCTCGCCTGGGCCAGCGCATCGCCCTGGCTGACGCTGCTGGTGGGCGTGGCCATCACCGCCCTGGTGGCGCTGCTGCTCGGCGCGCTGACGCTCAAGCTCTCGGGCCACTACCTGCCCCTGGGCACCATTGCCTGGGGCCTGTCGCTGTACTACCTGTTCGGCACGGTGGAATCCCTGGGCGGCCACACCGGCGTCAGCGGGTTGCCGTCGATCTCGCTGTTCGGCGTGCTGCTCGACAAGGGCGAGAAGGTCTTCTACCTGATCTGGGTGGTGCTCCTGCTGGCCATGCTGATCACCCAGAACCTGCTGGATTCCCGCGAGGGCCGCGCCATCCGCGCACTCAAGGGCGGCCAGCTGATGGCCGAATCCATGGGCGTCGACACCTTCCGCTCCAAGCTGGTGATCTTCCTCATCTCGGCGGTGTTCGCGGCGGTGTCCGGCTGGCTCTACGCCCACACCCAGCGCTTCGTGAACCCCACGCCCTTCGGCCTCAACATGGGCATCGACTACCTGTTCATGGCGCTGATCGGCGGCGTCGGCAGCGTCTGGGGCGCCCTGCTCGGCAGCGGCATCCTCACCCTGCTCAAGCAATGGCTGCAGGACCTGCTGCCGCACCTGCTGGGTAGCACCGGCAACTACGAGACCATCGTCTTCGGCCTGCTCATCGTGCTGCTGATGCAGCGCGCACCGGGTGGCCTGTGGCCGCTGCTGGTGCGCCTGGTGCCCAGTCGCCTGCGTGCCCGCCAGCGCCTGCCGGCGGCCGAAGCCCCCGCCCGCGAGCTGCCGCAACGGCAGCGCCCGGCCCACGGCGAGGTGATCCTCGAAGCGCGCCACGTCACCCGGCGCTTCGGCGGCCTGGTGGCCAACAACGACATGAGCCTGGAGGTGCGCGCCGGCGAGATCCTCGCCCTGATCGGCCCCAACGGAGCCGGCAAGAGCACCCTGTTCAACCAGCTCTCCGGCGTCGACACCCCCAGCAGCGGCGACGTGCTGTTCATGGGCAGGCGCATCAACGGCCTGGCCTCGCGCCGTGTCGCCGGCATGGGCATGAGCCGCACCTTCCAGCACGTGAAACTGCTGCCCGGCATGAGCGTGCTGGAGAACGTCGCCATCGGCGCCCACCTGCGCGGCGGCAAGGGCGTGCTGGCGTCGGCCCTGCGCCTGGACCGCGCCGAGGAAGCCGACCTGCTCGCCGAGGCACGGCGCCAGCTGGAACGCGTCGGCCTGGGCAACTACCTGCATGAAGAGGCCGGCAGCCTCGCCCTCGGCCAGCAGCGCATCCTCGAGATCGCCCGCGCGCTGTGCGCCGACCCTTGCCTGCTGCTGCTCGACGAGCCCGCCGCCGGCCTGCGCCACAAGGAGAAGGAGGCCCTCGGCCTGCTCCTCAGCCGCCTGCGCAGCGAAGGCATGGCCATCCTCCTGGTGGAGCACGACATGGACTTCGTCATGGGCCTGGTGGACCGCGTGGTGGTGATGGAATTCGGCCAGCGCATCGCCCAGGGCCTGCCCGACGACGTGCAGAAGAACCCCGCCGTGCTGGAAGCCTATCTCGGAGGCGCAGAGTGATGAACATGCAGATCGAACCCCTCAAGAGCGTGCAAAACCAGGTGGCCGACGCCGTGCTGGAGGTCAGCGACCTGTGCGTCGCCTACGGCAAGGTGGAAGCCCTGTCCAACGCCAGCCTGCGGGTCGGCCAGGGGCAGATCGTCACCGTCATCGGCCCCAACGGCGCCGGCAAGACCACCCTGCTCTCGGCCATCATGGGCGTGCTCGGCTCCCGTGGCCGGGTCGAGTTCGATGGCAGCCTGGAAGCGGTGCCGGAGGTGGAGACCCTGGTCTCACGCGGCCTCGGCCTGGTGCCGGAGAAGCGCGAGCTGTTCACCAGCATGAGCGTGGCCGACAACCTGCTGCTGGGCGCATTCCAGCGTCACCGCCGGGGCGACCGCAGCCACGCCGCCACCCTGGCCGAGGTCTACGCGCTGTTCCCGCGCCTGTGGGAACGTCGCGACCAGCTGGCCGCCACCCTCTCCGGCGGCGAGCGGCAGATGCTCGCCGTGGGCCGCGCGCTGATGGCCAAGCCCAAGCTGCTGATGCTCGACGAACCCAGCCTGGGCCTGGCGCCGCTGATCACCCGCGAGATCTTCCGCATCATCACCGCGCTGCGCCAGCAGGGAGTCTCCATCCTGCTGGTGGAGCAGAACGCGCGTGCGGCACTGCGCGTGGCGGACTATGCCTACGTACTGGAAACCGGGCGCATCGCCATGCAGGGCCCCGCCGCCCAGCTGGCCGATGACCCGCGCGTGATCGAGGCCTACCTCGGCCTCGCCAGCAAGCATCAGGACATGCTTGCCGGTTGACCCGTGCCCGCCCGGCGATCCCGGGCGGGCCACTCGATGGAGCGACCCCATGAAGCAACCTCCCCTGCGTATCTGCATCGCCGGTGCCGGCGCCATCGGCTGCACCCTCGCCGCCCGTTTCGCCGCCAGCGGCCAGCGGGTCAGCGTGCTGGCCCGAGGCGAAACCCTGGAAATCATCCGCCGCGACGGCATCCACCTGAATGACCTCGACGGCGCGCATCAGGTGCGGGTCGACGCCAGCGACGACGCCCGCCAACTGGGCCGGCAGGATGTGGTCTTCCTCTGCACCAAGGCCCCTGCCCTGGCCGGGCTGCTGCCTGGCATCGCGCCGTTGCTGGGCGACGAGACGATGGTGGTGCCGGTCGTCAACGGCGTGCCCTGGTGGTACTTCCACGGCCTGCCCGGGCGCTTCGCCGGGCGCCGCATCACGGCCGTGGACCCGGACGGCGCGCTGCTGGCGGCCCTCGATCCGGCGCGGCTGATCGGCTGCGTGGTGTTCATCACCGCGCAGTGCCCGGCGCCCGGCGTGGCCGAGTCCGGCAACCCGCACCTGATGATCGTCGGCGAGCCGGACAACCGCCTGACGCCCCGCCTGGAACGCCTGCGCTCGGTGATCGCCGACGCCGGCATCGAAGCCCGCGCCAGCGAACGCATCCGCGACCCGCTGTGGACCAAGATCATCGCCAACCTCACCTCCAACCCGTTGTCCGTGGTCAGCGGCGCCACCCTGGAGCAGCTCTACAGCCAGCCCGGCCTGCGCGAGCTGGCCCGCGCCACGCTGAACGAGGCGTTGCTGGTGGCCGCCAGCCACGGCGCACGGGTCGACATCGACCCGCAGACCTTCCTCGAGCTCGGCGCCGGCATGGGCGCGGTACGCACCTCGATGCTGCAGGACCACGACAAGGGCCGCCCGCTGGAGCTGGCCGCCATCGGCGACGCCGTGCTGGAACTGGCCGAACTGCTCGACCTGCCCATGCCCATCACCCGCCACCTCATCGCCCTGGCGCGCTTCCGCAGCGCCAGCCACTGAACAAGGAGATTTCCATGAACGCCATCGCCGTCACCCAGCCCCAGCATTGCAGCGACGAGGAATGGGCCCTGCGCGTGCAGCTCGCCCACTGCTACCACTTGGTGGATTTCTTCGGCTGGACCGAAACCATCTTCAACCACATCTCCGCGCGCCTGCCGGGGCCCGCGCACCACTACCTGGTCAACCCCTTCGGCCTCAACTACCGCGAGGTGACCCCGGCCAACCTGCTCAAGGTCGACCTCGACGGCCACAAGCTGGAAGACTCGCCCTACGACGCCAACCCCGCCGGCTTCGCCCTGCACAGCGCGGTGCACGGCGCCCGCGACGACATCCACTGCCTGATCCACACCCACACCACGCCCATCTCCGCCGTGGTGCAGAAGAAGGCCGGCTTCGGCCACCACGACTTCTACGGCGCGCAACTGTACGGGCGCATCGGCTACCACACCTTCGAGGGCATCACCCTGTTCGACGACGAGAAGGCGCGGATGATCCAGAGCCTCGGCGACAAGCACATCCTGGTGCTGCGCAACCACGGCATTGCGGTGGGCGAAAGCAGCATCGCCAAGGCCTTCTTCCTGCTCTGGACGGTGCAGCGCGCGGCAGAGATCCAGTGCGCGGCCGGCGCCCTCGGCGGCGAGGACAACCCGCTACCCGAAGCCGTCAGCCAGAAGTGCGCCGACCTCACCGCCATGCTGATCCGCGAGAGCGGCTTCGCGGTGAAGTTCTTCGACGCCATGGTGCGCAAGATGCAGGCCGAACGCGGCGCGGGCTGGTGAGCATGGGCGCCTCCCTCGCCACCCTGCCCGCCTTCGTCGAGCCGCCCATTTCGCGGCTCGCCCCGGACGGCCGCCTGCTGGCCTGCAACGACGCGTACCTGGCGCTCTCCGGCTACCGCCGCGAAGAGCTGCTGAACCAGAGCTTCGAGCTGATCAACCACCCGCAGATGCCCGCACCAGTGATCGAGCGCATGTGGCGCACACTGCGCGCCGGCACGCCCTGGAGCGGCCCGCTGATGGGCCGCACCCGGGACGGCGCGAGCTTCTGGAGCCAGCTCTACGTGGTGCCGCTGTTCGATGGCGGCGAGCTGGTGGCCCTGGGCACCGTCTACCACCCCATCGACGCGGCGCAGAGCCGCCGCGCCGAGGCCCTCTACGCGCGCCTGCGCCAGGGCCGCGCCCCGCTGCCGCTGGCCAGCCGCGTGCACCAGTGGCTGGCCGGCCAGGGCCTCGGCCTCGCGCTGGCCCTGCTGCTGGGTGGCGCCACCCTCGGCGCTCATGTCGCGCCGGCACTGGGCGGCCTGGCCCTGGCGCTGCTGTTCGGCGCCGCCTGGCAACGGCGGGCGGCCCAGCGCCGCGACCTGCAACGCGCCCTCGGCGGCCACGCCCAGGTTTACAGCGACACGCTGCTGGCACCGATCTACTGCAGTGCATCCGGCGGCAGCGGCCTGTTCGAGATGGCGCTCAACAGCCAGAAGCTGCGCATGCGCACGGTCATGGCACGGATCAGCATCAACGGCGAGATCCTCCGCGCCCGCAGCGAGGAGTCCGCGCAACTGGTGGCCAGCGGCGCCGAGCAACTCGACCGCCAGTTGCAGGAAGCCGAGCAGTCGGCGGCGGCCATCCACGAGATGAGCGCCACCATCCAGGCGCTGTCGCGCAATCTGCAGGACGCCGCCCAGGCCACCGCCCAGGTCGACCAGTTGGCCCACGACGGGGAGCGCCTGGCCGAGCAGAGCCAGGCCTCGATGCAGGGCATGCGCGCGTCGGTGGCGGACATCGATCTGGCCGTGGGCCGGCTGGCGGAGTCCATCGAGTCCATCAGCGGCATCGCCACGGTGATCCAGAGCATCGCCGAGCAGACCAACCTGCTGGCGCTGAACGCGGCGATCGAGGCGGCGCGGGCCGGGGAATCGGGGCGCGGTTTCGCCGTGGTCGCCGACGAAGTGCGCACCCTCGCCTCGCGCACCCGCGACTCCACGGGGCAGATCCAGCACTCCATCCAGCGCCTGCGCGACGGCAGCGCCGAGGCCCTGGCCACCGCGCGCCGTGGCGAGCTGGCGGCGCAGCAGTCCGGGCAGGACGTGGAGCAGGTGCGCCAGGCGCTGCGCCGCATCTGCGGGGAAGTCGGGCAGATCAGCGGCATGAGCCTGCAGATGGCGGCCGCCATCGAGCAACAGGGTCAGGTCGCCGAGGAGGTCAACCGGCAGATCGCGCAGATCGCCGGGCTGGCCGAATGCAGCGCCGGCCAGGCCCAGCGCAACAGCCAGATCGGCCAGGAGCTGCACCAGTTGGCCAACTCCCAGCTGGACCTGGCCCAGCGCTTTCTCGACGGCTGAGTCGTGCCTGATGCTTCCGCCCCTTCAAGGGAGCGAAAGCCGTGCAGCCATCCCGCGTTTCGCCCGTAGGGTGTGCTGCGCGCACCTGCCCCTCACCGGACGCACCGAGCGGCGGTGCTCACCAGCCGCTGCGCAGGGTCTCCGAAGGCAGGCAGCCGTACTGGCGGCGGTAGTGGGTGGCGAAGTGGCCGAAGCTGCTGACACCGTGGCGCAGGAGGATGTCGGTGACGCTGTCGCCGGCACCCGCCCGCTGCAAGGCCTCGTGCACCCGCGCCAGCCGCCGGCTGCGCACGTAGTCGGTGGGCGACTGCTGGAGGAAGTGGGCGAAGCCGTTCTGCAAGGTGCGGATGGAGACGCCGGAGAGCTCGGCCAGGGTGGCCAGGGCAATGGGTTCGTCCAGGTGTTCCTCGATGTAGTCGCGGGCCCGGCGCACGTGCACCGGCACCGGCTGGCGACGGTCCTCGCTGAGGGCTGCGGAGTAGTTGTGCGGCAACTGCGTCAGCAGCACCGAAAGCAGGTAGTCCGAGAGGCCGCTGCCCAGGGTCGGTGCCAGGCCCGCGGCCATCGGCCCCTGGTGCAGGCGGCAGATGTAGTCCAGCGTCTCGCGCACCGCCGCCATCCCCGGGTGCCCCGGCGCCACCTGGATATCGAACAGCAGCGGCTGCTTCAGCGGCCGCTCCAGCAAGCGCTGCAGCTGGCGCTCAAGGGCATCGCGCTCGACCCGCAGGATGAGGTTGCGGCAGTCCTCGTCGATGCGGATCAGGCTGCGCTCGGAGGGCGAGGAGACGGTCAGGCTGCCCTGCTGCATCGCCACGCTCTGGCGGCCCAGGGTGAGGGTGCCGGAGCCCTGCAGGGTGACCCGCACCAGGTAGTAGCTGGCGATGTCGCCGGCATCGATCTCCACCCGTGCGCCGTAGTGCAGGTCGAACAGCGCGGAGCTGCCGAAGAACACGCCGTAGAGCGCCGAATTCGGTGCCTCGCTGCGCTGCATGTGCATCCGGTGCGGCCACAGGTAGTGGCTGACCTTGTCACGGATCTCGCCGATCCCGGCGGTCGGGTTCAACAGGCGGTGTCGCTGGAGAAGGGATGCGTCGTCGAGCATGCTGGTGGCCCCGCTGTCGCTGCGGCGCGCCCACTGCAGGCGCCGCGAAATGGTGGAAATGGAAAGCAATTTCCACGCCACGCAAAGCAAATCTGCGCAGCCGGAACAGCGGCTGCGCCTGGGGCATAGAGGCCGGGGGAACAAGCGCATAAAAAGACGGGACGGGGCTCCGCGACGACGGGTTCCGCGACTTGGCGATGCATGAAAACAAGAAAGGGCGCACCCGGGCGAGGCGCATCGGTAACGCAGGCGTCACCGATCTACCCCCACCCATTCGACGCTGCCGCAGACCTCATCACCACCGCCTCGAGGGGCCGAACCGAATGACCAGCCAGACACCCACCGACACCACCCGCAAGCGTTACGTCTACGAGTGGTACGTCGTCGCCATCTGCATGGTGGCCTACATCTTCTCCTTCGTTGACCGGCAGATCCTCGCGCTGATGATCGAGCCGATCAAACACGACCTGCAGCTCTCCGACACCCAGTTCAGCCTGCTCCACGGGCTGGCCTTCTCGATGTTCTACGCCTTCATGGGCATGCCCATCGCGCTGCTCGCCGACCGCTTCTCGCGGCCCCGGATCATCGCCATCGGCGTCGCCTTCTGGAGCCTCGCCACCGCCGTCTGCGGGCTGAGCAGGAACTTCACCCAGATGTTCCTCGCGCGCATTGGCGTCGGCATCGGCGAGGCGGCGCTGTCACCGGCCACCTATTCGATGCTCAGCGACATGTTCCCGCGCGAGAAGCTCGGCCGCGCCGTGGCCATCTACTCCATCGGCTCCTTCATCGGCGGTGGCGTGGCCTTCCTCATCGGCGGCTACGTGATCGACCTGCTGAAGAACCTCGACAGCGTGACCGTGCCGCTGCTGGGCAGCATGCGCCCGTGGCAGGTGACCTTCTTCCTGGTCGGCCTGCCAGGCCTCTTCGTCGCCCTGCTGATCGCCGCCACGGTGCGCGACCCGGCGCGCAAGGGCCTCAAGCTCGATGCCAACGGCCAGGTGCACAAGCCCAGCCTGGGCCAGGCCTTCGCCTTCCTCGGCCACCACCGGCAGACCTTCACCTGCCACTACCTGGGCTTCTCCTTCTACGCCATGACGCTGTTCTGCATGCTCAGCTGGACCCCGGCCTTCTACATGCGCAACTTCGGCCTGGCGCCGAGCCAGGCCGGCTACATCCTCGGGCTGATCGTGCTGCTGGCCAACACCAGCGGCGTGCTCTGCGGCGGCTGGCTGATCGACTGGCTGGCCAGGCGCGGCCATGCCGACGCGCCGATCCGCGCCGGGGTGATCGGCGCCATCGGCATGGCGGTGCCCGCGGTTGCCTTCACCCAGGTGGGCGAGCTGTGGCTGTCGCTCGCGCTGCTGGTGCCGGCGATGTTCTTCGCCTCCTTCCCCATGCCCGCCTCCACCGCGGCCATGCAGATCCTCCCGCCCAACCAGATGCGCGCCCAGGTCTCGGCGCTGTTCCTGCTCATCTCCAACCTCATCGGCCTGGGCCTGGGCACCACCCTGGTGGCGCTGCTCACCGACCGCCTGTTCCAGTCGCCGGCGCTGGTCGGCCACTCGGTCTCCCTGCTCAACCTGGCTGCCGTGGTGCTGACCCTGGCCCTGCTGGGCAAGGGCTGCGGGCACTTCCGCCGCAGCCTCGCGCGCGAGGGGATCGCCTGACGCCCCGCCCCACCCTCGCGGCGGCGCAGCCCGCCGCGAGCCCACCGCCAAGGCCCCCGGCCTCCCCGCCGAACCTGACCTGCATCAAGGCAATGGCGAGCGCCTGTCGACAGCCCGCGTGCAACCCCCTATAAATCACCCCCACCACACCCGCAGCAGCACGCAGTCACCATGACCACCCCGAAGAAACGCCAGAGCCGCTACAACCCCGCCAGCGACAACTTCCGCAAGGAAGACTTCCCCTTCTACTGGCTGGCACGGGTGCATGGCCGCTATTCCATGGCCATGGAGAAGGCGCTGAAGAAGATCGACATGGACATCCCGCGCTGGCGCATCCTGTTCATCCTCAAGGAGAACGGCGAGTCGAGCATCTCGGAAATCTCCGAGCACGCCATCGCCAAGCTCTCCACCGTCACCAAGATCGTCTACCGCATGAAGGCCGATGGCCTGGTGGACACCAATCCCTGCAGCAACGACGGCCGTGTCACCCAGGTCTCCATCACCGAGGCCGGCCGCCGCACCGCCGAACAGATCCAGGTCACCACCGCGCACATCTTCACCAACAGTTTCAAGGACCTCAGCGAAGCGCAGATCACCAAACTCAACGGCACGCTGGAGAAGATCTTCAACAACCTGCCGGAGGATTGAGACCCGCACAGCGTCCGCTGCACAGTCTGTCGACATTCTCGGCAAGCGCCCCCGGGCCGTTGTCTGCCGTCCACCAGGAAGGAGGAACGCTTCAATGGCCAAACGCATACTCTTCGTGCCCTTCGTCATGCCCGACGCCAATAACTTCCGGGACAACCGGGGCGAGCCCGGGACCCGGCCGGGGCTTTCATACACCAGCAAGAACAACAGCTGGATCAACAGCTATCAGGGAAAGAGATCCTCCGTGCTCGATGGCGAATGCCACGACATCTATCAGCTCTGGTACTGCCCTGGCTCCACGGGAAGCCCGATGCTGAGGGGCCTCGGCGAGGACGACCAGGTCTACATCCGGGGCCACTCGGTGGCCGGCATGAGAGGCATCTTCGACAACTGCACCCTCGATGAAAAAGGCAATCGGCTCAACGTGCAGCGGATCCTCGATAAGTCCAATCACCTGCTCAAGGTAACGGATGAGAACTACGCCGGCAGCCGCGCCAGGTACTTCGTCCTCAACGCCGACGAGGTGGCGCTGCGGTTGCAGGAAATGGGCCTGCCGAAGGGTTTCGCCGGCACCATCAAGTGCTACAACTGCCACAGCGCGGAGGGCGTTCAGAACTTCAGCCAATCACTGACGGATGAGCTCTACGACCTCGGCTACACCGCATGCAAGGTCTACGGCTATACCGGCGCGCTCAGCTCGATGTACGAGAACGCCCACAAGGAGAGCCTGCACGAACACCGGACCGTACGAGCCAGCGCCAATCGCGTGCGTATCTACCCGACGGCGCAGGCCGCCAGCTCATCCGGTGCACCGGGCGCCTCCAGCCCCGGGCAGTGACCCACGCTGCGAACCCCGCCCCAGACACGTCGGCCTTCCATCCGGGCGCCTTTCCAATCACCGATCCGTTGCTAACCTTGCTGCGCATCCGATCAATCGCAGCAAGGAACCGGACTCCGATGAAAAAGCGCTACACCCTCGACCAGGACGTGATCTGCCACATCTTCAAATCCGGCAAGCACACCAACAATCTGTCCGAGCCCAACGACGGCGCGGGCGGGCATGCGACCCACGACATCAAGAGCAAAATCACCGAGTACACCATCCTCGCCGTGCCCCAGGCAAAACAGGGCGAGCTGGCAGGCTGGGCGGGCAAGACGCTGTCCGAGCGCATCCTCTGCCCCTATCCCCACGTCGCCACCTTCAAGATCGGCACCCAGTCGTACAACAGCAAGTCGATGTTCCCCGGCACGGGCACCAAGGCCGAACTGATCAAGACCATCGAGCGCGCGCTCACCAGCGGCACCTCGGCGCACACCTACAACGGCTCGGCCAAGGTGAACGCGGCCAGTGGCAGAGCCTGGGTCGCGCCGGCGGACTTCAAGCGGCCGCTGTCGGACATGACGACGGAGAATGGCGACTACGTGGTCGGTCGCGCCAATGGCCTGCGCATCAAGGGCCAGAAGAAAGGCGCCGGTGGCGCCGGCCTGACCTCGGCCTTCCCCGACACCACCGGGTTCTACTGGGGCTGAGCCACTCCAACCCCCAGGGTGGACCACGCTTCAACGGTCCACCTCCCGGCAGCTCCGCCGGTGGATGGAAAGAGCAGCGCCTCGCCGATCACCCTGTTGCAAGGCACCCGAATCGCAGGGACGAATTCATTGGCTCTACCTGCGTCAAGTGTTGCTAGAAGCTTTATGGCCAAGCCGATTGCCGAGTTTTGCTGGTGGTTTCTGTTTCGCCTTGCCGGGCGAATCCCTTTTAATAATCGTCCAACAGCTGACGCAGACAGAACCCATTCATTCGCCAAGCAGCGCGCAGTGCTGCCCACTCGGTGCCTCATGCGGCCCCGCTGTCACTGCGCTGGTAGATGAAAAGAGCGTCATCCACCCTCTCCCGTGATAACCCTCACTCCTTACGCGCCCCCCATGAAAAAGCCCGACGCAGTCACCTGCATCGGGCCCGCCCGGCTGCTTTCCCTGCTACACGGACGAAAACCCGTTGTCGACGAACAAGTGCGCGCCGCTGACGAAGGAGGCCTCGTCGGAGGCCAGGAACAGCGCGGCCCGCGCCACTTCTTCCGGCTCGCACAGGCGACCCTGCTGGGCGGCGATGTCGGCTTCGCTGGCGTTGACGCCCATGGCCTGCAGCTCCTGCAGTTCGCGCATGCCGTGGGCGGTGCGGATGAAGCCCGGCGCCACGGCGTTGCAACGGATGCCACGGTCGCGGAACTCCACGGCTATGGCCCGGGCGAACATCTGGCAGGCGCCCTTGGTGGCGTTGTAGACCACCTCCCCCGGCGTCGCGTACTGGGCGGAGATGGACGAGGTGCAGACGATGCTGCCCTTGCCCTTGGCCAGCATCTGCGGCAGCACCGCGCGGGTCATCAGGAACATGCTCTTGACGTTGACCGCCATGAGCCAGTCCCACTCCTCTTCCTGCACCTCCAGGAAGGGCTTCACGATCAGCGTGCCGGCGTGGTTGAACAGCACGTCCGCCGGGCCCAGCGCGGCAAGGCTGGCGGCCACCGCCGCGGCCACCTGGTCGGCCTGGGACACGTCGGCGCCCAGGCCGATGGCGCGCCCGCCCTCGGCCTCGATCTGCGCCGCCAGGGCGCGTGCCGCCTCGGCATTGCGGTCGATGATGGCGACCGCCGCGCCCTCGCGGGCGAACAGCCGGCTGGCCGCCTCGCCGCAGCCACCGGCGCCCCCGCTGATGATCGCGACCTTGCCGTGCAGGCGTGGTTGGTTGGAAAGCATGGCAACTCCTGTTTCAAGGGCTTCGTAGGGGGCGTGACGAGGGCGCGAACCGGTCCCCGCCACGCGACGTGCATGGGGTTTGCCCGTGGGCGGCCTTCAGCGCGGGTGCCCGTCGCGCCCGCTGCTGACGGCGAAGGCCTCCTCCGGCGACAGCACCAGGCGATGGCGGCGGTAGAAGGCGAAGTAGGCCATGCCGACCAGGTACCAGGCGGCGGCGCCCAGGGCCGCCCATTTGTAGAGCGGGTCGAGGAACTGGTAGATCAGCGTGATCGCGGAAACCCCGATCACCACCAGCGCGCCGAGCACGCCGTAGGGGCTGCGGTAGGGGCGCGGCAGGTCCGGATGCAGGCGGCGCAGGCGGATGAAGGCGACGCTCTGCAGGATGTAGGAGATCATCCCGGCGAACACGATCATGCTGACCATGATCCCGCCCATCAGCGCGTTGTTCTCGCGGCCGAAGCCGAACCAGAACACCAGCAGGATCGTCAGCGCCAGTAGCGAGCCGGCCAGCAGGGCGAGGTTGGGCGTCTTGTGCACCGGGTGGGTGACCGACAGCGCGGTGGGCAGGTACCCGGCGCGGGACAGCGAATAGATGTTGCGCCCGGCGGCGAAGCTGCCGGCCAGGAAGGACGCCGCCAGGCCCAGCACCGCCACGGCCGAGAGGACCTTGCTGGCGGTGTGCCCGAAGATTTCGCGGAAGCCATCCAGCAGCGGCTCGCCCGAACTGCTCATGGCGAAGGCGCCACCCCCGAGGGACGCGCTGAAGAACAGCACGCCGATGGCCAGCGCCGCGAGGATGAGGATGCCGAACACCAGCGCACGCGGAACGTGGCGACTGGGGTCGTGGGACTCCTCGGCGGTCAGCGGCAACTGCTCGATGGCCAGGAACATGTAAACGCCGAAGGGCAGCGCCAGCATCACCCCGGTCAGGCCGAAGGGCAGCCAGGGCCCGTTGCCGCCGGCGACTTCCACCGGCGTACCGTCCGCACCCGATGCGAGGTTCAGCGCCTTGGCGGCGAAGTCGACATGGGGAATCGCCGTGGCGAAGAAGAACACCAGCACGCCGATGGCCGCGAGGGTGATCAGCACCACCACGCGCATCGACACGCCCAGCCCGCGCACCGAGAGCAGCAGCATGCAGGCATAGCCCACCAGCCACCACAGGGGCTGCCACTCCGGCGCGGTGCCGAAGATGGCAGAGAGGTAGGTGCCCATGAAGAACATGTTGCCGGCCGGCGCCAGGATGAACTCGATGTTCTCCGCCAACCCGGTGCTGAAGCCGCCCCAGGGCCCGAGCGTGGTGCGGGCGAAGGAATAGGCGCCCCCGGTGTGCGGCAGCGCGGCGGACATCTCGCCGATGGACGAGCACAGCAGCAGGTACATCACCGCGATGATCACGGTCGCCGCCAGCATGCTGCCGAAGCCCTGCGCCAGGCCCAGGTTCCAGCCCGAGTACTGCCCGGCGATCACCGCGCCCACGCCCAGCACCAGCAGGGTGAAGAACCCCGCATGGCGCTGCAGCGTGCGCTGCTCGAAATAGCCGGCGGACACGGCCTGGTAGCTGACACCCCCATTGCCCGCGCCGGACCGCTCCAGTGTGGTGCTCTCGTTCATCGCGCCCCTCCCCTCGTTCGGTTTCTTGTGATGGGTATGGGGCGATGGTCGGGGCAAATGGCGGGGATGGGTATGTCCCTAAAGGGACAGCCTGAAAAAGCAGCTGGAAGCTGGAAGCTGGAAGCTGGAAGAAAAAGCGGCTCTGGCTTCAAACTTCAAGCTTCAAGCTTCAAGCTTCAAGCTTCCGGCTTCTCCACCTTCCGGTTGATACCCCCACCCGCCCCGACTGGCGACCATTGAGTCCTCATCCACACAACGAGGACCGTTCCATGACCACCCAATCCGACTGGATCACCGTAGGTGCGCTGGCCGAAGGCTTTGCGCCCGAGGCGTTCATCCTGCCCAACCTGGCCGATCTCGACGGCAGGCGCTTCGACCTGCAGTTCGACAACGGCTGGAGCATTGCCCATGCGTTCGCCGACGGCCACCTGGACTGGGCGCTGGCCGACGGGTCATCCAGTGGCCGTTCGCCCTATCGCGCCACGTCGGTGCGCCCGGGCATCTACCTGGTGGATTTCATCAAGGAGGAGTTCGGCCAGCAGTGGTCGGTGAGCCTGGTGCTGGACTCCGGCGCCGCCGCCTTCACCGCCGTGCTCGGCCGCCTGCCCGATGCCGCCGCCACCCGCGAAGGCCTGTATGGCCGGGCGCTGGCCGGCAAGAGCCTGACCGGCGTCGAGGTGCAGTTCTTCCATGGCACCCTCGACCGCCCCTTCCAGCCGGGCGCCTGCCCCCATGCGGCGAGCACCGAGCTGGTGGGGCTGCGCAACCGCTACCGCTACAGCCCCACCGAGGTCTACGAACACATCTACCTCAACGAGAACTACTACAGCTGGCAGTGCCTGGCGGGCGTCGAGAAGGGCCTGTGCGACACCGACCGCTGCCATTACTACAAGATCGCCGATGAGCTGTACCTGTTCGTCTGGCGCGAGAAGATCGTGCCCACCCTGGGCGTGGTGATGATCGACCTCAAGGCCCACCGCAGCGACGGCAAGATCTTCGGCTACGCCGATGGCGAGTTCGGCGCCCTCTCCAACTTCCCCGTCGCCTCCCATTGCGATGTGCTCAACCGCACGGTGCATGGCGATGCGTGAGCGCACGGTGGTGATCACCGGCGCCGGCACCGGCATCGGTGAAGCCTGCGCCCGACGCCTCGGGGCCGAAGGCGCCAACCTGGTGCTGATCGGCCGCCGGCGCGAGCCATTGGAGAGGGTCGCCGCCGAGACGGGCGGCCTGGTACTGGTGGGCGACGCCGCCAGCAGCGCTGACTGGGCCGGCTTCGTCGCCGCCACCCGCGAGCGTTTCGGCGGCATCGACGCCCTGCTCGCCTGCGCCGGCGGCCACGGCCTGGGCAGCGCCACCGACACCAGCGACGACGCCTGGCAGGCCGCCATGCGCGGCAACCTCGACACCGCCTTCCACAGCGCCCGCGCCTGCCTGCCGTCGCTGCTGGAGCGGCGCGGCAGCATCGTCCTGCTCGGCTCCATCGCCTCCCTGGCGGCGGGGCCGGAGGTGTGCGGCTACACCACCGCCAAGCATGCGCTGCTCGGTCTCACCCGCTCGCTCGCGCGGGACTACGGGCCGCAAGGCGTGCGGGTCAACTGCGTGTGCCCCGGCTGGGTGCGCACGCCCATGGCCGACGAGGAGATGCAGCCGCTGATGCGCCACTACGAAGAGAGCCTCGACGCCGCCTATGCACGGGTCACGGCCGAGGTACCGTTGCGCCGCCCGGCGCAGGCGGAGGAAATCGCCGCGCTGTGTCGCTTCCTGATCAGCGACGAGGCCTCAATCCTCACCGGCGCCACCCTGGTGGCCGACGGCGGTTCCAGCATCGTCGACCTGCCCACCCTCGCCTACGAACGCATGGGGGACACGCCATGAAGAACGCCTTCGACTTCACCGGGCGCCGCGTGCTGGTCACCGGCGGCGCCCAGGGCATCGGCCGCGCCATCGTCGAAGGCTTCGCCGCCTGCGGGGCGCACGTGCTGATCGCCGACCTGCAGCAGGTGCCGGCCGAAGCCCTGGCGCGATCGCTGCGCGATGGCGGCTGCGACGTGAGCGCCGTCACCCTCGACCTCGCCGACCGCGACGCCACCCTGCAGCTGCTCGCCGGCCTCCCCCGGCTCGATGTGCTGGTGCATAACGCCGGCTACTTCCCGCTGACGCCGCTGCTGGAGATCGGCCCGGCATTGCTGGAGCGCACCCTGGCGGTGAACCTCGGCGCGCTGTTCTGGCTCACCCAGGGCGCCCTGCCCTTGTTCCGGCGCCAGGGCGGGGGCTGCGTGCTGGTCACCTCCTCGGTGACCGGGCCCCGGGTGGCCTACCCGGGACTGACCCACTACGCGGCGTCCAAGGCCGGGGTCAATGGCTTCATCCGCAATGCGGCGCTGGAGCTGGCCCCCGAGGGCGTGCGGGTCAACGGCGTGGAACCGGGGATGATCCGCACCCCGGCCATGGGCAACCTCGGCGATGCCGGCCACGCCACCGCCATCGCCCGGGGCGTGCCCCTGGGGCGCCTCGGGGAGCCTGGCGACATCGCCGCCGCCATGCTGTTCCTCGCCTCGGACCAGGCGTCCTACATCACCGGCCAGACCCTGGTGGTGGATGGCGGCGCGACGCTCCCGGAAACCCTCGCGGCCACCGCCGGCTGAACGCCCAAGGCCAGGGCCGGCGGGGGTCCCCGGCCTATCCTGCATCTGTAGGATGGTGACCCCCGCAAGCCTTGGCGATACTCGCTCCAGGCCCTGCCCCGTCACCCCGACACCGGCCACCCACTGATGACTGAGAGCCGCTCGCCGGCTCCGACAAGAACAACAAAGTCGCAGAGAGGTACCCCCATGAGCCAGATCGACGAACACCTCATCCCCGCCTGTCGTTTCGCCGCCTTCAATGGCTGCGTGCTGGACCTGCAACGCCTGGCCCAGGAACAGCCTCTCGCCCGTTTCCATCGTCATGCCCTGCAGCGCCTGCAGGCGTTGCTGGCTTTCGACAAGGCCTGGTGGGGACACGCGGCGATGGTCGCCGACCTGCCTGAGGAGCGCAGCTCTCAGGTGTTCGGCCTGCCCACGAGCTATGTCGAGGACTGGCAATCGATCCGCGAGCAGGACATCACCATCGGCCTGGTGCAGTCCCGGCCGGGCCGCGCGGTGATCGTCGACAGCCAGGCCACGGACACCCCCGCCGGTCTGCGCTGGCTGGGCCGCAAGCACGGCTTCGGCGAATTCCTCTGTGTGATCCACATCGACCCGCAGACCCAGCTCAGCGTGCACCTGACGCTCTACCGCCGCCCGGACGCGCCGCGTTTCGGGGAAGAGGAACGCTTCCTGCTCGACCAGGTGATGCCGCACCTGCTGGCCGCCGAGGGCGCCAACCAGATCCGCGCCCTGGTGGCCCTGCGCGAGACCCTCGACGGGCCGAACACCCTGGCGCTCGCGGTATGCGACCGCCAGGGCACGCTGCACTATGCCGAGCACGGTTTCGTCGAGCGCCTGCTGCTGGAATGGCCGCGCTGGAACGGTCCGCACCTGCCCCAGGCGGTCGGCGCCGCCGGCTACCGCGGCCAGCACCTGCAGCTGGACGCCACCGAGGTGGGCCACCTGCTCCTGCTCAGCGCCCGCCCGCGCACCGCCCTGGCGCAGCTCAGCGCCCGCGAGGCCGACGTCGCCGAGCGCTTCGGCGGCGGCAGCACCTACAAGGAGATCGCCCGCGACCTGGGCCTGGCGCCGAACACCGTGCGCCATCACATCCGCAGCATCTACGACAAGCTCGGCGTCAACGGCAAGGCGGGCATCGCCCACCTGCTGCACCACACCCCCGGCTAATCCCAACCGCTCCCCGGCTCCACCTCCACCCGCCCTGAAGAAGGCGGGACGGGGAGCCTTTTGCCTGCACTCACCATCCGCCAGAGGAACCCTGCACATGCACAGCCGCCATTCGCCCCTGCTCCCTCAGGTCGTCGCCCTCGCCGTCGCGCTCGCCGCCACCAGCGTCCAGGCCGCCGACCTCAACGCCCGCGACTTCGTCTCCGCACCGGTGGGCACGGTGCTGGGCGTCGGCTACCTGCCGCTGACCCGCGCCAACGACTACCACGGCGCGGGCGACAGCACCGGCAAGGCCGACCTCTCGGTCAACGCCTTCGCCTGGCGCCAGCTGATCTTCACCGACATCTGCGGCACCCTGTGCACGCCGCAGTTCATCGTGCCCTACGTGGACGTCGACATCCGCGCGCCGGGCGCCGCCAGCCGCAGCAGCGAGCGCGGCCTGGGCGACCCGCAGGTGGGCGGCACGCTGTTCTTCATCAACGACCCGCAATCACGCACCTACAGCGGCCTGCTGACCATGCTCACGGTGCCGGTGGGCGAGTACCACGGACGCAACCCCGACGCCTCCCCGGGCGCCAACCGCTGGGCCCTGCACCTCAACTACAACTACACCCAGGGCGTGGGCGAGAAGTGGATGCTGGAGGCCAACCTCGAAGCCCAGCTCTACGGCAAGAACGACGACTACTTCGGCCAGGACCTGGAGCAGAAGCCGCTCTACCGCCTGCAAGCCTTCGCCTCCTACGACTTCACCCCCAGCACCTACGGCGCCCTGCGCCTGATCCACGCCGACGGCGGCGAGCTGGAGCTCAATGGCCGCACCCTCGACGACACCCACCAGCGCTACACCCAGCTCGGCTTCGAAGTGGGCCACTGGCTGGACCCGCGCAACCAGGTGCTGCTGGGCCTGACGCGCAACGTCGCCACCGAGAACGCCTTCGAGCAGAACAACCTGCTGCTGCGCTTCGTCCATGTCTTCTGAGGGCATCGCCATGACCACCGCCACCCCTGCGGGGCTGCCCCGCACCCGCCTGCTGGCCATCGTGCTGTTCGCCGCCATCGTCCCCTGCGTGCTGATGGCGGCACCGGCCATCGCCACCCAGTACGCCCTCCAGCTCGGCCTCGGCCCGGCGCAGATCGGCCAGCTGTTCTCCGCCGAACTGGCCGCCATGAGCCTGGCCACCCTGCCCGCCTACCTCTGGCAGCCACGCCTGGACTGGCGACGGGTGGCGCGCGCTGCGGCGCTCCTGTTCATCGTCGCCAACCTGGCCTCGGCCTGGGCGAGCGCCTTCCATCCGCTGATGGCGCTGCGCGTGGTCAGCGCCCTGGCCGGCGGCACGCTGATGGTGCTGTGCATCGCCAGTGCCGCGCAGAGCCGGGACCGGGACCGCGTCTATGGCCTCTGGGTCATGGGCCAGCTGGTGCTCGGCGCCGCCGGCCTGTGGCTGCTGCCACCGCTGTTCGCGCGCTTCGGCCTGCAGGCGCTGTACCTGGGCCTGGCCCTGCTGATGCTGCTGTGCCTGCCGCTGGCGGGGAGCTTCCAGGGCATGGCCGCGAGCACCCGGGCGCAGGTGAGGGAACGCGGCGGCCTGGGCTGGCGCGCGCTGCTGGCGCTGTTCGCGGTGCTGGTGTTCTACGTCGGGCTCAGCGGCGTATGGACCTTCATCGGCAGCATCGCCAGCGCCGCGGCCATCGACCCGGCCAGCAGCGGGCGCATCCTCGCCATCGCCACCCTGCTGGGCATCGCCGGCTCCGCCTGTGCCGCGCTGATCGGCCAGCGCTGGCCGCGCGGGACGATGCTGCTGCTCGGCTACGCCCTGATGACCGGCGCCGTGCTGCTCCTGCTCGATGAGCCCGGCCTCGCGCGCTTCGCCACCGCAGCCCTGGTGTTCAAGTACACCTGGACCTTCGCCCTGCCCTTCATCCTCGCCTGCCTGGCCGATCTGGACCGCGACGGCCGCCTGATGAACACCACCAACCTGCTGATCGGCGGCGGCCTCGCCCTGGGCCCGGCCATCGCCGGCCCGCTGTTGGAGAGCAGCGTCGGCATGCGCGGCGTCCTGCTACTCAGCGCCACCTGCCTGCTGCTGTCCTTCGCCGCCCTCAGCTTCAGCCGCCTGCGCGGCACCGCGCCCACCCCTTCCCTCGACGACAACGGAGTCCAACCATGAGCCGCCGTACCGCCTTCTTTTCCGATGAACTCTGCTTCTGGCACAGCGCCGGCATGCACGCCCTGACCCTGCCCGTGGGCGGTTGGGTGCAGCCGCCGGCCGCCACGGGCTTCGCCGAATCCCCCGAGTCCAAGCGCCGGCTGAAGAGCCTGCTGGATGTTTCCGGCCTCTCCCACCAGTTGCTGCAGCGCGGCGCGGAGCCGGCCACGCACGAGGACCTGCTGCGCGTCCACCCGGCGCATTACCTGGAGCGTTTCAAGGCCATGAGCGATGCCGGCGGCGGCGAGCTGGGCAGCGAGGCGCCCATCGGCCCGGGCAGCTACGAGATCGCCAGGCTCTCCGCCGGCCTGGCCATCGCCGCCGTCGACTGCGTGCTGCGCGGCGAAGCGGACAACGCCTACTCGCTGTCGCGTCCGCCGGGCCATCACTGCCTCGCCGACCAGGCCATGGGGTTCTGTTTCCTCGCCAATATCCCCATCGCCATCGAGGCCGCGCGGGTGAAGCACGGCCTGCGCCGGGTCGCGGTGATCGACTGGGACGTGCACCACGGCAACGGCACCCAGTCGATCTACGAGGAGGACGACGAGGTGCTGACCCTCTCGCTGCACCAGGAGAACTGCTACCCACCGGGCTACAGCGGCGCGGAGGATCGGGGGCGCGGCGAGGGCCTGGGCAGCAACATCAACATCCCCCTGCCGGCCGGCAGCGGGCATGACGCCTACCTGCACGCCATGCGTCGTATCGTGCTGCCGGCGCTACAGCGCTTCCGCCCGGAGCTGATCGTGGTCGCCTGCGGCTACGACGCCAATGCCGTGGACCCGCTGGCGCGCATGCTGCTGCACAGCGACTCGTTCCGGGAGATGACGGCGCTGCTGCGCGAGGCAGCGGATGCGCTCTGTGGTGGGCGCCTGGTGCTAGTGCACGAGGGCGGCTACGCGGAAGCCTACGTGCCCTTCTGTGGCCTGGCGGTGATGGAGGAACTGGCGGGGGTGCGCACTGCGGTGGAGGACCCGATGCTGACCTTCATCCAGCTGCAGCAACCGGGCGAGGCCTTCGCCGGCTTCCTGCGTGACCAGGTGGAGAACCTGGCCACGCGGCTGGGCTAGCCGATGGGGCGGCCGTCAGAACCCGGCGGCCGCCTGCATCAATGCACCGGCGCGGTAGTCCTTGGGCGAGCGGTCGAAGTGTTTCTTGAACGAGCGGCTGAAGTGCGCCGAGTCGGTGAAGCCCCACTTGTAGGCGATCGAGGTGATGGACTCACCCTTGAGGATGGGGTTGGCCAGGTCGTCGGCGCTGCGCTTCAGGCGTGAGCGCTGGATGTAGCGGCAGACGCTGTCACCCTCCTCCTCGAACAGCCGGTACAGGTGGCGCACCGAGATGTCCAGGCGATTGGCCAGGGCCAGGGGCGTGAGGTTGGGCTGGGACAGCGACTCGTCGATGATCTTCTGCACGTAGCTGCGCAGGTTGGCGCCCTGCAACGATTCGCTCGATGCGGCTTGCGCGCGGTCCTGGCCCAGCGCCGGCTCCAGCAGGGAGATGAAGGCATTCTCCAGGGCCTCGCTTTCGGCGTCATCCGAGGCGGCCTGCTCGCGGCACAGCTGGTCCATCAGCAAGTGGAGCATCTTGCCGCTGGCACGGCTGGAGGAAATCTTGCCGAACTTGGCCTGCTTGGACTTGAACGCCCGCTCCACCGCCACCCGGGGCAGGTGCAGGGACGCGTGGTCGATGAGGCCGAAGGGGGTGATCTCGCAGGCGCCCACCGAATCCATCAGCAGCAGTTCGCCAGGCGCCAGGTCGATGCTGACGCCACCCTGCATCACACGGGAGAAACCGCTGCGCTGGCTGATCAGGAAGCAGTGGCGATCGTCATCGCGGTCGGCCTTGAGGGAAGCGCGTGAAATGAGCCCGGCATTGGTGCGCAGGTGCGCCATGGTGAGGCCGGAATGGCACTGCGAGGAGATCTCGCCGATGAACAGCGAACGGCTGGTCGCCAGCCGGGTCTCGAACCTGCCACAGATGGACTGCAGCGCCGCCTGCCAGTCTTCCAGACCGCCACGAGCTTCTTGAGCACGCATACGAACCTCCGGAGTTGTCTTGTTTTTGTTGCGAGATTGTTAACATGTTATCTATGCGAGCGCAACAAGGACTCCCACGGCTTCTGCGAATGCAGATTTGGTGCCAGCCGCTCCGGCTGGCGCGGATTGCCCGGGGCTGGGCGGCTGCCCGGCAACGCGATTCCCGGCGCCTCTTAAACATCCACGCCCTTGGGACGTGGCTTTGCTTTTGGCGCCCTAGAAGGACCGCAACCAGACCTCGGAGCATGCAGCCGCCGCTCACTCCGGACGCAGGGTGTGCTGCGCGCACCTCGGACTCGCCGGCAGCACCGCGCGGAGGTGCGCACGGTGTTCAGCCGGGGGGCATAGGTGACAGGTGTCGGGAGACATAGGTAACGCATTTAGGCTTACGGGATCCGTCGAATGAGGAGTTCGAGCGATGCCGTGGCAGGAGTGCACCACCATGTCGATAAGACGCGAATTCGTGTTGTTGGCCGAGCATCCACAAAGCAACATCCGGGAGCTCTGTCGACGCTACGGCATCAGCCAGCCGGCCTATGCCCAGCAGGAGCAGGCCACCAGGCCGCGCAAGGCGACCCGGGAGA
Organism: Pseudomonas sp. Pc102; assembly: GCF_018408275.1. Taxonomy (NCBI): domain Bacteria; kingdom Pseudomonadati; phylum Pseudomonadota; class Gammaproteobacteria; order Pseudomonadales; family Pseudomonadaceae; genus Pseudomonas; species Pseudomonas sp. Pc102. The sequence continues at coordinate 3,106,692 of NZ_AP021905.1, read as the reverse complement.
AGATCGCCAGCGCCCTCGGCATCGCCCCGCAGCTGCTTGACCTCTGAAACGAAAAGCCCCGGCACTGGCCGGGGCTTTCTCGATGGTCTCGCTGCGCCTCAGCGGGCCAGCACCGCCAGCACGATGACCAGCAGGACGATGCCGCCGGCGATCACCAGGGCCTGGGTGCCCGAGCGCTCCTTGCGGGTGCCCCGGCCCCTCTTCGGGTGGGCGGTGCCCATGCCCGGCTTGAGGCCGGCGGTCCTGGGGCCCTTCATCTTGTGCGATGCCATGAATCACTCCTTGTTGAATAACGACACGCCAAGAACCTAGCACCCGCCCGTCACCCACTCCAGCCCCGCAGCGTTTGCCGCCATCGCGCCAGCCTGCATAATCCCGCCTCATGCCCCAGCCAGGGAACCGCCCCGGATGCCCACCAAAGCCCCGATCACCCGTGCCTACTGCGTCCAGCTGGACGAGGTGCTGTCCATCGCCGAAGCCCGGCGGGCGTTCTTCTCCCTGCCCGAGCCACGCAGCCGCTTCGACTTCCTGTGCTCCTGCGAGGCCTGCCGCGCGCTGGGCACCAAGGTCACCGCCGCCAACTACGACAAGCAGCCGAACGAGACCTACAAGGCCGCGCACTTTCGCGAGAACCCGCACTCGGCCCATGCGCCCGATTGCGAATGGATGGCCGACGAGGAGGACGAGGACGCCGAAGGCAGGCTGCCCGGCGAGAGCGAGGCCGAGGCCCGGCAGCGCCACGCCCGGCGCAAGCTGCACGACTACATCGACGTGTTCGAGCCCCCGGTCGAACGGGCCAGGCCCAGCGTCGAGAAGCCCGACACGCCGACCGCCCCCGCGCGCAAGCCCGCCGGCACCCCAGAGGAATCCCCGGCCCCAAGCACCGAGAAGAAGGCGATCAACCAGCGCACCAACAGCCTGGAGCGCCTGGTGGAGTGCTACCGGCAGGCACGGCTGGAGCTTGGCGACGAGGAGTTCAAGGCCATGCGCCTGCGCGTGGTGGGTGAAGGCGAGATGCCGCTGGGCGCGTACTTCAAGGCGATCAAGTACGCCAGGCTGGGCAACGCCAACCGGGTGCTGCAGGGCGGCGCGCTGCTGGTGGACCGCTACGGCAGCGGCTTCAAGCTGAAGTTCTACGACCGGATCGATAACAAGCCGGTGTTCCTCTACATCTCCAAGGAACAGATGGACGCCTACCGCTTCAAGGGCTACCTGGACGGTTTGCTGAGGGAAGAAGTCGACTACTTCCGCGTCTACGCCATCGGCGAACTGGCGCTGTCCCCCAGCGGCAAGAGCGTTGACCTCAGGGTCGCCGACCTGCGCCAGCTGGTGCTGATCCCGGGCATGAAGAAGGCCCCCGCGACAGGGGCCTGAAGCCACTCAGAATCCTGCCAGCACCCGGGCCAGTGCAGGCAGCGCATTCAGCAGATGGGCCTGCTGCGCGTCGTCGAGGCGAATGTAGCGACGGAACGCCGGCATGCGATTGACCACCTCGCTGGCGCCCATGTGCTCCAGCCGCACCTGCCAGTGATCGCCGTCGCGCTCGATGCGCAGGCGTTTGAAATCCAGCGGCATCAGCGCCGCCCTCAACGCCTCGTCGCCTTCCAGCGCGGCGATCACCCCCGCCAGTCCGGGCGCATTGCCATGGCGGCGGACGCAGGCCAGCCCCTGGCGGCGGATGGCGCCTGTGTGACGCAGGTCGATCACCGCCACGCCTTCGGAACGAGTCGGCACCCGCAGTTCGAATTCGGTGAGCACCAGGTGCATCAGCAGCTCCGACTGGGTGCGCTCGCGGGCCTCGAAGCTCAGCCCGCCCTCCAGGGTGAAGCGCCCCCTGCCCGGCTCCAGCGCCTCGAAAGCGAGGCCGCCCAGGTTGCGCCGTACCAGGGCCAGGGTCGCCCCCGGCCGATAGCCGGAGGGCGCGCGACCGTTGCCGAAGAACTCACGCAGCGCGAGAAGCATGGCCGTAGCTCTCGCTGGCGTGGATGCCCGGCTCGGCGGCGAATTCCTTCTCCAGCACCTCCTCCACCGGCACCGGGCGGAACGGATTGACCTTCTGTACCACCACCGTCCAGAACAGCGCGTAGGCGGCGGTCAGGCCGAGCATCACGGCGAAGGGGCCGTAGATGTCCTTGGGGTTCATGCCCGGCGGGGTGATGAACCACATGCCCAGCAGGATGCCGGCGCTGGAGACGATCTGCGGCAGCGGGAAGAACGGCGACTTGTAGGCACGCGGCAGGTCCGGGCGACGGATGCGCAGGATCACCACCGAGATCGTCACCAGCAGGTAGGCGGTGCTCCAGGCGCAGACGGCGGCCAGCACCAGGTTGAAGATGTTGTCGGTGTTGCCGCCCAGCCAGGCGGCATGCAGGCAGGGGATCAACACCGCCACGGCGATGCACAGCAGCGGCGTCTTGTAGCGCGGGTGCAGGTAGGCGAAGACCTTCGGCAGCGCGCCATCGACCGCCATGCCGTACATGATGCGCGGCACGCCGGCCATCAGGGTGTTGATGGTGGCGGCACCGGCGAAGAGGAAGCCGATGCCCAGCCAGATCGGGCCGATGTCGCCCATCACCTGCTGGGCGAACTGCGGAATCGCCATGGGCGTGTCCAGCAGGTGCAGGCCGGTGGCTTCGTCGAGCACCACGTTCTCCACCTGGCGCTTCATCGCCGCGCCGTAGATGAACATGCAGGAGGCCACGCCGAACAGGCCCAGGGCCATGGCGCGCGGCATGGTACGGGCAGAGTTGCGCAAGTCCGGCGCCAGCGGGGTGACGAACTCGCAGCCGACGAACATGAACATCGCCATGCCCACCAGGGAGAGGATGGTCACCAGGTCCGTGCCGATCAGCGAGGTGCCGAACCAGCCGTCCAGTTGCACGGCGGGCGCGGCGATCAGGCCGGCGATGCCGAACACCATCAGCGTCGTCCACATGCCGAAGGTGAGGATCACCTCGGCCTTGCCGAACACGCTGACGCCGAAGCCGTTGAGGATGCCGAAGACGATGACGAAGCCCACGCCCAGCAGCCAGGAGCCGCCGGCCGATTCGGCCAGGGTGTTGAGGTGCTCGAAGTTCACCAGCGCCATGACCCCGGCGAGGATGGTTTCCGCCGTGCCGGCGAACACGTGGACGATCAGGTAAGCCGCGATGGTCCCGGTGATGGCGAAGAAGCGCCCCATGCCGCAGGCGATGTAGTCGTAGACCGAACCGGTGGTAGGGAGGATCGAGGCCGCCTCGGCGAAGGTGGTCGATTGCGCGAGCATCATCACCATGGCGATCAGCATGGCCACGGCGAAGGCGCTGCCGCCGATGCCGAAGCCCATGGTGGCGGTGAGGATCACCGGGCTGGCCATGATCAGCCCGATGGTGCTGGCCAGCGCGGTGGGGAAACCGACCGTACCTCGATTCAAATGTGCGGTGAGCTTGGCGTCGATCGACATCGTCAGGGCCCTCGAATGCATTGTTCTTGTTTATCGTTATCCGGCCATCACGGCCGGTGCGGTCGAAGCCGCAGGTTCCCGAACACTCTGCGCCCGCCCTCCCCGGGCGTCTTGCCCCTGCCTGCCGCTGCTCTTGTAGCAGCCTGACATGCCCGCACGCCCCGCAGGATGGCGTAGAGCGCAGCGAAACCCATCGCCCCGAGGCCCCATCCCACACCGTGATTGCCGGCTGCTCCGGCAGCATGGGTTGCGTACCTCTACCCGTGCGACGAACTACGCCCTGTGCTCCGACCTCGTCCGCCTTCCCGCCAAAATGCGGGCAAAAAAATGCCGCCGATGACCAGGGCGGCGGCGAAGCATGGTGACACGGAGCAAGCAACAATGGTGTCGCCCTCGCAGACGACGCCCCGACTATCCCACGTGCACCTCGGCGCCGCTTGCTCACCGCTGCCAGGTCGTTGCGTCTGCCTGACACGCCGCGCCCGCTGCACGCTGGGTCATGTCGGCATGGCAGGCAGAGTCAAGCCCGGCACCGGCTCCCTCCTTAAGCTGGGGCACGCCCCATGCGGGCGCCCCATCCCGCTGCCCGAACCAGGAGCCGATCGTGTCCAATGCCCTGATCAACACCCTCCCCAGCGTCGACGCCTTCGTCGACCGAACCCACGCCTCGTTCATCGACGGCCAACAGCACCAGGGCGCACAAGGCACCCCGCGCGAGGTGCACAACCCCGCCACCGGCGCGGTGCTCTCGCGCACCCTGCAGGCCGACGCCCCGCAGGTGGACGCCGTGGTCGCCTCGGCCCACCGCACCTTCCGCTCCGGCGTCTGGAGCCGACTGGCCCCCGCCGAGCGCGAGCGGGTGCTGCTGCGCTTCGCCGACCTGGTGGAAGCCCATGGCGAGGAACTGGCGCAGCTGGAAACCCTCAACCAAGGCAAGTCCATCCACCTCGCCCGCGCGGTGGAGGTCGGCGCCTCGGTCAATTACATGCGCTACATGGCGGGCTGGGCCACCAAGATCGAAGGCCAGACGCTGGACGTGTCCATCCCCGTGCCGGCCCAGGCGCGCTTCAACGCCTACACCCGCCGCGAGCCGGCCGGCGTGGTCGCCGGTATCGTGCCGTGGAACTTCCCGATGATGATCGCCCTGTGGAAGGTGATGCCGGCACTGGCCTGCGGCTGCACCATCATCATCAAGCCGGCGGACGAGACGCCGCTCACGGCCCTGCGCCTGGCCGAGCTGGCGATACAGGCCGGCATCCCGGCGGGTGCCTTCAACGTGCTGGTGGGCGGTGCCGATGCCGGTGCGGCGCTGGTGGCCCACCCGCTGGTGAACAAGGTGTCCTTCACCGGCTCCACCGCCGTGGGCAAGCAGGTCGGCCGCACGGCGCTGGACAACATGACCCGCTTCACCCTGGAGCTGGGCGGCAAGAACCCCATGCTGGTGCTGGCCGACGCCGATATCGAGCAAGCCGTGGCCGGTGCCATCGGGGGCGGCCTGCTCAACCAGGGCCAGGTCTGCGCCGCCGCTTCGCGCCTCTACGTGCACGCCAGCCGCTACCAGGACTTCGTCGAGGCGCTGACCGCCCAGGTGGCGCAACTGAAGGTCGGCGCGGGCATGGACCCGGAAGCCCAGGTCAACGCCCTGGTCTCCCGCCGCCAGCAGGCCAGCGTGCTGCGCTACCTGGCAATCGCCCGCGAGGAAGGCGCGCAATTCTGCACCGGCGGCGGCCAGCCCGACCTGCCTGGCTATTTCGTGCAGCCCACGGTGCTGGGCAAGGTCACCCAGGGGATGACCTCGGTGCGCGAGGAAATCTTCGGCCCGGTGCTCTCGGTGCTGCCCTTCGATGACCTCGACCAGGCCGTGGACATGCTCAACGACAGCCGCTATGGGCTGACCGCGAGCATCTGGAGCAACGACCTGGGCCGGGTGATGGACCTCATCCCGCGCATCGAGGCCGGCACCGTCTGGGTCAACAACCACGTGCCGGTGGACCCCAACCTGCCCTTCGGCGGCTACAAGCAATCGGGCATGGGTCGCGAGTTCGGCAAGGCCGCCATCGAAGGCTTCACCGAGGTGAAGTCGGTGTGCATCACCTACTGATGCAACGCGCCATCGCCCGGCCCGCAACGGCCCGGGCGATGCGCCTGCCCTACCCCCGCAGCAGCCAGAACAGCGCGAACACCCAGCGCTGCCAGCCGGCGTCGGCCGACTTCAGCACGCCGCTCGCCACGCCATAGCGCCAGGCCCAGTGCAACGCCCGGCGCAGGTCGCGCAGCGGGCTGTGGCGATTGCGGTACACCTCCACCGCCAACAGGCCCATGGCCTCGGCATGCCCCGCCTCGGCTGCACGCAGCAGGTGCGCCTCGGCCTCCTCCCAGTCGACGGGATCGGTGCGCAACGCCAGCTCACCGCAGAAACCGTGCATGAAGGCAGCCACTTCCGGGGCACCGTCCTCGGCGAAACACTCCAGGTAAACCTCGGCGTGGTTCAGTGCTTCCAGCCACAGCCGCTCGGCCGCTTCGGCGTCTTCCTCGGCTTCGGCCTGGGCCGCCAGCAACGCCACCAGCGCTTGCGTCGCCGGGCCATGGCCATCGGCCGCCGCCGAGCGCCACAGCACCCGCGCTGCCTCCTTATCTACCGTGCAACCCAGCCCGTCACGGCGGCAGAGGCCGAGCAGGTGCAGCCCCTCGGTGTGCTCCGGCTGGTTGCGCCCACTCAGCAGCAACAGGCGCTCCAGCGCGGCGAAGGCCTGGGCACCGTCCACCGGCCCAGCCTCGGCATCCAGCCACAGGCGTGCCTGCAGCAACAGCAGCGCATGGACCTCATCCAGCTCATGGTCCAGCGCCTGCCCACGCTCCACCCAGCCGCGCGCCTGTTGCAGGTCCGCCAGGCTGCCGGCCCGTTCGAACGCCAGCTGCGCCAGCCGCAACCAGGCCGCCGCGGTGGGCTTGGCCGTGCCTTCCAGGCCACAGGCACATCGTGCCCAGCGCATGGCCTGGGCCGGCTCAGCGGCAAGGTGGGACAACGCCAGCGCCGCAGCGGGGTCGCCCGCCGTGTAACGGCGCGCCCACTCTTCAGGGGACACGGGCGCCTCCCGCTCCACTTCAAGCTCTGGTTCAAGCCCCAGTTCAAGCTCAGCCTCTTCGCCGGGCTCGATATCGCTCTCATCCAACTCATCTGGCAGCGGTTCGGCCTCGACGGGCTCCGCGAGCTCACCAAAGGGCGCATGCAACTCGCTGAAATTCTCGATATGGCTCAAGGCGCGGAACCAGGGATGGTCCAGCGTATCCAGGCCGAAGGCCCGCACCCATTCGTCGAGGTCCTCGTAGTCCAGCACCAGGGTGACGTCGTGCAGGTCGACCGTGCCTGCCTGCAACGCGTGCAGGCGCGTGTCCGCGTTCCACTTCCAGAAGCCGATACGCGAATCGGTGTTGGCGTCGAAGGGCCCGGAAACCGCATCCAGGTCGCCCTGCAGCCACAGTGCCTCGACCGGCGCCCCACTCCGCGTCACGGCACTGCTGAGGAACACCGCCACCGCATCCAGGCACAACCCGATGGCGGGCACGCGATGGTGCTGGGGGTGCCGGCGGATATAGGCATCGAACTGCGCCCAGTTGCCTTGCGCCGTGGCCAGCGGCAGGCGCAGGCCGAACCGGGGGGTCTGCGCCTCCTGCTGCGGCGGGGTGATCGCCGGCACCACCTCGGCGCCGGCCAGCAATAGGCACCAGAGCGGCGTCACATAGGCGTCCGTCGCCAGGCAATGGGGCTCGATACCCTCGCCACCGAGGTAGAGCCAGGCGGCCGAGGCCAGTTCCGATTCCATGGGCATCGCGGTTTCCCTGCACAGCGGGCCTGGCCGATCCACGGCCTGCGCAAAAAGGCCAATCATGGCGTGAAGCGAAGGTGCCCACCAGCGGCAGACCAGGAGGGAATCGCCATGATGCGAAGGCGTCGAGCATTCGTCTGCAAGGGGTGATTCATTTTTCCCGCCGCCTGCAATATCCTCGGCGCCGTGGCTATGGGCGTCCTTCCTTCTACCCCTGAATCTAGGGTGCCCGCTTCCCACCCGCCCACCTCACGGTGGGCTTTTCATTTCAGGAGCAGACGTGAACGGAATCTTCCTGCGCCGCTGCCGCAAGTTCGCGGTCAGCCCCGGTGAGGGTGGCGCCAGCCTGGCCCAGTTGGCCATGGTGCAAAAGGAAACCGAGCAGCTCGGTTTCGTGCTCTCCGAGGCGCTCGGTGAACGCCTGCTGACCCTCTCCGCCGAACAGCTAGAGCGGGTGCTACGCGACCTGCGTCGCCACCTGGCCGCGATGACCGGCGCGCACCGCGAATACCGCCCGCTGTTCCCCGACTTTCCGGCCGGCAGCCTGACCCTCGACGAGGCGCAGCTGTACCAGCGTGCCGTGTACCACTACCTGACCCTGCGCCGCCTCTACGTGCAGGACCCCAGCCGGCCGGTGCCCCTGCTGCACGAGCGCCACCCGCGTGAGATCGAGCTGGGCACCCAGGCGGAATTCGAGCTGATCTGCACCCGCCTGGCCGCCTCGCGCACCTCGCTGTCGGTGGAGGACAAGGCCGACCTGCAGTGGTTCGTGCGCCAATACCGCGACAAGGTGCTAGACCTGCTGCCAGAGGAGATCCCTTTCAAGGAAAACCTCGCGCTGATCGCCGCCTGGCTGCTGCGCTTCGTCCCCGGCGAACGTGCCGAGCGCTTCATCGACCAGCGGATCGGCACCGCCACCGATGTGCTGCGCCTGGCCGTGGCGCTCTGCGATGGCGATGTCTCGCTGGTCGAGCCCTGCCGTTTCAAGGGCTTCAAGCGCCGCGAACGGCGCCGGCTGCTGGCGTTGCTGGAAGCCACTGGCGACCCCACCGAAGACATGCGCCGCTGGCCCGAGCGCTGGAAGCGCCTCGGCGAAAGCCTGCACCCCGGCGACTACAGCGAGCAGTACCCACGTGCCTGGCAAGCCTTCAGGGTGCTGCGCGAAGACCTGCCGTTCAAGGGGTTCAACGGCCAGGTCGAGCATGCCCTGGAAAGCGGCGACACCCAGGCCGCCACGCGGCAGCTGGCCGCCCGCCCCGGCGAAATGGCCCGGCGCCTGGACCACCTGCTGCGCATCAGCGCCCAGCCCGGGTCCGTGCTCGGGCAGTTCGCCGAAGTCGCCCAGCAGGTCGCCACGCCGGTGCTGTTGCAGGCCCTGGCGCAGTTCGAACATCGCGGGCACGCGCCCCTGCGCACCTTCTTCCCCAAGGGCGATGCCGCCCGCGCCTGGAGCCTCCCGGACCGGCGCGCACCGATAGCACCCGAGCACCTGGCCGACGCCATCGCCCTGATCCGCGCCACCCTGGTGGCCCGCTTCGCCAGCCGCCCGCCACTGGGCCGCTGCTACCTGGCGCCGGAGCTGGTCGACCGCATGGTGCCCCTGGCCCAGCGCTCGGCGTCGCGCTCGCTGCGGACCCTGGTGCGCGGCAGCCGCCTGCCACTGCCCGACTCGCGCTATATCCGCCTGTTCCTCTGGTGGACCAACGGCCACAGCCGCACCGACATCGACCTGTCCGCCGCCTTCTTCGACGGCGCCTACGTCTTCCGGGACGTGGTCTCCTACTACAACCTGCACGGCTACGGCGGCCACCACAGCGGTGACATCGTCGACGCTCCCAAGGGCGCCGCCGAGTTCATCGACCTCGACTTGCAACTGCTGCGCGACAAGGGCCTGCGCTTCGTGGTGCCCTGCGTCAACAGCTACACCAACCAGCCCTATTGCGACCTGCCGGAATGCTTCGCCGGCTGGATGGCCCGCAGCGATGTGAACTCCGGCGAGGTCTTCGAGGCCCGCACCGTGGAAGACCGCCTCGACCTCTCCGCCAACCAGCAGACCTGCCTGCCCTTCATCATCGACCTGGAGCAGAGTTGCCTGATCTGGACGGACATCGGCCTGGGCGGCTACCCGCGCTGGAACAACGTCGCCAACAACCTCAGCGGCATCACGCTGATGCTGCGCGCCATGACCAGCCTCGCCGCCCCGGACCTGCACACCCTGTTCGCGCTGCATGCCGAGGCGCGCGGCAGCCGGGTGGACACGCCCGAGCAGGCCGATACGCTGTTCGGCCTGAGCGAGGGCATCACCCCGTTCGACACCGACCGCATCCGCGCCGAGTTCCTCTGAGCCACGGGAGACGCCCGCTCGAGCGTCTCAACGTAGGGATTCGAACTGCCCCGTGCCCTCGTCCCAGGCAAAGGCCACGCCCGCGCAGCGGTAGCGCTTGCCCACCCGCAACTGGGTAGCGCCCTGCTCCACCGCCAGTTGCACGGTTTCCACATCCTCGCTGCGGCAGCCCGGCAGGCTCAGGGTCTGCACGCGCTTGCCGGTCTTCTTCGCATACACCTCGATGGCCGACGCCGTGCCACCGTCCTTGGCCAGCGGCACCTGGAAGTAGAAGCGTTCGGTGGAGGCCGCCTGCAACACCGCCGTGGTCGCCCCCGGCCAGGCTTCGTCGGAGCGCAGCATGGCCACGTGCTTCATGTGGATGGGCAGGCTCTTGCCGGTGCGGTAGTCGGTCCAGGTGCCATTGAGGGTGGCATCGCGCTTGTAGTAGCCCGAGAAGAACACACGGATGCGCGCAGCCGGCAGCCCACCGGCGTCCAGTTCGTCCATGCCGATGCCGTTGTTGGGCTCGTTGTTGCTGAACACCGGTTTGAGGCGGATCGGCGTGCGGTAGCGGTCATAGAAATACACGCCGCGGATGATGCGGTTCTGCTGGAACGTCACCAGGGTGACCGCCTGCTTGCCGAGGGTGCCCTGGTAGACATCCACGGCGCCGGCCAGGCCGGGCCCACACGGGGCCGCGAGCAGCGCCAGACGCAAGCAGGAACGGAACAGGCGGCTCATTGCGCGGCCTCCCCGGCCGGTTCAGCCACCACCCGCTGCCCTGCGTCCAGGCGATAGAAACCCGCGTGGAAGGTGCCGGGCCGGTAGCCATCGCCGCCTTCGGGACGGTATTCGAAGCGCCCGCGCTGGTGGGCGTCGGGGTACAGCGAGCCGCTGCCGGCCATCTCGGTCAGGCCCGCGTGCAGTGCGTAGCGGCCGGACGCCGGATCGTACAGGTAGTACTGCACCGTGCCACTGGCCAGGGCCTTGTCGCTCTCGCGGATGCGCTTGGGCACGAAGGAGAAGTCGACGACGTCGTCATCGTCCAGGTAGGCCAGCCGCAGGGTGTCGGTGCCGAAGAAGTAGGCATCCAGGCCCTCGATCACCTGTCGCGTCGCGCCGCTCGCCTTGTCGATGACGGTGATGCGGTCGAAGACCGGCACCGCTTCGTTGGCCGCCTTGCGTGCATGCACGCGGAAGCTCATGCCCTGGCTGGTGCCCTGCTGCAGCAGGTCGGCCTCGTAGACAGCCCTGGAGCCTTCGCGGAACACCTGCTCCCGTTGCAGCTGCAGCGGACGCTCCTCGCGGGTGCGCAGGTCGATCCAGCGCCCTTGCAGCACCTTCTGGTCGAGGGCGAAGGGTTGCAGTTCGATCGCCGCCGGCGGCAATGGCGTGCCGTCGCGCAGGTTGATCAGCAGCGGCTCGCTGGCGTCATAGGGGGTCTCTTCCAGGGTCAGGTGATCGGCGGCGGCCGATGTCTCGACGAACCCGGCCATGACGTCCCAGGCGCTGTCGAACTGGAGGATGACCTCCAGCTGCATGTCCCCTGCCGTGCCCCGGTAAACCGTGCTGGGCAGGGTATGGTCGTTCGCCGTGGTGGCGATGAACAGGGCCGCCAACGCGGGCAGGTGCTTCCATGCTGAAAGGGCCAAGCGATGCTCCTTGCGAAAAAAGGAGCGCAGCCTAACAAAAAGCCCCCTCGGCGCGTCAGTGCGCGAGGGGGCGGGTGTGACACCGCGCCATCAGCTCGCGCGGTTTTCCTCGATGGGCTGCGCCGCCTGGCCACGGGTCTTGTACAGCGACAGCAGCACGCCGCCAATGAGCAGGCCCAGGGTCACGCTCAGGGAGATCACCGCCGGGATCTTGCCGATGATGCCCACCAGGAAGATCTTCGCGCCGATGAACACCAGCACCAGGGCCAGGGCGTACTTCAGGTAGGCGAAGCGGTGGATCAGCGCCGCCAGGGCGAAGTACAGGGCGCGCAGGCCGAGGATCGCGAAGATGTTCGAGGTGTAGACGATGAACGGGTCCTGGGTGATGGCGAAGATCGCCGGCACGCTGTCGATGGCGAACACCAGGTCGGCGCACTCGATGAGGATCAGCGCCAGGAACAGCGGCGTCGCCCAGAGCACGGTCTTGCCGGCGGCGTCCGGCTGGCGCACGAAGAAGCGCTGCCCGTGCAGGCTGTCGGTGACGCGCATGTGCCGGCGCAGGAACTTCACCAGCGCGTTGTTCTCCAGGTCCGGGTGGTCATCCACCCTGGAGAACAGCATCTTCACTCCGGTGATGGCCAGGAACACGCCGAACACGTAGAGGATCCAGCTGAACTCGTGGATCAGCGCCGCGCCCAGGCCGATCATCACCGCACGCAGGACGATCACGCCCATGATTCCCCAGAACAGCACCTTGTGCTGGTACTCGCGCGGGATGGCCAAGAAGCTGAAGATCATCGCCATGAGGAACACGTTGTCCATCGACAGCGACTTTTCGATGAGAAAGCCCGTGAGGTAATCCATGCTGGCGTCGCCGCCCTTCTGGAAGAACACCCAGAGCCCGAACAGCAGGCCGGCGGTGATGTAGCCGGCGGAGAGCAGCAGGCTTTCCTTGACGCCGATCTCGCGGTTATCGCGATGCAGCACGCCCAGGTCGAAGGCCAGCAGGGCGAACACCACGGCGAAGAAGACCAGCCACAGCCAGGTGGCGGTGCCGAGGAAGTCGGAAAACAGGAACGTATCTAGGGCGGTCATTGGAGCCCCTCCTTGCAGTCGAAGTTGTACAGACTGTGATTCCGACATCGCGGTATTAACCGCCAGAGGGGCCCGGCTTCACGGCGGCTAAATTACAGAATCCCGGGGGAAGCGCTCAACGAGCGGGCTTTTGCAAAGTATTTCCTGCGGGTCATGCCGAAAGCTCCGCCCGCTACCCGATGAGCCTGACCGCGCATGGCGCATGGTCCTGATCAAGGCTGGAACAGGGCATGAGGGTGCCTCGTCGTCCATTGACAGCCTCCTGACGCTGGCTAGTCTCAAACCCTCCGCCATTGCCCCCCCTCAACCGAGTCTTCTGCCTCGGTCGCATGCGCGCCTGCAGGCGCTGCTGGCCGCCTGCGAGGCCCTGAGCCACGAGGCCTACGTCGACCTGGAAGGCAACAACTTCGACCACCCGCAATGGGCGCCGCTGCGCACGGCGGCGCAGGAGGCCCTGGCACTGCTGCTCTGGCAGGAATTGGAGGCGCACATGCCGGCGCTGGTGGAGGATTGCCAGGCGGCCCTGGAGAAGTGGCGGTCCTAGCGCCTCTCAAACCTCCCCGTTCGGCCCACGGGAAACCGAGCAGAGCCTGACCGAATCGGCCAGCACGTCGATCGCGCGGGGACGCGGGAAGCTGGCGCGCCAGGCTATGGCCACCTGGCGGAACGGCACCGGCGCACTGAAATGACGGATGGCCACGCTGCCCGGCGAATAGTGATGGCCGGAGACCGCCGAGTGCGGCAGCACGGAGACGCCGAGGCCGGAGGCGACCATGTGGCGGATGGTCTCCAGGGAACTGGATTCCACGCTGGCGCGCTGGGTGGCCGGGCACACCTCCAGCACGCGCTCGCGGAAGCAATGCCCCTCGCCGAGGATCAGCAGCTCGGCGTCCTCCAGCGCATCCGCCGACAGACGCTGCTCCGCCGCCAGGGGGTGCTCGGCGGGCAGCAGCACGCACAGGGCTTCGTCATAGAGCACCTTGGTCAGCACGTCGGGCTCGGTGAACGGCAAGGCGACGATGAGGGCGTCCAGCTCGCCCTCCCGCAGTCGCTCGCGCAGCACGTGAGTGAAGTTCTCCTCGATGTACAGCGGCATCTGCGGCGCCACGGTGTGCAACTGGGGGATCAGGTGCGGGAACAGATAGGGCCCGATGGTGTAGATGGCGCCGACCCGCAGCGGCGAAGACAACTGGTTGCGCCCGGCGTGGGCCATCTCCAGCACCGCATTGGCTTCGGCCAGCACCTTCTGCGCCTGCTCGATGATGCTCTCGCCGATGGGCGTGAGGTAGACGGCACCCTTGCTGCGCTCGAAGAGCAGCACGCCCAGGTAGTCCTCCAGTCGCTTCATGCCCACCGAGAGGGTGGGCTGGCTGACATGGCAGCGCTCGGCGGCGCGGCCGAAATGTTGTTCCTGCGCCAGGGCAACGGCGTAACGCAATTCGGTCAGGGTCATCGGTCATCCTGCGTGCGGGCCGCCGTGGCGGCCTCCTGTGAATCCGGGGTGCGGCTTGTACCCGAGAACTCTAGGGAGGCGGCGCGCGCAGGACCTTTAATATTTCCTAATCGCCAGGCTGACGAAATCCTATTATCCGAGCCCTTCCGCGCTCCCTATGGTTCAGGCCGCAACACCCGAACCAGAGACATCAGGAGACGCAAATGTCCAGATTCCAACGCACCGCCACCGGCCTGCTGGCGGCGGCATGCCTGTTCAAATTTTCCATGGCCATGGGCGCACCACTGACCCGTGACAACGGCGCCCCCGTAGGCGACAACCAGAATTCTCAGACAGCCGGACCGAAGGGTTCCGTGCTGCTGCAGGACGTCCAGCTGATCCAGAAACTCCAGCGCTTCGACCGTGAACGCATCCCCGAGCGCGTGGTGCACGCCCGTGGCACCGGGGCTCACGGTGAGTTCACCGCCACGGCCGACCTCGCCGACCTGACCATCGCCAAGGTGTTCCGCAACGGCGAACGCACGCCGGTCTTCGTGCGCTTCTCCTCGGTGGTGCACGGCAACCACTCGCCGGAAACCCTGCGTGACCCGCGCGGCTTCGCCACCAAGTTCTACACCGCCGATGGCAACTGGGACCTGGTGGGCAACAACTTCCCCACCTTCTTCATCCGCGACGCCATCAAGTTCCCGGACATGGTCCACGCCTTCAAGCCGGACCCGCGCACCAACCTGGACGACGACTCACGCCGCTTCGACTTCTTCTCCCACCACCCCGAGGCCATCCGCACCCTCACCCTGCTCTATTCCAACGAGGGCACCCCGGCCGGCTACCGCTTCATGGACGGCAACGGCGTGCACGCCTACAAGCTGGTGAACGCCAAGGGCGAGACGCACTACGTGAAGTTCCACTGGAAGAGCCTGCAAGGCATCCGCAACCTCGACCCGAAGCAGGTGGAAGCGGTCCAGGGCAAGGACTACAGCCACATGACCCACGACCTGGTGAACGCCATCGCCAAGGGCGACTTCCCGAAATGGGACCTGTACATCCAGGTGCTCGAGCCCAGGGACCTGGCGCGCTTCGAGTTCGACCCGCTGGACGCCACCAAGGTCTGGCCCGACGTGCCCGAGCGCAAGATCGGCCAGATGGTGCTGAACCGCAACGTCGACAACTTCTTCCAGGAGACCGAGCAGGTGGCCATGGCACCGTCCAACCTGGTGCCCGGCATCGAACCCTCCGAGGACCGCCTGCTCCAGGGCCGCGTCTTCGCCTACGCCGACACCCAGCTCTACCGGGTGGGCAGCAACGGCCTGTCGCTGCCGGTCAACAAGCCCCGTGGCGCGGTGAACAACGGCAACCAGGACGGCAGCATGAACGCCGGCCACACCACCAGCGGCGTGAACTACGAGCCGAGCCGCCTGCAACCGCGTGAGGCCACCGCCAGCGCCCGCTACGTCGAGACGCCGCTGCAGGGCACCACCCAGCAACGCGCCATCCAGCGCGAGCAGAACTTCAAGCAGGCCGGTGACCTGTACCGCTCCTACGGCAAGAAGGACCAGCAGGACCTGGTCGACAGCTTCGGCCAATCCCTCGCCGGCACCGACAGCGAGAGCAAGCACCTGATGCTCGCCTACCTGTACAAGGCCGACAGCGACTACGGCACCCGCGTCGCCAAGGTGGCCGGGGGCGACCTGGCCCGGGTGAAGGCCCTGGCCGCCACGCTCGCCGACTGACCCGCCAAGCGCCGGCCCGCACGCGCGGGCCGGCCCCAGGAGCCCTAGATGAACCATGCACTCCTCGCCCTGCTGCTCTGTGCCGGCCTGGCCCAGGCCGAACCGGCGCCCGACCCGGCCGCCATCAGGGCCGAGCTGGCCCAGCGCTATCTCGACGCCGCGCGCGAAGGCCGGCTGGAGGTGCTCCAGGCCTTCATCGAGTCCGGCTACGACCTCGACATCCAGGATGCCAGGGGCTACAGCGCGCTGATCCTCGCCGCCTACCACGGCCACGCCGAAGCGGTCGACGCACTGCTCGCCGCCGGCGCCGATCCCTGCCTGCAGGACGGCCGCGGCAACACCGCCCTGATGGGCGCCATCTTCAAGGCCGAACTGGGCATCGCCCACCGCCTGATGAACACCCCCTGCCCCACCGACCAGCGCAACGCTGCCGGGCAGACCGCCGCCATGTACGCCGCCCTGTTCCAGCGCACCCGGTTGCTGGACCAGCTGCGCGAGAAAGGCGCCGACATGGCGTTGAAGGACGCGCTGGGCAACGATGCCCAAAGCCTGGCGCGGGGGGAGATCCGTACCCGCTGACAGCGGTCCGGAGCGCGCGCCGTTAAGCGGGTAAACATCCACGCCCTGGTTCGGGGCATGCAGCAACGCTCACTCAAGACGTAGGGTGTGCTGCGCGCACCTGGAGCTCGCCGGAAGCACCGAGCGGCGGTACGCACCGCACACCCTGCGGCACGCGTTCATCCTGCAGGGCTCTCGATTCAAATCGTCACAGGCAGAGCCGATGACTCATGAGCACGCTCAAATGAATTCGCACCTGCAAAGGTAGGCTCGGCGCGGGCGGGTGGGCTTGGGTGGGCGTAGGGTGGGCGTAGGGTGGGCTTCAGCCCACCGATTCCCACGGCCGACCACCCCCCTCGCCCCCTCCCCACGCAAACGCCTTTACGGCATATCGACAAGCACGAAAAGTTCGGTTGCACGGGGCTGTGTAGCGGCGCCCTTACAGGGCTTGCGGGCGCTCCGACAATCGGTCACGCCGCCCGTCCTGCGGGCGATGGGCGGCACTATGCAGGGCCCCGGGCAGTCGCATACTCACGGGGCCATGCGCACGCGGTACGCATGACACGACCCTAAAAAAGGAACCTTCCAGGGGTGTCGTACCGGCGTCATGCAATGGCTCGCGTGGTTGGGAGTACGGGCAGGGTGCGCCCCTTGTTGAATAGGAGTGTTCAACGATGTCCAGCCTCGACAGAATCCCTCCCATGCCCGATGTACTGCCGCCCGAGCAGGAAGACGCCCGAGCGGCCGCCGCCCTTCCCATGACCGAACTGCCCAAGCCCATCCCCGGCCCGATCATCGTGCCGCCACTGCGCAGCATCCGCCCCGGTTGCTGGCTGCTCAACTACAAGCCCACCGGGGCGCCGCTGGTGTCCTATGACGGCACCCTGCGCGTGGAATCCCACGCTGCCGGGCGAACCGCCAGCGGCGACCTCTACCAGCGCCCGACCATTTTCCTGCCGCTGCCAATCGCCTCGCCGATCCCCCTGCTGGGCGGGCGCCCGGAAACCAGCCTGAAGCCGATCCTCCTGGCCGGGCCCAACCCAGCGTCGGGCATTCCTATCCTCTCGCGCTCACGCTACCGCTACTACATCCGCGTCACCTCGCTGCCGGAGCACTTCTACCTGGGCAACAGCTTCAGCCTCGGCTTCGAGCTGTGGCGCTTCACCGCGCCCAACAGTTGGGCGCTGGACTCCACCCTCACCACCCAGATGGTGCGCATGGCCGCGCCGGCGGGCTACCCCTCCTCCGGTGACTACGCCGAGGGCGATGTGAAGAACGCGGCCAACGCCGTGATCGGACGCCTGACCATGGGCTGGCTGTCGAGCTACTACCGCCGCTGCACCGTGGAGATCGACACCGTCTCTGGCTCCGAGCAACCGACCAACAGCGGCCTCGGCCACACCTGGCAGACGGTGATGGATGCAGTGGGCTGGCAGGTCACCGTGCACGCCAGCGACACCAATGTCGCCGAGGCCAGCGGCGCGTCCTGGTCCGATGCCGAGATGCACGCGGCGATGCTGGCCCGGCGCGCGGTGGTCAACCTGGATACCGAGTGGCGCTACCACGTGCTGGCGGTGAAGAACATCGACTCCACCCCGCGCGGGATCATGTACGACAACGGCGGTACCGACTCCAACAACGTGCCCCGCGAGGGCATCGGCATCGCCTCGCACTGGACCATCGCGGCCGGCTGGGGGATGGTCAGCGGCAAGCGCTTCGGCACGGCGGCAGCCCCCTACTTCCGCACCGCCGTACACGAGATCGGCCACGCCATGGGGCTCTATCACAACTCGGCGGACTTCGGCTTCATGTGCACCAGCGACGTGATCGCCGCCGCCGGCACCCCGGCCACGCCCTTCCCCAGCAACATCCAGTGGTCCTTCCATCCGGACAACCTCAAGCAGCTGCGCCACTACCCCGACCCCTTCGTACGGCCCGGCTCGGTGGCCTTCGGCGGTGCCTCCACGGCTGCCCCGAACATCACCCCGACGGACCTGGAAGCCGAAGTCCTGGGGCTCGACGTGGACGTCACCCCGCTGCTCGGCGAAGTGCCCCTTGGCGCTCCGGTGCGCGTCGGCATAGCCCTGGTCAACCGTGGCGACCAGCCCGTGAAGGTGCCGGCCAACCTCAGCCTGAAGAGTGACTTCGTCAGCGGTAGCGTCAGTGATCCATCCGGCACCGTGCGCAGCTTCCGCACCCTGGTGCATTGCATCGAGGACCAACCCTACGCGCTGCTGCAGCCGGGCGAGCGGATCAGCGAATCCATGACCCTGATGCGCGGAGCCGAAGGGGCGCTGTTCGGCGTGCCCGGCGTGCACGAGGTGAAGGTGGAGGTGCACTGGGAAATCGATGGCATGGTCGCTCATGCGGCTGGCAGCGCCACGGTGATGGTCACGGCAGCGGTCGAGGCGCGGCATGCCGAGGCTGCCCACCGCGTACTCTCCACGCCGGACGCGCACCTGGTGCTGGCCATCGGCGGCGACCACCTCACCGAGGGCCTGGACGCCATCCAGGCGGCGATGGATTCGGCAGTGCTCAAACCGCACTTCGCCGCCATCGCAGCCAAGCGGCTGGCCAAGCGCTTCCATAAGCGCAAGGCCGATCCGAAGGGCGCGAGCGTGCTGCTCGACTACGATACGGTGATGAGCAACACCGAACGCAGCAAACTGACGACACTGCTCGGCGATGCCGGTGGCGTGCTCAAGGAGCTGGGCAAGGCGCCGAAGGCACGGGCCAGGACCACGGGCCTGGCGGCCGGTGCCAAGTAGGACTGAAACGGCTGGCACGGGGCGCCTCCATGCGGCGCCCCGCTGCTGGTGTGAACGGAGCCTGAGATGACCGACCTGGATAACCAACTGCTGGGACAGTGGCGCAAGAGCACGTCCCCGGCCTGCGCGGCGAAGTACGCCAGCAGCCTGCGCTTCGATGCCAACGGCCTGTACAGCGGCACCCCCGATGTAACCGGCGGCTTCACCTGGTGGGACAGTGGCACCTGGCACATCGAAGGGCCCGGCCGCGTCACCCTCTCCATCGCCAACGATGCACTGGTGAGCTATGGCTACAGCCTGGACGCCGACGGCCTCACCTTCACCGACCCCAGCGGTTGCCGCTTCAGCTACCGACGCGAGCACTGACCGCGCGCGCGTCCTGCAACCCCCGGGCTACGAACCCGTGGGAGCGCATTCATTCGTGATGCGCTTTCATGGTCGAAGCCGCTCCCATATTCCCCACGACACGCCGAGCCGGGACGGGCTCGCGGAAAACCCGCCAAAGAGCCGGCGGGCAGGCTGGAGAAAGCCTGCTATGACTGGTTCCACACAAGAACAAAAAAGGAAGGCAGACCTTGAACGACCATCACGACGTGCTGATCATCGGTGCCGGACTCTCGGGCATCGGCATGGGCTGCCACCTGGTGCGCGAAGCGCCGCAGATGGACTTCGCCATCATCGAGCGGCGCCAGGCCGTGGGCGGTACCTGGGACCTGTTCCGCTACCCCGGCATCCGCTCGGATGCCGACATGTTCAGCTTCGGCTTCGCCTTCCGCCCCTGGGACCGACTCAAGACCCTGGCCGACGGCGACACCATCCGCCAGTACATCGAAGACACCGCCCGCGAGCATGGCGTCGACCGCAAGATCCGTTTCGGCCTGGCCTGCACCGAAGCCTCCTGGTCCAGCCACGAGCGGGTGTGGACCGTGAAGACCCGCGACGAGGCCAGCGGCGTGCAGCGGGTGTTCACCGGTCGCTTCCTGGTCTCCTGCGTCGGCTACTACGACTATGACCGCGGCTACCAGCCGGACTTCCCCGGCATGCAGCGCTTCCAGGGCCGCCTGGTCCACCCGCAGCACTGGCCCGAAGACCTCGACTACGACGGCAAGCGCGTGGTGGTCATCGGCAGCGGCGCCACCGCCGTGACCCTGGTGCCGGCCATGGCCGGGCGCGCCGGGCACGTCATCATGCTGCAGCGCTCGCCCAGCTACATCATCAGCGTGCCCGGCAAGGACGTGGTCTCGGCCGCGTTGCGCCGCGTGCTGCCCGAGCGCTGGGTCTACGCCATGGCCCGCAAGCGCAACATCTGGTTGCAGCGGGTCATCTACAAGGCCGCGCGGCGCTGGCCGGAGAAGGTCCGCGCCTGGTTGCTGGGCAGCGTCAGGAAGCAGCTCGGCGGCAAGGTCGACATGCGCCACTTCACGCCCAGCTACATGCCCTGGGACGAACGCCTCTGCGCGGTGCCCGACGGCGATCTGTTCGCCGCCCTGCGCGAGGGCCGCGCCTCGGTGGTCACCGACCGCATCGCCACCTTCACCGAACGGGGCATCGCCCTCGAATCCGGCACCGAGCTGCCGGCGGACATCATCGTCAGCGCCACCGGCCTGCAGCTGCGCGCGCTCGGCGGTATCGACCTGCTGGTGGACGGCCAGCGCCGAAGCCTGGCCGACCGCCTCACCTACAAGGGCGTGCTGGCCCAGGGCATCCCCAACATGGGCTCGGTGTTCGGCTACACCAACGCGCCCTGGACGCTGAAGGCCGATATCGCCTCCAGCTACCTGTGCCGGCTGTTCAACCACATGCGCAAGCACGACCTGGAGGTGTGCACGCCGCGCGCACCGGAGGGCGAGATGGAGGAAGGCAGCGTCATGGGCGCCCTGCAGTCGGGCTACGTGCAGCGCGGTTCCGACCTGCTGCCGCGCCAGGGCCGGCACCTGCCCTGGCGCGTGCTCAACCACTACGAGCGCGACCGCGAGATGCTCCTGCGCCAGCCCATCGCCGACCCTGCTCTGGAGTTCGAGCCCGCCCGCGGGCAGGTCGGAGCGCCACTGGCCACCAGCGCCGGCTAGCCGACCAATCGGCGGAAATGCGAACCGGTCAGCCACACCGAACCCGGCGGCGGCCGCTAGAATGTCGCCCTCTCCCCCTCAAGGAACCGTCGACATGGAGCGTTACCGCCGCCTCGCCTCCTTCGCCCCCCACCTCGCGCTGCTCGCCTGTGCCGTACTCGCCAACCCGGCCCAGGCCCGCGACCCGCAACCCTGCGCCGCCCCCTTGGTCAAGGCCCTGGCCAAGCAACTGGGGCAAAGCGGCTGGACGACGCCCGACAGCGACGGCGAAGGCCCGCTGGTGGCCGCCGCCTGCAAACCCTGGCCGGACGACAAGGCCCAGTCGGTGGTCGCCCTCGCCTATGTGCGGCCGGGCGATGAAGGCGTCGCCCAGGGTGAACGCAGCCTGGCCCTGCTGGTGGCCAAGGTGGACGGCAGGAGCGGCGCACTGCTGGAGCGCTACGACTCGACCCTGGACGAGGACGCGGCCACCGAAGTGAGCGGCGACAGCCTGTGGCTGGACACCGCCCGCTACCACCTGGCGCCGGGCGTGCGCGCCTTCGGCCTGGTGTTCGACAGCACCGCCCGCGGTGCCAGTTGCCCGGACGGCGGCTCGGACGAGGAGCTGACCCTGTTCGCCCCGGCTGGCAAGGCCCTGCGGCCGGTGCTCAAGGCCTACCTCAGCGAATGGACCACCATCAAGGGCACCCTCTGCATCAACGACCCGGACTTCATGACCGAGAGCGCCAAGGTCACCCTCAACCTCGCCAGGACGAGCAGCAACGGCTTCGCCGACCTGGTCCTGGCTGCCAAGGTGACCGGCGACTCGGCCGCCGGGGAGAAGTACCTGCGCACCGTGCGCAAGACCCTCAAGTACGACGGCAAGCAATACCCGCACGAAACCTTCCCGCGTTTCTGGGAGCAGCCCGGCACCCCCTCGCAATGAACCCGGCCATCGCCCGCGCGACCGGCGAGGAGCACGCGGGTGATGGTTCTTGGCAGTTCTGCCTGTGGCGTCAAGCACGGGCTTTTCGCTAAGTTCGGCCGGGCCCGCGCGCGGCCCTGGCCGCGCCATCACCTGCCGAGGAACGTCGCCATGTCCGTAGCCGAAATGCTGCAGCAACGCATCTCCGTCCGCGCCTACACCGATGAGCCCGTCGACGCCGCCACCGTGCGCGCATTGCTCGACACCGCACGCTGGTCACCCTCGGGGGGCAACCTGCAGCCCTGGAAGGTGATCGCCGTGAGTGGCGCCGCCAAGGCCGAGGTCGAGCGCATCGCCCTGGAAACCCTGATGAAGAACCCCGCCGGCGAGGCCGGCGACCATCCCATCTACCCCGAGGGGCTGGCCGAGCCCTACCGCACCCGCCGCCATGCCATCGGCGAGGCGCTCTATGCCAGGCTCGGCATCCCCCGTGAGGACAAGGCCGCCCGCCTGCGCGCCATGTCGCGCAACTTCCAGTTCTTCGGCGCGCCGGTCGGGCTGTTCTTCGTCATCGACCGTTCCATGGGCCACGGCCAATGGGCGCACCTGGGCATGTTCATGCAGTCGCTGGCGCTGGTGGCCGAGGAGCGCGGCCTCGCCACCTGCATGCAGGAAGCCTGGGGCATGGTGCGCCAGAGCCTGCATGCCCACTTCGGGCTGCCCGGGCACGAACTGCTCTACTGCGCCATGGCGCTCGGCCACGCCGACCGCACCGCACCGATCAACCAGTTGCGCTCCGAACGTGCCCCGGTGGAGGAATTCGCCGTGTTCAAGGGTTTCGACTGAAGGCCAGGGCCCCGGGGCGGGCCGCCGCGCCTTGGCTACACTGCTGACGCCGCCCCGGCTGCACGCCGCCGTTGGGCGCGCGCCGGTCCCCCCAAGCGTCGCAGGAGCGTCGTCGTCGATGAACCCCACCCCCTTCCCCGCGACGCGGCTCCGCCACCTGATCCTGCTGCTGGTCCTGATGGCCTGCATCGCCACGCTGGCCAACGGCCTGTACGCGGCCTACCGGGTGCAGAAGACCTCGCTGGTGGACGGCGCGCTGAAGAACAACCACGCCTACGCCCAGAAGCTGGCCAGCAGTATCGGTGCCCAGTTGCAGGCGGCCCAGCAACAGCTGGCGTACAGCGCGGCGCTGCTGGGCAAGCACTTCGATGACCCGCAGCTGCTCGCCGAGGAAGCGCGCCGGCTCGACCTGCAGGATGCCGGCTTCAACGCCATCGCCGTGGTCGCCGCCGATGGCCGCGTGCTGGCCGCCGTGCCCGAGGCGCCACAGCTCGATGGAAGCGGCCGTTCCCCCGGCCTCGAGGAGGCGCTGAACGCACGCCGCGCGCTGATCAGCGCCCCCTTCAACGCCGCCAGCGGGCGGCTGGTGGTGTTCGTCTCGCAGCCGGTGCGCGATGCCGACGGCCAGTACCTGGGCCTGGTCGGCGGCTCGATCTACATGCGCAAGGACAACCTGCTGCACGGCCTGATCGGCCTGCATTTCCACCAGGACGCCTACGTCTACCTGATCGACGCCAACCGCCGGCTGCTCTATCACCCGGACCCCGCGCGCATCGGCCAGCAGGTCGGTGCCAGCGCCGTCGACGATGCCGTGCTCACCGGGCGCAGCGGCACCCTGGCCTATGTGAATTCCAAGGGCGTGGAGATGCTCGCCGGGTATGCCGGCATCCCGGGAACCGGCTGGGGCGTGGTTTCGCAGCAGCCGCGCGAGGCCACCCTGGTGGCGCTGGAGGGGTTGGTGCATCACGTGCTCGTCGCCGCAATGCCCCTGGCGCTATTGGGCTTCGCGGTGCTCTGGTGGACGACACAGCTGATCGCCGACCCGCTGCGCCAGCTGGCCGCCGGCGCCCGCCAGATGGGCGAGCCGGGCAGCTCGGAACGCCTGGCCACGGTGCGCGCCTGGTACTTCGAGGCCGCGCACATCAAGCAGGCGCTGATCACCGGCATCGCCCTGATGCAGGAGAAGCTCGGCCGCCTCAACCACGAGGCGCAGACCGACCCGCTGACGGGCCTGCTGAACCGCCGCGCGATGGACGAAGCCCTGGTGGCCATCCAGGGCGGCGAGCGCGACCTCGCGGTGGTGGCGCTGGACATCGATCACTTCAAGAAGGTCAACGACCGCTTCGGCCACGATGCCGGCGACCGCACGCTCAAGGTGATCGCCACGGTGATGCAGGCCTGCTCGCGGGACCGCGACCTGGCCTGCCGCGTGGGCGGCGAGGAGTTCCTCCTGTTACTGCCCGGCACCACGCTGGCGGAAGCCTCGGAGGTCGCCGAACGCCTGCGCCACTCGGTGGAGGAGGCGCGTACCGAAGGCGTCGGCCAGGTGACCATCTCCCTCGGCGTGGCCGAGTGGACGCCCGGCGGGCGGAGCCTGGAAGCCACCTTCAAGCAGGCCGACGAAATGATGTACCGGGCCAAGCGCCAGGGCCGCAACCAGGTGGTGGTGGAGCCCGCCACGCACTGACCCCTGCGACCATCGCGCGATTGCCAGGAACCCCCTGGCAATGAGATATTTTCAAATGTGAAACATTCTCATATCGAAAACCCCACCCCCTCCCCGCGCCTGCTGCTGGTCGAAGACGATCCCCGGCTGCGCGAAGACCTGGACCTGCACTTCCGCCAGCGCGGCTTCGCCGTCACCGCCTGCGCCACCGGCACCCTGGGCCTGGCCGCCGCCGAATGCGCGCCCTTCGACCTGGTGCTGCTGGACATCATGCTGCCCGGCCTCGACGGCCTGCAGCTGCTCGAGGCCCTGCGCCAGCGGCAGGACACCCCGGTGATGCTGATGTCCGCACTGGGGGCCGAGCAGGACCGCATCACGGGTTTCACCCGGGGAGCCGACGACTACCTGCCCAAGCCGTTCAGCCTCGCCGAGCTGGACGCCCGGACCGATGCCCTGCTGCGCCGCGTGCGCCTCGACCGGCGCCAGGCGGCGCAACGCCCGGGTCCATCGCTGCACCTCGACGAGCAGGCCCAGGACGTGACCCTCTCAGGCCGCGCGGCCGGGCTCACACCGTCGGAATACCGCCTGCTGGCCACCCTGCAGGCGCACCCCGGCGAGGCGCTGAGCAAGCCCTTCCTCTACCGATGCGTGCTGCACCGTGCCTACACGCGGCTGGACCGCGGGCTCGACGTGCACGTCTGCAACCTGCGCCGCAAACTGGCCGACATCGGCATCCACCATCTGCAGATCCAGGCCGTGCGCGGCCAGGGCTACCTGCTGGTCGAAACGGAACGCTCCTGATGCGCCGCCACCCCCTGCTGTGGAAGCTGGCGCTTCTGCAGGTCGGCTTCTGCCTGCTGCTCACCTGGCTCATCTACACCTGGGGCCTGTCGGTGGAGCGCAGCACCTACTTCCTCGCCCCGGCCGACCGCGACTACCTGGCGCAATACGCGCAGCAGGCCGAACAGGCCTGGGAGAACGGAGGCGCCGCGGGCGTGGCACGCTTGCGCCAGGCACTGAGCCGCCGCGAAGGCACCTGGGTGGCCGTGCTCGGCCCGCGCCTGGAAAGCCTCGACGGCACGCCGCTCAGCGCGGAGGAATCCGCCCACCTGACCTTCATGCGCAAGCTCGACTGGCCCATGAGCCGGCGCCTGCAAGACGAACTGCCCTTCGTCAGCATCGAGTTCCCCGAGCACCCGGAGAATGGCCGCCTGGTGCTGCAACTGCCCGAACGCCTGCTGCCCGGCGGCCTCACGCCCTGGACCCACCTCGTCACCCACGGCGTGGTGCCGACGCTGCTGGCAGCCCTGCTCGGCCTGCTGATCTACCGCCATCTCGTCGTGCCGCTGAACCGCCTGCGTGACCGCGCCGATGCCCTGCGCGCCGACGAACTCGACACCGCGCCGCTGGGCACGCCGCTGGCCGACCGCCGCGACGAACTGGGCGAACTGGCCGAAGCCCTGGAGCACATGGCCGAGCGCCTGCGCCTGAGCCTGGGCCAGCAGCGCCTACTGCTGCGCACCCTGTCCCACGAGATGCGCACCCCGCTGGCCCGGCTGCGCATCGCTCACGACAGCGACCTGCCCCCTGAACAGCTGCGCCAGCGGCTGGGTCGCGAGATCACCGACATGCAGCGCCTGCTGGAAGACACCCTCGACCTCGCCTGGATGGACACCGAACGCCCGCAACTACCCACCGAGCCGGTGCAGGTGCTGTCGGTGTGGGAAGCCCTGCGCGAGGACGCCTGCTTCGAAAGCGGCTGGGACGCCGCGCGACTGCCCTGCAGCCTGGACGCCGACTGCTGCGTGCAGGTCCACCTCGACAGCCTGGCCCAGGCCCTGGAAAACCTCCTGCGCAACGCCATCCGCCACTCCCCGGAAGGGGGCACGGTGCGCCTCGACGGCGAGCGCGACGGCGAGACCTGGCACCTGCGCCTGCGCGACCAGGGCCCGGGCGTCGCCGAGGCGGACCTGGAACGCATCTTCCTGCCCTACCAGCGCCTGGACGGCGGCACCGGCGAAGGCTTCGGCCTGGGCCTGGCCATCGCCCGCCGCGCCATCGAACTGCAAGGCGGCCGGCTCTGGGCCAGCAACGCCCACCCGGGCCTGTGCCTGCACCTGCGCCTGCCGGCAGCGTGATGTCCCCTCATGTAGCCCGGGCTTCAGCCCGGGAACGGCGCCATGTAAACCCCGCGCTAAAACCCGGGCTACGAACGCTCAACAGTGGCCCCCCGCGTTCGCGAGGGTGACGGCGTACGCACAACCTCCCCGCCTCGTCATCCCGCGCAGGCGGGGATCCACTGAACGGCAAGCGCCGACCCGCCGCAGGACCCAGCGAAGGAGGCCGTAACCGGGCACTCACGAAGTGTTTAGAAAGTTAATGCGCTTTACTCTCAAATAACAATTAATATCATTCGTGATCTTCGCGTTCACTCGGCATTACCGGAGATCGTCCATGTCGCCTCGCCCGTCTTCCACCGCCATCCCCTTCCTGCTGTTGTCCAGCTGCCTGCTGTCGTTCGCCGTGCACGCGGCCAGCGCCGAAACCGGCGGCTCCGGCCTCGTGCTGGACGCCCAGAACGTCATCGCCACCGCCGAGGAAGAGACCAAGCAGGCACCGGGCGTGTCGGTGATCACCGCCGAGGACATCAGGAAGCGCCCGCCGGCCAACGACCTGTCGCAGATCATCCGCACCATGCCGGGCGTGAACCTCACCGGTAACTCAACCAGCGGCCAGCGCGGCAACAACCGCCAGATCGACATCCGCGGCATGGGCCCGGAGAACACCCTGATCCTGGTGGACGGGCGGCCGGTGAGCAGCCGCAACGCCGTGCGCTACGGCTGGCGCGGCGAGCGTGACAGCCGTGGCGACACCAACTGGGTGCCGGCCGACCAGGTCGAGCGCATCGAGGTCATCCGTGGCCCGGCGGCCGCGCGCTACGGCAATGGCGCGGCGGGTGGCGTGGTCAACATCATCACCCGGCAGGCCGGCGCCACGACCCACGGCAACGCCACCGTCTACACCTCCTTCCCCACCCACAAGGACGAAGGCGCCAGCCAGCGCCTGAGCTTCGGCCTCAACGGCCCGCTGACCGACAACCTCAGCTACCGCGTCTACGGCAACGTCGCCAAGACCGAGTCGGACGACTGGGACATCAACGCCGGACACGAGTCCGCCCGTACCGGAAACCAGGCCGGCACCCTGCCCGCCGGCCGCGAAGGCGTGCGCAACAAGGACGTCAACGGCCTGCTCAGCTGGCGCTTCACCCCGGAGCAGACCCTCGAGCTGGAAACCGGCTTCAGCCGCCAGGGCAACCTCTACACCGGCGACACCCAGAACACCAACAGCAACGCCACCGTGAAGAAGATGCTCGGCCACGAGACCAACCGCACCTTCCGCGAGACCTATGCCCTGACCCACCGTGGCGACTGGGATTTCGGCAGCTCGCTCGCCTACCTGCAGTACGAGAAGACCCGCAACAACCGCATCAACGAAGGCCTGGCCGGCGGCACCGAAGGCATCTTCGCCAACAGCGGCTACTACACCGCCGTACTGCGCGACCTCACCGCCCACGGCGAGCTCAACCTGCCGCTGGATGCCGGCCTGCCGCAGACCCTCACCCTGGGCAGCGAATGGACCCGCCAGCAGCTGGACGACCCAAGCTCCAACACCCAGACCACCACCGAAGGCGGCGCCATCGGCGGCCTCGCCAGCAGCGGCCGCGACACCACCTCCGAGGCACGGATCTTCTCGCTGTTCGCCGAAGACAACATCGAGCTGGCGCCCGGCACCATGCTCACCCCGGGCCTGCGTTTCGACCACCACGACATCGTCGGCAACAACTGGAGCCCGTCGCTCAACCTGTCCCACGCGCTGACCGACACCCTGACCCTGAAGGCCGGCATCGCCCGCGCCTACAAGGCGCCGAACCTGTACCAGCTCAACCCCGACTACCTGCTCTACAGCCGTGGCCAGGGCTGCTCCGGGCAGAGCACCAGCTGCTACCTGCGCGGCAACGAGAACCTGGATGCCGAGACCAGCGTCAACAAGGAACTGGGCATCGAGTACAAGAAGGACGGCCTGGTCGCCGGCCTGACCTGGTTCCGCAACGACTACCGGAACAAGATCGAGTCCGGCATGGCCTCCATCGGCAACGCCACCGGCGGCCAGGTGGTCGGCGGCGTGAACTACGCCAACGCCCGCATCTTCCAGTGGGAGAACGTGCCCGAGGCCCTGGTGGAAGGCCTCGAGGGCAACCTCACCCTGCCGCTCACCGAGCAGCTGACCTGGACCAACAACCTGACCTGGATGCTGCGATCGAAGAACAAGGAAACCGGCGACGTCCTCTCGGTGACCCCGGCCTACACCCTCAACTCCATGCTCGACTGGCAGGCCCGCGACGACCTGTCCTTCCAGGCCAGCGTCGCCTGGTACGGCAAGCAGAAGCCGAAGAAATACGGCTACCAGGGCAACCGCGTCACCGGCAATGCCAACAACCAGCTCTCGCCCTACGCGTTGCTGGGCCTGAGCGGCACCTATGACCTGAGCGAAAACCTCAGCTTCACCGTCGGCGTCGACAACCTGCTGGACAAGCGCCTGTACCGCGAGGGCAACGCCCAGGGCGTGAACAATATCGATGGTGCCGGCGCGGCGACCTACAACGAGCCCGGCCGCACCCTCTACACCAGCATGACCGCCTCGTTCTGACCGTCGAGACCACCTGATGAGACTGCCCCGCTTCACCGCCGCCCTGGCCCTCGCCCTGGCTGCGGCATTCCCCGGCGTCGCGCCCCAGGCGCGACCCGACCCCAACGCCCTGATGGACACGCGCCTGCTGCAGCGCCAGGACCTGCCCTACGCCTTCAGCAGCCTGAAACTCGATTCCGCCGACGGCCAGCGCCACTACCAGCTGTGGATCGCCAGACCCAGGAGCCCGGCCCCGGCCAGCGGCTACCCGGTGGTGTGGATGCTCGACGGCAACGCCGCCCTCGGCGTGCTCGACGAATCCCTGCTGAACGACCTGGCCAAGGGCGACGCACCGCTGCTGGTCGCCATCGGCTACCAGACCCCGCAACGCATCGAGCGCAATGCCCGCACCCTGGACTACACGCCCCGACAGCCCGGCAAACCCGGCCAGCGCGACCCGCTCACCGGCCAGCCCAGCGGCGGTGCCGATGCCTTCCTCGATCTGCTGCAGCAGAAAATGCGCCCGGCGGTGGCGGCGCAAGCGCCCTTCGACGCCAGCCGGCAGACGCTCTGGGGCCACTCCTACGGCGGCCTGCTGGTGCTCCATGCGCTGTTCACCCGGCCGCAGCAGTTCAGCCAGTTCGCCGCCGCCAGCCCGTCGCTCTGGTGGGCCGATGGCGTCATCCTCGCCGAACGCCCGGGGCTGGAGCAGCGCATCGCCGGCCACCCGGCGCGCCTGCTGCTGATGCGCGGCAGCGAGGAGCCGGCCAACCCGCGCGGCACCGCCGAGCCCTACCCGGAACGTGCCGCCACCAAGCTGGTCGAGGACCTCGCCCAGGTCCCCGGCCTCGACGCCCGCTTCCAGTCATTCGCAGGCCTTGGCCACGGCGAGGCGCTGGGCGCATCCCTGCGCCACCTGCTGCGCGAGCGCTTCACCGCGACGACCGAAGCCCTGGAATGACAGGCCCCGTCACGAGCGGCCCAGGGCACCGCGGCCTCTGCACTCGGCAACCGCCGAGCGGCTCTAGCGAGCGGCCGGCCGGCTGCTAGATTGAATCCGACCCGACAGGGATGCAGAGGGCTCTCGGGAGGAGAGATGGCCAACCAGGTTTTCGCGAACGGACTTGAGATTTCCTGCAAGGCGGCCGAGGGCAAGTCCGTGGCCTGCTTTCCCGATGTGTGCTTCACCCCTCCGCAAACCCCCGCGACGCCCCCGGGCGTGCCCATTCCCTACCCCAACACCGGCATGGCGAGCGACACATCCAACGGCTCGCGCACCGTGAAGATCTCCGGCCAGGAAGTGATGCTCAAGGACAAGAGCTACTTCAAGACCAGCTACGGCGACGAGGCCGGCTGCGCGCCGAAGTAAGGCGTCATCACCTCGAAGATCAAGGGAAAGGTGTATTTCACCGCCTGGTCGATGGACGTGAAGTTCGAAGGCCAGAACGTGGACCGCATGTCCGACCTGACGACCCACAACCACGGTTCGCAAGGCAACACCGTGCCCTGGCCCTACCTGGACGAGGTCGCGCTGGCCCTGGACGACCACCCCTGTGCGAAGTCCGGCGATGCCAAGAAGGTCAACGACAATTGCAAGAAACCCATCGCCAGCGACTGTTCCGATGACTGCTGCAAGGCCCGCCGCTGTGTGCTCGTGCCTTTCAGCCCGAACAGCTGCGTGGGCTGTGGAGACAAGACACCGCACCACCCCATTCCCGTCGCCGAGCTGTCCGAACAGCGCAAGGCCGGCGAGGCCCGCGGGCAACCGCGCTACCCCAAGTACTCCGAAGGCGCCGCCCCCTGCGTCTGCGTGGAAGGCAAGGACCATGACTCTCGCAACCCGGTCTCCACCGAGCTGGACGAGCATGGCCGGGTGGGCGCCAAATTTGCCCAGTTGCGCAACGACCGGATTCCCAAGAAGTCCAAACTGGGCGACCCATACGACTTCAGCATCGCCCTGGACTGCGGAGCGCAAGCCGTCTCGTCCGCCATGGGCTGCGACGAGGCCTGCGTACGCAAACAGCTGGAGGCAGGCCACACGAAGCTGGAGGTGAAACCCACCGACAAGGCGTTCAAGAGCAAGCAGAAAGCCAATGTTCCGCTGTTCAAGAAACCGAAGATCGCCGCCTCTCCCCTGGCGACGCCGGCGCCCCCCAAATAGGACATGGATCG
This sequence comes from Pseudomonas sp. Pc102, assembly GCF_018408275.1. Classification (NCBI taxonomy): domain Bacteria; kingdom Pseudomonadati; phylum Pseudomonadota; class Gammaproteobacteria; order Pseudomonadales; family Pseudomonadaceae; genus Pseudomonas; species Pseudomonas sp. Pc102. Next base: position 3,075,498 of record NZ_AP021905.1, on the reverse strand, counting down.
ATCGATGACCCGCCAACCCGACTATTTCTTCCTCGACGGCGTGCCCCTGGGTTCGGGCGATGTGGCGCTCGCCGCGCAGTACAACGCCTACCCGGATGTGGACGCCTCACGAGTCCTGCTGAAGCTGCAAGGCCAGTGGACCTACATAGATTTCGACGAAGACCTGATCCGCTCCCTGGCCTTCGACCCGGCCAGCGGCACCTTGTACATGCTTGGCAAAAGCGGCGTGATGTACAGCCTGGGCGGCAAGGGGCCCGGCTTCTCTCCGGCAGCGATAGCCGGAACCTTCAGCCAGGAGGAGGTCGTCGACCCCGAGGAGCGCGGCGAGCTCTTCAGGGTTCGCGCGCTGAATGGCCGCGTGCTGGTGTGTGGCCTGGGCGGCCAGTTGCTCGAACTGAGGAACGGCAACTGGCTGGACCTGAGCTTCACGGGACCGATCGCCGAGTCGCCGGACTTCGAAGACATCGGCCTGGATGCCCAGGGCCTGCCCATCGCCGTCGGCTGGGCGGGCGCGGTCTACCGGAGGACGCCCCGGGACTGGGAGCGCATCGACTGCCCCACCACCGCGATCCTCTCCACCCTCGTCGCCGACGGCCCCGGGCGGCACCTGCTGTGCGGGAACAACGGGGTCGTGCTGGAGATGGACCACAACGACAGCATCTGGGACCTCTCGGTGGACGCCCCGTTGGGCAATCTCTGGTCGGTGACCCGCCACGCAGACCTGATCTACGCGTGCGAGCCCGGACGCCTGCTGGTGCGTGTCCGCGACAAATGGCAGCCCGAGATCGTCAGCCAGACCATCGCCTCGCCCACCTTCCATCGCCTCATATCCACCGGCACGGAGTTGTGGTCGTTCGGCGCCGACCATGTCTTCGTGAAACGGGCGGACGGCACCTGGGAGCAGTTTCCGGTCCTGGGCAACGAGCTGTAGCAGCACCCGGGCTCGAACCCGGGGCTCACCTGGCAGGCACCATCACGCCGGCCTTCACAGGTACCGCAGCGGATCACCGCTGAGCAGCGGGTAGATCCGCTCCTCTTCCAGCGCGCCATCCTCGCCGTGGATCTTCACCGACGATTGCAGGTGCCCGACCTGGGCGGCGGCCATGCAGATGACGTCCGCCTTGCTGGCCGAACTGAACAGGTTCTCCAGGCTGCCGAACCGGCGGCACGCCCACTCCTGGTGGTCCTTGACGATGAGAAAGTGCTCCATGGCGCTGCCCTCAGCAGGTCGCGCGCCCAAGGCGCGGTTCGCCTGCCGGGGCGCTGGACGCCCGGGCAGCGATGAAGGGGGGAACGACAGCGGGGATCGGCAGCCCCCGGGCTAACCAGCGGGCGCCCTGCCCCGGCTGGCGGCTGTCGGCACCGGCACGCACGTCCTCCACCAGTTGGTCGATCAGGCTGCCGACCTGGGCCCGCGACAACACGGCATCGCAATCGATGACCCGGTGGAAGGCAGGCTGGGCCGCGCCGACGATGGTCAGCGACAGGCGACCGTCCGGACGGGTGGTGAGGGTCACTTCCCGGTCGGGAAAGGCTTCGATGATCTCTCTGACACAGACATTCATGGGCATCCTCCTGCTCACTCATAGGGCTTGTGGTGGAGGGAGGAGCACGCAACATGCCAGCTCCGCACAACCTAATAAAGCCTTGTAGAACAAGGGGTTGGAATCAATTTCCGAGCCAGGGCGAATTGCAATCTGCAAGATCGCCCACGCGCCACGCGGCATTTTGCACTGGTCGGTCAGCCGCCGATGAAGCTCCGCCGGCGCAGCGGGGCATCCAGCCCGGGGCGGTGCAGAGGGCCAGGTCGGGCAGTTGGCTTCCGCAAGAGCGCGTCACGCGTAAGCGAGCCTGTTGATTACCCCCCAGCCCCTGGGGAGCGCTCTACGGCGGGCACGCAAACTGCTGGCGCCGAAATTGTTATGTTGTAACATTGCAATTCCAATCCACAGGAAAGGCTCCGATGTCCGCTCGATTCCTCCGCCTCCACACGCCCATCGCCACCGCATTGCTGATGGCGCAGCACGCCTTCGCCGCGCAGCCCATTGTCCTCGACCAGCAGGTGATCACCGCCAATCCGCTGAAAAGCGAAACCCTCGCCTCGCCCACCAGCGTGGTGGAAGGCGACGAGCTGAGCCTGCGCAGCGCGGCGCAGCTGGGGGAAACCCTCAACGGCCTGCCCGGCGTCTCCTCCACCTACTTCGGCCCGGCCGCCAGTCGCCCGGTGATCCGTGGCTTCGATGGCGACCGCATCCGCATCCTGCGCAATGGCGTCGGCGCGCTGGATGCTTCCTCGCTCTCCTACGACCACGCCGTGCCCTATGACGCGGCCAATGCCGAGCGCATCGAGGTGGTGCGCGGCCCGGCGGCACTGCTGTATGGCGGCAATGCGGTGGGCGGCGTGGTCAACACCTTCGACAACCGCATCCCCACCGAGCCGGCGGACGGCCTGCACGGCGGTGGCGAACTGCGCTACGGCGGCGCCGACACCACTCGAAGCGCCGCCGGCAAGCTGGAAGCCGGCGACGGCAACTTCGCCCTGCACCTGGACGCCAGCTCGCGGCAGTTCAACGACACGCGCATCCCCGGCCATGCCCGCTCCCGCGACCAGCGCGCCGTGGACGGCAACGACGCCAGGCACCGGGTGAACAACAGCGACGGCCGCCAGGACGGCGGCGCCGTGGGGGTGCCTACCATTGGGATCACGGCTACGTCGGCCTCTCATACGACGAGTACGACAGCAACTACGGCTCGCCCGCCGAAGACGACGTACGCATCGACATGGAGCAGCGCCACTCCGCCCTGGCCTCGGAAATCCGCGACCTGGAGGGCCCCTTCAGCTCGCTGAAGCTGGACGTCGGCCACACCACCTACGAGCACCGCGAGATCGAGGACGGAGAGGTCGGCACCACCTTCAAGAACGAAGGCTACGAGGCCCGCCTCGAAGCCCGCCACGCGCCCATCGGCCCGCTGCAGGGCGTGGTCGGCGTGCAGGTGGCCAACAGCCGCTTCCAGGCCCTGGGCGAGGAAGCCTTCGTACCGGAGACCGACACCGACAGCGGCGCCCTCTTCGCCCTGGAAAGCTGGCAGGCCACCGAGCGCCTCGAACTCAGCCTCGGCGGCCGCCTCGAACACACCCGCCTGCGCCCGGACGCCGGCGGCAACGAGCGCTTCGAAGGCGCCGACGACAGCCACAGCTTCACCGCCGGCAGCCTGTCCTTCGGCTCCATCTACCGCCTCACCGACATCTGGTCCCTGGCCGGCACCCTCGGCTACACCGAGCGCGCGCCGACCTTCTACGAGCTCTACGCCAACGGCCCCCACGCCGCCACCGGCACCTACGAGGTGGGTGACGCGGATGCCGAGAAGGAGAAGTCCTGGTCCACCGACCTGGCCCTGCGCTTCGACGACGGCACCCACAAGGGCAGCGTCGGCGTGTTCTACAGCCGCTTCTCCAACTACATCGGCCTGCTGGGCAGCGGCCGCTACCTGGACGAAGACGGCCAGGAAGTCGCCCCGAGCGATGCCGATGCGCTGCCGGAATACCTCTACAGCGGCGTGAAGGCCGACTTCTGGGGCGTCGAGGCGCAGGACCACTGGCGCCTGGCGCAGACCGCCTACGGCGACTTCGCCCTGCAGAGCTCCGCCGACTACACCCGGGCGAAGAACAAGGAGACCGGCGAGCCGCTGCCGCGCATCTCGCCCCTGCGCCTGAACAGCGCCCTGCTGTGGAACTACCAGAGCTGGCAGGCCAGCGTCGGCGTCGAGCACGCCAGCGCCCAGCGCCGGGTCCCCGCCGAGGAGCGCGGCACCGACGGCTACACCACCCTCAACGCCACCCTCGGCTACCGCTTCGACCTGGCGCAAAGCGAGTGGCTGGTGTTCCTCAAGGGCGACAACCTCAACGACCAGACCGTGCGCTACGCCAGCTCGATCCTGCGGGACGAGGTGCCGGCGGCCGGTCGCAGCGTCGAGGCCGGGGTCCGGGTCGCGTTCTGAGCCAAGGGCGACGGCGCCATTGCGGCCCCGTCGTCATCCCTTCACTGCGTCACGCGCCCGGGTGGGTCATCACCGGCGCGTGGCGCGCCATCAGCTCGGCGACCCAGTCGATGAACACCCGCAGCTTGGCGCTGATGTGCCGGTTCGGCGGGAACGCCAGGTAGATCGGCATCGGGTCCAGCGTCCAGTCCTCCATCAGCGGCACCAGCGCACCGCTCGCCCGACTGGGCCGGGCCATGTACTCCGGCAGCCAGAGCACGCCCAGCCCGGCGAGGCCAGCGGCGAGGTAGGCGTTGCCGTCGTCCACCGCCAGCACGTAGCGCCCGTTCACGCGGATCTCCTCGTCCCCCTTGCGCATGGCGTAGGGCACCGGCTTGCCGGTGCGTGCCCAGAGGAAGCCGACGATGCGGTGGGGTGAATCCTCCAGCTCGCGCGGGTGGGTCGGCGTACCCAGGCGCTGCAGGTACTCCGGCGCCGCGTAGACGCCCAGGCGCAGGTCACCGACCCGCCGCGCCACCAGCGACTGGTCGCTCAGCTCGCCGCCGCGTACCACGCAATCGACGTTCTCGCCGATCACATCGACGATGCGGTCGCTGACGCCCATGTCGATCTGGATGTCCGGGTGGCGTGCATGGAACTCGGGCAGCGCCGGCACCAAGATCATGCTCGCCAGCGGGCTCGGCACATCCACCCGCAGGCGGCCGCGGGGCGAGGCGGAGGCGCTGGAGAGGCTGGTCTCGGCGTCGTCCAGGTCGGCCAGCAGGCGCACCACCCGCTCGTAGTAGGCGGCGCCGTCGGCGGTGAGGGCGACGCGTCGCGTGGTGCGGTTGAGCAGCTTCACGCGCAGGCGCGCTTCCAGCTGCTGCACCAGTTGGGTGACGCTGGTCTTGCTCATATGCAGGGTGTCGGCGGCACGGGTGAAGCTGCCCGCCTCCACCACCCGGGCGAAGGCCTGCATCGCATCGAAACGGTCCATGGACGCTCCAGATTTCCAGCGGATTGTTTGGGATTTGCAAACAGTGATGGACAAGCTTGCGCGTTTATCGCCCCTGCGCAAGGGCCTAGAGTCGCCTCCATCGTTGATCCCGGGTCGCATCGACCCACCACCGGAGTACCCCCATGACCCAACGCGACGTCGTTTTTCCGCCCGGCCGCCAGGCGCTCTACGAGCGTAACCGCTACTCGCCGGCGATCCGCTCCAATGGCTTCCTGTTCGTCTCCGGGCAGGTGGGCAGCCACCCCGACGGCTCGCCGGAACCGGACCTCAAGGCCCAGGTGCGCCAGGCCTTCACCAACCTCAATGCGATTCTCGGCGAGGCCGGCTGCAGCTTCGACGACGTGGTCGACGTCACCGTGTTCATGGTCGACCCGCAGTCGAAATTCGAAGCCATCTGGCAGGTGGTGCCGGAGTTCTGGGGCGCGGCGCCCCACCCGACGCTGACCGCCGTCGGCGTCACCTGGCTCTACGGCTTCGATTTCGAGATCAAGGTGATCGCCCGGTTGCCGAGCTGATCGGAGGCGGCCTCAGGCCTGCCCGGAACCCCTGGGGCTGTGAGCGGGCGACGGCGCCGCGCCTTCGGAAGTCGCGGCCTTGGGCGCCGCCGGCCTCAACCGCGACACACCGAACAGCACCAGCACCAACCCGATCAACTGGTAGGCCGAGATGGCCTCGTTCAGCAGCGCCCAGGACGCCAGGATGGTCAGCACCGGTCCCAGGTTGCCCACGGCGGCGGTCTGGGTGGTGCCCATGCGCTGGATGGCCAGGGCCATCCAGTAGATCGGCAGCACGGTCGACAAGAGCGCCATCAGCGCGGTGTACAACCACACCGACGCCGGCAGCGTCGCCACTAGGGAGAAGTCGGCCGCCACGCCGTAGTGCGCCAGCACCATCAGCGCCGATGCCCCCCCGGCGAGGCCGGCCAGGCGCATGGAACCGATGCGTTTCACCACCACGCCTGTGCCCAGGTAATACAGGGCGTAGGTCACGGCGCTGGCGAAGACCCAGGCCGCGCCGACCATCACTTGCGCGCCCATGTCGGTGCTGCCGATGTCGTGCATCAGCGCAATACCGAGCCCCAGGTAGCACAGGCCCATGGCGAGCAGGGTGCGGCGGCTCGGCCGCTCGCGGAGGATCAGCGCCTGGAAGATCAGCACCAGCGTCGGGTAGGTGAACAGGATCAGCCGCTCCAGGCCGGCACTGATGGACTCCAGCCCGTAGAAGTCGAACAGGCTGGACAGGTAGTAGCCGAACATCCCCAACAGCAGCACGCGCACCCAATCCCTAGACGACAAGGCCACGCCCCCGGCGCCACGGCTCAACCAAAGCAGCCAGGCGAACAAGGGGAGCGCCAGGCCCATGCGCATGGCCAGGACGGTGACGGCGTCCACCGGAGCGGCGGCATAGGACAGCTTCACGAAGATCGCCTTGAGGCTGAATCCGGCCGCCGAGAGCACGGCGTAAAGGCTGCCGTTGCGGGCGCCACGTTGGCAAAGGGAGAGCAAAGCGTTCATCGGCATCGGTCAGCAGTGAAGGAGCCTTATTCTGAAGCGAAGGCGATTTGGCTAGAATCGCTTTTTGCCGAAAAGCCCCTTCGCGAAAAGAGAATGCCCATGCATTTTGACCTCACCGACCTGCGCCTGCTCACCGCCATCGCCGCCACCGGCAGCCTGAGCAAGGCCGCCGCCACCTTCCCGGTCGCGGTCTCGGCGGCGAGCACGCGGCTGCGCCAGTTCGAGGAGCGCTGCGCTCTGGCCCTGTTCGTGCGCAAGGCCGACGGCATGGTGCCGACACCGGCGGGACGCCTTGTGCTGGAGTCCTGCCACGGCGTGCTGCACGAGGCGCAGAAACTCAGGGACACCCTGCAGGAGCTGGCCGGGCAGCGCCGCATCACCCTGCGCCTGGCGGCGAGCACCGTGGCCAACAGCACCTTCCTCCCCGCCACGCTCGGGCCCTTCCTCGCCGACTACCCGGAAGTGGACCTGCAGCTCACCGAGCTGAACAGCCGCGACGTGCTGCGCGGCGTGCAGGCGGGCGAGTTCGATCTCGGCGTCTACGACGGCAACCTGCCCACCGGCGGGCTGGTCTCGATGCCCTTTCGCGATGACCGGCTGGTGCTGCTGGTGCCCCGGGACCACCCCCTGGCCGAACGCCGCCAGGCGCATATGCGCGAGGCCTTGGGCTTTCCCTTCGTCTGCCTGCCGCCGGAGCGCGCCATGCAGCGCTTCATCGAGGAGATGGCGGTGAACTACGCCTTGCCGCTGAAGGTACGGGTGCGCGCGCCGAGCTTCGACGCCATCGCCCAGCTGGTGGCCCAGCACGCCGGCATCGCCATGCTTCCGGAGGCTGCGGCCACGCGCCTGGCGCAGGAGATGCCGGTGGCCATCGTCGGCCTGGAAAACACCTGGGCGACGCGGGAACTGCGGCTGTGCATCAAGGGGTGGGATGCGCTGTCCTCCCATGCGCGGCAGTTGCTGACCCACCTGTCCGCACCCTGACAGCGGGCTCGTGCAGCAGGCGACCTACAGGAAGCGCCAGACACGGTTGCGCCCGGCTTTCTTCGCCTCGTACAGCGCCTCGTCGGCACGTCGCAGCAGGGTCTCCGGCACGTCGTCCTGCCCGGGTGTCATGGCGGCGACGCCGATGCTCACGGTGACGCGGCCGAAGGTCGAGAGCTGGTGCGGCAGGTCCAGCGTCTCGATGGCCTGCACCAGCCGCTGGGCGATGCCCTGGGCTCCGCTCGCATCGGTCAGCGGCACCAGGAAGACGAATTCCTCGCCGCCGTAGCGGGCCACCAGGTCGCTGGAGCGGCCGACGGTGCTCGCCAGCACCTGGGCGATGCGCTGCAGGCAGGCGTCACCGGCCGGGTGGCCGTAGTGGTCGTTGTAGCGCTTGAACCAGTCGACATCGAGGATCGCCAGCGCCAGCGGCTCGCCCGTGCGCTGGGCTCGCTGCCATTCCTGCTGCAGCACCTCGTCGAAGTGGCGGCGGTTGGCGATGCCGGTCAACGCGTCGGTCAGGCTCAGGGTTTCCAGCCTGCTGTTGAGCTCCTGCAACTCGTCGGTGCGCTGGGCCACGCGCAGCTCCAGCTCGTGCTCGGAGGCCTGCAGCGTCTCCACCAGCTTGCGCTGGGCCTGCAACAGCGCTTCCTGCGCCCGCATCTTCTCGCGACGCATCACGGCGAAGCGGTCGGCCAGGGCGAAGGCCAGCACGATCATCTCCATCGCCGAGCCCAGCTGGATGCCATCCACCGTGAACATAGTGGTGGGCACCACGCCCATGGCGCGCAGCGTGGTCATGGCGCCACCGAGCATCAGCAGCGCGAAGGCCGCGAGGAAGAACCAGGCGCTGCGCTGGCGCCTGACCGCCCCCGCCAGCGCCACGCCCAGCACCACCACTGCGGTGGCCAGGTTGAAGTAGACCGCCAGGCGCGAGAACAGCGGCAGCGCGAAGGCATAGAGCAGTGGCGTGACCAGGTACAGGGCGACCATCGCCAGCAGCAGGCGGTCGACCCTCGGCATCACCTGGTCGGTGCGCAGCATGCGCCGGGTGAACAGCAGCATCGCGCCGAGGGCCAGGGAGACGCCGGAGTAATAGGCCACGTTGGAATTCAGCGGCAGGCCGGCGATGGACCAATCCGGCGCCAGGCCGTTCTTGATCGCCAGGGTGAAGGCGGTGGAGGCCACGAAGGCCACGTACAGCAGGTAGACAGGGTCGCGCAGGGCGACGAACAGCATCAGGTTGAACAGCACCATCGCGGTGGCGATGCCGAAGTACCAGACCTTGCTCACATAGTCGTCGCGCTCGTAGGCGTGGAAAGCCTCCACCGGCCACAGCTGCAGCGGCACCAGCAGCCCCACGCTCGACTCCACGCGCAGGTACAGCACCTGCTCCGAATGGGCGCCCAGGTGCAGGGGGAAGACGAAATTGCGGTTGGGGTAGGCCTTGCTCGAGGGCGCGACGTCGCAGCCGGTGGCGGTCACGTGGTAGATGCCCTGCGCATCCGGGATATGCGCCTCGACATGGGAGATGCGCGGGTTCTCCACCACCAGCATGCGCCGTAGCGGGGTGTCGCCCGGGTTGCGCAACACCAGGCGCAGCCAGAAGGCGGAGCGGGTGAAACCCAGCGCCAGGGCGTTGCCTGGCGGCAGGTCGCCCTGGAAGCGCGCCGCACCTCCGGGCGCCTGCACGTCCGCCAGGGTCAGGGAACGGTCCGGGTCCTCCAGCAGCGAAACGAAGGGCGTCAGCGACAGCGCCGCCTGGTCCACGGTGGCGGCATCGACCACCCGCCCACCCGCCCCGGCCTGGAACGGCAACAGGAGCAGAGCCAGCAGGAGCGCGAAAAACGGCTGTCGACGTCGATGGGTGGCGTGCATGCGGCGGGGTACCAGCAGGGCCCAGGGGAGCCAGGGAGGCATCCGGATCGAACCCGGCCGACGCGCCCTGACGGTGCCGAAGTCTACAAGACAACCCCGGGGCGCCGACAGATACGCAAGGGTGCGGAGCCTGCGCCGCCCGCACCATTGGCGGTTGCGCCGGCATGCCGGCACTTAATCCTCAATCGAATTAGCAGCAAGCCATTTATTCCATGAAGGGATATCAATAGCGCTGAACGATATTGGTATATACCAGAGCCCCTCCCTTTAAATCCGCCCCCATGAGCCCACTGGGCAATGCGGAGCAAGATGGATGATCGCTGTACGGGTAATGCTGGAATATTTTCATCCCTGGCCGAATTCGGCCGGCTTCTACGTGGCGCGGGAACGCGGCTGGTACCGCGACGCCGGGCTGGATGTACAACTACAGGTGCCGGACCCTTTCCGGGGCGACACGCTCGAACACGTGCTGCAGGGTGCGGCCGATCTTGGCGTATTCCCCAGCAACCGCCTGCTGGTCCGGCGCAGCGTCGGCCAGCCCCTGCTGGGCGTGGCCGCCATCAACCATTGCGGGCTGGAGTCCATCCAGACCCTGACCGGCCTCGGCATCCAGCGCCCCCGTGACCTGGCCGGCAAGCGCCTGGCGCTCAACCCCACCCCGCGCGGCCTGGCCATGGTGCGCCACCTGGTGGCCGCCGACGGTGGCGATCCGGCTGCCGTGATCATCGTCGACAGCAAGGTGCGCGAGCTGCGCCCCGAACAACTGGCCGCCGGTGTCGCCGACGCCAGCTTCGGTGGCTACTGGGCCTGGGAAGCGCTTATGGACAGCCCCATCCCGGCCGAACGCCGCGTGGTCTGGCCGGTGGACGAGATCGGCGCGCCGCGCTACCACAGCTACCTGCTGGGCGGCCGCGAGGACTGGCTCGACAACAACGCCGAAGCGGCACGCGCCTTCCTCGCCGCCACCGAGCGCGGCTTCCGCGCCGTGGCGGCCGACCCGCAAAGCGCCTTACCCGCCTACGAGGCGGCCATCCCCTACTTCCCCACCGAGCTGCTAAGCCAGTCGCTGCAACGCATCGCCACCACCTGGTTGCACGAGCAGCGCTGGGGCCAGCAGCGTGAAGAGCTGCTCGCACCCTATGCGCACTGGCTGCACGCGCACGGTGTGCTCGCCGACGCGGACGCCTGGCGCCACGCCACCCGCAATGACTACCTGGCGGAGCCGCAGCCATGAGCGCACCCGCACGCATCGCCCACGGTATGGGCGCGCAACCGGTGGAAGCCGACTGGCCTGCCCTGCAACAGCGGGACGTCGAGCAGGTGCTGCAACGCTTCCCGCAACTGGGCACGCTGCAACAGCTCGGCTGGCATAGCCCGCGCCCCTTCTCCGCCGCCGCCCAGGTGCACACGGACCGTGGCGAGCTGTTCGTCAAACGCCATCACCGCAGCGTGCGCCAGCCGGCCTGGCTGGAAGAGGAACACCGCTTCATCCGCCACCTGGCAAGCCATGGCGCCCCGGTGGTCAGCCCGCTGACCGACATGCAGGGCAACAGCGCGCTGGCCCTCGGCGACTGGACCTATGAAGTGCTGCCCCGCGCCGCCGGTGAAGATCTTTATCGCGAAGCGCTGTCCTGGACGCCCTTCCTCGACCTGCACCAGGCGCGCTCCGCCGGCGCCGCCCTCGCCCGCCTGCACCGCGCCGCCGAAGGCTTCGCCGCCAGTGCCCGGCAAGCGCCGGTGCTGGTCTCCAACCTGCGCTTCTTCAGTCAGCGCGACCCGTTGCAGGCCATCGAGCAGGCCCTGCCCCGGCAACCCGCCCTGGCCCGCTACCTGGCCGGGCAGGACTGGCGCCGGACCCTGGCGGAACTGCACCTGCCGTGGCACCGCGAGCTGCGACCGCTGCTTGCCGGCCAGCCAGCGCTCTGGACCCACAACGACTGGCATGCCTCCAACCTGCTGTGGCGCGCGGAAGGTGGCTCGGCCGAGGTTGAGAGCGTCCTCGACTTCGGCCTCAGTGACCTCACCTTCGCCCTGTTCGACCTCGCCACCGCGCTGGAACGCAATTGCGTTCCCTGGCTGGAACTGGATGATGGCGGCCGCGCCCCGGCCGACCTCGACGCCGTCGATGCGCTGCTGGCCGGCTACACGAGCCAGCGGCCCCTCGACCGCAACGACCTGTTCACCCTCAAGGCACTGCTGCCGCTGGTGCACGCCGACTTCGCCCTCGCCGAGGTGGATTACTTCGAAGGCATCGTCGGCTCCCGGGCCAGCGCGGATATCGCCTACCACGCCTTCCTGGTCGGCCATGCCCGCTGGTTCGGCGACAGCGAGGGCACCCGCCTGCTCGCCCACCTCGACCGGCTCGCCCGCACACGCAACTAGGAAACCGCCATGCCCACGCACCACCCCGCCATCCTCATCGCCCCGCAGGCCCTGCACCAGGCCCTGGCCGAACCCGGCCTGCTGCTGCTCGATGCCAGCGTCGAACTGGCCGCTGCCGCATTCGACGGCGACTACCGCGTGGCCAGCGGCGAGGCGGCCTGGCGCCAGGAACACATCCCCGGCGCCCGCCACGCGGACCTGCTGCACGAGCTGGCCGACACCACGGCGGGCTTCAGCTTCGCCCTGCCGAGCCCGGCCGCGCTGCAGCCCCCCCTGGCACGCCTGGGCGTCGGCGCGGCACGGCGCATCGTCCTCTACGACCGCCACGACGGCTTCTGGGCCGCGCGCCTGTGGTGGATGCTGCGCAGCCTCGGCATCGCCGCCGCCGTGCTCGATGGCGGCCTCAAGGCCTGGCGCCAGGCCGGCCTGCCCCTGGCACAGGGCGAGGAGCCCGGTGGCGGCGGACCGTTGCCGCAGTTGGCCCCCCAGACGGGTTTCTGGGCCGATCGCCAGGACGTGATCGCCGTGGTCGAGGGCCGCGCGCCCGGCACGCTGGTCTGCGCACTGTCCGCCGCGCTCTTCGACGGCAGCGCCGTGACCCGCTATGCCCGGCGCGGCCATATCCCCGGCAGCCTCAGCCACCCGGCACGCGGCCTGTTCGACGCGAGCGGCCGCTACCTGCCCGCGCCGCAGCTGGCCCGGGCCCTGGGCACGCTGCTGGAGGGCGAGCAGCCACTGATCCTCTACTGCGGGGGCGGCATATCCGCCGCCGCCACGGCCCTCGCCCTGACCCTCCTGGGCCGGCGACGGGTCTCGATCTACGACGGCTCGCTGCAGGAATGGGCGGCCGATCCAGCCTTGCCAATGTCCACCGGAGCAGCTCCGGCCTGAGGTTCTTCTTCCGTCTTTCAGCAGTAGGCACGCCAGCACCGCGAGCCGGGCGACACCTCGCCCGCCCCCGCTGCCTGCCGGCGTCCATCGAGGAGTTCGTCCATGGCTTCATCCCTGTTCCTGCAGCACCGCCACGGTTTCGCGCTGGCGCTCCTGGCCCTGTCACTGAGCCCGTCACTGGTCTGGGCGCAAGGCGCCGTCACCCTGGACACCGTCACCGTGCACGGCGACGAGGGCGACGGCTACCAGGCCCGAAGCGCCTCGGTGGGCGGCTTCGACGAGGCCCCGTTGCTGGATACCCCTGCCTCCGTCTCGGTGTTCACCGAGGAGCTGATCAAGGATCGCCAGGCCAAGCTGCTCAGCGAGGTGCTGCGCAACGACGCCTCGGTCGGCGACAGCTACGCGCCCATCGGCTACTACGAGAACTTCGTGATCCGCGGCTTCTCCCTCAACGCCGCCAGCAGCTACAAGATCAACGGCCGCACCATCACCGGCGAGCAGAACGTCGCCCTGGAGAACAAGCAGCGGGTCGAAGTGCTCAAGGGCCTCTCCGGCCTACAGAGCGGCGTCTCCGAACCCGGCGGGCTGGTCAACTACGTCACCAAGCGCCCGGAGGCCGTGCGCTCGGTGACCCTGGCCACCAACGAGGAAGGCGAGCGCTACATCGCCACCGACATCGGCGCCTGGCTCGACGACGAGCAGCGCTTCGGCCTGCGCGCCAACGTCGCCCACGAGGACATCCGCTCCTACGTCGACAACTCCGACGGCACGCGCGACTTCCTCTCCCTGGCCAGCGACTGGAACATCAGCGACGCCGCGCTGCTGCAGCTGGACGCCGAGTACCAGACCCGCGAGCAGCGCTCGGTGCCCGGCTACCAGCTGCTGGGCGGCAGCGTGGTGCCCAGCGGCATCGACCCGAGCGACCGCCTCGGCGACCAGAGCTGGTCCAAGCCCGTGAAGATCGACTCGCTCAACCTCAACGGCCGCTTCGAATACCGCTTCGACGACGACTGGACCGGCAGCCTCAGCGCCGCCCGCAGCCGCGTGGTGATCGACGACTACAGCGCCTTCGCCTGGGGCTGCTACGGCTCGGCCAGCTGCGCCGGCTCCGCCGTGCCGAACTTCTTCAGCCCGGAAGGCGACTACGACATCTACGACTTCCGCAACCCGGGCGACACGCGCCGCAACGACGAGCTGCAAGCCGCCCTCGCCGGCCGCTTCGACAGCGGCCCGCTGAGCCACGAGCTGACCATCGGCAGCAGCGCCTTCCGCCGCCTGCTGGACCGGCGCAAATCCACCAACGAATGGGTGGGCACCGCCAACATCCACCAGCCCCCGCCCGACTTCCCGCCCACCGACGTGCCCCTCGGCCACACCTATCGCCGCCTGGACAGCCGCCAGTACGGCCTGTTCGCCAGCGACCGCGTGAGCTACGGCGAACACTGGCAGGCGGTGATCGGCGGGCGCCAGGTGCGCCTGGACGAAGAGGCCTTCGACAAGGACGGCAACACCACCCGCCACACCCAGCGCTCGGAGTTCCTGCCCAGCGTCGCGCTGATCTACAAGCCGCGCGCGGACATCTCCCTCTATGGCAGCTACAGCAAGGGCCTGTCCCTGGGCGGCGAAGCGGCCTGGTTCACCACCAACGCCGACGAAATCCTGCCGCCGACGGTCTCGCGCCAGCTGGAGCTGGGCATCAAGCGCGACTGGCAGCGCCTGAGCCTGAGCGCCGCGCTGTTCCAGATCACCAAGGCCTACCAGTACGCGCGGCCCAACGGCGACACCACCTTCACCTATGTGCAGCAGGGCGAGCAGAAGAACATCGGCCTGGAGCTTTCCGCCACCGGCCGGGTCACCGACCGCCTGCAGGTTTCGGCCAGCGCCGCGGCCATCCGCGCGCGGGTCACCGGCAGCGGCACCGCCGCCTACGAAGGCCACCAGGCGATCAACGTGCCCGAGCTGCGCGCCAGCCTGCATGCCGACTACGCCATCCCCGGCATCCAGGGCCTGGCCCTGCTCGGCGGCGTGCAGTACAGCGGCAGCAAGTACGCCAGCCAGGCCGGCAACGTGAAGGTGGACGACTACGCGGTATTCGACCTCGGCGGCCGCTACAGCCTGGATATCGACGGCTACGAGACGGTGCTGCGCCTGACCGTCGACAACCTCTTCGACGCCCGCTACTGGCGCGACGCCGGCGAGTACATGGGCGACGGCTACCTGTTCCAGGGCGCCCCGCGTACCGCGCGCCTCTCCGCCACCGTGAACTTCTGAGGAACCTGCCGTGCGCATCGCCACCCCGCTCGCCACCGCCCTGCTCGCCGCACTCCTGGCCGGCTGCCAGCAGCACCCGCCCGCCAACGACCAGCTGGACGCGGTGCTCTGGACCCAGACCTCCATCGAGCACGACCTGCTGTTCCGCCAGGTCTACGCCAGCGCCACGCGGCAACTGGACAAGGCCCTGGCCGACCCCGGCTGGGACGCCCTGGCCGAAGCGCCTCGCGAGCTGGCCGGGCTGCCGCCGGCGGTGATCGTCGACATCGACGAGACCCTGCTCGACAACGTGCCGCTGAACGCCCGCACCATCCTCGAAGACCGCCCCTACGACTATCCGGAGTGGAACCAATGGGTGGAGCGCGCCGAGGCCAGGGCGCTACCGGGCTCGGTGGCCTTCCTGCAGGCGGCGGCGCAGCGCGGCATCACCCCCTACTACCTGACCAACCGCGAGCCCGGCCAGGAGCAGGCGACCCTGGTCAACCTGCGCCGCGCCGGCTTCCCCATCGACGACACCGCGCAGATCCTCACGGCGGGCACGGCCATCGGCGGCTGCGCGGACGCGGGCTCGGACAAGACCTGCCGACGCCACTGGGTCGGCAGCCGTGCCCGCGTGCTGATGCTGGTCGGCGACAGCTTCGGCGACTTCATCGCCGGCAAGGGCAGCCTGGCCGATCAGCAACGGGTGGCCGCGCCCTACCTCGGCTGGCTGGGCGAGCGCTGGTTCCTGTTGCCCAACCCCACCTACGGCCACTGGTACAGCGCCCCCTACCAGGGCCGCGAGGACCTGCCGGCCAGCGAGAAGCGCGCGCTCAAGCAGCGGGCGCTGCAACCGCAGTACCCCACCTACTGAGGGCCTCATCGATGTCATCACTGGAAATCGTCGCCGTCATCGTCAACATCCTCGGCGTCTGGCTCACCGCCCAGCGCATCCGCTGGTGCTGGCCGGTCAGCGTGGTCGCGGTGCTGCTCTACGCCTGGATCTTCTTCGGCGTGAAGCTCTACTCCGACATGCTCCTGCAACTGGTCTTCGCCGTGCTGCAAGGCTACGGCTGGTGGCGCTGGAGCAGCGGCCAGAGCGTCGGCGGCAAGGTCCGTGTCGAGCGCCTGCCCCTGCGCGAAGCCGTCCTCAGCCTTCTCGCCGGCCTGCTCGGAGCCGTGCTGCTGGGCAGCCTGATGCACCTTTTCACCGATGCCGCCGTGCCCTGGGTCGACGCCCTGCTCACCGCCTTCAGCCTGGTGGCCAGCTTCTGGGCGGCGCGCAAGTACCTGGCCAGCTGGGGGCTGTGGATCATCCTCGACGTCGCCTACGTCGGCCTCTTCCTCTACAAGGACCTGCAGCTCACCGCCGCGCTCTACGCCGGCTTCGTGGTGCTCGCCGGCTATGGCCTGCACGCCTGGCGCAAGGACCTGCGGCACCAGGAGCGGCCCCTGGCACCGGCAGCCGAGGCAACGGCGTGAACGGCGCGCTGCTCAACCCGTCGCGCCCCTCGTTCGTCACCGAGTCGTTGCCCCAGGGCAGCTGGCGGGCCTCCCAGCCCCACTACCTGCGCATCCGCGACCAGTTGGTGACGGACCTGGCCGAAGGCGTCCTCCCCAGTGACAGCAAGCTGCCGGCGGAGCGTGAGCTGGCCGAGCGCTTCGGCTGCACCCGGGTGACCCTGCGCCAGGCCTTGCAGCTGCTGGAAACCGACGGCCTGATCTACCGCCAGAACCGCCGGGGCTGGTACGTCAGCCCGCCACGCATCCGCTACGACCCCACCGGCATCATCGGCTTCATGGAATACGTGGCGGCCCAGGGACGCGTGCCGCGTACCGAATGCCTGCACGCCGAACGCCGCCCCGCCGGCGCCTGGCTGGCCAAGCGCATGGGCCTGGAGCACCCCGAGGAGCCGGTGTTCTACCTGCAACGGCGCCGCTGGGTCGACCAGCGCCCGGTGCTGCTGGAATGCAACGTGCTGCTGGTGGACTGGTGCCCGGAGCTGCTCACCACCGACCTCAACACCTCGCTCACCCGCCTGCTGCGCGAGCGCTTCGGCCGCGTGCAGTCACGCAGCGAACTGCTCATGCATCCGGAAACGATGAACGACGTCCAGGCCGAGCTGCTGCAGGTCTCGCCGGGGTCCGGCAGCTTCTACCTGGAGCGCCTGAGCTACGGCGAGCACGGCCAGAGCGTGGAGTTCGACCAGGAATTCTGGCGCCCGGACTCCCTCGCCGTGGTCCTCGGTACCCAGCACCCGGAAGCGGTCCGGCACCCATGAGTCAGCGCGACGTACGACCGCGAGTCCGCCCCTGGTCGACAGCCCCTAGCGCCGCGCCCGGCGATGCGCCAGGTAGTCGAGGATGGCCGGCGCGTCCCCGGCGAACTCGATGCGCGTGCCCTTGTTCTCGCGCTGGTAGGCGTACATCGGGTCGTAGTACTCGCGCAGCAGGCCCTCGATCCAGCCACGGTGGAGTTCCACCGCACCCCTGCGACGCTGCTCGTCCAGGGCCGCCTGCATGATCAGCCGCAGGCGCTGGTAGCGTTCGCCGCCGAGGCGCTTCTGGATGTTGTCCAGGCTCTGCAGCAGGCGCTCGGCGAAGCGCTCGAAGCCCGGCTCATCGCCGTGCACGGCGCGGAACTCGGCGGCCAGGTCGATCACGTAGTCCTTGAGGATCCGTTCGATGCGCCCTTCGAGGCTGTCCTCCAGCCACACCAGCGGGAAGTGCTGCATGCCCTGGTGCAACGACAGCGGCAGCGAGCACATGCCGATCATGCGGCTTTCGTCCTCCAGCACGAACAGCTGCTGGCCACGCGCCCGGCGCTTGAGCAGGTCGATGGCCAGGCGGTTCTCGAAGTCGATCTGCGAGGGTTGCCCGGTCGCACGCTTGCCGAAGCTAGAGCCACGGTGGTTGGCGTGGCCCTCCAGGTCGACGCTGTCGGCCAGGGCCTTGACCACCTCGGTCTTGCCGGTGCCGGTCATGCCGCCCACGACGACGAACTCGCACTCGGCCACGGCCCGGTCCAGGGTTTCGATCAGGAAGGTCCGCATCGCCTTGTAGCCGCCGATCACGCGGGGGTACTCGATGCCGGCTTCCTTCAGCCACTGCTGCACGATCTGCGAACGCAAGCCGCCCCGGAAGCAGTACAGGTAGCCCTCGGGGTGGGCCTTGGCGAAGGACGCCCAGGCCTCCACCCGTTGCGCCTTGACCTTGCCGGACACCAGCTGGTGCCCGAGCTCGATGGCGGCCTGCTGGCCCTTCTGCTTGTAGCAGGTGCCGACCTTCTGCCGCTCCAGGTCGGTCATCAGCGGCAGGCTCACGGTGCCGGGGAACGCGCCCTTGGAGTATTCCACCGGGGCACGCATGTCCATCATCGGGACATCGTTGAGGAACAGCTCGCGGTAGTCGGTGGTGTTGTCGCGCATCAGAGCACCTCGACCGCGTGTCTCTGTCGCTCGACCAGCTGGCCGATCGGCGAGAGGTCCAGCCGCAGCTCGGCGGCCACGGCGAGGAACTCGGCCTCGCCTTCGGGCGCCACCGCCACCAGCAGGCCACCGCTGGTCTGCGGGTCGCACAGCAGGTCCCGCTGCGCCTCGGAGATCGGCGCGATCCTGTCGCCATAGCTGTCGAAGTTGCGCAGCGTCCCGCCGGGCACGCAACCCTCCGCCAGGTAATGCTCGACGCCCGGCAGGCGCGGCACGCTGGCGTAATCCAGCCGAGCCGTGAGGCCGGCGCCGTCGGCCATCTCCACCAGGTGGCCGAGCAGGCCGAAGCCGGTGACGTCGGTCATGGCGCGGACGCCCGCCAGGCGGCCGAAGCGCGAGCCGGGGGTGTTCAGGGTGCACATCCAGTCCCGCGCCAGGCCGACGTCCTGCTCGCGCAGCCTGGCCTTCTTCTCGGCGGTGGTGAGGATGCCGATGCCCAGCGGCTTGGTCAGGTAGAGCCGGCAACCGACGGTTCCGGTGTCGTTGCGCTTCATGTGCGCCTTGTTCACCACGCCGGTCACGGCCAGGCCGAAGATCGGCTCCGGCGCGTCGATCGAGTGGCCGCCGGCCAGCGGGATGCCCGCCGCATCGCACACCGCGCGGCCTCCCCGGATCACCTCGCGGGCCAACTCAGGCGGCAGCAGGTTCACCGGCCAGCCGAGGATGGCGATGGCCATCAGCGGGTCGCCGCCCATGGCGTAGATGTCGCTGATCGCGTTGGTCGCGGCGATGCGGCCGAAGTCGAAGGGGTCGTCGACGATGGGCATGAAGAAGTCGGTGGTGGAGACCACCCCGCGCTCCTCGTCCAGGGCGTACACCGCGGCGTCGTCACGCGAGGCATTGCCGACCCACAGGCGCGGGTCGAGGTTCTGTGCGCCGCTGCCGGCCAGGATCACGTCCAGTACCTTGGGGGAGATCTTGCAGCCGCAACCGGCGCCGTGGCTGTACTGGGTCAAACGGATCGGCTCGTTCATTGCACACCTCGTGATTCTGATGGCGGCGGATTTTAGCAAAGCTGGCGTTTCACACCTCCATCCCTATAATCGCCGCCGATTCGGCTACCCTCTGCAAGCGCGCACGGCGCGTGACTGCGAACCTTTTCCGCCATTGAACCGGAGAATCTTCATGCTCAAGCGCATCCTGGCCGCCACCGCCGGCCTCGCCCTGTCCCTGTTCACGCTGGCCACCCAGGCCGCCGACGTGCTGCGCGTCAGCGCCATCCCCGACGAAGCCCCCACCGAGCTGCTGCGCAAGTTCGAGCCGCTGGGCGCCTACCTGGAGAAGACGCTGGGCATGAAGGTCCAGTTCGTCCCGGTCGCCGACTACCCGGCGGTGGTCGAGGCCCTGGCCACCGACCGCCTGGACATGGCCTGGCTGGGCGGCTTCACCTTCGTCCAGGTGCGCCTGAAGACCGGCAACGCCATCCCGCTGGTGCAGCGCGAGCAGGATGCGCAGTTCACCAGCAAGTTCATCACCGCCAACCCGGAGGTGAAGTCGCTGGCCGACCTCAAGGGCAAGACCTTCGCCTTCGGCTCCATCTCCTCGACCTCGGGCAGCCTGATGCCGCGCTACTTCATGCTCAAGGACGGCATCAAGCCCGAGCAGTACTTCAGCCGCATCGGCTATTCCGGCGCCCATGACGCCACCGCCGCCTGGGTCCAGGCCGGCAAGGTGGACGGCGGCGTGCTGAACGCCAGCGTGTGGGACAAGCTGGTCGCCGCCGGCAAGGTCGACACCGCCAAGGTCAGGGTGTTCGCCACCACACCGGCCTACTACGACTACAACTGGACCGTGCGCGGCACCCTCGACCCGGCCCTCGCCGAGAAGATCAGGAAGGCCTTCCTCGCCCTCGACCCGGCCAACCCCGAGCACAAGGCGATCCTCGACCTGCAGGCCGCCAGCCGCTTCATCGAGACCACCCCGGACAACTACAAGGGCATCGAGGAAGCCGCCCGCGCCGCCGACCTGCTGAAATGAGCCTGCGCCTTGAGGGCGCCTGCCTGCAGCACGGCAATGGGGTCCACGCCCTGCGCGGCATCGACCTGCGCATCGCCCGCGGAGAACGGGTCGCCATCATCGGCCCCTCCGGCGCAGGCAAATCCAGCCTGCTGAACCTGCTCGCCAGCGCCCTGCAGCCGAGCGCGGGCCAGGTGGAGGCGCTCGGGCAGAACCCCTGGCAGCTGTCCTCCCGTGCCCGGCAGCATCTGCGCTCGCGCATCGCCCTGATCCACCAGTCGCCACCGCTGCCGCCCCGGCAGCGGGTGGTCACCGCCGTGCTCGCCGGCAAGCTCGGCCAATGGGGGCTGGGCCGCAGCCTGCTCAACCTGCTGCATCCACTGGACATCCCCGGTGCACGCGCCGCGCTGGCGCGCCTGGACCTGGCCGACAAGCTGTTCGCCCAGTGCCAGCAGTTGTCGGGAGGGCAACTGCAACGCGTCGGCATCGCCCGGGCGCTGTACCAGGCGCCGGAGCTCCTGCTCGCGGACGAGCCGGTTTCCGCGATGGACCCGGTGCTCGCGGACCACACGATGCGCGTGCTCTGCCAGCACGCCGAGGCCCATGGCATGACGCTGGTGGCCAGCCTGCATGCCGTGGAACTCGCCCTGTCGCACTTCCCGCGCATCGTCGGCGTGCGCGAGGGGCGCATCGCCTTCGATCGCCCGGCCGGCGAGGTCGACCAGGCGCTGCTCGACGCCCTCTACGCCAATGAGCAGCTGCAGTCCCCGCAGCCTCGGGCCGTGACCCTGCAATTGCAGATTCCCCGATGCTGAGAGCCGATCACCGCGACCCCGCCACCCTGCCCCGCCTGCTGCTGGCGCTGCTGGCGGTGGCCCTGCTGTGGCCCGGCATCCGCCTGGCCGAACTGGACCCCGGCGTGCTCCTTGCCGCGGACAGCCAGAGCGAGATGGGCCGCTTTCTCGCCGGCTTCTGGCCACCTGCACACGACCCGGCCTTCCTGAAGCTGCTGCTGGACGCCACCCTGCAGACCCTGGCCATCGCCACCGCCGGCATGGTCCTGGCGCTGCTGGTCGCGGTGCCCGCCGGGCTGCTCGCCAGCCGTGCCCTGTCGCTGTCGGCGGCCTCCCGGGGCGGCCATCCCGGCGTGCTCGGCCGGGCGTTGCGCTGGCCGGTCCGGGGGCTGCTCATCGTCCTGCGCAGCGTGCCGGAAATCGTCTGGGCACTGCTGTTCGTGCGGGCCGTGGGCCTCGGCCCGACCGCAGGCGTGCTGGCCATCGCCATCACCTATGCCGGCATGCTCGGCAAGGTCTATGCGGAAATCCTCGAGTCGGTCGACCAGCGCCCCATGCACGCCCTGCTGCAGGGCGGCGCCGGGCGCCTGGGCGCCTTCTTCTACGGGCTGCTGCCGAACGCCGCTGCCGAGCTGACCTCCTACACCGTGTACCGCTGGGAGTGCGCCATCCGCGCCTCGGTGGTGATGGGGTTCGTCGGCGCGGGCGGGCTGGGTCAGCAGATCGACCTGTCGCTGCGCATGTTCGCCGGCGGCGAGGTGGCGAGCATGCTGCTGACCTTCCTCCTGCTGGTGCTGCTGGCGGACCTGCTCAGCCGCGTGCTGCGTGGGAGGCTGGCATGAAGCGCCTGGTCGACACCGCCCTGCTGCTGGCGATCCTCGCCGCCGTCATCGCCTCCTTCCTCTACCTGGGCCTGGACCTGCCGGCCCTGGGTGAGGCGGGGAACCTCAAGCAGATGGGGGCGTACGTGATGCGCTTCCTGCAGCCCGACCTCAGCGACTCCCACCTGCTGGCCATCGCCCGGGGCGCGCTGGAGACCCTGGCCATGTCGGCCCTGGGCACGCTGCTCGCCGCGCTGCTGGGCCTGCTGCTGGCGCTGCCCGCCGCCGGGCGCTTCGGCACGCTGCCGCAGGGCCTGACCCGCCTGCTGCTCAATGGCCTGAGGGCGATACCCGAGCTGGTATGGGCGGCGCTGATGGTTCTCGCCGCCGGCCTCGGGCCCAACGCCGGCACCCTGGCCCTGGCCCTGCACACGGCGGGCGTGCTCGGCCGCCTGTTCGCCGAGGCGCTGGAGAACACGCCGAGCGCCCCGGCCGAAGCCATTCGCCTGCAAGGCGGCGGCCAGGTCGCGGCCTTCTGCTACGGCACCCTGCCCAATCTGTGGCCGCAGTTGCTGGCCTACTCGCTGTACCGCTGGGAAAACAACATCCGCATGGCCAGCGTGCTCGGCTTCGTCGGCGCCGGCGGCCTGGGGCAGATGCTCTATGTCAGCCTCAGCCTGTTCCAGGAAGCCCGCGCCAGCACCGTGATCCTGGCCATGCTGGTGCTGGTGCTCGCGGTCGACGCCCTGAGTGGCTGGACCCGCCAGCGCTGGGTGCGGGCCTAGCGCCTGCGGTGTCGGCGGTGCCTGCTGGCCGCCGTCAACCGAACGAGGGCATCGGCCCCAGCGAATGCAGGATCCAGGCGATCCCGCCCGCGGCGGCGAGGCCCAGCACCGCGATGCCGATGAACAGCCATTTCAGGACCTTCGGCAGCACGGACGGCCTGGGCCTGGGCACCTGGGCCTCCAGCGCCAGCCGCGCGTCCTCGGCGCATCGCACGCACGGGCGGTGCACCTCGAAGACGAGGAACCCGCAGTGGTCACAGACCTTCATGGCCGGCCATCGCGGCCGGGGATGGACACGGCCGGGGTCACTTCAGTTCCAGCAGGCGGGTGGCCTGGGAGGAGTCGTCCAGGGACAGGTGGATCACGCCGGCACGGGTCGGGAAGTTCGGCGAATCGTCATCGGTGTTCTCCATCACCGGGATGTCGATCAGGGTCTTGTCGCCTGCGGGGTCGCTGACCAGCCGGGCGTTGAGCTTCTCGATCGAGCGCCAGCTGTCGCCACCGATGCGCACCACGTCGATCAGGCTGTAGTGCGGCACGCCCTCTTCGTTCGCCTCCGGGGTGAAGGCCGCCAGGAACTGGGCGTAGTTGTTGCCCATGCCGAAGCCTTCGACGGTGAACACCGCCAGGGTGACCTGGCTTTCCTCGCCGGTATCCAGGGTCTGGGTCATGGTCGCCTCCGGGTAGCCGGTGGCGTAGCTGTCCCTGAGCAGCTCCACCAGGCGCCCGACCTGCTCCTCCAGCGCCTTGGGCACCGGTTCCGGGTCGGCGGCGAGGGTCAGGGAAGAGGCGAGAAGCAGGCTGAGGGGCAGCAGGCGCAATTTCATCAGGTGGAGTCCGCAATAGCTGGAGGGGGCGTTCTGGCGCGGATGTTAGCGTCCGGCTAGGAAATTACCGCCGACCAGTGCTCGCCCCGCTGCGATGGGCCTGCACGCCGCGCCGGTCAGCGGGCTTTGCGCAGCCTGTCCAGGCGCTCCAGGGTCGTCGCGTCCGCACCGGGGCCGGGGCGAAGGCCCAGGTCCTTCAGGGCGAGGGGCTCACCATCACTGTCTACCAGCTGCAAGGGCGCGAGGGTCGCCCCGGTTTTCCGGTTGATGGGTATCAACGGGGGGCCCTCCGGCAGCGGGTTCCATTCATCCCCCCACTGGAGCATGGCAATGATGATGACGTGCAGGGCCCGGCCCTTGTCGGTCAGGGTGTATTCGGTGCCGGTGCCGACCGGTGTCTTGATGATGATCGAGTGTTCCTGAAGCAGCTTGAGGCGCTTGGAAAGGATGCCCTTGGAAATCTCCAGGTTGCGCTGGAATTCGTCGAACTTCGTCGTTCCCCAGAGCAACTCGCGGATGATCAGCAGGTTCCACCAGTCGCCCAGCACGTCCGTGGAACGGGCGATGGAACAGTTTCGATCTTCGAACGTGACTCTTTCCACGGTGAAGCCTCCGTCGTGGGTGCGGTTGAGCGGTTATCGAGAAAGCGATTGACAGGTTTCATGATAGCACCTAGTTTTCCGCTCAATGGTTCTGTAATAGAACCTGACGGAAATCTTCCCTTCGAGGTCTATCCATGATCAAGCAACTCCTGGGCGCGACGACCCTCCTCGTCGTCGCGGCCGCACAGGCCGCCCCCCAAGACACCTGCGTCACCAATGAACTGGACGAGAGCGTGATCACCGCAGAAATGGCACTGGTGGTGGGCAATTGCCATATGGCCCGTGCCACGCAGGACGGCAGCGTAGCGGCGCTGGAATACGCCCACAGCTGGTTCCAGCAGGCTCGGAAGCTCGGCGCAAGTGAGGCCCAGAAGCATCTGGACGCCGCCGAACGGCAGCTGCAGCAAGCGGGGCAGGCAAATGACTAAGCCACGCGTGCTCTCCGCCCTGATGGCCACAATGGCACTGGCGGCCAGCTTCACCGCTGCCGCCGAAGCGCTCACACCGCTAGGTGCCGAGGCGGCCGGTAACGCCGACGGGTCCATCCCCGCCTGGACCGGCGGGTTCAGCCGCGGCATCACCTGGAACGACATCCCGAAGCAGTTCGTCGACCCCTTTGCCGGCGATCCGGTGAAGTTCTCCATCGACGCCAGCAACTATGAAACCTACCGGGACAACCTGACGCCCGGGCAAATCGAACAGTTGCGCCGCAACCCGGACGGCTACCGGCTGAACGTCTACGAAACCCGGCGTACCGCCCGGTATCCCGAGCATGTCTACGAGGCGGCGCGCAAGAACGCGCAGACAGCCAGGCTGGCACCCGGCGGCAACGGGGTGCTCGACTACGAGGGCTACGTGCCGTTCAGCCACCCCAAGAGCGGCGTGGAAGTGTTGTGGAATCACTTCATGCGATACCGCGGCGGCAGTCTGTTCCGCGAACACACCCAGGTGATCACCCAGCCCAGCGGCGCGTTCAGTGAGGTCCGGCTCGAAGACCGCGCCGCCTGGCCGGAAAACCTGACCGGCTTCGACCCGGTGCGCGATGCCAACATCATGATTTTCTCGACCCAGAAAGTGACGGCCCCGGCGCGCCTGGCGGGCAACATCCTGCTGGTGCACGAAACCGTCGACCAGGTTGCACAACCACGCCTCGCCTGGCTCTACAACTCCGGGCAACGACGCGTCAGGCGTGCCCCGCAAGTGGCCTACGACGGCCCCGGCACCGCGGCGGACGGCCTGCGGACCTCCGACAACTACGACATGTACACGGGGTCGCCCGATCGCTACGAGTGGGTGCTCGAAGGCAAGCAGGAACTCTATATCCCCTACAACAACTACCGGCTGACCAGCCACGAGCTCACCTCGGCCAAGCTGATCGAGAAGGGGCACCTCGCACCGGAATACCTGCGCTATGAAAAACACCGGGTGTGGAAAGTGGTCGGCACGCTGAAGCCGGGGATGCGCCACATCTATGCCAAGCGCGTGTTCTATATCGACGAGGACACCTGGCAGATCGCCCTGGCGGAGCACTACGACAGCCGTGGCGAACTGTGGCGCTTCTCCGAGGGCTTCCACGTGCAGTACGACTACGCCGACACCCCCTGGTACGCCGGTGAGGCGATCTATGATTTCAGCAGTAACCGCTACCTGGTGTTCGGGCTGATCTATAACAGCGCGCAACCCATCACCTTCGGTTTCAAGGCGAGCAAATCGGAGTTCACTCCCGCCGCCCTGAGAGCACAGGGGATCCGCTGAACCCGCACCTCGACATTCAACCATCGAGCCGCGCGCAGGCCGATAGCGCCCGCGCGGCTGAACAGGTGATACCCATGAAAGCCTTCGTCATCGAACGTTATGGAAAGCAGGAGCGCCTGAAACCGGCGGACGTGCCGGAGCCCACGCTCGGCGAGCACGATGTGCGGGTGCAGGTCCACGCCGCGAGCATCAATCCGCTGGACATCAAGCTGAAGAGTGGCGCTCTCAAACGGGTCGTGCCCCTGCGCATGCCGCTGGTCCTGGGCAACGACCTGGCCGGCGTGGTGAGCCAGGTCGGCGCCAAGGTCACGGCCTTCAAGCCAGGCGATGAGGTCTATGCACGCACCGACACCGCGCGCATCGGCGCCTTCGCCGAATACATCGCCGTGGCCGAGGCCAACGTCGCCCCGAAACCGGCCGGCCTGAGCATGGAGCAGGCGGCCTCCCTCCCCCTGGTCGCCCTGACCGCCTGGCAGGCGCTGGTAGAGAAGGCCAACCTGCAGAAAGGCCAGAAGGTTTTCGTGCATGCGGGGTCAGGCGGGGTCGGGAGCATCGCGATCCAATTGGCCAGGCACCTGGGCGCCAGCGTGGCGACCACCACCAGCACGGCCAATGTCGCGCTGGTGAAAAGCCTTGGCGCCGACATCGTCATCGACTACCGCAAGGACGACTTCGCGAAGACCCTGCGTGGCTACGATGTGGTCCTGCACAGCCTGGGCACGGATGAGCTGGAAAAATCCTTGAGCGTGCTCAAGCCAGGTGGCCTGCTGATCTCCATCTCGGGCCCGCCGGACCCGGACTTCGCCAGGAACGCCGGCATGCCCAAGCTGGTGCAACTGGTCATCCGCCTGATCAGCCGGAAGATCCGCAAGCAGGCCAGGCGGCACCAGGTCCGCTACTCGTTCCTGTTCATGCAGCCCAGCGGCAGGCAATTGCGCGAGCTCGGCGAGATCATCGGCGACGGCGCGATCCGGCCGGTGATCGACAAGGTCTTTGCGTTCGAGGAGACGGACGACGCCCTGGCCTACGTCGAGACGGGCCGCGCCAGGGGAAAGGTCGTGGTCAGGGTCCGGCAGCCCGTGCACGCCGCCACACCGGACCCCGTCGCCCACTGACGAGGCCGCCGCCCGTGCGATGGCACGGGCGGCGTGCCCGGGTGCACCTATCGCAGCGGCGCCTCCGCCTCGCGCAGGTGCTCGCTCAGGCCGTCGCAACTGGCCGACCAGTCCTGCAGCCACCCTGGCAACGCCGGCGATTCGTCCACGCCCAGTTCACGCGCGAACTCAGCAGGCGCCACGGTGCCCTTTGGGCCGCGGAACAACCCCCGCATCACCACCACCGCGATCACCCGCTGGTCCTTGACGAAGCGGTGCTCCATGAAGCTCCACTTCTCGTCCCAGCCCAGCATCCGCGAGTGGATCTCGAAGCGCTCGAACAGCTTAAGCTCGCGGCGGAACTTGCCCCACACATCCCCCACGATGGGCAGCGCACGATGCCGCAACGCCACGCGATAGGCGCCGCTGCGCAGTACGTAATCCATCCGCCCGATGTCGGCCAGGGTGAAATAGCGGCCATTGGTGACATGCCGGTTGAGGTCCAGGTCCAGTGGCCATACGCGCAGCCGCACCACGGTGGTGGCGAGCCCGTGTACGGGTTTGCGCCAGGGGCGGCGCAGCAGCATCAACAGAAGGCGAAACCATAGGTTCATCTAGCGAACACCTGTTTGAACGACGAGTGCCGCACTCTAGAGCGCGCGGTTGCGATAAGGTAGGTGCACAAATGACTAATACCATGCGACTTGCGCAAGAGAATCCCCATGCACGTCACGCTCCTGCTCGCCCAGTACAGCTCGCACGCCAGCGCCGCCCTGGCGCTGGAGATACTGGATGCGGCCAATCGCTTCGCCGCCCCCGCCCCCGCGCCATTCACCCTGAGCGTGGCTTCGCTGGACGGGCAGCCGGTGGCCAACGCCTCGGGACGGACCATGGCGGTGGACGCCGCACTCGATGACGTGGCGCGAACCGACCTGGTGCTGATTCCCGGCTTCCTCTTCAGCCTGCGCGAGGCCCTGCCGGCTTTCGAACGGTATCGCGCCTGGCTGCGCCGCCAGCACGGACAGGGGGCGGTCATCGCATCGATGTGCACGGCAAGCTTCATGCTCGCCGACACCGGGCTGCTCGACGGCGTCGAGGCCACCACCCACTGGGCCTTCGCCGACCTGTTGCGCCGTCGCTACCCGGAGGTCCGGCTGGACGAGCGGCGCATCATCTGCGAGGACGGCCGCCTCATCAGCAGCGCCGGCGCGAGCGCGGCCATGGACCTGCTGCTGCACCTGATCCGCCGCTTCGCCTCGCGCGAGCTGGCCCAGCAGTGCAGCCGCTACCTGCTGATCGACGGCACGCGCAGCGAGCAATCCGTCTATGTCAGCTGGTCGATGCCGCGTGGCCATGGCGACGAGGCGGTGCTGCGCGTGCAGGACTGGATGGAGGCCCACTTCGCTGCCCCGCTGGGCATCGACGAACTCGCCGCGCGCTTCGGTTTCGGCGTGCGCAACTTCAAGCGGCGCTTCAAGGACGCCACCGGCTCCACGCCGCTGGCCTACCTCCAGGCCTTGCGCCTGGAGAAGGCCAAGCAGTTGCTGGAGACCACGCGCCTGGGCTTCGACGAGATCACCAGCCGCGTGGGCTACGAGGACAGCAACTCCTTCCGCCGCCTGTTCGGCCAGCGTGTCGGCATTTCCCCGGCAGCCTTCCGCAAGCGCTTTTCGCGGGCCGCATGACCGCGCCCCGGCGTTCCGGGGGTTGACTTCCGTCGGGCGGACGGCTTCCATGCCGTCCCCCTGAAGGGAAGGCATCACGCGCCGCCCGGCGTAAACTGCCCGCCTGGCCACACCGCCCTCCTTCACCGCTCGACTCCTTACGCCGGTATCCCGCATGGAAATCAAGGTCAATTTTCTCGACAACCTCCGCCTCGAAGCCAAGTTCGACGACTTCACGGTGATCGCCGACCAGCCGATCCGCTACAAGGGCGACGGCTCGGCGCCGGGGCCGTTCGACTACTTCCTGGCCTCCTCGGCCCTGTGCGCGGCGTACTTCGTCAAGCTGTACTGCCAGACCCGCGACATCCCCACCGACAACATCCGCCTGTCGCAGAACAACATCGTCGACCCGGAGAACCGCTACGCGCAGATCTTCAAGATCCAGGTGGAGCTGCCGGCCGACATTTCCGAGAAGGACCGCCTGGGCATCCTCCGCTCCATCGACCGCTGCACGGTGAAGAAGGTGGTGCAGCAGGGCCCCGAGTTCATCATCGAAGAGGTGGAGAACCTCGACGCCGACGCCCAGGCGCTGCTGATCCCCACCAGTGGCGGCCAGCGCACCTGCATCCCCGGCAAGGACCTGCCGCTGGAAGAGACCATCGCCAACCTCTCCGGCCTGCTCGCCGGGCTGGGCATGAAGATCGAGATCGCCTCCTGGCGCAACATCGTGCCCAACGTCTGGTCGCTGCACATCCGCGACGCCAGCTCGCCAATGTGCTTCACCAACGGCAAGGGATCGACCAAGGAAAGCGCCCTGGCCTCGGCCCTGGGCGAGTTCATCGAGCGGCTGAACTGCAACTTCTTCTACAACGACCAGTTCTGGGGCGAGGACATCGCCAACGCCGACTTCGTCCACTACCCGAACGAGCGCTGGTTCAAGCCCGGCCCGAAGGACGCCCTGCCGGCCGAGATCCTCGACGAGCACTGCCTGGCGATCTACAACCCGGACGGCGAGCTGCGCGGCTCGCACCTGTACGACACCAACTCCGGCAACACCGCGCGCGGCATCTGCTCCCTGCCCTTCGTGCGCCAGTCCGACGGCGAGACGGTGTACTTCCCGTCCAACCTGATCGAGAACCTCTACCTCAGCAACGGCATGAGCGCCGGCAACACCCTGGCAGAAGCCCAGGTGCAGTGCCTGTCGGAGATCTTCGAGCGGGCGGTCAAGCGCGAGATCCTCGAAGGCGAGCTGGCGCTGCCGGACGTGCCCCAGGCCGTGCTGGCCAAGTACCCCGGCATCCTCGCCGGCATCCAGGGCCTGGAGGAGCAGGGCTTCCCCGTGCTGGTCAAGGACGCCTCCCTGGGCGGTGAATTCCCGGTGATGTGCGTGACCCTGATGAACCCGCGCACCGGCGGCGTATTCGCCTCCTTCGGCGCCCACCCGAGCTTCGAAGTGGCGCTGGAGCGCAGCCTCACCGAACTGCTCCAGGGGCGCAGCTTCGAGGGCCTCAACGACCTGCCGCAGCCGACCTTCGAAAGCCACGCGCTGACCGAGCCGAACAACTTCGTCGAGCACTTCATCGACTCCAGCGGCGTGGTGTCCTGGCGCTTCTTCAGCGCCAGGGCCGACTACGAATTCGTCGAATGGGACTTCTCCGGCCAGGGCGAGGACGGCAACGCCGAGGAGGCCGCCACCCTGTTCGGCATCCTCGAAGACATGGGCAAGGAGGTGTACATGGCGGTCTACGACGACCTCGGCGCCAACGCCTGCCGCATCCTCGTGCCCGGCTACTCGGAGATCTACCCGGTGGAGGACCTGGTCTGGGACAACACCAACAAGGCCCTGCTGTTCCGCGCCGACATCCTCAACCTGCACCGCCTGGGCGACCGCGAGCTGAAGTCGCTGCTGCGCAACCTGGAGAACACCGAGGTCGACGACTACACCGACATCACCACGCTGATCGGCATCGAGTTCGACGACAACACCGTGTGGGGCCAGCTGACCATCCTGGAGCTGAAGCTGCTGATCCACCTGGCGCTGAAGAAATTCGAAGACGCCAAGGAACTGGTGGAGGCCTTCCTCCAGTACAACGACAACACCGTCGAGCGCGGCCTGTTCTACCAGGCCCTGAACGCGGCGCTGGAAGTGACCCTGGACGACGACCTGGACATGGCCGACTACGAGGCCAACTTCCGCCGCATGTTCGGCAACGAGCGCATGGACGCGGTGCTGGGCTCGCTGGAGGGCAGCGTGCGCTTCCACGGCCTGACGCCCACCAGCCTGAAGCTGGAAGGTCTGGACCGGCACCAGCGCCTGGTCGATAGCTACAAGAAGCTGCATGCGGCGCGGGCCAGGGCAGCGGCTGCCAACTGACCGGGCGGCCGCAATCCGCGAGCCTCGGCTTGCGAGAGGTGGGTTCAGTGGCCCCCGGGTTCGCGGGGGTGACGCGCCAGGAGCCGGCAATGACCGAGGCGCTCGAAGCGCGTCGCCTCGGATCCCGGCGCCGCTCACTCAGGGCGCGGGTGCCTCGCCCCGGAAGCGCAGCAGCTCCTCGCGGGTCACCTTGCGGTCACCGTCCGAGTCCGCCAGCAGCATCAGGGCAACCGAGGCGTCCTCGTACTCCGGCCCGGTCACCTTGCCGTCGTGGTCGGCATCCCAGTACTCCAGCGTCTTCTGCGCCACCGAATTCAGCACCGGTGCCGGCCAGGCCATGTCCGGGCCGCTCTCGGCGACCATGTGCGCGGCGATCTCGTCCACGCCCACCACCCCGTCGCCGTTGCGATCGATGGCCGCGAAGGCCGCCGGCGCCGAGGCCCGCGCCTCCGCCACGGAGATCGCGCCATCACCGTCGGTGTCCTGCGAGCGGAAGATCGCCTCGACGTCGGCCGCCATCCCCTGGGGGGTGACCAGCAGCAGGGCGAACAACGGATGCACGAGGGAAGAACGCATGGCGGGCCCATCCTTTGCCGAGGTGGCAGCCGGGCGCCACAGGCACCCCGCTGGTGAGCGCTGGAATCTAGAGGCGCCATGGGCGGGGGGTCAATTAGCACACTCGCACTAGCCCAGGGCCGCGCGGAGCCGCCCCGGGTGAAGGGGTGCCTTCATCCCCTGCCCCATGACCTCCAAGGGGGCCGTTCGGGTCAGGAGTCGTTATCGGTCAACCGGCTCTGGCCCATCGCCTCGGACGGCCTGTACGCCATGCCCACCGAGCGCGGCGCGGTATGGACGAACCCGAACTGCGCATACAGGTCCTGCGCCTGGCCGTCTGCTATGAGGCTGACATAACCGCTCACCGGAACATGGGCTTGGATGTACTTGAGGATCTCGCCCATGATCCGTTTCCCCAGGCCCTTGCCCTGGTGCTCCCTGAGGACGGCGATGTCCACGACCTGGAAGAAACAGCCGCCATCACCGATGACCCGCCCCATCCCCACGGGCTGTTCCCCATGCAGGACCTGGACGGCGAAGAGCGTATTGGGCAGCCCTCGAGCCGCGGCCTCATCGGTCTTGCCGCTAAGGCCGGCGCCCAGGCGCAGGGCCTGGTAGACCTGGACCGATGGGGTTTCCAGCAGGCAGGCATAGTCAGTCAATCGAGTCACCGTATTCGAGTTTGATAGGGCCGGTCCCGGCGCCGGCCAGATGCGGCTCATGTCCTTGGATATCGCCCTGAGCCAGCGCCGAGATTACGTAACCGATGGCCGTCTGAACATGCCTTCGGGCGTCCGCGTGGCGACTAGCGCCGGGCCTGCCTGTCCACCGCCCGGAGAAACTCGGCCGCCAGGTGATGCGCCCACGAGCGCGCGGTGAACCCGGCGAGGTAGGCGCAGTGACTGCCCCGCCGGGTGACCGCCAGCACGGTCCTGGGCATGCGTGCCATGGCGTGCTGGTGGTCGCGCACGTTGCCCACCACGCACACCGGATCATCCTCGGCGTTGAGCACCAGCAGCGGGATGCTCACCGTCTCCATCACGGTGATCGGGTTGCAGCTCTCCAGGTAGGCCTGCTGGCTGGGGTAGCCCGCGCACTCGTACAGGTGCCGGTGGAATTCATCCAGGCTCTGCGCGCCCTCCAGGGCGGCGAGGCTGGGCAGGTGCGCCAGCGCTTCGCGGTTGGGGGCGACGAACTGGCGAACCAGCTTGCGCGCCATCAGTCGGGTGTAGGGCGCGCGCGAACGGGCGAAGGCCACGCGGATGTCGTAGCCCGGGCAGTAGGCGAAGGCGCCACGCAACGGCGTCGCCTCGCCCTCCTCGCCCAGGTAGCGGATCAGCAGTCCCGTGCCGGCGGAAATGCCCGCGGCGTAGAGCGGCGAGCGGGGGTAGCGCTCGCCGATCAGGCGCAGCTGCTCGCGCAGGTCCGCCGTGTCGCCCATGGTGTTGAAGCGCGGGCTGGTCAGCGGCAGCCGGCCGTGGCCACGGCGCTCGCAGAACACCACGCGCCAGCCGGTGAGCCGCTGCAGGTCCCGCACGAAGCCGCGCATGCTGTGGGGCGAGCCGGTGATGGTGTGCAGCACCACCAGGGTCGGCACCTCCGCCGGCAGCTCGGCGCCGAGCCAGTGCAGCGCCGTGGTGCCGCCATCGGCCATGCGCAGGGTGTCGACCCGGTCGTAGGCCAGGCGCGGGGCGAAGGCCTTCTTCAGGCCCAGGCCGAGCAGTTGCAGGTGGCCGTTGAACAGCCAGGGCGTCGCCCAGAAGCGCCGGGTGAGGCGCGGCACCTGGGCGATCAGCGCCTGGTTCTCCGGGTTGGCCTGGTAGACCAGCTCCGGCTTGCGCGCCGCCGTGCGCAGGTAGTGGGCGCCGAGCCCGACCGCCAGCACGGGCAAGGCGGTGATCCAGATCGACATCGGAACTCCTCAATCAGGCAGAAACCTGCCCCGGCAGGGGCCCATGCCCGCTCAGGTGCGCAGCTGGGCCCGGAGTATCTTGCCGATGGGCGACTTGGGCAATTGCGCGCGGAACTCGATGCGCTTGGGCACCTTGTACGCGGTCAGCCGCTCGCGGCAATGGTTGATCACAGCGCCTGCGTCGAGCCCCGGCCGGTGCAGCGCGACGAAGGCACAGAGCGCCTCCCCCGTGGCCTCGTCCGGCACGCCGATCACCGCCACTTCGCTGACGTCCGGGTGCTCGGCGATCACCGCCTCCACCTCGTTGGGGTACACGTTGAAGCCGGAGACCAGGACCATGTCCTTCTTGCGGTCGACGATGCGGATGTAGCCGTCCTCGTCCATCACCGCGATGTCGCCGGTGCGGAACCAGCCCTCGACGAAGGCCTCGCGGGTTTCCTCCGGGCGGTCGAGGTAGCGCTCGATGATGTGCGGGCCGCGCACCAGCAGCTCGCCGGGCGTGCCGGGCGCCAGTTCGCCCCCTTCGGCATCGGCGATGCGCACATCGCAGCCGGGCAGCGGCAGGCCGACGGTGCCCGGGCGCTCCTTGGGCCCCGGCGGGTTGAAGGCGACGAAGCAACAGCTCTCGGTCAGGCCGTAGCCTTCGAGGATCTGCCCCACCGTCGCCCGCCAGCGCTCGCCGGTGACCGGCCGCAGCGAGGTGCCGCCGGAGACCGCGAGCTTCAGATCCGGCGGGTTGGCCTGGAACCAGGGCTCGGCCAGCAACCCGGCGTAGAGGGTGTCCACCCCGGTCATCCAGAGCACCGGGAAGCGTTCGAAGGCCGGCTGCGCATTGGCCAGCGGGCGCGGGTTGGGCACCAGCAGGTTGCGCGCGCCACGGCGGAAGAACAGCAGGAAATTAAAGTTGAAGGCGAAGATGTGGTAGAGCGGCGGCAGGGTGACGATGGCCTCGCCCGGCTCGACCCGCGCGCCGAAGCCGGCGAGGTAGTCCTCGGCCATGCGCAGTACCGCCTGCAGGTTGGCGTGGGTCAGCACCGCGCCCTTGCTCCTGCCCGTAGTGCCGCCGGTGTACTGGTACAGGGCGACGGGGTGCTGCCGCAGCGCCACGTCCGCCGATTGCCCGAGCTCCAGCGCCTGGCTGAAATGCTGGAACGCCACCTGTGGCGTCAGGTCGCCGCCGGCCTGCGCTTCGAGCACGTGCTGGATGGCGCGGGCCTGGGGCTCGGGGAAGAAGTCGCTGAGGCGGGTCAGCACCAGGGCGATGCCGCGTTGCTCGACCACCGGCTGCGCGCGCTGGGCGAACAGGTCGCAGGCCACGAGCAGCTTGGCGCCGCTGTCGGCCAGTTGCGCGTCCAGCTCGCGCTCGGTGTACAGCGGGTTGACGTTGGTGACGATCAGCCCGGCCTTCCAGGCGCCCAGCACCGCGATGGGATAGTGCAGGCTGTTGGGCAGTTGCAGCGCCACCACATCGCCAACCTGCAGGCCCTGCTCGCGCACCAGGTAGGCGGCGAAGGCGCTGGACAGGCGCTCGGTCTCGCTGAAGGAGAGATCGGCGTGCAGGCCATTGGGCAGCACCAGGGTGAACGCCGGAGCCTCGGCGAAGCGCTGCGCCGCGTCCCGGGCGAACGCCGCGAGGTTGCCCGCGAGCGCCCCGGGGTCGAGGCGGTAGCCCTGCAGGTGCGGTGGATAGTGTTTTTCCCAACGGCGGGTGGTCATCCTCATGCTCCTTTTGTTGTTCTTGTCGGGGTGGGTTGCCGGCGAGCGGCCCGCGATGACGAGCCGCCCGCGCCGCGTTACAGCAGGATTTCGATGTCCCCGGTGGGGAACGCCACGCAGGCGTAGATCCAGCCGAAGTCGCGGTCGGACTGGCGCAGGTGCGCCTCCTGCGGGTTGAACACGGAGCCTGCCAGCAGCTTGACCCGGCACAGGCTGCACTCGCCCGAGCGGCAGGCGTTCTCCACGAAGTAGCCGTTGCGCTCCAGGGCATTGAGCAGGGGCTCGCCGACCTGGCTGCGGAAGCTGCCACGGCCGCGCACGGTGACCTGCACTTCATCCTCCAGCGCCACGCCCGCCGGCCAGCCGGCCTGCTGGTCCGGGGCCTTGGGCGCACCGTTGGCCTCGACCCGGATGCGCCGCCGGGCCACGCCCAGCTCGCCGAGCAGTGCCACGCAGCTGTCGTTGAACGGCGTCGGCCCGCAGATGTAGAACATCCGCTCGCCGACCTCGCCCAACAGCGCCCGGAGCATTTCCAGGGTCAGGCGACCGCTGTGCCCGGCATAGCCTGCCGGCGGGCGCGAGATCACTTCGCTGAGGGTGAAGTTGGCGTGGCGCACGGCCAGTTCGCGCAGCTCCTCGGCGAAGATCACGTCGTCCACATGGCTGTTCACGTAGACCATGTGCAAGCGCTGCGGCAGCTGGCGGTCGAGGATGTTCAGCAGGATGCTGCGGGCCGGCGCCGCGCCCGAGCCACCGGCGAGGAACACCAGGTCGTCGCCATGGAACAGCGGGTTGTGGTGGAAGGTGCCCATCGGCCCGGAGCTGGTCAGGCGCTGCCCCACGCTCACGCCATCGAGCAGGTAGTGGGAGACGAAGCCGCCCTGGGCCCGCTTCACCGTCAGGTCGTAGTGCATGCGCTGCAGCGGCGAGGAGGACATGGCGTAGGGCCGGGCCGTGTGCACTCCGTCGATCTCGACGAACAGGTTGACGTACTGGCCCGCCTGGAACGGCGGCAGCGGCTGGCCGTCGGCCGCCACCAGGCGCAGGGTGCGGGTGCTCGGGGTCTCGTCGATGATCTCGGCCACCTCCAGCGCCAGGCGCTTGGGGTGCAGCTGCACCACGGTGCTGCCCACCTCGCCGCGCACTTCCTGGAAGTCGCTGCCACCCTCCTCCAGCACCAGCTTGGCGGCGAAGGCCTCGGCGTAGCCGGCGATCGCATTCAACGGGTTGTGCTCAGGCATGGGCCACCTCTTTCTTCGCCTTCAGGTGCTTGAGTACGGCGCGGGCGGTGGATTCGCCGGCCATGTAGGTGGGCTGGAAACCGCCCATGGAGGTCCAGGCGCCGGCCATGTACAGGCCCGGTACCGCATCCAGGCGCTCGCGCAGCAGCGCCGAGTCCTGCGCGCTCTGCTGGAAGCCGTAGATGGCGCCGCCGGGCGTGTTGAGGTAGCGCATCATGGTCAGCGGCGTGGCCACCTCGACCTCTTCGATGTACTGGCGCACCTTCGGATAGACCTTCTCGATCACCGCGATGAGCTTCTCGGCGAAGGCGTACTTGGTCTGCGCGTAGTCTTGCGGCTTCACCGACTTCCACACATCGCCGTATTGCAGGCAGACCAGCACCACCTGGCTCTTGCCCTCGGGGGCGGCGCTCGGGTCCTCCAGGTTGTAGCAGGTGAGCATGCCGCCCAGCGGCGGCTCCAGGCTGCCCATGCGCGCGTGGATCTGCTCCTCGTCGAGGGTCTCGTAGATGAAGCTGGAAGCGGTGGTCACCCCCAGCTCCTGCGGCGTGCAGTCCAGGCCGAGGTAGATCACGAAGGCCGAGGTGCCCATGCGCCGCGACTTGAAGTCCTGCCGCACCTTCGACGGCGGGTGCGGCAGGTCGAGCAGCTCGTTGAAGGTGATCAGCGGGCTGGCGTTGGACACCACCGCGTCGCAACCGACCCGCTCGCCGTCTTCCAGGGTGACACCGCAGATGCGCCCATCCTCGGTGTGGATCCGCTCCACGGCGCAGTTGAAGCGCACCTCGCCACCCGCTTCGAGGAAGGACCCCACCAGCGCGTTGGACATGGCCTGGGAGCCGCCCTTGATGTGCCAGGGTTTGAACACCGC
This sequence comes from Pseudomonas sp. Pc102, assembly GCF_018408275.1. Taxonomy (NCBI): domain Bacteria; kingdom Pseudomonadati; phylum Pseudomonadota; class Gammaproteobacteria; order Pseudomonadales; family Pseudomonadaceae; genus Pseudomonas; species Pseudomonas sp. Pc102. The sequence goes on along the minus strand of NZ_AP021905.1, from coordinate 3,038,148 downwards.
ATAGGCGTAGAGCATGGTCGCGAGATCGGCGAAGGGCAGCATGCTCGGCGGCACGCCGAGGTAGAGCCAGTAGGTGGCGAGGATGTTCTTCAGCTTGGCGTCTGCGAAGAACTCGTCCAGCACCTCCCGCGCCGGGCGGAAGCCGTACTGCACGTAGTACGGGCACAGCGACCTGAGCATCGCCTCGCTGTCGCCGCGGCTGGCCTGCGGCAGGGTCATGAAGCTTTCCAGGGTGACCTTCTCGCACACCAGCATGAAGCGCTCGATGGCCTCGCTTTCGGCGGGGTACATGCCCTGCAGCAGGCGGCGGATGCCCGACCAGCTGGCCGGCAGGGTGACGTCCAGCTCACCGGGCACCGCCAGGCGGTACAGGGCGTGCTCCTGGATGAACTCGACCTTGTCCAGCACCCCGAGCTTGTCGAAGAATTTCCGCATCACGAACGGCTTGTCCTCGGTGCCCAGGCCGCTGAGCTGGTGCAGCGCCACCTCGAACTCGAAGTTGCCGCGCACGAAGGAGGTCGCGCAGCCCCCGGGAATGTTGTGGCGCTCCACCAGCAGGGTGCGGCTGCCGCCCCGCTGCAGCGCAGTGGCGGCGGTCAGCCCGGCGTTGCCGGCGCCGATCACCACGGCGTCGTAATGCGTCATCGATCACCTCGAACTTATCAACGATAAGATTTGGTTGGAAAAAAGGCCTCAGAAGGTTTCCTGCAGTTCGAGAAGGTCGGGGAACTGCGCCGGCGTCCCCGTCGCCCGCGCGCCCACCGAACGCAGAATGTCCTGGCCGCTGAGGATGGCGCTCTGCAGCAGAACGGTGTGCTGCAGGGATTCGTAGACGCCGTGGTCACGGCTGTAGAGCATCGCGCGCTTGATCCCGTTGATCGCCACCGGCGGGCGCTCGGCGATCCTGCGGGCGGCGGCGAAGGCCCCCTCCAGCAGCGCCTCGGGCGTGGCGAAGAGCTTGGCCAGCAGACCCAGGCGGTAGGCTTCGGCGGCGCCCAGGGTGTCCCCGGTCAACGCCAGGTAGCGCGCCACGCCGGCCGGGATCAGCCGTGGCAGGCGCTGCAGCACGCCCAGGTCGGCCATCATGCCGACGTTGGTTTCTTCGATGCGGAAGGTGGCCGCCTCGCTGGCGAAGCACAGGTCGCAGGCGGCGATCAGGTCGAAGCCGCCGCCGATGCAGGCGCCCTGCACCGCCGCGATCACCGGGAAGCGCGCCTGCTCCAGGGCATTCAGCGCCCCCTGCATGCGCTCCAGGTTGACCTGCAGCAGCTCCCGCTCCTGCGGGCTGCTGGCATGGAATTCCTTGGCCGTGGAGAACATCTGCATGTCCAGGCCGCCACAGAACGTCTTGCCCTGCGCCGAAATGACCAGCGCCCGCACCTGGCCGGAACGGCTCAGGCGCCCTACCGCTTCCGGCAGCTCGCTCCAGAAGGCCCGCGTCAGGCTGTTGGCCTTGTCGGGGCGGTTGAGTTGCAGGTGGGCGACGCCGCTGTCGACGCTGAGCGCGAAACACGCGTAGGTTGAATCCATGGGATGCACCTCTGGGATGAATGTTAGCGATGCTAAGATTTAAATCTTAGCACCGTCAAGATATTTCCCGATGCTAAGATCGCCCCGCCCCGACCCCCCGGAACAAAGGCCCCGCCCCGCATGAGCAAGACACCCCAGCGTGCCCGCGATACCTACCACGTCGGCAACCTCGCCCCGCAGCTGCTGCAGGCCGCGCGGGAGATGCTCGAGGAAGTGGGGCCGACCAAGCTGTCGCTGCGCGCGGTCTCGGAGCGGGTCGGCGTCAGCTCCACGGCCGCCTACCACCACTACGCCAACCGCGCCGAACTGGTGGGCCAACTGGCCGCCCAGGGCTTTCGTGAACTGGGCATCGCGCTGCGCCGGGAAGACAAGGGCAATGCCGGCCTGCAGAAGCTGCGCGACGCCAGCCTGGCCTACTTCAGCTTCGCCCGCGCCAACCCCGCGCTGTACCAGCTGATGTTCGGCCCGGAGCTGGGTGGTGATGACCTGTCCGTGGACTACCGCGAAGCCCGCGACGAGGCCTTCGGCGAGCTCAAGCGCATCATCGCCGAGATACTCGGACAAGGACTGGACAGCGCCGAAGTCCGCCGCGCCGCCCTGGCGGGCTGGTCCTACACCCACGGCCTGGCCTCCCTGGTCATCCACGGCGTGCTGCAACTGCCCGACTCCACCAGCGACGCCCGCTTCGTCGACAGCACCCTCAAGGGCTTCGAGCACCTGTTCCAGGTCGGGGGATAGGTCGCTGCGGAGTCGAGCGGCACGCAACGAACGGAACACCACTGCACGAAAACAAAGCCGCCGAGTTGGATGCGCTCGGCTGTTTTCCGGCCGTGCCTGTGCTAAAAAAGCCGCCCGGACCATCTGGCCGATCAGCGCTGACAAAGGAGCGACAAGCATGGGCAACTACTCACGGAGCGGAATCGCGTTGGCGCTGCTGCTGGCTGCGGGCACCGCGCTCGCCGAAGAGCCGGCGCAGAGCACCAGCGCCCTCAAGGAATCAGCCAAGGCCGCGGTTTCCTCGGCCATCTCCGCCGGCAAGAACCTGATCGGCGGCGCGACGGAAGGCGTCACCCAGGGCCGCGAATCCGCCCAGGGCGCGGACGGCGCCACGTCCATTTCCCAACTCGACCAGTTGGAAGGCAAGGTCGAGGTCAAGCTGCTGAAGGTCGAGGCCGTCGACGACAATCTCAGCGCCGTACTCGGTTTCAAGAACCTCACCGACAAGCCCTTGCGCCTGATCAACCTCACCCACAACGGCGCCCTGCTGGCCATCGACCAGGACGACTACTCCACCAACCTGGTGCCGATGGAAAACGTCGATGAAGTCACCGTGCCGCCGAAGACCGGCGTACGCCAGAAGTTCCTGTTCCAGGGCCCGGTGGAAGGGCCGAAGTCGGTGCGCCTGTGGGGGCGGAACTACAGCACCCAGTAAGCCCGTACCGGCCCTGCGACTCGCGGCCTGGACTCCGACGCGACAACCCGCAGATCGGCGTGGGCAGATGCAGTCATCGCCAGGGGCACCGGCGGAGTCGGTGCCCCTTTGTTCCGGACGTCCCTACCCCAGTCCCTCGGCGCCCCTCGCCCTGCGGTGACCCCTGCAGGCCTCGATGCAGGCCCTGGAACCGTTCAGGAAATTGCCTTCCCGGCATACATGTGACTACGATTCGCAATATCAAATCGCCACGACTAACGGCGTGAAAGCGCTCGTGCACGCCAGCATGAGCGCTTCCGTCGTTTCACGGTGCCAGGCTCCTGCCGCTCTCCTCCCATGTACGCGAACTCCATGGTCACCACCGTCATCCTCGGCATGCTCTGCGTGCACCTGCTCTGCTTCTGCGTCATGTTCCTGCTGATCAGCGCCCGGCTGAACGGCAAGAAGATGGGCATGGAGGTCTTCGCGCTGGGCAACCTGCTGCTCGGGCTCGCCTACATCCTGCAGTTGCTGGGTGGGCCCGCAGGCTGGGGATTAATGAGTGTCGTCAACCACACGCTGACCCTGTGCGCCCCCGTCGCCTATGTCCTGGGCGCGCTGCGCTTCTTCGATCGCCCGACTCCCGTGTTGCGTCCGCTGCTGGCGCTGGCGGCCGGCTACACGGCGGCTCAGGCGGTGGTACAGGCGACGCTCGGCGACGAAGCGCGTCACGCCCTGCTGGCGGGTTCCTGTACCGCGCTGTTCCTGGCCATGATGGTGGCCGTGCTCCGTGCCGGGTGGACCGTCGCCAGGGACCTGCGCGTGGAAATGGTGGTGTTCGCCGTGCTGATCGGCGGCATCTGCGCCCTCAATGCCGCGAAGCTGGTGATGATCCTCTCCGGCGGCATGGCGACGCTGGACCTGAACACCGGCTTCCAGAAGACCTTCTACCTCTACATGTCGTTCCTCGGCACCGTGCTGCCGCCCTGCGCGGTCTGGCTGGTGCTGCGCCGCCTCACCGACGAGCTGCGCACCATGGCCGCCCACGACCCGCTCACCCGGCTGCTGAACCGGCGAGGCCTGATGGATGGGCTGGAGGCGCACTTCCGCATACGCGGCGCCGGGCCGGCGCACCTGCTGATCGTGGATATCGACCACTTCAAGCGCATCAACGACACCCATGGCCACAAGGTGGGGGACCTCGTCCTCTGCCGCGTCGCCGAGGTCCTCAAGGCCACCGCTCGCCAGGACGATCTGGTCTGCCGGCTGGGTGGCGAGGAGTTCGTGCTCATCAGCCTCGGTACCGACAGGGCCGGCGCCCTCCAGTTGGCCGAACGCACGCGGGCGGCGATCGAACGCAGCGAGGTGCCCGGCATCGAGCAGGGACAGCCGATCCGCTGCACGGCCACCATCGGCGTCTCGGATGACTTCACCCACCCCCAGGCGCTCGATGACTCCCTGCAGCAGGCGGATGCCGCGCTCTACCGGGGCAAGGAGTCGGGGCGCAATCGCGTCGAGCCGGCCCTGGCACAACAGCCTGCCACCTAGGCCAGCCGCCACCATCGCCTGGGCGGCGCCCTGCTCTACAGGTACCAACGGTATTCGTTCGCTCCGATGTCCTGCATGAAGGCCAGGTGGTCCTGGCGCTTGTTCTCGCAGTAGACATCGACGAACTCCGCCCCCAGCCCTTCGCGCAGTTCCGGACGGTGCTGCATGGCGTGAACCGCCTCGATCATTTCCTGGGGGAACACGAGGCCGCCGACCGGGTTTTCCTCCGGCTCGCACTGGCGCTCCAACCCGGCCTCCATTCCGCAGAGGATGGTCGCCAGCACCAGATAGGGATTGGCATCGGCACCGGCCAGTCGGTGCTCGATGCGCAGGTTGTGCCGGTCCGATTCGGGAATTCGCAGGCAGGCGTTGCGGTCCTCGAAGCCCCAGCCAGCCCACACAGCACCGCGGTAACGGCGCAGCGCGTTGTGGTTCGGCGCGAAGACGGGCATGCAATGCGGCAGCAGCTCCAGGCAACCGGCTACCGCATGCCGCAATGCCAGCTGCCGTCCGACCGCCAGCAGGTTGTCACCCGCTTCGTCGTAGAGGCTGACATGTACGTGCATGCCGCTGCCCGCGTGCTGCAGGTAGGGCTTGGCCATGAAACTGGCGCGGTAGCCATGCTTGAGCGCCACGCCTCTGGTGCTGCGACAGAACAGGGCCGCCCAGTCGGCTGCCCGCAGGGCGTTGGCGAGGTGGCCGAAATTGATCTCGAACTGGCCGGGTCCACGTTCGGCGGTGATGGTCGTGGCGTCGATACCCTGCGCGCGAGCCGTTTCGACCATCTCATCGAGCACCACGGAAAAACGCGACACGCGCTCAATGTGCATGTTCGGCTGGTCGTCCGCATCGCCCGTCAGCGGATCGCGAGGAAACTGCGGCAGGCCTTCGCTCAATTGAGCGGCGAACAGATAGAACTCCAGTTCGAAAGCCACCACCGGATGGATGCCCTTGCCCCGCAGGCGCGCCAGCACCCGCGCCAGGACCTCACGAGGCTCGAAGACGATGGGTGCCTCGGTGCCCTCCGAGGTGATCAGCATCTGCCCCAGCGGCTGCGCCTCCCAGCCGACCGGCTTCAAGGTGCCAGGGACCAGGCGACGCCGGGCATCCGGGTCGCCATCGTTGAAGCAGTACCGGCCGATCTCGAACATCCCACCCTGCGCCCCCAGTAACACGCAGTTCTGTGGCAGCCTGAAGGTACTTCCCGCCGCCACCTTCTCGAGCAGCTCAACGGGATAGCGCTTGCCGTAGAAATGCCCCGGGATGTCCAGGGAGATCAGGTCGACATGGCGCACCTGCGGGTGCTGCGCACGGAAGGCGCGCACCTCGGCCAGCAGGTCGGAGCAGAGGGAATCCACGTTTGCTTCTCCTACGATCCGCATCAGGGTGACCGGACAGGGCCCTGGGTCACCGGGTCCATTGCGCGCTGCGGTGTTCAGTATGACGGTGCGTCGCCCGCCCTCGGGACAGACAGGGCGAATGGCGCGACGGGCGCCAGTCCAGCCCCCATCACAGGGCACGGACTGACGACCTGGACCACAGCAAGGTTCATCGGCTCACCAGGGGCCGCTGCCTTGCCACGCGGTTCGTACCAGGGGTTCTGGATGTCAGGGCCGGACGGACCCTGCCCAGCGCTGCGCGGGTGTGGGTAGGCGTCGACGGGCGTAGTCACCGCCGCCGCCAGGGCGAAAGCGAGGCCCGTGAGCAGGCTTCGAGGCATGGTGTTCAACATGGGATCACATCTTCTCTAGGTGGCCGGGCAGGCTTGCGCAAGGTGCGAGGCTGGCCCGCTGGGTCGCATCGAGAATCCGCTGCTACTGCGTTACGAAGCTAGATGGCCAAGGCGGCGGGTCATAAAGAATCCGTAGAAACAGCCGCGCGGGAACGACCAGCCAGCCCCCGAGCCCATACATCAAGTTGCTCGGGAAGCGGCTCCGGGCAGCTCGCCCTGGGCACGCAGGTACTCCGAGGGCGCCACGCCTTCCCATTGCCTGAACGCCCGCCGGAAGTTGGCCACGTCGCTATAGCCGAGCACCTGGGCGATCTCCTCCACCGAGAGCCGCCCGGCCCTGATGTGCTCCAGGGCAAGCGCATGGCGGACTTCCTTGAGTACCTGCTTGTAGCTGGTGCCCTCGGCCAGCAGGCGGCGGTGCAGCGTGCGCGGTGTCATGCACAGAAGTCGCGCAGTGACGACCAGGCTCGGGAAGGCGTTCTGCCGCTCCAGGATGAGCCGACGGACCCGGCCCCCCAGGGAGCTCGTTTCCCCCAGTTTCCTCAGCTCGCGCTGGCAGATCAGCTCCGCCTCCCGGAAGGCGGCCGGGTCGGCCATGCGCAGCGGGGTATCGAGCAGCGCCGTGGTGAGGGTGAAGGCGGCCCGGGGTTGCGCGTAGCACACGGTGCAGCCGTAAATCTGGCTGGCCAGCTCGGCGTAGGCCGGCTCGGGAAACGGGAGGCTGATCCGGCTGATCGCCCCGCCGCCCGGGGTGATGGCGTCGAAGATGTTCTTCACCGCCAGCATCACCGCCTCGATCACGGTTTGCTCGATCGCCCCGAGCGGATGGGTGGGCACGAACCGCAAGTGCTCCTGCTGCGCCGCTTCATCCTGTTCGAGCTGCACCCGCACCAGGGTGATGCGCACGGCGAGGTAGCGCTCCAGCAGCTCGACGACCTGGCGCAACGAGCCGCCCTGGAGCGCGGCGAAACCGAGTGCGCCATGGGTGCCGACACCCAGCCGCTCGCCGATCAGCAGCCCCAGCGCCGGCTGCTCGCTCAAGCGCAACGCCTGCTGGATGAGTTCGCCGAACAGCTCGACCCGGGGCTGGTAGTGCGGGTCATCCAGCTGTTCGAGCCCAACGCCGCAATGGCCGAGCCACTCGGCGGGCGCCACGCCCATCACCCGCAGTTGCTCGGCGATCTGTCGCAGGTACTGCACGGGAAGCAGGAAGTCAGGCATCGGCGTCTGTATTTCGCGGGGGTGGGCAGGGAAAAAGTGTCAATTAATGACCCCTACAATGTCAATTGAGGCCCTCTCCGGGCAGCACGCAACGCCCCTAGGATTCAGCCGTCCCGACCTAACAATCACAACAGGAGGACGCATGTTTGCATTCCTTTCCAGGCATCGCCCGAGCACCGTGCGGGTCAACGATGTCGAGATCAGGGCGAACCCCAGGGAGACCCTGCTGCACGCCGCGTTGCGCCACGGTATCGACTTCCCACACAGCTGCCGGGTCGGCGGTTGCGCCACCTGCAAGTGCCGGCTGGTAGCGGGCCGCGTGCGCGAGCTGACCGAGGCCAGCTACATCCTCGACGACGAGGCGCTCGACCAGGGCTACATCCTCGCCTGCCAGAGCGTGCCGCTGGGGGACCTGCGCATCGAGGTCGACCTCACACGCCACACGGCCATGCGCCGGGTGCGCGGCAAGGTCGTCGGCCAGGCGAGACTCACCCACGACATCACCCGGCTGGTCGTGCAGTTGCAGGAAGCGTTGCCCTACAAGGCGGGCCAGTATGCGGCGCTGACGCTCGATGCCTTGCCCGGCCAGCCGCGCCTGTTCTCCTTCGCAACGCCCCCGCGCCCGGATGGCCAGGTGGCCTTCTTCATCCGCAAGGTGCCCGGCGGATCGTTCACTGGCCTGGTCGACGAGCGCTCGCTGCTCGGCCAGGGCCTGAGCCTGGAGGGGCCGCAGGGCGAGTTCCACCTGCGTCCTTCGGCAGCACCGCTGCTGATGGTGGGCGGTGGCAGCGGCCTCGCACCCTTGCTGGCGATCCTGCAGGGCGCCCTGGCCGGCAACCCCGGGCGCCCCGCCACGCTGCTGTTCGGCGCGCGCCAGGAGCACGACCTCTACGCCCTGGACGAAATCGCCAGCCTCGCCGCGCAGTGGCCCGCCCCCTTCCGCTTCGTCCCGGTGCTGTCGGAGAGCACACCAGATACGCGCTGGAGCGGCGCACGCGGCCTGGTCACCGAGCACATCCCGGCGCTGTTGGAGACGGGTGCGCACGCCTACCTGTGCGGCCCGCCCGGGATGATCGACAGCGCCACCGCCCTGCTCCGCGAGCTGGGGCTGCCACCCGGCGCCCTCCACGCCGACCGCTTCACCACGGCCCCGCACCCGGCGACCGTTGGCGCCTGAACCCTACAACAAGAGAAACCGCCATGAATCCGTTGCACTACCTCAAATTCTTCCTGTTCCACTTCGTCGGGCTGCTCGCCGTGTTGTCGCTGCTCGCCGGCGGCCCCTGGACGACCGGTGGGCTGCTGGCCGTCCTGGCCTTCTACCTGATCGGCGATGCGTTCGCGGGGGACGACACCAGCACCCCATGCTTCAAGTACCCTGCCATCCTCACCGCCCAGCTCTGGCTGGCCCTGCCATTGCTGGGCCTGATCGTCTTCACGGCGCTCTGGAGCGTCAGCGAGGGCGACCCGCTGGGCTTCGGCGCCGCCCTGGGCCGCCTGAGCGGGCATGACCTGCTCGCCGCCCGCGACGCCACCACCATCGGCCACCACCTCTCCGCCTGGCTGCTCACCGGGCTGATGATCGGCATGATCGGCACCATCACCGCCCATGAACTCACCCATCGCACCTGGGACCCGGTCTCCATGCTGATCGGGCGCTGGCTGCTGGCCTTCAGCTTCGACACGGTGTTCTCCATCGAGCACGTCTATGGCCATCACCGCTACGTCTCCACCACCGAAGACCCGGCCACGGCACCCCGTGGGCGCAACGTCTATGTCCATGTGCTCGCCTCGACGCTCAAGGGCAACCTGAGCGCCTGGCGCATCGAAAGGCGCCGGCTCGCCCGCAAGGGGCAGAGCCTGTTCGGCTGGCACAACGCCGTGCTGCGCGGGCATGGCATGAGCCTGCTGCTGGTGGCGGTCGCCTTCGGCATCGGCGGCTGGCCGGCGGCGCTGTTCTTCGTGGCCTGCGCGCTGTGGGGGAAGGCATTGCTGGAGATCGTCAACTACATGGAGCACTACGGCATGGTCCGCAACCCGGCCACCCCGGTGCAGCCTCGCCACTCCTGGAACACCAACCGGCGCATCAGCTCGTGGGCCATGTTCAACCTGACCCGCCACTCCCATCACCATGCCCAGGGCGAAGTGCCCTACCAGGAGCTGCGCCCCTTCCCGGACGCACCGATGATGATCGGCGGCTACCTGACCACCATCCTGGTGGCGATGATCCCGCCGCTGTGGCACCGCCTGATGACGCCCAAGGTGCTGGCCTGGGACCGTGACTTCGCCAGCGAGGAAGAACTCCGGCTGGCGAACGAGGCGAACCGGCGCAGCAGGATACCCGCGATGGTGGCGATGGCGAACGAGGCCTGATCGAAGGGTTGTCGGATGCAACGAGCGGCGCCGCCTGCCCCGGTGACCGCTCGGACACCTTCGTTCAGATGGCCCGCGTGTGCAGGGGCTTGAGAAAGCCGTGCCGCGCCAACCCTTGCGCCAGCGCACGGGGTATCACCGCGTACGAGGGCTCGCCAGGGCGCGTGTGGAAGATGAAGTCCCACGCCTCGCTCTCCGAGGCCATGTCGTGCAGCAGCCGCAGGAACGGCTTGGGAAAGGTGTTCTCGGAGAACTTGAACGACGCGCTGTAGGGCCTGCCTTCGAAACGGCAGCTCAGTGTGAAGCTGCCCTGGGTGCCCGGCTTGCTCTGGTACCGGATGTCCTCCAGCGGCAGCCCCGAGTAGGTCGCGATCCGCGCCAGCGCATGCCCATAACCCTTTTCGTCGGCCTCGAAGAGGTAAGGCGCGTAGCTGGTGATCTTCGTGTTGTGGTCGCGGAACAAGTGGGAGATGTCCCATGCCGTCTTCGGGTCCAGCGGGCCACGCAATTCGGCCGGGATGTCCCGCGCATGCCGATACGCCTCGAACTTCGCGGCCACGCCCGGATACCACTCCCGCGCGCTTTCGAGCTGCGCCTGATAGTAGTGCTCGTTGAGGTAGCCGCACCCACGCAGCACGGCGAGCAGGTCGTCGAGCACCTCGCCGGGCAGCGAGACGACCGGGGCGTCCTTGTCCGGGAAGCAATACTGGTAGGCGATGACGGGGCTGCCTTGCGACTCCGGCGGAGGCGCCTCGGGATCGACCGAAAGCGTCTCGCCACCTGCCAGCACATCCAGCAGCTCGTCCTCGTCCATGGTCCTGACGCCAAGGGCTTCGGCCTTGCCGGTCTTGTCGGCCCCCGGCTTGCTGCCCATCACCAGCAGCGTGGTCTTGCCGTTGACGGACTTCTGGATGATGCCGCCCTTCTGGGCGATCAGCGCCTCCAGTTGCGGCCGGGTGTAGTCCCTGAATGCACCGGTGACCACCACGTGCCGGCCGACGAAGCCGGAGGCCGGCGAAGGCAGCCAGCGCCAGGGCCGCGCGGCATGGTCGTCGAAGTACTCGCACGCGTCATCCATGTAGAAGGTTTCCGCGGTGCTTGAGTCGAAGGCGCTGATCTCGATCTCGGTCGCGCCCAGGAAATGGAAGAACGCCACCAGCACCTCGACCTCCAGGGAGCTGGCCGACTCGAATTCCAGGTGGAAGAGCCCCTCCCTCTCGCGCAGGGTGATGGCCGCCGCGAAGATGTCGTCGACGTCGTAGAGCGTCTCCTCGACGTCCATCGCCTCCACCGCCGCGTAGTCCTGCGCGTTCACGTGGCGCACGAAGGTGCGGATGGCTTGCTGCGCGGCGGCACCGTCCGTTTTCATGTACAGGTTCAGAGAGAGCGATGACATGGGGTTCTTCCGTGAAGTGTCGGCTTGGTGATGGACGGCGAGCGTGCGGCAAAGCGCGGGAAAATTCCGTGAGGCAGCCGCGCAAATCACACCGAACTCCGCGTGCTATCGCAGCTGGCGCTCATCGCCACCCTGTCCTGGATCTCTTCGCTCGCCTCACAACGTCAGCAACCCGCTGTACAGGCCATAGGCCGCCACCCCGGCGCCAAGGATCACGCAGGCGAAGATGCCCTTCTCGATCGGCGTGAACAGCGGTTCGCCCTGCTCGTACTTGGCCTTGGCGAACAGCAGCACCCCGGGCGCGTAGAGCAGGGCCGAAAGCAGCAGGTACTTCACGCCGCCGGCGTACAGCAGCCACACCGCATAGCTCAGCGCGATGCCGCTGACGAACATGTCGCGGACGCGCGCTCCGGCAGCTTCCTCGTAGGTCTCGCCGCGCTGGCTCAGCAGCAGCGCATAGGCGGCGGACCACAGGTACGGCACCAGGATCATCGATGACGCGAGGTAGATCAGGCTGGTGTAGGTGCCGGCGGAGAACAGCGTGATCAGCAGGAACAGCTGGATCATCCCATTGGTCAGCCACAGGGCGTTGACCGGCACGTGCTGGGCGTTCTCCCGGCTGAGGAATGCCGGCATGGTCCGGTCCTTGGCCGTGGCGTAGAGGATCTCCGCGCAGAGCAGCGCCCACGACAGCAAGGCCCCGAGCAGGGAGATGGCCAGCCCGACGCTGATCAGCAACGCACCCCAGGGGCCGACGATGCGTTCCAGCACCGCCGCCAGCGAGGGGTTCTGCAACTGCGCGAGCTCAGGCTGACTCATGATGCCGAGCGACAGCAGGTTCACCAGCACCAGCAGTGCCAGCACCCCGAGAAAACCGATGACGGTGGCACGCCCCACGTCGGCGCGCTTCTCGGCCCTCGCCGAATACACGCTGGCCCCCTCGATGCCGATGAAGACGAACACCGTCACCAGCATCATGTTGCGTACCTGCTCCATCACGCTGCCGAACTTCGGGTTGTTGCTGCCCCAGATGTCGCGGGTGAAGATATCGGCCTTGAAGGCGACGGCGGCGATGACGATGAACATCACCAGCGGTACCACCTTGGCCACGGTGGTCAGTTGGTTGATGAACGCCGCTTCCTTGATACCGCGCATCACCAAAAAGTGTACGCACCACAGCAGAAGCGAGGCACAACCGATCGCGATCGGCGTATTGCCCTGGCCGAAGACCGGGAAGAAATAGCCGAGCGTGCTGAACAGCAGGACGAAGTAGCCGACGTTGCCGAGCCAGGCGCTGATCCAGTAGCCCCAGGCCGAAGAGAACCCCATGTAGTCGCCGAACCCGGCCTTGGCGTACGCATAGACGCCGGAGTTCAATTCCGGCTTGCGATTGGCGAGGCTCTGGAACACGAAGGCCAGCGTCAGCATGCCCACCGCTGTGATCGACCAGCCGATCAGGATCGCGCCGGCATCGGCCCGCTCGGCCATGTTCTGCGGCAGGGAAAAGATCCCGCCGCCGATCATCGACCCCACGACCAGGGCGATCAGTGCACTCAAGCGAAGCTTCTGTGTCGGTTGCGACATGTTCGTGGCTCCCCTGCCAGAAGGGCCTCATTGCGAGGCCGCCACCCAGTGATTCAAACAAGCACAAAAAGCACGGTTTCGCTCGCCGGCGAATGCCAACGGGCAGGCAACTCCGCCTGCACGCCCCGTCGGGAAGCCCGCTTTACAAAGCCCGAAGACAAACTAGCGTTCAAGGACCAACGCCCCGCCCGCCCCGGCGAAACCCGGCCACAACCGGCAACCCGGCACCTTAAGGAGGAGTACACCATGGCCACGTTCGAACCCGGCCGCCTGCACATCGAGCGCCACGCCCTGAACGAGCACGACGTCAGCTACAACCTGTGCGTCGACTACGAAGTCTCCCAGGACCCGAAGGAAGGCAAGGGCATGCTCTTCACCCTGCACGGCAGCATCATGGGCAAGGAGCTCAAGGAGACCTTCTTCCTGCCCAAGGACCTGGCCTACAACTTCGCCAGCAACGTGACCAAGATCGCCGAAAAATATGGCATTCCCAAGGCCATGAGCAGCATCGGCTCGATGCACAAGCACTACGATGCGATGTTCGCGGATGTACGGGAGCAACTGAACGCACAATACGGTGAACCAGTGAAGCCCGAGCACCTGGAGTAGCTCGTCTCTGGCCGTGCCATACCGTCCCAGGCGGCACGAGCAGCGTTTCTCGACGTTTTCCGGTGCATCCGGGGCGATCCTGCGGCTATGCTCGCCGCCAGTTCCATCCCTCGAACAGCCCCCAGTCCACCAGGCAGAACATGTGAAGTCGGTCCTTACTGCAGCGCTGCTCTGCCTGTTGCTCGGCACCACGGCCAGGGCCGGGCAATACCAGGTCGTCACGGAAGAATGGGCGCCCTACAACTACCTGGAAAACGGCCAGTTGACCGGCATGGCCACGGAGGTCGTGCGGACCATCATGGCGCGCACCGGGGACGATTTCGAGATCGCGGTAGTGCCCAGCATGCGCGCCGCCCATACACTGCAGACCCGCCCCAGAACCATCATGTACTCGATGTTCCGCACGCCTGACCGCGAACCGCTGTACAAGTGGGTCGGGCCTATCGTCGAAGAGTCCATCCATCCCTACCAGTTGTCCGATGCCCCCATCCCGGTGAATTCCCTGGAGCAGCTGATGCACGCACCGCGCCTCACCACCCGGCACGCCGGCCTGGTGCCCAGGGTGCTGGAGTCTCTCGGCTTCACCAACCTCGACAAGAGCGCAGCCGAGAGCCAGCAGCTCTATCGCATGCTGCTGGCCAGGCGCACCGAGTTGATCATCGGCGACACCGATGCGGGCGTGAACTACTACAGCCACCAGTTGGGCATCGCGCCGGGCACCCTGCGCCGGGTGCCCGTCGAGGTCTATCGCTCATCCCTGTACATAGCCTTCAGCCGCGATTGCGACGACGCGCTGATCGACGCCTGGGCCCGCGCGCTGGAGCAGCTGCGGCGCTCGGGCGAGCTGGAGCGCATCCGCCGCCGCTATGAATCGCCCGCCGAGCCGTAGTGGAACCCGAGTCAGTCCAGCACATCGTGCAGCACTTCTTGGATCACGCCCGTGGCGATGGCGATCAGCAACAGATCCGTACCGGCCTGCTGCCACTCGTAGCCCTCGTAATGGGGAAGCCTGTCGAGCAGCCGGCTATCTAGCTTCTTGGCAATCCCGGGCGGAAGCGGCTTGCCCCGCGCCAGGTTCTTCTGGATGCCCGGTGGCAGCGAGGGGCCCGGGCTCCAGTAGCCGCGGCTGTCATCGAGGATGATCCGCACGCCGCCGACATCGACCGTCGGACCACCTCGCCAGTCGTCACCCTGGCCCTGGTGCCCCTGGCTGCCATGCTGGCCGCCCTTGTCATGCTTGTTGCCCTTGCCGTTTCCCGGATCGGCCATCGCCGGTGCCGCGATGATCAGGACCGCTCCGAGAAGCGCCGACAGCAATGCGTTGAGCCTGGACATACGACCCCCTCCTGTAGAGACATGACCATCTGCCGAGTCTAGTCGTTGCGCGACGTCCCGCCGACGCTGGCAGCTACCAGCCTGTGCAGAGTAAGGCGAACTCCAAGGGAACCGGAGTCGCCAGAACCAAATGGACCGGTACCTTTGCAAAAGCACGGCGGCGAGCTGCTCGCGCAGCTAACTTGGTACTGGCCCCCACCCCTGCCTGCGCGGACAACGAGAGCGACGCCTATGGAACCCATCTGGATTGCGCTAGGGACTTTCACCAGCCTGCTGGCAGCATCTCTGCTGATGATGCAGCTGTACCCCAAGCTCTCGGCCCGGCACCGCGACGAGGACACCAATACCGTGGTGCGGCTGGTCGCCAACATCTTCGTCGTCATGACGTCACTGGTGTTCGGCCTCATGATCAATTCGGCCAAGAACACATTCGAGGGCATCGACGCCAGCATGCACGGCTACGCCACGAGCCTGATCATTTTCGACCGTACGCTGAAAAACTATGGCGATGACGCAGAGAACACACGCAAACGCCTGGCCGCATATGTCGAACGCGCGATCGCCAACCCCTACCGCGGCGATGAAGCCCTGCAGCACCGCACAAGCCCCGCCACGCAACTCCTGGACCAGATCGGCGTGGCGCTCGCTGCCATCAGGCCCCACAACCGGTACCAGGAAACCCAACTGAGCGACCTTCGCCAGCAATATCACTCGCTGGTCGAACAGCGCTGGAGAATCGTCGAACAGTCCGAGGGAACGATGCCCCTGCCCCTGATCGGCATGCTGATCGCCTGGATGACCCTGATCTATGCAAGCTTCGGCTACCGGGCACCGCGCAACCCGATGGTGGTCAGCATGTTCACCGCCTCGGCGATGCTGATCGCGGCCTCGGTCTATCTGGTGCTGGACATGGACATCCCCTTCCACGGCCCCATCCAGATTTCCGACGCACCGCTACGAAGAGCGTTGGCGGAAATCCAGATGTAGAGGCTGGCCCGAACTCGCTCGCCAAGTGGCAGCGGGAAGGCGTGCTCGATCCCGGCGGTCACGTTCATGCCGCCGCCGTTCTTGTCCGTCGCGATCAGGTAGCGGCCGATGCGAGTGAGTTCGACGACGCATGAGCAGGCGTCGTCCCGATGCGTGTCCCCTCCCGGCTCGAATGCATGTGCTTGAAAAACGCTCCGGCAGGGGCGGCGAACACGCGCTCCGGCGCTACAATGTCGCCCGCGCCGATTCCCCGGATCGGGCACGCCCGGAGCCCGCTTCACCATGTTCACCCTCGTACACCTGGACACACCGCCGCCCGAATCCCTGAAGAATCAGGTTCTGCAGATGGTGGTGGACTACTTCAGCGACATCAGCCCGGTGCCGCTGACGCCCAGCAACCCGCTCTACCAGCTGTACCAGTACGTGATCGGCTACGAGGTGCACCTTTACCTGCAGGCCATGGACGCCGCCCTGGCCAGCACCGCACGCCTGGTCCTGGCCCTGGACGATGAAGACCCGTCCCAGGTTCGCGGCTTCGCCCTGTACCTGCCGAGCCAGGACGATGCCGAGGCCGCCACGCTGGCCTATCTGGCCGTCCAGGCCAGCCACCGTCGGAACGGCATCGCCCGGGCCATGCTGCAGCGCATGATCGAGCAGCGCCCCCATGTCGAGGTGGCCTGCGCGGCCAGCAAGGCGCCGGTCTTCGAGGCGATGGGCTTCCGGGTGCTGGCCGCGCAGGGGCCGCATGTCCTGCTGAACACACGCGCCCATCGCTCCAACGGCATGGTGGCGGTACAGAACCTCGCGCCGATATTCGAGTCCAGAGAAGTGCGGCAGATCCACGCCTACCTGGTTCAGCAGCACGGCAAGAAGGCCCTGAGCGAGGCCGAGAGCAAACGCGACCGCCTGCTCGACCAGATGGCCTACCAGGCCGAGATGCTGGTGAAGGAGCGCTTCCCCACGATTCACTGAAGGCCCCAGCCAACAGGCATGAAGCCCAGGCGCTCGACCCGGGCCGGATGAGCATTGCGCCAAACGAACACAGTCACACCCAATGAGGAGTCCACTCATGGCATCCGCCGACAAACAGCGAAAACGAGCCCAGCGAGCCAAAGCCAAGGCGAAACAGACCCGCTCGGGGAAACCCAGGACCACCGCCCTGCATCCTCTGCTGGCCGACCCGCTGATCAACGAGCCGTTTCACGGGGTGCTGATCGACCTGGACACCTTCGATTTCAAGGACATCGAAGAGAATGGTTTCAACCCGGCGGACTACGACGACCTGTTCCGGATGATGAGGTACGGCGAGCGCATCAGCCTGCTGGCGATGTGCGTGGTATTCCTCCAGTACCCGGTGCTGGAACGGGTGCTGGCGGAGCAGACGCCGGACTCGGCGATCAATTTCCTCATGGCGCTGCTGACGACCTACCGGGACCTCTTCCACGGTGAAGACCCGGAAACGGCCCTGGAATGGATGGAAGGCGACGCCTTCCAGACCGCCTATAACCAGGCCTCGGCCATCCTGCAGGAGAGGAATTCGCGCCGCTGAAGTACCATGCCGCGCCGACACTCCATCGACCCCCTCTGGCCGCCTATGTCCTCCAACGCGCTGTACACCGACCTGTCCCACTACTACGACCTGATGTGCGCCGACATCGACTACCGCGCACAAAGCAACAGCGTGCGGCGGCTGCAGCAGTTGTTCGGCAACCCGGGTCGCAGGCACCTGGACCTCGCCTGCGGCACCGGCCCGCACGTGCGCCACTTCCTCGACTTCGGCTACCGCAGCGCCGGCCTGGACATCAACCAGCCGATGCTGGATATCGCCCAGGCGCGCTGTCCCGAGGCCGCGTTCAGCCGGCAGGACATGGCCAGCTTCCGGGTCGACGAACCCCAGGACCTGATCACCTGCTTCCTCTACTCCATCCACTACAACCCGGATCTGCAGCAGCTACGGGCGTGCCTGGCCAGCGTCCATGACGCGCTCGCGGAGGACGGCGTGTTCTGCTTCAACACGGTGGACAAGGGGCAGATCGACAACCGCTCCTTCGTGCGCCACAACGTGGAGCACGAGGGCAGCCTGTTCACCTTCGGTTCCGGCTGGCATTACCCGGGGGAAGGCGACCGCCAGGCACTGCGCCTCGGCATCGAGAAGACTACGGCGGGGGTCACCGAGAGCTGGCAGGACGAACACCCCATGGTCGCCCTGACCTTCGCCGAGTTGCAGGCGCTGTTGCAGCCGCAGTTCGAGGTGCACCTGTTCGAGCATGACTACGAACGTATCACCCCCTGGAACGGCACCTCCGGCAACGCCCTGTTCGTCTGCGTGAAGCGCTGAGCCTCGTCCGTCGTTTCAGGCAGCCGGACGACCAGTTGCCCGCCGCGATGCCCATCGCACACAGGGCTCTGCTTCGCCTTGCGAACATCGAGCGTCACGCCGCAGATACGCAGCCCCATCGTGGCTGGCCGAGCGGGCCACTGGCGAAGCCCCATCGGCGAATCGCCGCACCATTGGGCAGCGCCCGATATACAAGATAAAGGCACTTTGCCATGATGCCGCACCACCGCCTCGAACATCAGCACAGGGACGCGCCATGCTTGCGAATGCCTTCAAAACCACCAGCCGGCTTGCCATCGCGCTGTCTTTCGCAGGCCTGGCCGGCTGTGCCTCCGATGGTGGGTTGGGCGAGGCCGCCGCAGTCGGCGCCCTGCTCCTGCCCATGCCCGCCAATGTCGACCCCAGCCTGGTAAACGCCGCCGTCGGCGTGGCGGCCACCACCTATGTGGTCTCGTCGGTGGCGACCGCCGACGACGGCAGCGTCTCGGCCGTGCCCCCCGCTGACGTCACCGCGTCCCCAGCGCAACCGGGCACGGAGCTGCAAGCGCTGGTCACCCGGGAAACCCCGGATCGGTATCGCCCCAAATCGTGCGAGTACATCGAGATAGCGCTCGGTGAAGTGCCGACGTACCAGGCGAGCCCCGAGCCGCTGGTTCGGCAGATCGGCGTCCTGCGCAATGCTGCAGCCGGACAGGTATGGGCGGAGAAAGGCTGCAAGACCTCCAACCTGCCTCAGGGCAGGATCGGCGCCAAGCTGGAAACCATCGATCCGCACCGCGCCCTGGCCCTGTCGGCTCCCTCGGCTGGCGTAGTGGTGCTGGGCACCCTGCCGGGCAGCACCGCCCAGCAGGCGGGCCTATTGCCCCAGGACGTAGTGGTCGCGGTCGACAGCCAGCCGGTTGCCGACCCGATCGACGCCCGGGTGGAAATCGCCAAGGCCGCCATCGGCTCGCAAGTGAAACTGATGGTCTGGCGCGACCGCGCATTCAGCGTCATTCCCGTCACCGTGGGGCCCGCCACGCCGCAGGTGGCAACCGCGCCCCTGGCCCCCGTTGCCGCGCCTGCCGCGGCAGTAGCGCAGCCGGTGCAGGCCGGCGCCCTGTACTGCCACGCCGTGGTCGCCACCCAGCACACCTACGGCGCCACCGTAAGCCCGGTCACCTTGGTCCCGGGAGCCGCCAGCGGCATGCAGCCGTCCCTGGAGCGCTACATCGCAAAGGTGAAACAGGTGCAGCCCGGCAAGTGGGGGACCTTCACCTTCAAACCCGGTCTCTGCGCACCGGGTGCCGTGGTGTGCATGGCCGAAGCCAAGGGGCCCTCGGGCAAGACCCAGAACGCCTTCGAGTTCTGCCACCCGACACAAGCCCTGGCCGAAGCCGAGGTCAACACCATGCGCCCGGGTGACCCGCAGGCCGTGACGGTCGAGTGGCCCTGATCGCACAGGCGAACCACGGAGTAACGACGGACTGAGGACATCGCGGCGAGCCCTACAGGAAGCGCATCGCCCTTCGTGTCATCACACTGAGGGCACCCGCCCGTCAGCCCAACCGCTTCTGGAAAAAGAAACGCCGGTGCCCCGGCGGGAAGTCCTCGACCTGCCCGAACGCGGTATAGCCGTGGCGCTTGTAGAACTCCGGCGCCTGGAAGTCGAAGGTGTCCAGCCAGATGCCGACGCAGCCCTTCTCGCGAGCCGCGCGTTCGGCCATTTCCATCAATTGCGACCCCGTGCCCTGCCCCCGCGCCTGCTCGGGGATGGCCAGCAGTTCGATGTACAGCCAGCGGTAGAAGATTTCCCCGTAGAGCCCGCCGATCACCTCGTCGGTCCGCTCGTCACGCACCAGCAGCGCCAGCGTTTCGCGCTGCGGGTCACCGGCCCTGGCCCGGTTGTGGGCCCGCAGGGGCACGAGGATGGCCGCGCGGTCCTCCTCGCTAGGGGTCGTCGTCACGTCGATACGGGTGTTCATGCGCCAGTCCTTAGACATTGAGATGGGTGGAAACAGACCGGCCCTTCCTCGAACCGGCAGGCCACTATGTCGATGCCGGGCGCACGAGTAAATATCCGGATTCGCGGAAAACCAATGGGGCGCTTGCGCGCCATCCACGCGGGTTGCACCCGCCCTACAGTCGATCGGCTCCACGCGCAGGGCAGCACGGATCCGTAGGTTGACGCCGAGCGCAGCGAGGTCCAACACAGCGATATCTCGGCCCCGTCACATCAATATCCACGCGCCGTCCCAGCGCTCTTGTGGGAGCGAATTCATTCGCGATTACTCCCAGCCGACCACCGCAGGCCCCATCGCCCACCTTCGCGCATGCCGCCCATGTAGGGTGGACGACGCTTCACCCGTCCACCATGCGCGGTTCCACCGTGGCACGGCACAGCATGGGTTTCGCACAGCTCTACCCATCCTACGGAGAGCACACCCGCGCAGTGGCTCGGCGGGCCGCACTGGTGAGATGGGATGGGCCGGAGCTTTTGCGTGCGCCCCCACGCAGGTGTAAAAAGACGCTCCTTCCATGCGGATAACGCCAACATGCCCGTTGCGGCCATCTACCTCTACGACCAGTGCTACGCCTCCAGCGTCAGCGGTTTCGCCGATGTCATGCAGGTGGCCAATGCACACCTCGCCGCACAGGGCTCGGCGGAGCAGTACAGCTGGTCGTTCATCTCCGCTGCGCGGCAGGTCACGGCGAGCAACGGGCTGCCGCTGAAGTCCCGGCGGGCCGAGGCGGACGAGCATTTCGACATCGTCTACATCCCCGCCTGCCACTACCCGGGCTACCACGGCTTCCGCGCCCTGCTCGACCGGCAACGCCCGCAGTGGCTGGTGCGCCAGTGGGAGATGGGCGCCGAGCTGATCGCCACCTGCACCGGCACCTTCCTGCTGGCCGACACCGGCCTGCTCGATGGCCGGGTCGCGACCACCACCTGGTGGCTGGAGGAGCAGTTCCGCTCCTGGTTCCCGGCGGTGGACCTGCAGATGGCGCCCATCCTCACCCAGGCCGACCGGCTGTTCTGCGCCGGGGCGCTGTCCTCCTACCACCTGCAATCGATCCAGACCGTCGAGCGCCACTCCGGGGCGGCCCTGGCAGCGCGCTGCGCCAAGAGCCTGCTGATCGATGTCAGCCAGACTCTGCAGACCCCCTTCCTGCCGCTTCTTGCGCACCGCTCCCACGAGGACGCGCTGGTGCGCCAGGCCCAGGACCACTTGGAGCGGCACCTGGCAGAGCCCATCCGCCTGGCGGACCTGGCGCGGCGCCTGGCGGTGAGCGAGCGCACGTTGATTCGGCGCTTCCAGCAGGCCGTGGAGACGACGCCCCTGGCCTACCTGCAGAACCTGCGCATCGAGGCCGCCAGGGCGCTGCTGGAAACCGGCAACCAGCGCGTGGAAGACATCGCCCAGGCCGTGGGCTACCAGGACGGCAGCTCATTCGTGCGCCTGTTCCGCGAGCGCATCGGCCTGACGCCGGCGGCCTATCGGCGCAAGTTCCGTTTCGACTGACCGGAGCCCCTTGTCGGCATCCGCATATCCAGCGTCATTTTTGCCTCTGTGACAGCGGCGCCCGGCCCCCTACCCTGGCGCCCAGTCCAACCGAGGTGCCTTTATGAACGTCCTGATCGTGCACGCCCATCCCGAACCCGCGTCCTTCTGCTCGGCGCTCTGCCAGGCGGCGGCCGAGCACTTCCGTGGCCTCGGCGCCAGCGTGGAAGTCTCCGACCTCCATGCCATGGGCTTCGACCCGGTGGCGAGCGAGCGGGACTTCACCGAACGGGCCGATGCCGACTACCTGGTCTATGCCCTGGAGCAGCGCAACGCGGTGAAGCACGGCCTTCTGCAACCGGACATCCAGGCGGAGATCGACAAGGTCCGCCGCTGCGACCTGCTGATCCTCAGCTTCCCGGTCTACTGGTATTCCATGCCCGCCCTCCTCAAGGGCTGGATCGACCGCGTGTTCGTCTCCGGCCTGTTCTACGGCGGGCGGCGGATCTTCGACCAGGGCGGCATGCGCGGCAAGCGAGCGCTGGTCTGCGCCACCCTGGGCGGGCGCGAGCGGATGTTCTCCGCCGAAGGCATCCACGACGATCTGCGCGAGCTCTTCCGCCCGCTGCTCAAGGGCACCCTGGGCTACACCGGCTTCGATGTGCTGGCTCCCTTCTTCGCCTACCACGTGCCCTACCTGGACGATGCGGCGCGCGGCGCCATTCTCGGCGACTGGCGTCAACGGCTGGCCGGCATCGACGGGCAGGCGCCGCTGGAGATGCCCTTCACAGGCGACTACGACGCCCACTTCGAAGCACGCATCCGCTGAGGCACCGATTTCGGGGCCCGCGGCTTTCTGCACCCTCGCGCTCGCATTCGGGATTCCTTGATCCACACTTCTGTCGGTGTCGTTTTGCTTTGACGCTGTTCGTACTCCCCCAGGACGCGAGCAGCACGGCTTCGGTACTCGATAGAGAGGCGTATGGCGAATCGCGACGAGTTGATCATCTGCGAGCACTGCGACTGCGTGTTCGAGAAGCTCACGCTGGCCCGGCACCAGACGGCGCACTGCTCGCGGTGCGGCGGCGTGCTGCAGCGCTACAACGGCCTGAGCATCGAGCAGCGCCTGGCGCTGAGCCTCACCGCCCTGGTGCTCTGGGTGTTCGCCAACTTCTACCCGGTCATGAGCATCAGCCTGAAGGGCCTCAAGAGCAGCGCCACGCTGTGGGATTCGGTGCTGGCACTGAGCCTGGGGCCCATCACCTTCATCGCCCTGGTGGCGGCCATCTCCATCATCATCGCGCCGCTCTTCCAGTTGCTGCTGCTGTGCTGGGTGCTCGCCTTCGGCTTGCGCCAGCGCCGCGCGCCGGGCTTTTGCCTATGCATGCGCTGGCTGGAATCCCTGCGCCCTTGGAGCATGCTCGAGGTCTGCCTGCTGGGCGCGCTGGTGGCGGTGTTCAAGCTGGCCGGC
This sequence comes from Pseudomonas sp. Pc102, assembly GCF_018408275.1. Classification (NCBI taxonomy): domain Bacteria; kingdom Pseudomonadati; phylum Pseudomonadota; class Gammaproteobacteria; order Pseudomonadales; family Pseudomonadaceae; genus Pseudomonas; species Pseudomonas sp. Pc102. Next base: position 3,015,131 of record NZ_AP021905.1, on the reverse strand, counting down.
ATGCTCGAGGTCATCCCCCACATCGGCCTGTTCGCCCTGGCCGTGCTCGCCCTGCTGCTGATCCGCATCGCCGGGCGCGACGTGCGCGAACTCTGGGGGCTGCCATGAGCACGCCGCCGCTGGCCAGCGAGCTCGCCCTGTGCCTCTGCCACAGCTGCGGCAAGGCCTGCGACATCAGCCACCACGCGCACCGGTGCGAGCGCTGCGGTGCGCCACTGCATGCGCGCAAGACCAATTCCCTGGGCCGCACCTGGGCATTCCTGCTCGCCTCGCTGGTGTTCTACGTCCCCGCCAACCTGCTCCCGGTGATGAACACCAGCCTGTTCGGCAACGGCTCCGACAGCACCATCATGAGCGGCGTGCTGGAGTTCTGGCAGCACGGCGCCTGGGACATCGCCCTGATCATCTTCATCGCCAGCATCGCGGTGCCGGGGCTCAAGTTCGTGGTGCTCACGCTGCTGCTGGTCACCGTCCAGCGCCGCTCCTCCTGGGCGCGCCGGGAGCGCTCCGGCCTGTACCGCTTCGTCGAACTGATCGGCTACTGGTCGATGCTCGACGTGATCGTGGTCGCCCTGGTGGCGGCGCTGGTGAAGTTCCAGTCCCTGGGCGAGATCGAACCGCGCGCGGGGATTCTTTTCTTCGGCCTGGTGGTGGTGTTCACGATGCTCGCCGCGATGAGCTTCGACCCCCGGCTGATCTGGGATACGCCCGATGACGAGGAGGTCAGGGATGAGCGCGGAAACCCGTGATGCAGGCCCCGGCCGCCCCCTGGTGAAGACCCGCCGCTTCAGTGTTTCACTGGTCTGGATCGTGCCCATGGTCGCGGTGCTGGTGGGCCTGTCGCTGGTGGTGCACAGCTGGATGCAGCGCGGCCCGACCATCACCGTCACCTTCAAGACCGGCAGCGGCCTCACGGCCAACAAGACCGAGGTCAAGTACCGCAACGTGGTGATCGGCCACGTCTCCGAAGTGGCGCTGAGCAAGGACCAGAAAAGCGTCGACGCCACCCTCGAACTGGCCAAGGAAGCGGAAAGCTTCACCCGCGAGGACTCGCAGTTCTGGGTGGTGCGGCCACGCATCGGCGCGGGCGGCGTATCGGGCATCGACACCCTGCTCTCCGGCGACTACATCGGCGCCGACACCGGCCAGGCCACCCGCCGCGCCAAATCCTTCGTCGGCCTGGAGAACCCGCCGCCGATCACCTATGGCGAACCCGGCCGGCGCTTCACCCTGCACGCCCCGGACCTGGGATCGCTGGACATCGGCTCGCCCCTGTACTTCCGCAAGATCCCCGTCGGCCAGGTGGTGGCGTACAACCTCGACGAAGACGGCAAGGGAGTGAGCATCGAAGTGTTCGTACATGCGCCCAACGACCGGTTCGTCACCGAGAACACGCGCTTCTGGAACGCCAGCGGCATCGACGTGAACCTCGGCGCCAACGGCGTAGCGGTGAAGACCGAATCGCTGTCGTCGCTGCTGGTCGGCGGCATCGCCTTCCGCGCCCCCGAATACAGCCCCAACGACCAGCCCGCTGCCGAGAACAGGGCCTACGAACTGTTCGACGACCAGCAGGCCGCCCTCGCCCCGCCCAGCGGCAAGGCGCAATACCTGCGCCTGCGCTTCGACCAGTCCCTGCGCGGCCTGAAGGTGGGTGCCCCGGTGGAATTCCTCGGCGTCGAGATCGGCAAGGTGGTCACGGTCAACCTGGACTACGACGCGCAGAAGCACAGCTTCCCGGTGGACGTCGGCATCGTCATCTACCCGCAGTTGCTCGGCCAGGCGCACATCAAGCTGCTCCAGGCGATGCAGCACGACCCCAGCGACGAGGCCGGCGGCGCCCGCCTCATGGGCACCTTCATCGACAAGGGGCTACGCGCCCAGGCCCGCACCGGCAACCTGCTGACCGGGCAGCTGTACATCTCCCTCGACTTCTATCCCAAGGCCCCGAAGGTGGCCTTCGACCCCAGCGCCCGCCCCGTGAGCATCCCCACCATCCCCGGCAGCTTCGAGAAGGTGCAGGAGCAGTTGCAGGCCGTGGTCGACAAGCTCAGCAAGCTGCCGGTGGACCGGATCGCCAACAACCTCGACAACAACCTGGTGGAGCTGCGCAAGGTGCTCTCGCAGTTCAACGGCAAGACGCTGCCCGGCGTGCAGACCACCCTCGAAGACGTCAGCAAGACGCTGCAGTCGGCCAGCTCCACGCTCGCCGAGGACTCGCCGCAGCGCGAGCAACTGACGCAGACCCTCGACGAGCTGGAGCGCATGTCGCGCTCGCTGCGCGAACTCTCCGACTACCTGGGACGGCATCCGGAATCGCTGATCCGCGGGCGGCCCGAGAACGCCACCCCCGGTGGCCTGGTGGCACCGCCGGGCCAATGAACACAGGAGTGACACCCATGGCCGTCCCGATCAAGCTCGTGCTCAGCGCCGCCCTGCTGCTGCTCGCCGCCTGCCGCAGCGACCCGATCAACTTTCACACCCTGACACCGCTCCAGGCCGGCGATGGCCGGCCGGCAGGAGCGGACATCCAGATCGAAGGCATCAGCGTGCCACCGCAGGTGGACCGCCCGCAGATCGTCATCCGCCAGGGCGACAGTGGCCTGGTGATCCTGGAGACCGAATGGTGGGGGGCGAGCCTGGTGGACGAGCTGAGCAGCGCCCTGGAGAACCAGCTCGCCAACAGCAGCCTGCCGCGCCGGGCCTCGGTGCGCCTGGACGTGCAGCGCTTCGACTCCGTGCCCGGCCGCTACGCGCTGCTCGACGTGCGCTGGCGGCTACGCCCCACCGACGCCGGCGACAAGGCCCTGTTGAGCTGCCGCAGCACCCTGCAGACACCCGCCGGCCCCAGCATCGACGCCCTCGTCATTGCCCACCAGAAGAACATCGAGCGCCTGGCCGAAGCCATCGTCCGGACGACCGGCAGCGACAAGGGGCAGTGCCCGTAGAAGACCCAGGCCAGGGCGGGCAGAAGCCGGTTCCAGGCCCTGGCGAGTCTGTTCTATTCTTGGCGCTGGCTCAGCGATTCCACGCGATTGAGGAAGGAGAAACGTCATGGCGACATTCGAACCCGGCCACCTGCACATCGAGCGTCACGCGCTGAACGAGCACGACGTCAGCTACAACCTGTGCATCGACTACGAAGTCTCCCAGGACCCGAAGGAAGGCAAGGGCATGCTCTTCACCCTGCACGGCAGCATCATGGGCAAGGACCTGAAGGAGACCTTCTTCCTGCCCAAGGACCTGGCCTACAACTTCGCCAGCAACGTGACCAAGATCGCCGAGAAATACGGCATACCCAAGGCCATGAGCGGCATCGGCTCCATGCACAAGCACTACGACGCCATGTTCGAGGACGTGCGCGCGCAACTGAACATGAAATCCGGCGACCCGGTGAACCCCGAGCATCTGGAATGACCCGTCGGTAGCCCGGGTTGCGGTGCCGAAGACTGCGCTCATGTAGGGTGTGCCGCCGCAAGGTGTTCCAGGCCACCTGGAACGCCCACAGCATGGGTTTCGCTTCGCTCTACGCCATCCTACGAAAGCACGTCCGTAGCTTGGACTTCAGTCCGGGAACAACTCCGTGCCATCCCCGGGCTGAAGCCCGGACTACGGTGCCAGGGGTTGGGCTCTTGTAGGGTGTGCCGCGCGCACCGCCGCTCGGTGTTCCAGGCAAGGCAGTGGACGCCTGGAACGCCCGCAGCATGGGTTTCGCTTCGCTCTACGCCATCCTACGAAAGCACGTCCGTAGCCCGCGCGTCGTTGAAACGGCGCTGCAATGCAAAAGGCCCATGCTTGTGCATGGGCCTCTTGGTTTCATGATCGTCCGGGATCGCTGGAGCCTGGTGTCGCGTAGCCCTGTGGGGCCTGGATCAGAAGAACTCGCCGCGCAGAGTCAGCATGAAGTTGCGCGGAGCACCGTAGTAGTTGCCGTATTCGGAGGTTCCCACGGTCTCGTAGTAGCGACGGTCGAAGAGGTTGTTGCCGTTGACGGCCACCGTCCAGTTGTCGTCCACCTTGTACTCGACCATCGCGCCGTACACGGCGTAGCCGCCCTGGGTGAAGTCGTAGGGCGTCTCGTTGATTGGATTGCCGATGGAGTCGAAGTCATAGGCCATGCCGGACACGTAGTTGGTGCTCTGCACCTCCACGCCGCCGCCCACGCGCCATTTCTCGAGCTGGCCCGGCAGGGTGTAGACGGTCCAGAGCTTGGCCAGGTGGCGCGGGGTGATGCTGGTGTAGTCGCTTTTTTCGGTCTGGTTGTCGGTGAGGTTGAGGGTGTAGCCCGCGATCACTTCCCAGCCGGGGGTGATCTCGCCGGCGGCTTCCAGGTCGATGCCCTTGCTGATGATCTTGCCCTGGCCGATGAAGCAGCAGCTGACGCTGTAGCTGTCCGGCGGACGACGATAGGCGGGGTCGGTCATCGCCTCGTTCAGGCGCTTGGTGTAGAACAGCGCGCCGGAGAGGTTCAGGCGACCGTCGAAGAGCTCGCCCTTCAGGCCCATTTCATAGGTCTTGCCGGTCATGGGCTCCACGACGTCGGGATTGCCGACCGGTCCTTTGCGCTTCTGTGCCTGGGGCTTGAAGATCTCGGCATAGCTGACGTAGGTGGACCACTCGTCATCCAGCGCGTAGATCAGGCCACCGAAGGGCACCAGCTTGGTCGGCTCGCGGTAGCGGGTCGAGGGCTCGTACTTCCAGACACCAGCGGTCTTGATCTTGTAGTCCTGCTCGTACTTGTAACGCTGCGCACGGGCACCGAGCACCAGCTTCAGCGGGTCGGTCAGCTGCAGGCGCACAGTGGAATAGACGCCGTACTGTTCGCGGGTGTTGGGGCTGTAGTCGCGCCAGTAGTCGTGGTCGGTGGCGTTGGTGGGCAACGGCGACGCGCCGGGGTTCCACAGGTCGATGTAGCCCCCCTTGCCGAGCATGCCGTCGGCGGCGCGCCAGCGGCTGGTGACCTTCTGGTAGTCGGCACCGACCAGCAGTTCGTGCTGGCGACCGAAGGCGTCGAACGTGCCGCTGAGGTTCACGTCGAAGACCGACTGCTTGCTCCAGGACGACACGTAGCTGCCCCACCAGTAGGGGCCGATGTTGGTGGTCTCGTCCACCGAGCCGTAGGGGATGATGCCTTCGGTGTCGGACTTGTTGTACGTGTAGGTGTAGCTGGTGTTGAGCTTCCAGAATTCCGACAGGTAGTGGTCGATCTTGAAGAAGACTTCCTCGTCGTGGCCGTCCATGTAGGCCTGGCCGGTGGTGTACCAGGTGTGGCGCGGCAGGTGCAGGTCGCCGCCACGGGAGTAGCGCGGCAGGCCGTCGCCGGTGCCGTTCTCGTGGGTGCGGGCGTAGCTGGCACCGACGGTCACCATGGTGTCCGGGGTGAGATCGGCCTCCAGCACGCCGTAGAAGAAGGGTTCTTCGGTGCTGCGGTTGTCCATGAAGTACTGGCGGTCCTCGTAGGACACCACGGCGCGGCCGCGCAGCTTGCCGTCGAAGCCCAGCGGGCCGGTGACGTCCGCTTCGGTGCGGTAGTTGTCCCAGCTGCCGGCGGAGGCGTTGAACTTCAGCTGGTACTGGTCCAGCGGGCGCTTGCGCACCAGGTTGATGATGCCGCCCGGGTCACCGGTGCCGCCCAGCAGGCCGGAGGAGCCGCGCAGGACCTCGATGTGGTCGTACTCGGCCAGGTTGTACAGCTTGTTGCCGTAGAAGGTGCCCACGCCGGAGCCGATGTCCATCGGCGCCGCGCCATCGATCTGCACGTTGTCGATGCCGAAGCCACGGGAGGCCAGCTTGGGCAGGCGGTAGGTGCCGTTCTTGACGGTGATGCCCGGCGTCATCTTCATCGCGTCGGACAGCGTGGTCATGCGCCGGTCCTCGATCAGCTGGCTGCTGATCACCGACACCGACTGCGGGGTTTCCTTGAGGCTGGTAGGCGTCTTGGAGCCCACGCTGGTCAGCCCCGTGGTGTAGGAGCCGGAATTCTCGGTGGCCTCGCCCATCCCCTGGCCGGAGACGAAGGTGGTGCCCAGGTCGAGGACGCTGCTTTCCCCGGCGCCGCCGGTGAGGAGGACCGTGTTGTTCTCGATGCGGTAGGTGACGCCAGCGCCCCTGAGCAGGGTTTCCAGGGCGGCTTCCACCTCCATGTTGCCGCTCACGGTGGTCGACAGCTTGCCCCTGACCAGATCGGCGCTGTAGAGGATCTGCACGCCGGTCTGCTCGCTCAGGGCGGTCAGCGCCCGGTCGAGGGCTTGCGCGGGGATATCCAGCTGTTTCGGGGCTGCACTCACCGGCCCGCCCAGGACCGCCCCAGCACCATCGCCGAGAACAGCGCGCTCAATGGCCGCCGCGAGGCATAGGGCAATCTCCATGAACGCCGTTCAACATCGTACTTCTGCATGCTTTACCGTCCTGTCGTGAGAGTGCGGCGCCACTTCGCTGGTGAAGCGCCGATGTTCGGATGTGCCCTGCCGACTGCGCCCTTGGGGAATGCGGTTATGGATGAGGGCACTTACAGGACGGATAGCGATAAAAAAAATTTAATCGAACGGTGAACCCGGGTACATCGAATCAGTCAAAGGCCGCCTTTCGACAGCCCGAAGTGCGTTCCATGCCTGGATGGCCAGGCCCTTCTCTCGGCGCCGCGTGATGGGGTTCGCTGCGCTCGCGGAACGCCGCCCGACATCCTGCGAAATCGCCTGGATGCACGACGCCCGGCCCTGGGGCCGGGCGTCGTCGTGGGCGCCTCAGGTGGCTTGCAGCTGACGCGCCTTTTCCAGCAGCACCGCCCGTTCCTCGGGGCTGAGGGCATCGAGCCGCAGGCGCGCCTGGGCCAGCTTGAGCAGTTGCCCCGGCACCGTTTCCAGCGCCCGCAGGGCCTGCGCCAGGGCGGCCGGCGTCGGGTGGTCGAAGACGATGCCCGGGTTGGCCTCGCACTGCAGCAGCTTGCGGATGCCGGCCACCAGCTTGATCACCAGCAGGGAATGCCCGCCGGCGGCGAAGAAGTCCTGGTCCATGCTCAGGCGCTCCAGCCCGAGCAGTTGCGCCATGCGCGTGGAGAGCAGTTCTTCCAGGGCGTCCCGGGGTGCCACGAAGTCACGCTGCACCGCTTGCAGCTCGCGGCCCTGCAGGGCCTGGCGGTCGATCTTGCCATTGGCCAGGCGCGGCATGTCCGCCAGTACCTGCACCTGTGCCGGCAGCATCGATTCGGGCAGGTAGGCCCGCAGGGCGCCACGCAGCTCGCTGGCCGGGTCCTCCGGCAACGTCCCCTGCACGACGACGAAGGCCACCAGTTCAGCCCCCTCGCCCGGGTGCCGGACCACCACCGCCGCCTCGGTGACCGCGGGCAGCAGCAGCAATGCCTGCTCGGTCTCGGCCGGCTCCACCCGATGGCCACGGATCTTCACCTGCTGGTCCTTGCGCCCGTAAAGCTGGATGCCGCCCTCGGGCCGGTAGCGCGCCAGGTCGCCGCTGCGGTAGAGCACCTGACCCGGGTCGAAGGGATCCGCGACGAAGGCCTCGCGCTGCTCGGCGTTGGCAGCCAGGTAGCCACGGCTGACCTGCTGCCCGCCGATGTACAGCTCGCCGAGCACGCCCACCGGCACCGGCCGGCGTTGCTCGTCCAGCACATGCACGCGGTTGTTCGCCAGCACCCGGGTCAGCGGGATGCCCAGCTCGCCCAGGTCGGCCTCGACCACGGGATGGACCAGCACCCCCACCGTCGTCTCGGTCGGCCCGTAGTGGTTGAACAGCCGGCAGTCGGGACGGATGCGCAGCACCCGCTCCGCCAGCGCAGGCGGCAAGGCTTCCCCGCCCAGGACGAGCGTGCGGGGGAGGTTCGGCCGCTCGGCCTCCAGCAAGGCGGCCAGGTGCGAGGGCACCATCTTCAGGCAGTCGATCCGGTTCGCCTCCAGGTAGCGGGCGAAGGCCGCGGGGCTTTGCATGGTCGGGTCATCCGCCACATGCAGGGTCGCGCCGTTGTACAGCGCCCCGAACAGCGCGGTATTGCCCAGGTCGGCCGAGACGCTGGAGGAGAAAGCCACCTGGCGGCAGTCTTCCAGCCCCATCGCCTCGCTGGCGGCGGCGGTGTAGTTGAAGAGGTTGCGGTGCTCGATCACCACGCCCTTGGGCAGGCCGGTGCTACCGGAGGTGAAGAGCACATAGGCCACCTCCTCCCCCGTCGTGGCATGGGCCGGGGGCGCGTCCCCCGCGGCCTCGTCGGGCCCGCCCGGGACCTGCAAGGCCTTCACGCCGGCGATATCGGCCACCTCGGTCGCCACCAGGACCCGGCGCGCCCCGGCCTGTTCCAGCACCTGCGCCTGGCGCGCCGGGGGCCACAGCGGGTCCAGCGGCACGTAGGCGGCACCGAGCCGCCAGGCGGCCAGCAGGGAGACCACCCAGGCGATCGAGCGCGGCAGCGCCAGGCCGACGAGATCGCCCGCGCCGACACCGCTGCGGTGCAGCCTGGCGCTCAGCTGGCGCACCTGGGCGTCCAGTTCGCGCCAGGTCAGGGCCTCCTCGCCACAGGCGATGGCGATGCCGTCCGGCGTCCGCTCGGCCCAGCGGGCGATGCGTTGCGGCAGCAGCCCCTCGGCCTGCCCGAGATCGCGGGGTGCCGGGTTGAGCGCCAGCAGGCGCGCGCGCTCCGCCTCACCCGGCGGCGGCAGTTCGCACAGCTGGGGGTCACCCTCCAGCATCGCCTGCAGCAGGCCCAGGTATTGCTCCAGCAGCCCGTGCATGGCGGCCTGGCCGTAGAGGTACGCGCGGTACTCCAGCGCCAGCGTCGCCGGCACGCCCTCCTCGCTCAGCACCTGCAGCAGCAGGTCGAACTCCGCCGCCTGGTCGGGCAGCGCCCGCGCCTGCCAGGTGCTGCCGGCGATCTCGCGCCCGGGCAGCGCCGGTCGGCTGGTGAACCCGCAGGCCAGCGTGGGGGCGGCGGGCCCGCTGCCGGCGATCCAGTATTCCTGCCAGGTTTCGTGTTGCTCCAGGCGCGCTGCCAGCGCGGTGCAGGCCGCACGCAGGCGCCCATCGCCGTCGAGCGCCTGGCACAGCGGCAGGGTCCTTTCCAGCACGCCGGGTGCCCCGGCGAAGAATTCATAGGTGCAGCGGGCATCGTGCCGCCACGCCGCGAGCAGGGTCGAACGGCCACTGATGCGGGCCAGCAGCGCCCACCACCCGGCTTGCAGGACCCGCTCCACCGGCAGCCCATCGGCCCGCGCCAGACGTTCGAGGCCGGCCACCAGCGCCGGGGCCAGCCGCCGTTCAAGCACCTCCCCACGGCCGGTCGCGACGCGCCCGCTGCGGCGGTAGGGCAGGTCGGGGGACGCACCGCCCGCGCCCAGGTGCTCCGCCCAGTAGCGCTTGCCCTCGGCGGCGTCCTCATCCACCGCCACCTCCGCGTGCCATTCCAGGTACTGCTCGAAGCTGGCCGCCGCGTCGTCATCGCCAGCGCCCTGTCCACGGCCCGCATAGGCATCGAACAGCGCCTCGCAGAGCAGCCCCATGCTGCGGGCATCGACGATGAAGCGCGCCACGCCCAGGCTCAGGCGCCAGCGACCCGGCTCCAGGCATTGCAGCAGGCCGCCCAGGTGGACCCCGCCGGGGATCGGGTGGGACGCACCGGCCCACGCCTCGAAGAGCGCCGCCACCGATGCCGCCGGGCCGGGCTCGGCCACCACCTGCAAGGGAAAGCCGCCCCCCTCGCCCGCCAGTTGCCGAAGGCCGTTGTAGCCCGGCACCTGGCCGATGCGCGTGGCCAGCACCGGGAAACGCTGCACCAAAGCGTCCAGCGCGCCCCGCAGGCGGGCCAGGTCGAGCTCGCCCGCGATCTCGACCTGCACCAGGTGCGCCACCTCGGCCCAGGTGCCTTGCTGCGCGGCCTTGTCCAGCAGGCGCTGCTGCTCCGGCAGCAAGGGGAACCCGCTGTTCACTGCATCCATGCTCATGCCTGCACCTCGTTATCCAGTTGTTGCACCTGCGCCGCGGACGGGCGTTCGAGTTCGCGCCGATCGAACATCTCGCTCATGGCGACGACGATCTTGCGGGGCCCCTCGAAGGGGTCGCGGGCGTGGGCCGCGAGCATGTTGTCGAGCAGCAGCACATCGCCCTTCTGCCAGCCCGGGCGCACGGCGCAGGCCTCGTAGAGCTCGCCCACCTGCTGCATGATCGCGTCGCTGATCGGCGAGCCGTCGCCGAAGTAGACGTGCCGCGGCATGCGCTCCAGGCCGTAGAGGGCCAGCAGGTCGTCGCGGACGTCGGCGTCCAGGCAGTGGATGTGGTGCAGCTGGACCTGGTTGAAGAAGCTTTTCTCAAAGGTCACCGGGTGGCGGATGATCGCCGGGCACGGCGTGCGGATCTGCAGCCCGTCGTTCTCCAGCCACGACCACTGGATGCCGGCGGCCTCGCAACGCGCCTCCACCTCGGCGCGTACCTCGGTCTTGAAGAAGTGCTGCCAGGGCACGTCCAGGTCACCGCTGAAGGTACGCACGTAGAGCAGCCCACGGCTCTCGAACAGGTCGCGCAGGGCTTCGGGCATCCGCCGGTACATCTGCCGGCAGTCGACGATGGGCGTGGCGCCGCCGATGGGCGATGGCAGCTCGCAGAAGAACAGCTGCTTGCGCGGCCAGCGGTCCTGGTGCGAACCCTCGTTGTGGAACAGGATCATCTTCTGCTCGGGGTACGGCGTGGAGCGGTAGGTGTTCTTGCCGCCCTCCTTCTTCGGCAGGTCGCCGTACTGGCCGTAGAGCCCGGGCTGCACCGCCTCGGCGAAGGCCTCGAAGTCGTGGATGTCACGCAGGGCGAAGCCACGGAACAGGATCGCGGCATGGCGGGCCAGCTTCTCCTCCAGCAGCGGCCGGTTGGCCTTGGCCCAGAGCACCAGGTCGATCCCCGGGTCGCTGGGCTCCATCATCAGCGGGAAGTCCTGCCCGGGCACCACGAGGGTCTCCCGGATCGGTCCCTGGGCTTTCGCGGGTGCCCCGCCCTGGGCCTTCTTGAGGAACTTGCCCAGCTTGTCCGCCTTGTTGCGGACCGGCGCCTCGGCGCTGGCCGCTGTGTGAGTCGGCATGTCGATATCCTCCGATCTGATATTCGGGTCGCCTGTGATCTGTTCAAGAATTCCGATCCAGCCCTCCAGCAGCGCGCCGATGCGCTCGCCGTCGAACAGGTCGCTGGCGAACTGCCAGGTGCCTTGCAGGGCATCGCCGTCCGCCTCGACGAACAGCGCCATGTCGAACTTGGAATAGGCGGTCGCCGAGTCGATCGGCTCGATCCGCATCCCGGCGATGGAGCGGCTCGCCAGCGGCAGGTTGCTCATCACGAAGAGCACCTGCACCAGCGGGTTGGCGCCCTTGTGGCGCGGCGCGGCAGCGGCCTCGACGATCATGTCGAAGGGCAGGTCCTGGTGCTCGAAGGCGTCCAGCGCGGCCTGCCGCGTCTCGTCGAGGAAGGCCGAGAAGGCCTTGCCGGCCTCGTACCGCGAGCGCACCGGGAGCACGTTGACGAAGAAGCCGATCAGCGCCTCCAGCTCGAGTTGCTCGCGCCCGGCCACATCCACCCCGACGACGATGTCGTCGCTGCCGCCGAGGCGGTGCAGCATCAGCTGGAACGCCGCCAGCAGGACGTTGTACAGCGTGGTGCCCTGGGCGCGGGCCAGCGCGTTCAGGCGGCGGCCCAGTGCCGGCGCGATCACGAACGAGCGTTCGCGGCCCGCCAGCGTGGGGTTGGCCGGGCGGCTGCGGTCCGTCGGCAGCGCGAGCAACCCGGAGTAGCCGGACAGCGCACCGGCCCAGAACCCGGCCTGTGCCTGCAGCACGCCGGTGCGTTCCAGGCCCAGCTGCCACTCGGCGAAGTCGGCGTACTGCAGGGGCAGTGGCGGCAATGGCGAGGCGTCGCCGTCGCGCAGGCGGCCGTAGATTTCCATCACCTCGCCGGCCAGGACCGACAGGGACCAGCCATCGGAGACGATGTGGTGCATGGCGAACAGCAGCACATGCTCCTCGGCGCCCAGGCGCAGCAGGCGCGCCCGCAGCAGCGGCGCCTGCAGCAGGCTGATGGGGCTGCGCGCGTTGTCTTCCACCGCCTCCGCCACGCAGGCGCTGCGCGCATCGGGCGGCAGCGCGGACAGATCGAGCAGCGGCAGCTCGATCTCCAGGTCCTCGGTGACGACGGCCTGCGGGTCGCCTTCGTCATCGGCCACATAGGCGGTGCGCAGCACGTCGTGGCGGCGGATGACCGCGTTCAGCGCGCGGGCGAGCAACGGGGCCTGCAACTCGCCGGTCAGGCGCAGGGCCATGGGCATGCCATAGGCGCCGCTGGCGGAGAACTGCTCGATCACCCACAACCGCCGCTGCGCCAGCGACAAGGTCGGCGCACCGCGGCGCGGTGTGACCGGCGGCCTGGCGACCTGCACAGGCTCCGGGGAACGGCTGCGCAGGCGCTGGGCGAGCGCGCCGAGGACCGGCGCCTCGAAGAGGTCGCGCAGGCTGACCGGTTGCTCGATGCAGCGGCGCAGCCGCGCCACCACCTGGGTGGCCAGCAGCGAATGCCCGCCCAGCTCGAAGAAGTGGTCGCCACGGCCGACCCGCTCCAGCCCGAGGACGCCCTGCCAGACCTCGGCCAGGCGGCATTCCAGTTCATCGGCCGGGGCCTCGAAGCGCTGCTGTTGCGAGGCGGCATCGGGGGCCGGCAGGGCCTTGCGGTCCAGCTTGCCGTTGGGGCTGAGGGGGAAGCGCTCCAGCAGCACCAGGCACGCGGGCACCATGTAGTCCGGCAACTGCGCCTTGAGCCGCTCGCCCACCGCTGCGCGCCAGCTCGCCTGCTGCTCGGCATCGGCACCGAGCAGCGTGCTGTCCTGGGGCACCACGTAGCCGACGATCTGCAGGCCGTTGGCACCCGGCAGGGCCAGGACCACGGCGTCGCGCACGCTGTCCTGCTCCAGCAGGCGCGCCTCGATCTCGCCCAGCTCAATGCGGAAGCCCCGGATCTTCACCTGGTGGTCGACGCGGCCGACGTACTCGATCTCGCCCTCGGCGCTGTAGCGCGCCAGGTCGCCGGTGCGGTACAGGCGGGCGCCCGGTTCGGCGGAGAACGGGTCGGGGATGAAGCGCTCGGCGGTCAGGCCCGGGCGGTTGAAGTAACCCCGTGCCAGCAGCGCGCCGCCGATCACCAGCTCGCCGATCATGCCCACCGGCGCGGGCAGGCCCACTTCGTCCAGCAGGTAGATGCTGCGCCCCGGCAGCACCCGGCCGATGGGCAGGGTCAGCGGCAGGGGCCGCGCCTCGCTCACATAGGGCGCGCAGTCGAGGGTGGTGGCGGTGACGGTGGCCTCGGTGGGCCCGTAGGTGTTGAGCAGGCGGATGCCGCCCAGGCCCGCCTGGCGCCAGGCCGACAGCGCTTCCGGCGGCATCGCCTCGCCGCCGCTGTGCACCTGCCGCAGCGCGCCGTAGGGGCGCGGGCCGACCTCGGCGAAATCGCGGGCGATCATGCTCCAGTAGGCGGTGGTGAGGTCGACGACGCTGATGCGCTTGGCGATCAGCTCGCGGTAGAAGGTCTCGCTGTCCCAGATCTCGTTGCCGCGCAGCACCACCGCCGCGCCGCAGATCAGCGCCGGGTAGAGCTGCTCGACGAAACCGTCGAAGTTGAAGGTGGAGAACTGCAGCACCCGGTCCTGCGCCCGCAGGTCGAAGAAGTCCAGGGCCACCCAGGCATGCCGGGCCAGCGCCTGGTGGCTGATGCCCACGCCCTTGGGGCGCCCCGTCGAGCCCGAGGTGAACATGACGTAGGCCAGGTTGTGCGGGTGCAGGCGCACCTGCGGGTCGCTGCCTTCGAGGCCTTGCCAGGCATCGCCCTGGTCCAGGCACAGGCGTGGCAGGCCGGCGGGGATCGGCAGGCTGTCGAGCACGGTCTGCTGGGTCAGCACCAGTGCCGCGCCGCTGTCCTCGATCATGCACAGCAGGCGGTCGGCCGGGTAGCCCGGGTCCAGCGGCACATAGGCACCGCCGGCCTTGAGCACCGCCAGCAGGCCGATCACCAGGTCCGGCCCCCGCTCCACGGCCAGGCCGACCCGCACGTCCGGCCCGACGCCCAGCGCCATCAGGTGCCGGGCCAGGCGGTTGGCACGCAGGTTGAGCTCGGCATAGGACAGCTCGCGCTCCTCGAACAGCAGCGCCGCGGCGTCCGGGGTGACGGCCGCCTGGGTGGCGAACAGCTCATGCACGAAGCGCTCGCTCGGGTAGTCGAGCGTCGCGCTGCTCCAGGCCTCCACGAGCTGCTGCCGCTCGTCCGCCGCCAGGTAGTCCAGGCTGCCGAGGGCGGCGTGGGGGTGCGCGGCCATCAGCCCGATCAGGCAGGTCAGGTGGCCCGCCAGGCGTTGCACCACCGCATCGGTGAAGTGCGCCCGGTCATGGCTGAACTCCAGCACCAGGCCGTCGTCCAGGCTCACGCTCAGGGTCAGCGGGTAATGGGTCCGCTCGTGATTGGCCACCTCGCCGAAACGTAGCCCCTGGGGGGCGCCCTGTTGCAGCGCGGCGGACATGGGGTAGTTCTCGAACACCACCAGGGTGTCGAACAGGCTCTCACCGCCCTGCCCGGCCCAGCGCTGGATGTCGTAGAGCGGCGTGTGCTCGTGTTCGCGCAGCGCCAGGTTGAGCGACTGCACCTGCTCCAGCCACTGCGCCACGCGCTGCTGCGGCGCGGGGGCGGCGATCACCGGCAGGGTGTTGATGAACAGGCCGACCTGCTCCTCGATGCCCTCCAGTTCGGCCGGGCGCCCGGCGACCGTCGCGCCGAAGGCCACCGTCGCCTGCCCGGTGTAGCGCTGCAACAGCAGCAGCCAGGCGGCCTGCACCAGAGTGTTGAGGGTCACCTTGGCCTGCCGGGCCGCGTCCTGCAGGCGCTGGCTGGCTGCACGGTCGAACTGCACGCGGTGGTCCCCATGGCCACTGCCGGCCAGCGGCATGGGGTTGGCCCTGGCCAGGCGGGTCGGTTCTTCCAGGCTCGCCAGCAACGGCCGCCAGAAGCGCTCGCCGGCCTGCGCGTCGCGCTGCTGCAACCAGGCGATGTAGTCGGCGTAGCGCCCCGCACGGCTGGGCAGCGCCTGCCCGGCGTACTGCTGCAGCACCTCGCCCAGCAGCAGGGACAGGCTCCAGCCATCGACGAGGATATGGTGGTGGGTCAGGACCAGGTGGCAGCGCCCCTCAGCCAGCAGCACCAGCTTGATGCGCAGCAGCGGCGCGACGCCCAGGTCGAAGCCGCGCGCGTGCTCGGCGGCCGCCAGGTCATCCAGGGCCTGGTCGAGACCGTCGCGCCCGCGCCAGTCGAGCACCTCGAAGGGCACCTCCACCTGGCGCTGGACGAGCTGCAGCGGCCGCTCCATGTCGGCCTGCCAGAGGAAGGCGCTGCGCAGCACGTCGTGGCGGTCCATCGCCTGCTGCCAGGCCGCCCTGAAGCGCTGCGGCTGCAGGCCGTCGGCATCGACGCGCAGCTGGTTGATGTATTCCGCTCGCGCGCCCTGGTAGAGGCTGTGGAACAGCATGCCCTGCTGCATCGGCGACAGCGGGTAGATGTCCTGCAGCTGCGCCGGTGCCAGCGGCAGGCCGTCCAGTTGCTCCTGGGTGAGCGGCATCAGCGGGAAGTCGGACGGCGTAACGCCACGGTTGTCGCTGGCACAGCAGTGCTCGACCAGCTCGCGCAGCGCCTGCGCATAGGCATCGGCCAGGCCTTGCAGCGTCGCCTCGTCGAAGCACTCGCGGCTGAAGCACCAGTCGACGGCCAGTTGCCCGTCGTAGACCTGGCCGTTCAGCACCAGGCGATTGGGCAGCGGCGCCTCCAGGCTCTGCTCCCGCCCGGCCGGCTCCCGCGCCGGAACGAACAGGCCGCCCTCGCCGGCGAAGCTGCCATCGAGCTGCCCGAGGTAGTTGAAGGTGACGCCCGGCTGCGGCAGGGCCGCCATCCGCGCCTGCATCTCTTCGCCACCCAGGTAGCGCAGGGCGGTGAAGCCGATGCCGTTGTCCGGCACGCGGCGCAGGTCTTCCTTGATCCGCTTGATCGACCCGGCCAGGTCGTCCTGCGGGTGCAGGTGCACGGGGAAGAAGCTGGTGAACCAGCCCAGGGTCTGGCTGACGTCCGGGCCGTCGGGCAGGCCGTCCCGCCCGTGGCCTTCGAGCTGCACCAGGGCCGAGGCGTGGCCGGTCCAGCGGCACAGCACCCGCGCCAGCGCGGTCAGCAGCAGGTCGTTGATGCGCGTGCGATAGGCCGCAGGCGCGTCCTGCAGCAGGCGCCGGGTCAGGTCCTTGTCCAGGCGCGTGCTGGCGTGCGCCGCCTGGCGGTAGCTGGCACGGCCCTCGCGCCGTTGCGGCAGGCCGACTTCGGCGCCGCCCAGGTAGGCCTGCCAGAAGCCCAGTTCCTGTTCCGCTCCGGCGCGGCTGGCATGGGCCTGCAGCCGCTCGGCCCAGGCCTTGACCGACGCGCTCTTCGGCGCGAAGGCAGGGGTGGCGCCCGTAGCCGCCTGCCCATAGGCCTGCTGCAACTCGTCGAACAGCACCCGCCACGACACGCCGTCCACGGCCAGGTGGTGGATGACCACCAGCAACCGCTGGCTGGCATCGGGCAAGTCGATCAGCACCACGCGCAGCAAGGGGCCGTGCTCCAGGTCCAGGCTGCCCTGCACCTCGTCGCACAGCGCCGGCAGCTGCGCCTCGTCGCTCAGGCGGCGGTGCGCCAGAAGCGGCGCGTTCGACGGCGCGGCGAACCGGGCCTGCCAGCCATTGGCGCCCCTGGCGAAGCGCAGGCGCAGCGCGTCGTGGCGCTTCACCAGGGCGGCCAGGGCCTGCTCCAGGGCAGCGGCATCCAGGGCCTGCGTCGGTTGCAGGAGCACCGACTGGTTCCAGTGATGGGCGTCGGGGAAATCGGCGGCGAAGAACATCGTCTGCGCCGGCAGCATGGCGGTGGCACCGCTGAGGGGGCCCTGCTCCGCGAGTTCCTGCGCCTCGGCACGGCGGGCGACGGCGGCCAGGGCTTCGATGCTCTGGTGCTGGAACAGGTCCCTGGGGGTGATCAGGAGGCCCTGCTGGCGCGCACGGCTGACCACCTGGATGGAGACGATGGAATCGCCGCCCAGTTCGAAGAAGTTGTCCCGCGCGCCCACCTGCTCGATGCCCAGCACCGCCTGCCAGATCGCAGCCAGTTGCTGCTGCACGAGCGTGGCCGGCGCCACATAGGCCTTGCGCGACTGCCCCACCTCGGGTTGCGGCAGCGCCTTGCGCTCCAGCTTGCCGTTGGGGCTGAGGGGCATGGCCTCCAGCAGCACCCACTGGGCCGGGACCATGTAGTCCGGCAGCCCCTGGCGCAGCTGGCTGGCCAGCTGTTCGGTGTCCGGATCGCGTTGAGCGGGCACCACATAACCCACCAGTCGCTGGTCGACGGCCAGCACCACGGCTTCCCGGACCTCATCCAGCTCCATCAGCCGCGCTTCGATCTCGCCCAGCTCGATGCGCAGGCCACGGATCTTCACCTGGTGGTCGATACGGCCGGCGTATTCGATCACGCCGTCCTGGCGATAGCGCGCCAGGTCACCGGTGCGGTACATGCGCTCGCCGTCCACGAAGGGATTGGCGACGAAGCGCTCGGCGGTCAGTGCCGGGCGACGGTGGTAGCCCCGGGCCAGGCCGGCACCTGCCAGATACAGCTCGCCGAGGACGCCCACCGGCACCGGTTCGAGGTTGGCATCGAGGATGTAGCAGCCCAGGTTGGCAATCGGCTGGCCAATGGGCACGCCGTCCTTGCCTTCGTCGACGCAGGTCCAGTGGGTGACGTCGATGGCGGCTTCGGTGGGGCCGTAGAGGTTGTACAGGCCGGCCTGAGGCAGGCGCGCAAACACCTGCTGTTGAGCATCCATTGGCAGCGCTTCACCGCTGCAAACGATGCGCTTGAGGCGGGTGCAACGCTCCACCTGCGGGTCCAGCAGGAAGGCCTGAAGCATCGAAGGCACGAAGTGCAGCGTGGTGATGTTTTCGCGCTCGATCAGCGCCACCAGCCTGGCCGGATCACGGTGATCGCCCGGGGCAGCAACGACCAGGCGAGCGCCCGTCATCAGCGGCCAGAAGAATTCCCAGACCGATACGTCGAAGCTGAACGGGGTCTTTTGCAACACGCTGTCGCGGGCATCCAGGCCATAGGCCTGCTGCATCCAGCACAGGCGGTTGGTCAGCGCCGAATGACGGTTGCCGGCCCCCTTGGGCTTGCCGGTGGAGCCGGAGGTATAGATCACATAGGCGAGGTTTTCGGCGTGAAGCGCGATACCGGGATTGGTCTCCGGGAAGTCATCGAATAGCGCCTGGTCCAGATCGATGCGCTGCACGCCTTCGGCCAGCGGCAGCTCCAGATGCGACTGGCTCAGAAGCAGCTTCACGCCGCTGTCGTCGAGCATGTAGGCCAGGCGCTCGGCCGGGTATTCCGGGTCCAGCGGCACATAGGCGCCGCCGGCTTTGAGAATCGCCAGCAGGCCCACGACCATTTCGATGGAACGCTCGACAGCAATGCCCACCAGGCTGTCCGGCCCGACGCCACGGGCGATCAGTGCATGGGCCAGGCGGTTGGCGCGCTGGTTGAGTGCGGCGTAGCTGAGCGTTTCAGCGCCGAAGGCCAGGGCCGGGGCATCGGGGGTGCGTTGTGCCTGGGCTTCGATCAGTTGGTGCACGGGGATAACGAGCGGGTACTCGGTGGCCGTGGCGTTCCAGCCGTGCAGCTGGGTTTCACGCTCGTCGGGCGAGAGCAGCTGCAGCTCCGCGATGGGCGCATCGGGCCGGGTGACGATGGCTTCCAGCAGGCCCAGCCAGTGGCCGGCCATGCGCTCGATGGTAGCGGCCTCGAACAGGTCGGTGGCGTACACCAGGGCGGCGGCGAGGCCGTCGCCCTCGTCACAGGTTTCCAGGGTCAGGTCCAGCTGCGCGGTGCCGCTGTCCCAGGTCACGCCCTCGACCTTGAGGCCGGGCAGCCCGGAGAGCCCCGCCGCCTTGGCCTGGTGGCTGTACATCACCTGGAACAGCGGGTTGTGGCTGAGGCTGCGCTCCGGTTGCAGGGCTTCCACCAGTTGCTCGAAGGGCAGGTCCTGGTAGGCCTGGGCTTCCAGCCCCATCCGTTGCAGCTGTTGCAGCAGCTCGCTGAAGCGCGTGTTGCCGTCCATCACGCCCTGGAACACCTGGGTGTTGATGAACAGGCCGATCAGCCGCTCGCACTCGCGGCGGTTGCGGTTGGCCATGGGCACGCCGACGCGCACCTCGGCCTGGCCGCTGTAGCGGTGCAGCAGCACCTGGAAAGAGGCCAGCAGCAGGGAGAACAGCGTGGTGTCCTGCTGGCGGGCGAGGCCTTTCAGCGCCCGGGCCAGCTGCGGAGCCACCGGGATGGCGAAGCGGGCGCCACGGTGGCTCTGCACCGGCGGGCGGGCATGGTCGGTCGGCAGTTCGAGCATGGACCGGCCTTCACCCAGGCGTGCCTTCCACCAGTCCAACTGGCGCTCGCGCTCACCGGCTTCCAGCCATTGGCGCTGCCAGGCGGCGTAGTCGCGGAACTGGATCGGCAAGGGTGGCAACTGCGCCGCGGTGCCATCGACGGCGGCTTTATAGAACGCCAGCAGGTCGTCGACCATCACGCCCATGGACCAGCCATCGGTGATGCCGTGGTGGAGCACGATCACCAGCACCTGCTCCGCCTCCCCCGTACGCGCCAGGGCCGCACGGATCAGCGGGCCCCTTTCGAGATCGAAGGGTTGCAGGATGCGCGCTTCCAGGTAGTCGTGCAGCGCCGGCCGCCCTTCCCCGCTCCCTTCGGCGACCGGCAGGCGGGTCGTCTCCAGGCTGAAGTCGAACATCGCCTCGACCTGCTGGAAGACCTCGCCATCCTCTTCGACGAAGCGGGTGCGCAGGCTTTCATGGCGCTCGATCAGGGCGTGGAAGGCCTGCTCAAGCGCGCCGGCATCCACTGTCCCCTTGAGCCGGAGCACCACGGGGATGTGGTAGGCGGCGCTGTGCGGGTCGAGCTTCCAAAGGAACCATTGCCGCTGCTGCGCGTAGGACAGCGCATGGCGGCCGCGCTCGCAGGCCGGGACGATGGGCAGGCGCGCCACATCGATGCCCATCTGCCCGAGCTTGGCGAAGAATTGCCGACGCTTGCCGGCGTCCAGGCCACGCAGGCGCTCGACCAGTTCCTCGGCGCGGATATCCCGTGCGGCGCCTTGCTTAAGCATCATCTTTCTCCAGTTCGTCCAGCGCGTCGAAAATCATGTCGTACTCATCCTCCAGCCCGCCCGCGCCCAGCCTGGGCTCCAGGTAGGCCGCCAGCTCGGCCAGGGTGCGGGCCAGGTAGAAATCACGCAGGGGCACCTCGATGCCCAGCTCCTCGCGCAGGCGCGAGGACAGCATGACCAGCTGCAGGGAGTGCCCACCCAGCTCGAAGAAGTTGTCGTGGCGGCCCACCCGCTCCAGCCCCAGCAGGCCCTGCCAGATGTCGGCCAGGCGCTCTTCCAGCTCGCTGGCCGGCGCGGCATAGGCACGCTGTTGCAGCGCAGCATCGAGGGCCGGCAGCGCCTTACGGTCGAGCTTGCCGTTGGTGGTCAGCGGCAGGTGGTCGAGGAACAGCAGGTGCGCCGGCACCATGTAGTCCGGCAGGTGTTCGCGCAGGTGGGCCTTCAGCGCCTCGCGCAGGCTGGCTTCGTCGAAGTCGCCGCCAGGCACCAGGTAGGCCACCAGCTGCGGGCCGCCGTTGCCGTCCTGGGCCAGCACCGCCGCTTCGCGGATCGACGCGTGCGCCAGCAGCTGCGCCTCGATCTCGCCCAGCTCGATGCGGAAGCCACGGATCTTCACCTGCTGGTCCAGGCGGCCGATGTACTCGATCACGCCATCACTGCGGTAGCGCGCCAGGTCGCCGGTGCGGTACAGCCGCTCGCCTGTTGCCGAGAACGGGTCCGGCACAAAGCGTGTGGCGCTCAATGCCGGGCGCTTGAGGTAACCCCGCGCCAGGCCGGGGCCGCCGACATACAACTCGCCGGTACAGCCCTGGGCCACCGGGTTGAGGGCGCCATCGAGCAGGTACCAGGTCAGGTCGGGGATGGCCTCGCCAATGGGGCTGCTGGCGGCCTGGTGCAGGTCGGCCTTCGACAGCGGACGCCAAGTCACGTGAACCGTGGTTTCGGTGATGCCGTACATATTCACCAGGCGCGGCTGGGTATCGCCGAAACGCTCGAACCAGGGCGCCAGGCCTTTTACTTCCAGCGCTTCACCGCCAAAGACCACATAGCGCAGTGCCGACGCCTGATCGCTCGCCGCACAGGCCACGCCCATCAGCGCCTTGAACGCAGACGGGGTCTGGTTGAGCACCGTGACGCCTTCGCGG
Organism: Pseudomonas sp. Pc102; assembly: GCF_018408275.1. Taxonomy (NCBI): domain Bacteria; kingdom Pseudomonadati; phylum Pseudomonadota; class Gammaproteobacteria; order Pseudomonadales; family Pseudomonadaceae; genus Pseudomonas; species Pseudomonas sp. Pc102. The sequence continues at coordinate 2,993,753 of NZ_AP021905.1, read as the reverse complement.
CAAAGCAGTGCGTGGAACTCATCGGGCGAGCGGGTCACCCACTGCGGGACGATCACCAGGCGGCCGCCATGGAGCAGCGCACCGAAGATCTCCCACACCGAGAAGTCGAAGGCGAAGGAGTGGAACAGGCTCCACACATCCTGCGGGCCGAAGCCGAACCAGGCGTCGGTGGCGGTGAACAGGCGCAGGGCGTTGGCGTGGCTGAGCAGCGCACCCTTGGGCTGGCCGGTGGAGCCGGAGGTGTAGATCACATAGGCCAGGTTGGCGGGGCTGAGGGCCACGTTGGGGTTGTCGTCACGGCCTTCACCGCTATCGGCTTCCAGGGGCAGTACGCGGACCTGAGCGGGAATGACCAGCCGCTCGCGGGCACTGTCTTCAGCCAGGAGCAGTTGCAAGCCACTGTCTTCGATCAGGTAGGCCAGGCGATCTTCCGGGTAGGCCGGGTCCAGCGGCACGTACGCACCGCCCGCCTTGAGGATCGCCAGCAGGCCGACGATCACCTCCAGCCCCCGCCCGGCGGCGAGGCCGACCAGGGTGTCCGGTCGCACGCCTTCGGCGATCAGGCGATGGGCCAGGCGATTGGCGCGGCGGTTGAGTTCGCCATAGGCGAGGGTCTGGCCTTCGAAGCTGAGGGCGATGGAGTCGGGCGCCTCGGCGGCGCGCTGTTCGAACAGCGAGTGCAGGCAGGACTCCACCGGGAAGCGCGTGGGCGCGGGGTTCCAGGCCAGCAGGTTGGCCTGTTGTTCGGCGCTGGACAGCATCGGCAGCTCGGCCAGGCGCTGGTTGGGGCTGGCGACCATGGCGCCGAGCAGGTTGCGCCAGTGATCGGCCATGCGCTCTACGGTGGTCGCTTCGAATAGGTCGCTGGCGTAGGTGAAGATGGCCTGCAGCCCCCTTCCCTCGACGATATCCAGGGTCAGGTCGAACTGGGCATCGCGGCCATGCACGGCGATCTGCTCGAAGGCCAGCCCCGGCAGCCCGGGACGCTCCGCTTGGACATCGTGCTGGTGGTTGAAGGCCACGTCGAAGAGTGGGCTGCGGCCCAGGCTGCGTTCCGGTTGCAGCGCCTCGACCAGTTGCTCGAACGGCAGGTCCTGGTTGGCCTGCGCCTCCAGCGTCGTCTGTCGGGTGCGCTGCAGAAGCTGGGTGAACGAGGATTGCCCGTCCACCTCGCCCCTGAGCACCAAAGTGTTGACGAAGAAACCGACCAGGCCTTCGGTTTCCAGGCGGTTGCGGTTGGCGATGGGCACGCCGATGCGGATGTCCGCCTGGCCGCTGTAGCGCGCCAGCAAGACCTGGAAGGCCGTCAGCAGGACCATGAACGTCGTGGCGCCCTGCTCCCGGGCGCAGGCTCGGACCTGCTCGGCCAGGGCCTCCTCGACGGCCAGGTCGAAACGCGCCGCTCGCATCGTCCGGTCGAGGGGCCGCCCATGGTCGGTGGGCAGCTCCAGCGGCGTCGTCGGCTGGCCGAGCTGCGCCAGCCAGTGATCCAGTTGCCGGTGGCGCGCGTCGGAGCCCATCCACTGGCGCTGCCACTGCGCGTAGTCCGCGTACTGGATCGGCAAGGCCGGCAGTGACGCGGCCTCGCCGCGCTGGTGAGCGGCGTAGAGCGCCAGCAGCTCGTCCACAATCACCCGCATCGACCAGGCATCGGAAACGATGTGGTGCTGGGTCAACAGCAGTACGTGCTCATCCGCCGCCAGGCGCCACACGCGCACCCGCAGCAACGGTCCCTGGCGCAGGTCGAACGTCCGTCGTGCTTCCTGGGCGATGGCGTTCTCCAGGTCCTCCGGCGCCAGCGCCTCGGCCTGGATACGCACGGCCTGCGGTGCATCCACCACCTGCCAGAGCTGCTCCCCGTCCTGGATGAAGCGGGTGCGCAACGATTCATGCCGTGCGATCAGGTCGCTGAACGCCCGCTCCAGGGCGGCGATATCCAGCTCGCCCTTCAGGCGCAGCGCCGAAGGGATGTGATAGGCGGCGCTTTCCGGCTCCAGTTGCCAGAGGAACCACTGGCGCTCCTGGGCATAGGACAACGGCAGCGGCTGCTCGCGGGAAACCGGCAGCAGCGGCGGCTCGGCCTGGGCCAGCGGTCGCTCGATGGCCCGGGCGAAATCGCTCAGCTGCGGGTGCTCGAACAGCGTGCGCAGCGACACCTCCCGTTGCAGTTGCTGGCGTACGCGCGACACCACCTGGGTGGCCAGCAGCGAATGCCCACCCAGCTCGAAGAAGCCGTCGTGGCGGCCAACCCGCTCGACCCCGAGCAGGGCCTGCCAGATATCCGCCAGCTGGCGTTCCAGGCCGGCTTGCGGCTCCACGTATTCCTTGCGCGACTGCACGGCATCCGGCTGCGGCAGCGCCTTGCGCTCCAGCTTGCCGTTGGGGCTGAGGGGCATGGCCTCCAGCAGCACCCACTGGGCCGGGATCATGTAGTCCGGCAGCCCCTGGCGCAGCTGGCTGGCCAGCTGTTCGGTGTCCAGATCGCGTTGAGCGGGCACCACATAACCCACCAGTCGCTGGTCGACGGCCAGCACCACGGCTTCCCGGACCTCATCCAGCTCCATCAGCCGCGCTTCGATCTCGCCCAGCTCGATGCGCAGGCCACGGATCTTCACCTGGTGGTCGATACGCCCGGCGTACTCGATCACGCCGTCCTGGCGATAGCGCGCCAGGTCACCGGTGCGGTACATGCGCTCGCCGGCCACGAAGGGATTGGCGACGAAGCGCTCGGCAGTCAGCGCTGGGCGACGGTGATAACCCCGGGCCAAACCCTTGCCAGCCAGATACAGCTCGCCGAGGACGCCCACCGGCACCGGCTCAAGGTTGGCATCGAGGATGTAGCAACCCAGGTTGGCGATGGGCTGGCCGATGGGCACCGCATCCTTGCCTTCGTCGACGCAGGTCCAGTGGGTGACGTCGATGGCCGCCTCGGTGGGGCCGTAGAGGTTGTAGAGCCCGGCTTGCGGCAGGCGCGCAAACACCTGCTGTTGAGCATCCACCGGCAGGGCTTCACCGCTGCAGACGATGCGCTTGAGGCTGACACAGCGCTCCACCTGAGGGTCCAGCAGGAAGGCCTGGAGCATGGAAGGGACGAAGTGCAGCGTGGTGATGTTTTCGCGCTCGATCAGCGCCACCAGCCTGGCCGGATCACGGTGATCGCCCGGAGCGGCAACGACCAGACGGGCGCCCGTCATCAGCGGCCAGAAGAATTCCCAGACCGACACGTCGAAGCTGAACGGGGTCTTTTGCAGCACGCTGTCGCGGTCATCCAGGCCATAGGCCTGTTGCATCCAGCACAGGCGGTTGGTCAGCGCCGAATGACGGTTGCCGGCGCCCTTGGGCTTGCCGGTGGAGCCGGAGGTGTAGATCACATAGGCGAGGTTTTCGGCATCCAGCACGACACCCGGATTGGCTTCCGGGAAATCAGCCAGCGACTCAATGTCCAGATCGATGCGCTGCACACCTTCGGCCAGCGGTAGCTCCAGGTGCGACTGGCTCAGCAGCAGCTTCACGCCGCTGTCGTCGAGCATGTAGGCCAGGCGCTCGGCCGGGTATTCCGGGTCCAGCGGCACATAGGCGCCGCCGGCTTTGAGAATCGCCAGCAGCCCCACGACCATTTCGATGGAACGCTCGACGGCGATGCCCACCAGGCTGTCCGGCCCGACGCCCCGGGCGATCAGCGCATGGGCCAGGCGATTGGCGCGCTGGTTGAGTGCGGCGTAGCTGAGCGTTTCAGCGCCGAAGGCCAGGGCCGGGGCATCGGGAGCGCGCTGCACCTGGGCTTCGATCAGCTGGTGCACCGGGGTATCGAGCGGGTACGCGGTGGCCGTGGCGTTCCAGCCGTGCAGCTGGGTTTCGCGCTCGCTGGGCGAGAGCAGCGGCAGTTCGGCGATGGGCGCATCGGGCCGGGTGACGATGGCCTCCAGCAGGCCCAGCCAGTGGCCGGCCATGCGCTCGATGGTGGCGGCGTCGAACAGGTCGGTGGCGTAGGTCAGGGCGGCATGGAGCTGGCCACCCTTTTCGTAGGTATCCAGGCTGAGGTCGAACTGGGTGGTCCGGCTGCGCCAGTCCAGCGGTGCGAAGCGCAGCCCGCCCGGCGCGCCGAGCGCTTCGATGTCCGCCACGTGCGGCTGGTGGTTGAACATCACCTGGAACAGCGGCGCATGGCTGAGGGTGCGTTCCACGGCCAGCGCTTCCACCAGGCGCTCGAAGGGCAGGTCCTGGTGGGCCTGGGCGCCGAGCACGCATTCGCGGACCTGTTCGAGGAGCGCACGGACCCGCAGCTCCGGCTGGAACCGTGCGCGCAGCACCTGGGTGTTGACGAAGAGGCCGATCAGCCCCTCCACCTCGGCGCGGTTGCGGTTGGCGACAGGCACGCCGATCCGCAGGTCGTCCTGCCCGCTGTAGCGCTGCAACAGCACCTCGAACCCCGCCAGCAGCAGCATGAACAGCGTCAGCCCCTGCTCCCGCGCCGCCGTGCGCAGGGCGCCGGCCAGGGGCATGGGGAGGGTGAATTCGTGGCGCTCGCCACGGTAGCTGGCCCGGGCCGGACGGGCATGGTCGACGGGCAGCTCCAGCACCGGCTGGCGGTCGCCCAGTGCCGCACGCCAGTAGGCCAGCTGGCGCTCCTGCTCGCCGGCCTCCAGCCAGCTGCGCTGCCACAGGGCGTAGTCGGCGTACTGCACCGGCAAGTCCGGCAGGCTCGCCACCCTCCCCTCGACGGCGGCGGCATAGAGCTGCCCGAGCTCGTCGATCAGCACGTTCATCGACCAGCCGTCGGAGACAATGTGGTGCAGGGTGAGCAGCAGGACGTGCTGCTCCGCGCCCAGCCGGATCAGCCGGACCCGCAGTAGCGGGCCCTGTTCGAGGTCGAACGGGCGCAACGATTCGGCCAGCGCCTCCTGGCGCAGGTGTTCTTCGCGGGCCGCTTCCGCCCACGCGCTGCAGTCCTCGAATGCCACGGCCAGCGGCCGCTGCAAGGGGCCAAGCTGCAGGCGCTCGCCGGAGGCGTCGAACACCGTGCGCAGCGAGGCATGCCGCGCCACCAGGCCGGCGAAGGCCCGTTCCAGGGCGCCCCCGTCCAGGGGGCCGCTCAGGCGCACGGCGCTGGGCAGGTTGTAGGCACCGCTCTGCGGGTCCAGCTGCCAGAGGAACCACATGCGCTGCTGCGCATAGGACGGGCACTGGCTGTCGGCGTGCTCGACGCCGGCGGGAATCGGGAAGACCGAGAAGTCGATCCCTTCGCCACGCAGGCTCTCCAGGAACATCCGGCGCTTTTCCAGGGGCAGCTCGATAAAGCGGCGGGCGAGCTTCAGGGAGTCTTCTGCGTTCATCTGTCGTTTCCGTACTCGTGGGCAGCACGCAATGCGTGCTCGATTGCTCAAGGAGAACGGACGGCAGGTGCGGAAAATTACCTGCGCGGCAATGCCACGGACACAGCACGACGACCGCACCCGCGCCACGGCAGGAAGGCCCCCAACGGGCCATCGGCGGGCGCGTCCTAAATTTTTCGCGGCCTCGTTCGTCCATAAGGCAGCGCCGCTTTCGGGCAACGAAGCGCGCAGCGTCGTCATTCCCCAGGAACAGCCCCGCCCATGCCGAAGAAGTCCCGCTCCCGCCTCTGGTTCCTCGTCCACAGCTGGCTGGCCCTGCCGATCTGGTGCTTCATGCTGATCGTCTGCGTGACCGGCACCCTGGCGGTGGTGAGCCAGGAACTGGTCTGGCTGGCCAAGCCGGAAGTCCGCGCGAGCCGGCCACAGGCCGACATGCCCCGCCTGGGCTACGACCGGATCGTCGCGGGCATCCGCGACGCCCAGCCCGAGGCCTCGATCAGCGCCATCCGCCGGCCGGGCGAGGACCATTTCGCGCTGGTCGTCGACGTCAGCTACCCCGACACCCGCGAGGCCAGCCTCTACGTGAACCCCTACACGGGGGTGATCCAGGGGCGCAGCTCCAGCTTCGACTTCCGCCAGTTCACCCGCGCCCTGCACGGCTGGTGGCTGGTGCCCTTCACCAACGGCTACAGCTGGGGCTGGTACCTGGTGTCGCTGCTCGGCCTGCCGATGCTCGCCTCGCTGGTCACCGGCCTGGTGGTCTACAAGCGGTTCTGGAAGGGCTTTCTCACGCCGCGCCTGCGCATCGACCAGGGCGCCCGCATCTTCTGGGGCGACTTCCATCGCCTGTCGGGCATCTGGTCGATCTGGTTCATCGCGGTCATCTCCATCACCGGCCTGTGGTTCCTGGTCCAGGCGATCCTCGTCGACAACCACGTGACCCTGTCCAGCGAGGGCATCCCGCCGGTGCTGGCGCGGGACGCCGTGCCCGTGGCGCAGCCGGGCAAGCCCGTGGAGCGGATCGGCCTGGACCGTGCCATCGAGATCGCCAGCCAGGCCATCCCGACGCTGGAGGCCAACGCCCTGTACTTCCCCGAGGACGCCTACAGCGCCCTGTACATCTACGGCAACAGCCGCTACCCGCTGATGTACCAGTCCGTTGCGCTCAACCCGTTCGACGGTCATGTCGAGGCCGTGCGCAGGCTCGGCGACCGCACGCCGCTGGAGTTCGTCACCGAGTCGATGCACCCGCTGCACACGGGCGACTTCGGCGGCCTCTGGAGCAAGGCGATCTGGTTCGTCTTCGGCCTGCTGCTGAGCCTGATGGTGCTCAGCGGCTTCCTGATCTGGAGCAAGCGCACCGCCCAGGCGACCCTGGCGCTGGTGAAGCGCAACCAGCGCCTGGCCGGCATCCGGCCGATGGGTGAGCCGCCCGTGGCATGCCGGGAATAGGCCAAGGGGTCAGACGGCCTCGGCACCCGGCCAGCGCCCGGCGAGCCCGTCCAGCTGGCGGACGAGGTAGGCGAGCACGTCGGCCTGCCGGTCGCGGATGAAGCGATGGTCCCCTTCGAAGAGCCTGAGCTGCAGCCGGCCTGTGGTTTCCTCGCTCCAGGCCTTGAGTTGCGCCTTGCGGGGGCCATCGTCGACTCCTGCCAGGACGTGCACAGGGCAAGCGAGCGGCGTACGCGGCCGGTGCCGATAGGCGGCCTGGGGCACGCCGGCGTCGGGCCGCCAGTTGGCGATGCCGCGCTGGTATTCGGCCCAGCGCGACGGCGCGACCGAGCCCGAGGCGAACAGGCCCAGCGAGCCTGGCGCGCCCCGCTCGCGCAGGGCATAGAGCATCTCGCAGGCCGCCAGCGCGCCGAAGCCGTGGCCGATGACCGCATAGGGCAGGCGTCGCACGTCCATCTCCACCCTTCGCGCCAGCTGCCCGGCGACGGCTGCGGACAGCCCGGGCGCCTCCGGCAGCCACACGGGGCGGACCTGCACCCAGGCAGGCAACAGCGCGCCCCAGGCCGGGTAGTCCACCGCGCCGACGCCGGGGCAGGCAACGCAGAACAGTCGCAGAGCGGGCGTCATTCAGCCCACCGACAGGCAGCCGACCACCCACGCGGGGCAAGGGGCGGCAGCTCGTGGCGATCGGACAGGGCGTGCATTGCTTCGGCTCGTGATGGACGGCATGGCCGCCGCACGCCTCCGTCGGGCGGGGCGTGCAAGCGGCCCATTGCGGGCGGGAACGGGCTCAGGCCGGTTCGACGAGGGCGGCGGCCAGGGCACGGGCGAAGCGGCGGGCGACTTCGTCCACCTGTTCGGCGGTGATGATCAGCGGCGGCAGGAAGCGCACCACGCTGCCGTGGCGGCCGCCCAGTTCGATGATCAGCCCGCGCTTGAGGCACTGGGCCTGCAGGCGCGAGGCCAGGGCGCTGAAGGTCGGGGGGTGACCCAGCGCATCACGGGGGCCGGACGGGTCAACCAGCTCGACGCCGAGCATCAGCCCGCGCCCACGGATATCGCCCAGCTGCGGGTAGTCGCGCTGAAGTTCGCGCAGGTGGCCGGCCAGGCGCTCGCCCATGGCGGCGGCGTGGGCGGGGATGTCGTGGTCCTTGAGGTAGCGCAGCACCGCCGAGCCGGCGGCCATGGCCATCTGGTTGCCACGGAAGGTGCCGGCGTGGGCACCCGGGCCCCAGACGTCGAGCCACTCGCGGTAGACCATCACCGCCAGCGGCAGGCTGCCGCCGATGGCCTTGGACAGCACCACCACGTCGGGAACTATGCCGGCGTGCTCGAAGGCGAACATCCTGCCGGTGCGGCCGAAGCCGCTCTGGATCTCGTCGACGATCAGCGCCACGCCGGCCTTCTCGGTGATGCGGCGCAGGCCGCGCAGCCACTCGATGTCCGCCGGCACCACGCCGCCCTCGCCCTGCACCGCCTCGACTATCACCGCCGCCGGCAGCAGCACGCCGGCCTCGGGGTCGCTGAGCAGGTTCTCCAGGTAATGCAGGTTGGCGCGTACGCCGGCCTCGCCACCCAGCCCGAAGGGGCAGCGGTAGGCATAGGGATAGGGGGCGAACTGCACGCCATTGCCGAGCACCGCGCCCAGGGCCTTCTTCGGCCCCAGGTTGCCCATCAGCCCCAGGGCGCCCTGGCTCATGCCGTGGTAGCCGCCCTGGAACGAGAGGATGGTGCTGCGCCCGGTGGCGGTGCGCACCAGCTTGAGCGCCGCCTCCACCGCGTCGGTGCCGGTGGGGCCGCAGAACTGGATCTTCGCCTCGCGGGCCAGGTCCTCGGGCAGCAGGCCGAAGAGGTCCTGGACGAACTGGTCCTTCACCGGGGTGGTGAGGTCCAGGGTGTGCAGCGGCAGCTCGTCGGCGAGCACCTGGCGGATCGCATCGATCACCACCGGGTGGTTGTGACCCAGCGCCAGGGTGCCGGCACCGGCGAGGCAATCGATGAAGGTGCGGCCCTCGACGTCCTCGACATACAGCCCACGCGCACGCTTGAGCGCCAGGGGGATGCGCCGGGGGTAGCTGCGGGCGTTGGATTCCTGCTGCTTCTGGCGGGCCAGCAGCGGCGACTCCTCGAACTGGTAGAGCGTCTCTTCTTCAGCGGCCAGCGGCAGGCTGGCATTGAGGCTGGTAGCGGCTTGCATCCTTCGACCCTCGATAAAGTGGCATCAAGCTCCGGGCCGTGCGCTTGTGGCGCTTCTCGGCCTTGTGCAGAGGAGACGATGGGCGAAGGTGGGGATTTAGACGGAACGCGTGAAGCCCGTTGCAGCGCAGGATAAACTGCGCGGCCTTGCCCGCTCCCGGCTGGCCGCACGGCGAATCGAATCGAAGTGGACCGCTCCCTGGTAGATGAACTGCTCACCACAGCTGGCCTGATGCGCCAGCACCTTCTGCATGCCTTGGCGATCCGCGTGGAGACGCTGGAATTCCGCACCCACGACGAGGGCCTCTGTGACGCCAGGCTCTACCGCTGCGCCAGGTCGGACGTTGCCACGCCCGCCCAGGCCCTGGTCGCGCTGCTCAATCACGAACTGCACCGGGTGGAGGATTGGGCGATGGAGGAAACGACTCCAGAGCATGTCGACCACCTGCTGCAGCGCTGGCTGTTGCCGGAACTCGTCAACGCTCGTCCTGTCAGCATCGACCCGCAGGAGGCGACTCATGAGATCGCCAGCCTGGGGGACGCCATCCGCAACGCCATCATGGAGCGCCGCGCCAATCCTGCGCGCCCCTGGTACAGCGACCGCTGGGGGATCTTCCTCGACGGCCAGCCACTGCCGCTGGACACCCCGATCCTCCCTGAGCCGCTGACCGAATCGGTGCTGGCCTTGCAGGACAACTGGAACGAGAAGCTCTATTTCTGCGAAACCCGCGATACCTGGCTGCTCTACAGCTGGGCGACAGGAGCCTGAGCAATGAAGGTCTATCTGGACGACGAACGCGCCACGCCCGACGGCTGGGTCCGCGCCTGGTGGCCGCTCGAGGTGATCGAGCTGTTGAAGACGGGCCAGGTCAGCGAACTGAGCCTGGACCACGACCTGGGCGACGACGAGCGCGGCACCGGTTACGACGTGATCCTGTGGATCGAGGAAGCGGTGGCCCTGCACGGCTTCGTGCCGCCGCGCATCGCCGTGCATTCGGCCAACGCCTCGGCGGTGCTGAAGATGCAGGCCGGCGTGCGCTCCATCGAAGCCCTGGCGCAAGGCAACCGCCAGACGTAGCCCGGGCTTCAGCCCGGGAGCCCGGGCACTGCGCCACGCCCCACCTGCTGGATCAGGCGCATGCACGGAAGGCGATCTGGTCTAGTCTTTCGCAGCAGCCAATCCAAGGAGGAACGCCAAATGCCACGGGGCCCCAGGAAGACCAGCCGATTCCGGATCGAATCGGACCCGATCACGCGGAAGATCAGGATCAAGGGCCGGCCAGCCTGGACCTCCCAGGCGACCAAGGTGAAGGTCAACCAGAACGCCAAGAAGGGCCATGTGGAGGACAGGCGTCACATGCTCCATTGGAGCCAGGTCATCCGCAAGCTGGCCGAAGCCACCTTCAACGCCTTGAAGAGCGACTCCATATCGACAAAGGACTTCTACCGGAACCTGACGGCTCCCTTGATATCCAGGAAGTGGAAGCGCATCCCCAGTACCCCGGATGGGGTGATGCTGATGATTGCCAAACGCTTGAACAGCACGCCGGCCAACCTGGTACCGGACAGGGCCGACATCAACAAGGCCATCGAGATCGTTCGCAAGAGCATCGACCAGTTCGCGACCTACCTGCGAGACAGCTCGACCTACGAAGACACCAAGGACGATCCGAGCCTGCATGTGAAGCGCATGAGTGCCATCCGCCTCAAAGCCAAGGAGCTGTTCCCCACGGGCAATACCAGCAGCCTGATCCATAGCCGCATCAGCGAGATCAATAGCGAGATACTCAAGATCATCAACGAGAGCCAGGCCCCCTGCCAACTCTGGGAGCTGCTGCACTCGCTGCGCCACTCGGTGACCTTCGACCTCTCTTCCAAGGCCGTACGTGACAGCACGGAAGCCACGCTCGACTGGCTCAATCGGATGCAGTTAGCCGCTCACAGTGCCCCGGCGGCGCGCCTGGAAGTGCTGGTATCCCTGACCGATATCTAGGCCTGGCCCGGGTTTCAGCCCGGGAGCCCATGCACCGCCATGCAGGCCACCCGGTGCGTCGCCGAGACGATCGGCAACGCACCCGCCCTCTTCCCTCAATCCGCCCGATAGCGCCCCACCAGCTGCTGCAATCCACCGGCCATCTCACCCAGGCGCTGGGTGATGTCGCTGGCGGTGCGCGAGCCGGCGGCGGTCTGTTCGGCGATGGCGGCGATCTGGTGCACGTTGGCGTTGATGGATTCGCAGACCTGGGTCTGCTCCTCCGCCGCAGCGGCGATCTGCGCGTTCATGCCGTTGATGGTGGTGGTCGCCTCGACGACCGCCTCCAGGGCCTGGCCGACCCGGCCCACCTCCACCACGGCGCGGGCGCTGCCGCCGCGGATCTGGCCGATGGCGGCGATGGCCTCGCGAGCGCCGGCCTGCAGGCGGCCGATCATTTCCTGGATTTCCGCCGTACTGCTCTGGGTGCGCCCCGCCAGCGTGCGCACCTCATCGGCGACGACCGCGAAGCCGCGCCCCTGGTCACCGGCACGCGCGGCTTCGATGGCGGCGTTGAGCGCCAGCAGGTTGGTCTGCTCGGCGACGCCGTGGATCACATCCAGCACGCCGCCGATGCCCTCGGACTCGCTGCCCAGCCGGCGGATGATCTCGACCCCGCTTTCCACCTGCCCCTCCAGCCCGTCGATCACCTCGGCGGCGCTGCGCACCAGGTCCTGCGCGCCCTGCACCCGGTTCTCCGCAGCCTGGGCCGCCTGCGCCGCGCCGGCCGCACTGCTGGCGACCTGCAGGGCCGCCGCCGACATCTGCTCCATGGCGGTAGCCAACTGATCGCTTTCCACATGCTGGCTGGCGATGCCCTGGCCGGTCTGCTCCATGAAGGCACCCAGCTCCTCGCTGGCGGCCCCCAGGGTGGCGGCGGACGAGCGCGTCTGCCGCACCAGTTGGCGGACCTGTTCGGCGAAGTGGTTGAAGGCCCGCGCCAGGGTGCCCAGCTCATGGCCGGCGGAAGGGTCCAGGCGGCGGGTCAAATCGCCTTCGCCCCGGGCGATGTTCTCCATGGTCCGCACCGCCTGGTCCAGGGGCCGATGGATGCTGCGTGCCAGCAGGGTCGCCAGGGCGGCGATCAGCGCCAGCAGGAGGGCGGCGGAAGCGGCGCTGCGGATCAAGCTCAGGCGCACGGCAGCGGCGAATTCCCGCTCCAGCCCGGCGAGCTGCGTTTCCAGGTCGTCGATGTAGAAGCCGGTGCCCAGCACCCAGTCGCTGTCGGGCATCGGCACCACGTAGGCGAGCTTCGGCGAGGGCTCCTCCTCGCCGGGCCGCGCCCAGCCGTATTCCACGTAGCCCCCCCGGCGGCGCCGGCCTCGACGTACTCGCGCACCAGATGGCGACCCTCGGGGCTGGTGGAGTCCCAGTAGATCGTGCCTTCGCGGGCCGGGTTGTCGGCGCTCATCACCTGCACGCCCTGGCTGTCGTAGGCGAAGAAGTAGCCGCTGCCGCCGTCGAAGCGCAGGCTGCGCAGCGCCTCCTTGATGCGCTCGCGGCCCGCTGCCGAGCCGCCGTTGGCCAGGGGCGCCACGGCGCTCAGTGCCAGTTCCATGTAGTTGGCCAATTGCTCGCGCTTGGCCGCCAGCAACGACTCGCGCAGGTCGTCGCGGCTGAGATCGCGCAGTTCCCGGGCCTGGGATACGAACAGCCAGGCGCTGATCGTGGCCAGCGCCAGGACCGGCAGCAGCGCCAGGAGGAGGATCTTCTGCCTGATGGATAAGCGATTCATCCCGTCATTCCCTCTGTGAGTGTCGACGGGGCCTTCTAGCACGGTGGCAGCCTGGACGACGGAGCGCCGGCCGAGCCCCTCATCGTCACCAGGAAACGACGCAGGCGCTCGCGCAGGCAGCAGGCGCACGGCCTGCCGTGGTCGGGCGGGAGGACGTGGGCACAGGCGCACGGCGGGTTCGCACCCGTCCGGCCCCCGGGGCCGGCATGCCCCTACGGCGCAATCACCGGCGGGCAGCCGGCTCGCGGGTCAGGTCCCCTGGATCGCGCCCCACACCTGCGCCAGCCCCACCAGGTGCAGCCCGCCCAGCGTCAGGCAGATGGCCGAGCTCCACAGCCAGAAGGCGGCGCTGCGGCCCAGCCCGCGCTTGACCAGCAACAGCCCGCCGAGCCCCCGCAGCAGGTACACCGCCGTGACCAGGCACAGCACCGGCCGTGTCAGGGAAAGTGGCAGGCCGAGCCCGGCCAGCAGCGCGTAGAGCGCCCAGAGCCCCAGCACCGTGGCGATGGCCAGGGTGACCAGCGTGGCCACCGGGCTGCCGGCCTCGGCCAGGCGCGCCATGCGCTCACCGGCACCGAAGAAGCGATACCAGGGTGCGCCGTAGCGGATGCAGCCCAGGTGCAGCAGCGCGGCGATGGCGCTCAGGACGCCACCGGCCAGCAGGAAGGGGTTGGGGAAAAGGTCGTCCATGGCGAAGCTCCTGTGCAGAGGCCCGCCATTCTGGATGCCCTCAGCAGCCTGCGCCAGCACCCGGGTGCACTAGCTCGCGAAGCGCCCCAGCCGGTACGCCTTCAGCCCCGCCACGGCCTGCCCCTGGGCCAGTTGGCCGATGTACTCGGCGGTGACGGCGGCCTGGGTCAGCCCGAGGTGCTGGTGGCCGAAGGCGAGCAGGACGCGGCCCTCGCCCACCCGGTCGATGATCGGCAGCGAGTCCGGCAGCGAGGGGCGGAAGCCCATCCAGGGGCTTGCGCCCTCGGTGTCCAGTTCGTCACGGAACAGCCCCTGGCTGAGGCGGTGCAGCTGCCAGGCGCGGGGCATGTTCGCCGGCTTCTCCAGCCCGGCGAACTCCACGGTGCCGGCCAGGCGCAGGCCGCCGGCCATGGGCGTCATGATGAAGCGCCGTTCGAGGCTGGTGACGGCGAACGGCAGCCGCCCCTGCTCCCGGGGCAGCATCAGGTGGTAGCCGCGTTCGGTGTCCAGCGGCACCCGCGTGCCGGTGAGGCGCTCGGTGAGGGGCGCGGAGTGGGCGCCGCAGGCCAGCAGCACCTGGCGGGCTCGCAGGCTGCCGTCGTCCAGCCTCAGGGCGACGCCCTCCGCCAGCCGGTGGCCGTCGAGTACGCGCTGGCGATGGAAGGTGACGCCCAGCGCTTCGGCCGCCCGCGCCAGTTCGACGACCACGCGGTGCGGGTCGATGAAGTGCCCGGTGGCCGGGAAGAACAGCCCGCCGCGAATCCCGTCGCTGAGCTGGGGCGCCGCCGCGTGAACGGCCTCCGCCCCCCAGGACGCCACCGGCACGCCCTGCCCCGCCATGCGTGCCTGGAGGGCCTGCAGCGCCACGTGGGAGGCGTCCTGCTCGTACACCAGCAGCGAGCCGTCCTCGCGCAGCAGGTCGGGCCGCTCGACGGCCTGCAGCAGGCGGCGCCAGGCACCCAGGCTGGCTTCGTTGAGGGCCCGCAGGCCGGCCACGGTGCGGGCGAAGGGCGCTGCCCGCAGGTTGAGCAGCAGGCGCAGGAACCAGGGGGTGGCGCGTGGCAGGTAGGTCCAGTCCAGGCGCAGCGGGCCCATGGGGTCGAGGAGCATGCCCGGCAGGCGCTTGAGGATCGACAGGTCGGCGATCGGGAACACCTGCTCGGTGGCCAGGTGCCCGGCATTGCCGAAGGAGGCGCCCTGCCCCACGCCGTCCGGGTCGAACACCTGCACCCGCAGCCCCTGGCGCGCGAGCTGCAGGGCACAGGCGACACCGATGACGCCGGCGCCGACCACCGCGACATCCACATCCGCTGGCTGGTGATCGCCCATGTTCAGGCCTCCCGCTTGCCGTCGAGCAGCCGCCGCAGCCCCAGGGGGTTGGCCTCGCGCAGCGCCGCCGGCAGCAAGGCATCGGGGAAGCCCTGGTAGCACACCGGTCGCAGGAAGCGCTGGATGGCGGCGGTGCCCACCGAGGTGGAACGGGCATCCGAGGTGGCCGGGAACGGCCCACCGTGGACCATGGCATCGCACACCTCAACCCCGGTCGGCCAGCCGTTGACCAGCACGCGGCCGGCCTTGCGCTCCAGGGTCGGCAACAGCGCGTGGGCGGCGTCCAGGTCGGCGTCGTCCAGGTGCAGGGTGGCGGTGAGCTGGCCCTCCAGGGCATCGAGGATGCGGGACACCTGCTCTGCGCCCTCGCATTGCACCACCAGCGCCGCCGCGCCGAAGACCTCGCCGTGCAACTGCGGGTCGGCGAGGAAGGCCTCGGCGTCGGTGACGAACAGCTGTGCCTGGCAGCGGTTCGGCCCTTCCCCGGGTTCGCCGCTGGCGACCCGGCGCACCTGCGGGTGCCCGGCCAGGGCCGCGACCCCGGCCGCGTAGGCCTGGTGGATGCCGGGGGTGAGCATCACCTGGGCCTTGCACGGGCGCAGCTGCTCGGCGGCGTGGGCCAGGAAGGCATCCAGCGCCGCACCGCGAGGCGCGATGAGCAGGCCCGGATTGGTGCAGAACTGCCCGGCGCCCAGGGTCAGCGAGGTGATGAAGCCTTGCGCCAGGGCCTCGCCACGGGCCTGCAGGGCAGCGGGAAACAGCAGCACCGGGTTGATCGAACTCATCTCGGCATAGACCGGGATCGGCTCCGGCCGCGCCTGGGTGGCCTGGAACAGGGCGAGGCCACCGCTGCGCGAGCCGGTGAAGCCGACCGCCTTGATGCGTGGGTCCGTCACCAGGCCAAGGCCCACTTCGCGGCCGGCGCCGAACAACAGCGAGAACACGCCTTCGGGCATGCCGCAGCGTTCGACCGCGCGGGCCACGGCCTGCCCCACCAGCTCGCTGGTGCCGGGGTGGGCGCCATGGGCCTTCACCACCACCGGGCAGCCGGCGGCCAGGGCCGAGGCGGTGTCGCCGCCGGCCACGGAGAAAGCCAGGGGGAAGTTGCTGGCACCGAACACCGCCACCGGCCCCAGGGGCACCTGGCGCTGGCGCAGGTCGGGCCGTGGCAGGGGTTGGCGCTGGGGTTGCGCGCGGTCGATGCGCACGTCCAGCCACTCACCCGCGCGCAGGGTGCGGGCGAAGGTGCGCAGTTGCTGACAGGTGCGGCCGCGCTCGCCCTGCAGGCGCGCCTGGGGCAGGCCCGTCTCGGCCATGGCGCGCTCGATCAGCGCCTCGCCCAGGGCTTCGATGGCATCGGCGATGGCGTCGAGGAAGGCCGCCCGGGCGGCCGGTGCGGTGTCCCGGTACGGGTCGAAGGCGGCCCAGGCCAGGGCGCAGGCCTGTTCCACCTGCTGGCGGCTGGCGCCCGGGTAGGCGGGTTGCAGGTGTTGGCCGGTGGCCGGGTCAATGGCGTGGAGAGCGTCGCGGGTGCCGGGCACCGCTGCGCCGCCGATCAGCATCTTGCCTGTGAGGGTCATGGGGCATCCTGGATGGCGGGTGGGCCCCACCGCCCACGGGCGGCGGGGCGGTCGGGTTCAGGCGAGGTTCTGCTCGGCGGTCCAGTTGGCGTACCACTGGCGGAACAGGCCGTACTGCTGCTCGGCGTAGCGGCGCTGGGAGTCGCTGAGGGCGTCGCTCTCGTTGAAATGCAGGCGGTACTCGCGGTCGCCGTTGAGCACCATCAGGTACTTGTAGAACAGCACCAGGTCGCAGCCCTCGTCGAAGGACGAGAGCACGTCCAGCGCCGCGCTCAGCTCCAGGGCCTGGCGGCGTGCGCGGGCATCGCCCTGGGCGGCCTGGCGGCTCAGCGAGACCAGCTGCAGCACCTCGCGGGGCAGCACGTTGCCGATGCCGGTGATGGTGCCGGTGGCGTTGCAGTTGACGTAGCCGTGGAACACCTGGGTGTCGACGCCGGCCATGAGGATCACCTCGTCATCCCGCGAGGTGATGTGCTCGGCGGCGTAGCGCATGGCGTCGGCGCCGCCGAATTCCTTGAAGCCGATCAGGTTGCGATGCTGCCCGCGCAGCTCGAAGAACAGGTCGGCGCGGGTGGAGAAGCTGTAGTACGGGCTGTTGTAGATCACCGACGGCAGCTCCGGCGCGGCCTGCAGCACGGCAGTGAAATGTGCCTTCTGCGCCGCCGGCGAGGCCGCGCGGGACAGCAGCCGCGGGATCACCATCAGCCCCTGGGCGCCGACCTTGGCGGCATGGGCGGCATGGGCCACCGCCTCGCGGGTGCTCACCGCGCCGGTGCCGACGATGGTGGGCACGCCGGCCTGCACCAGGCGCGCCACGCCTTCCTGGCGCTGGGCCTCGCTGAGCAGGGGCCAGTCACCCATGGAACCGCAGTAGACCACGCCGCTCATGCCGGCCTGGACCAGTTCGCGGCCCTTGGCCACCAGGGCGTCGTAGTCCGGCTGGCGCGCGTCGGTGCAGGGGGTCATGAGGGCGGGGATGCAGCCACGGTAGATATCGATGTTCATGCTGTCGCTCCTTGAGCAGGGATTCAGGGTTCGGGAAAACGGGGGCTCAGATGCCCCAGGCGAAGGGGTCCTGCTCGTCGATGAGCAGGGTGCTGTCGGCGGTGAGGTGGGCACGCCCGGTGATGAAGGGACGGATGCGCTCGCCCTCCCACTCGTAGTGCCCCTCGAAGCGGCTGCCGGTGATGCTGGCCTGCACCCAGCGCTGGCCGGGGGCGAGCTTGCCGTCCGCCGCCAGGCAGGCCAGCTTGGCGCTGGTGCCGGTGCCGCAGGGGGAGCGGTCGTAGGCCTTGCCGGGGCACATGACGAAGTTGCGGCTGTCGGCCTCGGCGTCGGCGGCGAACAGCTCGACGTGGTCGATCAGCGCCCCGCCCTCGCCGTGGATGCCCTGGGCCTCCAGGGCCCGCAGCATCGCCCAGGTGTAGGCGGTCAGGGCCTCGACGTTGTCCAGCTCCAGGCGCTGGCCGTGGTCGTTGACCAGGAAGAACCAGTTGCCGCCCCAGGCGATGTCGCCATGGACCACGCCATGGCCGGGCACCTCCACCGGCACCTGCCGGCGATGGCGGTAGGCCGGCACGTTGCCGAGGGTGACGCGGCCGTCCTCGTGGAGGGTGGCGCTGACGGTGCCCACCGGGGTGTCGATGCGGTGCTCGCCGGGGGCCATCAGCCCCAGGTGCCGGAGGGACGCCACCAGGCCGAGGGTGCCGTGGCCGCACATGCCGAGGTAGCCGGCGTTGTTGAAGAAGATCACCCCGCAGGTGGCGCCCGGCGTCACCGGCGGGCGGTACAGCGCGCCCACCAGCACGTCGTTGCCGCGGGGCTCCAGCAGGCAGGCGCGGCGCCAGTGGTCGTGGTGCTCGCGCAGGCTGTCGCGCTGCTCGGCCAGGGTGCGGCCGGCGGGTTCGGGAAAGCCGTCCATCACCAGGCGCGTGGGTTCGCCGCCGGTGTGGGAATCGATGACATGGATGCGCTTCATGGGGCGGCTCCGTCAGGTCGGGAATGGGGGTGGTCGATCAGGCGCTGGATGTCGTCCAGCAGCGCCCGGCCGACCCAGACGCCTTCGCGTTCGCTGCGCTGGCGGGCGGCGAAACGGCGTTGCGACGGCAGCCGCGCGCCCTGGTCGGTGATGGCGGCGAACAGCGCCTCGGCCCGCTGCCGGCCGGCCTCCAGTTCGTTGCCGAGAAAGCGCGCCGGGTCGAAGGCCAGCAGCAGCTCGCCATGGAGCGGCGTGGCACCGGCGCCGCCGTCCAAGGCCAGGGATTCGGCGCTGGTGAGGTCGCCGATCAGCGCGCCGGCCATCAGCTCGACCATCGCCGCCAGGGCCGAGCCCTTGTGGCCGCCGAAGGTCTGCATGGCGCCCTCCAGCACGGCCCGCGCATCGGTGCTGGGCCGCCCTTCGGCATCCAGCCCCCAGCCCAGGGGAATCGGCTTCCCCTGGCGGGCGTGCAGCTCGATATCGCCCCGGGCGATGGCGCTGGTGGCGAAGTCGAAGACGAAGGGCTCGCGCCCCTCGCGGGGCCAGGCGAAGGCCAGCGGGTTGGTGCCGAACACCCCCTGGCGGCCGCCCTCCGGCGCCACCCAGGCGTGGCTGGGGGTCATGGCCAGCCCAACCAGCCCTTCAGCGGCGATGGCCTCCACCTCCGGCCACAGCGCGGAGAAGTGGAAGCAGTTGCGGATCACCAGGGCGGCGACGCCCAGCTCTCGGGCCTGCTCCACCAGCAGCGGCAGGCCGGTCTGCAGCGCCAGCAGCGAGTAGCCCCGCTGCGCATCGACGCGGACGATGGCCGGCGCCGGGCGGCTCACCCTTGGTTGGGCCTGCGGGTCCACCTTGCCGCTGCGCAGCGAATGCACGCACACCAGCACCCGGTACAGGCCGTGGGAATGGCATTCGTCACGCTGGCCCCGGGTGATGGTGTCGGCGATGGCGCGGGCATGGTCCTCGCCCATGCCGTTGACGGTCAGCGCACGCAGTGCCAGGGCATGCACCTGGTCGAGGCTGAGGTTGATGAGGTCGTTCATGGCCAGACTCCTTCCGGTCATCGGGTTGCAGACAGTGGGCTAGGCGCGGCCGGGGAAGGCCGTGGTGGAAGGCGCGGCGTCCGCATCGGTGCCCTCCTCGCTTTCGTCCTCGCCGCTGAGGCGGATCAGCTCGGCCGGCACTCCGGTGGTGGCGCCCCAGTGGTAGATGCCCAGGGCACAGGCGGCCACGGCGAGGGTGTCGTAGGGGTGGCCGAGCACGCCCAGGCCGCCGAAGCTGCCCAGCCAGGAGAGCAGCAGGGTCACGGCGTAGAAGCCGATCAGCCAGGCGGACGAACGCACCTGCTGGGCGATGCCCAGGTGCTCGGTGGGCACGAAGCGGCGGCACAGCAGGTAGATCACGAACATCAGGATCTGCAGGCTCAGCAGCCAGGACACGGTGCCCCAGCCGGACCAGTAGACGATCAGCGCGGCGATCACGAAGGACAGCGGCCCCATCACCGCCAGGCCCCGCACGCGGAACGGGCGCGGCATGTCCGGCGCGTTGCGGCGCAGGGCCGCCACCGTCACCGGCGCCACCGCGTAGCTCAGCACCAGGGCGGCGGACACCACGTTGATCAGCGCCTCCCAGGAGGGGAACGGCAGGGTCCAGAACACCGACAGGCCGAAGGTCAGCCACAGCGCCGGGCGCGGGATACCGGAGCCTTCGTCGATGCGGGTGAATATGCGGAAGAAGGTGCCGGTCTGCGCCCAGCCGTAGATCACCCGCGGCGTGGCGTTCATGTAGATGTTGCCGCAGCCGCTGGGCGAGACCACCGCGTCGGCCACCACCAGGTAGGCCAGCCAGCCCACCCCGAGCACCAGGGCGATGTCGCGGTACGGCAGGGCGAACTCCTTGGACATCCCGGCCCAGCCGTTGGCCAGCAGCTCGGTCGGCACCGCGCCGAGGAAGGCCACCTGCAGCAGCACGTAGATGGCGGTGGAGAGCAGCACCGAGAGGATCAGCGCGATGGGGATGGTGCGCTGCGGGTTCTTCACCTCGCTGGCCACCGAGATGATCGGCGTCAGCCCCAGGTACGCGAAGATGATGCCGCCGGCCGACACCGCCATCTCGATGCCCGAGAGGCCGAACGGCGCGAAGCCCTGCACCTGGAAGTTCTCGGGCTTGAAGAAGGTGAAGAGCACGCCGATGACCAGCAGCGGCACGATGAACTTGAACACGCTGACCAGGTTGTTGGCGCGGGCGAAGGTCTTCACGCTGCGGTAGTTGAGCCAGAAGAACAGGCACAGCAGGCCGAACTGCACCAGCCAGCCGATCAGCGTCGGGTCGCTGGAGCCCGCCTCGGTGAGGCCCGGGAACCAGGCCGCCGCGTACTGCCGGGAGGCGACCACCTCGATGGCCACCAGGCTGGAGAAGGCGATCAGCGTGATGAAGCCCATCAGGTAGCCCAGGAGCGGGCCGTGGGAGAACACCGGGTAGCGCACCACCCCGCCGGCACGCGGCAGCGCCGCCCCCAGCTCGCAGTAGATGATGCCCAGCAGCAGCACCGCGAAGCCGCCGAGGAGCCAGGAGAAGATGCCCGCCGGGCCGGCGATGGCGGAGACGTGGCTGGCCGCGAACAGCCAGCCGGAGCCGAAGATGGCCCCGAGGCCGATGAAGGTGAGGTCCGTCAGGGACAGCTGTTTCTTGAACTTTCCAGACATGGCGTAGCCTTCTTGTGCGTTATTGGATGGGCTGGAAGATCCCGCTGCAGCGCTTACGTGGAAGACGAATCGGGCAAGCCATGCCCCTTCGCCCGCCGGCGCCACGCCGCATGCGACGGCCATAGAGTGGACTGGCCGGGCGGCGCGGGGCTTGATGCTTTTCCCCAGGTCCGATGACGAAATCAGCACAATGAGACGGGCCCGCACGAGCTCGCTCGACAGCCCCTCCGGGCTGCGGCACTCTCCTGGCGATCAGGCTTCGAGAGAGGTGCAAGGCATGGTGCGCAGAACACTGGCGGCCCTGGCCGCGATAGAGCCCCAGCGCCGTCCGGCATCCCTGGACGATCTGCTGGCCAGCGCCGAGCTGCTGTTGCCGGTGCTGGATGCGATTTCCAATGCGGCGATCTTCATCAAGGACACCCAGGCCCGCTACGTGCTGGCCAATCGCACCCTGGTGCAGCGCTGCGGCCTCAAGCAGTTGCAGCCGCTGCTGGGCAGGACCAGCGCGGAGGTCTTCCCCGCCCAGCTCGGCCCCGGCTACACCGAGCAGGACCGCCGCGTACTGGAACAGGGCCAGGTGCTGGAAGACCAGCTGGAGCTGCACCTCTACGGCAGCCGCGAACCCGGCTGGTGCCTGACCCACAAGCGCCCGCTGCTGGACCGCAGCGACGCCATCATCGGCCTGGTGGGCATCTCGGTGGACCTGCAGTCGGTCGCCACCGCCCACCCGGCCTACGCGCGGCTCGCGGAGGTGGACGAGTACATCCGCACGCACTTCCACGAACCCATCACCCTGGACACCCTGACCCGCATCGCCGGGCTTTCGGTCGCCCAGCTGGAGCGCTACTGCACCCGCGCGTTCCAGCTGACGCCCCGGCAGATGATCACCAAGGCCCGCCTGGAACACGCCCACCGCCTGCTGCAGACCGACCTGCCCATCACCGACGTCGCCCTGCAATGCGGCTACACCGACCACAGCGCCTTCAGCCGCCAGTTCAAGCA
Organism: Pseudomonas sp. Pc102; assembly: GCF_018408275.1. NCBI lineage: Bacteria > Pseudomonadati > Pseudomonadota > Gammaproteobacteria > Pseudomonadales > Pseudomonadaceae > Pseudomonas > Pseudomonas sp. Pc102. The sequence goes on along the minus strand of NZ_AP021905.1, from coordinate 2,971,721 downwards.
GCTCACCGGCTTTACGCCACGGCAGTACCGGCAGGCGATGGAGTGAGGCTCATGAGCGTGCGTACCGGGAACACGAGCGCCCCCAACCAACCCCCGCTGTACAGGTCGGCCTCGGTACAGCCTGCGGACAGGAGACTGTCGTCGCCCCGGGACAATGGATAGACTCCACCGCCATCCCGGCCCCGTCACAAGGATGTTCGATGCGCCCGCCCCTCGTTTCCGTCCTGCTCGCCTGCGCCCTGCTCCTCGCACCCACCGCGCCTGCATCCGCCGCCATCTTCAAATGCAAGGCCGCCAACGGCGCCACCCAGTTTTCCGATCGCCCCTGCGGCACCCGGGAAACCAGGAAGAGATCGCCCACGAGACCCCCGCCCCGGCACCGGCTCCCGGCAGCGCCGAGCGCCCCGCCGCGAATGCCGCGCCGCAAGACGACACCGAGGCGAGCTACGCGGCGGCCGAGCAGGCCAATCCCCCGCTGATGACCCTGGCCGACCTGCAAGGCACCTGGTCGGACCTGGACTCCGCCTCGCCCCTGCGTGGCTACTGGGTATTCGGTTCCAGCACCGTGCGCATGGACCGCAAGGGCATGGAGGTGCGCAACCGCGTCCAGGCGACCCTGCGCTTGACCCTCAAGGGCAACCTGCTGACCCTGACCCACGAGCCGGATGCGTTCGGGAAAAAGCGCTGGGATGAGAAGCTGGTGATCGAGCGCTACGAGCCTGGCCGCCTGATCGACCTCGGCAGCCTGGTGCTCCATCGCGTCCGATAACGCGCCGCCCGGCTACGCTCAATCCGAGAGTTTTCGAGACCGCCTCATGAAAGGGCTTTTCACCCGATTGCTGCTCGGCACCGCGCTCGCCATCCAGGCCGCAGGCGCCGCCGAACTGCGCCTGCTCACCGACGACCACCCGCCCCTGCATTTCGAGCGCGATGGCGAGCTGGTGGGCTTCGCCGTCGACCTGCTGCACGAGATCGCCCAGGAGACCGGTGACAAGCTCCAGCTGGAGCGAGTACCGCTGCTGCGGGCCCTGCTGATCACCCGCGAAAGCCCGGACGTGGCCGTCTTCACCATCCTGCGCACCCCGGAGCGCGAGGCCGACTACCAACTGGTCGGCCCGCTGCTGGAGGTCGAGACCGCACTCTACGCCCGCGCCGACCACACCCCCGCCATCACCGGCCTGGACGAGGCGCGCAAGGTGCAGCGCATCGCCGCCCCGCGCAAATGGCTGGTCTATCGCCGCCTGCAGGAGATGGGCTTCGCCAACCTCTACGGCGTCGACACCCCCGAACAGATGATGCGCCTGCTACGCCTGGGCCGAACCGACCTGGTGGCCGCCGATACCCTCAGCGTCGAAACCATGGCCCGCGAGGAAGGCCTCGCCCCCGAGCAACTGCACTACGCCGCGCCGGTGATGCATCAGGGCAACTACATCGCCTTCTCCCGGCAGACCGACGCCAGCATCGTCGCCCGCTGGCAGCAGGCGCTGGAGAAGATGCGCGCGGATGGACGGCTGGTGGCGCTGGAGGAGAAGTGGCTGGGTGGGCCGAAGTAACGTTACAGGGCCCCGCTACCCGGCGCTGTCGGGCGGATGTGCAGCGAACCGCCATCGACGCGCTCGTCGCGCCGCAGCACGGTCAGAGCCCAATCATCGTCCAGCACCTCGCGCCCCACTGACGAGGGCGTGATCTCCCGTATGCCCTTGCCCTCGCTCGACAGCGTCCAGCCGATGCGCTCGGCGGGTATCACCAGGTCGCGGGGATGCAGCAGGTAGAGGTAAAGGGACGAATGGTCCGGCCCGTACCTCTGCACCATGCGAACTTCATTGCCCTCGAACGGGAACCTGTGCACCTCGGCGTCCGGCACTGCTTGCAGCGCCTGCAGCAGCTTGGCCGCGCGCACCTCCGTGCGGTGGGCCGCCAGCGCCTGGTAATAGGCGTATACCGCGCTCGCCCGGCAGTAGCGCGTGCCGTTGTAGAAAAAGGGCCATGAACTGTCCGAGGCATCACAGGCCAGCCCCTGGTTGAACCAGGCATTGGCCACCAACTTGGCGTCCTGGCTGCTGTCGATCAGCGCCTTCCCGGCCTGCAGCGACAGGCCGAGATCGCCATCGCGCAGCGCCACCAGGGAGAGGTCGCTCAGGGCCCGCTCGTCGTGCGGCTGGATATTGATCGCCAGGTTCAGCTTGCGCAGCGCCAGCTTCAGGTCGCCGGCGCCATAGGCTTTCTCGCCCTCCAGCACCAGCCGCTTGGCACGCGCCTGCAGCGCCTCTTCGGAAGGCGGCTGCAGCAGTGCTTCGACCTCCGCCACCTGGGCCGGGGCGATGTTCGGGTTCGGCTCCTCGGCGTTCGCTGCGGTGTAGCGGTGCAGCCAGTCCAGGGGCGTGCTTCCCTCCTCCTCCTGACGATGGGCTTGGATGAAGGGCTCCGCGCCGTTGTCCACCAGCAACCGCACCAGCGCCGGCGAGGCGTAGCGCGCCGCGTAGTGCAGCGCGGTCATATTGCGGGTGGTGATGCTGTAGTAGCAGTCGTCCTCGGGGATGACGGTCACCGAATTGGGGTTGGCACCCCGCGCCAGCAGGATGCGCGCGGACTCGGGCTGATCGTAGTGCGCGGCGTACATCAGCGCCGTCTTGCCGAAGGCGTTGGCCTGGTTGACGTCGGCCCCCTTCTCGATCAGGTACGCCAGCGCCTCGGGGTATTCGATGGCGATGGACAGGTCACGGACCTGGCCTTTGATGGTGCGGATCTCGTCCATGGGGCGATGGGCGAGGATGGCGTTGCGCAGGGCGGTTTCGTCCTTGGGAAAGGGCTCGTACATGTAGAAGCGGATGCCGCTGCTGATCGCTCCCTCCAGTGCCTGGCGAGCCATGGTCCGGGCCTGTCCATCGCTCCAGCCGAAGCGCCGCTTGTAGAACTCCGCCATCGCCGCCTGACTGCTGGTCATCTGCTGTAGAAAGACCCGGTACGCCTCGTTCTCGACAACACCCGTGGCCGCCCAAATCTGCAGGTTGCTCAGGTCCTGCTCATAGGAGCCGTCACCGACATCGTCCCGCACCGCCCAGGGCCGGTAATAGCCCTCCTGCAGCCTGGCCCCGATACGCTCGCTCCAGCGCTCGTGGGTCCGCAGGCTGCCGCACCAGCTTCCCGCCCCTTGCCTCATATTCGATGTGCGGGCGCTCAGTTCGCGGACCGATGCACGCAGTTCGGCAGGAGCGATATCAATCACCCTGTCCGCCGCTGGAGCCGTGCTGATCCGGCAAGCGGTCCAGGTCAGGTCATCATTGAGCCGGTTTACCTCGACCGTGTCGGGTTCTCCATCAATACCGCTGGCAATGCTGAAGAGTCGTTTATCCGCGCCCTTGAACAGCGCGATGTCGGCAGCTGGGGCGGGTGAGCCATTCGCCATCGCCTCCAGATGCTCCCGGCTCAGCTCAGGCCCTCGGCTCGCCACATACTGATAGCGTTCGCATGCGCTGCCACAACCGCTATGGGTATACACCTGGACGTGGATCGGCCCCTTCGCGTCGGCAAGATCATTGCCCCAAGGCTGTACTTGCTCCGCCCCAGGCAGCTCGAACGACGCCCAGCGCTTCGGCGACAGGAAATGGGCCTTGGCAGCCTTGATGGCCTCATCGCAGAGCGCACCCTTGCCTTCGACCAGTACCGGCGTGAACCAGGGCCTGACGGGCGAGGGGCCTGCAGGCTCCTCGGCGGCCTGTGCGGCGCCGAGCAAAAGTATCAGGGGAAGGCAAAGCAACGGCGTAAAGCGCATGGAACATCCTTGTTCGAGAGTTCGAGTGCAGAAGGAAATCAGGGCCGTTGTATAGCGTTTTCAACCCCGAGCCGGCAATGAATCAGAACAGCCGTCTGGCATCACGCGTCCCTACTCCCGTTTCATCCTCTTCGGTCAGCACTTCACCACAGTTCGAGGCCGCGACACTCCATCCTGATTGCAGGTACAGCGCTGGCTACAGCCAGCCTTGCAGAACATGCTTTCCACTTCCTGACGAACCGAGCGTGAATACTGGGCTCATCGACCTAGTGCAGGCAGCTATCACAGTACAACTGGAGCCGCTTGAGCCCCTGGATACGCGCATTATTCAATTCAACCTGGCAAGCCTTGAGGAACAGTGCCTTCTGCCTCTCCGGGTCGCGATAACCCCGTGCCGTAACTGACTGAACGGCACATTCGCGGCTACGGAATTCCAGCCAGGCACGTTGGGCCGCATCAAAGAGTTGAAGGTCCACCTTCAAACGAGCGCGAATACCTTGCACCGTCGCATCGAGTTCGTCTTCCGAGCGTTGATGAAGCGGTTCGATGCACGCCACGACCTGATCATTGCTCAGGTTGAAGCAGCCCTCGATCGCACTTTCAGCGCCCCGGGCCTGACTCGCTCCACAAAGGGCCCATGCAAGGGTGAGCAAAGCCATGCGTTGCAAACAAAAAGCATGACCAGGCAGGGACCTACTTCGGACATTCCGGGCACACGACGCTGTCACAATCCCTTCACTTCCCCCAGACAACTGGCATGACGATGCACTGCAACTCGGACGGGCCGTTTCGGCGCATTGAAAATACAAGAAGCTCGGGCGGAGCAAAGGTACGCGTCGGTACAGACACAAAGACCGGCCCCTTGTGGAGCCGGTACACCGCCCAATAGGCACTGGACCCCAGCCCGACATTTCTAACCAGGCGATTCCTCTGCCGCCCATATATCGACTGCCCGGACTGCGCATCACCCGTGGCCTGTCCAATCGGATCCTGCCGGGTGGAAACCCATTCCTCCGCCAGCCTGCTGTTCGCCGGTAGATTCATTACATGCTGAATAAGCCCGGCTGCGGCGCCACACCGGCCTCTCTTGCCTTGCCACTTCAAGCAATCAGGACCATATGGGAGCAGCTTGCCAGGCCTCTCATGAAGGGCCTCATCCGTGATCATCAACTGCTGAGTGCCATGCTCCCGGATAATTCCAGTCCTCCTGTAGACCTGCTCAATCGATCCATCGCCATCCACGTCCATCGACACGAATTCCAAGGCGCGCTCCACCCCCGTCCATTCAGACATCGCCCTGGACTCTTCCAGTGGCTGGAAAGCCAACCTGCGACTGGAGCTGGAGAGCCACTCAACGAGATTGCCCGCCGATCCACCCTCTTTGTTCATGTCCTCCAGGAACTCGGCACAAAGCACTTCGTCCCGAACACCCGCCAGTTGATAAAAACCCGCTGGCCGCTTCGTCGATAAAAGAGACTCGACCTTCGCACCATCCTTCACCAGGACCGCTTTCCTGATGTCCGAATAGGAGGCAGTGCCGAGGGGCTGTTCTGCAGCGACCACGTCCTTATCAAGGTCCACCTCTGCTGAAAACAGAGCACCTGAAAACGCCAAGAAAAAAATCATTCCCGTCAAAGAAAAAAGAAGCCGTGGAGAAGCGCTAATACCGGGACCTCCAAGAAAAATAAACATGCGCCTCCTGTGTGATCGACTTCAGAAATGACACACCGCACAAGCGTGTAGGTCGGTATAGAAACAGCCCGCCATAAGGCGGGCTGTTTCACTTCATTGCACCTTCACACTCACTGCCAGTTGGCGGCGATCACCAGGTTGAGCTGATCCCGCTGGGCCTGGGACAGGTTCATCTCCCCGCCAGTGGGTGCACCGAAGGCGGCCATGGCGTTGACCAGGTTGTCCAGCTGATTGGCATAGAGCGTGGAGCTGCCGGCTTGCACCGCGTCCAGTTTCTGCGCCGCACCCGCGTACCAGTCCTGCACGGTGATGGCGTCTGCCGAACCCAGTACGTCGATCACCAGGTTGTTGCCCTGGCGGGACAGCCAGAGGTTCTCGCGGGTGATGCCTTCGATGCTTAGCACATCGTTGTCGGCGGGCTTGTTCGACAGGTTGTTGATGACGTCCTGGCCGTCGCCGGCGGCGAAGCGGTAGGTGTCGTTGCCGTCCCCGCCGATCAGGTAGTCATTGCCCTTGCCGCCGCGCAGCGTGTCGTTGCCTGCGCCGCCGTCGATCAGGTCCGCGTCCGAGGAGCCGAGGATGTTCTGATCGCCCACCTGGCCCGCCAGGACGGTGCCGAAGGATCGGTCGTCCGGGACGTTCAGGTAGTTCGGCGAGCCGACGGTGTCCGGGTTGGTGAGGCCGAAGGCGCTGAACACCTGGGCCGCGGTCAGTTGCCCGCCGGCTGCGAAGGTGATCACGTCGACGACGGCGTCACCGCCCAGGAACCAGTTCTTCAGGGTGACCTGATCGCTGCCACCGCTAACCTTGAGCACCAGATCGTTACCGCTCTTCATCAAGCCACTGGAGACTTGATTGAAGGCGATGCCTTCGAAGCGCAGCGTGTCGTAGCCGCCACCGGTGTTGTCGATGACGTCCTGCCCGCTGCCGGCGCTGAAGACGTAGGTGTCGTCGCCACGCCCGCCGAGCAGGGTGTCGTTGCCCTGGCCACCGACGAGGGTGTCGTTGCCATTGCCCCCTTCCAGACGATCGTTGCCGGCGCCGCCGGACAGCGAATCGTTGCCGTTGTAGCCGAGCAGCAGGTCGCGCTGGGCGGTGCCGTTGAGGGCACCGTCGTTGCCCGCCGTGCCCTGCACGGTGTTGTCGAAGGCCGCCACCGGGGTCGGCACCGCGATACCGAACGCGCCGAAGATCTGCGCAGCGGTGAGCTGGCCACCAGTCTCGAAGGTGAAGGTCTCGACCAGGTTGTCGCCACCCAGGAAGAAGTCCTTCAGCGTCACCTGGTTGGTGGTGCTGCCGTTGACCTTGAGGATCAGGTCGTTGCCCGACTTGGACAGGCCCGAGCCCACCTGGTTGTAGGTGATGCCACCGGCGAAGCGCAAGGTATCCGCTGCGCCGCCCGCCTCCTCGATCACGTCCAGGCCGGCGGTGTAGACGTAGGTGTCGTCGCCCACACCACCCAGCAGGCGGTCGTTGCCCGCGCCACCGGCCAGGGTGTCGTTGCCGGCCCCGCCGATCAGCACATCGTTGCCGGCCGTGCCGGTCAGCGAGTCGGCACCGCCGAGGCCGGGAACCGGCGGTTGCCCGGTGCCCGGATCGGTCGGCGTACCGGGATCGGTGGGGTTCGGGTCCACCGGGCCGGGGGTGCCGCTGCCATCGGGGAAGGCGGTGATCAGGCTGGCGATCTGCGCAGTGGTGAGGTAGCTGCCGCCGTCGTCCGGCTGCACGTAGTCGATGGCCGAGTCACCACCCAGGAAGTGGTTGGTGATGCGCAGCTGGTTCTTCATGTCCTTGTCGACGAGGATGACCAGGTCATTGCCGTCGCGGTGGAAGCTCAGGCGCGCACGGGCCACGCCATTGAGCACGAAGACGCCGTCGAAGCCGCCACCGGTGTTGTCGATGACGTCCATGCCACCACCGGCGCGGTAGTAGTACTTGTCGTCGCCGGCACCGCCCACCAGGCGGTCGTTGCCGTCCTCGCCGTCGAGCACATCGTTGCCTGCACCGCCGATCAGGGTGTCGTCACCCGAGCCCGCATTGCCACCGTTGCCGCCGGAGAGGTAGTCGTTGCCGTCACCGCCCTCCAGCTGGTCATTGGCGCCCATGCCGAACAGGGTGTCGTTGCCGGCCAGGCCGCGCAGCAGGTCGCGACCGTCGTAGCCGGAGAGGCGATCCGCCGCGGTACCGCCGTCGATCACTGCCTGGTAGCCGCCCGCCACGCCGTTCGCCGCGACCATATGGCCGATGCGCGTGGCAGTGAGCATGAAGCCGCCATCCGGCTGGACGTAGCTGATGGCCTTGTCGCCGCCGAGGAAGTGCCCGAGCACACGCACCGACTGCTGCGCATCGCCGTCGACCAGGATCAACAGGTCGTCGCTGTCGCGGCGGAAGCTCAGCCGGTCCTGGGTGATGCCGCCGGAGAAGAACACGCCGTCGTTGCCGCCACCGGTGTTGTCGATGACATCCGCACCGTCGCCCAGGGCGTAGACGTACTTGTCGTCCCCGGTGCCGCCGATGAGGCGGTCAGCACCTGCACCGCCATCGAGTTGGTCGTTGCCGGAGCCGCCCAGGATCAGGTCGTCGCCGTCTTCGCCTTCGAGGTAGTCGTTGCCGCCCTCGCCGAGGATGGTGTCATTGCCGGCGCGGCCCCAGGCCTTGTCGTCGCCAGCCCCCAGGTGGATGGTGTCAGCCAGGTCGCGGTAACCGAGGATGCTGTCGGCATTGTCGGTACCGTGGTGGATCACGCGGCTTTCGACATCCGCCTGGCTCAGCGAGCTGCCGTCGGCGAAGGTCAGGCTGTCCAGCTTGAAGTGGTCGGTCGGCTCCTTGAACCAGTTCTGCACGGTGATGCGGTCAGTACCGTTGGCGTGCTCGATGATCAGGTCCAGGCCACGGCGGTGGAAGCCCAGATCCGCCGCAGCGATACCCTCGCCGAAGCTCAGGGTGTCGAAGCTCGGAGCGATGTTGCTGAAGGCTTCGTTGGCGCGGCGCTCAATCAGCAGGTCCTGGCCGTCACCGAGGTTGAAGCGGTAGGTGTCATCGCCGAAGGAGCCGTAGATCGTGTCGTTGCCCGTGCCGCCTTCGACCACGCTGGCGTTGCCGCTCCAGGCGTCGTTGCGCGCGACGATCAGATCATTGCCCGCCCCACCGATGAGGGTGTCGGAGCCCTGGCCATGTAGCGTGTCGTTGCCATCGCCGCCGAGCAGTTCGCCGTAGCCTTCCAGCAGGTCGTCGCCGCTGCCGCCATCGAGCAGGCCATTGCCCTGCAGGGTGTCGTTGCCGGCGTCACCGAACAGCTGGTCGTTGCCGCTCCCACCGATCAGCGAGTCATGGCCTTCGCCACCACGCAGGGTGTCGTTGCCATCGCCGCCGTCGAGCAGGTCATCGCCCGCGTCGCCGCTCAGCAGGTCGGCCTGGTAGCCGCCGTACAGGGCATCGTTACCGTCGCCACCGGAGAGCTGGTTCTCACCCTCTTCGCCGTACAGCTGGTCGTCACCCGCACCGCCGAAGAGCATGTCGTTGCCCGCTTCGCCATGCAGGGTGTCGTTGCCTTCACCACCCAGCACCTGGTCGTTGCCGAAGCCCGCCTGGACGAGGTCGTTGCCCAGGCCCGCGTCGATCACATCGTCGTCGGCATGGCCGTAGATGGCGTCGTCCTGGGCGGTGCCTTCCAGTGCCTTGAGCTTGATGGCGTCGAAGTCCCAGGTGAGCCCGCCGTCGAAGACGAATTGCTCGATGGCGTACACACCAGGCTGCCCAGCCTGGTAGGAGAACTGCCCCTGGATCCGTACGCTGTCGCCCGTGGTCTTATGGGTCACCACCAGGTCTTCGCCGTCACGGCGCAGCAGCAGGTCCTCCGGTGCCACACCGTCGAAGCGAACGCTGTCGGTACCGCTCCGGTCGATGATGAGGTCATGACCCCATTGCGCCGTGAGCCGGTACTGGTCGTTGCCGGCGGCGCCTTCCAGTTGGTCGTCGCCCGCCCCACCGTCCAGCAGGTCATCACCCTCCCCGGCCAGCAGGGTGTCGTTGCCGAGACCGCCTTCGACGAGGTCGTTGCCGATCCCGGCGTCCAGGAGGTCGTCCCCTTCGCCGCCTCGCACGGTGTCGTTACCTGCGCCCGCATAGACCGTGTCGTTACCGCCCAGCGCGTCGATCAGGTCGTCGGTGGAATAGGCGTGGATCAGGTCGCCCGCAGCCGTGCCGTCCAGGGTGAGCTGGCGCAGTTGCGTAGCGGCGATGAGGGTTTCCAACCCATCGCCGTAGCGCAGGCGAATGCCACTCAGTGGCACCTCGTCGCGGAAGAAGGCAGACAGCGAGATCAGGTCGGCGGGGCTGTCAGGGAACGAAACCTCAAGGCTGGTGCCATTGCGGCGGAAGACCAGGGTTTCCAGCGGCAGGTCCGCGAGGTAGATCGTCACGATCCCTTCATAGGCGTCCACGATCACGTCCCGGCCGTCACCACGGGCGAACAGGTAGCTGTTGGTGCCATTACCACCGTCGAGGCGGTCATTGCCCTTGCCACCGGCCAGGAAGTCATCACCCGCGCCACCCACCAGGGTATCGTCGCCGTCGCCACCTTGCAGAGTGTCGCGGCCGGCGCTGCCATTGAGGTAGTCATTGCCGGCACCGCCCACCAGCGTATCGTCACCGACACCCGCGTCGATGCGATCGTTGCCTTCTCCCCCATCCAGGTAGTCGTTGCCCTCGCCACCTTCCAGCATGTCGTCGCCAGCTTCGCCGAACAGCCGGTCATCGCCGATGCCGCCATCGAGAGTGTCGCGCCCTTCGCCGCCCAGCAGGGTGTCGTTGCCGCCATAACCGAACAGACGATCGTCCCCTCCAGACCGGAGAGCTGATCGTTGGTCGCGTAGCCTTCGATGCGGTCGTTGCCGGCCGTGGCCTGCAGCACCAGGTTCTTGACGTCGGCGATGGTCCACACCGTGCCGTTGTGGAACTCGATGCGGTCCACGGCGACACCGTTGTTGCCTTCGGCGCTGAAGTAGTTGGTGAGCCGCACACTGTCACTGGCCGAGGTCTGCAGCAGCAGGTCATTGCCATTGCGCTTCACGCCGACGTTGGCGGGATCGATACCGGCACCGAATACCACGCGGTCGATCTTGCCGCCGGCTGCATCGGCGGCGTTATCGATCACATCGTTGCCATGACCAGCATCGAACAGGTAGGTGTCGTTGCCACGCCCGCCAATCAGCGAATCGTTGCCAGCCCCGCCGATCAGGGAGTCATTGCCATCGTCGCCCATCAGCACGTCATCGCCGGCGCCGCCGGAGAGCTGATCGTGGCCGCCCAGGCCATGGATGCTGTCGTTACCTGCCAGGGCATCGATGCTGTCGCCAGCGGCAGTGCCGAACACCAGGTCATTGCCAGCGGTCAGCGACGAGGCGGTCAGCAGATCGAGCATCTGCTGCTGGCTCAGGCCACCGCCATCGACGAAACGGATCGCCTCAATGGCGCCATAGGCCAGCGAACCATCGAAGTCGAAGAAGTTGTCGATACGCACCGAGCCGGCATCGCTGCCGTCGGCGTTTTTGACGTTGATCCAGACGGTGGTGGTGTTCCGAGAAAACACCAGATCGCTCTGGCTGATGCCGGCGCCAAAGACGATCTGGTCGAGGCCGCCCCGGTCGAGGATCGCGTCGTTGCCCTGGCCGCGTGCGAAGTGATAGCTGTCGACACCGGAGTAGCCATACAGGCGGTCATCGCCGCCCGCACCATAAAAAATCGTTCCGGAGTCGATGCCATAAAGCGTGTCGTTACCTGAGGTGCCGATACGCGTAGAGAAATCGAAGAAGGGTGCCAGTTCGATGCTGGAGGCCGTGATGGCCTGGAATGCGGCATCACGCTTGGCTCGATACGTGGGCGAGTAGGTACCCAGGTCGGTGAGGATACCGATGACCTCACGCACGCGCTCGGGCTTGCCCTCCGCGAGCAAACCACTCAGCGTGCCCTGCAAGGCGTTCCAATCCACCACGATGCTACGAGCATCAGAGCCGAACGCCGACTTGATGATGCTCAGCTCCTTGGCGTACTCGGTCTGCGCCAGGATCTGCGCGGCGGTGAAGCGTTTGAACTCCAGGTATTCGGCCACCAGGATCGGTGCCGCCTGCCCATGGGGGTTCGGGTCCCGCTCGCCCCAGCACCAGGTACCCAGGTAAGGGCGCCCAACCAGGTTCTCCAGGGTGACGAGCTGACGTGCATCCATCACATGGCTGTAGACCTTCTTGGGGTCACGGCTGTAAGGGTCGACATCAGCAGCACCGGCCCAACGGTAAATAAGATTATCGAGCAGCGCATCCCGACTGGTTGCATCTGTCGCCGATACATATTGGGCAAGCAGCCCCTTGAGCGCAGGATCCAGCGCCATGGCCTGGTGCAGGTCATGGACGTTGCCGAAGCCTTTCGCGTTGGCGAGGAAATGGATATCGGGCGTCAGCACGATATCGCCGCTATTGATACGGCGTGCACCGTCGACCTTGAACCAGACGTCCGCCGCAACGGAGGCCGTTCCATTGGCCAGGGTTACGCTACCGATCTGCCGGTACTCATGACCGTTCGCGTCTTTCTGATTGGAGGTCGTATATCCGGTGCTGATGGAAACGACACCCGCGTCGGCCAGGCTCTGCAGTTCACCTGCATCACTAACGCCGTTACCGTTCAGATCGCGCCACACCTGCAGCGACGAATACGAAGCGTCATCAGCGTTGATCAGCCCGTCGCCGTTATTGTCGTATTCGGCCAGCGCCTGGAAGCCATTCTCAGCAGTCTTGCCATTGTTGAGGATGCTGTGGTTGCCAAATAACTCTGCGCCATTGCTGATGCGCCCATCTCCATTGCGGTCATGTACGAGCAATCCATCATCAGGACTAACCCAACCGCTTCGCTCACTCAAGCCATCATTGTTCAGGTCGAAATAGGTCGAGCCCACTTTCTTGGTCTCGATCCCGTCACCGTCCAGATCGATGACGATAGGCGAGGTTCTAGTTTCGGCGTCATTGGTTTCGGGGACCTCTTCCTCTTCTTCCTCTTCCTCTTCTTCTGGCTCAGTTTCGAGATTGATACCTAGGTCACCATTCTTGAACTGGTTAATCGTGAGACCACCATTTATAACTAGTGTGGTACCGTTCAGGACATAGACGTTTCCGCCCCCCTTATACTCATTCTCTGGATCGTCCTCCTTCCTCTTCCCCCCTGTAAGAAGCTTATTACCTAGAATGACTGCTCCCATGCCGAGCAAATCATCTTCGACAGTATCCTCACCGTCTACAATGTAAATATCGCGACCCCCTCCGCCCTTGAGGGTATCCGCTCCCTTCCCTCCGTCAAGATAGTCAGCATCAACCCCTCCAACAACTAGATCCGACCCACCCTCGCCGAATAGTTTGTTCTTCCCATCACCGCCATAAATCTGATCATTTTTATCTCCCGCCTTTACAGTATCAGCTCCATCCCCTCCATATATAATATCCTCTCCGAGCCCCCCAAATACTGTATCGTTACCACCACCCCCTCTGAGCAGCGCCCCCTCATCGTCAACAGTAAATATTAAATCTGACTCCTCAGTATTTTCGTTAGCATCACCAGCAGTGATAATCACCACCCCGTTTACATTATCAATTCCCTCAGAAGAAAAGCCTAGCGAGGAGACCAAGGCAGCAGCTGTGGTCCTATACCGGTCACCCGGAACCAATTTTATTTCACTGTCATTGTCTATAAGGTACTTCTTGATTTTTTCCTGTCGATGAGCAATCAACTGGCTAGCAAAACCCTCAAACTCCTCTAAAGAATTGCCAGCATCTATCAGGGGAGATATATCAAAATCCTGCATCAAAAGCATGTAAGCCGAAAAAGCAATACCATTATTATCTGCATAATCAGCAGAACTAAGATTAGCCACACTCGAGACTAACTGCCCATCTTGACCAAAGCATTCATCATAGACCGCAGCCATGGCAGTCGCCATTGCCCCCTGGCCTATCAAATGCGCAGCAACACTTATCGCTGCTGCTGTGAATTTAACAACATGAGTACCTACAACAATATCATTGGCCCCCACATAATTAATTGTGATTTCACGCCCCACAATTGAATTCCAGCCATCATACAAATCCTGATGCTCTGCCTTAGCAGCAAGCTTAACTGCGGTGTATCTACCCACAAACGCCGTAGAAGGAGATGAACGCGGCAACCCCCCAAAGGACATAATCGCAGAAAAATCTTGCGCTATTGGGCTGCTTTCATATTGAGCAGCGTTACCAACCCCCAATAAGTCCCCGCCTATTGTAGTAAAAAAATGTATGTAATTTAGTTGGGTACTATCGGTTTGATACATGCCTATATAATTATTACCAGCACCACCGTATCCACCATATCCTCCAGAATTTTCCATCCACCCCAAAGCATCAAGAAAACTTATCCAATCCGTACCTTCCACATTATTAACTAGCGGAGACTTAACATCTATAAAATTCTCCACCGACTGCCAATTTACTGCCGCCATATTAGTTACCTCTCCGTGTAAGCTTTTTCAAGCTGCAAGTTCCATTAAGAAAATAATCATCACCATCAGTGGTTATAAAAAAAGAATCCTCAACAAGGTCAACACACCCCTCAATATCAGCACCCCTCAAGAAAGAGTCGACGGAGCGATACCCCCCCTCATCTGAATAAATCCCAAGAGAAGGATAATCATCAAATCCATCATCATTTAAATCAATAACAGACGACTTTCTAAATTCGCTCTCCCAGACTTTCTCTGTTTCTTTCGACAGCGAATCAACAACATTTCTGTAGTGACTTAATAGCTCCTTCTCACCATACACATTGACTGCTCGCGGCATCTCCAATAGAAGAGCTTTGAAATCCCCAGGATACGCCAAGCATACAACCTTAGAATAACCAGCCAGACTTTCATCAAAATCCCAAATATTTCTATATATCAACAGAGTGCGCCCGTTATTTTTAAAAGTAAGAGCACCATCATTTCGATTAAAAGGTAAAAAAACCCAGAAGCGAATAGAATCTTTCTGATCACTCGAAATTTCTATCCCATCCTGCCCTTTTCTCAAAATGGATATTTCCCCTGAGCTTTCTTCCCATTTGGTCAATGGATTTTCATCGCGATCAATCCCACCATAATCAATTTTTGGATAATTCTTATCCAAATAGACCACGGCATTAACATCTCTTTTTCCTCCAGAGCCGCTTACTAATGAATACGCTGCCAAACCAATAGCTCTTTCCCGGCTTATCCACTCTACCGGGACGCTCTTTTCGCATATGGGGAATTTCTCAGCCAGTACGACATCTTCCTTTGAGAACGCAGAGCCTGCCCCTCCAAGTACGAAAAAGAAGAAGACAGAGAAATTTATTCGCAGCAATTTTACGCAGCACATACAACCCCCAAAGAGTCATTTGATCATGCTTAGTTCGGAGCGCAACATATAAAATAGAGGAGTAGCTTTATCTCAAATTACAAGCAACACCGACATACCAACCCATGGAGTAACTCCGTGAAAAACTAAAAGATATATGGACCCAACGCCAGAGCACATCTCAGCCATCACAAAAAATAACGAGACGTAGCACATCAACTTAATTGAGCCGATGCAGGTATAGATTTTTACTGGAGAAAGCGTTTGGGTAGGCATACTCATCCATGAGGCGGAATGTTCGCCGACGATCCTGTCGGCTCCCGGGGGAGATGACGTAGAAAACGCCTTTGGCAGATCAGCGTCAATCGGGCCGATGAAGATTTTGTGAAGCCGTTCAGGGAACCCTGAAATTCCACAAACTCTACTTGAAAACCCCATTCCAGAGCCTTCCAAGCCTGATTCACGCTTGACCATGCCAAGTGAGCCAACAGTAGATGCACCCAGGCCCCGCGTAGTTGACCCTTCTTCTCGCCCTCGTTATCGTTCGCCCGCCGCTGCTAGCCAGCGGCCTGGGATTGGCGTCCCGGAACACAGGCGGACACTCAAACCGCCACTCGGCGGTTTTTTGTGTCCCCGGCATGGTTGGCTCTCAATGGGCGGGCCGTGCGTGGGTGCCTTCGGGCACGCCGGTTTCCTGTGTACCGGTACGCCAACCCGCACGGCTTCGCCCACCCAAATTGGCGTTTGGGTAGCGGAGAACCAACCGTTTCACAGGAGTCTCACCATGCTCAGCTGCACGCTTAGGCGTCTGGACGATCTGCAAGACCACCTCGAACCCTTGCGCGGCGCCGATAGCGCCCTGCTCCGATCCAATGACTTCGATACACGGCTCGATGAACTGGATGCCATCCGCACGGACCTGGCGCGCCTGCCCGGTGTCGGCCACGAACTGGCTCGGGTGAGTGGCGCCCTGGAGTTGCTGCTGGGCTTGCTCCTCGTAGCCGACACCCACAAACCGGACTGCGCGAACCTGCATTGCCTGCTGTCACTGCTGGCACGGGGGCTGACCCAGGCGGAAGAGACGCTGGAACAGGTCATCTAGGGTCGCCAGGGCACGCGGCTTTTCTTCGATGTTGCAGGGGCTTTTAGCTACAGAGGGCTGCGGGGCCTGTGCGGCACCGAGCGTTTCGCGCTTGATCAGCGAAGCGACAGACCGGCACCCAGCCGGTCTGTCGCGTCACGCCCTACGGGTTCAGGCGAGGGTTCTCTGGCCTGAGCCATGACCACAGCGCAGCAGATGTCTATCCGCGTTGAGTCGGCATCCACTCGGCCCAGGGCAGAACGGTACCACCCCATCAAATCCTGAACGTATCCACCAGCTGCTTCAGCCGGCTGACCTGCTGATCCAGCTCGGTACAGGCCTTCAGGCTGGCCTGCAGGTTGTGCACGCCGTCCTGGTTGAGGACGTTGATCTCGGTGATGTCCATGTTCAGGCTTTCGATCACCGAGGTCTGTTCCTCGGTGGCGGTGGCCACGGACTGGTTCATGCCGTCGATCTCGCCGATGCGGCGGGTGACGCCGCGCAGGTTTTCGCCGGCCTGGCCGCCGATGCGCACGCTGTCGTCGCTGAAGTGGCGGCTTTCGCCCATGGTCGCCACGGCTTCGCGGGCGCCGGTCTGCAGCTGTTCGATCATCTGCTGGATCTCCAGCGCCGAGCTCTGGGTGCGCTGGGCCAGGTTGCGTACTTCGTCGGCCACCACGGCGAAGCCGCGTCCCGCCTCGCCGGCACGGGCCGCTTCGATGGCGGCATTGAGTGCCAGCAGGTTGGTCTGCTCGGAGATGCCCTTGATCACGTCGAGGATCTGGCCGATGTCGTTGCTCTTCTGGCTGAGCACTTCGATGTGGTTGCTGGACGCCTGGATCTTCTCCGACAGCTCGCCCATCGCCACCAGGGTGCGCTCGACCATGCCCTGCCCTTCCTCGGCATCGCGGCGGGCGTCGCTGGCCTGCACCGAGGCGTCGGCGGCGTTGCGGGCGATCTCCTGGGCGGCAGCGCCCAGTTCGTTGATGGCGGCGGCCACGCTGTCGGTGCGGGCGGCCTGTTCGCTGGAGTTGGTCATGGAGGCGTTCGACGCCTGCACCACGGTGCTCACCCGCTCGTGCACCTCGCGCGTGGCGGACGCCACTTCGCGGATCGACTTGTGGATGCGCTCGACGAAGCGGTTGAAGGCATCGGCCAGTTCGCCGAACTCGTCACGGGAGTCGATCGACAGGCGTTGGGTCAGGTCGCCCTCGCCCTCGGCGATGCCGCTCATGGCGTGGCTCATCACGTGCAGCGGGCGCAGCAGGATGCGGATCAGCCCGCCCAGCAGCAGGAGGATGGCGACCACGCCGATGATGGTCGACATCAGCGCGGAAACGCGGAACTCCTGCAGGGCGGCGAAGGCCTTGGACTCGTCGACGGACAGGCCCACGTACCAGCGCACCCCGGTCAGCCCTTCTACCGGCAGGAAGGTCACGATCCGCGCCTCGCCGTTGCGGTCGCTCACGCTCTGCAGGGCGGACTCCAGGCGCGGCGCGGTGCCGGCGAACAGGTCCGGCAGCTTCTTCAGGACCAACTGCTGGTCGGGGTGGACCAGCACCGTGCCCTTGTCGTCCACCAGGAAGGCATAGCCCATGCCGCCCAGGTCGAAGGAGTTGAGGATCTCGTCGACCGTCTTCAGCTTGAGGTCACCGCCGACGACGCCCTGCAGGGCGCCGGAGGCATTCACCGGGCGGGTGATGGTGATCAGCAGGCCGTCGCGCGGGTCGGCGGCCAGGTAGGGCTCGGTCAGGCCAGGGCCGCTGGTCTGCGCCGCCTGCTTGTACCAGGGCCGCTGGCGCGGGTCGTAGCCAGCGGGCAGTTCGCTGGGCGGGAACTGGGTGTAGGTGCCGCTCGCCTGGCCGTAGTACGCATAGAGGAAGGCGGCGGCGATGCTGCGGTGCTGCAGGCTCTTGGCCAACGCCGCCTCGCTGGCGTCGTCCTCGATGGACTCGGCCAGGTTCTCCAGCAATTGCATGCGGCCCACCAGCCAGTGCTGGATGTTGCCCGTGGAGACCTGGCCCACATCGTTGAGGTAGTTGGCAAGGTTCTGGCGGATGGCGTTCCGCTGCAGGTAGTCGTTGTACAGCGCGAAGGACGCGAAGGCAGCGATCACCACCAGGGAGGCTGCCACCATGATCTTGTGGCTGAATTTCAGGGTTCGCATGGAGGAACTCGCTCAAAAAGGTGCAGATACATGAGGTGGCCACAGGCGTTGTCGGCGCCCGGTCGGCAATCGACCGGGCACGGACGCTGGGCCGTCCTCTGGTATCGGCGGCGGCGGGTTCTACTTAAGTAGGTTTTTCAGGCCTTTATGTGCGTGCGTTCAGGGATTGTGTGAAATGCCCCTGCGCCACCCCATCCAGCCGACGCACGCGGAGCCCTCCCCGCTCCGCGTGCCCCGTTGCCGCTACAGCATCTCCAGCCTGGCCATCAGGTCCTCCAGCCGTGCGGCCTTCTCCTCGGTGACGACGCTGCCTTCCAGCGATTCGATGTAGCTCGCCAGTTCCTCCACCGTGGTGCACTCGAACATGGCCCGCAGGGGCACGTTGCGTTGCAGGGTCTTCTGCACGCGGGAGGCGATCTGGGTGGCGAGCAGGGAGTGGCCGCCGAGTTCGAAGAAGTTGTCGCGCACGCCGACCCGCTCGACCTTGAGCACCTCGGCCCAGATGCCGACCAGGGTGGTTTCCAGTTCGTTGCGCGGGGCCAGGTAGTCCTGCGCCTGCAGCGGGCCGAACTCCAGGGGCGGCAGGGCCTTGCGGTCGAGCTTGCCGTTGGCGTTCAGCGGCAGGCGTTCGAGCACCAGCCAGTGCAGCGGCACCATGTAGTCCGGCAGGTCGCCACGCAGCTGCTGCTTGATGGCTTCGAACCAGGCGCCCTCTTCCGCCAGGCGGCTGGCCGGCGAGGCGGCATTGGCGAAGCGCTCGGCCTCGCGCGGCACCAGGTAGCCCACCAGGTACTTGCCGGTGGGGCCTTCCTGCACGCTGACAGCGGCGTCGCGCACGTCCTGGCGCTCGAACAGGCGGGCTTCGATCTCGCCCAGTTCGATGCGGTAGCCACGGATCTTCACCTGGTGGTCGACGCGGCCGACGTACTCCAGCACGCCATCGGCGCGGCGGCGGGCCAGGTCGCCGGTGCGGTACAGGCGCTCGCCCGGCGCACCGAAGGGGTTGGGCACGAAGGCCAAGGCGGTGCGCAGCGGGTCGCCGACGTAGCCACGGCCGACGCCGATGCCGGCGACGCAGAGTTCGCCCACGGCGCCCAGGGGCGCCAGCTCGAAGCCGTCGTCCAGCAGGTACAGGCGGTTGTTGTCGGTGGGGCTGCCGATGGGCAGATAGGTGCCCTCGGTGGAGGCGGCGTCGACGCGGAAGAAGGCCACATCGTCCGAGCACTCCGCCGGGCCGTAGGCGTTGACCAGTCCCACCTGCGGGTAGCGCTCCAGCCACTGTCGCGCCAGCTCCGGCGGCATGGCTTCGCCGGTGGGCAGCATCCAGCGCAGGGCGCCGAGCACGGCAAGGGCCTCGGCGAGCATGCCCTGGATCAGCGAGGGCACGCTCTCCAGCACCGTGACGCCGCGCTCGCGCACATGGGCCAGCAGCGCCTGCGGGTCGTGGGCGATGGCGTTGGGGACGATCTCGGTGCAGCCGCCGAACAGCGGCGCGGCGAGGAACTGCCAGACCGAGATGTCGAAGCTCTGCGAGGCGGTCTGGGCGATCACGTCCGCCTCGGTCAGCGCCAGGTACGGCACCTTGCTCAGCTGGTTGTTGAGCATGCCGGCCTGCTCGACCATCACGCCCTTGGGCAGGCCGGTGGAGCCGGAGGTGTAGATCACGTAGGCCAGATTGCCAGGGCCGCTGTGGATGCCCGGGTCCTGCTCCGGCCAGGCGCCTTGCAGCACGTCCTCCCACACCAGCAGGCGCGGACGCTGGCCGCAGCCGAGTTCCTCCAGCAGCAGCATCGCCTGGTCGCGGCAGGCACGGCTGGCCACCAGCGCCGGGGCGCGGCTGAGTTCGAGGATGCGCGTCAGGCGCGGGGTGGGCAGCGCCGGGTCCAGCGGCAGGTAGCCGGCGCCGGCCTTGAAGGTGCCGACCATCATGCCCAGCAGGTCGAGCCCGCGTTCGCCCAGCAGCGCCACCGGCTGGTCGAGGCCGACGCCGGCGGTGCCCAGGGCATGGCCCAGGCGGTTGGCGTGGCGGTTCAGCTCGGCATAGCTCCACTGGCGGTCGAGGCAGCGGGCGGCAATGCGCTGCGGGTGCGCGGCGACCCGGGCCTCGAACAAACGCACGTAGCCCTGCTCCAGCGGGTAGTCGCGGGCGCTCTGGTTAACGCCATCAAGCAGCAGCTCGCGCTCGGCATCCCCCAGCAGCGGCAGCGCGCTCATGTCGGCCTCGATGTGCTCGCCCAGGGCCAGCAGCAGGCGCTTGAACTCGCCCAGCAGGCGGTCGATGGTCGCTTCCTCGAAGTAGCGCCGGTCGTAGGACAGGTGCAGGCCCAGGTCATCGCCCGGGTAGCAGACCACGGTGAGCGGGAAGTTGGTGTGGGTGCGGCCGGAATCCGAGCTGGCGGAAAGGCTCTGCGCCCGGTCCAGCACCGCGACGTCCACCGGCGCGTTCTCGAACACGAAGAGGCTGTCGAACAGCGGCTGCCCCTTGGGCAGCTCGCTGCATTCCTGGATGGCCACCAGCGGCAGGTACTCGTGCTCGCGCAGCTCCAGGTTGCTGGCCAGCAGCCCCTGCAGCCAGTCACGCACGCCCAGGCGCTGGCCCGGTGCGGGCAGCTTCACCCGCAGGGCGATGCTGTTGATGAACAGGCCGACGGTGCGCTGCATCTCCGGTAGGCCCACCGGGCGCCCGGCCACGGTGACGCCGAAGACCAGGTCGCGCTCGCCGCTATAGCGCGCCAGCACCAGGGCCCAGGCCGCCTGGGCCAGGGTGTTGACGGTGAGCTGGTGACGCTGCGCCAGTTCCCGCAGCCGCGCGCCATCGGCGGCGTGCAGGCGGGTGATGCGGTCGCCCACCTGCATGCCGCCGCTGTCGTTGGCGTGCTCACGGAGGATCGGCCGGTCGCTGGGCAGGTGCGTGGTGCGCTCGAAGCCCGCCAGGTTGCCCTGCCACCAGGCGCGGGATTGACCCAGGTCCTGGCGCTGCAGCCAGCCGATGTAGTCGCGGTAGCGCGGCGCCAATGGCAGCTGCGGCTCACGGCCCTCGCCCAGGGCGGCGTAGACCTCGAAGAAGTCGCTCATCAGCAGGCCACGGCACCAGGCGTCGATGAGGATGTGGTGGTTGCTCATCATGAACCAGTAGCGCGCCTCGCCCAGGCGGATCAGGCGCAGGTGGAAGGGCGGCTGGTGCAGCAGGTCGAAGCCGGCCTCGCGCTCGGTGCGGTGCAGCGCTTGCAGGCGCTCCTCGTGGCCCTCCTCGGGCAGGTCGCTCCAGTCCAGCACGTCCACCTCGGTGGCGCCGGGCTTGTGGATCACCTGCAGCATGGTCTCGCCGGCGTTCCACACGAAGGACGCCCGCAGCGCCTCGTGCCGCGCCACCACGGCGTGCCAGGCGCGGGTGAAGCGCTCGACGTCCAGCGCGCTGTTGATGCGATAACGGTCCTGCATGTAGTAGATGCCGGTGCCCGGTTCCAGCAGGGTGTGCAGCAGCAGGCCTTCCTGCATGGGCGTCAGCGGGTAGATGTCGTCGATGGCGGCGGCCGGCACCGGCAGCTGGTCGATCTGCTCCTGGCTCAGGTTCGCCAGGGGGAAGTCCGACGGCGTCGGGCCACCGGCGCCCTGCTCCAGGCAATGGGCGATGAGCGCCTGCAGCTCGGCGATTAAGGCCTCGCCGAGGCCCTGCACCGTGGCACGGTCGTAGCGCGCCTGGCTGTAGGTCCAGTTGAGCAGCAGCTCGCCGCCGAACACCTGGCCGTCCACGCTCAGCCAGTTGGGCAGCGTGGCGTCGGCGTCGTGGGCCGGGCCCGCGCTCTCTTCCAGCGGGCGCAGCAGCGCGCCCTCGGCGAAGCTGCCGTCGAACTGGCCCAGGTAGTTGAAGGTGATGCGCGCCGGCGGCAGCGCCGCCATGGCGGCGCGGGTGGCCGGGTCGGCCAGGTAACGCAGCACGCCGAAGCCGAGGCCCTTGTGGGGCACCTGGCGCAGCTGTTCCTTGATCGCCTTGATGGCCGCACCGAGCCCCTCGGCCGGCGCCAGGCGCAGCGCATAGGCGCTTGTGAACCAGCCGACGGTGCGGCTGAGGTCGATGTCGTCGAACAGCGGCTCGCGGCCGTGGCCTTCCAGTTGCACCAACACCGAGTCACGCGCAGCCCAGCGGCACAGCACGCGGGCCAGGGCGGTGAGCAGCAGGTCGTCGACGCGGGTGCGGTAGGCGGCCGGCGCCTGTTGCAGCAGTTGCCGGGTGCGCTCGGCATCCAGGCGCAGGGTGAGGCGCTGGGCGTCGCGTTCCAGGTCCTGCTCGGCATCGCGGTCGCAGGGCAGCGGCGCGTCGTCGCCGCCGAGCTGCGCCTGCCACCAGGGCAGTTCTTCGCGAAGGGGTTCGCTGCCGGCGTAGGCCGCCAGGCGTTCGCCCCAGGCCTTGAAGGCGCTGGTGCGCGCCGGCAGCGCCAGGGGTTGCCCGGCCTGCAGTTGGCGATAGCCGGCTTGCAGGTCCTCCAGCAGCACGCGCCAGGAGACGCCGTCCACCACCAGGTGGTGAATGGCCAGCAGCAGCTTCTGGCGGCCGTCGGGGCCTTCCAGCAGCAAGGCGCGCAGCAGCGGGCCATGGGCCAGGTCGAGACTGCGCTGGGCGTCGGCCAGCAGGGTGTCGGCCTCGGCGAAATCGCCCACCTGCGCCTGCCACAGCAGGCCGTCGGCCTCGCTGGCGGGTGCGCGGTGTTCGGCATGCCAGGTGTTGCCGTCACGGGTGAAGGACAGGCGCAGGGCATCGTGGTGCTGCACCAGGCTCTGCAGGGCCTGCTCCAGATGGCCCGCATCCAGGCGCTCGCCCGCTTCCAGCAGCAGCGATTGGTTCCAGTGGGCGACGTTTTCCGGCGCCTGCTCGAAGAACCAGTGCTGGATCGGCGTCAGCGGCATGGCGCCGGTCACCGGGCCCTGGTCCACCTGGGTCAGCGCCTCGCGGCGGGCGGCGGCGGCCAGGGTTTGCACCGTCTGGTGCTGGAACAGGTCGCGCGGGCTGAAGTGGATGCCCTGCTGGCGGGCACGGCTGACCACCTGGATGGAGAGGATGGAGTCACCGCCCAGCTCGAAGAAGTTGTCGGCGAGCCCGACCTGCTCGACGTTGAGCACCTCGCGCCAGATGGCCGCCAGGCTCTGCTCCAGCTCGCTGCCGGGCGCCAGGTACTGCTGGCGGTTGTGCTCCGGGTCCGGCGCCGGCAAGGCGCGGCGGTCGAGCTTGCCGTTGGGCGTCAGCGGCAGGCTGGCGAGCAGCACCAGGTGCGCCGGCACCATGTGTTCCGGCAGCTGGGCACGCAGGTGCGCCTTGAGGGTTTCACGCAGCGCCTGTTGCGCATCGGCGCCCTCTTCCGCCGCCGCGCAGGCCACGTAGCCGGCCAGCTGCTTGCCGCTGGGGCTGTCCAGGGCCAGCACCACGGTCTCGCGCACCGCCGGGTGTTCCAGCAGGCGTGCTTCGATCTCGCCCAGCTCGATGCGGAAGCCGCGCACCTTCACCTGCTGGTCGATGCGGCCGAGGTATTCCAGCTGGCCGTCGTCGCGCTGGCGCACCAGATCGCCGGTGCGGTACAGGCGCCCGCCGTCGGTGGCGAAGGGGTTGGGCACGAAGCGTTCGGCGGTGAGGCCCGGGCGCCGGTGGTAGCCACGGGCGAGGCCGGCGCCGCCGACATAGAGCTCGCCGATGGCGCCGGGCGGCACCAGGGCCAGGTCAGCGTCGAGGATGCAGGCCACCCGCGCGCCGACCATGCGGCCGATGGGCACGCTGGCGGCGCCCTCCTCCAACTGCGCCGGGGCCAGGGCGGCCAGGGGCATGACCACCGTTTCGGTGGGGCCGTAGGCGTTGAAGAAGGCCTGGGGCGCAAAGCCCGCGCGGATGCGCTGCAGGTGTTCGGCGGTGAGCGCCTCGCCCCCGGTGATCACCAGGCGCACCGGCAGGGTTTCGCCCCGCGCGCCGAGCCATTGCGCCAGCTGGCTGCCGTAGCTGGGGGTGAAGCCGAGGATGGTCACGCCCTGCTCGCGGATGAGCTGGCAGATGTCCTCGGCGCCCCACTGGCCCTGGGCCCGCAGCACCAGGCGCGCGCCGCACAGCAGCGGCGTCAGCAGGCGCTCGCTGGCGGCGTCGAAGTTGATGGAATAGAAGTGCAGCTCGCAGTCGTCGGCGCGCATGCCGAAGCGGCGGATCACCGCCTGGCAGTGCATGGCGATCTCGCCGTGGCTGACCGCCACGCCCTTGGGCTTGCCGGTGGAGCCGGAGGTGTAGATCAGGTACGCCTGGTGCTGCGGCCGCGCGAGGTCCACCGGTGCGCTGGCGGGGTATGCGGCCAGCGCGGCCTCGTCCTCTTCCAGGCACCAGCGGTCGACGCCGCCCGGCAGCTCGCCGAGGGTGTCGAACAGCGCGGCCTGGCCCAGCAGCAGGACGATGCCGCTGTCCTCGATCATGTAGTGCAGGCGCTCGGTGGGGTATTCCGGGTCCAGCGGCACGTAGGCGCCGCCGGCCTTGAGGATGGCCAGCAGGCCGACCACCATCGCCGCCGAACGCTCCAGGGCCAGGCCGACGCGCACCTCGGGGCGGACGCCACGCTCGCGCAGCAGGTGGGCCAGGCGGTTGGCGCGGGCGTCCAGGGTGGCGTAGTCGAGGGTCTCGCCGGCGAAGGTCAGGGCCGGCGCCCTGGGCGTGCGCGCAGCCTGCGCGGCGAACAAATGATGGATGCAGCCGTCGAGGCGGTGCTCGCCGGGCTCCTCGCCCAGACTTTCGAGCTGCGCCAGGCGCTCGCTTTCACCCAGCAGCGGCAGCTCGGCCAGGCGCCGCGCGGGGTCGCCCAGCAGCGCCGCCAGCAGGTTGCACAGGTGGGTGGCCATGCGCGCGATGCGCGGCTCGTCGAACAGGTCGGAGCTGTAGGTGAAGCAGCAGCCGAGGCGATGGTCGAGGTCGGTGACTTCCAGGTTGAGGTCGAACTTGGTGGCGCGGGCGTCGTTGGCGATGTACTCGACCTTCATCCCTGCCAGCTCGCGGGTCTGCTGGAACTCCCAGCGCTGCACGTTGCACATCACCTGGAACAGCGGGTTGTAGGCGCTGCTGCGCGGCGGCTGCAGGGCCTCGACGAGCTGGTCGAAGGGCAGGTCCTGGTGAGACTGGCCCTCGATCACGGTGTGGCGCACCTGCTCCAGCAGCGCGGCGACGCTCATCTGCCCGTCGAGCTGGCAACGCAGCACCTGGGTATTGAGGAAGGCGCCGATCAGCCCTTCGCTTTCCGGGCGGATGCGGTTGGCCACCGGCGCGCCGATGCGCAGGTCCTGCTGGCCGCTGTAGCGGTGCAGCAGCACGGCCAGGGTGGCGGTCATGGTCATGAACAGGGTCAGGCCGTTGGCCGCGTTGAAGGCGCGCACGCGCTCGGCCAGTGCGGCCGGCAGGTCGAAGCGGTACAGCTCGCCCCGGTGGCTCTGGGCCGGCGGGCGTGGGCGGTCCGTCGGCAGCTCCAGCAGCGGGTGCTCGTGGCCCAGCTGGGCCGTCCAGTAGTCCAGCTGGCGCTGGCGCTCGCCACTCTCCAGCCACTGGCGCTGCCAGGCGCTGTAGTCGAGGTACTGCACCGGCAACGGCGCCAGGGGCGATTCGCGGTCGTCGAGGAAGGCCTCGTAGAGCGCGCCCAGTTCGCGGGCGAAGATGTCCATCGCCCAGCCTTCGGTGACGATGTGGTGCAGGGTCACCACCAGGTGGTGCTCGCGCTCGCCGCCCTTGACCATCACCACCCGCAGCAGCGGACCGGTTTCCAGGTCGAAGGGGCGATGGGCCTCGTCATCGGCCAGCGCCTGCAGGCGGGCCTGGCGGGTGTCGGCGTCCAGAGCGGAGAAATCCTCCCAGCCCATGACCAGGTTCGATTGCTCGGCCACCTGCTGGCGCGGCACGCCGTTCTCGCTGGGGAAGGTGGTGCGCAGGGTCTCGTGGCGCTGCACCAGTGCCTGCAAGGCGGCCTCGAAGCGGGCCACGTCCAGCGGGCCGCTGAGGCGCGCGAGGCCGCCGACGTTGTAGGCGGGGCTGTCCGGCTCCAGTTGCCAGAGGAACCACATGCGCTGCTGGGAATAGGACAGCGGCACCGGGCGGCTGCGGTCGACGCGGGCGATCACGCCCTGGCTGTCCACCTGGCCGCTGGCCTGGATGCGCGCCACTTCGGCGCAGAAACCGGCCAGGGTGCTGGCCTCGAACAGCGCGCGCAGCGGCAGCTCGACGTCGCAGGCCTGGCGGGTGCGGGAGACGATCTGGGTGGCCAGCAGCGAATGGCCACCGAGGGCGAAGAAGTCGTCGTCCAGGCCGATGCGCTGGCTGCCCAGCACCTCGCGCCAGATGGCGGCGACCCGTTGCTCCAGCTCAGTGGCAGGCTCACGGTGCTCGGCCTGCTGCCAGGCCGGCTCGGGCAGCGCGCGGCGGTCCAGCTTGCCGCTGGGGCCGACCGGCAGTGCCTCCAGGCGCATCAGCTGCGCCGGCACCATGTACTCCGGCAGCTCGTCACGCAGGGCCTGCAGCAGGCGCTCGGTCTGCCGGGCTTCCTCTTCGTTGGCACCGTTGGCGCAGTAGTAGCCCACCAGGCGCGGGCCGCCGGGGCCGTCGCGCAGCACCACCACGGCCTGTCCGACGCCGGGCTGGGCCAGCAGGCGGGCGCGGATTTCTTCCGGCTCGACACGGAAGCCGCGCAGCTTGACCTGGCTGTCGAGGCGGCCGAGGTA
This sequence comes from Pseudomonas sp. Pc102, assembly GCF_018408275.1. NCBI lineage: Bacteria > Pseudomonadati > Pseudomonadota > Gammaproteobacteria > Pseudomonadales > Pseudomonadaceae > Pseudomonas > Pseudomonas sp. Pc102. The sequence goes on along the minus strand of NZ_AP021905.1, from coordinate 2,944,896 downwards.
GTCCAGCGCGCCGTCGGTGCCCCAGCGGGCGCGGTCACCGGTGCGGTACAGGCGCGCGCCCGGCTCGCCGAAGGGGTCGGGCACGAAGCGTTCGGCGGTGAGTGCCGCGCGGCCCAGGTAGCCACGGGCGAGGCCCGCGCCACCGATGCACAGCTCGCCGGGCACGCCGACCGGCAGGGCCGAGAGCTCGGCATCCAGCACATGGCAGAGCACGTTGCCCAGGGGCTGGCCGATGGGTGAGCGCTCGCCGTCTTCGACGCGGCATTGCCAGTGGGTGACGTTGATGGCGGTTTCGGTGGGGCCGTAGCGGTTGTCCAGGCGCACCGCCGGCAGGCGCTCCAGCACCCGGTCACGCAGGGAGGCGGGCAGCGCCTCGCCACCGGAGAACAGGCGGCGCAGGGAGGTGCATTCGCTGACGCCCGCCTCCTCGATGAACAGCTGCAGCAGCGGCGGCACGAAGTGCAACGTGGTCACGCCGTGGTCACGCACCAGCTGCACCAGGCGGCGCGGGTCGCGGTGCTCGCCGGGCGCGGCCAGCACCAGGCGCGCCTCGGTGACCAGCGGCCAGAAGCATTCCCAGACGGAGACGTCGAAGCTCACCGGGGCCTTCTGCAGCAGCACGTCGCTGGCATCCAGGCGGTATTGCGCCTGCATCCAGGCCAGGCGCTCGGCCAGGGCGGCGTGGGTGTTGCCGACGCCCTTGGGCTGGCCGGTGGAGCCGGAGGTGTAGATGACGTAGGCGAGGTTGTCGCCGTGCACGGCGGCATTCGGCGGGCTGTCGGGCCAGTCGCCCTCCTCCCGGTCCAGCTCGATGACGCGGACGCCCTCATGAATCGGCAGGCGCTCCACCTGCTGCGACTGGGTCAGCAGCAGGCGCGCGCCGCAGTCCTGCAGCATGTAGGCGATACGTTCGCGGGGGTAGTCCACGTCCAGCGGTACATAGGCGCCGCCGGCCTTGATGATGGCCAGCAGGCCGACCAGCAGTTCCGGCGAGCGCTCGGCGGCGATGGCCACCGGCACGTCGGGGCCGACGCCAAGGGCCTGCAGGCGATGGGCCAGGCGGTTGGCGCGGCGGTGCAGCGTGGCGCTGTCCAGTTGCCCTTCGGCCCACTGGAGGACGATGCGCTGCGGGTCGGCGGCGGCCTGTCGTTCCAGCAATTCGGGCAACCAGCGGCTGGCGGCGGGCTGTGGCGCTCGGGCCCAGCCGGCAAGCTGGCTGCGCTCGGCCTCGTCCAGCAACTGGATATCGCCCAGGGCAAGCTCAGGCTGCTCGGCCACCTGGCGCAGCAGGCTGACGAAGCGCTCGGCCAGGCGGCGCACGCTGCCGGCGTCGAACAGTTCGGTGGCGTAGTCGAAGGCCAGGGTCAGGCGGCCACGGGCGTCTTCCTCGCTGTGCAGTTGCAGGTCGAACTTGGCCTCGCGGCTGTGCCAGGGCAGCTCGTCGGCGAGCAGGCCCGGCAGGCGGCGCAGCGCTGAGAGGTCGCGCTGCTGGTGGTTGAACATGACCTGGAACGGCTCGCCGCCAAGGGCGTCCACCAGGCGGTCGAAGGGCAGGTCCTGATGCGCCTGGGCACCGAGGGTGGCCTCGCGGGCCTGGGCCAGCAGTTCACCGAAGGTGCGGCGGCCGTCGAGCTGGCCACGCAGCACCAGGGTGTTGATGAAGAAGCCGACCAGGCCCTGGGTTTCCAGGCGCTGGCGGTTGGCGCCGGGCACACCGACGCGGATGTCCGCCTGCCCGCTGAGGCGGAACAGCAGGCCCTGGAAGGCCGCCAGCAGCACCATGAACAGGGTCGAGTGCTCGGCCTGGACCAGCGTGCGCAGGGCCTTGGCCAGGTCGTCGTCCAGGCGCAGGCTGTGGCGCGCGGCGGCGTGGCTGCGCTGGGCGGTGCGCGGGCGGTCGGTGGGCAGTTGCAGGGCCGGGGCCTCGTCGCCCAGCTGCTCGCGCCACCAGGCCAGCTGGCGCTCGGCCTCGCCCTCGGCCAGCCACTGGCGCTGCCAGGCGGCGAAGTCGGCGTAGCCCAGGGGCAAGGGCGCCAGGTCCGCCGCCGGGCCACCGCAAGCGGCGCCATAGAGGCGGGAGAATTCGTCCAGCAGCAGGTTCAGCGACCAGCCGTCAGCGACGATGTGGTGCAGGGTCAGCCACAGCTGGTGCTGTTCGTCGTCCAGGCGCACCAGGGTCAGTCGCAGCAGCGGGCCCTGCTCCAGGTCGAAGGGCACCTGGGCTTCCTCTTCGCGCAGCTGGGCGACACGGGCGTCGCGCTCGGCGCCGTCGAGGTGGCTGAGGTCGAGGCGCGACAGGCCCAGTTCCTGGGACGGCAGGATGCGTTGCAGGGCGACGCCGTCCCGTTCGAGGAAGCGCGTGCGCAGCGCTTCGTGGCGCTGCACCAGTTGCTGGAAGCTGCGCAGCACGGCGCCTTCGTCCAGCTCGCCGCGCAGGCGCAGGCCGCCGGGGATGTTGTAGGCGGCGCTCTGCGGGTCCAGCTGCCAGAGGAACCAGAGGCGGTTCTGCGCCGGGGATTGCGGCAGGTCCTGGTTGCGCGGCAGGCGCGGGATGGTGCCCTGGCGCGGTGCACCGCTGGCCTGCTGGGCCTGCACCGCAGCAGTGAATTCGGCCAGGGAGCGGGCCTCGAAGAGCTGGCGCAGTTCCAGCTCCAGGCCCAGTTCGTCGCGCAGGCGCGCCATCACCTGGGCGGCGCCGATGGAGTTGCCGCCGAGCAGGAAGAAACTGTCGTCGGCGTTCACCACCGGCACCTGCAACTGCTCGGACCAGAGGGCGGCGATGCGCTGTTGCAGGTCACCGGCCGCCTCACTGCTGGCAACCGGCGTGGCGCTGGCGGCGGCATCGGGGAAGCAGGCGTAGGCGTCGAGGCTGCCGTCTTCCAGGCCGCTGCGGCAGGCGGAGCGTTGCAGCTTGCCGCTGGAGGTCTTGGGCAAGGCGCCGGGGTTGAGCAGCACCACCACGCGCGGCGCCTCCTGGCAGGCCTCGGCCACGGCCTGGCGGATCATGCGGATCAGGGTTTCCGGTGCGTGGGCCTTCTGCACGCTGCGGCCGATCTCCACGGCGATGCCGATGCCCTCCTCGCCGTCCTGTTCCACGGCGAAGGCGGCGACGCGGCCCTTGCGCACCTGCGCCACCTCGGTCTCGACGGTGCGCTCGATGTCCTGCGGGTAGAGGTTGTGGCCCCGGACGATGAGCATGTCCTTGAGGCGGCCGCTGACGAACAGCTCGCCGTCGCGCAAAAAGCCCAGGTCGCCGGTGCGCAGCCAACTGGTGCCGTCACGGTCGACGAAGGCCTTGGCGGTGGCTTCCGGGTTGCGCCAGTAGCCGTGGGCGATGCTCGGGCCGCTGGCCCAGATCTCGCCCACCTGGTTCTCGCCGAGCGTGGCGCCGGTGGCCGGCTCGACGATCATCACCGCGTGCCCGGGTTGGCCGAAGCCGCAGCTCATCAGCAGGCTGTCGGCGCCCGGCTCGATGCGGTTCCGAGCCAGTGCGGCGCCGTCCACGCCGAGGGCGGGAATGCCCTGGCCGCGCACACCGCCGGTGACGAACAGGGTCGCCTCGGCCAGGCCGTAGCAGGCGAGGAAGCTGGCGGCGGAGAAGCCGCAGGCGGCGAACTGGCCGGCGAAGCGCTCGAGGCTGTCCTGGCGGATCGGCTCGGAGCCGGAGAAAGCCACGCGCCAGCCGCTGAGGTCCAGCCGCGCCAGGGCCGCGGCGCTGACCCGCTCGCAGCACAGGCGGTAGGCGAAATCGGGGCCGCCGCTGACGGTGCCACCGTACTGGGCGATGGCCTCCAGCCAGCGCACCGGGCGTTCGAGGAAGTAGCGCGGCGACATGAGCACGCAGGGCACGCCGCTGAAGATAGGTTGCAGCAGGCCGCCGATCAGGCCCATGTCGTGGTAGAGCGGCAGCCAGCTGACGATCACGTCGTCCGCGCCGATGCCGAAGCCACGGCGGATCAGCAGCTCATTGGCCACCAGGTTGCCGTGGCTCACCTGCACGCCCTTGGGCAGCGAGGTGGAGCCGGAGGTGTATTGCAGGAAGGCGATGTCGTCGGCGGCCAGCACCGGCTCGCACCAGGCGTCGGCCAGTTCGTCCTGCAGGTCCTCGACGCAGAGCAGCGCCGGGCCGGCAGTGCCCAGGTCGGTGCTCAGTTGCTGCAGGGGTTCGCGCAGGGCGGCGCTGGTCAGCACCAGGGCCGGCTCGGCGTCGTCGATGATCGACAGCAGGCGCAGCTGGTGATGGCGGCGTGCGGACTCCGGCGGGTAGGCGGGCACGGCGATGACGCCGGCGTAGAGGCAGCCGAAGAACGCGGCGACGTAATCGGGGCCACTGTCGAACAGAAGCACCGCGCGGTCGCCGAACTCCGCTTCCGCCTGCAGGGCGGCGGCGATCACCCGGGCGCACCGGTCCAGCTCCCGGTAGCTGATGACCACGCCGTCGCCCTCGCCTTCGAGAAAGCGCAGGGCGAGGCGTTCCGGCTGTTCGGCAGCGCGGCGCTGCAGGGCCTGGACCAGGGTGCTGGGGAGTTCGAAGGCGTCCATCATGTTGTCGTCCTGCCTGATGCGGCTTGAATTCGGGGTTCGTTGAAACGAAGGGGCGCGCCCGGCACGACGGCCGCGCCGGGCGGCTCAGCCGGCCGCCAGCGGAACCTGGCGCGACGTGCGGGCGCGCAGGCGCAGCAGGTGCTGCTCGGCGTAGCGCTTGAGGGTGCGCAGCACGGCGGCCTCCTGTTGCTGGAGGAAGAAGTGGTGCCCCTCGAACATATCGAGGGAGAAGCCGGTGGCGGTCTCGTCCTGCCAGTCCAGCAGCTGGTCCACGCGCAGCTCGTCGGCCTTGCCGCCGAGCACGTGGATGGGCGAGCACAGCGGCTCGCGCCGGCGGTAGGCGTAGCTGCCGGCAACGAGGAAGTCGGCGCGCAGGATGGGCAGCGTCAGGCGCAGCAGCTCCTCGTTGGCCAGGGCCTCCTCCGGGGTGCCCTGGAGGCTGCGCAGCCTGGCGATCAGCTCGGCGTCGCTCTTGGCGTCGCGGTAGTCATCGACATTGCGCCGGGCCGGGCCGGCGGTGGCCGAGGGGAACAGCGCCAGGGGCTCGGGCAGCCCCTTCTCGCGCAGGGCGTGGGCCAGCTCGAAGGCGAGCAGCCCGCCCAGGCTGTGGCCGAACAGCGCGTAGGGCTGCTGCACCTGGGGCGCGACCTCGCGGGCGAGCTGCGCCACCAGCGTGTCGAGGCGGGTGTGCAGCGGCTCGTCCATGCGCATGCCGCGCCCCGGCAGTTCCAGCGGCTGCACCACCAGCCAGGCGGGCAGGATGCGCCGCCAGCGGTTGTAGGCCATGGCGCTGGCGCCGGAGTACGGCAGGCAGAACAGGCGCAGGCTGATCGGCGCGCTCACCTCAGGCCACCCCTTCGGCCTGTTCCATCTGCTTGCGCAGGCTCAGGGGGCGCATGTCGGTCCAGTGCTCCTCGATGTACGCCAGGCACTCCTGCTTCAGCCCGCTCTTGCCGGCGGCGCGCCAGCCGGCGGGGATGGCCTTGTAGTCCGGCCAGATCGAGTACTGCTCCTCGTGGTTGATGACCACCTGGAACACCACGTCATCACGATCGAACACCATGTCGTTCTCCTGTCTGCGAAACCCATGCAGCGGGGCCACCTGCCCGCGCTTTCACAGAGGAGAACGGATGGAGCCCGAAAATAATTAGCGGATCGTCCCCGCCCCGGGGCCGCGCTGCGCCGTTGATCGGAAGTGCCGACGCAGAGCGGCGCTGCAACAGAGCTGAAGCCTGCCCGTGCTCTGCTGCAGAAAGTCGAATATTAATTATTCATCGCATTTGACAATGATTATCATTGGACATAATTTGTTACCCCGCTGAACAGGCCGCCCCCTTCCCGGCGCCCTCTGCCTCCCCAAGCGCAAGGTGATTTCCATGACGGATCAACTGTCCACAAGCAGGTGCGATTCACCCTTACTCCAGGCATTCATCGATAACCGCTCGATCCTCGTGAAGATCGCCGCGCGTATCACCGGATGCCGTTCCCGCGCCGAGGATGTGGTGCAGGATGCGTTCTTCAGGCTGCATTCGGCCCCGCAGATCACCTCGTCGTTCAAGGCGCAGCTCAGCTACCTGTTCCAGATCGTGCGCAACCTGGCCATCGACCACTACCGCAAGCAGGCCCTGGAGCAGAGATATTCCGGCACCGAGGAGGAGGGCCTCAACGTGGTGGTGACCCTGGGGGCTTCGCCCGAGGCTTCGCACATCAACTACGCGACCCTCGAACACATAGCCGATGCCCTGGCCGAACTGCCGGCGCGCACCCGCTACGCCTTCGAGATGTACCGCCTGCACGGCGTGCCGCAGAAGGACATCGCCAAGGAGCTGGGCGTCTCCCCGACCCTGGTCAACTTCATGATCCGCGATGCCCTGGTGCATTGCCGCAAGGTGACCCGCGCCGAAGCCGAGAAGGCCGCCGGCAACGACGGGGAGCGCCGCGAAAAATCCGCCTGATCCTTCCCCCGGATCGTCATCCCGGGGCGAAGGCCCCGGAGATTCCACGCCTCAGGCCAGCCCCGTAGCCCGGACTTCAGTCCGGGGATTGCTGCGACCACGGTCCCGGGCTGAAGCCCGGGCTACCTAGGGAGAACGTTGCTTGCTCAGGCCAGCACGCAATGGTCGAAGAAGCGCTCGCGGCCGATGGCCATGAGTGCGGCGCGCTTGTGCGGGAAGTCGAACTCCTTCTCCCGGTAGTAACCCAGGTGCTGCATGTGGCCGATCATCCGCGCGTTGTCGGCGCGGGGCTCGGCCACCACGCGGCGGGTACGTGGGTCGTCGAGGAAGAGGAAGTGGGTCAGCGCCGCCAGCCAGCTGGCCACCTTGTGCGGGCCGCGATGGCTCTCCTCGCCCACCAGCATGTGGATGCCGCGGTCGTAGTCGTCCACCGCGTAGAACGGCGCGATGCGGTCTTCCTTGGCCCAGTAGGCTTCGAAGTAGGCGAAGGGCTGGTCGTCGAAGCAGCCGATCAGGGTCAGCGCGTGGGGGTCGTCGTGCAGCTTCTGCAGGTAGGCGCGGTGCTGGTCGAGGTCGCCGCCTTCCTGCCAGAACGCCAGCACGCGGGGCGAGTTCTGCCAGCGGTTGAAGCGTTCCAGGTCGCTGTCGATATCCAGCGCGCGCAGGGAAATCCAGCTGCCCAGGCGCGCGTCGAAACGCCGGTAGAGCTCGCCGCCGGGCTTGGGCGGGCGCTGCGGGTGGCGCTTGCCGTCGCTGACGACCATGCGCTCCGGGTAGGGGCTGGCGGCGGCGATCCAGGGCGCCGGCAGCTGCCAGAACTGGCCGCGCTCGCAGCGGTACTCCCCTGCCCCGCTGGCCAGCAGCAGGCCGCTGGCCAGGGCCTCGGTGGGCACCTGGGGCAGTTGCCAGTGCAGGCGCTGGCAGGCCGGGTCGCGGGCCAGCAACCAGTAGCAGGCGGCGTGCAGGGCGTGCACATCCGGCTGGGTGCCGAGCACCTGCAGGCGCGGTTCTGCACCGCGTTGCAGCACCAGGTCGATCAGCGCCCGGCCGTCGAGGGTGAGGTGCAGGCGGGTGTCGGTCTCGTCGGCGCCGAGGCTCTGCCCACCGGGCAGCGGGAGGTTCGACAGGGGGGTCAGCTGGGGCATGGGAGGCTCGCGAAATGGGAGGTCTGTGCAACAGATGACGTCGGGGCGCGAGGGAAAATTAGGGGATTGTCGCGGGGAGTTCCCGCGCTGAAGCCCGGGCTACAGGATGGCCCTCCCCGTGGAGAGGGCCATGCGCGAGGCTAGCCCTGTTTCTTGACGATGGCGTCGGCGATGTTGGCCGGGGCTTCGGCGTAGCGGGAGAACTCCATGGAGTAGCTGGCGCGGCCCTGGGACATGGAGCGCACGTCGGTGGCGTAGCCGAACATCTCGCCCAGCGGCACTTCGGCGCGGATGATGCGCCCGGCCGGCGCTTCGTCCATGCCCTGGATCAGGCCGCGCCGGCGGTTGAGGTCGCCCATGACGTCGCCCATGTAGTCCTCGGGGGTGACCACCTCGACCTTCATGATCGGCTCCAGCAGCACCGCGCCGCCCTTCTGCGCCAGCTGCTTGGTGGCCATGGAGGCGGCGATCTTGAACGCCATCTCGTTGGAGTCGACGTCGTGGTAGGAGCCGTCGAACACCGTGGCCTTGAGGCCGAGCAGCGGGTAGCCGGCGAGCACACCGTTCTTCATCTGCTCCTCGATGCCCTTCTGGATCGCCGGGATGTATTCGCGCGGGATGACGCCGCCCACCACTTCGTTGACGAACTCCAGGGTGTCCTTGCCCTCCTCGCCCGGTTCGAAGCGGATCCAGCAGTGGCCGAACTGGCCGCGGCCGCCGGACTGGCGGACGAACTTGCCTTCGATCTCGCAGCGATTGCGGATCTTCTCGCGGTAGGCGACCTGGGGCTTGCCGATGTTGGCCTCGACGTTGAACTCGCGCTTCATGCGGTCGATGAGGATGTCCAGGTGCAGCTCGCCCATGCCGGAGATGATGGTCTGGCCGGACTCCTCGTCCGAGCGCACGCGGAAGGACGGGTCTTCCTGGGCCAGCTTGCCGAGGGCGATGCCCATCTTCTCCTGGTCGGCCTTGGTCTTGGGCTCCACCGCCACCGAGATCACCGGCTCGGGGAAGTCCATGCGTTCGAGGATGATCGGCTTGTCGAGGTCGCACAGGGTGTCGCCGGTGGTGACGTCCTTCATGCCGATCAGCGCGGCGATGTCGCCGGCGCGCACTTCCTTGATCTCCTCGCGGGTGTTGGCGTGCATCTGCACCATGCGGCCGACGCGCTCCTTCTTGCCCTTGACCGAGTTGAGCACCGAGTCGCCGGAGCTCAGTACGCCGGAGTAGACGCGGGTGAAGGTCAGGGTGCCGACGAAGGGGTCGGTGGCGATCTTGAAGGCCAGCGCCGAGAAGGGTTCGTCGTCGTCGGCATGGCGCTCGTCGTGGCGGTTTTCGTCGTCCGGGTGGGTACCCTTGATCGCGGGGATCTCGATGGGCGCCGGCAGCAGCTCGATCACCGCGTCGAGCACCAGGGGCACGCCCTTGTTCTTGAACGAGGAGCCGAGCACGGCGGGCACGATCTCGCAGGCGATGGTGCGCTGGCGCAGGCCGGCCTTGATCTCCTCGATGGAGAGCTCCTCGCCCTCGAGGTACTTGTTCATCAGCTCTTCGCTGGACTCGGCGGCGGCCTCGACCAGCTTCTCGCGCCATTCCTGGGCTTCGGCGAGCAGGTTGGCGGGGATCTCCTCCTCGCGAAAGCTGGTGCCCTGGTCGGCATCGTTCCAGTAGATGGCCTTCATCTTCAGCAGGTCGATCTGGCCCTCGAAGTTCTCCTCGGCGCCGATGGGCAGCTGGATGGGCACCGGGGTGTGGCCGAGGCGCTGCTTGATCTGCCCGACCACCCAGAGGAAGTTGGCGCCGGCGCGGTCCATCTTGTTGACGTAGGCGATGCGCGGCACGCCGTACTTGTTGGCCTGGCGCCACACGGTCTCGGACTGCGGCTCGACGCCGTCGGCGCCGCTGAACACCACCACCGCGCCGTCGAGCACGCGCAGGGAGCGCTCCACCTCGATGGTGAAGTCGACGTGCCCGGGGGTGTCGATGATGTTGAAGCGGTACTTGTCGAACTGCTTGGCCGAACCGGACCAGAAGGCGGTGGTGGCGGCCGAGGTGATGGTGATGCCGCGCTCCTGCTCCTGCACCATCCAGTCCATGGTGGCGGCGCCGTCGTGCACTTCGCCCATCTTGTGGTTGACCCCGGTGTAGAACAGGATCCGCTCGGTGGTGGTGGTCTTGCCCGCATCCACGTGGGCCACGATGCCGATGTTGCGGTAGCGGTTGATGGGGGTCGCGCGGGCCATTGTCTACACCTCGTAATGGTCGGGATGGGTTCGGAACGGGAACGGCACGGCCGCTCGGGGACGCGAGCGGCGAAGCAGCCGGGGCGGATTACCAAGCATGGTTGAAGATGCCGCCGACGCAAGCCTGGAAGCGTCGTCAGGCCGCTGTTTTTTTACCGCCGGCCGATGACAGTCGTGCGATACGTCGCGGTGCACGCTTTCGAGGCATAGACTGGGCGCCTTCCCCCATCACGGAGCATTTCCCATGAGCAAGGCCATCAGCATCGACTTCGTATCCGACGTGGTCTGCCCCTGGTGCGCGGTCGGGCTGGGCGCGCTGCAGCAGGCCATCGCCAACCTCGGCGACGAGGTGAAGGTCACGCTCGCCTTCAAGCCCTTCGAGCTGAACCCGGACATGCCGCCGGAAGGCCAGGACATCGTCGAGCACATCCAGCAGAAGTACGGCAGCACGCCGGAGCAGGTGGCGGCCAACCGCGAGCACATCCGCCAGCGCGGCGCCGAGGTGGGCTTCCGCTTCGACATGCAGGCGCGCGGGCGCATCTACAACACCTTCGACGCCCACCGCCTGCTGCACTGGGCAGGGCTGGAAGGCCGCCAACTGGCGCTCAAGCAGGGCCTGCTGGCCGCCTACTTCAGCGAGGGGCGCAACCCCAGCGACCGCGCGGTGCTGGTGGAAGTGGCCGCAGCCGCCGGGCTGGACGCGGCGGCGGCGCGCGAGGTGCTGGAGTCCGGCCGCTTCGCCGAGGAGGTGCGCGAGGAGGAACACTTCTACACGAGCCACGGCATCCGCTCGGTGCCGTCGGTGATCCTCAACGGCCGCCACCTGATCAGCGGTGGCCAGCCGGCGGAGTATTTCGAACAGGCGATCCGCCAGCTCGTCGCTGCCGGATAAGGGGCTGCGCGAGGCGGGTGCGAGCGATGCGACGCACCCGCCATTGATTTTATAGACAATCGGTCTAATATCCCCCCGCCATGACCGATTCCATACCCCCGCCCCGTCGCGGCCGACCGCCCAAGGTCAATCGCGACAACCCCGACACCCGCGACGCCCTGGTGCGTTGCGGCACCGAGATCCTCACCGAGCAGGGTTTCCTCAGCACCGGCATCGATGCGGTGCTGAGCCGCGTCGGCGTGCCCAAGGGCTCGTTCTACCACTACTTCCAGAGCAAGGAAGACTTCGGCCACGCGGTGCTGGCGAACTACGCCGACTACTTCGCGCGCAAGCTGGACCGCTGCCTGCTGGACGCGTCGCGCCCTCCGCTGGCGCGCATCGCCGCCTTCGTCGAGGACGCCAAGGCCGGCATGCTGCGTTTCGAATTCCGCCGAGGCTGCCTGGTGGGCAACCTGGGCCAGGAGGTGACCCAGCTGCCGGAGGCCTTCCGCGAGTCCCTGGAGGCCATCCTGCTCAGTTGGCAGCAGCGCCTGGCCCTGTGCCTGGAGGCCGCCAAGGCCGAGGGCGAGCTGGCTCCGGACACGGATTGCGAGCGCTGGGCCGCGTTCTTCTGGATCGGCTGGGAAGGCGCCGTGCTGCGCGCCCGGCTGGTGCAGGGCAACGCGCCGCTGGACTGTTTCATCGAAGGATTTCTCGCCGGGCTGCCGCGCTAGCCCGTCCCTTTCCCTAGGTTCCGCATGAGGAGACACCCGATGTTCAAAGGCATCCTGATCGACAAGGACGACACCGGCTACCGCGCCACGCTGGCCGAGCTGGACGAGGCGCAACTGCCCGCGGGCGAGGTCACCGTGAAGGTCGACTACAGCACCCTGAACTACAAGGACGGCCTGGCCATCACTGGCAAGGGCCCGGTGGTGCGCAGCTTCCCCATGGTCGCCGGCATCGACCTGGCCGGCACCGTGGAGGCCAGCGACAGCCCCGCCTTCAAGGCCGGAGACAAGGTGCTGCTCAACGGCTGGGGCGTGGGCGAGACGCACTGGGGCGGCCTGGCTCAGAAGGCGCGTCTCAAGGCCGACTGGCTGATCCCGCTGCCGGCCGGCTTCACCTCGCGCCAGGCGATGGCCATCGGCACCGCCGGCTACACCGCGATGCTTTCGGTGCTGACCCTGGAGCGCAACGGCGTGACCCCGGACAAGGGCCAGGTGCTGGTGACCGGCGCCAACGGCGGCGTCGGCAGCTTCGCCATCGCCCTGCTCGCCCGCCTCGGCTACCAGGTGGCGGCCTCCACCGGCCGACCGCAGGAAGCGGACTACCTCAAGCGCCTGGGCGCCAGCGAGATCATCGACCGCGCCAGCCTCGCCGAACCCGGCCGCCCGCTGGGCAAGGAGCGCTGGGCCGGTGCCATCGACTCGGTCGGCAGCCACACCCTGGCCAACGTCTGCGCCGGCATCCGCTACGGCGGCGCGGTCGCTGCCTGCGGCCTGGCCCAGGGCATGGATTTTCCCGCCAGCGTCGCGCCCTTCATCCTGCGTGGCGTGACCCTGGCGGGCATCGACAGCGTGATGCGCCCGCGCGCCGACCGCATCGAGGCCTGGGATCGCCTGGCCCGTGACCTCGACCTCGCGCTGCTGAACGCGATCACCCGCGAGATCGGCCTGGGCGAGGCGGTGCTCACCGCCGGCGAGCTGCTCGAAGGCCGGGTGCGCGGCCGCGTGGTGGTGGACGTCAACCGCTGATCCCGCCGGGTGCCGCCAACCGGCGGCACCCTCCCCCGGCGCGCGATGCGCCACCCCGATAATCACTATCAAGCCTGATGATTTCTGCCTCCGCCGCCGCTTGGCTAATCTGCGCCCATCGCCACGCAGACAGCCGAACAGGAGGGCCGGATGCACACGTCGATCACACGCCTCGCCCTGCTCGCCGCCCTCGCCCTGGCTGGCTGCACCTCGCCGCAGTACAGCGAGGAGACGCCCTACACCGATGCGCAGGTCCGCCAGTTCGCCCTGGAGATGTTCGGCAAGAGCGGCCTGCCGCCCGAGCAGTTGGCCAAGGTCCGGCGGGCGCTGGTGAAACAGGATCAAGGGATGTCCAACGCCATCCGCGACATGCAGCCCAGCAAGGGCTGAGTCACCCCAGATTGCATGCTCCTCCCATGGCCATCCCCCCCTTTGGCCAATATGCAGCTCGCCCCCCGAGCTGCTTTTTTTTTGCCCGCGAATCGGACAAGTCAGATGGGCAGCAGGGGGCACGGAAGCCAGAATCGACGGATTGTCATGAAGAGGCGCTAAAAAACAGAAGGATTCGGATACAACCGGGCTCCTGTGGCCCTATCCAATCATCGGAGCTTGCCGTATGATCTCGCACCTAGTACCTAGCTGTAAGTCAATCCGGCCACTCGCAGGCAGCGCCACCCAGGCGCAACGCGATACCGGTCTCCTTGATGGTTACCTGACCGATGCCCCCGCCACCCACTGGCAACGCATCCGTCCTGGCCTCCCATCCAGAAGTCTGATCAGGACAATCAACGGGCCAGAACCTTGCCCACGATTACAACCTGGCATCCAAAGTACTTGGCTGGCTCGCTCCGCTGACAGGCGGAACTTTCCGCCAGCTCATTCGCTCCGATAAGGATCATCCTGTGTGCCCACGGTGGGCGACGGATTCGGAGTTTTATTTCGCGGCCCGATTGCCGCATTTTGCAGGACCTAACCACATGACTATCCATCACCAGGCAGAACAAGCCATCAGCGCACTCACCCGCGCCTTCGCACCGCTCCAGTGCCAGATCAACGCGCCTTCCCGCAAGGGCGGCTTCAGCTTCACCATCGTCAGCGAGTACGGTGTCGCTTGCCACAGCCAGCGCCTCTACCCGGAGCAGTACAGCAACTCCAGCCAGCTCCAGCAGGTGATCGACCGCGCCCAGCGCGCCCTCACCGCCTGACGCCCGGCACGTCGACCCAAAGCCCCGCATGAGCGGGGCTTTTTATTGCCTGCGATTTACCCCGCTCGGTGCCGCCGGGCGTGGTGCATCTTGTGAGGGAGAATTCGTTCGCGATGGAGCATCCGGCCAGCTCGCGGCCCAGTGCCTGCGCCGGGTCTTTCGCGGCTGAAGCCGCTCCCACGGAGAGGGCCTGCAACTGCGGACGTCGCTGCGTTGGGCCTCGCGGCACCAACCTACGCGCGGTGCCAATTTGTGGGAGCGAATTCATTCGCGATGGAGTGCCCGGCCAGCTCGCGGCCCAGTGCCTGCGCCGGGTCTTTCGCGGCTGAGGCCGCTCCCACGGGGAGGGCCTGTAACTGCGGACTTCGCTGCGTTGGACCTCGCGGCGCCAACCCACGCGCAGTGCCCTAACCGTTCACCACGATGCCGCCATTCACGTGCAGCACCTGGCCGCTGACGTAGGCCGAGTCCGCGCTCGCCAGGTAGACGTAGGCCGGTGCCACGTCCGCCGGCTGGCCGGGATGGCCCAGCGGGGTTTCGGCACCGAAATGGCCGACCTTCTCGGCATCGAAGGTCGAGGGGATGAGCGGCGTCCAGATCGGCCCCGGAGCCACGGCATTCACGCGGATGGCGCGCTTGGCCAGGTTCAGCGCCAGGGAGCGGGTGAAGGAGGTGATCGCCCCCTTGGTGGAGGAATAGTCCAGCAGCGTCGGGTTGCCCTTGTAGGCCGTCACCGAGGTGGTGTTGATGATGCTGGCGCCCGGGCGCAGGTGCGGCAACGTCGCCTTGGTCAGCTGGAACATGGCGAAGATGTTGGTGCGGAAGGTCTTCTCCCACTGCTCCTCGCTGATGTCTTCCAGGCGCTCCTGGGGATGCTGCTCGCCGGCATTGTTGACCAGCACGTCCACCCTGCCCCACTTGGCGATCACCGCCTCAAGGACCGCGCGACAGAACCCGCCGTCGGCCACGTCCCCGGCGAACAGCAGCGCGTCGCGCCCTGCCGCCTGCACTTCCAGGCGGGTCTGCTCGGCATCCTCCACCTCGTCCAGGTAGAGCACCGCGACATTGGCCCCTTCACGGGCGTAGTGCACCGCCACGGCGCGGCCGATGCCGCTGTCGGCGCCGGTGACGATCGCGGTCATGCCCTCCAGCTTGCCGGCCGCCTGGTAGTACTCGCCAATGGTCAGCGGCTGTGGTCGCATCTCCGTTTCGTGACCCGGCTGCCGGTCCTGGTGCTGGGGTGGAAGGGTCTGTTCGTCGCTCATGGTCATCTCCTGAATCGTTGCCTGCTACTCAACAGGACTGGCGCCGCGCCAGGGGGTTCAGGAAATCCCCTCCAGCGGCATCACTCCTCAGGGCCGGTTTCCAGGCGATCCCACATGGCGCGGGTGATGCGTTGACGGGCGAGGTAGTCGTGCCAGGGATCGCGCTCGAGGCCGTCGAGGCGTTGGCGCAGCGTGGCCAGGGTCCATTGCGCCGACCCCTTGAGGCGCTCCAGTTCATCGCGCTCGATGGGCACCGACACCGGCAGGCCCGGCCGGGCCCGAACCGAATAGGCGCAGACGGTGCTGGCACCACGCTGGTTGCGCAGGTAGTCGACGAAGATGCGCCCGACACGGTTCTTCGGCCCCATCTTGTCGACGAAACGTTCCGGCAACTGGCGCGCGAGGAAGGAGGCGATGGCCTTGCCGAATCCCTTCACCTCGTCCCAGCCGGCATGCCGTGCCAGCGGGACGATCAGGTGCATGCCCTTGCCACCGCTGGTCTTGAGCCAGGCCTGCAGGCCCAGCTCGTCGAGTACGGATAGGGTCAGGCGCGTCGCCTCCTGCATGGTCTTCCAGGGCAGCTTCGGGTCGGGGTCCAGGTCCAGCACCAGACGGTCCGGCCGTTCGATGCGGTCACTGGTGGCCCCCCAGGTGTGCAGCTCTATGGCGCCCATCTGCACCGCGCCCACCAGAGCCTCCAGCGTGTCGATCTCCATCAGCCGCGCGTGCCCCGGGTCCAGCTCCGGGTCGAGGTGGCGGATATTGGGGATCGCCAGGCGCTCGGCGTGCTTCTGGAAGAACAGCTCGCCACCGACGCCCTCCGGCGCCCGCAGCAGCGACACCGGGCGCCCCTTCAGGTGCGGCAGCACCCACTCGGCGACATCCGCGTAGTAACGCGCCAGCTCCAGCTTCTGGGTGCCGCTCTGGTCATCGATGACCCGCTGCGGGTGGCTGATGGAGACCTTGGCCAGCGTCTGGCGCCCTCCCTCGCCGGCCTTCTCGGCGGCGGGCGCGGGGGCCTTCTTCGGCTTGGCAACCCTGCGTGGCTGCTCGCGGACGATCTGCTCCGCCGGCTTGTCGCTGCGCAAGGCGACGAACGCGGCCTGGCGCACGATGGCATCGCCCGTCCACTCGGCGAACTCCACCTCGGCCACCAGTTGCGGCTCCACCCAGTGCACGCCACGGCGCTGGGCCGCCGGCAGAGCCCTGGTCAGCGGGCTGTCATCCCGTGCGATGGCCTGCAGGCGGCCGTGGATGTCGGCCAGACGCGCCTCGTCGAAGCCGGTGCCGACACGCCCGGCATAGCGCAGCTCCTCACCACCCGGCTCGTCATGGACGGCCAGCAGCAAGGCACCGAAGCCGCTGCGGCTGCCCTTGGGCGCGGTGTAGCCGACGATCACGAACTCCTGGCGCCGACGGCACTTGAGCTTGATCCAGTCCGGGCTGCGGGCCGAGCGATAGGGGCTTCCCGCGCGCTTGCCGATCACCCCTTCCAGGGACATGGAACAGGCACTCTCCAGGATCGATTCGTGGCTGGCGGAAAAGGCCTCGGAGAAGCGCAGCAGGCTGCGCCGCTGACCCTTGAGCGCCTTCTCCAGGGCGGCACGGCGCTCCTCCAGCGGCAGCTGGCGCTGGTCACGGCCATCGAGGAAGGGCGCATCGAACAGGTAATAGAGAATGCTGTGGCTGCGACCGATGTCGAATGCGTTCTGCAGGCCCTGGAAGCTCGGCAGGCCGTCCTCGTCGAGCACCACCACCTCGCCATCCAGCCAGCTGTCGCCCAGCTCCAGCGCCGCGAGGTCACGGGCCTGCAGGGGCAGGCGCGCGGTCCAGTCGTTGCCGTTGCGGGTGAACAGCCGCACCTCGCCGTCACGGATGCGGGCGAGGATGCGGTAGCCGTCGAACTTGATCTCGTAGCGCCAGTCACCCGCCGGCGGCGCATCCACCAGCGTCGCCAGTTGCGGCGCCAGGCTGTCGGGCATGCGCTCCTCGCTCGCCGCAGCCTTGCGTGTCTTGCCACCAGCCTTCGCGGCGCGCCGTGTGGCACCCGGCCGTGCGCCTGGCGCGTCGCTGCCGACATCGGCCCCGCTGAGCACGCTGGCCGGCTCGGCGGAAACGATGTCGTACTCCTCCGCCGGGCGCGCCACCTCGTCGTCCTGCTTGATCAGCAGCCACTGCTCCTTGTCGCCGCTGCCACGCAGGCGGGTGCGCACCAGGCTCCAGTCGCCACTGAGCTTCTCGCCCACCAGGGTGAACCTCAGCCTGCCGGCTTCATAGGCGGCCCTGGGGTCGCCATGGGGCTGCCAGATGCCGCGATCCCAGACGATCACATCCCCCGCGCCGTACTGCCCGGCGGGAATGCTGCCCTCGAAATCGGCATAGCCCAGCGGGTGGTCCTCGACGTGCACGGCCAGGCGCTTGTCCTTGGGGTCGAGGCTCGGGCCCTTGGGTACCGCCCAGCTCTTCAGGGTGCCGTCCAGCTCGAGGCGGAAGTCGTAGTGCAGGTGGCGGGCGTCATGCTTCTGGATCACGAAACCGAGGGCGCCGGCCTTGCTGCGCCCGCGGGGCCGCGCCTCTTCGCAAGGTTCGGAGGTGATGTCGAAATTGCGCTTGCGGTTGTAGTCGCTGGAACGGCGGGCCATGGCGGACACCTCGGCGTGGATGCGGACTCAACCGGCCTTGGCCTTGGTCCGCGTGGGCTTGTCTCGGGTCTTGCGCGCCGGCTTGGCAGCGCCCTTGGCCGCCTTGGCCTCGGACTTGGCGGCGGGCCTGGCGCCTGGCTTGCCGCCCAGGCTGCGCTTGAGCAGGTCGGTGAGGTCGATGACGTCGGCGCTGCGCCGCTCCTCCTCGCCGGCCGCTGCTTCCACCGCCTCGATGCGGCCCTGGCTGGCCTTGCGCTCCACCAGTTCCATGATGCGGTCGGTGAAGGTGTCCACGTACTCCTCCGGCTGCCAGTCCGCGCTCATGTCCTTGATCAGCCGCTTGGCCATGTCCAGCTCGGCCTTGGCCAGCTTGGCCTCGGTCACCGCAGTGCCCAGCTCCAGGCTCTCAAGGCCGCGCACCTCGGCGGGCCAGCGCAGCATCACCAGCACCAGGGCCGACTCCAGCGGCATCAGCGCCGCCAGGTGCTGGCGGGTGTGCAGCACCACGTTGGCCAGGGCCACCTTGCCGGTGCCGGCGAGCGCCTCGCGCAGCAAGGCGTAGACCTTCTCGCCACGCTTGACCGGCGCCAGGTAATAGGGGGTATCGATGTTCTGCAGAGGAATGGCGGCGCTGTCGACGAAGGCGAAGATGTCGATGGTCTGGGTCGCTTCCGGGTGGGCGGCGCGGATCTCCTCCTCGCTGATCACCACGTAGCGGCCCTTCTCCAGCTCCACGCCTTTGACGATGTCGTCCTTGGTCACTTCCTTGCCGGTGCGCTTGTTGATCCGCTTGTAGCCCACCGGGTCCATGTTGCGCTTGTCCAGCCAATCGAAGTCCACCCCCTGGGACGACGTGGCCGAAACCAGCGCCACGGGAATATGCACCAGGCCGAAACTGATGGCGCCCTTCCAGATCGCACGTGCCATGGGTCACCTCGCGGGGGCGCTCAGAGCGCCACGCCGTCGCTGTAGATCACGCTGCCTTCCACGGTGATGTCGCGGATCTGCCGCAGCATGTTGTCGGCGGCGGTCTCCGCCTCGTTCTCGCACACGCAGCCCGGTGCCACCACCCAGAGCACCCGCACGCCGGCGCCCTCGCGCTTGGGCTGGTACTCGATCAGGCCGACGTAGCTCTGCCCTTCCTTCATGGCATCGGTCCACGCGGTGCAGTGCTTGAAGTCTCTGAACATGGCGAAAACTCCTTGTTGCTGGCTGCCACACAAGGTTCTGAGTCGCGACGATGGAAAAGAGTTTCGCCTATCGCTTGTCGCGCCCATCCAGGCGCGACACCAGGTGCGGCAGCAGGTTAAGGATCACCAGGGCCAGGAGGGTCGCCAGCACTGCGGTGGCCTCTCGCCCGAGGCCCACCGTGACGCCGATGGCCGTCGTCAGCCACAGCCCTGCGGCGGTGGTCAGCCCCTTCACTTCAGCCTCGCTGTCGCGCTTGAGGATGGTGCCGGCACAGAGGAAGCCGATGCCGGCGACGATCCCCTGGATCACCCGGCTGAGGGCATCGGATTCGGCCCCCGCCATCTGCGGCGCCAGGACGAAGAGCGCAGCGCCCAGCGCCACCAGCATGTGGGTGCGGATGCCGGCGGCCTTGCCGTGCTGCTCGCGCTCGAACCCGAGCAGGCCGCCCAGCAGCGCGGCCAGCAACACGCGCAGGGTCACCCGGGTCGCCTGGGTCGGGTCGTCGAGGTCGGAGAACTCGTTGGCCAGCGTCGCCAGCACCTGGTCCCACCAGGTCACGACCCACCGCGCTCCAGCACGGCGTTGGCGGGCGTGTAGCGGCAGGCACCGCAACGTGCGCAGACCTGGCACAGCAAGTCTTCCTTGCCGATGTGCACCGAGGTGCTGGGCGACCAGGAACAACCACCGATCAGACAGAAGAGAGTCATGTCACCTCCACCGGCAGGGTGCCGTATGAAACCGGACTCATCTTTTTCGACGGGGCGGCGCCTCGAAAGGTTTGCTCTTTTTTCCGCCAGGCCGCGCCGCGCGCCGCATGGGGCGATTGGCTGAACCAATGCAGCGGGGGCCGGGGTCTAGATGCAACGCCTCCGCAACCCACCGAGGAACCCTGATGAAGAACCTCGAAACACCCGCCTGCAAGGTCGCCCTGTTCGGCGCGCTCGGCAGCCTGGGCAGCGCACTGATGGTCGAGGCCCTGAGCCGTCAGTGGGAAACGATGGCGCTGCTCGACGACCTCAACGCCATCCCCTCGCGGCCCGGCATCCGCGCCAAGCCCGGCGATCCGTTCGACGCCCTCGGCGTCAGCCACGCGGTGGCGGGGATGGACCTGGTGCTGTGCAACCTGTGCAGCCAGCCCCTGCTCGCCTCACGCCGCAATGGCCCCGGCTTCGATGTGGAATTCAGCGCCATCACCGCCCTGCTCGACGGCCTGGCCGTGGCCGGCGTCAGGCGCCTGCTGGTGATCGCCGACTTCCACTGGCTGGACGAGGAATCGGGCCACCCCGCCGAGCCCGGCGAGCAGTTGCAGCGACGCCTGGTGGACAGCGACATCGACTGGACCCTGGTGGACGCACCCGGCATCGGTGGCGACGACCTGTTCGGCCAGGACGACTTCCTCAAGCCAGCGCACAGCAACGAGCCGGACGCCGTGAGCGCCCTGCGCCGCTTCGCCGCTGCGGTACTGGATGAAGCCCGCCTGTCCGCACACGTGCGCCAGCGCGTGCACGTCCAGGTGGAACACGAGGCGACTCGCGCCGCCCCGTGATGGCCGGCGCTAGGCCGGCACCGCCTTGGCCTTGGGCTCGCGTGCCCAGACCCGGTGCCGGGCGATGGCCTCGAAGAGCGGCTTGACCACATCCTTGGCGGTCGCACCGCTGATCAGCCCCTCGTCGGCCTCCAGGTAGAGCTGGCTGGCCAGGTCGCCCGCCGCCCCGCAGAGGGCGATGGCCTTGAGGTGCTTGTACGCTTCCAGCACGTAGTGCAGCGCATCGCCATCTTTGCCCAGGGTCTTCGCCGCGCTGTCGCCGGCGGGCACGAACACCGCGTCGAAGGCGATGGAAGGCAACCCGGCGATGGTGGCGTCGGGAACCAGTTGCTTGCCCTCGGCGGTGTTCACCGGCGCCGAGCTGGGCGCCAGCAGCTTGGCACTGGCACCGGCCTTGGCCAGCTCGCCCTGGAGGAACTCGACGTCACTGCCCTGCACGCCGTTGGCGATCAGGATCGCCACCTTGCGCGACTTGATGTCACCCGACAGCAGGTTCATCTGGCTCAACGCGGGCGAGGCCTTCAACGAGCCTTCCGGCACCTGCACCGTGGGCGCCTGGGGCGGCGTCAGGCCAAGGTTCTCCGCCACCTGCCGGGCCAGGTCGAGGTCGATGTTGGCGAGGATATCGTGCACCTGGCGCTCGCGGATGTGCACCCGCTCGACCTTGCCCAATTCGAAGCTGTAGGCGGCGACCACATGATCCTTCTCCGTCTCGCTCAGGCTGTTGTAGAACAGCCGGGCCTGGGAGAAGTGATCGGCGAAGGAATCGGCGCGCTTGCGCAGCTTGGTGCCCGACAGCGGCTCGGGGTAGCTGCTGAACCCACCATGGCGCGGCGCCGGCGGCGTCTCCTTCGGCCAGCCGCCATCGATGGAGTTGGGCTCGTAGGCGGCTCGCCCCTTGTTCACCGTCTGCCGGTGCTGGGCGTCACGCTGGTTGTTGTGGAACGGGCACAGCGGGCGGTTGATGGGCAGCTCGTTGAAGTTCGGCCCGCCGAGGCGCGAGAGCTGCGTGTCGGTGTAGGAGAACAGCCGCCCCTGCAGCAGCGGGTCGTTGCTGAAGTCGATGCCCGGCACCAGGTGGCCGGGGTGGAAGGCCGCCTGCTCGGTCTCGGCGAAGAAGTTGTCCGGGTTGCGGTTGAGCACCATGCGCCCCACCTTGCGCACCGGCACCAGCTCCTCGGGCACCAGCTTGGTGGGGTCGAGCAGGTCGAAGTCGAACTTGTGCTCATCCTCCTCGGGGATCACCTGCAGGCCCAGCTCCCATTCCGGGTAGTCGCCCTTCTCGATGTCTTCCCAGAGCGTGCGACGCTGGAAATCCGGGTCCTTGCCGGCGAGCTTCTGCGCCTCGTCCCAGACCAGCGAATAGACGCCCGACAGCGGCCGCCAGTGGAACTTGACGAAGACGCTGCGCCCTTCGGCGTTGACCAGGCGGAAAGTGTGCACGCCGAAGCCCTGCATGCCGCGATAGGCCACCGGGATGGCGCGGTCGGACATGGTCCAGAGCACCATGTGCGCGGACTCGGGCACCAGGGAGACGAAGTCCCAGAAGGTGTCGTGGGCGGAGGCGCCGGTGGGGATCTCATTGTGCGGCTCGGGCTTCACCGCATGGACGAAGTCGGGGAACTTGATGGCGTCCTGGATGAAGAACACCGGCATGTTGTTGCCCACCAGATCGAAATTGCCTTCATCGGTATAGAACTTCACCGCGAAGCCGCGCACGTCGCGCACCGTATCGGCGGAGCCACGCGGGCCCTGCACGGTGGAGAAGCGCACGAACACCGGGGTCTTCTTCCCCGGCTCGTTGAGGAAGTCGGCCTTGGTCAGCTCGGCCAGCGGCTCGTAGACCTGGAAGTAGCCGTGGGCCGCCGCGCCGCGCGCATGGACGATGCGCTCGGGAATGCGTTCGTGGTCGAAGTGGGTGATCTTCTCGCGCAGGATGAAATCTTCCAGCAGCGAGGGCCCGCGTTCGCCGGCCTTCAGGCTGTTCTGGTTGTCGGCGATGCGCGTGCCGGTGTTGGTGGTCAGCGCCTCGTCGGTGGCGTCCTCGCGGAACGCCTCCAACTGCTCGAGCTTGCGATTGTCGTTCTCACGGTCGGGGGTGTCGGTACCGGCGAGCTGGCTAACGGTCTGCTTCTGGGTGGGCATGGGGATCTCCTGGCGGGATACGGCGCCCAGTCAGGCGCTCATTCTGGCGACGCGTTGCGCGTGCTCGGCGAATCACGGCGTGGTGCGGCAGGGTGGGGGGCGGCGGCCGCATGCCGCCGCCCCCCGTTGGGCGTCAGTCACTGCTGCTGTTGCTATTGCTGTGGCTGCGCTGTCCTCCCTTGCGGCCGGCCGCGGAGGCGCGCGCCGGATCGTTCCTGAAATTGCCGCCACTTACATGTCCGCCCTTCTTGCCGGCTTCGGATGCGCGTTGCGGGTCTTCTGCGAAGTTGCCTTTGCCACCTCGGTGTTGAGCCATTGCACGAGTCCTCTCTGGTCATTGATCTGACGTTGTCGTGGAGCAGACGCCAATCCGGCGCCTACTAGGTCTGAGGGCACCGCTGCGCAGAGGTTCTATCTATTTGCGCCTCGCAGCCCCGGGGCGCGCGGCCACGATTGAGCGGCTCAATGGCGGGCCCAGAGCGGCCGATAGGCGTGCGCAATCACAGGCGCCGCCGCCAATTAACCGCCAGGCTTTTTTTCACCCACGCAAGCCGATGTAAACAGGGGCGATTCCCGGCCCTACCGGTCATTGGGCCGTTGGCCAGCATTTACGCCCGGGCCTGGGGGTTTAAGGTTGGGAGGCAACGTCACAGCGCATGGAAGCCTTCACTCACCCAGCGATACGAGGTGGCTGCCGTGCCCAGCAATCCGCCCAGTGCCCGGGAAATCGAAGACCGCTTCAACCAGCGCCTGCAGCCGATCCACCATGGCCGCTGCGTGATCGAAGCGGACGGCACCCTGACCATCCGCCTGCAGGACGGCGACCGCCAGCTGACGGTGGTGGGCATCACGCGTGAAACCTATGCCGACCGCGAGGCTCTATTCGAACTGGGGCCCACGCTGCTCGAAGAGTGGCAGGCCCTCAGGCCATGACCCGACGGAGCACCGCCATGAATCCAGCCGCCCCGGAACCGAGCAACTCCCCTCTCCCCGAGGACGCCCGCCACTTTCTCCGCGACTTCGAGGCGGCCCTGGTCGACCAGGCGTTGCCGCTGTTCGAGGAGGCGGCGCGCCACGCCCGCCGTGGCGGCGTCGAAGTGACCGTGGAGATGGACAGCAGCGACCCGCTGCAACCCCAGCTGCGCCTCGCCGCGAGCAACCCGGGGACGCGCACCAGCAGCTACCGGATCATCGCCGACGTGGGCAACCGGGGCGTGGTGCACGAAGAGTTCTACGCCTGCAACGACGAGACCCGCACCCTCCCCGCCCAACTGGCCTCGATCAACGAAACGGTGATCGACACCCGCCTCGCCGCCTTCTTCCTCAAGGCCTTCGCCCTGCCCCTGGACTACGTCACCGAACGCCGCCAGGCGGGGTTCTGGTAGGGCTGCATTTCACCTCTCCAGACGTGCCAACGGGGGCTTCGGACGGCGGACGGATGAAGTGTTGGCGGCGCTGTGCGCCGCTTGGCGACTGAAGTCGCCCCTGCAGGCAACCCCGCCCGAGGCGTGACCACTGCGTAGGGTGGAGGTCGCTTTTCACCTCCACCGGCAGTGCCTGTTGCAGACGCCCGCCGCCCTCCCCTTGTTCCGGGTCAATCCCGGTTGGTGGGCACCTTCCAGATGTCGGCGGCGTATTCGCCGATCGTGCGGTCGGAGGAGAACCAGCCGGCGCGGGCGGTGTTGAGCACCGCGGACTTCCACCATTGCGCGGGCTTCTGCCAGGCGGCGTCGACGCGGCGCTGGGCGTGCCAGTAGGCGTCGAAGTCGGCGCAGACCATGAAGCGGTCGTCCCGCACCAGGTGCTCCACCAGCGCTTCGTAGCGCTGCGGGTCGTCCGGCGAGAAGACGCCACGCCGCACTGCCTCCAGGGCGCCGGCCAGCCGTTCGGACCCGGCCACCACTGCGCTCATGTCCAGCTCGCCGGCGCGCTTGCGCTGCTCCACCTGGGCGGCTGTCATGCCGAAGATGAACATGTGCTCGGCACCGATCAGCTGGCTCATCTCGACGTTGGCGCCATCCAGGGTGCCGATGGTCAGCGCGCCGTTGAGGGCGAACTTCATGTTGCTGGTGCCGGAGGCTTCCAGGCCGGCGGTGGAGATCTGCTCGGAGAGGTCCGCCGCCGGGATGATCACCTCCGCCAGGCTGACGTTGTAGTTGGGGATGAACACCACCTTGAGCAGCCCGCGCACGGTCGGGTCGGCGTTGATGGTGCGGGCGATGTCGTTGGCCAGCTTGATGATCAGCTTGGCCTGGTGGTAGCTGGCCGCGGCCTTGCCGGCGAAGATCTTCACCCGGGGCACCCAGTCGGTGGTCGGCTCGTTGCGGATGGCCTGGTACAGCGCCACGGTGTGCAGCAGGTTGAGCAACTGGCGCTTGTATTCGTGGATGCGCTTGACCTGCACGTCGAAGATCGCCTCGGTGTCGAGGTGGATGCCCAGGCGCTCCTGCACCAGGCCCGCGAGGGCGCGCTTGCTGTGCTGGCGGTGGGCGGCGAACTGTTTGCGGAAGCCGGCCTTGTCGGCGTGCGGCTCGAGATCGCGAAGGCGCTCCTCCGGGGCATCCAGCAGGTCCTCGCCGAGGGCGTCGACCAGGGAGCCGGTGAGCAGCGGGTTCACCTGGTACAGCCAGCGGCGGAAGGTCACGCCGTTGGTCTTGTTGCTGATGCGCTGCGGGTAGAGCCGGTGCAGGTCGCGGAACACCGTTTCGCGCATCAGGTCGGTGTGCAGCGCCGAGACGCCGTTGATGCTGTGCGAGCCGAGGAAGGCCAGGTTGCCCATGCGCACGCGGCGGCCGTGGTCCTCTTCGATCAGCGACACCGAGCGCAGCAGGTCGAAATCGTGGATGCCCTGCGCCCGGAGCGAATCGATGTGGTAGGCGTTGATCAGGTAGATGATCTGCATGTGCCGCGGCAGCAGGCGTTCCATCAGCGATACCGGCCAGGACTCCAGGGCCTCCGGCAGCAGCGTGTGGTTGGTGTAGGACAGCGTCGCCACGGTCATGCCCCAGGCTTCGTTCCAGTCGATGCGGTAGACGTCGACCAGCTGGCGCACCAGCTCGGCCACGGCGATGGCCGGGTGGGTGTCGTTGAGCTGGATGGCGGCCTTGTCCGGCAGCGAGCGGATGTCGCCATGGGCGGCCATGTGGCGGTGCAGCAGGTCCTGCAGCGAGGCGGAAACGAAGAAGTATTCCTGGCGCAGGCGCAGTTCCTGGCCGGCCTCGGTGCTGTCGGCCGGGTACAGCACGCGCGAGATGCTCTCGGCGCGCACCACGTCGGCCACGGCGCCGAAGTGGTCACCGGCGTTGAAGCGCTCCAGCTGCAGGTCTTCCATGGCGCGGGCACGCCACAGCCGCAGCGTGTTGACGCTGGAGCCGCGCCACCCCACCACGGGGGTGTCGTAGGCGATGGCGCGCAGCGTTTCGTTGGGCTCCCAGGTCAGCCGCGGCATCTCGCCGCCGTCATCCTCGGTGCGCACGCTGCCGCCGAAGCCGATGTTGTAGCTGACCTCGGGGCGCTCGAACTCCCAGGGGTTGCCGAAGTCCAGCCAGGTCTCGGTGTGCTCCTGCTGCCAGCCATCGCTGA
Source organism: Pseudomonas sp. Pc102 (assembly GCF_018408275.1). Lineage (NCBI taxonomy): Bacteria > Pseudomonadati > Pseudomonadota > Gammaproteobacteria > Pseudomonadales > Pseudomonadaceae > Pseudomonas > Pseudomonas sp. Pc102. The sequence goes on along the minus strand of NZ_AP021905.1, from coordinate 2,918,804 downwards.
CCACCTGCTTGAACAGGCCGTGCTCGTAGCGGATGCCGTAGCCGTGGGCGGCGAGGCCGAGGGTCGCCATGCTTTCCATGAAGCACGCGGCCAGGCGACCGAGGCCGCCGTTGCCGAGGGCCGCGTCGGGCTCGACCTGGCGGATGGTCTCCAGGTCCACATCCAGTTCGGCGAGTGCCGCACGGGCGGTCTCCAGCAGGCCGAGGTTGCTCAGGCAATCCACCAGCAGGCGGCCGATGAGGAATTCCAGGGACAGGTAGTACACGCGCTTGTGCTGCTTGCGGTCGACCTGTGCCTCGGTCTCTTCCCAGTTGTCCACCAGGTGGTCGCGCGCGGCCAGGGCGACGGCCTCGAACCAGTCATGGCTGTAGGCATTGCGCGGGTCCTTGCCCACGGCGTACTTGAGCTTGGCGAGGATGTTCTGCTTGAAGGCCTCGACCGGGGTCGGGCCGGCCGTTGCGCTGGTTTGCTCGGTGGACATGTGCTGCTCCTTGCCCGGTGGTGTGGATGGCGGGCGTGGCACGGGCGGTGTGCCCGGCGCCCCGTGCCCTTCAGCTGAACTGGGCGTCGTTCTGCGCCAGGCGCAGCTGGCGCGCCGCGTCTCCCACGGCGGGAGGGATGGCGGTGGAGCGCAGGGTCTCCAGGCTCACGCCGCCCATGCGCTGCTCGATGAACTGCCGCTTCGCACGCCAGGCGGCTTCATCGCGGATGAGGTCGAGCAGGTCGTGCCCGGCGAGGGTGAGCCCCTTGGCGATCATCACCGGGTCGCCGTTCCAGGGATGATGCGGCGTGCACTCGGCCAACCCCGCCTGGCACATCAGGTGCAGGTTGTGGCTGACCATCTCCAGCCCATGGCCGGCGAGCGGCTGCGGGTGGAAGTGCTGGCCATGGCCGAGCGCCTCGATCTCCAGCAGCAATGCGCGGATCAGCTCCCAATCTCTTTTCATGTCACCTCGTCCTTCTGCCCAGTCTGCTGATCGGATACGGGAAAGCGGCCTGCGCCGGAGCCCGGAGCGACCCGCGCAAGGGCGTGCAGGCGCACGCCGGGGCCGCGATTTCCTCATAGGGAGTGAGTCCGCCGGAAGGCGCCGGGAGTTCAACCTAATCGTGCATTACGCACGCCGCACCGCGACCGCCGGTCATGCCCGGGGGGCAAAAAACCTGAACTCTGCCCCGTACCGCCATTCAGAAATCCTGAGGGCTCCGCAGCGGCGCACCGCCGGCGGGGCGAGACGAACGCGATTCAAGGAGGTTTCCCATGCCACGCGGAAGCAAAGCCAAATACACCGAAGAACAGAAGCGCAAGGCCGCCCATATCGAGGCGAGCTACGAGCAGAAGGGCATCGCCCATGGCGAAGCCGAAGCGCGGGCCTGGGCCACGGTGAACAAGCAGTCGGGCGGCGGAGAGAAGGCCGGCGGCTCGGGCCGCAGCACCTCCTCGGCGAGCAAGGCGGCTGCGCGCAAATCCTCGGCACGCCAGGCGGTGGCGACCAGGCACGGGGCGCCGCGCCCCGGCACCCGCCTGGAGGATGCCAGCAAGGCGGACCTGATGATCCGCGCCCGGGCGAAGAAGATTCCCGGCCGTTCCAGCATGCGCAAGGACGAGCTGGTGAAAGCGCTGAAACAGGCATCCTGACACCACTCGCCACGAGGAGAATCCCATGGCCGAACCCTCCAGCCTGCAACGCCTGGTCGCCATCGGTGGCGGCCTCCTGCTCATCCGCAAGGGCGTCGCCACCCGTGGTCTGCTCGGGCTCGCCGACATCCTGGTCGGCGCCGCCGTCCTCTACCGTGGCATCGCCCCTGCCCGCCCACGCGCCAGCGTGCACCGGCTGCACCCCCTGCCGGTGGTCGAGCGTGTGCCTCCGGGCAGGCAACTCGTCAGCCCGGCGAGCCTGGTGAAGACCCCCTTCCAGCAGTAGCCGTACAGATGGCGCGCCGACGGTGCGCGAGGAGAGACGCGATGACCCTCAGGATCCCCTTGCTGCTGGCCGGCTGCCTGGCCTCGTCCCTGGCGCTGGCCGATGCCTGCCAGGTGCAGACCCGACCGGCCAGCAGCCAGGTCCCGGGCGTCGAAGCCCAGACCTGCTACGAGTACCCGGGCATGCCGGCCGGCTCGGTGGACTGGTCCTGCAGCAACGAGAGCAAGGACATGCTGCAGAGCGAAAAACACAAGGTGGCCAGTTGCAAGAGCGGCTGGTTCGGCCGCTGCACCGGAGCCCTGACCCAGGAGGCCCTGGCCAACCCCGGCTCCAGCGGCGAGGAAGGCAGCGACCCGGTGAACATCCCCGCCGACGCCAAGGTTGTCACCTACCACTACCAGGCCCGTGACCCCGCGCAGGCGAAGATCGATTGCGAGAACGGTGGCGGCACCTGGCAGACGCCCTGACCTGCCCTCCCGCCCTCATGAGGAGCCATCCATGCCAGATGCCCCATCGGACCGCCAGGGCGTCGCCCTGCTCGATGTGCGCCATAACGCTCCCGAGCACGAGCGCCGCACCCACCAGTGGCTCGGCGAGCGCATCGCCGCCCTGCTCGGCACGCCCTTCCTCGGCCTGCACCGGGAGGGCGACACCCGCGCGCACTACTTCATCCCCAACGACACCCTGATCGGCCGCAGCACGGCGCGCGAGTTGGGCATCCGCTCCGACGCCGACTTCTTCGGCGGCCTGGTCGCCGAGCCCTTCATGGCCACCAAGGCCATCACCCATCCCCTGCCCGGCCCAGCCGCCCATGCGCCGCCGGGCTGGTCGGAAGGCTTCTCCCACCTCACCGAGCGCGCCGTGCTCGGCGGCTACAGCGCCTTCAACATCGACGACGCCATGCAGGCCGGTATCCGCCTGCTGCTGAGCGGGCCGCTGCGGGTCAAGCCGGTGCGCGCCACCGCCGGGCGCGGCCAGTGCCGGGTGACCGACGACGAGCAGTTGCGCGAGGCCATCGCCACCCAGGACCTCGACGAGATCGCCACCTGGGGCCTGGTGCTGGAGGAGCAGCTCGAGGACGTCGTCACCTACAGCGTCGGCCAGGTGCAACTGGCCGGGATCACCGCCAGCTACTTCGGCACCCAGTCGCAGACCGAGGACAACGCCGGCACCTGCGTCTATGGCGGCTCCGAGCTGGTGGTGGCACGCGGCGGCTGGCAGGACCTGCTGAGCCTCGCCGGCAACGAGCCGGTGCGCCTGGCCATCGAGCAGGCGCGAGCGTACGAGCAGGCGGCCCAGGCCTGCTTCCCGGGCTTCATCGCCTCGCGACGCAACTACGATATCGCCCAGGGCATCAATGCACGCGGCCAGTTGCGCTCGGGCGTGCTGGAGCAATCCTGGCGCATCGGCGGTGCCAGCGCGGCCGAGGTGTTGGCCATCGAGGCCTTCGCCGCCGACCCGGCGCTGACCCGCATCCGCACCGCGACGGTCGAGCGCTACGGCGACTTCGAAGTGCCCGGCGGCGCGGCACTGCTCTACCGGGGGCACGACGCCGAGGTCGGCCCCATCGTCAAATTCGCACGGGTGGAACCTTATGGCGACGCGTAGTGAGAGCGTGGATATCCAGGTGGGCAACGAGCAGATCGCCGGGACCTTCCTGACCCCGGCGGCCAAGGTGCCGGGCATCCTCTTCGTCCACGGCTGGGGCGGCAGCCAGCAACGCGACCTGGCACGCGCCAAGGGCATCGCCGGCCTGGGTTGCGTGTGCCTGACCTTCGACCTGCGCGGCCACGAGAAGACCGAGGTGCAGAAGAAGACGGTGACGCGCGAGGACAACCTCGCCGACCTCGTCGCCGCCTACGACCTGCTGGCCAGCCACCCGGCCACCGACACCTCGGCCATCGCGGTGATCGGCAGCAGCTACGGCGGCTACCTGGCCACCCTTCTCAGCACCCTGCGCGCGGTGCGCTGGCTGGCCCTGCGGGTGCCGGCCCTGTACTGGGACGAAGAGTGGCAGCGCCCCAAGGACGCCCTCGACCGCCAGCGCCTGGCGAGCTACCGGCTCACCGCCGTGCGCCCCTCGGAGAACCGCGCCCTGGCCGCTTGCGCGGCATTCGAAGGGGACGTGCTGATCATCGAGTCCGAGCACGACGACTACGTGCCGCACCCGACCATCATGAGCTACCGCTCGGCCTTCGAACGGGCCCATTCGCTGACCCACCGCATCCTTGATGGCGCCGACCACGCGCTCAGCGGCGACCGCAGCCAGAAGGCCTACACCAGCCTGCTGACGAGCTGGGTGGCGGAAATGGTCATCGGCGAGCGGGTGGGCGATTTTCCCCACCACTCGGCCTTCTATTCCTGAGCCTGCGGTCGCCCCGCCTGAACCTTTGCGAGCGGCCGCGCTTCTACCGAGCGAGCCCAGCCACACGAGGACACCGACATGCCCGTGACCATCGACCTGGATGGCGGCACCTGCGCCATCGAACTGGACGGCAACCACAGCGAAATGCCGATCCGCGACATCGTCATCACCACCGACGCCGACCTGCGCGCCTCGGTGATCCATTGCCCGGCCGGCAACGCACTGATCAGCGAGGACGAGGCGCAGGTGCTGGTGGGCGCCGGCGCCAAGGACGACCGCCGCAACCTCATCGCCGACTGAGCCTTGCCCCCGCCCTGCGCTGCCGGGCCTCGTAGAGGTCCAGCAGCGGCTGGGTGCTGAGCCCGTGGAGCAGCAGGCTGCAGGCCACCACGGTGAGGCTGATGCCCATGGCCTCGCGCGCCGCCGCGCCTTCCACGCCGTGATCGAGGGCGAAGCACAGGTAGTAGAGGCTGCCGATGCCGCGCACGCCGAACCAGCCCACCAGCAGCCGTTGCCAGCGATCCAGGCCCGTGCGCGGCAACAGGAGCCAGCAGGCCAGCGGTCGCACCAGGCAGAACAGCGCCAGGGCGAGCCACACGCCGCGCCAGTCCCAGCAGGCGCTGAGGGTGGCGCCCAGAATCATCACCAGCACCACCTCCAGCGCCCGTTCGAGCAATCCGCCGAAGGAGAGGATGTCGACGATCAGGGTGCCGGCGGCGATCTTGCGGTGCTCGCGGCGATCCTCGCCATATTCGATGCTCACCGGCAGGCCGTCGTCGGACAGCCCGGCCTTGAGCACCGTGCTCTCCTCCGCCGGCACCTCGGAGCCACCGCTGGAGCGGATCTCGGCATGGCGCAGGCCGACCCCGGCGGCGAAGGCGGCGAGAAAGCCCCAGGCCTCCAGCAGCTCCGCTCCGACATAGGACAGGGACACCAGCGCCATGCCCAGGAAGACGTTGGCGGAGATCGCCGTATCGACACTGCGCACCCGCGCGCTGATGGCCAGGCGACCCACCCGGTTGCCGAGGAAGAAGCCCAGCGCCAGCGCCACGGGCACGGCCCAGGCGAAGGACAGCAATGCCCACTCCCAGGGCCCGTCCTGCCGCAGGCCCAGCAGCACCAGTGCGCCGGCCACGAAGGAAAACGCCATGCCGTCGTTCAGCCCCGCCTCGCCGGACAGGCTGAAGCGCAGGGCGTCATCGTCACGGGCGTGGTTGACCTGCACCAGGCTGGCCAGCACCGGGTCGGTGGGCGACAGGATCGCGGCGTACAGCAGCGCCGCCCCCAGTCCGAACCCCAGCCACTGGTAGCCGATCCAGGTGGCCAGGGCGATGGTCAGCACCAGCACCGGCCCGGCCAGGACCCAGGCCTTGATCCAGCTCGGATGGCGCAAGGGCAGGCGCAGCTTGAGGCCGCCGATGAACAGGGAGATCAGCACGGCGACTTCGGTGAGGTGCTCGAGCCAGGGGGCGATGTCGATGAAGTCGTCCCGCCACAGGTTCAGCCCCAGGGGCCCGATGGCCAGCCCGCAGGCGAGATAGAGCAAGGAGGACGTGACCGGCAGCCAGCGCAGGTAAGCCGAGGCCAGCGCCAGGATCAGCAACAGCACGCCGAGCACTGCCATCCACAGCAGGAAGCTCATGGTCGCCGGCCCATTCGTCTCATTCCCCGTCCCCCGTTCGGTCGCCTCTTTATCCAGAGGGCCGGATGGGCCAAGGGTTCAGACTTTGCGGCGCGAGGGTTCCGGCACGGGCGACAGGCCTGCCCGGCGGAAAGAGAATGGCCGCTGATTCCTTCCGGCGGCCGACGTAAAAAGGGGGCAGGCCCACCCGTGGTGAGGACACGAGCCCGGACCCGCCCCAACTTCCCCGCCTGTTCTGATCGGCCCGATGCCCCGGGAACCGGGTGACGATCGAGAGCACAGGTGGGGAATTTCCAGCCTTGCAGGCTATTGAAAAACCGACTGCGTTGCCGCTGCGGCGTCTGCGTTTTTCAACGGCGGTTAGAACATGTAGGTGGCCGAGACGCTGAAGATCTGCCCCTTGGACTCCACTTCACCGTCGATGCGGCCACCACCCAGGCGATCCTGGTTCTGGGTGCGCAGGCGCCCCTCGTCGACGAACTGGCGGGAATAGGCCACATCCACGCTCAGGTTCGGGTCGGAGGCGAAGCGGTAGCTGCCGCCGAGGGAGACGAAGGTGCGGTCGCCGTCGGGGATGCGCGCATCGCGGGTGGAGTTGCGGGTCGGCGTCTGGTCCATCGCTACGCCTGCACGCAGGGTCAGTTGGTCGTTGAAGCGGTAGTCACCGCCCACCGAGTACATCCAGGTGTCCTTGTAGTTGTAGGGGATGTCGACGATCAGGTTGCCGTGGGAGGTCAGCTTCAGGGACTGGAAGGACGACCATTCGGTCCAGGTCACACTGGCGGCCAGGCTGAAGCTGTCGTTGAAGTCATGCACCCAGTCCAGGGTGGCCATGGCGGGAATGTCCATGCGCGATTCGGCATGGTCGCCATTGGGATTCAACACCAGGCCCGGATAGACGAGGGCAAGAGCGTCCGGGTTCATCAGGCCGATGGAGTCGAAGGGAGCCATGCCGGTGGCATCGTTGAAATGCCAGTTGTAGTCACCATCCAGCTCGTTCTTGATCTTGGCGTGATAGGCAAGGCCCAGGGTGTCCCGCGCGGTCGGCTTCCAGGCAACGCTGGCGAACCAGCCGGGCGAAATGTTATCGACCTTGACCCGCATCGTCGCCTTCGACGCGCCTGCCGGCACACCGTTCAATGGCGAGTTGGGCGCAGCGCCGGCAGCGGCCAGCAGGTCGACGTTCTGCCCGACAAAGCCTTGGGTGCGCTGGATCACCACGCCCCCACCCACGGCCCACTGATCATCGATCTTGAACGACAACGAACCTGCCAAGGCTGCGGTCTCGATCTTGGTGTCAAGGGCGAAGTCCTTGCCGACGAAATTCTTGTCCCAGGTGCTGCGCATGCCCATGGGTACGACCTGCGCGAGACCGAAAGCGAAACGATCGCCGACCGGGATCACCAGGAACTGCGTAGGCAGCCACTTGCTGAAGCCACCGTTGCCCCCATCGCCCAATGCCCGGGCGTTGGGGCCGCCGACATCGTTCACGTCGTCGTATTCGACGCGCGGGTTGCCTTGGTAGTCATAGGCCTGCCCTTTGAACTTCATGTCGATATCGGCATAGATCGCCGACACCTGGCCGATGGGCCGCTCGATGAAGGCCATGGCGGCCGGGTTGTTGAAAGCGGCGCTGGGGTCGTTCTTCCACACCGAACCGCCGGCGAAGGCGCGGCCCCAACCGGGCGTGCCATAGGTGGGTACGGCAAAGGCACCGGCTTCGGCTTGCTGGGCACCGATCACGGCACCGAGGATGGCCAGGCTCAGCAAACTGCGTTTGCGCGTGAAATTGAAAAGAGAGGGGCGCTTCGAATACGTCTTCATGACAACTCCTTGCTTATTATAATTTTCTGCCTCACGGGGCGTGTCCTGCACAACTGATAGTTCAGGAAATCAAACTTCCTCACTAATGGCTCGAAACGTTTATTAACTTGCCCACTGTGCTGAACCCATATCGCGACAGTATTCCAATTACAATGAAAGCGGCCTTCCCACCCTGGGATGGGAAGGCCGTTCACGCTTACGGAACCAGCGTGAATGCCGGGGTCGGATTCACATACAGGCTCTGGATGGTGCAAGAGCCAACCGGCTGGTTCGGGTTCAGGGTGAGCTTGTTGTCAGCGTTGCTCCAGACACCGTTCACGGTGACCGGGGAGCTGCTGCAGTTGATACCGGCCACGGTGAACTTGACGCCGCTGACGTTGCCAGCGGTGAGGCTGGATGCGGTCAGGGTCCAGGGCAGGCCAGCGGCGCTTGCTGCGCTGCAGAGGGTGCCGCCGGTGATGTTCACGGCAGTGATGGTGGCTTTGTCAGCGCCGCCAACCGAGGTGGTTCCGATGAATTCAACGTTGCAGGTCACTGCGGGGATCAGCAGACCGGGCTTGACCACCGAAACACCCTTGGCGGAGAAGGCGGTGTTGGCCGGGGTGATGGTCACGGCCATGGCCGAGGAAGCACCCATGCACAGGGCCAGAGCAGCGGTAGCAACGGAGAGTTTGGACATTTTCATTGTTTTCGTTCCTTGGTTGATAAGCAAAACATGGTTTTGTTTTTGGTCACTGGGAATACACCACGAAGACCTTCCTGTTTAACCCATGACCGCTTTTCAAACTTGCCCATCAACCCGCTGTTAGAATTACCGGCGGAAATCATTCCAACTCCGATAACGATCAACAACGACACACACTGTTTCCGGGCAAGTTCCCAGGCCAACTTCCGTTGCAGACAAATAACAATCGAAGTGCAGCTATCCAGGCTGCGTCATGTCATCCATCCAACAACGTCCGCATGGCACTGATCGGGCCGGTACCTGCCGAGGCAGGTGCCGGACGAGTTCCTCAACGCTGTCGCTCAATCACGCTCGTTTCGATGCAGGGCCATGGACACACGACGGCCTGCGAGAGGGTTTCCACCGCTTCCGCCACCGGGGCGGAGAGGACGCATCGGGTCGGGCACGAGGCTCGATACGAGGCGAGGGAGCCGGGCGGCAGATTCCCGGCGAGTGATAGGGGCGATGCCTGAATCAGGCGAAAAATGGAGCATCCGTTGCCACCTCCCTGCTGCGTTCCAATGCGTAGCGATCTTTACCGACTCGCCAGGGGTTGTTACTCGTGGGCGATCTACCTGTGGGACCCGGGCTCGTGCCGTTCGTGGGTGACTTCCCAGTGGGTAGCGCCGGGAACGAGATTAGGTCGCTGGACCGCATTTCATACCTAGCAAAAGGTTGGGCACCCCCGCCCCAGAGCCTGCCAGCGGAGCCGCAAAAACGTGAACTTCCTACACACCTGCGTCAAAGGCCGTGCGCCATATAGCTGACTGTCCCGACAACTCGGGCCTTGACGGGTGTTTCCATAACGGACACCCCTCCTCTCCGCGCATCGTTCTGGTGCATGAATTGATTGTTCGAAAAATGAATCCGCGCCCATCCACGGCGAATCTGCGGGCAGAAAGCCCGGTAGTACGCGCGATCGTGCGAATTGGAAGCAGAAAGCCGATGGGCCGAAGCACCAAGCCCAACGCATCGGCGTCTCAGCGGGCCCCATGGCGTTGGGCTTCGCTGCACTCGGCGCCAACCTACGGGGATTGCGGAGGGATCAGCGTAGGCCGGGGGATACCCGGCGGGGGATGCGAAACGCGGAGGCTCAGCCGGAGATGCCGACGAACCCTGGCTCCAGGCCGAATACCTCGACACCCGCCGGCGTCGCACGGCCGGTGCGGACCTGCACTTCCCGCGCGGGCTGTTCCAGGCTGGGGCGGTAGTCCAGCAGCCAGCGCCCGTCCACGCTGCGCAGGGCGCCGGGGGCACGACCATGGCGGATTCGTTGCGGTAGGCGAGGATCGACAGGCGTGCGCTCATGCCCAGCCGTACACGGCGCATCTGCTCCTCGTTGAGATCGGGGATGGCGACCATCACTTCGAACTGCGCGCCACCCTGCGTGCTCGGCAGCGCCTGGCCGCCCACCACGCTGACGGTCCCGTGCAGCGCCTCGCCCTCGAAGCCGTCGCCCTGCACGTCCACCGCCATGCCTTCGCGCAGCTGGTTGACGTCCAGTTCGGAAACCCGTGCCACGATCTTCAGACGCTCGATGCTGGCCAGGCCGAACAGCGGCGCGCCCTGGGTCACCTGGGAGCCGGCCTGCACCGGCCCGCGCGCGGCGTCATCCAGGCTCAGCCCCGGGGCCGGCACCACGATGCCGGCGAAGGGCGCCTTGATCTCCCGTGCCTCCAGCAGCTTGCGCAGCGCGTCGTGCTTGACCTTCGCGTTGGCCAGCTCCATCTCGGCGATCTGCAGGTACTCGCCGCTACCACGCGCCTGGGAGCGGGCCAGGTCGCGCTCCGCGGCGCTCAGGTCCATGCGCTGCAGGCGCGCCTGCTGCTCCAGGTCCTCCAGCTCGTTGCGCGGGATGATGCCGCGCTCGAACAACGCGCGGGTCTGGCCGAGCTTCTTCTCGGTGCTGGCCAGGGCCAGCTGGGCGCTGCGCAGGGTCCGCCGCGCGCGGGACATCTCCTCGCCGCTTTCCCAGTCCTTGAGCTCCTGCACTGCGCGCCGCGCCTTGAGCAGGGCCGACAGCGCGTCGCGCTGCTGCACCTCGGTCTCGGCCGCGTCCATGCGCAGCAGCAGTTGCCCGGCCTGGACCCGCTGCCCCGGCTCCACCAGGGATTCGGCCACGATGCCGGCAAAAGGCGCACCCAGCGCCAGGGTCCTGTCCGGTTCGATGCGCCCCACCAGGCCGATGCTGTGCTCCAGCGGCGCCGGGTCCACACGCTGCCAGTGCATGGCCGCCGGCGCCGCCCCGGGCGCCTCGCGCAGGCCCCAGGTGATGCCGGCGATGACCAGCACGGCGACGGCGAGCAGCAGGCCGCGACGGGCCAGCGGGGAACGGTCAGTAGTCATTGAGCGAGATGTCCCATCTGTCGAGCGTCATGCCCAGGGCCAGGTCCAGTTGCGTCTGCGCCTCGAGGTAGGCGATCAGCGCATTGAGGCGGGCGTTCTCGGCGTTGCGCAGGTCACTCTCGAAGCTGAGCACCTGGAAGTTGCTGGAGCGCCCGGCGTTGAGCTTGTCGCGCTCGATGTCCAGCTTGCGCCGCGACAGCTCCAGCGCACGGTTGGCGATCTCCAGCTGGCGCCAGCGCGTGCCCACGTCCCGCACCACGTCGGTGACGTTGCGCTCCAGCGCCTGCCGCGCGTCGGCCACCTGCAGCTCCTGGTCCTCGACGTTGACCCGTGCCTGCACCTCGCCCTGGCGCCGCGTCAGGTCGCCGATGGGGATGTCCACGCGAACCCCGGCGTAGCTGTCCCAGGAACGGTCGCTGCCGCTGGTGTGCGGGTAGTCGTAGCGGTCCCGCGTCTGGCTGCCCCCACTTCCAGGGACAGGTCCCAGAGCCGCTGGTTCTTCGCCACCACCAGGTTGATGTCCGCCTGCTGGCGGTTGATCAGCTGGCGCAGGTAGTCCGGTTGCTGCTGCTCGGCCAGCCGCACCGCCTGCTCACGGTTGACCTCGATGCGCTCGGCTTCCAGGGCGTCGCTGGCGCGCACCTGCGAGGACAGGTCCAGGGCCAGCAGGCGCAGCAGCTCCAGGCGCGCGGAGTCCAGCTGGTTGGCGGCCTCCTCCACGCTCAGCTCCTGGGTGGCGAGGTCGGCCTCGGTCTGCACGATCTCGAACTCGGCCATGCGCCCGGCCTCGATCATCGAGCGGTTGACCGAGACCAGTTGCTGGGTGCGCTCCAGCGCGGCACGGGCGATGCGCTGCTGCTCCTGGGCGCGCAGCAGGTTGCGGTAGGCGCTGATGATGGCGGTCACCGTCTGCGACACGCTGGACTTCAGGTTGAGCCGGTTGGCCTGCTCCGACAGCTGGGCCAGGCGCACCGGCGCGGTGTTCACCTCGCGCCCGGCGCCGCGCAGCAGGGGCTGGATGATGCTCAGGTCGACGCCATCGTTGCGCTGGCGCCCGGCCCGGTCGGCGTCGTTGTAGCCCGTGCTCCAGCCCAGCGCGAGTTGCGTGCCGTACTCGTTCAGCAGGGTGGCCGTCGGGCCGATGCGGCCATCGCGGTAGCGGTCCTGGTGGTTGCGGTTGGCCCGGTAGCTGCCGGTGATGTAGAGCTTGGGATTGAAGACGTCCTCGGCGACGCGCAGGTCGAACTTCTCGGCGATGCGCCGCAGGTAGCCGCTCTGGATGCTGCGGTTGTTGCGCAGGCCGAGGAACACGGCGTCCAGCAGCGTCAGGTCGGCCATCTGCTCGCTGAGCAACGGGCCATTGCCCTGGCGCCCCATGGTCGGCGCGGAAGGGTCCATGCGCTCTTCGCCCCAGGGCTTGGCCTGGGCGGGCAGGACCAGGGCCAGGAGAAGCACGGCGAGCAGGCGACTAGGCATCGCGCAACGCCTCCACCGGTTGCAGGCGCGCCGCCGAGATGGCCGGGTACAGGCCAAAGAACAGCCCCACCAGCAGCGTGCTGCCCATGCCCAACGGCAACGCCGAGGCCGCCATGGCGAACTCCCAGCCGGAGATACGCGCGTAGCCCCAGGCGGCGGCCACGCCGAGCAGCGCCCCGGATACCGCGCCGGCGGCGGTCAGCGCCACCGCCTCCACCAGAAACAGGTTGCGGATGTCCCGCCGCCGCGCGCCGAGCGCCATGCGCACTCCGATCTCGCGGCGTCGCTCGCTGACGTTCATCAGCATCACGTTCATCACCCCCACCCCGCCGCCCACCAGGGAGATGCCGCCCAGGGCCGCCAGCAGGTAGGTGAAGGTGCGGGTCTGCTGCTGCATGGCATCGATCATCTGCTGGGCCACCTGCAGCGTGCCCTTCTGTTCGCCGGCGATCTCGCGATTGATCCGCTGCAGCAGCCGCTCGCCGGTGCTGGGCACGTCCCGCCCGGGCACCACCCGCGCGATCAGCGTGCCGATGTTCGGCGCCGGGTTGACCCGCGCCATCCCCGCCAACGGCAGGAACAGCGACTCATCGGCAGTGAAGGGGATGATGCCGCCCGCGCCCTGGGGCTTGAGGATGCCGATCACCTGGAACTGGTAGTCGTCGATGCGCAGGCTGTCGCCCACCTCCAGCGGATCACCGGCAACCCCCAGCGCCAGGGCCGCTTCGGCACCGACCACAACGAAAGTCTGGCGGGCATCGAAAACCGACAGGTAGCGTCCCTGCGCCACCCGCAACCGCGCGGCCTCGCCCAGCGACGCATCGGCGCCGACCAGCGCCAGGTTGCGGGTGCGCCCGTGGAACACCACCTGGCTGCTGTAGAGCACCAGCGGGCTGGCGTGCTCGATGCCGGGTACGTCCGCCTCCAGCGTACGGCCGTCCAGCGCCAACGGCAGGCCATCGGCGCCCCGGGGGGACGAAGGCAGCTGCACCACCACCGCCTCGGTGCCCATCTCGCGGAACACGCTCATGGCCTGGTCGGCGGCGTTCTGCCCGATGTTCAGCAAGGCGATGACCGAGCAACTGCCCATGACGATCCCCAGCAGCGCCAGCAACGAGCGCCGCCCGAGGTTGCGCAGGCTGCCCAGCGCCTCGTGCAGCAGCTGCGACAGCGAGGGGGCCGGAGCGGCGTCCAGCAGCGTCATGCCGGGACCGCCTCGTCCACCACCCTGCCCTCGCGCACGCGGATGCGCCGTTCCAGCCGCGCGGCGATGCCGGGGTCGTGGGTGACGATCACCAGGGTCACGCCGCTGGCGCGGTTGAGCTCCAGCAGCAGCTGCATGATGTCTTCGGCGGTGGCGGCGTCGAGGTTGCCGGTGGGCTCGTCGGCGAGGATCAGCGCCGGCTCGCCCACCAGCGCGCGGGCGATGGCCACGCGCTGCCGCTGGCCGCCGGAAAGGTCCGCCGGCAAGTGCCCGGCGCGGGCCGCGAGCCCCACCCGTTCGAGCATGGCGTGAGCCCGCTCGCGGGACTCGCGCAGGGCCACGCCGCGGTAGCTGAGCGGCAGCGCGACATTGTCCAGCGCGCTGAGCCGGGGCAGCAGGTTGAAGCTCTGGAAGACGAAGCCGATGAGGCGGTTGCGCAGCGCCGCCAGGTCATCCGGGCTGGCCGTGAATACATCGTGCCCGGCGAGGTGGTAGAAGCCGCTGGTGGGCAGGTCCAGCAGGCCGAGAATGTTCAGCAGCGTGCTCTTGCCCGAGCCGGAACTGCCAAGAATGGCGCAGCTCTCGCCCCGGGCGATCTCCAGGGAGACGCCGCCGAGGATGCGCAGCTCCTGCTCGGCGAGCCGATAGCGCTTGTCTATGTCCCGCAGGCGGATGAGCCGCTCGTTATTGTTGTTCAACATGTCCATGTTTCCGCTGACCTGCATCCTTTAGCGGACCGATACCCAGCCCCGAAATCGGGAAGCCGTGAGTCAGATAATTAACACCCGCCAGTAAGGCCAGGAACCCACAGCAGGTATAGCCAATCTTTAGTTTGGCGAAGGGTCTCACTCGCCCCACGCCGCGTGACAGCCAACCCTTCAGCGCATTGCGTGCCTTCCAGGCCCGGCCGGATGCGTTGAGCCTTTACGGACAGGACACACCCCACCTTCAGCCCTTTCCGATTTCCTTTCCCTTGCCACATCCCGAGCCTTGAGACCTCGCGCCCCTGCCCTGATTGCGGGCTGCTGGCGCGGTTCACGGCCGGGCGCTCCAGGCGCGCGGGCTCCGCTCAACGACAGGGGATGGGGGATCGACATGGCTATTGGGCATTTCATTCGCGCAGGCGACAAAACCACCTGTGGGGGAACGGTTCTGGAGGGCGACAACCAGGTCAAATGGCGCGGCGTCGTCCACGCCCGGGAGGGCGACCGTGTCACCTGTGGCAAGGATGGCAAGGTCTACCTGATCGTCGGCGGCATCGCTCACATGCTCAGCCGAGGACGAAAGATGGCAGGTACGCTGGACAGCGCCAGCAGCTGCCCCTGCGGCTCGCTTCTGATCCACTCGCTATCCAGCGCAACGTACAACTCCAATCGGAGCGCCACCTCCTCTGGCTCGACACCTGGAGGCACCGCGGCACCATTTGCCACAACGCGCGCCACAAGCACGCCTGAGCCCGCCAGGAGCGACCTGCAAGGACATGGGCTGAAAAGCGAGGAAGAGAAGAAAGAGGACATCGGCATCACGCTGCGCCTGGGCCTGTTCTTCGATGGCACCGGAAACAACCAGGCCAACTCGGCGCTCACCGAACAGTGCAGGCGCGAAGATCGCCAGCAGTTCGACGAACAAGCACTGAGCGCCCTCATCAGCCACTGCGCCCGCTACGGTTACCGCGACCCGGACGAGGGCGGTTTCTTCCGCAAAGTGCCTGACAACAGCTACGGCAATGCGCCGAGCAATGTGGCGCATCTGAGCAGGCTGTATCAGGACAACACGACCATACGCCTGGGGCCAGAAGCCGATACCGGCTACGTCCCGGTGTACCTGGAAGGCATCGGCACCACTAGCGGCGGCTCGGACTCCCTACTGCCGGCCCAGGCCAGCGGGCGGGGCGATACCGGCATCCTGCATCGGGTGGCACAGAGCCCAGGGCTGATTGCCGATCAGCTGGATCGCTTTGATAAAACCAATCCAGGCATCCAGATCCGGGCGCTGGAGTTCGACCTCTTCGGTTTCAGTCGCGGCGCGGCGGCGGCTCGGCACTTCGCCAACGAAGTGCTCAAACCCGATGGAGGCCTGCTGGCCGAGGTACTCCGGGCCGGCCGGTTCGGCCTGGCCAGAAGCTTCGACTGGCAGCGCGATACCCGCCTCAACTTCATCGGCCTGTTCGATACCGTGGCGGCCACGGTCGACCCGCTGCGGGGCGACTGGAGCCCGGCCAACGCCGACAACCCCGGCATCAACCTCTATCTCCCACCCGGGTGTGCGCGCAAGGTAGTCCAGTTGGTGGCAGGCTCCGAGCGGCGCTGGAACTTCGCGCTCAACAGCGTGGCCCCGCATCACCAGGAGATCAGCCTGCCAGGCGTCCATTCGGATATCGGTGGCGGCTACCCGCCGCTGATGGAAGAGCGCCTGCTGGCCTCCCAACCGCGCCTGGCAAGGGAACGCCCCGGCCAACCGCTGGACGCCACCCCGGCGTGGCTGGAGGCCCAGCACGAAGCCAGCCGCCTCCAGTCCCTCGGCCTGCCCGGCGATGGCGAAATCCGGATCAACGCCTGGCCGGTCCAGGGCGCCCACGCCGATCAGGAGCGAACCGGCCTGCAAGCCCTGGTCGGTGTCGTGCTACAGCGAAAGGTGCGTGGCGAGTTATCGCGGGTGGCCTTGCGCGCCATGCGTGAGCTGGGGGTGAAGCATGGGGTGCCGTTCAAATCCCTGCCCTCAACACCGGAGTTCGCCATTCCGGATGACCTTGCCCCCATTGCCGAGAAAATCCTCGCCTATGTACAAGGTGCCCCATCCCAGCTGAGCCCCGACGACCTGCGCCACCTGCGGGCACGCTATATCCACCTGTCCGCCCACTGGACACCGAGCAAGGGGCTGCTGATCAGCAAACCCGCGCCCAACCAGCGGCTGGTCTTCAACAACAAACCGCAAGCGGGGTACCCGCAATGAAGCGCCTGTTGCTGGCCCTTATCATCCTTGCCCTGGCCGGTTGCGCGGCAGGCTCCGGCCAGCCGAGGCTGCCCTATGACTACTGGTACGTCGGTCTTGCCGCGCCACGATTCATGGAGGTCTGGGTGGAAAGCGTGGATGTCATCGATCGCCGAGGACTGGCGTACTTCCATATCCACGGTGGAGTCGTCAGCTACACCGGCAACCCGGTTGGCTGGCACAACGGCGGCGGTGCCATGAAGCAGGCATCCAATGTCGACTTGCCCGAAACGCTGTTCGTGCGCTGGCAGTCCCTAGTGGAACCCCAGACCTACAAGCTGCGCATCGATATCCCGCAATGGGTACGCGACGAGATGCTCCAGCCGCAGCGCACCTACTGCCAGGGCTCCAAAAGCTGGGAGACCGACTACCGCAAGATTGTCTCCATCGGCATGGCCCCGGTGGCATCGCCAAGGCCTGGGTGGGTGGGCCATGCCTGTCGAATATCGAGATCGGGCGCTACCAGGCCAAGGTCGATACGAGGGGCCCCTACGAGGGCCACTCCAATGGGCGCTACTACCGCCCTCCTACTGGGGCCGCGCAGGCCTATATCGAGCAGCACGGCATCCCTTATGAATCCTGGTAATCGCCACGCCTGGGCAGGGGGCGGGCTGGCAGACCGGCTCCCCGACGCCCGCTTCATCCTCGACAACAAACCGCAAGCGGGGTACCCGCAATGAAGCGCCTGTTGCTGGCCCTTTTCATCCTTGCCCTGGCCGGTTGCGCGGCAGGCTCCAACCGGCCGAGGCTGCCCTATGACTACTGGTATGTCGGGATAGGCGCACCCCGCTTCATGGAGGTCTGGGTGGAAAGCGTGGATGTCATCGATCGCCGTGGTTATGCGTACTTCGATATCCACGGCGGTGTAGTGGCCTACAACGACAAGACGCCCGGCTGGTACGACGGTGGTGGGAAGATGATGCCGGTCAGCAATGTCGACTTGCCCGAAACCCTGTTCGTGCGCTGGCAGTCCCTGGTGGAACCCCAGACCTACAAGCTGCGCATCGATATCCCTCAGTGGGTGCGCGACGAGATGCTCAAGCCACAACGGGCTTACTGCTCGGGACGAAAGCAATGGCGAGATAACCAGTATCGCTTCGACATCTCCATCGGCATGGCCCCCGGTGGCATCGCAAAGGCCTGGGTGGGTGGGCCATGCCTGTCGAATATCGAGATCGGGCGCTACCAGGCCAAGGTCGAACCACTGGGGCCGTCCCAAGGCGAAACCAATGGACAGTACGCCTGGCCCGCGCTTGAGCCTGAATCGGCGGCCTATATCAAGCAGCACGGCATCCCTTATGAATCCTGGTAGCGCTTAGCGATCCATTTCTCCGGCGCCTGGCCGCCGTATATATTCACGCCCGGCACTCCCCATTCAAGGATGAACCATGCGCCCTCTCCTGCTGCTCTGCTGCCTGTCGCTCACCGCTTGCCAAAGCAAGCAGATCCCCGCCAACCAGACGTGGCCGGTTCCGCCGGAGCGGCTGTTCGCCTATCAGGGGGTACCCGCCGAGCCGAGCCAGTACCTGATCGTCAACCGCGACGATGCCTGGTGGGGGCGCAAATGCCTGGCCAGCGTCTACATCAATGGCAAGCTCGCCGTGCAGCTGGAGACGGCAGAGTCGGCCGCTTTCCAGCTTCCCTACGGCCAGTGGGACCTGGCCGTCGACGCCGGCGACTGCGGCCGCGCGCAGCTCATGGTGCCGCTGTCCGACCAGGCTGCAAGCCGCTACCGAATCGCCTTCGACGTCGAGGCCAATGTGCAGCTGCTGCCCACCGAGGCGGGCAACAGCATCCTGTGCAACTACGGTGGCTGTGGTGCGCCCAGGGGACACCGGCTGCGAACGCTGTTCTGACCCCCTCAACCGATGCGCAGCACCGCCACCACCTCCTGGCTGACCCAACGCCGCAGCATGCGGTTCTCCGGGTGGAAGCAGTAGACGCTGAGCAGGTCGTGCAGGCCGGATTCGCTCACCACCGATTCCTCCTCGAACCAGCCGTTGGCGGTGCGCAGGCGCACACGGCGGTGCTGGTCGTCGCAGAGGCGGAACAGGGTCCGGCGGTTGATATCGGTGTGAGCAGGCGGCGCAGGTCGCGGGTGGAAAACCAGGCTTCGTGGCCCATCAGGAAGGCGCGCAGTTGACGCTGGTGACGCAGGAAGATGCGAGGGGTGATCTCGGGAAGGTTCATGGCAGTACTCCATCCATCCTGTGATAGAGCCGCCACCCACTGCATGAAGGGTGGCGGACCGTGCGAGGTGGAAGTACCGGGAAAACGACCCAAAACCGGCTGGGCGCGAGCCCACTCACACGGTCCGCCATAGACTGCCGACGCCAGGCGTCGCTATGGCATGGGTCATTGTTTCTGATACCGGGCTTCCACACCCGACTGCTTTCTGTGGAAAGCAGCGGCGGAACCCTATCCAAGCCCCTTGTAGGCCCGCAACGGCGTTGCCTTGTAGGCGTTTTCCATAAGGAGAAGCCCTTGTAGCAGCGGTGCCCCATCGAGCCCAGCAGCGTTGGGCCTCGCGAGCTCGGCGCCAACCTACCGGTAGCCCGTGCTTCGGCCCGGGAAGCCGGCTAGCCCAGCTCGTCCAGCAGCTCGGCACGGCTGGGTTCGGGGAAGCCCAGGGTGCGGTAGCGCGGCGGGTAGAAGCCGGGGGCTTCTTCGAGCAGATCACCCAGCAG
Organism: Pseudomonas sp. Pc102; assembly: GCF_018408275.1. Lineage (NCBI taxonomy): Bacteria > Pseudomonadati > Pseudomonadota > Gammaproteobacteria > Pseudomonadales > Pseudomonadaceae > Pseudomonas > Pseudomonas sp. Pc102. Next base: position 2,899,623 of record NZ_AP021905.1, on the reverse strand, counting down.
CGCCATGGCCTGCTCCCAGGAAACGGCGCGGGTCTCGGCGTCGCTGCAGTCTTCGTTGGGGCGCACCAGCACCAGGCGGTCGACGCGGGGCAGCAGGCTGTCCACGCCCTCGGTCCAGCTGGCGATGGAGAACAGCATGTCCGGGTCTTCCTGGACGGCATACAGCTGGTAGGTGGCGACGAAGATGTCGGTGCTGTTCTCTTCGTGGATCAGGTCCAGCGCGTGCTTCTGGGTGTCGTACTCGGCCTTGGTGGCGAGACGGCGCATACGCTCCAGCCGGGCTTGCAGCAGCGGGTTGTGCACGGTGTAGGGCGCCACCTTGCCGTCCTGGTAGCAGTACAGCCCGGAGGAGATCGCGCGGCCCTCGGTCGCGGCCTCCAGGCTCAGCTCGACCATCGCCGCGAGGCCGTGGCCGTCACGGTCGCCGGTCACCAGCAGGGTCTCGCGGCTGGGCACCATGAACAGCGGCCGGCCCTTGAGCGGCAGGCGCTCGAGCACATCGGGCAGGAGGATGCGGCTGATGTCGTAGCTGTCGTTCCAGTTGCCCCGGAACAGCCCTGGCACCACCTCGACGAAGGCGTCGCCAGTGCTGTCGCGCAGGTTGGTCAGGGCGATGGCCATCCCCTCTTCGAGGGTGATGCCCCAGCTCTTGTCGGGGCCCTGCACCAGGGTGGCGGTGGATTCGGGGTGGTCGATGGCCAGCAGCACCACGGCGTCGTCGCCCATGGGCAGGTAGACCGGATCGAATTCGAGGTCGTTGCCCTCGGTGCGCAGGTGGTGCAGGCGCAGGTCCTCGATCATTCCGCGGCTGCGCACCACCGGCAGCAGCAGCGGCCGCGCCTCGTCCAGCGGCAGCGCCAGGCTGCGCTGGTTCTCGCACAGCGCCGTGATGTAGCTCTGCAACGCCTGCCGGCGCTTGGCACCGCGCTGCCCGCAGTATTCACGGTAGGCGTTGTGCAGGTTGAAGAAGGCGCTGTCGCCATACACCAGGCGGAATTCCCGGGGGCGATAGGTCAGTTCGCCCTTGAAGCCGGCCTTGCGCGCAGCGGACTCGAAGAGCACGGCGAAGTCATCCGGGGAGGGCTTGCGGTTGAAGAGGAAATCCAGAAATCCCATGGCGATACCAAACGATGAAAACGCGTCGCCGAACTTTAGAGGAGCCAATGCCGCCGCACCAGCACGCCGGTGCACGTCGAGCCGGCAAGATAATCCCTGAACCTTTGCCCGCCGTCCGGCACCCAATTCCATGAGTGCCGGCAAATAAGGCACGGTGACCGTCGCCCCTGGCGGTCACGGCGTTGAGCCTTCCCGAACAAGGACACGACGATGAACACCACTTCTGATGCCTACGCAACCGCCCTGGAAGTCAACGACGCCTCCGGCGTTTCCTGGAGCGCGGTATTCGCTGGCGCGGCGGCCGCCGCCGCGCTGTCCCTGATCCTCGTGCTGCTGGGCTTGGGCCTCGGCTTCGCGGCCATCTCGCCCTGGCAACACGAGGGCATAGGTGCCGAGGGGCTGGGCTTCGCCGGCATCGCCTGGCTGGCCTTCACCCAGCTGGCGGCCGCCGGCCTCGGCGGTTACCTCGCCGGGCGCCTGAGGCTGCGCTGGAGCCGCCTGCACGGCGACGAGGTGTTCTTCCGCGACACCGCCCATGGCTTCCTCGCCTGGGCCGTCGCCACGCTGGTGACCGCCGCGCTGCTGGTGGGCACCGTCGGCAACCTGGTGGGCGGTGGCGTGCAGGCCGGTGCGGCGATCGCCGCCGGTGCCAGCGCCGGAACCGCGCCCGGCGCCAGCGACGATGCACAGAACCCCTACGGCTACTACATCGACACGCTGTTCCGTGACGACCGGCCGGCCCCCACCGTCGACGATGCCGCCCACGGCGTGGTGTCGCGCATCTTCGTGCGCAGCCTGGCAGACGGTGGCCAGCTGAGCCCCGAGGACCACGACTACCTGGTGCGCCTGGTGGCCCAGCGCACCAACCTGACCCAGGCCGAAGCCCAGACCCGCGTCGAACAGGTCCACGCCATGGCTCAGCAGGCCGTGAACGACGCCCGCCAGGCCGCCGATGCGGCCCGCAAGGCCGGCATCCATGCCTCGCTGTGGATGTTCGTCGCCCTGCTCATCGGCGCCTTCACCGCCAGCTTCGCCGCCACCCGTGGCGGTCGCAGCCGCGACACGGTGACCGACGGCCTCGCCTACCACCGCACCGCCCCCCTTCGCTGAACGAGGAGAACGACCATGCGTTCGCTGCTGCTCTGGTTCCTGGGTGTACCGATCCCGATCATCATCCTCATCGCGCTGCTCACCTGAGCCGGGATGAAAACGAAAAGGCCGCTGCTCCGGGAGGACAGCGGCCTTTGTGTTTTGTACGTGGGGCGGAGTCGCATCACGATGCTGACACCCGCGTTTGGGGAAAGTGGCTTCGCTTTGGGCATTCTGGAAGCGGCACAACCCAACCTCGGGGTGTGAAGCCACCCCTTACTTCGGACGTAGGGTGTGCTGCGCGCACCTGGGACTCGCCGGAAGCACCGAGCGGAGGTGCGCACGGCACACCCTACGGCACGAGCTCATCCTGCCGAGTCCTCTCAGCTCGAATCGTCGCCGGCACAGCTGACGGTCCCGTTCAGCGATCGGCCGGGTGATTGACGCCGTCGCTGGTGGGCACCTCGCCCAGGTCGAAGGGGTTGACCCCGTCCAGGCAGCCGACGTTGAAGCCGTACTGGTCCGGGCTGGAACGGCGCTGGTGGTGGGTGTGGATGCCGCAGCGCGAGCAGAAGTAGTGCCGCGCGGTGCGGGTGTTGAACTGGTAGAGGCTAAGCAGTTCGGCGCCCTGTACCACACGCAGCCCGGCGAGCGGCACGCTGGCGACGATGGCGCCCTTGCGCCGGCACAGGGAACAGTCGCACCGGCGCGGGCTCACCAGCCCGTCGGGCAGGGTCAGTTCCAGCACCACCGCGCCGCAGTGGCAGCTGGCGCGGTGAAGGGGAAGGATCGGGGTGTCGCCTACCTGCTTGATCATCGGTGTGCTCCTGGAGGATGCCCTCAGCTGCGCGCGAAGGCCGCCGCTTGGGCGATCTGCTCGGCGTCGGGGCGGATGCCGGTATAGAGCACGAATTGCTCCACCGCTTGCAACACGATGACTTCGCCGCCGGTGATCACCCGCTTGCCGAGGGCACGGGCGGCGCGGATCAGCGGAGTCTCCACGGGGATGGCGACCACGTCGAAGATCACCTCGGCGGCCTCGATGGTGGCCTCGTCGAAGGCCAGTTGCCCGGCTTCGGGGCCGCCGTCCATGCCGATGGGGGTGACGTTCACCAGCAGCCGCGGGCGCAACCCGCCCTGCTCCGCCTGCCAGGCGAAACCACAGGTGGCGGCCAGGGCGCTGCCGCGTACCTCGTTGCGTGCCACCAGGGTGCCCTGGGTGAAGCCGCTGTCACGCAGGGCGAAGGCCACCGCCTTGCCCATTCCGCCGCTGCCGCGCAGGGCGAAATCCGACTGCGGGTCGACGCCGTGGCTGCGCAGCAGGCTGGCCACCGCCAGGTAATCGGTGTTGTAGCCCTTGAGGTGGCCTTCGTCGTTGACGAGGGTGTTGACCGACTGGATCACCGCCGCCGAGGCATCCAGCTCATCGAGGTGGGGGATGCAGGCTTCCTTGAACGGCATCGACACCGCGCAACCCCGGATGCCCAGCGCGCGGATGCCGCCGATGGCCGCCGGCAGGTCGGTGGTGGTGAAGGCCTTGTAGACGTAGTCCAGGCCCAGCTGCTCGTAGAGCGAATTGTGGAAGCGCGTGCCGAAGTTGCCGGGGCGGCCCGACAGCGACATGCACAGGCGGGTTTCCTTGTTCAGGGTGCGGGGCATTGCGTGGCTCCGTGGGTGAAGGTGGAGGAGTCCGCAGGAGGGGTAGAGCCCGGCGAAACCCATCGGATGCGCGGCACGCCCCCATGGGTTTCGCTCCGCTCTACCCAGCCTGCGAAGGCACTAACTCCTGGGCATCGCCGCGCTTGAGCACGGCATAGAGCACGCCGGTGACCAGGCTGCCGGCGACGATGGCCAGCAGGTAGGCGAGCACATGGTTGATGGCATTGGGGATGAGCATGACGAACAGCCCGCCGTGGGGCGCCATGAGCTTGCAGCCGAAGTACATCGACAGCGCACCGGTGAGCGCGCCGCCGGCGATGCTGGCGGGGATCACCCGCAGCGGGTCCTTGGCGGCGAAGGGGATGGCGCCCTCGGAGATGAAGCACAGCCCCAGCACCAGCGCGGCCTTGCCGGCCTCGCGCTCGCTCTGGGCGAACTTGCGCCGGGCCAGCAGGCAGGCGATGCCCAGACCGATGGGCGGCACCATGCCGGCGGCCATGGTCGCGGCCATGGGGGCGTAGCTCTGCGAGGCCAGCAGGCCGACGGAGAAGGCATAGGCGGCCTTGTTGATCGGCCCGCCGAGGTCGACGCACATCATCCCGCCCAGCAGCACGCCGAGGAGGATGGCGTTGGTGCTGCCCATGCCGTCGAGGAACTGGGTCAGCGCGGCGAGCATGCCGGCCACCGGCTTGCCGACCACGTAGATCATCACCAGGCCGGTGACCAGGCTGGCCAGCAGCGGGATGATGAGGATGGGTTTGAGCGCCTCCAGGCTCTGCGGCAGCCTGACCCAGCGGCTGATGGCCTTGGCCGAGTAACCGGCGAGGAAGCCCGCGACTATGCCGCCGATGAAGCCCGCGCCCAGGGTGGCGGCCAGCAGCCCGCCGATCATCCCCGGCGCCAGGCCCGGGCGGTCGGCGATGGAATAGGCGATGTAGCCGGCGAGCAGCGGCACCATCAGCTTGAACGCGGTGTCGCCGCCGATCTGCATCAGCGCGGCGGCCAGGGTGCCCTGCTCCTTGAAGGCCTCGATGCCGAAGACGAAGGACAGGGCGATCAGCAGGCCGCCCGCCACCACCATCGGCAGCATGAAGGACACGCCGGTAAGCAGGTGCTTGTAGACCCCCTTGGCCTCGCCCTGGCCCTCGGCCTGGGTGCTGCCGGGCTTGCCGGCCTGCCGCACCTGGGCATCGGCCAGGGCCTTGCGCAGGGTGGCGTCGGCCTGCTTGAGGGCGACGCCGGTGCCGCAGCGGTAGACGCGCTTGCCGGCGAAGCGGGCGGTGTCCACCTCGATGTCGGTGGCCAGCAGCACCACGTCGGCAGCGGCGATGGCCTCGGCCGACAGCGGGTCGCGGGCGCCCACCGAGCCCTGGGTCTCCACCTGCAGTTCCATGCCCAGGCGCGCAGCGGCCTGCTTCAGCGCCTCGGCGGCCATGAAGGTGTGGGCGACGCCGGTCGGGCAGGCGGTGACCGCCACCAGGCGCGGCCGCTCGCCCGCCACGGCCGCTGCGGCGGGTGCCGGCGCGGTGTCCTGCACCTGTGCGTCACGCTCGGCGCGCTGGAGGAAGGCCTGCGGCTCGTGCAGGGCCTCGGCCGGTGTCGCCAGGTACAGGCGCTTGCCGGCGAAACGCGAGAGGTCCAGCGGGCCGGTCTTCACCACCAGCACCCAGTCGGCAGCCGCCAGCGCTTCGGCGGGCACGGTTTCGCCGCCGGGCATTTCCACCTGGGGCGTCCAGCCCAGGCGGCGCGCGGCGGCCTCCAGCAGGCGCGCGCTGATCAGGCTGCTGACCGCGCCGTTGGGGCAGGCGGTGACAAGGACGAATCTCATCGGGGAACCTCGTGTTGTTCTTCTGCGGGTTGCACGACGACGCCGCTTTCCAGCGACGCCAGCTGCGCCCGGTCATGGATGCCGAAGCCGATCTGGGTCACCGCCTGGGCGGCGATGGCGGTGGCGTGGGCCAGGGTGCGCTCGGCGGGCCAACCGGCCAGCAGGCCGTGGACCATGCCGGCCAGCAGCGAATCACCCGCGCCCACGGTACTGGCCACCTGCACCCTGGGCGGGCGCGCCTGCAACGCCTGGGCACCGGCGAACCAGCGCACACCCTCGGCGCCCATGGACAGCACCAGGTGCTCGATGCCGGAAGCCCGCAGGCGCGCCGCCTGCTCGGCCTGCTCGGCCAGCTCGTCGATGGGCTGGCCGCAGGCTTCGGCCAGTTCCTCGACATTGGGCTTGACCAGCCAGGGCGCGGTGGCGAGCCCCGCGCGCAGGGCCGCGCCGCTGCTGTCCAGCGCCACCCGGGCGCCCAGCCCATGCAGGCGCCGCAGCAGCGCGGCGAACCAGTCGGCGTCCACGCCCCGTGGCAGGCTGCCGGCCACCACCACCAGGTCGTGGCCGGGCACCAGGGCGTCGAGGCGGCGCAGCAGTTCGTCCCTTGCCGCGGCGTCCACCTCCGGGCCGGGGCCGTTGATGTCGGTGATGCGGCCATCGTCCTCGGCCAGCTTGAGGTTGCTGCGGGTCTCGCCCTCGACGCGGACGAAGGCATCGTGGAAACCGCGCCGGGCGAACAGCGCCTCGAAGGGCTGGGCATTGCCGGCACCCAGGAAGCCGCTGACGCTGAGCGCATGGCCCAGGTCGGCCAGCACCTGGGCGACGTTGAGGCCCTTGCCGGCGGCGTGGCTGACCAGCGCCTGGCCGCGATTCACCGCGCCGGGTTCCAGGCGCGGCAGCCGCAGGGTGAGGTCCAGCGCCGGGTTGAGGGTGAGCGTGAGGATGCGCGCCATCAGAATTTCTCCGCCAGGGCCCGTACCGCTTCGGCGCTTTCCGCCGCCAGCGCCACGCCAGCCAGTTCCTGGGCGTCGGCCAGGCTGAGTTCACGGATGCGCGCCTTGACCTCGGGCACGCTGCGTGCCGAAACGCTGAGCTCGTCCACCCCCAGCCCCACCAGCAGCGGCACCGCCAGCGGGTCGGCGGCCAGTTCGCCGCACACGCCCACCCATTTGCCGCGCGCATGGGCGGCGCGCACGGTGAGTTCGATCAGTTGCAGCACGGCCGGGTGCAGGCCATCCGCCTGGGCCGAAAGCGTGGGATGGCCACGGTCGATGGCCAGGGCGTACTGGGTGAGGTCGTTGGTGCCGATGCTGAAGAAGTCCACCTCGCGCGCCAGCACCGGCGCCAGCAACGCGGCGGACGGCACCTCGACCATGATCCCCAGCTGCAGGTCGGCCTGGGGGATCTCCTCGGCCAGGCGCAGGGCCATGTCTCGGGCCTGGCGCCACTCGCCGACGCTGCCGACCATGGGGAACATGATGCGCAGCGGCCGGCCCTCGGAGGCCCGCATCAGGGCGCGCAGCTGGGTCTCCATCACCTTCGGCCGCTGCAGGGTCAGGCGCACGCCACGCAGGCCGAGGAAGGGGTTCTCCTCGTGGGCGATGGGCCAATAGGGCAAGGGCTTGTCGCCGCCCACATCGAGGGTGCGCGCCACCAGCGGGCGGCCGTCGAGGGCGTCGAACACCTTGCGGTAGTCGGCCTCCTGGGTCGCCAGATCGGGCGCCTGGGAATGGGCCATGAAGATGAACTCGGTGCGCAGCAGGCCGACGCCCTCGGCGCCTTGCTCCACTGCCGCCACGGCGCCGGCGGCGTCGCCCAGGTTGGCGCAGACCTCGACGCTGTGGCCGTCACGGGTCCGTGCCGGCTCCAGCTTGTGCGCCTCGGCCTCGCGCAGCAGGCGCTCGCGGTCCTGGTGCTCGGCACGGGCGCGCTCCAGCAACGCCTGTTCGGGCGCCACCACCAGGCGCCCACGGCCGCCGTCGAGCAGCAGCGGCGTGCCCGGCTCCAGGGCCAGCACCACGGCCCCGGCGCCGACCAGGGCGGGAATGCCCAGGGCGCGGGCGACGATGGCGCTGTGGGAGGTGGCGCCGCCGCGCGCGGTGAGGATGCCGGCCACGCGGGTACGGTCCAGCCGCGCGACGTCGGAGGGCGCCATCTCGTCCAGCACCAGCACGTAGGGGCGTTCGGGCTCGGCCTGCTCCACGACGCCGCAGAGCTTGGCGAGCACGCGGCGGCCGACGTCGCGCAGGTCGGCGGCACGCTCGGCCAGCAGCGCGTCCTGCAGGGATTCCTGCTGCGCGGCGGCGGTGGCGATCACGCCCGCCCAGGCGGCGGCAGCGCTTTCGCCACGCTGCAGCCGGGCCTCCACCTCTTCGCCCAGGGCCGGATCGGCGAGCATTTCAAGGTGGGTGACGAAGATTTCGCGGATGGCCTTCACCTCGCTGCGCTGCACCAGCGCCTCGATCTCCGCGCGCACCTGGGCCAGTGCCTGATGCAGGTGCTTGCGCTCGCTGGCAGGCGTCTCGCCACGGGCGGGGTAGTCGAAGGTCCGCGCCACCCGCACGTGGGCCGGGCCGATGGCGATGCCCGGCGAGGCCGGTACGGCGTTGAGCAGGCTGCCGGGCGCCGGTGCGGCGGGGGCGGCTTCCGGCGACTCGGCTTCGGGCTGTTCCGGGGCGCCGTCCGCCAGGGGCTCCACCTCCTCGCCCAGGCCCTGCTCCACCGCCTGGCGCAGCACCGGCAGGGCTTCGGCGGCGATGCCCGGTTCGGCCAGCAGCTCCAGCACCTGGCCCCGACGGATGCCCAGGCCCAGCAGCTTGCTCAGGCTGCGCGCGCTGACCGCCGGCAGCCCGCTGTCGGCGACGCGCACGCGGATGTCCCCGGCGAACCCCTTGGCCAGTTGCGCCAGCTCCTTGGCCGGGCGGGCGTGCAGGCCGTGGGCGTTGGCCAGGGGCACGCGCAGGCTCGGCCAGTCGGCCGTGGCGTCGCCCGCCAGGGTCTCCAGCACCCGGCGGCGATCGGCGGCACGGGCCAGTTCGGCGCCACGGCCTTCGATCAGCAGCGCACAGAGACGCTCCAGCAGCGCCACGTGGGCATCGCCCCGGCTGGCGAGGCAGAACAGCCCGGCCAGCGGCTGGCCCTCATGGCGCAGGGGCGTGCGCGGGGCGACGAAGGCGAGCCCGGGGCGGCTCACCGCCTGGTCGCTGTCCAGCCACCAGAGGCCTTCGCCCAGGGGCAGCGCCTCGCCCTGCAACAGCTGGTTGGCGTACCCCTTGTCGACACAGCCGGCGCGGCGCAGCAGGCGCGCGCCTTCCAGGGCCAGTTCGTCGAAGTCTTCGGCGGTGCTGCCCAGCGCCACCAGTTGCTCGTCCAGCGCCAGCTCGCCAGGGCCGCCCTGGAGCAGCGCGATGATGGCGTCGGCGGATTCGGCGCGGCGCAGGGCGTCCCCCAGGTCGCCTTCGCCCAGGGCGCGGGTCAGCAGTTGCAGCAAGCGCAGGTGCTCGTCGGATTTCGCGGCGATGCCGATGGCCAGGTAGACGCGCTGGCCGTCGCCCCAGTCCACCCCGTCCGGAAAGTGCAGCAGGCGCACGCCGGTGGCGTGGACCAGGTGACGGGTTTCCGGGGTGCCGTGGGGAATGGCCAGGCCCTGGCCGAGGTAGGTCGAGCCCTGCGCTTCACGCGCTTGCAGCGCGGCCAGGTAGCCCTCGCCGGCGAGCCCATCCCCCACCAGGCGGCCGGCCACCAATTGCAGGGCGGCGGCCTTGTCCGTCGCCGCCAGGCCCATGGACACCAATGCCGGGGTGAGTTCGAGCATGCCGTTTCCTCCACACGGGCCTTGGGGCCCTTTTGTCGTTGTGCGATGAATCTTCAGCTTAGGCGCTGTCCGAACCCTGGCAGAGGGCCCGCGACTATCTGGACAAAGCACTTGCTGAATCGTTTCACTAAACTGGCGGCACGTTACTCGATATTCTTCGCGGCTTGAAGCCCATGCGATGAATCGCACGCCTTGCCCCCATGCAGGCACAGGAACAAGGAATCGGCATTTGAAACTCAGCGACATCGCCCGGCTGGCCGGCGTCTCGGTCACCACGGCCAGCTACGTGGTCAACGGCAAGGCCGAGGAAAAGCGCATCTCCCCGCCACCGTCGAGCGGGTACGCGCGGTGGTCGAGGCCCACGGCTACCGGCCCGACCCCCACGCGGCCGGGCTGCGGCGCGGGCAGACCCGCACCCTGGCCTTCATCCTTCCGGACCTGGAGAACCCCAGCTACGCCCGCCTGGCCAAGTTGCTGGAGCAGCAGGCGCGGGCGCGGGGCTACCAGTTGCTGATCGCCAGCTCCGACGACGAGCCGCAGAGCGAGCGCCAGTTGCTGGAGCTCTTCAGCGCGCGGCGCTGCGACGCACTGGTGGTCGCCAGCTGCCTGCCGCCACAGGACCCGGGCCTCGGCGCGTTGCTGGACGCCGGGCTGCCGGTGATCGCCGTCGATCGCGAGCTGGACCCGGCGCGCTTCTGCTCGGTGGTGAGCGATGACCACCAGGCCGCCCATTTGCTCACCCGCAGCCTGCTGAACCCGCTGCCGCGCCAGGTGGCGCTGCTCGGCGCGCGGCCGGAGCTGCCCATCAGCCGCGACCGCGAGGCGGGCTTCCGAGCCGCGCTGGCGGGCTTTGGCGGCGAGACACTCGTGCAGTGCGGCGCCGAATTCAGCCGTGAGTGCGGGCGGCGCATGATGCAGGAGCTGCTGGAACGCCAGGGCCGCCTGCCGGATGCGCTGGTGACCACCGCCTACGTGCTGCTGGCCGGCGTGCTGGATGTGCTGCGCGAGCACGGCGCCTGGCCGCAGCACCTGCAGCTCGGCACCTTCGGCGACACCCAGTTGCTGGACTTCCTGCCGCTGCCGGTGAACTCCATGCGCCAGCAGCACGAGCTGATCGCCGAGCAGGTGCTGGAGCGTGCATTGCAGGCGATTGCCGGGGATTACCGCCCGGGGGTGCTGGCGATACCGCGACGGTTGCAGGTGCGGCGCGGGGGTTGAGAGGGGCATCGCGTTACCGGCGTGTTTCGCGGGTTCACCCGCCCCGCCGCGATTGCCGCAGCCTGGGGCGGAGACAATCGCGAATGAATTCGCTCCCACAAAAGACACCCGCTGGCACGACCTTGTAGGGGCGACTTCAGTCGCCAAGCAGGCCGCAGGTCTGCCCCAACTCCGCGCTCCCCGGCCACATCGCCTGGCGGATGAAAAGAGCGTCATCCGCCCTACGCCCGGACCCGCTCCGGAGGTTGGCATCGCAGCGGGCTCTCCTTGTGGGAGCGGCTTCAGCGGCGAAGACCCGCAGCCGGTGCGTGGCTGCGGTTGGCCAGACGCACCATCGCGAATGAATTCGCTCTCACAAGAAACCGCCCACTGTGGCACCACACCGTAGGGGCGACGTAGGGGCGACTTCAGTCGCCAAGCAGGCCGCAGGTCTGCCCCAACTCCGCGCTCCCCGGCCACACCGCCGGTGGATGAAAAGAGCGTCATCCACCCTACTTGGCGCGTAGCAGCCCCCGGGATCACGGGTCTTCCAGGTAGAGGGTGACGCTGACATGGAAGCGGTCGATGCGCGCCCAGTCCTTTTCCAGGGTTTCGCCGGAGTTCATGTGGATCTCGTAGGGCCGGCCACTGGCATGGGGCGCGTAGGCGGGCGAGGTGTCCCAGCCGCAGCACATGAAGCGCAGCGGCTGCAGGCCAAAGCGCTGGTGCAGCAGCTTTTCCACGCCATGGGCCTCGGGGCCGGGCACCTGGTACTCGGCCACCAGTTGGCGCAACTGGCCGCCCTCCTCCAATTTGCAGCCCTCGAAGTGCAGCCCGGGCGACTCGACCCCGAGCTGTTCGAGGAAGTCGCCGCAGGCCGGCTCCGCCGCGTGTGCGGTGCCGGCCAGGAACAGCAGCGCGAGAATGGGTGCCAGGCGCATCAGAAGATGTAGTCGGTGCTGATGAAGCTGGATTCGCGGTTGCGGATGATCTCGCTGATCAGCGTCTTGTTGTCTTCCTGGAAGCGCGTGGCCACCAGGGTGCGGATGGAGAAGGTGCGCAGCGCGTCGTGCACGGACAGGGTGCCTTCGGCTGAGTTCTTGCGCCCGTTGAAGGGGAAGGTGTCCGGCCCGCGCTGGCACTGGGCGTTGATGTTGATGCGCCCCACCTGGTTGGCGAAGGCGTCCACCAGGCGGCCGACTTCGGCGGGGTCGTTGCCGAAGATGGACAACTGCTGGCCGTAGTCGGAATCCAGCACGTAGTCGATGGCGGTCTGCACATCGCGGTAGGGCACCACCGGCACCAGCGGGCCGAACTGCTCTTCCTGGTAGATGCGCATGTCCGGGCTCACCGGGCACAGCAGCGCCGGGTAGAAGAAGCTCTCGCGGCTCTGGCCGCCGCCGTCGTTGACCACCTGGGCGCCCTTGGCGGTGGCGTCCTGCAGCAGGGTGGCGAGGTAGTCCACCTTGCCCGGCTCGGGCAGCGGCGTCAGCGCCACGCCGTCTTCCCAGGGCATGCCCGGCTTGAGCGCGGCGAGCTTGGCGCTGAAGCGCGCGAGGAAGGGTTCGAGCACGTCTTCGTGGACGAAGAGGATCTTCAGCGCGGTGCAGCGCTGGCCGTTGAACGAGAGCGCACCGGTGACGGCCTCGTTGACGGCGTTGTCCAGGTCCACCTGCGGCAGGACGATGCCGGGGTTCTTGGCGTCCAGCCCCAGGGCGGCGCGCAGGCGGTGCGGGCGCGGGTGCAGCTTCTTCAGGTCGCTGGCGCCCTTGTTGGTGCCGATGAAGGCGAAGACGTCGACCTTGCCGCTGGCCATCAGCGCACTGACGGTCTCGCGGCCACGGCCGTAGATGATGTTGATGACGCCGGCCGGGAAGCTGTCGCGGAAGGCCTCCAGCAGCGGGCGCATGAGCAGCACGCCGAACTTGGCCGGCTTGAAGACCACGGTGTTGCCCATGATCAGCGCCGGGATCAGCGTGGTGAAGGTCTCGTTCAGCGGGTAGTTGTAGGGGCCCATGCACAGCGCCACGCCCAGGGGCACGCGGCGGATCTGCCCGAGGGTGCCCTGCTCCAGTTCGAAGCGGCTGGAGCGGCGGTCGAGTTCCTTCAGCGCGTTGATGGTGTCGACCATGTAGTCGCAGGTGCGGTCGAACTCCTTCTCGGAATCCTTCAGGTTCTTGCCGATCTCCCACATCAGCAGGCGCACCACCTCGTGGCGGCGCTCGCGCATGCGCGCCAAAAACGCCTCGACATGCTGGATACGCTCGCCGACGCGCAGGTTGGGCCAGGCGCCCTGGCCGTTGTCGTAGGCGCGCACGGCGGCGTCGAGCGCCTGCAGCGCGGCATCGGCATCCAGCAGCGGCGTGCTGCCGAGGATGACCTGCTCCTCGCCCCGCTCGCCCTTGAGGAAGATCGGGCTGCGCACCGTGGCCAGCGGGCCGTCCCAGCGACGCAACTCGCCGTCCACCAGGTATTCGCGCTGCTCCACCGGCGCACCGAGGCGCCAGGCTTCGGGGATGTCATCGGCGTGGGGGAACAGGGCTTCGGGGGCGAAACGGGACATGGGGCGATCCTCGCTGGGGTCTGTGTTGCTTGTTGGGGGCGTCGCTGCACTGTGCTTTTCAGTGGGTTGTGGCCCGCTCGGTGGGTTCTGCTCGTTCAGTAGGTTCCCGCGTTCGCGGGAATGACGGTGGACACCACCGACACCCGCGCGAAACGCGGCATCACTGCAGCAGCCTGAGCGCCTCGGCGGTGGTGGCTTCGATGCGCGCCCAGTCGCCGGCGCGCACCCAGGCGCTTTCCATCATCCAGGTGCCGCCCACGCACATGACGTTGGGCAGGGCCATGTAGCTGCGCACGTTGTCCGGCTTCACTCCGCCGGTCGGGCAGAAGCGGATGCCCGGGAAGGGGCCGGCGAAGGCCTTGAGGGCCGCCGCACCGCCTACCACTTCGGCGGGGAACAGCTTGAAGCGCCGATAGCCACGGGCGTGGCCGAGCATGATTTCCGAGGCACTGCCGACGCCGGGCAGCAACGGCAGCGGGCTTTGCCGGCCGGCGTCCAGCAGCTCGGCGGTGCAGCCGGGGGTGACGATGAACTGCGCGCCTGCGGCCTCGGCCTCGGCGAGCATCTGTTCGTCCAGCACGGTGCCGGCGCCGATCAGCAGGTCCGGGCGCTGTTCACGCAGCAGGCGGATGGCGGTGAGGCCGTGCTCGGAGCGCAGGGTGATTTCCAGGGCGCGCAGGCCGCCGGCGGCCAGGGCATCGGCCAGGGGCAGGATGTGTTCCTCGCGCTCGATGGTGATCACCGGGAGGATGCGGGCTTCGGCGCAGAGCCGGTCGATCATCTCGACCTTCTCGGCCATGCTCGGCACGCTGCGCGCTTGGGACGGGTTCTGGGTCATGACGGGGTCCTTCGGGCTCAGGGGCACCAGTAGATCTCGAGGGGCTGGCGCAGGAAGGCGCGGATGGGCATCGCCGCCACGTCCTCGCCGGCCAGCGCGGCGGCCAGGGTGTCGAGCTTGGCCTGGCCCTGCACCGCCAGCAGTGTGAGGCGCGCCCCGGCGAGCAGCGGCAGCGGCATGGACAGGCGCTGGCGTGGCACGCTCGGGGCCTGCATCGGTACGCAGCGCTGGGTGCAGGCGTGGCTCAAGGCGGCCTCCAGGCCGGGGCTCCTCGGGAACAGCGAGGCGGTGTGGCCGTCCTCCCCCATGCCCAGCACCAGCACGTCGATGGGTTGCGGCAGCTCGGCGAGCGCGGCATCGGCCAGGCGCGCCGCCTCGTCCAGGCTGGCGGCGGAATGGTAGAGGCCGATGAAGCGTGCCTTGGCCGCCGGGCCGCGCAGCAGGTGGCGCCGCACCAGGCCTTCGTTGCTGTCGGCGTGGCCGACCGGCACCCAGCGCTCGTCGGCGAGGCTCACGGCCACGCGGGACCAGTCCAGCGCCTGGGCGGACAAACGCTCGAAGAAGGCGATGGGGCTGCGCCCACCGGACACAACGAGGGAGGCCACGCCGTGGGATTCGATGGCCGAGCGCAGGGCGCCGGCTACATGCAGGGCCAGTTCGCCGGCCAGTTGTTCGGGGCTGCCGAGGCTGACCCGGTGACCTGCGTGGGCAGGTCGAGATTACAGATCGCCATACCAGCTCCTGCCGTCACGGGTGATCAATGCGATGGATGCGACCGGCCCCCAGGTGCCGGCCGCGTAGGGTTTGGGGGAGTCGCCCAGTTGCTTCCAGCCATCGATGAGCTGGTCGCACCATTGCCAGGCGTACTCGATCTCGTCCTTGCGCACGAAGAGGTTCTGGTTGCCCTGCATCACCTCCAGCAGGAGGCGTTCGTAGGCATCGGGAATCCGCGCGCTGCGGTAGGTATCGGAAAAGCTCAGTTGCAGGGGGCCGCTGCGCAGTTGCATGCCCTTGTCCAGGCCCTGGTCCTTGGTCATCACCTGCAGGGAGATGCCCTCGTCGGGCTGCAGGCGGATGATCAGCCGGTTGCTGATCAGCGGCCGCTGCTCGGGGGCGAAGATGTAGTGCGGCGGCTCCTTGAAGTGGATGACGATCTGCGACAGCTTCTGCGGCATGCGCTTGCCGGTGCGCAGGTAGAACGGCACGCCGTTCCAGCGCCAGTTGCGGATATCGGCACGCAGGGCGACGAAGGTCTCGGTGTCGCTCTGGGTGTTGGAATTCTCCTCTTCCAGGTAGCCCGGCACCGCCTTGCCCTGGCTGCTGCCGGCGATGTACTGGCCGCGCACCACCTGCTGCGCCACCTGGGCGGCGGTGATCGGCGCCAAGGCCTTGAGCACCTTGACCTTCTCGTCGCGGATGCTGTCGGCGGAGAGGTCGCTGGGCGGGTCCATGGCGATCAGGCAGAGCAGCTGCAGCAGGTGGTTCTGGATCATGTCGCGCAACTGGCCGGCTTCGTCGAAGTAGCCCCAGCGGCCCTCGATGCCCACCTGCTCGGCCACGGTGATCTCGACGTGGGAGATGTGGTGCTGGTTCCACTGGGTTTCGAACAGGCTGTTGGCGAAGCGCAGGGCGATGAGGTTCTGCACCGTCTCCTTGCCCAGGTAGTGGTCGATCCGGTAGATGCGGTTCTCGGGAAAATGCACGGCCACCGCGTCGTTGACCCGGCGCGAGGACTCGAGGTCGTGGCCGATGGGCTTCTCCAGCACCACGCGGGTATGGCGGGCGCGCTCGACGCGGGCCAGGCCCTCGCAGATGGCACCGTAGACCGAGGCGGGGGTGGCGAAGTAGGCGATCAGCCGCTCCTCGGGGCCGATGCGTTCGGCCAGCACCTGGTAGCCCTCGGCGTGGAGGAAGTCCATCGACAGGTAGTCGAGCCGCGCGGTGAAGCGCTGCAGCACTGCGGCATCGATCTCCCGCTCCGGTACGTAGCGGCGCAGGTGCTCCTCGATGGACGCCAGGCGGGCACCGCCCTCCCCGCTTTCGCGGGCCAGGGCGAGGATGCGCGTGTCGCCGTGCAGGAGGCCGGCGCGGTCCAGCTGGTAGAGCGCCGGGAACAGCTTGCGCAAGGCCAGGTCGCCGAGGGCGCCGAACAGGGCGAAGGTGCAGGGTTCTACGGATAGGGAAGCCATGATGATTGTTCTTTTACGAGGTTGAATAAGAAATACACGGTGAGAATGGCCATTTCAAGAATAAATGTAGTAATAAGAACAACATTTTGTCACCCTCCTGTTACTTCTGGCTCTGGCCGGTGCCCCTCATTACGATAGGCCACCGATTTTGCAGGCCCCTTTCAAGGAACCTCCATGGACCGCGTACGCAATCTTCTGGAACAGATCCAGGGTCGACTCGAAGACCTCAACAAGGCCGAACGCAAGGTCGCCGAGGTGATCCTCCAGGACCCGCAGCAGGCGACCCGCTTCAGCATCGCCGCCCTCGCCCAGGCCGCCGGCGTCAGCGAGCCGACGGTGAACCGCTTCTGCCGCTCCTTCGGCGTCAATGGCTACCCGGAGCTGAAGATGCAGCTGGCGCAGAGCCTGGCCAGCGGCGCCGCCTACGTGAGCCGCGCCGTGGAAGCGGACGACGGCCCCGAGGCCTACACCCGCAAGATCTTCGGCAGCGCCATCGCCTCCCTGGACAGCGCCTGCAACGCGCTCGACCCGCACCTGATCAGCCGCGCCGTGGACCTGCTGATCCAGGCCCGGCAGATCCACTTCTTCGGCCTGGGCGCCTCCGCCTCGGTGGCGCTGGACGCCCAGCACAAGTTCTTCCGCTTCAACCTCGCCGTCTCGGCCCATTCCGATGTGCTGATGCAGCGCATGCTCGCCTCGGTGGCCCACACCGGCGACCTGTTCGTGATCATTTCCTACACCGGCCGCACCCGCGAACTGGTGGAGGTGGCGCGCCTGGCGCGGCAGAACGGCGCCTCGGTGCTCGGCCTCACGGCCGCCGGCTCGCCGCTGGCCCGCGCCAGCACCCTGAGCCTGGACATCCCCCTGCCGGAGGACACCGACATCTACATGCCGATGACCTCGCGCATCATCCAGCTCACCGTGCTCGACGTGCTCGCCACCGGCGTGACCCTGCGCCGCGGCGTCGACTTCCAACCGCACCTGCGCAAGATCAAGGAAAGCCTCAACGCCAGCCGCTACCCCTCGGACGAAGAGCCGGGCTGAGGCCCTTTCAAGGGCAGACCCATGGTGGCGGGATTGATTCGGGGCCGGTGGTCGGGGGACTGTCCCGCCCGCGAGTAAACGTCCACTTTCTTGGAACGTGGCGTTGCTTTTAATCCCCTGGAAGGGAGCACAACCAGGCCTCGGAGCATGCAGCCGCCGCTCACTCAGGACGTAGGGTGTGCTGCGCGCACCTCGGACTCGCCGGAAGCACCGAGCGGAGGTGCGCACGGCACACCCTACGGCACGTGCTCATACTGCCGAGCCCTCAGCCTGCCCCCCGGGCTGAAGCCCGGGCTACCTCAGGTATTCACTCCACCCTGGCACGCAGCTGGATGCGCGCCGTCTCCCCTGGCGCCAAGACCTGGCCACCGGTGCCGCAGGCGGCGGCTTCGATGCTGGCGAAGCCGAGGCCTTCCTTCCAGCCGACGTCGGCCAGGGGGCGGCCGCCGGGGTGCCAGACCACGGTATTGGGCGAGCCGCCGGTGTCGATGCGCAAGCGCCTTTGCCAGCCGGCATCCTGCAGGCGCAGCGGGCCGTCGTGGTCGAAGACGCGGTGGCAGCCTTCCATCGGACGCAATTCGCCCTGCTGGATGATGCGCTGGCGATTGAGCAGGTCCTGCCCGCTGGCGCCCTCCAGCCCCAGCACGGCGACCCGGGCGATATCGCTGATGCGCCAATAGGCGTGCAGCGCCTGGCTGAGCATGCAGGGCTCCTGGTCGGCGTGGCGGGTGGTGAGGGTCAGGGCGAGTTCATCGCCCAGCTCCGCCTGCAACTCCACTTCCCAGTCGTGCAGCGCCAGGCGCCAGCGCAGGCGCACGCCGGCCTCCGAGCTTTCGCGCTCCAGCAGGCGCCAGTCGGTGAGCCGTGCCCAGCCGTGGTGGGGCCAGCCGCTTTCCTGCGGGTGGCGACCGAACCAGGGCCAGCACACCGGCACGCCGCCACGGATCGCACCCAGCCTGGGCCAGCGCGCGGCGCACCACAGCATCGGGCGTTCGCCACGCGGCTGGAAGTGCAGCAGCTGGCCGCCCTGGCGGGCGAAGATGGCGCGGCAGCGCGGGTGGTCGATGAGCAGCAGCTCGCGGCCCTGCTCGCTGCTCCAGCGGAATACCTGGCGCATGCCGGGGACGAAGAGCCCGGCGAGCGGATGCTCCGCCGTCTCCGTCGCCGCCAGCTCCAGTCCATGGCGGCGCGGTTCGCCACGACTCATCGCGGGGCCGCGCCGCTCATGCTCACTTCCACCAGTACTCGATCTGCACGCCGACGTTGGAGCCGTGCAGGTCGGTGCCGTAGGCGCCGGTGTCGGAGAGCGCCGAGCCGGCCGCCAGCAGGCTGGCCGAACGCTGCGCCGCTTCGTTCCAGCTGGCGTAGGTGTAGTAGAGGCGGATTTCCGGGCGTTCCCAGAAGCCCGGGCCGGCGGGCGACCAGGTGGGGGCGATGGTGAACTTGGTCAGCTTGCGGGTGCCGCCAGGGGCTTCCACCTGGTCGCGCCCCAGTTCGGTGACCAGCTTGAACTGCTCGGTGATGGCATAGACCGGGCGCACGCCCACCGACAGCCAGTTCTGGTCAGCGCCGTCGGGGCGCTTGTCCTTCTGGTAGACGATCTCGAACTGGCCACCGAAGCGCGGGGTCATCTGCCAGTCGAAGAATTCCACGGCGCGCCAGCTGGAGGCGCTGTTGTCCAGGGTCGGGTCGCCGGTGTAGCCCAGGCCGGTGCCGGGGCCGCGGCCGTACTGCAGGGCGAAGGTGTTGGCGCCGCCGGCGAAGGGCTTCTGCTTGTGCTGCGCGGTCACCGCCCAGCCACTGTGGGCGTCGGTGCTGTCGGGCTTGTCGATGTAGCTGAAGCCCACTTCCATCTCGCCGCCGGGGTTGGTCTGGAAGCCGCCGACGTTGAAGTCGTGGCGGTTGATGTAGGGCTTCTGGTCGTAGTTGTCCTTGCGCGAGAAGACGTAGCTGTACTTCAGGTCGCCGATGGCCACTTCGTCGAAGCCGAAGCCGGTGGCGCTCTGGTTCCAGTAGTAGAAGTCGGAGATGTGGATGTCGTTACGCTTGTAGAAACGACGCCCCGCCCAGAAGGAGCCGCCATTGAGCGCGGGCATGTTGCTCCACTCGGCGTACATCTGGTTCATCCGCGCGAAACCGTAGTCGCCGGTGAACTTGGGCGTGTGGCCGTACTGGTTGTAGAGCTGGGCCATGCCTTCGAGGCTGATCACCGAGCCGTCGTCGAGCCTGAACACGTCCTGGCGCAGGTCCAGCTCGATGTACTGCTCGCATTCGTTGCCCAGGCGGTACTTGGATTGCGCCCCCGGCAGCTGGAAGCACGACTGGGTGCCACCATCGGTCGAGCTGCCGGCGCCACTGCGCATGTAGCCGGTGAAATCCAGCGCATTGGCCGCTCCGGGCAGCGCCATCATGGCGCAGGGCAGCATCCACCAACCTTTCTTCACGTTCATATCCACTCCAGTTTTTATTGTTGTATTGCCTTGGATATCAGGGCCGTCCCTGGGCTCGGATGGCAGCCCGGGCGACCGTCCTTTCAACGCCCCTTGAACTGCGCGACATTCCCCGCGCGCTCAGCGGTTCGTGACTTTCCCAGCCCACCCAGGCGCTCACCGCTCTGCGCGTCGAAGAGCAACACCTTGCTGGGATCGAAATACAGCGACAGGGTTTCACCTATTTGCGGCGCGGCGTCCGGCGCCAGGCGGCAGCAGACCTTGGTCTGGTTGAGGCTGGTGAACACCAGGGTGTCGGGGCCGGTGGGCTCGGTGACTTCGATCTCGGCGCGGATGCCCGGCAGCGTGGCGCCGGCCGGTGCGCTGGCGAGGATCTGCTCCGGGCGCACGCCGAGGATCACCTCGCGCCCTTCGATGCCCTCCCCCAGCTCGCCCAGGGGCAGCTCGCAGCGTGCCTGGCCGCTGTCCAGCAGCGCCCACAGCTGGCCGTCGCGGCGCTGCAGGCGCAGGGGGATGAAGTTCATCGGCGGCGAGCCCATGAAGCCGGCGACGAAGAGGTTGGCCGGGTCGTTGTAGATCTGCTGCGGGGTGCCGAACTGCTGGATGACGCCATCCTTCATCACCGCCACCTTGTCGCCCAGGGTCATGGCCTCGATCTGGTCATGGGTGACGTAGACGGTGGTGGTCTTCAGGCGCTGGTGCATCAGTTTGATTTCGGTGCGCATCTCCACCCGCAGCTTGGCGTCGAGGTTGGAGAGCGGCTCGTCGAACAGGTAGATCTTCGGCCGCCGCGCCAGGGCGCGACCCATGGCGACGCGCTGTTGCTGGCCGCCGGAGAGCTGGCCGGGCTTGCGTTCGAGCAGGTGCTCGATCTGCAGCAGCTTGGCCACGCGGCTGACCTCGGCCTCGATCTCGGCGGCCGGCAGCTTGCGGATCTTCAGGCCGAAGGCGATGTTCTCGCGCACGCTCATGGTCGGGTACAGGGCGTAGGACTGGAACACCATGGCGATGTCCCGGTCCTTGGGGCTCATGCCGCTGATGTCCTGCCCGTCCACGAGGATGGCGCCGCCGGTGATGTCTTCCAGCCCGGCGATGCAGTTCATCAGGGTGGATTTGCCGCAGCCCGAGGGGCCGACGAGGATCAGGAACTCGCCCGAGTCGATGGACAGTTCGATGTCCCGGAGGGTGTCGGCCAGGCCGCTTCCATAGCGTTTGTTGACGTTGCGCAGTTCGAGGGTTGCCATTTCTTTCTCCACCATTCAAAAGCGCCGCGAGCGGGCGCAGCCGCTTTTCAGCCCTTCACCGCGCCGGCCGTGAGGCCACGCAGGAAGTACTTGCCGGCGAACACGTAGACGAGCAGGGTCGGCAGGCCGGCGATCATCGCGGCGGCCATGTCGACGTTGTATTCCTTGGCCCCGGTGCTGGTGTTCACCAGGTTGTTGAGGGCCACGGTGATGGGTTGGCTGTCGCCGCTGGCGAACACCACGCCGAAGAGGAAGTCGTTCCAGATCTGGGTGAACTGCCAGATCAGGCAGACCATGACGGTGGGCACCGACATGGGCAGCAGGATGCGCCCGAAGATGGTGAAGAACCCCGCGCCGTCGAGCCGCGCCGCGCGCACCAGGGCGTCGGGGATGCTGACGTAGAAGTTGCGGAAGAACAGCGTGGTGAAGGCCAGGCCGTAGACCACGTGCACCAGCACCAGGCCGGCGGTGGTGTTGGCCAGGCCGAACTTGCCGAGGGTGAAGGACGCGGGCAGCAGCACCACCTGGAACGGCAGGAAGCAGCCAAACAGCAGCGCGCCGAAGAACAGCTGCGAACCCCGGAAGCGCCACATGGAGAGCACGTAGCCATTGAGCGCGCCGAGCAGCGTGGAGATCAGCACCGCCGGCACGGTGATCATCACCGAGTTCCAGAAGTAGCCGCCGACCTGGGTCCAGGCCTTGGTCCAGCCGATGAGGGTGAACACGTCCGGCAGCGACAGCAGGTTGCCGGTGCGGATGTCGTCGGGGGTCTTGAAGCTGGTCAGCAGCATCACCACCAGCGGCACCAGGTACAGGGCACAGGCGACGATCAGGGTCGCGTGGATGGCCAGGCGGCTGAGGCTGAGCGGGGGTTTTCCGGCCAGGCTAGTCATGGCGCTTGTTCCTCAGTTCGGAATACAGGTAGGGCACGATGATCGCCAGCACGGCGCCGAGCATGAGCATGGCGCTGGCCGCACCGAGGCCCATCTGCCCACGGGTGAAGGTGCTGGCGTACATGAACATCGCCGGCAGGTCGGAGGAGTAGCCGGGGCCGCCGGCGGTCATCGCGGCCACCAGGTCGAAGCTCTTGATGGCGATGTGGGCGAGGATCATCAGCGCGCTGAAGAACACCGGGCGCAGGCTCGGCAGGACGATGCGCAGGTAGATGGTCGGCAGGCTGGCGCCGTCCACCTGGGCGGCGCGGATGATCGACTGGTCGACCCCGCGCAGGCCGGCGAGGAACAGCGCCATGACGAAGCCGGAGGATTGCCATACGGCGGCGATCACCAGGCAGTAGACGACGCGGTCCGGGTCCACCAGCCAGTCGAGGCGCAAGCCTTCCCAGCCCCAGTCGCGCAGCAGCTTGTCCAGCCCCAGGCCGGGGTTGAGCAGCCACTTCCAGGCGGTGCCGGTGACGATCATCGACAGCGCCATGGGGTACAGGTAGACGGTACGGATGAAGCCTTCGCGGCGGATGCGCTGGTCCAGCAGCACGGCGAGGAACACGCCGATCGCCAGGCTGATGGTGATGAACAGCCCGCCGTACACCAGCAGGTTGTGGCTGGCCACCCACCAGCGGTCGTTGTCCCACAGGCGCTCGTACTGCTGCAGGCCCACCCACTTGTAGCTGGGCATGAAGCGCGAGTTGGTGAACGACAGCAGGAAGGTCCAGAGGATGTAGCCGTAGAAGCCCACCAGCACGATGAGCATGCTCGGCGCCAGGACCAGCTTGGGAAGCCAGCGCTGCAGCGCATCGAGTGGCGACGCCTTGGCGAAGACTGCGGTTGAACTCATGGATCACTCCGTATGGCAGGTCGCCCGGGCGCCCCGGAGGGGAAATCCGGGCAGCAGGAAGCCGTGGCGCCTGCCGGCACCGTTGCGAATCAGGGAAAGGAGCGGGCCGCCGGGGCGGCCCGGTTGCTTACTGCACGGCCTGGATGGCGGCCGCCAGTTGCTGGGCGGCCTTCTTCGGGTCCGCCGAGGGCGAGTTGAAGAAGTTGGTGACCACGTCGAACACCGCACCCTGGACATAGCCCGAGGAGGCCATCAGGTGCGCCATGCTCGGCTGCAGCCCGCCGTTGCCGACGGCTTCCTTGAAGTCCTTCATGGAGGCCTGGGCGCAGCTGTCGAAGCTGCTCATGTCGACGTCCTGGCGCACCGGGATGGAGCCCTTGTTCTGGCTGAACAGGGTCTGGAACTCGGTGCCCATGACGATGCGCGCCAGGTCTTCCTGGGCGCTGCGGTTGGCGTCGTCCTTGAGCTTGAACATGGTCAGCGAGTCGATGTTGTAGTCGAAGCTGCCCTGGGTGCCGGGGAACGGCACGCAGACATAGTCCTTGCCCGCCACCTTGCCGGCGGCGGTCCATTCGCCCTTGGCCCAGTCACCCATGATCTGCATGCCGGCCTTGCCGTTGATGACCAGCGCGGCGGCGGAGTTCCAGTCGCGACCGGCGGCGTTGGCGTCGATGTAGCCATGGAGCTTCTGCAGGGTGGCGAAGACCTTGACCATCTTCTCGCCGGAGAGGGTGGCCGGGTCGAGCTCGACGAAGGCCTTGTGGTAGTCCTGCGGGCCGAGAATGCTCAGGGCGATGTTCTCGAAGGTGGTGCCGTCCTGCCAGGGCTGGCCACCGTGGGCGACGGGGATGAAGCCGGCGGCCTTGAGCTTGTCGGCGGCGACGAAGAATTCATCGAGGGTGGTGGGCGGCGTGGCGCCGGCCTTCTTGAACACCTCGGGGTTGATCCACAGCCAGTTGACCCGGTGCACGTTGACCGGCACGGCGACGTAGTGGTCCTCGTATTTCATGATGCCGGCGACCTGCTTGGGCAGCAGCGCGTCCCACTTGCCCTCCGCGGCCACGTCGTCCATCTCGGTGAGCAGGCCGAGCTCGCCCCACTCCTGGATGTCCGGCCCCTTGATCTGCGCGGCCGAAGGCGGGTTGCCGGAAACGGCGCGGGTCTTCAGCACGGTCATCGCGGCCTCGCCACCACCGCCGGCGACGGCGAAGTCCTTCCAGGTGTGGCCCTTCTTCTCGACCAGTTCCTTGAGGGTTTCGGCGGCGCGCTTCTCGCCACCGGACGTCCACCAATGCAGGACCTCCACTTCACCGGCGAGTGCGGAAAGGGGGAAGAGCGAAGCGAGGGATACGACAACGGCCAGGCGAGAGAGAGCATTCATGAGGGAATCACCTTTTTGTTTTTATGGCTGTGCAAGTCGGTGCTTGCGCTTGCCGGAAGTCTAAACAGGATGGTCGGGGCGCCGGGTAACAAAGGGATGCCCGAAGGTCACGGTTCGGTTACACAGGGCGGAAATCACGTCACGGGGTCCACTCCGTTCCTGACCTCGCTGGGGGGCGGGTTCGCCGCCTTGCGGTGGAGGCGGCGGAAGTCCCTCGGGGTACTGGCCTTGTGCGCGAGGAACTGCCGGTTGAACAGCGAGAGGTTGGCATAGCCCACCTGCTCGGCGATGCGCACCACCGGCAGGTCGGTGGCGATGAGCAGCGAACAGGCGCGACCGATGCGCAGCCGCGTGACGTACTGCACGGCGGTCATCCGCGTATGGCGGCGAAACATCCGATGGAAGGCCGAGACGCTGACGCAGGCGAGTTCGGCCAACTCGGGGATGGAAAGCGGCGCGGCGAAGCCCTGGTGCAGCCGGTCCAGCACCCGCTGGATGCGCGGGTCGGCCAGGGGTGCACTGGCGGGCATGCGCGGTGCGTTGGCCAGGTGCAGCAGGTCCGGATCGCGGCAGAGCAGCAGCAGGACCTCCAGCAGCAACATCAGGCGCCGGCCCGGCTCCGCCTCCGGCATCGCCTCGATCAGCGGGCGCACGCGGGCGCGGGTCGCCGCGCCGAAGCTCAGGCCCCGCTCCGCGCCGGCCAGCAGCACGCCGAGGTCGCGCAGCTCCGGCAGCAGCGCCAGGAGGCCGTTGGCCCAGTCGCGGTGGAACCAGATGACCAGCGCCACGTGGGGCCGCCCGGCATCGATCCGCTCGCGGGAGCACCAGCTGTGGGGCACGCCGGGGCCGACCAGCACCAGGTCGCCGTCCCCGTAGGGCTCGATGTCGTCGCCGATGTAGCGATGGCCCAGGCTGTTGAGGGTGAGGGTCAGCTCGTACTCCGGGTGGTGGTGCCATTGGAAGGGGATGCCCTCCTCCAGGCGGCGGTTCAGCAGGGCCCAGGAGGCGCCGTCGTCGGGGGTGATGGTTTCGAGGAATGCGCGCATGAACGGCACGATAGCCGAACCCGGGCCTGGCATCACGCCATGAAAGTATCGGTTTTGGCCTTTAACCGCGGCAGCCTCGCCCTGCGCCGCTGGATAGCCTGCGAAGCGTTCCCATAACAACAACGCAGGAGAACGACATGGCGACCCTCTACACCGACGGGCACGGCAACCACCCTGGCGCGGGGCGTTCCACCACGCCGCTGCAGGCCATCGACAAGCGCCGCCCGCTGCGGGTGCTGAGCGAGGCCGACTGGCAGCACTGGACCCGCAAGGGCTATGTGATCGTGCGCAATGCGGTCAGTGCCGCCGAGGCCGATGCGGTGGTGGAGATGCTCTGGCGCTTCCAGGAGATGGACCCGCACGACCCGGCCACCTGGTACCGCCCGCAGTTGCGCGAGCACCGCATGACCGAGCTCAACAACACCGGCATGGTCGAGGTCTACAACCACCAGAGCCTGTGGGACACCCGGCAGAACCGGCGCATCTACGACGCCTTCGTCGACATCTGGGACCGCGAGGACCTGTGGGTGGCCATCGACCGCGCCAACCTCAACCCGCCGAACAAGGCGGCGCGCGCGGCGGGCAGGAAGGACGGCTTCATCCACTTCGATGTCGATGTGTCCCAACGGCCGCTGCCCATCGCCGCCCAGGGCGTGTTGTCGCTGGCGCGGCAGGACGACGAGGTCGGCGGCTTCCAGTGCGTGCCGGGGATCTTCGCGGAGATCGAACAGTGGTGGGCACGCCAGCCCGAGGGCGCCAACCCGTTCAAGCCGGATATCGGCGAGCACCGCATCGAGAACATCAGCCTGGAGAAAGGCGACCTGCTGATCTTCAACAGCCTGCTGGCCCACGGCGTGCGCCCCAACCGCTCGGAGGACCGCGTGCGCCTGGCGCAGTACATCTCGATGTTCCCGGCGGACTTCGACAACGAACCGCTGCGCCAGGCGCGCATCCACACCTGGGCTGCGCAGACCCACCCGCTGGGCGACCCTTTCCCTGGCGATCCGAGGGAGTACGAGCGCCGCCACTTCGCCCGCGCGGAGCTCAGCGAACACGGGCGCCGGCTGCTGGGGCTGGAGCCCTGGCCCTGATGGACGCTGTTGGGCTGCGCTCAGTCGGCGACGCGGGGGAGTTCCAGGGTCACCCGCAGGCCACCTTCGCGCAGGTTGCGCAGGCTCACTTCGCCGCCGTGGCTGTGGGCGATGTTGCGCGCGATGCCCAGGCCCAGGCCGTAGCCCTGCTGCTGCCCGGAGAGGCGGAAGTGCGGCTCGAAGACCTGCTCCAGGCGCTGCTCGGGCACGCCGGGGCCTTCGTCGTCCACGTGCAGCACGAAGGCGTCGCGGCCGTCCTCGATGTGCAGGTGGGCGCGCTGGCCATACTTCAGGGCGTTGTCCACCAGGTTGCCGATGCAGCGCCGCAGGGCCAGGGGCTTGCCCGGGAAGGGCCGGCGCGCGGTGCCCTCTAGGGTGACGCGGCCGTTGCCCAGGTAGGGGTCCACCAGGCAGTGCAGCAGGTGGTTGAGGTCCACCGGCTCGATGTTCTCGTGGATGTCGGTGTCCTTCACGCATTGCAGCGCGCCCTTGACCAGCAGCTCCAGGTCGTCGAGGTCGCGGCCGAACTTGGCTTGCAGGGCTTCGTCCTCCAGCAGCTCGACGCGCAGGCGCAGGCGGGTGATGGGGGTGCGCAGGTCGTGGGAGATGGCGCTGAACAGCTGGCTGCGCTCGTTGAGGTAGCGGCTGATGCGCTCGCGCATGCTGTTGAAGGCGCGGCTCACCTCCACCACCTCGCTGCCCCCGCCTCGGCGAGCGGCTCCACGTCGGCACCCAGGGACATGTCCCGTGCGGCGGCCGCCAGGCGCTTGAGCGGCCGGCTCTGCCAATGCACCAGCAGGCCGATGAACAGCAGCAGGAAGGTGCTGGTGAGGATGATGAACCACAGCTGCTGCGCCGGGAGGCCCTGGTCTTCGAGGCCGACGTAGGGCTCCGGCATCAGCGAGGCGAGGTACAGCCACTCATTGGGAGCGATCTGGATCTGCGTGACCAGCACCGGCGGGTTCAGCGGCTCCAGGCTCAGCGCGTAGTGGGCCCAGGAGCGCGGCAGTTCGTCGAGCTTGAGCTCGCCATTGAAGATGCGCAGGTCGTCCGGGCTGACGAACTGCACGGAGAGGTCCACCTGCCTGCCCAGGCGCTCGCGCAGGACGTCGTCCACCACCTCCAGCACGGCCTCCTTGCGCGGGGTGGCGGGAAGCACCTGCATGTTCAGCGGCTTGTCGTTGAGCGAGACGAAGAAGCGCGTGCCGCCCATGCTGCGCAGCTGGTCCAGCACCAGTGGCCGGTAGCCCAGGGGCAGCGAGCGGAAGTAGGCGACGCTGGCGGCCATGGAGTGGGCCAGGCTGCGCGCGCTGGTGAGCAGGCCCTCCATCTGGCTGGCACGCAGTTGCGAGACCCAGATGACGCTGGACAGCGCCTGGGCCAGGAGCACCACCAGCAGGGTGAGGAACAGCATGCGCCCGAGCAGCGAACGCGGCATCGGGTTCCAGCGGCGCTTAGGCATGGGGCGAGACCTGGGCCGCCAGGAGGTAGCCCGAGCCGCGCACGGTGCGGATCAGCCGCGGCGCCTTGCCGGTGTCGCGCAGGCGCTGGCGCAGGCGACTCACGGCCATGTCGACGATGCGCTCCAGGGGCATCACCTCGCGACCACGGGTGGCGTTGGCGATGGTGTCGCGATCGAGGATCTGCTGCGGGTGGTCGAGGAACAGCTTGAGCAGGGCGAAGTCGGCGCCGGAGAGGATCACCTCCTCGCCATCGATGTGGAACAGGCGGTGGCTGACCATGTCCAGGCGCCACTCGTCGAAGGCCAGTACCTGGGCCTCGCCGGCACCGCGCTCCTGGGCGAAGCCGACACGGCGCAGCAGCGCCTTGATGCGCGCCTGCAGCTCGCGGGGGCTGAAGGGCTTGCCGAGGTAGTCGTCGGCGCCCAGTTCCAGGCCGATCACCCTGTCGGCCTCGTCGGAGCTGGCGGTGAGCATGATGATCGGCACATGGGCCAGGCGCTGGTGCTCGCGCACCCAGCGGCACAGGCTGAAGCCGTCTTCGTCGGGCAGCATCACGTCGAGGATCACCAGGTCGGCGGCCACTTCGCCCATCGCCTGGCGGAAGGCGGCGCCGTCGCCCACGGTGCGCACCTGGAAGCCGGCGCGGCTCAGGTAGGTTTGCAGCAGGTCGCGGATCTCCTCGTCGTCATCGACCAGGAGGATGGTTTTACCGGCTTGGCTCACGTGGGCCTTCCCTTGTTGTTATGGGTCATGTCCGTTCGGATGCAGGGCGTTGGCGTTGGGTGGATGACGCTCTTTTCACCCACCTGTCGGCAGCGATGCATAACCATCGTTGGACCGGTGAAGCGTGGTCCACCCTACATCAGGCGTCCTGCGGGGAACGTGCAACGCGTCTGTTTCCTGCGTTTGCGCCTCAGGCCTGCAAGGCCTGCTGGAGCGCCACGCCTGCGCCTTCCAGGCCCGGGTACTCGGCGGTGACCAGCCAGACCGGCACACCGCCGAAGTATTCGCTCATGCAGCCCTTGCTGGCAAAGGCGCGGGCGAAGCCGCTGGCCTTGAAGAAGTCGGCGAAACGCGGCACCACGCCACCGACCACATAGACCCCACCACGGGCGCCGAGGGTCAGCACGTTGTTGCCGGCGACCCGTCCGAGCCAGACGCAGAACTGCTCCAGCACCGCCTTCGCCTCGCTGTCGCCGGCGAGCGCCGCCGAGGTGATGGCGGCCGGGCTGTCCAGGTGCGGCTCGATGCCGTCGAGGGCGCAACTGGCGCGGTACAGCTGCAGGAGGCCGCCGCCGCTGAGGATGTTCTCGGCGCTGACGTGGCCCTGGCGCTCGTGCAGGTAGCGCCACAGCTCGGCCTCGCGGACGCTGCCGATGGGCAGGTCGACATGCCCGCCCTCCCCCGGCAACGCGGCCCAGCGCCCCTCGCCCAGGGGCAGCAGGGTGCCGACGCCGAGGCCGGTGCCGGCCCCGATGACCACCGCCGGGCGATCGGTTTCGGCCTCGCCTTCGCAGATGGTCATGCGCTCGCCGGGCTGCAGGCGGGTCATGCCCAGGGCCATGGCGGAGAAGTCGTTGATCAGCAGCAGCCGCTCGACGCCCAGGGCTTCGCAGAAGGTAAGGCGGTTGAGGCGCCAGTGGTTGTTGGTGAAGCGGAAATCCTCGCCGCCCACCGGCCCGGCGCAGGCCAGGCAGACGGCAGCGACGGCACCCGGTGCCAGGCCGAGGCCCGCCAGGTAATGCTGGATGGCCAGCTCCGGGGTGGCGAAATCCGCCGTCGCCAGGACCTTGACCGCTTCCAGCCGCTCATCGCGCCACAGGGCGAAACGCGCGTTGGTGCCTCCGATATCGCCGACCAGCGCCAACTTCACTTCAGGTTCTCCAGGCTGGATGTAAAGGCGCTCGCCCCCTGCTCCGCCGTGCTGAAGGCGGCCCGCATGAAGGCGAACATCTCGCGGCCACAACCGACCTCGGCGTTGTGCTGGATCGGCGCCGGTTCGCGGGCGGCGAACGCGTCGGCATCCACCAGCACCCGCAGGGTTCCGGCCCGGCCATCGACGCGGATGATGTCACCGTCGCGCACGCGCGCCAGTGGACCTCCGTCGTAGGCCTCGGGGCAGACGTGGATGGCCGCCGGGATCTTGCCCGAGGCACCGGACATGCGCCCGTCGGTGACCAGCGCCACCTTGAAGCCGCGATCCTGCAGCACGCCGAGGAAGGGGGTCATCTTGTGCAGCTCGGGCATGCCGTTGCAGCGCGGCCCCTGGAAGCGCATCACCGCCACCATGTCGCGCTCCAGCTCGCCGGCGGCGAAGGCGTCGGCGAGGGCCTGCTGGTCATGGAAGACCCGCGCCGGGGCCTCGACCACCTGGTGCTCGGCCGCCACGGCGGAGACCTTCATCACGCCGCGCCCGAGGTTGCCCTCCATCACCCGCAGCCCGCCTTCCGGCGAGAAGGGGTTGGAGACGGGACGCAGGATGTTCTCGTCCAGGCTCTTCGCCGGGCCGTCGCGCCAGGCGATGCGACCGTCCTCGAGGAAGGGCTCCCGGGTGTAGCGGCGCAGGCCGCGGCCGGCGACGGTGTTGACGTCTTCGTGCATCAGCCCGGCGTCGAGCAGCTCACGCACCAGGAAGGCGACGCCACCAGCGGCGTGGAAATGATTGATGTCGGCCTTGCCGTTCGGATAGACATGGGCCAGGGTCGGCACCACCTCGGAGAGGTCGGCCATGTCCTGCCAGGTGAGCTGGATGCCGGCGGCCTGGGCGATGGCCGGCATGTGCAGGGTGTGGTTGGTGGAGCCGCCGGTGGCGTGCAGGGCGACGATGGAGTTGACCAGCACGCGCTCGTCGATCAGCTCGCCGATGGGCGTGAAGTCGCCGGCCTGCCGAGTGAGCCGGGTGACCTGGCGCGCGGCCTCCTCGGTGAGGGCATCGCGCAGCGGCGTGCCGGGATTGACGAAGGAGGCGCCCGGCAGGTGCAGGCCCATCATCTCCATCAGCATCTGGTTGGTGTTGGCGGTGCCGTAGAAGGTGCAGGTGCCGGGGGCGTGATACGCCGCCATCTCGGATTCCAGCAGCTCGTCGCGGGTGGCCTTGCCTTCGGCGTAGCGCTGGCGGACGTCGGCCTTCTCCTTGTTCGACAGGCCCGAGGGCATGGGCCCGGCGGGGATGAACAGGGTGGGCAGGTGGCCGAAGCGCAGCGCCCCCATCATCAGGCCGGGGACGATCTTGTCGCAGACGCCGAGGAACACCGCCGCGTCGAACATGTTGTGGGACAGCGCCACGGCGGTGGACATGGCGATCACCTCGCGGCTGGCGATGCCCAGCTCCATGCCGGGCTCGCCCTGGGTGACGCCGTCGCACATGGCGGGGACGCCGCCGGCGACCTGGCCGACGGAGCCGACTCCACGCAGCGCCTGGCGGATGCGCTCGGGGTAGTGCTCGTAGGGCTGGTGGGCGGAGAGCATGTCGTTGTAGGCGGTCACGATGGCGACGTTGGCGGCGTCCATCAGGCGCAGGCGCTGCTTGTCCTCGCCGCCACAGCCGGCGACGCCGTGGGCGAAGTTGGCGCATTGCAGCTTGCCGCGCTGCGGGCCCTTGCCGGCGGCCTCGCGGATCATCGCCAGGTAGCGCTCGCGCGTGGGTCGGCTGCGGGCGATGAGGCGTTCGGTTACTTCGATAATGCGGGGATGCATATCAGCGGCTCCAGGCGATATCTTGTTTTAATCGCATCAAGATAACTCAGAATCATGGAATCACGCCATTTCATAAGCGCCATTTTGTTATTAGAACAACATTTAGCGATATCGACGTGTGGGCTCTGTGTTTGACAGGCACCCGGGCCGAAGGTGCGTCGCATCGACCCTGTGCCCAAGCATAGGTTGAACCCGGGCCTGCCTCTTGTACTCCACCGCCATGAACATCGCCCCCGCGACCGACTCGCGGGGGCGTGCAAGGCAGGGCGAGGAGACGTCGATGACACAGCGCAAGCGCAACAACCTGAACGACCCGCAACAGACGCCGGCGGAGATCGCCGATCACGAGGTGCTTGTGGAGGAAGCGCGTCGCGACCAGGCCCGCACCGGGCAGCGCAACGACAGCCAGGGGCATACGCCGCGCCTGCGCCGCCCGTCACGCTGAGAGCGGCGCGGACACGGGGTCACCGGGGGAAGAGGTCCTTGAAGAAGCCCTGCATGTCGGCCCAGGAATTTTCGTCGGCCACTTGGCTGTAGCCGATGTCCGGGCCCTTCTCGCTGCCGTGGCCGGCGTGGCTGAGGCGATCCGCATCCGGGTTGGTGAAGCCGTGCTTGGCCTTGGCCTGGAGCACGAAGCGGTAGTCGACCTCGGCCTTGTCCATCTCCTCCTTGAAGGCGGCGACATCGGCCTTGGTGACCATGCTGTCCTGGCCGCCATGCTCCACCAGCACCTTGGCCTTGACGCTGCCCTTGGTGGCCGGGGTGGCCGTGGCCAGGGCGCCGTGGAAGCTCACCACGCCCGCGAGCGGCACGCCCTGGCGGGCGGCGTCCAGCACCACCTTGCCGCCGAAGCAGTAGCCGATGGCGGCGAGCTTGGTGGCGTCGGTCTGCGGCTGCTGCTTGAGCAGGTCGAGCCCGGCGAGGAAGCGCGCCTTGGCGGCGGGGCCATCCTTGAGCGCGGCCTGCATGAAGGCCAGCGCATCGGCCGGGTGCTCGGTGTTCTTGCCTTCGCCGTACATGTCGATGGCCAGGGCGCTGTAGCCCAGTTCGGCAAGCTCGCGCGCGCGGCGCTTGGCGTAGTCGTTCAGCCCCCACCATTCGTGCACCACGACGATGCCGGGGCGCTTGCCTTCGACGGCATCGTCGTAGGCGTAGTAGCCCACCAGCGCGGTGCCGTCGGCGGCCTTGTAGGGGATTTCCTGGGTCTTGATTTCCGCCTGGGCGATACCCGCGCAGGCCAGCAAGGCGAAAAGAAGCGGCAATCTGGGCATTTCGATCTCTCCCTGGATGAAGCGAGGCGCAAAAACAGCGTGCAGTGTCGCGGTTTTCCGGGCATTCGCCAATCGTCAATCGCGCGCCCGGGCAACCGCCCGAACGACGGGTGAAAGCGCAGCGGCGGCACGCCATACTCGTGCGCTCGGACCATGCCAACCGGAGGGACCCACGTGCGCCGATACGCCTTTTTGCTCCTGCTCAGCCTGGCCGGGTGCGCCCGCGACCCGGTGAACCTGCCGCTGACCTTCGAGCGCGATGCGCCCCCGCCGAAGCTGCAATACCTGGGTGTGGGCGGCTACCTGATGCACTGGCGCGACGAAGGGCTGCTGATCGCCCCGTCCTTCAGCAATCCATCGTTCCTCGGCCTGCCGCCGCTGCGAGTGAAGGCAGACGAGGCGACCATCGACGCGCGCATGCCACCGGCCGATGACGTCAGCATGCTGCTGATCGGCCACGCCCATTACGACCACCTGCTCGATGTGCCACGGGTGATGCAGAAGCAGGCGCCCAATGCCATCGCCTACGGCTCGGCCACCGCCGGGCACATCCTGCGGGCGGCGCTGCCGGCGGCGCGCATCGTCAACGCCGAGCCGGCCATGGCCAACATCAAGGAAGCCGGCGAACCCGGCACGGCAGCGCAGCCGGGGACGTGGCTCTATTCCAGGGAGCGACGCTTCCGCGCCATGCCGATCCAGAGCATGCACGCCCCGCACTTCGCCGGGATGACCTTCCTGCGCGGCCGCTACGACCAGGACCTGACGGAGCTGCCGACGGCCGTATGGAACTGGAAGGAAGGCCAGACCCTGGCCTGGCTGGTGGACCTGCTGGATGACGCCGGCAGGCCGGTGTACCGCATCCACTACCAGGATTCCGCCAGCACGCCGCCCTACGGCTTCCCGCCGATCCTCGCCGATGGCAAGGGCATCGACGTGGAGATTCTCTGCGTCGGCTCGTGGAACCAGGTGCAGCGCTACCCGGACGCGTTGCTCAAGGTCAGCCGCCCGCGCCTCGTGGTGCTCGGCCACTGGGAGGACTTCTTCGGCAACGATCCCGAGCGGCCGCAGACCATCCGCCTGCTGGATGAACAGGGCATGGTCGAGCGCACCCGCGCCGCGCTGCCCGCCGGCACCCCGGTGGTGATGCCGGTGCCACTCTCGGAAGTCGCCCTGCCGGCGGCGGACTGAGGGCGATCCCTGCAGGCGGTGGTATCGTGCGCGGCGATCCACCGCCTTCCGGACCTCTCATGCGCCCTCTCCTCCTGTCCAACTCAATGCCCTGGAAACGCCACGCACTGGCCGTGCTGATGCTGCTGGCCGGGGCCACCGCCCAGGCCGCCGAGCTGTCGCTCGGTGATGCGCGGGCGCAGCCGTCCGACTGGGATGCCACCGCTGCCGTGGTTTCCCTGGACATCACCGACACGGGCGCCCAGGGCGATCGCCTGGTGGGCGCCAGTACGCCCCGCGCCTGGCGGGTGGACCTGCAGACTACGGTGCGCATCGGCGAGGCACGGCGGGTGATGACGCTGGTGTCCTTCGGCGTGCCGCCCGGCGGCGTGCTGAAGCTGGCGCCGATGGGCAGCCACCTGACCCTGGTGGGCCTCAAGGGCGCATTGAAGGATGGCGAACGTTTTCCGCTGACGTTGCGCTTCGCCCGGGGCGGCGAGGTGACGATCGAGGTGCGGGCCGAACGACCCGCCGCGAACCAGGCGCGGTAGCGATCCCGGGCGCGCTCAGTCCCGGTCCAGCAGGTGGAAGCGTGGCAGCGACAGCCCCCAGCGGATCGCCGCCAGGCGCGTGCCGAGCACCACCAGCATGGCCACGCCGGTATCGAACCAGCGCGGCAGGCCCAGGTGCAGCAGGCCGATGAATACCAGGGAGCCGGCCACGCAGGCGATGGCGTAGATCTCCTTCTGGAAGATCAGCGGGATCTCGTTGCAGATCACGTCGCGCATCACGCCGCCAGCGACGCCGGTGATCACACCCATGATCACCGCCGTGCTCAGCGGCACCTGGTGCTGCAGGGCCACTTCGGTGCCATAGACGGTGAACACCGCCAGGCCGAAGGCGTCCGCCACCAGCAGGCCGGTTTCGTTGATGGGGCGGGTCAGGCGGACCCAGAGCACCGTGCCCACGGCCGCCAGGGAGGCGACGAGGATGTAGGTGTCGTCGCGTATCCAGCTCACCGGGTGGTTGCCGAGGATGACATCACGCAGCGTGCCGCCGCCCAGCGCGGTGATGATGGCGATCACCAGCACGCCGAACAGGTCCATGGACTTGCGCCCGGCCATCAGCGCGCCGGTGATGGCGAAGACGGCGACGCCGAACAGGTCCGACAGGTAGAAGAGCTGGGCCATTTCCGCGTCAGCTTCCCACGGGGGTACGCATGGTGACGAACTCCTCGGCGGCGGTGGGGTGCACGCCGATGGTCTCGTCGAAGATGCGCTTGGTGGCGCCGGCCTTGAGGGCCACGGCGAGGCCCTGGATGATCTCGCCCGCCTCGGGGCCGACCATGTGGCAGCCAAGCACGCGGTCGCTTTCCGCGTCGACCACCAGCTTCATCAGGGTGCGCTCCTGGTTCTCGGTGAGGGTCAGCTTCATGGGGCGGAAACGGCTCTCGAAGACCTTGACCTTGTGACCGCGCGCGCGGGCATCTTCCTCGCTGAGGCCGACGGTGCCGATGTTGGGCAGGCTGAAGACGGCGGTGGGGATGTGGTCGTAGTCCACCGGGCGGTACTCGGCGGGCTTGAACAGGCGACGGGCGACGGCCATGCCTTCGGCCAGCGCGACCGGGGTAAGCTGTACGCGGCCGATGACGTCGCCCAGGGCGAGGATCGAGGGCTCGGCGGTGCGGTACTCGTCGTCCACCTTGATGAAGCCGCGCTCATCCAGCTCGACGCCGGTGTTCTCAAGGCCCAGGCCATCCAGCATCGGGCGGCGGCCGGTGGCGTAGAACACGCAGTCGGCTTCCAGGGTGCGGCCGTCCTTGAGGGTGGCCAGCAGGCTGCCGTCGGCTTGCTTGTCGATGCGCGCGATGTCGGCGTTGAACTGCAGGTCGAGGCCCTTGCGGGTCAGCTCGTCACGCAGGTGCGTACGCACGGCGCCATCGAAGCCGCGCAGGAACAGGTCCTGGCGGTAGAGCAGCGTGGTCTTGGCGCCCAGGCCGTGGAAGATGGAGGCGAACTCGACGGCGATGTAGCCGCCACCGACCACCAGCACGCGCCGGGGCAGTTCCTTGAGGAAGAAGGCTTCGTTGGAGCTGATGGCGTGTTCGCGGCCGGGGAGTTCCGGGATCTGCGGCCAGCCGCCGGTGGCGACGAGGATGTGCTCGGCGCTGAAACGCTGCTCGCCGACCTCCACGGTGTGGGCGTCCACCAGGCGCGCGTGGCCCTCCAGCAGGGTGACGCCGCTGTTGACCAGGAGGTTGCGGTAGATGCCGTTGAGGCGCTGGATCTCGCGATTCTTGTTGGCGATCAGGGTGGCCCAGTCGAAGCCCGCCTCGCCCAGGTTCCAGCCGTAGCCTTCGGCCTGCTCGAAGTCTTCGGAGAAGTGGGCGCCGTAGACCAGCATCTTTTTCGGCACGCAGCCGACGTTGACGCAGGTGCCGCCCAGGTAGCGGCTTTCCGCTACCGCGACGCGCGCACCGAAACCGGCGGCGAAACGCGAGGCACGAACGCCGGCGGAACCGGCTCCTATGACGAAGAGGTCGAAATCGTAGGCCATGGCAGGGTCTCCAGAAACAGGCGGCCAGCATACCTGAACGCACGCCGCTGACCAGTTGCCAGGCCTATGCTTGACCCAGCGAAGGAGGAATCGTCATGCGCCCTGCCCTCACCCATCTCGCCCTGCACGTACCTGACCTGGAGCCTTGCATCCACTTCTATGAACGGTTCTGTGGCATGCGGGTGATTCACGAGCGCGCCGGCAAGGGCTCGCGGATCGTCTGGATGGCCGAGCCCGGGCAGGAGCACCGCTTCATCTTCGTGATCATGCCCGGCGGCCGCCCGCGCGACCTGGCGCCGGACGACTACAGCCACTTCGGCTTCGCCCTGGACAGCCGCGAGGCGGTGGACGCCATCGCCGCCCTCGCCGAAACCGAGGATTGCCTGGTCTGGGCGCCGCGGGACGAACCCTACCCGGTGGGCTACTACTGCGGGCTGCGCGACCCGGCGGGCAACTATGTGGAGTTCAGCTATGGGCAGCCACTGGGGCCTGGCTCGGAGGCGATGGTGATTCCCTGAGCCGGGCTTCCCGGGCTGGAGCCCGGTCTACGGCTGGAGCGGAAACGACAAGGCCGCCCGGAGGCGGCCTTGTCGGTGCGACTGGCGCGGCCTGATCAGTAGGCCTTGCCGGTCTTGTAGAGGTTCTCGAAGCAGTAGTTGGTCGCGTCGATATAGCCTTCGGCGCCACCGCAGTCGAAACGCTTGCCCTTGAACTTGTACGCCAGCACGCAACCGTCCTGGGCCTGCTTCATCAGGGCGTCGGTGATCTGGATTTCGCCGCCTTTGCCCGGCTCGGTCTCTTCGATCAGCTTGAAGATGTCCGGGGTCAGGATGTAGCGGCCGATGATCGCCAGGTTGGACGGGGCGTCTTCCGGCTTGGGCTTCTCGACCATGCTGTTCACGCGGTAGATGTCGTCACGGATCATCTCGCCGGCGATCACGCCGTACTTGGAGGTTTCCTCCGGCGGCACTTCCTGGATGGCGACGATGGAGCAGCGGAACTGGTTGTACAGCTTGACCATCTGGGTCAGCACGCCGTCGCCGTCGAGATTGAGGCAGAGGTCGTCCGCCAGGACCACGGCGAAAGGCTCGTCGCCGATCAGCGGGCGGCCGCTGAGGATGGCGTGGCCCAGGCCTTTCATTTCCACCTGGCGGGTGTAGGAGAAGCTGCACTGGTCGATCAGGCGGCGGATGCCGACCAGGTATTTCTCCTTGTCGGTGCCCTTGATCTGGTGTTCCAGCTCGTAGCTGATGTCGAAGTGGTCTTCCAGGGCGCGCTTGCCGCGGCCGGTGACGATGGAGATCTCGCTGAGACCCGCATCCAGGGCCTCTTCAACGCCGTACTGGATCAGTGGCTTGTTCACCACCGGCAGCATTTCCTTGGGCATGGCCTTGGTGGCGGGCAGAAAACGGGTACCGTAACCAGCGGCCGGGAACAGGCATTTCTTGATCATGTTTAACCTTGAAAAGGTGGGGTGTTGGGCGAACTGCCGCGCAGTCTAATCAGGCCGCAGTCGCCTTACAATGCCCAGCTGCTGGGCGTCCTATGCCGCGATAAAGAAACCCCAGATCGGCCAGTTGCGCCGGGTCATAGAGATTCCTGCCATCGAAGATGACCGGCATTTTCATCAGACCGCGAATCCGCTCGAAGTTCGGCTGGCGAAACTGCTTCCATTCGGTCACCAGCACCAGGGCGTCGGCATTTTCCACGGCCTGGTACGGCGAGTCGCCCAAGTGTAGCTGGCCACTGGCGAGCTGCTCCGGGTAGCGCGCCGCCACGGCTGGCGCGGCCACCGGGTCGCTGGCACGGACGCGGGCGCCGGCAGCCAGCAGCGCGTCGAGCAGGACCAGGCTCGGCGCTTCGCGCAGGTCATCGGTGCCCGGTTTGAAGGCAAGCCCCCAGATCGCAACGGTGCGGCCCCGCACGAAGCCGTTGAAGTGCTCGCGCACGGACTGGAACAGCAGGGTCTTCTGCAGCGCGTTGCGCGCCTCGACCGCCCGCAGGATGCCGGGCTCGATGCCCTCCTGCTCGGCGCTGCGGATCAGCGCGCGCACGTCCTTGGGGAAGCACGAGCCGCCATAGCCGCAACCGGCGTAGATGAAATGGGTGCCGATGCGCCGGTCGCTGCCGATGCCACGACGCACCTCCTCCACATCGACGCCCAGGCGTGCACAGAGCCCGGCCATCTCGTTCATGAAGGAAATCCGCGTGGCGAGGAAGGCATTGGCGGCGTACTTGCTGAACTCGGCGGCGCGCGTGGCCATGACCAGTACCCGGTCGTGATTGCGCGAGAAGGGTGCGTAGAGGCGCCGCAACAGTTCGCCCGAGGCCGCGTCGTCGCAGCCGATGATGATGCGGTCCGGGCGCATGAAGTCGTCGATCGCCGAGCCTTCCTTGAGGAACTCGGGGTTGCTCGCCACCGGGACGGTGAACGCCAGCTCGCGCCGCGCGAGTGCTATCTGGATGCGATCAGCCACCCGCTCCGCCGTGCCCACCGGCACCGTGGATTTGTTCACCACCAGGCAGGGGCGGTGCAGCGCGGCACCCAGCTGGTCGGCCACCGCCAGCACATGGGAGAGGTCGGCGGAACCGTCCTCGCCGCTGGGGGTGCCGACGGCGATGAAGATGATCTCCGCCCGGTCGATCCCCTCCTCCAACCGCGCGCTGAAGCTCAGTTGGCCGCTGGCGAGGTGCATCTTCAGCATGGCTTCCAGGCCGGGCTCGTAGATCGTCGGCTCGCCGCGAACCAGCCGCGCCAGGCGCCATGGATCACGCTCCACGCAGACGACCCGATTGCCCATCTCGGCGAAACAGGCCGCTGCCACCAGCCCGACGTAACCCGCACCGACGACGCAAAGCTGCATGGCCCACCCTCCCCTATGGATACGGGGAATTGCAGCGGACTCCGGTGGCAGAACGGTGACAGTAGGATGACCGCGCCGTGATGGCGCTCAGCGCTCGTCGGCGGGCAAGTTGAGCTCGACCTCGACCAGGGTTTCCGTGGCCTCGTGGACGACGGGCTCACCGGCGTAGGTGCCCAGGGTTTCCCAGTGCTGGTCGAGACCGGCACCGATGGCCGCCAGGTGGTCGATCATGCGCTGCCCGGCCTGTTTGATGGCCTGGTCGTCGCTGCGCATCATCTCGAACGACATCTCGGTCATCGCGGCAGTGAGGTGGGTAAGGCTGCGGGTGGTGAGACTGAGCAGGCGAACCAGTTGCTGTTCCTTGGATTCCATTCATCGACCTCTTGAACCTGACTCCTTCAGGCAGCACTGAGGCTAGCTGAAAAGTGCAGCGAAGCACGGGCGAGACGGGCCACTGCAAGAAAAATTTCAACTTTGGCAGCGCCCCGGCAAAGCGGTTCGCGCAGCACACGGGGAATCGGACAAGCGGAGCCGCCCCATCCCCTGGTCGGGAAAGCGCAACGGCATGGCCATGCATCGAGATAGCGGGAACTTCGAAACAGGGCGATGGGTCAGGTGATCAGGCAGCTGCAATCCACGCCAGTCACGGAGCCATGGCAACGTCCCGGGGAGTGCTGCCACAACGCCTCACGACAACCCTGCAGGGAGACCCGACATGCAGCTCCTCATCAATTCGGTCGGCGAACGCTTCGTCATTGAAGGCGGCATCACCGTGGAAGTGATCAGCATCCACGGGCACCAGGTGAAGTTCGGCATCATCGCGCCGAGGAACGTTGCGGTGCATCGCAAGGAAGTCTACGAGCGCATCCAGGCGGGCGTGCCACACCCCAAGAAACTCAGCGCCTGACCAGCCCGGGGCGCGCTGGAGACTCGCGCCGCCGGGCAAGGGTGTCACGGGCTGATGGTGAAGGACGGCGTCGGAGACAGGAACAGCGACTGCACGATGCAGCCTCCCAGCGGCTGATAGGGCGATGCGGTGAAGGCGGTGCTCGAATTGCTCCAGGCACCGTTGAGGGTGACTGGGGATGTATTGCAAGCAGTACCTGCCAGCGAGAGCTTCACTCCCGCCATGTAGGCACTCGTCACGCTGGTGGGCGTCCAGGACCAGGGCAGCCCGGCGGCGCTCAGGGCCGGGCACAGGCCCAATCCGGTGAACTTGGCGTTCAGGATCGTCGCGACCGACGGAGTGGCGATTCCGGTGAGCTCCACATTGCAGGTGATGGTGGTGCCCAGACCACTCGGCCTCAGGGCCAGCGTCCCGAAGAAGTAGAACGGCAGGTTCATGGCATTGATGGTCGCGGCCTGGGCGATCTGGCCAGCGAACAGCAGCAGGGCAACTAGGGCATATCTGATCATTTCCTTGAGTCCTCTCATCCCGGGTCTTTATCGATGCGCGCCTGGATATCGGCATCTGGAGGCTAGCTACCCGCACCTTCGGGGCCACCGACCCAAAGAAGGGGGGATGAGAGTTTGAAAATCGAGCCTGTGGAGTGCATACACACTTTCGGCGCGGCCTATCCACCGCAGCGATAATGCCTCGCTCCACAATCGCGGAAATATAAGAGAGGTGTTACTCAAGGTGCTCTGCGCGGGCTGACAGCCTGACAGTCAACGGCTGCCGGAGCCTTCCGCCACAGATGACAATAAGCCCGCCGAAGCGGGCTTATTGCGAAACAGAGGAAGTCCTTTACTGCAGCCAGGACTCCACGACCTCAGCGCCATGCTCGGCTTTCCACGCTTTCAACACGGCATGGTTGCCACCCTTGGTCTCCACACGCTCCTGGGTCTTGGGGTTGATGTAGATCTTGGTGGCACGCTCACGGCGTTGACCACGCGCCTTGACCGGCGCGGGGCTGCGCGAAGCCGATGGTTCGAGGATCGCGATTATATTGCGCAGGGAGTAATCATACTCACCCAGCAGCGCTCGCAACTTCTGCTCGAACTCGATTTCACGCTTGAGTTCTTTATCGTTCTTCAAGGCATCGAGCTGGGCAAGTTGCTCGGCGAGTTTGGCTTCGAGGGCTTTGAATTCTGCGAGTTTGGACATGGAAGGCCTTTATTTGAGTTGTTTCGATGAATCTGACCGACAGGAACCAGCGGAGTTTACGAGACGCCGAATTTTATATCGCAACAGTCCCGGAAGTGCCTACTCCGATAGCGAACGCCAAGTCACCCCGACTCGCTGAATTGCGTACCGAAAACAGAATTGCGTACCAAGAAACAGCAAGGGCCTGCGTACAGGATGCACGCAAGCCCTTGATTCATATGGTGCCCGAAGCCGGGGTCGAACCGGCACGGGGTTTCCCCCGAGGGATTTTAAGTCCCTTGCGTCTACCGATTTCGCCATTCGGGCGGTAGCGCAGCGCACTGGAAAGGAAGCCCCTCCATTCGCGAGGGCAGGACTATATACACCCCCCATCGCTCGCGCAAGCTGACGAAAAAACCACGCAGATCAGCTATCTACATTCGATCGACTGCTCGAAGCAGCGAAGATAACCAAGCGCAAGTACCGACATTCGGGCGCGGTCGTGAATTCAACCACTTGATGGCGGCCTGCGGAGTTACACGAACGATGCATGACAGCACCCAAAGAAAAAACCCCGCAGGCGTTAACCTGCGGGGTTTTATATTGGAGGCCAGAGTCGGAATCGAACCGGCGTACACGGATTTGCAATCCGCTGCATGACCACTCTGCCATCCGGCCTCAAACGAAGACGCCGCTTTGGGCGGCGTCTATCGCGACAATCTGGAGCGGGAAACGAGACTCGAACTCGCGACCCCGACCTTGGCAAGGTCGTGCTCTACCAACTGAGCTATTCCCGCTTTGTCTTGGTGACGGGCGCCATTCTATAGATTCATCGGCGCCCGTCAACCCCTTGATTCAAAAATAGTTTATTTCTTTTTCGGCTCGGTGCTGAGATGCGGCCAGGCGGCCAGCAGGTAGTGCAGCATGGACCAAAGGGTCAGCCCGGCAGCGACGATCAGCAGCACGTAGCCCACCAGCACCCAGAAGGTGAAATGCGGCGGATTGGCCAGCAGGATGACCAACGCCAGCATCTGCGCCGCGGTCTTCCACTTACCGAGGTTGGATACCGCTACATGCGCACGGGCACCGATCTCGGCCATCCATTCCCGCAGAGCGGACACGACGATCTCGCGGCCGATGATGATTGCGGCAGGCAGGCTCAACCACAGGTTGTGATGCTCCTCCACCAACAACACCAAGGCCACGGCGACCATCAACTTGTCCGCGACCGGATCGAGGAAGGCGCCGAAGGGCGTGCTCTGCTCCCAGCGACGAGCCAGGTAGCCGTCGAACCAGTCGGTCACCGCTGCGATGGCGAATACCGCACTGGCTGCCAGATAGCTCCAGGAGAACGGCATGTAGAACAGCAGGATGAAGACGGGAATCAGCAGAACGCGCAGAACGGTGAGGAGATTTGGAATATTCATCGTGACAGCTGAACCGGAAATGAGCGGGCATTCTACTCGCTGTGCAGAGCCGCATAAATCGACTCCGCGAGCTTTTTACTGATACCAGGCGCCTTGGCGATCTCCTCGACGCTGGCACGCCCCAGTTCCTGCAGCCCGCCGAAATGCTTGAGCAGGTCGCGACGGCGTTTCGGACCGACGCCAGCCACCTCTTCGAGACTCGAGGTCCGTCTAGCCTTGCCACGACGAGCACGATGGCCGGTGATGGCGAAGCGGTGAGCCTCGTCGCGGATCTGCTGAATGAGGTGCAGGGCAGGCGAATCCGCAGGCAGCGTGAACTCGTGGGCGGCATCGTTCAGATAGAGGGTTTCGAAACCGGGCTTGCGGGTCACGCCCTTGGCCACGCCGAGAAGGATAAGGTCCGGCACCGCCAGCTCCTGGAGCACTTCCTGCGCCATGGCCATCTGACCCTTGCCGCCGTCCACGAGAAGGATGTCGGGCAGCTTGCCCTCCCCGTCCTTGAGCTTGCTGAAGCGACGGGTAAGCGCCTGGTGCATGGCTGCGTAATCATCCCCCGCCGTGACACCCTCGATGTTGTAGCGACGGTAATCCGACTTGAGCGCACCCTCGGGACCGAAGACCACGCAGGAGGCAACGGTCGCCTCACCGCTGGAATGGCTGATGTCATAGCACTCGAGCCTCTGCGGCGGCTCTTCCAGCTCCAGCACCTCGGCCAGTGCCTCGAACTTGTCGGCCATGTGCTGACGATTGGC
Source organism: Pseudomonas sp. Pc102 (assembly GCF_018408275.1). Classification (NCBI taxonomy): domain Bacteria; kingdom Pseudomonadati; phylum Pseudomonadota; class Gammaproteobacteria; order Pseudomonadales; family Pseudomonadaceae; genus Pseudomonas; species Pseudomonas sp. Pc102. Next base: position 2,855,998 of record NZ_AP021905.1, on the reverse strand, counting down.
GAGGCGCGCGGCCAAGGCCAGCTCGGCATTGGTGACGGCCAGTTGTTGCCAGCGCGCACGATTGGTCCGCACCCGATGGCTGATGCTCAACTCGCGCCCACGCAACTCTGCGATGGCCTCGATCAGCGTCGGGAAGTCTTCATGGGCCGTGTTGACGATCAGCTCCTGCGGCAGATCGCGTTCCAGGTTGCCGAGGTAGTACTGCGCCACGAAGGCGGCCAGCACATCACCGACCTCCTCTTCTATTGCAACCTGAGGGAAGAAGTTCTTGCTACCGAGCACCCGACCACCACGCACGCTGATCATATGCACGCAGGCGCCGCCCGGGTTGACGATGGCAGCTACCACATCGACATCGCCGGTACCGCCCTCGATGCTTTGCTGGTCCTGCACACGACGCAGGATCGCGACCTGATCACGCAGCTCGGCGGCACGCTCGAACTCCAGGCGCAAGGAGGCCTGCTCCATGCTGGTAGACAGCTCCGTCGCCAATGCATTGCTGCGCCCCTCGAGGAACATCACCGAATGGCGAACGTCCTCGGCGTACTCGGCAGGCTCCACCAAATCCACGCAAGGGCCCTTGCAGCGCTTGATCTGGTACTGCAGGCAAGGACGGGTACGGTTGCGGAAATAACTGTCCTCGCACTGGCGCACCAGGAACGCCTTCTGCAGCAGAGCGAGGCTCTCGCGGATCGCTCCCGCACTGGGATAGGGGCCGAAGTAACGCCCCTTCTGCTTCTTCGCACCACGATGGATGCTCAGGCGTGGATAGGGGCCATCCGAGAGATGCACATAGGGGTAGGACTTGTCGTCGCGCAGGAGGATGTTGTACGGCGGTCGCCACTCCTTGATCAGGGTCTGCTCGAGCAGCAGCGCCTCGGTCTCGTTGGCGGTGACGGTGGTCTCGACCTGCGCGATCTTTGCAACCAGCGCGGCAGTCTTGGGCGCCAGCCCGGTCTTGCGGAAATAGCTGGCGAGGCGCTTTTTGAGGTTCTTCGCCTTGCCGACATAGAGCAGCTTGCCGCCCTCGTCGAACATCCGGTAGACACCCGGACGCCCACTGCAGGCGGCAAGGAAATCACTTGCGTCGAAAATGTCGGACATCTTAGCTGACGGCGTCCACCATGCCGTGCCGCACGGCCAGCAGGGCCAGCTCGACGTCACTGGAGATGGAAAGCTTGTCGAAGATCCGGTAGCGGTAGGTATTCACGGTCTTAGGCGATAGGCAGAGCTTGTCGGAAATGGTCTGCACCTTCTGGCAGTTGGCGATCATCAGGGCGATCTGGATCTCACGCTCCGAAAGAAGATCGAAGGGGGAACCACTGGTCTGCGGCTGGAATGACTTGAGCGCCAACTGCTGAGCGATCTGCGGACTGATGTAACGCTGCCCGCCAAAGACCTGGCGGATGGCCTGGACCATCTCTTCCAGCGCCGCGCCCTTGGTCAGGTACCCGGCGGCACCTGCCTGAAGCAGGCGCGTAGGAAACGGGTCCTCTTCACACACGGTAACGGCCACGACCTTGAGATCGGGTTGGCTGCGCAGCAACTTGCGGGTGGCCTCCAGACCGCCGATGCCGGGCATCTTGACGTCCATGAGTACGACATCAGGCTTGAGTTCGCGAGCCTTCTTCAGGGCCTCCTCGCCGCTGTCGGCCTGCCCGATCACCTGCAGGCCGTCGATGTCGGCCAACATGCGCGTAATACCCGTTCGAACCAGATCGTGGTCATCGACCACCAGTACCCTAATCAAGCGACACCTCGCAGTGCATCGCAGACCGCCTGGGCGGCTGGATTGTGGAAAGGCAGATACATTATCAAGACTGGTTCACAAGACCTAGCTTGATTCATAACCGTCAAATAGCAAGCGCCAGCAAAACACAGACCTTGAGGACTGACAATCGAGCACCAGGCAAGGAGACGCCTGCGCCTGAGCCCGGATCACAGGACCGATCTAAAGGTATGGCACGCCAGTGGCTGGAGCGAAAGCCGCGTACAGCCACGATGCATCGACAGAGACATGAGTTGTGTTGAAACGCTGCCGGCCGCGCCAAATCACTTCGCGACGGCAAGCAGTCGAGCGATCCCTACGTAGTTATCGGCAGTTCGTCGCCCCACCATCGACCAAGGAGGCTGCGAATCCAGAAGGCAAGACGGTGATAGTGATGGAGCTCAACGAGCGAATGCTCGGAAATTCCCCTGCTCCAGAAACGCCAAAGCCCCGCATAACGGGGCTTTGCTGCGAAGGAAGATGGCGGAAGCGGTGAGATTCGAACTCATCAAAATCGATCCACTGTCTAGTCCTGAAATAGGTTTACACCTTTCAGGTCAGGCTCCAGACCTCAAAACGCCCGATGCACCGCATTGGGCGTTTTGTATTTCAGAGCCAGGTGAGGCCGCTCCCGGTTATAGATATCGACGGCTTCGCGCACCATGCGGCGCGCCTGTCCGAGGTCGGTGGGTGGGTGCTCCAGCAACTCGTTCTTCAGGATGCCGTTGACGCGCTCAGCCAGCGCATTCTGGTAACAGTCGTAACCATCGGTCATCGAGCAGGTTGCCCCGTGCTGCGCGTGCAGGCGCTGGTACAGCTCCGAGCAGTACTGGATGCCTCGGTCGGAGTGATGCACCAGGGGGTTCCGCGTCGTGCGGTACCGCAGCGCCTGGCTGTAGGCTCGGGCCACCGACTCGGCATGCAGGCTGTCGTGGACGTGATGGCCGACGATCTTGCGCGAATAGGCATCGGTGACCAGGCTCAGGTAAAGCGGACCGCTCTGGCTCGGCAAATAGGTGATATCCGCCACCCATACCTGTTCCGGGGCGCAGGGCAACACCTGCTGTGGCCCTGGCTTGAGCAGATTCGGATGACGATAGAACCGGTGAAAGCTGTGGGTGGTCTTGTGGTACGCCCGCTTGGGTTTGACCAGCAGGCGATGCTCCGCCAGCACCCTAAACAGGCGATCCCGACCCACATGGAACGCGATCCTGGCCTGATCCTGCAGCAAAAAATGCAACTTGCGCGTTCCCAGACGGGGCTGCCGCATCCGTACCTCACGCACGACCTGGGCAATCAGCGAATCTTGCTCGGAACGCCGGTCCGCCGAGCGGTTGCGCTGGTAATAGGCTTGGCGACTCAAGCCCATGAACTGGCAAGCCCTGCTAACGCTCAGCGCCGGGACTTGCCTTTGCGTGAGGACTTGCCGGGACGCTTTTTTACAACGGATACGCCGTAGTCGTTCTTCAGTACAGTCACGACCGCCTCGAAGAACTGGGCCTTCTGGCTCATGACTTCCAGCTGCTGCTCCAGCTCCTTGATGCGCTGCTCCGGCGTCAGTGGCAGGTTGGGTTCGGACATCGGCTTGCTCCTGGCGGATCGAATGGAAGCTCCCTGACTCCAGTCCTGCCGGCCATGCTTGCGTAACCACACCAGCACCGTCGATCGGCCCTGGATGCCGTAGCGAGCCTGAGCCTCTTTGTAGCTCATTTCGCCTTTTTCGACCTGATCGACCACTGCCAGTTTAAAAGCCTGTGTGTAATCACGCTGACTGCGACGGATACCTTCTGCCATCGGGGTTCTCCTGAAATAAGGGCGAAGGTGTAAACCTTATTCAGGACGGGACACACCTCCTCAGGAGGCCGCATTCTACGTGGCTTACAGAGGTGCGTTTTTCTAGTTTTTGTTCCCAGTTTGTTCCCAGCCTGAAAGTTGCATGGAGTCCGGAAGCGGGCCCCGGAACAGGGAATCTGCCGTTTTCGGTTGACCCAAAATTCCACGGTAATTTCGGTCATACGGCTCTGAAATAACAAAAAAAACTTTACATATCAGTATCTTATTTAATTTACCTCATAGTCATTTCAAGGTAATTTCGAGGTCATGGCGTGACCCCTGACGCCGTCACTACAAAAATAAAAACCTTTAAAATCATATAGTTATAAAAAATTACCTTTGAGATGACCGCACCCGACCACTCCACGGTAATCGCTAAACTCCACTGAATTCAGGGCCTCAAGCCACCCTCCTTGGTTGAATGACCGAAATTACCGCTCTTCAAGATCGAACCTGAATTCCAGCCTCCCACTCGTAGAACAAGCGCAGGGATACGCAGGGAATTCCGCGGCGCTGAAATCACAGCCCAAGCGTGTTGCCCCATAGTTCGCAGCTGGATGCATCGCTGAAGAAAAATCGCTCCATTTAGCCCGCAGGCGTGGCGGGGGGACGACTGCGCGCCAGGGGATGCGTGCTCAGGTATGATTCTGGCAGTGATAAACGGTCTCACTCCTCGAACAAGCACACCATAAGGAGCAGTGGTGCAAGCCCCCAAAGCAGCAGTTCTATTAGTCCTTTCCGCAATCGCCGGTTGCAGCACCTCTCCACCCGAAGGCGCAACATGCACCCTTCCGTCCAGCTGGACTCGTCACGATGAGGTGAAGCACATACCAGGCATCGACGGAACCGTCAGGGTTGAAATCCTGATTGATAGGGACGCAACGGTGAAGAGAGCAAGGGTCGTCGCCACGGACGACCCTCGTTTGGACGAAACCGCGCTTCAGATCGCACGTGGCCTGGTATTCAATCAGCCGACGATCTGCGACGGGAAAAGCTACACCCAGGCTGCCGTCCTGCCTTTCAAGTTCTCCCCCAAATCCTCGAAGGTGCAAATCAAGTAGCACCACCAAGCCTAAGGACGGCAAATGAGCGAAACCCTCTCCAAAGTAAAGGTCGCAGGCAGCGATCCTGAGATTCGCGCGCTTCTGAAAAGCTGGATTGCAGCAGTCGAGCGCTATTGCAACCAAGCAGACGATAACCCCTGGTGGTACAACGAGCGTGCAACACTGAGCACATTGGCCGGTGCAGCCTGGACGATGGGCTGGAGCGCCCTGGAAGAATATGTCAGCGCCAAACGCCTGAAGATTGCTATCGAAGGCGTCGACCATGGCACTCTGAGGAAAGGGCGAGTAGATCTGGTGCTCGTCAGTCCGAAAAGAACCCAGATAGCCATCGAGGCCAAGCAGGCTCTGCAGCCAGTGGGTGGCTACAAGTACGTGATCGATGGTATGGACGCAGCCTGGAAAGACAGTAACTACCTGCTCTCCCACCACTACCATCGCCGGTTCGCCGTTACATTCGTAGTCCCTTCGATCTCCTCGAAACTACTGAAAGATGAAAACACCGAATTGCAAGGCCTTCTAGAAGATTGGCTCGGCAAAGTTCACGAGATCGCGACGAAACGAGGCAGGCCTATCCATATGGCCTATGTGTTCCCGACTCTCGGGAAGCCTCATTACGAGCATGACAACAGATATTTCCCAGGCGTAGTCATTCTGCTGGAAGAGCGCCTGCGATCAACGACCCACTACGAGTAAAGAAGGCCAGCCCATTCGGGCCTCAAACCTCACCACCTCCTCCCCCACCCACTCGTTCACCTGCCGGAGCCGCGCCTTTAGCGGCTCCAGCTCGTTCTGCACCCACACCTCCGTCGCATCCCTGATCGAGCCGAAGCCGCCCGCGTTCACCGGCACGATGCCCATCAGCTGGGGCGGTATGCGCAGGCCGTCCAGCATGTCGTCGCGGGTGATGTTCTTGATCGAGCCGAACTCATCCTTCGCCGCCACCTCAATCACCGGGATCAGCTGCAGCCCCTCCTTCTTGCCGTTGGGCGCGTAGACGAAAGCGCAGAAAGTCCGCTTCGTCTTCCACAACTCAGTCACCGGCTAGCCCTACTCGACCTCCGACACCCTGCGCAACGGCTGGTGGAAGCCGCACCTGGAGAAAGCCGGCATCCGCCCACGCGGCCCCAACCAGTGTCGCCACACCTACGCAAGCCAGATGCTCAGCAGCGGCATAGCCACCCCCGAATGGATAGCCGACCAGATGGGCCACACGTCCACGGCGATGATCTTCAAGCACTACGCGAAGTGGATCAGCAAAGACGGCCCCGATTTCGTGACCCTCCTGAACCAGGCATTGCACCTGTCCTGACCCCAATAAAAAAGGAGCCCCAGGGGGCTCCTTTTTTGCCGCTGATTCCCAGTTTGTTCCCAGAAACGTTCCCTTCCGGGGGCATTTCAAGAAAAATATCAATGAAATCAACGAGTTATATGGCGGAAGCGGTGAGATTCGAACTCACGGACAGTTTCCCGTCGGCGGTTTTCAAGACCGCTGCCTTCAACCACTCGGCCACACTTCCGCATTTGCGGGCCGCCATACTACCCGAACGCAACACGCTGTCAAACTCTCGCAACAGAGCCGCTACGGACCTCTGTTATCATTTCGGGCGACTGCGGTCACGGACCCAATTTCTTGCAGGAGTTTTGCAATGAGCGATCAAGATTACGTACTGAACCAGGCGCAGGCCGGCGGGCTCGAAATCAGCCGTGTGCTGCGCAACACCTACGGGCTGCTGGCGCTGACCCTGGCATTCAGCGGCCTGGTCGCCTATGTCGCGCAGCAAATGCGCGTCGCCTACCCGAGCATCTTCGTGGTGCTGATCGGCTTCTACGGCCTGTTCTTCCTTACCGTGAAGTTGCGCAACTCGGCCTGGGGCCTGCTCTCTACCTTCGCCCTGACCGGCTTCATGGGCTACACCCTCGGCCCGATCCTCAACCGCTACCTGGGCATGCCCAACGGCGGTGAAGTGATCAGTTCGGCCTTCGCCATGACGGCGCTGGTGTTCTTCGGTCTGTCCGCCTACGTGCTGACCACCCGCAAGGACATGAGCTTCCTGGGTGGCTTCATCACCGCTGGCTTCTTCGTGCTGATCGGCGCGATGCTGGCGAGCTTCTTCTTCGACATCAGCGGCCTGCAGCTGGCGATCAGCGCTGGCTTTGTGGTTTTCGCCTCGGTCTGCATCCTGTTCCAGACCAGCGCGATCATCCACGGCGGTGAGCGCAACTACATCATGGCCACCATCAGCCTGTACGTGTCGATCTACAACCTGTTCGTCAGCCTGCTGCAGATCTTCGGCGTGATGAGCGGCGACGACTGATAGCCGCGCCTTGCAGAAGCCCGCTTCGGCGGGCTTTTTCTTGCCTGCAAAAGCCGGTCGCAAGCCGTATCATGCGCTCAGCTATTCCGCTCGAAGCCCTGTCATGAAATTCGCCATAGCCCTCTTCGCTCCTGCCCATGCGCCCTCCTCCCGCCGCGCCCTGCGCTTTGCCGAAGCGGTGCTGGACGGCGGCCACGAAATCATGCGCCTGTTCTTCTACCAGGACGGCGTTCACAGTGCCTCAGCCAATGTGGTGACTCCACAGGACGAGCCGGACATCGCCCGCGACTGGTCCAAGTTCGTGGCCGATCATCAATTGGATGGCGTGGTCTGCATCGCCGCCGCCCTGCGTCGAGGCGTGATCAATCAGGAGGAGGCCGAGCGCTATGGTCGTGCAGCCGCCAACCTGGCACCAGGCTGGGCGCTATCCGGCCTGGGCCAGCTGCATGAAGCCGCGCAGATGGCCGATCGGCTGATCTGCTTCGGGGGGGACTGAGATGGCCAAATCCATGTTGATCATCACCCGCCGCGCGCCCTGGGCCGGCCCGGGTGCGCGCGAAGCGCTGGACATCGCACTGGCCGGCGGCGCCTTCGATTTGCCGCTGGCGATGCTGTTCCTCGATGACGGTGTCTTCCAGCTCGCCAGCGGCCAGACTCCGGGCAGGCTGGAGCAGAAGGACCTCACCGCCAACCTGCAGGCACTGCCGCTGTTCGGCGTGGAATCCCTTTACGCCAGCGCCCACAGCCTGAGCCAGCGCGGCCTGGCCACCGACAGCCTGAATCTTCCCGTCGAAGTGCTGGATGATGCCGCCTTGCGCGCCCTCATCGAGCGCCATGACCAAGTGATCACCCTCTGATGAGTACACTGCACCTGCTTTCCCATTCGCCGTTTGGCGACGACCGCTTCGACAGCTGCCTGCGCCTGCTGGGCAACGAGGACGCGATCCTGCTCAGCGGCGAAGCCGTCCAGGCCCTGCGCGCCTCGACCCACCCACGTCAATGCCTGGAGCAGCTCCCCGAAGGCATTGCCCTGTTCGCGCTGGAAGAAGACGTGGCGGCGCGCGCAATCGGCAGCCCGCCCACCCGCATCAAGTTGCTGGACTACCCCGGCTTCGTGGCGCTATGCGTGCAGTACGACAAGGTGAACAGCTGGCTATGAGCAGCCTCGACCTGAACGGACGGAGCATCCCGCTCGACAAGGATGGCTACCTGCAAGAGCTGGCCGATTGGTCCCGCCCCGTGGCGGAAGCCCTCGCTGCGCGGGAGGAGATCACCTTGCAGGCCGAGCACTGGGAAATCCTCGAGCTGCTGCGGCGCTTCTATGACGAATTCCAGCTGTCGCCGGCCAATCGGCCATTGATCAAGTACGTCGCCCAGCAGCTCGGCCCGGAAAAGGGCAACAGCCTGCACCTCAACCACCTGTTCAAGGGCGCACCGGCCAAGCTTGCCGCCAAGCTCGCCGGCCTGCCCAAGCCGACCAATTGCCTATGACTCCCGCCGCCCCTGTTGAACACCCCTTCGCCCAGTTCGTCCGCATCCTCGGCAAGGGCAAGCGTGGCGCCCGCCACCTGACCCGCGAAGAGGCCCGCGAAGCCATGGGCATGCTGCTGGACGGCAAGACCGAAGACAGCCAGCTCGGCGCCTTCCTCATGCTGCTGCGGCACAAGGAAGAAAGCGCCGAGGAGCTGGCCGGCTTCACCGAAGCCTTCCGCGCGCGCAACCTTGCCCCGGCGATCCGGGTGGACATCGACTGGCCCAGCTACGCCGGCAAGAAGCGCCACCATCCCTGGTTCCTCCTGGCAGCCAAGGCCCTGGCCAATGGCGGGGTACGCATCCTGCTGCACGGCGGTGGCTTGCACACGGCCGGGCGCATCTACACCGAACAATGCCTGGAGCTGCTGGGCATCCCCAACTGCGCCGACTGGCAGCAGGTCAGCCAGGCGCTGGACCACCACCGCCTCGCCTTCATCCCACTGGGAGCCTGGGCGCCGACGCTGCAGCGCATGATCGACCTGCGCAACACCCTCGGCCTGCGCTCTCCCATCCACTCGCTTGCTCGCATCCTCAACCCACTCGGCGCCCGCTGTGGCCTGCAGAGCATCTTCCATCCCGGCTACCAGGCGGTGCACAGGGAAGCCAGCCAACTGCTGGGGGACCACGCCATCGTCATCAAGGGCGAAGGCGGCGAGATCGAAGTGAACCCGGATGCCGCCTGCCACCTCTTTGGCACCGAAGGCGGCGAGGCCTGGGATGAAGAGTGGCCCGCCCTATCGCCGCTGCGCCATGTCAAACCAGAGCGCATCGAAGCAGCGCAGCTACTGGGTGTGTGGGACGGCAGTATCGACGACGCCTACGCCCGGCTCGCCATCCTCGGCACCATGGCACTCGCGCTGCGCGGTCTCGGCCATCCTCGCGAGACCGCCCTCAGCGAAGCCGAGCGGCTGTGGAAAGAGCGAAACGCTTCGAATTAATCGATCAAAAACACTTTGAATTTGCGCCATTCAATCGACTCAACACCTTTAGACTGAGCCCAATTTCCAATTCAGAGGGTCAGGGCCATGGGATTGCTGGTCGAAGGCAAATGGCAGGACAAGTGGTACGACACCGCCAAGGACGGTCGCTTCCAACGTGAAAGCGCACGCCGGCGCAACTGGATCACCGCTGACGGGTCACCCGGCCCGAGCGGCAAGGGCGGGTTCACAGCCGAACCGGGGCGCTATCACCTCTACGTATCACTGGCCTGCCCCTGGGCGCACCGCACGCTGATCTTCCGCAAGCTGAAGGGGCTGGAAAGCCTGATCGACGTCTCGGTGGTCAGTTGGCTGATGCTGGAGAACGGCTGGACCTTCGATCGCAGTCATGGCTCGAGTGGCGATGCCCTCGGCAACCTGGATTATCTCTACCAGCGTTACATCCGCGATGATGCCGGGTACACCGGCCGCGTGACCGTGCCGTTGCTGTGGGACACATTCGAGGAGCGAATCGTCAGTAACGAATCTTCCGAGATCATCCGCATGTTCAACTCGGCGTTCGACGGCCTCACCAATGATCACCAGGACTTCTATCCGCCCGCCCTGCGGACGGAGATCGACGCCCTCAACGAACGCATCTATCCGGCCATCAACAACGGCGTATACCGGGCGGGCTTCGCCACCACCCAGGAAGCCTACGAGGAAGCCTTCGGCGAACTGTTCCGCGAGCTGGACAGGCTGGAAGCGCTACTGGGCAAGCGTCGCTATCTGGCAGGAGCCCACCTGACCGAAGCCGACTGGAGACTGTTCACCACGCTGATCCGCTTCGATGCGGTCTATCACGGGCACTTCAAGTGCAACCTGAGGCGCCTGGCCGACTACCCCAACCTGTCTGGCTGGCTGCGTGAGCTCTATCAGTGGCCAGGCGTTGCCGAAACGGTGAACTTCGAGCACATCAAGGGGCATTACTACGCGAGCCACCGCACCATCAACCCGACCGGGATCATCCCCGCCGGCCCGCTGCAGGATTTCAACCAGCCCCACGGTCGCGACCACCTACCCGGCAAAGGGGTGGCTTAGTCGACCTGAGCCCCTTCGAACCAGGCGAGCTTGTCACGCAGTTGCACCACCTCGCCCACGATCACCAGCGTGGGCGCATGCACCTCATGCCGGGCGACCAATTGCGGCAGGTCGCCAAGCGTGCCGGTGAAGACCCGCTGGTTGCTGGTGGTGCCCTGCTGCACCAGGGCGGCCGGGGTATTGGCCGAGCGCCCGTGTCGGATCAGCTCGCTGCAGATACTCGGCAAGCCGACCAGGCCCATGTAGAAGACCAGGGTCTGGCCTGGCGCGACCAGGTCGCTCCAGGGCAGGTCGCTGCTGCCGTCCTTCAGATGCCCGGTGACGAAACGCACCGATTGGGCGTGGTCACGATGAGTCAGCGGGATACCGGCATAGGCCGCGCAGCCCGAGGCAGCGGTAATGCCCGGCACCACCTGGAAGGGAATGCCGTTGGCCGCCAGCTCGCCGATCTCCTCGCCACCACGCCCGAAGATGAACGGGTCTCCTCCCTTAAGGCGCAGCACGCGCTTGCCCTGGAGCGCCAGGTCGATCAACAGGCGATTGATCTCCTCCTGCGGCACGGCATGCTCCGAACGACGCTTGCCCACATAGATGCGTTCGGCGTCGCGCCGGCACATCTCGACGATCGGGCCCGCCACCAGGCGGTCGTAGAGCACCACGTCGGCCTGCTGCATCAGGCGCAGGGCGCGGAAGGTCAGAAGGTCGGGATCACCGGGGCCGGCGCCCACCAGGTAGACCTCGCCCAGCGCCCGCTGCGTACCGCCACCCGCCACACGTTCTTCGAGCATGCGCTCGGCCTCGGCGGGCTGCCCGGCAAGCATGCGCTCGGCGATCGCCCCCTGGAAAACGTCCTCCCAGAACACGCGTCGTTGCTGCACATCGGGGAACAAGGCCTTGACCCGACTGCGGAAACGCTTGGCGAGCCCCGCCAACTGGCCGTAGGCGGAAGGAATCCAGGTTTCGATCTTGGCGCGGATCAGCCGGGCCAGCACCGGGGCATCCCCGGCACTGGACACGGCGACGATCAGCGGCGAACGGTCGACGATGGCGGGAAAGATCACGCTGCACAGCGCCGGCGCATCGACCACGTTGACCGGCACGCCGCGCGCCTGGGCCTGCTGCGAGATCAATGCGTTGAGGGACTCGTCATCGGTCGCGGCAATGACCAGCACGCACTGGTCGAGGTCCGCCTCCACATAGCCACGGACATGGGCCAACCCTGACGAAGCCCCCACCAGCTCGATCAACTGGCTGTCGATCTGCGGCGCTACCACCTGGAGAACCGCCCCGGCATCCGCCAGCAGGCGAGCCTTGCGCAGTGCGACTTCGCCACCGCCGACGACGAGCACCTGACGGCCCTTGAGGTTATGGAAGAGCGGGAGGAAATCCATGGGAGCGCCTTGCTGCAGTGGTTGCCGTGGAAAACGACGCCCGCATCCGGCAGGGACCGGAACGCGGGCGCTCGGGGAGGCTCGAATCACTCCCGCGCAGGCGGGAGCGGCGAGGATCAACCGATGATTTCGATACCGCCCATGTAGGGCTTGAGGACTTCCGGCACGCGAATGGAGCCATCCGCCTGCTGGTAGTTCTCCAGCACGGCTACCAGGGTACGGCCGACGGCCAGGCCGGAGCCGTTGAGGGTGTGCACCAGCTCGGGCTTGCCGGTTTCCGGGTTGCGGTAGCGAGCCTGCATGCGGCGGGCCTGGAAGTCACCACAGTTGGAGCAGGAGGAAATCTCGCGGTATTTGTCCTGGCTCGGCACCCAGACCTCCAGGTCGTAGGTCTTGGTCGCGCCAAAGCCCATGTCGCCGGTGCACAGGGCGAGAACGCGATACGGCAGCTCCAGCAGCTGCAGGACCTTCTCGGCATTGGCGGTCAGGCCTTCCAGCGCCTCGAAGGACTTGGACGGCTCGACGATCTGCACCATCTCGACCTTGTCGAACTGGTGCTGGCGGATCATGCCGCGCGTGTCGCGACCGGAAGCGCCCGCCTCGCTGCGGAAGCAGGGGGTGTGGGCGACAAACTTCAACGGCAGTTGCTTCGCGTCGAGGATTGCACCGGCGACGATGTTGGTCAGGGACACTTCGGCGGTAGGGATCAGGTAGAGATCCGCTTCGTCCTCGCGACCGATCTTGAACAGGTCTTCCTCGAACTTGGGCAACTGGCCGGTGCCTTGCAGCGCCGGGGCCTGGACCAGGTAAGGGGTGTAGGCCTCTTCATAGCCGTGCTCGGCGGTATGCAGGTTGATCATGAACTGCGCCAGGGCACGGTGCAGGCGGGCGATGGGGCCGCGCAACAGGGCGAAACGCGCGCCGGAGAGCTTGGCGGCGGTTTCGAAGTCCAGCCAGCCATGGGTTTCACCCAGGCTCACGTGGTCCTTGATTTCGAAATCGAAGCTGCGCGGGGTTCCCCAGCGGCGGACCTCGACGTTGCCATCTTCGTCCTCGCCCACGGGGACGGAGGCGTCCGGCAGGTTGGGGATGTTCAGCAGCAGGTTGTCCAGTTCGGCCTGGATGCTCTCCAGTTCGCGCTTGCCCTCGTCCAGCTCGGTCCCCATGCGGTCGACATCGGCCAGCAGCGGCGCGATGTCCTCGCCGCGCTGCTTGGCCTGGCCAATGGCCTTGGAGCGACTGTTGCGCTCGGCCTGCAGCTGCTCGGTGCGGGTTTGCACGGACTTGCGCTGGTTCTCCAGGGATTCGAGGCGCGCCACGTCCAGTTGGAAGCCGCGGGTGGCGAGGCGATCGGCCACTTCCTGGGTCTGGGTGCGTACCAGTTTGGAATCGAGCATGTGAGGTTCCCGTCTATCAGAATTTGGTCAGTGTCAGGCCGGCCCAGGTCGCGAGCAGGCCTCCCAGCACGCTCACCGCCACATAGCCGAAGGCCAGGGGCAGCTGGCCGCTTTCCAGCAAGCGCAGCGTGTCCAGGGAAAAGGATGAAAACGTCGTCAGGCCGCCCAGGAAACCGACCATGAGCCCGGCACGGATCTCCACAGGCACTTCAGGACGCTGGAGGAACAGGCCGTAGAGAAAGCCGATGAGCAGGCAACCGACGATATTGACGGCAAGAGTACCGGCGTAGAAGTAACGAGGCCAGTGGGCAGCCACCCAGTTGCCCGTGGCGAAACGCAGCAGGGTGCCGACGATGCCACCCAGGGACACCGAGAGAATCAGGGGGCTCAAGGCCTTCTCCTTCTGGGGCTGCGCGCATCGAGCCCAGCCAGGTGATCGAGCTTGTCGCGAATCTTCAGCTCCAGCCCCCGAGGTACAGGCTGGTAGTACTGGCGGGGCTCGAGGTTCTCCGGGAAGTAGTCCTCGCCCGCCGCATAGGCATCCGGCTCGTCATGGGCGTAGCGATATTCGTCGCCGTAGCCGAGTTGCTTCATCAGCTTGGTCGGCGCATTGCGCAGGTGCAGCGGCACCTCGTGGGAACCGTTCTCGGCGACATCACGCATGGCCGCCTTGAAAGCGGTGTAGACAGCGTTGCTCTTCGGCGCGCAGGCCAGGTAGACGATGGCCTGGGCCACCGCCAATTCACCCTCCGGGCTGCCGAGGCGCTCCTGCACGTCCCAGGCGGCCAGGCACAGGCTCAAGGCACGGGGGTCGGCATTGCCGATGTCTTCGCTGGCCATGCGCACCACGCGACGCGCGATGTAGAGCGGGTCGCAGCCACCGTCGATCATGCGTGCATACCAATAGAGCGCACCGTCGGGGCTGGAGCCACGCACCGACTTGTGCAGCGCGGAAATCTGGTCGTAGAAGGCCTCGCCACCCTTGTCGAAACGACGACGGCTGTCACCGAGCAGGTTTTGCAGCAGCTCGGGGGCGATCTCGCTGTCGTCCTCGGCGAGGTCCGCCGCATTCTCCAGCAGGTTGAGCAAGCGCCGGCCATCGCCGTCGGCTGCCGCCACCAGGATCGCGAAGCTCTCATCTGGCAGGCGCAGCTTGCGCTTGCCGAGCCCCTTGTCTTCGTTCAATGCGCGGTCGACGAGACGGCGCAGTGCCGCCTCGTCCAGGCTCTTGAGCACATAGACCCGGGCACGGGAAAGCAACGCGTTGTTAAGCTCGAACGAGGGATTCTCGGTGGTGGCACCGATGAAAATCAGCGTGCCGTCCTCGACATAGGGAAGGAAGGCATCCTGCTGGGATTTGTTGAAGCGATGCACCTCGTCGACGAAGAGGATGGTGCGGCGCCCGTACTGGGCGGCCTGCTGCTTGGCCATCTCCACCGACTGGCGGATTTCCTTGACGCCGGAGAGCACCGCGGAAATCGTCTCGAAATGGGCATCGCTGACCTGGGCCAGAAGCTTGGCCAGGGTGGTCTTGCCGACCCCGGGCGGCCCCCAGAAAATCATCGAGTGCAACGCCCCCTGCTCCAGCGCCTCACGCAGGGGCTTGCCCGGCGCCAGCAGGTGCTCCTGGCCAACGTACTCGTCCAGGCTGTTGGCACGCAGGCGCGCGGCCAGGGGCTGGGCGATGGGCTCGGAACGGAACAGGTCCATGGGTGCGCGTGAAACCTCTTATTCCTGAATGACGTCGGCGCCTTCCGGAACCTTGAAGTCGAACTGGGCGGCGTCGATGGCCTGGTTCATCTTCACGCCGAGGAAGAGGATGTTGGTGCGCTGGCCGACGCTGTCGATCAGTTGCATGTCGTTGATCACACCATTGCGGAAGGACAGGCGCAGGGTGTCGAACAAGGTGTCCTTGGCCTTCGGCTTGAGGATGAAGTCCACCACATCGCCTCCTTCCTTGTGGGCGATCTCGAAGTTCTCGCTGATCTTGGAGACATCGCCGGACAACAGCAGCGCAGGCGTGTGCGTGAGGCGCTGATCAAGGGTCTGGATGGTGACCTGTTCCAGGTCCGGGTCATACAGCCAGACCTTCTGCCCGTTGGAGACCAGCAGTTGCTCCATCGGCTCGTCGGTGTGCCAGCGGAACAGGCCCGGGCGCTTGAGGGCGAGCTCGCCGGAGGTTTCCTGAAGCTGGGTGCCGGAACCGTCGAGGGTCAGCTGGGAGAAGCGACCGGTGATGGTCTGGGCCTTGTTGAGCATTTCGGTCAGGCGGGCGATGGCCACCTGGTCATCAGCCTGGGCCTGCATGGCACCAAGGCTCAGTGCGGCAACGAGCAGCATGCGGATCAGTCGCATGGGGGTCCTCATCAGAATTCCGTTCAGGGTTAGTCGCGAACCGGGCCCGGCGCGATCACGTCACGCGAGCCGTTGGTGTTCATGGGCGTGACCACACCGGCCATCTCCATCGCCTCGATCATCCGGGCGGCGCGGTTGTAGCCGATCTTCAGCTTGCGCTGTACCGCGGAAATGGACGCGCGGCGGCTCTCGGTGACGAAGCGCACGGCCTCGTCGTAGAGCGGGTCTTCCTCACTGCCTTCACCGCCCTCACCGCCATCGAAGCCGCCGCTGGAGCCACCACCACCCTCGTCGACACCCGCGAGAATGTCTTCGATGTAGTCGGGAGCGCCACGCAACTTCCAGGCCTCGACCACGCGATGCACCTCGTCATCGGAGACGAAGGCACCGTGGACACGGATCGGCAGGCCGGTGCCCGGCGGCAAGTAGAGCATGTCGCCGTGGCCCAGCAGTTGCTCGGCGCCGCCCTGGTCGAGGATGGTGCGCGAGTCGATCTTGCTGGAGACCTGGAAGGCCATGCGGGTCGGGATGTTGGCCTTGATCAGGCCGGTAATCACGTCCACCGAGGGGCGCTGGGTGGCGAGGATCAGGTGGATGCCCGCCGCACGTGCCTTTTGCGCGATACGGGCGATCAGCTCTTCCACCTTCTTGCCGACGATCATCATCATGTCGGCGAATTCATCGACGATCACCACGATGGTCGGCAATTGCTTCAGCAGCGGCGCTTCGTCTTCCATGCTCTCGCGGCGATAGAGCGGGTCGGTCAGCGGCGTGCCCGCCTCCTCCGCGTCCTTGACCTTGCGGTTGAAGCCCGCAAGGTTGCGCACGCCCATGGCGGCCATCAGCTTGTAGCGCCGCTCCATCTCGGCGACGCTCCAGCGCAGCGCGTTGGCGGCTTCCTTCATGTCGGTCACGACCGGGCACAGCAGGTGCGGAATGCCCTCGTAGATCGACAGTTCGAGCATCTTCGGGTCGATCATGATCAGCCTCGCCTGCTCGGGCGTGGACTTGAACAGGATCGACAGGATCATGGCGTTGACGCCCACGGACTTACCGGAGCCGGTGGTACCGGCCACCAGCAGGTGCGGCATGCGGGCCAGGTCGGTGATCACCGGGCGCCCGCCGATGTCATGGCCGAGGGCCATGGTGACCGGCGACTTGGCCTCGTCGTACTCGGTCGAGGACAGCACTTCGGAGAAGCGCACGATCTGGCGGTCTTCGTTGGGAATCTCGATGCCCACGGTGGTCTTGCCGGGAATGACCTCCACCACGCGGACGCTGATCACGGCGAGGGAACGCGCCAGGTCCTTGGCAAGGTTGGAGATACGGCTGACCTTGACGCCTGCGGCGGGCTGGATCTCGAAACGGGTGATCACGGGGCCCGGGTGCACGGATTCGACTATCACTTCGACGCCGAACTCCTTGAGCTTGATCTCCAGCAGGCGCGACATGGCCTCGAGGGATTCGGGGGAGTAGCTCTTCTGCTTCTTCTCGGCCACATCGAGAATGGAGATCGGCGGCAGGGTGCCCTCTACCGCGCTGTCGACGAACAGCGGGACCTGCTTCTCCTTCTGCACCCGCTTGCTGGGCTCGGCAGCCTTGGCCGGCGCAGGGGGCGTGATGACCGGTGCAGGACGCTTGTCGCGCTCGATCATGTGCTTGGCCAGGGCATCTTCGCGTTCGATCAGGCGTTCCTTGACCTTCGCCTGCTCGCGACTGTCGCGAACCACGGGCGCGGCGACCTCGTTGACGCGGTCATCCACCTCGCGCAGCTTGGCCACGAGTTGCTTGCGCTCGGCACGTGCACTCCACCAGCGGTTGATCAGGCTCTGGATCAGCTCGACCAGGTCGAGGGTGATCTTGCCGGTCAGGTCCATCACCTTGAACCACGACAGGTCGGTGAAAACCGTCAGGCCGAAGAGGAACAGGGCGAAGAACATCAGTGTGCTGCCCTGCACGTTCAGAGCGTTGACCGCCAGGTGGCTGAGGCTTTCGCCCAGCGCACCGCCGGCGGATGCTGGCATGCCGACGCTGTCCTGGAAGTGGATATCGGCCAGCGCGGCGCCCGAAAGCACCAGGAAGACGAGGCCGATCAGGCGCCAGGAGAACAGCCAGCCACTCCAGTCGATGGCCTGGTGGCGATGACGGAACACCTGCAGCGTCTTGATCGCAAGCAGCAACGGGAAGATGTAGGCGAAGTAGCCGAGGGCCATGAAGAGGATGTCGGCGAACCAGGCGCCCAGGCGGCCTGCGGCGTTCTGTACCTGCTCGACATTGCTGGTGTGGGTCCAGCCCGGATCGGAAGAGTCGTAGGTGAGCAACGCCATCCACAAGTAGAGGCACAACGCGCCCAGCGCGATCAGCGCACCTTCCTTGAGGCGGTAATGCAATTGCTGGCGCCAGACGGGCGTCTGGGCAGTACTCGTGGAATTCTTCAAACGCCTTTTTTCCTGCGCCCTTGGCGCGTTCAAGAATCGGTTACTGGCGGAAATGCCGCCCATTGTACGGGTTTAACCGCCCGGCGCCACAGCGTCCGCCCTGGCCGCGGCGCGTTTTGCGGGTGATTCGTGCTTCGGTGTAGCATAGCCGCCAGCATCTTGCGCAGCGCTCAATTTGAGCATGCATTCTCTTTTGTGACAAAGACTTATGAGGCCTTTTTATGAGCGACGTCAAGCATTCACGCCTGATCATCCTGGGCTCCGGCCCAGCCGGTTACACCGCTGCCGTGTATGCCGCCCGCGCCAACCTCAAACCCGTTGTCATCACCGGCATCCAGCCGGGCGGCCAGCTCACCATCACCACCGAGGTCGACAACTGGCCGGGTGACGTCGAAGGCCTCACCGGCCCCGCCCTGATGGAGCGCATGCAGAAGCACGCCGAGCGCTTCGACACCGAGATCGTCTACGACCACATCCACACCGCCGAGTTGCAGCAGCGCCCCTTCATCCTCAAGGGCGACAGCGGCACCTATAGCTGCGACGCGCTGATCATCGCCACCGGCGCCTCCGCCCAGTACCTGGGCCTGCCGTCCGAAGAGGCCTTCGCCGGCAAGGGCGTATCGGCCTGCGCCACCTGCGACGGCTTCTTCTACCGCAACCAAGTGGTCTGCGTGATCGGCGGCGGCAACACCGCCGTCGAGGAGGCCCTCTACCTCTCCAATATTGCCAAGGAAGTCCACCTGATCCACCGCCGCGACAAGCTGCGCTCGGAGAAGATCCTCCAGGACAAGCTGTTCGAGAAAGCCAAGAACGGCAACGTGCGCCTGCACTGGAATCACACCCTGGAAGAGGTACTGGGCGACGCCACCGGCGTGACCGGCGTCCGACTGAAAGACACCACCAACGGCGAAACCAAGGAAATGCCCCTGGCCGGTGTATTCATCGCCATCGGCCACAAGCCCAACACCGAACTGTTCCAGGGCCAACTGGAAATGCGTGACGGCTACCTGGTGGTCCGCGGCGGCTCCGAAGGCAACGCCACCGCCAGCAGCATCGAGGGCGTCTTCGCCGCTGGCGACGTGGCCGACCACGTCTATCGCCAGGCGATCACCTCGGCAGGTGCCGGCTGCATGGCCGCGCTGGATGCCGAAAAATTCCTCGACGACAACTGAGGCGCAGGGGCGGCGCACCTCACGCCGCCCTCCCCTTCCCATGCTGACCTGGCTTAGCCGCGAAAACCTGACCTTCCCGCCCCTCGAGCGCGCCCTCCGCGAGCCCAATGGACTGCTGGCGGCCGGCGGCGACCTGTCCCCCGAACGCTTGGTCCAGGCCTATCGCCACGGCTGCTTCCCCTGGTTCCAGGACGGCCAGCCGATCCTCTGGTGGTCACCCGACCCGCGCACCGTCCTGCCCCCGCAGGAAGTGCATGTTTCCCGCAGCCTCGCCAAGCTGATCCGCCAGCAACGCTTCCGCGTCACCTTCGACCAGGATTTCGCCGCCGTCATCGCGGCCTGCGCCGGGCCACGCAGCTATACCGATGGCACCTGGATCACCACGCCGATGCAGGCCGCCTATCTGGAACTGCATCGCCGCGGCGTCGCCCACTCGGTCGAGGTCTGGCTGGATGGCGAACTGGTCGGCGGCCTTTACGGGCTCGCCATGGGCAAGCTGTTCTTCGGCGAATCCATGTTCAGCCGCACCGACAACGCCTCCAAGGTCGGGTTCGTGACCCTCACCCGCCACCTCAACGACTGGGGCTTCGTGCTCATCGACTGCCAGATGCCGACCCAGCACCTGCACAGCTTCGGCGCCCGCTCGATCACCCGCGAGAAGTTCTCACGCTACCTCCAGCTTTATCTCGACCAACCCAACAGCGCCAACTGGGCTGTCGCCTAGGCGAGTCGCCAAGCCTGGCTTACACTTGCGGAAGGCTTTTTCGAGATTCGACCATGACCGAGCTGGCTCGCCTGAAGTTCTATGCCACTCAACCGCATCCTTGCAGCTACCTGCCCGAGGAACAGGCCACCACACTGTTTCTCGATCCCAGCCAGCCGATGGATGTGGAGGTCTACGCCGAGCTCTCGGAAATGGGTTTCCGCCGCAGCGGCGACCACCTCTACCGCCCCCATTGCCAGCGTTGCACCGCCTGCGTACCGGCCCGCATCCCCGCCGATGCCTTCGCACCCAGCCGCCAGCAGCGGCGCATCCTCAAGCGCAACACCGACATCGAAGTCCGTGCCGTTCGCCCAGCGTTCAACGAGGAGTACTACGCCCTCTATGTGCGCTACATCGAGGAGCGCCATGCCGACGGCGACATGTACCCACCAAGCCGCGATCAGTTTTCCACCTTCCTGGTCCGCGACCTGCCGTTCTCGCGCTTCTACGAATTCCGCCTGGAGGGTCGCCTGGTCGCGATTGCCGTAACCGACGTCCTGCCCAACGGCCTATCGGCCGTCTACACCTTCTACGATCCGTCGGAAGAGCGCCGCAGCCTGGGCCGCTTCGCCATCCTCTGGCAGATCGGCGAGACCTTGCGCCTGGGCCTCCAGGCGGTCTATCTCGGCTACTGGATCAAGAACTGCAGGAAGATGAACTACAAGACCCAGTACCGCCCCATCGAGCTGTTCGTCAATCAGCGCTGGGTCACCCTCACCTGAAACCCTTGGCTTACGATGCATTTTTCGGGCACAATGCACGCCGTTTTTGCCAGGCGCCGTTTGCACCCGGCCAATCATTGATACCGAGGGCTTTACTGCATGTCGAAAGAAGACAGCTTCGAAATGGAAGGCACTGTCATCGATACCCTGCCCAACACCATGTTCCGCGTGGAGTTGGAAAACGGGCACGTCGTCACCGCGCATATTTCCGGCAAGATGCGCAAGAACTACATCCGCATCCTTACCGGTGACAAGGTTCGCGTCGAGCTGACCCCCTATGACCTGAGCAAAGGCCGCATCACCTACCGCGCCCGCTAATCAGGCACACAACAAAAAGCCCGGCAATCGCCGGGCTTTTTGCGTTTCTCCATATCAGCATCAGGCCATTTCAGCAGTGGTCTCGAAGTCGAATTCGAGCTCATCGTCCTTCACGTCGATGTGGACCACGCCGCCGTGCTCGGCCAACTCGCCGAAGAGGATCTGCTCCGCCAATGGACGCTTGATCTTGTCCTGGATCAGGCGCGCCATCGGTCGAGCCCCCATCTGCGCGTCATAGCCACGCTCACCCAGCCAACCGCGCGCCTCGTCACTGACGACCAGTTGAACGCGCTTGTCTTCCAACTGGGCCTGCAGCTCGGTCAGGAACTTGTCGACGACGTTCTTGATGGTTTCGTGAGTGAGGCGACCGAACTGGATGATGGTGTCCAGGCGGTTGCGGAACTCCGGCGTGAAGCTCTTCTTGATCACTTCCATCGCATCGGACGAGTGGTCCTGATGGGTGAAGCCGATGGAGGCGCGCGACGCGGTTTCAGCCCCCGCGTTGGTGGTCATGATCACGATGACGTTACGGAAGTCCGCCTTGCGGCCGTTATTGTCGGTGAGCGTACCGTGGTCCATGACCTGCAGAAGCAGGTTGAAGACCTCGGGGTGCGCCTTCTCGATCTCGTCGAGCAGGAGGACACAGTGCGGCATCTTGGTGATGGCTTCGGTGAGCAACCCACCCTGATCGAAACCAACGTACCCCGGAGGCGCACCGATGAGGCGCGAAACGGTGTGCCGCTCCATGTACTCGGACATGTCGAAGCGCACCAACTCGATCCCCATGGCCTTGGCCAACTGACGAGCGACCTCGGTCTTGCCCACGCCGGTGGGGCCGGCGAAGAGGAAGGAGCCCACAGGCTTGTCCGGCGACTTGAGCCCTGCCCGGGACAGCTTGATGGCAGTCGACAGGGAGTCGATGGCCGCATCCTGGCCGAATACCGTCAGCTTCAGGTCGCGCTCGAGGTTGCGCAGCAACTCCTTGTCGGAGCTGGTGACGTGCTTCGGAGGAATCCGCGCGATCTTGGCGACGATGTCCTCGACTTGCGCAACATCGATACGCGGAGCACGCTTGTCTTCAGGCTGCAAGCGCTGATAGGCGCCCGCCTCGTCGATGACGTCGATGGCCTTGTCCGGCATATGACGGTCGTTGATATAGCGCGCCGCGAGCTCGGCAGCCGCACGCAAGGCCTCATCGCTGTATTCGATGTGGTGGTGCTGCTCGAAGCGCCCCTTCAGGCCACGAAGGATGCCGACGGTGTCCTCCACGGAAGGCTCGGTAACATCGACCTTCTGGAAGCGGCGCGCCAGTGCGCGGTCCTTCTCGAAGATGCCACGGAACTCCTGGAAGGTCGTGGAACCGATGCAGCGGATCTCACCGGAAGAGAGCAACGGCTTCAGCAGATTGGACGCATCCATCACCCCGCCCGAGGCTGCGCCAGCTCCGATGATGGTGTGGATCTCGTCGATGAAGAGGATGGCGTGCGGACGCTTGCGCAGTTCATTCAGCAGCGCCTTGAAGCGCTTCTCGAAGTCACCACGGTATTTGGTACCGGCAAGCAAAGCCCCCAGGTCCAGCGAATAGACGACGCTGTCGGCCAGCAGGTCGGGGACCTGATTGTCGACGATGCGCTTGGCCAGGCCTTCGGCGATGGCCGTCTTGCCGACACCCGCCTCCCCCACCAGCAACGGGTTGTTCTTGCGGCGACGGGCAAGGATCTGCGCCACGCGC
Source organism: Pseudomonas sp. Pc102 (assembly GCF_018408275.1). NCBI lineage: Bacteria > Pseudomonadati > Pseudomonadota > Gammaproteobacteria > Pseudomonadales > Pseudomonadaceae > Pseudomonas > Pseudomonas sp. Pc102. Next base: position 2,833,179 of record NZ_AP021905.1, on the reverse strand, counting down.
TCGACCTCGGCCTCGCGCCCGACCAGCGGATCGATGCGCCCCTGGCGCGCCAGCTCGTTCAGATTGCTCGCATAGGCATCCAGAGGATGCCCAGCGGAAGAGGATTCCCCACCTTCGTCATCCTGCATTTCCTGCTCGCTATCATGCTGCTCGCCATGGCCGGGCACCTTGGAGATGCCGTGGGCGATGTAGTTGACGACATCGATACGGGCGACGCTCTGCTGCTTGAGCAGGAATACCGCCTGGCTTTCCTGCTCGCTGAAGATGGCCACCAGCACGTTGGCACCGGTGACTTCGCGCTTGCCCGAGCTCTGCACGTGGAACACGGCGCGCTGCAACACGCGCTGGAAACCGAGCGTGGGCTGGGTTTCGCGGTCCTCGTCATGCTGGGGGATCAGCGGCGTAGTGGAGTCAATGAATTCCTGCAGGTCATGCCGCAGCTTGTCCAGGTTCGCACCACAGGCTTTCAGCACTGCAGAAGCGGCATCGTTATCAAGAAGGGCAAGCAACAGATGCTCGACCGTCATGAACTCATGACGCTTGGCGCGGGCCTCCTTGAAGGCAAGATTGAGGGTGACTTCGAGCTCACGGTTTAACATAGCTTCACCTCATACCCAAGCGGTCGGCGTTAACCGTCCTTCTCGATCTCACAGAGTAGCGGATGCTGACTCTCTCTCGCGTATTGATTCACCTGCATAGCCTTGGTTTCAGCAATATCGCGTGTAAACACCCCACAGACCGCCCGCCCCTCGGTGTGAACGGTCAGCATGACCTTGGTCGCCGTCTCGCGGTTGTGGTTGAAGAACACCTCAAGCACCTCGACGACGAAATCCATCGGCGTGTAGTCATCGTTAAACATGACCACCTTATACATAGGTGGCGCCTGAAGGATCGGCTTGGCTTCCTGGACGACCAGACCCGTGTCGTCGTCCCCATGATGCTCAGGGCGATCCTGATTGAATGTTAGTCGAATCTGGCTGCTTGCATGCATGCTGGAATAAAGCTTCTTGATAGGCGAAAGGGAGACGCCGTTTGGACTTTGACCCGCTTCTCAGCTGGTCGCTGCATCGCCTTGACTAAAGGCAAAACGGTGTTACAAACAATGGATACCCACCTACGGGTATCAGGGGTTCCGCACCCTCGTCCATTCGGTCGAAACAGGCGCGGGGTCGAAGTGGATGATACTCCAGTGATGGAGTCCTTTGCAGAGGGATATCAGCATGGTTAGCGGTAAGGTCAAGTGGTTCAACAACGCCAAGGGCTATGGATTTATCCTCGCTGACGGCCGAGATGAGGACCTGTTCGCCCATTATTCGGCCATCCAGATGGATGGTTACAAAACCTTGAAAGCTGGCCAACCGGTAAGCTTCGATATCATCCAGGGCCCCAAAGGCCTGCACGCCGTGAACATCAGTACGGTCACGGCAAACTCCGAAGCACCTGCCGCCACTGCCAGCCTCCCCCAGGGCAGCACGGTCGAAGCTTGAGCCCATTCCTTAGGGCATAAAAAAGGCCGGTCATGATGACCGGCCTTTTCGTTACGCCATCAGTCTCACATGTGAGCGATGGTGGCGTCGCCGAAGCCAGAGCAGGAAACCAGCTTGGCACCGTCCATCAGGCGCTCGAAGTCGTAAGTCACGGTCTTCGCGGCGATGGCACCGTTGGTGCCCTTGATGATCAGGTCGGCAGCCTCGGTCCAACCCATGTGGCGCAGCATCATCTCGGCGGAGAGGATGACCGAACCCGGGTTGACCTTGTCCTGGCCAGCGTACTTGGGCGCAGTGCCGTGGGTCGCTTCGAACATGGCGATGGTGTCGGACAGGTTGGCACCCGGAGCGATACCAATCCCGCCCACCTCGGCCGCCAGGGCGTCGGACAGGTAGTCACCGTTCAGGTTCAGGGTGGCGATCACGTCGTACTCAGCCGGACGCAGCAGGATCTGCTGCAGCATGGCGTCGGCGATGGCGTCTTTCACCACGATGTTCTTGCCGGTGTTCGGGTTCTTGAACTGCATCCACGGGCCGCCATCCAGCAGCTCGGCGCCGAACTCTTCACGCGCGACTTCGTAGCCCCACTCTTTGAAGGCACCTTCGGTGAACTTCATGATGTTGCCTTTGTGGACGATGGTCACGGAGCTGCGATCGTTGTCCACGGCGTACTGCAGGGCCTTGCGCACGAGACGCTTGGTGCCTTCCAGGGAAACCGGCTTGATGCCGATACCGCAGTTTTCGGTGAAGCGAATCTTCTTGACGCCCATTTCCTCGGTGAGGAACTTGATGACCTTCTCGGCCTCAGGGGAGCCAGCTTTCCACTCGACGCCGGCGTAGATGTCTTCCGAGTTCTCGCGGAAGATCACCATGTCCACGTCACCGGGCTTCTTGACCGGGCTGGGCACGCCTTCGAACCAGCGAACGGGGCGCTGGCAAACATACAGGTCCAGCTCCTGGCGCAGGGCCACGTTCAGGGAGCGGATGCCACCACCGACCGGAGTGGTCAGCGGGCCTTTGATGGAAACGACGTAGTCACGTACCGCTTCCAGGGTTTCTTTCGGCAGCCAGGTGTCCTGATCGTAGACCTGGGTGGCCTTCTCGCCAGCGTAGACTTCCATCCAGGAGATCTTGCGAGTGCCGTTGTAGGCCTTGGCAACGGCGGCATCTACCACCTTGATCATGACTGGGCTGATGTCGACGCCGATGCCATCGCCTTCGATGAAGGGGATGATCGGGTTGTTCGGGACGTTCAGGGACATATCGGCATTGACGGTGATTTTGTCACCGGTAGCAGGCACCTGGATCTTTTGGTATCCCATGCTGGACTCCGTAGTTCTCGTGGTCTGACAACCATCACGCGGTCGGCGCGACGGATGGATCTTGGGTCTCGGAAAGGCGGCACATTCTTGTAGTTTTTCTACAGAAAGTCACGCACTTTTCCTTGTTTATGCAGATCGGGCTGGCAGTTAAACCCGCATGAAACCTGTGCTTTAGCCGTGCATGTAGTCAAACTACAACATCGCTACACATGGCCACCTGAGCAAGCGCTATTCATCCTAGCAGCTTGCTTCCGGATTGCCGCTCCTCTCGCCTCCCCCTCTGCGGATGACTAAGATTGGCCGCCCACCGAGGAGGATCCCATGCGCTTCACCCCCCATGTCACAGTCGCCACCCTGGTAGAAGACCAGGGCCGTTTTCTGATGGTCGAGGAGATATCGGATGGCCGGGCGGTATTAAACCAGCCTGCCGGCCACTTGGAAGCCGACGAAAGTCTCATCCAGGCCGCCCTGCGCGAAGCCCTCGAGGAAACCGGTTGGGAAGTCGAGTTGACCGCCGTCACCGGCATCTACCTCTATACCGCGCCGAGCAACGGCGTGACCTACCAGCGCGTCTGCTTCGCTGCACGCCCGCTGCGCCACCGCCCCGAGCACGAGCTCGACACCGGCATCATCGGCCCACGCTGGCTGACCCGTGACGAGCTCCTGGCGCACCGTGAACAATGGCGCAGCCCACTGATCATCCGCTGCATCGACGACTACCTGGCCGGAGAACGCTTCCCCCTGAGCCTGATCCGCGACCCGGCGTGATCGCCCGAGCCGACCGCACCTGTTAGAATCCCGTTCTTTTTTGCAGCAGTCCCAGAGTCTTATGTCCGATACAGCCAAAACCCGCGTGATCGTCGGCATGTCCGGCGGCGTGGACTCTTCCGTTTCCGCCCTCCTGCTGATGGAACAGGGTTACCAGGTGGAAGGCCTGTTCATGAAGAACTGGGACGAGGACGACGGCACCGAATATTGCACCGCCAAGGAAGACCTGGCGGACGCCCAGGCCGTGTGCGATCGCATCGGCATCAAGCTGCACACAGCCAACTTCGCCGCCGAGTACTGGGACAACGTGTTCGAGCACTTCCTCGCCGAATACAAGGCGGGCCGCACGCCCAACCCGGATATCCTCTGCAACCGCGAGATCAAGTTCAAAGCCTTCCTCGACTACGCCCTGATGCTCGGTGCCGACCTCATCGCCACCGGCCATTACGTGCGTCGCCGCGACGTCGACAGCCGCACCGAGCTGCTCAAGGGCCTGGACCCGAACAAGGACCAGAGCTACTTCCTCCACGCCGTCGGCGGCAAGGAAATTGCCCGCACCCTGTTCCCCGTAGGCGAACTGGAGAAGCCCGAAGTCCGCGCCATCGCCGAGAAACACGGCCTGGCCACCGCGAAGAAGAAAGACTCCACCGGCATCTGCTTCATCGGTGAGCGCCGCTTCAGCGACTTCCTCAAGCAATACCTGCCAGCCCAGCCCGGCGACATCGAAACCACCGACGGCGAAGTCATCGGCCGCCACCACGGCCTGATGTACCACACCATCGGCCAGCGCCAGGGCCTCGGCATCGGCGGCATGAAGGATGCCAGCGACGAACCCTGGTACGTCCTGGCCAAGGACGTCGCGCGCAACGTACTGGTCGTCGGCCAGGGCAACGAACACCCCTGGCTGTTCTCCCGCGCGCTGCTCGTCTCGGAGATCTTCTGGGTCAACCCGATCGAGCTCGACCAGCCCCGCCCCCTGACCGCCAAGGTCCGCTACCGGCAGAGCGACCAGGCCTGCACCCTGGAGCGCACCGCCAATGGCTACCGTGCAGTCTTCGACGCCCCCCAGAGGGCTGTAACGCCCGGCCAGTCGGTCGTCTTCTATGACGGCGAAATCTGCCTGGGTGGCGGCGTGATCGAAACGGCCGAAGCCTGGGACGCCGAGGTGCGCCGCCCATGACGCCCCTGCAGGAACAACTCGTAGCACTGGGCGCCGTGTTCGAAGCCGCCGTGCTGGTGGACAAGATCGCCAAGACCGGCCAGGTCAGCGAAGCGCCGCTGGGCTGCATGCTCGGCAGCCTGCTGGTTCGCGACCCGAAGAACACCCTGGACGTCTATGGCGGCGACGACATCAACCTGCGCGACGGCTACAAGGCCCTGATCAGCGCCCTGGAACGCGAGCCCAGCAGCCTGCAGCGCGAACCGCTGCGCTACGCCCTATCGCTACTGACCCTGGAGCGCCAGCTGAACAAGCGCGAGGACATGCTGCAACTGATCGGCAGCCGGCTCGACCAGATCCAGCAGCAGACGCAGCACTTCGGCGTCGTCCACGACAACGTCATCGCCTCGTGCGGCAGTCTCTACCAGGACACCCTCAGCACCTTCCGCCAGCGCATCCAGGTCCATGGCGACATGCGCCACCTGCAACAACCCAGCAATGCCGCCAAGATCCGCGCCCTGCTGCTCACCGGCATCCGCTCCGCCCGTCTCTGGCGCCAACTCGGCGGCCATCGCTGGCAGCTGCTGTTCAGCCGCCGCAAGCTGCTGGGCGAGCTCTATCCCATGCTGCGCAGCTGAATTCGCGGGCTTGCGCCGAACGGCGCAAGCCCGCTCACGTTATCGGGGCCGGTTTTCGTGTATGATGTGCGCCCTTTTCGTTGACCGATTGTCCGAGAACGCCCCATGCAGCTCTCCTCGCTCACCGCGGTTTCCCCCGTCGATGGCCGCTACGCCGGCAAAACCAGCGCACTGCGCCCGATCTTCAGTGAATATGGCCTGATCCGCTTCCGCGTACAGGTCGAAGTCCGCTGGCTGCAACGCCTTGCCGCCCACGCCGGCGTTCCGGAAGTCGCCCCCTTCTCCGCCGAAGCCAACGCCCTGCTGAACGAGCTGGCCGAGAACTTCCAGCTGGAGCACGCCGAGCGCATCAAGGAAATCGAGCGCACCACCAACCACGACGTCAAGGCCGTGGAGTACCTGCTCAAGGAGCAGGCCGCCAAGCTGCCAGAACTGGCCAAGGTCAGCGAGTTCATTCACTTCGCCTGCACCAGCGAGGACATCAACAACCTGTCCCACGCCCTGATGCTGCGCGAAGGCCGCGACGGCGTGCTGCTGCCGCTGATGCGCCAGACCGCCAACGCCATCCGTGAGCTGGCGATCCGCTTCGCCGACGTGCCGATGCTCTCCCGCACCCACGGCCAGCCCGCCTCCCCCACCACACTGGGCAAGGAGCTGGCCAACGTCGTCTACCGCCTGGAGCGCCAGATCGCCCAGGTAGCCGCCGTACCGCTGCTGGGCAAGATCAATGGCGCCGTGGGCAACTACAACGCCCACCTCTCGGCCTACCCGGAAATCGACTGGGAAGCCAACGCCCGCGAATTCATCGAAGGTGACCTGGGCCTGAGCTTCAACCCCTACACCACCCAGATCGAGCCGCACGACTACATCGCCGAGCTGTTCGACGCCATCGCCCGCTTCAACACCATCCTCATCGACTTCGATCGCGACGTCTGGGGCTACATCTCCCTCGGCTACTTCAAGCAGAAGACCGTCGCCGGCGAGATCGGCTCCTCGACCATGCCGCACAAGGTCAACCCGATCGACTTCGAGAACTCCGAAGGCAACCTCGGCATCGCCAACGCCCTGTTCCAGCACCTGGCCAGCAAGCTGCCGATCTCCCGCTGGCAGCGCGACCTGACCGACTCCACCGTGCTGCGCAACCTCGGCGTCGGCTTCGCCCACAGCGTCATCGCCTACGAAGCCAGCCTCAAGGGCATCGGCAAGCTCGAGCTGAACGAAGCACGCATCGCCGCCGACCTGGACGCCTGCTGGGAAGTCCTCGCCGAACCGATCCAGACCGTGATGCGCCGCTACGCCATCGAAAACCCCTACGAGAAGCTGAAGGAACTGACCCGCGGCAAGGGCATCAGCCCCGAAGCGCTGCAGACTTTCATCGACGGCCTCGACATGCCGGCCGAAGCCAAGGCCGAACTGCGCAAGCTGACCCCCGCCGCCTACATCGGCAACGCGGCGGCCCAGGCCAAGCGTATCTGACGGCTATCGCCCCCTTGCACGCCCGGCTGTGCCGGGCGTTTTTATTTGAAAGGTTCCGCCATGACTTCCGATCTCCCCCTGCAAATCCTCGGCGGCATCTCCGCCCGTGAATTCCTCCGCGACTACTGGCAGAAGAAACCCCTGCTGATCCGCCAGGCCATCCCGGACTACGAGAGCCCCATCTCCCCCGACGAGCTGGCCGGCCTGTCCCTGGAAGAGGAAGTCGAATCGCGCCTGGTGATCGAACATGGCGAGCACCCGTGGGAGCTGCGTCGCGGCCCGTTCTCCGAAGACACCTACCAGGGCCTGCCGGAAAAGGACTGGACCCTCCTCGTCCAGTCCGTCGACCAGTTCGTCCCGGAAGTCGCCGAACTGCTGGAGCATTTCCGCTTCCTGCCCAGCTGGCGCATCGACGACATCATGGTCAGCTTCGCCGCCCCCGGCGGCGGTGTCGGCCCGCACTACGACAACTACGACGTTTTCCTGCTCCAGGCCCATGGCCAGCGCCGCTGGAAGATCGGCCAGATGTGCGACGCCTCGAGCCCACTGCTGCCCCACGCCGACCTGCGCATCCTCGCCGACTTCCAGGGCACCGATGAATGGGTACTGGAGCCGGGCGACATGCTCTACCTGCCGCCGCGCCTGGCCCACTTCGGCATAGCCGAGGACGACTGCATGACCTACTCGGTCGGCTTCCGCGCCCCCAGCGCCGCTGAAGTACTGACCCATTTCACCGACTTCCTCGCCCAGTTCATCCCGGACGAAGAACGCTACAGCGATGCCGACATCGCGCCGGTCAGCGACCCCTACCAGATCCAGCAGGACTCCCTCGACCGCCTCAAGGCCCTGCTGGCCGAGCACATGAGCGACGAACGCCTGCTGCTGACCTGGTTCGGCCAGTTCATGACCGAGCCGCGCTATCCCGAGCTGGTCGCCGGCACCGAAGTGGAAGAAGACGAGTTCGTCGGCGCCCTGGAAGATGGCGCCGTGCTGATCCGCAACCCCAGCGCCCGCATGGCCTGGTCCGAAGTGGATATCGGCCTGGTGCTCTTCGCCAGCGGCCAGAGCCGCCTGCTGCCCAGCAGCCTGCGCGAGCTGCTGAAACTGGTCTGCGCCAGCGACGCATTGCACATCGACAACCTCGGCCAATGGCTGGCCGACGAGGACGGGCGTAAGCTTCTGTGGGAACTGGTCAAGCAAGGAAGTCTGGAGTTTGCCGATGAGTGAGATACACGTCCGCATCGCCGATTGGCAGAAGGATAATGCCGACCTGCGCCGCATCCGCGAAACCGTGTTTATCGCCGAACAGGCGGTGGCGCCGGAGCAGGAATGGGATGCGGAAGACGTCGACGCGGTCCACTTCCTCGCTCTGGAGCGCGACTACGCCATCGGCACCGCGCGCCTGCTGCCCGATGGTCACATCGGCCGCGTCTCGGTGCTCAAGGACTGGCGCGGCCTGCGGGTCGGCGACCGCCTGCTGGAAGCAGTGATCGCCGAAGCGGAGCGTCGCGGCCTCAAGCAGCAGATGCTCTCCGCCCAGGTGCACGCCACCCCCTTCTATGAACGCCACGGCTTCCGCGTCGTCAGCGGCGAGTTCCTCGAAGCCGGCATCCCTCACGTGGACATGGTGCGCGACAGCCAGTAGAGGTCGATATGGAACCCAACGCCCCGGAAAACCAAGAACCCGATGCCGAACTGCCGGCCATCGAATTCCAGTCACCAGGGCGTTTCGAGGTCCACAACCCGGCCCCGGATCTGCGCGAGCCGGCCCCCTGGGAGCCCGCGCCCTACACCCTTGGCGAACACACCGACCTGCAGCGCTTCGCCAAACCCGACGATGCACGCCCCCACGCCCTCGCCCTGCTGCAACAGGCGCAGCGCAGCCTGTGCCTCTACACGCCGGACCTCGAAGCCTGGCTCTACCACCACAGCAGCATCCAGGACGCCTGCACCCGCTTCCTCCTGGCCAACCCGCGCAACCGCCTGCGCATCCTGATACGTGACGTCACGCGCCCGGTAAAGGAAGGCCATCGCCTGCTCAACCTGGTGCGCCGCCTGTCCAGCAACAGCCAGATCCGCAAACTCAACCCCGATCACTCCAACGAAGAGTGCGCCTACCTGCTGGTGGATGATCGCGGCCTGCTGCTGCGCCCGGAACTGGACAGCTTCTCCGGCTACGCTCTGTACAACGACCCCGGGCGCTGCCGCCTGCGCCAGGCCCAGTTCGACCAGGCCTGGGAGCAGAGCGTCAGCGATCCCGACCTGCGGAGTTTCCTGCTATGACCCCACGCGCGCTCCTCGCCGCCCTGCTCCTTGCCCTGAGCCTGCCGCTCCAGGCCGCGACCGAGGTGATCCCGCTCAACTACCGCACCGCCGAGGACGTGATGCCCGTGGTGCAATCGGTGCTCGGCAACGAAGGCCGCGTCAGCGCCTACGGCAACCAGCTGATCGTCAATGCCGAGCCGGCGAAGATCCAGGAACTGCGCAAGGTCCTTGGCCAGCTGGACACCGCGCCCAAGCGCCTGCTGATCTCCGTGGACACCAGCGACAGCAATTACCAGGACGACCGCGGCTATGCGGTCAACGGCTCGGCCAGCGTAGGCGGCGTCGACGTGGAAGCCGGGCGTGGCGAGGTGCGCGGCCGCGACCAGGTGCGCATCATCCGCCGCAGCACCGAGAGCCGCGGCGGCGGCGTGCAACAGGTCCAGGCCAGCGAGGGCTACCCGGCGCTGATCCAGGTCGGCCAGAGCGTTCCCATCACCACCGCCAGCACCGGCCCCTACGGGCAGGTCTACAGCAACACCGAATACCGCAACGTGACCCGCGGCTTCTATGTCACCGCCAGCGTCACCGGCGACATCGTCCACGTCAGCATCAGCAGCAACAGCGACCGTCTGAGTCAGTCCCAGCCCGGCGTGATCGACGTGCAGAGCACCGATACCCGCGTCAGCGGTCGTCTCGGCGAGTGGATCACGGTCGGCGGCGTCAATCAGTCCAGCCAGTCCGATGACAGCGGCTTCCTGCAGCGCCGCAGCACCCAGGGCGGCGAAAACATGACCATGCGCCTGAAGGTCGACAGCCTCGACTGACCCACCCCTTCCCTGACCAATCGGTCGTTCTTAAGACTTATGTAGTAGTGCGAAAAAATCACTACAAAACGTTTGACGAACACTTGTTTGAAGCGCATCATGGCCCCGCTCCCGCTAACCAGGGGCCCTGCAACGGGCTCCCGGGCCGCGCTCAATACCTTCGAGCCGTCCCGTGTTGTTACAGCCCACAAGGCAGTTCGACGAGGTTGCGACTGGAACGAAGTTGTCCTGAGGGACGGGGAAGCGTTTAACGCAGCAGCCAGATCGACGATCCAACCGAACCTGATCCGCCAAGGCATCCACGAGCCGAAGGCGAGCAGGCCGGACAGCGAGGTCATCTGTACCGCTCGTCTCGTCACCCCTCCTCTCGAGTGTCCTACTCGTACCGGTCACATTCTCGACGTTCTGTGGTGAGCTACCCGTGATGCCTTCCAGGGCTCACAGGGGGAAGTCGGTGCTCAACCAAACACATTTGAAGGATTGACCATGTCCGCATATCAAAACGACATCAAGGCAGTTGCCGCTCTGAAAGAAGCCGCAGGCAACAGCTGGAGCGCTATCAACCCGGAATCCGTCGCCCGTATGCGCGCCCAGAACCGCTTCAAGACCGGTCTGGACATCGCCAAGTACACCGCGGCCATCATGCGCAAGGACATGGCCGAATACGACGCCGACGCCTCCGTCTACACCCAGTCCCTGGGCTGCTGGCACGGCTTCATCGGTCAGCAGAAGCTGATCTCCATCAAGAAGCACCTGAAGACCACCAACAAGCGCTACCTCTACCTGTCCGGCTGGATGGTCGCGGCCCTGCGTTCCGACTTCGGCCCGCTGCCGGACCAGTCGATGCACGAGAAAACCGCCGTTTCCGGCCTGATCGAAGAGCTCTACACCTTCCTGCGCCAGGCTGACGCCCGCGAACTGGACCTGCTCTTCACCGCCCTGGACGCTGCCCGCGCCGCTGGCGACAAGGTCAAGGCCGACGAGATCCAGGCCCAGATCGACGGCTACGAAACCCACGTCGTTCCGATCATCGCCGACATCGACGCTGGCTTCGGTAACCCGGAAGCCACCTACCTGCTGGCCAAGAAGATGATCGAAGCGGGTGCCTGCTGCATCCAGATCGAGAACCAGGTTTCCGACGAGAAGCAGTGCGGCCACCAGGACGGCAAAGTGACCGTTCCGCACGAAGACTTCCTCGCCAAGATCAACGCAGTTCGCTACGCCTTCCTCGAGCTGGGCGTTGACGACGGCGTGATCGTTGCCCGTACCGACTCCCTGGGTGCCGGCCTGACCAAGCAGATCGCCGTGACCAAGCAGCCGGGCGACCTGGGCGACCAGTACAACTCCTTCCTGGATTGCGAAGAAATCACCCCGGCCGAGCTGAAGAACGGCGACGTGGTGATCAACCGCGAAGGCAAGCTGCTGCGTCCCAAGCGCCTGCCGTCCAACCTGTTCCAGTTCCGTGCCGGCACTGGCGAAGACCGCTGCGTACTGGACTGCATCACCAGCCTGCAGAACGGCGCCGACCTGCTGTGGATCGAAACCGAGAAGCCGCACGTTGGCCAGATCAAGGGCATGGTTGACCGCATCCGTCAGGTCATCCCGAACGCCAAGCTGGTCTACAACAACAGCCCGTCCTTCAACTGGACCCTGAACTTCCGCCAGCAGGTGTTCGACGCGTTCGTCGCCGAAGGCAAGGACGTTTCCGCCTACGACCGCGCCAAGCTGATGAGCGTCGAGTACGACGAAACCGAACTGGCACAGGTTGCAGACGAGAAGATCCGCACCTTCCAGCGCGACGGTTCGGCTCACGCCGGCATCTTCCACCACCTGATCACCCTGCCGACCTACCACACCGCCGCGCTGTCCACCGACAACCTGGCCAAAGGGTACTTCGCCGACCAGGGCATGCTGGCCTACGTCAAAGGCGTACAGCGTCAGGAACTGCGCCAGGGCATCGCCTGCGTCAAGCACCAGAACATGGCTGGCTCCGACATCGGCGACAACCACAAAGAGTACTTCGCTGGCGAAGCGGCTCTGAAGGCGAGCGGTAAAGACAACACCATGAACCAGTTCCACTAATAGGAACTGTTCACCAGCACGACCCTCGGGTCGGCTGGATGCCTCGAAGCCCTGGCAGCGATGCCGGGGCTTTTTTTATGCTCCGCGAAACCTCCCCGGGGGAACGCCTTGCATCCATCGCGCGTCTGAACTTACCTCTGGCCGACAGCCGACGGTTTCAATCCGATGCCCAGATCGCTCATTCCCTGCCTGCTGGCCCTGTTCCCCCTCCTCGCCCATGCCGGCGACCTGGAGCAACGCTTCACCCCAGGCACGCTCCAGCCCATCCTCGACCACCTTCAGCACAACGAGTACCCGCGCTTCGCCGTGGTCGACTACTCCCAGCGCTCCGACCAGAAGCGCTTCCTTCTATACGACCGCGACACCCACGAGCTGCTGGCGAGCTACCGCGTGGCCCATGGCAAGGGCTCGGATGCCGACCACGACGGCTACGCCGAGCGCTTCTCCAACGAACCGGAAAGCCACGCCTCCGCCCTCGGCGCCTACCGCACCGGCGAGGTCTACCGGAGCGAACAGCCCGGCCACGGCCTGTCGATGCGCCTGGCCGGGCTGGACCCGAGCAACGACAAGGCCATGCAGCGCGCCATCGTCATCCACGCCATGGACTACATGGAAGACAGGTTCATCCGCCAGCACGGCGTGGCCGGGCGCAGTTTCGGCTGCCTGGTGCTTTCCGGCGGCGACCGCGACCAGGTGATCGAAGCGCTCCGCGGCGGCGCACTGATCTTCGCCATCCGGCCGACGCCCGTATCATCCGGGACACCCTGAAGCGTTTTGTGCGGCACCGCACATAAGGCACCACGCCCATCGCCCTGTCACAGTTCCGTCGCCTTGAGGCCGTAGCGTCAAGTCTCCGCCGATTCGCCCGTATGGAGACAGAGCCTTGAACAACGAGAAAGAGAACGCCGTCCTCTTTGGAAATGGCGACGAAGTGCCGAGCAACCAGTCTAGGAACCCCCACATCAGCGAGCTGATCGAGGGCGTCAAGCGCCGCGAGGTGCTGGCCGGTGGCGCCGCACTCGGCGCCCTCGCCTTCCTCGGCGTGTCCCTGCCCGGCCAGGCCGAGGCCAGCCAGGGCGAAGCCCGCGGCCTCGGCTTCCCCTTCAAGCCGCGCCGCCGACTGGCCTTCGAAGGCATCCCGGCCGGCCGCGCCGACACCATCACCGTGCCGCCGGGCTACAAGGCAACGCCTTTCATTCCCTGGGGCACGCCCATCACCGGCCGTTACCCGGCGTTCGCCGAGGACGCCAGCAACAGCGCTCAAGACCAGGCCGAACAGACCGGCATGCACCACGACGGCATGCATTTCTTCCCCATCGACACCCGCCACGGCCTGGGCCTGCGCTCCGACCATGGCCTGCTGGTACTCAACCACGAGTACATCGACGCGCCACTGCTGCACCCCAACGGCCCGACCGTCGTGAACGGCAAGCGCACGAGCGCCGAGGAAGTGCGCAAGGAAATCAACGCCCACGGCGTATCGGTGGTGGAGATCCGCCGTGACGTGCGCGGCGAATGGACGGTGGTGCCGAGCCGCCGCAACCGGCGCATCACCGCCGCCACGCCGATGCAGATCAGTGGCCCGGCACGCGGCAACAAACTGCTGCAGACCCGCCACAGCCCCAACGGCACCGCTGCACGCGGCACCCAGAACAACTGCTCCAACGGCTTCACGCCCTGGGGCACCTACCTCACTTGCGAGGAGAACTGGGCCGGCTACTTCTCCACCCGTGACACCGACCTGCCCCGCGAACTGAAACGCTACGGCCTGCGCAACGGCAGCCGCTTCGGCTGGGAAACCCTCCCCGGCGACGAGTTCGAGCGCTTCGACGCCACCCGCAAGGCCGCCGACGCCAAGGGCGACTACCGCAACGAGCCGAACCAGTTCGGCTGGATCGTCGAGATCGACCCCTTCGAACCCGACTCCGTACCGGTCAAGCGCACCGCCCTGGGCCGCTTCGCCCACGAAGGCCTGATCTTCGCCCCGGTGAAGGCCGGCCGCCCGGTGGTGTGCTATTCCGGCGACGACTCGCAAAACGAGTACATCTACAAATACGTCAGCCGCGACGCCTACCGCCCCGGCCGCAGCAACGGCCGCCTGCTCGACGACGGCACCCTGTACGTGGCGCGCTTCAACGCCGACGGCAGCGGCCAGTGGCTGGCGCTGGACATCAACGACAAAACCTTCCTCAAGGCCTGCCTCGCCGCCGGCGTGGCTTTCGCCGACCAGGGCGAGGTACTGGTCAACACCCGCCTGGCAGCGGACGTGGTCGGCGCGACCAAGATGGACCGCCCCGAGTGGGGAGCGGTCAACCCGGACAACGGCGAGGTGTACTTCACCCTCACCAACAACACCGCGCGCACCACGCCGGATGCGCCCAATCCGCGCCCCGCCAACGCCTACGGCCACATCATCCGCTGGCGCGAACAGAGCCGCGACTACGCCGGCCAGGCCTTCAACTGGAACCTGTTCATGCTCGCCGGCCCGGAAACCGACAGCCGAGGCCCGAACGGCAAGCCGCTGGACGCCAGCAACATCCTCGCCAGCCCCGACGGCCTGTGGTTCGACGACGACGGTCGCCTGTGGATCCAGACCGACATGAGCGGCAGCCAGCTGGCTTCCGGCCCCTTCGGCAACAACCAGATGCTGGTGGCGGACCCGCGCAGCGGTGAACTCAAGCGCTTCCTGGTCGGCCCGCTGGGCGCCGAGGTCACCGGCATCGCCGCGACCCCGGACTTCCGCACCCTGTTCGTCAATATCCAGCACCCGGGCGAGGGCTCCACGCCCACCAACCTGACCAGCACCTGGCCGGATGGACCGGGCAAGCGGCCGCGCTCCTCCACGGTGGTGATCACCCGGGAGGACCGCCGCCGCATTCTCTGACCCCCCAGCCACTGGCCGAAGTGCCAGGCATTTGCGACCGGCCAGCAATGGCCGGTCCTTTTTACCGATGACAGACTGGCCGCCCACTCACCAAGGGCCCATCCATGCCAGCCAACCGCCTGAGTCGCGCCACCGCCCTGGTAAGCCGGCTGCCCGCCGCCCTGCACACACCCCTCCTGAGCCTGCTGATCGGCAGCCAGGTCCGCTTCGCCGGCACCGCCCGCGTACGCGTCCATCACCTGAGCCAGCAGCGCGCGGTGATGAGCCTCGCCAACCGCCCCCGCGTGCGCAACCACATCAAGGGCGTGCATGCGGCCGCCATGGCATTGCTGGCAGAGTCCGCCACCGGACTGCTGGTGGGCATGAACGTGCCGGACGACAAGCTGCCGCTGATAAAGAGCCTGCACGTGGACTACCTCAAGCGCGCCACGGGCGGCCTGAAGGCGGTAGCCGAACTGGACGCCGAGCAGGTCCGCCGCATCCACGAAGAGGACCGGGGTGAGGTCCGTGTCGCGGTGATCATCACCGACGAAGCCGGCATCGAGCCGATCCGTTGCGAAATGATCTGGGCCTGGGTCAGCCGCAAGCGCGAGCCTTGACTAAGCTGTACGGGTGTCCCAACTGGAAGGGCGAGAACCCCGATGGCCCGAGTCAATCTCATTCTGGCGAGTACCGCGATCGCTGCGGTTACCGCCGCCGCCACCCTCTACTGGCGCCTGTCCGCCGAAGCCCAGGTCACCACCCAGCCCGCACCACGGGCCACCCAGGCGCCTGCATATGCGGCGAGCGACGCGCCGGAGACGACGGGGGCGCCGCGCATCGATCCCGCGCGGATGGCGGAATACGAGAAGCGCCTGGAGTTCCACGCGGCCTACCGCGATTTCTTCAAGGCCGCGCCCGGCCTGTCGGCAGAAGCGCGCGAGCAACAGGCCGCCCGGCTGGCCGAGGAAGTACAGGCCCACGAGCAGAGCGGCGAGCTGGCAGCGAGCGAATCGCTGATGCTGCAGATCGCCCTGATCCAGGCCACCAGCACGGACGTGGAAGAACAGAAAGCGCGGGCCAATGCCCTGTTGCAACGCTACAAGGCTCGCAGCGATGCGCTGGAGAAGAAGCTGGCGGCGAAGCCCTCGCCCCAGTTCGATCATTACAAGCAGGAAGAAAAGCGCATCGTCGAAGAAGTGCTGGCGATGCAGAGCATCCCAGACGGCCTGAGCCGCGACGAGTACCTCAGGCAGCGCCTGCAGCAGGCCCGCGAGCAGGCCTATCACTGAGATCGCGAGGCGGATCGCCCGCCTCGCGACACCCCATCAGAGCAGCTGGTTGAGAATGTAGTAGAGCAGGTTGAAGGGCTTGGCCCGATCGGCCGCATCGCTCGTCTCGGACGCATCCATCACCGGCCCGCTGCCATCCAGCACGTTGCTGACGAAATCATCCAGCTGCAGGTTCTGCTCCTGGATATCGGCATTGGCGAACTCGATGATGCTGGTGCAATGGCTCTCGTTCACTGCGCGGTACTGCGGGAAGTAACCGCCGAAATTGTGCAGGTTGGCCAGTGTATTGCGCAGGCGACCGGTGTCCACGTCCCACTTGGCGTGGATTAGCGCCTCCTTGGTGGCCTGGTCCGGTGCGTTGGCGATCTCCGGATAGAAGCGCTCGTAGGAATACGACGAGTAGTTGAGGTCCTTCCAGAAGTGCGTGTGCCCGAGGCGATCACCCGGCAGGTTCGCGGAAAGCGCCGGGTAGATGCTGCCCAGATCGTTGAGGGTGACGCCGGGCAGGCGGCTCTGCAGCAATTGCAGCGGGCCATTGTCCAGACCCCAGGCCTGGCGGATGAAGGTCTGCAACGGCAGCGACGGGTAGGCCTGGTTGCTGCCGCCGGTCACCGCGCTGAACACCGGCCCCGAGTCGTCGATCATGAAACCGCGGGTGGGCGCGATGTCCTGGCGGGTCACCGCATGGCTGATCAGGCTCCCCGCCCCGCCGGCGCTGCAGCCGGTGGAGAGCATCTGCTCCGGGCGCTCCAGGTTGTCCTTGAGCCAGGCCGTGACCGCACGGGTGTTGCGCAGCCCGTTGTGGTGCCAGATCAGCTGCGGCTTCTGCCCGGTGGGGTCCTGGTAGACCGCCACCTTGTCGCCGGAATAGATGTCGCCCGTGCAATAGGGCACATAGACCATGTTCCAGTTCTGCGTCTTCACCCGCGTCCAGGGATGCAGCCGCACCACGAAGGGGCTGACCAGGCTGGCGCTGGGGTTCAGCAGCTTCATGTAGTCATCGGGAATCCCGTTGGGGTTGCGCGCACCACGGATGCCGGTTTGCCCGGTGCAGCTGGCGTAGTCCCAGCAGGCGCCACCGCCTTCCATATAGATGATGGTGTTGCTGGTGTTGGGCACCCGATTGACGAAGAACTTGTAGGGCGAGCCGTTGCCGCACACGGCGCCCGTCTCGGGAGCGAGCTGCACCGTCTGCCAGGCGTAGTAGTTGCCCGCCTTGAAGCCGGAATCGAACCCGGCGGGGTTGGCCAGCAACGGATAGGGCCCGACCCGCTGCTCGGGCAGCACCTTGTTGTCGGCCTTCGGTGGCGAGGTGAGGTTGACCAGGGTCCGCCAGAACCCGTAATCGCCGAGCTCGGCGTGGGCAGGCAGGGACGGCAGGCAGAACAGCAGGAGCACGAAGCAGTGACGCAGCGACTTGGCAACGCCCATGGCGATTCCCTCTTTTTCTTGTTTTTCACGTGGACCAGCGCGCCCAGGCAGGCGAATCCGTGGTCCAGCCGACCCGCTGAGTACGACAGGTAAACAGGGGGAACGCGCCGCATCCACGACGCACCTAGCACGCTAGTACAAGGTCGCCAGGGCAACAACGACAGCCACATATGAATTAGGCATAGAGGAAAGAAGTTGTGAGTAACAGCGGCTATTAAGTGCGCATGTTTTAACCACTTCCGTAGGACTCGCTATGTAGTGGTTATATATTCTCCAGTCAAATGATAATGACTATCATTAACTTATCTATATCTGCGCCCTGCGGCATAGCGCCGCAATCCGACCAAAGCCTGACAAAAAACCGGAACCCTCGCCGCCCTAGGCTTTCAGAGCTGTACAAGGTCTTTAAACTGGCTTTCGGGTTAATTTTTTAGTCTGAAAAATTTACTTGTACGCCCATACGGGCATAAAATTGTCCGAATAGATTGCCGGGCACTCTTGTGCGGGCAAGGATCATTTTAATAACGAGTGAACGCCGTTCCTTGTTGAAGGAGTTCAGGCATGTCGGAAGCCACTGCCATTCTTTCCCATAACTGGGGTTTCGCTGTTTTCCTGCTGGGCGTCATCGGCCTCTGCGCCTTCATGCTCGGCGTATCGAGCCTGCTCGGCAGCCGCGCCCACGGTCGCGCCAAGAACGAACCATTCGAATCCGGGATGCTCCCCACCGGCAGTGCCCGCCTGCGCCTCTCCGCAAAATTCTATCTGGTCGCGATGCTCTTCGTGATCTTCGACGTCGAAGCCCTCTTCCTCTTCGCCTGGGCCGTATCCGTTCGTGAAAGCGGGTGGGCGGGCCTCATCGAAGCTACCATTTTCATAGCAATTCTGTTGGCAGGTCTTGCCTATCTCTGGCGCATCGGAGCCCTCGACTGGGCCCCCGAAGGTCGTCGCAATCGGCAGGCGAAGCTAAAACAATGAGGCTTTGGCGATGCAATACAAACTTACTCGGATCGATCCGACTGCTCCCAACGAGCAGTACCCGATCGGTGAGCGGGAGATCGTTTCCGACCCCCTGCTAGAAGATCAGGTCCACAAGAACATCTTCATGGGCAAGCTGGAAGATGTTCTCAACGGTGCAGTCAACTGGGGTCGCAAGAACTCCCTGTGGCCGTACAACTTCGGTTTGTCCTGCTGCTACGTGGAGATGACCACCGCCTTCACGGCGCCGCATGACATCGCCCGCTTCGGTGCGGAAGTCATTCGCGCATCACCCCGCCAGGCTGACTTCATGGTCATCGCCGGCACCTGCTTCATCAAGATGGCGCCCATCATCCAGCGCCTCTACGAGCAGATGCTGGAGCCCAAGTGGGTGATCTCGATGGGCTCGTGTGCCAATTCCGGCGGCATGTACGACATCTATTCGGTGGTCCAGGGCGTGGACAAGTTCCTCCCCGTGGACGTGTACATCCCTGGCTGCCCTCCTCGTCCGGAGGCATTCCTGCAGGGCCTGATGCTGCTGCAGGAATCCATCGGCCAGGAGCGCCGTCCGCTTTCCTGGGTCGTCGGCGACCAAGGCATCTACCGTGCCGAAATGCCGTCGCAGAAGGAACAGCGCCGCGAACAGCGTATCCAGGTCACCAACCTGCGCAGCCCCGACGAAGTCTGATCCGGTCTCTTCCACAAGAAGAGACCCGGCTCACTCTGTACGTTGACCGAAAGCGACCGAGACCATGACTGCAGACACCGTTCTGTCTATTCCGCCTTACAAGGCTGACGACCAAGATGTCGTCGTTGAACTGAATTCCCGCTTTGGCGCCGAGAGCTTCACCCTCCAAGCCACCCGCACCGGCATGCCGGTCATCTGGGTCGCTCGCGAGAAGCTCGTCGAGGTGCTGACCTTCCTGCGCAACTCGCCGCGCCCCTTCGTCATGCTGTACGACCTGCACGGGGTCGACGAGCGCCTGCGTACGCATCGCCGCGGCCTGCCGGGCGCCGACTTCACCGTGTTCTACCACCTGATCTCCATGGAGCGTAACAGCGACGTGATGATCAAGGTGTCGCTCCAGGAAGGCGACCTCAACCTGCCCAGCGTCACCGGCATCTGGCCCAACGCCAACTGGTACGAGCGTGAAGTCTGGGACCTGTACGGCGTGCACTTCACCGGCCACCCGCACCTCTCGCGGATCATGATGCCGCCCACCTGGGAAGGCCACCCGCTGCGCAAGGACTACCCGGCGCGCGCCACCGAGTTCGATCCGTACAGCCTCACCCTGGCCAAGCAGCAACTCGAGGAAGAAGCCGCCCGCTTCAACCCCGAGGACTGGGGCATGAAGCGCCAGGGCGAGAACGAGGACTACATGTTCCTCAACCTCGGCCCCAACCACCCCTCCGCCCACGGTGCCTTCCGCATCGTGCTGCAGCTCGACGGCGAAGAGATCGTCGACTGCGTCCCGGACATCGGCTACCACCACCGGGGCGCCGAGAAGATGGCCGAGCGCCAGTCCTGGCACAGCTTCATCCCCTACACCGACCGCATCGACTACCTCGGCGGGGTGATGAACAACCTGCCCTACGTGCTCGCGGTGGAGAAGCTCGCCGGCATCAAGGTGCCGCAGAAGGTCGACACCATCCGCGTGATGCTGGCTGAATTCTTCCGCATCACCAGCCACCTGCTGTTCCTGGGTACCTACATCCAGGACGTCGGCGCCATGACCCCGGTGTTCTTCACCTTCACCGACCGCCAGCGCGCCTACAAGGTCATCGAAGCCATCACCGGCTTCCGCCTGCACCCGGCCTGGTACCGCATCGGTGGTGTCGCCCACGACCTGCCGCGCGGCTGGGATGGCCTGGTCAAGGAATTCGTCGAATGGCTGCCCAAGCGCCTGGACGAGTACACCAAGGCCGCGCTGAAGAACAGCATCCTCAAGGGCCGCACCATCGGCGTCGCCCAGTACAACACCAAGGAAGCCTTGGAATGGGGTGTCACCGGTGCCGGCCTGCGCTCAACCGGCCTGGACTTCGACCTGCGCAAGGCCCGCCCGTACTCCGGCTACGAGAACTTCGAGTTCGAAGTGCCGCTGGCCCACAACGGCGACGCCTATGACCGCTGCATGGTCCGCGTCGAAGAGATGCGCCAGAGCATCCGCATCATCGACCAGTGCCTGAAGAACATGCCGGAAGGCCCATACAAGGCCGACCACCCGCTGACCACGCCGCCGCCGAAAGAACGCACGCTGCAGCACATCGAAACCCTGATCACCCACTTCCTGCAGGTTTCCTGGGGCCCGGTCATGCCGGCCAACGAAGCCTTCCAGATGATCGAGGCGACCAAGGGCATCAACAGCTACTACCTGACGAGCGATGGCAGCACCATGAGCTACCGCACCCGGATCCGCACGCCCAGCTTCCCCCACCTGCAGCAGATCCCCTCGGTGATCCGCGGCAGCATGGTGGCCGACCTGATCGCCTACCTGGGCAGTATCGACTTCGTTATGGCTGACGTGGACCGCTGACATGAGCATTATCCAGACCGACCGTTTCGCCCTCAGCGAAACCGAGCGCTCGGCCATCGAGCACGAGATGCACCACTACGAGGACCCGCGCGCGGCGTCAATCGAAGCCCTGAAGATCGTCCAGAAGGAGCGCGGCTGGGTGCCTGACGGCGCCGCCGATGCCATCGGCGAGATCCTCGGCATCCCCGCCAGCGACGTCGAAGGCGTGGCCACCTTCTATAGTCAGATATTCCGCCAGCCGGTGGGCCGCCACATCATCCGCGTGTGCGACAGCATGACCTGCTACGTCGGCGGCCATGAGTCGGTACTCGGCAGCATCCAGCAGAACCTCGGCATCGGCCTCGGCCAGACCACCGCCGACAATCGCTTCACCCTGTTGCCGGTGTGCTGCCTGGGCAATTGCGACAAGGCCCCGGCCCTGATGATCGACGACGACACCTTCGGCAACGTCAGCGCCGACGGCGTCGCGCAACTGCTGGAGGCCTATCAATGAAGACCCTCACCTCCGTCGGCCCGGCCAACCGCATCCAGCGCAGCGCCGAGACGCACCCGCTGACCTGGCGCCTGCGTGACGACGCGCAGCCCGTCTGGCTCGAGGAATACCAGCAGAAGAACGGCTACGCAGCCGCACGCAAGGCCCTCGGCGAGATGGCCCAGGCCGACATCGTGCAGACCGTCAAGGACTCCGGCCTCAAGGGCCGCGGCGGCGCGGGCTTCCCCACCGGCGTGAAGTGGGGCCTGATGCCCGCCGACGAATCCATGAACATCCGCTACCTGCTGTGCAACGCGGATGAAATGGAGCCCAACACCTGGAAGGACCGCATGCTGATGGAACAGCTGCCCCACCTGCTGGTGGAAGGCATGCTGATCAGCGCCCGCGCCCTCAAGGCCTATCGCGGCTACATCTTCCTGCGTGGCGAATACGTCGACGCGGCGCGCAACCTCAACCGTGCCATCGACGAAGCCAAGGCCGCCGGCCTGCTGGGCAAGAACATCCTCGGGTCGGGCTTCGATTTCGAGCTGTTCGTCCACACAGGTGCCGGCCGCTACATCTGCGGCGAGGAAACCGCCCTGATCAACTCGCTGGAAGGCCGCCGCGCCAACCCGCGCTCCAAGCCGCCCTTCCCCGCCGCCGTCGGCGTCTGGGGCAAGCCCACCTGCGTCAACAACGTCGAGACCCTGTGCAACGTGCCGGCGATCGTCGCCAACGGCGTGGACTGGTACAAGGGCCTCGCCCGTCCGGGCAGCGAAGACATGGGCACCAAGCTCATGGGCTTCTCCGGCAAGGTGAAGAACCCCGGCCTTTGGGAACTGCCCTTCGGCGTACCCGCCCGTGAACTCTTCGAGGACTACGCCGGCGGCATGCGCGATGGCTTCAAGCTGAAAGCCTGGCAGCCCGGCGGTGCTGGCACCGGCTTCCTGCTCCCCGAGCACCTGGATGCCCCCATGTACGCCGCCGGCATCGCCAAGGTCGGCACCCGCATGGGCACCGGCCTGGCGCTCGCGGTGGACGACAGCATCAACATGGTCTCGCTGCTGCGCAACATGGAAGAGTTCTTCGCCCGCGAGTCCTGCGGCTGGTGCACGCCCTGCCGTGACGGCCTGCCCTGGAGCGTCAAGGTCCTGCGCGCCCTCGAACGCGGCGAAGGCCAGCGAGGCGACCTGGAGACCCTCGAAGGGCTGGTCAACTTCCTCGGCCCAGGCAAGACCTTCTGTGCCCACGCACCGGGCGCCGTCGAGCCGCTGGGTAGCGCGATGAAGTATTTCCGTCCGGAGTTCGAAGCAGGCATCGCCGAGAACGCACCGGCGATCCGACCCGAACCGGTCGGCGCATAAGAGCCAGTTCCGCCGGTTGGCGGCCGCCACGCGCGGCCCCGACCGCAACCTGATTCCATTAGCCAAGCCCGGTCAAACGGGCAGATGAAGACTGAACCATGGCCACTATCCACGTAGACGGCAAGACGCTCGAAGTCGATGGTGCAGACAACCTCCTGCAGGCCTGTCTGTCCCTCGGACTCGACATCCCCTACTTCTGCTGGCACCCGGCGCTCGGCAGCGTCGGCGCCTGCCGCCAGTGCGCGGTCAAGCAGTACACCGACGAAAACGACAAGCGCGGCCGCCTGGTCATGTCCTGCATGACCCCCGCGACCGACAACACCTGGATCTCCATCGAGGACGAAGAGGCGAAGCAATTCCGCGCCAGCGTCGTCGAATGGCTGATGACCAACCACCCGCACGATTGCCCCGTGTGCGAGGAAGGCGGCCATTGCCACCTGCAGGACATGACGGTGATGACCGGCCACAACGAGCGCCGGTACCGCTTCACCAAGCGCACCCACCAGAACCAGCAGCTCGGCCCATTCATCTCCCACGAGATGAACCGCTGCATCGCCTGCTACCGCTGCGTGCGCTACTACAAGGACTACGCCGGCGGCACCGACCTCGGCGTCTACGGCGCCCACGACAACGTCTACTTCGGACGCGTCGAGGACGGCACCCTCGAGAGCGAGTTCTCCGGCAACCTGGTCGAGGTCTGCCCGACCGGCGTGTTCACCGACAAGACCCACTCCGAGCGCTACAACCGCAAGTGGGACATGCAGTTCGCCCCGAGCATCTGCCACGGCTGCTCCAGCGGCTGCAACATCAGCCCCGGCGAGCGCTACGGCGAGATCCGCCGCATCGAGAACCGCTTCAACGGCTCGGTGAACCAGTACTTCCTCTGCGATCGCGGTCGCTTCGGCTATGGCTACGTCAACCGCGAGGACCGCCCGCGCCAGCCGTCGTTCGGCACCCAGAAACTGGGCCTCGACGCAGCGCTGGACAAGGCCGCCGAGCTGCTCAAGGGCAAGCGCGTGATCGGCATCGGCTCGCCGCGTGCCAGCCTGGAGTCCAACTTCGCCTTGCGTGAACTGGTGGGCGAAGCCAACTACTACTCCGGCATCGCCGCCAGCGAACTGGAGAACATCCGCCTGATCCGCGACATCCTGCAGAACGGCCCGCTGCCGGTGCCCACCCTGCGTGACATCGAAAGCCACGACGCCGTCTTCGTGCTCGGTGAAGACCTGACCCAGACCGCCGCGCGCGTCGCCCTGGCGCTGCGCCAGTCGGTCAAGGGCAAGGCCACCGACATCGCTGCCTCGATGAAGATCCAGGATTGGCACATGGCCGCCGTGCAGAACGTCGCCCAGGACGCGCTGAACCCGCTGTTCATCGCCAGCATCGCCGAGACCCGCCTCGACGACGTGGCCACCCAGTGCGTACACGCCGCCCCGGCCGACCTCGCCCGCATCGGCTTCGCCGTGGCCCATGCCATCGACCCGAGCGCCCCGGCCGTGGATGGCCTGGACAACGAGGCCGCCGAGCTGGTCAAGGCCATCGCCGACGCCCTGATCCAAGCCAAGCGTCCGCTGATCGTCTCCGGCGCCTCCCTCGGCGAGAAGGCCCTGATCGAAGCCGCCGCCAACATCGCCAGCGCCCTGAAGAACCGTGAGAAGAACGGCTCAATCAGCCTGGTGGTCCCGGAAGCCAACAGCATGGGCCTGGCCCTGTTCGGTGGCGAATCCGTGGACGCCGCCCTGGAAGCCCTGACCGCCGGCCAGGCCGACGCCGTGGTAGTACTGGAGAACGACCTGTACCGCCGCGCCGAAGCCGCCAAGGTCGACGCCGCACTGGCCGCCGCCAAGGTGGTGATCGTCGCCGACCACCAGCAGACCGCGACCGTCGAGCGCGCCCACCTGGTACTTCCGGTCGCCAGCTTCGCCGAAGGCGACGGCACCCTGGTCAGCCAGGAAGGCCGCGCCCAGCGCTTCTTCCAGGTCTACGACCCGACCTACTACGACGCCAACATCCTCGTCCGCGAGGGCTGGCGCTGGCTGCACGCCCTGCACAGCACCCTGGAAGGCAAGTCCGTCGACTGGACCCAGCTCGACCAGGTCACCGCCGCCGTCGCCGACAGCAACAGCCAGCTGGCTTCGATCCGCGACGCCGCGCCCAGCGCCTCGTTCCGCATCAAGGGCCTGAAGCTGGCCCGCGAGCCGCACCGCTACAGCGGCCGCACCGCCATGCGCGCCAACATCAGCGTGCACGAGCCGCGCCAGCCGCAAGACAAGGACTCGCCCTTCGCCTTCTCCATGGAAGGCTATGCCGGCAGCGCCGAACCCCGTCAGCAGATCCCCTTCGCCTGGTCCCCGGGCTGGAACTCGCCCCAGGCCTGGAACAAGTTCCAGGACGAAGTCGGCGGCCACCTGCGCGCCGGTGACCCGGGCGTGCGCCTGATCGAGGCCAAGGGCGCCACCCTGCCCTGGTTCGCCGCCGTTGCGCCCTTCAACCCCGCGCAAGGCACCTGGCAGGTCGTCCCCTTCCACCACCTGTTCGGCAGCGAGGAGAACTCCTCCCGCGCCGCGCCGATCCAGGAGCGCATGCCCGAGGCCTATGTCGCCCTGGCCAAGTCCGAGGCGGACCGCCTGGGCGTGAACGACGGCGCCATGCTGTCGCTGCGCGTCAACGGCCAGGCCCTGCGCCTGCCGCTGCAGGTCCGTGAGGAGCTGGCCGCGGGCCTCGTCGGCCTGCCCGCCGGCCTGCCGGGCATCCCGGGTGCCGTCGCCGGTGCCACCGTGACCCTGCTGCAGGAGGCCGCGCAATGAGCTGGCTCACTCCCGAGGTGATCGACGTCATCATCGCGGTGCTCAAGGCCATCGTGATCCTGCTTGCCGTGGTCGTCTGCGGCGCCCTGCTGAGCTTCGTCGAACGACGCCTGCTGGGCTGGTGGCAGGACCGCTACGGCCCCAACCGCGTCGGCCCGTTCGGCATGTTCCAGATCGCCGCCGACATGCTGAAGATGTTCTTCAAGGAAGACTGGACGCCGCCGTTCGCCGACAAGGTGATCTTCACCCTGGCGCCGGTGATCGCCATGAGCGCCCTGCTCATCGCCTTCGCCGTGGTCCCGATCACCCCCACCTGGGGCGTCGCGGACCTGAACATCGGCATCCTGTTCTTTTTCGCCATGGCCGGCATCACCGTGTACGCGGTGCTCTTCGCCGGCTGGTCGAGCAACAACAAGTTCGCCCTGCTCGGCAGCCTGCGCGCCTCGGCCCAGACCGTCTCCTACGAGGTGTTCCTGGCCCTGTCGCTGATGGGCGTGGTCGCCCAGGTCGGCTCGTTCAACATGCGCGACATCGTCGAATACCAGGCCCAGCACCTGTGGTTCATCATTCCGCAGTTCTTCGGCTTCTGTACCTTCTTCATCGCCGGCGTCGCCGTGACCCACCGTCACCCGTTCGACCAGCCGGAAGCGGAACAGGAACTGGCCGACGGCTACCACATCGAATACGCCGGCATGAAATGGGGCATGTTCTTCGTCGGCGAGTACATCGGCATCGTGCTGGTGTCCGCGCTGCTGGTGACCCTGTTCTTCGGCGGCTGGCACGGCCCCTTCGGCATCCTGCCGCAGATCCCGTTCATCTGGTTCGCCCTGAAGACCGCCTTCTTCATCATGCTGTTCATCCTGCTCCGCGCGTCGATCCCGCGTCCGCGCTATGACCAGGTGATGGCCTTCAGCTGGAAGTTCTGCCTCCCGCTGACCCTGATCAACCTGCTGGTGACCGGCGCCGTCGTGCTGGCCACGGCCCAGTAAGGAGAAAGACCATGATCAAGTACATCTACGACGTGGTGGTCGGCACCTTCACCCAGCTGCGCAGCCTGGTGATGGTGTTCTCCCACGGCTTCCGCAAGCGTGACACCCTGCAGTACCCCGAAGAGCCCGTGTACCTGCCGCCGCGCTATCGCGGCCGCATCGTGCTGACCCGCGACCCCGACGGCGAAGAGCGCTGCGTGGCCTGCAACCTGTGCGCCGTGGCCTGCCCGGTCGGCTGCATCTCGCTGCAGAAGGCCGAGACCGAGGACGGCCGCTGGTATCCCGAGTTCTTCCGCATCAACTTCTCCCGCTGCATCTTCTGCGGCCTGTGCGAGGAAGCCTGCCCCACCACCGCGATCCAGCTGACCCCGGATTTCGAGATGGGCGAGTACAAGCGCCAGGACCTGGTCTACGAGAAGGAAGACCTGCTGATCTCGGGCCCCGGCAAGAACCCGGACTACAACTTCTACCGCGTGGCCGGCATGGCCATCGCCGGCAAGCCGAAAGGCGCCGCGCAGAACGAAGCCGAGCCGATCAACGTGAAGAGCCTGCTGCCCTAAGGAGACGTGCGTGGAATTCGCTTTCTATTTCGCTGCAGGCGTCGCGGTCGTGTCCACCCTGCGGGTGGTCACCAACACCAACCCGGTGCATGCGCTGCTCTACCTCATCATTTCCCTGCTGGCCGTCTCGATGTGCTTCTTCGCCCTCGGCGCCCCCTTCGCCGGCGCCCTGGAGATCATCGTCTACGCCGGCGCCATCATGGTGCTGTTCGTCTTCGTGGTGATGATGCTCAACCTCGGCCCGGCCATCGTCGAGCAGGAACGCAAGTGGCTGAAACCCGGCATCTGGGTCGGCCCTTCGGTGCTGTCCCTGGCCCTGCTCGCCGAGCTGCTCTACGTGCTGTTCAGCCAGAGCAGCGGCGCCACCATCGGCCAGACCACGGTAGACGCCAAGGCAGTGGGCATCAGCCTCTTCGGGCCCTACCTGCTAGCCGTCGAACTCGCCTCCATGCTGCTCCTGGCAGCCCTGGTCGCGGCCTACCACCTCGGCCGCCACGAAGCGAAGGAGTAACGCCATGCTGCAAGCAATCCCCCTGGAACATGGCCTCGCCGTCGCGGGCATGCTGTTCGGCCTCGGGCTGGTCGGCCTGATGGTGCGCCGCAACATCCTCTTCGTACTGATGAGCCTGGAAGTGATGATGAACGCCGCCGCCCTGGCCTTCGTCGTCGCCGGTGCCCGCTGGGCGCAGGCAGACGGCCAGATCATGTTCATTCTGGTGATCACCCTCGCAGCCGCCGAGGCCAGCATCGGCCTGGCGATCCTGCTGCAGCTGTATCGCCGCTTCCACACCCTCGATATCGACGCTGCCAGCGAGATGCGCGGATGAACCTTCTATTCCTGACCTTCCTCTTCCCGCTGCTCGGCTGGCTGATCCTGTCGTTCTCCCGCGGGCGCTTCTCCGAAAATACCTCCGCCGTCATCGGCGTGGGCTCCGTAGGCCTCTCCGCACTGACCGCGGCCTGGATCATCTTCCAGTTCAACGTCGCCCCGCCGGAAGGCGGCGTCTACACCCAGGTGCTCTGGCAGTGGATGAACGTCGACGGCTTCGCCCCGAGCTTCACCCTGTACCTGGACGGCCTGTCGCTGACCATGCTGGGCGTGGTCACCGGCGTCGGCTTCCTGATCCACCTGTTCGCCTCCTGGTACATGCGCGGTGAAGAAGGCTATTCGCGCTTCTTCTCCTACACCAACCTGTTCATCACCAGCATGCTGTTCCTGGTGCTCGGCGATAACCTGCTGTTCCTGTACTTCGGCTGGGAAGGCGTGGGCCTCTGCTCCTACCTGCTGATCGGTTTCTATTACAGCAACCCGAACAACGGCAACGCCGCGCTCAAGGCCTTCATCGTCACCCGCATCGGCGACGTGTTCATGGCCATCGGCCTGTTCCTGCTGTTCATGCACCTGGGCACCCTGAACATCCAGGAGCTGATGGTGCTGGCCCCGCAGAAATACGTAGCCGGCGACGCCTGGCTGTGGATCGCCACCCTGATGCTGCTCGGCGGCGCCGTGGGCAAGTCCGCCCAGCTGCCGCTGCAGACCTGGCTGGCCGACGCGATGGCGGGCCCGACCCCGGTTTCCGCCCTGATCCACGCGGCCACCATGGTCACCGCGGGCGTCTACCTGATCGCCCGTACCCACGGCCTGTTCCTGCTGACCCCCGAGATCCTCGAGCTGGTCGGCATCGTCGGTGGCGTCACCCTGGTGCTGGCCGGCTTCGCCGCGCTGGTGCAGACCGACATCAAGCGCATCCTCGCCTACTCCACCATGAGCCAGATCGGCTACATGTTCCTCGCCCTGGGCGTGGGCGCATGGGACGCGGCGATCTTCCACCTGATGACCCACGCCTTCTTCAAGGCCCTGCTGTTCCTCGCTTCCGGTGCGGTGATCAACGCCTGCCACCACGAGCAGAACATCTTCAAGATGGGCGGCCTGTGGAAGAAGCTGCCGCTGGCCTACGCCAGCTTCATCGTCGGCGGCGCGGCCCTCGCGGCCCTGCCCCTGGTCACCGCCGGCTTCTACTCCAAGGACGAGATCCTCTGGGAAGCCTTCGCCAGCGGCCACCAGTGGCTGCTCTACGCAGGCCTGGCCGGCGCCTTCCTGACCTCGATCTACACCTTCCGCCTGATCTTCATCGCCTTCCATGGCGAGGCCAAGACCGAGGCCCATGCCGGCCACGGCGTGGCCCACTGGCTGCCGCTGTCGGTGCTGATCGTGCTGTCCACCTTCGTGGGCGCGCTGATCACCCCGCCGCTGCACGGCGTGCTGCCGCAGAGCGTCGGCCATGCCGGCGGCGAAGCGCAGCACAGCCTGGAGATCGCCTCGGGCGCCATCGCCCTGGCGGGCATCCTCCTGGCCGCCCTGCTCTTCCTCGGCAAGCGTCGCTTCATCAGCGCCGTCGCCCAGAGCGCGCCGGGCCGCTTCCTCGGCGCCTGGTGGTACGCCGCCTGGGGCTTCGACTGGGTCTACGACAAGCTGTTCGTCAAACCGTACCTGCTGATCACCCGCCTGCTCGGTCACGACCCGATCGACTCCGGCATCGGCCTGATCCCACGCATCGTGCGGGGCGGCAACGGCCTGCTGAGCAGCAGCCAGACCGGCCAGTTGCGCTGGTACGCAGTATCCCTGGTCGGCGGAGCCGTGCTCGTGCTCGGCGCCGTGTTGCTGACTTGAATCTTCTTAAGGAAACCAGCCCGTCATGATTCTGCCCTGGCTAATCCTGATCCCCTTCATCGGCGGCCTGCTGTGCTGGCAAGGTGAGCGCTTCGGCAACACCCTGCCGCGCTGGATCGCGCTGCTGACCATGTCCCTGCTGTTCGGCCTCGGCCTCTGGCTGTGGGCCACCGGCGACTTCACCCTGGCGCCCTCCCCCGAGGCCGGCCCGGTGTGGGCGCACGAGTTCAAGGTCCAGTGGATCGAGCGTTTCGGCATCACCATCCACCTCGCGATGGATGGCCTGTCGGTCCTGATGGTCACCCTCACCGGCCTGCTCGGCGTGCTGTCCGTGCTCTGCTCCTGGAACGAGATCCAGAACCGCGTCGGCTTCTTCCACCTGAACCTGATGTGGATCCTCGGCGGCGTCGTCGGCGTGTTCCTCGCCGTCGACCTGTTCCTGTTCTTCTTCTTCTGGGAAATGATGCTGGTGCCGATGTACTTCCTCATCGCGCTCTGGGGTCACAGCGGCAGCAAGGGCAAGACCCGCATCACCGCCGCCACAAAGTTCTTCATCTTCACCCAGGCCAGCGGCCTGGTGATGCTGGTGGCCATCCTCAGCCTGGTGTTGATCAACTACAACAACACCGGCGTGATGACCTTCAACTACGCCGACCTGCTCAAGGTCCAGCTCACCCCGACCGCCGAATACCTGCTGATGCTCGGCTTCTTCATCGCCTTCGCGGTGAAGTTCCCGGTGGTGCCGTTCCACTCCTGGCTGCCGGACGCCCACGCCCAGGCCCCGACCGCCGGCTCCGTGGACCTGGCCGGCATCCTGCTGAAGACCGCCGCCTACGGCCTGATGCGCTTCGCCCTGCCGCTGTTCCCCCATGCATCGGCCGAGTTCGCGCCCATCGCCCACTGGCTCGGCGTGTTCGCCATCATCTACGGCGCCCTGCTCTCCTTCGCGCAGACCGACATCAAGCGCCTGGTGGCCTTCTCCAGCGTCTCCCACATGGGCTTCGTGCTGATCGCCATCTACTCCGGCAGCCAGATCGCCCTGCAGGGCGCGGTGGTGCAGATGATGGCCCACGGCCTTTCCGCCGCGGCGCTGTTCATCCTCTGCGGCCAGCTCTACGAGCGCCTGCACACCCGTGACATGCGCGAGATGGGCGGCATCTGGGGCCGCATGCCCTACCTGCCGGCCATCAGCCTGTTCTTCGCCGCGGCGGCCCTCGGCCTGCCCGGCACCGGCAACTTCGTCGGCGAGTTCCTGATCCTGGTCGGCTCCTTCCAGAAGGCCGCCTGGGTCACCGTCATCGCCGCCACCGGCCTGGTGTTCGGCTCGGTCTACTCGCTGATCATGATTCACCGCGCCTACTTCGGCCCGGCCAAGTCCGACACCCCGCTGCTGGGCCTCAAGCCCCGCGAGCTGACAATGGTGCTCGGCCTCGCCGCCCTGCTGATCCTCCTGGGCGTCTACCCGCAACCGGTGCTGGACACTTCCGCCGCTAGCATGCACGGCGTGCATCAGTGGCTGGACGCAGCCTTCACCCAACTCGCCTCGGCCCGGTAGCTGTTATGGAACATCACGCTGTGGAATTCACGACTCAACACCTGATCGCCCTGCTGCCGCTGCTCGTCGCCTGTGCCACGGTCGTCGTAGTGATGCTGGCGATCGCCTGGAAGCGCAACCACACCCTGACCTTCGGGCTCTCGGTGATCGGCCTCAACCTGGCGCTGCTGTCGATCATCCCGGCCCTGGGCGTCACGCCCATCGAGGTCACCCCGCTCCTGAGGATCGACACCTTCGGCTGCTACTACATGGGCCTGGTGCTGGCATCGACCCTCGCCTGCGTCACCCTGATCCACGCCTACCTGGGCGGCAACACCGGCCAGGGCTACCCGGGCAACCGCGAGGAGATGTACCTGCTGATCCTGCTGTCCGCCTGCGGCGGCCTGGTGCTGGTCACCGCGCAGCACATGGCTGGCCTGTTCATCGGCCTGGAGCTGCTCTCGGTGCCGGTCTACGGCATGGTGGCGTACGCCTTCTTCAACAAGCGCTCGCTGGAAGCCGGCATCAAGTACATGGTGCTCTCGGCCGCCGGTTCCGCCTTCCTGCTGTTCGGCATGGCCCTGCTCTACGCCGACGCCGGCACCCTGAGCTTCGCCGGCATCGGTGCGAGGTTCTCCACCGAAGGCGCACCGAACATGCTGGTGCACCTGGGCATCGGCATGATGCTGATCGGCCTGGCGTTCAAGCTCTCCCTGGTGCCCTTCCACCTGTGGACCCCGGACGTGTACGAAGGCGCCCCGGCACCGGTATCGGCCTTCCTGGCCACCGCCAGCAAGGTCGCCGTGTTCGCCGTGCTGCTGCGCCTGTACCAGATCTCCCCGGCCACCGCCGGCGGCTGGCTGAACGACTTGCTGGGCGCCATCGCCATCGCCTCGATCCTGTTCGGCAACCTGCTCGCG
Source organism: Pseudomonas sp. Pc102 (assembly GCF_018408275.1). Lineage (NCBI taxonomy): Bacteria > Pseudomonadati > Pseudomonadota > Gammaproteobacteria > Pseudomonadales > Pseudomonadaceae > Pseudomonas > Pseudomonas sp. Pc102. The sequence goes on along the minus strand of NZ_AP021905.1, from coordinate 2,800,746 downwards.
CTGGTGCAGAACAACATCAAGCGCCTGCTGGGCTACTCCTCCATCGCCCACTTCGGCTACCTGCTGATCGCCTTGATCGCCAGCAAGGGCATGGCCGTGGAAGCCATCGGCGTCTACCTGGCCACCTATGTGCTGACCAGCCTCGGCGCCTTCGGCGTGGTGACCCTGATGTCCACCCCGTACAACGGCCGCGACTGCGACGCCCTGTACGAGTACCGCGGCCTGTTCTGGCGCCGTCCGTACCTGACCGCCGTACTCACCGTGATGATGCTGTCGCTCGCCGGTATCCCGCTCACCGCGGGCTTCATCGGCAAGTTCTTCGTGATCGCCGCCGGTGTCGAGTCGGGCCTGTGGCTGCTGCTGGGCGTGATGGTCCTGGGCAGCGCCATCGGCGTCTTCTACTACCTGCGGGTGATGGTCACCCTGTTCCTGGTGGAGCCCAACCTGCGCCGCCACGACGCCGACCTGCACTGGGCGCAACGCGCCGGCGGCATCATGCTGCTGTTCGTGGCCCTGCTGGCCTTCTTCCTCGGCGTCTACCCGCAGCCGCTGCTGGACCTGGTCCAGCACTCCGGCCTGGTGGCACTCGCACACTGAAGCTACTCGCTGCAATGAAAGAACCCGGCCTTGGCCGGGTTTTTTCTTGCGTGGAAAACGGGAAGCTCATCCGCGGCCCGAACACCCCGGCGACGCCTCCGCGCTGCCCTCCCCCACCCCGGCCCGACCATTGCCCTCCGGCGATGCAGAGCATCCGTCCCCGGCATACAATCCCCCCTTCAGCAAGGATGCCGCCCCATGCACGACACGCCAGACCTTTCGTTCGACCCCGGCTTCCTCGACGCCCCCGACGAGCTCTTCCAGCACCTGGTGGCCAGCGTCGAGTGGGACACGCGCATGCGTGCCCGCCGCACCGCCAGCTTTGGCGTCGCCTACAACTATTCGCAGATCGATTACCCCGCCACCTCGCTACCGGACGCCCTACAGGCCCTGTGCGAACGGCTGCACCGACGGCTGGGCTTCCTGCCCAACAACTGCCTGCTCAACCTCTACGAGGACGGCCAGTCCTCGATGGGCTTCCATTCCGACGACTGCTCCGAACTGGCTGCCGATACCGGCGTCGCCATCCTCTCGCTCGGCAGCGCCCGGCCGATTCACTTCCGCAGCAAGGCGGACCGCCAGCGGGAAGTCACCTGGGAGCTGTCGCCGGGCTCGCTGCTGTATATGGACCAGGCCGTCCAGGCCCACTGGCTGCACGCCATTCCCCGGGTTGCGTCAGCCGGGCCGCGCATCAGCCTGACCTTCCGCCGCATCCTGCGCTGAGCGAGGGTCAGGGCAGCTTCACCTGGCGCCGGGTGCTGGTGAACAGGTCCCAGCTGGACATGAACAGTGCGGCGATCAGCGGGCCGATGACGAAGCCGTTGAGGCCGAACAGCGACAACCCGCCCAGGGTGGAGAGCAGCACCAGGTAGTCCGGCATGCGCGTGTCCTTGCCCACCAGGATGGGGCGCAGCACGTTGTCCACCATGCCGATCACCAGCACCCCGAACACCGCCAGCACCACGCCCTGCCAGGTACTGCCCGAAAGCAGCAGGTAGGCCGACACCGGCGCCCAGATGATCCCCGACCCCACCGCCGGCAACAGCGAGAGAAACGCCATGATCACGCCCCACAGCAGCGCGCTGGGGATGTCCAGCACCCAGAAGATCAGCCCGCCCAGGGTGCCCTGCAGCGCGGCCACCACCACGTTGCCCTTTACCGTGGCACGGACCACGCGGGTGAACTTGATCTGCAAGCGGCGCTTGTGGTTGTCCCCCAGGGGCACCGCCGTGCGGATGCCACGGACGATGTCCAGGCCATCGCGCAGGAAGAAGAACAGCAGGTAGAGCATGAGGAAGAAGCCGATCACCACCTGGAAGGTGTCCTGGCCGATGGAGAACGCCTGGGTGGCGATGAATTGGCTGCCCTGCATGGCGCCGCTGGCGATGCGGTCGCGCAGCCCGTCGAAATCGTTGAGGCCGAAACGGTCGAGCTGGTGCTGAAGGAACTCGGGCAGCACCTCGCGCACCCGCGCGACATAGGAGCCGACGTCCAGCTCGCCGGAATCCAGCCGTTGGTAGAGATCCGCCCCCTGCTGCACCAGCAGCGCGGCGATGAGGAACACCGGCAGGATCGCCACCAGCAGGCAGACGCCCAGGGAGATCAGCGCCGACAGGTTGCCGCGTCCCCCCATCCTCAGGGCCAGCCGCCGTTGCAGGGGGCTGAACACCACCGCCAGCACCACCGCCCAGAACACCGCGCCGTAGAACGGCAGGAGAATCCAGCCGAAGGCCAGGGTCACCAGGACCAGCAGGAGGATCAGCGATCGGATTTCAAGGGGGTAACGGGATTCGGACATGGAGCGGACGCCGTCAGGTGGGGTTCCTGATTAGTCCGCCGCGAAGCGGGCAAAGTGCGAAGACTTTGTGGGCGTGGCGAATGGGGGCGTGGTTCTCCAGTGGATCCCCGCGCTCGCGGGGATGACGGGGAAACGGGATTTCCACCCACGTCACTCCCTGCGAACGCGGGAGCCCACTGAAAGGAATCAGATGCGGAACTGGCGCACCAGGGCCCCCAGGCGCTCACCAAGGGCCGCCAGGCTACGGGCGGTCTGTGCGCCCTGCTGGGTCTCGTCGGCGACGCTGTCAACGGCGACGGCGATCTGGTGCACGCTGCGGTTGATCTCCTCGGCCACGGCCGTCTGTTCCTCGGCGGCGCTGGCGATCTGCGCGTTCATCGCATTGATGGTCCCGATCAACTGGGCGATGGCGTCCAGCGAGGAGCCGGCCTGGTTGGCCTGTTCACTGGTGATGTCGCCGGCGTCGCTGGAGCGGCGCATGGAGGTCACAGCCTCCTGTGTGCCCTGCTGCAGGCGGTCGATCATGCCCTGGATTTCCTGGGTGCTCTGCTGGGTGCGGCTGGCCAGCGCGCGCACCTCGTCGGCGACCACGGCGAAGCCTCGGCCCGCCTCGCCAGCACGTGCGGCCTCGATGGCGGCGTTGAGCGCAAGCAGGTTGGTCTGCTCGGCAATGGAACGGATCACCCCCAGCACGCTGACGATCGACTGCACGTCCTGCTGCAAACTGTCCAGGGACGCGCCGCTCTCGCGGATGTCCCCCACCAGCGCATGGATGCGGGTGATGCTGCCATCCACCACCTTCTTCGCCGCCTGGCCTTCCTGGTCGGTCTGCTGGGCAGCCTCTGCGGCACCTTGGGCGCTCTTGGCCACCTCGTGCGCCGCGGCGGACATCTCGTTGATCGCCGTGGCCACCTGATCGGTCTCGTGGCGCTGGCGCTCCATGGCCTGCTCGGAGCGATGCGCCTGTGCCGAGACCTCACCCACCAGGCCGGTAAGCTGGCCGGTCATATCGACGATCTGGCGCACCAGGCCGTGGATCTTCTCGACAAAGCGGTTGAAGGACCCCGCCAGCTCACCCAGCTCGTCATGGCTGTTGGCCGGCAGGCGGCGAGTCAGGTCGCCTTCACCCGCGGCGATGTCGTCCAGGTTGGCCTTGATCTGCTGCAAGGGACGCAGGAATGCGTTGCTCAGCGCGGTGCCGACGATGCCGAACACCACCAGCAGGATCGCGGCGATCACCGCGATGCTGGTAAGGATGGTGCTGATGCGTGCGTCGATCGCCTCCTGCACCGCAGCCACCTGGGCCTCGACGCCATCGAGGTTGACCGCGGTGCCGAGTGCCATGTCCCATTTGGGCAGGTAGTAGGTGTAACCGAGCTTGGGTACCTGCACGCTCTCGTTGCCCGGCAGCGGCGAGTGATAGAACACGTAGTGGCTGTCGTCCTTGGCGACCCGGACCAGCTCGTCGTTGACGGCCACGCCGTTGACGTCCTTGCGGCCCGAGAAGCTCTTGCCCACGTCCACCGGGCTGTCGCCGCGGAACAGGCGGATCACCTGCGAATCGTAGGCGAAGAAATAGCTGTCCTTGCCGTACTTGATCTTCTTGAGGATCTCGATGGCCTGGTCCCGGGCCGCCATGTCGTTGGCCGAGGACGCGTCATAGAGAGTCTGGACCGAGCCCAGGGCGATCTGCATGTAGTGCTGCAGCTCCTGGCGGTTCTCCTGGATCAGCCGTTCGCGGGTTTCCTTCACCTCGCCTTCCGCCAGGTTGAGCAGCACCTTGGCGGCGGCGCCACTGAGCACGAGGGCGAAGAGGATCACCGGCGCGAGCGCCAGCAGCAGGACCTTGGATTTGAGTGTCAGGCGCATATTTCCATTCCTTGAAGGGAGGCAGGCCGGGAAAACGAGGCGGGATCGACCGCTTATCGGCAGCCCCGTGAATAGCTGTAGCGGTTGGTGGGCACCAACGTTCAGCCGGGCAACACGGTGGCTGTCAGAGAAGCATGGCCGCCGCCCAGCCGAATGCCAGTAGCGGCAGGTTGTAATGCAGGAAAGTGGGTACCACTGTGTCCCAGATGTGATCATGCTGGCCGTCGACATTGAGGCCGGCAGTCGGGCCCAGGGTGGAGTCCGAGGCGGGCGAGCCGGCATCTCCCAGGGCACCGGCGGTGCCGACGATGGAAACGATGGCCAGTGGGCTGAAGCCCAGTTGCATGCCCAGCGGCACGAAGATCGCCGCAATGATCGGTACGGTGGAGAACGAAGAGCCGATGCCCATGGTCACCAGCAGGCCCACCAGTAGCATCAGCAGCGCGCCAAGGGCCCGGCTGTTGCCGATCAGCGCGGCGGACGCCTCCACCAGGCTGGTCACCTGGCCGGTGGCGCGCATCACTTCGGCGAAACCGGCGGCGGCGATCATGATGAAGCCGATCATGGCCATCATCTTCATGCCCTGGGTGAACAGGTCGTCGACCTCGTTCCAGCGCACCACGCCCGACAGCGAGAACACCAGGAAGCCCACCAGCGCACCGACGATCATCGAGTCCAGCCACAGTTGCACCACGAAGGCGACGACGATGGCCACGCCCGCCACCGCCAGGCTGCGCCGGTCGTACTTCGCCTCCACCTGCTCGGCGCGGGCGATCAGCGCCAGGTCGTAGGTGCGCTTGCGGCGGTAGCTGACGAACACGGCCAGCAACAGGCCGGCCACCATGCCCAGCGCCGGGATCAACATCGCCTCGGTGACATTCACACCGGTAACGTCGACGCCACTTTTCGCCACGTTGGCCAGCAGGATCTCGTTGAGGAAGATGTTGCCGAACCCCACCGGCAGGAACATGTAGGGGGTGATCAGGCCGAAGGTGATCACGCAGGCCACCAGGCGCCGGTCGATCTGCAGGCGCGTCAGCACATACAGCAGCGGCGGCACCAGCAGCGGGATGAAGGCGATGTGGATCGGCAGGATGTTCTGGGAGGAGATCGCCACGCCCAGCAACAGGGCGATGAGGACCCATTTCAGCGCAGCGCCGCCCGCCTCCCCGCCACGCACGACCCGGCCGACGATGCCGTCGGCCAGCGCGTGGGCCAGCCCGGAGCGGGCGATGGCCACGGCGAAAGCCCCCAGCAGCGCGTAGGACAGGGCGACGGTCGCGCCACCACCGAGCCCCTTGTTGAAGGCATCCAGCGTGCCCTGCACACCCAGGCCGCCGAGCAGGCCACCCGCCAGCGCACCGATCACCAGGGCCATTACCACGTGCACCCGGCACAGGCTCAGCACCAGCATGATGGCGACAGCTACAATCACCGCATTCATCCGCTTCTCTCCCGCCTTGCGGTGTCCCGCAAAAAAAGCCGCGTACTCTGCCGAATGAGCGGGCGGGTGTCAAAAGAAACGCCGTGCGAAATACTGGACGCCCTGTGCATAATATTTGCATCCAAATTCGCCGCTCCCATGCATTCCGTATGGAGCCGCATCGCCATGGCAGGCGCATCAAGTTTTTCCCTGCCGCGCCGATAGCGGCTTGCAGTCCGACGAGATAGAAGGAAAGCCCCATGCCGTTCAGTCGCCTGTCCATTCAGTGGAAGATCACCCTGCTCGCCGGCCTTTGCCTGCTGGCCATCGTGACCCTCCTGGTCGGTGCCTCGCTCTACCAGTCCAAACGCAGCGCCGAGCTGGTGAAGTCCGCCAGTTCGCAGATGCTCGACCAGAGCGCACGCCAGCGCATGCAGGCCCGTGGCGAGCTGCAGGCCCTGCGCATCCAGCGCTACTTCATGGACACCTACCAGTACGGCAAGGGCTTCTCGCGCCAGGTGCTGTTCCTCAAGGACCAGGCCGAGAAGCGCTTCCTCGACGCCTTCGACCTGCGCGAGGACATGACCCGCCAGGTGAAGACCAGCCTGGAGGCCAACCCCAACCTGCTCGGCCTCTACCTGGTGTTCGAGCCCAACGCCCTGGACGGCAAGGACGAACTGTTCATCGACCAGGCCGAGCTGGGCAGCAACGACAAGGGCCGTTTCTCGCTCTACTGGTCGCAGGCCACCCCCGGCAAGCTGGAGTCCGAATCCATGACCGAGGAGCTGCTCGGCGACAGCAGCCCCATGGCCAGCGGCATGCCCTACAACAGCTGGTACACCTGCCCGCTGAAGACCCGCGACTCCTGCGTGCTGGAGCCCTACTACGACGACGTCGGCGGCAAGAAGGTGCTGATGACCAGCATCGCCTTCCCCCTGGAGCTGAACGGCAAGGTGATCGGCGTCATGGGCCTGGACATCAGCCTGGACAGCCTCCAGCAGCTCAGCATCGATGGCAGCAAGGACCTCTACGACGGCCAGGGCCAGGTCAGCATCATCAGCCCCACCGGGCTGCTCGCCGGCCACAGCCGCGACGCCTCGCAGCTCAGCCTCAAGCTGGACAAGGCCTTCGGCACCGACGCCGGCGAGATCGCCGCGGTGGTCACGGCCGGCAAATCCGCCGAAATCGACCACGATGGCGTCCTGCGCGTCATCCAGCCGTTCAAGCCGATCCCCACGAGCGCCGCCTGGAGCGTGCTGCTGGAAGTGCCGGACAAGGTCCTGCTGGGCCCGGCCCTGAAGCTCGAGGCACAACTCGATGAGCAGAGCGCCTCCAGCAGCCTGGTGGCCACCCTGATCGGCCTCGCCGCCGCCGTGGTCGGCCTGCTGCTGGTGTGGCTCACCGCCCTGGGCGTGACCCGGCCCATCCTCGGGGTGGCCGCCATGCTGAAGAACATCGCCAGCGGCGAAGGCGACCTCACCCGCCGCCTGGACTACGCGCGCCAGGACGAGTTGGGCGAACTGGCCGGCTGGTTCAACCGCTTCCTCGACAAGCTGCAGCCGATCATCGCCGACGTGAAGCGCTCGGTGCAGGACGCCCGCAGCACCGCCGACCAGTCCGCCGCCATCGCCAGCCAGACCAGCGCCGGCATGCAGCAGCAGTACCGCGAAGTGGACCAGGTCGCCACCGCCTCCCACGAGATGAGCGCCACCGCCCAGGACGTCGCCCGCAGCGCCGCCCAGGCCGCCGAAGCCGCGCGCGGCGCCGACCATGCCACCCGCGACGGCCTGGGCGTGATCGGCAAGACCACCAGCGCCATCGAGCAACTGGCCAGCGAGATGAGCGCCGCCATGGAGGAGGTCCAGGGCCTGGCCAGCAGCAGCGAGCAGATCGGCTCGGTACTGGAGGTGATCCGCGCCATCGCCGAGCAGACCAACCTGCTGGCGCTCAACGCCGCCATCGAGGCGGCCCGCGCCGGTGAAGCCGGGCGCGGCTTCGCCGTGGTCGCCGACGAGGTGCGCAACCTCGCCAAGCGCACCCAGGACTCGGTGGAGGAAATCCGCCAGGTGATCGAAGGCCTGCAGAACGGCACCCGCGAAGTGGTCGGCTCCATGCACAGCAGCCACCGCCAGGCCCAGGGCAGCGTCGAGCAGGTCGAGCACGCGGTCGCCGCCTTGCACCGCATCGGCGACGCGGTGGCGGTGATCACCGACATGAACCTGCAGATCGCCAGCGCCGCGGAGGAGCAGAGCGCGGTGGCCGAGGAGATCAACCGCAATGTCGCCGCCATCCGCGACGTCACCGAATCCCTCTCCGGCCAGGCCCAGGAATCCGCCCAGGTCAGCCAGGCGCTCAACCGCCTGGCCAACCACCAGCAGGGGCTGATGGACCAGTTCCGCGTCTGATGCGAACCAGTGGACGCCCGCGCCAGGGCGTCCACTGCGCCCTGACACCATTTGCCCGCCCGACTGACGCGCCGGTGCTTGTCCGCCGTTTCGCCGCCAGCTAGCCTGCGTCATCCCTCAGCAAGGAAACCCGAGATGCTCAACTACGCCATAGTCGCCGGCTCCAGCCGTGCCAACAGCCAGTCCGGCAAGGTCGCCCGCTTCATTCGCCAGCGCCTGGTGGAACTGCAACTGGCCAGCGAAGCCCACACCAGCGTCATCGACCTGGGCGCCCGGCCGCTGCCCCTGTGGCCGGCCGACGACACGGGCCCCTGGTCCGAATTCCAGCAGCAGCTCAAGGCCGCCGACGCGGTGATCGTCATCGCCCCGGAGTGGAACGGCATGGCTTGCCCGGCGATCAAGAACTTCTTCATCTATGCCAGCAAGGCGGAACTGGCCCACAAGCCGGGCCTGCTGGTAGGCGTGTCCTCGGGCATCGGCGGCGGCTACCCGATCAGCGAGCTGCGCGCCTCCAGCTACAAGAACTGCCGCCTTTGCTACCTGCCCGAGCACCTGATCGTGCGCGGCGTGGAGAAGGTGCTCAACGGTGCCGAAGTGGCCGGTGAAGACGACCAGCGCATCCGTGCACGCATGGACTACGACCTGGACATCCTGGCCAAGTACGCCAGCGCGCTGAAGCCCGTCCGCGAAACCATCGACCTGAGCATCCCGGCCTTCGCCAACGGCATGTGAATGCCCGCCCCGTGCCACTCGGCGCGGGGCTCCCCCACATCCACGTCGCCCACACGCCCGCGTGGACGACGCTTCATCCGTTCACCATTCGCGCTCCCAGACAGCACCACTGTGCACCCACGAGCCCCCCGCCCTACGAAACCGCAGGAGCGAGCTCTGCTCGCGAAGCTGTGGCTGGACTCTGTGGGAGCGAATTCATTCGCGATGAAGTGCCTGGCCACTCGCAGCCCTGTACCGGCGGTGGGTCTTTCGCGGCTGAAGCCGCTCCTACAGATAGCACTCGGAGCGGGGCCGAGCATCGCCGCGTTGGGCCTCGCTGCGCTCGGCGCCAACCTACGGTTCGCCCCTTACAACGAGAACGCCCGCTGCACCACCTCGCTGCGCGGATCATCGTTGGGCGCGACCAGCGCGTAGTTGTAGCCATCGCGCGACCAGTAGCGCGCTTCCAGCTCGCCATCACGGCGGCTGCCGGCGGGCATCTCGGCGTAGAGCGAACCGGGCGAGCGCAGGTACAGGCTGATGCGCTGCCCGCCCACGTCCTCGAACAGCAGGATGGCCGCGGCGCCCTGCTCGTTGGTCAGCAGACGCCCGCCCACGGGGTGGAAACCGTAGGGCGCGAGGTCGGGGATGCGCGAGGCATGGCTGAAGCGCTGGTCCAGCCAGGCCTGCAACTGCCCCGGATCACGGGCGGCGACATCGACCACGCTGGCCTGCCCGGTGGCGAACAGGCGGTGGGCCTCCAGGGCGTCCTGCATCGGCGGGTTCTCCGCCAGCAGCGTGCGGTCACGGGCCTGCCAGCCGCCCAGGCCGCCGAATCCCAGGGCCAGCACCAGCGCGGCGGCCGTGGCCAGGCGCTGGCGCCGACGCGCACGCAGGGAGCGGCGGATCGCCAGCGGGTCCAGCGCCGGGTTGGCCGGGCGTGCTTCCAGGTTGGCAAGGCCGGCCCGCAGTTGCTGGGCATCCCGGCGCCAGGCGTCCACGCGAGCGCGCGCCTCGGGGTCGCTCGCCAACCAGGCTTCCACCCAGGCCCGCTGGCCCGCGTCCAGCTGGCCGTCCAGGTAGGCGTGCAGGTCGTTCTCACTGGGTTCCAGGCGATTCATTTGAGTATCCGTAGCGGGGGGTTGGCGATTTCGCCCTCGGCCAGCTCGCGCAGGGCCTTGCGCGCACGGGACAGGCGGGACATCACGGTGCCGATGGGTACGTCCAGGGCCACGGCGGCCTCCTTGTAGCTCAGGCCCTCGACGCTCACCAGCACCAGCAGCGCACGCTGCTCGGCGGGCAGGCGGGCGAAGGCTTCGAGGGTGGATTGCGCCATCACCCGTTCCTCGGTGGAGGGGGCTTCGGCCGGCGCCGCGCCGAAGAACTCGAGGATGCGTGCATAGCGCCGGGCACGTCGCTGGCCGTCGAGGAACTTGCGGTAGAGGATCGCGAACAGCCAGGCGCGCAGGCTGCCGTCGGTACGCGGCCCGGCACGGCCGTCCAGTGCGCGCTCCAGGGTCGCCTGCACCAGGTCGTCGGCGCTGGCGGGGTTGCGCGTCAGCCACAGGGCGAAGCGGCGCAGGCGCTGCAACAGCTCGCGGAGTTCGTCGTCATCGATGTCGTGCATGGGTGGCGCGGCTCGTCGTGGATCGGGTGCGAGGAAGACGCCCGGGAAACGACTTTATTCCAGGTGCCGGGAATAAATCTCCATCCCGTTCGTCCCACGGGCTCGACGACCCGATCGCTCACCCTGGAGCCACCGATGAGCCAACCCCCGCTTTCCCCCTCCCAGACCCTGGGCCGCCTGGCGCTGATAGGCCTCGGCCTGGCCACGCTGGCCGGCACCTTCGCCTACGTCGCCGGCTGGATCGGCCCGCAGCGCCTGACCCCGCAACGCATCATCGATACTTTCGAGGCCAACGCCGGCAGCTACCCCGGCTACCGCAAGAACCACGCGAAGGGCCTCTGCGTCAGCGGCCACTTCGCCAGCAACGGTGCGGCCGCCGGGCTGTCCCGCGCCGAGGTGTTCGCCCCGGGCGAAGTGCCGGTGGTCGGGCGCCTGGCCATCGGTGGCAGCAATCCCTACGCGCCCGATGCCAGCGTGCCGGTGCGCAGCCTGGCGCTGCAGCTGCGCACGGCCAGCGGCCAGGAATGGCGCACCGGCATGAACACGCCACCGGTGCTGCCGGTCTCCGGCATCGAGGGTTTCTTCGAGCAGGTGCTGGCCTCCAAGCCCGACCCGGCCACCGGCAAGCCGGACCCGGCGCGCCTGCAGGCCTTCTTCACCGCCCACCCGGAAAGCGCCGCCTTCCGCCAGTGGGCCAAGGACAACAAGGCCTCCAACAGCTTCGCCAACGCCACCTACAACAGCATCAACGCCTTCCGCCTGGTGGACGGCGACGGCAATGGCCGCTACGTGCGCTGGGCCATGGAGCCGGAGACGCCCTACCAGCCGCTGGCCGGTGAGGCGGACGACAAGGACTTCCTCGCCCACGACCTGTTCCAGCGCCTGCAACAAGGGCCGCTGCGCTGGCACCTGGTGCTGACCCTGGCCGAGGCCGGCGACCCCAGCGATGACCCGTCCCGCCCCTGGCCCGCCTCGCGCCAGCGCATCGACGCCGGCACCCTGGTGATCGACCGGGCGCAGGCCGAGGACCAGGGCGCCTGCCGCGACCTCAACTTCGACCCGCTGATCCTCCCCGACGGCATCGAGCCCTCGGACGACCCGATCCTCGCCGCCCGCTCGGCGGCCTACGCAGTGTCCTTCAACCGCCGCACCCGTGAAGGTGCGCCCACCGCCCCCGCAGGAGCCCACCCATGAACCGCCACGCCTCGGGCTTCAGCCCCCTCGCCCGCCTGCTGCACTGGTCCATGGCGCTGCTCATCCTCGCCATGCTGTTCATCGGTGCCGGCATGGTGATCACCCTGTCCACCCGCCACACCTGGCTGGTGGAGCTGCACAAGCCGCTGGGCCTCGTCCTGCTGGTGCTGGTGCTGCTGCGCATCGCGGTACGCCTGCGTCGGCCACCACCTGCGCTGCCTGCCGACCTCCCGGGTTGGCAGCGCGGGCTCGCCCATCTCTCGCACCTGCTGCTCTACGCGCTGATGCTGGCGATGCCGCTGGTGGGCTGGGCGATGCTGTCCGCCGGCGGCTACCCGGTGGTGGTACTCGGCTGGCTGCAGCTGCCAGCGATCGCGCCCCATGACGCCGCGCTCTACGCCGTGCTGCGCCAGGCCCACTACTGGCTCGGCTACCTGCTGTTCGCCACGGTGCTGCTGCACCTGGGGGCGGCGCTGTTCCATGGCCTGATCCGCCGTGACGGCGTGCTCGCCAGCATGGCGACCGGCAACGCGAAACGCTGACGGCAGGCACCCGGCGCATGGCCGGGCCGGCAAACGAACGGCCATGCGCGCGGTCTACGCAGCTGGACCCACTCGATGGAGAACGCCCTTGAAGACTCACCGCTCCCTGCTCGCCACCCTGCTGCTCTGCGCCGCCGGCGCCCAGGCCTCCACCCCCGAGGCCTGGCAGGAGCAGGACAGGCGCATGCTCGCCGCCTGTACCCAGCTCAGCGGTCTCAAGGAGGTGAGGGCCGCCGGCAAGCCGGTGCTCTTCGACGATCGCCTCGGGCTCACCGCCCTGGTGCTCAGCGGCCGCTACCCCCAGGCCCACATGAACAACCGCGCGGGCCGCGAGCTGTGCCTGTACCAGCGCAAGACCGGCAAGGCCTACCTCAGCGAAGCCGACAGCCTGATCGAGCCCCGCAAGCCCTGATCGAAAAGAACGGTTACAGCGCCACGGCTGCTTTTCCTGTCGCGGCGCACCGTTGTCTGGCAAAACCCTTGCCCACCCCCGTACCGGACCAAGGAGCCCCCACCATGCGCATCGCCTTCACCGCCCTGCTGCTGAGCCTCGTCCTGCCCGCCCTCGCCGCCGAACCGCCCGCCTACGGACCGGAACTGGAGGGCTTCGACTACCCGCACCCGGTCAAGCGCTTCGCCTTCGAATCCCAGGGCGAGCAACTGCAGATGGCCTACATGGACGTCCAGCCCGGCAAGCCCAACGGCCGCACCCTGGTGCTGCTGCACGGCAAGAACTTCTGCGGCGCCACCTGGGAGGGCAGCATCCAGGTACTCGTCCAGGCCGGCTACCGCGTAGTGGTGCCGGACCAGGTGGGTTTCTGCAAGTCCAGCAAGCCGCAGCGCTACCAGTTCAGCTTCCAGCAACTGGCGGCCAACACCCATGCGCTGCTGGCCAGCCTGGGGCTGGAGAAGGTCACGCTTCTGGGCCATTCCATGGGCGGCATGCTCGCGACCCGCTATGCATTGCAGTACCCGGAGCAGGTCGAGCAGTTGGTGATGGTCAACCCCATCGGCCTGGAGGACTGGAAGGCCAAGGGCGTGCCCTGGCGCAGCGTCGACGAGTGGTACCAGCGCGAGCTGAAGACCACCGACGAGGCCATCCGTACCTACCAGAAGAACACCTACTACTCGGGCCAGTGGCGGCCGGAGTTCGACAAATGGGTGGAGATGCAGGCCGGCATGTACCGCGGCACGGGGCGCGAGGCGGTGGCCTGGGACTCGGCGCTGACCTACGACATGATCTACACCCAGCCAGTGGTGCACGAGTTCGACAAACTACGCATACCGGTGCTGCTGCTCATCGGCCAGACCGACAACACCGCCCCCGGCAAGGACGCCGCGCCCGAAGCGCTGCGCGGCCGGCTGGGCAACTACAAGGTGCTCGGCCAGGAAGCCGTCGAACGCATCCCCAATGCCCGCCTGGTGACCTTCGCCGAGCTCGGCCATTCGCCGCAGATCCAGGCGCCGGAGGTGTTCCACGAAGCGCTGCTGGAAGGCCTGCGCACCCGCTGAGGTCGCACCCGGGCCGGCGCTGCACTATCATCGCCGGCCATTCACCCCGGGAGCCCCGCCCATGAGCAACGAAATCACTCTCCTCAACCGCCTGGCCAACAGCGACATGCTGGAGATCGATGGCCTGCACGCCTGGCAGTTCGAGCTGGACGCCGGTGCCCTGCTGGTCGAGTGCGTCGATGGCCGTACCCAGCGCCGCTGGCAGTTCAGCGCGGAGCAGGTCCTGGCGGCGCGGTTCGACGGGGACAAGGGCGCCTGGACGATCCATGACGACCAGGGCCCGCACAGCCTGGTGTGCATGGAAGCCTTCAGCGGCAGCAACGACGACGATGACGGCGAGCCGGACGAGGCCGCCAACGACGACGGCATCGACCGGGGGTGAGGCTTCAGCTCACCACGTTGCGGATGTAACGCACCGCGACTTCGCCACGGTTGGCATAGCCATAGGGCTGGCTGCTGGCGAAGACATGGAAGTCCCCCGCGCCGACGCGCACCTCGCCGCCCGGCAGTTCCAGGATCAGCTCACCTTCGGTGACATAGACCATCTCCCGCCAGCCCTCGGCGTCGGCCTCCGACACATAGCGTTCCCCCGGTTCCAGCGACCATGCCCAGAGCTCGACCTCTCGCCGCGCCGGGGCGCTGGCCAGCAGGGTGGCGCGGCTGCGCGGGTCGCGGCCGACCCAGGCGACCGCCTCGATGCGCGAGCGGTCGGGCCGGCTCGGCGCCTGCACCAGGTCGGGGAAGAGCACGCCCAGTGCCTCGGCGATGCGGTCCAGGGTGGCCAGGCTGACGTTCACATCGCCGCCCTCGATGCCGACGATCATCCGCCGGCTCACCCCCGAGGCGGTGGCCAGGGCGTCCTGGCTGAGGCCGAGTTCCTTGCGCAGCCGGCGCACATTGCCGGAGACGTGTTCGAGTACGTTGGGTCGGTCCATGGTGCTGGGCAATATATTGCTCAAAGGGTGAATTTTGCGCATTATGTTGCACATAACCAACCAGAACAAGCGTCACCTCCTCGCCACTGCCTGATCCGGACCCTTTCATGAATTCCCGCCCCCTCACCTCGACGCTGCTTCCCGTCGGCATCCTGCTGGTCGCCATGACCTCGGTACAAAGCGGCGCCTCCCTGGCCAAGTCGCTCTTCCCCGTCATCGGTGCCCAGGGCACCACCAGCCTGCGCCTGATCTTCGCCGCCCTCTTCCTGCTGCTGGTGCTGCGCCCCTGGCGCACCCGCATCAACACCGGCGCCCTGGGCAGCGTCCTGGCCTACGGCTCGGCGCTGGGCTTCATGAACCTGCTGTTCTACATGTCGCTGCAAACGGTGCCGCTGGGCATCGCCGTGGCGCTGGAGTTCACCGGCCCGCTGGCGGTGGCGATCCTGTCCTCCCGACGCCTGCTGGACTTCGTGTGGATCGCCCTGGCCGTGGCCGGCCTGGCGCTGCTGCTGCCCATCGGCGAAGGCGCCGCCGGCATCGACCCGCTGGGCGCCGCCTATGCGCTGGGCGCCGGGGTCTGCTGGGGGCTCTACATCATCTTCGGCCAGCGCGCCGGGGCCGAACACGGTATGCAGAGCGCCTGCCTGGGCGTGATGGTGGCCGCCTTCGTCGCCGCGCCCTTCGGCATGGTGCACGCCGGCACGGACCTGCTGAACCTCGCCCTGATCCCCACCGCGCTCGGCGTGGCGCTGCTCTCCACCGCCATCCCCTACACCCTGGAGATGTACGCCCTGACCCGCATGCCGGCGCGCACCTTCGGCACGCTGATGAGCATCGAGCCGGCCCTGGGCGCCCTCTCCGGCCTGCTGTTCCTCGGCGAGCGCCTGTCCCTGCTGCAATGGCTGGCCATCGGCGCCATCATCCTCGCCTCCATCGGCACCACCGCCAGCATGAAGAGCCGCCAGGAAGCCGAAGGGCTGATCCCCGCCGACTGATCCGCTGCGAATCTTCTTGCCGAGAAGCGCCCTCCTGCGCAAGGCTATCGCCAGCCTTGCGCACCAACAGGATCAACCATGAACAAGTTCACTCCCGGCCCCAGCGGCTGCCCCAAGGTCAGCTGGCAGCTGGACCAGATCGTCTCCGAACTGCGCGCCGCCCGCGCCGAGTGGCGCAACCGCCATGGCCGTACCCAGGACCGTGGCGGTCGCGAACTGCCGTCGCGCGTCGCGGTCGGCCAGATCATCGAAGCCATCAGTGGCGCCCTCTTCCCCATGCGCCTCGGCCCCACCGACCTGCGCGAGGAGAGCGAAGACTTCTACGTCGGCCACACCCTGGACACGGCGCTCAACGCGCTGGTGATCGAAGTGCGCCGCGAGCTCGGCTACGCCGCCCGCAACGGCAGCGCCGACGATGGCGACAGCGAGTGCCAGGCGATCCGCGTAGTCAAGGGTTTCGCCGCCGCGCTGCCGCAACTGCGCGTGCTGCTGGACACCGACGTGCTGGCCGCCTACCAGGGCGACCCCGCCGCGCGCAGCGTCGACGAGGTGCTGCTGTGCTACCCGGGCGTGCATGCGGTGATCCACCACCGCCTGGCGCACTACTTCTACAGCAACGGCCTGCCGCTGCTGGCGCGCATCATCGCGGAGATCGCCCACTCGGCCACCGGCATCGACATCCACCCCGGCGCCACCATCGGCAAGAGCTTCTTCATCGACCACGGCACGGGCGTGGTGATCGGCGAGACGGCGATCATCGGCGAGCGGGTGCGCATCTACCAGGCGGTGACCCTGGGCGCCAAGCGCTTCCCCTCGGACGAGTCGGGCAACCTGCAGAAGGGCCAGCCGCGCCACCCGATAGTCGAGGACGACGTGGTGATCTACGCCGGCGCGACCATCCTCGGGCGCATCACCATCGGCAGGGGCTCGGTCATCGGCGGCAACGTCTGGCTGACCCGCAGCGTGCCGGCGGACAGCAACATCACCCAGGCCACCCTGCAGAACGATTGCGGCGCCTGAGACGCCCTGCCCAGCCAGCAAAGAACCCCGCGCAAGCGGGGTTCTGCGCATCAGGCCGAGGTTTCCCGCGGCACGAACAGGCGGCGGGTCAGCATCAGGTGGAGGATGAAGGCGATCAGCGCGGCCAGCGGGATCGCCGTCAGCGCGCGGGTGATGCTGGAGCCGAAATCGGCCTGGCTCTGCAGCACCTCCAGGCGGCCGAAACGGGACGGCGCGGCATTGGCGTAGGCCACCTTCACCGAGGCGCCCTCCCTGAGATAGGGCTCGGCATTGGAGGCGGAGGTCTCGAAGGTGCCGTCGTAGGCCTTGCCGGCCACCTCGAAGACATAGTGGAAGTGGTAGGTCTCGCTGGTACGGCCGCGGCGGTGGTGTTCCTCGGTCACGGCGTCCAGGCTCACCGGCGCCACCACCTCGGAATGGTCCTTGAGGATGGCGTTGGCATCGAGGTAGTTGAGGATCGCGGTGACGATGAGGAAGCCAGCGCCGATCATGGCGGCGAGGCTCAGCAGGATCATCGACACCTTGCTGAGGGTGCGGTGGGTTTCGGGCGAAGTCTTGAAGCTGATCATGGCGTCCCTTCCGGTTGGAGCCCTGACATGCCCAGGGCGGCGTCAGGCGTACGACTCGCCCGGATAACCATGGAAAGCCAAGCGCGGCATCGGAAAATCGGAAGCGGCAAGCACTTCCTGCTGCACGGGCCCACCCTTCCATGGCAAGTTAATAGCACTAAGCTAGCATCCAGAAGCAAGGGAACCCCTTGATTGAAGTCACACCCTGTTACATTCATTGCAAGGTCGATGACACAGTGCCGCGCGGCAGGATCGCACTGCCGCCAGCGGACCAGGGACGGAACGATGAGCCTCCACTTCATCCAGGGCAGATAGCCGTTCTCGAGGTACCGATGTGAGCACCACGGCCAACCGATTCTCTTCCCTGCTGCATCTCGTGCGCCTGCATTTCGGCATCGGTGCCGTCGTGCTCATCGAGCCCGATGGCCCGCTCGCCTGCGACGGCATCGACCAGCAAAGGGCCGCGCGGGTGCTGGTCTCCGGCACCCCGCAACCGCTAGCCCGCTGCCCCATCGCCGATGGCGGCGGCGAACTGCTGCTGTTCGACGACCAGCCCCGCGAGGTGGACCCAGTCGCACTGGCCGAATTCGCCAACCTGGCGAGCGAATTGTTCACCCGGCACCGCGAAGTGCTGGGCATGCGCGAATGGCTGCGGGTGCTACGGGAAAAGGAACAGCGCCTGGCCCTAGCCGTCGCCGGCAGCGGCACCGGCATCTGGGACCGCGACGTGGTCAATGGGCTGATCCACTACTCGCCCGGCTGGAAATCACTGCTGGGCTATGCCGACGACGAGATCGGCACGCGCATCGAGGACAGCTACACCCGCGTCCACCCCGATGACCTCGACTACGTGAAGCGCAGCATCCTCGAGCATTTCGAGCAACGCACCCCCGACTACCAGGTGGAGCACCGCCTGCGCCACAAGGACGGCCATTACATCTGGGTGATCAGCCGCGGCAAGGTGGTGGAGCGCGACGACCAGGACCGCCCCCTGCGGATGCTCGGTACCACCACCGACATCACCCGGACCCGGCACATGGCCGAGCGCCTGCAGCAGAACCTCGACCTGCTGACGGACCTGACCAACGAGATCCCCGGCATGGTCTTCCAGTACCTGCGCCTCGCCGACGGCAGCGGCAGCTACCGCTATGTCAGCGCCGGCAGCCAGGACGTCTATGGCCTTTCCCCCGAACAGCTGAAGCTGCCGACGGGGCGCGAGCGCATCCTGGCGCTGATCCACCCGGACGACCTGGCCGCCTACCAGGACTCCCTGGAGACCTCGGCAGTGGCCCTCACCCCCTGGCACATGGAGTACCGGGTGCTGGTGCCCGGCCGCGACACCGGCTGGCGCCAGGGCAATGCACACCCCAAACGCCTGGCTGACGGCAGCGTGCTCTGGCACGGCTTCGTCACCGACATCACCGAACACAAACGCATCGAGGCGGAGTTGCAGGCACTGGCCACCACCGACTTCCTCACCCAGCTGCCCAACCGCCGTCACTTCATGTCGCGCATCGAGGAAGAACTGGCCCGGCTGCGCCGCCCCACCGGCCATGGCGCCGCCCTGCTGATGCTCGACCTGGACCACTTCAAGGTGATCAACGACCGCTGGGGCCATGCAGTGGGCGATGAGGCACTGCGCCATTTCGCGACCCTGCTGGTGCAGCAGATGCGGCGGGTGGATTTCGCCGGGCGCATGGGCGGCGAGGAGTTCGCCGTGGTGCTCAACGATGCCAGCCACGACAGCGCCCTGGTGTTCGCCCAGCGCCTGCAGCAGCAGCTGGCGGAGACCCCGTTGCGCCACCAGGGCGAGGTGATCCCCCTGACGGTGAGCATCGGCATCACCCGCATCAGCGCCGACGACGCCACGGCCGAAGCCGCGCTGTCGCGCAGCGACCTGGCGCTCTACCGCGCCAAGGCCAACGGCCGCAATCGCATCGAGAGCCATTGAGCGCAAACGCCGCCATGGCGATGCGGGAGCCAAGCTGAAAGAAGAAGGAGCCGGCGCACCGGCCGGTGCGCCGGCGATCCGATCAGTCGGTGCCGTACTTCGGCGAGCGCGGACCGTAGAGCAGGCCACCGTTGCGGCCGGTCGAGAGCAGGCGCGCACTGGTCATCCCGGCGATGGGATAAGACGCGTCCTCCATGGAGCTGTTGATGATCTGCTTCACCGCAGCGGTCACCAGCATGCCGACCAGGCCACCGCTGTTGCCGTTGTTGCCCTCCTCGCTGGAGGCGGTCGCCGAGCCGGTCCACAGGGTGGTGCCGCTCTTCAGGTCGACCAGGCGGGCGCTGGCGGTGACGATCGAGGCACTGCTGATCAGCATGTACTGGGTGCCGTACTCGCTCACGGTGACGTAGAGCGCGGCGTCGGCACCGAACACCTCGCGCAGCCTGGCCGGCGGCAGCTGGTGGATGTCACCGGCGGCGGTCAGGCCGTTCTGGCGGAAGGTCTCGTCCACCAGGGCCACCGGCAGCACGTAGTAGCCGGCCTCGGCCAGGGGATAGGTGACCTGGGACAGCATGCTGTAGGTCGCCTTCACGTCGGGCGACTCGTTGAGCGGCGGCAGCACCAGGATCGAACGCGGGCGCGCCTCCTTGAAGGCCGAGTAATCCACGCTCTTGGTCGGCGCGCAGCCGCTGATCAGCGCGCCGAGCACGGCGCAGGCCAACAACCGGGAAAACAGGCGGGTCATTGTGCGCCTCCCTTGGCGTTCTTCATCAGGAAGTCCATGTACGAGGCGGACTCGGGGAACAGCGCCTTCTCGGTCTGGAACGCCTGGATCATCCGGTCATCCTTGCCGAGGGTCGAGTACAGCAGGCCGAGCTGGGCGTGGTAGCCCGGCGGCACCGCGCCATTCTTCGCCTTGATCTTCTGCAGGTCGGCTTCCAGCGCCTCGACCTGCGCCTCCCGGGCCTCGCCCTTGAAGTACTGGTTGACCTGGGTCTGGTAGCCCTCCCACTGGTACAGCGTCTTCGGCCCGCTGCAGCCGGCCAGCATCAGGCTGCCCAGCAATGCCGCCGAGCAGGCGATGGTCTTGCGCATTTCCATTGTCATTCCCTAGAGCATCCGTGATTTCAGTTCTGCGGCTTCCAGGCACCGCTGTCGACCGCATTGACCAGCTTGTTCACCGCCTCGCGCATGGCCAGGTCCAGCACCTTGCCGTTGAGGGTGGAGTCGTAGCTGGCGGTGCCGCCGAAGCCGATCACTTCGCGGTTGGACAGCGCGTACTCGCCCGCGCCCTGGGTCGAATAGACAACCTCGGAGGTGGAGATGTTGACGATGTTCAGCGCTACCTTGGCGTAGGCGATCTGGGTCTTGCCGCGACCGAGGATGCCGAACAGCTGGTGGTCGCCCACTTCCTTGCGACCGAACTCGGTGACGTCGCCGGTGACCACGAAATCGGCCCCCTTGAGGCGCTGGGCCTGGCCCTTGATCGCCGCCTCCTGCTGGATCTCGCTCATGTTGTCGCGGTCCAGCACGCTGAAGCGGTTGGTCTGCTGCAGGTGGGTGATGAGGATGGTCTTGGCCTGGCCGCCGAGGCGGTCGACGCCGTCGGAGAAGATGCCGCGCATGTAGCTGGAGCGGTTGTCGAACTTGCCGACGGCAATGGGCGAGCGCGGGCCGCTATACGGGCGGTTGACGCTTTCGACCTGCTGCACCGCGACGGCGGTGGAGGTTTCGGTGGCGCAGCCCGACAGGCCGGCCAGTGCCACGGCTGCCAGTAGCGGCAGCAGAGCGGTTCTCGAGACGATGCTCATGGGGTTCTCCTTGAACGAACGGAAGGTGCCGGCGACGTCAGCCCGGCGGGCAGCGGCGCGTTGGCGGATTGGATCGACAGGGCGATGAGACTGAAGACGGACAGCAGGGCGAAATCCCCACAGGCACGCCCAGGGAAATCTGCCGAACGTGACTGTGTCGACGAAATGCCGGACGGCATCGGGCGACGGGCCCCAGGTGCAACGCGAGATCGGTACGGGGCGCAGCGAATGGGCCGGAAAAAAACCGGCCATGCGAGGGGTGAAGACGACATCCAATGTCCTGCAACTACGGCTCCATGGATCTTGCTCCCGGATGGCGCGCCGACGCCGCATGCGGACAGGCGTCCCGCCAGGGAACAGACAGGCGCGCGAGAGTACTGGCCTTTCGCCGCGAAGCCGATGCCGGCCCGACCAGCGGGCGTATCGGCAGGACCTGCTGACAATGCCGTCGCACGCCGCGCAATGAGGCCGTCGTCACCCTTTCAATCTGCGAGGGGCCTGGAGCCGTGACGAACCCTGAGGCAATTTGCCGCGAGGCTGGTAGAGCCGCGCCTGCATAGATTTAATCCAGACGATTCGTTCTGGAGCCCTGCATATGGATAGCGACGGCGACACCCTCACCCGAGACCACCAGCGGATTCACCAGGAGGCGACGCTCCTGGCCGGCGCCATCACCGACCTGGGGCAGCGCGCCTCGGTCTATCACCATCTCTATGAATGCTCCGGCGGACGCAACGTCTTCCCGCTGATCGCCGCACACGGCGCATTGTGGGGTGCCGGCTACTTCGCCCTCGGCATGCGGGTCGGCGCCCTGCTCTCCGCCCAGTTCCTCTTCTCCCCCGCCCTGCGCCAGGACAAGCTGCGCCAGCTGCACGCCTTCGCCGACGCCTTCCGCGAGATCAACCGGCAGGTCTGTGTCGAGGCCTACACGGCCTACCACTTCAGCCGTTTGCATGGCCAGGCGCCGGGGGCCACACGCTTCCTGCAGCCCCGCCTGCTGGCCGCCCTGGACGCCTGCCACCACGCCCAGGCACTGGGCGAGCCCTTGTCGCAACCGGAGCGGCGCGAACTGTTCGAGGCGTTCTTCCTGTGGGAGCAGGCCGCCATCGTCGGGCCGGCCGTGGAACGGGCCCTGGCGGCATTGGACTGGCCGCTGATCCGCCGGGTGGCGCTACGCCCGCGCATCGAATTCGCCTACTTCCCCAGCAGCCGCGACATGAAGTTCGCCGACTTCGCCAGCACCACCGAGCGCATCGAAAAGGGCATGCGCGCCTATGAGCTGGCCGAGCGGGCCGGGCTGGACCGGGTGGAGCATGCGCTGCGGCACTACGGGGTGCTGCCGGCAGCCTTCTTCCGCGATTCGCTCGCCCATTTCCGCGACCTGCGCCAGCGCCTCGACCTGCCCGCACAATTCACGGCCACCGGTTGAGCCTGACGGCGGCACCACCGGGACAGCGGCATCGCGGAACCCGATCCGCCAGCGATGCCGCGCCGGGCCGGGAGGTTCAGGCGGGGTAGAGATGGACGATGCGCTTGCCGTTATGCAGGTCGTGGACCTTGTAGCCCTGCAGCACGGCCTCCCAGAACGCTGCTGCGGCCTCGCTCTCGACCTCCAGCACCAGCTCATCCTTGCCCCGCTTCTTGAGCAACTCGATGAGCTGGGCGACCGCGCGCCTGCCCACGCCCTTGCCGCGCGCGGGTACGGCAACGAACAGCCGGAAGATCTCGAAGAAGCCCGAGTTGCCGGCTGAGGCGCCTCGGATCACGGCGAAGCCGACATAGTCGCCCTCGAGGGCCAGCAGGTAGCACTCCTCGTCCAGCGCCGCGGACATCTCCCCGCTCATGACCTGCCTGAAACTGCCGTAACCATCCAGCTCGAGCAGCTTCTCCGCAGCCTGGATACCCGGAGCGCCCGCCAGGTGAATGGAAACCCGATCTGACATGAAGAACTCCTTTTCGTGGTTGGATTCGGGCGCATCCTAGCGACTCGAAACCCGCCGCCATTGATCCGGCGCATGGATCGCCACACTCTCCGGGGCGCACGTGCTCGGGTTCGTGACGCTGTTGGCAAGACGGCGAAACCGGGCCAAGGCCCGCTGCGAGGCGATGGCAGCAGGCAGGAAGTCCGGCAGGGGCGGGGATGATCCATGGCCAGGCCCCCGGGCGTGGTTCCACGGGACCGACGAGGAGTGATGGGAGGACGGGTGGGCCGTAGCGTCGGAGCTCACTCCTCCCCGTCCAGCACGATGCGGCCCTGTTCATCTCGCTGCACTTCGTACAGCTCACCGTGGCGGGTCTTGAGCACCTTGATCTGCATGCGCTCGGCTTCGCCGCGGTGCTTGTGGATCTGCAGGAGGTCGAGTTCCCTGCGGTCATGCTCGCGCGTCCGGTACAGGGTCAACGCCCCCCGCACGGTGGCGAGCAGCTCTTCGTTTTCCCAGGGCTTGGGGATGAACCGATAGATTTCAGCCTGGTTGATCGCCTGCATCAGCGCCTGGTGATCGGCCATGCCGCTCAGGAGGATACGGATGCTGGCGGGCTGGCATTGCTTGGCGAACTGCAGGTAGGTGACGCCATCGATGTCGGGCATATGGTGGTCGCAGACGATCACCTCATAGGGTTTTTCCGCCAGGGCGTGCAACGCCAGGACCGGATCGTCGAAGGGTTCCAGCTCCCAGCCGGCATCGCGCATCGCTCGCTGGAGCGTGCGGAGGATCAACGGGTCATCGTCGACCAATTGGATACGTGCCATGGGTACCTCCAGTGAAATCAGGCAGTTTCTGCAACGCGTACGAATACGGTGTAACGCGCGCCTTCCATCGCCTCGAAGGCGATCAGTTTCTCCACCAGCGCCGGGGTCAGCACCTTGCCCGCGTTGAGCAGCAACATCCCGTTGTCCGCGTTGAGGTTGCGCGCCAGCACCATGCCGCCTTCGAGGTCGCGCGTACCCAGCCCGCGCACGCGGGGATCGGCGAGCGTGATGTCCGTCAGGTATGAGGCGCAGACCTGGACGAAGGGCTCGATCATGTCGGGGTCGTACAGACGTCCCGCGTACTTGCGAATGAACATCAGGGCCTCGTCCCGGTTCATGTTGCGCTCCAGCACCAGGCCTCGTTGCAACTCCACGAAGTCCACAGCGAGCTTGAGCAATCTCGAACCCTGGGGGATGGCGCTGCCTTTGAGATGGTCCGGAAAGCCGCTGCCATCCCAGCGCTCTTGATGGTGGCGGATCAGCCGTGCCGCATCCTGCATCGGCTCGAGCGACATCAGCAGCGATTCGCTGGTTTCCGGGTAGGCCCTGAACGTGTCGCGCTCATGGTGGTGCATCAGGTCCGACGGCCTCGCCAGCATGCTGTCGCTCCAGCCGAGCTTGCCCACGTTATAGAGGGCGGCGGCCATGATCAGGTCGTGCTCCAGCGAGGGCTCCACGAGGCCCGCATTGCAGCAGGCACGGACCAGTTCGTTGAGCGCCTGGTTGGTTTGCTTGCCCTGGGGAAGCCTTTGGTTGACCAGAAGGGAGAAGACCTCGGTGCTGACCACGTAGCTGCGCTTGAGCTCCGCGTAGGCCAGGTCGAGCATGTCGGCCGTCTGCTGGAGCTCTGCGGTACGCGACTCGACGCGTTTCTCCAGCGTCGCGTTGAGCTGTTCGAGGGCGGCCTTCTGCTGCAGGGTCACCTTCTCGAGCCGCTGGCGCTCACGCTCGGAGTGCAGGTGGGCCAGCGACTGTTCGAGGGTGGACAGGAGCTCCGCGTCATCCCAGGGCTTGCTCAGGTAGCGATGGATGCGCCCTTCGTTTATCGCCTTGATCAGGGTCGGCATGTCCGTGTAGCCCGTGAGCAGGATGCGGATGGTCTGCGGATGACGTCGATAGATTTCCGCCAGCAGCGTCGCACCGTCCATCGATGGCATGCGGGCATCGGACACGACCAGATCGACGGGGTGGCTGGCGAGCAGTTCGAGAGCCTGCTCGCCACTCTCCGCCAGGAGGAGATCGTAAGGCTGGCTGCGCAGAAGCCTTTTCAGGCTGTTGAGGATGAAGACCTCATCGTCAACCAGAAGCACAGTGAAACGGGTCGCATCCGTGGGTGTGTTGTCTTCCATGCCATCCGCTCTTGCCATGGCTCGCATCGGAGCCGGGTCGAAGATGTTTTTCAGCGTAGTCGCTTTCACTGCCCGTAAAGCGGCGAGCCATGGGCAATTGCAGGATGGAGATCGACAGGAACGGAACACTTGGACATGACTTGTACGCACCCATGAGCGTGTAGCGGAAGCATCCAGGTTTTCCCGCCATCGACCCTGGCGCTTGCGAACTGCACCGTGCCACCGCCCGGCGAGTGAACTTGAACAATGGCCAAGCCCGTACTTTAAGAAGTAAGGGACGGGCCAATTGCAGGGATGTGGCAACCGATGCGCGTATTGTTTCCAGCCAGTGGGGCGGCGCGGCGACATCGACCGCGTGCGCTGCCATGAGCCACTACATTCCTGCGGGAAATCGGCGCGTCCTGATCATCGACGACACCCCTTCGATGCACGAGGACTACCGCAAGATCCTCAGCCCCGAGGCGACACAGGGCCTCTCCTCGATGGAGTCCCTGCTCTTCGGAGTAGCGGAACCCAGGCCCTCCATCCGCTACGAACTGGATCATGCCTACCAGGGCCTGGACGGCCACGCCCTGGCGGAACAGGCGCTGGCCGAATACCGCCCCTACGCGATGGCCTTCGTCGACATGCGCATGCCCCCGGGCTGGAACGGCCTGGAAACCATCGAAAGGCTCTGGCGGCTCGATCCTGATCTGCAGATCGCGTTGTGCACGGCGTTCTCCGACCTGGTCTGGGACGAACTGAGCGAACGCCTGAACCTCAATGACCGGCTGCTGGTGCTGAAGAAGCCGTTCGATGCCATCGAAATCCGCCAGATTGCAAACACCCTGACGGCCAAGTGGCAGGCCATGCAAGAGAACAAGATCAGGGTCAAGGCCATGGAGATCACGATCGAACACCGTGCATCGGAGTTGCTGAGACTCGCGCACCATCTGCAATACGACGCACTGACCGGGCTACCCAACCTGAACCTTCTGCGGGACCGGCTGGTGCGGTGCATCCGCACATCGCCGACGTCCGGATTCTCTCTCCTGTACATCGGCCTCGACCGTCTCAAACATATAAACAACGCCTGGGGTTATCCATTCGGGGATGCCGTGCTGCAGGCGAGCGGCACCGCCATCCAGCGCGCCCTGAAGGACGAGGACGTGCTCTACAGGCCAGGCTCGGACCAATTCGTGGTGGTGGGCGACTTCGCCGACAGAGGGGGCGACACCGCATTTTCCGCCCAGCTCCTGGCCGCCATCGCCACACCGCGCCTCATTGAAGGTGAAGTGCTGGCCGTGACGGCGAGCGTCGGGGTGAGCCGCTACCCCGGCCACGGCGACGACCCGCGCATGTTGATCAAGCGGGCCGAGACCGCCATGCACGAGGCCAAGGGCCAGGGGCGCAACACGGCACGGCTCTACGATCCGATGCTCAAGCAGCGCGCCCGGGACCAACAGTCGCTGGAAGTGGCGCTCCGACGCGCATTGGAAAACGAAGAGTTCGTGCTCCATTACCAGCCCAAGATCGACCTGCGCACCGACCGCGTCATCGGCTGCGAAGCCCTGATACGGTGGTTCCAGCCCAACGGCGAGGCCATTCCGCCAACCTGCTTCATCCCGATAGCGGAAGAGTCCGGCCTCATCGTGCCCTTGAGCCGATGGGTGCTGAAGGAGGCGAGCCGGCAGACGCACCTGTGGAACCTTCATGGGCTCGGCCCGCTCTGTACCGCGATCAATCTTTCCCCCGTGGACTTCCGCCAGGACGACTTCCTCCCGGCACTGAAGCAAGCGCTGGAGAGTTCGGGCGTCGATCCCGGCTGCATTGAGCTGGAGATAACCGAGCGCCTGCTGGTGCAGGATCATGAAGACAGCGCCCTCGTGCTGCAGGGCGCCAAGTCGCTCGGGGTACGGCTGGCGATCGACGATTTCGGCACCGGCTATTCCAATCTCGGCTACCTGAAGCTGTTCCCGGTCGATACCTTGAAGATCGACCAGTCGTTCATCCGCGACATAGGCGTGCATGAGAAGGACGCGGCCCTCGTCGCCGCGATCATCGCCATGTCCGACAGCCTCGGGCTCACCGTCACGGCCGAGGGGGTCGAGACCGCCGAGCAGTTGGAGTTTCTGACGAGCCGGCATTGCGATGAAGCCCAGGGCTTCTACTTTTCACGGGCCTTGCCGGCCGCCGAATTCGCCGAGTTCGCCAGACGTCGCAACGGCCACGCCGGAGTGGAACGATGAACGCCGACATCAAGCGGCGCATCCTGCACCTTGCACTGGCGGTGTTGCCGCTGGCCTCCCCTTGCGTCGCCGCACCGCTCAATGAACCGATCAAGCCCTTGCCGCGCTGGCATACCGAAGACGCGGGCCGAGCCGAGCTGGGCCGCCGGCTGTTCAACGACACGCGCCTCTCCGCCAACGGTGCCGTGGCCTGCTCCAGCTGCCACCAGCTGGACCGGGGCGGGGCCGATGGCAAGAGCCTGTCCGTCGGCCTCATCGGTGACCTGACGCTGGTGAACACACCCACCGTGTTCAATGCCAGCCTCAACTTCCGCCAATTCTGGAATGGCCGCGCCGCGAGCCTGGAGGCGCAGATCGACGATGTCATCCGCAACCCCAGGGAAATGGGGGCCGAATGGCCTGCATTGCTCGCGCGCCTGGCGGCGGACGAGACCTACAGGGATGCCTTCGAGTCTAGCTACGCGGATGGGGTGACCCAGGCGAACGTCCAGAACGCCATCGCGACCTACGAGCGGACGCTGCTCACACCGAAGGCTCGATTCGACCTGTTCCTGGAGGGCGACTCCACGGCCATCAGCGATGAGGAGAAGGCGGGGTATGCGCGCTTCAAGCAGAGCGGATGCATCTCCTGCCACCAGGGCATGAACGTGGGCGGCAACATGTTCCAGAAATTCGGGGTCATGGGGGACTATTTCAAGGACAAGGGGAGCAGCTCTGAAGCCGACCTCGGGCGCTTTTTGGTCACCGGCCGGGACGAGGACCGTCATGTGTTCAAGGTGCCGGGCCTGCGCAACGTCGAGCTCACCGCGCCCTACTTCCACGACGCCTCGGCGCAGACCCTGGAGGACGCCGTGGACGTGATGTTCAAATACCAGCTGGGCCGCAAGGCGGACCCGGAGGACAGGCGGCTGATCATCCTCTTCCTGAAAACACTGACGGGCGAAATGCAAGGTGCGCAGTGAGCGATATCCGCAGGGGTAACCTCTGGATCGTGCTGGTGGGCGCCGCTCTCGCGCTCGCCGGCACGCTCCTGTTCCTGTTCCTCCGGGCGGATGCCTACGAGCCAGCCCGCTACTTCGGGTCGCTGGCGATACTCCGCCAGATCAAGCAGAGCGACGCCCAATGGGAAGTCCAGGTGCTGCGCTCGCGTATCGGCATCAACCTCGACTACGACCTGCTGGTCGACCCGCTCAGCGAAATGGAGAGCAACTGGCAGCGCCTCGAACAACGCCTCGCGGAGGCGCCCCTGCACAACCCGGAGCGCTGGGAACGGAACACGGAACTGTACAGGACGGCGCTGGAGGAGAAGTCCGGCCTGATCGAGGCGTTCAAGTCGCATAACGCCATCCTGCGCAATTCACTGAATTTTCTACCCACCGCCGAAGATGACGTGCAGAACCTGATCAGTGACCAGCGCAGCAGCATGGTGCTCGACACGACGTCCGGCTACGTGTTCGACGCACTCCTGAGCACGATGGAGTATTCGCAGGTCACCACGGACGACAAGGCCGAGGAGATACAGCTCGGACTGCAGAAGATCGAGGAACAGAAGGCCGGGCTGAGCCCTGACATCGGCAGCGCCATCGACCTGTTCTCGGCTCATGTCCGGACCGTTCTCAGCGAGCAGAAGCACGTCAACGCCCTGCTCAACCAGATCGCCGCCGTGCCGGTGGCCACGCGTCTGGACGCGCTGATCGAAGTATTGAGCGGGGAGCAGTTGGCGGCCGCCGCCCAGGACCAGGTCTCCCACCGGTACCTGCTGGTGTTCGCGGCCATCCTGGCGGCGCTGCTGCTATTCCTGGGCTACTGGCTCCTGCGCAGCTATGCGGAGATCAACCGCATGAACAAGGCGTTGCAAGCCGCCAATGACGAGCTCGAACGGCGAGTACAGGTACGGACCCACGAACTGCAACGGGCCCAGAGCGAGCTGGTTGCCGCTGCCCGGCATGCGGGCATGGCCGAGATCGCGACCAACGTGCTGCACAACGTCGGCAATGTGCTGAACAGCGTGAATATCTCCGCCGACCTGGTGGCCCGCCGGGTGCGCAATTCCAAAGCGCTCGGCCTGGCCAGGGCGGTGGAGATGATGACGGCGCACCAGGACGACCTCGGCGCCTTCATCAGTCACGACGAGAAGGGAAAGCTGCTGCCCGGCTACATCGCCCAGGTATCGGAGGCGCTCTCGTCGGAGCGGGAGAGCATCGTCAATGAGCTCGAGCAGATGACACGGAGCGTCAATCACATCAAGGAAATCGTCTCGACGCAGCAGTCCTACGCAGGCCCCTCCAGCATCGTCGAACCCATCAGCATCAATGAGCTGATGGAAGATGCGCTGCGCATGCAATCCGACGCGCTGGTTCGACACCACGTCGAGATCGTGAAGGAATATGACGACCTGCCGGAGGTCGTCCTGGACAAGCACCGCACCCTGCTCATCCTGGTGAACCTGATCAGTAACGCCAAGCAGGCCATGAGTACGCAGGAGGATCGGCCGCGACGCCTGACCCTGTCCGTGCAACTGGGAGCCTCCAGCCTGACCATCCGCGTCAGGGACAACGGCGAGGGGATCGAGCAGGCCAACCTGACGCGCATCTTCGCCCATGGCTTCACCACCCGGAAAGACGGCCACGGTTTCGGGCTTCACAGTTGCGCGCTCGCCGCCATCGAGATGGACGGCTCGTTGCGGGTCGAGAGTGACGGCCCGGGGGCGGGGGCCTGCTTCACCCTGGAAATCCCTATGAAGAAGAGAGGGCTGGCGCATGGACAACCCGGGTAACCGCCGCATTCTGCTGATCGACGACACGCCGTCCATCCACGACGACTTTCGCAAGATCCTCGCGCCGGAGCCCAGCGATACCCAGGCGCTGGACGCATTCGAAGCGCAGCTGTTCGGCACGGGCCCGACCACGGAGGCGAGAGAATTCGAGATCGATTCGGCCTATCGCGGCCAGGATGGCCTGAAGCTGCTGGAGAAGGCACTGGCCGAGGGCAGGCCTTATGCGATGGCCTTTGTCGACATGCGCATGCCGCAGGGGTGGGATGGGGTGGAAACCATCGAACACCTCTGGCAGGCGGACCCGCGACTGCAAGTCGTCGTCTGCACCGCATATGCCGACTATTCATGGGAAGAGCTGCTCGCCAGGCTCCGGGTGGCTGACAGGCTGCTGATCCTGAAGAAGCCCTTCGACAATATCGAAGTCAGCCAGCTCGCCTGTTCGCTCACCGCCAAGTGGGACATGACCCAGCGCCTGCAGCAGCAGATGGAAAGCCTCGAACACCAGGTGCGGGTCCGGACCGAGGACCTGACACGTACCAACAGCGTCCTGCAGCAGGAGATAGCCGAGCGCAAACAGTTGGAAAGCCAGTTGATACAGAACGAGAAACTGGCATCGATCGGGCAGCTCGCCGCTGGCGTGGCGCATGAGATCAACAATCCGATCGGATTCATCTCATCCAATCACAGCACGCTGGAAACCTACTTCCGCGAACTGCTTGAAGTCCTGCAGGCCTATGAATCGGCGGAGCCATCCATCGCAGACGAGGACTTGAAGGCGCGGGTGAGCGCCCTTCGCAAGCGCGTCGACCTGGACTACCTCAAGGACGACATCCCCTCGCTGCTGAATGAAACGAGGGAAGGCATCGGCCGGGTCCGCAAGATAATCCAGGACCTGAAGGACTTCTCCCGCGTCGATACCGACACGGAGTGGCAATGGGCCGATATCCATCAGGGCATAGAGTCGACGCTGAATATCGTGGCGAGCGAGGTGAAGTACCGCGCCGATATAGTGCGGAACTTCGGCGACCTGCCGGAGGTGAAATGCCTGCCCTCTCAGATCAACCAGGTCGTCATGAATCTCGTGGTCAACGCAGCGCAAGCCATGGGGGAGGCACGAGGAAGAATCGTGATCACCACCTGGGCGGGCGACGGGCGGGTGGGGATCGAGATAGCGGATGACGGCAGTGGCATTCCCAATGATGTGCTGCCCCACATCTTCGATCCATTCTTTACCACCAAGCCGGTCGGCAAGGGCACGGGCCTGGGGCTTTCGCTCTCCTATGGGATCGTGCAGAAGCATGGCGGCACCCTGTCGGTGCAAAGCCATGAAGGCGAAGGAACCCGCTTCAAGATCGAGCTACCGATCGATGCGTCACATCGCCAGGCCTGAGCGCTGCCCCTCCTCCGGATCGCTGGCGGCATACCGCTCCGGCTACTAGATTGATTCAGCGCACTGGCGGGGCAGCACCCGGCGCGCGCATACAGGGAACAGTGGCGAGAATGGAGGCAGGTCATGCCATACGAGAAGAGTGGCTGGACAATCTCGGCAGGTTACAGAGGAGGAGTCATCCAAGGCCCGGGAGGGGAAACCATCTACTTCGGAACACATCACGACCTTTCGAAGACCGCGAACAGAGTGGATCTGCGCCATATGAGCCATGGCATGGATGACACCGCAGATAAATGCATCCCCTGTTTCATAGCGGCTGCGGACATCATCCATTCGGAACTGCAAACCAGGGGCTCCGCGACGGTACATTGCGCTAACGGTAACAGCAGGACCTCCTTCGCCCTCATCGCATACCTTTGCCGTTACGCCGGGTTCACGATCGAAGATGCCGGCACCTTCCTGACAAAGGGCCAGGCAGAACGTACCGACATCACCTTTTCTCTTACGAAACAGGTCAATAACAACAGCTATTGGGGTTGGCTAAACGAAGCGAAGTGGTCCGAGATTGTTACTGATGCCTCCAGGGGGACTGACTACAGGGCGATGTACAGCGTCTCGGGCCCATCAAAAAGCGGAAACAAGGTACACCACGCCGTTCAAACGAATATCTCCCGCGAGATACCCAGCGCGCACGCGGTGGAGGATGACGAAAGCTCCAGCAGTTCTGACTCGGTGCATTACTCATATGGAATGCGCATTCGAGAGTCCGAAGTCCGCGAACTCAATAAGAATGCGGCGGTTTACATGGGATACAAGTACTAGGCCAGCCCGACTTCCGTCTGCCGCTGTGTACTTTCAGTTGCCCGACACCTGGAACCACCAATGGCAACAGGATGATCACAGCGGGCAGAAAGCGTTGCCTGGTGCAAACACCACCTGGGCGCCCGGGCGCTGGCTCTGTGCAGCCAGCGAAAGACCAGGCTTCCTGATAGACTTGCACCCCTTTTCGCATGATCCGGACCTGGGCCAAATAGGCCGCTGCTCCGTCCTTGCGCTTTCGTTTCCTGAGCGTCGCCATGCCCCCGGAAACGGCCCCAAACCGCCCTTTATCAGCTGTACGAAAATGCTTAAAGAAATAGCCTCAAGGGTATGACTCACCCACATAGGTGACAAATCGGTTCAACCACATGGGTAACAGTTTTTAACCTGGCGGGGTTCCCTCAGGAGGGTGCCCCATGCCTTGGCGAGAGCTGAAACCTATGGACGAAAAAGTACTGTTCATTGCTGATTACCTCAGGCAGGTGAGCAGCTTTACTGGGCTTTGCGAGCACTTCGGCATTAGCCGCAAGACGGGTTACAAGTGGGTCGAGCGCTACAGACAAGCCGGGATGCAAGGGCTTGCCGAGCAGAGCCGGCAACGGCACCACCAGGAGCGAATTCCCTACGTCATCCGTCAGTACATCCTCGACTTACGTCGCCGCTCGACAGTTGAGCTAGGGCCCAAGAAGATCCAAGCACTGGTCGAAAGGCGATACCCGGGCCAGAGCCCCTCCAGAACCACGATCTACATGATCCTCAAGCAAGAGGGGCTCGTTACTCCACGCCGAGTCCGCCGCCGGGTACCGAGCTATCCAAAACCGCTGAAGACGACCCATGAGCCCAATGAGCTCTGGAGCGCGGATTACAAAGGCCAGTTTCTGACCCAGGACGGTAAGTGGTGCTACCCCCTGACGGTTATGGATCACGCCAGCCGATACCTCCTTGCCTGTGAAGGAATGGCAGGGACACGACTGGAGGAGACCAAGGCAGTCTTTGAGCGGCTGTTTCGTTGTCATGGGCTGCCGCTGCGACTGCGGACCGACAACGGAACACCGTTTGCCAGTACGGGCAGAACTGGTTTGACTCAGCTGTCGATCTGGTGGTTACGTCTGGGCATCATTCCGGAGCGCATTGCCCCAGGGCGGCCTGAGCAAAATGGGCGGCATGAGCGCATGCACCGGACCTTGAAACGAGCAGTCACCCAGCCTGTGGCGGCGCACATGGCAGAGCAACAACAGCGCTTCGATGAGTTCATTCAGGACTACAACCAGCAGAGACCTCATGAGGCCCTGAAGCAGCAGACACCCAGCCAGTGCTATCAGGAGTCGCCACGTGCTTATCCAGAACAGTTGCCGGAGCTGACGTATCCGGGCCATGTCGAAGTCTATCGGGCAGATTGCAACGGCATCCTCAATCGAAGGGGATTACGTATCTACGTAGGGCACCTCCTCAAGCACGAACAGATTGGATTGGAGCAGATTGGTGAAGAACTCTGGGCTGTGCATTTCGGCCCAGTTGTAATTGGCCGTCTGGATGAGCGAGAACAGCAGGAGGGTTATCTATCCTTGAAAGTGTCACCCATGTGACTGAACTCATTTGTTACCCATGTGGTTGATCCATACACAAGCCCAGCAACCACGCGCCCTGCGCTGTCCCGCCGCTTTTCCGTTGCGCCGATGATGGATTGGACGCATTCTCGCTGAGGACCTCCATATCTCGCGGCTTTGAGCCCCCTCTGCAATAGGCATGTACCAAATATGTGCCATTGACCCGTCGTAACAGAAAGGCAGCTTCAGGCCAGAAGTCGCCTGCGCGCCACCCGCCTCCTCATGTCATCGCCAGCCCCTGGGCCGCGATGCGAAACTGGAGCAGCTCCTTCACAACACAGGTCGAAGCCTCGAATGGCTCGCATATCGATCTCTGGAGCACCGCCTCGCATGCCTATGCCTGTCATCGAATGCCTCAAACCGTATTGCCAGTATAGATTTTTGCTTTTCAAGCTGATTGACTAGGTCATCGCTGGACGCGATTTCTATCTCTTGCGACTGCCTACGACAACGGATTGCTCGATGCGCAAACCACCTCTATGCATTTTTTCTAGTAGTGCGGCTAGGTTTGTCAGGCTAATCGTTGTAGCAGCCTTGAATATGATCTCTTCGCTATCCGTATTTGCCATGATCAAGAAGAAAACCTTGAGTATCTCGCATATGCAGCCCAAGCGGTTTATGTGGAATCGATGAGATCACCGCTAGAAAAATGTAATCAAGCCGCTACGGAATTTAAGATTGAGCTGTCAACACAGAAGACTGCTGATTGACCACCTCATAACCGAGCGAGATGCCCGCCCTCATACGACAAGGAATGTACGTTGTTCAGATATAATTTCCGCCATCAAATTACTAAACCATTTCTCACTTTCCTCCTTGGCGCGCTCTGTCCAACAGCCACATCCTATGCGCAAGATTATTATTTTTGGCGCCACCCAGGCACCTTTGAGAGCTTCCCATCACCTGCAGCGTCCTGCTCCTCCAACTACCCATCCCCATTTGCTTCCTTTTCACACGTCCAATTCATTTCCGATACCTATGCAATATGTTGGTATCACGACCTGCGCGATATTGGGCGACTTCTTACTGAGCGGAAAACCTATCGTTATGGCAGTGGGTGCAAACAAGAAAAAGTCTATAACCCGACAAAAGGAACCTGCAGCAATGACCAATTCAAAGGACCTCAACCAGCCTCAAATCCCGCGGCATGCGCAATAAACAAGATCGAATTAAACATAGTTACCGGCAATAAATTTTCAACAGAAACCGACATCCCCCCGACGGCCTCAACCTTAGAGTTCTCACGATCCTTCAATAGTGACGACGGGAATTGGCAGCACAACTACTCTGCACATCTACGCTTTATACCCGACCAATACACAACGGTTATAACCAAAACAGGAAAAGAAATCCTATTTACAAAAAATAATGGTATCTGGAACTCCCCACAAGACGAACAAGTAAGCTTGGCAAAGCTGGACGACGCTTGGTCATATAGATCCCACGATGGGGAACACCTGCTCTTCAACGACTCAGGAAGACTTATTAGACAAGAGACACCAAACTCAACGATCACTATGACTTATCTAGCAGACTTGATAGAGGTCCGAGACTTATCTGGCACATCACTAACCATCAAAGAGGACTCTGCCCGGCAACCCATCGAGGTAATACAAGCTGGCACTCGGCTTACTTTTCAGTACGATAAAAGCAATCGAATAATTGGAGTCACCAGAACAGTTGGTGGAGACACCAAGAAACGAGAGTATCTATATGAAGACATTAAAAATCCTTCGCTGCTAACCGGCATCACCGACGAGCGCGGCATCCGCTACGCCACCTGGGCCTATGACGACCAGGGCCGTGCCATCTCCAGCGAGCACGCTGGCGGTGCCGAACGCACCCTGGTGAGCTACAACGCCGACGGCTCCTCCACCGTCACCAACGCCCTCGGCAAGCGCACCACCTACCGCTTCCAGACCATCCAGGGCATCCGCCGCATCATCGCCATCGAAGGCGAGCCCTCGGCCAACTGCCCCAACAGCAATTCCACCTTCACCTACGACGACCGAGGCCTGGTGAAGACCCGTACTGACAACAAGGGCAATGTCACCAGGTTCGATTACAACGAGCGTGGCCTCGAAGTGTCGCGTACCGAGGCCTATGGCACGCCTCAGGCGCGCACCGTTGTTACGGAATGGCACCCGACTCTGTTTCTGCCGGTGACCATCACAGAACCTGATCGGACTACCAGCTATAACTATGACGAGCAAGGACGAGAGCTCAGCCAGCAAATCAGTACAAACTAAATACAAGGAAGTAATCCGTGAGTGGCTGTAAAACCCAACCTGAACACAACCAAGCTGCCATCCAGAGCCCAGAGGGTTGTCATAATCGAACCTCAAAAGCATTCATTGCCCTGTTCTTATTGTCTGCTATCACTCTACCCCTCGAAGCTACAGCAGAAGAGTATTTTTTCTGGCTAAGTCAACGCTTTTATCCGCACTATTCGTCCGGCCCAGAGGCCTGTAAAGACTGGGATAAACAACATGAAGACATCGTCTCCGTTTGGCAGCCACACTATTACGATGCCTCATACTATCAACCCGGCATGCTTGCCGGCGGAGCCTGCATCATCTACAGACTAAGCGATGGGGGTGCACTAGGAGCCATTGGTGTTAATTTTATGGGGGATGAATGCGCCAATGGGCGATCTCTCAACCCATATACGGGCGCTTGCGAATCTCCACTTAACGTTCAAGATAGGAAAATCAAAGGCCTTCCTGAACAGCATGCATCTGAAAACACCCCAAAAAATTGTGCAGGCAACCCCATCGATTTCAGTTCGGGCAATAAATTTCAAGTCGAGAGCGATTATCACCTGAAAGGCTCTTCATTAGTTTTCGCACGCACTTATAACAGCGCAGACGGGCTATGGCGTGGGATGTATTTCGCGAGCGCCATTATCACACCTGTCAGCATCATGGTTACATTCGATGACGGCTATCAGGCGCTCTTCAACATCGTCAACGGGGTAGCCGTTCCCGAGGGCGGTGAGCCTGGAACATTGACAAAAGTAAATGGAAAGTGGACTTATCGTTCCAGACAGAATGAGCAATTGACCTTCGATAGCACGGGCAGACTGATCACTTTAACTAAAAGCGATGGTGAAGCCCTCACTATTGCACATGCAGGTAGTGTTCGGACCATCAGCGATGCAAAAGGTAACTCGATAACCGTCAATTACCTCAGCAACGGTCATCCACTTTCATTAAATGCCACGGGAGTGTCGGTTCAGTACGGCTATAACCAATATGGCTTCCTAACCTCTGTGACTAAAACCGAGAACGGACAGAGCACTCAACGCATCTACCACTACGAAGATCCCAGGAACCGCATCTGGCTCACCGGCATCACCGACGAACGCGGCATCCGCTACGCCACCTGGACCTACGACGACCAGGGCCGTGCCATCTCCAGCGAGCACGCCGGCGGCGCCGAACGCACCCTGGTGAGCTACAACGCCGACGGCTCCTCCACCGTCACCAACGCACTCGGCAAGCAAACCACCTACCGCTTCCAGACCATCCAGGGCGTGCGACGCATCACCGCCATCGAAGGCGAACCCTCGGCCAACTGCTCCAACAGCAACTCCACTTTCACCTACGACGACCACGGCCTGGTTAAGACCCGTACCGACAACAAGGGCAACGTCACCACCTTCGACTACAACGAGCGTGGCCTCGAGGTGTCCCGTACCGAAGCCTTCGGCACTGCCCAGGCGCGCACCGTCACCACTACCTGGCACCCGACCCTGTTCCTGCCGGCCAGCGTGACCGAGCCCGACCGCATCACCACCTACAGCTACGACGACCA
This sequence comes from Pseudomonas sp. Pc102, assembly GCF_018408275.1. Classification (NCBI taxonomy): domain Bacteria; kingdom Pseudomonadati; phylum Pseudomonadota; class Gammaproteobacteria; order Pseudomonadales; family Pseudomonadaceae; genus Pseudomonas; species Pseudomonas sp. Pc102. The sequence goes on along the minus strand of NZ_AP021905.1, from coordinate 2,763,050 downwards.
AGGACGCCCACTCAGCCAGAGCGTCAGCCAGCGCTGATCGTACAAGGACTTGCCCATGAGACTTCTTTACCACCGACTGAGTGTACTGTCGCTAATCTTGGTCTGCCTACTCACTGCCACCGCTTCCCAAGCCGAAGATTATTATTGGGTACGCCGTGAGAGCGGAAAGCATTTCGCCACGCCAACCGAGGCATGCAAAGACGCCGATGTACCTCCCTTCTATGATGGAGAAGGAAACAGGTCCGTTATTTTTGCCCGCTTAGAGGCGCCTTTCTCTATTCCTTATGCTTATAGATGCGCCTACTTTATTCATCGAACGTATTTTTGGGGACACCCCCCACAATAGATGGCCCATCCAACTACCTGAACATGTCCACTGTTCGCTATGGTGACTCGTGTCCACAAGGCTCTGCTTATGATGACAGAGCAGAGACCTGCATCCCCACGATAAACCCACCATTAGGAAAACCCTCCGCGACTGCGTGTACAACACAGTCTTTCGAACTGACTAGCGGAAACCTGTTTGAAGAGAGCAAGGACTACACATCGCCAAGCGACCCAAGCTTAAATCTCACTCGCACCTACAACAGTCGTGAAGGGGCCTGGAGGCACAACTATTCCGCCCGTCTTCAGGTCAATCTGCATGGAGTGGTCCGCGTAGGTGAGGATGGCGCGAAATTCATATATTCCACAGATGGCGGAACAATTAGCGCCCCCAACAACGACTTCGGAACATTGACCAAGAACGGGAACGGCTGGACGTATGCAGCAGCAAACAATGAAACACTGGTTTTTGATGAGAATGGCCAACTTATTCGAAAGAAATCAGCCCTCGGCACTCAAGAACTAACCTATTTTGAAAACGCGATAACCGTGACCAATCAAACAGGTGCCAAACTTGTCATCTCCGAGGACGTACAGCACCAGCCAATATCAGTCACGGCTCCGGGCACCACCATTCAATATAACTACGACTCAAACCAAAGGCTAATAGCAATTAGCCGTACACAAGGTAACGCTACCCGGACGTCTCAGCTTCACTATGAAGACAGTAGAAACAGTTCACTTCTGACTGGAGTCACCGATGAGCGGGGGGTGCGATATGTTACCTGGGGGTACGACGACCAAGGCCGTATCAAGTCAAAGCAGATTGCAAACAGCGAAGGTATTCAGTTGATTGAATACAATAGCGATGGGACTCGCAGAGTCACCAATGAACTAGGTAAAACCACTCTGTTCCGTATGGTCACCGTTGGTAATATCCAGCGAGTCAGCAGCGTGGAAGGCGAACCCTCGGCCAACTGCCCCAACAGCAACTCCACCTTCACCTACGACGACCGTGGCCTGGTGAAGACCCGTACCGACAACAAGGGCAACATCACCACCTTCGACTACAACGAGCGTGGCCTCGAAGTGTCCCGCACCGAAGCCTTCGGCACGCCCCAGGCACGCACCATCACCACCACCTGGCACCCGACCCTGTTCCTGCCGGCCACCGTGACCGAGCCCGACCGCATCACCACCTACAGCTACGACGACCAAGGACGACAACTCAGCCAGAGCGTCAGCCCGCGCTGATCTGCACAAGGACTTGCCCATGAAACCCCTGCACCACCGCTTGAGCGTCCTCACGCTCGCCCTGGCCGGCACCCTCGCCGCCGCCAGCCTCCAGGCCGCCCCGCGCAACTGGAGCTACACCTACACCGCCAGCGGCCAGATCGAAACCGCCGATGGCCCGCGCACCGATGTCCAGGACATCACCCGCTACGCCTACGACGCCCAGGGCCACCTCACCAGCGTCACCAACGCCCTCGGCCACATCACCCAGCTGTCCAGCTTCGACAGCTACGGCAACCCGCAAACCGTCATCGACCCCAACGGCGTCACCACCGCCCTCACCTACACCCCGCAGGGCTGGCTCGCCTCGGTCAGCGTCGGCGGCGGCACCACCGCCTTCGAGCACGACGCCATCGGCCAGATCACCAAGGTCACCCGGGGCGACGGCAGCTGGCTCGCCTACACCTGGGACGATGCCCGGCGCCTGACCAAGATCACCAACAACCTTGGCGAGCAGGTCGAGTTCGACCTCGACGCCATGGGCAACCGCACCGCACAGCGCATCAAGGACGCCTCCAACAACCTCACCCAGCAACAGCAGTGGGTGTACGACGAGCTCGGCCGCCTGCTGCGCTCGGTCGGGGCCGGTGGCCAGACCCACAGCCAGCAGTACGACCTCAACGACAACCCCACCACCGACACCAACCCGCGCCAGTTCAGCCACACAAAGGCCTATGACGCCCTCGACCGCCTGGTCTCCAGCACCGACCCGCTGAACAAGGTCACCCGCCTCGGCTACGACGCCCAGGACAACCTCACCCAGGTCGTCGACCCGCGCGGCGTCACCACCCGCTACGAATACGACGGTCTCGGCAACCTCATCAAACTCATCAGCCCCGACACCGGCACCACCACCTACGCGCACGACGCCGCCGGCAACGTCATCCGCAAGACCGACGCCCGCGGCATCGTCACCACCTACAGCTACGACGCCCTCGACCGCCTCACCGGCCGCCAGTACCCCGCCACCCCCGCGCTCAACGTGCAGTACCACTACGACATGACCGCCAACGGCAACAAAGGGGTTGGCCACCTCACTGCGGTGCAGGACGCCAGCGGCGTGCTCGGCTACAAGTACGACGAGCGCGGCAACCTCATCGAGCAGCTGCGCTCCGTGGCCGTGCTGGGGAGCGACCAGTACGACACCCTCGGCTACGCCTACGACGCCGCCAACAACCTCATCCGCATCGACTACCCCGCCGGCTTCAGCATCCACTACAGCCGCAACGCCGCCGGCCAGGTCAGCCAGGTCGGTTTCGCGGTGGGCAGCGCCACCCCCACCAGCCTTGCCAGCAACATCGGCTACGCCCCCTTCGGGCCGCTCAAGAGCCTCACCTGGAACAACGGCATCGTCCTCAGCCGCACCTACGACCAGGACTACCAGCTCACCGCCCAGCAGGTCGGCAACTGGCAGAGCAGCTACAGCCACGACGCCAACGGCAACATCACCGCCCACGCCCACAGCCTGTTCGGCAGCCTCGACTACCAGTACGACGCCCTCGATCGCCTGACCGAGGAAAAGGCCGCCGCCAGCCGCAAGGCCTACGCCTACGACGCCACCGGCAACCGCAGTTCGCGCACCACCTACGCCACCACCAACGGCACCGAAGCGCAGACCGCCAAGCAGACCCTGCACTACGCCACCGACAGCAACCGCCTCGCCCAGCGCAGCACCAGCTACGCCGTAGAAGCCGACGCCGCCGGCAACTACACCCGCTACAGCCAGAGCCGCCGCTACACCTACGACGACCAGGGCCGCCTCAACGCCGTCACCGACGAGGCCGGCACGCCCATCGCCAGCTACGCCTACAACGCCCTCGGCCAGCGCGTGCTGAAAGACGTGCTGCAAGGCACCGCCCACACGCCCTACACCTACCTCTACGGCCCCGACGGCCAGGTGCTCGGGCAGGTGCGCTACACCAGCAACGGCAAGAAGAGCAAAGCCAGCTACTACGTCTGGCTCGACAGCCTGCCTATCGCCCAGATCGACCTTGGCTACGACGCCGCCGGCACCACCATCGCCAGCACCACCCTCACCTACCTGCACAGCGACCATCTCGACACCCCGCGCCTCGCCACCAACCAGGGAGGCAACCTGGTGTGGAGCTGGCAGAGCGATGCCTTTGGTGTCGGGCAGCCCAACACCTATGGCGGCAATATCGATGTGATCCTGCGCTTCCCCGGGCAAGTCGCCGATGCGCACAGTGCGCTCTACTACAACTACTTCAGGGATTACGATCCGGAGACTGGACGGTATGTGGAGAGTGATCCGATTGGGTTGGATGGGGGGCTGAATACTTATGGGTATGTGTCAGCTAACCCAATCAGACTTACAGATATTTTCGGTTTAAAGGAATACCCTGATGATTTCGTTGGACCACTGCCGCCAGACGGCTATTACACAGCCGAAATGACTCACACAAAGTGCGGAAGAATTCCACCAGCGCCACCGGGCGCATATGTCACTCTTAACATGTCACTTGCCCGGGATCAATACAATCCATTTTGGTTCTATAACCAAGTTAGAAACAGAGGCCCATGGGACTACAAGCAATTCGGAGCAATATATCAAGACTTTGGAAATTTTAACTATGGCGCTTCCGGTTATGCCATGGGTTTTCCAGAAGCTACACTTCTGAGCGAGGCAGGCCGAGCACAACAGGCAGCCGGCACATCAAGGCCTGAGTGGGGCAATCCCGGTTCCAGAATCAATCCATGGAACGGTACTGGGTCGAATGGAGACGATCCAGATGATCAAACTCAAATCAGAAACGGAGTTAAATATTGTGAGTGCTGGAAAAATTAACAAAACGATACTTTTATCCCTCCTACTAATCTCAGGATGCAGCGCGGACGACTGTTCTATAGAGGTATTAGGAAGAACAACCTCTCCAAACAACAAGAGCGAAGCACTGACGTTCGAACGAAACTGCGGCGCAACAGTAGGATTTGTGAGAGGTGTAGCCGTAATCAGCAAAGGAAATGATGATGAAATCAACGATAAGAGCCGGAGTATTTTTTTGATTGAGGGTCAATCAGAAATATCTGTCAAATGGCTATCCGACCGAGAGTTAAATGTGGATTATACTGGCATCGGAAAAGCACCCTTCACTGAAACAAAAAATATTGATAATATAGTTGTTACGTATCATTGAAGCAGATTAGCCAGCAGACTATATTCTGACTTTCAAAGTAACAATGGACATCAGAGCGGCGCCAACAAACTGCGCCGCTTTGCCTCCTACAGATATATGGAGCACCGAAGCGCAGACTGCCAAGCAGACCCTGCACTACGCCACCGACAGCAATCGCCTCAGCCTGCGCAGCACCAGCTACGCCGTCGAAGCCGGTCCCCCCCCATCGCCACCTACGCCTACAACGCCCTCGGCCAGCGCGTGCTGAAAGACGTGCTGCAAGGCACCGCCCACACGCCCTACACCTACCTCTACGGCCCCGACGGCCAGGTGCTCGGCCAGGTGCGCTACACCAGCAACGGCAAGAAGAGCAAAGCCAGCTACTACGTGTGGCTCGACAGCCTGCCCATCGCCCAGATCGACCTGACCTACGACGCCGCCGGCACCACCATCGCCAGCACCACCCTCACCTACCTGCACAGCGACCATCTCGACACCCCGCGCCTCGCCACCAACCAGGGAGGCAACCTGGTGTGGAGCTGGCAGAGCGATGCCTTTGGTGTCGGGCAGCCCAACACCTATGGCGGCAATATCGATGTGATCCTGCGCTTCCCGGGCCAAGTCGCCGATGCGCACAGTGCGCTCTACTACAACTACTTCAGGGACTACGACCCGGAGACCGGGCGGTATGTGGAGAGTGATCCGATTGGGCTGGATGGGGGGCTGAATACCTATGGGTATGTAATGGGCAACCCGATTTACTACAAAGATATATTTGGATTAGAGCCTCACGTCCCATACGACACCCTTTCGGAGGCTCGAATTGAAATGCTCAAAGATATACGCAAAAGAGGCATCCAAATGGGAGTTGAGTTTACAGCCTACATTTACAAACTTTCTGCGGACGGGTGTGATTTCTGGGCTTACACAACACCGACCTCAAATGGACACAAATCGCATGTGGTGCCTCAAACTGCTATCGACGAAAATACACCGCCCTATGAACATGGCCACAACCATCCGAGTAACAGTGGATTCTCTCCACAAGACCGAGAAACATCAGGCAAGTTAAATGTACCTGTCTCTGTCGTCACCCATGATGGATATTATAAAGTTTACTACCCACCAAATGCCAAAAGGCCGGCAATAGAAACTGCGCGCCGCCCCATGCCAGGACAATAGACAATGAGAAAAAAACCCTTACTAGCCTTCTATCTTTTTTTGACACAAGCGATATTAGTCAATTTATCCCAGGCAAGTGATACCAGCTCAAGCAAATCAAAGACGCCAGAGGAAATTGAACTTAGATCTTATGCAAAAAAAGACACCACAGACTACAAGGCATTTAGATTTACGTTGTCAAAAGGCGAAAAAGAGAGCAACACCACCTTCACACTCATAGTAAGAAATGGAGATGAAAAGCCAAGCCTAACAATAAAAAAAGGCAAAACAATGAGCAACAGAAGCAATGAAGAAAAAATATTTCTTACAGAGAACCAAATTAATAACCTTCAAACCTTCGAGTTAGGTTCAAATTTCTGGAAGCTACCAACCGAGCACGGAAAAACAGGCTTCGATGGAGCAAAATGGATTCTAGAGGGAGTAGATGGCCCCATTTACCACAAGACCATTAGATGGTCTCCGCTACCCCCTTACTATAGCTTCATCATGGACCCAGAAACTGACGAATTTATAAAATCACCGAACACACCTCCCGGGAGTGACTATAAATACTCTGACGAGGTGGGCTTGGACATGCTGTGTCTATTTATTCTCATGTCACATCCAAAATCTGATGAACTGCTATATTAATAACCACACATTCATCACTCCAACAAAAACCTACCTTAACAACAAAGCCCCTGAGGGGGCTTTGTCTTCTAACACATAAATCAAGACTGCCTTACTGTCAGATAGAATACCAACTAATCTTATCCCCGAACTCCGATCACATCTTCCCATCTCGTTGTATATCTCGGACTCAGCATCTCTCTCCTCATCTCCCAAGTCCGCACCATCGACACCCGCCCAATATGTACCGTGCCCCGCCCCTCCCGCTGGTTGATCTGGTCCACCACCTCCATCAGGCGTTCAGCGCCTCGGCGTTGCGTGGGGGCGAACAAGTCCGGCGTCACCTCCCCGGGCTGGCACAGGTCCATCAGCAGGATGGAGCACTTCGAGAAGCGGTACCCGGGTCGGTAGATCTCACGGAGCCCGCGTTGCGCGAGCGCGAGGATCTCCCGCGTGTCGTTGGTGGGCGCGGGCAACGCCAGGGTGATCGCCTCACAGAAGCGCGGCCCTTCCCTTTCAGCGAGTTGCGTCTGCAGGCCTACCTGGATGGTCTGGCATAGCGAGCCCTGGCTGCGCAGCTTCTCGGCGGCGCGGCTCACATAGGCGGCCAGGGCTTCGCGGATCGGCGCTAGCTCGGTCTGCCGCACGCCGAACATCTTGCTGCTGCAGATGGCCTCCTTCGGCGGCGGGCCTTGATTGAAACCGATGCAGCTCACGCCGAGCAGCTCGCGCGCGGTGCGCTCCATGGTGACGCCGAAGGTCTTGCGCAGGGTACCGATGTCAAAGTTCGCCAGCTCCCAGGCGCTGTTGATGCGCAGCGCGGCCAGCTTCGCCGCCGAGCGGTGGCCGATGCCCCATACCTCGCTGATGGGGGCAAGGCGCAGCAGCCGCTCCTGGCGGGCCGGGTCGGTGAGGTCGAGCACGCCGCCGGTGGCCTTCCACTTCTTCGCCGCCCAGTTGGCGAGCTTGGCCAGGGTCTTGGTGGTGCTGATGCCAATGCCCACGGGCATGCCGATTTCGCGTGCCAGGCGCTGACGGATGGCGCGGCCGTGCGCCTCGAGGTCGGCGATGCCAGTCATGTCGCCCCAGGCTTCGTCTATGGAGTAGACCTCGATGCCGGGCAGCATCTCGGCCATCACCCGCATCACCCGGTTGCTGATGTCGGCGTACAGCGTGTAGTTGCTCGAGCGCGCCACCACGCCGCTGCGGCGCATCTGCTCGCGCACCTGGTAGAAGGGTGCGCCCATGGCGATGCCCAGCTCCTTGGCCTCGGCGGAACGGGCGATAACGCAGCCGTCGTTGTTGGAGAGCACCACCACCGGCCGGCGCTTGAGCTCCGGCTGGCCGATGCGTTCGCAGCTGCAATAGAAGGAGTTGCAGTCGATGAGGGCGAAGATCCGCTGGCCGCTCATGGGGCCACGTGGCTGACCACCCAGGTCACCACGCCCCAGATCTCGATGGGCTCGTCGCCGTCGAGCTGGATGTCATGGACGTGCGTCTCGGCGGCGCGCAGCCAGCGGCCGCCGAACATGTCCTTCACCACCAGGCGCACCCGGTAACCCTCCCCGCCCAGGTCCACCACCACGAGCCGGTCATCCACATGGCTGGCCGCGCGGTTGACGATGAGGCGGTCGCCCTGGAACACGCCGAAGCCCTCCAGCGTGCCATCCAGTACCCGCACGCCCCAGATGTGCGGCGCTCCCAGACCGGTGAGCCGGTCGAGGGAAAGCCCCTCCTCCTTCTCGTCTTCGGCAGGGGATTGGAAGCCGGTGATGCGTAGATCAGCGGCCTCGGCTAGCAGACGTTCCCGCAGGCGCTGGCCCCGGGCAAGGATCGAAAGCGACATCTCACACACTCGCGAATACTGGATATAGATACAGTATTTTTCAGGTTCCCTAATCGGTCAATCCGTCAGCCGACGGGAGGAAGGCCGTGAGCCTGTCCTACGCTGAAACCTGACACCCGAAACCGGAGGCGCGTATGTGCGGCGGCGTTGAAGCCAGAGAGGCGGACAAGGTGTGGAAGATCTACTTCCCTAACCCCAAAGCAGCGATTCCGGTGCAGCTCGATGGCGGCAGCCAGATCGACTGGATCGGCTGGGGCCGCCGCGAAGGCCAGCCCGGCACTGGCCCCCAGGGCGGCTGGGCCCGGCTCAGCACCGTGCAGGCCGGCGGCTGGGCGAAGTACCAGCCCCGCCGCGCCTTCGGCCTGGTGCAGCGCTTCATGGAGAAGGAAGGTCAGAAAGGAGAGAAGAATCGGCCGTCACACTGGTTCGATGTGCCTGAGGGCCAGGCCCTGGAGTGCGTGGTGATTGGCGAGGGTGAGGATCGGCGGGTGTATGTGGTGACCACCGATCCGCCCGAGGAGTTTGCCTGGATACATGATCGGTGGCCGGTGCTGACGGAACGATAGCGGTGCGAAGCAAGAAGTCTGGGATGAACAGTTAGAGAGGGAGATTCACATGGGCGACTTATCAGCGCGGGCTCAGCACTTTCACAGCATGTACGCCTTCGACAACAACATGAGCTCCAAGCTCATGGTTGAGGTGGAGGGAAAGATTCGCTCTTCTGAGCACACGTATGGGAGCGGCACACTGGTGCACGTGGAAGACATGCTGCTTCACCAGCTGGATGTATGGTGGGGATACGCGGAGATACCCGCGAACGCAAAGATCGTGCTCTACGGTAACTGGAGTCCCTGCAAGCATTGCATCAGCGACACCATTCCGCGCGCGTTTGCAAAGATGAAGATCGAGGAGAAAAACCTCAGGCTGCGCTTCAGATTCAACCACTACTACACACAGGAAAACTGGCAGCGGGCCGGCAAGCAGATCAGACAGGAAGGCGGTGGGCGCTTCTTCTGGGCGAATGCAGAGGAAGCAGAAAACGCATATCTACAGCTGGCAGCTCCGTACGGAAAATTCGCCACCAAAAATATCTCCACCACCGAGGCGGTGATGAGCAGCACCAGCCCACGCGTCGCCTTCATACAAGGGCTGAACAGGAGCAGGTCGATCACGACGTGGAGTGAGGTCTGGCGCGACAAGATTTTTTAATATGCGCAGATAGGAACTTCATTTGTCGCACATCTGGTGTGCCTAGCAGGCCGTGGCGCTCAGTAAAGCAAGAGCCCTAGTGCGCCCTTCGCATCGTGCAGCAACTCATGGCTCAGGAGAGCTATTAGAGTGAGCCAGCCGCATTTAAGTCGATTAAGCACTACAGCGCTTGCTGATCAAACTCCAAGGGTACGGTGACCTTCGGCTTCCTCTCGCGGACCTTTGCCGCATCGCCGTTTGGGCACTTGAAAGTCTTGAACAGGTATCCCTTTTCTTCGTCAGGAATTGCGATCGCCAGTCGCTCGTAACCGAGAGGGGCAAATACGCTGCCTGTGGGTTGATCGCCGGCACATTGGCTGTCTTTCAAGTGAAACGAGGCGAACACAATGAGCTTGCGTACGAATGGCTCGAAAGCCGGGTTTCTGCTTGTGTAGTCCACCAGGTTAAGGGGGCTGACGCTGCTGAAGGCCAGGCCGGCGAAAAGGATGAGAGTGACAGAAAGTGGAGGGGGCTGTGGAGTCTGGTGCGTGCTGGGGCTCAAGCACAACACCGCTTCGGCGGACACTTTCTTGGGCGCCATTACCCACATGGTAACCGCCATCAAAAAGTAGGGAACCAGTGTTAGCAGGCTGATCAACGTGACCCACACAAAGACCGTCACGATAGCCAGCACTCCAGTCTTGGCTGCAGGAAGGTCGGATGGGGCAATGCGTGTGTAGTTGAGGAAAACGCTATCGGTGTAGACGTTGGACAGCCATACAGCGATGAATACCAGCAGCGCGAAAAGCAGTTTGGCTATTCGGGTGGCCGAGTATTTGACGATGAGCGTTTGGAAACGAAGGTAGAACAGGCGCGCCGTGCACACGTACATTGCCAGCGGCGCGATTATCAGTAGCCAGAAAGGAGCATCGCCCCCGCTGGCCTTGTGCCCGACCATGATGCCCATCACGCCCAGGAAGAAGACGATCCCCCCGGCGAGCAGTACCTTGGCGTCTAGGGCTCTGACACGAGCAGGTACACGGTTGATGAGATCTGGCACGAGGTGGTGTCTGATCAGTGTGCGGCAGAGCAGACCCAGCAAGACGGGCGCAATCACGTAGCCCATTACCAGCCAGTAGAAGACAACCATCGTTCGTCCTTGATGCGGTGGATAGCCCGAGTGGGGCGGCCAGCAGTATAGAGATGCCGCCGTGTCGCTGGAATGGGTGCCTACATCCGCTCGCTGCCTTCTCCTACTTCCAGCCGACAGCCAATCCAGGTTGATGAAATTACCCTTTAAGGGTAATTTTTATCGAGTCGAGGGTTGGATGGAAAAGCGCAAGCCTCACTACGACCTGGAGGCGGTCAAGGTCGATGTGGCGCGGCTCGGGGTGGCGGCTTTCACGCGCTCCGCGCTGGATGGCGGCAGGGCGCTGGGGCTGACCAGTGCGGAGATGCTGGCGATCGTCCAGGGGCTGAGCCGCCGGGTGTTCTACAAATCGATGACCACCTATGCCGATAGCCGGCTGTGGCAGGACGTGTACCACCCCACCACGGATTGCGGAATCGAGCTGTATGTGAAGGTGACCTGCCGCCCCGAGGGGCCGCCGGTGATCTCCTTCAAGGAGCGGACATGAAGATGAAACGTGAATGCCTGTGCTGCGGTGCACCACAGGGCATGGCGCGCTTCGAGGGGCGCGCCCTCGAGGTCAGCTACCAGGACCTGAAACGCAGGGTGCCCGGCCTGGCCGGTTGGGCATGCAGCGAGTGTGATGAGGTGGAGTTCGATACGGACAGCGCCCTGCGCTATGCCAAAGCGGGCGATGAGCTGATCGAGGACGCGCGCCAGGCGGTGGCAGAAGAAATGAAGCGCATGCGCAAGCGCCTGAATCGGACGCAAAAGCAGATGGTGGCCATCGCCGGCGGCGGGCACAACGCCTTCTCGCGCTACGAGCGAGCGGAGGTGGAGCCGCCTCGTGCCCTGTGGGTGCTGCTGACGCTGCTGGACCGCAACCCGAGCCTGATCCAGCAGGTGGAGCAGATAGCCGCGGAGGGGGCGGTGAAGCTCGACCACCTGGTGGCGGAGAAGGGCAAGGCCCGGTTGGAGTATTGAGAAAGGCGCCGAGAGGCGCCTTTCTCATTCCTGGTTCAGGGAACGGGCACGACTACCAACGGGGGATTGGGCGTTAGGCTCAAGGTCTGGATTACGCAGCTGCCGACAGGCTGGTTAGGGTTGATGATCAGCGTGTTCGCCGCATTCAACCAAACGGCGTTCAACGTCACAGGGCTGCTGCTGCAGGTGGTGCCTGCAACTGAGAACTTGACCCCTGAGATCGTGGCATTGGTGAGGCTCGTAGCCGTCCAGGTCCATGGTAGTCCCGATGCAGTGACGGATGCACACAATCCGCTTCCCGTTACGCTGACCGAATTGATCGTTGCGGTGTTGTTGCTATTGGTCACGCCGATGAACTCCACATTGCACGTCACGGCTGGCAGCAGCCCCGCCTTTATGACCAGCACACCCTTTGCGCTAAATGCCAGATTGGTAGGAGTGATGGTCAATGCCAATGCATTGAATGAAATTGCCGACAGTACGAAAAATATAAGTGCTCTTATCTTCACGTTCATGATTCTTCCCTGCTTGTGATTAAAGAAGCCATGCAGTGGCCTGCTTGAGAGGACGAAATAACGTCATTCAGGCTGCTTGCATTTGGCTTTGAAAAGCTAGTTCGTAGGCAAAAGACAGCTGCCGATCCAAAGGCGGGAGGAACCGAGTGACGACACGACAAAAGCACTGGCTGCTGTGGGGAAAGAACTCACATTCACAATTAACGCGCAGCTGCGTGGCGGGTATGTGTGCTACCGCGGTATGGATAATGTCTGGCGGGTGCCGAAGTCGTGTACTTGGCCTACCAATCCAATGGGGCTATCGCTGCCCAGATATCTGCATTACGTACATCTGGCAAGCTTCCAGAGCTATCAGTCCTTGGTCGCCGTCACCGACGATGGCGAGAATTCGTTGAGCATGCGCTGGGTCAAGTTCGGCTCGCGGGGCTGCATGAACCAGGCTGCCGGCGGTGGTGGAGGCAGGCACTCCACAGTTGCTGCCGGCAGAGCTTGCGTCGAGTAGGACTGACAGCCGCAAGTCAGCAGTAGCAATGCGGTCACGCAGGCGAGCAGCTTCTTGCTGGGCATGGATGAGTCTCCCGTGATGAAGGGCATCTTGGCTCTGCAGCTGCTGCTCCAAGGCAAGACGCTTGCCCTGCTCTGCCCTTTTGCTGGCTTCAGCCGCGCGAGCGATTTCGTCGAGGGCGTTGGCGTGCAGCTTGTCCCGGCCGGCCAAGTCAAGTGCATGTCGCTCACCGAGTCGGTAGCCCTGGGCCTGCCAGCCGGCCCAGCCGGAGAGCAGCACCAGCAAAAGGGCGACGACTACGCATGGGCTGAACAGCCTCATGCGCCCTCCTTCGCCATCAACACCTCGCGGGCGCGTCGCCAGATTCGCTGGCGATCCTCCAGACCATTGAGGCCGCCGTTGATGCGGCGGGTGATGCGGGTGAACTCGTCCCGGTCCGCCAGCTCGTTGAGCCCGGCATCCCACCAGAACCAGCCCGCCGACTGCGCAGCGTGCTCGGGTTGCTCCAGCAGCTCGGGCTCGGCCAGCAAGCGCTTGTCACCGAACAGCGCCAGGCTGCAGCGCAGGTAGTTGGCTGCCCCGGTTATCTGAATCAGCCCCCTGCCCCGGTACTTCTTGCCGTCGCCATCCCGCTCCGGCGTATTGCCCAGATCAACCCGCACGTCATAGCGCTCCTGGGCCGGCGTCGGCCCCCAGATCTCGCGGGTGAAACGCAGGTGGCCAGACTCGTGGCCAACCTGGGCGAGGAAGGCGGCCAGCCGCTGGGGCGTGTTGATCTGCCAGCGCTCGGCGGTTGCGTTGAGATGAGAAACAAAAACGCCCGCGGCATGGCGGGCGTTGGGGAGGATTTGCAGCAGATGCTCAGTAGTTAGTTGCATAAGCCTCTCCGGTCTGGCGGAAAATTACGGACACTACGTAGTCCGAGCCAATCCACTCTCCTTTATCAAATAGCAGTCTCGCCATCCGAGGATCGGCTGTTTCACAAACATTACACACACGAAGCCCTCCTCAATCCGATCAGACATTCAGCCCCGAAGAACCTGGCCCGAATGAAGAAGGTAAAGAGAACAGATAAATCAGGAGGCATGGGTAGTCTTAAATAAGCAACAGCACACCTACGACACCCTCTAAATGTGCATCGCCACTTGCTCTCCGCATGAAGCGATACTCTAGATCGACTTGACATCAGAATGCTATGAACCATCCTCTGTGCAAGCAGGTAGCCAGCAGTACCAACTGCAATCAAAAGGCTCCCTAACGAACACACAAGCGTCCAAAACAACTATCAATTGGAGACATGGAGGTCAACATGCTAAAAGCAAGCTCACCAATAATTTTTGCATCTTTAGTTATTTCAGGCTGCGCTAACTGGGACAGCATATACAGGACACACGTGTTTGACGAAAACGAACCAACTAGCAAATCAGCCTTAATTGATTCCAAACAACGAGAAATATTAAGTAGAAACGGGACTGTTTGCCCAAGCCCACAAGCGGATGTGATGACTGCTTACGCAATAGAATTGGCGGGTAAGACTGATCTGTCAGACCAAGCACAAGCCGCAATTGCTGCTGCGGCCCAGACATCGGCGGCCTACATAGGCGTCCGCTCAAGAAACATTCAGTTCTCCCGGGATCAAATATATAGCCTATGCGTAGATAGAATGAATGACACCGTTGATGATGGGCAGTTCAATTTTTACAAATCTCGACTTCACCGATATCAAATGGCCATGTCGGCCATAGAACAGCTAACCGACCCAAGCACTGTCCAGCCAGTGATACTGTCATCAAAGGGAGAATCTGAGAGCACACTAGCATCGAAAGCAGACAAGTCCGAACTTAAGAAACTCGAACAAGAGCAGCAAAAAATTGAAAAGAATGGAGGACCAAAAGCTGATGGCCAGAACTTAGGCGATGATGAGAAGAAAAAAATTGAAGAATTAAAGAAACAAGCTCAAGAACTTAGTGAAAAAATCAAGGCGGCAGAAACAGTTGCTGCTACCGGCCAATCGGGAGGCAACCCCACCACTGGTAGTGGCACAAACAGAAACCAGCTTAACGCCGAAACCGTCAAAGCAGTTACCAAAATCGCCTTAGCCACCTTGCTTACGGATGACACTGGTCTTTATTGCATGGAGAGATTCGTTAATATCGAAAACAATCTTCTCGATCGCCGCGAGAACCTGCTCAAGGCGCGCCCAGGTGATTATCGAGATGTAGTGATCGATGAAGCTCAGCTTGCTGAAATAAAATTCTGTGAAAATGTCATCTATAGACAGCAAGGCTCACTGATGAAGCTCCATCCTGAGCTTCTCAAATGGGTTACCGAAGATTGAGCTAATCGCTCATGGTATCAACGGTCTATGCAAAGGTGGATCAAGAGCCGACCTAGACGTGACCTGGCATCTGCAAAGGCGGGGTGAACCATTTCGCCCCACTCCTCGCCATTTGGCAGTACACTGATAGCCATGTGTCAAAACAGGAGCTTGCAATATGAGCACTACCGCATCCGCCGAGCCGCAGGGCAAACGTGCCCCCAAGTCGCTGAAGCATGGCAAGGACAGCACTTCGGAAATCCTGCTCCGGGGCCGTGCTCGCTTCGATGACCGCGTTTCCATCTACAAGCTGACCGAGAAAGGCATCCCGCTTTCGGACGTGATCACCTTCGTGTCTTCGGTCTCGCTGCTGAAGGACGAGCAAATACTCATCAAGATCTTCGGCCTGTCTGAGCGCACCCTGCACCGCCGGCTGAAGAACCCGGATGAGCCTCTGAATCCTGACCAAAGCGCCCGAGCTGTGCGCTTCGCCCAAGTGTTGGAGAAAGCAACGCTGGTATTCGGTAGCAGCGACGAGGCCGAACGCTGGATGTCGCAGCCGGTGATGGGGTTGGACGGCCACAAGCCGGTTGACCTGCTTACCAACCCGATCGGGTTCGAGCTGGTGGATGAGTTCCTCACTCGCCTGGAACACGGGGTCTATCAGTGATCACGACACCAGGGAGCGGTGAGATTCACTTCTGGCGATTGGACGCTGCACAGCACGCAGGTACCTGGGACAGCGGGATCGGAGCCGAGCTGGTCGGCGGCCGCTGGAACTCAAAGGGAGTGAAAGCGGTTTACAGCAGCCTGGACCCGGCAACGGCGATTCTTGAGGTCGCCGTGCACAAGGGTTTCAAAGCACTGGATACCGTGCCACACGTCCTGACCGGTGCTCGGATAACAGAACCTTCCGCAATCCACCGGGTGGATGGGGACAGCGTTCCGAATTCGAACTGGCTGGTGCCCGGCATCCCAAGCGGCGGCCAGCAACGCTTTGGTGATGAGCTACTGGCGAAGCACCCTTTTGTGCTGATCCCCTCCTCCGTTTCGCGCCACAGCTGGAACCTGTTGATCAACCCGCTGTTGGCGAAGGGGCTGTATGAGGTGGTGTGCCAGGAGAGGTTCGGGCTGGATACGCGACTGAACCCGCCGATGATGCGGCCTCACGAGACGACGCAAGGCTGAATCATATTCGGCAGACCGCTCGCTTGCCTCACACCGCACGGGCTAGAGCTTCGTCGTGTGCGCAAGCAACGCTACTGCACCTTGAGTTGGTCGAAACGAGATATGAACGTCGAAGCCATTGACCAGAAGGTAGAGGACGACTGCGCCAAGGGTGGGGGTTAACACGTAGTTTCATTAGGTATCGCTCACTCGTAATTGAATTGCGATACCCACGCTATGTCACTCTCTCGAACATGCAATGGGCTAAAAAGCTACCGTTCGTCGGGTTTCGTGTTTTATCCAAGCCTCGGTTCTAAAGCCCTTCTACGTCCACAAACACAATCGCCGGCGGCGGGTTGATGTCGTAGCGCACCCCGCTGCTCCCCGTGTTGTTCCCACCTTGGTTACCCCACGGCAGCGCGCCGATGCTTGCCGTCTGCCCGATGATGCCAACCGCATCCTTCAGGTAGAGCACCTCAGTGAAGGGAATGTGGTATTCGCCCATACGGTGGTAACCGATGAAGACAGCACAGGTGCGCCCTGCAGGAGCTTGGATCTCGCGATGGTCGTAAGGCTTGAAGCGGTCTATAGGGAGCGGCGCGGGCACGGGCGAAATCTGCAGGATCTTCATGTAGGGGAAGCTGGAGTCGTATCCGAGACTGCCGTCCGCCTTGAACACCTGCAGCCCCTCTCGCGCCTTGGGCATAGCAGATGGAGGGCTATCGAACACATAGACCGTGATGCCGCTATCCACACCGCGCAAGGTGAAGTGATGCATGTCGCCGTTCAAGGTGAACGCCGTGACGCAGGCTCGAGCGCCTCGGAAGGCCAGAATCGGGTTGGTGGCGCGGATGCTGAAGTATCCGACGTAGCTGCTGAGGGGCACCTGGTACTTGCCGATGAACACGAAGTTGGCGTAGGCCTCGGTGATCTGGGTAGTGCCCCAGTCATTGACGATCTCGATTCCCGCAAGCATTCAGCGCACCCCGTAGATGATGCGTACGGGCACGGCGTACTCGCCCCTGCCAACTATGTAGGACCAGGAGATGGTCCGGTTCTCGACCACCACGCGCGCCGTCTTGCCGCCGCGCTGGATGGAGCCACGGGGCAGACTGAAGAAGAACACCTGGCCCGGTGGGCCTTGGACCGTCCTGCTCCCGCTCACACCGCCCGTATCCACGAAGCCCAGCACAAGCCCGGTGCGGTCGTCCGTATCCAGCAGTTGGCGGCCCGAGGCGTCCCAGATCTGCAACCCTGCGCGCATGCCTTACCCCCACAGTCCAAGCCGGATGCGACGTGTACCGGCTGCGTCGAAGATCTCCAGCAATCGGTTGTTGAGCGTCATACGCCCTCCCCCTGGGATGGCGCTGCCGAAGCGCACCTCGCCCGTTTTGAAGTTGAGGCTCAGTACCGGTGAACCGTCTGGCAGCCGAGCCTTCGATTCCAGCGTTGCCTCCAGCAGCGCCTCGCGTACATCCAGCTTTCCGATGAAGGCTTCGTTGATGAAGATCTGCCCGTTCTCCACCACGAAGGGATACACAGTGGCACCGGAGTTGGGATCGATGATGGCGAAGCGGCTGGCAGAGATGAGGACCTGGCTGATCATGCCGCCTGGGGTGTTCTCCACCCCGATGCCGATGCCTGCCATGTAGGTCTGGCCGTTGCGGGCAACTTCGGTCTTGATGGTGTGCATCGCCGAGAGCCGGCCATCCGTGCGCACCTGCGCCTGGCTGACCTGCTGCACGCTGGCCGAGGCGTTGTTGGCCACCGCCTGGATGGTGTCGACACGGCGGCCCAGGGCGCCATCGGCATCGGCACGGGCCTTGGCTTCGGCCTGCACCGCGGCTGAGGCCTGCTGGGCAGTCGCGCTCACCGAGTCGACCCGGCGACCGAGGGCGGCATCCGCGTCCGCGCGAGCGGTCGCTTCCCCCTGAACCAGTGCAGCCGCTTGCTGGGAGGTGGCGGCAAGCGAGTCGATACGCTTGCCCAGGGCGCTATCGGCACTGATGCGCGCATCGCTCTCGGACTTCACCCGCGCTGCTACGCTGCCGGGCTTGCTGGCGGGGCCATCCACCAGTTCGATGCGCTCCAGCAGTCCTTTGGCGAGCTGGGTCTCGGAGATCTGCTCACCCAGGTAGTCGAGGATGGGGCCGGCATCGCTGCTGGCCTGTCCCCTCACCCACTCCGTCCAGGCACCGATGTTGCCGGCACGGTCCACCAGCCGTGCGCGGAACCAGAGCTCGGCTCCAGCGGCCAGGCTGGTGAGCGAGTGGGCGCGCTGCGGGTAGGCGTAGTTGCCCAGGTGCTGGGCACGCTCTTCGGTGGGTGAGGTGTTCCGCTGCAGCTCGGTGTATTGGGTATCGGCCGTGCCCTCGGGGAAGCCCCAGCGCAGGCCAATGCCGAACAACAGGCTGTCGGTGGCGAGAAAGCTCGGCACCGGCGGAGCGCCCTTCTTGCCTTCGAGGTGGGTGAGCATGCTGCTGGCCGGCAGGGACGCAGCGCCCAGGGCGTTGACCGCCCTGACCCGCGCTAGGTACTGCCCGGCGTAGATGCCGGGCACGTCGATGAACAGCTCGCCGGTATCCGGCACGCGCACCCAGTCGCGGTCGTTCCACTTCCACTCCACCTGGTAGGCCACGGCGTTGGGCGCGGCGCTCCAGGCGATGGTCATGGTGGTGATGGACAGGCCCTGGTCCACCGCCAGGTGCTGGCTGATTTCCACCTTGCCGGGCGGCGCCTGCACGCTGGGCGGGATGATGCTGATGGGGCGCTCTTCGATCACCGCGCCGTGGTCGATCAGCTCGAATTTGCCGGGCTCGTACTGGATGCCCTCGATCTTGAAGCTGCCCCAGTCAGGGCGCGTAACGTTGTAGATGTAGAACTGCATGGCGGCGAGGTCGCCGGCATCCAGCACCCACACGGCTTCGGGCTGTGGCCGCTCGCTATAGGGCGCGGCCAGCGTGAGCTGCTTGCCATTGGCGAAGCGCACCTCACGCGCCTCGCTGCGGCCGCTGGGCAGGTTGCACAGCAGGCGCGAGCCGGCGGGCACTTCCACCTCGCGATCGAGGGTGATGATGCGGCCGGAGGCGGCCCGGATGCGCCCGCCGTTGGCGCGGCCGGCGAGCAGCTCGTCACTGAGGGTGATGACCTGTCCGGGGCGCGGGATATGGCCGTCCAGGCCGACGCTGAAGGTTACCGGGCGCGTCTGCAGCTTCTCGGTCTTCAGCGCCCAGTCACCGGCACGCTGGGCCTGGCCGAGGCTGGTGCACCCCACAACGCCCATGCGCAGCTCACGCAGGCCGTAGTCGGCCATGGCCTCCTCGTCCCACACCGGTTCCTGCTCGGTTTCGAAGCCGTTGGCGGGGTTGTCCCAGCTGACCAGGGCGAGGGAGCGGCGGTCGCGCCAGCGGGTGCCGGTGTACTTGATCGGCCCCTTGATGCTCGCGCGGCTGTAGCTGTAGACCGGGTCTTGCGGCATGTCGGCGGTGGCGACCATCTGCTGGCCGTCCCAGTAGCACATGCCCCGGAAGATGGCGGCGATGTCCTGCAGCACCACATGCGCCTCGGCCTGTTGCTGCAGGTAGAGGTTGCAGGTGAAACGCGGCTCCATGCCGCCCTGCCCGTCCGGCACCAGCTGGTCGCAGTACTGGGCGATGCGGTAGAGCGCCCAGCGGTTGACCATGTCCGCCGTGATGCGCTGGCCGAGGCCGAGGTAGGGGTTGGTGACCAGGTCGTACCAGATCCATGCCGGGTTGTTGGTGTAGGCGACCTTGAAGGTGCCGTCCCACACCCCGCCGGAGGTGCCTGGGCCGCTGGTGGAATACAGACGCAGCTCGGGATCGTAGTTGGCGGGCACCTGGATCATCGCACCCCGCATGAGGACGGAAACCTTGGGCGTGCGCCCGCCGAACTGCACGGCGTCGAACTCGATGGCACCGACGGCGGTGAGCGGATAGGTCATGTCCGCGTCGATCACCTCGGTGATGGATTCGACGTACATGGAGTCGGAAATCAGCGAGCTGAACTGGTTGTCGGTCAGGCGCCGCACGCGCACTGTCCAGCGGCTGCCTGCGGGGAGGTCGATGCGGTGGCTGCGCTCGTATTTGGTGGTGTTCTTGCGGCTGACCTCGCTCTCCAGCTTCGTGATGAAGGGGCCGCCATCGGTGGCTACGTCCACGGCATAAGCGATGCGCCAGCCATTGATGTTGCCGGCGCTGTCCTGGCTCTGCAGGTGCGGCCAGGAAAGGCGCAAACGGATTGCACTCAGCTCAGGCGTGGTGATCGCCCGCACCCAGGGAGTACCTGAGCGCAGCTCGACTCCCACGCCCAGCTCGTTGTTGACCTCGGGGAAGCCCTCCAGCGGCTCCTGATGCAGGGCGCCGGGGCGGAACTGCCACTTCACATCCGGGTAGTTGAGGTTGCCGTCCTCGGCCATCACGGGCGTGCCGTCGATCATCACCGAACGCAGGCCATCCACCGGCCCGACTATCTCGCCCCAGCTGTAGATGTAGAGCAGCTTGGCGACCGCCGTCGAAGGTGTACTGTCGCGGACGATGGAGGGTTGGCGCTGCTTTTTCTTGCCGCCCTTGGCGCCAGTGGCGGGTGCGTGGAGTGCGGTCATGGGTTTCCTGCGGGCATGAAAAAGCCCGCACGGGGCGGGCTGAAAAATAACCTCTGCAAACTTGACACTCAGTCATTATGATTACAATGTATTCATTAAGCATGCAAACACACCAAGGAGGTAAACATGCTATCTGTAAGACTCAGCCAGCAGCTTGAGGAGATCCTAGATTTCCTATCAATGGATAGCGGGCTTTCAAAGAACCAGATCGTAACGAAGGCGCTTGAACAGTACATTCGCCAAGCTGACTTAGGATCCGCCCCTCTTGATGTTCAAATCACAGAGAGATCTAGCCAGCTCTATTTTCACGAAGAAGAGCAACGCAAAAAGCAATTTCAAAAAGCACATGAAGTCGCGAGCTGGGCGCAAGAGCTTAAAATTTGGACTAAGGACCCTAGAACAGCTGGTCATGGCGCAATCACCCCTGGTATCTGGGGGAGAAATCAAGTGATAGGGTTCAGCGACTCCTTCAACGACGACTCGATTTTCGTAGTGAGCCGACATCTTCCCGCTCGCCCTTACGCGGGAACCTCTAGCTACCATTTGGAATTGACGCCAATCGACGACTGGAAAAAGCACATGATGCCAGTTGATGTTAAACACTAGCCCTGTACCGTGGAGGCTAATAATTCTGGAAGGACGAAGCCCCGCATGCTGCGGGGCTTCGTTTTTCAGACTTAAACCTGATCCTGCGCATAAACCCCCGCACTCCCCACTGCCCCGCCAATCTCCCGCTCCCCATAGAGCCGGGGCCATGGGTTGCCTTGGGCGATGGTGCTGACAGCGCCGCCGAAGCCGTAGCTGGCGGCGTTGCCCTCCTCCTCCCGTGCCCTGACCTGCCCCTGGGTGGGTGAAAGCATTTGCATGACACCGCCAATGGCGAGCCCGGCGCCTGCGCCGAGCATGGCCATGCCCGCCGCTGAGCTGGTACCGCCGGTGAACACCCCGGCGACGATCAGCACCACACCAACGATCACCTGAAACAGCCCGCCGCGTTTGCTGCCGGCGACTATGGGCGCGATGCGGATGTCGGTTTCGTCTGCGCCCTGCAGGCTGAGGTCGTGCTCGCCCAGGTTGCGTTTGCCGGCGAAGACGGCGAACACCAGGCCGCGTTCTTCGGCGGTGGCGAGGAAGCGCTCGAAGCCTGGGAGCATCAGGCACAGCGCCTGGATGGCGTCTGCGGGGCTGATGACATCGAGTCGGTACTCGCGGCCGAAGCGTTGGCGCAGCACGCCGTAGAGCCGGATGGTGCGCATCATGCCGGGTACTCCTTGTGCCGCAGGATGAGCCGCACGCGCTGGCCCATGGAGTGGCCGAACACGTCGCGGCGCGAGGCGCTGCCGTACAAGTGGTGGAAAATGAAGGGGCCGGTACCGCCCAGCGGCGGGGCCGGCTCGCTGCTGAAGCTGGGGTCGTCGCCCAGGTAGATGGCGCCGTGGTTGGGGTGATGGCAGGGGCGTCCCGGACTGGGGATCTGCAGCACCAGCAGGTCACCGCGCCGGGGCTGCTCGACCCGCTCGAAGCCGCAGGCGGCATAGTTGTCTTCGTAGAAGCTGGGGCTGTGCGGGTCTTCCCACCAGAGGTCGGGACGCTGGAAGTCGGGAAGCTGGATGCCGGCCTCGCGGGCATACCAGTCGCGGCAGGCGGCCCAGCAGTCGAGCATGCCGTGGCCGAAGTCGCGGCCGAGCAGCGGCGCGCTATAGCCGCTGGGCTGAATCCACTCCATGTCCCCACCCGGCCAACTGACGATGCCCCAGGGCAGGCCATGAAGCTCGCAGGCCACGCGGTCGACCATGCTGGCGGCGGCGGTTGCGTCGGGGTGGCTGTGGATGATGGCGAGCACCCTGCCCCGGTCTTCGGCCTGGGCCCAGTCGGCCGGGTCGATGATGAAGTGCTCGCTGGGGGTACGGGCGATGTTCCCGCAAGGCACGTATTCGCGCCGCTCAGCGCCGCGGATGAGCAGACCGCAGGCTTCGCGCGGGTGCTCGCGTTCGGCATGCTCGCGGATGGCGGCACGCAGGTGCTTGTTGATGATCATGGCTACCTCGAACTGTGCAGCAGGCTGGAGGCCAGTGCGCCGCCGAAGCGGGCGGTGTTGCGCCGCAGCTTGCAGGCGCGCCAGTCGCCCCGGCAGAGGTCCAGGGCGGGGTTGTCGGTGGGCTCGTTGCGCTTGGTGAAGAGCGCCGTGCCCAGGTAGTTGCAGGCCTCGCCACGGTACTGGCCCATATGCGCCCAGCGGCAGCGGCTGGTGATCTGCTGCAGCGGCAGGCGGATGCCCTGGAGGTCCGTCGGTGCGGAGAGTTCGAACTGCACGCGCTGCTCGTCTTCATCCACCTTCTGTTCGATGTACCAGATGCTGATGCGCTCCTGGTGGGCTGCCTCCGGATTGCCGCCTTCGAAGTTGGCCGCATCGAGGTAGTGAACGAAGGTTTCGCGGTAGATGACCTTGGCGCCGGCAAGATCCCGCAGCGCCAGGCACAAGGCCGATACCGCGCCCTGCACGCCGTCGATGAGGTTGCCGATGCTGAGCGTGGGCGCAGCCTGGCGCCCTTCCCCGCGCAGGTCGAAACCCTGGGCGTCGATGCTGATGGCCTTGTAGGTCTCGCCCTGCCAGATGATGGTCACTGCGTGCATGAGCCCACTGAGTACCGAGCGGCCACTGCCGGCTAGCTTGGATTGGTCTCCGGCTTTCCATAGCAGAGAGCCGGCAAAAAGTACGTTCTCGTCAGCCTCTAGGCGGTCCGGGTGCAACGCGATTGCATGGCCATGGAAGCGCAGGACCTCGCCCCCCATCGGCGTGCAATCCACTTCGAACAGGCGCACCTGGTTGCCTGGTTGCAGGCGCTGGATATCGGCGCTGAACACGGTTACTCCTCGTAGGTGACCAGGATGCGGACGGGCTTGGACAGCACCTCATCCGACCCATCGGCGGTGGCCACCAGCTGGATACCGTTCGACAGCACGTACCACTCGATCTGGAAGCCGGCCATGCCGGGAGCGGCGCCTGCGGTCAGGGCCGGGATGAGCTGGTTGGGCAGGTATTCGATGAGCACCTCCACGGCCAGGATCTTCGCCACGGGCAAGCCATGGGCAATGACCACGGCCGTGCCGGCCTTGCCGGGCGTCGTACCGGTCAGCTTGCGTTGCTTGATGGCCGGCGCATCCGCTCCCAGGCGCACGTAGCCCTGGGCCAGGACGTTGCCGCTGTAGGTGAAGGTGAGCGGGCTGGATTGCAGCGCCCCATCTCTGCAACGAACCCACTGGAAGGTGGCAGATGCCGACTCACTACCCGAGCCGTTCATGGCCAGAGCCAGCCCATAGGTGGATCTCTGGCTGAACAACACCCTCCCCGCGTTGGTGGTGCCGGCAGACGTGATGAACTCCGCGCAGAAATAATCGAGCCTGTTGGCGCTGCTGGCTTCGAAGGTCTGCCGTGCCTTGAAAGTAACGGCGATGTCACTGGCGATACGCGCGTAGCTGCCCGAGTGCATCGTCTCCATCCAGCCAGACCAGGTCTTGGAGTTGATGGCGAACTGCACGAAGGTCCGGTCATAGGAGCTGTAGATGCGCTGATGCGTCGCGCCGATGGCAGGGTTGCTTGTGATCCCCGGCAGCGGAGCCACTACCGTCAGTACCCCGTAGGGGCTCATCTGCCAGTAGCCTCCGGGAACGCCGATATTGGCGCCCTGGGAAAAGCCGACCTGAAAGCCATGGCCGGCGACATCGGCCGGCGTGCCGGTTTCATAGACCGTCCCGCGCATGTCGAAGTAGCCGGCGATGCCCGCATCGCCGGACCGTATGACCCGCCCACGCGTGCGATCCTCGCTGCCATCGAGTATCGCGTGGAGGGACGCACTGCCCAGCCCGAGCGCCTGCTGCCGCTGTGCAGCACTGGGGGCAGCGAGAAAATCCCGCGCGGCCTGGGTCAACACGGCCAGGCTGAGTGCGCCGGCACCCGTGAAGTACGGAAGGCGGTCCACCGCGCCCTGCAGCTCCGCCAGGGCAGTGAGGTTCTGCGCCTTGGCCTGCTTGCCGTCCTCGAGCGCCTGCAGGTTGCGGTTGACCTTGTCGAATGCTTCGCGGGCGTTGTCGCCTTTTTCACCGTCCGGGGCCAGGCCCAGGTCGATGGGTTCGATGCTCATGCTCTGCCTCAGGGGTGAAAGGATTGCTCGAAGGTCCAGCTCAGGGTGAACACGCCGTTGCCTTGCGCGCGGGTGCGGTAGCCGTTGGCGATGTACAGCCCCTGTTCGCCGCCAGGGGGCGTCCAGAGGAAGCTGCGCCAGCCCTGGTGGCGGTCGAGGAAGGCCCGTACCGGGGCGATGTCATTGCGCTGCCCGAAGGTGCCGGTGACGGAGACCGACCACTGCTGCGACTGGTTGTTGAGGCCGACGCCGATGCGTTGTACGTAGCCGTCGCCGAAGCGGTTCTCCAGCACCGCCTGGCGCACCTCGCCGCTGGCGCCGACCAGAACGGGAAAGTCGAAGGTTTCCATCAGCGTCGCTCCCGTGTCGGGTCGAGCAGCCCACCCTGGCGTTGCTCCTGCTGGATGGCGCGGCGTACCGCCTCGTCCACCAGTTGCCCCAATTGCTGGCCCATGCGTTCGTACTCCTGTGGTGCCGTGGCCTCGGTGCTGGAGTTGCCGTCGCTGTCCACGTTCACGGTCACCTGCACGACCGGGGCGCCGGCGGGCCTGTCGATGGCCTGGCGGCTGGCGAGAAAGTCCTTGAGGTCGGCGTTGGTGCGGGCGTCTACCACCCGCTCGCCACGGTCCAGCAGCCAGGTGCCCTCGCGCGGGATCTCGTCGAGCCCTGAGTGGGCCATGCCGGCGAGGTTGATGGAGCCGATGCTGGAGGCCTGGGCCATCTGCGCGACGGCTGCGGCCGCACCCGCCACCGGCGCCATCACCGGCCCTACTACGGGGATGCCGACCACGGCGGCATAGGCCTCGGAGTAGGCCTTGGGCACGTTGATCATGGCCTTGGCCATGGCGTAGCCCTTCTCGACGGCGAACATGGCCTTGTAGAGCGAGGACTGCTCACCGAAGAAGGCCTTGGCCAGCCCGGCCATGCCGCCGAAGAAGGCTTCCCCCGACGCCATGCGCGCCCGCTGGCGGGCCTGCTCGATCTCGTCCAGCCGCGCCTCATGCTGGGCTTTCACGGCCTGTTCCTGGGCATCCCACTGCTCGGTCATGTCGGCACGCTCGGCGCGGAACTGCTCCAGCATGTCGAGCTGGGTGGCGTACCAGCGCTCCAGCTCCTGCTCGGCCTGGTCGAGCTTGTCCAGTTCGCCCATGGGGCCGCCCACCTCCGGGGCCAGGCCGCCGAAGCTGGGCGCATCGGTGACCACGGCGGCGGCAATGCGGCCGGCCTGCTGCTCGCGCTCCTCGGCGCTGATGTCGCGCATGGCATCGAGCACGGCCAGGCGCGCGCGGGCCTGCTCGGTGAGCTTCTCCTCGTCGGTGAGCAGTTCGCCCACCAGGCGGCGGTAGTCCTCCTGAATCTTCTTCTGCTGCTCGAAGGCGCTGATCTGCTCCAGGGCCGCCTTGGCCTGGGCGAGCTGGGCTTCGGTGGCGCCTTCGACGGCGAGGCGGTAGAGCTTCTCCTCATCCGCCGCCATGCCGAGGGTACGGGCCTGCAGGCTGAGGGCGTCCACCTGCTTCTGCAGGGCCTCGAAGGCCCGCTGTGCCGCGCGCAGGGCTTGCTCGTCCATGGCCGCTAAGGCCTCGGCGGCATCCCCTGCGCTGCTGGCAACATCACCCAGCAGCCCGTCGATGACCCGGGTGTGCTGCTCGACCGCCGAGCCGTCCACCGGCCGTTCGAGGATCTCGTCGATCCGCGCAGCGTAGTGCTCGGTGGTGGCGGCAAGGTCTTCGCCGGCGGCGTCGATGACTTCGCGGGTCTGCTTCCAGTTGCTGATCAGCCCCCGGCTGATGGCAGCCGGGGCGGTCTGCAGGCTGAGGTATTCCCACCAGTGGGTGCCCTGGGTGGCCGTCTCGGTGATGGCCGCCACAGCACCTGCAGATTTGCCGGCCAGCTCGAACGCGGCCTTGGCGCCTACGCCCGCGGCATGCACCCAGTGCACGAACTCGGCGAGCTGGGCGGTCGCGGTGGCCACCTCGGTGGCGACATCCGCCACGCCGGCGATGAAGTCGGCAAAGGCGACCTTGGTGTCTTCCGAGGAGAGCACGTCGTTGAGGCGCTCCACCGCCTCTCGCGCGGCCTCCATGCTTGCTTCATCGCCGGTGAGCAGGCCGTCGAGGGTGTTGCGCAACGCACTGAGCGCACCGCCGTAGGTGTCGCGGGCGGCACGTGCGGAGCCGGCGTAGGACTCTTCCAGTGCCTCCAGCACGATGGCCTGGGCCTCGGCGGTGCGGCCGGTGGCTTCCAGGTGCTCGGCGAGTCGCTTCTGCTCGGCACTGAAGCGGAAGCCCTGGCGGCTCAGCGAGGTGAGGCCCTGGGATGGCACATCCAGCGCACGCCCAACCATCTCTGCAGCGGCGCTGACGGACATGCCGGTGCGCGTGGCCATGTCCATGCTGGCCTGCATGGCACGGGTGAACTCATTGCCCACCACGCCGCTGAAGGCGAGCAAGGTGGTCTGCGCCTGGTTGATCTCGTTGGTGCTGTAGACGCTCACACCTGCCAGGGACTCGGCCATGGCGTTGAGCTGGGCGCGGTTGAAACCGGCCGCCTCCCCCGTGGAGCGCAGCACGGCGGCGAGCTGGGCCTGTTCCTGCTCCAGGGCGCGGGTGTTGTCGATCACGCTGCGGATGACCGACAGCGCCGAGAATCCGGCCGCCACACCGGCGGCGATTTTGGTGAGTTCGCCCCAGGCCACCGCCGCCCCCTTGGCGGACTGGCGCATGCGCCTGGCGTTTTTCTCGGCGTTGCGCGCGGCCTGGTCCATGGGCCCGGTGAAGCCGCCGATGCGGGCGATCAGGTCCAGGGTCAGTTGGCCGAGGGATCGGGTCGCCATGAATCACTCCGGTTGTGGGCGGTCAGGCCCAGGTGGCCATGGCCTGCTCCAGGGTCAGCGCGGGTGCCTGCTCGTGAGGCATGAAGTCATAGAGGCTGTAGCCGCCCCTGCCATGGGTGTTGGCGTGGAGGGAGGCCAGCAGCGCGGTGCCGCGCTCGATGCGCATGCCGGGGTGCAGGGAACCGCGCTTGTTGCGAAAGCGCGCCCAGCTGAGGAACTCGCGGTAGCTGAGCCGCTGCTGGGCTTCGACTATGGTTCGCCCACCGATGCCGTTGAGCACCAGCTCGTGCCAGAGCTCGTCTAGCTCGCTGAGCGTTTGGTCTTTCCCAGCTGGTTCACTTCGCCGATGGCCACCAGCAGGGCCAGCGCCAGCTGGTCGTTGAGCGGGCCGCGCTCGGGGTTGGCGTCCCCGGTGATGTCGCCCACGGTGAACACCGGCTTGCCTTCGGCGTTGCAGATGCTGGCGGCGATGCGCGCGGCCACCGGGTCGCTGTCGTCGCGGCTGGCGCGCAGGTCGGTGACGGTGGTGAGGTAGGACAGCGGCCGCACGTAGACGGTGACGCGGTGCTCGGCCGCGCCCTGCCGCCAGGTGATTTCGCGCTCCACCAGGGCGCCGGTGAAGGCGCCCATGCTTGCGAGGTTTTCGAGGGACAAGGGCATGGCTTAGGTCTTCTTTCTGATCCAGGCGGAGCCGCCAGTGCGCTGGATGGTGGCGGCGGTGGTCACGATGGCGTTGGCCGCGAAGTCGAACGGGAAATCACTCACGTACCCGTCGAACACGAACCAGGTGCGGGTGTCGGGCAGCTCGAAGTCGTCGCCCTTGGCGTTGAGCTTGGGGGCAATGTCCTTGCCGTCCGACCAGCCCACCGCCCAGGCGAGACTCTCGATGCTGTCGTCCTCGGACAGCGCATGCAGGCGCACGTGGGACGCGCAGCGAGGGTCGGCGTAAATGGTCAGCGTGGCCTGCCCTGGTGCTCGCAGTCCGCGCATGTAACTGCGCACGCTTTTGTCCAGCGTGGTGGTTTCGATCTGGTCGGCTGGGTTGCCGCCAGGGCTGAAGGCGGTGACGCCTTGCAACTCCATCACTTCGAGTTTGTCGGGCGCCGCGGGGCTGGGCACCAGCACGTAGAGCTGGGTGCCCTGGGACAATACGGACATGGGTTTTCCTCGTTGTTGCGGGTGTCAGGGCTTGCGGGGTGTCCACCAGTCGAGATCGAAGCTCAGGCGGTAGTCACGGGTGTTTGGCTCGCGCATCTCCCCGCCCCAGCGGGTGATGCAGGCTTCGGTTTCGATGGCATCGCGCAGGGCACGGCCCACCGCGCGGGCGATGGCGGCGCTGGTGGCGTACACGTCCACCTGCAGGGCGTAGCTGTCGATGTCCGGCGAGCCAGCGAGAAACTGCTCCGGTGCTCCCCCGATGATTTGCCACACGGCGTAAGGAAGCTGGACGTTCTCCGGCGCCTCGCCGAATGGGTAGAGCCGCGTGGGCTTGCTGCCGAGCAGCGCCACCACCGCGGCGCTGCGCACGCAGGTGCGAAAGATGGGCGGGTGCATCAGTTGCTCCTGGCGGCGCGTTTGGCCGCGCGCTTGATGGCGCGGTCGATGGACTTCTCGTACTCGTTGATGAAGGCGCCGGTTGCGGCTTCGATGTTCTCGGCCAGCGCTCGCCGCATGAAGCCTTCAGCACGGATATGCCGGGTGCCGAATTCGAGAAAGCGCCAGTAGAAGGTGTCGCCACCCGGGTTGCCGCTGTCACCGCCAACCCAGTACTCCCGCGAGGGCCGCCCGCGCCGGGTGTGGTAGTTGTGGGTCTGCTTGGCGCCACCGAGCACACCGACCCGGAAAGCCAGGTCACCGTTGCGGCTGCGGCGTCTGTCCCATCGCACCGCGATGTTGGCGACGATGTTCTGTCGGGTTTGTGGGTCGTCCAGCTTGCGGGCGTTGTCGCGCGCGGCCTCGGCCACCAGGCGGGCGGCACGGCGCAACGCGTAGCGACCGCTGCGTTGCTTGAGGTCGTCGCTGACGGCATCCAGCTTGCCCAGCAGGGTGTCGATGCCTTCCAGGGTGAATTCGATATCAGCCATCGTTCACGCCCTCCGATACGGGCAGGGTGAGGTACTCGCGGCCGCTCCTGGCATCCGGCAGCACGCCGTGGATGGTGTAGAGGCGGCCGGCGTAGTTGATGCGCATGGCGGCGGTGAGGCCCGCTCGATAACGGATGACGATGCGCGCGGTGACTTCGCTCTGCACCACCTGGGCGGCGATGAAGTCGCGGGCGGACAGCGGCTCGATGCCGGCCCAGACCCGCGCCCACTCCACCCAGGTGGTGACCATGGCGCCGCTATCCGGGTCTTGCTCCTGCTGCGGCGCCTCGATCACCACCTGGTGGCGCAGGCTGCCGGCGCGCATCAGGAGGGCTCGTGGATGGGTGAGCCGTCCATATAGGTACTCGGTGGGGCCTCGGCGCCCTCCTCGTCCAGCAGGACTTCCAGCAGCTGGTTGTTGCTGGCCACCAGCCGGTCGATGGCGTCGGCCTGGGCCTGCAGGGTTTCGGTGAGGTTCTGCATCAGTTCGTACAGGTAGCTGTTCATGCGGTCTCCGTTCAGAACCTGGGCGGCAGGGTGATGTCGGCCAGCAGGCTGTCGAGGAAGTGACTGGGCAGCGGCATCAGCTGGGCGCCGCTGACCAGGGTCTCGCGGTATTCGAAGGCGGTGGCGGCGTGCATCAGCAGCCAGTTGCGTACGCCGGGGTGGTCGTCCAGATCCACCCCGGCGCGGTAGCGAATGCGCAGCCGGCCCGACGGGCGCCCACCTGGGAACTCGAGGCGGCTTTCGCGCAGGCCCTGGTGGAGCAGGTGCGCGTCCTGCAGCGCCTGCAATTGGCCGTCCGCCTGCACACGTTCTATGCGCTCGATTGTGTGGGCCTGGCCGATATCCAGGGCGCGGCCCGCGCGATAGTTCTCGGGCCAGTCCTCCTCGTAGCGGGCTTCACGAATGGCGGCGCCGGTGATCGCTTCGCACTGGGCAGTGACGCCCGGGATGATGACCTGCTCGATGAGTTCGACCTGCGCGTCATCCGGCTCCAGGCGGCACTGCTGCGCCACCTGGGCCAGGGTGAGCACCGGCTCGCCGAGGTAGGCGATGCGGCGGGCCATCAGCCTTGCTCGGCGCTGGCCTTGGGCGCCTTGCCGGGCGGGAAGGCGATGCCGGCCTTCTCCAGGGCCTTGGCGGTGTCGGTATCGAAGCCGGCCTTCTCTTTCGGCGCGTAGCCGCGCCAGGGTTTTACGAACTGGACGATCTCTTTCTTTTCCATGGTGCTTCCTCGGTGTGAGAGTTCGGGGCCCTGCTTCAGAGTTCAACGCCCCAGCGCACGCCGGTACCGATAGCGACGGATTCGATGTGGCGCGGGCCGAAGTCGTGCTTGGCGATGACGCGGACGAGGGTCTGGTTGCGCTGGAAGGCGCTGACGACTTCGCCGTCGGCGTCCTTGTAGGTCGCCTCGCTGGAGAAGTTGATGACCATGCCGTCGCCTTCGCCGATGTAGCAGTCACCGAAGTCGACGAAGTGGATCTCTGACTCGTCGCCCTTGTCGCCGAGGTTGATTGGGATCTGGGTGGTGATGCCCACCTGGTAACCCTTGAGCATCTTCTGGTCGAGCTCGGGGTAGACCTTGTTGCCGTTGCCATCGCGCAGGGACGCGAGCCAGCGGCGGGTACGCGGCGCCATGACCCAGCCGGGGCTGGCCATGTGGGCGTTGGCGCCCTCCAGGCGCAGCAGGATGGCGGAGAGGAACAGCTCGACGCTCTGCAGGTCGTCCTTCACCGGAGCGGGCACCAGATTGCTGACGTGCGCCCAGAATCGGGTGCCCTTGGGCAGGATGTCGCCACCCGGGCTGCGCAGGAAGTGGAGGTCTTCAGCCAGGCTGATGCTCTCGGTCACGTCCAGCACCACGTGCTCGTCCACTCGCGGGCTGACCCCCGCATAGGCGATCAGGTCGTTGGCGATGGGGACGATGGCGGCCAGGGTCTTGGCGGACAGCTTGAGGTCCGCGAACTGCATACCGGTCACGGGGATGTCGGTGTCGGCGCCGATGTAGTGCACGGTGGTGCCCTTGCGGATGCGCGGCAGCGTGAGGTTGCCGTTGTTCAGCGGCAGCGTGCGGCAACCCATGGCGCGGACGACGGACTTGGGCTTGAGCAGCTCGATCAGCTCGGTGCTGAAGTTCTCCGGCACCAGCACGCCACCCGCACCCGGGGTGACGGTGTTGAGCGCCATGGCGACGTCGGCCCCGAAGCCGCCCTCCCTGGCCATTTGCGCGGCCATCTGCTGGTTGCCTTGGGTGGCCGCGAGCAGGCGCACCATCTGCGCGACCTTGGCGCCTGCGACCGGCTTGGGCGAGTGCGGCCCCTCAATGGTGCCGGGCGGGCCCTGGATGCCCTGGGCGCCCTCTTCCACCGGTACGGCGGAGGCTGCGGCGGCGCGTTCGGCCGACTCGGCGCGGGCGATGCGGTCGGTCAGCGCGGTGATCTGGCCCTCCAGTTCGGTGAAGCGGGCGAGCTGCTCCTTGCTCAGCGTCTCGGTCGCATCCAGCTTGGCCAGGGCCTGCAGCTCGTCATTGAGCTGGCCGCGTTCGCTGCGCAGTTTGAGTACTTGGGACATGGTGCCTCCTGGGCATGAAAAAGCCCGCACAGGGCGGGCTTGGGTGACTGCCGCGAACGCGGTCAGATCAGCGTCTGGATGTTGAGGGCGGCGGCGCGCACGGCGAGCTTGCGGTTCTGCCGCTCGGCGCGGCTGGTGGCCACTGCGCGGGCGATGCCGTCGAGTGCGTCCTGCGGTGCCTGCAGGCGGTCGGCGAGCCCGGCATCGATACCGGCCTGGCCGCTGTAGGTACGGGCTTCGGTCCCCCGAACCTGGGCGGCGGTGAGGCCGCGGTACTCGGCCACGGCGTCGACGAAGTGCCCGTAGCTCTCCTGCACCAGCTCGTTGAGCAGTTGCAGGGACTGCTCGCTGATGGGCTCGTGCGGGGTGAGGTCGTTCTTGTGGGCGCCGGCGTAGACGGTGGTGACGGTGACGCCGAGGCGGTCCTCCATCCGCGACCGATCGAGGTGGCTGGCGATGACGCCGATGGAGCCGACGCCGGAAGTCTGGCTGACCACCAGCTCGCTGCAGGCGCTGCCGATGAGGTAGCCGCCGCTGAAGGCCATGAAGTTGACGATGCCGGTGATGGGCTTCTGCTGGGCCATGGCGCGGATGCTGGCGGCCAGTTCGAAGGCCCCCGTCGCAGAACCGCCCGGGGTGTCGATATCCAGCACGATGCGTTCGACCATCGGGTCGGCCACGGCCTGCTGGATGGAGGTGCGCAGGCCGTCGTAGCTGGTCATGGTCTCGCAGGGGTTCATGTGCCCGCCCCGGCTGACGAGGATGCCGTGCACGGGGATGACCTCGATGCCGGTCTGGGCGACGCGGGCGCGGCGGCGTTCTTCGATGCGTTCGAGCTGGGCGCCGGGGTCGTCGCCATCCTTCCGGAGGCCGAGCGCGCCGGGTGGGCCGACGTTGACGATGTTGAGGTTCATGGTCTGGTTGGCCCAGCGCACGCCCATGTCGAGCACGTCGGGGGTGACCAGCAGCGGCTGGTTGAACAGCAGGCTGGAGGCCCGCAGGTAGCGTTTCACTGTGCAAGCATCCTTTCGATCTGGCGTTGCTGCATTTCCAGCTGCGCGCGCACGCCGGGGTTGTTGAGGTCCGGCATGCCCTTGGTGGAGTCGATCATGTTCAGCGGTTGCAGGTAGATGTCGCCGGCCTGGATGGGCGGGAGGTTCTCCAGGCGGCGGATGTCGTTCACCGATAGCCACCCCCATTGGCGGCCGATGGCGTAGGCCTCGTAGCGGCTCTTCTGGTCGCCACGCAGCAGGCCGGAGATGTTGAATTCGATGAAGTGGTCGCGCCTGTCCTGGGGTAGCAGCAGGTCACGCATCTTGGCCTGCTCGTGGCGCTTCACCCAGGGCAGCAGGGCGAAGACCACGTAATGGATGAGCAGCTGCTCCAGGGTGTTGTAGTTGGACTTCTCGAGGTCGTTCACCATGGGCAGCGGGATCTTGTAGATCCGCGCGACGTCGGTTCCGCTGACCTTGAGGATGCCCAGGACCTCGGCATCGACGTTGCTCATGGACATGGGTTTGAAGGTCATGCCCTCTTGCAACAGGGCGACCTTCTTGGCGTTGTCCATGCCGCCGTACTTCTGTGCCCACTGGTCCGTGATGCTGTTGATGCTGGTCTGGTCTTTGATCGGCGGCGCTTCACGCGGGCGCTCGATGACACCGGAGATGGCCACGCCGTTGGCGAAGCTCTTGCCGGTGTACTGGCGCACGGCCTCGGCGAGGCCGATAGCGTCGGCGTGCAGCTCGATGGGCGAGAGGCCGCGGTAGTAGTTGCGGCTGTGCCAGCGCACGTGGTGGATCTGGCGCATGGGCAGTCGCTCGGGGTGGGCGCCGACCTGGTAGTACGGCAGCAGGTCACTGCCCCTGAAGACGCCGACCCGCTCCGGGTCCAGCGGCCAGATGGCGGTGACGTTGCCGTCGCCGCGCCGCTCCACCAGCCCGAAGCTGTTGCCGTGCATGCCCAGGGCGAGCTGCTCGGCTTCGCGCAATTCGTAGGGCGTCTGGAAGCCGTTGGGCTGGTAGCGCAATACGTCGTACAGCGGGTGGTTGATGGCCGGCTTGCGCTGGCCCTCGCCGTAGCGCTGGAAGACCTCTAGGGGCAACTGGCCGATGCTTTCGGCCAGCAGGCTGACGCAGTTCTGCAGCACGGGCAGTGCGAGCGCGCTGTCTGGCGTGACGGTGATGCCGGTGCTGTTGCGCGAGCTGCCGAGGAACCTGCGCCAGAAGTCGCTGCCGCTGTCGGTCAGGTTGCCACTGCCGAGCAGGTTGGCGAAGAACATGCTCAGCCTCGCTTGCGGAACTGTTGGATGGCGCCGGCGCGGTCGGCCAGCCAGGCCCAGGCGAGCAGGCCGAGCCCGGCGACGATCAGGGCGCTGGGCCTGTGCACCTGTTCGACGCCGGCCACCAGCAGGCCGAAGCCGGCCAGCCCGGTGAGCCAGGAAAGAATCTGCAATTTCATATTCCGACCCCTTGGTCGTAGATGGAGGTGCCGTGGCGTGCCTCCGGGTTCAGCGACATGAGCGTGACGGCGTTGAAGGTGGCCATCAGCGGGTCGATCTTGCCGGTGCCGCTGGCCTGCTTGGTGATGAGAATGGCGTTGCCGCGCGGTTCGACCCGCGCGTTGCCGCAGCACCAGGCCATCAGCGGTTGGCCGCCGTGGAGCAGCGTTCCTTCCGCGAGCTTGCGCTCGGTGGTCTTGATGGCGCCGCCCAACCGCCAGCCCTGGGAGATGCCGATGACCTGCTCCTCGGGCACCTCGGCTTCGACCAGGGCGTCGAGCACGGCGCCGATGCCGGCCGGGTCGACGCCCACCTGGTCGAGGAGACCGGCGTGGTACACCTGGGCGACCAGCCCGGCGACCTGGCTGACGTCCTCGCCGATGTGCTCGACGATGGTCAGGTGGCCGTCGCGCTCGAAGTCGCGGAAGCGCGGTGCCTCGCTCTTGCGCCGCTCCAGCACCGAGGGGTGTGCCCAGGCGTGGGTCCAGAGCAGCCATTTGCGGGTGTGCAGTTCGCGGCCCAGGGCGGCGAGGCCGAGCAGGTCATCCAGACCGCCGCCATCGATGCCGAAGTCGATGACCTCGCAGCGCGCTATCAGGTCTTCCAGGGTCAGGCCGGTTTCGACGCCCTGCTCTTCCCAGTACTCGGCGCCGGCCCAGCGGTCGGAGCGCAGTGCGAGGCCGATCTCGACGTTGAGGTGCTTGGCGAAGAAGCCGCGCAACGACTCCTCGCCGCCCTCCTCGGCCTTGCGGAATTCGCGCCGCAGGAAGGCCTCGTCCACCGACGCCCCGAGGTTGGGGTTGGTGATGTGGAAGTTCGCCGGGTTGCGGTGCTCGTTGGCCTTGAGCATGCGCTCGGGGAATTCGTAGATCACCGGCAGCAGGTTGGGGTCGTCGATGCGACCGTCCCGCACGCCACGCGCGTATTGCAGCTTCTGCCGGAAGACGCCGGCGGGCGGTTGGTCCGACTGCGTGGAGAGGAAGATGACGAACCCCTCCGGCCTCGAGGCCAGACCGCCGCAGGCCTCGCGCAGCATGTTCTCGGCGTTGGGCTGCTTGCCGAAGAGCCAGAGCTCGTCGATCAGCACGCCGGTCGCCTTCTTGCCGCCCACCGTCTCGCTGTCGGCAGCGATGACCTTGAGCGTCGCACCGGTGACACGGTGGGTGATGGTGCGGATGTGCTCCTGCACGTGGAGCAGGTCGGCCAGTTCGTCGTCCGCCTTGATCATGTCCCGGGCGGGGTGAAAACTGTTGTTGGCCACCTCGATGGTCGGCGCGAGGATCAGGAACTCCGCCGAGTGCCGCCAGTTGACGATCAGTGCGGTGAGCATGATCCCGGCGGCGGTGGTCGACTTGGAGTTCTTCTTGCTGATGAGCAGGAAGAACTCGTTGATCAGCCGCCGGCCGGTCTCCTCGTCATAGGCACCGAAGACGGCGCCGACGAAGTCCATCACCCAGCTCAGGCTGACCTCGCCCATGGTCGGGCTGCCGGGCATGTCGACGATGCGCAGCTCGCGGAACACATCGAGCGCCTGCTCGGCGACCTGCGGGAACAGCGGTGGGATCGGGACGAGGCTCTGGCGGGTGACGATCCGCGCTTCCCAGTCCGGGCAAGCCGTCGTCCACTGCATTCATCACCTCTTGATCGGCACCACCTTGGGTGCGGCGCCCTGGCCGAAGCGGCCGGTGGCGGCACTCTTCGCGGCATCGTCTCGGCCTGCCTTCTTGCCGGCCTCCCCTTTGCGAACGTGCATGTACGGCATCAGCGCCTTGGCCGCGTCGAGCCGTAGCTTGGTATCGACCTCGCCGTCGTTCATCACGTCGAGCAGATAGGCCTGGGGATCGTCCTCGACCGGAGGCACCGGGGGTTTAACATCTGGCGCTTCGGTGTTAACACCGGCGCCCTTGGGTTTTGCACGTCGGGCGAGCTCGGCGAGCACGTCCGCATCCTTCGCCAGCCGGGAGCCCGCAGGCCCCGCCGTTGCTGGGCTGTAGCCGGCTTCGATGGCCGCCTCCTTATTGCTCGCACCGCGCCCAAGAGCGTCGACGAAGCGCCGCTTCCTGGGTGTTAAAGCCATTAACATTTCCTCCACAGCCGAAAAAATCTGTGCGTGAGTCAGGGGGCGGTCTAGCAAGGCGAAAGGTCTGGAAATTTTTCACCCCCCTACCCCTCGCGGTTCGCCTCCTCGCGCTGCTTGTCACCCGAGTGGCACGGCGCGCAGAGCGACTGCCAGTTCTCGCGATCCCAGAACAGCTCCGGGTCCCCGCGATGCGCCACGATGTGGTCAACCACCGTGGCCGCCGTTAGCAGCCCCTTGCGCTTGCAGTACACGCACAGCGGGTTGGCCCGCAGGTACTGCTCGCGTGCCTGCTGCCAGGCGTAGTTGTAGCCGCGCTGTGAAGACGTCTTGCCCTGGCGCCATGAGCCTGGCTGCACGGTGGGCACGCGCCCGCCTCGCTGCATGGAGACCCGTGGGCGCAGCGTCCTGATCCTCGCCACGTCACTTCCTCGGCAGCTTGATATCGAAGAAGCGGCCCGCGATCTCGCGGATCTTCTCCACGCCCAGGAACCCCACCCAACCACCCACGAAGGTGGACATGGAGATGGGTATGTTCAGCCACTCCAGCGCGCTGCACAGCGTCAGCGTGAGGCCACCGCAGAGCGCGCCCTCCACCAGCATCTGCTGGCGCGTGCCGCCTCCGTACAGGATGCGCAGCACCGCCATCGCGAATGCCAGTGCCGCCGCATAGAGCGGCAGCGACTGCTCGCGCAGCCAGTCGAGCAGCGCGCCCCAGGTATCAGGTCTATCAGGCATCTTCATGTCTCAGAACCTCCCGGAACGGAGGCTTCAACAGGCGTATGAGAGGAAACGGCCTACACAACATTTATGTTGTATCGTTGAGCCAACCGAATGACACAGCCAAGGACGAAACAGAGCGAGCTCGGAGGATGGTCAGCCACCGGCAGTGAAGACTGAGCGGCTCATTTTGAGGACCACACATGCACGACTACGCAATCCGGCTTGAAGCCGGTGACACCCCAGGGCTAGCAGTCTTCTGCCGCGATCTTCCAGAGCTGAACAGCTACGGCGATGACGTCGCGCATGCGCTGGCCGAAGCTGTGGACGCCATCGAGTCCACCCTCTCCCTCTACGTGGATCAGCGCCGCACTATTCCAGCAGCAAGCCCTGCTGAGGTTGGGGAATATGTGGTGCGTCTACCCGCCGTCACCGTCGCCAAGATCTACCTCTGGAACGCCATGATGGAACAGGGACTGCGCAAGGCAGACCTGCGCCGACTGCTGAGCGTCGCGCCCATGCAGGTCGACCGCCTGGTGGACTTCCTCCACATCTCGAAGATGGAGGCCGTCGAAGCGGCACTGGCGAAGCTGGGTAAGCGGCTGGCGGTAAGTGTTGAAGCTGGAGAGCGGCCGCAAAGCGCATGACCAAGCCAGAAACGAAAAAGCCCCGGCGCAATGGCTGGGGCTTTTTTTGTGCGGGGTTAACCGCAAGGTGCCTGAAAAATACGATCTATACCCGGCTTTGTCAATAGCTAATGCAAGCACTACCGAATTGCATAACCCGACATACCAGACTGTTCGAGCATCAGAGTATTGAGTCGATCTGTCTTTGTTGATGTAATGCAAACTATGAATTAAAACCTGAAGCTCTACCCTAGCACTGAGCCTACAACCTGCCACAGTTAAAATTAAAGGGAATTAATTATGAGCACACCCCCGCCTGAGAACAAACAAATTCCAGACTGGCACACAACGCTATCTCCCGCAGAGTACGAGGACATACTGGCAAGCATTGAGCAACAGGAAGAGGAATTAGAAGAACAAGAGAAGGCACATCAAGCTTGGTTAGCCGAGGAAGAGAGACGCAAAGAAAGGCACGCCTTAGAAATAGAAGCATACCTTGCCGAAGAAGAATTAAAACAAGCTAAAGCGAAGAAGCTAAAAGAAACAAAACTAGTTTACAACAAGATCACCGCCATTCTGAGCGCAACAATTAGCGGCTTCCTTTTCTATCTTATAATCAATGACGGCACACCGACAGACGCAGTCAGAATACTCGCTGAAAATGGCTATAAATTTATCCTAGGCGCAATGGCATCTTTTGCCGCACTGTATTCACTCAACAAGATGTCAATCTTCTTCGAAGACGACACAGGAACCTTTCAGGATATTGATAAAAAGCGAGCGAGAAAAAATGTCGCAGAAAAACTGAAATCTACTGAAATACCTGTTAAGCCGTCTCCCGATACGATGCAAATTAATGCAGAGCCACTCAAGCATTCGGTCATTTCAGATGAGTCATCGAGCTTTGAGCGGCACATCAAAGAAATAGTCGCTTCTCTAGACAACCAGATAGCTACAGCAGAGGAAAAGTCATCAAAGCTTCTAGACAAGGGCACAATGTACTTGAGGCGAGGAATATATTTTTACGTAACAACCATCATTATTTGGCAGATCGTAATTTGGTGGAAAGGCCTCGGTGGCCATGTTTGGCTAGGCGTAGCCTCATGCTCACTTACATTTATTGTCATTGAGTTTCTAGCCGCATGGTATCTAAAACAATATCGAAACTATGTAGACTCATCTGTATCCTATTTACGAGCAAAATCGGTATTTAATCGCTACCTGCTTTCCTATCACGCCATTAACGAAAACCGTCTACATGGCTTTGAACAGCACAAGGAGTCACTATTGAAGGTACTGGAAGAAGAAATCCAATGGCCGGACCTCAAAGACATCAATAAAAACGACTTCAACTACATGGTTGAAGCGATAAATTCATTCCATTCCCTACTTGATAAAATCAACATCAAAACAAAGAACACCACCACACCCATATAATTTTGACACACACAGACCGAGCAATTTTAATTGCTTCACTATGATGGAGAGCATGTCAGGTCTTAGCTGACATGCTCTTATCACATCCATCCTTAGCTATACGCGCCAAGCAGCGACTGCACACGCCTCGCCCAACGCTTCTTACGTGCAGTGACAAAGCCTCAAGAACTCCAGACCGACTCCCAAGGCGCTACTTCAGGCCACCCGCCTCGCCTCCAACGCCCCATCCACCCACGCCACACCAGCCTTCCAGAGCTGCCGCGTCTTCTCCTCCCCGAACCCCATCCGCTTGCCTACGATCCTGAAGGTCGCCCCGCTCGTGTAATACCGAACGATCACCTCCGCGCACTCCTCGTAGCGCTGCCCCAGGCGGGCCACCAAGCGGTCGATCAGCAGTGCATCGTCGTCCGTGATCATCGCCGCAGCCTGGTAGCCACGGACGTTCAGCCCACGCACGTTGGCGCCCTGCCTCGCCCAGATGCCCCATTGCTCCAGCAGGCGCTCGGTGTCTTTCGTTGTTGCCATGGTCGGTCTCCAGTTGGTTCCTGATGCCCTTCCATGCGGCCGTTGAGGCTCCTGTTCGTCACTGATGCGGTGCCGCAGCGGCCTGCGGCACCTGATTCGCCTCCTCTACCGTGAAGAATCCGGATTGGCGCTGTAAGGCGCGTGATTGCTGGGCTTTTGCGGCCCTGTCGAAACGGCGCGTCTTGCATCTGTCGCACCGTGGATGGCGTCGAAGCCACGCTCATCTAGCCAGGCGTGCCAACGCTGTAGCGCGTCCAGCTTCAGGTCGTCCGCCGAGGTGTTGATGTAGGTTTCCGCCGAGAAGCCCATCGCGTGGTTCAGCAGCATTTCGCCGATCAGGTAGTCCACGCCCAGGTCGGCCCAGCCGGTGCGCGCGAGCTTGCGCAGGTCATGGCTGGTCCACTCCCCACCGCCCAAGGTGGAGAACACCTCACTCGCCTGCCGGGCGCTGAAGGGCAAGCCGTCGCGGTCCACCACCAAGAAGCCATCGCCCTGCCCACCTGTGCGCTCGAAGTAGCGCTCCAGCAACGCCACCACCTGGTCCGTCAGTGGCAGCACATGCTCGGTACCGGTCTTCGTGTTATCCGCCGGCAGCAACCAGAGCCGCTCCCGCAGGCTGACGTGTCGCCTATGCGCCAGTCGTGTCTCACCGATGCGGCTGCCATGCGCAAGCATCATCAGCGCCAGCATCGCCTCACCCGGGGCACGCTCAAAGTGCTCGCCCAGTAGTTTGAGCAGTGACTCAACACCCATGCTGTGCAGCCGCGCCGGCCGGGGCTTGCCGCGAGCCTTCACGAAGCGCCGGAAGCGCATGCCCGCCAGCGGGTTCGCCTCGATCATCTCCAGTTCCAGAGCCTGCTCCAGCGCCATCACCAGCACCCGGAAGATATGCCGCAGGTGCCCCACCGAATAGCGCTGCTGCAGCGGCCACATGAGCAAAGCGTCCACCTGCTCCACATCGACCTCAGCCAGCAGCAGATCGCCCAACCTCGGGATCAAGTGCAACGTCAGGATCGACAACACCGAATCCCGTCGCTTGGACGAGATGTTCCGGTTCGTCTTGATGCGGTCGTGGTACCAGGTCAGCAACTCACCCAGCGTGTGCCAGTGCCCCTTGCCGATCACCGCATCCGGGTCGACGGCCAGGCGGACACGTGTGGCGCGGATCGCCTCCAGCGCCGCACGGGTTCCCAGCTCCGGATAGCCACCCACCCGACGCCATTGCCGGCGGTGGATCAGAAACCAGCTACCGGCCTCGCGGTTGCCCGTGAAGCGAAAGCGCACCCCGGGGTAGCGAGGGTCACGCAGCTCCACCGCCCGCCCCTCCCCCTGGCGGCGCAGCTCCGCGTCGCTGAAGGTCACTACCTGCGTCCTCATGGCTCCACCTCCAGCGAAGCCTTGTGCGCCTCAATCAGGCGCGGCACATCCTCCGACGCCCCGGTGTAGGCGAACGGCAATCGCCCATCTGGCGCCGTCACCGTGTAGCGGTGCTCCGGCAACCGGCATAGCGCCACCGTGTAGCCGCAACGGGTTTCCCAGCAACCCGGGATCGGGTTGCGGTGTTGGTCGCGCTTCGTGCGCCACTTCAGCTCCTTGGCCAAGTCAGCCATGGTGTCCTCCCTTCGCCTCGGCGAGCATCGCGTCGAAGCGATCCCGTAGAGCTCGGTCGTAGCGTTTGAGTTGTTCGCGCCGGGCTCTGGCCTTCCGCTCCCTGGAGGCCACTAGCTCGTTGCGGATCGCCTGCAACCGTTCGTGAATACCAGGCGACGCGGGGGCAACCTGCCCGGTGATCAGGCCGGCAATCGCGCTGCCATCCTGGGTGACGTGGTTCTCGCGCATGTCCGCCAGCAATGCCCGCCCCTCCTGTGCGGTCAGGCGCTGCAGTTGCACCGCCTGCTCCACCGCCACAGCACGGCGGCCCGAGTCGAAGCCAATGGACAACGACCACCGCACCGGCTTGCCAGCCAGTCGGGCAGCCTCCAGCAACCGGTCGTAAGCGCTGAGGAATGCCATCCGCGCGCCAACCTTGTCGCGCGCCTCCAAGCTCGGTCGGGCCACCTGCAGGGCCGCCAACACCTCCTCGGTCAACATCACCGAATCGAATTCGTCAGCGGCCTTCAGCGCGATGGACCAGGCCTCATCCCGCCCCGGACGACCATCGGCCACCAGCACCCGCTGCAGGATGGCCGCACTGGTCAACCTCCCGGACACCTCTCGCCGGCACGCCTGCAGCGCGGCAACGATCACTGGCTCGTCGTAGTTACGCAGGTCCTCGATCATCATCAGCCCTGCGCTCTCGGCCAGTTGATGCCCCATCGCCTCGGCAGTGGCGAACAGCGCCAGCAGCAACGCCTCCTCCTGCTCACCCGTCAGCATCGCCGTTCCTCCGCGCCCTCAGCGTCTCCAGCGCCCGCTGCGCAGCGGTCAGGTTCGCCTGCCGGCCCTCCAGCTCCTGGGCGGTGCGGTGGTTCATCTGCGTATTGGTCGCCCACTGCGTGTGGTATGCCTCGGCCCGGCTCAATAGGTCACCAATGCCATGAAAGCCGTTGATCAACCTGGCGTCGTTGATGCTCAGGAAGTACGCCGCCACATGGTGGGCCACGTCGCTGCCCAGGCGGTCGATCAGTTGGCCAACCTGTCCCGCCACTCTGGCGTTCCAGATCGGCCATGCCTTGTAGCGCTTGCGATAAGCCATCGCGTAGTTCGCCCAGGCTCGGTAGGTCTTGCAGGTGGGGTCCCTCGGCCCCGGCATGTCATCCGGGATCTTGCATCGCGGCTCAACCATCGGAGCAGTCGTTTCACCGCCTTTGGCCGGCTCTGCCGGACGGGGGTCGGTAATACTCTCTGCTGTAATCTCTTCTGTAATCTCTGTTGTAGTCTTACTAAGGAATGCTGGTTTCCCGCAGCCATGCGTGCTGGTTTTCAACACGCTTGCACGAGGGTTTCCCGCTGCCTGGCCTGCTGGTTTTCCGCATACTGGCTTGCGGGGTTTCCGCATCCTTGACTGCGTGGTTTCCAACCCCAGGGCTGCAGCAATCGCCTCCAGGTTCACGCGGTAATAGAGCCTGCACGGCACACCCTTTTTCTGTTCCTCCAGCACGCCGGCACGTACCAGCTTCTTGCGCGCCCCCTCCTGCTCACAACGGGTCATCCCCGTCTCTCCCTGCCACTCCTCCATGGTCTTGAAAAACCAGCCATCCGTGCCGTCTGTACGCCTGGACCAGTACACCGCCTGGGACAACATCAGCGCCCCCGTGATACCTGCTCCAAGCGAGACGAACGCCCGCTGAAATGCAATCGGGCGATCCAGCAGATCGCTAAGAATCATTACCCCCACCTCGTGGTGAGACATCCATGTGGTTCTTCTGATTGGCCAGTACCCGCTGAGCTGCAACACGCAACTCGCAGGCCCGGCTCTCCATCGCCAAGAGGCGATCGACCATCACTGGCAGGTGCTCCAGATCGGCGTCATCCACAACGCCGTCCGACAACACCAGCGCACATGCTTCGACGGCACCTCCCATCCGCGAAACCAGCTCGCCGAAGGCCGTCATCGGGCACTCACCCTTCACGTCTTCACGCACGGTGAGCAGCCCATAACGGCTGTTGAGCTCGTTGAGGCAACGCTCTCGATACTCCGGCTCCAGCGCAGCCACCCAGGGCTCCTCCAGCCAGCTCGGGAACTCGACCTCCGCTGTAATCCAGCGCCGCACCCGCTTCCACCAGGTGGCGGTCTGCTTCAGGTACTCCCGGCCGTCGT
The DNA here is from genome assembly GCF_018408275.1 of Pseudomonas sp. Pc102. NCBI lineage: Bacteria > Pseudomonadati > Pseudomonadota > Gammaproteobacteria > Pseudomonadales > Pseudomonadaceae > Pseudomonas > Pseudomonas sp. Pc102. The sequence continues at coordinate 2,718,961 of NZ_AP021905.1, read as the reverse complement.
CACCGGAAATGGCGTCCAGATCCGGCACCTTCTTCAGCACCGCCCGGCTACCCATCTGCTCATGGATCACCTTGTTCAATCGGGTCGCGAAAGTGGTTTCGGGAATCGCACGGGTCACCATCTGCTGCGCGTGATCGAGCAGCACCTGCTCACGACTGCAAAGTCGTCTGCGGGATGACGCTGTCATGCCGGCCTCCTGTTCATAGCTTTGTGCTCCCGATTCACAGCGACGACCTGCGAAGAGAGGGAGACGGGAACGGCTTGACCTCCTCTGCCGAGTAGGTGCCGTCGTCGTTAAGCCGGACGTGGATCTGGCGCTCGAGCCTCAGGGCCTTGCTAAGGGCGCCTTGGGTCAAACCGAGGAGCGTGGCGGCATTGCGCTGCCCTTTCTCCTTCGCAAATTCCTTGATGGGGATCTGTTTCATACCGCTCTCCAGTCGCTAGGGGCGGCCGGAGTATCGCCACAGGAATTCCTGCTAGCAATTTCAAAAGAAGTTGTACGTGATTGCCTGGGGAAATAAACTTCAGAAATGGTTGCGATTCGACGTCTACACGACTGGGAAAAGGCTGAGTGCGCCGCACTTAAGGCTGAATTCACTGCATTCAACTCGGCGAGAGAGCGCGGGAAACGCCTGACTCAGGAAGCTGTAGGTGCTGCCCTGGGCATGAATCAGGGCTCCGTCAGCAATTATCTGAATGGACGAATGGTGCTGAATATTCAGTTCGCCATTGGCATTTCCAAACTGCTCGGCATACCTGTAGAGCGCTTTAGCAAGCGACTTGCCGATGAAATTGAGCAGTTGGTCTTGTCAGTCACGCCTACCGAGCGACTTGCCATCTCCGACTCTCAAAAGGCCACCCGCAAATATCCACTCATTGATTGGAAAAGCATCGCTAAGCGTATTGAGGAACCTGGCTACAAAGCACCGGGCGACGAAGAAACGTGGTACGAGACCGTAGAGAACGCCGGCTCAGACGGTTACTGGGTGCAATGCCAAGGCAAAGCCATGGCAGTTGATACCCTGCCAAGCTTCCCAGAAGGTGCCCCGTTGCTCGTTCAGCCGTATGGCTTTGATCTCCTAAGCGGCAAGTACTACATCGCCTATCACTCGGATGGGGAGACTGCATTCAAGCAGTACGTGAAAGATGCAGGCATCGAGTACCTGGTCTCGCTTAATCCCAATTTCAGACCTATCGAGATGAGCGAGGGCTGGTCCATCATCGGCAGGGTTGTCGATGTAAAGGCTACAGGGCTCTGACCCTTCGGCCTCCCAACAAGACCAGACTTGGCGGCTAGGAACACGGAATGTTCACTCGGAAAACATCAGCTCTTATCAATGGTTTGGCATTTGGTTTTCTTTCGCTCATCCCTTATGGACTGGCGCTGTGGCTGAATAGCGATGGTGGAGATTTTTTTGTTTCCGCCCCACTCTTGCTCGCCTTCCCGCTCATAATAATGATGAACAAAATAGGCGGTGGAGTAGCCTCGCTACTCTTGAGCTACCTGATCCTTGGCGCTGCCTGGGGCGGCCTGCGCAGACTCCCTAGAGACAGAGGCGCCATGGTGATTTCGATCACTTGGCGATTTGTCGGACTCATGAGCGTGCCTGCAATTACTCTTCTATCCATAGCAAGCCTATTCATGAAATAGACTGCACATCCGCTGCAAATCCCGCGCTCTGATAGCAAGTGCGGTCTATCAAGTCGAATAGACCTCAAGCCCAATTCGCTTCTGATGCATCCCAGCTCAGTGTGACCGCTCCATCCTCCTCCTGCCCTAGCAAAAGCCCATCGCAATCGCGCAAATCTTCTATCAGTCGAGACCAGTCCGCATCTGACTCCCCCTCCTCGATACGAATTTTCACGCATCTCGCCAACTGCGCAGGTGGCGAAGAAACGAGCCGCTGAACCCTCCCGACAAGCAATTCGAAGGTTGAGGGTTGCTGAACCTGGTGTCTGGACATAGGAAACCTCCAAATACTGTTTTTTTATACAGTATATCTGTCGGACCTCATCCCGCAACCTCGCAGAAAATTCCTTTTTCGATAATTCAATTTTGAATGAATTGCTTTATTTGAATTCCGACAGAATTATTAATGGCAAGCAGGTTTCTGCTTAGCCATCCGGAGGCTCGCCGGATACCACGGACAGGGGGAAGCCTGTTCCAGGCCCCGAACAGGGATCGACCTGCCCGAGAGGGAACAGCAAAGCGCCCAACCGCCGGTGGCGCCAATAACAGCGGATCGATGAATCGACTTCAGGCTTCCGAGCCTTCCCCTTCCCCGTTCACACCGGGGCTTTTTGCGGGCGTAGCTCAGCGGTAGAGCTTCTGCCTTCCAAGCAGAAGGACGCGGGTTCAACTCCCGCCGCCCGCTCCACATTCATGAGGAATGGCGCATGTCTGCGAAATCCTTCAAACAGATGATCAAGGACGGTGACCTGAGGCGCGCAGACGCCATGAAGGCCCGCCTGGAAGACCTCCACGAAGAACCCGGCTTCAACCTCCGCAGCGAGGGTGAAGATCTTGAACAAAGCATTGCCGAGCTGGCCGAGTACATCTACCAGGGCGGCCAGCTCCCACCGCTAGAAGTCCGGCCGCGCGCTGAAGGCGGTCTATGGGTTGTCGATGGCCACCGTCGTCGTCGCGCCTACCTGAAACTCGACGCAGAAGGCCGCCTCCCTCGCGACCCGAAGGACAACGAAGCCTGGATCGCCATCACCGCCTTCACCGGCAACGATGCCGAGCGGGTATTGCGTGTCATCACCAGCCAGGAAGGCCGCAAGCTCACCCCATTGGAGCTGGCGGAGGGCTACAAGCGCCTTGCGGCCTTCGGATGGAGCCCGGAGCAGATCGCTCAGAAGATGGGCAGAACGAGGCAACACGTCGACCAGGTGCTCGTCCTCGGCAACGCCAATACGGATGTGCAGCAGATGGTCGCCTCAGGCGAAGTCGCCGCCAGCACCGCCACCACGCTCGTGCGTAGGCACGGTGAAGCAGCCGGTAAGGTGCTGAAGGCGAAGCTGGATCAGATCAAGGCCGCCGGCGGCAGCAAGGTAACCCCCAAGGCCATTGCCAAGCCCGATGTACCGCGGGCATTGCGGGGCGACCTCTACGCGGTTTGCAAATCGATTGCAGACAGCTTCCCCGAGCAAGTGCAGGCCGACATCGCCAACGGCGCCGAGTACATCACCGTCACGCTCCAGGCCAAACAGGTAGACCGCTTCACCGAACTGGTACGCCAGACGGACGAAGCCCTGCAATAAACCGCCACCGTGCACACGGCGGCGTCCGAAAAGGGCCTAAGCCCTTGGGAGGGCTCGAGTTGGTGACTTGAATATGGGCCCTCCCACCTCACCCCAACGAAAAGGAAATCGACATGCTGATTCTTACCCGCCGCCTCGGCGAATCCATCCTCATCGGCGATAACATCACGGTCACTGTGGTGAGCATTCAAGGTAACCAGGTGAAGCTGGCAACCACCGCGCCAAAAGACGTTGCGGTACATCGCGAAGAAGTGGCGGAACGGATACGCCGTAACGAGGAGCAACAGCCCTCTATGAACGCATTTGCAGGATAGGTTTGAGCGTCCACCAGCCGCCCCATGTGGGGCGGCTTTACCGTGTTGACAGAAGGAACCTGACCGGATCACCTGAGCATTACGGTGAGGGGCAGTCAGGTTCCTGCAGTGGCGTACTGATGATCTTGGCGGCGGAGGGAGACGTGGTTTCTGCTCGCGCATACGCAAGCGCATTGAGGAGTTGCTGGCCGCCAGCCTCATCCATAACGGAATAGTTCCCATCGGAGAGTTTGAGCCAGCAGCCCCTCACTTCGGAGCCTCCACTGCGGGAGACATAGGCATGCTTCTCAGCTGCGCGCGAGACCTGCAGTTCGCAGTTCCTGTCCAGATAGACCAGCTCAGAAACATCGCTCAACTGGAACTCATCGCCGACGCACTGATGGCCCCGATCAGCGCGCACCAAAAACTCCTCGGCGTTTGCAGTGCCCACAAATGCAACGCACAGCATCCCAATCGCAAATTTCATCGTGCTGCCCCCTGAGCTCAGGACTTGCCCAGGACATTGCCCACGATGGGCGGGACCGTAGGAGCGATCTGTTTAAGGATATCTTCGAAAACACCCGAAGGCTTGATCGCCGCTTCATCCAGCTCCTTCTGGTCGATCTCCTTCGGTTGATCGTCCTGCACTTTTTGTTCGTCGCTCATGACCATCTCCTTATGACCGGCTCCATGCCGGGCCTTCGAAACTAGACCACTTAACCTCTCTACGCCAATAGGGCGCGGTCTCGCTGCGCCCCACAAGGAGTCGGCTGCATGACCTGCACCATCGACTATGGGTCTGTCTGCAGCGGTATCGAAGCGGCATCTGTGGCCTGGGAGTGCCTGGGCTTTGAGGCTCGCTGGTTCGCTGAAATTGAGCCCTTCCCTTCCGCCGTGCTGGCTCACCGCTGGCCGACCATTCCCAATCGGGGCGACATGACCAAGCTGGCCCGTGAGGTCCTGCGAGGCAGCATCGCCGCGCCGCTGATACTCGTCGGCGGCACCCCGTGCCAGACCTACAGCATCGCCGGAGAACGAGACGGCCTGGACGACCCTCGCGGCCTGCTGGCCATCAGATATGTGGAGCTTGCAGATGCAGTTGACCATGTTCGAATCCTGCGCGGTGACCCCGAGTGCGTGTTCGTCTGGGAGAACGTCCCCGGCGTCCTCTCGGACAAGGCGAACGCGTTCGGCCACATCCTCGGCACCCTGGTGGGTGAACCCGCAGCGCTTCAACCGGCAGGGGGAAGGTGGACGGACGCTGGTTGTGTGTATGGACCCAAGCGAACAGCCGCATGGAGGGTTCTGGATGCCCAATATTTCGGCCTGGCCCAACGACGCCGCCGTGTGTTCGTTGTCGCAAGTGCTCGAAAAGGGTTCGATCCCGTTGCGGTACTTTTTGAGCAGGAAAGCCTGCGCCGGGATACTCCGCCGGGCCGTGGCCAGGAAGAAAACCCTGCCGGCACCCTTGCTGGCGGCGCTCGAAGCCAAGGCGGCTACAGCACCGACGACATCCCCCTGACAGTGGGCGCCCTTACCGCCGGCTGTGGCCCCAATGGCCACGGCGGTAGCGGGCTGGCCACGGACAAGGGCGCTGACGCCGGTCACATCCTCGCCTTCGGTGGCAACAACCAGGCTGGCCCGATCAACGTCGCAACAGCCTGCAACGCCGGCTCGGCCGGCAGGCTCGACTTCGAGAGCGAAACGTTCGTCGTTCACGGCACGCAGGACCCAAGTACCGCCTACGACAGCGCTCACTCCCTAGGCAGGAACGGCGGAAGAGAGAACGCCGTGCTTTCGATCCATCAGAACCAGCGCGCCGAAGTGAAGCTGAGCCTCGTATCGAGCGCCCTGCAAAGCGGTGGCGGCACGGTTGGCCAGGGGTATGCCGCTGCGATGGTTGCCAACGAGGTTCGCCGCCTAACACCGCGAGAGTGTGAGCGCCTGCAGGGCTTCCCTGATGACTACACGCTTATCCCCTGGCGCGGTCGCCCTGCCGAAGACTGTCCGGACGGGCCTCGCTACAAGGCCCTGGGCAACAGCAAGGCGGTGCCAGTGGTGAGGTGGATTGGAGAGAGGATACTTCTGCAACTGCGGAGGCTCAGCTCACCTTAGTTCGGCCTGCCACCAAGAGCAGCTCCCACCTCTAACCGCCGAGCGCAGACTTCACAAGGTCATTAGCCTTGTCGAAGAGCTTGCCGGCAATTTTCTTACCTGCGCTCTTCGTCCACTTCCACCACTTCGACTCGTCTTCTCGAAGCCGCTCAGGGAGCCTGTAAACCAGTTCAAGTGAACGAGTTCTAAAATCCTCATACGACTCGGATTCATCAAGCAGCTCTGTCATGGCCTCAAAAAAAACCGCAACTTCGAGTTCTGAGAAATAGAAATCGCGCAACTCATCCCTACCCTCAGGGGTAGAAGCCAAACGAAAATTGGCTGCTGTCTGCCGCTCTATATCGGGCCTTCTCTCGGAGAGCTTTTTAATCGACTCGGATAGCGTTTGCCCTACACGCAGCACAACTAACGACAACAGGATGATTGCGGCAGGCAAAGAGAGCTGCCGGATCTCCTCGCCACTGAAAATCGTCATATCCATCTTGGCCTCCCTAGCAGAGTCGCGTCCCGTAGGAGAAGGGATAGTCCACCACACATCAAACCGCCATCACCTGTGCCGACTCTCGGACCAACATCACTGGAGCGCATAGCCATGCCTGGAGAACTTAAGAGCCTTCATTGCCCAGTCTGCGACTGGCTGGAGAAGCTGGAAGGTGAGGAATGGAACGAAGCCTGCGAGTTGATCGCGAGCTGGCAGACAGACAAACAGCCACGCATCGTTCACGTACGTAGCGACGACCTGCGTGCGGTCTACAACGCTGTGCTCGATGCCGACGAAGAAGGCCTGGCCGGCCATGCCGAACCAATGATGAGAATCGCCGCAGCGCTTAAAAGGTGACTCAAGCCCTTCGGCTGACGCACGCCAGGCAAAAGGAGAGTGAAGCAATGAATACGATGTTTCTACTGATGGCCCAGTACAAAGGCCAAGCCATTATCCCGGTCGACAGAGTCTGCACGGACTACTTCAGCCACCTCACTCCGGAGAAGTTTCAGCGCAAGGTTCTGGCTGGCGAAATCGACTTGCCGCTGGTGAGGCTTGAGCGAAGCCAGAAGACCGCACGAGGCGTACATGTGAGGGATCTTGCCGCCTATCTCGACGCCCAGCATGAGAAGGCGACCATCGAGCACGACAAGCTGATGGGACGCTACCAGCGCCGAGCCTAACGAGCCCGGCGCTTCTTCATCTCTCTTCGCGCGCCCAAGTCCACGGGCGCCGCCAGGATTCGCTCCAGCCACTCCCACCCCGCGTAGGGGTCCCCTCTCCCTCTCAGGTGCGTGTAACGCCGCATCGAGTTCCAGTCCCGGTGCCCAGACACGCTGGCCACTCTCGGAATATCCCAACCCATTTCGAACAAGCGACTTACGCCGTCATGGCGCAAGTCATGAAAGGTCAGACCCTCGATTTCCAGAAACTTGCACGCGCGCGTCCAAGAGGCGGAAATTGATTCGCCGTTGTAAGGGAAGATCTCCGCACACACCCTCGGCATCGACTGCACAATCTGCCATGCCTCGTCCGGTAAATGACACCAGACGTCATTGCCGATCTTCTGCCCTGGGTTCTTCATGTCCCGCACCAGTACCGCCTGTTGATGCGCATCGAGGTCGTCCCAGCGAATGCGGCAGATCTCTTCTTGCCGCCGGGTGCTGAAGATCGCAAAGCCCACCACCTTGAGCATGTTGATGGAGCTCGGCCGGCGCTGCAGGATCTCGCCGAAGTGGTGGAGCAGCCTACCCAGCTGCTCACTGGAAGGCCGCACAGATCGCTCGCGGCTCTTGGCAACCATTCCCAGCTTGCGCAGTACCCGGCGAGCATCGCTCATGGCGTGGTGGTCAATTTCATAGCCCCATGCCGGCCTGGCCACGGCCATCACAGCTCCCAGGTGCGACAGGTCGTTACCCGTGGTCTGCGGCTTAACCCCACCGCCTTCTGGGCTCAACCTCCACTGCGAGTACTCGACCAGGCGTTTGCTATCAAGCTCGCGGTCGGTCAACTCGCCTAACCAGGTTTTGGCAATCGCTTCGAGCGTCGCCCTCTTCGTCTTGCCCAGGGGTCGTACGCGCTCATACTCCTCCAGGTACTGACCGATGATGTCTTTAAGCAGGACCCCTTTCCGGTTGGCCCTCTCGATCGCACCTGGCTCGGACAGCTCCGCCTCACGTCGTCCCGCCCACGCTTTGGCGCTCTGCAGCCGGTCGAAGGTGAGGCTTTCCTGATAGACTCGCACCCCGTCATTCATGATGCGGATACGTGCCAGATAGGCCACAGATCCGTCCTTCCGCTTTCGCTTGATGATTGTTGCCATGCCTTTTGTCACATCAGTGAATCGACTTGGCACATTGTGGCAACGACCCTCTCAAAACAATCGGAAACGGCCCCAAACCGCCCTCTATCAGCTGTACGAAAATGCTTAAAGAAATAGCCTCAAGCCCAGCAACCACGCGCCCTGCGCCGTCCCGCCGCTTCTCCGTTGCGCCGATGATGGATTGGACGGATAGAAATTGTCGGTTCTTTCTGCGCCTGCTCTCGCGCCATGCGCTGCTGTATACGGAGATGGTCACCACCGGGGCACTTCTGCAAGGGGATCGGGCGCGTTTCCTCCGCCACGACGAGGCGGAGCACCCGCTGGCGTTGCAGTTGGGTGGCAGCGTACCGGCGGACCTGGCGGCTTGCGCACGCTTTGCGGAGGAAGCGGGCTATGACGAGGTGAACCTCAATGTCGGCTGCCCCAGCGACCGGGTGCAGAACAACATGATCGGCGCCTGCCTGATGGGCCATCCGGCCCTGGTGGCCGACTGCGTGAAGGCGATGCTGGATGCGGTGGCGATTCCGGTGACGGTCAAGCACCGCATCGGCATCAACGGTCGCGACAGCTATGCCGAACTATGCGATTTCGTCGGCCAGGTGCGGGAAGCGGGCTGCCGCAGCTTCACCGTGCACGCGCGCATCGCGATCCTCGAAGGGCTGTCGCCGAAGGAAAACCGTGAAATCCCGCCGCTGCGCTACGACGTCGCCGCGCAGTTGAAGAAGGATTTCCCGGATCTGGAGCTGATCCTCAACGGCGGCATCAAGACGCTGGACGAGTGCGCGACGCATCTGGAGGTGTTCGACGGCGTGATGCTCGGCCGCGAGGCCTATCACAACCCCTACCTGCTGGCGGGCGTGGATGCGCGGCTATTCGGCGACGACAGGCCGCAACCAACCCGCGCCGAGGCCCTGGCGGCATTGCGCCCCTATATAGAAAGGCACATCGCCGAGGGCGGGCAGATGCATCACATCACCCGCCATGTACTGGGCCTGGGCCAGGGCTTCCCCGGTGCACGGCGTTTCCGCCAGTTGCTCTCGGTGGACGTGCACAAGACCACCGACCCGCTGGGGTTGCTGGATCAGGCCACCGAGCTGCTGCGCGGCCACTGAGCCGCGTTCTGGCTCGGTGCCAGGCAATACCCCTTATGCCCTCCGGGCACGACCAGGCCGCTCTCCAGCATGCGGCCGAGCACCTGGCGCACGCTGATCAGCGAGAGGGGTTCACCGGCGGCATTCAGGCGTTCGTGCAGCAACCGGGTGGATATGCCGCCGCTTTCCTGGCTGGCGTCGCAGAGCACCTCCAGTACTTTCAGGCGAGGCAGGCTGGCTTTCAGGCCGGCCTCCTGCAGCAGGTGGCGCAGGTGCTGGTGGTCGCTCATCGGCATGGCATGACTCCTTGATGTATCTGTTGCCTGTTCGGCTTGCATGGAAGCTGGCGGTCCTGCCGGCCTCTTTTCCCCTGGAAAACCAGGGGCTCTAACAATAAAGACGGACGAGAACGAAAAACCCGCAAGAAAAACGGAAAAAAAACCGAATCCGGCGGTCAGACAGGGGCGGCGCTTCCGCTCGATCCCTTCAGGGAGAAAGACGCGGGACAGGGCCGCGAATTTACCCGCGCCGCCCCGTTGAGCGCGCCAGGGAGCTCGGGTAAGGTCATGCAATCTGCAACGACAAGGCTTCGTCCATGACATCCAAGCTGGATCAACTCAAGCAGTTCACCACCGTGGTCGCCGACACCGGAGACCTCGACGCCATCGCCCGCCTCAAGCCGGTCGACGCCACCACCAACCCCTCGCTGCTGCTCAAGGCCGCCGCCCTGCCCCGCTACGCGGAACTGCTCGATGCAGCCGTGGCCGGCAGCGCGGGCGATCTGGGCCTGGCCTGCGACCGCTTCGGCGTCGCCGTGGGCCAGGAGATCCTCAAGGTGATCCCGGGCCGTATCTCCACGGAAGTCGACGCCCGCCTGTCCTTCGATACCCAGGCCACGCTGCGCCGCGCCGAGCGCCTGATCGGCCTGTACAACAAGGCCGGCATCGGTCGCGACCGCGTGCTGATCAAGATCGCCTCCACCTGGGAAGGCATCCGCGCCGCCGAGCAACTGGAGCGCGACGGCATCCAGACCAACCTGACCCTGCTGTTCAACTTCGCCCAGGCGGTCGCCTGCGCCGATGCCGGGGTCTTCCTCATCTCGCCTTTCGTCGGCCGTATCTACGACTGGTACAAGAAGGCCGAGGGCCGCGACTTCGCAGGCACCGAAGACCCGGGTGTGCAGTCGGTCTCGCGCATCTACCGCTACTACAAGGCCCACGGCTACGACACCGTGGTGATGGGCGCGAGCTTCCGCAACCTCGGCCAGATCGAGCAATTGGCCGGTTGCGACCGCCTGACCATCAGCCCCGACCTGCTGCAACAGCTCGCGGACGACCAGGGCAGCCTGGAGCGCAGGCTCAGCGCCGGCAGCGAAAACGAAGCACGCGTCGCACTGGACCAGGCCCAGTTCCGCTGGCAGTTCAACGAAGATGCGATGGCCACCGAGAAGCTCGCCGAAGGCATCCGCCTGTTCGCCCGCGATCAGGAAAAGCTCGAAGCCCTGCTCAAGGCCCGCGCCTGAAATAAAAACGCGCGCGCAGCCACAAGGCTGCGCGCGCGGGTTCACCAATCAGGGGAAAGACGATCAGCTGCGCTCGAGGGCGCTCACCAGATCGTGGAAGGCTTCTCGATTGGACTCGTTGAGCCCCATCAGGATGCGGTGTGCTTCCAGCACCTTGGTGCGTACCACGTCCTCGGTCTGGTCCTGCGGAGGCAGGTCTTCCAGGCATTCCGGGCATGGCAGCGGTTTGCCGACGATGTTGAACACCTGGTCGAATCCCATCGACTGCAAGAGTCGGGTGATGTCCGGATGGGTGGTCACCACGGTCGGCAACAGTCCCACCTTCTGCCGCGAAAGGATCGACAACTTGGCCAGGAGGCCGAGCGTGGTGCTGTCGATGCTGCGAGTTTCCGTGAGATCAATGACGATCGCAGAGAAATTCAGCGCGGAGAAGATCTTTTCAATGGTCGCATCCAGAGCCGAACACAAGGTAAGGCGAATTTCACCGACGAACTTCAGGACGAAGGTTCCGTCCTGCTCGGCAAACTGGATTTTACCGGTACTCATGCAAGGTTCCTGCTCAACACCAGCAAGGCGATATCATCCGGCATCTCGCCCAGATTGGCCAGTCCAAACACCTGTCGCAAGCCATCCAGACTGCCACCTGCCGTGCACACCAGTTCCGGTAGCGCGGCTTCTTTTTCTTTGAGCGTATCTCCCGGCAAAAGGTCCAGAATGCCGTCGGATAAAAGGGTCAGGCTGAACGATGGCGGCAACTCGAGGACCTGGTCCTCATAGCTCGCCTCATCGAACAGTCCGACGGGCAGGCCACGCCCGCTCAGGTAGCGTGCCTTGCCTTCGCTGAACAGCACCGGCAGCGGCAGGTGCCCGCCGATGCTGTAGGTCAGCAGACCGCTTTCTTCGTCTATCACCCCGCCGAGCATGGTCACGTGCTTGCCCAGCTTGCAGTTGATCAGGCCGCGGTTTATGTGGCCGAGCACATCGGAAGGCTTGAATTCGGGAAGCATGCCGCCACGCCGGGACTCGTAGAGCAGCCGGGTGGTCATGAACTTCAACAGCACGGTGACGAAGGCCGAGGATGCGCCATGGCCCGAGACATCGGCCAGGTAGAAGGCGACGCGGCGCTCGTCCACGCGGAAGTAGTCGACGAAGTCCCCCGACAGGTAGAGCGACGGGATGATCTGGTGGGCGAATTTCAGTCCGTCCACCGTCCAGGGCGTCACCGGCAGCATGTTCATCTGCACCTGGCGCCCGGCGTTCTGATCTTCCTGCAGCAGGTGCAGGCTGGCCTGGAGCTCGCGGTTGGCCGCTTCCAGCTCCTCGCGGTAGCGCTGGTTCTCGACGCGCAGGGCGTAGCGATCCAGGGCCCGGTGCACGGAGTGCTCGAGCACCGCCAGGTCTTCCAGGGGCTTGATCAGGTAGTCGGCGGCACCCAGGCGCAAGGCCTCGACGGCATCGCTCATGACACCCGCGCCGGACACGACGATGACCGGGGTATCGGATTGCAGTTGATTGACGCGGCGGATGAGTTCAAGGCCGTCGACCTGGGGCATGCGCAGGTCGCAGATCACCAGATCGGGATGTTCCTGCTCGAAAACCTGCAGCCCCTGCAAGCCATTGGCAGCCTGCAGGACGCTGAAACCACTGTCTTCCAGATAGGCCGCAAGGCTTGCGCGCACTACCTCGTCGTCATCGATGATCAGCAGCTTGGCACTGGTATTGTGCATGGAGTATCCAGGCAAACGGCGCCGGGGGACGGGCTGGTTGAACACCCGGCCCAAGGCCCTGGTGCGCGTATGGGGGTTCGCTTCAAGGCGCAGACGGTACTCCCATCCGCGGGGCGATTCAAGCGTGCACCGATTGTCGAAACCTGCCTTTACACAAGAAATCGACGGGAGTTATAAGAAGCTCGGGGAGAGTCCATCAAATACAAGAGGACAGTGGCAATGAGCCAAAGCGATCGAGCCTATAGCGAGAAACGCGATTTCATCCGGATGCAAGTCGAAGCCCACGTCGTCCTGCATCATGCCGGACGCGAGATTCCCGCCCTTTGCCGCGACCTCTCCAGCACCGGCATGCAGCTGGAAGCGGACGTGGAGCTGGCGATCGGCGACAAGGTCAAGGTCCACATCCCATCCGATCACGCCGAGCTGCAGGGCCTCGAAGCCGAGGCGGAGGTGGTGCGCGTGAGCGACGGGGAGAACGGTGGCAAGTCCATCGGGCTCGCCATCATCTCGATGCGCTGAGCGATGACCTGAAACGAAAAAGGCGGCCCGATGGCCGCCTTTTTCATGCCCACGAAGGCCTAGAAGTCGTCCTCGACCTCACCGTCGCGCACCTTGAACTCACGGTTCTGCAGGTAGGCGTTGCGGATGAAGTTGTACTTGTCGCCCTGGATGAACTTCTCCGCCGACAGCAGGTTGGCGCGGGTGTCGATGACGTTGACGCCACGGATCACGTTGCGGGTCGGCACATGGTCGATGTACGGGTACGGGCCGAGGTAGCTGTCCGGGATCTTCGCCGGCGCGTCGCGCAGGGTGCTCGGCCCAGCAACGGCAACACCACGTACGGGCCACTGCCCACGCCCCAGGCGCCCAGGGTCTGGCCGAAGTCCTCGTCGTTGCGCTGCAGCCCCATGCGGGTGGCCACGTCGAACACGCCCAGCAGGCCGAAGGTCGTGTTGAAGATCAGGCGACCGGTGTCGACACCGGCGTCGTGGAACTTCGCCTGCAGCAGGTCGTTGGCCAGGTTGCCGACATCGCCGACGTTGCTGAACACGTTGTGCACGCCATCCTCGACGAAGTCGGGGGTCACCGCCTGGTAGCCCTGCGCGACCGGTTTCAGCGCGTAGGTATCGAGGGTGTCGTTGAAGCGGAAGATCACCCGGTTGACGCCCTCCCACGGATCGCTTTCCGCCGCACCCGCCGCCAGCGGCAGCAGCGCCAGCCCAGCCACGACGCACACACGACCAAGACGATCGAGCCACCCGGTGCCGATCATTCGCATTGCAGACTCTCCTAGAGAAAAGTAGTGTGGCAGCCCCGCGGGCAGCCCGGTGAGGCGCGCATTATACGGCCATCGGGAACGCAATAGGCAGCATAGCGAAGGCCACCGATGCAGGAAAAACGATTGCTTCATATTGCCCGCATCCCAGTGCGCTGGGGCGACATGGACAGCTACGGCCACGTCAACAACACCCTCTATATCCAGTACCTGGAAGAAGCCCGGGTCGCCTGGTTCGAGCGCCATGGCATCCCCATGAGCAACGTCGAGCAGGGCCCGGTCGTCCTGCAGACCCTGCACACCTACCTGCGCCCCGTGGTGCACCCGGCCACCGTGGTCGTCGAACTGTTCGCCGGCCAGGTCGGCACCTCCAGCCTGGTGGTCGAGCATCGCCTGAGCACCGAGGAAGACCCGCAATCCACCTACGGCGAAGGCTACTGCAAGCTGGTCTGGGTCGATCACGCCAGCAACCGGCCGATCCCCGTGCCCGCCGCCCTGCGCGCCTTGATGGACGGCGCCTGAGCGTCATCTTTCCGTCATCGCCGCGTCATCCGCCGAAGCTAGGCTGGACCTGACCCCGTCAGGATGACCTCGCCATGCCCACCCGCACACCGCCCGCGTTCAACGCCCTGCTCTTCGGCCTGTCCGGCTGCCTCGTGGACTTCGGCGCCCGGACCCTCCCCGTAGCCCTGACCCGCACCCTGCCCCGCTGCGCCCCGGAGCGCCTGCAGGAAGCCGCCAACCTGCCGCCGACCCAGGCCCTCGGCCATGCCCTGCAGCGCCCGGCCAAGGCCGCCGAGCTCGCCCGCTTCGCCGAAGCCCTGGCCAGCGCCGCCGACGAACACGCCGAAGCGGCCCCGGGCCTGGACCAGCTCCTCGACCTCCTGGCCACCCGGCAGATCCCCGGCGCCTGGCTGGACGAACTGCCCGAAGGCACCACCCACGCCCTCTCCGGCCCCCTGGCCAGCACCCTGGCTGCCGGCAACGACCCCGACTGCCGCCCCTGGCCCGCGCCCGACGCCTGCTGGAGCGCCCTCGCCAGCCTGGGCGTCGACCGCCTCGAAGGCTGCGTGCTGGTCAGCGGCGAACCGCGCCTGATCCAGGCCGGGCTCAACGCCGGGCTATGGACCGTGGGCCTGGCCGCCAGCGGGCGCCTTTGCGGCCAGGCCCTCGGCGACTGGCAGGCCCTGCCCAGCAGCGAGCGCGACCCGCTACGCGCCCGCGCGACCCTGGAGCTGTACCGCCTGGGCGCCCATTCGGTGATCGACCACCTGGGCGAGCTGCCCGCCTGCCTGGACGACCTGGCGGCACGCCGGCAGAAGGGGGAAAAGCCCTGAGCCGACAATTGTTACAGCCTTGATCGGGATCAGGCGCGCGCGGCACTCCTGGATTAATCTCAACGACACGAGGGACCTTTTGGCAGCCGCCCGAGGTCCACTCCTGAGTCACATGAAAGGAGAACGCCATGTCTGAACGCCTGCAGCAGCAACTGCAAGAACTGCGCGAGCAGTTGGCCAGCGACGCCCCGATGGATGAGCACGAGCGCGCCGAGCTGAACACGCTGATCCAGGACATCGAACTGCAACTGGCCGCCGAGCCGGCCACCCCGCCCGACGACAGCCTGGTGGATGGCGTCAACCTCGCGGTCGAGCGCTTCGAGATCAAGCACCCGACCCTGGCCGGCACCTTGCGCAACATCGTCCAGAGCCTGGCGAACATGGGCATCTGACGGCAGCTGCAACAAAAAACCCCGGCCTTGTGCCGGGGTTTTGCGTTCTGGGCGCTAGCCCGGGCTTTGGCCCGGGAAATGGGACGCCTACTGCCGGGCGAGCCGCCCGTTGTCCGGTGCCAGCGCGTGGGTGCTGCGGTAGGGGTTGATGTCCAGGCCGCCCCGGCGCACGTAGCGGGCATGCACCGTCAGGTACTCGGGGTTCAACAGCTGCTTGAGGTCGAGGAAGACGCGCTCGACGCATTGCTCGTGGAAGTCGCAGTGCTGGCGGAAGCTGACGATGTAGGCCAGGAAGCTGGCGTGATCCAGGCGCGCGCCCTTGTACTCCACCACCAGGGTGCCCCAGTCCGGCTGGCTGGTGACCGGGCAGTTGGACTTCAACAGGTGGCTGTGCAGCGCCTCCTCCACCACCTCGCCAGCGTTGGCGCGCAGCAGCTCCGGCTGCGGGTGCTCGTAGTTGGCGATGGCGATATCCAGGTCGTCGATGCAGACGCCGGCGGCACGGGCCACCCCTTCGGCCTCCACCTCGGCCAGGCTGCGCACCCGCACCTGCACCGGTGCACCGGCGGCGGCGGACAGGTCCTTCTCCAGCACCGCCACCAGCGCGGCGGCATCGGCGAAGGCGCTCTGGTTCAGCGAGTTGAGGTAGAGCTTGAAGGACTTCGACTCGATGATGTTCGGCGAATCCGCCGGGATGGCGAACTCGCCGATGGCCACCACCGGCTTGCCGGACGGGGTCAACCAGGACAGCTCATAGCAGTTCCAGAAATCCACGCCTTTATAAGGCAAGGTCTCCGCCGTCAGCCCCAGTTCGTTCCACTTCGCCACGCGGGAGATGGGAAACAGCAGTTGCGGGCTGTAGGTGCTGATGTACTCGCTGGATTTGCCCAGCGGCGAGTGTTCGGCGGGATGCTGCATGAGGAAGGCGACCTGAGCGGGAAAACCCGGCAATTGTATACAGGCCGCCACCCGCCGCAAAACCCGCTCGGCGCCCGCTCAGAACCAGGCCCGCAGCCCCACCACCCAGGCGCCCTCCTCGTCCGCCTCGCCCGCCTCACGCATCCAATCGCCACTGCGGCCATAGGTGCGCTCCCACTCGTAGCCGACATAGGGCGAGAAATCCGGCGCCAGCCGCCAGTGCAGGCGCAGCCCGGTCTCCAGGGTACTGCCACCCGCACCACGCTCCAGGTCGCGGTCATCCGCCAGGGCCAGGTCGTATTCCAGTCGCGGCTCCAGCACCAGGCGCCGGGTCAGCAGCAGCTCGTACTCCGCCTCCAGGCGCAGGGAGGTATCGCCCCGTTCGCTGACGAACAGGTTCGCCTCCACCTCGAACCACTGCGGCGCCAGGCCCTTGATGCCGAGCACCCCATGGCTGCGCGAGGGCCCCGGCTGGTCGTCGTGGCGCAACCCCGCCTGCCAGTCGAAGAACTCGCTCGCCATGCGCCGGTAAAGCAGCTGCGTCTCGCTGTCCACGGTCGGCCCGCCGGCGTCGCGCAGCCCCTCGCTTTTCAGCACCAGCTTGTGCAGGTCGGTGCCGTACCAGCCCTCCGCCGCCCAGGCCAGCTGGGCGTCGTTGCCATGCAGGCGGCTCTCCAGGCGATCGAAGCCGAAGTAGCCGACGGGCATGGCATCCATGTCCATCGCCAGCGCCGCCGGGCTGGTCAGAACCGCCAGCAACCCCCATTCAATGCTGCGCATGGGCGGCCTCCTTCATGTCCATGGCATCGCCCAGGGACCGGCTGCTGCCGTCGGGCGCCTCGACCACCACCTTGCGGAACATGCCGCTGGCCATGTGGTAGATCAGGTGGCAGTGGAAGGCCCACTCGCCGATGGCGTCGGCCGGCACATCCACCTCCAGGGTGCTGCCCGGAGCGACGTTGACCACGTGCTTGAGCGGGTTGAGCCGGCCGTTGCCCTTGTCCAGCTGCATCCACATGCCGTGCAGGTGCATGGGGTGGTTCATCATCGTCTGGTTGACGAAGCGAAAGCGCACACGCTCCCCGTAGCGCAGGCGGATGGGCTCCGCCTCCGAGTACTTCACCCCGTCGAACGACCAGAAGTAGCGCTCCATGTTGCCGGTGAGCTTCAGCTCGATGGTGCGATCCGGCGCGCGGTAGCGGGCATCCGGGCGCATCGCCTTGAGGTCGCCGTAGACCAGCACGCGCCCGCCCTCGGCCTCCGGCGCCACGCCGCTGCCCGGCGCATAGTCGGGGTTGCCCGCCGGGGACGCAGGCATCCCGTGGCCCATCGCGGCGTGGTCCATCCCGGCCATGGCGCCGTGGTCCATGCCCGCCATATCGCCCGTATCCATGTCGCCCATGTCGTGGGCCATGCCCATGTCCGCCATGGTCAAGCGCCGGGGCGCGCCCAGGGGCGGCACCTCGCCGGCCATGCCCTCGCGCGGGGCCAGGGTGGCGCGCGCCAGGCCGCGCCGGTCCATGGATTCGGCCAGCAGCGAATAAGCACGGTCCTCGGTGGGCTGCACGATCACGTCATAGGTTTCCGCCACCGCCATGCGCAGGCGGTCCACCGTCACCGGCAACACGTCGTTGCCGTCGGCCTGCACCACGGTCATCGGCAGACCGGGGATGCGCAGGTCGAAGTAGCTCATGCCCGAGGCGTTGATGATGCGCAGTCGCACCCGCTCGCCGGGCTTGAACAGCGCCGTCCAGTTCTGCGCGGTGTCGCGGCCGTTGACCAGGAAGCGGAAGCCGCTGACATCGGCGATATCGGTCGGCGACATGCGCATGCCGCCCCAGGCCCAGCGGTCCTTCAGCGTCGCCCAGACGCCATCGCGCCCGGCATCGCGGAAGAAATCCCCCATGGTCAGCTTCTGGTCGTTGTAGTACTCGGCGTCCTTCTTCAGGTTGGCCAGGGTGCGTTCGGGCTTCTCGTCCTGCCAGTCGAACAGCATCACCGTGTACTCGCGGTCGTAGCGGTAGGGCTCGCGGGCACGCGGCTCGATGACCAGCGGCCCGTACAACCCCTCCTGCTCCTGGAAGTCGCTGTGGGCGTGGTACCAGTAGGTGCCCGACTGCTGCAGGCGGAAGCGGTAGGTGAAGGTCTGCCCGGGCTTGATGCCGGGAAAGCTGATGCCCGGCACGCCGTCCTGGTCATAGGGCAGGATGATCCCGTGCCAGTGCAGCGAGGTATCGCGATCCAGGCGGTTGGTGACACGGATCTCCACCTCCTCGCCCTCCTTGAAACGCAGCTCCGGGGCGGGGGACCGGCCGTTGATGGTCAGCGCCGGCCGGCTGCCGTCGCTCAGCTCCACCCGGCCTTCATCGATCACCAGGTCGTAACCGCCACCCAGGGCGTCGGCGGCCAGGGCCAGCAGCCCGGCGCCGATCAGCGTGCGCTTCATGGCGTGACCTTGAGGCGGCCGACCATCCCCGCCTGGTAGTGGCCAGGAATGTTGCACGCGAACTCCAGGCCGGTGGCGGCGCTGAAGGTCCAGGTGAGCTCGGCGGTTTTGCCCGGCTCCACCAGCACGCTGTTGGGGTCGTCGTGCGTCATCATCGCGCCGTGATCCATGCCGGCCATGTCATGGCCCATCTTGCTGTGGTCCATCTGGCCCATGTCGTGGTTCATGCCGGTGGGAGTGAGCATGCCCATCTGCTGCATCTGCAGCATTTCCTTCTGGTGCGACGCATGCATGGCGGCATCGCCCAGATTGAATTCATGCAACAGGGTGCCGGTGTTCTTCAGCACGAAGCGCACCGTCTCGCCCGCCTTCACGTCCAGTTCGGCCGGCTCGTAGTACATGTCGCCGAGGGTGATCTCCACCGTGCGGTCGGCCTCGGCGGCCTTGGCCGGATGACCGAAGGCGTAGCGCCCGGCGGAGGAATCGGCGAACGCCGGCAGGCTGGTCGACAGGCCGATGGCCAGGGCGAGCAAGGTGGTTTTCATGGCAAGGCTCCTTGAGTGGGATGCCACCACCTTAGGCAACCCAGGCTGCCGCCTGGCTGACCGGAACATTACAACTTTGTCAGCAAGCCCCACCCGCAGCCGCCGGCGCGGTATAAAAGCAGCCATCGCCCACCCCGAGAGCCCCATGAAACTGCTGATAGTCGAAGACCAGCCCAAGACCGGCCAGTACCTGCGCCAGGGCCTGGGCGAAGCCGGCTTCCTCGTCGACCTCGCCAGCGACGGCATCGCCGGCCAGCACCTGGCCCTGACCGGCGACCACGACCTGATCATCCTCGACGTGATGCTCCCCGGCCGCGACGGCTGGCAGGTGCTGCGTACCCTGCGCGACGCCGGCCTGGAGACCCCGGTGCTGTTCCTCACCGCCCGCGACGCCGTGGAAGACCGCGTGCACGGCCTGGAGCTGGGCGCCGACGACTACCTGGTCAAGCCCTTCGCCTTCGCCGAGCTGCTGGCCCGCGTGCGCACCCTGCTGCGCCGGGGGAGCGCCGGCCAGCAGGACACCAGCCTGCAACTGGCCGACCTGCGCCTCGACCTGCTGCGCCGCCGGGTCGAGCGCGATG
Organism: Pseudomonas sp. Pc102; assembly: GCF_018408275.1. Lineage (NCBI taxonomy): Bacteria > Pseudomonadati > Pseudomonadota > Gammaproteobacteria > Pseudomonadales > Pseudomonadaceae > Pseudomonas > Pseudomonas sp. Pc102. Next base: position 2,699,151 of record NZ_AP021905.1, on the reverse strand, counting down.
GCCAGCGCATCGACCTCACCGCCAAGGAATTCGCCCTGCTCGAACTGCTGCTGCGCCGCCACGGCGAGGTGCTGCCCAAGTCGCTGATCGCCTCCCAGGTCTGGGACATGAACTTCGACAGCGACACCAACGTCATCGAGGTCGCCATCCGCCGCCTGCGCGCCAAGGTCGACGACGCCTGGCCGACCAAGCTGATCCACACCGTGCGTGGCATGGGCTACGTGCTCGAGGCGCGGGACGCCTGATGCGCCGCCTGTCCCTCGGCGCCCGCCTCAGCCTGCTGTTCGCCGCCAGCACCGCCGCCGTCTCGCTGATCGCCGGCGTGCTCTTCGACCGCGCCAGCGAAGCCCACTTCATCGAGCTCGACCGCCAGTTGCTGGACGGCAAGGCCGAGGTGTTCCGCAGCATCCTCGGCCCCGCCCGCCAACCCGGCGACCTGGCGCCCCATGAAGACCAGCTGCGCACGGAACTCGAGCGCCACCCCGACCTCGCCCTGCGCATCATCGGCGCCGACGGCGAACCCTGGTTCGACAGCCTGGCGGTGGCCAGCGCCGGTCACGACAGCCACGGCGACATCGCCTGGCGCCGCTTCGAAGCCCCGCTGGAGCCGGCGCGCGCGGACTCGCCTCGGCTGGAGCTGCGCCTGGACATCACCCACCACCAGCATTTCCTCGAACGCATGCAACGGCTGATCTGGCTCACCGTCGGCCTCAGCGCCCTGGCCACCGCCCTGCTCGGCGCCTGGGCCGTGCGCAGCGGCCTGCGCCCCCTGCGGCGCATGGCCGAAGTGGCCGCCGGCGTCTCCGCCGACTCCCTCACCACCCGCCTCGCCGAAGACCCGGTGCCGCCCGAGCTGGCCGAACTGACCCGCGCCTTCAATGCCATGCTCGGCCGCCTGGACGACGCCTTCCAGCGTCTCTCGGCCTTCTCCAGCGACATCGCCCACGAGCTGCGCACGCCGCTGTCCAACCTGCTCACCCAGACCCAGGTGACCCTCGCCCAGCCGCGCGACGGCGACACCTACCGCGAAGCCCTGCACTCCAACCTGGAGGAGCTGCAGCACCTGGCGCAGATGGTCAACGACATGCTGTTCCTGGCCAAGGCCGAGCACGGCCTGCTGGCCACGCGCCTGGAGCCGCTGCAACTGGGCGACGAACTGGATGCCCTCGCGGAGTTCTTCGCGCCCCTGGCCGAGGACGGCCAGGTGAGCCTCACGCGCCAGGGCGACGCGCCGCTGCCCGCCGACCGCGCCATGCTGCGCCGCGCCCTGTCCAACCTGATCGACAACGCCCTGCGCTTCACCCCGCCGGGCGGCCACATCCGTCTGAGCGTGCAGCACGAGGCCGCGCGGGTGCGCCTGGAAGTGGCCAACGACGGTGCGCCGATCCCCGCCGAACTGCTGCCCCGGCTGTTCGACCGCTTCTTCCGCGCCGACCCGGCGCGCCGCGAAGGCCATGCGGAACACGCCGGCCTCGGCCTGGCCATCACCCGCTCCATCGTCCACGCCCACGGCGGCAGCATCCGCTGCGAATCGGCCGGTGGCTGGACGCGCTTCGTGCTGGAGTTCCCCCTAGCGCCCTGAGTCGGGGCCGGCAGGCTTGCAGTCGTAGGCGAACAGCACATCCGTGCCCCAGGCCTGCCAGCACGACGCCTCCAGCACATAGGCCCTGCCATCGAAGCGCCAATCGGAAACGCCCTGCCCCTGGTCCGCATGGAGGCGCACAGGCACATGGCCTTTGGTCGGCGGCCCGGCCACTCTCCCTAGCATGCCTTCCCCCTCCAGTAGCAGGCGCGGCGCCCCGGCGGCGTCCATCTCGAACAGCCACTGGGCGTTGCTGCGCTGCACGTTCTGCGACACCAGGATGCCCGGCCTGCCCTGGCCCAGGTCGACCAGGCCGAAGCCCAGGCTCGCGTCACCCCAGCCATCGCCCATGTCTTCGTCTTCGGGCGTGTAGCTGCCCGATTGCGCCACCTGCTGGCGCAGGAGCGCCTGGGTTGCCGGCGGTACCGTGCCCGGGAGTTCGGGCAATGCCGAGCTGGCTTCGCCCGTCCCTGGCGGCGCCCAATGCGGGTCGCTCAACCCCTCTTCCAGCAGCGCCCGCTGGCACGCGGCGTCGGCCTTGCAGGCACGCAAGCGCTGCGGCCAGGCCTCGACGGCAGCGGCCCACTGGAGGATGGAGCGCTCCGGCGTCAGGCTGCCGTGCAGGCGCAACGCCATCTGCTGCGCTTTCGCACGCAATTGATCGTCACTGCACAGGCCCGCCCAGTCACCGCCCTGACCGGCCAGCGCCACCCGCCGCTCCTCGGGCGAGAGGTAGTTCGCGCCGCTCAGTGCGCAGGGCAGGAAAGGCAGGGGCTCCGGCAACTGCTCCAGCTGCGGGTCGGCGAAGTGGCGCGCCAGCAGTTCGTCGTAACGGGCCAGCACCTGCCCGTTGCGGTCGATCAGCGCCTCGACCCCGCGCTCGTTGGCGAGCCCCAGGCTCACCACCGCCCGCCCCTGGTCGAAGTCCTCGATCACGGCGGCGTAGCTCGGGGCGATCACCCAGGCGCCCTGGTGATCGATGAAGCCCCACAGGTGATTCTGCGGCGAGCGCGCCGCCGCCAGGCCCTCGTGGAAGCCGTGGGCGTCCTCGAAATCGCCCGGCACCGGGTAGCGGCCGTCCGGCGCCATGAAGCGCACCGTGCTCGGCGATTGCACCTGCCCCAGGTTCTCGTCCGTGGGCAGGCGTACCGGCAGCAGGCCTTCGCGCACGCTCAGCTCCAGCGGCTCGCTGTACAGCCGGGGCGCCGGGCCGAACAGCGATTTGCCCTGCGCATCCAGCAGACCCCAGCCCCAGGGCCCGTCCGTGGCCATCACCCGCACGCCTTCGTTCAGGGCATGCACCTGGGTCACCTGCAGGTTCAGCCACTCGCTGAACAGCGCCGCCAGGTCCAGCTCCAGGGGCGGCACCGCCTCCAGCGCCTGGGCGCAGTCCCCCAGCGGATGCTGGGCATCGGCCCCCGGCAGCGGCAGCCGCCCATCCGCCGGCAAGCGACCCAGGGCGCGGGCGGAGCGGGTTTCCAGCACCCAGGCGTTGCAGCGCCCGGCCGCGCTCGCGCCCGGTTCCTGGCGGTTGCCGCTGCCGTCCATATAGAAGTTGCCCCGACCGCCATCGGGGGCCGCCAGGGTCTGGCCGCCCCGGTAGTCACGGAGGAAATACAGGCCCTCGGCCAGCGGGAAGGCCGGCTCGCCATCCAGGCCCAGGTAGCCGCAGAAGCGTCGTTCGGCCTCTTCGCGGCAGACCATCGCCCGCCCCTCGACGAAGGGCCGGGCGATGCTGAGCGAAGGCGCCACCAGCACCCGCCCGTCACCCTCGGCATAGCCCCAGAGGTCGTCACGCTTGAAGGCGAAGCGGCCGGCCTGCAGCCCCCGCCCACCTGCTGGAACAGTTGCGGCACGCGCAACGCCCCCTCCGCCGTCACCAGCATGCAATCGCCACCCAGGCGCTGGTCGACCGCCTCGTTCTCGCTCGACCAGCGCATCCCGCACAGCAGCTGCGATGCCGCCTCGGCCACGCCCGCGCCGCCCATCAGCAGCGTCATCGCCAGGCCCAGCGCCTTGCCTCCCTTCACCATGCCAACACTCCACCTGTATCGATCGACCGCCGAGCGGGATTCCGCGCCGCGACTGTACAGGGCTTGCAGGTGTTTTTCCCGGCTCCGATGGCGTTGAAGCGCTTCAGACGATGCCGCCGTTGACCCGCAGCGTCTGGCCGTTGATCCACCCGCCCTCGTCACTGGCGAGAAAGGCCACCACACCGGCTATGTCCTCAGGGCGTCCGAGGCGCTGCAAGGGCGCCTGATTGGCCAGGCGCTCCACCGTGCCGGGGTCCTTGCCATCGAGGAACAGCTCCGTGGCGGTCGGCCCCGGCGCCACGCAGTTGACCGTCACCCCGCGCCCGCGCAACTCCTTGGCGAACACCCGGCTCATCGCCTCCACCGCCGCCTTGGAGCCGGCATAGGCGGCGTACCCCGGCAGCGCCAGGCCCACCACGCTGGTGGAGAAATTGATGATCCGCCCGCCATCGCGCAGGCGCCTGGCCGCGAGCTTCATGGTGTTGAAGGTGCCCCGGGCGTTGACCGCGAAGATGCGATCGAACAGCGCCTCGCTGGTGTCGGCGAGATCGATCTGCCCGGGCTGGATGACGCCGGCATTGTTCACCAGCACGTCGAGGCCGCCGTACTCCATCTCGGCATGGTCGAACAGCGCGGCCACCGCCGCCGGGTCGCTGACGTCGGCGAGGATGGCGTAGGCCTTGCCGCCGGCCTGGGTGATCGACCTGACCACCTGCTCGGCGGCCTCGGGGCGGGCGGCGTAGTTGACCACGACCTGGAAGCCATCGAGGGCGAGGCGCAGGGCGATGGCGGCGCCTATTCCTCTCGAGGCGCCCGTGACGAGCGCGGTTCTGGCAGGGTGCGACATGGAGCCCTCCGGGAAGGCCACGGCGACTTCAGGCAGGCCGGGCCTCCACTGGGTATAGCTGGCCGGGTCGCGACCGTCCTGCCGGTCATCCGCCAGGGGCACGGGCGACGCGACCCGCCGACGACACGTCACCCCGGCACGCGGCGATTTGCCAGAACTGAGCAGTGCTCCGCTCATTGGAGCGCCGGCTCTGGGAGATAATTGCCGGTCGGTCGCAGTCGATGGCCACCCGCCAGCCCCTGCCCGATACCGCACCGGCAAACTACCGGAGCGGGAACTACCATAACGACAAGGACTCAGCCGGACTCCCCCGATGGAAGCCGCTGTGCCTGCCGCCCTCGCCCACCCGCGGGGGCGCATTTATCTGCCCGATAACAAGAAAGGGACATCAATGATCAAGAAGTACATCGCCGTCCTGGCCTGCGTCCTCAGCCTGCCCCTCGGCCACGCCGTGGCGGACGAAGCCCCCATCACCCTGCGCTTCTCCCACGTGGTCGCCGACGACACGCCCAAGGGCCAGGGTGCGCTCATGTTCCAGAAACTGGTCCAGGAGCGCCTCGGCGGCCAGGTGAAGGTGGAGGTCTACCCCAACTCCACCCTGTTCGGCGACGCCGACGAACTGCAGGCCCTGCAGGACGGCAAGGTGGACCTGCTGGCCCCGTCGCTGGCCAAGTTCGACCAGTACACCAAGCAGCTGCAGATTTTCGATCTGCCCTTCCTGTTCGACGACCTCGAAGCCGTCAACCGCTTCCAGAAGCGCGCCAAGGGCCGCCAGCTGCTGCGCTCCATGGAAGACAAAGGCATCGTCGGCCTGTCCTATTGGCACAACGGCATGAAGCAGATGTCGGCCAACCGCGCCCTGCACGCGCCGGCCGACGCCCGTGGCCTGTCCTTCCGCATCCAGGCCTCCGGCGTGCTCGAGGCGCAGTTCGCCCAGCTCGGCGCCAAGGCCGTGCCGATGCCCTTCGCCGAAGCCTTCGCGGCGCTGCAGAGCGGCAAGGTCCAGGGCACCGAGAACACCTGGTCCAACCTCTACAGCCAGAAGCTCAACACCGTGCAGCCCTTCATCACCGAGACCAACCACGGTGTGCTGGACTACATGCTGGTGAGCAACTCGCGCACCTGGTACGCCATCCCGCACAAGACCCGCACCGAGCTGGAAGCGATCATCGACGAGGTCACCTTCGCGGTGAACCACGCCGCCGAGCAGCAGAACCAGGCCGACCGCCAGCGCATCCAGAGCAGCGGCAAGACCCAGCTGGTGACCCTCAGCCCCGAGGAACGCCAGGCCTGGCGCACCGCCATGCAGCCGGTGTGGGAGCAGTTCACCCCCGACATCGGCGCCGACATCGTCAAGGCCGCGCAGATCGTCAACCGCAAGCAGTCGCAGTAACCCGCCTCAGGCCCGGGCCGGCACCTCGCCGCCCGGCGCCATCCCATAGCTGGCCGGGCTGAACACCCGGGTCAGCGCCAGCATCGCCAGCACCATCACCACCAGCACCACCCAGGCACTGGTGAAGCTCCCGGTGACTTCCCGCAGCCAGCCCGTCAACCAGGGCGAGACCGCATTGATCAGGAAGCCGACGCCCTGCACGAAGGCCGCCAGCTGCCCCGCCTCGCGCGGGTCGCGACGGTGGTCGAGGGTGAGGATCAGGCTCAGCGCGAAACAGGCGCCCAGGCCGAAGCCGATCAGCGCCACCCACAGCAAGGTCGCCTGCTGCGGCGCCCACAACAGGCCGGCGAACCCCACCGCCTGGGCGGCCAGGCACAGCGTCAGCAGCGGCCGGCGGTCGACGCCGCGCTGGGCCAGGGCCGGCATGGTTAACGCCGCCAGCACCTGGAACAGCGTCATGAACGCCAGCAGGGAACCGCTGCGGGTCGGGCTCCAGCCCAACTGCTGATAGAAGGCCGGCAGCCAGGCCACCATGCTCATGTAGCCGCAGTTGATCAGCCCGAAGTACAGCGCCAGCAGCCAGGCTCGGCGATCCCCCAGAAGCCCTGGCCCAGCGCTTGCGCGCGGCGAACCGTCCCGCGCCAGCGGCAGGCGCAGCCACAACAGCAGCGCCAGCGCCGCCGGCACCAGCCAGAAGCCCAACCCCGCCTGCCAATGGCCGAAATGGCTGGCCAGCACCGGGCTGAGCAGGGCCGAAAGCCCGCCACCGCTCATCAGCGAGGCCGAATACAGCCCCATGGCCAGCGCCACGCGGCCGGCGAACTGGCGCTTGATCACCGCCGGCACCAGCGCCTGGATCAGCGCCACGCCGATGCCACCCAGCAGCGCCGTGCCCAGCAGCGCATCACCCCGGTCGCACAGCCAGCGGGCCAGGCAGGCACCGAAGATCAGCACCAGCCCGATGGCCACGCCGCGCCGCTCGCCCAGGCGCGCCTCCAGGCGTACCGCCGCCAGCGCCACCAGGCCCATGCAGATCACCGGCAGCGTGGTCAGCAGCGCCGTGCCCTGGAAGCTCAGGCCGGTGGCCGCGCGGATCTCCCCCAGCAACGGGCTGACCGAGCCGAGGATCGGCCGCAGGTTCAGCCCCAGGGCCACCAGCAGCAGCCAGGCGACGCGCGGAGGGCGGGTTTCAGTCTGGTGCATGCAGGTCCTTCCAGCGCCGGTAGAGCGCGGTGGCGCCCGCCTGGGGCAGGTGCAGCACCGCCAGGCGCTGCTGCGCCAGGGGCAACGCCATCTGCTGGTAGACCCCCGCCGTGGAAAGGCCGAAGGGCTCGCCCTCCTCATTGGCGATGGCGAACACCGCACGGCTCACGCCACTGAGGTGCATGGCGGCCAGGCACATCGGGCAGGGCTGGCCGCTGGCGTAGATCACGCAGCCATCCAGGCGCGGGCCCAGGGCGCGGCTGGCGGCGCGCATGGCCAGCAGCTCGGCGTGGGCGGTGGGGTCGCCGCTCCGGTGGATCTCGTTCACCGCCTCGGCCAGCACCTCGCCGTCCTTCACCAGCAGTGCACCGAAGGGCCGCCCGCCGCGCTCGACGTTGCCACGCGCCAGGTCGACGGCCCGTTGCAGGAACGCCTGGTCATCCGCCATGGGGAATCTCCGAAAGTCAGGAAAACCTGCGGATTATGTCCAGCCGGCCAGGTATTCTGAAATTAAATATCACCATGCAAACCAGTGGCAGGAGGCATGCCTCATGTTCGACCCGCAACTCCTGCGCAGCTTCGTGGCGGTGGCAGACTGCGGCAACTTCACCCGCGCCGCCGAACGCCTGCACCTCACCCAGTCCACCGTCAGCCAGCAGGTGCGACGCCTGGAGGAAGACGCCGGTTGCCGCCTGCTCGACCGCAGCCAGCGTCGCGTGGTGGCCACGGTCGAGGGCGAGCGCCTGCTGGGCTACGCGCGACGCATCCTCGCCCTGCAGGAAGAGGCGCGCGACGCCATGGGCGACCTGGAAAGCGCCGGCGTGCTGCGCCTGGGCGTGCCCGAGGACTTCGCCGCCGAACGCCTGATGCCGTTGCTCGCCGCCTTCGCCGCCAACCACCCCGGCACGCGCCTGGAAGTCACCAGCGGCCTGGGCCCGGACCTGCGGCGTGCCTGGCAGGACGGCGAATTCGACCTGCTGCTGGTCAAGCAGATGGGCGAGAGCGACGACTGCCTCGCCTCCTGGCCGGAGCCCATGGCCTGGTTCGACAGCCACCACAACCCGGCGCTGGGCCGCGAGCCCCTGCCCCTGGTGGCCTTCCCTGCCGGCGGCCTGTACCGCAACGAGATGCTCCACGGCCTCGACGTGCAGGGCCGCCGCTGGCGCATCGCCTACTCCAGCGCCAGCCTCGCCAGCGTCTGCTCCGCCGTCGCCGCCGGCCTCGGCATCAGCCTCCTGCCCCTGCGCGTCGCCACCGACCAACACCGCGTGCTCGACGCCGACAGCGGCCTGCCCGACATCCAGGGCGTGCGCCTGGCCCTCTACAGCCGCCAAGGCCAGGGCAGCGCCGGCCGTGAGCTGGAAGAGCGCCTGGTCAGGCTTCTCAGCCCGGATGGCGCAGACCTGTAGGGGCGGATTCATTCGCTCGTACAGAAGCGGCGGAGCTGCGCACCGCTTGGCGACTGAAGTCGCCCCTACAAAAAGCGGCCGGGCCAGCAGATGAACATGACCGCCGTGTAGGGCGGATGGCGCTCTTTTCATCCACCAGACGGAGCCGAGCCCTAGGCTTCACCGAGCATCCTCCACCTGACCCGCTCCGGCCCTACGGTGACCTTCTCCGGCAGCGGCCATATGCGTGGCGTGCGTTGCTCCAGGGTCAGCGTGGGCAAGATTTCCCCCTCCTTGAAGCGCTGACGGGCTTTGCCTTTCACGGTGATCCAGAAGAAGTCCACATCCATCGCTGCCCAGTAACCCGCACGCGGGCAAGGCTCGCCGCTGACGCAGATGAGCGGCGAATCCAGGTAGACGAAGTGAGGCGACTCGGGCGTTGGTCGGCCGGTGGCGGGGTCGAGGTGCTTGTCCCTGGCCAGTTGGCTGATCAGTGCCTCGCTGGGCTTGGGCGGCGGGATATTGGCCTTTCGCTCCTCCAGCCACTGCAGCTTGCCGTCCCAGGGTGGCAGCTCAGCAGGGGGTAACGGGAGGATTTCATTGATCTCGGGGACTTTGGGGGAGGCGTAGGAGTAGTCTGCAAGGATGCTCCAGATGGCTTTGTAGCGTTCGGCGCGTTCGAGGTCTTTATTCTGGCCCAGGTAGTTCAAGGTGTCTGTTGGGGCTGGCCCACGAAAGCCATCATCCAGATAACTTGCCGAGGTTTCATCCCCGGCAGCAACTCCTAACTGAAAAGCCTCAAGTGCTTCTCGAAATTGCTTGCGATACTTGAGGTCAACCCCCAAGTCCGTTGCGGCCTCGCCATGCCCTTGCTCCGCTGCGCAGCGCCGCATCTGCCGGGCGATATCCGGGGCGATATCGATAGGTGCCAACTTGTCCGCCACCAAGGCCTGGGCCAGGGCACTGCCCTTGTCAGCAGCCTTGCGGTAATAGCGCAGGGACAATTCCGGGTCCTCCCTCAGGCCGGCAGAGCCACGCTGCAGGAACAGGCCAACGAAGTAGTAGCCCGTGGCGACACCGGCTTCCATCATCTCCTGGCTCAACCGCAAACGTTCCGCGCCGCGCACCTTGAAGTGGCCCCGAAAGGCGCCGTTGACCAAGTTGATGCTGGCCTTGTAGTGCTGGTGTTCGGCGGCGATGCGGTAGAGGCGTTCGACTTCGGCGTCCACCGCCGGGTCCTGCTTGAGCTGGTTGTTCTTCTGTAGCCAACGCGCGTACTTGAACAGCAGGTCACTGTCGGCCGAGGCCTCGGGGATGCGTTCGTGACGGCAGGTGAAGGCCAGGTTGGCGCGGATCTGGGGGAGCGGGTCCACGGCGGTATCCTTTTTCAGTTTGAGTCCATGGCCATTGCAGGCGGCCAGCAGCAGACACAGGACAACCAGCCCCCAAGCTCTAGGCTTCACCGAGCATCTTCCACCTGACCCGCTCCGGCCCTGCGGTGACCTTCTCCGGCAGCGGCCATATGCGTGGCGTGCGTTGCTCCAGGGTCAGCGTGGGCAAGATTTCCCCCTCCTTGAAGCGCTGGCGGGCTTTGCCTTGCACGGTGATCCAGAAGAAGTCCACATCCATCGCTGCCCAGTAACCCGCACGCGGGCAAGGCTCGCCGCTGACGCAGATGAGTGACGAATCCAGGTAGACGAAGTGGGGCGACTCGGGCGTTGGTCGGCCGGTGGCGGGGTCGAGGTGCTTGTCCCTGGCCAGTTGGCCGATCAGCGCCTCGCTGGGCTTGGGCGGCGGGATATTGGCCTTGCGCTCCTCCAGCCACTGGAGCTTGCCGTCCCAGGGCGGCAGCTTGGCAGGAGGCAGTGGGAGGATGTCGTTGATCTCGGGGACTTTGGGGGAGGCGTAGGAGTATCGGGCGAGAATGCGCCAGATGGTCTGGTAGCGTTCGGCGCGTTCGAGGTCTTTCTCTTGGCCCAGGTAATAGGCGGTATCTGCAGGGGAAGGCCCCTAAAAGCTTCCCAGAGTCGCCCTGCTGAGCCTTCATCTCCGGCCGCCGCCCCTAACTGAAAGGCTTCGAGTGCCTCTTGAAAGTGCTTGTCATATTTGAGGTCAACCCCCAAGTCCGTTGCGGCATCGCCATGCCCTTGCTCCGCTGCGCAGCGACGCATCTGCCGGGCGATATCCGGGGCGATGTCGATAGGGGCCAACTTGTCCGCCACCAGGGCCTGGGCCAGGGCACTGCCTTCGTCGGCGGCCTTGCGGTAATAGCGCAGGGCCAATTCCGGGTCCTCCCTCAGGCCGGCAGAGCCACGCTGCAGGAACAGGCCAACGAAGTAGTAGCCCGTGGCGACACCGGCTTCCATCATTTCCTGGCTCAACCGCAAACGTTCCGCGCCGCGCACCTTGAAGTGCCCCCGAAAGGCGCCGTTGACCAAGTTGATGCTGGCCTTGTAGTGCTGGTGTTCGGCGGCGATGCGGTAGAGGCGTTCGACTTCGGCGTCCACCGCCGGGTCCTGCTTGAGCTGGTTGTTCTTCTGTAGCCAACGCGCGTACTTGAACAGCAGGTCACTGTCGGCCGAGGCCTCGGGGATGCGTTCGTGACGGCAGGTGAAGGCCAGGTTGGCGCGGATCTGGGGGAGCGGGTCCACGGCGGTGTCCTTTTTCAGTTTGAGTCCATGGCCATTGCAGGCGGCCAGCAGCAGGGCCATCAGCAGGAGTAGGCTGCGCATCAGTCGAGGTTGCTCAGGGTGGTCTTGTCGTAGAGGAACTCCACCAGTGGTGTTTCGGGCATATCGCCGGCGGCTTGTCGTGTTTTGTTCTCGTTGATGAGCTTCCCCCAAGCCTTAAAGGCATCCTTCGGATTGTCCTGTGCCCCCTGCCCAGCGGTATGCAGGCTCCAGAGCCGGCGGCGCATGGCCTGGGTTACCTCGTGCCACTCGTGGAGGATGTTGAGCTCGCTGTCCACCTGCATGCTGCGGGTGTTGATGTTGGCCGAGCCGTGGGTGGTGAGTACGTCGTTGACGATCATCAGCTTGGAGTGGATGTACACCGGCACCCAGGGCTTGCCGGCCGGTGAGTCGGGGGCAACCAGGGAGCAGACGTGGACTTTCAGGCCGGGGCGTGTCTCGGGGATAAGGTCCTCGTCTTTTATTTCGGCGATCTGTCGATCCAGCTCCCCCTGCCATCGGGCCACCTCCTGTTTGCCATGCCAGTCATTGGCGCCATCGGGGCGAGGCATGGGCGGCATGTCTCGCTTGGCTTGCTTGATACGCAGCTCCTTGGTGACCTCGGGAATGGTGTCGGCCCGCCCCAGGCTTTCCAGCATGCGCTGGGTGTTGACGGTGCCCTTGCCGATGCCGTCGTCCGTGACATTGGTGACCACGAACAAATGCAATGCGCCATGCAGGCCTGGGTCGCGGCCTTCGCGGGTCTGGTCCTGCGCGGCCTGCGTGATGGCTTCGGCCAGGGGGGGCCAGCGAAAATACTGGTTCTCGATGTAGATGAACTGGGTAGCGTTGTTGACCGCCTTCAGATAACCCGCCTCGATATCGCGCACCCCACTTTGGGCCTGGGTGCGCAGCAACTGGGCCATCAGTTGAGTCCCGCATTCCGGACGCGGTTTGAGCTGCACGGCGACCGCGTCCACGTTGCGTGAACGTTGCAGGTCTTCACCGGTTTCCTTGGCCCAGGCGGTGGCGAAGTTGTGGTGCAGGTCCCTGAGGATACGGCCGGTGATCTGGCAGGAGATGTCCTGGCGCGGCAAGGCACCACGAGGGCCGCGGTTAGGAGCATGGGCCTTCGCGTCGGGTCGCTTGGGGTCGGGCCGCCCGAGGGCTGAGTGGTGGTCGGTGTCCCAGTACTCGTCGAGCATGTTGTGGCCCATGACGAAGCCGATGGCCCGCTCCGGCAGCTCGAAGTCGACCAGTACGGTTTTCTGGTGGTGGGTCGCCGAGCTGCGCATGGCGAAGATGGAGCGCCTGGACAGATCAGGGTCAAGTCGATTGAGCTTGAGCTGGTAAGCAATTTCCGCACGTTCGGACAAGCTGAAACCACGGCTGACGAACAGCGGGACATGGGCATCCACCAACCCGGCGGCCTTGTCATCGTCGACCGTGTACTGCTTGAACCATTGGCGGTCGTAGGCGTATTGCTCGTCGCTGGTGGTCTGCCCTGCCAGATCGGCGATGCCGCCCTTGCCGGGCAGGTTGGCCTCTCCGGCCATCCCGGCCGCATTGAGTGGCATCTCCCACCCCAGGATGCGCACCTGTACACCCTGCCGAGCCTTTTCTTTGAGCAGTTCACCGATGCAGCGATCATCACTGCCATCGCGGATGAAGTGCATCGAGGGCTGGAACCCCCAGCAGATGATGTCGACCGAGCGCTGGGCTTCGGCGATGGCCTTGTGCACCGCACCAAAAGCCTCCTGGCCATTGATCAGCGACCTATAGCTGGCCGGCCAGGGCCGGTACTCGGTATCGAGCACGAACCAGGGCGCGCAGCAGACCGCCTCATGGGTGCGGTGCAGGGCAATGGGCACCACGATATCGGGGTGCCTGGCGTTGGCCGGTCTCATGGGGTCTCTCCTTGATGGCCCGAGCGGGTGGCAAGCAACTCGGCGTACAGGCTGCGGTGATCCGTTTGCGGAGTTGCGTCTGCCTCAGCGGCACCGTGCTTGTGCAACCCCAGGTTGGCCAGTTCGCCCAGCTCGGGATTGCTGTATTCGCTGGGCACGGGCAACTGGAAGGACAGGCCGTTGGCCAGTTCCAGCCGGTAGCTTCGCGTCACCACCTGATGCTCGAGACTCAGGTAGCCGCTGTCGTCCATCACACCGCATTGCAGCTCTTGCTCGTCGGCATAAAGCCGATAGGGCATGCCGGCCCAGGTCGCCCGTGGCGCATTGGGTACCTGGGGCATACGCAGCCTCAGACGCGGCGCCGACTCGAGCTTCGGGTACTGCGGGTGTGTGGCTTTCATGCTGGCAGCCCCCTGGTAATCGAAATGCGCCGCCTTGATCAGGTGGTCCCCCTGGGTGCCGGACTCGATGGAACAGGCATCGACGCTGATGTAGCTGCCCCCACCGTTGAGGACGATCCTCTTCTTGGCGGTGATGCGGATTTCATCCTCGGTACTGACGATGTCCAGCCCCTGGCGCGCCAGCAGTTCCAGGCGGTCGTTCTGCGCCTGGATCTGCACCGCGCCCTGGTTGGCGATGAGCTTCAGGCCGAGCTTGCGCACGAACAGGCTGACGCCCTCCCCCACCCCGATGAACAGCCGCCTCACCACGCTCAAGGCGGCGTCCTTGCCGGCGTTGGCGATGAGGTTCCGTTCCGCGGCAAGTTGCAGGTGGTTACCGCTGCTGAGCGCGATGCCCCTGGGCGCACTGAGCAGCAGGACGGATGACTTGATCTGCTCCAGGTCCTGCCTGAGCAGGTCGAGCTGCGCCTGCACATCGGCCGGCTCGGCATGGGCAAGCTGTGCGTGCTCGGAAAGCGTCTGCATCTCCTCACCGGCGCGTTGCAGCCGGGCGAGTGTGTCCTGCATGGCCAGCACCTGCCCCTGGGCACGAGCCTGCTCATCGGCACTGATGTACAGCCCCCTCCCCGCCCGTACGGCACCCCAGCCGTCGGTGCGCAGCTCGAAGCCTTCGCCGCGTTTCTGCCGTTGCCCATCCACCAGGTGGCCGAGGTTGAGCTGGCTCTTGCCGCTGTGCTCGGTGCCGAGCTTGATGTGTTCCTGGCTACGGGTGTCGTCCAGGCGCAGCTTGTTGTTGGACGGGGTGCGCAGGACGTTGCGCTTGTAGTTCTTCAGGGTGACGAGGTCGGGGTGCCGGCTGTCGTGCAGGGCGAAGGCGATGAAGCCCCGGTCCGGGTCGCCGCGCTCGAAGGCGATGCCGACCTCGGTGCCCTGGATCAGCGGCAGGTGCAGGCCGTGGGTATCCCCGGCATAGGCGCGCGCCAGGCGCAGCCACATGCTTTCCTGGCCGGCGGGCCAGGTGTCCTGGTCGAAGAGGAAGCTGACCTTGTAGCGGCCCTCCAGGTCGATGTGGCTGTAGAGGTCGTCGGCCTGCGCGCTGGTGACGCGGGCCGGGATGGTGCCGGCGATCACGGGGCGCGGCAGCAGCGGCGGGCGAAAGCACACGCTTTCGCTGTAGGGGATGGCCTCGAAGCGGGCTTCGAAGCTGCGGTCGCGGGCGGCGACGGTGACCAGGCGGGTGATGACGGCGCCTGGGGTGAAGGCCTCGGGCGCGCCGCCCTCGATCTTCAGCACCTGCCCAGGTGCCAGGGTGGCGCTGCTGGTGCGGCCGCCGAGGCGGGTCTGGTCGTTGAGGTAGCGCTCGTGGGCGAGGCGGGCATAGAAGTAGCCGCTTTCGCTTTTCAGGTCTTCGTCGCGGGAGCCGGGATCGTCCAGCTCGATGTAGGGCTCGCCGTAGTGATAGGCCTCGCCGTAGGTGGTCGGGTCGCCCCGGGTCTGGTCGAGGTCGCCGTCGAGGTAGGCCGTCGCGTCACGCGGGGTGTAGGCGCGGATGCGCAGGTTCCTTTCCACCACGCCGTGGCTCGATTGCAGGTCCCAGACAGCGTCCTGGCCGCTGCTGGCGGTGCCGGACTGCGGGCGGTAGGGCAGCTGGACGCCGAACCGGTAGTTGCGCTGGTCATCGTGGAACTCGACGACATCGATGCCCAGGCGCTCGTCGGCGGTGAAGCGGTACCAGATGCCGACCTCGGCCAGCAGGCGCTGGATGAAGGCCAGGTCGCTCTCGTCGTATTGCATGACCTGCTCGCGCTTGGGGTAGTCGCGCCTGAGGTCGAAGAAGAAGTCCTGCCCGGCCCAGCGGTGGCGGTCGCTGCGCAGGATCTGCTCGACGATCTCGGGCACCGACAGGTGCTGGTAGATGCGGTACTGCCGGCCTCGCCCGAGCAGGGTCAGGCGCGGCTGCAGGGTAATTTCGTAGCGGGCCTCGTCGTTTGAGCCGGAGATCCGCCGGAAGCCCGTGACCACGCCGTGCAGGGTGCGCAGCGGCTGGGCCGGCGGCACGCCCAGGCCGGCGAAGGGCACCGGCTTGGGAGGCGCGAAGAGGCTGAAGCTGGCGGGCTGCCCGACGATGCGCCTGGAGGGGAGGTCGCGCTGGGACGCGGTGAACTCGACTTGGTAGGTGAAAGGCTGGCTGAGCGTCTCGTCCCCGACGAAGGCGAGGACGTCGAGCCCGACGTCGAGTTCGCCGACCTGCAGGCGGTGACGGCTGTGATCGAAGAAATGGCGGAGTTCGGCAAGCATGTCGAGGCCTCATCGATGGGATGGCCCGTATGCATCGCCGGTTCGTGACCGTACCTCGAAGAAACCGCCGAGCCCTGCATCCGGGGCGAGACAGTAGGCGGAAAACCCCGATGAGCAGGGAATAGGGAAAAGCCCCCAGGGGATCGGGAAGCTTCCGAAGAAACGACGGGACCTGCCGTAGGAACCCAATCACTCCGATAGCTTGCAAGCTGCCGGCGTCCCGAAGGACGTCAGCGTCACCCGCTCCGGCTACGGGAACGCCAGGCAAAAAAAGCCCCGCCGAAGCGGGGCTAGAGCACATTCAACCTTTCAGCGAACGATGGCTCAGGGGCGTAGCCCGGGCTTCAGCCCGGGGATGGGCGACGCGCCAGCCGCGCCGCTCAGGGCGTGGGCTGGCCTTGGTCGTCGGCGTCCACCTGATCCAGGCGGCCCTGCTCCCAACCACCGCCCATGGCGGCGATGAGCTGGACGCTGGCGGTCAGGCGCGTGCCGGTGAGGGTGAGCACGGTGCGTTCGTTGGACAGCGCCGTGGCCTGGCTGGAGACCACGCTGCTGTAGTCCTGCAGGCCGGCCTTGTACTGGTTGGTCACCAGGCGCAGGGCCTCGCGGGCGGATTCCAGGGCCTCCTGCTGCACGCCGCTCTCCTCCTCCAGCACGCTGAGCTGGACCAGGTAGTCCTCCACTTCGCGGAAGCTGTCGAGCACGGTCTGGCGGTAGCTGGCCACCGTCTGGTCGTAGCTGGCCTCCGCCTGGTCGACCTGGGAGCGGATCAGGCCGCCGTCGAACAGGTTGAGGGCGAACTCGGGGCCGATGGACCAGAAGCGGTTCGGCGTGCTGATCCAGTCGCTCAGGCCGCCGCTGCGGTAGCCGCCGGTGGCGCTGAGGTTGAGGCTCGGGTAGTAGGCGGCCTTGGAAACCCCGATCTGCGCGTTGGCGGCGATCACCTTGCGCTCGGCCGAGGCCACGTCCGGGCGGCGCTCCAGCAGCTGCGACGGCACCAGCGCCGGCACCTGCGGCAGGCTCGGGACGCTGTCCACCTCGGCCAGGTCGAACTCCGCCGGCGGCACGCCGATGAGCACGGCGATGGCGTTCTCCAGTTGCGCGCGCTGGTACTTGAGGTCGATGGCCTGGGCCTGGGTGCTCTTGAGCTGGGTGCGCGCCTGGGCCACGTCGGCGCGGGTGACGATACCCGCGCGGAACTGGTTCTCGGTGAGCTTCAGCGAACGCTCGTAGGCCTGCACGGTGGCATCGAGCAGGCGCTTCTGCGCATCCATCACCCGCAGTTGCAGGTAGTTCTGCGCCAGCTCGGACTGCTGGCTCAGGCGCACGGCGGCGAGGTCGGCGGCGCTGGCCTGCATGCTCGCCGAGTCGGCTTCCAGCTGGCGGCGCAGCTTGCCCCAGAGGTCCAGCTCCCAGCTCACGCCGAGGGTGGCGCTGTAGCTGTTGGAGATGCCGCCGCTGCCGCCGCTGGTGACGGTGGAGCCATCGGACAGGCGCACGGTGCTGCTGCTCCCGCCCTGGCCGGAGCGGGTCTTGCTGGCGTTGGCGCTCACCGAGGGGAAGAACGAGGCGCGCGCGCCACGGGCCAGCGCCTGGGCCTGGCGGTACTGGGCGACGGACTGCGCCAGGGTCTGGTTGGAGGTTTCCAGGCGCCGCTGCAGGTCGTTGAGGGTGGCGTCGCCGTACAGCTCCCACCAGGCGCCACGGGCCAGGGCATCGGCCGGCGCGGCGGCCTTCCAGCCCTCGGCGTGCTTGAAGCGGGCGGGCACGGCATGGTCGGGCTGCTGGTAATCCGGCCCCACGGCACAACCGGCCAGGGCGATGGCCAGGGCCAGCACCGGGAAAAGATGGCGGGTTTGCGGACTCATAGCGGTGTCTCCAGCGAAGCGTCGGTGCGCACGCCGCGCCAGCGGTTGAAGCGGTGGCGCAGGCGGTCGAGGTACAGGTAGACCACGGGGGTGGTGTAGAGGGTGAGGATCTGGCTCAGCACCAGGCCGCCGATGATGGTCACGCCCAGCGGCTGGCGCATCTCCGCGCCCTCGGCGCCACCGATCAGCAGCGGCACCGCGCCGAGGATGGCGGCCAGGGTGGTCATCAGGATCGGTCGCAGGCGCAGCAGGCAGGCGCGGTGGATCGACTCGGCCGGCGACAGGCCGTCGTTGCGTTCCAGCTGCAGTGCCAGGTCGATCATCAGGATGGCGTTCTTCTTGACGATGCCGATGAGCAGGAACAGCCCCAGCAGCGAGATCAGGCTGAACTCGCCGCCGATCAGCTGGATGGTCAGCAACGCGCCCACCCCCGCCGACGGCAGCGTCGAGAGAATGGTCAGCGGGTGGATGTAGCTCTCGTAGAGGATGCCCAGCACCAGGTACACCAGCACCAGGGCGGCGAGGATCATCCACGGCTGGTTCTCCTGGCTGCTGGCGAAGGCATCGGCGGTGCCGCCCAGGCGCGCGACCACCGAGCTGGGCATGCCGATGGCCGCGACCGCCTTCTCGATGGCCACGGTGGCCTGGTCCAGGCTCACGCCCGGTGCCAGGTCGAAGGAGATGCTTTCCGAGGCGAACTGGCCCTCGTGGTTGACCCGGTCCTCCTCCAGGCTGCGCTCGTAGTGGGCGAAGCTCGAGAGCGGCACGCGCTGGCCGTCGGCGGTGATCACCTGCACCTGTTCCAGGGTCGCCGGGTCGCGGGCGTATTTCGGGTTGACCTCCATCACCACCTGGTACTGGTTGAGGCTGTCGTAGATGGTGGAGATCTGCCGCTGGCTGTAGGCGTTGTTGAGCACCGCCGTGACCATGTTCATGTCGATGCCCAGGCGCTTGGCCGTCTCGCGGTCGACCTTCAGCGTCACCTGCTGCGCGCCCTCGCCTTCCTTCGCGTCGATGGCGGTGAGCTCCGGCAGGGCCTTCAAAGCGGCGGTCACCTGCGGCAGCCAGGTGCGCAGGTCGCCCAGGTCCTCGGCCTGCAGCACGTACTCGTACTCGGAGCTGCGCTGCTCGCGGGAGCCACCGGTCATGATGTCCTGGTCGGCCATCAGCATCAGCCGGCCACCGGGCACCAGCGGCATCTCCTTGCGCAGCCGCTCGATGACCTTCTGCGCCGACAGCCCGCGCTCCTTGATCGGCTTCAGGCGCACGATCATGAAGGCGTTGTTGATGCCGCCGCTGCCGCCGATGAAACCGGCGACGCTCTCCACCGCCGGGTCCTTGAGCACGGCGCGGCGGAAGATCTCCATCTTCGGCTGCATCACGGTGAACGACAGGCCGTCGTCGCCACGGATGAAGCCGATCAACTGCCCGGTGTCCTGCTGCGGCAGGAAGGTCTTGGGCACGATCACGTAGAGCGCGACGTTGAGTCCGATCGTGATGAACAGGCTGAGCAGGGTCAGGCGCGGGTGGCGCAGGGCCCAGCCGAGGCTCAGGTCATAGAGCCGCGTCATGCGCTCGTGGATGGCCTCGCTCCAGCGCTGCATGCGGCTGTCCTTGTCCGGCACGTGGGGCTTGAGCCAGCGCGCGCAGAGCATCGGGGTCAGCGTCAGCGACACCAGCAGCGACACCAGGATGGCCGCCGCCAGGGTCAGGGAGAACTCGCGGAACATGCGGTCGATGATGCCGCCCATGAACAGGATGGAGACGAACACCACCACCAGCGACAGGTTCATCGACAGCAGGGTGAAGCCCACCTCGCGGGTGCCCTGCAGCGCCGCCTTGAACGGCGGCATGCCGTCGTTGATGTGCCGCGAGATGTTCTCCAGCACCACGATGGCGTCGTCCACCACCAGCCCGGCGGCGAGGATCAGCGCCATCAGCGACAGCACGTTGAGGGAGAAACCGCACAGGTACATCACCGCGAAGGTACCCACCAGCGACACCGGCACCGCCAGCGCCGGGATCAGCGAGGCGCGCAGGCTGCCGAGGAACAGGTAGACCACCAGTATCACCAGCGCCACGGCGATCAGCAGGGTGCGCTCGGCCTCGTGCAGGGTGGCGCGGATCACCGGCGAGCGGTCCATCGCCTGGTTCAGCTTGACGCTGGCCGGCAGCACCGCCTGCAGGCTCGGCAACTGCGCCTTGATGCTCTCGATGGTCTCGATGATGTTGGCGCCGGCCTGGCGGTTGATCACCAGCAGCACCGCGTTCTCGTCGTTGAAGAAACCGCTGTTGTAGCGGTCTTCCACCGCGTCGCGCACCTTGGCCACATCGCCCAGGCGCAGGGCCGAGCCCTCCTGGTAGCGGAGGATCAGCGGCGCGTAGTCGGCGGCCTTCTCCAGCTGGTCGCTGGCACCCACCTGCCAGTGGCGCGCGTCGTCTTCCACCGCGCCCTTGGGCCGGCGCTGGTTGGCGGCGGCGATACGGCTGCGCACCTCGTCGAGCGACAGACCGTACTGGTTGAGTAACTGCGGCTCCAGCTCCACCCGCACCGCCGGCAGCGAACTGCCGCCGATCTGCACCTCGCCCACGCCCTTAACCTGCGACAGGCTCTGGGCCAGGATGGTCGAGGCCAGGTCGTACAGCTCCCCCTTCTCCAGCACATCGGAAGTCAGCGACAGCACCATGATCGGCGCCTGGGACGGGTTGACCTTCTTGTAGGTGGGCATGCTGCGCATGCCGCTGGGCAGCAGGTTGCGCGAGGCGTTGATGGCCGCCTGCACGTCGCGCGCGGCGCCGTTGATGTCACGGTCCAGGTCGAACTGGATGATGATCCGCGTCGAGCCCTGGCTGGTGCGGCTGGTCATCTGCGTGACGCCGGACATGGTCCCCAGCGAACGCTCCAGCGGCGTGGTCACGCTGGAGGCCATGATCTCCGGGCTCGCCCCGGGCAGGCTCGCCTGCACCGTGATCACCGGGAAATCCATCTGCGGCAGCGGCGACACCGGCAACAAACCGAAGCTCATGCCGCCCAGCAGCATGATCGCCAGGCTCAGCAGCATGGTGGCGACGGGGCGGTGGATGAAGGGAGCGGATAAGTTCACGTCCGTGCTCCGCACTGAGCTGGAAGCTGGAAGCTGGAAGCCGGAAGCAAAAACCTCACTCCCAGGAGACCGCTCTGCCACTTCAAGCTTCCAGCTTCAAGCTTCAAGCTCGCCGCGCTCATACTTCGACTCCGGCGGCACTGCGGCCGGCGAAGCGCCGCGACAACCGATCGAAAGCGAGGTAGATCACGGGCGTCGTAAACAACGTCAGCACCTGGCTCACCAGCAGGCCGCCGACCATCACCAGGCCCAGGGGCTGGCGCAGTTCCGCGCCGGAGCCGCTGGCGAGCATCAGCGGCACGGCGCCGAACAGCGCGGCCAGGGTGGTCATCAGGATCGGCCGGAAGCGCAGCAGCGCCGCCTGGTAGATGGCGTCCTCGGGGCCATGCCCTGGTTGCGTTCGGCGTCGAGGGCGAAGTCGATCATCATGATCGCGTTCTTCTTGACGATGCCGATCAGCAGGATGATGCCGATGATGGCGATCAGGCCCAGGTCGTTGCCCGACAGCAGCAGCGCCAGCAAGGCGCCGACGCCCGCCGAGGGCAGTGTGGAAAGGATGGTGATCGGGTGGATGTAGCTCTCGTAGAGCACGCCCAGGACGATGTACATGGTCACCACCGCCGCCAGGATCAGCAGCAGCGTGCTCGACAGCGAGGCCTCGAAGGCTGCCGCCGCGCCCTGGAAGCGGGTCTGGATGCCTTCGGGCATGCCGATCGCCTGCTGCACCCGCTCGATCACCTGCACCGCCTCGCCCAGGGCGACGCCGGGAGCCAGGTTGAACGACAGGTTCACCGCCGGGAACTGGCCGATGTGGTTGATCGCCAGCTCCGTCTGCCGCTCCTCGATGCGCGCCAGGGTCGAAAGCGGCACCTGCACGCCGTCGGTGCCGGCGACGCGCAGCTGCTGCAGCGCCTGCGGGCCGATGCGATCGCCCGTGGCGGACTCCAGCACCACGCGGTACTGGCTGGCCTGGGTGAAGATGGTGGAGATCTGCCGCTGGCCGAAGGCGTCGTAGAGCGCATCGGTGATGGCCGAGACTTCCACGCCCAGGCGCCCGGCCATGTCGCGGTCGATGTCCAGGTACACCTGCAGGCCCTTGTCCTGCAGGTCGCTGGCCACATCCGAAAGCTCCGGCTGCTGGCCCAGGGCGTCCACCAGCTTGCCGGTCCACTCGCGCAGCAGCTCGGCGTCCGGGGACTCCATGCTGAACTGGAACTGGGTGCGGCTGACCCGGTCCTCGATGGTCAGGTCCTGCACCGGCTGCAGGTACAGGCGGATGTCGCTGAGCTTGTCCAGTTGCGGCTGCAGGCGCTGGATCACCTCGCTGGCGGTCAGGTCACGCTCGCCGTGGGGCTTGAGGTTGATCAGCATGCGCCCGCTGTTGAGGGTGACGTTGTCGCCGTCGACGCCGATATACGAAGTCAGGCTGGCCACCGCCGGGTCCTTCAGCACCAGGTCGGCGAGGCGCTGCTGGCGCTCGCTCATGGCGCGGAACGACACCGATTGCGGCGCCTCGGTGATGCCCTGGATCACGCCCGTGTCCTGCACCGGGAAGAAGCCCTTGGGCACCGCCAGGTACAGCACCACGGTCAGCGCCAGGGTGGCGACGGCCACCAGCAGGGTCAGCGCCTGGTGGCGCAGCACCCAGCGCAGGCCGTGGGAATAGCGCTCGATCATGCCGTCGATGAAGGCGCCGCTGGCGCGGTAGAAACGGCCCTGCTCCTTCTCCTGCGGCTCGGGCTTGAGCAGCCGCGCGCACATCATCGGCGTCAGGGTCAGCGACACCACCAGGGAAATCAGGATGGCCACCGCCAGGGTGATGGCGAACTCGCGGAACAGCCGCCCCACCACGTCCGCCATGAACAGCAGCGGGATCAGCACGGCGATCAGCGAGAAGGTCAGGGAGATCAGGGTGAAGCCGATCTGCTTCGCCCCCTTGAGCGCGGCCTCCAGTGGCGTGGCCCCCTCCTCCAGGTGGCGGGCGATGTTCTCCAGCATGACGATGGCGTCGTCCACCACGAAGCCGGTGGCGATGGTCAGCGCCATCAGCGTCAGGTTGTTCACCGAGAAGCCGGCCAGGTACATCACCCCGAAGGTGCCCACCAGGGACAGCGGCACGGCGATGGACGGGATCAGCGTGGCACTGACCCGGCGCAGGAACAGGAAGGTCACCATCACCACCAGGGCGATGGCGATCAGCAGCTCGTGCTGTACGTCGGTGACCGAGGCGCGGATGGTCTGGGTGCGGTCGGTGAGCACCACCACGTCCAGGCCCGCCGGCAGGTTGGCGGTCATCTTCGGCAGCAGCTCATGGATGCGGTCGACCACCTCGATGACGTTGGCGCCGGGCTGGCGCTGGATGTTCAGCAGCACCGCCTCGTTCTGGTTGGCCCAGGCGGCCAGGCGTTCGTTCTCCGCACCTTCGACGATGGTCGCCACGTCCTTCAGGCGCAGCGCCGCACCGTTCTTGTAGGCGAGGATGAGGTTGGCGTACTCCTCCGGCGACTTCAGCTGGTCATTGGCGTCCAGCATCGAGGTGCGCGTCGGGCCGTCGAAGTTGCCCTTGGGCTGGTTGACGTTGGAAGCGCTGACCAGCGAGCGCACGTCCGAGAGGTTCAGGCCGTTGGCGGCGAGCGCCTCGGGGTTGACCTTGATGCGCACCGCCTGGCGCTGGCCGCCGGCGATGCTGACCATGCCGACGCCGCTGATCTGCGACAGCTTCTGCGCCATGCGCGTGTCGACCAGGGTGTGCAGCTGCGGCAGCGGCAGGGTCCTTGAGCTCACCGCCAGGGTCAGCACCGGGGTGTCGGCGGGGTTGACCTTGTTGTAGACCGGCGGCGCCGGCAGGTCGTTGGGCAGCAGGTTGGTGGCCGCGTTGATCGCCGCCTGGACCTCCTGCTCGGCCACGTCCAGCTGCACCTCCAGGCTGAAGCGCAGGGTGATCACCGAGGCGCCGCCGGAGCTGGTGGAGGACATCTGCGTCAGCCCCGGCATCTGCCCGAACTGGCGCTCCAGCGGTGCGGTCACGGCGCTGGTCATCACGTCCGGGCTGGCCCCCGGGTAGAGCGTCATCACGCGGATGGTCGGGTAGTCCACCTCCGGCAGCGCCGAGACCGGCAGCAGACGGTAGGCGATCAGGCCGGCCAGCAGGATCGCCAGCATGCTCAGCGTGGTGGCGACCGGCCGCAGGATGAACAGGCGGGAGATGTTCATACGCCGCCTTTTTCAGCCTTGTCGCCCTGTTCAGCGCCCTTGTCCGCGCCTTGCAGCTGCTCGCTCGGCTGGGTCGGCACCTGGTCGCTGTCGTGCACCACCTCCACCTCGCTGCCGTCACGCAGGCGGTCGGTGCCTTCCAGCACCACGCGCTCGCCGGCCTTGAGCCCGGCCTTGATCACGGTGCGCTCGCCATCGCTCGGGCCGGTTTCCAGGGCCTGCACGCGCACCTTCTTGTCGCCGTCCATCACGTAGGCGAAGGTGCCCTGGTTGCCGAACTGCACGGCGGCGGACGGGATCATCACCGCCTGCCTGAGGGTGTCGGCCAGCAGGCGCACGTTGACGAACTGGTTGGGGAACAGCGTCTCGCCCTCGTTGGCGAAACGCGCCTTGAACTTCAGGGTGCCGGTGGCGGTGTCGATCTGGTTGTCCAGGCTCTGCAGCACGCCCTCGGCCTGCTTCAGGGTGTCGCCACGGTCCCAGGCCTCCACCGCCATGGAATCACCGGCGCGGAAGCGCGTGACCACCGAGGGCAGCTGATTCTCCGGCAGGGTGAAGGTGACGCTGATGGGCTTGGTCTGGGTGATCACCACCAGCGGCGTCGTGTCGCCGGAGCTGACCTGGTTGCCCAGGTCCACCTGGCGCAGGCCGACGCGGCCGGTCACCGGGGCGCGCACCTGGGTGAAGCTGAGGTTGAGCTTGGCATCGGCCACCGCCGCCTGGTTGGCCTTCACCGTGCCCTTGTACTGGCCCACCAGGGCCTCCTGGGTGTCCAGGGTCTGCTTGGCGATGCTGTCCTCGGCGTAGAGGCCGCGGTAGCGGGCCAGGTCGATCTCGGCGTTCTTCAGCTGCGCCTGGTTCTGCAGCAGCGTGCCCTCCGCCTGCTGCAACGCCACCTCATAGGGGCGCGGGTCGATCACCGCCAGCAGGTCGCCGGCCTTCACCTGCTGGCCTTCCTCGAAGGCCAGCTTCATCACCTCGCCGTTGACCCGGCTGCGCACGTTCACCGTGTTCAGCGAGGTCACGGTACCCAGCGCCTTGTAGAACACCGGGAAATCGCCCTGGCTCGCGGCCGCCACGCGTACCGGCACCGGCCCGCCGAATGCACCGAAGCCCGGGCGCGCCATGCCGGCGGGGCCGGGGCGGGTGCGGCTCGCCTCCGCATCCTGGTGCTTGGACGAGGCCGGCCAGAACCACCACACCAGCGCCACCAGGGCGGCCAGGCAGAGGGCGATGATCAGCCAGTTGCGGGAACGAGGGGAGCGGGAGTCTTGTATCGGGGACATGATTGAAGGTCGGTCTGTGCGAGAGCGTGCACGATAAGCACTCGGCGCCCCGAGGCAAAGCCTCTTTACCGCCTATTTACCCATTCCTTACCCCAGCGCGGGCGCGGCCTTGAGCGGTGGCGGCCCTTGGCGGCGCGCTGCGCAAATGTCACATCTCCTTTCCGTGCGCGCACTTGTCCATCCAGGCGACCCGCGCGACCATGCGCGCTCGCCTTTCCGCTTCCTGGGAGTGCCCCGTGTTCGAACGACTCAAGCAGCAGTTCTCCACCCTGCGCAGCCGCGCCGACTTCCATGCCCTGCGCATCGTCCGCCAGAGCGGCGAGCACTGCCAGGTAAGGCGCAACGTCGCCGAGCCGCCGTTCTTCTCCAGCGACCTGGGCGCCATGCTCAGCGTGCGCATCGGCGGCGTCGAAGCCTATGCCGCCACCAGCGACCTCAGCACCGCCGGCCTGCAGCGCGCCCTCGACCTGGCCGAAGCGCGCGCCCGGCTGATCGCCCCGTACAACCTGGTGGACGCCCGCGTCGCGCCGCCCCAGGGCCGCGCCGACTACCGCTCCCCCGGCCTCGACCAGCCGCTGCCCGGCATCGCCGAGCGCATCGAACTGCTGCGCGAGGAATCCGCCGCGGTGCCCGCCGACCCGCGCCTGGTCAACTGGACCCTGCTGCTCAGCGTCGACCGCCACGAGCAGCTCTACCTCAACAGCGCTGGCGCCGAGCACTGGCAGGAACTGCAATTCGTCTACCCCGGCGCCAGCGTCACCGCCTTCGACGGCCACGACAGCCAGACCCGCAGCTTCGGCGGCTACCACGGCGGCCAGCAGGGCGGCGCCGAGGTCATCCGGCGCCTGGGGCTGCGCGGCGCGGCCCCGCGCGTGGCCGACGAGG
Source organism: Pseudomonas sp. Pc102 (assembly GCF_018408275.1). Lineage (NCBI taxonomy): Bacteria > Pseudomonadati > Pseudomonadota > Gammaproteobacteria > Pseudomonadales > Pseudomonadaceae > Pseudomonas > Pseudomonas sp. Pc102. The sequence goes on along the minus strand of NZ_AP021905.1, from coordinate 2,673,074 downwards.
CGCTGCAGCTGCTGCTGGCGCCCAACACCCCGGAAGGCCCGCGCGACCTGCTGCTGATGCCCGAGCAGATGATGCTGCAGATCCACGAATCCATCGGCCACCCGCTGGAGCTGGACCGCATCCTCGGCGACGAGCGCAACTACGCCGGCACCAGCTTCATCCGCCAGGAAGACTTCGGCCACTACCAGTACGGCTCGGCGCTGCTCAACGTCAGCTTCGACCCGGGCATCCCCGAGGAACTGGCCAGCTACGGCCACGACGACGACGGCAGCGCCGCCCGGAAGACCCTGCTGATCGAGAAGGGCCTGCTCCTGCGCCCCCTCGGCGGCGCCCTCTCGCAGCAACGCAGCGGCCTGCCGGGCGTCGCCAACAGCCGCGCCTGCAGCTGGAACCGTGCCCCCATCGACCGCATGGCCAACCTCAACATCGAGCCCGGCGACCAGCGCCTGGAGCAGCTGATCGGCGGCATCGAGCGCGGCATCCTGATGACCACCAACCGCTCCTGGTCCATCGACGATGCGCGCAACAAGTTCCAGTTCGGCTGCGAATGGGGCCAGCTCATCGAAAACGGCGAGCTCAAGGGGGTGGTGAAGAACCCCAACTACCGGGGCATCTCCGCCAGCTTCTGGCGCAGCCTCGCGGCGGTGGGCGATTCCAGCACCTTCGAAGTGCTCGGCACCCCCTTCTGCGGCAAGGGCGAGCCCAACCAGGTGGTGCGGGTGGGCCATGCCTCCCCCGCCTGCGTATTCAGCCAGGTCGACGTATTCGGAGGTGCAGCCTGATGAGCATCCATATCGACGCCCGCGAAGCCGGCTTCGCCGCCCTCGCCGACGCCCTGCGCCAGGCCATGCGCCCCGGCGAGGACTTCACCCTCTGGTACAGCGCCGAGGCCTCCGACTTCATCCGCTTCAACCACGCCCGCGTGCGCCAGGCCGGCCACGTGTCCCAGGCCGGGGCCACCCTGCAGCTGATCGCCGCCGAGCGCCAGGCGCAGATGGCCGTCACCCTCTCCGGCCAGCCGGACGAAGACCGCCAGCGCCTGGCCGACGGCCTCGAACGCCTGCGCGCAGTGATCGGCCAGTTGCCGCCCGATCCCTACCTGATGCCCGACCGCACGCCCTGGCAGCGGCGCCACGTCGACACCCAGCCGCTGCCCGACCCGGCCGCCGTGCTGCCCTGCATCAGCGCCGCCGCCGAAGGCCTGGACCTGGTCGGCATCTACGCCGCCGGCCCGCTCTACCGGGGCTTCGCCAACAGCTGGGGCGCCTTCGGCTGGCACAGCGCCCACTGCTTCAACTTCGACTTCAGCCTGTTCCACGCCAACGGCCAGGCGGTGAAGGCCGACTACGCCGGCCAGGGCTGGAACGACGACGAATTCCATCGCCGCTTCGCCGCCGCCCGCGCCCAGCTGGAGCACCTGGGCAAGCCGCTGCGCGTGCTGGCGCCCGGCGGCTACCGCGCCTACATCGCCCCGGCGGCGCTGGAGGAGATCACCGGCATGCTCTGCTGGGGCGGCTTCTCCGCCCGTGCCCTGGCAACCAAGGAAAGCCCGCTGCAACGCCTCGACGGCGACGGCGCCCGCTTCAGCCCGCTGCTGGGCCTGCACGAGCAGGTGGCCGGCGCCCTGTCCCCGGCCTTCACCGCCGAAGGCTCGCCGCGCAGCGATGTCGCCCTCATCGAACAAGGGCGCCTCACCGGACGCCTGGTGGGTTCGCGCAGCGCCCGGGAATACGGCCTGGCCGGCAACGGCGCCAGCGGCGACGAGAGCCCCCAGGCCCTGGTGATGGACGCTGGCACCCTGCCCGAGGCGGACGCCCTCGCCGCCCTCGGCACCGGGCTCTACATCGGCAACCTCTGGTACCTGAACTGGTCCGACCTGCCCGCCGCCCGCATCACCGGCATGACCCGCTTCGCCACCTTCTGGGTGGAGGACGGCCGCATCCAGGCGCCGGTCAGCACCATGCGCTTCGACGACAGCCTCTTCGACCTCCTCGGCGAGCAGCTCGAAGCCCTCACCGCCGAACGCCAGCTGCGCCTCTCCGCCAGCACCTACGGCGAACGCCAGACCCTCTCCTCCCTCCTGCCCGGCGCGCTGTTCAAGCGTTTGCAGCTCACGCTATAGCGCCACACCATCCGTAGCCCGGGCTTCAGCCCGGGAGCGGACACGCCCCACGCGGGTTCCACCCGCCCTACGAATCCGACCGGTGCGTAGGGTGGACGACGCCTCACCCGTCTACCATTCGCGGCCGATCCAGGCACCGCTGGTGGAGGTAAAAAGCGACCTCCACCCGACACACGGCTCAACCCCGCAACCGGCCTTGCGGCACTAGGCACATCCCAACTCCGTCGATCGGCCCTGGCACGCCCCGTAGGAGCGAATTCATTCGCGATGGACTATCCGGCCACTCGCAGCCTGGTGCCAACGGCGGGCCTTTCGCGGCTGAAGCCGCTCCCACAGGGAGTACCTGCCACGGCCGAACATCTCCGCGTTGGGCCTCGCTACGCTCGGCGCCAACCTACGGCACCACGCCCCTCGCAGGTCGGGTGCAACCCGACACCCCGGCGCCATACCACGCGGGTTCCACCCGCCCTACGAATCCGACCGGTGCGTAGGGTGGACGACGCCTCACCCGTCCACCATTCGCGGCCGATCCAGGCACCGCTGGTGGAGGTAAAAAGCGACCTCCACCCTACACACGAATCAACGCCGTGCCTGGCCAAGGAATCCCGCCCAAAGAAAAAGGGAGGCCAATGGCCTCCCTTTCGTCACCCTCGCCCGATCAGAGCGCGGCGATGGCGGCTGCGTAGTCCGGCTCGTCGGCGATTTCGCCGACCAGCTCGCTGTGCAGCACCTTGTCGTTCTCGTCCAGCACCACGACGGCGCGGGCGGCGATGCCGGCCAGGGGGCCGTTGGCGATGGCGACGCCGTAGTCCTTGAGGAACTGCGCGCCACGCATGGTGGACAGGTTGATCACGTTTTCCAGGCCTTCAGCGCCGCAGAAGCGCGCCTGGGCGAACGGCAGGTCGGCGGAGATGCACAGCACCACGGTGTTGGCCAGCTTGCTGGCTTCGGCGTTGAACTTGCGCACGGAGGTGGCGCAGGTGGGGGTGTCGACGCTCGGGAAGATGTTCAGCACCTTGCGCTTGCCGCTCAGGCTGGCCAGGGTCACGTCCGCCAGGTTGCCGCCGACCAGGCTGAAAGCCGGTGCCTGGGCGCCCTTGGCCGGCAGTTGGCCATCGACGCTGACGGGGTTGCCCTTGAGGGTTACTTGAGCCATGGAGTTGATCCTTTTATTGATGGGTTGTTCTGTACTGCAAGCAAGAGTGCCGCAGGATAATGAATTCCGACCGGCAAGTCAGATATTTAATCCAAACGTCACACGCACCCGATGGCTCCCCCCAGAAACGACAATGCCCGGCTCATCGGGCCGGGCATCTGTCACGTCGAGCGGCTGGGCTCAACCGTTGGAGCAACCATTGCCGAACACCATGTATTCGAGGCGATGGACCTTGCCCTGGTGGTCCTCGTAGGTCAGGTAGGCCGGCACCACGCCGCAGACATCGGGGATCTCGCTGCGGGAGATGACCCGGGCGATGTCCAGCTCCATGCCGTAGTGGTACTGCTCGACCTGGGTGGTGGCGGGTTGTTCGGGGGTGGCAGCGAAGACGAGAGGAGACAGGCCGGCCAGGGCCAGCAACATGAACGCTTTCATTGATCTGTTATCCGAATTGCCTTGGGAAGGGGCTTCGGCCCGCTCTCCACGAACGGGCCGAAGGTACAGCGCAACACCGCAAACACGGTGAGGTAGATCAGCATGTGCCTCGTCGTGGGAGGCAGGACGATTTTAAGGAGCGCCCCGCGACGCTTACAGACCGATCCAGCACAAGGACTGTGGCCGCTGGATCAACAATCGCTCAGCCCCGCGCAGCGTCCCCGCCCTGCCCCTCGTCCACCACCACGGTGCAGGTCATCCCGGCGGACAGCGCCAGCCCCTCGGGCACCTCGTCCAGGTGGATGCGCACCGGCACGCGCTGGGCAAGGCGCACCCAGTTGAAGGTCGGGTTGACGTCCGCCACCAGCTCGCGGCTTTCCGGGTTGTCGCGGTCGTAGATGCCCCGCGCGATGCTGTCGACATGCCCCAGCAGGCGCTCACCGCTCATCAGGCGCATCTCCACCTTCGCGCCCACGTGGATGCGCGGCAGGCGGGTCTCCTCGAAGTAGCCGTTGACGTAGAACGACTGCCCGTCCACCAGCGCCATGCTCGCCTGGCCGGTGCGCGCGTAGTCGCCCCGGTAGACGTTGAGGTTGGTGACGTAGCCGTCCACCGGCGCGCGCACCTCGGTGCGCTCCAGGTCCAGCCGCGCGGCATCACGGCGGGCCAGGGCGCGGCGGTAGCGCGCCTCGGCGCCGTTGGCGATGTGGCTCGCGTCCTCGCGGCTCTCCCGCGACACCACCAGGTCGTCCATGTCGGCGCGGCGACGGGCGTTGAGGCGGCGCATGTCCAGCTCGGCGCGGGCGGCGTCCACCTCCGCTTCCGCCTCGCTCACCGCCAGCGCGTAGTGCGAGGGATCGATGCGCAGCAGCACGTCGCCGGCCTTCACCGCCTGGTTGTCGCGCACCGGCACCTCCACCACCAGCCCGGCGACGTCGGGGGCGATGTTGATCACGTCGGCGCGCACGCGGCCGTCCCGGGTCCAGGCCGACTCCATGTAGTGCTGCCACAGCTGGTGCACCAGGGTCACCGCCAGGGCGAGGATGAGCAGGGTCGCGCCGACACTGATGATTCGTTTCACGGACAGGGGTCTCTCAACGGTAGGTGGCCAGCGCCAGGGCGCCGTACAGGCAGGTGAACAGGCTGACCCGCAGCAGCACCGGGTGCCACGCGTAGCGGTACAGGCCGAGGCGCGCGGCGAGGCGGTCGAGCAGCCAGCCGCCGGCCAGGGCCAGGAGGAACAGCAGCGTCAGGCTCGGCAGGTAGACGCCGTGCAGGGCGATCTCACGGGGCATGGGCGAGTACCGGGGCAGGTGCCGCCTCGTCCGCCTCGGCCCAGGGCGCCAGCGGGTCGAGCAGCGAGGTGCGGATGAAGTGCAGGTAGCTCTGCAGGCGACGCAGCGGCGAGGTCTCGAACTGCGGCGCGCAGGGCTCGGGAGTGGCGCGCACCGCCTCGATGGCCTGCTCCACCGCCTGCAGCGCGCGCACGCGGTTGGCTTCGCCGGGCTGGATCAACAGGCGGATCAGCGCCCGGCCCATCACCCGCACCGCCTGGCGCCAGGGCATGGACTCGGCGTAGCACGACAGCGCCGGCAACCGCGCCTGCTCCAGGCGCAGCTCGATCACCGCGTGCCCCACTTCCTGCACCGCGTACATCCAGCGCAGCAGGCGGCGCTGCACGTCCGGGCGCCCGGCGGAGAAGGCGTAGGCCTGGGCCAGCAGGTCCCGCGTGCCGCTCTCGAAGCCGCTCACCAGCCCACGGATGCGCCCGCTCACGGTGTGCACCGCGCACATGCGCAGGTCGTGCTCCAGGCGCCGCCACAGCCAGGGCCGGTTGGGCGGCAGGATCAGCGCCGCCGCCAGGGTGGCCAGGGTCATGGACAGCAGCACCGCCAGGTACTCGTTGAACAGCCGGTAGGGGTCGTAGTGGGTCAGGTTGGCCGGCAGCGACAGCAGGCAGAACCACACCAGCAGGCCGACGCCGTAGCCCGACCACTGGCTGCGCGAGAGCAGCAGCGCGCCCAGGGCGAAGGTGGGCGCCAGGGCGCAGCAGAGCATGGCGAAGCCATCCAGCCAGGGCAGCACCCAGAAGGTGGTGAAGATGCCGGCCAGGGCGCCGCCGGTGGCGCCGATCGTCAGTTGCAGGGCCAGGCGCTTGGGGTTGGACGAGGACGAGGCCAGCGCCGAGATCATCCCCACGGTCATGGTGAAGGTCTCCCCGGCGGGCCAGGCGGTGGCCATCCAGAAGGTACCGAGGGCGAGGATCAGCAGGCTGCTGCGCATGCCGGCCACGGCGGCGGCCAGGGGGTTGGCGCGGGGGCGGAAGCTCTCCCGCCAGTCCTCGCGGGCGTGGCGGTGGTCCAGCAGCGAGGCCAGGGTCAGGGCGTAGCCGTGGAGATCGTCGACGAAGCGGAACAGCAGCTCGGCGGCGGTATCGAAATCCAGCGCGCCGGCCTCGTCCACCTGCTGCACGGCCAGGCGGCCCCGCCCGGCACGGATCAGCTGCATCAGCTCCTGCCGGCAGGCCGCCAGGCGCCCGGCGAACTCCGCCGCCTCGGCGTCGCTGCCCAGGCGCTCGCGCTGGGCGGCGAGCAATGCCGCCACCTCCGCCAGGGGCGGGGCCAGGGCCTCGCGCACCCGTTGCCCGCCGGCCGGCTCGGCCAGGCGGTTGAGCAACTGGTGCAGGGCGTGGAAGCGCGTGGAAAGCACCATGAACTCGTTGTTCAGCCGCCCCAGCCGCCCGGCACGCAGGCGCATGTGCGGGTCTTCGAAGGCGGTGGCGTTGCGCAGGTTCTCCAGGCCCACGGCAGCGGCGGCGAAGCGTGCGTTGAGCGCCTCGAAGCGCTCGCTGTCCAGGCGCCCGGCCAGCCCCTCGCAGGCGAAGGCGGCGAAGTCGCGGAAGCGCACCTGCAAGGTGGCGCGCAGGTCGGCGCTGCTGGTCTGCGGCAGCACCAGCGCGCTGACCAGCCCGGTGCAGAGGATGCCGAGGGTGATCTCCAGCACCCGCCACAGCGCCGACATGAAGGCGCCTTCCGGGTGCAGGGTCGCCGGCAGGCCGATGATCACCGCGGTGTAGCCGGCCAGCACGCAGGCGTAGCCGCGAAAATCCCGGTAGCGCGCGGCACCGGCGGTGCACAGGCCGATCCAGATGGCCACGGCGAGCATGAACAGCACCCGCTCCTGGTTGAACAGGGCGATCAGCGCCACCATCACCGTCAGCCCCAGCAGCGTGCCGATGATGCGGTAGAAGCTCTTGGCCAATACCTGGCCGCTCTGCGGCTGCATGACGATGAACACCGTCACCAGCACGGTGCCGGGCTGCGGCAGCTCCAGGCGGTAGGCCAGCCACAGGGCGATGAAGGCGGTGAGCAGGGCCTTGAGGATGAACACCCAGGTGAGGCCTTCGGTGCGTGCCCAATGGGCCAGCTCGCGGCGCAGGGTCGTGGTCATGGTCGTCGTCTCAGGGGTGGGTCAATCGCAATGTGGGCTCGCCGGGCTCCAGCTCGCGGGGCTGCGGCCCCGAGGCCCCGGGCAGCACACCGCCGCCCAGTTGCAGCAGCAGGTCGGCCTGGGCCACCAGGCGCGCGGCGCGCACCCGTTGCTGCTGGCGCTGGGCCTGGAGCAGCGCCGGTTGCGCCTCCAGAACCGCACGCTGGTCGGTGAGGCCGCGCTGGCGGGCCAGTTGCGCGAGATCGAAGGCGTGCTGCGTCTGGTCCACCGACTCGGCGACGAGGTGCTGCTGCTCGCGCAGGGATTTCAGCCGCACCAGGGCATCGGCCACGCCCTTGATCGCCTGCACCAGCGCCTGGTTGTAGCCCTGCACCGCCAGGTCGTAGCCGGCCCCCGCCTCCGCCAGCCGCCCACGGCGCAGGCCGCCGTCGTAGATGGGCAGGGACAGCGCCGGCCCAAGGCCCCAGGTCAGCTTGTCGTAGCGCAAGAAATCCAGCACGCCGCCCTGCACCGCCGAGCTGCCGAGGCCGCCGAGCAGGTCGACGTTGGGGTAGAAATCCGCCTTCGCCGCCTCGATGCCCCGCGCCTCGGCCGCCACCCGCCAGCGCGCGGCCACCAGGTCCGGCCGGTGGCCGAGCAGCTCCAGGGGCAGGCGCGGCGGCAGGCCCAGGTCCAGCAGCGGCGACAAGGCCGGGCGTTGCAGCGCCTCGCCCTCCCCCGGCCCGACGCCGGCCAGGGCGGCGAGCTGGTTGCGGTCCAGTTCGATGGCCTCGTGCAGCAGGTCGATCTGCCGGTGGGCCTCGGGCAGGCCCATCCCGGCGCGGGTCTCCTCCAGGCCGGTGCCGATGCCGTCGCGGCGGCGCTGGCGAACCAGTGCCAGCAGCTGTTCCTGGCGGGCCAGCTCGGCCTCGGCGATGTCCAGCTCGGCGTGGTGCAGGGCCAGGCCTATGTAGCTGCGCACCAGGTTGCCTTGCAGCTCCAGGGCCGCCAGGCGTGCCTCGCTCGCCGTCGCCCGGGCCTGGTCGAGGGCCGACTCGCCCCGGCTGCGCTCGCGGCCCCAGAGATCCAGCGGGTAGGAAAAGCCCAGTTGGCTGGTGTTGTTCCAGCTGCTGCTGCGGGCCAGGTCGCCGGGACCATAGAAGGCATCGTCGGGCCAGCGCTTGCGCTGCAGGCTGGCGTCCAGGCCCAGCTGCGGCGCCTCGTCGGCTTCCACCACGCCTGCCCGCGCCTGCGCCTGGCGCACCCGCGCGGCGGCCATGGCCAGGCTCGGGCTGCCGGCCAGGGCGCGGTCCATCCAGCGGTCCAGCTGCGGGTCACCGAAGGCACGCCACCATTGCCCGGCTGGCCAGCCGGCCTCGGCCCGGGCGGCGGCGATGGCGGCGCCCGGCGCCAGTTCATGGGCGTCGAGGGGCCGGGAGGCTGGCGCAAGGCCGGAGGAATCGATGCAGGAACACAGAAGCGGGAAGACGGCGAACAGACTGGCTCGGGTCAACCCGGGCCGACGATTGCGGGGCACGTGCGGCACATCCTGAGGCAAGGGCCGAGAGGCCCGAAACGGCGGCGATTCTATGTGCGGCCCGGGGCCAGGATAAGCGCTCGGATAGGCGATTCATTATGTACTGATCGGCCATAATCCCCCGGCACTTCATGCCAGAATTCGCACCCCTTCCAGGTCGGAGCCCCTCATGGACATCCTCTTCAACATGCGCGCCTTCGTCTGCGTGGCAGAAACCGGCAGTTTCACCGCGGCAGCGGCCCGCCTCGACCTGACCACCTCGTACGTTTCGCGCGCCGTGGCCACCCTGGAAACCCACCTGCGCACCCGCCTGCTGCACCGCACCACCCGTCGCATCGCCCTCACCGAAGCCGGCCAGCGCTACCTGCTGCGCTGCGAGCAGATCCTCGGCTACATCGAGGAGGCCGAGGCCGAAGCCAGCGAGGCCCACGCCCGCCCCGCCGGCAACCTCAAGGTCCACGCCATGACCGGCATCGGCCAGCACTACCTGATCAAGGCCATCGCCCAGTACAGCGAGACCTACCCGGACGTGAGCTTCGACCTGACCCTGGCCAACCGCACCACCGACATCCTCGACGAGGGCTACGACATCTCGGTGGTGATCGCCCAGGAGCTGCCCGACTCGGGCTTCATCTCCAAGCAGCTCGGCACCACCTACAGCGTGCTCTGCGCCTCCCCCGCCTACATCGCCAGGCACGGCGCCCCGCGCCAGCCGTCCGACCTCACCCAGCACCGCTGCCTGCGCCTGGTGAACTCGGTGATGGCGTTGGACAAGTGGCTGTTCGAGGGCCCGGACGGGCAGCAGATGATCTCCATCAACCACACCCCCTTCCAGGTCAACACCGCGGACGCCATGACCGAGGCGCTGATGGCCGGCATGGGCATCGGCGTGCTGCCGGTGTACTCCGCCGTGAAGGGCCTGGCCGACGGCAGCCTGGTGCGCGTGCTGCCGCGCCACAGCCTGTTCCCCCTGGGCATCTATGCGCTCTACCCGTCGCGGCAGTTCCTCGACGCGAAGATCCGCACCTGGGTGGAATTCCTCCGCGACTTCCTGCCCGACCGCCTCAAGGCCGACGACGCCGTGATCACCGCCTGCAGCAACGCCTTGCCGCCGCAGCCGTAGGCTGAACCCCGCCTCACTCGCCCAACATCCGTGGTCACGCCGGGCTCCGCCGGTGGATGAAAAGAGCGCCATCCACCCTACATCCGGCCCACCTCGGTGCCCCACTCCAGCACCACGGTCGCCGCTGCGTAGGGTGGATGACGCTTCACCCATCCACCAAGCGGAACAACAGATCGCACGGAGCTGTACCCGACATCCGCCCCATCCCGGTGCCTTCAAAAAATAAACGCAGGGGCGCCCCCAACGCCGTCGTACAACCCTCGAACCCGCCCTTTTCCCGGCAACGAGGCTCCCATGAACGCCACCCTGCGCAACGCCCTGCCCCACCTGCTCTGCCTGCTCCTGCTGTGCACCGGCCTGGCCGAGGCCAGGGAACGCCAACACGCAGGCAGCTTCGTCACCGGACGTGGGCAGGCCGGCACCTGGCAGACCCAGCGCAGCGGCAACCTGGCCGACGGGCTGACCCGCCAGCGCAGCGTCACCGGCGACGACGGCCGCAGCACAAGCCGCACCAGCACCACCCGCTACGACCGCGACAGCGGCCAGTTCAGCCGCAGCAGCAGCGGTGCCGATGGCCGTGGCGTCACCCTCGAAGGCACCCACGCCGACGGCCAGAGCAGCGGCACCTGGACCACCACCGATGGTCGCAGCGGAACCTTCAGCCAGCAGTCCCAGCGCGGCGACGACGGCCTCACCCGCCAGACCCAGGTCACCAACGCTGCGGGCGAGACGGCACAGCGTTCGGCCAGCTACAGTTTCGACCGCGACAGCAACACCCTTTCGCGCAGCGTGACCGGCAGCCAGGGCGAGACCCGCAGCGGCAGCGTCACCCTCACCCCCTCGCCCTGAACCGGAGGCCCGATGAAGCGCCCCATCCCGCTGCTGCCCGATTCCCGAACGCCCTCGATGCCCGGGTAGCCACGACGGATGCAGCTCGACGACGAACGCCTGATGGCCGCCGTGGCCGAAGGTGACGAACGCGCCTTCGCCACCCTGGTGCAGCGCCACCTGCCGCGCGCTTATGCCATCGCCCGGCGCGTGCTGCCCGAGCAGGCCGACGCCGAGGACGCCGCCCAGGAAGCCTTCACCCGCATCTGGACCCACGCCGCCGACTGGCAACCGGGCCGGGCGCTGTTCACCACCTGGCTGCAGCGCATCCTGGTCAACCAGTGCCTGGACCAGTTGCGCCGTCGCAAGCGCCGCCCCGAACAGGACATCGACGCCCTGCTGGAAGAACTGCTGGACCCCGACGCCGACACCGCCGCGCAGGTGCAGCGCGCCCGCGAGGCCGCCGAGGTCCAGCGGGTGGTGCAGCGGCTGCCGGACAAACAGCGCATGGCCGTGGTGCTCTGCTACTTCGAGGAGCACAGCAACCCCCAGGCCGCCGCACTCATGGGCCTCCACCTCAAGGCCCTGGAAGGCCTGCTGGGCCGGGCCCGCGCGCAACTGCGCCGCTGGTTGCCCGCAAGCCCGGCCAACCGCCCCACCGAGGAGCACGACGATGAACGATGAACAGGACCTGCGCCGGCACCTGGCCGCACAACCGAGACCGACGCCCCCGGCCGACCTCGCCGCGCGCATCGTCGCCCGCGCCACCGCGCAACCGCAGCGCCCGGGCTGGCGCCGACGCCTGCAACGGGCCCTGGAACAATGGCGCTACGGCTGGCAGCTGAAGCTCGCCAGCCTCGCCCTGTGCGGCGTGCTCGGGCTGCTCGCCGGGCATGCCGGCGCGCCGGCCGGCGACGCCGACCTGGAAGTGGCCGCCCAGGCCATGGACCAACTGCTGTGGACGGAGGAACCATGAACAGGACCTGGCTGCTCGGCGGCGCCCTGCTGCTCTCCCTGGCCGGCAATGCCTTTCTCGGCGGCTGGCTGATCGCCCGCCCGGCACCGGGCGACTCCGGCTTCCAGGGCCAGCCCATGCGCCAACTGATCGCACGGGTGCGGGAGCTGCCCGCCGAGCAACGCGGCGAGGTGCGCGCGGTGATCCGCCAGCACGCCCCGCAGTTGCGCGACCTGGCCCAGGCCAACCGCGACAACCGCCAGCAACTGCTCGATGAACTGGCCCGCGAGCCCCTGGACGCCGCCGCCGTCGAACGGCGCTTCGCCCAGCAGCGCGAGGCCACGGCAACGCTGCAGCGCGCGGCCCAGGCGATGCTGCTGGAGATTGCCGGCAAGCTGCCCGTGGAGCAGCGCCGCCGCTTCTTCGACCGCCCGCAGGCCTTCGGCGCCCCGTGACCGGCACCGGGCATCGCCGCTGGCTGGCGGGCCGGCATGCCCTGTGCTTGGCTGAACGGGCGGCATGCCGCCGCGCATGCATCGCCGGGAGAATTCGATGTCCCGATTCCGGGTCCTGCTGCTCCTCTGCCTCCTCGCCCTCTCCCGCCCGCTTTTCGCCGAGGGGCACATCCGCATCGCCATCGGCGAATGGCCACCCCTGATCAGCGCCTCGCAACCCGGCAACGGCGTGATCCCCACCCTCATCAGCGAAGCCTTCGCCACCCAGGGCATCACCGTGGAATACGGCTTCTTCCCCTGGAAGCGCGCCTTCGAAGAGGTGCGCCAGGGCCGCTGGCAGGCCTCGGCGGTGTGGGGCCGCAGCCCCGAGCGCGAGGCCTGCTGCCTGTTCTCCGAGCGGGTGTACAGCGACGAGGTGGTGCTCTTCTACAACCGCGCCCACCCGGTGCGTTGGGACGGCACGCCCGCCGACATGGAGCACCTGCGCGGGCTGACCATCGGCCTGCCCCTGGGCTCTGCGAAGACCCCGCTGCTGGAGGAAGCCGAGCAACGCGGCCTGCTGAAATACGAAGTCGGCGGCGACGAGACCGGCAACCTGCGCAAGCTGGCCGCCGGGCGCATCGACGCGGTGGACATGGTCAAGGGCACCGGGCAATGGCTGATCAACCAGCGCCTGGAGCTGGACGAAGCCGCGCAGCTGGCCACCACCGAACCCTTGCAGCGCTGGGACTACCACCTGCTCTTCGCCAGCCAGCCGGCCGATAACCGGCGCTACCTGGAAGCCTTCGACAAGGGCCTGGCCACGCTGCGTGCCAATGGCCGCGAGGCCGAACTGTGGAAGCGTTTCCTGGCCGCGCCGCGCTAGCCTACGTCCCGTGTTTTCACCGCCCCACACGGCAGCGGTGTCCATCGCACCGGTGCAACGCGTAACCTTGCCGCTCCGCTACGCTGAACCCGTGCCCTCTCACAAGGAATCCGCATGAGCCTGTCGCTTCTCAGCCGCTACGCGTTCTTCGCCTTCTGCGTGCTCTTCACCCTCGCCACCCTGCCCTTCGTCGGGCACGAGTGGCTCTGGCCCTTCACCCTGGTCACCGGCGTGCTGTCACTAATCGGCGTCCTCGACCTGCTGCAGACGCCCCACGCGGTGCGGCGCAACTACCCGATCCTGGGCAACATCCGCTACCTGGTGGAAGGCATCCGCCCGGAAATCCGCCAGTACCTGCTGGAGGCCGACGGCGACAAGCTGCCCTTCTCCCGCGCCCAGCGCTCGCTGGTCTACGCGCGGGCCAAGAACGAGGGGGCCGACAAGCCCTTCGGCACGCTGATGGACGTCTACCAGGCGGGCTTCGAATTCATCGGGCACTCCATGCGCCCGGCACCGCTGAGCGACCCGTCGGCCTTCCGCGTGGAGATCGGCGAGCCGCAGTGCAAGCAGCCCTACTCGGCGTCGATCTTCAACATCTCGGCCATGAGCTTCGGCTCCCTCAGCGCCAACGCCATCCGCGCCCTCAACCAGGGCGCCAAGCTCGGCGGCTTCTACCACGACACCGGCGAGGGCAGCATCAGCCCCTACCACCGCGAGCACGGCGGCGACCTGGTGTGGGAGCTGGGCAGCGGCTACTTCGGCTGCCGCACCGCCGCCGGCCTGTTCGACCCGGAGCGCTTCGCCGCCCAGGCGCAGAACCCGCAGGTGCGGATGATCGAGATCAAGCTCAGCCAGGGCGCCAAGCCGGGCCACGGCGGCATCCTGCCCAAGCACAAGGTGACGAAGGAAATCTCCGAGACCCGTGGCGTGATGATGGGCGAGGACTGCATCTCCCCCTCGCGCCACAGCGCCTTCTCCACGCCCATCGAGATGATGCAGTTCATCGCCCAGCTGCGTGAGCTGTCCGGCGGCAAGCCGGTGGGCTTCAAGTTCTGCCTGGGCCACCCGTGGGAATTCATGGGCATCGCCAAGGCCATGCTGGCCACCGGCATCTACCCCGACTTCATCGTCGTCGACGGCAAGGAAGGCGGCACCGGCGCCGCGCCCCTGGAGTTCACCGACCATATCGGCGTGCCCCTGCGCGAGGGCCTGCTGTTCGTGCACAACGTGCTGGTGGGGCTGAACCTGCGCGACAAGATCAAGCTCGGCGCCAGCGGCAAGATCGTCAGCGCCTTCGACATCGCCAGCGTGCTCTCCATCGGCGCCGACTGGGCCAACTCCGCGCGCGGCTTCATGTTCGCCATCGGTTGCATCCAGTCGCAGAGCTGCCACACCAACAAATGCCCCACCGGCGTCGCCACCCAGGACGCCCTGCGCCAGCGCGCCCTGGTGGTGCCGGACAAGGCCCAGCGCGTGCACAGCTTCCACCGCAACACCCTCAAGGCCCTGGCCGAGATGCTCGCCGCCGCCGGCCTCGACCACCCGGCGCAGCTGGAGCCGCGCCACCTGGTGCGCCGCGTCTCCGACAGCGAAATCCGCCTGTTCTCCCAGCTCCACGTCTTCCTCAAGCCGGGCGACCTGCTCAAGGAGACGATCGAGGCCGACTTCTACGGCCGCATGTGGGAAATGGCCCGCGCCGACAGCTTCGAGGCCGCCTGCGGCTGGTAGGCCGCAGGCCGGTCAGGCGAGCGAGCGCTCCATCACCAGGGTGCGCTCCTCGCCCCGGATGATTTCCTGCACGAAGCGGAACCCCAGCCCCGCATAGAAGCCTTCGGCGGTGATCGACGAAGGCACCCGCAACAGCCTGACGCCGCGCTCGCGGGCCAGCGCCTCGATCCGCTCCATCAGCCGCCGGCCGACGCCCCGCCCCTGGGCGCCCGGCGCGACGAAGACGGTGCGCACCACATCCCCATCCAGGCTGGCGGTGCCGATCACGCAGCCCTGCTCCTCGGCCACCAGCACCTCGCGCACCGCCATCAGGGCCTGCACCTGCTCCGGGCCGAAGTTCGCCCGCACCGAGGCGATCACCTTGGGCGGGTAGTCACGGGCGTTGCTCTCGGCCAGCGCCGCGAGCACCACCTGGCTGATGGCCAATGCGTCTTCGGCCGTGGCCGTCCTGATCAGGTATTGCATGTTCGACTCCTTAATTCCTGCCCGGCAAACCCGCTTGCGAAAGCGTGCCGGGCCATCCGACACAAGGCTCAAACAATTCTGCAACTCGCTCCACATCACTCCGGTCTATGGTTACCAACGATCATGCTGTCCGTCGCACAGCGGCGTCGAGCCGCAGTCGCCACGGCCAGGATCCGATTCAAGCCCGCCGTCGACCGGACAAAGGAGTTGCCCCACGTGAAGTGCTTGATCTGCGAACACGAAGCCAAACCCCTGGATTCGGGCGGCCCCGGTCTCGCCCTGCGCTGCCGGGAATGTGGCAGCTACCAGGTGGACGACCGCCTCCTGGCCCGCCTGCGCCAGGGGCGCGACATCCTCGATGAACAACAGGCACGCATCCGCCTGCACGTGCGCCGCGCCGGCCACCATGGCCTGCCAAGGCTGGACGCCGCCGACGCCGACCTTCTGCAACCCCGCCCGCGGATCGACGATTGGATTCGCGATATCTCCAGTTGCTGAGGGCTGTAGGACATTCACCGGTCCGATGGGCCGCCCATCGTAGGCCAGCCCTGCCTCAGGGCTGCGGTGATATAGTCCGCCGCGATTTTGCGGCCAGGTCGGCACGGAAGCGGAGGACATCATGAATATCTACACAGCGGGTTATGAGGGCCTCTCCATCGACGCCTTCATCGCGCGCCTGCAAGAAGCCGGGATCGACAAGGTCCTCGACGTTCGTGAATACCCCCTCTCGCGCAAGCCTGGCTTCTCCAAGAAAGCCTTCGCCGAATGCCTGGCAAAAGCAGGTATCGCCTACGAGCACGAGCCCGCCCTCGGCTGCCCCAAACCGGTACGCAAGCGCTACAAGGAAGACGGTGACTGGGCCACTTACGAACGCGGCTTCAATGCCTACATCAAGACCCAGGATGAACGGCTCCATGGCTTGCTGGCCGACGCAGCCAGTGAGCGGATCTGCATGGTCTGCTACGAAGCGGACGCCCGGTTCTGCCACCGCAACCTGATCGCCCAGCGAGCCCACAGCCTGGACAGCGCCCTGAAGGCCGTTCACCTCCCCCTCAAAGCAACGGCAGTTGCAGACCTATTCCCGGCTGTAGCCTAGGCGGGTAGATCAGGCTGACGATCAGCCACTGGCCCGGGAAACGGTGCATGTTGCCCATCAGGAACATCAGGTCCTGGCGTGGCAGATCCCTTTCGAGCTTTTCCCTGAAGGGCACCTCCCAATCGGAACCATGACTGCGGCTACAACTCGCAGGCCTCCCAATCCGAAATCTTGTGGGTATGGCTGACCACCTGCCCGCCGACCAGGCATTCGTAGTCGTAGTAGAAGTCGAACGGCACCTTTTCCAGGCGCTTGATGCTGGCAACCTCGTCCTCATCGAACAGGCTGGCCTGGCGCTGCATCTGCTCCAGCTTCTCCAACTCCTCGGCCGTCCACTGTTCGGTGCCTGCCTTGCGAATCTGCAGGCCGGTTATCCGAGCGGGCCTCAACAGCCCCAGCGTGACACCCAGATCCAACCGCGCCTGCTCCAGCGCCTCGAAGCTCTCATACACATGCAACTTTTCCAGTTGGCGCCTGCGTAGCAACCAATCACCGGCGGGCAGCGTTTCCTGGGGCCGAATGGTGTCCACGCCGATCTTGTGGCTCTCGGGGCGGTGGTCTTGAGTGCTCTTTTCGATACTGGCTTCGATCCATTGCCACTTGGCGAACTGCTGCTCCTGGCCAATGAGGCGGAACGGCACGGGGAACAAACGGATCAACGCGCCGTGCTCATCCATGCCAGCCACGCAGGAGGTCTCGGCATAAGTGGCACTGGGGCTGGGGTAGGTCTTGCAGAGAATGAGAATGCGGGCCTTTCGTCTCATGGGGGCAACTCCTTTTGTCCAGCCAACTACTCTAGACAGCGCCCCAAGCGGGAACCAGGCGACACCGCCGCCGCTCCAGGCTCAGCTTTCCCATTACCGGGACAGGATTAACAGCGCGAGCGCGCAGGCGTTTGCAGCCAACCCGCTATTCGTCGCCGAACCGGGTGCCGAGCGGGCATCGGACCGGTACAATCCGCGCCCTGCACCGTGCCGGAAGCCTTTTTGCCATGTCCCTACCCAAACACCACCTCGAACTGCTCAGCCCTGCCCGCGATGTGCACATCGCCCGCGAGGCCATCCTGCATGGGGCCGATGCCGTCTATATCGGCGGGCCGAGCTTCGGCGCCCGGCACAACGCCTGCAACGAGGTGGCCGATATCGCCGCGCTAGTGGAATTCGCCCATCGCTTCCACGCCCGCGTGTTCGTCACCATCAACACCATCCTCCACGATGACGAGCTGGAGCCGGCGCGCACGCTGATCCACCAGCTGTACGACGCTGGCGTCGACGCGCTGATCGTCCAGGACATGGGCGTGATGGAACTGGACATCCCGCCGATCGAGCTGCACGCCAGCACCCAGACCGACATCCGCACCCTGGAACGGGCCAAGTTCCTCGACCAGGCCGGCTTCTCCCAGCTGGTGCTGGCCCGCGAGCTGGACCTCAAGCAGATCCGCGCCATCGCCGACGAGACCGACGCCGCCATCGAATTCTTCATCCACGGTGCGCTGTGCGTGGCCTTCTCCGGCCAGTGCAACATCTCCCACGCCCAGACCGGCCGCAGCGCCAACCGGGGCGACTGCTCCCAGGCCTGCCGCCTGCCCTACACCCTGAAGGATGACCAGGGCCGCGTCGTCGCCTTCGAGAAGCACCTGCTGTCGATGAAGGACAACAACCAGAGCGCCAACCTCAGCGCCCTGGTGGATGCCGGCGTGCGCTCCTTCAAGATCGAAGGGCGCTACAAGGACATGGGCTACGTGAAGAACATCACCGCCTACTACCGCCAGCGCCTGGACGGCATCCTCGAGAACCGCCCGGACCTCGCCCGCGCCTCCAGCGGCCGCACCGACCACTTCTTCGTGCCCGACCCGGACAAGACCTTCCACCGTGGCAGCACCGACTACTTCGTCACCGACCGCAAGATCGACATCGGCGCCTTCGACTCCCCCACCTTCACCGGCCTGCTGGTGGGCAACGTGGAGAAGGTCAACAAGCGCGACCTGCTGGTGGTGACCCTGGAGCCCCTGTCCAACGGCGACGGCCTCAACGTGCTGGTCAAGCGCGAGGTGGTGGGCTTCCGCGCCAACATCGCCGAGCCGAAAGGCGAGTTCGAGGAAGACGGCCAGAAGCGCTACCGCTACCGCGTCGAGCCCAACGAAATGCCCGAGGGGCTGTTCCGCCTGCGCCCCAATCACCCGCTCTCGCGCAACCTCGACCACAACTGGCAACAGGCCCTGCAGAAGACCTCCTCCGAGCGCCGCGTCGGCCTCTCCTGGGTCGCCAAGCTGCGTGAAGAGCGCCTGGAACTGACCGCCACCAGCGAGGAAGGCGTCAGCGCCAGCGTCGCCCTGGACGGCCCCTTCGGCGCCGCCAACAAGCCCGAGCAGGCCCTGGAGCAACTGCACGACCTGCTCGGCCAGCTGGGCACCACGATGTACCACGCTGACACCGTGGAGCTGGACGCGCCCCAGGCCTTCTTCATCCCCAACTCCCAGCTCAAGGCCCTGCGCCGCGAAGCCATCGAGGCACTGACCGCAGCCCGCGTCGCCGCCCACCCGCGCGGCGGCCGTAAGCCCGTCGCCGTGCCACCGCCGGTGTACCCGGAGGCGCACCTGTCGTTCCTCTACAACGTCTACAACCAGAAGGCGCGGGACTTCTACCACCGCTACGGCGTGCAACTGATCGACGCGGCCTACGAGGCCCACGAGGAAGCCGGCGAAGTGCCGGTGATGATCACCAAGCACTGCCTGCGCTTCTCCTTCAACCTCTGCCCCAAGCAGGCCAAGGGCGTGACCGGCGTGCGCACCAAGGTCGCACCGATGCAGCTGGTGCACGGCGATGAAGTGCTGACCCTGAAGTTCGACTGCAAGCCCTGCGAAATGCACGTCATCGGCAAGATGAAGGGCCACATCCTCGACCTGCCGCAACCTGGCAGCGCCGCGGCCCACGTGGTCGGCCACATCAGCCCCGACGACCTGATGAAAACCATCCGCAACCGCGCACCGCACTAAGCCCCGCCCAGTCGCACGCCCCCGTAGCCCGGGCTTCCGCCCGGGAGCGGATGCACGCAAAGCCCCCGGACTGAAGCCCGGGCTACGCCAGGCCCCTCAAGCCTGGCGGGCCTGGTGCGCTCCGCTGGCGGCCATCCGCGCACGCCGTATCGCCCTCCGCGCCCGGGGGAAATAGCCCCACTCCCCAGGCAACACACGCCAGACCAACCGCAGGAAACCGGCGAGCAAGCGCAACCGGCGCTGGTCCCACGCCGTCCACCGCAGCCCCAGCCGCTCCCGCAGCACGGGCGGCAAGGTGCCCCGCGCCACCCAGCGCACGCCGCCCACCAGCAGGGGTTGCAGGCACCACCACAACGGGCCGCGCATCCAGGGATAGGGCGCCGGCAGGCGTGCGGTCGGGCCGAAGTACCAGGTGGTGATCTCCGTGGCCTGGAGGCGCTGCTCCAGCATCTGCTGCCAGTAAACCCGGAATGCGGCGTAGCTCGCCGGCACCTGCTCCATCGGCAATCCATAGAGGGCATACCAGTGGACGGACTCCTGGTAGAGGCGCTCGCATTGCTGTTCGTCCAGGGGCGTACCGAGCCATTGCTGCAGGGCGATCTGCGCCTCGAAGAAGGTGGCGTGGGCCCAATAGAACAGCTCGGGGCTGAGGGCGTGGTAGGGGCGCCCCTGCCCGTCCTGCCCCTTGATATCGCGATGGAAGGCACGCACCTGCAAGGCGGTGCCGGCAGCCTGCTCGCCGTCGTAGACCACGCCCAGGATGGGCGGGATGGAGCGCAGCAAACGGTTCCAGGGGTTGGCGAACAGGTCGGAGTGCTGCAGCACGCCGGCCGCCAGGCCCGGGTGCATGTTCTGCAGGATGCCCGTGCGCCCGATCAGCAGCAGGCCGCGCAGGTCGCCGAAGTAGCGCCAGGTGAGTGAGTCCGGCCCCAGCGGACTCGGCTGGGCGGGTTGAGCGGGTTCAAATGCGTGCATGGAAGCGGCTCCGGCAGGTGCTTGGAAACGCCCTCACGCTAATGCGACTATCCGCTCGCATTCAATTCGCGTCCGGAGCCCGCCATGCGCAAGCAGCCTCGCCAACAACGCTCGCAACAGATGGTCGCCGACCTGGTGGAAGCCTGCGCCCTGGTCATCGCCCGCGACGGCCTGGCCCGCCTGAGCACCAACCTCATCGCCGCCGAGGCCGGGGTCAGTGTCGGTTCGCTCTACCAGTACTTCGCCAGCAAGGAAGCCCTGGTCGAGGCCCTGCTCGACCGCATGAGCCAGGAGCTGGCCGGCGTGATCCGCGACAACGCCACCACCCTGCTGGCGGACGACGTACACGCCGCCGTGGAGCGCCTGCTGCAGGCGGTATTCGCGTTCATCGACCGCAACGCCAGCCTGCACCTCGAACTGGCGCGCCACTGGCAGGACTTGCGCACGCTGAAAGTGGTCGACGAGATGGAACAGCACCTGTTCGATTTCTGCCGCCTCTACCTGCTGCGCCACCTGCGGGAAATCCCCATCGACAACCCGCTGCCCACGCTCTACGTCGTCATCAACAGCGCGCTGATGACCATCATCCGCTTCATGAGCCACCCTCACCCACCGCTCACGCGCAGCGAACTGATCGGCGCCTTGAGCGACATGTTCGCGGCCTATATGGCAAGCCTGGCCAAGGCGAAGTAAGGGCGACAGGCCTTCGTTCGAACGCGGGAAACCACGTCCTCAGGGCGTGGTCATGAGCCATCGGTTCGCCTGTGACGATGCGAATTGAGAACCCGGCAGGATGAACGCGAGCCGTAGGGTGTGCCGTGCGCACCTCCGCACGGCGCTTCCGACGGGCTGCCCTTTGCCTCCGTCAGTTACACGGCTCGGTTTGCACGTCACCGCTCCAGGTTGGCTGGCGACGCAGGTTGATAATCTGCAGCAGGGCACCCAGCGCTGCGACACCGCCCGCACTGGCGGTCAGGATCCAGATAGGCATCTGCAACAGCAGCACGAAGCCACCAGCCGCCGCGCCGATGGCGCTACCCAGGTAGAGCGCCGACTCGTTCAACGCGATAGCCAGGTTGCCATCACCCTGTGCCTGACGTGCCAGGATCAGCTCGTTGTTCTGCGGTACTTGCAGCGCCCATCCAACTGCGCCCCACAGCGCGATAGGCAGCATCACCAGCCAGGTGCTGAAGGCAGCCGCAAGTGGAAGCACGAACAACGACACGGCGAGAATCAGCATGATGACGAAGGTGAGTACCGGGCCCTTGATGCGGTCCACCAGCGGGCCGATCAGGAAGCTGCTCAACACACCGCCGATTCCCCAGACCCACAGATAGGGGGTGACCGAATGCACCGCACCATAGGACGGATCAGCCAGCAGCGGAGCGATGAAGGTGTACATGCCCAAACTGGCGACGGCAGCCAGCAGCGACACCAGCAGGATGACCAGCACATGGCCGTCGCCGAGGATAGCCAGCTTCTGGCCCAGTGTGGTGGCAGCGGCTGCCGGTAAGGACGGGAGCTTCAGCAGCAGGCCGAAGAAGGCCACCAGGCCGAGAAGGGAAACCAGCCATAGGGCAGCCTGCCAGCCCAGCTGTTCTGCGATCAGCAGGCTGAGTGGAACGCCCAGCACTACACCACTGGCCATGCCACCCATGATGATTGCGATGGCCTTGCCGCGGGTTTCCGGGGTGGAGACGGAGGCCGAGGCACCGATACCCATGGCCAGATAGACGCCGGCCCCAATGCCGGCGATGGCGCGCCAGGCCATCAGCGCGGTGAAGCTCTCGGCTAGCGCACTGGCTGCGTTGGCGATGACGAACAGGCCTAGCGCCAGCAGCAGGCCGGCGCGCTGACGGTGTGCTGGCGTCAAAGCCACGAAGATCGGTGAACCCAGGCCATAGGCCAGTGTGAATGAGGTGACCAACTGTGCGGCCACCGCGACAGAGACTGCGAACGAGTCCTCGATCATCGGGATCAGCCCGGCTGTGACATAGGAGGCCATGCCGAGGGCAAAGGCCCCCAGCGCAATCAGGTATATGGGGGACTGGTTGAGTGTGCGCATGCTCGGACTCCATTGCATTGCAGGAACACGTAAATGGTTCGGCGAAGGGATGCGGCCGCTATCGAACATAAGCGTCACTGGCATAGCTGTGATCAAAGAAGGGGCAAACGCCAGCGAGCATGGTCAGGCCTCATCGGGGTGGGCGCCACAGCTGGCAGCCCTATGGTGACCGACGTGCATCGCCTGTCTGTCTCGATGCGAAACCATGAGCCTGCAGTCGGGCGCGAGACAGTAGGCTGAAACCATGGTGAGCTGGAAATAGGGAAAAGCCCCTGGAAGTGCACGAAGCTTCTGAAGCCAAGATGGGCATCGACACGATGAACCGGACTACCGGGAGGTGGAGATGCGCATACGGCAACCTGCCGCAGTGGAGCTAACCATTGCGCTCGAATCCGGACGAGTGCGCTGCCAAACCGACTGTGCCGCCTGAATGAACGGCCATATCAATCCCGACGAATTGATAAAGCCATCCGCAAATGCGCACCGCACTGGCCAGTCCTTGCGCTCGAGGGGATGACGCCCTTGGCCCGGTTCAAGCCCGGGCCACATCCCATGCAGCCCTCCACGCGCGCGTGAATAACAACGTTCTGGTAGACCACCAATACCGTTGGCGATGGCAACGCACCTAGGTTTCTACGGCGCGCCCAGCAACAGCGTCCAATAAACCCCACCCGCCTTCGCCGCCGGTGCCTGCGCGCCGCCCAGGTCGGTGAACAGCGGGCTCATCAGGCGCGAGCACTCCTCGGGGCTGGCCAGCCAGCCCTGCACCGCACTGGCCGCCGAGCCCATCCCGGCGGCGATGCTTTCCGCCACCCGCGTGCCCATATAGCCCGCACTGCGCGCTCTATCCGCCGGCGCGCTGCCGTCGGTGCCCTGGTGGGCGAAGAAACCGTTGAGCGCCATCGACTGGCTGTGAGAGGTCGCCGCCGCAGCCAGGGCTTGGTTCCAGGTCAGCGGCGGCGCCGAGGCGAAGGGCTCGCCCCCGCAGAGACGTGGCTGCGCCCGCGCCGCGTTCACCTGCTCCAGCAGCGCCGACACCGGCGACGGCCCACCGGTCACGGCCGCGCTGTGCAACGGCCGGGCGAAGGTCACCCGCCACACCGGCCCCGCCTGGCTCACGCCCACATCGACGAACTGCGGGTTCAGCAGCACATCGCAATACCCCTGCATCGCCGCGAACGCCGCCTGGGCATTGGCCGGGCCGGTGAGGCGGATGGTGCGCACATCCCCGATGCGATAACCGGATTGCCCCAGCGCCGCGCGCCAGGCCTCGCCGTTCTCGGTCGGCAGCACCAGGCGCGGATCGTTGGTCAGCGGCGTAAGCGCAACGGTGGGCTGGTTGCCGCAGTTCTGCGGCTGGGCGCGGTAGGCATTGATGGCATCCACCAGCATGGCCTCCTCGCCAGCGG
The DNA here is from genome assembly GCF_018408275.1 of Pseudomonas sp. Pc102. NCBI lineage: Bacteria > Pseudomonadati > Pseudomonadota > Gammaproteobacteria > Pseudomonadales > Pseudomonadaceae > Pseudomonas > Pseudomonas sp. Pc102. Next base: position 2,649,436 of record NZ_AP021905.1, on the reverse strand, counting down.
AAGCACCGGTGGCAAGCAGCAAGCCGAGCAGGAAGGTAAAGGCACGGAGGGGCAAGGCAGCAAATGGGCGCATGGTTCGAACCTCATATAAAGGAAGTCGGGCAACCACGGCGCCAGCCCAGGTGCCACGGCACCCGGGGTTCGCAAGCCCGTGAAGGTTGGAACCGCGACGGCGGCGCCGAGTTCAGCGGTGGCCAGGATGACGACACTCACCACCCTGCCCCGCTATCTATCAGGGCCCCGCCGCGCCAACGGCAGCCCGCCCCTCTCCACCAGCCGCAGGTAATCCTCGTAGTTGCTGCGCGACAGGTGGATCACCGCATCCATCCATGAACGCCGGGCTACAACCCTATGAAGGCATGGCCACGAAGTTGGGGTAGCATCCCGCGCTTGCCATGGAGAGTGATATGCAAAACCGATACGGAAGACTCGCCTCGTGGATTTATCACCTGGATAAACCCATCGGCCATTCATTTGGAGATCTGGAGTACTACCAGCAACGCCTGGCGGACGTTGATGGCCCGGTTCTGGAGCCCGCAGTGGGCAATGGGCGGATCTTCATACCGCTGCTGGAGAGGGGCCTGGCCATCGAGGGCTTCGATGCCTCCCACGAGATGCTCGAATACTGCCGGCAGGAATGCCGGGCGCGAGGGCTGCCCGCGCCCCTCACACAGCAGACGTTCGAGCAGTTCCGCTACGACCAGCGATTCGCGGCCATCATCATGCCCGCCGGGTCATTCCAGCTGATTACCGAAACCACCTCGGCAATGGCCGTGCTCAAGCGGTTCTGGAATCACCTGCAGCCCGGCGGGCGGTTGATCATGGACATCGACCCCATCGAGAGCATCATCGGGGAGGCACAGGCGGCACGGAGCTGGACAGTGGATGGCAACAACCTCCTCACGCTGACCAGCCATCGGGCCGAAGTGGACTACCGCAAGCAAACCACGCTGTCCCATCTGCACTACCAGCATTGGCAAGACGGCACCTTGCAGTCCGCCGAGCTGGATCTGTTCCACTTGCGCTGGTGGGGCGTTGACGAACTGGCATTCGCACTGCGCGAAGCGGGCTTTGTAGAGGTCGTGGCCTCAGGTGGCTACCAGCATGGCCGCCCCCCTTGCCAGAGCGATCACATCATCAGCTTCGAAGCACGCCGCCCAGGTTGACGAGGCCTTGAGCAGGGGCGTGGCAAAGGTGGCTCGCGGCGGATCGAAAGCGGCCGCGTCCACGCCAACCGTGAAGGGCCGTGCCCCCCGGCACGTTCATCCCGAATCGGAGGGTGAACGTGCCGATCAGCCCAACCTGCAACCACACCGCTGAGTACGCCTGAGGCGGTTGTTCAAGCAACCGCCTCACTCGGTCAGCGGCAGACCACGGGCTCGCACTGACGTAACACTTTCCGCCCCAAGACCCGCCACTTTCTCCCAGACAAGACGGCAGCCTGTAGCCATGCCGGCCCCTCCTCCCCTTGCCCTCGGGCTCGCCCGTCCCTATCCTGCGCCGGTCACGGTCAATCCCGTGGCCGGGTTTGACAGCCCGAATTAGTAGGCGCGATTGCGCCGGATGGCGCATGCGAGAAACGGCGAATGTTTCTTGCAGGCATCGGTGCGCATGCAGTTTTCACTGCACCGCTCTATGGCAGATCGCGCGGGGAGACCCTCGGGTCTGCCGGTCCTACTAGCCGGTCTGTCAACCCCGTGCGGTTTGCCACCCTTCGATTGACAGCGAATGGCGGCAAGTAAATGGACTTAGTAGGAGTCACGCCATGCATGACGCATATACCCCCATCACCTTTCAACGCCACTGCCACCAACTGCGCGCCGTCATGATCGACAACCGCCCCTGGTTCGTCGCCCTCGACTTTGCTTTGATGATCGCCGCCGCCCGGCCGTATCGGCTAACCAAGCGCCTCTACCCTCACCAGTTCCGCTTCGCCTACCTGCGCTACAGCACAGGCCTTTGCGAAGAATTGGAGCTGATCAGCGAAGCCGGCCTCTACCGCGCCCTCTACCGCTTCGGCCACCCCGAGCATTGCGCCCTCAGCCAGTGGCTCAGCGACGAAGTGATCCCCACCCTCCACGACTACCACCGCGACCCGCAGGCCAGCCCGCGACGCATCCTCATGACCTGGGCCAACCAGCGCATCGCCGCCCTGCACTGGCAAAGCGAAACCTGGATCGCACGGCAAGACCTGCCGCGTTTCATGGCGGTGCATGACGACCCGCTGTTGGGGGATGGGCCGAGTTGGAGGCGGTTTTTCTAGGAGGTGGAAATGGAAACGCCGCATGGGAGTGCGGCGTTTTTGATAGAACGACAGCTTTCGGCCAAAAGCGGACGGCCAGCAACATTAATATCGTAGTCTGGCCCTAATTGATTCGTACCAGCCATGATATGGTTTACATTGTTGAGAACTAAAACGACGAATTAAATCATGACAAAGAAAATAATTGATAAATCAGTCGCTGATGACACAAATGCTCTTGTCGATGTTATTTCGGTTATATCAGACTCCATCCCTGGAATAGATAAAGCAGCTGCAATATATAAAGGCATCACAGGAATAATTAAACGACACCAGGAAGTGCGCATCAATCGGTATTGTAAGGCTTTACTTTCTATCGAGCATGACTTTTCTAACAGTCATGAGGTGGGTCTTGAAGACTACGAGATCGAATTTGGCGACCTTATACAGGCATGCATGCAAGACAGTGATAGCGATAAAACTGAAGCCTATGCTAAGCTCACAATATCCCTGCGATTCGCATCTTTAGAAAGAAAATATCGTCGACACTTTATTCTTTCCCTCAAGCAACTGTCCTTTACTGAGTTAGAGCTGCTTAGGCATTCATACATTGCCAAGAAATATAATGTAATACCAAATATTGGCTATGGAATCCTTCAACAAAATCAAATTTTTGATCGCAACAAATTAGGTGACATAGGTCGGGTTTCCATCAATTCACTACTGCAACTCGGCTTTATTACAGACGAGGGGATTTCTCAACTTGGAATTCTCTTCACACAATCAGTTTATGGTAGAAAAGAGCTTCATCCAGACTCTCTAGGGTGGAATACCTGGCAAAAAGATCCTGTATTAATAGTAAAAGGAGAAAAAAAGGATTCTCTATATGAGAGTATTATGAATGAATTTAAGCTCCTTAGAATTCGCTGCCTAACCATTTCAATAGTAGGCTTCCCTAAAGATATAGATGAACTAGAAGCCCATAAGGCCATAATTTTCGCCGGGGATTACTCCGACTTGACTTATGGGCAGGCACAAAATATATCTAAATTCACCCATGATTATTATGGGAAATGCATTATGCTCGGCCCGCTCCAGATGAAGCATACCGAAATAAAAATTTCGAGTCGGGCTGTGGATTTCTCTAATTGCGAAACTTTAAGGGACAAAATTCGCGCTATTGCTAAAGCATTCGGTCTACTTTCACTAGGTTCATAGGCGAAAACAATCGGGAACACCACGATATTGAAACTGCTGACCGTCCGCTCTTGGCCGGAAGCAGCCCCTAGTGACAGGCAGTTACCGGCCAAAAGAAGCCATAGCGATTAATATTTGTGACCAATTCATCCTGCCCGCAGTAATCGCGCAGTTCGGCCACCCTCTGTGATCAAGCCAAGCAGGGAGACATTTTCGACAGGACATCTGGCTATTTAGCTGATTGAGCTTCAGCCTCAACGTGTGCATCTTTTGGCTCGAGACGCGCCAGTTCAGATGCGATGGCTGTTCCGTCGAAAAGTCGCCTGATGAGACCTGCCAGCCGAGGAGAAGTGTCGTCTTCCACGATCGTTTTGCAAGCTTCGACAAAGCGTTCGGTAGCCGTACCAAAGTGCTTGTCGAATGTTTCCCTCTGGAGCCTCATTTCGATCATACGACGCATGAATCGTGGCAGCTTGTCGACGTCCATCTCGCGGATTGCCATCTCGAAATCGGCTGATGTGGCTCTCTGCATTGCCACCTCCTGTATGGTGCCCCACCCACTGTTCTCAATCATATGCATGCATGCATCCAAGACAGAAATCCGAGCTTGAATGCCGGACTGGATGGTGTCGAACTCGACCTTGATTGAAGGGTGCAATGGACGGTTGAACAGGTTGAAATCACTCATAACCTCGGGTTTACGAGCCCTGAACGCAGCGATCCAGCCATCGACGATAGCTTTACCTATAGCATCGCCACCAGGGAGTTTTGCCAACGCTAGATCCAGTTCCGAGACCATGAAAGGATCCAGCATTCCAGCAATTCTTGGAAGTACAGAGGCCTCAGCAACTAACTGTGCGTCATCGACGCGGTGATCCCAAAAGACCCTAAACAAAAACTTGTTTGCCATCTCACGCGCTTCAAAATTCAGCTTCTCTGTAACATATCGATCTATGATCGCAGCGATCTTGTCGGCCTCGAATAGCCCCGACTCTAAGAATTCGACCAATAATACCTCGAATTCATCGCAACCATAGATGCCTAACTCCTGCATGAGGAGTCGCCAGCGATCATTTCGCTTATCCTCCTCGCTAGGCTCGCTGCTATCACCACTAACATAACCTGACCAATCTGGGGATCCCACATTCAAAGCGAACTGGAAGTCTGGGCCGTCCTCCAACCCTCTATAGTATATTGCAGAGAACAAGACGATTGATGGGACTACTCGTGCGATTACTGACTCGTCCAACTCGTGTTTATTTAGTATTCGGTTTGCAGCCTTGATGACTTTACCGATTATGCGAATATTGGTCAGACCACATGAGACCGATGCCTGTTTTAGCGCGTTTGCGAATGATGAGGGCGTCAACTGGATAGCAATGGAAAACGCCTCTTCCGGTGTCGTGGCTAGCTTGAGTTCTTGATCTATGACCTTTTCACGAAAATTATTCCACAAATCTTGATTGACAAGCTTATCGTCGTTGAGCACTAGAACGAAGCGACAATCATACTGGTTTGAGTACTCGTCTATGAAGCCAAGCACCTCGTCAACACCCAGTTTTTCATGCTTCCGCTCAATATCATCAAGAACGATAACAGCGTTTCGCAGAATCACCGGAGCCATTAAAAGCAAGTTTAGGTCATTAAGTGACGCCAATGCTTTATAGTGCTCAGCGCCAACTTTCACACCAGCCCTAAAAAGCTGTTTCAGAGAATCTAAAGTACCGCCGTGCGACTTTACGACAGGTATGGCCGACTCGATAAGCTTTCTCTTTATCTGGTCAATGCTATATTGGCCAAATAGCGACACATAAAGGGCACTCTTAACTTTTTCGTCATTTGACTCGTGCTTGACCTCTCTCCAAAGATGAGTTTTTCCAGTACCCCACTTTCCAGATAATGCAACAACGCGATTGTCGGTATCACCCAGCAATAGCACCAAGTGTTCCTTTGTCGCTTTGAGTGACATGTGTTCTCCTTGGTTCATCCCGTCTACGCATATGAAAATTTTTTATCTTTACGAGTAGTTGAAAATGAAAGCTGTGTGCTGTTTGATCGGCTTCACGGCTGGCTTGCTTCTAGTCTCGAAGGCCGCTTTCAGCGGCTATGCATTCATTTGTCCCTGGCTGGTTTCTAACAGCAGTAACGGACTGCAAACGGCTATAGCGCTCATTCGATGGAGATAACGAAGTAGGTTTCGATGTCGTCGCATGTCGGTGGTGGTAAATGGAACATGCAGCAGTACGCTCAGTCTCTTCAAAGAAAACGCGTTTTGCGCAGGTGCGTCGGATGTATGCCAGATACTACACAAGCGTCGCGTTGTACGCTCCTAGCCAATAGCTGCCTCTCGTAGCCGACTAATCCCAGCCAGAAGCATGTACCGTCTCTCCGTCACCTTGAATCGACCCGGTGCTCATATAGCCACAATGACTGCTTCCGGCCGATATCTACCCAACAAAAGCCCACCTACTCCCCCCACAAAACAACCCGGCCTGGCGCCGGGGTCAGGCCGCAGTTCGCGGCCACAGTCGGGGCCTATGCCGCACGCGGCGAAACAATGATCTTCACGTTGTGTTCCTTGTTGTGCACCAGCTCTTCGAAGCCCTTTTCGACGATCTGCTCCAGCTCGATGCGGCCGGTGACCAGGGGTGTGATGTCGAGGCGGCCGTCGGCGATGAAGGCGATGACGTCGGCGAATTCGCCGTTGTAGGCCAGGGCGCCGAGGACCTGTTTTTCGGTGGCCACCAGTTCGAAGAAGTTGAACGAGCTGGGCTCTTCGAAGATGCCCACCAGCACGCAGGTGCCGGCCTTGCGGATGGCGTCGATGGCGAGCTTGGCGGTGTGCTTGTTGCCGATGCATTCGAAGCTGACGTCGGCGCCCAGGCCTTGGGTGAGCGCGCGGATTTCGGCGAGCACGTCGCATTCGTTCGGGTCCAGCACGTGGCTGGCGCCCACTTCGCGGGCCTTGGCCTTGCGCGCGCTGGACATCTCCAGGGCGATGACCTGGGCGGCGCCGGCGGCCTTGGCGCACATGATGGTGCACAGGCCGATGGTGCCCGCCCCCGGGCGAAGCCCTGCACGCCGTCGCCGAGCTTGACGATTTCGCCGCAGAACTCGTGGCCGAGGATGCACTGGCCCTTGATGCCGGTGAGCGGGTGCGGCGCTTCCACGGGGTGAACACGGGGACGGCGACTTATTCGTACAGGTCGGAGCCGCAGCGCAAGAGGAATGGCTAGAAGTAATTGAGCAAGTTGCCCATATTATTTTCCGGCCAGGCCATCACCTCATCCTCCATCCAAGACCCGGTTCATCATGTCGAGCATTGCCATCACCGATCAAATCGCACCCAGGGACGTCGACAGCGTCTCGCGCCCCGTCATGGCACTGAGTGCAACGCTGGCCGGCAAGGACTGGGAGAATGCCACGCATCAGCACCGCAAGGCGCAACTGATCTACTCGGTACGAGGCATCCTCAACTGCGAAATCGAGGACGGTGTCTGGATCGTGCCGCCGCAGTGCGCCTTGTGGATCCCGGGAGACCTGCCCCACTCGGCTTGGGGCTCGGGGGAAGTCGAGTGTCACTGCCTGTTCATCGAGCCCGATGCTGCGCCAGATCTTCCAAGCAGCTGTTGCACGATATCGGTGTCGCCATTTCTACGGGAGTTGATGCTGAAGGCAACAACTGTTCCCGAGCTGTATGAGCCGGGCGGGCGGGAGGAGCGGCTGCTCGCCGTATTGCTCGACGAACTGGTGGCGGCTCCAGTAGAAGATTTGCATCTGCCCATGCCGTACGACCCCCGATTGCGTCGCCTCGCAGAAATGCTCCTGGCCGCCCCTGCCGACAAGACCTCGAAAGCCGCCTGGGCCAGGCGTATCGGTATGAGTGAGCGAAGCATGAGCCGTCTTCTATTGCATGAGATTGGCATGAGCTTCAGCCGCTGGCGTCGACAACTGCATGTGATCCTCGCGCTGCAACGGATGACCAAGGGAGAAAGCGTGCAATCGGTGGCATTGGAACTGGGGTACGAAAACGCCAGCGGATTCGTCACCATGTTCCGCAAGACGGTGGGCAAGCCTCCAGCTCGCTACCTGTCGGATCGCACCAGCGTAGCAGGGGCTGCTCCGCTCCCCGGCGTCACGCACCCCGTCCCCATCTGCCTCTGAACATGTCCTGCTGACTGGTATGGCCGCCGCATACCATGTGCCGCTCAGGCCGCCCATATCACTGGCGGAACTGCGCATTGCGCGAGTTTCTTTCTCAAAACGGTCAATGCGATGAAATCGGGAATATTTGGCCTGAGCGAATAATAGTCTGGCCTGATTTCGCCATCCTCCCCTCTCCCCTCTGTCGTTAAATGCGCCCTCTAAATACAAATGAGTATTGTTAATGCGCACTCTTACGACTGTAGAGAAGTCCCGCTGGGCTCTCGCCATGCACGTACGGCTAGCCGCCTGTTCTCGCCGCGAGGTCCCATATAGATATGGCTTGTGGGGCGCGCCACTCAGCCTGTTGGGCCCGACAGCTGCGGCGGCGATCCTCATCGGTGCTCAGGGCGCAGCCGCCGCCGAGGCAACTCAGCCAAAGGGCAGGGAAGCGAGTACCGCCCACGAGGAAGTGGTCTTACCGGCGATCAGCGTGACGGACCGCATGAGCATGGCGACCACCGAGGGTACCGGCTCCTACACCACGGGAGAGACGACAGCGGCGATACGCCTGCCGCTGTCGTTGAAGGAAACGCCCCAGGCGGTGACCGTGATTACGCGCCAGCGCATGGACGACCAGCAGCTCAATACGGTGCAGAGCGTGCTGGAGAACACCACGGGCGTCACCGCGCGCCAGGCCGATACCGAGCGCACCAGTTTTTATTCGCGTGGCCTGCTGATCAACAACGTGCAGTACGACGGTATCCCTACCGTGGTCGGCAACGCCGTCAACGGGAGCGGCATCAACGCCCTGGACACTGCGTTTTACGACCGTGTCGAGGTGGTGCGCGGCGGCTCGGCCTTGCTGACCGGAACCGGCAATCCTTCGGCCGCCATCAATCTGGTGCGTAAACGGCCGACACCTGAGTTCGCCGCATCCGCCTCTCTCGGCGCGGGGAGCTGGGATACTCACCGGGGCATGGCGGACGTATCGACACCGCTTACTGAGGACGGCCGCATCCGCGCACGCCTGGTGGGCACCTATCAGGACGGGAACTCATACCTGGACGGTTACAAGCCCGAGCGCAAGGCGTTCTACGGCATCATCGAAGCCGACCTGACCTCCGATACCACGGTGAGCCTGGGCTACGACTACCAGGACATCACACCGAAGGGCGCCACCTGGGGCGGCTTGCCGCTATGGTTCAGCGACGGTACGCAGATCGAGTACTCCCGCTCCAAGAGCTACGGACAGAACTGGAGTCATTTCGACAATACCCTCAAGACGGCGTTTGCCGAAGTCGAGCACCGCTTCGACAACGGCTGGAAGCTCAAGGCCGTGGCCAACCAGTACCGCACCGAAAGCGAAGCCCAACTGGTCTCGTTGAGCGGTCGCCCTGATCGTGCAACGGGGCTGGGTACCTTCCCCAGCGGAGCCTTTCCGGTGGCGTTGGCGTCCGAGGGGCGCAGCCGCCAGAACACGTTCGACGTGATGGCCAGCGGTCCCTTCGAACTGCTGGGCCGCCAGCACGACCTGGTGGTAGGCGCGACGAATTCACGCCGCAAGGCCGGCCAGGACGATGTGGCGCCTTTCTTCGCAGGCTTTACGCCGGTCAACGTCTATTCCCTGAGCCCAGGCCTTGCCCGGCCCGACTTCGATTCGATACCGCGTATCCCGACCCGCACCGAGGTCAAGCAGAGCGGCGTCTACAGCGCGGCCCGCCTCTCTCTGGCCGAACCGCTGAAACTCATCGTTGGCGGACGCCTGAATTATTACCAGGTCGACGACGATGCCAACGGCACGACGCTGCACTACAAGAAGAACAACGAATTCACCCCGTACGCCGGCCTGGTCTACGACATCGACGACACTTACTCGGCCTACGTCAGCTATACCGGCATCTTCAACCCGCAAACCGACTTCCGCGACACGACCGGCAACGTGCTCACCCCGTCCAAGGGCAAAACCAAGGAAGTCGGCCTCAAGGCGGCTTATCTGGAGGGACGTCTGAACGCCGCCATCGCGGTGTTCGAGACCGAGCTGGACAACGCGGCGCAGCTGATCCCCGGAGCCTTCACCCCGGGTGGAGCCAATGCCTATACCGGCACCGATGGCACCCGGTCTCGCGGTATCGAGTTCGACCTGCAGGGCGAGTTGGCCAATGGGTGGAACATCTACGCCGGTATCGCCCACTTCACCGCCGAGGATGGCGACGGTGTGCGTCTGAACGCTCAGCTGCCGCGCACCACAGCCCAGCTTTTTACCACCTACCGGCTGCCCGGCGCGTGGAACAAGCTGACCCTGGGAACGGGCGTGAAATGGCAGAGCCGCTTCTACCAGGCGCCGGGAGTCGGTACCAGCACACTGGGCGGCGAGCAGGGTGCCTATGCCCTGACCTCGGTGATGGGACGTTACGCCCTCAGCCAGAACATCGACCTGGGCCTCAACGTCAACAACCTGTTCGACAAGAAGTACGCCCTGCAGAAGGGTGACTTCGACACCGTGACCTATGGCGCCTCGCGCAACCTGATGGCCACGCTGGACTACCGGTACTGATCGCCCACGAGACGCGAGTCGCCTGCAGTGACTCGCACCTGGCCTTGCACATCGAGAACGCGCTCATGCACACCCAAAACCCGTTTCAAGCACTGGAGTTACACAACCCGAGCAAGGTCACCCTGTTCTGGTTGACGACCGCCGTTGGCGCAGTGCTGTTCGTGACCTTCCAGTTGTTCTTCTACGTAAACGACTTCGTGAGGGCGCATGGCTCGGCCCCGACGATCACCTTCGAGCCCGGCGTGCTGTGGGTGTTTCCCGTTTTCTACGGCTCCTGGATCGTCACGGTCCTCCTCGCCCAGATCGAAACCCGCAAAGCCAAGTGGGCTGTCCTGGTCGTCGGCAGCCTGCTCGTCGTACTCAATACCCTCGGGGGAATCAGCGATGGATTGCGCGACGGCTGGCACGTCGCCTTCTCGGCGGTTTTCTTCATCACGCTGCCCGGCGTATTCGCGATCACCGCCAGTTGGCGTCAACTCAACAGCAAAGGAACCCACCATGTCGATGAATAGCACTGACTTCCCCTTGGTCTGGATGAGCTTCGCCCAAGAGCCCGGGCACGACCCCCAGGAGGACTTCGACAAGTTTGCGGCCAACCTGCAGCGCGGCGAGCCCTTCGTGCTGCTGAGCGATACACCACCCGGCGACGACCACGACCACTCACCGGAAGAAAAGAAACGCACCGCGCTCTGGATGAAGAAGCACAAGGCGCAATTACGCAGCCTGGTTCTGGCCCTGATCATGGTCGAACCCAGCGTGGCAAAGCGCCTGGGCTTCAAGGCATTCGCAGGGCTGTTCGCCAAAGTCTGGGGCTACCCGCTGCTGTTTGCCGCCTCACATGAAGAGGCCATTGAAATGGCCAACGAACTGCTTCGGAAGGATGGCAGGTCATCCTGCTGAGTCGCTCCAATTTGAACTGCATCCACGCCTGGATTCGGAACCACGTGGCAAGCCACCACATTCCTGTGGCAGCTTCGCGCCGATAACAGCCCTTCCCCCCTCCCCCATAAAAAACCCCGGCCTGGCGCCGGGGTCAGGCCGCAGTTCGCGGCCTCAGTCGGGGCTTATGCCGCACGCGGGGAGACGATGATCTTCACGTTGTGTTCCTTGTTGTGCACCAGCTCTTCGAAGCCCTTTTCAACGATCTGCTCCAGCTCGATGCGGCCGGTGACCAGGGGCGTGATGTCGAGGCGGCCGTCGGCGATGAAGGCGATGACGTCGGCGAATTCGCCGTTGTAGGCCAGGGCGCCGAGGACCTGTTTCTCGGTGGCCACCAGTTCGAAGAAGTTGAACGAGCTGGGCTCTTCGAAGATGCCCACCAGCACGCAGGTGCCGGCCTTGCGGATGGCGTCGATGGCGAGCTTGGCGGTGTGCTTGTTACCGATGCATTCGAAGCTGACGTCGGCGCCCAGGCCCTGGGTGAGCGCGCGGATCTCGGCAAGCACGTCGCATTCGTTCGGGTCCAGCACGTGGCTGGCGCCCACTTCGCGGGCCTTGGCCTTGCGCGCGCTGGACATCTCCAGGGCGATGACCTGGGCGGCGCCGGCGGCCTTGGCGCACATGATGGTGCACAGGCCGATGGTGCCCGCCCCCACGACCACCACGTTGCGCCCGAGCAGGCTGCCGGCCTTCTTCACCGCGTGCATGCCTACGGCCAGCGGTTCGATGAGGGCGCCGGCCTCGGCGGGGAAGCCGGCCGGGAGCATGTACAGCAGGTTGGCGGGGACGTTGACCCATTCGGCGAAGGCGCCGTTGTTCATCAGCCCGGTGAAGGCGAGGTTCTCGCAGATGTTGTAGAGGCCGTGACGGCAGTAGTAGCAGGTGCCGCAGTGCTGACAGGCGTCGGCGGCGACCACTTCGCCCGGGGCGAAGCCCTGCACGCCGTCGCCGAGCTTGACGATCTCGCCGCAGAACTCGTGGCCGAGGATGCACTGGCCCTTGATGCCGGTGAGCGGGTGCGGCGCTTCCACGGGGATGAACACGGGGCCGGCGACGTACTCATGCAGGTCGGAGCCGCAGATGCCGCACCAGTGCACGCGGATCTGCACCCAGCCGGGGGCAGGGTCGCCGGGCAGGGGCACGTCTTCCACGCGGATGTCGTTGCGACCGTGCCACACCGCGGCACGCATGCTGTTGGGGAGGATGCTCATGGGGTTCTCCTGGGGCCCGGCGGGTGCCGGGCCCGGTGATCGTCAGTGGCGTTGGAGGAAGGCCTGCAGCAGGGCGTTGACCGCGTCGGCGGCCTCCATCTGCAGCATGTGGGCCTGCCCCGGGAGGATGTGCACGTCGGCCGGCAGGCCCTCGGCGTGGTGGGCGGGGATGATGGCGTCGGCCTCGCCCCAGACCACCAGCGTCGGGTGCTGGCCGCTCTCCACCACGCTGCGCAGGTCGAGCCGCTGGCGGCCCGCCTCGTTGAGGGTGTCGGCGAGCTGGCGCAGGGCGGCGTCCACCCCTTCCAGGCGCTTGAAGCGGAGCATGTCTTCAAGCATCTGCCGGGTGACCAGCGCGGGGTCGGAGAACAGCTGCACCAGCTGCGGCTTGAGGGCGTTGCGGTTGCCGGCCTCGACGAAGCCCTGCAGGTAGGCGCCGTTGATCTCGGCGCCGAGCCCGGCGCTGGCCAGCAGGCTGAGGCTGCGCACCCGCTGCGGGGCCAGCCGCGCGGTGTTGAGGGCGACGGCGCCGCCCATGGAGTGGCCGGCCAGGTGGGCGTGCTCGATGTCGAGGTGGTCGAGCAGCGCGAGTACGGCGCAACTCAACTCGTCCAGGTCGCCACGGGCCAGCTGCTTGGCGGATTCGCCGTGGCCGGGCAGGTCGAGGGCGATGACGCGGCGCTCGGTGGCCAGGGCCTCGTGGTTGAACAGCCAGTTGTTGAGGTCGCCGCCGAAGCCGTGGATCAGCACCAGCGGCACGCCGCCCTCGCCGCGCTCGAAGTAGCGCAGGGTGCGGCCGTCCAGCTCGACCTTCTGCGGGCTGGGGCCGCTGTCGGCCTCGCCGTCGCCACCGGGCACGAACTCGGCGAGGAAGCGCTCGACCACGGCGTCGATCTCCGCCTCGCTGGCCTCCCCCTCCACCACTATGCCGAGCAGCGCGCCCACCGGCAGCACCTCCTCGGGGCGCGCCACCTGGCGCCGCAGCACGCCGGAGAACGGCGCCTCGACGCTGCTGCTGATCTTGTCGGTCTCCACGTCGAGCACTTCGTCGCCCTTTTCGATGGTGTCGCCGTCCTGCTTGAGCCAGTCGGCCACGCGGCCTTCGGTCATGGAGAGGCCCCACTTGGGCATGGTCAGGGTATGGATGCGGCTCATGCGGCGTTTCTCCCTTGCAGCAGCGCCAGCACGGCGGCTTCGATCTTCGCGGCGCTGGGGATGTAGAGGTCTTCCAGGGCGTCGGAGAACGGCACCGGGGTGTGCGGGGCGGTGACCTGGCGGATCGGCCCCTTGAGGGCGTGGAAGGCCTGCTCGGCCACCAGCGCGGCGATGTCGGTGGCCAGGGAGCAGCGCGGGTTGGCTTCGTCGATGACCACCAGGTGGCCGGTCTTCTCCACGCTTTCGAGGATGCTGTCGGCGTCCATCGGGCTGGTGGTGCGCAGGTCCAGCACCTCGCAGGAGATGCCCTGGCGGGCGAGGCTGGCGGCGGCGTCCATGGCCAGGTGGACCATGCGGCCGTAGGTCACCAGGGTGACGTCGTCGCCGTCGCGGAGGAAGTTGGCCTCGCCGAAGGGCACGGTGTAGAGCTCTTCCGGCACCTCGCCCTGCATGGAGTAGAGCAGCTTGTGCTCGCAGAAGATCACCGGGTCGTTGTCGCGGATGGCCTGGATCAGCAGGCCCTTGGCGTCGTACGGGGACGAGGGGCACACCACCTTTAGCCCCGGGATGTGGGTCCACAGCGCGGTGAGCATCTGCGAGTGCTGGGCGGCGGCGCGCAGGCCGGCGCCGACCATGGTGCGGATCACCAGCGGGGTGACGGCCTTGCCGCCGAACATGTAGCGGAACTTGGCGGCCTGGTTGAGGATCTGGTCCAGGCAGCAGCCGGCGAAGTCGACGAACATCAGTTCGCACACCGGGCGCAGGCCCCGGGTGGCCGCGCCCACGGCGGCGCCGACGTAGCCGATCTCCGACAGCGGGGTGTCCAGCACGCGGCCGGGGAACTGGTGGTAGAGGCCCTTGGTGACCCCGAGCACGCCGCCCCAGGCGTCATCCTCGCCGGGTGCGCCGGCACCGCCGGCATTGTCCTCGCCCATGATGAAGACGCTGGGGTCGCGGCGCATTTCCTGGGCCAGCGCCTCGTTGATGGCCTGCTGGTAACTGATCTTTCTGGCCATGATGGCTCTCCTTTGATTGTTCTTCTGGCGGCTCGCCGGCCGGTTACGGGTAGGCGACGTAGACGTCGCTGAGCAGGTCGGCGGGGGATGGCTTGGGGTCGGCCTTGGCGCGCACCACGGCCTCTTCGATGCAGGCCTCGACCTCGGCGTCGACGGCGTCCAGGGCACTGGCCTGGAGCAGGCCGGCACGGGTGGTGCGTTCGCGGAACTGCATGAGGCAGTCGCGGGTTTCGCGGTAGTGCCTGACCTCGTCGGGGGCGCGGTAGGTCTGGGCGTCGCCTTCGAAGTGGCCGTAGTAGCGGGTCAGCTTCACTTCGATCAGCGAGGGCCCCTCCCCGGCCCGGGCCCGCTCGATGGCGGCGCCGGCGGCTTCGTGCACGGCGAAGAAATCGAAGCCGTCGACGGTGACGCCGGGCATGCCGAAGCCGGCGGCGCGGTCGGCGATGTGGTCGCAGGCGACGGACCAGTTGGAGGCGGTGGCCTCGGCGTAGCCGTTGTTCTCGGCGACGAAGATGCACGGCAGGTTCCACACCGAGGCGAGGTTCATGGCCTCGAACACGGCGCCCTCGTTGGAGCCCCCGTCGCCGAAGAAGGCCACGGCCACCGCGCGGTTGCCCTTGAGCTTGGCGGCCAGGGCGGCGCCGGCAGCCAGCGGCGCACCGGCACCGACGATGCCGTTGGCGCCGAGCATGCCCTTGGACAGGTCGGCGATGTGCATGGAGCCGCCCTTGCCGTGGCAGACGCCGGTCTTCTTGCCGTAGATCTCGGCCATCATCCCGTACACGTCCACGCCCTTGGCGATGCAATGGCCGTGGCCACGGTGGGTGGAGGCGATGCAGTCCTCGTCGTCGAGGTGCGCCATCACTCCGGCGGCGGAGGCTTCCTCGCCGGCGTACAGGTGGACGAAGCCGGGGATCTCGCCGGTGGCGAACTCCACGTGCAGGCGTTCCTCGAAGGCGCGGATGGTGCGCATCACGCGGTAGGCATGGAGCAATTGCTCAGTCGAAAGCGTGGACATCTTCTTGTTCTCCAGGGTGGTTCACGGGCTTGCCAGGGACGGCCAGCAGGCGATGGCAGGCGGCGAAGGCCAGGGCGGCCTCGACGTCAATGCTCAGCGGGCCGTCGAGTTCGAGGGTGATGCTGGGGCGGTCGGCGGCGGCGAACTCGATCTCGCGTTCGCCGTCCAGGGCCAGGGTGCCGGCGGCCAGGCGCGGCAGCCGGGGTATGCCGGGTTCCAGGCTGCCGCTGGCGACGATGCCGCAGGCCTGCAGCAGGCCGGGGGCGAGCGGCGCCAGCAGGGCCTGTTCGGCGCCGGGGGCGAGGCGCACCCAGCTGCCACGGGGGTGGCGCCGCGACACCGGGTTCCACAGCCCGCAGAGGGACGAGAGGCCGATGGCGTGGGGCTCGGCGAAGGCGGCGTAGACCTCGGCCAGGTCCTCCGCGCGGCTGATGGCGCGGGCACCGGTGAAGGTGAGCGGCGAGACGGCCACCTCCACCAGGGCGGTTTCGTCGATGCCGCGCGCGGCGATGCGCACCCGCAGGCGCTTGTTGCGGCGCAGCGCCACCTCCGCCGGGATGCGGCCACTGGCGTAGAGCCCGCCGGCCAGGCCCGCGCCGGTGGCTTCGCGCAGCTCGGGGAAGGCGTTGTTGGTGCCGGTGGAGAGGCACAACAGGGGGATGTCGCCCACCTCCCCCGCCACGGCCTTGTGGGTGCCGTCGCCGCCGAGCACCGCCACCAGGGCGACGCCGCGCCGGACCATCAGGCGCGCGGCGTGGCGGGTGTCTTCCACGCTCTGGCGCAGCGGCAGGTCGAGGAACTCCAGGCGCGGCCAGCGGCTGTCGTGGGCGTGGCGGCTGGCGCTGGCCTTGAGCACGGCGGCAGCGATGCCGGTCATGTCCGGCGGCATCAGCACCTCGTCCACGCCGGTGGCGCCGAACGCGCCGAGCAGGCGCTGCACCACGGCGGCCTTGTCGGTGCTGGAGTACAGCCCGGCGTTGGCGGTGAGGCGGCGTACGTCACGGCCGGAGGCCGGGTTGGCGATGATGCCGACGCGCAGAGTCATGACGCACCTCTGAATTGTTGTTGTGGGTGCGGGACGGCGTCCCGGTGTCGCCAGGACAGGAGCAAGGGCGGTGCCAGGACGGCGCAGGCGGGGCGCAAAGGTGCGGGCCAGAGCGGCCGCGAGGGGTTTGTCGACGCGCCGTGCGCAGCGCGATCTGAGACGCGCCATGTCAACCTGCACGGGGCGCCGGCGAGACGCTGAGACGCGGCGTCTCATCCGCCGGGCGGCGCGCCGCCGTGCTTGTCCGCCCTCCGGGCCGGCGCTTAAATGACCGGCACAAGAACAACGACACGAGCCGTGGAGGCCCCATGCTGCCTGCCAACTCGAAAGCCCATGTGGACTGCATCAGCCGTGTGCTGCGCCACGCCGAACGCCTGCCCGAACCGCCGGTGCCGGACCTGATCCTGGACTCCTGGCGCCGCTCCATGGACCAGCACCGCCTGGACCCGGGCTCGCTGCAGGGGCCGCGTATCCTCAGCGAGACGCTGCTGAAGGAATGCCGCGAACGCGCGGAAAGCTTCCTGCGCATCGCCGGCGAGGAGGTCTCGCGCCTGCACGGGCGAGTGCGCGATGCCGACTACTGCGTGCTGCTCACCGATGCCCAGGGCCGCACCATCGACTACCGCGTGGAAGCCACCATCCGTGGCGAGTGCCGACGCGCGGGGCTGTACCTGGGCACCTGCTGGTCGGAGGGCGAGGAAGGCACCTGCGGGGTGGCGGCGGTGCTGACCAACCAAGTGCCGGTGACGGTGCACAAGCGCGACCACTTCCGCGCCGCCTTCATCGGCCTGACCTGTTCGGCGGCGCCGGTGTTCGACCCCCAGGGCCAGTTGCTGGGGGTGCTGGACGTGTCCGCCGTGGAGTCCCCGGACGACCGCCGAAGCCAGCACCTGATCCGCCAGATGGCAGTGCAGAGCGCCCGCGATATCGAGAACGCCTTCTTCATGCACAGCACCCGTGGCCACTGGGTGCTGCGCGCCCATTCAGCCCCCGGCTACGTGGACAGCCAGCCGGACTACCTGTTCGCCTGGGACGCCGACGGCCGCCTGCAGGCGCTGAACCCGGCGGCGCGGCACTACCTGCTGGAACGCCACGGGCGCCTGCCGCAGCACATCGGCGAGGTGTTCGACCTGGACCTGCTGCGGGCCGCCGCCGACGAGCACCCGCGCCATGTGCCCGAGCAAGGCCTGCACATCCGCCTCAGCGTGCCGCGCCGAGCGGTGAGCGTGGCGCTGCCGAGCCGCGATGCCACGCAGCTGGACCCACGCATCGCGGAGAGCCTGCGCCTGGCGGTGCGGGTGAAGGACCGCCACCTGCCGGTGCTGATCCACGGCGAGACCGGCGCCGGCAAGGAGGTGTTCGCCCGCCAGCTGCACGAAGCCAGCGCACGCCGGGGCAAGCCCTTCGTGGCGCTGAACTGCGCGGCCATCCCGGAGAACCTGATCGAGAGCGAGCTGTTCGGCTATGTGGCCGGCGCCTTCACCGGGGCGGAGCGCAAGGGCATGCGCGGGCTGTTGCAGCAGGCCGATGGCGGCACGCTGTTCCTCGACGAAATCGGTGACATGCCCCTGGCCTTGCAGACCCGCCTGCTGCGGGTGCTGGCCGAGGGCGAGGTGGCGCCGCTGGGCGCGGCACGCCGGCAGGCGGTAGACATCCAGGTGATCTGCGCCAGCCACCGGGACCTGGCGGCGCTGGTGGCGGCGGGCGAGTTCCGCGAGGACCTGTTCTTCCGCCTCAACGGCGCGCGCTTCGAGCTGCCGCCCCTGCGCGAGCGCACGGACAAGCTGGCGCTGATCAACCGCCTGCTGGACGAGGAAGCGGCCCGCTGCGGGCTGCGCCTGGGGCTGTGCGAGGCGGCGCTGGAATGCCTGCTGGGCTATCGCTGGCCGGGCAATGTGCGCCAGCTGCGCCATGTGCTGCGCTATGCCTGCGCCATCTGCCCCGGCGACACCCTGCGCCTGCAGGACCTGCCGGAAGAACTGCGCGGCGCAGCGCCGGAACCCCGGGACGAGACGCCCGCCAGCCCGGAACGCCAGGCCCTGCTGGACGCCCTGGTGCGCCACCGCTGGCAACCGCTGCCCGCAGCGCGGGCCCTGGGCATATCCCGGGCGACCCTGTACCGGCGGGTGAAGCAGCACGGCATCGAGATGCCGCGCATGAAGAGCGAGCCGGCGAGCCCGCTGGAGGGCGCGCCGGGGGCCTCCGACGGAGCTACTTGAAGAGCGCCGAGACCACCTTGGCGACGTGTTCGGCGCCCCGGCTGATCTCGCCCATGATGGTGGCGACGGTGGAGATCTGTGCGTTGTTGTCCTTGGCGCTGGCTTCGATCTTCTTCATGTAGTCGTCGATCTGCTGGGTCATCTTCACGTTCTCGGTGACCACGCTCTTGATCTCGACGGTGGCACCGCTGGTGCGCCCGGCCAGTTGCCGCACTTCGTCGGCCACCACGGCGAAGCCGCGCCCCATGTCCCCCGCCCGCGCCGCCTCGATGGCGGCATTGAGGGCCAGCAGGTTGGTCTGCTCGGCGACGCCCTGGATGGTGGTGACGATGTTCTCGATGTCCTTGGCCTGCAGGCTCAGCTTGGAGATGAGCTCCACGGCGGTGTTCACCATGGTCAGGGTGGTGGCGGAGATCGCCACTGACTGGTCGAGCGAGCCCATGCCGCGGTTGGAGATCTGCGCGGTCTCCTCGGCGGTGGAGAAAGACAGTTCGGCGGCACGCCTGACCTCTTCGTTGCGGCGCACCTGTTCGGTGACGTCGATGGCGAACTTGACCACCTTGAACACGGTGCCGGACTCGTCCTTCACCGGGTTGTAGCTGGCCTCGATATGCACGGTGCTGCCGGAGGCGGTCTTGCGCTCGAAGTGGCCACGGTAGAAGTTGCCAGCCTTGAGGTTGGCCCAGAAGTCGGGGTTCTCCTTGTAGAACTCGTCGAGGCACAGCATGCGGTGGTGGCGGCCCTTGAGGCTGCCGAGGCTGTAGCCCATCAGGCGCAGGAAGTTGTCGTTGGCGTCGATGATCTCGCCGTCGGGGGTGAACTCGATCATGGCCATGGAGCGGCGCAGCGCATCGCTCAACGCGGCCAGCACCAGCAGGTCGGAGTGTTTCTGAGTGACGTCGCTGGCGATCTTGAGGACTTCGATCACGCGGCCGGACTCATCCTTGACCGGGAAGTAGGTCGCCTCCAGCCAGATCACCGCGCCGTTCTTGGCGATGCGCTTGAACACCCCGCGCTGGGAGATGCCGTTGGCCAGGGATGCCCAGAAGCGCTCATAGGCGCTGGAATTGCGGAAGCTGTCCTCGCAGAAGATGCGGTGATGCTTGCCGACGATCTCCTGCTCGGAGTAGCCGACCACCTGGAGGAACAGGGGGTTGGCGGTGATGATCTCGCCCTGGGGGGTGAAGCAGATGGACGCGACGTTGTCCTCGACGGCACGCAGGCGCTGGAGGTTTCCCTCGTCCTGGGGTGTCTTGGTGGCAGGACTGACTCGGCTCTTTCTGAACAGCATGATGAGCTCCTCGCGGTATTGGGTAGGAACGTTTTGCCCTTACTGCCTGCGGTGGTCGTCCAGTCGCCGGAGCGGCCTTCCTCAGAGTAGCCAAGCCAAACGGAATGAGAGGTTGATGCAACACCGATTCCATTAGCTTCGGGTTGTCTTCAGTTCCGCTTCATCTTCCTGTGATCCGGACTCAATGGTTATCGGCACTTCCCTATTTTCTGTAGGGAAATCCTTAGCGACCCAAATGCCGCTGCGCTTGATGAATGCACAAGGCAGGGGGTCGAGGGACGCAAAGTCCCCATCTGAAGCCTCCCTTACGTTCGGGTCAGGCGAATGAGAGGTCCCGAGATGGGCGAGGCGCCAGCAGCAAGGCCAGGCAGAACCAGACGAACGGCACCGCCACCAACATGAGCATGGGCGAGGCGTACCCGCTCAGCGAGAAGGCGCAGATGCTGGCAGCCAGCAGGGCAAGCCCCCAGAGCACGCCGGCCCGCACGCGCTGGCTCAGGCTACGGGCCAGGGCGTGGGCGATGAGACGCCCGATGATCGAGGCAACGACGAGCACCTGCTCGACGCCCAGGATGGCGATGCCTGCCAGGAAGGCGGGCCCTTCGGTCGCCTCCTGCTCCACGGCCCAGAAGAACCAGGCGACTTGCGCCCCGTAGAGCACGGCCACCCCGGCCAGGGCCACCAGAAACGCTCGCCGCCCGGGAAGCAGCGCGGGCAGCGTGCCCACCAGCAGCATCCCGTTCAATGCCATGCCCTGCATATTGCCGACCTCCTTGTATTAGTCATTCTCGATGCCCGGCGAGGTGGCTTCCCTGCCTGCGGATGGGCGTGCCCAGGGCGCCATCATCGACGGGGCGCGGGCCGGGTCAAATCCCCAGGATGAGTTCCTGTCGAAGGGTTCGCAGATGGGAGGAGCACGGCTCACCTACGGTCACCCTCGGCGTATCTCGGCCCCCTTCACAGTTCCGCACCGCCTCGATTTCCAACCCGCATCCGCAGTGGCACTATCCGCCAACCACCGGAAATGGATGTCGCCGTGCACGCCTCGCCTGCCCTTCCTGCGCACTCATCCCACGCGTTCTCTTTCACCTGGCCGCTCGGTTGCCGAGATAAGGACATCTCATGAACACCCTCGCCCTGATTACCGACATCCTGCGTAAAACCAAGGCTTTCTCAGGCCGAGTGCCCAACAGTGCCAAGGACAAGGCCGGTATCGTGGAGATATTCCGCGAGCTGATTCCGGCGAACGTTGCCTCGCTGGACCCCGACGTGATCGATGAGCCGCAGGACTACGAGGTGCTTCTCGCTCGCCTGGCGGCCATCAGCAATGGCGACCTGGCGCCGGAGAGCGTGCAGATCAAGGCCGGTCGCACTGGCAAGCTCACCCTGAGCTTCACCCAGCAGCAGGAAACCTACGCGCTGAAGTTCACCCACGAGGGTGGCACCTACATCGATCAGAGCTTCCTCGATGTGCTGCACAAGCACTGCAGGAACAAGCTTCCCGGCACCTTTCTCTTCACCTCGGAAGCGGAGAGCATCCAGGCGGTTTACCTCCCCTTGAAAGCGTTCAAGCGGGTGAACAACGAACTGCTCAGCACGCAAAGCACCGATGCCCTGGCCACGCTGATCCAGGCAGGCAATGTTTTTTCCATCGGCTGGGACAACATCCCGTACGACGTGGTGGAAGGGTTCACCCGGGACGGAGAGACCCTGATCACCGCGCTGATCAAGGCACCGTTCGCCGAGAAGCCCGGCAGTTGGGGCGCGACCCGGCGCATCGAGATCCTCGAAGGGCTCCAGGGCATGGTGAATGTGTTCCGGGCCAATGCCCACGGCGAAACGCCCCGCGATATCGCACTGGCCAAGGGCTGGGATCACCTGGTGCCGGAACTCAGCGGCTGGCCCGTGAAGACCGTACCCGTCACGACCATCCGCGAGCGGGCCGGCAAGGGCCACGCGTGCTTCGAGGATGATCTCAAGGACGCATTCGAACGGCTGGATGAGAAGGGCCTGTTCGAATCGATTCACTTCGACCCCAACAACCCCTTCCAGCACCTCCACATCTCCCACAGGCCCGACTTCATCTATGGCGAAGACACGCTGCTCGTCTCCCGCTATCGATTTGGCGGCGCCGTGGTCGGCTATGACGTTTTCAGCCAGAAGCGCGGCGAGAACGGCTGGTCGCTAAGCCAGTTCGTGCCGTTGGGCGATGTCGATCAACTGTGCGAGGTAATCGAGCGCTACTGCACGCACTCGTTGGTCTGAAGAGAACGGATATCTCCCATGCAACGCATTGCAATCGCTGCACTCTCAGCCCTGATCTCCATGGCGACGGTCGCAGGCACCCTCGAAAGCGAACTTCAAAAGAACGGCCTGGTAGCCCAGGCCGTACCGAAAAGCGGCATCACCGGGAAAACACTGGACCTTGGCGCTTATCAAGTTACTGCCGAAGGTGGCGGGCTCCTCATCAGTCACGATGAACAGAGCCTGGAGCGGCCCCTGACCGAGTTGCAGGTCGGTGGCGTGAAGATCAGGGGTACGGATCAGGGTGAATGGGGTGGTGAGCTGACCGTCACCTCGCAGGATGGAACGACCAGAACCTTGCTGAAGGAAAATGTCGTCAGCATCCAGAAAGTCGGAGACTCGATCTTCGTGTTTACCGGGCTCAGCCACATGGGGATTAACGTTGGCGCCATGTATGAGCTGACGGATATCGCAAGCGAACCGAAGTTGACCAAGGTCACCCTGCTCCCCTCCGCCCCGGAGAAGATCCTCTTTGAACAGGGCGTTGCCTATATTCTGACCTCCGACAGCCTGATTGCCGTAAACCCATCCCCTGAGCAGGCGTCGATGGAAATCATTGCCTACAAAGCGCCTTGGTCGCGCTTTGCACCCAATAGCCTGGTCAAGCAAGGCGACACCTTTGTAGTGGGCATGCACGCAGGCGTTACGGTGGTCAAAGCCAGCAGGTTTGGAGTTCAAGACGTGAGGTTCTATGGGCCACAGGGGGCAGAAGAACTGCTCAAACCGGAGAGGATCAGTCATCGCCTCCGCTGAGCAGTGCTCGCCAGAAGCACCGTGCGGCGGTTCGCACGGCACGCCCTACGGTACGCGTCCGTCCTGGCAGGCAGAGCGGGCGACGACGGGTGCTCGCCTGATCACTCCCTGACATAAACCCCATCGAAGCTCACATTCATGCCGCCGCAATTGTTGTTGTCATCGACGATCAGGAAGCGGCCGATCCGGGTGTATTCGACCGCGCAGTCGTACTTGCCGTCGCCGTCCCGGGTCATCGCGTAGCGGCCTTGCGGCTTGAGGGTGCCGTCGATCTGCCCGACGTGGGTGCTGGCGCCGCTGCCCCAGGTCGCATCGCCCGTCACGTGCAGGCCCGGTTCCTGCCCTTGCTGCTCGATGGTGATGGAGCCCGCCCGGGCCTTCCAGGTGCCCAGCCAGTCGGTGGATGCGGGCAAGGGGTCGGCCGCCGGCGCTAGGTTCTCCAGCACGATCCAGCCCACGGTTTCGCGCTTCTTGCCCTGGTACCAGGCGCAGGCCCAGTCCCCTTCGATCTTGTTGACCAGCACCTCGTCGCCCTCGATGACGTAGGCCTTGCGCATGCACCCTTCCGATTCGGGGCAGCGCTCGTCGTCCTTGAAGAAGTGCGTCTGGTGCTTGCCCACGACGGTGTAGAGCTGGCTGAACTTGCCCTCGGAGGGGAAGTAGCCGGCGTCGCAGCTGTAGACCTCGTTGTCCTGTGCGTGGCTGGGCAGGCAGGCGAGCGCCAGGGCGCTGGTGAGAAGAAAGGGGGTGATCTTGTGCATGAAGGGCCTGTCCTTGCCACTGTTGGCGCTGCGGGGCGAGGGGCCCTGCGGCGAAGAAGGGCCGGAATCTAGCGACGGGCGCGAGCGAGGGTCAACTAGCACAGCTGTACTAGGACGCGCCGATGCGGATGGCCCGGGCAATGACGACGAAAATGTCGGCCATGCACGCGCGGTTCGCATCCGCGCCCATCAGAATGCAGGCACTCGCGAGCGATGCGATCGCCCCAAGGAAGACTCCGTTGAGAAAACACCCGTTCGGCACCCGCTGGCTGATGAATGCCAACCGGCCCTGCCTCGCCCTGCTGCTGGCGGCCTGCCTGGGCGCCCCCCTGCCCTGCGCGGCCCAGCGCCTGGCCGCCGAGAACCACCGCGTCAGCCTTAAGGTGCTGGCCCCCGACGCGCCCCCGGTCGGCACCTGGCGGGTGAAGGTCAACGCCACCTATCGCCCCCTGGTGGACGGTTCGCCGAACACCACGGAGACGACCACCTCGCGAGCCAACTGCGTCTCGCCCTCGCGCTTCGGCACCCTGCCCTCCTTCAAGCGCTGCACGCGCACGCTGAACCGCACGGTGTGGCTGAAGCTGCCGCCCTCGCAGGTCATGGCGGCCGGCCCGCGCACCCTGGAGCTGGACTTCGCCCCGGTCATCGAGGACCAGGGCGGCATCTTCCGCATCGACGACCTGTCACTGGAATACATGACCTGCGCCAAGGGGTGCGAGGAGCAGCGCATGGACATCCGCCTGAGCTGCTTCGCAGACGACACCGAACGCGGCGAGATCCTCTCCAACGGCCTGTTGCTCACCTATTCGCGCGGCGCCAGAGCGGCGCCCGAGGTGGCCGATTGCGGGCTGAAGGTCGGCGATGAAATCAGCTGGGCGAACCGGAAGACGGTGCTGGAGCGCGTGCGCGGCCATTTCGGCGATGACCAGCAGATGGTCAGCGACGAGCTGCTCGATAGGTTCTCGGCGATTCCCGCCCCCGACGGAAGCTGGAGCTGGAACCCGGCGACACGCCTCGACTCGCTCAGCCAGCACTGCCCGCTCCCCGACGGCCAGGGCTACGAGAACAGCCGCTACCTCGCCACGCTGCCCGTCTCCATGGGCTGGCCGTATCGCCACGAAGCCGAGGTCTACGTCACCAGCAAGCCGAACGGCGAGGTCTGCACGATCTGGCTCACGGGCACCGATGACGAGATGTACCTGCGCTACTTCTACACCTACCAGGCCGGTGAGCTGGTCAAGGTCGCCACCAGCGGCGAGCCGGACGACGTCTCGCGCGAGTGGCGCTGGGCGGGGGGCGAGCCCTGGGCATACACCCGCCGGCAGATGCCGGACTCCGTCGCAGGGCACGACGCCATCCTCTACTGGCACAAGACTGCCGCCCAGCTGTGGCCCAAGCGCATGGACCACGCGCCGGACTTCGCGGAATTCAGTGCCCTGGGCGATCTCTCACGGCAGTTGCGCGAGCGATTTCCGGCGAAGCACGAGTAGCGCCCGGAATACGGCGGTGCGGTGGCCTGGCGCAGGTGCCGCCCCCGCAGGCTGTCTCGTCAGTCGCCGGCTGGCCGCGCGTACCGGCGGCCTGGATATCGCGGTCGTCAGCGACGGGACAGCGCCTCAAGCAGCTCGGCCGTGGTGACGATGGCGTGGGCGAAGGTCGGCCCGTTGATCTCGTGCGCGGCGTGCAGCGCCTCTTCGGAGAAGGCCGCCGTGGCGTCACGCACCAGGGTCACGTGGTAGCCCAGCTCGGCGGCGAAGCGCGACGTGGCCTCGATGCAGGTGTTGGCCAGCAGGCCGACGACGATGACCCGGCGCACCCCGTGCTGCTTGAGTTGCAGGTCCAGGTCGGTATTGGCGAAGCCGCTGCCGCCCCAGTGCTCCTGCACCACCACGTCGCCGGGCTGGGGCTGGAAGTCGGGGTGCCACTCCCCTCCCCAGCTGCCGACGGCGAAAACCTGGGCCCTCGCCGCGCCCAGCTGATAGGGGCTGGGATGCAGCCAGCCCTGGAAGTCGTCGGGCCGGGCGCGGTGATGCGGAACGTAGAACACGCGGATGCCGGCCTGGCGTGCGGCCCCCACTACCGCGCGCAGGTTGGCCAGCGTGCCGAGGCGATCGGCTACCGGCTTGGCCAGACCGGTGAGCTTGCCGCCCTCGCTGAGGAAGTCGTTGTAGGGGTCGACCAGCAAAAGGCCGGTGTCCTGTCTCGAATCGCTCATGACCTTCTCCGTCGCTGGGCGCCGGCACGGTGGCGCCGCGCGGTTGATCGGCTGTTCACGCCGCGCTGCTGGCGTGCAGGCGGAGGTACTCGGCGGTGGAGATCACCGGTGCATAGCCGAACTTCAGCGCCGCCATGAAGGCCGCATGCACATGCGCCGCCGGCACCTTCACGCCGTCGAACTCCAGGTCGAGGGTGGCGCAGGCATCGTGCAGCACGGTGGTCCGGTAGCCGAAATCGATCGAGGCACGGGTGATGCCGTCCACGCACATGTGGCTCATGTTGCCGACCACCACCACGTCGCTCACGCCGGCCTTGTCGAGGATCGGCTTCAGCTCGGTCTCGCGGAAGGAATTGATGAAGTGCTTGAGCACCACCGGCTCGCCCGGCCGGTTGATCACGCTCGGGTGCAGCTGCGCGCCTTCGCTGTGCGGCCGGAAGAAGGGCGCGTCCTGGCTGGTGAACTCGTGGCGGATGTGCACCACCAGA
Source organism: Pseudomonas sp. Pc102 (assembly GCF_018408275.1). Lineage (NCBI taxonomy): Bacteria > Pseudomonadati > Pseudomonadota > Gammaproteobacteria > Pseudomonadales > Pseudomonadaceae > Pseudomonas > Pseudomonas sp. Pc102. The sequence continues at coordinate 2,622,882 of NZ_AP021905.1, read as the reverse complement.
TCGCCGCTGTCGCGGAATGCCGCGATCACCTGGGCCGCCTTGGCCGCCGCCTCCTCGACCTTGTCCAGGGTCCACAGGCCGCCAGGGAAGTAGTCGTTCTGGATATCCACCACGATCAACGCTTTCTTGCCGCTCATCTCGTCTCTCCTCTTGCCGTGGCCCGCCGGGAATCCGCGGGCGCAGGGGCTCATTCGCGCAGGAAGGCCAGCATGTCCGCGCCGAGTTTTTCCTTGTGGGTGTCGGTGATGCCGTGGGGCGCGCCGGGGTAGATCACCAGCTTGGCGTGCGGCACCAGCCTGGCAGACGCGCGCGCGGCGGCGTCCACCGGGACGATCTGGTCGTCGTCGCCGTGCAGGATCAGCGTGGGGATGGAGAACTTCTTCAGGTCTTCGGTGAAATCGGTTTCGGAGAAGGCCTTGATGCAGTCGAGGGCATTCTTGTGCCCGGCCATCATGCCCTGCATCCAGAAGGCGTCGATCACGCCCTGGGAGGGCGTGGCGCCCGGCCGGTTGTAGCCGAAGAAGGGACCGCTGGCGACGTCCTTGTACAGCTGCGAACGGTCGGCGATGGAGGCCGCGCGAATGCCATCGAACACCTCGACCGGCAGGCCGCCGGGGTTGGCCTCGGTCCGCACCATCAAGGGCGGCACCGCCGCGATCAGCCCGGCCTTGGCCACCCGCGCCGTGCCATGGCGGCCGATGTAGCGCGCCACCTCGCCGCCACCGGTGGAGAAGCCGAACAATGCGGCGCCGTGCACGTCCAGCTGGTCGAGCAGCTGGGCCAGGTCGTCGGCGTAGGTGTCCATCTCGTTGCCGCTCCAGGGCTGGCTGGAGCGGCCATGGCCCCGGCGATCATGAGCGATCACCCGGTAGCCGTTGCTGGCCAGGAACAGCATCTGCGCCTCCCAGCTGTCGGCGTTGAGCGGCCAGCCGTGGCTGAGCACCACGACCGGGCCCGTGCCCCAGTCCTTGTAGTAGATCTCGGTGCCGTCGCGGGTGGTGATGGTGCCCATGGTCTTGCTCTCCATTGCGGGTTGAAGGTGGCTTGCCGCGGGCTCATCGCCTCGCATGCAACCTCCCGGGTGGCCGCCCGGCGGAACCGGGCAGCCGGTGTCGTTGCAGTGATGCAGGGGCAGCGGGTGGCGAGCGATACCGGGATGCTCGCTGCAGGTGGACGCTGGCGGCTACGTAAAATCGGCAAATCTGCACGACGGCCGGCACGTGCCTGTTTTACGTAGCCGTGGCACCCGCCCCGGCGCACCCTTGAGGCGCCACTCCTGGCCAGGACACCGCCATGCAAACGCGCAACACGCCACGTGAACGCCGCCGCCGGGCCGCTCAGGAACGCCTGCTGAAGCAGGTGCTGGACATGTTGCCGCAGGGGTGCGGGCGCCCACCGCGCCTGGCCGAGCTGTGTCGCGTGGTCGGGGTCAGCGAACGCACCCTGCGCAGCGCCTTCGTCGCCATCCTGGGCGTGGCGCCCGCGCGGTATCTGCGCCTGCGCCGCCTGCACCTGCTGCGGGCCGCCCTGGCGGTTGCCGACCCGTACCAGACCGGCGTCGCGGAGCTGGCCCGCCGCTTCGGCTACACCGACGGCGGGCGCATGGCGGCGGACTATCACGCCCTGTTCGGCGAGTACCCCAGCGCCACCCTGCAGCGCCGCATCAGCCCCGCCTAGGCGGCAGGGAGCGACGGCTGCGCAGCGATTGCGACGGCAGTTCGCCGAAGTAGCGCCGGTAGAGCCCGGCGAAGCGGCCGAAGTCCCACACGCCGAAGCGCGCGCAGATCTCGGTGATGGTCTCGTCCGCCGAGGCCCGCAGGATGGCGCGACGGATGGCGTGCAGGCGGTGCTGCATCAGGTAGCGGTGCGGGCTCATGCCCAGGTAGCGGGTGAAGAGGTTGCGCAGCGTGCGCTCGGAGCTGTTGCAGGCCTGGCACAGGTCCGTCATGTGCAGCGGTGTATCCGGCATGCCCTCGAGCAACTCCAGGACGCGACGCAGGATCAGCTGGTGGTTCTGCCGCCCTGCGCTATCGGCCTGGGCCGGTGTCGCGGGCAGGAGGCTGCGGAACACCCGGTCCAGCAGATCGCCGCGCGCCGCGCACTCGGCCGCCGGGGCGTGCAGCTCCTGCGGTGCGCAGTGATCGATGCGCAACAGGCGCAAGGCCAGCCACACCAGCGGCGCCAGGTCCTGCTGGGCCACGCAGACCAGATTGCGCGAGAGGATCGACACGTCGAATTCGTCCTCGTGCTGCTGCGCCCAGCGCAGCACCAGCTCGCAGGACATCGCCACGGTCATCCAGCTCGCCGGCTGGCTGGCGTCGATATGGAACATCGCCTCGGGCACCATCCAGCCGATCAGCCGGCGGTCCAGGCGCTGCCCTCCCAGCACGGTGGACTCGTGCCGGCTCAGCGGCAGGAAGATATTGAAGAAGCCGCTCAGGCCGACCCCGCTGTAGACGGTGCCCGCCCCCTCGCGGCCGAACATCAGCGCCACGCCGTTGAGCTCGACGACGCGCAAGCGCCAGTCACGCTGCTGCCGTGTACGCAGCAGGTAGCGCCCTTCGACGCCATACAGGGCTTCCTCGAATTCATCGAAATCAGCGCAGACGAGCCTGCTCATGCCTTCCCCCAAGACGAGACGCACGCGGCGGGTTGCCGGGATCAACGAACGATAGTCCAGCAGCAGTAGCTGTCGCGGATCGCCAACCCCGTGATGGCCTTTTTCGGGACGGAGCCGCGATGCACGGGCGGATCGTGTGAACCTATGACGAACAATCTATACAAATACTTATACATAACTAGTATTTGTACAGATATCATCTATCCCATGAGCACACTTGGAGAGACCTTCATGCGCCTGGCACCGCCTGCCACCTCGGCATTACGCGCCGTCGCCCTGCTCTGCCTGCTACTGGCAGGCTCACCGAGCTGGGCGGACTGGCGCAGCGAGCTGCCCGGCGCGAGGCTGGTCGGCCAGGGCGACTTCACCTGGTTCGGCCTGCGGGTGTACCAGGCCCGGCTCTGGAGCCCGGTGGCGCCGGTGGACTGGAAGCAGCCCTTCGCCCTGGAGCTCATCTACAGCCGCGAGCTGTCGCGGGACACGCTGGTGCAGGCCAGCCTGGACGAAATGCGCCGGCTGGGGGGCGCCTCGGTCGATGAGCAGCGCCTGGCGGCCTGGGACGGCGAGATGCGCCAGGCCTTCGTCGACATCCAGCCGGGCCAGCGCATCACCGGCCTGTACCTGCCCGGCCAGGGCAGCCGCTTCTATGTCGACGGGGCATTCCGCCATGCGATCGCCGACACCGACTTCGCCCAGGCCTTCTTCGCCATCTGGCTGGATGCCCGTACCCGTAATCCCGAGCTGCGCCGCGAGCTGCTCGGGCTCAATGAAACAAGCCAATGAGGAGGCCGATGATGCGTGCCGTAATAGGGTTGCTGTGCTGCCTGCTGCTCGCCGGTTGCGGCGGTGTGGATGTCCATCACTACGCGAAGGAGCGGCCGCAGCTGGACCTGCCGGGGTTCTTCTCCCGGCCGGTGCAGGCCTGGGGCATGTTCCAGAACCGCTCGGGGGAGGTGGTCAAGCGCTTCAAGGTCGACATCACCAGCCGCCGCGAGGGCGAACGGCTGATCCTCGATGAGCGCTTCCTCTACAGCGACGGCACCCGCCAGCAACGGGTATGGACCCTGACCCCGGCCGGCGAAGGGCGCTGGCGCGGCCGCGCGGCGGACGTGATCGGCGAAGCCGATGGCGAAGTGGCCGGCAACGCCCTGCGCTGGCGCTACACGCTGAACCTGGACGTGGATGGCTCGACCTGGGAAGTGGACTTCGACGACTGGATGTACCTGATGGACGAGGACACCCTCATCAACCGCTCGAGCATGAGCAAGCTCGGGGTGGAGCTCGGCCAGGTGACGCTGTTCTTCCGCCGCGATGCCGCGTCGAACGACTGACTGACCGGGCATGAGCCGGAGGACTGGGCGATGAATCTCCAACAACTCGGCGAAGCCGCTCTGGCGGGCCGTATCGAGGGGCTCGAAGTGGTGTCCCTGGAAGGCGGTTTCTACATCCTGCAGGCCAGGCTCGCCTCGGGCCTCGAAGGGGTGCTGGACGAGCAGGGAAAGGTCTTGCGCCTGCGCTCGACGACCCAGCTCCGCGACCTGCTGCAAGGCTTGCCACGGTTGCCCTGCGAGCTGGTGCAACATTGCGTCCACGACGAGATGTGCGGCGTCCGTGAAGGCCCGCTGGAGCCGCTGCGCCTGCCCCTGTCGCTGGACTCGCAATGGTGAACGGCCACGTACGCAGGCTCGGCCTGGTGCTGGGCGACCAGCTCAGCTTCGACCTCTCGCTGTTCGATGAACTCGACCCGGCCCACGATGCGCTGCTGATGGCGGAGGTCCGGGAGGAGGCGAGCTACGTACCGCATCATCCGCACAAGATCGTGCTCATCTTCAGCGCCATGCGTCACTTCGCGGCGGCACTGGAGGCGCGCGGCTGGCGGGTGATCTACGTGCGCCTCGACGCTGTCGACAACAGCGGCAGCCTGGCCGGCGAGCTGCGGCGCTGGCACGCCGCCCTGGGCGAGCCGGCGCTCCACCTGACCGAGTGCGGCGAGTGGCGCGTGGAGGCGTCGCTGCGCTCGACCGGCTTGCCGCTGACCTGGCACGCCGACCGCCGCTTCCTCTGCTCCCGCGAGGCGTTCGCCAAATGGGCGGGCAACCGCCGGCAACTGCGCATGGAGCTGTTCTACCGCGAAATGCGCAAGCGCACCGGGCTGCTCCTTGAGCCGGACGGCCAGCCGCTGGGGGGCAGCTGGAATTTCGACGCCGACAACCGCAAGGCGCTGCCCAAGGGCGCGCGCGGGCCCTTCCCCGCGCGGTTCGGGCAGGATGCGATCACCCGCGAGGTGGTGGCCCTGGTGGGCGAGCGGTTCGCCGGGCACTACGGCCGCCTGGAAGGGTTCGACTACCCGGTGACCCACGAGGAGGCCCAGGCGCTCTGGCAGCACTTCCTGGAGTTCGCCCTGCCCTCCTTCGGCGACTACCAGGACGCCATGGCCGAGGGCGAGCCCTACCTGTTCCACGCGCGCATCAGCGCCGCCCTGAACATCGGCCTGCTGGACCTGCGCCAGCTCTGCGCCGATGTGGAGAACGCCCACCGCCGGGACCGGGTGCCGTTGAACGCCGCCGAAGGCTTCATCCGCCAGCTGATCGGCTGGCGGGAATACGTGCGCGGCATCTACTGGCTGCGCATGCCGGAATACGCCGCGCTCAACGCCTTCGGCAACCAGCGGTCGCTGCCGGCGTTCTACTGGACCGGCCGCACCGACATGCGCTGCATGGCCCAGGCGATCGGCCAGACCCTGGAGCTGGGTTATGCGCACCACATCCAGCGGCTGATGGTGACCGGCAATTTCGCCCTGCTCGCCGGCATCGCGCCGGCGGCCATCTGCGAGTGGTACCTGGCGGTCTACCTGGACGCCTTCGAATGGGTCGAGCTGCCCAATACCCTGGGCATGGTGATGCACGCCGACGGCGGCTACCTCGGCTCCAAGCCCTATTGCGCCAGCGGTCGCTACATCCAGCGGATGTCCGACCACTGCGCCAGCTGCCGCTACAGCGTGGAGCGGGCGACCGAGGACGACGCCTGCCCCTTCAACGCGCTGTACTGGCATTTCCTGATGCGCCATCGCGATCGCCTGGGCGGCAATCCGCGCCTGGCCATGGTCTACCGCAACCTGCAGCGCATGGCGGATGCGCGGGTCGAGGCCCTCTGGCAGCGCGGCGAACGGCTGCTGGCGCGGCTGGACGCCGGCGAGGCCCTGTGAAGAAGACCCACCTGCCGCACAAGATTTGCGCGGTGTGCGGGCGCCCCTTCGCCTGGCGCCGCCGCTGGGCACGCTGCTGGGACGAGGTGCGCTACTGCTCCGAGCGCTGCCGCAACCAGCGCCACGCGGCCCGCTGACGCAGCCCGCCTCCTGCGCTCAGCGCCGCTGGAGGATCACACCGCTCATGTACTGGTTGAGGTCGCGGAAGTCCTGGACGCTCCAGGCGTGCGGCGGGATCTTCACCCCGTTCTCCTGCAGCGTCCGGGGAATCAGGTCGCCATTGGGGCGCAGGATGACCGACGAGACGATGACCCCCGGGTAGTCCGCGAGCCGCTGCCGGAAGGCAGCCGTCGTCAGGTCGGGGGTCGGTGGGTCGCTCTTGTGGGCCAGCGGGCCGCTGCCCTTGATGTCCGCTCCGTGGCACACGGCGCATCTCTGCTGGTAGAGCTTCTTGCCGTTGGCGATATCGGCGAGGCAAAGCATTGGCTGGGCGAGTGACAGGGCACCCAATAGAGCGAGGAGCGACGGTTTGATTTTCATACGGCCTTGTACGAACCAGACAATGATCGAGGAAGCGCCCGGGCGTTGCTCCTGCAACGCCGGCTGCCCCCGCTGGCGATGAACCCGGGCATCCACGGGCAGCGGGTTCACGAGGGGGGCAGGCACCGCGCCATGGTTCCACAGGCGACGGCCTCGCCGTGAGGATTTCCTGCTGGCGAGCGCGTCGACGTGACGGGGTTCGAACGCCGCTCAGCGAGCCGCGCCCGCCTGCGCCTCCATCCGCCGCCTCGTGTCCTCGTCCAGCTGTGCACGGATGGCCGCGAACAGCGGTTCGCCGCTGGTGTAGCGGCGCCCGTAGCCGAGGTTGAAGGCGTAGTCGAAGTCCTCCGGGTTGGCGCCCTGGGTGTGCTGCAGCAGGGTCTCCAGCTTGTCCAGCGCCTTGACCGCCAGCGCCTCGGGGGAGGCGGCGTTCTCGTAGTCGTCCCACAGCGCGAGGATCTCCCCGCGCAGCCCATCGTCCAGGGTGCGGGTGAGGGTCAGCAGGTCCTCGCGCTCCTGGGCCCCCTTGTCGGGATGGCCGCCCTGCTCGACGGCGGGGATGTCGCCATGGATGGCCTCGCCCAGGTCGTGCACCACGCACATCTTCAGCACCCGCAGCAGGTCGAGCCCGGCCAGCTCGTCGGCGAAGGTGATGGCCATCAGGCACAGGCGCCAGCTGTGCTCGGCGGTGCTTTCCGCCCGCCCGGAAGAGGTGTGGGCGCTGCGCAGCACATCCTTGAGGCGCTCCGCCTCACGCAGGAAGTCGAGCCGCGCCCTGATGGTGTCGATGTTCATGCTTCACCCGCGAAATGGTCGTCGGAGCCGGAGGGCTCCCGTGCAGGCGCATAGCCTAGGCGCGCGGTTGGCGTCGCGTCCACGCATGGAATATGCGTGGCCGGGCTGCACTCAGAGGGTTTCCACCAGGCGCGCGGCGGTGCCGTCGGAAAGCGTCATGCGCGTCCAGCGGCACAGGCCCTGGCGGATCGGTACGATGGCGGATTCGTTGCTGCCGCTGCCGAACTCCAGCGCCGGCGGCATCAGCACGTCGCGCCAGCCCAGGGCGTCCAGCGCGGCTTCCTTGCGCACGATCTCCGGCGTCGCGTAGCGCCACAGCGAGCGGCCCAGCAGCTCGGAGAGGGGCACGCCGAATTCGGCGGCGCGCAGGGCGGAACAGGCCAGCAGGCGATGGCTCAGGTCGCAGACCAGGTGCACCGCGCGCGGGCTGTCGCCCACCAGCCGCGCCAGGGCCTGGTCGGCCGCCGCCTCCAGCCGGGCGCCAAGCACCTGCTCCACCCGCGCGCGCTCGGCCGGCTCCATCGCCTGCGCCCCGCTTTCCCAGCGCGAGATGGTCGACTGGGCGACGCCGAACAGCTGCGCGGCGTGGGCCTGCTTCACCCGGTGCAGCAGGCGCCAACGGCGCAACGCGAGGCCGAGCGAGATCGGTTTCGGGAGGCTGTCGTACATGGCGCGGGCCCACGGGAAGTCGGTGGAAAGAGCGCAGATAGTGCAGGCTCATGCGCCACGCGGCCAGACAATCCTGCGATTCCCGACGATGGGCACACCGTCGGTTGTGCCGGGCGCAGCGAGACCCGACAGCTCGACGCCCAGGCTGGATGAAAGGCGCCCCGCCCACCGGCGGACGCCGCAGCGGCACTTGATGCGCACGCCACTTTTCTGCTGGGATGCCCGCCTCCCCTCACCCAACCCAGGAGGCCTTCCATGGCGTCATTCCAGCAGTTGTTCGAGATCGGCCAGGGCTTCGCCGACTTCCTCCGCAGCGGCCTGCCCGCCGAGCGGGACGCCGCCAACGTCGTGGTGCAGAAGCTGGCGACGCCGGGCAGCATCGGCCCCGCGGCGCTCGCGCGGCTGCAGCGCCTCGAACGGCGCTACCACCTGCTGGTGGCCGGCGAGATGTGGTGCCCGGACTGCCAGATCAACCTCGCCGTGCTCGATTTCATCTGCCGCACCCAGCCGCTGGTCGACCTGGCGGTGATCACCAAGGGCCGCGCCGAAGACGACCTCAAGGCCCGCCTCGGCCTCGACAAGGTCTCGATCCCGCTGGTGGTGGTGCTCGACGCCGCGTTCGAGCCGGTGGGGCTGTTCGTCGAACGCCCGCAGGCGGTGATCGGCGCAGGTGAGGCGGTGCTGCGCGACTACAAGGCCGGCCAGTACCTGGAAGCCACGGTCGACGACCTGCTGGCGCTGCTCGAAGCCGCCGAGAACCGCCCCCTGTGACCCTCCCGGCCTGAGCGCCGGCCGGCTCAGGCGCCGAAGGCCTGGTGCAGCAATTCCGGCAACCGCTCGCCGGCCTTGCCCACCAGGGCGAACTCGCGCTCACCCTGCACCGCCACCGGCTGGGTATTGAGGTGCAGCACCGTGGCCCCGGCGTCCAGCGCCAGCCGCGGAATCCGCGCGGCAGGCTCCACCACGCCGGAGGTGCCGATGGACAGCAGCAGGTCGCAGGCCTGCGCGGCCGCGAACGCCTCGCGCAGCACATCGGCCGGCAACGACTCGCCGAACCACACCACGCCCGGGCGCAGCTTGCCGTTGCAACGGGTGCAGCGCGGCGGCTCCACCCGGCGCCCGGCGTCGGGCTCGTCCGGCGGGGGGATCTCCAGCGCCGGCCGCGCGCAGGCGAAGCAACGCAGCGCATCGAGGCGGCCGTGCAGGTGCAGCACCGCCTGGCTGCCGGCGCGCTCGTGCAGGTCGTCGACGTTCTGGGTGATCAGCGTGAGCCGTGGCACCCGCTCGGCGAGCTCGGCGATGGCCCGGTGCCCGGCGTTGGGCTGGGCTCGATGCACGGCGGTGCGCCGCCACTCGTACCAGCCCCAGACCAGCGCCGGGTCACGGCGAAAGCCTTCGGCGCTGGCAAGCTCACCGGGCTCGAAGCGCTCCCACAGGCCGGTCAGCCGGTCACGGAAGGTGGGAATGCCGCTCTCGGCGGAGATGCCGGCGCCGGTGAAGACGACGAGGTGCCTGGCCTTGGCCAGCAGGGTCGGGTCGAAGGTCATGGAGGGCTCCGGGGCGGGACAACGGGACGGTCACCCTGCCAGCATCGGCACGCCCGGGCAATCACCACGGCGAGGCGACGAACGAACACCCCGGCTGTGCGCCAGTGGGCGTTTTTATCGCCCGGCGCAGTGGCCAATCGGCCCGTCTTGACCGATATTGCATGCTCGCTCCGATGGATACTGACATGGACGCTTACTCCTTCCCCGCAGCCCCCGGCTTCATGAGCCGGCGGGTACGCGGTCACGATTGGGCACGGACGCCCCTTGGCCCCATCAGCGGCTGGTCGACCAGCCTGCGGGTGGCGGTCGAAATGATGCTCGCCTCGCATTTTCCCAGCTGTCTCTTCTGGGGCCCCGCACGCATCACCCTGTACAACGACGCCTTCCGGCCCATCCTCGGTGCCAAGCCCGAGGCCCTGGGTCGACCGTTCGACGACGTCTGGCGGGAGGCCTGGCACAACATCGGCCCCATCGCCGATCGCGCCTTCGCCGGGGAAGCCACCTTCATCCAGGACTTTCCCCTGGAGATTGACCGCAACGGGCGCACCGAACGCTGCCACTTCACCTTCTGCTACAGCCCGGTGCGCGACGAGTCCGGCCAGGTGGTCGGCGTGCTCGACACGGTGATCGAGACCACCGCCGAGCGCCTCGCCCAGCAGCAGCTGCGCCAGCTCACCCATTCCCTGGAGCGTCAGGTGGCCGAGCGTACCCGCGATCGCAACCGCCTGTGGAACCTGTCGCCGGACGTGATGCTGATCACTCGCCTGGACATGGTCATCACCGCTGCCAACCCGGCGCTGGAACCGGTGCTCGGCTGGACCGAGAAGGAACTGGTGGGCACCAGCTCCCTCGACCTGGTGCACAGCGAGGACCTGAACCGTGCCTGGGGCGCCTCCCACAGCCTGATGCAGGGTGAATCCCTGCGCGACTTCGAATGCCGCATGCGCCACAAGGACGGCAGCTACCGCTGGATCAACTGGTCCTCCAGCCCCGGCGAAGGCCATATCTGCGCCATCGGCCGCGATATCACCCTGGAGCGCGAGCGCGCCGAGACCCTTCACCAGACCGAGGAACTGCTGCGCCAGAGCCAGAAGATGGAGGCCGTTGGCCAGCTCACCGGCGGCCTGGCCCATGACTTCAACAACCTGCTGGCGGGCATCAGCGGCAGCCTGGAGCTGCTCAAGCTGCGCATCAGCCAGGGCCGCACCGGCGATCTTGACCGCTACATATCCACCGCGCGCACCGCCGCCGAACGCGCCGCCACCCTCACCCACCGCCTGCTGGCCTTCTCCCGCCGCCAGGCGCTCGACCCCAAGCCCACCAGCGTCAACCGCCTGGTGGCCGGCATGCAGGAACTGATCAGCCGCACCATGGGCCCGATGATAGAGGTGGAGGTGCTCAGCGGCCCCGAGCTGTGGACGGTACTGGTCGACCCCAACCAGCTGGAAAGCGCCCTGCTCAATATCTGCATCAATGCCCGCGATGCCATGCCCGGCGGTGGCAGGCTGAGCATCGGCACCTGCAACCAGCACCTGGACCGTGCCCGCGCCAACGAACGAGGCCTGGCACCGGGCGAGTACATGACGCTGTACGTCACCGATACCGGCACCGGCATGTCGGAGGACGTGATCGCCCGGGTCTTCGACCCCTTCTTCACCACCAAACCCTCCGGCCAGGGCACCGGCCTCGGCCTGTCGATGGTCTATGGCTTCGCCAAGCAGTCCGGCGGCAGCGTGCAGATCACCTCGCGGCTCGGCCAGGGCACCAGCCTCTCCATCCACCTGCCGCGCCACCACGGCGAGGAGCGCATCGAACGTCCCTCCCAGCCGGAAGCAGCGCCACGCGCAGAGCGCCAGGCCACAGTGCTGGTGGTGGACGACGAAGCGCCGCTGCGCATGCTCATCGGCGAAGTGCTGCGTGACCTGGGCTACAAGGTGCTGGAGGCGGTGGACGGCGCATGCGGGCTGACGCTGCTCGAAGGCGAGCAGCGCATCGACCTGCTGCTGGCCGATGTCGGCCTGCCCGGCGGCATGAATGGCAAGGAGATGGCGCGGATCGCCCGGCGTCTGCGCCCGGACCTGCGCGTACTGTTCATCACCGGCTACGCGCAGAACAGCCTGTTCGACAACGAGCAGCTGGAGCCGGGCATGGAGGTGCTGTCCAAGCCCTTCGCCATCGAGTCCCTCGCCTCACGGGTCAAGGGGCTGCTGCACAAGCCGGTACTGCCTCGCCACGGCGAGCCGGTCGACCCGTCCGTCCGGGCCGGCTGAACTCAGCGGGTCAGCGGCAGGGCCAGGCCCGCGGCGCCGAACAGCGCGCCGCAGCAGCGGTTGAAGCCCTTGCCGCTGCGCGCGAGCCAGGGCCGCACGCGGTGGGCCAGGCGCGCCAGCAGGTACTCCACCAGCGCCTCGATCCCCACGAAGGTCAGGGTCATCACCAAAAACTGCAGCCACAGCGGCTTGCCCGGGTCGAGGAACTGCGAAAGGAAGGCGCCGAAGAACAGGATCACCTTGGGGTTCGAGACCGCCGACAGCATCCCCTGGCGGAACAGGCTGGCGCCGCTGCGGCGCCCGGCTTCACCGGCGGTCGAGACCTGCACCGGCGGCGAACGCCAGAGCTGGATGCCGAGCCAGATCAGGTACAGGCCGCCGGCGATCTTCAGCACCGTCAGCGCCTCGGCCGACGCCTTGAGCAGCGCGCCGATGCCGAACATCGACAGCGCCATGATCAGCACGAACCCCAACGCGCCCCCGGCGATGGTGAACAGCGTCCGACGGTGCCCGTGCAACGCCCCGTGGGACAGCGCCAGCAAGGCATTCGGCCCGGGCGTGAGCGAAAGCCCGAGAACGGCCAGCAGGTAGATCAGCCAGGTGTGCATTGCCATGGGGTCGGCCATCGATGCGGGAAGGAGCCGCCAGTCTAGCGAGCCCGCCGCCACCACGAAATCCCCCACCCGACGTCCGCACGCCGTAGGAGCGAATTCATTCGCGATGCAATGTCAGGCCGCTCGCCGCCTCGTGCCGGCGGCGGATCTTTCGCGGCTGAAGCCGCTCCACGAGGAAACGGCCGCGACACGGTATTGGCGACCTCGTCACCCCCGCGAACGCGGGGGCCCATTGAACGGGGCCCCTCACTGCCCATAACGCTTGCGGAACTCCGCCGTCATGCTCGCGTAGCGCCCGCTCTTGTGCAGCGCCTGCAGGCCCTTCTCGAAAATCACGGCCATGCGCGCACCGTCGGGATGGGCCTTGGAGAACGCCACCCAGAAGCCATCGGTCTGCAGCACCCCGGTGAGCTTCACCTTGCCGCGCAGGTCGGGGTCCTGCTCGATGCGCATGTAGCCGGGCATGGTGTTGAGCAGGATGTAGTCCAGGCGCCCGGCCACCAGCATCTGCAGCAGTTGGCTGTCGGAGTTGGCGCTGTGGCGGCGGATGGCCGGGTCCTCCATGAAGGAGGTCGGGTAGGTGTAGCCGTTGGTGATGCCCACCAGCTTGCCGGCCAGGTCCTTGGCGCCCATGCCGGTGTGCGGATCATCGGCACGGCCGAAGATCGCCAGGCCCTCCTCGAACAGGGGGGTCGGGTGCCAGATGTACTGCTCGCGATTGGCCTCGGTGATGGTCACGTCGAAACAGCCCACCGCCCGCGTGCCCTGGGCATAGAACAGGCAACGGGAAAAGGGCACGGTGAGAAAGTCCACCTCCACGCCCTGGGTGGCGAAGGCGGCACGCACCAGGTCGACGGCGAAGCCCTGCGGCGAGGAGCCGTCCTGGCCGATGACCGAATAGGGTGCCCAGTCGTCCTCGGCGGCGAGGGTCACGCGTTCGGCGCTGGCGAGCCCCGGCAGCAGCCAGGCCAGCAGCACCACGACAGCCATCGATTTCATCGAGACACCTCCGGATGGCAGATGCGTTTCAGGCCGGCTCGGCGGACTCCAGCCGGCGCGGCAGCCAGAGCAGGAAATGCACCCCGGCACCCTCTTCGGAGTGGAACTCCAGGCGCCCCTGGAGCTTGCGGGTGACCAGGTTGTAGACGATGTTCAGGCCCAGCCCGGTGCCCCCCGTGCCGCGGCGGGTGGTGAAGAAGGGCTCGAAGATCCGCTCGTGCAACGCCGCCGGTACGCCGCAGCCATTGTCACGATAGTCCAGCTCGACGCCCTCTCCCTGGCTGCGTATGCGCAGCGTGATGCGAGCCTCGGGGGTGTCGGCGAAGGCATGGCGCACGCTGTTGATGATCAGGTTGGCCACCACCTGGGTCAGCACCCCAGGCAGGCTGCGCATGTGCAGGCCGCTCTCGCAGTCCAGCTCCACGGTCACCGGCACCTTGCGCGTCTCCGGGTGCAGGCTGGCGATCAGTGCATCCAGTGCCTGCTGCACCTCGAACTCGCACCGCGCCTCGGACACCTGGTCCACGGCGGTCTGCTTGAAGTCGCTAATCAGCTTGGCTGCCCGCGCGATGTTGCTGGCCAGCATGGCGTTGCTGTCCTGGGCCAGCTCCAGCAGCGCCTGGAAACTCTCGCTGGTCAGGGTCTGCGCCTGGAACTGCGTGCGCAGGTCCGCCAGCGCCTCGGACAGCACCGAGGAGGCGGTCACCGCGATGCCCAGCGGCGTGTTCACCTCGTGGGCCACGCCCGCCACCAGCCCGCCCAGGGCCGCCAGCTTCTCCGACTCGATCAGCTGCCGCTGCGCCGCCTGCAGCTGCTGCACGCTGCGCGACAGCTCGCGGGTGCGCTCGGCGACCGTGGATTCGAGCTGCTCGGAATGGAACTGCAAGCGCCCCTCGGCCTCGCGCACCTGGCGCAGGTTGTCGCCGAGGGCCTGCAGGTGCTGGTTGGTCGAGCGCACCAGCACGCCGATCTCGTTGTCGGCATGGCCGGCGGGCTCCCGCAGGCGGGTGTCTTCCGGGGCGTCGATATCCACCCGGGCGATGGACAGGATCAGGCTGCGCAGCGGCCGGGTCACCCGCAGGTAGAACACCAGCAGCAGGATGGCGGAGATCGCCAGCGCATAGAACAGGCTGCTCAGCAGGGTCACCCAGGCGCGGTCGAGGAAGTCGTGCCCGTAGCGGTAGGTGTCCACCTCCACCTGCAGGGTGCCCAGCTCCTCGCGCTGGCCGGCGCCGGGCAGGTCCGCCTGCAACGGCCAGGCGTAGTGGCGGGTGGCGCCGAACAACAGGTCATTGAGGCGCCGCCCGCCCTGCTCGCGCAGCTCGCGGCTGTGCTCGGCGAAGACACGTCCCTCGGGCAGGAGGATGCGCGCCGAGGCCAGTGCCGGCTGCTTGAGCATGCCGCTGAGCAGGTCGCCGGCGGTGCGTGGGTCGAGACTGAAGACCACCGCCGTGACCGGCTCGCGGATCAGGCTGAACAGCGCTTCCATGTCCTCCTCCGGCTGCTCGCGGGCACGGTAGTAGTCGAGGCCGACCTGCACCACGCTGATGGCCAGCCCGAGCAGGCAGGCGCACAGGAGGTTGATGCGGACCAGGCTGGAGGACAGGCTGCGGCCGATGCGCACGGGCGCCGCATTCATGGATGCGGCTCGTCCGGGTAGCGCTCGCGGATGGCCAGGAATTCGTCGTGATTGTCCACCAGCAGGTCGACCAGGTGCGGGTCGAAGTGGGCGCCCCGCTCGGCACGGACCAGCTCCAACACCTGCTCCGGCGTCCAGGGTTCCTTGTAGCTGCGCCTGGACCCGAGGGCATCGAACACATCCGCCAGGGCAACGATACGCCCGCACAGGGGGATCGCATCGCCGGCCAGCCCGCCCGGGTAGCCGCGGCCGTCCCAGCGCTCGTGGTGGCTGCCGGCGATCAGCGCGCCGACGCGCATCAGCTCGCGGCGCGAGCGCTGGAGGATGGCCACGCCGTAGTCGACGTGCTTCTTCATCAGCGCCCACTCCTCATCGTCCAGCTTGCCGGGCTTGTGCAGGATGGCGTCGGGGATCGCCACCTTGCCGATGTCATGCAGGGGCGATGCGTGCTGGATGAGCTGCACCTCGCGCTCGGGCAGGCCGTGCAGGCGCGCCAGCAGTTCGCTGAACAGCGCCACCCGCTGCACATGGGCGCCGGTCTCCTTGCTGCGGGCTTCCACCGCGTTGGCCAGGGTGTAGACCAGCTCCTTGGAGGTGGCCTGCAGGTCCTCCATCAGGTGGATGTTCTCGAAGGTGATCGCCACGCTGCGCACGTAGATTTCCAGCAATTGACGGTCCAGCGTGCTGAGCGGCTCGATGTGGGTGACATAGAGCAGGCTGGCGACGCCGCGGTCATTGCGCCGGTACAGCACGTAGGCGTCGTCGAAATGCTGCGAGGCGCCCTGCGCCAGAACCTGGTCGAAGCGGCGGGCCACCTCCGCCGGCAGGTTGTCCAGCGCCGCATTCGCCTCGTAGTGGACGAACTCGCCGGTGGCCGCCAGGGTGCGGGTCTGCGGCTCGTGGTCGTCGGTGCGGATCAGGCAGTAGAGCGCGGAATCCCCGAGGCACAGCAGCGAGGTCAGTTGTTCCAGCACCGTGGAGGAGAACAGCTTCAGCGTGGCGGCGTTCTGCACCTGGGCGCAGGCCTCCAGCACATTGCTCAGGCCCTTGCGCTGGGCGTCGATCACCCCCAGGTCCCGGTAGGCGCGGAGCATGGAATACAGCAGGGTGCGCAGCTTCTGGGTGGTGAGCTCGGTCTTTTCCTTGTAGTCGTCCACCTCGTACTCGCGGATCACCTGGTCCTCCGGCGCCTGCCCGGCCTGGCCGGTGCGCAGCACCAGGCGCGTCATGCGGTTGCCGCAGGCCTCGCGCAGGTAGCGCACCAGGTCCAGCCCGGCGTGCTCGGACTCCATCACCACATCCACCAGGGCCAGGGCGATATCGTCGCGCTGGCGGAAGGTCTCCTGCGCCTGAGCCGCCGAATAGGCCGAAAGCAGCTCCAGGGGCCGCTGCTGGAACTCGAAACCGCGCAACGCCAGTCGCGTCACGGCATGGACCTCCGGGTCGTCGTCGACCACCAGCACGCACCAGGGCGGCACGGGCCGGCTGGCGGGAGACGGTGACGGGGGCGAAGCGGGGGTGGCGAAGAAATCCATTGCTCTTACTCCTCGAACGAGCCCAAAAGGAGCATAGCTGCCGCCGGAAAAGATCAGGCCCGGATCAAGCGGTAACTTCTGAAAAACCTCGATGAAAATTCCGAATAAGCCGAGACGAAACATTGGCGCCTGTCCGATAGCGCAAGCCCGTGGGAGCGAATTCATTCGCGATGGAGCGCCCGACCCGCTCGCAGCCTGGTGCCGGCTTCGGTCTTCGCGGCTGAAGCCGCTCCTACAAGGCGCTCGGCGTCAACCTACGCAGCTCCGCAGAGCCCCCCGTGGGAGCGAATTCATTCGCGATGGAGCACCGACCCGCTCGCAGCCTGGTGCCTATCTCGGGTCTTTTCGCGGCTGAAGCCGCTCCCACAGGGGCCGCCTGCCGACGCCAGCCTACGCAGGCCTGCAGAGACTCCCCGTGGGAGCGAATTCATTCGCGATGGAGCGCCCGACCCACTCGCAGCCTCGTGCCGTCATCGGGTCTTTTCGCGGCTGAAGCCGCTCCCACAGGGGCCGCCTGCCGGCGCTAACCTACGCAGGCCCGCTGAGGCTCCCCCGTGGGAGCGAATTCATTCGCGATGGAGCGACCGACCCACTCGCAGCCTCGTGCCGTCATCGGTTCTTTTCGCGGCTGAAGCCGCTCCCACAAGGAAAGAACAACGATCAGGGCCGCATCGTCATCCGCCGGGCGCCATGGCCCTGCAGGGCGCTGGCGGTCGGCTGGCGGATCAGCGCGGCCTGCCACTGGCTGGCGGTGAAGCCGTCGGTCTCCTGCAGCAGGGCGAACTTGCCGGCCACCAGGGTCGCCACCGGCACGCCGTCGCGCAGCAGCAGGCGGTTGCCGGCCACGGCGGGCACCTTGGCGCCAGGCAGCAAGGTGCCCTGCAGGTTCAGCGGGTCGCAGGCGCTGAGGCTGACCAGCTCCCCCGAAAGCGGCCGTTTGCGCACCTCGCGCAGCAGGCCGACGGCTTCGGGCAGGGCGAACTGCTCGCCCGCCACGCCGGCGACGAAGCGCCCGCCACGAATCTCCCCGCGCGCTTCCAGGCGGTGATAGACACGCAGCAGCTCGCGCCAGCTCGGCAGCCAGTCCGCCTCGCGTTCCAGCAGGCGCCAGCAGACCACGCCATAGCGGCGCAGCAGGGTCCGGGCGACATGTTCCAGGGCGTCGGCCGGCACCTGGCCGGGGCGATTGTCCTCGCCGCGCCCACGCAGCAGCGACCAGCGACCGGCGTCCTGCATGCTGGCCAGCGCCAGGCGCGCGCGGCGGTCGGTACGGCTGCGCCGGGCTGCGGGCATCAGCAGCGAACGCAGGCCGGCGAAGCTGTCGGCGCTGGCCAGGCCCAGGGCCACCAGTTCGCCGAGGCAATCCTCCAGTTCGCTGCGCAGCAGGCGGGTCTCCTCCAGCAACTCGTCGAAGAACAGGGCGCCCTGCCCCGCCAGCACCTCGCGCACCCGTTCGGCACGGGGCGAGGGCTCGGCGACCACCGCCGTGCCCACGCAGGCACGCCAGAGCCCCTGGCTCTTGCGCGGCAGCAGCAGGATAGGCGTGCTGCGCAACGGCCCGCCGGCGGCCCGTGCCGGGGCGGCGAGTCGACTCCAGGCGATGCGCCCGGAACGGCACAGGTCGTCCAGCCAGTTGATGCCGTAGTCGGCGACGCGGGCCGGCAGCAACTCGCCTTCCCAGGCACCGGCAGCGGCCTGGAAGCCTTCCAGCAGGCCGAGCACGCCGGCCAGCGCCTCGGCACCGCGCATGCGGGTGGCACTGGAGAGGTGCTGCCAGTCGCAGAGGAAGCGCATGAAGTCCGCCCGCTCCACCGGCTCGATCTCCCGGCGCAGGCGCTTGACGGTGTAGCGATGGATGCGCGCCAGCAGGTGCCGCTCGCACCATTCCTCCTCCCGCGCACCGGGGCTGAAGCGGCCCCGCAGCACGTGCCCTTCACGCTCCAGCGCGGCCAGGGCGAAGGCGATGTCGCCCGGTGCCTGGCCTAGGTCGGCGGCGATGCGCGCCAGGGTCAGCGGGCCGAAGCCGCCCAGGCGCGAGCGCACCAGCTCCAGCAAGGCGGCCTCCGCTTCCCAGCAGGTGTCGAACCCGGCCGGCGCGGTGATCGCCGGCTCAAGCGAGCCCAGCGGGTACAGGGCCAGCACCTGCGGCAGGCGCTCGGCGGCCAGCCAGAATGCGGGACGGCCCTCCAGGTGCAGGCAGGCGGCACGACGCGCCCGGCCCAGTTGCGCCAACCAGCCCGCCCAACCGCTGTTGGCCTCCACCTCCGCCGGGGTGATGCAACCCAGCGCCAGCAGCGCCTCGTGCATCTCGTCGGCGTCGCGCACCTGGGGCCAGGCCTCCTCGGCGACGGCGGCGATGGCCTCGACGTCCAGGGCACCGAGGTCGTCGCTGGACTCGGGGTCGGTCCAGCGGCGGTTCTGCACGGCCTGGGTGCGGCGTTCCTCCAGCGGCGCATCGTCGAGGAAGGCATAGGGCCGCGCACCGAGGATCTCCGCCGCCAGCGCCGAGGGTGCCGGCAGGTCGCGGGCCACCCGCTCCACGGCACCGCTCTCCATGCGCCGCAGCAGGTCGAGCCAGGCCTCGGCGTCCATGGCCTCGTGCAGGCAGTCATCGAGGGTCTGTGCAACCAGCGGGTGGTCCGGCACCTCGCGCTCGCCCACCAGGTTCTCCTGGCAGGCCACCTGGTCGGGGAAAACGCTGGCCAGCAGGTCCTCGCTGCGCATGCGTTGCAGCTGCGGCGCCACCTTGCGCCCGCCCGACGCACGCGGCAGGGCCAGGGCGCTGGTGGCGTTCCAGCGCCAGCGCACGCCGAACAGCGGAGCGTCCAGCAGCGCCTGGATCAGCACCTGCTCGGCACTGTTGGAATGCAGGTAGCGCCACACCTCGTCCAGCGGAAAGCTGTGGCTGGTGGACAGCGACAGCACCAGGGCGTCCTCGGTGGCGGCGGCCTGCAGTTCGAAGTTGAAGCTGCGACAGAAGCGCTTGCGCAGCGCCAGGCCCCAGGCGCGGTTGACCCGGCTACCCAGGGGCGAATGGATGACCAGTTGCATGCCGCCGGACTCGTCGAAGAAGCGCTCCATCACCAGGCAGTCGCGGGTCGGCAGGCGCCCCAGGGCGGCCCGGGCGCGGGCCAGGTACTCGACCATCTGGCGGGCGGCGGCCTCGCCCAGGCCCAGCTCGCCCGTCAGCCAGTCGATGGCCAGCTGCAGATCGCCGTCGGCGGCGGCCAGCAGGCGCTCGATCTCCCCGCGCAGGCGCGAGACCCCGGCGGACAGCTCATCGCTGCGGCCCGGCGCCTCGCCGAGCCAGAAGGGAATGCTCGGCGGCTGGCCACGGGCGTCTTCCACCCGCACCCGCCCCGGCTCCACGCGCACGATGCGGTACGACTGGTTGCCCAGCTGGAACACGTCGCCGGCGATGCTCTCCACGGCGAAGTCCTCGTGCACCGTGCCCACCTGCATGCCCTGGGGTTCGAGCAGCACGTTGTAGTCACCGGCATCGGGGATGGTGCCGCCGGAGGTCAGCGCCACCAGCCGCGCCGAACGCCGGCCGCGCAGGCGGCGGTTGACCGCATCGCGGTGCAGGTAGGCGCCGCGCACGCCGTTGCGGCCGTTGTAGCCCTCGCCGAGCATGCGCAGCACGGCGTCGTAGCTTGCCCGGGGTAGTTCGGCATAGGGCGCGGCACGGGTCATCAGGGCGAACAGCTCGTCCTCGCCCCACTCCTGGTTGGCCACCTCGGCGACGATCTGCTGGGCCAGCACGTCCAGCGGCTGGCGCGGGATCACCAGGCTGTCCAGCTCGCCCCGGCGCACGCAGTCGAGCAGTGCAGCGCATTCGACCAGGTCATCCCGCGACTGGGGGAACAGCCGCCCCTTCGGCGTGCCGCCGACGCTGTGCCCGGAGCGCCCCACGCGTTGCAGGAAGGCAGCGATGCTGCGCGGCGAACCCAACTGGCAGACCAGCTCGACATCGCCGATGTCGATGCCCAGCTCCAGGGAGGCGGTGGCCACCAGCACCCGCAGCTCGCCACGCTTCAGACGCTGCTCGGCGTCCAGGCGCAGCTCGCGGGCCAGGCTGCCGTGGTGGGCGGCGACGGCGGCCTCGCCCAGGCGCTCGGAAAGGTGCCGCGCGGCGCGCTCGGCCAGGCGCCGGGTGTTGACGAAGACCAGCGTGGTGCGGTGCTCGGCCACCAGTCGGGCGAGACGGTCGTAGACGGTCTCCCAGGCATCGTTGCTCATCACCGCCTCCAGCGGCAGCGGCGGCACCTCGATGGCCAGGTCGCGCTCGCGGCTGTAGCCGACGTCGACGATCAGGCAGTCGCGGGACTCGCCCCCCGAGGCGTGCCGCCGAGGAAGCGCGCCACCGCCTCGATGGGCTTCTGCGTGGCGGACAGGCCGATGCGCTGCAACGGCCGGCCGCACAGGCTTTCCAGGCGCTCCATGCTCAGCGCCAGGTGGCTGCCGCGCTTGCTGCCGGCGATGGCGTGGATCTCATCGACGATCAGGCTGCGGCAGCTGCCGAGCATGGCGCGCCCGGACTCGGAGCCGAGCAGCACGTAGAGGGATTCCGGCGTGGTCACCAGGATGTGCGGCGCGCGCTTGCGCATGGCGTCGCGCTCGGCCTGGGGCGTGTCGCCGGTGCGCACCGCGGTGCGGATCGCCACCTCGCCCAGGCCCTGGCGCTGCAGCTCGGCGCGGATGCCGGCCAGGGGCTCGTCGAGGTTGATGCGGATGTCGTTGGACAGCGCCTTGAGCGGCGACACGTAGACCACGAAGCAGGCATCCGGCAGCCCGCCCTCGGCGAGGCCCTGTTCCACCAGCTCGTCGATGGCGGCGAGGAAGGCGGTGAGCGTCTTGCCGGAGCCGGTGGGCGCGGCCACCAGGGTCGAGCGACCGGCGCGGATGGCCGGCCAGGCCTCGGCCTGGGCCGGGGTGGGTGCGGCGAAGTGCCCGGTGAACCAGGCGCGCACGGCCGGGTGGAAATCGGCCAGGGCGATGTCGGCGGTAGGGGAAGTCGGCTTCATGCCGGCCAATATGCGGCCGCGCCGGCGCCCCCTCAAGGACCGCCCATCGTGCGCGCCGGGCTCAGGCGCGGCCGAAACGCGCCAGTTGCATCTCGCGCAGGCGGCTCAGGGTGCGGCGGAAGGGGAATTCCAGCCAACCCTCGGTGTAGAGCTGCTCCAGCGGCACCTCGGCCTCGATGTAGAGGGGCACGCGGCGGTCGTAGCACTCATCCACCAGGGCGATGAAGCGACGCACGCCATCGTCCAGCGGCGAGAGCTGCGGCAGCTGGCGATCACCGGCGGCCACGCGCTCGGCGCCGTCCTCGGTGCCCCGGGCGATGCGCCCTTCGCGGCGCGCGGCCCCCAGGCGCGGCACGGCGCCGAGGAGGATGGCGCCGAAACGGTCGCACAGGGCGATGAAGTCCAGGGCGGCCAGCGGCGCCTCGCAGAGCGCGGCATAGTCGCACCAGAGCGCCACCGGGCCCTGGCGGTGCACGGGGATGTCGCGATGGCCCAGGTGCAACGGGCGATCGTGGCTGGCGGCGCCGTCGTCCAGCTCGGCGAACACCGCCGCCAGCACGCTCGGGCGGCCCGGCTCTATCACCCAGTAGCGCGGCTGCGCGGCGCCGGGGTGCAGGCGGTGGTCCTGCCCGCCATCGACCGCCACCACCTGCATGTGCCGCGCGATCGCCTCGATCGCGGGGATGAAGCGCTGGCGGTTGAAACCGTCCGCATACAGCTGCGTCGGCGGCTGGTTGGAGGTGGCGACCAGCACCACGCCCTCCTCGAACATCACCTGCAGCAGGCCGCCGAGGAGGATCGCGTCGCCGATGTCGCTGACGAACAGCTCGTCGAAGCACAGCACCCGCACCTCCAGCGCCAACTCGCGGGCCAGGGCGCGCAGCGGGTCGGCGGTGCCGGTCAGGGCGAACAGGCGGCGGTGCACCCAGCGCATGAAGTGGTGGAAGTGCAGACGCCGTGCGGGCACCCGCAGCCCCTGGTGGAAGCGGTCCAGCAGCCAGGTCTTGCCGCGCCCGACCGGGCCCCAGAGGTACACCCCGCCGATGGCGCCGGCCCCCTCGTGCAGGGCCTGCTGGCACTGCTCCAGCAAGGTGGCGGCGTGCAGCTGCGCGGCATCCGGCGCGAACCCAAGGTCATCCACCGCGTGCCGGTAGGCCGCCAGTGGCGATAAACCGTCCATACCCCTCCCGCTCCGTTTGCGAACCGGCCGGCAGTCTACAAGGTTGCGGCAAGACGACGGCAAGACGACGGTCACGGGCGGCAACCGCTTGCCGCCCGGCACCCGCCCGCCTGGCAGCGAAAGGCCCTGGCACGGGCGTTCCGGCTGCTGGCACAGGCCTTGCTCAGCCAGCGGGCACAAGGACTTCCTATGGATGGATTCAGCATGAGCCTCTTCAGCACCGGCCTCGGTGGCCTCGACCGCTCCAAGCTGCAGGACATGACGCACACGCTCAAGCTCGTGCGTTACGGCGACGGGCGCCCGGTCCCCCCGCAGACCACGCAGCCGACCGCCACCCCACAGCCGAACCAGGCCAAGGCCGCGCCCAGGGTCGACCAGGCCGCCGCGCAACGCGACGCCGCCTACGACGAAGCCTTCGCCCGCATGCGCGTGAACCTGCAAGGCGGCACCGCCGCAGCGGCCGGCAACCAGACCACCGATGACGTCTACGCCGATGCCGGCGCAGCCGCCGCCAGTGTCGACAAGCCCGCCCGCAGCGCCGCCGCCCAGGAATTCCACGACTACATGGACAAGTCCGCCGGCGAGAAGATGCGCGACAAGATCCTCAAGGAGATGGGCCTGACCGAGGAAGACATCGACGCCATGCCGCCCGAGAAGCAGGAGCAGATCGAGAAGCAGATCGCCCAGCGCATGACCGAGCTGGCCGCCATCCAGCAGGAAGAGGAACTGCGCAAGCGTGGCCTCGACCTGGTCTCCATCGACACCGAAGACCCGCGCCTGCGGGCGATGCTCAACCCCTCGACCCGCGCGGGGATGCTCGGCGCCTGACACCGAGCAGCCCCAGCTGGAGCCCGGGCTACGTTCGGCTGCTCTCCCGTGGGAGCGAATTCATTCGCGATGGGGCATCCGCCACTCACGTCCCACTGCCGGCTGCGGGTCTCTCGCGGCTGAAGCCGCTCCTACGAGTAAAGCCCGCCGCGAGGCCGTACATCGCACCGTTGGTGCCGCCTGTAGGTCGGGTGCAACCCGACAACCCACACCAAGGCACAACCCGTAGGAGCGAGCTCTGCTCGCGAAGCTCTTTGTGGGAGCGAATTCATTCGCGTTGGGGCATCCGTCACTCGCAACCCGGCTGCGGGCCTTTCGCGGCTGAAGCCGCTCCTACGGAGAAGGCGCCCGCTTCGCCAGCCTGACGTACGGCACCGTCAATTCCCGCCTGCGGCTTGGATCGGGCGCCGCACTCTGGAATGCTATGCAGCCTCCGACCCGTCTCCCGCAATGGTTTCAAGGCTCCCTACGTTCCCATGAAGATGCGTTTCGCCCTCCTCCTGCTCGCCGCCGCGCTCTGTGCCGGTTGCAGTTCCGGCTTCCAGCCACTCAAGGCCAAGCCCGTCGTCGCCACGCGCAACCGCCCGCTGCCGCCGGAGAACCCGGTGTACGGCGTGCCCAGCTATGAAGCGCCGATGGTGTGGGTCGCCGAAGACCCGGACGACGTGAAGGGCAGCACGCGCAACATCGAGCCGCGCCCGGAACCGGCCCGGGAAATCCTCGCCCAGGCCATGGTCGCCGAAGAGATCGGCGACACCGAAACCCTGCTGGCCCGCCTCCACGAGGCCGCCGACGCCGGCAACGCCCGCGCCCACTACGAGCTGGCCCGCCACTACCTGACCGGTGAAGGCGTACCCGCCGACCAGGCCGCTGCGCTGGACCACCTGAGCCAGGCCGACGCCCTGGGCAGCGCCGAGGCCAGCCGCGTGCTGGCCTGGAACTACCTGCGCGGCACCGGGGTGCAGCAGGACGTGGAATACGGCACCCGCCTGATGGAGAAGGCCGCGCGCACCAGCGACCGCGCCCTGCGTGAAATCAGCCTGCTCTACCTCAACACCTGCGAGCCCTACCTGAACGACCCGCAGCGCGGCCTGGCGCTGCTCAAGGTGGCCAGCGACGCCGGCGACAGCGTCTCCGCCCCGCTCTACCAGCTCGCCCTGCGCCAGCAGCAGGGCCAGCCGATCGAAACCTCGGTGGCCCAGGCCCACGAACCGCTGCCGTGCCTGGCGCCAAGCATCGCCGCACCGACCGAGCGCGACGCCACCGCCATCGCGCTGAACGCCGAGCCCGCCGAGAACGAGGCCGCCGCCGAAGCCACCAAGCTCGCCGCCCTCTCCGGCGACCTCGACGCCATGGTGCTCTACGCCGAGAAACTGCTCAGCGGCGAGTACCCCTCCACCCAGCCGGAGCTGGAGTCGTACACCTGGTTCGCCGTCGCCGCCAACCGTGGCAGCGGCCCCGCCGCCGAGCGCATCGCCAGCCTCGCGCCCATCCTGCAGAACGCCGAAAAGCAGCAACCGGGCCTGGTGGGTTCGATGATCGCGGCACTCGACAGTGCCATCCAGCCGCCCCGCCAGCAGGTCCAGTAGCGGCTTGCCTACAGCCATGGGTGTCATCCATTTCCCGGCACCCGAGGCTTTTCCGTAAGACTTCAGGCACTCGGTGGGAAGCGCCCGACGACAAATGTCGGATTGATCCGATTCCTACCGAACTGCACGCGGGTCGCGATACCCGCGTTCCCGCCATCCCTACCATGTGCGCCGTACCGATTCCGCGAGCCCTGGTAGCAGATGCACAGACGAACCCTGATAGTCGACGACCACCCCATCACCCTGATCGGCCTGCGTGCCGTGCTGAGCCGTGAGAGCTCGCTGCAGATCGTCGGCGAGGCCCACAGCGCCGACGGCCTGCTCGAACAGCTCGCCGCCCGCCCCTGCGAGCTGCTGGTCACCGACCTGATGATGCCGGACAGCCGCCAGGCGGACGGCCTGCGACTGATCGAGCAACTGCGTCGTCGCTACCCGCAACTGGCGATCATCGTCGTCACCATGCTCGACAACCCGGCCCTCGCCGCCTCGCTGCTCAAGCTCGGCATCCAGGGCCTGGTGAGCAAGCGCGGGTTGCTGGCCGACCTGCCTCGCGCCCTTGGCGCCAGCACCAGGCGCCCGTTCGTTTCCGGCTCCCTGCAGCGCCTGATGCAGCTCGGCGAAGCCGCCCATGGCAAGCCCCTGGCGCAGATCGACGAACTCTCCCCGCGCGAGGTGGAGGTGCTGCGCCTGTACGGCAGCGGCCTGGCCATCAACGAGATCGCCCAGCGCCTCTGCCGCAGCAAGCAGACCATCAGCGCACAGAAGACCAGCGCCATGCGCAAGCTCGGCCTCGACACCAACGCCGCGCTGTACCTCTACATCCAGGAAAACGGCCTGGCCTGAGGACTGCCCATGACCTTCTCCCTCCGCCTCCTCCTGCTGCTGGGCCTGCTCTCCGGCGCCGGTATCCATGCCCCAGCCGAAGCGGCCTTGAGCTGCCCGCTGCGCATCGCCGACCTCGTCCCCTGCGAGCCCGGGCCAGGGGGACGCCTCGGCGGCTGCCTCGGCCTGACCGACACCTCGTCAGGGCCCGACTACGGTGTCACCCTGTTCGACGACGGCCTGAGCCTGCTGGAGACGCTGGAGCGTTCGGACATCGACTGGCGCGACCTGCCGCAGACCTTCTGGCATCTGCTGGTGCTGGTGGCGGTGGTGGTGATCCTCTCGCTTTTGTGGAACTGGCGCCTGCAACGCCAGATCCACCAGCGCCGCGCCGCGCAATGCCAGCTGAGCGACCAGCTGGCCTTCCAGTTCTCGCTGCTCAACGGCCAGCCGACGCCCCTCTACGTGCGCGACCTCGAAGGCCGCCTGAGCAGTTGCAACCGGGCCTACGAGCAGTTCTTCGCCAGCTCCCTCGACGAGATGCGCGGCACCACGCCACGCCAGCAGGGCATGTGCCTGGCGCTGGCCGACGCCCTCGAGAGCCGCCTGCAGGAAGTGCTGGAAAGCCGCCAGCCACGCTTCTTCGACAGCTGCACCGAGGAAAACGGCCGCCCGCGCCACCTCTACCAGTGGCAGGTGCCCTTCTACAGCGCCCGCGGCAAGCTGCTGGGCGTACTCGGCGGCTGGATCGACATCAGCGACCGCAAGGAACTGGAAACCCGCCTGCGCGACGCCCAGCGCCAGGCCCTGGACGCCAGCGCGGCCAAGAGCCGTTTCCTCGCCACCATGAGCCACGAGTTGCGCACCCCGCTCAACGCCCTGGTCGGCCTGCTGGAGCTGGAGAGCCGCGCCCGGCCGGGCTCGGAGAACCTGCGCATCGCCCGGCAGTCCGCCGACGCCATGATCGACCTGGTGGGCGACATCCTCGACCTCGACCGCATCGAGAGCGGTCGCATGCAACTGGCGCCCCGCCCCGTGGACCTGGCCGCGCTGTTGCGCGAGAGCCTGGAGCTGTTCGCCGCCCGCGCCCGCGAAAAGGGCCTGGCGCTGCAACTGGATTGCGCCTTGCCGGCGCACCGGCTGTACCGCGTCGACCCCCTGCGCCTGCGCCAGGTGCTGCACAACCTGCTGGCCAACGCCGTGAAGTTCAGCGGCCACGGCACCGTCAGCCTGGCCGGCCGCCTGCGCGACACGGGCCCGACCAGCAGCCTGCTCACCCTGAGCGTGAGCGACGACGGCATCGGCATCCCCCGCGGCGTGCAGGCACGGGTCTTCGAGCCCTACCGCCAGGCCGACGCCGAGGTCGCGCAACTGCACGGCGGCTCCGGGCTCGGCCTGCACATCTGCCGCGAGCTGGTGCACCTGATGGGCGGGCGCATCAGCCTGGAAAGCGAGCCCGGCCGGGGCTGCAGCGTCACCCTGGAGATGAACCTCGACTGGCGCCCCGCGCCCTCCGCCGCGTACCGCAACGCGCCCGCCTCGGCCCGCACCGACACCCAGCCCCTGCGTGTGCTGGTGGTCGACGACCTGTCCATCAACGCCCTGGTGCTGGAGCAGCAGCTGGCCAGCCTCGGCCACCGCGCCCGCGTGCTCACCGATGGCGCCTGCGCGCTCGCCGCCTGGGCCGAGGACGAATTCGACCTGCTGATCACCGACTGCAACATGCCGGGCATGGACGGCTACGCCCTGGCCCGCGCGGTGCGCCGCCTGGAAAGCGAGAGCGGACGTGCTCCCCGGCGCATCATCGGCTACAGCGCCAGCGCCCTGGCCGACGAAGCGGAGCGCTGCCGCGAGGCAGGCATGGACGAGTTGCTGATCAAGCCCGTGACCCTGGAGCGCCTGGCCGCCGCCCTCGCCGGGCGCAGCCCCGTCGCGTCGCCGGTACCGGCCATGGCTTTCGACCTCTGCCACCTGGAACGTCTCGACCACAGCCTGATGGAGCGCCTGCTGGCGGAACTCGAGCGCAACCTGGAAAACGAACTGCAGCGCCTCGCCACGCCGCTGGCCAGCAACCGGCCGGACCTCATCGCCCAGTGCGCCCACCGCCTCTCCGGCCTCGCCTGCACCATCGACGCCCCGGGCCTCATGCGCGCCTGCGACGCCCTGCGCCAGGCCGGCATCGACGCGCCCCGCCTGGAGCGCTGCCAGGCAGCGCTGGTGGCCGAGCTACAACGCATCCTCCACGAGGCCCGCAGCCGCCGTTCGACCTGACCACGTCGACTGCGTCGTGCTCCTGAAGCGCCACGATTGCCGCACGCCGGCCGTTGCGGTAAACAGGAGCGCTTTCCCGCCGTTGTCGCCGCACCGATGAAAAACTGGATCGCCACCTTCTTCCGCATCGTCAGGGACGACAAGGGCCAGACCCAGGGGTATCCCATCCCCTGGGCCATCGAGCGCCCAAGCCTGCATGGCTTCCTCGCCGCCTTCGCCGAGGCCCCCGGCGGCCTGCCGGACAGCGAGATCACCCTGCCCGACGAAGCCCCGACCGCCACCGGCAACGAACTGCGCTGGGCCCCGGGCGCCCTCGATGGCGTGCTCGGCCACCACGCCTCTGCCGACGATGTCGACACCGCCGACGAGGTGATGGCTGCCCTGCTCGCCACCCTCGACGATCCGACCCGAAACATGGCCCGCCTCTACCAAATGGTGGCCGACGGCAGCGTGCTCGGCTTCATCGATCAACTGGTCGAACGCCTGCAGCAGCGCCCCGGCCTGCCCCGCGCGCGACTCCATGCGCTGGCCCTGTGGCTGGCGCGCAGCAGCCCCGACCGCGGCGCGGTGAAGTTCGCCCTGGCCCTGCTCGGCGTGCTCGACAGCGGCAGCCAGCGCGAGCTGTTCATGACCTTCGGCCAGCACGAGGAATTCACCCTCTTCGCCACCATTGCCCTGGGCAACACCCTGGCGCCACCCGAGCGCGAGCGCGCCTGGTGGGCGCTGGCCCGCAAGGTCAGGGGCTGGGGTCGCATCCACCTGGTGGAGCGCCTTGCCCAGACCCCCTCGCCCGCCGTGCAGGACTGGCTGCTGCGCGAGGGCTACCAGAACTCGGTGATGGTGGAATACCTGGCCTACCCCTGCGCCGTGGGCGGCAACCTGCTGGCAGCGCTGAGCGGCCAGGATGTGGACGACGGCCTGCTCGACGGCGCCGTGGAAATGATCGAGGCGCTGATCAACGGCGGCCCTGCCCAGGACATCAACGACTACGCCGACGGCGCCGAGGCGGTGTTGCACCTGCTCGACCACCTGGCTCGCCGGCCGCCACGGCACCTCGGGCACTTCCTGGTGGTCGAGGGCATCCGCGACTTCGCCCGCGACCCGCACCAGGACTGGGAGCAGCTCGCCCGTCACGGGTGGACCGAGGCCTGCCGCGAGGACATCGCCCGCCGTGCCGACGCCATCCGCGAGAATCCGCAGTGGCCGCAACTGGTGCACCAGGGCCTGGGCGAGGACGAGGAACGCCTCTTCTGGCTCGCCGCCACCGCCGCCGGCCACCTGGACATCGACCCCTGGGACGCCTGGTTCGAACGCCAGAGCAGCCAGCGCTCCTCGGCCTGGTATCAACTGATGCAGACCACCGACCCGCAACGGGCCAGCCGGGTCATCGAACTGGCACGCCAGCAGCTGGACCTGGCGCACATCGCCAGCGGCCCCGGCAGCGCCCTCGGCCTGGGCCCGGAATACCGCCAGCACAGCGCACTGGACTTCATCCTCCAGGACCTCGGCCGCTTCCCCGTGCAGGGCTGGGACCTGGTCACCACCGGCCTCGCCAGCCCGGTGGTGCGCAACCGCCACATGGCGCTCAAGACCCTCGCCGCCTGGGGCCGCAACCAGTGGCCGGCCGACACCCTGCAACTGCTGCGACGCACCCTCGACCGCGAACCCGAGCAGAGCGTGCGCGAGCGCATCGCCGAGTTGCTGCAGCCGCAGTTGGTGGAAACGCCACGCCCGCCCGAATAAGCCTGGCGGCGCTGCACACGGCGGCGTCCGCCCGACCTCCCGTAGGATGGCGTAGAGCGAAGCGAAACCCATGCGGTGGGTGTTCCGGAAGCCCAGCATCGCTCCACAGACACCGCTCTTGAGCCTTTGCATCGCACCCACGACAGCTGGCGCAGGCACCGCCTTGCAAATTGCCCAGGCCACTGCGGCCTCTTCATGCGTTTTGCACGAGCGTCCACGCTGCGCTTATAGCCAATCGCTTGATTCTGCTGGGCTCGCGCCGGATGCCTTCCTGGCACGCCGTCTGCAATGGACTGGGGGCTGACTACAAGAAGGAGGCCCAGCCCATGTTCACCGCCATCAAGGAAATCTACGAAGCGTTCCCCGACCACAGCGTCGCCATCACCCCGCGCAGCGATGGCAAGTGGCTGCTGACCCTGAGCAAGGGCGGCATCCAGGAGCTGAGCCGGGAGTTCGACGGCGAGGCGGCGTTCAGCCAGCGCCGCATCCGCGGCCTGATCCGCGAGGTGGCCGAGGAGATGCTGCTGGTGGCCTGCGTCGATGCCATGAGCAAGCAGCGCAGCCTGGGCGAACTCCACGGCTTCATCGGCTCGCCCCTGCAGCTGGGCACCACCCCCCACGGACTGGAACGACGCGGCTTCTCGCGCCAGTAACCCGACCGGCCGCACCGGCGGCGCCGTGCCAACCGGCGGGGTGCATGGGAAGCGATGGCAACCACGAAGACGCATTGCGGGGCGCAAGGCCGATCCGTATAGTTGCCACTAATTCTCATTCGCGACAGAGCGCACCCGCGCTGGACCCCCGCTCCGATGCCGCCGACCAATGCCCCGATCCATACCCTCTACCAGAGTCACTCCGCCTGGTTGCTGGGTTTCCTGCGCCGTCGCCTGGGCAGCGGCTTCGATGCCGCCGACCTGATGCAGGACACCTTCCTGCGCGTGCTGCTGCGGCCCCGCGTGTTCGACGGCACGACGGGCGAGCGCTCCTACCTGGCGACCATCGCCCGTGGCCTGTGCATCGACCACTGGCGCCGGCGACAGCTGGAGCAGGACTGGCTCGCCGCCCTGGCTGCCCGTCCCGAGGCGGTGCAGGCGTCCCCCGAGCAGCGGGCGCTGATCATCGAAACCCTGCATGAAGTCGACGCCATGCTCCTGCGCCTGCCGCACAAGGTGCGCCGTGCCTTTCTCATGGCCCAGCTCGACGGCATGCCCTACCGCGAGATCGCCGTGGAGATCGGCGTCTCCGAACGCATGGTGAAGAAGTACCTGGCCCAGGCCTTCCTCCACTGCGCCGTGCTGGAGGCCGAACTCGACGGCCTGCTGGTGGAATGAGCACCATGGCCAGCCCGGAACGCAGCCTCAGCCACACCAGCCTGCAACAGGCCGCCCACTGGTACGTGCTGCTGCACGACGACGCCCCCAGTGCCCAGTTGCAGGCGCAATGGCAGGCCTGGCTCGACCAGCACCCTGAACACCGCGACGCCTGGCAGTACGTCGAGCGCGTCGGCCAGCGCTTCGCCCCGCTGCAAGCCGAGGGCGAGCGCACGCTGGCGAGCCACATGCTGCAGGGCGACCCGCGCCGCATCAGCCGCCGCCAGGGCCTGAAGAGCCTGCTGGTGCTGGGCGCCGGCTCGCTGCTCGGCTGGGGCACCTGGCGCACCACGCCGCTGCCGCGCCTGGTGGCCGGCTGGACGGCCGACTTCGCCACCGGCACCGCCGAGACCCGGGAGACCGTGCTCGCCGACGGCAGCCACCTGTGGCTGCGTGCCGAGAGCGCGGTGGACGCCGAGTTCAGTGGCGAGCAGCGCCTGCTGCGGCTGCGCTTCGGCGAGGTGCTGATCGACACCGCCAGGGACGCCACGCGCCCCTTCCTGCTGGAGAACCGCCACGGCCGCCTGCGCGCCCTCGGCACGCGCTTCGGCGTGCGCCAGGACCCAGGCTTCACCCGCCTCAGCGTCTACCAGGGCGCGGTGGAAGTGCGCAGCGCCGACAGCGGCCAGCTCAGCGTCATCGAGGCTGGCCAGCGCATCGACTTCGACCGCCTGTCCATGGGCACGCCCGCCCCGGTGCAACGGGCCGGCGAGTCCTGGACGCGCCAGGTGCTGGTGGCCGACGACATGCCCCTCGGCGAGCTGGTCGAAGCCCTCGCCCGCTACCGCCACGGCCACCTCGGCTGCAACCCGGCGGTCTCCGGCCTGCCGGTGATGGGCGCCTTCCCCCTGGGCGATACCGACCAGGCGCTGCAACTGCTCGGCGCCGCGCTGCCCATCCGCGTGCAGCGCCTCACCGACTGGTGGCTCAGCGTCGAGCCTGCCTGAGCACCCCGCCGGACCCGGTGCGCCGACACCCAGGAAAAATATTTTCCAGCGAGCGGTTCCCCTTTTCATTTCTCGTTCGGTTCAACCAGACAACACCGCCATCGGCCACCGAACATTTCCAGGGGACACCATGCACTTGCTCGCCAACCCGACCCTCCGCTTCGCCCTGCGCCCACTCGCGCTCGCCATCCCGGTGGCCCTGTTCGGCGTCGCGCCGCTGCCCACCTCGATGGCCCGGGCCGAGACCGCGCAGCAGGGCGTCGCCGAGCGCCAGTACGACATCGCACCGGGCCCCCTGGTCGCCTCGCTCAATGAATTCAGCAGCCAGGCCGGCATCTACCTCGCCGGCCACAACAGCCTCGCCGCCGGCAAGACCAGCGCCGGCCTGCACGGCCGCTTCAGCGTCACCCAGGGCCTCGCCACACTGCTGCAGGACAGCGGCCTGCAGGCCGTCGACCAGGGCAACGGCGGCTTCGTCCTGCAGCCGGCTCCCCAGGACGGCGCGATGCAACTGGCGCCGTCCGCCATCGTCGGCAGCGGCCTCGCCAACGGCCTCGGCCAGGGCGACACCGGCTACCGCGCCGAAGTCAGTACCACCGCCGGCAAGACCGCCACCGCCCTGGCCGACACGCCGCGCTCGGTATCGGTGGTCACCCGCCAGCGCATGGAGGACCAGAAATCCCAGACCCTCACCGACGTGCTCGGCTACGTGCCCGGCATCTACGCCCCGCCCTTCGCCGCCGGTGACGGCCAGGCCGGCGACCTGTTCTTCGTCCGTGGTTTCAACGCCACCGACTGGGGCTACGGCCTGCTCCGCGACGGCCTGCGCATGCAGGGCAACCGCTACGACTCCACCAGCGAGCCCTACGGCCTGGAGCGGGTCGAGGTGTTCCGTGGCCCGACCTCCATCCTCTACGGCGAGAATGCCCCGGGCGGCGTGGTCAACATGGTCAGCAAGCGCCCCACCGCCAACCCGCGCGGCGAAGTCGAGCTGACCTACGGCAGCAACAACCGCCAACAGCTGGGCATCGACGTCTCCGGCCCGCTGAGCGACGGCGATAACATCCTCGGCCGCCTGGTACTGCTCGGCCGCAACGCCGACACCCAGGTCGACGGCCAGCCGGACGACCGCCTCTACATCGCCCCGTCGCTGACCTTGAACCTCGACGACGCCACCTCGCTCACGCTGCTCTCGACCTACCAGCGCGACCGCACCCTGATGGAGCTGGGCTACCCTGCCGCCGGCACCCTGTTGCACAACCCCAACGGCAAGATCGACAAGGACACCCTGCTCGGCCACCCCGACTGGGACAAGTTCGAGCGCGAGACCTGGACCCTCGGCTACGAGTTCTCCCACACGCTCAACGACACCTGGCAGTTCCGCCAGAACTCGCGCTACATGCAGTCGCGCATCGACCGCCACGAGATGTGGCCCGGCAGCCTCAACGCCGGCGGCTTCGGCACCACGCTCGCCTACACCGCCTACGACCGCACCAACAAATCCATCGCCTACTCCCTGGACAACCAGTTCGAAGGCCACTTCGCCAGCGGCGACTTCGACCACACCGTGCTGCTCGGCGCCAGCCTCGACCGCACCTCGTTCAACCAGAACTGGGATGCCGGCGCCGGTGGCCTGATCAACGTCTTCGACCCGGTCTGGACCACCCGCCCGACCACCCCCGTGCACATCCAGAACGCCCAGCTCGACCAGTCGATGTACGCCGCCTACAGCCAGTTGCAGACCCGCTACGACAACTGGGTCCTGCTGCTCGGCGGGCGCTTGGACCGGGTCAACAGCCAGTACCGCAACAAGCCCGGCACCACCAACGCCGCCGCCGACCTCGACTACTGGGACACCGACTTCACCTGGCAGGCCGGCCTGATGTACCAGTTCGACAACGGCCTCTCGCCCTATGTCAGCTACTCCACGGCCTTCGCCCCGACCCAGCAGACCTCCAGCCGCTCCGGCCCCCTGGACCCGACCACCGCCGAGCAGTACGAGGCCGGCATCAAGTACGAGCCCAGGGGCTGGAACACCGCCTTCACCGCCTCCGTCTACGACCTGCGCAAGACCGACGACGTGATCTTCGACAGCGCCGCCAACGACTACCGGCAGGTCGGCGAGAGCCGCGCCAAGGGCGTCGAGCTGGAACTCAACAGCGACCTGACCGAGAACCTCAACCTCACCGCCGCCTACACCTACACCGACTCGCGCATCACCAGGGACGCCCAGGGCTCGCTGCTCGAAGACCACCAGATGACCGGCGTGCCGCGCAACCAGGCCTCGGCCTGGGCCAGCTACCGCTTCCTCGACGGCGCCCTCAAGGGCCTGCGCATCGGCGGTGGCGTGCGCCACTTCGACAGCACCTTCGCCTACACCCCGGCCTCGCTGTACGGCCGGCTGGACACCGGTGACGTCACCCTGCTGGACGCTGCCATCGGCTACACCATCGACGACAACTGGTCCGCCGAGGTGAACGCCAAGAACCTCCTCGACAAGGAATACGTCGCCGGCTGCAACAACGCCGGGCGCTGCTACTGGGGCGAAGAACGCAGCCTGCTGGGCTCGGTCTCCTTCCACTGGTAAACGGCCGCCCAAGCCACGGAGCCGACCGATGCGTAGGGTGGACAACGCTCTTCTCGTCCACCAAGCGATGCAACCGGGAAGCGCGGATTCCCGTAGGTTGGGCTGAGGCACGAAGCCCAACGCAACACGGCCGAACCCCGCTGCGTTGGGCCTCGCTGCGCTCGGCGCCAACCTACGGCACCGTGCCCAACCCAAGCCACAAAGCCGACCGATACGTAGGGTGGACGACGCTCTTTTCGTCCACCGAACGGTGCCACCGGGGAACGCGGAGCCAGGGCAGCCCTGCGGCCTGCTTGGCGACTGAAGTCGCCCCTACGAATGGCTGCCACCTTGAAGCGCGGAGCCTATGGGTCGGGGGCAACCCGGCAATCGATTCCGGGTCGCCCCTTGCCGACGAACGATGTCCCATGCCAGGATTCGCGCCATGACCAGACTCCTGAGCAACCGCATCCATCATCACGGCTCCCCCTCCGGGCGCCGTGATTGCTCATGCCCGTTGCAAGCTGACTGAATCGGCTGCGATGGACACGCAAAGGCGCCCAAGGGCGCCTTTTTTCATGCCTGTAGAAAACCAGAGAGGAACCAGAAATGACCATGCTACGAGGAACCCGGATCATCACCGGCGAAGAAGCCAAAGCCATGCGCGAGATCGAGGGCCGCTTCCGGAGCTGGCTTCATCGACGCCGGGGCTGAGGAAGCGATAGTCCCCGCGCTGTGGGGCCAGGACACCTTCATCGAGAAGACCGGCGGCAGCGAGATCATGGGCCAGATGTGGGCCTTCGACGACAAGGCCGGGCGCCCCTGCTGCTTGATCCCCGAAGCCACCGCGCTGTTCCAGGAGCGCAGCGCCCTCCTGCTGGCCGGGCGCCGGGAAGCCACCTTCTTCTACGCCGCACGCTGCTACCGCTACGAGCGTCCCCAGGCCCTGCGCTACCGCGAATTCACCCAGTTGGGCGTCGAAGTGCTTGGCGACCCCGAACGCGGCCTGGCCCGCAGCCAGGCGCTGTGCATCGGCTTCCTCGACTCACTCGGGCTGGAATACGAGCTGGACCTGCGTGCCAGCCGCGGGCTGAGCTACTACCTGGGCGGCCAGGGCTTCGAGGTGCGTTGCCCCGTGCTGGAAAACCAGCGCCAGGTGGTGGGCGGCGGCGCCTATGCCGAGGGCGCCGGTTTCGGCATCGGGCTCGAACGCCTGGCCATGGCGCTGGCCCTGCAGCGTGGCCGGGAAACACCAGCCTCGTAGGTTGGGCTGAGGTACGAAGCCCAACGCGACACGGCTGAACATCGCTGCGTTGGGCCTCGCTGCGCTCGGCGCCAACCCACGCCTGTAGGAGCGAATTTATTCGCGATGGAATATCCAGCCACTCGCAACCCTGTGCCGGCTGCGGGTCTTTCGCGGCTGAAGCCGCTCCCACAAGCAAAGCCCGCGCGAGGACGAACAGCGCTGCGTTGGTCCTCGCTACGCTCGGCGCCCACCCACGGTGCCGCCCCTACCGACGAATACGGAACGCCTTGGGCGACAGCCCCGTGCCGCGCTTGAAGAAGCGCGAGAAGTAGGCCGGTTCGGAGAAGCCCAGGCTGTCGGAGACCTGGTTGATGGTCATCGCCGTGTAGACCAGGCAGCGCTTGGCCTCCAGCAGCAGGCGCGCGCTGATCATCTGCAGAGCGGACTGGCCGGCCAGGCGCCGGCACAGGGCGTTGAGGTGGGCGGCGCTGATGCCGAGGGCGGCGGCGTACCAGTCGATGGGGCGGTGTTCGCGGTAATGGGCTTCGAGCAGGCGGGTGAAACGCTGCAGGTGCTCGCGTCCCCGGTCCTGCGCCGGCGCCTCGGCGCGGGACAGATCCAGCGAGCGGCGCCCCACCCACACCAGCAGCGCGCTGATCAGCGACTGCAGCATCAGTTCGCGGCCCGGCGCCTGGTCGCCGTACTCCTGGGCCAGGGATTCGAACAGCGCGTCCAGGTAGCGCTTCTGCCCCGCCACCGGATAACAGGCGGCGCGGGCCAGCGGCGGTTCGTCCAGGGCCGCGCCGAGCTGGTCCACCAGCGGCAGCGCCAGGCTCAACACGTAGCCACGGATGTCCTCCGAGAAGCGGAAGCCGTGCACGCAGAGCGCCGGCACCACCTGCAGCGCGGCCACCTCGACGCGGTTGACCACGCCCTCCACCTCCAGCTCCGCCGTACCGCCCTGCACGTAGAGCACCTGCACCAGCTCGCCGTGCCGATGGGGGCGGATCTCCCAATCGTGCAGGGCGCTGCGTTCGGGGATCGACTCGCAATGGATCAGGTCCGGCGTCGGCCAGGCGCGGGTCTCGCCGTAGAGGCGGAACACCGGAACCGGGGAAACCTGCGACATGAAAACCTCGGAAAGTCCATGAAACCAACCGGATAGTGCCTTCAAAGGCGCCGACCATCCACCAAAAATACAGAGGACTACAACAACAACGGGCCAGGCGACGTGCCGACCGAGGCCCCATGAGGACAACAACAATGAAGACTCGAGTCGCCATCATCGGCGCCGGCCCCTCCGGCCTCCTGCTCGGCCAGCTGCTGCACAAGGCCGGTATCGACACCGTCATCCTCGAACGCCAATCCGCCGATCATGTGCTGGACCGCATCCGCGCCGGCGTGCTCGAACAGGGCATGGTCGAGCTGCTGCGCGAAGCCGGGGTCGGCGCGCGAATGGACCGCGAAGGGTTGGTCCACGATGGCTTCGAACTGGCCTTCGATGGCCGCTGCGAACGCATCGATCTCAAGGGGCTCACCGGCCGCACGGTGATGATCTACGGCCAGACCGAAGTCACCCGCGACCTGATGGACGCCCGCCGGGCCAGCGGGGCGCGCACGTTCTACAACGCAGCCGAGGTGGCCCTGCACGACCTGCAGAGCGACCGTCCCCACGTCACCTTCGCCCACAACGGCGAGACACTGCGCCTGGATTGCGACTACATCGCCGGCTGCGACGGCTTCCACGGCGTGGCGCGCAGATCCATCCCCACAGGCGTGCTCAGGGAATTCGAACGGGTCTACCCCTTCGGCTGGCTCGGCGTGCTGGCCGATACCCCGCCGGTGGCCGAGGAGCTGGTCTACGCCGCCCACGAGCGCGGCTTCGCCCTGTGCAGCATGCGCTCGCCGACCCGCACCCGGTACTACGTGCAGGTGGGCATTGAAGAGCGGGTGGAGGACTGGTCCGATGCGCGCTTCTGGGAAGAACTCAAGCGCCGCCTGCCGGCCGACACCGCCGCGAGCCTGGTGACCGGCCCCTCCCTGGAAAAGAGCATCGCGCCCCTGCGCAGCTTCGTGGTGGAGCCCATGCAGCACGGCCGGCTGTTCCTGGTGGGCGACGCCGCGCACATCGTCCCGCCCACCGGCGCCAAGGGCCTGAACCTCGCCGCCAGCGACGTCGGCACCCTCTACCGGATCCTCCTGGCCGTGTACCGCGAAGGCCGCCACGCCCTAACCGCACGCTATTCGGAAATCTGCCTGAAACGCGTCTGGAAGGCCGAGCGCTTCTCCTGGTGGATGACCTCGATGCTGCACCGCTTCCCCGACACCGACGCCTTCAGCCGCCGCATGCAGCGGGCCGAACTGGACTACTTCGTCGGCTCCGAGGCCGGCCGCACCAGCATCGCCGAGAACTACGCGGGGCTGCCCTATGAACCGGTGG
This sequence comes from Pseudomonas sp. Pc102, assembly GCF_018408275.1. Classification (NCBI taxonomy): domain Bacteria; kingdom Pseudomonadati; phylum Pseudomonadota; class Gammaproteobacteria; order Pseudomonadales; family Pseudomonadaceae; genus Pseudomonas; species Pseudomonas sp. Pc102. The sequence continues at coordinate 2,584,423 of NZ_AP021905.1, read as the reverse complement.
AGTGAGGGGTGGCCGGCTAGCGCTTTTCCACGGTGATGGGGATGGCCTTCAGCCGGTAGGCATCGACTATGGCCTGCGCCTCCGCCTTCGACAGCACGTCGAGCTGCGCCTGGCGCAGGGTCTCCGCGGAGCTGTACATCGAGCGCAGCAGCACCAGGCGGTAGACGTCCATGCGCTCCTCGGGTCGGCTGCAGCGGCTGGCGCAGAACTCGCGGTAGACCCGCGCCATCTCCTCGAAGATCACCAGGTTGGCCTCGGGGTCGGCGTCGCGCTTGTAGAGGTCGACCGCCCGCTCGTAGCTGATGCCGTCGATGGGCTCGAACACCTGGGTCACCGCGCGGATGCGCGCCAGCACCTGCGGCGACAGCTGCTCGTGCACGCGATCGTTGAGGCGCACGCTGTTGGGGTCCACCGTCTGGGCCGCCGCTGCGGGGCCGGTGAGGAGCACGGCCAGGCAGGCGGCGAGGAGCTGTTTCAGGGTCATGGGAAGGTCCGTTTCTCGGGGCGATCATCCTAGCGCCCAGGCCCCGGCAACGCACGGCCGTCCAGCGGCGAGACCCCGCCCTGCCCTAGCCGATCTGCCGCGCCCTGCCCGCCAGCCAGCCGGCCACCGCCATGGCCAGGGACAGCCCCAGGCACAGCGTCAGCGCCAGGCCCCAGCTGCCGGCGGCGTCGTGCAGGCGGCCCATCAGCGGCGGGCCGAAGGCGGCCAGCAGGTAGCCCACGCACTGGGCCATGCCGGAGAGCGCAGCGGCTTGCTGCGGGTTGCCGGCGCGCAGGCTGATGAAGGTCAGGCCGAGGATGATCACCGCGCCCGCCCCGGCGCCGAAGAGCATGGCCCAGAGGATCGACCAGCCCGGCGCCAGCAGCAGGCCGAGCAGCCCGACACCGGCCAGCAGCGCCATGGCCAGGGCGATCAGCCGCTGGTCACGCATGCGGTTGAGCAGCGGCGCCAGCACCAGCCCCGGCAGCGCCGACGCCAGCTGCAGCAGGCCATGGGCGGTGCCCGCCTCGGCCGGTGAGTAGCCGGCACTGGCCATGATCGACGGCAGCCAGCCCACCAGCACGTAGTAGAGGAAGGAGTTGATGCCCATGAACAGGGTGATCTGCCAGGCCAGCGCCGAATGCCAGATGCGCCCGCCGTGCAGCGGCCCCGGCGTGCCCTGGGCCGGCGCGCTGTGCTGGCCCAGCTGCGGGCTCCAGGCCACCATCGCCAGCAACGGCAGGACGATCACCGAGCCCAGCGCCAGGCGCCAGCCGCTTTCGGCCGCCTGGGCCAGGGGCACCGCCACCATCGACGCCAGGGCGGCGGCGACGCCCATGGTCACCGCATAGGCGCCGGTGAGGCTGGCGATGCTGCGGGGGAAATCGCGCTTGAGCAGGCTCGGCAGCAGCACGTTGCCGACGGCGATGCCCGAGCCGATCACCCAGGTGCCCAGGTACAGGCACCAGGCCGGCCCCAGCGAGCGCATGACGATGCCGCCGGCGATCAGGATCAGCGCGCCGAACAGCGTGGGCTCCAGCCCGTACTCGCGGGCCAGCAATGCGGAGAACGGCGAGATCAGCGCGAAGGCCAGCAGCGGCAGGGTGGTGAGGATGCCGGCCTCGGCATTGGACAGGCCGAACGCCGGCTGGATCAGGTCCAGCAGCGGCGCCACGCCGGTGACGGGCGCGCGCAGGTTGGCGGCGATGAGCAGGATGCCGACGATCAGCAAGGCGGGTCGGGCGACCGAGGCGGTCAGGGTGCGGGTGGACATGGAAACGGGCCGAAGAGGGGTGGGCCGCTACGTTACGGCCTACACGCACCGGCTGAATCTGGATATATTGCCGATCGATTTTCAAATCCGGCCATATTCGCCATGTCCCTGGAACGCGCCCTCAGCATCGACCCGGACCTCTCCCACCGCCCCGCCGTGGCGATGAAAGTCGACACCTCCGACAGCCGCAGCGAAGTGCCCATGCACCGCCACCGCAAGGGCCAACTGATCATCGCGCTGCGTGGCGGCGTCACCTGCGAGGTGCCGGGCGCCCTGCTGATGGTGCCGCCGCAATGCGCCATCTGGCTGCCCGGCGGCACGCCCCACAGCAACCGCGCCACCGCCAACGCGCACATCTGGTTCCTCTTCGTCGAACCCGGCTGCGCGGACCTGCCGGACGAGTGCTGCACCCTCAGCATCACGGCGCTGCTGCGCGAGGGCATCCGCCATCTCGCCGAGCTGCCCTGGGACTACGAGCCCGGCAGCGCCACGGACCACCTGGTGCGTTTCCTCCTCGCCGAACTGGCGCGCATGCCCCGCGAGCGGCACCTGCTGCCGATCTCGGACGACCCGCGCATCCGCCTCATCGCCACCGCCCTGGCCGACAACCCGGCCGATCGCAGCACCCTGGCGCAATGGGCCGCGCGCGTGGCCATGAGCGAACGCAGCCTGGCGCGCCTGGTGCAGAAGGAAACCGGCCTCAGCTTCGGCCGCTGGCGCCAGCAGCTGCACCTGCTGGTGGCCCTGCGCCTGCTGGCCGGCGGCGCCACGGTGCAGCAGGTTTCGGGCGATCTTGGCTACGAATCGGTGAGCGCGTTCATCACCATGTTCAAGAAGGCCCTGGGCATGCCGCCGGCCCGCTACTTCGCGGCCCTGGAGGGCTAGAACCCACCGTCGACCTACGGCCGATCCGTGCCGATGGATTCCCCTTAGCCCGGGCTTCAGCCCGAGGTCTCAATCAGCTCCGATTGGTGGATGAAAAGAGCGCCATCCACCTTACCCGCCGGATATGCACGTGCCCGAAAGCCGCACCGTCGTAGGGTGGACCACGCTCCACCGGTCCACCGAACGCGGCCAGGCGTGGCCCCCAAGCCCGGCCCCAGCCACCGATCGTGGGAGCGAATTCATCGCGAAAAATAAGCCGTTGCCGGCCACCGGTCAGAGACCACCATTGGCCCCGCCTGGTGGATGAAAAGAGCGTCATCCACCCTGCGCGCGCTGGATAGCGCCACAGGGTGCTGCGCCCCTTGGCGCAGCCCGCTCGCGAATGCGATTCTGTCGCCCGTCCTGCAGCAGTCAACGGGGGAGAGGCAATGGACGCGGCACGCATCGAAGGTTTCCTGCTCGACCTGGACGGCACCCTGGTGGATACCGAGAGCATCAACCTGGCGAGCACCGTGGCGGCCATCGAGACCCTCGGCCTGGCGGGCGCCGCCGAGCTGTGCGAGGCGCTGGTGGGCATCGACTGGCCGGCCTACCGCCAGCGCCTGTTCGACCACTACGGCGAGAACTTCCCGCTCAAGGATTTCGGCGCCGCCTATTTCGCCCACAAGGCGCGGATCATGGAGAACGGCCTGCCACTCAAGGAAGGCGTGGTGCCGCTGCTGGAGGCCATGCGCGCCAGCGGCCGGCCCATGGCGATCGCCACCTCCTCGGGCCGCGAGACCGCCGAGGAGCACCTGGGGCTGGGGGGCATCGCCCATTACTTCGACGCCGTCGCCACCCGTGACGACGTGCCCCTGGGCAAGCCCGACCCGGCCCTGTACCTGCTCGCCGCCCGGCATATCGACCGCCACCCCGGCGCCTGCCTGGCCATCGAGGACTCCATCCCCGGCGTCGCCGCCGCCCACGCCGCCGGCGTGCCCACGCTGATGGTGCCGGACCTGCGCCAGCCGCCCGAGGCGACCCGCGCCCTGTGCCTGGACGTGCTGCCGAGCCTGGTGCAGGTGCTGGAGCTGCTGCGCCGCCAGGGCGTGGTCTGAGATCACCTGAACAAAGCCCCCGCTCCATCGCTCTCAACAAGGGAAGCGCTGCCGGCCCGTTCCCGGTGGCCCACCACCCAGGGAGCGAACGATGCCCATCCCCGATAGCGACCAGGTCACCTGGCTGGTCGAACACTCCATGCTCGAAGCCGCGCGCCAGCGGGCGCGCCTGTATGCCGGCCAGCCGCGGCTGTGGCAACACCCCTATGCGCAGACCCGTCCGCGCAGCGTCACCGCCGTGGCCTCGGTGTGGGTCACCGTCTACCCCGCCTCGATCATCACCGCCGAGGGCGGCTCGGTGCTCGAGGCGCTGGGCGACGAGCGCCTCTGGGCGGCCTTCTCCGACCTCGGCATCCAGGGCATCCACACCGGGCCGCTGAAGCGCTCCGGCGGGTTGCGCGGGCGTGACTACACGCCGACCGTGGACGGCAACTTCGACCGCATCGGCCTGGACATCGACCCGCGCTTCGGCACCGACGAGCAGCAGGTCCACCTCAGCCGCGTGGCCGCCGCGCACAACGCGGTGACCATCGACGACAGCATCCCCGCCCACACCGGCAAGGGCGCCGACTTCCGCCTGGCGGAGATGGCCTATGGGGACTACCCCGGCATCTACCACATGGTGGAGATCCAGGAGGCCGACTGGCCGCTGCTGCCGGAGGTGCCCGAGGGCCGCGACGCGGTGAACCTGCCGCCGGAGACGGTGGACGCCCTGCGCGACCGCCACTACCTGGTGGGCCAGCTGCAACGGGTGATCTTCTTCGAGCCCGGGGTCAAGGAGAGCGACTGGAGCGCCACGGCGCCGGTGCGTGGCGTGGACGGCAAGCTGCGGCGCTGGGTCTACCTGCACTACTTCAAGGAAGGCCAGCCGTCACTGAACTGGCTGGACCCGACCTTCGCCGCGCAACAGCTGATCATCGGCGACGCCCTGCACTCCATCGACGTGCTCGGCGCCCGCGTGCTGCGCCTGGATGCCAACGGCTTCCTCGGCGTCGAGCGGCGTGCCCAGGGCAACGCCTGGTCGGAGAGCCACCCGCTGTCGGTCACCGGCAACCAGTTGCTCGGCGGCATGATCCGCAAGGCCGGCGGCTTCAGCTTCCAGGAGCTGAACCTGACCCTCGACGACATCGCCGCCATGTCCCAGGGCGGCGCCGACCTCTCCTACGACTTCATCACCCGCCCGGCCTACCAGCACGCCCTGCTCACCGGCGACACCGAGTTCCTGCGCCTGATGCTCAACCAGATGCATGCCTTCGGCATCGACCCGGCCTCGCTGATCCACGCCCTGCAGAACCACGACGAGCTGACCCTGGAGCTGGTGCACTTCTGGACCCTCCACGCCAACGACACCTACGTGTTCAAGGGCCAGAGCCTGCCGGGCAACATCCTCCGCGAGCACATCCGCGCCGAGATGTACGAGCGCCTGGCCGGCAAGGACGCGCCCTACAACCTCAAGTTCGTCACCAACGGCGTGTCCTGCACCACGGTGAGCATCATCACCGCCGCCCTCGGCATCCGTGATCTCGACGCCATCACCCAGGCGGACATCGCACGCATCCGCCAGGTGCACCTGTTGCTGCTGATGTTCAACGCCATGCAGCCGGGCATCGTCGCCCTCTCCGGCTGGGACCTGGTGGGCGCCCTGCCGCTGGCGCCCGAACAGGTGGAGCCGCTGCTGGCCGACGGCGACACGCGCTGGATCCACCGCGGCGCCTACGACCTGGCGGACCTGGCGCCCGAGGCGACACTTTCCAGCGAAGGCATGCCCAAGGCGCGCAGCCTCTACGGCAGCCTGGTGGAACAGCTCAAGGACCCGGACTCCTTCGCCGCCCAGGCGCGGCGCATGCTCGCCGTGAGGCGCGCCTACGGCGTGGCCTCCAGCCGGCAGATCCTGATTGCCGAGACGCAGCACCCCGCGCTCCTGGTGATGGTCCACGAGCTACCCGCCGGGCGCGGCATCCAGGTCACCGCGCTGAACTTCGGTGCCGAGCCGCTCAGCGAGGTCATCGTGCTGCCCAACGTCCCGCCGGGCCCGGTGGTGGACATGATCAACGAGCGCCTGGAGGGCGACCTCACCGAACAGGGCGAACTGCGCCTGGAGCTGGACGGCTACGAAGGCCTGGCCTTGCGCGTGGCGACCAATGCGCCGCTGGGCATGTAAGGCAGGGCACGGCGCCCGCCCCGGGCTCTGACGTAGGAGCGGGCTCTGCTCGCGAAGCGCTCACCCGCCCCTCTCCCGGGCTGAAGCCCGGGCTACGGGGCGCCCCGGCGGACGGATGGCGCCCGCGAGTGATGGGCGCGCGGGCTCAATCGTAGGGCGGGTACTGCTTGCCGGGGGCGCGTGGGCTGGCCGGGTGGTCGCCGCCGGCGGGGACCTGCGGCGGCCCGGGCGGGTCGATCTGCGGGTCGGCGAGGTCGGGGGAGTCGGGGTCGAAGCCCAGCTCGTCGCCCACCTGGCGCCGCGCGCGCTCGCCATCGCGCTCTTTCGGGTAGCCCGGCAGGCCGCGGCTCTCCTCGGGCGAGTCACGCCGGAGCCGGTTCGTGGGGTCGGTTTTGCCCTGTTGGGTCATGACGCGTCTCCTCTGTGGCTGTAGAGGGTTCGAGAGGCGACGACGGCGGGGGTTCGGCCTATCTGACGCGCGGGTCGCGTTTTTTTCACCCGGCGATGGCCGCGCCCGCGACGCTGGATTACCCTGGCGGCCTTTCGCCCCCGGGCGCGCGCCTATCGCTGGAGACCCTGCATGTACCAAGACACCGCCACCCTGACCGTCAGCGCCGAACACTTCGGGCGTGAAGCCGAGGCGGTGGACAACGCCCGCGTGGACATCGGCCTGGAGACCGTCTCCCCGGGCGTGATGAAGGTGCACTTCAAGGGCCAGCTGGCGGCCCCGGAGGAGCCGACCCACGTCTGCATCACCCTGGACATCGGCCTCACCTACTACGGCCCGATCACCGGCGGCGACGCCAACGTCGAAGGCGGCTGGCTGAGCTTCGAATGCGACATGCTCGACCCCGACCTGCTCAACTGACAGCCCCGGCGCGCCGCTCCAAAACGGGGACCGGCGTGCCCCGGCGCCCCATCATGGTTCAGCCGGCCGCCCCGTTCGCGGCCTGACTCCACCGCCACGGCAAGCCCCGCGCACCTTGCCCCGCAAGGGCCGCGCCCGCCCCGCCGCCCTCCTCTCACGCAACTGGCATGCAACCTGCTTTTCCGTGATCGGCCCCGTAGGATTCTCCTTCGGGGTCTCCCGCGCGGTCGCCGATGACCCAGCACAGCGGGACGGATGGCCAGGGCAACGGAGCCCGCACGGCCCTCCCCGACACCCACGAATCCCAGGCAAAGGCGCCTGGAGCCGCTCGACGGTTCCAGGCGCTTTTTTTTGCATTTTTTTCCGCAGGCCCTGGCAGCGGCTTCGACAGAGGAAGGCTCATGAACGCCATCGTCACCCCGATCAAAAGCGAGATCCTGGTCGTCATCGGCAACGGCATGGTCGGTCACCACTGCGTGGAGCAGTTGATCGAACGCGGTGCCCTGGCGCGCTACCAGGTGCATGTCTACGGCGAGGAGCGCCAGCGCGCCTACGACCGCGTGCACCTCTCCGAATACTTCATCGGCAAGGACGCCGAGGCCCTGGCCCTGGGCGAGCCCGGCCTCCATGCCCGCCACGGCGTGCACCTGCACCTGGGCGTGCCGGTGCTGGAGATCGACCGCGAACGCCGCGAAGTGGTCACCGCCGAGGGCCGCCAGCCCTACGATCGCCTGGTGCTGGCCACCGGCTCCTACCCATTCGTGCCGCCGATTCCCGGTGCCGAGGGCCGCTCGCGCCTGGTCTACCGCACCCTCGACGACCTCGACGGCATCCGCGAGGCCGCCGCCTGCGCCCGGCGTGGCGTGGTGGTGGGCGGCGGCCTGCTCGGCCTGGAAGCGGCCAACGCGCTGAAGTCCCTGGGCCTGGAAGCCCATGTGGTGGAGTTCGCCCCACGGCTGATGCCGGTGCAGCTCGATGCCGACGGCGGCGCCGCCCTGCGTGCCCGCATCGAGGCCCTTGGGGTGGGCGTGCACCTGGCCCGCGCCACCCAGGAGATCGTCGTCGGCGAGGAGTACGCCTACCGCATGCGATTCAACGACGGCGAATTCCTCGAGACCGACCTGATCGTCTTCTCCGCCGGCATCCGCCCGCAGGACGCCCTCGGCCGCGCCGCCGGCCTGGAGATCGCCCCGCGCGGCGGCGTGGTGATCGACAACGACTGCCGCACCAGCGACCCGACGATCTTCGCCATCGGCGAGTGCGCCTCCTGGAACGGCAGCGTCTTCGGCCTGGTCGCCCCCGGCTACGCCATGGCGCGCAACCTCGCCGCGCTGCTGGCCGGCCAGCCCCACGAACCCTTCACCGGCGCCGACATGTCCACCAAGCTCAAGCTGCTGGGCGTGGACGTCGGCTCCATCGGCGATGCCCACGCCGCCACGCCCGGCGCGCGCAGCTACCGCTTCATCGACGAGGCCAGCGCCAGCTACCGGCGCCTGGTGGTGTCCGCCGACGGCAAGCGGGTGCTGGGGGCGGTGCTGGTGGGCGACAACAGCTACTACGACACCCTGCTGCAGTACGCGCAGAACGGCATCGAGCCGCCCCGGGACCCGTCGAGCCTGATCCTGCCCCGCTCCGAAGGCGCACCGGCCCTGGGCGCCGAAGCCCTGCCGGCCAGCGCGACCCTCTGCTCCTGCCACAACGTCAGCAAGGGCGCGGTGTGCTGCGCGGTGGACGAAGGCTGCACCGACCTGGGCGAGCTGAAGGCACGGACCAAGGCCGCCACCGGCTGCGGGGGCTGCGCCGCGCTGCTCAAGCAGGTCTTCGAGCACGAGCTGGGCGCCCGTGGCGTGGCCGTCGACACGAGCCTGTGCGAGCACTTCGCCCACACCCGCCAGGCGCTCTACGCGATGGTGCGGGTGGAAGGCATCCGCAGCTTCGAGGAACTGCTGGCCCGCCATGGCCGTGGCCACACCGGCTGCGACATCTGCAAGCCGGCGGTGGGCTCGATCCTGGCGTCCTGCTGGAACCAGTCGATCACCGACCCGCTGCTGGTGCCGCTGCAGGACACCAACGACACCTTCATGGCCAACATGCAGAAGAACGGCACCTACTCCATCGTGCCGCGCATCGCCGGCGGCGAGATCACCCCGGACAAGCTCATCGTCCTCGGCCAGGTGGCAAAAAAATACGATCTGTATACCAAGATCACCGGTGGACAGCGCATCGACCTGTTCGGCGCCCAGCTGCACGAGCTGCCGGATATCTGGGGCGAGCTGATCGAGGCCGGCTTCGAGACCGGGCATGCCTATGGCAAGTCCCTGCGCACGGTCAAATCCTGCGTCGGCAGCACCTGGTGCCGCTACGGCGTGCAGGACAGCGTGGCCATGGCCCTGCACCTGGAGAACCGCTACAAGGGCCTGCGCTCGCCGCACAAGATCAAGTTCGCCGTCTCCGGCTGCACCCGCGAATGCGCCGAGGCGCAGAGCAAGGACGTCGGCGTGATCGCCACCGACAAGGGCTGGAACCTCTATGTCTGCGGCAACGGCGGCATGCGCCCGCGCCATGCCGAGCTGCTGGCCACCGACCTCGACGACGAGGCCCTGGTGCGCGCCATCGACCGCTTCCTGATGTTCTACGTACGCACCGCCGACAAGCTGCAGCGCACCTCGGTGTGGCGCGAGGGCCTGGAGGGCGGGCTGGACTACCTCAAGGCGGTGATCCTCGACGACAGCCTGGGCCTGGGCGCCGAGCTGGAGGCGCAGATGCAGCAGGTAATCGACCGCTACGAATGCGAATGGGCCAATGCCCTGAAGGACCCGGAGAAGCTCAAGCGCTTCCGCACCTTCGTCAACGACCGGCGCGGCGACCCCGACATCCACTTCGTCCGCGAACGCGGCCAGCGCCGGCCGGCGACCGCCAGCGAACTCCACCTGATACCCGTCACCGAGGAGGTGAATTGATGAGCCAGCCCCACGCCCTGCGAACCACGTCCCAGCCCACCTGGCGCACGCTCTGCGCGGCCCGCGACTTGGTCGCCAACTCCGGCGTCGTCGCCTGGCTCGACGGCGCCCAGGTCGCCCTCTTCCTCCTGCCCGGGGCGGAGGACGGCGAGCGCCTCTACGCCATCGAGAACCGCGACCCGAAATCCGGCGCCAACGTCATCGGCCGCGGCCTGCTCGGCCACATCAGGGGCGAACTGGTGATCGCCTCGCCGCTGTACAAGCAGCACTTCCGCCTGGAGGACGGCAGCTGCGTGGAATACCCCGAACAGCGCCTGCGGGTGTGGCCGGCACGGCTCAACGGCGAGGCGGTGGAAGTGGCGGTAGACGCGTAAGGCCCCGCCAGGGTCGTAGGGGCGAATTCGTTCGCCCAGGGCGCTGCTGTGGGAGCGAATTCATTCGCGAGAAGGCGAAGGCCCCAGCGTTGGGCCTCGCTGCGCTCGGCGCCAACCTACGGCTGGAAACCGGGTGGGCGCCGCTGGTGGAGGTGAAGAGCGACCTCCACCCTACGCAGCGGTCCAGGCCGTGCATGAGTGCACCCGCTACCACCGTGGGAGCAAATTCATTGGCTCTGTCTGCGTTAGCTGTTGTGGGTTCAACGAGAAGGCTCAATAACGGTGCTTTCAGGGACGTTCGGGATTCCTGAAACGCCCACCGCATGGGTTTCGCTTCGCTCTACGCCATCCTACGGAAGCCGCTTCGCCACGAGCGTTATGCGCACATCGATGAAGATTCTGGCGAAGACGTTGGAGCAGCCGCCAAACGCCCCTTTCAGGAGGCCGAGCGCAATCGTCGTGGAAGGGGTTGAGCGACATGGATGTCGCGAGAGCGCTGCCGGGCCAGGGATGGCCCGTCAGCGCGGGCCCCTGGAACGACGATGGAGCGAGGGGAGTCTGGCGAAGCCAGACCCGTATGCAGGGGCAAGCCCTTTTGGTTTCTTTTGGGGCGACTGCCAAAAGAAACTCGCCCGGGGGCGAAACCGGAAGTATCAGCAAAACTCGGCAATCAGCTGGACTTGAATTTTTCTAGCAACTCTTACGCAGACAGAGCCAATTCATTCGCGAAAGGGTGAAGGCCGCTGCGTTGGGCATCGCTGCGCTCGGCCCCCCCTACGAGGCTGTTCCGCCCTGTTCCTGCCGGGCCTCGGGCTCGGTCCACTGGCCGGCTTCGAAGCGGTTGCGGCCGCCCTGCTTGGCCCGGTACAGCAGGCGGTCGACGGATTCGACGAAGGCAAGCGCCTGGTCGTGCTGGGTGGGGATGATGGTGCCGACGCCGAGGCTGACGGTGAGCAGCGAGGCGACCCCGGATTTCTCGTGGGGGATGCAGCGCTCGCGGAGCAGGCGGCGGCAGCGCTCGGCCACCTGGCGGGCGGCGTCGGCGTCGGTTTCCGGGAGGATGAGGACGAACTCCTCGCCTCCGAAGCGCCCGACGAGGTCACGTGGGCGGTTGGCGGCCTCGCTCAGCGCCTGGCCGACGCTCTTCAGGCTGTCGTCGCCCTGGATGTGGCCGTAGTGGTCGTTGTACTGCTTGAAGTAGTCGATATCGAGGAGGATCAGCGACAGCGGCTGCCGGGTGCGCTGGGCGTTGGCCCACTCCACGTCCAGGGTCGAGTCGACCATGCGCCGGTTGGCCACGCCGGTCAGGCCGTCCTTGTAGGAGAACTCTTCCAGCTGCTTCTGCAGCTCCACCAGCTTCTGCTCGGCGTGCTTGCGCTCGCTGATGTCGAACATGAAGCCGATCAGCGCTTGCACCTCGCCCGCCTCGTCGCGCATCACGTGCACCACATCGCGGATCCACACGTAGTCGCCGGCGGCGGTGAGGGCGCGGTAGTCGGCCTCGTGGTCGGTGCCGGCCTGGGACTGCGAGACGCAGAAGGCGACCACGGCGTCGCGGTCCTCGGGGTGCATGCGTTCGGCCCAGTCGTTGACGCTGATCCAGCTGGACGGGCTCCAGCCCAGCAGCGCCTCGATCTGCGGGCCGATGTAGGCGAAGGTCATGGTCTTCCAGTCGATTTTCCAGGGGATCGCCCTGGTGGACTCCAGCAGCGTCTTGTAGACCGCATTGGTGGTTTCGACTTCGTCTTTCATGGCGGCATGTTCCGGCGACTGCGTGATGGCCTGTGGCTTTTATACAGCAAGCCCGCGGGCCTGGAACCCCCGCCGACAGGGCGTTTGGTCGGCTGGCGTGGGGCTACTTCCCGGAGAGGCGGTAACGCGCCAGCTCCGCCGCCGAGAGCACGCGCATCTGCCGGGGGTCGGTGCGCTGCATGTCCTCCAGCAGGGTGGGCGGGATGTTCATTTCCTTGAAATAGGCGGCGGAGTTGTAGCGCACGCCCTTGTACAGCGCCTCGTCGCGGGAGGAGTCGCCATGGGCGTAATAGGGGCGATGCAGGCCCACCGAGCCGCTGACGATCTTGCCGCGCCCGGCGGCCAGCAGGTAGACGCAGGTGCCCTGGCACAGGCCGGTGGAGGGCACCAGCGCGTCGAAGCCGGTCTCGCGCAGCAGGCGGCCCATGCGGATGGCCTCCGGTACGCTGCCGCCGATGCTGTCCAGCAGGACGATCTTGCGCACGAATTTTCCGGGGTTGCCGAGCACGCCCTTCATCAGCGTGTCGTAGTCACCGGGGGCGATGTCTTCGGAAACCTTGGCCAGCAGCATCGGCCCGGACTTGTGCTGGACGGCCTCCACCTCGACCCGCGCGAAGGAGGTGGCCGAGCAGAGGGCGCCGAGGCCGAGGATGGCGATGCGGAGGAAGGTGCTGGTCATGCAACGAAACCCTGGGGAACAGCTGGGAAAGTGCGCACGATACCTGCTGGCGCGGACGTCGCACAGGGCCCCTCCGCTCATCCATGGCTCTCACCCCGGTGCAGGCGCAGCCCGCACTCGCGGGCGGCTTCGAAGTCCAGCTCGTCCACCAGGCGGACGAAGGCCAGGCAGGCCTCGCGCAGGGGTGGCGGAGCCTTGTGCAACAGCGGTTCAGTGTGGTCCAGGGCCGCCAGGCTGCCGGTCTCCAGCAGCTCCATCACCTTGCCCAGCGCCGCCTGCCAGTCTGCCATGGCCTGTGCCCCGACCTGCTCGAAGCGCGGGTCGCGTACGAGTGGTGGCGGCGTGGCCTGGGGAACGGCCGCGCCGGGGAAGAGCTGATCCAGCGCCGCGCTGCTGCTTTGCAGCAACGCTTGCAGCTCGTCGACCCAGGGTGGCTCGTGGAAGAAGGCGGCGGCCTCCCCGGGAGCCAGGTGCAGGCCTTGCTGCTCCAGCTCGCCGGAACGCAGGCACAGGGCGCTGGCCCCCATGGTCCCGGCGCTGCCCTTGAGGCCATGGAGCACGCCGACCACGGTACGCAGGTCGCCGCTGGCGACGGACTCGCGCAGGCGCTGCATCTGTTTCTGCATCTCGGTATCGAAGCTGGCGAGCACCGTCATCAACAGCTTCTGGTTACCACCGAAGCGCGCCAGGATGGACTCGCGGGGCTCCACCACGGCTGCCTGCCCCGGCACCACACGGGGGAGCGCTTCGCGGATGACGGCACCGGGCTGGGTCCAGCGCAGCAGCGTGGCCACCAACTGGTGGATGTCGATGGGCTTGCCGACATGGTCGTCCATGCCGGCGTCCAGGCAGCTCTGCCTGTCCTGGGCCGCGGCGTTGGCGGTCATGGCGATGATCGGCAGCGCCGGGTAGCGGCCGTCGGCGCGAATACGCCGGGTGGCTTCGAGGCCGTCGATGTCGGGCATCTGGACGTCCATCAGCACCGCGTCGAAGGCCTTCAGGCTGCCGAGCACCGCCTGCACGCCCTCCAGGCCGCCCTTGGCCAGCCGCACCTCGGCGCCCTCGCCCGCCAGCAGTTCGGATGCCACCTGGCGGTTGAGCGCGTTGTCCTCCACCACCAGCAGGCGCAACCCGTCAAGGCGCTGCCGAGGCCTTTCGATGGCGGTGACCGGCGCATCCTCCTGCCCCAGGGCCCGCTGCACGGCACTGGCAAGCTGCATGGGGGTGACCGGCTTGGTGAGGAAGCCGGCGAACGGCGCCCTGCCCTGCTGGCTACGATCGGCCAGCACCTCGCTGCCGTGCGCGGTGATCATCAGGATGCGCGGCACCTGCAGCTCGCCCGCCATGGCCTGGATCGCCTCGCTGGCGGCCAGGCCGTCGAGGCCGGGCATGCGCCAGTCCATCAGCACCAGGTCGAAGGGTTCCAGCCGCTGCGCCGACTCGCGCACGTGGTTCACGGCCGCTTCGCCGGTGCAGGCATATTCGGCCTGCCAGCCGAGGGACAGCAGGGTGCGCAGCAGCACCTCGCCGGCAACCGGGTTGTCGTCCACCACCAGCAGGCGCAGCGGCGCATCGACGCCCGGACAGGCGGCGCGCAGGGCACCGGGCTCGGCCAGGTCCAGGGTCACGTCGAACCAGAAGCGGCTGCCCTGGCCTGGCTGGCTCTCGACCTTCAGTTCGGCCCCCATCAGCTCGACCAGTCGCTTGCAGATCACCAGCCCGAGGCCGGTGCCACCGAAACGCCGCGAGGTGGAGGCCTCGGCCTGGGTGAAGCCGTCGAAGATGCGCTCCAGCTGCTCCGGGCTGATACCGATGCCGGTGTCGCTAACCGAGACCCGCAGCCGCACCGAACCCTCGAACAGGTCGAGCAGGCGGAAGCCCACCACCACCTGGCCGACGCTGGTGAACTTGAGGGCGTTGCCAGCGAGGTTGATCAGCACCTGCTGCAGCCGGAAGCTGTCGCCCACCAGCCGTTGCGGCAGGCGCGCGTCGAGATCGAACATCACTTCCACGTCCTTGTCGCCCTGGTTGCCGGCGAGCACCACGGCGAGGTCGCGCATCAGCGCTTCCAGTTCGAAGTCGTGGGGGTCGAGCTGCAGCTTGCCGGCTTCGATCTTGGAGTAGTCCAGGATGTCGTTGAGCAGCCCCAGCAGAGAGCGGGCGGCGGTCTGCGCCTTGAGCACGTAGTCCAGCTGGCGGTCGTTGAGTTCGGTGCCCTGGACCAGTTGCAGCATGCCCAGCACGGCGTTCATCGGCGTGCGGATCTCGTGGCTCATATTGGCCAGGAAGAAGCTCTTCGCGGCGCTCGCGGCGTCAGCCTTGTCGCGCGCCTCGAGGAGGCGCGACTCCAGCTCGCGCTGGGCGGTGATGTCGCGGTTGATGCCGGTGACCTTGGTCGGCTGGCCCTGGGCGTCGCGCTCGATCTGCGCCGCGGCCTGGATGAAGCGCACCTGGCCGTCGGGGCGGACGATGCGGAAGATCGGTTCGTAGCGCGCGCTGCCGTCGATGGCGGCGAGCAGCTGCTTGGCCACCCGGTCGACATCCTCCGGGTGCACGCGGGCATGCCAGTGCTCCAGCAGCAGGCCCCGCTCGCCCTGCTCGGGCGGCTGGCCGTAGATCTCGTACATGCGGGCGTTCCACTGCAGCGTGTCATCGGCCAGGTTCCACGACCAGATGCCCAGCTCGGCCACCTCGGCGGCCAGCAGCAACTGGTCGCGGGCGGCCAGCAGGCTCTTGCGCTGCAGGTGCAGCTGGGTGAGGTCGGTGACCACGCAGACCAGGCGCTGCTCGCCGTTGGTGCCCATGGCGGCCAGGGTGAGCTGCATGGGGAAGCTGCTGCCGTCGCCGCGCAGCCCCCAGAGTTCCTGGCCGCTGGGCCCGGTGCCGGTGGCCTGGCCGGTGTAGCTGGCCATCAGTTCGGCGAAGGCCTCGCGCGAGGCCGGGTCCACCAGCTCCTCCAGGTGACGCCCGGGCATGGTCTGCGGGTCGCAGCCGAAGACCACGCCACCGGCAGGGTTGAACGACTGGATGCGACCGTCGCGACCGAAGGTGATGACCGGGTTGACCGCCGTGTCCAGCACCGCGCGGGTGGTGGCCAGGCTTTCCTGCAGCTGGCGCTCGGCGGCCTTGCGCTCGGTGATGTCCAGGGCGATGCCGAGATAGCCGGTGGGCCTGCCGCTGGCGTCGCGGATGGCGGTGACCACCAGGGTCACGGGGAAACGCGTTCCGTCCTTGCGCACGTAGGTCCACTCGCGTGCCTCGGCGCCCTCGTGCTCGGGTACGTGGACGAAGACGCGGAAGCCCTGGATCGGCTGCCGGTAGCGCTCGCTGAGTTCATGGCCGCGCTCGACCACCTCTTCGGTGACGTGCAGCAGCGCAGGGGTCTGCCGCCCCACCAGTTCCTTCGCCGTGTAGCCCAGCAGGCGCTCGGCGCCACGATTGAAGACGCGGATCAGGCCGTCGGCATCGGTGGCGATGATGGACACCTCCGAGGCCGAGCTGAGCACGCTGTCGAGCAGCACGTTGGTCGCCGTCAGCTCCTCGGTGCGCGCCGCCACCTGTTCCTCGAGCCCGGCGTTGAGTTCGAGGATGCGGGCCTCGGCACGCTTCTGCGCGGAGATGTCGCGTACGGTCTTGGAGATTCCCACCACATGCTTTTGGCGATCCAGGATGGGGGCGATGGACAGCGAGACATCGACCAGGCTGCCGTCCTTGCGGTGGCGCTCGGCATCGAACAGGGCGAGACGCTCGCCCCGGCCGACCCGCCGCAGGATGTCGGTCTCCTCATCGACGCGTGCCTCGGGGACGATCAGCTCCTTGAGCGTGTGGCCGATGGCCTCCTCCGCGTCGTAGCCGAAGATCGCCTCGGCGCCGGCGTTCCAGCTGGTCACCACGCCGCCCAGGGTCTGACCGATGATGCCGTCGGGGGAGCTTTCGACGATGGCCGCCAGGCGTGAGCGCTGCTCGAACACCTGTTGCTTGCGCCACCCGCTGACGCCATTGGCCCCCACCAGCGCGGCCAGCAGGCAGGTCAGCGCCAGGCCGGCGCCCCAGGCCAGGCGGGGTGACAACAGGTTGAGCTGGGCGGTGAAGGCCGGGTAGGCGGCCAGCTCAACCTCCCAATGGCGCCCGTAGAGGCTGCGCTCCACACGCAGGCTCATCACCTCGGGACTGCCGTCGGGGGAGGCGGCGCTTTCGTAGAACACGTCTGCGGTGCCCGGCGTGGTGATGTCGCGCAGGCGCAGTTGCAGGGTGTGGGCATCCACCTGCAGGCCGTCGAGCACCTCCTCGGTGAGCAGCGGCGCGTAGCTCCAGCCGACGAGCTGCCGCTCGCGCTCATCGACACTCGCGGGGACGGCCACGCCCTGGTAGATGGGCATCAGCATGAGAAAGGACTGCAGCGGCTTGCCGACCGCCTGCACCAGCGTGATGGGGGCGGTGAGACGCACCTCGCCGCTGCGCATGGAGGCCAGCGCGGCCTCGCGCCGATTGGCTTCCGAGGCGATGTCCAGGCCAATGGCCGCTGAATTGTTGGCCACCGGCTCCACGTACTGGATGACAAAGCGGTCGCCCTCGTGCTGGCTGATCTGGCGGATGGCGAAATCCGGCTTGCCGTCGGCGCGGGCGAGGCGGAGAAAGTCGGCCTCTTCGGCCTGAGCGACCTTGCGGATCAGGCCGAACCCCCGCGCGCCGGGAAACTCGAAGGCGATGTCGCGGGAGCGGGCGTAGCGGTTGAACAGCTCGCGGCTGATGCCCGCCTCGCCAACCGTCACCAGGGCGCCACGGGCACCGCGCAGGCCGTACTGGTAGAGGCCCAGGCGACGCACCACGGCATCGGCCATGGCGTCGGTGACCCGCGTCAGCGCCTCGTGGATGCGCTGCTGGTTGTGCTGCTGCAGCTGGCTGGCCACCAGCGCGGTGGCCAGGATCCCGGCCAGGACCACGGCCAGCATGCTGTAGACCGGCGCGGACAGGCGCCGGCTCATTGGCCGGCTCCATCGCCGGCGTCGAGCCAGCGTTGCGGGTGGGTGGTGTTCTCGGCGAGAAAGCGGCTGGCCTCGGGAAAGGGTACCGGCCGGCAGAACAGGTAGCCCTGCATGATCCGGCAGCCCAGCCCGAGCAGCAGCCGCGCCTGTTCGCGATGCTCGACGCCTTCGGCCACCAGATCCAGTCCCAGGGCCTGGGCGAGGCGGATGACCGCCTCGATGATGGCCGCGTCACTGCGGTCGGTGAGCATCTCGCGGACGAAGCTCTGGTCGATCTTCAGTACGTCGATGGGAAGGCGCTTGAGGTAGGCGAGGCTCGAATAGCCAGTGCCGAAATCGTCGATGGCGATGCGCACGCCCACCTCCTTCAATGCCAGCAGGGTCTTGCGCGTCTGGTCGATGTCATGGGCCAGCACGCCTTCGGTGATCTCCAGCTCCAGGTGGTCGGGCGGCAAGCCCGACTCCTGGATGATGTCCTTGACCATGCCGAGGAAGCTTTCCTCGCGGAACTGCACGGCGGAGATGTTCACGCTCAGGCACAGCGGGTAGCCCATGTCGAGCAGACGCCTGGCGTCGTTGCAGGCCTGCAGCAGCACGTACTTGCCGATGGGGATGATCAGCCCGGTTTCCTCGGCCAGGGGGATGAAGTCGGCGGGCGAGACCAGCGAGCCATCGGCGGTGCGCCAGCGGATCAGCGCCTCGATGCCCGATGGGCGGCCATCGGCGGCGTCGATCTTGGCCTGGTAGAACACCTCGAACACCCGCTGCTCCAGGGCCCGGCGCATGTGGCGTTCGAGCATGTGGCGGGCGCGGGTGCTGGCCTCGATCTTCTCGGAGAAGAAGCGGAAGCGGTTCCGTCCCTCCACCTTGGCCTGGTACATGGCCGAGTCGGCGTAGCGGTAGAGGGATTCCAGGTTGTCGCAATCGTCCGGGTAGACGCTGATGCCGATGCTGGCCGAGAGGTCGTAGCGGGCGCCGTTGATGGTCAGCGGCAGGCCGATGATCGACAGCAGGCGCTCGGCGAAGTCCCCCACCGCGTCGAAACCCTGGACATCCGGCAGCAGCACCACGAATTCGTCGCCGCCCTGGCGGCTGACGGTGTCGACGGTGCGCACCGAGGCCGAAAGGCGCAATGCGACCTCGCGCAGCACCTGGTCCCCGGTGGTGTGGCCGATGGAATCGTTGATCAGCTTGAAGTTGTCCAGGTCGAGCATCAGCATCGCCACCTTGCCCTGGCCCCGCCGCGCTTTCTGCAACGCCTGTATGGCGCGGTCCTGCAGCAGCGCGCGATTGGGCAGGCCGGTCAGCGCATCGACGTAGGCCACGCGCTTGGCCTGCTCGCGCAGGCTCAGGTGGGCCTTCACGTAGGCACGCACCACCGCCAGGTTGAGCGGCTTCTGGATGAAGCCCAGCGCACCGGACTCCAGGGCCTGCAGCTCGTTCTCCGGCCCGCTGTGTGAAGTGACGAAGATGATCGAGGCGTCGCACAGCTTGGGATCGGCCTTGATCTGCCGGCAGATGTCGAATCCGCTCATCTGCGGCATCTCGATGTCCAGCAGCACCACATCGGGCCGGCAGGACCGGGCGATCTCCAGGGTCCCCGGGCCGCCATTGGCGATGTGCACGGCCGCCAGGTCGCGCACGGCCTCGCTCAGCACCCGGATGTGGCTGACCTGGTCATCGACGATGAGGATCACTGGATCGTGGCTGTAGAGGTCGTGCATTCCCTGGCTACCTCGAATGACACTAAGGTCCTGACTAACTGACAGCCTAGACGAAGATATCCCACGCTCAGGTTCAACTGGACTGACAAGGGTCTCTGCTGGTCGGCGGGCGCCAGGAGCAGCGCACTACGCCCCTTGGCGACCTGCAGTTTTAGTGGGTCCCCGCGTTCGCGGGGATGACGAATGGGGGATGAGCGCCGTGAAAACCCCGTCACCCTCGTGAACGCGGGGCCCAGTGAAAGGGCCGCAACGGGAAGCACGAAAACGAATCCTTCGCGGATGCACAGGTTTCCGTTAAGCCCGCAGCCGGTGGATTCGGGCTGTTCTTTAAGTGGCTCCCCGCGTTCGCGGGGATGACGGGTGGGGGATGAGCGCTGTGCAAACCCGTCACCCTCGCGAATGCGGGGGCCCAGTGAAAGGGGCGCAATCAGGCGTCGGAGCATGCAGCCGCCGCGCACTCCGGACCCTGTGGCTGCCCTAGCCCACGCCGGCCAGGCGCTTGAGGCGTTCGATCTCCGCCGCCGACTCCCCGACGCACTGGGCCGCGGCCAGGCGCATGACCACCTGCTCCTGGCGCACCTGGAACTGCGGCAGCGCATAGCAGGCGCCGATCAGGTCGCGCAGGGCCATGGGCAGGCCCCAGTGCGCCTTGAGGCGGATGGCGAACGGCTCGGCGAAGTCGGCGAGGGCCTTGGTCAGGGTGTTGTCGTCGAGGGCCTGGCGGCTCTGTCGCATCCACTGCTGGGCCTGGAAGATCACGCACATCTCGCCCAGCCGGTAGAGCAGCGCCGCCGCCTGCAGCGGACCGTGGTCGAGGCCGCACTGGCGGGCGGTGCGCACCACGGTTTCGGAAAGCTGCTCGATCTCGTCCAGGTAGTTCTGCAGGAACAGCTTCAGGAACGGGTCGGTGGTGCTGCCGGCCTGGCGCAGGGCCAGGGCGATGGCGTGGTTCATGCACGTGCGGGCGCCCATGCGCTTGAGCGCCTCGGGCAGGCTGATGCAGGGCGCCTGGCCGCTACCGTAGGTGGCGCTGTTGGCAGCGGCGATCAGGTAGGCGCACAGCGCCGGGTCGCGGTTCCAGTCGGCGGCCAGCTCCTGGAAATCCATCGGCACGCCCCGGCTGGCCTGTTGCAGCTTGTCCTTCACGTCGACCAGCAGCGGCACGTCCAGCTGCTCGTCGGTCAGGCCGCGCAGGTGCTCCTCGAAGTTGCCCTGCTGCGCCTCGGGCTCCACTGCCCGGGCATCGCCGGGCAGCAGGCTCTCCAGGCAGGCGATGACCTTGGGTACATCGAAGGGCTTGGTGATATAGGCGCTGATGCCCATGGGGCGAGCGGCCATCACGCTTTCCCGGTCGGCACGGCCAGTGACCACCAGCAGCGGCACGGTCCTGTCGATGCGGCGGATCTTCTGCATCACATCCAGGCCGGTGCCATCCGGCAGGTTCCAATCGACGATGACCAGTTGGTAGCGGTTCGATCGCCAGGCATCGACGGCCGCACGAACCGCTGCGAAACACTCGATTTCCGCCCCCGGACGGACACTCAGCACCAGTTGCTGAAGCAGATTGGCGATCCAGGGATCGTCATCGACTATCTGAATCCTCATCGGCTCCTCTCGTCCTAGCCCCCGGGACGCTTCCACGGCATGGCTTCCCGGCCCCGGCAAAGAATAGAACAGCCCAGCCGCCAACGCCCTCGCCGGGCCGGGGCTCCAACCGAGCGATCGGCCACCGATCTTCACAGGCTTGCCTATAGTGAGTGCGTACCGCCATGCAACCTGAGGTGATCCCCATCCCACGCGCCCGTTCACCGGCCCGCACGTGACCGGTGAGGATCGAGCCGTGCCAGGCGCATGCGGCCCCAGCCACCCCATAGGATGTCCAATGGTGCTGAAGCGAATCGCTACCGCCGACCTGCAGCTCGGCATGTACGTCCAGGAATTCTGCGGCTCATGGATGGACCATCCCTTCTTCCGCGCCAAGTTCGTGGTCAAGACCGACAAGGACCTGCAACGCATCCGCAACAGCGAGATCGCCGAGGTGTGGATCGACACCAGCAAGGGCGCAGACGTGGCCGAGCACCTGCCCAGCCGCACCGTCGAGGAAGTCGAGGCCGAGATCGACGAGCGCCTGGCCGCCGCCGAGCACAAGCCGCCCCTGCGCCCCACCAGCCTGGAGGACGAGGTGGCGCGTGCCGCCGAGCTTTGCGCGCGCTCGAAGGAAGCGGTGGTGTCGATGTTCGGCGATGCGCGCATGGGCAAGGCCATCGACGTCGAGAACGCCCAGGGGCTGGTGGAGGAAATCGCCAACTCGGTGCTGCGCTGTCCCAATGCGCTGATCAGCCTGGCCCGCCTGAAGTCGGCCGACGAATACACCTACATGCATTCGGTGGCGGTCTGCGCGCTGATGATCGCCCTCGCCCGCCAGCTCGGCCTGGCGGAAGCCCAGGTGCGCGAGGCAGGCATGGCCGGGCTGCTGCACGACATCGGCAAGATGGCCGTGCCCATGGACGTACTGAACAAGCCCGGCAAGCTCACCGACAGCGAATTCGAGCAGGTACGCAGCCACCCCGAGGCGGGTACGCAGATACTCCTGCAGAGCGGCCAGGTCAGCGCCCTGGTGCTGGATGTCTGCCTGCACCATCACGAGAAGGTCGACGGAACCGGCTACCCGCATCGCCTGCAGAGCGATCAGATCAGCCTGCTGGCGAAGATGGGCGCCGTCTGCGACGTGTACGACGCCATCACCTCCGACCGCCCCTACAAGCGCGGCTGGGACCCCGCCGAATCCATCCGCCGCATGGCCGAATGGAGCCAGTCGCACTTCGACGAGGCGGTGTTCCAGGCGTTCGTCAAATCCATCGGCATCTATCCAACCGGTTCCCTGGTGCGCCTGGACAGCGGGCGCCTCGGCGTCGTGCTGGAGCAGCACCCGAAGTCGCTGACCATGCCGCGGGTCAAGGTCTTCTATTCCGTGCGCCTTAAAGCCGCCATCCCGGTGGAGGTGATCGACCTGGCGAAGCTCGCCGGGCGCGACAAGATCGTCGCGCGGGAATCCTCCGCCGACTGGCCGTTCAAGAACCTCGACGAGCTCTGGTCCGGGATCGCCGACGTGCGCCGCAGCCGCACGGCAGAGGGGCAGCGCTGAAGCGGCGCTTGTGCGGGGCGCCGCACTGCTGTTCCATGTGCGCTCCCCACCCCGCAAGGACGACCCCATGTACCGCCTGGACTGGCTGCGCAACCACCCGCAGCACAGCGACACCTACGCCCTCTGGCTCTACCGGCAGTTCGCCTACGAGTTCGCCGACCAGCCCCTGGAGGACTGGCAGCGCGAGTTCGCCGAAGGCCAGCTCAGTGGCGAGTGGCAGTGCCTGGTGGCGCTGGATGGCGAACGCCTGCTCGGCGGCGCGGCCCTGGCCGCCGACGACCTGCCCGGCCGCGATGACCTGGGCCCCTGGCTCGCCTGCGTGTTCACCACACCCGAAGCGCGCGGGCAGGGCATCGCCGAGCGCCTGATCGAGGGCATCTGCGAGCAGGCACGCAGCCAGGGCCATGTGCGGCTCTACCTGCACACCCAGGATCGCGCCGACTACTACGCCCGGCGCGGCTGGACGCCGCTGGAATCTTTCCACGCCTGGGGCGCCGAGCACACCCTGATGTGGCGCGCCCTGGACGGCGCGGCATGAGCGCGCCGAACCCCGGGCGCGAAAAAGGGTCAGAGCGGCTCCATGGCGCCCGGCGTACCGGCCGGGCAGAATGCCGCCCCCGTTATCGATGGAGTGTTCCGATGCGTTTGCTCGCCAGCCTCGCGCTGCCCCTGTTCGCCGCCAACCTGGCGGTCGCCGCCCCCGCCCAGCTGCCCCAGCTGGAGGCCTACAAGGGTCTCGACGCCTGGCTGGTGCCGGTGGAGCCACTGCGCATCAGCGACCACGTATGGCAGATCGGCACCGCCAGCATCAGCGCCCTGCTGGTGAAGACCGACGCTGGCGCGGTGCTCATCGACGGTGGCATGCCCCAGGTGGCCGATCACCTGCTGGCCAACATGAAGAAGCTCGGCGTGGCCCCGCAGGATGTGCGCCTGATCCTGCACAGCCATGCGCACATTGACCACGTCGGCCCGCTGGCGGCGATCAAGCGCGCCACCGGCGCCATGCTGGTGAGCAACGCCGAATCCGCCGTGCTGCTGCAACGTGGCGGCGCCGACGACATCCATTTCGGCAGCGGCATGCTCTTCGAACCGATCCAGACCGACCGTCTGGTGCAGGACGGCGAGGCCGTGACCCTGGGCAGCAGCACCTTCACCGTGCACTTCACCCCGGGGCACACGCCCGGCAGCATGAGCTGGACCTGGACCGACACCCGGGACGGCGAGCCCCTGCGCATCGCCTACAGCGACAGCCTCAGCGCGCCGGGCTACCAGTTGCGCCACAACGCCCGCTACCCGCACCTCGTGGAAGCCTTCCGCGCAAGCTTCGCCGCCGTCCGCGCCCTGCCCTGCGACCTGCTGCTCACACCTCACGCCGAAGGCAGCGGCTGGGACTACGCCAACGCCGCCAGGCCGCATCCCCAGCCGGTCAGCTGCAAGGCCTACGCGGACAAGGCCGAGGCGAATCTCGACAAGATGCTCGCCGAGCAGGCGAACAAGCGCTGACATCCAACGACCAGGGGGCCCGGACATGGCCAGCAAAGACGCGATCGCGAGTTTCATCAGGGACGCCTTCCCGCAGACCCGCGTGGTGATCGAGTCCGTCGGGCCGATGGCCGCCACGGTATCGCTGCAGGTGGACGACAGCGACCTGCGCCCCGGCGGCACCGTATCCGGCCCCACGCTCATGGCCGTGGCCGACGTCGCCCTCTACGTCGCCGTGCTGGGGCAGATCGGCATCGTGCCGCTGGCGGTCACCACCAGCCTGACCATCAACTTCCTGCGCCGGCCGGAAGCCGCCCGCCGGGTGATCGGCGAGTGCCGGCTGATGAAGCTGGGCAAGACCCTGGCCATGGGCGAGGTCTCCCTCTATTCCGAAGGCCTGGACGACCCCGTCGCCCACGTGGTCGGCACCTACGCCATCCCGCCGGAGCACCTGCGGCAGGTGCCGTGACACCGTGCAGGGGCGAATTCATTGGCTCTGTCTGCGTTAGCTGTTGTGGGCTCAACGAAAAGGCTCAAGAACGGTGCTTTCAGGACGATTCTGGATTCCTGACACACCCACCGCATGGGTTTCGCTTCGCTCTACACCATCCTACGAAAGCCGCCAGCCACGGCGTCCACCCGGTGGTGATGCGCACATCAACGTAAAGTATTGAGCATCGATGTTGGGGCAGCGGCAAAAAGCCCCTTCAGGAGGCCGAGCGCAATCGTCGTTTCAGGGGTTGAGCGACATGGATGTCGCGAGAGCCGCGATGGGCCAGGGATGGCCCTTCGTGGCGTGCCCCTGAAACGATGATGGAGCGAGGGAAGTCTGGCGAAGCCAGACCCGTATGTAGGGGCAAGTTTTTTGGTTCCTTTTCAACGATTGGAAAAGGGACTCGCCCGGCAAGGCGAAACAGAAACCATCAGCAAGACTCGGCAATCAACCGGGCTCCAAATCCTCTGCAACACTTAACGCAGACAGAGCCAATTCATTCGCCCAGCCCATGCTCGCAGGTTGCAGCGATGCGAACCCCATCAACGGTGGTTGCCGGCCCAGCATGGGTTTCGCTTCGCTCTTCCCATCCTGCGGATAGGCATATGACGGGTCGTGGGAGCGAATTCATTCGCGAATAACCGGCACCTTGGTCGCATTGACCGCCGTCGCGCGGCCGCGCTTGTATGGCGCCACGACAACGACCACCCGACGCTACGGGACCCGCCATGACCGTGCCTGCCGCCCACCCGACCACCACCCGAGGCTCCACGTTGCTGCTCACCGGCCTGGCGATGCTCGCCTTCGCCGGCAACTCGGTGCTTTGCCGCCTGGCCCTGAAGCACACGGGCATCGATGCCGCCAGCTTCACCGTGCTGCGCATCGCCAGCGGCGCGCTGATGCTGTGGTTCCTGCTCAGGTGGCGCAGCGCCGGCAAGCCCATGGCAGGCAGTTGGCCAGGCGCGCTGGCGCTGGTGGTGTACGCGGCGGGCTTTTCCCTGGCCTATGTCCACCTGGAGACCGGCACCGGCGCCCTGCTGCTGTTCGGCGCGGTGCAGTTGAGCATGCTGTCCTACGGTTTCCTGCGCGGTGAGCGGCTCGGGCTGCAGGGCGCGACGGGCCTGTTGCTGGCCATGGCCGGGTTGCTGGTGCTGCTGTTGCCGGGCGCCAGTGCGCCGCCCCTGGGCAGTGCGCTGCTGATGCTGGTGGCGGGGCTCGCCTGGGCGGTCTATTCGCTGCTGGGCAAGGGCTCCGGCGATCCGCTGGCTGCCACCACCGGCAACTTCGTGCGGGGCATCCCGATCGCCCTGGCCTGCGCCCTTCCCTTTCTCCACGACCTGCACTACGACCCCGCCGGCGCGGGCTTCGCCCTGCTCTCCGGCGCCGTGGCCTCCGGCCTGGGCTACGCCATCTGGTACGCGGCGGTGGCCCGGCTGGCTGCGATCCAGGCCGCCACGGTCCAGCTCAGCGTGCCGATCATCGCGGCGACGGCGGGCATCCTGCTGCTCGGGGAAGCACTGACCCTCACCCTGGCGATCTCGTCCATTGCGGTGCTGGGAGGCGTGGGGCTGGTCCTGGGCAGCAAGCTGCGCTGAAGCAGCGGCAGGCCTCCGGACCTGGGTGGTCTGTCAGATCTTTATCGCTTCGCTATAGCAAAAGGCTTACAAGAGGCAGATGAAATCTCCTCTGCCCGACTTTATCTGACAGACCTATCCTACACACACGACTGAAGCGCAGGACGCGCTCGGTCAGGGAAGATCGACCAACGCCAGGATGGCAGCCGACAGGATGTCGGACGGTCTGGAAAAAGCCCGCTTCGGCGGGCTTTTTACTTTTCTGCGTTCTGCAGGCATTGCATCCGCCCCGGCCCCTCGCCCACCTCGCATCGAGCACGCCTGCTCGCCTGCGGAGCCCTTCGCCGCCATCCAGGCTGGAAGGATCGGCCGCGCTGGAGGATCATCGAGCCCCTCTCACCGCAGCCCGGAGCCTTTCGATGAGCTGGTCCGCCGCGCAATACCGGAAGTTCGAAGACGAGCGCAATCGCCCCATCCATGACCTGCTGGCGCAGGTACCCGAGCACCCCGTGGCGCGGGCGATCGACCTGGGCTGCGGCCCGGGCAATTCCACCCAACTGCTCCTCGAGCGTTTTCCCGATGCCCGGGTCACCGGCCTGGACAGCTCGGAGGACATGATCGAGGCCGCCCGCCAGCGCCTGCCGGACGTCGACTTCCAGGTGGGCGACATCACCCGCTGGAGCAGCGCCGAGCCGGTCGACCTGATCCTCGCCAACGCGTCACTGCAATGGGTTCCGGACCATGCCAGCCTGCTGCCGGCGCTGCTGGCCCGGCTCGCCCCCGGCGGCAGCCTGGCGGTACAGATGCCCGACAACCTGGACGAACCGGCCCACCGGCTGATGCGCGAAATCGCGGCGCAAGGGCCCTGGGCCGAGCGCCTGGCGGACGCGCACCGCGCCCGGGAAAGCCGCCATCCGGCGTCGTGGTATTTCGGTGTCCTGCGCGAAGCCGGCGCACGGGTCAACGTCTGGCGGACCGTCTACCACCACGCGCTGGCGGGCGGCCCGAAGGCTATCGTCGAGTGGTTCAAGGGCAGCGGCCTGCGTCCCTTCCTAGCGCCGCTTTCGGCCACTGAGCAGGACCAGTACCTGGCCCGTTACGAGGCCGCAGTGGCGGCGGCCTATCCCAGCTACGCCGATGGCTGCGTGCTGCTGCCCTTCCCCCGCCTGTTCTTCGTCGCCACCCGCTGAGACGCGCCCGGGCCCATCAGCCCGGCGCGCGGGGTGCGCGCGATCAGCCCCATCACCCCGGGGCGAGGCGTGCAACGAGACGACTCAACCCGCCACGGCCTGGCGGCCGACCGAGCCATGGCGCAGGGCGCGGCGGGCGAACAGCGTCTTGGCGGCGGTGACCTGGATCGGGCCGCCGGTGAAGGTCGGCAGCTCGCCACGGACCCACTGGTTGCCCTCGCCCTTCCAGCTCACCTCGCCCGCAGCGAGCTTGATGTCGCGGATCAGCTCGCGGATCAGCCCGCGCACCCGCTTCTGGCAGAACACCGCATCACTGTCGATGGCCTTGCGCAGGGTCGGGTGGTCGTCCTTGTCGAGGGTCAGCAGCAGCTTGCCGTCGGGACGGGGCGTGATGGAGACGGTGTAGCCAGGGAAGGCGTCGAAGAATTCTTTGATGGCGATCTGCATTGCAATCACTCCTGTCCGGTTCATTGCCGTAACAGGAAGTGCATCCGCCGTGCCAGCCTCGGGCCGACCGTTAAATCCTTATTAATCAAACGGTTGCGTAAAGCTGATATCAAGCTGTCATTTGCAGGATGCAAGGCCGGCCCATTGTTGAGGCCGTATTCTGCAAGGGCTCAGGCGCCCTGCAGGCAGCGGGCGAAGAGCTGCAGGATGGGCTGGCTGCGCTGGCCATGACGGGTCAGCAGGATGATGCGCCGCTGGAAGGTCAGCTCGCCCAGGCGGATGACGCGGATGGCGGCCTCACGCTCCAGCCACAGGCCCGCCTCGGGGATCAGCGAGACCCCGAGCCCCGCTTCGACCATGCGCACGATGGCATCGAGCTCGTCGAGCTCCAGTGCCACCTGGACCTCCAGCCGCTGCCGACGGAGGAAGCGGGTGACCTGGCGCCCGCCGAAGGAGGTGCGGTCGTAGCGCACCAGCGGCTGGCTGGCGAGGATGCGCAGCGGGTCGTCGCCCTCCAGCTCGCGGGGCACGATGAGCACGAAATCCTCCTCGCGCAGGACTTCGGCGTGCAGCTCCTTGGGCAGGTCGAACGGCGGCTCGATGAGGATCGCCAGGTCCAGTTCACCCGCGTCCACCTGGCTCAGCAGGTTCAACGAGACACCGGGGATCAGCTTGGGCTCGACCTTGGGCGCGGCCTCGCGCAGGCGCAGCAGCGCGGCGGCCAGCAGGCCGGTCTGCACCGTGGCGATGGCACCTATGCGCAGCTCGCCGCTGAACTGCTCGGCCGCCTCCGGGGTGGCCATGCGCGCGAAGATCTCCAGCATCTCCCGCGCCATGGGCAGCGCGCGGTGCCCGGCGGCATTGAGGATGGCCTGGCGCCCGGTGCGATCGAACAGGCGCACGCCAAGGGCTTGCTCCAGGTTGCGGATCTGCGCGCTGACCGCCGACTGGGTCAACCCGATGTGCATCCCGGCGGCGGCGAAGGTGCCGTGGCGGGCGACGGCGATGAAGGTGCGGAGTTCGCGCAGCATGGTCGGCCTCTGATCGAAATTATTCGTGCTCGGCACAAATTATCCCGACTTTCCATCGACAATCCCATCTCTAGAATGGAGCGCACACCCCCACGAGGCAGCACCCCATGAGTCTTTCCCCCTTCCACCTGGCCATCCCCGTCCATGACCTGGCCGCCGCGCGGCACTTCTACGGCGAGGTGTTCGGCCTCGCCGAGGGTCGCTCCAGCGAACACTGGGTGGACTTCGATTTCTTCGGCCACCAACTGGTGATCCACGAGCACCCGAAGACCTCCAGCCAGGAGGCCGCCCACACCAATGCGGTGGACGGCCACGATGTGCCGGTACCGCATTTCGGCGTGGTGTTGCCCTGGGCGGAATGGGAAGCCCTCGCCGAGCGCCTGCGCGGGCTGGGCACGCGGTTCGTGATCGAACCCTACGTGCGCTTCAAGGGCCAGGTGGGCGAACAGGCGACCCTGTTCCTCTTCGACCCGTGCGGCAACGCCCTGGAGTTCAAGGCGTTCAAGGACATGGGGCAGCTGTTCGCCAAGTGATGGGGAGCACCGGGCTGCTGTTCAGTGGGTCCCCGCGTTCGCGGGGATGACGGGATGACCTGGCCCGCTGCGGTCGGCGCCGGGCCCTGCTGGGGTTGCTAAGCCTCGGGCAGCTCGCGGGACAGCAGCGCCTTGATGGTGTTGGCGTGGCGCTGCTCGTCCTGCAGGACGGCCTGGAAACGACGCAGCCAGGAGTCGTCACCCATGGCGCCGACCAGGGTCACCAGGGTTTCCCAGGCGGCCTGCTCGCCCAGCTCGTAGATGAGCATGGCGTGCAGGCATTGCGGCACGGTGCTGTCCGGTTGCGCCAGCACCTGGGCCACGCGCTGGGCGGCGATGCCCC
The DNA here is from genome assembly GCF_018408275.1 of Pseudomonas sp. Pc102. Classification (NCBI taxonomy): domain Bacteria; kingdom Pseudomonadati; phylum Pseudomonadota; class Gammaproteobacteria; order Pseudomonadales; family Pseudomonadaceae; genus Pseudomonas; species Pseudomonas sp. Pc102. Next base: position 2,554,943 of record NZ_AP021905.1, on the reverse strand, counting down.
AGGTGCGGGGGTGCTCGGCCAGCGCGGTGCGGGCCCGCACGCCAACGGTTTCCAGGGCCTCGATCAGGGTCCAGACGTGGGCCAGCTCTTCATCGCGGATCTGCCGGAAGGTCGCCACCAGCTCGGCGCGGTTGCCGTGGTGGTGCATGGCACGGTCCAGCAGCGAATCGTAGAGCTGTACGCAGATGCTTTCCGCAAGCACGGCCTCTTCCAGCTTGGCGATGAACAGGCTCGAATCGCTGCGCGCCATGGCGGCGAAGGCGTGTTCGCCACGGCTGCGCCAGTCTTCGCCGGGATCATCGGCCGTGGACGGGGCCTGGCCGATGACGCCGACGTTGGCGAGCTCACTGCGGTCGGGGCGTGCTGAGGTGACACTGGGCATTGTTATTCTCCTCTCGTGACCCGGCGGGTGCGTGCCTGAGCACCCGCCTTGGTCATGGGAAAATCCGTCCGGTGGGAGGTTCAAGAAGTTTTCAGCCGAGCTGACGACGGGCCGGCATTGCCATTCAACGTGCCATGCAGCGCTGGTAGCGCTCGTCGACACGCTTGGCGAACCACGCCGTGGTCAGCTTGCGGGTGATCTTCGGACTCTGCAGGGTGATGCCCGGCAGCACCGCGCGGGGCAGCTTGCGCCCGGCCCCCTTCTCGGCCAGGGCGAAGACCTTCTCGTACAGCTCCGTTTCGGCGAAATCCGGCCCGTCGCCCTGCTCCAGGGCGCGGCGGATGGCGCCATCGCCCATGTCCAGGCGCCGCCCCAGGGTGCGCACCGCCTTCTCGGTGGAGCCGGCATCGCGGCTGCCGTGGATGATCAGGTCGCCATCCAGCGCCAGGGGCATGCCGCTGGCCAGGCTCACCGCCTGCTGGAAAGCGGCGTTGCGGCTGGCGTACCAGCCGGCGTTGAAGTCGGCGAAGCGGTACAGCGGCTCGGGGTAGTCCGCCTCGTAGCCGAGCAGGTGGGCGATGCCGAAGTACAGGCCGCCACGACGGGTGAACACCTCGTCGCGCACGCTGCCGGTGGTCGGGTAGGGGTAGTGCTCGGCGTGCTCCTGGGCGAAGGCGATGCTGACCTGCATGGGGCCGCCGGTGTGCACCGGGTTGAAGGTGCCGAACAGCTGGCGGCCGAGGGGCACCATGCCGATGAAGTCATCGAAGATCACGCTCAGCTGGCGCTCGGTGCGCACGGCTGCGAGGCGCTCGGCGTAGGTCTTGCCGGTGGGCGAGCGGATGTCCAGCGCCGAATCCACCAGGAAGCCCGGCAGGTGCAGGCGCGCGGCACGGCGGTCGATCTCCTGGCGGGCGATCTTCGCCAGGCCCGGCACCGCCGGGTCGGCCTGGTAGGTCGACTCCTGCTCGGTCACCGCCAGCACCGCGCAGAAGTTGCTCTTCACCGTGGCCAGCTCCTGGGCGGTGAAGGCCACCTGGATGTCCGTGGCCCAGCCCTGGCGGTCCACCACGCTGCTGGGAATCAGCCGCGCCACCTGGGCGCGCACCTCGGCCGGGGTGAGCTGCGGGCCCTCCTGGCTGCGCTGGCTGCCGCAGCCGGCCAGCAGCGCGGCGGCGACGAGGACGAGACTGGCGGGGGCGAGATTCATGGTGGCTCCGACGGCGGCAAACGAAACGGCATGGCCCAGCTTCGACAGGCGTGCCGTGGAGCTGTTCAACCGACATGCCGGCAATCCGTGCGCGAACGCGCGCGCCTCTGTAGAGTCGCTCCATCCACGCAAGGAGCTGCTGCATGACTGACGACTGGGATTTCTATTTCGCACAGGTCGACGACCGCCCCGCCTCCCTCTACGTCGACCTCGGCGCGGTGCGCGAGGCGCCCCTGGAGCACCTGCCGTTCATGGCCTACGTGCGCCTGCACATGCGCACGCCGCGTGACGACGGCCTCTCCAGCCAGGATGAATTCGACCGGCTGATCGAGATCGAGGACCAGTTGACGGCACGCCTGGTCAACGAAGGCTGCGCCTACCTGGGCCGCTACACCGGCAACGGCCTGCGCGATTTCTTCTACTTCGTGGGCGACCCGTCGCTCTGGGAGGGCCGGGTGGCCGCCGTGCTGGAGGGTTTCCCCGAGTACGAGTACGAAGCCGGCACCCGGGAAGACCGGGAATGGTCGACCTACTTCGACTTCCTCTTCCCGCCCGCCGAGGACCAGCAACGCATCAGCAACCGCCGCCTGTGCGCGGTGCTGGAAAGCAATGGCGACACGCTGGAGACCCCGCGCGAGATCGACCACTGGTTCTACCTGCCCGACGAGGCCCGTGGCCAGGCGCTGATCGCCGAGGCGGCCACCCTCGAATTCGCCGTGCGCAACTGTGGTTGGACCGAGGATGAGGACGCCTACAAGGTTCAGCTGTGGCGCGAGGACATCCCCCAGCCCGGGCACATCGACGAGCTGACCCTGGCGATGCTGGCCCTGGCGCTGGCCTTCGACGGCGATTACGACGGCTGGGAGACGGTGCTGGTGACGGACGAGCCGACGACGCTGCATTGAGGGGATTCGGGGGGCCGTCGGCTCCCCGGCCCCAACGAATGGTCCGCCAGCGCAGAGCCGGTTAGATCCATCCCTATCTGTAGGAGCGAATTCATTCGCGAAAGGCCACGTCGTGGCCCAGGACCTGCAATTCGCAACGGTGCCTTCAGGGCCTTTCCGGATGCCTGGTGCGCCCACCGCATGGGTTTCGCTTCGCTCTACGCCATCCTACGAGAGCCGCCAACCGAGCCGGCAATGGGGCCGCTGCGCGGCCCTTTCGCGAATGAATTCGCTCCCACGGGTTGGCGATAGACGGTAGGCGAATGAATTGGCTCTGACTGCGTTAGCTGTGTGGATTCAACAGGACGACTCTGGATTCCTGGCACACCCACCGCATGGGTTTCGCTTCGCTCTACACCATCCTACGAAAGCCGCCAGCCACGGCATCCACCCGGTGGTGATGCGCACATCAATGTGAAGTCGTGAGCCTCGACGTTGGAGCAGCGGCCAAACGCCCCTTCAGGAGGCCGAGCGCAATCGTCGTTTCAGGGGTTGAGCGACATGGATGTCGCGAAAGGCGTACCGGGCCAGGGATGGCCCGTTACGCCGGGCCCCTGAAACGATGATGGAGCGAGGGAAGTCTGGCGGAGCCAGACCCGTATGCAGGGGCATGTATGGATCAACCACATGGGTAACAAATGAGTTCAGTCACATGGGTGACACTTTCAAGGATAGATAACCCTCCTGCTGTTCTCGCTCATCCAGACGGCCAATTACAACTGGGCCGAAATGCACAGCCCAGAGTTCTTCACCAATCTGCTCCAATCCAATCTGTTCGTGCTTGAGGAGGTGCCCTACGTAGATACGTAATCCCCTTCGATTGAGGATGCCGTTGCAATCTGCCCGATAGACTTCGACATGGCCCGGATACGTCAGCTCCGGCAACTGTTCTGGATAAGCACGTGGCGACTCCTGATAGCACTGGCTGGGTGTCTGCTGCTTCAGGGCCTCATGAGGTCTCTGCTGGTTGTAGTCCTGAATGAACTCATCGAAGCGCTGTTGTTGCTCTGCCATGTGCGCCGCCACAGGCTGGGTGACTGCTCGTTTCAAGGTCCGGTGCATGCGCTCATGCCGCCCATTTTGCTCAGGCCGCCCTGGGGCAATGCGCTCCGGAATGATGCCCAGACGTAACCACCAGATCGACAGCTGAGTCAAACCAGTTCTGCCCGTACTGGCAAACGGTGTTCCGTTGTCGGTCCGCAGTCGCAGCGGCAGCCCATGACAACGAAACAGCCGCTCAAAGACTGCCTTGGTCTCCTCCAGTCGTGTCCCTGCCATTCCTTCACAGGCAAGGAGGTATCGGCTGGCGTGATCCATAACCGTCAGGGGGTAGCACCACTTACCGTCCTGGGTCAGAAACTGGCCTTTGTAATCCGCGCTCCAGAGCTCATTGGGCTCATGGGTCGTCTTCAGCGGTTTTGGATAGCTCGGTACCCGGCGGCGGACTCGGCGTGGAGTAACGAGCCCCTCTTGCTTGAGGATCATGTAGATCGTGGTTCTGGAGGGGCTCTGGCCCGGGTATCGCCTTTCGACCAGTGCTTGGATCTTCTTGGGCCCTAGCTCAACTGTCGAGCGGCGACGTAAGTCGAGGATGTACTGACGGATGACGTAGGGAATTCGCTCCTGGTGGTGCCGTTGCCGGCTCTGCTCGGCAAGCCCTTGCATCCCGGCTTGTCTGTAGCGCTCGACCCACTTGTAACCCGTCTTGCGGCTAATGCCGAAGTGCTCGCAAAGCCCAGTAAAGCTGCTCACCTGCCTGAGGTAATCAGCAATGAACAGTACTTTTTCGTCCATAGGTTTCAGCTCTCGCCAAGGCATGGGGCACCCTCCTGAGGGAACCCCGCCAGGTTAAAAACTGTTACCCATGTGGTTGAACCGATTTGTCACCTATGTGGGTGAGTCATACCGGGCAAGCCTTTTTGGTTTCTTTTTTGGCGACTGAAAAAAGAGACTCGCCCGGCAAGGCGAAACAGAAACCATCAGCAAGACTCGGCAATCAACCGGGTCCCAAATCCCCTAGCAACACCTAACGCAGACAGCGCCAATGAATTCGCCCCTACGGGCCGATCTCCTCGATGCTGATTTCGCGCATGCGGAATTTCTGGATCTTGCCGGTCACGGTCATGGGGAATTCGCTGACGAAGCGGAAGTGCCGCGGCACCTTGAAGTGGGCGATGCGTGAGCGGGCCCAGTCGCGCAGCTCTTCCGCCGTGGCCGTGTGGCCGGGGTGCAGCTGGACCCAGGCCACCAACTCCTCGCCGTAGCGGTTGCAGGGGATGCCGATCACCTGCACGTCGGCCACCGCCGGGTGGGTGAAGAAGAATTCCTCCAGCTCGCGCGGATAGATGTTCTCGCCACCGCGGATGATCATGTCCTTGCTGCGACCGACGATACGTACGTAGCCCTCCTCGTCCATGGCCGCCAGGTCGCCGGTGTGCATCCAGCGGCCGGGGTCGATGGCGTCCGTCGTCGCCAGCGGGTTGTTCCAGTAGCCGAGCATGACGCTGTAGCCACGGGTGCACAGCTCGCCGATCTGCCCACGCGGGACGATGCGGCCGTCGGCGTCGACGATCTTGCTTTCCAGCTGCGGCTGGGTACGGCCGACGGTGGTGACGCGCAGTTCCAGGCCGTCATCGGGGCCGGTCTGCAGGGACACCGGGCTGGTCTCGGTCATGCCGTAGGCGATCTGCACCTCGGCCATGTGCATCTCGTCGATCACCCGGCGCATCACTTCGATCGGGCAGGTGGCGCCGGCCATGATCCCGGTGCGCAGGCTGGAGAGATCGAAGTCGCGGCGCCGAGGGTGGTCCAGCTCGGCGATGAACATGGTGGGCACGCCGTACAGCGCGGTGGCCTTCTCCTCCGCCACGGCGGCCAGGGTGGCCAGGGGGTCGAAGGCATCGCCCGGATAGATCATGGTGCTGCCGTGGGTCAGGCAGCCGAGGTTGCCCATGACCATGCCGAAGCAGTGGTAGAGCGGCACCGGGATCACCAGGCGGTCGTGCTCGGTGAGGCCCAGGCTCTCGCCGACCATGTAGCCGTTGTTGAGGATGTTGTAGTGGCTGAGGGTGGCGCCCTTGGGGAAGCCGGTGGTGCCGGAGGTGTACTGGATGTTGATCGGGTCGTCGAACTGCAACTGGCCCTCGCGCTCGGCCAGCGCTGCGGCGCTCACCTCCCCGGCCCGCGCCTGCAGGGCGGCCCAGGGAAGGAAGCCGGCCGGTGGCTCGGCAGCCAGGCTGACCACGCCACGCAGCTCCGGCAGCTTCTCGCTGGCGAGCGTGCCCGGCTCGCCGTCGGCCAGGGCCGGGGCCAGTTCCAGCAGCATGGCGTGGTAGTCGGAGGTCTTGAAGGCGTCGGCGCAGATCACCCAGCGGCAGCCGGATTGCTTGAGGGCGTATTCCAGCTCGCTGCTGCGGTAGGCCGGGTTGATGTTGACCAGGATGGCGCCGACCTTGGCGCTGGCGAACTGGGTGATGGTCCATTCGGCGCAGTTGGGCGCCCAGATGCCGAGGCGGTCGCCCGCCTCCAGGCCGATGGCCATGAGCGCGCGGGCATGGCGCTCCACTTCCGCCGCCAGTTGCGCCCAGCTCAGGCGCAGGCCCTGGTGGCGCACCACCAGCGCTTCGCGTTCGGGGAAGCGCGCCACGGTGGCGTCGAAGGCGGCGCCCAGGGTCATGGCCAGCAATGGCTTGTCCTGGCGCCCACGGGTGTAGCTGGGGTGATTCATGGTGGTCCCTTCTTGTGCTTGTTGGGATCGACGCTGAACCGACTGCCGCTGCCAGGCAGGCAACGCGGGTGAGCCGGTCCTATTTAACCTTTACGTAAACGTTAAGCCAGGCCTGGAGGGGTCTCCGTTGGTCGTAGAGGCGTTGCGCCATGTCGGCCGCAACGCCCTGCCCATTGCCTCAGCGCACGAACACCTGCGTCGTGGTGATCGCCATGTCCCCGCCGGGCAGCTTGATGTTCTTCACCTTCTCCAGGCTGTCCGGGTCGAACACCGCGATGTCGTTGAAGGTGCCGGCGAGGTACAGCTTGCTGCCGGCCTTGTTGAAGGCCACGCAGTAGTAGGTGTGTTCGAGGTTGGCGGCCTTGATCAGCTTCTGCTGCCTGATGTCGTACTTGGCCAGGCGGTTGAGCACGCCGAACATCAGGTTCGGGTCCTTGGGCGAGCGCATGCCGGTGAAGTACAGCTCGGTGAGCGGGGCGAAGTCCTGCACCGTGCTCTTGCCGGTCTTCAGGTCGATGCTGACGAAGCCGTAGATGAAGTCGGCGGTGGCCAGGTCCTGCTTCGCGTCCTTGAACTTCGCGGTGGTGTAGAGCATGGAGAAGTCGTGCAGCGCGCTCTGGTGCGGCCAGAAATACAGCACGTCCGGCGCGCTGTAGTCGGGGCGCTGCCAGTTGCGCCCGGGCACCGCCACCTCGTACCGGCCGGTGTGCACATCCATCTTGTAGATGTCCGGCCCCGCCACGAACAGGCTGCCGTCGTCGGCGGCGCGCATCAGGTACACCTGGCGCGGCATGGGGAAGCTGCGCACGGGCTTGGCGTCGAGGCCGTCGGCGGTGCGGAACACCTCCAGGCGCGGCGGCTTGACCACGTAGTGGTCGCTCATCATCTGGGTCGGGTTGACCGTGGTGTACAGCTCCTTGCCGTCCGGGCTCAAGGCGAAGGAGAACATCGAGCGCACCTTCTCCCCCGGGTTGCGCGAGAGCCTGGCGTGGAACACGGTCTTGCAGTCGTCCAGGTCGACGCCGTAGAGGTCGCCGAAGTGGTTGTTGAGCAGGTAGGCGGTCTTGTTGTCCGGCGCCATCATCGCGGTGCCGGGGCCGAAGGCGTCGGGCAGGCGGCAGGTCTTGTAGAGGCTGTCGCTGGCCAGGTCGACCACATGGATGTTGTTCGGGTAGTTGGTGGCGATCAGGTATTCGCTGCCGGGCTTGAGGGCCGGGCCGGCGCTGTCGGCGGCCCAGGCGCCGGTGCCCAGGGCGAGGCTGGCGACGGCGGTCGCCAAGTGGGCGATGACGTTGAGTTTCATGCGGATTCCTCTTCTGTTCTTCTCGCCGGTCACTTGTCTTTGGGGAAGACGGTGCCGAGGTTGCGCCAGTCCTGCGAGGAATCCGCAGCGTTGGCGTTCCAGTCCTGGTAGGTGCTCATCATGTCCGGCACCTGGGCCGGCCACCAGCAGGGGTCGGAGCAGCCGTAGAGGTCCGCCTCCATGGGCTGGCAGAGCGAGGAGACGCCCCCGAAGGCGTCCACTTCCCAGCCCGGGTCGGTGGTGGAGGTGCAGCCGGCCACGGCGCTCATGGCCACCACGTCTTCGATACGGTCCTCGGCCACGGCCTGGTCCAGCAACTGGGCTTTGTTGTTCAGCGGCTTGAGATGCTTCATGTCAGTGCGCCTTCCGCGGGGTGATGTAGCGGCTGATGAAGGCCGGGTTGGCGGCCATGATCCGGCTGTAGACCTCGATGCCGAAGTCCACCCAGTCACGCATCAGGTCGCAGTAGTGGTAGGTCGGGTGGGTGGGGTCGCCGTAGCGGGCGTAGCTCTCGTGGTAGCAGCCGCCGGAGCAGAGGTTGCGGATGCGGCAGGTGTCGCAGCCGGTGCCCTGGCGGTCCAGGCGCTGGGAGAGGAAGTCGTTGAGCTCGGCCTGTTTCACTCCGCTGTGCACGTCGCCGAAGGTGGGCAGGCTGGAGCCGGTGAAGCGGTGGCAGAGGTTGAGCCCGCCAGCGTGATCCACGGCCAGCATCTTCAAGCCGGCGCCGCAGGGCAGCGCCTTCTTCTGCCCCTCGTGGATATCGGTGATCAGCTGGTGCAGGTTGGAGAAGCCGATGTTGCGGTGCTCCAGCGCCGCCTCCAGGTAGCGCCGGCCGAGGGCCTTCATGGTGGCGAAGACCTGCACCAGTTCCTCGCCCGTGAGGTTGTAGTCGCTGAGATCGCCCGAGGTGACCGGGGCGAAACCGACCTCGGCGAAGCCCATCTCGTTGAACAGGTGGTTCCAGATGGTTTCGACATCGGTGATGCCCCGGGTCAGGGTCACCCGTGCGCCCACCGGGCGGCTGCGGTAGCGCGACAGCAGCATGTCGGCCTTGCGCCGCACCACGTCGTAGGTGCCCTGCCCACCCACGGTGATGCGGTTGCGGTCGTGCACCGTCTTCGGCCCGTCGATGCTGATGGAGAGGCCGAAGCGATGGGCGTCGAGCCAGTCGACGATCTCCTCGGTGAGCAGCGTGGCGTTGGTGGTCATGATGAATTCCACCGGCTTGCCAGCCTGTGCGAAACGCCGCTCGCAGTAGCCCACCATGTGCTCGATCAGCGCGCGGTTGGAGAGCGGTTCGCCACCGAAGAACACCACGCTGTAGCGGGGCTCGTCGGGGGACTCGCGCAGCAGCATCTCCACCGAGGCTTCGGCGGTCTCGACGGCCATCTTGCGACCGGCCGAGGGCCTGTCGAGGTCTTCCTTGTAGCAGTAGGTGCAGCTGAGGTTGCAGCCGGTGTTGACGTTCAGCACCACGGTGTTCAGCGCGGTGCGCTCGACCCGCTTGATGCCGATTTCCGGCGTCAGCGGCGAGCCGTCGCTCACCAGTTCCAGCGCGATCAGCTCGCGCAGGGTCTCGCTCACCTCCTGGCCGGGGAAGCGCCCGGCCAGGCGCTGCACCAGGTCTTCGGGCGAGCAGCCCTGCTGGCGCAGCGTGTCGATGATGCCGCCGGTGACGGCGTCCGTGGCGAACAACGAACTGCTGGGGATGTGGAACAGCATGCGGTCCGCGTCCACCTGCACTTCATGCAGGTTGCGCTCGACCAGATTCAAGATTGCGCCCATGGCGACCTCCGGGGAATTTGCCCAATCGTCGATGCGGTTCGCGGCCGGTTCATGGCAGCGGCGGGTTGTTCCAGCGCTGCACGGTGACGATCAGGTGGCCTTCGCCCTTCTGGCCGCCCTCCTCCAGCTCGGCGATCACCTTCAGGTTGCCGGCGTTGTTGGTCATCATCCGCCGCTCGGGGTTGGGGCCGGCGGCACCGGGGATGAACACGCCGTCCTTCTGCATCTGCCCGGCGAATTTCACGTCCTGGTCCTCCTCGGCGCGTGCGTCGAAGGGCGCGACCGACCAGCTGGCCGGCAGGTAGCCGATGCGGTACGGCTGGCCGGCTGCATCCCGGCCCCAGGCCTCGGCCTCGAAACGGCCCTGCACCTTGGGCGTGGAGCCGCCGTTCTCGCCCACCCGGGCGATGGAGAACGCGGGCACCACCTTCACCTCGGTGACCTTGCTGTAGACCGCCAGGGACACGCCCTTGAGCTCGCCCAGCGCCACGTCACGCACACCCGGCGCAGCATCGGCGGCGGCCTTGACCCGCACGCGCACCTGCTCCGGCGTCGCCTCCAGCACCTTGACCACCTGCAGGCCGGCCCCCAGTTGCGGAGTGCCCTTGAGGCCGCTGCCCACCAGGGTCAGCTCCGCTTCGCTACCGGCCTTGATAGAGGCCGGCTGCACGGCCAGCAGCTTGGCGCCGCCCACCTTGGCGGCGCTGAAGTCGAGGCCGCGCTCGTCGTGCTCGGCCTCGAACATGCGCCCCTTCATCTCACCATCCAGCGCCGCGAAGACCTGGCGCATGGCGGTATCGCCGACCTTCACGTTGCCGCGCCATTCATAGCCGTTGTAGAGGATGGCCGAGCCGCTGCCCGTGAAGGGCGTGCCATCGGCGTAGGTGCCGTTCACCTGCAGCGTGAAGCTGTCGCCGGCATCGGCCGTCACCGTCATCACGCCGCGCACATCGCCCTTGGCGAGCATGTGGCCGCTGAAACTCCACTGCCCCGGCAGCGCATCCGCCTTGGGCCGCGCCTTCTGCCAGTCGGCCCAGGCCTGGTCCTCCAGCGGGAAGCGCTTGGCCAGCTCCGGCACCATCTGCTTGAGGGCGATATCCAGCCAGTCGCGGTCGCGGGACTGGGCCTGGTACTCCAGCGACGGCCACTGGCCGAGGTGGAAGTTGACCAGGTGCTCCCACTCCCTGGCCGGGCGGCGCTGCAGGGCCACCCGTGCGCCGGAGTGGCAGCGACCGCACATCTGGGTCAGCTGCTCGTCGAACTGCTCCACCGTGTTGAGGCGACGCTCCATGGCGTAGCGCACGCCCTCGGTCTCGCTGGGGGCCAGGCCTTGCTGGTCGGCCAGGTACTTGACCAGGATGCGGCGGTCGTCGTCGCTGATGGAGAGGCCGTGCATCACCTGCATGCGCGCGATGCTCATCAGCCAGCCTTCGGGCGTCTTGCGCTGGTGGCTGATGCGGCTGTAGCGGTCGCCGCCCTCGGGAATGTGGCAACCCATGCACTTGCTCTTGAGCAGCGCCGGGCCCTCCTCCGCCGCCTGGGCCTGGGTGCACAGCAAGGCTGCCGCAGCCAACAACAGGCTGCCCGCACGCCACCGGAGTCGAATCGTCTTCAAGGTCGGACCTCCACGGTTTTGTTCTTATGGTTCGCACCCGTCTCGCCAGCGGTGCGTCTGCAACGGCAAATACACAATGTGTGCCATCGCCTGGCAGGGCCTTGCAGAACAACGACTTAAGCCATTTACGGGGGTGCGCCGGGGCCTTCGGTAACGGGGCCGGGCGTCTAATTTCGCGACAGCTCGTCACAGGCTGAGACAGCGGCACCCACCGGGCCGAGGGGGCCGGGCGGCGGCACTGTCCAGCGGCTGTCTCACCCCGTCTCAAACTGCAACAGTGGGGGACGGCGGCGGTGCGGGCCGTTATCGATAAATCCCTTTCCATTCAATCACTTGACTGCATGCAGGGGCCTTGGCACGGGCGTTGCGCGAGCCGTTGCAATGCCCATCGACAGAGGCCCTACCCATGCATTCCGAACTGCCCGTACTGCCCCAGACCCGAGACTTCCTCGACCGCCCGCTGAAGATGCTGATCGGCGATGGCTGGCAGGACGCCGCCAGCGGCGCCACCCTGGACTTCCGCAACCCCGCCACGGGCGATGTGCTGGGCAGCGTGCCCTCCGCCGCCGCCGAGGATGTCGACCGCGCCGTACGTGCCGCGCGCCAGGCCTTCGACGACTCGCCCTGGAGCCGCATGCGCCCGCGCGAACGGCAGAACCTGCTGTGGCGCCTGGCCGACCTGATGGAGCGCGACGCCCAACAACTGGCCGAGCTGGAATGCCTGAACAACGGCAAGAGCGCCGCCGTCGCCCAGGTGATGGACGTGCAACTGGGCATCGACTTCCTGCGCTACATGGCCGGCTGGGCCACCAAGATCGAAGGCACCACGGTCGACCCGTCGCTGCCGCTGATGCCCGACGACCGCTTCCACGGCTTCATCCGGCGCGAGGCGGTGGGCGTGGTGGGCGCCATCGTCGCCTGGAACTTCCCCCTGCTGCTGGCCTGCTGGAAGCTCGGCCCGGCACTGGCCACCGGCTGCACCCTGGTGCTCAAGCCCGCCGACGAAACCCCGCTCACCGCCCTCAAGCTGGCCGAGCTGGTGCTGGAGGCGGGCTACCCGGCTGGGGTGTTCAATGTGGTGACCGGCACCGGCCTCAACGCCGGCGTCGCCCTCACCCGCCACCCGGGCGTGGACAAGCTGACCTTCACCGGCTCCACCGAGGTGGGCAAGCAGATCGGCAAGGCGGCGATGGACAACATGACCCGCGTGACCCTGGAACTGGGCGGCAAATCCCCCACCCTCGTCCTGCCCGACGCCAACCTGCAGGAGGCCGCCGCCGGCGCCGCCACGGCCATCTTCTTCAACCAGGGGCAGGTCTGCTGCGCCGGCTCGCGCCTCTACGTGCACCGCAAGCACTTCGACAACGTGGTCGCCGACATCGCCGGCATCGCCAACGCCATGAAGCTCGGCAACGGCCTCGACCCCAGCGTGCAGATGGGCCCGCTGATCTCCGCCAAGCAACAGGACCGCGTCACCGGCTACATCGACCTCGGCCGCGAACTGGGCGCCACCGTCGCCTGCGGCGGCGAAGGCTTCGGCCCGGGCTACTTCGTCAAACCCACCGTCCTCGTCGACGTCGACCAGAAGCACCGCCTGGTGCAGGAAGAAATCTTCGGCCCCGTGCTGGTCGCCATGCCCTTCGACGACCTCGACGAAGCCGTGCGCCTGGCCAACGACAACCCCTACGGCCTGGGCGCAAGCATCTGGTCCAACGACCTTTCCGCCGTGCACCGCATGATCCCGCGCATCAAGTCCGGCTCCGTCTGGGTCAACTGCCACAGCGCCCTCGACCCGGCGCTGCCGTTCGGGGGCTACAAGATGTCGGGGGTCGGCCGCGAGATGGGCGCGGCGGCGATCGAGCACTACACGGAGGTGAAGTCGGTGTTGATCAGGGTGTGAGGGGGAAGAGGCAGGAGCTTGCGACGAGCGCCTGCCTCAAGTTCGGATAGCGTCGTTGGCGATCGCCGCCATGCAGTCACGCGCCCACTCCGCAAAATCCGGATCAATGGCCTGCTCCGGATCGAAGTACCACTCATAAAACTCTCCGGGTTTTGCGGGAAACCGCTCGTAATCCCAGGCAGCATCATCCGAATACACGAAGCCCTCAGTCAGCTCTGCAAGTGCAGCCGCCAGGATCCCATAGGCGAAATTGATGATCGCAGGCTGCCCAGCCGATCGTCGAAAACTCCAGTAGACGCCACTGGCAAGGCACTGCCTCACATCATCCCGGAGCGCAATGGCCGGTGGATGCTCGGAAAGAACGTCCTCCCAGTACTCCAGATCGTCGCCTGATATCTGCTCACAGGTAACGTCGGTACCACCCAAGACTCCGTCGACGGAGAGCCAAAGATATTCCGCAGCCCCCATGTGACTGGAGACAGGGCATCCAAAGGAAGTCGCTCGTGAGTTCCAGATGCCCGTAACGTCGCAATCAGTTGTGGCCACGAGGAAATCCCACGAGCAGCCAGTTGTTGATGCAAGCGTTTGGTTCCCAGCTCCACTAGCTCCTGGAATGAGGGGACCTTGGAACTTCGTGGATACACCTCGAACGTTTTGGACAATCGAATTTCCTTTTGAGCTAAGCGAAAACAGACGGAAGCGAGACAGGCGCTATTCCACTAGGCAGACGTTCCTCAAGGGCGCGAATACGGTCTTCAAGCAAAACGTCCTTCAATGGAGGGCATCCCAATAGCGACGGAAGCTCTCGCGTACCGAACTCAGACTGTAAAGCATCAATGTGCAACCATTCGGGCAGTACTGGCCTGGGTGTATCCAGCCGCTTTCCTCGAGCTCTCTGGCTCCCTTGAGCTTGCAGCGCCGGGCAAACTCGATGATCTCCTCACGCGTGGTTTTACCCGGCAAAGCAACGAACTGGGGCTCCCCGCATGCCTGGCAATGAATATCGGAGCGATGGAATTCGATTTCCAGTTGCTCCAGCGCCTGCCCTAGCCCCTTGAACCCCCTCTGGCTGATCCGCAGATAGGTAGCCCGACCGAAGGCGGCCTCAACTTCAGAAGAGTTTTCAGCAAACCACGCCCCCAGCTCGGATGCAGGCCTGCGGCTCTCGGCGATGGCCAACATGACTTGCAGCAGCTCTGCTCGCATATGAAATCCCTGTCAATGAACGGCTTGAAGAGTGGATCTTTCCCGGAGTTGCAGAGTGATCAAAGCGCCGCACCACGTGGTTCTCCGCTCAGCAGGCCAAAGGTCTGTCGATCGCCCATCACGTCCAGCACGACTTCGTCGCCTTGCACGACGAAACCCCAGGGCGGCTCAACGAAACGCGACCACAGTTTCTTTCCACGACTGCTCCAGACAGAGAACTCCAGCTCAGCGCTCATAATTACCAGCTCTCCATGGCGCTGCCATTGCCAAAAGCCAACCTCAACTCGCTCACGCGCCAACCGCGTTATCGGCGTCAGCGAAAAGCACAGAATGGACGTGCCCGCCCCAACAAACACAACGCTGGTTTCAGGCACAACAAGCACACCTGGGTTAAAGCCGCTTGCAGGGCCTGGCGAGTAATACCCCTCTACCAGCAATAGCGATTCCGCACCCTCTTCCCTCACCGTTAAAGCTAGGTACTGGCTGTCATCCCCATCGCAATCGATCTTTTCGGTTACCACGGTGCCCATGCGAACCCCAGCGTCAGCCTGCTCAGGCAGGGTCGCAAGGCCAACTGAATAACGACCAATCGTTGAATACAGCATCAGGTACCTGTCCATCTACAAAGGCGAAACAGCGCTCATTGACAACAACACATGCCATCAACCGACTGGCTCGTCGCTCGCTGCGATGCTCAAGCGCAAGGCCAAGGCTCGCCGGGATGCTCGCGCTCCCAGTAGTAGAGGAAGAAGTCCGCCTTACCCCACGGAGAGTCGTGATAGACCCAGTTAACGTCGCTGACATAGTTCATCCGCCTTGGTACTGAATTCCTGCCGCCCTGAGCATGGAACCAGCCATTGATTGCATCTTTGACTTCAACCCACCTCAAATCCCGCATGCAATACAGCAGTACCCAACTGCAGTGCGTCGTGCTCGTCCCTAGTTCAATGAATAACTGCTTGAACAGGACAGTATGTTCAACATGCTCCTTCACCAGCTGCAGCAGCTTGAGGAGATCAGGCTCGAGCTCGGGCACATCGGCATCATTTTCATATAGGGCGGTGACACTGTCTGCATATCGCCAAAACAGAGCCTGGGCTTCTTCGGCCGTCATGATTGGGAACCCTTGGTAGTTGGAGCGGTGTTGCAGAGAGTAGCGCCATCTTGGCAATACCCATGTTTTGCTAACCCGCCCCTTGAACGCAACGGGCACGACTCCTGCCTCGTGCCTTTTACCGCCATCCTGTAACGACCCGTAGCCGATTTGAGCGCCCGGAAAAGACGTGAGCGAATGCGCCACGGAGCAGCCCATGAAGCACATCGCCAGCATGGATTTCCCGCTTTCAAGCTGATTGACTAGCGCGCTGACCGCCGGATGCGGTCAGCCCCCTGCGGCTGTCTACGACAAAGGATTGCTCGATGCGCAAATACCTTCTCCCCTTCATTCTGCTCGCCAGTTCCAACAACGCATTCGCCCTCTACGGTTATGACTACATCTGGGAAATCTGGTGCTGGGGCGGATGGGGTCCTCTGGTGGAGAACCCTGAAGCAGGTTGCAGGGGCGGTGAACATACGACTTCCGAAGGCCAGGTATTCATCTATCGCGGCTATCGGTTCGTCAGACCCGATGCGGTCGAATGCATCTTCACCTACATCACCCCTGAAGGCGTGAACCGGGGAGAAGGCCCTTGGCTACCTCTGGGGGTCTATCGGTTTGGCGACGGCTGTAGTGGCGGCACGATCTACGATCCCACCAAGCTCAAGTGCACCACTCCGGATGCGTCAGCCGGCTCCGTATGCCAGGACCAATCTGGAGCTACCGCCGGGAATCCGCTCATCAAGCAGATCGATGGAAGCTGCAAGAGCCTTTCGCGCTCGCCTAGCCAGAAAGGTTATGAAGCAGGTCCTTCGTGTGGTGCGACGGCAGGAAACCCAATCAACTTCGCCTCGGGAAACAAGATCCAGACCGAGCAGGACTTCACTTTCCAGGGGAACTCGCCTCTTGCCTTACGGCGGACCTACAACAGCATCGATGGCTTCTGGCGGCACAACTACTCGGCAAGCCTGAACGCAGGCACGGGTTTCGCGCTGATAACACTGCCTGACGGCAAGGAAATCTACTTCCAGGTATCTGGCGACCAGGCCCACGCCACCGGCGAAGGTGTAGGGGAGCTACGTAAAGTTGCGGGCGTCTGGGAATACACCGCTCCCGACAATCAACGCATGGGCTTCGATGGCCAGGGGCGCCTCAGCTATACCGTTCAGCCCTCGGGTGAAAAAACAACACTGAGCTATGGAACCAGCGCGATCACCTTGCAGGACGATGCAGGAAACAGCCTTGCACTGACCGAGGATGAACGGCATCAACCGACCCGGCTAGCAGGCAACTCGATTGAAATCCAGTACACGTACGATTATTTCAACCGCCTCGCGAAACTCACCAAGACGCTCGATGGCCAGGTGAGCGAACGCATCTATCACTACGATCCGAGCCCCGGTTCACGACTCCTCACCGGCATCACTGACGAACGCGGCATCCGCTACGCCACCTGGGCCTATGACGACCAAGGCCGTGCCATTTCCAGCGAGCACGCTGGCGGCGCCGAACGCACCCTGGTGAGCTACAACGCCGACGGTTCCTCCACCGTCACCAACGCCCTCGGCAAGCGCACCACCTACCGCTTCCAGACCATCCAGGGCATCCGCCGCATCACCGCCATCGAAGGCGAACCCTCGGCCAATTGCCCCAACAGCAACTCGTCGTACACCTACGACGAACGCGGGCTGATGAAGACTCGCACTGACAACAAGGGCAATGTCACCAGGTTCGATTACAACGAGCGTGGTCTTGAGGTGTCCCGCACCGAAGCCTTTGGCACTGCCCAAGCACGCACCGTCACCACCACCTGGCACCCGACCCTGTTTTTACCGGCCACCATCACAGAACCTGATCAAACCACTAACTACAGTTATGACGAACAAGGAAGGCTATTAGCGCAGACAAAAACCTCGCGTTAAGGTAATAGTATGCTCGATCAAAAAAATATAATTCTTATGGCGCTTATTTCAGTATCCAGCTCAGCCATGGCAGAGCCCACGCTTACCGACTGGATTATATATGGATGCAGCTATATCAATGTTGGCCAAACAGGAATAGCACATGGCTACTATTGGACTGAGGTTCGAAACCCACAGATGCGCGCACTGCTCAGCAAAGGCTGGAAAATTGAAAACAATTGCGTGAATCGACCTTGGGATGAACACGGCTGGTTTCCAGCTTTATTCTCTATACCAGTTTCGCAATCGAGCATGCCACAAAAACAGATTGGCACTCCTTCAACGCAATTGAGCTGCCCTTCAAGTCTCAAAGGAAATCCCATAAATTTTGCCATTGGGAACAAAACACAGAATGAGCAAGATCTGCGCCTGGCGGAATTAAGCCTGACTCGAACGTACAACAGCTATGACGGCGCTTGGAGCCACAGCTATTCTACCCGTCTCTGGATCACAGGCGCTCAGATCACCCTCATCCATGCATCAGGCAGGCAGTCTTTTTTCACGAACTATGACAACCGGATAAAGTCGGAGCCTGATGAGTTTGGGATACTGAAGGCAACTACTGAGGGATTCAGTTACTCGTCTAGTGATGGAGAGACTTATTTCTTCGACCAGCAAGGTCGCCTTACGAAGACCACACATCCTCAGAAAGAGACTCAGACGCTAAGTTATATCGGCTCAATGATTCAAGTGAGTGACGAAAGCGGGCATACCCTAAGCTTTGAGGAAAATACCGCTCACCAACTGCTTTCAGCCACAGACGGGGCTCATCAAATCAGCTACTCATATAATGGCAACAGACTCACTGCTGTAACGCAGCATCATGGCGATGTGATGCAACAGAGGCTCTACCATTACGAAAATTCTTCCAATCCGAATCTCCTCACCGGCATCACCGACGAACGCGGCATCCGCTACGCCACCTGGACCTATGACGACCAAGGCCGTGCCATCTCCAGCGAGCACGCCGGCGGTGCCGAGCGCACCCTGGTGAGCTACAACGCCGACGGCTCCTCCACCATCACCAACGCTCTCGGCAAGCGCACCACCTACCGCTTCCAGACCATCCAGGGCGTGCGTCGCATCACCGCCATCGAAGGCGAACCCTCGACAAACTGCCCCAACAGCAATTCCACCTTCACCTACGACGACCGGGGCCTGGTGAAGACCCGTACCGACAACAAAGGCAACATCACCACCTTCGACTACAACGAGCGTGGCCTTGAGGTATCCCGCACCGAAGCATTTGGCACGCCCCAAGCGCGTACCGTTACTACGGAGTGGCACCCGACCCTGTTTCTGCCGGTGATCATCACAGAACCTGACAGAACTACCAGTTACAGTTATGACGTTCAGGGAAGAATGATTGGACAAGCCACTACCCAGCGCTGAGCGCTGCCACGGTCAGATTCCAATATGCAAACAAGGATGATTTAAATTGCAGATTCGTATTTCATTTCAAGATAGCGCCCCGCTACCAGTTGCGGGCGCAGCCCCGGGACTGGCAGCAAAGTGCCATATGCGGTACCTCGTAACGTTCTTTATTTCCGCACTCCTTCTCGTTTCGGATTCCGAAGCTGCTGATTATTACTGGGAATATGCCAACCAAAGAGGCCCAGACCCCCTAGCCATCTGTAAGAGTGTTTTTAATGCCTCTTATAACTCTGGCTTTTATATTGACACCCCTATTGATATTGCCGGCCGCTTTGCTTACTGCAACTTTAATGAAGCTTATTGGGGTCCTCCCGGCATGAATCGCAGTATCCCTATCTTTCTTGTTGGCGATGCATGCTCCCAATATACAAAGATGGATGTCAATACTGGCATTTGTAGTCCCGACCCACAGAACTGCCCGCCCGGTACTGTTTCCGCAAGTGGCGGAACTATCTGCACTGAGTCTCCTATACTGGATGCCAAAAAAGGCTTACCACTCAATGACTTAACCTGCGCAATACCAAGTGACCGCAAAGGAAACCCAATAAATATTTCGATTGGGAACAAAGTTCAGACTGTGGTAGACACCCCTGCCGTGAATGGCTCGAACATTAGTTTGGCAAGAGTCTATAACAGTACCGACGGAGTTTGGCGACACAGCTATTCAACACACCTTGAGAAAAACACAAGCATTCTAACCCTTGTGCGCGCAGATGGCCGTGAAACCAAATTTCAACTACAGGATGGTGTAAATAGCTACGGCATAGCTGCGAGCGGAATACTCACCCGCCAAGGGGAAGAGTGGTCTTTTCAAGAGCCTAACGGCACCCAATTCAGCTTCAACTCAGCACTCCGGCTTTCAAAAATCACCGAGAAAAATGGTCAATGGCAAACTTTGACGTATCTCGATGCGCTCATAACCATCAAGGACTCTCTCGGCAACACGGCCACTCTCCGACAGGATGCTGAATATCAGCCCAAGCAATTTGTAATGGGAGAAACGTCCGTCAGCTACACATACAACTCAATCAGAAGGTTGACTGCTGTTACCACCACCCGAGGCGCGGCTGTTTCCAGCCAGACCTATCAATACGAAGACGCCAACCCCAATCTCCTCACCGGCATCACCGACGAACGTGGCATCCGCTACGCCACCTGGACCTACGACGACCAGGGCCGTGCCATCTCCAGCGAGCATGCCGGCGGTGCCGAACGTACCCTGGTGAGCTACAACGCCGACGGCTCCTCCACCGTCACCAATGCCCTCGGCAAGCGCACCACCTACCGCTTCCAGACCATCCAGGGCATACGGCGCATCACCGCCATCGAAGGCGAGCCCTCGGCCAACTGCCCCAACAGCAATTCCACCTTCACCTACGACGACCGTGGCCTGGTGAAGACCCGTACCGACAACAAGGGCAACGTCACTACCTTCGACTACAACGACCGTGGCCTCGAAGTCTCCCGCACCGAAGCCTTCGGCACGCACCAGGCGCGCACCATCACCACCACCTGGCACCCGACCCTGTTCCTGCCGGCCAGCGTGACCGAGCCCGATCGCATCACCACCTACAGCTACGACGACCAAGGACGACCACTCAGCCAGAGCGTAAGCCAGCGCTGATCAACACATGGACTTTGTAATGAACGCTTTACTTCAAAATCTGCTTTCTCCGCTGCGCATAGAAGGAGGCAGGCTTAGCATCAATGCAAAAGCAAAACGCCAGCCGCTAGCGCTGCTCGCTTACTTGGGAATGCTTTATTCGCTTCCATCAATTGCCGAGCCCTATCACTGGGAAGTCAACGCTTATCCAAATGGTTGGCAGGGCGTTAACTATCCATCAGCCGAAGCCACATGCGATATCGACGGTTTCACCTCAAGTACCGAAAGACTCGTTTATCGTGGACTCAAATTTACAGCCTCTGATACAGCCGAATGCGTCTATGATTACTATCTTTATGGCGAATACAGAGGCCAGACCAACGTCAATGCCAGCACGCACCGATTTGGCGACAATTGCGGAGCCAATACTTCCTACAATCCAAAAACAGGAGCTTGCGATAGCATCCCGGCTGACCTGGGAAAACGTTGCGATGGCGAAGCCTCGCTTGACGATCCTAAAATTCGCCAACTCGATGCATCTTGCAAACCTCTATCCCAATCCACTGCACAGCGGGGCATCCCTACCTCACAGTCCTGCCCTGTAAGTGGTGATCCTATTAACTTTTCGGTGGGGAACAGTTTCCAAACGGAAACTGACTACAGCAACGGCAAAGAACTTGAGTTGCGCCGCTTCTACAACAGCATCGACGGTGCTTGGCGACATAACTATTCAGACAACTTGAGGCTTGGTGAGAATTTCGTCACCGTAGAAGCACATGACGGCAGCGAGATAAATTTCAACATTCAAGGAAGTTCAATATCGTCTGCGTCACCAAGGTCAGGCCGGCTGGAAAAAACTCCGGACTACTGGATCTACACTTCGCCTGACCGCCGAAAACTTACCTTCGACCGCAGGGGCAAGCTAATCCGTGTTGATCAGCCATCCGGCACTTATCAGGTCATTCAAGACTACGGCACCCTTCTTCGTATCAACAGCAGCACGGGCGCATCGCTTTCCCTGTATGAAGACGGCCTGCACCAGCCACAAACGTTGACCGTTGGTGGTCTATCCATCACGTACACCTATACCAATCTGCAGCGGCTTGAATCGGTTACCCGCGCGTACGCCCCCTCTGGGAAAACCGAGAAACGCTCTTATCTGTATGACGGAGACTCGAGACGCCTGACCGGCATCATCGATGAACGCGGCATCAGATCCGTAACCTGGACATACGACGCTAAAGGTCGAGCCACATCCAGTGCATTTACAAACGGAATTGGGAAAGTGGCCATTCGCTACAACACCGATGGAACTACAACCGTCACGAATGAACTCGGCAAGGAAACAACCTTTCATTTTGAGTTGATCAACGGCACCAAGCACATATCCCGCATAGAAGGAGAGCCCACTGCCAACTGCCCGGAAAGCAACGCTTCCTATACCTATGACCAACGTGGGCTGATGGCCAGCAAAACCAATGCGAAAGGGTTCACCACTCAATACGCCTATAACGATCAAGGCCTTGAAATCAGCCGTACTGAAGCCTTTGGAACCCCAATCGCACGCACCACAACCATTGATTGGGACACTTCCCGACTATTGCCTCTCCGCAAGGTCACCCCTGATCAAACCATTACCTATACGTACGACACCCAAGGAAGGCTCTTGAGCCAGCAGACAACCGCGAACCAATAAGCAACTGGCAGCCAATAGACAGTGAAAAGGACTTGCCCATGAAACCCCTGCACCACCGCTTGAGCGTCCTCACGCTCGCCCTGGCCGGCACCCTTGCCGCTGCCAGCCTCCAGGCCGCGCCGCGCAACTGGAGCTACACCTACACCGCCAGCGGCCAGATCGAAACCGCCGACGGCCCGCGTACCGATGTCCAGGACGTCACCCGCTACGCCTACGACGCCCAGGGCCACCTCACCAGCGTCACCAACGCCCTCGGTCACATCACCCAGCTGTCCAGCTTCGACAGCTACGGCACCCCGCAAACCGTCATCGACCCCAACGGCGTCACCACCGCCCTCACCTACACCCCGCAGGGCTGGCTCGCCTCGGTCAGCGTCGGCGGCGGCACTACCGCCTTCGAGCACGACGCCATCGGCCAGATCACCAAGGTCACCCGGGGCGATGGCAGCTGGCTCGCCTACACCTGGGACGATGCCCGGCGCCTGACCAGGATCACCAACAACCTCGGCGAGCAGGTCGAGTTCGACCTCGACGCCATGGGCAACCGCACCGCCCAGCGCATCAAGGACGCCTCCAACAACCTCACCCAGCAGCAACAGTGGGTGTACGACGAGCTCGGCCGCCTGCTGCGCTCGGTCGGCGCCGGTGGCCAGACCCACAGCCAGCAGTACGACCTCAACGACAACCCCACCACCGACACCAACCCGCGTCAGTTCAGCCACACAAAGGCCTATGACGCCCTCGATCGCCTGGTCTCCAGCACCGATCCGCTGAGCAAGGTCACCCGCCTCGGCTACGACGCCCAGGACAACCTCACCCAGGTCGTCGACCCACGCGGCGTCACCACCCGCTACGAATACGACGGCCTCGGCAACCTCACCCAACTCATCAGCCCCGACACCGGCACCACCACCTACGCGCACGACGCCGCCGGCAACGTCATCCGCAAGACCGATGCCCGCGGCATCGTCACCACCTACAGCTACGACGCCCTCGACCGCCTCACCGGCCGCCAGTACCCCGCCACCCCCGCGCTCAACGTCCAGTACCACTACGACATGACCGCCAACGGCAACAAAGGGGTGGGCCGCCTCACTGCGGTGCAGGACGCCAGCGGCGTGCTCGGCTACAAGTACGACGAGCGCGGCAACCTCATCGAGCAGCTGCGCTCCGTGTCCGTACTGGGAAGTGATCAATACGACACCCTCGGCTACGCCTACGACGCCGCCAACAACCTTATCCGCATCGACTACCCGGCCGGCTTCAGCATCCACTACAGCCGCAATGCCGCCGGCCAGGTCAGCCAGGTCGGTTTCGCGGTGGGCAGCGCAACCCCCACCAGCCTCGCCAGCAACATCGGCTACGCCCCCTTCGGGCCGCTCAAGAGCCTCACCTGGAACAACGGCATCATCCTCAGCCGCACCTATGACCAGGACTACCAGCTCACCGCCCAGCAGGTCGGCAACTGGCAGAGCACCTACAGCCACGACGCCAACGGCAACATCACCGCGCACGCCCACAGCCTGTTCGGCAGCCTCGACTACCAGTACGATGCCCTCGACCGCCTGACCGAGGAAAAGGCCGCCGCCAGCCGCAAGGCCTACGCCTACGACGCCACCGGCAACCGCAGTTCGCGCACCACCTACGCCACCAACAACGGCACCGAAGCGCAGACCGCCAAGCAGACCCTGCACTACGCCCCCGACAGCAACCGCCTCAGCCAGCGCAGCACCAGCTTCGCCGTCGAAGCCGACGCCGCCGGCAACTACACCCGCTACAGCCAGAGCCGCCGCTACACCTACGACGACCAGGGCCGCCTCAACGCCGTCACCGATGACGCCGGTACCCCCATCGCCAGCTACGCCTACAACGCCCTCGGCCAGCGCGTGCTCAAAGACGTGCTGCAAGGCACCGCCCACACGCCCTACACCTACCTCTACGGCCCCGACGGCCAGGTGCTCGGCCAGGTGCGCTACACCAGCAGCGGCAAGAAGAGCAAAGCCAGCTACTACGTCTGGCTCGACAGCCTGCCCATCGCCCAGATCGACCTGAACTACGACGCCGCCGGCACCACCATCGCCAGTACCACCCTCACCTACCTGCACAGCGACCACCTCGACACCCCGCGCTTGGCCACCAACCAGGGCGGCAACCTGGTGTGGAGCTGGCAAAGCGATGCCTTTGGTGTGGGGCAGCCCAACACCTATGGCGGCAATATCGATGTGATCCTGCGCTTCCCGGGCCAAGTCGCCGATGCGCACAGTGCGCTTTACTACAACTACTTCCGCGATTATGACCCCGAGACGGGGCGCTACGTCGAGAGCGACCCGATTGGGCTCAAAGGCGGGGTGAATACCTACGGGTATGTAGAAGGAAACCCACTTAAATACGTTGACCCGAAAGGACAAAGCGTACTTACGGCACCCGCAGCAGAAATGGGAGCCGCAGCTGGCACAGCTGTATGCCCTGGCGTAGGAACCGTTGTGGGCGGTGTCATTGGTGCAGGCATCGGAGCAGGGCTGAGCTGGTATCTTGGTGACAAGCTTTTCAATGAGTCATCAGACACCGACAGTTCAGCGCCAAATGAAAAAGATCTCACCAAGGTTAAGGAGCGGGACGGAAATAAAGCAGCACAGGATGCCGGCTACGATGATGCTCACGATGCGAAGAAGGGACGCGGAGAAGGTGGCGTTGACATCTATCGTGATAAGACCACAGGAAAAACTTGGCTATGGAACGGTGTTCCAGGGGCAGACAAGGAGCCACTATGAGCGCGACACCTAATAAGGTTAAAACAGTAGCTTTATGCTTGCGTGGATTTGAGCTGACGCCTGAACAAGTAGAGTCTGCAATAGGAAGGAAAGCCTCTGAAACTGGTACTCGTGGTGAACCAGTTAAGCCCGGGGTAAAAAGTCTATTGAAGCGCTCATTTGTTAGATTTTCAGTGCAGTTCCCTGATGGCTGCCGAATTGATGAGCTGATTCCAGCACTTTGGACTCATCTTGGTGGCATTGAGCGAATTCGAGAAGCCAGAGATACCATTAAGCCTGAGTTTCTAGAAATAGACTTAGTGCTTCCCGTTAAGAGCTCTGATGAGCAAGAAGGTGGTTTCATACCCCCTTCAACCATTGCCGAGCTTAGCCTTTTGGGAGCGTCTTTATCTTTCCAGTTTCTTTAGATTTATAGATACAGCTCTCACCTGACACCGGCCTCGTGCCGGTGTCTTTTTATGCAGCTTCAGATCTGTCTTCTTCAGTTGCTTAGCGAGCCTTTCCAGAGCATCGCTAGCCGTATCAATTTTCTCAGCAGGCCGTTCAGACCTTTTCGGTTCAGGGTGTCAGGTTAGGCCAGCAGGGTGTTCAAGTTGGTGCAGCCCCTACAGTCTCTGTAGGTGGCGCAGGCGCCAGACTGCCAGCCACTGGCATGGGAGCTTATGTAGGAAGCGGAAACTCCTCGACAGTCGATGTATCCGTAGGATGGAAATAGAGCTCTCAACAAATGAATAAATCACTATATATTTGTACATCAGCAGGCATCTCTCTCTTGTGTTTCTTGTTATGGAAACTCACAAATGAGAAAGATGCAGAACCCATTGCATTGGTAGTGTTCCTTTCGCTTTTAGCGGCGAAATTTTTCTCCCCCAATCGGAATTTAATCCTAGGTTTAACCAGCATAAAATCCTATGACTGGATAACTGCAATAGGTTTCTCTGGAACACTTGCATACATCGCAAGCAACGAATCGCTCAAAACAGCTCTGATGCTTTTTGGGGTGCTATTTATTTTCGCCATTTCATGCGTAATTCGGATCAGGAGGTAATCAATAAACTCTGATCAGTGCAGTTTAAGAGGCAAGATGCATTGAAGGGCTTCATGAGAAGGGATGGCCACGCGTAGCCCGGCGAATAGATACTGACTATCTCCCCTTGCCCTCCCGCCCCCTCCTCCCTATCCTGCCCCGGCCACGGTAAATCCCCTGGCCGGGTTTGACAGCCCGAAACACTGGTGGCTTTCCCTCTTAACACTGGAGCTCCACCATGCATGAATTACAGTTCCGACTCGCTATCTACGACCCCGCTCGTCTCCTTGTGACATCCACAAAGGAGGCCTCGGCATGAATAGCGCCCCTCTGATCGATTACAAGGAGCAACGCATCCAGCAGTTGGTCGACCACCTCGACACGCGACTGCACACCACCCAGGTGATGGCGGAGTTGCTTCTGGATTTCGCGGCCTTGCGCGACGGCGCCGACTACTCCTACCTCAGCCGGTACCGGGAAGGGGCCTTGATGGACGCGATGGTCCATCTGTCGCGCAACAACTATGAAGACTTCTGCAAACTGGCAGAGTTGGCGCAGTTGCCGGGTAAATAGCCGGGGCCCTGATCTATTCCCTATGAAGGGATCGCCAGGGGCAACGATGTTGCCCCTGGCAAATAACCGCTCCCAACAAACCCGGCCGCCGACCACCGGCCACCCCTCCTCCACGGATTCAGGCCTCTCTCACAGAATTCCCTGCCTGCCTCCCTCGATAATTGCCGCCTCAACACCCCATCCCCCACCCATCCGCTGCCACCGGCAGCCGCTGAACCAGCCCGACAGGACGCACCATGGCCAACGCCCCGAGCCCCGCTCTCGCCGCAATCGATTACGACCGCATCCAGGCCCTGCTGAACTCGGAGTACGTGGAAGAGCACTTCCACGCGTACATCGAAGGCAATGACAACGACGAGTGGGTGACCCTCGAACTTGACGATGGCGAGGAGACGGAGGCGTTCGTCGTGTTCGACCAGCACCGCATCCGCGTCGCGGTGGAGAATTTCGACAGCCCGGCCGCCAGGAACGGGCACAGCGACCACCGCCACTACATCTTCAAGCTGGTGGACCACGAGACCCGCGAATACGAGGTGCGCTACCAGCCCGTCGAGGTGGATGCAGAGGGCGAGGACACGCTCGATACCTTCCCCATCGCCGAGCAGAGCGCGGCGATCCAGGAAAGCGCCGTGAAGCACTTCGAGGCGCTGGAGGCCTACATCGCCGCCAAGGACGAGCAGCTGGCCAACATCAAGGCCAGCCTGCCCCCGGCGATGATCCTCAACGTGCTGGGCAACATGGAGTCCTTCGATGCGCTGAAGTCGGAGTTCGAGGAAATGGCCGCCGCAGCCTTCGTCGACACCTATCGCCTGGACCCGGAGTTCAGCGAACTGGTGAACGACGACCGCATGCTCCGCTCCTACTCGGCCTGCATGGACCGCACCGAGCCCTCGATGACCGACCAGGACTGGGAAAACATCGAGAACCACACCGCCTCCGCCTACTTCATCGTGCGCAACATCTTCTCCGAGCGGACGCGCATCTCGGTCTCGATGGTGACGGCCCGCTGCCTGGGCAACCTGATCGACAAGGGCATGATCACCGCCGCCAAGATCGAGACGGCGGGCCTCGCCCATGGCCTCGTGCGCTGGCGCGAGCTGATCACCCAGATGACCGACGCGGTGGAGCAGCGCGACCAGAAGTCCATGCTGCTGGCCCTGTACAAGATGTTCGTGCGCAAGCCCATCAGCGACGACGACAAGCTCTACACCTGCGGCATGCAGAACCTGGGGCTGCCGGACTTCGTGATCGCCTTCGGCGAGGACGCGGAGCCATCGGAGCAGGAGCAGATCGACTCGGTCGCGCGCTTCGAGAAGGCCTTCCTGGCGACCTTCGGCCTGGAGGAAGCCAGCGAGCCGCTCACGCCTTACAAGAAGCGCCCCGACTTCGGCTACAAGCTCGGCGACCTGCGCCACAACCCCTTCGGCTACACCCTGATCGGCTGAGTCGGCGCCTTCGGCCATGCAACGAGCCCGCTCCGTGGAGCGGGCTTTTTTTCGGCTGCCAGCGCCTCCACTCCGGTGCTCGCCGGATCGGCCTTCCAACCCGGCCGATACCCCACCCAGCCCCTGAAGGTGAAGCCGACGTAGAACAGCTCGACGCCCTCGAAACCGGCCTGGTGCAGCAGCAGCTCCCCGCCCTTCCTCCGGCAGGAGATGCAGGGTGAGCAGGCAGGTGGCGCCGTCGAAGGGCGCAAGCGAAGTCGACTCGATATGACCCTCGTGCAGGTCCACGCGCGCCTCGAGCTCGCCCAGGGTCTGGCGGGCCAGGGCGAGCATTTCCGCCGACGGGTCCACCCCGACGAAGCGCCAGCCGGGCTGCGCCTCGGCGAACACTTTCAGTTCCAGCCCGCCACCGGCGCCGAGCACCAGCACCCGGCCCTGCGCAGGCACCCGCTCGGCCAGCAGAATGGTCGCCATCCGCTGCAAGGCATGGAACCCGGGTACCTGGCGGACAGGCCCCTCCGCGTAGCGGGCGACGGCCTGCGGGTCGGAAAAAGGGTGCATAGGAGCCTCCGCCATCAGTGACTGTCGAAGATCAACGACTGGTGCGCGGCGGCTCCCGCCAGGGTCCCGTCGCCCACCGCCAGGGGCACCGAGCCGCCCATCCGCGCTGCGTCGCCACAGGCGTAGACGCCCTTCACGCTGGTCGCCTTCATGGTGTCGGTGCGGATGATCCGCCCGTAGAAGCCCTCGTCGAACTCGCAGCCCAGCATCTGCGGCAGCGCGCTGGCGACATCGATGCGGGTGGGCACGAACAGGCCATCCAGGCTGATCACCCGCCCGTCACGCAGCACCACATCCAGCTCACCATCAATGCGTTGCACAGGCTCGCGCTCCAGTGTCACGCCGCGCGCGGCGAGCGTGGCCAGTTGCTCCGGGTCGGGCTCGAAAGCCTCGTTGAGGAACAGCGTCGTGCGGCCCCAATCCGGCAGCAGCAGCGCCAGGTGCATGGACATGGCAGACGTGGCGATGACGCCGATCCACCCCTGCTGCAACTCGTAGCCGTGGCAGTACGGACAATGGAACACCCGGTTGCCCCAACGCTCGGCCAGGCCGGGAATCTCGGGCAGCTGATCCACCACCCCGCCAGCGAAGATGATCCGCCGCGCCTCGCGAGGCTCCGCGCCTTCGATCTCGATACGGAAGCCCAGCTCCGTCAGCGCAGCGGCGACGGCCTTGCCGGTCAGCCACTCGACCGTTTCGTAGGCCATCACCTGCCCGCGTGCCTGGCTGGCGATGGCGCCGGGCGCATTGCCGTCCTGGGTCAGGAAGCCATGGGAATGCGCGGCGAAGCGGTTGCGCCGCAGCCCCTCGTCCACCACCAGGACTCGCCGGCGCGCCCGCGCCAAGGGCATGGCCGCCGACAGGCCCGCATAGCTGCCGCCGATGATGATCACGTCGTACTGCATCGCTGCCACTCCTCTTCTGCTCGCCCGGAGCCAACTCAGTCGGCCGGCCGAAAGTCATGAAACTTTTAGAGCTACATGATAGAGCGAGGATTTTTTATCACGCAACTTATAAAGTGGCGTCACTCATTCCACCTGACGCAAGGCGCAACAGAGGTAACTCGATGAGAAAGGACAGCAGGCTCTCCCGCATGCTCCACGTGCTGCTGCACATGGCCCGCCACGACCAGCCCTTCACCTCGGAGCAGATCGCCCGGATGCTGGACACCAACCCAGTGGTCGTCCGCCGCACCATGGCCGGCCTGCGACAGGCCGGCTACGTAAGCTCCGAGAAAGGCCACGGCGGTGGCTGGACGCTGGCCGGGGATCTCGAAACCATCACCCTGCTGGACATCCACAACGCCGTCGGTGGCCCGAGGATCTTCGCCATCGGCATCGAGAACGAAACCCCGGAATGCGCCGTCGAGCGCGTGGTCAACGCCGCCCTGGAAGACGCCCTGAACCAGGCCGAGGCCCTGCTCATAGACCGCCTCGGCGCCATCACCCTGGCGGAGCTGGCCCGCGACTTCGATGTGCTGTGCAAGGCAAGTGGCTGGGGGATCGAAGGGCGGCATGAGGAGTAATTCCGCGCCGTCCCTGTAGGGGCGACTTCAGTCGCCCTTCGCGAGCAGAGCTCGCTTCTACGTCCATGCTCCTGTGTGGGAGCGAATTCATTCGCGAGTTGCCCGGCACCGAGGTCTCATAGTTGAAATCGCCCCAGCCCGGGCAGCCCGCAAGAACGATCAAATCCCCCCTTTGCTCCCCTGCTAACGTCGCCCCCTCTTCAACAAGTGGCTGCCGGAGTCCGGGTACGCCTTCGCCGACGCCCCGGAGTTCGAGCGATACAGCGCCGATTTCGAGCCGATGGAGGGGACGGGGTTCGTGGAGGTGTGGGTACCGGTGGTGCGTCGCGGACAAATCCCGTAGGTCGGGTGCAACCCGACGCCCTGAGTACAGGAACATCGCGGGTTTCACCCGCCCTACGCGGGCCTTTCGGCCCTACCCCACCCGCAACCAGATCACCGAGGCATCGTCGCTGGCCTTGAAGCGCGGATAGCGCAGGCAGGCGGCGTCTTCGAGTTCGATGCGGCGCAGCTCGGCGGCCAGGGGCAGCAGGCCGCTTTCGAGCACGCGGGCCACCAGGGTGGCGGCGTCGTAGTGGCGGTAGGTGTCGAACAGCGCGGCGAAGCCATCGGTCATCAGCAGCAGGTCGTCGCCCCTGGCCAGCGGCGCGCGGGCGTAGTGCATGCCCGCCTTCGCCTGCTCGGCGTCGACGCTCAGCACCGCCTTCGGGCGTTCGCGGGCGGCGCGGCGGTCGGCCAGCACGTGGGCGCTGCGCACGTTGTCGGCACCGGTGCCCGGGCCCAGGGCCGCGGCTTCGGCCTGTTCGGTGTCGCGGTTCGGCTCGGGGGTGAGGAAGGCGACGCCGCTGGCGCTGCGGTGGATGACGACGCAGTCGCCGAGATGGCCGCAGGCGAGGCTTTCGCCCTCGATGGCCACGGCGGCGAGCGAGGCGCGGGGCAACTCCCAGTGGGCGACCGGCTCGCGCTGGCGGTCACGCGCATAGTCCGTGGCGACGCGGTCGAACACCCCGTTGCACAGTTCCGCCAGCGGGCCCGAGGCACCGGCGAATGCGCGATGCGCCGAGCCGGCCAGCCAGGCCGCGCCACCGCGCTCGCCCATGAGCCCCGGTTCGCCGAGGTCGGTGGCGCCGTCGATGACCCAGGCATGCTGCTCGGCGCTGCCGATGCGGTCGTCGTTCGGAACCGAGTTCTTGCCCGCGAGGCTGAGGGTCTGGATCAGGTCGAAATGCATGGAGGTCCCTTCAATGGCCAGGCTGAATCAACGTCGCATTCTAGCCTTCGGTCATTCCGAACAGGGCAGGAAACGGACGAATCAGGGCCTATACCCCTGGGCCAGGAGCCAGCCCTGGAGCTTGCGCCGCGCCTCGGGCGCCTGCTCCGCCAGGGCCTCTGAGAGCCGGCCGCCATGCAGCGCCCGGACGATGGGCGCGAGTGCGATGCCGTCCAGGTGCCAGATGCCCAGGGGCTGGTCGGCGGTGACGACCACCTCGCGCTCCTCGATCAAATCGCCCTGGATGACGGGTCCACGCTCGACCCGCAGCTGGCCCACATCGGCTGGCACGTGCAGCGGCTCGGCATCCGGCCAGGCACTGCGTTCACGCCAGAACGGCTGCTTAGCCCAGCGCCGCTCCAGGGCGTAGAAATCACGACCGGTGCGGGCGAAGCGCAGGAACAGTTGCTCCACCCGCTGCTGATGGAAGCGCTGCGCCAACCCGCCGCGCTCGGGCCGTTGCAGCAGGGTGTTGATCACCGCCGGCGCCTGCAACGCGGAGGACAGGGACTGGAAGATGCCATTGCCCGAAAGCGGGTCCACCGCCATGGCGGCATCGCCCACGCGCAGCCAGTCCACGCCACTGGCCTCGTTGAAGAGAATCGCGGTGCTGCTGCGGGCATGCAGGTTGGCCGGCTGCAACGCGACCTCGCCGAACAGTTCGCACACCAGGGCGGACTCACTGCGACGCTGCGCGCACCAGGCCGGCAGGCGCTCCTTGGGCGGCAGGTCGCGGGCGTTGAGGGTGATCTGCCAGTAGCAGCGCCCGTCCTCCCGCCGTGCCATCCAGGCCCAGCCGTCGGCCAGGCTTTCCAGCGCCGAGCCCGGCTGGCCCGGTGCTTCGCGCCAGGTATTGAGCAGGCTGAGGGTTTCCGGCCCACGCAGGCGCCCCCCCGCCAGCGGTGCCTGGCGACCCCGGGCTTCCACCAGGAAGTCCGCACGCAGCGGCTCCCCGCCGTCGAGATGCACGAGGTGCCCCCGCTCCAGCGCCTCGACCCGCAGCACCCGCGCTTCCTGCACCGCGATGCCGGCAGCGGCCAGGTCCTCGCGCAGCGCTGCATCGAAGCGCGGGCGATCCAGCAGGCATTCGCGGTTGATCGATTGGCTGCCGGCGCCCCAGGCAACCCGCCGAGCGGACGGCGCATCGGCACAGGCCAGTGCACGGGTGAGCCCGGCATGACGCAGGCCTTCGAGCACCCGTTGCGACACGCCCTCCAGCGCTGCGAAACGCCGCCACTCGCTGACCACACGCACCGGGTAGCCCAGCCGTTTCAGCCCCAGGGCGACCGCAGCGCCCGCCGGGCCGGCGCCGAGCACGACGACCTCAGCCATGGCGGCGCTCCGGCCCGGTGAAGGCCGCGCCTTCGTGCAGCCAGCGCAGCACCGCTTCGCGGCCGGCACCGGGGTGCTCGCGCAGGTGGGCCGCGATGATTCCGCTCATTGCAGCGCAGGCCATGCTGGCTCCGGCCACGCCATTGGCGGCACTGACATGGGCGCCGAAATCGGCCTGGGGGCTGCCCAGCCAGGACCACTGTCCTGGCGCGCAGCGGGCATCGCCGGTGATGCGGATCACCCCCGGGTAGCCGGCCGGGTACACCGGCGCGCCCTGGGCGGGGCTGGAGGCGCAGAGCAGCACACCGGCGCTCTGCACCAGCGCGCAGGCCTCGCGCAGCACGGGGCGGTCATTACGCAGGCCGAGGCTCATGTTGATCAACGCCACGCCCTGCTCCGCCAGCCAGTACAGGGCGGCGGCGACCTGCAACGGGCTGGTCTGCCAACGCTCGCCGAAGACCTGCGCCATGCAGGTGCGCACCGGCGCGCTGGGCGGGCAGATGGCATCCAGCACCAGGGGGCCGTGGCCGAGGGCATCGGGCTGCGCCTCGCCTTCCTGCAGCTCGCCGCCCTCCAGCCAGAAGCGTCGGGCCAGTGTCACCCGCTCGGCCTGCTCGAGGGCGAAGCCGCTGTCGATGATGCCGATGGCCAGCTCAGTGCCCATGGCTCACCGGCTCCAGGCGCTGCAGGCGGCCCTGCTCCATGCGGAACGCGAGATCGGCTTCGGCCAGGGTGGAGGCACGGTGGCTGATGAGGATGCGCGTGCGCCCGGCGAAGAGCTGGTCGATGGCGGCGATCACCTCGCGCTCGGTGGCTTCGTCCACCGCCGAGGTGGCTTCGTCCAGCACCAGGATCAGCGGGTCCTGCAACAGCGCGCGGGCGATGGCGATGCGCTGCCTCTGCCCCCCGGAAAGCTGCTGGCCACGCTCGCCCAGGGGGTTGTCCAGCCCCAGGGGCAGGGACGCGATCAGGCCATCGAGGCGGGCCAGCCGCGCCACCTGTTCGATGGCCTCGCGGCTGGCATCGGGGGCGGCGTAGGCGAGGTTCTCCGCCAGGGTGCCGCGGAACAGCACGATGTCCTGGCTGACCACGGCGATGCGCCGGCGCAGGGCGAGCAGGTCCAGTTCGCGCAGGTCGGCGCCGTCCAGCAGGATGCGGCCCCGGTCCGGGTCGTAGAAGCGTTGCAGCAGGTCGATCAGGGTGGACTTGCCGACGCCCGACGCCCCGCTGATGGCGACCTTGAGGCCGGCGGGAATGCTCGCGTCCACGCCATCGAGTAGCAGGCCGGCGCGCTGCTCGTGGGCGAAGTGCACGCCCTCCAGGCGCAGCGCGCCACGGCCTTCCGGCATCGGCTGCGGCGCATCGCTCTGGCGCACCGTGACCGGCTCCTGCTGCAGCTCCATCACCCGGCCGAGGCTGACGGTCATCCGCTGCAGCGCGACATAGAGCCCCAGCAGGCTCTGCACCGGCCCCACGGCCATGCCCAGGTAGGTGGAGAAGGCGATCAGCGCGCCCAGCTGCCAGGTGCCCTGGATCACCCAGTAGCCGCCGATGAGGAAGGCGCAGGCGCGCGACAGCGAGGTGAGCGTGCCGGGCACCGCGTGGGTGAAGAACTCGGTGACCTGCACCCGCAGCAGTTGGCGCATGTAGCCCTGCCCCAAGCCTTCCAGGCGCCGCGCTTCGCGCTGCTGGGCACCGGCGGCCTGGATGAATTTCATCGCCGGCAGGGTTTCCACCAGGAAGGACGACACATCCGCCGAACGCTCGCGCAGGCTGCGCACCTCGCGCTCCACCTTGCGCCGCATCCAGCGCAGCCAGAGCACCTCGATGGGGATCAGCAGCGCCAGCAGCAGCGACAGCTGCCAGGACAGCATCAGCATCAGCGCCACCGCGCCGACCAGGCCGATGACGCTGGAGACGGCGGAGAACAGCGAGTCCACGGCGAAGCGCTGGATTTCCGCCACGTCGCCATCGAGCCGGGAAAGGATGTCGCCCAGGCGCTTGCGCCCGAAGAAGGCCGGCGACAGGCGCTGCAGGTGGCGGTAGAGGTCGTCACGCAGGGCGAAGAGGATGCGCCCCGAGAGCCGTGTGTGCAGGTAGCGGTTGATGCCCGACAGCGCCGTGCCGAGCAGCCCGACCAGGATCATCGCCAGGGCCACCTGCACCAGGGTGCCGAAGTCCCGGGCCAGCAGGCCGTCGTCGATCAGCGTCTTGGTCAGCCAGGGCTGCGCCAGCACCAGGAGGCTGGCGCAGAGGGACAGCCCCAGCAGCGCGGCGATGGCCCGCCCGTGGGGGCGGACGAAGCCGTAGAGCCAGGCCAGGGCGCGACGCAGCAGGTCGGGGTCGCTGGCGTCGACGAGTTTGAGCAGGAGGCGGGTCATGAGGCACAGAAACACTGTAGGGGCGAATTCATTCGCCCAGCAGGCCGGAGGACTGCCAACGGGGCAACTGCGTTGCCCTTGGCGAATGAATTCGCCCCTACAAGAACAATATGCTCCTGCATGGAACTCATCCCCTGAGCTGCTTCAGCTTGCGATACAGGGTCGCGCGGCTGATGCCCAGGGCGTCGGCGGCGGCCGAGACATTGCCCTGGTGGCGCTCCAGGGCGCTGCGGATCAGCTCCAGCTCGTTCTCGCGGATGCTGCCGGGCTGGCGACGGCTGCTGGTCAGCTCGTCCAGCAGGCTGTCGGTGAGGTGGTCCAGGCCCAGCGTCCGTTCGCCGGGCTCGCGCATGGCCAGGGCCGAGCGCAGCACCATCTCCAGCTGGCGGATGTTGCCCGGCCAGTCGTAGCCGCCGAGCAGTTCGGCCAGGTCCTTGTCCAGGCTCATGCCGGGTTCGCCGAGGCGCGCCAGCACCTCGGCGATGAGGGTGGCCAGGTCATCGCGCTCACGCAGCGACGGCAGGCGCAGGCTCACGCCATTGACGCGGTAGTAGAGGTCTTCGCGGAACTGCCCGCCCTGCACCAGGCGCTGCAGGTCGCGGTGGGTGGCGCAAATCACGGCGATGTCCAGCTCCTGCTCCTCGCCCGCGCCGAGCGGTGCGACGCGGCGTTCCTGCAGCACGCGCAGCAGGCGCGCCTGCAGGGCCAGGGGCATGTCGCCGATCTCGTCGAGGAACAGCGTGCCGCCCTGGGCCTGCATCACCCGGCCGACCATGCCGCCCTTGCGCGAGCCGGTGAAGGCGCCCTCTCGGTAGCCGAAGAGTTCGGATTCGATCAGCCCTTCGGGGATCGCCGCGCAGTTCACCGCGACGAAAGGCTTGCCCGCGCGCGCACTGGCCTGGTGCAAGGCGCGGGCGACCACTTCCTTGCCGGTGCCGGTTTCGCCCAGCAGCAGCACCGGCAGCTCGCCGGCCAGCCCCTGGCGGGCCATGCGCAAGGCCCGGGCCAGGCGCGCGTTGCCGCCGGCCAGGGCTTCCAGCTCCGGTGCGGGCGCGGCGGTCGGCCTGGCCGGTGCCACCGGGGCGACACCGATGTGCCGGGGCAGGTGCAGGGCACGGAAGAAGAACTCGCCGCGCGGGGTCTGCACGCTGCTCACCCCGCCCTGCAGCAGGCGTGCGAGGAAGCCCGAGGCGCGGGCGCCGAGCAGCTCCTCGCAGCGGTGCCCCAGCAGCGCCTGGCGCTCCACCCGCAGCAGGTTGCAGGCCTGGTCGTTGGCGGCCAGCAGCTCGCCGTCCAGGCTCAGGGCCAGCAGGCCGTGCCAGGCGGAGCCGAGGTACTGCGGGCGTGAATGGAAGGCCAGCACCAGCTGCTGCGGATAGGTCAGGCCGAACAGGCGGCTCTCGATATTGCCGGCCGCCAGCAGCAGCGTGGCGAAGCTGTCGCGGGGCTCGGCGAAGTGGCCTTCGCGGGTCAGGTCGATGACGCCGACCACGCGGCCATGGGGGTCTTTCAGCGGCACCGAGGTGCAGGCGAAACGGCTGAGGCGGTCCAGGTAGTGCTCGCCGCTGTTGATCAGGGTCGGCCGGCCCTCGACCACGGCGGTGCCCAGGGCGTTGGTGCCGCGCAGGGATTCGCTCCAGCAGCTGCCCGGGCGCAGGTCGCGCAGGCCGGCGAGCTGCAGGGCGTCGGTCTGCCCTTCGATGGCCAGGACGTTGGCCTGGGCGTCACCGAGTATCACCAGGCCGCCCTGCCCCTGCTGACGCACCAGGTATTCGAGTTCGGGGGTGGCGGCGTCGATCAGCAGGCGATTGCCCGCCAGCAGGAGGTCGAGGTCGCGCATCTGCTCGATGCCCGCGTCGTCGCCTTCGAGGCAGTCGAGCCCGTGGCCGAGGCTGCGCCGCCAGGAGGCGTCGATCTCCTCGCGCAGCACGCCGCCGGGCAGTTCGCCCTCGCTCTGCAGGCGCAGTCGGGCGAGCCGGGATTGCCGCAGGACATCGTCGTTTCTTGTTATTCGCATGTCATCCGTACTCCAGCGCCCTCCTCGCCCGGCACCTGTATGGGAGCCCGGCGGCAGGGTCGCCCAGAATGTCTACACCCGCCTTCCGGCGCCGTAAAGAGTCGTGTCGTCCGTGGGCATGGCGAGCAATCTTCGCGCCAGAAGGGGCCAGCGGAACGACCGTGACGAGCGTTGACAGGCAGGTTCGCACAGGTTTACGTTAACGTAAAGGTAAACACAGCCGAGCCCGTTTCCATGTCCAAGACCTACAGCATTTCCGACCTCGCCCGCGAACTGGATGTGACCACCCGCGCCATCCGCTTCTACGAGGAGCAGGAGATGCTCTTCCCCGAACGCCGGGGCCAGGAGCGCATCTACAGCCCCAAGGACCTGGTGGCGCTGAAGCTGATCCTGCGCGGCAAGCGCATCGGCTTCTCCCTCGCCGAGTGCAAGGAGCTGATCGACCTCTACGACCCGAGCAGCGGCAACCGCAAGCAGCTGGAGACCTTCATGGAGAAGATCGCCGCCCGCCGCGCGCAGCTGGAACAGCAGCTGCTCGACATCCAGCAGATGCAGCTGGAGCTGGACACCGCCGAGGAACGCTGCCTGGCCGCCCTCGCCGAAACCAAGAAACAGGGCGCCAGCGCCTGACCCGACAACCCGTTTCCCGACAATCACAAGCACAGGTGGAACCATGACTTACCCGAGCCTGAACTTCGCCCTCGGCGACACCATCGACATGCTGCGCGAGCAGGTGCAGCACTTCGTCGCCGCCGAACTGGCGCCCCGCGCGGCCCAGGTGGACAGCGAGAATGCCTTCCCCATGGACATGTGGAAGAAGTTCGGCGAGATGGGCCTGCTCGGCATCACCGTGCCCGAGGAGTTCGGCGGCGCGGGCCTGGGCTACCTGGCCCACGTGGTGGCCATGGAGGAGATCAGCCGCGGTTCCGCCTCGGTCGCCCTCTCCTACGGCGCCCACTCCAACCTGTGCGTCAACCAGATCAACCGCAACGGCACCGCCGAGCAGAAGCACAAGTACCTGCCCAAGCTGATCAGCGGCGAGCACGTCGGCGCCCTGGCCATGAGCGAGCCCAACGCCGGCTCCGACGTGGTCTCCATGAAGCTGCGCGCCGACCGCAAGGGCGACCGCTTCGTGCTCAACGGCAGCAAGACCTGGATCACCAACGGGCCCGACGCCAACACCTACGTGATCTACGCCAAGACCGACCTGGACAAGGGCCCCCACGGCATCACCGCCTTCATCGTCGAGCGCGACTGGAAGGGGTTCTCCCGCAGCAACAAGTTCGACAAGCTCGGCATGCGCGGCTCCAACACCTGCGAGCTGTTCTTCGATGACGTCGAGGTGCCGGAGGAAAACATCCTCGGCGTGCTCAATGGTGGCGTGAAGGTGCTGATGAGCGGGCTCGACTACGAGCGCGTGGTGCTCTCCGGCGGCCCCACCGGGATCATGCAGGCGTGCATGGACGTGGTGGTGCCCTACATCCACGACCGCAAGCAGTTCGGCCAGAGCATCGGCGAGTTCCAGCTGATCCAGGGCAAGGTCGCCGACATGTACACCCAGCTCAACGCCAGCCGCGCCTACCTCTATGCCGTGGCCCAGGCCTGCGACCGCAGCGAGACCACCCGCAAGGACGCCGCCGGGGTGATCCTCTACACCGCCGAGCGCGCGACGCAAATGGCCCTGGACGCGATCCAGATCCTCGGCGGCAACGGCTACATCAACGAATTCCCCGCCGGCCGCCTGCTGCGCGACGCCAAGCTCTACGAGATCGGCGCCGGCACCAGCGAGATCCGCCGCATGCTGATCGGGCGCGAGCTGTTCAACGAGACTAAGTAAGCGGCAAGCAGCAAGCTTCAAGCGGCAAGGGAGCCCCTCTTGCAGCTTGGTGCTTGCGGCTTGCAGCTCATGGAGAAGCCATGATCCTGCACACCCAGATCAACCCCCGCTCCCCCGACTTCGCCGCCAACGCCGCGGCGATGGGCGAGCAGGTCGGCGCGCTACGCGAGCTGCTGGCGCGCGTCCATGAAGGCGGCGGCGCCAAGGCCCAGGAACGCCACACCTCGCGGGGCAAGCTGCTGCCGCGCGAGCGCATCAACCGCCTGCTCGACCCCGGCTCGCCCTTCCTCGAGATCGGCCAGCTGGCCGCCCACGAGGTGTATGGCGAGGACGTGCCCGCCGCCGGCGTGGTGGCCGGCATCGGTCGCGTGGAAGGCGTCGAATGCATGATCGTGGCCAACGACGCCACGGTGAAAGGCGGCTCCTACTACCCGCTGACGGTGAAGAAGCACCTGCGCGCCCAGGCCATCGCCCGGGAAAACCGCCTGCCGTGCATCTACCTGGTGGACTCCGGCGGCGCCAACCTGCCGCGCCAGGACGAGGTCTTCCCCGACCGCGAGCACTTCGGCCGCATCTTCTTCAACCAGGCCAACATGAGCGCCCTGGGCATCCCGCAGATCGCCGTGGTCATGGGCTCCTGCACCGCCGGTGGCGCCTACGTGCCGGCGATGAGCGACGAGACCATCATGGTGCGCAACCAGGCCACCATCTTCCTCGCCGGCCCGCCGCTGGTGAAGGCCGCCACCGGCGAGGTGGTGAGCGCCGAGGACCTGGGCGGTGCCGATGTGCACTGCAAGACCTCGGGCGTGGCCGACCACTACGCCGAGGACGACGCCCACGCCCTGGCGCTCGCGCGCCGCAGCATCGCCAACCTCAATTGGCGCAAGCTCGGCCAGCTCAACCACCGCCAGCCGGTGCCACCGCGCTACGCGGCGGAGGAGCTGTACGGGGTGATCCCGGCGGACGCCAAGCAGCCCTTCGATGTGCGCGAGGTGATCGCCCGCCTGGTGGACGGCTCCGAGTTCGATGAATTCAAGGCCCTGTTCGGCACCACCCTGGTGTGCGGCTTCGCCCACCTGAACGGCTACCCGATCGCCATCCTCGCCAACAACGGCATCCTCTTCGCCGAGGCTGCGCAGAAAGGCGCGCACTTCATCGAACTGGCCTGCCAGCGCGGCATCCCGCTGCTGTTCTTGCAGAACATCACAGGCTTCATGGTCGGCCAGAAGTACGAGGCCGGCGGCATCGCCAAGCACGGCGCCAAGCTGGTCACCGCCGTGGCCTGCGCCAGGGTGCCCAAGTTCACCGTGATCATCGGCGGCAGCTTCGGCGCCGGTAACTACGGCATGTGCGGCCGCGCCTACGACCCGCGCTTCCTGTGGATGTGGCCCAACGCGCGCATCGGCGTGATGGGCGCCGAGCAGGCCGCCGGGGTGCTGGCCCAGGTCAAGCGCGAGCAGAGCGAACGCGCCGGGCAGGTGTTCAACGCCGAGGAAGAGGCCCGCCTCAAGCAGCCGATCCTCGACCAGTACGAGCGCCAGGGGCACCCCTACTACTCCAGCGCGCGGCTCTGGGACGACGGCGTGATCGACCCGGCGCAGACCCGCGAGGTGCTCGCCATGGCGATCTCCAGCGCGCTCAACGCGCCGATCGAGCCGACCACTTTCGGCGTGTTCAGGATGTGAAAAAACCAGCCGCAAGCTGCAAGCCGCAAGCCCCAAGGGCCGCGGCTCGCACTTGCAGCTTGCCGCTTGAAACGTGCAGCTGGGGAACCCCATGACCGACTTCGACACCCTGCAACTGGAGTTCGCCGACAACGGCGTCGCCACCCTCTGGCTCAACCGCCCGGAGAAGAACAACGCCTTCAACGCCGGCATGATCCGTGAGCTGATCCTCGCCATCGAAACCGTCAAGAGCGCCGCCAACGTGCGCTTCCTGATACTGCGCGGCCGGGGCCGGCACTTCTCCGCCGGCGCGGATCTCGCCTGGATGCAGGAGTCCGCGCGCCTCGACTACAACGCCAACCTGGACGACTCCCGCGAGCTGGCCGAGCTGATGTACAACCTCTACCAGCTCAAGGTGCCGACCCTGGCCGTGGTGCAGGGCGCGGCCTTTGGCGGCGCACTGGGCCTGATCAGCTGCTGCGACATGGCCATCGGTGCCAGCGACGCGCAGTTCTCCCTGTCGGAGGTGCGCATCGGCCTGGCCCCGGCGGTGATCAGCCCCTTCGTGGTCCAGGCCATCGGCGAGCGCGCCGCGCGCCGCTACGCCCTCACCGCCGAACGCTTCAGCGGCGAGCGCGCCCGCGAACTGGGCCTGCTCGCCGAGTGCTACCCGGCGGAGGAACTGGAACAGGCGGTGCAGGACTGGACCGCCAACCTGCTGCTGAACAGCCCCCAGGCCATGCGCGTGAGCAAGGAGCTGATGCGCGAAGTCGGCAGCGGTGCCCTCAGCCCCAACCTGCGCCGCTACACCGAGAACGCCATCGCCCGCATCCGCGTCAGCCCCGAGGGGCAGGAAGGGCTCACGGCCTTCCTGGAGAAGCGCAAGCCGAGTTGGCAGACGAACAGCTAGAAGCTGGAAGCCCGAAGCTGGAAGCAGTCGCAGCCAGCACTAGCCCCAGCTCGCCAAAGGAGCAGAACAATGATTACAACCTTGCTGATCGCCAACCGTGGCGAAATCGCCTGCCGGGTGATGCGCACCGCCAAGGCCCTGGGCCTGACCACCGTGGCCGTGCACAGTGAAATCGATCGCCACGCCCGCCACGTGCGCGAGGCGGACATGGCGGTGAACCTGGGGGGCGCCAAGCCCTCGGAAAGCTACCTGCTGGCCGAGCGCATCATCGCCGCCGCCCAGGCCAGCGGTGCCCAGGCCATCCACCCCGGCTACGGCTTCCTCTCCGAGAACGCCGCCTTCGCCCGTGCCATCGAGGCCGCCGGCCTGGTGTTCCTCGGCCCGCCGGCCAGCGCCATCGACGCCATGGGCAGCAAGTCCGCCGCCAAGGCGCTGATGGAGGAAGCCGGCGTGCCCCTGGTGCCCGGCTACCACGGCGAGGCCCAGGACCTGGAGACCTTCCGCACCGCCGCCGAGCGCATCGGCTACCCGGTGCTGCTGAAAGCCGCCGCCGGTGGTGGCGGCAAGGGCATGAAGGTGGTCGAGCGCGAAGCCGAGCTGGGCGAAGCCCTGGCCTCGGCCCAGCGTGAAGCCCAGTCGGCCTTCGGCGACGCGCGCATGCTGGTGGAGAAGTACGTCCTCAAGCCGCGCCACGTGGAGATCCAGGTGTTCGCCGACCGCCACGGCAACTGCCTGTACCTCAACGAGCGTGATTGCTCGATCCAGCGCCGCCACCAGAAGGTGGTCGAGGAAGCCCCCGCCCCCGGCCTGTCGCCGGAGCTGCGCCGCGCCATGGGCGAAGCCGCCGTGCGCGCCGCCCAGGCCATTGGCTACGTCGGTGCCGGCACCGTGGAATTCCTCCTCGACGAGCGTGGCGACTTC
The DNA here is from genome assembly GCF_018408275.1 of Pseudomonas sp. Pc102. Classification (NCBI taxonomy): domain Bacteria; kingdom Pseudomonadati; phylum Pseudomonadota; class Gammaproteobacteria; order Pseudomonadales; family Pseudomonadaceae; genus Pseudomonas; species Pseudomonas sp. Pc102. The sequence goes on along the minus strand of NZ_AP021905.1, from coordinate 2,512,847 downwards.
TTCTTCATGGAGATGAACACCCGCCTGCAGGTGGAGCACCCGGTCACCGAGGCCATCACCGGCCTGGACCTGGTGGCCTGGCAGATCCGCGTCGCCCGGGGCGAGGCGCTGCCCATCACCCAGGAGCAGGTGCCGCTGAACGGCCATGCCATCGAAGTGCGCCTCTACGCGGAAGACCCGCAGCAGGACTTCCTCCCCGCCAGCGGCCGCCTCGCGCTGTACCGCGAACCCGCCGCCGGCCCCGGCCGCCGGGTGGACAGCGGCGTCGCCGAGGGCGATGAGGTCTCGCCCTTCTACGACCCGATGCTGGCCAAGCTGATCGCCTGGGGCGAGACCCGCGAGGAAGCCCGCCAGCGCCTGCTGGCCATGCTCGACGAAACCGCCGTGGGCGGCTTCGCCACCAACCTGGCCTTCCTCCGCCGCGTGCTGGCCCACCCCGCCTTCGCCGCCGCCGAACTGGACACCGGCTTCATCGCCCGCCACCAGGAGCCACTTCTGCCCGCCCCTGCCGCGCGGCCCGAAGCCCTCTGGCAGGTTGCCGCCGAAGCCTTCCGCCAGGGCAGCGCCGCCCGCCTGCGCGAGGACGACCCGCATTCGCCCTGGAGCCGCAACGATGGCTGGCGCCCCGGGCTGCCCAGCGAGGTGGACCTGCACCTGGCCTGTGGCGAGGAACGCCAGGTGGTGCGCCTGCGCGGCACCGCGCCGAGCCCGATCCGCCTCGAGGGCGAACGCCTGTGGCAGGAACAGGACGGCATCACCCGCCAGCGCCTGGCGATCCGCCGGGGCAACACCCTCTACCTGGAATGGGACGGCGAGCTGCAACGCGTGGAACAGGTCGACCCGGTGGCCGAGGCCCAGGCCGGGCACGCCCATCACGGAGGGCTGACGGCGCCCATGAACGGCAGTATCGTGCGCATCCTGGTGGACGCCGGCCAGGCCGTCGAAGCCGGCACTGCCCTGGTGGTGCTGGAGGCGATGAAGATGGAGCACAGCATCCGCGCGCCCCACGCAGGCACCGTCAAGGCGCTGTACTGCAGCGAAGGCGAACTGGTCGCCGAAGGCACCGCGCTGGTGGAGCTGGAAGAGGCCTGAGGGGGCACAGCCCCGTAGGGTGGATGTCGTCGCTCTTTACATCCACCAGCCTGGCCCGGCCCGGCACCTGCCACCGATGCCCTTGTAGGATGGGTAGAGCCCCGCGAAACCCATCGCGGGGTTGATGGGTTTCGCTTCGCTCTACCCATCCTACGGAGATGAACTCTGATTAAGCCGGGAACCCGGCTCGGCGCCGCCGATGAATGAGAGAGATGACGCGATGACGATTCCCAAGAAGGTCCGCCTGGTCGAAGTCGGCCCCCGCGATGGCCTGCAGAACGAGAAGCAACCCATCAGCGTGGCCGACAAGGTGCGCCTGGTGGACGACCTCTCCGCCGCCGGCCTCGGCTACATCGAGGTGGGCAGCTTCGTCTCGCCCAAGTGGGTGCCGCAGATGGCCGGCAGCACCGAGGTGTTCGCCGGCATCACCTACCGCCCGGGCGTCACCTATGCCGCCCTGGCGCCGAACATGAAGGGCTTCGAGGCCGCCCTGGAAGCCGGGGTGAAGGAAGTGGCGGTGTTCGCCGCCGCCTCCGAGGCCTTCTCGCAGAAGAACATCAACTGCTCCATCGCCGAGAGCCTGGAGCGCTTCGTGCCGCTGATGGACGCGGCGCGGGCCAACGGCATCCGCGTGCGCGGCTACATCTCCTGTGTGCTGGGCTGCCCCTACGAGGGCGAGGTGCCCGCCGAACAGGTGGCCGCCATCGCCGCCCAGCTGGACGCCATGGGCTGCTATGAAGTCTCCCTCGGCGACACCATCGGCACCGGCACCGCCGGCGCCACCCGCCACCTGTTCGAGGTGGTGGGCGCCAGGGTGCCCCGCGAGCGCCTCGCCGGGCACTTCCACGACACCTACGGCCAGGCCGTGGCCAACGTCCACGCCGGCCTGCTGGAAGGCATCGCCGTGTTCGACAGCTCCGTCGCCGGCCTCGGCGGCTGCCCCTACGCCAAGGGCGCCACCGGCAACGTCGCCACCGAAGACCTGCTCTACCTCATGAACGGCATGGGCATCGAAACCGGCATCGACATGGACCGCCTGGTGGACGCCGGCCAACGCATCTGCGCCGTGCTCGGCAAGGAAAACGGCTCCCGCGTCGCCCGCGCGCTGCTGGCCAAGCGGGGCAGATAGTTCCGGTCTACTTGCCGTTTTCAAAAATTAACGCTGGGGTCTCATCCACCCCACAGGCAACGATCTCTGCAACCAGGAAGGCGGAGCCAGTCCGCCACCTACCCGCTCCTGCATTTGCAGTTCAAGCGTTCGCATAGATTCCGCTCCCTATCGGCTAACCAAGGCCAAACAAATCCATCTGTTATCCCCGCTCCTTCGCGAAATTTTCTTCGCCGCTTTTTGGCAATAAGAAACCGGGCCTGACATGATCGAAAACAGCGGTCCTTTTAACGCCTAACGCTTCCCGCCTAGAATTTATAAAGCATTACCACCCAACCGCCAATTAAACCCCACCAGACCATTCAAATAATGTAATAAATTGACTAGGCGCCTTGTGTCATTTTCACCCCCTTAAATACCGCCTAAGAATCTTCGCAAGCAACGTCGCTACTTTTCGCCAGCTTTCATAAGCCGCTACCTATTGAAACTCATCGCATTCAAGACAAGCATCAAATGGCATCACAGCGAAGGAGCAGAAGGAGCGGACTTCAATGCTAAAAAACCAATCATTTAAACCCAGCCAATTAATAGTTAGAGCAAGCACTTCGACCGAAGCATCAAACAGGCATAAAAACTATCTCTCAGCACATCATGCCTGCAGCAGTCATATGCATCTTCTCCAAGCAGTTAAAGGAGAGGTTTTCACACTCAAAATCGGATGATTTTTTGCCCATGCGTGGACTGAAAGTGATAGCGGTTTGGTTATAGGCGACAAACAAGAAATCCCTGAATCACTTCATGAAATCCTCTCTATCTAGCAAGAGATCATTATCCCGACCATGAGCACCAAACTAACTCATTCCTACCGTAACGCGCTCGACATAACTAAACAAAAATACCCGGCATTCTTCAGAGACTTCTCATTAGTACTTGCTATTATTTTATTCATTTCCGCGTTCAGCTCTATCGTACCGCTACTTTTGAGGGAGTCAGCAAATTTACTGAGCAACTCTTCTGCCGAGAGAAGCCTTTTATATATAGTTGTCTCTGCCTATGCACTAGCCTGGACAGTCAGCAATGCAATGGAATGGCTCAAAAGCATAGCAACCTCTTATGTCATGGTACGCTGCGATGCGTCTTTTTATAGATCACTATTCGAATGCTTCTTAAAGCTCACCCCAGAAAATCATAAAATCCTAACAAAGGGAGAGATTCTTTCAGATTTTGACAGATCAATGACAAGTTTTGGACAAATCAATCAAACACTATTCTGGACTCTAGCACCATTAGCCTTCGAATTAATTCTTGTATTCATCATCTTGTGGAAATCAACGAGCCTAGCTTTCTCCTTCGCATTTTTAGTTTCCATCACCCTGCTATTTCTTATCGCAATATGGGTATCACAAAGAACAGAAGACGTGCACCTGGACTGTTTCAATGCAGTAAATGAACTTACTGAGTTCCTGTCTGAAAAAATTGATGCAACCAACGAAATACTTATAAACGCCTCGCAACCTAGAGAATCAAGAAAAATCAAAAGCGTCATTCATAATTATACAAAGGCTATCTTCAAAGCAAACTCACGAATGGCTCTCCTACTAAGCTTGCAAGTCATTGCGATCGGTATGACCCTCCTCGCATTCACCCTTACATCGGCCAACCTTACACTTAATAACCAATTCTCGGTCGGCGACTTTGTGATGGTGGTCTCCTATGTCGTCCAGCTAACAGCCCCATTCGCAGTAATCGCCAGCTCCTTAGTCGGCCTGAAGAGAGATCATCTTGCACTGGAGGCCGGCCTCAAATATTTCAAGCTCACCGCCCCCTCTCCAAGCGGTACAACTCAGTGCAAAAAATCCTCTATATTGTTCAAGATAGACAAATATCAAACCGAGCATATCAAACCACTGTCCACCAACATCCAGCTCGGAAAGACCTACGCAATCTGCGGCCCTTCCGGCAGCGGAAAGACAACATTAATCAATAGTATGATCGGGTTAAATCGCACCTATACAGGTTCCATAGCCCTCTTCGGGGCGGACCTGAAGACCCTTTCGTCCGATGCGGTAATTGACCAAATAAGCGTTGTCCAACAAACCCCATTTATCTTTTCGGGAACGGTTCGTGAAAACCTGCTTTACGGCACGGACAGGGTGGTGGATGACAGCGAGCTGATTGAAGTAATTGACGCACTAGACCTTCACCTGAGCGACGATGTCAGCACAAATAGCCTAGACATAGCTGTCGGTGGAGAAAACCGTTCACTTTCAGGGGGGGAGCAACAGCGAATTGGTATTGCCAGAGCAGTATTACGTCAGAAACGTATAATTATTCTCGATGAACCAACTTCCGCTCTAGATGAAAACACTGCAAAAAAAGCGCTTCGTTTCCTTAGGTCACAGGGTGGTACTTTGATCTTTGCCAGCCATCAAGGCTCCATCATAGAAATGGCGGATGAGATAGTGCGTATAGAACTTATGACACACGCCGAGAGCTTCAATGAAGCAGAATCGGATTGGGCGCAGCGTTGACTGCGCCCAACATCCATCGCTGTTTACCTCACCTCGCCTTTCCCCATCACGGCATCACCGGCGGCACGTATTCCAGGGTGGTGCCCAGGGCCCACAGCAGCACCAGCACCAGCGGGGTGTGCACCAGCAGCTGGACGAAGGAGAAGCCGATCAGGTCGCGCGCCTTCAGGCCCAGCACGCCCAGCAGGGGCAGCATGTAGAAGGGGTTGATCAGGTTCGGCAGCGCCTCGGCGGCGTTGTAGATCTGCACCGACCAGCCCAGGTGGTAGCGCAGCTCGTTGGCCACCTGCATCACGTAGGGCGCCTCGATGATCCACTTGCCGCCACCGGAGGGAATGAAGAAGCCCAGCACGGCGGAGTACACGCCCATCAGCAGCGCGTAGGTGTCGTGGGAGGCGATCTGCACGAAGAAGGTGGAGATGTGGTGCGCCAGGGTCTGGCCGTCGCTGCCGTTGACGGTGGTCATCAGCGCGGCGATGGAGCCGTACAGCGGGAACTGGATCAGCACCCCGGTGGTGGTCGGCACGGCGCGGGCCACGGCGTCGAGGAAGCTGCGCGGGCGCCAGTGCAGCAGCGCACCGGCCATGATGAACAGCAGGTTGTAGGTGTTGAGCCCGGAGATGGCGGTGATCGCCGGCTTGCTGGCGAACTCCTGGGCCAGCCAGCCACCGGCCAGCACCACCAGCATGATGATCAGCAGCGGGCTGTGCTCCAGCCACTCGCCCGGGCGGGTCGGCTTGGGCTGCGGCGGCGCGGTGAAGCTCGGGTCCACGCCGCAGGCCTTGGCATCACGGGCGCTGGCCGCGCTGGGCGCGGTCATGTAGGCGATGGCCAGGGACACCAGGATCAGCGCCAGCAGCATCACGCCCGATTGCCAGAGGAAGATGGTCTCGGTGAAGGGGATCACGCCGGTGATGGCGAGGATGGACGGCGGCAGGCTGGCCGGGTTGGCCTGCAACTGCGCGGCGGAGGACGACAGCCCCAGTGCCCACACGGCGCCCAGGCCGAGGTAGGCGGCGGCACCGGCGGCGCGGTAGTCCATCTTGATGTCTTCACGGCGGGCCAGGGCGCGTACCAGCAGGCCGCCGAACACCAGGGACAGGCCCCAGTTGAGCAGCGAGGCGAGCATGGAGATCAGCGCCACCCAGGCCACCGCCGAGCGCCCGTTCTTCGGCACCCGGGCCAGCAGGTCGATGAGCCGGGACGCCGGGCCGGAGCTGGCGACCACATAGCCGCCGATGACCACGAAGGCCATCTGCATGGTGAAGGGGATCAGGCTCCAGAACCCGTCACCGAAGGCCTTGGCCGTGGCGCTGGCGGGTGCGCCCATGGCCATCACGGCGACGGTGACGATCAGGACCGCCAGCGCGGCGAATACCCAGGAGTCGGGGAACCAGCGCTCGGCCCAGGCTGAGCAGCGCATGGCGAAACGGGCGGAACGGCTTTCTTCGAGTTGCGTGACCATCGGTCTACCTCACTTTTATTCTTGTCGGCATGGCACGGCCGGGGCCGGGCACCGGATAAGGGTTGGAACCAGCACGAGGGTCTTTGCCCCCTGTTTGCCTGAAACGACGACGCCACGCCCCAGGGCGTGGAATGCGTCTTGCGCCGCTCGGTGAGCGGTGCGGTGCGTGATGCAATTCCCGGCGCAACCTTTATCCGTAGGTTGTCACCGGGCGCAGCGGAGCCCAGCACGGGAGGCTGGGCCGGGTGATGCGTCGGGCCGGGTTCCTCGGCCCGACTGGAGGCTTAACGCTCGATCGCCAGCGCCACGCCCTGGCCGCCACCGATGCACAGGGTGGCGAGGCCCTTCTTGGCATCGCGCTTGATCATCTCGTGCAGCAGGGTCACCAGTACGCGGCAGCCGGAGGCGCCGATGGGGTGGCCGATGGCGATGGCGCCGCCGTTGACGTTGACCTTATCGGCATCCCAGCCCAGCTCCTTGCCCACGGACAGGGCCTGGGCGGCGAAGGCTTCGTTGGCTTCGATCAGGTCCAGCTCGCCGAGGTTCCAGCCGGCCTTTTCCAGGCAGCGCCTGGTGGCCGAGACCGGGCCGATGCCCATGATCGCCGGGTCGACGCCGGCGTTGGCGTAGGCGGCGATGCGCGCCAGCACCGGCAGGCCCAGGGCCTTGGCTTTTTCGGCGCTCATCAGCAGCACGGCGGCGGCGCCGTCGTTGAGGCTGGAGGCGTTGCCGGCGGTGACGCTGCCGTCCTTCTTGAACGCCGGCTTGAGCTTGGCCAGGGCTTCGGCGGTGGTGCCGGCGCGGGGCTGCTCGTCGGTGGCGAAGGCGACGGGCTCGCCCTTCTTCTGCGGGATCAGGATGGGGGTGATCTCGTCCTTGAAGCGCCCGGCTTCGATGGCCGCGCAGGCCTTCTGCTGGGAGGCGGCGGCGAAGGCGTCCTGGGCTTCACGGCTGATGCCGTACTTCTCCACCAGGTTCTCCGCGGTGATGCCCATGTGGTAGTCGTTGAAGGCGTCCCACAGGCCGTCCTGGATCATGGTGTCGACCAGCTTGGCGTGGCCCATGCGCAGGCCGGTGCGGGCGCCGGGCATGACGTAGGGGGCGAGGCTCATGCTTTCCTGGCCGCCGGCGATGATCACCTCGGCGTCGCCACAGCGAATCGCCTGGGCCGCCAGGTGCAGGGCCTTGAGGCCGGAGCCGCAGACCTTGTTCAGGGTCATGGCCGGCACGGCGTTGGGCAGGCCGGCGAGGATGGCGGCCTGGCGCGCGGGGTTCTGGCCGGAACCTGCGGTGAGCACCTGGCCGAGGATGACCTCGTCCACCTGGGCGCCGTCGAGGCCGGTCTGGGCCAGCAGCTGGCGGATCACCGCGGCGCCCAGCTCGGGGGCGGGGATGTTGGCCAGCGAGCCCTGGAAGCTGCCGACGGCGGTGCGGGTGGCGGCGACTATGACGACGTCTTGCATGTTCGGTTCTCCTGCGGGGCCACGCCGCACGGGCATGGCCGATGAACAAAAGACCGCCCCGTGGACGAGCGTGCGTGGCGTTTCGTCCGCGGGGCGGCAGAGCAATCAGAAGCTCATTTCGATCACATCGTCCGGGACGATCAGCTTGCCGGCGGTCTTGGCGACGATCTCCTCGATGCTGACGCCCGGGGCGCGCTCGCGGAGGATGAAGGCGCCGTCCTCGATCTCCAGGTAGGCCAGGTCGGTGAGCACCTTGCGGATGCAGCGGCAGCCGGTGAGCGGCAGGCTGCAATGCTTGAGCAGCTTGGACTCGCCGTCCTTGGAGGCGTGGGTCATGGTGACGATGATGTTGTCGGCGCCGGCCACCAGGTCCATCGCGCCGCCCATGCCCTTGACCAGCTTGCCGGGGATCATCCAGGAGGCGATGTTGCCCTGCACGTCCACCTCGAAGGCGCCCAGCACCGTGAGGTCGACGTGGCCGCCACGGATCATGGCGAAGGATTCGGCGGAGTCGAAGATCGCCGCGCCCTTGCTGGCGGTGACCGTCTGCTTGCCGGCGTTGATCATGTCGGCGTCGACTTCCTCCTCGGTGGGGAAGGCGCCCATGCCCAGCAGGCCGTTCTCGGATTGCAGCATCACCTCCATGCCCTCGGGCACGTAGTTGGCCACCAGGGTGGGGATGCCGATCCCCAGGTTCACGTAGTAGCCGTCCTTCAGTTCGCGGGCCACGCGCTGGGCCATCTGTTCGCGGGTCAGTGCCATTTCAAAGGCCTCATCTTGTTCTGTTATCGGAGAGGATGCTCAGGAGCGAGTGGTGCGCTTTTCGATGCGCTTCTCGAAGGTGCCCTGAATGATGCGATCGACGTAGATGCCCGGGGTGTGGATCTGGCTCGGGTCCAGCTCGCCGGGTTCGACGATCTCCTCCACCTCGACCACGGTGATGCGGCCGGCGGTGGCCACCACCGGGTTGAAGTTCTGCGCGGTGTGGCGGTAGATCACGTTGCCGTAGCGGTCGGCCTTCCAGCCCTTGACGATGGCGAAGTCGCCGGTGATGGCCGGCTCGAGGATGTAGGGGCGGCCGTTGAATTCGCGGGCCTCCTTGCCTTCGGCGACCGGGGTGCCATAGCCGGTGGCCGTGTAGAAGGCGGGGATGCCGGCGCCGCCGGCGCGCAGCTTCTCGGCGAGGGAGCCCTGGGGGGTGAGCTCGACTTCCAGTTCGCCGCTGAGCAGTTGCTGCTCGAACAGGGCGTTCTCGCCGACGTAGGAGGCGATCATCTTGCGGATCTGCCGGTCTTCCAGCAGCACGCCGAGGCCGAAGCCATCGACGCCGCAGTTGTTGGAGACCACGGTGAGGTCGCGCACGCCACGGCGGCGGATCTCGGCGATCAGGTTCTCGGGGATGCCGCACAGGCCGAAGCCCCCGGCGAGGACGGTCATGCCGTCGGTGAGCCCTTCGAGGGCTTCCTCGTAGCTGCCTACGCGCTTGTCGAGTCCACTCATGGTGCTGCCTCTTGTGATTGTCTTTGGCCCGGCACGTGGCCGGCGAGTGGGCCCAAGCTTCTCCTCGTTCGACTCATTTGTTAATTTTGTTTTTCCTCGCTATTGATCGGCAAAACAAATCAATGACCGTCAAGCAACTGCGTGCCTTCCTCGCCGTCGCCCAGAGCCTGAGCTTCGCCCAGGCCTGCGAGCGCCTGCACCTGTCCCAGCCGGCGCTGTCCCTGGCGATCAAGAACCTGGAGGAATCCCTCGGCGGCCAGTTGCTGGTGCGCACCACCCGCAGCGTGGCGCTGACGCCGGAGGGCGAGACCCTGCTGCCCATCGCCCGGCGCCTGCTGGCGGACTGGGACAACGCCGAGGAGCTGCTGCGCCAGCACTTCACCCTGCAGCTGGGCAAGGTGGCCATCGCCGCCATGCCCTCCTTCGCCGGCAACCTGCTGCCGGTGGGCCTCAAGGCCTTCCGCGACCGCCACCCGAAGGTCAACGTCGCGGTGCACGACGTGATCAACGAGCAGGTGCTGGAGATGGTGCGCAACCACCGCGTCGAGCTGGGCATCGCCTTCGAGCCGGAGTCCCTCGACGGCCTGGCCTTCACGCCCTTCTACAGCGACCGTTTCGTCGCCGTGGTGCCCGGCGATTGCCCGCTGGCCGAGCGCCGGGAAGTGAGCTGGGCGGAGCTGCTGGGCGAGCCCTTCATCACCCTGCAACGCCCCTCCGCCGTGCGCCTGCTGCTGGAGGAGCGGGTGGCGGCGCGGCACGGCCGGCTGCCGGTGGCCCTGGAGAGCCACCAGTTGGTGACGGTCGGGCGCATGGTCGCCCAGGGCCTGGGCGTGAGCGCGGTGCCCAGCCTGTGCATCCAGCAGATGGAGGAACTGGGCGCCCGCTGCATCGCCCTGCGCGACCCGCAGATCGAGCGCCGCGTGGGCCTGCTGTGGCTCGCCGGGCACACGCTTTCCACCGCCGCCCAGGCCCTGGCCGACGCGCTGCTGCACCTGCGCGACTGGAATCGCCAGGGGCATGCGGAACCCGGCGAGTGAGACCACCCCTAACCTTGTACCGGCGCGGCCGTCCACGGCCCGTGCCATGCTATGGACATCGCCCGCCAGCGCAGTGGGCCCAGCCGTAGAAGAAGAGGAGTCGCCCGATGAGCCAGCCCCTGTGGACCCCCAGCGCGCAACGCATCGCCGCCACGCGGATGGACGCCTTCCGCCGCGAGATCGCCCTGCGCCACGGCCTCGACCTGCCCGACTACGCCGCCCTGCACGCCTGGAGCGTCGAGCAGCGGGAAGCCTTCTGGCAGGCCCTGGTGGACGCCTTCGACGTGAATTTCCACACACCGCCCCGCACGGTGCTGGAGGAAGGCCCGGCCATGCCCAGCGCCCATTGGTTCTCCGGGGCCACCCTGAACTTCGCCGAGCACCTGCTGCGCCGCCGCGATGACCACCCGGCGCTGGTGGCCGTGGCCGAGGACGGTCGCCGCGAGCCGCTCAGCCACGCCGAGCTGGCCGCCCACGTCGCCGGCCTGCAGCAGCGCCTGGCCGCCGCCGGGGTGGGCATCGGCGACCGCGTGGCGGCCTTTATGCCCAACACCTGGCAGACGGTGGTGGGCATGCTCGCCACCGCCAGCCTCGGCGCCACCTGGTCGTCCTGCTCGCCGGACTTCGGCACCCAGGGGGTGATCGACCGCTTCGGCCAGATCGAACCCAAGGTGCTGATCGCCGCCGCCGGCTATCACTACGCCGGCAAGGCCCTGGACCTGACCGCCAAGCTCAATGAAATCCTCCAGCGCCTGCCCACCCTCGCCCAACTGGTGGTGGTGCCCTATGCCCGCCCCGAGGCCCGCGCCGAAGACTTCGCCACCGCCGCCCGCGTCAGCCTGTGGGACGACTTCTACCGCCCCGGCGGCGAACCCGCGTTCGTTCCGGTGCCCTTCGAGCAGCCGCTGTACATCCTCTATTCCAGCGGCACCACCGGGGTGCCCAAGTGCATCGTCCACGGCGTCGGCGGCACCCTGCTGCAGCACCTCAAGGAACACGCCCTGCATTGCGACCTGAAGGCCGACGACACGCTGTTCTACTTCACCACCTGCGGCTGGATGATGTGGAACTGGCTGGCGTCCGGCCTGGCCCTGGGCGCCACCCTGGTGCTCTACGACGGCTCGCCGTTCCACCCCGGCCCCGAGCGGCTGATGGACCTGATCGACGCCGAGGGCATCAGCATCTTCGGCACCAGCGCCAAGTACCTCGCGGCGCTGGAGAAGGCCGGCGCGCGGCCCCGCCAGAGCCATCGGCTGGAGCGCCTCAAGACGCTGCTCTCCACCGGCTCGCCCCTGGCCCACGAGGGCTTCGACTACGTCTACCGCGAGATCAAGGCCGAGCTGTGCCTGTCGTCCATCTCCGGCGGCACCGACATCGTCTCCTGCTTCGCCCTCGGCAACCCGGTGCTGCCGGTGCGGCGCGGCGAGCTGCAATGCAAGGGCCTGGGCATGGACGTGCAGGTGTGGGACGAGCACGGCCAGCCGGTGCACGGCGAGAAGGGCGAGCTGGTCTGCACCCGGCACTTCCCTTCCATGCCGGTGGGCTTCTGGAACGACCCGGACGGCGAGAAATTCCGCGCGGCCTACTTCGAGACCTTCCCCGGCGTCTGGGCCCACGGCGACTACGCCGAGGAGACCGCCCACGGTGGCCTGGTGATCCACGGCCGCTCGGATGCCGTGCTCAACCCCGGCGGCGTGCGCATCGGCACGGCCGAGATCTACCGCCAGGTGGAGAAGGTCGAACAGGTGCTGGAATCCATCGCCATCGGCCAGGACTGGCAGGGCGACGTACGCGTGGTGCTGTTCGTGCGCCTGCGCGAGGGCGTGGCGCTGGACGACGCCTTGCAGGCGCGCATCCGCCGGGTGATCCGCGACAACACCACGCCGCGCCACGTGCCGGCGAAGATCGTCGCCGTCGCCGATATCCCCCGCACCCTCAGCGGCAAGATCGTCGAGCTGGCGGTGCGCAATGTCGTCCACGGCCGCCCGGTGAAGAACACCGACGCCCTGGCCAACCCCCAGGCGCTGGAGCTGTTCAGGGACCTGCCGGAGCTGGCGCGGTGAAGGCGACGAGGCCGTAAGTCGGGTGCGAGCCGGCGGCTGCATGGCACCCGCGGGCTTCACCCGCCCTGCGAACCCCATCACGCTTGCACCAACGGCCAAGGGAATGGCCGGGGCAGCGGCGCTACCATGGCGGCCTCATCCGTACCTGGAACCCGAGATGGATCTCATCCCCCGCGCCCTCCTCTGCCTGGGCCTGTGCCTGCCCACCCTCGCCCTGGCCACCCCGTGCCAGGAGTTCGAACCCGCCACCGCACGCCTGGAAGGCAAGCTGGAGCGCCAGACCCACCCTGGCCCACCCAACTTCGAAAGCATCGAGAACGGCGACGAGGCGCGCACCGGTTTCTACCTGGTACTGGCCGAGCCCGCCTGTGTGAAAGGCAATGACTACGAGACCGACATGGGCGCCGAGCAGGACGTGCGCCTGGTGCAGCTGGTGCTGGACGAGGCCGGCTACAAGAAGCTCGAGCCGCACCTGGGCCAGCAGGTGACCCTCGCCGGCCACCTGTTCTCCGCCGAGACCGCCTTCCACTACGCCCCGCTGCTGATGCAGGACGTGCAACGGGTGGAAGACCAGCCGACCGCCAGCGCCGACTGCGAGGCCCTGGCCGCCAAGGCCGCCGACGCCCCCGGCTTCCATCCGCCCTGGTGGGGCACGGTCCAGGGCGAGGGCCGGCTGCACTTTCACAGCGCGCCGGACAAGGCCTGCGCCATCCCCGGGCTGTTCATCATCCCCGGTGACGGGGTGACCATCTACGCCGCCGAGAATGGCTGGATGCAGGTCATGTACATCAATTCCAGGGGTGAGGATTTCACCGGCTGGGTGGATGAAAACCGGCTGGACGCCGGCCCGTCGCGCAGCGAGGACGACGGCCAGCCCGAGGAGCAAGGCGAACCCGCCGCGACCACAGCCGACCTGCCCGGGGACGTGGCCTCCTTCGCCGAGCGCTACGCCAATTGCGAACACTTCCTCGGCGAGGAACCCTACGACGCGGAACGCGCCAAGGAGCTCGCCCAGGCGGTGGAGGAGCTGTGCACAGGCATCGACGCCCAGCTCGATGCGCTGCGCCAGCGCTACAGGGACGATGCGGCCGTCACCCAGGCCCTGGCCGGCTACGAGAAGGTGGAGTGACCCCTCCGGCGAACCGCCCCGGGCCGGCGACGGCCTCTCCTATACTCCTGGCGTCGCCCTGAAACGGACCCTGCCGTGCTCGCCAGAACCCTGTGCCTCGCCGCCCTGCTCTGCTGCGCCTCCCAGGCTTGCGCCCGGCTCCAGCAGGTCGACCTGTACCTGCCCGATGCCCCCCCATTGACGATGCTGGACGCCGGCACCAGCCACGGCATGGTCGGCGACGCCACCCTGCTGGCGCTCAAGCGTGCCGGCTACCAGGTGCGCATCCTCGTCGCACCCTGGGCGCGGGCGCAGAAACGCACGATGGAGGGCCGCGACACCCTCGTCATCCCGCTGTCGCGCACGCCCGATCGCGAGGCCTCCTACACCTGGATCGCACCGATCATGGAGTTGCAACGGGCCTTCTTCACCCTCGACGAGCCGGTGAAGGACTTCGCCGAAGCCCGCGCCCGCTACCGCCAGATCGGCGTCGGCCTGGGCACCGCGCAAAACGAGATCCTCCGCCGCGAAGGCTTCGACAGCGGGCAGATACGCTCCCTGGTCCTGGGCGACAAACCCGCGCAGCTGCTGGAGATGGGGCGCATCGACGCCTGGTTCACCGGCGTGCCCGAGGGGCTCTACATCTGGCCCAGGGTCTCGCACCAGCGCCTGCGCATGAGCCCGCCCCTGGCGGCCACCGACCTCTACCTCGCCTGCTCCCTGGCCTGCGACCCGCAGCTGGTGGACGACCTGCGCACGGCCATCGACGCCCTGCGTGCGGACGGCAGCCTGAAGCGCATCCAGGCGCGGTATCTGAAGGACGCGCAGCCGCTACTGGAACGACAGGCTCCGTAGGTCGGCTCTCCCCCTACGGGTGGGCGGAAGGGTTCAGTAGTGCTTGCCCGGGTCTTCCGGCGGCGGCTCGTCCTCGGGCAGTTCTTCGAGCTTGAGCTCCAGGCCCCAGCTGGCGGCGTCCTGGGTCGGGGTGGCCTGGGGCGTCGGTGCGGGGGGCGGGGTGGGTGCGGCGGTGGGCCGGGTGCCGGGGCCGTCACGGTGCAGCTTGAGCTTGAGGCGCAGGTTGTTGGCCGAGTCGGCGTTCTTGATCGCTTCCTCTTCCTGGATCGAGCCCTCCACCACCAGGTCGAACAGCGCCTGGTCGAAGGTCTGCATGCCCAGGGCCTTGGACTTCTCCATGATTTCCTTGATCGAGCTGAAGTCGCCGCGCTTGATCAGGTCGCTGATGGTGGCGGTGCCCAGCAGCACTTCCACTGCCGCGCGGCGCTTGCCGTCGGAGGTGCGCACCAGGCGCTGGGAGACGAAGGCCTTGAGGTTGTTGCCCAGGTCGTTGAGCAGCTGCGGCCGGCGTTCCTCGGGGAAGAAGTTGATGATGCGGTCCAGCGCCTGGTTGGCGTTGTTGGCGTGCAGGGTGGAGATGGCCAGGTGGCCGGTGTCGGCGAAGGCCAGGGCGTGTTCCATGGTCTCGCGGTCGCGGATCTCGCCGATCAGGATCACGTCCGGCGCCTGGCGCAGGGTGTTCTTCAGGGCGGCGTGGAAGCTGCGGGTGTCCACCCCCACCTCGCGCTGGTTGATGATGGATTTCTTGTGCCGGTGCACGTACTCCACCGGGTCCTCGATGGTGATGATGTGCCCGCCGCTGTTGCGGTTGCGGTAGTCGATCAGCGCGGCCAGGGAGGTGGACTTGCCCGAGCCGGTGCCGCCGACGAAGAGCACCAGGCCGCGTTTTTCCATCACCACCTTGAGCAGCACCTCGGGGAGCTTGAGGTCCTCGAACTTCGGGATATCCAGCTTGATGTTGCGCGCGACGATGGAGACCTCGTTGCGCTGCTTGAAGATGTTGATGCGGAAGCGGCCGATGTTGGGCAGGGAGATGGCCAGGTTCATCTCCAGCTCGCGGTCGAATTCGCCGCGCTGCTCCGGGTCCATGATGGATTCGGCGATACGCGCCACGTCGCCCGGCTTGAGCGGGTCGGTGCCCAGCGGCTTGAGCACGCCGTTGAACTTGGCGCAGGGCGGCGCACCGGTGGACAGGTAGAGGTCCGAGCCATCCTGGGAGGCCAGAACCTTGAGCATCGAGGGGAGATCCATGGGGCGAACGTCCAAAGGGCATTTCGAATAACGGTAGGCGAATTTCGCCCGGCTTCCTGCGCGGTGAGGCGCAACCGATGAACTGTATGGGCGCGCCGCGCGCTGGCACAATGAACGGCTCCACAAACCACGAGGAAATCCCATGGCCAAGGCCCTTGCCCGCCACATCCTGGTCAAGACCGAGGCGGAAGCCGAACAGATCAAGCAGCGCCTGGCCAAGGGCGAGGACTTCGCCGTGCTGGCGAAGAAGCACTCCATCTGCCCTTCCGGCAAGCGCGGCGGCGACCTGGGCGAGGTGCGCCCCGGGCAGATGGTGCGGGTGATCGACCAGGTGATCTTCAAGAAGCCGGTGCGCACCATCCACGGCCCGGTGAAGAGCCAGTTCGGCTACCACCTGGTGCAGGTGTTCTTCAGGGACTGACGCCCCTGCCCGCCCCGCCTGAAACGAAAAAGCCCGGCACCTGGCCGGGCTTTTCGCATCCACCGCCTCACTTCATCGAGTTGGCGAAGGCGTTCCATTCCTCGGTGGCCTTCAGCGCGGCCTCGCGGTGCTTGCGCACGGCTTCGTTCTGCTCGGTGACGAAGGCGCTGATGCACTTGCTGTAGCTGTCCACGTCGCGGCTGAACTGGTCGCGGTGCGCTTCGTCGCGGAACTGCTTGGGCACCTTGGGCTTGTGGCAGTCGTGGCGGGGCTGGGCGGAGTCGGCGAAGGCCAGGGGGGAGGCCAGGAGAAGTATCGCGAGCGCTTTGTGCATGCTTTCCTCACGGGGTTTCCGGCGCGCGCCGGTTGGTTCGAGGGTGCCGATCCGTCGCGGGGCAGGGTCGGCCGGGGTCGTACTTTCCGGCATCCCGCCGGCCCGATCAAGTTCGGCGGCCCGCAGGGCAGAAAAAAGCCCCGCATCGGCGGGGCTTTCTCGGGACGCTGGAGCGCGCGTCAGACGATCACGCCCTGGCTGCGCAGGTAGTCGTCGTAGGTGCCGCTGAAGTCGGTCACGCCGGTCTCCGAGAGCTCGATGATGCGGGTGGCCAGGGAGCCGACGAACTCGCGGTCGTGGCTGACGAAGATCAGCGTGCCCGGGTAGTTCTCCAGCGCCAGGTTGAGCGCCTCGATGGATTCCATGTCCAGGTGGTTGGTGGGTTCGTCCATCACCAGCACGTTGGGCTTCTTCAGGATCAGCTTGCCGAACAGCATGCGGCCCTGCTCGCCACCGGAGATCACCTTGACCGACTTGAGGATCTCGTCGTTGGAGAACAGCATGCGGCCGAGGGTGCCGCGCACCAGCTGCTCGCCGCCCTGGGTCCACTGGCCCATCCAGTCGAACAGGGTGACGTCGTCTTCGAAGTCATGGGCGTGGTCCTGGGCGTAGTAGCCCAGCTCGGCGCTCTCGGTCCATTTCACGCTGCCGGCGTCCGGGGTCATCTCGCCCACCAGGGTGCGCAGCAGGGTGGTCTTGCCGATGCCGTTGGGGCCGATGATGGCGACGCGCTCGCCCGCCTCGATCTGCAGGTCCAGGCCCTTGAACAACTGCTTGCCTTCGAAGCCCTTGGCCAGCTTCTCCACGGTGACCGCCTGGCGGTGCAGCTTCTTGTGCTGCTCGAAGCGGATGAAGGGGCTGACACGGCTGGACGGCTTGACCTCGGCCAGCTGGATCTTGTCGATCTGCTTGGCACGGGAAGTGGCCTGCTTGGCTTTCGAGGCGTTGGCGGAGAAGCGGCTGACGAAGGTCTGCAGTTCGGCGATCTGCGCCTTCTTCTTGGCGTTGTCGGCCAGGAGCTGCTCGCGCGACTGGGTCGCCGCGGTCATGTACTCGTCGTAGTTGCCCGGGAACAGGCGCAGCTCGCCGTAATCCAGGTCAGCCATGTGGGTGCACACGCTGTTGAGGAAGTGACGGTCGTGGGAAATGATGATCATGGTGCTGTTACGCGCCGTGAGGATGTTTTCCAGCCAGCGGATGGTGTTGATGTCCAGGTGGTTGGTCGGCTCGTCCAGCAGCAGCACTTCCGGGTCCGAGAACAGCGCCTGGGCCAGCAGCACGCGCAGTTTCCAGCCGGGCGCCACTTCGCTCATCGGGCCGAAGTGCTGGGCCAGCGGGATGCCCAGGCCGAGCAGCAGCTCGCCGGCACGGGATTCGGCGGTGTAGCCGTCCATCTCGGCGAACTCGGTCTCAAGCTCGGCCACGGCCATGCCGTCTTCCTCGCTCATCTCCGGCAGGGAGTAGATGCGGTCACGCTCGGCCTTCACCCGCCACAGTTCTTCGTGCCCCATGATCACGGTGTCGATCACGGTGAAGTCTTCGTAGGCGAACTGGTCCTGGCGCAGCTTGCCCAGGCGCACGTTCGGCTCCAGCATCACCTGGCCGCCGGAAGGCTCCAGATCACCGCCGAGGATCTTCATGAAGGTCGACTTGCCGCAGCCGTTGGCGCCGATCAGGCCGTAGCGGTTGCCGTTGCCGAACTTGACGGAAACGTTCTCGAACAGCGGCTTGGGGCCGAACTGCATGGTGATGTTGGCGGTGGAGATCAAGGGGTCTACCTGTCAGATGTGTGCAGCTTTCGAATGTCGCCGGGTACCGGTCGGCTACCCGTCTGGAGCGTTCGCAAGGCCCGCCGGCCGGCGTCATGGCCGACCCGTTGGGCATAGCGCAAGAGCAGCGCCCGGGCATGGGGCCCGTGCTGCCTGGCGATGAAAGCGGGGTTCATGTGAAAAAACGCGCGGATTGTCGCATAGCTGTGGCGACAGTTATACGGCAGCGTTCGCCGAAAGCCGGTGGCCGGCCGGACGGCAGGGCTGGCTGGCGACCCGGCGGGCGCGTCTCAGCCAGCCAACCCCGCCAGGGCCGCGCGCAGGCGCTGGGTTCCGGGGCGCTGGCAGGTGATGGCGACCTCCTCCAGCCCCAGCCAGGTGGCGAGGCGGCGCAGGTTCTCGGCCAGGGCGTGCAGGCCCGCCTCGCCGAGCCCGGGTGTTTCCTCGTGCAGGGCGTGCACGGCCAGGCGGTCGTGGGCACGCTCGGCGCGCAGGTCGACGCGGGCGGGGATGCGCTCGTCGTGGAGGAACGGCAGCACGTAGTAGCCGTACCGGCGCTTGTCCGCCGGGGTGTAGATCTCCAGGCGGTAGTGGAAGTCGAACAGGCGCTCGGTGCGGGCACGCTCCCAGATCAGCGAATCGAAGGGCGACAGCAGCGCGCTGGCCCTGACCTTGCGCGGCACCGCCGGCTCGCCGAGGCAGTAGCCCATCTGCTTCCAGCCGCGCACCGCCACTGGCTGCAGGTCGCCGTTCTCCACCAGTTCGGCCAGGCCCTGGCGGGCATCGGCCACGTCGAGGCGGAAGTAGTCGCGCAGGTCCTTCTCGGTGCTAACGCCCAGGGCCTGGGCCGAGTGCAGCAACAACTGGCGGATGGCATCGGCTTCGGCCAGCTCCGCGCCCGTGCGCAGGTGGGCCGGGATCACCCGTTCGGGCAGGTCGTAGAGCCGCTCGAAGCCGCGCCGCCCGGCGACCGTCACCTCGCCGGCGGCGAACAGCCACTCCATCGCATGCTTCTCGGCGCTCCAGTCCCACCAGGGGCCGGCGCGTTCCTGGCGGGTGCTCAGGGCCCCGGCACCCAGGGCGCCCTGCTCGTGCACGGCGGCGAGCACGCGCTGGATCACGTCTCGCTGCTCGCGGCCGAAGCGCGCCAGCTGCTGGTAGATGCCACGCCCCTGGGCGGCCCGTTGCATGCGCCAGCGCATCGCCGGGTAGAGTTCCAGGGGCAGCAGCGAAGCCTCGTGCCCCCAGTATTCGAACAGTGCGCGGCGCCGCGGCTTGCCCCAGGCGAGCTCGTCCAGCAGCTCGCGCGGGTAGTCGCCGAGGCGGGAAAAGAACGGCAGGTAGTGCGAGCGCACCAGCGCGTTGACCGAGTCGATCTGCACGACGCCGAGGCGCCCGGCCAGCGCCCGGATATGGCTGGCACGGATGGCGCCACGGGGCGGCCGCATGAAGCCCTGGGCCGCCAGGGCCAGGCGGCGGGCTTCGGCAGCGCTGAGTTCGAGGGGCATCGGATAGGTCCTTGCGCGGGAATCAGCCGAGGACATTAGCACCCGCGACAGCGGCTTTCCCATCGCCCGCGAGCGGGGCCGGCGGCGGGAAGGGATGGCGGAAGGTGAAGGCCCCGGGCCCCGGCCCCAGCTCGCGCAGGAGGGCCAGGCGCTCGGCGGCTTCCTGCGCGTCAGGCCGATGCCCGGCGGGCACCCACCAGCACACCAGGTGC
The DNA here is from genome assembly GCF_018408275.1 of Pseudomonas sp. Pc102. Taxonomy (NCBI): domain Bacteria; kingdom Pseudomonadati; phylum Pseudomonadota; class Gammaproteobacteria; order Pseudomonadales; family Pseudomonadaceae; genus Pseudomonas; species Pseudomonas sp. Pc102. The sequence goes on along the minus strand of NZ_AP021905.1, from coordinate 2,493,130 downwards.
GCGTCGCCGATGCGCGAGAACCACTCGTTGCGGCGCTTGAGCATCTCGGTGTGGGCGCCGCGGTAGGTGAAGTCGCGCAGGGACTCCATGTCGCGCCAGACCGAGAGGTTGACCAGCACGTCGTCACCGAAGGGGCGGATGGCGGTGGCGTCACCGCCGTCGTCCTCCAGCCGCCAGACGTACCCCGGCGAGGCTTCGGCCAGGCCGTTGATGCGCGCCAGGTTGGCCACGAAATCGGCCATGCCCGGCGACTCCAGGGGGGCGAGCATCCGCGCGATGTTCAGTTGCGCCAGTTCGAAGGCAGGGGCCATCGGGAACTCCTTCCTTGGGGTCAGATAGCGAGGCTCAGCGTGCGCATCACCTGGGCGTTGCCGCCGGCCATCAGGCGCTGGATGCGCCCTTCGCCGTCCAGGTCCAGGTCGACGGTGATCAGGCTCGGCGAGGCCGGCCGCATCAGGTAGCCCTGCTCGATCAGCAGTTGTGCGCCGGGCACACCCACGCGGTCGTGCAGGTAGCACGCCAGGGGACCGGCGGCCATGCCGGTGGCGGGCTCCCTCGGGGATGCCGAAGCGCGGCGCGAACATCCGCGCACCGGCTACGCGGCCAGGCTGGCGGCTGTCGCGGGAGAAGGCGTAGAAGCCGATGACGTCCAGCTCCTCGCTGATGCGTTCGAGGGCCTCCAGGTCGGTGTGGATGGCGGCGACATCGGCTTCGCTGCGCAGCGGCACGACGACGAAGGCGACACCGGTGCTGACCCGCGAGCTCAGCAGCCCCTCGGCCAGTTGCCCGGGCGCAAGACCCAGCGCGGCGAGGCTCTCCGCCAGCAGGCGCGAGCCGGGCTCGAGGTCCTGGTACTGCGGTGCGCGTTGCTCCATGAACACGCGGTCACCTTCGATGTAGATGTCGCGATTGCCGTCGATGGTTTCCTTGTTGCTCCAGCCCTCGCCGACCTTGCCCAGCTGGCGCAGCAGCGAGAAGGTGGCCACGGTGGCGTGGCCGCAGTGGGGGATCTGCCGGTTGGGGGTGAAGAACTCCAGCTTGAAGGCGGCCTGGGCGGAGGCAGAGACGAAGGCCGTCTCCGACAACCCGAGCTGTGCGGCGATCGCCTGCTTCTGCACGGCAGTCAGCGCATCGGCGTCAAGCACCACGCCAGCCGGGTTGCCACCTTGTCCGCCATCGACGAACGCATTCACGATCCTGACTTCGACTTGCATCGCGTTTCCTTGTTGTGTGGGTTCACTCAAATGTGGGGGATCACTTGGCCAGCGGGTCGTCCCAGAACGGCCGCTCGCTTTCCTGCATCACGTCGCCCCGGGACAGGCCCAGGTCCTTGAGCATGGCATCACTCAGGCCGGCGAGCTCGCGGCGCTGGCGGTACAGCTGGTACCAGCGCAGCAGGCGCGCGCCGATGGAAAGATGGGAGCCACGAACGGCGGGCCGGTGGGTGGGGTGCAGCGTGCCTACGAAACCGAATTGACCTTTCATCGCATCGCCCTCCTTGTGGGGTTGGCGACAGTTTCCTGCGACGCATATGATCAATCCAACGAATGTTTCTTATGCACTGCATCTCAGGAATTGATGAATGAGCTACCCCGCCATCGACACGGAACTGCTGCGCACCTTCGTCGCCATCGCCGACAACGGCGGCTTCACCCGCGCAGCCGAAGTGGTCAACCGCACCCAGTCGGCCGTGAGCATGCAGATGAAGCGACTGGAAGAGGACGTGCTGGAGCGCACGGTGTTCGAACGCGACGGCCGCCAGGTCCGGCTGACCGCCGAGGGGCAGATCCTGCTGAGCTACGCGCGGCGCATCCTCAAGCTGCACGGCGAGGTGATGACCACCCTGCGCGAGCCGCACATGGTCGGCTCGGTGCGCATCGGCACGCCGGACGACTACGTGATGCGCTTCCTGCCGGGCATCCTCTCGCGCTTCGCCCAGTCCTACCCGCTGGTGCAGGTGGAGGTGCATTGCGAGTCGTCCTCGCAGTTGCTGCAACGCCAGGACCTGGACCTGTCGATCATCACCCGCGAGCCGGGCACCGAGATCGGCCAGTTGCTGCGCCAGGAGCGCTTCGTCTGGGCGGAGGCCATCGGCTTCAGCCCCCACGAGCAATCCCAGCTGCCGCTGGCGATGTTCAACACCGACTGCTTCTGCCGCGCCTGGGCCTGCAACGCACTGGACGCCATCGAGCGCCCCTATCGCGTTGCCTACACCAGCCCCAGCCTGTCGGCGATCATGGCGGTGGTCAGCGCCGGCCTCGCGGTGACCGCCCAGTTGCAGAGCCTGATCACGCCCGACATGCGCATCCTGGGCGAAGCCGAGGGCCTGCCCGCCCTGCCCGCCTGCAGCATCGTGCTGGTGCGCAATCCGCGCAGCAGTTCACCGGTGACCGAGACCCTGGCCGAGCACATCGTCGAAGGCTTCCGCTTGTAAGTCGTGCCGGGCTTCGCTCTGGCGAAGCCCGGCAGCGTTCCCGCAGGATGCAGGCTGCCCGCCCCCGCCGCAGGCTCGATCACTCGAACGCCAGCATCACCGCACAGACCAGCAGGAACACGCAGAACGCCGTGCGCAGCACGCGCTCCGGCAGCGCATGGGCCAGGCGTACGCCCCAGCTGATGCTGAGCAGCCCGCCGACAGCCAGGGGAATGCCCATCGCCCACTTGACGTGATGGTTGAGGCCGTAGGTGGCCAGGGTCACCGCGGTGCTGGGCGCGGCAAGGGACAGCGACAGCCCCTGGGCAACCACCTGGGTGGTGCCGAAGACGCTGGTCAGCACCGGCGTGGCGACCACCGCGCCACCCACCCCGAACAGCCCGCCCATGGCACCGGCGAACCCGCCGAGCACGCCCAGCCAGGGCCAGGGATGGCGCAGTTCCGCGCTGGCCGTGGCCGTGGCCATGAACATGCGGGCGAAGTTGTAGGCCGCCAGGGCCAGCAGGAAGCCGACGAAGGCCAGGCGCATGCTTTCCGCCTCCAGGCGCACCGCGAACAGCGACGCCAGCCAGGCGAAGCCGAAGCTGGTCACCGCCAGCAACAACGCAAAGCGCGGATCGATGCGGTTGCGCTGGTGGTAGCGCCAGAGCGCCAGCAGCACGTTGGGCACCACCATCACCAGGGCGGTGCCCTGGGCCAGTTGCTGGTCGAGGCCGAAGAGCACGCCCAGGGCGGGAATGGCGATCAGCCCTCCGCCGATCCCGAACAGCCCACCCAGGGTGCCAAGGGCCGCACCAAGCACCACATTCAACGCGATAGCAAACAGATCCATAACGCCTCCGATCAGATGCCGCGCATGCTACGCAGCCTTGGCTAGCACGGAAACGCACAGCAACGCACAATGGCTTTGCGTAATTGGCATAGGCACTCCCATGAATCCCGACGCATTGACCGAACAGCTGGCCCTCTTCCTCGACGTGCTAGAGGCCGGCAGCTTCTCCGCCGCGGCCCGACGCCACCCGCTCACGCCCTCGGCCGTGGCCCGGCGCATCGACACCCTGGAACGCAGCCTCGGCAGCACCCTCTTCGCCCGCAGCACCCATGCGGTGCGCGCGACACCGGCGGGGCTCGCCTTCGCCGAACGGGCCAGGCGGATACTCGCCGAGCTGCGCCTGGCACGGGCCGAGGCCGTGTCCCTGAGTAGCGCGCCGGAGGGGCTGATCCGCATCGATGCGCCCGCCCCCTTCGGCCGTCGCCACCTGGCACCGGCCATCGCCGAATTCCTCGTCACCTACCCGGGGCTGGACGTGCAGTTGCGGCTGATCGACAGCTTCATCGACATGCACGGCACCCACCTGGGCGAGGTGGACCTGGTGCTGCGCATCGGCCCGCTGGCGGACACCCGCCTGGTGGCAACACCGCTGTCGCCGCTGGTGCGCGTGCTCTGTGCCAGTCCCGACTACCTGCGCCGGCGCGGCGTGCCCCAGGACCCGCGCGAGCTGACCGACCACGACGGCCTCGACTGGGACGCCCTCGCCCCGCCCTACGCCTGGCGTTTTGAGGTGGAGGGCCGCAGCCAGGTGATCCGCCCCCGGCGCATGCGCATGACGGCCAATAACGCCGAGACCCTGTTGTTCAGTGCCGTTGCCGGGCTGGGCGTTGCCCACCTGCCGACCTGGCTGATCAGCGACTACCTGCTGCGTGGCGAGTTGGTGCCGCTGCTCTGCGAGAACGGCCTGCCCGCCCCGGAGCCCAGCGGCATCTATGCCCTGCGCCTGGAAGGCGAAGCCAGCTCGCGGAGCCGGCTGTTGCTGGAATTTCTCAAGAACCGCTTCGGCCCCGTGCCACCCTGGGACCTGGCCCTGAGTGGGCTGGGACAGTCTTGAGGGTACGGCACAGCAACGCCGGCGAAACGCTTCGCGAGCAGAGCTCGCTCCTACCCATCCAGGGGAGAGCGGGCAAGAGCCGCAACGTAGGATGGTGTAGAGCGAAGCGAAATCCATCACCACGGAATAACCGCCCGGATCAAAGCCCGGGCGGCCGCGCCATCAGTTGGGCAGTTGCACCACGCGGGTGCCGGCGGTCAGGTCGTGCAGGCAGCGGCGGTCCTCACGGAAGATGAACAGGTAGTTCGCCAGCAGCACCAGGCCACCGATGATCGGGATGTAGGCGACCAGGCCCCAGAGCAGGTAGCGCTTGAGGTACATGGTGATCCACTCGGGCTTGTTGCCTTGCAGATCGACGATGGCGAGCTTGAGGATGCGCTTGCCCACGGTCTGGCCGTAGTTCTTCAGGAAGTGCCCGTTGATCGCCAGGAACACGACGATCCCCACCAGCGAGCCCAGCGCCTGCTGACCGAACCCGGGCTGCGCACCCTCCATGATTCCATCGTAGAGACCGAGCAGGTAGCTGATGGGCAGGGTGACGCACAACAGGATCATCCCGTCGATGAGCGCGGCACCGAGGCGCGAGCCCCGAGCAGCCAGCGGCAGGCCGGTGGCTTCGTGGGTCAGTTCCGCCTGGGGCGATTGATAGGGGTTCTGGGTGTCGGTCATTTGCAGCTTTCCTTGCGTGGATTCAGCACGCAATTCTGGCCTCTGCCCGCCATGGCGCAAGTGCCGGCTCGCCGAAATGAGAACCGGTCAAATTTTGCTCACGAAAGGCTTGTGCGCTAAATTATGACCATTCCAGCCCCCAAGGAGGCCGCCATGAACACCCCGCTCGAACGTTGCGACGACCTGCTGCTCGACAACCAGCTGTGCTTTGCCCTGTATTCCACCTCCCTGCTGATGACCAAGGTGTACAAGCCGTTGCTGCAGGAACTGGGCCTCACCTACCCGCAGTACCTGGCGATGATGGTGCTCTGGGAAGGCGACGGCATCACCGTGGGCGATATCAGCGCGCGCCTGCTCACCGACCCGGGCTCCCTCACCCCCCTGCTCAAACGCCTGGAAGCCGAAGGCCTGATCACCCGCACCCGCAGCAGCGCCGACGAACGCGTGGTCGAACTGCACATCACCGACAAGGGCCGTGCCATGCACAAGCAGGCCCAGCGCGTGCCCGCCTGCATCCTCGCCGCCAGCGAGATGGACATTGCCAGCCTCGGCCAGCTGAAGGACGAACTGGTGAACCTGCGCAGGAGCCTGCAAAAGGCCGTCTGACGGCCTTATTCCTGTTTCGCTGGCGTATTATTCGGTTTTGTTCTCGATAAATATCTTGCGCACAAACTAAATGATCGCTAATTTCCACACCACGCACTTAGTTAGCGCGCAATATTTTACGAAACCAAACGAATCCAGCGGAGAACCACCATGACCACCCAGCGCATCGGCACCCTCCTCACCGGCAGCCTTCTCGCCCTGTCCATCGGCAGCGCCTTCGCCGCCGGCAGCCCCGGCGTGGAACACACCACCCAGGCCTTCCTCGAAGCCCTCGAAGCCGGCAACGGCAAGCCCCTGGAAACCCTGGCGCCGAAGGATGCCCGCGCCGTGCTGGTGGGCGCCCAGGCCGGCGTCAAGGTCGACCTCTCCGGCACCCGCGTCGAGAAGAAGAGCATCGAGATCGACGGCCAGCCCCTGGAGCTGACCCTCGTCCGCCCCGAAGGCGCCAAGGGCGACCTGCCGGTGTTCATGTTCTTCCACGGCGGCGGCTGGGTGCTGGGCGACTACCCGACCCACGAACGCCTGATCCATGACCTGGTGGTGAACTCCGGCGCGGTCGCCGTCTACGTGAACTACACCCCCTCCCCCGAGGCCAAGTACCCCACCGCCATCAACCAGGCCTACGCCGCCACTAAATGGGTGGCCGAGCACGGCAAGGACATCGGCGTCGACAGCTCGCGCCTGGCCGTGGCCGGCAACAGCGTCGGCGGCAACATGGCCGCGGTGGTGGCGCTGATGGCCAAGGAACAGGGCACCCCGAAACTGCGCGCCCAGGTGTTGCTGTGGCCGGTGACCGACGCCAACTTCGAGACGGCCTCGTACAACCAGTTCGCCCAGGGGCACTTCCTCACCAAGCCGATGATGCAGTGGTTCTGGGACAGCTACACCACCGACCCGAAGCAGCGCGCCGAGATCCACGCCTCGCCCCTGCGCGCCACCACCGAGCAACTGAAAGGCCTGCCGCCGACCCTGATCCAGACCGCCGAGTTCGACGTGCTGCGTGACGAAGGCGAAGCCTACGCCCGCAAGCTGGACGCCGCCGGCGTCGAGGTCACCGCCGTGCGCTACAACGGCATGATCCACGACTACGGCCTGCTCAACGTGGTCAACCAGGTCCCGGCGGTGCGCTCGGCCATGCTCCAGGCCGGCGCCGAGCTGAAGAAGCACCTGCAGTGAATCCAGGCGAAAAATCACAGGCAACAAAAAGCCCGGCCTAGGCCGGGCTTTTCACATCTCGCTAAAGGCTTAGGCCTTGACGCGGGACTTGTACTCGCCGGTGCGGGTATCGATCTCGATGGAGTCGCCGATTTCGCAGAAGGCGGAAACCTGCAGCTCGGCACCGTTGTTCAGGCGAGCGGTCTTCATCACTTTGCCGGAGGTGTCGCCACGAACGGAAGGTTCGGTGTAGGCGATCTGGCGGACGATGGTGGTCGGCAGTTCGACGGAAATGACTTTCTCGTTGAAGAACACGGCTTCACAGATGTCGGTCATGCCGTCTTCGATGAAGGTCAGTACGGCTTCCAGATCGTCTTTCTCGATCTCGTACTGGTTGAATTCGTTGTCCATGAACACATACAGCGGATCAGCGAAGTAGGAGTAGGTAACTTCCTTGCGATCCAGGATTACCGGTTCCAGCTTGTCGTCGGCCTTGAACACGGTCTCGGTGGCGGAACCGTTGAGCAGGTTCTTCAGCTTCATCTTGACGACTGCGCTGTTGCGGCCGGACTTGTTGAACTCGGCTTTCAGGATGACCCAGGGGGAGCCATTGATGTTGGCAACCTGGCCAGCGCGGAACTCTTGAGCGGTTTTCATACGAATATCCGATTTGGATGAGTGACAAAAAACAGGCCGCGTATCATATCCAATTTGTATAAAAATGCACCAGCCCTGCCGCCAGATCCTGGCGACCCGCCTGCAACCCGCACCATTTCGCGGCATGGGCCTGCAAGCAGGCCTCGAAAGACTGCATCGCCAACCAGGCGGCGCCCATGTCGCCCCCCTGGTTCCACACCCGCCAGGCCGCGAGCAACGCCCGCGCCGGCGCCTCGTCCAGGTCGGCGACATAGCGCGCGAGGAAAGCGTCGAGCTTCTCCAGGTGAACATCGTCCTCCTGCTGGTAGATGTGCCAGAGCATCGGCTGGCCGGCCCATTGCGCACGCACGAAGGAATCCTCCCCGCGTACCGCGTTGAAGTCGCAGCACCAGAGCAGGCGGTCGTAATCGTCCTGGGACAGGAAGGGCAGCACCTGCAGCACCAGGCTGCCGCGCTGGTGCCTGTCACCCACGGCCAGGCCACCGGCACCGAGCCAGTTCGCCACATCGCCCAGCACGCGCCCTTCGGGCACCAGCACCTGGGTGGCGCGCGGGTCCGCCGCCAAGGCATCGAGCCAGCCGGGCAGCGCTGCATTCTCGTAGGCGAACAGGGAGATCAGCCGCTCACCCGGCCGGTGCTGCACGCCGAGCGTGCGGAGGAAATCGGCCCGGGCCCCGGGCTTCCCGCGCAAGGCATCGCGCCGGTCGAGCAAGCCGCGCTCGCGCAGCAGGCCGCCGGTGCGCTCGGTGAACCCCGGGAGGAAGAAGAACTTCTGCAGCCCATCGGCCTGCAGGGACGGCAGGCCGTGGAAGCCTTCCACCCACTCCTCGGCGCTGAGGTACTCCAGGTTCAACCAGAGCGGCGAGCGGGCCCGTGCAGCCATGGCCTCCCGGTAGGCAGCGGGCAGCTGGCAGGCGAAGGCCTCGATCACCACGTCCGCAGGTTCCGTCGGCTGCCACTCGGCCGGCCAGTGGCGTACCTCCACGCCCTGGTGCACCTGGCGATCGGCCCTGGCATCGGCGCCGGGGCACAGCCGCGCGAAGGCGGCCGGCTCGTCCACCCAGAGACGCACCCGCAGGCCGTGCTCGGCCACCAGCTGGCGCGCCAGGCGCCAGGTCACGCCGATATCGCCGTAGTTGTCCACGACGCTACAGAAAATGTCCCAGTTCACGAGGGGCTTCCGCGATAAAAGCCGGCAGTTTACCCGCAGCCGGCCCGGGCGGAAAAAACAAGGCCCGCCAGGTGGCGGGCCAAAGGGGGTGCGGGATGGGCACCAGGAATAAACGGGCAGCCCCACGCTGCCAAAATGCGCCGGAGCAGGCGCTGGAAAACTCAGGCGGCCATGGCCAGGAAACCCTTGTGTCGCTTGGCCATCTTGGCCATTTCCAACTCCCAGATCGCCTTGCTTGCGCAGGCCATGTCCAGGGTGGTGTAGGGACCGGATTTGCACTGGCCGTCGATCATCACGAACCAGCAGGCCAGATGCCCCTGCGCACGCAGCGCCTCGGGAACTGCACTTCCAACGACGGACATGATGTCGATATGCGGCATGGCTGCCTCCTTCAATCTGTTGGAGCCAACTTTATTGGCGCGCCGCGCCGCTTTGAAATCAGTCGTCTCGATAGTGCTTATGGACGTTCACGATCACGCCCGTGGACCGCCCGGGAAAATCGGCAAAACCAATTCCCGCCCTGCCCGTCTATTGGCAAGGACACCCGGCAAGGAGGAAGACATGAAGGGCCACAACCGCTACGAGATCATCTACAAGGAAAACGGCACCCCGCGCGCCTTCATGGTCGAGGTGGATTACCAGCCGTCCAGCTCCGACATCTATGGCCTGCTGATGGAGAAACACGGCATCCCCTTCACCGGGGAGCCGAGGAACAACAGCGACTACCTGCGCATGACCGCCGAGAAGGGCATCACCGATGTCGCGGTGCGGCGCAAGTACTGAAAGCAGGAAGCCCCGGACGAATACCGGGGCTCCTCTGGGTCACGGGTCGGGGGTTGCGCGACGTCGGACGTGAAGGTCAGCTCAGGGTGCCAAGGTTGAACCCGGTCACCGAGGCGAGCGTGCCGCGCCACAGTGTCAGGCCGGTGCAGGTCAGGCCGCCGGCGGCATGGACGTTGACGTTCTTCAGGTGGATGTATTGCGGCGGCAGCAGTTTCGGGTCGTCGCCGGTGGTCTTGGTCATCACGCCCAGGTTGGCGAAGGTGGCGCGAATGTCCTCCCGCCCCTCCTGCGGCCAGGAGTTGGCGTACTCGTCGGCGAACTGGGCAAAGTAGCTCTCGACGGAGATGAGCGTGCCGCTGATCATCCCCGCGCCGATGGTCAGGGTGATGCCGACCTCCACACCGAGGTCGTTGGCCTGGCGCACCAGCATCTGCAGGAACCAGTCCATGCTGCGGCCCGTCCACTCGAAGTCCTTCGCCTTGCTCAGGTCGTATTCGGCGAGGCCCGCAGGCTCCTGCTTGGCGAGGTTGTTGTTGTCGCTCATTGTCCATCTCCAGTGGCTTCAAACCCTAGGTTTATAGCACGTGCCCTCGTTGGACAGAGGGCGCGACGCAAGAGTTGCGGCCCCACCAAGAGGGCGTAGGGTGTTCTAGGGGCAACCCCTAGACCATGTAAGAGATTGCCGACAAATGGCTAAGAGATGAGCTAGCCATCACGTGGCCATCACCTTACAATTGGCGCCAAGTTCACGGCGAACCTGCTGGCGTAGCGCCCCCTGCAACGCAGCGTTCAATCCATCCAGGGAAAGCAATCCAAGCTGATTCGTAGTGACTCGACCAGGAAGGCCGATCACCGTCGGCTTCACCGTCGAGCAGTCGGAATGAGTACGGCCTTCAAGCGCTCCATCTTCGCAGCGTTACTGATCACCAGTGCTTTCTTCTCCACCACCAGCAATGCCGGCCAAGCCACGGGCAACCTGGGCGTCAGCTTGACGATATCCAGCGCCTGCGCAGTCGACAGCGGCTATGACGCCCGCTCGCGCTCCTACAGCGTGACCCGTCAATCCTGCTCCCAGGGCGGTGAATACCAGGTGCGCACCGAGCACGCCAACGGCCACAGCGAGACCCTCGCCGACAAGCCCGTGACCCAGGTGACCGGCGACGCCCAGGGCGACACCCGCGTGACCCTGTACTGGTAAGAACCCCGCCTCCCATCGCCAGCGCACCCGCCTGGCGATGCCCCCGCGCCAAACTGCCGCAACCGCTCCAGCACCCGCCCGCCTAGGGGGAACCCCTAGCGCCTCATTGCCATCATTTCCAGCCTTCCCGCCCTGTGCTCTGCTGGGCGCCGGTCAGACTCCCGACCGACTCATCAAGGAAAAGGACTGAGAGATGAAAAAGCTAGCGAAGCTGATACTGGCCGGCGCCGGATTGCTCGGCGCCCAGGGATTCACCCTCAATGCCCTCGCCGCCGAACTGCTCGGCAAATGGGACCTCAACGGCGACGGCACGCTGGAAAGCGTCTATCGCGGCACCGGCGTGCTGGAGGTACGCAACGCCGCCGGCGCCCTGGAGCGCAGCTACAACTTCGGCAACGTCATCTGGACCCTCGCCACCGCGGCCAACACCGACAGCCAGCCCGGTGCCGAGCTGGTGGTGAAGGCCGGCCCCGACGTGGCCATCGTCAACCACGCGCTCAACGACGTGCGCAAATACAGCATCGGCAACACCCTCTTCGACGTGGTCGGCACCGCCCAGCTGGACGGCGGCCAGGGCGACGAGGTGATCGTCCGCACCGGCAACGCCCTGGTGCTGATCTGCAACCTCAACCGCACCAAGCGCAACGTCACCGACGGCATCACCGGCACCTGGCAATACCAGGGCGCCTACAACCTCGGCACCCTGCCCTACGCCACCCTCGCCTACACCGCCGGCACCAGCCTGCGCCTGTACGACTACAGCCTGCAGGCCGGCCGCGAGTTCCCCACCGACGGCGTCACCAGCGTCATCACCGCCGCCGACCTCGACGGCGCGCCGGGCAACGAATTGGTGGCACGCTCCAGCAGCAGCCTGCTGGTGATCACCGGCGGCGTGCAGACGGCCGTACTCAGCAGCTACCCCGGCGGCACCGGCTCCAACTGGAACGTCCACGGCACCCTCGCCGACACCGATGGCCAGCCGGGACAGGAAGTCATCCTGGCACTGCCGGGCAAGGTCCGCGTGGTGCACCAGCGCACCGGCCAGGCCAAGGACTACACCGTCTCCGGGACCTACGCCATCTATGCCGTCGCCGACCGCGATGGCGTGGCCGGCGCCGAGATCACCGTGGTCGACAGTGCCAACCGCTCCTTCGTCATCAATGACCGGCTCGGCACCATCAAGCCGTTGTAAACCTCGCGCTCCCGGCTTCGGCCGGGGGCCATTCCCTAGTACGGATGTACTAGTCGGCGACCAAGCGTGAGCCGGTTGGCGTAACGTGGCTGGCACCGCCGCTATGCTTGGCCGCCTCGAATCCCCTCTCCTATCGGGACTCCAGGCCCGCATCCAGAAGGAACGCCTCATGAACAAAGGACTCCCCTGCCTCAGCCTGCTCGGCCTGGCACTGCTCGGCGGCTGCGTCCCACCGCCCTCGCTGATCGACCAGCAGCGCCAGTACGAACAGGACGTCGAAGCCCAGGCACGCCAGCTGCACGCCGCCACCGACGACCTGTTCGAGGCGGCGATGGCCAGTGGCATGGCGATAGTCGTCACCACCACCGTCAACCTCGACAGCCAGCAGTACAACTTCGAGAACAACGACGATTCGGTGCGTTTCGAGAAGCTGCGCACCGGCACCGCGGTCTGGCGAAACAGCGCCAACCCCCAGCGCATCCTCTATGTGGGCAACAACATGAAGGCCGAGAAGATCGGCGTCCACGGCTCCCACTACCAGACGGTGTTCGGCCGCACGCTGTACCAGATCTACATCGTCGAGCCCGGCCATTACGACCTGGTCGGCAGCCTCTACAACTCGCCGCGCACTACCACGCCCAATCCCCAGGCCAACCGCGACATCGCGCCCTCACCCCTGGGCAAGGTCACCCTGGTGGAGAAGGAATTCAGCGAATTCGACCGGGGCCAGCGCTGGCAGGACCCGCAATACCAGACCGATACGGTGAACCAGAACTATTGCGCCGCCGTGCGTGTGGTCAGCGGCGAATGCGTGAGCTGGGGAACCAGCTCCTACGACGTCACACGCCAGACCTCGGCGGGTGGTTGGGTCGCCGACATCAACGAGCGCAAGGTGGCCAGCGTCGAGGCCCACAGCGAACTGAAGAAGGCCTTCGCCTCCTTCGACGTCGCTCCCGGCGAAGCCATCGTGGTCGACGGTTTCTACCCCGAGGCCCCCAACGTCGGCTTCGAGGAAAAGGACTGCCGGCGCGTGGCCAACGACAAGCTCGATTGCGAACTCTCCGCCCTCTATATGGTGCGCATCCCCACCGGCCTGCAGGAATTCCGCGGCGCCAGCGACCCGTCCAAGTACGGCTACATGAAGATGAGCAAGGCCCTGGCCAACCTGCAGTACCGCCCGGTCAAGCTCAACGCCAAGCCGGTCAAGGATGAAAGCATCTGGGGCGAGACCTACGTGCTCAAGCGCTGAGCCAACGGCTGGCCCTGAAACGCAAAAGCCCCCTGGAGTCCTCGACTCCCGGGGGCTTTTTCATGCACGCGAAGATCAGCGCTTGATGAAGGTGTACGGCGGCCGCTTGAACAGCGACTGGTCCGGCAGCAGCTTCAGGCTGCCCGCCTCGACACCGAGCAGGGTGTACTCGGAACGCTCGGTAGCCTCGCGCTCCCCACCGCCCGAGAAGCTGTCCTTGAAGGTGTTGCGGGTCACCACCCGCAACGTGTCGCCCTTCAGCTCCCAGGTCCCGGCCGAGCGCCCGGTTCCCATGCTGTCAACCAGGGTGCCGGCGAAGCCGCCATCGGCCTTGAAGGTCCAGTCCAGCGTTTCTTCATCGTTCTTCATGTACCAGCGCCCGACGATATCGGCGCTCTTGAAGGCCGAAGGCTCTGCAGGCGCGGCATCGGTGGTCGGCTTCGCAGCCGCCTCGGGCGCCTTCTCGGCCGGGGATGCAGCCGCCCCCTTGATCTGCTCCGCCCCGCTCGGCGGCGGCACATTGCCGAACTGCACCTTGCCGTCGGCATCCACCCATTTGTAGATCTGCGCACCCGCCACCACCGGCAGCCCCGACAACACCATCACCGCGGCGAGCACCGCCAGCCATTTCCCTGAAACCACAATGCAGCTCCCGATATACCCATGAGTGAAGCGCCGACCGGCGCCCATGACTGAAACCGAACATGCCCGAACAGGCAAGGCAGTTTCCGGTTTGCGTCACCCACCGGCAACCCATGCAGCAATGACCCCACACGAAAAAACCGGCACTGCGCCACAGGCAGGTTGCGACAGGGCGCACAACCTGCCTGACGGCACCGCGCCACTAGCTCATGCGCCCTATTCAAGTCGCCACGGGCACTCGCTAACGTCCGCGCTTTGCCGTGCAAGGGACTGGCCTCTCCAGTTGCCGAGCGGCCCTCCATGGAAGACACGCATGAACCTCAAGAACAAAGTCGTACTGGGCGCATCGCTGGCACTGCTGCTGATCCAGGTCCAGCAAACGGCGATGGCCGCCGACTGGTGGGTGATCTTCGGCACCGGGGACCAGCCCAACCGTGACCTCTTCTACGCCGACGGCGCCTCCGTCACCGAAGTCAAGATGGAATCCGGCCAGGCAGAACCCGCCCGCTCCGTCACCGTCGTGCAGATATTCGAAACCGCCGACGCCCCCGATTTCGTCGCTTACGACCTGCAGTTCCAGTGCAAGAAGCGCCTGCTGAAGGTCAACGCCGTCACCGCCTATAACCGCTCCGCCACCGCCTCGTCCCTGCCGGCGCCACAAGGCTGGAAACCGGTCCCGCAGAGCTGGGTCGACCGCTCCTACGACTTCGCCTGCAAACCCGACGAGCGCGAATCCAACGCGATGATGCGTCTCGGCAACACCACCGCCGACGTCCTCGCCACCGTCACCCGCACCAAGATGTGGGGCATCACCCGCCCGAGCGCCAATGAAGAGAACCATGGCCCCAACGCCGTGAAGAACAGCAGCCAGGGCGTGCTGCGCGACCTCGACCTCCTCCTGGGCAACAAGCCCGCCAATCAGTGACGGGAAGCCAGGCCCCAGGAGACAGACAAATGAAAACGCTACGGATACTCGCCCTGGCCTGCCTGCCGCTGGCACTCGGTGGCTGCATCCAGATGGACACGCTCCCCGAGCTCTACGCCGCCAGCCAATGGAAGGGCCGCTCCGCCGAGGAGGCCATCAACTTCTTCGGCAAGCCGGACCAGATGAACCCCACCGGCACCGGTGAGGTCGTGCTCAGCTGGTACAGCGACACGTCCTACTACCGGAACGAAGTGGTGGGCACCTCGTCGGAGCAGCAAGGCAACGTCATCGTCACCACCAACTACTGGGACAACGTCCACCACCCCAACCGCTGCATCATCACGATCACGGTCGACAAGTCGAAGACCATCACCGCCTTCGAGGCCGACGACGGGCAGATGCTGCTGTCCCACGGCTGCGCCCAGATCGAGTTCGGGCCGCCTTGAGTGGCCGAACTCACAGGCTTCCCTCCGGAATCGGCACCAGGTTATCTCGGACGCGGAAAGGCGAAACCACTGGCATTGCACAGCTCACGAGCAACCTGACGTGCCAGTCGGATGCAGAGTGCCCCGCCAATGCGGGGCTTTTTCATTCTGAGCCCTGAGAATCCAGCGCCTTTGCCAACCTCATCATCAGCCGGTTTCCGGACATTTGCCGACACGCCGCACTGCCAGTAGAGTTGCGCGACATCAGCCAAGGCCCGGGCAGCCGAAGACGTCGATTCAAGGAAGAACACAATGAAGCTGGGAACGATCCTCAAGGTCGCGGCCTTCGCCGCATTCGCCTACTTTTGCGTCAAGCAGATACTCATCCACCAGAGCTGGCCCGAAACCACCGGAACAATCACGACGATCACGCACAAGCCCCAGAACGGCGGCTCCTCTTACGTCGTGAAGATCAACGTCTCCTATACCGTTGATGGCCACACGTACTCGGACGTCGGAATCAGAGAAGTCAAAAGACGGACCCTCGACGGAACCCTTAGCCAGAACAAGCCGGGCACTTCCGTGAAGGTGAAGTACGATCCCCAGTTCCCTCAGGATGCAATGATCACAACCCCGGGATGGGATGGATTGAAGCTATGAAGGTGAACACAAGGCGCCTTGCTCATGTTTGGCCCGCACTGATGGCAATCCTCCTCCCCGGATGCGCTACCGAGCCGGAGCAGTGCCGTATCACGCCATCCCTGATTTCCGAGCTCAAGCTCGGCCAGACCTCCTTTCACCGCCTGGACCACCTTGGCGAAATGGATGGGGGCGTAGTGATGGGGAACGCATGGTTCCTGTCTGGTGGCTGGGTCTGCGCGGATGGCACCTACCTCAACATCACCGTTGAAGACAGGGACATCATCGGGGAGTACAGCTACGGATTTCCAGGGCAGGACCCCATCACCTGTGACCAGCTGCCAAAACCGGGATGCCAGTGATACGCAGCGCCCGCTCGCAACCATAAAGTAGCGGCGTACTCCAGGCGCAGAGGCCCGACGGCCATCCGCTCGCTTTAGCCACTCTCAATCCCAATCAGGAGCCTGGCGGCAGCAACTTTCGAGATGACAGGTTTCAGGGGGCGTCCTGAGCAGGACTGGAATACGGTGTTCTGGTCCTAAAATGGTCCTGAACGAAACCGCTAGAAAGCAAAAACCCCTGACTTCACTAGGAATATCAGGGGTTTGCTTGAATCGGAAAGTGGCGGTGAGGGTGGGATTCGAACCCACGATACGGTTTCCCGTATACACACTTTCCAGGCGTGCTCCTTCAACCGCTCGGACACCTCACCGGGATCTCTACGAGGCGTCAGCCCCGTCGAGGTGCGCTAATTTAGTGGAGTGTTTTCCGGAATGCAAATATTTTTTTGAGAATTTTCATGCGCTTATGAAGAGCGGGTCGAGTCGCTGTCCTGGCCCTGGCGGTAGTCGTCGAATTTGAGGCTGCCGAAGAAGATGAAGCCGAAGGAAACGAATACTCCAGCGACGAACAGGAGCAGCACACCGGCAGGATTCTGCAGCACCGCGCTGTTGGCCAGGAACAGCGAGCCGAGCAGCAGGACGACGGCGAGGATGATGCTGGCGATATGGGCGGGTCGGTCCATGGGGAGCTCCTTCAGGCGATGGCGGCGAGGTTATCGGCTGGCGTGCGCAGCGCCCAATTGGCAGTCCGCATCGTCGCCATAGAGCGCGCCTTATAAGGAGCAAGGGCCCGGTGCGCCTGACTTGCCAGTCAGCCAAAGCGCTTTACCTGCCCCGTGCGCGTGAGTAACGTCTGCCCCATTCCACAACAAGGACCCCTGCCATGAGTGAGCTGATCTCCTACCAATTCGAAGACGGCATCGCCACCCTCACCCTTGCCAACGGCAAGGTGAACGCGATTTCCCCGGACGTGATCGCCGCCTTCAACGCCGCGCTCGACCGCGCCGAGCAGGACCGCGCCATCGTCATCCTCACCGGCCAGCCGGGCATCCTCTCCGGTGGCTACGACCTCAAGGTGATGACCTCCGGCCCGCAGAACGCCGTCAACCTGGTCGCCGCCGGCTCCACCCTGGCGCGCCGCATGCTCGCCCACCCCTACCCGATCATCGTCGCCTGCTCCGGCCATGCCGTGGCCAAGGGTGCCTTCCTGCTGCTGTCGGCGGACTACCGCATCGGCGTCGACGGCCCGTTCAGCATCGGCCTGAACGAAGTGCTGATTGGCATGACCATGCACCACGTCGGCATCGAACTGGCGCGTGACCGCCTGACCAAGGCGGCCTTCCACCGCTCGGTGATCAATGGCGAGATGTTCGACCCCAAGGGTGCCCTGGAAGCCGGCTTCCTCGACAAGGTCGTGCCTGCCGAAGAACTGCTGGCCACTGCCCAGGCCGTCGCCCAGCAGATGAAGAAGATCAACTCCACCGCCCACAGGAACACCAAGCTCAAGGTGCGCAAGGCGCTGCTCGAGACCCTGGATGCCGCTATCGAGCAGGACAAGCAGCACCCGCTCTGATCGCATCGTCGCTGTCGAAAGCCCGGCTCCGCGCCGGGCTTTTTCATTTCCGCCTCCCGCCTCGCTGCAGCCGCCTAGACTCCCTCCCCAGACGAGCTGCAAGAATTTCCGACAGATGATGGCACTTTGCTTCGGACAAGCTCGAAAAGCTGTATTACTTTTAAGCCATGACGCCAGGCACGGACGGAAGGCATCAGGCATATCAATCGCCAGGAGCTCCGTATGAAGATTGCCCACAAGGTCAGCCTTGCCGCCGCAGCCGTACTCTTCCTCACCACCGCGCTCCTGTCCCTGGCCCAGGTCAGCCAGGTCCGCAGCACCCTTCGCGCCCAGGCCGAATCGAGCATCTCCGAATCCAGCAACGCCCTCGCCCGCCAGATCGAGAACTGGCTCAACGCCAAACTGCGCCTGATGGACCTGATGGCCCAGACCATCGACAGCAAGTACAGCCCCGAGGAAACCCAGCGCGTGGTCGACTCGTCGATGCTGAAGAATGAATTCATCCTCGTCTTCGGCTCCCTCGAAGCCGACGGCAAGCCGATCAAGAACGACCCATCCTGGCAGCCCAAGCCCGACTGGGACGGCCGCCAGCGCCCCTGGTACGCCACCGGCAAGGCCGGCAGCCAGGCCGTGCTCACCGAGCCCTACGTCGACTCCACCACCGGCGAGATCCTCATCTCCGCCGTCGCCCGCATCACCGACGCCGGCAAGTTCCTCGGCGTGATGGGCGGCGACATCCGCCTCAAGACCGTGGCCGACGCGGTCAATACACTGGACTTCAACGGCGCCGGCTACGCCTTCCTGCTCAGCCGCAACGGCAACATCATTTCCCACCCCGACACCAAGCTGAACGGCAAGCCCTACAGCGAGCTGTTCGGCGGCAAGAGCCCGGCCCTGAACAAGGAACTGCAGGAGGTCGATACCGGCGACCAGCAACTGCTGGTGTCCTTCACCCCGCTGCCCAACCTCAAGGGCATGGACTGGTACATCGGCGTCGTGCTCGACCAGGGCAAGGTGATGGCCGAAGCCAATGCCCTCAGCTGGCGCGCCGTGATCGGCACCGTGCTGGGCGTGGTCATCAGCCTGGTGCTGCTCGGCGTACTGATGAAGAGCCTGCTGCGCCCGCTGGACGCACTGGGCGATTCGCTGCACGAGATCAACAGCGGCCAGGGCGACCTGACCAAGCGCCTGCCCGCCGCCGGCAACGATGAAATCTCCCTGGTGGCACGCGAATTCAACAGCTTCCTGCAGAACCTGCAGACCCTGATCGGCGACGTGATGGGCAGCTCCAGGCAGGTGCGCGGCAGCACCGACCTCACCTCCAACGAAGCCGGCCAGGCAGCCAACCGCCTGCAGGTGCAACTGATGGAGCTGGACCAGCTGGCCACCGCCATGCAGGAGATGGCCTCCACCGCCGAGGAGGTGGCACGCAACGCCCAGGCTGCCGCCCAGGCCGCGCTGGCCGCCAACGAGGAGACCGAGAACGGCGTCACCGTGGTCTCCCGCTCCACCGAGGCGATCAAGCAGCTCGCCAACGAGATGGACGACACCGGCCAGGCCATCAACGAGTTGGCCAAGCTCAGCCAGAGCATCGAATCCATCCTCTCGGTGATCACCAGCATCGCCGACCAGACCAACCTGCTCGCCCTCAACGCCGCCATCGAGGCCGCGCGGGCCGGCGAGTCCGGTCGTGGGTTCGCGGTGGTGGCCGACGAGGTACGCTCCCTCGCCTCGCGCACCCAGCAGTCGACCCAGGAAATCCGCCAGATGATCGACCAGCTGCAGACCGGCGTACGCCAGGCCGAGCAGCGCATGCAGCAAAGCCGCGACACCGCCAGCAAGACCGCCGACGATGCCGGCGCCGCCAACGACATGCTCGGGCGCATCCGCGATGCCATCAACCGCATCAACGACATGAACCTGCAGATCGCCACCGCCGCCGAGCAACAGAGCGCCACCACCGAAGAGATCAACCGCAACACCACCAATATCCGCGACATCAGCCACGAGGTCGCCGGCGGCGCCGAGCAGCAGGTGCGCCAATGCGCGGTGATGGTGGAACAGGTCGGCCAGCAGGACAGGTTGCTCAGCCGCTTCAAGATCTGACCCGGGCAGGCCGCGCAAGACGCGCGGCTGCTTTACGGGAGGCATGCCATGCGTGCATTTCTGCTGGTGGCCCTGCTCTGCGCCACGGCCCTGTGCCGTGCCCAGGCGCAAACGCCCATCGAGGTCACCATCCTCTGCGACTCGGGCTACCCGCCCTACAGCTACGAGGTAAAAGGCGAGGCCAAGGGGCTCTACACCGACATCCTGCGCAGCGTCTTCGCCCTGATGCCCGGCTACAAGGTGACCATCCGGCCTGTGCCCTGGCCGCGCGGGCTGGCGGAAGTGGCCAAGGGCAACGCCTTCGCCCTCTACCCGCCCTACTACCGCCCGGACGAACGCCCCTGGATGGAATACTCGCGGCCGATCATGGAAGAGAGCCTGGCGGTGTTCATCCGCCCGGGGCTGGCCGGCACCCGGCATTTCGACGACTTCCCCAGCGCCTACGCCGGGCTGCGCGTGGGCCTCAACAGCGGCTTCGTCACGGTCAATTCCCAGCGCTACCGCGAGATGGTGGAGGCCGGCGAGATCGACCAGTCCTACGCCCGCGACAATCGCACCAACCTGCTCAAGCTGCTGCACCAGCGCATCGACGTCTATATCAACGATCGCCTGTCGATCCTCTGGGAGCTGCAGCAGATGCGCGAGGACGGCAGCATCACCGAGGAAGAGGCCGCCAGCCTGGTGGAAGGCCCGGTCCTGGCCAGCGAGCGCGGCCACCTGGGCTTCACCCGCCTCAATGCGGCGGCCTACCCCTACCGCGCCGACTTCATGCAGCGCTTCGATACGGCACTGGCCAAGGTTCAGGCCAACGGCACGCTCGATCGCCTCGCCGAGCGGTATGCCTCGCCGGAATTCCTCCCAGCCACGGCCAGCGGCACAGAAAAGGTTACAACCCCCTGACCGGCAGCAATTGCCCAATAAAGTGCACACCCGTACACTGCGCGCCTTTTGTCTGACTGGGCGACCCCGATGCTTTTCCTCCCGCGCATGGTTCTAATGGGCCTGCACTTCATCGTCGCCGGCATCGCCGGTTTGCTGCTCGGCATCTGCCGCCCGTTCAACCCGGACAATAGCCGTCTCTGCGCCCGCCTCTACTCCTTGCCGGCGCTGCGCATCCTGCGCCTGAAGGTGAAGACCGACGTGGCGCTGCTGGAGCACGACAAGGCCTGTGTGATCATCGCCAACCACCAGTCCAACTACGACCTCTACGTGCTCGGCCGCGTGGTGCCGCCGCGCACCGTCAGCATCGGCAAGAAGAGCCTCAAGTGGGTGCCCTTCTTCGGCCAGCTCTACTGGCTCGCCGGCAACGTGCTGATCGACCGTGGCAATGCGCGCAAGGCCCGCGACGCGATGCTCACCACCACCGAAACGCTGCGCAACAAGGACACCTCCATCTGGGTCTTCCCCGAAGGCACCCGCAACCTCGGCGAAGAGCTGCTGCAGTTCAAGCGCGGCGCCTTCCAGATGGCCATCGCCGCCGGCGTACCGATCATCCCGGTGTGCGTCAGCAACTACGTCAAGCAGATGCGCCTGAACAGCTGGAACAGCGGCAAGGTGATCATCCGCGCCCTGCCCGCCATCCCCACCGTCGGCCTGAGCCTGGACGACCTGCCCATGCTGATCGAGGAATGCCGGCAGAAGATGCTCGACTGCATCAACGCCATGGACCGTGAACTGGCCCAGGCCTGATCGCACCGCCCCATGAAAAAGCCCGGCTCGATGCCGGGCTTTTTCGTTGCGACTCCGTAGGCCGGGCTTCAGCCCACGCGGTTCGAAGCCTGATGCCGGGCAATCAAAACGCCCCGCTCCACCAGCCAGCCCAGCACGAACTCCGCCACCGAGCCCGGCGCGCGCAACCAGGCGCTGTGGGGGTTCTCGTGGGGCGGGCGCGGAGATGGCAGGCGCTGCACGCGGGGCGGCGCCTGGATCAGCGCGGCCAGGCCGAGGGTCGACGCCTCCGGCGAGAAGTTGTCGCCCTCGATGGTGACGAAGAGCGAGGTGACGCCGACGTCCCCCGGCGCTGCGAGCGGCAACCCGACGTGGCGGAAATCGCCGGTGAAGGCGACCCGCCCCCACTCTCTTATCAGGCGGCGAGCCTCATGGCCGCCGAAGCCGATGCGCGGCCCCGGCAGGTAGCCGAGCACCGCCGTCATCAGGTTGAAGGCCAGTGCCACCGTCGGCGTCATCAGGCGCTTGCGACCGCGCCAGTGGCGATAATGGATGTTGCCGCAGGCGACGCCGACCACCGTCACTTCGGCATCCGGGTTGGCAGCGGCATAGAGCGCGGCGACATGCCCGCCCAGGCTGTGCCCCAGCAGCACCTGGCGGCTCCCGGTGAAATGCCGCCCGGCCAGGGCCAGCAGCGTGGGCACGAAGTCCTCCACCAGTTCACGGTAGCCATAGTCATGGCGACGATCCGGGCGCGGCAGGCTGGTGGCCTGCCCAGGCCAGTCGGCCACCAGCACATTGCAGCCGGCAGCCACCAGCACCTGGGCCAGCGCCTCGTACTTGCGCGCCGCCACGCCCATGGCGGGCAGCACCACCAGCGCAGGTGCGCCCGGCTGCCCCGGGTAGAGGGTCACCGGGCAGTCGAAGGTGCCAGCGGCGAATGGGAAGGCCTCGTTCACGCCTGTTTTCCTTGTTCTGAGCGGGAGTCGCCGAATCTAGAACAAGCGCCCGGTCCGCTCCATTACCCAGCCGGTAATTCGGCAGAAGTGCCCGCCTTTGTGGAAGAACTCCCCGCAGCCGTCGACACTCTCAGGCAGGGGCGGGTTAAGCTCACCGCCGCTCACCCGCCGAACAAGGAAAAACAACGCATGGGCCATGTGGTAGCCGCCGCCGTCTACGCCAAGGGCAAGAAGATCACCGACATCAGCCTCGACCAGGGCAAGGAGTGGGCGAAGAAGCCGGGCCACTTCGTCTGGATCGGCCTGCATGACCCGGGCGCCGAAGAGCTGACCAACCTGCAGCGCCAGTTCGACCTGCACGAACTGGCGCTCGAAGACGCCCTGGTGCGCCACACCCGGCCGAAACTCGAGACCTTCGGCGACGCGCTGTTTCTGGTGCTCTACTCGCCGGTGCGCACCGACGCCGGCCTGACCTTCGTCGAAACCCAGCTGTTCGCCGGCACCGGCTACGTGATCAGCGCCCGCTACGGCGAATCGGCGCCCTACTCCCAGGTCCGCCAGCGCTGCGAAGCACGCCCGCTGCTGCTGGAACACGGCGAGGACTTCGTGCTCTACGCGCTGCTGGCCTTCGTCATCGAGAACTACCGCCCGCTGATGGACAGCTACCACGGCGAGCTGGAGGCCCTGGAGCAACTGGTGCTCGACCGGCCCCTGAGCCAGGCCGACGTCGAACATATCCAGGGCGTGCGCCGCGACCTGCTGCGCCTGCGCCGCTACATCGGCCCGCTGGCGGAAATCTGCCAGGAGCTGCAACGCCTGGACTTCCCCTTCATCGACAAGAACATGCGGCCCTACTTCCGCGACATCGCCATCCACGTCAACCGCCTGCTGGAGGACCTCACCGCGCTGCGCGAGATGGCCGACCACGCCATCGAGATCGGCCTGCTGCTGGAGTCCTCGCGCCAGAGCGTGGTGCAGCGAAAGTTCGCCGCCTGGGCGGCCATCCTCGCCTTCCCCACCGCCGTGGCCGGCATCTACGGGATGAACTTCCAGAACATGCCGGAGCTGACCTGGCACTACGGCTACTTCGGCGTGCTCGGCTTCATCGCCGTCGGCTGCACCGGGCTGTTCGCCAGCTTCAAGCGCTCGGGCTGGCTCTAGCCCCCCCCGCCGCGCCGTGCCCCAACGAAAAAGCCCGCCATCAGGCGGGCTTTTTCATGCCGCGAAACGATCAGGCCGCGTCGCGACCCTGGGCGACGAAGCGCATCATCCACTCCGCCACCGTGGCGCCCTGGTGCTGCTTGTCCAGGCTGGCGACGCCCTTGCCGTAGATCTCCTCGCCGAGGAACTGCTGGCGGATGTCCAGCAGCGCGCGCGAGTAGTCGTGGATGAACTCCGGGTGGCCCTGGAAGCACAGCACCTGGTCGCCGATGGCGTAGGCGGCGTTCGGGCAGAAGTCGCTGGAGGCGATCAGGGTCGCGTTCTCCGGCAGCTGGGTGACCTGGTCCTGGTGGCTGATCAGCAGGGTCAGCTGGTCCAGCGCCGGGCTCATCCAGGCCGGCTGTTCGGCGATGCGGTAGGCGTGGGTGCCGACACCCCAGCCCTGGGTCGCACGCTCGGTGCGACCGCCCAGCAGCAGCGCCAGGAGCTGGTGGCCGAAGCACACGCCCAGCAGCTTGTCACCGTTCTCGAAGCGCTCCAGCAGGTAGGTGCGCAGGGTCTGGATCCACGGATCGTCGCCGAACGAATCGGCCTTGCTACCGGTGACCAGGTAGGCGTCGAAGCGCTCCCCGGCCGGCGGGTAGTTGCCCTCCACCACGTTGTAGACGCTGAACTGGGCCTCGATCGGCTGCTTGGCGAACAGCTGCTCGAACATCTTCCCGTAGCCCTGGTACTGGTCGATCAGTTCGGGACGGAGGATGTCGGTTTCCAGGATGCAGATACGTAACGGCATGAAGGACTTCCTGAAGCGATGAGAGGGAGACGCGCAAAGTGTGCGATTTATTTAACACAGGCGCCCTCATAAGGAAATAGCGCCTACAGCGAAGCGCCATGGAGGCCGACTGACAGCGGGATAGAGAACCCCTGTGCAGCCCTTTGATCCAGCGGTCCTGCCGCCTATCTCCTTGCCCATCAGGCACTTGCGTGGCACGTCAATAAAATTTTACGTGCGAGCCGCAACCCATTGGTTTCATCGATAGTTGAAATGCCTGGTATCCGTTTTTCTATCGAATCCGTTTTCGCGAAGCTGTGCCCACTCCACCAAGCAGCAGCAGCGGGAACGCACCATGAGCAACCTCACCCTCAAATACGCACGCAACGGCGCCCTGGCTTCGCTCGGGCTCTACACCATCGCCATCTCCCTACTGCTGGTGGTGAGTTTCAGCTACGAGAAGGCCCGCGTCGGCGTCAGCTCGGTGGACGGCTCCATGGACTTCTACCAGCAGCTCAGCCAGAGCGTGCCGGCGATGCTGATGAGCCAGAAGGCGGTCAGCGGACGGCAGAGCGGCTGAAGGAGCGACAGCGCCATGAAGGCACAACGCAAACGATTGCTCCTGCTCGCCGGCCTGGCGCTGATGACCAATGGCTTTTCGCTGATGGGGTATGGGCACGGCTCGGTGGGCGGCGTGGCCAAGAACATCGAGGCCCGCCACGAACTCGACCGCCAGTTGGCCAATGAAGTGGCCCTGAAGGGCGAACTCGGCAGCCCGCCGATCCGCCGGCAGTTCCAGCTGCCCACCGCCTTCGTCATGGAGTCGCTCACCTGCTGCCGCGACCGGTTGGCGTGAAAGCCGGTCGCCGCGCCGCGCATCGGGTAGACTGCCGGCCCGTTTTCCGCAGCAAGGTCCCCGACAGTGTTCATCAAGGCATTACGCATCGGCCTGGGTCAGTTGATCCTCTTCATCGACTTCATCACCCGCCCGCGCAAACTGCGCCGCAGCGCCGAGGCGCAGGCCCGGGTCGAGGAAGAAACCGCCGGCCTCGCGCTCTATCAGTTCCACGCCTGCCCCTTCTGCGTGAAGACCCGCCGCACCCTGCACCGCCTCGACCTGCCCATCCAGATGCGCGATGCCAAGAACGACGAAGCCCATCGCGCGGCCCTGCTGGCCGGCGGCGGCAAGATCAAGGTGCCCTGCCTGCGCATCGACGAAAACGGTGAAAGCCGCTGGATGTACGAGTCCAACGACATCATCCGCTACCTCGAAAGCCGCTTCGCCCAGGCCTGACCCTCAGTTACCGCCGCCCGCTCCCCCGGCACCACCCGCTGCCCCACCTGCTGCCCCCGACCCCGTGGTCGAACGGCCCTGGCCGGTGGTCGGCGCGCCGGGCGCGACGGTGGATGTGCCCTGCCCCGACGTCGAGGCGCCCGGTCGCGCCGTGGAACTGCCCGGCACGGCGGTGGAGGTACCCGGCAATGCCGTCGAACCGCCTTGCCCCGTCGTGGGGTTGCCGGGGGCGTTGGTCGGCACGCCCTGCCCGGTGGTGGGCGTCCCGGGGGCCGTGGTCGGCGTACCCGGCCCCGTGGTCGGCGACCCCACCGAGCTCCCGGAACCGGCCCCTGGCGCCGCCGCCGAAGACGGAACGCCGGAATTGTTCAGCGCCGGTTGCTCGCCCTTGCGCTCCGCCTCCATGTTGGCGCCGATCTGATCGCGTTCCTGCTCCAGGGTCAGGTCTTCGTCATCGGCCAGCACCGCCGTGGAAACGGCCCCGAGCAAGAGCAGCAACGGAAGATTCAGCCGTCTCATAGCAACCTCCAGGTTCATTGGGCATGACCCAGGGTTGACCTCGCCCGGTGCACGTGTGTTCAGCCCAAAAATGCCGGGCAGGTCGTCGACGCCCCCTGCGCGCCAGCCACCGTCATGGCGCCAGGCGACTCAGGAGTCGGCAACGGTCCTCGGGCCAGGCACCCTTTTCCCGTGCAGGTGCCGTACGCGGCTGCCATACCCCCCACGAAAGCTGACCCCACCGGGTCGGAAAGACCGAAACCCATGCGAGGAATCGTGGCGAGGCCAGCCATGCCGCCGGCTGGCCGGCGTTCACGGGCCTATGGAGGCACGGCGCAGGCCCGTTCTCGGCCACATGGCCAAGACCGCGAAGGGGGTGATACTTGTTTTCAACGGACCAGGGAGGAACACCTGATGGCTGAAAACAAGTTTCAACGACGACTGCTCGACCCCAACGGCAAGGGCCTCGGCCACGCTCCGGATGGAGCCTTGGTGGAGCGCGTGGGCGAATACGGCTGGGACATCCTCGCCGACGAAGTCAGCCTGCCGGTCGCCGTGCTGCGCCAGAGCCGCATCGAACACAACCTCGCCTGGATGAGCCGGTTCATCCAGGCCTATGGCGTGCAACTGGCGCCGCACGGCAAGACCACCATGAGCCCGGCGCTGTTCCACCGGCAGCTGGAACACGGCGCCTGGGGCATCACCCTGGCCACCGCGCCCCAGGTACGGGCCGCACGC
This sequence comes from Pseudomonas sp. Pc102, assembly GCF_018408275.1. NCBI lineage: Bacteria > Pseudomonadati > Pseudomonadota > Gammaproteobacteria > Pseudomonadales > Pseudomonadaceae > Pseudomonas > Pseudomonas sp. Pc102. The sequence goes on along the minus strand of NZ_AP021905.1, from coordinate 2,466,389 downwards.
AACCACGGCGTGCGCCGCGTGCTGATGGCCAACCAGCTGGTGGGCAAGGCCAACATGGCGATCATCTCGCGCCTGCTCCGCGACCCGGGCTTCAGCTTCTGTTGCCTGGTGGAATCCGCTGCCAACGTCGAGGCACTGGGGCGTTATTTCGGCGACGCCGGCCAGCGCCTGCGGGTGCTGCTGGAGTTCGGTGCGCAGGGTGGGCGCACCGGCGTTCGGGATGCCGCCCAGGAAGCCGAGGTGCTGGCCGCCATCGCGCGTTGGCCCCAGGCGATCAGCCTGGTGGGCTGCGAAGTCTACGAGGGCGTGCTGCAGGAGGAGCATCAGGTCCGCCAGCTGCTCGGCCATGTGCTGGAACGCACCCGCCGACTGGCCAGCGAAGACCGCTTCGGCGAACCCGAGGTGATTCTCTCCGGCGCCGGTTCCGCCTGGTTCGACGTGGTAGCGGAGACCTTCGGCGGCCAGGACATCGGCAGGCCGCTGCAGGTGGTGCTGCGCCCGGGCTGCTACCTGACGCATGACGAAGGCGTCTACCGCGAGGCGGCCCGGCGCATCCACGCCAGCAACGCCGTGGCCAGGGAGATGGGCAGCAGCCTGCTCCCGGCGCTGCAGCTCTGGGCCCACGTGCAGGCCCTGCCCGAACGGGGCCTGGCGATCGTGGGCCTGGGCAAGCGCGACGCCGCGTTCGATGCGGGCATGCCCCTGCCGGCGCTGCACCACCGCCCTGGCGAAGGGGCCCGGCCAACGGTCGCGCCCGCGGCCTGGAGGCTCACGCGGATGATGGACCAGCACGCCTTCATGGAAACGCCCCCCGACGCCGACCTGCAGGTGGGCGACCTGCTGGCTTTCGACATCTCCCATCCCTGCCTGACCTTCGACAAATGGCGCCAGTTGCTGCTGGTGGATGACGACTACCGCGTCCGGGGCGCCGTGGAAACCTTCTTCTAGCCCAACTCCCCTTTCCCATGACGAGCCGACCCCGCCCCCTGCGAGCGGGACGGTCGGCCTTTGCCTCGACGAGGAGGACACGATGCCCGCCACTGCCGGCAGTCACCTGCTGATCCATGCCCTGATCGCCATCATCGCCCTGGTGCTGCTGATCGCGCGTTACCGTCTCAACCCCTTCATCGTCATCACCCTGGTCTCCATGGGGCTCGCCCTCTCCGCCGGGATGCCGCCCCAGGAGATCATGACCGCCTACGAGGCCGGGGTAGGCCGGACGCTCGGCCACATCGCGCTGGTGGTAGCCCTGGGCACCATGCTCGGCAAGATGATGGCCGAGTCCGGGGGTGCGGAACGCATCGCGCAGACCCTGATCGCCCGTTTCGGCGAACGCAATGCGCATTGGGCCATGGCGGCCATCGCCTTCCTGTGCGGCCTGCCGCTGTTCTTCGAGGTGGGCTTCGTGCTGCTGGTGCCCATCGCCTTCACGGTGGCCCGCCAGGTCGGCGTGTCGATCCTGATGACCGGCCTGCCCATGGTGGCCGGGCTGTCGGTGGTCCACGGGCTGGTTCCACCCCACCCCGCCGCCATGCTGGCGGTGGGCGAATACTCCGCGCAGGTGGGCAGGACCGTGCTCTACGCCATCCTGGTGGGCGTGCCCACCGCCGCGATCGCCGGCCCGGTCTTCACCCGGCTGGTGGCACCGCACATCCAGCTGCCCGCCCACAACCCCATCGGCGAACAGCTGCTCCGCTCCGAGGGCTCATCCGCTTCGCTGCCGGGCTTCGGCATCACCCTCGGCACCATCCTGCTGCCGGTGGCGCTGATGCTGCTCGGAGGCTGGGCCGATGCGCTGAGCACCCGGGGCAGCGGGCTCAACCAGGTTCTCTCGTTCATCGGCAACTCGGTGGTCGCCCTGCTGATCGCCACCCTCTTCAGCTTCTGGAGCCTGGGGCTGGCGCGAGGCTTCAACCGTGACGCGATCCTGAAGTTCAGCACCGAATGCCTGGCCCCCACCGCCGCCATCACCCTGCTGGTGGGGGCCGGTGGCGGCCTCAATCGCATCCTCATGGAGACCGGCATCACCACCGAGATCGTCGCCCTGTCGTCGCGCTTCGAGTTGTCGCCCCTGCTGCTGGGGTGGCTGGTCGCCGCCCTCATGCGCATCGCCACCGGCTCGGCCACCGTCGCCATGACCACCGCCGCCGGCATCGTCGCGCCCATCGCCCTGGCCGGCGGCTATCCCCATCCGGAGCTGCTGGTGCTGAGCACGGGCGCGGGCTCGCTGATCCTCTCCCACGTCAACGATGGCGGCTTCTGGCTGATCAAGGAGTACTTCAACCTGTCCGTGCTCCAGACCCTGCAGACCTGGACGGTCCTGGAAACGCTGATCTCGCTGGTCGCCCTGCTGCTCACCGGCGGCCTGGCGCTGGTCCTCTGATGGACATCCTGTACCTCATCCGCAGCCGCCGGGAAACGCTGAGCGGCAACGCGGCACGCATCGCCGAAGCGGTGCTGGACGACGTCGCCTTCGCCGCAGCGGCCAGCATCGACCAATTGGCCAGCAAGGCCGGCGTGAGCAAGGCGGCGATGTCGCGCTTCGCAAGGCTGATGGATTGCGACGACCTGCGCGACCTGCGCCTGAAGCTGGCCCGCGCGTCCCGGGTCGGGCATCGCTTCCTGGGGGGAGCACCGACGCCGGTCTCGCCCTTCCACGGGCAGATACTGGCGGACATCGAAACCAGCCTGCGTCGCCACCTCGACGGGCTCGACGAGGCACGCCTGGAAGCCGCCGTCGACCTGCTGGCCGGCGCGCGACGCCTTCACGCCTTCGGCATGGGCGGCTGCTCCACGCTGTTCTCGATGGAGGTGCAGTATCGCCTGGTACGGCTGGGCTATCCGGTCTCCAGCTACCACGACCCGGTGCTGATGCGCATGGTCGCCTCGACCTGCACGGAGGACGACGTGCTCATCGTCCTCTCCCTCACCGGCGCGCTCCCGGGCATGCCGGACATCCTGCGCCTGGCGCGAGCCTATGGCGCCCGGATCCTCGCCCTCACCCGGGCCGACGGGCCACTGGCCCCGCTGGCGGACGTGGTGCTCGGGCTGCACCTCGATGAAACCGACTTCATCCACAAACCGACGGCTGCCCGCTACGGGATGCTGCTGGTCATCGACCTCCTCGCCACGGAGCTCGCCTTGCGCAAGGTCGATGCCAGCCAGGAACTCCTGCGCCGGGTGAAGCTGGCGCTGGACGAATACCGCCAGGACGGCGACCGACTACCACTGGGGGACTGAAGCATGACGCACTACGACACGCTGATCCGCGGCGCGCGGATCATGGATGGCAGCGGCACGGAGGAATTCGTCGCCGATGTCGGGCTCGGCCAGGGGCGCATCGTCCACATCGGCGAGGCCGCCGACGGCAGCACGGCCAACCGGGTATTCGACGCCGAGGGGCTGGTCCTGGCCCCGGGCTTCATCGACGCGCACACCCACGACGACATGGCGGTGATCCGCCACCCGGCCATGCTGCCCAAGCTGAGCCAGGGCGTCACCACGGTGATCGTCGGCAACTGCGGTATCAGCGCCGCACCCGTCAGGCTGGCCGGCCCCCTGCCGGACCCGATGAACCTGCTGGGGCCGGCCGAGGCGTTCCGTTATCCGCGCTTCGCCGACTATCGCCAGGCGGTCGAGCAGGCCTGCCCGGCCGTCAACGTCGCCGCCCTGGTGGGGCACACCGCCCTGCGCAACAACCAGCTGGACCGTCTCGAGCGCAGCGCCACGCAGGCCGAGATCCATGCCATGCGCATCGAGCTGGCTGCCAGCCTGGCCGAAGGCGCCATCGGCCTGAGCAGCGGGCTGGCCTACGCATCGGCCCGCGCCGCGGACATCGAGGAAGTGCGTGGGCTGGCCGAAGAACTGGCCCATCACGGCGGCCTGTATGCCACGCACCTGCGCGATGAGTTCGACGGCATTCTCGAGGCGCTCGACGAGGCCTTCGCCATCGGCCGCCACGCCGCCAGCCCGGTGGTGGTGTCCCACCTCAAGTGCGCGGGCGCCGGCAACTGGGGACGCAGCGCCGAGGTGCTCGCCCACCTGGACGCCGCCAGCGCAGCGCAGCCCCTGGGCTGGGACTGCTACCCCTATGCGGCCAGCGCCTCGACCCTCGACCTCGGCCAGGTCACCGACGCCTACGACATCCTGATCACCTGGTCGGAGCCCCATCCCCACATGGCGCGCCGCACCCTCGCCGACATCGCCGCCACCTGGGACCTGCCCCTGCTGGAGGCGGCGCGACGCCTGCAACCCGCCGGTGCGGTGTATCACTGCATGAGCGAGGCGGACGTGCAGCGCATCCTCGCGCACCCGCTGACCATGATCGGCTCGGACGGCCTGCCGGAAGACCCGCACCCCCACCCACGGCTCTGGGGAACGTTCCCCCGGGTGCTCGGCCACTACGCCCAGGACATCGGCCTGTTCAGCCTCGAGGAAGCGGTGCGCAAGATGACCTCGCTGCCTGCCGAGCGCTTCGGGCTGGACCGGCGCGGGCTGATCCGCACCGGCCACTGGGCCGACCTGGTGCTCTTCGACCCGCTGAGCCTTTCGGACGTCGCCAGCTTCGAAGACCCGCAATGCCCCGCGGCCGGCATTCACGCCGTGTGGGTCAACGGCACCCTGGCCCATCGCCCCGGCGAAGCCTGCCCGCAGAGGGCCGGCCGCTTCCTCACCCGCGACACACCCGAACGGACCTGAAGGAGTTCCCCATGACCGCGTTGAAACGCTACGCCCGGGCCACCGGCAGCGCCGCCCAGCCCATGCCATTCGCCCGCGCCGTACAGGCCGACGGCTGGCTCCATGTATCCGGCCAGACGCCGCTTCTGGACGGGGTGATGGTGGACGGCGGCATCGTCCCCCAGGCGCGCCAGTGCCTGCGCAACCTGGTGGCGATACTCGAGGAGGCCGGCTACGGGCCCGAGCACGTGGTGCGCTGCGGTGTCTGGCTGGACGACCCCCGGGACTTCGCCGCCTTCAACGCCGTGTTCCTGGAGTTCTTCGGCGAACACCCGCCAGCGCGGGCCTGCGTGGTCTCCAGCATGGTGATCGACTGCCGCGTCGAGGTGGACTGCATCGCCTACCGCACGCCCGGGCGGAGGTGAGCGCATGCGCATCGCCTGCCTTGGAGAATGCATGGTGGAACTCGCCGCCACCCCGCTCAGGCGCGGCTTCGGCGGCGACACCCTGAACACCGCGCTCTACCTCGCCCGGCTGCTGGCGGGAACGCCCCACCGGGTCGAGTACCTCAGCGCCCTTGGTGACGATCCCCTGAGCGAGCAGATGCTCCACGCCTGGGCAGAGGAAGGCATCGATACCCGTCGGGTGGCGCGGCTCCCGGGGCACCGTCCGGGCCTGTACCTGGTGGAGGTCGATGCGCTGGGCGAGCGCCGCTTCCATTACTGGCGCGGGGAAAGCGCCGCGCGCCGCTGGTTCGCCGGCGAGATCGCGCTGGAGGACTGGCTCGCCCGGCCACGCCTCGACATGCTCTACCTGTCCGGCATCAGCCTCGCGCTGTTTCCGCCACCACGGCGCGAGGCGCTGCTGGCTGCACTGGCCGACTTCAGGGCCGAGGGCGGCCGGATCGGCTTCGACAGCAACTACCGGGCGGAACTCTGGAGCGTCGAAGAGGCCCGCCCCGTGCACCAGCGGATGCTGTCCCTGACGGACATCGCCCTGCTGACGCTGGATGACGAATGCCGACTGCACGGCCCCCATGAGGCACGGGCCGCGGCGGATCGGGCACTCCAGCTGGGTTGTGCGGAGGTGGTGATCAAGCGCGGCGCCGCCGCCTGCCTGGTCGCGACCGCCGATCAGCGCATCGAGGTGCCCGCTCTGCCCGTCCCGCGCGTGGTGGACAGTTGCGCGGCGGGCGACGCCTTTGCGGCCGGCTACCTGGCCGGGCGCACCCTGCGGCGATCGCCCGCCATATCCGCCGAAGACGGGCACCGCCTTGCCGCTGCCGTGATCGGGCATCCAGGCGCGATCATCCCGCGCTGCGCCATGCCCACAGCCTTCGCCTGAGCCCCAGGAACGACAAAGCCGGCGCGAGGCCGGCTTTGTCGTGACGCCATCAGAGGATCAGAACCCCTCCCCCTTGGCCGCCTTCTCCAGCAGCAGCGCCGGCGGTTCGAAGCGTTCGCCGTACTGCTCGGCCAGGTAGCGGGCACGGGCGACGAAGTCCTGCACGCCGTACTGGTTGATGAACTGCAGCGCCCCGCCGGTCCAGGCGGCGAAGCCGATGCCGAAGATCGAGCCGATGTTGGCGTCGGCGGTGGACAGCAGCACGCCCTCCTCCACGCAACGCACGGTCTCGATGGCCTGGATGAAGAGGATGCGGTCACGCACGTCTTGCGCCGGGATCTGCCGGTCGGCCTTCTCGAAGCGTGCCTTCAGTTCCGGCCACAGGTGCTTCTTGCCGCCTGCCGGGTACTCGTAGAAGCCGCCGCCAGCCGCCTTGCCGGGACGCTTGTACTCGTTGACCATCAGGTCGATCACGGCGAAGGCCGGGTGCTGCGGCATCGCCTTGCCTTCGGCCTTGAGGTCGGCGGCGGTCTGGTTGCGGATGTGGGTCATCAGGCTCATGGAGACCTCGTCGGAGATCGCCAGCGGGCCCACCGGCATGCCGGCCTGGCGGGTCTCGTTCTCGATCATCGCCGCCGACACGCCCTCGCCGAGCATGGCGATGCCTTCGTTGGTGAAGGTGCCGAACACCCGCGAGGTGAAGAAGCCACGGCTGTCGTTGACCACGATGGGGGTCTTCTTGATCTGCAACACGTAGTCGAAGCCACGGGCCAGGGTCTCGTCCGAGGTCTTCTCGCCACGGATGATCTCCACCAGCGGCATCTTGTCGACCGGGCTGAAGAAGTGCAGGCCGATGAACTTCTCCGGCTTGGCGACAGCGGTGGCCAGCCCGGTGATGGGCAGCGTGGAGGTGTTGGAGGCGATCACCGCATCGGCCAGGGCGCTGGCCTCGGCGGCGGCGGTGACCTTGCCCTTCAGCTCGCGGTTCTCGAACACGGCCTCGATGATCAGGTCGCAGCCGTCGAAGTCGGCGTCATCCACGGTCGGCTTGATGCGGGCGAGGAAGGCGTCGCGCTTCTCCGCGGTCATGTGGCCACGGGCGACCTTCTTGTCCAGCAGGCCGGCGGAGTAGGCCTTGCCCTTCTCGGCGGCCTCGATGGAGACGTCCTTGAGCACCACCTCGATGCCGGCGGCAGCGGAGACGTAGGCGATGCCCGCGCCCATCATGCCGGCGCCGAGCACGCCGACCTTCTTCGTTTCATAGCGGGCCGGGCCCTTGGGCCGGGAGCTGCCGGCGTTGATCTCGTTCAGCTGGAACCAGAAGGTGCCGATCATGTTCTTCGCCACCTGGCCGGTGGTCAGCTCGGTGAAGTAGCGCGCCTCGATCAGCTGGGCGGTGTCGAAGTCCACCTGGGCGCCTTCGACGGCGGCGCACATGATCTTCTCCGGCGCCGGGAAGCAGCCCTTGGTCTTGTCCCGCAGCACGCTCGGGGCGATGGCGAGCATCTGCGCCACGGCCGGGGTCGACGGGGTGCCGCCGGGGATCTTGTAGCCCTTCACGTCCCAGGGCTGCACGGCCGTAGGGTTGGCGGCGATAAAGGCACGGGCCTTGGCCAGCAGTTCGTCGCGGTCCTTGGCGATGTCGTGGATCAGGCCGGCCTTGAGGGCCTGGTCCGGGCGCACCTTCTTGCCTTCGGCGAGGTACGGCAGCGCCTTCTCGATGCCCAGCAGGCGCACCATGCGCACCACGCCGCCGCCACCGGGCAGCAGGCCCAGGGTGACTTCCGGCAGGCCGAGCTGGACGTGGCTCTCGTCAAGGGCGATGCGGTGGTGGCAGGCCAGGCAGATTTCCCAGCCGCCGCCCAGGGCCGCGCCGTTGATGGCGGCAACCACGGGCTTGCCGAGGCTTTCCAGGCGGCGCAGCTGGCCCTTGATCTTGAGGATCATCTGGTAGAAGCCGTTGGCATCGGCCTGGGTGACCTTGATCAGCTCGTTGAGGTCGCCGCCGGCGAAGAAGGTCTTCTTGGCGGAGGTGACGATGACCCCGGCGATGGAGTCCTTCTCGGCTTCCAGGCGGTCCACGGTGGCGCCCATGGCCTCGCGGTACACCGCGTTCATGGTGTTGGCGCTCTGGCCGGGCATGTCGATGGTCAGGACGACGATGTTGTCCGGGCCTTTTTCGTAACGGATGGCGTCAGTCATTTTTGTTCTCCGGCCTCAAACGCGCTCAATGATCGTTGCGATACCCATGCCGCCGCCCACGCACAGGGTGGCCAGGCCGTAGCGCAGCTGGCGCTTCTCCAGCTCGTCGAGCAGGGTGCCGAGGATGGCGCAGCCGGTGGCGCCCAGGGGATGGCCCATGGCGATGGAACCGCCGTTGACGTTGACCTTCTCCTCCGGCACGCCCATGTCCTTCATGAACTTCATCACCACCGAGGCGAAGGCTTCGTTGACCTCGAACAGGTCGATGTCGCCCACCGACAGCCCGGCCTTGGCCAGGGCCTTGCGGGTGGCCGGCGCCGGGCCGGTGAGCATGATGGTCGGGTCGGTGCTGGTCACCGCCGTGGCGACGATGCGTGCGCGGGGCTTGAGGCCCAGTTCCTTGCCCTTGGCTGCAGAGCCGATGAGCATCGCGGCGGCGCCGTCGACGATGCCGGAGCTGTTGCCCGGGGTGTGCACGTGATGGATGCGCTCGACGTGGCTGTACTTGCGCAGCGCGGTGGCGTCGAAGCCCATCTGGCCCATCATCTCGAAGCTAGGCTTGAGCGCGCCGAGGCCTTCGAGGGTGGATTCGCCCCGGATGAACTCGTCGTGGTCCAGCAGCACGATGCCGTTCTGGTCGGTGACCGGCACCAGGGATTTGTTGAACGAGCCGTCGGCGCGGGCGCGGGCGGCCTTCTGCTGGGAGCGCAGGGCGAAGGCGTCGACGTCCTGGCGGCTGAAGCCTTCCAGGGTGGCGATCAGGTCGGCGCCGATGCCCTGGGGCACGAAGTTGGTGTGCAGGTTGGTTTCCGGGTCCATGGCCCAGGCGCCACCGTCGGAGCCCATGGGGATGCGCGACATGGATTCGACGCCACCGGCCACCACCAGGTCCTCGAAGCCGGAGCGCACCTTCATCGCGGCGAGGTTCACGGCCTCCAGGCCCGACGCGCAGAAGCGGTTGATCTGCTGGCCCGAGACGGTCTCGTCCCAGTCAGCCACCAGCGCGGCGGTCTTGGCGATGTCGGCGCCCTGGTCGCCCACCGGGGTCACGCAGCCGAGGACGATGTCGTCCACCTGGCTGGTGTCCAGCGTGTTGCGCGCCTGAAGGGCCTTGAGCAGCCCGGCGATCAGGTTGACCGGCTTGACGCTGTGCAGCGCCCCGTCCTTCTTGCCCTTGCCGCGGGGCGTGCGCACCGCGTCGTAGATAAATGCTTCGGTCATGGCGTTCTCTCTTGTCGTTAGGCAGACGGGCCGGCCAGGGGCCAACCGCTGTGGGGCTTACCTTAGCGGCACGCGGGCCGCACTCAATGACCGAACTGCTCAGCGCCATTGACTTCTGCGCTCAGACGAACGGTCGCCTGACCCGGGGGTCAATGCGATGCGTCTGGCGCAAGGGTTGCCACGCGCGGTTCCGGTGCCACCCGGCGATGGGGTTCTAAGCATTCGCCTATTGATCCCAAGCGTTCTAAAGGGATCGGGGGCCGGCCCCTAGAGTTCAGGTTGTCAGAGGTCGTTGCCGGGTTTTGCCGGAGCGGCTCTATCCACCCACCGCCAAGGAGGCGGCCAGGCCGACAGGCAGGCCGTTGACGCCTGACGCACGGCGCCTCCAACAAAAACAAAGGCAGCAGGCCATGTTCAAACAGCCGAAAATGCGGCAAGCGAGCCTCATCGTCTTCGCCACCACCGTCATCCTCATCCTCCCCAACCTGACCCGGCTGGTCAGCTGACAACGCGGGCATCGTCCTGTGCTGCGCACCGCCGCGAGCGGTCAACGCAGCGCAGGTAGCCACCAGGCCAGCAGCAGCGGAATGGTCACGAACGACAGCAGCGTCGAACACATCACCAGGCTCGCCACCTGCTCCGGCGAACGCCCGGCGCGCACTGCCAGCAGGTAGTTGAACACCGCCACCGGCATCGCCGACTGCATCACCAGCACGCCCAGGGTCAGCGGCTCCAGTTGCAGCGCCAGGCCCACTCCCCATCCCACGCCCGTACCGAAGAGGATGCGCAGTGCCCCCTGCAGCAGCCCGCTGCCCAGGTGGCCGACGCGGATACTGGCCAGGGACACGCCGAGGGTCAGGAGCATCAGCGGGATGGTCATGTCGCCCAGCAGCTCGATGGTGTTGGCCAGCCAGCGCGGCAGCGTCAGGTCGAAGACGATCAGCGGGATGGCCAGCGCCAGGCTGATGACGATGGGGTTGATGAACAGCTTCTTCACCGAGCGCTCGCTGCCCGAGAGCAGCAGCCCCAGGCTGAACTGCACCACCGCCAGCGCCAGGAAGAAGCCCACCGCCAGCGCCAGGCCCTTCTCGCCGAACGCGTAGAGCGCCACCGGCAGGCCCATGTTGCCGGAGTTGGGAAACAGGAAGGCCGGCACCAGCACGCGCCAGTCCTGCTTCATGGCCCGGCCGAGGCCCATGCCGATCGCCCCCATCAGCGCCGTGGTGAGCAGGCAGGCGAGCGCGATCTGGCCGAAGGCATGCTTGTCGATCTGCGCCTGGCTGAGGGTGGAAAGCACCAGGCTCGGCGTGCCCACGTTGAGAACCAGACGAGCGACGAAGTCTGTCGGGTAATTCTGCCCGGAGCGTGCCCAGGCATAGCCGATACCGGCGGTGATGAGGATCGGCGCCATGACGGCGAACAGCGCGGCCAGCATGGCCCGCTCCTTGGCCCGGAGGGTCGTGGAATGGCTGAAAGGCCCGATCCTAGCGGTTCGCGATGACCCTCGGCAATTGTGCTAGGGTCCAAGGGTTCTTGTTTTTCAGGGAGTTACACCATGCGCAAGATGCTCGCCACGCTCACCCTTTGCCTCAGCCTTCCCGCAGCCGCAGCTGCAGCCGCCGCCGACGTCGACCAGGCCGCTGCGCTGGAAGCCCTCAAGCAACCGGGCGCCGTGCTGATCGACGTGCGTACACCGGAAGAAATCGAGGCAGGAGCCTTGCCCGGTGCCCGTTACATCGGCTTCGAGGACATCGGTACGAAAATCGCGGAACTGGCACCGGACAAGCACACCCCCATCGTCCTCTACTGCCGCAGTGGCCGCCGCTCCGGCATCGCCCAGGACGATCTGCGTGCCAGGGGCTACACCAATGTGCAGAATGCCGGCGGTTACTCCACCCTCAAACCGATTCTGGACACGCCCTGATGCGCCACCTGCTGCTCTGCCTGCTGTTGCTGACCCCCACCCTGCACGCCGCCGAGCTGCTGCTCGAATTGCCCGGCGGCACGCAACGCTGGGACAGCGCCAGGCTGCTGGCCCACCCCCAGGCGCGGGATATCGACGTACCCGCGGATGTCGCCTACAAGCGCACCATGCATTACCGCGCCCTGCCCCTGGCGGCGCTGCTGGACGGGGTCGAGCCCGGCCAGCACCTGCAGGCCGTGGCGGCGGATGGTTTCGCCGCCGAACTGCCCGCCGCGCCCCTGCTCGCCAAGGATGGCGCCCGGGCCTGGCTGGCGGTGGAAGACCCGGGCAAGCCCTGGCCGCCCCTGGCCGAGGGCAAGCCCAGCGCCGGGCCCTTCTACCTGGTGTGGACCGACCCGCAGGCCGGCGGCATCGGCCCGGAGCAATGGCCCTTCCAAGTGGTCAGGATCCGCTACCTGGCTTCGGTCGCCGAGCGCTTCCCCGCGCTGCTGCCGGCAGCCGATGCGAGCGCTGACGTCCAGGCCGGCTTCGCCCAGTTCCAGAAGAACTGCCTGGCCTGCCACCGCCTCAACGGCGCCGGCGATGCCCAGTTCGGCCCCGACCTCAACCTGCCCTACAACCCCACCGAATACTTCGCCGAGGGCTTCCTCCAGCGCTACATCCGCGACCCGCAGGCCATGCGCCGCTGGCCCCAGGGCCGGATGCCCGCCTTCCCGGCGGCGGTGATCGACGATGCGCAACTGCAGCAACTGGTCGCCTACCTGCGCCACATGAGCGGTCGCAAGACGCCGTGATGTCCCTCACGGACGGGCGCGGATGGACTTTTCCGGCGCCCGCACCGGCGCTACGCTCACCCACCTGAACCGCCGGCCGGGAGGGCCAGCATGAGCACCGAGCTCCACGTCGAAAGCCTGGTCCTGCGCGGGGCCCGCAACGAGGCCCTCACCCCGACCTCAACCTGCACCTGGACGACCCCCGGCTCAGCCTGGGCGAGCTGATCCGCCGGGTGGTGCTGCACCAGGTGGCCGAACGGACGGTCACCGGCTGGCTGGATCGCCTCCAGGCCAGCGGCCCCTCCGACTACCTCAGCGACGACGACATCCGCCGCCAGTCAGCCCGGGGCGCCATCAAGCTGCGCACCGAGGTGCCCGACGCCCCCCGGATCGACGCCGAAGCCGAGGTGCAGCGAGCCCTGGACGGCTTCCGCCAGCGCCGCTATCGCATCCTCCTCGATGGCCGGATGCTCAACGACCTCGACCATTCCCTCGACCTGCCCGCCCAGGCCCGGCTCACCTTCCTGCGCCTGGTGCCCCTGGTGGGCGGCTAAGCCCTGACGAACGGACTCCTCATGCAGCATTACCAAGCCGACGCCCATCAGCAGACCCGCATCGACCTGCTCGAAGCCTTCCTCGACCGCCACCTGGATGCCTTGCCCGAACGCGACGCCCTGCTGGCCGAAGACGGCTACCAGCATCCGTTCTGGGACGAGGTGGACGGCCTCGCCCTGGCCGACGTCTTCCTCGCCGAAGCCGGCCCCGAGGGCCAGCAAGCCCTGGTGGACGCCCTGGTCTTCCCGCGCAGCCTGGGCCATGACGAGACCGACCATGCCTACATTCGCCAGCGCCTGCTGCAGATCGTCAGCCAGGCCGGTGTCGCGGCCTACCCCAGCCCCTATGGCTTCCAGGCACTGGAGCGGCGCGTGCGGCACATGCTGGTCCACGCCTTCGAGGACAGCGACCACGCCCTGCAACCCGGCTACAAGGCCGACAACCACTGGGACTATCCCTCTGGGGCCTGGGCCAGGCCCGGCCTGGCGGAGTGCCTGGCGCTGTTGGCCGGACACCCTATCGACGAAGCCTGGCTGGACCTGGCCCAGTGGCTGCTCGGGGGCGAATGGGACCGCCCCAACCCCGCCTCGAACGCTTACTACCCGCGTCTTGCCGAGGTCTACCAGGGCAAGGCGGCGGATGCCATCCGGCAGTTCGCCGTGGCCCTGGCCGACGCCGGGCGCCTGGATGCGGCGCAGCACCAACGGGCCGTGCTCACCTGGGCCGACAGCCTGTGCACGCTGCCGCCGCTTGAGGAAGGCGACAGTACGGGCGAACAGCGGCTCGACGCACTCAACGCCGAGCTCGTCGACCGCAACCTCGCCCAGTTGCCTGACACCAGCGGCCTGTTCCGCCTCATCGGCGAACGCGGCACCTCCACCGCCCGCTGGCTGCTGGCAGGGGTACGCGAGCTGGCCCGCCTCGGCCTGGAGCCAGGCACCCTCAATACCCACTACAACGACATATCCGGCCGGGCACTGACCGCCCTGCTCGACGTCGGCCACCTGGAAAAGGACGAAGAGGCCGCACTGGCCGAACAGCTCGCCGGCTTCCCCCGCGCCAGCCTGCTCACCGCCCTGCCCTTCAGCGGTGCAGCCAGCGAAGCGGTGCTGGACGCCCTCGGCTGGAGCGACCTGAAGCCCCTGCAGCGCCTCTACCTCGACCTGGCGCTGGCCACCGACCACAGCGGGCGACAGGTGGAAGACCTGCAAAGCAGCGACGACCCGGAGCTGGGCGTGGTGGACCGCGACGCCCTGCAAGCCGCCCTGGACCAGGCCGACGCCGGGCACCTGGCCGACTACCTCGCCGCGCTGGAAGGCACCCCCTGGGCCTTCCCCAACACCCGCCTGCTGCTGGACGCCTTCCGTGGCCTGGAGCGCAAGGCCCTGGAGAAGAAGCTGCAACGCCACGCCCAGGCCGCCCTGCGCGCCTACGGCCTGCTGCCCACACGCGGCGCGGACGAAACCCGCGAACGCTACCTGGCCCTCAAGCGCTACCACCGCGAAGTCGAGCGCTACGGTGCCGAACGCCAGGCCAACTCCCAGGCGGCCATCCAGGCCGGGCTGGAGAACCTCGCCCGCACCGCCGGCTACGGCGACGCCACCCGGCTGGAATGGGCGATGGAAGCGGAGATCGCCGAACAGACCCCGGACCGCCTGCACCTGGACGGCTACGACCTGTGGCTGGAATTGCAGGGCCTCAACCCGGTCATGGTCGCCAGCAAGGGGGGCAAGCGCCTGAAGTCCGTACCCGCCGCCCTGCGCAAGCACGACGGCCACGCGGAGCTGAAGACCCTGCAGGGCCGCATGAAGGACCAGATCCGCCGCTTCCGCCTGACCCTGGAAGCCATCATGGCCCGGGGCGAGGCCCTGGAGCCGACACAACTGCACCAACTGCTTCGCATGCCGGCGGCGCGCCTGCTGCTGGACCACCTGGTGCTGCGCGATGGCGACGGCCTGCTGGGCTGGCTGGACGGCGACGCCTTCGCCCTGCGCCCGCTGACCGGACCCGCGCGCCCCATCGAAGGTCCGCTGCTGATCGCCCACCCGCTGCACCTGTACGAAGCCGGCGCGCTCTCCGCCTGGCAGCAGGCCCTGGTGGCCCAGCGCCGGGTGCAGCCCTTCAAGCAGGTGTTCCGCGAGCTGTACCTGCTGACCCCGGCCGAACGGGAGAACGGCCTGAAGTCCATGCGCTTCGCCGGTCACGTGCTGCGCAGCGCCGTGGCGGCCCGCCTGCTGCGGGCCCGGGGCTGGACCACCCATGACGGCGAGGAAGTGTTCCGCAACTGGGGCCAGGGCCTGTATGCCTTCGTCGACTTCCCCGATGCGCAGCGCTACCTGGCGCTGACCGAGACCATCACCCTGCAGGCCATCGAATTCGTCCGCGACCGCGCGCCCCTTCCCCTGGAAGAGGTCCCGCCGCTGGTGTTCTCCGAGACCCTGCGCGACGCCGACCTGATCGTCTCCGTGGCCTTCAACGGCGAGAGCGGCACCCACGCCGGCAGCGCCGAGGTCATCCAGCGCCGCGCCGAACTGGTGCAGGCCCTGGTGGGCAACCTGGGGCTGGCCAACGTGCGCTGCGAGGGCCACCACGCGCACATCACCGGCGCCCGCGCGCGCTACCGGCTGCACCTGGGCAGCGGCGTCATCCATATCGAGCCGGGCAACTACCTGTGCATCGTCCCTGCCGGCAAGCCGGCGGATGACCTCTACCTGCCCTTCGCCGACAGCGATGCACGCACCAGCGAGATCATCAGCAAGCTGTTCCTGCTGCTGGACGACGGGGCGATCGACGACCCCAGCATCCTCGAACAGATCCGCCGCAGCGAGGTGCCGGCGTGAGCGACGTACTCGCCGCACGGTTGGCCGAAGTCGAGGACGCGGCCAGCTTCCTCGCCTTCGTCCGCGCCCTGCGCGAAGACCGCCTGCGCGCCGTCGCCGCCCCCGCGACCGGGCAGTGGGCCCACGACACCATCGAGGACTTCCTCGACGGCGCGCTGGCCTGGGCCGATGACAGTGACTTCGGCGCCCGCCAGGGTCTGGCAGGCGCCAACCCCTGGCGCTGCGCCGCTACCTTCCTGCTATGCGGCAGCCTTTACGAGTAACGCCTTTGACCTAGCGCTCAGGCACGCGGGTTTCTCCCGCCCTACGGCATCGTTGTTCGCGGAAAAAGATGCTGGCGCCGCCTCCCACGTGGGAGCGAATTCATTCGCGATGAAGCCGGCACCGTGCCCGCCCCTTTCGCGGCTGAAGCCGCTCCCACAATCCCGGTTCAACCTACAGGCGCCCACAGCCTGTAGGGGCGAATTCATTCGCCCGCGCTTTCGCGCCGCCTGCGAGCTCAACCTCAGACGTTGTATTCCGCCGGTGGCGCCGGCAGTTTCTCCAGCACCTCGTGCAGCCCGGCGGCCCACTGGCGGCGGACGCCTTCGTAGTACTCGTCGTCCTCGGTGACGCGGTAGCCGGCGGGGAGGATCAGGCTGTCGGTGTGGTAGACCAGCAGGTCCAGCGGCATGCCGACCGAGAGGTTACTGCGGATGGTGGAATCGAAGGAGACCAGCGCGCACCGCAGCGCCTCCTCCAGGCTGGTGTCGTGCTTGAGGTTGCGGTCGAGGATCGGCTTGCCGTACTTGCTCTCCCCCAGTTGCAGGAAGGGCGTGTCCTCGGTGGCCTGGATGAAGTTGCCCTGCGGGTAGATGCTGTAGAGCGCGGGCGGCTGGCCGGCGATCTGGCCGCCGACGAGGAAGGAGCAGGTCAGGTCGGTGTTGCCCGCCAGCGGCGCGCCATCGCGGGCCACCACCTCGCGGATGGTTTCGGCGACCAGGGCGGTAGCGTCGTAGAGCGTGGGCACGCTGTCGAGGTTCACCAGGGTACTGCCCAGGCGCTGCTTGAGCAGGTTGACCACCGACTGCGAGGTGGCCAGGTTGCCCGCCGTCTGCAGCACGATCAGGCGTTCGCCGGGCGTGCCGAAGGTGAAGAGCTTGCGGAAGGTGGCGATGTGGTCGATGCCCGCGTTGGTGCGCGAATCGGAAACGAACACCAGGCCATCGGCAAGGTGCATGGCGACGCAGTAGGTCATGGTTCTCTCCCGTTTTTTTTATGCCCCCGCCTCCCCCGCGCCTTGCGCTTCGGCATCACCGGCCCGTGCCTGCCGGGATGGCAGGCGGGCAGTCGAATGACCGGTGATGCAGCGAGAAGTCCTGTGACGCGTGTTACTGCTGCTCCTGGACCATCAGCAGCGGCGGCACGTCGATGTCGACGCGCGCGTGCATCTGCTCGCCGCCGCCACGGCGCATGCCGCGGACCGGGCAGGCGTCCAGGTAGTCCAGGCCGACGGCGAGCTTGAGGTGGCGCTCCGGGCGGGACAGGCGATTGGTGACGTCGAAGCTGTACCAGGCATCGCCCAGCCAGGCTTCCGCCCAGGCGTGGCTGACCAGGTGGGCGTTGTTCTCCTTGTACAGGTAGCCGGAGACGAAGCGCGCCGGCACGCCGAGGGTGCGGGCGCAGGCGAGGAAGGCGTGGGTATGGTCCTGGCAGACCCCCGCGCGGCCGGCGAAGGCCTCGGCGGCGGTGCTGTCCACGGCGGTGACGCCGGTCTGGTAGTCGATGTGCTCGTGCAGCGCGTCCATCAGGGTGATCAGGCCGCTGCGCTCGGGCCGGGGCTTGCAGTGGGCGTGGGCGAAGGCACGCAGCGCCTCGTCCGCCGTGGTCAGGCGGGTGGAGCGCAGGAACGGCAGCGCCGAGAGCTTGTCGTGCTCGGCCTCGCTGTGCTCGTCGATCTCCACCTGGCCACGGGCGCCGATGACGATGGCCTCATGGGGTTCATCCAGGGTCAGCACGTGGAGGATGTTGCCGTAGGGGTCGATCTGCGCGCGCACCGGGCGTGGCAGGTCGAGCTGCCAGCTGAGGATGTGCTGGCGCTCGCTGTCGTGGGGCGTCAGGCGCAGGTACTGGATGCTCGCGCGAACCTGGTCGTCGTAGCGATAGGTGGTTTCGTGGCGGATGGACAGTTTCATACGGCCTCCAGATAAGAGCTGTGGATCGCTCTGGCCAATTGGCGAACCAGCAGGATGAAGTCGGTGAGCCAGCCGTGCAGGCCCTCACCGAGGATCTCGTCGATGCTCGTGTAGCGCAGGCGCGCGTCCAGCTCGGCGGCCAGGCGCTGGGCCGGCCGACCGTTCTCGCCGGGCAGGCTGGAAAGGATCAGGTTGAGCTCCTCCATGCAGGCGCGCAGGGAGCGCGGCACGTCGGGGCGCAGCAACAGGAGCTCGGACACCTGGCGTGCACCGGGCGAACCCCGGAACACCTCGGTGTAGGCCTCGAAGGACGACAGCGCGCGGAGCAAGGCGCTCCACTGGTAGTAGCCACGTGCGGACGTATCGCTGACCTCCTCCGCCTCCTCGCCGAGCATCTCGTAGCGTGCATCGAGCAGGCGCAACGTATTGTCCGCCCGTTCTATGAAGGTTCCGAGACGGATGAAGCGGTAGGGGTCGTGACGCATGATGGTGCCGAAGGTGGCGCCGCGGAACAGGTGCGAGCGCTCCTTGACCCACTCGCAGAAGCGCTTGATCCCGTAGCGCCCCAGGCCCTCGCTGGCGATGCCGCGCATCTCCAGCCAGGTGGCGTTGATGTTCTCCCACATGTCGGCGGTGATGCGGCCGCGCACGGCGTGGGCGTTGGTACGGGCGGCGCCCAGGCAGCTGTAGATGCTCGCCGGGTTCTCCGCGTCGAGGGCGAAGAAGTGCAGCATGCGCTCGGCGTGCAGCTGGCCGTGGCGGGTCAGGTAGGCGTCCAGGGTGCCGGTGATCAGCAGCGGCATGGCGAGCTCTTCCAGGCCATCGCCACGGCCGTCCTGGGGCATCAGCGACAGCGAGTAGCTCACATCGAGCATGCGCGCGAGGTTCTCGGCGCGCTCCAGGTAGCGCGACATCCAGTACAGATCGGAGGCAGTACGGCTCAGCACGATCAGTCCTCCACGATCCAGGTGTCTTTGGTACCGCCGCCCTGCGACGAGTTCACCACCAGCGAACCTTCGCGCAGCGCGACGCGCGTCAGGCCGCCCGGCACCAGGCGCGTTTCGCGGCCGGAGAGGACGAACGGGCGCAAGTCGATGTGGCGCGGGGCGATGCCCTTCTCGACGAAGGTCGGGCAGGTGGACAGGCTCAGCGTGGGCTGGGCGATGTAGGCCTCCGGGCGCGCCTTGAGGCGTTCGCGGAAGGCTTCGATCTCCGCCTTGGTGGCGGCGGGGCCGACCAGCATGCCGTAGCCGCCGGAACCCTGGGTTTCCTTCACCACCAGCTCCGGCAGGTTGGCCAGCACGTGAGACAGCTCCTCGGGCTTGCGGCACTGCCAGGTGGGCACGTTGGCGAGGATGGGTTCCTCGTCGAGGTAGAAGCGGATCATGTCGCCGACATAGGGATAGATCGACTTGTCGTCCGCCACCCCGGTGCCGATGGCGTTGGCCAGCACCACGTTGCCGGAACGGTAGGCCGCCAGCAGTCCGGGCACGCCGAGCATGGAGTCCGGGTTGAAGGCCAGCGGGTCGAGGAAGGCGTCGTCGAGGCGACGGTAGATCACGTCCACCGGCTGCGGGCCGGAGGTGGTGCGCATGTAGACGCGGTCGTCGCGGACGAACAGGTCGGCGCCCTCCACCAGCTCGACGCCCATCTCGCGGGCGAGGAAGGCGTGCTCGAAGTAGGCACTGTTGAAGCGCCCCGGGGTCAGCACCACGACGCTGGGGTTGTCCAGCGGGCTGGAGCTCTTGAGGGTCTCCAGCAGCAGGTTCGGGTAGTGGTCGATGGGCGCCACGCGCTGCGCCGCGAACAGCTCGGGGAACAGGCGCATCATCATCTTGCGGTCTTCGAGCATGTAGCTGACGCCGCTGGGGGTGCGCAGGTTGTCCTCGAGCACGTAGTAGGTGCCGTCGCCGTCACGCACCAGGTCCACGCCGGCGATATGGGCGTAGATGTCGCGATGCAGGTCCAGGCCCTGCATCGCGATCTGGTAGCCCTCGTTGGCCAGCACCTGCTCGGCCGGGATGATCCCCGCCTTGATGATGCGCTGGCCGTGGTAGAGGTCGGCGAGGAACATGTTCAGCGCCTTGACGCGCTGGATGCAGCCGCGCTCGACGACACGCCACTCGCTCATGGGGATGGATCGGGGAATGGTATCGAAGGGGATCAGGCGCTCGGTGCCCTGTTCATCCCCATAGAGGGTGAAGGTGATGCCCGCCCGGTGGAACAGCAGGTCGGCTTCGCGCCGCCTCTGGGCAAGCAGCTCCTCGGGGGTATCGGCCAACCAGCGGGCGAATTCCCGGTAGTGCGGGCGGCATTCGCCACTCGCGTCGTACATCTCGTCAAAAAAGGTGCGGGCCATGCCGGACTCCTTGTCACCACCGACCATCTTGCAGTCGCAAGCCTCGTGCCAGCGACTCAACCCCTTACGTATCAATGAGTTGCACTCGGACTCCAACTCCGACGCACTGCGATGGTGCAGCTTCGGAAGCGGAACGGGTGCCACCGCCCCGTTTGGCGGCGATACGGATTAGGACGGGGAGCTGCGCGTACTTGTTCCCTAATTCTTCGCTCATCGCGAATGCGCCCACGCAAGCAGTCTAGGACAAGGCCGCCAGCCTGCCCGCGCCGTCGGCAACCTTCCTTGTCAGGCCACAGGCCGCGAACTACGCTGGCTTGAGCACCTCCCGCCTCACGGCCCGCTGCTCTGGCGGTCGCCGCCCAGGCTCCGCCGCATCCGCATCAGGAGTCGACCATGTCCTCGATCAGAAGCACCCTTTCGGCGTTTGCCTGCGCCAGCGCCCTGCTCAGCGGCGCGCTGCAGGCCGCACAACCGCTCAAGCAGATTGGCGAGGGCGAAGGCGCGCTCGACATCATCGCCTGGCCCGGCTACGTCGAGCGCGGCGAGACCGACAAGGCCTACGACTGGGTCACCGCCTTCGAAAAGGACAGCGGCTGCAAGGTCAACGTGAAGACCGCCGCCACCTCCGACGAGATGGTCAGCCTCATGGCCAAGGGTGGCTACGACCTGGTCACAGCCTCCGGCGATGCCTCCCTGCGCCTGGTGGCGGGCAAGCGCGTGCAGCCGATCGACACCGCGCTGATTCCCAACTGGAAGAACCTCGACGAGCGGCTCAGGGACGCCCCCTGGCACACCGTGGCCGGGCAGCATTTCGGCACGCCCTACCAGTGGGGGCCGAACGTGCTGATGTACAACACCCAGGTCTTCCCCAAGCCGCCCACGAGCTGGAACGTGGTGTTCGAGGAGACCACCCTGCCCGACGGCAAGAGCAACAAGGGCCGCGTGCAGGCCTACGACGGCCCCATCTACATCGCCGACGCCGCCCTCTACCTGCGCCGCACCCGGCCCGAGCTGGGCATCCGCGATCCCTACGAACTGAGCGAGGCGCAGTACGCCGCCGTCATCGCCCTGCTGCGCGGCCAGCAACCGCTGGTCCACCGCTACTGGCACGACGCGACCGTGCAGATGAGCGACTTCAAGAACGAAGGCGTGGCCGCCTCGGGCTCCTGGCCCTACCAGGTCAACGCCCTGCGCGGCGAGAAGCAGCCCGTCGCCTCCACCATCCCCACGGAGGGCTCCACCGGCTGGGCCGACACCACCATGCTGCACGCCGAGGCCAAGCACCCCAACTGCGCCTACAGATGGATGAACTGGTCCCTGGAGCCCAAGGTGCAGGGCGACGTGGCGGCCTGGTTCGGCTCGGTGCCGGCGGTACCCAAGGGCTGCTCCAGCAGCGAACTGCTCGGCGCCGGCGGCTGCGCCACCAACGGCTACGACCAGTTCGACAAGATCGCCTTCTGGAAGACGCCCCAGGCCAAATGCGGCGACGGGCAATGCGTGCCCTACAGCCGCTGGACCCAGGACTACATCGCGATCATGGGTGGGCGTTAGCGGGCCTGCCCGAGGCGCCGTGCGACCCTCTTCGCGAATGAATTCGCTCCCACCCCGGACCCGACCGCTGCGTAGGGTGGAGGTCGCTTTTCACCTCCACCCGGCGGGCTCGATCACGGCACGGCGTCAGGCCTGGGGGTTTACCCCGGCAGGAGAGCGGCGGCGCTGCGCGCCGCTGGGCGAATGAATTCGCCCCTACAGTGCAGGCGCCTCATGTAGGTCGGGTGCAACCCGACGATGTCGCACCACGCCGCGGGCTTCACCCGCTCTACGCACTGTAGGAGCGGTTTCAACCGCGACGCCCGGCTCGGGCCGTATTCGCGAATGAATTCGCTCCCACGCCGGGCCTGACCACTGCGTAGGGTGGAGGTCGCTTTTCACCTCCACCCGGCGGGCTCGATCACGGCACGGCGTCAGGCCTGGGAGTTTACCCCGGCAGGAGAGCGGCGGCGCTGCGCGCCGCTGGGCGAATGAATTCGCCCCTACAGGGTCTGGATCGCATGTAGGTCGGGTGCGACCCGACGATGGTGCACAACGCCGCGGGTTCCACCCGCCCTACGCACCACGGACTTCATGGCAATCATGGGTGGGCGCGTTGCACGGCCCTTTTCGCGAATGAATTCGCTCCCACCCCGGACCCGACCGCTGCGTAGGGTGGAGGTCGCTTTTTACCTCCACCAGGCGGGGTCGATCGCGGTACGGCGTCAGGCATTGGCCTCATATAGGTCGGGTGCAACCCAGCGCTAGGCGCTCAACGCGGGGGCCGAGCGCTGGGGCTGGTCCTGGAAGGCCAGGTCCAGCCAGCGTCGGTAGAACCCTTCCGCCACCTGGTGCAGCGCCTCCACCTTGGCCGGCAGGTCTTTGAGCATGCGCTCCCTGGGCTGCTGGCTGGGCTGGGTCTCGTCGAGCAGGTGGGCCCAGTCGGTGAGCCACAGCTGCACCAGTTCCTCGGTCATCTCCGGGTGGCCTTGCAGGGCCAGCACCTTGTCGCCCCAGGAGAAGCCCTGATTGGGGCACCAGGGGCTGTCGAACAGCCACTGCGCGCCGCTGGGCAGATCGAAGGTATCGCTGTGCCACTGGTAGACCGGGAACTGCATGGGCAGGTGCGCGACCCAGGGATTGCCCACCGCCAGCGCGCGTTTCTCCAGCGGCTGCCAGCCGATCTCGGTATAGGGCATGCGGTGCACCGCCGCCCCCAGCGCCCGTGCCAGCAACTGGCCGCCGAGGCAGTGGCCGATGATGGGGATGTCCCGCGCGATGAAATGCCGCAGCGCCGCGATTTCCGCTTCGATCCAGGGCAGTGGGTCGTTGACGCTCATCGGCCCGCCCATCACCGCGACCGCGCGCGGGCGATCGAGGTCGTAGCCGTACAGTTCGCCCTGGTCCGCGCGCAACACGGTGAAGGCCCGGCCTTGCGCGTCCAGCACGTTCGCGAGATGGCCAGCCGGACAGAAATCGGCGTGGGTAAGAATCAGGATATCGGTCATGTCAGCCCTCCGTTTCCGGAGTCTGAGGCAAAGCCCGTGCCGAGGTCGAGTCAGGAAAAGGTAAGTTTTTTCAGGCACCTGGAACGACACCGGCCAGCGCAGGGCTGGCCGGTGATTACCAGGCGTTGGGGAACTCAGCGCGAAGGCGCGGGGAGTTCCTGGGTCACGCCCCATCCATCCAGGGTCCCGCCGAGGGGCACGACCAGCTCCTCCAGGTCGTGTTCGAAATCGCCGATGCCGGCGTGGGTGGCGTACATCACCTTGCTCACCTGCAGGTGCCAGGCCCCGTCATCACGGGGGGATACCTGGGCGTTCAGCCATTCACCGCAGAACTTTCGCGCAACCATCCGGGCCCGGTCCTCGTCGGGGAAGATGGCGTAGAACTCGATGGGATGTACCCGGGCGAAATCGAAACCGCCCTCTTTCATGCGCCGTAGAACATTGCTGCTGACGTCATCGTGGAAGGTTGTGCTCATGGTAACGACCTCCTCTCTGGCGATTGATGAGTTTCGCTTGTAGACGGCCGAAGGCTTCGGCCTCGCGACACCTGGCGGCGTCGCCACGGGCGGCCCCGCGGACGCGGGGCACCACCCTGGCCAGCTCCTTGAAGGAGATGGCCGCTGCTTTTCTCACGCACAACGATCGACTGCATCAGAGTGCAGGTTAGCGTCAGCTCGGCCGGTCTGCCCGCCGTCGAGCGAACTTTCCTTCGCCCGGCACGACGGGCGGCACTTCAGGCGCCGCCGGGCGAAACCGCCCGTCGCTCCGCCCGCCCACCGAGGCCGATGGCACCCAGCACCAGGGCCATGCCCAGGGCCTGGCCGGCGCTCAGACCTTCGCCCAGCAGCAGGCCGCCGACCAGCACCGCGCCCACCGGCATCAGCCCGGTGAACAGCCCGGCCACGCTGGCCTGCACCTGGCTGATGCCGCGGTACCAGAGCAGGAAGGACAGCACGCTGGCGCTCAGCGCATAGAACAGCACCCAGGCCCAGCTCGCCGGGCTTATCGCCATCCAGTCGAACGCGGGGCCCTGCACCAGAGCCAGGGGCAGGAACAGCGCCAGCCCGGCGAGGTTCACGCCGAAGGCCATCGCCCAGGGATGCAGCGCCAGGGACAGGCGCCGCGAATAGATGGCGAAGATCGCCTCGGCCAGCACCGCGCCCAGCACCAGCGTATTGCCGAGCACGCTGCCGGTGCCGCCCTCGCCGCCGCCCAGCAGGTTGAGCAGGGCGATGCCCGCTACCGCCAACGCAATCGCCAGCGCGCCCTGCGCGCCAACCCGCTCACGCAGCCAGAACCAGGCCAGCAGCGCCACCACGCTCGGCGTCGCGCTGGTGATGATGCCCGCACTGGTGGCACTGGTGTGCTGGACGCCATAGAGCATGAACAGGCTGAACAGGAAGCAGCCGAAGAACGCCTGCAGGAACAGTCCCTTGCCGGCCGTGGCATCCAGACCCCGACGCACCCTGGACGACAGCATGCCCGGCGCCAGCACCAGGGTGGCGATGAGAAAGCGCAGGCAGGCGAAGACGAACAGCGGCACCTCGGCCAGCACCAGCTTGCCGATGGCGATATTGCCGCCGACCAGCAGCATGGACAGGGCGAGACAGGCGTAGGCGAACCAGGGGGTCATGGAAGGCGTCCTTTCGGGCGCACCAGGGAGGTGCGGCCGGCCAGGCTATACGGTGCCGGCCCCCGTGCAAAGCCACCCGAAGCTGTCTCTTCGGTGGGTCCCCGCTTTCGCGGGGATGACGGCGTGCATGCAAGCCCCGCAGACACCGTCACCCTCGCGGACGCCGGGCCCACTGGAGGCCGGCTGCAGCCATGACCCGTCGGCCGCCCTACTCCCGGCTCAGCCGGCCCATGATCAGCCGGGTGATCCACGGCGGCGACACCTGCCCGGACCAGTACATCAGCTTGAACAGCAGGCTGATGGGCCGGTGCACCGCGGCGCCATGGGCCTGCTGCCAGGCCGCCTCGGCGATGTCCTCGGCCTTGAGGCTCACCCCGAGGCGGCGCAGGGTCGGCGGCTCGAAGCGCTGGCTCTCGACCATCGGGGTGCGCACGAAGGGCGGCATCAGGTCGCCGACACGGATGCCGTGGCGCCGCCACTCCAGCTCCAGGGCCTCGGTGAAGCCGCGCACGGCGAACTTGGAGGCGGAGTAGCTGGCCATGTGCGGCGTACCGTAGAGGCCCGAGGCCGAGCCCATGTTGATCACCTGGGCATCGGCGGTGGCCTTGAGATAGGGGAAGGCCGCGTGGGTCATCTGCACCAGGCCCAGCACGTTCACCGCGAGGATGCGCGCGTGCTCGGCCACATCGATCGTCTCGAAGTGGCCGAAGCGCAGCAGGCCCGCGCAGTTGAACAGCAGCCGCAACTGCCCGTCATGGCGCCCGCAGAAGTCCGCCAGGGCGCCTTCGACGGCGGCCAGGTCGGTGACGTCCAGCGCCTGGTACCAGAGCCCGCCCAGTTCGGCGGAGAGTTCCTCCAGCGGCCGCGGGGCGATGTCCAGCAGGCCGACGGTCCAGCCCTTCTGGTGGAACAGCCGCGCCGTGGCCCGGCCGATGCCGGAAGCGGCGCCGGTGATGAGGATGTTGTGCATTTCAAGCCCCCTCGCCGCTGCGGGCGTGGATGAAGGCGAGGATGCTGGCCAGCGCCTGGTCGGCGGCACGCAGTATGCCGGCGTGGGCCTGGAACACATGCCACAGCCCCGGGTAGCGCTCCAGGCGCACCGGCACCCCGGCCGCCCGCGCTGCGTCCGCCAGGCGCAGGCTGTCGTTGAGCAGCAGCTCGTCCTCGCCCACCTGCACCAGGATCGGCGGCAGGCCGGCCAGGTCGGCGTAGATCGGCGACAGCCCGGGGTCGCGTCGATCCAGCCCTGCCGGGGCGTAGAGGCTGATGGCCTGCTCCATCCACAGCGGATTTAGCAGCGGGTCGCCGGCCGGAGGCTGGTGCATCTGCTCGCCGCTGAAGTCGGTCACCGGCGACAGCAGCACCAGCCCCGCCGGCTGCGGCAGCCCCTGGCGACCGAGTTCCAGGGCGGTGATCAGGCTGAGATTGCCACCTGCGGAATCACCGCCGATGAAGATGCGCTCGCTGGCATACCCCTGGGCCAGCAGCGCGCGGTAGGCGGCCACGCCGTCCTGGCGGGCGGCGGGGAACGGGTGTTCGGGCGCCAGGCGATAGTCCAGCGCGCAGACCGACAGCCCGCCCCGGCGCGCCAGGGTGGCGGTGATGGCACGGTGGGTCGCGGCGGCGCCGATGAGGAAGGCGCCGCCGTGCAGGTAGAGCAGCACGCTGCCGTTGTCCCGTGCAGGGCGGTGCCATTCGCAGGGCACCCCGCCGAGGCTGTCGCGACTGCGGGTGACACCGCGCATCGACACCGGGGTGGAAGTCAGCGCGCGGATCACCGCCCGCTGCCCGGCGATGGGCATCGGCGGGCGCACCAGGCTCCGGAACAGCACCCGCAAGCCCCCACGCAGCACCGCACGCAGCAGCGGCTGGCCGGCATCGGGCGCGGTGAAATCAACGGACGCATTCATAGTGGTCGAGCTCCGGTTGGCGGGTCTGTTGGCGGTAGGTCAGGGTGAAGCCGGGCCAGTTGTTGGTGTTGCGGCCATCGGCGGTCTTGTACCAGCTGTTGCAGCCGCGCTCCCACACCGTATGGCGAACGGCGTGCTGCAGCCTGTCGTTGAAGCGGCGCTGCACCTCGGGCTTGAGGTCCATGTAGCGCAGGCCGTCGCGCTGCAGCGCGCGCAGGCAACCGAGCACATAGGCGAACTGGCTTTCCAGCATGTAGAGGATCGAGTTGTGCCCCAGGTTGGTGTTCGGCCCGTAGAGGATGAACAGGTTGGGGAAGCCGCTGACGCTGATGCCCAGGTAGGCTTCGGCGCCCTCGCGCCAGGCCTCGTTGAGGTCGCGGCCGTCGCGCCCGCGGATGCTCATGGGGGCGAGGAAATCGGTGGCGGCGAAACCGGTGCCGTAGATGATCGCGTCCACTTCGCGCTCGCGGCCGTCGGCGGTCAGCACGCCACGCTCGCTGATGCCGGTGATGGCCTGCTCCACCAGCTCGACGTTGTCCCGCGCCAGGGCGGGGTAGAAGTCGTTGGAGATGAGGATGCGCTTGCAGCCCAGCGGGTAGTCCGGCTGCAGGCGCCGACGCAGTTCCGGGTCACGGATGCCGCGGGACAGGTGCCGGTGGAAGCTCAGGCGCATCACCTTCATCAGCGGCGGGAAGACGGTGAAGGCCAGGGCGCGCGCCTCGTGCTGCACGTACTTGAGCAGTCGGTCGACCTTCTGCAGCACCGGCAGGCGCTTCATCAGCGCCAGCTCCCACGGGCGGTAGGCGCGGTCGGGCTTGGCGATGACATAGGCGGCGGAGCGCTGGAACAGGTGCAGCTGCGCCACCTGCGGCGCGATCTGCGGCACGAACTGGATGGCGCTGGCGCCGGTGCCGATCACCGCCACTCGCTTGCCGGACAGGTCGTAGTCATGGTTCCAGCGCGCCGAGTGGAACACCTCGCCGGTGAAGCGCTCGATGCCGGGCAGGCGCGGCATGGCCGGCCGGTTCAACTGGCCGCAGGCGCTGATCAGGGCGCGGGCGCTGAAGTGCTCGCCCGTGGTGGTTCCCACCCGCCACAGCGCCGCCTCTTCGTCGAAGCGGGCGCCGGCCACCTCGGTGCCGAAGCGGATGCGCCGACGCAGGCCGTGGCGCTCGGCGCACTGCTGCTGGTAGGCGTGGATCTCCGCCTGGGGCGCGAACTTGCGCGACCAGTCGAGCTTGGGCTCGAAGGAGAAGGAATAGAGGTGCGAAGGCACGTCGCAGGCCGCGCCGGGGTAGGTGTTGTCACGCCAGGTGCCGCCGAGGTCGGCGGCCTTCTCGAGGATCAGGAAATCCTCGATGCCGCATTGCTGCAGGCGGATGGCCAGGCCGAGGCCGCCGAAGCCGGCTCCGATGATCAGCACGCGCAGGGGCGCCGGGTGCTGGGGATTGTTGTTCATTGTTTTCTCCCATGCTCGCCGCAACCGTCGGGGACCAGGCCAGCCGAACGTGCGGATGAGAGGATGCTAATGCGCGGCGGCGCACGCTGTTTATGGCATGATCGGACAGCGAATTGTGCTTTTCGGACATAAATGCCCGTTCAACTGCCAAGGAACGCGACACGATATGCAGGACATTTCCCACTGGCCGCCCCGCCGCAGTGCCATCAGCGTGCAGTTGCTCACCCAGTTCGGCCTCGACCACGGCCTGTCGGTGGAACGTTGCCTGGCCGGCACCGGCCTGGACTGGAACGCCCTGGCCGACCCCGGCGCCGAGGTCAACGCCGCCCAGGAACTGGCCCTGGTGCGCAACATCGTCCAGGCCCTCGGGCACCTCCCCGGCATCGGCCTCAAGGCCGGCCGCCGCTACCACCTCAGCACCTATGGCATCTGGGGGTTCGCCCTGCTCAGCAGCCCCACCTACCGCAGCGCCGCCGAACTGGGCCTGCGCTACCTCGACCTGACCTACGCCTTCCACACCATGCGCCTGGAAGAGCACGACGACGAAGCGCACCTGGTGCTGGAGGGGCGCGGCCTGCCCGAGGACCTGCGCGGCTTCCTGCTGGAGCGCGACATCGCCGGGGCCCTCAGCGTGCAGCGCGACCTGAACAATGCCGACCTGCCGCTGCAGCGCGTGAGCCTCGCCCTGCCCGCCCCGGCCGACGCCACGCCCTACCGCGAGCTGCTGGGGGTGATGCCGGGCTTCGACGCCCCGGAGAACCGCATCGTCTTCGCCCGCGCCCTGCTCGACCTGCCGCTGCCCGGCGCCAACCCGCAGGTGGCGCAGCAGTGCGAGGCCCAGTGCAAGGCGCTGCTGGCGCGCCGCCGGGTGCGCGCGGGGCTCGCCGGGCGCATCCGCGATCGCCTGCTGTCCCAGCCGGGGCTGCTGCCGGACATGGAGCGCATCGCCACCGAGCTGCACATGACCTCGCGCACCCTGCGCCGCCGCCTGGACGCCGAGGGCACCTCCTTCCGCCAGTTGCAGGAGGAAGTGCGCAACGCCCTGGCCGAGGAACTGCTGGCCACCGATGGCATCCGACTGGAAGAGATCGCCGAACGCCTCGGTTATGGCGAACTGTCCAACTTCATCCATGCTTTCAAACGCTGGAAGGGCATCACGCCCGGCCAGTACCGCAGCCAACTCCAGACCCGGAACGCCCTGTCATGAGACCCGCCCTCGCCCTGCCCCTGCTGCTCGTTGCCGGCCCGCTGCCGGCGGCCACCCTGGACACCCCCGGCTACCGCGTCGAGATCATCGAGCAGTGCGACGAAGGCACCGTCGGCTGCGACAACGTGCTCTACCGGGGCACCAGCAAGAAGAGCGGCAACACCCTCGAACTCAAGGGTCGCCAGCTCATGCGACTGTGTGCCGACGGCATCACCCCCTGCCATTCCCTGGGCTACGAGTTCAACAACGGCGATACCCACTACTTCGTCGGCGAGGACGGCCGCCTGAGCGTGACCCGGGGCGACCGCACGCTGGTGGACCAGCGGGGCGAGTGGCGCTGATGCTCGCCCAGGAGGACTACCCGGTGGTTCCGGCCGAGCCCCGTCACCTGGCGGTGCTGGCCGAGATCGAGCGCGCCGCCGCCAGCCTGTTCCCGGAGGGTGCCATTCCCGCACTCTTGCGCGAGGCGACCGTGCCCCAGGCGCTGCTGGCCCAGGGGCAGGCCGAAGGCCGCCTGTGGGTGGCACAGGACAGCGGCGGCATGGCCGTGGGCTTCGCCCTGGTGGAGGTGCTCGGCGGCATCGCCTTGCTGGCGGAACTGGACGTGCTGCCGGCCCTGGGGCGTCGCGGCATCGGCCGTCGCCTGATCGCCGCCGCCCGCGACTGGGCCGAGGCACGCGGCCACGATGCGCTGTACCTGACCACCTTCGCCGACATTCCCTGGAACGCCCCCTACTACGCCCGGCTCGGCTTCCGCCCGCTGGAGGAAGCCGAGCTGCACGACGAGCTGATCCGCCGCCTCAAGGAGGAAAAGGCCTTCGGCCTGGCCGACCGGGTGGCCATGCAACTGCGCCTCGGCCCGGTGATCCCCGCACCCGTCCCGTAGGATGGCGTAGAGCGCAGCGAACCCCATCGATCCCGAGCCCGAACCCACGCCAGCGCCACCGACCACCACAGCATGGGTTTCGCCAAGCTCTACCCATCCTACGCGCGCCCTATACGTCCCCTAACATCGTCCGCGAGCCGCCCTGCGGTCGTTGCTTTCCCGTCCAACCGGGGCTTGGCTGATACCAGGAGCCGCAACATTTTGTGACACCGGCAGTCAATCCAAGGACAGGCCCGGCCCGTCTCCCGCTCGGGGCGCGGGCCGCAACTCCTTCCAGAACGAGTGCCCAGCCCCATGAGCAGTACGACCGAACACCTCGACAGCCCCCATCCGCACTACAGCTTCGAAGAACGTCGCAAACGCGTGTTCGCGATAGTCGGCGCCTCCTCCGGCAACCTGGTGGAGTGGTTCGACTTCTACGTCTACGCCTTCTGCTCCATCTACTTCGCCCCGGCCTTCTTCCCCTCCGACGACCCGACGGTGCAGTTGCTCAATACCGCGGGCGTGTTCGCCGCCGGCTTCCTCATGCGCCCCATCGGCGGCTGGCTGTTCGGCCGCATCGCCGACAGGTACGGGCGCAAGCGCTCGATGATGATCTCGGTGCTGATGATGTGCGCCGGCTCCCTGGCCATCGCCTGCATGCCCACCTATGCCGCCATCGGCGCCCTGGCGCCGGCGCTGCTGCTGGTGGCTCGGCTGTTCCAGGGGCTGTCGGTGGGTGGTGAATACGGCACCACGGCCACCTACATGAGCGAGGTGGCGCTCAGGGGCCAGCGCGGCTTCTTCGCGTCCTTCCAGTACGTGACCCTGATCGGCGGACAGCTGCTGGCGGTTCTGGTGGTGGTGATCCTGCAGCAGGTGCTGAGCGAGGACGAACTGCGGGCCTGGGGCTGGCGCATCCCCTTCGTGATCGGCGCGGCGACGGCGGTGATCGCCTTCTACCTGCGCCGCTCGCTGAACGAGACCGCCCGCCAGGACCAGCTGCACAGCGAGGAATCCGGCAGCCTGGGCCACCTGTTCCGCCACCACAAGCGCGCCTTCGTCACGGTGCTCGGCTACACCGCCGGCGGCTCGCTGATCTTCTACACCTTCACCACCTACATGCAGAAATACCTGGTCAACAGCGCCGGCATGACCACCAAGACCGCCAGCGCCGTGATGACCTGCGCGCTGTTCGTCTACATGCTCATGCAGCCGCTGTTCGGCGCCCTCTCCGACCGCATCGGCCGGCGCACATCGATGCTCTGGTTCGGCGCCCTGGGCGCGCTGTGCACCTGGCCGATCCTCACCGCGCTCAAGGGCGTGCAGAGCCCATACATCGCCTTCGCGCTGATCATCGTGGCGCTGGCCATCGTCAGCCTGTACACCTCCATCAGCGGCCTGGTGAAGGCCGAGATGTTCCCGCCGGAAGTCCGCGCCCTCGGCGTCGGCCTGGCCTATGCGGTGGCCAACGCCGTCTTCGGCGGCTCGGCGGAATACGCGGCACTGGGGCTGAAGTCCATCGGCATGGAGGAAAGCTTCTACTGGTACGTCTCGGCCATGATGGTGGTGGCCTTCCTCTTCAGCCTGCGGCTGCCGAAACAGGCGAGCTACCTGCATCACGATCTGTAGGGGCGACTGGGATTGCCCTGCTGTCGTGGCTGAACGCAGGGCTGCCTTCCACGATCAGGGCAACGCCGTTGCCCGTGGGCGAATGAATTCGCCCCTACTGTGCCGCAACGGTGTCCTTCGCGAGCCATTTCGCGGTGAAACCGCTCCTGCACCGGCCATCGGGCGGGCACGAAAAAGGCCCCTTGCGGGGCCTCCTGGTGTCGCGCGACTCAGTCGTTGCTTGGTTTGCCGATGGCCTGCAGCACGTACTGCGGCAGGGCGAAGGCGCCGAGGTGGATCTCGGGGTTGTAGTAGCGGGTGACGATGCCGCTGCCGGCGAAGCGCTGGCGCAGGGTTTCCAGCGAGACCTTGCGCGACTCCGGGTGGGTGGCGCCCCAGGCGAAGGTCATGGAGCCGCCAATGTAGGTGGGTACGGCCGCCTGGTAGAAGTGCCAGTCGGCGAACAGGCCGTTCATGCGCCCGGCTGTGGTCTGCACCTCGCCCAGCTGCATGAAGGGCGTGCCGTTCTGGGTGACCAGGATGCCGCCTTCGTTCAGGCAGCGGCGGCAGGCCTGGTAGAAGTTCTCGGAAAACAGCACCTCGCCCGGGCCGATCGGGTCGGTGGAGTCGGAGATGATCACGTCGAACTTCTCCTCGGTGCTGGCGACGAAGCGCATGCCGTCGTCGATCACCAGGTTCAGTCGCGGGTCGTCATAGGCGCCCCTGGAGTGGTTGGGCAGGAACTCCTTGCACATCTCCACCACCGTGCCGTCGATCTCGACCATGGTGATGCTCTCGACGCCCTTGTGCTTGCGCACCTCGCGCAGCATGCCGCCGTCGCCACCGCCGATGATCAGCACGCGACGCGCGGCGCCGTGGGCGAGGATGGGCACGTGGGTGAGCATCTCGTGGTAGATGAACTCGTCCGCCTCGGTGGTCTGGATCACGCCGTCCAGGGCCATGACGCGGCCCATGCGCGGGTTCTCGAATATCACCAGGTGCTGGTGCTCGGTGCGCACTTCGTGGAGCAGCTTGTCCATGCGAAAACGCTGGCCGTAGCCTTCGTAGAGAGTTTCCTGGTAGTCGCTCATGAGGGGTCTCCCGTGATGGCTGCAGGTGGGTGGGCGGCTGGCCCGGGCCCGTCCGAAGAAAAGGCGCGCATTCTACGATGGCCCGGGTTTCAGGTCGAACCTCGAAGGTGGGGAATTCGATGATCAGTTTCCGAGAGACAGCCGCCACGACCGCCGGTATCGTCGCCCGATGAACGAATCCACCCCCCTACCGCCCGGCCTGCACCTTCCCTACATCGAACCCTGGAGCTGGGAGCAGTTCCTGCGCCACTTCGCCCTGCGCCGCCTGCCCGGCGTCGAGCGCATCGACGCCGCCAGCTACTGCCGCAGCTTCCGCCTCGGCGAGCTGCATGGCTGGTTCCGCGTGCGCCCCGGTGCCGGGCACCTCGCCCTGGAGCTGAGCCCCTCGTGCCTCGGCCGCGAAGCGGAGCTGGTGGCGCGGGTGCGACAGATGTTCGACCTCGACAGCGACCCCCTGGCCATCGCCCGGCACCTCTGCGGCGACCCGCAGCTGCAACCCCTGCTGGAACGCTACCCCGGCCTGCGCCTGCCGGTGGCCTTCGACCCCTTCGAGCAGGGCGTGCGCACCATCATCGGCCAGCAGGTGACGGTGAAGGCCGCGGTGACCATCGCCGGGCGCCTGGTGGAGCGCCTTGGCGAGCCCCTGGCGGATTCCCCCGACGACGGCCCGCTGCGCCTGTTCCCCACCGCCAGCGCCATCGCCGACGACGCGCTGCCCGGCATCGGCATGCCCGGCAAGCGGGTGGAGACGCTGCGCCGCTTCGCCGACGCGGTGGCTTCCGGTGCCCTGGAACTCTCGGTGGCCGAGGGCGTCGAAGCGCTCATCGCGCGGCTCTGCGCCCTGCCCGGCATCGGCCCCTGGACCGCCGAATACATCGCCCTGCGTGCCTTCGGCCAGCCGGATGCCTTCCCCACCGCCGACCTGGGCCTGCTCAAGTCGCCGTTCTGGGGCGATGCCGGCATCAGCGCCAAGGCCCTGGCCAGCCGCGCCGAACACTGGCGGCCCTGGCGCGCCTACGCCGCCGTGTACCTCTGGCACAGCTACGCATCGGAGAATTGATCCATGTACTTCCGCTATCAGGACAGCCCCATAGGCCCGCTGCTGCTGGCCGGCGACGAGGCCGGGCTGCGCCTGCTGCACATGGAGACCGAGCGGCCGACAGAGCTGGACCCGCTCTGGCACCCGGCCACCCGCCAGCTCGATGCGGCCTGCCGCCAGCTGGACGAGTACTTCGCCGGCAAGCGCAAGCGCTTCGACCTGCAGCTGGCGCCCCAGGGCACCGAGTTCCAGCGGGCCGCCTGGCAGGCGCTGCTGGATATCCCCTACGGCCAGACCATCAGCTACGCCACCCAGGCGATGCGCATCGGCAGGCCCAAGGCGGTGCGCGCCATCGGCCTGGCCAACGGTGCCAACCCCATCGCGGTGATCATCCCCTGCCACCGGGTCATCGGCCGTGACGGCAGCCTGACCGGGTTCGGCGGAGGGCTGGAGCGCAAGGCCATCCTCTTGCGCCTGGAAGGCGCGGCAATGCAGCCGGTGCAGGATCAGCTGCAGCTCATCTGACCCCCTTCACCCTGGCGCCGGGCCTAGCGCGGCGCGGGCACCCGTGCCAGCACCCGCGCCGGCTCGGTGATGGGCAGCGCGACGATCAGGGCTTCATCCGGTGCCGCCGGGACTCCGGTCAGGGCCGTCATGTTCACCCCGTGGGTCACCAGCACCAGCGGCAGGCCGCGTGGCAGCGCGTTGATGGCCTGGCGCATGCGCTGCATGACGGCGGTATCCCCCTCGAAATAGTCCAGCTCGGGCATCGGCTGCGAGGCGCCCATGCCCATTTCCAGGGCGGTGTCCTGGGTGCGGCACCAGCGCCCGGTGAAGATGCGCGGCCCCTCGATCCAGTGGCTGCGCAACAACTGGCCCCACTGCTGCGCCTGGTAGCGCCCGCCGGCATCGAGGTTGCGCTGGGTGGTGCAGTCGCCGAGGCGGAAGGTGTCGGGGTCGCCCGCTCCCGGCGCGGTGGCGTGGTGCATGAGGAACACCGCCTGGCCACCGCGCAGCGCGGCCCAGGCGGCATCCTCGTAGGCGTGGGCCGGCAGCGCCAGGCAGGCCCAGAGCAGCAGCCAGGCGCCACGGCGGCGGTTCATATCCTCACGTCGCCCCGCGGCCCGGCGATGGCCCAGATGATCAGGCCGATCACCGGCAGCAGCACGATCAGCAGGATCCACAGCACCTTCATGCCGATCTCGGCGTTGCTCTTGATGACGTTGAGGATGGCCCAGATGTCGAGGGCGAGAATGATCAGCCCGGCCAGGCTGTTGAGGATCGAACCCATGGCGATGCTCCTTATTGCGGGGGGTGTGGGTGCAGGATAGGTGAGCCTGGATCAACGGTGCTGGCGACGCGGCCCCATCCAGGCCCAGTTGAACAGTCCGAGCAGCGGGAACAGCAGCAACAGGGCAGTCCAGAGGACCTTCTGCTCGCGCCGCGCGCCGCTGCCCAGGATATTGAACAGCGCCCAGGCGGTGAGCAGCAGGTACAGCGTGCCCAGGACGGCGTAGAGGGGCATAGCGTGTTGGCTCATCGTGGGCTCCGGCAGGGTGGCTCTCAAGTGTTAGGACACGGGCGCCGGCCAGGGTTCCCGTCGCCGATCACGCGAGGCACGGCGGATGGCCTACAATTCGCGCCTTTCCCATGAATGCAGGACGCACGCGTGCTCAAGGCCTTGCGCTTTCATCTCAATCAGCTCGCCTGGCTGGCCCTGGTCACCCTGGTGCTTGGCCAGTTCGGCCGCCTGCACTGGGGCCTGGAGCTGCTCAGCCACTTCGTGCCGATCCAGGCCGTGGTGATGCTGCTCGGCGCCGCCGTGCAGCCGCGCAATGCCTCATCGTTGCTGTTCGCGCTCTGTGGGCTGGGCGCCCTGGGATGGGCATTGACCCCCTTGCCCGCCGAGCCCCTGGCGACGGAGGCCCCCGCGCGGCGCTTCCTGGCCTTCAACCTGAAACTGGACAACGCCGACGCCGGGGCCGATGCCCGCTGGCTGGCAAAACAGCGCGCAGACCTGGTCTTCGTCACCGAGGCCACGCCCGCCTGGTCGCAACAGCTGGCCACCCTGCGCCCGTTCGAGGCCTGCGCCCGCTACACCGACTCGCCCTTCGGCCTGGCGCTGTTCTCGCGCCTGCCACTGAAAAGCTGCCAGGTGCTGGAACTCGCCGGCGCCGCCAGCGGCTACCCCTACCTGCGCGCGGAGCTGGAGGACGGCACGGTGCTCTATGGCGTGCACCCGCCGCCGCCGCTGGGCACGCAACTGGCGCTGGCGCGCGACGAGTCGCTGCGGCAACTGGCCGAGCGCGTGGCCTCCGAGGGGCCGGAAGTGGTCGTGCTGGGGGACTTCAACAGCACGGCCTATTCACCGCGCCTGCAGGATTTCCTCGCCACCGCCGGGCTGCGCCTGACCAGCCCGCGCATCCGCCCCACCTGGTGGCCGGGCATGCTCGGGCTGGACCACATCCTGGTGCGCGGCGAGCGGCCGGTGCGCGCGGTGGGCACCCTGCCCTGGCGCGGCTCGGATCACCGCGCGGTGTGGCTGGACCAGTGAGGCCCGGTACGGCTCAGGCGCGCGCCGGGTCGATCACGGCGAAGCTGGCCACGGTGGGATGGCCGGCGAGCTCACCGCCTTCGCGGGCCAGGCCGATGGTGGGCATGCCGGCCTGCTGCGCGGCGTCCAGCTCCTGCACCACATCGGAGAGGAAGAGGATGTCCTCGGCCGGGCGCCCAATGGCCTCGGCGATGCGCGCATAGGAGGCCGCCTCGCGCTTGGGACCGGAGGTGGTGTCGAAGTAGCCGGAGAACAGCGGCGTCAGGTCGCCCGCCTCGGAGCAGCCGAAGATCAGCTTCTGCGCCTGGATCGAGCCGGAGGAATAGACATAGAGGTCGTAGCCGTCCTGCTTCCAGCGCTTCAGCGCATCCACCGCGTCCGGATAGACGTGGCCCTTGAGCTGGCCGGCGGCATAGCCCTGCTCCCAGACCATGCCCTGCAGCGCCTTCAGCGGCGTGGCCTTGCGGTCTTCGGCGATCCAGCCGAGGAGGATCTCCACCACCCGTCGCACATCGGCATCGGCCTCGCCGCTCTCCACACGCACAGCCTGCAGCTGCTCGGCGACATCCGCCCGCTCGGCGTGGGTCAGCACGAACTCCGGCAGGTGGCGGGCGGCATAGGGGAAGAGCACGTCGAAGACGAAGCTGACGGCACTGGTGGTGCCTTCGATATCGGTGAGGATGGCTTTGATGGGCATGCAGGCTCCGGTGTCGCGTTATTCAATGAGCCCCGAGCGGGGACAGCGGGCAAGTGAGGCACGAGCACAGGGTGGACGCAGGGTGGGCGTAGGGTGGGCTTCAGCCCACCGCTTTCCCCAAACCTGCCACCTCAATCCTCCAACCGCGGGAAGCGGCTGGCGATGTCCTCGCCGGTGAACTGCGCCACCCAGCCCTCGGGGTTGTTGAACAGGCGGATGGCGACGAAATGCGGTTCCTCGCCCATGTCGAACCAGTGGCGGGTGCCGGCGGGCACCGAGATCAGGTCGTTCTTCTCGCACAAGACGGCGTAGACATAGTCGTCGATGTGCAGGGTGAACAGGCCGCGCCCGGCGACGAAGAAGCGCACTTCGTCCTCGGCGTGGCGGTGCTCGTCGAGGAACTTGGCACGCAGCTCTGCCTTCTGCGGGTGGTCGCGGTCGAGGCTGACCACGTCCACCGTCACGTAGCCGCGCTCCTGCATCAGGGCGTCGATCTGCGGGCGGTAGGCGGCGATCACCTCCTCCTGGGACGCGCCGGCGGTGATCGGCGCACTGGCCTGCCAACGCTCGAAGCGCACGCCGACATCGGCGAGGGTGCTGGCGATGTCATCGACATGGGTCAGCATCTTGTTCGGAACGTCGGGGCTGGACTCGTGGTAGACGGTAAGGCTGCTCATCGGGGCTGCTCCTGGCGCCGCGCTCCCGCTCTGGGGCAGGTCGGGCGGACGCTCGATCGGTCATGCACCTTCGGCGGAAGGAAGCGTCAGGGTTTATGGAGGGCGCGAACCTTCAGCTCGCACTCGAACAGGAATTCGAAGGCTTCGACCTGGCGCAGCGCGTCGCTCATGCGTGGGCCCCAGGTGTAGAGGCCGTGGCCACGGATCAGGTAGCCGACGCAGTCGGGATGCGCGTCCAGCCAGGGCTGCACCTTCGCGGCCAGGCGGGCGATGTCCTGGTCGTTGTCGAAGATCGGCACCAGCACCTGCGACTCGTGGGTGGAGACGCCGCTGAAGGCCTTCTGCAACTCGTAGTCGGCGAACACCAGCGAGTCGGCCAGGGTCAGGCGCGAGAGCACCGTGGCATTGACCGAATGGGTGTGCAGCACGGCGCCGATCCCCGGCTGCCAGCGGTACAGCTGGGTGTGCAGCAGGGTCTCGGCGGAGGGCTTCTTGCCGGGCTCCTGGCTGATGCCGTCGAGGTCGGTGGCCAGGACGTCGTCCTCGCCGAGCTGGCCCTTGTGCTTGCCGGAGACGGTCAGCAGTGCCTGGTCGGCCGACAGCCGCGCCGAGTAGTTGCTGCTGGTCGCCGGGGACCAGCCGCGACCATAGAGGAAGCGGCCGGCCTCGATGATTTCACGGGTGAGTGTTTCGCGGTTCATGCCCGCTCCTCTTTCAATTGAGTGGCAATGATAACGGCAGCAGCCATGGCGGCCAGGCTGGCGATGACGAAGGTCCAGGAGGCACCCAGGCTGTTCCAGCTGTAACCCGAGTACAGGGCCCCGAGCGCGCCGCCGGTGCCGGCGAGTGCTGCGTAGAGCGCCTGGCCCTGGCCTTGCTGCTGCGGGCCGAACTGGCGTTGCACGAAATGGATGGCCGCCGCATGGAAGCTGCCGAAGGTCGCCGCATGGAGCACTTGGGCGAACAGCAGCACCGCGAGGTTGTCGGCAAGATGCCCCAGCAGCAGCCAGCGCAACGCCGCGAGCAGGAAGCTCGCGGCCAGCACCTGGCGAACCGGGAAGCGCGAGAGGATGCGCGCCATCGCCAGGAACATCAAGACCTCCGCCACCACGCCCAGCGCCCACAGCTGGCCGATGAAGCCGCGCGGGTAGCCGAGGCTTTCGAGGTAGATGGTCTGGAAGGTGTAGTACGGGCCGTGGGACAGCTGCATCAACCCCACGCACAGGTAGAACGCCAGCACGCCGGGTTGCCGCAGCTGGTCGAGGAAACCGCCGCGGGCGCCTCCCTCCCGGGCCACCGGCGTGGCATTGGGCACCCACCAGCTGCTGAGCACGATGCCGGCCATGATGACCACCAGCGCCACCGGGTAGACGTCCAGGCTGAACACCTCGAACGCCTTGCCCAGGCCGACCACGGTGAGAATGAAGCCGATGGAGCCCCACAGGCGGATCTGGCTGTAGCGCGCGGCCTGCTCCCTGAGATGGGCCAGGGTGATCACTTCGAACTGCGGCAGTACCGCATGCCAGAAGAAAGCGTGCAGGGCCATGATCATCGCCAGCCAGGCGTAGCTCTTGTCGACGAAGATCAGCGCGAAGGTGCACAGGGTGCAGAACGCGCCCAGCCGGACGATGGCCAGGCGCCGGCCGCTGCGGTCGCCCAGCCAGCCCCAGAGGTTGGGCGCCACGCAGCGCATCAGCATGGGGATGGCCACCAGCTCGCCGATGCGCGCGGCGGAGAAGCCCAGGTGGGCGAAGTAGAGCCCGAGGAAGGGCGCCGTGGCCCCCAGCAGGGCGAAGTAGAACAGGTAGAAGCCGGACAGCCGCCAATACGGCAGCGCGCCGCCGGTCACAGCTGGCCGAGCACCGGGGTGGTGACGCGCACATCGGCGTTCTGCCCGCGGTGGCGCAGCAGGTGGTCCATCAGCACGATGGCCATCATGGCTTCGGCGATGGGCGTGGCGCGGATACCGACGCAGGGGTCGTGGCGGCCCTTGGTGATCACGTCCACCGGGTTGCCGTCGACGTCGATGGATCGGCCCGGCGTGGTGATGCTGGAAGTGGGCTTGAGCGCCAGGTGGGCAACGATCGGCTGGCCCGAGGAAATGCCGCCGAGGATGCCGCCGGCGTTGTTGCTGAGGAAGCCTTCCGGGGTCAGCTCGTCGCGATGCTCGGTGCCGCGCTGGGCGACGCACGCGAAGCCGGCGCCG
This sequence comes from Pseudomonas sp. Pc102, assembly GCF_018408275.1. Classification (NCBI taxonomy): domain Bacteria; kingdom Pseudomonadati; phylum Pseudomonadota; class Gammaproteobacteria; order Pseudomonadales; family Pseudomonadaceae; genus Pseudomonas; species Pseudomonas sp. Pc102. The sequence goes on along the minus strand of NZ_AP021905.1, from coordinate 2,426,333 downwards.
ATCTCCACGCCCTTCACCGCGTTGATGCTCATCAGCGCGTGGGCGAGCTCCGCGTCCAGGCGGTCGAAGATCGGCTCGCCCAGGCCCGGCGGCACGCCTTCGGCGATGACGGTGATCTTGGCGCCGACGGAATCCTGGTCACGGCGCAGCTGGTCCATGTAGGCCTCCAGCTCCGGCACCTTGTCCGGGTCGGGGCTGAAGAAGGCGTTCTGCTCCACCGAGTCCCAGGTCTTGAAGGGGATCTCGATCGGGCCGAGCTGGCTCATGTAGCCGCGGATGCGGATGCCCTGCCCGGCCAGCCACTTCTTGGCGATGGCGCCGGCGGCGACGCGCATGGCGGTCTCACGCGCCGAGGAACGGCCTCCGCCGCGGTAGTCGCGGACGCCGTACTTGTGGTGGTAGGTGTAGTCGGCGTGAGCCGGGCGGAACAGGTCCTTGATCGCCGAGTAGTCCTTGGACTTCTGGTCGGTGTTGCGGATCAGCAGGCCGATGGAGCAGCCGGTGGTGCGGCCTTCGAAGACGCCGGAGAGGATTTCCACCTCGTCGGCCTCCTGGCGCTGGGTGGTGTGACGGCTGGTGCCCGGCTTGCGGCGGTCGAGGTCACGCTGCAGGTCCTCCAGGGAAAGCTCCAGCCCGGGCGGGCAGCCGTCGACGATGGCGACCAGCGCCGGGCCGTGGCTTTCGCCAGCCGTGGTGACGGTGAACAGCTTGCCGTAGGTGTTGCCGGACATGCACAGTGCTCCGCTGAAATTGGCCTCGAAGAAAGGCCGAGGAGTATACCTGCGGCGCCCGGCCAGTTCACCCACGAACCTTGCGTCGGCGCCGGCGTCAAACCCACGTCGCCGTACCCGGAACCCTTCATGCCACGCCTCATCCCCCTGCTCGCCCTGCTCCTGCTCTCCTTCACCGGCACAGCCCTGGCCAGCCCCTGGACCGTCCTCCAGCGCCCCATCGAGCTGGAGACCGCCAGCGGCACGCTGCATGGCACCCTGCTGCGCCCCGGGACCGACGCCCCGGTGCCGGTGGCACTGCTGCTGTCCGGTTCCGGCCCCACCGACCGCAACGGCAACAACCCCATGGGCGGGCGCAACGACAGCCTGAAGAAGCTCGCCGAGCTGCTGGCGCGCCACGGCATCGCCAGCGTGCGCTACGACAAGCGCGGCATCGCTGCGAGCCAGGCCGCCGGCCCCGACGAGCGGCAACTGAGCGTCGACCTCTACGTGGCCGATGCGGTGGCCTGGGGCCACACGCTCAAGGCCGACCCGCGCTTCTCGCGCCTGGTGCTGATCGGCCACAGCGAAGGCGCCCTGATCGCCAGCCTGGCCGCACCGGATGCCGGTGCCGATGCGCTGGTCTCCATCGCCGGCAGCGCCCGCCCCATCGACCAGGTGCTGCAGGAGCAACTGCAACGGCGCCTGCCGCCCCCACTGCTGGCACGCAGCGACGAAATCCTCGCCAGCCTCAGGGCCGGGCATCAGGTGCCGGGCGTGCCCAAGCCGTTGCTGGTGCTCTACCGCCCCAGCGTGCAGCCCTACCTCATCTCCCTGTTCGCCAAGGACCCGGCCGCCGCCTTCGCTGCCGTGCGGGTACCGGCGCTGATCGTCCAGGGCAGCCACGACAGCCAGGTGGACGTGGCCGATGCCCGTGCCCTGCAGGCGATCCGCCCGGATGCCGAGCTGGCGATCATCCCGGGCATGGACCACGTCCTGCGCATCACCCCGGCGGATGCCCGCGACCCGCTCGCCACCTATAATTCCCCCGGCCTGCCCCTGGCCCGCGAGCTCGGCGAACGCCTGATCGCCTTCATCGAACGCCTGCCCTCCAGCGACGGGAAAAGCGGCCGATAAGGGTCAGGTCAGCGCGCCGCCACTGGGCCGCTGCACTCCGCCACAGGATTGTGCTCGATGACCGACAACGAAACCGAACAGCAGGAAACCACCGAACCGACGCCGCAGCCGCATCCCTGGGCCGACCTGCCGCCGGAGCGTTTCCAGCTGCTGCGCCTGGCGCCCTTGCCTACCGATCGCCAGACCGGTGCGCGGCCGCTGCGTTTCGTCCAGCTCGGCGAGGTGGAGCGCCACAGCACCGACCAGAGCGTGTTGCACCTTAGCCTGCACCTGCCCGGGCAGCGCGTGCGCAAGGAGCAGAACCTGTTCGAGGTCTGGGCCGACCACCGCCTGAAGGAGGTGCGCTTCGGCGCCGACAGCGGCCTCCAGCTGGAGCCGCAGAACCGCGGCCTTGGTCGCTTCCTGCTGGCACGCGGCATCGGCTGGGCGCGGCGCCATTGGCCGCACTACAAGGTCGAGGGCGGTGCCCTGGCGGCCAAGGACGCGGTGGCCGAGGACCTCCGCCTGCGCCGCGACCACTTCCTCAAGGCCCAGGGCTTCGAAGTCGCCTACCTCGATGCGCTGCAGTTGAAGGCCGAGTACCGCGCCGGTCGCGTCAGCGAGCTGCACGAGGACTGGAACCGGGAGAAGGTGCAGGTCGTCGACATGCTCGACGCCGCCGCCATGCTCCAGCAGGCCGACCACAACCTGCACCAGCAGGAGATCGAGATCCGCAAGCTGCAGGAGCGGGTCAACGCCTTCCAGCGCGAAGACAGCGGCCTGCGCTTCACCATCGCCTGCCTGGTGGTGTTCGCGGTGTTCCAGGCGGGGCTGCTGATCTGGATCGCCACCCACTGAGCCTGCGCGCTACCCACAGACGCCCCGCGCGACAATGCTTGTAGGTCGGGTGCAACCCGACAGGGCCGTGCCCCTCGCACGCGGGTTTCACCCGCCCTGCACCTGTGAATGCCCCAGGCATGAAAAAGCCCGTCTACTGGCGTGGGACGGGCTTCGGGGCTTGGCGTCGATCAGCCGTTCAGGCGCGAGCGGAACAGAGCCTGGTGCTCCCGGCACTGGCTGGCGCCGAGCAGGAACACGCCATGGCCGCCGTGGCTGAATTCCAGCCAGGTGAAGTCCACTTCCGGATACAGCGCCTCGACATGCACCTGGCTGTTGCCGACCTCGATGATCAGCGTGCCGCGCTCGGTGAGGTGGTCGGCGGCCTCGGCCAGCATCCGGCGCACCAGGTCCAGCCCGTCGTCGCCACAGGCCAGGCCCATGGCCGGCTCGTGCTGGAACTCCTCGGGCATGTCGGCGAAGTCCTCGGCGTCCACATAGGGCGGGTTGGACAGGATCAGGTCGAAGCGCTGCCCCGGCAGGCCATCGAAGCCATCGCCCTGGACGGTGAAGACGCGGTCTTCCAGGTCATGCCGCTCGATGTTCAGGTTGGCCACTTCCAGCGCGTCGAAGGACAGGTCGGCCAGCACCACCTCGGCATCCGGGAAGGCGTGGGCGGCGGCGATGCCGATGCAGCCGGAGCCGGTGCACAGGTCGAGAATCCGCGCGGGCGATGCGGCCAGCCAGGGCTCGAAGCCCTGCTGGATCAGCTCGCCGATGGGCGAGCGCGGCACCAGCACACGTTCGTCCACCACGAAAGGCATGCCGCAGAACCAGGCCTCGCCCAGCAGGTAGGCCACCGGCACGCGCTCGAGGATGCGGCGGCGCAGCAGCGCCTGGACGTGGGCACGCTCGTCGTCTTCCAGGCGGCAGTCGAGGTAGCTGTCGGCCACCTCGTAGGGCAGGTGCAGCGCGCCGAGCACCAGCTGGCGCGCCTCGTCCCAGGCGTTGTCAGTGCCATGACCGAAGAACAGGTTTTCCGCATGGAAACGGCTGACCGCCCAGCGGATGTGATCGCGCAGGGTGCGCAAGCGGGATTCGGACACGAAGGACGACCTCAGGCAAGAACGGACAGGCGATTCTACACCCGTCGACTCATGGCTTGCGACGCGGCGGCTGCCCGATGTCCTCGCGCCGTTCACGACGCAGTTCGCGCATCACCGCGATGGCCACGGCCAGGGCGAAGAGCAACCAGAAATAAGCGGGGACCTCAGAGAAATCGGGCATGGGCAGCTCCTTCTGCGGGGGGCTTCGCATCCTGCGAAACGCATCGATAGTGCACGGCCGTACCGGGATCGACAAGTCGGATGCGCGACATGGTTCACTTATCTCTCCGCTCGGCGGACAATGGGCGGCACAGCCGTACCGGAGATCCGCATGTCCGCCCCCAAATCCATGTTCCAACTGAGTGGCCGTGGTTACCCGCCCGCCAGCCTGAACAACGCCACCCTGGTGATCATCGACGCGCAGGAGGAGTACCGCAGCGGCGTCCTCGCCCTGCCCGGCCTGGACGCCGCGCTCGAGGAGATCGCCACCCTGCTGGCGGCAGCCCGCGCCATCGGCAGCGCCGTGGTCCACGTCAAGCACCTGGGGGTGCCCGGCGGCCTGCTCGACCCCCAGGGCGAACGCGGCCAGCACCTCCCCGAAGTCGCCCCGCTGCCGGGCGAGATCGTGGTCGAGAAACGCCTGCCCAATGCCTTCGCCGGCACCGAACTGCATGACCGCCTGCAAGACATCGGCCATCTGGACCTCGTCGTCTGCGGCTTCATGACCCATTCCAGCGTCAGCACCACCGTGCGCGCCGCCAAGGACTACGGCTACCGCTGCACCCTGGTCAGCGCCGCCTGCGCCACCCGCGACCTGCCCACCACCGACGGCGGCGTGATCAGCGCCGAAGACATGCACCGTGTCGAAGTCATAGCCCTCGCCGACAACTTCGCCAGCGTGGTGCCCCACGCCCGCGCCCTGGCCTGAGCCTGGGCGCTACACATCTGGCGACATCCAATCGGGCGCATGACCGGAACCCCGCCGACATGCGCCGGTCATACGCCCGATTGCAACAGAGGACGTCCGGATGAAGTTATCCGATGGTTTCGATGCCCGCCGCCTGCGCCCCCGTGGCCCGGGCAGTTGGCGCTGGCGCTTCGCCGCGGCCCTGGCCGCCCTGATCGCCAGCTTCGGCATCCTGCTGGCCATGGCCGGCACCGCCACCCTGCTCGGCCGCCCGCCGGCCCTCGGTACGCTCAATGACAGCACCGGCTCCGCCGTGGTGCTCCTGGTCATCGGCCTGCTGTTCCTCTGGCTCGGCGTCGCCGGCTGGCGCATCGCCCGCCGCCGCTCCCGCCGTCGCAACGACCTGAGCCTGTCTCCCGGGCTGATGAAGAAGCGCGACTGACGCCCCCCTCTGTTGGTTAAACTAGGCCTCCTTCGTGGAGGCCTTATGCAAGACGACGACTTTTCCCTGTTCACCAACGAGATGCGCGGCGTGAAGCGCATCCAGAACGACCGCGCGGAAACCGGCAAGCCGAAGGCCGACCGCAAGCAGGTCGCCAGCCTGCGGCAGAACGCGACCCAGATAGCCGAATCGACCAAGGTCGACGGCCTCTCCGACCTGTTCGTCATCGACGTCGGCGCCGAGGACGAGCTGCACTGGGCCCGCGACGGCGTGCAGGAAGGCCAGATGCGCAAGCTCAAGCTCGGCCAGATCGGCTTCGAAGGCAGCCTCGACCTGCATGGCATGACCGTGGAAAAGGCCCGCGAAACCCTCTGGGACTTCCTCGCCGAAGCAGCGAAGTTCGAGATCCGCTGCGTGCGCATCACCCATGGCAAGGCCGCGCGCCTGGACGGCAAGCGCCCGCTGATCAAGAGCCACGTCAACACCTGGCTGCGCCAGCACCCGCAGGTGCTCGGCTTCACCTCCTGCCTGCCGCGCCACGGTGGCACAGGCGCGCTCTACGTGATGCTGCGCCGCACCATGCTCGAAGGCCGCGACGAGTAGTCAGCGCGGGAAGCGCGGCACGCCCGCCTCCCGCTCCACGCCGGTGCCGTTCACCACGAACGACACCGCGTGGTAGAAGCCGACCAGTGTCAGGCACTCGATCAGTTGCGCATCGCTGAAGTGCGAGGCCAGCCGCTGCCACAACCCCTCCTCCACCCGAGCCGAACGGTTCAGGCCATCGGCCAGCTCCATCAGTGCCAACTCGGCCGCGCTCCACAGTGACGGCTCAGGCTGCTCGCTGCAGCTGTCCGCCACCTGCTCCGCGCTGAACCCCGCGCGCTCGGCGAAGAAGGCCACGTGAACGCCCCATTCGTATTCGGCGCCGCAACGGGCGGTGGTGCGCAGGATCAGTACCTCGCGCTCACGCAGGCTGATGCTGCCGGGGTCGAGCAGGCCCCCCGCGATCAAGCGCTGCAGCACACGGGGGTTATGCGCCATGCTGCGGAACAGCTTCAGCGGCGGCACGCCGGGCGGCATCACCTTGTCGAAGGCGGCCTGCACGGCCGGGTCATAGGGGGCTTGGAGCGGGTGGATACGCGCAGTGCTCATGGCCGGATCTCCTGTCGGGCTGTTACGCTACGCAAAACGTAGCAGCAAAGCCCCTCGTCTGCTACTAAAAAAGAAGCAAGGAATAAGATCATGACCCTTCCCCTCCCCGGCAAACCGGTCCGCGGCTCCACCACCGGCCGGCCCATCATGGCCCTGCTGGACCTGCTCGGCCGCCGCTGGAGCCTGCGCATCCTCTGGGAACTGCGCCAGGGCCCAGCCACTTTCCGCGAACTCCAGGCACGCTGCGAAGGCCTCTCGCCCTCGGTGCTCAATACCCGCATGGGCGAACTGCGCCAGGCGCTGCTGATCGACACGGGGGATGCCGGCTATCGGCTCAGCGAGGACGGCGAGGAACTGGTCCGCCGCTGCCTGCCCCTCGCCGAGTGGGCTGAAACCTGGGCCGAACGCCTGCCGCCGCCCTCGGACGCATGAGCTGCCGGCGGCGCGGCGACGGGCGGCGATGGCGCGTGGCGGGAGCCTCACTATCCTCTGGAAGCCCTGCTGAGGGCTGCAGTAGGGCCGCCATCGGTCCCCCCAAATTCAGCTGATGGCGGCCTTTTCTTCCCTCCCGGACGCCCCTGGCGGCGCACCGACAAAAATAAACCTGGGTTATTCCCGCATTAGGAGTATGGTGTGCGCACTGGATGCAACGTGTCATTGCGATTTCTGACCTGATGTAACGATTCCCATCTTTTCATCTCCTCGGCTTCCTTCGCTTTCGCCCTCAGTCTCGACCCGGATGTCCCGGCGTCGATGCCATTACATTTCCCTGGAGATACATCATGTCCAATCGTCAATCCGGCACCGTCAAATGGTTCAACGATGAAAAAGGCTTCGGCTTCATCACCCCCCAGGAAGGCCCGGATCTCTTCGTCCACTACCGCTCCATCGAAAGCGCCGGCTTCAAGTCGCTCGCCGAAGGCCAGCAGGTGAGCTACCTGGTCGCCAAGGGCCCGAAAGGCCTGCAGGCCGAGCAAGTCCAGGTGGTCTGACCCCCGCCTCCGAAAGAAGCCCCGGGTTCCCGGGGCTTTTTTTTGCCTTCTCTTTTTCCAGCGCTACGGAGCGACATGCCAGGCTATCTGATAAAGACCAGTACCTTCCGCGTAGGCGGCCGGGACTTCCACATGCAATCGCTGCTGGACGCCGAGCAATTCCATGACCCGTTGGGCGAGGCTGCCGGCCTGGGCATCACCGCAGACACCTGGGCGCTGTTCGGCCAGGTGTGGCCGGCAGGCGAAGCGCTGGCCCAGACGATGGCGACCCGCGACCTCACCGGCTTGCGCGTGCTGGAAGTCGGCGCCGGGCTCTGCCTGGCCAGCCTGGTGGGCCACCAGCGCGGCGGCGACATGACCGCCAGCGACATCCACCCGCTGATCCCCACCTTCCTCGCCGAGAACGCCCGACTCAACGGCCTGCCGCCGATGCGCTACGAAACCTGCGACTGGGGCGGCACCGAGGCGTTCGGCGAGTTCGACCTGATCATCGGCAGCGACCTGCTCTATGACCATGACAACCAGGCCGACCTGGCCGACTTCATCGACCGCCACTCCGCGAGTTCCGTGGAAGTACTGCTGGTCGACCCGGATCGCCAGGGCCAGCAGACCTTCCACGACGAGATGGCCGAGCTCGGCTACGGCATGAACATCAGCCACGCCGACTGCATGCTGGCCAACGGCGAGCGCTTCAGGGGCTCCTACCTGCACTTCAGCCGAGGCGCAGTCGCCCCCTGAGCCCTTGCATGGCGCACATGGATACCCGGGCGCAACGGCGCCCGCAGTAAAATGGCCGCTTCACCGACGCGACCCGAAGCGTCATGGCGGGTATGATGCCCACCTCTATCGCCAGCAACCCGGCCATAGCGTGCAGAAGCTGTCCCGAGCCCACCGAGATGGGCGCGCGGTGCGGCCCCCGGGCACCGGGAGGCCCACGACGGGCACGCTGATATTTCACTAGCCCCTGGAAGCCCCATGGAATCTAGCAATCAGAAACTCGAGCAACATTACACCGCGATCCTCGGCCAGCTCGGCGAGGACGTCTCCCGCGAAGGCCTGCTGGACACCCCCAAGCGCGCCGCCAAGGCCATGCAGTACCTCTGCCGCGGCTATGAGCAGACGCTGGAGGAAGTCACCAACGGTGCGCTGTTCAGCTCCGACAACAGCGAAATGGTGCTGGTGAAGGACATCGAGCTGTACTCCCTGTGCGAGCACCACCTGCTGCCCTTCATCGGCAAGGCCCACGTCGCCTACCTGCCGAGCGGCAAGGTGCTGGGCCTGTCCAAGGTCGCGCGGATCGTCGACATGTTCGCCCGCCGCCTGCAGATCCAGGAGAACCTCAGCCGCCAGATCGCCGAGGCCGTGCAGCAGGTCACCGGCGCGGCCGGCGTGGCCGTGGTCATCGAGGCCCAGCACATGTGCATGATGATGCGCGGCGTGGAGAAGCAGAACTCCTCCATGGTCACCTCGGTCATGCTCGGCGAATTCCGCCAGAACGCCGCGACCCGCAGCGAGTTCCTCAGCCTGATCCGCTGAAGCCGCCCCCATGAAAAAACCGGCCTCGGCCGGTTTTTTCGTTTATCGGGCTCGAGGATCCGAGGTGGGCTCTGCTCGCGAATGAAGTGGCTCCCAAAAGACCGGCGGCGCGGCACCGCCGGGCGACTGAAGTCGCCCCTACAGGTGCATCCCGCATGACCGCTGCGTAGGGTGGAGGTCGCTTTTCACCTCCACCAGGCGGAGTCGAATCCAACACATCGTTCTGCCTGAACCAAGCGCGCTAGAAACTCCGCCCATCCACCTTCACCACCTTCAGGGTGTCGGGATCGACCCCTTCCAGGCAGCGCACGTTCACCGCCGCCATGGCATTGCCCTTGGGATCGGCCGCCTCGCCGAAGGGCGCACAGCCGCAGTTGGCGCAGAAGTGATGGGCGATGTGCATGCGATTGAAGCGGTAGGTGGACAGGTCCGCATCCGCTGTCGACAGCGTCAGTTGCGCCCGTGGCACGAACCACAGCAGGTAGCCGCGCTTGCTGCACAGCGAGCAATTGCACTCCATCACCTCGGCGAGCGGACTGCCGTCCACCTCGAACGCAATCCGGCCGCAGTGGCAGCCACCTTTGTATTTCATGGACGTCTCCCTGCCTGGCCCGTCGCGAACCGATGTCGCCACGTTAGACCAGCCTCGCCCAGTGCGCCACGTCCAGGCGGAAGCCCAGCAGCGTCTCCTCGCGGCCACGGAATTCGCGGGCAAAGCGCTGCCCGAGGGGCTGCATGCCGATGCCGGTCATCACCCGCGCCGAAGCCGGGTTGTGCGCCAGGCAATAGCCCTCCACCCAGGCCAGGCCGAGCACCTCGAAGGCATGGGCCAGCACCAGGCGCGCGGCCTCCTGCATATAGCCCCGGCCCCAGTGGGGCGTGCCGATCCAGTAGGCCAGCTCGCCGGACTCGGCTCCGAGGCCGATCAGGCTGATGCAGCCGAGCAGCGCGTCATCGTCAGGACGGACGATGGCCCAGGTGATGCGCGGATGCTGCGGGTAGCCGGGTTCCAGGCTGGCGATCCAGCGCTGGGCCAGTTCCAGGGAGTAGGGATGGGGAATGGTTGCGGTGGTCGCGGCGATGGCCGGGTCGCCGGCCAGGCGCTGCACCTCGGCTGCGTCGTCGGCCCTGAACGGGCGCAGCCCGACGCGCGGGCCATGCAACCTTGGTGTCGTCATGTTCGGGCCTCCCTGCCCCATAGTGTCTTGTCAGCCGAGCATGCCCACGTGCTTGGGGTGGCTGGCCACGCGGTCCATCCAGGCCAGCACGGCCGGGAAGCGCGAGAGGTCGAAGCCGCCCTCTTCCGCGACATGGGTGTAGGCGTAGAGGGCGATGTCGGCGATGGAGTACTGCTCGCCCACCAGGTAAGGCGTGCGCGACAGCTGCTGCTCCATCACCTTGAGCGCCTTGTAGCCGCGCACCAGGCAGGTGCGGTACTCCTCCTCGCGCTCGGCGGGCATGCCCTGGTACAGCTTGATGAAGCGCGCCACCGCCACATAGGGCTCGTGGCTGTACTGTTCGAAGAACTGCCACTGCAGCACCTGGGTGCGCAGGCGCGGCTCGCTGGGCAGCAGGTCGCTGCCCTCGGCGAGGAAGTTGAGGATGGCGTTGGACTCCCACAGCGTGGTGCCGTCTTCCAGCTCCAGGACCGGGATCTTGCCGTTGGGGTTCAGCGCCAGGAAGGCTTCGCTCTGGGTCTCGCCCTTGAGAATGTCCACCGGCACCCACTGGTAGGGCTTGCCGAGCAGGGTGAGGATCAGCTTGATCTTGTAGCAGTTGCCGGAGATGTAATCGCCGTGGACCTTGTACATGTCGTACTCCTCGATCAGGCGGCCTCGGCGGCCAGTGCGTGACGGATGACCCCGGCGAGGCGCTGCAGGCCTTCGCCCAGGCGCTCGGGCGCCACATGGCTGAAGTTGAGGCGCAGGTAGCCGGGATGCTGGTCCGGGTCGATGAAGAAGGGCTCGCCCGGCATGAACGCGACATTCTGCTCCAGCGCCGGCTTGAGCAGGGTGCGGGTGTCCAGCGGCTGCTTCAGCGCCAGCCAGAAGAACAGCCCGCCCTGGGGCACCTGCCAAGTGGCGAGGTCGGCGAAGTGCTCCTCCAGCGCAGCCTGCATGGCGTCGCGGCGCTGGCGATAGAAGCCGCGCAGCTCGGCCAGGTGCTCGCGGTACTGCTCGGTGCCCAGCCATTGCAGGGCCTGCCACTGGCCGATGCGGTTGGTGTGCAGGTCGGCCGACTGCTTCAGGCGCAGCAGGTAGGGGAACAGGTCCGGGCTGGCGATCAGGAAGCCCACGCGCAGGCCCGGCAGCAGGGTCTTGGAAACGGTGCCGGTGTAGATCCAGCTGGCCTTCTTCAGGCGGCTGACGATGGGGGTGGCGGTGCCTTCGTCGAACACCAGTTCACGATAAGGCTCGTCTTCGATCAGGGTCACGCCGAACTCGTCCAGCAGCGCCGCGACGGCGTCGCGCTTGGCTTCGCTGTAACGCACGGCCGAGGGATTCTGGAAGGTCGGGATCAGGTAGGCGAAGGCCGGCTTGTGCTGCTCCAGGCGCTGGCGCAGGGACGCCAGCTCGGGGCCATCGGCTTCCTGGGCGACGGCGATGCAGTCGGCGCCGAACAGCTGGAAGGCCTGCAAGGCGGCCAGGTAGGTCGGCGCCTCCAGCAGCACCTCGGTGCCCGGGTCGATGAACAGCTTGGAGGCCAGGTCCAGGGTCTGCTGGGAGCCGCTGACGATCAGCACCTGGCTGGCGTCGCAGGGAACACCCAGCTTCTGTGCCTCGGCAGCGATGGCCTCACGCAGCGCCGGCTCGCCTTCGCTCATGCCGTACTGGCCCATGCTCACCGGCATGTCCGCCCACTCCACCTTCGGCAGCATCGGTTCGGCCGGCAGGCCACCGGCGAATGACATCACCTCCGGGCGCTGCGCCGCGGCAAGGATTTCACGGATCAAGGAGCTTTTCAGGCGGGCGATGCGTTCGGAGAAGGCCATGGGTTGTCACCGGATGCGAAGACGGGAAAATTGAGTCAAACTGCTTGACCGAAATTACGATGACCGGGATGGATACGTCAATATGCTTGACCTTAAAAACCCAGCCGTCCAGCACGCCGCCATGGAGGCCTTCTTCTTCGGCTACCAGGCCTTCACCAGCAAGCCCGACGAGATGCTCGCCCGTCGCGGCCTGTCGCGGGTGCACCACCGCATCCTGTTCTTCATCGCCAAGTACCCGGGCCTCAGCGTCAAGGAAATGCTCGGCTACCTGGGTGTCAGCAAGCAGGCGCTGAACACGCCGCTGCGCCAGTTGATGGAAATGGACCTGGTGCAGAGCAGCGCCGCCGACGACGACAAGCGCAAGCGCCAGCTGGGCCTGACCGCCGACGGCTCGAAACTGGAGAAGAGCCTGCGCCGCGAACAGGCGCGCCTGCTGGAGCGCGCCTTCAGCGAGGCCGGGGAGGACGCCGTGGATGGCTGGCTGAAGGTCAACCAGGCATTGTCCAGCGCCCGTCCGGGCGAGAGCGAAGAAGCGGCCTGATCAGGCGCGCCCGATCATGTCCCGCGCGCCCTGGAAGAACACCAGGGCCATGGCGACGGAAGAGGCCAGCAGCGGCAGCAGGGCGACCATCACCAGCAGCACGGTCGCCATCATCACCCCGCCCACCAGCAGCAGCCAGGCCATCACCCGGAACACCGGGTAGACGTTCTGCACCTTGAGCAGGCGCACCGCCAGCCACACGGTGACCGCGCCGTAGCCGACCATCAGCGCCAGGTACGCGCCCAGCTCCCAGCCCAGCTTCGCCAGGGCCTGGTCGCTCACCAGCATCAGCATCACCTGGGTCAGCATCCCCGCCAGGATCACCAGCCAGGTCGGCCAGGCCAGGCCGACGGCGGCGAAACGCGCCTCGGCGAAGCCCTTGAGGCGCAGGCTCAGGTAGCTGCCCAGCAACATCACCGCCAGGCCCAGCCATTCGGCAACCAGCGAGGCCCCCTGGAGGCCGATGAAATCACCCAGGAAGATGAACACCAGCACCACCACCGAACCCAGGGCCGAGACCAGGCACAGCCAGCCCAGCAGGTTGAGCAGCCCCGGGCTCCAGTCAGGCAGTTCGCGGGGGGCCTGGGCATCGACCAGGTCGGTCTGCGGGGCGGCGTAGGGATTCTCGTCCATGGCGTGGGGCTCCTGGGAAAACTGAAAACCGGAACAGTAATGGCTCTTCCCGCACTCGTCACGCGACTGTATCGCTTTTTGCGCGCTTCGCTGTACGGGGCGCGGCAACGCGCCACGCCGTAGGCTTCCAGCATTCCAAAAAGAGTGCCCTGCCATGAGCCTGGAACTGCTGCTCGCCTTCGCCCTGTTCGCCTTCGTCACCTCGGTCACGCCCGGCCCCAACAACATGATGCTGCTCGCCTCCGGGGTGAACTTCGGCGTGCGCCGCAGCGTGCCGCACATGCTCGGCATCAGCCTGGGCTTCATGGTCCTGGTGATGGCGGTCGGCCTCGGCCTGCACCAGGTCTTCGAGCAGGTGCCGGTGCTCTACACCACCCTGCGCTACCTGGGCGCGGCCTACCTGCTCTACCTGGCGTGGAAGATCGCCGGCTCCGGTGCCCCTGACAGCCGCGACAGCGGCGCGCGCCCCTTCACCTTCCTCCAGGCGGCCGCCTTCCAGTGGGTCAACCCCAAGGCCTGGGTCATGGCGATCGGCGCCATCACCACCTATACCCCCCAGGAGGACTTCGTCACCAACGCCCTGTTGATCGCCGCGCTGTTCGCCCTGATCAACTGCCCCAGCGTCGGGCTCTGGACCGTCGCCGGCAGCCTGCTGCGCCGCTGGCTGTCCTCGCCACGGGTGCTGCGCGCCTTCAATATCGGCATGGCCCTGCTCTTGGTGGCCTCGCTCTATCCGATCCTCGTCGACATCAAGGGAACCGTGTGATGACCCAGGCCTCCGATTCCAGCGCCCCCCTGCCTCGCCTGCGCCCGCTGGCCGACTCGTCACTGTCGGCGGTGGTGGCGGGCTTCATCGCCATGCTCACCGGCTACACCAGCTCGCTGGTGCTGATGTTCCAGGCGGGCCAGGCCGCCGGCCTCAGCGCCGGGCAGATTTCCTCGTGGATCTGGGCCATCTCCATCGGCATGGCGGTCTGCAGCATCGGCCTGTCGCTGCGCTTTCGCACCCCCATCACCGTGGCCTGGTCGACCCCCGGCGCCGCACTGCTGATCACCAGCCTGCCGGGCGTGCCCTACGCCGAGGCCATCGGTGCCTTCGTCGTCTGCGCCGTGCTGCTGACCCTGGTCGGCCTCACCGGCGGTTTCGAGCGCCTGATGCGCCGCCTGCCCGGCTCCCTGGCCGCCGCGTTGCTGGCCGGCATCCTGTTCAAGATCGGCAGCGAGATCTTCGTCGCCGCGCAGCACCGCACCGCCCTGGTGCTGGCGATGTTCTTCAGCTATCTGCTGCTCAAGCGCCTGCAACCCCGCTACGCGGTGCTGGTAGCGCTGCTGGTGGGTTGCGGCATGTCGGCGGCGCTGGGGCTGCTCGACTTCAGTGGCTTCAGCTTCGCCCTGGCGCAGCCGGTGTGGACCACGCCGAGCTTCTCCCTCACCGCCATCATCAGCATCGGCATCCCGCTGTTCATCGTCGCCATGGCTTCGCAGAACATCCCCGGCATCGCCGTGCTGCGCGCCGACGGCTACCAGGTGCCGGCCTCGCCGCTGATCTCGGCCACCGGCTTCGCCTCGCTGCTGCTGGCGCCCTTCGGCTCCCACGGCATCAACCTGGCCGCCATCAGCGCCGCCATCTGCACCGGCCCGCACGCCCACGAGGACCGCAACAAGCGCTACACCGCCGCCGTGTGGTGCGGGGTCTTCTATGGCATCGCCGGCATCTTCGCCGCCACCCTCGCCGCGCTGTTCGCCGCCTTCCCCAAGGAACTGGTGCTGTCGGTGGCCGCCCTGGCGCTGTTCGGCTCCATCAGCAACGGCCTGACCGTGGCGATGAACGAACCCAAGGAACGCGAGGCCGCGCTGATCACCTTCATGGTCACCGCCTCGGGCATGAGCCTGCTGTCCATCGGCTCGGCCTTCTGGGGCCTGATCGCCGGGGTGCTGACGCTGGTGATCCTCAACTGGAATACCGGCAAGGACTGAAGCACGGGTGACCTGATAGGGGTGCAATGACTGGCACCGCGGGTGGATGAAAAGAGCGTCATCCACCCGACCCACCCTAAAGCACTGAGCCCGGGCTTCAGCCCGGGACCCTGGCAGGCGCCCTCAGGCCTCCGCCGCCAGCTCGCGCCCGTGCACGCGGTTGACCCACCAGCCGAAGGCGGCGGCGGTGAAGAACATGATGATGCTGTAGATGGCCGCCGGGATCGCCATGGTCGGGTTGTTCAGCAGCATCGGGCTCAGCGCCAGGGCGATGGCCAGGGTGCCGTTGTGGATGCCGATCTCCATGCCGATGGCCACCGCCTGGCGCTGGCTGAGGCGGCACAGGCGCGGCACGAAATAGCCCACCGCCAGGCTGATCAGGTTGAACGCCAGCGCGGCCAGGCCCACCACCGGGGCGTAGTCGACGAAGGTGCGCCAGTCCTTGGCCACCGCCAGCACGATGATCAGCAGCAGGAACAGCGCGGAGATGATCTTCACCGGCTTCTCCATGCGCACGGCGAAGCCGGGGAAGCGGCTGCGCAGGAACATGCCGATGGCCACCGGGCCGAGGACGATGACGAACACCTGCAGCACCTTGGAAAACTGCAGCGGGATGGCCTGGTCGCCGCTCATGAAATGGGCCAGGGACAGGTTGACGATCAGCGGCATGGTGAGGATGGCGATCACCGAGTTCACCGCCGTCAGGGTGATGTTCAGCGCCACGTCGCCATGGGCCAGGTGGCTGTAGAGGTTGGCCGAAGTGCCGCCGGGGGACGCCGCCAGCAGCATCATGCCCACCGCCAGCGCCGCCTCCAGCTGGAAGCCCTTGGCGAGCAGGAAGCACGCCAGCGGCAGCAGGAGGATCTGGCAGCCGAGGCCGATCAGCACCGGCCTGGGGAATTTCACCACCCGGGCGAAGTCCGCCAGGGTCAGGGACAGCCCGAGGCCGAGCATGATGATGCCCAGCGCCAGGGGCAGGAAGATCGTTACCAGGGGGCTTGCGGTCATGTTGTTCTCCTTGTCGGACCTCGGCGGATTCTGCGCACGCGCCACGTGGCTGGATAGTGGCCTCGCGAGCCAGCCCGGGCCCGACCTGTAACAGAATGCAAAAAGGCGCCCGAAGGCGCCCCTGCATGACCGCGTAGCCGGTCAGATGGCGGTGGCGCCACCGTCCACGGCCAGGGAATGGCCGGTGGTGAAGCCTGCGGCGTCGCTGCACAGGTAGAGCACCGCGCCGGCGATTTCCTCGACCTTGCCGATGCGCCCCACCGGGTGCATGGCGGCGGCGAACTCACCCTTCTTCGGGTCGGCCTCGTAGGCACGGCGGAACATGTCGGTGTCGATCACCGCCGGGCACACCGCGTTGACGCGGATCTTCTTCTTCGCGTACTCGACGGCAGCCGACTTGGTCAGGCCAATCACCGCGTGCTTGGAAGCGGCATAGATGCTCATCTTCGGCGCCGCGCCGAGGCCGGCGACGGACGCGGTGTTGACGATGGCGCCGGCGCTGCCCTGGGCCAGCATCTGCGGGATCTGGTACTTCATGCACAGCCAGACGCCCTTGACGTTGACCCCCATGATGGCGTCGAACTCCGCCTCGGAGCCCTCGGCCAGCTTGCCCTTCTCGATCTCGATGCCGGCGTTGTTGAAGGCGTAGTCGAGGCGGCCATAGGCGGCGACCGTGCCCTCCACCAGGGCCTTCACCTCGGCGTCGACGGTGACGTTGCAGCGGATGAAGGTGGCGTCGCCACCGGCATCGCGGATCAGTTGCACAGTGGCCTCGCCGCCGGCGGCGTCGACATCGGACACCACCACCTTCAGCCCTCGGCGGCGAATGCCTGCGCGGTCGCGCGGCCGATACCGTTGGCGGCGCCAGTCACCAGGGCGACCTGGCCGGAGAAAGTCATGCTCATCTGTGAAACCTCGGAAGGAAGGATGGGAACCGGCGGGAAGTCTAGCCACTGGCGGGCGGCCAGCGTCAGCATCATCAGGTCCGTGGTGGGTACTGCATCCAGTTGACTGATGAAACCCGCCCTCGATGATCATTGGCATTCATGGCCGCACATTCCCTGGCGCGACTAAGCTTGCCCTCCACCGCCGTGCGGACTAAACCGGTGTTTTCCCTATTCGGAGTGCCCTGCCATGCCCCAGCTCAACCGCCAGTTCCTGCTCGCCAAACGCCCGGTCGGCGCGGCCACCCGCGACACCTTCTCCTACGTCGAGAAACCGGTGGGCGAGCCCGGCCCGAACCAGATCCTGGTGGAGAACCTCTACCTGTCCCTCGACCCCGCCATGCGCGGCTGGATGAACGACGCCAAGTCCTACATCCCGCCGGTGGGCCTGGGCGAGGTGATGCGCGCCCTGGGCGTGGGCAAGGTGATCGCCTCCAACCATCCCGACTACGCCGTCGGTGACCACGTCAACGGCGCGCTCGGCGTGCAGGACTACTTCGTCGGCGAGCCGCGCGGCTTCTACAAAGTCGACCCGAGCCGCGCGCCGCTGCCGCTCTACCTCTCCGCCCTCGGCATGACCGGCATGACCGCCTACTTCGCCCTGCTCGACGTCGGTGCGCCCAAGGCCGGCGAAACCGTGGTGCTTTCCGGCGCCGCCGGCGCGGTCGGCAGCATCGCCGGGCAGATCGCCAAGATCAAAGGCTGCCGCGTGGTCGGCATCGCCGGTGGCGCCGACAAGTGCCGCTTCCTGATCGACGAACTCGGCTTCGACGCCGCCATCGACTACAAGAACGAAGACGTCGTCGCCGGCCTCAAGCGCGAATGCCCGAAAGGCGTGGACGTGTATTTCGACAACGTCGGCGGCGACATTCTCGACGCCGTGCTCAGCCGCCTGGCCCCGCGCGCGCGCATCGTCATCTGCGGCGCCATTAGCCAGTACAACAACAAGGAAGCGGTGAAAGGCCCGGCCAACTACCTGTCGCTGCTGGTCAACCGCGCACGCATGGAAGGCTTCGTGGTGATGGACCACGCCGCCAACTTCGCCAGCGCCGCCCAGGAAATGGGCGGCTGGATGGCCGCCGGCAAGCTCAAGAGCAAGGAAGACATCGTCGAAGGCCTGGAAACCTTCCCCGAGACCCTCGGCAAGCTGTTCAGCGGCGAGAACTTCGGCAAGCTGGTGCTGAAGGTCAAGTAACCCGTCCGTACCAATGAAAATGGCCCGGGCTGCAATGCAGTCCGGGCCATTTTTATTTGGGGTCACGTAGGTCGGGTGCAACCCGACGATCCATCGCACGGGATCACGCGGGTTTCACCCGCCCTACCCGTTACGGCCCTGAACACCTGGGCCACCGATCGAGCCTCAGGCCAGCTCGGCGACCACAGTTCGTAGGTTGGCTGAGGCAAGCCCAACGCATCGACGCTCACCAGGACACCAGGGCGTTGGGCCTCGCTACGCTCGGCGCCAACCTATGGGATCGGGCCTCAGGAAAGCTCGGCGACCACCGCCGCCAGCGCCTTGGCCGGGTCGGCGGCCTGGCTGATGGGGCGGCCGATCACCAGGTAGTCGGAACCGGCGTCCAGCGCCTGGCGCGGGGTGAGGATGCGGCGCTGGTCGTCCTGGGCGCTGCCCGCCGGGCGGATGCCGGGGGTGACCAGTTGCAGGGCCGGGTGCGCCGCCTTCAAGGCAGGCGCTTCCTGGGCCGAGCACACCAGGCCGTCCATCCCGGCCTTCTGCGCCAGGGCCGCCAGGCGCAGCACCTGCTCCTGGGGTTCGATGTCCAGGCCGATGCCGGCCAGGTCCTCGCGCTCCATGCTGGTCAGCACGGTGACGCCGATCAGCAGCGGCCTGGGCCCGTTGAACCGCTCCAGGGTCTCGCGGCAGGCCGCCATCATGCGCAGGCCGCCGGAGCAGTGCACGTTGACCATCCACACGCCCATCTCCGCCGCCGCCTTCACCGCCATCGCGGTGGTGTTGGGGATGTCGTGGAATTTCAGGTCGAGGAACACCTCGAAGCCGCGCTCGCGCAGGGTGGCGACGATGTCCGATGCGCAGCTGGTGAACAGCTCCTTGCCCACCTTCACCCGGCATAGCGCAGGGTCGAGCTGGTCGGCCAGCTTCAGCGCGGCTTCGCGGGTGGGGAAATCGAGGGCGACGATGATGGGCGTCTGGCAGGCGGACATGGGCGGGCTCTCTGGCAAGTCGAAAACGGCGCGCATTGTAGCGGAAGCCCGTGCCCGCCGCTGCTCCGGTGATCGCCGCCGACTAGAGATGGTCGAGGGCGAAGGCGGTCATGAAGCCGGCCAGGGTGATCAGCCCGGTCCAGGCGTGGGTGCTCTCGAAGGCCTCGGGGATCAGCGTGTCCACCAGCATGCACAGCACCGCACCGGCGGAGAACGCCAGGGCGAAGCCCAGCCAGGCCGGCGGCAGGTCGCTCATCAGCCCCGGGCCGGCCATGGCCGCCAGGCCCGACAGCAGGACGATGCCGCCCCACAGGCAGAACACGAACAGGCCGCTGCGCTTCTCCTCGCGCAGCCCGGCGGCGCTGGCCAGCCCCTCCGGCAGGTTGGAGAGGAAGATCGCCACCAGCATCAGCAGGCTCACCTCGCCGCCGTCCAGCAGGCCCAGGCCGAGCCCCAGGGATTCGGGAATGCCGTCGAGGAAGGCGCCCACCGCGATCAGCAGCGCCACCATGGAGCCGGCGCCGCCGCTGCGCTGGCGGTGATGCGCTTCCCAGCGGTCCAGCAACTGGCTGGCGAGGACGAACAGCGCGCCGCCGGCGAGCATGCCCGCCAAGGTCGGCCCCAGCCCGCCGAGGCGCTCGGCCTCGGGGATCTGCCCGAAGCACAGCGCCGCGATCAACACCCCGCTGCCATAGGCCATCACCGAGGCGGTGACCGCCCTGGGCAGCGTCACCCAGAAGCCGATGGCGGCGCCGAGCAACAGGCTGCTGGCGGCCAGCCAGCCCCAGAAACCGGCGAGCAGGGTGGTGGAAATCTGCATGACAACTCCTTTATCGACGACAGGTCCGGATGCGGCGCGACATAAGTACCCCATCCGCCCGCAGAAAGCAGCCGCGCACTTCCCCCACACCCTGCCGGTGCTTTCCGAATGCAACGCCGCTTTGTATCAGAGCCGGTACAAAGCCGACACGCTGGCGACACCGCCATCGGCGAGTCTCTCGCCGCGATGGCCGCTGGCAGGACGGCGGAGTAGGATGCGCCCGATGGATGCCCACGGTCCGCCGCTCGACGCCCGCCGCCAGACGCGAAGAACAGGGGTCCACCGGCCCGGTCGACCCGCCAGATGGCAACACACCCATGCACAACCAAGCCCCCACCCCCCTCGACAACCGCCGCTGGAACATCCGCGCCCTGCTGTTGGACGACGACGTGCCGATCCGCGACCTGCTCTGCGACTACCTCGCCCGCTTCAACATCGAGGCGGTGGGCGTGGACGACGGCGAGGCGATGCGTGAAGCGCTGGCCGACTCCCCCTTCGACGTGGTGGTCCTGGACCTCATGCTGCCCGGTGAAGACGGCCTCTCCCTGTGCCGCTGGCTGCGCAGCGAATCCGACATCCCGATCCTCATGCTCACCGCCCGTTGCGAGCCCACCGATCGCATCATCGGCCTGGAACTGGGCGCCGACGACTACATGGCCAAGCCCTTCGAGCCACGCGAGCTGGTGGCGCGCATCCAGACCATCCTGCGTCGCGTGCGCGACGACCGCGAAGGCCTGCGTGCCGACCAGCGCGCCAGCATCCGCTTCGACGCCTGGCGCCTGAACGGCGTGCTGCGCCAGCTGCAATCCCCCGAGGGCATGGTGGTGCCGTTGTCCAACGCCGAATTCCGCCTGCTCTGGGTCTTCCTCGAGCGCCCACGCCGGGTGCTCAGCCGCGAACAGCTGCTGGACGCCGCCCGGGCCGCTCCATCGAAGCCTTCGACCGCAGCATCGACCTGCTCGTCTCGCGCCTGCGGCAGAAGCTTGGCGACGACCCCCGGTCCCCGCGCCTGATCAAGACGGTGCGCGGCGAGGGCTACCTGTTCGACGCGCGGGAGATCGGCTGATGCGCCAGGCCGACTCGCTGTTCGCACGCCTGTTCGGCATCTTCCTGGCCGCCATCGTCCTCGCCCACCTGCTGGCCTTCCTCTGGTTCCAGCAGTACGGCAACCCACCGCCCCAGCCGCCACCGCAGAACGCCGCCGAGGGCCCGCCGCCCCGGCAGCCCCCGCCTCCGCGCCCGCTGTTCGGCGGGCCGCTGGTGCCGCTGACCTTCCAGCTGCTGACCCTCATCGTCGCCGCCTGGTACGGCGCCCGCGTGCTGTCGCGGCCCATCCAGCGCCTGGCCAGCGCCGCCGACCGCCTCAGCGAGAATCTCCAGGCCCCGCCCCTGGAGGAGCGAGGCCCGCGCGAGGTGCGCCAGGCCGCCCACGCCTTCAACCTGATGCAGCAGCGCATCCGCGAGCAGGTCGCCCAGCGCAGCCGCATGCTCGCCGCCGTCTCCCACGACCTGCGCACGCCCATCGCCCGGGTCAAGCTGCGCGCCGAGCAGGTGACGGACACCCAGTTGCGCCAGCGCATGGACCAGGACCTCGGCGAGATGGTCGCCATGCTCGACGCCACCCTCAGCTACCTGCACCAGCAACGCGCCGACGAAGCCCTGCAGATGTTCGACCTCCAGGCCCTGGTGGAATCCATGGCCGAAGACGCCCAGGACCGCGGCGCCGACGTGCGCGCGCAAGGCCAGTGCGCGCCCCTGCGGGCCCAGCCCATGGCGTTGCGCTCCTGCATCAGCAACCTGGTGGAGAACGCCCTGCGCTACGCCGGGCATGCCTTGATCCGCCTGGAAGACGGCCCCGCCGAGGTGCGCATCTGCGTCAGCGACCACGGCCACGGCATCGCCCCGGAACAGCGCGAAGCGGTGTTCGAACCCTTCTTCCGCCTCGAAGGCTCGCGCAACCGCAGCTCCGGTGGCGTCGGCCTGGGCCTGACCATCGCCCGCGAGGCCGCACGGCGCCAGGGCGGCGACCTGGTCCTGGGCGAAAATCCCGGCGGCGGCCTGCTGGCCACCCTCACCATCCCCCGCGCCTGACCCTGTCTCCGTGCCGATACAAAGCGCATAAACCCCCGACACGCTTGCGCCTGAACCTGCGAGGACCGGAGAACCCACTCCGGCCTTGCCATCACGCACAGGAGTGACTCCCATGATCAGTGGCGTCAGTGGTTACTCGGGCTACAGCAGCTACGGCGGCTACGGCTCGGCGCTCTCCTCGAAAAGCACCGCCAGCGGCACCAGCAGCAGTGGCGGCTGCGCCTCGGGACAATCGAAATTGCAGGAGAAACTGTTCAGCCTGCTGGACAGCAATGGCGACAGCAGCGTCGCCAAGGACGAACTCGGCACCGCGCTGGCCAACGCCAAGGAAAGCGACAGCGGCACCACCGTCGATATCGACGAGCTGTTCGCCCAGCTCGACGCCAACAGCGACGGCTCCATCGACCTCGACGAAACCGCCGCCCTCACCCCGCCCCCGCCACCGCCGCGTGGCGGTGCCAACCCCGAGGACCTGTTCGCCGAGCTGGATGCCGACGGCAATGGCGCCATCGACGAAAGCGAGCTGAGCAGCGCCCTGGGCGAGAACAGCGGCATCGACAGCAGCGAGCTGTTCGCCAGCCTCGACAGCGATGGCGACGGCAGCCTCGACGTCGACGAAACCGCCGCCCTCGCCCCGCCACCTCCCCCACCGCCGGCCGGTGGCTTCGGCGGCGACAGCGAGGAGCTGTTCAGCGCCCTGGACGCCGATGGCAATGGCAGCATCAGCCAGGACGAGCTGGGCAGCCTGTTCGGCCAGGCCGGCAGTGGCGAACAGGGTGACTCCGGGAGCACCACCGCCAGCAGCGACGCCGTCTATGCCCGCCTCGCCGCCGCCCTGCTCAAGCAATACGAGAGCAGCGCCGGCACCTATGAGGCCCGTGTCGGCAGCCAGCTCAGCATCGCCGCCTGAGGCCCGCCCCGCGAAAGGAAAGCCGGCCGCTGCGCTCACGCGCAGTGGCCGGCTCTTTGCTTCGGCGATCAGCCCGATGGTGGGTTCGAATCGATGTGTCAGCCGGTGTACACGATGTGGCTCGAGGCTCCGAATCGATGGGTTTCGCTGCGCTCCACGCCATCCTACAAGGCGGTATTTCGCCCATGAAAAAGGGCCGGCGCCTTATGGCGACCGGCCCTTTGGGGATTGCCGTGGGAAGATTATTCCTCGGTCGGCATCGGGATCTCTTCGTCCGGGAAGGCCGGCTGCTCGCCGCCCATGGCGCCGCCGAGGCCACCGGCACTGGCCATGACCAGGCCGGCGAACTCCTCGACCGTCATCTTCTTGCCGTTGAACTCCACCTGGCCGTCGGCGTAGTGCAGGCGGGCGCGGATGTCATTGCCTTCCAGGGCCACGAGCTGGGTGGAGAGCATCATGCCGCTGGCCATTTCGGTGGTCATGGAGGCCTGCTGGGCGATGGCTTCCTGGTCTTCCTGGCCCTGGAGCACCGCCTGCACGCTGACCAGGTCGCTGATCATCGGCTTGGACAGGCTCAGGTCCAGGTCGAGGCTGGTGATGGCTTCGCGGGCGATCTGGTCCGGCGGCAGGTCGAAGGACGCCGGCTTGGCCAGTTGCATGGCCAGGCTGAAGCGGCTCTCGCCGTTGGCGGTCTTCAGGCTCAGGCGCTCCAGGGCGAACTGCGGCTTGCCTTCGAGCAGCTTGACGAGGTCGGCCTTGGCTTGCTCCTGCTGCGCTTCGGTCAGCTCACCGAGGCCCGACTCGCCAGCCTGGCCGACCTGCTGGTACAACGCGCCGTAGAAGTCGGCCAGGGATTTCAGCGCGACCGAATCGAGGTTCTTCATGGTCCAGAGCATCTGCGCGCTGCCGATGGGCTTGTCGGCGTAGCTGATGCTGCCGGCGTCGAGCGTCAGGCTGCCTTCGATGTTGCTGCCGTTCTCGCGGGTGTCCTGGCGCTGGGCCAGGTCGGTGAGCTGCACACCCGGGTTTTCACCGACGATGACGTTGGCGGTCTTCAGGGTGAAATCGCTCTTGCCCACGTACAGGCCGCTGGTGGAGCGGCTCTGGTCGCTGGCCAGGGACAGGCCCTGGAACAGGACGTGCACCTGCTCACCCTGCTCGGAGACGGCGTCGACCTTGAGACTGTCCATGGTGCCGATGGCGGCGACCCTGCTGCCGCCGGCATCGCTGCGCAGCTCCAGGTTCAGGCCGGAGAAGCTCAGGTGGGACTCGTCGTCCATCTGCATCTCCAGGGGCAACAGGGCCAGGCTGCCGCTCATGGAGCGGTCGTAGCCGATGCTGACGTCACCGACCAGGGGCGCGGCGCCCTTGTTGGCGGCGAACCACTTCTCGACGCTGGGGCTGGACTCCAGGGCGTAGTTGCTGGCGGCCATCACCGGCGCCAACTTGAAGGCCTTCAGGCGCGACACCGGGAAGGGGCCGTGCTCGATGTTGTCGACGAACAACAGCTCCAGGCCCTGGCCTTCCTCGCCGACGCGCACTCGGTAATGGGCGGTGCTGCTGAACAGGCCCTGTTCGAGGGAGACCAGCTCCATCGACGCGGAGGTGCCGAAGGCCGGCGCGGACAGCTTAAGCTGCGCATTGGCTTCCTTGATGGAGGTGTCCAGCACGGCGGGCAGCTGGGTGCCGGTGTACCAGGCCCCCGCGGCGGAAACAGCGGCGATGGCGACGACTGCGCCCAGGGCGATCTTTACGGTTTTGCTCATTGTTCGACTCGCGGAGTATCCATGTGAATGTTGCTTCCCTGCATCCGCAAGCGGGGCCGATGCAAAGCGGCGCGGAAAAATGCGGCGCAAAGGCTATCACTGCGCCATTGCGCCTCCAAGCGGCGGCCTGCGGTTCTGCTGGCCAGTCGACGTTCAGTGCGGGCCGGGCCCCTCGGGCTTGTCGATCACCAGCGGCTGGGGCCGGCCGATCCAGTCGGAGATCAGGCTGTAGGCCACCGCCAGCAGCGTCGGCCCGAGGAACAGGCCCATGAAGCCGAAGGCGAGGATGCCGCCGAACACGCCGAGCAGGACCACCACCAGCGGCAGGTTGCCGCCACGGCTGATGAGGTAGGGCTTGAGCACGTTGTCCACGCCGCTGATGATGAAAAAGCCCCAGATCGCCAGGAACACTCCATAGCCGTAGTCGCCGTGCCAGAACAGCCAGGCGGTGGCGGGCACCCAGACCAGCGGCGGCCCCATCGGAATCAGGCTCAGGGCGAAGGTGGCCAGGCCCAGCACCAGCGCCCCCGGAACCCCGGCGATCCAGTAACCGATCAGCCCCAGCAGGCCCTGTGCGGCGGCGGTGCCGATCACGCCGTTGACCACCCGTTGCACGGTGCCGGCCACCAGTTCCAGGTAGTGCGGTGCGCGCTCGCCGATCAGGCGCTCCAGGGCACGCTCGGCGAACAGCGCCATGCGCGGGCCGTCGCGGTAGAAGAAGAACACCAGCACCAGGCTCAGGGCCAGTTCCAGCATGCCGCCGCCGATCTGTGCGCTGCGCGCCAGGATCCAGTTGCCGGCCTGGCCCATGTAGGGCTTGAGGCTGGTGAAGAAAGCCGCGCCCTGGGCGTCGACCCGCTGCCACAGCGCCACCAGGCGCTCACCCACCAGGGGCAGCTCGCCCAGCCATTCCGGTGGCTGCGGCAGGCCTTCCACCTGAACGTTCTTGACCAGTTCTGTGGCATCGCGGATGTGGTCGGCGAGGTTGAAGCCCATCCACACCAGCGGCACCGCCACCAGCAGCATCCAGCCGGCGGTGAGCAGCCCCGCAGCTGTGGACACGCGTCCGTCCAGCAGCCGCGTGAGCAGGCGCATCAGCGGCCAGCTGGCGAAGGCCAGCACGGCCGCCCAGAACAGCGCCGACCAGAAAGGGGCCAGCACCCAGATGCAGGCGCCCAGCAACGCGAGCAGCAGTATCTGCACCAGCAGGCGATCGTTATTCAGCATGAACGGGGCACTCCGTGGCAAAACGCGACCGTGGCGCCGACGGGCGCCACGGATGACAAGCATGGACGCTGCGCTTCAGCGCAGCCACTCGAGGTGCAGGCCTTCGGCGGTGTTTTCGCCCAGCTCCAGGCGCGTGGCGCGCACGCCCTGCTCCACCAGGGCCTGGCGCCAGGCTTCGCCGCCCGCGCCGGACAGGCTGATGCGCAGGGTGCTGTCGAGGTTCAGGCAGCGCGCCAGCAGGGTCGCCCAGGCAGGCGTGGGCACCTCCGGCAGGCCAGTGAGGTGCAGCTCGCCGCTGCTCTTGAGCTCGCGCATCAGGGTGGCGGGCGTGGGCAGGATCTCGCCCAGGGGCGCGGCGGAATCCAGCTGCTCGGCGTGCAGGTAGGCGCGGCGGTTGCCCCGGGTGATGGCGTACAGCGCCAGCAGGCTGTCCTGCTGCGGTTCGGCCAGGCGCACCAGCAAGTAGGCCTGCTGCTCGTCCGGTCCGTAGAGGCGTGCGTTGCCGAACACCGAGTTGGCCCACAGGCTGCTGGAGCCACAGTCGCGGCCCTGGCACCAGTAGAGGGGCACGGCGCCCTTGTCGAGCAGGGCGACCCGGGCGCTGTCGAAGGCCTCGCCCGAGCCATGGCCACTGGGCAGCAGGTAGGTGACCGAGGTCTGCCGGCCCTGGGCATCGATCTTCTGCTCGAAGCGCAGCTGGTTGCTGATGCGCCGGATCGAGCCTTGCGGGTAGATGCGCTCCTGGTCGCCGGTTTCCTTGAAGTCGACGATCTCGGCGTGGGGGAAGCGCGGCAGCGCGCTGAGGTCGTGGCTGTCGGGCAGGTCGGCGGCGTATACCGCCATCGCCTGAAGGGACGCGGCCAGGAACAGGCCGGTAACGATGAAAGAGCGCATGCGCATCCTTAGCGAATCAACATGGACTGGGCGGACTTGACCACTGTCTCGGCGGCTTCCTGGCGCCTGGGCACCTGCAGGCCACGCTGCACGGCAGGCCGGGCCTCGATGGCCGCCAGCCAGCGCTGCAGGTGGACGAGGCCCTCGACCGACACCCCGGCCCAGTCGTGCAGACGCACCCAGGGGAAGGTGGCGATGTCGGCGATGCCGTAGTCGCCGGCCAGGTATTCCACCAGCGCCAGGCGCGAATCGAGCACCTCGTAGAGGCGGCGGGTCTCGTGCTGGTAGCGGTCGATGGCCGGCTGGAGGGTTTCCGGGAAGTAACGGAAGAAGACGTTGGCCTGGCCCTGCATCGGACCGACCCCGCCCATCTGGAACATCAGCCACTGCATGGCCACGGAGCGGCCCTTGGCGTCGGCGGGCAGCAGCCGGCCGGTCTTCTCGGCGAGGTAGAGGAGGATGGCGCCGGACTCGAACACGGCGAAGTCCCCCTCATCACGGTCGACGATGGCGGGGATGCGCCCGTTGGGGTTGATCTCCAGGAAGGACGGCGCCTTCTGTTCCTTGCGCTCGAAGGACAGCGCGTGGGCCCGGTAGGACAGGCCCAGTTCCTCGAGGGCGATGGAGACCTTGTGCCCGTTGGGCGTGGCAGCGGTATAGAGATCGATCATCCGGGCTCTCCTTGGGAAGGCGCCCAGCCTTCCCGGTTGCCCCGATCAAGTCAAGGCGAGGCGAAGAAGCTATTGAAACAGTCTGCTACCGCCTGGGCGCCGCTTTCGTCATTGAGATGCAGGTGGTGGCCGCCCGGCTTGTAGTGCACGTCGAAGCCTAGACCCTGGAGCAGTTCAGCGATACGCGGCTCGGCACGGATCTGCCCCTGCTCCGCCAGCACCAGGGAGGTGGGGCAGCGTACCGCGCGGACGAACTCGGTGGCGTGGGCGAAGGTCAGGCGCATCAGCGACGGCAGGGTCAGGCGCATGTCGGTGCGCCAGGTGTAGCCGCCGGGCACCGGCATCAGGCCACGGTTGGCGAGCAGTTCGGCGGCCTCGCGGCTCACCGCCACCACGCCCTTCATGCGCGCCTCCACCGCGCGCTCGACGTCGGTGTACACCGGCTTGCGCTTATCGCGCAGCGCCAGCCGCGCCTTCAGTGCATCACCCAGGCGCTTGGGCGCGCTGTCGGCCTCGCCGGTGTAGGGAATCAGCCCGTCGATCAGCGCCAGGCGCTCGATGCGCTCGGGCAGGGAACCGGCCACCAGCACCGAGACGATGGCGCCGAGGGAGTGGCCCATCAGCGAGAAGCGCTCCCACCCCAGTTGCTCGGCCACCAGCAACACGTCCTCGGCGTATTCCCACAGCTGGTAGCTGGAGCCGGCCGGGTAGTGCCCGGAATGGCCGTGGCCGGCGAAGTCCAGGGCGACGATGCGCAGCCCCTGGAGCTTCGGCGCCAGGCGCGCGTAGGTCATGGCGTTGTCCAGCCAACCGTGCAGGGCCAGCACGGGCTTGCCGTCCTCGGGCCCGAAGATGTGTGCCGCCAGTTCGACGTGGGGCAGGTTCAGGCGGATTTCCTCGACGTGCGCGGTCATGCGTGCTCCCGGTCGGTGCGCTGGCCTTCCCAGCGGTTGAAGAGGTTCCTCAGCAGTTCGGCGGTGTCCTGCGGGCGCTCCAGGGGGAACATGTGGCCGCCCGGCAGGGACAGGTACTCCCCCTTGGGCACGCGTTTGACCAGGCGTGCGTGATGGGGCAGCACCACGCGGCTGTGGCGGCCGCGCACCACCGCGAGGGGCACCTCGAGCTGCTGCGGGCGGCCCGGGCTGTTGTGCGGGACGCTGCGGTAGATGCTGATCTCGGTGGCCGGGTCGAACTTCAGCCGCAGGCCGCTGCCGGTCTCGGTGAAGCCGTGGCGCACGTAGGCTTCCAGGCAGTCCGGGTCGAAGCGGCGGAACAGGGATTTGCCGGAGAAGTACAGGCGCGCCTCGTCGAGGTCGGCGAACTCCTCGCGCCGGCCCAGGGTGCGGCCGGCCGGGGTGATGCGGTCGATGAAGCCGAAGCGCTTGGCCGCGCGGATGACGATGCGGTCGGCCAGGGTCAGCACCGGCGAGTCGAGCATCGCCACGCCGCGGTAGAGGTCCGGGCGGCGCAGTGCCGCGTGGTAGTGCAGCACGCCGCCGAGGGAGTGGCCGACACCGAACACCGGCTCGCCGTGGGCCTCGAGGTGGTGGATGAGCTCGTCCACCAGGTTTTCCCAGTTGTCGTTGACCGGGAAGCGCGGGTCATGGCCGTGCTGGTCCAGGTGCCGGATCCGGAAGTCCGGGCCCAGCGCCTGGAACAGCTTGGCATAGGTGGCCGACGGGAAGCCGTTGGCATGGGCGAAGAAGATCGTCTGGGACATGGCGATGCCGGCTGGTTGGGAACTGCCGGGGATTTTCCGGCAGCCCGGCGCCCCCCGGCAATGACCGTAACTGCCAGTGATGATGGCGCTATTGCCACA
Source organism: Pseudomonas sp. Pc102 (assembly GCF_018408275.1). NCBI lineage: Bacteria > Pseudomonadati > Pseudomonadota > Gammaproteobacteria > Pseudomonadales > Pseudomonadaceae > Pseudomonas > Pseudomonas sp. Pc102. Next base: position 2,397,061 of record NZ_AP021905.1, on the reverse strand, counting down.
GCAGCGGACGGCCCTCAACCCAGCGTGCGCAAGCGTGCCGGCGGCACGCCGTAAGTGCGGCGGAACAGCCGGGAGAAGTGCGCCTGGTCGTAGAAGCCCAGCTGCAGGGCCACGTCGCTGAGCGGTTGCTGGCCACGCAGCACCAGCGGCAGGGCCCGTTCGAGGCGCAGCTGGGTCAGCCACTGGTGGGGCGGCAGGCCGCAGTGCTGGCGGAAACGCCGCAGCGCCTGCCAGGGGCTGAGGCCGCAGAAGGCCGCCAGCTCCTCCAGGGACGGCGGCGATTCCAGGCGCGACTCCAGCCACTCGCGCAGGCGCTGCCAGGTGCGTGTGTCGAAGCCCTGGGCGGGCTCGCTGACCCGCAGCGTCGAGCCCTGCCCGAGCAGGCAGGCCAGCGCCGGCCAGAGCAGGCTCTCCAGGGCCAGGCGGGAGTTGCCGAGAAACCCTGCGTGCACGGCCTGCAGGCGCGCCTGCAGCGTGGGGTCGCGCAGGGTCGCGCTGGTCAGGCGGGGCGCCCCCTGGCGACCGTCGCTGAGCACGCGGCTGGCTTCATCCAGCCATTGCGGCTCGATGGCCAGCACGCGGATGTGATAGCCCTCCCCGCCCTGGCTGGCGCCATCGTGGATCTGCTCCGGCGCCATCAGCAGCGCGTCGCCGCGCCCGGCCAGGCGCGACTCGCCCCGGCAGACGAAACGCTGCCGCCCGTTCAGCAGCAGGCCCACGTGGTACTCCAGGTGGAAATGCCGGGGAAAGGCGAAATCGCGGTACTCGGCATCGATCAGGCGGACGCCGGGCAGGCCGCTGACGATATGACTGATGCGCTCCATGGGCGCCACTCTAGCGCGTGGCGGGGTGATCGGCTTGGATGAAATTGCGCGACTGCCGGGAATCTCCGCCGCGTGATCACCCCTTCGGCGGCTGCTCGCCCAGGGGCACGATGGCCATGGTCAGGCGCGAGATGCAGCTGGGCTTGCCGTCGTCACCACTGAGGCGGATGTCCCACACGTGGGTGGTGCGGCCCAGGTGCACGGGACGGGCGACGGCGGTGACGCGGCCGCTGCGCAGGCCACGCAGGTGGTTGGCGTTGACCTCCAGGCCCACGCAGTAGAAGCGGCTGGTGTCGATGCACAGGTAGCTGGCGGTGGAGCCGAGGCTCTCGGCCAGCACCACCGAGGCGCCACCGTGGAGCAGGCCGTAGGGTTGGTGAGTACGGCTGTCGACCACCATGCTGGCGGTGATCGATTCGTCGTCGAAGGCTTCGAAGCGGATGTCCAGCAGGCCGCCGATGGTGCCTTGCTGGGATGCATTGAGTTTTTCGAGATCGGGGGTCTGGCGCCACAGGCTCATGTCGGCTCCTCGCAAGAATGCCGCCGGGGTGGCCAGGGCTCCCGGCGGTCAGGGGTCACTCGTGCCAGAGCACCGCCTGGCGGCGCTCGATCCATTCGGGGAAGCACGATCCGTAGGTGCCCTCCACCACGTTGCGCTTGATCTTCAGGGTAGGCGTCAGGAAGCCGTTGTCGACCGCCCAGACCTCCTTCACCAGCACCAGGCCGAGCAGGCGTTCGTGCTTGTCCAGCGCCTCGTTCACCTGCTCCAGCAACTCGCGCAGGCTGCCCTCCAGCTCGGCGCGGGTGCCGTTGGCGGCTTCCTGGCGACCGACGTCGGAAAGCACGCAGAGCGCCATCGGCTGCGGCAGGCCATCGCCCACCACGCACACCTGCTCGATGCGGGTATGCACCGCCAGGCGGTTCTCGATGGGGGCCGGGGCCACGTACTTGCCCTTGCTGGTCTTGAAGATTTCCTTGATGCGCCCGGTGAGGCGCAGGTTGCCGGCGGCGTCCTGCTCGCCCTTGTCGCCGGTGCGCAGGAAGCCGTCGGGGGTGATGGTCTCGGCGGTCTTCTCCGGGTCCTTGTAGTACCCCTGCATGGTGGCGCCGCTGCGCACCTGCACCTCGCCATCGTCGTTGATGCGCACCTCGACACCGGGGCTGTTGCGGCCGATCCAGCCGGTCATCTGCTCGCCCGGGCGGCACACGTGGGAGTAGCCACAGTTCTCGGTCATGCCGTAGACCTCGAGCACGTCCAGGCCCAGGCGCTTGTACCAGTGCAGCAGCGCCTCGGGCACCGGCGCGGCGCCGCACAGGGCCACGCGCACGGCGTCCAGCCCGAGCCCGGCGAGCACCTTGCGGCCGACGATGCGGCCGATGATCGGCAGCTTGAGCAGGCGGTCGAGCTTCTGCGCCGGCATCTTCGCGTAGACCCCCATCTGGAACTTGGTCCAGATGCGCGGCACGCCGAAGATGGCGGTGGGACGGGCGCGCTTGAGGTCTTCGAGGAAGGTGTCGAGGCTCTCGGCGAAGAACACCGTCTGCCCGGCATAGAGCGAGGCCATTTCGACGAACATGCGCTCGGCCACATGGCACAGCGGCAGGTAGGACAGCAGGCGGTCGTCTTCACCGGTCTTGAACAGGTCGACACCGTGGCCGGCGGCGAAGGCGAAGTTGCCGAAGCTCTGCATCACGCCCTTGGGCGTCCCGGTGGTGCCGGAGGTGTAGATGATGGTGGCCAGCTGCTCGGCGGCGGTCCTGGGGTTGTCGCGGATCGGCGTCTCCGCCTGCAACTCGCTCCACTGGTAGTCGAAGGTCCCCTCGGGGTGGATCGGCAGCGCGATGGTGGCCACGCCTTCGGGAATGCCGCTGGCCATGGCGGGCCAGTCGTCCAGCTTGCCGATGAAGGCCAGGGCGGTTTCCGAATGCGCCAGCACCTGGTGCACGGACTCGCCGGTGAGGTTGGGGTAGAGGGGAACGGAAACGTGCCCGGCCATCCAGATCGCGAGGTCGGCGACTATCCAGTGAGCACAGTTCTTGGAAATGATGGCGATGCGGCTGCCGGGAGGCAGGTCACGCCCTCTCAGCCAGCTGGCGGCGCGTCGCGCCTGGTCGCCGACATCGCCCCAGGTCAGCTCCTCGACCCTGCCGCCGGACAGCGGTTGGACCAGGTAGCGTTTGTTGGGGTGACGTGCCTCTCGCTCGAAGAACATATCGAGCGGCAAACGGACTGCATCAGCCACAGGGCCTCCTCCTTTTTTGTTTTTCTGGGGACAACCAAGCACTTGCTTGGGCGAATATTCCACGCAGTAGGAAGCGGCGCAAGTTAAGAAATGTATCGGGCTCGGACACAGGCTCCGAGAGCCTCTGGGACGGGGGTCGCAGCGGGAAATGATGGAACAGGCGGCGGCGCTACGCGCCGCTCGGCGACCGCAATCGCCCTACACGAGCGGGCCCACCACAGGGCGGGCCGAGTGCTCCGGAGCAGGAGCGCCCATCAGTTCGACGGCGAGACGAACCAGGCCTCGAGCCCGGGCTTGTCGGTCTGCTGCCCGGGCCGGTAGATGTACCCGGACACCCGCGCATAGTTGTCCCAGTCGGTGCGCCAGAGCATGGTGCCCTGGTACTCCTTGCCGTTGCGCTTGAAGTCGATGCGCAGCCCCGAGGCGCCGTCCACCAGTTCGGAGTTCTCGAAGTGCGCCTTGCCCGTCCAGCTCTCCTCGCCCACGGTCCAGGCCAGGGACAGCTCGCCCTCGTCCTGGTAGATGTCCAGCTCGCCGGTGTAGGGCTTGCCGGTGTCGAGATCGCGACCGACGATCCAGTAGTTGCCGACGAAGAAGGAAGGGTCCGGGTTGTCGGCCGCCAGGAGGGTGGAACCGGGCAGCAGGGTGGCGAGCGCCATCAGGGCGCGGAGCGTGATGCGTCTGAGCATGGGGGTCGTCCTTGGGGCGGGGGTCAGGTCCGGTGTGCGTGGTGCAGGGAGCGCAGCTCCATCAGGCCCGCGAGGGCCATGTCGCCCTCCAGCTCGACGAGGCTGGCGGTGCCCAGGGGCAGCGGCTGCTGGCGATGACCGTGGATCAGCAGGCCCGCCAGTTCACCGACGAAGGGATTGTGGGTCACCAGCAGCAGCTCGCCCTCCTCCCGCTCGGCCAGTCGCGCGAGTGCTTCACGCGGGTCGCTTTCCGGGGTCAGCCAGGGCTGCGTCACCAGCGCGCCGGGGAAATCCAGCGCCTCGCGCACCAGTTCGGCACTCTGCTGGGCACGCAGGTAGGGGCTGGCGATGATGGCCTGCAGCGGGCGACCGGCCAGGCGTGCGGCGGCATGCAGCACCTCCTGGCGGCCATTGCGGGTCAAGGGGCGTTCGGCATCGGTGGCCGCACGGGGCTCGGCCTCACCGTGGCGCAGCAACCACAGCCTCACAGCTTGGGCTCTTCGTCGCGCGCGGGGTGCGGGGCCGGCGGCACCACGTGGGCGGCCTCGCCTTCCGGCGGGCGCGGCGTGGGCCAGTCGGCGAAGGGCCAGGGCTTTTCCTCGGTATTGAAGGTGCCGAAGCGACCGATCTGCGCCAGGTACTGGCTCAGGCTGTCGCCAAACCCCATCAGGCCGCCACTGGGCGCGCCGTAGAAGGCCCGGTAGCCGAGCTGCGCCAGGACCACCACGCCGAGGACGATCTCGGCCAGTTGCCAGACGACGACGAAGATCAGCATCCACAGCACGCGCAGCAGGATCGACTCCCGCTGCAGGTCTTCGCGCTCATCACTCATGGGAATCTCCTTGTCCGAAGTTGGCGGGGCTCAGAAGCCACTGGTGGGAATGAAGTCGACGTCGGTCTTGGGTTCGGCGCGCATCAGCGCCTCGATCACCTGGGCCAGCGTACGCCCCTCGAAAAGAATGGCATGCAGGCCAGCGACCAGCGGCATGTACACCTGCAACTCCTCGGCACGGGCCTTGAGCACCTTGAGGGTGTTGACGCCCTCGGCCACCTCGCCCAGGCGCGCCACCGCGTCTTCCAGGCTGAGGCCTTCGCCCAGGGCGTGGCCGACCTGGTAGTTGCGGCTCTTGGGCGAGGAACAGGTGACGATCAGGTCGCCGACGCCGGCCAGGCCGAGGAAGGTCATGGGATTGGCGCCGAGCTTCACGGCGAAGCGGGTCATCTCCGCCAGCGCGCGGGTGATCAGCATGCTCTTGGTGTTCTCGCCCATGCCCAGCGCCGCGGCCATGCCGGCGATGATCGCGTAGACGTTCTTCAGCGCACCGCCCAGCTCGACGCCGAAGCGATCGGCACTGGCGTAGACGCGGAAGGTCTTGCCGTGCAGGGCAGCCTGCACCTGCTGGCACAGCTCGGTGTCTTCGCTGGCCACCACGGTGGCGGTGAGGGCGTGGTCGGCCACCTCGCGGGCCAGGTTGGGGCCGGAGAGCACGCCGATGCGCGCCTCGGGGGCAATGTCTTCGAGAATCTGGCTCATCAGCAGGAAGCTCTGCGCCTCGATGCCCTTGGTCAGGCTCACCAGCATGCGGCCCTTCAACTGGCCGGCCACGGGCTCGAGCACCTTGCGCAGTGCGCTGGAGGGGATGGCGACGAAGATCAGCTCGCAACTGGCGAGCACCGCATCCAGATCGGTGGTGGGTTCGACGCCGGGGTGGATCTTCACCCCCTTGAGGTAGCGCGGGTTCTCGCGGTTGGCGCGGATCGCCTCGGCCTGCTCGGGATCGCGCATCCACTGCTGCACGCTCTTGCCGTTCTCGGCCAGGAGGTTGGCGATGGCGGTGCCGAAGCTGCCGCCGCCCAGCACCGCGATCGATTGCTGTTGAGTCATAACCAGTCCATGTAGAGCCATCGGGGATGGCGGTTGCGCGCATTATACGGAGGGCCGAGCGACCAGCCAGTCTCAAACAAGGCATCTGCCACTGGTCAAGTGTGAACCCAGGCACGACAATTCAGCCTTCCATGACCACGTCGGACGAACGGGGTGCCCAACCCGCCACGACGGATGCCATTCGACCAGAGCGCAGGCCCAGCTAGAGTTTCCCATGCATTCATCTTTTCCATGGACGAGCCTGTCACGAGGCACACGGATGATCCGCCGCCCAGCCCCCCTCCTCTTCTCCACCGCCGCCGCACCGGGCACCTGCCTCTGGGATTGCCGATGAACCTGCGCCGCGGCTGGGACATCCACACCCGCACGCAGCTGATCAGCCTGGGCCCGGCCCTGCTGCTGACGCTGCTGCTCACCGGCTTCTTCACCTTCGCCCGCCTGCAGGACCTGCGCCAGGAGCTGAACCACACCGGCCAGCTGATCGCCAACCAGTTGGCGCCAGCCGCCGAATACGGCGTGATCGCCGGCAACCTGCCGGTACTCGAAGGCCTGCTCAAGGCGACCCTGGACACCCCGCACGTGCGCTTCCTCGAAGTGCGCGACCGTGAAGACAACATCCTCGTCTACGTCGAACAGCCCGGCAGCCTGGAAAAGGCCGGGGCCCAGGTTGAGGTGTTCCACGCGCCGATCCGCATGCAGCAGATGAAGCTGGACAGCGAGGCGCTGTTCCACAGCGAACGCAGCAACGGCAAGCTCGCCACCGGCTACCTGGGTCGCGTGGTGGTGGGCATGTCCAACGACGCCTTCAGCAGCCGGCAGCAGGAAATCCTTCTCAAGGCCACCGTGCTGGCGCTGTTCGCCCTGGTGCTCACCTTCCTCCTGGCGCGGCGTCTGGCCACCCGCCTGTCGCAGCCGATCAGCGCCATGGGCGAGGCGGTCGAGGCCATCCAGGGCGGCAACTACCAGGCCAGCCTGCCGGTGGTGGACGAGGGCGAGCTGGGCGACCTGGCGCGACACATCAACAACCTCGCCAACGGCCTGGCCAAGGCCAGCCGCGAGCAGCAGCAGGCCATCGACCAACTGATCAGCGCACGTGAGGACGCCGAGCAGGCCAACCGTGCCAAATCCGATTTCCTGGCGATGATGAGTCACGAACTGCGCACCCCCATGAACGGCGTCCTGGGCATGCTGCAACTTCTTGAAACAACCGAACTGAACCGCGAACAGGCCGAGTACGCCGCGCTGGCTGCCGAATCCACCGAGCACCTGCTCAAGGTGATCAACGACATTCTCGATTTCTCGCGTATCGAACGCGGCGCACTGGAACTGGAACGCATCTCCTTCAACCTGCTGGAGCTGGTCCAGGGCTCGGTGCAGGTGTTCCAGCACAGCGCCCTGCAGCGCGGCCTGGCGCTGACCCTGGAAACCCAGGAAGGCCTGGAGCAGATCGAGGTGCAAGGCGACCCGACGCGCATCCGCCAGATCCTGGTGAACCTGGTCGGCAACGCCCTGAAATTCACCGAGGACGGCGGCATCCGCGTCCTCACCCAGTGGCAGCCGCTGGACGACGAGGTGCTGTGGCTCACCTGCGCCGTGCACGACAGCGGCATCGGCATCCCGCCGGAACGCCTGGAGCACATGTTCGACGCCTTCCAGCAGGCCGACAGCTCCATCTCCCGACGCTACGGCGGCACCGGGCTCGGCCTGCCCATCGCCCGCACCCTGGCCGAACGCATGGGCGGCACCCTGCGCGCGGAGAGCCTCGAAGGCCGTGGCTCCATATTCACCCTGGAAATCCCACTGCCGTTCCGCCAGCAGGAGCGCCGCGCCAGCGAGGGCAGCACCGGCGACACCACCAACGGCAGCGGCCAGCAGGTGCTGCTGGTGGAGGACAACCCGGTCAACCAGACGGTGATAGAGGCCATGCTGCGCAGCCTCGGCTACCGCGTCAGCCTGGTGGGCGACGGCGCCCAGGCGGTGCAGAGCGCCTCGCGCCAGCACTTCTCGGCGATCCTCATGGACTGCCGCCTGCCGGTGCTCGATGGCTACGAAGCCACCCGGCAGATTCGCAAGATGAATGGGGGTGCCCGCACGCCGATCATCGCCCTCACCGCCAACGCCCTGCAGGGCGACCGCGAAGCCTGCCTGGACGCGGGCATGAACGACTACCTCGCCAAGCCCTTCAAGCGGGCCGACCTGCAGCGCGTCCTGCAGCGCTGGCTGGGTGGCGCGGCGGATTGCCCCCCGACCTTCGGTGAGTGGGCAACAGTGCTAAAGTGCGGCAGGCTTGCGCCGGAAAGGGCCCGCAACAACGGCGCAAGCGTCCTTGAACAAGTGAACGACTGTACTCTGTGACTTTCACCGCAACGCAACAGTCTATGACTAGTCTGCTGATTCGACGCCTGTGCGCGCGGCAGTGTGGACGAAATGCCAAGCCCTGCACGGGGACCATTGAGGAGCTCGCATGACCAAACAAAACGCCTATTCCCGGGAAGACCTGCTGCGCTGCAGTCGCGGTGAGCTGTTCGGCCCCGGTAATGCGCAACTGCCCGCCCCCAACATGTTGATGATCGATCGCATCGTCCATATCAGCGAAACCGGCGGTAAGTACGGCAAGGGCGAAATCGTCGCCGAGCTCGACATCAATCCGGACCTGTGGTTCTTCGCCTGCCATTTCGAAGGCGACCCGGTGATGCCGGGCTGCCTGGGCCTGGATGCCATGTGGCAACTGGTCGGCTTCTACCTCGGCTGGCAGGGCAACCCCGGCCGTGGCCGTGCCCTGGGTTCGGGCGAAGTGAAATTCTTCGGCCAGATCCTGCCCACCGCGAAAAAGATCACCTACAACATCCAGATCAAGCGCACCATCAGCCGCTCGCTGATCCTCGGCATCGCCGATGGCACCGTCAGCGTCGATGGCCGCGAGATATACAGCGCCGAAGGCCTCCGCGTCGGCCTGTTCACTTCCACTGACAGTTTTTAAGGGTTATCCGCATGCGTCGTGTCGTGATCACTGGCCTGGGCATCGTTTCCTGCCTGGGCAATGACAAGGAAACCGTTTCCGCCAACCTGCGTGCAGGCCGGGCCGGCATCCGCCACAACCCGTCCTATGCCGAAATGGGCCTGCGCAGCCACGTTTCCGGTTCGGTCGACCTGAACCTCGAAGAGCTGATCGATCGCAAGATCTTCCGCTTCATGGGCGACGCCGCCGCCTACGCCTACCTGGCGATGGAACAGGCGATCAAGGACTCGGGCCTGCAACCCGAGCAGATCTCCAACCCGCGCACCGGCCTGATCGCAGGCTCCGGCGGCGCCTCCACCGTCAACCAGATGGAAGCCATCGACACCCTGCGCGAGAAGGGCGTCAAGCGCATCGGCCCATACCGCGTGACCCGCACCATGGGCAGCACCGTATCCGCGTGCCTGGCCACCCCCTTCCAGATCAAGGGCGTGAACTTCTCCATCTCTTCCGCCTGCGCCACCAGCGCCCACTGCATCGGCCAGGCCATGGAGCAGATCCAGCTCGGCAAGCAGGACGTGGTCTTCGCCGGAGGTGGTGAAGAAGAACACTGGAGCCAGAGCTGCCTGTTCGACGCCATGGGCGCCCTCTCCACCCAGTACAACGACACCCCCGAGAAGGCCTCCCGCGCCTACGACGCCAAGCGTGACGGCTTCGTCATCGCCGGTGGCGGCGGCATGGTGGTGGTCGAGGAACTGGAGCACGCCCTCGCGCGCGGCGCCAAGATCTACGCGGAAATCGTCGGCTACGGCGCCACCTCCGATGGCTACGACATGGTCGCTCCGAGCGGCGAAGGCGCGATCCGCTGCATGCAGCAGGCGCTGTCCACCGTCGACACCCCGATCGACTACCTGAACACCCACGGCACCTCCACCCCGGTCGGCGACGTCGCCGAGATCCGTGGCGTGCGCGAAGTGTTCGGCGACAAGGCCCCGGCCATCAGCTCCACCAAGAGCCTGTCCGGCCACAGCCTGGGCGCCGCCGGCGTGCACGAGGCGATCTACTGCCTGCTGATGATGGAAGGCAACTTCATCGCCGGCTCCGCCAACATCGACGAGCTGGACCCGGAAGTGGCCGACCTGCCGATCCTGCGCGAGACCCGCGAGAACGCCAAGCTGGACACCATCATGTCCAACAGCTTCGGCTTCGGCGGCACCAACGCCACCCTGGTGCTCAAGCGCTTCTCGGCCTGACACCCGCGCCGCTAGGCGAACGCAACACCCACCATGCCCGTATCGTCCGATACGGGCATGGTTGCGTCAGGACCATGGAAAGTCCTCCGTTCCATAAGCTCCGAAGCCCAGCGCAGCGGTGAAGTTCACGCGTATCCCAGAGGGCTTCCTATACTTTTTCCGAGCCTCCCTGGTTCGTACCGCAGCCCCCCGGAGAAGTGACCCATGTTCCTGCGCCAGTTCCCCATCGCGCCACGCGCGGCTTTCGGCTTCGCCATCATCACCTTGCTTCTGGTGTTGACCGGCCTGTTCTCGCTCAACCGCATGTCGGTGATCAACGACGCCTCCACCGTGATCAGCCAGAGCTGGTTGCCCAGCGTACGCACCATCGCCCAGATCAATCTGTCCCTGACCGAGTTGCGCCAGGTCCAGCTCGGCCACGTGCTGGCCTCGGACACCCCCTCCAAGCAGTTCCTCGAACAGCGCACGCGCGAGATCATCGCCCAGCTCGGCAAGGCCGAAGACACCTACAAGGCGGGCATCGACCCGGGCCGCGACGAACAGCTCTTCGAGCGCTACCTGCAGGAGAAGAAAGGCTTCCTTGCCGGTGTCGACAAGCTCCTCGCCCTCTCCAATGCCGGCGAAGTGGCCGCCGCCACCGAACTGGTCCAGGGCCCGCTGCTGGACAACTACCGCGCCACCCTCAAGGCCCTGACGGAGCTCTCCGACTACAACACCCAAGGTGCCGACGCCGCCAACGCCAAGGCCGACCAGGACTATGCCAGCGCCGTCACGGCCGTCATCAGCGTGCTGGTGATCGCCGCGCTGGTCACCGTCGCCCTCGCCTGGGCCCTCACCCGCAGCATCACCGTCCCCCTGGGCGAAGCCGTGCTGGTAGCCGGCGTGGTTGCCAGTGGCGACCTCACCGGGCGCATCGACACCGCCGGCAACGACGAGCCGGCGAAATTGCTCACCGCCCTGCAGCGCATGCAGCAACAGCTGCGCGGCACCATCCAGCAGATCGGCAACTCGGCCACCCAGTTGGCCTCCGCCGCCGAAGAGCTCAACGCGGTGACCGAGGAAGGCAACCGCTCCCTCACCCGCCAGCACGACGAGATCGAGATGGCCGCCACCGCCGTCAACGAAATGACCGCTGCCGTGGAAGAGGTCGCGCGCAACGCCAGCTCCACCTCCGACGCCTCGCGCGCCTCCGAGGAATCCGCCCAGTCCGGCCGCGACCGCGTGCAGCAGACGGTCCAGGCGATCCGCAGCATGAGCCAGGAAGTCGCCCACACCTCCACCCTGGTCGAGGGGCTGGCCGACCGCGCGCAAAGCATCAGCAAGGTGCTGGACGTGATCCGCGCCATCGCCGAGCAGACCAACCTGCTGGCGCTCAATGCCGCCATCGAGGCCGCCCGCGCCGGCGAGCAGGGCCGTGGGTTCGCCGTGGTCGCCGACGAGGTACGCGCCCTCGCCCACCGCACCCAGGAATCCACCCGCGAGATCGAACAGATGATCGGCAGCATCCAGAGCGGCACCGGTGAAGCCGTCGGCGCCATGAACCAGAACGACCAGCGCGCCCGGCAGATGCTGGAGATCGCCGAAGCCGCCGGCCGCGCCCTGGTGGAAATCACCGAGCAGGTCGGCCAGATCAACGAACGCACCCTGGTCATCGCCAGCGCTGCCGAAGAACAGGCCCAGGTCGCCCGCGAAGTGGACCGCAACCTGGTGAACATCCGCGACATCTCGGTACAGACCGCCACCGGCGCCAACCAGACCGCCGCCGCCAGCCAGGAACTGTCGCGCCTGGCCGTCGAACTCAACGGCATGGTGGCCCGCTTCACCGTATGATCGCACCCGCATGGCCCGCCGCCAGGGAGGCGCAGGGCAGGCTGCAAACGAAGAACCCCATCACCTCGCGGCGATGGGGTTCTTTCGTTTCCACAGCCCCTTCATTCGAGCCTGGGAAACCACGTCCCCGGGGCGTCTGCGACGATTCGATCGGGCACCCAGCAGGATGAACGCCTGCCGTCGGGTGTGTAGAGCGCAGCGAAGCCCACCCCGAATGCTCCCGGCAACCCGCTGGAGGCGATCCGAGCGCTCCTCAGGCCGCCCGCACCGGGTCGACCGGCGTCCCCGCCTTGCGCGAGGCCACCAGCAGCAGGCGCTGCGAGCGGACGGCCTGCGGCTCGATGCGGCCCTCCACCGGCAGCCCGGCGAGCGGACGGCGCCAGGCCAGGTAGACCGCCAGGCTCGCCAGCAGCGCCAGCGCCAGGTGAACGGAACTCGGTTCCGGCGTGGCCCAGGCCAGCAGCAGCACACCCAGGCTCGATGCATCGCGACGCTGGCGGCGCCACTCCTCGCGGGCCTCCTCGCGTCCCTCCTCGGCCAGGCCGAACAGGCGCCGTGCAGCGGCGTGCAGACCGCTCGCCGCCAACTGGTCACCGAGCAGCACCGCGTAGAGCAGCAACGCCCCGCCCAGGCCGAAGGCCGCCGCCAGCACCTGACGCAGCGCCGCCCCTTCGACCCGCCACAGCTCGCCGCCCAGCGGCTGCCACAGCGCCAGCAACGCCAGCGTCGCCAGGCTGCCCAGCAGCACCCGCGCGCTCTGGGCGGCGCCGCGGCTCACCCGGTACACCAGGCCCGCAGCGACGAGCAGCGCAGCGTCGATGGCCAGTGCCCAGCCCAGCGACAGCAACGGCTCGCCGTCGAGACGGGCCGGTGCCCAGGGGAGATTGGCCACGAAGGCGATGGAAAGGATGAACGCGGCGAGAAAGACCAGGTAGCTGATAACGCCGAAGGTGAAAGTCGCGGTACGTCCGAGTGTGCTGTTCATGATGCGGTCCTGCCGGGAGTCTGGAACTGCAGGGCTCTGCAGTCAGGGCCAGATTGCCCCGCGCCTGTATCTGCCCGATGGCAGCGACCGCTCAGTTTGTTTCAGTCTGGTATCCGTCGCCGGCACCTGGCAGCCAGTTGCGCAACAGACGATGCAGGCGCCCCTGGTCCAGCGGCTTGGTCAGCAGCGCCTTGATGCCCTGGGCCTGCACCTCGGCCTCCACCAGGCTGTCGCTGAAACCGGTGTAGAGCACGATGGGCAGGTCCGCCCGCGCCGCCAGCAGGCGCCGCGCCAGTTGCAGGCCGGTGAGGCGCGGCATGCTCTGGTCGAGGATGACCAGATCCCAGGCGTAGGCGTCGGCACACAGCTGCCGGCTGGCCTCCTCCGGGTCGCCGAACAGTTGCGCGGCGAGCCCCCAGTTGGCCAGCAACTCGCCCATGAACTCACTGACGACGGGGTCGTCGTCCACCACCGCCACCCGCCCGCGCAGGGCCGAGCGTGGCGGCAGCGCCTCGCACACGGGCCCCGCCGCCGGTGCGGCCAGCGGCGCCTGGTCGTGGGCCGGGATCAGGATGCGGAAGGTGGCGCCCTCCCCCGGCGAACTGTCCAGCTGGATGTGGCCGCCGTACTCGTGGACGATGCCGTGCACCATCGACAGGCCCATGCCGCTGCCCTGCCCGCTGGCCTTGGTGGAGAAGAACGGCTCGAAGATCTGCGTCCGCAACGCCGCATCGATGCCCGGCCCGCTGTCGCTGACGGTCAGGGCGACGAACTGCCCGTCGATGCGCTGCTGGCACGAGGCGCAGACGCCGGCCTGCAAGCGCGCCGGCTCCAGCCCCACGCGCAAGCGGCCGACCCCGCTCATGGCGTCGCGGGCGTTGATGCACAGGTTCATCAGCACCTGCTCCAGCTGCACCGGGTCGGCCAGCACCGGCGGCAGGTCATGGGCCAGGCGCGTCTCCACCTCCACCGTGGCCGGCAGCGTGGAATCCACCAGGCGGATGAAGTTGCCCAGCAGCAGGTCCAGCGCCACCACCTGCGGCGTGCCCCGGCTGCCCCGGCTGAAGGTGAGCATCTGCTGGATCAGGTCGCGGGCCTTCTCCGCCGAGCGCTGCACCCGCGTCAGGTACTTGCCCAGGCGCTCGTCATGCAGGGACTCGGCATGCTCCTGGGCCATCACCGTGTAGCCCAGCATGCTGGTCAGCAGGTTGTTGAAATCGTGGGCGATGCCGCCGGTGAGGTGCCCGATGGCCTCCATGCGCTGGGCCTGGCGCAGCTGCTGCTCCAGGCGCGCCTTCTCCTCTTCGGCCTGGCGCCGCTCGGTGATGTCGCGCAGGTAGCAGATGTAGCGCGGCCCCTCGTCCCCGCTCACCTGGGTCAGCGCCAGCTCGGCGGGGAACTCCTCGCCGGAAGCCCGTTGGGCGACCACCTCCATGCGCTTGCCGAGGAAATCCCCGGTGCCGGTCTGGGCGTAGCTCTCGAAGGCACGCTCGTACACCTCGTGGAAGCGCTCGGGAATGATCAGCTTCAGCAGCCACTGCCCCAGGGCATCGTCGCGCGCGATGCCGAAGCAGCGCTCGGCCGCCGGGTTGAACGCCAGGATGCGCCCGGCGCGGTCCATGCCGATGAAGCAGTCCAGCGCCGTGTCGGCGATGGCGCGGTGCTGCAGTTCGCTGGCGCGCAGGGCCTGCTCGGCCTCCTTGCGCTGGGTAATCTCGCGGCAGAACACCAGGATGCGGTCGACGCCGGACAGGGTCACGCGCTTGAGCGAAATATCGTCCCAGTGCAGGCTGCCGTCGCGGTTGCGCCGGTGCCACTCGAAGCGCTGCGGCTCGCCGGCCGCCGCACGCGCGAGGAAGCCGGCCGCCTGCCTAACGGTATAGGGCTCGTAGCCGGCGCTGAAGGCGTCCATGTCCAGCCCCAGCATCTCCTCGTAGCTGTAGCCGACGGTCGAACAGGCCCGCGGGTTGGCATCCACCAGCGCGCCGCTGTCGATGTCCAGCACCAGGATGGCGTCCTCGGAGCCGGCGAAGATCGCCCGGTAGCTCGCCTCGGCCTCCAGCCGCTCGATCTCCGCCGCCGCGCGCACGGAGAAGATGCGCAGCACCGATTCGGCCCGCTCGCGCTCCTTCATCGGCCCCATCCGCCCGGCGGCGATCAGCCCCAGCGGGCGCCCGTCGCTGGCGAACAGCGGGTAGCCGGCGTAGCTGTCGACCCCATAGGCGCGGAACACCGCATCCCCGGGGTAGCACTCCAGCAGGTTGCTGCCGACGAAGTGGAAGGCCTTGCCCAGCACGTGGCTGCAGGCCGTGCCCTCCAGCGCATAGGTGGAGTTGGGGCGCAGCTTGCCGGAGTAGTACATGGCCAGGGTGGTGAGCTTGTGCGGGCCCTCGTCGCTGATGCGGCTGACGTAGGCGAAGTCGGCGTGCAGCGAACGCACCATGTAGCGGGCAATGGCCTCGAACACCTCGTTGCCGGTGGCCGCCGAGATGCCCAGGGCGACGTAGCGCAGCACTTCCTCCACGCTCTTGCGCGAGCTGATGTCCGTGGAGATGCCGCACACGGCGGTGACCCGGCCCTCGCCGTCGAACAGCGGAAACTTGCTGGAGAGGTAGGTGCGCACCACGCCGTTGAACGGCAGCCGCTCCTCGAACTCCTGCTCGCGGCCCTGCTCCACCACCTGCAGGTCGTTGGCCCGCAGCACGTCGGCCAGCTCCTTCGGGAAGTACTCGTGGTCGGTGTGGCCGATGACCTCCTCGGCGCGCACCCGGAACAGCTGCTCGAAGGCACGGTTGACCAGGCGCAGCCGGCCATCCAGGTCCTTCACGTAGATGACCGCGCTGCTGTTGTCGACGATCTGGCGCAGCTGGTGCTCGGCGGCGCCATCGAACAGCGGGCGGGGTGCCGTCTGGCTCATCGGAAGGCCTCCACGAGCCTGGGTGATGGCTGGAGTATAGAGAGCCGGCCCCCGCCTTTTGAGGGGGTACAACGCGGTTGAAACAATTGAAACAAAGGCGGATCGGTATCGCGGTATCCCGGTATTCGTAGGATGGGTCGGGCGGCGTTCCGCGAGCGCAGCGAAACCCATCAGGCGGCGCTTCAAGCCCGGCAGAACCTCCCGATCGCCCCCAAAACGCCACCCGCCCCATCCGGAAACAGCGGGGAGCACCAAAGCTTCGCGAGCAGAGCTCGCTCCTACGGGGCGGTCGACGGCGAGGCCAGGTGATCAGCCCGGCACGAACATGTAGCCCACCCCGCGCAAGGTGCGGATCACCTGGGGCTTGTCGGGGTCGGTCTCCAGCTTGCGGCGCAGCCGGGCGATGCGGATGTCGATGGAGCGGTCGAAGGGGTTCCAGTCGCGGTTCTGCGTGAGGTTGAGCAACTGGTCGCGGGACAGGGGCCGGTTGGGGCGCTGGGCGAAGGCCTGGAGCAGGTCGAACTCCATGGCGGTGAGGGGGATTTCCGCGCCACTGGCATCGAACAGCTGGTGGCGGTCCAGGTCCAGGCGGCAGGCCCCCAGCTGCAGGCAGTTGCCGGCCTCGGCGGGCGCCTCCACGGCAACGGCGCTGGGCACGCGCTGGTAACGGCGCAACACCGTCTTGACCCGCGCCAGCAGCTCGCGCGGGTCGAAGGGCTTGGCCACGTAGTCATCCGCGCCCACCTCCAGGCCGATGGTGCGATCCACCGGGCTGCCGGCGCCGGAGACCATGATCACCGGCAGGTCGTGGTGCTCACGCAGGTAGCGCGCCAGGCTCAGCCCGTCCTCGCCCGGCAGGCCGACGTCGAGCAGCACCAGGTCCGGCAGGCCGGCGGCCAGGGCTGCACGCATGCCGGTGCTGTCGCAGGCGGGCTCCACCTGGTAGCCATGGCCGCCCAGGTAGTCCTGCAGCAACTCGCGTACCTCGGAATCGTCGTCCACCACCAGAATCTTGACCTGCCCGGCCATGGGTCCCTCGCTCATCGTCAATGCGAACGCGGGGAATATAGCGCGGCGCCGCTGCGACGAGCAGCCCTGCTGGTCCACTAAAAAGCTGCGTTTAGTGGGTCCCCGCTTTCGCGGGGATGACGGTGGATTCGAATACCTCCGCACACCCCGTCACCCTCGCGCACGCGGGGGTCCACTGGAAGGACACGTGGCCGGCTGCGCTTAGTGGGTCCCCTCGTTCGCGGGGATGACGGTGGATTCGAAACCTCCGCACACCCCGTCACCCCCGCGCACGCGGGGGGCCACTCGAACAGCCCTCAGCGCGATGCCTTGCGCCTCAACGCGGCGGGGTTGAAGGCGGCGTCGCCCGGGGATGGCTGGCTGAAGTCCACGGTGCCCGCCTCTTCGTTGTCCAGCCACTGCACGCCATAGCGACGCGCCTGCAGGTCGTGGAAGGTGTCCAGCGCGGTCCACACGGTGGGCAGCTCGTAGAAGTTCTTCAGGTAGGCCAGGGACACGCGCCACAGGTCGCCACGGCCGTCGTACTGGTCAACCACGGCGGCGCCCCAGCTGTCCTCGTCGAGGTACAGGGTGCGCTTGGAGTAGATGTGCCGCGCCCCGGCCTTGAGCTTGCCTTCCACCACCCACACCCGGTGCAGCTCGTAGCGGGTGTATTTCGGGTTGACGTGGCCGGGCAGCAGCAGGTCCTTGTACTTCACCTCGGGGCTGGTGAGCTTGTAGTTGTTGTAGGGGATGTAGATCTCCTTCTTGCCCACCAGGGTCCAGTCGTAGCGGTCCGGCGCGCCGTTGTACATGTCGGTGTCATCGGCGGTGCGCAGGCCGTCGGTGGACTCGATCGGCGTGTCGTAGGCCAGGGTCGGCGCGCGGCGCACGCGGCGCTGGCCGGGGTTGTAGCCCCAGGCCTGGCGCGGCTCCTTGACCTGGTCGAGCATCTCCTGCACCAGCGCACCGTTGCCGGCCAGGCGCGCCGGGGCGGTGGTGAAGGTCATGTAGTAGAACAGCGTGTTCTGCAGGTCGGCGTAGCTGCCCTTGGGGTCGTAGAAACGGAACAGCGCCTCGTCCTCGGAGGTGACCAGGGAATAGGCGCCGTTGCGCTGCACCCCCGCCTCCGCCGAGCGCCGCACGATGTAGGTGCCGCGATAACGGGTGATGTGGTTCCAGATCGCCTCCAGGCCGTTCTGCGGGATGGGGAACGGGATGCCGCCGTAGGCGTCGGCAAAGCCGTTGCCGCCGTTGAGCAGCTTGCCGGTGGTCGCGTTCTTCAGGGTGTTGTCGTAGACCCACTGCGGCGCCGAGCCGGAGCGCCGGGTCGGGTAGACCGGCATCTGGAAGCTTTCCGGGTAGGCGTTGAACAGGGCGATCTCGCCGTCGGTGAGGTTGGCCTTGTACTGCTCGAGGTTGGCCTTGGTGATGGTGAACAGCGGCTGGTCGGCGGCGAAGGGGTCGATGTGGTGCTGGCCCGAGCCCTTGTAGCCTGCCGGCGCCTGGGTGATGCCGCCGGCCCATGCGGGGATGGTGCCGGCGGCGTTGCCGGCCCGCTCCGCGCCCAGCGGGGTGAGGGTCGACTTGAGCGTGGCGGCCTGCTCGGCGGAGACCGCGGCCAGGGCGTCGGTGGCTCCGCCGGCGAGCACGATGGCGGCCAGCAGCAACGAGTATTTCTTCAACATGGGGTGCATCTCCCTGTCTTGTACGGCCCGGCGCATCACGGCCGGGCGCTTGGCATCAGAACGAGTACTTGGCGGTGAGCGAGACGTTGTCGCGGTCGCGGGTGCTGTTGTTGCGCCCGGCGCCGTAGTACTCGGTGTACTGCAGGCCCACCTCGAAGCTGTTCAGGTAGGAGGCGTCGATCCCCAGGGTGTGCGCCTTGCGGCCCTCGATGAAGTTGCCGGTGCGATCCGAATTGCCCTGGAAGTCGTGCTGGAACACCAGGTAGGGCGAGAGCTTCACCCCGGCGTAGACGTCGTTCCAGCTGCCGGACACCAGGAGCGTGTAGCCGTAGCTATCGCGGCTGATCTGGTCGCTGTCGGTGGTGCGATCGTCCTCGTAGGCCTTGTCGGTCGTACTGGAGAACTTGCGCACCGAGCCGTCGAAGGCGGTGTACTTCAGGCTGCTGCCACGGATGTGCTGCGAGGCCACCTCGGCGACGCCGATCACCGAGTCGAAGCTCAGCGCCGGGCCGAAGTTGTAGATGGTGGACAGGGAGATGTTGTAGGTCTCGGCCCGCTCGTAGTTGTCGAAGATCGAGCTGCGGCACAGCTGCTTGCCGGAGACGGCTGCGCAGGCGGCATCGTTGGCGACCCCGGAATTGACCAGGTCGGAACCATTGATGCCCTGGAGCAACAGGTCGCTGAGCAGGTCATCGGTGGCGGAAATGGCGATGGGCGCATTGGGCCGGTAGGCGATCTCGCCGGAGACGGATGCATCCCCCACCGTGGTATTGAAGCTGAAGCCGTACATGCGGATGTCTTCGACATAGCGCCGCCGCGCCTGGGCGTTGCTCGCCAGGTCGAAGGTCGCCAGTGCACCGGCGTACTCGGGTGGCAGGCTATTGCCTGCCAGTGCACCGCCCAGGGCAGCCAGGTCGACGCCCTGGTAGCCATTCAGATCGATGGCGATCTGCGGTTCCTTGGCGTGGTAGTTGACGAAGTAGAAGCCGAACTCGGTGGAGTTGAGTTCTTCGGCTATGTAGCGGAAGGCCACGCCGAACTGGCCGGAATCGTCTGCCTGCAGGTCCTTGCCGATATTGGCGACCTTGAACACGCCAGTATCGCCATTGAGGTAGGCGTTCGGCCCATTGGCCCCATTGCCGAGCAGGCCGAAGCCGGCGAACACGTCATACAGCGGCATCAGCGGTGCCAGGTCGGTCGAGGTGGTATACGCCGTATGCCCCCCATCGGCGAACAGGTCGGTCTCGGAGAAGTAGGTGCCCACCGGGTCCAGGCGCGTCTCCTTCCACTTCCACTGGTAGAAGGCCTCCATGGACAGGTTGTCGGTCAGCCCCAGGTTGAAGCTCAGCGCCTCCATGGGCACCAGCACCTCCTTGAGCTCGGAGCCGGGCAGGTGGAACTTGGCCGCGTCCACCGGGTTCACCGTGTTGACCCCGCCCCGGTAGAACACGCCCTCGCCCCAGTTGATCACCTGCCGACCCACCTTGGCCCCCAGCGGCATGGTGCCCACATCCCAGCTGCCGTAGAGGTAGGCGTCGAGGATCTCGCCCTTGCGCCCGGCGATATGGCGGGTGTCCTGGGTGAAATGGTCGTCATCGGGGAAGGACTGGCTGGGCCGCTCCACGCCACCGGTGGTGCCGTAGTAGTCGTTGCGCTTGTCCATGATCTGGGTGTCGTAGTACGCCGTGCCACGCACGAAGGCGCCGTAGTTGTCGTACTTCAGCGAGAGGTCGGAGGTGGCCTTGTACACCTCGGAAACCAGGCCGGTGTCGAAGTTGCGGTTGCCGTCGTCGGCGTTGATGTCGCTGATGTTGTCCTTGTCGCGGCCTTGTACCCGCCACATGGCGCCGTAGGACAGCGTGGTATCGATGGAGCCGCTGAGCTGGTTGTCCATCAGGCTGAACTCGACGGCCTGCGCGGACCCGGCGATCAGCAGGGGCAACAGCCCGAAGGCAGCCCCCGCCTGCATGGGCCTGCATCCGAGTCCGGATAAGCGGATATGCCTCTTCATAGCAAACGTACCTCCCTTGACGGCCAAGATTTCTGGGCTGGCTCTACGTCCGGCCCTTTTGTTGTTTTCTCTCGGCTGCGGAGCGGCGTCCGGGCGGTTCAGGCAGGCCTCGGCGGCGCTCTCGCAGGTATCCATCTTCGTCGCGGGATGCACGCCGGCGACGGTCACGCTGTTGTTCTTGTAATGAGCGGGAATCGTTAATTGGTACGATAGTGCAGGCAAGGTAACAAAGTGTGTACGCACTGCCAACCGTCCAATTCGGCTAAAAACAGTAATTTTTTAGGAAAGAACTCACCGCCAACCACCACGAAACATCATCACGGCGGGTGATATCCGGCCAGAAACGAAAAGACCCGGCACAAGGCCGGGTCCGCTTCGCAACGCAGGTCGGTCAGCGCACGTCGAAGCGCTTCTCGGCCAGCAGGCGGTCGCCCTGGAACACCAGGAAGCGCCATTCGCCGGGCACCACTTCGTGGGTCTCGGTGAATTCGTAGGCCATCACGTCCTGGGGCGCGCCGGGCGCCATCTTCTGGATCACCTCGAACTTGTCGTGGCGCACGCCATCGGGGGTGGTCACGCCCGGGGTGAGGTAGAGCAGGGTCAGCGGGGTGTCGTTCTCACGCTTGCCCACCAGCGTGTAGCGCATGCCGAACTTGGTGCCGAGCTTCGCCGGCACCTGGTCGGTGGGCAGGATGTTCTGGGTGCTGCTGGTGAGCACGCGCTCGCCGGGCTGGTAGTCCTGGTAACGGCTTTCGAAGACACCGAACTCGATCGGCCCCTCGACCCGTACGTCGGCCATCGCCACGCCGGATGCCAGGCCGAGGGCGATCAGTGCACTCAGTCGGGTTGCTTTCATGTCTCGCTCCTTGGTTTAGATGGCGCGAGGCTATGACACCTTCATGACCGACTGATGACAGGTTGAGACCCGACTGCGAGGCTGACCGGGGCTTTGGGTGGACGGCGCTCTTTTCATCCACCGGCGGTGCTGCAGGGAAACACGGCTTCCGTAGGTTGGGCTGAGGTACGAAGCCCAACGCGCGAGGTTGATCCCCGCACCGTTGGGCCTCGCTGCGCTCGGCGCCAACCTACGGCAGTGCGCCAAATCACGTGAGGAGCTGGCCGATGCGTAGGGTGGATGACGCTCTTTTCATCCACCAGCGGTGCTCCCTGGGAACACCGTGCCGAGGCAGCCCTGCGGGCTGCTTGGCGACTGAAGTCGCCCCTACAAGCGTGCCGCCTGAAAATTCCTACGCGACGACCGCATTGCCGGCCTACAAGGGGCTTGGCTAGGGTTCCCGCCGTTGTGCCCCTCGGGACACAACCGGGTGTGGAAGCCCGCTACATAGCCAATCAATCGCCATAGCGACATGCAACACGTCGGCAGTCTATGGCGGACTGTGCGAGCGGGCTTCGGCCCGGCCCGGTTTTGATTGGCCCGGTACTTCCACACTCGCACGGTCCGCCACCCTTCACGGATTCGGTGGCGGCTCCCCAGCCCTAAGGACGGAGCATTGCCATGACGCTTCCCCAGATCACGCCGCGCCACTTCCTGCGCTACCGCCGCCAGCTGCGCGCCTTCCTCATCGGCCACGAGGCTTGGTTCTCCACCCGCGACCTGCGCCGCCTGCTCAACACCGACCTCCACGAACGCCTGCTCGCCAACCTCTGCGACGACCAGCGCCAGCGCGTGCACCTGCGCACCGCCCATGGCGGCTTCGAGGAGGAAACGGTGGTGAGCGAATCCGGCCTGCATGCCCTGCTCTTCACCTACTGCTACCACCCGGAAAACCGCAATCTGCGGCGCTGGGTCACCCAGGCCGTGCTCCCGGAATTGTGGATGTACCGCACCCCGGGCTGAAGCCCGGGCTACACACTGAAGCCCACCTACGAAGAGCGCGGTCAGTCGGCAGAAAATGCGCAGCCAGGGACGCCGATTGGTGGAGGTGAAAAGCGACCTCCACCCTACGTCACTCCCGGCGTCGTGCCGCTGGCCGGGTTGAACCCGGCATCACGGGGCGGCGACATGCTCCAGGTGCTTGGGGTTGCGCGGCAGCACGGCGAGGAAGTTGTCCCGCGCCACGCGCTTGGCCACGTCCTCGGGCAAGGCGTCGAGGAAGGGGTCGTAGGCGCGCAGGTACTCGCCCAGGCCCTCGAAGCGGCCGACCACGTCCGAGCCGAGCATGAAGCGCTCGGGGTACTTCTCCACCAGCTTCAGCCATTCCGGGTCGGGCTTGCCGTTCTTGTCCAGGAGGTAGGGCTGGAGCACGGTCCAGGAGAGGTCGACGTAGAGGTTGGGGTAGTCGCCGAGCATGCGCTTCAAGGTAGGCAGGAGGAAGTCGAGCTTCTTCTGGTGGCGGTGGATTTCCATGCTGGTGCCGGCGTGGGCCCAGATGAAGCGTACGTGCGGGTGGTTGCGCAGGGGTTCTTCGATCTCCGCCAGGTACAGCGGGTTGCGCTCGCGCTTGGAGGTGATGTTGGAGTGCAGCATCACCGGCAGGTCGTACTCGGCGGCGAGGTGGTAGATGCGCGACATGGCTTCGTTGTTGGCGCGCGGGGTGTCGCCGTCGATCAGCGCGGTGAGGTCGTCATGGCGGGTGAAAACCTCGCCTATGCCCTGCCACAGCCCCGGGTCCAATTCCAGCATGCGGCGGATGTGCGCATCGGAGTTCTTGTCGTTGGGGTTGAAGCCGCTGAGGAAGGGATGGAAGCGGTGGCGCTGGTCCTCCGGCAGCGTCTTCACCGCAGCGGCCACCAGCGTATCGGTTGCGGTGTACCAGTAGGCGTCGGCATCGTCGCCGGCGTAGTAGCGCGGGCGCTTGGGCTCATCCTCGTGCCACTTCTTGGCCACCGGGATGCCGGAGATCATCACGTGGTCGATGGCCCCCGCATCCATGGCTTCGAGCAGCCCCTGCATGCCCTCGCTTTCCTGGAAGAAGTCCACGTAGTGCAGGTGCGAATCGCTGTAGCGGTAGTCCCGCGCCTGGGCGGCGCAGGCGCAGAGGGCAAGGATGGCGGCGAGGCAATGGCGGGCGATGGGCAAGGGGCGTCCTCCTGACGGTCATGGCAAAGGTAGACCGGCGCCACGCCCGCCGGGTTCAGGTGGGTGCTCTGATGGCCTACTGCGACTATGCTGCAGCAGGCTCCGCCACAAGAATTCCATCATGCCGCGCTGCGTCCTGTTCCTGCTGTGCTTCGCCGCCCTCGCCACCTCTGCCGGCGAGCGCCTGGTCTATCCCCTGCACTCCAATGGCGAGGACCCGGAAGCCTATGTGGTCGAGTTGTTGCGGCTGGCCCTGGCCCACAGCGGCGGCGACTACCAGTTGGAGCCCTCGCTGGAACCCATGCCGCAGTCCCGCGCGCAGCTGTCCCTGGAACGCAACGACGGTCGCGTGCAACTGATGTGGACCATGACCACCCGCGAGCGCGAAGCCGACCTGTTGCCGATCCGCATCCCCATCTACAAGGGCCTGATCAGTTGGCGCGTGTTCCTGGTGCGCGCCGACCAGCGCGACCTGCTCGCCGGCGTCACCCGCCGCGAACAGCTCGAGGCCCTGCGCATGGGCCAGCGCCATGACTGGCCCGACACCGACATCCTGCGCGCCAACGGTCTCACCGTGGTGACCACGCCGGGCTACGAGAACCTGTTCCGCATGCTCGACGCCGGCCGCTTCGAGCTGTTCCCCCGCGAAGTGGTGGTGGCCTGGGACGAACAGCGCCGCGCCGAGGCCAACGGCCTGCACCTGGCCGTGGACGACCACCTGGTGCTGCATTACCCCACCGCCTTCTACTTCTTCACCTCGCGCCAGCGCCCCGAGCTGGCCGCCGCCATCCAGCGCGGCCTGGAGGCGGCCATCGCCGACGGCAGTTTCGAGCACCTGTTCCAGCGCTACCACGGCGAGACGCTGCGCCGCGCGCGCATGGAAAGGCGCCGGGTGATCGAACTGGTGAACCCCGACCTGCCGGAAGGCACGCCCATCGAGCGCGACGAGCTCTGGTACCACCCGGCTGCACTCAAGTAGCGCCTGGACGCCCCACCCGACCCGTGCCGGTGCAGCCCGGGCGGCCCTTCGCCCGGCAAATCCCGGCCGTGCCGTAATGGCACTTCGCTTGCAGCACCTCCCGCAGACCCAACGAGAGGGATATCGCCATGCTGCAGCTTCTGCGCCCCGCACGCCGCGCCACGGACGAAGGCGCGCTCGACGCGCTGTTCACCGCCCATGACCTGACCACCCGCCTGCCCACCGGCACGCCGCTGATGACCCGCCTCAACGGCTTCGTCGATGGCCTGCAACAGCGCATCCGCACCAGCCTCGGCGCCGCCGTCGGCATTGCCGCCCACGCCCCCGAGCTGGCGCGCATCGCCGCTGCCAACCAGCAGAGCGGGCAACTGCTGGCGCAGTCGTCCGAGCTGATCGCCAGCGCCAGCGAAGAGGTCACCACCACCCTCGATGCCGAACTGGTGCCCGGCGCCGCCGAGGTGGCGAAGCTCTCGGGCGATGTCTCCAGCACCCTGCGCCAGTGCCAGCGCAACGGCCAGGACGTGCTGCGCCAGGTGGATGCCATCGGCACCAGCGAACAGCAACTGGGCAGCGTGATCGGCAACCTCACCGGCCAGCTGGAGGAAGTCAGCAAGGTGATAGGCGTGATCGCCAGCATCTCCCAGCAGACCAACCTGCTGGCGCTCAACGCGGCCATCGAGGCCGCCCGCGCCGGCAGCCACGGCCGCGGCTTCGCCGTGGTCGCCGAGGAGGTGCGGCGCCTGGCCGGGCACACCACCGACGCCACCACCCAGGTCAGCGGCATCATCGAACGCTTCCGCGATGGCATGGCGCAGCTGGCCGAAGCCGGTGAGCGCATGCACCAGGCCGTGGCCGAAGGGCACCAGGGCATGCTGCAGGTGGGCGCCGGCCTGGACAGCACCCGCGCGGCCATGGACAAGCTGGACGGCCGCGTCGGCCAGATCGCCTCGGGCACCGAGCAGATCGGCCAGGCCGTGCGTTCGATCAACGGCGACGTGCAGAACATCGCCCAGGTGGCCGCCGAGCTGCTGGGCAAGGCCGGCCAGGTGCTGCGCCACAGCCAGGCCGTGCGCGAGGACGGCGACCGCCTGCTGCAGGGCCTCGGCGACTTCCGCCTGGAAATGCACCGCGACATCCAGCGCAGCATCGAGCGCCTGGCGTGCGAGCCGGCGCTCTTGGGCGAGGTCACACAGGCCGAGGCCCTGCTGGGCGAGACGCTCAAGCGTGACGCGCACATCGAGCTGTTCTACCTGGTGGATCGCACCGGCACCCAGCTTTCGGAGAACATCTTCGCCCTCGACGTGCCGCACCAGGGCGACTCCTGCAAGGGCCGCAACTGGGCCCAGCGCCCCTGGTTCCGCGCGGTCGCCGATGGCCTCGCCAGTCACATCACGCCGGTGTACCGTTCGTCCGCCACCGACGACTTCTGCTTCACCGTCTCGGTGCCGGTTTTCGGACCCCGTGGCGAACTGCAACGCGTGCTTGGCGCCGATGTACGCCTCAGCGCGCTGCTCTGAACGGTCACGGGAACACTCAGGCGGTAGGCGGCCTCTAAGCGAACAGGACCGCCTACCCACACCACGCAGAGGACTGCCAATGACCATCACCGTCACCACCGAATCCGCGGACGGCTATCGCCACAGCATCAAGGTCGGCGAGGAGCACCAGCTGTTCACCGACCTGCCCAAGGCCCTGGGTGGCGAAGGCAGCGCGCCGGAGCCGCATGATTACTTCGACGTCGCCCTGGGTGCCTGCAAGGCCCTCACCGTGACCCTCTACGCCCGCAGCCACGACATCCCGCTGACCGGCATCGGTGTCGAAGTCGTCCACGACAGCAGCAAGGAGAAGGAAGGCCTGTACGGCATGAGCGTGAAGCTCACCCTGCGCGGCGCCCTCACCGACGACCAGCGCGCCACCCTGTTGCGCATCGCCGACAAGTGCCCGCTGCACAAGCTGATGACCACCACCGAGGTGAAGATCGAGACCCGCCTGGCCGAAGGCGACTTCAGCCAGTAACCCGCCCCTCTGGGCTTCCCGCGCGGACGCGCTATGCTTGCGCACCCACCGCGCCGGAAGCCCAGCATGAAAGACATCCTCACCCTCCGCCCCCGCGCCGAAGAAGTCGCCGGGTTGCCCATCCTCCGTCCGTTGCCGGCGGCCCAGTGCCGCAGCGTCGGCCCCTTCGTGTTCTTCGACCACATGCTCGCCAGCGCCTACCCGCCCGGCCAGGGCATGGACGTGCGCCAGCACCCGCACATAGGCCTCTCCACCCTCACCTACCTGTTCGAGGGCGAGCTGCAGCACAAGGACAGCCTCGGCTCGGACCAGCGCGTGCAGCCCGGTGATGTCAGCTGGATGACCGCCGGCGCCGGTGTCGCCCACGTCGAGCGCACGCCGGCCGAGCGGGTCGCCAGCGGCTCGCGCATCCACGGCCTGCAGGTGTGGCTGGCGTTGCCCCGCGAGGAGGAGGAGAGCGCGCCCAGCTACAGCCACCACAGCGCCGCCAGCCTGCCGCAGCAGGACGCCCTCGGCGTGCGCATCCGCCTGGTCGCCGGCAGCGGCTTCTGCCTTGAGTCGCCGGTGCCGGTGCTCTCCCCGACGCTCTACGCCGACGTGCACATGGAGGCCGGCGCCACCCTGCTGGTGCCCACCGAGCACCCACAGCGCGCGGTCTACCTGCTGGA
The DNA here is from genome assembly GCF_018408275.1 of Pseudomonas sp. Pc102. Taxonomy (NCBI): domain Bacteria; kingdom Pseudomonadati; phylum Pseudomonadota; class Gammaproteobacteria; order Pseudomonadales; family Pseudomonadaceae; genus Pseudomonas; species Pseudomonas sp. Pc102. The sequence goes on along the minus strand of NZ_AP021905.1, from coordinate 2,370,069 downwards.
CGGCGAGGTGCTGCTGGACGACCAGCCGCTGGCCATCAACACCCTCACCGTGCTGCCCGAGGGCGTGCAGTTCAGCCTGGCCGCCTGTGGCAGCGCGCACCTGGTGATCATCGGCGGTGCCCCGCTGGACGGCCCGAGGCGGATGAACTGGAACTTCGTGTCCAGCGACCCGCAGCGCATCGACGCGGCACGCGCCCGCTGGGCCGCCGGCGACTGGCCGCACGTGCCCGGCGAGACCACGCGCATCGAACTGCCGCGCTAGCCGCGCAGGCGGCTTCCGTAGACGCCCGGCGTGCAGCCGTAGTGGCGCTGGAACAGGGCGATGAAGGCCGAGAGGGAGTCATAGCCCAACTCGCTGGCCAGGGCGGTGACGCTCATGCCATCGGCCAGCAGGGGCAGCGCCGCGAGCAGGCGCAGGCGCTGCCGCCACTCGCGGAACGACAGCTGCGTCTCGGCCTGGAACAGCCGCACCAGGGTTCGCCGCGAGGCCCCCACCTGCCCCGCCCACGCCTCGATGCCACGGTTGTCCGCCGGGTCCGCCTGCAAGGCGTCGGTGATCCGCCGCAGCCGCGCATCGCGCGGTAACGGCAGGCTGAAGGGTGCTTCCTCCAGGCTGCGCACCTCATCCACCAGCACACGCAACAGCCGCGCCTCGGCACCCTGCTCCGGGTAGTCGCGGGGGAAGCCCGAGGCCCGCTCCATGAGCTCGCGCAGCAGGGGCGTCACCTGCAGCACGGCGCACTCGCGCTGATAGCCGTCCAGCACCGAGGCGTCCAGGTACAGGCTGCGGAACTCGATGGCCCGCTCGCTGTAGGCGGTGTGGCGGACCCCGGCGGGAATCCACAGCGCGCATTGCGGGGGCAGCAGGTAGCTGTGCCCTTCGGTGAGCACCTGCATCACCCCGGCGCGGGCATAGGTGAACTGCACCCAGTCGTGGCTGTGCATCTCGATGGGGTGGCCCGCCGGGATATCGAACATGCGCAGGTAGACCGGGCGCGGCAGGCGCGGGTAGTCGGGGATCGGGGGAACGGCGGGCGGTGCTTGTCTCGCTGGCGACATCGACTGTCCCTTTTGCTCAAGTGAGCAGGAAAATGCCGATGTTAGCCTGCGCCACGCCCATCCGTGCACTGCCCAGGAGCCTTTCATGAGCACCCATTGCCCCATCGCCCGACTCACCGTCCCGGCCATCCGCCAGCGCAAGGGCGCCGGCAGCCTGGTGGCGCTGACCGCCTACAGCACGCCGATGGCGCGCTGGGTGGACGCCCAGGCGGACCTGATCATCGTCGGCGACTCCGTCGGCATGGTGCTCTACGGCATGCCCAGCACGCTGGGCGTGACCCTGGAGATGATGATCGCCCACGGCCAGGCGGTGATGCGGGGTTCCAGCCGCGCCTGCGTGGCGGTGGACCTGCCCTTCGGCAGCTACCAGGCCAGCCCCGAGCAGGCCTTCGTCAACGCCGCGCGGCTGCTGCGCGAAACCGGTGCCCCGGCGGTGAAGCTCGAAGGCGGCGAGGAGCTGGCCGCCACGGTGGAGTTCCTGGTGCGCCGGGGCGTGCCGGTGCTGGCCCATGTCGGGCTGATGCCGCAGCAGGTCAATGCCATGGGTGGCTTCAAGGCCCAGGGGCTGGACGCCGCCGGCGCCGGGCGGATACGCCGCGACGCCCTGGCGATGCAGGCGGCCGGCGCCTTCGCGGTGGTCGTCGAGGGGACCGCCGAGCCGTTGGCGCGGCAGCTGACCGAGGAGCTGGCGATCCCCACCATCGGCATCGGCGCCTCGCCTGCCTGCGACGGCCAGGTGCTGGTGAGCGAGGACGTGCTGGGCCTGTTCGGCGACTACCAGCCGCGCTTCGTCAAGCGCTACGCGGAGTTGGCGCCGCAGATCGAACGGGCGCTCGCGGCCTATGCCGGGGATGTGCGTGCGGGGCGGTTCCCGGAGCCGGGGCATTGTTTCGGGGTGAAGGCGGCGGACTGAGGCGGAGCGCCGCCCGGCCCGCCCTGCGGCACCCGGGCGGCTACTGCACCTGCCCTTCCGCCCAGCGCTCCTTCACTTCCAGGACGGCCGGCATCTGGCTGATGAACAGTTCCACCAGGCTCGGATCGAAGTGCCTGCCGCTCTGCTCGCGCAGGAGCGCGATGGCGTCCTCCACCGACCAGGCCCGCTTGTAGGGGCGTTCGCTGGTGAGGGCATCGAAGACGTCGGCGATGGCGACGATGCGCCCTTCGATGGCGATGTCCTCGCCCCGCAGGCCATTGGGGTAGCCGCTGCCGTCCCATTTCTCGTGGTGGGTCAGGGCGATGATGCGGGCCATGCGCAGCAGCCCGCTGGGGTGCTCGCCGATGATCTCGGCGCCGATGCGTACGTGCTCGCGCATCACCCGCCACTCCTCGTCATCCAGCTTGCCGGGCTTGCGCAGCACGGCGTCGGGGATGCCGATCTTGCCCACGTCGTGCATGGGCGCGGCGTTGAGCAGGTCTTCGCAGGCCGACTCGCTCCAGCCCAGGGCACGGGCGAGGATGCGCGCGTAATGGCTCATGCGGATGACGTGCAGGCCGGTCTCGTTGTCCTTGTACTCGGCGGCCAGGCCCAGGCGCTGGACGATCTGCAGGCGCGTCTGCTTGAGCTCGTCGAGGCGCACCAGGGACAGGTGCGTACGCACCCGGGCCTTGACGATGGGCGGGCTCACCGGCTTGGTGATGTAGTCCACCGCACCGACCTCGAAGCCCCGCGCCTCGTCCTCGACGTCGGCCAGGGCGGTGACGAAGATCACCGGGATGGTGTGGGTCGCGGGGTCCGCCTTGAGCCGCGCGCAGACCTCGTGGCCGGTCATGCCCGGCATCATCACGTCCAGCAGCACCAGGTCCGGTGCCTCGCGCCCGGCCAGCTCCAGGGCCTTGGCCCCGTCCTTGGCGAACAGCAGGCGGTAGTCGTCCTGGAGGATGTGCCGCAGCACCTGGAGGTTGGTGGGCTCGTCGTCCACCAGCAGCAGGCAGAGGCGGTTGTCCGGGGTGGTAGCGGTCATGCGGAAATCTCTCCCGTCTCGAGCCAGGCCAGCAGGTCGTGGAGGTGCCGCAGCGCCTGGTCGAAGTCGAAATCATCCATGGCACCCTGCAGGTCCTGCAAGCGCGAATGCCCGGGCCGGCCTTCCAGCCCCTGGCGCAGGGTCTCCAGCGCGGCGTCGTCCAGCCCGCCACGCTCGAGTTCCTGGGCCAGGGCGCGGCCGGCCTGGATCAGGGGGGTGAGGTCCACCGGGCCCGAGGCGACCGGCACCGCGGCGCTGCCGGGGAACAGCGGCAGCGCGTCGCGTACCGTGTCCAGCACCCGCTCCAGGGTGTGCAGCAGCGGCTCCAGCTCGGCCACCTTGCCGGCCAGCCCGCAGCGCTCCAGGTCACCGGCGCAGCTGGCCATCTGGCCCAGGCCGAGGTTGGCGGCGGCGCCGCGCAGGCGGTGGGCGATGGCCGCCACATCCGCCAGGGCCTGGCGTTCCAGCGCCGCGCGCAGCTGGGCGAGCAGGTCGTCCTGCTCCTTGAGGAAGCGGGCGATGGCGGCGGCCATCTGCACCGGACCGCCCCAGAGGTCCTTGCCGCGGTTCCAGTCGAACAGCGCGGCCACCTCGCGCTCCAGGGGCACGGTGTCGATGACGACGGCCTGTCGGCCCTCCAGCAGGCGGGCCATCTCGGCCACGAGTTCAGGGACATCCAGGGGTTTGCTGGCGAAGCCATTCATGCCGGCGTCGAGGGCGTTCTGCCGGTCACGGTCGAGCACGCTGGCGGTCAGGGCGATGATGGGCACGGGCGGGCGCCCTTCGCGGCGTTCGAAGCAACGGATCAGGCTGGTGGCTTCCAGGCCGTCCATGCCGGGCATCTGCACGTCCATCAGCACCAGGTCGAAGGATTGCGCGGCAAAGGCCTCGACCGCCGCGCGGCCGTCAGTGACGCCACTCACTTCGTGGCCGAGGCGCTTGAGGTTGATCTCCAGCAGTTCTAGGTTCTGCGCCACGTCGTCGGCGGCGAGGATGCGCAGGCGCGGCAGTACCGGGATCGCCACCGGGCGCTGCTCGCCCTGGCGCACCTGGGCGCCACGGCCGAGGGGGACCTCGACTGTGAATACGCTGCCCTCGCCTTCGCGGCTCTGCACGCGGATGTGCCCGCCCATGAGCTCCACCAGCTGCCGGGAGATGGTGGTGCCCAGGCCCGTGCCGCCAAAGCGCCGGCTCATGGAGGCGTCGGCCTGGGCGAAGGGGTCGAAGATCTTTTCCAGGCGGTCTTCGGCGATGCCGATGCCGGTGTCGTGGATGGCCAGGCGCAGCGCGCCGGGGGCTCCGTCCACCACCAGGCGCACCTGGCCACGCTCGGTGAACTTGACGGCGTTGCCCAGCAGGTTGGTGATCACCTGCTGCAGGCGCAATGCATCGCCCTTGAAGAAGTCGCCCAGGTGCGCGGCGTACTCCAGGTGCAGCGCCAGGCCCTTCTTCTCGGCGCCCAGGCGCTGGGCCGCGCAGACCTGCTCGCAGAGCTCGCGCAGGGAAAAGTCCAGCTGCTCCAACTCGATGGCGCCGCGATCCAGCTTGGCGGTGTCGAGGATGTCGTTGAGCAGCCCCAGCAGCGAGCGCGAGGAGTGCTGCACGGTGCGCAGGTGGCGGCGCTGGCTCTCGCTCAGCGGTGTGTCCAGGAGCAGTTCGGAGAAACCGATGATGGCGTTCATCGGGGTGCGGATCTCGTGGCTCATGTTGGCCAGGAAGCTGCTGCGCGCCGCTGCGGCCTGTTCGGCACGATCGCGGGCGTTGCGCAGGTCCTGCTCCATGATCCGCCGCGGGGTCAGGTCGGTGGCCAGCTTGAGCACCTTGAAGGGGCGTCCGTCGGCGTCGAGGATCGGGTTGTAGGTGGCCTGGATCCACACGTCCTGGCCGCCCTTGCCGAAGCGCCGGTATTCGCCGGAGCGGAACATGCCCTGGCGCAGGTCCTGCCAGAAGCGGGCGTAGCGCTCGCTGGCCACCAGTTCGGGGTCGCAGAAGAGGCCGTGGTGCTGGCCGAGCAGCTCCTCGCGGGAATAGCCGAACAGGTCGAGGAAGTTCTCGTTGACCTCCAGCACGTGGCCGTCGAGGTCGTACTCGATCATCGCCATGGCCTTGCTGATGGCGTTGACCTTGCCTTCGTACTCGGCGTTGCGCAGCTTGGTCTCGGTCTGGTCCAGCAGCACGCCGTCGACCCAGCGCGACTGGCCCTGGTCGTCGAGTTCGACGCTGCCGCTTTCCCATACCCAGTGCTCCTGGCCCTCGCGATCCAGCAGGCGGTACTCCACCACATAGCTGCGGCCCTTGCGGGCGGCGGCGTAGACCTCGTCGGCGACACGTTCGCGGTCGTCGGGGTGGGCCAGTTGCGCGAGGGTGCATCGACGGGCGATGAAGTCCTCGGCCGGCCAGCCGGTGAGCCGCTCCACCGCGTCGCTGATGAACAGGGTGGTCCAGTCGTCGTCCAGGAGGCAGCGGAAGGACACGCCGGGGATGTTGCGGATCAGCGAGCGGTACTGCTGCTCGCTGTCGCGCAGGGCGGCCTCCATGCCCTTGCGCTCGCTGATGTCGGCGACGAAGACCACGAACCAGGGCCGGCCCTCGCGGTGGGAGACGCCGAGGCTGAGGCGCACGGGGATCTCGCGACCGTCACGGGTCAGGCCCACCAGCTCCAGCTCGGAGCCGGAAAGGCGGCTCTCGCCGGTACTGCGGTACTGCTCCAGCGCGCGTTCGAGGTCCCGTGAGTAGGCGCTGGGCAGCAGCACGCTCATGTGCTTTCCGATCAGTTCCTCGGGGGCCAGCCGAACAGGCCGAGCACCGCGTGGTTGACCGAGCGCACCACGCCTTCGTCGTCGATGGTGAAGATGGCCTCGAAGGCCGCGTCCAGCAGCGAGGACAGGTGGCTGCGCCCGGCCTCCAGCTCGCGGAACAGGTGGCGATAGCGCAGCAGGCCATTGGCGGCGCCGACGAATACGCTGAGGGAGATGGTGGCCATGGCCACGGCCAGCGCCAGGTAGAAGCTGCCGCGCACGCCCTGGGGCATCGCGAACTCCTCGGTGCCGACGAAACGCGCCGCCGCCATGCCGGTGTAGTGCATGCCGGCGATGGCGAGGCCCATCACCGTGCCGCTGACGACGATGGCCGGGACGCCGCCGAGGTGGCGGCGCAGGCCGAAGCGCACCCACAGGGCGATGATCGCCAGCACCACCGCCACCAGGATCGACAGGGCGAAGCCCCAGGGGTCGTAGCGCAGCAGCGGGGCCATCTGCATCGCCGCCATGCCGCTATAGTGCATGGCACCGATGCCGGCCCCCACCAGCACACCACCGCCGATGAACTGCACGGCGCTGACCTCGTTGCGCGCCAGCAGGTTCAGCGCCACCCAGGACGCGAACAGGCTGGGCAGCACCGAGAGCACGGTGACAGCCGGGTCGTAGCGCACCGCAGCGCACAGCTGGAAGGCCAGCATGCCGATGAAGTGCATGGCCCAGACGCCACCGCCCAGCGCGGCGGCGCCGGTGATGATGGCCACCTGGCGATACAGGCGACTGCTGCTCAGGCGCGCGACGCCAGCCAGTTGCAGGGCCATGCCGGAGGTGAAGATGGCGATCAGGACCGACAGCAGCACCATCCAGGGGTCGTGCTGGCCGAAGACCAGCAGGCTGGGCTGGTTGGCATCAAAGAAGAACAGGGACAGATCGGGCATCGAATCCGGGTCTCGCGGGCGGGGCGGGCGTCTGAAGAATCAACACGGTCGCGCCCCGTCAGTCAATGCCGGGCCGGCCAGTGGATACGCGCGCATGACCGGCAAAATGCCATCATCCGCGTGCGAATGCAAAACCACCTGTCCGGTCGGTCAGGTGAAGACTTCGTCCAGCAATGCATCCATGGCCGCGAAGGCACGACGGGCGACCCGCGCGTTGTATTCGGCGACGCCGGGGCGCTTGGCGTCGGGGTCGGTGAAGGAGTGCACGGCGCCGCCGTAGCTGAGCAGTTGCCAGTCGACCCCGGCGGCGCTCATCTCGGCGGCGAAGGCGGGCAGTTGCTCGCGGGGCACCAGTGGGTCGGCGGCGCCATCGAGCACCAGCACTGCGCCCTTGATGCGCCTGGCGACTGCCGGGTCGGGCGTGTCCAGTGCGCCGTGGAAGGAGACGAAGGCCTTGAGATCGGCCCCCGCGCGGGCCAGCTCCAGGGCGCAGGTGCCGCCGAAGCAGAAGCCGAAGGCGGCCTGGCGCTGAGGGTCGACCGTCACCGCGTGTTGCTCGCGCAGGGCCTGCAGCGCGGCGAGCATGCGCCGGCGCAACAGCTCGCGGTCTTCCTTGAGCGGCGCCATGGCGGCCCCCGCTTCATGGGCATCGGCAGGCCGCACCCCGGCGCCGTAGAGGTCGGCCACCAGCACCACCCTCCTCTCCTCGGCCACCTGGCGCGCGGTCTGGATGGCGCTTTCGGTGATGCCGAACCAGTTGGGTGCCATCAGCAGGCCCGGCCGTGGGTCTTCGACATTGGGGTCATAGACCAGTTGCCCCTCGAAGACCTGGCCGTCGACTTCATAGCTGATGGCGTGGGCGCGGATCTGACTCATGGATCACCTCTCATCGTGGAAGGGGGACGGCCGTCCGCTCTGGCCTGGGGCTCCTGGCCCGAGCGAAGGAGCTTAGCCGCGCTTGGAGGCGAACGCACGGGCTGGATGGCGATGACGCGGCGCCCGAAGCCGTGAGCCCGATCGCGTTCCTGGTTCCTGGGTGGCGCTGCAACTTGCGACACCGCCATCAGATTGGCATCATGCCGCCGCCGGTTTTCCGGCATCCATGACTTCCAACCGAATTCTTCTCACAAGGAGCGTGACATGAAGGGGCCTTTCGCCGCTGTCCTTCTTTCCCTGTCCCTGCTGGGTGGTTGCGTGACCGTGCCCCAGGGCACCGACTTCCCCGCCCCCGACAAGGCCGCCAGCCCTGCCCGGCAAAGCGTCGCCCTCGCCCGTGTCGAGGTGACCGACAAGACCTTCGTCAAGTGGAACGCCGGGAAGACCGAGTCCAACGGCATGACCCTGAGCCTGGGAAACTACCTCAAGGCCAGCAACCGCTTCAGCGACGTGCGCATGCCCGGGCAGGCCATCGCCCCGGACGACCAGGTGCTGTCGTTCAGCTTCGACACCTACAACGTCCACCGTCGTCCCTACGGCGGGTACTTCCCTTTCGCCATCGTGACCCTGACCGGCTACATCTGGTTCGGCGGCACCACCCACATCGACGAGTCCAACGTCAGCGGCCGCCTCCAGGTGAGCGACGCCCAGGGCAAGCTGCTCTACAGCTACCAGACCCGCCAGTACGGCGAGCGCAGCATTTCGCTCTACTCGCTGGGCCCGGTCAGTGGCGGCCCCGAACGCCAGGGCGCACTCGCCGACCTGCTCGACCAATACCAATCCGATCTTGGAAAACAAACGAAATGACCCACGTCCTGCGCATCACCACCCTCCTCCTGGGCCTGGCCCTGCTCACCGGCTGTGCCGGCTTCCGTTCGGGCGAGACAGAGAATCTCGGCAACTGGCCGCAAGCCGGGGAACAGAAGCCCTCGCTGCGCTACGTAGTGGAAGGCAAGGTCAAGATGAACGACGTCGATGGCGCCGTGCAGCCGGCCACCGTAAAAGCCTGGTCCGACATCACCGGCAAGGCCTACAAGGAATCGAACCTGTTCTCCTCGGTCACCGAAGGCTTCGGTGACGCCGACATCACCGCCGAGGTGAAGGTGACCAACGACGGCCACGGCAGCATGGCGCTGGCCTTCATCAGCGGCCTGACCCTGATGGTGGTGCCGTCCACCGCCGAGGACCGCGTGATCACCCAGACCACCTACCGCAGCCGCGACGGCAAGGTGCTGGCCGAGGTGACCAAGCAGGACAGCGTGCGCACCTGGATGCAGATCCTGCTGTTCCCCGGCGTCGTGGTCGCCAACCCGTTCAGCAAGATCAACCAGATCCACTACGACAACAACAAGGCGACCATCCTCGACGCCAGCAAGAACGGCGTGTTCTGACCCGCCCGCCAGGCCATGAAGAAGGCCCGCAATTGCGGGCCTTTTTCGTTTGGGGTGATGGGCCGGAGGATGGGTGAGCCTGGGGCCTGGCAATCGCGGTTTCGCTGCGCTCCACCCACCCGACCAAGAGCACCCTCATGCTGCGCTGTCTAGTCCTGAAATAGGTTTACACCTTTCAGGTCAGGCTCCAGACCTCAAAACGCCCGATGCACCGCATTGGGCGTTTTGTATTTCAGAGCCAGGTGAGGCCGCTCCCGGTTATAGATATCGACGGCTTCGCGCACCATGCGGCGCGCCTGTCCGAGGTCGGTGGGTGGGTGCTCCAGCAACTCGTTCTTCAGGATGCCGTTGACGCGCTCAGCCAGCGCATTCTGGTAACAGTCGTAACCATCGGTCATCGAGCAGGTTGCCCCGTGCTGCGCGTGCAGGCGCTGGTACAGCTCCGAGCAGTACTGGATGCCTCGGTCGGAGTGATGCACCAGGGGGTTCCGCGTCGTGCGGTACCGCAGCGCCTGGCTGTAGGCTCGGGCCACCGACTCGGCATGCAGGCTGTCGTGGACGTGATGGCCGACGATCTTGCGCGAATAGGCATCGGTGACCAGGCTCAGGTAAAGCGGACCGCTCTGGCTCGGCAAATAGGTGATATCCGCCACCCATACCTGTTCCGGGGCGCAGGGCAACACCTGCTGTGGCCCTGGCTTGAGCAGATTCGGATGACGATAGAACCGGTGAAAGCTGTGGGTGGTCTTGTGGTACGCCCGCTTGGGTTTGACCAGCAGGCGATGCTCCGCCAGCACCCTAAACAGGCGATCCCGACCCACATGGAACGCGATCCTGGCCTGATCCTGCAGCAAAAAATGCAACTTGCGCGTTCCCAGACGGGGCTGCCGCATCCGTACCTCACGCACGACCTGGGCAATCAGCGAATCTTGCTCGGAACGCCGGTCCGCCGAGCGGTTGCGCTGGTAATAGGCTTGGCGACTCAAGCCCATGAACTGGCAAGCCCTGCTAACGCTCAGCGCCGGGACTTGCCTTTGCGTGAGGACTTGCCGGGACGCTTTTTTACAACGGATACGCCGTAGTCGTTCTTCAGTACAGTCACGACCGCCTCGAAGAACTGGGCCTTCTGGCTCATGACTTCCAGCTGCTGCTCCAGCTCCTTGATGCGCTGCTCCGGCGTCAGTGGCAGGTTGGGTTCGGACATCGGCTTGCTCCTGGCGGATCGAATGGAAGCTCCCTGACTCCAGTCCTGCCGGCCATGCTTGCGTAACCACACCAGCACCGTCGATCGGCCCTGGATGCCGTAGCGAGCCTGAGCCTCTTTGTAGCTCATTTCGCCTTTTTCGACCTGATCGACCACTGCCAGTTTAAAAGCCTGTGTGTAATCACGCTGACTGCGACGGATACCTTCTGCCATCGGGGTTCTCCTGAAATAAGGGCGAAGGTGTAAACCTTATTCAGGACGGGACACGCCCATGAAAAAGGCCCGCTTACGCGGGCCTTTCCGGGGTGCTTCACGCGCCTCAGGCGGAGAGTTCCACCAGCAGCTTGTTCAGGCGGCGCACGTAGGCGGCCGGGTCCTTCAGGCTGTCGCCGGCGGCCAGGGCGGCCTGGTCGAAGAGGATGTGGGACAGCTCGCCGAAGCGCTCTTCATCCTGCTCGTTGTCCAGCTTCTCGATCAGCGGGTGGCTGGGGTTGAACTCGAAGATGGGCTTGGAGTCCGGCACCTTCTGCCCGCTGGCTTCGAGGATCTGGCGCATCTGCAGGCCCAGGTCCTGTTCGCCGATGGCGAGGATCGCCGGGGAGTCGGTCAGGCGGTGCGAGACGCGCACTTCCGAGACGTCATCGCCGAGGGCGGCCTTGAGGCGCTCGACCAGCCCTTCCTTGGCCTTGGCCACTTCTTCCTGGGCCTTCTTGTCCTCTTCCGAGTCCAGCTTGCCGAGGTCGAGGTCGCCGCGTGCCACGTCGGCGAAGTGCTTGCCGTCGAATTCGGTGAGGTAGCTCATCAGCCACTCGTCGATGCGGTCGGTGAGCAGCAGCACTTCGATGCCTTTCTTGCGGAAGACTTCCAGGTGCGGGCTGTTCTTCACCTGGGCGTAGGATTCGCCGGTGAGGAAGTAGACCTTGTCCTGGCCTTCCTTCATGCGGCCGATGTAGTCGGCCAGGGAGACGCTCTGCTCGCCGCTTTCGTCGCTGGTGGAGGCGAAGCGCAGCAGGCCGGCGATCTTCTCCTTGTTGGCGAAGTCCTCCGCCGGGCCTTCCTTGAGGACCTGGCCGAAGTTCTTCCAGAAGCCCTTGTATTGCTCGGGCTCGTTCTTGGCCAGTTTCTCCAGCATGTCCAGTACGCGCTTGGTCAGCGCCGACTTCATGGAGTCGATCACCGGGCCGCTCTGGAGGATCTCGCGGGAGACGTTCAGGGACAGGTCGTTGGAGTCCACCACGCCCTTGATGAAGCGCATGTACAAGGGCAGGAACTGTTCGGCCTGATCCATGATGAATACGCGCTGGACGTAGAGCTTGAGGCCTCGCGGCGCTTCACGCTGGTACAGGTCGAACGGCGCACGGGCCGGGACGTACAGCAGGGAGGTGTATTCCAGCTTGCCCTCGACCTTGTTGTGGCTCCAGGACAGCGGGTTCTCGAAGTCGTGGGCGACGTGCTTGTAGAACTCCTGGTATTCCTCGTCCTTCACCTCGGTGCGCGGACGGGTCCAGAGGGCGCTGGCGCGGTTGACGGTCTCCCACTCGGGCTCGGCCGGCTTGTCCTTCTCTTCGCCGTAGTGCTCTTTCGGCAGTTCGATGGGCAGGGCGATGTGGTCGGAGTATTTCTTGATGACGTTGCGCAGGCGCCAGCCATCGGCGAACTCTTCCTCGCCGGCTTTCAGGTGCAGGACGATGCGGGTGCCGCGCTCGGCCTTCTCGATGCTGGCGATGTCGAACTCGCCCTCGCCTTTCGACGACCAGTGCACGCCCTCGGCGGCGGAGAGGCCGGCGCGACGGGTGAACACGTCCACCTTGTCGGCGACGATGAAGGCGGAGTAGAAGCCCACGCCGAACTGGCCGATCAGGTGCGAGTCCTTCTTCTGGTCGCCCGACAGGTTCTTCAGGAAGTCGGCGGTGCCGGACTTGGCGATGGTGCCCAGGTGGGCGATGACTTCATCGCGGCTCATGCCGATGCCGTTGTCGTCGAGGGTGACGGTCTTGGCGTCCTTGTCGAAGCTCACGCGGATCTTCAGCTCGGCGCCGCCTTCGAGCAGCTCCGGCTTGGCCAGCGCTTCGAAACGCAGCTTGTCGGCTGCGTCGGAGGCGTTGGAGATCAGCTCGCGCAGGAAGATTTCCTTGTTGGAGTACAAGGAATGGATCATCAGGTGAAGCAGTTGCTTCACTTCGGTCTGGAAGCCCAGGGTTTCTTTTTGAGTCTCCACACTCATGGTCGTCTAACTCCACGGATGATATAGGCCGCGACTGCGGCGGATGTCATCCAGATGGGGGCTTGCTGTTCAATTTCAAGGGCTTGCATGGAGGGCGTCGACGACCGCCCGGGCGGGCGGCCGTGACGGCGGGGGTCAGGGCTCGAGCAGCTCGATGCGGGCGATCTCTTCGGGGCGCAGCACGAAGCTGGCCTCGCCCTGCCCGGAGATGTTGCGGCGGATGATGATCTGGCCGGCACCGTTGATGCCGTTGAAGCGCCCTTCGGCCAGGCTGCCACGCTGGGTCTGCACGCGCATGGCGAGGTTCTGGTAGTGGTTGGGGTTGTTCAGCAGGCGCTCCAGGGAGAAGCGCTGGCGCCGGTCGGCCGGACGCGAGGTGCGTTCGGCCGGGGCGTCCTCGGCCTTGGCGCTGGCGGTCTCGGGCTTGGATTCGACCGCTGGCAAGGCCGGGAAGCGGTCGCCCCGGATGGCCCAGCCGCGCAGGTCGCTGCGGATGAACTGCAGCGGCAGGCGCTGGGCGGTGCCGTCGATGCGGGCGTCGACTTCCAGCTCCAGTTCGCGCGCGGGCAGGCTGGCGGTCGGCAGCCGTGCCACTTCGACCTGGCGGGTGGCGAAACGGCGCTGCAGGTAGTCGCGGGCGACGTAGTGCAGGGTGTCCATGGAGTCGTGGCGCAGGTCGACCTGCCCGTCCCGGTAGCGCAGGCGGTCGGTGAACAGCTCGACCTCACCGCTAAGGGTGGTGTGGAACTGCGGCGGCAGCACCAGGTGGAAGGCACCGGCGAGGGTGTTCGGGCCGCGCCGCTTGAGGTCCAGGTGCAGGGTGTAGCCCCTGCCCAGGCGTCGCGCCTCGGGCAGCTCCTGCTCGGGCAGCAGCCAGCTGATCTCGACCTCGGGCTTGCTGCCGGCGTCTTCGGGCAGCACGTCCAGGCGCAGTTCGTCCCCGGGTTGCTGGCCCAGGCGGATGCTCACCTCGCGGCGGGCGAAGAAGTCCTGGCCTTCACGCAGGCTGAGCACGCCATCGATGAGCTCGGCCTGCTGGGGCTGGAAGGGCTGGCCGTTGAGCTCGCCGCGCAGGTCGATGGCCAGTTCGCTCGGCGCCTTGCGCTCGCCCTTGAGCCATTCGAGGCTGACCAGGGCGTGCAGGCGCTCGGGGTCGCGGTTGGCCAGGAGGGTCAGCCCGACGATCAGCGGGATGACGCCGAGGGCCGCGAGCATCACCGCCTTGCGCGCGGTGCGCCAGTGCGCGGCGATGTAGCCGAGGGTGAGCGGCGGCAACAGGCTGCCGATCCCCCACAGCAGGCTGGTACCGAAGGCGAGCATGACCAGCCAGACGAGGCTGGCGAGGATCAGCAGCAGCCCGCCGAGTATCAGTAGTGCATCCATCCAGGATTCCTTGGTGCGTGACCGGGCGTATCGCACCCGGCCACGGGTCAGGGTTCGTCGACCTTGAAGTGGGCGCGGGCGGTGGCGATGGGCTCGGTCTGGTTGGTCTGCCAGGCGGTGATGGCAACGTTGGCGACGCGACGGCCTTGTCGCCAGACCTGGCAGGTGGCGAAGGTGTCACGATAGTGCCCGGCGCGTAGGTAATCTATCGAGAAGTCGATGATTTTGGGCAAATGTGGAATGCCCATGAACATCAGCAGGTGGAGCATCGCGGCGTGCTCCATGAAGCCGGCGATCACGCCGCCGTGGATGGCCGGCAAGGTCGGGTTGCCGATGTTGTCCTTGTTCGCCGGCAGGCGGAACACCATGTCCTCCCCCAGGCGCAGGCATTCGATGCCCAGCAGCTTGGCGTAGGGGATCAGGCACACCAGCGAGTCGTAGTCGTTCTTCTCGTGGGCTTCTCGTACCAGGGCGTCGAGATCGAGCTTCATGCCGCGCTCCCCTTCTTCAGCTGGCTGGGCTTGCCCATGCGCATGAAGGCACCGACCACATGGGCGATGGGCTGCTCCGGGTCGTCCTGGTAGGCATAGCCGCGGGTGAAGATGACGTTGGGCGTGACGCGGTAGCACTCGGCGAAACCAAAGACGTCCTTGTTCGGCTCGGCCGGGTGCATGTAGTCGATGCGCAGGTCGAGGGTCGGGCAGATCTCGAACTCCGGGAGCACGCAGACGGTGGAGATGCCGCAGGTGGTGTCCATCAGGGTGGTGATGGCGCCGCCATGGATGACGCCGGTTTCCGGGTTGCCGATGATCCGCTCGCTGTAGGGCAGGCACAGGGTCAGGCCCCGGCTGTCGGCATCGTGCACGCGCAGGCCGAGCACCTGGCAGTGGCGCAGCACGGACAGGAAGCGCTGGGCATTGTCGAGAATGGGGTTGTCGCTCATCCGGTGGTTCCATGGCGTTGGCGTGAAGGCGCGCATGATACAGCGCGGCCCGCCGCCGGGGCGATCCGGCTGAACTTCCGGGGCACAGGGGGACTCGAAAGCTCGTCGTGCAACAACCGAGACCAAGGAGACCCCCCATGCACAAGTCCTATGCCTATGCCCTGCTGATCGCCGCGAGCCTGGGCCTCGCCGCCTGCGACAAACCCGCTGACGACAAGGCCGCCCAGCCGAGCGAAACCCCGCCCGCCGCCACCCAGCCGGCACCTGGCGGTGCCCCGCAGACCCCGGCTCCGGCCCCCTCCACCCCGGCTGCGCCGAGCACCGCACCGGAAGCCGCCCCGCAGGGTGGCCAGCCCAGCGGCCAGCAGTAACAGCGGCAGCCGCCAGCCCTTGCGCCATGCGGGCTGGCGGCAACTCGAGGAACTAAAGCGAAACGCCTGGGCTCCAAACGGCACGCGATGAGGCCACTCATCCCGCCCCTAGAGAACCAGGAGACATACCGTGCTCAATCCCCTTCCCTATGCCCTGATCCTGGCCGTGACCCTCGGCCTGGCAGCCTGCGAAAAGACCCCGGAAGACAAGATGGAAGCGGCCAAGGAATCGGCATCCGAAGCCATGGAATCCCTGGGCGACGCGGCGAAGGAAAGCGGCGAGGCGGCCGAACGGAAGGCCGACCCGATCACCGGTCACGAACCCACCGCCGGCGAGAAGGCCGAAGAGGCCGCCGATGACATCGGCGATGCGGTGGAAGGCGCCGGCGACGAAGCCAAGGACGCCATCGACGGCAAGTGACCCCAGGCTCCATCCCCCAACGCAAAGGCCCGCATCATGCGGGCCTTCTCGTATCTGCCGGGTGCCAGTCGGTCGCCCCCGCCTGCGCGGGGGTGACGATGAGTCAGAGCACCGGGCTGAGCATCAACAGCAGGCAGCACACGAGCCCGACCACCCATACCAGGCTGCGCAGCAGGTGGATGTCGTTCCAGTAGAGGAACAGGTAGATCACCCGGGAGACGATGAACACCAGCGCCAGCAGGTCGATCAGCCAGCCACGGGTGTCGGTGGTGTGGGCCATCAGCACGCCGGCGGCGAACAGCGGGAAGATCTCGATGCTGTTGAGGTGCGCCCCCAGCGCACGACCGCCGAAGCCGGTCAGGCGGGATTGCTGGGCCCGGGGGTGGTGGTTGTCGTAGCCGCCGCCCTCCTCCTTCATGGCCCTGGCCACGGGAATCTTGGCGATGTAGATCAGCAGGGCAGCGAAGAACACGCACCAGAACGGAATACTCATTCGTTTTTCTCCTTCGGCGGCTCCGCCGCCTGTGTCGTCGGGGTGTACACCATCACCTCTAGCACAGCGGAGTGGAATTCGCGTCGATACAGCACCAGGACCACGCCTGCGGTGATCAGCATGAAGAACCAGGGGTTGATGAACCAGGCCAGCATGGCCAGGCCGAAGTAGTAGCTGCGCAGGCCGAGGTTGAACTGGTTGGCCGCGAGCGAGATGACCCGCGCGGTGCGCACGGCGAAGTCCTTGCGTTCCTGGTCGCCGACGTTGCGCTCGCCGATCATCGGCGCCGCCCCCACCAGTACGGCGGCGAAGTTGTACTGGCGCATGCACCAGCTGAAGGTGAAGAAGGAGTAGACGAACACCACGGCGATGGCCAGCAGCTTGACCTCGGAGATGCCCCGGCTGGCGGGCTCGACGTACGGCAGGTCGGCGAGGATGGAGACGGCGCGGTCGGTGGAGCCGAGCACGGTGAGCACGCCGGCGAGGATGATGAGGGTGCTGGAGGCGAAGAAGGAGGCGTTGCGCTCCAGGTTGCCGATCACGCTGGCGTCGGCGATGCGGTTGTCGCGCAGCAGCAGGCGGCGCATCCAGTCTTCGCGATACAGGTGCATGACCGAGGCGAGGCACGGGGTGTCCCTGCCCTTCCAGGTGGCGTAGCGGGTGTAGCCACCCCAGCAGAGGATGAACCAGAGGATGGCCAGCAGGTTCCACAGGTAGTGGAAGTCGATCAGCTCGGAAATGTCGTTCATGGGTGGCCTGGTGCGGATAAGGGGAACCGCCCTGTAGACGTCAACGCCGCCGGGGAAGACACCCGGTCACCGACGCAACACCGCACCCGCTTTCAACCAGGCGCGGTGGCAGGGGCAGCCATGAAAAAGGCCACCCGCAGGTGGCCTCTCAAAGGGTGCGAAGCGGCTCAGGCCGGCGCGACGGCGGGGCGGCCCGCCAGGCGGTCGGCGATAACCGCCAGCACCAGGACCAGCAGCACCGGCAGCAGCCAGGCCAGGCTCTGGCTGGAGAACGGCAGGTGCTCGATGAAGGACGGTACCAACGACTTGAAGCCGGCAGCGCCCAGGCCGTCGATGAGGCCGAAGACGAGGGCAACGAGCATCGTGGGCACGAAGACGCGACGCGACGACAGCCACAGGCGATTGCAGAGGCTCAATGCCACCAGGACGATCGCCAGGGGATACAGCCCCACCAGCACAGGCACCGAGAAGGCGATCAGCTGGGTCAGCCCCTGGTTGGCCACCAGCAGGCTGAACGCGGCCAGCCCCAGTACCACGGTGCGGTAGGAGACCGGCAGGATGCGGCTGAAGAACTCGCCGCACGCGGTCAGCAGGCCGACGGCGGTGGTCAGGCAGGCCAGGGTGATGACCACGGCCAGCAGCAGGCTGCCGACGGTGCCGAAGGTGTGCTGAACGTAGGCGGTGAGGATCTGTACACCGTTCTGTGCGTCACCGGCGATGCCCTGGCTGGTGGCTCCCAGATAGAAGAGCGCGAGGTAGACGGCGGCCAGTCCGGAAGCAGCGATGATCCCGGCTATGACGGAGTAGCGAGTAACCAGGCCGGCATCTTCGACACCGTGGTCGCGGATGGCCGTGGCGATGACGATGCCGAATACCAGCGCACCCAGGGTGTCCATGGTCAGGTAGCCCTGCAGGAAACCTTCCACCAGCGGCGCGGCCTGGTAAGCCTGCGAGGTGCTGCCGATGGGACCGGCCGGCATGCTCATCGCGGCACCGCCCAGAACCAGCAGCGCCGCCAGCAGCACAGGGGTGATGAACTTGCCGATGCTGTCCACCAGCTTGCCGGGATTCAGGGCCAGGAAGAGCACGGCACCGAAGTACAGCACGCTGTAGGTGAACAGTGCGATGCCGCTTTCTCCGGTGAATGGCGCAACACCCATCTCGAAGGAAACCACGGCGGTACGCGGGGTGGCGAAAAGAGGCCCTATGGCCAGGTACACGGCTACCGCGAAGGCCAGGCCGGCAGCCTTGCCGAGCGGCGCGGTGAGGCGGTCCATGCCGCCCCCGACACGTGCCAGGGCGACCACGGTGAGCAGCGGCAGGCCGACGCCGGTGAGCAGGAAGCCGAGCGCGGCGCGCCAGACGTTTTCACCCGCAGCCATGCCGGCGCTGGGCGGAAAAATGATGTTGCCGGCGCCAAGGAACAGCGCGAATGTCATGAAGCCGAGGGCCAGGAGGTCCGAGCCTTTCAAACGAGTCATAGGGAGGAATACCACAGGCAGAATTTCATAGTTTCAGAGGGTTTCCCCGGGGTACGGGAAACGTCATCCATCCGTTTTGGGATCGACCATGGGTGCCCGTTCCCTGCCCTTGTGGAGCCTGGCGAGCTTGAGGGGTGCAAGACTAGCGATTTGTTCAGCCTACCGGCACTGACATGCATCAGCCTGTCGACAGGACTTAACTATCTGTCGCCTGAAGAACAGGCGCGAAAAAACACAAAGGCCACCCGAAGGTGGCCTTTGCTCAGATCGGAAAGCCTTAGGCCTTCTTCACTTCCCAGCCGGTCAGCTCGGCCAGGGCCTTGCCGATGTCGGCCAGGGAACGCACGGTCTTCACACCCGCGTCCTGCAGGGCGGCGAACTTCTCGTCCGCAGTGCCCTTGCCGCCGGAGATGATGGCGCCGGCGTGGCCCATGCGCTTGCCGGGCGGTGCGGTGACACCGGCGATGTAGGACACCACCGGCTTGGTCACGTTGGCCTTGATGAAGGCAGCGGCTTCTTCTTCAGCGGAACCGCCGATCTCACCGATCATGACGATCGCTTCGGTCTTCGGGTCTTCCTGGAACAGCTTCAGGATGTCGATGAAGTTGGAGCCCGGGATCGGGTCGCCACCGATGCCCACGCAGGTGGACTGGCCGAAGCCGGCGTCGGTGGTCTGCTTCACGGCTTCATAGGTCAGGGTGCCGGAACGCGACACGATGCCTACCTTGCCCGGCAGGTGGATGTGACCCGGCATGATGCCGATCTTGCACTCGCCAGGAGTGATCACGCCCGGGCAGTTCGGGCCGATCAGGCGTACGCCCAGCTCGTCGCACTTGACCTTGGCTTCCAGCATGTCGATGGTCGGGATGCCTTCGGTGATGCAGACGATCAGCTTGATGCCGCCGAAAGCCGCTTCGAGGATGGAATCCTTGCAGAACGGAGCCGGAACGTAGATCACCGATGCGTCGGCGCCGGTGGCTTCCACGGCTTCCTTGACGGTGTTGAACACCGGCAGGCCGAGGTGGGTGGTGCCGCCCTTGCCGGGGGTCACGCCGCCAACCATCTTGGTGCCGTAGGCGATGGCTTGCTCGGAGTGGAAGGTGCCCTGCGAGCCGGTGAAGCCCTGGCAGATTACTTTGGTGTCTTTATTGATCAGGACGCTCATTACTTACCCTCCGCGGCCTTGACGACCTGCTGGGCAGCGTCGGTCAGGCTGGTCGCAGCGATGATGTTCAGACCGCTTTCGGCCAGTACCTTGGCGCCGAGTTCGGCGTTGTTGCCTTCCAGGCGGACGACCACCGGGATCTTCACGCCGACTTCCTTCACTGCACCGATGATGCCTTCGGCAATCATGTCGCAACGAACGATACCGCCGAAGATGTTCACCAGTACGGCAGCTACGTTGCTGTCGGACAGGATGATCTTGAAGGCTTCGGTCACGCGCTCCTTGGTAGCGCCGCCGCCGACGTCGAGGAAGTTGGCAGGCTTGCCACCGTGCAGGTTGACGATGTCCATGGTGCCCATGGCCAGGCCAGCGCCGTTGACCATGCAGCCGATGTTGCCTTCCAGCGCGACGTAGTTCAGTTCCCACTTCTGCGCATGGGCTTCACGCGCGTCGTCCTGGGACGGGTCGTGCATGGCGCGCAGCTTGGGCTGGCGGTACATGGCGTTGCTGTCGATGTTGATCTTGGCGTCCAGGCAGTGCAGGTTGCCGTCGGCCTTGATCACCAGCGGGTTCACTTCCAGCAGGGCCAGGTCGTAGTCCTGGAACAGCTTGGCCAGGTTCACGAAGATGTGGGTGAACTGCTTGATCTGGTCGCCTTGCAGGCCCAGTTGGAAGGCCAGTTCACGACCCTGGTAGGGCTGAGCGCCGACCAGCGGGTCAACGGTGGCCTTGAGGATCTTCTCGGGAGTCTCGTGGGCTACTTTCTCGATGTCCACGCCACCTTCGGTGGAGGCCATGAACACGATGCGGCGGCTGGAACGGTCTACCACGGCGCCCAGGTACAGTTCCTTGGCGATATCGGTGCAGGACTCGACCAGGATCTTGCTGACCGGCTGGCCGTTGGCGTCGGTCTGGTAGGTCACCAGGCGCTTGCCGAGCCAGTTGGCGGCGAACGCCTTGGCGTCGTCCTTGCTCTTGACCAGCTTCACGCCGCCCGCTTTACCGCGGCCGCCGGCGTGGACCTGGGCCTTGACGACCCACTCGCTGCCACCGATTTTTTCGCAGGCTTCTGCGGCTTCTTCCGGGGTATCCACGGCGAAGCCCTTGGATACGGGCAGGCCGTACTCAGCGAACAGCTGCTTACCCTGATATTCGTGGAGATTCATGCTTGTCTACCGTCTTCGTTTGGGTATTGCCCATTCGGCGCTGCATTCGTGGTGCCGCGCCACCTGTGACTGCTTCTGAAGGCAGTCCGGCGGGCTTTCCGCGGTGAGCCCCTGAGGGACTCACGACGGGTGGCCCGCCGTGGTTCTTCTGTCAGGAATCCGCTGGGGAGGCCGCAACAGGGCGCGGCATCCCCGGCTGATTTCTCAACGCTTCTTGCGGTTGGCGATGTGGATCGCGTGGCCGTTCACGGCCAGGGCCGCTTCGTGCAGCGCCTCGGACAGGGTCGGGTGCGAGAAGACCATCATGCCCAGGTCTTCGGCGCTGGTGCCGAACTCCATGCCGATCGCGCCTTGCTGTACCAGCTCGGCTGCGCTCGGGCCGATCACGTGGACGCCCAGGACGCGGTCGGTCTTGGCATCGGCGATGACCTTGACCAGGCCGGTGGTGTCGTTGGCAGCCATGGCGCGACCGCTGGCCGCGAAGGGGAAGGTGCCGACGTTGACTTCGACGCCTTCGGCCTTCAGGGACTGCTCGGTCTTGCCGACCCACGCGATTTCCGGGTGGGTGTAGATCACCGACGGGATCAGGTCGTAGTTCATCTGGGCTTTGTGGCCGGCGATGCGCTCGGCGACCATGATGCCCTCTTCCGACGCCTTGTGGGCCAGCATCGCGCCACGCACCACGTCGCCGATGGCGAAGACGCCGGGAACGGAGGTCTTGCAGTGGTCGTCGACGTAGATGTAGCCGCGCTCGTCAAGGGTAACGCCGCTGTCGGCAGCCAGCAGGTCGGTGGTGACCGGACGACGACCAACGGCAACGATCAGCTTGTCGAACACCTGCTTCTGCTCGCCTTCGGCGTCGGTGAAGCTGACGGTGACCTGCTTCTTCTTAACTTCGGTACCGGTGACACGGGCGCCCAGGCGGATCTTCAGGCCCTGCTTGGTGAGGACCTTGAGGGCTTCCTTGGCGATCTGCTCGTCAGCGGCCGGGAGGAACTTGTCCAGGGCTTCCAGTACGGTGACTTCGGCACCCAGGCGGGCCCATACGGAGCCCAGCTCCAGGCCGATCACGCCAGCGCCGATCACGCCGAGCTTCTTCGGCACGGCCTGGAAGTCCAGGGCGCCGGTGGAGTCGACGATGACGTCCTGGTCGATGGGAGCCGGGGGGATTTCCACCGGGCGGGAGCCGGATGCCAGGATCACGTTCTCGGCCTGGACGATCTGGGTCTTGCCGTCGGAACCGGTGACTTCGACCTGCTTGTTGGCCAGCAGCTTGCCGTGGCCTTCCAGCAGGGTGACGCCGTTGGCCTTGAACAGGGTGCTCACGCCGCCGGTCAGGTTCTTAACGATGCCGTTCTTACGCGCGACCATGGCCGGTACGTCGATGCTGACGCCCTTGGCTTCGATGCCATGGATTTTGAAGCCATCGATGGCCTCGTGGTACTTGTAGGAGCTGTCCAGCAGCGCCTTCGACGGAATGCAGCCGACGTTCAGGCAGGTACCGCCCAGAGCGGTCTTGCCGTCCTTGTCCTGGTATTTCTCGATGCAGGCGGTCTTCAGGCCCAGTTGGGCTGCCTTGATGGCCGCGACGTAACCGCCGGGGCCCGCACCAATCACTACCACGTCGAATTTCTGGGTCATAACGTTCTCCTAAGCCTCGAGCTTCGAGCGGCAAGCCACGGGCCGGGCTGCGATGTTCTGCAGCTTGCGGCGTGTGGCTTGCAACTGATTTAGATGTCCAGCAGCAGACGAGCCGGGTCTTCCAGCAGGTTCTTGATGGTCACCAGGAAGCTGACGGCTTCCTTGCCATCGATCAGACGGTGATCGTAGGACAGAGCCAGGTACATCATCGGGCGGATGACCACTTGGCCGTTCACGGCCATGGGACGCTGGATGATGTTGTGCATGCCGAGGATGGCGGCCTGCGGCGGGTTGACGATCGGGGTCGACATCATCGAACCGAAAGTACCGCCGTTGGTGATGGTGAAGGTGCCACCGGTCATCTCGTCGATGGACAGTTTGCCCTCGCGCGCCTTCTTGCCGAAGGTGGCGATGCCGTTCTCGACTTCCGCCAGACTCATCAGCTCGGCGTTGCGCAGGACCGGAACCACCAGGCCACGGTCACTGGAAACGGCAACGCCGATGTCCTGGTAGCCGTGGTAGACGATGTCGTTGCCGTCGATCGAGGCGTTGACCGCCGGGAAACGCTTCAGCGCCTCGACGGAAGCCTTGACGAAGAAGGACATGAAGCCCAGGCGGACGCCGTTGTGGGTCTTCTCGAACAGGTCCTTGTACTTCGAACGCAGGGCCATGACTTCGGTCATGTCGACTTCATTGAAGGTGGTCAGCATGGCCATGGTGGACTGGGCTTCGACCAGGCGCTCGGCGACCTTGGCACGCAGGCGGGTCATCGGGACGCGCTTCTCGACGCGATCACCCGCGGCGAAGACCGGGGCTTCGGCGGCCGGAGCGGCAGCCTTGGCAGCCGGGGCGGCGGCCGGAGCGGATTTCTTCGCTTCGACGGCGGCGACCACGTCTTCCTTGGTTACGCGACCGCCCTTGCCGGTGCCAGCGATGCTGTTCGGGTCGATGCCGTTCTCTTCGGCCAGCTTGCGAGCGGCCGGCGAGAGGATGGCGTCGTCGCCACCGGCAGCCGAAGCGGCGGCCTGGGCAGCGGGAGCGGCAGCCGGGGCGGCAGCGGCGGGAGCGGCGGCGGCAGCGCCACCTTCGGTCAGTTTGCCCAGCAGTTCGCCACTGAGGACGGTGTCGCCCTCGTTCTTGACGATCTCGGCCAGGACGCCGTCGGCCTCGGCCAGCACTTCCATCACCACCTTGTCGGTTTCGATGTCGACGATCAGCTCGTCACGCTTCACGGCCTCGCCCGGCTTCTTGTGCCAGGTGGCTACGGTGCCATCGGCAACCGACTCGGGGAATGTAGGGGCTTTGATCTCGATAGCCATTTGTATGGGTTCCTATCTAATTCGGTTTTATCTGCGCGAAGGCGTTAAACAGTAAAGGCATCTTGCAGCAGTTTTTCCTGCTGCTCGGCGTGCATCGAGGCATAGCCGCAGGCCGGCGAGGCCGACGCGTCACGACCGGCGTACTCGAGGAACAGCCCTTTCTTGTGGGCCGCCGCGACACGACGCATGTGATGCTGGCTGCAGTACCAGGCGCCCTGGTTCATCGGCTCTTCCTGGCACCAGACGATGTGCTTGAGGTTCTTGTACTGGGCAAGAACTTCGGCCAGGTCGTCTTCCGGGAACGGATAGAGCTGCTCGATGCGCACGATGGCGATGTCTTCGCGGCCTTCGGCACGACGCTTTTCCAGCAGGTCGTAGTAGACCTTGCCGCTGCACAGCACCAGACGCTCGACCTTCTTCGGATCGATCGGGTCGATCTCGCCGATGACGGTCTGGAACGAACCCTCGGCCAGATCTTCCAGGGTGGAGATGGCGAGTTTGTGGCGCAGCAGGGACTTGGGCGTCAATACGACCAACGGCTTGCGCAGCGGGCGGATCACCTGGCGACGCAGCAGGTGGTAGATCTGCGCCGGGGTGGTCGGCATGCAGACCTGGATGTTGTGCTCGGCGCACAGCTGCAGGTAACGCTCAAGGCGTGCGGAGGAGTGCTCCGGGCCCTGCCCTTCGTAGCCGTGCGGCAGCAGCATGGTCAGGCCGCAGAGACGACCCCACTTGTGCTCGCCACTGGTGATGAACTGGTCGATCACCACCTGGGCGCCGTTGGCGAAGTCACCGAACTGGGCTTCCCAGATCACCAGCGCGTTGGGCGTGGTGGTGGAGTAGCCGTATTCGAAGGCCAGCACGGCCTCTTCGGACAGGTAGGAGTCGTATAGTTCGAAGCTCGGCTGGCCGTCGAACAGGTTCTGCAGCGGCAGGTAGGTGCCGGCGTCCTTCTGGTTGTGCAGCGCCGCATGGCGGTGCGAGAAGGTACCGCGACCCACGTCCTGGCCGGTGATGCGGACCGGGTGGCCTTCGAACAGCAGGGTGGCGTAGGCCATGGTCTCGGCGTAGCCCCAGTTGATCGGCAGGCCGCCGGCGCCCATCTTCTGGCGGTCTTCGAGGATCTTCGAAACCTGGCGCTGGACGACGAAGCCTTCCGGGATCTCCAGCAGCTTGGCGGAGAGATCCTGCAGGGTCTTGAGCTCGAAACGGGTGTCGTGGCGAGCGGTCCAGGCATGGCCCAGGTAGGGGCGCCAGTCGACGAAGAGCTCCTTGTTGGGCTCCTTCACCAGGCTCTTGACCACGTGCTGGCCGTTGTCCAGGGCGGTGCGGTACTCGTCGATCTTGGTCTGCACGCGCTCGTTGTCGAGCACGCCGGACTGGATCAGGGCATCGGCGTAGAGCTCACGCGTGGTGCGCTGCTTGGCGATCTGCTGGTACATCAGCGGCTGGGTGCCGCTCGGCTCGTCGGCCTCGTTGTGGCCGCGACGGCGGTAGCAGACCAGGTCGATGACCACGTCACGCTTGAACTGCATGCGGTAGTCGACGGCCAGCTGGGTCACGAAGAGCACGGCTTCCGGATCGTCGCCGTTCACGTGGAAGATCGGCGCCTGGATCATCTTGGCGACGTCGGTGGCGTACTCGGTGGAGCGCGAGTCGTCCTGACGGCTGGTGGTGAAGCCGACCTGGTTGTTGATGACGATGTGCACGGTACCGCCGGTGCGGTAGCCGCGGGTCTGCGACATCTGGAAGGTTTCCATGACCACGCCCTGGCCCGCGAAGGCGGCGTCGCCGTGGATGGAGATCGGAAGTACCTTGTCGCCGGCCTTGTCCTTGCGGCGGTCCTGACGGGCGCGCACGGAACCCTCGACCACCGGGGAGACGATTTCCAGGTGGGAGGGGTTGAACGCCAGCGCCAGGTGGACTTCGCCGCCCGAGGTCATGACGTTGGAGGAGAAGCCCTGGTGGTACTTGACGTCACCGGAGGACAGGCCCTCGACCTTCTTGCCCTCGAACTCGTCGAACAGGTCGCGCGGGTTCTTGCCGAAGGTGTTGACCAAGACGTTCAGACGGCCGCGGTGGGCCATGCCGATGACGATTTCCTGAGTGCCGTAGGCGCCGGAGCGCTGGATGATCTCGTCCAGCATCGGAATCAGGCTTTCGCCACCTTCCAGGCCGAAACGCTTGGTGCCCGGGTACTTGGTGCCCAGGTACTTTTCCAGGCCTTCGGCTGCGGTCAGGCGCTCGAGCAGGTGGCTCTGCACTTCGGCGGAGAACGCCGGGCGGCCACGCACGCTTTCCAGGCGCTGCTGGAACCACTTGCGCTGGTCGGAATCGACGATGTGGGTGAACTCGGCACCGATGGTGCGGCAGTAGGTCTGCTGCAGCGACTGATGGATCTCGCGCAGGGTCGCTTCTTCCTTGCCGATGTAGAGCTCACCGGTACGGAAGGTGGTGTCGAGGTCGGCGTCGGTCAGGCCGTAATGGTTGATCGACAGATCGGCCGGCACCTTGCGCTGCCAGAGGCCGAGGGGGTCGAGCGTCGCCGCCTGATGGCCGCGCATGCGGTAGGCCTGGATCAGGCGCAGGACTTCGACCTGCTTCTTCTCGTGCTCGCTGCTGACGCTGCCAGCCGAAACGGGCTGGGCACGGCGCTGGTTCTTGGCGAGCAGGACGAAATGGTCGCGGACAGTAGAATGCGATACGTCGGTGGCGGCGTT
Organism: Pseudomonas sp. Pc102; assembly: GCF_018408275.1. Classification (NCBI taxonomy): domain Bacteria; kingdom Pseudomonadati; phylum Pseudomonadota; class Gammaproteobacteria; order Pseudomonadales; family Pseudomonadaceae; genus Pseudomonas; species Pseudomonas sp. Pc102. The sequence continues at coordinate 2,343,748 of NZ_AP021905.1, read as the reverse complement.
GCCGTCGGCCGGCAACTTCTGGAAGTAGGTGCGCCACTCTTCGGGCACAGCGTTGGGATCGTGCAGGTAAAGCTCATAGAGCTCTTCCACATATGCAGCGTTGCCACCGGATAGGTGGGCGCTGTTCCACATGCGCTGCATTACGCTTTCTTGCATGCTTGGTCACCCTCGGTAAGGGGACACCACCGGCGTGGAATCATCGTGGTTTCAACAGTCCTGGCACAGCGACTCGGTAAAGCCACCAAGGATCCCGCAGATAGTCCGGGCACCAGCCCGGTTGCCCCTGCTGGTCATCTATGTATTTTCGAGTAAGGACCGCCGCTTTGTGAGCTGCTGTCCTGGTTTTACTGCGGCGCCGGAAGCAAACCGGCGCCGCAGGTGTCACGGGTAAAGCATGAAGCGCATCAAGTACCGCTTTGCAGCAGCATGTGACGTACGTGGCCGATCGCCTTCGTCGGGTTCAGACCCTTGGGGCAGACGCTCACGCAGTTCATGATGCCGCGGCAGCGGAACACGCTGAACGGATCGTCCAGCGCTGCCAGACGCTCTTCGGTCTTGGTGTCACGGCTGTCGGCCAGGAAGCGATAGGCCTGCAGCAGTGCAGCGGGACCGAGGAACTTGTCCGGGTTCCACCAGAAGGAGGGGCAGGAGGTCGAGCAGCAGGCGCACAGGATGCACTCGTACAGACCGTCCAGCTTCTCGCGCTCTTCCGGGGACTGCAGACGCTCGATCGCCGGGGCGGGCGCGTCGTTCTGCAGGAAGGGTTTCACCTTCTCGTACTGCTTGTAGAAGATGCTCATATCGACGACGAGGTCACGGATGACCGGCAGCCCGGGCAGCGGGCGGATCACCAGCTGGCCGCCCTTGAGGCCGGCAGCGGAGATCGGCGTGATGCAGGCCAGGCCGTTCTTGCCGTTGATGTTCATGCCGTCGGAACCGCAGACGCCTTCACGGCAGGAGCGACGGTAGGAGAAACCCTCGTCCTGCTCCTTGATCAGGGCCAGCACGTCCAGGACCATGATGTCCTTGCCGCCGGTATCGACCTGGAAGTCCTGCATGAAGGGCGCAGCGTCCTGGTCCGGGTTGTAGCGATAAACGCTGACTTTCAGAATGTTGGCTTGCGACATATCAGCCACCCTTAATAGGTACGTACTTTGGGTTCAAACGCCGGAACGGTCTTGGGCGTGAAGTTGACGTCGCGCTTGGTAACGCGTTTCTCACCCGGGAAATACAGGGTGTGGCACAGCCAGTTCTCGTCGTCACGATCTTCGAAGTCTTCGCGGGCGTGCGCGCCGCGGGATTCCTTGCGGACCTCCGCTGCGATCGCGGTAGCCTCGGCCACTTCGAGAAGGTTCTGCAGTTCCAGCGCCTCGATACGCGCGGTGTTGAAGGCCTGGCTCTTGTCGGCGATCTTCACGTTGGCGATGCGCTCGCGCAGGTCGGCCAGCTGAGCGATGCCTTTCTGCATGTATTCGCCGGTACGGAATACGCCGAAGTAGTTCTGCATGCAGTTCTGCAGTTCTTTACGCAGCGGAGCCACGTCTTCGCCACTGCTGCGCTCGTTGACGCCGGACAGGCGCTTGAGCGACAGCTCCAGGTCGGTTTCCGAAGCACCGCGATGCTCGATACCTTCCTTGAGGGCTTTTTCCAGGTGCAGGCCGGCAGCACGACCGAATACCACCAGGTCGAGCAGCGAGTTGCCGCCGAGACGGTTGGCACCGTGTACGGATACGCAGGCGACTTCGCCGACCGCGAACAGGCCGTCGATGATGGTGTCCTTGCCGTTGGCATCCTGGGTGATGGCCTGGCCATGGATGTTGGTGGCAACGCCGCCCATCATGTAGTGGCAGGTCGGGATCACCGGCACCGGCGCGACGACAGGGTCGACGTGGGCGAAGGTCTTCGACAGTTCGCAGATACCCGGCAGGCGGCTGTGCAGCACTTCCTCGCCCAGGTGGTCGAGCTTCAGCAGCACGTGGTCCTTGTCCGGGCCACAGCCGTTGCCAGCCAGCACTTCCTTGACCATGGAACGGGCGACCACGTCGCGGCCGGCCAGGTCCTTGGCGTTCGGAGCGTAACGCTCCATGAAGCGCTCGCCATGGGCGTTGATCAGGTAGCCACCCTCGCCACGGCAACCTTCGGTCACCAGCACGCCGGCACCGGCGATACCGGTCGGGTGGAACTGCCACATTTCGATGTCCTGGACCGGCACGCCTGCACGCAGGGCCATGCCGATGCCGTCACCGGTGTTGATCAGGGCGTTGGTGGTGGACGCATAGATGCGGCCAGCGCCGCCCGTGGCCAGCACCACGGCCTTGGAGCGGATGTAGACGGTCTCGCCGGTCTCGATGCAGATGGCGATGATGCCGACCACGGCGCCATCCTGGTTCTTCACCAAGTCGACGGCGTACCACTCGTTGAGGAACGAGGTGCCGTTCTTCAGGTTGGCCTGGTACAGAGTGTGCAGCAGCGCGTGACCGGTACGGTCGGCGGCAGCGCAGGTACGGGCGGCCTGGCCACCCTTGCCGAAGTCCTTGGACTGGCCACCGAACGGACGCTGGTAGATGCGGCCCTGCTCGGTACGGGAGAACGGCAGGCCCATGTGTTCCAGCTCGAACACGGCTTCCGGGCCGACGGAGCACATGTATTCGATCGCGTCCTGGTCACCGATGTAGTCGGAGCCCTTGACGGTGTCGTACATGTGCCAGCGCCAATCGTCGTTCGGGTCGGCCGAAGCGATGGCGCAGGTGATGCCGCCCTGGGCGGAAACGGTGTGAGAACGGGTCGGGAAGACCTTGGTGACCACAGCAGTCTTGTGGCCGCCCTGCGCCAATTGCAGCGCGGCGCGCATACCAGCGCCACCGCCGCCGACGATGATGGCGTCGTAGGAAAGAGTACGAATGCTAGACATGGATCAGATACCCCACAGAATCTGCACGCCCCAGACGAAGTACGCGAACATGGCGATGCCGCAGACTGCCTGGAACAGGAAACGCACAACGGTTGCCCACTTGCCCAGCGCCATCGGCGTCAGGTAGTCAGTGGAGATGGTCCACATGCCAACCCAGGCATGTACACCGAGAGCAACCAGCCCGAGCAGGCTGAAGATGCGCATCCAGTTCTGGGAGAACAGACCATGCCAGTCAGCATAGGTCAGGCCGGGATTCGCAACGAGGTAGCCCAGCAGGAAAAGGAAATAAGCCGCGAGAACGACCGCAGAAACGCGCTGAGCCATCCAGTCATAGAGGCCCGAACGCGAGAAGTTCGTGACATTGGTTACCATACCCACACCCCCGCCAGCACGATCAGCACCGCGGAAATCGCGATGACGATTTTCGAGCCCAGCTTGCCGCCCTCGAGCGTCTCGCCGATACCCGCATCCATCACCAGGTGGCGCACACCGGCGACCAGGTGATAAAGCAATGCGGACAGCAGGCCCCAAATCACAAACTTGGCCAGCGGACTGGTCAGGCACGCCTTCACCTGCTCGAAGCCTTCCTCGGATGCCAGCGACTTGCCGAGCGCGTAAAGCAGCACAGCGATGCCGACGAAGAGGATGACGCCAGAGATACGGTGGAGAATGGACGTGTAAGCAGTGATTGGGAGTTTGATGGTCCTGAGATCTAGGTTTACAGGTCGTTGGCTATTCACGGCTTTTTTTTCACACTGAGGCCCCTAACAATCAGGGCAAGTTGTCGGGAAGTGCACTGGTCAGGTACCCCTCACCAAGGGAGTGCCGACCTCCAGAATACGGGCTTCAGGGCCCCTGGCAGTCGGGCGCTGAGTATAGACAGTTAGCTGACTAATGACAACGGAAAGGCCTCCCCCTAAGAGCGGATTGCGCTCCTTATATAAAAGGCGTAAATAGCGCCCTTTTTCAGCGAAAAACACCCCGCAAACCCCTCTCCTACATGGGTTTCTTCAAATTGACATTCGCATTTATCTCACTATAGTGGTGCGGGCCCTGCGTGGGGGGCTGTCTGATGATTTCAAGCATAAATAGGAGGCCGCTATGGCTGACAAAAAAGCGCAGTTGATCATCGAGGGCATTGCCCCCGTCGAGCTGCCCGTTCTGTCCGGTACCGTAGGTCCCGATGTAATCGATGTGCGGGGCCTGACCTCCACGGGTCGCTTCACTTTTGATCCTGGCTTTATGTCTACCGCCTCTTGCGAGTCGAAGATCACCTACATCGACGGCGACAAGGGCGTGCTGCTTCATCGCGGCTACCCCATCGAACAACTGGCCGAAGAATCCGACTACCTGGAAACCTGCTACCTGCTGCTGAATGGCGAACTGCCCAGCGCCGAGGAGAAGGCCAAGTTCGTCAGCACCGTCAAGAACCACACCATGGTTCACGAACAGCTGAAGAGCTTCTTCAACGGTTTCCGCCGCGACGCCCATCCGATGGCGATCATGTGCGGTGTAGTGGGCGCCCTCTCCGCCTTCTATCACGACTCCCTGGACATCAACGACCCGCACCATCGCGAAATCTCCGCGATCCGCCTGGTCGCCAAGATGCCCACCATCGCTGCCATGGTCTACAAGTACTCCATGGGCCAGCCGATGATGTATCCGCGCAACGACCTTAACTACGCGGAAAACTTCCTGCACATGATGTTCAACACCCCGTGCGAGATCAAACCGATCAGCCCGGTACTGGCCAAGGCCATGGATCGCATCTTCATCCTGCATGCGGACCACGAGCAGAACGCCTCCACCTCCACCGTACGTCTGGCCGGCTCCTCCGGTGCCAACCCGTTCGCCTGCATCGCAGCCGGCATCGCCGCCCTGTGGGGCCCGGCGCACGGCGGTGCCAACGAAGCGGTACTGACCATGCTCGATGAGATCGGCGATGTCTCGAACATCGACAAGTTCATCGCCAAGGCCAAGGACAAGAACGATCCGTTCAAGCTCATGGGCTTCGGTCATCGCGTCTACAAGAACCGCGACCCGCGCGCCACCGTGATGAAGCAGACCTGCGACGAAGTCCTGAAGGAACTGGGGATCACGAACGATCCGCAACTGGAACTGGCCATGCGTCTCGAAGAGATCGCCCTGACCGATCCGTACTTCAAGGAACGCAACCTGTACCCGAACGTCGACTTCTACTCGGGGATCATCCTCAAGGCGATCGGCATCCCGACCAGCATGTTCACCGTGATCTTCGCCCTGGCGCGCACCGTCGGCTGGATCTCCCACTGGAAGGAAATGCTCTCCAGCCCTTACAAGATCGGCCGTCCGCGCCAGCTGTACACCGGCTACGAGCAACGCGACTACGTCTCGCTCGACAAGCGCAAGTAAGACGTACCGCTCCAGGAAAAGCCCCGCACTCGCGGGGCTTTTTCATGGGCGCCAGCCAGGCATGCGAGGCTGGCGGCCACTATCGCCACGCCCCCGTTCACGCACCGATGCGCCTACCGGGCTCTTCCCTCTCGCCACCGCAAGGCGCGCCCCGGCTGCCGCACGAATGAAAAGGCCCCGCATCGCGGGGCCTCTTTTCAATACGACCGTTCGTTCACTTCTTCTCGGCGCGTTCACGCAGGTGGCTGATCGTATTGAACGGCGCATCGACCACGAAGCTGTTGGCCAGCCAGGATGGCACGCTGCCGCCCGGCTCGGTGTGCACCTGATAGGTCACTTCCACCTCGCCCGGGCCCTTGGGCACGAACTTCCACACCCCTTCCACGGCCGCTACGCGCACGAACCCCTTCTCTTCGGGCAGGTACTTGGGCTCACCCTTGAGGGTGCGGATCAGGCTGCCATCGGCACCTTCGGTGGTGGTGGCGTGGATCACCGAGTCACGCGGGGTGACCGGCCAGGGGGTATTGAAGCGGGTGTAGGTCCAGCTGTCGGCGCCTTCCGACTTGAGCAGTTTCTGCTGCTCGCACTCGTGGATCCAGGCGCAGGAGCCGGAAACGTCTTCCTGCAGCTTACGCAGGGTGGCGACGTCGGTCTTGAGGGTGGCGACCCCGCGATAGGCCTTGTACTTGGAACCGGCCACCTCGCTCAGGTACACCTTGATGCCGTCCTCGTCCTTGGCCAACTTCCAGTCTTCGGCATGGGCAGTAGCAACCATCAGCGCCGTCGCGCTGAAGCCGCAGATCATAGCGATTCGTTGCAGCGAAACCATCTTTGTTCTCCTTCTTATGATGACCAGCCGTCGTCCATCCGGACGGCTACTGGATAGATTGACTGACCGCCACGGCCGTCTCTTGTTCCAACCAGCCCAGCAAACGTATCGCCTCTTCCCGGCTGTCGCCACAGACAAAAGGATCGGCATCGAAGTCGCTGCACACCTTCGGGCGGCTTGGCTGGCCGAAGATCGCGCAAAGGTGCTCGACGGAAAGATGGACACACCGCTCCCCCGCTGCCTTGCCATTGGGCATCCCGGGGATCGGAGAACTGATGGAGGGCGCGATGCAACAGGCGCCACAGCCTGCACGGCAGATCATGACGGAGGCCTCTCTGTAAGCCACGGCCGATGAAGGGCGCGAATTCTACCTGCGCCTCCGAATAAATGGGATATCCCCCAATCAGCCCAGCAAAAGCCTCACCCTGATGGGCGCCACCGAACCCGCAGTACGCTCCCGTCGGCCTCAGGAGCCAGTGAGCCCCCGCTCCCGCAGCGCCCGGCGCAACGCTTCGCCCACCGCCGAGCCCTTCGGGTAGAACACCGCCGGCTGGCCGATGGGCGCCGCGACCTCGATCCGTGTGCCCGGCACTGCCCGGTAGGTGGTCCGCGACCACAGATGCACCCAGCTCCCGGCCGGCAATGCCACTTGCAGCCGCCCAACGCCCGCCTCCAATACAGGCGCCACCAGCAGTTGATCGCCCAGCATGAAGCTGCGCGGCTGCAACTCCTGGCTCGCCGGATCGTCGGGATACTGCAGCCAGAGCGGACGCACCAGTGGCAGCCCGCTACCTGCCGCCTCCTCCATCAACGTCTTGCGGTAGGGCGCCAGCGCGGCGAACAGCTGGGCGCAACGGGCGAAGTGGGCCAGGCTCGCCGGCGAGTCGTAGACCTGGGAGTTGTCCGCCGGGCGGTTGCCCTCATGGGTGCGCAGCAGGCTGGTGAAGGCGGAGAACTCCGCCCAGCGCTGCAGCAGTTCCTCGCTGCGGTGGTAATCCTTCAGCGGGTTGCTGATGGTGGTGTAGCCGCCAGCATCGCCGTGGTTCAGGGCGAACCCGGAAAGCCCGCCGGAGAGCAGCCCCAGCAGCGCGCTATGCAGGCCATCGTGGGCGCCCCAGGTCACCAACTGGTCACCCAGCCACATGCTGGTGGTCAGGCCCGGGCTGCGGCTGTAGCCGGCGCGGGTGAAGAACAGCAGCTCCCCTTCCCCGCCAACCTCCTCCACCAGTTCACGGTTGAGCCGCGCCCACTCTTCCGGGAAGCGGTTGTGCAGCAAGGCCGCCTCCTCGCCCGAGGCCGGGCGCGCCTCGAAGGGCAACGCCTCGCCGAAGTCGGCCATCCAGCCGGAAAAGCCCTGGCCGAGCATCTCCGTGCGCAGCACGTCCTTGAGCCAGCGACGCGCCTCGGGGCTGCTCAGGTCGACGAGCCCCGCACTGAAGCTGGTGTTGAGCAGGTCCAGCGGCGCGCCGTCCGCCCCCTTCATCAGGAATCCGCGCTCACGGGCCTCGCGGAACAGATTGCGCTGTTCGCCACCCTTCTCGGTGATGTCCGCCAGGAAGGGATTGGCGTAGGCCAGGGTGCGAATGCCGCGTGCCTCGAGTTCGGCGCTCAGGGCCTGCCACTGCGGGTAGTGGCGCGGGTCGAGGGTCCAGTTCCACCAGAGCTGCTTGCCGAAGGTGGTACTGCGCTGGCCCACCCAGTCCTGCAGCCAGACGCCGGCCAGCGGCACACCGGCCGCATCGACGCGCGCCAGCAACTCGCGCACCCGCTCGGTGCCGCCTTGCAGGCCGAGGATGGCGCCGTGCTGGGTCCAGTCCGGCAGCGGCGCCATGCGCCCGACCACGGAGGTGTGAGCCCGTACCAGGGCGGCCGGGCTGTCGCCGTTGTAGATGCGCGCGGTCAGATTGCCTTCGTGCACCTCCAGGCCCACCCGAGCCGGGTCACGCAGATCGAACACCTGGTAGGCACTGGATTCGCTGAAGAAGGCGCGCAACTTCGAGGTGAGGAAATAGGGCACCGGCGCGTAGCTGCTCGTCCAGTCGCCACCGGCCCGTGCCGTGAGGTCCGCAGCCAGGGTGATGGGCTGCAGGCCGCGGCCGACGCCCTGTTCCTGCACCAGGATGGGCAAACGGCGGCCAGCCAGGTCGAAGGCGCTGAACTGCTCGCCGAAGCCGAAGAAGCGTTCGTCGGCGTCCCGCTGCCAGTTCAGGTAGAGGCGGTTGAGGCGCGGGTCATCCAGGGCCACGGCCAGGCGCACACCGCGTCCGCCATCGGCCTCCAGCACCAGGGCATAGCCGCTCACGGTACCGTCGGCGCAACGCAGGTGGCCCCGCAGCACCAACCGCTGGCCCGCCCCCTGGAAGCTGTCCAGGCTCTGCTCGCGGCAGAGGAGCTTCCGGCGCTCGTCTACGAACAAGGAACCGCGGTGCTCTTCGACCCTGGCCTCGCCGATACCGGCCGCGAGAAAGCCACCCTCGGTGGCCCACAGCCGCTTGCCTGGGTTGCCCTTCGGGCTCAGCGCCAGACCGTGTCCACTCCAGGCCAGTCGGTAGTCACCGAAATCGAAATCACGGGGTACGGCGAAGGCCGGTGGCACCACCAGTTCGGCCAGCACGGCGCGCTGCTTCCACATCTGCAGCCCCTGCCATCCCGCCACCCCCGCCGCCGCAGCCAGCAATATGGCCACCGTCCCTTTCACCCACCTGCGCATCGCTCGCCCCCTTTTCTTGTCCTGCACCGCCATTTAGTCTGGCGCGCCCCCCCTTAAATCGCGGAGTCACCGTCATGCCGGTCTGGCTGCAAACCGCCCTGTTGCTCACCCTGTCCAACGTCTTCATGACGTTCGCCTGGTACGGCCATCTCAAGACCCTGAACACCAAGCCCTGGATCATCGCCGCACTGATCAGCTGGGGGATCGCGCTGTTCGAGTACCTGCTGCAGGTGCCGGCCAACCGCATCGGCTACACGGCGCTGTCGGTCGGCCAGTTGAAGATCATGCAGGAGGTGATCACCCTCGCGGTGTTCGTGCCCTTCAGCGTCTACTTCATGCAGCAGCCGCTGAAGCTCGATTACCTCTGGGCCGGCCTGTGCCTGCTCGGCGCGGTGTACTTCATCTTCCGCGCCTGAGGCCGTTCACGCGCGGCGCGGCGGTCGTTGCGACCGACCGCGCCAGGCTCACTTCGGCGGTTCGAGGCGGGTGATCAGGCTGGAGGTATCCCAGCGCCCGCCGCCCTCGGCCTGGATCTCGCCGTAGAAGCGGTCCACCAGTTCGGTGACCGGCAATTGCGCGCCGTTGCGCTGTGCCTCGGCGAAGACGATGGCGAAGTCCTTGCGCATCAGGTCCACGGCGAAGCCGAAGTCGAACTTGCCTTCGAGCATGCTCTGGTGGCGGTGTTCCAGTTGCCAGGACTGCGCCGCGCCCTTGCCGATCACCTCCATGGCCGCCGCCGCATCGAGCCCGGAGCGACGGGCGAAATGCAGGGCCTCGGAAAGCCCCTGGAGCAGCCCGCCGACGCAGATCTGGTTGACCATCTTGGTCAGTTGGCCGCTGCCCACCGGGCCCATCAGCCGGGTCATCCGTGCGTAGCTGTCGATCACCGGCGCCGCCCGCTCGTAGAGTTCGCGCTCCCCCCCGACCATCACCGTCAGCATGCCGCTCTCGGCGCCCGCCTGGCCGCCGGAGACCGGCGCATCGAGAAAGCCCAGCCCACGCTCGGCGGCCAGGGCGGCCAGCTCCCGGGCCACATCGGCCGAGGCGGTGGTGTGATCCACCAGCACGCTGCCGGGCTGCATGCCGGCGAAGGCGCCGTGCTCACCCAGCACCACCGCGCGCAGGTCATCGTCGTTGCCCACGCAGGTCATCACCAGGTCCGAGCCCTGCGCCGCCTCGCGCGGGGTGGCGAAGCTGTCGCCACCGAATTCGTCGCACCAGAGCGAGGCCTTCTCCGGCGAGCGGTTGTAGACGCGTACCTCGTGCCCTTCGCACGCCAGGTGGCCGGCCATGTGGAAGCCCATCACGCCGAGCCCGATAAAGGTCACCTTCGCCATCTCAAACCCTCCTCTGTGCAAGTCCCAGGAAGCCTAACACGCGGTTTGCCGAGCCGCGAAAGCCCCTCCATACTCGCCCGGAAGTTGCCGCAACACCCCGCAAGCGCCAAGGAGAGCCCCATGCCGCACTGGCTGGTGATAGACCTGGAGGCCACGACCGAGGAAGGCGGCTGGCCCCTGGAAGACATGGAGATCATCGAGATCGGCGCCTCGGTCGTGGCCGCCGACGGTCGCGAGGTGGATCATTTCCAGCGCTTCGTGCGCCCATTGCGTCGCCCCTGCCTGACCACCTTCTGCCGCCAGCTGACCCACATCAGCCAGGCCAGCGTCGACAGCGCCGCGCCGCTGGCGCAGGTCTGGCCGACCTTCGAACGCTGGCTGCAGAACTACCAGCCACGCCTGGTCAACTGGGTCAGCTGGGGCGATTACGACCGCCGCCAGCTGGAGCAGGAGTGGCGCCAGCAGCAATTGGTCAGCCGCCTCGCCACCATTCCCCATCTCAACCTCAAGCAGCACTTCGCCCGCGTCCGCCAGCTCAAGCAGCCGGTGGGCCTGCACACCGCGCTGCAACTGGCCGGCCTCAGCTTCCAGGGCCAGCAGCACCGGGCCCTGGAAGATGCACGCAACACCGCGCGCCTGCTGCCCCTGGTACTCCCCGCGACCTCCTGAAACGCCCCGCCGCATTGCCTAGTGACGCTGCAAAGCGGCTTGGGCATACTGGCGGGCCCTTTTTCCAACCCCTCTCAAGGATCCCTGCCATGTTCAAGGTCAACGAGTACTTCGACGGCACCGTCAAATCCATCGCCTTCGGCATGAGCGAAGGCCCCGCCACCATCGGCGTGATGGCCCCCGGCGAATACGAATTCGGCACCAGCCAGCTGGAAGTGATGCACGTCGTCGCCGGCGCCCTGACCGTCAAGCTGCCGGGCAGCGACAGCTGGGAAACCTTCGCCGCCGGCAGCAAGTTCACCGTGCCGGCCGACAGCAAGTTCCAGTTGAAAGTCGCCCAGGACACCGCGTACCTCTGCGAATACCGCTGAGTTGTGATGTGGTGAAGAACCGGCCCGAGTGGCCGGTTTTTTATGGGTGCGATGCGGGTCCCAAGAGACGAGGCTGGGCTTCGCATTGATGGGTTTCGCTTCGCTCGCGGAACGCCGCCCGACCCATCCTGCGGAGAGCCGTAGCCAGCGCGGCTACTCCCCTTCCCGGATCGCCACCTTGATGCGCATGCCTTCCAGCTCCGCCAGGTACTCGGCGCGGCTGAACAGGCCGATGCAGGGCATCGCGCCGCGCGCCGCCAGGGTGCCCGTGGCGAGCTTGCGCACCAGCGCCACGGCGGCCATGCAGGGGATGTTGGGGCCATCGTTGTCGTAGGCGACCAGTTCCCAGGTGAGCACCAGCGGCCGGCCCTCGCCATCCAGCCCGCGCAGCGTCACGAACATGCCGCTGAGGCCGTCGCCCAGGGGCTCCACCAGCACCGCCCCCCGGCGCAGCAGCGACGCCAGGCCGACGGCGTTGCGCACCAGCCCGCCGCGCACCAGCCAGGACAGCGCCCAGGTGCCGAACTGGGTGAGACGCAGGCCGACGCCGGCGCGGAAGCTGACGTCGCGCACGCCCGGGTAGCGCACGGGGAAGAGTTCGAGGTCGGGAATGTCGCAAACGCCTACCCAGCGCGGCCCCATCGGCGCGCGGAAGGCGTGCCGGCGCAGGCCCTGCCAGCCGTGGAGCGAGCCCCAGGCGCCGTCCTGCCAGACCCGCACCGGCCGGCCGCAGTAGCCGAGCACCGCTTCGAGGGTCGACAGCCCCGGCGTCTTCTCCGAGGAACTGATGCCGTGTTCGATGCTGTCCAGCCGGCTGAAGCGCGGCAGCAGCTCGTCCACCACGGCCGCGCTCAGCCCCGGAACCGAGCTGGCGCCAGCACAGACCAGCAGGCCGCGCTCGCGGGCAGCGGCGTCCAGTCGGCCGATGCCGCAGACGAAGGCCCGTGCATCGGCCAGGTCGATGTAATGGCAGCCCGCCTCCAGCGCCGCCTCGGCGACCCGGTAGTCCTGCCCCTGGAAGGGCCCGACCGTGGACACCACCACCTGGGCCCCCAGCTCGACGAAGGCCTGGGCCAACCCGGCCTGGTCGATATCCAGGCGTGCCGCCTCGCAACCGGTTTCCACGGCCAGCGCCCGGGCCTTGGCCAGGTCACGCCCGGCGGCGATCACGCCGAGACCTCCGATACTGCGCAGGCGCCGCACGATCAACCGGCCGAAATTGCCGTAGCCCCCAGCACCAGCACCCTCAATCCATCTTTCACCACTGACTCCCTGTGAGGCCGCTCAGGCCGTTTCTCTCGACGTGGAAAACTGCAACTCTGCCAGGCGCGCATAGAGCGGGCTGCTCAGCACCAGCTCCTGGTGGCGACCGATGGCGACCAGTCGGCCCTGGTCGATGACCGCGATGCGATCGGCACTCTGCACCGTGGCCAGGCGGTGGGCGATCACCAGCGTGGTGCGCCCGCTCATCACCTCGGGCAGGGCCTGCTGGATCAGGTGCTCGCTCTCGGCGTCCAGCGCACTGGTGGCTTCATCGAGGAGCAGGATCGGGGCATCCACCAGCAATGCACGGGCGATGGCCAGGCGCTGCCGCTGGCCACCGGAGAGACCGATGCCGCCGTCGCCCAGGTGCGTCTGGTAGCCCTGGGGCATGCGCTGGATGAATTCGTGGGCGTGGGCCGCCCGTGCCGCGGCCTCGACTTCGGCCTGGCTGGCAGCGGGCCGGCCGTAGCGGATGTTGTCCTCGACGCTGCCGAAGAACAGCGCCGGGCTCTGCGACACCAGGGCGAAGCAGCGACGCAGGTCGGCCGGGTCCAGGCGCTGGATCGGCAGGCCGTCCACCCGCACCTCGCCCTCGGTGGGATCGAAGAAACGCAGCAGCAGGTCGAAGAGCGTGGACTTGCCGGCTCCCGAGGGCCCGACCAGCGCCAGGGTCTCGCCAGGGCGCACGCGCAGGTCGATGCCGTCGATGGCCAGGCTCTGCGGCCGCGTCGGGTAGGCGAACCGCAGGCCTCGCAACTCCAGCTCGCCCTCGACCCGCTCGGGCAGGCGCAGCAGGTCGCTCTCGGGCGCCTTGATGGTGCTGCGGGTCTGCAACAGTTCGGCGATGCGCTCGGCGGCACCGGCGGCACTCTGCAGCTCGCCGATCACCTCGCTGATGGCACCGAAGGCGGAACCGACGATCAGGCTGTAGAACACGAAGGCCGCCAGGTCACCGCCGGAGATGCGCCCGGCGATCACGTCCATGCCGCCGACCCAGAGCATCACCCCCACCGCGCCGAGCACCAGCACGATGACCACGGTGATCAGCCAGGCGCGCTGGGCGATGCGCTTGCGCGCGGTGTCGAAGGCGCCTTCCACCGTGTGGCCGAAGCGCTCGCGGTCCTGGGCCTGGTGGTTGTAGGCCTGCACCGTCTTGATCTGCCCCAGGGTCTCGCCGACGTAGCTGCCGACATCGGCGATGCGGTCCTGGCTCTGCCGCGAGAGGTTGCGCACGCGGCGGCCGAAAATGAGGATCGGCGCCACCACCAGTGGCAGCGCGACGACCACGATGCCGGTCAGCTTGGGGTTGGTGACGAACAACAGGGCGATGCCGCCGATCAGCATGATGCCGTTGCGCAGCGCCAGGGACAGCGAGGAGCCGATCACCGATTGCAGCAGCGTGGTGTCGGCGGTCAGGCGCGACTGGATCTCCGAGGCGCGGTTGGTTTCGAAGAAGCCGGGGTGCAGCTCGATCAGGTGGTTGAACACCCGCTTGCGGATATCGGCGACGAAGCGCTCACCCACCCAGGACACCAGGTAGAAGCGGCTGAAGGTACCCAGCGCCAGGGCCACCACGAGGACGAAGAACAGCAGGATCGAATGGTTCAGCGCTTGCGGTGACTGGGTCGCCAGCCCCTGGTCCACCAGCAGGCGGATGCCCTGCCCCATCGACAGCGTGATGGCGGCGGTGAACAGCAATGCCAGCAGCGCACCGATCACCCGCCAGCGATAGGGAGCGACGAAGCGCGCGGCCATGCGCAGGGCGTTGCGCTGGCGAGAGGAAAGCAGACCCATTGCGAGGACTCGTTCGGGAGGAGGCGCCACTCTGCGGTTTTTCCCGGCGCGGCGCCAGCGGCATGGAACCGCTTAGTGGTCGGCGTGGAGAAAGCGTCGTTCGTGGTCGGGGTCCGGCAACAGGCAGACCTCGTGGCGACCGAACAGCCGGTAGCGGTTCAGCGCGATGCGGTCGTAGAGCCAGTCGCGCAGGAACGCCGGCACCACGCGCGCCACCGAGGCCAGGCGCCATGGCCACGGCAGCTGGCGGGCGATGCGCAGCACCGCGTCGGAGCGCACGAACAGATCACGCCCCTCGATGTAGGCCATGGTGTCGAAGTGGTCGGTGGGCATGCCATACCAGCGCAGGATCGCCTGGCCTTCGGGGGATTGCACCGAGGCCAGCTTGAACAGGCGCTCGCGGTCATGACGGATCAGGAAGCGCGCCCAGCCGTTGCACAGCTTGCACACGCCATCGAAGAGCACCACCCGTTCGCCGGGCTGGATGTGGGGAGGAAAGGAATCGGCGCTCATCACGCGCTCCCGCTCAGGAAAGGATGGTGCGGATACTAGCAGGCGCCGATTCAACGTTCTGCGAAGCGGTAGTGCCCGATGATCCGGTAGCGGAAGAGGATGTCCTCCTCCTGTGTGCCCCGCCCGATGTTGTGCAGCGCCAGCGGCGCGCCATCGACACCGGTGCGGTCGGACAGGATGCCGATGTGCTGCAGGCCGCGCCCCAGGTCCCAGGTGACGATGTCGCCGGGCCGATAGCTGGCGGCCTGGTCGCTCGGGGTCAGCGCCATGCCCTGGCGCTTGAACCAGGTCATCAGGTTGGGCACGCGGCGATGGTCGATGTTCGGGTCGGGGCGCTTCAGGCCCCAGTTGCGCGGGTAGGCGGAAAAGTGACTGCGCATGTCCTCGTGCACCACTTTCTGCAGGTCCAGGCCCTGCTCGCGCAATGCGCGGATCACCACATCGGTGCACACCCCGGTGGCCAGCGGTACGTCGCCACCGGGGTAGGCGATGCGCCGGTAGACCGCGTCGTAGCTAAGGGTCACGCCGATCTGGGCACGCGCCGAATCCACCAGACGCCCGGCATCCACCGCTGCCTCGGCCCCCAGGCTGGCCAGCAGCAGGCACAGGCAGAACAGTCGCTTGAACATGATCAACCTCGCCCTTGTGGGAATTGCGGCAGGGCATCGTCGATGTCCCACCAGTTGGCCTTGGAGGCCACGTAGGCGTGGTTCGCGGGGCGCGTGGCCAGCTCGCCTTCCAGCAGGCCGGCGCGGATGCGCAGTACGCCGGGGGCCTTCTCGCTCATGCTGTAGAGGGGCGAGCCACACTGCTCGCAGAACACCCGCTGCTTGCCCGGCGAGGAGCTGAAGGCGCGCAGCAGCCCTGCTCCGGCGAGCAGGCGGAAGCGCGTCTCGTCCACCGGGATATTGGTGACGAAGGGCGTGCCCTGCGCCTTGCGGCACTGGCTGCAGTGACAGATCTGGATCGGCGCCAGCTCACCCTCGATTTCGAAGCGGACTCCGCCGCACAGGCAACCACCCTGGACCATGTTTCCCTCCTCGGACAGGTGTGCAGCGGCAAGAGTAGCGGAGCGGAAGGCAACGGAAAATGCCCGATGGTGTGAGCCATCGGGCCAAGGGTATTCAGCTGTGCAAAGGAGCCTGCCGATCCGGGATTCCACCCCCGACGCCCCAACCATAAGCCCTGAGGAGAATGCGCCGGGGGTGGAAGCACCGGATCGGCAGGCCCGGCCAACCTTAAGGATCGGCCTGGTGCATTGCCAGGGGCGCCCGCCGCTTGCGCTTTAGGTCGGTTCCCAGCGCGCTGTAGTCATCTGCCGGTCAGGCCTCCGGGTCGACTTCGCCGCCCCAGCCCAGCGGGTACAGCAGCTCTTCCTTGTAGCCCGCCCAGACGCGCACCGCATCGGGGAAGGCGTCGTCCAGCTGGGGATCACCGCTGTCCACCAGCAGGGGCCGGCCTTCGAGGGTGCCGAGCTTGCGTTTGGTGGCGACCACCCGCAGGCGTTCGAGGCCGATGGCGCGCAGCACGCGCGGGCTGATCTGCTGGTTGCCGCGGCCGATGATGTGGCCCTGGCCGCCGATGGCGGTGACCAGAAGGAAGGCCGGATGGCCATCCACGAGCGCGAACAGCTGGGCCTCGGTGACGTCACGGGCGATCACCTGCCCGTTCTCGATCACGTCCACGCCCAGCAGGGTGGTCTCCAGGCCGAGGTTGCCCGCCAGGCCATGCAGGGTCGAGCCGGGGCCGAAGACATAGCGCACGCCTGCCTCCCAGCTGTCCGCCAGCCAATCGGCGAGTTCGACCAGCACCAGCTCCTCGGACTCCATGCCCGCCTGCTTCACCTGCTGCATGAAGTGGCCCTCCACCGGCACCGTCAGCTCGCCGTACCAGCGCGCCGCCACCTTGCCGTCGCGCAGGGCGGCCTCGTCGAGGTCGCGCACCTCGCCGCTGGCCAGGCGCACCAGCCCGCCCTCCACCAGGCGTCGCGCCAGCTCGCCAGCGGCGCGCGGGCTGATGGCATAGACCCCGGAATGGATCTTCACCCCCGCCGGGATGCCCAGCACCGGCTGGTCTTCACGGGCAGCCGCGCTGACGTCCCGGGCCGTGCCGTCGCCCCCGGCGAAGAGGATCAGCGACACCCCCGCCTCCTGCAGCGCCACCACGGCATGGCGGGTGTCGGCGGCGCTGCTGGTGGCACCCTCCAGGGCTCCGACCAGGCGATGACGGAAACCCATGCGCGCCAGGAGGTCAGCGCCCATGGCGCCGGGGAAGGTGAGGAATTCGAGGCGCTCCGCCAGGGGCAGCAGGGACTCCAGCGCCAGGCGCGTGCGCTCCTCGGCACGAGGCAGGGCGCCCCGCGCCTGGGCCTCGGCGGCGACACCGTCGCTGCCCTTGAGTGCAGCCGTGCCGCCCAGCCCGGCCAGGGGATTGATGATCAGGCCCATACGGAATGTCGACATGCCAACCTCTTCGCTGAACTCTCGGCCCGCGCTGCGGGTCAACCTGTGGGGCCGGACGGTCAGCGCGATTGGCACAATCGCTGCAGATACCCTCCGGTCCCATTGCTTTACGGCGTAATACTGGCGCCTGACTGTCACTGCGCGTTCATCTATGGGACCTAGACTGCGCGCACCACCTGATGAGGAGACAGGCCATGAGCTTGCAGAACAGCACTACCACCCGCCGGGTCGTTCCACTTCAACCGCAGCAGCCCGTTGGCGGCGCGATCATCGACGCGCAAGGTCGCGAGATTCCGATCACCGAAGGCATGATCCAGCATGCCTGCAAGGAACTGGACAGGCAGTCGGTCAGCACCCGCAAACAGGCCTGACCCCGCTTCGCTCCACTCCGAAGGCCCGGGCACCTGCCCGGGCCTTTTCATTCCAGCGTCCTGGCCGGTGATCAGGCCAGCTCGGCGCCCAGCGCCCTCACCCACTGCGCCAGTTGCGGCGCCTCGCCCTGGAGCCGGACCCGCAGGCCGTCGATTTCCCGGCGCACCGGGTAGTGCTTGCGCAGGGTATCGAAGGCCAGGCGGCGCTGCGCGGCATCGCCCACCAGGCTGCGGCGGAAGTCGGCGTCGTCGCGGCGCGGGTCGTACACCGCGCGGCACAGCATGGCCAGGGCCCAGACCGGGTCGGCGCTGGCGTCCAGGGTCAATTCAGGCAGCCAGGGCGCGGGCAGCAACGCATCCAGATGCACGCTTTCCTCGAGGCCCTGGGCACGGCAGAACGCCTGGTAGATCTGCGCGGTGCCGCGCAGCTTGCCGTCCAGGCTGTAGCCGGCGATGTGCGGCGTGGCGATACGGCACAGCGCGGCCAGTTCCGGGTCTACCTCAGGCTCGCCTTCCCAGACGTCCAGTACCGCGCGCAGGTCCGGCCGGCTGCGCAGCGCATCGCGCAGTGCCGGGTTGTCCACCACCGCGCCCCGGCTGGCGTTGATCAGCCAGCAGCCGGGCTTCAGTCGCGCCAGTTCAGCGGCGCCCAGCAGATGGTGGGTGGGGTGGGCGCCGCCCTTGTCCAGCGGCGTATGCAGGCTGATGGCGTCGCAATGCTCCAGCAGGGTCTCCAGGTCGACATAGTCTCCGCCTTCGGCCGCCTGGCGCGGCGGGTCGCAGACCAGCACCCGCCAGCCCAGGCCGCGCAGCACCTCCACCAGGCGCCCGCCCACCTGGCCGGCACCGACCACACCGTAGGTACGGGTCGTCGGCGACACGCCCTCGTCCTCGGCCAAAGTCAGCAGGCTGCCCAGCACGAAATCCACCACCCCACGTGCGTTGCAGCCGGGGGCACTGGACCAGGCGATGCCGGCCTCGGCGAACCCGTCCAGATCCAGGTGATCGGTGCCGATGGTGCAGGTGCCGACGAAGCGCACCGCGCTGCCTTCCAGCAGGGCGCGGTCGACACGGGTCACCGAGCGCACCAGCAATACCTCGGCATCGCCCAGGGCGGCCCGGTCGATGGCCCGCCCCGGCAGGCGGCGGATGGGGCCGAAGGCGCCGAAGAAGGCGTCGACCAGGGGGATGTTTTCGTCAGCAAGGATTCGCATGGCGCTCTCCGGAGGCAAGGCGGTCATTCTACGGAATCCACCCACCCGGCGTCGCCTCGCGGGTAGGCATCGCCCCCTCTTTCCTGACTGCGCCGTCAAGGCGTAGACTACGCGGTCTTTCGCCTCCGCTGCCCTCTATCGCCGGCATTCCCCCTGCCACGGCCAGGCCAGCGCCCGTTGCGAGCCCATCGCAGCCAGGCATGCCCACCCCGTGGGCCACAAGCAATACGGACGCCACCGCCGTACCGGTGAACGCTTCACAGCCAGGGAAAGACCCCCCGTGACAATCCAGACTCGCCTCGACCGTATCCGTCGCGAATTGCGTGCCCTATTCACCCTCGCCCTGCCGATCATGATCGCCCAGCTCTCCCACTCGGCCATGGGTTTCGTCGACGCCGTGATGGCAGGGCGCGTCAGCCCCCGCGACCTGGCCGCCGTGGCCCTGGGCAACTCCATCTGGGTGCCGGTGTTCCTGTTGATGACCGGCACCCTCCTGGCCACCACCGCGAAAGTCGCCCAGCGCCATGGCGCCGGCCAGGACGCCGAGATCGGCCCGCTGGTGCGCCAGGCCCTGTGGCTGGCCGTGGTGGTCGGCATCGCCGGCGCCGGCCTGCTGCTGTTTGCCGAGCCCGTGCTGCACCTGATGGGCGTGGAAGAAGACCTGGTGATCCCAAGCATGGGCTACCTCCACGGCATCGCCTTCGGCCTGCCGGCGGTGGCCCTCTACCAGGTGCTGCGCTGCTACAGCGACGGCCTCGGACGCACTCGCCCGAGCATGGTGCTGGGCATCTGCGGGCTGCTGCTGAACATCCCCCTGAACTACGTGCTGATCTACGGCCACCTGGGCTTCCCGGCCATGGGCGGCGTCGGCTGTGGCTGGGCCAGCGGCACCGTCATGTGGTTGATGTTCTTCGGCATGCTGGCCTGGGTGAACATCGCCAAGGTCTACAAGCCGAGCGGCCTGTTCACCCACTTCGAGATACCGCGCTGGGCGGTGATCCGCCGCCTGCTGAGCGTGGGCCTGCCCATCGGCATCGCGATCTTCGCCGAGTCGAGCATCTTCGCGGTGATCGCCCTGCTCATCGGCGGCCTCGGCGCCAACGTGGTGGCCGGGCACCAGATCGCGCTGAACTTCAGTTCGCTGGTGTTCATGATCCCCTATTCCCTGGCGATGGCCGTGACCGTGCGTGTCGGCCACTCCCTGGGCCGCGGCACCCCGCGTGATGCGCGCTTCTCCGCCGGCATG
Source organism: Pseudomonas sp. Pc102 (assembly GCF_018408275.1). Taxonomy (NCBI): domain Bacteria; kingdom Pseudomonadati; phylum Pseudomonadota; class Gammaproteobacteria; order Pseudomonadales; family Pseudomonadaceae; genus Pseudomonas; species Pseudomonas sp. Pc102. The sequence continues at coordinate 2,323,667 of NZ_AP021905.1, read as the reverse complement.
GGCATGGCCGTGGCGCTGACCTACGCCTGCCTCTCGGCCAGCCTGATGCTGCTATTGCGCGAACAGATCGCCGCCATCTATACGCCGGATGCGCAGGTGATCGCCGTGGCCGCGTCGCTGATCGTGTTCGCCGCGCTGTTCCAGTTCTCCGATGCCATCCAGGTCACCGCCGCCGGCGCCCTGCGCGGCTACCAGGACACACGGGTGACCATGGTCCTGACGCTGTTCTCCTACTGGGGCATCGGCCTGCCCGTCGGCTACCTGCTGGGGCTCACCGACTGGCTGGGCGAACCCACCGGCCCGCGCGGCCTGTGGCAGGGGCTGATCGTCGGCCTGACGGTGGCGGCGGTGATGCTGTCGTTCCGCGTCGCCCGCAGCGCACGCTCGCGCATCCGCATGGGCGAGCGTCTGGGCGTGGCGGAGCCGGCCTGAGGTCCAGTGAGCCCCCGCGAGGGTGACGGGGGGAACGGGCGCGCGCCCAGGGCCCCGTCACCCTCCGCGCAGGCGAGGCTCCGCCTGAGAACCGCACCGACATGCCTCCAGACAGCAAGAAGCCCGCATCAGGCGGGCTTCTTCGCATCCGGGGCGGGCTTCATTCGGCTTTCTTGCGGATCCAGTACAGGTAGGTACCGGCCTCTTCGCCCTGCTCCACCAGTTCGTGGCCGAGGAACATGCAGAACTTGGGGATATCCCGCCGGGTCGACGGGTCGGTGGCGATGACCTTGAGCAGGCCGCCGGACGGCAGATCGCGCACCTTGTTGTGCAACATCATCACCGGCTCAGGGCAATTGAGGCCGGTGGCATCGAGAATGGCATCAGGCTGATCGGACATGGGGTACTCCAGGAACAGGTCGCCATTGTGGCGTAAAGCGCCGGGCGCGCCCAGCCCGGCCGATGCCCGGCACGGCCGGCGTGGGGCCTCAGCGGTCCAGGCGACGCAGGTGGCAGGTCACTTCCTCGCGGTCGTGATAGAGCTGCTTGCAGGCGATGGACACCTTGATCCTGCGCTCGCGGAAGCTGTCTTCCAGGCGCTGCAGCAGGCGCTGTACCTCGGCGTAGCGCTGCTTCATCGGCAGCTTGAGGTTGACCACCGCCTCGCGGCACAGCCCCTCGCCTATCCAGGTCTCCAGCAGCGCGGCGTTGCGCGCCGGCTTCTCGACGATGTCGCAGACCATCCAGTCCACCGGCTGCTTCGGCTTGAAGGTGAAGCCGTCGACCATCAGGTGCTGCACCAGCCCGGTATCCATCAAGCTTTCGGCCATGGGGCCGTTGTCGATGGCGGTGACCAGCATGCCGCGACGCACCAGCTGGTAGGTCCAGCCACCGGGGGATGCGCCGAGGTCGACGCCCGTCATGTCCTCGGAGAGCCGTGTCTCCCACTGCTCGCGGGGGATGAAGGTGTGCCAGGCCTCCTCCAGCTTCAGCGTGGAGCGGCTCGGCGCCTCGCGGGGGAACTTCAGGCGCGGGATGCCCATGGGCCAGAGCGCGGAGTTGTCCGCCTCGGCAATGCCGGCGAACACCTCGCGACCGCTGCGGAAGGTCAGCAACAGGCGCGGCCTGGACGGGTCATCCACCAGGCGCCCGGCCTTCTCCAGCGCCTTGCGCAGGGGCCCCTCGAATTTCTTGCAGAAATTCGACAGCTCCTTCCCTTCGTTGGTATCCAGCACCTCCAGCCACAGGCTGCCGCACACCGGGTAGTCGACCAGGTGCGCCAGCAGCACGCTGATGCGATCGGTCTCCGGCAGTGCCAGGAAGCCGCCACGGGCCCACTGGCGCGGGAAGATCAGGCGCGAGAAACGCTGCCCGCGCATCAGGCGCTCGGCGCCGTCGGCATCCTGGCAGATGAACTCGGCACAGGCACTGTTGGCCTTGCCCTTGGCATAGCCGGGCACGTCCAGTCGGGCGGCCAGGTCGGATATCTCGGCACACACCTCGCCCTCGAAACCGGGACGGCAGTGCAGGAACAGGCTATTCATCGGGGTGTCTCCTTGGCCGCGCACTATAGAGCCGAAGCGCCCGATTTCACACAGTGATCGATGGAAAAATCCTACGCCAAGTGTGATGAGACAGAAGGAACCCTCACACGGAAGCGGGGGTCCAGAACATGGCGAGACCCGGTAAGTAGAGCTAGCTTTCCAGGGTTCCGCCCCCTGTATCGGCCCATGCCGTATGGGCCCAAAGGAGATGCCAATGCCTTCCTTGGATAGCCTGAACAGCCGCCGCACCCTCGAGGTGGACGGCAAGACCTATCACTACTTCAGCCTGCCAGAGGCCGCCAAGAGCCTCGGCAACATCGACAAGTTGCCCCTGTCTCTGAAAGTGCTGCTGGAGAACCTGCTGCGCTGGGAGGACAACGAGACCGTCGGCCGCGAGGACCTCGAAGCCCTGGTGGCCTGGCAGAAGACCCGCAGCTCCGAGCGCGAGATCCAGTACCGCCCGGCGCGGGTACTGATGCAGGACTTCACCGGCGTGCCTGCCGTGGTCGACCTGGCCGCCATGCGCGACGCCGTGGCCAAGGCCGGGGGTGACCCACAGAAGATCAACCCACTCTCGCCGGTGGACCTGGTGATCGACCACTCGGTGATGGTCGACCGCTTCGCCAGCCCCCAGGCCTTCGAGCAGAACGTCGAGATCGAGATGGAGCGCAACGGCGAGCGCTACGCCTTCCTGCGCTGGGGCCAGAACGCCTTCGACAACTTCAGCGTGGTGCCGCCGGGCACCGGCATCTGCCACCAGGTCAACCTGGAGTACCTGGGCCGCACCGTCTGGACCCGCGAAGAGGACGGCAGGACCTACGCCTTCCCCGACACCCTGGTGGGCACCGACTCACATACCACCATGATCAACGGCCTCGGCGTACTCGGCTGGGGCGTGGGCGGCATCGAGGCGGAAGCGGCCATGCTCGGCCAGCCGGTGTCGATGCTGATCCCCGAGGTGATCGGCTTCAAACTCAGCGGCAAGCTCAAGGAAGGCATCACCGCCACCGACCTGGTGCTAACCGTCACCCAGATGCTGCGCAAGAAGGGCGTGGTGGGGAAATTCGTCGAGTTCTACGGCGACGGCCTGGCCGACCTGCCCCTGGCCGACCGCGCCACCATCGCCAACATGGCACCGGAATACGGCGCCACCTGCGGCTTCTTCCCGGTGGACGAGATCACCCTGGGCTACCTGCGCCTCTCCGGCCGTCCGGAATCCACGGTCAAGCTAGTGGAGGCCTACTGCAAGGCCCAGGGCCTGTGGCGCAGCGCCGGCGAGGAACCGGTGTTCACCGACAGCCTGTCCCTGGACATGGGCACGGTAGAAGCCAGCCTGGCCGGGCCCAAGCGCCCGCAGGACCGGGTGCCGCTGACCCAGGTGGCCAGTACCTTCGACGACCTCATCACCCTGCAACTCAAGCCCAGCGCCAAGGAGGACAGCCGCCTGCTCAGCGAGGGCGGCGGCGGCACCGCCGTGGGCGGCAGCGTGCAGAGCGGCGTGGTGGACTACGAATACGAGGGCCGCACCCACCGCCTCAGCGACGGCGCCGTGGTGATCGCCGCCATCACCTCCTGCACCAACACCTCCAACCCCAGCGTGATGATGGCCGCCGGCCTGGTGGCGAAGAAGGCCGTGGAGAAGGGCCTGACGCGCAAGCCCTGGGTGAAGAGCTCCCTGGCGCCCGGCTCCAAGGTGGTGACCGAGTACTTCGCCGCCGCCGGGCTGACGAAGTACCTCGACGAACTGGGCTTCGACCTGGTGGGCTATGGCTGCACCACCTGCATCGGCAACTCCGGCCCGCTGCTGGAGCCCATCGAGAAGGCCATCCAGCAGGGCGACCTGACCGTGGCCTCGGTGCTCTCCGGCAACCGCAACTTCGAAGGCCGCGTGCACCCGCTGGTGAAGACCAACTGGCTGGCCTCCCCGCCGCTGGTGGTCGCCTACGCCCTGGCCGGCAGCGTGCGCCTGGATATCAGCCGCGAACCGCTGGGTGAAGGCAAGGACGGCAAGCCGGTGTACCTGAAGGACATCTGGCCGAGCCAGCAGGAGATCAACGAGGCCATCGCCAAGGTCGACACCGCGATGTTCCGCAAGGAATACGCCGAAGTCTTCGCTGGCGACGAGAAATGGCGCGCCATCCAGGTGCCCGAATCGGATACCTACGCCTGGCAGGCCGATTCCACCTACATCCAGCACCCGCCCTTCTTCGCCGATATCGCCGGTGCGCCGCCCCGGGTGGAAGATGTACGCCAGGCGCGTGTCCTCGCCCTGCTGGGGGATTCGGTGACCACCGACCACATCTCCCCGGCCGGCAACATCAAGGCCGACAGCCCCGCCGGTCGCTACCTGCGGGAAAAGGGCGTGGAGCCCCGGGACTTCAACTCCTACGGCTCGCGCCGCGGCAACCACGAAGTGATGATGCGCGGCACCTTCGCCAACATCCGCATCCGCAACGAGATGCTCGGCGGCGAGGAAGGCGGTAACACGCTGCACGTGCCCAGTGGCGAGAAACTGGCCATCTACGACGCCGCCATGCGCTACCAGGCCGAAGGCACGCCGCTGGTGATCTTCGCCGGCAAGGAGTACGGCACCGGCTCCTCCCGTGACTGGGCTGCCAAGGGCACCAACCTGCTGGGGGTCAAGGCAGTGATCGCCGAGAGCTTCGAGCGCATCCACCGCTCCAACCTGGTGGGCATGGGTGTGCTGCCGCTGCAGTTCAAGGACGGCACCGACCGCAAGAGCCTGGGCCTGACCGGCAAGGAGACGATCGGCATCCATGGCCTCAGCGGCGTGGAACTGCGCCCGCGCATGCCGCTGACCCTGGAGATCACCCGCGAGGACGCCTCGCTCGAGACGGTCGAGGTGCTCTGCCGCATCGACACCCTCAACGAGGTCGAGTACTTCAAGGCCGGCGGCATCCTCCACTATGTGCTGCGCCAGTTGCTGGCCAGCTGACCTGGGAGTCCTGTAGGGGCGCATTCAGAAGCGGGCGAATGAATTCGCCCCTACAGCCTCCTCAATCCTGCAGGGACGACATCAGTCGCCCCAAGACCGCTCCCTCCTGTGGGAGCGGTTTCAACCGCGATGGGCTCGGTGCAGAAGAATCGCGAATGAATTCGCCCCCACCCATCCCCCCCGCAGATCAGTTGCCATTCGGATAGTGCCGCGCCAGGAAGTCCAGCAGATGGGCGTTCACCTCGCGCGGCTTTTCGTTCTGCAGCCAGTGCCCGCACTCGGCGATCACGTGCTGCTCCAGGCCGGGCACGCTGCGCGGCATGGCCTTGATGCCGTATGCCTCCAGGGTGCCGACCGGGTCCTTGTCGCCGATCAGGAACAGGGCGGGCTGCAGCACCTGCCTGCCCTGCAGCGGCTCGGTGCGCTGCCAGTTGCGCTCGAAGTTGCGGTACCAGTTGAGCGCACCGTGGAAGCCGCGCCCCTCGAAGGTCCCAAGGTACTCGGCGAAGGCTGTCTCGTCGCACCAGGACGGCAGCTGGCCGGGGTCCTGCATGCCGTCGAACAGGGTCGAGCCGGCGGGCTTGTCCTGGAGGAAGAAGTCCCGGGGCACCGCGGCGGAGCTGTTGTGCATCATCATCCGCAGGGTGCGCGGGATGTCGGCATCCAGTTCGCGCTCGGCCACGCCCGGCTCCTGGAAATAGAGGATGTAGTTGAAGCGCCCGGCGAAGTGCTGGCGCATCGCCTCGGTCGCCGGTTGCTTCGGGCGGCCGCCGAAAGGCACCGCCATGCCGACCACCGCCTTGACCCGCAACGGCTCCAGCAGCGCCAGGTGCCAGGCCACCGGAGCGCCCCAGTCGTGGCCGATGACGCAAACCTCGTGCTGGCCAAGGGCATCCATGGCGGCCTGAATGTCGCCGCAAAGGGTGATCAGGTCATAGGCCGCCGGATCGTCCGGGGCACTGCTGCTGCCATAGCCACGCATCTCCGGCACCAGTACGCGGTAGCCAGCGGCCAGCAACGGCTCGATCTGGTTGCGCCAGGAATGCCAGCACTCGGGGAAGCCGTGCAGCAGCCAGAGTGGCCGCCCATCCTCGGGGCCCGCGCAATACAGCCCCAGGCGGATGCCGTTGACCTCCAGCAGGCGATGTTCGAGCGCGCTCATGGGCCTTCCTCAATCCGTAGCGGTACAGGCGCCCACTATGACAAAGGCACGCCCGGGGGCGTGCCTTTATCGATGCCGCGAATGCCCGGGACTCATCAGCCCTGGGCGGTGGCCCAGTCGATAAGCCCGAACTGCCAGGTGGCGAGGATCAGCAGGCCGAAACCGATGCGGTACCAGGCGAAGGCCGCGTAGCTGTGGTTGCCGATGAACTTGAGAAGCGCGCGAACGGCGATCATCGCGAAGATGAAGGAGACCACGAAGCCCAGGGCGAACACCGGCAGGTCGGAGGGCTGGAACAGGTGGCGGTACTTGTAGCCCGAGTACACCGCCGCGCCGACCATGGTGGGCATGGCGAGGAAGAAGGAGAACTCGGTGGCCGCCTTGCGCGACAGGCCGAACAGCAGCCCGCCGATGATGGTGGCGCCGGAGCGCGAGGTGCCGGGCACCAGCGCCAGGCACTGGGCGAGGCCCACCTTGAGCGCCTGCTTCCAGTTCATGTCGTCCACCGTCTCGGCCTGGATCAGGTGATCGCGACGCTCGGCCCAGAGCATGATCACCCCGCCGATGACCAGCGCCGTGGCCACGGTGATGGGGTTGAACAGGTAGTGGTGGATCAGGTCGGCGAAGGCCACGCCCAGGATCACCGCCGGGAAGAAGGCCACCAGCAGGTTGCCGGTGAAGCGCTGGGCGCTGCGCTCGCGGGGCAGGCCCACCACCACGTCGAAGATCTTGCGCCGGTACTCCCAGACCACGGCGAGGATGGCGCCGAGCTGGATGATGATGTTGAACGCCTGGAAGCGCTCGCCACCGAAGCCGATCAGGTCGGCCACGATGATCTGGTGGCCGGTGCTGGAGATCGGCAGGAACTCCGTGAGGCCTTCGACTACGCCCAGAATCAGAGCCTGAAAGGCCGTCCAAAAATCCATTGGTTCTCCCAAGGCTCGCCCAGTGGCGGCCTGCTCGCAAAAGTGTGTGGTGTGGCCCGGGCGGGTACCGTGCGCGGCTGAGACCAGCCGCAAGGACGCGGGTTCCCGGCCGACGATCTGCATCAGGTTTGCCGGCCGAATGCCGAAATGCTATCAGACATGCTGTGGATTCGCGCGCGGCAACGACCGCGCAGGAGCGCGAAATCCGGCCGCAGAACAATAACGAGTCAGGAGCCCCCGACCATGAACCTTCGCAGTCTGCCCATCAGCCGCCGTCTCTGGCTGATCCTCGTCGTCGCGGTGTCGATGCTGGTGGTTCTCGGGATGGCGATGCTCCAGCAGATCCACAGCGACCTGCTGCATGGCAAGGAACTCAAGACCCAGCACGTGGTGCAGACCGCCGCCGGCGTGCTGCAGCACTTCCAGGCCCAGGAAGCGGCCGGCACCCTGCCCCGCGAAGAGGCGCAGAAGCAGGCCATGCAGGCCATCCGCGCGCTGCGCTATGACAAGAACGACTACTTCTGGATCAACGACCTGACCCCGCGCATGGTCATGCACCCGACCAACCCGAAGCTGGAGGGGCAGGACCTCTCCGGCTACAAGGACCCGGATGGCAAGCCGCTGTTCAACGACATGGTGGCCGTGGCCCGCAGCAAGGGCGCGGGCTTCGTCGACTACCGCTGGCCGAAGCCGGGCGCCAGCGACCCGGTGCCCAAGGTGTCCTACGTGCAACTGTTCCAGCCCTGGGGCTGGGTGATCGGCTCGGGCATCTACATCGACGACATGCAGGAGGAATTCTGGTCCCAGGCCCTGCGCGCCTCCTTCATCGGCCTGGTGATCGCCCTGATCATGGCGGTGCTGGTGGTGGTGATCGCCCGCAGCATCACCCGCCCGCTGCAGGACGTGGTGGCGGCCATGGCCAACATCGCCAGCGGCGAAGGTGACCTGACCAGCTCGCTGGATGGCCAGGGTCGCGACGAGATCACCGCGCTTTCCGGGCACTTCAACGCCTTCACCAGCAAGCTGCGCGGGGTCATCCGCCAATCCCTGGACGCTGCCGGCGCGCTGGACCAGGCCGCCGGTTCCCTGGGCGGCATCGCCAGCAATGGCCAGCGCCACAGCGAGCAGCAATCCCAGCAGATGGAGCTGGTGGCCACCGCCATCAACGAGGTCACCTACGGCGTGCAGGACGTGGCGAAGAACGCCGAGCACGCCGCCAGCGAGGTGCGCACCGCCGAAGACCAGGCGCGCCTCGGCCAGAGCAATATCTCCGCCAGTCTGCGGCAGATCGGCCAGCTCTCCGACACCATCGCCCAGGCCGTGGAGGTGATCCGCTCGCTGGCCGAGGAAAGCTCGCAGATCGGCACCGTCCTGGAAGTGATCCGCTCCATCGCCGAGCAGACCAACCTGCTGGCGCTCAACGCCGCCATCGAGGCCGCCCGCGCGGGCGAGCAGGGCCGCGGCTTCGCCGTGGTCGCCGACGAGGTGCGCCTGCTGGCCCAGCGCACGCAGAAATCCACTGCCGAGATCCACGGCATGATCGAGCGCCTGCAAGGCAACTCCGAAGCGGCGGTGAAGGTGATCAACGAAAGCAGCCGCGCCTCGCAGCTGACCGTGGAGCAGGCCAGCCAGGCCGGCGAGAGCCTCGGGCAGATCGCCCAGTCGTTGCGCAACCTCACCGGGCTCAACGCCTCCATCGCCAGTGCCACCCTGCAGCAGTCCCACGTGGTGGAGGACATCAACCAGAATGTGACCCAGGCAGCCAGCTTGGCCCATGACAACGCGATGGCTTCAGAGCAGACTAGCGCCGCCAGCCAGCAGCTCAGCCAACTGGCCGAGCAGTTGAACCGCTTGCTGAGACAATTCCGCGTTTGAGGACCGGCATGGGCAACATGGAACACCAGGAGGTCGACCTCGGCCAGCAGCAGAACCAGGACCTGATCTGGGACCTGGACAGCATCGCCCGTCGCGAGCTGGCCGAGCGTTTCATCCGCCTGTTCGAGAACCGCCTGTGCGTGTACTCCGAGTCCACGCGCCAGCTGTACACCAACTACAGCCTGCACTTCCCCGCCGACCTCGGGCGCAAGATGGTGGTGCTGCCCAACCCCTACGCCTTCCACGACACCCTGCACGGGATCGAGGCCGCCGCGGTGCTCAAGACCGGCCTCTTCGTGCTGCCCGGCGTGGTCCTCGGCAAGCCGGGGTTGCTGCTCAGCACGCGCATCGAGGAAGGCGGCCCGAAGCCCAAGACCATGCCCTTCAAGCCGGCACTGGCGCAGATCATCAGCAATCAGCGCAAGCGCGGCGACGTCTTCCTGCCGATCCTTATGAAGGGCGACCTGCGCGAGTTCGACCAGCAGATGCCCTACATCCACCTGCACCGCCTGCAGGTGCAGAAGCTGCCACACCTCTCCACCTTCGAGCGCGACGACATCCAGCAGAGCATCACCCGCAAGTTGCTGATCCTCTACCGCCAGGCCGACAGCCTAGTCTGCTGAGGCTTGTCCCGGATGCCCGGCGAACCGGGCAGCACGGACAAGACCGGGCGCCCTCCTCCTGGCTAGAGTCGGATCACGACCCGCCAAGGATTCCGTTGCCATGCCCTGGTACCTCGAAGCCCCGCTGAGCATCATCGCCGGCCTGCTCCTGGCCAACTTCATCGAATGGTTCTTCCACAAGTACGTGCTCCACGGTCTGGGCCGGGTGCGCGGGCGCTTCTGGAGCTTCCATTTCCACGAACACCACGGCAACGCCCGCCGCCACGCCTTCCGCGACCCCTGCTACGAGCGCTTCCCGCTGGGCTGGCACGCCCAGGGCAAGGAAGCCTGGGCGCTGCTGCTGGCGAGCCTGGCCGCCAGCCCGCTGTGGCTGGTGGCGCCCTGGTTCACCGCGACCCTCTGGTACGGCGCGGCGAACTACTACCGCACCCACCGCCGCTCGCACGAGGACCCGGACTGGGCGCGCCACCACCTGCCCTGGCACTACGACCACCACATGGGCCCCAACCCCCACGCCAACTGGTGCGTGACCCGGCCCTGGTTCGACCACCTGCTGGGCACCCGCGAGCCGTACCTGGGCACCGAGCGCGAGCGCCAGGACCGGCAACGCCTGGCGGCCAGGGCGCCCGCCGCCGGCTGAAGCCGCTACAATCGGCGGCTCTTTCCACGAGGGTCGCCCGTGTCGCCACTTGAACTCTTCGCCGCCGCGCTCGGCGTGCTCGCCGTCTGGCTCACCACCCGGCAGAACCGCTGGTGCTGGCCCATCGGCCTGGCCATGGTGCTGATCTACGCCTGGATCTTCTTCGAGGTGAAGCTCTACTCCGACATGCTGCTGCAGGTGGTCTACGCCGTGCTGCAGCTCTACGGCTGGTGGCAGTGGACCCGGGGCGGCGAGCGCCACGAGGGCCGCGAGGTGACGCGCCTGGCACGCAGCGGGCTGCTGCTGGGCCTGGCGCTCGGCACCGCCGGCAGCCTGAGCCTGGGCTACCTGATGGCTACCCACACCGACGCCGCCGCGCCCTGGCTGGACGCCGCCCTCACCGCGTTCAGCCTGGTGGCCCAGGTGTGGATGGCGCAGAAGCGCCTGGAATGCTGGACACTGTGGATAGTGGTGGACGTGATCTTCGTCGGCCTGTTCCTCAGCAAGGCGCTGTACCTGACCGCCGCGCTCTACGCGCTGTTCACGCTGCTGGCCGTGCACGGCTGGCGGCAATGGCGGCAACCGCAGGCGAGCCCGGCATGAAGGTGGTGGTGCTGGCGGGGCCCGAATCCAGCGGCAAGAGCTGGCTGGCCGGCGAGATCGCTACGCGCTTCGGCGGCCAGGTGGTGGGGGAGTACGTGCGCGAGTTCATCGACGAGCAGCAGCGCGACACCTGCTACGCCGACATCCCCCTGATCGCCCGGGGGCAATTGCAGCACGAGGACGCGGCGCGGGCCGAGCGGCCGGCGCTGCTGGTGCTGGATACCCACCTGCTGAGCAACATCCTGTGGAGCCGCACGCTGTTCGGCGACTGCCCGGCCTGGTTGGAGACGGCCCTGGCCGAACGCCGCTACGACCTGCACCTGCTGCTGAGCCCGGAAGGCGTGCCCTGGGTGGGCGATGGGCAGCGCTGCCAGCCGGCGCTGGCCGAGCGGTTGGCGTTCTTCCACGCCAGCGAGGCGTGGCTGAAGGCACAGGGGCAGCGTTACGTGGTGGTGACGGGGAATTGGGCCGAGCGCCGCGACGCGGCGCTGGCCACGGTGTCAGCCTGGCTGGCCGAATAGCAGGCCGCCCCAGGCCACCAGCAGGCTGGTGACGACGCCGATGGTCAGAGGCCGGCGCAGGGCCGGGTACCAGCCCGGTGCAAGGCCCAGGCGCACGGCACGCAGGTCGGCCAGGTAAAGGCCGATGAAAGCCGGGATGAACACGGCCACCGCCAGGCCGGTGGGCAGCCCGGCGGCGATGGCGACCCAGCCGAACAATGCGGGAATCACCGAAAGGCCCAGTTGCAGGCGCGCGCGAGTGTCGTCCTGGCCGGCGCGCATGGCCAGCCCCCAGTGAATGGCACCCATGAACGCGAGGATGACGGCGGCGTAGTCCAGCAACGCCGCCAGTACCAGGGGGCGCCAACCGATCGGGGTCAGCCAGATACCGAGTGCACCGGTGACGAAGGGCACCAGCCCGGCGTAGCCGAGCAGCCGGGCCAGTTGCGGCGGATGGGGAGCATCGAATGCATGCATGGGGCGGGTCCTTGTTGGGTTGCCTTCAGACTAGACAGGCCTGATACCAACCGCATTGTGCGCCGTCAACGGCGAGGCACGGGCAGGTCGATGCGCACCCGCAGGCCGCCGAGGGGGCTGCTGTCCAGGCTGAGGCGGCCGCCCCAGGCGTCGACGATGTCCCGCACGATGCCCAGGCCCAGGCCATGGCCGGCAACCTGCTCGTCCAGCCGCGAGCCCCGGTCGAGCACCGTCTCGCGCTGCTCCTCGGCGATGCCGGGGCCGTCGTCGTCGACGCTCAGGCGATAACCGCCGGCCTGCAGGGAGATGGACAGCAACACCTGGGTTTCCGCCCACTTGCAGGCGTTGTCCAGCAGGTTGCCCAACAGCTCCAGCAGGTCCTCGCGATCCCAGGGCAGGCGCAGGCCGGGGGCGACATCCCAGTCCAGGTCGAGCCCGCTGTCATGGATCATCGACAGGGTGTTGAACAGCCCCGGCAACTCCGCATCGCAATCGAAATGCGCCCCTGGCAAGGCTTCGCCGGCCAGGCGCGCGCGGCCCAGCTCGCGGGACAAGCGCTGCTGGATCTGCTCCAGTTGCTCGGCCAGGGCGGCGCGCAGCTCCGGGTGCTCACGCAACTCGTCGCGGGACTCCAGGCTGACCAGCACCGCCAGGGGCGTCTTCAGTGCGTGGCCAAGGTTGCCCAGGGCATTGCGCGAACGGCGCAGGGTGTCTTCGGTATGGGCCAGCAGGTGGTTGATCTGGCCCACCAGCGGCTCCAGTTCCAGGGGCACGCGGGCATCCAGCTCGCTGCGCTGGCCCTGCTGCAGCTGGGCGATCTGTCGACGCACCCGTTCCAGCGGGCGCAGCGCACGGCGCACCGTGTAGCGCTGCAGGGCGAGCACCAGCAGGAGCGCGGCGACACCCAGGGCGACGCCGGTCCACTGCACGCGGCGGAAGCTGTCCAGTACCGGCGTGTAGTCCTGGGCCACGGCAATGCTCACCTGGCGGCCGAAGCGGCGGTAGTCGCCCCGGTAGGTGAGCAACTGCTGGTCGTTGGGCCCGGGCAGCAGCTCGGCGGTCAGGCCCGGGCGCTCGGGCATGGCGAACTCGGCGTCCCACAGGGAGCGGGAGCGCCAGGGGGTGTCATCGATGCGGATCAGGAAATAGCGCCCCGAATAGGGCTGCTGATGCGCCGGGTTGAGCTTCTGCTCGTCCAGCTGGATGCCCTTCGGGCCGCGCACCAGGGCGGCCAGCAGGCTTTCCGCCTCGCTGCGCAGGTTGCCCTCGAGGTGGCGGCGCAGGCCGTCATCGAACAGCCACAGGCTCACCTGGGCGAGCAAGAGCCCGACCACCAGCAACAGGGTCACCAGGCCGATGCTGAGCTGCCGCTGGATGGACCTCACTCGGTGGCACCGGTGAAGCGGTAGCCCTGGCCACGGCGGGTCTCGATCACACTGCGCCCGAGCTTGCGCCGCAGGTGGTTGACGTGGACCTCGATGACGTTGGAGTCGCGCTCGGTCTCGCCGTCATAGAGGTGCTCGGCCAGGTGGCTCTTGGACAGCAGCTGGCCCGGGTGGAGCATGAAGTAGCGCAGGAGGCGGAACTCGGCAGCGGTCAGGTCCACTTCCTCACCGCCACGGGTGACGCATTGGCGGCCTTCGTCCAGCTGCAGGCCAGCCGCTTCGAGGTGCGGCTGGTTGGCCAGGCCCCGGGCGCGGCGCAGCAGCGACTGGATGCGCAGGGCCAGTTCCTCCGGGTGGAAGGGTTTGGTCAGGTAGTCGTCGGCACCGGCCTTGAGGCCCTCGATGCGCTCGGCCCAGGAATCCCTCGCGGTGAGGATCAGCACCGGCGTCGCCAGCCCGCCCGCGCGCCATTCGCGGAGCACGTCGAGGCCCGGGCGACCGGGCAGGCCGAGGTCCAGCACGATCAGGTCATAGGGTTCGCTGGCGCCCTGGTGGGCAGCATCGCGGCCGTCGGCCAGCCAGTCCACGGCGTAGCCCTGGCGGCCGAGCCCGGCCAGCAACTCGTCCGCCAGGGGCACATGATCCTCAACCAGCAGCAGGCGCATCAGTCATCCTCCTCGTCCTTCAGGATGCGCCCGTCGCGGGCGTCCAGTTCCAGCTCCCGCACCACGCCTTCGGTGGTCAGCAGTTCGACTTCGTAGACATAGACATCGTCTTCCTCTTCCAGCTCCGCCTCCAGCAGGCGAGCCCCGGGGTACAACCCCAGGGCCCGGTGCAGCAGTTGTTCGAGGGGCATGATCACCCCTTCCTCGCGGAGCTTCAGGGCTTCGTCCTGGTCCAGGTCACGGGCCACCGCCTCGAGGGCGAAGACCGCCAGGACCAGGGCGAGGATGCCGCTGTAGCGCATGATCAGTCGCATCAGTCGTCCTGGTGATCCTTGAGGATCTGGCCATTGGTGGCGTCCAGCTCCAGGTCCCACTGCACGCCCTGGGGATCACGCAGTTCGACCTGGTAGATGTAGCGGCCGTATTCCTCTTCCAGCTCGGTCTCGTTGACGGTGGAGCCGGGGTGCTTGGCGATGGCGGCGGCGTTGAGCTTCTCGAACGACTGGATGGTGCCGGCGTCACGCAGCTTCAGGGCTTCGTCCGGGCCGAGGTCACGGGCCTGGGCGATACCGGCGGTGGCAGCGAGGGTGGCGACGGCGAGCAGGGCAGTGAGTTTTTTCATGGTGCATCTCCTTGTGGGGATATCTGTCTTGGATGGGTACACCTTAGCGAAGGCCAATTAACTCAAGCTGAATTTCCGGCCGCTCCGGTCGGTGCCATCGATACCCCGAATCCCGCCAATCACTCCCCGGACTCGGCATGGATGCATCATTCACAGGATGAAGGCGCTTGGACTGGCGGCGCGGGCCACTATAATCGCTGCCTCGCTTTTTTCGGAGGCCCCCATGAGCGCCATCCACATCAAGTCGCCCGCCCTGACCCTGCGCGCAGGCAGCCGTGCCCTGGCACGCATCCGCGAGCGCGGCCTGCAGCCGGCCGACGTGAAGATCCTCCCCGGCGCTGCCGGCGGCCCCAAGGCGCTGGGCATCCAGGGACTGGACCTGGCGCTGTTCGGCGACTGGCTGCCCCGCGCGCCCCAGGAGCGCTCGCTGATCGGCGCCTCCATCGGCTCCTGGCGCTTCGCCAGCGCCTGCCTGCCGGACGCCGCCAAGGGCATCAGCCGCCTGGGCGAGCTGTACACCGCGCAACGCTTCCCCAAGGGCGTGACCATGGCCGAGGTGAGCCGCCTCTGCGCGCAGATGCTCGACCACCTGCTGGAAGGCCAGGACGCCCATGTACTGAGCAACCCGCACTACCGCCTCAACGTGGTGGTGGTGAAGAGCCACGGCCTGCTCGCCCATGACCGCCGTGGTGCGCTGGGGCTCGGCCTGGGCTCGGTGATCGGCTCCAACCTGCTGGGGCGCCCGCGCCTGGCCCGGCACTTCGAGCGGGTGATCCTGCATGACAGCCGCCTGGCCCCGCCCCTGGCCGCGCTGGAGGACTTCCCCTCGCGCTGCCTGGCCCTGGACGCCGGCAACCTCCGCCACGCCCTGCTGGCCTCCGGCTCCATCCCCATGGTGATGGAAGGCGTGCGCGACATCCCGGGCGCCGGCCCCGGCACCTACCGCGACGGCGGCCTGCTCGACTACCACCTCGACCTGCCCTACAGCGGCGACGGCGTGGTGCTCTACCCGCACTTCACCGACAAGGTGATCCCCGGCTGGTTCGACAAGGGCCTGCCCTGGCGCCGTGGCGATGCAGTGCGCCTGCAGGACGTGCTGCTGCTCGCCCCCTCGCGGGAGTACCTGGCCACCCTGCCCCACGGCAAGCTGCCGGACCGCAAGGACTTCACCCGCTACCTGGGTGACGACGCGGGCCGCGAACGCTACTGGCGCAAGGCGATGAGCGAGAGCCAGCGCCTCGGTGACGAATTCCTCGAATTGGTGGATGGCGGCCGCCTGGCCGAACGCCTGCAGCCGCTCTGATCGGCCCGATTGCCGCGCGGCCTGCCTCGGGGTAGGCTGCCGCGCGACGATTCAGGGAGAGAACCGATGAAGCTCGCCGTCGCCATCATCCATGGCATTGGCAACCAGCAGGACCTGCGCGACGACGACGGCCAGCACGGCTTCGCCCAGGGCCTGATCCGCGGCCTGCGCAAGCGCCTGGGCAGCGACGCCGAACAGATCGCCTTCCAGAGCCTCTACTGGGCCAGCGTGCTGGACAAGCGCGAACAGGCCTACCTCGATCGCCTGGAGCGCGAACCGGTTACCTGGCGCTGGCTGCGCGAGGCGGTGACACTGTTCCTCGGCGACGCCAGCGGCTATCGCAAGGTCAGCCAGGCCTACGACACCACCTACGAAGAAGTGCACCAGTGCCTGCGCAACGGCCTCAACGCCCTGCGCGCCCGGGTGGGCCCGAATACGCCGCTGGTGGTGCTCGCGCACTCCCTCGGCGGACACATCTTCTCCAACTTCGTCTGGGACCAGCAGAAACTCAACGACACCCCGAGCTGCCCGCGCGACCCCTTCATCGCGCTGGAGACCCTCGCCGGGCTGGTCACCTTCGGCTGCAACATCCCGCTGTTCACCTTCGCCTACGACCCCGTCCAGCCCATCCGCTTCCCCGGCCACTGCCTGGAGGAGCGGGTGCGCGAACAGGCGCGCTGGCTGAACGTCTACGCCCCGGCGGACCCACTCGGCTACCCGCTGCGGCCCCTGCAGAACTACACCGCCGTCGTGCAGGAGGACCGTGCCATGCCGGTCGGCCCCTGGTACAAGCGGCACACCCCCCTGAGCCATATGGAGTATTGGGAAGATGCGCGTTTTCACCGTTACCTGGCAGGCCATCTGCGCCAGTTGCTTGTTGCTTGCGATGAACCCGAGCCAGGCGGCGCCGGACGCACGCAGCCAGCAGGAGATCGAGGGGCTGCTGAGGTTCGTGGCGTCGAGTGGCTGCCTGTTCATCCGCAACGGCAGTGAGTACCCGGCGACCGAAGCCCGCGATCACCTGCAGAAGAAGCTCGACTACCTGGAGAAGAAGGGCCTGGTCGACTCCAGCGAGGACTTCATCGCCCGCGCCGCCACCGAGAGCAGCATGAGCGGCAAGCCCTACAAGGTGCGCTGCAACGGCCAGGAACAGCTCTCCGCGGAATGGCTGAAGGCCGAGCTGGCGCGCCTGCGCACCGCCCGGCCCTGAACCTCAACCAGGCTGGCCGTCGACCCGCGCATGGCAGAACATCGGCGCGTAGTGCCCGAGGAACAGCGCAAAGGCGCCCAGCCAGCAGACGCCCGCCAGGGGTAGCGCCACGCTGGGCAGCAGCCCCGGCAGGAACACCCGCGCCAGCGCTCCGCAGTTGACCAGTGCGAAGGCGATGCCCATCGTCTTCGGCGGTGACAACGGCCGGCCGGTGTGGCCCAGGCTGACGCGGGCCAGCATCGCCAGGATCAACCCACCCATCGCCCCGACCGCCAGCGCGTGCAACGGCAGGCTCGCATTGCTCGTTAGCCCCAGGTGCCAGAGCGCCTGGCCGAGGGGCGCCACCACCAGCCAGGCGAAGGCCAGGTGCAAGGACCAGAGCAGCGGCACGCGCCAGATGCCCGCGTCGTACCAGCGCGCCAGGCGAACGGCGTTGCCCAGGGCCAGGCAGGCGAATGGCAACGCGATCCAGGCTCTGGCTTCCAGGGCAACGCCCGAGGCGGTCAGCACCGCCACCAGCAACGCGCAACCGAGGGTGGCGCGGTCCAGCCAGGGCACGGCCTTCACCTGCTGGGTGCGCCCCAGCCCGCGCTGGGTGAAGAAGGGAATCACCCGCCCGCCGATCAGGCCCATCAGTGCCGCGATCAACCACATCGCCGCGAGCACGCCCTGGCGTTGCATACCCTCCTCGCCCCCTGCCAGGCCGGCCAGCACCAGGGCATCGGCACTGCCGAGCAGGAGCAGCACGGCCACCACGGGATAATTGTTGCGCTGGCGCACCTGCCAGAGGCTGCGGCCGATGACGAAGGCCAGCAGCGGCAGGAAGGCGACCTGCAGGGGAATCAGCACGAGCAGCGGCGCCTCCAGCAACCAGGCCAGGCGCGCGGCGAGCCAGAGGGCTGCGAGCCCCATCAACGGGCGCCCGGAGAGCCCGGCCCTGCCCGTCCAGTTCTGCACGGCAGTGAGCAGGAAGCCGGCGATGATGGCGATGCCGAAGCCGAAAGGCATTTCGTGACGATGCCAGGCCAGCCAGCCACCAGCCGGTTGCCAGGTGCCGAGGTGGCCGGTCAGCGCCACGATCCAGAACGCCATGGCGATCAGCGCGAAGAGCCCGCCAGCCAGGAAGAAGGGACGGAAGCCAAGGCGCCAGAGCGGCGCGATGGCCAGTTCCCGTTTACGGTCACGCAACTGCATGGAGCGCCTCCTTGTGCAGCTGGTATTGGGCGGTGAGGCGCATGACATAGCCGAGCTTCAGCAGGGTCGGCCCGAAGATGACCATGCCGTGGAAGGCGATCAGCGGCAGCAGCCCGAAGAACTGGTCGAGCAGATAGCCGCAGAGGATGCCGACCAGCAGCATGACCAGGCCGATCCAGAGCACCTGGTTGGCGAAGCGCAGAAGAGCATCGGGGGAGTTGAAGAAGGTCATGGTGGTTTCCTCGTTCAAGGCCCGGCGCCTCGTGAGCGCCGGGCGGGGTCGATCAGCTGTCCAGGGCACTGGCAGGCCCGAAGAACTCGTAGTGGCATTGCCCGTCGGGTACGCCCAGGGTCTTCAGGTGCTTCTTCACCTGGGCCATGAAGGGCTTGGGCCCGAGGAAGTAGGCGTCCAGGTCACGCTCGGCGGGTAGCCAGCCCGACAGGCGATCGAGGGTGAGGAAGCCGGTGGCGTCGGCACGATCGCTCCGGGACGGCTCGCTGTAGCAGACGAAGTGGTGGAAGTTCTGGCGCTGGGCGGCGATGTTCTCCACCCAGTCACGGAAGGCGTGGACCGCGCCGTTGCGCGCGCAGTGGATGAAGTGGATCGGTCGATCGCTGTGTTGCGCCACTTCGAGCATGGCCAGCGCAGGGGTGATACCGACGCCGGCGGTGATCAGCACCAGGGGCTTCCTGCCGGGGCGCAACACGAAGTCGCCGGCCGGCGCGAACAGTTCGATGCGGTCACCTTCGCCGACACGATCGTGGAGGAAGTTGGAAACCTTGCCGCCTGGCTCGCGTTTGACGCTGATGCGGTAGGAGCGGCCGTTGGCGGCTGCGGAGAGGGAGTAGTTGCGGCGTGCCTCCTCGCCATCGATGTCCAGGCGCAGGCCGATGAACTGGCCGGGGGCGAAGTCCAGCACCGCGCCGCCATCTTCAGGCACCAGGTGGAAGGAGGTGATCTCCTCGCTTTCCGCGACCTTGCGCTTGACGATGAAGCCACGTGCGCCGCGCCAGCCGCCGGGGGCCTCGGCACTGGCGGCGTAGACCTCCTCTTCCGAGCCGATCAGCAGGCCGGCCAGCAGCTCATAGGCCTGGGCCCAGGCGTCGATCACCTCGTCCGTCGCGATGTCCTCGCCCAGGACCTCGCGGATGGAGCGCAGCAGGCAGTCCCCCACGATCGGGTAGTGCTCGGGAAGGATCTGCAAGGCGACGTGCTTGGCGACGATGCGGCTGACCAGCGGGCCCAGGACCTCGAGCTGGTCGATGTGGCGGGCGTACATCAGCACGCCGTTGGCGAGGGCGCGGGCCTGGTCGCCGCTGGCCTGGTGAGCCTGGTTGAACAGCGGGCGGACCTGCGGGTATTCGGTGAGCATCATCTTGTAGAAATGGGTAGTCAGGGCTTCGCCCCCCGTCTCCAGCAGGGGGACGGTGGACTTGACGATGGCACGCACTTGGCTGGACAGCATGGTTGGACTCCGTTTTTCTAGGTGGTCTGGATCTCGTCCTGGGTACTTCATTTCCCGTGCCACATTTTTATTTCTTATGAATCAGCTACTTATGAATTAACGAGTTTTTCTGACTACAATTCTCTCCGAGTCAATCCGACATCAAGAAGTCAATATGACAACTCCCTCTTTGCTGCAGACGCTCATCCCCCTGGTCACTGACCTGTCCCGCGATCTACCGGAGCCGGAGCGGTATCGCCGCCTTCTCGGCGCGCTGCGGGATCTGCTGCCATGCGACGCGACCGCGCTGCTGCGACTGGAAGGCGAGCAACTGGTGCCCCTTGCGGTGGACGGCTTGAGCGCGGATACCTTGGGGCGGCGCTTCAAGGTCAGCGAGCACCCACGCCTACGGGCACTTCTGGAGAATCGCGGACCGACGCGCTTCCCTGCCGACTGCGATCTGCCCGACCCGTATGACGGCCTGGTGGAAGGGCATTTGGAACACCTGGAGGTGCACGACTGCCTGGGCTGCCCGCTGTTCCTCGATGATCGCCCCTGGGGCCTGCTGACGCTGGACGCGCTGAACCCGGCGCGCTTCTCCAGCGAGGACCTGCAGACCCTGGAGAACTTCGCCGTACTGGCGGCGGCGACGGTGAAGGCCGCCGAGCGCATGCATGGCCTGGAGCGCCTGGCGGCGGATGAACAGCAGCGTGCGGAGGTCTATCGCCAGGCCGCCGGGCAGGCGCGGCCGCAGGAAATGATCGGCCAGAGCGCCGCGCACAAGGCGCTGGTGGAGGAGATCGCCGTGGTCGGTGGCAGCGAGCTGACGGTGCTGATCAGCGGTGAGACGGGCGTCGGCAAGGAGCTGGTGGCCCAGGCGATCCATGCCAGGTCTCCCCGCAGCAACCAGCCGCTCATCAGCCTCAACTGCGCGGCCCTGCCGGACACCCTGGTGGAGAGCGAACTGTTCGGCCATGTGCGTGGCGCCTTCTCCGGCGCCGTGGGTGACAGGCGTGGCAAGTTCGAGCTGGCCAATGGCGGCAGCCTGTTCCTGGATGAAGTGGGCGAGCTGCCTCTGGCGATCCAGGCCAAGCTGCTGCGGGTATTGCAGAGCGGCCAGTTGCAACGGGTGGGATCTGATCGGGAGCATCGGGTCAATGTTCGGGTGATCGCCGCCACCAACCGGGACCTGGCCGAGGAGGTGCGCCATGGCCGCTTCCGCGCCGACCTCTATCACCGTCTCAGCGTCTATCCCATGCGCGTGCCGCCATTGCGCGACCGGGGCCGCGATGTGCTGCTGCTTGCGGGCTATTTCCTCGAGAACAACCGTGCCCAGCTGGGACTGCGCAGCCTAAGGCTGAGCCAGGATGCGCAAGCCGCCCTCCTCGGCTACGACTGGCCCGGGAACGTGCGTGAGCTGGAACACCTGATCGGACGGGCCGGGCTCAAGGCAAGGGTGGCGCAGCCGGATAGGCCAAGAATCCTGACCCTGACGGCGGCAGACCTGGCTTTGCCACGAGCAGGGGCCCACGTTCAGGCGGATGAGGCGATCGAGGAAGAGCAGCCAGTCTCGATCGGCGATCTGCGTACGGCAGTGGATCATTATCAACAGCGCCTGGTGACCGCGGCACTGGAACGCAATGAAGGCAATTGGGCGGCAGCGGCCCGGGAGCTGGGGCTGGATCGCGCCAACCTGCTACGCCTGGCCAAGCGTCTGGGCATCAAGTGACAGGGGCGGCTCGTCCGGTCAGCGGTAAAGGGCGGGGGGAACTGATAAACTCCCGCCCCTTCCAGGCCGGTACCGGGCCGTCATCTTCAGAGCGTCATTCGTGGAACTGTTCAAGGCCTCCACTGGGAAATCTCGCCTATTCCCCTGACATGCCACGCACCGCCAAAAGGCCCCCGCCTGCGTGGCATTTTATTCCCATGGCGTCTCAAGTGGTTTATTCCAATCCCGCAAAATTCAGTACATCATGCAGTACATCGAACAATCACAACCAAGGATGTACTGGTGGCACTGACTGACACAGCAGCACGGCAAGCCAAGCCAAAGGAGAAGGCATACACCCTGGCCGACAGCCTCGGACTCACTCTCTACGTGGCCCCGTCCGGGGTGAAGAGCTGGCATTTCAGGTTCACCTGGCTGAACAAGCAGGCGCGAATCTCCCTTGGCGTGTACCCCGATGTCGGCCTGAAGGAGGCCAGGCAGCGCCGAGACGAGGCCCGGGAGGAAGTTGCATCAGGACGAGACCCAAGGGAGTCGCGCCGAGCGGCGAAGGCATCCGTGGCGGAGGCGCAGGAGCGAACATTCAAGCGGGTCTATGAGGAGTGGACGGCATTCCGCCAGGCCGACGGCGCTAGGAACAAGAAGGGGAAGCTTTCGCCAGGCACCTTGAAGGGCATCCGCATCGCCATGGATAACGACGTTCTGCCAAGCCTCGGCAGGCTCAACATCCGGGCCATCACAAGGGCCGATGTCATCTCGATCATCCGGCGAATAGAGAGACGAGGCGCAATTACTTCCTCGGTCAAGACCAGACAGTGGATGGGCCAGATCTTCCGCTACGCCATAGCGACAGGCGATTTGGATGCGGACCCTACAGCGGAAATGCACGAGGTCACGGAGAAGGCAGGCACCTACAACCACCGGCCATTCGTCGACGCCTCATCGCTCTGCGACGTGATGAACGCCATTCGCGTGGCTCCGCTCTCCATGTCGGCCAGAGGCGCGCTCATGCTCATGATCTACACCGCCTGCCGGCCTGGCGAGGCGAGGCTGGCCCAGTGGGAAGACGTCGATCTCGAGGCTGCCACATGGACGATTCCTGCCGACCGGATGAAGATGCGCAGGGATCACGTGATGCCTCTGCCAGCGCAGGCGATTGAGCTGATCAAGGGCATGATGCCGCTCTCCGCTGGCGGCCAGTTCGTTTTCCCGGGCGCATGGAGCAGCCAGAAGCCCATCGGCGTCAACTACGCGACAGATGCTATGGCATCGGCCGGATTGCGCGGCAAGCAGTCGCCACATGGGTTCAGGCACATGTTCTCAACGGAGATGAATGGCCGCGGCTTCAACCGGGATTGGATCGAAAGGCAGCTTGCTCATGCAGATCCCAGCGTGATCCGCGACACCTACAACCATGCGACCTACCTTGAGCAGCGGCGCGCCATGATGCAGGAATGGGCGGACCTGGTTGATCAGGGCAGCCACTGAGCTTCCAGCTTCCGCTTCAGCGCCCGGTTACTCGGGCGCGTCACCCTGGCGGCATTCCTGAACAGGTCGACGCCTGCTTGAACTGCCGCGATCTCCTCCGGCGTGCCGCCAAGAACCTGCATCCCAACGTAGAGCAGGCTGTCACAGCGCACCCTTGCAATAGGGCTTGGCCTACCATCAACCGTCAGCGACAGGTACTCGCACAGCTGGTCGTGCATCACGTAGGCCTGCCCGAACTTACCCCATGGCGGGATGATGCCGTGCATGACTCGGGGGATGCTGCCGCCGTCTGTGAGGATTCCAGTAGGCACCGCGGCCCACTGGCGGTCGCTGAGCATCAGGCGAAACGGAGTCAGGATGCGCCAGTGGTCGGCGCCGAGGACTTCGCTGGCTTCACGATCGTATCGCGTGTCGAGAGGCGCGTCGAAGTGGGGGAAGGTCATGCCATGGCATCCATGGCCCTGGCGTAGTTCTCGCTCCAGCGCCGGCGTAGCTCGGCTTTCTCCTGGTCGTCGCCGCGGCTGTATGCGCCAGGGCGCCAGGTGCGCAGGTACAGCTGCCAGCCGGCCTCAACCTCGCCGGGCGCCGGCAGAGCCAGAGGGTCAGCCCAGAGCAGCAGCCTGGCAAACCCCGCGGCCAGGATGTCGTCATGCTCGAGTCGTGCGTGCACAAGCTCAGCAACAGGGCGGACGCCGCGCGCATCGCACAACGTGACGGCATGTTGTCGCGTGCTCTTGTGGCGCAGGACACCATTCACGCCGCCGCCCTGCTCGAACTGCCAGAGCCCCCTTGCCGGGCCGGTCGGCCACTGCCGGCGGCGCTGCTTTGGGTCTTCCTGAAGGGTTGTGGCGAGCAGCTGCAACTCTGCAGGCCGCCCGGTCATCTTCACCGGCAGAATGGTCATGGCCGGGATGATCACCGTCAACCGCAGATCGTGCAGGGTCATTTCGTCACCTTCGGCTGATGGATGAGGCGCGCCAGCAGGGCGCAGATGGCCAGGCCGGCGTTCACCTTGAGGTAGAGCTCTGGCGGGAGGATCTGCTGCAGGTACTCCGAGGCCTCGCGCAGGCCGCCAAGGATGGTGATCAGCGCGATCAGCTGAACGCTGACCAGCTTCCAGGCGTTTCGCCAGTACGGGACGAGCTTCACTTGCTGCTCCGGATCGCGCGCTGGTTGTAGTCGATGAGCCGCTCCATCTTCTTGCCGAGGTCCATGTAGTCCTCGCGGGCCTGGCGCTTGATGGCATCAATTTCCGCGTCCTGGCGCGCATCAGTACGCCGCTGGTTGTCGAGCAACTGGGTAAGAGCCGATGTCTGTACGTTTGTATTGGCCTCCAACAGAGCGATCCGCTTTTCCATGTCGAACGAGAATTTGAGGGCGCCAAGCAGAAGCACAACGGTCGTAAGGATGTGACTAATGGAGACCGATTTATCCAGATGCCAATGCCTGCGCCCTTCAGTTTGTTCGCTCATACCAATCCTTATGTTGTTGCGCGGCTCTCAATAAGCGCTAAGCCTTGCGGTTCGCGCTGTCGATGGTTACGGTCAGCGACACCGCTGCGCCAATTGCAGCCGTCACGTTTTCCAAAAGATTGCACCCGACGATCTGGTGATTATCGTTCTGCAGGAAGACTCCATATCCCTTGTTGCCGTTGGCGCGCAGACCGGTAATGCTGCCGGAGCCGGCCTCAAGCTGGATGCCGTTGCGCTCTCCGGCCAGCATAGCCACGCCGTTGAGGCGGTAAGAGCCACCAGTGACGGTCAGACGCGGGCATTGCGACACCAGGCCGGACCAGCTGTTACCGATGGCGTTGCATCCAGTAAGAATGACTTCCTGCTGGTTGGCGGTGATGTTGAAACCACGCCCTTGGTTAGTTGCTGGCGTGCCGCTGTCTACGCCGCACGGCAGCGTGCCACATATTTCTGAGAAAACATCCGCCAGCATGTGCGTAGACACTCCGTAGGTGTCCATGTGGATGCCGTGGCGCCCTTCCTCGCCGACGAATGCGCCGCGCACCCTGATGGCGTTGATAGGACAGCTTGAAAGGCCGATCCACGCGATGCCGTCAATCTTATTGCCGTAGGTGCTGACGCTAACCAGGTCGCCCATGCTGGCGCCGGAAGGACCTGCCACGGTCTGGAACTTCATCCCGCAACCGTTGTTGCGCTGGCTGATGCCCTTGAAGAAAGTCCACTGCATAGCGCCGATGGTCGCGGTTCCCTCGACGTGAATACCATCGTCGTAGTTGTTGTCGACCAGATAATTCGACACGAACGAATAGGAGGTAGGGCCGAGGTTTAGGCCTCGCCAGTGCCTGAACACCTCGACGTCGTCAATGTGAGCAAGCTGCACATAGCCGTTGCAGTGAATACCATTTTTGCCGGAAGAGGTCCCGTAGTTGCCGAGAGGCCTGGTTAGGCGCAAGCTCTTGACAGACCAGTACTCGGCGTTAGCGGCAACAACGATAGAGTTACCGGGAGTGACTGAATTAATTATCGTTGCAGACCTGCCAGCACCGTACAGTCTGTGGCCGGTACCGATGTTGATGTTGGTGGAGATGCGAAACGTGCCGGCTGGAACAAACGCATACCCAAGCGCAGAGGTCGATGCGTTGATGGCCGGGCCAGCGTCGGTCGTGTCGTCAGCCTTGGCGCCGAACTGCTTGATAGATACCTCGCCAGTAACTGCCATCTTCCATCGACCGCCGTCTGCGGCCACGATAACGGTTCCGCCGTTGTCCGCCGTCGATGTATCCGCAGCATCCAGGCTGTATGCGCCGCCTCCACCATCGCCGGCCTGGTAGTAGCCAAGCACAAACGCATGCCTTGAGGCGCTTCCAGACAAGAGCAAACGCAGCTCTGCGATTGATCCAACAACCTGGCCGCTTCTTGCCACAAGAGCGACCCCCTTTGCGGGGTCCAACTCGTTGGCGAGATCCATCCGAAGCGCTGTAGAGCTATCGGCCGCCGGCAAGTAAACGCTGGGGTTCCCATAGCCATCGAACGACAGAAGCTTATTCGCCCTATCGGCGGCGGACGGCATCGCAGGGATTGATTCTGGGAAAGGCGCGCGAACCGCCCCAAACACGAATGAATTCAGCCCCTGAAGCGCCATCCATATCCGGTCATAGTCGAAGTTGACCGTGCTGGATAGGAAGTCTCCTAGCTCTTGGTAATCGACGCTCCGCTCCAGCGGGATGTCGCGCAGAAGCAAGAGCGAGCCGCTGGGGGCGCTGGAGAATGTGATGCTGGAAGTGTCATTGCCAAGGCCGGTTATGACATACCCGGAAGTAATCGGAGTTCCGTCGAGTTGGACGGACAGGTCACTCTCAAGGATCAGCTTGAAGGGTATGGTGAAGGTGACCGCTATTCCGTTCGCAGCATAGGTGATGTACGGCTGCTGCTGGGGGACTGCCATGACGTAGGCCTCGCTGTTGATGCGGGCCTAGTAGTCGACTTGCACCTCGTGCACGCCCGCGCTTGGGCGCCAATCGTCGCGCCGGTGCTCGGTCGGTTTCCCGACTATTCGCCCAATCCTGACGGGGGTCTGCTGGATCGCGCCGGCGCCGGAATCGAGGTAATCATCGGGCTGGTCGCGCAGTGCCGGGTTGAAGTCTCGCATCTGGTCCCACAGCGGGCCGCGTAGCACGTCGACGTGGGCCCAGAGGAACTGGGAGGACAGCGCCGGCTCGAAGGCATCAAGGATTCGCTCCTGCTTGTTGCGCACGCTGAATTCCTCGCGCACCGCGCAGCCCGTGCCCTTCAGGGCCTGGCGCAGGATGTTCGGCACGAACCCGCCAGGCCCGTTCACCTCGACGGTGACGCACGGGATTTGCAGCTTCACTACCAGGTCGCGCACCTGCATGACCTGCCCGCCGATGATCCGATCGCGCGCGTCGAACTCCGCCAGCTCGCCGACCAATCCCTCGCAGGCGTGCCAGTACAGCTGGCCGCGCTGGTCGGTCAGCATCAGGGAGAAGGCCGACGCATCCGACTTGGTCTTCCCCAGCGAGCAGTCCCAGTACGCCACGGCGCCGACAATCTGCGTGCTGCCGAGGAACATGCCGACCGCCCCGTTAGCCGTGCGGACCTCGGGCTGCAGGTTGTACGGGCGGATGCGCTCGGGGTTCAGGCGGACCTCGGTAACCGGCTTGCTGTGCAGCTGGTACTGGCTGTCCCACTCGTTGATCGTGCGGGTTTCGCGCCGGCGCTTCTCAAGTTCCGCGGCGTCAAACCGCTTCGGCCAGGCCTGGCCGGCGTAGCAATCCACCAGCACCCCGGGCGGCGATGAGAAAGCGATACCGGTCTTGGTCTTCAGGTAGTCGATGCCATCGATCAGCAGGCGAGAGTGCTTGCCGATCCCAGCGAATACCACCTCGGGAACGAATGGCACGTCGTAGGCCGTCTGCGTGGCGGCCTCGATGCGGTGCTCCTGGCCGAACATGCGGATCGTCAGGCAGTCGGCGCCCATGCTCTCGACCTCGTCGTACAGGCTGTCGTGGGTGTGCGGGGTGCCGATGAACAACTTCGAGCCGCCGGGCACCAGGATGTGCGTTTGCTCGCCCAGGCGGTAGCGCAGCTTCTCGCGCGCCTCTGGGGTGCCGATGTTCCTCGGAACCTCGACGTCGTCGTTCTGGCACTCGTCCGCCCGGGCAGACGTCACGTTCGAGAGGATGCCCTTGGCGAACATGGAGGCGTTACGGAAGTCCTCTGCCCCTTCCACCCACCACTGTTCGACCGTGCCCTGGTTGGCCGGCAGCAAGTGGCGGGTCAGCGGGTGATTGCGAATGACGTTCTGCGTGTCGCGGCTGGTCTTGTACGCCGTCGGGTCGGACTCGGACTGGTGCAGGATGCGGAACGCCGGGTTCTTGTAGTAGCGCCAGGCGTTGTAGATGGCCAGCAGGGTGGACTTGCCGAATCCCCGGAAGCACCGCAGCACGGCGAGATTGCCCTTGGCCTCCAGCCACACCAGGGCCTGAACATGGATGTCCGGCACATCCCAGCGCATCCGCTTCGCCCAAATGAGGAAGAAGACCAGCAGGGAGACCTTGGGCTCAGTGGACATTCGACTGGGCCCGCTCGAGCATGGCCGCCGCTTCTTTCTCCGCCTGGCGGATCTCCCGGTCAAGGTCGCCCTCGTCCTTGCCGTTGCCGGCGGTTGGCTTGCCATGCGTCTCCAGCATGCCCTGGACCTTGGTCAGCAGCGACACGGTGGACACGGCCAGCTTCCGGCACCAGTACGCGTCCCCCCTCTCCTCCTGGCTCATGTCCGCCGGAGCCTTGCCGGCAGCCGTCCAGAGCTTCGGGTCGGCATCAAGCAGAGCCGTCTCCATCAGCTCATCGCGCAGTTCGCTCAGTCGCACTCGTTGGTCTTCGCGCATCATCGGCCTCCCAGTACCGCGCCAAGGTCAGGCGCCCGCTCGGGCGCCGTGTCGCCGGGGCTCCACCAGAACGACTGGTTGAACTCCTTCCGCGCCCTCCGCTCGATCCGCTTCAGGTAGCCGGGCGAGAAGAATTCCTGCAACTGGTTGAAGATCAGGTGATCCGTCGCGGCCTTGGTGTACCAGAGGTTCGCGCCTGGCAGGTGGGACTTGATGAAGCGCACCAGCTTCCCGCCGGTCTGGTTCACCTCGCCGGCGGCGGCGTTGTCCTTGAGCTGATACAGCGCTTCGATGTCGCCGGCGATAGGGCCGCCGATGGCCGCCAGCGGGGACGCCCCTCCCTGCGACTGGTCGGAGAATAGGTAGTCGCCGTAGAGGCCAAGAGCGCCACCTTTCAGCATCGAGGCGATACCGAAACGCAGCCCAGGAACCCCAAGGGTGCCGTCGTCAGTGACGTCCTTCGGGTCGCGCCCCGCAGCCAACTCTCCTATCTGGATGGCCATGCCGCCAAAAATTGTGGTGGTAGCCATCAAAGCACTGATGTATTTGGCCTTGCCCCAGCCAGGCTGAGCCATGGCACGCGCCCAGTGGCGCATGATCATGGACACGCTGAAGGACTTGAACTGCCAGAACGATCGAACAATCTCACCACCCGGAGTTCCCCGCCGCCACGGCCCTTGCATCAAGCTACGTTCGCGCGCGCCAGGCTCGATGATTGCCATGCTTGTCTCGTCCAAGACTGTTCCCAGTAGCTTGGTGGCAGCCTGGTCACGCAGGCGTTGAGGCGTGATCCCTTCCTGCTGGGCGATGCCGCGCAGTTGCTCGTCGGTGAGCTTGTAGATGCTGCCGGCGGTGAGGACGGTGTCGCCAGTGCCGCGCCAGTCCTCGGGTTGAGCCAGGCGCCAGACCTGCCAATCCGTCTCGGTGACTCCCCTCCCCTCCAGGCGGGATCGGTCGGCAGCATCCATCGCCGCCATGGAGTCGTAGCGCCGCGACATGTCGCCGAGCACGTCCATGTAGGTGGCGCTGAAAGCTCTCTGAACCCCTGAGGTGAGGGCATTCATTCCGCTGACCTGCATTATCTTGCTGGCGGCGGTCTGCGACCACTTTGCAGCCCTGCCAGAAATAGCCTCAGTCGTGCCCAGGCCGTCGGCGCCGAACCGATTCAGGCTGCCGATCAGTTGGTTCAGGCCCAGGCCGGCGCGCATGGCCAGGCGACGGTCGGCTGCGTTGGCCGGGTTGAGCATGCGCAGCTCATTGGCGAAGACCTTCATCACCGGCATACCGTTGATAGCTGCGGTCAGCCCGAGCGTGCCCTGGTCGGTGACCGATGTCAGAACAGCAGAGCCCAGGCGGGATGCCACGTTCAGGGCGCGGTAAGTGTCGAAGCCGTTGGCGACGGCAGACGATGCTGGCGGAGGCCTTGTCCCAGCCACCTCTTCATACAGGCTCTCGATCCTCTCACGCCGGCGCGCAATGCGCTCAGCCACTTTCTTGGCAGAGCCAGTCCCTGTGGCTTTTTCGGTCTGCTCCTTCTGGGCGATGTCGAGGAAGTAGCGCATGGCGTGGTTCGGGTTCGGCCCCATGGCCTCAACCAGGGCGATGTCACGAGAGGCGCCGTCGATGTGGCCTACCAGCAGTTCCAGCAGGTTGCGCTCGCCGTACTTCTCTTGGGCGGCGATGAAGGCCTCGGCGTTGGCGTAGTGGATCTGGCGGGACTCGTTGCCGCGGTTCGCCCGGGCGGCGCCTACCGGTGCGCGGCCAGGCTCCAGCTTGTTGATGCCGCCGGTGGCTATGGTCTTCCAGGCGTGCTGGAGGAATTCGGTCAGTTCGGCGTCGCTCATCTGTGAGCCGTCTTCCTTGACGTACTTCGACCGGTCGGCCCATTGCACATGGTCGCCGACCCAGTCGTTCATGCTGCGAGCTACCTTGACCTGGCTGTGATCGCGCGGCATGGCCCAGTCTTCGAGGAAGCCGACGTCGCCGCCGGCGCGGTTGAACCGCGTGCGCAGGGATTCGGCCACCTCCCGGAAAGCCTTGGCCGCCACCTTGGCCGCCGGCACGCCGCTGTCCTCGCCGTGGAGTTCGCGCACCAGCGCCAGGTTCCCGGCCTTGTCCTGCAGCAGGCCCAGGAACTTGCCCTTGGTCAGGTCGATGACGTCGAGCATGCGGGACAGGGATTCGTCGCGGATGGCGCGGGTGGCCGACTCGATGGACTGGATGCCGCTCTTGCCATCGGCGGAGAAGGCCAGCATGCGGTCAAGCCCTTCGAGCGGGCGATCCGGGAAGCGAGCCATGTAGCTGGTGATCCGGTCGTGGGCCATGATCGTCAGGGCTACGCGCTTCTTCTTCAGCTGCTTCTCGGCGACCAGCTCATCGGCGGACTTCTTCGCCGCCTCGGACATGCGCTCGGCGATGCTCTTGCTCTGCCAGTCGGCATCGGTGCGGGCCAACTGGCGCATATTGCGGCGCAGGCGGTCCTCGATGCCCTTCAGCTCTTCTTGGGTCAGGGATCGGCCAATCGCTTGTGCGACGGCCTGGGCGCATTCTGGGCGCATCAGACTTCACCTCGTTGCAGGAAGCAGGCGGCGGCAGCAGCGAAGCCCCGGGACTCCTGCTGCGCGGCTTGGATTTCGGCGTCGCTCTCGGCCAGCAGTTCGCGGGCGGACACGGTGACCGGGTTGCCGTCAGCATCGATGGCGCCGGTTGGCAGCTGGATGTCGTCGACGCGGGCCATGATCTCGTCGGCTACGGCGATTTCCGGGTCGGCAGCTGCGCCGCTGCCAGGCTGGCGTGCCTCTGGAGCGGCGCCGCTACCACCCTTGGCCGGCTGTGGAGCGCCTTCAGAACCGGCAGAGGCTGGCGCACCTCCCTGTTGCTCGCCAGCTTTCACCGCTCGCGCGGGGATCTCCAGCGGCACCGGTTCGACGCGCGGCTCCAGGCGGTCGATCTCGTCGAGCAGGCGGGTGATTTCCTGCTGGGCCGCCTGCCGCAGATTGAACTGGCGGTTGCCCTCTGCCACCTGACCGGCAAGCGGTTTGCGCTGGAATCCCTGCTCGATCTTCGCGGCACGCTCGGTAACCCTCTGCTGGAACTGGTCGGGAAGCTGGCCACGGTCGATGGCGGCAAGGTCGTCACGCGCCTGCTCGGCGGAGTGGTTGGCATCGAGTGCACCGTTGATCTCCTGCTGCCGGGATTGGAGCTGGGCGCGCTCTGCGTCGATGGCCTGGCGGGCCTGGCTCTCGGCCTGCTTGCGGCTCATGCCCTGGCCCTGGAACTCCTTGGCTCGGCCCTTGAAGGTAGCGTCGAGGTCGTCCAGGGTGCGCTGGATTCCGGACAACTCGGTACGCAGATCCTTGACGTTGGGCGCGGCGCCGGCGGCCTGCCGCTCCAGTTCGGCGCGAATTGCCGGCAGCTCCTCGCGCAGGGCTGTCGCCTCGATCTCGGTGCGCAGCGGGACGACGGCGGGCGCCTCCTCAGCGGTGCGCAGGAACTCAGCGGAGTGGATGCTCTCCGGCAGGCGGACAGGTTCGCCTCGGCTGATCTGGTCAACGGCCAGGCGCAGGGCTTCCTGATGGGTGATCGCCGCCTTCGGCGTGGCCGGAGCGCCTGGGGCGGTATCGGTCAGCTCGTGCTGGACAAGGCGCTCGGTCAGCGCAGCGTCGACCTGCTGAGTGGTGGGCCTGCGCAGCGCGGCGCGCCCGATGCCGAAGAACGCTGCACCAAGGATCACGTCGGTGGCCAGGGCGGTGCGGTCGAATGCCTGGTACTGCGCCGCCTGCGCGGTGTACCCATTGGCCTCCAGCAGCGCAGAGGTGCCGGCCCGGCTGGCGATGCCAAGCCCCGTGTTCGCGCCAACGGCGATGGCCAGGTCGCCGAGCAGCGGCTTGACGAACTTCGCCGCCGGCAGCACTGCCCCGACGCCGATCGTGCCGGCGTCAATCAATCCCTTCAGGCTGGCCGTGGTCTCATCGATACCTTCGGCCATGGCGACTTGCTTGCCGGAGTAGCCCGCCGGCGCGCCGGCAGCCACAGCACCAGCAACCGGCCCGCCGACCAATGCCGCGGCGACAGTGCGCGGCAGGATCGCGCCAGCCTCGTTAAGGATCTGGCCCGCCATGCCGGTTGTGGCCGGGTCGGGGCGCAGAAGTTGGACCGCCTGCGCAGTGCGCTGGCCGATCTCCTTCGCCGCCTGGTCAGTCTCCTCCTCCACGCGCCGGCGCTGCTCGTCTGCCCCCTGGCCATCCAGCACCATCCCGCTGAGGC
This sequence comes from Pseudomonas sp. Pc102, assembly GCF_018408275.1. NCBI lineage: Bacteria > Pseudomonadati > Pseudomonadota > Gammaproteobacteria > Pseudomonadales > Pseudomonadaceae > Pseudomonas > Pseudomonas sp. Pc102. The sequence continues at coordinate 2,291,245 of NZ_AP021905.1, read as the reverse complement.
CGAGGCTCATGGCCTGGTCTGCGCCGGCGGCCTGGGTCAGCAGGGACTGGCCGGCGTTGATGCCCTCAACGCCGCCGCGGATCAGGCCGGAGCCAAGCGCGTCGAGAGAGCCAGCGAAGAATCCGGGCTCTGGAAGGTTGGCGTTGAAGTTCAGCCGCTGATTCTGGCTGTCGATCTCCGCCTGGTCGAGGTTGCTGTCGAACCAGCTCATTGGATGATCACCACCATCGGCTCATTGGTCTTCGGGTTCAGCTGCGGGCCGGTACCGTTCAGCAGGTAGTAGGAGCCAGCGCTGCCTGGCGCCTTCATGAGCGGCATGTCCTCCAGTTGATCAATGGAGATGCCGGAACCTTCCGCCAGGCCCTGGAGCTGCTTGTCCACGGCGTCATCGAAGTCGCGGTCGCTCATGCCGTATGGCTTGATCACCTTGGCGCCGCCGCGCTCGCCAACGCCGCCGGTGGCAAGCAGTGCAGTCTCTTCGGCAAGGCTACGGTCCATCCCGCCCAGTGACGCGTCCTCGGCAGAGATGCCACGTGACTGTGCCAGGCCGGCATAGATGGCCCGGTAGGCGCCAAATGCCTGTTCTCGCTGAGGAGTCCCGACCGGGATCGATGCGCCAACCGCATCATCGAACGCGACGCGCATCTCCTTCTCAGACGGCAGCTGGTACGACTTGTCCTTCAGCACCTTCGAGCCAGTGAGGATGGTCTGCGCGACGTTGACTGACTGGCCAGTCTTGGCGTCCGGCGGGCCCTTCAGGTCGTTGTGCTGCGCCAGGCCGGCGAGCATCAGGTTGGGATCATCGGCGGCGATCGCGGTCAGGGCGCCTTTGTAGGCCTGGCTCGTCGGCGCTGCGGCGGATAGCGTGCCAAGCACCTGGAGCTTGGTGTTGTCGTCCATCTGCGGGATGGCCGCCTTCAGCAGCTCGGCCTCCTGCGGCAGGAATGGGACCAGCTGCACGTCAGGCCCGAACTGTTGGCGTACCGCGGCGACGGTGTCGAAGCGCTCGCTGAGCTGGGCCAGAAGACTGGCCTGGCCGTCGGGCGTGGCGATGCCTTCAAGCTTCAGCGGCTCCACCTGGGTGCCGGTGCGCATGGCGCTGAAGACCAGCGGCTCCTCGCGGGCGCGCTTGATGTTCTCGGTGATCGCGGTCTCAAGCCGGTTGAGATTCGTGGCCTGCGCAACCGACCCGCCCTCGGTGGCGAGCTGCGTGCGCTGGTTCTGGATGAATGCCTGTTGCTGGTCGAGCGGCAGGCGGAGAACCTGCTGCACCTGGTTCATCTGCTCGATCCGGTCGTTGTACTCGCCGGCGAAGGATGTGCCGGCCAGGCTGGCCTGCCATGCCTGTTGCTCTGCCGGGCTCGGCGGAATGCCGGTGGCGGCCTGCTTGTCCATCTGCGCCAGGGTGCGCATGGCCTTCATGTCTCGAGCCATGGCCTGCTGCTGCTGATGGGCCTGCACCTGGTAGATGCGCCCAGTGACGGTGTTCAGCAGCTGATTGCGTTTGTCCGGGCTCAGGTTGCGGGCGTAGATGCTGTCGGCAGAGGTCAGGTCGGTGCGGATCTGCTCCAACTCGCCAAGCCCATCACGGGCGCCGATCACGCGCTGGGTGGCCTGGGTTGCCCAGTTCTCGTCCTTGAAGGCCTGCTTCATGGCGTCCCACTTCTCGCCGTAGCCCATGCGACCGACGAGGTCGATGTCTTCGACGTCCATGCGGGCATTGATCTGGCTGATGTCTGCGCCCGGCAGCGCAGCGTCCTTCCCGAGCATGTCCATGCGCGACGCAATGTCAGCCTTGGCGGAGTCAACACGGGCGTTGAGGGTGGCCGCGCGAATACGGTCCAGGCCGCCAACCTGCAGACGCTTCAGGGAGTTCGCCAACTCGCCCTGGCCTACAGGATCAAGTCCTGTGACCTGTAGCGGATCAAGTTTCGACGCGGCGGCGTTGTAGGCCTCCTCGCCCTTGTCCCACTCCAGCTGACCGGTGCGCATCTTCTCCTCAATGTCCGAGGAGATGGCCTTGAGCTGCGACTCGCGGTCGATGATGGCATTCGACGCCTTCACCCGGGCCAGGGCCTGGTTCTCGCGGTTCTGACGGTCGAGGATATCGCTGCCGACGTTCATCGCCGTGGCGGCCACCTGCTGCAAGCCGCGCGTCGAGTCGGGGCCGGTGACAACACGACCTTGTTCGGGGGTCGGCACCACATTGGGGGCAGCGAACCTGCCCAGTGGGATCTGTGCCATTACGCCGTGCCTCCTACGCTGCTGCGCCAGCCGCTATATGCTTGGGAGCCAGACGAGATCAGGGTGCTTGCTGCCTGCATGTTGGCGCTGCTCCTGGCCTGCGCACCGGCAAGGCGGTAGTTCGATGCGTCGGTATTGAGGCGCTGGGCCCTGTTTGCGCCGCCGAAGATCGTCATGGACGCATCCTCCTCGGCGTTCTGCGTGATCTCGCGGTTGATGTTGATCGGCGTTCCCTCGCCTATGTCAACGCCGGAGGCGGCCAGGGCGGCATTCGCCTCGCTGTTCTGCAGGCGGGCCAGCTTGCGGATGCGTTCGGCCTGCACCACGGCAGCGGAGCGCTCAGTCTGGGCGTCGAGCGCGGCCTGCTCAGCCTGGGCGTTCGCGTTGGCCTGAGCCTGCTTGCCGGACTGGACGGACGAGTAAACGGATACCGCCGTTGCCGCAGCCAGGGCGGCATATGCGGCAGCTCCTGCTGCTCCTACTGCCATGATCAAAGCTCCTTCACGAACATAGGGCCGAAGAACGAGAAGCCGAGGGCCTCATAGAGCCTGGTAGTGCCCTCGACATGGAGCGCAGTGCCAATGCCCATGTGCACACGAACTGCGCCCATGGCCTTGGCCCACGCCTCGAACGCGCGCAGCAGCTTGATGGCGATGTAGCCGTTCCGGTGCGCAGGCTCCACGAAGATGCTGTAGTCGTAGGCCACCAGCTCGCTGCTGAACCATTCATCGGTCAGGCCTCCAGCCAGGCCGCCCACCACAAGTCCATCCTTCTCGGACACGAACACCACGCCGCCGCGGTCATCGATCAGATGGCCCAGGAATCTGGCGGCCTTCTCCGGCTCGAAGCTGACCTTGGCGTAGCTGCTGATGCCGTGCAGCAAGGTTCCCAGTTCGATCAGCCGAGGGATGTCGTCGTGAGTGGCGGTCCTGATCATGGCGACCTCAGTCGTTAAAGGTGAATTTCTTGATGACGCTGAGCAATTGGAAAGGCAGGGGCTGGTCCTGCTCGATAGTCAGCTGGGCGCGCCCGACATCCCAGCCAAGGGTTTCTATGCGGTGGTCGCCCGTGAATGGCTGTATAGGCTGGTCAAGCACATCGGATCCGAAGTTACGGAATGCGATAGTCTGCCCGCTCACCTTGCAGCCGATGGTATCGAGGAAGCGCAGGGTTACCTCGCTGATGCGCATCCTGTTTCCCTGGGCCGTACCGGTGCTGCCGGCTACTTCCGGGGTAAGGGTCTTGACTGTCGTCTTGTAGTGAAGCCCGATCTGCAAAGCTTTGGCGGTGCGCGGCAAGGTGACAGAGCCGCCTGTAACAGTGGCTTGCTGCATCGGCACGCCGTCGGCCACGATGTCGACAAGCTCCCCCTCGAGATGGTCTAGCCCGGTCCAGGTTGCCTGGCCTGATGGGCTGCTCAGAGCAAGGCCGCAATCAACGTTGACGCCGCCGGTGAATCGCTCAACGTAACGCCTCTCGACGCCGTCGATGTTGCGCTTGACAATGCACCAAACCTGCTCGCCATCGACGGTAGGGATTGCCGCAACAGACTCGAATGCGCCGTCAGTGGTCTGGCGCGCCCATCCGATCACATCCTGGTCGCGGTCAACGGTGAGGGTGGCGATCACTCCGTCATTGCGCACCAGGAACAGGATCGACTCAGGCTCTTGCTGGTACGCCATGTCAGCGACGCCGCTCTCGGTGATGTGCTCGGACAGCACAGACATATCCGGAGCGCCGTAGGCGTCCGAGTCGTAGCGGTAGGCCATGGCCCGCAGCTTTCGGTCTGATCGCTGGATGAAATAGAGCTCGTTGCCGATCCGAACCGGCTTGACGCGGCTGCACCCGTAAGTGCTCTGGTTCTTCACCTGGATATTGGTCGGGGTGATGGGCTTTTCCACGCCGCCCAACAGGGAGAACTCGCCGCCATAGGTCAGCGCAACCAGGGCCTTGATCTGCGCCATGTGGCTGATGGGGTTGATCTGGTCGGACGAAACCGTGAACGACATGGCGGCGTCATCAGCGGTCCCCAGCTCGAAGTTCAGCGACTCGCCGGTCTTGCTCATCCAGATGGTTTGCGGGTATCCGGTGGAGCCCGCGCAGACCAGGCGCTGCTCGTGCAGGGTTCCGGTGCCCGGGTATCCGTCCGTAGCGTTCCAGACGGCAGACTCCAGCGACCAGGCGTTGGCCGGCGACGCGACGGCGGCAGACAGCGCGGTACGTATGTTCCCGGACACCACTGTGTCAGTGGAATAGGACGTGATCTCGACCAGGCCGCTATTGATGCGAACGAACTTGCCGACGTCGTCGGTGCGCCAGCCGGCAGCGCTCAGGGTCAGCGTGATGTTCGCCCCTACAGGGTCTTTCGCAGACGGGGTGCACTGGGCCTGCGGCGAGTTCTTGATGGCCCAGTTCGACGTGCTCCCAGACGCGAACGCGACGGTCACGTCTGCATAAACGGAGGTTGCCGAGATGAACCCGGTGATCTTGGCCACACCGGCGCCAGACCAGACCTCGCGCCCAACATCAGAGGCCTTGAACGCATTCACCGCAGAGGTGAGAGTCCGCACAGTGCCAATGGCCGGGTTTGAGATGCTCAGGCTTGTGGAGAACCGAATGCCGATCTCGTCGAACGGCGTCACCACGAACGGCGCCGGCGACAGGCTCCACTCGGTGTTGCTCACCCTGCGCAGGCGGTACACCGGCACGGACGGGTGAAAGATGAACATCGTGTCGGCGCCCTGGACGTAGTCGATGTCAAACAACATCGCCTCCGTGTACGGGCTCACGACCTCAACCGGTGTACCACTTACCTTGATCTGCGTCCCGTCAGGGTTATAGAACCGCACATACAGGTCGCCGAACTCCATCATGAACGCCTGCGACTTGTTGAACACGTAGGGGATCAGGCGGGAGCGCTTGGCCGATGTCTTGGTCTCGGAGGAGAACAGCGTGCCGCTACGCCGGAATGCGCCGCCGTGCACGACAGGCCAGCAGTTCTCCATGACCTCTGCGCCGTTCTGGTAGCGGGCGATGTCCACGCGCCCCTTCATCCTCGGCGATATCTCGCCGGCGGTGAAGTTGGTCTGAATCAGGGTCAGGCGCGGCATTACCAGCCACCCCCCATCCTGGCAGCCAGCAGACGCTCGTCACCCATGGTCTCCGGCGGCTCCTCCTGACCATCAACGGCCTTGGCCACGCGAAGCGCCATCTGGAATTCCTGCATGCGCGACTGCTCCATGCTGGCCGACTGAGTGACCGAGTAGGCCAGTCGCGCCGCCATAGCGAGGGTTGCCAGGCTAACCAGGGATGAGTCCCAGGTGCTTTCGTCCTGGTTCTTGAAGACGTAGCGCAGGTCGATTGCAGCTTCGTCGCACAGGATCGATCGGCCCTCGACCTTGTAGTCGATCTGATAGTTGCGGCTGGTGACTTCCATGATTCGGATGCAGTCGGATGGCATCTGGAATGCGTATGCCAGACCGAACGCCGGGGCAGTGGCATTTGGAGCCAGTCGGATGCGCTTGACGCAGCAGTTCCACGGGTGCGCACGGATCAGGTCATCGCGCACTGTCGGGTAGAGGTTCGAGCAGAGTTTCGCCCGGTCGATGTTGTCCGAGTCGGTGAACGAGTTGATCGTCTGGGCGCCAAGCATCAGCAGGGCGTTAGAGCAGATGGATACGCCAGTGGCCATGGGTCGCTCCGTACAAAGAAACCGGGGCGCAGGGCCCCGGCTGAATCACATGCATGACGATCAGTTGCCGTCGACGTACTGGACCTTGAGGGCGATGGTGCCGGCGGATGCAGCGGCGGCGGTCAGGGTGACCGCCACGTCGTACCACTTGCCCGGGTCGGCAGCGAGGCCGAGGGCCTGCCACAGCTGCTTCTCCACGTCGGCCAGGCCGAAACCGGCGCCAGCGTCAGCGGGGTCCGCTTCGTGGGTGATGTCGGTGTTCACCTGGGCAGTGGCCAGCGACACGGCAGAGCCGAAGAAGTCAGCGTCCACCACCGCGCCGGCGTTCACCGATGCGATGTCGTAGATGCCGATATCGCCCGCGCAGGTGGTGATCGCGTCGCTGGACAGCAGCACGCGCGAGATGCGGTCACCGGAGTTGACGCGCGCCAGGCGGTAGGTGGAACCGATGGAATCGCCGTTCGCAGCCTCGGCGAAACCGACGCGCTCGCGCAGACGGCCACCGGAGATGCGCTGGGAGATGTTGGATTGCGGGAAGGCATCGCCTGCAGTCACCGCAGTGGATTTCACGTTTACAACGGCCATGATGTTCTCCTGTGTCCGTTATGAGGAGCGAGCCTGTTACGGCTCGTTCACTGCGATTTCGACGACCTTCTCTTCCTCAACGCGCACGGAGCCAATCGACATCTTGGCGTAGACGCGAACGTTGAAGCCCTTACCAGGGTCCTCGCCGACCTTGGTGGTGATCTCCTTGCCCTTGCCCAGCACGACGCCGGACTTGGCGAAGGCGTAGAGGTAGCGAGTGGTGGACGCCTTCGGGCAGCGCTCGGAGGGGATCCAGTTGAAGCCCATCCACTTGCCCTTGAGGGTGCCGGACTGGAGCATCTGGCCGGCCAGGAAGTCGGCACTGGTCAGGGTGGTGTCGGCCAGGATGTCGGCCAGGGCGGTGGCGCTGTACACCATGTACAGCTCTTCGCCGGCCTCTTCGTCCGCCTCGTTGGCGCGGAAGATCTTCTTGGCCTGGATGATCTTGGCCTTGGTCAGGCCAGTGCCGCCGACAGCGATCTTCTGCGAGGAAGGGAGGATGATGCCGCCGGAAGTGGCGCGAGCACTGCCGCCCAGGGACGAGATGATCACGTCATCCTTGGCGCGGTTCAGGCCGGCGACCATGGCGTTGACGTACTCGGAGGTCGGATCGACCAGCATGCGGATCTTGTCCTGATCGTCGACCATGTCGCCGTCTTCCCAGTCGTAGAGGTCCACGAACCGGGTGCTGTGCGGTTGATCGTTGATCGGGGTGTCGCCGTGGCGGCTGGTTCGGCGCTGGGCGGTACGCTGGCCGAGACGGTTGATCGACTTGGACATGCCCACGATGTTGGGCTCGATGGTGACGCAGGACTCCAGGCGGCTCATCTTCTGCTGAGCGACGTGCTTGAAGTTGTCAGCGAACTGCTGAACGAACGCTTCGGTAATCTGCTGGGACATGGTCTCTGCTCCAATGCAATGAGGTCAGTTGCCTGCAGGGTGTCCGGGTGTCCGGGCCTGAAAGTCCTGGCTTGCATCGGCGCTGCAGCCTCGGGGCATTGCCGGGTATCTGCGCGCCACCGCAGGCCGGCCCATTGCTGGGATGCCTGCGATGATCACTGGAGGATTTGGTCGGTTTCCCGACTATTTGAAGCGGGAGTTCTTGTCGTAGCGGGCCGAGTACAGGGCGTCCAGCTGTTGCTGGATGGTGACGCGCTTCGGATCGTGGGCCGGCAGGTCTTGCAGCTGCTGGCGAAGTTCGGAGGTCTTCACGGCGAAGTCGGCGCTGTCGACCGGAGCGCCCTGGCTCGGCGACACGTCTTCACGCATCTCGCGCCCAATGTTGGCCATGAAGGCGATGAAGTCGGGGTCGTTGCCGAACTTGGCCTCGAGCGCTGCCGCGGTGCCGAGACCGCTTGGGTTGGCGAATCCGACCAGGCCACGGTGAGACGCCTGCAGGTTGGCGGTGAACTCCTGGTCGGACTTCCACGCCTCGCGCAGCTGTGAGGTTGCCTCCTCGGCGGTGACTTGGGCATTGCCAGCCAGCAGCTGAGGGGCCACGTTCTTGACGAAGTGATCGACGGCGAACTCGACCTGAGCGTTGGTCATGCCCTTGGCGTGCGCGCCCTTCAGGAACGACTGGGTCACCTCGTCGGCCTTGAACTCGTCCCAGTTGAAGTCAGCGATATCGATCTTGGGCGCGTACTCCTCGAACGACTTGGGCGGGGCATCACCGGAGCCCATGCGGGTCTCCAGGTGCTTGTACGACTCGGCCAGCTTGCGGCTGGACTGCTCCAGGTCAAGCTTGCCGTCGGCGCCGGTGACGCGGTACTTCTCGGGAATGAAGTCCTGGTTGGCGCCCTGGCTCAGGACGGAGCCCTGTGGCTCCTGGGTGCCTTCTTGCTGGCCGCCGCCATCGCCGCCATCGGTGGCTGCATCCATCAGGTAATGGCCAAGCATGCGGTGGATGAAGTGGTTCATGCGTCTTCCTCTTCGGTGACATGTGCGCCGTTGGCGCGGTCGATGCGGAGCAGGATGTGGTCCAGCACCTCACGGTTGCCGGCCTGGATGTAGGTCTTCAGGATCGCGTCGATCCCGCCGACCGTGACGGCGTTGCGGGCGAAGCGATTGATCAGGATCTCCAGGGCGATCCGGCCCTCGTGGTGATCCTCGAATACGCGCTTGAACAGCTCGTCCTGCTGCTCGTTGGTGAGTTCGGTCATTGCTGTCCTGCCTGCTTGGCGCCAACTTGCATGGCCTGCTGCTGCATCTGCATCTGCTGTTGCTGCTCAAGGACTGCCTGCTGGTCCTGTTCGCGCTGCTTGCGGATCTGCTCGACGCTGGCCTTGCTGCGGATCACGGAGCTGGGCACGCCAAGCGCCTCACCACGGAAGCGCGCAGCCTCGTCGAGGTCGACGTTGTCCATGGCTGTAGGAGCCTGGCCGGCCTGCGCCTGGGCCGCCGCTGCCGCCGCACAGCCGGCGACGTACTGATCGATGGCCGTGACCTCTTCTAGCTTCTGCGAGCGGGCCAGAGGACTGACGTAGCGGACGCTGTAGTTGCGGCCTGCCAGCGACTCGGGGGCCTCACCCAGAACGCCGGCGCGGTAGGCGATCCCGAAGCAGCGAGTGACCAGGGGTTGCAGGTACTCGGCTTGCAGGCGCCCATACACCGGGCCCAGCAGCTGGCGAATCAGCGCGACGCGGACGTGCACCTCGGTCGCGGTCATGGCCGGGCCGTCCTGGGCCTGGAGCTGGTCGGCCATCAGGATCTTGCGGATGCTTGCCCGGAGCGAATTCATCTTCTCCTGGCTGTACTGGAAGTTCGCACCGGACTGTAGCGGCTTCATCGAGTCGACGGAGTTGGCCACGATGATCTTGCGCGGGCCGACCTTCACGGTGCGCGGGTTCAGCACGCCGTCGTCCTCGGCGATCCACATGCCGGCGATGGCCAGGTCACCGGCGGCCAGGTCCATGCGGGCCAACTCGTTGAGCGTGCGGGCGTCAGGCAGCGCATCCATGACGGGGCCGACTGCGTACACGCTGTCCGGGATCAGCATCCAGCGCGGCACCACGACAGGCATCTCGTGGTATCCGGACTCGCGGACGATCTTCTTCGCCTCGACCTCAACGGTGCACGATGCGATTGGCAGGTTCTTGGCCAGCCTGGCGCCGACCACGTAGGTGCTGCGCGGGTAGATGGACCGGACGAAGCAGACCATCTCGGAAGGCTTCTCCATGGCCAACTTGCGGGTGTTCTCGCTGACGTTGTCCTCGCCGAACTCGTTGACGGCCTGCTCGGCGGTCAGCTTGAACTCGCGATAGACGGTGTCGATCATCCCGCCGGCGGTGGACGCGGCGCAGTACACGCCAGAGATCGGCCACAGCTCGAACTTGTAGCCGCCCTTCTCCCGGTCCTCGTCGATGTAGAGCGCGAACCAACCCACGTCCACAACGTCGATCAGGCCCTCGAAGCCGGCGCTGTCGAAGTTGCTGCCGTGGATGTTCTCCCAGATGACGCGGGACACATCATCCAGCCAGCGGCGCTCGTCCTCGCTCTCCTGGCCTACGTCCAGGCCGAACCACAGGGAGTTGGCCGGGGTCATGCCGCCCATGATCGCGGAGGCCAGCACGCGGGCCGCCTCGGTGGTGGTGGAGTCGATCAGCCTGGCCTTTCGGCGCAGCGCCTCGTCGGCGGTCATGATGTCGGAGTAGAACCCCGAGCCACGGATTGGGTGGGTGTAGTCGTAGCAATCCCGCCAGACCTGCTCGTGCGGGTTGCGCAGCGACTTCAGCGTGCTCAGCTGCTTGACGATCTGGTCGGCGGAAAGGGTCATGATCCGAGGGTGCTCTTGCCTTGGGAGATCACGGACTGACCAGCAGCGCCGCCAGAGGACAGCAGACTGGAACCGCGGCGGCGCACCTTGTTGGCGGCGGCCTCTTCGTTGGCCTTGCGGGCGGCCTCCTCGGCTGCCTTCTGGGCCTCGATCTGCGGGTCAGGCTGCTGGACGGTCTTGGGCTTCTTCGATCCCATGGCGTCAGCCCTCCTTCGGAGCCGGGCAGACCCAGCCTTCAGCGGTGAGCACGGGGGCCTTGAGGGTCTTGGGGTCGATGGCCTGGGCGGCGGGCTGCTTGGGCTTTTCCGCGACGGCAGGCTCTTCGGCAACCATCGGCAGGCCACCACTCAGCAGGCGGGCTACCTCGGCTGCGACCTCGTCCTTGGTGCCGGTGAACGCACCGACTTGGGCGCCATGCACATCGACAACGAGCCACTTGCCGCCGCCCTTGTGCCTGGCGGCGTACTGGGGCGCGGTTTCTTGGGCGACGTTCTCGCCGGGGGTCTGGGTGTCGAGGTTCTCGGGGGCGGGCATCTGGCTTCTCCGGTGCGATGGCTGCAACGGAGGCCAGAGTCATGCCTGTTGGTGGTCGGTTTCCCGACTATTTCAGGCTCTTGCCCTGAATGCGGAGACCTCGATCTCAGTCATTGGCAGTAGGTCCCGGCGATACCCAGTGGAGGAGGACCAGAAAGCAATCAGCCGCTCGCCGGTCGCGTGTGACGGCTCAGCCCCCTGCTTCCACCCGATCACCGTGGCCTTGCCGACCCCGGCCACGTCCGCGACGGCCTGGGCGCAGTACCCGCACCGCCTCAGGTCTGCGATAACCCGGAACCAGTCCACCCGCATTGCGACGGCTGCCCCCATAGCTCACCCCCCAAACGTGCGCGCGCGCGAAGATTCGACCTTGAGCGCCCTACTCCTCGCCCTGAAATCCGCCTTGATCGCCTTCAGGTCCTCGATGGTCCAGCGACGTGGCTCGTGAGGGCCTTCCAGCCAATCGACCAGCTCCTGCCCAATGCGCTTGACCAGGTTGATCCGGTATTCCACGTGGTTGCCCGAGTTGTCCCGGTTGCACTGCTTGCACTGGCGATGGCAGTTGAGTGGTTCGAACCGGAGTTCGATGCAGGCGCCTACGGAGCGGTAGTGGCCGGCATCCCATGAACCGCCTACGACCTGAGCACGCACCTCGCCGTCATTGCGGCCGCAGCTGATGCAGGGCTTGCCCTCATCGCGAATGCGGATGAACTCGTTGAAAGCCTGCTGAGCCTCGCGCATGTAGTCGCCACGGCGCTTCAGTCGCTCCCGGGCTGTGCGGATCTCCCGGCGCTCGATCTTGTCCAGTGCCTTGCGTTCGCGCTCCTGCTTGGCCTTGACGAGCCCCAGCCCGCAGGCAGGGCTGCACACGATCTGCATTGACCGGGCGGGCGTGAACTGCTGCCGGCAGTGGCGGCACTTCTTAGGTCGCGACTTGGCCTGCATCACGCGGCCTCCTGCATCACCGGCCAGCCCTGCTCGGCGGCCCACTGTTCGATTCGGGTCATGTAGTCCGTGAACTCCTGAACGGTCAGGGTCGTGGTGCTAATGCCGTGGAGCTCTACCTCACCACTGGGCAGGCGGGTCTCTTCGCAGCCGATGAACCAGCGGCGGAACTGCTCGTGCCAGACCTGATCGTCGTACTGCTTGCCGTCGACCCAGGCGATGGCGGACAACTCGCGCAGGAGGGCCCAATACCGCTTGTTCTGGTCGATGGAACGCTTGGACTTGAGGGGGCGCAGGACGATTTCGTAGCCGGTGCCCTCGTTGCGCATGAGTGACTGGGCCAGGTCGTAGGCGGCGCGGAAGGCAGTCTTCAGGCCAATGGCGCCTTGGATGCGGAATACGCGGTCAGCCATGGTCGCTCTCCTCGCCGAGTGAGTGGAGGAGACAGAAGAGCCAATTCATCAGCAGGGGGATGGCGGTAAAGACACAGGCAGCGGTGAATCTTTCCACCGCATCAGTCACGCCATGGAAAATCATGGACACCCCATAGCCTGCGGTCAGGAGCGTGAAGGTGCCAAGCCGAGTCTTGCCCATTCTGGATAGCCAAGCCTTGTCAGCCATGGCGCACCTCCGGCTTCAGCCCCATACCGCACAGCACGAAGATGGCCAGGGCGAGGAAGGGATTGCCCACCGCTGCCAGTGCCAGGCAAACAGCTATCAGGAGGAAGGTCAGGAGAACGCGCGCCAGGTTGGCGCGGACACGGCGGGGCATCATTTGGCGGCACCTCTCGCTTGGGATTGCTCTGCCGACGCGACAAGGCGCATGTGCTCGGCAAGACGTGATTCGAAGTCGGCCCGACGGGTAGCGGTTTCAGCCGATCGGAGCTCTTCCTTGCGACCCTTTGCGGCCAGGACTCCCTTGCGGATCTCTGCCAGCTTCGATCGCACTGCGGGAGTGGCTGCGACTTTCGGGGCATCGGACGAGAGCAGTCCGGCAATGGCGGCGCCGTCCTGTGTGACTGGCGCGTCAAGGATCTGCTCGAGGAACAACTGGGCCTTCTCAGCCGGCAGGCGCTTCAGCTGCACCGCCGAGCGAATCGCCACGTCTCGGCGTTGAGGATCGAATCCAAGCGAAACCAGCCACGTGACCGGCGAGCCATCAGCCCTCGCCTCCTCGAGATACCGGTCGTACGCCGACAGGAACGCCATGCGGGCACCGACCTTGTCGCCGATGTCCAGCACAGGCCGTGCTGCAGCCAGAGCCAGCTGAATCTCGGGCGTCATCACCACGGTGTCCGACTCGTCCTGGCTGCTCAGGGCGATGGACCACGCCTCATCTCGACTGGGGCGCCCGTCACGCGCAGCGATCCGGGTAATCACGTCCGACAGGGCAAAGCGCCCCTTCAGCGTTCGGCGGCACTCGGCGAGGGCCAGACACACGGCGTCGAAGTCATGGCCTGCCAGGTCGTTGGCCATCATCGCCGCGGCTGCCGGGGTGATCTGGGTACCCAGTGAGTCGGCAGTTGCGCAGATGGTCGCCACCAGCTTCGGAAGTTGCGATTGGTCGATCATGCGAACCGTCCTTGCTGGCGGAGGATCTCCAGCGCTTCGTCGGCGGTGCTGCGGTTGGATTGCGAGAGGTCGATCTGCTGGGCCCTGGTGGCGGTCATCTGGCGTCCGGTGGCCCACTGCGTGCGGATCGCCTCGGCTCGGCTCAGCAACAGGCCGAACTCATGCATGCCCCGGGTGTAGAACTGGTCGTTCAGGGTCAGGTAGTACGCGGCCACGGAAGGGGCTTCCGCCCTGGGTATGCGGGCAACCAACTGCTTGACCTGGCCGTTGACCTTGGCGTTGCGCAGCGGCTCGACCCCGTACTTCCCGTGGTAGGCATCGGCGTAGGCGTTCCACACCGCCCGGCAGGCTTCCTGGCATTCGGTGTCGACGGGTTTGCGAGGCTTGCGGCGGTGCTCGTGGTCAGCCAGGTCGACCACGGCCGGCGAGCTCGGCTCGGCGGAGAGTCCCGAATCCGGGATCAGAGAATCAGGAATCAGAAGATCAGAGCGAAGTGCTTCCTCCCTTGGTTGAAAGTCCTGTTCACCTTGGTTGGAATCGCTTTGAACAGGCTCTATCTCGGGCTTCTCAGATGGAGTAAGACCTTGCTCCATCGGCGGGATGTCGCTGGCTGTCTCGTTGTTGTGCGGGCGCTGGTGCTTGGTGAAGTTGTGCACCTGGATGAAGCGCTTGCCATCGACGGCGTACCGGATGATGAATCCGGCTGACTGCAGGTTGTCCAGCATGTCGTCGACATGGGCATCGTCGTAGGGGAAGGCCTCGGCTTTGATCCGCTTCGGACGGTCCTCAAGCCTCCCCTCGCGGTCAGCCAGCATCCACAGGTAAATGAACAGCAAGCGCTCCATCGGCTGGAGCTCTGCCAGGTCTTCGTTGGCCATGATGGCCGGCTTGATGTTGCGTGCTCGTGCCATATCAATCCCATCCCAGCGGCCCGGGCCGCTTCTTCTCTGCCTTCAACCCCAGTTCTGCCAGGGTCTCAATCGATCTGAGGTATTCGGCGCTCACCAGCACTGCAGAGTCCGGGACGAGCTGCAGGCCAAGGTGCGCAATGACCTTGCACCAGCGCTCGACTTCGCCTTCCTTCCACCGGCTCACGGTCGACTCGCTCACGCCGATTGCGTCCGCGACGGTTTTCTGGCCGACGGAAACAAGGCGCTGCAAGAACACCGATTCGAACTCCCGTGCCCTTGCGTCCATGTCAGGGCTTAATTGGCTGGCTCCCATGGTTAGGCAGCCTTCTGGCCGGCCTTCAGCTTGTTCTTGCTGATGACCTGCAGCTGGTATTGCCGGGCCTCGGGGATGGAGTCACCCCACTGAGTTACGGCACTCGGATGGATGCCGAGGGCGTCGGCGATCTTCTTTTTCGAGCCGAAATGGCTGATGGCTTCGGTGATGTTCATTGCGCGTCCTCTCGTGGCAATGAACAGATTTCAGCACACTGAAATTAACCGCGCAACAGGTCACTTAACTTTTAACCTACTTAAATTCAGGTGGCTTAACCTGTTTCCATGAACATGAACGAAAGGATCGCAAGGGCTATCGCCCTGAGCGGAAAGCAAAAGATCGAGATTGCTGCACTGTGTAACGTAAAGCCTTCCTCGATCAGCCAATGGATTGGCGGAGAAATCAAGACACTCAAGGCGGAGAGCGTTTTCGCGCTAGCAAAGGCGACTGGCTTCCGGGCTGAGTGGATTGCCCTAGGCACCGGACCTGAAAGAGATGAGGAGGTCGAGGGCGCGCTGAGCGCCGACGACTACGCCATCATCCCGCAGTACACGGCCAAGGGCTCTTCCGGTCGCGGCTATCTCAATGACCACGTAGAGGTCAAGGGCGGGCTCGCCTTCAAAAAGGACTGGCTGCGCCGCATTGGCTTGAAAGATGCGAATCTCGCCGTGCTCTACAACAGCGGCGACAGCAACTGGCCTACGCTGTCAGATGGTGACGTGCTGCTGATCGACGAAGCGCAGAGGTCGCCAGGCAGCGGCAGGATGTATGCTCTTCTGACGGCGGACGGCGAGGTCATCATCAAGCGCCTGATCCGCGACATCACAGGCGGCTGGCTGATTCGCTCGGACAACCAAGACAAGACCAGGTATCCGGACCAGCCTGTTACCGATGAGGGCCTGCGCTCGGTCGAGGTGATTGGGCGCGTTGTGTGGAGGGGTGGCGGAATTGACTGATCGCATTTCAGCCCTTGAGCTTGAGGCGTTGCGTAATGAGCTTGATGCAGAAGATAAGCGCCTTACAGATCTTATCGAGCGCGCCTATGGCGGTAAGGGGCGTCGAGATGCATTCACATACCTGGCGATGATTGCCATGGTTGTCGGTGGCGTCGGCGTAGCAGGCGTCTTGTATGAGGGGCTCAGCTACTACCTTGCAGGGATGATTGCAGTTGGCGCATGCGGCATCGCATACCTTCAGAAGACTGAGAAGGACGTTAGCTACTACAGAGCAGAGGTGGATCGCCTTAGGCCCGCTGTAGAGCTCATGAGGGAAGAGCTCAAGAAGGCTCAGCGCGCCTCAGAGGATTGACCAAAATCTGAACCATAAGCCCGCCTCGGCGGGCTTTTTCTTGCCTGCCAATTTCAGTCCACTGAAAAATATTCTTTCAGTGCGCTTGACTTCAAATTTCAGTGAACTTAAATTTACCCCAACGCCGCCGGAAACGACGGCCCAGGCGAAAGCCACCGCTCTTTAACAACTCGCAGAGATCCACAGGTGCCGGACGGCGTTTGAATCCTGTGGACGACACCGCAAGACGCAATGCGTCCGCCACCGGTAATCGGCGCGGAGGTTTGCGGGGAACGATCACTGAAGCGCCTGCCAACGCGGGCGCTTTGGGATGTACCCCAACCAGAAAGAAGAGGATTCACCATGTTCGGACTGAAAAAACTGCTCGGCAAACACACTGGCAACGCCCAGGCCGAGATGAAGAAGGTAGTAAACCGCGACCTGATGCAGGCCATCGTCGGTGGCGGCCTCCTGATCGCAGCTGCAGACGGCGAAATCGAGCCGGCAGAGGTCAGCAAGCTGGACGAGCTGATCCGCGCCAATCCCAACCTAGCCCACTTCGGCAGCGAGATCACCGACACCATAAACCGCTTCACCGCCCAGCTGAATGCCAACTTCCAAGTCGGCCGCCTGGCCATCAAGCGAGAGCTGGCCGACGTGAAGAACGTCCAGGCCGATGCCGAGGAGGCCTTCGTGAACATGATCGCTATCGCGCAGAGCGACGGCGAGCTCGAGGGCTCCGAGCTGACGGTTCTGAAGGAGATCGGCCTGCACTTCGGCCTGCGCCCGCAGGACTACGGCATCGAGGTCTGACGCCATGAAGTGGCGAAAGATCGCTTTCTTGATCTTCGTCGCCTTCGCTCTGCTGTGGCTGGTAGCCAGGGCTTTTTCCTGGGGCGCTTGCTCCTGGTATGGCTACCAGACAGGTCGAGACACGCGCTATGCAGCCTTCATCGGCTGCATGGTGAAGGTGGACGAGAGATGGGTTCCGCGCAGCGAGCTGCGCATAGTTCAGTGAGGGTTAGGCAATGGCAAGTTCGAGTAACAGTAGCGGAGGCATCGGGGTATTGGGCCTCTTGGGAGTGTCCTTCGTGATCCTGAAGCTCTGCGGAGTCATCAACTGGAGCTGGTGGTGGGTGACGGCGCCCTTCTGGGGTGGCCTGGCGGTGGTTCTGGCCATCGGCGGCCTGATCCTTCTGGTTATGGGCATCGCGAAGCTTCTGGAACGGCTCTGACGGGCATCACTTCTGCACCTTGGCGACAGGGTGCAGCGGGATGCAGAGAGGATGCATGGGTGGGTGATCTGACGCGACCACGAGCCGGCGCCGGCAAGGTGGTCAGTGAAGGGCAACGCTGTTTCTCGGTCCCGTAACGCGCTAGACGCAGCACAGGAGACGCAGCAGATCACCCAACCCATGCAGCCACACCACAGCCCGATAGGGCAGAACGGAGGAAGGACATGAGCAGCTTTGAAATTGGAAAAGCTTACAAGCCTGCAAATGCTGATGAGTTTTTCCCGGAAAACAGTGCACTTGTGATGATTGGCCGTTCATTTGTTTGTCACCACATAGACCCGCAAGGAGATTGCTGGTCGATGGACGTAACTTACAAAGGGAATGCCTGTATGGACGGACAGGGCTGGTGCGTAGCGAGCCCAGGCGATTTGGAAGAAGGTCGAGTGATTGCCGCCTAACCCGCCGCCCTGCCGGTAGCAGGGCAATAGGAGAGTGAGATGAATGAAGATCGATCCGTGAAGTTCCCGATTGAGGCCGAGATGAAGGTCGTCATCACCGACGGAGAGGGCGCCTTTGGCGTGGCTACCATCGGGCTCGGCTTCGGCAGCTTCCCTACCGAGCAAGAGGTTCAGGAGCGCATCCAGCGCTTTGAGCGCGAAGAGCTCGCCCAGCTGCAAGGCTACCGACTGGCAACTGCCCCCGAGCTGTGGGACTACGCCTGCCTTGAAAGGACTGGCCAGAAATTCGCAACACCGGCGGCGTACCGAGATTTCGCCCCGCTCGACTGACTTCCCCGCCAAGGACGGCACCCTTCAATGGGGGTGAATGCGCTGCACGAGCGGCGCTGCTGGACCCGTACTGACGGGTCGACACTCTGAGATAAGCACAGGGCATCCCCACCCTTTGAACTAAGGCAATTTTTGCACTAGTTGACGATCCCTCCACTTCGCCCCTCGCAGGAGGGGCTTTCTTTTCCGCCCACACCCAAATGCCCCTGCCGCCAGGCCATCCCAACGGATCAGCCGGCCTGCTGCTGTGCGGGGGCATCTGAGTGTCGGCGAACGACAGGAGAACGAGATGAGCAGCACGACCAAGAACGCGCAGTACACCCTCAAGATTAAGGCTGATTCCGGATATCGCTCTGAAGAGTCTGGGCGCACCGACGCTGAATGCTATCGCGTGGCGCTGGCTGCTCTTGCTGGCGAGCTCGGGACTGATCGCAACCTGATTGCGTCGGCGCCCGATCTGCTTGAGGCGCTTCAGGCAGTTGTAAAGCAGTGGGACTACATCTACCCGGACCTGAAATGGCACGACCAAGAGTACTTGGAAGATGTCGAGTTCCGGGAGATGCAGGCAGCTCGCGCCGCCATCGCCAAGGCAAGGGGTTAATCATGAACACCAAGCGCCTGATCGAGGCCCTGGAGCCGTTCGCCACCGAGTGCGACGCATGGGCTGATAGCAACCCTGAGTCGATGGAGATATGGACCGGCACGGGTCCCGAAGATGTCAGCAAGTCCGCCTTGGCCCTGCATGACCTGCGCGAACTGCGCCACATCTACTACCAGCTGATCCGCGAGCAGGAGCATGCAGCATGACCTGGGCAGAGAACAAGGCGGTCGAGATGATCGCCAGCGAAATCCGCGAGCAGAGCACCGGACGATACCCCGATCACCAGTTCGGCGAGGGCCTGATCCAGATGGCCTACGCGCTCAGTCTGATCACCACCGAACAGCTGGACGACTTCACCGCAACGCTCCGGGCCGCCGTCAAGAACCGCCGGCAGGAGCTGCGCGAAGAGCACAACGATGGACTGAAGAGGGCTGCAGCATGAACGCTTACCACGAGGCAGTTGCCGCAATTTACGACGCCTGCGAGTTTGCTGCGGCGCCTATTAGCCTTGCGGCAGCACTGGAAGAAATGAGCGCGCGAGGTGAACGCGTCGCGCTCGACCCCGACTTACTGATCGCACTGTTCGAAGTGCATTTAGAAGCCATCGCTTGCCCTGCTACATCCTCTTCAGCTTGGACCGGCGACGGCCTGCCTCCGGTGGGGACGGTGTGTGAGGTGTTCAACCCTGAACTACATCGATCCGAATGGGAAAAATGCACTGTCCTGTTTGTCGGTAAGCATCGAATTGTTTACGACTCAGAGAGTTGCAGCGAGCGATTCGGGTACGTCGACGACTTGGAGTTCCGCCCCATCCTCACCGCTGAGCAGATCGCGCAGAAGCAGCTGGATGAAGCGCTGCAAGACATCGAGCAGCTGTACGACTCTGGCGGTCCTGCGGCGGTCTACGACGCCGGCTACCGCAAGCAGGAGGCCGTATGAGCATCCGCGCACCGAAAGACTACTTCGACTTCGTGATCGGCCGCATTGCATGGGCTGGTGGCTCCTATTGGCGATACATCCCGTTCAAGGATGGTTCCCGCTGGATACGCATCGGCCTCGGGTGCTACTGGAGGACTTCACCATGACCTTCCCCACCATAACCGCCGCCATCGAATGGCTGGCAGAACACGGAATCACTACCCAGGGCGACATGGCGCGGGCTGGGTTGAGGCTGAGGGAGGTTGGCAAATGAATGGCTGGATCGATTGCCGGGAACGGCTGCCAGAGCCCGAGGTTGATGTTGAGGTCTGGCTTGTGAAGAACCTCAGCAAACAAGGCGTTGCCACTGCCGGCAGATTCGCAGACTTCAACAACAGCGACGAGCCGGATGGATTGGTTTGGATGGGCTGGGAGAACGAAGAGCCTTTCCGTAGCGATTGGCAGGTTACCCACTGGCGCCCGTTGCTTAGGCCGCATCGTCCAACTTGGCTTATACCCAGTGCTGAGGAATGACCCATGACCCGCTACCAACGAGCCCGCCGCGTCGTCATCTGGCGCAGCTTCCTAGCCGGCATGTGCCTCTACACCGGCCTGCTCATCGTCATTTCCCTTGGCGGCGAGATCACTGCCGAGCAGCCAGTCCCGCCGATGATCGCCGGCCACATCACCGCTGAGGCGCCGGTATCGCAGCGGTAACGAGTTATGGGGATGAAGCTCAAGAGAGCCGCAAGAGATCCTGATGGATTGAGTGAATAGGTCCGTTGCTCGTACGGCGGCGGTAAATGGACTCTGCAGAGTACCTATCCCGGGTTGCGCCGGGCATCCCCACCCTACCCCACCCCTTCACATGCGCCCCGCGTAGGGATGCGCAGGAGATAGTCATGCAGCCCGGTTATTACCGTGACCTCAGCAATGGGGCGTACCACGGCGGAGAAGGCGTGTCTAAATCGCAGCTTGATCTGATCGCCAAGGCACCTGCTCTGTTCCAGTGGAACAAGGCAGCCCCTGAAGACCCAGAGAAAGCCAGCGCATTGGACTTCGGAGACGCCACTCACGCGTTCTTGCTTGAGCCTGAAAGGTTCCACCAGGAATACGCAGTTGGCCCCGTGTGTGACAGACGCACTACCGCCGGCAAAGCTGCCTGGGCGGAGTTCGAAGCGCAGCTTGGCGGAAGGACCTCCTTGGAAGCAGAGCAAGGACGCCAACTCCTGCTGATCCGCGAAAGCGTAATGGCCCATCCGCATGCGCGCTGGCTGATCGAGACCGCCGGGGATGTTGAGGCAAGCATCTACTGGAAGGATGAGCGCGAAGGGGTTTTGTGTCGTTGCCGGCCAGACAAAACCGTTCCAGCGCTTGGCTGGCTACTCGACCTGAAAACCACGGCAGACATGGCCCGCTTCGTTCGCTACTTCCATGACTACCGATACCACGTGCAGGACAGCTTCTACAGCGACGGTTACGCCGCGCACTTCGGAGAGCCGCCAGCAGCGTTCGTGTTCTTGGTGGTCAGCACAAGCATTGACTGCGGCAAGTACCCGGTCCGGCTTTTCACCATGGATTCCGAAGCCAAAAGTGCCGGGCGATCCGAATACCGGCGCGACCTTTCAACGTATGCCGACTGTCTGCGCCACAACGAGTGGCCAGCCATTGAGACGCTATCTCTGCCCTACTGGGCAAAGGAAAGAATATGACCGATATCAACCCGTTTGCGCCGCGCGGCATGGCGGAGCACGTCAATCAGGGCACGGTAAACATCGAGCAAAGCCGGGCAGTCACTGAAGCCCAAGGCAAGCTGATCCTGGCCAAGAAATTCCCACGTGACGAGGCGCTGGCATACAGCAAGATCATGAGTTCGTGCAGCCGCCCCAGCCTGGCTGCATCTGGCGAGTATGCCTATCCGAGAGGCGGCCAGACCGTATCTGGACCATCCATCCGCCTGGCCGAAGAGCTTGCGCGTTGCTGGGGGAACATTGAGTACGGCATCCGGGAGCTGAGCCGCCAGCAAGGCAACAGCGAAATGGAGGCCTATGCCTGGGACCTTGAGACGAACACCTACTCGTCGCAGAAGTTCACGGTTCGCCACCTTCGCGACAAGAAGGGAGGCGCCCAGGTTCTTACCGAAGAGCGCGACATCTACGAGCTGACAGCCAACATGGGCGGGCGACGCCTTCGCTCGCGCCTGCTGGCAATCCTCCCGCCTGATCTCGTGGAGGCCGCTGTCAACCAGTGCCGCAAGACTCTGGCTGGTGATACTAGCCTGCCGCTGGCGGACCGTGTGCGCGCGCTGGTCGATGCCTTTTCTCAGCAAGGCGTCACCGAAAAACACCTCCGCGCCTACCTCAACAAAAGCCTGGACGAGATCCTACCCGAGGAGATCGCGACCCTTCGCGGCGTTTACAACAGCATCAAGAACGGGCAGGCGGCGGTGGGTGACTTCTTCTCCATCAAGTCCACTGACGGCGAGTCCGCAGACCTCAATCGCGCACTGAGCGCAGCAAGCCAGGAGACACAGGCATGAGAGGCGTCAACAAAGTAATCCTCGTCGGCAACTGTGGTGGCGATCCCGAAGTCCGCTACATGCCCAACGGCAACGCCGTGACCAACGTCACCCTGGCCACCAGCGAAAGCTGGAAGGACAAGCAGACCGGCCAGCAACAGGAGCGTACCGAATGGCACCGCGTGGTGTTCTTCGGCCGCCTCGCCGAGATCGCCGGCGAGTACCTGCGCAAGGGCTCGCAAGTCTATGTCGAAGGCACCCTGCGCACCCGCGAATGGGAGAAGGACGGCGTCAAGCGCTACACCACCGAGATCGTCGTCGACATCAACGGCCAGATGCAGCTGCTCGGCGGTAAGCCGCAGGGCGACCAACAGGTGCCGCAACGGCAGGCATCGCGCCAGCCTCAGCAGCAGGTGCCGCAGAAAGAGCCGGACTACTCAGACTTCGACTCGGAAATCCCATTCTGACCCAAGGGGCCTAATCAGCCCCTCCCACCCCATCCATCCGCACCAGCGGAATGGAGTAGGACGACCTGGAGAAAGCATGACAAAACCTGTGGCCGTGCTGTTCGCTCGTGCGGACAGCATCTACAAGACGCTGCCCGGATGCGACGTGTACGACATCGACAGGGATGCCAGGACCTGGTGTGGCGGATCTCCAGTGGTGGCGCATCCGCCATGCCGGACGTGGGGAAGACTGCGGCAGTTCGCCAAAGGACGCCCCGACGAGAAGGCACTCGGACCTTGGGCAGTAGAGCAAGTCCGCATGTGGGGGGGCGTGCTGGAGCACCCGGCAGAAAGCTCGCTGTTCAACCACTGCCGTCTCCCTCACCCCAACGAGTTCCCGGACGAGTACGGCGGCTGGACAATCGAGATTGAGCAGTTCCACTGGGGCCACAGGGCCGAGAAAGCGACATGGCTCTACATCGTAGGTTGCCAGCCCAGTGACCTGCCGCCGATGCCCCGACGCCCTGGAAGACCAACCCACTGCGTGAGGCCGACCAAGAGCTACCCGCGCCTCCCGTCGATCACCAAGGCCGAGCGCGAACACACTCCAGCCGCCCTGGCTGAATGGCTCGTTGAGCTGGCGCGCCGCACTTCCGTAGAACACCGCCTCACAGCCTAACCCACCCCATCCCCACCTACTCTGCGCACTGCGCTGGAGGGAAGAAACGTGTCCGACATTCAGCGCAAAGAGCGCCCGATCATTTTCTCTGGCAGCTCGGTCCGATCCATCCTGGCCGACCTGAAGTGGGCTACCCGGCGAGTGGTGAAGGGCATCGACCCTGATCGTCTTGGCGAGACGATGACGCGCGCGCAGTGGCAGCAGGTGAACCGTGAAATGCCGGAGGCCTTCGGGGCCACCGACTTCTGCCCCTACGGCCAACCCGGAGACCGGCTGTGGGTGCGGGAAAGCTGGTGGCAGGCTGGAGACTGGCAGGCCACTTACCCGGAAGACGACACCGGTGCCTGGTTCGGCAGCAAGCGGATTGTCTATTCAGCCGACGGCACCCCGCCGAACGAGCCCAACCGTCACTACCCGACCGGGTTGCGCAACGGAGCTTACTCCGCAGCAGAACCGAACAAGATCTGGCGCCACCGCCCCAGCATCCACATGCCCCGCTGGGCCTCCCGCATCCTGCTGGAGATCACCGACGTGCGCGTGGAGCGCCTACAGGACATCAGCGATGAGCAGGCCCTGGCCGAGGGCGTCGACCAGACCAACACCTCAATCCCTGGCTACGCCCGCCAGCGCTTCCAAGACCTTTGGGGGGCCATCAACGGCGCCGGCAGCTGGGACGCCAACCCCTGGGTATGGGCGATTAGCTTTCGGAGGATTCAGCCATGACCGGCCTCTCCGAATCCGCCGTGCAGCGGCGCATTGATGCCCAGGCCTGCACGCATCCCCTCGCCCACTCCATCGCCCTGCTGAAGCGCGCCAACCGCTACGTAGGCACGCACTCGTCCATCGGCGCCATGGAGTTGAGCGTCCTGATTACCGAATTCATCGCCGACTATGAGCGGCAGGAGAAGAAATCGTGAGCAATGGAAAAGACGAAGCCTTCGAGAAGGCCTATGCGTCCGTCGTAGAGAACGGCTGGACGAACGTGAAGCACATGGCCCGGCAAGTCTGGGACATGGCCAGTGCCACCCCTCCCGCCGCGCAGGTGCAGGGGGAGCAGCAAGCCGGCGACCTGGAAGCGGTCGCGTTGGAACACGTTAAGGACGCCTACTACGAGCGCGAGTCGATCACCGAAGCAGTCGCGGCAATCGTCGCCCAGCACGAGCGCATCGTGGCCGCGCGGTCCTGTCCCTGCCAGACCGACACCGCCCGCGAGACCCGCCGCAAGGACGCCGCCGAGGCCGTGGAGCTGCAGCGCATCCTGTTCGAACAGCACCAGGGGTGTCGCCCACTCGACGCCGGTCTGATGGGCTGGGCTGCGGCCGCGCTCTCCGCCCCGCCTGCTGCTGAAGAAACGGCACATCAAATCCGCCTTCTGGCCACTGCGCTAGGCGAATGTATCGAAGCAGCGGGGATTACTACTCCCGGTGCCGCCATGAGCGGCCCTCAGCTTCTTATGTTTGCAGACGATCTAAAGCAGATGCTCGCTGCACCGCCTGCTGCTGGGGTGCCGGAGGGCTACAGATGGTATCTGGTCCCTAAGGAGGACACCGAAGCCTTCAACGCCGCGTGCTCTGCTGCGAATGACGCCTACCTGGGCGGAGTCGGCCCCTGCGGCGTCTTCATTGCCGGATACCGCGCCATGCTCGCCGCCGCCCCCACCCCGCCTGCATCCGAACAGCAGCAGGCTGTCTTCGCTATCCCGGACATGGATGAGCACCTGCTCCAAATATTGGGCCGCCCCAACTTCCGATGCAGCCATATCGCGCAGGTTCTGCGGCTCGGCGGTACCGAGATCAATCGGAAGTCCGAGAACGAACAGGCTGCGGTGATTCACTGGATGCTGACCCTATACCTAGCCCATGGGGCCGCATGGTGGGAAGTCGCGGCCGAAGAGATCAAACGCATCCAGTCCGAGCAACCGGCAGCGCCGAGCCAAGGGGAATCCGAATGAGCGAGCACTATGTTCAGGACGCCGGAAGCAGCGCTGTAGGCCCAGTCGGTTCGGTTGTCGTTTGCTGTCACGACTCTCCCAACTGTTCGCGCTGTGGCGGAACCGGGAGGCGCAGGATCTGCGACAAGACCGTCTGCCATGAGTACGGATGCTATGACGGCACCTGCTCGGAGCCCACCCCGCCCCAGGAGAACGACCTGTGAAGACGCACTTCTACCCGTGGGGCTTTCCGGATGATGCCGAAATTGCCCCTTGCGGAACCTGGCTCGGCTGGACCAGCAACCTAAGCGGCGAATGGGCACGAGTCGATTGCGCTCGGTGCCAGAAGCAGAAGGCCAAGCTCACCGCAGCGCACGCCGAAGAAGAGGCCGCCATCGTCGCGCAGATGGGCGACATGGCGGACTTCATGCGCAACCAGCCCCAGGAGAACGACCGATGAGCGATGTGAACAAGGTAGAACTGCGGAAACTGGCACTGCAATGGATTGCCGCATCGGACAAGTACATCAAGACCGATGACGACGACGATTTCCTTGCATTCAATGCGATCGACGATATCTGGCAAGAAGAGACAAGCGGCGAATTGGTGCTGTCCCTCCTCGACGAGAGCGACTCCCTGCAGGCCGAACGCGACCAGCTCCGCGCCGAGCTCGCCGCGATCAGGGGGCAGGAGCCTTTCGGATTCGTCAGCGAAATAGGCATGGAGCGTGTCAAGACTGGTCGAAGTGGAGCTATAGCTAAGAGCACGACTGGCAGGCGTTGCATTCCGCTCTACGCCCTCCCACCCCAGCAGCCCGACGCGGTAAGCGTGCCGAGGGAGTGGATTGACGCCGTGCGGTTCGCGGAAGCCATGCTGACAAACCTTCAGCCTCACATCGTGCAGGCTTGCTACCCGGGTCGCGCGCGTTTCCTAGACAACTACGTCGATCCAGTACTCGACAAGTTCCGCGCGCTCCTCTCCACCCGCCAGGCTGAGGAGGGGGAGTGATGGATGATCCGAGTGAAGACGGCTACTGGTGCGTCGTTTGTGGCCGCTTTCTCCCCGCAGATGAAGATGGCGTGATCGTTCACGACAGCATTCCGCACCCGGCTCTGATGGATTTCACCGAAGACCAGAACCCGCAGTAACCCCCCCTACCCCACCACAGCCTGCCGGATACCGGCGGGGAGGTATTTCTATGTCAGCAGCACCGCATATCGACAGATTCCTGCGCATCGATGACGTGATGGACATCACTGGCCTCGGTCGCGCCACGGTCTACCGCCGAATGAGCGACGGGACGTTCCCGAAACAGGTTAGAATCGGCACCAACTCCGTGGCCTGGCGGCAATCGGACATCGTCGAATGGATGGCCAATCCGACCGCCAGCAGCGACCAATCAGTACACTGATCAGTACATCACATAGGGCACGGATGCCTTCCCCCGCTTCACCTCTGCACTTCAGGCTATCCCATGGAACTGTTCAAGGAATTCATCTTCGAGGCGGCTCACCGCCTCCCCCATGTCCCCGCCGGCCACAAGTGCGGGCGACTGCACGGCCACTCCTTCCGCGTCGCCATCTACATCGAAGGCGAAGTCGATCCCTATACCGGCTGGATACGCGATTTCTCGGAGATCAAGGCGATCTTCAAGCCGCTCTATGAGCAGCTCGATCACAACTACCTGAACGACATCCCTGGGCTGGAGAACCCCACCAGCGAAGTGCTCGCCAAGTGGATCTGGCAACAGCTCAAGCCGCTGCTTCCGGAGCTCTCCCGGGTGCGCATCCATGAGACCTGCACCAGTGGGTGCGAGTATCGCGGCGACTGATTCTTCTGCTGCATAAATGCAAAAGGCCACCCTAGGGTGGCCTTTTTGTTGCGCGCAGTTCCTGTCGATCACACTGCCTGTATAGCCCGGACTTCTTTCCGTGGGCTGTTCCAAGGTTAACCATGAGGGTCCATCGAAATAGCAGCCCTAAGATCTGCCTGGCGGCGCAAGTCGCCCCTACAGTCGCCCCGGCGAGCCGTTGCCGCTGCACCTGGCTGGATCAAGGGTTGTTCCAAGCCAGCGCCGCAGACACCTCACATCGCCCGGCGGATTTTCTCAGGCGCAAAGTCAAACCCCCGACCTTCTTGCGAAGATCGGGGGTTTGGTATAGGTGCTTGACGATGACCTACTCTCACATGGAGAAACTCCACACTACCATCGGCGATGCATCGTTTCACTACTGAGTTCGGGATGGGATCAGGTGGTTCCAACGCTCTATGGTCGTCAAGCAATTCGGTTGGGGTATCGTCTGGGACGCGACCCCGAATGGGTATGTGATAAGGCTTTGCAAGTTCTGGCCAATTTTCGGCTAAGTCGACTTCACCTTATAACAACAATCGTCAGATTGTTTGGGTGTTATATGGTCAAGCCTCACGGGCAATTAGTATTGGTTAGCTCAACGCCTCACAGCGCTTACACACCCAACCTATCAACGTCGTAGTCTTCGACGGCCCTTTAGGGGATTCAAGATCCCAGTGAGATCTCATCTTGAGGCGAGTTTCCCGCTTAGATGCTTTCAGCGGTTATCTCTTCCGAACGTAGCTACCCGGCAATGCCACTGGCGTGACAACCGGAACACCAGAGGTTCGTCCACTCCGGTCCTCTCGTACTAGGAGCAGCCCCTCTCAAATCTCAAACGTCCACGGCAGATAGGGACCGAACTGTCTCACGACGTTCTAAACCCAGCTCGCGTACCACTTTAAATGGCGAACAGCCATACCCTTGGGACCGGCTTCAGCCCCAGGATGTGATGAGCCGACATCGAGGTGCCAAACACCGCCGTCGATATGAACTCTTGGGCGGTATCAGCCTGTTATCCCCGGAGTACCTTTTATCCGTTGAGCGATGGCCCTTCCATACAGAACCACCGGATCACTAAGACCTACTTTCGTACCTGCTCGACGTGTCTGTCTCGCAGTCAAGCGCGCTTTTGCCTTTATACTCTACGACCGATTTCCGACCGGTCTGAGCGCACCTTCGTACTCCTCCGTTACTCTTTAGGAGGAGACCGCCCCAGTCAAACTGCCCACCATACACTGTCCTCGATCCGGATGACGGACCAGAGTTAGAACCTCAAGCATGCCAGGGTGGTATTTCAAGGATGGCTCCACGCAGACTGGCGTCCACGCTTCAAAGCCTCCCACCTATCCTACACAAGCAGGCTCAAAGTCCAGTGCAAAGCTACAGTAAAGGTTCACGGGGTCTTTCCGTCTAGCCGCGGATACACTGCATCTTCACAGCGATTTCAATTTCACTGAGTCTCGGGTGGAGACAGCGCCGCCATCGTTACGCCATTCGTGCAGGTCGGAACTTACCCGACAAGGAATTTCGCTACCTTAGGACCGTTATAGTTACGGCCGCCGTTTACCGGGGCTTCGATCAAGAGCTTCGCTTGCGCTAACCCCATCAATTAACCTTCCGGCACCGGGCAGGCGTCACACCCTATACGTCCACTTTCGTGTTTGCAGAGTGCTGTGTTTTTAATAAACAGTCGCAGCGGCCTGGTATCTTCGACCGGCATGGGCTTACGGAGCAAGTCCTTCACCCTCACCGGCGCACCTTCTCCCGAAGTTACGGTGCCATTTTGCCTAGTTCCTTCACCCGAGTTCTCTCAAGCGCCTTGGTATTCTCTACCCAACCACCTGTGTCGGTTTGGGGTACGGTTCCTAGTTACCTGAAGCTTAGAAGCTTTTCCTGGAAGCATGGCATCAACCACTTCATCGTCTAAAAGACGACTCGTCATCAGCTCTCAGCATTAAGCGCCCGGATTTACCTAAGCACTCTGCCTACCACCTTAAACTTGGACAACCAACGCCAAGCTGGCCTAGCCTTCTCCGTCCCTCCATCGCAGTAACTAGAAGTACAGGAATATTAACCTGTTTCCCATCGACTACGCTCTTCAGCCTCGCCTTAGGGACCGACTAACCCTGCGTCGATTAACGTTGCGCAGGAACCCTTGGTCTTTCGGCGTGCGAGTTTTTCACTCGCATTGTCGTTACTCATGTCAGCATTCGCACTTCTGATACCTCCAGCAAGCTTCTCAACTCACCTTCACAGGCTTACAGAACGCTCCTCTACCGCATCACTTACGTGATACCCGTAGCTTCGGTGTATGGTTTGAGCCCCGTTACATCTTCCGCGCAGGCCGACTCGACTAGTGAGCTATTACGCTTTCTTTAAAGGGTGGCTGCTTCTAAGCCAACCTCCTAGCTGTCTAAGCCTTCCCACATCGTTTCCCACTTAACCATAACTTTGGGACCTTAGCTGACGGTCTGGGTTGTTTCCCTTTTCACGACGGACGTTAGCACCCGCCGTGTGTCTC
Source organism: Pseudomonas sp. Pc102 (assembly GCF_018408275.1). NCBI lineage: Bacteria > Pseudomonadati > Pseudomonadota > Gammaproteobacteria > Pseudomonadales > Pseudomonadaceae > Pseudomonas > Pseudomonas sp. Pc102. The sequence goes on along the minus strand of NZ_AP021905.1, from coordinate 2,261,900 downwards.
CCATGCTCGGCACTTGTAGGTATTCGGAGTTTGCATCGGTTTGGTAAGTCGGGATGACCCCCTAGCCGAAACAGTGCTCTACCCCCTACAGTGATACATGAGGCGCTACCTAAATAGCTTTCGAGGAGAACCAGCTATCTCCGAGCTTGATTAGCCTTTCACTCCGATCCACAGGTCATCCGCTAACTTTTCAACGGTAGTCGGTTCGGTCCTCCAGTCAGTGTTACCTAACCTTCAACCTGCCCATGGATAGATCGCCCGGTTTCGGGTCTATTCCCAGCGACTAGACGCCCTATTAAGACTCGCTTTCGCTACGCCTCCCCTATTCGGTTAAGCTCGCCACTGAAAATAAGTCGCTGACCCATTATACAAAAGGTACGCAGTCACCCAACAAAGTGGGCTCCCACTGCTTGTACGCATACGGTTTCAGGTTCTATTTCACTCCCCTCTCCGGGGTTCTTTTCGCCTTTCCCTCACGGTACTGGTTCACTATCGGTCAGTCAGTAGTATTTAGCCTTGGAGGATGGTCCCCCCATATTCAGACAAAGTTTCTCGTGCTCCGTCCTACTCGATTTCACTTCTAAGATCCTTTCGCGTACAGGGCTATCACCCACTATGGCCGCACTTTCCAGAGCGTTCCGCTAAAATCAAAGAAGCTTAAGGGCTAGTCCCCGTTCGCTCGCCACTACTAAGGGAATCTCGGTTGATTTCTGTTCCTCAGGGTACTTAGATGTTTCAGTTCCCCTGGTTCGCCTCTTGCACCTATGGATTCAGTACAAGATACCTAGGTTATCCTAGGTGGGTTCCCCCATTCAGAGATCTCCGGATCAAAGTCTGTTTGCCGACTCCCCGAAGCTTATCGCAGGCTACCACGTCTTTCATCGCCTCTGACTGCCAAGGCATCCACCGTATGCGCTTCTTCACTTGACCATATAACCCCAAGCAATCTGGTTATTGTCTCTAACGTGAAGACGACATTCGCCGAAAATTCGCGCTTGAACTCGCAAATTTTACCTTGACTTGATTAATCACCAGTGAAAGAGATTAATCAGTCTACTTCTATCACATACCCAAATTTTTAAAGAACGGTTCTGGCGCAAAGACCAGAAATCAATGCCATTCTCAAGGCACTCATTTCTGAGCTTTCAGCGATTTAAGAGTGGATGGTGGAGCCAAGGAGGATCGAACTCCTGACCTCCTGCGTGCAAAGCAGGCGCTCTCCCAGCTGAGCTATGGCCCCTCGAAGACCTGCCACGCCCATGACAATTGGTGGGTCTGGGCAGATTCGAACTGCCGACCTCACCCTTATCAGGGGTGCGCTCTAACCAACTGAGCTACAGACCCAATCGTCTTACTCTCGGGTCTAACAACCCAATCGCTTTTCGCAAGTGAATCAAGCAATTCGTGTGGGAGCTTATGAAGAAGCTGATGTCTTCGATTAAGGAGGTGATCCAGCCGCAGGTTCCCCTACGGCTACCTTGTTACGACTTCACCCCAGTCATGAATCACTCCGTGGTAACCGTCCCCCTTGCGGTTAGACTAGCTACTTCTGGAGCAACCCACTCCCATGGTGTGACGGGCGGTGTGTACAAGGCCCGGGAACGTATTCACCGTGACATTCTGATTCACGATTACTAGCGATTCCGACTTCACGCAGTCGAGTTGCAGACTGCGATCCGGACTACGATCGGTTTTATGGGATTAGCTCCACCTCGCGGTTTGGCAACCCTTTGTACCGACCATTGTAGCACGTGTGTAGCCCTGGCCGTAAGGGCCATGATGACTTGACGTCATCCCCACCTTCCTCCGGTTTGTCACCGGCAGTCTCCTTAGAGTGCCCACCATAACGTGCTGGTAACTAAGGACAAGGGTTGCGCTCGTTACGGGACTTAACCCAACATCTCACGACACGAGCTGACGACAGCCATGCAGCACCTGTGTCTGAGTTCCCGAAGGCACCAATCCATCTCTGGAAAGTTCTCAGCATGTCAAGGCCAGGTAAGGTTCTTCGCGTTGCTTCGAATTAAACCACATGCTCCACCGCTTGTGCGGGCCCCCGTCAATTCATTTGAGTTTTAACCTTGCGGCCGTACTCCCCAGGCGGTCGACTTATCGCGTTAGCTTCGCCACTAAGATCTCAAGGATCCCAACGGCTAGTCGACATCGTTTACGGCGTGGACTACCAGGGTATCTAATCCTGTTTGCTCCCCACGCTTTCGCACCTCAGTGTCAGTATCAGTCCAGGTGGTCGCCTTCGCCACTGGTGTTCCTTCCTATATCTACGCATTTCACCGCTACACAGGAAATTCCACCACCCTCTACCGTACTCTAGCTCAGTAGTTTTGGATGCAGTTCCCAGGTTGAGCCCGGGGCTTTCACATCCAACTTGCTGAACCACCTACGCGCGCTTTACGCCCAGTAATTCCGATTAACGCTTGCACCCTTCGTATTACCGCGGCTGCTGGCACGAAGTTAGCCGGTGCTTATTCTGTCGGTAACGTCAAAACAGCAAGGTATTAACTTACTGCCCTTCCTCCCAACTTAAAGTGCTTTACAATCCGAAGACCTTCTTCACACACGCGGCATGGCTGGATCAGGCTTTCGCCCATTGTCCAATATTCCCCACTGCTGCCTCCCGTAGGAGTCTGGACCGTGTCTCAGTTCCAGTGTGACTGATCATCCTCTCAGACCAGTTACGGATCGTCGCCTTGGTGAGCCTTTACCTCACCAACTAGCTAATCCGACCTAGGCTCATCTGATAGCGCAAGGCCCGAAGGTCCCCTGCTTTCTCCCGTAGGACGTATGCGGTATTAGCGTTCCTTTCGAAACGTTGTCCCCCACTACCAGGCAGATTCCTAGGCATTACTCACCCGTCCGCCGCTGAATCATGGAGCAAGCTCCACTCATCCGCTCGACTTGCATGTGTTAGGCCTGCCGCCAGCGTTCAATCTGAGCCATGATCAAACTCTTCAGTTCAATACTGCTTGGGTTTTGAGAAAACCCTAAACTTGGCTCAGCAATCGCAAATAAACTCTCGAATTCACGAGTGTTACTTGTGTTGCTGATAATCAGTCGACTACCAGTCTTACATCACAAGCACCCACACGAATTGCTTGATTCAAGTTGTTAAAGAGCAATTTCGATCAAGTCTTTCGCCTCAACCGAGGCCGCGCATTCTACAGCAGCCTTTCTTTCTGTCAAGCTGTTTTTCGAAGAATTTCTTCTTTCTACTCAACAACTTGCGCCTCAGTGATTCTTTCGCTTCACATCAGCGGGAGGCGAATTCTACAGCGTTCAAACTCGCTGTCAACACCTCTTTTTCAGTTTCTTTCGGAGTCACCCGAGCGAAACCGGCGATACCTGAAACCAGCCCGGCACCACCCTTCCACCGCACCGATCAAACCTTGGCTTGACCACCCTCCAGTTACTTAACCTATTGATTTACAAGAGGTTTTTCTTGGATTCCGCTGTGGAAGTGGTGCGCATTATAGGGATACGAAACGGCACGTCAACACTTTATTGAAATCTTTTCGCGAGACCGCCCCAGAGTGCGACAGCCGCCGCTTCCTGGAGCCTCTGCCGAACGAATCGCTGAACCGATGGCCGACTTGCTACTCAAAGGTCCGAACCGTTTGCCACCCCGGCACAGCCCTATACAAGAGGAACCTCCATGCACGAGCTGACATTCGAAGTCGGTGAGCACTTCCAGATTGGCGATGGCATCGTCGTCAGAGTGATCGCCACCCAGGGCTCGCAGACCAAGCTGGGCATCGAAGCCCCCCGGGATGTCGCCGTACACCGCGAAGAGATCTACGAGCGCATCTGCAAGGAACGGCAGCAATCGAGCACCTGCTGAGTCCCTCTATATATAGAAGGCGATAGAGTACGCAGCACACCCTCCTCCTCCGCCGTCATGAGCCTGGCTAGGTGAAGGCCTCCACGGTGGAGCGCACCTTCACCAGCGCATCGCGCAACGCCCCCATTCCCACAGACCCCAATGCCAGCCTCAGCGCATGGGGTACCTGGGCGGACGTCGCGAAAGGCTCGGCGGTCGATACCGAGATCTGCTCACGCATCAGCGCCATCGCCACTTGGTCGGCCCGGGCATCCTCGGATAGCGGTAGCCAGAGGAAGTACGAATCGGGATGACGCACAACGCGCAGCCCCGCCAGCAGCTCACCGGCCAGCGCCTGCCGTGCCCGGGCGTCTTCGCGCTTCTCCGACTCCAGCCGCTCCACGGTGCCGTCCTCCACCCAGCCACAGGCAATCGCCGTCAGCACGCCAGCGGTATTCCAGGCGGTCGCGCGGATGGTGCGCTCCAGCCCCGCCACCAGGGATGCGGGCGCCGCCATGAAACCGACCCGCAACCCCGTGGCCACGCTCTTCGAAAACCCCGAGACATAGACCGTCCGCTCCGGCGCCAGCGCAGCCAATGGCGGCGGTGCGTCCTCGACGAGAAAGGCATAGGCCGCGTCCTCGATGATGCGCAGATCATGGCGTCTCGCGATCGCCACCAATCGCTCCCGCTGCTCGGCCGCCATCACCCAGCCCAAGGGGTTGTGCAGCGTGGGCATCGTATACAGCACCCGCACCGGCCTCTCCCGGCAGAGTCGCGCCAGCGCCTCGAGATCCGGCCCCGCCGCACCACAGGGGATGGCCACCAGTTCCACCCGCAACGCCTCCGCCAGCACCTTGAAGCCCGGGTAAGTCAGGGCATCCGTCGCCACCACATCCCCCGGCTGCAGCAGCGCCATCATCGCCACCGCCAGCCCGTGCTGCGCGCCATTGACGATCAGCACCTGCTGCGCCGCCACCCTCAGCCCCCGGCAGAGCAGATGACGCGCCATCACCGCGCGCTCGTGCAAACGCCCGCCGTGGGGTTGGTAACGCAGCAACGCCTCCAGGTCCCCGCTCAGCGCCAGCTGGCGCAACGCGGTGCGCAACAGCTCCGCCTGCCCCGGCACCGAGGGGTAGTTGAAGTTGAGATCGACCATCCCGGCTTCGACATCCTGCTGGTCCACCCCCAGCCCTGGCGGCAGCGACACCTCCCTGACGAACGTCCCGCGCCCCGTCTCCCCGCTCACCAGCCCCATCGCCTCCAGTTCCGCATACACCCGGGATGCCGTGACCAACGCCAGCCCCTCCTGCGCCGCCAACTGGCGATGGGTCGGCAGGCGTGCCCCCGGCAGCAGGCGCCCTGCGCGGATATCAGCGGCAAACGCATCGACCAGGGTCTTGTAGCGCGAACGAGGCATCGGATGTATCCATGACAATATTTTGATTGTGCTGATTCTTGCTCCTAGCATCCGTCTCATCAAGCCGCGCAGCGCCCGAAAAGGCCAACCCAGCGGCCCCCAGCGACCCGCGACGAGCGCCCAGGATGAAAGCCAGCACACCGCCCCTCACCGCCTCCCGAACCCAGGCCAACGCCACCCGTGGCTGGATCAACGGCTTCATCGGCGTATTGATCTTCAGCGGCTCGCTGCCGGCGACCCGCGTGGCCGTGCAGGAACTCGACCCCACCTTCCTCACCGTCGCCCGCGCCAGCATCGCCGGGCTTCTCGCCCTGAGCCTGCTCCTCTTATCCAGCGAGCGGCGGCCCAACCGCCAGCAACTGCTGCCCCTGGTCGTCGTCGCGCTGGGCGTCGTGCTCGGCTTCCCGCTGCTCACCGCACTGGCCCTGCAATACGTCACCTCCGCCCACTCCATCGTCTTCCTCGGCCTGCTGCCCCTGGCCACCGCCCTATTCGGCGTGGTGCGCGGTGGCGAACGACCCCCTGCCGCCTTCTGGGCATTCTCGGTACTGGGCAGCCTGCTGGTGGTGGGTTTCGCGCTGTCACAGGGGCTGACCGCCTCCCCCCGGGGCGACCTGCTCATGCTGCTGGCCATCGTCGTCTGCGGGTTCGGCTATGCAGAAGGCGCGAGACTCTCGCGCACGCTCGGAGGCTGGCAGGTGATCTGCTGGGCGCTGGTCCTGTCGCTACCGGTGATGCTCCTGCTCACCGTGGCACTGCTGCCGCCGACCCTCGCGACCCTCAGCGCGCCGGCCTGGGCCAGCCTCGCCTACGTGTCGCTGTTCAGCATGCTGATCGGCTTCGTCTTCTGGTACCGCGGCCTCGCCCAGGGCGGCATCGCTGCCGTCGGCCAACTGCAATTGCTGCAGCCCTTCTTCGGCCTGGCGCTGGCCGCCGGGCTGCTCCACGAGCGGGTCAGCCCCGCCATGCTCGGCGTCACCCTCGCGGTGATCCTCTGCGTCGCCGGCGCGCGCCGCTTCGCTCGCTGAATCCCTCCCCGGGCGGCGCGTCGCAAAGCGTCTACAGTGAGTCCGGAGGCGCGCCGGCCACCCCGGCGTCCCGCCCGCAAACCCGTCGTCGCCCTACCGGCGGCGACCGTTTCGGCCCCGGCCACAAGCCGGGAGCAACCACTGGAGGGTGCCGCACATGCCGAAGACCGCCTTGAACCGCTTCATCGAACACGCCACCGAACTGAGCCACCAGCAAGCCTCCCCCTGCGACTGCGTCGCCGCCCTCGCGCCCGTCATGGCCGAATTGCTGCACAACGCGCCCGGCTTCCTCGAACCCGAGCACTACCGCAGCGACCCCACGCACTACGCCCGCAACCTCATCCACCGCGCCGCGAACGACGAGCTCTCGCTCTACGCCATCGTCTGGCTGCCAGGCCAGTGGACGCCCGTGCACGACCACGGCAGCTGGGGCGTGGTCGGCATCCTCGAAGGCATGCTGGAAGAACACACCTTCATCTGCACCTCCTCCGCCAACGACCGCGACGACGGCATCGAACTGGCACGCGGCGGCACCCTCCTGCTGCCACCCGGCGCCGTCACCAGCTTCGTGCCCAACCCCGACCACATCCACATCACCGGCGTGCCCGGCGGGCGCCCGCGTGCCGTGAGCCTGCACCTCTACGGCCGGCTGATGCACAACTTCCACGTCTACGACCTCGCCTCCGGCACCCGCCAGCTCACCGAGGTCGAACACAACGCGGCACGATAGAAAGCGCATCACAGCGCCCTCGTCCTCTTCTCGACAAGCACCCCGCCGCGCCCCTAGCATCCGCCGGCGGCCCGAGGCCGTGCCATAGAGGAACGAGGGCCAGGCCCCGACAAGGAAGGGAAACATGGAAAAGACCGATCTCGGCGTCGCTCGCTTTCTCATCCGGGGCTTTCTGTCCCGCGAGGAATGCCAGGCCCATATCCGCATGAGCGAAGCCATGGGCTACGAAGAGGCGGCCATCCAGATGCGTGATGGCGCGCATGAGATCCACAAGAACATCCGCAACAACGACCGCATCCTCTTCGATGACCCGGCACTGGCCGCGCAACTGCTGGAGCGCGCGCGCCCCTGGCTGCCGGCCTGCCTGGACAACGAATGGGAGCTGGTGGGGCTGAACGAGCGCTTCCGCTTCTACCGCTACACGCCCGAGCAGTACTTCAAATGGCACCGGGACGGCTTCTACCGTCGCAGCCAGGACGAGCTCAGCCAGTTGACCTTCCTGCTCTACCTCAACGACGACTACGAGGGCGGCGAAACCCAGTTCCGCGACGAAGACCGCATCCGCCCCGAGGCCGGCATGCTCCTGGTCTTCCCCCACCCGGTCATGCACCAGGGCGCCACCATCAGGTCCGGGGTGAAATACGTGCTGCGCACCGACGTGATGTACCGCCGCCTGCCCTGATCGCCACAGGACCTCAGGCAGCATGGGTTTCGCTCCGCTCGGGAGCGCCGCCCGCCCCATCCTCCGAGCTCGCCGCAGGATGGGTAGAGCCCCGCGAAACCCATCGCCACCGAGCCGCCGGCCTTGCACCTGCGGCTCCTCAAATCCCCATCACGGCTCGCTGAACGACCGATGCATGCCATCGGTGAGCGGGCCGGCGATGTAGTTGAACAGCGAGCGCTCGCCCGTGAGGATCGCGACGCTCACCGGCACGCCCGGCAGCAGCGGGTAGCGCGTGCCACGGTGGACGAAGGCGTCCTGCGCCGGGCGGATGCGCACGCGGTAGTACGGCACCTTCTGCTCGTCGAGCACCGAGTCCGGGCTGATGTCCACCACCTCGCCATCGATCGGCTGGAAGCCCCGGGCGATCGAGGACACCAGCTGGATGCGCGCCTGCTGGCCCGGGTTGACCATGCCGATGTCGCCCACCGGCAGGCGGGTCTCGATCATCAGCGGCTCATCGGCCGGCACCAGGGTCATCAGCGTGCCGCCGGGCTGGATCACTCCGCCCTCGGTCACCACCTGCAGGGTCATCACCACCCCCTCGATGGGCGAGCGCACCACCTGCCGCTCGCGGCTGTCGGAGAACTTGCGCAGGCGCTCCTGCAGCTCGGTGATCTGCCGACGCGCTTCCGCCAGCTCCTTCTGCAGCTCCTCGTTGCCGCCGGAATCCAGCGAAGTCAGCGCCGCCTGCTCCTGCCGCTGCGCCGCCAGTACGCGGCCGAGGGAGGCCTGGGTTTCCTGCAGGGTGCCGCGCAACTGCTCCTCGTCCTTGAGCAGCTCCAGGTGCTCGTAGCGGTTGGCCAGGCCTTCCTTCATCAACTTCTCGCTGATGGCGATCTGTTGCCGCAGCAGCTTGAGCTTGGCGTTGAGGTGCGCACTGCGCGCCTTGAGTTCCTTCTCCTCGGCATCACGCTGGAGGATCTTCTGCTGCTGCTCCTCGTAGCGGCTGCCCAGCCGGCTCTTCTGGGCGATGAACAGGTCGCGGTTGACCTTCACCTGCTCGGGGTAATCCTTGGCCAGCTCCTCCGGCACCTGCATGGCATCGGCACCGGCGAGCTGCGCTTCCAGGCGGATGGCGCGGATGCGCAGCGACCCCAGCAACGCCTCGGTCTCGCGGCCCTCGGAGAGCATCGCCACGCGCTCCACTTCGGCCAGCGGCTCGCCGGCGGCCACGCGCTGGCCCTCGCGCACCAGGATGCGCCGGACGATGCCGCCCTCCAGGTGTTGCACCAGCTTGGTCTGCCCCATCGAGGCGACCTCGCCCGTGGAGTGGCTGGCGATGTCCAGGGTGAACAGCGCCGACCACAGCAGCAACGTCCCCAGCAGCAACGCCAGCAGGCGGATGGTCAGGCGGCTGCCCAGCAGCTCGTCCCCCGGCAGCGCATCGCCCCTGCCAGGCAGGAAGATACCGATCAGGCGGCGCAGCACCGGGTTGTTCTCGAAGGCGCCCAGCACACGATCGGCGGCGAGGCCGAGGCGGGTCGGCTGGTCGTCCAGGGGCAAGCTGTTCTCAGACATGGCTGGCTCCTGCTTGAGCGGGCTCGCGGGCGGGTTCACGCAGCACGCGCGGCACCGGCTTCTGGTTGAGGTCGATGACCACGTCGGCGGCCCCGAGAATGAAGGGCTCGTTGCTCATCACCACCAGCGTGCGGCCTTCGCGCACCAGGCGGCTGAGCAGCGCGGCGATGGCCTTGCAGCCCTCGGCATCGACGCCCTCGGTGGGGTCGTCCAGCACCACCAGGCGCCCCTCCCCCAGCACCGCGCGCACCAGCGCCAGGCGCCGGCGGATGCCCAGCGGAATGTTCGCGCCGCCGTTGCGCAGCGCCAGGCCGAGGCCTTCGGCACCGCCTTCGACGAAGGCGCCCACGGCCAGCTCGCGGCAGGCCTCCAGCACCCGCGCGTCCGGTGTATCCGGCGCCAGCACGCAGAGGTTCTCGCGCAGGGTGCCGTCGAAGAACTGCGGCTCCTGCGGCAGGTAGGCCACCTGCCGGCGCCACCATTGCGGGTCCGCCTGGCGCAGGTCCATGCCGTCCACCAGCAGGTGCCCGCGCAGAGGTTCCAGCAGGCCCACCAGGAGCCGCGCCATGGTGCTCTTGCCGCTGCCGTTGGCACCGGTGAAGGCCAGCACCGTGCCGGCCTCCAGCTGGTAGTCGAAGTGCTCCAGCACCGGCACCGCTTGCTTGGGATAGGAGAAGGCCATGTCTTCGAAACGCAGGGCACCCTGCATCTGCCCCAGGCGCACGCCCTCGGCGCGCTCGCGGGGGATGGCGCAGAGCTGGCGCACCAGGTCGAGGGCGCGCTGGCCGCGGCCGATCTGCTCGCCCAGGCCCAGCGCCCGGGTCAGTGCCGCCAGGGCCCGGCTGGCGAGGATGTTGCACCCGATCAGCGAACCGACATCGAGGTTGCCCGCCAGCACCTGGCGCGCGCCCAGGCCCATGATCACCATGCCCAGGATCAGCGTCCCGGCGTAGCTGGCGTTCTGCATGGTGTTCTGCAGGCGGTTGAGCTGCGCGCGCTGCTCGGCCTGGTCGTCGGCGCAGGCCCGCCATTTTTCCTTGAGCGCATCGGCCGCCGAAAAGGCCCGCACCATCTCGCCACCGGCGGTGAGGTTGTGCTGGTAGCCAGCCATCTGGATGGCGATGCGGCTCTGCGCCTCCATCGGCTCGCGCAGGCGGCGCTGGGCCAGCAGGGAGACCAGCGCCACGCCGGCCATCACCAGCAGCGTCATGCCGGCGAGGAAGGGGCTGAGCATGCCCAGCACCACCACGAAGACGAAGGCGAAGGGCGTATCCAGCAGGGTCACCAGGTTCGGCGCGCCGAAGCACTGCTGCACCGTGCTCTGCCCCGAAAGGATCTCGCGCCGGGCGCTGTGGGGCAGTTGCTCCACCAGCGCGTACTGGCCGCGCGCGCTGCTCTCGAACAGGGTATCGCCCAGCTCGGCATCGGCGCGCGCGCACAGCCACTGCGCCACCCGCAGGCGGGCGTTGCGCAGCAGCACCTCGAAGCCCACCGCCAGCAGCGCACCCAGGGTCAGGGTCAGCAGGGTCGCGTCCACCCCCAGGGCCAGGTAGCGGTTGAGCACGTGGATGCTGTACAGCGAGCTGGCCAGGCCGAGCAGGTTGATCAACAGCGAAGACAGCAGCAATTCCAGGCGGAGCCTGGGCTGCAGGGCGATGCGGCGGAGAAACTCGTTCATCTCGGTACTACTCGGTAAAAGCGGAAATCCCCTCCGCGTTGCAGCGCGGAGGGGATCGGGTCACACCGTGTGGGGTTGGACCACGTCCTGTGGCAGGTTGTGCGCATCGGGCTGGTTGGCCAGCTCGGCCAGGGCGACCAGGCCGCTGCCGTCCGTGCCGCTGGCGGTGTCGGCGTCGTAGTACAGCCGGGTGACGTCGCCGTTGGAGATCAGGAAGAAGGCCGAGCCGCTGTGCTGGCCGCTGCCGCTGATCATGGCCTCCAGCTCGTCGAGCTGGCCGTTGCTGCCGGTGCCGAACTGGAACTGCCCCGAGGCGAAGCTCACCCGGTACACGTCGGCATCGCCCTGGGCCGCGAGCTTGGCCAGGGTGTCCATCACATCGCCGGTGAAGGCCTGGGACACCGAGGTCAGGTTGCTCAGCCCACCGAAGGCCGTCGGGTCGAAGGTCAGGTGATCGACGCCGGCCTGGAAGTCGAGGATCGCGTCCATGCCGTCGCCCGGCGAGGTGTAGTGGAAGCGGTCCGCACCGGCGCCACCGCGCAGCACGTCCGCGCCGCTGCCGCCCACCAGCAGGTCGTCGCCGTCGCCGCCGTCGAGCACGTCGCTGCCCGCCCCGCCGAACAGGCGGTCGTTACCGCCCAGGCCAGCCAGGTTGTCAGCACCCGAGGTGCCGGTGAGCAGGTCATCGCCAGCGCCGGCGACATCGTCGTTGCGCAGGGTCACGTCCTTGCTGATCAGCACATAGGGGCTGTTGGCCGCTGAGCGCAGGACGATGGACATCAGCTCATCGGCCTCCACCGCGCGGTCGCCGTTCACCGAGAAGCTGAAGCTCGCGGTGGTGCTGCCGGCAGCGAAGGTGACGCTGCCGGACGGCCAGGCGCCGCCGAAGTCGTCGGCGTCCACGCCCTGGCCGGCGCCCGGCTGCAGGCTCCAGTAGAAGGTCTCGGCGCTGGCCGAGGCATTGCGGGTCACCTGGTAGGTCACCAGGCTGGTGCCCGCGTCGCCCTCCAGCACGCTGTCCGGGCCGCTGATGCCCAGGCCCAGGTCGTCGTCGCGGATGGTCCCGCCGAGGCTGGTGGAACCGCCGGCGATGGCCGGGTGGCTGAAGGTCAGGGTGAAGGACTCGTCGCCCTCGCGCAGGGAATCGCCACGGATCGGCAGGCTGAACACCATCTCCGACACACCGGCGGCCAGGGTGATGGTGCCGGTCAGCGGCACGTTGAAGTCGTTGGCGTCCACCGCCCCGGCGATGCTGTAGGTGAGGGTCAGCGCCGCGTTGTCCGGGCCCGCCCGCAGGATGCGGTAGGTCAGCGGCGTGGTGGTGCCGGGGCCGCCTTCCAGGCGGCTGTTGTCCATGGCCAGCACGGTCAGGGCCACGTCGTCGCCCTGGATGGTGGCGCGGGCGCTGCCCTGCAGCGGGTTGACGCTGCTGCCACCGCCGCTGCTGGAGAGCTGCACGGTGAACTGCTCGTCGGACTCGCCCAGGTCGTCGCCGTACACCGCCACTTCCAGCACCTTGCTGGTCTCGCCGGCGGCGAACTGCAGCACGCCGCCCGGCAGCACGCCACCGACGAAGTCGGCCGCATCCGCCGGCGCCGAGCCGCTGCCGGCCACCGACCAGTCGATGCTCGCCGCCGAGCTGGTGTCGCCGCTGCGGGTCACGGTGAAGCGGAAGATCGTGGTCGCCCCGCCGTTGCCCTCGGCCAGCACGCTGTCCACCACGCGGATGGCGAACTGGTTGTCGTCGTTGACGAGGGTGCCGCTGGCGCGGTCGTTGATCAGGTCGATGCCCTGCGGGTCGCTGAGCACCACCTCGAAGCCCTGGTCCGGGCCGAGCACGTCGTCGCCCTGCACGCGGATGACGATGTCCTTGTAGGTCTCGCCGTCGGCGAACACCAGCGAACCCGACGGCAGCACGCCACCGACGAAGCTGCCGGCGTTGGCCGGGTAGGTGCCCGCGCCTTGCAGCGCCCAATCGACACTGACGCTGCCGTTGCTGTCGCCCACCCGCTCGACGCGGTAGGTGAACTCGGTCACCTGGCCCTGGTTGCCCTCGTCCAGGCGGTCGCTGCCGAGCACCGCGATGCTCAGGCCCCGGTCGTCGTTGACGATGGTGACGCTGGCTTCACCGGTGAGGATGGTCGCCCCCTCGGCGTCGCTGAGCACCACGGAGAAGGTCTCGTCGCGCTCGCCCAGGGTGTCGGCATCCACGTAGACGGTGATGGTCTTGGTGGTTTCGCCGGCACCGAAGGCCACCACGCCGCTGAGGAAGATGCCGCCGAAGTCCTCGGCGTCGACCGGGTTGGCGCCACTGGGCACCAGGTCCCAGAGCACGCTCGCCGGGCCGGAGAGGTCGCCGCCACGGGTCACGGTGAAGGTCACCGCGGTCTGCTGGCCGTCGCTGCCTTCCACCACCTGGGCGGCGTCGGCGGCGATCCACAGCACCGGGTCGTCGTTGAGCACCACCGACTCCACCGGGCCGGTGGTGATGGTGGAACCGAAGCTCGGGTTCTCCAGCCACACCTGGAAGCCCTCGTCCTCCTCGCCCAGCTCGTCGCCGCGCACGGCCACGGTGAAGGTCTTGCTGGTCTCGCCATCGGCGAAGTGCACGGTGCCGCCGAGGGCGGCGAACTCGGCGTCGCTCAGGGCATGGGCGCCCACGCCGGCGGCGCGCCAGTCGACGCTGGCGGCGCCCACGGAGCTGCCGCTGCGGTCGATGCGGAAGGTGAACAGGGTCAGGCCGTCGTCGCCTTCCACCGCTTCGCGGGTCACCGCGCTCAGGGCCAGGCTGTCGTCGTCGTTGCGGAGGGTGCCGACCTGGCCGTTGCCGACGATGTCGGCATGGGCGCTGGGGTTGGACAGTTGCAGGGTGAACTGCTCGTCGCCCTCGTCCAGGCCGTCGCCCAGCACGTCGATGTAGATGTCCTTGTGGGTCTCGCCGGCGGCGAACACCAGTTGGCCGTTGGGCAGCACGCCACCCGGGAAGTCGGCGGCGCTGGCGCTGCCGGCCTGCACGGCCCAGTCGACACGGGTCTCGCCGCTGGAATCGCCGCTGCGGGTCATGGTGAAGTGCAGGCGGCCCGGCGTGCCGGCGTCGCCCTCGTACACCTGGGCGGTGACACTGGCCAGGGTCAGGTCGACGTCGTCGTTGCGGATCACCCCGGCGGCGCTCGAGCCGGCCGGGTCGATGCTGCTGCCGGCACCCGGCTGGTACAGCTCGACGCTGAAGCCTTCGTCCAGCTCCACGTCGCGGTCGCTGCGCACCGGAATGCTCAGCACCATCTCGCTCTGGCCGTCGGCGAAGGTCAGGGTGCCACTGGTGACGCTGAAGTCACCGGCATCGGTGTCGCCGTGGACGATGCGCCAGTTCACGGTGGAGGTGCCATCGGTGCTGCCGGTGCGGGTCACGGTGAAGGTCAGCGCGGTGCCTTCATTGGCCTCGGCGGCGCGCGGGGCGATGGCGAACACGTCGTCATCGTTGCGGATCACCGCCTCCACCTGCTGGTTGGCGAAGGTGTGGCTGAGGCTGTCGCCGGGCGCCTGCAGGCTGAGGGTGAAGCCCTCGTCCGCTTCCAGGCGACTGTCGCCGGCGACCCAGACGATCACGGTCTGGCTCATCTGGCCCTCGGCGAAGGTCAGCTCGCCGAAGGGCAACTGGCCACCGACGAAGTCATCCGCCGAGGCCGGGTTGGCCCCGCTGCCGGCGACGCTCCAGGCCAGGCTGGTGGCCAGACCGCTGCCGGTGCGGGTGACCAGGAAGCTGTAGCCGGTGGAGCCGCTGTCGCCTTCCACCGGGGTGGCGACGACGGCGAGGTTCCACTGCACGTCGTCGCTGACGATGGTGCCGGTGGCGCTGCCCACCTTGATGTCGGTGCCGGTGGAGGCGTTGCCCAGCACCACCTGGAAGGACTCGTCGCCCTCCAGGGTGCGGTCGCCGAGGACCACGATGCTGATGGTCTGGCTGGCCGCGTCGCCCGAGGCGAAGCTGAGGCTGCCGCTGGGCAGCACGCCGCCGAGGAAGTCGGCGGCATCGGCCAGGCCCTGCAGGCTCCAGTCCAGGCTCGTGGCGCGGTCGAGGTTGCCGCTGCGGCTCACGGTGAAGGTGTAGACGGTCTGCACGCCGTCGTGGCCTTCGACGTGGCGCGCGTCGCTGGCGACGATGGTCACCGAAACGTCGTCGTTGACGAGGGTGGCGTCCGCCGTGGCCTGGGTGAAGACCACGCCGTCGGCGCTGTTCAGGCTGAGGCGGAAGTCCTCGTTGGCCTCGCCGCTGTAGTCGCCGCGCACCGGCACGCGAATGGTCAGCTGCTCCTGGCCGGCGGCGAAGGTGACGCTGCCGCTGGTGGCGAGGAAGTCGTCCGCCGAGGCCGGGTTGGCGCCGATGCCGGCGACGCTCCAGTGGATGGTCTCGGTGCCGCTGAGCTTGCCGCTGCGGGTGAGCACGAAGTCGAACCAGGTGGTCTGGCCGTCATCGCCCTCCGCCTGGGCGGCCGGGGCGGCGACGTCGATCACCACGTCGTCGGCGCGGATCAGGCCGTCGGCGCTGGCCTGGCCGATCACCAGGCCGCTGGACGGGTTACTCAGCACCACGCTGAAGCCTTCGTCGCTTTCGGCCAGCAGGTCGCCGCGCACGTTGATGGTGAGGGTGACGCTGGCCTGGCCGGCCGGCAGCACCAGCGAGCCGGAGGGCAGCACGCCGACGGCGAAGTCGCTGCCATCGGCCGGGTGCGCGCCGTTGCCCACCACCGCCCAGTCGACGGTCTTGGCCTGGTCCAGCGAACCGCTGCGGGTGATGGTGAAGGTGAAGGCGGTGGTGCCGCCGTTGCCTTCGGCCTTGCTGGCGTCGGTGGCGGCGATGCTGATGCTGGCGTCGTCGTTGAGGATGGTGCTGCTGGCGCTGCCGGTCTGGATCTGGGCGCCGCTGGCGTTGCCCAGCACCAGGTTGAAGGCCTCGTCGCCTTCCACCTGGGTGTCGCCGTTCACCAGCACGGTGATGGTCTTGCTCGACTCGCCGTCGGCGAACACCAGGCTGCCACTGGGCAGGCCGGCATTGTCGCCGAGCAGGTCGGCGCTGCCGAAGTCCGCCGCGCTGGCCACGCTCGAGCCCAGGCGCCAGGCCACCGAGGCGCTGCCGCTGGTGTCGCCGGTGCGGGTCACGGTGAAGGTGAAGGCGGTGGTACCGCCCTGCCCTTCGGCGCGGCTGACCTGGTCGGCGCTGATATTGAAGGCGGCGTCGTCGTTGAGGATGGTGCCCTCGGCCGTGCCCTGGCTGATGGTGTCGCCGGTGGTGCCGGCGCCCAGGGTGATCTGCACGCTGTAGGTCTCGTCGACCTCGGCCACGGCATCCTGGCTGGACTGGATGCTGATGGTCTTGGTCAGCTCGCCCGGGGCGAAGGTCACCGAGCCGGACATCGCCTGGCCATTGAGGTCCGCCGCATCGGCGCTGCCGTTGAGCAGTATCTGCCAGTTGATGGTCTGGTTCTGCTCGGTGCCGTGGCTGCGCGTGATGACGAAGGTCTGCGCCTGGCCCTCGCTGGTCGCCCCCTGCAACGGCGCGATGGAGAAGGTGGCGTCGTCGTTGCGGATGGTGCCGGTGGCGGTGGTGCGGATCGGGTCGCTGATATCGCCGCTGAAGCTGCCCAGGACGATGCGGAACTGCTCCACCTGCTCGGGCGTGACATCACCGACCACGGTGACGCTGATGGTCTTGCTGGTCTCGCCGGCGGCGAAGCTCAGGGTGCCGCTGGTGGCGCCGCTGAAATCGGCGGCGCTGGTGCTGTCGTGCAGCAGCGACCAGCTCATCGACGAGCTGCCGCTGGTCACGCCGGAACGGGTGACGGTGAAGGTCAGCACCTGGTTGGCGTCGCTCTCGGTGATCGAGGCGTCGGCGATGCTGATGCCGGTGTCGTCGTTGGTGATGGTCAGCGTCGCGCTGTTCTGCGACAGGCTGCGGGTCACGCCCGGGCCGTTGAGGGTCTCCTCGTAGAACACCACGCGGAAGGTCTCGTTGGCCTCCACCGCGCCGTCGCCGCGCACGCTGAAGGTGATGGTGCCGGTGTTGACGCCATCGGCGAAGCCCAGGGTGCCGCTGGGCAGCACGCCGCCGGTGAAGTCGGCCGCGTCCGCCGGGTTGCCGCCGATGCCTTCCACGCGCCATTTCACCGTGCCGGAGCCGGTGTAGCCGCTGCGCACCACGTTCAGCGAGAAGGTCGCGGACTGCCCGGCACCGGTTTCCGCCAGGCTGGTGGCGATGGGGGTGATGCTGTAGGCGGTGTCGCCGTCGTACAGCGTGCCGCCGACGCTCATGCTGGTGGCGGTGCTGGCGGCGATGGAGTCGACGCCGAAGCGCACGGTGGACCCGGTGCTGTCGCCCGGCGCACTGAGGTTGAGGGTGAAGCCCTCGGTGCTCTCGATGCTGCCGTCGAGCTTGAGCAGGTTGGCCAGGGAAATGGCGTAGCTGCTCTGGCCACCGGCCAGGGTGATGGTGCCGCTGGTGCTGACGAAGTCGGCGCTGTTGGTGTTGCCGTTCGTCAGGGTGTAGTTCAGCGTGATGTCGTTATCCAGGCGGCCGGAGCGGACCAGGGTGAAGTTCAGCGGCTGGCCTTCGTAGCCGGCGACGCTCGGGGTGGTGTTGCCGAAGCTGCCCATCCACAGGCGGATGTCGTCGTTGCGCAGCGTGGTGCTGGCGCTGGCCTGGGCCGGGTCGATGTTGGTGGGGCCGTACTCGTCGCGGTAGCTGCCGCTGATGAACCCGTTGTCGTAGGCGGTCCGCGGGTCCAGCAGGGTCATGGTCAGGCCGGTGTCCGGCTCGATCACGGTGTCGCCCCCGAAGGTCACGGTCACCTGCTTGCTGGTCTCGCCGGCGGCGAAGCTCACCACGCCGTAGGTGGTGTTGTAGTAGGGCGAGCTGGACCAGACGGTGTTGCCGCCATAGCCGCTCACCTGGCCACCGTTGTTGCCACCCCAGTTGATGTTGTTGCCGACGATCTGCCAGGCCACGGAGCTGGCGTAGTCGATGCTGCCGCCGGGTTGCACGGTGCGGGTGATGGTGAAGGTCACGCTGGTGCTGGCGGCGCTGCCCTCGAACACCTGGGTGCTGCCGGCGCTGACGCCCAGCAATGCGGCCGGCTCGTCGTCGTAGACGCGGCCCGTGGCGCTGGAGCCGATGGAAGGCGTCTCGATGTCGCCGTCCAGGTTCTGCGGGTTGCCCAGCACCAGGGTGGCCTCCTCGCGCCAGGTCTCGGCGAGGCCGTCGTTGATCGTGCGCAGGGTGATGGTCTTGGTCAGCTCGCCGTCGGTGTAGGTGAAGCTGCCGCTCAGGGTGCGGGTGCCGGCGTTCCACGACAGGCCCGGGTTGTTGGCCAGGATCCAGTCCATGTCCAGGTCGGCGGGGTCGAGCTTGTACCAGGTGCTGCGGGTGTTGTTGGTCTCGTTGGTGCTCTCGGAGCCACCCAGCTGGATGGACCAGTCCACCGAATCCGTGCCGCGCTGGTCGCCGCTGCGGGTGATGGTGTAGACGAGGTCCTGCCCTTCGTTGACATGCGCCACGCTGGCGTCGAAGCGGGTGTCGTCGTTCTGCAGCACCACGTGGTTGTTGACGTAGCCGGGGTTGGCGCTGGAGCCGCCCTGGATGCTGCTGCCCGGGCTGGCCTGGGTGAGGTAGAGACGGAAGGCCTCGTCCTGCTCGCCGGCATCGTCCACCCTGGTGCGGATGGTGACGTAGGCCACCGACTGCCCGTCGACGAACTCCACGCGGCCGGACGGCACGGTGTTGTTCCAGAAGTCGCTGGCGTCGGTGGCGGTGTAGCCGCTGACGCTGGTCTGCACGGCCCAGTCCACCCAGGCGGTGCCGGAGGTGGAAACGGTGCGGTACACGGCGAAGGTGTGTTCGATGTAGCCATCGGCCGCGCTGCCGCCGTCGGCCACCGTGTCGCCCTCGACGCGGGTGCGCCCGGTGGTGGGGGTGTCCTGGATGTAGAACTCCGCCTCGTCGCGCTGGATCTCGCCGAACAGGTACACGCCGCTGGCGCTGGTGTTGGTCTGCAGCGTGGTGTCGCTGGTGTAGATGTTCTGGCTGCCGGTCTGCGGCGCCACCAGCTCGTCGATGCCGCCCGCATTGCTGAACAGCACCTTGAACCACTGGTCGTCCTCCACCGTGTCGTCGCCGCGCACGGTGAGGGTGATGGTCTTGCTGGTCTCGCCGCTGGCGAAGGTCACGCTGCCCGACGGCAGGGCGCCGCCATTGAAGTCGGCCCCGTCGGCCGCGTATTCCCAGCGGCCGTTGCTGTAGGACCAGACGTCCTGGCCGGTGGTGCTCCAGTTGACCGTGGAGGTCTTGGCCAGGTCGCCACTGCGGGTCAGGGTGATGGTGTAGGTGGTGTTCTCGCCGGCCACCTTCTCGGCCTGGCTGGCCTGGACCCACTCGACGGTGACGCGGGTGTCGTCGTTGGCGATGGTGCTCTGGTAGCTGCCGTTGGCGCCGATGGAGGTGCCGCTGCTGGCGCCGCTGAGCACCAGGTTGAAGCGCTCGTTGCCCTCGATGCTGCCCACGCCGGTGTCGCCGTAGGCGTAGACGGTGATGGTCTTGCTGCTCTCGCCGGCGGCGAAGCTCAGGGTGCCGGAGGGCGTCAGGTAGGCCGAGCCGTTGGTGAAGTCGGCGGCATTGCTGTCCAGGTGCTGGACGCTCCAGTTCACCGTGCTGGCCTGGTCCAGGTTGCCGGTGCGGGTCACGGTGTAGGTGAAGGGCGCGCCGGTGCCATGGGCGCCGTCGCCTTCGCTGCGGCTGGTGGTGCCGGCGGTGATGTTCAGCTCGGCGTCGTCGTTGCGCACGGTGCCGGTGGCGCTGCCGGTGGTGATCTCGGTGCCGGCGGAGGCATTCTCCAGCACCAGCTTGAGCACCTCGTTGGCCTCCAGCTTGCTGTCGGCGGCGATGCGCACGGTGATGGTCTTGCTGTTCTCGCCGGCGGCGAAGGTCAGGGTGCCGTAGGGGATGCCGTCGCCATCGAGCAGCACACCGCCCGGCTGGCTGCCGTAGAAGTCGGCGCCGTCCACCGCGTTGGCAACGCTCGGGTCGACGCGCCACTGCACGCTGCTGGCCTGGTTCAGGTAGCCGCCACGGCTGACGCTGAAGGTGAAGTCCACATAGCCGCTGTTGCCCTCGCCCTTGTCCGCCGACAACGCGCCGATGCTCAGGGTGGCGTCGTCGTTGGTCAGGGTGGTGGTGGCGCTGGCGGTGCTAATGCTGCTGTTGGCCGGCGGGTTGGACAGGGTCACGGTGACCGCTTCGTCGCCCTCGTACTGCGAGTCGCCCTTGACGCGGATGACCACGGTGGCGGTGGCCTGGCCGTCGGCGAAGCTGACGGTGCCGGTGCTGCCCTGGCCGGCGCCCAGGTCGGCGGCGTCGAGGCCGCCGCCGAGGGTCCAGGTCAGGTCGCGGCTGCCGGACAGCGAGCCGCTGCGGGTCACGGTGAAGCTCACCAGGCGCTCGCCGCCGTTGCCTTCGGCGAGGCTCGCGGCATCGGCGGCGATGGCGAAGCTGGCGTCGTCGTTGAGGATGCGCGTACTGGCGCTGCCCAGCCCCGCTTCGACGGTGCCGCCCTGCGGGTTGAACAGCTCCACCTGGAGCAGCTCGTCGGCCTCGATCAGGTTGTCGCCGCGCACGCGGATGGTGATGGTCTGGGTGTCGCTGCCGTTGGCGGCGAAGCTCACGGTGCCGCTGGGCAGGCCGCCGTTGTTGCCGTTGCCGTCCTGGCCGCTGGCGAAGTCGGCGGTGTCCAGGCCGGTGGCGCTCTTCAGGCGCCACTGCACGGAGCCGGCGGCATTGCTCAGGCCGCTGCGGGTCACGGTGAAGGTGATGTCGGTGAAGGCACCCTGGGTGCCCTCGGCCTGCGCGGCCGGGGCACCGATGCTGAAGTTGGTGTCGTCGTCCTGCACGGTGGTGGTGGCGGTGGCGCCAGTCACCAGGCCCGCGCTGGGGTTGCTCAGGGTCAGGGTGAAGGCCTCGCTGCCCTCCACGCGGCTGTCGCCGGCCAGCTCGAAGCTGACGGTGAGCTCGGACTGGCCCGGGGCGAAGGTCAGGGTGCCGCTGGGCAGCCCGCCCAGGGTGTCGCTGGCATCGCCGCCATTGGCGCCGCTGACGGCGTAGTCGACCGTGGCGCTGCCGGACAGCTCGCCGCTGCGCACGATGCGGTAGATCACGGTCTGGCTGCCGCCGGT
This sequence comes from Pseudomonas sp. Pc102, assembly GCF_018408275.1. Taxonomy (NCBI): domain Bacteria; kingdom Pseudomonadati; phylum Pseudomonadota; class Gammaproteobacteria; order Pseudomonadales; family Pseudomonadaceae; genus Pseudomonas; species Pseudomonas sp. Pc102. Next base: position 2,240,752 of record NZ_AP021905.1, on the reverse strand, counting down.
GCCTTCGCTGACGGTGGTGCGCTCGGCGACCACCGCGAAGCCCTGGTCGTCGTTGCGGATCACGCCTTCGGCACTGCCGTCCACCACGTTCTGCGGGGTGCCGTCGTCCAGGCGGGCGTTGCCCAGGTTGACGCTGAAGGTCTCGTCGGCTTCCACCACCAGGTCGCCCTTGACCAGCACGGTCAGGGTCTTGCTGGCCTCGCCGGCGGCGAAGCTCAGGGTGCCGGTGCTGGCGTCGAAGTCGGCGGCATTGGCGATGCCGGCCAGGGACCAGTCCACCAGCGCGGCCGAGCCCAGGTCGCCGGCGCGGGTCACGGTGAAGGTGAAGGCGGTGGTGCCGCTGTGGCCTTCGGCCTTGTCGGCCGCGAGCGGGCTGATGGAGAAGCCCAGGTCGTCGTTGTCGATGCGGCTGTCGGCGCTGCCGACGGTCAGTTCGGTGTTGCCGTCGCGGGCCTCCAGGCTGACGCCGAAGGTCTCGTCCAGCTCGATATGGCCGTCGCCGGACACGCGCACGGTGACCTGGGCGCTGGTCTGGCCCTCGGCGAACTGCAGGGTGCCGGACGGCAGGCCGCCGTTGCCGCCCAGGGCGTCCTGGCCGCTGATGAAGTCGGCGAGGCTGGCGGCGTCGACGCCCTGCCCCACCGCCACCTTCCAGTCGACGCTGGTGGCGCGCAGGTCGCCGGCGCGGGTCACGGTGAAGGTGAAGCTGCGTTCCTGCCCGGCATCGCCTTCGGCGGCGCTGGCCTGGTCGGCGACGATGGACAGGCCGACGTCGTCGTTGCGCACCTGGGTGCTGGCGCTGCCGGTGAGCAGCTGGGTCTGGTCGTGGGCGGGGTTTTCCGCCGGGTTGCCCAGGGTCAGGGTGAGGGTCTCGTCGCTTTCCAGCACGGCGTCGCCGGCCAGGGTCAGCTCGATCACCTTGGAGGTCTCGCCGGCGGCGAACTGCACCAGGCCGTTGAGGGCGGTGCCGGCGGCGAAGTCGTCCGCCTGCAGGCCGCTGGCGGTCCAGGTCACGCTGACCGGGCCGGACAGGTCGCCGCTGCGGGTGACGGTGAAGCGCAGGACCTGGGTCTCGCCCGTGGCGCCTTCGGCCACCTCGGCCTGCTGCGCCTGGATGCTGATGCCCACGTCGTCGGAAACGATGCTGCCCTGGGCCTGGCCGGTGATGATCTCGGCGTGGCCGCTGGCGTTGCCCAGGGTGACTGTGAAGGCTTCGTCGCCCTCGACATCACGGTCGCCGCGCACGGCGACCTGGATCACCTTGCTGGTCTCGCCCGGGGCGAAGGTCAGGGTGCCGGCCGGCAGCACGCCACCGGCGAAGTCGGCTGCGTCCACCTGGCCGGAAAGGCTCCAGTCCACGGTGGTGGTGCCGCTGGTGACGCCGGAGCGGGTCACGGTGAATTCATGGATGACGGTGCCGCTGTCGCTTTCCGCCAGGCCGCTGCGGGTGGTGGCGATGGAGAGGCCGGTGTCGTCGTTGGTGACGGTGGCAGACGTCGTGGCCGTGCCCAGGCTGGAGCCGGTCGCCGGGTCGTAGAGCTCCACGCGCAGGCCTTCGCTGGCCTCCACGCGGTAGTCGCCAGCCACCTGCAGGGTGATGGTCTGGCTGGTGTCGCCGCCCGCGAAATTGAGAATGCCGCCGGGCAGCACACCGCCGACGAAGTCGGCCCCGTCCACCGGGTTGCCGCCCTCGCCCACCACGCGCCAGGCGACGCTGCCGGTGCCGCCGAGGTAGCCGCTGCGGTTGACCACGAAGCTCAGCTGGGCCACCTGGCCGTCACCGCCTTCGCTGACGCTGGAGGCCTGGGCCTGGATGGAGAACTGCTGGTCGTCGTTGAGCAGTTGGCCGTTGATGCTGCCGTTGGCCACGGTGGCGCCGGGGTTCGGCGTGCCGAGGCTGAGGACGAAGCTCTCGTCGCCCTCGAGCTGCGAGTCGGTGGCGATGTGCAGGACGATCTCCAGGCGATCGACGCCCGCGGCGAACACCAGGGTGCCGGAAGGCAGCACGCCGCCGACGAAGTCGCTGCCGTCGACGCCGTTGATGGCGCCGGGCGCGAGGCTCCAGGTGATGCTGTCGCTGCCGGCGAGGTCGCCGCTGCGTTCGACCACATAGCGCAGCTCACGGGTGCCGCCGCTGCCTTCGAAGCTGTCGGCCTGGGGCAGCAGGTTGAACACCACGTCGTCGTTGCGGATCACCCCGGTGGCCTGGCCGACGGAGATCTCGGCGCCGGCGCTGGGGTTGCTCAGCACCACCTGGAAGGTTTCGTTGGCTTCCAGCAGGTTGTCCGGGGACAGCGGCAGGGTCACCACCAGGCTCTGCACGCCACGGCCGAACTCCAGGGTGCCGCTGAAGGCGGTGCCGGAGAGGAAGTCGGCGAGGCTGGCGGAGTCGGCGTCGCTGCCGAACACCACGCGCCAGTCGACGCTGACGCTCTGGGTCAGGTCGCCCTGGCGCTGCACGGTGAAGTTGAGCTGGCGCGGGGTGTCGCTGTTGCCTTCGGCGGCGGTCAGGCCGCTGCCGTCGAGGGAGAGGCGCGCGTCGTCGTTGATCAGGCTGCCGGTGGCGCGATCCTGGATCACGCTCATGCCCGGGGTGCTGGTGCTGATGACCACCTGCAGGCCCTCGGTGGGCTCGTAGTGGCTGTCCGGGGTGGGGCTGAAGCGGATCACCGCGCTGCTCTGGCCGGCGGCGAACTCGACGGTGCCGGACGGCAGGGTGCCGCCGAAGTCGGCGGCGTCCACCGGGTTGTTGCCGTAGCCCTGCACGTGCCACTGCACTCTGCCCGGCAGCGACAGCTCGCCGGTGCGGGTGACCACGAACTCCAGCACCGGAGCGGCGCTCGTGCCCTCGCGGACGTTGGCGGTGCGCGCGCTGATGGACACCGCCTGGTCGTCCGGGTCGATGCTGGCCAGGGCCGCGCCGACGTCGATCTGGCTGTTGGCGTCCTGGGCCTGCAGGGCCACGGTGTAGCTCTCGGTGCCCTCGATCAGGCTGTCACCGTTGAGGCGCACGTAGATGACCTTGCTGCTTTCGCCGGCGGCGAACTGCACGACGCCGCTCATGGGCTGGTCGGCGGCGAAGTCGTTGACGTCGGCCGGTAGCTCGCCATAGCCGGCGATCTGGTAGCCGATCTGCCCGGCGCCGCTGGTGTTGCCGGTGCGGGTGATGACGAAGGCCTGCACGCCACCGGTGCCGTTGCCCTCGGTGGTGGACGCGGTCAGCGCCTCGATGCTGTAGGTGGACTCGTCGGTGCGGAGGGTGCCGTAGGCCTCGCCGTTGATGACCTGCACGCCGGCCGGCGGGTTGTGCAGCACGATGCCGAAGGTTTCGTCGGTTTCCGCCAGGTTGTCGCCCTTGACCCAGACGGTGACCAGCTTCTGGGTCTCGTTGGCGGCGAAGGTGACGCTGCCGCTGGGCATGCCATCGGCCATGCCGAGCTGGTTCTGCCCGGCGACGAAATCGTTGGCGTCGGCGGCGTGGGCCCCGACCCGGACGAAGCGCCAGTCGATGGTGAGGTCCTGGCCCAGCAGCTCGGAGCGGGTCACCAGGAAGGTGATCGCGGTCTGCTGGCCCTGGCCGCCCTCGACCACGTCCAGGGTCACGCCGCGCAGGCTGACGCCGGTGTCGTCGTTGACGATCTGGGTGCTGGCGCTGCCGCCGGAGACGCGCAGGTTGCTCTGGTCGCTCTGCAGGCTGACGGTGAGGGTCTCGTTCTCCTCCACGTCGCGGTCGCCGCGCACGGTGAGGACGATGTCGCGGCTGGTCTCGCCGGCGGCGAACTCCAGGATGCCGCCGTCGATGCCATCGACGATGTCGTCGGCATCGACGCCGCTGACCGACCAGCGCACCGAACCGGCGCTCTGGGAATCGGTACGGGTGACGGTGAAGCTGACCGTGGTGGTGGTGCCGCTGTCGCCCTCGGTGACCTGGGCCTGGTTGGCACGGATGGACACCAGGCCGTCGTCGTTGACCACGGTGGTGCTGGCGCTGGCGGTGCCGATGATGAGGTTGGCGCTGGGGTTGCCCAGGGTGACCGTGAGCACTTCGCTGGGCTCGACCACGCGGTCGCCCAGCAGCGGGATGGTGATGGTCTTGCTCACCTCGCCGACGCCGAAGACCAGGCTGCCGGAGGGCAGCGGGCCGCCGATGTCGGCGGCGTCCAGGCCGCTGGCGCTCCAGTCGACGGTGGCGGCCGCGCGGCCGTTGTCACGGGTGATCACGAAGGTCAGCAGTTGCTGGTCGCCCTCGTCGCCCTCGAGCACCTGCACGCGGGTGGCGACGATGCTGACGGTGGCTTCGTTGTCGAGGATCTGGGTGCTGGCGCTGGGCTGGCCGAGCTGGCTGCCGGCGCTGGGGCCGCTGAGGGTCACGGTGGCGCTGCGGTCGCCCTGGGCCAGGTAGTCGCCGGGCACCTCGATGCGGATCTCCTGGCTCATCTGCCCTTCGGCGAAGGCCAGCAGGCCGCCCGGCAGGTTGCCGCCGAACAGGGCCGGGTCCAGGCCCGCGAGGTTCCACTGCACCTGGCTGGCGCCGGTGCCGCCGCTGCGGCTGACGGTGAACACCAGCACCAGGGTGTCGCCGTCGTCGCCTTCGAGCACCTCGGGGGTGCCGGCCACGCTGAGTACCGAGGCCGGCTCGCTGGTCTCGCCGGTCAGGGTCGGTGCGGCCGGCGGCTCGAAGCCCGCCGGCAGCTCGCTGTTGGTGCCGGCAGCCAGGCTGCTGCCGATGCCGGTGTCGCCCCGCAGGTTGGGGAACACGCCGAGGCCACCACCGGCCACGCCCGAGGTGCCCTGGCTGGCCGCGCCGGTGCCGATGCCGGAGCTGACGCCGCCGAGCAGGCCCGGGCCCATGCCGTCGAGGTTGAGCATGGCCAGTTCCGGCGGGACGCCGGGCGGCAGCATGCCGCTGCCGGTCATGTCGCCGGTGAGCGCGGCCTGCTCGGGTCGGAAGGTGACGTTGGGCCGGTCGAGGTCGATGTCCTGGCCGAACAGGCCGGTGATCTCGGGGCGGTAGGTGCTGTCGAAGGGCGCCGGGCCGGGAATGGTCGAGCCGTCCGGCTGGCCGGGGAACCGGGTCGCCTCCAGCGCCTGGACGCCGTCGGGGCGCTCCGCCGGTGCATCCGGCTGGGCCGGGAGCTGGGCATCGGCGAGCCAGGCCCCGACCCAGGCGGAGGCATCCACCGCGCCGGTGCCGGCGGCAGCGGCGTTGGCCTGGGCCGCCACGGCCTGGCGCAACGCGGCGGCCATCTGCAGCGGGACGCCGGCGGCCAGGAGCATGTCGTGCATGGTCTGCAGGGCCTGCTCCAGCGAGGTGACCTCGGCGGGCGCATGGCCGGTCAGGAAGTCCGTGACCACCTGAACGGCACGTACCAGGGTTTCGATCTGCGCGCTCGTCAATTCAGCCATCTCGGCTACTCCTGCGGATGCTGTTTACAGCCTGTACTGGGAAAAACGCGCACGCACCCGGGACAGGTGCGTGCGCTGGACGGATCGGTCGTGCAACGGGCCTCAGCGGGCGTCGGCCTGGCCGGCATCGAGGGCGGCCAGGGGCAGCGCCCGCTCGGCCGGGAGCACGATGCCGGGCTGGCGGAACAGCTCGGGGCTGAGGCGGCCGGTGGCGCGCAGCAGGCGGTAGGCGGCGATGATCTCGTCGATACCGGCGGCGGTCGCGTCGCTCTGGGCGTTGATCAGGCCGATCTCGCCGTTGAGGATGTCCAGCAGCGAACGGCGGCCCATCTCGCGCTCCTTGCGCGCCAGGTCGAGGAAGCTCTCGGCGATGTTCACCTGGTTGCGCAGGTGCTCGGAACGCTCGCGGGAGGTCTGCCAGGAGTCCCAGGCGTTGCGGGCTTCCTCGATGGCCTGGATGCGCACGTAGTCGGCCTTCTCCTCGGCGCTCAGCACGGCCTGGTCGGCGGCACGGGTGACGTGGTCGGCACGCATGCCGAGGTCGAACTGCCAGTCGAAGTTGACCATGGCCTTGGTGTCGTCGCGGCGGCCCGGGGAGCCGTCGTAGTCGTCGAAGTGGGCCTGGCTCAGGCGGAACGACAGGCGCGGCATCAGCTCCTTGCTGCGGGCGGCGTCGCGCTCGGCGAGGGTCACCTCGGCACGCTTGATGGCGGCCAGCACGTCGGGGTTCTGCTGGCGCACGCTTTCGATGATGTCCACCTCGGAGGCCGGCAGGCGCGCCCCTGGGATGGCCAGGCCCTCCAGGCTGTCGGCGGCGATGGCGGCCTCGCCGAAGATCACCCGGTAGCGGTTCAGCGCTTCACGCATGCGGCTGTCGGCCATGACGCGACGCGCCTCGGCACCGGCCAGCTGCGACTTGGCCTGCAACACGTCGGTGGCGTAGCCGCGGCCCGCCTCCATGCGCGCGTTCTCCAGGGAGGTCTGCTGCTTGATGTTCTGTTCGGACTGGCGGGCGTAGGCCTGGGTGCGCTGGGCCTGGATCACCTGCAGCTGCGCCTCGATGGCGGCCAGGGTCAGGTTCTGCACCTGCAGCTCGCGCTCGGCCTCCTCCTTCACCAGCACCACCTTGGCGGCCTGCACGCGGGACGAGGTGGCGCCGAAGTCGGTGATCAGCTGGTTGATGCCGACACTGCCCTCGGACGGGTCGTAGCTGCCGTTGCCGCCGTTTTCACGGTCGATGTGCTGCTTGCCGGCGCTGCCGTTGACGGTGAGCTTGGGGAAATAGGCGGTCTTCTCGACGGCGACCTGCTCGCGGGCGGTCTCGACGTCGGCATCGACCATGCGCACCAGCTGGTGCTCGCGCAGGATGCGTTCGAGCCTGTCGGCGAACCCCTGTTCCGCGGATGCATTCGCCGAGCACAGCAGCAGGCAGGTGGCGAGCAACTCTCGCCGCGCTTGAAGGACGGGTTTCAAAGTAGAAAGCATGGAGGGCTCACCGCTACAGGTCATCGTGATGGTCCGGCGGCAGGGCACCGGGCATCGCGATGGTAGCTTTCTGCCATCTTGCGAAACTGACAAATGCTGACATTCACCCCCTCGCGCGCCCTTTATCCATCGCTTGCGGCGCTCTGGAACGGGCCTCACGCGGCCGCCTGCCGTTGCGCTCGGGCAAGCGGAGCGGCACGAATCCGTGCTTTTCCATCCCCATAAAGGTTCGATAAGCTGCAGGAAATGTTGTCACTTGAAGGACAGCGCTTTACCGAATGGACGTAGGTAAAGCGGAATTCGCACCAGGGAAGATGCCGTATCGAACGCCGTGAATGATTGATCTGATCCTGCTCGAAGACGAACCGATCCTCGCCCGGGAACTCAGCGAGTTCCTCGGCGAAAGTGGTTACCGCGTGACCCCGGCGAACAGCCTGGCGAGCTTCGCCGAGGCCTTCGACGAGCAGCGCCACCACCTCGCGGTCATCGACCTGGGCCTGCCGGACGGCGACGGCCTCGATCTGATCCAGCAGTTGCGCGAACGCGGCAGCACCCTCGGCATCGTCGCCTTCACCGCCCGGGGCTCCACCGACCACCGGGTCACCGGCTTTCGCGTGGGCGCCGACCACTACCTGGCCAAGGGCTGCGACCTCGAAGAGCTGACGGCGGTGCTCGAAGCCCTGCGTCGACGCCTCGGCCTGCAACGCGGCGGCACCCGCTGGGAACTGGAACTGGCTTCGCGCCAGCTGCGCACGCCCAACCAGCAGCGCCTACGCCTGTCGCACCAGGACATGCTGGTGCTGCAGTGCCTGATGCAGCGCGCCGGCGACATCGTCTCGCGGCGGGAGATCGTCAGCGCCCTCGACGAGGACTACATGACCTACGACCAGCGCCGGCTGGACACGCAGATCCGCCGCCTGCGCCGTAACGTGGAGCAGGCCGCCGGGCTGGAACTGCCGCTCAAGACCCTGCGCAACACCGGCTACTGCTTCTACGAGAAGGTGCGCATCGTCGCCTGAGCGGCCCGGGATCAGCCCGCGCAGAGCAGGCGACCGATGAAGGCATACCCCTGGTTGCGCAGCGAGCGGATGGGCGCTGGCGCACCATCGAGCCCGGCGATCTTGCGGCGCAGGCGACTGACGATGGCTTCGAGGCGACGCTCGTCGTAGGTCATGTAGTCCTCGCCCAGCCCTTCGATCAGCACGCGGCGGTTGGCGGTCTGTTCCGGCGCCTCCCGCAGCAGTCCCAACACCCGGCACTCCTTGCGGCTCAGCTCCAGTTGCTGTCCATCCGGCGCGCTGAGGGCCTGCCGTTTCGCGTCGATCACCCAGCAGTCGCCCAGCGGTGCGGCCTGCATGCCGAGGCGCCGCATCAGCGCCTCCATGGCCGACAGGAGTTCGTCTTCGGCCACGGCGCGGCCCAGGCAGTGATCGGCACCCAGGGTATAGCCCGCCAGGCGCTGGTCGAGCCGGCCGGGCTCGGTAAGCAGGATCAGCCCAATGCCCGGCCACAGGGTGCGGATGCGCGCGGCCAGTTCGAGACCGGCCTGGCCCGCCCCGTCCAGCTCCAGCAGGACGATGTGCGGCCCGAACAGGGCGATCTCGGCCTCCTGCAGGGAACCGACGGTGCTCATGGTCACGAAGCCGACCTTGCCGAGCAGGCGCAGGCACAGGTCCGGCTGGCTGTCCGGAGCGGCTTCCACCACCAGAAGGCGCATGTGCGCGAGCGATGCGGCGGCCCCGCCAGCCATGCGCAGGACGGATTTAGGCGAGTTTGCCCGGCTGTGTTCTTGCACGACGATCCACCCTTGCGGCCCCTTGCTGACGAACGGCGTCCCGGCGGCCACAAGCCCGGAACACGGCGGCACCGTACCCCATGCAGGCCCCGGCAAAACCGAGCGAATCTGAGCGGCGCAGCGAATCGCGCCGTTGCCCGGTTAGAATCCCCGGCTTCCGAAAAGCCCCGGCGCCGAGCGATGACCCGTCCCCTGCACTTCCTGCTGTTCTGCCTGTGCCTGCTGCTGCCCTGGCAGGCAGGCGCCGACACCCTGCAACTGGGCGAACGCGCTCACGGCACCCGGGGCTACCTGGAGCGCCTGGACGACCCCGATGGCCGCCTCGACGCCGCCGGCGCCATGCAGGCCGGCGGCTGGAAGGCGCTGCCCGGTGCGCTGAATGCCGGTTTCACCCGCAGCGTGATCTGGCTGCGCCTGCAGGTGCAGGCCGGCCCCGAATCACCCGAGCGCTGGATGCTGACGCTGAACAACGCCCTGATCGACGGCGTGACCCTCTACGACTACGAGACGGGCGGCGCGCCCCGGGTGGTCCAGGGCGGCGAATCCATCAACCGCAAGCACTGGGAGGTGGACTACCGCACGCCCTCCTTCGCCCTCACCCTGCAGCCCGACCAGCCGCGCTGGCTGCTGCTGCGGCTGGAGGCGCGCAACGCCATGTCGGTGAGCGTGCGCCTGATGCCCACCGCCGAGTTCGGCGACCGCACCCGCGTGGAATACCTGGGCTCGGGCCTGTACTTCGGCATCTACCTCGCGCTGATCGTCTTCCACAGCGTGTTCTGGCGCATGACCCGCGCGCCGGAAAGCGGCTGGTACCTGATCTACGTGAGCTGCTGCATCGCCATCGAGAGCCTCAGCTACGGGTTGCCGCAACAGGTCTTCGGCATCCCCGGGAGCATCAGCGACCGGATGCTGGGCTGCGGGCTGGCCGCCAGCCTGCCGCTCGGCTTCATCTTCGCCCAGCGCCAGCTGAGGCCCAGGGACATGGTGAGCTTGCGGCGCGTGCTCACGGTGCTCAGCGTGGTCATCGGCCTCGCCTCCGCCACGGCGGTGCTCGCCGGGCACTACCAGACCGGCGCACCGCTGGTGCAGATCGCCTCCTTGCTGACCATCCCGCTGCTGATCGGCATGGCCGTGCGCATGCTGTTCCAGGGCCATGCCTCGGCGCGGGTATTCCTGCTCATCTTCGGCATCTACTACGCCGGGGTGATCGTCAGCTTCCTGCGCAACCTCGGCATCGTCCCCACCTCCTTCGCCACCGACAACGCCGCCGCGCTCGGCACCCTCCTGCACATGCTGCTGATGAGCATGCGCATCATCAATCACTACCGGAAGCTGAAGGACGAAAAGAGCCGCGCCGAGAGCAGGCTCAAGCACGTGCTGCAGGACCAGAACGCCCACCTCGAACGCCAGATCGACGCCCGCACCCTGGAACTGCGCGACGAGATCCGCCGGCGCACCGAGCTGGAGGGCGAGCTGCGCGAGCTGCTGCGCCAGGAGCAGCGCATCCGCGAGGAGCAGCGCGACTTCGTGGCGATGGTCTCCCACGAATTCCGCACGCCGCTGGCGATCATCGCCACCTCGGCCCAGCAGATCGCCCGCAACCTCGGCAGCGCCCCCGAGCGCAACGAGCAGCGCTGCCAGAACATCCGCGAATCCACCACCCGCCTGCTGACCCTGGTGGACAACTACCTCAACCACGACCGCATGGCCGAGACCAGCACCGAGCTGCGCCGCACCGAAGAGAACCTGCCCGAGCTGCTGGCGCGCAGCACCAGCGACGTGCCCCCCGGACGCACCCGCATCGAGTACCACAGCCAGCGCCAGACGCTGCATTGCGACACCGGCCTGACCCGCATCGCCCTGCGCAACCTGATCGCCAATGCCGACCGCCACGCACCGGCCGACAGCGTCATCCGCCTCGACGTGCGCGAGCGCACGGACGCGGGGATGCTCGACATCCGCGTGGTCAACGAAGGCCCGGAAATCCCCCGCGAACAGGCGCCGCTGCTGTTCCAGAAATACTTCCGCGGCAGCCAGGCCCAGCAATCCCCCGGCGCCGGCCTCGGCCTCTACCTGGTCAAGCGCATCGCGGCGCTTCACGGTGGCGAGATCGCCCTGGAAAGCACCGGCGGGGACGCGCCCATCTGCTTCCGCCTGAGCCTGCCGCTGGAGCCACAGGGGCAGCAAGCCGGATGAATCCGCTGGGCCGGCGAGGCGGTAGGGGTGCGCAAAGATGTAATTGAGAAGTGATTGCATACGCATTAATCTCGCACTCCCTTCATCCACCGAACCGTCGCCTGCCCGCCCATGAGCAAGTCGTCGCCCTTCCTGGCCCTCTACCTGCGCGAGCAGAACCGGCTGCTGCAGCTGATCCGACGCATCGTCGGTGACCGCAGCACGGCGGAGGACCTCGCCCAGGACACCTTCCTGCGGCTCTGGGACCGGGAGCTCGGCGATGGCGACCGCAGCCTGCTGTTCCGCACCGCGCAGAACCTCGCCCTGGACCACTTGCGGGCACGCCAGGTGCGCAGCCGCCATGCCCGGGAACAGGGCGACGAAGACGACACCATCGACCTGCAGCAGCAAGCCGAAGCGCACCAGGAATTCGAACACCTGCTGCGCCGCCTGCAAGGGCTGCCCCGTCGCTGCCAGCAAGTGTTCCTGCTCAGTCGCGTCGATGGCCTTTCCTATGCGAGCATCGCCGAGCGGCTCGGGGTCTCCCTGAGCACGGTGGAGAAGGACATCATCCGCGTCCTCCAGCATTGCCAGCGCACGGAGGGCTGACCCGGTGTCGCACCTTGTACTGACAGCCCCCTCGATTCGTGGAACGCAAGCAGAGTGAAGACCTCGCCCGAACAGCAAGCACGGCAGGATCGCCAGGACACGGCGACCCGCTGGTACGTGCGCCTGCAGAACCCGCAGTTGTCGGCGAGCGAACGCATGGACTTCCGCCACTGGCTGGACAGCGAACCGGCCAACGCCGAAGCCTTCCAGGCGGTGGAGCGGCTCTGGCAAAAACTCGGCGAGCCCGCCCGGCAACTCGCCGGCGATGGCTGGCACCGCCGTCGCCCGGTGAGGCGCCAGCACTGGCCGGCACTCGCCGCCGCCTGCGTGCTCGGCCTGGCGGTGGGCACGCTGTTCTGGCGCGACCCCGGCCTGCTGCAACGCTACGCGGCCGATTACGCCAGCGCCCCCGGCACCCAACAGCAACTGACCCTGGCCGACGGCAGCCACGTGCTGCTGGATGCCGACAGCGCCCTGGACCTGCACTTCAGCCCGGGCGAGCGCCGCGTCACCCTGCTGCGCGGCCGCGCCTGGTTCGACGTCAGCCACGACGCCAACCGCCCCTTCGTGGTGGAAAGCCCGGGGCTGCGCACCCGGGTGCTCGGCACCGCCTTCGCCGTCGACGCCGCCGGCCAGGCCGAGCGGGTCACGGTCAGCCGTGGCCGGGTCGAAGTGCGCGGCCCCGCCGCCGACTCGCTCATCACCCTGGCCCCCAACCAACAGGCCAGCCTCGACGGCACCGACCTGCACGGCCCGGAAACGGTCAACAGCGACCGCGCCCTGGCCTGGCAACGCGGGCTGCTGATCTTCGATCGCGCCAGCCTAGGCGAGGTGCTCGACAGCCTCCAGCACCTCGGCCATCCGCCCGTCGTGCTGCTCGATGAAGGCCTGCGCAACCAGCGTATTTCCGGCACCTTCCGCGCCAGCGACCCCCACGCTGTACTCAGCGCCCTGAGCACCGAACTGGGCCTGAAGACCACGCAGATCCCGGGGTTGGCGGTGGTGTTGCATCGCTGATGCAAAAAAATTGAAAAATCCTTGAGGGGTGTCCCGGTCTCGCCCGTTGTATCGGCAGTGAATAATTCGCATTTGCCGTTTTACGGGGGAGAACCACTGCATGACCAACCGACACCGCCTGGCCCGAACGCTGCTCGCCAGCGCCCTGCTCGCCACCATTGCCGCGCCCTTTCAGGCCCACAGCGCCCAAGCCGCCAGCGAGCAACGCCAGCCGCAATTCCAGTTCGATATCGCCAGCCAGCCGCTGCTCGACGCCCTCGGTGAGTTCACCGCCACCACCGGCATCGCCGTGCTGCGCACCACCGAAGAGCCACTCACCGGGCAAGCGCCGGCGCTGCGCGGCCGCTACACCGCCGACCAGGCCATGGGCATGCTCCTCCTGGGCAGCGGGCTGAACTTCCGCCACGGCGCGGGCAGCATCACCCTGGAACGCCCGAGCGGCGACGGCACCCTCGACCTGTCGCAGATCGACATCAACGCCAGCGGCCAGCAGTCCGCCCTGGGCCCGGTGAGCGGCTACGTGGCCACGGCCGCCGGCACCGCTACCAAGACCGACACACCGATCCTCGAAACGCCGCAATCCATCTCCGTGGTCACCCGCGACCAGATCAGCGACATCCACGCCCAGAGCCTGCGCGACGCCCTTGGCTACACCGCCGGGGTGATCGCCACCGAGGCCGATGACCGCCTCACCGACACCTTCGTCCTGCGCGGCTTCCAGATCAGCGGCAGCACCTTCCGCGACGGCATGCGCTACATGAGCAACATCTACGACGGCACCCAGGAGCCCTACGGCATGGAGCGCGTGGAAGTGCTGCGCGGCGCCTCCTCGGTACTGTTCGGCCAGGCCGCGCCGGGCGGCATCATCAACGTGGTGAGCAAGCTGCCGACCCGCGAGGAGCTGCACGAGATCAAGGCCGAAACCGGCAGCAACGACCGCCACCAGTTGGCCACCGACCACGCCGGCGCCCTGACCGACACCCTCAGCTACCGCTTCACCGCCCTGGAGCGCAAAAGCGACACCACCACCCACCACGTGCCGGACGACCGCACCTACATCGCCCCGTCCCTCACCTGGCAACCGGACGACGCCACCAGCCTGACCCTGCTCGCCACCTACCAGAAGAGCCGCACCGCCTACGTCTACGGCCTGCCCGCAGAAGGCACCGTGCGGCCCAACCCCAACGGCCATATCTCCCGCCACACCTTCACCGGCGAGCCGGGATACGACAAATCGGTGATCACCGCCTGGGATATCGGCTACCGCTTCGAGCACGCCTTCAACGACGACCTCAAGGTGCGCCAGAACCTGCGCTACTTCGAATCCGAGAACGACATGCCGTCGGTGTGGCTCGACCGCTTCATCGACCCGCAGATGACCACCGTCGCGCGTGGCGCCCAGGACCGCGTCGACGACTCACGCAACTTCGTCGTCGACACCCAGCTGGAAGCGCGCTTCCATCACGAACGCCTCGAGCAGACCGTATTGGCGGGCGTCGACTACGGCGATCGCCACCTGACGACCGACCGCTACGACTATGACCTGACCCCGCTGAATGTCTTCAACCCGGTCTACGGCGGCATCTTCACCCCCCTCGGCCCAGCGCCGTACAGCTCCAGGAACCGTACCCGCCAGAGCGGCGTGTACCTGCAGGACCAGATCAAGTTCGACGAGAAGTGGGTGCTGTTGCTCGGCGGCCGCCAGGACTGGGCCAAACAGAAGGAAGACGCGCTGTACGGCAACGACCGCTCACGCCAGGACAGCGACGCCTTCACCAAGCGCGTGGGCCTGGTCTACCTCGCCGACAACGGCCTGGCGCCCTTCGTCAGCTACAGCGAATCCTTCGAACCCCAGATCGGCACCTCCCACGCCGGCACCAAGTTCGACCCCACCGAAGGCGAGCAATACGAAGCCGGTATCCGCTACCAGCCGCCCGGCAGCAACGCCCTCTACTCCGCCGCGATCTACCAGTTGACCCGCAGCAACGTGCTGGCCACGGACCCCGTGAACAACGGCTTCCAGGTGCAGACCGGCGAGGTGCGCTCACGTGGCCTGGAACTGGAGGCCAAGGCCGACATCGGCGCCAACGCCAGCATCACCGCCTCCTACGCCTATACCAAGGCCGAAGTGACCCAGCAGACCACCAGCAGCGCAGCCGGCCAGAAGAGCGGCGGCATGCCGCGCAACATGTTCTCCGTGTGGGGCGACTACCGCTTCGGCCAGGTCGGGCCGGGCGAACTGCGCGCCGGTGCCGGCGTGCGCTACGTGGACGAGGTCCCCGGCCTGTTCGACACCAGCATCGTCGCGCCCTCCTACACCCTGGTGGACGCCATGCTCGGCTACGCCATGGGCCCCTGGGACCTCACCCTCAACGTCACCAACCTCACCGACGAGGACTACCTCACCTACACCTACGCCGCCTTCTACGGTGCTGAACGCCAGGTCACGGCCGGCGTCGCCTACCGCTGGTAAGCGCCCGGCCAATCGATCGCCCGAAACGACAGAGCCCGCACAAGCGGGCTCTGTTCATCTGCGGACCCATCGCTACTTGGTGAGGGCCGCCTGCTCGAAGACCTCATCGGCCCATTGATTGAGACTCTTGCCGGCCAGCTGTGCGGCGATGGTCGCGGCAGCATGCACCTCGGGGCGAATACGCGGCATCACCTTGCTGGATGCAGGCTTCTCCGGGCTCACGCCACGCTCGGCACAGTCGGCCAGGTAATTGTCGACCGCCAGCTGGAACTCCGCACGCAGCTGCGCCACGGAATCGGCGTGGAAACTGACGATGTCGCGAATCCCCAGCAACCGCCCCGCGAAGAGATCATCGCGATCATCGAACTCGATATGGGCCGTGTAGCCCTTGTAGCTCATGCTGTTCATGCCTCTACCCCCGCCCGCAAGAAAAACTCACGAGCTTCTTCCACCAGATATCTCCTGGCCTCTTTCCCTGGATGAGGACGATGGTCTGCGCCAATCGAGGCGCCCTAGCATGATATCGAGAGGGAGCCACGCGCCTTTAGACCTGAAAAGAGGTTCCTTGCTTTAGTCGAAAGTCTTATCCGGGACAAGGAAATAGCCCTACATAGACAGTGGCAATTTGCCTTCAAGCTGAGGCAATATTCGTACAGTTCGACTTTTGCTTGTCTGGAATGGAATCCCAATGACTTGGTGTTTGTCCCTTGATCTGGACGAAAGTGTCTACCCGCTTTCCGTCGTCCAACGCTCTGCCTACGCCCTGGCGGACACGCTGACGATTCTGATCAGCCGTCAGGAACAAACCCTGCTCCTGAGCATCTCGCCCTCCTCTACATGCTCGCCTGTTAGCCAGGAAGAAGCCCATACCCTGCTATTAAGGACGCTTAACGACTTCACGTTGCGAGAAGTCATTCGGCAAGAAACACGAGGCTTCCATGAACTGCTGGCGAGAGTGGCGCTACAAGAGAGCGGTGCACGTTGATGCCAACGGCCCTGATTGCCACCGACAGCCGCTATCGGCTCCTTCCCTTCCGCTTCATGCGGATGGAGGAAGCCCCACGGAACGATGT
This sequence comes from Pseudomonas sp. Pc102, assembly GCF_018408275.1. NCBI lineage: Bacteria > Pseudomonadati > Pseudomonadota > Gammaproteobacteria > Pseudomonadales > Pseudomonadaceae > Pseudomonas > Pseudomonas sp. Pc102. The sequence continues at coordinate 2,224,719 of NZ_AP021905.1, read as the reverse complement.
ACTGATTACCTCAGACACAGGCGAGTACCTGTTCATCCCGGAAAGCCAGTTGCCAGCACTCATCCATCGGCAATTACCCCCGGATGCCCCGCTTTATAAGGACCTACTGGCCCGCCACTTCATTCACGAGCCAGGCATTCACGACCCTCTCCCGGAAATGGCCGCCCAGTACCGCAGTCGCAAGTCGTTTCTGTTCGGCGGTCCCGCCCTGCATCTGTTCGTCGTAACTCTGCGCTGCAACCATACCTGCCAGTACTGCCAGGTCTCACGCGCACCGCTGGCAGGCGCGGGGCATGACATGAGTGCCGAGCACGCCCACGATGCTGTGAATAGATTATTCGAGTCGCCCTCTCCCGTACTCACGGTCGAATTCCAGGGAGGAGAGCCTCTTTTGGCGTTCGACCGAATCCGCCAGGTAGTTGAGGAGGTGAGCGAACGAAATGAGCGAGAGCAACGCGATATCCAGTTCGTCATCACCAGCACCCTTCACCATCTCGATGACACCGTCATAGAGTTCGCCCAAAAACACCGCATCCAGTTCTCGACATCCCTGGACGGGCCCGCCTTTCTGCACAACGCCAACCGACCCACACCGACCCGAGATTCTCACGAGCGAACCCTGAAGGGCATCGAGTGGGTGCGTTCAGCCTTGGGCCACGATGCAGTTTCCGCGCTGACGACGCTGACCAGTAGAAGCCTCCAGCATCCTCGGGAGATCGTCGACGAATATGTGGAGCGGGGTTTCAACAGCATTTCGCTCAGGCCTTTGAGCCCCTATGGATTCGCCAGGAAGTCCAGTGAACGGCTCGACTATCCGATGCATCGATACATCGAGTTCTACAAGGAAGCACTGGGTTACCTGATCGAAATCAACCAACAGGGCACTTACCTGTCCGAGGGCTATGGCTCGCTGCTGCTGACCAACATCCTGACGCCATTCACCTCTGGTTACGTCGACCTACGCTCGCCCGCAGGCGCTGGTGTCGGCGCACTCGTCTACAACTACGACGGCGATGTCTACCCTTCGGACGAAGCCAGAATGCTGCTGGAGATGGGGGAAAACGGTTTGCGTCTAGGCAGCGTAAAAGACTCCCTGCCTACCCTGCTCCGCTCCCCTGTACTGGAGCTTCTTCTTTCTACAGGCGTTGCCGAGGCCCTGCCAGGCTGCACGGACTGCGCGCTGGTGCCCTACTGCGGAGCAGACCCCATCGAACATTACGCGCGCCAGGGCGACCCCATCGGACATCGTCGGTTCAGCTCGTTCTGTGAGAAGAACACAGCCTTGCTCACCCATCTTTTCAGATTGCTACGTGATGGAGATGAAAGTACGCAACGCGTCTTGTTGTCGTGGATGGCGAGACGGTCGCTGAACGACCTTCCGGCATCGGGATACAGGAGCTGAGCATGCTGCGCCTGGACACGCAATTCGAGATACGGAACCTCCATGCTCCCAGGTTGCTCAAGGTCATCACCCTGGATGAGCTGATCAAGTCCGGCACCAGCAGCTGTGCCGGAGATGCCTCGCTCGATGATCTGCTCCTCCATGTAGAAGATGCAGACATTCTGGACGAGCAGTTGCTCTCATCCCTTCCATTGGGCGGGCTGCTGATCGCAAAGGGTGAACTGCCTGCCGTCGACGAAGGCACTGTGCTGCTGTCCAACCCAATGGATGCGGATGTAGTGCGCCCAGGAGATGTCATCGCGCTGTCCCCAAACTCCCGGATGGTAAGAGTCCTGTACCGTCGCGGCGCCAACAGCAACCTGCTGTTCATGACTGATCGCTGCAACAGCTTGTGCCTGATGTGCTCGCAACCACCGAAAGAAGTCGATGACCGGTGGCATGTAGAAGAAAACCTGCGCCTGCTAGACCTCATCGATCCGTGTGAGGAGCAACTGGGTATCAGCGGCGGGGAACCCACGCTTTACAAGGACGGGCTCTTGGCGATTATCGAAAAAGCCAAGCGGGTCGTCCCGGACAAGCCACTTCATGTACTGAGCAATGGTCGATTGCTCGGTGATCCGACCTGGATCGCTGAGTTGAAACACATCGACCACCCGGCGCTTACTTGGGGAATCCCGCTCTATGGCGATACGGCGGACGACCATGACCATCTGGTCCAGGCCAAAGGAGCATTCAGTGAAACCATGCGCGGCATCTACAACCTCGGCCGCGCGGGCCAACGCATAGAAATCCGCGTGGTCCTCAATCAACTGACCACTCCACGGCTCCCGCAGTTGGCTCACTTCATTTTCAGGAATATGCCCTTCGTCGAACATGTCGCGCTGATGGGCATCGAGAATACTGGGTTAGCCAAGAAGAACCACCAGGCACTGTGGATCGATCCGCTGGACTATCAGGACACACTGAGCAGCGCCTGCCACTTCCTTGAAGTGCGAGGCATGAATGTTTCGCTCTACAACCTCCCACTTTGCGTGCTGAAGCCATCGCTAATGCCCTTCTATCGGCGAAGCATCTCTGACTGGAAAAATCTGTTCATCGAAGAATGCGATGGCTGTTCAGCGACCACGCACTGTGCGGGCTTCTTCAAGTCGCACTCGCAGCGCTGGCAAAGCCGAGGCATCCACCCGCTGAGTCGGGATGAACTGAGCCACTACACAAGGAGCATGTCGTGAAACTACTTGATCGCTGGAAACTGCTTATCGGCCAAACCATGGCGCTACTTCCCGCAGTCGGCGCACCCGTCGTACAGGCAGGGCAACACGGGCTGACCTTCGACGATCTTTCATACAACACCAACCACGAACCCCCTGTATTCAAGAACACCTTGAACGCCGAGAACGCCGAGAACCTCTACGCGGCCCACCGTTCACACAGCTCTCATCGCTCCCACAGTTCACACAGCTCCCATAGCTCGCACTACAGCGGATCGAGCAGCTACAGCTCACCGCGTACGTATTCGTCACCGACACCAAGCACGACATACAGCAGTCCAAGCTACAACGGCAGCTCCAGCTCAGGCTATAGCTCAAGCCTTTCCAGCCCAACCACATCGCAAACAACTACGGCCCCTAGAACACGCCCCGCAGCAGACGACCTTTCGCAGATGATCGTCCGCGTGCAGATGGCACTCATGGTCAAGCAGTACTACAGCGGCGCCATCGATGGTGTGCTCGGGAAAAGTACTCGAGGTGCACTGATGGCCTTCCAGATGGACTCGGGCCTGGAAATCAACGGACGCATGGATACGCCAACACTCAACGCCCTAGGTGTCGCGATTCGCTAACTCCACTTAACCAAGGACGATCACCCCATGCTGCGCCCCATCTCCGTTCTGCTCCTCACCCTGGCAGCCACTACCACCTTCGCCGGCACGCTCACCGAGCAGTTCGAAAAGTCCTTGCGCAGCACGGTGCTGAACTGGACCAGCGACACCCAACTCGAAGGCCCCGCCGGGCTCAACGCCACCGTACTCGTGCCGAAAGACGGCAAGGCCAGCTTCGCCACGCTTGCGATCGTCCACCGCACCCGCACGCCCGTCATGGAGCCGTGCGGGGAAATCACCTGGAAGGTCGATGGCACCGTCGCCAACGAAGGCTACGGCGAGCTGCAGGTCGACGACGAAACCTCCAGCGAGAAGGTGGTGATGACAGTGGACCTCGGCCTGTTCAAGACCCTCGCCACCGGCGGGAAGGTGGAGTTCAGCAGCTGCGGGCTGGAAGGCACGGTGAGCGAGGCGGACCAGAAGGGGTTGCAGGCGATTCTTGGCAAGATCTAGCGGCATGCCCGACTCAGCGTAGGTTGGCGCCGAGTGCAGCGAGGCCCAACGGTGGGGGTTGGCTTCAGGAATGAGTCGAATCTCAATGCAGGTGAATCCGCTGTTACCTTACAGAACGAACCAAGCACTGGTCATCGCCTACTCCATAGCAACCGCACACCTTTGAATCACTCACGTCGGCTGGGAGTTAGTAAGCCTGCCAGCCCACCAGCCGCAGCTGACCCAATGGCCACAAGCCCATCCGGAATATCCATTTTGACAAAGCTGAGGCTCCAAAGGGCCAGGATGGTCAGCAATACCGCTACCCCGAGAATCCAGATGGCCCACCGGAAGGTCCAGCGGTCACTGGCCGGGGTGCTCTTGCGCAGTTCGTCGATGAGTATCTTCTTCTCCTCGGTCGACAAACTTGCATCAGTTACAACGACCCTCATCAAGTCATACAACTCGGTGGACTGGGAAGTTATGGATCGGGCGGTACCAGTCGCCGTCGGGCTAGAAGCCAACACATCCGATGCCTGGGTGATCTGCTCGTCCATGAAGAATCCTCGCTGTTGAAAAGCACAAACTGCGTGTACCGAAAGGCTGGCTCGACCCTTTTTAAGTCTGGCGATTAGAAAACCAGTGTGGTGCTTCCAAGCGCGTCGCCCTTGCGTTCATAGAACGACACCACGACAGACGTCTGGTCGACTTCGATACGCGCGAAGTTGTCTTTGGAGTGCATCTCCGAAGTAAGAGCGCCGACGTAGCGGTGGTTCCCCTTGCCCTTCAGTACCTCACCAAAACCGAAGCTTGATTGGCGCATATGCGGCAGAGGCCAGAAGAACGAGGAGGAAACGATCTGGTGCACGAGGAAGTCGTCGTCTCCTACCAGGCGCAGTTCACTGGTGAACGAACAGTGCACATCACCGGAAACGAAGACCACTTTCCTGATCCGCTTGCTGTGAATGAAGTCGAGGATCTGCTGGCGTTGTTCAGGGAATGCATCCCACTTGTCGTTCTTGTCGCTCTTCATATCGGGGAACATCGGCACCGAGGTCACAATGAACTTGACGTTCCCAGAGCCATCATCCAGCCATTTGAGCAGCGCGCTCATTTGCCTGTCGTTGACCATTCTTCGAGCGCCCGCCTCGAGTACCCGCTCGGTCCGAGCATCCATGACAAACCAGTCGGCGCAGCCGTCCCGGAAGCTGTACCAGAAATGCGAGAGCGTCCCCTCGATACGCTCGCCATGGCTAGGAAAAAGTGGACTGTGGCTGCACTGGTAAATCTGGTAGGCATGCATTGCCCAGATGTACTTCGAAGTCCGGTCACTGCTCGTGGCGTCAACCGGCCAGTTGTCCTCGATTTCGTGGTCATCGAGGATCATGTAGGTCGGTACTCTCGCCATGAGCTTGCGTATGTATTCCTGCGCGAAAACAGCTCGATAACGCTCAAGGAATTGATCCAGGGTCTGGTCCGGTGCCAGCCCCTTGAGGTCGTCCGCGTAGATCTGATCGCCGATCATCAACAATGCATCGACGGATTGGCCACCGGCGATCTGCTCCAGAACAGAACGGAAGGCTTTGTCGCCCCGATCATCAAAGAAGTTGCCACCGAATAGCCGCAGTACATAGCGGCAGGAACCCACGATGTAGCGGCGCGGGGCTGTATCCCCCGATGGACCCGTCGTGAAGCTCAGTGTGAAATCCGGTTCTGGAGCCGGCCATTGCAGATCGCCGGCAAGGGCCTGGACGCCTTCCAACTCAGCCTCGGCAAAGAACCAACCGACCTGGTACTCGTACAAGGTCTCAGGGGCGAGCCCCTGAATCACGAATACGCAACTGAAGTCGAAGATAGGAGAGAGCTTGTTGAAGATGGGCAAGGACCAGGTGGCGCTCCCTGCCTGGCGCCAACGCAAAGCCCCAAAACAGCGCCGCTGATCCTGTCCGAGCACCTCTTTCCCAGCCCTAATGAAGACACGTGTCTCGTCGGGGCCGGTCGCTCCGACAATAGGTCCAACGCTTGGCCAATTCAGTTTCATTGCACGCTCCCTGTGAAGTATTCCATCACCACTGTGTGCCAGTTGATGCACTGGATATAGGAATAGTCGCTTATTGGCACATTGCCAGCAGAGCGAATGGTGGGAGCAATATGAGCTTTAAGCGCCGTAGGTTGGCGCCGAGCGTAGCGAGGCCCAACGGGGCAAGGCTCGGCCTGGCTCGTTGGGCTTCGTGCCTCAGCCCAACCTACAAGAGCGGCCTTCTGCGCCCATCAGCCCCACGGCAACTCCACCCGCGCGCGCAGGCCGCCTTCGGGGCGGTTGTGCAGGTGCAGTTCGCCGCCGTGTTCGCGGGTGATGGCGCGGGCGGGCATTGCACTCCCGCCAACCCCGGGGGCCTTCATGCCGAACCCGCGAACCGGTGCTTGACCGGAAGGGAAGCGGAACGACAGTCTGCAAACTCTTCTCATTCAAAGACTGGTAGGAATACACATGTCCCGGCTCCCCGCCCCGCTGGATCGCTTGCCCTTCCCCGTCATCGGCTCGCCGCTGTTCATCATCAGCAACCCGAAACTCGTGATCGAACAGTGCAAGGCCGGCGTGGTCGGCTCGATGCCGGCACTCAACGCGCGCCCCGCCTCGCTGCTGGAGGACTGGCTGGCGGAGATCACCGAGACGCTGGACGCCTACAACCGCGCGAACCCCGACAACCCGGCGGCGCCCTTCTCGATCAACCAGATCGTGCACAGGAGCAACGACCGCCTGGAGCACGACATGGAGCTTTGCGTTAAGTACAAGGTGCCGATCGTCATCACCTCGCTGGGGGCCCGCGAGGACATCTACGCCGCCGCGCATTCCTATGGCGGCGTGGTGCTGCATGACGTGATCAACAACGCCTTCGCCCGCAAGGCGGTGGAGAAAGGCGCGGATGGCCTGATCGCGGTCGCCACCGGTGCCGGCGGCCATGCCGGGGTGAAGAGCCCGTTCGCGCTGATCCAGGAGATCCGCCAATGGTTCGACGGCCCGCTGGCCCTCTCCGGCGCCATCGCCACCGGCGGTGCCATCCTCGCGGCCCAGGCGATGGGCGCCGACTTCGCCTACATCGGCTCGGCCTTCATCGCCTGCGAGGAAGCCAACGCCACCGAGGGCTACAAGCGCGCCATCGTCGAGTGCTCGTCCGATGACATCGTCTACAGCAACCTCTTCACCGGCGTACACGGCAACTACCTCAAGCCCTCGATCCTCGCGGCCGGGCTGGACCCGGACAACCTCGCCGAAAGCGACCCGAGCAAGATGAATTTCGGCAGCAGCGAGGCCAAGGCCTGGAAGGACATCTGGGGCTGTGGCCAGGGCATCGCCCCGATCGACAAGGTGCAGAAGGCGGCGGAGTACATCGCCCAGCTCAAGCGCGAATATGCCGAGGCCAGGGCGCGGCTGTTGTCGGCCTGATCACAGTCCGTTTCCGTAGCCCGGACTTCAGTCCGGGGCAATCCACGCGCTGAAGCACGGGCCATGTGCCCACCGAAGCTCCGGTACAAGGCTCAACCCCGCACGTTGGGCCTCGTGCCTCGGCCCAACCTACATCTCTCCCCCTCAAACCCTCGGCCAGAGCACCGGGAACAGGCGGTGCTCCATCGGTGCGCCGGCTGCCAGTTCGTCCGCCAGCCCTGGGAACTCCGGGGAGGTGTTCCAGGGCCTGGGGGCGTGGAGCATGTCTTCACCGAGAAAGCGCAGGGAGAAGGCGCGGCGTCGGCGGTTGCCGCCCACGCCGCCGGAGCCGTGGAGGGTGAGCATGTGGAAGAACACCGCGTCGCCCGGCTCCAGCTCCCAGCCGAGGATGTTCCAGCGGGAGCGGTCGGCTTCGATATCCGGCAGGTCGGCCAGGGAGCCTTCGGGAAACCAGCGGGCCTGGTTATCGAGGAAGGTGCGCGGCATGAGCCAGGGGCCGAGGTGGGAGCCGGCGACGAACTCCAGCGTGGAGGCGCGCGCCACCGGGTCGACGGGCATCCACATGCTGCAGTTCTGCCGGCCCTCGACGTTGTAGTAGGGCTGGTCCTGGTGCCAGGGCGTGCGCTGGCGGGTGTTGGGTTCCTTGACCAGCAGGTGGTCGTGGTAGAGACGCGCGGTGCCGCCGCCCATGAGCTGCGAGGCGACCGAGCCGACGCGGCTCTCGAAGATGAAGCGGCGGTATTCGTCGAATTCCCGCCAGTTGCAGAAGTCCTCGAAGAACCAGCCCGGGTCGTCAGGACGGCTGGCGACCTTGGCACGCTCGCTGGGGTTGGCGAGGTTGCGCTCGATGCCCTGCCTGAGCAGCGCCACCTCCTGGGCCTTGAAGAGTTGGCGCACGCAGATGGCGCCGTCGCGGTGGAAGTCTTCGATCAGCGAATGGGGTAGCTCGAATTCGTAGCGGTGCCGGGTCATGGCGGTTTCCTTTGCGTGCGTGATCAGGGACGAAGGGTCGATGCAGCGTCGGCCGGCTCGTCGCCAGGCCCCTTCATCAGGTAGGCGATGCCGAGGAGCATGAGCCAGAGGCCGCCGATATAGAGCGCGGTGCGGGTGTCGGGGAAGCTCGCCATCACGGCGAAGACGAACAGCATGAAGGCGATCGCCAGGTACTGCCCCCAGGGCCAGAACGGCACCGGGAAGCGCAGCGCGGCGACCTCCTCCGCGTCGAGCCGACGGCGCATGGCGACCTGGGATAGGAGGATCATCAGCCACACCCAGACCACGGCGAAGGTCACCAGGGAGGCGAACAGCAGGAACAGCTCGTTGGGCAGCAGGTAGTTGAGCAGCACGCCGACGAGCAGCGCGAGGGTCATCACCAGGACCGTCATCCAGGGCACGCCGGCAGGCGAGAGCCGGGCGAAGGACGCCGGCGCCTGGCCATTGCCGGCCATGCCGTAGAGCATGCGGCCGGTGCAGAAGATGTCGCTGTTGATGGCGGAGATGGCCGCCGAGATCACCACCAGGTTGAGGAGGGTGGCGGCGGCGTCGATGCCCAGCCCGCTGAATATCTGCACGAAGGGGCTGCCCTGGCTGCCGATCTTCGGCCAGGGGTAGATGGCCATCAGCACCAGCAGGGTCAGCACGTAGAACAGCAGGATGCGCAGCGGCACCGAGTTGATGGCCTTGGGGATCATGCGTTGCGGGTCCTGCGCTTCACCGGCGGTGAGGCCGATCACCTCGATGCCGCCGAAGGCGAAGATGACGATGGTGAAGGACGCCACCATGCCCTCCAGCCCATTGGGGAAGAAGCCGCCATGGGCCCAGAGGTTGGCGAAGGAGGCCACCCCGCCCGCATCGCCCAGGCGGATGCCGAACACCAGCACCGTGAACCCGGCGAGGATCATCGCGACGATGGCCACGACCTTGAGCAGCGAGAGCCAGAACTCCAGCTCGCCGAACACCCGCACGTTGCACAGGTTGATCGCGGCGATGACGAAAACGATGCCCAGCACCCAGACCCAGCGTGGCGTATCGGGAAACCACAGGCCCATGTAGATGCCGAAGGCGGTGACGTCGGCGAGGCACACCATCAGCATCGAGAAGACGTAGGTCCAGCCGGTGAGAAAGCCGGCGAAGCGCCCCAGGTAGCGGTTGGCATAGTGGCCGAACGAGCCGGCCACCGGCGTGCGCACGGCCATCTCGCCCAGGGCGCGCATCATCAGGTACACCGCCGCGCCGGCGATCAGGTACGCCAGCAGCACCGAGGGGCCGGCGCGCTGGATGGCCGCCGCCGAACCGTAGAACAGCCCCGTGCCGATGGCGGAGCCGAGGGCCATGAAGCGGATATGCCGGGCATTGAGCCCACGGCGCATTGTCGAGTTCTGCATTGCGTTACCCCTTTCTTGTTGTTCGTGTAGCGCAGGCCTGCATGCCCCCCGTTGCCGGCCCCGCCCTAGCGCCCGTACCACCCCCAGGGCTCCTCGCTGATGTATTCGGTCACCTGCTTCACCTCCAGGTAGTTGTCGAGCCCCCAGGGGCCCAGCTCGCGGCCGAGGCCGCTGAGGCGGGTGCCGCCCCAGGGGGCCTGGACGAGGGCCGGTTGCGAGCAGTTGATCCAGGCCACGCCGACCCGCAGTTGCCCGGCGACGCGGCGGGCGCGGTCCAGGTCGGTGCTCATCACGGCGGCGGCGAAGCCGTAGAGGCTGTCGTTGGCCATCGCCACGGCCTGCTCCTCGGTGCCGAAGCGCTTCACGCTCAGCACCGGCCCGAGGATTTCGTGGCGCCAGAGGGGGCTGCCGGTGTGGGGCTCGTCGAAGATCGTGGGCTCGATGAAGTAGCCGATGTGCAAGCCCGGCGGGCGGCGGCCGCCGATGAGCAGGCGCGCGTCCTGCCGGCCCTGGGCGATGACCTCCATCACCTGGCTGTAGCGGGCCGCGCTGACCAGCGGCCCCATCTGCACGCCCGGCTCGGTGCCGGGGCCAATGCAGATATCGCGCACGGCCTCCACCAACCGCTCCAGCAAGCGTTCGGCGATGCCCTGCTGCACCAGCAGCCGAGAGGTGGCGCTGCCGGCCTGGCCCTGGTTGCGGAAGATGCCGTACAGGGCCCACTCCACGGCGGCATCGAGATCGGCGTCGTCGAAGACGATGAGGGAGGATTTGCCGCCCAGCTCCAGGGTCGGGTTGTTGAAGTCGGCAGCGGTATCGGCCACCAGCCTGGCGCCGGTGATCAGCCTCCCGGAGAAGGCCAGCTTGTCCACCTCCGGGTGCTGCGCCAGGGCCTGCCCCGTCTCGTGGCCACGGCCGGGCACGATGTTCAGCACGCCCGGCGGCAGGCCCACCGCATGGGCGGCGTGGCCCAGTTGCAAGGCGGTCAGCGGGGTCAGCTCCGAGGGTTTGAGCACGCAGGTGGCGCCCGCCGCCAGGGCCGGTGCCACCTTGCGGGCGGCCATGAGCAGGGGGAAGTTCCAGGGCACGATCAGCGCGGCCACGCCCACCGGCTCGTGGCGGATGCGGCAGCTGAAGCGTGGGTCGTCCAGCGCCAGGGGCTGCTCCTGGCGCTCGTCCAGTTCGCAGGCCAGCCCGGCGTAGTAGCGGAAGCAGGCGATGGCCTCGGCGACATCCTGCCGGGCCTCGGGCAGCGGCTTGCCGTTGTCGAGTACCTCCAGCAGGGCCAGCTCCTCGGCACGGCGTTCGAGGTCATCGGCCATGGCCTCCAGGAAGCGTGCACGCACGGCACCCCGGGTGTGGCCCCATTCCCCCTCGAAGGCACGGCGCGCGGCCTGCACCGCCAGGTCCACCTCCTCGATGCCGGCCGCCGACACCTCCTGCAGGGTCATTTCAGTGGCGGGGTTGATGCTGCTCAAGCGGTTGGGACGGCTCGGGCGGACCCAGCAGCCATCGATGTAGAGCGTTGCCTCGTTCATGGTGGTTCCTTCACTCATGGGCCTGCGTGGGCCCTGGCTGTGGGCGTCGCCCGGGGCAGGCCCCCGGCGACGCGCGGTGGCGGCGACATTCAGCACCGCCCACTCCCCTCCGGCCTCGCCAGAGGAGTGCTCGGCCGAGGTGGACCGCTGGCGAGCCGGGTAGAAAGGCGGCCGACGCAAAAGAGCGCGCGCCGGCCGGTCGGGAAGCGTCATTCCGGAGCCACGTTCAGCAAGGCGCGGCGGCGATAGCCCAGCACCGCCAGCGCCAGGCTGGCCACCAGCACCGGCACCGCGAGCCAGAGGAAGAAACCCGGCAGGCTGCCTGCCTGGGCGAACAGCCAGGCGCCCAGCATGGAGCCGACGATGGACCCGGCGCGCCCCGCCGAGAGCGCCCAGCTCACGCCCGTGGCCCGGGCATCCACCGGGTACAGCGTGGCGGCGACGATGCTCAGGTTGGCCAGCAGCCCGCTGAGGCCGAAGCCCGCGATGAACACCATCAGCATCAGCTCCCTGGCGCTGCCCAGCTGCGCGCCAATCATCCCCAGGGCCAGCGCCGAGAACGCCGCCTGCAACGGCAGCACCCAGCGCGGCCCGACGCGGTCCAGCACCAGCGCCATGGCGAGGCTGCCGAGCACCCCGCCCATGGGAATCATCGAGGCGATATGCGCCGACTCGCTCGCTCCGTAGCCGCTGGAACGGAGGATGGTGGGCAGCCAGTTGGTCAGCAGGTAGAACACGAAGAGCCCGCAGAAGAAGGTCAGCCACAGCATCAGCGTGCGCAGCACCCGTTCCCGCTGGAACAGGACGGACACCGGCGAGCGCGGCTGCTCGGGCAGGTCGCCCACCAGGATCGCGCCGCGCCAGCTGTCCCTGCCGCCAATGGCGGTGACCAGGCGCAACAGCGCCTTGCGCTGGCGCTTGTGGCCCACCAGGAAGTACAGCGACTCCGGCAGCCAGCGCATCAGCACCGGCACCAGGACCAGCGGCGCCAGGCCGCCGAGGGCGAGCATCCCCTCCCAGCCCAGCGCCGGCATCAACCAGGCCGCCACGCTGCCACCCAGGGCCAGGCCGAGGATGAACCCCGAATAGCTCAGGGTGGCCAGCAGCATCCGCCGGCGCCGTGGGGAATACTCCGATGACAGGGTGATGCAGTTGGGCAGCACGCCGCCCAGGCCGATGCCGGTGACGAAGCGCAACACCACCAGTTGCCCCAGCCAGGTGGAGAACGCCGCCGCCAGCGTGCCCAGGGCGAACACCAGGATGCCGGCGAGCAACACGCGCTTGCGCCCGAAGCGATCGGCCAGCGGCCCGCAGCACACCGCCCCCAGCAACATGCCGAACAGCCCTGCGCCGAAGGCCGGCGCCAGCTCGCTGCGCTCAAGCCCCCACTCGAGGATCAGCTCCGGCGCGACGTAGCCGATCACGGCCGTGTCGAAGCCATCCAGCAACACGATGAGAAAACACAGGACCAGTACCCGCACCTGCAACCAGGAGAGCGGGCTGTCGTCGATGATGTCCGCTATACGCACGATTTTCGGCATGAAGGCTTCTCCCTGAAGCGAGCCCCGAATGGGCGAAAGCGACGCTAGCAATGCAGGGAGAACGGGGGCTATGGCGTGGGCGGTAGAGAGGCGATGGCGGGGATGTAAGGCGCGATGCGGGTGGCGTTGGAAACACGGACACACACGGAAGGGGCACCTGCCAGAGCGGAGGCGGAAGTCCGCACACGACAGACCCGCCGCACGCTAAGCGATGGGCCCGCCAATGCAGCGCTCGAAGATTCGCTCAAGGCCCCGGTAGTCACAGAACACAGCCTCGATGTTGGCCCGCAGCCACTCGTCCGCCTCTGCCGACCACCAGCTGATTTCATAGCCCGCATTGACGATGAGGTGTTCGAAGAGAATGCGCTGGGCACGACCGTCGCCATCACGAAAGGGGTGGATCACGTTCAGGTCGCCAAAGTACTCAGCCGCCGCAATCACCAGGTCGTCACGGGGCAACCCCTCCAGCCAGGAGGCCTTCTCCAGGGCCGCGAAGATCTTGCCGGCTTCAGGTTCTATGCGCTGCTGGACGCAGAAGTGAGTATCGCCTTTGGAGATATCCAACGTTCTGAGCTCGCCAGCCCAGTCATAAACATCCGCAAACAGTTGCCGATGGATTCGCTGAAGTGCTGCCAGGTCATAGGGGGGGAGTGCGAATTCGATTTCGCTGGCAGCGATCTCGGAGAGGGAGCGTTCGGCTCGGTTCAGAGCCACGTCGCTGGTCAGACCCAGGCGATTGCGCAGGACCCGGGTGGCGGGGTAGCAGTACGGGTCCTGGCCCGTACCGTACTTGTCGACCATCAGTCTTGCCTGGAGCGGTAGGCACTCAGTACGGACTCACGTGAGGGCAGCTTTCGCTCGCCATCGGCTGGCGTGGTCTCGAACCCTTCCAGGCGCAGGCTGGCCGCGTAGTTGGACCGGCGCGCCTTGGCGTAATAAGCCCTCTTGGCTTGCAGGGACGGCGTTGGCATCGGTGAACCTCCTGTCAGCAACCGCCCGATCATAGCGGATCGCCCCACGCTTCTCCGCACCCGTTGGCGGCGTCCGCTCTCATGGCAAGCCCTCTACCCTCTTCCCCTGATCCGCCTCAGAAGCGCTCGTCCGCCATCGCCGGCAGCACCAGCTCGCGCACGAAGGACGCCGTCGACAGGCGCAACGATGCGTCGACCAGGGTGACCACGTCGTGCACCGGGATCAGTTGCCCCTCCCCTCGTGCCGCCGCCTCATCCAGCGGAGTGGCGAGGCCGTCATCGGTATTCAGGTAGCCCAGTTGCAGCACCGTCACCGCCAGCCGCTGCTCGCGGAAGCCCTCGCGCAATGCATCGGCCATCCCGTTCAGCGCGGACTTGGAGGCACCGAACGCCACCTCGGGCCGCCCGCTGCGATGCAGGGCGGAGGTGGAGCCGGTGAGGATCAGCTGCGGCCTGGCAGAGCCGAGCAGCCGCGGCACCAGGCGCTTGAGCAACAACAGCGTGGCGGTGATGTTCACCTCCACCAACCTGGCGAGCGTCTCATCGCTGTCGTTCAGGAAGTCGTACCCCTCGCTGAAGGCCTGCGGCTCCCAGATGCCGATGTTGCAGATGAGCACATCGAGCTCCGCCGGTGCCTGGGCCTCGATATGCGCCACGGCCACCTTCGGCTCGGCCAGGTCGGCTTCGATCCACTGGATGTCGACGCCTGCGGCGACCGCCAGCCGATCCGGCCGGCTGCGCGACACGCCCACGATCCGGTCCCCCGGCTTGCCCAGCCCCTCCACCAACGCACGACCCAGGCCCCGGCTGGCGCCTATCACCATCATCTTCACAAGGTCAGCTCCAGCGCAGATTGAGCACGAGGAAGTTCAGCAACACCCAGATCACCAGCACCAGGTGCGTCAGTTGCAGGCCCTCCTGGCGTATCCAGTAGGCGAACCAGAGCCCGCCCAGCAGCATGGCGAAGAGCGAGGCCAGGGCCACGCTCAGCGCCAGGTTCAACCAGGGTCGAGCGGCCTCCAGCCCACCGCCGAACAGCAGGAGGTAGCAACCCGCCCACACGGCGAGAACGGCCACCGCCTGCAGCACCACGATCACCCCCAGCGCCAGGCGATGCAGCGTCGGCGAAACCAGTGCCCGGCTGAGCAAGGGGATGTCGACCACGGGCGGCTGGCGCAAGGGCGCCATCGACAGCGTCGCCCCCACCGCCCCCACCGAGCTGGCGAAACCGTGCAGGTTGTTGACCAGGGCAATGCCGAGCCACAGCGCAAACCCGAGGAAGCACGTGGCCTGGAAGATCATCAATGAAGTCTGGGTGTTCATTCAGGGTCCTTGTTGGTTGCAAAAGACGCTTGCCACGCTCTGGGTGGCGGGCAAGAACGGGCAGGACGATAGAACCTCAAGTTAAGTTGAGGTCAATAGCAGGCAAGTAGGGAAAGTGGACCTGGCCGAGGCCGACGAGCGATACAGCCGGGGAGCCCGCCGATCACTGCGCCGGAATCCGCGAGCCACCTGGCCGAAGCGCCCTTCCCTACCTGCACAGCCCTGGTGGGGAACCGAAGCGAAACCCATCGACCCGGACATTTCCAAACATGGTATTGATGCACTCCCGTTATCAATACGGTGACTCGGATGAGCATCAACTTCGATTTGAACGACCTCCAGGCGTTTCGGGCCGTGGTGGAGAACGGCAGTTTTCGCAAGGCGGCCGAGGCGGTGAAGATCACCCAGCCGGCACTGAGCCGTCGCATCGAGAAACTCGAATCCGCCCTCAACGTGAAGCTGTTCGAGCGGACGACCCGCCGGGTGAGCCTGACGGCGATCGGGCGCGCCTTCGTTCCCGAAGTGGAGCGGGTGCTCGACGAGCTGGACAACGCGTTGATGAGCATCAGCGATATCGCCTCCAGCAGGACGGAGCGCGTCACGGTCGCATGCGTGCCTTCGGCGGCCTATTACTTCATGCCGCAGGCGATCAGCGAGTTTCATCGGTTGTATCCACGCATCAGGATCACGGTCGTGGATGCGAGCGCCCATGAAGTGAACGGCGCCGTGGCCAGTGGCGAGGCGGATTTCGGCGTCAGCTTCAGTGGGCACTTGAGCCCGGAAGTGACGTTCGACCTGCTGCTCGAAGAGCGCTATGTGATGGCCTGCCGGCGTGACCATCCCCTGGCGGACCGGGCCTCGGTGACCTGGTCGGAGATGTATGAGCACGACTACATCGCCCTGGACAAGACATCCGGGAACCGCCTCATCATGAGCCAGGCGCTGAAGCGCCTGCACCCCGCGAAGGACAGCATCTGCGAGACCCGGCACGTCACCACGGCGATAGGCCTGGTGGAGGCCGGGTTGGGCGTGGCGGCCGTCCCCTCGATCGCCATGCCGCGTACCCCTCACCCGATTCTCAAGGCCGTACCGCTGGAAGAGCCGCAGGTGCTGCGCAACGTGGGCCTGATCAAGCGGCGCGGGCGTACGCTGACGCCCGCTGCGCTCGAGCTGGAACGGCTGGTCCGGAGCATGCCGGCCAGGCTAGCGGGGGATTGAATCCAGGCCGGTGGAACGAACGACGGGTTGTGCCGCCGACGAGGACAGGTAGGCCAGCAACGCCTTCGCCCTCTCCGGGTGCTCGGCATTGCGGGGAATACCGGCGGAGTAGCGGGTTACGGACTGCAACGACTCCGGGATCTTGCCGACGAAGGTGACGCCCGGCACGGGCAGGAGTTCGGCGACTTGCTGGAAGCCCATCTCGTATTCACCCGAGGCGACGGTGGAGGCAACCGGAATCCGTTCGATCATGTTTGCCTTCGGGCCGACCTGCTGCTGGACGCCGAGCTTCCTGAACAACTCGTTCTTGATGTAGACCCCGCTGGCGCTATCGGAATAGGCGAGTGACCGGGCGTTCAGCAGCGTGCGCTTCAGCGCTTCCTCGGTATCGATCGACGGCTTGGGGGCGCCCTGCTTCACGACCATGCCGATGCGCGAATCCGCCAGCTCGACCCTGGAGGCCGGGTCCACCTTGCCCTGCTTGATGAGCTCATCCAGTGCATACCCGACCATGATCACCACGTCGGCGTGCTCCCCTCGCGCCAGGCGATTGGGGATGGCCTCATGAGCATTGCCCATGGAGGGGCCGAGAATGGTGTTCACCGTGTCGCCGCTGCTCTGCGCGTACTGCGGGCTCAGCAACTTGAAGGCCGCGGTGAAGCCGCCCGAGGTCATGACGTTCAGTTCTTCCGCGCGTGCGGTTGCATGGATCGCGCACAGGCCGAAGGCGAGCGCGACGAGACGTTTTGAAAATACCTTCATCGAAATCAATCCTCAGCAAGCGGGGACGGGCGCGCGCGAGGCGCTCCGGCGGTAGAGCACGAGGGTGGAGCAGAGGGCGCAGAGCGCGGCGAAGGTCACCCAGTAGCCCGGCGCGCCCTTGTCGCCGCTCAGGTGGATGAGCCAGGTGGAAATCGCGGGGGTGAAGCCGCCAAACACGGCGGTGGCCAGGCTGTAGGCCAGCGAGAAGCCGGCGACACGGACCTCCACCGGCATGATTTCGGTGAGGGCCGGGATCATCGCGCCGTTGTACAGGCCATAGATGAACGACAGCCACAGCAGGACCTCCAGCATGTGCTCGAAACTCGGCGCCTGGGCGAGGAACGACAGCGCCGGGTAGGCCGTGAAGATGGCCAGCGTGGTCATGGCGATGAGGATGGGCTTGCGCCCGAAGCGATCGCTCAGGTGCCCGCCGATGGGGAGCCAGAAGAAGTTCGAGAGGCCGACCAGCAGGGTGACGAGCAAGGCGTCGGTGGTGCTGAGATTCAGCACCGTCTTGCCGAATGTGGGCGCATACACGGTGATGAGGTAGAACGCGGTCGTGGTCATAGCCACCATCAGCATGCCGCCCAGGACGATGCTCCAGTTCGCGGCCAGGGTGGCGAAGACCTGCTTCATCGTCGGGCGCTGGGTGCGGCGGGTGAACTCCTCGGTTTCCTGGAGGCTGCGACGGAGGAAGAAGATGAAGGGGATGATGATGCAGCCGATGGCGAACGGAATCCTCCAGCCCCAGTCGGCGACCATCGACGGCGCCATCAGTTGGTTGAGGCCGTACCCCAGCGCGGCGGCTACGACGATGGCCGCCTGCTGGCTGGCGGACTGCCAGCTGGTGTAGAAGCCCTTGCGCCCCGGCGTGGCCATCTCCGCCAGGTAGACCGACACACCGCCCAGCTCGGCGCCCGCCGAGAAGCCCTGGAGCAGCCGCCCCACGAGCACGAGCAGCGGAGCCCACAGGCCGATGCTCGAATACCCCGGCACGAGAACGATCAGCAGCGTACCGCTGGCCATGATGGAAAGCGTGACGATCAACCCCTTACGGCGGCCGACATCATCGATGTAGGCGCCCAGGATCACGGCCCCCAGCGGGCGCATCAGGAAGCCGGCGCCGAACACGGCGAACGTCATCATCAGCGAGGCGAACTCACTCGAGGCAGGGAAGAAGACGGCCGCTATCTGCGTGGCGTAGAAGCCGAAGAGGAAGAAGTCGAACTGTTCGAGAAAGTTGCCGGACGTGACTCGGAATACGGCGCCCGCCTTGGAACGGGCGGCAGACGAGCCTGGCTTGGGGGAGGCATGCATGAGGTGTTTCTCCAGCGGTCTTGTTTGGGCTTATTAGCGCTTTCTGCCGCCGGATTCTGATTGACACACTTTGAAACGATAAGTGCTTTGTTTGCATCCATTGATGCATGGAATTTATCAATGTGCCTGGATCGGGCCCGCCAAGGCAGGCGGACAGATACATGGATGCAGCGCTCTATGGCGCGCAAGGAAGGTGCTCATTGGCCCCGGCTGACAGCAGAGCGCGACTGAGCGCGGCTGCGTCGCTGCGGCCGGCTGAACATCCGCGCGCCCATCAGCTCGCGCACGAACAGCCCGAACAGCTCCGCCTGGGTGCCGATCTCCAGCTTGTCGTAGAGGTTGCGCCGGTGGACCTTCACCGTACCCCGGGTGATGCGCAGCTGCTGGGCGATCTCGCTGCTGGAATAGCCCTGCAACAGCAGCTGCACCACCTTGCACTCGCGCGGCGTCAGCAGCTCCCGCGCAAACAGGCTGAACACCTCGCGCACATGGTCGCTGGGCTGCAGCGCATCCACCGGCGGCTGGCCCCGCGCCTCACAGGCCAGGCGCACCACCTCCTGCACCACCGGCGCCGCGATGCCCAGGAGCTCCAGCTCCTCCTCGCTGAACGCCGCCCCGCCCTGCCCGCGCATCAACGACAACACCGCGCGGCTACCCGGCGCCGGCGTGGTGAAGAAGCCCAGCTCCTCGCTCAATTCCAGGCGGTGGTAGTAGAGCTGGAAGTAGTGGTTGTCCCGAAAGCTCCCCGGCGCCAGCGTGCGCATGCTGTAGAGGCCATCCGGCCGCTCGAAGGTGCAGGCGAGGAAGAACGGATCGAACAGGTACGCGCCGCCCCGGTAGTCGTCGATGAAGGTGGCCTGCAGCTCGGCGGGCAAGGTGTGGAACAGCGGCAAGGGCGCATCGCTGCCTTCGAAGAGGAACAGCGCGAAGTGATCGACCGGGGCGGTGCGATTCAGCCAGTCGGTCAAAGCCTGCAGCTGGGGTAGGCCCGGGGGTTGGGTGAGGATGGTGGTGATGTCGTGGGTCCATTCAGCGAGACTCGCGTTCATAAAATTGAGCTCCCTCTCATTTAGAAAACATGCACCTCGAAATACAAGCATAGTTGTGAAATAAACACAATCTTGCTTGCTGTGCGCTCTTGTAGATTGCGCCGCATGAAAATTACTGACCGCTTAGATCTACTCGTGCAGGCACGGAAGCCGGATATCGATGTACGGCGGATAAAGAGGGATATTGCCGATGCATGTGGAGTCAGCTACGAAGCGGTGCGTAGGTGGTACAGCGGCAATACCGAGAACCTGCGCAATGACAACCTCATCGCCATTGCCAGGAAGTACGACACCACCATCGACTGGCTGCTTACCGGCACCGGCGCCCCGCCACGCAAAGACACCGCTTCAGTGGATATCCAATCCTGGTTAACCACTGCGCAGGCCAGATTCAGCAAACTCGAAGAGCCCATCACGGCAGATGCGATTCAAGTCGTGCTGGAAGAGTTGAAAGGGGCCACCACTCACCCAACTAGTGGCGATCGCAAAGAGATTTCAGTCTCTCACTACAACTTCAATCAATCGCCCTCCAGCGCTCCGAGGCCGGCTGATTACAGCGAAACCATTAGCAGCCTGACGCTCAATGAAGCCTTCCTGCAGGAAAAAGCTGCGGCGTATTCGAGTGCGGAGCAACTGGCCATTGTCATCCTCTGGGATAACAGCATGGCCGACACCCTCAACGACCGCGACGCCGTCATCGTCGACTGCGGCGTGAGCGCGTTCAACGGGGATGGCATCTACCTGATCAACTGGGCCGGCCACCTGTTCATCCGCCGCCTGCAATTGGCGGGACAAGGGCAGCTCGAACTGATTGCGGACAACCCGAGCCACAAGCCGCGCACGGTGCCGATGGCGGATGTGGAAGTGCGTGGGCGGGTGTTGGTGGGAGTTTCGATCAAGAAGCTCTGATCCTCTAAGGCCTGGTGCCTTAGTTTGCTCAGACTGCACATCGCAGATCACACTAATCAGGCCAGCCCATTGGCCGGACGAATATCCGGTCTTATTGTTCAGATAATGCAGAGCCAGGTTACGCGAGCGGTTCTGGTCGAAGTGGAATAGCCATACGACCACGGCGCAAGCCAGCGCATCGCGTTAATCAATGTGGCCACTTGCAACGCCGCTTACTCTTCCAGCAACTCATGCATGACCGCAAAATGCCTGCAGGACGCCGGACAGACCTCAATGGAGCGTAGGAGTTGTTATCGGTCCACATTCTGTAGTTCTTTAATATCAAATATGTTTCTCTAGTATCTTTCGCTCAAAGCTAGATAGTTTCTCCAGAATCTTCGGCCGCAGTCTAATCCTTACCCTTATCTCTTCGATACTTGTACAGTCACTCAACCCTTCCTCAAGTTTTGCAACAATATCCGAAGGCACTCCTGAGTCTTTCAGTGCTATCGCCTGAGGGCTTTCAAACCCATACTGGAGAAGAGTAATTACCCAAGAAAGAGATATTTCTTTTTTACCCATCTCCCTTGCAACAAAATTATATAGACTTGCGAAGCAAACCAAGTATTTGGGAAGGGAAAACTCAAAATATCTAGCTATCAACTTAAAAGCATTCCGAATTCTAGTATCCTCACTTTTTCCTGACTGTGCGGATATCATCTGCTTGATAGAAGGATGATGGTATACGTGATATTTCACCAACCTACTTAACTCAAATATGTTAAAACTCTTATCAGAATGCTCTTTTTGAGAAAAAAGATACATATGACACAGCTGAAGAATAGTATCCAGCACTTTTTTCTCAGGATAACTTCCCGAAAAATATATATCATCCACCAAAGCATAATTTGCACGCAGAACAGCAATAAGCGCCATCTGCTTTTCTATCGGTATATATTTGTTACCCTTAACGAGAGAAAGAGGAATCTTAGAGACGTTCAGCTCATGAGTAATAAGTTCTTTAGTTTTTCTGTGCTCCTCTGTCAAATCCCCGTCACGTATCCTCAAAACCTCATCAGTCGCAAGCTCATCGCTATCGAAATAATGAAATAACACTTCATCCTTTTCATCTTCCGGGACATCTACTAGATTAACGACTCGCCCCGTGAAGTGATGGAGAAATCTACCTGCACGACCTTTAATATTTTTATAATCGAATCCCGTCAGATTCTCAGTCCCTTTTTTATTACTCAAAATAATTACATTTTTTGCAGTTGTATTTACACCCTCCGTTAGAGTTGTAGTGCAAACCAAAGAGTTAATTTTCTCAGCATTAAAAAATTCGACTATCTCACCCTGAATATGCCTCGGCATTGCTCCATGATGAAATGCAACTCCTTTCTTTAGATAGCCAATAAGACTCCATTTATCAGATATGCTCTCAGAAATATAATCTACGAGCTCCGCCACCCTACTAGAGCAATCCAGCGCACTATATTCGCTAAGTTTCTTTGCGATCGTCTCAACGCCACGAGTGTCCTTGTAATAAAAAATCTTCTGCTCCTCAAGAGCACCCGCTATTCTCTTAATATTTGTCTCATCAGTCGCGGCCTTATTGAAATATTTATTCCCGAATCGAACCTTCTCACCGACTGGGATGCCCGATAGATCGTGAACTTCTTTCTGTACAATTTCCGTTGAGTATCTAAGAAAGGCAGACTTTGTCTTATCAAGGAACCTTTCGCTAAACCTCTTGAAGTATGGTCCAATCAAATAAAAATCAGCACCAGAGCTTACAAGACTATACAAAACACTCGAGAAGACAGCTCTTCTATCCAAGTCATCTTGAATTTTGTAGATTTCATCCATTGCAAAAAAATCGAACTTCAATTCTGCGTCTTCTTCAAGAAGCAGGTCTAATTTCTCAGGCGTCAAGACATATATTTTATTGGGATTATCACTTGATCCGGAGGTATTATTTATAACTTCAAATCTTGAAAAGTTCAGATTGCTTTTGAATTTAGCAACCGTTTCAGCCATAAGCGCAATAGTCGGCATAATAATGGCTACCGACCTGTAATGCATTTGGAGTATTATCTCTTGAATGGCCATTGTCTTGCCAAACGAGGTTGGAGCACTAACGACTAGCCTTCTTACCTCTCGAAACTTATCAATAATTTGTTTCTGCTGCCTTGTAAGAGTAGTTCCATACTCAGTAGTGTAAACAGCCCTTCTAAACTCCGCAAAGTAGCTCAGCGACTGCTTCCACTCGGCGCTTCTCCGGCCCAGCATATCTAAGTACAGAAAATTCCGAGAGGCATCAATACAGTCATGGAGTAGCGTCACCTCCAGCTCGTTAAGAGAACTCTTCTCCGCGACATGGCAGATTACCGCCAAGGCTGCATTTATTTCACTTTCTTCAGTGGAGTATGACAGAAGTAAATTCGCAGCCTCCAAAGCTTCATCTGCTAAGATTTCATTGCCAGACAAGATCTCCTTAGTAAAAAATTCAGCCTTAGAAATAGCTAGCGCTCGCGCCTCTGGAGTGTCAAAAATAAAATTCATTTCATCACATCCTCAGCATTCTCCAAGTAGCTCTTAACAACATCAACAGATTTAAAAGGAAACAGTATGAATACTAAAGACACATTATCCGGCAGGACAGGCACCTTCGCAGAAATACGCGTTTTTAGCTTTTCTAAATTACCTCTAAGCTCATCACGAAAAATATCACTTACAGAATCATTACCCCCAACAACCTTACAATCATAAGTTAACAAAACGGGTATTTTTATCTTAACACTATTTATAGATCGACCTTTAAATACAGCTTGGAGTTTTTTTAAATACTCAGGAGAAATACCTCTATTAGCCTCTATATTTGATCCAAGAATTTTAAATTCACCCCTTAGATAATCCAGTTGCAGATGATCCTCTATGGACTTGAAAGCATCGGCGATTGCATTACTGATCGAATTATGAAATTTAGCTTCCCCTAGCCACAAACACACGTCATCATTT
Organism: Pseudomonas sp. Pc102; assembly: GCF_018408275.1. Classification (NCBI taxonomy): domain Bacteria; kingdom Pseudomonadati; phylum Pseudomonadota; class Gammaproteobacteria; order Pseudomonadales; family Pseudomonadaceae; genus Pseudomonas; species Pseudomonas sp. Pc102. The sequence continues at coordinate 2,201,543 of NZ_AP021905.1, read as the reverse complement.
TCAATTGTAAAATGTGCACAGTCAAAACCCTTTATCTGCTCTTTGACAGAACTTCTAAGCCTCACCTTGGTGACGAATCTTTGCGGACTGGCTGGGTAGAAAAAATAAAGGGCTAAGAAAAGGAGAAGCTCACCATAGTCCCCTTTTTTATTTTTCCTAGCCTCAGAAATGCGCCCCCAAGCTGTGCGCCTGGCCTCAATAAGATTCCCTGAAGAACTGAAATCCTCAAACTCATTCGGAGTAAGAGCGAAATATTCCACTGAGTCTTTTATCAACCTCCCTAATTCTCGCTCACGGTATACTTTCCCCTCATAATCCAAATGAAGATTCTGAAAAATATCCCCCCGACCGTTTCCAACTTAAATATTTGATTCTGAACATACGGCCTTAGATTTTCTAAGCTTTGCATAACATTAACCCTAAAAATAATCGACAAAATCAAACAACCAAATCCCGCCGAGACACTCGCTTTCAAACCGCATAGAGCTTATATTCATTACTCAATTAAACTCAGAATGTACGTAGAAAGCTCGCCCTAAAATCCATCGATTTCAGATGAAGTTGCTCTGACAAATCCCCCCTCAGAATGAACAACCTCGGATCGCTCCCAAGCTGAAACACCCGATACAGACAGAACTGCTCCTCCATCTCCTGGGAAAACTCCAGCTCGTTGTGGCTGATCACGAATGAGGTGGCGATACCACCGTTGGTGGCCTTCACCTCGATGAAGCGATGCTTCTCTTCGTTCTCGAAGGAGAGGATGTCGTAGCCCGCGCCATCGCCCCGGGTATCCGCAATCCACTCCAGGCGCTGGAACAGTTCGGGATGGCCCGCTTCGAACAAGCGGTGCTGTTCATAACCGATGACCCATTGCTCACCCGTTCTGCCCAGCTTGCGGTTGGCTTCGTCCCGGGCGGCGTAGTCGAGTTTGCGTGGTAAGCGCTGGCGGCTCTGGCCTGGGACTACAAGCGGCTGGCGCTCCTCCTTTCGAGGGGACTCCACCAGCACGGCTGAATAGGTCTTCTGCGCTGGGGTTTTCACCTCTTCCAGCGCGTCGACGATCTTGCCCACCAAGGCGTGGTGGCGGGTGATGTATTCCTGGACGGACTTGCGCAGCAACAGCTGACTGTTGCCACGTGGCTTGTAACCGGCAATGAAGGGAAGCCCCAAGCCGGCGAGTACCGCGCTGATGTTCTGGTGTTTGAGCTCGACGGATGCCTTGCTGCGGCCGTTGAGCTGCTTGCGCAGCGCTTCGTTGTGGTCGGTTTTCTTGTAGGCCAGACCATCGGCCTCGAGCCGCAGCATTTCGAAGTAGTCGGTGACGGTGGAGTGCACTTCGTGCTCGGACCAATCCTCACCGATACGGATCACTTCATAGCCCAGGGACTGCAGCAACGGGACGACGGTGGCCTCACCGCCTGAGAAGTCCTCCGCCTTCAGCGGGCCTTGGTTGGGGAACTGTTTGCCGAAGGCGACGCCGGCGATGGCTTTGGAGTCGCAGTGTTCGCCGTTACGGGGATTGCGGACCAGATAGTCCCTGGACTTTCCGTAGCCATAGCGCTGAAGGAAGGCAGTGCGCCCCAGTTGCGCGAATTCATCCAGAGCGGCCTGAACGGCTGCGGGGCTCTTGAGAAGGGAGAGTTGGGGCACCGACTACGCATCCTTGCTGTAGGAGATTTCCCACATCTTTCATCGTTGTCCTACACGAAATCAAGTACGAAAGTGCTCGGATACCTTGCGTCCGCCTCTGCCAGATCACTGTGCAAGCCTTCTATATCAATGGTTTTGCTTAAAATAATGGCCTTTTGGCATGTGCGGCCACTACTAAGGTCTACCGGCGAGTGCTTACAATCTTTTTCATCTTGTCTGAAGGACGTATCGTGTCGGGCTGAGCGATCCGGTTCGCCGGTCGCGTTCATGAACGATGGGATACCGCTGTGACGAATACCTCAATGCCCCCTGCCCCGCTGGTCGATGTCACCGGGCTGGCCACTGCGCTCAAGCAGTTCGCCGACGACCGCAACTGGGAGCAGTTCCATTCCCCCAAGAACCTGGCGATGGCGCTGAGTGGAGAGGTGGGCGAGCTCACCGAGATCTTCCAGTGGATGACCGAGGAGGCTTCACGGGGTGCCGCGCGCCACCCAGACACGGCCCAGGCGGTGCGCGAAGAACTGGCCGACGTGCTGATGTACCTGGTGCGGCTGGCATCGGTTCTGGATGTTGATTTGAACGCGGCAGCGCAGCAAAAGCTGCAACGAAACGGCGAGAAGTACCCGGTGGAGAAAGCCAGGGATACGAGCAAGAAATACGACCAGCTCTGAGAGTGGGCGTTGCCAGGGAAGACATCAGTTGATCGTTTACGAAGCGACGAAGAGACAGTTTCTGCAGGACCACGACAACGACGATATCGAGGACGTGATCCATCAGCATTTCAAGTCGGCCACGGGCAAGAAGGTGGCCGCCTCGGAAATCAATTCCTGGAAGCATTCACTGGGCTATATGGCCAAGGTGCTGCGGGACGAGGGCGTGCCTGACAGCGCGGGGCTCGCCATCGAGCTGCACATCCCCCAATCGTCCAAGCGCATCGACTTCACCCTGACCGGCCATGACGATGCCGGTACCAAGCATGCCGTGCTCGTGGAGCTGAAGCAGTGGGAGAAGGCGGTGGCGACCGGCAAGGATGCCATCGTGAAGACCGCACTCGGTAATGGGCTGCGGGAAGTGGTTCACCCCTCCTATCAGGCCTGGTCCTATGCCTCGCTGCTGGAGGGCTTCAACGAAGCGGTCTACGAGAAGAGCATCGCGGTGCGCCCCTGCGCGTGCCTGCACAACTATGTGCGTGACGGGGTGATCGACTCGCCCCATTACCAGGGCTACATGGACAAGGCTCCGCTCTTCCTGAAGGGCAAGGACGAGCTGGAGCGGCTACGGGCCTTCATCAAGAAGCACATCCGCTTCGGCGACTCGAAAGAGGTGCTCTACGAGTTGGCGAATGGGCGCATCCGCCCATCCAAGGCGCTAGCCGACTCGCTCAAGGGGTTGCTGGCCCAGCAGGCGGAGTTCGTGCTGATCGATGATCAGAAAGAGGTCTACGAAGCGGCGATTGCAGCAGCCAAGGTGGCTTCCGAGCAGCAACCCCGGGTGCTGATCATCGAGGGCGGCCCGGGGACGGGCAAGACGGTGCTGGCGATCAATCTGCTGGTTCAGCTCACGTCATTAGGCTTGGTGGGGAAATACGTTTCGAAGAATGCGGCGCCCCGCAAGGTGTATGAGTCGAAGCTGGTGGGCTCAATCACGCGTAGCCGCTTTTCGCACATGTTCACGGGTTCGGGCGCGTTCATCGATACCGAGCCGAACACCTTCGACATGCTGATAGTCGACGAGGCGCACCGCCTCAATGAGAAGAGCGGCCTGTACGGCAACCTGGGCGAAAACCAGATCAAGGAGCTGATCGACTCATCGAAGTGCGCCATCTTCTTCATCGATGAAGACCAGCGGGTGACGCTGAGCGACATCGGTAGCAAGCAGTCCATCCGCGAGTTCGCCAAGGCCAAAGGCGCATTGGTTGAGGAATACAACCTGGCTTCGCAGTTCCGCTGCAGTGGCTCGGACGGCTACCTGGCATGGCTGGACGATGTGTTGGGCATTCGCCCGACCGCCAACCAGCAACTCGATGGCAGCGAGTATGAATTCAAGGTGTTCGATACACCGGAAGCGCTGCATGCTGCGGTAGAGGCAAGGAACGCCGACAACAAGGCCCGTGTGGTAGCAGGTTACTGCTGGCCCTGGCGCAGCAAGAAGGACCCGAGCGCGGACGATATCGTCATCGGCGAGAACTACCGTCGGCAGTGGAACCTCGATCAGGACGGCAGCCTCTGGATCATCGCGGAGAATTCGATCGAACAGGTGGGCTGCATCCATACCTGCCAGGGGCTGGAGGTGGATTACATCGGTGTGATCATCGGACCCGATCTTGTAGTGAGGAACGGCCAGGTGATCACCGCGCCGGACCAGCGCGATAAACACGACAAGTCGATCCGTGGCTACAAGAAGCTGATGAAGGAGCACCCGGACCTGGCCCGCCAGGAGACGGACCTGATCATCAAGAACACCTACCGCACTCTCATGACGCGCGGGATGAAGGGGTGCTATGTGTTCTGTACGGATGCGGAGACGGCGGAGTATTTGCGGGGGCGGTTGGTGGGAGGCTCTGACTGAGCCTCCGCATTCCTATGGCGAATACGCAATTCAGGTTGCGGAACTGTGACACGCGATATTGGGATTGCCGCCGACCTTGATGGCTCTGGCTCCCAGTGAGATGCGGCACTCGCTGCATATCGGACGGCTAGCTTGCACAACCTTTATCTGCCACAGGTCGCCCGTTTCCTTGTACCTGCCATCGACGAAGCGGAGAGCCTGGCGCTCGGCGTCATTGATGTGCTCCCACTCGAAGTCATCCGGCACTGCGGCTGGGATGACGATGACGTCGTTCCCAACCGCTATCTCCACCCGGTCCACATCCGTTTGAGAGATGCCCGCAGCGGAGGAACCCGCGGTTGCTATCACGACGACCACCTTGCCATCGCCTGTATGTGCGACAAGGGCACAGAAGGTGGTTTTGCTCAGTGTGAACTGGGATTTCCCCTGAACGAATGCGTCCAGTGCCGTTTGTGCGATCTGCCGGTCCGGCATGGCTATCTCCCTGGGTGAAACAACGGATAGCCAAAAAATCTAGGCCCGCATCCCGAGCCCCGCAAACCAGAAGAGACGAATCCGACGAGCTACACAGCGCGGGTCGAGTCGATCGTAAGTCCATCTGCTGGAACGAATATCCACCCCTCTCTTTCGGGCGCTTCCGAGCCGGGCTGCGCCAGCAATTCCGGCTGGAAATGGAACACCCAAGCGATGAGAGCGCAGACCAATGCGTCGCGTTGGTCGATGTGATCGAGTTGCAGCGGCGCGTACTCCTCCAGCAGTGCACGCATGACAGCAGAGCGCCTGCAGGCTGCTGGGTAGGCCTCGATGGCGTGCAGCCGCTGGCTGTCGGTCCACACACCACAGCTCTTCACGGTCGGTGCGAAACGGGCGAGCACATGCATGCCTTTGGTGGCCTGGCTGCCGATCATGTCTTTGATCGCGGACAGCGGAGTAAGCCCTCTTTCGAAGAGAAAGCGCTCAGTGTGGCGGAACAGGTAGGGGTTGCTGGACGAGCCCTCAATCGAACCGACCGCCCTGCCCTGCGCTACCAGCTCGATGAAGGCGATGGAGAGACCCAGTGGCGTATCAATAGCCAGCACCACGGGAGCGCTGGCGAAGGAGGCAGCATCAAGCTCGCAGAGATCAAGCAGCCGGGCGATGAACTCATGGGTATCAGCCGCCTGGTTGATGCACCGACGTAGATTGCCTCGCCATGGCTTGCCGAGGAGTTGGCGCTCGGCATCGAGCACGACCAGGGCATCGCGACTTGCGGGGTTCTTGTCGCAGTTCCAGCCGCCGACATCCCAGCCGATGAAGAGCGGTGATGCTGAAGTGGGCGGGGCTTCGCCTGTAGGCATTGAACACTCCCTTGCGCGATCTCGAATGAGGTGCAGATTGAGTGAGATGTGAGTCAGTTTTTGCAGAGTGCCTGCGGCGCCTCGGTGGCCTCGAGTGGGAACGGCACAACCATAGGCGACTTACCGAATGTCATCAGGTGGTACATGCCAAAACCACATGCGAGCTGCTCTCCCCGGATACCAACCCCTACAAACAGCTCATAATCTTGCCCCGGCTCCAGCTGGAATACCTTGGCTTGCGCAGGGCATGTGGAGTAGGTGCTTCCAAGACTACCGACGGCCGCACCCAAGGTCGCTACCTGAAAAGGCAAGTCAGCCCTGACGCGGTATTCGGTAACGATCTCGGTATACAAACCTTCCCCCATGCGCACGGCCCCGACGTACTGGACCAACTTGGGAGCTACCCGATCCGGCATGCCCAAACTGATGGGCTTCAGAGGAAACTGCGGATAATTGATACTGGGATGTCCTGCTTCCGAGAAGCGCCCAGCCTCGGCCATCTTATGGCGAAGGGCGGGAGCGCAGCTGCCTTGGATGCTGTCTCCGAAAACCGAGGAGTTGGTGATGACCCGCACCCGAGCGGTGTTTTCTTGCTGGGTGGGTTCGACATAGGGCTCGGAAGGAATGCCGGAACAACCGGCAAGTATCGCGGCAGTCAGAAACAAAGCGGCTATGCGCATTCTCATGTCCTTATGTATTGAAGCCGAGTTGCGCTCGGGCAACACGCTATCCGACGGCGCTGCTTTATCGAGGCGCAGCCAGGGATAGAAAGAGGGAAAACGAAAAAGGCCCAAGTCTTTCGACTTGGGCCTTTCTCTAAATATGGTCGGGACGGAGTGATTCGAACACTCGACCCCTTGCACCCCATACTGGTGAAAGCTCATCCAGCACAACCCAAGGAGAACCGCCTAAAAAGCGTAACTTGTTGTTTCCTATACAATAATGCCTTATTTTAGCTTCCACTGTCGTCTTGTAGCCTGCGTCCGAATCCACGCACAAACGGTCACCGGATGTAGCACCGATAAGGACGACGAAATGGCAGACATCACAGACCGACAGATGAGCATTAAGCCCGGCCCTCGGGACATCTGGCTCAACGAATCCGCGCCCAAAGGTCACGGCCGCTTCATGGCCCGTATCAGACCAAACGGCGAGCGTCTCTTTTACTACCGCTACACCGACTCAACCGGGACTAGGGTGCGCCTTCCAATTGGCTCCTATGACCGGGATGGCACCTCAGGGCTGACGCTCAAGGCTGCCCGTCAACGTGCCCGGGAGCTGACAGAGCTATACCTGAGCGGAGTTACAGACGTACGCGAGCATCTCGAAGCCGAAGAAGCTGCCCGCAAGGCTGCAAGAGACGCCGAGATCGCCAGGCTCGAAGCAGAAAAGGCAGCATCCGAAGCTGCATTAGCCCGCCAAGCTGCCCGCAAAACGGTATCTGAGCTTTTCGACCATTGGGCACGTGTCGATCTGATCAACCGAAAGGACAGCGGCGCCGAGGTGCGCCGCATGTTCAACAAGGATGTGCTGCCTCTGATTGGTCACCTGGCCGTCGAGGACGTCAGAAAGGGGCACATCACGGAAGTGACGGACAAGCTTCTGTCCCGGGGGGTCAACCGCATGGCGAAGCTGATCTTCTCGCTGATGCGCCAGATGTTCCGCTTCGCGGTGGATCGCGACCTTATCGATAGCGACCCAACGGCCAGCATCCGAAAAGCAAAAATAGGCGGCAAGGATGTCGAACGTGATCGAGTGCTGAGCGAGGACGAGATCCGTGCCTTGGCGAACCAAGTGCCGGCTGCCGGTCTTCTGATCACCTCACAAGCCGCAATCTGGATTGCCCTTTCAACATGCTGCCGTATCGGAGAGCTACTGGCTGCACGATGGGAGCACGTCGACCTGAATAAGCGCACCTGGCTGATCCCGGCTCAAAACAGCAAAAACAAGAAGGCCCATCTGATAACGCTTTCGGAATTCACGGCGCAGAAGTTCCAGCAACTTCGTGAGATCACCGGGTCCTCTCCCTGGTGTTATCCGAACACCGACGGTAGCGGACCAGTCTGCCCGAAGACTGTTACCAAACAGATCGGCGACAGGCAACGGAGGCCGGACCAGAAGGTCATGAGCAACCGTAGCGCGATGGCACATGCCCTCCTCCTACAAGGTGGCAAGTGGACTCCGCATGACCTTAGGCGAACCGGGGCCACCCTCATGACGATGATGGGCGTCCTGCCGGAGGTAGCAGAGCGCTGCCTGAATCACACCGAAGAGAACAAGGTGAAGCGCATCTACCAGCGCCATAGCTATGCCGCAGAAATGGCCGAAGCCTGGCAAAAGCTTGGAACTCACCTCCATCGACTGACGAGCGAAGACTGCTCCAACGTCGTGACGCTGAAACTCGCATAATCCATCAAGGGTGATTCATCCAATGTCCCGTCTCCTAGCAGAAGCCGAGTGGCTAACTCCAAAACAGGCGCTTGCCCTACTGCGAAAGCATGATCCTAAGCTCACCATGGAAGATCTGGCCGGCTATTGCACGGAACTGAAGCTCTTCCAGGTTTATGTACGCCTCAGGATGACTGAGGGCGAAGAGCTGGATAGCCGAGCCTCCGTGTATGGTGTTGGTGAGTATCTGGTTCTCAACCCCGAGGACGCGCTGCATGGGGCTGACGACACTACGCTTTACCTGCTTGGCGATGTGTTTGACGCCCCGGACCCTGCGGCATCTCGGCTACTCCAAGTTGAATGGGAGCTTTCAGCCAAGCGAAGCTCCCTGCGTCTCCTTTTCAGGCGAACAGAGCTGGAAAAAGCGATTACGTCATCTGGAAGTGCACCATTGACATCCTCGCCACCTCCGCACGCGAATCACTTGGTAGTGATATCCGAGCTTATAGAAATGCTGAAGGACGACTCCCGCCCAAGGCACAACCAGCAATCTATCGTTGCGGCCATTGAGGAAAAGTACAAAGGCATACTCGGCCTCGGAGCTACGAACCTACGCAACCTTTTCGCAGACGCGAATCGGGCGCGTAAAGCAGCGGACGAGTTAGAACGGCCAGTGGGGACAAAAATCCGGTTGGATTTGCAGGAAATCCAAATGGAATGACATCTGCCGCGTCGCAAGGTTGTATTGAGCGAGAAACCAACCTGCGCTATGCGCTAAGGATTCCTCGATGAACATCCATTCCATGCCTACTCAGTCAGCCGTTAGTTATCCCCGCCGGTTCCTCCGCCTACCCCAGGTCGAGGAACTGACCGGCTTCAAGCGCTCACATATCTATAACCTGATGAAGGCAGGTAACTTTCCCGCTTCTGTGAAGCTCGGGTTGCGTGCCGTGGCTTGGGACTCTCAGGCAATCGAACAGTGGCAAAAAGAACGGCTCGCAGCCGCTCAGATGCACACCAACTAAATCGATGCGACGCACGCAAGCCATGCACACATTGTACCGTTCACCCCACCCCAGCAAGACACGCAGATACCGTCAAACCCCAGTAAATACTGGGGTTCTGATCGATCTGTACCTACGCCACCAGAAGCTCGTAGTTATAGATAACTATCTACCTAGTTACTCACTGACTGAAGAGGAGAAGGAAAGACTACTGGAGCTGAGGATCGAGATTTTTAACAACAGCCGATCCGCTGCTGAAATCTTCCAAAGCCTAAAACTACCTAGATGGAGTCGCCTACCAGAGGACCTGAGGCAGGTCTTCAACATGGCTGCCGTCGGTAGGATGGGAAATTCATTCGCTGTTTCCTGCAATCTCGGCCCCATCTCTGCTTCCCACGCTAAGAAGGCATCTCGTGGAGCAGCAGACTATATCGGCAGGAAGATCCGAGGGCTCCCGGAAGTCTCGTCTGAAATCGCTGCCGTACTTGAAGATGCAGCTGATCGGCAGGGTTGCAATCCCGGATTACACTTCCATGCTGCCTTGAAGATCCATCCTGATCAGGTGCCGGCGCTGAGAGCTTCCTTGAAGCTCATTTTCGCTCCCGACTACGTAGAGGTGGCCGGGAATCAAGCCGTTTTCCTCAAACCGATAGACCACCCCGGGCGCTGGGCCAGCTACTGCTGCAAGACACTCAGACGGGATAACCAGATCAGCGGAAAGGCCAGGTTTGCAACGAACTCGGCAAGCCGGGCTGGGGAAGAACTCTATGATGAAGTCATGTACTGGCTTAGACATCTCCCGAGCGTTGAAGCACTCAAAGCCAGCCTTGACGATCTTATACGCCCAAATGTCAGTGCCCCCTCCTGCCCCCAACTGCTCCGGATCATCGATCAGCACCGTGAGTATCGGAAAGAAATGCAGCGAAAGCGTGGGCAACAGACACGGATCTACAAACGCTTGGCAAGACAGAGCCCGGATCAATTCAGGCTTGAGCTGTTCGAAAAACTTCGCGCAGCGTCGACAGCCCTTAGCACATTCAGTAGAACGCCCGTAGAACGCGTTATAAGCATAATTCCGGAGATACGCATCAGTAATACTCCCGAACCCTCAGAAACGCTTATAGAGCGCTATAGAGGGCTTCCCGGGGTCGGGAAATGGGCGAACACCGAAGAGCTCTGTTTGAAGGTGTAGTGCTGAAGCTTGAGCTAGATACGCCGGTTTCTGAAGCCGGCGTCCTGCCTGCAGCTTGTTTCACTCCGGCCGCCTGAATCTATAAAAACGTGTCGCTGCCAGCGACATGACTATATGACGTGTCGCAAAAACTCAGAAACAGCGACACGTCTGCGACTACAGTGCCAGCGCTCTCATTCCTGTCTTGGTGTCGATTCATTCCCAAACCCGGCTGCCCCTGAAAGCCAATCGACAAGCGTTGAAGCTTCGGACGCCAGCTAGGATACCGGAACACTTCAACTATTACTCAGCGATAGATCATAACGCGCACAGCAAAAACAGCATTCGTTAAAGTCTTAGACGCCGCGAACATATCTGACCCTAGTCAACCCTAAAAGGGCAGCCACCTCAACCACCAACCTTACACATATTTCAAGTTAAATATTGTTCATCCCAAGTTAAAGAATTCGCCGTGTAAATGTTAAGTGTAAGAACCCTCTCTCAGCACGTACTCCTCAGTTTGAACCAACAAACGCAGCAAAATTAACCTTACACAGATACGCCCACCACCAGAGCTGGGCCAAACAACCGTCAACAAGCGCACCCACACTAAAGCAAAGCACCTCAGCATTCTTGATGTGACCGCAAGGCTATCGATGACCGCTTGTCGGACTACGCCGAATATGATTTTCTCGACACAGCACCATCAAAACAAGCCATGCATTACAACACCCCCAAGAGTTACAGCAAGTTACAGCACGCATAATAACCAACAAATTAGTTACAGCAATAACCAAATAGTTAGTTATCCTCCCACGCCAGCCTTTACAGCGCCCCTCTCGTCTTTCAAGCTGAAGAAATCAACAATACCGAGAGCGCGCACATGAGCGATAGAGAAGTTTTAATCACAACCCTGAAAAATATGCTTATCAAGCAGGAAAACATCACCACAACCCCTGAAGAACTGCTAGATCATAAAGCCAAGCTCATCGGCTTTTCAGACTTCAGAGAGTTTCTTATCGAAATAAATATCAAACCCAAGGAACTTATAAATAAATCAGTTGAAATACACAAAAGAATATGCCAGGCACAAATCCCGAGCCCAGACACGAAGTATTGCATGTTTAAAGCCTATCCAGACCACACTTTCTCCTACAAAACCACATGGATAGGAAAAGATGAGGATGGTCGTGACATGCTGATACCAGCCACCGTAAGCACAGACATTTTCCTAGGAGAACTACCAGAGAAAATCACCAGACCATATGTCATAAATGATCTGAGAGAGTTATTGTTATGGAGCTACCGCTGGTTCGGCATGGCTCTTATAAAAGAGGCTGTTGCAAGAGAATACTTCCACGAATTCTTCCAAAAACGAAAACCATGAGAACAAGATGAAAACCATAGAAATAATAGAGGCAGCACCTCAACTGAGTGAGATAATAAAAGTCACTGAACAGGGCGAGAGCGTGCTCATAACCATAAATGGTACTCCTGTGTTCAGAGCCATTCCCGTGCTAGCCGGCATGCCCCCTGTCCCCGATGACATAAAGACGCCTTTCGCCGATGAGATTGAAGAGATGTTCTATGGAAAGAATGACCAAGATCAGTAACGCAGCACTCCGGCTGAGGTAGAACCTCAAAAGGCCAAATCATCCCGGATGGCCCAAGCCTGATTTTCAGGCGCAAAGGCTCAGCCCCCTCGTGACCCACTTCACACTTGGATACCGACCATCTTGAGGGCATCATATGGCACAAGGCCTCTATGGCGGCCCAAGGTATGGAGCTGAGCAGCACGGATCAGGCGATGGAAGAAATCATTCGAGTAATGTCCGACGGTCGAGAGATTGACCGGATCGTCTGCTCAACCAAGCTCGACGAAGGCATGCCTGCGGTCAAATATCGCGAGCAATATTGGCCTGTTGTCGATGGTTGCATCCAGCTAGATAGGCCTGCCAACCAGGAATGTAGCTCCGCAGAGTGGGCCGTTCTCATCCAGAATCTTTTACCGCCAGTGCTTCCTGATCAAACAGATTCCTGCGAGAAACTGCTGCAGGACTGCTTTAGGGGAAGCCTACCGCTTGGTGTAACCAAGGCTGTAGCCTCTCTGGTGGCGCTGAGATTCGAACAGCAATCCCGCGAGCTGCTGGTGGAATTTCTCAGAGAGCATCGCAACGCTCACCGGCTGTTTCGACTTGTGCAGATGCAGCTGCTGTTCCGGGAACGGGCGGGAAGGACTCAAGACAGCGCCGGTATCACCCCCTCCTCTGTGGCCGAGCTGCCCCCGGAATCAGCGCACCTATCCGGAGTAGATATGGATTGGGAGTGGTCCGCCTCTTTAGATGATACAGAAATGCCGGATGTGGACGACAGTTCACTCAGGGCTGCCGCTACCAATCTGCAGGAAAGCATCGGTTCCTACCGCGCAAGAGAGTCAGGCGCGCCCATCCCAGCACTTGAAGATCTGACCAGTGAACTAGAGACCTTCATAAGTCCGATAGCCCCCCCGCTCCTGAACGAGAGTGCGCTGATCGAGCGAACCTCGCAGCTGGGCATGATTGCCCTCGATCTTCTGAGATATTTTTCTGACAATCCGGGCGACAGGGCCGTACATGCGGAGGCAGTGCTCGGATATCCCATGACGGAAATTCGTCGCCTTTTGCTGGGTTCTCTCGGACACTACCTTAAGAAAACGGACTCTGGTGGATGGGAATGCCACCCATGGGTCGAGCCCGTACTGTCTGCTCTCAACGAGAATCATAAGGTGGGGTGATCTAGGCGACCTTGGAGACTCGAGGCAAGCTTTTGCAGCTCCACAAGCAGCTCATGCAGGACAGTCGATGACCCGCGAAGCTGGCATTCCCATACGACAATCGTCCTCCAACCAGATTCATTCAGAGACTTAATCGCTTGTTCGTCCCTTGCCACATTCCCCAAGAATTTGGCTTCCCAGAACTCTGTTCGAGTTTTGGGAAGCACAGCAAATCGGCACCCCGGATGGCGATGCCAGAAGCACCCATGTACGAAGATACAGACCCTCAGCCGAGACAGTACAATGTCTGGTTTTCCCGGCAAATCCTTGCGATGCAGCCGGTAACGATAGCCGTGGGCATGCAAAAACCTGCGCACCAGCATCTCAGGTTTCGTGTCCTTCCCCCTGATGCCCGACATCATTCGGGATCTTCGGGCAGGCTCAACGATGTCCATCTTGAACCGTTTCGATACAGCGTGGATTCATGAGTCGTACCCACCCCATTCAGGTAGTAGATCTCTTTGCAGGTCCAGGTGGCCTTGGAGAAGGCTTTTCATCCTATAGGGACAGCCAGGGCGAGGCCTTTGAAATCAAAGTCTCAGCCGAAATGGAAAAGTCTGCACATTCCACTCTTCAACTGAGGGCCTTTTACAGGCTTCTCAAGCGCAACCAGCCTGAAGATCTAGAGGAATACTACAGTTTCTGCGAAACCGCTGATGCCGCTCCCCCATACACCAGCAGAACTCGGGATGCTTGGAGGCACGCCGAACAAGAGGCGCAACAGCTCGAACTGGGTACCGCAGAGGGCAACGAACGTCTCGATCGCATTCTCAAGTCCCGCTTGGACGAGACCAAGCCATGGGTTCTGATCGGTGGCCCACCCTGCCAGGCTTACTCTATCGTTGGCCGGGCGAGAAATCGCGGCAAGCAAAACTACAGGGCAGAGGACGACCATCGCCATTTCCTGTACCGAGAGTACCTGCGCATCATCCAGAAGAAGCGCCCCGCTGTCTTCGTAATGGAAAACGTCAAAGGCATCCTCTCGTCACGTGTCGCTGGCGAGCAGATGTTCCCGAAGATCCTGCAGGATCTTTCAGATCCGGATGCGGCATTCGGAGAAAACGGCAACGGCCCCAAGTACAGAATCTGCTCGCTCGTGGCAGACGACATTTTCGAGGATGGTGCGTCTCCGGATAGCATCGATCCGGCAAACTACATCATCCGAGCAGAGAACTACGGGATCCCGCAGGCAAGACACCGGGTTATTCTCCTCGGGGTTTCGGAGGAATATTTCGGCGCCTTGGGCGACCACAAACTTGCCCCCTCGACTGGGCCCTCAATCGACCAGGTAATTGGCCGCCTCCCACCTCTGCGAAGCACACTCACACGAATGAAGGACTCTCCAGAGGCATGGGCAGAGTTAATTCGCCAGAACCTAGAGATGCTGAGTCACGAGTGCAGCAAGCTGACTGATGTCCCCCGCAGACTCACACTCGCAAAGCGCCTAGAAATACTTGCCAGCACATTCTCGGGCGAGGGGATGAGCAATGGTGCACTCCGCGTTCACCGCAAGAGCGAATGGGATGGGCTGACAGGCACACATCTGGATGGCTGGCTCCTTGATGATCGGCTCAGATACTGGCTAAACCACGAGGCTCGCGGACACATGGAGTCCGACCTGCGCAGATACGTCTACGCGGCTGAGTATGCCGAGCTTTATGAAGACTCTCCCAAAGGCCACCACGACTTCAATCTCCCGGGGCTGGAACCGGACCACAAGAACTGGAAAACCGGCAAGTTCAGCGATCGTTTCCGCGTTCAGCGCAGGGGGATTCCGTCCACGACGATCACCAGCCACATTGCAAAGGACGGTCACTATTTCATTCACTACGACCCAAGGCAGTGCCGCAGCCTGACCGTTCGCGAAGCAGCCCGGCTACAGACCTTCCCGGACAACTATTTCTTTCTGGGGAACCGAACCCAACAGTTCCACCAGGTTGGCAACGCGGTTCCCCCGCTTCTGGCAAATCAAATCGCCGGCGTGGTCGCCCGTATCATCAACATAGGAAAGGCAGCTCGATAGAAGAGCTGTGCAGACAGGGAGTCCAGCCATGCAATCCTCCTTCAAAAGCCGCAGTGCTCCCCCCAAGGCCAGCGCCATGGTCGAAGCACTGCGTGGGCTGGGATACAACACCCAGACAGCTCTGGCAGACATCATCGACAACAGCATTGCTGCCGGCGCGAACGAAGTGCGCATCGAATTCATCTGGGCTGAGCAGGAAAGCCGTGTGCTTTGCCTAGACAACGGTTCGGGGATGACCGCAGACGGACTCGATCGGGCCATGCGCCTAGGCGATCGGAGTCCTCTCGAGGAGAGATCGGCAGGCGATCTGGGCCGTTTCGGTCTCGGCCTAAAGACTGCGTCCTTTTCCCAGTGCCGAAGGATGACCGTTGCCACACGTGGCCCCGATGGCCTACAGACTCTCCGCTGGGATCTCGACTTTCTGGCAAGCAGTGCCGACGACGGCTGGCATTTGCTGGAGGGCCCCCATCCCGGTTCGGAAGGATTTCTGGAACGCCTCACCAGCGCAACGGGCACCTTGGTTCTCTGGGAAGAGCTGGATCGCATCGTCACGCCTGGGACAACAGTGCAGGACTTTCTCAATCTGGTCGACAAAGTCGAACAGCACCTGGGAATGGTGTTTCACAGATACTTGGAAGGTACCAGGCCTCGACTGCGAATTCTGTTGAATGGCCAGCCGATCAAACCCTGGGACCCCTTCATGACGGATCATCCCGGAAAGCCATATAACCCTCCGGTATTCAAACACCCCAGCCGCAAGGATATCGAGGCCGAGTGCCACGTTCTGCCGCACAAGGACATGCTCTCCCCCGCAGACTTCGAGCGCCTGGCCGGCCCGGAAGGCTGGACCGCACAGCAGGGCTTCTACATCTATCGAAACGAAAGACTGCTGGTGGCAGGCAGCTGGCTAGGACTTGGCACAGGCCGCTCATGGACTAAGGATGAAGCTCATCGCCTTGCCCGAATTCGTCTCGACATCCCCAACTCCGCAGATGCGGACTGGAAGATCGACATCAGGAAATCAACTGCCCGGCCACCAGTGTATCTACGGGACTGGCTGACAAGGCTTGCCGAAGAGACTCGCGGCCGAGCTAGACGAGCCTTTGCCCACCGAGGCAAGCCGACGATGCTGGGCAACCGGCATATTGCGGAGGCTTGGAAGGTGGAAAGACTATCGGACGGCATGCGATATCGGATCGACACGGAGCACCCGGCGATTAGAGCGGTTCTGGATGATGCTGGCAGCCTTCTTCCACAACTCAAGGCCATGCTTCGCGTGATCGAGGAGACGGTTCCTGTTCAGCGAATCTGGATAGATACGGCCGAGAACAAGGATACCCCTGCACGGGATTTGACAGGACACCGCCGCAAGAGGTCAGCGAGATCATGATGGTGATGTATCGCAGCATGATCGAAAGAAAAGGCTATTCCGCCGCCGCCGCAAAGGAGCAGCTGAAGAACATGGAGCCGTTCCACGCGTACCCTGCCCTCATTAGCGCTTTGCCAGACAGTCTTTAAGGAGTGACGCCTCATGTCTGATGAAAATAAATGGAGTGTGGTCAAGTTCGTTCAGGAAATGCTGGCTGACGAAAAGGACAAGTCGGCTATCACCCCTCAGCTCATTTCGCAGAAGATCGACATGGTGCTGAAGATCATGCCGGGTAAGGGCGAGGACCTGGATAGGGAGTCCGTTACTGAGGAGCTGATCAGACGCTTCAGCGTATGGGTAGGTGATGACTCTTCATTGGTAGACCTG
Organism: Pseudomonas sp. Pc102; assembly: GCF_018408275.1. Lineage (NCBI taxonomy): Bacteria > Pseudomonadati > Pseudomonadota > Gammaproteobacteria > Pseudomonadales > Pseudomonadaceae > Pseudomonas > Pseudomonas sp. Pc102. Next base: position 2,184,834 of record NZ_AP021905.1, on the reverse strand, counting down.
AACGGCCATGAGCCATGGCTCACAAGCGAGCGCAAGAAGGACTGGCGATACTGGCAACGCTACCGCGAATGGCAGGAGCTGAAACTACCCCTGAGTGCGATGGAGGCTCTGGACAAAACCACAGACAACGTTCTGTCGATGCTTGAGGACCCGAAGCGAGATGGCGCCTGGGATCGACGAGGGATGGTAGTTGGCCACGTACAATCAGGTAAGACTGGCAACTACACTGGCCTGATCTGCAAGGCAGCGGATGCCGGATACAAGATCATCATCGTGCTTGCGGGGCTGCACAACAACCTGCGAGCACAGACCCAGATGCGTCTGGACGAGGGGTTTCTGGGCTACGAAACAAGCGCCATCGAAGGCAGTGGAAACAAGCTCATTGGAGTCGGCAAAATCGACCCCTCGCCGGCACTCCGGCCCCAGTATGTGACCAACAGAACGGAAACCGGCGACTTCAACACCAAGTTTGCCAAGAATCTGGGTGTCTCGCCCGAGCAGCGCCCGTGGCTGTTTGTCGTCAAGAAGAACAAAACGGTTCTGACACGACTGCTGACCTGGATCCAATCCCATGTAGCCGAAACCAAGGATCCGGAAAGCGGTCGCCCGCTCGTTACACATCTGCCGTTGCTGATAATTGATGACGAGGCCGATCACGCATCTGTCGACACTGGCGAGAAGGTTGTCGACGAAGACGGCAACCCCGATCTGGATCATGAACCCACGGCCATCAACAGCCTGATCCGTCAGATCCTCCACGCGTTCTCAAGAAAGGCGTATGTCGGCTATACCGCTACCCCCTTCGCCAACATCTACATTCACGAGCATGGTGAAACCGCCAATGAGGGGCCGGATCTATTCCCCTCCGCCTTCATCACCAATCTCTCGGCGCCGTCCAGCTATGTGGGGCCGTCGAGGGTATTCGGGCTAGCTGGTGAGAGCGGGCGCACAGGCGCACTGAACCTGGTCCGAATAGTTAAGGATCAGTGCTCCCAAGACGGCAAGAGTGGCTGGATGCCAGTCAGCCACAAAAGCAGTCATGTCCCACTTCTCGAAGGCCAGGACGCAATGCCTGCCTCGCTGACCGAAGCCATACACGCATTCATTCTTTCATGCGCGATCAGAGGCCTCCGCGGACAGGGCTCCCAGCACAGCTCAATGCTGATCCACGTAACCAGATTCAACCAGGTTCAGCAGCATGTTCACCGCCAGGTTCTGGGCTATGTTCACGGCCTGAAGCAGCGATTCCGGAGACGCACCGACCATCTGAGCGCACTGGCCGAATTGAGGAGCCTCTGGGAAAGAGACTTCGTCAGCACCAGCCTCGAGATCGAAGCCCAGATTGAAGAAGAGTCCCGCCACCCTGCTACCTCTTGGCAGAACATCGAGGCCGTGCTGCTGGATGTGCTTGATGAAATAGATGTGCGCATGATCAATGGCAAGGCCACGGATCTTCTTGACTATGCCGACAGCGCAACGGGACTGAAAGTCATTGCTATCGGAGGCGACAAGCTTGCCCGGGGGCTGACCCTCGAAGGGCTCTGCACCAGCTACTTCCTGCGCGCATCCAAGATGTACGACACACTGATGCAGATGGGGCGCTGGTTTGGCTACCGGCCCGGCTACCTCGATTTGTGCCGCCTTTACACGACCAATGATCTGGTTGAGTGGTTCGAACATATTGCCGACGCCGCCGAGGAGTTACGGGCTGAGTTCGACTTCATGATGGAGAGTAGACTGACGCCCAGAGAATATGGCCTCAAGGTGCGCTCTCACCCAGTACTTATGGTCACTTCGCCACTGAAGATGCGTACGGCCAAAACCCTGTATCTCTCTTTCAGTGGCGATGTCGTCGAGACTGTCAGCTTTTACACCGACAAGGGTGTGCTGGAAAAGAATCTGTCTACTCTCATGGCCCTTGCCGATGAGCTTGGAAGTCCCTCCTCAATCCCCCCGCAGCAGCGCAATGGCAAGAAGGACAGCTGGAGCGGGATTCAGTGGACCGACGCAACAGCGCAATCGGTTACCCGCTTCCTACGTGGTTATCAGACCCATCCCGACTCTAGAAAGGTAAAAAGTGATCTTCTGGCAGACTTCATTGAAGAAATGAGTTTTTCCGGGGAACTTACATCTTGGACGGTGGCTGTTATCGGCGGAGGGACAAAGAGGACAGTCGATATCGTAGGCAGCCCAGTCAGAATGATGCAGCGACAGGACAAGGCAACCGAAGGAGAGGGCAAATACTCCATAGGTAGACTTTTATCCCCCCAAGACGAGGCCATGGATCTTGATGAGGCCGGATGGAACGCAGCGCTTGAGTTAACCAAACGGGCCTGGGTGAAGGATCCGGGACGATCCAGACGCAAAGAGCCCCCCGAGACCCCCAACGGCCCTGCAATCAGGCATGTAAAAGGCCTAGGCGCAGATGGGATAGAACCTCGACCGGATAAAGGGCTCCTGATCATTTCATTACTGGATCCCGAGGACTCAAACGTCACCGGTGTAACTACACCTGTCGTGGCATTTGCCATCAGCTTCCCTTCCAGCAATGCCGGCAAATCCGTGCCCTATCTAGTCACTAATGTGCTTTGGGAGCAGCAGTATGGCTCAAGTGAGTGACCTCGAAATTCTGGGAGTCTGGAGAGCACTACCTGGCAACGCCGCCACTCCCGGCTGGCGTGCAATAGATCTGGTTCAGCAGACGGGCTCCTGCCGAATCAAGGCCGCCCGACACTCACCAGGTAACGAGGAGGCGGTTCTAGTCGGATTTGCGACTACAAAAATCGCACCGGCGACGCAGCTTCCCCAAGGGCAGGGCTTCCGTATGGAGCGAGCCACACTCGGAGAAACTGGCGGCAACCACAATTGGCTCGCTATTGTTCGTCAGCCCGCAGGCAGTCTTGAACTGTTTGCCAAGGTAGTCTCCGATATCGTGCACCTACTCCAGTCATTCAGCGATTCTCCCGAGGAAACGCTCTATCAGCGCTTCCTCGGGCGGGTACGGGGGTGGCAGGAGTTCATGCGTCAGGGACGAGAAGGCCTAGGCCCAGAGAAGGAGCTGGGGCTGGTCGGGGAGCTGCGATTTCTGAATCTTCTGCTGGATGCGGGAATCCTTCAGTTTACGGCAGTGGATGCATGGAAAGGTCCGCATGACGGATTGCACGACTTCCAGATCGGCCTTGGAAGCGTGGAAATTAAGTCGACAATGATTCCGGACGGCTTCCCTGTTCGGATTGGCTCACTTGAGCAGTTGGATGACACCAACTGCCCGCCTCTCTTTCTGGCCGGGCTTCGATTCAGCGCTCAGGAGGCGGGTAAAACGCTCACTGAGCTCGTTGATACAACTCGGCAGCGCCTTGACGCCGACCCCGCCGCAATGCGCCTTTTCGAGCTGGCTCTCCATAAGGCCGGATATCTGGACATGCACGCGGCAGTCTATACACGTCGATTCCTGCTGACCGACACAAGGTTGCATCTTGTGGACGGGGAGTTTCCCAGGCTAACCCTCTTCAACGTTTCTTCGGCAATTCGCCATGCCGCATATGAGCTGGACCTTTCTCTAGTTACGGCAAACAACCACTCAATGGGTGATGTACTCGAACAGTTAGGAGTCGTTTGATGGAGCTCGTCGACTTTCTGCGTGAAACGCAGGCCGCGATCCGCGATGAAGTTGAAAAGGATATTGGCCCAGGGGAGGCCCCCATTCCTCCTGAGGCCGTTTTCACCGAGCATGTCATGACACACATGGCAGACGAGGGAATCACCTTTGAACCAACTGTCTGCCATTACGAAGCGAAGGTAGGTACGTACAAGGTAAAAATCAGCGGCTACTCCGTATCTGACACTATTGATGACTCTGGCAACCCAGACCGCCTCGATCTTTTTGTCAGTCTCTACAAGGGAGTGGATGAGCTAGAGCCGCTTCCGGACTCCGAAGCAGGAAAGGCTGCCAAGGAAGGGCTGCAGTTTCTGAAGTTCTGCGCAACAGGCCAGCTATCCGGCAAGCTCGATGAAACCAACGATGCCTATGCCCTTGTTACCGAAGTCGAGCGCATCTTCAAGACGCTGGATAGCATCCGTATTTTCGTCATCACGGATGCCGTAGCCAAAACGAGAAACTATGCACCGCAGGAGGTCGAGGGCAAGCAGGTCCGCCTAGAGATCATGGACATTCAACGCCTCTTCAACCACTGGCAGCAGGGGCGTCCGCGGGATGAACTGGTAGTAAACTTCAGGGACATCTGCGGGACTGCCCTGCCTAGCGTGTGGGTTCCTGGATCCGGTGACGATGAGTATGACTATGCCCTGACAGCCGTACCAGGCGAAGCCCTGCGATTCCTTTACGAGAAGTATGGTCCCCGCATCCTTGAGGCAAACGTGCGCTCCTTTCTGGGAGTTAGCAGCAAGGGGGTCAACAAGGGAATCCGTGACAGCCTGCGCGACCACCCCGACCGTTTCATGGCCTATAACAACGGCATCGTCGTTGTTGCCGACCAAGCCAAGCTCGACACCGCGGCAGATGGTTCGACAGGCATTCTCTGGCTCCAGGGCATGCAGATTGTAAATGGCGGTCAGACTACTGCATCCATCTACTTCGCCAAGAAAAAGCACCCGGACATTGATCTTTCCAGTGTCCGAGTTCCGGCCAAGATCATCGTGCTCCGCTCCGGGCAGGCTGATGATGAGGAGCTGATTGCCAATATTTCGCGGTATGCAAACAGCCAGAACGTTGTCAAACAGTCCGACCTGTCCGCCAACAAGCCCTTCCATCGAGAGTTGGAAAAACTGTCCATGCGCACTTACTGCCCCGATGGCGTTGGACGCTGGTTCTACGAGCGTTCAGCTGGCAGCTACAAGGTGATGCTGGAGAAGGAAGCAACTACCCCTGCACAGAAGAAAAAACTCCAGGCGACAATCCCCCCTTACCGCAAACTTACCAAGCCCGACCTAGCCAAATTCCTGTTTGCCTGGGATCAGAAGCCCCATATCGTCAGCCTCGGCAGTCAGAAAAACTTCCAGGCATTCATGGATGAGCTGATGGAAAGGGAAAGTGCTGGTGAGAACGTGATACCGGATCAGGAGCAGTACAAACAGATGATTGCGAAGGCGATCCTGTTCAAGTCTGCTCACAAGATCATCCGCCCCATGTTCCCGGCATTCCAAGCCAACATCACGTCCTACACAGTTTCGATTCTAGCGCTCAAGCTGGGAGCGACCCTCAATCTGAACCGCATCTGGCAGGAACAATCGATCTCTCCCCAGCTACATCGGCAGATTGCGATATGGGCAGAAGAGGTCAATGACGCGCTTCATCGTGGGGCTGGCGGGAAAATGATCTCCGAGTGGGCCAAGAAAATCGAATGCTGGTGGAGAGTAAGAGACACTTCCTACTCTTCTGAGCTGGGCGGTATCACTGAACTATCCTAAACGTTATTAGGACACGGCTAGAAGTGGCCGGTTCGAGCCAATCGCATCAGACGTCGGCCAGGAGCAGCCACTAAGGTCGGGCTTTTTCAGACCCGAAGTGGGCATTCGCACTTGGCTGAGCATTCAAGCTGTTGGCTTGGCCTTATTGTCTGTGGCGAACGATGTACGTGACTTATATGGCCTTAGTCTCGCCATCTGCGCCGTCGTGCTGGATTTAACGCTTTTATGTCTGTGCCCAGTGCTTGCGCTTTGGGGATTTCTTGATAGCAGACGGTGTGGTCTTGCGCCCTTGAATTCTGAATACCGCTACGGAGTATGATGTCGTTGTCCCCGGAGGGGTTTTCTCAAGGAGTTTCGATGATGCGGAGAAGTGCTCCCCGGTGCCGCCGCGATCCACAAGGTCTAAAACGACTAGCAAGCCCAGTCGGACGTTGGATCGTTGGTATGCGGTCGCCTGGAGGCCATGATCGTCGAGCAGTTCCTCCAGAGTGCGGTTGTGGTTAGTCTTCTTGAGCTCTGCAACGATCGTCACGAGGCCCATGTCAAAGGCCACATCGGCTCGGCCATGTCCTATCGCCCGAGCTTCTGACCTCACTCCACCTCCGCCTGTACCTGCTTGAACCGTGGCCAAATAATCCTGTTGTAGATCCGCCTCGCTGGCGTTGGGATTGAACAGGTAGTCCGAAAGCAAACGCTTGCCCGGTTCGATGTTCTCGAGTTCGTACTGCCAAGCCAAAGTCCTAATTAGAACGCTGTTGAATAGTGCCCGCGCCTCGGGGTTGTTGGCGTAGTCGTAGTTAGCCCGAAGCGCCGCGACCAGCTCCTCAAGCTTCTGCCTCACCACGAGTGGTGTTGAAGTGAGGATTACCTGCACAACTCCAGCCGCGACCTCCTCAAGTGCTAAAGACTTGCCCGCATGCGTAACGAGGCCCAAGCCCAGCAAGGCGGCGACTCGGTCAGTAGACGCCTCCTCGGTAGAGTTTCGTAAGATGCTGGCCTCCCTAGCCGCCAACGCCTCCTTCCGGAGCATCCGTGCGTCCACGATCATGTCGCTGTCTGAATACTTGTCGATCCAGAGCTCAAGAATCTGAAGCCTTGTGTGCTCCCGCTGGACCGCATCTGAGATTGCCGGCCGGAGAATAGCCTCTAGACCTCCGTCGGAGGTACGCTTCAAGGTTGAGCGACTGGCCGAGTAGCAGACAAGCAGTTGTCGCTCGATGACCATCGCCGCCTCGAGCCACACAGCCTCACCAAGGCTCTCCTCCAGCCGTTCAAGTCTGAGCGCGAGCGTGGCCCAAGCTATTGCTTCTCCGGCGCGGTCTGTAAGCCAAGTGTTCACGAGACGCGGATCGTTCGGGATCGCGTGTATTGAATATTCGAACGCAGCTTGTGTGATCGCACTTACCTCATCGGCTACCGGAACCGATCGGCGACCGTTTTGGAACTCTAGGAGCATAGTCAAGCTACGGCGATAGAGTTCCGCATCCGCACGCCTTTCAGAGGTAGCGCTGGCCATAGCGAACAGATCTCTGGCCTTCGTAAAGGCTTCAAGGGCCGTCCCGCGTTGTCGGTCCTCCAAGCCTCTCTTGAGTTCGATTAGACCAAGCTCCATGGCCGCCTCGTCGCGGCATGCAGCGATCTCGACAAGATTCACTAGCTTTGCTTGGAGATCAGGAACCGCAAGATGTGCATTCACGAGGCCGGTGATTTTGGCGACATGCCTAAGGTACTGGACATCGTCGTCAGACGCCGTTTCCAAAAGGCTGGCTACCAGCTTGTACCCGAGACTCGTTTTAGACCGCGCTAGAAGCCAAGCTCCCAACAGCGCCTGGCTCCTCAAGCCCCAATGCCCGGCGTGATCGACTGAGCGGTCGATCATCGCACCGTGCAGAGCGTCGATGAGTGCAGCTGGTAGCGGTAGGCCGGAGACGACCTCACGCACGATCTCCCCCATTACAGCGGGACTGGAGGTGCGCTCGACGATCTTCAGTGCCAACGCGGCGTCACGCGGCTCGCCCGATCTGCACAGCCCCACGAACACGTCTGGTCCGAACGGATGGTCAGCCAGCGTGTTGATCACGCACTCGATCTCTAAATCGGTTCGGCCCTTTAGCGTGATCGGGCGACCATCGCCGGCCGACTCTATCAGGCGATCGGTCAAGTCATCCATCGGCATACCTTAGAACAAGGGATTGGCACCCTCAGCATGGCGACGCCGTTCGCGAGGCACGCGGCTGATCAGTTCCTGCCTATTGACGGCACCGACCACTATCTGAACATTAGGGAATTCATCGACGGCAGTAACAACGCTCTCGACCAAGGCGGCGAAGTCTTGGTGTGACATCTCCTGCGCCGCAGGGGAATCGAGGACTATTAACCCGGGATGCCGCCCGTGGCCACGCCGTTCGGCGACCTCGAGAACCGCGAGCGCCGCCGCAATCCTAACGCGAAGATTCTCGCCTGCGTTGAGCTTTGTGAAGGAAGTGATCTGCCCGCCCTGCTCAATCTTGAGATGGCCGGCACCATTGAGGGTCATGCTCTGCAGGTTCCGAACCCCGAACGCCTCTGAGAATTTCATTAGTGCGCCCGAAACTTCCGTGAGGATCTCAGTCTGAAGATCTTCAAAGAGCGACTTTGTTACCTTCTCGGCGGCCTTTAGAACGGCCTCCTCTCGACGGATGAGGTCGACATCGACCGACGGCCCAGTCGCAAGCTCCAGTTCTTCGATTCGCGCCTTCAGCTTTGCAATGTCCAGCCTGATTTCCTCTGCAGCACTGCCCTTGCGAAGCTCGGCCTGAACCTTTGAGATCCGTTGACTGGCGGCAGTGACGGCAGCGGAAGCCTTCTCCCAAGCGATCTTGGCCTCGTCCACAGCTTTTTCAGCCGTTTTCTGAGACTCCAGGGTATCGGCAGCCTCCGCTTCTAACTCTGTGATCAATTCTTCTGTCGAACCGACCTCATCCTCTTCCTTTCCGCAAAGCCCACACGCTGGTGCTTCAGTCGCCGCGAACCTATTTTTTTCAAATTCGCGAGCGCATGAGGGACAGCAGGTTGGCTTGAGCCTTTTGAACACAACACGCGCTTCGGCGTCATCTTTCGCCTGCAATAGCCTTCGACGAGCCTCCGCCCGAGCGATCTTCGCGTCGTCGTACAGGGCGTTGCGCTTAAGCACGAGGGCGCCCGCATCCTCAGCGATCTGGCGCAGCTCTACCAGCTCCTGATCGAGACTAGGCAAATCGGATCTAAGTTTGGTCAGGTCGGGTTCGTCTTTAAGCTTGATCTCAAGTTCTTGGATCTGATCCTCGAGCTCCCTGATACGGCTCACGACCCGGTCGCTCTTGCCAGTTGTCTCTTTCGCGAGGCGAGCTGACACCGCTTTCAGGCCGGTAGACGCGCAAGTGTAAGTTGTGATCCAGGGCAAGCCGATGAAGAGTTGGATCAGGCGTAGATGGATGGCGTCTTGAGCGGTATCGCCGAAAAGGGTATCGCCTGGTCCGGTGATGAAAAGCGCAGCGCACATGGCCGGCCAGCCATGTTCCGCGGCTTCTCCTTGCCTAGCCCGGTACGCCCTCACTCGGGAAAAGCCGAGCTCATCCATAAACAGCGAGTCGACCGCCTTCCCAAAAGCGTCGTCGGGGATTCCTCGCTTAATCACCAACTCCCTACCGTTATCGAATCGCGACAAAGTGGCGACAGCAGCTGCAGCCTCGGTCGCACCCGCAGGTTTCATCAAGCAAATCCTGTGAATGTGCTCGTCAATAAGGAAATCAAGTTCGAACTCGCTCAGCCAACCCCAAACATCTGGCTTGAGCCGACTTCCTGGGAGCTCGCCACGGAGAGCGCCGCGCACCAGCCCAAGAATCGAGGACTTACCCTTGCCGTTGTCGTCGGTTAAAAGACCCCAAATCCCGTTGCCAAGGCCGTCCCACAGGAATTCAAATGGGTCTTCTTCGCCGTGCTTTATCCCGCGGAACAGCACCCGTTTGAGGGTGAGAGAGCGCTTTCGAGGAAGAGTTGAGTCCTCTTCTATACCGTGGGAGAGGAGGATCTTAGTGACTTCGTCTCGTTCGACACGCGATTTAGCGGCGATCTCGTCAATCCAATTGATTGTGTTACTGACGCTCATCCCTGTCCCCCACTTTGGCCTTATCGAAGCGCTTCTTGACCTGATCGGCGATCGACGGAATCACACCGCTGTGCTTCGTTCCTTCATATTCCACAAACTTATACTGTTCGGCCTTGAGGGCGTGACCGGACTTCAGACCGCTAACCTTCATTGCGAGTCGCGCCCGCTCGAGATACCAAGCGAGGGCAGGCTGCAACTTTACGGCGTCTTGCACGAAGGCTGCAGCCTTAGGTCCGAGCAGGTAGTCATGCTGAGAACCGAGATTGGGGAGCGTCCTCTGAACGGGGCGGATTAACTCATAGAAGCTCAGCACGCCGAGCGAGTTATCAAGATCAAAGTAGGCGCCGCGGTGCCAGCGGATCATCTTTGCCAACCTTACGCTCGGCTCATCTTCGGCGAAGATCTTCTCGACCGTACTAAGAAGCCCTGGCTGGCCAGCATCGTGTAGGTCGAGCAGCCTATTCGCTAGGTAGTCGGGGTAGCAAACGTAGAATACGATCGCCTGAGCACGCTTCTCGCCGTGAAAAACCCGATCAAATCCTTCGGCGCCTTCGCCCTCTGTTGCGAGTGAGCTCCCCTCTAAAAGAATGCATAGGAGGCGGAAGGCGTCACGAAAAACCGACCCCGTTGACGGGGCTGCGGCTTCTTCGGTATCGGAGGCGTTCGACATGCTATGCAATCGCTACAGGATCAAGTTTTAGATCCTGTCATGTGGCCAGTACGTTAACAAGACCGGTATGGGGATGTTTCCGTCCGCGCACGAGCGACCTTCCGACAAAACAATGCGAGCGGGTCGAAAGCAGCGCAACCTAAGTGGCTGCTTCTGGCCGGAGCGGACGTCCATAACTGGCCCCTATGGATAGGGCTCTCTCCTAGCAGAAGCCAAAACTTTCGCCATCACCCCACTTATTCAAATTCCGAGCCTAGGCGCTTACGGTTCAAGTCACTCATGAACAGGCCGTAAATATGTTTGTACTCCTTGGCCTTAGTTTCAATCGCAGTGACCTTGTGGAACCGGATGGAGTCAGCCACGACGGCCAGTTTGGCCGGCGGCCCAAATAGATTTTCCGGTGGTACGGCGATTGGGGCAGGCCCGCCCACCGAATCAGGATCGGCCGGAGGCACGTAGGAAAGTCGGCTGGCTTCAGGGAAGATGACCACGTTGGTCCCTGCCTCGCCCGTTTGGACGGAGGGGAACACCAGGCCATCCACGTACTTGCCGAAATGCAGCCGCAAATACTCGAAGACCACCTGCGTCGACAAATAGCTCAACTCGTTGTTGCGCACCTTGGGCCGGGACATCTTCTTGACCAACGAGCCTAGGAACACTTTCTGATGTAGTGACTCGCGGAACCCTTCGTCTAGCAACGTGAGCGCCGGTGGCTCTAAGCGGTCCAGAGCAGTGAGGTCCAGAAGTCGCAGCTCGCCGATAGGTGTTAGGGCGACACTGACCACATGGTCGCCGGTGATGGAGCGGATTTCGCTGAGGCAGGTCTCTCGCTCCAATGCGCAATATAGGGCGGAGATGCCACTCGGGGTCATCCGTTGGCTGCCGGCCAGATGCTTTGGCGTGGGCCCGAACTGACCGGCAGGATTGCCGATGATTTCTTCCGCCTGCTTTTGGTTCTGGGCATGGCGTGCCCGGTAGAGCACCTCGCCATGTGCGATGGTCCGCACTACCTCCGGCTTTGGCTGGTTGCCGTCGCTCACCAGCACCGAAAAAACGGAATGGAGGAACTGGTCGGCTCCGACATTGAAGTAGCGGTGTTTGTAGTGGACATCCTCAATGAACTTCTTCCAGCGGTCCTCGTAGATGTTCTGCTCCAACGTGCCATCATCGCTATAAAAATGCGTTTCGTCCCCCGCGTCATCCACCTTGAACTCAGGTGGAACGGCACCGCAGAGATCCTCAAAGTAAGGTTCGTTGCCGAGCTCAAACCACTCCGCGAGGACGATATCGATAGTCGAAACGGCAACGAAGTCCGATCCACAGTGATATAGCAAGCCGAGCTCGTAGTGGGACAGGTCATCCTTGCTGGCAACATTCTCCGCAACGCGCTCGTAAACGTAGTTGAACAGCTGCTTCGACTCTATAGCATGCCCAAGACGGCCGCAGTACTTGCATTCACCCTCCGCGCCGTGTGTGTCGACCAATTTCTTGAGTGGAGCCGGCCTTATGCAATCAACGCAAATCATAGCTACTTGCTGAGCCTCGCATTTGTTGAACGTCTCAGGGGGCGGATGCGTTTGTGAAGAAACGCGTGCCAATGGACCTGTATGGCATATCCAGTGGCAAGCGACTAGCGGCCGAGTAACTCAATGGGATCTTGGGAAAGCGAATGGCCACTTCGGCTCAATAGAGCCAGTCACGGACGTCCGCTTTTGGCCGATTACTTGAGGGGTACCCCAGGTTAAAGAACCAAGCCCAGCACAAACGGTCACCAAACGGTCACCACAAGTACTCTCTAGGGCCTGAGATAAAAAATGCGCCCATAAAAAAATCCAGTCACCGCTAAGTGACTGGATTTTCTAGGGTTTTTTGGTCGGGACGGAGTGATTCGAACACTCGACCCCTTGCACCCCATGCAAGTGCGCTACCAGGCTGCGCTACGCCCCGACTTTGTTGCTTGCCCCGCTTTGCGGAACGGAGCGAACTATACTTTAAGCTTTTGAATTGTGGAAGGTTTTTTTCAGGTTTTTTTACTTACGCAGAACCAGGAGGACGTCTTCAAGCTCGGCGATCATCTGCCGGATGAGCTGCTTGTATTGGGTGGTGTCGTCCTTCGCTTCGTCGCCGGAGAGACGCTGGCGCGCCCCGCCGATGGTAAAGCCCTGATCGTAAAGCAGCGCCCGGATCTGCCGAATCATTAGCACATCCTGGCGCTGGTAGTAGCGCCGGTTGCCGCGCCGCTTTACCGGGTTGAGCTGGGGAAATTCCTGCTCCCAGTAACGCAGCACGTGGGGCTTGACTGCGCAGAGCTCGCTGACCTCGCCAATGGTGAAGTAACGCTTGCCGGGTATCGTCGGCAATTCGTCGTTATGACTTGGTTCCAGCATAAGCTTCGACTCTGGCTTTCAGTTTCTGCCCCGGACGGAACGTCACGACACGGCGAGCCGTGATCGGGATTTCCTCTCCTGTCTTCGGGTTACGCCCCGGACGCTGACGCTTATCCCGCAGATCGAAGTTGCCGAAACCCGACAACTTCACCTGCTCGTTATGCTCCAGCGCCTGACGGATTTCCTCGAAAAACAGCTCCACCAGTTCCTTGGCTTCCCGTTTATTCAGGCCAAGCTCTTCGTACAGACGTTCAGCCATCTCAGCTTTCGTCAGAGCCCCCATACGCTACTTCCTTAACGTGGCGTTGAACCTTTCTTCCAGCGAGGTGACGATGTTTTGCGTTGTGGTGTTCACCTCATCGTCGTTAAGAGTGCGCGATGGATGCTGCCAGGTCAAGCCGACGGCCAGGCTTTTTCTAAGCGGATCAATGCCTTTACCGTGATAGACGTCAAATAGCCTGAGGTCCGTCAACCACTCGCCTGCCGCCTCGCGGATGGTGTCGAGTACGGCCTCGGCGGCCACTTCACGATCAACCAGCAGGGCCAGGTCGCGACGCACTTCGGGGAAGCGCGAAAGCTCGCGGAACTTGGGCAGGCGACCACGCATGACTTCGGCCAGTACCAGTTCGAACAGGTAGACCGGCTGATCCAGGTCCAGGGCCTTGGCCAGCTCCGGGTGGATGGCGCCGAGGTAGCCGACCAGCTGGCCGTCGCGCTCGATGCGGGCGGTCTGGCCCGGGTGCAGGGCATTGTGTTCGCCGGGTACGAAGTCGAAGTCATCCAGCGCGCCGGCGGCGCCGAGCAGCGCTTCGACATCGGCCTTCACGTCATAGAAGTCCACGCCGTCACGGCCGTGGGCCCAGGCTTCGGGCAGGCGTTTGCCGCAGACGACGCCGGCGAGCATGGCTTCCTGCTTGAGCCCTTCCAGTTGGCCGACGAAACGCAGGCCGCTTTCGAACAGGCGGACGCGGCTCTGCTGGCGGTTGAGGTTGTGCTGCAGCGCCTTGACCAGGCCCGGCCACAGGGAGGAGCGCATGGCAGCCATGTCGGCGGAGATGGGGTTGGCCAGCATGAGCGGCTGCACGCCGGGGTTGAACAGCTCGAACAGCTTGGGATCGATGAAGCTGTAGGTGATCGCTTCCTGGTAGCCACGGGCAACCAGCAGGCGACGCAGGGCCGGCAGTTCGACGGCGGATTCGGCACGGGCCTTGGGCGCCAGGCGCGCTTGCGGGTAGCGAACCGGCAGGCGGTTGTAGCCGTAGAGGCGGCCGAGCTCTTCGATCAGGTCCACTTCCAGGCTGATGTCGAAGCGGTGGCTGGGGACTTCCACCTTCCACTGGCCCTGGCCGACGGAGGTGACGCCCAGGCCCAGCGCGGTGAGCAGGCGCTCGACTTCGGCGGCGTCCATCTCCATGCCCAGCATCTGGGCGATGCGCTCGGCGCGCAGGGTGATGGGGGCGATGCTCGGCAGGTCGGCTTCGCTCACGCTCTCGATGATGGGGCCGGCTTCGCCACCGACGATTTCCAGCAGCAGCGCAGTGGCGCGCTCCATGGCTTCGCGGGCGAGTTGCCAGTCCACGCCCCGCTCGAAGCGGTGCGAGGAGTCGGTGTGCAGGCCATAGGAACGGGCCTTGCCGGCCACGGCGATGGTGTCGAAGAAGGCGGCTTCGAGGAACAGGTCACGGGTCTTGTCGCTCACACCGCTGTGCTCGCCACCCATCACGCCAGCGATGGCCAGGGCACGGGTGTGGTCGGCGATGACGAGGGTGTCGGCACGCAGGCTGACTTCCTGGCCGTCGAGCAGGACGAGCTTCTCGCCCTCCTCCGCCATGCGCACGCGGATGCCGCCGTTGATTTCGGCGAGGTCGAAGGCGTGCATGGGCTGGCCGAGTTCGAGCATCACGTAGTTGGTGATGTCGACGGCGGCGTCGATGCTGCGTACGTCGGCACGACGCAGGCGCTCGACCATCCACAGCGGGGTGGGCTTGGAAAGGTCGACGTTACGCACGACGCGGCCGAGGTAGCGCGGGCAAGCCTTGGGCGCGAGGACTTCGACCGGGCGCACTTCGTCGTGGGCCGGAGCGACCGGGGCGATGGCCAGGCGGGTGACCGGGGCGTCGTACAGCGCGCCGACTTCGCGGGCGAGGCCGGAGAGGTTGAGGCAGTCGCCACGGTTGGGGGTGAGGCCCAGTTCGATGACGACGTCGTCCAGCTCCAGGTAGCGGCGGAAGTCTTCACCCACCGGCGCATCGGCGGCGAGCTCCATGAGGCCGCCGTGGTCTTCGCTGATCTGCAGTTCGTTGGCCGAGCAGAGCATGCCGAAGGATTCGACGCCGCGCAGCTTGGCTTTCTTGATCTTGAAGTCGCCCGGCAGCTCGGCGCCGATCATGGCGAAGGGGATCTTCAGGCCGGGGCGTACGTTGGGGGCGCCGCACACGACCTGGAAGGTCTCGCTGCCGTTGCTCACCTGGCATACGCGCAGCTTGTCGGCGTCGGGGTGCTGCTCGGTGCTCAGCACCTCGCCCACCACCACGCCGCTGAAGGCGCCGGCAACGGGGGTGACGCTGTCCACTTCCAGGCCGGCCATCGACAGACGGGCCACCAGCTCGTCGCGGGATACCTGCGGGCTTACCCAGCTCCGCAGCCACTGTTCACTGAATTTCATCCAGCTCTCCTAAGGATTCGTTTCGGCCTTGCGTGCATCGGTGGTCGGCGGCTCAGCGGGCCCGCATCGCGGGGGTGACGGAAAGCCCGATGGCGGGCCTGGTCAACGCCACCCCGCATGGGCGGGGGTCACTCAACTGAACTGCGCGACGCCCATGCGGGCAAGGGTCGCGTTTCTGACGGCGGGCCTAGCGGAATTGCGCGAGGAACCGCAGGTCGTTATCGAAGAACAGACGCAAGTCGTTGACGCCATAACGGAGCATGGCCAGACGCTCGACACCCATGCCGAAGGCGAAGCCCTGGTATTTCTCCGGGTCGATGCCGGACATGCGCAGCACGTTGGGGTGCACCATGCCGCAGCCCATCACTTCCAGCCAGCCGGTCTGCTTGCACACGCGGCAGCCTTTGCCGGAGCACATGACGCATTGCATGTCGACTTCGGCCGAAGGCTCGGTGAAGGGGAAGAATGAGGGACGGAAGCGCACGCCCAGGTCCTTCTCGAAGAACACGCGGAGGAATTCCTCGATGGTGCCCTTGAGGTCGGCGAAGCTGATGCCCTCGTCGACCAGCAGGCCTTCGACCTGGTGGAACATCGGCGAGTGGGTGATATCCGAGTCGCAACGATAGACACGACCCGGGCAGACGATGCGGATCGGCGGTTGCTGGGATTCCATGGTGCGCACCTGGACCGGCGAGGTGTGGGTACGCAGCAGCATGTTGGCGTTGAAGTAGAAGGTGTCATGCATCGCGCGGGCCGGGTGATGGCCTGGGATGTTGAGCGCTTCGAAGTTGTGGTAGTCGTCTTCGACCTCGGGGCCTTCGGCGATGCCGTAGCCGATATGGGTGAAGAACTGCTCGACGCGCTCCAGGGTGCGGGTGACCGGATGCAGGCCGCCGGAGACCTGGCCACGACCAGGCAGGGTAACGTCGATACGCTCGGCCGCGAGCTTGGCGCCGAGGGCGGCCTGCTCAAGCGAGTCCTTGCGGGAATTCAGGGCATCCTGAACGCGCTCTTTGGCGGTATTGATCAGCGCGCCGACTTTGGGGCGTTCCTCGGCCGGCAAGTCGCCCAGGGTCTTCATCACCTGAGTCAGTTCGCCTTTCTTGCCAAGGTAATGGACGCGAATCTGCTCGAGGGCGTTCACGTCTTCGGTTTGTTGCACTGCCTCAAGCGCTTGAGAGACCAGCGCATCCAGATTTTCCATGTACAGACTCCAGATACGAAATAGGGGAAGAGCGCAAGGCTCTTCCCCTATTGGTGACGTTCAGCACCGGGATGGCCCGGTGATTGTCGGGGACTTAAGCCAGTACGGCTTTCGCTTTCTCGACAATCGCAGCAAACGCCGCTTTTTCGTTCACTGCCAGATCGGCCAGAACCTTACGATCGATCTCGATGGCCGCTTTTTTCAGGCCAGCGATCAGACGGCTGTAGGACAGACCGTTCAGACGAGCGCCAGCGTTGATACGAGCGATCCACAGAGCGCGGAACTGACGTTTGCGCTGACGACGGTCACGGTAGGCGTATTGGCCAGCCTTGATCACCGCCTGCTTGGCAACGCGGAACACGCGGCTGCGTGCGCCGTAGTAGCCTTTGGCGAGTTTCAGAATCTTTTTGTGACGCTTGCGAGCGATGACGCCGCGCTTTACACGAGCCATGAGTAATTTCCTCTAGAATCTTGACCGATTAACGAACGCGCAGCATGCGCTCGACTTTTGCCTTGTCCGACGGATGCATCAGTTCGCTACCGCGAAGTTGACGCTTACGCTTGGTGGACATCTTGGTCAGGATGTGGCTCTTGAAAGCGTGTTTGTGCTTGTAGCCAGCAGCGGTTTTGAGGAAACGCTTGGCTGCACCGCTCTTGGTTTTCATCTTTGGCATGTTCGGATACTCCGCATTGAGTGATTACGCATAACCGCAAGGCCTGCCAGTGCCCTGGTGGTTACTTTTTCTTTTTGGGAGCGATGACCATCATCAGCTGGCGTCCTTCCAGCTTAGGATGCTGTTCAACGGTGCCGAGTTCGGCGAGGTCGGCTTCGACCCGCTTCAACAGCTCCATGCCCAGCTCCTGGTGAGCCATCTCACGACCACGGAATCGAAGCGATACCTTGGCCTTGTCTCCCTCATTAAGGAAACGTACCAGGTTGCGTAGTTTTACCTGGTAATCCCCTTCTTCCGTCCCTGGACGAAACTTGATTTCTTTGATCTGTTGCTGGTGCTGATTCTTCTTCGCCGCAGCAGCCTGCTTCTTCTTCTCGAACAGGTGCTTGCCGTAGTCCATGATTCGGCAGACGGGCGGCACTGCATCAGCGGAAATCTCCACCAGATCCAGCTTTGCTTCTTCAGCAGCGCGAAGCGCTTCATCAATCGAGACGACGCCAATTTGCTGGCCGTCTGCACCAATCAGTCGCACCTCTCGAGCCGAGATATTCTCGTTAATCGGGGCCTTGGGTGCAGCTCGTTTATCTTGTCTCATTTCACGCTTAATAATGATTACTCCAATTCTTGGCGACCACGCCGGGAAACCGCCTGCGCAAGCGTAGTGACGAATTGGTCGAGGGGCATGGAGCCCAGATCGACGCCTTCACGGGTTCGCACAGCAACGGATCGTGTCTCAACCTCCCGATCTCCAATAACCAGGAGATAGGGAACCTTGAGCAAAGTATGCTCGCGGATTTTAAAGCCGATTTTTTCGTTTCTCAAGTCGGACTTGGCACGGAACCCGCTTTGGTTGAGGGTTTTTTCCACTTCGAGGGCAAAATCGGCCTGCTTGTCGGTGATATTCATGATCACCGCCTGGGTCGGAGCGAGCCACGCCGGGAACAGGCCCGCATAGTGCTCGATGAGCATGCCGATGAAGCGCTCGAAGGAGCCGAGGATTGCACGGTGCAACATCACCGGGCGCGTACGGCTGTTATCTTCGGCGATATAGCTGGCATCCAGACGCTCCGGAAGGTTCGGATCGTACTGCAGGGTGCCGCACTGCCAGTTACGGCCGAGGCAGTCCTTGAGGGTGAACTCGATCTTCGGACCGTAGAAAGCGCCCTCCCCCGGCTGGTATTCCCAGGCCAGGCCGGACTCGTTCAGGGCGTCCGCGAGGGCACCTTCGGCGCGATCCCACAGCTCGTCGGATCCCACGCGCTTGGCCGGGCGAGTCGACAATTTCATCGAAATATCGCTGAAGCCGAAGTCCGCATACACCTGCAGGGTCAGCTTGATGAAATCGGCCGCCTCTTTCTTCACCTGTTCTTCGGTGCAGAAGATGTGGGCGTCGTCCTGGGTGAAGCCACGCACGCGCATGATGCCGTGCAGGGCACCGGACGGCTCGTTGCGGTGGCAGGCACCGAACTCGGCCAGGCGCAGCGGCAGGTCGCGATAGGACTTCAGGCCCTGGTTGAAGATCTGCACGTGGCACGGGCAGTTCATCGGCTTGACGGCGTAGTCGCGGCTTTCGGAAGCCGTGGTGAACATGTTCTCGGCGTAGTTGGACCAGTGGCCCGAGCGCTCCCAGAGGATACGATCCACGACCTGGGGCGTGCGCACCTCAACGTAGCCATGCTCGCGCTGCACCTGGCGCATGTACTGCTCCAGCACCTGGTACAGGGTCCAGCCGTTGGGATGCCAGAACACCATGCCCGGGGCTTCTTCCTGGAGGTGGAACAGGTCGAGCTGCTTGCCGATGCGGCGATGATCGCGCTTCTCGGCCTCTTCGATGCGCTGGACATAGGCGGCCAGCTGCTTTTTATCGGCCCAGGCAGTGCCATAGACACGCTGCAGCTGCTCGTTCTTCGAGTCGCCGCGCCAGTAGGCGCCGGAAATCTTGGTGAGCTTGAACGCTTTCAGGAAGCGGGTGTTGGGCACATGCGGGCCCCGGCACATGTCCACGTACTCCTCATGGAAGTACAGGCCCATGGCCTTCTCATCCGGCATGTCCTCGACCAGGCGCAGCTTGTAGTCCTCGCCACGGGCCTTGAACACTTCGATCACCTCGGCGCGCGGGGTGACCTTCTTGATGACGTCGTAATCCTTGTCGATCAGCTCGGCCATGCGCTTTTCGATGGCGGCCATATCCTCGGGCGTGAAGGGACGCTCGAAGGCGATGTCGTAATAGAAGCCTTCATCGATGACCGGGCCGATCACCATGCGGGCGGTCGGATAGAGCTGCTTGACGGCATGGCCGACCAGGTGAGCGCAGGAGTGACGAATGATCTCGACTCCAGCCTCGTCCTTGGGGGTGATGATCTGCAGGGTCGCGTCGTTTTCGATCAGGTCACAGGCATCGACGAGCTTGCCGTCGACCTTGCCAGCGACGGTGGCCTTGGCCAGGCCGGCGCCAATGGATTGCGCCACCTCGAGCACGGACACGGGGTGATCGAACGAACGCTGACTGCCGTCGGGAAGAGTAATGATGGGCATGGCGCCTCCTCTCCTAGTGGTGACCTCTACCAAAGGCCACATGGGTTGGGATGAGCCAGTAATTGATCCGGTGGTATGCCTGCCACACGATGGCAGAGCCCGAAGGCCAACCGAGCCGAACCAGGGTCACTGGAGGTGTCGAGAACCGCGGATGCTTCCAGAAACACGTGACAGTGACAAGCGTGGACGCGAGCGGCACGCCTTTATATAGGCAGGACGACTGGCGCTGGCGACGCGAAGAACACGGAAGGAGCAGGAAGAACCGCGAAGGGCGGCACTTTAGCACAAAAGAATCAGTGGCTTAGAAGCAAGCGACATGACTTCGACACGACACTCATCGACCGCCGCCCCATGACCTACTGCCAGGACGAGCCCCGACCCGGAACTGACATTCAATTGCCATCATCGAAATGTGACAACAATCACACAAGAATCCATATCAGTTCACAGTTGCGCTGATATGCTCCGCCGAATAAATCGACCAAGGAGTCATACGATGAAGGAACAACGTACTTTCCTTGCTCTTCGCGCCCACATCGATGAGCTGCTCAGGGACGGAGCCCGCATTATCAGCCGCGACCCTTTGACCCTGAAGGTCAGCGGCCATCTGTATCGCGTCAACTGCGGGATGCTGATCAGCCACTCCGCAGCCGCCTGATCGAGTCCGGGCGTTACGCCCGGCACTCCCTCTGCCATGACTGGCGCCCATCTCCGCACCATGCTTCCACGCGATAGTTGAAACCTTCGAAGCGCAACGGAATTTCAGAATACGAGCCCTGTCACAGCTACTGCTATTCTGCTCGCATCTTCTCCAGGGGAGACCAATCCGTGAAGGAACAACGGAACTTTCATGCATTGCGTGCGCACATCGATGAACTGCTCAAGGAAGGGGCACGAATCATCGGCCGGGAGCCACTGACAATCAGGATCAACGACGGCCTCTACCGTGTAATGCACGGCATGCTCATCGCCGATATCTGAACCCAGCGACCGCATCGCACCACATCCTCGACAGCGCGGGCATACCGCACTGCTCCCATTCTTTTATCCATCGGAACCGCGCCGGACCGAGCACGCATCACGGAAGGAAGACAGGCTCCTCCGACGCGAACAGGGCATGGGCATCATCCTCATCCGCCCAACCTGCTCCCGCAGCAAAATCCACCCGTTCAGTGATGAGGTTGTAGCCGACATCACCGCCACTGAAATACCCCTCGCCCTGGTAGGTCATCCCTATGTTTGGCCGAAAGGCAGACGAGGCGAATAGATAGTCGAGCCCGACCGAGCCAACCGCGATAGCGTCCTCGTCATCGCCGAATGCCTTTATCCCTGCCGCAACGCCGCCGCCGAAGACATAGCTGACACCGACTCCGAAACCAATATCACCCGCCTGGGCGACTCCACCCGACGAGAACAGCAACGCCCCGGCAGCCGCCATTGCCGCCCGGCGCACGAACCCGACTCGATTCCCCATGGCACCCGCCTCCTCGCTGGTGAATGCCCATGAAGATTAGATAGCGCACAGACATAACCAAGCGAAGCGGCAGCATGTTTCCGATATATGGACATCTGGCGGCGCGAGGAGGAGCAGCGGAAGGGAGTGGGAGGCAGTGCTTGCACCCTGCCGCATGCTTGGATTTTTTGCGGGCAACAAAAAAGGCGACCCTTTCGGATCGCCTTCTTTGCACCGCCTGAGCGGCTTCGATTTGGTAGGCACAATTGGACTCGAACCAACGACCCCCACCATGTCAAGGTGGTGCTCTAACCAACTGAGCTATGTGCCTTCGATGGGTGCGCATTCTACAGCGATGCATTTCGGCGTCAACAACTTTTTTCGCTAACTGACTGAAAAAGTGAAGTTTTTGTTGTTCGACGCTGCGTTAAATATCTTGCACAGCCCCTAGCCGGCCATTTTCAACTCGGGTAGCATCACGCCATCCGTAAAAAATAAAAAACAGAGATTCAAGATGACGCACACTCCCTACCCCCAATCCTATTACGCAGCATCGGCCAATCCGGTACCGCAGCGCCCGGAGCTGGTCGGCGAGACCGAGACCGACATCTGCATCATCGGCGCCGGCTACACCGGCCTGTCCACCGCACTCTTCCTGCTGGAGAACGGCTTCAAGGTCACCATCGTCGAGGCGGCCAAGGTCGGCTTCGGTGCGTCCGGTCGCAACGGCGGCCAGATCGTCAACAGCTATAGCCGCGACATCGACGTGATCGAGCGCACCACCAATCCGAAGGACGCCCAACTGCTCGGCCAGATGGCGTTCGAGGGTGGCCGCATCATCCGCGAGCGCATCGCCAAGTACGACATCCAGTGCGACCTCAAGGACGGTGGTGTGTTCGCTGCCATCACGCCCAAGCAGATGGGCCACCTGGAAGCCCAGAAGAAGCTGTGGGAACGCTACGGCCATACCCAGCTGGAACTGCTGGACGCCAAGCGCATCCGTGAAGTCGCATCGACCGAGAACTACATCGGCGGCATGCTCGACATGAGCGGCGGCCACATCCACCCGCTGAACCTGGCCCTCGGCGAGGCGGCAGCGGTGGAATCCCTCGGCGGCATCATCCATGAACAATCCCCCGCCATCCGCGTCGAGCGTGGCGCCAACCCGGTCGTGCACACCCCGAAAGGCCGGGTGAAGGCCAAGTTCGTGGTGGTGGCCGGCAACGCCTACCTGGGCAACCTGCTGCCCGAACTGGCATCCAAGTCCATGCCCTGCGGCACCCAGGTCATCACCACCGAACCGCTGTCGGAAGAAATGGCCAAGAGCCTGTTGCCGCAGGACTACTGCGTCGAGGACTGCAACTACCTGCTGGACTACTACCGCCTCTCCGGCGACCGCCGCCTGATCTATGGCGGTGGCGTGGTCTACGGCGCGCGTGACCCGGCGAACATCGAGGCGATCATCCGCCCGAAGATGCTCAAGACCTTCCCGCAGCTCAAGGACGTGAAGATCGACTACGCCTGGACCGGCAACTTCCTGCTGACCCTCTCGCGCCTGCCCCAGGTCGGCCGCATCGGCGACAACATCTATTACTCCCAGGGCTGCAGCGGCCACGGCGTCACCTACACCCACCTGGCAGGCAAGGTCCTGGCCGAAGCCCTGCGCGGCCAGGCGGAACGCTTCGACGCCTTCGCCAGCCTGCCGCACTACCCCTTCCCGGGCGGCCGTCTGTTCCAGGTCCCGTTCAGCGCCATCGGTGCCTGGTACTACAGCCTGCGTGACAAGCTGGGGATCTGATCCTCGCGACATGAAAACGGCGCCCTCGGGCGCCGTTTTTCATTGGAACGCGGGAAACCACGTCCCCGGGGCGCGGTCACGAGTCATCGGCTCTGCCTGTGACGATTTGAATTGAGGGCCCCGCTGGATGAACACATGCTGTGGGGCGTGCCGTGCGCACCGCCGCACGGTGCTTCCGGCAGGCTCTCCAGGCGCGTGGCACACCCTTCATCCAAACTCCGAAGTCTGGCTGGCCCCTTCTTACTTGGGGGCCAACGCAAGTCCAGGTTCCACGAGCGTGGATTTTTACTGGGGCAGAAGCCCTGTGCGGGCATTCAACGCAGCTGCTTCCTGGCGATATTCGCCGCATCGGCCTGGCCGGCACCCGCCAGGGCGTCGGCCGCCTGCTTCCAGCGCGCCATGTCCGCTTCGGCAGGCAACTGGTTCGGCGCCTGCAGCAGCACCGCCCAGTGGCCCGCCCCCTCCCAGTCCGACTCGAACTCCGAGAAGCCTATCGGCAGGCGCCGCTCACCGCCGGCCCGCAGCAGCAACACCTGCTTGTGGCGGTCATAGCCCACCACCAGCGCATATCGCCAGGACGGCAGCCAGCCATAGCCCTGACGCAGGTGCACCAGCACCGGATTGCCCGCCGCCACCTGCACCAGCAGGTCCTCCACCTGGTCGCCCAGCGGGTAGACCAGCAGCCCGTGGCGGTGCACCACATCGGCCAGGTTCCCTTGCAGACCCTCCTCGCGTTCCGGCAGCCGCAATTCCTTCTCCACCATGCCCGGCGTCACCGTCTCCCCCTGCTGGGTGAAGAGCGCTGCCAGCGCCGCCGGCGCGCTCTGGTAGGCGTGCTGGGCGAAGAACGGTACGTTGCTCAGCTCAACCGCCTCGGGCAGGCCACGCAGCCCCGGCGAGGTGGGCTGGGCGGAACAGGCCGCCAGCAGGATGGAAAACGCGAGCACGGCACAGCCGGCAAGGGATCGGTTACGGCGAATAGGCACTGCATCTACCCCGATGGTTCACAGGTGCATGGCGGACATGGAAGGGATCATACCGGCGCGGATGGCCCGGTACACGGCGCATCTGTATACCCGAGCCGGGCCGTCGAGCGCACGGAAATGACGCTTTTTCGAGAGCGTTATCGCCATTCCATTCATTGCCGCGACAAATAGTTATTTATTCACGACCCGCTGTGACTTCCTGGTCAGGTTTCGCCATCCATATCCACGACGGCAGGCAACGGTCGATACGACCGCCCCCGTCGACCTCGTTGGGCACAATACGGAGAGACCCACCCCATGAACGCAACACTTCGCGTCAACGAAGCCCTGATCATCGCCGGCCGCGCCTTCCAACCCTTCCAGTGCGTGGCCTGGGCCCCTCAGGATGGCAACGGCGAGCTCAGCCTCAGCGTCATCGACCGCACCAGCACGCGCCTGCTGGGCCGCTCGAAAATCGCCAGCAGCACCTACTGCGACCCCCAACAACTGGCCAGCATCCTCAAGCAGTCCCGCGAGGAGCTGAGCCGCAAGGGCTACAGCCTCGACCCCTGGAAAATGCCCGAGTAACACCTTCCAGCGCTGTGCCCACTGCGCGGCGGGCAGCTTCCCGGCTGCCCGCCCTGGCGTCATCGCGACGCCGCCTCGTCTGTCACTGACGAAATTTCCCCGCCTTCGCTGTCCATAACCTTGCAGCCCCGAGCACATGCGGCAACCGCCCGCGAAGCCTCGTTTCGACCCGCGCAAGGAGCACACAGGCCATGAGCCCATTCGATTGGCAGCGAATCCTCATCGATCAGTTCCCCCTCGGCTTCCTCGCCGAAGTCGCATTGCGCGCCCTCTTCGCCTTCATGGTGGTGTTCGCGTTCCTGAAGGTCTCCGGACGGCGCGGTGTCCGCCAGATATCCCTGTTCGAGGTCCTGGTGATCCTCACGCTCGGCTCCGCCGCCGGCGACGTTTCCTTCTACGAAGACGTGCCCCTGCTGCCGGTCCTCGTGGTCTTCGTCACCCTGCTGGTGCTGTACCGCGTCACCACCTACGCCATGGAGCACAGCCGCCGCTTCGGCGCCTGGCTGGAGGGCGAACCGGTGGTGATCATCCGCGACGGCCTCTACAACATCGACGCCCTGGCCCGTCACAACATCTCCAGCGACGAGTTCTTCATGGAGCTGCGCCGCCAGAGCGTCGAGCACCTGGGCCAGGTAAGGCTGGCCATACTCGAAGTGAATGGCGATGTCAGCCTCTACTTCTTCGATGACAGCGAGGTGCGCGAAGGCCTCTCCGTGCTACCCCGCCAATTGCGCCAGACCGTGGAGCGCCCCAGCGAGGACGGCCTCTACGCCTGCAACCGATGCGGGTTCACCCAGCGCCTCGCCCGCGGGCAGGACGCCCATTGCCCCCGCTGCGACGGCCACGCCTGGTCGCACGCCCTGGGCCGCAAGCACCAGGCCTCACCCGTGGAGGCGCACGCATGACAGCCGCAACACCACCCGCCCTGCCGCCGCAACTGCGCTACGTCGAAGACAGCATGCCCGGCTTCGCCCGGCGCCTGCAGCGCGGCAAGTTCGTCTACATCGACCTCGCCGGCCGCCCCATCCGCGACGAGCTGGAGATCCAGCGCATCAACAAACTGGCCATCCCGCCCGCCTACCAGGAGGTGTGGATCTGCGCCGACCCACAAGGCCATATCCAGGCCACCGCGCGGGATGCCCGTCGGCGCAAGCAATACCGCTACCACCCGCTGTGGATCGAGATACGCGACGCCGCCAAGTACGAGCGCCTGCTGCGTTTCGGCCAGGCCCTGCCGACCCTGCGCCGGCGAATCGACCTGCACCTGGACGAGCCCGGCCTGGGCCGCGACAAGGTCATGGCCGCCGTCGTCGCCCTGCTCGACCGCACCCTGATCCGCATCGGCAACAGCCGCTACGCGCGGGACAACAAATCCTTCGGCCTCACCACCCTGCGCACCCGCCACGTCGACGTGAAGGGCAGCAGCATCCGCTTCGAGTTCAAGGGCAAGAGCGGCGTCGAGCACAGCGTGAAGCTCAGCAATCCGCGACTGGCGCGCATCCTCCGGCGCTGCCTGGAACTGCCCGGCCAGCACCTGTTCCAGTACCTCGACGACGGTGCCGAACGCCGCACCGTCAGCTCCCACGACATCAACGACTACCTGCGCGGCCACGCCGGCGAGGACTTCACCGCCAAGGACTACCGTACCTGGGCCGGCAGCGCCCTGGCCCTGGAGCACTTGCGCAAGCACCGCTGGCAGAACGAGGCGAGCGCCAAGAAGCACCTGGTGGAGGTGATCCGCCAGGTCTCCCGCGAGTTGGGCAACACCCCCGCCGTCTGCCGCAAGTGCTACGTCCACCCGGCCATCATCGACGCCTTCCTCGCCGGCGAGCTGCAGGGCCTGAAGAAAGCCCGCAAGCGCAAGGGCCTCAGCGCCGAGGAAGCGTCACTGATGAACTTCCTCCAGGCGCTGCACACCGACCCGGCGGGCTGAACGCCCCGGCCAGCACCTTGGCAATATCTGTGGGGTTATTGTCATTGTCGCCAAACCCGGCAGGACGCAGACTGGCGCCATCAACCTGATGGAATCCGCCATGGACACCCTGCGCACCATTGCCTGCCTGGCCTTCGACGATGTGATGAGCCTGGACGTGACCGGCCCGCTGCAGGTCTTCGCCTCGGCCAACGTCGAACGCCAGCGCCAGGGGCTCCCCGATGCCTACCGGATCCGCCTGATCGGCACCGAGGCCGGCGCGGTTAAAACCTCCGCCGGCTTCGCCCTGGTCGCCGAGGCCGCCTATCACGAAGTCGACCCGGCCAGCCTCGATACCTTGCTGGTGGCCGGTGGCATGGGCGTCGAGCGCATGTGCCGCAACCCGCCCCTGCTGGCCTGGCTGCGTGAGGCCGAGCCCCGGGTGCGACGGCTCGGCTCCATCTGCTCCGGCGCGCTGATCCTCGCCGCCGCCGGCCTCCTGGCCGGGCGCAGCGCCACCACCCACTGGTCCGACGTGCCCGCCCTCGGCGGCTATTGCGACATCGACGTGCAGGGCGATCGCCTGCACACCTACGCCCCCGACGGCCGCGACGGCGACCCGCACGTATTCACGTCCGCCGGGGTCACCGCCGGCATCGACCTCGCGCTGGCCCTGGTGGAAGCCGACCTCGGCCGCACCATGGCGCTGGCGGTCGCGCGCCGGCTGGTGCTGTTCCTGCGTCGCCCCGGCGGCCAGGCGCAGTTCAGCGCCCTGCTCAATTGCGAACCCAGCCGCACGCCGCGCCTGGCCGCATTGCTGGAGTGGATCCCCGGCAACCTCGGTGGCGACCTGTCGCTGGAGGCACTGGCCACCCAGGCGCGCATGGCTCCACGCAGCCTGTCCCGGGCCTTCGTCCAGGAGCTGGGCATGGGCCCCGGCAAGTACGTCGAACGGGTGCGCCTGGAGGCGGCGCGCGCATTGCTCCAGGACGCCCAGGCCTCCATCGCCACCGTCGCCCGCCTCACTGGCTTCGGCCATCCCGAGAACCTGCGGCGCACCTTTCACAAGCACCTGTCCATCAGCCCGCAGGAATACGCGGAGCGCTTCGGACGCCCCACCACGCCCTGAGGAAACCGCCATGCTGGAACTGCGCCCCAACTGCGAATGCTGCGACAAGGACCTGCCGCCCGACTCCGCCGAGGCGATGATCTGCTCCTTCGAGTGCACCTTCTGCCGCGATTGCGTCGAAACCCACCTCGCCGGCCATTGCCCCAACTGCGCCGGCAAGCTGGTCGGGCGCCCCATCCGACCCGCCGCCAAGCTCGCCGCCAATCCGCCATCGAGCCAGCGCATCCACAACCCCGCTGGCTGCGCCAAGCGCGCCTGAACCCGGAAGACGACCATGCTCGAATTGATGAAGAAATTCCGTGGCGACGCCGTCGCCCTGCCCCCTCGCCCCGCCGCGCGCCAGGTGTTCATCGCCTGGCTCGGCGGCTTCCTCGCCATCGCCAGCATCGCCGGCCTGGGCGACGCGCTGACCCTGAGCCTGCTGCTCGGCTCCTTCGGCGCCTCCTGTGTGCTGGTCTTCGGCTTCCCCGACGTGCCCTTCTCGCAGCCGCGCAACGTCGTCTTCGGCCACCTGCTGAGCACCTTCACGGGCCTGGCCTTCCTGTATGTCTGCGGCCCGCACTGGTGGGCCGTGGCACTGGCGGTGGGCAGCGCGATCGCCCTGATGATGGCGACCCGGACCGTGCACCCGCCGGCCGGCTCCAATCCGGTGATCGTCTTCCTCCTGCAGCCGGGCTGGGATTTCCTGCTCTACCCCACCCTCAGCGGCGCCCTGCTGCTGGTTCTGGTGGCGCTGGTCTACAACAACGCGAGCCGCGAGGCCCGCTACCCCAAATACTGGTAAGCCGCTGAGGTCCCCATGCTGCTGCGCAACCCGAGCATCCGTCTGCTGTTCGCCGGCCAGGCCCTGTACTGGAGCTGCTCGATGATCGGCATCACCCTCACCTCGCTGGTGGGGCTGCAACTGGCGCCGCTCAACGCCCTGGCCACCCTGCCGCTGGCGCTGCTGGTACTGGGCAACCTGCTGGCGGTGCAGCCGCTGTCATTGTTCATGCAGCGCCACGGTCGCCGCCCGGGGCTGATGCTCGGCGCCGCCGCCGGCGTGCTCGGCGGCCTGGTCAGCGCCCTGGGCGTCTGGCTTGGCGACTTCACCCTGCTGTGCCTGGGCGCGCTGCCGATCGGCGCCTACCAGGCCTCGGCCATGTACTACCGCTTCGCCGCCCAGGAAGCCGTGGACGACAGGCACAAGGGCCGCGCCACCGCCTATGTGGTCGGCGGCGGCATCTGCGCCGCACTGCTGGCGCCGAGCCTGGCGCTCTGGTCGCGCAACGCCCTGGAAACGCCCTTCGTCGGCGCCTACCTCGCCATCGCCGCCCTGGCGCTGGTTGCCCTCGCACTGCTGCGCCTGCTGCGTGAAGGCCAGGCACCCAGGCCGCCCAAGGCCGGCTGGGCGGCCACCCAGGCCCTGCTCAAGCGCCCGCTGGTCCGCGCCGCCATCGCCACGACCGCCATCGGCCACGGGCTGATGATCCTGGTGATGAACGCGACGCCCCTGGCCATGAGCTTCTGCGGCCTGCCGCTGGAAGCCGGGTCGGAGGTGATCCGCTGGCACATGCTCGGCATGTTCCTCCCCGCCTTCGCCGCCGGCCCGTTGGTGGACCGCTTCGGCAGCCGCCGCGTGGCCCTGTCGGGCGCCGTGCTGCTGCTCTTCAGCGCCGGCATCGCCCTGGCCGGGCTGGGCATGGCGTATTTCCTGGTGAGCTCGTTCCTGCTCGGGCTGGGCTGGAACCTGATGCTGGTGGCCGGCACCACGCTGCTGGCGGAAGGGCACGCCACCGAGGAGCGCGGCCAGGCCCAGGCCCTGATGGAGCTGTGCAACAGCCTGGTGGCCGCCTGCGCCTCCTTCGCCTCCGGCGCCCTGATCACCGGGCTCGGCTGGAGCGCGGTGAACCTCGGCATGTTGCCGCTAGTGGCGGTGGTCCTGCTGGCGCTGTTCATGGTGCGTCGCGGCAGGGCCGCCCAGGCCCAAACCGCGTCATGAGCCTTACCGTTGGCCGTAGGATGGGAAGAGCTCCGCGAATCCCATCGATCCGGCGTGTCCCCGGGCATCGGGCAGCATGGGTTTCGCTGCGCTCTACGCCACCCTGCGGGGGAATTGCGGACATGAAAAAGGCAGCCCGGGGGCTGCCTTTTTCCTTACCGCTTCAACGCCTCAATAGTAGGCGTTCTCGCGGTTGCTGTGGTCGGTCACGTCACGCACGCCCTTCAGCTCGGGGATGCGCTCGAGCAGGGTGCGCTCGACGCCGTCCTTGAGGGTCAGGTCGACCTGGCCACAACCCTGGCAGCCGCCGCCGAACTGCAGCACGGCGATGCCTTCGTCGACCACGTCCACCAGGCTCACCTGGCCGCCGTGGCTGGCGAGGCCGGGGTTGATCTCGGTCTGCAGGTAGTAGTTGATGCGTTCGTTCAGCGGGCTGTCCTCGTTGACCATCGGCACCTTGGCGTTCGGGGCCTTGATGGTCAGCTGGCCGCCCATGCGGTCGGTGGCGTAGTCGACCACGGCGTCCTCGAGGAAGGGTTCGCTCAGGCCGTCGATCCACGCGGTGAAGGACGCGAGGGCCAGCGGGGTGTCCTCGGGCTTCTGCTCGCCCGGCTTGCAGTAGGCGATGCAGGTTTCGGCGTACTGGGTGCCCGGCTGGGTGATGAAGACACGGATACCGATACCGCTGGTGTTCTGCTTCGACAGCAGGTCAGCCAGATAGTCTTCGGCTGCCTGGGTAATGGTGATGGCGCTCATGGCAACTCCTCGCAAACATGGGGCGCAGTGTACGCCAATCAGGTCCTACGGATAAAGTCCTAGTGTTTTAGTAGGAATAATTCGCGACAAATCCTCAGAAGTTCTGATAGCGGTTCATGTCCAGCACGGCCGCCTCCACCGGGTCGGTCTCGTGGATGTAGGCCGAGAGGTCGTGGAAATAACGCCAGAACTGCGGGTGGCTGCGACGGATACCCCAGCGCTCCACTACCTTGTCGAAGGCCGGCGTGTCCTTCACCTGCCCGAGCGCGGCGACGAACGCCGGCACTTCCTCGGCGCGCAGGTTGAACATGAAATTGGGGTAGCTGGTCAGCACGCCGGGGTAGATGGTCAGGGTGTCCAGCCCGGGCTGGTAGCGCAGCTCCTCGCCCATCATGAAGGCCACGTTGCTGTGCGCGCGGTTGCGCAGCACGCTGTAGACCTCGCGGTGCCCGTCCGCCAGCTCGACGCGCAACAGCGTCGCCTCCGGCATCTGGTCGATCACCTTGAGCCCCGCCGCCGGCCGGCTGACCAGCTGGCTCAGCGCCTGCTCGGCCTGCTGCAGCGCCGGGTCGATGCCCAGGCGGTAGCAGTTGCCGGTGGTGCAGCGGTTGATCGGGTCGGGCCTTGCATTGAGGTCGGCGTAGCGCTTGAGCAGTTGCGCCGCGAAGGAGCCCTTGGCGCGCTCGACCGGCAGGAACAGCCCGGTGGGCGTGTCGTCGTCGATGTCCTCGTAGTCCAGCCACATCTTCAATTTGCCGCTGTTCTGGTACCAGTCGTCGAGGATCGCGGTGCGCGACTCGGCCGGCATCAGGCGCAGGAAGTTGACCTCGGCGCCATTGCGGATCAGGTCGAAATACAACCGCGTCTGCGCCTGGTGCGAAACGTTGCCGTACACGTCGAAGTTCACCACCAACTGGTAGTAGGTGCGCTCGAACAACGGGTAGTCCAGCAGCCACATCGTCTGTGGCACCTCGCCGATCAGCCCCTTGCGCACGAAGGCGCTGTCGAACTGGCGGTAGATGGACAGCAGGGCGTTGTCGTTGCCGCTCCAGATATCCGCCCAGGTGGGCACCGGGGCATCGGCGTAGGCGTCGCGCCGCAGCTCCTCGTAGGCGTTGCGCTTGTCGCGGTAGCTGTGCCACAGGCTCAGCAACCCGCCGATCTCATCGAACTGCCCGGGCATCGCCAGCAAGGGCGTCGCCTCGCCCCGGTAGGCGGCATCGGTGACGTAGAGGTCGTGCTGCGGGTCCTGGAACAGCGCCCAGAAGTTGTCGCGGATCACGTCGGTGGCGATCTGCCCGCGGCACACCGGGCCACGGATGAAGGTGCGCACGAAGTACTCGGCGTTATCCAGCATGAACTGGTAGCGCGCCTGGGCCGGGATGGCCTCGAAGGTCTCGAACGGGTTGGCCCGGCGTTGCGCGCCGTAACCCGGCACCTTGTCGGTGGTCCAGTCGCTGCCGAAGAACAGCTCGTTGACCCGCGCCAGCCTGGAATCGCTCAGCGGGTAGGTGATGTGCGTCTTATGCACGATCACGCCCTGGATGGGCCACAGGCGGTAGTAGAAATCGGTGCCCGGGTCATCGTTGGGACGGCGCGTGGCGATCGGATCGATGGGCTTGCCGCTGGGCGTGCGCGAACGCACCAGTTGGAAGAAATGCCCGCTCTTGCCCTCATCGAAGTACAGGTGGGCGAGGAACAGGTGCTCGAACAGCCAGCGCCCCACCAGCACCTCGCGGGCACCCCGGGCATTGAGCAGCCCCTCCCACTCGGCGATCTGCCGTGCCTCGTCCGGAGTCGGCGTCACCGTGCTCGCCTCCACCGGCGCACCGGCGGCGAGCCAGCGTTGCAGCGTCTGGTATTGCTGGTCGTCCAGGCCGGTCACTGCGAAAGGCATGCCGGCGTGGGCGAATTTCTTCGCATAGTCGTCGAACTCGTCCGGGGTCGGGCACTGGTTCTGGCGATTGATGCCGATGTCCAGGTCTTCCGGCAGCTTGGCGTTGGGCGTGAGCGGCGTGCTGTGCCCGAGCTCCAGCATGCGCGCCATCAGCGCTGCCTGCGGGGCCTGGCCCTGCAGCACGGAGTAGAACCCCTTGTCGCGCCACGCCGCCTCGCCCTGGGCGTCGAAAAACAGCCGCGTGGTGGCCTGTGCGCGGGTGCGCGTACCGTCGTACACCGGCAGCTTGGTCGCCCCGCGCGCCGCACCCTCGCCGCTGCCCAGGTTGAGCTGGCAGGGCGAGTCATAGCACGCATGGCAGGCCACGCACTTCTCGGTGAAGATCGGTTGGATGTCGCGGGTGTAGGAAACTTCCTCGGCACACGCCGCAGCGCTCATGAACAGAAGGGCGGCGGCGAACAACGCGCGGTACGGCATGGACCTTTTCCTTGGCGAACGGACGACCGATTCTACCGGCATCCGCGCTGCGCTGCAGCGAAGCGGCAGCCAAGGATGGGCGGCCCCTCGCGGCGCAGCCCAAGCCCATCGTCCCGCCGCCGGGGCGGCTCAGCTGTAGGTCAGGCCCAGGCCGGCGGCGATGCGCTCCAGGGTGGCCTTCTCTTCCTTGCTGATCTTGCTGCCGAAGCCGAGGAAGCCACCGGAGGCCGAAGCCACCGCCTTGCCCAGGCCCAGCAACGCCTGCTTGAACGCCTGTGCTTCCTCCGGCGCCACCTTGGTCTCGACGATCAGGCGGATGCGCAGCAGCTCCTGGGCATGGTTGAGGGGGGTGGTCAGCAGTTCGGTCAGCAGCTGCGGCACGTCGGTGATGACGTTGGTGATGATGCGCGAATACAGCTGGCCGCCGTTTTTGGCCGACTCCCCCAGCTGCTTGACGAAGGCCTGCGCCTCCTTGTTGTCGAGCTTGCCGTCGGCGGCGGCCACCAGCAGGAACACCATGAAGGGCGCCCGGCGCAGGGCCTGGAACTCCTCGGCGGTGAACTGGGTGTTCTCCTGGCCCTGGAACCCGGAGCTTTCGCCCGCCTGCTCGACGAAGTTGCTATTCCACACCTCCAGGGCTTCCTCGTTGTTCTCCAGGCCATCGAAGAAGGCTGCGGCCAGCTCCTGCAGCTGGTCGTTGGAGAAACCCGCGCCAGCCGAGGCCTTGGGTTTGTGCACGGCGAAGCCGGCTTCATGGCCGGCGTTGCGGTAGGGCAGCAGCCACTGGAAATGGCGCTGCTTGTCCGAGGCGAAGCGGATGTCGACGATCAGGCAGTCGGTCTTGCCGGTGGGCAGGGTGACCAGGCCGTCGCGGATGAACACCGCGCCCAGCTTGTCCTCGTCCAGGCTGGTGATGCGCGCCTCGCCCTGCTGCATGGCCTCCACGGAGCTGTCCGATAGCAGCCGCACCATGCTGGTCTGCTGGTCGGTGCCCAGGTAGCCGACGATGGGGATCAGCATCTCGCCGCTGGCGACGCCTTGTACCGCATGTCCAGCAAAGTAGCCGGCCATTTCCATCACTTTCTTCGCGTGTTCCATCGAACTGCTTCCTTGTATGCGTTCAGTCTGTCGTGCGGGAGGACGTCAATCGCGACGTCGAGGGCCTCGCCTGCTGCACTAGCCAGGTGCCAGCATCAATCTGCAACAGCCACACCCCCGTTGTGAAGCGCAGGAACGGGCTTTCGTGACCCACATCGACAATCCGCGCCGCCGGCCTCACCCCGCAGCGCCGCCGTCCGTCCGCCGGGGCGCGCAAAGCCGCGCAGACGTGAACGCCGTCATCCCCCGCCGCCGGCCACCGGCGTATCCTGCCGACACGCCAGGCCACCAGGGATGATGTCGGCGCAGCTACAGGGAACGTGCTCCAGGGCCGCCGTCCGGCGCGCCCGCCCCTCCTGACTGCAACCGACCGCCCCCGGCCGGCTCCAGCCATGCCACAGGAGATCCTGACCATGAAACCCCTCGCCGGCGCCCTCGCCGCCCTGACCCTCAGCGCCTGCGCCCAGGCCTCCGATTGCGGCTTCGCCCCGCTCAAGCTGGTGGCCAGCCCCGAAGCGCCCAGCACATTCGTTGGCGACGGCCAGCGCCTGCAGGTGCGCTTCGTCAACGAGAACCCGGACATCGCCGAACCCGACGCCTTCCCCGAGCCGCCGGTGGTGCTGCTGGACAAGGCCAGCGGCAAGAGCTGCAACATCGAGGACGGGGGCATCTGGGCCCGCGACCCGCTGTTCCTCAGCCGCGACGAGAAGCGCCTGGTGACCTACGAGTTCAGCGGCTCCAACGGTGAGCTGGTGGCCTACGACACCGCCACCTGCAAGGTGCTGCACCGCCAGGACATCACCGGCAAGCGCGCCAGCGTCGAGGGCGAGGAGCTGGTGCTCGGCGCCGACTGCGACGACAGCGGCAGCTGCAAGACCCAAGCAAAGCAACCCGTACAGCCTTTCTGCAAACCCTGATAGGGATAGTCAATGAGCCTCGACACCTGCATCGTCAACGCCTGCACCGCGGCCTGGGACCAGAGCTTCATCGCCGGTACCCAGAACAAGAACAACTGCTCCGGCTTCCTGCAATCGGTGGCCGCCACCCTCGGCGTACCGATTCCCGGCGGCAACGCCGACGCCATCATGGGCGGCCTGCCCCAGGCCACTGGCTGGAAGGAACTGGCCAGCGGTGACGAAGCCGCGCAAAAGGCCTCCCAGGGCTACTTCGTGATCGCCGGCATCAAGGGCAGCGACCACAACCCGGCGCGCAACAACGGCCACGTCGCCGTGGTCATCGGCGGCACCCTGTACCGCGGCAAGTACCCGCGCGTCTGGTGCGGCAGCATCGCCGGTGCGGTCGGCCAGAGCCAGGGCCTGCGCTCGGTGGGCGAGGTCTGGAACCGCACCGACCGCGACCTGGTGAAGTACTTCGTCTACGCCACGGCCAGCTGCCGCGGCTGATCCACCCCGCGCCGTGGATGACCCCGCCTCATCCACGGCCGCGCTCCCCGCACGCCCCCGCTCCGCCCGCATCCCCGCACTCCATGCCCACCAGGGCGCCGCCCGGCTTCGGCCCACAGCAACATGAGCCATATTCATGCAACAGCCGGCGGGCGGTCGATCCCCTTCATCTTTGCTATGCTTTGCGACCTTTTCCGCCCAGCTAGTCAGGTCCTCCATGTCCAGCCCGCTCACCGATCGCAGCGCCCGCCTGCACGCCCTTCACAAAGCCCTCAAGGAACGCATCCTGATCCTCGACGGCGGCATGGGCACCATGATCCAGAGCTACAAGCTCCAGGAGGAGGACTACCGGGGCACGCGCTTCGCCGACTGGCCGAGCGACGTCAAGGGCAACAACGACCTGCTGCTGCTGTCGCGCCCGGACGTGATCCAGGCCATCGAGAAGGCCTATCTGGACGCCGGCGCGGACATCCTCGAGACCAACACCTTCAACGCCACCCAGGTGTCCCAGGCCGACTACGGCATGGAGTCCCTGGTGTACGAGCTGAACGTCGAGGGCGCGCGCCTGGCCCGTGAAGTGGCCGACGCCAAGACCCTGGAAACCCCGGACAAGCCGCGCTTCGTCGCCGGCGTCCTCGGCCCGACCAGCCGCACCTGCTCCATCTCCCCCGACGTCAACGACCCGGGCTACCGCAACGTCACCTTCGACGAGCTGGTGGAGAACTACACCGAGGCCACCCGTGGCCTGATGGAAGGCGGCGCCGACCTCATCCTCATCGAAACCATCTTCGACACCCTCAACGCCAAGGCGGCGATCTTCGCCGTGCAGGGCGTGTTCGAGGAACTGGGCGTCGAGCTGCCGATCATGATCTCCGGCACCATCACCGACGCCTCCGGCCGCACCCTCTCGGGCCAGACCACCGAAGCGTTCTGGAACTCGGTGAGCCACGCCAAGCCGATCTCCGTGGGCCTGAACTGCGCCCTCGGCGCCAAGGAACTGCGCCCCTACCTCGCCGAGCTGGCGAGCAAGGCCGGCACCCACGTCTCCGCCCACCCCAACGCCGGCCTGCCCAACGCCTTCGGCGAGTACGACGAGACCCCGGCCGAGATGGCCGTGGTGGTCGAGGAGTTCGCCGCCAGCGGCTTCCTCAACATCATCGGCGGCTGCTGCGGCACCACCCCGGGGCACATCGAGGCCATCGCCAAGGCCGTGGCCAAGCATCCGCCACGCGTGATCCCGGAGATCCCCAAGGCCTGCCGCCTGTCGGGCCTGGAGCCCTTCACCATCGATCGCAGTTCGCTGTTCGTGAACGTCGGCGAGCGCACCAATATCACCGGTTCCGCCAAGTTCGCCAGGCTGATCCGCGAGGAGAACTACACCGAGGCGCTGGAAGTCGCCCTGCAGCAGGTGGAAGCCGGCGCCCAGGTCATCGACATCAACATGGACGAGGGCATGCTCGACTCCAAGGCGGCGATGGTGCGCTTCCTCAACCTCATCGCCGGCGAGCCGGACATCTCCCGCGTGCCGATCATGATCGACTCCTCCAAGTGGGAGGTGATCGAGGCGGGCCTCAAGTGCATCCAGGGCAAGGGCATCGTCAACTCCATCTCCATGAAGGAAGGCGTCGAGCAGTTCAAGCACCACGCCAAGCTGTGCAAGCGCTACGGCGCCGCCGTGGTGGTGATGGCCTTCGACGAGGCCGGCCAGGCCGACACCGAGGCGCGCAAGGCGGAAATCTGCCAGCGCAGCTACGACATCCTGGTCAATGAAGTGGGCTTCCCGCCGGAAGACATCATCTTCGACCCGAACATCTTCGCCGTGGCCACCGGCATCGAGGAACACAACAACTACGCGGTCGACTTCATCAACGCCTGCGCCTACATCCGCGACAACCTGCCCCATGCCCTGAGCTCGGGCGGCGTGTCCAACGTGTCGTTCTCCTTCCGCGGCAACAACCCGGTGCGCGAGGCGATCCACTCGGTCTTCCTCTACTACGCCATCCAGAACGGCCTCACCATGGGCATCGTCAACGCCGGCCAGCTGGAGATCTACGACGAGATCCCCAAAGAGCTGCGCGACGCCGTCGAGGACGTGGTGCTCAACCGCAGCCCCAACGCCACCGAGGCCCTGCTGGCCATCGCCGACAAGTACCGGGGCGACGGCGCGGCCAAGGAAGTGGAGAACGAGGAGTGGCGTTCGCTGCCGGTCGACAAGCGCCTGGAGCACGCGCTGGTCAAGGGCATCACCGCCTTCATCGTCGAAGACACCGAGGAGTGCCGCCAGCAGTGCGCGCGCCCCATCGAGGTGATCGAAGGCCCGCTGATGTCCGGCATGAACGTGGTCGGCGACCTGTTCGGCTCGGGCAAGATGTTCCTCCCGCAGGTGGTCAAGTCCGCCCGCGTGATGAAGCAGGCGGTGGCCCACCTGATCCCCTTCATCGAAGCGGAGAAGGGCGACAAGCCCGAAGCCAAGGGCAAGATCCTCATGGCCACCGTCAAGGGCGACGTCCACGACATCGGCAAGAACATCGTCGGCGTGGTGCTCGGCTGCAACGGCTACGACATCGTCGACCTCGGCGTGATGGTCCCGGCGGAGAAGATCCTGCAGACCGCCCGCGACGAGAAGTGCGACATCATCGGCCTCTCCGGCCTGATCACCCCGTCGCTGGACGAAATGGTCCACGTCGCCCGCGAGATGCAGCGCCAGGGCTTCAACCTGCCGCTGATGATCGGCGGCGCCACCACCTCCAAGGCCCACACCGCGGTGAAGATCGACCCGCAGTACAGCAATGACGCCGTGGTCTACGTCACCGACGCCTCGCGCGCCGTGGGCGTGGCCACCCAGCTGCTGTCCAAGGAGCTCAAGGCCGGCTTCGTCGAGCGCACCCGCGCCGACTACGTCGAAACCCGCGAACGCACCGCCAACCGCGCCGCCCGCACCGAGCGCCTGGCCTACGCCGACGCCATCGCCAACAAGCCGGACTTCGACTGGGCCGGCTACCGCGCGCCCAAGCCCAGCTTCACCGGCGTGCGCGTGCTGGAAGACATCGACTTGGCCGTGCTGGCCGAATACATCGACTGGACGCCCTTCTTCATCTCCTGGGACCTGGCCGGCAAATACCCGCGCATCCTCACCGACGAGGTGGTGGGCGAAGCCGCCACCGCGCTGTTCGCCGACGCCCAGGCGATGCTGAAGAAACTGATCGACGAGAAACTGATCAAGGCCCGCGCCGTGTTCGGCTTCTGGCCGGCCAACCAGGTCAACCACGACGACATCGAAGTGCGCGACGACCAGGGCAAGCCGCTGGCCACCCTGCACCACCTGCGCCAGCAGACCATCAAGCCCGACGGCAAGCCGAACCTGTGCCTGGCCGACTTCGTCGCGCCCAAGGAGAGCGGCGTGGTCGACTACGTCGGTGGCTTCATCACCACCGCCGGCATCGGTGCCGAGGAAGTGGCCAAGGCCTATGAGGCCAAGGGCGACGACTACAACTCGATCATGGTCAAGGCCCTCGCCGACCGCCTGGCCGAAGCCTGCGCCGAGTGGCTGCACGAGCGCGTGCGCAAGGAGTACTGGGGCTACGCCGCCGACGAGCACCTGGACAACGAGGCGTTGATCAAGGAGCAGTACAACGGCATCCGCCCCGCCCCCGGCTACCCGGCCTGCCCGGACCACACCGAGAAGGGCACCCTGTTCGACCTGCTGGACCCGAGCGCCAGCTTCGACAAGGCCGGCCTGAGCGGCGTGTTCCTCACCGAGCACTACGCCATGTTCCCGGCGGCGGCCGTCAGCGGCTGGTACTTCGCCCACCCCGAGGCGCAGTACTTCGCCGTCGGCAAGATCGAACGCGACCAGGTGGAGAGCTACAGCAAGCGCAAGGGCCAGGACCAGGCCGTGAGCGAACGCTGGCTGGCGCCGAACCTCGGCTACGACTACTGATCACGAACGGGCCCGCGCAATGCGGGCCCGGTTCTTTCTGGCTCCCAGCGGCGCAACGATGGGTTTCGCGGGGCTCTACCCACCCCACGGGTGCCCAGTCCGCGCGGCTTGGTGCTCTTCGTAGGATGGGTCGGGCGGCGTTCCGCGAGCGAAGCGAAACCCATCACCGCGATGCCAAAGGCACGCTCGACCACTCCCTGAACGCCCCCAGAAACGACCGCTCCTCCGAAATCGCTGCAGGAACCCCGACATCTGCCGACACGCCTTCTAGAGGCGCAACCGCGCGGGCACTGCTATTGCATAAGAAGAGCCTGCCGCGCCTCTGCCGTGTGCCGCCTTCCAGCTCGGGAATCGAGGAGTACCGAATGTCTCTGCTGCCTGACCGCATCTCCAGCCGCCTGACCCTAGGCGCGATCTTTCTCCTGCTGCTCACCGCACTCGCCGTCTTCGCCATCATGGTGTTCCGCGGCCAGCCGCGGGTGGTGGCGGAAAGCAACGCCCTGATCGAGCAGACGGGCAGCGCCATCGTCCGCCAGCTCGGCCTCAAGCTGGCCGGCATCGAAGGCCTGGCCGTCGGCATGGCGCACCTGGCCGAGGTCCTGCCCCGTGAAGAGGCGCTGTACCGCGACAACTTCCCCAACCTGATCGACAACGGCGGCGATGCGGCCATCGCCGGCGGCGGCATCTGGCCGGAGCCGAACGCCTTCGCCGACGGCACCGCCCGCCGCAGCTTCTTCTGGGCCCGTGGCGCCGGTGGCGCGCTGGAATACTCCGACGACTACAACAAGCCCGACGGCCCCGGCTACCACAACGACGCCTGGTACACCGGCGCGCGCAGCGCAGCGGGCAATGCCTGCGTCTGGTCCGAGGCCTACCAGGACCCGGTGAGCAAGGTGCCCATGGTCACCTGCAGCGTGCCGTACAAACTGCAGGGCCGCTTCGCCGGGGTCAGCACCATCGACCTGCGCCTCGACGACCTGGCCGCCTTCCTCCGCGACCAGGGCAAGGTCACCGGGGGCTACGCCTTCGCCCTCGACCCGGCCGGCAACATCCTGTTCTTCCCCCTGCCGGGCAGCGCCGCCGAAGCCAGCATGCAGAAGTTCGACGAACTCGCCGGTCGCGAAGCCTGGCTGGCGCCATTGGCGGAAGCCCGCCGCAAGCTCGGCTCCGGTGGCACCGCCAGCGTGACCCTGGATGACGACGCGGTGCTCGGCGAAGCCAGCCAGGCCAATCTCTTCGTCATGCCGCAAACCCACTGGACCGTCGGCCTGGTCACGCCCAGGGCACGGGTCACCGGGCTCGCCCAGGCGCTCACCTATGAACTGCTGGCCTTCCTCCTGCCGCTGCTCGGCCTGCTGCTGTTCTTCGTCTGGCTGGCCGGGCGCAAGATCCTCGAGCAACTGGGCGAGACCACCGCACAGATCGACGCACTCGGCAGCGGCCAGGGCCATGGCGGCGCGCTGACCATCCTCCGCGACGACGAGATCGGCGGCCTGCGCCGTTCGGTCAACCAGTACGCCGGCCGGCTGCAGGGCATGCTCCAGGTGATTGCCGACGAATCCCGGCGCCTGCAGGACGAAGCCACCAGCCTGGGCCGCCTCAGCGGCGCCCTGCTCCAGCGCGCCGAACAGCAGCGCCAGGAGAACACCCAACTGGCGGCGGCCATCACCGAGATGTCCTCCAGTGCCAACGAAGTGGCGCAGAACACCAACGACTGCGCCGACACCGCGCAACGCTCCCAGGCCGTGGTCAACGACGGCCAGCAGAAGGTCGCCTCCAACAGCCGCTCCATCCAGTCGCTGTCCAGCGAAATGGCGGCGGCCGCTACCGTGATCGCCCGCCTGGAGCAGGACAGCCAGCAGGTCGGCGCCGTACTGGACGTGATCAAGGCCATCTCCGAGCAGACCAACCTGTTGGCCCTCAACGCCGCCATCGAGGCCGCGCGGGCCGGCGAGCAGGGGCGCGGCTTCGCCGTGGTGGCCGACGAGGTGCGCTCCCTGGCGGCCAAGACCCAGAGTTCGGCCAACGAGATCAGCGGCATGATCGCCAACCTGCAGCAGGCTTCGCGCCAGGCGGTACAGGCGATGCAGGCCGGCGAGGCACGCACCCGCCACGCGGTGGAGGAAGCCGAAGGCGCCGCCGCGGCGCTGTCCACCACGGTGCAGAGCTTCGACGACATTTCCCAGCGCGCCCAGCAGATCGCCGTCGCCGCCCAGGAACAGAGCCACGTGACCCAGGAAATCAACGAACTGGCGGTGCGCATCCACTCGGCCAGCGAGGAGAACGCCCGCGATGCCGTCGACCTCGACGCCCTCGGCCAGGCGATGCGCCAGTCGGCGACGCGCCTGGCGGAGCTGAGCCGGGGCCGCTGAAGGACGCGGTACGCAGAGGGGCGCCTGCGCTGGCAGGGCGCCCCTACTTAAGCGCCAACGCCGGTGGTAGGATTCGCGCCCCATGCGCATCCAAGACCTGCACGACCGCCTCGCCGCCCTCGGCGCCAAGCCCATCCACCAGGGCCGGGTGATACGCGCCTGGCTGCAGGGCAAGCCCCTCGACGCCTGCACCCTGCGCCAGCAGGCCCAGGACTTCCTGCCCATCAGCGTGCGCGAAGGCCTGCCGGCCCTGGCCGAGGAGCTGGACAACCTGGCGCGGCTGCGCTCGGAACACCCCGCCGCCGACGGCTCGGCGCGCCTCCTGGTAGGCCTGGCCGACGGCCAGATGGTCGAAAGCGTGCTGTTGCCGCGCGACGGCCTGTGCGTTTCCAGCCAGGTCGGCTGCGCCGTGGGCTGCGTGTTCTGCATGACCGGCAGGAGCGGCCTGCTGCGCCAGGTCGGCAGCCTGGAGATCGTCGCCCAGGTAGCCCTGGCGCGGCGCTATCGCAAGGTGAAGAAGGTGGTGTTCATGGGTATGGGCGAGCCGGCCCATAACCTCGACAACGTGCTGGAGGCCATCGACTTGCTGGGCACCGACGGCGGCATCGGCCACAAGAACCTGGTGTTTTCCACCGTGGGCGACCCCCGGGTGTTCGAGCGCCTGCCGCAGCAACGGGTGAAGCCGGCCCTGGCGCTGTCGCTGCACAGCAGCCGCGCCGAGCTGCGCGAGCGCCTGCTGCCCAAGGCGCCGCGCATCAGCCCCGAGGAACTGGTCGAGCTGGGCGAGGCCTACGCCCGTACCACCGACTACCCCATCCAGTACCAGTGGACGCTGCTCGCCGGCATCAACGACAGCCTGGAGGAAGCGGACGGCATCCTGCGCCTGCTCAAGGGCAAGTTCGCGGTGATGAACCTCATTCCCTACAACAGCCTGGAAGCCGACGACTACCAGCGCCCGGGCGGCGAACGCATCGTCGAACTGGTGCGCTACCTGCACAGCCGTGGCGTGCTGACCAAGGTGCGCAACTCCGCCGGCCAGGACATCGACGGAGGCTGCGGCCAACTGCGCGCCCGCGCCGGGACGCTCGATACCCGCCAGTTGCTGCATCGCGCACGTTGATCCGGGCAGCCTGCCGGGGGCGAGCTAAGCTTGTGCCCCACGGAGGTGCACCATGGACGACAGCAACGACGAAAACCAACGCCCCCTGACGTTCCGCGAGATGCTGCACAGCGTCGCGGCCGCCGCCTTCGGGGTACAGAGCGGCAAGAATCGCTCGCGCGACTTCAGCCGCGGCAAGCCCAGCCACTTCATCATCCTCGGGGTGCTCTTCACCCTGGTCTTCGCGCTGACGCTGTTCGGCGTGGTCAAGCTGGTGCTGCACCTCGCCGGGCTCTGACGCCCCGACTGAGGGCATCGGGAGCCCTCACGCCTGACCAGAGTCGTCATCGATGCGCGCGCAGCGCATCCGTAGCGTGGCGTAGAGCGAAGCGAAACCCACGCGGTGGTCGTGGCAGGGTGCCATGCATAGCCGAAAGGCACCGTGCCCGAGCTCGTTGAATCCGCAACAACCAAAACAGACGGAGCCCATGGATACCGCCTGCAACCCGCGCAGGGCGGCAACGCCCTGCGGGGTTCCGTGGCTGGCTGCCAGAGGGGGCGGCGGGTCGGTTACTGGTGGCTGACCCAGAACACCGCGGTGGCCACCGCGATCAGGATCAGGCAGAAGATGGCGACAGCGTCGATGCCGCTGTCAGAACTGGATTCCTCGGTGTGATCGCTCATGGCATCCCCTTGTTGTGGTTATGGGCGCTACGTCCACGAGTTAAGACCAGGACCTTCAACCTCTCAAGCCACCCCATCGACCTCGCACATCCCCAGGATGGCCCCGCGCCGGAAAAACATGAGCTGAGCAACAGAAATGCACATTGGACCGCCCGTGACAGAGGCCTTGAACCGCCCCGATGAATTACCATCGGGCACCGCATCGCCAAGGACAGGTTCACCATGTTTCAGAAGCTGCTGGAAAAAATCGGCCTTTCCACCACCTCCACCCCGGCCACGCCCTTTGCCAAGCACGTCGTCGAAAGCCTCGAGGTGCTCGACATCCTGGTGCCCGGCCTGGCCGAGCGCGCCGCCACCCACGTGCTCAGCGGCCAGGACGAAGGCGTCCTGCTCGACCTGCGCAAGGTGCCGGCCGAGGAGGCCGTCGTGCTCCTCGACATGCCCGCCACGCTGGGCTGGTGGCACCCCTCCGGCAACCTGCGCAACGACGCGCAGAAGCACAAGAAGCGCATCAACGCCGCCGCCAACGCCCGCGCCCGGCTCTATGTCGTAACCCCCGGGACCGACGTGCTCGCCCTCGCCCGCTTCGGCAAGGTGCTCGAAGCCGCCTGCCAGGGCGCCAACCTGGTGCGCATCGCCAAGGTGCCCGACTGGCTCATCTACCTGGCGGTCGACGCCCTGCACACGACCCTGAAGAACCTCGGCAACAAGCACGGCGAGGAATTGCGCAAGCACTGGAACCTCGACCTGCTGGTACGCCTGCTGGCGGTGGACGACCTGCCGGCCGACGACGCCCTGCTGCTGATCCTCGACCGCCGCGACCTCAACGAATACCACTGGCGCGACCTCGCCGCGCTGCCCAACCTGCCCGGCACCGGCGAATACCTGCTGCAGCACCCCTCCAGCACCCGCGC
Source organism: Pseudomonas sp. Pc102 (assembly GCF_018408275.1). Classification (NCBI taxonomy): domain Bacteria; kingdom Pseudomonadati; phylum Pseudomonadota; class Gammaproteobacteria; order Pseudomonadales; family Pseudomonadaceae; genus Pseudomonas; species Pseudomonas sp. Pc102. The sequence continues at coordinate 2,140,680 of NZ_AP021905.1, read as the reverse complement.
CCTGCCCTCGCGGCTGTCGGCGAGCGGTTGCCTGACCCTGGTGAAGCTGCTCGGCAGCCAGCGCACCCTCGCCGACGCCTACGCCGACGTACTGGTGCGCCTGGCGGTGAGCGCCGCCAAGAGCGTCCGCGCCGAAGCCGCGCCCCAGGTGGAGACACTGCCGCTGCAGGTCAAGCTCTCCCACCTGCAGCAGCTGCTGGAAGCAGGAAACAACGCCGAACGCGCCCAGGCCGCCGACATGCTCGCCCGCGCAGGCGAAGAAGCCCGCCCCCTGCTGCAGGCCCGCCTGGAGGTGGAGAGTTCCAAGCCCGTGCAACAGGCACTGGCCAGTGCCCTGGCACGCCTGGACAGCCAGACCCGCGCCCTGCAGGAAGAGCTGCCCGAGGCCGGCGACTTCGAGCGCTGCCCCGAAGTCCGACTGGGCGATGCCGTCCTGCAGCTGCTGCGGCAGAACCTCGCCGAGCTGCTGGAGGAAAGCCGCCTCGCCGCCGAGGAGGAGGTACGCCAGAACCTCGAGCACAAGCGCAAGTGGGACTGGCGGCAGAAGACCTACAAGTCGCTCCAGGCACTCGGCGAGTCCGACCTGCGTGACGCCCTGGAACGCCTCAACGGCGGCGCGCGCGGCAAGACCCCGGCCGGCATCGACGCGGTGCTGCAATACAAGGGGCGCCTGGCCGCCAACGCCGAGGTCAACCTGCTGCATGTCCTCCGCGCCCCGAGCAACCGCCACTTCAATTGGTACCAGGTAGCCGACTGGCTGAAGGGCGACGCCCTGCAACGCCTCGACCTGCGCACCCTGGAAGACGCCTTGCAGCGCTGCGGCCACGACGACCCCGCCCGGGCCACGGCGGATATCTGCTTCGCCTGGAACTCGCCCCTCGGGCAGATCGCCCCCGAGCGCGTCTGGCCCTTCTTCGCCGAGCACCCCGAGTTCATCGAAGAGGCCTTCGGCCTGCGCCCCGCTCCGGGCCGCTACAGCTACAGCGTGGCCACCACGCTGACCCTGCTCGAGCAGTTCCCCGTCCTGCCGGCGCGCTTCATCCCCGTGCTGCTGGAGCTGGCCCTGGGCAGCAGCAAGACCAACCGCGCCGAAGCCCAGCAACTGCTGGAGACCCTGCCGGACATCGGCGACCGCGCCGTGGAAGCCCTGGCATCGAGCAAGCAGGAGATCCGCACCCTGGCCGCCGAATGGCTGCAGCGCCTGGGCTACCGCGAGGCGATTCCCGCGCTGAAGGCGACCCTGGCCAAGGAAAAGCGCGAAACCGTGCGCGCCGCCCTGCTCACCACCCTGGAAAGCCTCGGCGAAGACATCTCCGGCCACCTGGCCCCGGACGTGCTGCTGGCCGAGGCGCACAAAGGCCTGCAGGCCAAGCCGCCGGCCAGCCTCGCCTGGCTCGACCTCGACCACCTGCCCGCCTGCCAGTGGCTCGACGGCACCCCGGTGGAGCCGGCCATCCTGCGCTGGTGGGTGATCCTCGCCTGCAAGCTCAAGGAGCCCGCCGGCAACGGCCTGCTCAACCGCTACCTGGAGCGCCTGGCCCCCGCCAGCCGCAACACCCTGGGCAAGAGCCTGCTGCTGGCCTTCATCGCCCAGGACACCCGCAACCCGACCCTGGAAGAGGCCATCGCCTACGCCCAGGCCAATGTCGCGCGGCAGATGCAGAACTACCAGGCCTGGGCGAAGTACTCGCCCGAATACGCCGACATCACCCAGGAACAGGCCTTCGAATCGCTCAAGCGCGAGCATCTGGGCACCTACCTGGGCAGCGCCATCGCCGACAAGGGCATCCTCGCCCTCACCTGGCACACCACCGGCCACGAGCAGGTGAGCCTGATCCAGGCCTACATGCGCGACCACTACCCGCGCCGCTCGCAGATCGAAGCCATGCTCAGCGCCGCCGCCAACAGCAACGAGCCGCTGGTGATCCAGTTGCTGCTGTCCATCGCCCGCCGCCACCGCACCGCCTCGGTACAGACACGCGCCCGCGAGCTGGTGGAGCAGATCGCCCAGCGCAACGGCTGGAGCGCCGACGAACTGGCCGACCGCACCATCCCCAGCGCCGGCTTCGACGAAAACGGCGTGCTCGCCCTGCAGTACGGCGAGCGCCTGTTCACCGCGCGCCTCGATGCCGCACTCAAGCTGGAGCTGTGCAACCCCGACGGCAAGGTGGTCAAGGCCCTGCCGGAGCCGCGCAAGAGCGACGACCCGGCGCTGATCAAGGAAGCCAAGACGCAGTTCTCCACCAGCAAGAAGGAGCTCAAGCAGGTGATCGACCTGCAAAGCCAGCGCCTCTACGAAGCCATGTGCGCGGCGCGCCTGTGGCCCGTGGCGGAATGGCGCGAGTACCTGCAGCAGCACCCGATCATGCGCCACCTGCTGCAGCGCCTGGTCTGGGCCGAAGTGGGCGCCGAGGGTGCGACGCGCCTGTTCCGCCCCACCGAGGACGGCAGCCTGATCGACCTCGACGATGACGAGGTGGAGCTGGCCGACGGCAGCCTCGTGCGCCTCGCCCACGCCGCCCTGGTGGACGCCGAGACGGCCAAGGCCTGGGTCCGCCACTTCAAGGACTACAAGGTCAAGCCGCTGTTCGCGCAGATGTCGCGCCAGCTGCCGGAGATCAGCGCCGAAGCCGTCGCCGACCAGGAGAGCGGCAACGCCATCGGCGACCGCCTGGGCTGGCTGAGCGACACCTTCACCCTGCGCGGCACGCTGACCAAGCTCGGCTACCAGCGCGCGGCCGCCGAGGACGGCGGCTTCTTCGACCACTACTTCAAGGAATTCAACAGCCTGGGCCTGCGCGTGAACATCGGCTTCACCGGCAACTGCCTGCCGGAGGAGAACGTCCCCGCCGCGCTGACCCGGCTCTCCTTCGAGAAGATGGGCCGTCGCTGGTCCGGTGGCGACAGCCTGCCGCTGGCCGACATCCCGCCGGTCCTGCTCGCCGAAACCTATGCCGACTACCGCGCCGCCGCCGATGCCTGCGTCGGCTTCGATCCCCAGTGGGAGAAGAAGACCCCATGGTAAGCACCGTTCTCCGCCAGGCTGCGGAACAGCATTTCGCCGAGGAACTGCAACGCCTGGCCCAGGCCGACCAGCAGGCCGGCGCCGACCTGCCGCCCGGCTGGCTGCGCTCGCCGCGCTCGGTGCGACGCTTCATCCTCGGGGACGAGGCGCTCGGCGTCAGCCGCAAGTTCTACGGCGACGATGCCCTGGTGGACCGCGCCATCGTCACCCTGCTCGGCCGCCAGGGCCTGATGCTGGTGGGCGAACCGGGCACGGCCAAGTCGATGCTCTCCGAGCTGCTCGCCGCCGCCATCAGCGGTGACTCGATGCTCACCATCCAGGGCACCGCCGGCACCACCGAAGACCACATCAAGTACTCCTGGAACTACGCCCTGCTGCTGGCCGAGGGCCCGACCCCGCGCGCCCTGGTGGGCTCGCCGCTGCACCAGGGGATGAGCCAGGGCAAGCTGGTGCGCTTCGAGGAGATCACCCGCTGCCCGCCAGAAATCCAGGACGTGCTGATCTCCCTGCTCTCGGAAAAGCAGATGATGATCCCCGAGCTGGGCGAGACCGGGCGGTTGCACGCCCGCCCCGGCTTCAACCTGATCGCCACCGCCAACCTGCGCGACCGGGGCGTGCACGAGATGTCCGCCGCCCTCAAGCGCCGCTTCAACTTCGAGACGGTGCGCCCCATCGCCGACGGCGAGTTCGAGGTGGAACTGGTGATGCGCCAGCTGCTGCGGGAGCTGGGCGAGGAGGCCGGCAAGGTGGTGGTCGAGCGCGACGTCATCGGCCTGCTGGTCACCGTGTTCCAGGAGCTGCGCGGCGGCACCACCCGCGAGGGCACCGCGATCAAGGCGTCGGACGCGGTCATGTCCACCGCCGAGGCGGTCAGCGTGGCCTACGCCGCCGCGCTGGAGGCCCGCTACCTCGGCGACGGCCGCCTGGGCCCGGCCGAGCTGGCGCGGCAGCTGCTCGGCGTGGTGTTCAAGGACAACCGCGACGACGCCAAGCGCCTGCGCCATTACCTGGACAGCGTGGTGCGCGAACGCGCCCGCCGTGACGGCCAGTGGAAGCACTTCTTCGACGCCAGCAAGGGCCTGTTGGACTGACCCATGCCGCCCGAATCGAGCCCCGCCGCCGATCCGCGCCTGCCCGCGCGGCTGCAGGCCGCCGAGCGCAACCGCCAGGCGCTGGCCGCGGCCGGCGTGCACTTCGCGCCGCTGCGCCACCACAGCCCGGCCTGTGCCTTCGCCCTGCGCGCGCAGCTGGACGAACTGCGCCCGGCGGCGGTGCTGATCGAAGGGCCGGCCGACTTCGACGCCCTGATCCCCGACCTGCTCGACCCGCGCAGCCGCCCGCCCCTGGCGATCCTCTCCCAGCACCGCAGCGGCGCCACGGCGGACGCGCCGCCGCGCTCGGCGTTCTTCCCCTTCTGCGACTACTCGCCGGAATGGCAGGCCCTGCGTGAAGGCCATCGCCTCGGCGCACGGCTGGCCTTCATCGACCTGCCCTGGGCCCGCCAGGTGGCCGTGGAGGAAGACCCGCAGCAGAGCCGCAGCCTGATGGCCGAGCGCTACCTGGCCCACAGCGCCTACCTCGCGGCGCTGGCCCGCGAAGCCCATTGCCGTGACCACGACGAGCTCTGGGAGCACCTGTTCGAGCTGCGCAGCCACGGTGCCCTGCAGGACTGGCGCACGCTGTTCGGCGACGCCTTCGCCTGGTGCTCCATGGCGCGCCTCGACTACGAGGACGACGTGCTCGCCGCCGAGGGCTCCCTGCCCCGCGAGGCGCACATGCTCGCCTGCATCCGCGACTGGCGGTCGCGTTGCGACGGCCCCCTGCTGGTGGTCACCGGCGGTTTCCACACCCTGGCCCTGGTCGAGGCCCTGGCCAGCGACAGCCCGCCGGCGCCCACGCCCGCCGCCGACGGCGAGAGCCAGGCCTGGCTGATCCGCTACAGCTTCGACCGCCTCGACGCCCTTAACGGCTACGCCTCGGGCATGCCCTCGCCGGCCTACCACCAGCGGGTCTGGGAGGCACTGCTGGAAGACCCGGCCGACGCCCTGGCGCGCCAACGCATCGCCGCGCGCATCCTCAGCGCCATCGCCGCCGAAACCCGCGAGCGGCAGTTGGCCGACGCCCTGTCCTTCGCCAGCGTCAGCCAGGCCGCGCAACAGGCCGCCGGCCTCGCCGCCCTGCGCCAGCACCCCGGGCCGGGGCGCTACGACCTGCTCGACGCCATCCATTCCTGCTTCGTCAAGGGCAGCCTGGACGACGGCCAGGCCGCCTTCCTCGACGCCGTGAAGAACCAGCTGGGCGGCAACCGCCTGGGCGACATCCCCCCATCGAGCCTGGCACCCCCGTTGGTGGAAGAAGCCCGGCGCCTGGCCCTGGGCCACCGCCTCGACCTCAGCGACAGCCTCCAGCGCCGCGCCCGACTGGACCTCTACCGCAAGCCCCGGCACCGCGCGCGGAGCCGCTTCCTGCACCTGATGGCCTACCTGGACAGCGGCTTCGCCCGCCACCAGGGCGGCCCGGACTTCGTCAACGGCACCGGGCTGGACCTGCTCTTCGAGGAGTGGGACTACGCCTGGTCACCGGTGGTCGAGGCCCGCCTGATCGAACGCTCCGAGCTGGGCAGCAGCCTGCGGGAAGTCGCCATCCGCCGCCTGCTGGATGAAGAGCAGGCGCTGCAGGCCAGCGGCCAGGGCCGCAGTGCCAGCCGCGCTGCGCAACTGCTCGCCCGAGCCGGGTCGATCGGCCTCGGCGAGCAAATGCCACGGCTGTTCGACCGCCTGGCCGAGCACCTGGACGAAGACCCGGAGCTGGCCTCCGTGGTGACCTGCGGCCAGCGCCTGCTGCACCTCTGGCGCGGCCGCGACCTGCTCGGCCTGGACGAGTACCCGCAACTCCCGGCGCTGCTGCGACGCATCCTCCCCGCCGCCCTGTTCCTGCTACCCGGCCTCGCCACCTGTGAAGCCGAACGCGAAAGCGCCGCCACCGACACCCTGCTCGGGCTGCGCGAGTTCCTCCACCTGGGCGGCAGCCAGGCCGGCCTGGCCCTGCAGGAGGCATCGCTCCACGAGACGCTCGACCGCCTGCAGACGGTGGCCCCCGCCGGCATCGCCGGGGCGCTCGACGCGCTGCGGTTCATCGACGGGCGCAGCAGCGAGGAGCAACTGGCCGACGCCCTGCAACGGCGCTTCGGCACCGGTGCCGACAGCGAAGGCGCCGTGCGCTACCTGAACGGGCTGCTGCAGGCCGCACCGGAGCTGATCCTGCGGGTGGATGACCTGGCCCACCGGCTCAACGCCCTGGTGGCGGACTGGGACGAGGCCACCTTCGTCCGTCACCTGCCGGACCTGCGCCTCGCCTTCACCCGCCTCAAGCCCCGCGAAACCGGGCGCCTGGCCGACCACCTGGCGCAGTTGAACGGCATCACCGGGGCCGCACTCGACAGCGCCCACCACGAACTCGACAGCCACGACCTGCTCGCCGGCGCCGCCCTGCAGCTGGCGCTCAAGCGCTCGCTGGAGCGCGACGGGCTGCTGGCCTGGGCCCAGGAGCCTCACCATGAGTGACCTCGAAGCGGCGCGGCGCTGGCGCCTGATCCTCGGCCGCTACGCCGACCGCGCGCTGCATGAAGCGAAGTTCGACGCCGCCGATGCGCGCCTGGAGAAGACCCTCGATTACCTCTACAACCGCGAATACCAGCGCCGCGGCCACGTCCAGGGCGGGCGCGGCGGCTCGCTGGACGACAGCCAGCTGACCGCCCTGAACTGGCTGGAGCAGGCGCGCACGCTGTTCCCCCGTTCGACGTTCGAGCGCCTGCAGGTGCAGGCCATCGAGCGCTACGAGATCAGTGCGCTGCTCACCGATCCCGCCAGCCTGGCCACCCTAGAACCCAGCCCGGCGCTGGCCAAGGCCCTGCTCGGCGTGCGCGGGCGCCTGGGCGCGGAAACCCGCGATGCCGTACGCCAGCTGATCACCCGCGTGGTGGAGGAGATCCTCCAGCGCCTGCGCAACCGCTTCACCAACGCCCTGCACGGGCGGCGCAACCGCTTCCGCCGCTCGCTGGTGAAGAACGCGCAGAACTTCGACTGGCGCGCCACCATCGCCGCCAACCTCAAGCACTACGACCCGCAGCGCAAGCGCCTGCTGATCGAATCGCCGCGCTTCAACGCCCGCGTACGCCGGCAACTGCCCTGGGACATCATCCTCTGCGTCGACCAGAGCGCCTCGATGCTCGACTCGGTGATGTACAGCGCCATCTGCGCCAGCATTCTCGCCAGCCTGCCCAGCGTGCGCGTGCGCCTGGTGCTGTTCGACACCCAGGCCGTGGACCTCAGCCACCTGGCCCACGACCCGGTGGAAGTGCTGCTGACCGTGCAACTGGGCGGCGGCACCGATATCGGCAAGGCCATGCGCTACTGCGAGCAGTTGGTGGAGAACCCGCAGCGCACCGTGCTCACCCTGATCAGCGACTTCGAGGAAGGCGCCGCCGTGGGCCCGCTGCTGGCCTGCGTGGCACGCCTCAACGAAGCGCGGGTCAGGCTGCTGGGCCTCGCCGCCCTGGATGACGGCGCCCAGCCGGTCTACGACCCGGCCATGGGGCAACGCCTCGCCGACCGCGGCATGCAGATCGCCGCGCTGACCCCGGAGCACTTCGCCCAGTGGCTGGCCGAGGTGATGCAATGAGCGCCTGGCAGGACCGCTACCGCAGCTACGACGATGCCGCGCTGGAGGTGCTGGCCAACGCCGGCCTGTTGCGCCGCGCCACCAAGGACGTGGAGGCCGGCAAGCTGCGCTGGCTGGAGAACGACGAGCGGGGCGGCCTGGTGGAAGCCGATGGCCAACAGGTACGCCTGGATGCGACCGGCATCGACGCGGCGCGCTGCACCTGCCCCGCCAACGGCTGCTGCAAGCACATCCTCGCGGCCGTGATCTGGTTGCGTGAACACCCCACGGCGCCCGCCGGCGAAGAAGCGCCGGCAGAAGATGCCGACATCGCGCTGCGCGAGGCCCTGGCGCTGGATCCGCAGCAGCTGCAGAAGCAGGCCGGCAAGGCGGCCACGCGCAAGGCCCGGCAATGGCTGGGGGAGCTGGGCGAGGCCCGCCACCAGAGCCACGGCCGGCGGCTGGTCATCCACCTGCCGGCGCTGGCCTGCGAGGCCATCTACCTGGCCGGAGGCGGCTTCGACGGCATGCTTTCGGAGGGCCGGGAAAACGAACGCAAGGCCCTGCACCTGGCCGCGCTGGCGCTGCTGTTCCAGGGACAGGGCCAGCCCTGGGACTGGCCGGCCGACAGCGACGCGCCAGTGCTCGACCCCGTGCAACTGAACCCGGCGGAGCGCGACCTGCTCGCCAGCCTCCATGCGCTGCTGCAGGAACTGCTGCGCCAGGGGCTGTCCCACGCCAGCCAGGCCAGCGCCGTGCAATTGCGCATGCTCAACCTGTCCGCCCGCACCGAGGGGCTGCCGCGTCTCGCCGCCCAGTTGCGCACCCTGGGCGGGCAGATCGGCCGCCTTGCCGACCGCGATGACCACATCGGCGAACGGGAGGTCCTGGTGCAGATGGCCCAGGTGCACGCCCTGGCAGCCGCCCTGCAACAGGCCGATGCCCAACGCCTGCCCGCGCTGCGTGGCCGCCTGCGTCGCGATTACCAGGCGGGCGCCACGCTCGACCTGCTGCCCCTGGGCGGGCACTGGTGGACCACGCCCGGCGGCGCGCGCGGCCTGACCCTGGCATTCTGGGACCTGGAGGAAGGTGAAGTGCGCGAAGCCAGCCTGGCACGCCCGGACAACAGCGACCCGGGCTTTCGCCGCGAATCGGCCTGGAGCCAGCAGGCGTTGTGGAAATCCACGCCGCAGCTGCTGTGCCGGTCGCCGCTGCGCCTCCTCTCGCCCCGCCAGGCCGACGACGGACGCCTGGCCAGCCATGGCGATACCCGCAGCGAAGCCCAGCCGCACTGGGCGGTTCACGACCCGCGCCTCGGCACCCTGGGCATCGGGCGCTGGAGCGCGCTGCGCGAACATCTGGAGGACAGCGCCGCGCTCAGCGCCGAGGCCCCGACCAGCCTGCTGCTGCGCCCGGCCCGCTGCCACGAGGCGGTGCTCGACGAGGTGCGCCAGGCGCTGTGCTGGACGCTGGAGGACGACCAGGGCGAGGCCATCACCCTGGAGCTGCCCTGCACGGCGGAGCGTCGCGATCGCCTGGACAACCTGGAGCGCGCCCAGAAGGCCCGCGACGACATCCGTGCGGTGCTGGTGCGTCCCTGGATGGATGGCCGGCGCCGCACCCTGGAGCCGCTGGCCCTGCTGATCGCCGACAACGGTGAATTGCGCTGCCTGTCACTGGATTTCGAATCGGTGATCCGGGGTGGCCTCAGCCTCAACAGGCGGCTGTTCGAGCGCATCCAGCGCCTGCTCGACCGCCAGCGCCCCACCGCCATCGCTCCGCAAGCGCCCAGCCTGGCCGCGCGCCTGGTGGAGCCGGCGCTGGACGTGCTGGAGTCCCTTGCCAGTTGCGGGCGCCAGCAGCTGTCCCGGCACCAGCGCGAGGTGCTCCAGCAGCAGGAAACACTGGCCCGCGCCGCAGGTGTCGACCTGCTCGCCCAGCACCTGCGGCGATTGCGCGAGCCCACCGAAGTGCACCCGCAAGCGCTGCTGGCCAGCAGCCATCTGATGGTCCGGCTGCTGGCGCTGGGCTAGGGCCGGCGTCGGCTGGAACCACCAGTCGAGAACCATTCCCGCCTGGGTCCCAGCGGGCGCGCAGCGTGGTTATGCTCGGCTCCTCGCTTATGCATTCCAGTTCTTTACATATACTCAAACATCACTTTTGCGCATAAACCTGAACTGGTATCTTCCCCCGGCTCCGACAGGAGTGCGCGGCCGTGCGCGCAGAAAAGCTGTAAGCAGCCTGACAACAGGACATTTCATGTACGTATACGACGAGTACGATCAACGGATCGTCGAGGACCGCGTCAAGCAGTTCCGCGATCAGACCCGCCGCTACCTGGCCGGGGAACTCTCAGGCGAGGAGTTCCGCCCCCTGCGCCTGCAGAACGGCCTGTATATCCAGCGCTACGCGCCGATGCTGCGCGTGGCGGTGCCTTATGGCCTGCTCTCCTCCACCCAGGTACGCAAGCTGGCGCAGATCGCTCGCGACTACGACAAGGGCTACGCCCACATCAGCACCCGCCAGAACGTCCAGTTCAACTGGCCGGAGCTGGAAGACGTGCCGGAAATCCTCGCCGAGCTGGCCACCGTGCAGATGCATGCGATCCAGACCAGCGGCAACTGCATCCGCAACACCACCACCGACCAGTTCGCCGGCGTCGCCCATGACGAGCTGGTGGACCCGCGCCCCTGGTGCGAGATCATCCGCCAGTGGTCCACCTTCCACCCCGAGTTCTCGCACCTGCCGCGCAAGTTCAAGATCGCCGTCAACGGCGCCGTGAGCGACCGCGCCGCCATCGAAGTGCATGACATCGGCCTGGAAGCGGTGAAGAACGAAGCCGGCGAGCTGGGCTTCCGCGTCTCCGTCGGCGGCGGCCTGGGCCGTACCCCGATCGTCGGCAGCTTCATCAACGAATTCCTGCCCTGGCAGCACCTGCTGAGCTACCTGGACGCCATCCTGCGCGTGTACAACCGCTACGGCCGCCGGGACAACAAGTACAAGGCGCGCATCAAGATCCTGGTCAAGGCGCTGACCCCCGAGGTGTTCGCCGAGCGCGTCAACGCCGAGTGGGCGCACCTGAAGGACGGCCCGACCACCCTGACCGAGGCGGAAGTCGAGCGCGTGTCCAGGCACTTCGTCGACCCGGCCTACAAGGCCCTGGACGACCAGAGCGCCGCCCTCGCCCAGCTCGACGCCGAGCACCCGGGCTTCGCCCGCTGGCGCCAGCGCAACGTGATCGCCCACAAGCGCCCCGGCTACGCCGCCGTGACCCTGTCGCTCAAGCCCACCGGCGTCGCCCCCGGCGACATCACCGACAAGCAGCTGGATGCCGTCGCCGACCTGGCCGACCGCTACGCCTTCGGTGAAGTGCGCAACAGCCACAACCAGAACATCATCCTCGCCGACGTCGAGCAGGCCCAGCTGTTCACCCTCTGGAACGAGCTGCGCGAGCTGGGCTTCGCCACGCCGAACGTGGGCCTGCTGACCGACATCATCTGCTGCCCGGGCGGCGACTTCTGCTCCCTGGCCAACGCCAAGTCCATTCCGGTGGCCGAAGCCATCCAGCGTCGCTTCGATGACCTGGACTACCTGTTCGACATCGGCAACCTGGACCTGAACATCTCCGGCTGCATGAACGCCTGCGGCCACCACCACGTGGGCCACATCGGCATCCTCGGCGTGGACAAGAAGGGCCAGGAGTTCTACCAGGTGTCCCTCGGCGGCAGCGCCGGCCGCGACGCCAGCCTGGCGCAGATCCTCGGCCCGTCCTTCGCCCAGGAAGCCATGCCCGACGTGATCGAGAAGATCATCGACGTCTACGTGGAGAAGCGCACCGAGGAAGAGCAATTCCTCGACACCTATCGCCGCATCGGCATCGACCCCTTCAAGGAGCGCGTTTATGCAGCGAATCATTAAGAACAACCAGGTCATCGACGAGACCTGGCACCTGCTGGACAAGGACGCGACCCTCGACGGCCTGTCCAACTGCGACGACCTGATCGTGCCGCTGTCCCTGTGGCGTGATCACGCCCATGCGCTGAAGGCCCGCGACGGTGGCCTCGGCGTCTGGCTGGACGCGGACGAGGAGATCGAGGAGATCGCCGACCAGCTGGACAATTTCAAGGTCATCGCCCTGAACTTCCCGGCCTTCACCGACGGCCGCCACTCCTCCACCGCCTACCTGCTGCGCGAGCGCTATGGCTACAAGGGTGAAGTGCGCGCCATCGGCGACGTGCTGCGCGACCAGCTGTTCGCCCTCAAGCGTTGCGGCTTCGATGCCTTCGCCCTGCGTGCGGACAAGGACCCCTACGACGCGCTCAAGGCGTTCGAGGACTACTCCGAGGTCTACCAGGCGTCCAGCGACCAGCCCCTGCCGCTGTTCCGCCGCCGCTCGGCCTGAGCTGCGTAGCCAAGAAAAAGCCCCGCACCTGCGGGGCTTTTTCTTGGGCGCGAACCGGCCAACGTAGCCCGGGCTTCAGCCCGGGACGCACGCCGTTTCATGGGGCGGATCATGTGCCCGTCCAAACATCGTTGGTGGATGAAAAGAGCGTCATCCACCCCACGCATCTGGGTTGGCTCGGCGCCGTAGGATGGGTAGAGCGTAGCGAAACCCATCACCGCAAACGCCGGCTCGCACCCGAGCTACAGGCCAAACACAGCCTGTAGGGGCGACTTCAGTCGCCAAGCAGGCCGCAGGGCTGCCTTGACTCCACGCCTCCCTGCAGCACCGCCTGGTGGATGAAAGGAGCGCCATCCAACCTACACCCCGGTCGGCATCGTGGTTCGAGTTGGGTGCAGATTCGTAGGTTGGCGCCGAGCGCAACGAGGCCCAACGGTGCGATGCCCGGCCTCGCGATGTTGGGCTTCGTACCTCAGCCCAACCTACGGATCACACGGAACGCTCTTTCAGGCGCGCACGCTTTCCCAGGCCACCTGGGCCAATAGGTCGCGGCAGTCGGCGAGGCTCGTGCGGGTGCGGCCGGCCAGCCAGTTGCGGGCGAAGTCGTGGGTCGGACCGATCACCACCGAGGCGAAGCAGTCCTCGGGCAGGGTTCGCAGGGCGCCGGCTTCACGGTACGCCTGCAGCGCCGCGAGGATGCGCGCGTGGTGTTCCCGGTTGGCTTCGCGCAACTGGTCGCCCACCTCCCCCGCCTCCACCCGCGAGCGGCTGTGCAGGACGAAGCGCGCCCAATCGGGGTTGGCCACCACCCAGTCGATATAGGCGGTGACCAGCAGCTTCACGCAGGCCTCGGCATCGGCGGCCCTGGCGAGCCCCTCCTGCAGCAGCGCGGCGTACTGGCCGACCCCGGCGAGGTAAAGCGCGCCGATGATGCGCTCCTTGTTGCCGAAGTGGTGGTAGAGGCTGCCGATGCTGGCGCCGGAGCGGTCGCGGATCATCTCGATGGTGGTGGCGTCCACGCCTTCCTCGGTGAAGCACCGGAGGGCGGCCTGGAGGATGTCGTCTTTGCGCGAGGAACGAGCCATGGAACTCCCGGTGAAATGACTAGAATATAATTCTAGAATTCTTTTCTAATATTCGTATACTGCTGCGGCGCGCGCTCATCTTCAATCCACTCACGAGAGAATCGGAACCCATGAGCCAGATGTTGCAGATGTTCCAGCAGGCCGGTGCAGCGCAGTTCAGCGCGATGATCGGCCAGGTCGCCCCCTACTTCGCCAGCATCGCCCCGCAGTTCGTCGAACTGCGCGCGGGCTACGCCGAAATCACCTTTCCCAAGCGCCGCGAGGTGCTCAACCACATCGGCACCGTGCACGCCATCGCGCTGTGCAACGCCGCCGAGCTGGTGGCCGGCACCATGACCGACGCCTCCATCCCCGCCGGCACCCGCTGGATTCCCCGCGGCATGACGGTGGAATACCTGGCCAAGGCCAATGGCGACGTGCGCGCCGTGGCCGATGGCAGCGCGGTGGACTGGTCGGTGCTGGGCGACGTCAAGGTGCCGGTGATGGCCTATGTCGGCGACACCGCCGTGCTGCGCGCCGAGATCACCATGTACCTGAGCAAGGCGTGAAAGCGCAGAGGCCCGGATCGCTCCGGGCCTCTTTCATTCACTGCCAGAAGCGCTGCTGGCTGAGGCGACCCCACCCGTTCAGCAACACCCGGTCGACGGCTGCGCTGGCGGCCAGGCCGAAGCGCTCCTGCAGGCTCTTCTTCTCGATGAAGTTGAGCAGGAACAGGTCGGCCTCGCGGGCGCGCTCGGCCAGGTACTCGTCGCTGGTCTTGAGCTCATCCACCAGGCGCTTTTCCAGTGCGGCCATGCCCAGCCAGACCTCGCCGGTGGCCACTTCGTCGATGGCCAGTTGCGGGCGGTAGCGAGCGACGAAGTTCTTGAACAGCTCGTGGGTGGTTTCCAGGTCTTCCTGGAATTTCTCCCGGCCCTTCTCGGTGTTCTCGCCGAACACGGTGAGGGTGCGCTTGTACTCGCCGGCGGTGAGCACCTCGAAGTCGACGTCGTGCTTCTTCAGCAGGCGGTGCACGTTGGGCAGCTGCGCCACCACGCCGATGGAGCCGAGGATGGCGAAGGGCGCGGAGAGCACCTTGTCGCCGATGCAGGCCATCATGTAGCCGCCGCTGGCAGCGACCTTGTCGACGCACACGGTCAGCGGGATGCCCGCCTGGCGGATGCGCGCCAGCTGCGAGGAGGCCAGGCCGTAGCTGTGCACCATGCCGCCGCCGCTTTCCAGGCGCAGTACCACTTCGTCAGCGGGGGTGGCCAGGGTCAGCAGCGCGGTGATCTCGTGGCGCATCTGCTCGGCGGCCGAGGCCTTGATATCGCCATCGAAGTCGAGGACGAAGACCCGCGGCTTCTGCTCGCCGGCCTTCTTCGCCGCCTTGGCGGCCTTGGCCTCTTCCTTGCGCTGGGCCTTGATGCGGTCCTTGTCCAGCAGCGAGTGCTCCAGGCGCTCGCGCAGGCCTTTATAGAAATCGTTGAGCTTGGTCACCGCCAGCTGGCCACTGCCCACGCGACGCCCTCGCCCGCGCACGGCGGCTATCGCCACCAGGACGACCAGGATGGCCACCACCAGCGTTATCGTCTTGGCGAGAAAGCTCGCGTAATCGGCTAAGAACTCCACAACACCCCCTTTGGGATCGACTGTCGCCCGCTGTGGCAGGCGCGAAACCGGCCAAGCATACCCGCCCCCATCGGTCATCCACCAGAGACGGAAAAACCGCTTAATAAATAGCGGGAATGCATTCAAACAAGCGTATGTTTTTTCGTTGACAGCCCCAGAGCTTCCCCATAACCTCGCGAAACTTTCAACGTCCCGGGACGGCAGCGTACGTGGGCAGCATCTACCTGATCCGACATGGCCAGGCTTCATTCGGCGCCGATAACTACGACGTGCTCTCCGCCGTCGGAGTTCGCCAGGCCGAAGTCCTCGGCGACCATCTCGCCGGCCTCGGACTGAACCTCGACCGTTGCGTCGCCGGCAGCCTGCAGCGCCAGCAGCACACCGCCGAAGCCGCGCTCTCGCGCTTGCGTGCCGCCGGCCTCGCCGCCCCCGCCGTGGACACCGACCCGGCCTTCAACGAATTCGACGCGGACGCCGTGATCCGTGCGCTGCTGCCCAGCCTGCTGGAGCAGGAGCCCGAAGCCCTGCACATCATGCGCAACGCCCCACAGAACCGCGCCGAGTTCCAGCGCCTGTTCTCCAGGCTGGTGCTGCGCTGGGTGGCGGGCGACTACGACAACGCCGAGCTGCAGAGCTGGCAGGCCTTCCACGACCAGGTCGCGGGCGGGCTGGAACGTGTGCTGCAACACGCCGAAAGCAAACAGAACATCGCGGTCTTCACCTCCGGCGGTACCATCACCGCCCTGCTCCACCATGTGGCCGGCGTGCCGGCGGACCGCGCATTCGAACTCAACTGGCAGATCGTCAATACTTCGCTCTCGCGCCTCAAGTTCCGTGGCAGCGAAGTGGCGCTAGCTTCCTTCAACAGTCATGTGCATCTGGAACTGTTGAGGGCGCCGGAACTCATCACCTACCGATGAGCCCGGCCCACTGCGGCTCTCGGGCCGCTAGAAAAACCTGAAAAATAAAGGATAGAACCATGACCACAGTTGCTGACATCGTCAAAAACATGCAGTCCAAGTTCAACGCCGGTGCCGCCGCTGGCCTGGACCTGGTATTCCAGTTCAACATCGAAGATGGCGACAACCACTACCTGGTCGTCAAGGACGGCACCTGCGACGTACAGCAAGGCGACGCCCCGAACCCGAACGTCACCCTGATCATGAGCACCGAGACCCTGGTCGGCATCATGACCGGTGAAACCGACGGCATGCAGGCCTTCATGGGCGGCAAGCTGCGCGCCGAAGGCGACATGATGCTCGCCATGAAGCTCGGCGAGCTCTTCCCGGTCTAAGCTTTCGAGCTGGCCAGGAACAAAGGAAACCGGAGTCCCAGGGCTCCGGTTTTTTTTCGCCCGGCGCAGGTGAATCCGGGCTAATCAGGCAGTTTGATTGTGCTGCAACACGCCTGCCTATAACGGCCCTTCGCCCTTGTGACGCCCTCGGGGCGGCATTAGATTAGCGAATAATCTCGGGCCCTCATCATAAGTAGAAGGGATAAGCATGACGCTTACTGATCAGTCCACCCGCATCCGCGAAGGCGAAGAGCTCGACGCCGCAGCCATCGATCCTTACCTCAAGGCCAATATCCCCGGCCTGACCGGCACGCCGCGCATCAGCCAGTTCCCCGGTGGCGCCTCGAACCTGACCTACCTGCTGGAGTACCCGGAGCGCGAGTTCGTCCTGCGCCGGCCGCCTTTCGGCCACAAGGCCAAGTCCGCGCACGACATGGGCCGCGAATTCCGCATCCTCAACCAGCTCAACGACGGCTTCCCCTACTGCCCGAAAGCCTACGTGCACTGCACCGACGAGTCGGTGATCGGCGCCGAGTTCTATGTGATGGACCGGGTCAAGGGCGTGATCCTGCGGGCCGACGTGCCGGCCGAGCTGAACCTCGACGAAGCCAAGACCCGCGAGTTGTGCAAGAACTTCATCGACAAGTTCGTCGAGCTGCACAACGTCGACTACAACGCCTGTGGCCTGGGCGACCTGGGCAAGCCGGAAGGCTACGTGCAGCGCCAGATCGGTGGCTGGAGCGACCGCTACGAGAAGGCCCTGACGCCCGACGCGCCCACCTGGGAGCCGGTCAAGGCCTGGCTGCGCGACAAGATGCCGGCCGACCACCACAAGCCGGCGATCGTGCACAACGACTACCGCTTTGACAACGTGATCCTCGACCCGGCCAACCCGATGAACATCATCGGTGTGCTCGACTGGGAGCTGACCACCATCGGCGACCCGCTGATGGACCTGGGCAACACCCTCGCCTACTGGATCGAGGCCGCCGACCCGGCACCGGTGCAGCTGATGCGCCGCCAGCCGAGCCACCTGCCCGGCATGCTGACCCGCCAGGCGTTCGCCGACTACTACGCCGAGCGCGCCGGCCTGCCGCCGATCAGCAACCTCGACTTCTACTACACCTACGGCCTGTTCCGCCTGGCCGGCATCGTGCAGCAGATCTACTACCGCTTCTTCCACGGCCAGACCCAGGACAAGCGCTTCGCACAGTTCATCCACATGAACAAGCTGCTGGAGCAGATGAGCCTGCAGGTCATCGGCAAATCACGGCTGTAACACGGCTCACAACAAGGGGAACCCCATGTCCAAGACCCACCTGTTCGACCTCGACGGCAAGATCGCCTTCGTATCCGGCGCCAGCCGCGGCATCGGCGAGGCCATCGCCAAGCTGCTGGCCCAGCAGGGCGCCCACGTGATCGTCTCCAGCCGCAAGATCGACGGCTGCCAGGCCGTCGCCGACGCCATCATCGCGGAGGGTGGCAAGGCCACCGCAATCGCCTGCCACATCGGCGAGATGGAACAGATCCAGAGCGTCTTCGCGCAGATCCGCGAACAGTTCGGCCGCCTCGACATCCTGGTCAACAACGCCGCCACCAACCCGCAGTTCTGCAACGTGCTGGACACCGACCTGTCGGCCTTCCAGAAGACCGTCGACGTCAACATCCGCGGCTACTACTTCATGTCCATCGAAGGCGGCAAGCTGATGAAGCAGAACGGGGGTGGCAGCATCATCAACGTCGCGTCCATCAACGGCGTCTCCCCGGGCGAGTTCCAGGGCATCTACTCGGTGACCAAGGCCGCCGTCATCAGCATGACCAAGGTCTTCGCCAAGGAATGCGCGCAGTTCGGCATCCGCTGCAACGCCCTGCTGCCGGGCCTGACCGACACCAAGTTCGCCTCGGCCCTGACCAAGAACGACGCCATCCTCAACGTCGCCCTGCAACGCATCCCGCTCAAACGCGTGGCCGACCCGAGCGAGATGGCCGGCACCGTGCTGTACCTCGCCAGCGATGCCTCCAGCTACACCACCGGCGTGGCACTGAACGTGGACGGCGGCTTCCTCTCCTGAGGAAACCCCGCCCATGAAAAAGGGAGCCTTCGGGCTCCCTTTTCGTTTGTGCATCGACACGGGTGGTGCGAGGCGATCAGCGCCAGTCCTTGAGTGCCTGGGTGGCGACCGGGTTGAGCGGCTGGGCCAGCAGGCCGGTGGGCGAAAGGGCGACGGAGTAGACCGCGCCATCGGCCATCGGCAGGTAGGTCACCCGCTGCGCCTGCGGATCGAAGAGGAACAGGTCGCGCTGGTTGAGCCGCAGCCAGCGCCACAGGTCGATGCCATAGGGGCTGACGGCCAGCTCCGCCTCGGGGTGCTGAGCCAGTTGCTGCTCCTCGATGGCGAGGAAGCGGCCGGAGAGTTTCTCCAGGCGGTAGCCCGGCTGCAGCCCGATCAGCTCGGCCAGGCCCTTCAGGCGCAGCAGACGCGCGTCCAGCTGCCACAGGTCGCCGTCCAGCAGCACGCTGCGCTCGTTGCCTCCCTCCAGCAGGGTCACCTCGTAGCGTTGCGGGCCGAGGGCTTTGAAGTTGAGGGTGACGATGGGCTTGTCGGCATGCAACGGCTCGTAGCGCGTCAGGTCCCAGGCCACGGTGCCCACCAGCAGCGCCAGGGCGAGGAATGCCAGCCCGACGGTGCCGCGCAACCAGCCGAGGAACCAGCTGCGATCGAAGAGGATGCGCGCGGCGACCACCGCCGCGAGTAGAGCCAGCAGGGCAATGCCCCAGGCCAGGCCGTCGTACTGCATGGAACCCTTTCCTTCTGTGCAAAATAGCCGGCATTATGCGGACCTCCCGGCGCAGCGACCAGTTGCCGCGCTGCGCAATCGGACACAGATCGAGCATTTATGCCCTTCCCTCTCGACTTCGCCGTCGACCCCGTCACCCTTCTGGTGCTGGCGGCGGTCGCCTTTCTCGCCGGTTTCATCGATGCCATCGCCGGTGGTGGGGGCCTGCTGACCATCCCCGCCCTGCTCACCGCCGGCCTGCCGCCGCACCTGGTGCTGGGCACCAACAAGCTGTGCGCCACCTTCGGCTCGGCCACCGCCAGCTACACCTTCTACCGGCGCAAGCTGTTCGAGCCGGCCAAATGGCGCGGGGCGCTGATCGCCACGGCCCTGGGCGCGGCCATCGGCGCCGTCATCGCCCATTGGCTGCCGGCCCACTGGCTGAACCAGATGCTCCCCGTCGTGGTGTTCGGTTGCGGCCTGTACCTGCTGTTCGGCAAGGTGCCGGACGCCCAGCACGCCACGGACGCTCCGATCCCCCGCCGTCGCCAGTGGCCCCAGGGCCTGGGCCTCGGCTTCTACGATGGCGTCGCCGGCCCCGGCACGGGCGCCTTCTGGACCGTCAGCAGCCTGCTGCTCTACCCCCTCGACCTGGTGCGCGCCAGCGGCGTGGCCCGCACCATGAACTTCGTCAGCAACGGCGTGGCACTCGCGGTGTTCGTGGTCGGTGGCCAGGTGGCCTGGCTGCTGGGCATCTGCATGGGCGTCGCCCTGATGGCGGGCGCCTTCCTCGGTGCACGCACGGCCATCAGCGGCGGGGCGAAGTTCATCCGCCCGGTGTTCATCTGCGTGGTGTTGGCGCTGACTGCGCGGCTAGCCTGGCAGCACTGGTTCTGAGTGGCCCAGGCGGCGCGCCAGGTAGAGGTCGATCAGGTAGCGCGCGATGGACTTGCTCGCCGGCAACGGCGGCAGGTCATGGATGGAGAACCACTGGGCATCCTCGATCTCGCCGGGCTGCGGGACGATATCGCCACTGACGTACTCGGCGTGGAAGCCGAGCATCAGCGAATGCGGGAAGGGCCAGTTCTGGCTGCCGATGTACTGCGGCGTGGCGATCTCCACGCCGACTTCCTCGCGCACCTCACGCGCCACGCACTGCTCCACCGACTCGCCCGGCTCGACGAAACCGGCCAGGGTGCTGTAGACGCCACTGACGAAGCGTGGCGAACGCGCCAGCAGCAGCTCGTCGCCACGGGTCACCAGCACGATCATGCTCGGCGACAGGCGCGGGTAATGGTGCACGCCGCAGCTCTGGCAATGCATGGCACGCTCGCCGCTCACCTGGCTCATGCGTGCGCCGCAGCTGCCGCAGAAGCGGTGGTGGTCGGCCCAGGTGCCGATCTGGGTGGCGAAGCCGAGCATGCGGAAGGTGTCCGGATCGCCCTGCATCATCAACTGGCGCAGGCCGACCCAGGCGCTGCCGGGTACATCGGCGGTGCTCGAGAGCTCAAGCAGGTAGATCTCGTCGCCATCGAAATGGCCGATGCCGTGTTCGGAGAGGATCGGCAGGTCCTGGCGCTTCAGCCATTCCCGGGGGAACAGCACGCCATTGCCATCGGCGAGGAACTGCTGGCGGCAGTGGGCCAGGGCCCAGCCACCGGTGCGGCCGGCATCGAGCAGGCCGGGCTGCCAGCGTTCGCCAGCCATCAGGCGGCCACCGACAGGCCTAGGGCGCGCACGCTCTCGGCGGCCAGGTCGAGCACGCTCGGCTGGGCGTCGGGGCGCAGCACGCCGCCGCCCTCGAGGTAGTACTCGAGGCTGGTCAGCGCATCGGCCAGGGTTTCCAGCAGTTGCTCGGACGGCATCTGCGGCGCTTCGATCATGTCCTTCTGGATGAAATCGCCACAGGCGCCCACCAGCAGCGCCGCACGCTCCTGGCCGAGGAACCAGAGGCCGCCACGCACCGCCTGCAGGGTCAGGGGCACGTTGGCCAGGTGCAGCTTGTCGCCGTTGGACTCGAGGTACGCGGTGATCGCACGCTTGGCCATGGCCAGGCCCGCCTGGGCCTCGTCGATGACCACGATGCGCGCCTCGGTCAGTTGGTGCTGGGCGAAGGATTCGGACTCGGTCATCGCCTGGGCGGCGGCCTGGCGGCTTTCGCGGCGCTCGCCACGCTCCAGGTCGGCGACCATGCTTTCCACGTAGAGCACCGCGTCCGCCAGCTTGTGCAGGGACTCGGGCGCGGCCGGCGTCGCCTCGCTCCAGCCCGCCACCACCGGCAACTGGGCGTGGAGCGCATTGGCGGCGGAGGTCTGGCCGACCATGCCGAGGGTCTTGGCCAGCTTGCCCAGCAGCGCGTGCAGGCTGCCGAAGCTGTCCGCCTGGGCGGTACCGCGCTCGATCAGGTCGAGCACATCCTTGACGCTGGCCAGCTCCTCGCGGATGGCCGAGGAAAGGGAACGCATCACCGCCTGCCCCGGGCCGGCCAGGCGCTGGTATTCCTCTTCCAGCAGGTGGTCGGTGAAGGGCAGCGCGGTCATGCCGAAGACGGTGCGCAGCTCGCTCGCACGGGGTCCCTGGGTATCGGCCAGGGCGACGAGGTAGAGCAGCTCTTTCTGCAGGCTGCGGGGCGCCTCGTAGAGCTCGTTCGCCAGCAGTTGCTTCAGCTCGCGGTCGATGCGCGAGAACAGCTGCTTGCGAGCCTTGCGCGGCAGCAGCTGGCCGTCCAGAACGGCCTCGACGGCAGCGGCGCCGATCCAGCACAGGCGTGCGCGCGGGTCGATGGCGTAGAGGCTGTCGAGACGGCCGAGGGCGCGACCCATGAGCTTCAGGCTGGCCTGGGGGTTCTGCTCGCGGATGAAGCCCAGCAGGCCCACCTGGTACATCTGCCGCAGGCGGCGGGCCAGGAGGTCCTGGGCACCGGTCTCGGGCAGGTTGGCGGCTGCGGGAACGCGCGCCTGGTCCAGGCGCACGCTGAAGAAGAAACTTTCAGGCAGCGCCGGCTGGCCGGCGGCCTGGCGCAACTCGTTGATCGCCGGCAGGAGCAGCTCGGGCATTTCCTGGCGATGGGCGTCGACGTTCTCCAGGTAGCGACGCAGGACGTAGAGCGCGTTGCTCAGGGCTGCCAGCTGGGTGTCGCGCTCCTCGCCGACACCGGCGGGAATGTCGGTCGCCTGGTCCAGGACTTCCTGGGCCAGCAGTTCGGCGCCGGTCAGCTCGATGAGATTCAGGGTGCCGCGTACCTGCTGCAGGCTTTCCACGGCCTGTTGCAGCAGGCTGCCGTTCTGCCGTTCGACGATGAACTGCTCGAGGCTCTGTTCGGCCTGTTCTATGGTGGCGAACAGCTCGTCGCGCACCAGGCTCAGGGAAGTGGCTCCAGTGACCATGCGTCTAGCGCGCCTCCAGCGCGGAGTTCTCGTACAGCATCAGTCGGCGAATTCCGGCTTCTGTTTGTTCATGTGGGCGGCCATGGCCACGCGCAGGTCGGCGGACTGCAGCATCGCCGCATTCCAGGTGGCGATGTATTCGAGGCCGTCGTCGACGCGGTGGTCACGCATGTAGCGAATCATTTCCTTGGTGCCACGCACGGCGACCGGGGACTTGGCGGCGATCTCGCGGGCCAGGGCGAAGACCCCTTCCAGCAGCGCGTCGCGGTCGGCGTAGGTGCGGTTGACCAGGCCGATGGAGCGGGCCTCCTCGCCGTCGATGGTGCGCCCGGTGTAGGCCAGCTCGCGCATCATGCCGTCGCCGATGAGGCGCGGCAGGCGCTGCAGGGTGCCGACGTCGGCGGCCATGCCGATGTCGATCTCCTTGATGGAGAACTGGGCATCGGTGGTGGAGTAGCGCATGTCGCAAGCGGAAATCAGGTCGATGGCGCCGCCCAGGCAGTAGCCCTGGATGGCGGCGAGCACCGGTTTGCTGCAGGTGTCCACCGCATTGAAGGAGGCCTGCAGCTCGAGGATCTTGCGGCGCAGCGCCAGGGCGTTGCGGCCCACGTCCTTGCCCAGCTGGGCGCCGACCGACGCCAGCAGCATCAGGTCGATGCCCGAAGAGAAGTGCTTGCCGGCGCCGGAGAGGACAACCACGCGGACCTCGTCGTTCTCGCTCGCCCAACGGAAGATGTCGATGATCTCGACCCAGAAATCCGCGTTCATGGCGTTGATTTTCTCGGGGCGGTTTATTTCGACGTGGGCAATCTTGTCTGCCAGTTCTACGCGAAAGGCTTTGTAGTCGGACACGGCAGTCATCCTCGCCAGTTCTGGTGCTGGCCTGTCAGAAATTTCAGGTTTTTTGAATCCGGCAACTATATCAAGCGTTCGATGAAAGTCGAAGGCGACCTCTGTGATGCAGGACACGCCATGGCAGTTAGAAGCCGCTTGCAACGGGGCTCAAGGGCGCGAGCCAAGGGCCTCCTCGTGTACCCGGTTGCGCCACTGGCGCCAGGTATAGAGCGGGATGCCGGCCATGAGCACGAGGAACCCCCAGAAGATAGCCTGCTCGCCCGTGCCGTAGAGCGCCCAGATCGAGTAGGCGAAACCGAGCACACCGATGGCCACCAGGCGGCCACGCTCGTTGGCGGAGAAATCCCCCGGCTGCACCGCCAGTTGCTGCAGCAGCGCGGCGGTGCAGAAGGCGTAGGGCACGACGCCGGTCATGGTGCCGAGCAGGATGATCACGTTGAACACGTCCACCAGCTCGCCCTGCCCGTCCACCAGCACCAGGGCGGTGACCAGCACGCCGGAGATCAGCAGGCCGTTGGCCGGCACATCGTGCTTGTTGGTCCTGGCCAGGGACTCGGGCAAGAGGCCGTCACGCGCGGTGGCCATGGGGATCTGCCCCTGCAGCAGCACCCAGCCGTTGAGCGCGCCGAGGCAGGCGATGACCGCGCCGGCCGCCACCAGGTGGTAGCCCCAGTCGCCGATCAGCACCCTCGCCGCATCGGCGAAGGGCGCCGTGGAACGCACCAGGACCTCGGGGGGCAGCACGCCCTGCACGGCGGTGATGGAGAGGATGTAGACCGCCGCCGCCACCAGCGTGCCGAACACGGTGGCGCGGGGGATGGTGCGCTTGGGGTCGCGCACATGATCGGCCGGCACGGTGGCGGACTCCAGGCCGATGAAGGACCAGAGCGTCAGCGCCGCCGTGGTGGCGATGGCCTTGGCGTAGCCGCCGGAACCGGGCGGCAGCTCGCTGACATCGGGGATGCGCAGGTACTCGGGGTGGAAGGAGAACCAGCCGAGCACGCCCACCAGCAGCAAGGGGATCAGCTTGAGGGCGGTGAGGATGTTCTGCGCCAGGCCGAAGGCACCGATGCCGCGCAGGTTGACCAGGGTGCAGAGCCAGATGGCACCGATGGCGGTAGCGACCGTCAGCAGCGGGTCGCGCAGGGCCGGGAAGAACACTTGCAGGTAGCCCACCAGGGTCACCGAGATGGCCGCATTGCCGATCCACGCGGCCTTCCAGTAGGTCCAGGCGCAAAGGTAGCCGGCGAAGGCGCCGAAGCCGTCGCGGGTATAGGCGTAGGGCCCGCCGGCACCGGGGTTGAGCCGGGCCAGGCGGGCGAAGGTCAGCGCCAGGATCACCGCCCCGGTGCTGGAGATGAGCCAGCCGAACAGGCTAAGGCCGCCATAGGCCGCGAGGCTGGAGGGCAGCAGGAAGACCCCGGAGCCGATCATGTTGCCCACCACCAGCGCGGTGCAGGTCCAGAACCCCATGGTGCCTGCCCGGCCCGCCGGTCTTTCCTCGCTCATCGCGCCCCCAGGCCCGTCATTCCCTTATGCAGTCAACGGTATAGCAGCGCCCCGTGGGGCTGTCGTCGTGCTGCAGGCCGTGGACATCGGAATCGAAGCCGGGGAAGCAGTTGTCGAAGGTCCGGGCGAAGGCCAGGTAGTCGATGATCGAGCGAGTCTGCGCGGTGAAACGCTCGCCCGGCATGATCAGCGGGATGCCCGGCGGGTAGGGCACCAGCATGACCGCGGCGATGCGCCCCTGGAGCTGCTCGATGGGCACCGCCTCGACCTCGCCGCGCACCAGCTTGTCGTAGGCCTCCGAGGGCTTGATCGCCAGCTCCGGCAGCGCGGTGTACATGCGTCGCATGGCGCGGGCGGTAGCGTTGTCGCGGTAGCAGGCGTGCAGTTCGTCGCACAGGTCGCGCAGCCCCAGCCCCTGGTAGCGGGCACCGCCGGCACGGGCCACCGAGGGCAGCGCGCTGGTCAGCGGGGCGTTGGCGTCGTAGGAGCGCTTGAACTCCAGCAGCTCGGTGAGCAGCGTGCTCCATTTGCCCTTGGTGATGCCCATGGAGAACAGCACGAGGAAGGAGTAGAGCCCGGTCTTCTCCACCACCAGCCCGCGCTCCCAGAGGAACTTGCCCACCACGGCGGCGGGAATCCCCTGCTCGCCCAGCTTGCCGTCGGCGCTGAGGCCGGGGGTGACCAGGGTGACCTTGATCGGGTCGAGCAGCACGTAGTCGTCGGCCACGTCGCCGAAGCCGTGCCAGTCGGCGCCCGGCTGCAGCAACCAGTCGCGGGTCGCCACCGACTCGGCGCCCTCCACCTGCGGCGGCTCCCAGATATCGAACCACCAGTCCTGGGCATCGAGGGTCTGCCAGACGTTGGCCAGGGCGCGGCGGAAGCTCACCGCTTCGTCGAAGGTCTCCTGGATCAGCGAGCGCCCGGCGGGGCCTTCCATCATCGCCGAGGCCACGTCGAGCGAGGCGATGATGCCGTACTGGGGCGAGGTGGAGATGTGCATCATGAACGCCTCGTTGAAGCGGTCACGGTCCAGCTGGCGACTGCCGCCGTCCTGCACGTGGATCATCGAGGCCTGGCTGAAGGCCGCCAGCAGCTTGTGGGTGGAATGGGTGGTGAACACCAGCGGGCCGTCGTCGGTGCGCCGGGTGCCCATGCCGTAGCGCCCGTCGTAGAACTCGTGGAAGGCCGCGTAGGCGTACCAGGCCTCGTCGAAATGCAGCACCTCGACTACATCGCCCAGCGCCTGCTTGATCAGTTCGGCGTTGTAGCAAAGGCCGTCGTAGGTGGAGTTGGTCACCACCGCCAGCTTCACCTTCGGCGCCCGACCCCGGGCCAGGGGGCTGGCGTCGATCTTGGCCTGGATGGATTCGCGGCTGAACTCGCTGAGCGGGATGGGCCCGATGATGCCCAGCTCGTTGCGCTCCGGGCAGAGGTACAGCGGGATGGCGCCGGTCATGATGATCGAGTGGAGGATGGACTTGTGGCAGTTGCGGTCCACCAGCACCAGGTCGTCGCGGGCGACCATGGAGTGCCAGACGATCTTGTTCGCCGTCGAGGTGCCGTTGATCACGAAGAAGGTGTGGTCGGCGCCGAAGTTGCGCGCGGCACGGGCCTCGGCCTCGGCGAGCGGGCCGGTGTGGTCCAGCAGCGACCCCAGTTCGGGCACCGAGACGGAGAGGTCCGAACGCAGGGTGTTCTCGCCGAAGAACTGGTGGAACGCCTGCCCCACCGGGCTCTTGCGGTAGGCGACGCCACCCCCGTGGCCGGGCGTGTGCCAGGAATAGTTGGATTGCGCGGTGTGCTCCACCAGGGCGCGGAAGAACGGCGGCAGCAGGCCTTCGAGGTAGTTGCGCGCGGCGCGGGCGACCTGCCGGGCGAGGAAGGGCACGGTGTCTTCGAAGAGGTAGAGCAGGCCCCGCAACTGGTTGAGGTCGGCCATGGCTTCGGCCGGGGCATTCTCGATGGTGACCTGCTCGCCCAGGGCGAAGATCGGCAGTTGCGGTGCGCGCACCCGGGCCACGCGGATCAGCTCGACCACGTCCTGCAGCAGCCGCTGGTTCTCGCCCGCGCCTTCGGCGGCGACGAGGATGCAGGCCAGGCCATGGTGGGTGGAGGCGACGATGCGCCCTTCGGCGGAACTGGCGGTGGAGAGGATGGCGAAGCCGTCCTGCTCCAGCTCGCGGGCGATGCCGCGCACGCGATCACCGGCGACCGTGTCGGCCTTGATGTCGCGGTGGACGATGAGGATGGGGAACTTCAGGTCTTTGTACATGCAGGCTTCCCGAGGGCGGCGGGGGTCGTCCCGCCTGTGCCCTCAGGGTAGAAGCTTGCCGGAGTCGACGGAACCCCGGCTGCCTCAGCCTGTAAGAAAAGGTCGCGCCTCTGGAACTCGGCCGACTCAGGCTTCCGGAGCCGCCGGTTGCTCCATCTGCACCCAGAGCGCGGGGGCGCCGGAGGACTTCTCGATCACCGCCATGCGTGCCATGTGGGCCTGGAGTTCCGCCTCGCTGGCGAGGATCACGCGGCCCGGCGCGCGGCCGGTGATGCGGCGGATGGGGCTGGCCTGCGGACCGTTGCCGCTGTCCTCGCCGCTCTCGCCCGCCAGGGACAGGTTGGTCTGGCCACCGGTCATCGCCAGGTAGACGTCGGCGAGGATCTCGGCGTCGAGCAGTGCGCCGTGCAGGTCGCGGCCGGAGTTGTCGACGTCGTAGCGCTTGCACAGGGCGTCCAGGCTGTTGCGCTGGCCGGGGTGGCGACTGCGAGCCATCAGCAGGGTGTCGAGCACGCCGCAGTGTTCGGCGATGTCGGAGCGGTCGCTCTGGCCCAGCAGGGCGAATTCGTTGTTGATGAAGCCGATGTCGAACGCCGCGTTGTGGATGATCAGCTCGGCGCCCTTGATGAACTCGAAGAACTCGTCGGCGATGTCCTTGAAGCGCGGCTTGCCCACCAGGAACTCGTTGGTGATGCCGTGGACCGCGATGGCGCCCTCGTCCACTTCGCGATCGGGCTGCAGGTAATAGTGGAAGTGGCGTCCCGTCAGGCGGCGACCCTCCAGCTCGACGCAGCCGATCTCGATGATGCGGTGACCATCGGTCACCGGCATGCCGGTGGTTTCGGTATCCAGTACTACATAACGCATGTTCGGGCCCGTGAATGAATGGCTCTGTATATAAGGAAGGAAAGCCGCAGGCGGCATTCTAGCGGGCGTTCAGCTCGCTGACACCCCGGTTGGCCAACTGGTCGGCGCGCTCGTTGCCCGGGTGGCCGGTATGGCCGCGCACCCATTGCCACTCCACCTCGTGGCGGCTCACCTGCTCGTCGAGCAGTTGCCACAGGTCGGCGTTCTTCACCGGCTGCTTGGCCGCGGTCTTCCAGCCCCGCTTCTTCCAGTTCGGCATCCACTCGCGAATGCCGCGCATCACGTATTCGGAGTCGGTCACCAGGCGCACCTTGCAAGGCCGCTTGAGCTCGGCCAGGCCACTGATGGCGGCCATCAGCTCCATGCGGTTGTTGGTGGTGTCGCGCTCGCCACCCCAGAGCTCGCGCTCGACGCCCTTGTAGACGAGCAATACGCCCCAGCCACCGGGACCGGGGTTACCCTTGCAGGCGCCGTCGGTGTACATCTCGACTTGATCGGTCACTTATGCCTCGTGTTTCGAATCGCGCCGGCTGACCTTGGCCACCGGCATCGGCACCAGCTTGCCCATGGGCTCGCGGCGTGCCGGACGCAATGGGCGCAGGCCGACCACCAGCTTGCGCGCCACCAATAGATAGAAGCCGGCGCCGAACCACTGCCCGGCGCCTCCCCAGCGCTCCAGCCGGGCCAGGCGTGCTTGCCAGGCCGCCGAAGCGAGCGGCGGACGATAGCACCCGAAGCGGCGTTTCTCCAGCGCGAAGCCCAGCAGGTTGAGCCAGTCCGCGACCCGCGTCGGCGAGATGCAGCGGGCCTTGCCCAGGGCGTCCCCGGCGAAGTAGTGGCGCAGCCCCCAGGGGCTCCATGGGTTGACCCCGACGATCAGCAGGTGCCCGCCGGGCCGCACGCTGCGCGCGGCTTCACGCAGCAGGCCATGAGGCGACAGGCAGAAATCCAGCCCGTGCTGCAGCACCACCACGTCGGCGGCGTGCTCACTGAGCGGCCAGGCATTTTCCTCGCAGACGATCTCGACCCCCGAGAGCGGCGCCCCGAGGTGCACACTGCGCTGGATCTGCTTCGCCCCCGGCGGCAGCTCGGCGCGCGGGCCGTAGTGCACCAGGTAGCCACCGAAATAGCGTGCCAGTTCGTCCTCCAGCAGGCGCTGCTCCTCGAACAGCATCAGGCCGCCGAGCGGACCTTCGAACCAGGTGCGGGCATCGTCGATCAGCTCGATCCAGGCGGGGTCGGCCTGGGCGAAGGCTTTCTCGGTCATGGAAATCTCCTGCATGGGAGCCCTAAGATGCTCCTTTGCTCACTGATTGGCGACCGGATCATGATACAGATCGACCCCCTGCGTGCCTTCTCCGACAACTACATCTGGCTGTTGCAGGATGCGACGGAACGCCGCTGCGCGGTGGTCGACCCGGGTGACGCGACACCGGTGCTGGCCTGGCTCGAGGCCCACCCCGGCTGGACCCTGACGGACATCCTCATCACCCACCACCATGCCGACCACGTCGGCGGCGTCGAGCGCATCAAGGCGGCCACCGGGGCCCGCGTGCTCGGCCCGGCCAACGAGCGCATCCCCGGTCGCGACGAGGCCCTGGGCGAAGGTGACCTGGTGCAGGTGCTGGGTCTTTCGTTCCGCGTCATCCACGTGCCCGGCCACACCCTCGGCCACATCGCCTTCTTCCACGCGGATGCCACGCGGCCGCTGCTGTTCAGCGGCGACACCCTGTTCGCCGCAGGCTGCGGGCGCATGTTCGAGGGCAACCCGGAAGGCATGCAGGATGCCCTCGCCCGCCTCGCCGCGCTGCCGGCGGAAACCCTGGTGTACTGCGCCCACGAATACACCCTGAGCAACCTGCGCTTCGCCCGTGCGGTGGAGCCCGGCAATGCCGATGTAGCGCGACGTTTCGAGGAGGTCACCCGGCTGCGCGAGCAGGACGGCGTCAGCCTGCCCACGACCATCGGCCTGGAACGCCTGACCAATCCCTTCCTGCGGGTGAATGAAACATCCGTAAAAGAAATAGCCGACAAGCGGACCGGGACCCACAATCCCGCACCCGCACAGGTCTTCGCCGTCATCCGGGCATGGAAAGACGGCTTCTGAAACCCCTCTCAGGTCACAGTTGAGCTGGTGAAAACTTGACCACCCCCGGGTCGGTTTCTAGAATCGCCCGATCTTTTTGCCCGGAAAAGCACCCTGACCAATGCCGTCCAAGTCGTACCAAACCCTTGATCTAGACGCATTGGTTCGAGCCTCCCGGGCGCTCGTGCTGGTGTGCGCCGCCGCGCTGGCTGGATGCCAGAGCGCCGCCCACAAGCCCGAGGACGCGGGCCAGGACACCGACCTCGCCGTCGGCATGCAGCAGCAGAACCAGTGGCTGGACGAGGTGCCCGTCGAGCGCGAACCCCAGGACATCTGGGTGCGCATGCGCAAGGGCTTCGCCCTGCAGGACGAGATCGGCGTCAACCCGCGCATCGAGCAACAGCGCCTGTGGTTCGTCAGCAATCCCTCCTTCGTCGAGAACGCCAGCCAGCGCGGCAGCCTGTACATCCACTACATCGTCGAGCGCCTCGAAGAGCGCAAGATGCCGTTGGAACTGGCCCTGCTGCCGGTGATCGAGAGCGCCTACAACCCCTTCGCCTATTCCCGCTCCGATGCGGTGGGGCTGTGGCAGTTCATCCCCTCCACCGGCCGTCACTTCAACCTGCGCCAGACCAGCTGGTACGACGGTCGCCGCGACATCACCGCCTCCACCAATGCGGCCATGGACTACCTCGGCCGCCTGCACGAGATGTTCAACGGCGACTGGCTGCTGGCACTGGCCGCCTACAACGCCGGCGAAGGTACCGTGAGCCGGGCCATCGAACGCAACCAGAAGCTGGGGCTGCCAACCGACTACTGGAACCTGCCTCTGCCCCAGGAAACCCGTGACTACGTGCCCAAGCTGCTGGCCCTGTCCCAGGTGGTACTGGCGCCCGAAGCCTACGGCGTGAACCTCAGCCCCATCGCCAACGAGCCCTACTTCGAAGTGGTCGAGCTCAAGCAACGCATGGACCTGTCCCGCGTGGCCGCCATGGCCGAAGTGGACGAGGACGAGCTCTACCAGCTCAACCCCGCCTTCAAGAAACGCATCACCGTGGACGGCCCGCAACAGCTGCTGGTGCCGACCGAGAAGGCCGAGCTGCTGGCCGCCAACCTGTCGATGATGAAGCCGCAGGACCTGGTGGAGTGGCAGGAGTACAAGGTGCGCAACGGAGACAGCCTGCATGGCATCGCCAACCGCTACCACGTGACGGTGAACACCCTGAAGGAGATCAATGGTCTTTCCGGCAACCACCTGCGCGTGGGCCAGGCCCTGAGCATCCCGGTGGAGCCGGGCGCCAAGCCGAGCCAGCCGCTGTTCCAGAACCTGGCCCGTGCCGAGGAGCGCCCGAGCAGCGCGCCGCGTACCTACAAGGTGAAGAATGGCGACAACCTCTGGCAGATCGCCAAGCAGACCGGGGTCGACGTGGCTGATCTCAAGCGCTGGAACCGTCTTTCCGGCAACGCCCTGAAGGTTGGCCAGAGCCTGGCGCTGCAAGCCCCCGGCCAGTCAACCGCGGCGAAGAGCACAGCGCGCATGGTCGCCTCGATCGACAAGCCCGGCCGCGATGCGGTGACCTACTACAAGGTCAAGGAAGGCGATTCGCTCTACGTGATCGCCAAGCGCTTCAACGTCGAGATGAAGCACCTGCAGCGCTGGAACCCGCGCAGCGGCCACGCCCTCAAGCCCGGCCAGACCCTCACGCTCTACCTCCCCTGAGTCAGCGCCTCCAGGCATCGCCCGGCCAACTGGGCGAAGCGCTGGAAGGCGATGAACTGCTCATGCTTGAGCGCCCTTCCCGATAGCCGGCAGTCGGCGTAGATCACCCCGATCTCGCGGCTGCCCGCCCGCAGCGGTGCGACGAAGAACATCCCCTGGCCGAACCAGCGGCGCATGGGCTGGGTCACCAGGTCGCTCAGGCTGTAGCTCGCCGGGATTCCCATCCACAACGCCTCGCGACTGCGCAGCACATAGCTGAACAGGTGCGGCTGCTCGGGCAGTTCCGCCGGCAGCTCGAACTCGCTGAGCCAGTGGGCACTGCCCTCGCCCACCGCGCGCTTGGCGCGGAAGCGTGTCTGCCGATCGGCAAGCACGGCGATCATCACCCGTTCGAGCCCGACGCCCTGGTGCAGGCCCTTGGTCAGGGTGTCGAGGATCAGGCTGACATCCGCATTACGCGAAACCATCATCCCCAGGTCCTGCAACGCCTGCTGCATCAGCAACAGGTCCGGCTGCAGCAGCCGCGCCTTGCGCTGGGCCTGCTGTTGCAGCAACTGCTCGGGATCGGTATTGGGGATCAGCGCGCAGAGCTTGCTGGCACCGAAGGTCGCCGCCACCTTCACCGCCTCGTCGGCGCTGGCCAGTACCTGCTGCATCGCCTCCTCGGGGGTGACGCCGATGAAACTCGCCAACTGCCCCACCAGCTTGCCCATGGACGCCGAATCCCAGCCTTCGAGAGCCGCCTCGCTGATGCGCACGCCGAGGCTGACGGCCTTTACCGAAGGGTCGTTCTGCGCGCTGCCGCCCTGGGCCAGGGCGACGATCTCGCCGAGGTTCCAGCTCTTCACCAGGCCGCCGGTGAGCTGGCGGAAGCTGGTGCCCAGCACCTGGCGCACCGCCTCGTCCTCGTCGACACCCGCCTGGGCCAGGGCGCTGGCCAGCTCGTCGGCCTGTTCGCCGCCGCAACCCCAGAAGGCCAACTCGCCCAGGTGGTAGAGCAAGGCGGCGATGAACACTTCCTCCTGATCGCGGGTGAGCACGTAGCCGGCGATGTTGCGGGCCTGCACGGCGGCATGGAAGGAGCGTGCGAGCAACTCCTGCAGCTGCTCGCGCGGGGCGCGGGTGAGCAGGCCGTCGATCAGCGACAGCGACAGACCGATCAGCCTCACGTTGTCGAAGCCGATCAGCACGATCGCCCGCGAGATGGTGCGGATCGTTTCCTGGGAAGGGTTGTAGTAGACGCTATTGCCGACCCGCAGCACCTTCGAGGTGAGCGCGGCGTCGCGCAGGAGCACGTCGGCCAGTTGCTGGACCGACGCCTTGTCGTGTTGCGCCAGCTTGTGCAAGTCCTGCACCACCGCGGCGAGAGCGGGCAAATCCGCCTGATTGAGCCTGTCGATCCATGACTGCAAACCATGGCTACGTGAACCCAAGATAGGAACCCCTGCACGTTTTCCGGAAGTGTAGTCAAAATGCTGGCCATCCGGCCCTGAACCAGCTCTTTTTCCAGTGGATACAAGCTGTTACTGTACCGGACAAAATGCCCGCCCGACGGCTCCCGCCGAGGGCCCGAGATGCAGCCGGCGGCACGCCCGTCCGAGGTGTTCATGCCCAGCCAGGCTCACGATCCCACCCACGACCACCCTGCCATGGACCGGATACACGCCTGATGCGCCGCCTCTTGCTCCTGATGATCAGCCTGGCCAGCGGCCCGGTGGCCGCGACCATCAGCGAGAGCCATGGCTATGCCCAGTTCGGCACGCTCAAATACCCGGAAAGCTTCTCCCACTTCGACTGGGTGAACCCCGATGCCCCCAAGGGCGGCACGCTGAGGGTGATGGCCTTTGGCACCTTCGACACGCTCAACCCCTACACCTTCAAGGGCAGCAGCCCGGTATCAACGCCGAACTTCCTACAGTACGGCGTCACCGAGCTCAACGAGCCGCTGATGGCGGGCACCGGTGCTTACGACCCCTCCGGCGACGAGCCCGCCTCCAGCTACGGGCTGATCGCGAGAAGCGTCGAGTACAGCGAGGACCGCAGCTGGGTGGTATTCAACCTGCGCCCGGAAGCGCGCTTCCACGACGGCCAGCCGATCACGGCCTATGACGTCGCCTTCTCCTACCGCACCCTGGTGAGCAGCGGCCACCCGCAGTACCGCACCAGCCTGCAGGAGGTGCAGCGGGTCGACATCCTCAACCGCCACCGCATCCGCTTCGTGCTCAAGCGCGCGGGCAACCCGCTGCTGATCCTGCGCCTGGGCGAGATGCCGGTGCTGCCGCAGCACTACTGGAAGAACCGCGACTTCAAGGCCACCAGCTTCGAGGCACCACTGGGCAGCGGGCCTTACCGCATCACCCAGGTCCGCCCCGGGCGCGGGCTGGTGTTCGAACGGGTCAAGGACTGGTGGGGCGAAAAGCTGCCGGTGAACCGTGGCAAGTACAACTTCGACCGCGTCGAGGTGGAGTTCTACCGCGACAGCAACGTGGCCTTCGAGGCCTTCAAGGCGGGTGAATTCGATTTCTACATCGAGCACCAGGCGAAGAACTGGGCCAATGGCTACCGCTTCCCGGCCATCGCCCGCGGGGATGTGATCCGCGCCGAGATACCGCACCAGATCCCCACCCAGACCCAGGCGCTGTTCATGAACACCCGCCGCGCCACCTTCCAGGATCGCCGCGTGCGCGAGGCCATGGGCCTGATGTTCGACTTCGAATGGACCAACCGCGCACTGTTCAACAACGCCTATGCGCGGGCCCGCAGCTACTACCCCAACAGCGAGTTCGAGGCCGGCGGGAAACCCGAGGGCCAGGAATGGCTGCTGCTCTCCCCCTACCGCGAGCAGTTGCCGGCCAAGCTGTTCACCGAGCCCTTCAAGGTCCCGGAAACCGATGGCCGCGGCATCCCCAGGGAAACCCTGCGCCGCGCCCTGGGTCTATTGGCCGACGCCGGCTGGAAGCTCTCCGGCCAGCGTCTGGTGAACAGCCGTGGCGAACCGCTGCGTTTCGAAATCCTGCTGGTCAATCCGAACCTTGAACGCATCCTCCAGCCCTACAGCGAGAACCTCGCCAGCATCGGCATCGACGTCACCCTGCGTACCGTCGACCGCGCCCAGTACAAGCAGCGCCTGGACCATTTCGACTACGACATGATCCTCATGACCCTGGCCCAGACCCTCAGCCCCGGACTGGAGCAGTCGCTCTACTTCCACTCCAGCCAGGCCTCCGTG
The DNA here is from genome assembly GCF_018408275.1 of Pseudomonas sp. Pc102. Lineage (NCBI taxonomy): Bacteria > Pseudomonadati > Pseudomonadota > Gammaproteobacteria > Pseudomonadales > Pseudomonadaceae > Pseudomonas > Pseudomonas sp. Pc102. The sequence continues at coordinate 2,105,902 of NZ_AP021905.1, read as the reverse complement.
AAAGGCAGCAAGAACTACGCGGGCATCGCCGACCCGGTGGTGGACGCCATGGTCGAGAAGCTCCTCGGCGCCCACAGCCGCGACGAGCAGGTCGCCGCCGGGCGCGCACTGGACCGCACGCTGCTCTGGCAGCACTACAGCATTCCCAACTGGTACATCAACTACCACCGCCTGGCGTACCGCAACAGGTTCGCCTTCGTCACCACGCCGCCCTATACCCTGGGCCTGCGCGCCTGGTGGCTGAAGCCCACGGAGAAATCCCGATGAGCAAGACCCTGCGCTCCCTCTGCCTGAGCGGCTGCGGCGCATTGCTGCTGACCCTCGTCGGCATCGCCCATGCCGAGCCCCGCCACGCGATCACCCTCTACGACGAGCCGCCCAAGTACCCGGCGGACTTCAAGCACTTCGACTGGGTCAACCCGGACGCCCCCAAGGGCGGCACCCTGCGCCTCTCCGGCTTCGGCGGCTTCGACAGCCTCAACGAGTTCATTCCCAAGGGCACGGCGGCGGGCCAGTTGGGGCTGATCCACGACACCCTGACCTACCACTCCCCCGACGAGCCCTTCACCGAGTACGGGCTGCTCGCCGAGAAGATCGAGAAGGCTCCGGACAACAGCTACGTGCGCTTCTACCTGAACCCCAAGGCGCGCTTCAACGACGGCACCCCGGTGACCTCGGACGACGTGGTGTTCACCTTCAACATCCTGGTCGAGCACGGCGACCCGATGTACCGCCACTACTATTCCGACGTGGCCCAGGTGGTGGCCGAGGACAAGCAGCGCGTGCGCTTCGACTTCAAGCACCCGGGCAACCGCGAGCTGCCGCTGATCCTCGGGCAGATCCAGGTGCTGCCCAAGCACTGGTGGGCCACCCGCGATTTCTCCCGGAACACCCTGGAGCCGCCGCTGGGCAGTGGCCCCTATCGCATCACCAAGGTGGACGCCGGGCGCTCGATCCGCTTCGAGCGGGTCAAGGACTGGTGGGGCAAGGACCTGCCGGTGAACCGCGGCTACTACAACTTCGACGTCATCACCGTCGACTACTACCGCGACATGTCGGTGGCGCTGGAGGCCTTCAAGGCCGGCCAGTTCGACTTCAACCTCGAGTACTCCGCCAAGGACTGGGCCACCGGCTACGACAGCCCCGCCCTGCGCGCCGGCAAGATCATCAAGCAGGCCATCCCCAACCACAACCCGGTGGGCATGCAGGGCTTCGCCTTCAACATCCGCCGGCCGGTGTTCCAGGATCGCCGGGTGCGGGAGGCCATCGCCTCGCTGTTCGATTTCGAATGGACCAACAAGCAGCTGTTCTTCGGTTCCTACAAGCGCACCCGGAGCTTCTTCGAGAACTCCGAGATGGCCGCCACCGGGCTCCCCAGCGAGGCCGAACTGAAGATCCTGGAACCGCTGCGCGGGCAGATCCCCGACGAGGTCTTCGCCCAGGAATTCAAGCCACCGGTCAGCGATGGCAGCGGCATCATCCGCGAGCAGAAGCGCCGCGCCTACAAGCTGCTCACCGAGGCCGGCTACCGCATCGAGAACGACAAGATGGTCGGCCCCGACGGCAAGCCCCTGGCCTTCGAGATCATGATCGCCCAGGCCAACCTGGAGCGCGTGATCCTGCCGTTCAAGCGCAACCTCTCCGAGCTGGGCATCGACCTGACCATCCGCCGTGTCGACGTCTCGCAGTACATGAACCGCCTGCGCTCGCGCGACTACGACATGATCCCCGGGACCTGGGGCCAATCCAACTCGCCGGGTAACGAGCAGATGGAGTTCTGGCACTCGCGCAGCGCCGACAGCCCGGGCAGCCGCAACTTCATCGGCCTGCGCGACCCGGCCATCGACAAGCTGGTCGAAGGGCTGATCCGCGCCGACTCGCGGCAGAGCCTGATCGACCATTCCCGCGCCCTGGACCGGGTGCTGCTGTGGGGCAACTACGTGGTGCCCAACTACTACGTGGACACCTGGCGCGTGGCCTACTGGAACCAGTTCGACCGCCCCGCCACCACGCCGCTGTATGACTTCGGCATGCTCACCTGGTGGCAGAAGCCCGGCGCCAAGCCCCCCGCTGAGGAGGCCGATGCAGAAGACGCCCCGGCCAACGCCGCACAGAGCGAGGAAGCGCAGTAATGCTCGCCTACATCCTGCGGCGCCTGCTGCTGATCATCCCCACCCTGTTCGGCATCCTGCTGATCAACTTCATCATCATCCAGGCCGCCCCCGGCGGCCCCGTTGAGCAGATGATCGCCAAGCTCGAAGGCTTCGATGCCGCCGCCGGCGGCGCCACCGGGCGCATCTCCGGCGGCGGCGCCGAGGTTTCGGTGGCCGGCTCGAACTACCGCGGCGCCCAGGGCCTGGACCCGGAGCTGATCAAGGAAATCGAGAAGATGTACGGCTTCGACAAGCCGGCCCATGAACGCTTCTGGCTGATGATCAAGAACTACCTGCACTTCGACTTCGGCAACAGCTTCTTCCGCGATGCCAAGGTCACCGACCTGATCATCGAGAAGATGCCGGTGTCGATCTCCCTGGGCCTGTGGAGCACGCTGATCATGTACCTGGTGTCGGTGCCCCTGGGCATCGCCAAGGCGGTGCGCCACGGCAATGCCTTCGACGTCTGGACCAGCACCGCGATCATCGTGGGCTATGCCATTCCCGCCTTCCTCTTCGCCATCCTGCTGATCGTGCTGTTCGCCGGTGGCAGCTACTACGACTGGTTCCCCCTGCGCGGGCTGACCTCCAACAACTTCGACGAGCTGAGCCTGGGCGGCAAGATCCTGGACTACCTCTGGCACCTGGCGCTGCCGGTACTGGCGCTGGTGATCGGCAACTTCGCCACCCTCACCTTCCTGACCAAGAACAGCTTCCTCGACGAGATCAACAAGCAGTACGTGATCACCGCCCGCGCCAAGGGCCTGTCGGAGAGACGCGTGCTCTACGGCCACGTGTTCCGCAACGCGATGCTGCTGATCATCGCCGGCTTCCCCGCCGCCTTCATCGGCATGTTCTTCACCGGCTCGCTGCTGATCGAGGTGATCTTCTCCCTCGACGGCCTGGGTCTTCTGAGCTTCGAATCGGCGCTGAACCGCGACTATCCGGTGGTGTTCGGCACCCTGTTCATCTTCACCCTGCTGGGACTGATCGTGAAACTGATCGGCGACATCACCTACACCCTGGTCGATCCGCGCATCGACTTCGAAAGCCGGGAGGGCTGACATGCAACTCTCGCCAATCAATCGACGTCGCTTCGAGCGCTTCAAGTCCAACAAACGGGGCTGGTGGTCGCTCTGGCTGTTCCTCGTGCTGTTCATCGCCAGCCTGGGCGCCGAGCTGATCGCCAACGACAAGCCGCTGGCCGTGCGCTACGACGGCCAGTGGTACTTCCCGGTGTTCAAGCGCTACCCGGAAACCGCCTTCGGCGGCGAGTTCCCCCTGGAGGCCAACTACAAGACGCCCTACATCCGCGAGCTGATCGCGGCCAAGGACGGGCGGATGATCTGGCCGCCGGTGCCCTTCAGCTACGAGACCATCAACTACGACCTCAAGGTGCCGGCCCCCGCGCCGCCCTCCCCCGACAACCTGCTGGGCACCGACGACCAGGGGCGCGACGTGCTCGCCCGGGTCATCTACGGTTTCCGCATCTCGGTGCTGTTCGCCCTGACGCTGACCATCCTCAGCTCCATCATCGGCGTCATCGCCGGTGCCCTGCAGGGCTTCTACGGGGGGTGGGTGGACCTGGCCGGGCAACGCTTCCTGGAAATCTGGTCGGGCCTGCCGGTGCTCTACCTGCTGATCATCCTCGCCAGCTTCGTGCAGCCGAACTTCTGGTGGCTGCTGGGCATTATGCTGCTGTTCTCCTGGATGAGCCTGGTGGACGTGGTGCGCGCGGAGTTCCTCCGGGGTCGCAACCTGGAGTACGTGCGCGCCGCCCGGGCGCTGGGCATGCAGAACGGCGCGATCATGTTCCGCCACATCCTGCCCAACGCCATGGTCTCGACCATGACCTTCATGCCCTTCATCCTCACGGGCGCCATCGGCACCCTCACCGCCCTGGACTTCCTCGGCTTCGGCCTGCCGCCCGGTGCCCCCTCGCTGGGCGAGCTGGTGTCCCAGGGCAAGGCCAACCTGCAGGCACCCTGGCTGGGCATCAGCGCCTTCGCCGTACTCGGCGTCATGCTGACCCTGCTGGTGTTCATCGGCGAAGCCGCCCGCGATGCCTTCGACCCGAGGAAGTGAGATGAGCGAGAACCTGATTGAAATCCGCGACCTCGCGGTCGAATTCGTCACCGGGCAACACACCCAGCGGGTGATCGAGGGCGTGAGCTTCGACATCCGCAAGGGCGAGACACTGGCACTGGTCGGCGAGTCCGGCTCGGGCAAGTCGGTGACCGCGCACTCCATCCTGCGCCTGCTGCCCTACCCGCTCGCCCGCCACCCGGCCGGGAGCATCCAGTACGCCGGCAAGGACCTGCTCAAGCTGCCCGAGGCCAAGCTGCGCGGCATCCGTGGCAACCGCATCGCCATGGTCTTCCAGGAGCCCATGACCTCGCTCAACCCGTTGCACAGCATCGAGAAGCAGATCAAGGAAGTGCTGGCCCTGCACAAGGGCATCAGCGGCAAGGCCGCCACCCAGCGCACCCTGGAGCTGCTGGAGCTGGTGGGCATCCCCGAGCCGGCCAAGCGGCTGAAGGCCTACCCGCACGAGCTTTCCGGCGGCCAGCGCCAGCGGGTGATGATCGCCATGGCCCTGGCCAACGAGCCGGAGCTGCTGATCGCGGACGAGCCGACCACCGCACTGGACGTCACCGTGCAGCTGAAGATCCTCGAGTTGCTCAAGGAATTGCAGGCCCGCCTGGGCATGGCGCTGCTGCTGATCACCCACGATCTGAACCTGGTGCGACGTATCGCGCATCGCGTATGTGTCATGCAGCGCGGTTGCATCGTCGAACAGGCGTCGTGTGAAGAATTGTTCCGTGCACCACAGCATCCCTATACCCGGGAACTGCTCGCCGCCGAGCCCTCGGGCAAGCCGGTGGACAGCCCGCAGGGGCCGCCGTTGCTGGAGGTGGACGACCTGCGTGTGTGGTTCCCGGTGAAGAAGGGATTGCTGCGCCGCACGGTCGACCATGTGAAGGCCGTGGACGGTATCGACTTCACCCTGCACCAGGGCCAGACCCTGGGCATCGTGGGTGAAAGCGGTTCCGGCAAGTCCACGCTGGGCCTGGCGATCCTCCGGCTGCTCGGCAGCCAGGGCGCCATCCGCTTCCAGGGCCAGGCCCTGGAGGGGCTCTCGCAGAAGGAGGTGCGTCCGTTCCGGCGCCAGATGCAGGTGGTGTTCCAGGACCCCTTCGGCAGTTTGAGCCCACGCATGTGCGTGGGCCAGATCGTCGGGGAAGGCCTGAAGATCCATGGCATGGGCACCGAGGCGGAGCAGGAACAGGCCATCATCGACGCGCTCCTGGAGGTGGGGCTGGATCCGGAAACCCGGAACCGCTACCCCCATGAGTTTTCCGGCGGGCAACGGCAACGGATCGCCATTGCCCGGGCATTGGTGCTGAAACCGGCGCTGATCCTGCTGGACGAGCCCACTTCGGCGCTCGACCGGACGGTGCAGCGCCAAGTGGTGGAGTTACTGCGCTCGCTGCAGGCCAAGTACAACCTGACCTACCTGTTCATCAGCCACGACCTGGCGGTGGTCAGGGCCCTGAGCCACCACCTGATGGTGGTCAAGCACGGCAAGGTGGTTGAGCAAGGCCCTGCCGAGACGGTCTTCGCCGCACCGCAGCACACTTATACGAAGCAGTTGCTGGAAGCCGCATTCCTGGCTCCGGAAACTGCCAATTAACCAGAAGAGGAAGAACGCACATGGGTTTTCTCGCCGGTAAGCGCGTACTGATCGTTGGCGTCGCCAGCAAACTGTCCATCGCATCGGGCATCGCTGCTGCCATGCACCGTGAGGGCGCCGAGCTCGCCTTCACCTACCAGAACGAAAAGCTGAAGGGCCGTGTGGAAGAGTTCGCCGCAGGCTGGGGCTCCAACGCCGACCTGTGCTTCCCCTGCGACGTCGCCAACGACGACGAGATCGCAGCCGTATTCGAGGCCCTGGGCAAGAAGTGGGACGGCCTGGACTGCATCGTCCACTCCGTCGGCTTCGCACCGGGCGACCAATTGGACGGTGACTTCACCGAGGTCACCACCCGCGAGGGCTTCCGCATCGCCCACGACATCAGCGCCTACAGCTTCGTGGCCCTGGCCAAGGCCGGCCGCGAGCTGATGAAAGGCCGCAATGGCAGCCTGCTGACCCTGTCCTACCTGGGCGCGGAACGCACCATGCCCAACTACAACGTGATGGGCATGGCCAAGGCCAGCCTGGAAGCCGGCGTCCGCTACCTGGCCGGCAGCCTCGGCCCGGAAGGCACCCGCGTCAACGCCATCTCCGCCGGTCCGATCCGCACCCTTGCCGCTTCCGGCATCAAGAGCTTCCGCAAGATGCTTGCCGCCAACGAGAAGCAGACCCCCCTGCGCCGCAACGTGACCATCGAGGAAGTCGGCAACGCCGGCGCCTTCATCTGCTCCGACCTGGCCTCGGGCATCAGCGGTGAGATCCTCTACGTCGACGGTGGCTTCAACACCACTGCCATGGGCGCGATCGAAGACTGATCGCCCCGGACGTGGAAAAGCCCGCCATCAGGCGGGCTTTTTCATGGGGGCTCGACAGCCGGCATTTGCGCAGCCTTTGGCCCGGCTGCAGGCCGGGAAGAGCTCCGCTCCCTCCCCTTTTCTCCCGGGCATGAAAAAGGCCGCTTCCGCGGCCTTCCTCAATCACGCCAGGTCGATCAGAAACGCTCGACCTTGGCTTCCGCTTCCAGTTGGCGACGGTAGGCAGCGAAATCCTGCTGACCGCTGCGCGAAGCCAGGAAACGGCCATACATGGCCTTGTCCTGCTCGGATAGCGCGTCCTCGGGCTGGCTCACGCCATTCAGGCGGATCACCACGTAGTCGCCATTGCTCAGCTTCAGGCTGGAGAAGGTCGGCTTGTCGGCAGACTCGGGCTTGCCCATGCGGAACAGGGTCTGCAACAGGGCGGGGTCTACACCTTCCTGGCTGCGGGTGGCGGCCTCGACCACGTTCCAGGTCTGGCCTTGCGGCGCCTGGGTAGCGGGGGTCTTGCCTTCACGCAGGCTGGCCAGCAGCTCATCGGCCTTGGCCTTGGCCGATTCGCTGGCCTTCTCCTGGGTCAGGTGCTGACGGATGCTGTCGATGACGGAAGCCAGTTCTAGCTGGGTGGGCTTGCGGTGCTCCTTGGCACGCAGGACGACCACGGTGTCCGGATCAAGCTCGATGGCGCCACTGTTGCCGCCGTCTTCAAGGACCTCGGGGCTGAATGCAGCCTGCAGGACCTGGCGATTGGCAGTCAGGCCTTCGCCACCCTCACGACCGAAGGGCGCGCTGGTCTGGACCTTGAGGTTCAGCTCCTGGGCCGGCTGGGCCAGGTCGGACGCCTCGAATGCGGAGTCCTCCAGTTCCTTGGTGGCTTCGACGAAGCGCTGCTCGACCTGTTGGGTCTTCAGCTCGCGGACCATCTTCTCCTTCAGGCTGTCGAAGCTCGGCACTTCGGGGGCCTGGATCGCCAGCAGCTTGATCAGGTGCAGGCCGTAGGGCGTGCGCACCGGAGCGGAGACTTCGTCCTTCTTCAGGGCGTAGAGCGCGTCCTCGAACGCCGGCTCGTAGACACCGCGACCGGCGAAACCGAGGTCACCACCGTTGGCAGCGGAGCCGGGGTCCTGGGAGAACTCCTTGGCCAGGGCGGCGAACGCCTCGCCCTTGTCCAGGCGCTGCTTGATCTCGTCGATCTTGGCCTTGGCCTGCTCTTCGGTCTGCTGGTCGTTGATCTCGACCAGGATGTGGGCCGCGTCGCGCTGCTCGGAGAGGTTGCCGATCTCCTTGTCGTACTGGGCCTTGAGGTCGTCCTCGCTGACTTCGACCTGGCTGAAGAAAGCTTCTTTCTTCAGTTCGACGTATTCGAGCACGACCTGCTCCGGGCTCATGAACTGGCCCTTGTGCTCGTCGTAGTAGGCCTGGATCTCGTCATCGCTGACCGTGACCGCCTTGGGGTCGGCCTTGAAGGTCAGGGTCGCGAAGTCGCGGGTCTGCTTCTCCAGACGGGCGAAGGCACGGATTTCCTCGTCAGTGACGAAGCCACTGCCGGCAAGGCCTGCGCGCAGCTGGCCGACGAGCATCTCCTGCTCGAGCATCTGGCGGAACTGCAGGCGGGTGTAGCTCATCTGGCGGATCACCTGATCGAAGCGATCAGGGTTGAACTTGCCATCGACCTGGAATTCGGGGGTCTGCAGGATCAGTTGATCCAGGGCAGGCTGCGAGAAGGCGAAACCGGACGACTTTGCGCCTTGCAGCAGCAGCTTGCGCTCGATCAGCCCCTTGAGGGCGGCTTCGCGCAGCAGCTTGTCGTCCAGCTGGGAAGCATCGAAGTCCTTGCCCAATTGCTGCATCAGCTGGCGGCGCTGCATGTCTGCGGCCTGGCTCAACTGGTCGAGGGTGATCTCCTCACCGTTGACCTTGGCGGCATCCTGGCGATTGCTGGTGGCATTGAAGATGGCGTCGAAACCCGTCAGCGCGAGCAGCGCGATGATGACGCCGATAATGGTCTTGGCAATCCATCCCTGTGAATTGTCCCTGATGTTCTGCAGCATGCGTCCCCCAGAAACGGCTGTACCGAATAAAACAGCCGCGCAGCGCGGGTAGAGTCCGGATATAAGAAAGGCGCATCCGAGGATGCGCCTTCTCTCGTAACTGGCGGAGCGGTCGGAAGCTGGGCTTCCTGGACGCGGGGTATTCCCCGTGGTCTACCGCTCCGCTGCCAGCCAGGGCGAGGCCCCGGCTGGAAGGGCAAAGCCCGAAAGACGCTTAGTTGACGGCGTCTTTCAGAGCTTTACCAGCTTTGAAGCCAGGGATCTTGGCAGCAGCGATCTTGATCGGCTTGCCAGTCTGCGGGTTACGGCCAGTGCGAGCAGCGCGCTCTTTCACAGCGAAAGTACCGAAACCTACCAGCACCACGGAATCACCAGCCTTCAGAGCGCCAGTGACGGATTCGATAACTGCGTCCAGCGCACGGCCAGCGACAGCTTTCGGGATATCAGCAGATGCGGCGATGGCATCGATCAGTTCCGACTTGTTCACTCTTAAGTCCCCTTATTTCTGTTGAGTTTGTTTCTTAGTTGTTTGGTGTAAGCAAAGCGGGTGCTGGATGGCCTGCCGACACATAAGAGCCGCTTTATAACAAGGGCTAGAAAAATGTGTCAAGAAAGCCCCCCGGCTAATGCGTGCTGATTCGCTCCTTGGAATCAGACTCGCGCTTGTCATCCTTTGCAACCATCTCGGGAGCCGCATCGGGCAAGGGCTCCGGGGCGTATTGCAGCGCAATTTGCAGGACCTCGTCAATCCATTTAACAGGTTTAATGGCCAGGTCCTGCTTGATATTTTCGGGAATCTCTTTCAGATCACGCACATTCTCTTCGGGGATGATCACAGTCTTGATCCCGCCCCTGTGAGCAGCCAGCAATTTCTCTTTCAGACCCCCGATGGCGAGCACCTGACCACGCAGGGTGATCTCCCCGGTCATGGCCACATCGGCCCGCACGGGAATCTGCGTCATGGCCGAAACCAACGCGGTGCACATCCCGATACCCGCGCTCGGACCATCCTTCGGGGTCGCCCCTTCCGGCATGTGGATGTGGATGTCACGCTTCTCGTGGAAGTCCGCGGGAATACCGAGGCTCTTCGCGCGACTGCGCACGACGGTCAAGGCAGCCGTGATGGATTCCACCATCACATCGCCCAGCGAACCGGTCTTGGTCAGCTGGCCTTTGCCAGGAACCACAGCGGCTTCGATGGTCAGCAGTTCGCCGCCGACCTGGGTCCAGGCCAGGCCGGTGACCTGCCCGATCTGGTCCTGCAGCTCGGCAAGGCCATAGCGGAACTTGCGCACACCAAGGAAGTGCTCGAGGAACTCGGCCGTTACCAGCACCTTGAAGCGTTTCTCGCGGGCGTGCTCCTTGACCGCCTTGCGGCACACCTTGGCCAGTTGCCGCTCAAGGCTGCGCACGCCCGCCTCACGGGTGTAATAACGGATGATGTCGCGAATCGCGGCCTCATCGAACTCCAGCTCGCCCTTCTTGAGGCCGTTGGCCTGGGTCTGCTTGGGCGCGAGGTACTTGGTGGCGATATTGACCTTCTCGTCCTCGGTGTAGCCCGGAAGACGGATCACTTCCATGCGATCCAGCAGCGGCGCCGGAATGTTCATGGAGTTGGCTGTGCAAAGGAACATCACGTCGGAAAGGTCGTAGTCGACTTCCAGGTAATGGTCGTTGAAGTTGTGGTTCTGCTCGGGATCGAGCACTTCCAGCAGCGCAGAGGCGGGGTCGCCACGCATGTCGCTGCCCATCTTGTCGATCTCGTCCAGCAGGAACAGCGGGTTACGTACGCCGACCTTGGTCATCTTCTGGATCAGGCGACCCGGCATGGAACCGATGTAGGTCCGACGGTGACCGCGAATTTCAGCCTCGTCGCGCACGCCACCGAGGGCCATGCGCACGAACTTGCGGTTGGTGGCGCGAGCGATGGACTCGGCCAGCGAGGTCTTGCCGACGCCGGGCGGACCGACCAGGCAAAGCACCGGGCCCTTGACCTTCTTCACGCGCTTCTGCACGGCGAGGTACTCGAGGATACGATCCTTGACCTCCTCGAGGCCGTAGTGATCGGCATCGAGGATATCCTCGGCCTTGGCGAGGTCGAGACGCACCTTGCTCTCGGCCTTCCAGGGCACATTGACCAGCCAATCGATATAGGAACGCACCACGGTGGCTTCCGCGGACATCGGCGACATCTGCTTCAGCTTGTTCAGCTCGGCATTGGCCTTGGCCAGCGCTTCCTTGGTCAGGCCCGCGTTGTCGATGCGCTTCTTGAGCTCCTCGATCTCGTTGTGGCCTTCATCGATGTCACCCAGTTCTTTCTGAATGGCCTTCATCTGCTCATTCAGGTAGTACTCGCGCTGGCTGCGTTCCATCTGCTTCTTCACGCGGCCACGGATACGCTTCTCGACCTGCAGCAGGTCGATCTCGGCATCCAGCAACGCCAGCACGTGCTCGACGCGCTCGGGAAGCTCGGTGATTTCGAGGATTTCCTGCTTCTGCTCGATCTTCAGCGCCATGTGAGCAGCCATGGTGTCCACCAGGCGACCGGGCTCGTCGATGCTGTTCAACGAGGAAAGCACCTCGGCGGGCACCTTCTTGCCCAGTTGCACGTACTGCTCGAACTGGCTCAACAGGCTACGGGTGAAGACCTCGGACTCGCGCTCGCCAGCGTCCACCTCATCGATGAGGGAGACCTCGGCGCGACAATGGCCATCGACCTCGGTGAAACGCTCGATCGAACCACGTTGCTCGCCCTCGACCAGCACCTTCACGGTGCCGTCGGGCAATTTCAGCAATTGCAGGACGGTCGCAACGGTGCCGACCCGGTAGAGGGCGTCTTCGCCCGGATCGTCATCGGCCGGATTCCTCTGCGCCAACAGAAGAATTTGCTTGTCCCCGGTCATCGCGGCTTCGAGGGCCTCGATGGATTTTTCACGGCCCACGAAGAGTGGGATGACCATGTGCGGATAGACCACGACATCACGCAATGGCAGGAGAGGCAATTCAACGGTTGTCTTCATGATTTCAGCTCTACAGCGGCCAATGGCCGGTAACAGATGGGATAACCCTGGGACCTAAGATGGGGGCAGGTCCGGGAAAAAACAAGCGCTGTAGTAGGAAATGCAAAGGGGCCCGGAGGCCCCTTTGTTTCATCAAGCGTCAGGCGCGGCCTTGGCCGGCTGCTCGCTGTTCTCATAGATCAGCAAGGGCTTGGAAGTGCCTTCGATGACACTCTCGTCGATCACCACTTTGCTCACCTCGGTCTGCGAGGGGATTTCGTACATGGTATCGAGCAGAATGCCTTCGAGGATGGAGCGGAGGCCACGGGCACCGGTCTTACGCTCCAGAGCGCGGTGGGCGACTGCCTTCAGCGCATCGGGACGGAATTCGAGATCGACCCCTTCCATCTCGAAGAGCTTGGCGTACTGCTTGGTCAGCGCATTCTTAGGCTCGGTGAGGATCTGCATCAGCGCGGCCTCGTCGAGCTCGTCCAGCGTGGCGATGACCGGCAGACGACCGACGAACTCCGGAATAAGCCCGAACTTCACCAAATCTTCCGGCTCTGCGTCACGCAGGGCTTCGCCGACCTTCTTGCCCAGCTCGACACTGCGGACCTCGGCATTGAAGCCGATGCCGCCGCGAGCGGAACGGTTCTGGATGACTTTCTCCAGACCCGCGAAAGCACCACCACAGATGAACAGGATATTGCGCGTATCGACCTGCAGGAACTCCTGCTGCGGATGCTTGCGACCACCCTGGGGCGGAACCGAAGCGACAGTACCTTCGATGAGCTTCAACAGCGCCTGCTGCACGCCCTCGCCCGACACGTCACGGGTGATGGACGGGTTGTCGGACTTGCGTGAAATCTTGTCGATTTCGTCGATATAGACGATGCCCATCTGGGCCTTCTCGACGTCGTAATCGCACTTCTGCAGCAGCTTCTGGATGATGTTCTCGACGTCCTCACCCACGTAGCCCGCCTCGGTGAGGGTGGTGGCATCGGCGATGGTGAAGGGAACATTGAGCAGACGGGCCAGCGTCTCGGCCAGCAGCGTCTTGCCCGAGCCGGTCGGGCCGATCAGCAAGATGTTGCTCTTACCGAGTTCGATATCGTCTTTCTTGTCACGCTGGTTGAGGCGCTTGTAGTGGTTGTAGACCGCTACGGCCAGCACCTTCTTGGCACGTTCCTGACCAATGACGTACTGATCGAGGATGGTGCGGATTTCCTTGGGCGCGGGCAGCTTGTGCGCGCTGTTCTCGGCCTGGGCTTCCTGCACCTCCTCGCGGATGATGTCGTTGCACAGGTCCACGCACTCGTCGCAGATAAAGACCGAGGGGCCGGCAATCAATTTGCGCACTTCGTGCTGGCTTTTGCCGCAGAAGGAGCAATAGAGCAGCTTGCCGTTGTCCTCGCCATTGCGGGTGTCAGTCATTCGATCAATCCAATCGGGATAGGCATGAAACACAAGATGAAGGCAAATGCGGGCATTTTCAAGCCCGCGAAGCGGCCGGAGATGTTCCGGCCGCGGTATTGCGGAACCGCTTAGCTCGCCAGTTGGCGCTTGCTGTGGACCTGATCGATGAGGCCGTACTTGACTGCCTCTTCACCGCTCATGAAGTTGTCGCGATCGGTATCGCGGGCGATGACGTCGATCGGCTGACCGGTGTGGTCGGCGAGGATCTTGTTCAGGCGCTCACGGATGGTCAGGATCTCGCGGGCATGGATCTCGATGTCCGAAGCCTGGCCCTGGAACCCCCCAGCGGCTGGTGGATCATCATCCGCGAATGCGGCAGGCAGTAGCGTTTGCCGGCAGCGCCACCGGCGAGCAGGAGCGCGCCCATGCTGCAGGCCTGGCCGATGCAGGTGGTGGAAACGTTGGGCTTGATGAACTGCATGGTGTCGTAGATCGACATGCCAGCCGTCACCGAACCGCCCGGGGAGTTGATGTAGAGGTGGATATCCTTGTCGGGGTTCTCCGCCTCGAGGAAGAGGAGCTGCGCCACGACCAGGTTGGCCATGTAGTCCTCGACCGGACCGACCAGGAAGATCACCCGTTCCTTGAGGAGGCGCGAGTAGATGTCATAGGCACGTTCGCCACGGGCGGACTGCTCGATCACCATGGGCACGAGGCCACCAGCGGCCTGGATATCAGGGACCTGTTGCTGCATATAAGAATTGCGGGACATGTCCAGCGATCACTCCCTAACTAATGTCATGTCTCAAAGACGCATAAGCCAGCGCGGAGGCTGGCTTATGGTGTGCTCGAACGAGGCGAAACGATCAGGCGGCTTGCGGAGCTTCTACCGGCTTGACTGCATCTTCGTAGGAGACCGCTTTATCGGTCACGTTGGCCTTCTGCAGGACAGTATCTACAACTTGTTCTTCCAGCACAACAGAACGCACTTCGTTCAGTTGCTGGTCGTTCTTGTAGTACCAGGCCACGACTTGCTCGGGCTCCTGGTAAGCGGAAGCCATTTCCTCGATCAGCTCGCGAACGCGGGCGTCATCGGGCTTGAGCTCGAACTGCTTGACCACTTCGGCGACGATCAGGCCCAGCACGACGCGGCGCTTGGCTTGCTCTTCGAACAGTTCGGCCGGCAGTTGGTCGGGCTTGATGTTGCCACCGAACTGCTGGACGGCCTGCACGCGCAGACGATTCACTTCGTTGCCGATCAGGGCCTTCGGCACTTCGATCGGGTTGGCAGCCAGCAGGCCGTCCATCACCTGGTTCTTGACCTTGGACTTGATGGCCTGGCGCAGCTCGCGCTCCATGTTCTTGCGGACTTCGGCGCGGAAACCTTCCAGGCCGCCTTCTTTGATACCGAACAGGGCGAAGAACTCGTCGTTCAGCTCCGGCAGTTGGGGAGCGGAGACGCTGTTCACGGTGACGGTGAACTCAGCGGTCTTGCCGGCCAGATCGAGGTTCTGATAGTCCTCGGGGAAGGTCGGGTTGATGACGCGCTCTTCGCCGGCCTTGACGCCGACCAGTGCCTCTTCGAAGCCCGGGATCATGCGGCCGGAGCCCAGAACCAGGGCAGTGCCCTTGGCCGAACCGCCGGCGAAGGCTTCGCCGTCGATCTTGCCCACGAAGTCGATGTTCAGTTGGTCGCCATTCTCGGCGGCACGCTCGACGACTTCGAAGCGGGTGTTCTGCTTGCGCAGGATTTCCAGCATGTTGTCGACATCGGCGTCAGCCACGTCGGCCTGCAGGCGCTCGATGGCGATGGAATCGAAACCGGCAACCTGGAACTCGGGGAACACTTCGAAGGTGGCGATGAACTCGAGGTCCTTGCCCTTCTCGAACACTTTCGGCTCGACGGAAGGCTGGCCAGCCGGGTTGAGCTTCTGCTCGACGACGGCTTCATAGAAGGAGGACTGGATCAGATCGCCCAGAACTTCCTGACGAGCGGAATCTTCGTAACGTTGACGGATCACGCTCATGGGCACCTTGCCCGGACGGAAGCCAGCGACTTTCGCGCGACGAGCAGTCTGCTGAAGACGCTTGGTGACCTCAGTCTCGATCCGCTCAGCCGGAACGCCAACAGTCATACGGCGCTCGAGAGCGGAGGTGCTTTCAACAGAAACTTGCATGGATATTCCTCGTTGCAGACGTTAGCCGGCCGGACCGGCCCCATAATCAAGGGCATGCATTCTAGAGGAGCGAAATGCAGAAGTCACCCCAGCGGCGACGGCAGATGCAACAGCGCTTTTTCCGCCCTTCCCCCGGCTCCGGCAAGCCTTCCTGCGAAGGCCTCGCGGCCAGGGATTACGCCGCCTGGCGCACCACTGGAATGAGGACCGCGGAGGGTGCTTATAATGCGCGACGCCTCCCGCCGACCGACGAAACAACCATGGAAAGTCACGCCCTCAGCAAGGTAATGCTGGTCGAGGACGATCAGAAGCTCGCCCGCCTGATGTCCCAGTACCTCTCCGAACACGGCTTCGAGGTTCGCCAGGTGCACCGTGGCGACACCGCGCTCGACAACTTCGTCGACTTCCGTCCCCAGGCGGTGATGCTCGACCTGATGCTCCCCGGCCAGAGTGGCCTGCACGTCTGCCGCGAGATCCGCCGCATCGCCGACACGCCGATCCTGATGCTCACCGCCAAGGAGAGTGACCTCGACCACATCCTCGGCCTCGAATCGGGCGCCGACGACTACGTGATCAAGCCCATCGAGCCGCCCGTCCTCCTCGCTCGCCTGCGCGCGCTGCTACGGCGCCATGCCCCCGCCGGCGGCGAGCGCGACAGCCTCGAGTTCGGCCGCCTGAATATCGATCGACGCCGCCGAGGCGCCGAACTGGGCGGCCAGGACATCGAACTCACCACCATGGAGTTCGAACTTCTCTGGCTATTGGCCGGCCAAGCTGGCGAGATCCTTTCCCGCGACGAGATCCTCAACCGCACCCGCGGCATCGGCTTCGACGGTCTCAACCGCAGCGTCGACGTCTGCATCAGCAAGCTGCGCGCCAAGCTGCAGGACAACCCTCGCGAACCGGTACGGATCAAGACCGTGTGGGGCAAGGGCTACCTGTTCAACCCCCTGGGCTGGGAGAGCTGAACCATGCTGCGCCTGTTCCTGCGCCTCTATCTATTGCTCGCGGTGGGCTTCGGCGGCGCCATCTTCGTGGTCGACCACGTCATCTCCACCCTCTTCGCCCCGAGCCTCGAGGAATACAACCGCGAAGCGGTGCGCGGCCAGGCCTATGCCCTCACCGAGCGCCTGCGCCAACTGGACGCCGCCGGCCGCGCGCGCCAGATGGATGACTGGCGCCCCCACTACGGCCTGCGCCTGGAGCTGAAGGACGCCAGTGACCTCGCCCTGGACGAGCGCGAGCGCAAGCTGATCCTCAACGACCTGCTGGTCACCCGCGAGAACTACACCCGCTATATAAGTCGCATCGACGACGGCCCGCAGCTGCTGGTGATCGACCTGCCCGCGGAGCCGGCCGGCACCCTGCTCTACACCATCGGCGCCTACCTGCTGCTGGGCTTCCTGGTGGGCCTGGTGCTGTTCCTCTGGGTCCGCCCGCACTGGCGCAACCTGGAGACCCTGCGCCTGGCTGCCCAGCGCTTCGGTGACGGCGACCTCGGCACCCGCACGCCGGTATTCCGCGGCTCTGACTGCCGCAAGCTGGCGGAGCACTTCAACCAGATGGCCGATCGCATCGAAAGCCTGATCAGCAACCAGCGCGAACTGACCAACGCCGTCTCCCACGAACTGCGCACCCCCATTGCCCGCCTCAGCTTCGAACTGGAACAGATGGCCCGCCGCTCCGACCACCCCGACCACCAGGCCCTGGTGGACGACATGCGCGCCGACCTGGGCGAGCTGGAAGGGATGGTCTCCGAACTGCTCACCTACGCGCGCCTGGAGCACAGCGCCGTAGGCTCGCACCGCGAGAACATCGACGCTGCCAGCTGGCTGGAAAGCGTGGTCGCCGATGTGGCCCTGGAAGCCGAAGCGGCCGGCGTTCGCTGCGAAATCAGCACCTGCGCGGTGGATAGCCTGCGCATCGAGCCCCGCTTCATGGCCCGCGCAGTGATCAACCTGCTGCGCAATGCCATCCGCCATGCCGACCGCCGGGTGGACGTCGCCCTCCTCCAGGACGGTGACAGCTACCAGATCCAGGTCAACGACGACGGCCCCGGCATCCCCGAGGAGTCACGCCAGCGGGTCTTCGAACCCTTCTCCCGCCTCGACGAGAGCCGCGACCGTCGCACCGGCGGCTTCGGCCTGGGACTGGCCATCGTCCACCGTGTCGCGCAATGGCACGGTGGTCACGCCGAAGTGCTGGACGCACCGCAGGGCGGCGCCTCCTTCCGCCTCAGCTGGGCCCGCCAGGGCTGAGGAGCCGCTTCACAATCTTTCACAGACTGCAGACAAAGCCAGGCGGACTGCCCCGCCCCACCGCCCTTAGCATCGTCTCCCTGATCACCCAGGGAGAGCCCCCATGCTCCACGCGTTGCGCCTGCCATTGCTCGGCTGCCTGCTGGGCAGCGCTGGCTGCCAGGGCCTGCCGAGCACACCGACACCGGATATCCGCCAGGGCGACTACAGCGAACTGATCGTCTTCCTGCAGGAGCACATCCGCCAGCAGATGCAGGCCCACGAAATACCCGGCCTGGCCCTGGCGCTGGTGGACGACCAGCGGGTGATCTGGGCCCGGGGCTTCGGTTACGCGGACCGCGAGCGACGCCTCTCCGCCGACGAGTACACCGCCTTCCGCGTCGGCTCGCTGTCAAAGCCGATCACCGCCAGCCTCGTCATGCAACTGCGCGAACGGGGAGCCCTGGACCTGGACGCCCCATTGCAATCCAGCCTGCGCGAGTTCTACGTGCGCTCGCGCTTCCATACAGACCAGGCGGCAGCCGACCGCGCCATCACCCTGCGCCGCCTGCTCAGCCACCAGTCGGGCCTGCCGACCGACCGCCTCGAAGGCCAGGTCGCCGAGCACCCGCTCCCCCTCGGCGAACTGCCCGCCCTTGCCAGCGGCACCTGGCTGAGCCATATGCCCGGTACGCAGACGGTCTATTCCAACCTCGGCTACGCCCTGGCCGGTGCCGCGATCGAACGCGCCAGTGGTTGCGACTTCGAGCAGTGCGCCCAGGCAGCACTGTTGCAACCGCTGGGCATGCGCCACGCAGGCTTCCTCGGCAACAGCGACCAGCAGCCCTATCGCGCACGCGGCTATAAAGGAGGCAAGCCCTCGGCAGACCTCAACATAAGGGACCTCTCCGCCGGTAGCCTCTGGGCCAGCCCGGTCGACCTCAGCCACTTCATGCAGATGATCTTCGCCGACGGTCGCTACCAGGGCCGGCAGGTACTGCAGCCAGCCTCGATCCGCGAGATGCTGCATCCACAGAACGCCGGCAACGCACTGGACCTGGACTGCTCGGTAGGCCTCGGCTGGTTCCTCGGTGATTGCGGCGGCGAATTGGCCATCCAGGGCTTGCGCATCGTCGAACACAGCGGCTCGACCGGCGACTTCAATGCCCAGATGATCCTGCTGCCGGAGCAGAGCCTCGGCGTCGTCGTCCTTGCCAACTCGGACAGCGCCGCAGCCGTCACCACGCAGCTCGCCAACCTGTCGATGCGACTGATGCTGCAGGCGCGCGATGGCAAGGCGGCCCACCCCGAAAGCACCCCGGCGAAGCCTTCCGGCATTGCCGGCCTGCAACGCCCAAGCCCACAGGATCGCCGGCGCCTGAGCGGGCGCTACGCCACAGGCGCCGGCCTGATCCATATCCACCCCAGGGGCGAACGCCTGTACGCGGAGCTCCCGGGCCTTCGCGTCGAACTGCTGCGGGACGAAGCCGGCTGGCTGAGGGCCCGCAAGAAACTCCTCGGCCTCTGGCCCCAGGACCTGGGCGAGCTGGGCCAACTGCAGCTGGATGTGGTGGAGCTACAAGGGCGCCAGGTGCTGGTCGGCCGCCGACACGGGCAGACGCTCTTCATCGGTGAACGCGTAGACGCCACCCCCATCCCTCCCGAATGGGCAGAGCTGGCCGGCGACTATCGCATTGCCGGTGAGGCGAGCGACGACAGCGCCCTGAGCCTCAGGCTGCGCCTGGAGGACGGCATGCTCCTGGCCAGCGGTCGCTCGGACGGCAACCCCATCGGCGACTACCTCCTGCTGCCCCAGGACAATGCCCACGCCATCCTCGCCGGGAGCGGCCGCAGCCTCGGCGACACCCTCACCCTGCGCCCGGACGGCTTCGAAGGCCTGGGCTACCGCTTCGTGCGCAGTGACGCCAACCCCTGACCACCCAGCCTGCCTGCAAATTCGCACACGGGAAAACCGCCCAGGCGGATGCACCCAGGAACGGCTATGAGAACGTGAAATGAACAGACCGCCCCACCCGACCAGCATCCCTGCCCGATGCCTTGCGGCCGGGCGGGCGGCGAGATTCGAGTAGAGCACAGCCCCCAGGGAAGGGCACTGCGGCCGGTTGGCGCACGAGCCGTGCCCGAAAACGAAAAAAGGCAGCCCGAGGGGGCTGCCTTTCTCTGATTGCGTATCCGGAATCTCTGGAGGCTCGCCTCGCGCAGCCCGGACTACGACTGCTTACATGGTGCGGACGGAGAGACTCGAACTCTCACACCTTGCGGCGCCAGAACCTAAATCTGGTGTGTCTACCAATTTCACCACGTCCGCTTGCAACGCTTGAAACGAAAACGCCAGGCACTAGGCCTGGCGCTTTCTCGAATATGGGGTGGACGATGGGAATCGAACCCACGACACCAGGAGCCACAATCCTGTGCTCTACCAACTGAGCTACGCCCACCATATTACGTCTTGCTTGAGCCAAACTTGCCAAATTGGCACGCCCGGCAGGACTCGAACCTGCGACCATCCGCTTAGAAGGCGGATGCTCTATCCAGCTGAGCTACGGGCGCTTATTCATCTGTGGAACAGATTACTAAAAGCTTCGGCTTCAGCAGAAGCCTGTAGACTTCTACGTTTGCCGTCTTACCCAGCTAGTTGCTGTGCTCGACAAGCGGGGCGCATGTTATAGAGGGCCCCCTACCTCGTCAACAGGAAATTTAAAAAAATTTAGAAAGATAAAGGGGTTACGGGAAAATGCTGACCAGCCGCCTTTGCCCAAAAGCCACGCCATGCGAGAATATGCGCCCTTTTTAGCCCCTTCCGATGGTTAATCACGCGACATGACCGCACAACTGATCGACGGCAAAACGATCGCCGCCCGCCTCCGCCAACAGATAGCCCAGCGCGTCGACGAGCGCCGCCAGCAAGGCCTGCGCATTCCCGGCCTGGCCGTCATCCTGGTTGGCAGCGATCCGGCCTCTCAGGTCTATGTCGCGCACAAGCGCAAGGACTGCGAGGAAGTCGGCTTCATCTCCGAGGCCCATGACCTCCCGGCCAACACCCGCCAGGAAGACCTGCTGGCGCTGATCGACCGCCTCAACGTCGACCCGACCATCGACGGCATCCTCGTGCAACTGCCGCTGCCGGCGCACCTGGACGCGTCCCTGCTGCTCGAACGCATCAGCCCGGACAAGGACGTCGACGGCTTCCACCCCTACAACATCGGCCGCCTGGCCCAGCGCATGCCGCTGCTGCGCCCCTGCACGCCGAAGGGGATCATGACCCTGCTGGAAAGCACCGGGGCCGATCTCTACGGCATGGACGCGGTCGTCGTCGGCGCCTCCAACATCGTCGGCCGCCCCATGGCCCTCGAGCTGCTGCTGGCCGGCTGCACCGTCACCGTCACCCACCGCTTCACCAAGGACCTGGCCGGCCACGTGGGCCGCGCCGACCTGGTGGTGGTCGCCGCCGGCAAGCCGGGCCTGGTCAAGGGTGAGTGGATCAAGGAAGGCGCCATCGTCATCGACGTCGGCATCAACCGCCAGGAAGACGGCAAGCTGGTGGGCGACGTGGAATACGAGCCGGCCCTGCAACGCGCCAGCTGGATCACCCCGGTCCCGGGCGGCGTCGGCCCCATGACCCGCGCCTGCCTGCTGGAGAACACCCTCCACGCGGCGGAAACCCTGCACGACTGAGCAGCGGCAGCACCATGAAAAACGGCACCCGAGGGTGCCGTTTTTCGTTTCAGCGAACAGCCCCGGGCATCCGGGGCCTGCCTTCCAGCCTTATTTCTTCTGCCAGGATTTGACCAGCTCGTCGTAGCTCACGGTCTCGCCCTTCGGCTTCTCGTTGGCCAGCTTCGGCTTCGGCGCGCCGGGCTGGTCGAACCAGTACTGGGCGTCACGCTCCTCGTTGAGCTTCGGCCCGCACTCGCCCTGCACCCCGGAGCGCTCGATGCGCGCCATCATGGTGTCCTGCGCGGCGGCCAGGCCATCCAGGGCTTCCTGCGGGGTCTTGTCGCCGCTGGCGGCCTCGGCGATGAACTGCCACCACAGCTGCGCCAGGCGCGGGTAGTCCGGGACGTTGGTGCCGGTGGGCGACCACTGCAGGCGCGCCGGGCTGCGGTAGAACTCCACCAGCCCGCCGAGCTTCGGTGCCGCGTCGGTCATCGCCTGGGAGTTGATGTCCGATTCGCGGATCGGCGTCAGCCCCACCAGGGTCTTCTTCAGCGAAACGGTCTTGGCGGTGACGAACTGCGCATACAGCCAGGCCGCCAGGCGCTGCTTCTCGGGAGTGGACTTGAGGAAGGTCCAGGAGCCGGTGTCCTGGTAGCCCAGCTTCATACCCTCCTCCCAGTACGGGCCCTTCGGCGACGGCGCCATGCGCCACTTCGGCGTGCCATCGGCGTTGACCACCGGCAGGCCGGGCTTGGTCATGTCGGCGGTGAAGGCGGTGTACCAGAAGATCTGCTGGGCGATGTTGCCCTGCGCAGGCACCGGGCCGGCCTCGGAGAAGGTCATGCCCTGGGCTTCCGGCGGCGCGTACTGGTGCAGCCAGTCGACGTACTTCTGGGTCGCGTAGACCGCCGCCGGGCCGTTGGTGTCGCCACCACGGGTGACGCTGGAGCCCACCGGGCGGCAGCCCTCGACGCGGATGCCCCACTCGTCCACCGGCAGGCCGTTGGGCAGGCCCTTGTCGCCACCGCCGGCCATGGAGAACCAGGCGTCCGTGAAGCGCCAGCCGAGGGACGGGTCCTTCTTGCCGTAGTCCATGTGGCCGTACACGCGCTTGCCGTCGATCTCCTTCACGTGCTTGCTGAAGAACTCGGCGATGTCCTCGTAGGCGGACCAGTTCACCGGCACGCCCAGCTCGTAGCCGTAGATTTCCTTGAACTTGGCCTTCAGCTCCGGCTTCTCGAACCAGTCGGCGCGGAACCAGTAGAGGTTGGCGAACTGCTGGTCGGGCAGCTGGTAGATCTTCTTGTCCGGCCCGGTGGTGAAGGAGATGCCGATGAAGTCGTTGAGGTCCAGGGTCGGCGAGGTCACGTCCTTGCCTTCGTTGGCCATCATGTCGGTGATCGAGACCGCCTTGCCGTAGCGGAAGTGGGTGCCGATCAGGTCCGAGTCGTTGACCCAGCCGTCATAGATGTTCTTGCCCGACTGCATCTGCGTCTGCAGCTTCTCCACCACGTCGCCTTCCTGCATCAGGTCGTGCTTGAGCTTGATGCCGGTGATCTCGCTGAAGGCCTTGGCCAGCACCTTGGACTCGTACTCATGGGTGGCGATGGTCTCCGAGGCGACGTTGATCTCCATGCCGCGGAACGGCTCGGCGGCCTTGATGAACCACTTCAGCTCCGCCAGCTGCTGCTCCTTGCTCAGGGTCGAGGGCTGAAACTCCGAGTCGATCCACTTCTTCGCCGCATCCTCATAGGCATCGGCCCAGGCCGCGCCACTCAATCCGGACAATGCCAGCAGGG
Organism: Pseudomonas sp. Pc102; assembly: GCF_018408275.1. NCBI lineage: Bacteria > Pseudomonadati > Pseudomonadota > Gammaproteobacteria > Pseudomonadales > Pseudomonadaceae > Pseudomonas > Pseudomonas sp. Pc102. Next base: position 2,082,883 of record NZ_AP021905.1, on the reverse strand, counting down.
CCGCCATCGCCATGCTATGTCGGGTCTTGTAATTGTTTTCGAACATAGACACCTCCTTTGGGATTCAGAACGGTCGCAACTAGCCGAAGCGCATCACGACCAACAACCACACGACGGATAGCGCAGACGCTACCCACAGGTTCCAGCTGGTCGCGCCTATCACCAACAGGTGCAGGTAGGCGCTCCCGAGCAGCCCGATGAACAGCCGGTCGCCACGGGTCGTGACGATCGGCAGGAAGCCCTTGCGCTCGACGCAGGGCGAACGCAGCTCCCAGATACCCATCAGCAACAGCACCAGCGCGATGCTGCCGAAGAAGGTCGCGGTGGGCAGGGTCCAGGCCATCCATTCCATAAAATCACCTCATACCCGGCCGAGGGCGAAGCCCTTGGCCACGTGGTTGCGCACGAACCAGATCACCAGCACGCCCGGCAGGATGGTCAGCACCCCCGCCGCCGCCAGCACGCCCCAGTCGATCCCCGATGCGGACACGGTGCGGGTCATCACCGCCACGATCGGCTTGGCGTTCACCGACGTCAGGGTGCGTGCCAGCAGCAGCTCGACCCAGGAGAACATGAAGCAGAAGAACGCCGTCACGCCGATGCCCGAGCCGATCAGCGGAATGAAGATCTTGGCGAAGAAGCGCGGGAAGCTGTAGCCGTCGATGTAGGCCGTCTCGTCGATCTCCTTCGGCACCCCCGACATGAAGCCCTCGAGGATCCACACCGCCAGCGGCACGTTGAACAGGCAGTGGGCCAGGGCCACGGCGATATGGGTGTCGAACAGGCCGATGGACGAATACAGCTGGAAGAACGGCAGCAGGAACACCGCCGGCGGCGCCATGCGGTTGGTCAGCAGCCAGAAGAACAGGTGCTTGTCCCCCAGGAAGCGGTAGCGCGAGAAGGCGTAGGCCGCCGGCAGCGCCACCGCCAGGGAGATCACCGTGTTCAGGCACACGTAGTAGAGCGAGTTGAGGTAGCCCTCGTACCAGCTCGGGTCGGTGAAGATCACCTGGTAGTTGCGCAGGGTGAACTCGTGGGGCCAGAGCGTCAGGCCGCCGAGTATCTCGGTGTTGCTCTTGAACGACATGTTCAGCAGCCAGTAGATCGGCACCAGCAGGAACAGGATGTAGGCGAGCAGCACCAGGGCTTTGCGTGGCGTCATGGGCGGCCTCAGCTCTTCGAGTCGTCGTGGGTCATGGCCGTGTAGAACAGCCAGGACACCAGCAGGATGATGAGGAAATACACCAGCGAGAACGCCGCCGCCGGCCCCAGGTCGAACTGCCCCACCGCCATCTTGGTCAGCGTCTGGCTGAGGAAGGTGGTGGCGTTGCCCGGCCCGCCGCCGGTGAGCACGAAGGGCTCGGTGTAGATCATGAAGCTGTCCATGAAGCGCAGCATCACGGCGATCAGCAGCACGCTCTTCATCTTCGGCAGCTGGATGTGGCGGAACACCGCCCAGCCCGAGGCGCGGTCGATGCGCGCCGCCTGGTAGTAGGCGTTGGGGATCGCGCGCAGGCCCGAATAGCACAGCAGCGCCACCAGCGAGGTCCAGTGCCACACGTCCATCACCAGCACCGTCACCCAGGCGTCCATGGTGTTGGAGGCGTAGTTGTAGCTGATGCCCAGCTTGCTCAGGGTCCAGCCCAGCAGGCCGATGTCGGCGCGGCCGAATATCTGCCAGATGGTGCCGATTACGTTCCACGGGATCAGCAGCGGGATGGCCATCACGATCAAGCTGGCCGAGGCCCAGCGCCCCCGGGTCGGCATGCACAGGGCGATGCCGATGCCCAGCGGGATCTCGATCAGCAGCACGCAGGCGGAGAAGATGAACTGGCGCAGCAGCGAGTCGTGCAGGCGCGGGTCCTGCAGCACTTGCTTGTACCACTCGGTGCCGACGAAGGTGCGGGTGGAGGCATCGAAGATGTCCTGCACCGAATAGTTCACCACCGTCATCATCGGCAGGATGGCGCTGAAGGCCACCAGCAGGAACACCGGCAGCACCAGCCACCAGGCCTTGTTGTTGATCACCTTGTCGGTCATGGCGCCACCTCCACCAGCAAGTCATCGGCGTAGAGCATCAGCCACTGCGAGGGGAAGCCGATCCACGCCGTCCCGCGCGGCACGGCCTGGTCCTCCTGCATGCGCGCCTTGAGCCGCTGCCCATCCAGGTTCAGGGTGAGGATCTTGTAGGTGCCCAGGTCCTCCACGTGCGTCACCTCGCCGGCCAGGGCATCGACGAAGGGCTCGTCGCTGACGTGCACGAACTCCGGGCGGATGCCCAGCTTCAGGCTGCTCCAGCCCCCCTTGGCCAGGTGCGCCGCCATGGCCGGGGCCAGGGGCACGCGGGTGGCGCCGAAGACCAGCGCCTCACCCTCCGGGCGCACCTCGATCAGGTTCATCCCCGGGCTGCCGATGAAGAAGCCGACGAAGGTGTGCAGCGGCCGCTCGAACAGCTCGCGCGGGGTGCCGAACTGGACGATGCGCCCCTCGTACATGACCGCGATCTTGTCGGCGAAGGTCGAGGCCTCAAGCTGGTCGTGGGTCACGTAGATCATGGTGATGTTGAACTGCTCGTGGATCTGCTTGAGCTTGCGCCGCAGCTTCCACTTCAGGTGCGGGTCGATCACCGTCAGCGGCTCGTCGAAGAGAATCGCCGACACGTCGTCACGCACCAGCCCCCGCCCCATCGAGACCTTCTGCTTCTCGTCCGCCGTCAGGTTGCGCGCCTTGCGCTTGAGCAGGTGGTGCAGGTCGAGCACCTCGGCGATCTCGCTGACCTTGCTCAGCACCCGCGACTCGGGCAGGCCCTGGTTGCGCAGCGGGAAGGCCAGGTTGTCGAACACCGTCATGGTGTCGTAGACCACCGGGAACTGGAAAACCTGGGCGATGTTGCGCGCCTCCGGCGGCAGCAGGTTGACCTCGCGGGTGTCGAACAGCACCTGCCCTTCGGAGGGGCTGAGCAGCCCGGAGATGATGTTCAGCAGGGTCGACTTGCCGCAGCCCGAAGGCCCCAGCAGCGCATAGGCGCCGCCCTGCTCCCAGACGTGGTCCATCGCCAGGATGGCGTAGTCCTCCGGCCCCTTCGGCTGGCTGGCGTAGCTGTGGGCGAGGCTCTGCAGGCGTATCTCGGCCATGGGCGGCTCCTCAGGTACGACGGCTCGGCGCCAGGACCAATCGATCCTGGGCGTCGAAGACGAAGAGTTTGTGGGTGGGGATGTAGATGCGGATCGGCGCATCCACGTCGTACTCGTGCACGCCCTGCAGGTGCAGGACCAGGGCGAAATGCTCGCTGCGCACATGGAGGAAGGTCTCGGAGCCGCTGATCTCGGCCAGCTCCACCTTCACCGCCAGCTCCAGGTCGTCGTCGTTGGACGGCACCAGGCCGATGTGGCCGGGGCGCACGCCGAAGCGGTAGGCGCCCTCGCCCAGCTCGCGCAGCTCGGTGGTCAGGGGGAAGTGCACGAAGTCGCGGAAGCTCACCTCGCCCTCGCTGATGCGCCCGTCCACCAGGTTGATCGGCGGCTCGGAGAACAGCTCGGCGGCCAGCACCTGCTGCGGCCGCTGGTAGACCTCGGTGGTCGGCCCGCTCTGGATCACCCGCCCCTCGTGGAGGATGGTCGCGGTGCCGCCCAGGGCCAGCGCCTCGTTGGGCTCGGTGGTGGCATACACGGCGATGCTGCGGCGGGTGCGGAACAGCTCGCGCATCTCCTGGCGCAGCTCCTCGCGCAGCTTGTAGTCGAGGTTCACCAGGGGCTCGTCGAACAGCACCAGGTCGGCATCCTTGACCAGCGCCCGGGCCATGGCCGTGCGCTGCTGCTGGCCGCCGGAAAGCTCCAGCGGATGGCGCTGCAGGAACTTCTCGATGCGCAGCATCTGCGCCGTCTCGCGCACCTTGCGCTCGATCTCCTCGCGGCCCACGCCGTTCTGCCGCAACGGCGAGGCGATGTTCTCGAACACCGTGAGGTTGGGGTAGTTGATGAACTGCTGGTAGACCATCGACACGTTGCGGCGGCGTACCGGCACACCGGTCACGTCGACGCCGTTGAGCAGGATGCGACCGCTGCTGGGCTTGTCCAGCCCGGCCATCAGGCGCATCAGCGAGGTCTTGCCGGCCAGGGTGCGACCGACCAGCACGTTGAAGGAGCCCGGCTCGAAGCTCAGGCAGGCGTCGTCGATGTAGACCTGGTGGTCGACGACGCGGCAGACATGCTCCAGCGTTAACGACATGGCGTGTCCTTGTGGTTGTTCTCAGCCATTGGCGGCCATGGGCCGCGCTACCACAAGGCGACATCCGTGCCAGGACACGATAATCCACTTCAACCCGTTGATTCATAAGAACTTGAAGAGGAAAAAGTGCTTCGAAGGAATGTTCACTTGAACAGAATTGAACATTCGAATGTGAACAACTGAACATCTCGGGCGTTGACTTTGAACAGTCATGAACAACACTGCTCGGATCGCCGCAGAGCGAATGCCCCATAACAACAAGAACGCTGCGAGGCTCACATGGCCACTCCTGCCCAGGCGCCCATCCCAGCGCCGAACCACGATGCGATCGTCCGCGACTCGTGGAACCGCTGCCGCGACTTCGGCCTTACCCACCAGAGCCGGCCGAGCTTCGGCGAAGCCGCTGCGGGCGACGTCTCGGCGTTGCTGGAAAGCCAGCACTTCCTGGTGCAGACCACCCACCAGGAGGTCCTGCCCTACTACGAGAACATCCTCGCCAACTCCAACTGCCTGATCATGCTCGCCGACAGCCGCGGCCAGTTGTTGCAATCCTGGGGCGACCGCCGCTTCGTCGAACCGTCCCAGGCCGCCGGCTTCGTCGCCGGCGCCCTCTGGCAGGAGCGCACCACCGGCACCAACGCCATCGGCACCGCGCTGGCCTGCGGCCAGGCCGTGCACATCCAGCGCGACGAGCACTTCCTCAAGGCCAACCGCTTCATGACCGGTTCTGCCTCGCCGATCTTCGACGCCACGCGGCAGATGATCGGCGTGCTCGACGTCTCCAGCGACAGCTACCTGCCGCCCTCGCACACCCTGGGCATGGTCAAGATGATGAGCCAGTCGGTGGAGAACCGGCTGATACTGGGGCGCTTCAAGGACGACTACTTCCAGCTCAGCTTCAACACCAGCCTGGACAACCTCGACAGCCAGTGGGCCGGCCTGCTGGTGTTCGACGAGGCCGGCCAGGTGGTCTCGGCCAACCGGCGCGCCGACTCGCTGCTGGGCATCGGCCTGTCGTGGATGAACATCGAAAGCCTGTTCGACCTCAGCCTGCCGCAGTTGCTGGCGCAACCGGACAACCTGCCCTTCCCGCTACGCGCCGCCGGCCGCTACCGTTTCCATGGCCGCCTGCTGCGCCCGCGCAAGCCGCGCATCGAACCCCGCGATTTCCGCCCCGCTCCGGCCGCGCCGGGCGAAGCGCCACGTGGCGAACTGACCCTCGGCACCCTCAGCCTCGGCGACGCCCGCGTCGACCGTGTGGTGCAGCAGGCACGCCGGCTGCTGGAAAAGGACATTCCCATCCTCATCCAGGGCGAAACGGGCGTCGGCAAGGAGGTGTTCGTCAAGGCCCTGCACCAGGCCAGCTCCCGCGCCGGCAAGCCACTGGTGGCGGTGAACTGCGCGGCCATCCCGGCCGAACTGGTGGAGTCGGAGCTGTTCGGTTACGAAAAGGGCGCCTTCACCGGAGCCAACCAGAAGGGCAGCGTTGGCCTGATCCGCAAGGCCGACAAGGGCACCCTATTCCTCGACGAGATCGGCGACATGCCCCTCAACGTGCAGGCGCGCCTGCTGCGGGTGCTGCAGGAACGCAGCGTGCAGCCGCTCGGTGGCGGCGAGCCCTACCCGGTGGACATCCGCCTGGTGTCGGCCACCAACCGCCCGCTGCGCCAGGACGTGGACGCCGGGCTGTTCCGCCGGGACCTCTACTACCGCGTCAGCGGCCTCAACCTCGAACTGCCGCCCCTGCGCGAACGCAGCGACCGTGGCGAACTGTTCCGCCGCCTCTGGGAACAGCACCGCGAGCCGCGCCAGTGGGCCGGCTTCAGCAGCGACGTGCTGGAACTGTTCATGGCCCACCCCTGGCCCGGCAACCTGCGCCAGGCCGGCAGCGTGATCCAGATCGCCCTGGCCATGGCCGAGGAACACCCCATCCGCCGCGAGCACCTGCCGGATGACTTCTTCGCCGATCTGCCAGACGCCCCGCCGCCCAACCCCGGCGCCACGCCAGCGCAACCAACGGACGAAAGCCTCGCCGCCCAGCTCCAGGCCTGCGGCGGCAACATCTCCGACCTCGCCCGGCGCCTCAACCTCAGCCGCAACACCCTGTACAAGCGCCTGCGGGAGCAGGGCCTGTATCGCGGTGGCGATTAACCTCACCCCCGCGCAATCACCTCCACGGCCGGCCTGCCCTTGCGCTTGTCCAGCAGGTACTCGCGCCCCGCCAGGGAGGCGCCGAGGAATTCCCGGAGCGTCGGTCCCCTCTTCAACAGCCGGGTGGCGAGGAGGAACTCCGCCACCTCGTGGAACCAAACCCGCCGGCCGATGCGGGTGTACCAGCGCATGGCATGACGGAAGTCGGCATCGGGATGGAACAACAGCCGGGCAAGCGCCCGGGGGCGGGCCTGCATGCAGAGTTCGATGGCCTTGAACCAGAGGAACACCCGCCAGGCCGGCACGCGCTGCACCGCCAGCACCTGGTGCTTGTAGTCCCAGCGGCGGGTGTCGGGCTGGATCACCCGGCGCTGTTCAACCGTTTCGTAGAAGGGCGTCCAGCGGTGCGGGGTGACGTAGAGCAGCTGGATCTGGTCCGGGTCGTAGCGCAGCAAGTGGCGCAGGGAGCGCCAGTAGTCGGCATCGATTTCTTCCTGGAAGCCGATCACGTAGGTGGCCATGGAGACGATGCCGTGCTGGCGCAACAGGCGGATCGCCTCCTGGTCCTCGCGAGTCGTACCGCCCTTGCGAATCGCCTCCAGGGTGCCCTCGTCGTAGCTCTCGATGCCCAGCAGGAAGCGGATAACCCCGGCCTTGCGGTAGAGGTGGAGGATATCGGCATCGCGGACGATATCCCCGGCACGGGTGGAACCCACCAGCAGCAGCGGCACGTCCTCGGCGATCAGGGCTTCGAGGAAGGCCTTCCACATCTTGCGCGAGCCGGTGGGCAATTCGTCGGCGAAGTTGATCAACTCCACGCCCTGCTCCCGGTGCAGGCGTGCCAGCTCCCGGGCCAGGCGCACCGGGTCGCGGTGCCGCCAGCGGGTCCAGAACCCACGCTGACCGCAGTAGCTGCACAGGTAGGGACACCCCCGGGAGAACTGCACCACCACTGCCCGCTTGCCGCCCCAGTAGGCGTAGTCGGCGTGGTCGATCAGCTCCCAGCCCACACGGTAGTCGTCGAGGTTGCGCAACATGGCGGCGGCGGGCGTGGCGTAGGGTTCGCCCAGGTAGCGCAGGGCGATGCCGTGGACGTCCAGCGGCGAGCGCCCTTGCGCCAGCGCCTGCACCAACGAGAGAGCGGTCCGCTCGCCCTCCCCGCGCACGATGAAGTCGACTTCCGCCACCTCCTTGAGGATCTCGTCCCAGTGGTAGCTGGGGTGCACGCCGCCGTAGACGATGACCAGCCCGGGCAGCACGACCTTGAGGGCGCGGCAGATGTCCACCACCGTCGGGTGCGCCGAACTGGAACCGGAGTGCCCGAGCATCACCACATCCGGCGCCGTCGCCTGGATGCGCGCCACGATCTGCGTGACGCTCAGCGCCTCGCGGTCAGCGTCCAGCAGCGAGACGTGGAAGCCCGCATCCAGCAGCGGCCCGCCGACGGCGAGCAGGCCCAGGGGCGGCAGGTGCTCCCGGGGCATGCGACTGCCGATGGCGGTGTGGGGCGGGTTGATCAGGGTGATGTCCACGGCGACGTCCTTTTCCTCGGGGCGGGACGCCTTTATGCACGTGCGCCGTGCTGGCTGCGTGGACCGTAGATGGAGTTGCCGTGGAGTTTCGATGAAGCTTCCGGCGCCCAAGAAAAAGGCCGCTCGGAAGCGGCCTCGTTCATGACGCGTACGACTACTCGGCGAGGCGCCAGGTGGTGCCGCCCTTGCCGTCTTCCAGCACCACGCCCAGGGCGGTGATCTGGTCGCGGATGCGGTCGGACTCGGCCCAGTTCTTCTCGGCGCGCGCCTGCAGGCGGGCCTGGATCAGGGCTTCTATCTCGGCGGCGTCGACCTTGCCGGTGGCGCCGGCCTGGAGGAAGGCGTCCGGGTCCAGCTGGAGCAGGCCGAGCAGGCCGCCCAGCGCCTTGAGACGGGCCGCCAGGGCCGCAGCGGCGGCCAGGTCGGTATCGCGCAGGCGGTTGACCTCGCGAGCCATGTCGAACAGCACGGCGACGGCTTCGGGGGTGTTGAAGTCGTCATCCATGGAGGCATTGAAGCGCTCGACGAAGGCTTCGCCCTCGGCGGCGGGCGCCTTGGGCAGGCCGCGCAAGGCAGTGTAGAAGCGTTCCAGGGCGCCCTTGGCTTCCTTGAGGTTGTCTTCGGAATAGTTGATCGGGCTGCGGTAGTGGCTGGAGACCAGCAGGTAGCGCACCACCTCGGGGTGGTACTTCTCCAGCACCTCGCGGATGGTGAAGAAGTTGCCCAGGGACTTGGACATCTTCTCGCCATCCACGCGCACCGCGCCGGCATGCATCCAGGCCTTGGCGTAGAGCTTGCCGGTGGCCGCCTCGCTCTGGGCGATCTCGTTCTCGTGGTGGGGGAACACCAGGTCCGGGCCGCCGCCGTGGATGTCGAAGGTCTCGCCCAGGCAGCAGGTGGACATCACCGAGCACTCGATATGCCAGCCGGGGCGACCGGGGCCCCAGGGGGATTCCCAGCTCGGCTCGCCGGGCTTGGCGCCCTTCCACAGCACGAAGTCCAGCGGGTCTTCCTTGGATTCGTCGACCTCGATGCGCGCGCCGATCTTCAGCTCGTCGATGCGGCGACGGGACAGCTTGCCGTAGCCCTCGAACCTGCCGACACGGTAGTAGACGTCGCCGTTGCCGGGGGCGTAGGCGAAGCCCTTGTCGATCAGGGTCTGGATCATCTGGTGCATGCCGGCGATGTGGCCGGTGGCGCGGGGCTCGACGTCCGGGCGCAGCACGGCGAGGCGCGCCTCGTCCTCGTGCATGGCGGCGATCATGCGCTCGACCAGGGCTTCGAACGGCTCGCCGTTCTCCTGGGCGCGACGGATGATCTTGTCGTCGATGTCGGTGATGTTGCGCACGTAGGTCACGTCATAGCCGCGCTCGCGCAGCCAGCGGGTGACCACGTCGAAGGCGACCATCACGCGGGCGTGGCCGATGTGGCAGAAGTCGTACACGGTCATGCCGCACACGTACATGCGCACGCTGTTGCCTTCCAGCGGCTGGAAGGCTTCCTTGACCTTGGTGAGGGTGTTGTAGATCGACAGCGCCATCATTGCCCCCAGGAATCACGCAGGGTGACGGTGCGGTTGAACACCGGCTTGCCGGGCTGCGAGTCCTTGATGTCGGCGACGAAGTAGCCTTCGCGCTCGAACTGGAAACGCTCCTCGGGCTGCGCATTGGCCAGGGACGGCTCGGCTCGGCAGCCGGTGAGCACCACCAGCGACTCGGGGTTGATGTTGTCGAGGAAGCTGCCGCCCTCCTCCGATTTCTCCGGGTTCGGCGAACGGAACAGGCGATCGTACAGGCGCACTTCGCACTCGACGCTGGCCTCGGCCGGCACCCAGTGGATCACGCCCTTGACCTTGCGGCCTTCGGGATTCTTGCCAAGGGTGTTCTCGTCATAGGAGCAGCGCAGCTCGACGACCTTGCCGTCGGCGTCCTTGATGGCTTCGTCGGCGCGGATCACGTAGCTGCCGCGCAGGCGTACTTCACCACCCGGGACCAGGCGCTTGAAGCCGGCAGGCGGGACTTCCTCGAAGTCGCTGGCATCGATGTAGATCTCGCGGGCGAAGGGCAGCGCGCGTACACCGAGGTCTTCCTTCGGGTGACGCGGCAGTTCGAGGTTCTCGACCTGGCCTTCCGGGTAGTTGGTGATGACCACCTTGAGCGGCTTGAGCACGCACATGGCGCGGGATGCGGTGGCGTCCAGGTGGTCACGGATGCTGAACTCCAGCATGCCGATGTCGACCACGCCGCTGGCGCGGTTGACGCCGACCATCTCGCAGAAGTTGCGGATCGACTCGGGGGTGTAGCCGCGACGACGGTAGCCGGAAAGCGTCGACATGCGCGGGTCGTCCCAGCCGCTGACGTGCCCTTCGTCCACCAGTTGCTTGAGCTTGCGCTTGCTGGTGATGGTGTAGTTCAGGTTCAGGCGCGAGAACTCGTACTGGCGGGGCTGCGCCGGCACCGGCAGGTTGGCCAGGAACCATTCGTAGAGCGGGCGATGGTCCTCGAACTCCAGGGTGCAGATGGAGTGGGTGATGCCCTCGATGGCGTCCGACTGGCCATGGGTGAAGTCGTAGCTGGGGTAGATGCACCACTTGTCGCCGGTCTGGTGGTGATGGGCGTGGCGGATGCGGTAGAGGATCGGGTCGCGCAGGTTGATGTTCGGCGAAGCCATGTCGATCTTGGCGCGCAGGGAGCGGGCGCCGTCCGGGAACTCGCCGGCCTTCATGCGGGCGAACAGGTCCAGGTTCTCCTCGACGGAGCGCTCGCGGAACGGGCTGTTCCTGCCCGGCTCGTGCAGACTACCGCGGTACTCGCGCATCTCCTCGGCGTTGAGGTCGCAGACGAAGGCCTTGCCGGCCTTGATCAGCTCGATGGCCCAGGCGTGCAGCTGGTCGAAATAGTTGGAGGCGTAGCGCACCTCGCCGGACCACTGGAAGCCCAGCCATTTCACGTCACTCTCGATGGCGTCGATGTACTCCTGGTCTTCCTTGGCCGGGTTGGTGTCGTCGAAGCGCAGGTGGCAGTCGCCGCCGAATTCCTGGGCCAGGCCGAAGTTCAGGCAGATCGACTTGGCGTGGCCGATGTGCAGGTAGCCATTGGGCTCCGGCGGGAAGCGGGTGACGATCTTGGCGTGCTTGCCGGCATCCAGGTCACCCTGGACGATCGGGCGGAGGAAGTTCGCGGCGGCGGGAGTCTCTGGCTTGCTCATGGGATCCTTAGGTCTACGGGTGCGCGGCACAGGGTAGGCCGGTCAAATCAAAGCGCTTATCATAGCCGAAGCTGTCAACCCCCTGACAGGCCTTCGAATTCTCGACCGAGCGGATACCGAAATGATCAAGCTGCACACCAACCATGGCGTCATCACCCTGGAACTCTTCGAAGACAAAGCCCCGGAAACTGTGGCCAACTTCAAGGAGTACGTGAAGGCCGGCCACTACGACGGCACCGTCTTCCACCGCGTGATCTCCAACTTCATGATCCAGGGCGGCGGCTTCGAACCGGGCATGAAGCAGAAGACCACCCGCGCCCCCATCAAGAACGAGGCCAACAACGGCCTGTCGAACAAGGTCGGCACCGTCGCCATGGCCCGCACCATGGAGCCGCACTCCGCCTCCGCGCAGTTCTTCATCAACGTCGCCGACAACAGCTTCCTCAACCACAGCGCGCCGACCGTGCAGGGCTGGGGCTACGCCGTGTTCGGCGAAGTGACCGAAGGCATGGACGTGGTCAACAAGATCAAGGGCGTGGCCACCACCATGAAGTCCGGCCACCAGGACGTACCGGTCGAGGACGTGATCATCGAGAAGGCCGAGATCGTCGAGTGATCCTGCTGATCTCCGATCTGCATCTGGAAGAAGAACGCCCGGACATCACCCGGGCGTTTCTTCGTTTCCTGCAGACCCGCGCCAGCCAGGCCGAAGCGCTCTACATCCTCGGCGACTTCTTCGAGGCCTGGATCGGCGACGACGCCATGACCCCCTACCAGCGCACCATCGCCCAGGCCCTGCGCCAGGTGGCCGATGGCGGCACGCGCATCTTCCTGATGCACGGCAACCGCGACTTCATGATCGGCACGCGCTTCTGTCGCGAGGCAGGTTGCACCCTGCTGGCGGACCCGAGCCGCGTCGTGCTCGCCGGCCACCCCGTGGTGCTGATGCACGGCGACAGCCTGTGCACCCGCGACGAGGCCTACATGCGCATGCGGCGCATCCTGCGCAACCCCGTAGTGCTCTGGATACTGCGCCACCTGCCGCTCGCCACCCGCCACAAGCTGGCGCGCAAGCTGCGCAGCGAGAGCCGCATGCAGACCCGGCAGAAGGCGGCGGAGATCACCGACGTCACCCCGGAAGAAATACCGCGCCTGCTGGCCGAGCAGGGCGTGCCGACCCTGATCCACGGCCATACCCACCGCCCCGCCGTGCACGAGCTGCAGGTCGGCGGCCTGCCCGCCCAGCGCATCGTCTTGGGCGACTGGGATCGCCAGGGCTGGGCCCTGGAAGTCGACGAACAGGGCTTCCGCCAGGCACCGTTCGCCCTCGACTGAGCCGCGCAACGCGAACTCCTCCGCAGGCCGCGCCGGCTCTCCTTGACGGGATGGCACGCGGCCAGCAGCATCGGCGCACCCTGAGTCCCGTCAAGGAGCGACCATGCCGTTCAGCGATTCCCCCTATATCAAGTACCTGGTCGGCGCCGTCGCCGGCACGGCCGCCGCCTTCGTGCTGTTCAACGGCATCTTCTTCTACAACGAAGCCGGTTTCGCCACCCACGTGCGCACCATCTTCGGCGAAGAGAAGGTGGTGGACGACGTCGGCTACGCCACCAAGTGGTTCGGTCGCGCCACCCCCTGGAAGAAGGCCCTGAGCGTGCAATCGGTGCTCACCGAAGCGCTCAAGCAGATCGACGACAACAGCGACAACGACTCCCTCGGCGCCACCATCGAAGCCTTCCCCATCGTCTTCCTCGGCAACGTCGACGCCAAGGTCGAGTCCTCCGCACGCTTCCGCCTGCCCAGCGGCGAGCAGTTCCTCAAGATCGCCCAAGAATACCGCAACCCGGAGAACTTCATCCGGACCGCGCTGGTGCCGGCGATCAAGGAAACACTGCAGGCCACCGCCTCGCTGATGACCGCCGACGACTTCTACGCCGGCGCCCGCAGCGAATTCGCCGCCGAGTTCGAGAACCAGCTCAACGACGGCCTCTACCTGATCAAGCGCAAGGAAGTGCGCGGCCCGCGCGGCCATGTACCGCAGCAGACCGCCATCCTCCAGGCCGGTACCGAGCAGGGCACCTTCGGCGACAACAACGCCAGCCAGTTCGTCACCGAGAAGGTGATCGACGCCAAGGGCATGCCGGTGCGCAAGCAGCAGCAGTTCCGCAAGTACGGCGTCGAAGTGGTCGAGGCCCGCATCACCAACGTCGACCCCAACCCGCAGTACAAGCAGCGCATGGTCAAGGTGCAGCAGGCCCTGGCCGAGCTGGCCGTGGCCCGGCAGAACCGCCTGAAGGAAGAGGAAGAGAAGCTGCTGGTCACCGCCCGCGGCGAGAAGGAAGTGGAAGCCCGCCGCCAGGAAACCCTGCGCGACCAGATCGAGCGCACCACCCAGGCCGAGACCGAGAAGCAATTGGCGCGCATCAACGCCGAACGCGAGAAGGGTCGCGCCGAGATCGAGAAGCAGACCGCCGAGCTGCTACGTGACAAGGCCAGCATCACCGCCCAGGCCACCAAGATCACCGCCGACGCCGAGGCCTATGCCCGCGAAGCGGTGATCAAGGCGGACGGCGCGCTGCAGCCCAAGCTCGACGCGCTGATCGCCATCAACAAGGTCTGGGCCGAGGCCGCCGCCCAGGCGCCGGTCCCCAGCGTGATGATGGGTGCCGGGCAGAATGGCGCCAGCAGCCGCCAGGACGAGATCGGCCAGTTGATGGGCGTGCTCGCCACCAAGGCCGCCCGCGACCTGGCACTGGACCTGAAAGTGAAGGACTGAGCCCTCCCCGGCTACAAAAAAAAGCGCCCCTCGGGGCGCTTTTCAGTTCCGGCCGGACTCAGGCCGGCACACCGCTGTGGAAACGGAACGCCTCGTCCGGGCTCTCGATCAGCTCACGCTCCACCGCCCTCACCTTCTCGATCACCGCATCCACGTCCGCCGCCTCGCCGTACTGGTAGGCCAGCTTCAGGTAGCCCTGGTAGTGGCGCGCCTCGCTTTTCAGCAGGCCGAAGTAGAACTTGCCCAGCTCTTCGTCCAGATGCGGCACCAGGGCTTCGAAACGCTCGCAGGAGCGCGCCTCGATGAAGGCCCCCACCACCAGGGTGTCCACCAGCTTGGCCGGCTCGTGGTTGCGCACCACCTTGCGCAGGCCGGAGGCGTAGCGCGCGGCGGATACCGCGCGCAGCGGCACGCGACGCTTCTTCATGATGCGCAGGACCTGCTCGTGGTGGACCAGTTCCTCACGGGCCAGGCGCGACATGAAATTGATCAGGTCCAGGTGCAGGCTGTACTTGGCCATCAACGCCATGGCCGTCGCGGCAGCCTTGAACTCGTTGTTCTTGTGATCGATCAGCAGGGTTTCCTGGTCCGCCAGCGCGGCATCCACCCAGGCCGAGGGCGTGCGGCAGCCGAGGAAGTCATGGATTTCCGGGAGGTTCATGGACGGGGCGCTCCCTGGCGGGCGATGACGGGGAAAAACGGAACGGCGGCAAAGGCGGATGCAGGCATGGCGATCTGGTCGGACGGGTATTGGCGGAGCATTATACGGGGGCTGCAGGGCGCAGCCAGCGTGATGCACTGATATATGTCAAGAACGCCGGGCGCCCAGGGCAGCTACAGTGGATCCAGCTATATGTCTTCCAGGGAGAGCACGACCATGCAAGCCATCCGCAGCATCCTCGTGGTAGTTGATCCGAACCACCCCGAAGGCCTGGCGCTCAAGCGCGCCAAGCTCATCGCCGGGGTGACTCAATCGCACCTGCACCTGCTGGTCTGCGACCGCAAGGCGGACCACGCCGCCTACCTTGCCGACCTGTCCGGCGCGCTCGCCAGCGAAGGCTACAGCGTCACCACCCAGCAGGCCTGGAACGAGAACCTGCACCAGACCGTCATCGCCGTGCAGCAGGCCGAGGGGTGTGGCCTGGTGATCAAGCAGCATGTGCCGGACAACCCGCTCAAGCGCTTCCTGCTCACCCCGGACGACTGGAAACTGCTGCGCTACTGCCCCGGCCCGGTGCTGATGGTCAAGACCGACACCCCCTGGACCAACGGCGTCATCCTGGCGGCGGTGGACGTCGGCAACAGCGATGGCGAGCACCGCACCCTGCACGCCAGCATCATCAGCCACGGCTACGACATCGCCGGGCTGGCCAAGGGCACCCTGCACGTGATCAGCGCCCACCCCTCGCCGATGCTGTCCGCGGCAGACCCGACCTTCCAGCTCAAGGAAAGCATCGAGGCGCGCTACCGCGCCGAATGCCGCGCCTTCCAGGAAGAGTTCGACATCAGCGACGAGCGCCTGCATGTGGAGGAAGGGCCGGCCGACGTACTCATCCCCCATGTCGCCCAGAAGCTCAAGGCGGCGGTTACGGTGATCGGCACGGTCGCCCGTACCGGCATCTCCGGTGCCCTGATCGGCAACACCGCCGAGGTGGTGCTGGACTCCCTGGAAAGCGATGTGCTGGTGCTCAAGCCGGACGAAATCATCGCCCACCTGGAGGAACTGGTCGCCCAACGCTGACGCCCGAACGAAAAAGCCGCCCCGATGGGCGGCTTTTCCATGCCTGGCGTACCGCCGACTATGGGATGCGCTAGACGCGGATCTCCATCCCCTCCAGCAGGAAACGCGGCGCGATATAGCGCTCGTAATGGGCTTCCGACAGAAGGAAGAACTCCCGATCGATGGCCTCGCGCAACTCCGGCAAGGCCCAGCCGCGGAACTCCGGCAACAGCGCCACGCCATAGGCATCGAGGCGGTTGATCATGCGCGAGCCGCGGGCGATCAACTGGTAGGCCCAGCAATAGGGCGACTGCTCGGGAACGAAGCGGACCTGGCGCTGCTCGAGCTGCATTCGCAGGCGATCTTCGTCGAAAACCTCGAGCTTGGCGGTCATCACCTGCACCAGGAGGATTTCCAGGCGTCGCCAGACCGCCCGCTTTTCCTCCTCGTTGTAGAGGTTCCAGTTCACCACTTCATGGTGGAAGCGCTTGCAGCCACGGCATACGAGATCCCCGTAAACGGTGGAGCAGAGGCCGACGCAAGGCGTCTTGATGCGCTGATTGGACATGGCGGGAAGGTCTGGAAAAGCAGGAACAGGGCGGCATCTTAGCCCTTTGTCTAAGCAGGGTCACCCCAAGAAACCCGGGGCTTTTGTCTTAACTTCGGCTCAGCTTTCCTTTAGAATCGGCCCGCCATTTTAGGCGCCAATGTCCGTTGGAAGCTGTTTTCAAAGCGTCACGAGCACAGTCCACCCGGCAGGAAATCTTGGCGCTGGGCACTCCCCGGCGAGTGTCCAACGCCAGCCCTCATCAGGCCTTCCTTCCGGCGTAAAACTTTGAAAACAGCTTCTGGATGGAACCATCGAAACCCTGGCCAGGCAGCTCACAAAGCTGCGCGGCGCACGGGTTCGCTGGATTCCTGGATGAGCGTCCCGGACAACTCCTTGGGACCACTGATGAGGGTAAAACTGTGCTTGAAGCCTATCGCAAACACGTACAAGAGCGTGCCGCCCAGGGTATCGTGCCCCAGCCGCTGAACGCCGAACAGACCGCAGGCCTGGTAGAGCTGCTGAAGAACCCGCCGGCCGGCGAAGAAGAATTCCTCGTAGACCTGATCACCAACCGCGTTCCGCCGGGCGTGGACGAAGCCGCCTACGTCAAGGCCGGTTTCCTCTCCGCCGTCGCCAAGGGTGAAGCCAAGTCCCCGCTGATCTCCAAGCAACGCGCCACAGAGCTCCTCGGCACCATGCAGGGCGGCTACAACATCGCCACCCTGGTCGAGCTGCTGGATGACGCCGAGCTGGCGGCCACCGCTGCCGAACAGCTCAAGCACACCCTGCTGATGTTCGACGCCTTCCACGACGTCGCCGAGAAAGCCAAGGCCGGCAACGCCCACGCCAAGGCCGTCCTGGAATCCTGGGCCGCCGGCGAGTGGTTCACCGCCAAGCCCGCCATCGCCGACAAGTACAGCCTGGCCGTGTTCAAGGTCACCGGCGAAACCAACACCGACGACCTGTCCCCGGCTCCGGACGCCTGGTCCCGCCCGGACATCCCGCTGCACGCCCTGGCCATGCTGAAGATGGCCCGCGACGGCATCGTCCCCGAGCAGCAAGGCGCCATCGGCCCGCTGAAGCAGATCGAAGAGATCAAGGCCAAGGGCTTCCCGGTCGCCTACGTCGGTGACGTGGTCGGCACCGGCTCCTCGCGCAAATCCGCCACCAACTCGGTGCTGTGGTTCTTCGGCGACGACATCCCCTATGTGCCGAACAAGCGCGCAGGCGGCTTCTGCTTCGGTTCCAAGATCGCCCCGATCTTCTACAACACCATGGAAGACGCCGGCGCCCTGCCGATCGAGTTCGACGTGTCGAACATCAACATGGGCGACGTGATCGACGTCTACCCGCACGCCGGCAAGGTGTGCAAGCACGGCACCGACGAAGTCATCACCACCTTCGAACTGAAGACCCCGGTGCTGCTCGACGAAGTCCGCGCTGGCGGCCGTATCCCGCTGATCGTCGGCCGTGGCCTGACCGAGAAGGCCCGTGCCGAACTGGGCCTGGGCTCCTCCGACCTGTTCAAGAAGCCGGAACAGCCCGCCGACAGCGGCAAGGGCTTCACCCTGGCGCAGAAGATGGTCGGCAAGGCGTGCGGCGTAGCCGGCGTCCGCCCGGGCACCTACTGCGAGCCGAAGATGACCACCGTCGGCTCCCAGGACACCACTGGCCCGATGACCCGCGACGAGCTGAAGGACCTGGCCTGCCTGGGCTTCTCCGCCGACCTGGTCATGCAGTCCTTCTGCCACACCGCTGCCTATCCGAAGCCCATCGACGTCACCACCCACCACACCCTGCCGGATTTCATCCGCACCCGTGGCGGCGTGTCCCTGCGTCCTGGCGACGGCATCATCCACAGCTGGCTGAACCGCATGCTGCTGCCGGACACCGTCGGCACCGGTGGTGACTCCCACACCCGCTTCCCGATCGGCATCTCCTTCCCGGCCGGTTCCGGCCTGGTGGCCTTCGCCGCCGCCACCGGCGTCATGCCGCTGGACATGCCCGAGTCCGTTCTGGTGCGTTTCAAAGGCAAGATGCAGCCCGGTATCACCCTGCGTGACCTGGTCCATGCCATCCCCTACTACGCCATCCAGAAGGGCCTGCTGACCGTCGAGAAGAAGGGCAAGAAGAACATCTTCTCCGGCCGCATCCTCGAGATCGAAGGCCTGGACGAACTGACCGTCGAGCAGGCGTTCGAGCTGTCCGACGCCTCCGCCGAGCGTTCCGCTGCGGGCTGCACCATCAAGCTGCCGGAAAAGGCCATCGCCGAGTACCTGCAGTCCAACATCACCCTGCTGCGCTGGATGATCGGCGAAGGCTACGGCGATGCCCGCACCATGGAGCGTCGCGCCCAGGCGATGGAAGCCTGGCTGGCCAACCCGCAACTGATGGAAGCCGACAAGGACGCCGAGTACGCCGAGATCATCGAGATCGACCTGGCCGACGTGAAGGAGCCGGTTCTCTGCGCTCCGAACGACCCGGACGATGCCCGCCTGCTCTCCACCGTCGCCGGCGACAAGATCGACGAAGTGTTCATCGGTTCCTGCATGACCAACATCGGCCACTTCCGCGCTGCCGGTAAGCTGCTGGACAAGGTCAAGGGCTCGATTCCGACCCGCCTGTGGCTGTCGCCGCCGACCAAGATGGACCAGCACCAACTGACCGAGGAAGGCTACTACGGCATCTACGGCAAGGCCGGCGCGCGCATGGAAATGCCGGGCTGCTCGCTGTGCATGGGTAACCAGGCACGCGTGGCGTCGAACTCCACCGTGGTTTCGACCTCCACCCGCAACTTCCCGAACCGTCTGGGCGATGGTGCCAACGTGTACCTGGCCTCCGCCGAACTGGCGGCAGTCGCGTCCATCCTGGGCAAGCTGCCGACCGTCGAGGAGTACATGGAATACGCGAAGAACATCGACAGCATGGCTGCCGACGTCTACCGCTACCTGTCCTTCGACCAGATCGCCGAGTACCGCGAAGCCGCTGCGAACGCCAAGATCCCGGTCGTTCAAGCCTAAGCCTCACCGGCAATGAAGAAGCCCCGCCCCGTGCGGGGCTTTTTCATGGGCGCGATCCGGGCCAGGACGTGCGCCCCGGCTTTTCAGTGGGCCCCGCGCACGCGGGGGCCCACTGAAAAGCCCGGCCCGAAACCGTGCCGCCCCCCACGAATTCGCCCTCCCCCGCCTTGCCAGCCCAACGCCAGCGGCTATGTTCCAAGGAGAAGCGCCCAACCGCTCATTCCAAGGAGTAACACCATGAAGCACTGGATCCTCATCGCCCTCTGCCTGGTCGGCCTCTCCGGCTGCTCCAGCGAATACCTGATCAACACCACCGACGGCCAGATCCTCACCAGCGACGGCAAGCCCGAGCTGGACGAAGACACCGGCAT
The DNA here is from genome assembly GCF_018408275.1 of Pseudomonas sp. Pc102. Taxonomy (NCBI): domain Bacteria; kingdom Pseudomonadati; phylum Pseudomonadota; class Gammaproteobacteria; order Pseudomonadales; family Pseudomonadaceae; genus Pseudomonas; species Pseudomonas sp. Pc102. The sequence goes on along the minus strand of NZ_AP021905.1, from coordinate 2,063,329 downwards.
GCTCGAATTCGAGGACAGCGAAGGCCGCAAGCAGCAGATCCCGCAGACCCAGGTGAAGCAGATCATCGAGCGCTGATACGCCCCGCTCCATCCAGGCCCCCACTACGGTGGGGTCTGTCTTCTTGCCCCTGGCACATCGCTTGCTTCGTCACTCGCATCAGGCCCTCCCCAACGGCGGGGCGGGCCGCCGGACAATGGCGTCGTCATCGGTCATCGCACCCCGCGATAGGCCGGGGCGGCGCCTTTTCGTTGATGGGATGGCGACAGCATGAGCGACGACCGACTGCACACACGCAATGACAACCTGGCCTGGGTCACCGGCAGCGATGCACCGGAAAAGAGCACGCTGGACCTCGGCTTCATGGCCCTCACCGACTCTGCTTCGCTGGTCGTCGCCGCCACCCAGGGCTTCGCCCAACCCTACGGCCTGACCCTCAACCTCAAGCGCCAGGCCTCCTGGGCCACGCTGCGCGACAAGCTGCTGGCCGGCGAGCTGGACGCCGCCCAGGCGCTCTATGGCCAGGTCTACGGCATCCACCTGGGCATCGGCGGCACCGCCACCGACATGGCCATCCTCATGGGCCTGTGCCAGAACGGCCAGGCCATCAACCTCTCCGAACCCCTGCGGCGCGCTGGCGTGACCACTGCCGAGGCACTGGCAACCCACGTGCGCCAGGGTGGTGCACGACTCACCTTCGCCCAGACCTTCCCCACCGGCACCCACGCCATGTGGCTCGCCTACTGGCTGGCCGCCCATGGCATCCACCCGCTGCACGACGTCAACAGCGTGGTGGTGCCGCCCTCGCAGATGGTCGCCCACCTCCAGGCCGCGCGCATCGACGGCTTCTGCGCCGGCGGCCCCTGGGGCGCCCTGGCGGTGGACCAGGGCCAGGGCTTCACCCTGGCCACCAGCCAGATGATCTGGCCCGACCACCCGGAGAAGGTCCTCGGCGTCACCGCCGCCTTCGCCGAGGCCTACCCGAACACCGCCCGCGCCCTGACCATGGCCGTGCTCGAAGCCAGCCGCTTCATCGAGCAGAGCGAGGAAAACCGCCGCAGCACGGCACAACTCATCAGCGGTGCCGAGTACGTCGACGCACCACTCTCGGCCATCGAGCCGCGCTTCCTCGGCCACTACCGCGACGGCCTGGGCAATGCCTGGGAAGACGCCCACCCGCTGCGCTTCTTCGACGATGGCCGGGTCAACATGCCCTACCTCTCCGATGGCATCTGGTTCATGACCCAGTTCCGCCGCTGGGGCCTGTTGCGCGATGACCCGGACTACCTCGGCGTCGCCCGCCAGGTGCAGCGCCTCGACCTCTATCGGCAGGCCGCCGAGGCCCTTGGCATCGAAGTCCCCGGGCCGATGCGCAGCGCCACGCTGATGGACGGCGTCACCTGGGATGGCAGCGACCCGGCCGGCTACGCACGCGGTTTCCGCCTGCACGCCCTCGCCGGCACACCCTCCGCCCTCGCCCTGTAACGGAGGGACGCCCCTATGCTGCGCATCCTGCTGATCAACGACACCGCCAAGAAAGTCGGTCGCCTTCGTACCGCCCTGGTCGAAGCCGGCTTCGAGGCCATCGACGAATCCGGGCTGACCATCGACCTGCCCGCACGGGTCGAGGCCGTGCGCCCCGATGTCGTGCTCATCGACACCGAATCCCCGGGCCGCGACGTCATGGAACAGGTGGTGCTGGTCAGCCGCGACCAGCCCCGCCCCATCGTCATGTTCACCGACGAGCACGACCCCGGCGTCATGCGCCAGGCCATCCAGGCCGGCGTCAGCGCCTACATAGTCGAAGGCATCCACGCCCAGCGCCTGCAACCGATCCTCGACGTCGCCATCGCCCGCTTCGAGAGCGACCAGGCCCTGCGCGCCCAGCTCAACGCCCGCGAGCAGCAGCTCGCCGAGCGCAAGCGCGTGGAACTGGCCAAGGGGCTGCTGATGAAGATGAAGAGCTGCAACGAGGAAGAGGCCTATACCCTGATGCGCCGCCAGGCCATGAGTCGCCAGCAGAAGCTCATCCAAGTGGCCGAACAGATCATCGCCATGCACGAAATGCTCGGGCACTGAAGGGCAACTGTACGGGTGTGAGTTGTAACTGTTCCGCTGGAGGTGAGCGGGCGCTGGCGACTGTACCGCCGTCGCGGGCGCAGCGTGTATCTGCTGGCCCGGCACGGCGGCGGCTAAGGTAGGCCCATCGCCATCACCGCCGGACAACCCTCATGGACACCGAACGCCAGCTCCTGGAAGACGCCGACCGTCGCGCCCTCGCCTACTTCGATGGCATCCCCGGCCGTCGCGTCTTCCCCACGCCCGAGGCCATCGCCGCCCTGGCCGGCTTCGACGGCCCGCTGCCCGAGCAGGGCCTGCCCGCCCGGCAGGCCCTGCAACTGCTGGACGAACTCGGCTCCCCCGCCACCACGGCCTCCAATGGCGGTCGCTACTTCGGCTTCGTCATCGGCGCCACCCTGCCGGCCGCCGCCGCTGCCGAGCGCCTGGTGCTGGCCTGGGACCAGTGCGCCTCCTCCTTCGACAATTCCCCCGCCGCCGACCGCATCGAGAAAGCCGCCGCGCGCTGGGTGCTGGAGAGCCTCGGCCTGCCGGCCGAGAGCGCCGTGGGCTTCGGCACCAGCGCCACCGCCTGCACCCTCGCCTGCCTCAGTGCCGCCCGGCGCGCCCTGCTCGCACGCAAGGGCTGGGACTTCGACGGCGACGGCCTGATGGGCGCGCCCGAAGTGCGCGTGGTGGTCTCCGCCAGCGTGCACATCACCGTGAAGAAAGCCCTGCGCATCCTCGGCTTCGGCATCAACCGCCTGCGGGTGGCGCCCGTCGACGAGCTGGGCCGGATCGACCCGGCGCAACTGCCGCCGCTGGACGACATGACCGTCCTCTGCCTGCAGGCCGGCGAGGTCAACAGCGGCGAATTCGACCCCTTCGCCGCGCTCATCCCCCGCGCCCGCGCCGCTGGCGCCTGGGTGCATGTCGACGGTGCCTTCGGCCTCTGGGCCCGGGCCAGCTCCGCCGCCGCGCTGGCCGCAGGCGTCGAGCAGGCCGACAGCTGGACCACCGACGGCCACAAGTGGCTGAACACCCCCTACGACGGCGCCATGGCCATCTGCCGGGATGCCGAGGCCCTGGCCACCGCGATGAACAGCGACGCAGCCTACGCCAGCGCCTCCCGCGATGCGCAGAAGAACCTCAACCTGGAATTCTCCCGTCGCGCCCGCGGCGTGCCCATCTGGGCAGCCCTGGCCAGCCTCGGCCGCGACGGCCTGCGCGCGCTGATCGACCGCCACCTGCGCCAGGCCACGTACCTCGCCGAACGCCTGCGCGGCGCCGGCTACCAAGTGCTCAACCGCGTGGTGCTCAACCAGGTGCTGGTGCGCGCCGACAGCGACGAGCAGACCCTGGCCATCCGCCTCGCCGCCCAGGCCACGGGCGAGGTCTGGTTCGGCCCCACGCTGTGGCAGGGGCGCCCGGCGTTCCGCCTCAGCGTTTCCTCGTGGCGCACCACGGACGCCCATATCGAGCGCCTCGCCGAACTGCTCATCGCGCTCAAGGCCCGGCAAACGACCTGACCCGGCACGCCCGACGCACCGGCGCCAGTGCGCCACCGGTCGCCGCCGCAACGCAGCGGCAGAACCTTCCCTGAAGGCGACGAGTCTGTGAAAGGCCTGCGATGAAGCAGGCCCTATACAAGCGCAGGGAAGGCACATACGCGTCGAAGGAAGGCGGTCTCGAGCGGAGTGCGGCCCGACAACGAGGATGCAAGGCATGCACAGGCTCCAATCGCTCCACCCCGTTCCCCACCGCCACCGCAACGCCCACTGGCTCGGCCTGCTGGGCTGCCTGCTGCTCGGCGAAGCCCAGGCCGAGCTGTACAAGGGCATAGCCCCGGGCGGCAACTTCGCCCTGGAGAACTGGAACATCACCGTGCCCCAGGACGCCGAGGGCGGCAGCGAGGGCAAGGCCATCACCGTGCGCCCCGACCAGCTCAGCGGCCCCGACGGCTACCAGTCGCGCTGGTTCCGCACCGACGCGGCCGACGGCTCCATGAGCTTCTGGACGCCGGTCAACGGCGCCACCGCCGGCGGCTCCAGCAGCCCGCGCTCGGAGCTGCGCGAGATGCTCGACCCGAGCAACCTGGGGCTGACCTGGAGCGGCGCCGGCGAATCGGTGCAGGACGCCCTGCTCAAGGTCATGCAGGTGCCCAGCGACGGCCTCGTCATCGTCGGCCAGGTGCACGGCTACGGCAGCGCGCCGCTGATCCTCCTCTACTACCGCTACGACTTCGCCAGGAAGACCGGCCGCGTCATCGCCAAGCTGCAGGGCCTGCCGGAACAGGGCCTGCCCTATACCAACCACGTGCTGGCCACGGACATCGACCTGGGCGAGACCTTCAGCTACCAGATGAAGGTCAGCAACAACGTCGCCATGGCCTCGGCCAACGGCGGCCCGGTGGCGACCATGGCGATGGACCCGGCCTGGAACAGCGAGACCTTCTACTTCAAGGCCGGCGCCTACCTGCACATGCACGGCGACAGCGCCACCGAAGGCGCGCGGGTGAAGTTCTACCGCCTGGCCGCCAGCCACCCCAACGACGGCCTCTTCGTCAACAGCCCCGCCGCCCTGCCCGAGGCCCGCGTCGGCCAGCCCTACCAGGCCCAGCTGTACGCCACCGGCGGCCTCGGCGGCGCCACCTGGAAGCTGGTCAGCGGCCACCCGCCGGCCGGCCTGGCGCTGGCCGCCGACGGCCTGGTCAGCGGCACCCCGGAAGCCGGCACCGCCTCCGCCACCGCCCACTGGTTCGTGGCCCAGGTGCGTGACGTCAACGGCAGCACCCACCACAAGAAGTTCTCCATCCTCATCCCGCAATAACCCCGCACACCGGGCACTCGTAGGTGGACCACGCTTCACCGGTCCACCGCACCGGCGTCCGGGCCGGCACCTGACGCCCCGTGGGAGCGGATTCATCCGCGATGCGCCCCCCCTGTGGCACGCCCATTCGCCCTGAAAGAAAACGCCCCACAAGGCCTCGGATTTTTCTCGACAACGCCCCACCGCTGCGCTTATCTTCGCCGCCAGGCCACCCATGTGGCCGACGTCGCTCGGACGGTTCCGGGCGCTTACGTATCCGAGGAAAGCATGGCTGACACGCGTTCTCCGCGCCGTTTCGCGCGCATCGATCGTCTCCCCCCCTACGTCTTCAACATCACCGCCGAACTCAAGATGGCCGCGCGCCGTCGTGGCGAGGACATCATCGACCTGTCCATGGGCAACCCCGATGGGGCCACCCCGCCGCACATCGTCGAGAAGCTGGTGCAGGTCGCCCAGCGCGAAGACACCCACGGATACTCCACCTCCCGCGGTATTCCCCGCCTGCGCCGCGCCATCTCGCGCTGGTACAAGGACCGCTACGACGTGGAGATCGACCCCGAAAGCGAAGCCATCGTCACCATCGGCTCCAAGGAAGGCCTCGCGCACCTGATGCTGGCCACCCTGGACCACGGCGACACGGTGCTGGTGCCCAACCCCAGCTACCCGATCCACATCTACGGCGCGGTGATCGCCGGCGCCCAGGTGCGCTCGGTGCCGCTGGTGCCCGGCGTGGACTTCTTCGCCGAGATGGAGCGCGCCATCCGCGAATCCATCCCCAAGCCGAAGATGATGATCATCGGCTTCCCCTCCAACCCCACCGCGCAGTGCGTGGAGCTGGACTTCTTCGAACGCGTGGTGGCCCTGGCCAAGCAGTACGACGTGCTGGTGATCCACGACCTGGCCTACGCCGACATCGTCTACGACGGCTGGAAGGCCCCCTCGATCATGCAGGTGCCCGGCGCCAAGGACATCGCGGTGGAGTTCTTCACCCTGTCCAAGAGCTACAACATGGCGGGCTGGCGCATCGGCTTCATGGTCGGCAACCCGGAGCTGGTCAGCGCCCTGGCGCGGATCAAGAGCTACCACGACTACGGCACCTTCACCCCGCTGCAGGTGGCCGCCATCGCCGCGCTGGAAGGCGACCAGCAGTGCGTGCGCGACATCGCCGAGCAGTACCGCCAGCGCCGCAACATGCTGGTCAAGGGCCTGCACGAGGCCGGCTGGATGGTCGTGAACCCCAAGGCCTCGATGTACATCTGGGCGAAGATCCCCGAGCCCTACGCCCACCTCGGTTCCCTGGAGTTCGCCAAGAAGCTGCTGGCCGAGGCCAAGGTCTGCGTCTCCCCCGGCATCGGCTTCGGCGAATACGGCGACGACCACGTGCGCTTCGCCCTGATCGAGAACCAGGACCGCATCCGCCAGGCCATCCGTGGCATCAAGGCGATGTTCAGGGCCGATGGGCTGATCCAGCCCGGCAAGACTCGCAAGGCCGAGTGACAGGCAGCGGCGCCCCAAGGGGCGCCGTTTTCATTTCCGCGCAGGGGTTCGTGCCCCGGCGGCGTATCAAGGCTGTACCGGGCGCCGTCCCGGCCCATCAGCGAAGGACCCAACGATGAAGCCCAGCCGCCTGCTGTTCCTCTGCGCCGCCCTGCTCGGCGCCCTCACCCTGCAGACCGCCAGTGCCGGCCTGCTCCAGGAGCGCCGCGAAGCCCGCCAGCTCGACGAGGCCGGCATCCGCGTGCAGCGCGATGTCGCCTATGGCAACGACGAGCGCCAGCGCTTCGACGTCTACCTGCCCAAGGTGGCGCCGCGCGTGCCTGCCCCGGTGATCTTCATGGTCCACGGCGGTGGCTGGGCCAATGGCGACAAGGACAACGGCAGCGTCGCCCTGAACAAGGCCCTGCGCTGGGTGCCCCAGGGCGTGGTGCTGGTCTCCACCAACTACCGCATGCTCCCCGACACCCCGCCGCTGGCCCAGGCCGATGACGTGGCCCGGGCCCTGGCCCAGGCCCAGCAACTGGCCAGCGGCTGGCAGGCCGACCCGGCGCGCTTCGTGCTGATGGGCCACTCCGCCGGTGCCCACCTGGTGGCGCTGCTCGACGCCGCGCCGGAGATCGCCGCGCAACAGGGCGCGCGCCCGTGGATCGGCACCGTGGCGCTGGACAGCGCCGCCTTCAACGTCGAGACGGTGATGCGCGGCCCGCACCTGAAGCTCTATGACCGCGCCTTCGGCGACGATCCCGCCACCTGGCGTGCCGCCTCCCCCACCCTGCGCCTGGAGCAGGCCGGCGCGCCGCTGCTGGCGGTGTGCTCCACCCGCCGCGACGATGCCTGTCCCCAGGCCCGTGGCTTCGCCGCCAAGGGGCGCGAGCTGGGCAAGCGCGTCGAGGTCATGGGCGTGGACATGTCGCACCGGCAGATCAACCACGAACTCGGCCAGGACAACGGCTACACCGCCGACGTCGAGCGCTTCCTGCGCAGCGTCGGGCTGCTGCGTCTCTGAGCCATGTCACGCCATGTCCCGTAGCCAGCGCCTGCTCGACTTGCTGCAGATCCTCCGCCGCCATCGCTACCCCGTCGCCGGGCATGCCCTGGCCGCCGAGCTGGGCATCAGCCTGCGCACCCTCTACCGCGACATCGCCACGCTCCAGCAACAGGGCGCCAACATCGAAGGGGGCGCCGGGCTCGGCTATGTGCTGCGGCCGGGCTTCGAACTGCCGCCGCTGATGTTCTCCCTGGGTGAGATCGAGGCCCTGGTGCTCGGCATGCGCTGGGTCAGCCGCCGGGGCGACCGCCAGCTGATGGCGGCGGCGCGCGATGTGCTGGCCAAGGTCGGCGCGGTACTGCCCCCGGCCCTGCGGGAGGAACTGGAGACCAGCACCCTGCTGATCGGCCCGGCACCGGCCAGCGATATCCCCGATGCGCTGCTGGAGCAGGTACGCGAGGTCATCCGCCTGGAGCACCGCGTGCAGCTCGATTACCGCGACGCCGAGGGCCAGGCGTCGCAGCGGGTGGTCTGGCCGTTCGCCCTGGGCTACTTCGAGCAGACCCGGGTGCTGGCCGCCTGGTGCGAGCTGCGCCAGGGCATGCGCCACTTCCGCCTGGACCGGGTGGACGACCTGCGCGACCTGGGCCAACGCTACCCACGGAGGCGCCAGGTGCTGCTGCGAGAGTGGCGCGAGCTGCACGGCATCGCCGAGCAGTGAGGCTGCTGCCAGAAACTGACAGGGGGAGGGCCTAGCCTGCGCGCATCGAGTGACGACGCCCGTCGCTCCGCATCGGAGACCCATCCAATGATCGCCCCCAACCTGCTGAACCTGTACGTCGACGACCCCGTGCGCAGTGCCGATTTCTATCGGCGCCTGCTGGCGCGCGAGACCGTCGAGCACAGCCCGGGCTTCGCCCTGTTCGTCTTCGACAACGGCTTCAAGCTCGGCCTCTGGGCACGTGGCGGCGTGAAGCCGGCCACCACGGTGCCGGGCGGTGGCGGCGAGCTGTGCTTCCACGTCGACAGCGACGACGACGTGCATCGCCTGCATCGGCTCTGGCGGGAACAGGGCGTGGAGATCGTCCAGGCCCCGGAGGCCATGGACTTCGGCTACACCTTTAGCGGCATCGACCCCGACGGCCACCGCCTGCGGGTCTACCGCCTGACGCTGTAAGGGGTTGCCGGCCGCCTGCCCTTGGCCGGGCGGCCACGAGGCGGACGGTCCAGCACCGCCCGGCGGGTGGCACTGTGCTTCTTTTCCCGCTCGCGAACATGCACTTCGTCGCCCAACTGGAACCTCGCTGAACTTCCAGGATCAGGCCGGTCCGAACAGGGGCTTATTCCACCCGGCATCAAGGACCGCCCGTGATAGATCTCAGCACTTGGAAACTCGACATCCCCACCCACGAATCCGCCACGCTCATCACCACGCAGCGGCTCAACAACGGTTACGAAAGCCAGTATTTCCGCCGCAACGACGACGGCTCGGTGACCTTCTGGGTCCCCGTCACCGGCAGCACCAGCGAGGACGCCCGCTACCCGCGCAGCGAACTGCGCGAGACCCAGGCCGACGGCACCCTGAGCTACTGGAACTACCAGAGCGCCGACAACTACCTGAGCGCCGTGCTCTCGGTGCAGCAGGTGCCGAGCAAGAACAAGATCGTCATCGGGCAGATCCACAGCAAGGATGAGGCCGGCAGCCAGAACGACCCGCTGCTCAAGCTGCAATACCACTACAAGGACGGCACCGGGCGCGTCGAGGCCCTTTTGCGCAAGCGCCCCGGCGACAAGGAGGTGGAGAACATCCTGCTGGCGGAAAACGTCGATATCGGCGAGCGCTTCGGCTACGACCTGCGCCTCACCCCCAGCGGGCGCCTGGGCATCACCGTCACCAGCAAGGGCGACGACGGCGGCCTGTTCCGCCAGCTCAGCGGGTACTGGGGCAACCAGCAGCTGTACTTCAAGGCCGGCGCCTATATCCAGGACAACAGCGGCCCGAGCAACGAAGGCGGCCGGGTGACCTTCTACTGGCTCAACGGCCTGCATCGCTGAGCCTCATTCAGTCGGCGAATGGCCACATAGTGGCGGCGGCACGGGTAGAATCCGCCCGCCGTTGCCACGGCCCTTCCCCTACCGACGTACGAGGTTCGCACCCCGATGGCCCGCCTGACCCTGAACTTCCCCGAAGACCAGTTCTGCTATTCCACCCACCTGACCGTGCGGGTCACCGACATCAACGGCGCCAACCACCTGGGCAACGACTCGATGATCTCGATGATCTCCGAGGCCCGCGCGCGCTTTCTCTTCGACTTCGGCATCACCGAGACCGAGGGCGACGGCACCGGCATCATCGTCACCGACCTGGCCACCACCTACCGCGCCGAGGCCCATGCGCGCGATCAGTTGCTGTTCGAAGTCGGGGTGATGGACTTCAACCGCTACGGCGGCGACATCACCTTCCGCATCACCCGCCCCGCCGACGGCAAGCTGGTGGCCATGGCCAAGTCCGGCTTCGTGTTCTTCGACTACCGCCAGTCGAAGGTGGTGGAGATGCCGGAGAAATTCCGCAGCACCTTCCCCAAGGTCAACTGGCTGGACTGAGCGCCGGGACACCCGGCCCCGACCCGGTGCATGCCCACCGCGGCGCGCCCCCTTTTGCATCGCCCCCCGGCGTCATGAACGGCCTGGGCGGGGATGACGCGCGCCACGCCAAAGCCACGCCAACCCCGGCAAGGGCCTGTCGAATCAGGCACTTGCCCCTGCTCACCCCGAGGGGAGTCACCCGCGCATCCTGCTTGGCCCATCTCTTGCTCCATCGCCTGCACAGGTAGCCAACGGCGGTTGCCCGACTGAACGACAACGGCGTCGCGTCACTGCGCAGAAATGCAGCCAGTGCGCGGCGCTTTTTTCGTTCCGGCCCCAGCGATGGGGCGGCAGGCGTTCCGGGAACCGGGCGCCCGCAAGCGACCCACCCGACCCAGCCACGGCCAACACCGTGGCACGGAGCGCCACGAGCGCGACGTGTTCCGGGAGGGTGCGACCGCCGGGGCTGTCTCGCGGTGCACCCTTCCGCCCCCCATGACGCAGATGAGGTGTTCGATGACTACGAGTTTCTGGAAGGCCGGCCACACCCCTACCCTGTTCGCCGCATTTCTCTATTTCGACCTGAGCTTCATGGTCTGGTACGTGCTCGGCCCGCTGGGCGTGCAGATCGCCGCCGACCTGCAACTGACCACCCAGCAGCGCGCCATGATGGTCGCCACGCCGATCCTCGCCGGTGCCGTGCTGCGATTCCTGCTGGGCCTGCTGGCCGACCGCACCTCGCCGAAGTCCGCCGGGCTGTTCGGCCAGGTGGTGGTGATCGCCGCGCTGTTCACCGCCTGGCAGCTGGGCGTGCACAGCTACGAGCAGGCGCTGCTGCTGGGCCTGTTCCTCGGCTTCGCCGGGGCCTCCTTCGCCGTGGCCCTGCCGCTGGCCTCGCAGTGGTACCCGCCGCAGCACCAGGGCAAGGCCCTGGGCATCGCCGGCGCGGGCAATTCCGGCACCGTGCTGGCGGCGCTGTTCGCCCCGGGCCTGGCCGCGCTGTTCGGCTGGAACAACGTGTTCGGCCTGGCGCTGATCCCGCTGGTGCTGACCCTGGCGATCTTCACCCTGGCTGCGCGCAACGCCCCCAACCGCCCCGCGCCGAAATCCCTCGCCGACTACATGAAGGCCCTGGGCGACCGTGACAGCTGGTGGTTCATGTTCTTCTACAGCGTCACCTTCGGCGGCTTCCTCGGCCTGGCCAGCACCCTGCCCGGCTATTTCCACGACCAGTACGGCCTGGAGCCGGTGACCGCCGGCTACTACACCGCCGCCTGCGTCTTCGCCGGCAGCCTGATGCGCCCGCTGGGCGGCGCCTTCGCCGACCGCATCGGCGGCATCCGCACCCTGCTGGTGGTCTACACCCTGGCCGCCATCTGCATCGCGGCGGTGGGCTTCCACATCGCCAGCGCCACCGCCGCCCTGGCCCTCTTCGTGGTCGCCATGCTCAGCCTCGGCGCCGGCAACGGCGCGGTGTTCCAGCTGGTGCCACAGCGCTTCCACAAGGAAATGGGCGTGATGACCGGGCTCATCGGCATGGCCGGCGGCATCGGCGGCTTCTGCCTCACGGCGGGCCTGGGCGCCATCAAGCAGCACACCGGCGACTACCAGCTGGGCCTGTGGCTGTTCGCCAGCCTCGGCGTACTGGCCTGGTTCGGCCTCTACGGCGTGAAGCTGCGCTGGCGCACCACCTGGGGCTCGGCGGCCGTCACTGCGGCGCGCGTCTGAGCGCCATGGGGCTGCGACTGAGCGTCGGCGAGGCCAGCGCCATCGGCCCTCGCCGTGAAAACCAGGACGCCCTGCGGGTGGTGACGCCCGCGCCGGCGCTGGCTGCGAGCAAGGGCTACTTGTTCGCCCTCGCCGATGGCGTCAGCCAGTGCGCCGACGGCGGCCTGGCGGCCCGCGCCACCCTGCAGGCACTGGCACTGGACTACTACGCGACACCGGAAACCTGGGCGGTGGCGCAATCCCTCGACCGCCTGCTGCTGGCCCACAACCGCTGGCTGCAGGCCAACGGCGGGGGCCAGCCGCTGCTGACCACCCTGACCGCGCTGGTGCTGCGCGGCCGCCGCTTCACCCTCGCCCATGTCGGCGACTGCCGTGCCTACCGCTGGCGCGCCGGCCAGCTCGACCGCCTCAGCGAGGACCACGTCTGGGAGCAGCCCGGCATGCAACACGTGCTCAAGCGCGCGCTGGGGCTGGACCAGCACCTGGTGGTGGACTACCTGGAGGGCGAGTTGCAGGAGGACGAGCATTTCCTCCTGGTCAGCGACGGCATCTGGGCGGTGCTCGGCGACACCGGCATCCAGCGCATCCTCCAGGACGAACCCGAGCCCGGGGCGGCCAGCCGCGCCCTGGTGGCCGCCGCGCACCTGGCCGGCGGCCAGGACAACGCCAGTGCGCTGCTGGTGCGGGTCGACGCTCTGCCACCCAGCGGCCTGGCCGACGCCCTGGCGCAATTGGAGGCGTGGCCGCTGCCGCCGCAACTGCGCCCCGACCAGCTGTTCGAGGGTTGGCGGGTGCAGGGATTGCTGGCCGAGTCGCGCCAGTCGCTGCTCTATCGCGTGCTCGACGAGGCCGGCCAAGCCTGGCTGCTGAAGACCCTGCCGCCCGCCCGGCACGCCGAACCCGGCGCCGGGCCCGCCCTGCTGCAGGAGGAATGGTTCCTGCGGCGCGTGGCGGGACGGCATTTCGCCGAGGTGCATCCGCTGCCGCAGCGCCAGCACCTGTACTACCTGCAGCGCGAATACCCGGGCCGTACCCTGGCCCAGCAGCTGCGCGAGGATGGGCCGCTGGCGCTGCCCGATTGGCTGGACCTCGCCCCGCGCCTGATCAGGGCCCTGGGCATGCTGCACCGGCGCAACATCCTGCACCGCGACATCAAGCCGGAGAACCTGCTGCGCGGCGATGACGGCGAGCTGCGCCTGCTCGACTTCGGCCTGGCCTATTGCCCGGGCCTGTCCCAGGACGAGGCGCACAGCCTGCCGGGCACGCCCAGCTACATCGCCCCCGAGGCCTTCGACGGTGCGGCGCCCGCCGCGCGGCAGGACCTCTACGCCGCGGGCGTCACCCTCTACCGGTCGCTGACCGGTCATTACCCCTTCGGCGAGATCGAGGCCTTCCAGCGCCCGCGCTTCGGCACACCGACGCCCGCCAGCCGCTACCGCCCTGACCTGCCGGCCTGGCTCGACGAATGCCTCGCCCGTGCCCTGGCCAGCGAGCCCATGCAACGCTACGAGACGGCGGAAGAATGGCTGCTGGCCCTGGAACAGGGCGAGCGCAAGGCGCTGGCGGTAGAGCCGCGCCCATTGCTGGAGCGCGAGCCGCTGAAGGTCTGGCGCGGCATCGCCCTGCTCTCCCTGCTGGGCAACCTGGCGCTGCTGGTGCTCTGCCTGCACGGCTGACGCACCGATGCCGGGCACGCTGCCCCGAAGCGGTGCGGCAGCGGCTCCCGCCCGCCCCATGCAGGCTCGTCGGCCCCCGGAACGCGGGGCCCGAAGGAGTTGGCACAGGCCCTGCAAAGGCTCGGTGACAATCTACAAAAGCGCCCATCTCAATGTAGAGATGGCACTTTCCCGATAGAACGGGACTTGGACAAAGGCGTCCTGCTGGCAACAGCGGGACGCCTTTTTTGTTTGCCCGGCATTCATGCAGGAGCGTGACCATGAACAAACCCAGGCTGGTGATGATCGGCAACGGCATGGCCGGGGTCCGTACCCTGGAAGAGCTGCTCAGGCTCGCTCCGGAGCTCTACGACATCACGGTGTTCGGCGCCGAGCCCCACCCCAACTACAACCGCATCCTGCTGTCGCCGGTGCTGGCCGGTGAGCAGGCCTTCGAGGACATCGTGCTCAACGACTTGGAGTGGTACGCCGGGCACGGCATCCGCCTGCTGCTCAACCGCAGCGTGGTGAAGATCGACCGCCGTCGTCGCCTGGTCATCGCCGAGGATGGCACCGAGGCGGGCTACGATCGCCTGGTGATCGCCACCGGTTCCTCGCCCTTCATCCTGCCGGTGCCGGGCAACCGCCTGCCGGGGGTGATCGGCTACCGCGACATCGCCGATACCCGGCAGATGATCGACAGCGCCCGTACCGGCAGCCACGCCGTGGTGATCGGCGGCGGCCTGCTCGGCCTGGAGGCGGCCAACGGCCTGCGCCAGCGCGGCATGGACGTGACCGTGGTGCACATCTCCGACTGGCTGCTGGAGCGCCAGCTGGACCGCACCGCCGGCCGCCTGTTGCAACAGGCGCTGGAGGCGCGCGGCATCCACTTCCGCCTCGGCACCCACACCGAGGAGCTGCTGGACCACGGCACCGGCCACGTCTGCGCGGTGCAAGTGCGCGGCGGCGAGGTGATCCCCGCCGACCTGGTGGTGATGGCCGCCGGCATCCGCCCCAACATCGCCCTGGCCGAACGCGCCGGGCTGCCCTGCGAGCGCGGCATCCTGGTGAGCGACACCCTGCAGACCAACGACCCGCGCATCTATGCCATCGGCGAATGCGCCAGCCATCGCGGCATCGCCTACGGCCTGGTGGCACCGTTGTTCGAACAGGCGCAGGTGTGCGCCAACCACCTGGCCCGGCTCGGCTTCGCCCGTTACCAGGGTTCGGTGGTCTCCACCAGGCTCAAGGTCACCGGTATCGACCTGTTCTCCGCCGGCGACTTCATGGGCGGCGAAGGCACCGAGAGCATCACCCTCTCCGACCCCATCGGCGGCATCTACAAGAAGCTGGTGATCAGGGGCGGCGTGCTGGTGGGGGCCTGCCTGTTCGGCGACACCGCCGACGGTGGCTGGTACTTCCGCCAGGTGCAGGAGCAGGCCGATATCAGCGGCATCCGCGATCGCCTGATGTTCGGCGAGGCCGTGGCCCGGCCAGCGCTCGAGCCGGCCGCCGAACCCCATCGCGCCGGGCCTGCGCGCGTTCCGGTGCGCCTGCTGCAGAGCGCCTGACCCACTCTCAAGGGAGCTTCGCCATGAGCCAGACCACCGCCTCCACCTGCTGCTACTGCGGCGTCGGCTGTGGCGTGCTGATCGAGCACGACGGCACGCACATCCTCGGTGTCGCCGGCGACCCGACGCACCCGGCCAACTTCGGACGCCTGTGCAGCAAGGGCTCCACGCTGCACCTGACGGGTGGTCTCGACGCCCGCGCACTGCACCCGGAACTGCGCCTGGGCAAGGGGCTGGCACGTGCCCGGGTGGACTGGGACAGCGCGCTGGACCACGCCGCCGCACGCTTCGCCGAGACCATCGCCGAGCACGGGCCGGACAGCGTGGCCTTCTATGTCTCCGGCCAGTTGCTGACCGAGGACTACTACGCCTTCAACAAGCTGGCCCGCGCCCTGGTGGGCACACATAACATCGACAGCAATTCGCGGCTGTGCATGTCTTCCGCCGTGGTCGGCTACAAGCGCAGCCTGGGCGCCGACGCGCCGCCCTGCTCCTACGAGGACATCGAGCAGAGCGACTGCGTGCTGATCGCCGGCAGCAACATGGCCTTCGCCCACCCGGTGCTGTTCCGTCGCCTGGAAGAGGCCAGGGCCAGGCGCCCGGACATGCGCGTGATCGTGGTCGACCCACGCCGCACCGACACCTGCGAGCTGGCCGACCTGCACCTGGCGATCACCCCGGGCAGCGACGTGGCGCTGTTCCACGGCATCCTCCACATCCTGCTGTGGGAGGGCTGGGTGGACCGGCGCTTCATCGAGCGCCACACCGAAGGCTTCGATGCGCTCAAGGAGCGCGTGCGCGACTTCGGCCCGGCGCGGGTGGCGGAGCTATGCGGCATCGACGCCGCCGACCTGCTGCGCTGCGCCGAGTGGATCGGCCGCACGCCGAGCTTCCTCTCGCTCTGGTGCATGGGCCTGAACCAGTCGAGCGCCGGCAGCGCCAAGAACAGCGCGCTGATCAACCTGCACCTGGCCACCGGGCAGATCGGCCGGGCGGGTGCCGGGCCCTTCTCCCTCACCGGCCAACCCAACGCCATGGGTGGCCGCGAGACCGGCAGCCTGTCGAACCTGCTGCCCGGCCATCGCGAGGCGGGCGATGCCGGACACCGCGCCGAAGTGGCGGCCTATTGGGGGGTGGAGCGCTTGCCGGAGACACCGGGGCTGTCGGCCATCGACCTGTTCGACGCCGTGGCCGACGGGCGCATCAAGGCCCTGTGGATCGCCTGCACCAACCCGGCCCAGTCCCTCCCCGACCAGCAGCGGGTGCACGCGGCGCTGGCCGCCTGCCCCTTAGTGGTCGTCCAGGAGGCCTTCTTCACCACCGAGACCTGCCGCCACGCCGACCTGCTGCTGCCCGCCGCCAGCTGGGGCGAGAAGGAAGGCACCGTGACCAATTCCGAGCGCCGCATCAGCCATGTGCGCCGCGCCGTGCCTGCGCCCGGCGAGGCGCGCCCGGACTGGGCCATCGCCTGCGACTTCGCCCGGCGGCTGGAACGCCACCTGCGCCCGGGGAAGCCCAGCCTGTTCGATTTCGCAGGCCCCGAAGCGCTGTTCGAGGAGTACAAGCCGCTCACCGCCGGCCGCGACCTGGACCTGAGCGGCATCGGCTACGGCCTGATCGACGCCCATGGCCCGCAGCAGTGGCCCTACCCCGCCGGCGCCAGCCAGGGCAGCGCGCGGCTCTATGGCGACGGGCGCTTCCCCACGCCGAGCGGCCGTGCGCGCTTCATCGACGATCCCTACATCGCCCCCCGGGAACGCCGCGAACTGCGCTATCCGCTGGTGCTCAACACCGGCCGGCTGCGCGACCAGTGGCACGGCATGAGCCGCACGGGCACCGCTGCCCGGCTGTTCGGCCATGTGGAGCAGGCGCAGCTGGGGTTGCACCCGGCGGAGATGCGCCGCCGCCAGCTCCGGGACGGCGATCTGGTGCGGGTGAAGAGCCGTCGCGGCGAGCTGGTGGTGCCGGTCATGGGTGACGAGGCCCTGCGCCCCGGCCAGGCCTTCCTGCCCATGCACTGGGGCGATCGCTTCCTCAAGGGGCTGGGCGTCAACGTACTGACCACCCCGGCCTGCGATCCACTCTCGAAGCAGCCGGAACTCAAGCACGCCGGTGTCGAGGTGGAGCGGGTGGACCTGCACTGGCAGCTCTTCGTACTGGTGGAAGGTGATGTGCAGGCGCGCTTCGAAGCCCTCCGACCGCTGTGCGAGGCCTTCACCTACGCCAACCTGGGGCTGGTCGGACGCGAACGCCCTGCCCTGGTGCTGCGCGCGGCCCAGGCGACAGCCCCGGATGTCGCCGTGCTGGAGCGTATCGACAGGTTGCTGCAACTGGATCAGGGACCGGTGATGGCCTATGACGACCCGCAACGAGCGGTGGGCAAGCGCGTGCGCATCGAGCAGGGGCGCATCACTGCACTGCGCCTGGCTGGCGAAACCGCCGCCTGGGGCTGGCTCAAGAGCCTGTGGCAGGAAGGACGGGTGGATGCGGATCTGCGTCGCTGGCTGCTGGCGCCTTTGAGCGCGCCGCCCGGCACCGGCGCCTGCTCCGCCAACCGCACGTTGTGCAACTGCATGGACGTCGGCCTGCAGGCGGTGCAGGCGGGCATCGCTCGGGGGCTGGACCTGGCCGGGCTGAAGGAGGCGCTGGGCTGCGGCACGCGTTGCGGCTCCTGCGTACCGGAAATCAAGAGAATGCTGGCGGCGCAACCCGCGCCGGCTGCGGTGAACGCCTGAGGAGATGCCCATGAATGGCAAGGTCTGGCTGGTGGGTGCGGGGCCCGGAGACCCGGAGCTGCTGACATTGAAAGCGGTACGGGCACTCGAGGGGGCCGAGGTGGTGATGATCGATGACCTGGTCAACCCGGCGGTGCTGGAGCACTGCCCGGGCGCCCGGGTGATCCGCGTCGGCAAGCGCGGCGGCTGTCGCTCGACGCCCCAGGCCTTCATCCATCGCCTGATGCTGCGCTACGCGCGCCAGGGCAAGCGCGTGGTACGCCTCAAGGGCGGCGACCCGTGCATCTTCGGCCGGGGCGGCGAGGAGGCGCAGTGGCTGGCCGAGCGCGGAGTCGAGAGCGAACTGGTCAACGGCATCACCGCCGGCCTGGCGGGCGCCACCCAGTGCGGCATCCCCCTGACCCTGCGCGGCATGAGCCGGGGCGTCACCCTCGTCACCGCCCATACCCAGGACGACAGCGAGCCCGAATGGCAGGCGCTGGCACGCAGCGGCACCACGCTGGTGGTGTACATGGGCGTGGCGAAGCTCGCGGAGATCCGCGAGGGGCTGCTGGCTGGCGGCATGGCGGCGGGGATGCCGGTGGCGATGATCGAGAACGCCTCCCTGCCCCATCAGCGCGAATGCCGCAGCACGCTGGCACGGATGCTCGACGACGCCGGCACCTTCCAGCTGAAGAGCCCGGCGATCCTGGTGATCGGCGAGGTGGCCGGTGAGGCCGCGGCGGTGTCCGAGGCGTTGAGCGCCTGATCGGGCGGCATTCCACGGCTCGGCATCGCAACGTTGGGTTTCGTACCTCTACCCAACCTACGTGTTCCCTGTAGGTGGGTGCCGAGCGTGCGAGGCCCAACGAGCCCAACCAGGGCTCTCGGCACTTTTCTCCAGGCAAAGAAAAACCCGGCCGAGGCCGGGTTTTTCCATAGCTCAGACCAATTACTTGGCTTGGGCTTCTACTTCAGCTTCTACGCGACGGTTGACAGCGCGGCCAGCGTCGGTGGCGTTGTCGGCAACCGGGCGGGACTCACCGTAACCAACCGAGTTGACGCGCTCGGAACCAACACCGTACTGGTTGACCAGGACGTCACGAACAGCGTTTGCACGACGCTCGGACAGTTTCTGGTTGTAGGCGTCGGTGCCGACGGAGTCGGTGTGGCCTTCAACGGTGGTGGTGGTCGACGGGTACTGGTTCATGAAGTCAGCCAGGTTCTTGATGTCGCCGTAGCTTTCTTCTTTGACCTTGGACTTGTCGAAGTCGAACTTCACGTCCAGCTCGACGCGAACGACTTCGGCAACGGCCGGGCAGCCATCGGCATCAACGGTGACGTTTGCCGGGGTGTCCGGGCACTTGTCGACGTTGTCGCAGACGCCGTCGTTGTCGCTGTCGGAGCAGACTTCGGCAACCGGAGCCGGGGCCGGCTCGGCAGCGGGCTTGGAGCCACCACCGAAGTTCACGCCAACACCTACGCCAGCGGCCCACTCGGACTCGCCCACGTCGATGTTGTACATGCCGTCCAGGCCGGCTTTGGCGTAGAAGTTCTCGGTGAAGTAGTACTTCAGGCCGGTGCCGATGTTGGCGAAGGTGCTGTGGTCACGACCGGTACGGGCCGGTACGTTGCTGATGCTCTGGTGAGCGAAGCCAGCGGAAACGTACGGGCGCAGGCCGACACCCGGGGTGCCGAAGTGGTAGATGGCATCGAGGCCAGTCTGGCTGCCCTTGATGTTCTTGTTACCGGTGTCGTTTTCGGAACGAATGTCGTGAAACTCGCCATAGGACAGAGCCAGTTCGACGTCGTCAGTGAGGTAGTAACCAACCGAACCACCGAACAGGTTGCCGTTGGACAGATCACGCGAGCTGTCGGTGAAGTAGCGCTTGCCGAAAGCCTCCACCTCGACAGCGCCTTGGCCTTGCGCCAGCGCGTTCAGAGAAAATGCGGCAACGAGAGAGCCAACGGCTACGCCTAAGGTGTTTTTCAGTTTCATCCGTAAATCCCCATCTTGGTTGTCAGTAAGTTGTCGAACAATCTCGGAAGACAACTTGGTCGGCAAGTTTACCAGAACTCGCTGATCTAAGAGATTAATTTTGCCCAACTAAGTTTCGGTCAGACCTGAAAATTTTTCTCTCAAGCGGTCCAGCGCGCGCTTGTATCGCATCTTCGTCGCGCTCAGACCCATATGCATAATGTCAGCAATTTCCTGAAATTCCAGTTCTGCGACAAAGCGCAGCACCAGGATTTCACGATCGATCGGGTTCACATGCACCAGCCATCTTTCAAGGCCTCCACGCTCTTCGAGCTTGGGTGCCTTTTCCTCCGAGGCCTCCTCGAGAGGATCGAGACTCAAGGCATCAAGTAAGCGACGTTTACGACGCTCTTTCCGATATTGGGTAATGCATTCGTTATACGTGATGCTATAGAGCCATGTCTTGAACTTGGACTTCCCTTCGAAGTTCTTCAATCCATACAGCACCTTCAGCATCACCTCCTGACAGACATCGTCGGCGTCTCGTTCGTTCCCCAAATATCGGGCACAGACGTTGAACAGGGTGCGCTGGTAGCGACGCATGAGTTCTTCATAGGCGCGCGTGACATGAAACAGCTCGACATGGGCGCGCTCCACCAGCTCTTCATCGGAGAGCTCGCGAGGGTCGTAGCGCAAGGAAAGCGATTGGGGCTTGTTCAAAACGGGTCGGGCCGACAGTCAGGTCAGGAGCCGCCGGAACGCGAGGCAGCGCTCCGCTATGGCGGCATACATTAGCAAGGGTTGAGGAGCCGCGTTAGCGGCTCGTTACCCGCTGGTCGAGCAATGTCCGGTTGGACACCGACACGAGGTCGCCCTCGTCGGTGAGGATGATGGTCTTCACCGTGCCTATTTCCTCGATCTGCCCCTCGACGTCACCCACCTTCACGTCCTGCCCCACCTGGTAGAGCTCGCGCACGTAGATGCCGGCGATGATCTGCCCGGCGATGTCGCGGCTGCCAAGGCCCAGCGCCAGCGCGGCGGCCAGGCCGATGGAGATCAGCACGATGGCGATGACGTTGTTCAGCAGGTCGGTCTTGACCTCCAGCTGCCCGATGGCCACCGAAATGCTGATGATGATCACCAGGCCCTGGGCGATGCGCCCCAGCCCGTGGGCGTAGTCCAGCCCCACTCCTTCGGCGGCGCCACGGACGATGCCGCTGACCAGTTGCGCCAGGAGCACGCCGGCCAGCAGCACCAGGGCCGCACCGAGCACCTTGGGCAGGTAGAGGGCGAGCATGTCGAGGGTGGCGGAGACACGGTCGAGGCCGAGGGACTCGGCGGCGGAGACCAGGAAGATCAGCAGCACGAACCAGTAGACGATCTTGCCGATCAGCGTGGAGACCGGCACCTGGATGCCGACGCGGGCGAGGATCTTGGTCAGGCCGGTGCCGCCCATCAGGCGATCGAGGCCGAGCTTGGCCAGCAGCTTGGACAGCAGGGTGTCGAGCAGCTTGGCCACGACGAAGCCCAGCAGGACCACGACCAGGGCACCGAACAGGCGCGGGATGAAGCCGGCCACCGGTGTCCACACCGTGGTCATGGCGTTAACGATACCTTGGGTCCAGGGGTCGAATTCCATGTTCAATCAGCCTTGTCAGCGGAGCGTTTCGATGAGGTGCGACGAGAGACCGGCGCCACGTGGGCCGAGCCGTTGTTGAGGGCGATCATCAGCGCCTCGGCCCAATGGCCGAGCAGGCTGAACAGGTCGCCGACGCCAACCTGGCGGTTGGCGGTCTTGAGCACGCGGCCCAGCGCGGCGTTGTCATCGTGCTCGGATGACGAACGCTTGAGCAGGTCCCGCAGGGATTCTTCGAACGGATCGTGCATGCGCACCTCTCGTGGATATGTCGGCTAGACGTGGCCAGCGATCAGCGGGTCACATCAGAGCCAGCGCAGGCGACGAAAGAGCCACCACTGGAAGGCGGCGACGCCGAGAATCAGCAGGCAGGCGACGACGAAGCCATAGGGCGCGTCGGCACCAGGGATACCCCCGACGTTGATGCCCAGCAGGCCGGTGATGAAGCTCATCGGCAGGAAGAAGCCGGTGATGATGCCCAGCAGGTACATGGTGCGGGTCATGCGCTCGCTCATGCGCCGGTTCTCCGACTCCAGCACCAGCCCGACACGCTCGCGGATCAGCTCGAGCTCTTCCAGGTAGCGGGTGAGGCGGTTGTTCAGCTCGTTCCAGTAATCGGTGTCGTCGGCGGCGAACCAGCTCATGCGGTTGCGCATCAACTGGCCATAGATGTCCCGCTGCGGCGCCAGGAAGCGCTTGAGGCCGGCGGCGCGACGACGGATGTGCAGCATCAGGTCGTGATCGGGGTTGTAGCGTTCGCTGGCATCCAGGCGCTCCTCCTGCTCGTCGACCTCCTCGGAGAGCGAGGCGACCAGGGCATCGACCTTGTCGGTCAGGTGCTCGGCCAGGTAGAGCAGCACTTCGGAGGCGGTCTTCGGCCCGGTGCCGCCATTCCACTGCTCGATCAGCTCATCGGTGGCGTGCAGCGGCCGCAGGCGCAGGGAGATGACGCGCTGCGCATCGGCGAAGATGCGCACCGCGACCATGTCCTCGGGCTGGGCACCCGGGTTGAGGTTGACGCCGCGCAGGAACAGCAGCAGCTGGTTCTCCGGCAGGCTCACCAGGCGCGGGCGGGTGCTTTCCTCCAGCAGCAGGTCACAGGCGAACTCGCTCAGCCCGCTGGCCTCGCGCAGCCACTGGCGCGCCAGGGCGTGGCCGCGGTCCCAGTGCAGCCAGAGGCTTTCCCGTTCCTGCAGCTCGATGACATCCAGCTCGTCCTTGGTGATGGAGCGCGCCCCACCCTGGCCATCCAGGACATAGGCGTGCACCAGCCCCCAGCGTACGTTGCGTTCCTCGACCATCCTCAGCGAGTACCCCGTCCGGTCATTCCGGCATCTTCAGGGCTTGCGGGGAGACGATGATGCCGTTGTTGTCGGCATAGACGAATTCACCCGGGCGGAAGGTGATGCCGCCGAAGGTGACGGCCACGTTGAGGTCGCCGATACCGCGCTTGTCGGTCTTCATCGGATGGCTGGCCAGGGCCTGCACACCGAGGTCGGTCTGGGCGATGACGTCGACGTCGCGGATGCAGCCGTACACGACTATGCCTTCCCAGCCGTTCTTCGCCGCCTTCTCGGCCAGCATGTCGCCCAGCAGGGCGCGACGCAGGGAGCCGCCGCCGTCCACCACCAGCACCTTGCCCTGGCCCGGCAGGTCGACCTGCTCCTTAACCAGGGAGTTGTCCTCGAAGCACTTGATGGTGACGATCTCGCCACCGAAGGAATCGCGGCCGCCGAAGTTGCTGAACATCGGCTCGACGACCTGCACCAGGTCCGGGTACGCGTCGCACAGATCAGGGGTGACGTATTGCATGGCAAGGCTCCTTGATGGGGTTACAGGTCGAGGCCGACACGATCACCGTCATGAGCCAGCGTCAGCCGAAGCGGCGGCGAACAGGCCGCATCGAGGGCGCGGCCACTGTCCGGATCGAAGGCGATCCCGTGGCGGGAACAGCGCAGCACCCTACATTCGAGCGTGCCGTTGTGCAAGGGCGCGCCCCGGCGCGGGCACAGGTTTTCCAGGATGATCCCCTGCCGATCACCGACGATCAGCGGCAATTGACGGCCCCTGGCTGGGAAGTCCCGCGACGGCCATCCTGCTGATCGATCTGGCTCTCCAGCGCGACGAGCCTGCCCCTTCGCATCGATACGGCCCCAGCATCTTTAGCACAGCGCCATAGCCCCGGAACGGGGCTTCAGACGGCAGGCACCGCCTGGCCGAACGAGCCGGGCAGCTGCAACCGGTCGAGCCAGTGCTCCACCAGCGGCCAGACCTCCTGCTGGGCATGCTTGCTGACCAGCATCTCGATATGACCGTAGTCGTCGGCGAAGCCATTCTCGCGGGACAGGCAGAGGAACTGCTTCGTCTCGCCGCCGAACTGCTCCAGCAGCTTGCGGCAGGCCCAGGCCGGGTCCTGCTGGTCGCCGGCAGCACCGACGGCCAATACCGGCACATTCACCTCGGCGAGCCCCTTCCACCAGTCGCGCTCGGCATCGCCGAAGCGACCGAACAGGCCGTGCCAGCGCAGGCTTTCCAGGCCGATGCCGATGGGCTCGTCCTCGGGCCCGCGCTTGAGGCCAGGCCCGGACAGCACGGCCAGGCGCTTGAGCAGGAAGCGCCCGCTCCACTCCACCGGCGGGACCTTCAGGGGCCAGTAGACGCGACTGATCTGGCTGCCGAACAACGCGACGGACGCAACGTGCTCGCCCGCCAGGTAATGACCGCCCAGCGCCGCCGCAAGCGTGATCCCGCCCAGGGAATGACCGATCCAGTGGGGCGCCTGCGCCGTCTGCTCGCGGACGAAGGCCCCGATGGCCGGCAGGTCGTAGCGCGCGTAGTCGGCGACGCGGTTGCGCCGGTAGTCCTGGTTGCGCGGCGACAGGCCGTGGCCACGCATCTCGGCGATCCACACGTCGAAGCCGGCACGGGCCAGGTGCGGGCCGAGCCCCAGGCATTTGGGCGAGTACCAGAAGCGACGATTGGAGAAGCTGCCATGCAGGAGGACGACGGGCACGCCACGCTGCTCCTCGTGGCCGGGCAGCCCCAGCCGGGTGATGACCAGTTCGACACTGGAGTCGGGGCTGTTTCCAGGCTTGAGGCGATAGACGTCTTCCGTGATGTCGCCACGGAGTTCGGCGCTGATCAGCGCGACGGGGAATAGATCACTACTGCTTTGCATGAATGCTACTTGCACGAAAAAGGGCGGGTTTGCAGCCCGCCCTTCTTCTGGTTGCGGTTAGAAGGTCACGCCTGGCCTTCGGCCAGGAAGAACCAGGTGTCGAGGACCGAGTCGGGGTTCAGCGACACGCTCTCGATGCCCTGCTCCATGAGCCACTTGGCCAGGTCCGGATGGTCGGACGGGCCCTGGCCGCAGATGCCGATGTACTTGCCAGCCTTGTTGCAGGCGGCGATGGCATTGGCCAGCAGCTTCTTGACCGCCGGATTACGCTCGTCGAACAGGTGGGCGACGATGCCGGAGTCACGGTCCAGGCCCAGGGTCAGCTGGGTCAGGTCGTTGGAACCGATGGAGAAGCCATCGAAGAACTCGAGGAACTCCTCGGCCAGCAGCGCGTTGGACGGCAGCTCGCACATCATGATGACCTTGAGGCCATTGTCGCCGCGCTTCAGGCCGTTGCTGGCCAGCAGCTCGACCACCTGGCTGGCTTCGCCCAGGGTACGGACGAAGGGCACCATGATCTCGACGTTGGTCAGGCCCATGTCGTTGCGCACTTTCTTCAGCGCGCGGCATTCCAGCTCGAAGCAGTCACGGAAGGATTCGCTGATGTAGCGCGAGGCGCCACGGAAGCCGAGCATCGGGTTCTCTTCTTCCGGCTCGTAGAGCTTGCCGCCGATCAGGTTGGCGTATTCGTTGGACTTGAAGTCCGAGAGGCGCACGATGACCTTCTTCGGCCAGAAGGCTGCGGCCAGGGTGCTGATGCCCTCGACCAGTTTCTCGACGTAGAAGCCGACCGGGTCGTCATAGCCGGCGATGCGCTTCTCGACGCTGTCCTTGATCTCGCTGGGCAGGCCGGCGAAGTTCAGCAGCGCCTTGGGGTGCACGCCGATCATGCGGTTGATGATGAATTCCAGGCGCGCCAGGCCCACGCCCTCGTTGGGCAGCTGGGCGAAGTCGAAGGCGCGGTCGGGGTTGCCGACGTTCATCATGATCTTGAACGGCAGCTCGGGCATGGCGTCGACGGAGTTCTTGCGGATGTCGAAGCCCAGTTCGCCCTCGAAGATGAAGCCGGTGTCGCCTTCGGCGCAGGACACGGTCACGCCCTGGCCATCCTTCAGCACCTGGGTCGCGTTGCCGCAGCCGACGACGGCCGGGATGCCCAGTTCACGGGCGATGATCGCGGCGTGACAGGTACGGCCGCCACGGTTGGTGACGATGGCGCTGGCGCGCTTCATCACCGGCTCCCAGTCCGGGTCGGTCATGTCGGAGACCAGGACGTCGCCCGGCTGGACCTTGTCCATCTCGGAAACGTCGTGGATCACCTTCACCGGACCGGCGCCGATGCGCTGGCCGATGGCGCGACCTTCCACCAGGACGGTGCCCTTTTCCTTCAGCAGGTAGCGCTCCATCACGGTGGCGCTGGCGCGGCTCTTAACGGTCTCGGGACGGGCCTGCACGATGTACAGCTTGCCGTCGTCACCGTCCTTGGCCCATTCGATGTCCATCGGGCGACCGTAGTGCTTCTCGATGATCATGGCCTGCTTGGCCAGCTCGGTGACCTCGGCATCGGTGATGCAGAAGCGGGCGCGCTCGGCGCGGTCGACGTCGACGGTCTTCACCGACTTGCCGGCCTTGGCTTCGTCGCCGTAGACCATCTTGATCGCCTTGCTGCCCAGGTTGCGACGCAGGATCGCGGGGCGGCCGGCTTCCAGGGTGTGTTTGTGCACATAGAACTCGTCGGGGTTCACCGCGCCCTGCACCACGGTCTCGCCGAGGCCGTAGGCGCCGGTGATGAACACCACGTCACGGAAGCCGGACTCGGTGTCCAGGGTGAACATCACGCCGGCGGTGCCGGTTTCCGAACGCACCATGCGCTGCACACCGGCAGACAGGGCGACCAGCTTGTGGTCGAAGCCCTGGTGCACGCGGTAGGCGATGGCACGGTCGTTGAAGAGGGAGGCGAAGACTTCCTTGGCGGCGCGGATCACGTTGTCCACGCCACGAATGTTGAGGAAGGTTTCCTGCTGGCCGGCGAAGGACGCATCAGGCAGGTCCTCGGCGGTGGCGGAGGAGCGCACGGCCACGGCCATGTTGTCGTTGCCACCGGCCATGGCGGCGAAGGCGGAACGGATCTCGGCATCCAGGCGCGGGGGGAACTCGGCGTCCATCACCCACTGGCGGATTTGTGCACCGGTCTTGGCCAGGGCAGCGACATCATCGACATCGAGGGCGTCCAGCGCGGCGTGGATCTGATCATTGAGGCCGCTCTGTTCGAGGAAGTCGCGATAGGCCTGCGCAGTAGTGGCGAAACCACCGGGAACGGATACCCCGGCGCCAGCCAGATTGCTGATCATCTCGCCCAGGGATGCGTTCTTGCCCCCCACATGCTCAACATCGTGGACGCCGAGCTTATCGAGGGAAACTACGTACTCTACCAAGGTGATCTCTCCACTATCTGTTGGAAAAGCTCGTGCGGAGCGGTTCCGCCGTGTTCTGGCGCGAGGCCGGAAAAATGAGTCACAATGCGGGCCGGCAATGGGCCAGCAAAAACGGGCCTATGATAGCCAAGAATCGATCCCGACTTAAGGCCTTTGGCGCATGAAACGAACCGCTTTTTTCATCTCCGACGGTACCGGCATCACCGCTGAAACCCTCGGGCAGAGCCTGTTGGCGCAGTTCGAGACCATTACCTTCGCGAAGCTCACGCGGCCTTATATAGACAGCGTCGAAAAAGCGCGCGCCATGGTACAGCAAATCAATATAGCTGCCGAGGCGGACGGGGCCCGGCCCATCATCTTCGACACCATCGTGAACCAGGAAATCCGTGACATTCTCGCCACGTCCAACGGGTTCATGATCGACATCTTCTCGACCTTCCTCTCCCCGCTGGAACAGGAACTCACGTCGCACTCCTCCTACTCGGTGGGCAAGTCGCATTCGATCGCCCACAGCGCCAACTACATGGAACGCATCGAGGCCGTGAACTTCGCCCTCGACAACGACGACGGTGCCCGCACGCATTACTACGACAAGGCCGACCTCATCCTCGTTGGCGTTTCCCGCTGCGGAAAGACGCCGACCTGCCTGTATATGGCAATGCAATACGGAATTCGTGCCGCAAATTATCCGCTGACCGAAGAAGACATGGAGCGCCTGCAACTGCCGGCCGCCCTGAAGAAGTACAAGAGCAAGCTGTTCGGCCTGACCATCGACCCCGACCGCCTCACCGCGATCCGCAACGAGCGCAAGCCCAACAGCCGCTACGCCAGCTTCGCCCAGTGCGAGTTCGAAGTCCGCGAGGTGGAGAACCTGTTCCGTCGCGAGAACATCAACTTCATCAACTCCACGCATTTCTCGGTCGAGGAAATCTCCGCGAAGATTCTCGTCGAGAAAGGTGTCGAGCGGAGGCTCAAATAAAGCTGCAAGCTGCAAGCTGCAAGACGATCATGGCCCGGGCCTCGCGAGATACCCGGGCTTTTTCTTGCCGCTTGCGACTTGAACCTTGAGGCTTCCGGCTACGCCGGAACCCTTACCCATCCTTCCATCAATATCCGCGCGCTGCGGCTCATGATCGCCTTGGTCACCTGCCACTGGCCGTCCACCTGCCGGGCTTCGGCGCCCACGCGCAGGGTGCCCGAAGGGTGTCCGAAACGTACCGCCGTGCGCTCGCCACCACCGGCAGCCAGGTTCACCAGGGTGCCAGGGATGGCCGCCGCGGTGCCGATGGCGACCGCCGCCGTGCCCATCATCGCGTGGTGCAGCTTGCCCATGGACAGCGCTCGTACCAGCAGGTCGATCTCGTCGGCCTTCACCGTCTTGCCGCTGGAGGCCTGATAGTCCCTGGGCGGGGCAACGAACGCCACCTTCGGCGTGTGCTGGCGGGTCAGCGCCTCTTCGGGAGACTGGATCAGCCCCATCCGCAGTGCGCCGGCGACGCGGATCTTCTCGAAGCGCGCCAGCGCCTCGGGGTCGCCGTTGATGGCCTCGCGCAGCTCGGTACCGGTGTAGCCGATGTCCTCGGCGTTGACGAACACCGTGGGAATGCCGGCGGTGATCAGGGTCGCCTTGAAGGTGCCGACGCCCGGCACGTCCAGCTCATCCACCAGGTTGCCGGTGGGGAACATCGAACCGCCCTCCTCCCCGTCATCCGACGGATCGAGGAATTCCAGCACGATCTCCGCCGCCGGGAAGGTCACCCCGTCCAGCTCGAAATCGCCGGTTTCCTGCACCTGGCCATCGGTGATCGGCACGTGGGCGATGATGGTTTTCTGGATGTTGGCCTGCCAGATGCGCACCACGCAGGTGCCGTTGGCCGGAATGCGTGACGGGTCCACCAGCCCGGCATGAATGGCGAAGGCGCCCGCCGCGGTGGACAAATTGCCGCAGTTGCCGCTCCAGTCGACGAAGGCCTTGTCGATGGAGACCTGCCCGTAGAGGTAGTCGACATCGTGCCCCGGCTGGCTGCTCTTCGACAGGATCACGCACTTGCTGGTGCTGGAGGTCGCCCCGCCCATGCCGTCGATGTGCGCGGCGTAGGGATCGGGGCTGCCGATCACCCGCATGAACAGCCGGTCACGGGCCTCGCCCGGCACCTGGCAGGCCTCGGGCAGGTCCTGCAGGCGGAAGAACACACCCTTGCTGGTGCCGCCACGGATGTAGGTGGCGGGGATTTTCACTTGCGGCAGATGAGCCATGAGTGCAGTCCTGAAAATGGCCCGGATGTCATCCGGGCTAAGCCTTCAATGAGCCGTAGGGTGGAGGGAAAAGCGCCCTCCACCCTGCGCAGTCAGGCGACCTCGCCCTTGAGGAAGTCCCTGGCGAAGCGCTGCAGCACGCCACCGGCCTTGTACACGCTGACGTCAGCGGCGGTGTCCAGGCGGCAGGTCACCGGCACCCGCACCACCTCGCCGTTGCGGCGATTGACCACCAGGGTCAGGTCGCAGCGCGGCGAAATGTCGCCTTCGACGTCGTAGGTCTCGGTGCCGTCCAGGCCCAGGGTCAGGCGCGTGGTGCCCGGCTTGAACTCCACCGGCAGCACGCCCATGCCCACCAGGTTGGTGCGGTGGATGCGCTCGAAGCCCTCGGCGACGATCACTTCCACACCCGCCAGGCGCACGCCCTTGGCCGCCCAGTCGCGGGACGAGCCCTGCCCGTAGTCGGCACCGGCGACGATGATCAGGTTCTGCTTGCGGTTCATGTAGGTCTCGATGGCTTCCCACATGCGCATCACCTGGCCTTCCGGCTCCACGCGGGCCAGCGAACCCTTCTTCACCTGCCCGTCGACCACGGCCATCTCGTTGACCAGCTGCGGGTTGGCGAAGGTGGCGCGCTGGGCCGTCAGGTGGTCACCACGGTGGGTGGCATAGGAGTTGAAGTCCTCCTCCGGCAGGCCCATTTTCGCCAGGTACTCGCCGGCGGCCGAGTCCGCCAGGATGGCGTTGGACGGCGACAGGTGGTCGGTGGTGATGTTGTCCGGCAGGATCGCCAGCGGCCGCATGCCCTTGAGCGTGCGCTCGCCGGCCAACGCGCCTTCCCAGTACGGGGGACGGCGGATGTAGGTGGACATCGGGCGCCAGTCGTACAGCGGGCTTTCCGCCTCCTGCACGCTGCCCAGGTCGAACATCGGGATGTAGATCTGCTTGAACTGCTCGGGCTTCACCGAGGCCGCGACGATGGCGTCGATCTCCTCGTCGCTCGGCCACAAGTCCTTCAGCGTGACCGGGTTGCCCTGGGCATCGGTGCCCAGCGGGTCCTGCTCGATGTCGAAGCGCACGGTGCCGGCGATGGCATAGGCCACCACCAGCGGCGGCGAGGCGAGGAAGGCCTGCTTGGCGTAGGGGTGGATGCGCCCGTCGAAGTTGCGGTTGCCCGAGAGCACGGCGGTGGCGTACAGGTCACGGTCGATGATCTCCTTCTGGATCACCGGGTCCAGCGCGCCGGACATGCCGTTACAGGTGGTGCAGGCGTAGGCGACGATGCCGAAGCCGAGCTTCTCCAGCTCCGGCAGCAGGCCGGCTTCCTCCAGATACAGCTTGGCGACCTTGGAGCCCGGGGCGAAGGAGGTCTTCACCCAGGGCTTGCGCACCAGGCCGAGGGCATTGGCCTTCTTCGCCACCAGGCCGGCGGCGATCACGTTGCGCGGGTTGGAGGTATTGGTGCAGCTGGTGATGGCAGCGATGATCACCGCGCCATCGGGCATCAGGCCCTTCGCCTCTTCGTCACGACCGGCCTGCAGCTTGGCCTCGTCGGCGATGCCGCGCTCGGCCAGCGCTGAGGTCGGCAGGCGGCGGTGCGGGTTGGACGGGCCGGCCATGTTGCGCACCACGCTGCCCAGGTCGAAGCTCAGCACGCGCTCGTACTCGGCGGTCTTCAGTGCACGGCCCCACAGCCCCAGGGTCTTGGCGTAGTTCTCCACCAGCGCCACCTGCTCGGGCTCGCGGCCGGTGAGCTTGAGGTAGTCGATGGTTTGCTCGTCGATGTAGAACATCGAGGCGGTGGCGCCGTATTCCGGGCACATGTTGGAGATGGTCGCGCGGTCGCCGATGGACAGGCTGTCCGCCCCCTCGCCGAAGAACTCGACGTAGGCGCCCACCACGCGCTCCTTGCGCAGGAACTCGGTGATCGCCAGGACGATGTCGGTGGCGGTGATGCCGGGCTGGCGCTGGCCGGTCAGCTCGACACCGACGATGTCGGGCAGGCGCATCATCGACGGGTGGCCGAGCATCACGGTTTCGGCTTCCAGGCCGCCGACGCCGATGGCGATCACGCCCAGGGCGTCCACGTGCGGCGTGTGCGAGTCGGTGCCGACGCAGGTGTCGGGGAAGGCGATGCCGCCCCGCGCCTGGATCACCGGGCTCATTTTCTCCAGGTTGATCTGGTGCATGATCCCGTTCCCGGCGGGGATCACGTCGACGTTCTTGAACGCGGTTTTCGTCCAGTCGATGAAGTGGAAGCGGTCCTCGTTGCGGCGGTCCTCGATGGCGCGGTTCTTCTCGAAGGCGTCCGGGTCGAAGCCCGGGGCCTCGACGGCCAGGGAGTGGTCGACGATCAACTGGGTCGGCACCACCGGGTTGACCTTGGACGGGTCCCCGCCCTGCTCGGCGATGGCATCACGCAGGCCGGCCAGGTCCACCAGCGCGGTCTGCCCGAGGATGTCGTGGCAGACCACGCGCGCCGGGTACCAGGGGAAATCCAGGTCGCGCTTGCGATAAACCAGCTGCTCCAGCGATGCGTTCAGGTCGGCGGGCTCGCAGCGGCGCACCAGTTGCTCGGCCAGCACGCGGGAGGTGTAGGGGAGCTTGTCCCAGGCGCCGGCCTGGATCGCCTCGACCGCCTCGCGGGCGTCGAAGTAATCCAGCGCGGTGCCGGGCAAGCGCTTGCGGTATTGGCTGTTCACGGTCGTGGTCATTGTTATTTACGGTCCTTGAGCGGCACGAACTTCAGGTCTTCGGGGCCTGTGTAGTTGGCGCTCGGGCGGATGATCTTGCCGTCGATGCGCTGTTCGATGACGTGGCTGGACCAGCCCGAGGTGCGGGCGATCACGAACAGCGGGGTGAACATGGCGGTGGGCACGCCCATCATGTGGTAGCTGACGGCGCTGAACCAATCGAGGTTGGGGAACATCTTCTTGATTTCCCACATGGTGCTTTCCAGTCGCTCGGCGATGTCGAACATCTTGGTGTTGCCCTGCTCCACGGAGAGCTCGCGGGCCACTTCCTTGATCACCTTGTTGCGCGGGTCGGAGACGGTGTAGACCGGGTGGCCGAAGCCGATGATCACTTCCTTCTTCTCGACACGGGCGCGGATGTCGGCCTCGGCCTCATCCGGGCTGTCGTAGCGCTTCTGCACTTCGAAGGCCACCTCGTTGGCGCCGCCATGCTTGGGCCCGCGCAGGGCACCGATGGCGCCGGCGATGCAGGAATACATGTCCGAGCCGGTGCCGGCGATCACCCGCGAGGTGAAGGTGGAAGCGTTGAACTCGTGCTCGGCGTACAGGTTCAGCGAGGTGTGCATGGCGCGCACCCAGGATTCGCGGGGCTTCTCGCCATGCAGCAGGTGCAGGAAGTGGCCGCCGATGGAGTCGTCGTCGGTCTCCACCTCGATGCGCTTGCCGTTGTGGCTGTAGTGGTACCAGTACAGCAGCGCGGAACCCAGGGAAGCCATCAGCTTGTCGGCGATGTCGCGGGCGCCGGGGTGGTTGTGGTCATCCTTCTCCGGCGACAGGCAGCCCAGCACGGAGACGGCGGTGCGCATCACGTCCATCGGGTGGGCGGAAGGCGGCAGCTGCTCCAGCGCGGCCTTGACGCCAGCGGGCAGGCCGCGCAGGGCCTTGAGCTTGGCCTTGTAGCCGGCCAGCTCGGCCACATTGGGCAGCTTGCCGTGGACCAGCAGGTGGGCGATCTCTTCGAATTCGCAGCGATTGGCGAAATCCAGCACGTCGTAGCCCCGGTAGTGCAGGTCGTTGCCGGTACGGCCAACGGTGCACAGGGCGGTATTGCCGGCGGCGGTGCCGGAAAGGGCCACGGATTTCTTCGGCTTGAAGCCCGGAGTGGTGGTTTCGGTGGTGCTCATCGGTATCTCCTCGAGTCTTTTTGTTCTGTTGCGCTGTATGGCGGGCCGGAAGGTGATCCGATGAAGCCCTACCCGCGACGCTGATGTGGTGGGCTGAAGCGGATCGCCGCCCGGCCCACCCTACCCTGGTTACTTCTTGCCGGCGGCGAACAACGCGTCGAGCTTCTGCTCGAAGGCGTGGTAGCCGATGCGGTCGTAGAGCTCCGCACGGGTCTGCATCAGCTCGATCACGTCCTTCTGGTGGCCGTTCTGGCGAATCGAGGTGTAGACGGCTTCCGCCGCCTTGTTGGCCGCACGGAAGGCCGACAGCGGGTAGAGCTGGATGGCCACGCCAACCGAGGCCAGCTCGTCACGGGTGAACAGCGGGGTGGCGCCGAACTCGGTGATGTTGGCCAGCACCGGCACCTTCAGGGCCTCGACGAAACGCTGGTAGGTCGGCAGGTCGTAGGCGGCCTCGGCGAAGATGCCGTCGGCGCCGGCTTCCACGTAGCTCAGGCAGCGCTCGATGGCGGCGTCCACGCCCTCGGCCTGGATGGCGTCGGTGCGGGCGATGAGGAAGAAGCCAGGGTCAGTCTTGGCATCGGCTGCCGCCTTGACGCGGTCGACCATCTCCTCGCAGGAGACGATCTCCTTGCCCGGGCGGTGGCCGCAACGCTTGGCGCCGACCTGGTCCTCGATGTGGGCAGCAGCGGCGCCGGCCTTGATCAGGTTCTTCACTGTGCGCTCGATGTTGAAGGCACTGGGGCCGAAGCCGGTGTCGATGTCCACCAGAAGCGGCAGGTCGCATACATCGGTGATGCGGCGCACGTCGGTGAGCACGTCGTCCAGGGTGTTGATGCCCAGGTCCGGCAGGCCCAGCGAACCCGCCGCCACGCCGCCACCGGAAAGATAGATGGCCTTGTAGCCGGCACGCTTGGCCAGCAGCGCATGGTTGGCGTTGATCGCACCGATCACCTGCAGCGGGCTTTCTTCGGCAAGGGCCTGGCGGAAACGCTGGCCGGCGGAGAGCTGGGTCATGAATCACCTCGGGTCTGGGAGGGGTTGGCGACGGCGCCCTGGTAGTGGCGCTCGATATTGCGTTTGGAAGCGCCGATGTGACGGCGCATCAACAGCTCGGCCAGTTCACCGTCACGGTCGGCGATGGCATCGAGAATGCGGTGGTGCTCGGCAAAGGCCTGGCGCGGGCGATTGGGCACGCTGGAGAACTGCAGGCGGTACATGCGCACGAGCTGGTACAGCTCGCCGCAGAGCATGCGGGTCAGGGTCTGGTTGCCGCTGCCCTGGATGATCCGGTAGTGGAAGTCGAAGTCGCCTTCCTGCTGGTAGTAGCCACGCCCGGCCTGGAAGGCCTCGTCGCGCTCGTGGGTCTCCAGCACCGCGCGCAGCTCGTCGATCTCCGCCTGTGTCATGCGCTCGGCCGCGAGGCGGCAGGCCATGCCTTCGAGGGATTCACGGATTTCATAGAGCTCGATCAGCTCGGCGTGGCTGAGCGACACCACCCGGGCACCGACATGAGGCACGCGCACCAGCAGCTTCTGCCCCTCCAGCCGATGCATCGCCTCGCGCAGCGGACCGCGGCTGATGCCGTAGGCACGCGCCAGTTCGGGCTCGGAAATCTTGCTGCCGGGCGCGATCTCGCCCTTGACGATGGCCGCCTGGATACGCCGGAAGACGTGCTCGGACAGGGTTTCCGAGTCTTCGGCCTGGGTAACGGGTTCTTCAGCGGCATCAAACATGATTGTCGACACATTGAAAAATTACCCCGCAAAAATAACGCCGCATCGCCACCCAGTCAAACTGGAACACATCTATTGTCGACAATCATCGTAGATCGCAAAAAATTCATTTGAACAGGTCACAGCCTTAACAAAGCGCCATAAGCGTCTGTCGCCCCGGAAAACCTGCGTGTTAGAATGCGCCGCTCAAGCGCCTGGCGGGGCGCCACCAGCTAGCTGCTAGACTCGTACGCCAGGCGCCGAGGCCATCAGGCCAGGCATCGGGCATCAGGACCTCGAACGCTCTCCAAGGACCCATGACTCTCAAGCCCTTCGCATTGCTCATATGCCTGCTAGCACTGCCAGGCCTCAGCCTCGCCGCCGACAAGACCGTCTATGGTCTGAATGAATACGCCCGCCTCTTCGGTCTCGACCTGGTGGTCGCCGCCAAACTCGACACCGGTGCCAAGACAGCCTCCCTGAGTGCCCGCGACATCAAGCGCTTCAAGCGCGAAGGCGAGACCTGGGTGCGTTTCTACCTGGCCATCGACGATGCCCACGCGCATCCCATCGAGCGGCCCCTGGCGCGCATCAGCAAGATCAAGCGCCGTGCCGGCGACTACGACCCGGACGAAGACAAGACCTACACGGCACGGCCGGTGATCGAACTCGACGTCTGCATGGGCAGCGCCCTGCGTACGATCGAAGTGAACCTCACCGACCGTAGCGCTTTCCAATACCCGCTTCTGATCGGTTCCGAGGCGCTCAAGCGCTTCGATGCACTGGTCGACCCGAGCCTTAAATACGCTGCCGGCCAACCCGGCTGTGCCACTGACGCAAACTCTGCCGAGTAACTCACATGCGCTCTCTTACCCTGCATCTGAAAGTCCTGATCACCCTGCTGGTGAGCCTGGGCATTCTGATAACGGCCTACCAGATCTTCATTCAGGGCATCCCGATCACCGAGGATGAGACCGACGACCTCTGGAACATCGACGCCAAGGTCGAATTCCAGGCCAGCCCGCGTGACCCGATCAAGGTGCAGATGTTCGTGCCGCCGCTGAACCGGGACTACGTCAGCCTCAACGAGAGCTTCATCTCCAACAACTACGGCGTGAGCATCAATCGCGTGGACGGCAACCGCAAGGTGACCTGGTCCGCCCGCCGCGCCAGCGGCAACCAGACGCTCTACTACCGCCTGGTGCTGACCAAGCGCTACAGCGGCGAGAAGCCCAAGGACAAGGGGCCGATCTTCCGTGACAGCATCCCGGTCGAAGGGGCCGAGAAGATCGCCGCCGAAGCCCTGCTGGCACCCATCCGCCAGCACTCGGCCGACGTCGAGACCTTCATCAGCGAAACCATCAAGCGCACCAACAACCTGAACGACGACAACGTCAAGTTGCTGCTCGCCGGCGACCAGAGCACGCAGAACAAGGCCAAGGCCATCGAACTGCTGCTGTCCATCGCCCACGTACCGATGGAGCGCGTGCACACCATCCGCCTGGCCGCCGACCAGCCGCAGAGCCCCGAGCTCTGGCTGCGCAGCTTCAACGGTGAGAACTGGCTGTACTTCAACCCCGAGACCGGCGAGCAGGGCCTGCCGGCCGACCGCCTGGTGTGGTGGACCGGTGACGACAACCTGATCACCGTCGACGGCGGCAAGAAGGCCCAGGTGACCTTCAGCCTGAACAACAGCGAGATGAACGCCATCCGCCTGGCCAAGCTGACCGACGAGAACACCGACGCCGACTTCCTCGAGTACTCGCTCTACGGCCTGCCGCTGCAGACCCAGCAGACCTACCAGATCATGATCATGATCCCGATCGGCGTGCTGGTGATCCTCATCCTGCGCAACCTCGGCGGCCTGCAGACCCTGGGCACCTTCACCCCGGTGCTGATCGCCCTGGCCTTCCGCGAGACGCAACTGGGCTTCGGCATCGCCCTGTTCACCATCATCACGGCGCTGGGCCTGTCGCTGCGGTCCTACCTCGAACACCTGAAGTTGCAGATGTTGCCCAGGCTGTCGGTGGTGCTGACGTTCGTGGTGATCCTCATCGCGGTGATCAGCCTGCTCAGCCACAAGCTGGGCCTGGAGCGCGGCCTCTCCGTGGCGCTGTTCCCGATGGTGATCCTCACCATGACCATCGAACGCCTGTCCATCACCTGGGAAGAGCGCGGTGGTGGCCATGCCTTCAAGGTCGCCATCGGCACGCTGTTCGCCGCGACCCTGGCGCACCTGCTGATGACCGTGCCGGAGCTGACCTACTTCATCTTCACCTTCCCGGCCGTGCTGCTGATCATGGTGGGCTTCATGCTGGCGATGGGTCGCTACCGCGGCTACCGCCTGACCGAGCTGTTCCGCTTCAAAGCCTTCCTGAAGGACTGAGCCATGTTCGGGCTGATAAAGACGTGGAAAGCCCTTGAAGCCAAAGGGATCATGGGCATCAACCGACGCAACGCGGACTACGTGCTGAAGTACAACAAACGGCACCTGTACCCGATCGTCGACGACAAGATCATCACCAAGATGCGCGCCATCGAGGCGGGCATCCACGTGCCGGAAATGTACGGGATCATTTCCACCGAGAAGGAGATCGACAAGCTCGATGAGATCATCGGCGAGCGTAACGATTTCGTGATCAAGCCCGCCCAGGGCGCCGGCGGCGACGGCATCCTGGTGATCGCCGACCGTTTCGAGGGCCGTTACAAGACGGTCTCCGGGAAGATCATCAGCCACGAGGAGATCGAGCATCAGATCTCCTCGATCCTCACCGGCCTCTACTCCCTCGGCGGGCACCGCGACCGTGCGCTGATCGAGTACCGCGTGACCCCGGACCAGATCTTCAAGAGCATCAGCTACGAAGGCGTGCCGGACATCCGCATCATCGTGCTCATGGGCTACCCCGTGATGGCGATGCTGCGCCTGCCCACCCGCCAGTCCAACGGCAAGGCCAACCTGCACCAGGGCGCCATCGGCGTGGGTGTGGACCTGGCCACCGGCGTCACCCTGCGCGGCACCTGGCTGAACAACAAGATCGCCAAGCACCCGGACACCACCAACGCGGTGGACGGCGTGCAACTGCCCAACTGGGACGGCTTCATGAAGCTGGCGGCCGGCTGCTACGAGCTGTGCGGCCTGGGCTACATCGGTGTCGACATGGTGCTGGACCAGGAAAAGGGCCCGCTGATCCTCGAGCTCAACGCCCGCCCCGGCCTGAACATCCAGAT
Organism: Pseudomonas sp. Pc102; assembly: GCF_018408275.1. Lineage (NCBI taxonomy): Bacteria > Pseudomonadati > Pseudomonadota > Gammaproteobacteria > Pseudomonadales > Pseudomonadaceae > Pseudomonas > Pseudomonas sp. Pc102. Next base: position 2,025,402 of record NZ_AP021905.1, on the reverse strand, counting down.
CGCCAACGACTGCGGGCTGACCCATCGCGCCCACGCGGTGGAAGCCCGCATCGCCGAGCTGCAGGAAAAAGGCATCGTGGAAACCCCGGAGGAACGCGTGCGCTTCTCCCAGGAGCTGTTCGGCCACGTGCACCCCGCCGAACTCTGATCCACCCTGCCCTCACGAAAAAGCCCGGCCATGTGCCGGGCTTTTTCGTACCTGGGATTCGGGGTGGAGGAGCGCAATCCGTGGAATGGGCAATCCGTAGGATGGGTCGGGCGGCGTTCCGCGAGCGGAGCGAAACCCATCGCTGCAGGTGCTCCAGGACACAGAGGCCATCGCACGCCGAGGCGTACCAGGCCCGATGCGCGGGATCGCCGGGCTCCACCCGACCTGCGCCAAGCCCCTCAGCCCCCCTACCTCACGATCGCCAACTCGAACGCCCCTTCGTCCACGTGCTCATGCACCTGCATGCCGGCTTCGCTGACCGTCAGGTCCTGCATCGGGCGCTTGAAGGGCTTGTTGTCGAGGGTATTGAGGGCGCGATCCTCGTCGGTGGTCAGCAGCAGCGCGTAGCGCTCGCCCTGGTTGGCGCGGACCTGCACGGTGCCCTCGATGTAGGCGTAGCGGTACCAGGTCTCGCCGTGCAGTTGGTAGACGGCGTCGCTCACCAGGCGCGTCGGGCGCTTGGCCTCGTCGAGGAAGAGGATCGAAGGGTAGACCACCTGGCGGTTGGCGAAGCTGCGGATGCGCAGGCCGTAGGCACGTCCGGAGCGCGGCAGCTTGAGCGCCGCGTAGTAGCTGCGACCCATGGGGAAGGCGAAGCTGGGGGAGAAACGGTTGAGCTCCTCGTAGCGCGGCTCCTCGGCGGACAACTCGGTGAAATCCCCCTCCGGCAGTTGCCCGCAGCACTGGTCCACCAGTCCCTGGTACAGCGACTGGCTGCGCTCCTCGCTGCCTTCCAGCAGGGCCTTCATCGCCTCGCTGGGCTGGCCGTCCAGCGAAGGCAGGATGGCGGCCTTGCGCTCGAATTCGACCTGGCGGCTCTCGGTGTAGGCCACGGGCTGGCCAATGCCCTCCTCTGCCTGAGGCTCACCGCCCTTGGCCGGGACCCTGGAGTTGTGGGTGCGGCCCTGCTCGTCCACCCAGGTGAAGTAGGCCGCACCGTTCTCGGGCCGCGAGTAGCCGCGCCCTTCCAGGACATCGGCGTCGATGTACTCGGTGGAGCGCTTGCCGCTGGGCAGCAGGTAATCGCGCTCCCCGGCCGGCACCTGGCCCGCCGCGTAGAAGCTGTTCTGCAGGTTGCCGCTGGCATCCACCCAGGTGAAGTAGCGGCGCTTCTGCTCGCCACCGGCGTTGCCGCCCGTCCCGCCCGCCGCACTCTGTTCCTGCAGGCGTGCCAGGTCGCTGCGGCTGATGCGCTGGGCCGCCTGGCGCTGCTGCTCGCCGTAGCGCTCGCCGACGAAGCTGTTGTGCACCCGGCCGTTGTCGTCGATCCAGGTCAGGTAGCGCCCGCTGGCGGCCTGGGCCTGGGTGTGGGCCGCCAGGGCGGTGATGAGGCAAAGCGCGGCAAGGGTCTTCATCAGAATGTCGTCGTGTAGGTCATGGCCAGGATGTAGGCCTTCACCGAGGTCGTCACATCCTGGCCGGCATAGGGGTTGTAGACCAGGTTGTCGATGCCGGTGCAGTTGAGGTTGCAGCTGGTATTGGCCTTCGTGGTCTGCGAGGTGACGAAGTAGTTGAAGCCGATATCGATGTTGGTGTCCTTGTCCCAGCGGTAACCCAGCCCGAGGCCGTAGAGCTGGGCGTCGCCGATGGGCGCCAGCACGTCGGCCTTGTTGCCGGGGATGGCCGAAGGGCGCCATTCGTAGCCGGCGCGCAGGGCCAGGCGGTCGGTCACGTCGTACTGCGCCCCCACCGCCCAGCTCCAGGTATCGCGGTAGCCGCGGTCCAGGGTCAGGGTGGTGGCGGTGGCATTGCCGCCGCTGAAGTTCTTGGCGATGCGCAGCACGTCCAGCTCGCGGTCGAACTCGATCTCGAACTCGTTCCAGTCGCTGTAGCCGCTCCACTTCAGGTCGGCATTGAACTGCCAGCGATCGAAGGGCCTGATCTTGATCCCGGTGGAGAAGTTGTCCGGGTAGGTCATGGTCATGCTGGCGTTGCCCACTTCCTCGTCGACGTTGCCGTAGGGGAAGAGCGGGCTGAGGATCTGCCCGAAGATCGCGCCCTGGAAGCCGGTCCAGAAGCCCTGCCAGTCCTTGGAGTAGTCGACCCGGTACTTGCCCTGGAGGTGCATGCGCGCCTCGCTCTGGTAGGTGGCGCCCCAGGCGAACCAGTCGGTGGGCTCCCAGAGCACGCCGATGTTCCAGGTGGGCGACAGCGATTGCTGCAGGTCCAGGTCGATATTGGCCAGGGTGTCGTAGGGGCCGATACGGCCGCCGCAGACGTTGATGAGCGGACCGAGGATTTCTTCCAACCCCGGCTCGCAGAGCACCTTGTTGAGCAGCCCCACCAGCCCGGTGAGCATGCTCGGGTTGCGGAAGTCCTCGTTCAGCGCCAGGGCCTGGTGCGAGAACCCGACCGACAGGCCCACCGACAGCTCGTCGTTCACCTGGTAGCCCACCGACGGCGAGAAGTAGGTGATGCGCTGGATCGCCACCTCGCGCCCCTGGTAGCGCCCGGGGTCGCTGTCCGAGTCCCGCGAATAGCCCAGGGCCATGGGCGCGTAGACGTTGGTGGCGAAGGTGAACTTGGAGCCCGGCGGGTTGATCGACAGGCCCGCCAGGGGCGCCACCAGCAGCGGCATGTCGGTCATGCCGCCCATGCCCGGCAGGTACATGGCAGGCGTGAGGGTACGGCTGCTGGAGTTGGCCACGGGATCGTCGGTGAACCCCATGACGTTGTAGCCGTCCGGCGCATCGAACTCGGCGCGGATATCCATCACCCCGGCGATCATCTTCACCGTGGTCTGGCGGCCCTTGAGCTTGGTCAGCGCCGCCGGGTTGTAGTGCACCGCGTCGATCCCGGTGGAGTCGGCGGTCACGGCGTTGGCCATGGCCATCGCCTTGGGGTTGCCAATGGTCAGGTCGTTGGCCAGTTGCGCCTGCACGCCGCCCGCCCAACCGGCCCCCAACCCCGCCAGCGCCAGGGCCAGCGGCGAAATTCGCATCGTCATGTCGTCGCCTCGCCGGTTACTGGGCCTTCAGGCCTTTTATGTCCAGGGGTACGGAGAACCCCAGCATCACGTCCGGGGAGTCCTCGGTCATGCCGAAACCGGCGTTGACGTTGACGATGTAATCGGGAGAGGTCCGCAGGCCGAGCGAGAAGTTCATGATCGCGCTGGTCTGCTCGGTGCCTTCGAACTCGGTGTCGCCGAAGGTGTAGGTCGGCTTGGTGGTGTAGGCCATCTGGTAGGAGGTGGCCAGGGACACGTCGTAGGACAGCGCATAGGCGAAGCCCATGCTCAGGGACAGGGTGTTGCCCGGGTCCACGTCCTCCAGCAGGCGGCCGCCGCGGTTCTGGTGGATGTCGTGCACCGGCATGTTGTAGGTGTAGCCGACCGAACCGAACAGCACGACCGGGTCGATCACGTAGGAGGTATTGGCCCCCACGCCCAGGCTGTAGTAGCCGTTGCCGGTGGAGAGGTCCGTCTCGTTGTTGATGTCGAAGGGGCTCTCGCCGGTGGGCAGGCCGAGTGTGGCGAACAGGGTGGTGACCGGGCGCCCACGGGTGGCGGACCAGGGCTGCCAGCGCAGGCTGCCGGAGATATCGCCGAGGCTGTAGACGTTGACGTCGCGCTCGGTGTCGTACTTGGCCACGAAGGGCAGGCGCACGCTGAAGGTCAGGTTGTCCCAGATGCCGTAGTCGAAGGTGAAGGAGTTGGTGAAGGTGTGCTGGGCTTCGCTGCGAGGGATCACGCTGTAGACGTTGCTGCCCGTGCGCACCTGCTCGATCTGCACATCGCGCACCAGCGAATAGTCGAAGCCGTAGGTGAGCGTGCGCTCGCCTTTCTTCAGCAGGGTGTAGCTCTTCTCCGATGCCTGGAACACCTGCTCCAGCGCCTTGGCGCTGTCGGCATCCCCTTCCTTCTTGGTCAGCGCCTCACGCGCATCGTCCACCGAGCTCTCCTCGGCCCACAGCGGCCCGCAGGCGCCCAGCGCCAGCACGGCCAGCCATGCGTATCCCCTCACTCCCATGGCACTTTTACCCCTGGTTTTATTCTTACTTATGCGGGTTTTCTATTTGCGTCTTATGTACTGGATGTCGCCTCCCGAGCCCAGTTGGTCGATCTGGTTCTCGGTGAACTTGGTGATCTGCGGGAACTGCTGGAACGCCAGCAGGCTGACGGTGCGATCGTCCACCAGGCGCAGGTCACGCTCGGTCAGGGCCATGGCGTTGGGTGGCTCGTTTCCAGTCGGGTAGATCACGAACAGCACGTTCCCATCCCACACCTCCTCGAACCGGGTGCGGGTGAAGCTGATGTTTCCCAGGGCGGGATCAGCGATGAACACGTGATCGTTGTACACATCGCGCACCACCACGAAGTGCTTGAAGCCACCGTAGTGAATGGGCACCAGCGCAGGATGCTCCAGTTGGTCGAGGTCCTCGAACTCGGCCCGGAAGCCCCCGCTCTTGTAGCCCAGCGCGGCCACGAAGCGCTTCATGTCCAACAGCGAGAAACCGCGTCGCTCGACGATCTTGTCGGCCTCGCCATAACGCAACAGCCCTTCCATCACCTGGCGCTCCTCGAGGTTGCGACCCAGGTAATAGTCCAGCAAGCCGGTCAACGCGGCGGAACCGCAGCTGTAGTCGTAGGCCTGGCGGATGACGTTGCGGAACTGCAACTGGCTCATGGGCTCCGGATTGACGGTCTCCCGGTAGGGACCGTTGGGCACCATGGCCTGGGTGATGTTCACGGAGCCCTTGGGCTGTGGCTTGGTATCCACGGCCTGGGTGAACCCGAACAACCCCAGCAGACTGCCGACCAGGATCTCGATCATTGCCGTTCCGAATGCAGGGCTGACGAAAGAAAGGCCCGCCGGCCGAAGCCGACGGGACCTTCCACATCACGGAGTGGAGCGACCTGTCAGTGGCCCCATACCTTGATGGTGGTACCGGCCAGGTTCAGATCGCTGACGGCCAGGGAACCGATGCTGGCGGCGGAGGCGTCGCCCATGCGGATGGCGCCCACGCTCAGCTCGCCGGTGATGGTCGGCAGGGTGATCTGCAGCTTGTCGCTGGCGCCGGCGCCAGAGCCGCCGTCGATCACGTCGACCAGGATCGGCGCGCTGTCGGAGATGTTGAAGCCGGAGAAGGCGATGGTTTCAAGGCGCAGGCTACCGGTGGTGCTGCCTTCCTTGTCGTTGTAGACCACGCTGCCGATGGTGCCGTTGAAGTTACCGGAGATGCTGATGCCATCCTGACCGGTAACGCTGGAAAGAGCGGAGTCGTCCATGGCTTTCAGGTCGGCCTGGGCCATGAAGGGTGCAGCGAGCACAGCAGCGGCGAGAGCCAGTTGTTTGAAGCTTTTCATTGTTGTTATCTCCAAGGTTCACAGGTGGGTTGCCCCGGGGGCCTGCCGCCTACCTCCTGTCAGCGACAGTTGGGCCGGCTTTCGCCGACCTCCAGCACGAACGCTGCTTCCCTATGCGCGCCGCCCTGGACTCGTGAAGCGCAAGGCTCCTCGACCTGGTTCTTACGTTACTGAGGCCCCGCCTCGCTGCCAGCCCATCCAAGGGATGGAGGATGGCAAGTCGCTAGTTATTTAATGGCATCAGGCCTCGCTGAGCAGGCCCAGGCTCTTGCCCTTGAGCACCGCCTGGGTACGGCTGCGCACGCCCAGCTTGGCGAACAGGTTGTGCAGGTGCCATTTGATGGTCGCTTCCGACAGGTGCACCGCCTGGGCGATGTCCCGATTGGACAGGCCCGCCGCGACGAAGCGCAGGATTTCCCGCTCGCGGTGGCTCACATCCTGGTTCTCGTCGAAGGTCTCCGGGTCCACCGCCAGGCGCCGGCATTGCTCGCGCAAGGTCTCGGCGATGCCCTGCCAGGCCCCGGCCTTCTTGGGTTCGGCGGCGCGCCAGGCCTCCCAGAGCGGCAGCAGCCAGAGGGCGTCGTCCTGGAACAGGCGCCGGTAGCCGCGGTTCCAGGCTTCCTCGAGGGTGGGCAGGAACAGGGCGAAGGCCTTGTCGCTGTTACCTTTGCGCCAGTAGGCCACGGAAAGTAACAGGGACAGGCGCAGGCGCCGGTCGCGCTGGTGCTCGGCCCCCTGGCGGGCGAGGCAGGTCTCCAGCGCGCTCTGTGCCTTCTCCGGGCGTCGCTCGGCCAAAGCCAGGCGGGCGACGGACAGCGCCAGCGCCGTATGCGCATCGGCGTAGCGCGCCAGCGGCAGCGCCGCCAGGTGGCGCTCCAGTTGCAGGCACACGCGCTCGGCCTCGTTGGGCCGGCGCAGCCACAGCAGGAACTGCACCTTGCAGCCCATGCCATGAGCGAAGACACGCTCGTAACCGGGGCCCTGGAGCCCGGCCAGCCAGTCGTCCAGCTGATTGAGGGCCTGCTCGGATTCACCGGCGAAGAAACGCGCGCGGGCCATCACCAGCTGGCCCCGACTGATCAGTTCGACCGGCGTCGCCACGTCACGCCAGGTGGTGGCCAGGGGCAGCTCGGCGAGCACTGCGGCATGGCGGTCCTGTTCGTAGAGCAGGTCGGCGTAGGCCAGCACCAGCGGTCCGCCGACGCGGCTGCGACGGCCGAACACCCGCTCGACCCGGCCCCGGGCGATCTCGGCGATGGAGCGCCCGCGCTCCAGTTCACCGCTCTCCTTGCAGATCAGCGCCTCGATCAGGCTGGTCATCACGTGCAGGTATTCACTGTCGACGATGCGCAGGCAATCGCGCGCGGTGGCGATGGATTTCGCCGCATCGCCGAACTCGCCGAGCAACGCATAGGCCGCCGCCTGCACGCAGGACAGGCTGGCGCGGAACACCGGCTGGTTGTCCGGCACCATGGCCAGCCACTGGCGGGCGACCTTGAGGCAGCTCTCCAGCTTGTCCTGGTACAGCAGCACCAGCGCCTTGAGTACCTGGGAGGCCGCCAGCAGTTCGCCGAGGCCGAAGTGGATGACCTTGCCGCGCCCCTGCAACAGGCGGGTGCTGACCTCTTCGATCAGCGCCTCGGACTCGGCGAACTTCTGCTCGAAGGCCAGTTGCCAGGCGTAGAAGATCTGGAACACGGGGTGCTCGCGGATCACCTCGGCGGGCACTTCCTTGAGCATGGAGAGGATGCCGTAGACGCGGTTGCCGGCGATCAGCCGCGCGCCCTGGCGCTCCAGCAGCTCGGCGGCAAAGCCGTAGTCGCGGCCACGCAGGGCGTACTTGATGGCACGGTCCGGCAGGTCGTGGCTCTCGCACCAGCGGGCCGCGGCGTGCAACAGCGTGGCGCTGTCGGTGTGGCGCTGCAGGCGGCCCTGGAGGAACTCGGCGAACAGGTGGTGATAGCGGAACCATTCGCCCTGCTCGTCCAGCGGGATGACGAACAGCTGCTCGCGCTGCAGGCGCATCAGCATGTCCAGGCCATCGCGGCGGCCGGTCAGGGCGTTGCACAGGTCGGCGCAGAACTCGTCCAGCACCGAGGTCTGGTCGAGGAACTGCTGCAAGGCCAGGGGCAGGCTGTTGACCACGTCCTCGGCCAGGTAGTCGGCGATGTTGCGCTCGGTCCCCGAGAGGCTGGCGAGGAAGGCCGCGCGATCCGGGTGCCGCGCCAGCGCCAGGCTGGCCAGGTGCAGCGCGGTGATCCAGCCCTCGGTGCGCGCATGCAGTTGCTTGAGCTCGCTGCGGCTCAGTTCCAGCTCGCGCACTTCGCGGAAATAGGCCTCGGCCTCCTCCAGGGACAGGCGCAGGTCCTCGGCCTGGAGCATGAAGGCGTCGCCCTCGACGAACAGGCTGCGCGGGGTGAAGCGGGTCGCGCTGATCAGGTGGACGTTGCTCGGCAGGCGCTCCACCAGGTGACGGGCGCCCTGCTCCAGGCTGGCGTGGCGGATGCGATGGAAGTCGTCGAGCATCACGTAGAGCTCGCCGTCGAGACGCTGCAGGTCGCTGACGAAGGCATCGATGATCGCCTCCACCGGCCAGTTCACCTCGCCACGCAGGAGCCCGGCGGTGTTGCTGCCGAAGCCCGGGGTGACCGCCTCGACCGCGGCCACCAGGTACTGCAGCAGGCGCTGGGGCTCGCTGTCGGAATCATCGCAGGACAGCCAGGCGACCCGCGCCCCGGCGCGTTGCAGGGCTTCGCGGAACAGGCTGAGCACCGTGCTCTTGCCGAAGCCGGCGGGCGCGCTGAGCACCAGCACGCGCTGGCCGCGCGCCTCGAACAGGCGGTCGATCAGGGCTTGCCGCGCCAGGCGCGGGCGGCCACCGGAATCCGGCGGGAACAGCTTGGTGCGCAGTATCGGGAACGGCAGCGCATCGGTGGAGGGGGTGCTCATGACTCCAGCAACCCCAGTTCCCGGGCACGGCGTATCGCCTGGGTGCGATTGCGCACCTTGAGCTTCTCGTAGATGTTGTGCAGGTGCCATTTGACGGTCCCCAGGGCCAGCGAGAGCTGCTGGCCGATTTCCTCGTTGGAAAGCCCCTTGGCAGCCAGCAGGACCACCTCGCGCTCGCGATCGGTCAGCCCTTCCTCCAGCACGTCCTGTGACTTGCGTATGTCCTGACCCGGCCAGATGGCCAGCAGGCTGCGAATGAAGCCCTGCAACGCCGGCTGGCGCTCGGCGGCTTCCAGTTGCTGCAGCAGCAGGCGGATGGCGTCGCCCTCCTCGACGAAGAGGCTGCGCACATCCTCGCGCTCGGCGCTGAGCAGGCACTGCACCAGCAGGCTCTGGGCACGCTCCTGGTAACCCAGGCGCTGGTAGCTGAGGGCCGCCAGCAGGTCCAGGCGCAGGCGCTGCAGGCCATGCCAGCCGGGTTGCAGCTGGGCACGCAACTGGTTGATCTCGTGCAGAGCCTCGCTGTAGTGCCCGCGCGCCTGCTGCAGGCGCACGCGGATCAGGCCCTGGGTCCAGAGCACCGGGTTGAAGCCCCGCTTGGCGTAGTCGGCGGCGAGCTTGGCCCAGTCCACCGCCTTCAGGCGCAGCTCGGCACGCTTGATGCGGTCGGTGGCCGGCTCCTGGAGGATCAGCGTCACCTCGTCGGCCACCGCCTGGACGTAGAAGCGCCAGGACTGGTTGCGCGCGGCCAGGTTCTGCATCAGCACCAGGCTGGCGAGGGCTTCCTTGGGCTTGTCCTGCATGCGCTGGATGCGCGCGAGGAACAGCATGCCTTGGGCGTAGATATCGATGGGCTTGATCACGTCGACATGATTGAGCGCCCAGCGCAGGCGCTCTTCCAGGCCATCCAGGCGCCCCTGCTGGTAGGCGATCAGCGACTCGATGATCACCGGCAGGGCCAGCGCCCGTGATTTCTCGCCGAACAAGGGCATCAGCTGGGCGCGCATCTGCTCGTGGAGCAACTGGGCCTGCTTGACCTGGCCCTGCTCCAGGGACAGGAGGATCTCCACATTGCCCAGTTGCATGTCGAGGTAGCGGCCCTCGAGGAAGTGGTTGCGCTGCTGCGCCAGCGCCAGCAGGCGGCGCGCCTGTTCCGGCTGGGCGAGGATCACCAGCGCCAGGGCACCGATGACCAGCATGGCCACTTCGAGGAAGGCCTCGTGCTGGCCGAGCAGGCCCTCCACCTTGCGCGCCAGGTTGACGCACAAATCGAGGTCATCCTTCTGCAGGGCGATCGCGGCCTTCACCGCGAGCGCCGCCAGGTACTTGTCGCTCAACGGCGCCTGGACACCGACGCCGCCCCAGCGCGCCAAGAGCTCGTCGAGCATATGGTTGGCCTCGGGCAGGGCCAGCTCGGTGGCGCGGTTCCAGACGTCGGCGAGGATCAGCGTCGGGTAGCGCTCGGCGATGTCGTCGGGCACGAACTGGCGCCAGCGGTAGATCTGGTTCAGCTGCCCACGGTTGATCAGCTCCAGGCCGCAGCCATCCACCAGCGCTGCGAGCATCTCCGGATCTTCGGCCAGGCAGGCATGCTCGATGGCGAGGTTCTGCATGTGGTGGTTGGTGAACCACAGGCTGGCGTTGAAGTGCAGCTGGCGGAAACGCTCCGGATCCTGGGCCTGCAGACGCGCGCGGAGGAAATCGGCGAACAGGTGATGAAAACGGTACCACTGGCGTTCGCGATCCAGTGGCAGGAGGAAAAGTTGCATGGTCTCCAGCCGCTCCAGCAGCGCCTGGCCATCGTTGCGCCCGGTGAGTGCGTTGGCCAGGTCACCGCTCAACTGGCTGGCGATGCCCAGGGCCAGCAGGGCGTCCTGCAGGTCCGCCGGCAACTGCTCGAAGACGGTGGTCAGCAGGTAGTCGCCCACTGCTGCCTGGTCGCCGCCCATCGCCAGGACCTGGTCGGATGCCTGGGGCTGGTGGCGCAGCCAGAGGCTGGCGAGGTGCACGCCGATCAGCCAGCCTTCGGTCTGGCTGTGCAACGCGGCCAGGGTCGCCTCGTCCAGCTCGAGGCCGCTGCGATCCAGGTAGTGGCGGGTTTCTTCCTCGGTCAGGCGCAGCTCGTCCAGGCCGATCTCCAGCAACCAGCCCTTGGCACGCAGGGTCGCGAGGTTCATCGGCGGCAGGGAGCGGCTGCCGATGGCGAGGGTGAAATGGGCCGGGGCCATCTTCACCAGGCGACCGAGGGCGCTGAAGATTTCCGCGTCGCTGAGCAGGTGCACGTCATCCAGCACCAGCAGCAGGGGGCCTTCCAGGCTGGTCAACTCCACCAGCAGGCTCTCCAGCACCGCCGCGACCGGCACCTGCATGGTGTTCTGCAGGAAACCCGAAGCGTGCGTGCCGAGGCCGGGCGCGGCAGCACCCAGGGTCTTGATCAACTGCTGGAAGAAACGCGAGGGATTGTCGTCTTCCTTGCCCAGGGAGAACCAGGCAACGGCGGAGCCCGCCGCGCGGCGCTGTTCGGCAAGGAGCGCAAGGGCGGTGGTCTTGCCAAAGCCGGCGGGTGCCGAGAACAGCAGAAGCCGGGCATGGGGATGTGCCGCCAACACCGCCTGCACCTGCGGTCGTGGCAAATAGTCGGCAGACGCCTGGGGCGTCATCAGTTTTGAGCGCAGTAGGCTGCCGGCTGCGGGGTCGAGAACTGCATCCACGGCCTGTATCCCTGTATCTTTATCGTTGTGGGACGGGGATATGACCCCGCGGGATTTATCCATAATTATCAGAATGCATTTCCTGCGTAAACTTAAGAAACGGCTCTAGGATCGACAATTTAGGCGGTCTAGAATCCTCACTCGCGCCCTCTTTGCGTCCATCATGCCCAATAGCCTCGTACACCCCCTGCCCTACCACGAACACCCGGGACAGCGCTTCGCCCTCGTCCGCCATGCACCCGGAGCGGTGCTGCTCGACGCCGGCAGGCCCATTGCCAGTCGTGGACGCTATGACCTATTCAGCGCCTGGCCATTGGCAGAACTGGCGCCGGGACCCGACGAATCGGCCAACGACTTTATCCACCGCCTTCGCGAGGCCTTGCAGCAGTTGGGATTCGCCGAAACACCCGATGCCGTGGAACTGCCATTCACGGGCGGATTGATGGGGTATTTTTCCTATGACTTCGGCCGTCGCCTGGAAGCGCTGCCCGCCCGGGCACAGGATGACCGCCAGTTGCCCGACGCCCAGCTCGGCCTCTATGCGTGGGCCCTCGTCAGTGACCACCAGCAGCGCACCAGCCAGCTGGTATTCCATCCGAGCCTCGCGCAGAGCGAGCGCCAACGCCTGGTAGACCTGTTCAGCTGCTCGGAAAATCCCTACAACGTCGATGAATTTCGCCTTAAGAGCGCCTTTCAGGCGGATCTGACTCAGGCGGCTTACAAAAACGCGATCGAGCGGATCCAGTCCTACATCGCAGCCGGTGATTGCTACCAGGTGAATTACGCCCAGCGCTTTCAGGCGCCGTACCAGGGCGACCCCTGGAGCGCCTACCTCGCCTTGCGCGAGGCCTGTTCCACGCCCTTTTCCGCCTACCAGGCCCTGGCCGGTGGCGGCGCCATCCTCAGCCTCTCGCCGGAGCGCTTCATCAGGCTCAGCAAGGGCCAGGTGGAGACTCGCCCGATCAAGGGCACCCGCCCGCGGGGACGCACGCCGGAGGAAGACGCCGAGCAGGCTCAGGAACTGCTGGCGAGCCCGAAGGACCGGGCGGAGAACCTGATGATCGTCGACCTGCTGCGCAACGACCTGGGCCGCAGCTGCAGCACCGGCAGCGTGAAGGTGCCGGAGTTGTTCGCGCTGGAGAGCTACCCCAACGTGCACCACCTGGTCAGCGCCGTGAGCGGCACGCTCGCCGACGGCAAGGACGCGCTGGACCTGCTGGTGGGCAGCTTCCCCGGCGGCTCCATCACCGGCGCACCGAAGATCCGTGCGATGGAGATCATCGACGAGCTGGAGCCGACCCGTCGCTCCATCTACTGCGGCTCGCTTCTCTACCTCGATGTCCGCGGGGAAATGGACAGTTCCATCGCCATCCGCACCCTGCTGGTGAAGGACGGCATGGCCAGTTGCTGGGGCGGCGGCGGCATCGTTGCCGACTCGGACTGGGAAGCGGAGTACCGCGAATCCATCACCAAGGTGCAGGTGCTGTTGCGGACGCTGGAGGGGATGTAGGCAGAACGCTCACCTTGCGCCCTGCAGGCGCGGAAACGAAAAAGCCCGCTTTCGCGGGCTTTTTCATGGCTGGGCTCAGAGGCTCAGCGAGCGGTTGGAGGCCTTGAGGAACTCACGCTTGAGGTCTTCGTAGGTGTGCACGGCCGGGAACTGCGGGAACTCGCGGATCACGTTCTCTGGGGCATGGAAGAGGATGCCGGCATGGGCCTCGGAGAGCATGGTGGTGTCGTTGTACGAGTCGCCGGCGGCGATCACGCGGTAGTAGAGGCTCTTGAAGGCGATCACGGACTGGCGCTTCGGGTCCTTCTGGCGCAGTTGGTAATCCACCACGCGATCGGTCTCGTCGGTGATCAGCTTGTGGCACAGCAGGGTCGGGAAACCGAGCTGGCGCATCAGGGGCTGGGAGAATTCGTAGAAGGTGTCGGAGAGGATCACCACCTGGAAACGCTCGCGCAGCCAATCGACGAACTCGACGGCGCCCTCCAGCGGCTTGAGCGTGGCGATCACTTCCTGGATGTCGGAGAGCTTGAGGCCATGCTCGTCGAGGATGCGCAGGCGCTGCTTCATCAGCACGTCGTAGTCGGGAATATCGCGGGTGGTGGCCTTGAGCGCGTCGATTCCAGTTTTTTCGGCGAAGGCGATCCAGATTTCCGGAACCAGCACACCTTCCAGGTCGAGACAGGCGATTTCCACGAGACATTCCTCGGTATTGGTTTGTTGGGGAGGCGGCACTCTAGCTTTTCACCCGCAGCCACGCAACGCGGCACTTATATCCGGACACGGCAGTCCACCTTCCTTCTGGTTATTTAGGCGCATAAGTTGCTTTTGCTACCATCCGCGCCACAGAGCGCGTAGCGCCATTTCAACTAGGAAAACCGCCTGATGAGCCAACCTTTCGACGTCGCCGAGATTGCTGCGGCCTACGCCAGCAAGTCCCCCCAGGACATCCTCAAGCTCGCCTTCGAACACTTCGGCGATGAGCTGTGGCTGTCCTTCAGCGGCGCCGAGGATGTGGTGCTGGTGGACATGGCCTGGAAGCTGAACAGGAACGTGAAGGTGTTCAGCCTCGACACCGGCCGCCTGCACCCGGAAACCTATCGCTTCATCGAGAAAGTGCGCGAGCACTACGGCATCGCCATCGAGGTGCTTTCCCCCGATGCGACCCGGCTGGAACCCTTCGTCCGCGAGAAGGGCCTGTTCAGCTTCTACAAGGACGGTCACGAGGAGTGCTGCGGCATCCGCAAGATCGAGCCGCTGCGCCGCAAGCTGTCCACCGTGCGCGCCTGGGCCACCGGCCAGCGCCGCGACCAGAGCCCTGGCACCCGCAGCAATGTGGCGGTGGTGGAGCTGGACGGCGCCTTCTCCACGCCGGACAACCCGCTGTACAAGTTCAACCCGCTGGCGCAGATGCCCAGTGACGAAGTCTGGGCCTACATCCGCATGCTGGAGATCCCCTACAACCCGCTGCACGAGCGGGGCTTCATCAGCATCGGCTGCGAGCCCTGCACCCGCCCCGTGCTGCCCAACCAGCACGAACGCGAAGGCCGTTGGTGGTGGGAAGAGGCCACCCAGAAGGAATGCGGGCTGCATGCCGGCAACCTGATCGCGAAGCACTGAGCCGATGAAGATCACCCTGGTAAAGAAGGTCCTGGCCGACGGCCAGGACTGCGCCAAGTGCAAGGACGTGCAGCGCCTGCTAGAGCGCGGCGGCCATCTGCAACGCATCGACCGGGTGATTGTGGCCGACGAGCGCAACCCGGCCAGCGCCGGCTGGATGGTCGCCCAGCACTATGGCGTCGACACCGCGCCCTTCTTCGTGGTGCGCCAAGACGACGGCAGCGAGCAGGTCTACACCGTGTTCCACGAGTTCCTGCACCAGGTGCTCGAAGCGCAATGAAAAAGCCCGGCGGATGCCGGGCTTTTCGTTTACCGCGACCGACTCAGTAGGTCGGTAGCTCGACATCGTGGAACAGTTCGTCCAGCTCGGCCTTGTTGTGGCACTGCACCGCCTTGGCCAGCATGTCGCGGGTCAGGTGCGGGGCGAACTTCTCGATGAAGTCGCACATGAAGCCGCGCAGGAAGGTGCCGCGGCGGAAGCCGATCTTGGTCACGCTGGACTCGAACAGCTCGCTGGCATCCAGCACCACGAGATCGCTGTCCAGCTTGGGATCGACCGCCATCTTGGCGACGATACCCACGCCCAGGCCCAGGCGTACATAGGTCTTGATCACGTCGGCGTCGGCGGCGGTGAACACCACCTTCGGCGTCAGGCCGCGATGGCTGAAGGCTTCGTCCAGCTTGGAGCGGCCGGTGAAACCGAATACGTAGGTGACGATGGGGTGCTCGGCAAGGGCTTCCAGGGTCAGTTTCGGCAGCTTGGCCAGCGGGTGGCCCTGGGGCACGATCACGCAACGGTTCCAGCGGTAGCACGGCATCATCACCAGGTCGCCGAACAGCTCCAGCGCCTCGGTGGCGATGGCGAAGTCGACGGTGCCGTCGGCGGCCATCTCGGCGATCTGCATCGGCGTGCCCTGATGCATGTGCAGCGCGACGTCCGGGTACTGGCGGATGAAGCCGCTGATCACCGGCGGCAGCGCGTAGCGCGCCTGTGTGTGCGTGGTGGCGATGGACAGCGTGCCCTTCTTCTCGTTGGAGAACTCCTGGGCGATCTGCTTGATGCTCTCCACCTTGCGCAGGATCTCCCCGGCGGTGGTGATGATGCGTTCGCCAGCAGGGGTGACCCGGGTCAGGTGCTTGCCACTGCGGGCGAATACTTCCACGCCCAATTCATCCTCGAGCAGGCGGATCTGCTTGCTGATACCCGGTTGCGAGGTGTACAGACTTTGCGCGGTGGCCGACACGTTGAGGTCGTGGTGCGCCACTTCCCAGATGTAGCGCAGTTGCTGAAGCTTCATAGATATCCCTCAAAGCAAATGACGACGCATAAGGATGGTCAGCGACGTTTATAACCATATTAATGGTTTGATGGATAAAACTAGACGTTTTTTTCAGTTTTGCACGCCATTCGTCATCGTCGTCACAGCTCGCCCCGCCCACGGTGCTGAAGCATGGGCACCAGGTACACGGGCACGTCGGACAGCTGCACTAGGCGCGCCGATGTCCGCCCCAGGGGCGTATCGAGCGCAGCGCCATGGCTGTGACTGCCTACGACCAGCAAATCCACCCCGAGTTTCTGTGCCTCCTCGAGAATCACCTGCGGCGGGTCCCCCTGCACCACACGCACCGCGCGGATCATTTCCAGCTCGCTCTGCGCGTCCCCCATCTCGTCGCGGAACCCTTCCAGCACGCGCTGCTCGATGCTGGCCATGACGGTGCCCAGCCCCTTGGTCCGCAGCTCCGCAAGGCGCTCTTCGTCGAGGTAGGTCTGCAGGACGGACTCGGCGAACAGCCCGAGCGGCTCGACGGCGTGCACCACGTAGAGCTCGGCCTGGTAGACCCGGGCGAGCGAAAGGGCGTGCTGCAGCACATAGGGGGCGTAGAGACCGAGGTCGGTGGCGTAGAGAATCGAACGGATCATGAGGCCTCCTACTGCCTGGGTGGCGGGCCTCGTCTCAGCTTAGTCAGATATCAGCGGTTCGTTGCTCACACCGTGGGGAACGTGGCCGGTGGCGACCACTTCGCGGGCTTTCTCGCAATGTCCCGCCTGGTCGTCGAAGAACACGTCGGCGCCGAAGGCATCGAGGATGGAGGATTTCTCCAGCCCGCCGAGGAAGAAGGACTCGTCGAGGCGGATGTTCCATTCGCGCAGGGTGCGGATGACCCGTTCATGGGCCGGCGCCGAGCGGGCGGTGACCAGCGCCGTGCGGATCGGGCAGGCATCGGCGGGGAACTCCTGCTGCAGACTGTTGAGCGCCGAAAGGAATGGCTTGAAGGGGCCGCCGTCCAGCGGGGTCAAGGCCGCCTGGCGCTCGTAGGCCTGGAAGGCCTCGAGCCCGCCCTGCTGGTAGACCCGCTCGGAGTCGTCCGAGAACAGCACCGCGTCCCCGTCGAAGGCGATGCGCAGTTCGTTGCTGGCGGCCCGGCGCGGCCCGCCGGACAGGATGGTGGCTGCGGCGAAACCACTCTGCAGCGCCGCACGGACATCGTCCACGTGGGTGGAAAGGAACAGGTGGCAACCGAAAGCCTTGAGATAGGGCCCGGGGCTGCGGCCACCGGAAAAGGCTGCGCGGGAGATGGCCAGGCCGTGCTGCTGGATGGAGTTGAAGGCACGCAGCCCGGTATCGGCACTGTTGCGCGACACCAGGATCACCTCGACGCGTGGCTGGCCCAGTGCGCTGTTGAGGCCGAGGAGCTTCTGCACCAGGGGGAACGCATCGCCCGGGTCGAGCACCTCGTCTTCATGATCGATCTGGTACTGGCGGTAGGCCTCGATGCCTTCGGACTCATAGACCCTGTGGCTTTCGTTGAGGTCGAACAGCGCCCGCGAGGAAATCGCCAGCACCAGTTTGTCCGCCAGTCCTCCCGCCATGCCTGTCTCCTTATTCCTGGTTGCGCGCGTCGATGAAGCGCAGGGCCTGGTACATCGCGCGGATGCGCGGCAGGTCCCGGCCCGCCGCAGCGGCCGCTGCCAGGGGTGCAGCATAGATGGCTTCGAGCTCCAGCGGGCGGCGCTGGGCGAAGTCGTGGTACATGCTCGGCAGGTAGTCGGGCATGCGGTCGGTGGCCGCCAGCAATTTACCGGCGAAGCCCTCCGGAAGGCTGTGCCCGCAGGCCAGTGCACCTTCCACCACCTCCTGCATGATCGCCTGGATCAGCTCGCGGCTGTCGGCGTTGCGCATCAGCGCGGTGGTGCCCGCGTCAAGGAGCACCGAGAGGCCGTTGTAAGGCACGTTCCACACCAGCTTCTGCCAGCGCGCCTGCTCCAGGTCGGGCATCCCGGTGGAGTCCAGCCCCGCCGCACGGAACAGTCCGGCGCCCTCCTCCACCAGCGCCTGGCGTGCCGCGTCATCGCCCGCCGGGCCGGAGTGGTAGCCCAGGTTCACCGCGCCCAGGGACTGGTGTTCGATCACCCCCGGCGCCTCGCGATGGACGCAGATATAGCAGAGCCCACCCAGCAGGTGCAGCGAATCCGGCAGCAGCGGGCGCAGCGCGTCCTCGACCGCCAGCCCGTTCTGCAGCAACACCACCTTGGCGCCCGGCGCGGCGGCCCGAGCGATCAGCGGCGCGAGATCGGCGTTGCTGGTGGTCTTGGCGCCCACCAGCAGCCAGTCGCAGGGCGGCATCTCGGCCACGTCGCGATAGGCCTGCACGGGCTTGAGGGCCAGGGCGCCGTGCACCGCGCTGTTGAGTTGCAGGCCATTGGCGCGCACCGCGTCGTATTCGCTGCGCAGGAGGAAGTGCACGTCGAAGCCGGCGCGGGCCAACAAAAGGCCGTAGAAGCCGCCGATGGCACCGGTGCCGATGATGCCGATGCGTGGCTGCGAGGGTTGGGTCATCAGGGAAGCTCCTCTGCCTGGCGGGCCAGGGCGTCGTCCAGGTTGCGGTTCAGGTCCTCGCCCTGCAGCGTGCTGTGCAGGGCGCCAAGAAATTGTCCGTCCCGCACCACGAAGAGTGCGGGCAGGTGGAATACCTCGTAGCGCTGCACCAGGCCACCATTATTGCCGGCGTCTATCCAGCACAATCTGTCGACGCCCAGGGGCATCTGCGACAAGTGGCGCCGCGCCCAGCGGCAACTGGCACAACCTATGCTCGTGAATACGATGAGCGAGATACCCGGCAGGGCCAGCAGTTGCTGGTCCGCATCGAAATCAGTCAGTTCGAGTTCGCGCACTATACTGCCCTTAGCGATGCCGGAAAAATGGCACCCGGAGTCCATGAAAAATGCGTCGATTCCTGCGTCACCCCAGCGATATGCCTGTAGAGCTGGTACTGCGCAAGCACAGCTTCCTGCCGCGACAGCGGCTGCACAATATCAGTCTCGGCGGCGTTGCCTGCAACTCGATCCGAGGCTTTCGCAAGGGCACCGCGATCGAGCTGCGCATCCCCCTGTTCGGTGACGAGGCACGCTACGCCGGCATCGTCGCCTGGTGCCGCAAGCAGCCCGACGACTACCTGGTGGGCATCTGCTTCACCGATGAGGAAACGCTTTTCCGCGCCCGCATGGTCGAGCAGGTCTGCCAGATCGAGGTCTACCGCAAGCAGCGCGAGCTCGAAGCCGGCGAGGAACTGCCGATCGAGCGCATCGCGCAGGAATGGATCGCCCGTCACGCCGCCGAGTTCTCCGCAGCCAGCCTGAACTGAGCATTTTCCGCCTATTTGCCCCCTTGGTGCCATTGTCGAGCCAGCGTGTAACGCGTTAAGGTTCCGCGTCCCCGACGCGCACTCAAATGCCGTGCCCCGCAGCTCCGGGATGGCTGGCGGCCCGCACCTGTGACCTGACGACTGACCTGATGACTAGCACGATGGCTGATTTACCGATCGACGACCTCAACGTTGCCTCCAACGAGACCCTGATCACGCCGGAGCAACTGAAACGCGAGATTCCGCTCACCGACGCTGCCCTGCGCACCGTGGCCAACGGCCGTGAAGTGGTACGCAACATCCTCGATGGCAAGGATCATCGCCTGTTCGTGGTGGTCGGCCCCTGCTCGATCCACGACATCAAGGCCGCCCACGAGTACGCCGATCGCCTCAAGGGCCTGGCTGCCGAAGTGTCCGATACCCTGTTCCTGGTCATGCGCGTGTACTTCGAGAAGCCGCGCACCACCGTCGGCTGGAAAGGCCTGATCAACGACCCGTACCTGGACGACTCCTTCAAGATCCAGGACGGCCTGCATATCGGTCGCCAGCTGCTGCGCGACCTGGCCGAAAAAGGCCTGCCCACCGCCACCGAGGCGCTTGACCCGATCTCCCCGCAGTACCTGCAGGACCTGATCAGCTGGTCCGCCATCGGCGCCCGCACCACCGAATCCCAGACCCACCGCGAGATGGCTTCCGGCCTGTCCTCGGCAGTCGGTTTCAAGAACGGCACCGACGGCAGCCTGACCGTGGCGATCAACGCGCTGCAGTCGGTGTCCAGCCCGCACCGTTTCCTCGGCATCAACCAGGAAGGCGGCGTTTCCATCGTCACCACCAAGGGCAACGCCTATGGCCACGTCGTGCTGCGCGGCGGCAACGGCAAGCCCAACTACGACTCGGTGAGCGTTGCCATTTGTGAGCAGGAACTGACCAAGGCCGGCATCAAGCCGAACATCATGGTCGACTGCAGCCACGCCAACTCAAACAAGGACCCGGCCCTGCAACCGCTGGTGATGGACAACGTCGCCAACCAGATCCTCGAAGGCAATCGCTCCATCGTCGGCCTGATGGTCGAGAGCCACCTCGGCTGGGGTAGCCAGTCCATTCCCAAGGACCTGGACCAGCTCAAGTATGGCGTCTCCATCACCGACGCCTGCATCGACTGGGAAACCACCGAGAAGACCCTGCGCAGCATGCACGCCAAGCTCAAGGACGTACTGCCCAAGCGCCAGCGCGGCTGATCGACCGCACAACGAAAACGCCGGGCATCTGCCCGGCGTTTTCGTTTGAGCCCAGTTCAGCCCTTGTGGGCGTGGCGCTGGCGGCGCTCGATGTAACGCTCCACGTAGGAGCAGGAGGGAATCACCGTATAGCCCTGGTCTTCGGCAAAGCCCAGTGCGCGCTCGGTCAGCGCCGCTGCGATGCCCCGGCCACGCAGCGCGTTCGGCACGAAGGTGCGATAGATGTCCAATGTCTGTTTGCCCAGGTCCATGTAGGCAAGGTATGCACGATGACCGTCCACAGTGGTCTCGAACTGATGACCTGCCTGGTCATGGTGGATGGACAGCGCCTCGCTCATCGCAACTCCTCAGGGGGTTTTAGAACAACACCCGTACCTTATCTATCTTTTCCAGCCGAAGAAACATTTCGGCGGAGCCGGAGCCAAATTGGACACTCAGGAAAGCCTTACCGTTCTCCACCTTATGTAATACACCCTGGTAATAGGCGCCATCGAAGGTGATGAACTGCAAGCGCTTGCCCGCGTAGTCCTGCAGGCTGGATACGTTGACGAACTCGTACTGCGGCGAGGCACCGGCATCGTCGGCTTTTTCCGCTGCCACCGAGACCTTCTCGTTCACGCCCATTTCGGCGCGCTTGTCCGGGTCGACCCAGGCGAAGGCGATCGGCTGCACCGGTTGCTGGTTGACCAGCAGCGCCGGGCGCAGCATGCCGACGACATCCTTGGGCTCGAAGAACTGCAGGCCGTCCCAACTCATGCCCTCGGTCGGTGTCAGCTCGACGCGCAGCGACTGCGGGTCCTTCAGGTAGCGCGAATAGGCATCCAGCAGCGGCTGGTCGAGGGCGATCTTCTGCGAGCGCAGCACGCGGTCGAGTTGCTCCACCGCCGTCTTCAGGTAGACGTCCGTCGACTGCCCGAGTTTACCGGCGCAGTACTCCTGCACCTTGCGCTGATACTGGTTGTCGTTGAGTTCGAAGACGACGCTCGACAGGCGCGGCGGGTTGACGCGCAAATCACCCGGCTTCTCGGACATGTTCGACAGCGCCATGCTGACGCGCGTCTCGCCCATGTCACGGGTATCGGAAGTGAGATTGAACGTGAGCTTCTGCGCGCCCGGCTCGAACAGGTAGGAGAACTCGGCGTCCGTCTCGAAGGTGCGATAGCCCATGTCGAGCAGTTCGTTGGTACCGATGTGGCTGACCTTGCCACACGCCACTTCGCTCATCGCGGTGAAGATGCTGCGTTCGGTCGGCGCATCGTAAAGCTGCTGCATGAAGGGGCCGTGCACTTCCAGCATCACGCCCTTCAGGCGCATGGCCATCTGTTTCGGGAATTTGCCCTCGTCCAGGCGCTCCTTGAAGCTGAGCAGCTCGCGCAGGCCATTGAACTTCAGCTCGGCATGGGCGACCTGCACGCTGTCGCTCAGCGCAGGGACGCGGATCTTGAGGTTCTCGAGGCCGACACGGCCGTCGAAGGAGGACGTGATCCCGCCGTAGCTGATGTCCATGATCGGCGAAAGCTGCTGGATCGCATCATTCATGATCGACCTGACCGAGAGGTACAGGGAGAGTTTGATGATTAACGCGAGCGCGAGCGCTGCGAGCACCACCCACTTAAGTAGTCTTGCCATTACGCCGTCCTTGATGTCCTGGAATGCGGGAGGAAATCGGCGCAGCTTATCAGTGCGCCTGAAGGCCATCCACGGCATTTCCTACAATATGAAGAACCAGTTCACTGTAACGATTGGGAAGTTGTGTGCTTTACATCCCGCAAGCGGGCGAAGATGCAAAAGCGACCTCCTCCAATCACTTACCGACTACTTCCGCTCGACCAACCGGGCCGGGGTCGCCAGGGCACTTTCCCCACCGGCGGCTAAACTTTGAACTTCGCCTGCTCAAGGACTATCCAACTGGATGCTTTTTGCACAGATGCACCAGGACTTGCGCGAGGGAATAGAGGATCAGGTGAAAAAAAACCTGCCTCCTTGCACCGTGTCAGTTTACTTACTACAAGTTATGGGTAGTATGTACGCCGGCTAATTTCCCAAGCTCGGGGAATTGCTTTTATGGAAATGTCCACCTTAAGGGGAACACGATGAACAACGTTCTGAAATTCTCTGCTCTGGCTCTGGCAGCAGTTCTGGCCACCGGTTGCAGCAGCGTCTCCAAAGAAACCGAAGCCCGTCTGACTGCAACTGAAGATGCAGCCGCTCGCGCTCAAGCCCGTGCCGATGAAGCCTACCGCAAGGCTGACGAAGCTCTGGCCGCCGCTCAGAAAGCCCAGCAAACCGCTGACGAGGCTAACGAGCGCGCTCTGCGTATGCTGGAAAAAGCCAGCCGCAAGTAATAGCCCACAAGGCTTTTACTCGAAACCGACCCAGTTCACTGGGTCGGTTTTTTTATGCCCGCGACTCCGCCCCGGCACATTTCCATGGGCATGAAAAAGCCCGCCATCCGAGGGAAGGCGGGCTCTCGGCGAAATGCGATCAGAAGCTCGGGGCAGGTGCAGGCTCGCTGTTGGCAACAGCAGCGGAAGGCTCGGCGATCTCCACCGGCAGGCCATCCTCGGCCGCCACGACTTCACGCACCACTTCCCAGTCCAGGCGGATGCTGTTGACCAGGTCCTCACGCTTGAGGAGCGCGTTGATCACCGCGGTGTGCTTGTCCACCACCGACGGATCACCATGGTCGTTCAGCGGGGTGTGCGCCTCGATGTAGACCTTGCCGCCGCTCACGCCGAACTTGTAGGGCTCGTTGATGATCCGCACCGGGGTGCCGACCGGCGCCATCTTCGCCAACTCCAGCACGTTGTTGTTGAGCATGCGGAAGCAGCCATGGCTGACACGCATGCCGATACCGAACTTCTTGTTGGAACCGTGGATCAGGTAACCGGGCAGGCCCAGGGTGAACTTGAACGGCCCCAGCGGGTTATCCGGGCCCGGCGGCACCACGGTGGGCAGCGGGTCACCGTCGGCGGCGTGCTCTTCACGGATGGACTTGGGCGGATACCAGGCCGGGTTGGGCGTCTTGGCGGTGATCTTGGTGGTATTGATCGGAGAGCCCCAGCCCTCGCGACCGATGCCCAGCGGGAAGGTGTGCACCACGTTCTCCCCTTTCGGGAAGTAGTACATGCGGTACTCGGCCAGGTTGATCACGATGCCCTCGCGCGGGCCCGGCGGCAGGATGAAACGGGTCGGCAGGAGGATCTCGGTGCCAGTGCCCGGCAGCCAGGGATCGACGCCCGGGTTGGCGGCGACCATCTCCAGGTAGCCCAGGTCATTGGCCACGCCGATGTCGGCGAAGGTGTCTTCGTACTTGGCCTTGATCACCTGGACCTGGCCGACGATATCCTCGCCCGGGGCGGCAGGGGCAGCTCCAGTGCTGCGGCGTGACTGGCCAGCGCGAACGCGGCCAGAGACAGGGAACGGGCGACGGCGGGAACGCGCGACAACATCCGGTAATCCTTGGCAAAAGTGGCTGATTAAAAGACTCGGGATTGTACACCGGCATGCAACGCGCCGGGAGGGCTCAGCCGTCGGACCATTCGGGCCGCTGGCCGTCGCGCTGGGCGTTCAACTCGGCACGGCAGGCCGGGCACAACCTCCGGTCCTGCAACTGCGGCCTTTCCAGCTCGCACCAGCGCGGCTTCGCCGGCAGCAGGCCGCCGCAGAGAGTCCTGTCCGCATGACCACCCAGTTCGAGCTGGCGCGCGACCAGGTGCAGGCGCACCTCGCGACAGGCGAACAGGTCGAGCTGTTCGTCGGGCTCGATCAGCTTGTAGGCATGCAGGGACCAGGCGGGGCGCGGCATGAAGGACTCCAGGACGGGTGCGCAACATTAGCCGAAAGGCCAGGCCTGGAAAAGCCTCCCGGCAGGGCTCAGAGCAGCGGCTTCAGGCTCGGCCAGACGTTATCCAGCAACTTGCCCTGGGCACCCGCCGCCGGATGGATGCCATCGGCCTGCATCATACCCTCGACGCCCCCCACCCCTTCGAGGAAGAACGGCACCAGCGGCACCTGCCGGGAGGCCGCCAGGTCCTGGTAGACCCGGGCGAAGGCGTCGGTATAGCGCTTGCCATAATTGGGCGGCAGGCGCATGCCCAGCAGCAGCACCTTGGCTCCTGCCTGCTGCGACCGCTCCACCATACCGGCAAGATTATGTTGCAATTGTGCGGGGGGTTGGCCACGCAGGCCATCGTTGCCACCGAGCTCGATTATCACCAGCTCCGGCTTGTGTTCGCCGAGCAGCGCGGGCAGCCGGGAAGCACCGCCGGCACTGGTGTCGCCACTGATGGACGCGTTCACCACGCGGTGCTCGAAACCCTCCTCATCCAGGCGTTTCTGCAGCAGGGAGACCCAGCCCTGGCTGGTTTCCAGCCCCAAAGCGGCGCTGATACTATCCCCGACGACCAGCACGGTCCCCGCCGCCGCCTCCTGGGCCATCACCATCAACGCCAGGCAGCTGCCCAACAACCAAGCACGCATCGGATTCTCCATGAGCGCAAGCATTCTCAATGCGCGGAACCTTAGCAAAGTGGTTCCCAGCGCGGAAGGCGAGTTGACCATCCTCCACGACCTGGACCTGGACCTGGCCCAAGGCGACAGCCTGGCCATCGTCGGCAGCTCCGGGTCGGGCAAATCCACCCTCCTCGGCCTGCTCGCCGGGCTCGACCTGCCCAGCTCCGGCGACATCAACCTGGCGGGCCACGCCCTCGCCCGCCTCGACGAGGACCAGCGTGCCCGCGTGCGCGCCGAGCATGTCGGCTTCGTCTTCCAGTCATTCCAGTTGCTCGACAGTCTCAATGCCCTGGAGAACGTCATGCTGCCGCTGGAGCTCGAAGGCCGCGCGGATGCCCGCGACCGCGCCCGCCACCTGCTCGATCGTGTCGGCCTCGGCCAGCGCCTGGGGCACTACCCGCGCCAGCTCTCTGGGGGTGAGCAGCAGCGCGTCGCAATCGCCCGCGCCTTCGCCGCCGAACCCGACGTCCTGTTCGCCGACGAACCCACCGGCAACCTCGACAGCCACACCGGCGAGCGCATCAGCGACCTGCTGTTCCAGCTCAACCAGGAGCGCGGCACCACCCTGGTCTTGGTCACCCACGACGAGCGCCTCGCCCATCGCTGCCGCCGACTGATCCGCCTCGAGTCCGGGCGCCTGGTCGACCAGGTGGAACCCTGATGCGCCTGCCGCTCACGCGCCTGCTGGGCATGGCGGCCCGGCAGCTGCTCCGGGATGCCCGCGCGGGTGAGCTGCGCGTGCTGTTCTTCGCCCTGGTGGTCGCCGTGGCCGCCAGCAGCGCCATCGGCTATTTCGGTGCCCGGCTGAACGGCGCCATGCTCCTGCGGGCCACCGAATTCCTCGGCGCCGACCTGCTGCTCGGCGGCTCCTCCCCAGCGCTGCCGGAGCAGATCGAACCCGGCGAGCGCTTGGGCCTGCGTCATGCCCGTGCCGTCGAATTCTCCAGCGTGATCGCCGGTGACGCCGGCATCCAGCTCGCCAGCGTCAAGGCGGTGGACGAGCCCTACCCGCTGCGCGGCGAATTGAGGAGCGCACCGGCCCCCTATGCGCCCGAAGAGCCCGGTGCCGGCCCCGCACCTGGCGAAGCCTGGGCCGAGGCGCGCCTGTTCACCGCCCTGGACATCCGTCCTGGCGACACGGTCGACGTCGGCCAGAAGACCCTGCGCCTGACCCGTGTACTTACCTACGAGCCCGATCGTGCCGGGGACTTCTACAGCCTCACCCCCCGCCTGCTGATGAACCTCGCCGACCTCGACGCCACCGGCGTGGTACAGCCCGGCAGCCGGGTGCGCTACCGGGAACTGTGGAGCGGCCCGGCGGAAGCGCTGAAGAGCTACCGCGACACCCTGGAACCCACCCTGGCTGCCAACCAGCGCATCGAGGATGCCCGCGACGGCAACCGCCAGGTCGGCGGCGCCCTCAGCCGCGCCGAGCGCTACCTCAACCTCGCCAGCCTCGCCGCCGTGCTGCTGGCCGGTGTCGCCGTGGCCCTGTCGGCGGCCCGCTTCGCCGCCCGCCGCTTCGACGCCAGCGCCCTGCTGCGCTGCCTGGGCCTGTCGCGTCGCGAAGCGCTGCTGCTCTATACCCTGCAGCTGGGCCTGCTCGGCATCGCCGCCGCCTTCCTCGGCGCGCTGATCGGCTGGCTCGCCCAGCTCGGCCTGTTCCACCTGCTACGCGAACTGCTGCCGGCGGAAGTGCCATCCGGCGGCGTACTGCCCGCACTCGCCGGCATCGCCACCGGCCTCGTCGCCCTCGCCGGCTTTGCCTTGCCGCCGCTGGCCGCCCTCGGCCGCGTGCCGCCGCTGCGAGTGCTGCGTCGCGACCTCCTGCCCGTGCCACCCAGCTCCTGGCTGGTGTACGGCGCCGCCCTGCTCGCCCTCGGGCTGATCATGTGGCGCCTGAGCCTGGACCTGAAGCTCACCCTCGCCCTGCTCGGCGGCGGCCTGCTCGCCACCCTGATCCTTGGCGGCCTGATGCTCCTGGGCCTCAATGGCCTGCGTCGCCTGCTGGCCCGTGCCGCCCTGCCCTGGCGTCTCGGCCTCGGGCAGCTGCTGCGCCACCCATTGGCCGCCGCCGGGCAATCGCTGGCCTTCGGCCTGATCCTCCTGGCGATGGCGCTGATCGCGCTGCTGCGTGGCGAACTGCTCGACACCTGGCAGGACCAGTTGCCCGCCGACGCACCGAACTACTTCGTGCTCAACGTCCTGCCCGGCGAGAAGGACGCCTTCGCCGAACGCCTCGCCCAGCTCTCGCCCCACCCGGCCCCCCTGTTCCCGTGGTGCCCGGCCGCCTCACCGCCATCAACGGCGAGCCGGCGAAGGAGCATGCGAGCAAGGAATCCCAGGGCGAACGTGCCCTGCAGCGCGACCTCAGCCTCACCTGGGCCGCCGACCTGCCCAGTGGCAATCGCCTGGTGGCCGGGCAATGGTGGGACCAGGTGCCGGCCGGCGACCTGCCCGGCGTCTCGGTGGAGGCCAAGCTCGCCGGCAACCTCGGCCTGCAGCTGGGCGACCGCCTGAGCTTCAGCGTCGGTGGCATCAGCCGTGACGTGCGCATCACCAGCCTGCGCGAAGTCGACTGGGACAACTTCCAGCCGAACTTCTTCATGATCTTCGCCCCCGGCTCCCTCGCCGACCTGCCCGCCACCTACCTCACCAGCTTCTACCTACCGCCGCAGCATGACCGTGAGCTGGTGGAGCTGGCCCGTGCCTTCCCGGCGGTGACCCTGCTGGAAGTGGAAGCCATCCTCGCGCAGCTGCGCAGCATCCTCGCCCAGGTCACGGTGGCGGTGGAATTCGTCCTGCTGTTCGTGCTCGCCGCCGGCCTCGCCGTGCTCTTCGCCGGCCTGCAATCGACCCTCGACGAACGCATCCGCCAGGGCGCGCTGCTGCGGGCCCTGGGCGCCGAGCGCAGCCTGCTGCAGCGGGCTCGCCGCGCCGAGTTCGCCCTGCTCGGCGCCGCTGCCGGCCTGCTCGCCGCCCTGGGCTGCGAGCTGGTCAGCGCCCTGCTCTACACCCTGGCCTTCGACCTGCAATGGCACCCGCATCCCTGGTTGCTGCTGTTGCCGCCCCTGGGAGCGCTGCTCGTGGGTGGCGCCGGGGTGATCGGCACCCGCCGCGCGCTCAACGCCAGCCCGCTGCAGGTGCTGCGCGAAGCCTGATCGCCCGGCCCGCCTGTACAAGGCGGGCCGGGCTCTTGCTAGACTCCGGCCCCTTCCGTCGCGCACAGAGCCGCTGCCCCGAACATGAGTCGCTATCGCCCCCCACGTACCGCCGGTACCCCACTGATCACCCCCGAAGGCGAGGCCCGCCTGCGCGCCGAACTGCACGAGCTGTGGCACGTGAAGCGACCCAAGGTCACCCAGTCGGTGAGCGAGGCCGCCGCCCAGGGCGATCGCTCCGAGAACGCCGAATACACCTACGGCAAGAAGATGCTGCGGGAGATCGACAGCCGCGTGCGCTTCCTCACCAAGCGCCTGGAAAGCCTCAAGGTGGTGAGCGAACGCCCGTCCGACCCGAACAAGGTCTACTTCGGCGCCTGGGTGACCCTCGAGGACGACGACGGCGAGCAATCGCGCTACCGCATCGTCGGCCCGGACGAGCTCGACCTGAAGCAGAACCACATCAGCATCGACTCGCCGCTGGCCCGCGCCCTGGTGGGCAAGGCGCTGGACGCCGAAGTGCTGGTGCACACGCCGACCGGCGAGAAGAGCTGGTACGTGGTGGAGATCGAATACCCCTGATGCGCCTCAGCGCAGGGTGATCAGGCCCTGGCGCGAGACCCGCACCAGTTCGCGGACCATCAGCGCAACGTCTTCCCGGGCGGGCGCCTGCACCACGGCCATGTCGAAGCTGTCGGCGGCATAGCGCTGCAAGGACCCGGCATCGACGGCGAACTGGATGAGCAGGTTGCGCGGGCCGGCCCAGCGCTTCGGCCAGCCGTCGAGATAACGCAGCATGGTCGGCTGGTGGGGGCCGCTGAGAAGAACCCTGGGGTTGCGCAATACCGGGCCCGAAGTGATGGGCGCCAGGCGAATGAGCGGTTGGGGACAGGTCATGGTGTCATGTCTCCGCCTCGTTGATCCCGCTGGGCAGCGGTGAGAGGCGACACCGAACCAGCGCTTTAGCGGTATTTCGAGATGGACTCCACCTCCGCGCCCCGCAAGTAGCTGTCTTAAATCGGCGCATGGGGCGGCATCCTAGAGAAGCGCCCGCAATACTGTCAATACGACCAAGACGTCGTCCTGGAGCCTCCGCGACCATGTCCACACCTCCCTTGCGCCTGTTCTTCGCCCTGCCTTGCAGCGAGCCGCTGGCAACGAGCATAGCCCTGTGGCGCGAAGCCGCCTCCTGCGGTGGCAAAGCCGTGGCGAGGCACAACCTGCACCTGACCCTCGCCTTCCTCGGCGAGCAGCCACGAGGCTGCGTCGGCGAACTCGAAAACCTCGCCGCGAGCCTCGTCGGCGAAGCCTTCGAACTGCGTCTCGACCAGCTCCGTTGCTGGCAGAACGGCCTGTTGCACCTCGCCCCCGCACATCCGCCGCAAGCCCTGATGAGCCTCGCCGCCAGCCTCCAGGACAGATTGCGGGGCGCAGGCTTCGCGCTGGAGCGAAGGCCCTTCCACCCACACCTCACGCTCGCGCGCCACTGCACCCACCTGCCGGCCACAGCAGCCCCAACCTTCGATTGGCCTGTGAACCAGTTCACCCTCTTCGCCTCGGAAAACACCGCGTCCGGCGCGCACTACCGCGCCCTCGCGCACTGGCCACTGCTGCCTCGGGACTCAAACGAGCGTTTCACTCAGTAACAGGGAAACGCCCGCGAACATTCGGTGAACGGCTGTAAACAACGGTGAAACCTGCGACGCAGACGCCATTTCGTGCGAATCGCGGCCCTGGCATGGTTCCTGCCCCAGCCCATCCGCTGATGTACGCGCCCAGGATGGGCGCGGCGGCTTCGCAGGGAGGCACCCACTGCCTGTTCCACCATCACCGAGAGCAACCAATGAACAACAACAAGATCCTGCTCGCCCTCGCCCTTGGAGTCGGTCTCGCCGCCTCCGGCGAAGCCCTTGCCGCCACCGGCTACACGCAGACCAAGTACCCCGTGGTCCTCGCCCACGGCATGCTCGGCTTCGACAGCATCCTCGGCGTCGACTACTGGTATGGCATCCCCTCGGCCCTGCGCCGTGACGGCGCCTTGGTCTACGTGACCGAAGTGAGCCAGCTGAACACCTCCGAAGCCCGTGGCGAGGAGCTGCTGGAACAGGTCGAGGAAATCGTCGCCATCAGCGGCAAACCCAAGGTCAACCTGATCGGCCACAGCCACGGTGGCCCGACCATCCGCTATGTCGCCGGCGTGCGTCCGGACCTGGTCGCCTCCGCCACCAGCGTCGGCGGCCCGCACAAGGGTTCGGCCACCGCCGACTTCCTGCGGCAGATCCCGCCCGGCTCGGCAGGCGAGACGATCGTCGCCGGCATCGTCAACGGCCTCGGCTCGCTGATCAACTTCCTCTCCGGCAGCAGGAGCACCCTGCCGCAGAACGGCCTCGGCTCGCTGGAGTCGCTCAACAGCCAGGGCGCGGCCCGGTTCAACGCCAAGTTCCCCCAGGGCATCCCCACCAGCGCCTGCGGCGAGGGCGCCTACCAGGTCAACGGCGTGCGCTACTACTCCTGGAGCGGCACCAGCCCGCTGACCAATGTGCTCGACGTCAGCGATGCACTGCTCGGCGCCACCTCCCTCACCTTCAAGGGCGAAGCAACCGACGGCCTGGTCGGCCGCTGCAGCTCCCACCTGGGCAAGGTGGTGCGTGACAACTACCGGATGAACCACCTCGACGAGGTCAACCAGACCTTCGGCCTCACCAGCCTGTTCGAGACCGACCCGGTGACCGTCTACCGCCAGCATGCCAACCGCCTGAAGAACGACGGCCTGTAAGCCGCCCCGGCGGGGCCTGCGGGCCCCGCCCCCTGACAAGAGGCCACCGTGAAGAGATTCCTGCTGTCCCTGCCCCTGGTCTTCGCCGGCTGCCTGGCCGCGATCCTCTACCTGCAATCCGCCGCCGACAGCCCGG
The DNA here is from genome assembly GCF_018408275.1 of Pseudomonas sp. Pc102. Classification (NCBI taxonomy): domain Bacteria; kingdom Pseudomonadati; phylum Pseudomonadota; class Gammaproteobacteria; order Pseudomonadales; family Pseudomonadaceae; genus Pseudomonas; species Pseudomonas sp. Pc102. The sequence continues at coordinate 1,994,632 of NZ_AP021905.1, read as the reverse complement.
CGCCGCAGGCTCCCGACAGCCCCCGACAGCCACTCGTTAATGCCTCCGCAGCCGACGACCCGACACCAGGCCCCGGCGTCGCGCCCGCCCTGCCGGCGCAGCTGCCCGCCCTGCCCGCCTCCTTCGCCGGCACCCAGGTCGACGGCCGCTTCCAGCTGGACGCAGCGGGCAACCTGCTGATCACCGAGGACATCCGCCGCATCTTCGATTACTTCCTCAGCGCCATCGGCGAGGAGCCCATCGGCATCTCCATCCAGCGCCTGCGCGGCTACATCACCGCCCAGCTGCAGGAGCCGGCCGAAAGCCAGGCCCTGGCGCTGCTGGAGCAGTACCTGGACTACAAGCGGCAGCTTGTGCAGCTGGAAAAGGACCTGCCACAGATGGCCGACCTGGACGCCATGCGCCAGCGCGAAGCCGCGGTGAGCGCCCTGCGCGCCCGCCTGTTCAGCGCCGAGGTGCACCAGGTGTTCTTCGCCGGCGAGGAAACCTACAACCGCTTCACCCTGGAGCGCCTGGCCATCGCCCATGACGCCTCCCTCGACGATGCCGCCAAGGCTGCCGCCGTCGACCGCCTGCGCCAGGGCCTGCCCGAGGCCCTGCAGGACAGCGTGCTGCCGCAGCTGCAGGCCGAACTCCGCACCCAGACCGCCCAATTGCAGGCTCAAGGCGCCACGCCCACCGAGATCCGCCGCCTGCGCCAGCAGTTGGTAGGTGCCGAAGCCACCGAGCGCCTGGAGGCCCTGGACCAGCGTCGCCAGGGCTGGAAGCAGCGGATCGGCGCCTTCCAGGCCGAGAAGGCGCGCATCGAGTCCAACCCCGGGCTCAGCGATGGCGATCGCCGTGCCGCGATCCAGCGCCTGGCCGAAGAGAAGTTCGACGAGCACGAGCGCCAACGCCTGGACGCCGCGCTCGAACTGGCCGCAGCGCGCGCGCAGCAGCCCTGAAACGCAGAAGGCCCGCACATGGCGGGCCTTCTTCGGGTTCGCAGCGGTTACTGGCTGAACCTGCGGTCCAGCGAGAAGCGGCCCGCGCCTTCGATCAGCAAGGTGCCGGAGATCAGGGCGAGGATCAGCGCGTACTCGTAACCACCGTTGGTGATGAAGAACCCGCTGGCCCAGTGCACGCTGAAGATGGCGACCACCATGGCGACGATCAGCGACGCGGCGGCGGGACGTACCAGCAGGCCGATCACCAGGGCCAGGCCACCGAAGAACTCGGCGCTGCCCGCCATCAGGGCCAGCAGGTAGCCGGGCGCCAGGCCGATGCTTTCCATCCACTGGCCGGTGCCTTCCAGGCCGTAGCCGCCGAAGAGACCGAAGAGTTTCTGCGAGCCGTGGGCGGCGAAGGTCAGGCCGGTCACCACGCGCAGCAGGGTGATGCCGATGCCGGCGTTGGTGGAGAGAAGGCGTTTGATCGGATTGCTCATGTCGCGTTTCCTTTCGAGTGAGGAGGTGTTGGTTCAGACGAGAGCAATCTTAGTTGATTTTTTCGATATGAAAACCGCAAAAAACGCAGCATTGAAATCGATAAAATCGATTATTTGCCCCTGCTTGCGACTTTCCTCTGCGGTTCCAGCAGATAACGCTCCCGGTCATAGGCCAGGTAGTACTTGTTCACCGCGCTGACATAGCTCACCACGCCCATGCCCAGTTGCTCGGCGGCGATACGCTCGACCTGGAAGAACCACTGGTTGGGATTGAGCCCACGGCGCCGAGCCTCCGCACGCAGGCTCTGCACCCGTTGCGGTCCCACGTTGTAGGCGGCCAGGGTGAAGGCCATGCGCTCGCGCTCATTGAGCTGCGAACTGTTGAAGAAGCCCTTGCGCAGCATGGCCAGGTACTTGGCCGAGGCCTGCACGTTGTTCTCCAGCGCATGGATGTTGCCAACCCCGACGGTGCGCGCCGCGCCGGGGGTGATCTGCATCAGCCCGGTGGCACCGCTGGCGCCACGGGCGGCCGGGTTGAGGCTGGATTCCTTGAAGGCCACGGCGGCCAGGTTCAGCCAGTCGAAGGCATGCTGGTCGGCGAAGCGCTGCAGCACCGGGCGCACCTTCTCCAGGCGCTGCCGATCGGCCCGGGCCAGGGGGCTGTGCACCTTGTACAAGCGGCGGTACACGCGCTGGAAGGTTGCGTCCTGGTCCGAGGGCGCGTTGTAGCCGGCCAGGAAGCGATCGATGCTGGCGCGCAGCATCGGCGCGTCGCGGCGGACGAACCAGGTCATGTCGCGCTGGTTGTCCAGCACCAGGTGCTTCTCGATACGCAGCTTGGGCATGACCTTGGCCCAACGCTCGGCGATGGGCTGCTCGACAGCGGTCAGCGGGAAGATGCCGGCCTGGACCATTTCCAGCACATCCTCCACCGCCAGGGTCGGATCGACCCATTCGATGACGATCGGCGCCAGCTTGCGTTGCGCCAGCTGCTGGTTGACCCGGCGCAGCGCCTCGGCCGCCGCGCTGCCGGCCGGCAACGCGATGCTGCGGCCGGAAAGCTGCTCCAGGCGCTGGTAGCGGCGATCGCCACTGCGGCTGACCAGCAGCAGCGGCACATGGCGGCGAATGGGGGCGCTGGCGCTGACTTCGCCGCCGCTGCGCGGGTCCACCAGCTCGCCGGGGGCCACCAGATCACCCTCGCCGCGCTGAAGGGCGGCGAGCAGCTGGTCCTTGGCCCTGGGGATGATCTTCACGTCCAGCTCGCGGCCATCGCGGGCGTTGCGGTTGAGGTACTGCTCGAAGGCGCGGATGCGGTGGTATTCGATGCCGATGGCTTCGCCCTTGACCTCGCCGGAGCTGTTGCGGCTCTGGTTGACCAACACCCGTAGCACGCCACTGCGGCGGATCTGCGCCAGGTCACGCGCCTCGCTCGGCTGCTGCCAGGCTTCCGGCGGGCCGGCCAGGCGCGCTGCAGCCGGGAACGGCGACAGGGCGAGCAGGCACAACAGAAGCAGCAGCGTTCGGGTCATCGAATCTCCGGGATCAGGCCGCAGGAAGCGAGCCGACCGTCTGAGAACGCAGCCCCCGGACGGAGTTCCGGGCGGTGCGAGGGGCGCGGAGAGTGTCACAGCTCGGCCGTCGACACCAGCCAAAACGCTGTAACAACTTCAACAAAAAACCATAACTAACTGTATTTATTGAATTTTCTTTAATGAATCGAGCTTTGCTATGCTGCTCCGCTCACGTTCGAGGTAGCACCATGCAACTCATCGACATTGGCGTCAATCTGACCCATTCAAGCTTTGCGGCAGAGCGTGAAGCACTGCTCGAACGCGCCTTCGCCGCAGGCGTGGCGCAACTGGTACTCACCGGCACCAACGTGGCTGATGCCGAAGAAGCACTGGCCCTGGTTCGCCAGCTCGACCCCGAAGGCGGCCGCCTGTTCAGCACGGCCGGCCTGCACCCCCACGAAGCCAGCCAGTGGAATGCCGACAGCGCCCGCCACCTGCGGGCACTGCTGGCCGAACCGGAAGTACGCGCCGTGGGCGAATGCGGCCTGGACTTCAATCGCGACTTCTCCCCGCGCCCGCAGCAGGAGAAGGCCTTGGAGGAACAACTGGCCCTGGCCGTCGAACTGAGCCTGCCGGTATTTCTCCACGAACGCGACGCCGACGAGCGCCTGCTGGCCATCCTGCGGCAATTCCGCGATCGCCTGCCGGCCGCCGTGGTGCACTGCTTCACCGGCGAGAAGCGCGCCCTCTTCGCCTACCTCGATCTCGACCTGCACATCGGCATCACCGGCTGGATCTGCGACGAACGCCGGGGCACCCACCTGCACCCGCTGGTACGTGAAATCCCCTCGGGCCGGCTGATGCTGGAAAGCGACGCTCCCTACCTGCTGCCCCGCAGCCTGCGACCGAAGCCGAAGAGCGGTCGCAACGAGCCGGCGTTCCTGCCCGAGGTGCTCCACGAAGTCGCCCGCCACCGGGGCGAAACACCCGAGCACCTGGCCCAGCACACCACCGTCTGCGCACGCGCGTTTTTCGGTCTGCCGAACATCGCCTAACCTGTTCCGGTAAAGAGGCCGATTGATACGGATCAACGATCACGTCACAGTGCTGCGAAACAATGCTGGCACCTTGCCAAGCCTTAGAGAAAAAAGAACAGAACATGGGTAACTGGATGCGCGATCTTTCCCTGAAGTACAAGTTCTGGGCGGTCAACGCCGTCGCCTTCGTCACCACGCTGCTGCTGGTGCTGCACGCCATCAGCCTCGAGCGCGATGCCCGCGTCGAGGCTGCCCGCGATGCGGCCGTGGCGCAGGCCGCACTGCTGCGCGCCTGGCCCGCCGGGCAGGCACTGCCTGCCAGCAAGGAGATCGTGCGCTTCGCGGCCGGCAGCGCCCCGCAGCTACAGGGGGTCGACACCAGCGCGCTGACCCGTGCCACCGGTTGGGTCGACCTGGACCACGACGCCCTGTTCGGCAGCGATCCGGTGGTCGGCGCCCAGGTGCAGGACGCCGCCGACGGCCAGCGCATCGCCGTGCTCGCCCATGCGCCGAGCTTCGCCGAGGTGTTCACCTCGCGCATGTTCAACTACGCGGTCACCGTTTTCCTGCTGATGATGGCGCTGCTGGCGTCCTCGCAGTTGCTGATCCGCTTCCTCCTCAGCCACCTCAACACCCTCAAGGACGTGATGCTGCACGTGGAGAAGAGCGGCGACCTGTCCGCCCGCGTACCGCTGGACAGCCGTGACGAGGTGGGCCAGATGGCCAGTGCATTCAACGCCATGCAGGCGGGCTTCCAGCGCGTGGTGGGCACCGTTGCCCAGGTCACCGAGCGCCTCGACGAGGGCGCCGCGCGACTGGCGTCGAGCATGGGCGAGGTGCGCCAGGGCATGCTCGGCCAGCAGAGCGAGACCGACCAGGCCGCCACCGCCATCAACGAGATGTCCGCCACCGTGCATCACATCGCCCAGCACGCCGCCGACACCCGCGACCAGTCGCAGACCGCCGACCAGCTCGCCGGAGCCGGCCAGAGCGTGGTCAGCCGCGTGGGCGAGTCCATCGCCGGGCTCTCCAGCGGCGTGCAGCAGACCGCCGAGATGATCGAGAAGCTGGCCGAGGACAGCCAGAAGATCAGCAGCGTGGTCAGCGTCATCCATGGCATCGCCGAGCAGACCAACCTCCTCGCCCTCAATGCCGCCATCGAGGCCGCCCGCGCCGGCGAGATGGGCCGTGGCTTCGCCGTGGTGGCCGACGAGGTGCGCAACCTGGCCAAGCGCGTACAGGACTCCACCGACGAGATCACCAGCATGATCCTCGCCCTGCAGTCCGGCACCCGCGACGCCGTGGAGTTCATGCAGGAAAGCTCGTTCAAGGCCGACAGCTGCGTGCAACAGGCCCACGAAGCCGGCGAAGCGCTGGCCGCCATCACCGGCGCCGTGGCGCAGATGCGCCAGAGCAACACGCAGATCGCCGTGGCAGCGGAACAGCAGAGCCAGGTCGCCGAGGAGATGACCCGCGCCGTGGTCGGCATCCGCGACGTCACCGAACTCACCGTCAGCCAGACCCTAGGCTCCGCCTCCACCAGCGCCGAACTGGCCAGCCTCGCCAGCGAACTCTCTCGCGCCATCCGCCAGCTCAAGCTCTGAACTGGCTATCCCGCCCATAGACACAACCCATTCGCCGGCCCCTCCAGGGCCGGCCTAGACTTGCCCGCAATCCTCAGAGGAATCCGCACCATGGGCAAACGTCATCCCAACCTCCGCGCCTGGCAGTGGAAGACCTACGCCAGGAACCACCGCAACCCCACCAACCTGGTGCTGCACCTGCTGGCCGTGCCGCTGTTCATCGTCGCCACCCTGGTCTTGCTCGACGGGCTGTTCACCCTGAGCGTCCTGAACATCGCCCTCGGCCTCATCGGACTGGCCGCCTCCCTCGGCCTGCAATCCCACGGACACCGCCTCGAAGCCGAGGAACCGGAGCCGTTCGCCGATCGCAGGGATGCCGTTGGCCGCCTGCTCACCGAACAGTTCGTCACCTTCCCGCGCTTCCTCTTCAGCGGCGCCTGGTGGCGCAACTGGCGGAACCGCCACTGATATCTCTGCCACCAAAGAGCCATTACTTTCGTCGGAAAATACTCAAGCTCGCCAAAGGAATGACGATATGCTGGCACCACGCTGTATGAGGGTCGTCGCATGCCGTCAAAGCGACAGATATTTGGCACCATTTTCCTGGCAGTCACCCTGAGCGCCCTCGCCCGGGGGGAGCAGTCCGCCTACCCGCTGGATATTCCCGCCCTGCGTCTGCACCTGCCCGGTGCCGGTCCCCAGGTGTTCACCCTGCGCGATCTCCAGGCCATGCCCGGCGTCACCCTGCGCGCCCGCGGCCCCAGTGACGATCGGGTCTCCGACTGGCACGGCGTGCCCCTGAGCCGTCTCCTCGAGCGGCTACCAGGTGCGCGGCACCCCACCGAGCTGCACCTGCGGGCACTCAACGACTACTCGGTGGTGATCCCCGCCAGCGACATCGAGCGCTACCAGCCGGTGATCGCCTATTCCCGCGACGGCCAGCCCATGGCGGTGGAAGCCTATGGGCCGCTTTTCCTCATGTACCCCTTCGATACACACGCCGAACTGCGCGTGCAGAAGTACTACAACCGTGCCATCTGGCAACTGAGCGATATCTACATCGAGTAGCGACCATGCCCGACAGTTTTGCCGACAGTATTTCCCTGCCGCGCAAGCGGCTGGTGATGGCGGTCCTCCTGGTTCTCATGCTGGTCATGGCGATCACCGCCGGGGGCTCGCTGTGGCTGGTGGTCAACGAGGCACGGCAGCTCGGCCGACCCGGCTCCCATGGCGAGCTGTGGCAGGTCTATCAGATCCGCAACGGCATGGACCGCCTGTTGGAGGAAGCGCAGCACATCGAACAGGGCCACAGCGGCGCCACGCAACTGGTGGTCCGCCTCGGCGTGCTGCGCAGCCTGTCGCGTCCGGTCGAAGGCCATCGCCTGTTCGACTTCCTGCCCGCCGCGCGCCCGGAAACCACCCGCACCCTGCAACGCGTCTCCGAACTCAGCCAGCGCTGGCTGGAACGTGTCGACTGGAACGACCAGGCCTCCGCCCGCGCCACCAGCGCCGAGATCCTCCGTGAGCTGCCGCCATTGCAACGCGCCATGCACGAGGTGATGGTGGCCGCCAACATTTCCCTGGCCAACGAGCTTGATGAAGAGCGCCAGCGTCTTTACGACTATTTCAGCAAGCTCGCCTGGGCCTTGCTTGGGTTGCTGGTGGGTGGCGCCCTGCTGGTGGCCCACCTGATCTACAGCTTCCGTGAGGCCCGTCGGCTGAGCGAGAGCCTGGGCGAGCTCGCCCATACCCTGGAAAGCCGCGTCGAGGCGCGCACCCTCGCCCTCAGCGAAGGCCGCGAACTGCTCAAGCACATCCTCGAAGCCAGCCCCAGCGACGTCGCCCTGATCGGCTCGGAATCGGGCCGTGTGCACTTCGTCAACCAGCGCCTGATCGTCCGCCAGGGCCTGCAGCGTGGCTCGCAGTTCTCCCTGGACCGGCTGTTCGCCGCCGAATCCGAAGCCCAGCGTTTCCGCGCCGCCCTGGAGGCGCGTCGCCAGATCGATGACTGGGAGGCGCTGCTGGGCAAGACCGCGCCTTACTGGGGCGTGGTGTTCGGTCGAATCGTCGAGCTCGAGGGCGAGCCTGCGCATCTGGTCTGGAGCTACGACATCAGCCTGCGCAAGCGCATGGAGCACGAGCTGCTGACCCTGGCCACCACCGACGGCCTCACCGGCCTCGACAACCGCCGCGCCTTCATGCAGCGCGCCGAAGACATGCTGCGCCAGGCCGAACGCTTCGGCCATCCGTGCTCGGTGCTGATGATGGACATCGACCACTTCAAGTCGGTCAACGACGGCCATGGCCACGCCATCGGCGACGAAGCCCTGCGCGCCGTCGCACGGGTGATGCGTGACTGCCTGCGTGGCGTCGATGTCCTCGGGCGCCTGGGTGGCGAGGAGTTCGCGGCCATCCTGCCGGAGACCGGGGACGGCAAGGCTGCGCTGGTTGCCGAGCGTCTGCGTGCCGGGGTCGAGGCCCTGCGCGTGGACCTCGTCGGGGGTGATGTCCTGCGCCTGACGCTCAGTCTGGGGATCGCCGAGATGCGCTCGGGAGAAACGCTGGAATCCCTGCTCGGCCGCGCCGATGCGGCGCTCTATGCCGCCAAGCAGGCCGGACGCAACCGGGTGGAGGTCGCGTCCCTCTGACGCCTCAGCCGAAGACCGTGACCGTCTGCCGGCTCAGCGCCACCAGCTCGCCGGAGGGCGACCACAGGCGTGCCGAGACATGACCGTAGCCATCGCGGGCGTGGTCGATCTCGGCGCGGTACAGGCACCACTCCAGGGTGCCTACGGCCGGTAGGGGCTGCACGAACTCGATGGTCCAGGTCAGCGAACTGCCCGGTGCCGGGCTGCGCAGGTGCGGCAGCACCGCCGGCGGCCAGGCGTCCACCAGTGCCAGCAGGTGGGCGATTCCGGCGGGCTCGTCCTCGACCTCGCCCCGGAAACGCACCCAGCCGCCCATCTCGCGGGCCGGATTGTTGGTGAACGGCATGCTGCCGATGCCCCAGCGCATGGCCAGGAAACGGGTGAAATCGGGGGTCACGCCACGCAGGAAGGGCAGTTCCTGGCACTCCTCCGCCGGCTTGATCACCGGTGCCGGATCGGCCTGTACATCGATGGCCGACTCACGCGAGGCACCAAAACTGCCTTGCACCACCGCCACCGTCTGGCCGTTCTGCACCGCGCGGCAGAACATCTGGCTCACCGCCCGCCCCTCGCGCAGCACCTCCGCCTCGAAGCTCGCCGGCACCTCGGCCTCCAGCGGGCCGACGAAGGTGATCGCCAGCGACCGCACCGGGCGCCCTTCACTCACCTTGGTGCTCATCGCCTCATAGGCCAGCGCGGCCACCAGGCCGCCGAAACTGGCCCGGCCCTGGGCCCATGCGCTGGGCACCACGACTTCGTCGGGATTGCTGCGAACGGCCTGGATCAATTGGGAAAACTTCATGGTCCACTCACCCGCTGAATTCGAAAGTGGAGGGATGTTAGGGGATTGCCCAGGCGCTAGAAAGCCGACCTTCAAGCGGGTAGCGACAACGGGGAGGGGAAAAATGCCAGGGCATCAGGCGCGCTGATGGCCGCGACTCCCTCCCCGTAGGAGCGAGCTCTGCCCGCGAAACGCCTTGATCCCGCTCTCGACCCAAGCAGGGGTCACCTGCGAGAACAGCCCGTAGGATGGGAAGAGCGAAGCGAATCCCATCAATGAAGAGCCCGCCGAAAGGCAGTGCCAGGAAGGTTCGGCGCATGGGGTTCGCCGGATTGCACCCGACCCACGGGAAAAGATCAGCCCAGGCTCGCCTGCAGCTTGTCCAGCACCCGATCCGAACGCACCTCGGCTGCGTGCATGGCTACGCGCCAGGCCTTCAACCGAGGAGCGAGGTCGGGCTCCTGCTCTGCGATGAGCAGCCATTGCAGACGGTCATGCCATTTGCCGAGGGCGGCCTGCGCGCCCTTGAGCAGGTGCTGGGCCTTGGCGGAAGCCTCCACCAACTGCGGGTAGGCATCGCCACCGTAGCGCACGCGCTTGATCAGCAGGCGCAGGCGATGGCGGTCGTGAGCCGGGTCGGCCAGCGCCCGCTCCAGGCGCTTCCAGTCCCGCGCCAGGTGCTTGCGCACGGTCTTGCGCGGCTTCACCAACAACCCCTCGCGATGGGAGATGCGCAGCAATTGCGGCCAGGCATCCAGCACGCGGAACAACTGCACCAGGGCCGGGTTCGCCAGCAATGCGGCATGGCCTTCGCGCAACCGCTTGCGGCGCGGCTCGGCCAGAGGGGCGAGCCCCTGGCTTTCCAGTTCGACGATCAGCACTTCCAGGTCACGCAGCGGCGTACTCAGTGCCCCGACCTCGCGCGCCGCCTCGTTCAGCACCTGGGCGGCCGGCAGGTCCCGCAGGGGGCGCAGCAGGCTGCGCAGGCGCCGGGTGTTGATGCGCAGGTCGTGCAGGGCCTCGCCATCGGTTCCGGCTTCGAGGCGCTCACGGCAGGACAGCAGCTTGATTTCGAGGGTCAGCACCTGGGCGATCAGGTCGTCGAGCATGGCAGGCATGGAAGGGTCATCCGGGCAGGCGGGCGCGCGTCCGATCAGCGCTCCACGCGGGTAAGGCGCCAGGGCAGCGCCCTGCGCAAGGCCTTCAGCGCCTGCGCGAGCTCTGCCGGTGGCAAAGGCTCGCCAGCATAGCGCAGAGCCTCGTAACGGCGCGCGAATTCCTCGATCAGCCCGGCCTGTGCCGGCAGCGCCCGCGCCGCGCGCGCGGCATAGTCACGCGGGCCCTCGCCCTTGCCCCGCCGCACGCCCTGGCGGCCGAGCGCACGCTCGAATCCCTGGAACAGGCGCAGCTGCGGGTCGCGCTCGCGGCGCCAGGGCTTGAACATGAACAGCGCCACCAGGCCCAGCAGCACGCCACCACCGCCCACCAGCAAGAGCGCGAAGGTACGACCGTCGAGGGCTCCGAACCAGCGCTGCAGCACCTGCATCTGCACCTCGCCCTGGTAGCCCAGGACCCAGCGCTGCCAACCGTAGTTGAGCTGGTCCCAGGCCAGGCGCAACTGGTTCACCCAACTCACCTGGCGATAGCGCAGCGGCGAGAAGGGCGAGTTCTCGAGGAAGCTCTGCTCCCCTGCCACTGCCTCCTCCAGCCCCTGTTCGATGCGGTTGGGCGCGACCTGGAAGGTCGGGTCGACGCTGCTCCAGCCCTTCTCCGGGGTCCAGTACTCGACCCAGGCGTGGGCATCGAACTGGCGCACCGCCACGTAGTTGCCCGCCGGGTTGATCTCGCCGCCCTGGTAGCCGGCCACGATCCGCGCGGGCACGCCGGCGGAACGCAGCACGAAGGTCATGGCGCCGGCGTAGTGGGCACAGAAGCCGCGGCGGCTGTCGAAGAGGAATTCGTCGACGCTGTTCGCCCCGCCCGGCGGCGGCTTCAGCGTGTAGACGAAGGGCTCGCGATTGAAATGCCGCAGCAGCGCCTGCACCAGGTCCTCCGTCGCCGGGTGTCGCGCCTTGAGCTCGGCGGCCCAGGCGCGGCTGCGCGGGTCCCCCTGTTCCGGCAACTGCAGGGTGCGCCGGCGCACGCGCTCGTCGAGCTGCGGGTCACGCACCGCCTCGGGCCAGGAGGTCACCCGGTACAACAGCGAGCGGTCCACCGGGAGCCGCCGTTGCAGGTGGTAGTCGATCATCTGCCGGGTACCTTCGAGGCTGGTCTCGCCCACGTCCAGGGTGAACAACCAGGACCGCTCGCTGGGCTGCATGACCACGCTGTAGCTCAGCGGTTCGCCGCGCTTTTCCCACTGCGCGGGGGAGTTGAACTGGCTGGCCTCCGATTGCGACCAGCGACGGCCGTCGAAACGCTCCAAGGTCAGCGCACGCCAGTACAACTCGCGGCGCGGCGGCGGCGCGCCCTCGAAGCTGGCGCGGAAGGCCAGCTCGGCGGACTGGCTGAGCTCGGCGATATCGGCGGGCGCCATGCTGTCGGACAGCCCGGTGACGCCCTTGTCGCTGGGCAACGGCAGGGACCACAGCGGCCCCATGCGCGGGAAGAACAGGAACAAAAGCAGCATCAGCGGCAGCGCCTGGGCCAGCAGCGTCGCCGCCAGGCGCAGGGTGGCCAGTGGGCGGGCGGCGAAGGCGCTCTGCTGCAGGCCGATCAACGAGGCCAGCAACGCGGTCACCGGCAGCAGGCTGTAGAGGGCGGCAAGCATACCGTCGTCGAAGAGGTACGCCGTCACCACGGTGAAGAAGCCGAGGAAGACCAGCACCAGCGCATCGCGCCGCGTCCGCATCTCCACCAGCTTGAGAATGAAGGCCGCCACCAGCAGCACCACGCCGGCATCCAGGCCGATCAGGCTGCCCCGGGACAGCAGCACCCCCGCGCCGGCACCGAGCATCATCAGCATCTTGGCCAGGCCGCTGGGGTAGCGGGCGCGCATGCGGAACACCTGTATCCGCCAGCCGGCGCAGACCAGCCACAGGCCGATGATCCAGGGCGGCAGGTGGAAAAGGTGCGGCAGGATCACCAGCACCTGGGCCACCAGCAACCAGGTCAGGGCGATGCGCGGGATCGGCTGCACCGTGCTCATCGCGCCACCCCGTAGAGGGCCAGCGCACGCAGGCAGGCGTCGCGGTGAGGTTCACCGGTGGCCGGGCGCAATTCCTCGCCGCCCAGGCGCAGGCCGAAGGGCTGGCCGCGCTCGGTGAAGGTCAGCACCCAGTGGCAGAGCAGCGAGAGGCGGCTTTCCAGCTCGCCCTCCAGGCCGTCCAGGTCGAGCCACAGGTCGGCCCCGGCGAGGGCGGCGAAATCCTTGACGAACAGGCCCTGGCCCCGGGAATAGGCCTTCCAGTGCAGGCGCCGCCGCGAGTCGCCGGGCTGGTAGGGCTTGAGCCCCTGGTAATCGTCGGCGCCGCGACCGAGCACGCGCACGCCGTCCTCTTCATCATCCCGGCGGCCACCGGCGCCCATCGGCAGGTCGCCGGGCAACGGGCGCGGATAGACCAGCGCCGCCTGGTCGAGGTCCACCCAGCTCCAGGCCACCAGCAGGCCGAGGGGGAAACGGCTTTCCACCCGCAGGCGCCCGGGCCGCAGCCAGCCTCGGCGCTCGGCCGGCAGGTCGACCTCGCAGTCGCAGGAACCGGCGGCGGGCACGTCCTGCGCCTGTAGCTCGGCCGGTGGCCAGCCCAGAGCGATGGCCTGGTGCGGCTGGCGCTCGCTCTCCAGGCGCACCCGGAAGCGCGCACGCTCGCCGACGAACACCGCCGGGGCGCCGGCCGCGCGCAGGGTCATGCCGGCGAGGTTCCGGAAGGTGTGGAGGATGGTCAGGATGAACACCGAGAGCAGCAGGAAGGTCAGGCCGTAGGCCAGGCTGTTCTGGTAGTTGATCGCCGCCAGCAGCATCAGCACCAGGGCGATGCCGAAGGCCAGCCCGGTGCGCGTGGGGATGATGAAGATGCGCCGCTGGTTGAGGCGCACCTCGGCCGCAGGCGGGATCCGCTTCGCCAGCCAGCGGTTCCAGCGCGGCCGCACGCGCTGCTTCAGCATCAGAGCGCCGGGACTTCGCGCAGCAGCCACTGCACCAGGGCGCCGCCACCGTGGCCGGCCGGGTCGGCCTGTTCACGCAGGCGGTGGCCGACCACCGAGGGCAGCACGGCCTGCACGTCTTCCGGGATCACGTAGTCGCGCCCCGCCAGCAGCGCCCAGGCACGGGCGGCGGCCAGCAACGCAAGGCTGGCCCGTGGCGACAGGCCCCAGGCGAACCGGGTGTGGGAACGGGTCGCCTCCACCAGGCGCAGCACATAGTCCACCAGGGCGTCGCTGACGCGGATCTTCGGCACCTCGGCCTGGATGAGGGCCAGTTCGGCGTGATCCAGCACCGGGTCCAGGCGCGGCAGGATCTCCCGCCGCGCCTCGCCCAGCAGCAACGCCTTCTCCGCCGCGCGGGCCGGGTAGCCCAGCGACAGGCGCATGAGGAAGCGGTCCAGCTGCGACTCCGGCAGGGCGAAGGTGCCGCCCTGGCTCACCGGGTTCTGCGTGGCGATGACGAAGAAGGGCTCGGGCAGCGGCCGGGTCGCCCCCTCGATGGTCACCTGCCCCTCCTCCATGGCTTCGAGCAGCGCACTCTGGCTCTTGGGGGTGGCACGGTTGATCTCGTCGGCCAGCACCAGCTCGGCGAACACCGGGCCGGGGTGGAAGACGAACTGGCCGGTGTCCTTGTCGAACACCGACGTGCCGAGGATGTCGCCGGGCAACAGGTCGGAGGTGAACTGGATGCGCTGGAAGCTCAGCCCCAGCACCCGTGCCAAGGCATGGCTGAGGGTGGTCTTGCCCATGCCGGGCAGGTCTTCGATCAACAGGTGACCGCGGGCCAGCAGGCAGGTCAGCGCCAGGCGCACCTGGGGCTCCTTGCCAAGCACGACCTGGTTCACGGCGTTGAGGCAGGCATCCAGTCTGGTTCGCATCGCAGGCTCCCGAAACAATGGGCCGATGCTACCGGTGGGCACGGGGATGGCAAAGCGCCCTGCAATTTTTGCTGACGAAACCGTGCGCCAGGTCCACCCCGGCGAAACGCTGCGCCAGAGCTGCCGGTACGCCGTCCTGTGGGAGCGAATTTATTCGCGATTGCCAGGCACCCTGCCATTCGCGGTTGAAACCGCTCCCACATCGGCAGCCCCGGGGTCACAAACGGAAATGCCCCGCCATCGCCTGCAGGTCCCGGCCCAGGGAAGCGAGCTGGGTGCTGGAGCTGGCGGTTTCCTCCATGGCCAGCGCGGACTGGTCGGCGATGTCACGGATGCTGGTGACGCTGCGGTTGATCTCCTCGGCCACGGCGCTCTGCTGCTCGGCGGCGGCGGCGATCTGCTGGTTCATCTGGTGGATCACCGACACCGCCTCGGCGATGCCGCTCAGGGCCAGCTCGGTGTGGTTGGCGTCCTGCACCGTCATCTCCACCAGCGTCCCGCTTTCCTGCATGCGCTCGACGGAGCGCCGCACGCCATCGCGCAGGGTGACGACCAGCCGCTCGATCTCGGCGGTGGACTGCTGGGTGCGCTTGGCCAGTGCGCGCACCTCGTCGGCCACCACGGCGAAGCCGCGCCCCTGCTCGCCGGCACGTGCCGCCTCGATGGCGGCGTTGAGGGCCAGCAGGTTGGTCTGCTCGGCCACGCTCTTGATCACGTCCAGCACCGAGCCGATGCTCTGGGTCTCATGGCTCAGTTGCTCGATGCTCTGGGTCGCCGCCTGCATGGCCGTCGCCAGCTGGTTGATCCGCCCCAGGGTCTGGCGCACCACCTCGCTGCCGCTGCTGACCTTGCTGTCCGCGCTCTGCGTCGAGGCGGCGGCCGCTTCGGCGTTGCGCGCCACCTCATGCACCGTGGCGGTCATCTGGCTCATGGCGGTGGCCACCTGGTCGGTCTCCAGCTTCTGGCCGTTGACGCCGACGCGGGTCTGCTCGGTGACCGAGGACAGCGCCTGGGCCGAGGAGGAAATCTGCGCCACCCCGCCCTGCAAGCGCCCGACCATGTCGCGCAGGTTGGCCGACATGCCGCGCATGGCCTCCAGCAACTGGCCCACCTCGTCGCTGCGGTCAACCTCGATCTCGACGCTGAGATCGCCCGCGGATATCTGCCGCGCCACCGCGATCACCCGCTGCAACGGCCGCACGATCAGCAGCGCGATCAGCACCGTGGCCGCCAGGCCGATGAGCAGCGCCAGGGCGCTGGCCGAGAGGATCAGCAGGGAGCTCGCGCGCTGCTGGGCGAGCATCGCCTCCTTCTGCTGCCCGTAGGCCTGGTCGACGGCGCCGACTATCACCTCTGCGGCGCCTACCAGCGCCTGGTACTCCACCTTCTGCTGGCGCAGGTGGCCGGTGTATTCCTTGAGTCGGTCGTTGAACGAATCGATATTGCCGATCACCTCGGTGAGCACTGCGGCGTAGCCCGGGTCCTTCATGCTCTCGCGCAGCTCGCCCGCGAGCTTCTGCGCATCCAGCGCCTCCTGGATGGCGCTCTCGTCGATATCGCCGCTGCTGCGGCTCTGCTCCAAGCGCACGCGGGCCTGGTTCAACGCCAGCAGCAGGGACTGGTAGACACGGCTGATCTCGCCGCCCTGGGCGACCATCTCGGCGCCTTCCGCGCCCTGGGAACTCTTCAGCAGGTCGACACCGTCCTCGTTGAGGCCCGACTGCAGCACGTCGAGGCTGTTGGAGGCACTGACCACCAGCCAGTTGGCCGCCTCCAGGGACAGGCGCATGTTGTCGGTGAGCTCCACATAGCGGTCGAAGGCCGCGCGGTAGGTGGTCACCGCCTGCTCCACCTGCCCAAGCGTCTGCTGGCTGGCGCCACCGAGGTCGGCTCCCAATTCCTGGCCGTGCTCCTGCAACGCCTGGGTCGCCTGGCGCAGCGCCTCGGCCTGCTTGGCATCGCCGGTAAGCGCGTAGTCCTTCTCGATCAGGCGGATGCGCAGCACCTCGCCCCCCAGCGCGTTGGTGCGCTCCAGCAGGGCGGCGCCGTCGGCCACGCTGCGCAGCGCGGAGAAGCCCGTGGCGGCCACGACCGCCGTGAGCAGCAGCACCACGCCGAACCCCAGGGTCAGCTTCTTCGCCGTACCGAGGCTGGCGATACCACGTTGCAGAACCGATGCCATGGGGACTCCTCCTCGCCGGATGGCCGGCCTCGCCTCATAGGCTGCCGGGACAACAGCGTGAACTTAGGAGCGAGACCATGCTGGCGACAAGCCATAACCCTGCCAGGGGGCGGCCGATTGGAGGTTTTAGCTAAGTCGAGGTCGCTTTCAGAGCGAACGCCAGGGAATCGGCGCCAGAATCATCACCCCAGCGCCCGAAGACGGTGCCCGTTCAGCTCGGGCGCACCAGGTTGAAGGTGTCCCGGGTACGCACATAGGCGCTGCCGCCCAGGCGGCCCACCAGGTCCAGCCGGTGCGGGTCGGCGCGTCCCTGCTCGTTGAGCACCGCATCGTCGATATGGGCCAGCAGCACCTCGGCGAAGATCAGGTGGCAGTTGGGGTTCTCGCGCGGGTAGGGCTGCACCTCCACCAGCCGGCACTCGAAGGCCACCGGCGCGCCCTTGACCCGGGGCGGGGCCACGCGCACGGAAGGCTCGCTGGCGATGCCACAGGCCTCGAACTCGCTGACCTCGCTCGGCAGCTGCGCGGAGCTGGCGTTCATCGCATCGGCGAGCGCATGGGACACCAGCTGGATCACCAGCTCACCGGTTTCCTGCACGTTGCGCAGGGTGTCCTTGAGGCTGCCGTCGGCGCGGTTGTTGACGTTCACCATCAGCGTCGGCGGCGCGTCGCTGATCACCTGGAAGAAACTGAAGGGGGCGAGGTTCAGGGTGCCGTCGGCGGCCTGGCTGGAAACCCAGGCGATGGGGCGTGGAGTGACGGTGGACGCCAGCCAGCGATAGGCGTCCAGCGGGCTGAGGGTGGTGAAATCGAGCTGCATCGGGGGCTCCGGGGAAGCGAGAGGGGGATGGGTGGATTATGCCCCGCGCCCTCCCCCGCGTGGAAAGTCGGCGATCGTCTAACAGGCCGCTGAAACATGCAGACGACGCAGCCTGCTAATCCGCCCGCCCGACCACGCGCCGGACCAGCACTGCGGCCAGCAGCGGTGCCAGGGCGAAGCCTGCGAACAGCCAGGCCGCCGCCGACTGGGCGCCGGCCACGCCCCCCGGCACGCTGAGCCCGGAGGCGTTGGCCACCAGGCCGGCGAGCGCCGCGCCGATGGCCATGCCGTAGAGCTGCACCGTGGTGATCGCGGTGGATGCCGCACTCTCCTCGCCACGCGGCGCCAGCTCCAGCACCCGGGTCAGCAGGTGCGGCCAGCCGATGCCCACGCCCGCGCCCACCGCCGCCAGTGCAACGCCCACCAGCAGGGTACGCAGCGCATAAGCCAGCTCCCCCGCCAGCGGAATCAGCACTGCCAGGGCCAGCAGCCCGACCACGCACAGCACCGGCCCGCCGCGCAGCAGGCGCACCGCCCCCGCGCCGTGGCGTCCGGACGACAGCAGCGACCCCAGGCTCCAGCCACCGGCCATGGCCGCCGTCAGGTAGCCCGCCAGCAGCGGCGTCTGGCCGTGCAGCACCTGGAGGAAATAGGGCACGAATATCTCGGTGGTGGTCCCCGCCAGCAGCAAGGCCACGCAGGCATAGACGGCGCCCAGCGCGCTGCCCAGCGAAGCGCCACCGGACGGCAGCAGGCGCACGGTCGCGCGACGATCCCAGCCCAGCGCCAGCGCCCCGAGGGCCAGCCCCACGGCCACGCCGAGGGCTTGCAAGGGCAGCTGCGGCGACAGGCTGCCCGCCGCCACCGCCAGGACCGAGGCGGACAGCAGGCCGATCTGCAGCACCGGGATGCCCGGCAGCGCTTCCGCCTCGGCGTCATCGGTGCGCGGGCGCAACTGGGCCATTACCAGCAGGGCCTGGAACAGGGCCACCGGCAGCAGCGACCAGAAGGCCCAGCGCCAGTGCCCGGCCTCGGCGAACAAGCCCCCCACGGCCGGGCCACAGAGCGTCGCCACGCCCCACATGCCGGACACCAGCGCCACCGCGCGCGGCCACAGCGGCGCTGCGAACACCACGCGGATCAGCGCATAGCTCAGGGCCGCCAGCAGGCCACCGCCCAACCCCTGCACCGCCCGCGCGGCGAGCATCCAGGGCATCGTCTGCGCCGTCGCGCACCCCACCGAACCCAGGGCGAACAACACCAGCGCCGCCAGGCACGCGCCACGCGGCCCGCCGACGGCGAGCAGGCGCGATGCCAGCGCGGCACCGACGATGGAGGCCACCACGAACAGGGTGGTATTCCACGCGTACCAATCCAGCCCGCCGATCTCGCGCACCACCGACGGCAGCACCGTGGTGACGATGTGCACGTTGATCGCGTGCAGGGCGACACCGCCGGTGAGCGCCACCGCCATCAGGCCGTTGCGCCCGCTGAGCAGTTCGCCCCAACTGGCGGTGGGCTGGGAATCGAGGGAGGCAGTGGTGTCCATCAGGCGTCTCTCCAGGTCATTTACACAAGTAATTACTTGGATATTAGGAGCGAGACGGCAGATTAAACAAGATATTTCTTTGATAATACGGATAGGAAAGGGCTATGCGCGATGCCGGCGGGCACTGAGGCGAGGCACGTTCCACTGCGTCCCCGCGTCCTCAGGCCAGTACGCGCCCACAAAAAAGCCGGGGCATGCCCCGGCCCTTGCCACTCCGGCGCCTCAGCGCCCGGCGCGGGACTCGCGGATGTAGAAACGCGCCTTGTCGGCCTTGGCGGTGCAGCCCTCGAAGCGTTCGAACTGCTGCTCGGTCTTGGCCGCGGTGAGCAGGCCCAGCGCCTTGGAGTAGCTGACGGTGCCGGCGAAGCCTTCGGCCTTGGCCAGGTCGAGTTCTCTCCAGGCCGCGTCGAGCTGGGACTCGCAGCTGTCGCGGTAGGCCGTCTTGCCAGCGCAACCGGCGAGCACCAGCACGATCAAGGGCAGGCTGATCCAGGCTTTCATGGGGGTTCTCCTCGGGATGTGAAATGGCCATGAGTCTAATGGTGGTTAAGACGGTACGGAACAGGAAAAATTCCGCCCAGCGCCCTCCAGGCCAGCTTTTCAAGGGACCGTAGCATTCCCGCCACAAGGAGACGCCCATTCACTTGGCCTCGCCCTTCCCCACAGGTATCGTCTGCCCCTTGTGTAGGAAAAGGTGAAGTCATGAGCAAGCGTGTCGCACTGGTCCTCGGCTCCGGCGGGGCCCGGGGTTATGCCCATATCGGCGTGATCCAGGAAATCGAGGCGCGGGGCTACGAGATCGCCTGCATCGCCGGCTGCTCCATGGGCGCGGTGGTCGGGGGCATCTATGCCGCCGGCAAGCTGGACGAATACCGCGAGTGGACCGAGAGCCTGGACTACCTCGATGTGCTGCGCCTGCTCGACGTCAGCTTCCGCCTGGGCGCCATCCGGGGCGAGAAGGTGTTCGGGCGCATCCGCGAGATCGTCGGCGACATCGATATCGAAGACCTGGCCATCCCCTACACCGCCGTCGCCACCGACCTCACCAACCAGCAGGAAATCTGGTTCCAGGAAGGCTGCCTGCACCAGGCCATGCGCGCCTCGGCGGCCATCCCCAGCCTGTTCACCCCGGTGATGCAGGGCTCGCGCATGCTGGTGGACGGCGGCCTGCTCAACCCGCTGCCCATCGTGCCGGTGGTCTCCAGCCACTGCGACCTGATCATCGCCGTCAACCTCAACTCCACCAACCAGAAGCAGTACCAGCTGCCGGTGATCGAACGACCGCCGGCCTTCAAGGGCCGCATCGACCAGATGATGAGTTCCCTCGGCGAGCGCCTGCCCTTCCGCAAGCGCGGCGTCGAAGAGGAACTGCTGCTCGAAGGCGCCACCGCGCCCATCGCCAATCCCTGGGTCGAGGACGCTGCTGCACCCGGCGCCCAGCAACCGGCCGCGGCGCCGCAGAAGGAAGGCGCGCCGAGCTCGGCCAGCGGCTCGCAGGTGGTCGCCAGCGTCGGCCCGGCCTCGCTGCTGGACCTGGTGAACCAGAGCTTCGAGGTGATGCAGACGTCGCTGGCGCAGTACAAGATCGCCGGCTACCCGCCGGACGTCCTGATCAACGTGCCCAAGCGCGTGTGCCGCTTCTTCGAGTTCTACAAGGCGCCGGAGCTGATCCAGCTGGGCCGCCAGATCGCCCGCGACACCCTGGAGAAGTACGAGCAGGACTGAGTCAGAAGATCGACCAGTCGATACGCTCGGAGAGCTTCTCCAGCGCCGCCATGCCCGCCACCGAGTTGCCGGACGCATTGAGCTCCGGCGACCACACGCAGACGGTGAAGCGCCCCGGCACCACCGCGACTATGCCGCCCCCCACCCCGCTCTTGCCGGGCAGCCCGACCCGGTAGGCGAAGTTGCCGGCCTCGTCGTACAGGCCGCTGGTGGCCATCAGCGCGTTGACCTGCTTGGTCTGCCGACCGCTCAGCACCGCCTCGCCGCTGTGCGGGCTCACCCCCTCGTTGGCCAGGAAGCTGAAGGCCAGGGCCAGGTCCGCGCAGCTCATGCGCAACGCGCAGTGGTGGAAGTAACTGCGCAGCACGGCCTCGACATCGTTGTGGAAGTTGCCGAACGACTGCATCAGGTAGGCCGCCGCCGCATTGCGCGCGCGGTGCTGGTACTCCGAGCGCGCCACCACCTCGTCCGCCACCACGTCGCGGTTGGCGCTCAGGCGCCGCACGAAATCACGCATCGACAGCGCCGGTGCGGCGAAACGCGACTGGTTGATGTCGCAGATCACCAAGGCCCCGGCGTTGATGAAGGGGTTGCGCGGCACGCCGCGCTCGAACTCCAGCTGCACCAGGGAATTGAACGGCTGTCCCGACGGCTCGTGGCCCAGGCGCTGCCAGATATCCTCGCCCGAATGCTGGATCGCCTGCACCAGGCTGAAGACCTTGGAAATACTCTGGATGGAAAACGGCGTGCGCCCGTCACCGGCGCAATAGAGCTGGCCCTCATTGCTGTACACCGCAATGCCCAGCTGGTTCGCCGTCACCCCGGCCAATGCCGGGATGTAGCTGGCCACCTTGCCCTGCCCGATCAGCGGGCGGACTTCATCGAGGATCTCGTCGAGCAGTTGTTGCATGTCTTCCTTCCGGCAACGAATGGCGCCAGGCGCCTGGATTAAGCGCTAGACGACGGATTCGGGTCGCGCAACACAGCGGGGGAAGTACCACGCGCAAAAAGCGGGCACGGGACGACAATTCGCCGGGTGGGCGCCAGCGTAGTGCCGCCCAATCGAGAATGAATTGGCTCTGTCTGCGTTAGCTGTTGTGGACTCAACGAAAAGGCTCAAGAACGGTTCTTTCAGGACGATTCTGGATTCCTGACACACTCACCGCATCGGTTTCGCTTCGCTCTACACCATCCTACGAAAGCCACCAGCAGCTGCGTTCATCCGGTGGTGATGCGCACATCAATGTGAAGTCGTGAGCCTCTACGTTGGAGCAGCCGCCAAACGCCCCTTTCAGGAGGCCGAGCGCAATCGTCGTTTCAGGGGTTGAGCGACATGGATGTCGCGAGAGCCGCGATGGGCCAGGGATGGCCCTTCGCGGCGTACCCCTGAAACGATGATGGAGCGAGGGGAGTCTGGCGGAGCCAGACCCGTATGCAGGGGCAAGCCTCTTTGGTTTCTTTCTTGGCGACTGAAGAAAGAAACTCGCCCGGCAAGGCGAAACAGAAGCCATCAGCAAGACTCGGCAATCAACCGAGCTCCAAATCCCCTGCAACACTTAACGCAGACAGAGCGAATGAATTCGCTCCCACGGAAGAGGCGACTGAAGTCGCCCCTACGACAGTCGCCGACCTACGAGGAAGTCGTACGGCTAGCCCTCGCGCAGGCGGTAGCCGACCCCGGCCTCGGTGACGATGAAGCGCGGCTCGGTCGGGTCGTCGCCGAGCTTCAGCCGCAGGTGGCCGACCACCACCCGCAGGTAGTGGGTGTCCTCGACATGGGTCGGGCCCCAGATGTCCTTGAGCAGCTGCTGCTGGGTCACCACCCGCCCCAGGTGCCGCGCCAGCTGGGCGAGCACAGCGTATTCCTTGCGGGTCAGCGCCACCTCGGCGCCATCGAGGGTCACCCGGCGGTAGGCGAAGTCGACGCTCAGCGGGCCGCTTTCGACCACCGCCTCCTGCTGCTCGCCACCACCGGCCTGGCGCAGCAGCACCCGTACGCGGGCGAGGAACTCCTGCACGCTGAAGGGCTTGGTCACGTAGTCGTTGGCGCCGCCGTCCAGGGCCAGCACCTTCTCGCCTTCGCTGGCGCGCACGGAAAGCACCAGCACCGGCACCGCCGACCACTCGCGCAGCTCCGCCAGTACCGTCTTGCCGTCCATGTCCGGCAAGCCCAGGTCGAGCACCACCAGGTCCGGCCGCGCCAGGGCCGCCTGGGCCAGGCCTTCGGTGCCGTTGGCGGCTTCCAGCACCTTGTAGCCCTGGGCGGTGAGGCTGATGCGCAGGAACTTGCGGATCTGCGCCTCGTCGTCGATCACCAGGAGGGTTGGTTGGTTGGTCGTCATCTTGTCCTTCGAAATCCGTTGGCTACCGAATCGTGTTGGGGCGAATTCATTCGCCCAGGGCGGCAACGCCGCACCGGGTCGCACGCGGCGGTCCTGCGGCCCGCATGGCGAATGAATCCGCTCCTACAGCGGGCCATCACCCGCCTCCTCCTCCAGCACCGGCTGCGGATGCAGCGGCAGGTGCAGGGTGAGCGTGGTGCCCTTGCCGTCCAGCCCCTCGCCCACCGTCACGCGGCCACCGTGGGCGCCGACCATGCCCTGGCAGATGGCCAGGCCCAGCCCGGTGCCCTGCCCGCCCCGGTCGCCACGGGCAGCGGTGTAGAACATGTCGAAGATCTTCTCCCGCTCGGCGGCCGGGATGCCGGGCCCCTGGTCGCTGACGGCGAAGCGCAGCTCCTCGGAGTCGGCCGTCACCGCCACGCGCAGGCGGCCCTGGCTCGGCGAGAAGCGCGCGGCGTTCTCCAGCACGTTGACCAGCGCCTGCTCGATCAGTGCGGCGTGCACGTAGAGCAGCGGCAGTTCGGCGGGCAGCACGGTCTCCACCTTCAGCGGCGCCAGCACCGGGCGCAGGCGCTGCAGGGCGCTGGCGACGATGTCCACCGGCGCCACCCAGTCGCGGGCCAGCTTGAGGCCGCCGTGGCCGAGGCGGGTCATGTCCAGCAGGTTCTGGATGTAGCGGTCGAGGCGCTCGGCCTCATCGCGGGTGCCTTCCAGCAGCTCGCGGCGGTCCTCCAGGGGGATCGCCTCGCCGAGCGCCAGCAGGCTGTCGATGGAGCCGCGCATGGCGGTCAGCGGCGTGCGCAGGTCGTGGGAAACGGAGGCCAGCAGCGCGCTGCGCAGCTGTTCGGTCTCGCCATGCAGGCGTGCGGCCTCCAGGTCTTCGGCCAGCTGCGCGCGCGCCAGCGCCTGGGCCAGGGGCTGGCCGAGCGCCGACAGCAATCGGCGGCGCTCGGCGGGCAGCGGTGCACCGTCGCGCGGGCTGACCCCGAGCAACGCCAGCGGCCCCTCCTCGCCGGACAGCGGCAACCACCACCAGCGGCCGCTGGGCAGGGTGCCGGTGCCGAGCCCGGCCACCTGGTCGTGCTGCCAGGACCACTCCGCCGCCGCGCGCTCCTGGTCCGCCAGCAGGCGCTGCACGCCGGCCTCGACCTTCCACACGCCATCACGGCTGCGCGCCAGCAGGCACACCTCGACGTCGGTCCAGGGGATGAACTGCTGGGCCGCGACGCTGAGCACGGCCTGGCGGTCGGTGGCGGCGGTGAGCTTGCGCGAGAGGTCGAGCAGCGCGGTGGTTTCCGTCTGGGTGGCGCGCAGGGCCTGCAGCTGGCGGCGCTGGCGCGAGGCCAGGTTGCCGGTGAGGCCGGCCATCAGCAGGAAGAACAGCAGGGTCAGCACGTCTTCCTGGCGGGCGATGGTCAGGGAGAAGGTCGGTGGGATGAACAGGAAGTCGTAGGCCAGGAACGACACACCGGCGCAGAGCAGCGCCGGGCCCAGGCTGCTGCGCACCGCCACCAGCAGCACGGCGGCGAGGAACACCAGGGAGATGTTCGGCAGCGCCAGCACCTGGTAGGCGCCCCAGGCCAGGGCGCTGGCGGCCAGCGCGGCGCCGAGGGCCAGGCCGTAGTCGCCCAGGGGCACCGGGTGGCGCGACCGGGCACTGGCGGGGCGCGCGTCGGCGTCGGTGTCCAGCACGCTGATCTCCAGTCCCTCGGCCTGGCGCAGCAGGCGCTCCGCCACCCCACGCCCGAGCCAGCGACGGCGCAGGCGCTGCCGGCTGCGGCCCACCAGCAGGAGGCTGGCACGGCGCTCGTTGGCGTGTTCGATCAGGGTGCTGGCCACGCCTTCGGCGCGCAGGGTCACCACTTCGCCCCCCAGGCGTTCGGCCAGTTGCTGGGCCGCCTGCAGGCGCGTGCGGGCCTCTTCGCTTTGCGTGCCGCCGGTGTCCACGTGCACCAGGCTCCAGGGCAGGTGGCGGCGCTCGGCCACGCGGCAGGCGTGGCGCACCAGGCGCTCGGCCTGCTCGCTGCCGTCCACGCCCACCAGCAGGCGGCCACGCACCGTCGGCGCCTCCTGGCCCTGCAGGCGATAGCGGCGGTTGAGATCGGCATCGACCCGCGCGGCGGCGGTCTGCATGGCCAGTTCGCGCAGGGCGGTGAGGTTGGTCTGGGAGAAGAAGGCGTCGATGGCCGCACGGGCCTGCTCGGGCACGTAGACCTTGCCCTCGCGCAGGCGCTCCAGCAACTCGCGCGGCGGCAGGTCGATGAGGAGGATCTCGTCGGACTCCTGCAGCACCCAGTCCGGCAGGGTCTCGCGCACCTGCACGCCGGTGATGTCGAGCACCTGGTCGTTGAGCGCTTCCAGGTGCTGGACGTTGACCGTGGTGTAGACGTCGATGCCGGCCGCGAGCAGTTCCTGCACGTCCTGCCAGCGCTTGGCGTGGCGGCTGCCGGGGGCGTTGCTGTGGGCCAGTTCGTCCACCAGCACCAGCTTCGGCGGCGCGGCGAGGATGCCGTCCAGGTCCATCTCGGTCAGCGGCACGCCCCGGTATTCGAGGCGCCGCAGCGGCTGCTGGGGCAGCCCGGCGAGCATCGCCTCGGTCTCGGCGCGGCCGTGGGTCTCGACCACGCCGACACGCAGGTCGACGCCCTGGCGCAACTGCGCCTGGGCCGCCTGCAGCATGGCGAAGGTCTTGCCCACGCCCGGCGCGGCACCGAGGAAGACCTTCAGCCGGCCGCGCCCTTCGCGCGGCAGGTCGGCCAACAACGCATCGGCACGGCCGGCATCACTCATTCAGGCATCTCGTTCAGTCGCAGGTTGAGGGCGAATACGTTGACCACCGCCGGCCCGATCAGCGGGCGCTCGGCCTGCTGTTCCACCAGGCGCTCCAGGGTCGCGGCGGGAATGCCCCGCGCCTCGGCGATCCGCGGGATCTGGTAGCGCGCGGCGGCCAGCGGCAGGTGTGGGTCGAGGCCGCTGCCGGAGGTGGTGACCAGGGCCATGGGCACCGGGCCCTGCCCCAGCGCGCCCAGCTCGGTGGCGTCCTTGGCGATGCGCTCGACCAGCGCCGGGTTGCTAGGGGCCAGGTTGCTGGCACCGCTGGCGACTGTGGCATAGCCACCGGCCGAGGGGCGGGGCTGGAACCACTGGGCCCCCTCCACCTGCTGCGCCAGCAGCAGGCTGCCGCGTGCATCGCCCTTGGCGTCGCGCACCAGGCTGCCGTTGGCCTGCGCCGGGAAGGCCAGTTGCGCGACGGCGGTGACGGACAGCGGGTAGGCGACGCCGGTTATCAGGGTCATCAGGGCCAGCAGGCTCAGGGCGGGACGGAGTTGCGTAAGCATATTCAGTTCCTCGGATTAAGTCCCCTCTCCGTGGAGAGGGGGAAAGGCATCAGACCAGGTGCAGGGCGGTGAGCAGGATGTCGATCAGCTTGATGCCGATGAAGGGCGCCACCAGCCCGCCCAGGCCGTAGATCAGCAGGTTGCGGCGCAGCAGGCTGGCGGCGTCGGCGGCTTGCACGCGCACCCCGCGCAGGGCCAGGGGGATCAGCGCGATGATGATCAGCGCGTTGAACACGATGGCCGAGAGGATGGCGCTCTGCGGGCTGTGCAGCTGCATCAGGTTGAGCACGCCCAGCTGCGGGTAGATGCCGGCGAACAGGGCCGGGAGGATGGCGAAGTACTTGGCCACGTCGTTGGCCACCGAGAAGGTGGTCAGCGCACCCCGGGTCACCAGCAGCTCCTTGCCCACCTGCACCACGTCCAGCAGCTTGGTCGGGTCGGAGTCCAGGTCCACCAGGTTGGCGGCCTCGCGGGCGGCCTGGGTGCCGTCGTTCATCGCCAGGCCGACGTCGGCCTGGGCCAGCGCCGGCGCATCGTTGGCGCCGTCGCCGCACATGGCGACCATCTTGCCCTCGCCCTGCTCCTGGCGGATGCGCGCCAGCTTCTTCTCCGGCGTGGCCTCGGCGATCACGTCGTCCACCCCCGCCTCGGCGGCGATGGCGGCAGCGGTCAGCGGGTTGTCGCCGGTGACCATCACGGTGCGGATGCCCATCTGCCGCAGCTCGGCGAAGCGCTCGCGGATGCCGGGCTTGACCACGTCCTTGAGGTGGATGCCACCCAGCAGCCTGCCATCGGCGGCCACCAGCAGCGGGGTGCCGCCGCTCTGGGCGATCTTGTCGACCTCGCGGGACAGCTGCTCGGGCATCTCGGCGCGGCTCATGCCGACCCAGGCCAGCACCGCGTCCACCGCACCCTTGCGGTAGCTGTGGCCGTTCCAGTCCACCCCGGAGAGGCGGGTCTCGGCACTGAAGGCGATGGCGGTGACCTCGTCGCGTGCCGGCTCGACCATGGCGCTGAGGGCGCGCAGGTACTCGACGATGGATTTGCCTTCCGGCGTGTCGTCGGCCAGCGATGCCAGCAGCGCGGCGTCGGACAGCTCCTTGCCGCTCACGCCCGGGGCCTTGACCAGTGCGCTGCAGCGGCGGTTGCCGAAGGTGATGGTGCCGGTCTTGTCCAGCAGCAGCACGTGCACGTCACCCGCCGCCTCCACGGCGCGGCCGGACTTGGCGATGACGTTGAGGCGCACCAGGCGGTCCATGCCGGCGATGCCGATGGCCGAGAGCAGGCCGCCGATGGTGGTGGGGATCAGGGTCACCAGCAGCGCCACCAGGTACACCAGCGGCAGGTCGCCACCGGCGAAGCGGGCGAAGGGCTGCAGGGTGGCGACCACCAGCAGGAAGATCAGCGTCAGGCCGATCAGCAGGATGTCCAGCGCCACCTCGTTGGGGGTCTTCTGGCGCTTGGCGCCCTCCACCAGGGCGATCATCCGGTCTAGGGTCGACTCGCCCGGGTTGGCGGTGATCTTCACCAGCAGCCAGTCGGAGACCACGCGGGTATTGCCAGTGACCGCCGAGCGGTCGCCGCCGGACTCGCGGATCACGGGTGCGGATTCGCCGGTGATGGCGGCCTCGTTGACGGCAGCGATGCCTTCGACCACCTCGCCGTCGCCGGGAATCAGCTCGCCGGCCTCGACGCGTACCAGGTCACCACGACGCAGGCTGCTGGCGGCCACCGTCTCGAACTGCCCGGAGGCAGCACGACGGCGGGCGCTGAGGCCCTGACTACCGGCCTTGAGGCTGTCGGCGCGGGCCTTGCCACGGCCTTCGGCGAGGGCCTCGGCGAAGTTGGCGAAGAGCACGGTGAACCACAGCCACAGGGCGATCTGCACCGCCAGGCCGGTGGACACCGCCGGGTTGGGGATCAAGCACAGCACCGTGGTGACCACGGCGGTCAGTTCCACCACCAGCATCACCGGCGAGCGCTTGAGCTGGCGCGGGTCGAGCTTGGCGAAGGCCTGCACCAGCGCCGGCTTCCACAGCGCGGCGATGGCTGTACGGGGTTGTTGCTGCTTGGCGCCATTCTTCGGCGCCTGGATAGGGGCGTTCATGCGGGTCTCCCTTAAAGGCCGATCAGCGCGAGGTGTTCGGCAATCGGCCCCAGGGCCAATGCCGGGAGGAAGGTCAGGCCACCGACCAGGAGGATGGTCAGGGTCAGCAGGGTGACGAACAGCGGGCCGTGGGTGGGGAAGCTGTTGCCGCCCACCGGCGCGCGCTGCTTGGCCGCCAGGCTGCCGGCGATGGCCAGCACCGGGAGGATGTAGCCGAACCGACCGAGGAGCATGGCCAGGCCGATCATGATGTTGTGGAACGGCGTGTTGGCGCCGAAGCCGGCGAAGGCCGAGCCGTTGTTGGCGGTGCCCGAGGTGTAGGCATACAGCGCCTGGCTGAAACCGTGGGCGCCGGGGTTGGTGATGGAGGCCGCCGGGCCCGGCAGGCTCACCGCCAGGGCGCAGAACACCAGCACGCCCACCGGCATCACCAGCAGGGTCGCCACCAGCAGGCGCACCTCGCGGGCCTCCAGCTTCTTGCCGAGGTATTCAGGGGTGCGGCCGATCATGAGGCCGGCGAGGAACACCGCGATCAGCACGAACAGCAGCATGCCGTAGAGGCCCGCGCCGACGCCGCCGAAGATCACCTCGCCAAGCATCATGTTGAACATCGGGATCATCCCGCCGATGGCGCTGAAGCTGTCGTGCATCGAGTTCACCGAGCCGTTGGACGCGGCCGTGGTGGTCACCGCCCAGAGTGCCGAGGCGGTGATGCCGAGGCGGCTCTCCTTGCCCTCCAGGGAACCGGACTGCTCGATGGGCAGCGCGGCCAGGGCCGGATTGGGCTGGTACTCGCTGTACAGGGTCACGCCCAGGCCGATGACGAAGAGGATCAGCATGGTCGCCAGCAGCGCGCGGCTCTGGCGCAGGTCCTTGACGTAGTGGCCGAAGGTGAACACCAGGGCGGCGGGGATCAGGATGATCGACGCCACTTCCAGCAGGTTGCTCCACGCGCTGGGGTTCTCGAACGGGTGCGCGGAGTTGACGCCGAAGAAGCCGCCCCCGTTGGTGCCGAGCTGCTTGATGGCGATCTGGCTGGCCGCCGGGCCGAGCGGGACCACCTGGTCGGTGCCGGCCAGGGTGTGGACGCTGACATAGTCGAGCAAGGTCTGCGGCACGCCCTGCCAGACCAGGAACAGCGCCAGCAGCAGGCACAGCGGCAGCAGCGCATAGAGCGTGCCGCGGGTCAGGTCGACCCAGAAGTTGCCGAGCTTGTCGCTGCTGCGCCGGCTGATGCCGCGCGCCAGGGCTACCAGCACGCAGAGGCCGACGGCGGCGCTGACGAAGTTCTGCACGCCCAGGCCGACCATCTGGCTGAAGTAGCTGAGGCTCGCCTCGCCGCTGTAGGCCTGCCAGTTGGTGTTGCTGACGAAGCTCACGGCGGTGTTGAAGGCCAGGGTCCATTCCAGGCCCGGCAGCTTCTGCGGGTTGAGCGGGAGCATGCCCTGCAGCATGAGGATGGTGAACAGCAGTGCCAGGCCGGCGGCGTTGAACAGCAGCAGCGCGAGGGTGTAGGTCTTCCAGTCCTGCTCGCTGTGCGGGTCGACCCCGGCGATGCGGTAGCAGAGGCGCTCGACGGGGGCGAAGAGCGGCGTGAGGAAGGTGCGCTCACCCTCCATCGCGCGATGGATGAAACGGCCGAGGAAGGGCGCTGGCACCAGCACCAGCACGAAGAAGGCCAGAATCAGCCCGTAGTCCTGTACTTGCATGACGCCCCCTAGCTGCGTTCGGCGCGCAGCAGCGCAACCAGCAAGTAGATGAAAAGCCCCGTGGCCATCGCCAGGGACAACCCGTCGAGAATGCTCATGACTGTCGCTCCGATATGCGGACTGCGCCGCTTTGGAGGAATTCTCGGCATCAGGGGCGTAAAGGGACGAGACGGGGACCCGGGGCGGGGCATAAAGAAAGCGTAAAGAACGCGGGACAAGGCTTGGGGTTGAGGGGCGGAGGGAAAGCATCGCGAATGAATTCGCTCCCACGAAGGAGAGCCACGTGAATCAAATTGTGATGCAAACAAGGATTCTGCAGAGCGAACAAAGTCGTTGGAGCAGCCGCCAAATGCCCCTTTCAGGAGGCCGAGCGCAATCGTCGTTTCAGGGGTTGAGCGACATGGATGTCGCGAGAGGCGCGATGGGCCAGGGATGGCCCTTCGCGCCGTGCCCCCTGGACGACGCTTGCGGCGAACGCACTTCAGTGCGGCCCGAAGGGCGAGCGCAGCGAGTAACGATGATGGAGCGAGGGAAGTCTGGCGGAGCCAGCCCCGTATGCAGGGGCATGTATGGATCAACCACATGGGTAACAAATGAGTTCAGTCACATGGGTGACACTTTCAAGGATAGATAACCCTCCTGCTGTTCTCGCTCATCCAGACGGCCAATTACAACTGGGCCGAAATGCACAGCCCAGAGTTCTTCACCAATCTGCTCCAATCCAATCTGTTCGTGCTTGAGGAGGTGCCCTACGTAGATACGTAATCCCCTTCGATTGAGGATGCCGTTGCAATCTGCCCGATAGACTTCGACATGGCCCGGATACGTCAGCTCCGGCAACTGTTCTGGATAAGCACGTGGCGACTCCTGATAGCACTGGCTGGGTGTCTGCTGCTTCAGGGCCTCATGAGGTCTCTGCTGGTTGTAGTCCTGAATGAACTCATCGAAGCGCTGTTGTTGCTCTGCCATGTGCGCCGCCACAGGCTGGGTGACTGCTCGTTTCAAGGTCCGGTGCATGCGCTCATGCCGCCCATTTTGCTCAGGCCGCCCTGGGGCAATGCGCTCCGGAATGATGCCCAGACGTAACCACCAGATCGACAGCTGAGTCAAACCAGTTCTGCCCGTACTGGCAAACGGTGTTCCGTTGTCGGTCCGCAGTCGCAGCGGCAGCCCATGACAACGAAACAGCCGCTCAAAGACTGCCTTGGTCTCCTCCAGTCGTGTCCCTGCCATTCCTTCACAGGCAAGGAGGTATCGGCTGGCGTGATCCATAACCGTCAGGGGGTAGCACCACTTACCGTCCTGGGTCAGAAACTGGCCTTTGTAATCCGCGCTCCAGAGCTCATTGGGCTCATGGGTCGTCTTCAGCGGTTTTGGATAGCTCGGTACCCGGCGGCGGACTCGGCGTGGAGTAACGAGCCCCTCTTGCTTGAGGATCATGTAGATCGTGGTTCTGGAGGGGCTCTGGCCCGGGTATCGCCTTTCGACCAGTGCTTGGATCTTCTTGGGCCCTAGCTCAACTGTCGAGCGGCGACGTAAGTCGAGGATGTACTGACGGATGACGTAGGGAATTCGCTCCTGGTGGTGCCGTTGCCGGCTCTGCTCGGCAAGCCCTTGCATCCCGGCTTGTCTGTAGCGCTCGACCCACTTGTAACCCGTCTTGCGGCTAATGCCGAAGTGCTCGCAAAGCCCAGTAAAGCTGCTCACCTGCCTGAGGTAATCAGCAATGAACAGTACTTTTTCGTCCATAGGTTTCAGCTCTCGCCAAGGCATGGGGCACCCTCCTGAGGGAACCCCGCCAGGTTAAAAACTGTTACCCATGTGGTTGAACCGATTTGTCACCTATGTGGGTGAGTCATACCGGCAAGCCTTTTTGGTTTCTTTTTTGGCGACTGAAAAAAGAGACTCGCCCGGGAGGGCGAAACAGAAAGTCTCAACAGAACTCGGCAATCAGCTGAGCTCAAGTCCTCCAGCAACGCATAACGCAAATAGAGTTCACACCGAAAAGAGCGGGCGAATGAATTCGCCCCTACAGGGGTTGGCGCAGATCGCCGGGTGTCCCGCCATCTGCCGTTCACACAACCGTCACACTGGCCTAGACCAGTGCACCGAAACGATTGGTTACATCCCTCCTGCGCACCATTGCGAGTCACGAACGGCGGCGATCAGGTGGCGAAGCATCCCGCAAACGACGTTTCACGGGTCTTTGCGACGCCATTCGGGGACCTGGCATGGGCACTGCAAACACAGCCTCGTCTGCGTTCATTCCATCCATGGAGGCTTTATGACCCTGCAACTCAAGCCGACCCTCGGCACCCTGCACCTTTGGGGCATCGCCGTCGGCCTGGTGATTTCCGGCGAATACTTCGGCTGGAGCTACGGCTGGGGCGTGGCGGGCACCCTCGGGTTCCTGGTGACCGCGCTGATCGTCGCGGCCATGTACACCTGCTTCATCTTCAGCTTCACCGAGCTGACCACCGCCATCCCCCACGCCGGCGGCCCCTTCGCCTACAGCCGTCGCGCCTTCGGCGAGAAAGGCGGGCTGGTGGCCGGCCTCGCCACCCTGATCGAATTCGTCTTCGCCCCGCCGGCCATCGCCATGGCCATCGGCGCCTACCTCAACGTGCAGTTCCCGGGGCTCGATCCCAAGCACGCGGCGGTCGGCGCCTACTTCGTATTCATGACCCTGAACATCCTCGGCGTCAGCATCGCCGCCACCTTCGAACTGGTGGTCACCGTGCTCGCCGTGGCCGAGCTGCTGGTGTTCATGGGCGTGGTGGCACCGGGCTTCAGCTTCAGCAATTTCGTGCTCAATGGCTGGGCCGGCAGCAATGAATTCGGTGGCGCGGCCATCTCCGGCATCTTCGCCGCCATTCCCTTCGCCATCTGGTTCTTCCTCGCCATCGAGGGCGCGGCCATGGCCGCCGAGGAAGCCAAGGACCCGAAACGCACCATTCCCAAGGCCTATATCGCCGGCATCCTCACCCTGGTGAGCCTGGCCATGGGCGTGATGATCTTCGCCGGCGGCGTGGGCGACTGGACCCAGCTGTCGAACATCAACGACCCGCTGCCCCAGGCCATGAAGGCCGTGGTCGGCGAGAACTCCGGCTGGCTGCACATGCTGGTGTGGATCGGCCTGTTCGGCCTGGTGGCGAGCTTCCACGGCATCATCCTCGGCTACTCCCGCCAGTTCTTCGCCCTCGCCCGCGCCGGCTACCTGCCACGTGGCCTGGCCAAGCTGTCGCGCTTCCAGACCCCGCACCGCGCCATCATCGCCGGTGGCCTGGTGGGCATCGCGGCGATCTACAGCGACGGCCTGATCAACCTGCAGGGCATGAGCCTGACCGCCGCGATGATCACCATGAGCGTGTTCGGCGCCATCGTGATGTACATCATGAGCATGCTCAGCCTGTTCAAGCTGCGCAAAAGCGAGCCGAACCTGGAGCGCACCTTCCGCGCGCCGGGCTACCCCGTCGTCCCGGCCATCGCCCTGGTGCTGGCAGTGGTCTGCCTGGTGGCCATGGCCTGGTTCAACACCACCATCGGCCTGATCTTCCTCGGCTTCATGGCGGTCGGTTTCGTCTGGTTCCAGTTCACCGCCCACCACCGCGCCAGCGCGCCGGCCGATGCGCTGCTGACAGGTGATGCCGCCTGACAAAGCCTCTATGCTGAACCCGCGAGGCCCGGTCCGCCGGGCCTCGTCTTTTCTGCCCCGTTGCAACCGCCGGAGGCCGTGATGCCTTACCAGACCACAGTCGGCGCCCAGGTCTACCGCTTCGCCGATCTCAAGACCCTGCTGGCCAAGGCCAGTCCCGCCCGCTCGGGTGACTACCTGGCGGGGGTCGCCGCCGCCACCTATGAAGAACGCATGGCCGCCAAGCTGGCCCTGGCCGAGGTGCCGCTCAAGCGCTTCCTCGACGAGGCGCTGATCCCCTACGAGGAGGACGAGGTCACCCGGCTGATCATCGACCGCCACGACCGCGCCGCCTTCGCCCCCATCAGCCACCTGACCGTGGGCGACCTGCGCGACTGGCTGCTGCTCGACAGCACCGACTCCGCCACCCTGGAGGCCGTGCGCTGGGGCATCACCCCGGAGATGGCCGCTGCGGTGAGCAAGCTGATGCGCAACCAGGACCTGATCCTGGTGGCGAAGAAATGCCGCGTGGTCACCCGCTTCCGCAACACCATCGGCCTGCCGGGCCACCTCTCGGTGCGCCTGCAACCCAACCACCCCACGGACGACGTGCGCGGCATCGCCGCGAGCATGCTCGACGGCCTGCTCTACGGCTCGGGGGATGCGGTGGTGGGCATCAACCCGGCCAGTGATTCGCTGCCGACGCTGATGCGCCTGTGGCAGATGATGGACGAGGTGCGCGAGCACTTCGCCATTCCCATGCAGAGCTGCGTGCTCACCCACGTCACCACGCAGATCCAGGCCATCGAGGCCGGCGCGCCCATCGACCTGGTGTTCCAGTCCATCGCCGGCACCGAGAAGACCAATTCGAGCTTCGGCGTGTCCCTGGCCATCCTCAGGGAAGCCCACGAAGCGGCGCTTTCGCTGGGGCGCGGCAGCCTGGGCGACAACGTCATGTACTTCGAGACCGGCCAGGGCAGCGCGCTCTCCGCCGGCGGCCACCACGGCGTCGACCAGCAGACCTGCGAAGTGCGCGCCTATGCCGTGGCCCGGGAGTTCCGCCCGCTGCTGACCAACACCGTGGTCGGCTTCATCGGCCCGGAATACCTCTACGACGGCAAGCAGATCATCCGCGCCGGGCTGGAGGACCACTTCTGCGCCAAGCTCCTCGGCGTACCGATGGGCTGCGACGTCTGCTACACCAACCACGCCGAAGCCGACCAGGACGACATGGACACCCTGCTGACCCTGCTGGGGGCAGCGGGCATCACCTTCATCATGGGCATCCCCGGTGCCGACGACATCATGCTCAACTACCAGAGCACCTCCTTCCACGACGCCCTCTACCTGCGTTCCGTGCTGGGCCTGAAGCGCGCGCCGGAGTACGAGGAGTGGCTGCTGCGCATGGCCATCACCGAGCCCTCCGGGCGCCTGCGCGACATCGGCAAGGGCCACGCCCTGCTCAAGGACCTGCCACGATTGGGAGCCGCCTGATGAAACTGGTGCAACACAACCCCTGGGACGAACTCCGCGCCCACACCTCCGCACGCATCGCGCTCGGTCGCGTCGGCTCCAGCCTGCCCACCGCCGAGGTGCTGCGCTTCGGCCTGGCCCACGCCCAGGCCCGCGACGCGGTGCACCACCCGCTGGATTTCGCCACCCTCGATGCGCAGCTCAAGGCCGCCGGCTTCCGCACCCTGCAGGTGCGCAGTGACGCCGAGGATCGCCAGGCCTACCTGCTGCGCCCGGATCGCGGCCGTCGCCTGCATGATGACTGCCAGGCCCGCCTGCTGGCCGAGGCACCGGCACCGGAGCTGGCGGTGGTGATCGCCGACGGGCTCTCCTCCATCGCCGTGCAGCGCCACGCCCTGCCCTTGCTGGAAGCCTTCCGCGAACGCTTTTCCACCGACTGGGCCAATACCCCGGTGGTGCTGGCCGAGCAGGGCCGGGTGGCCATCGGCGACGGCATAGGCCAAGCGCTGCGGGCGCAGCTGGTGGCGGTGCTGATCGGCGAGCGGCCGGGCCTCACCTCGCCGGACAGCCTGGGCCTGTACCTGACCTTCCAGCCTCGCGTCGGGCGCATGGACAGCGAGCGCAACTGCATCTCCAACGTGCGCCCGGAGGGGCTGCCCTATGCCCTGGCGGCGATCAAGCTCGACTACCTGGCGCGCGAGGCGCTGCGGCTTCAGTTGTCGGGCGTGAGCCTGAAGGACGACAGCAATTTGCAGCCGGTAGCGCAGCTGGATTGAGGCCTGCCCGGCCCGCGTCGCTCGATCGGGGGAACGGTGCGCGTACCATCTTTCCCGGTGCGCGCAGCACAGCCTACAAGTGCCATGCGCGCCAACTCGCAGTCCTGCGGCTTTCTGTAGGGACGACTTCAGTCGCCAAGCGGTGCGCAGCGCCGCCACCCTTGTAGGAGCGAATTCATTCGCGATCGGCCGTGCAGGTGATCACCGCTCGCCATGGGCAAATGTGAAGGGAACGCGGCAAGCGCAGCGCGTTCGAATTACAGTAGCGGCCCCACCTCGAAGGAGATTCCCATGCCCTGGTACGCCTGGCTGATCCTGATTCTCGCCATCGGCTCCATA
The DNA here is from genome assembly GCF_018408275.1 of Pseudomonas sp. Pc102. Lineage (NCBI taxonomy): Bacteria > Pseudomonadati > Pseudomonadota > Gammaproteobacteria > Pseudomonadales > Pseudomonadaceae > Pseudomonas > Pseudomonas sp. Pc102. The sequence continues at coordinate 1,958,628 of NZ_AP021905.1, read as the reverse complement.
GTCGGCGGCCTGATGATGCTGCGCGATACGGCGAAGAAACTGCCCCTGACCGAGGAGCAGCTCAAGCGCATCCATGAACGCAATGCCGAGATGGATGCCAAGGAAGCCAAGGAGCGCTGACACCCGACCGCCCGGCGGTTACAGTGCGGCACCGCTACAAGGAGGTGCCATGCCGCTCCATCTGCAGATCCTGCTTCCGCTCTTCACCCTCGCCCTGGGCCATGGCTTCGGGCAGGTGTCCCATACCGGCCTGGCCTGCGGGCTGGCCTATGCCTTCTGGGTCCTCGCCGCGCCGAAAATCCCGGCGCGCCTGTGGTTCCCCGTCACCCTGCTGGGCAGCATCGCCTTCGCCGCGCACCTGGTCCCCGGGTTCTCGCCCTTGCCGCTGGCCGAGCCGCTGCGCCTCAGTGCCGACGCGCCGCTCTACGCACTGCGCCTGTCCTGGGACAAGACGCTGGTGGGCATGACGCTGCTGGCCTGGTGGCTGGGCCGCCCGCCGCAGATGGCCGCCCGCTGGCGCGCCACGGCGCTGACAGCGGTGGCCACGCTGCTGGCGGTGCCGGTGCTGGCCCTGGGGCTTGGCCTGGTGGACTGGATGCCGAAATGGCCGGAGCTGGTGTGGCGCTGGCTGCCGGTCAACCTGCTGGCGGTGGTGCTGGCGGAGGAGCTGCTGTTCCGCGCTCTGCTGCAGAGCGCGCTGGTGTCACGCCTGGGCGCGTGGGCGGGGGTGGCGATCACCGCCCTGCTGTTCGGCGCGGTGCACCTGCCGTTCAGCCCGCTGTTCGCCGCCGTGGCGGCCGTGGCAGGCCTGGGTTACGGGCTGGCCTTCCACTTCAGCGGGCGACTGGGGGTGGCGATCGCGCTGCACCTGGCGGTCAATCTCTGCCACCTGGCAATGCTGAGCTATCCAGTGAAGCTGGGCTGACCTGGATCTGGTAGCGCCCGAAGATGCGTTCCAGGTCGCCCTTGGCCCGCAATTGCTCCAGCAGCGCAGTGAAGCGTTCGGGGCTGATCGGCGCGCCGGGGCGCAGCAGTGCGTAGTGACGGTAATGCTGGTCGACACGGGTGGACACCAGGAACTGCCCGGCCTGATCGGCGTTCTTCTCCAGGTACATGCCCAGATAGGAACGAGTGACCAGGGCGATGTCCGCCCTGCCCCGCAGCACCATCAGCAGGTTGCTGTCGTGGGAATAGGTCATCAGTGCGTTGAATTCGCGGGTCAGGTACTCGGGGTCGGCGTCGAAGCCGGCGAAGCCGTAGTGATAGCCGCTGTAGAGCGCCAGGCGCTTGTCCGCCAGGGTGCGGAAGTACTCCTGGTCACGGGAGCCCCGTCGTTGGGCGACGAACACCTCCGCATCCTCCAGGCCCATGTCGATGCGCGACCCGGGGATGTCCTGCCAGCCCCAGTCGGGGTTCTCGAACACCGCCATGTCGATGCGACCGGCCTGGAAGTCACGAAAGCGCCGGGGGATGGCCGTCGGCAGCATGACGAACTCGAACTCGTCCTGTTCGCGGTTGAGCGCCGCCAGCAACTCCGGCAGCAGGCCGGTGGCCTCGGCGGACTCGGGCTTGATCACATAGGGGGGAAAGTGCGCACCGCCGACCCGCACCAGGTCGGCCGCCTGGGCGCTGCCGCAGGCGGCCACAAACAGCACGGCCAGCAGTGCATGGCGGAAAGAATCCATATATCCCCATCTCGCCCATCCGTAGCGAAGGCCTGCCTGGCAGGCTGATGCAAAAGCCATGGTGTCCCCGATATTCGCGCCGCTCGTTCATCGTCGGTCGTTTTTCTTGAACGTCAGCTGGTACTTGGCCAGCAGCCGTTGGAATGCCTCGTCGTCCTGCAGGTTCTGGAGCAAATCGGCCAGCTCATCGCGGGTGATCGGCGCATCCGGACGCAGCATCGCGTACAGATGGTATTCCTGATCGATCCGACGGGAAACCAGCAGGTTGTCGCGCAGCGCCGGCTCCCTGGCGAACAACAGATCCAGGAACGAGCGCGTGACCACGGCTATATCGGCACGACCGTGCAAAACCATTAGCAGATTGCTGTCGTGGGAGTAGGTCAGCGTGGCGGAGAAGCGTTTGAAGAGGTATTCGGGGTCGGCATTGAAGCCGGCGAAACCGTAGTGATACCCGTTGTAGAGCGCCAGGCGCTTGCCGGCCAGTTGGTCGAAAAAATCCTGCCCGCGCCCGGCCTGCTTGCGTGCGACGTAGACCTCGGCGTCGGAGGTGCGCATGTCGACGCCTTCGTAGCGCACGCCGCTCCAGCCCCAATCCGGGTCCTCGAACAGCATCAGGTCATAGCGGCCCTGCTCCAGGTCGCGGTAACGGCGCGCGGCCGAAGTGGGCACGATACTGAAGTGGAAACGCCCCTGGAGCCGGTTGAGCTGCGCCACCAGGTCGGGAACCAGGCCCTGCCCCTGCTCTTCGGGCTTTATCAGGTAAGGCGGGAAATGGTAGCCGCCGACCAGTATTTCCCGGGGCCGAGCCGCTGACGCGCTGGTGCAGGAAAGGCACAACGCAAGCAGCAGAAAACCCGAAAAAACAAGCCGAACGGCAGACATCGAAGCCCCGAAGAAGAGGAAACCCGCACGCTGGCAAGACTAGCTCAAGGGCCTTCAGACTTCCTTGATAACCAGCGACAAGGCTTCCTCGCAGAGCTGGTCGAGGGACATCGCCCCCTCGGGGCGGAACCAGGTGGTGGTCCAGGACAGCGCGCCGGTTAGGAAGCGCCGCAGGATGAAGGGATCGGCATTGAAGTAGCCCTGGGCCTTGGCCTCGCCCAGCACCTCGAGCCAGAGCAGCTCATAGGCATCGCGCAGCTCGAGGATGTAGCGCTGGCCCTCCTCCGACAGCGAGCGCCACTCGTAGACCAGCACCGCCATCGCCTCGCCGGTGCCGCCCATGATCGATTGCAACTCGCAGCGGATCAGCGCCAGTACCCGTTCGCGCAGGTTGGTCGCATCGGCCAGGGAGGCCTTCATCAGCGCGGTGTTGTAGAGGATGGTTTCCTCCATCACCGAACGGAGGATTTCGTCCTTGCTCTTGAAGTGATGGAAGATGCTGCCCGACTGGATACCCACGGCGCCGGCCAGGTCGCGCACCGTGGTGCGTTCATAGCCCTTGCTGCGGAACAGGTGAGCGGCGGTCTGCAGCAACTTGCCGCGGGCGCTATCGGGGTCGGTCACCTGGCCGGTGGTCACCAGTTCGCGCATAACTTCTTGGGCTTTTTGGTCGTCCAGGCTCATCTATCCCCACTACCTCGGCTGCACGGCGCTTGCCCATCCAACTTAAGAATGGGGCGCAAGTCTCTGTCTAGATTCGTGAAATCTATGCTGCACCCGCCGCCCAAGCAAGCGCTTGGGTAAAAAACTGCTCTGGCACACTTTTCAACCAAGCGCTTGCTTGGTAATGTCGCCAACACCTCCTTCGAGTGATACGGGCCCGAACAATGACTAGAACCGTACGCATCGGTTGCGCCTCCGCCTTCTGGGGCGATACCTCCACCGCAGCCGCACAACTGGTGAACGGTGCGCCGCTGGATTACCTGGTATTCGACTACCTGGCGGAGATCACCATGTCGATCCTCGCCGGCGCTCGCATGAAGAAGCCCGACGAGGGCTATGCCACCGACTTCGTCGAGGTCCTGGCGCCGCTGCTGCCGGCCATCGCCGAGAAACGCATCCGGGTGATCAGCAACGCCGGCGGGGTCAATCCCCAGGCCTGCGCCGCCGCCCTCGCCGCGGCCTGCGAAAAGGCCGGCGTGGCCCTGAAGATCGCCGTGCTGCATGGCGACAACCTGCAACCCAAGCTCCCCGCCCTGGCCAAGGCCGGCGTCACCGAGATGTTCAGCGGCGCGCCGCTGCCGCCCATGTGCGTCTCGGTCAACGCCTACCTCGGTGCGCCGGGGATCGTCGCCGCGCTGGAGCAAGGCGCCGACATCGTCATCACCGGCCGGGTGGTGGACAGCGCGGTGGTCAGTGCCGCCCTGGTGCATGAATTCAAGTGGAGCTGGAACGACTACGACCGCCTGGCCCAGGCCGCCCTCGCCGGCCACATCATCGAGTGCGGCGCCCAGTGCACCGGTGGCAACTTCACCGACTGGGAGCAGGTGCCCGACTACGAGCATATCGGCTTCCCCATCGTCGAAGTCGAGGCCGACGGCCGCTTCACCGTGACCAAGCCGGCCGGCACCGGCGGCCTGGTGACGCCCTTCACCGTCGGCGAGCAGATGCTCTACGAGATCGGCGACCCCCGCGCCTACCTGCTGCCGGACGTGGTCTGCGACTTCACCCGGGTGCGCCTGGCCCAGGTCGGCGAGCACCGCGTCAGCGTCGAGGGCGCACACGGCCTGCCGCCCACCGACCAGTACAAGGTCAGTGCCACCCACCCGGACGGCTTCCGCTGCACCGCCAGCTGCCTGATCGCCGGCATCGACGCGGTGAAGAAGGCCGACCGCGTGAGCCGCGCCATCATCGCCAAGACCGAGGAAATCTTCGCCGCACGCGGCTGGGGCCCCTACCGCGAGGTGAGCATCGAGCTGCTCGGCAGCGAGGCCACCTACGGGCCGCACGGCCAGAGGCAGGACAGCCGCGAGATCGTGGTCAAGCTGGCCGTGCGCCACGCCAAGAAGGAAGCACTGATCCTCTTCTCCCGCGAGATCGCCCAGGCCGCCACCGGCATGGCGCCGGGCCTCACCGGCATCGTCGGCGGGCGCCCGACCGTGTACCCGGTGATCCGCCTGTTCTCCTTCCTGGTGGACAAGGCCGCCTGCGACCTGGACGTGGAACTGGCCGGCGAACGCCACCCCGTGGCCCTGCCCGAGCTGGAGGCCTTCGACGCCGCCAGCCTGGCCGACGACCTCGACCCGCCCGCCCCCCAGGGCCCCGCGGATGCCAGCGTGCCGCTGGTGAAGCTGGCCGTGGCGCGCTCCGGCGACAAGGGCAACCACAGCAACATCGGCGTCATGGCGCGCCAGAGCGACTACCTGCCCTGGATCGCCGAGGCGCTGACCCCCGAGGCGGTGGTCGACTGGATGGGCCATGTGCTCGACCCGCAGATCGGCCGCGTGGCGCGCTGGTACCTGCCTGGCAGCCACAGCCTCAACTTCCTCCTGGAGAACGCCCTGGGCGGTGGTGGCGTCGCCAGCCTGCGCATCGACCCGCAAGGCAAGGCCTTCGCCCAGCAACTGCTCGAATTCCCGGTCCCGGTGCCCCGCGCCCTGGCCGACAGCCTGAAAGGATAAGCACGCGATGGCCTACGATTCCGTGTTCAAACCCGGCCTGTTCAGCGGCCAGACGATACTCGTCACCGGCGGCGGCAGCGGCATCGGCCGCTGCGTGGCCCACGAGCTCGCCCACCTGGGCGCCCACGTGGTGCTGGTGGGGCGCAAGGCGGAAAAACTCGAAGCCACCGCCGGCGAGATCATCGAGGACGGCGGCAGCGCCAGCTGGCAGGCCTGCGACATCCGCGACGAAGAAGCGGTCAAGGCCATGGTCAAGGCCGTGGTGGCCGAGCGCGGCCCCATCCACCACCTGGTCAACAACGCCGGCGGCCAGTTCCCCGCGCCGCTCATCGGCATCAACCAGAAGGGCTTCGAGACCGTGGTGCGCACCAACCTGGTGGGCGGCTTCCTGGTGGCCAAGGAGGTCTTCCTGCAGAGCATGAGCAAGACCGGCGGCAGCATCGTCAACATGCTCGCCGACATGTGGGGCGGCATGCCCGGCATGGGCCACTCCGGCGCCGCCCGCGCCGGCATGGAGAACTTCACCAAGACCGCTGCCTACGAATGGGGCCACGCCGGGGTGCGGGTCAACGCCGTGGCGCCGGGCTGGATCGCCTCCAGCGGCATGGACACCTACCCCGAATCCATGAAATCGATGATCCGCTCCCTCAAGGACCACGTCCCGCTGCAGCGCATCGGCACCGAGTCCGAGGTGGCGGCCCCCATCGTCTTCCTGCTCTCCCCCGGAGCCAACTTCATCAGCGGCAACACCATCCGCATCGACGGCGCCGCCAGCCAGGGCACCCGCGCCTGGACCCTGGGCAAGGCCCGCGCCAGCGAGTCCTACAACGGTTTCCACCGGGCCTATATGCCCGCCGTGTTCAAGGACGAGGAGTAAGCCATGGCCGTCATCCACTCCGAACTGGACACCCAGGGCGAGGAATTCGCCCGCAACCGCGAGGCCATGCTCGCCGCCATCGACAGCTTCCGCGATGTCGAGCGCAAGGTCCTGGACAAGGCCTTCGAGGCCAAGCCCAAGTTCGAGAAGCGTGGCCAGCTGCTGCCCCGCGAGCGCCTCAACCTGCTGCTGGACCCGGGCGCGCCCTTCCTCGAGCTCTCCTCGCTGGCCGGCTACAAGCTGCACGACGACAAGGACGGCACCCAGGCCGGCGGCGGCATCATCGCCGGCATCGGCTATGTGGCCGGCGTGCGCTGCCTGGTCACCGCCAGCAACAGCGCCATCAAGGGCGGCACCATCTCCCCCACCGGCCTGAAGAAGACCCTGCGCCTGCAGCAGATCGCCTTCGAGAACAAGCTGCCGGTGATCGCCCTGACCGAGAGCGGCGGCGCCAACCTCAACTACGCGGCGGACATCTTCGTCGAGGGCGCGCGCGGCTTCGCCAACCAGGCGCGCATGTCCGCCATGGGCCTGCCGCAGATCACCGTGGTGCACGGTTCCAGCACCGCCGGCGGGGCCTACCAGCCGGGGCTGTCGGACTATGTGGTGGTGGTGCGCGGCAAGGCCAAGATGTTCCTCGCCGGCCCGCCGCTGCTGAAAGCCGCCACCGGCGAGGTGGCCACGGACGAGGAGCTGGGCGGTGCCGAGATGCACGCCCAGGTCGCCGGCACCGCCGAGTACCTGGCGGAGAACGACGCCGACGCCCTGCGCATCGCCCGCGACATCCTCGCCATGCTGCCGTGGAACGCCCAGCTGCCGCCGCGCGAGCAGCACCAGTGGCGCGAGCCGCTGTACCCGGCCAGCGACCTGCTGGGCCTGGTGCCGGCCGACCCGAAGAAGCCCTACGACGTGCGCGAGATCGTCGCGCGCATCGCCGACGGCTCGGAATTCCTCGACTTCAAGAACGAGTTCGACAGCCAGACCGTCTGCGGCCACCTGCGCATCGAGGGCCAGCCCTGCGGCCTGATCGGCAACAACGGCCCGATCACCCCCCGCGGTGCAGCCAAGGCGGCGCAGTTCATCCAGCTTTGCGAGCAGAGCAACACGCCCATCCTGTTCCTGCACAACACCACCGGCTTCATGGTCGGCACCGAGTCGGAACAGCTGGGGGTGATCAAGCACGGCTCGAAGATGATCCAGGCGGTGGCCAACGCCACCGTGCCCAAGCTCACCCTGGTGGTGGGCGGCTCCTACGGCGCCGGCAACTACGCCATGTGCGGCCGCGGGCTGGACCCGCGCTTCATCTTCGCCTGGCCCAACAGCCGCACCGCCGTGATGGGCGGCGCCCAGGCCGGCAAGGTGCTGCGCATCGTCACCGAGGAGAAGCACGCCAAGGAGGGCAAGGAAGCCGACCCGAAGATGCTCGACATGCTCGAACAGGTCACCGCGCAGAAGCTCGACAGCCAGTCCACCGCGCTCTACGGCACCGCCAGCCTGTGGGACGACGGCCTGATCGACCCCCGCGACAGCCGCCAGTTGCTGGGCTACCTGCTGGACATCTGCGCGGAAGCCCAGCGGCGACCGCTGAAAGCCAACAGTTTCGGCGTCGCCCGTTTCTGAACCGAACGATCACGGTGCGCACGACGCACCCCAAGAGGAGAACGACAGGATGATCTTTACCCAGGAACACGAAGAGCTTCGCCGTACCGTCCGCAACTTCGTCGACAAGGAAATCAACCCGCACGTCGACCAGTGGGAGAAAGACGGTCGCTTCCCCATCCACGACATCTTCAGGAAGGCCGGCGAGCTGGGCCTGTTGGGCATCTCCAAGCCGGAGAAATTCGGCGGCATGGGCCTGGACTACAGCTACTCCATCGTCGCCGCCGAAGAGTTCGGCACCATCCATTGCGGCGGCATCCCCATGTCCATCGGCGTGCAGACCGACATGTGCACCCCGGCCCTGGCGCGCTTCGGCTCCGACGAGCTGCGCGAGGAGTTCCTGCGCCCGGCCATCGCCGGCGAGATGGTCGGCTGCATCGGCGTCTCCGAAGTGGGCGCCGGCTCCGACGTCGCGGGCCTCAAGACCAGCGCCCGCAAGGACGGCGACGACTACGTGATCAACGGCAGCAAGATGTGGATCACCAACTCCCCGTCCGCCGACTTCATCTGCCTGCTGGCCAACACCTCCGACGACAAGCCCCACGTCAACAAGTCGCTGATCATGGTGCCGATGAACACCCCCGGCATCAGCGTCAGCCCGCACCTGGACAAGCTCGGCATGCGCAGCTCGGAGACCGCCCAGGTGTTCTTCGACAACGTCCGCGTGCCGCAGCGCAACCGCATCGGCCACGAAGGCGCCGGCTTCATGATGCAGATGCTGCAGTTCCAGGAAGAGCGCCTGTTCGGCGCGGCCAACATGATCAAGGGCCTGGAGCACTGCATCGACGCCACCATCGAGTACTGCAAGGAGCGCAAGACCTTCGGCAACGCGCTGATCGACAACCAGGTCATCCACTTCCGCATGGCCGAGATGATGACCGAGGTGGAATGCCTGCGCGCCCTGGTCTACCAGGCCACCGAAATGTACGTGAAGGGCAAGGACGTCACCCGCCTCGCCTCCATGGCCAAGCTCAAGGCCGGGCGCCTGGGCCGCGAAGTCACCGACTCCTGCCTGCAGTACTGGGGCGGCATGGGCTTCATGTGGGACAACCACATCTCCCGCGCCTACCGCGACACGCGCCTGGTCTCCATCGGCGGCGGCGCCGACGAGATCATGCTGGGCATCATCAGCAAGCTGATGGGCATCCTGCCCGGTAAGAAGAAATGAGCCTGCCCGCCTGCGAAACCCTGCTGCTGGAGCAGGCGGGCGGCGTGCTCCACGTCACCCTCAACCGCCCGGACGCGCGCAACGCCATGAGCCTGGCCATGGTCGGCGAACTGCGCGCCGTGCTGGCCGCCGTGCGCCAGGGCGGTGACGTCCGCGCCCTGGTGCTGCGTGGCGCCGATGGGCACTTCTGCGCCGGCGGCGACATCAAGGACATGGCCTCGGCGCGCGCCGCCGGTGCCGACGCCTACCGCGAGCTGAACCGTGCCTTCGGCAGCCTGCTGGAGGAGGCCCAGGCCGCCCCGCAGGTGGTGATCGCCGTGCTGGAAGGCGCCGTGCTCGGCGGTGGCTTCGGCCTCGCCTGCATCTCCGACATCGCCATCGCCCACCAGGGCGCGCAATTCGGCCTGCCGGAAACCGGCCTGGGCATCCTGCCCGCACAGATCGCCCCCTTCGTGGTCAAGCGCATCGGCCTGACCCAGGCCCGACGCCTGGCCCTCACCGCCGCGCGCTTCGACGGCAACGAGGCGCTGCGCCTGGGCCTGGTGCACTTCGCCGAGGCCGAAGACGCCGCCGTCGACGCACGCCTCGGCGCCACCCTGGAGCAGGTGCGCCGCTGCGCCCCCGGCGCCAACGCACGGACCAAGGCACTGCTGCTGGCCACCGAGGAACGCGAGCTGGGCCCGTTGCTGGACGACGCCGCCGCCTGGTTCGCCGACGCCGTGACCGGAGCCGAAGGCGCCGAAGGGACCATGGCCTTCGTGCAGAAGCGCAAACCGACCTGGGCCCAGTGAACACCAGTGGTGGATCGATAAAGCGCGATCCACCCCATGCAACACCGTGGCACCCGCAGGTGGATGTCGCTCTTCACATCCACCGCAACACCGAACGCACACAGTCCGGGCCCCGGATGCCCTCCGGTCCCCCAGCAGGAGCACGAAGATGCCCGCATTCAACAAGATCCTGATCGCCAACCGGGGCGAGATCGCCTGCCGGGTGATGCGCACCGCGCAAGCGCTCGGCTACCGCACCGTGGCGGTGTACAGCGAAGCCGACCGCGACGCCCGCCACGTGCAGTTCGCCGACGAGGCGGTGTGCATCGGCCCGGCCCAGGTGGCGCAGTCCTACCTCAAGGTCGAGGCGATCATCGATGCCGCCCGGCGCACCGGCGCCGACGCCGTGCACCCCGGCTACGGCTTCCTTTCCGAGAACGCCGAGTTCGCCCGCGCCTGCGAGGCCGCCGGCATCGTCTTCATCGGCCCCAGCGTCGAAGCCATCCACCTGATGGGCAGCAAGCGCCTGTCGAAGATCGCCATGCTCGAGGCCGGCGTGCCCTGCATCCCCGGCTACGAGGGCGCCGAGCAGGACGACGCGACCCTCGCCCGCGAGGCCGAGCGCATCGGCTACCCGCTGATGATCAAGGCCAGCGCAGGCGGCGGCGGTCGCGGCATGCGCCTGGTGCACGAAGCCGGCGAGCTGGCCGCGCAGATCCGCACCGCGCGCTCCGAAGCGCAGAACGCCTTCGGCTCCGGCGAGCTGATCCTCGAACGCGCGGTGATCCGCCCGCGCCACGTGGAGATCCAGGTGTTCGGCGACCAGCAGGGCACTCTCCTCTACCTGGGCGAGCGCGACTGCTCGGTGCAGCGCCGCCACCAGAAGGTGGTGGAGGAAGCGCCCTGCCCGGTGATGACCCCGGAACTGCGCCGCGCCATGGGCGAGGCTGCGGTCAAGGCCGCGGCCTCGGTCAACTACACCGGCGCCGGCACCGTGGAATTCCTCCTCGACGCCGAGGGCCGCTTCTACTTCCTGGAAATGAACACCCGCCTGCAGGTGGAGCACCCGGTCACCGAGCTGGTCACCGGGCTCGACCTGGTGGCCTGGCAGATCCAGGTCGCCGCCGGCCAGCCGCTGCCGCTGGCCCAGGACGACATCCGCCTCGACGGCCACGCCATGGAGGTGCGCCTGTACGCCGAGGACCCGGCCAGTAACTTCCTCCCGCAGACCGGCGACGTGCTGCGCTGGGAGCCCGCCCTCCTGCCGGGCATCCGCATCGACCACGGCCTGGTGGAAGGCCAGGCGGTGACGCCCTTCTACGACCCCATGCTGGCCAAGGTGATCGCCTGGGGCGCCACCCGCGACGAAGCCCGGCGCAAGCTGGTACGCGCCGTCGAGGATTGCGTGCTGCTGGGCGTGAAGGGTAACCAGCGCTTCCTCGCCAACCTGCTGGCGCACCCCGAGTTCGCCGCCGGCCATGCCACCACGGCCTTCATCGGCGAGCACTTCGCCGACGACCCGAGCCTCGCCCCGCAGCCGCTGCCTGCCAGCGAGCTGGCCGCTGCGGCCGCCCTGCTCTACCAGGCCTCAGCCGAATCCTGCGCCCACCAGTCCGGCCTGGCCGGCTGGCGCAGCGCCGGCAGCGCGCCCTGGCGCTTCGTCCTGCGCCAGGGCGAGCACAAGCTGGCGGTGGAGCTGGAAGTCGAAGCCAGCGGCCCGCAACCGCGCCTGCTGGCCCGTATCGGCGAACAGGCCATCGCCCTGCACCTGCTCGCCAGCGATGGCCGCTGGGCCACCCTGGAGCTGGAGGGCGTGCGTCGCCGCCTGGCCTACCACCTGGACGGCCCGCGCCTGTGGCTGCATGGGCAACAGGGCAACGTCGAACTGCTGGACATCACCCACGAACCGGCCGGCGGCCAGGGCGGTGCCGGCTCCGGCACCGTCAAGGCCCCCATGGACGGCGCCATCGTCGATGTCCTCGTGGGCGAAGGCGATCGCGTCGCCAAGGGCCAACTGCTGGTGGTGCTGGAAGCGATGAAGATGGAACACCCGCTCAAGGCGGGGGTGGACGGCATCGTCCGCCGCGTCCAGGCCACCGCCGGCGACCAGGTCAAGAGCCGCCAGGTGTTGGTGGAAGTGGAAGAGCAGCTTGAAGCTTGAAGCCTGAAGCTGGAAGACAAGAGCAGGCTGATGCGGGCGGGCTTCTAGCTTCTAGCTTCTAGCTTCTAGCTTCCGGCTTCCGGCTTCCGGCTTCCGGCTTTCATGCCCGACAACAACAATTCAGGAGCACTGCAATGAGCCTTTCTGCCAAAACCCTGTTCATCACCGGTGCCAGCCGTGGTATCGGTCGCGAGATCGCCCTGCGCGCCGCTGCCGATGGCGCCAACATCGTCATCGCCGCCAAGAGCGCCGAGCCCCATCCCAAGCTGGCCGGGACCATCTTCAGCGTGGCCGAGGAGGTCGAGGCCGCGGGCGGCAAGGCCCTGGCCCTGCAACTGGACGTGCGTGACGAAGCCGCGGTGCGTGACGCCATGGCCCAGGCGGCCGGGCACTTCGGCGGCATCGACGCCCTGGTGAACAACGCCGGTGCCATCAAGCTAGTGGGCGTCGAGCAACTGGAGCCCAAGCGCTTCGACCTGCTGTACCAGATCAACACCCGCGCGGTGATGGTCTGCAGCCAGGCCGCCCTGCCTTACCTGAAGAAAAGCGCGGGCGGGCACATCCTCAACCTCTCCCCGCCGCTCAACCTCGCGCCCAAGTGGTTCGCCCAGCACGGCCCCTACACCGTCACCAAGTACGGCATGAGCATGCTCACCCTGGGCATGAGCGAGGAGTTCAAGAAGTACGGCATCAGCGTCAACTCACTGTGGCCGCAGACCATGATCGCCACCGCCGCCATCGAGTTCGAGCTGGGCAGCCGCGACGCCTTCAAGCGCTCGCGCACCCCGGCGATCATGGCCGACGCCGCCCACGCCATCCTCTCCAGCACCGGGCGCAGCATCACCGGCCGCCTGCTGGTGGACGAGGAGATCCTCCGCGAACAGGGCCAGACCGACTTCGAGCATTACCGCTTCGATCCCGAGGGCGGCAGCCTGGTGCCTGACCTGTTCCTCGACTGAAGCCCGGCCCACGCCAGCCCCGTGCCGGACTCCGCGCGGGGCGGGCGTCGCTATTTGCCCATCTGCCCGGCGTTCCCCGCGCCACGGTCATACCGCTTTGCCTGAGCGGCTTCTACAGTCGTGAAAGCGCCATTGCCTGCCCACAACAACGACAAAGTGCGAGAGCCATGACCCAGGCCGATCTGATTTCCCCGTTCCGCTTCCTCGCCCGCCTCCCGGGCAATCTGCCACGTGTGCCGCGCATGCTGCTGGGCCTGTACTACACCGGCATACGCAACCGCGAGAAGTCGCTGTCCCTGGGCTGGGCCCTGGAGCGTGCCGCGCAGAAATTCCCCCAGCGCCCGGCGGTGATCGACGAGACCCGGCGCCTGACCTACGCCGAATTCAACGCCTGGGCCAACCGCCTGGCGCACGCGCTCAAGTCCGAGGGCGTGTCCCACGGCAAGGTGGTGGCGGTGATGCTGGAGAACCGCATCGAGGTCCTCGCGCTGCTGGCGGCGCTGGCCAAGCTCGGCGCCATCGGCGCGCTGGTCAACACCACCCAGCGCGGCAAGGTCCTGGCCCACAGCCTGACCCTGGTGAAGGCCACCCATTACCTGGTCGGCGAGGAACTGCGCGAAGCCTTCGAGGACGTGGAGGCCGAACTGGGCAATACGGCCGGGCGTCGCTACTGGATCGACGACGCCGACACCCGTCGCGACCCGGGCCAGGCGCCGCGAGGCTGGAACAACCTGATGCGCATGGCGGGCGAGCATAGCGCCGACAATCCGGCGGAAACCGCCAAGGTGCGCCTCAAGGACCCCTGCTTCTACATCTACACCTCGGGCACCACAGGCCTGCCCAAGGCCTCGATCCTCAGCCACGGCAAGTGGATCAAGGCCTATGGCGGCTTCGGCCACTCCGGCCTGGGGCTGACGGACACCGACGTCTTCTACCTGACCCTGCCCTGCTACCACAACAACGCGGTCACCGTGAGCTGGGCCTCGGTGCTGGCCGGTGGCGCCGCCATCGCCCTGCGCCGCAAGTTCTCCGCCAGCAGCTTCTGGAAGGACGTCGCGCAGTACCAGGCCACCTGCTTCGGCTACATCGGCGAGCTGTGCCGCTACCTGCTGAACCAGCCGCCCAGCGAGGAGGAACGCAACAACACCCTCACCTGCATGATCGGCAACGGCCTGCGACCGGCCATCTGGGCCGAGTTCAAGGAGCGCTTCGGCATCGAGCGCATCACCGAGTTCTATGCCTCCAGCGAGGGCAACATCGGTTTCACCAACGTCTTCAACTTCGACAACACCGTGGGCTTCTCGCCGGCCACCTACGCCATCGTCCGCTACGACCTGGAAAACGACCGTCCGGTGCGCGACCACAAGGGCTACCTGGAGAAGGTCGGCAAGGGCGAGCCGGGCCTCCTGATCAGCGAGATCAGCGCCAAATGGCCCTTCGACGGCTACACCGACCCGGCCAAGAGCGAGTCGGTGATCCTGCGGGACGTGTTCAAGAAGGGGGATGCCTGGTTCAACACCGGCGACCTGATGCGCGACATCGGCTGCAAGCACGCCCAGTTCGTCGACCGCCTCGGCGATACCTTCCGCTGGAAGGGCGAGAACGTCTCCACCACCGAGGTGGAAAGCGTGCTGGGCGCCTTCGGCGGTGTCGAGGACGCGGTGGTCTATGGCGTGGAGATCCCCGGGACCAACGGTCGCTGCGGCATGGCCGCGCTGCGCCTGGGCAGCGGCTCGCAGCTCGACGCCCAGGCCGTGGCCGCCCACCTGGACCGTGAACTGCCGCCTTACGCGGCGCCGCTGTTCATCCGCCTGCTGGAGGAAATCGAGACCACCGGGACCTTCAAGTACAAGAAGACCGACCTCAAGAAGAATGGCTTCGACCCGAACCAGGTCAGCGAGCCGCTGTTCGTGCGCCTGCCCGGCGAAGACGCGTTCCGCCCGCTGGACAGCACCCTGCACCAGGCGATCCAGAGCGGGGAGTACCGCTTCTGAACGGCCCTTGCGCGGGGGTCCGGTTGCCAGGCCCGAGTCGTGGGAGCGAATTCATTCGCGATGGAGCATCCGACAACGCGTAGCCAGGTACCGGCGGCAAGTCTTTCGCGGCTGAAGCCGCTCCCACAGGGAGAGCCCGCCGCGAGACCGGAGATGGCCGCGTTGGGCCTCGCTGCGCTCGGCGCCAACCTACGGCACCGCGCGCAACCCGAACCACGGTGCCAACCGGTGTGTAGGGTGGATGGCGCTCTTTCCATCCACCGGCGGAGTACCCGGCGAGTGCGGTAACCCCGCTACTGCTTGAACTCGAACTGCAGTTCCGCCCCTTCCACCGAGCGCCAGTAGTCGTCTTCCTTCTCGTTGGTGAGCAGCTTGCCGTTGAGCTGGAAAGGGCCTTCGGTGGGCGCCTTCTCGGTGAACATCGGCGGCAGCAAGGGCTCTTCGGCCTTGCGCTCCTCCACGATCTCGGGCTCGAGTTTGTCCACCAGGTGCTTGGGCAGGCGCAGGTCGAGTTTGGCCTTGGGCAGTTCGGTCTTTTCCGGCTTGCGTGCATTGCCGGCTGGGCTGGTGGCCGGCTGGGCTGCCTTGGCGACGGGCTTGGCGTCCGCCTTCGGCTTGGTTTCTGGCTTGGCTGCGGGTTTAGGGTCGGGCTTGGCGGTGGACTTGGGCGCCTCGCTCGCCACCTTGGGGGGCTCGCTGGCCGGCTTGGCCGCAGGTGCCTCCTTGGCCGGGGCGGCAGGCTCGGGCTTCGCGACCTCGGTCACCGGAGGCGGGCTGGCGGGTGGTTTCTGCGGCGGCGGCGCTTCCTGCTCGCAGCCGGCGAGCAGGCCCAGGAGCAACAGCAGGTAGAAGGGAAAACGGGTCATGGGCAGTGTGCAAGGCAAGGCATGAGGGGCCATGCTCGCCCCTCGATCCCGCCCTGGCAACCCCGTAATTCGGAACTTGCCAACGCTTTACACCCCTTCCCGGCCGGTGAACACCGCCCAGATCAGCAGGCCGAAGGCCAGGGTGTGGACCAGGCTGCCGAGCAGGTTGATGGCCGCGTAGAAGTACATGGGCTCCGCATCGGGCCAGATATCGAAGGCCAGGATCGGGATCAGCGCGTGCAGGCCGATGGTCATGCCCTGCCATACCAGCAGGATCAGCATGCTGGCCAGGCACAGGCCGGCGGCGCGGGGCTGGGCACGCCAGAAGCGCGCGGCCATGGCGCAGCCGAGCAGCCAGACCACGACGAGTGGCAGCAGGCCGACGGAGCTGAGCAAAGAGAAGATGGCGGAAGGGCTGTCGGTCATGGGGCTCTCCAGGGGGCGAGGTGGGTGGAATCCAGGTGCTGCCAGAGGTCGATGCGCTCCCGCTCCGCATCGGGCAGCCAGAGGGCCCCTTCGCGGCGCAGCGGTTCCGCACGCAGCGCCAGCAGCTCATCGAGGCTGAAACGACGCGGCTCGCCGACATCGTCTTCCACCTCATGGGCGTAGGCATGGATGCGCATGCGCAGGCCCGCGCCATCGAAGCCTTCGAAGCGCGGCATAAGGCCGATGGGATCGGCGCAGCGATACAGGCGGTGTTCGTGAGTATCCAGCACCAGCAGGTGCCAGAGCGGATGGCTGCCGGCCCTTGGGTCGTGGTGCTCGCCGAAGCGGGTCAGCGCCAGGAAGCGGCCATCGGCCGACCAGATCATCGCCGGCCCCAGGTCGGCGATCGCGCAGCCGGAGGCGGTGAGCAGGCAACCGCCCATGCGGGGCTCCTGCTCACGCAGGTAGCTGTCGGCGAAGCGGCTTTCACAGCCGAACAGCCAGGCGGCATCCCCGCCGCCAGGCGCAGACAGGACGAAATCCCCCTGCGCGTTGGCAACCGGCGGGCACTCGGCCAGGCGCCAGGCCGGCAACAGGCGCAGCGCGTCGAGGTCGACTGCCACCCGCGCCACCTCGTAATAGAGGCGCTCGCCACCAGCGGCCATGAAGGTGGCGGCCCGCTGTGCGTCCGGGGCCGCCTCGGTGAAGCGCTGCAGGGGGCCGGATTCGTGCCCTTCGGGCAGGCGCCCGAGGACATGGGCGAGGCTGACGACACCCTCTTGGAAGTCATGCAGCCGGGCGATCAGCAAGGGTTGCTCCAGCACCCGCAGGCGGCGCTCGCGAATATCGGCCACCACCAGGCGATGGGGCACGGCCGGAGCCTCGGCGAACGCCACCAGGGCCAGGTAGCGGCCGCAGTCGGAAACGCGGTGGTCCAGGCACCATTCACCGTCGAGCCGCCAGTCACCGATGCGGCAGGCGAAGGCGCCCTGGCGGCCGTCCACGCCGTCGCGCAACCAGTCCAGGTGGGGCTCCACGCCATTGGCCAGGGCCTGCAGCTTCAGGCTGGCGCCAGTGCGCCCCGCGCCGTCCAGCGATACGCCGAGGCTGAGTTGCGTCAGCCGGTGCTCGCCGGCCAGGGCACGGCCCTGCTCGTCGAGGCCGGCCAGGGTCTCGCTGTCGCTGTGGATGCTGTAGAGGCCGTAACCGAAGCCAAGATGGTCGGTGCCGGCGAAGTCGAGATAGGCGGCGCGCCACAGCTGCCGCCCGTCGATACGCAGCGGTGCGCCCAGATTGAGGCGCGGCTCGCCCTCCAGCGCCTGCCAGGGCTCCTCCAGCTGACGCCAGCCGCCCCCCTCCTCCCACAACCAGCAGTCGTTGCTCCAGCCCCGCTCCAGCTCGGCGGTCGGGCGCGCACGGCACACCAGGGCACGGCCATCGTCGCGCCAGATCACCGCTTCGCCGTCCGCCAGCAGCAGGCCGCTGGGCTGATCGTCGAGCCACAGCTCGCAGGCGGGGTTGGCCAGGGGGGCGAGCGGGTTATCCAGCTCGCGCAGGCTGGCCGGCAGGTACGGCAAGCCCCGCAGGCGGTGCGCCCCGGCGGGAGCAGGAAAGTCGCGGGGGACGGGCAGGCGCTTGGCCCAGGCCGGGCTGAGCCAAAGGTCGCCGAGCGCGACGAAGTCTTCGCTCTGGGCGCTGGCCAGCAACTCATCGAGGCGCACCTCGCGGGCCTGGTTGGCCACCAGCGGGCTGTGGCGGCCACGCAGCACCTCGCCATCGAAGGCATCCAGCTCCCAGAACTGCTGGCCGTTGGCGCACTGGTACAAGCGGCGCAGCTGGCGGTCGAAGACCACCAGGCCCCATTCGCCCCGCGAGGGGATGGGCGCGGCGAGGTAACGGCCGTCACTGGAGAAGCACAGCGAGCTGCCCAGCCCCTCCAGCACCACGCCGTCGGGCAGCAGGTGGTCGCAGAAAGCGGGCCCGCCCATGGCGATTTCGCTCCAGTTGAAGCTGTGCACCGGCTGGCCCTCGGGCGTCAGCAGCGGGCCATCGCTGCCCCAGGCGTTGGCCCCCGGCGCAGGCGCGGGCTCGGCGATACCCAGGCGGCGCTCCCAGGCGGCCAGCGCGGCGAGGCCGCAGAACACCGCGACTATGCCGGCGAAGATGCCCCAGTAGCCGGGCAGAGCGCGACCGACGCCAATGCCCAGCCCGATCATGGCGCAGGACAGTTGTGGGTTGAGGCGCCGCGCCAGGGTCATGCGGCCCAGGCGCGCGGCGAGGCCCACGACCAGGGCGAACAGCGCCACCAGGGCGGCCGACAACGGCAGGGGCAGCCAGGCGCAGATGACGATGGGCAGGAGGGTCAGCGCCAGCTGCACCAACAGCTCCAGCAGCAGGCGGCCGAAGCTTTTGTCGTCAGGCTCGGTGGATGGGATGGACAATCGCGCGCTCCTTGCGCCGCTCGCGGCCCCGGCGGTTCAACACCGCCGGGGCCGGATCAGCGGCGTTTCCCGAGCCGATCCAGCTCGGCCTCGATATCCAGTTGCGGGTTGGCTTCACGCAGACGCGCCAGCAGCGCGTCTGCGGCCTGGGTATCGCCCTTCTCGCGCAGTTGCAGCAGCTCTTCGAGTTGCTCCACCAGGGTGGCTTCCTTGGCCTTGCCCGGTGCCATGCGCGGCTTGGCGGCCAGGGCGGAGGCTTCGGCCTTCATGGTTTCGACGGCCTGCTCGCGCACTTCGGCCTGGTCGGACAGGGCATCCACCGGAGCCTGGCGCTCGGCCTCTCCAGCCAGGCGCGAGGCCGCCATCTTCTTCGCCTCGCGGGCCATCTGCGGTGCCTCGGCCTGCGCCGGAGCGTCGTAGGCCTGGATGGAGGGCTCCGGGGCACTCTCCATGCTCCCGGCCACGGCGGTGTCGCCGGCCGCGACGCTGGAGCGGGCGATCGGTGCAGCAGCGGGCGCGGCAGGCACGATGGGCGCCGGCATCATCATCGCCGCCGGGGCCGGGGCGCTGTTGCCGTAGTCGAGGTCAGGGCGGTCGAGGTTGCGCCAGGTGAGGCTGACACCGATGCCCAGGCAGGCCAGGCCAGCGAAGGCCACCGACCAGCGCTGGCGACCACCGGGGCCGAACAGCCAGGCGTGAAGGCGCTCAGCCAGGCTCGGCGTGGCGGGACGCACGGCGGCACGCGCCGCGGCGAGGATGCGCGCATCCAGTTCGGCGGACGGTTCGCCCCCTTCATGGGCACGGAAGTGGGCGAGCATCTGCTGCTCCAGCCCGTCCGGCTTGCGTGGGTCCTGGTTCATGTGGATACCTCCTCGGTGGCGGCCGGATCGGCCAGCAACCGACGTAGCTTCTGCAACGCGTAGCGCAGGCGGCTCTTCACCGTCTCGGCGGGCGTGCGGGTCATCTCGGCGATCTCGTGCAGTTCGAGGTCGCCATGGGCGCGCAGCAGGAACACCTCGCGCTGCTCGCCGGGCAATTCCTCCAGCGCGGCCTGCAGGCGCTGGCGATCACGGCTGAGGCTCAGCTGCTCCTCCGGGTCGTCGCTGCTCCCCGGCAGGGCATCGCCGTGCAGCTGCTCGTCGAACGCCTCGACGCGGCCATGGAGCCGCCCGTGCTTGCGCCAATGATCGATCAGGCGGTTGCGGGCGATCTGGTAGAGCCAGGTCTTGAACGCCACCTGCTCGCGCTGCTCGGTGGCGCTGCGGATCAGGTTCAGCCAGGTTTCCTGGAAGATCTCCTCGGCCAGGCCGGCGTCGCCGCACAGCCCGCAGAGAAAACGGTAGAGGCCGAGGCGATGGCGTGCATAGAGCACGCCAAAGGCCTCGGCATCGCCGTGTCGGTAGCGCCGCAGCAGCGCGGCGTCGTCATCCGTGATGGGTTCGCTCAAGTCACTCGATCCGTGCCTGTGAAGGAGTTGGATTTTGCAGGCTTTGTGCGAGTTCGACCAGTTGCACGAATTCGCCGCGCAAGCCGAAGCGATCGTCGCCACGGGCGCCACGGGCCAGCGCCAGGGTGTCGTTGAAGCCGAAGCTGCCGGTGTACTGCCCGCCCTTGAGCTGCTGGGCGAAGGCGGCCACGGCGGCGGCGAAGCGCAGGTCTTCGCTGGCCCCGGCGATCGCGGGCACCTCGGCGGCGGCGATGGGACGCTCCAGCAGCTTGCTCTGCTCGCTGCCCGGCGCCTTGTAGCGGATGCGCAGCCAGGCCAGCTCGGAAGACTTGCCATCGGCCTTCTGCGCCTGCTGGTAGCGCAGCGGCTCCAGCCAGCCCTTGCCGCCGGCCGGGACGATCTCGTAGAGCGCGGTGACGGTGTGGCCCGCGCCGATCTCGCCGGCATCGACCTTGTCGTTGCTGAAGTCTTCGCGCTTGAGGGCGCGGTTCTCGTAGCCCAGCAGACGGTATTCGCTGACCTGGGCGGGGTTGAATTCGACCTGCAGCTTGACGTCCTTGGCCACCACCTTGAGGGTCGAGCTGAGCTGGTCCACCAGCACCTTGCGCGCCTCACGCAGGCTGTCGATGTAGGCGTAGTTGCCGTCGCCGGCATCGGCCAGTTGCTCCATCAGCTGTTCGTTGTAGTTGTCGGTGCCGAAGCCCAGGGTGGTCAGCGAGACCCCGCCCTTGCGCTTCTCGGCGGCCAGTTGCTTGAGGCTTTCGAAGTCGCTGATGCCGACGTTGAAGTCGCCGTCGGTGGCCAGGAGGATGCGGTTGATGCCGTTCTTCACCAGGCCCTTCTGCGCTTGGGCATAGGCCATCTGGATGCCGGACTCGCCTGCGGTGGAGCCGCCGGCGGCGAGCTGGTCGATGGCGGCGCGGATCTTCGCCTTCTCGCTGCCCGACGTGGATTCGAGCACCACGCGGGCCTCCCCGGCGTAGGTGACGAGGGAGACGCGGTCCTCGGCGCGCAGCTGGTCCACTAGCAGCTTGAGGGTGCCCTGCACCATGGGCAGGCCGTCACGGCGGTCCATGGAGCCGGAGACGTCGACCAGGAACACCAGGTTGGCCGGCGGCAACTGCTCGACCTGGGTGTCGGAGGCCTTGATGGCAATGCGCAGCAGGCGCGCCTCGGGGTTCCAGGGCGAACGCGCCAGCTCGGTGCCGATGCCGAAGGGCACGTCGCCCTGGGGCAGCGGGTAGGCGTAGGGGAAGTAGTTGACCAGCTCTTCCAGGCGCACCGCGTCCTTGGGCGGCAGCTGGCCGCCATTGAGGAAGCGCCGGACGTTGGCGTAGCCGCCGGTGTCGACGTCGATGCTGAAGGTGGAGACCGGGTCGCTGGCCACGGCATGGATGGGGTTGTCGGCGAGATGCGCGTATTGCTCGCGGCCCTCGTCGCGGTAGCCGGCGGCCAGGGCGTCGCTGAGCGGTGCGGCGGCCACGGGCATGGCCATCGAACCCGCCACCGCGATGGGGGCCGCGCGCTTGGCCATCGGCGCCGGGGCATAGGCGGCATTCGGCTCGGCGGCGGGCTTGGCCAGTTCCTGCTGGCGCGCGTCGTCGTTGGCGCTCACCGAACCGCTGACCTCGGCTTCGGCCTTGGTCTCGCTTGCACCGGGCGTGGTGCCGGATTCATGCCCCTGGCAGGCGGCCAGGGCGAGCAGCAGGCCGGCGGCGAAACCGGCGGCGAGGGGTTGGCGGAGCAGTGTGGCGGGGGTGGTCATGGCGGGTCTCCTGGGGACGGAATGTCCATACGCACCAGTAGACGGGGGCGGCGATCAGGTCGGGTTAAAGGGTGATGAAATTATTTTCGGGCTGGGCGTGGAGCAATAGGGGCACCGGGCTTCAGCCCGGCGCGCCTGGTGTCAGAAGAAGCTGCCGGCTTCCTGGCACAGCTGCTTGGCGAGCATGCCGAGGGTCATGATCGCGCGCTCCGCCTCGCGGTTCCACGGGATGCCGCAGTTGAGCCGCACGCAGTGGTTGAACTGCTCGGTGTTACTGAAGATGAGCCCCGGCGCGATGCTGATGCCCTGCTGCAAGGCGCGCACGTGCAGGTCCTTGGTGTTGACCTTGGCGGGCAGGCTGATCCACAGGATGAAGCCGCCGTTGGGCCGGCTCATCTGCGTGCCTTCGGGGAAGTACTGCTGCACACCCAGCTGGAAGGCGGTGAGGTTCTTGCGGTACTCCTGGCGGATGTAGCGCAGGTGCCGGTCGTAGCCCCCGTTCTCCAGGTAGGCGGCGACGCCCATCTGGGTGACGCTGCAGGCGGAATGGGTGCTGAAGGTCTGCAGGCGCTGGATCTCGTCCTGGTACTTGCCGGCGATGATCCAGCCGATGCGCACGCCCGGCGACAGCGTCTTGGAGAAGCTGGAGCAGTACACCACGCGCCCTTCGCGGTCGTGGGCCTTGAGCGCCTTGGAGGGGCCCTGCTCGAACATCAGCTCACCGTAGATATCGTCCTCGATGATCTGGATGTCGAAGTCCGACGCCAGGCGCAGCAGCTGCTTCTGGCGCTCCTCGGGGATGGTGCCGCCCAGGGGATTGCTCAGGCGTGAGGTGAGCACCAGCGCCTTGATCGGCCACTGGTTGGCGGCCAGCTGCAGGGCCTCGAGGCTGATGCCGGTGGTGGGGTCGCTGGGGATCTCGATGACCTTGAGGCCGAGCAGGTCCGCCAGTTGCAGCAGGCCGTAGTAGGTGGGCGACTCGGCGGCGATCAGGTCGCCGGGACGGGTCAGCACGCGCAGGCTCATCTGCAGCGCATCGACGCAGCCATGGGTGATCACCACGTCGGTGGGGTTGACCACCACGCCGGCGTCGCGCATGCGGATCGCCACCTGGCGGCGCAGCGGCTCGAAGCCGGGGCTGAACATGTAGCTGAAGGCGCGCGGGCTGTGGAAGCGTGTGACCTTGGCCAGTTGCTGGTGCAGCGCGCGGACCGGGAGGTAGTCCACATGGGGCACGGCGGCGCCCAGGGGGAAGACGCCTTCGCGGCGGGACTCGGTGAGCACCTGGTTGATGATGCTCGCGCGGGTGACCAGGCCGGGGCGCTCGACACGGGCGATGTCCGGGGTGGACGCGGTCAGGGCCGGGGTCTGGTGCACGTAGAAGCCGGATTGCGGCCGCGCGCGGATCAGGCCCTGGTCCTCCAGGTTGGCGTAGGCCTGCAGCACGGTGGCATGGCTGACATTGAGCTGCGAACTCATCTTGCGGACCGAGGGCACGCGCTCGCCAGGCTGGTAAACGCCGCGACGGATGTCTTCGGCCAGTTGCTGGGCGATACGTTGATAGAGCAACAGATTGGTCATGGCGGCGGCACCTGGTTCACTGGACCGAAACAGTACCCGAGCAGTAACAAATTGCACCGGTACAGAGCGTGGAATTGTGGGCCATACAGTGCGCTTTCGCCAGTGACTGTATCGTTTCACTCCGACGGGCCCACCGCTTCCGGCGCAGCTGTACGGGCAATAAAAAACCCCGGGGGCCGAAGCCGCCGGGGTCTTTCGAACGCTTGCCGTCAGCGGCGCTCGCCGAGCTTGCCCTTCTCGTCGGAGAACACGATCTCGACGCGGCGGTTCTGCGCCCGCCCGTGGGAGGAGGCGTTCTCGGCTACGGGGAAGGCTTCGCCGTAGCCCACCACTTCCATGCGCTTGGCATCGATGCCGAGGTCGCCGAGCACGTCGGCCACCGCCTGCGCACGATCGCGAGACAGGACGAGGTTCTCTTCTCGGGCACCGCTGCTGTCGGTGTAGCCCTCGATGCGCACGACGCGGCGCGGGTTGATCTGGAGGAACTGCACCAGCTTGAGCAGCGTGCGGTTGGCCGAGGCCTTGAGTTCCGCACGCCCGGTGTCGAACAGCACGTCGCCCAGGGTCATCACCAGGCCGCGGTCGGTCTCGGTGGCGGCGAGGCTGACCATCTGTTCTTCCATCCAGTCGCCCTGCTGCTGGACGCTGAGCAGCTTGGCTTCGCGCAGGGCCAGTTGCAGGCGTTCCTGGTCCACCTGCAGCTTGGCGGCACGCTCCTGGTTGAGGTTGAGCTCGCTGTGCTGGCTGGCGATCTCGCTGTAGCGCTGGCTGAGGTAGGCGTAGTGCTCGACATCCTGGTCATTGCCCAGGTAGTTGGACAGGCGCTCGGCGCGGGCCAGGGATTCGCCGGCGCGGATCACGTCCTTCGGCGCGCTGCGCAGCACGTCCGGGTCTTCCTTCACCTGCTGGAAGCGGGCACGCGCGGCCTCCAGGCTGTCTTCGGCGCGCTGCGGGCTGGCACAGCCGGCCAACAGGCCAAGGCCCAGCAGGAGGCCGCCGAGGGCGATGCGATGGCTCATTGCAATTCCCCAGTTGCTTGCGCAGGCGATTGATGCGGGCACTGAGGTCGGCCAACTGGGCCTTGCTCTTCTCGGTCAGCACCTTGGACTCGGCCAGGCGCGCATCCAGTTCGGCCTGCTCGGCGAAGATGCGGGCACGCTTGTAGTCCTGCTCGCCCATGTTCTTCTGCGCGCGGGCGAGTTTCTCTTCGGCCAGCTTCATGTCGGGGCTCTGCTCGGCGCTCGCACCCACGGCACGGGCCTGGGCCACGGCCTGCTCGGTGAGGCGGAGCTGCTCCACGGGAGCGGGGTCGTTGGCACAGCCGGCCAGGGCGAGGACGGCCAGGCCGAGGGCCAGAATGCGTTGTTCGATCACGAGGGATTCCTAGGGTTTCGGGGCGCTGGCCGGCTGCAACTGCTGGGCCTTCCAACGCTCGAGATTGCGCTGCAAGAGGACTTGCGGCACACCTGCGGCGGTCAATTCTGTCATTTTTTTCGCGAGTTGTCCGCGCAGCCAGGGATCGTTGCAGGCCGAATTGTGGGACAGGGTCAGGTACAGGCCCTCGCTGGAGATCGGCGGTTCCAGCGCCTCGAGATCATCCGCCATGCCCAGGGTGTCGGCCAGGGCGAGGCCCGGGTAATGCTCGTAGAGCACGTACTCGGTGCGCTCCAGCACGAGCTTCTGGTAGGCCTGGGTCAGGCTCGGGACCTCTTCGAGGGTCAGGTTCGCCTTGGCGAAGGCGTCGAAGGCCTGGCCGAAGCTGTTGTTCACCAGGGTGCCGCCGGTATGGCCGAGCAGGTCCTGCCACTGGGCGTAGGGGAAGCCGTGGCCGCGCTTGACCCACACGACGCTGGGCGTGTCGAGGAAGGCCGGGTGGATGTAGTCCATGGTCTCCAGGCGCGGCAGGGTGAGGAAGGCGCCGGCGATCAGGTCCACGCGACCGGTGCGTACCTCATCCTGGGCGCGGGACCAGGGGCCGGTATAGAGGATGTCGATCTTCAACCCGAGTTCGTCGCCCAGGCGCTTGAGCAGATCGGCGTTGGCACCGACCAGCAGCTTGGGGTTCTGCGGGTCGCGCCACAGGTAGGGCGGATATTCGGGGTTGCCCGTGGCGACCAGGCGCTCGCACTTGCCAGCCGCATGACCCAGCCCCGGCAGCGTGGCCAGGACCAGCAACAACGGAGCGATGAAGGGGCGTATGTGCATCAGGGACTTCCTGGACCGGACCTTGGTTTGGGCGATGCAGCCACTGCGCTGCATCGCTCTAGCGTCATGCTAGCTTAGGCGAACTGCAATAATTTTTTGCGATAAGGACGCGCCATGAAAAAACTGCTTGTCGGACTTGTGACGGTGCTGGCAGCCCTGGCTGCCACCCTGTACTTCTCCCCCGCCGCCCTGATGACCACGGCACGTTTCGTGGAGTGCCAGTTGGCGGGGCTGTCCACCCGCAACGTGACGGTCGGCGACCTGGATATCGCCTACTACGAGGGTGGCCCGGCCAGCGGCGAAACCATCGTCATGGTCCACGGTTTCGGGGCCAACAAGGACAACTGGCTGCGCATGGCGCGACACTTCACCGAGCGCTACCACGTGATCGTCCCGGACCTTCCGGGCTTCGGCGACAGCAGCCGCCCGGCCGGCAGCTACGACGTCGGCACCCAGGCCGAGCGCCTGGCCTCCTTCATCGCCACGCTGGGCGCGGGCAAGGTGCACCTGGTGGGCAATTCCATGGGCGGGCACATCGTCGCCCTCTACGCCGCGCGTTATCCACAGCAGGTGCGCTCGCTGGCGCTGTTCGACAACGCCGGGATCACCGCCCCGCACAAGAGCGAGCTGTACGAGCGTCTGGAACGCGGCGATGCCAACCCGCTGGTGGTGGCCTCGGTCGCGGACTACGACCCGTTGATGGATTTCGTCTTCGTCGAGAAACCGGCGATCCCCGGCTCCCTCAAGCGCTATCTCGCCGAGCAGGCGGTGGCCAACCGCGAACATTACGATCAGGTGTTCCAGCATCTGGTGCAGCGCTACGTGCCGCTGGAACCGGAGCTTCCGAAGATCACCGCCCCTACCCTGCTGCTCTGGGGCGACCGCGACCGCGTCCTGGATGTCTCCAGCATCGAGGTGATGAAGCCATTGCTGGCCAAGCCCAGCGTGGTGGTGATGAAGGACTGCGGCCACGTGCCGATGATCGAACGCCCCGCCGAAACAGCCTCGCACTACAAGGCCTTCCTCGATTCGCAGTGATTCCCCGGGCAACAAAAAACCCGCTCGATGAGCGGGTTTTTCGTGGGTGCGGAAAGCTGGATCAGACCAGTTTTTCCAGCTCCGGTACGGCTTCGAACAGGTCAGCCACCAGGCCGTAGTCAGCCACCTGGAAGATCGGGGCTTCTTCGTCCTTGTTGATGGCGACGATGACCTTGGAGTCCTTCATGCCCGCCAGGTGCTGGATGGCACCGGAGATGCCGACCGCGATGTACAGCTGCGGAGCGACGATCTTGCCGGTCTGGCCGACCTGCATGTCGTTCGGCACGAAACCGGCGTCGACGGCAGCGCGGGAAGCGCCGACGGCAGCGCCCAGCTTGTCGGCCAGCGCGTACAGGTGCTTGAAGTTGTCGCCGTTCTGCATGCCGCGGCCGCCGGAAACGACGATCTTGGCTGCGGTCAGTTCCGGACGGTCGGACTTGGCCAGTTCCTCGCCAACGAAGGCGGACTTGCCGGCGTCGCTACCGGCGCCGACGGCTTCGATGGCAGCGGAACCGCCTTCGGCGGCAACGGCGTCGAAACCGGTGGTGCGCACGGTGATGACCTTGACCGAAGCCGAGGACTGCACGGTGGCGATGGCGTTACCGGCGTAGATCGGGCGCTTGAAGGTATCGGCGCTTTCGACCGCGATGATCTCGGAGATCTGGTCGACGTCCAGCTGGGCGGCGACGCGCGGCAGGAAGTTCTTACCGTTGGTGGTGGCGGGAGCCAGGATGTGGCTGTAGCCCTTGCCCAGCTCGGCGATCAGCGGCGCGACGTTTTCCGGCAGCTGATGAGCGAAGGCGGCGTTGTCGGCAACCAGGACCTTGGAAACGCCAGCGACCTTGGCGGCGGCTTCGGCAGCGGCGCCGACACCGGCACCAGCGACCAGGACGTGGATGTCGCCACCGATCTTCTGGGCAGCGGCAACGGTGTTCAGCGTGGCAGCGGCCAGGGCGGCATTGGTGTGTTCAGCGATAACCAGGATAGTCATTTAGATTACCTTCGCCTCGTTCTTCAGTTTCTCGACCAGTTCAGCCACGGACTTGACCTTGATGCCGGCGCTGCGGGCAGCAGGCGCTTCGACTTTCAGGGTCTTGACGGTGGAAGCGGTGGAAACACCCAGGGCGTCCGGGGTGACGGTGTCCAGAGGCTTCTTCTTGGCTTTCATGATGTTCGGCAGCGACGCGTAGCGCGGCTCGTTCAGGCGCAGGTCGGTGGTGACGATAGCCGGCAGGTTCAGGGCTACGGTCTGCAGGCCGCCGTCGATCTCGCGGGTGACGTTGACCTTGTCGCCGGCGACTTCGACCTTGGAGGCGAAGGTGCCCTGGGCGTAGCCGGTGAGGGCACCCAGCATCTGGCCGGTCTGGTTGTTGTCGCTGTCGATGGCCTGCTTGCCAAGGATCACCAGCTGGGGCTGTTCCTTGTCGACGACGGCCTTCAGCAGCTTGGCGACGGCCAGGGAGCTGAGCTCTTCGGCGCTTTCGACCAGGATGGCGCGGTCAGCACCGAGGGCCAGGGCGGTACGCAGCTGCTCTTGAGCAGTGGCCGGGCCAATGGTGACGACGACGATTTCACTCGCCACGCCTTTTTCCTTCAGACGGACGGCTTCTTCCACGGCGATTTCGCAGAAGGGGTTCATCGACATCTTGACGTTGGCGAGGTCGACGCCGGAGTTGTCCGCCTTGACGCGAACCTTGACGTTGTAGTCGACCACTCGTTTGACAGCTACAAGAACCTTCATGGATTCCTCGTTACTCTCCGGTGAATAAGAATGTCGCCAAGGACGAGCCTCTGGCGGGTGATGCTCGTCGGCCGGAACCGACGGTCAGCCCATACGGCGAGCGCAAAACCGCCCGTATCTTGACCGTAACGCCTAATCCGGTCAATACGGGAAAATACCCCGCCATAAGCCGCAGAGCCTTATCCTATCAGGCTTCTACAAAATTCAAACAAACGTTTGTATTGGACCGGCCAAAGGGTGTGGATATAATGCGCCAGCTCTGGTCAGGGATCGAGCCTAGCCCTCCCACATAAAACATCGAAGAGAGCCTTGAGGAGAATGACTGTGGAACGCGAATACATGGAATTCGACGTCGTCATCGTCGGCGCCGGCCCTGCTGGCCTGTCCGCCGCCTGCCGACTGAAGCAGAAGGCCGCCGAAGCTGGTCAGGAGATCAGCGTATGCGTGGTCGAGAAAGGTTCCGAAGTCGGCGCCCACATCCTCTCGGGTGCCGTGTTCGAGCCGCGTGCGCTGAACGAGCTGTTCCCTGACTGGAAGGAACTCGGCGCCCCGCTGAACACCCCGGTCAAGCGCGACGACATCTATATGCTCAAGGATGCCGAAGGCGCGATCAAGATCCCCGACCTCTTCGTGCCCAAGACCATGCACAACGAGGGCAACTACATCATCTCCCTGGGCAACCTGTGCCGCTGGCTGGCCCAGCAGGCCGAAGGCCTGGGCGTCGAGATCTACCCGGGCTTCGCCGCCCAGGAAGCGCTGATCGACGAGAACGGCGTGGTACGCGGCATCATCACCGGCGACCTCGGCGTGGATCGCGAAGGCCATCCGAAGGAAGGCTACTACACCCCCGGCATGGAACTGCGTGGCAAGTACACCCTGTTCGCCGAAGGCTGCCGTGGCCACATCGGCAAGCAACTGATCAAGAAATACAACCTGGACTCCGAAGCCGACGCCCAGCACTACGGCATCGGCATCAAGGAAATCTGGGACATCGACCCGGCCAAGCACGAGCAGGGCCTGGTGGTGCACACCGCCGGCTGGCCGCTGTCGATCATGGGCACCGACAACACCGGTGGCTCCTTCCTCTATCACCTGGAGAACAACCAAGTGGTGGTCGGCCTGATCGTCGACCTGTCCTACTCCAACCCGCACCTGTCGCCCTTCGACGAATTCCAGCGCTACAAGCACCACCCGGTGATCAAGCAGTACCTGGAAGGTGGCAAGCGCGTGGCCTACGGTGCCCGTGCCATCTGCAAGGGCGGCCTGAACTCGCTGCCGAAGATGGTCTTCAAGGGCGGCGCGCTGATCGGCTGCGACCTGGGCACCCTGAACTTCGCCAAGATCAAGGGCAGCCACACCGCCATGAAGTCCGGCATGCTCGCGGCCGAAGCGGTGGCCGAAGCGCTGCTGGGCGGCAAGGAAGGCGGCGACGAGCTGACCACCTACGTCGACGCGTTCAAGGCCAGCTGGCTGTATGACGAGCTGTTCCGCAGCCGCAACTTCGGTGCCGCGCTGCACAAGTTCGGCCCGGTCATCGGCGGCGGCATCAACTGGCTGGACCAGAACATCTTCGGCGGCAAGATCCCCTTCACCCTGCACGACAACGTGCCGGACCACGCCTGCCTGAAGAAGGCCAGCGAAGCGCCGAAGATCAACTACCCGAAACCCGACGGCAAACTCAGCTTCGACAAGCTGAGCTCGGTATTCCTCTCCAACACCAACCATGAAGAGGAACAACCCTGCCACCTGAAGCTCACCGACCCGAGCATCCCGATCGCCAAGAACCTGCCGCTCTACGACGAGCCCGCGCAGCGTTACTGCCCGGCCGGCGTATACGAGGTGGTGACCCAGGAAGACGGCGAGAAGCGCTTCCAGATCAACGCGCAGAACTGCGTCCACTGCAAGACCTGCGACATCAAGGACCCGGCCCAGAACATCACCTGGGTCGCGCCCGAAGGCACCGGTGGCCCGAACTACCCCAACATGTAAGCGCGACGAACGAAAAAGGCCCCTCGGGGCCTTTTTTGTTGCCTGCGGGAAAAGCCCCGGTCAAGGCTCCTCGCCGATCGGGAAGAACTGCCCACCCGACCACAGGCCCAGCCAGTTGCGACCATCGACCTCGCGCACCACCGCCAGCTCCACCAACTGGTAGAAGACATTGCGATGGATCAGCGCCTCCAGGTTGGTGCGCACATGAACGTAGGGCGCCGGCTCCTGGGTGACCGGGTCGGTCTCGACACGGATCGGGTGCTCGGCGCCCGCCTCCACCTCGTCCTCGACATTGGTGACGAAGCGCAACACCTGCGCCTCGCCCTCCCCGCTCACCTCGACGCTCACCGCCACGAAGGGCGCGTCGTCGACGGTGATGCCGACCTTCTCCACCGGCGTGACCAGGAAATAGTCGTCGCCATCGCGGCGGATGATGGTGGAAAACAGCCTGACCATCGGCTTGCGGCCGATGGGCGTGCCCAGGTAGTACCAGGTCCCGTCGCGGGCGATGCGCATGTCGATATCGCCGCAGAAATCGGGGTTCCACAGGTGCACCGGCGGCAGCCCCTTCTCCTTGGGAATCTGCGCCAGCAGATCGCCGGCCTTGCCCGGGTCGTTCATCACATCCTCCTCAGCGGCTCAGCCCCATGAGGCTGCGCGCATATTGTCTCAACGGCGGCCCGATCAGGTCCTCGGGCTTCTGGTCATGGAAGGTGAACAGGCCACCGCGATGGGTGATGCGCGCCGTGTCCACCAGATAGCGGTTGCCGGTCTCGATCAGCATCAGCTGGATCACGCCATTGTCGACGCCGAGCCGGTCCAGCGCCTCCTGGTCCTCCCACTCCTCCAGCGTGCCGATGCGATCATCGGCATCGGCGAAGCGGCTGTACAGCAGGTAGTTGGCCCCGAGCGAACGGGCCTCGCTCATCGCCTGCTCCAGGCTCACCGGCTGGCTCGCACGGCGCACCAGCGGGAAGTATTCGACGAACCCCTTGAAGGCCTCCTCGGCCACCACGTTCGCCTTGGTGTGGGTGCCGCCCTGGGGCATGAAACTGCTCTGGGCGATGTAGATGAACGAATCCGGCTGCAGCCGCCAGGACATCGAGCGATAGGTCTCGCTGTGATCCAGCAGCCCGGCGTCGCTCATCTGCTCGCGAGCGCCGAGGGTCATGTCGCTGACCTTCATGCAGCCCCCGAGGGCCAGCAGCGCCAGCAACAGCATCAAACTACGCATTCTCAATCCTCCACGGCCGGCGACGAAAAACCGGCACTCGGCGCAGCGATGCAGCTTCCGCGCCATCACGTACTCCGCCGCCAATCCGGGCCGCCCCCGTAGCCCGCCGCACACCCTCGAACGCCTGCCAGCGCGCCCGCACGAGCCGCTGCCGCGCGTGGCGTCCCTGCGCCAGGGTGCGCAACGGGCTTTCCATCCGGGGCACCGCACCGTCGAAACCCTGGCGCGAATCGCCCCCTGCAAGAGCTGACCCCGGGCGCCAGGAGAAATTCAGGCGGCACAGCCTCCCTCAACCGCGCCGGAATGTCGATATCGCCCCCCTCAGAATCCCTTAAGCTTCGACGCGCAGAGTGAAGCCTCCCCACTCCATCGAGGACTTCATCATGCGCTACCTGCTGCCTCCCGCCCTGCTCATCGCCAGCACCGCGGCCCTCGCCTCCCCCCAGTGCACCACCGCCGAACGCTCCACCTGGAAGGACCCCGAGCAATTCCAGGCACAGCTGAAGGAACAGGGCTACCAGATCAGCAAGTTCAAGATCACCTCCGGCAACTGCTATGAGATCTACGGCTTCGACAAGGACAAGCGCAAGGTCGAGATCTATCACGACCCGGTCACCGGCCAGCCGGTCAAGAGCCGGGTGGAAAACTGATGGGCGGAGCGACCATCCGGCTCTGGGACCCCGTCGTCCGCGTGTTCCATGCCTCGGTCGCCGGCGCCTTCTTCGCCAACTACCTGTTCACCGAGGAAGGCGACGCCTGGCACACCTGGCTGGGCTACTACGCCTGCTTCTGCCTGCTGGTCCGGGTGCCGTGGGGTTTCATCGGCCCACGCAGCGCCCGCTGGCGCGACTTCTGGCCCACCCCCGGACGCCTCGCCACGCACCTGCGCGCCCTGCGCAGCGGCGCGCCGCACCACCGCCTGGGGCACTCGCCCCTCGGCGCGCTGGTGATGATCCTGATGATGCTGTCCATGGCACTGCTCGGGCTCACCGGCTACCTGATGCAGGAAGTCGATGCGCTGTGGGGCGCCGAATGGCCGGAGGATGCGCATCGCTGGATCGCCAACGGCCTGGCCCTGCTCGTGTCGCTGCACGTGGCCGCCGCCGTGTTCGAAAGCCTGCGCGTACGCGACAACCTGCCGCTTTCGATGATCACCGGCCGCCGCCGCCCGCTACCGGGCGACGACGAGCCCCACTAGGCTGCGGGGCGCCCGGCCGCCTCCGCGAAGGGAAACTCCAGGGTGGCCCGGGCTCCGCCGCCGGGCCGGTTTTCCAGGCGGACGGCGCCGCCCAGGTGTTCCATGATGGTCCGCACGATGGGCAGCCCGAGGCCGGCCCCCCCTTCGTGGCCATCGCTGAAGAAGCGTTCGAACACCACCGCCAGGCGATCGGCCGGAACACCGGGCCCCTCGTCCTCGACCGACAGCTCGACATGCCCCTCGCGGACGATGAGGCCGACTTTCACCACGCCATCGACCGGCGAGAAATTCACCGCATTGCTGACCAGGTTCTGCAGGGCGATGCCGATGCTCATCGCGTCGCCCCGGACATGGCAGGTGCCCGG
The DNA here is from genome assembly GCF_018408275.1 of Pseudomonas sp. Pc102. Taxonomy (NCBI): domain Bacteria; kingdom Pseudomonadati; phylum Pseudomonadota; class Gammaproteobacteria; order Pseudomonadales; family Pseudomonadaceae; genus Pseudomonas; species Pseudomonas sp. Pc102. Next base: position 1,925,496 of record NZ_AP021905.1, on the reverse strand, counting down.
CTCGATATCCAGCACAGGCTCAACGTTGCGCTCCAGTATCCAGGGCGTCATCTCCACCAGCGTGTCCATGGCGACCTTGGCCAGGTCGACATCCTCCAGGTGGCGCTGGCCGAGCCGCGGCTCGATCCGCGCCAGGGTGAGCAACTGGTTCACCACTCGGCTCAGCCGATCCACCCCGCCGATCAGAAAGCCCAGCGCCCGGGCCCGGTCTTCCTCGGTCCGGGCCTCCTCCACGTTCTGTGCATGCAGGCGGAGAATGGCCAGCGGGGTGCGCATCTCATGGGCCGCGTCGGCGATGAAGCGCTGCTCGCGCTTGAGCAGGTCGGCGACCTGGCTGAGCAGCCGGTTGATGGCGGCCTGCATCGGCTCCAGTTCGCTGGGCAGGGGCGCCAGTTGCAGGGGCTCGAGCGACTTGGCATGGCGCCCGCGGATGACGTTCGCCATGTTCTGCAGAGGCTGCAGCCCCGAGCCGATGGCGAACCACACCAGCAGTGCCAGCACCAGAGCGCCGAACAGGAACGGCAACAGGGTATGGCGGACGATGCGCCCGACCAGGTCGCCGCGGACATCCTTGCGCTCACCCACCCAGATCGACACCTGCTGCGCCGGCACCGGCAGCAGGAAACCACGCCACTGCTTGCCCTCGATGACGATGTCGGAAAAGCCCGGAAGGCGTTGCGAAGGGTCGATCCGTGGCGCACTGGGCGTATGGACCAGAAGCTCGCCACCGTCGCGCCAGACCTGGAACGCCAGCTTGTTCTCGTAGGGGTGCCCGACACCCGGCCTGCCGGCCTGGCGCAGGGCCTCGTCGAAGGCATCGTAGAGCCGCCCCCGGTCGGCGGGGGCGAGCGGCAGGCTCATCACGCCCTGCAGCAGGCGGGCGTTCTGGGCCAGATGGGCGTCGTAGACCTCGGCGATCTCGTGGCTGCTGTCGCGGTAGTTGTAGTGCGCCAGGAGGCCGGTACCGAGGATGAGCAGGATCACCACCCGCCAGAGGGTGCGTTGCCGCAACGACGTCATAGTCTGTTTTCCACCAGGTAACCGATCCCGCGGACGGTCCGTATCAGCTCGCTGAACAGCTTCTTGCGCAGGTGATAGATGTGCACTTCGAGGGTGTTGCTCTCCGCCTCCTCGTCCCAGCCATACAGCAGCTGGGTCAGGCGCTCGCGGCTGAACACCTTCCCCGGTTGCGCCAGCAGCTCGTGCAGCAGCAGGTACTCGCGCGGTGTCAGCAGGACAGGCCGGCCCTGGTAGTGGACCTGCTGCGAGACGGGATCGAGGCTGACCCCGCCATGCTCGATCAGCACCTTGGCGCGGCCACTGCTGCGACGCAGCAAGGCACGCAAACGCGCCTTGAGTTCGTTGAGGTCGAAGGGCTTGATCAGGTAGTCGTCGGCACCCGCGTCGAGGCCGGCGATGCGATCCTCCATGCCATCGCGCGCCGTGAGCACCAGCACGGGGAGCACCGACCCGCTGCCACGCAGGCGCTTGAGCACATTGATGCCATCCATCCGCGGCAGGCCGAGATCGAGAATCACCAGGTCGAAGTTCTCCTGGGTCAGTGCATGCAATGCGCTGGCGCCATCCTGCAGCCAGTCGATGGTGTACCCCTCCTCGCGAAGGCCCGTCCGCAGGCCCTCCCCCAACGCAGTGTCGTCTTCAACCAGCAACAGGCGCATGCCCAGTCCTATTTGTCCTTGAGGGTCTTGAGTAAAGCATTGATCTCCTCCCGCCGCCCCTGGTCAGCCAGCTCGCGACCGGGCCTGGGAGCGGCCTGCAGTGCGCGCTCCAGGGCCTGCCTCGACTCGGCGAAGCGGTCCTGACGGTACAGGTGATCCCCCCAGAAATACAGGCTGTCGATGCCGTCGGGATTCAGGCGCAGCGCTTCCTGGAGCAGCGTCTCGGCCTTCTCGGCATCGCCGAAGCCGATGGGCCAGCCGGGGACTCGATCATAGAGGGCGGCCAGGCTGGTGTAGGCGGAACCCTGCAGGGCCCTGGGGTCCAGCGCCAGCGCCTTTTCGAGGCTGGCCCGGGCGTCCTTCACCTTGCCCAGCGCCCCGAGGCCACCTTCGGCGCCGGCCCAGCTGCTGGTGACGATACCGTTCCAGATCCAGGCCTCGGCGGCGGTCGGCTGCTGGCGGGCGAACGCCTGGGTGTCGGCAGCCAGCCTGGCGAAGGCCGCAGCACGTTCCGCCTCGGCCGTGCGGTACTGGATCTGCGCCCAGCGCGTCTGGATATCCGCCAGGCGCTGCTGACCCGCTTCATCCAGGGCGAAGGCGAAGGATGAAGCGAAAAGCAGGCCGATGAGCATCAGTCGTTTCATTTGCCGATCTCCCCCGCCCCCGGGCGGCTGTGGTGACGAATCAATGGCAGCTGCTTGCGCAGGGCACGGTCGACCAGCCCCGGCAGCAGGTGGTTCAGGCGCACGAAGAGTTTCTCCGGCCAGCCCAGGTAGAGCTCGCGGAGATTGCGCTCGATCGCTTCCAGCACCGCGACGGCGACATCGCCGGGATCGTCGGTGCCGACCTTGAGGGCATCGTTGAGCGCCCTGGCGGCAGCGCCGTTCATCGCGGTGCGGGTGGCGCGCGGCGCGACATAGAGGACATCCACCGCCGTGTCCGCCAGCTCGCGGCGCAGGGCTTCCGAGAAACCGCGCAGGGCGAACTTGCTGGCGCAGTAGGCCGCATAGCCGGGGTAGCCGATCGAGCCGTAGGTGGAGCCGATGTTGGTGATCAGCGCGTGCTCCTGCCGGCGCAGCAGCGGCAGCAGCAGGCGGGTCAGCTGCAGGGTCGCCTTGACGTTGAGGTCGAGCAGCTCCGCGATGCCCTCCTCGCTGGCCTGTTCGAACAGCGCGAAGTGATTGATCCCCGCTGCGTTGATCAGCAGGTTGGTCCCGCCCATCTGCCAGGCAGCACTCAGCACATCCTGGCGTCCGGATGCCTGGTTGAGGTCGGCCTCCTGCCAGCGCAGTTGGTTGGGGAAGCGCTGGCGCAGCGCCGCCAGGCTGCCCTCGTGGCGACTCACCGCCAGGACCTGGGCACCCGCCTCGCACAACTGCCCGGCCAACTGCAGGCCGATGCCCCCGCTGGCGCCGGTGAGCACGGCACGGCAGTCAGACAAGCGCATGACGCACCTCGTCGCGGACGCTGGCGCGCGGCAGGCCACGGAACATGTCCGCATAGAGCCCGTAGACGACCCTGGAGGTCTTGATGACGGCCTGCTGGTCCTCCGGCTGGTCGAGGCGGTCCATCAACTTGCGGTAGGTGGCCATGTGGTCCTGGTCCAGCTCGCCGTGGGAGCTCAGGTAGCTGAAGGCATTGGCGGGCAGGCCGAGGGACGTGCGGATGCTGCCCGCCGCATGGGTGGCCAGGGCGATGCTGGTGCCCTCCAGCACGTTGACCATGCCGAAGAGCCCGACCGGGTTGTGCCGCGCGATGGTGTCGTAGAGGTAGGCCACCATCAGCTCGATGGGAAGCGACGGGCTGCCGTTGCGCACCTGCTCGGGGTCGCCGCCGCAGACCTCGATGTCATTGAGGATCCACTGCTCGTGGCCGTACTCCTCGTCGATGTATTCGCACACCGCCTTGCGCAGCCACTCGAGCCGGCTGGGCAGGCGCGCACCGCAGGCCATCATCAGGGGCGCCGTGTGGCGGACGTGGTAGTAGGCCTGGGTCAGGAAGGCGATGTAGCCCTCCAGGCTGACGGTTCCGCCCAGGGCATCGCGGATCACCGGGACGCCGAAAAGGGTCTGGCGCTCCTCATGGGTTGCAGCTTGCAGCGAGTCGAAGAAAGACATGGTGGGCCTCATTCGTTGGCGAGTTGGTTGAGAAGGGTCTGGTAACGGACGTAGATCGCTTCGCGACGCGGCCGGCCGTTACCGGTGAGCAGGCCGTTGGCGGATGTGAAGGGTTCGGCCAGCCGCACCCAGCGGTGCACCCGGGCGTAGTCGGGCAACTCGCGGTTGCAGCGCTGCACGGCGGCCTCCAGCTGCGCGTCGGTCGTCTCCGGCGACAGCGGCCAGAGCAGCGCCAGGTTGTGGGCGAGCCCCTCGCCCTGGACGTAGGCCTGGAGGATGGTGCCGTCCTGGGTCAGCTCGGCCTCGACCCACTCCGGGTTGACGTTGCGACCGAGGCTGGTGATGAACTGGTTCTTCTTGCGGCCCAGGATGTGCAGGTAGCCCTCCTCATCGAAGTGCCCCAGGTCGCCGGTCGGCCACCAAGGAGAATCCGGCGGCGGCTCTCCCAGGTAGCCGAGCAGGGTCGAGCCACGCACCAGCACCTCGCCATCCTCGGCCAGGCGCACCTCGACATGGGGCAGCGGACGCCCGACCGTACCGGGGCGGTTGGCCTCCGGGCGATTGAGGCAGACCACGGACGCGCACTCGGAGAGGCCGTAGCCCTCGAACACCGGCAAGCCGATGGCCTGGGCACGCGCCAGCAGGCTCGCCGAGACCCGCGCCCCGCCCACCGCGACGAAGCGCAATGCACCGATCTGCGTGAGCCCGCGCTCGATGGCCGTGACCAGGCCCAGCAACAGTTGGGGCACGAGGATCAGGCTCTGCGCGCCACTGAGCAGGATGCAGCTCAGCAGCCGCTTGAGGTCGATGCCGCTGGCCCCGCTCATGCCCAGTTGGTCCAGGGGCAGCAGCGTCACCTCGGCGCCGGCGATCAGCGCCGCGTAGACGCCCAGGTTCTCGAGCAGCACGCCCAGCGGCAGCACCGCCAGGTAGCGGCTAGGCCCCGTGGAGCGACTGGCGGCTTCGAGCTCCCGCGCGACACGCAGCAGCGACTCGGCCGACAGGCATACCCCCTTGGGCGTGCCGGTGCTGCCGGAGGTGTAGGTGATCTTGGCAGTGGTCGCCGGCAGCAACGCCGGGGAGCTCACCGGGCGCTTCCAGAATCCCTCGCTGAACAGGTAGCCCAGCGCATGCAGCTCGTCGGTCAGCGCTTCGCCAGCGAGCACCAGTGGCGTCTGGCTCAATTGCAGGCAATGCGCACGCTGGGAAGCACTGAAGAACGGCGGCAGCACGATGCAGGGGCGCTCGCTGAGCAACGCGGCCAGGTCCCACAGCAGGGCCTCGGGGCCATTGTCCAGGAGCAGCGCGATGGGCCCCGCCGGCTGCGCGCGGAGCCGCGACTCGCGCAACGCCAGCTCATCCAGCAGTTGCGCATAGGTGTAGCGGTGTTCGATGCCACGTATCGCGCAACGTTGCGGCTCGCGCCCGGCATGCTGTTCCAGGAGCTGGCGGAACCAGCGGGTATCAGGCCGCATTACCGTTCTCCCCCAGCAGCAGCGGGAAACCCAGGCGCTGGAAGATGCCTCGACGCTCCAGCTCGGAATGGCCGTGCTGGATGTCCCCGGCGAACACCTGCGGGCGCTGCTCGTAGTAGGTGCCCCAGTTGCTGCCCGGGTCCTCCAGGCGCTCGGCATCGGCGCGGCCCAGCACCATGGGTTCGAGCCCGAGGCGGTGGAAGCTGTTGACCAGGGTGGAGGTGCCGGTGAACGCCACCCAGCGCAGGCCTCTTGCCGCCAGCAGCCAGGTCACGGCGATGATCAGCAGCCGTGCGCCACCGGCCGACAGCGACGCGAGATTACCGACCTCGACCAGGGCCGCCCGGGACACCTCCCCCACCCGCGGCGCCAGCGCAGCCTCCATCGGCTCATCCAGGTACTGCTCGAGGAACAGTTGCCCGGTGCTGGCCAGGCGGATGCCCACGGCGGCGTCGAGGGTGCCGCGGCCGTCGTAGAGTCCGAGCATCTCCGGCAGGAAGTGCTGGATATCCGCACCATGAGCCTGTTTGAAGCCACGCTGGACGAACGACTCCAGCTCCGCGCGCCCCGGGTCTCCCTGCAGGTTCAGGTCCAGGAAGGCGTGGCGCTCCCCCAGGCTGCCGAAGTGAAGCGGGAACAACGATTCCCATTGCGACTGGATCATGTCTGGCCCCCAACGTGCGTTTCGATGGGGGCGAGTATCCGCAGCCAATCTGAATGGAGTCTGAAGCGTGCCCGGTGCGGTTCATCGGGCCGGAACCGATCGGCGAAAGGCCGAGTCGCACGCGACGTCATTTGCCCGGAAGTCGGGCAAAGGGCCATCTATAGTGAGGAGGCAACAGCGAGACGACGTCTTCTCCATCGAGAGAATGATGTCACAGTGATACTAGGCATAAGTACGCTGGCGCCAATACGGATAAAGACAGGAAAGTCAGGGCTCGAAGCATCCTACCCAGGCCGCTTCGAACACCCACCGGCGTGAGAACTCGAGCGGATGAAGGCACAGCCGTGGATCCACATCGCCATCTGGATGGCATTGGTACTGCTCTCGGGCCTGTTGCTCAGCGCGCTGGCCAGCCTCCAGCAGGTCCGCTCCATCGACAACCACGTGCAGGAGGCCCTGAAGGACGAAAGCCGCGAGGTAGAGGGCGACCTCATGTCGCGCCTGCGCATCTACGAGTTCCGCCTCAGGGGCTGGCGCGGCGCCGTCCATATGCTGGGCATCGACAATGTCACCCTCGACCTGTTCACCCGCTACAGCCGGGCGCGCAACCTCCAGGAGGAATTCCCAGGAGCCCGTGGGTTCGGTTTCATCCGCCGGGTGAGGGTCAACGAGGAGGCGGAGTTCCTGCACAGGGTCAGGGCCGATGGCCAGCCGAACTTCACCATCCACCAGTTCGCCCCCTTCCAGGGCGAACGCTATGTGATCCAGTACATCGATCCGCCGGAGGTCAATATCGAAGCCATCGGCCTGGACATCGCCTCCGAACCCCTGCGCCGGCTCGCCGCGCAACGCTCGATGCTCAGCGGCAAGGCCACGCTCACCGCGCCCATCACCTTCATCAACGAATCCAGGGAGGCCTATCGCTCCTTCCTGTTCCTGCTGCCCGTCTACAGGACCCCGGACACCCCCGCCGACCTGCCCTCGCGCCATGAGGAAACCCTGGGCTGGAGCTACGCCCCCCTGGCGATGAGCGAGGTGATGACCGACCTCGACCTGCCCGTGGACAGCCTCCACCTGGCGATCTACGACAAGACCGACGCCCCGCAGCGCAAGCTCATCTTCGAGACCCACCACCAGAGCCCGGATGGCGAGCTGGTCCAGACCTACAGCTTCGAACGCGAGGTCTACGGGCGCACCTGGCTGTTCCAGGTCAGCGCCCATGCGGCCTTCGTCGAATCCCTGGACCCCGTGCACCCCGCCAGGGTGTTCGTGGTCGGGCTGCTGGCCAGCCTCCTGCTCACCGGCATGGTCGGCACCCTGCTGCTGTCACGCCAGCGCCAGCACCAGGTGATGGCCGGCCAGGCGCGGCTGGCGACCATCGTCGAGAACTCCAGCGACGCGATCATCGGCGAGGCGCTGGATGGCCGGATCATCACCTGGAACCGTGCCGCCGAGCAGATGTTCGGCTACACCGAGGCGGAGATCCTCGGCCGCCCCCTGGCCCCCCTGCTGGTCCCGCAGGAACGCCTGGCCGAGGATGAAGCGCTGCTCGAACGGGTGGCACGCGGGGAACGCGGCCCGACGCTGGAGACCCAGCGCCTGCACAAGGATGGTCGCCTGATCGATGTGACCATCACCTGCAGCCTGATCCGCGAGGCCGACGACAGCATCCTCGGCGCGGCGAAGCTGATGCACGACATCAGCGACCGCAAGCGCGCGGAGAACTACCTGCGCCAGTTCAACGCCAACCTCGAGCAACAGGTCAGCGAACGCACCGCCGAACTCTCCCGGGTCGCCGGCCTGCTGCAGGCGGTGCTCGACGCCTCGTCCGAGGTGTCCATCATCGCCGTGGACATGCAGGGCGAGATCGTCGTCTTCAACCGGGGCGCGGAACTGCTGCTGGGCTATACCGCCGCCGAAATGATCGGCATCCGCAATCTCCTGGACTTCCACCTGCCAGAGGAAGTCCAGGCACGTGCGGTCGAACTCAGCCGCGAATACGGCCGCCCCATCGAGGGGATGGAGGTATTCCGTTGCAAACCCGACGAGCAAGGCGCGGAAACACGCCAGTGGACCTACATCCGCAAGGGGGGCTCGCAGATCCAGGTGTCCATGGTCATCACCTCCATTCGCATGGAAACCGGTGCGATCATCGGTCACCTGGCCATCGCCCAGGACATCACCGAGCGCCTGCGCAACAGCGCCGAGCTTCTTGCGGCCAAAGCCTCGGCCGAAAGCGCCAACGCCGCCAAGAGCCTGTTCCTGGCGAACATGAGCCATGAGATCCGCACCCCCATGAACGCGGTCATCGGCATCGCCCACCTGTTGCAGGGCACGCGCCTGGACGAGCAGCAGGAGAAACTGCTCGGCAAGCTGCAGATCGCCGGGCGCTCCCTGCTGGGGATCATCAACGACATCCTCGACATCGCCAAGATCGAGGCCGGCGAGATGCTTCTGGAGAACAGCCCGTTCCGTCCCCATCGGCTGTTCGGCGAGCTCGCCGAACTGTTCGCGCCCCAGGCCGAAGCCAAGGGCCTGCGGTTCGAAGTCAAGGCCGATGCGCTGCCCGAACAACTTGCCGGCGACGCGTTGCGACTCAATCAGATCCTCATGAACCTGATCGGCAACGCCCTCAAGTTCACAGCCGCCGGCGGCATCGAGGTCAATGTCGAATGCGCCCACGAGACCGACGTACGCTGCTGGCTCTGCATCAGCGTCCGGGACACCGGCTGTGGTATCGATGCCAAGGTGATCGAGCGGGTGTTCTCCCCTTCACCCAGGCAGACACCTCCACCACCCGTCGCTTCGGCGGCACGGGATTGGGCCTGTCGGTGGTACGCGGCCTGGCCGAGAAGATGGGCGGGACGGTCGGTGTGCGCAGCACCCTCGGGGTGGGCAGCGAATTCTGGGTACGCCTGCCGTTCGATCCGATCATCGACGAACAGGCCCTGTCGGATAACGCGTCCAGCCTGGATGTGCTGGTGGTGAGCCAGGACGAGAGCGAACGCCAGCGACTCACACAGCTGTGCCGCTCGCTGGGCTGGCGAGCCACCCCATTCTTCAGACGGGAAGACCTGCTCGAACACCTCGGGCAACGGCTCGCACGCCGCCATCCACTGGCCGATGTCCTGCTACTCGACCACTTGGCCGGCGACGATGTGCTGGAGACGCTCGAAAAGCTCAGGGCATTGCTGGGACGCGAACGCATGCCCAGCAGCGTGGTGTTCTCGGCGCCACGGACATCGGCTGCACCCACCCTGGAAGATGCACTGGTGGACCATCACGCCCGAACGCCACTGGACGGCTCCGATCTCTACAACGCCATCGCTGCCGCCAGCCTCGGGCATCCCAACGGCCACGGCGAGAAACTGATCCACGCCACCGAGCTGGACATCACCCAGGCCCGGTGGCTGGAGGGCATAAGGCTGCTGCTGGTGGATGACAGCGACATCAATCTCGAGGTGGCCAGTCTCATGCTCCAGCAGCAGGGCGCCGAGGTGCAGACCTGCATGAACGGCCGCCAGGCGCTGGATTGTCTGCGCGAGGACACCACCGCCTTCGATGTGGTGCTGATGGACCTGCACATGCCGGAAATGGACGGGTTCGAGGCCACCCGCCGACTGCGTGGCGAACTCGGCCTGCAACGACTGCCCGTGCTCGCCCTGACCGCCGGAGCGTTGCCGGAAGAACGTCGGCAGGCCAAGGCGGCCGGAATTGACGAGTTCCTCAGCAAACCCCTGGAACCCAAGGTGCTGATCCGCGCCATCCGCCGGGCGGTCCAGGACTCCCGGGGCGCTCCCCTGCCCATACGTCCGATCGAGGCGCCCACCGGGCCTTCCCGCCCCTGGCCGACGATAGAAGGCATCGATACCGTTGAAGTCGCCCAGCGCATGAGTCACGACCTGGAGCTGTTCAACTCCTCGCTGCGGCGGCTGTTCAGCGAGTTCGGCGAATTCCGCGACGACGAAGCGACCCGGCGGCGCCTGCAGGACGACCCGCCCGGGCTAACAGCGCGCCTGCACAAGCTCAGGGGGTCGGCGGGCATGCTCGGTGCCCGGCGCCTTCACAAGCTTGCAGGTGAGGCGGAGACCCTGCTGCGGGTCGAACCCGACGCCCCACACCTGCCGGTACTGCTCGGGCAGTTGGTGGGGGCCTATCTCGAACTCGAACGCCAGACGGGCGTCATCGAGGCGATCACCCTCCCCCGCAGCGACGCGGACCACCTGGCAGCGGGCCCCGCGCTGGCGAGGTTGATCGACCACCTGCGCGACCACGACATGGCCGCGCTGGAGCAGTTCGCCCAGGCATACCCTGCCATCCAGGTTTCGAGCCAGGCGCTGGCCGAACAGGTCTGGCAGGCGATCGACAACCTGGACTTCGAACAGGCGTTGCACCTGCTCGAGTCCGCAGGCCTCGTGGCCAAGGAGTGACCCCCATGGACTACACACCCTCCCTGCTGATCGTCGATGACGACACTTCAGCGATCCGCATCCTCAGCAAGGCGATCGGCAGTCTCGGCAAGGTCCGCTTCGCCACCAACGGCCCCGATGCACTCCGGGCGGCACAGGAGCAAAGGCCCGACCTGGTCCTGCTGGATGCCGAAATGCCCGGCATGGGCGGCTTCGAGGTCTGTGAACGGATGAAGACCGAAATGGAACTGCGCGACGTCCCGGTCATCTTCATCACCAGCCACACCGAGGCGAGCATGGAGGAAGCGGGCCTCGCCCTGGGCGCGGTGGACTTCATCGGCAAGCCCATACGCCCTGCCATCGTCAATGCACGGGTGAAGACGCACCTGCACCTGAAGCTGGCCATGGACCGGCTCAACCTGCTGGCGCAGACCGACGGCCTGACGGGCCTGGCCAACCGTCGCTTCCTCGATCAGACCATCGAGCGCGAATGGCTGAGGACCCGCCGCAACGGGCAACCCTTCTCATTGCTGCTGATGGATATCGACTATTTCAAACGCTACAACGACCGTAACGGCCACTTGCAGGGCGACCAGTGCCTGATCGCCGTCGCCCATGCCCTGCGCGCCTGCATCAACAGACCCGCCGACCTGGTGGCCCGCTATGGTGGTGAAGAGTTCGCCGTGCTGTTGCCCGAAACCGATCATGTCGGCGCCTGCCGCATAGCCGACCAACTGGGGGACGGTGTCAGGCACTTGAACATTCCCCACCCCGACAGCCCACACGGGAACGTGACGGTTTCAATCGGCGTCGCCAGTTTCGATGAAGAAAGTCCCAGTTGGCCGCATTCCAGTGAAAGCAATGAAGTCGTACCGAACATCGCAAGACTTCTCGAGTTTTCGGATGCCGCCTTATATGAGGCCAAGGAAGCGGGACGGGATTGCAGCCGATTCAGGAACATCGAACTTGCAGCGTTGATGCCAGCGAGCGATACGGGCAGGCAGGAAGCCTAGGAGCGTGCGGAATTCAAAAATGCCTGAAGATTGCACGCGCCGTCGAAATATTCGATGCGACACGGCTCGACTGGATTGGCCATACGCAGTTGAGCCGTGCTTGCAATCAATAACGGCCACTACATTCAGCTGAAAATCATTATCAGCCATCCAACTTCCCACTAAAGTCTTATACCGCCTGTCGCCCATGGAAATACCGTAGAAATAGTCGACAATACGATAAAAGCACTTTGCCATCAGTGCTGTAGGAATAGGAACTTGCAACTGCTGTAACGACGACGAGTCATCGTGGCCTTATTGAATTCACGCACTTTTCACAAACGGCTCGTTAAACATCCGCCCATGACCTGAAACTTCTATCGGGCACTCATATCGCCACACGCCCGTGCAACTGGGGAGATCATCATGTTGATTCGCTCGTTACGTGTATCCACCCGGATCAATTTTGGCTTTGCAGTTCTGGTCACGTTGCTGATGCTGGTCGGGGTAGGCTCCCTGATGCAAATGCACCAGATGCATGACAGCTCCGAAGCGGTCGATGGGAACTGGCTTCCCAGCATCATCGCCCTAGGCCACATGGACGAGGCGACCCTTCAGCTTCGAGCCTCTACACTGCGGGCCCTGGTGACCTACGACGAGGCTGCCAGAAACCGCCTGGCGGCTGACGAAACGGCACTGCAAAAAGCCCGGGACAGTTACATCAGGATGATTTCGAGCGATGAGGAGCAGCGGCTCTTCGACCGGTATCTCGAGGACCTGCGCAGCTACATCGATGTCCGCGGCACAGTGGTCCAGCACTTGGAAACCGGTGACAAGGACGGCGCCCAATCACTGGTCACCGCCAAGCTGAATGAGTTGGGCAGTGCACTCAGTAACGATCTCGCCGCACTGATAAGAATCAACGAGGAGGGAGCCAAGCAGGCCTCGACGGCCAGCACCTCTGCCTTCCAGCGCGCCAACCTGCTTGTCGTGCTGATTCTTGTCGGAGCCGTCGGACTGGCCGTCATCCTCGCCCTCCTTCTTTCACGAAGCATCGTGCGGCCGCTGAACCAGGCGGTCGAAGTGGCGAGCCAGGTATCCCAGGGCGACCTGAGCCGGGATATTCCGGTGGAAGGGCACGACGAGGCGACTTCCCTAATGAACGCCCTGCGCGGCATGCAGCAGAACCTGCGGCAGACCATCAGCCTCATCGCCGACTCCTCCACCCAGCTCGCCTCGGCCTCCGAGCAGTTGCATGCGGTGACCGAAGACGCCAACCGGGACCTTGTGCAGCAGAACCAGGAGATCGAGCAGGCGGCCACGGCCTGCAACCAGATGAGCGCCGCGGTGGACGGGGTGGCCCACAACGCGGCCACGACCATGGACGCCTCGCGGCAGGCCGATACCGCCACGCGCCATGGCCGCGAGCAGGTGGGCGAGACGGTGCGCTCGATCAACGCCCTGGCGACCGACGTGACCGGCAGCGCCGAACGTGTCGAGAAGCTCGCCCGGCAGATGCAGGACGTCGGCAAGGTGCTCGATGTGATCCGCTCGATTGCCGAGCAGACCAACCTCCTGGCGCTCAACGCCGCCATCGAGGCCGCACGTGCCGGCGAGCAGGGGCGCGGCTTCGCGGTGGTGGCCGATGAGGTTCGCCTGCTGGCACAGCGCACCCAGCAATCCACCCGGGAAATCGAGCAGATGGTGAACCAGCTGCAGCAGGAGGCCAGTGCCACCGTCGCCACGATGCAGGGCAGTTCGCGCCTGGCCCAGACAACGGTGGACCTCGCTCAGGCCGCCGATGGCAGCCTGGGCGACATCGCCCGGACCATCGCCTCGATCAACGAACAGAACGTCCAGGTGGCCAGCGCTGCCGAACAACAGGCCGCAGTGGCCCGCGAGGTCGACCGCAGCCTGGTCAACATCCGCGACCTGTCCACCCAGACCTCGGCGGGAGCCAGCCAGACCCGCGCCTCCAGCCAGGACCTGTCACGCCTGGCGGTGGAACTCAAGTCCGCCGTCGCCTCGTTCCGCCTGTGACGAGTCATATGCCGCCGGAGAATCACCATCGCGATGGCGACACGCTCCTGACTTCGAGGCGCTGCTGGTGGATCAGGCGAACGACGAGCGCGAGCTCGCGACCTGGATCGCCCGAGCTGCGTTTATCGGTACGGGAGGGACGGGCGTTCAGCCGCCGATGATCTTCATGACGGTGACGCCGCCGGAGAAGGCGATGTCCTGCTTGTCCGCCAGAGCCTTGACCAGCAGCCGCTGCAGGCCCGGAAGGGCCTGGTGGCGAGGCTTGTCCAGCAGGTCGCCGACGTAGTGACGGTTGCTCGATGACAGGCAGCCGTGGAGCCAGCCGGTGGAGGACAGGCGCAGGCGCGAGCAGGTGCGGCAGAACGGCACGCTCTCGTTGGCGATAATGCCGAAATACCCCAGCCCGGGAATCGCATAGCGCAGCGCGGTGGCGTCCACCGGCGCTTCGGCCTGGACGAACTCGTGACGCTCGCCGATCAACTGGAGCAGCTCGTCCAGGCCGATGAACTGCTGCTGGAAGCCGACGCCATCGCGAGCCAGGTGACCCATGCGCATCAGCTCGATGAAGCGCAGCTCGAAGCCGTTCTCCAGGCAGTACTCCAGCAACGGCATGACCTGGTCCAGGTTCTGGCCACGCAGGGGCACCATGTTGAGCTTGATCTTCAGCCCCGCCGCCCGGGCCTCGGCGAGCCCCTGCAGCACGGTCTTCAGGTCACCGCCACGGGCGATACCCCGGAAGGCGTCGGCATCCAGGGTGTCGAGGGAAACGTTGAGGCGGCGGATGCCGCAATCGACCAGCAGCGGCAGCTTGCGCGAGAGCAGTTGGCCGTTGGTGGTGAGGCTGATGTCATCGAGGCCGAGGCCGCTGACGCCGCGAAGGAAGTGATCGAGCTTGGGGCTCACCAGCGGCTCGCCGCCGGTGATGCGCAGGCGCTCGATGCCGGCGGCCTCCATCAGGTAGGAGACGCCGCGAACCATGGCCTCGGCAGAAAGCTCGTCCTGTGCCGCGACCAGGCGCTTGCCGTTGGGCACGCAGTAGGTGCAGGCGTAGTTGCAGGCGGCGGTCAGGCTGATGCGCAGGTTGCGGAAGCGCCTGCCTTGGCGGTCGACGATCATGGGACGCTCCGACGGGGAATGGGGCGAAGTATATCGCCGCCCCATCGCCAGTCCCATGCATTTGCCATCCGGCTGGGCGCGATCACTCAGCCCGATGGGGCGTCATTCTCGCGCTTGCGCTTGTTGCCCATGCGCACGCCGATGTCCATCAGGAACTGGAAGAAGCCTTCCTGGTCCTCGAGGACGTTGCTCCAGAACGGCGAGTGGTAGAGCGCCACGGCGCCATGCACCAGGGCCCAGGCCGCGCAGTAGTGGAAATACGGCGGGACGTCTTCCAGCTTGCCTTCGGCGATGCGGCCCTTGATCAGTTGGGTCAGGCGCTCGAAGTTGGAAGCACGGATCTTGTGCAGTTGCTCGACCATCTCGGGCACCTGGCTGTTCTTCACAACCTTCTCTTCCAGGCGGTCGAACAGGCGGTAGCGCTGCGGGTCACGCATGCGGAATTCGAAGTAAGCGCGCGACAGCGCTTCCTTGTCACGGTCCACATCCGCCGAATGCAGCAGCTCGTTCAGGTCACGCTCGTAATCGAGCATCAGGCGCAGGTAGATCTCCGCCTTCGACTTGAAGTGCTTGTAGATGGTGCCTTTGCCGATGCCCACCGCGTCGGCGATCATCTCGACGGTGACGCTGTCTTCACCCTGCTCCAGGAACAGTTTCAGGGCGGTGTCGAGGATTTCCTGCTCACGACGGCGGAACTCACGGACTTTACGGGGTTCTTTCTGCATAAAGGGACTGTAGGGTCAAAAATCAAGCCGCGTATTATGCCTAATTAGCGCCAAAATGCACGGAACATCCGACTATGAGCCTATTGCCAGATGGGTTCGACATGTTTCAGGGCATGCTCGAAGGCCCTGGAAACCGCGAACCAGATGGCTTGCAGCGGTCATACCGATGAACGCGAAGCGCACACGCAGTAGGCTTTCGGATCGCAACGCCACCCCTTCTGCACAAAGATGACGCACGCCAGCGCGTGGATTCGGGGTGCGACCATTGAGCGCAGCCCGGTCAGGAAGGGGCGTAGCCGTCACCGGCAGGCACAAGCCCAGTCGGCAGACGCTTGAGGACTCAGACGCCTTGCGCGTATTCCAAATCTGTTTAAAAAACGAGCAATCGCATCTGGACGCTAGAGGATATTGACCAATACTCAAATGACTGGCGTGCGGCATCTCCCCCCAAGTGCCCCACCAGTCAAGGTACCGAGGATCGCGTACCTTTGTTTTACTCCTAATGGTCTTGACCCGGATTCATCCCCCAGAACCCGGGTTTTTTTTGCCCGCGAGTTTCAACCCGCCAGGCGCGCCAAGGGGAACAGGCGCCGGAAGTTGGCGGTGGTCTGCTCGGCGAAGCGCTCGAACTCCACCCCACGCAGCTGTGCGAGGAACTCGGCGACCTCCCGCACGTACTCGGGCAGGTTGGGCTTGCCTCGATGCGGAATGGGGGCCAGGTAGGGCGAGTCGGTCTCGACCAGCAGGCGGTCGGCCGGCACCTGCCGGGCGACCTCGCGCAGCGCTTCGGCGTTGCGGAAGGTGACGATGCCGGACAGCGAGATATAGAAGCCGATGTCCAGGGCCGCCTTGGCCATTTCCCAATCCTCGGTGAAACAGTGCAGCACGCCCGCCTGGGGCAGCGCTGCCTCGCGCAGCAGCGCCAGGGTATCGGCGCGCGCCTCGCGGGTGTGCACGACCACCGGCTTGCCGGTGATGCGGGCGGCTTCGAGGTGCAGGCGGAAGGCCTGTTGTTGCAACTCGGCGGCCTCGGGCTCGTAGTGGTAGTCGAGGCCGGTCTCGCCGATGGCGGCAACGCGGGGGTGGTCGAGCTCACCCAGCAGCCAATCCAGGGCCGGGGCTTCGCCGGGAGCCAGGTCCAGCGGGTGCACGCCGACGGAGCAATGCACGTCGGCATAGCGGCTGGCCAGGTCCTTGACCGCGGCGGCGTTGTCGGCGCTGACGCCGATGCAGAGGAACTGCCCGACACCGCGGGCACGGGCAGCCTCGAGCGCCGCATCGAGGGAACCGCCATGAGCGGCGAGATCGAGGCGATCGAGATGGCAGTGGGAATCGACCAGCATGGTTCGGATCACTTGGACGTCAGGAGGCGCCGGCCACGATGGGCCGGCGCGGCGTTACATGGTGTGGGTGGGGCGGTCCGACTTGAGGGCACCGGCGAGGTAGGTCTCGATCTTGTTGCGTGCACCGGTGTCGCCGTCGTTGAACTGCACGCCGATGCCGGCGGCACGGTTGCCCTGGGCCCCCTTGGGGGTGATCCAGACGACCTTGCCGGCCACCGGGATCTTTTCCTGCTCGTCCATGAGGTTGAGGAGCATGAACACTTCGTCGCCGAGCTTGTAGCTCTTGTTCGTCGGGATGAACAGGCCGCCGTTCTTGATGAAGGGCATATAGGCGGCATACAGCACGGACTTGTCCTTGATGGTCAAGGACAGGATCCCGTTACGCGGGCCCAGATTGGGTGGCAGGCTCATGCGGCTTTCCTGGCTAGCTGGCTCAGCGGTGGATTCTAGCCCGGTCCGGGCAGGCTTGCCCACTGCACCAGCAAGGCTTCGAGAAGCAAGACACGGTTGAGGTTGGCCTTGCCCAGGACCTTCTGCCGCTGCTGCAGCAACCAGTCCTGGAACCCCAGCACCTTGTGCTGGGGTGCCTTGTCGGCGAGGTACTGGACGACCTTGCGCATGTCGGCCATGCCCAGGCCTTCTTCATCACGCGTCAGCTGGTAGCGCAGCATCAGTTGCGCCCAATCGCAGAACCAGTCGAACAGCAGGATCAGCGGCACGGCGTTCCAGCCTTCGGCGAGCTGGCTCGCCCCCACCTGCTGCTTGATCAGTTTCTTCACCCCGTCCACCACCTGGGCGCGCTGCTCCAGCACCGCCTGGCCGTGCAGGCGCTGGGCGGTGAGCGGCGAGCCGCCGGCAAGCACCAGCAGGTCGCGGCGGACCTGTTCGTCGGCATCCGGCAGCGCCTTCGCCAGCCAGGCCAGGCTGTCGGCCTCGCCCGGCAATGGGCAGGCCTGCTGCACGCAGCGGCTCTTGATGGTCGGCAGCAGCCGGCTGGGCTGGTGGCTGATGAGCAGCAGCACGGTGTCGCCGGAAGGCTCTTCCAGGCTCTTGAGCAGGGCGTTGGCGGAGTTCAGGTTCATCGCTTCGGCGGGCTCGAGCAGGACGACCTTGCGCCCGCCGAGTTGCGCGGTCTGCACCACGAACTCGACCAGTTCGCGGACCTGGTCGACCTTGATCGCCTTGTCCGCTTCTTCCGGCTCCAGCACGAAGTTGTCCGGGTGGGTCCCGGCGGCCAGCAGGTAGCAGGACTTGCACTGGCCGCAGGCATCGAGGCCGTCGGGCTTCTGGCACAGGAGACGCGCCATCAGGCGCTCGGCAAGGGCGCGCTTGCCGATGCCGGCCGGGCCATGCAGCAGGTAGGCGTGGGCATGACGCGGACGACCGGCGAGGTGCTGCCAGAGCGATTCCTGCCAGGGATAGGCTTCAGCCACGGCAACGCTCCAGCAGTTCGGGCAGCAGGGCTTCGAGGGTCTGCTGGACGTCGGCCAGCGGGGCGGCGGCATCCAGCACACGGTAGCGCTCGGGTGCTGCGGCGGCCCGCTGCAGGTAGGTCTGCCGCACGGCCTCGAAGAAACTGCGGTCTTCCTGCTCGAAGCGGTCCAGGCGACCGCGCGCGGCGGCACGGCTGAGGCCGACGTCCACGGGCAGGTCGAAGACCAGGGTCAGGTCGGGACGCAGCTCGCCCTGGACGAAGTTCTCCAGCAATGCGATGCGCTCGACGGGCAACCCCCGCCCTCCGCCCTGGTAGGCGTAGGTGGCATCGGTGAAACGGTCGCAAAGCACCACCTGGCCCCGGGCAAGCGCCGGGCGGATCACCCCGGCGATGTGCTGGGCACGGGCAGCGAACATCAGCAGCAGCTCGGTATCGGCGGCCATGGCTTCATCGCTGGGTGCCAGGAGCAGTTCACGGATGCGCTCGGCCAACGGAGTGCCACCCGGCTCGCGGGTCAGCAGCACGTCGATGCCGTGGCCGCGCAGGCGCTCGGCGAGGAAGTCGCGATTGGTGCTCTTGCCGGCCCCTTCGGGACCTTCGAGCGTGATGAACAGACCGCTCACGGGGTGTCCTTGTTGGTGATGGGAGCGGGGCTGGAGCGATAGTCCGCGCGCCGCTTCAACTGGTATTCACGCACCGCCTGGTTGTGGTCGGCGAGCGATTCGGAAAACACGTGGCTGCCGTCGCCTCGGGCCACGAAGTAGAGGCTCTTGCCATCCACCGGGTGCAAGGCGGCGTGGATCGCCTCGCGACCGACCATGGCGATGGGGGTCGGCGGCATGCCGGCGATCACATAGGTGTTGTAGGGCGTGGATTCACGCAGGTGGGCACGGGTGATCTTGCCGGCGTAGCGCTCGCCCAGGCCGTAGATCACCGTGGGGTCGGTCTGCAGCAGCATGCCGAGCTTCAGGCGACGCACGAAGACACCGGCGATCTGGCCGCGCTCGCTGGGCACGCCGGTCTCCTTCTCCACCATCGAAGCCATGATCAGCGCCTGGTAGGGGTCGGCGTAGGGCAGGTCGTCCGCCCGCTTCGCCCACTCGCTCTCCAGCACCTGTTCGAGACGCTGGTGGGCCTGCTTGAGCAGGTCGATGTCACGCATGCCGCGCACGTAGCGATAGGTGTCGGGGAAGAAACGCCCCTCGGGGTGCTGCCCCTCCAGGCCGAGCCGCTTCATCAGCTCGGCATCGCTGGCATCCGCCAGGGTCTGCTCCAGCTTGGGCTGCTTGGCCAGGGCCGCACGCAGTTGACGGAAGTTCCAGCCCTCCACCAGCGTCAGGCTGTATTGCACCACTTCGGCACGCTGCCAGAGGCCCAGCAGTTGAGCTGCATCCATCCCTGGGGCCATGCGGTATTCGCCGCTGTGCAGCGACTGACCCGCGAGGTTGAAGCGCCAATACTGGCGCAACCAGAACGCATCCTGGATCACGCCCTCCTCTTCCAGCCGGTTGAGCAGGCC
Organism: Pseudomonas sp. Pc102; assembly: GCF_018408275.1. Taxonomy (NCBI): domain Bacteria; kingdom Pseudomonadati; phylum Pseudomonadota; class Gammaproteobacteria; order Pseudomonadales; family Pseudomonadaceae; genus Pseudomonas; species Pseudomonas sp. Pc102. Next base: position 1,905,982 of record NZ_AP021905.1, on the reverse strand, counting down.
ACCGGGGGTGGACCCGGCCGGCACGTCGAGCAATTGCTCCCCGGTGAGGACGAGCGGCTGCTTGAGGGCTTCACGCTGCTGCCAACCGGCATAGGCGAACACCAGGCCGCCGAGGATCAGGCCACTGTGCAGCAGCACGAGCAATTTGCGTATCACGAATCAGCAATCCAGTAGGGCGCGGGCAAGGGCCTGCAGTTTACGGGTGAGCGGCCCGACCGACCAGTCGTGCCCGGCGAAGGTGCGCACGGGCCAGACGCCGTAGAGGCTGTTGCAGAGGAAGACTTCGTCGGCTCCCAGCAGTTCCTCGTACTCGATATCGCATACGCGCGTGGCGATGCCCTGGGCTGCGGCCTGCTCCAGCAGTTCGGCACGCATCACGCCGGCCACGCCGCTGCGCGCGAGATCGGCGGTGATCAATACGCCGCCACTGGCCAGGAAGAGGTTGCTGAACACCCCTTCGATGACCCGACCGGATACGTCGCGCATCAGCCCTTCGGCGAAGCGAGCATCCTGCCATTCCGCTCGGGCCAGCACCTGCTCCAGGCGGTTGAGGTGCTTGAGGCCCGCAAGCAGGGGCTGCTCGGCCAGGCGCGTGGCGCAGGGGAACAGTTCGACGCCTTGCCGGGCGTTGGTTTCGGGATAAGCGGGATAGGCGCTGCCCATGAGGATGCGCCGGGGCGGCGTGGTGGGCGGTGCATAGCCGCGCAGGCCGTCGCCACGGGTCACCATGAGCTTGGTGACGCCCTCGCCCTGCTGGGCGCAGAACGCCAGCAGCTCTTCACGCACGAGGTGCAGGTCGAGTTCGAGGGACAGTCGGCGCGCACCTTCGGCAAGGCGCGCGAGGTGACGCTCCAGCAGCCCGGGTCGACCACCGCGCACGGCGATGGTCTCGAACAGCCCATCGCCGTAGGCCAGGCCGCGATCCTTGAGGGACAGCGACCCGGCCGGCAGGCCGTCGACCCAGGCCAGCATCAATCGGCGAACCGGCGGAACACCAGGGAACCGTTGGTGCCACCGAAACCGAAGGAGTTGGACAGGACCACGTCGATGGGCATGGAACGGGCTTCGTGAGGCACGAAGTCCAGGTCGCAACCATCGTCCGGGTCATCCAGGTTGATGGTCGGCGGTGCCGTCTGGTCGCGGATCGCCAGCACGCTGAAGATCGCCTCGACGGCACCGGCGGCGCCCAGCAGGTGGCCGGTCATGGACTTGGTGGAGCTCACCGCGACCTTGTAGGCATGGTCGCCGAACACGCTCTTGACCGCTGCGGCTTCCGCCTTGTCGCCGGCCGGCGTGGAGGTGCCATGGGCATTGATGTACTGCACCTGGTCACCGTTCAGGCCGGCATCGCGCAGGGCATTGCGCATGCAGCGCGCGGCACCGGCACCATCGTCCGGCGGCGAGGTCATGTGGAAGGCGTCGCCGCTCATGCCGAAGCCGACCAGCTCGGCATAGATGGTGGCGCCGCGGGCCTTGGCGTGCTCCAGCTCCTCGAGGACCAGCGCACCGGCGCCGTCGGAAAGCACGAAGCCATCACGACCACGATCCCAGGGGCGACTGGCGGCGGCAGGGTCATCGTTGCGCGTGGACAACGCCCGCGCGGCACCGAAGCCACCCAGGCCGAGCCCACAGGCCGCCATCTCGGAACCGCCGGCGATCATCACGTCGGCCTCGCCATAGGCGATGTTGCGTGCGGCCATGCCGATGCAGTGGGTGCCGGTGGTGCAGGCGGTGGCGATGGCGTAGTTCGGCCCCTGCAGCCCCAGGTGGATCGACAGGAAGCCGGACACCATGTTGATGATCGAACCGGGAACGAAGAAAGGCGAAATACGCCGCGGCCCCTGCTCGATCAAGGATTTGCAGTTGTTCTCGATATTGGTCAGGCCGCCGATACCGGAGCCCATGGCCACACCGATGCGCTCACGATTGGCGTCGGTGACTTCCAGACCGGAGTCACGCACAGCCTGGAAGCTGGCAGCGAGGCCGTACTGGATGAACAGGTCGAGCTTGCGAGCTTCCTTGGCGGACAGGTACTGCTCGACATCGAAGCCCTTCACCGAACCACCGAAGCGGGTGGAGTAGGCGGAAAGGTCCATATGCTCGATCAGGCCGATGCCACTGCGGCCAGCCAGAATGCCCTGCCAGCTGTCCGGGACGTTGGTGCCCAGCGGCGACAGCATGCCAAGGCCAGTGATCACGACGCGTCTACGCGACACTGTGCTCTCCTCAATTTCTACACGGCGGTTGGATGACACTTAAAGAAAAGCCGCACGACCTGACGGTCGTGCGGCTTTTCCGAGTCGGGAATCGACGATTACTTATTGCGCGTGCGCGTTGATGTAATCGATGGCTTCCTGAACAGTGGTGATCTTCTCAGCTTGCTCGTCCGGGATCTCGGTCTCGAATTCCTCTTCCAGAGCCATCACCAGCTCAACGGTGTCAAGGGAGTCGGCGCCCAGGTCTTCGACGAAGGAAGCGCTGTTGGTTACTTCGTCTTCTTTAACGCCCAGTTGCTCGGCGACGATTTTCTTGACGCGTTCTTCGATGGTGCTCATACCTTGTTTTCACTCCTATGGAAAAATCCGTGCAGCTTGGGCTGCAGTGTATAGAAAGGGTTTTCCGCATTTCAAGCGGGATGCCAACCCCTCCAGGCCCCGTCTGGACCCGTCCATAACCCAATTGCACTTATGTACCGGATTTTAGACAGCTCCTATGACAGTTTCCTGAAGGGAATCGTCACATTCAGCTCATGTACATGCCGCCGTTCACAGGGATAGTAGCCCCGGTCACGTAGGATGCGCTATCGGAAGCGAGGAATGCGACCACCTTGGCGATCTCCTCGGCCTGTCCCAGGCGACCCAGCGGAATCTGCCCCAGCAGTGCATCGCGCTGGGCTTCCGGCAGCTCGCGGGTCATGTCGGTATCGATGAAACCGGGCGCCACCGAGTTCACGGTGATGGCGCGGGAGCCGACTTCACGGGCCAGTGCGCGGCCGAAGCCTTCCAGGCCGGCCTTGGCGGCGGCGTAGTTCACCTGCCCGGCATTGCCCATGGCGCCCACCACCGAGCCGATGTTGATGATGCGACCCCAGCGCGCCTTGGTCATGCCGCGCAGCACGGCCTTGGACAGGCGATACAGGCTGTTGAGGTTGGTGTTGATGACGTCGAACCACTCGTCGTCCTTCATGCGCAGCATCAGGTTGTCGCGGGTGATGCCGGCGTTGTTCACCAGGATCAGCGGCTGGCCGAGGTGCTGCTGGATGTGTTCGAGGGTGCTGGCGACGGACTCGTCATTGCTGACATCGAGCACCAGGCCGGCGCCTTGGACGCCGTTTTCCTTGAGGTATTCGGCGATGCGCTCGGCACCGCTCGGTGTGGTGGCGGTGCCGATGACGACGGCACCCAGGCGACCCAGTTCCAGCGCGATGGCCTGACCGATGCCACGGCTCGCACCGGTGACCAGGGCGACCTTACCTTGCAGACTCATAGTCTTCTCCTTGCTCAGGCCAACGCAGCGCGGGCGGCTGCGAAAGCGTCGGGGGTATCCAGATTGTGCGTACCGATGCCCTTCACGCAGCGCTTGTTCAGGCCGGAAAGAACCTTGCCGGGGCCGCACTCGACCAACTCGGTCACGCCCTGCTCCGACAGGCGGACCATGGACTCGACCCAGCGAACGGGGCTGTAAAGCTGGGCCAGCAGGTCGCCCTTGAGGACGCCTAGGTCAGCCACGACAGCGGCGCTGACGTTCTGCACCAGCGGGATCTGCGGCGCCTGCCAGGCGATGGCCTCGACCGACTCGGCGAAGCGTTCGGCAGCCGGGCGCATCAGTGCGCAATGGGAGGGCACGCTGACCGGCAGCGCCATGGCGCGCTTGGCACCACGGGCCTTGCAGGCTTCGATGGCACGCTCGACGGCGACGGCGCTACCGGCGATCACAACCTGGCCGGGGGCGTTGAAATTGACCGCGCTGACCACATCACCCTGCGCGGCTTCGGCGCAAGCGGCGAGTACGTCGGCATCTTCCAGGCCGAGGATGGCGGCCATGCCGCCCTGCCCTGCCGGAACGGCTTGCTGCATCAGTTGGCCGCGGCGCTCGACCAGCTTCACCGCATCGGCGAAGCCCAGGCTGCCGGCGGCGACCAGCGCCGAGTACTCACCCAGGCTGTGACCGGCGACATAGGCCGGACGGGCGCCCCCCTCGGCCAGCCACAGGCGCCAGAGCGCAATGGAGGCGGTGAGGATGGCAGGCTGGGTCTTGTCGGTCTGGTTCAGGCTTTCTTCCGGCCCCTGCTGGACCAGGGCCCAGAGGTCGTAGCCCAGGGCTTCGGAGGCTTCGGCGAAGGTATCCAGGACCAGCTTCTGCGAAGCACCATGCTCGGCCAGCATGCCCAGGGACTGTGAGCCCTGGCCGGGAAAAACGAATGCGAGGGATGCGGACATCGGAACTATTCCCTTGTTTGCCTTGATCGGAGTACAGGAGCGCCGGGCATAGCCAAGCGCAAGGAACTGACAGTTGGATGACAGGCCGCAGACGGCGGTCACATCCTAGAGCAACAGATCCTCGAGACGCCCGTGCAGGCGCTGGGGAAGATTCTCGCGGATCTCTATGAGCGCACGGCGGATGGCGCTCTGGAAGCCGTCCGAGCCAGCGGCGCCGTGGCTCTTGACCACGATGCCCTGCAGGCCGAGGAAGCTCGCGCCATTATGCCGGGCAGGCGCGAGGTCACCCTGCAAGCGGCGCAGCAACGGCAGCGCCAGGGCGCCGACCATGCGCGAGCCCAGGCTGTCGGTGAACAGCGCCTCGATACGGGCGGAGATCATCGACGCCAGGCCTTCGCTGGACTTGAGCAGGATGTTGCCGACGAAACCGTCGCATACCACCACATCGGCCTCGCCACGGTACAGACCGTCGCCTTCTATATAGCCGATGTAGTTCAGGCCCTCGGCCTGCTGCAGCAGGCTGGACGCCAGCTTGACCTGCTGATTGCCCTTGATGTCCTCGGTGCCGACGTTGAGCAACGCGATACGTGGGCGCGACACCCCGAGTGCTTCGGCCGCGACCGAGCCCATGACGGCGAACTGATAGAGGTGCTCGGCACTGCAATCGACGTTGGCGCCGAGATCCAGCAGGTGGCAATGCCCCTTGGCCGTAGGCACGGCACTGACCATCGCAGGGCGATCGATGCCCGGCAGGGTCTTGAGCATGTAGCGGGAAAGCGCCATCAGCGCACCGGTATTGCCGGCGCTGACGCAGGCCTGGGCACGACCGGCACGGACCAGATCGAGGGCGATGCGCATGGAGGAATCGGGCTTGCCGCGCAGCGCCTGGGATGGGCGCTCGTCCATGCCGACGACTTCGGATGCATGCTCGACGGAAAGCCGCTGACGATCGACACCGTTTTCACGGGCGATCAGCTCTTCGAGCAGAGGGGCTTGGCCGACAAGAATGAGATGGAGCGAGGGGAACTCAGCCAGACAGGCGATGCTGGCCGGAACAATGCAACGGGGACCGAAGTCCCCGCCCATTGCGTCAATCGCGATGATCGGAGCGGACAAGGATTACTCGTCAGCGCCCTTGTCGATCACTTTGCGACCACGGTATACGCCTTCCGGGGATACGTGGTGACGCAGGTGTACTTCACCGGTGCTCTTCTCGACGGACAGGGCGTTGGCCTCGAGGGCATCGTGGGAACGACGCATGTCGCGGGCAGAGCGGGATTTTTTGTTCTGCTGAACAGCCATAATCAATTAACTCCTAAACGTTTGGGTCACGCTTTAACTGCGCCAGTACACTGAACGGGTTGGACCGCGTCACCTCGTTCTCACTCGGCTCGGGCTCATCAAGCCCCTCCGGCTGCTGGCAATCTTCAGGGTCATGGGCCGGAACAATGGGCAAGGCGAGCAAGAGCTCATCCTCGACCAGAGTCAGAAGATCCAGGGGATCCTCACCCACTTCCAGCACGTCATAGCCCTTGGGCAGTGACTCGCTGTCCGCGCCTTCCTTCACCACGGCGTACGTGCATTCGCTGTGGATCGGCAGCACGACCAGCTCCAGACAACGCTGGCACACCATCTTGACCTCGACATCGATTTCACTGCGAATAATCGCAGTCCTGCGCTCGTCGCGCCCGAAAACGAGTTTCGTGCGTACGATGCCTGCATCATCGGCAAGCGGGTCGCAGAGACGCTCAAGACTGGAGAGTTGCAGCTCGCCCTGGAGGGTTACACCGCGATCAGCCATCTTGCGCGGATCGACGTGAGGTGGAATCGGCCCATTCAACATAGGCGCGACATTCTAGGGATGCACCCAGCACCTGTCAAAACAAATTCCGCCCTGTCCGCCATGCGGCTAGAGCTATAGAATTTCCGCTTCCTGACTGGGAGATCAGCATGCCACCTCTGGTGCTCGCATCCAGCTCGCCGTACCGTCGCGAGCTTCTTGAACGCCTTCGCCTGCCCTTCGCATGGAGCGCGCCGGCCATCGATGAAACCCGCCACCCCCACGAAACAGCGGAGCAGCTGGTCCGCCGCCTGGCCGAAGAAAAAGCTCGCGCCCTGGCCGACCTGCATCCCCAGCACCTGATCATCGGCTCCGACCAGGTAGCCGTCCTCGGCGAGCAGATACTCGGCAAGCCCCTGGAGTTCGAGCGCGCCCGCAGCCAGCTGCTGGCCGCCAGCGGCACCAGCGTCACCTTCCTCACCGGCCTCGCCCTGCTGAACACCCGCAGTGGCCGCTGCCAAGTGGATTGCGTGCCCTTCACGGTGAACTTCCGCCCCCTGAACGAAGCGACCATCGAGCGCTACCTCCATGCCGAAGAGCCCTACGACTGCGCCGGCAGCTTCAAGGCCGAAGGACTGGGCGTAAGCCTGTTCCGCTCCACCCAGGGAGAGGACGCCACCAGCCTGGTGGGCCTGCCACTGATCCGCCTGGTGGACATGCTGCTCGAAGAAGGCCTGGCGCTACCCTGACGAAAAAGCCCGGCACGGGCCGGGCTCTTCCTTATATAAGGCAGCGATGGGTCAGCGCAGGCTCGCCCCCTGGAAACCCATCCATAGCGCCAGGCGCTCCGCCACGCTGGCGCCGAGCCGCTTGGCGAAGCGGTCGAAGGGCGTCTCCTGCTTGGTGTAGTCGACGATCTCCTTTTCACCGATCACTTCGCGCGCAACGAAGCTGGTGCTACCCAACTTATCCACCAAGCCCAGCTCGAGAGCCTGCTCTCCGGACCAGACCAGGCCACTGAACAGCTCCGGATGCCCCTCGACCTTCAGGCGATCACCACGACCTTTCTTCACGCTCTCGATGAACTGCTTGTGAGTGGTATCGAGTACACCCTGCCAGAACTGGGTCTCCTCGGCCTTCTGAGGCTGGAAGGGATCGAGAAAGGCCTTGTGCTCACCCGAGGTGTAGACGCGACGTTCGACACCCAGCTTGCCCATCAGGTCGACGAAACCGAAGCTCGCGGCAGTAACACCGATGGAACCGACCAGACTGGCCTTGTCGGCATAGATCTCATCGGCGGCGCTGGCGATGTAATAGGCGCCAGAGGCCCCCAGGTCAGTGATCACCGCATAGACCTTGATGTCCGCGTGCTCCCCGCGCAGCCGCCGGATCTCGTCGTAGATATAGCCGGACTGCACCGGGCTACCGCCCGGGCTGTTGATGCGCAGGACGATGCCCTTGGTCTTCGGATCTTCGAAGGCAGCGCGCAGGCTGCCGACGATGTTGTCGGCGCTGGCAGCCTCGTCATCGGCAATCATGCCCTTCACTTCGACCAGCGCCGTGTGACTCTCACCTCGCGCCGCAGTCTTCTGCAGATCGAAAAGCGGCGAAAAGAGCGCCAGCGCCACGAACAGATAGAGGAAGGTCAGGACCTTGAAGAATATGCCCCAGCGACGCGAGCGACGCTGCTCCTGCACACCCGCCAGCACGGCCTTTTCCAGCAGCTTCCAGCTCTTGTCATCGCCACCGCCCGCAGGCGTCGAAGCCTTCCATTCATCCGACATGCAGATCCACCTTCATAGTGTGTGTGTTCGCACCACCAGCGAGCCAGTGACGCAATTCATCGAAATGCTCGATCGCCAATCGCGGCGACTCGCCGCACAGTGCATCCAGGGACTGGGCGCCGTACCCCACCGCCACGGAATCCATCCCCGCCCGGTGAGCCATCCGCAGATCGAAGGGCGAGTCACCGACCATCAGCGCCTGCCCGGCCTCCACACGGCAATGCTGGAGAATCTCGTGCAGCATGCGCGGATCCGGCTTGCTCGCGGTCTCGTCCGCGCAACGGGTGATATCGAAATAATCGAGCCAGCCACGACCGGCCAGCACATGATCCAGGCCGCGCCGGGTCTTGCCGGTAGCAACCGCCAGCAGGTACCCCTCACCCCGAAAGCCTTCGAGAGCCTCCAGCACACCCGGGAACAACGCGGAAGGCTGAGCCTCCAGCCGGTTGTAATGGGCTCCATAGACCTCCCGATAGCGCTGGACCGCCACCGGGTCGTCGACCTCGGGATAAAGCACGCGAATCGCCTCGGGCAAGCCGAGGCCAATGATGCCTTTCAGGGCCGACTCGTCCAGTTGCGGCAATCCGCAAGCCTCGGCAGCGACCTGCAGGGACTCGACGATGCGCGAAATGGAATCCACCAGCGTGCCGTCCCAATCGAATACCAGCAGACGATAGTCAGGCACCGAGGCGCTCCAGGGTCTTCTCCCACATGTCATCTACCGGCGCCTCGACCTGCAGCGGCGTGCCATCCGGCAACACCAGCGACAGCGCGTAGGCATGCAGGAAAAGGCGCTTGCCGCCCAGCTCACGGATCTCACGGGAAAAGTCCTCGTCACCGTACTTGGGATCACCCGCGATGGCATGGCCAGCGTGACGGGTGTGCACGCGGATCTGGTGGGTCCGCCCGGTGATGGGGCTCGCCTCGACCAACGTGGCGAACTCGCCGAAGCGGCGCAGCACACGGAATTCGGTCAGCGCCTCCTTGCCCTCGTCATTGACCTCGACCATGCGCTCGCCGGAGCGCAGGTTGTTCTTCAACAGCGGCGCACTGACCTTCTTCTTCGAGGTCGGCCAACTGCCACGGACCAGCGCCATATAGCGCTTGTCCACGCCATCGCCGCGCAGGGCCTCATGGAGATGGCGGAGCATGCTGCGCTTCTTGGCGATCATCAGAAGGCCGGAGGTATCCCGGTCCAGCCGATGCACCAGCTCCAGCTCCTTGGCATCAGGACGCAACTGGCGGAACGCCTCGATCACACCGAAGCTCAACCCGCTGCCGCCGTGCACGGCGATACCGGCCGGCTTGTTGAGCACGATCAGGCCCTTGTCCTCGTAGACGATTGCCGCCTCCAGGCGCTCGAGCATGCCCTGCGCCACGGGCGCCGCCTCGTCACGCTCGGCCAGCCGCAAGGGCGGCACGCGAACGATGTCACCGGCCTGGAGCTTGTACTCGGGCTTGATCCGCCCCTTGTTCACCCGCACCTCACCCTTGCGAAGGATGCGGTAGACCAGCGTCTTGGGAACACCCTTGAGCTGTGTGCGCAGGAAATTATCGATTCGCTGGCCGGCATATTCCGGCGCAACCTCAAGCAGCTGAACGCTGGAGGTTGGGGAGGGAGGAGTAGTCATGGCGGGCATCATAACAATTTTTTATGGAATTGAAGCACTTAATGATTACTGCTATAGTCGCGAACGCCGCCAAAAGCGGCCGTGCCCCGGATGATCGCCAAAACTGCCATCCCAGCCACGTGCAACCCATTCAGGACGTCAGGCCGTCCTTCAGAATATCTCGCCGCACAGAGCGCGAATATCCAGAGAAAAACGCCTTGAGCCATGACGCGCGACAATCCCCTAGGGGCAGTCGCGGTAAATGCAACCCGCTACGGATTCTGCGAGCGGCACCCGATTTTCAAGGGACAAGTGTAGGGTGGAGATGCACAACCGTCGGACTGCGTAGCAAACGCTTCAATCAAGACGCTTTATCTCGTCCGCTACCGATGGCTGATTCCTCCTCCTGACAACGTGCTTCTGTTACGACAACAGCAAGCAGGAGACGTCGTCGCGACCCCGGCCCTACTGGCCTGGATGTCGCTGGACACGGGAGTGGCATGCCGCTCCTGACGCGCACCTGACACCGACCGCGAGAGTCGTGTGTGCTGATCGCCGTTTCCGGCAGCCCCGGAAACCGACGGTACTACATGAAAAGAATGCTGATTAACGCAACTCAGCCCGAAGAGTTGCGTGTTGCCCTGGTCGACGGCCAACGCCTGTACGACCTGGATATCGAGTCGGGCGCCCGTGAACAGAAAAAGGCCAACATCTACAAAGGCCGCATCACCCGCATCGAGCCCAGCCTCGAGGCCGCATTCGTCGACTTCGGCGCCGATCGTCACGGCTTCCTGCCGCTGAAAGAAATCTCCCGCGAATACTTTAAGAAGTCCCCCGAGGGGCGCGTCAACATCAAGGACGTGCTCAACGAAGGCCAGGAAGTCATCGTCCAGGTCGAGAAGGAAGAGCGTGGCAACAAGGGCGCAGCCCTGACCACCTTCATCAGCCTCGCCGGCCGCTACCTGGTGCTGATGCCGAACAACCCGCGTGCCGGTGGCATCTCCCGCCGCATCGAGGGCGAAGAGCGCAACGAACTGCGTGAAGCCCTGAACGGCCTGAACGCCCCGGCCGACATGGGCCTGATCGTACGTACCGCCGGCCTGGGCCGCTCCAGCGAAGAGCTGCAGTGGGACCTGGACTACCTGCTGCAGCTGTGGAGCGCCATCAAGGAAGCCTCCGGCGAGCGCGGCGCACCGTTCCTGATCTACCAGGAAAGCAACGTCATCATCCGCGCCATCCGTGACTACCTGCGCCAGGACATCGGTGAAGTACTGGTCGACAGCGTGGAAGCCCAGGAAGAAGCCCTGAGCTTCATCCGCCAGGTGATGCCGCAGTACCAGAACAAGATCAAGCTCTATCAGGACAGCGTTCCGCTGTTCAACCGCTTCCAGATCGAAAGCCAGATCGAAACCGCCTTCCAGCGCGAAGTGAAGCTGCCGTCCGGCGGCTCCATCGTCATCGACCCGACCGAAGCCCTGGTGTCCATCGACATCAACTCGGCGCGTGCGACCAAAGGCGGTGACATCGAAGAAACCGCCCTGCAGACCAACCTGGAAGCGGCCGAGGAAATCGCCCGCCAGCTGCGCCTGCGCGATATCGGCGGCCTGATCGTCATCGACTTCATCGACATGACCCCGGCCAAGAACCAGCGCGCCGTGGAAGAGAAGGTCCGCGAAGCCCTGGAAGCCGACCGCGCCCGCGTCCAGGTCGGTCGCATCTCCCGCTTCGGCCTGCTGGAAATGTCCCGCCAGCGCCTGCGCCCGTCCCTCGGCGAGAGCAGCGGCATCGTCTGCCCCCGTTGCAACGGCCAGGGCATCATCCGTGACGTCGAGTCCCTGTCGCTGGCGATCCTGCGCCTGATCGAGGAAGAGGCCCTGAAGGACCGCACCGCGGAAGTTCGCGCCCAGGTGCCGATCCCGGTTGCCGCCTTCCTCCTCAACGAGAAACGCAACAGCATCACCAAGATCGAGCTGCGTACCCGCGCCCGCATCGTCATCCTGCCGAACGACCATCTGGAGACGCCGCACTTCGAAGTGCAGCGCCTGCGCGATGACAGCCCGGAAGTGATGAACGGCCAGTCCAGCTACGAGATGACTCCGACCGAAACCGAGGATCACCAGCCGGCCGCCGCCACCCGCACCCTGGTGCGCCAGGAAGCCGCGGTGAAGACCGTCGCCCCCGAGCGCCCTGCACCAGCCCCGATGGCTCCGCCGACCGCCGCTGTCGCCGCGGCCGAACCGAGCCTGTTCAAGGGCCTGGTGAAGTCGCTGGTAGGCCTGTTCGCCGGCAAGGAAGAAGCCCAACCCGCCACCACCGAGAAGAGCACCTCCAGCGAGCGCACCGCCCGCACCGAGGAGCGCCGTAACGGTCGTCAGCAGAACCGCCGTCGTGACGGCCGTGAAGGTCGCGAAGAGCGCAAGCCGCGTGAAGAGCGCCAGCCTCGCGAAGCCCGCGAGCCGCGTGAGCCTCGCGAAGGCCAGGAAAACCGCCGTGAACGTGGCGAGCGTCCGCCGCGCGAAGAGCGTCAACCGCGTGAAGACCGCCAGCCTCGCGAAGCCCGTGAGCAGCGTGAGCCCCGTGAAGAGCGCGCACCGCGTGAGCCTCGCGAGGAGCGCCAGCCGCGTGAAGAGCGTGCACCTCGCGAAGCTCGTGAGCCGCGCGAGCCACGTGAACCCCGCGAAGGCCAGGAAAACCGCCGCGAACGTGGCGAGCGTCCGCCGCGCGAGGAGCGCCAGCCCCGTGAAGAGCGCGCACCGCGCGCCGAGCAGGCTGCCGAGCCCAGCGAAGAAGAACTGCTGAACAACGAAGAGCTGCTGGATGATGATCAGGAAGGCGCCGATGGCGAACGTCCTCGTCGTCGCTCCCGTGGCCAGCGTCGTCGCAGCAACCGCCGCGAGCGCCAGCGTGAAGTCGAAGGCGAAGAAGGCGTGGAAGGCAGCGAAGAGGCCACTGTCGAAGGCAGCGCTCCCGCCGCCGTCGCCGTGACCGCCGTCGCGGCCAGCGTCATCGCCGAGCAGGCCGAAGGCCAAGCCAGCAGCGAACCGACCCCGGTCGAGAATGCCACCAGCGAAGCGCCTGCTGCCGCATCCGTAGCCGAAACCATCGCCCAGGAGCAGGAGCCGGCCACAGTGGTCGAGACCAGCGCCCCGGCCGTTATCGAAAGCGAAGCGTCCGTCGTGGTTGCCGAACCGACCGTCGAAACCGTCGCCGTCGAAGCCCCGGTAGACGTCGTACCGGCTGCCGAAACCGTCGCGGAAGTCGAGGCTCCGGCCCCGGTCGAAGCCCCGGTTGAAGCCGAGCCGGTCCCCGCTCCCGCCGCCGCACCGGTCAGCGCCGGTGGCCGCGCACCGAACGATCCTCGTGAAGTGCGTCGTCGCCAGCAGGAAGCCGAGCGCCTGGCACGTGAAGCCGCTGCCGCTCCGGCCGTAGCAGCCCCGGTGGTTGAAGAAGACGCCCCGGTCGTGGTCGAAGTCGCCGCTGAGCAGGAGCCGGTGGCTGAAGCCCAGGTCGAGCCTGCCGTCGAAGCCAGCGTGGAAGCCCCGGAAGTCGCTGAAGAGCCGAAGGTCGAAGTGACCCAGGCCAGCAGCGCCACCGACGAAGCCGTTGCTGAAGCGGCGAAGGAAGAGGAAGAAGCCAAGGACGAGTCCAAGCCGACCGTCTGAGGCCCTGCCTGAATGAAAAAGGGATGCTTCGGCATCCCTTTTTCTTTGGGTCGGAAAAGTATCCAGCCCCCGATCTACGCGACGAAAATCACGACTGCTGGCCAGGCATAGGCCACGGAGCGGCACCCTGCCCTCCCGCAGGCCAATAAAAAAAGGGATGCCGAAGCATCCCTTTCATCGCCATGCAGCCAGCCTCAGAGCAGGTTCGGCTCCATCTCCAGTGCCACGCCGAAGCGCTCGGCGATATCAGCCTGGATGCGCTGCGCCAGCGTCCACAGTTGCTGGCCAGTGGCAGCACCGTAGTTGACCAGCACCAACGCCTGCAAACGGTGGACGCCCGCATCGCCGTCCCGGAAGCCCTTCCAGCCCGCGCGCTCGATCAACCAGCCCGCCGCCAGCTTCACCTGCCCGTCCCCCTGGGGATAGGCCACCAGATCCACGTGCTCGCCACGCAACCGTTCGGCCAGCGCTGCGGAAACCAGCGGGTTCTTGAAGAAGCTGCCGGCATTGCCCAGTTGCGCCGGGTCGGGCAGCTTCTCGCTGCGAATGGAACAGATGGCACGGCTCACATCCAGCGCCGTCGGGGCGTCCACGCCCTGGTCCTGCAAGCGCTGGCGTACCGGGCCGTAGTCCAGGTGCAGGCGCGCATTGCGGCTCAAGCGGAAGCGTACACGCAGGATCAGCCAGCGGCCCGCTTCACGCTTGAACAGGCTGTCCCGGTAGGCGAAGGCGCATTCCTTCAGGGCAAACTCACGCAGCTCGCCGGTCTGGCGGTCCAGCGCGGTCAACCCGGCGAACACATCCTTGATCTCCACCCCATAGGCACCGATGTTCTGCATCGGCGCCGCGCCGACCGTACCGGGAATCAGGCTGAGGTTCTCCAGCCCCACCAGGCCCTGCTCCAGCGTCCAGAGCACGAAGGGGTGCCAGGCCTCCCCGGCCTCCGCCTCGACCACCACCGAATCGCCATCGTCAGCCAGGAGGCGTACGCCACGGCTGGCCATGCGCAGCACCAGCGCGTCGACATCCCGGGTCAGCAGCAAGTTGCTGCCGCCGCCGAACACCTGCAGCGGTACGCCACGCTCCGCCGCCAGAGCCAGCGCCTCGCGCACGTCAGCCTCGTCACGGGCTTCGGCGAACAGCCGCGCCCGGACATCGATGCCAAAGGTGTTGAAAGGCTTGAGGGAGACATTCTCGGAAACGACCAGGCTCATAGGCGCCCCCGTATCTCGGCGACCAGCCCGTCACAGGCCTGCTCGATCAGGTCCAGCACCTCTTCGAAACCCTCCTCGCCCCCGTAGTAGGGATCCGGAACCTCTTCGGGCACCAGGCCGTAGCGACGCAGGAACAGGTCCGGCTCGCTGCCGCCGCGACGCAGCCCCTTGAGGTCCCGCAGGTTGCTGTGGTCCATCGCCAGAACCAGGTCGAAACGGGCGAAATCGTCCACGCTCACCTGGCGCGCGCGTAGCAGGGAAAGGTCATAGCCACGGCGCTGGGCTGCCTGGCGGGTGCGCATGTCCGGCGCCTTGCCGACATGCCAGTCGCCGGTGCCGGCGGAGTCGACCTCCACCCGCTCATCCAGGCCCGCCTCGCTCAGCTTGTGACGCAGCACGCCCTCGGCGGTGGGCGAGCGGCAGATGTTGCCGAGGCAGACGAACAGGACCTTCATCAGGCCCCCAGCAAGCGGCGGACCCGCTCCAGGTCTTCAGCGGTGTCGACCCCGGCGGCCGGCGCCTCGACTGCATCGGCCACGTGGATACGCACGCCGTGCCAGAGCGCGCGAAGCTGCTCCAGGCACTCGGTGTCCTCCAACCAGCACGGCCCCCACGCGACGAAGTCGTGGAGAAACCGCACGCGGTAGGCATAGATGCCGATATGCCGGCGGTAAGGCACCCCTTCGGGCAGTGCATCGCGCCCTTGGGCGAAGGCATCGCGGGCCCAGGGTAGCGGTGCGCGACTGAACGTCAGGGCCAGCCCCTGGGTGTCGGTCGACACCTTGACCACGTTGGGGTTGAACAACGCCTCAACCTCATGGATCGGCTCGGCCAGGGTCGCGATGCCGGCCTCGGGATGGGCGGCCAGGTTGGCTGCCACCTGATCGATGATCGACGGCGGGATCAGCGGCTCGTCGCCCTGTACGTTGACCACGATGGCATCGTCACCGAGCCCCAGCTGGGTGGCGACCTCAGCCAGGCGGTCGGTACCGGAGTTGTGGTCCACACGGGTCAGCACCACATCGGCGCCGAACGCCTTGCAGGCCTCGACGATGCGCGGATCGTCGGTGGCCACCACCACGCGCTCGGCCGAGCTGCGTCGCGCCTGTTCCCAGACGTGCTGGATCATCGGCTTGCCGCCGATGTCCTGCAGCGGCTTGCCGGGCAGGCGCGTGGAAGCGTAGCGAGCGGGGATGACGACGGTGAATGCCTGGCCCATCACTTGTCCAGCCGTTCATCGACGTTGAGGGTGCGCGCCTCGCTCTCCAGCATCACCGGGATGCCTTCGCGGACGGGGAAGGCCAGGGCATCGGCCTTGCAGACCAGCTCGCTCTTGTCGTCGGCGAGCTTCAGCGCGCCCTTGCACAGGGGGCAGGCGAGGATATCGAGCAGTTTGGTGTCCATGGGGAGTCCTTGGAGGCCACCCTCAGGGGTGGCTGATGGGGTTACGAGCGTTCGCTGGCCAGGCGTGCCAGGCGCGCGTCGAGCCAGGCGACGAAGCCCTCGGTGGGCACGGCATCGACGGCCAGGTACCACCAGTCGTCAGCGGCGAAGGCCCGGCATTTCACCGCGTCCTTCTCGGTCATCACCAGGGGCAGTGCCGGGCTGAATTGCAGTTCGGCGGCACCGAAGCTGGCGTGGTCGGCGAAAGCATGCGGAATCGGGCGCCAGTTTAGCGCCTCGAGCGTGGTGAAGAAACGCTGCGGATTACCGATGCCGGCGACCGCGTGGAGGGCCTGGCCAGGAGGGAAATGCTCGAGGCCGACCCGCTCACCACTCAGCAGGTTGACCAACGCGCTGGGCCGCAGGCGGAAGCCATAGGCACCACCGGGGCCGGCGTCGGCGCCGTTGTAGAGCACCGCGTCGACAGTCTCGAGGCGCTGCGCCGGCTCGCGCAGGGGGCCGGCCGGCAGGCAGCGGCCGTTGCCCAGGCCACGGGCAGCGTCGATCAGCACCAGTTCGATGTCCCGTGCCAGGCGATAGTGCTGCAGGCCATCGTCGCTGAGTACCAGGTCCAGCGGGCCTTCGGCCAGCAACGCCGCCACGGCGCGGCCCCGATCGGGGTCGATCACCAGGGGCACGCCCGTGCGCTGCACGATCAGCAGGGGCTCATCGCCGGCGACATCGGCCCCCTGCTCCGCCCGCACCCGCCAGGGCAGGCTCGGCGGGTGGGCACCGTAGCCACGGCTGACCACGCCTACGCGCAGGCCGAGGCCGCGGCAGTGCTCGATAAGCCAGAGAATCATGGGGGTCTTGCCGGTACCGCCGACGGTGATGTTGCCCACCACCATGACCGGCACCGGGGAACGGTAGATGGGGCCCGCACCGGCGAGGAAGGCCTCCCGCTTGCGCCGCACCACGAGGCGGAACAACGCCTCCAGGGGGCGAAGCAGCACCAGGGCAGGATGCCCCCGGTACCAGGCGTCCAGCAGGCGATCGGAGAAGGCCATCAGGGCTTCTCCGGCTGGGCCTCGACCGTGGTGATGCGCAGCTTGCTGAAGCCCAGCTTGCCGGCCGCATCCATGGCGGTGATCACCGTCTGGTGGGTGGTCTTGGCATCGGCGCTGATGATCATCGGCAGGCTGTTGTCACCACCGGACTCCTTGCTCAGCGCCGTCATCAGCGTCGCCAGGTCGTTCTTCACCAGCACCTGGCCGTTGAGCGCGTACTGGCCATCGGCACTGATGGACAGCTCCAGGGTCTTCACCTCGGTGGCCTGGGCCGGCGTGCCGCTGACGGCTTCCGGCAATTCGATCTTCAACTCGCTGGGGCGGCTGAAGGTGGTGGTGACCACGAAGAACAGCAGCAGCACGAAGATCACGTCGATGAACGAAGTCAGGTTGAGGAAGACTTCCTCACGGGCGACGTTGCCCGCCCGGCGACGGAACTTCACGCTTTGGCTTCCTCTGCGAAGTCCACTTCACGATCGCCCTGGGTCACTTCCACCAGCTTGATCGCCTCCTGCTCCATGGCCACCACCAGCTCGTCGACACGACGCAGCAGGAAACGGTGGAAGAACACGGCGGGGATGGCGACCATCAGGCCCGCCGCGGTGGTGATCAGCGCCTTGCCGATACCGCCAGCCAGGGCCGGGGCGTTCGCCATGCCGTTGTCCATGAAGCCGCTGAAGATCTCGATCATCCCGAACACGGTACCCAAAAGGCCCAGCAGCGGGCCCATGGCGGCGATGGTGCCCAGGGTATTGAGGTAGCGCTCCAGCTCATGGATGACGCGGGATGCAGCCTCCTCGATGCACTCCTTCATGATCTCGCGACCATGCTTGGAGTTGGCCAGGCCGGCGGCGAGAATCTCGCCCAGCGGGGACGAGGCACGCAGTTCCTTGAGCTTCTGCGCGTTGAGCTGCTTGTCCTTGACCATGCGCCACACCTGGCCGAGCAATTGCGGCGGTGCGATGCGATTGGCACGGAGCGTCCACAGGCGCTCCACAATGATGGCGGTGGCTGCGATGGAACTCAGAATGATAGGCAGCATCATCCAGCCGCCTGCTTTGACCAGCTCCCACACGGTGGCAAATCCCCTTGAAAAAAGTGGCGCAACTCTAGCACAGGGTCAGGGCCCCGCCGACCGTCGCCGTTCTCATTTTTCCCGCCAGAAACGTGCCTGGGTCCGCAGTCCACGCACCTCGTCACGCTCGCCGAGACGGATCAGCAGCGCACCGGACTGCGCCGTGTCGTGGATCGCGACGCCAGAGGCACGGTAGCGGGCGACGACGGACGGATGCGGATGGCCGAAGGCGTTGTGGCTGCCCCGGGTGATCAACGCACCACGGGGCGACACCGCCTCGATCAGCGCCGCGGAGGAAGAGCTGGCACTGCCGTGGTGCGGTGCCAGCAGCCAGTCGGCGCGCAGGGGCTCACCGCTGGCGATCCAGGCGGCCTCGGCCTGGACACCGATGTCGCCGGTCAGGTGGATGCGCTCGCCGTGCGCCTCGACGCTGAGCACACAGGACCAGTCGTTGCCACTGCGCGCCTGCTCCCAGCGCCAGGTACGCAGGCGCACTCCGTCCCACTCCCACGCCTCGTTGCCGCAGGCCTCGGCGCCCAGCGCAGCCGGCAGGCGCAGCGGCTCACCGCTGACCACCCGCGCCACCGGCATGCCGCGCAGTACCGCTCCGGCACCGCCGGCGTGGTCGTTGTCGGCATGGCTGAGCAGCAACTGGTCCAGCTGCCGCACACCCAGCCCCAGCAGGCTCGGCAGCACCACCCGCTCGCCCATGTCGAAGTCGCCGCGCCGGGCGCCCGTGTCGTAGAGCAGCGCGTGCTCCCGGGTCCGCACCAGCACCGACAGCCCCTGCCCGACATCCAGCAGCCAGATGTCCGCCCTCCCCCAGGGCGGCCGCTCCACGGGAGGAAACAACGTCGGCAACAGCAGGGCCACGCCCAGGACGCGCACCGGCACGCCCGCCGGAAGAACCAGCAACAGGCAGCCGCCCATGCCCAGCAGCCAGGCCCACGGAGGAACGGCCGTCGCCTGCCAGGCCGGAACCCACGCGGCGATCCAGGCCAGCAGCCGGAACAACAGCTCCAGCGAACCGCCGGCCAGCCACAGCAGCCCTGCGCCCAGCCAGGGCACGCCCTGCAGCGCAGTCCCGAGCAGGGAAAGCGGCACCGAGACCAGGCTGACCCAGGGCACGGCGACCAGGTTGGCCAGCGGGCCACTCAGGCTGATGGGCAGCGCCAACGCCAGCAGCAGGGGTGACAGCGCCAGCCCCATGGTCCATTGCGCACGCCACCAGCTGAGCCACCAGGGCGGCACGCCCATCCGCCCGGCGAAAATCAGGATGAGCAACGCCACGGCGCCGAAGGACAACCAGAATCCTGCCTGCAGGGAGGCCAGCGGATCCGCCGCCAGCACCACGCAGAAGGCCACCAGCAACGGGCGGACCACCCCGAGGTGGCGGAAACGCAAGCGCCAGAGCAGCGCGATGGCGGTCATCAGGCAAGCGCGCTGCACCGGCACGTCGAAGCCGGCCAGCAAGCCGTAGCCCAGTGATCCGACGAACGCCAGGGCACAGGCGCAGGGCAACCAGGGCAGGCGTCCGGGCCAGAGCCCGAGCCGCGCCAGCAGCGCGACGGCGCCGTAGAGCACAGCGGCGAGCAAGGCGATGTGCTGGCCGGAGATCACCATCAGGTGCACGGTCCCTGTGTCCTGCAGCAAGCGCCAATCCGCAGCGACCAGCCCCGAGCCGTCGCCGAGTACCAGCGCCGCGATGCCGCCGTTCCGCCCATGGGCCGGCACCTGCTCGATGCCCTGGCGCAGGCGGTCACGCCAGGCGGCGGGGCCATTGCCCGGTGCCAACGGCTTGCCGGCCTTCACCGAGCCGCTGGCGCCTATGTGCCGGGCAAGGAGCCAGGCCTCGTAATCGAAGGCATGCGGATTGACCAGGCCGCGCGGGCGCTTGAGGGTCACAGCCAGTCGCCAGCGCTCCCCGCCGCGCAGCTGTGGCCCGCCGTACCAGGACAGGCGGATACGCGACGGCAGTTCGGCACCTGGCATCTGCGGATCGTCCAACTCGAAGCGCACCACCCCGCTGCCCCGTTGCGGCAGCCCGACGACCCGCCCCTCCAGCCAGCGGGTCTCGCCATCGAGGGATGGGTCCAGCCGATCATCCAGGGCCCATTGGGCGCAGCAGCAGCCCCAGGCGAACCCCAGCAGGAACAGACCGGCCGCCCGCCCGCGCCCGGCCAGCAATGCCAGCCCCAGTACCGCCGCCACGAGCAGCCAGGCGGTCGGGGGCAACGCCGGCATGAACCGCACCGCGGCCAGGCCACCGCCCAGCGCCACCAACGCCCACGTCATCGCACTCCCCTCCCTGGGAAGCCCCGCCACGCGCCACGGCCAATGACCGTCGATCGGAGCGGTTCCATTCATTTATCGACACAAACTGACCCGGCGATGTCATAACCAGGAATGCATAATGTCGGCGCTTCAGCCTGCCAGAGAGCCCTCATGCCGCGTCGCCTCTTCAAACGCTACATGCCGAACCCGGACCTGATCAGGGAGCACAAGTCGCTGCGCTTCCTCGGCGCCCTGATCCATGACCCGAACCTCTGGCACCTCAACCGCCACTCGGTCTCGCGGGCGATGGCGATGGGCCTGTTCGCCGCGTTCATACCCTTGCCCCTGCAGATGCTGCTGGCCGCCGGCCTGGCCATCACCGTGCGCGCCAACCTGCCGATCTCCGTCGGCCTGGTCTGGCTGACGAACCCTATCACCATGCCGCCGGTCTTCTATTGCACCTACAAGATGGGCGCCTGGCTGATGGGCGTGCCGCCGCGGACCCTGCCCGACGAGCTGACCTTCCAGTGGATCACCCAGGAACTCTCGACCGTCTGGCAGCCCTTCCTGCTCGGCTCCATCGTCTGCGGCATCCTCGTCGGTGCACTGGGCTACATGCTGACCATGCTCTACTGGCGCTGGTGGGTCGGCCACAGCTGGCGCAAACGTCAGAAGCGCCGCCAGCAGTCCGGGCACCAGTAGCGCCAATTTCCGGGCCTGAAATGAAAAACGCCGCTTTCGAGCGGCGTTTTCAATGGCGCAGGGTCGGCCCTATTCGTAGCGCAGCGCCTCCGCCGGCTGGGTCTGGGCGGCGCGCCAGGCCGGATAGAGGGTCGCGAGGAAGCTCAGCAGCAGCGCGGCACCGCAGATCAGCACCACGTCCGCCACCTGCAGGTCGGAAGGCAGGTAGCTGACGAAATACACGTCGGAGCTGAAGATGTGCTGCCCACTGGCCCGCTCCAGCGCGGCGATCCAGGTGCTGACATTGAGCGCGGTGACGATGCCCAGCACCGTGCCGATCAGCGTGCCGACCGCACCGATGACGCTGCCCTGGACCATGAAGATGGCCATGATCTGCCGGGGCGTGGCGCCCAGGGTGCGGAGGATGGCGATGTCGGCGCGCTTGTCGGCGACCACCATGATCAAGGTGGCGATGATGTTGAACGCGGCCACGGCGACGATCAGCAGCAGCAGCAGGCCGATCATGGTCTTCTCCATCTTCATCGCGCTGAACAGGCTGCCCTGGGTGTGGGTCCAGTCATCGGCGCGATAGCCCGCGCCCAGCGCCTTGACGATCTGCGCGGAGACGCGCGGCGCCTCGTAGAGATCCTTCAGGGCGATGCGCACGCTCTGCACCTGGCCTTCCTGCAGGCGCTGGATGGCCGCGGCGTCGGCGACGTTGATCAGCGCCAGGGAGCTGTCGAGCTCGGCGCCCACCTTGAACACCCCCACCACGTTGAGGCGCTGCATGCGCGGGGTGATGCCGCCCGGCGCGCTGCTGACCTCCGGCACGATCAGGGTCAGCTTGTCGCCGACATTGAGATGGAAACGCCGCGCGGTGATCTCGCCGACGACGATGCCGAACTCGCCGGGTACGAGGTCTTCCAGTGCGCCCTGGACGATGTGCTTGCCGATGATGGAGACCTTGGGCTCCTCCGCCGGATCGATGCCGTTGATCTGCACCGGCTGCATCATGCCTTTATAGGAGAGCATCCCCTCCAGCTCGGCGAAGGGCACCGCGCCGGTCACCTCGGGGTGCTTCATCGCCGCGCTGGCGACGCTGCGCCAGTCGTCCAGGGGCTGGTCGGCCGCGAGGGTGGCATGGGGCACCATGCCGAGGATCCGCGAGCTCATCTCCTTCTGGAAGCCGTTCATCACCGAGAGCACGACGATCATCGCCAGTACGCCCAGGGCGAGGCCGATCATCGAGGTCAGCGAAATGAAGGAGATGAAGTGGTTGCGGCGCTTCGCGCGGGTGTAGCGCGCGCCGATGAATATCGCCAGGGGTCTGAACATGTCAGGCAGCCACCAGCCGGCCTTCTTCCAGGCGCAGCACCCGGTCCATCTGCTGGGCCAGTTGCAGGTCGTGGGTCACCACCAGGAAGGCGGTACGCAACGACCCGCTGAGTTCCAGCATCAGCTCCTGGATGCTCTGGGCGGTGTGCTTGTCGAGGTTGCCGGTGGGCTCGTCGAGCAGCACCAGCTCCGGCGTGTTGACCAGGGCGCGGGCGATGGCCACGCGCTGGCGCTCGCCACCGGACAGCTCCGCCGGCTTGTGCGACAGGCGATGGCCGAGGCCTACGCGCTCCAGCAGGGCCGTGGCGCGCTGGCGGGCCTCGGCGAGGGGCGTGCGGCCGATCAGCAGCGGCATGCAGACGTTCTCCAGGGCGGTGAACTCGGGCAGCAGGTGGTGGAACTGGTAGACGAAGCCCAGCGCGCGATTACGCAGCAGGCCACGGGCCTTCTCGTTGAGGGCGGACAGCTCCTCGCCCGCCAGCCAGACGCTGCCGGTGCTGGGGTGTCGAGCCCGCCGAGCATGTTCAGCAGGGTGCTCTTGCCCGAACCCGAGCTGCCGACGATGGCGATGCGCTCGCCCGG
Organism: Pseudomonas sp. Pc102; assembly: GCF_018408275.1. NCBI lineage: Bacteria > Pseudomonadati > Pseudomonadota > Gammaproteobacteria > Pseudomonadales > Pseudomonadaceae > Pseudomonas > Pseudomonas sp. Pc102. The sequence continues at coordinate 1,883,096 of NZ_AP021905.1, read as the reverse complement.
GTGCAACTCCAGCTCGACGCCGGACAGCACCTGTACCGATTGCGGGCCTTCCTCGTAGCTCTTGCCCAGGTTGCGGCAGCTCAGTACCGCGCGATCTTTCACGTCACTCATAACGAAGCGCCTCTGCGGGCTGGGTGCGCGCGGCACGCCAGGCCGGGTAAAGGGTGGCGAAGAAACTCAAAACCAGCGCGGCGCCGCAGACCAGCACCACGTCCTCCAGCATCAGCTGCGAGGGCAGGTAGTCGATGAAGTAGACGTCGGCGCTGAGGAACTTGTGGCCGAGCACGTCCTCCAGCCAGGAGATGGCGGCGCTGACATTGAGCGCGGCAAGGATGCCCAGCACGCAGCCGATGGCGGTGCCGACCACGCCTATCACCGTGCCCTGGACCATGAAGATGCCCATGATCTGCCCGGGCGTGGCGCCGAGGGTGCGCAGGATGGCGATGTCGCCCTTCTTGTCGGTGACCACCATGACCAGGGTGGAGATGATGTTGAACGCGGCGACGGCGACGATCAGCAGCAGCAGCAGGCCGATCATGGTCTTCTCCATGCGGATGGCCTGGTAGAGGTTGCCGTGGGTGCGGGTCCAGTCGCGGGCGTAGAAGTCCTCGCCCTTGAGCTGCCCGGCGATCTGCCAGGCCACTCGCGGCGCCTGGAACAGATCGTCGAGCTTCAGGCGCAGGCCCTGCACCTGGTCCGGCTTCCAGCGGTGCAGGCGCGCGGTGTCCTTGATGTTGGCCACGGCCAGGGCGCCGTCCAGCTCACCGGCGCCGACATGGAAGATGCCGACCACGGTGAAGCGCTTCATGCGCGGGAACACGCCGGCCGGGGTGACCGCCACCTCCGGCAGCACGAAGGTGACCTTGTCGCCGAGGCCGACGCCGAGCTTGGTAGCCGCCTTGTCGCCGATGACGATGCCGAACTCGCCGGCACGCAGCGAAGCCAGGTCGCCCTTCACGAAGAAGTCATCGATGATCGAGACCTGGCTTTCCAGCGCCGGGTCGATCGCATTGACCAGCACCTTCTGCACCTTGCCGTCGTTGGTCAGCAGGCCCTGCATCTGGGTGAAGGGCGCCACGGCGACGATGCCCGGGTGCGCGCGCACCTTGTCGGCCAGCGCCTGCCAGTCGTTGATCGGGGTGGCGGATTCGATGGTGGCGTGGGGCACCATGCCCAGCACGCGCTCGCGCATCTCGCGGTCGAAGCCGTTCATCACCGACAGCACGAGGATCATCACCAGCACGCCGAGGGCGAGGCCGATCATGGAAGTCAGGGAGATGAACGAGACGAAGTAACTGCGACGCTTGGCGCGCGTGTAACGGGCGCCGATGAACAGGGGCAGCGGTCTGAACATAGAAAAAAGGTTCGCTTGCGAAGAAAGGAACGTCCTTGTGGCGGGGCCCGGCGAGCAGCTTTACACTCAGACCACCCCTGCAGCCATGGGTTCGCCATGTCGACACAAGACGCAGATGACCGCCGCGAATACTACCGTATCGAAGATACGATCGCACTGGAATTTACCCCCCTGACCCACGCCCAGGCGCAGGCCAGCGAGGAGCTCCACGACCCGTCGCCGCTGTTCAATCTGCTCAGTGACCTGCACCTGATGGACTTCGAGTCGCAGCACCTGCTGCGGCACATTTCCGAGCGCGACCGGACCCTGGCCAACTACCTGAAGGTCATGAACAAGCGCATCGACCTGCTCGGCCAGGCCGTGGCCCAGAGCCTGATGCGCGACATCGGCCCGCCGCGCCGGGTGACGCTCTCCGAGGGCGGTGTCGGCTTCATCTGCCCGCAGCCCTTCGAGCTCGGCTGCCACCTGGCCATCAAGATGGTGCTGATGCCGCAGGCGCTCGGCCTGCTGCTGCGTGCGGTGGTGATCCACAGCCAGCCACGCGATGACGGCCAGTTCGAGATCGGCACCGAATTCGAAGCGCTGACTGACGCACAGCGCCAATTGCTCGCCCGACATATCCTGCAGAAGCAGGCCCAGGCTCGCCGCCAGGCCCGCGCTCGCCCGGTTCCGCCTCCAGGATGACCCCATGTCGCGCCTTCTGCTCCTGTTCTGCCTGTCCCTCCCCCTCCCGGCCCTGGCCGAAACCATCGAGATCCCTGTCGGCCAGCAAGGCGACAGCGGCCTTTCGCTGCCCGCGCGCGGCGAATCGCAGCGCGCCGTACTCGAGCGTTTCGGCCTGCCGGACGAGGAACATCCCGCCGTCGGCAAACCGCCGATCACGCGCTGGGACTACCGGGAGTTCTCCGTCTATTTCGAGAGCGGGCATGTCGTCGACAGCGTCCGCCACCACCAACCCCGACATCCCGAGGTTTCACAGTGACCCTGATCTACGGCCATCGCGGCGCCAAGGGCGAATGCCCGGAAAACACCCTGGCCAGCTTCCAGCAGTGCCTCTCCCACGGCGTGAAACGCTGCGAACTCGACCTGCACCTGTCCCGTGACGGCGAACTGATGGTGATCCACGACCCGACGCTCAAGCGCACCACCGGTCGCCGCGGCAAGGTGGTGGAACACGACGCCGATGAGCTGGTGACCTACGACGCCCGCCAGGGCGGCCCGGGCTGGGTGAAGCCCTGCCCCATCCCGCGCCTCGCCGAGCTGTTCGAACAGTGCGACTTCGATCATTGGCAGCTGGAAGTGAAGAGCGCCTCCCGCGTGCGCGCCGCGCGCACCGTGCTGGCCATCCGCGAGCTGGCCGATCGCCATGGGCTGCTGGACAAGGTCACCGTCACCTCCAGCTCCCGCGAGGTGCTGCGCGCGCTGAACCGCCTGACGCCCGACCTCGCCCGCGGCCTGGTAGCCGAGTACGCCTGGCTCGACCCGCTGAAGGTCGCCGCCAACCACGGCTGCAACCTGCTGGCGCTGAACTGGACCCTGTGCACCCCCGAGCGCCTGCAGAAGGCGCAGAAGCAGGGCCTGCACGTGTCGGTGTGGACGGTGAACGAGCCGGCCCTGATGCGTCGTCTCGCCGACTTCGGCGTGGACAGCATCATCACCGACTTCCCCGGCCTGGCGGTAAGCACGCTGGCGCGCTGAAGCGCTGCGGTCCCGGGCTGAAGCCCGGGCTACGCACGGCCTCTCTGCGCCACAGGTTGGCGCCGAGCGCAACGAGGCCCAACGGTGCGAGGTTCAGCATTGTTTCCTGACCAAGCGGTAGGCTGAAGCCCACCCTACGCCCATCCGAGCGTCACTCCCCCCCAGAACGAAAAAACCGGCCGCAAGGGCCGGTTTTTTCATGGGCGTCGCCTGATCAGAAGCTCTCCCGATTCGGCCAGCGCCAGGTGCGCGGTTCGCCGAGAGGGTCCTCCCCGGCCGGCTCAGGCGCCCGGCCGGTGCCGCTCAAAAAAGCCGGTTGAGGCCGTCGAACGCCGCCACCCGATAGGCTTCCGCCATGGTCGGGTAGTTGAAGGTGGTGTTGATGAAGTACTTGATGCTGTTGGCTTCGCCCTTCTGGTTCATGATCGCCTGGCCGATGTGGACGATCTCCGAGGCCTGGTAGCCGAAGCAGTGCACGCCGAGCACTTCCAGGGTCTCGCGATGGAAGAGGATCTTCAGCATGCCCACCGGTTCGTGGGAGATCTGCGCACGGGCCATGCCCTTGAAGAACGCCTTGCCCACTTCATAGGGGATCTTGGCCTGGGTCAGCTCGCGCTCGTTCTTGCCGATGGAGCTGATCTCCGGAATGGTGTAGATGCCGGTGGGCACGTCGTCGACGAAGCGCCAGCTGTCGTTCTCCACCGCGCTGCCGGCGGCCGAGCGGCCCTGGTCGGCGGCGGCGCTGGCCAGGCTCGGCCAGCCGATCACGTCACCCGCTGCGAAGATATTGCCCACTTCGGTGCGGTAGTACTGGTCCACGGCGATCTGGCCACGGCTGTTGACCTTGATGCCGATGTTCTCCAGCCCCAGGCGGTCGGTGTTGCCGGTACGGCCGTTGCACCACAGCAGGCAGTCGGCCTTGATCTTCTTGCCGGACTTCAGGTGCAGGATCACGCCGTTCTCCAGCCCCTCGATGCGCTCGTACTCCTCGTTGTGGCGGATGAGCACGTTGTTGTTGCGCAGGTGGTAGCTGAGGGCGTCGGAGATCTCGTCGTCGAGGAAGCTGAGCAGCTGGTCGCGGTTGTCGATCAGGTCCACCAGCACGCCCAGGCCGCTGAAGATGGAGGCGTACTCCGAGCCGATCACGCCGGCACCGTAGATGATGATGCGGCGCGGGGTGTGGGTGAGGCTGAGGATGGTGTCGCTGTCGTAGATGCGCGGGTGGTGGAAGTCCACGTCCGCTGGGCGGTAGGGACGCGAGCCGGTGGCGATGATGACCTGCTTGGCCACCAGCTTTTCCACCACGCCGCTGGCGCATACCACTTCGACGGTCTGCTCGTCGGAGAAGCTGGCGGTGCCGAAGAACACGTCGACGCGGTTACGGGCGTAGTAGCCGGTGCGCGAGGCGACCTGCTTGGAGATCACCCGCTCGGCACTCTTGAGCACGTCGGGGAAGGAGAACCAGCGCGGCTCGCCGATCTGGCGGAACAGCGGGTTGGTGTTGTACTGCATGATCTGCCGCACCGAGTGGCGCAGGGCCTTGGACGGGATGGTGCCCAGGTGGGTGCAGTTGCCGCCGACCAGCGGGCGGTTGTCGACCACCGCCACCTTGCGCCCGGCCTTGGCGGCGTTCATCGCCGCCCCTTCCCCCGCCGGGCCGGAACCCAGCACCACTACGTCGTAGTTGTAGACAGCCATGCTTACTCCTCATAACGGGCCGGAGGGCTCTCTGTGGCCTCCGGCAGGGCCGCGGAACGGGTCACCGCAGCGTTTCGAACTCGGCGCGCAGCTTAGTCACGCTGCATGGCGCTGCACATTAGCGCTTGGTCGCGTCGTAGGCGAGTTTTGCATCCACTACATCGCCGTCGCGATTGGCTTCCTCGCACTTTTCGCGATTGCCACCACAGATCGAGCATTCCTTCTCGATCCCCAGGTTGGCGATACCACCGCAGGAACCGGCGATGGGCTTGCGCCCCATGATCACGCCGATGGCCATGCCCAGCACCACCAGCAGCATGATCAGGAAGACCAGTAGCCAGGTCATGTTCAGTGCGCCTCCGTGGGGAACAGTTGCTCGAAGCGGCGACTGCCGCGGGTGGCGAAGCCCGTGCCTTCGCGGGTGACGAAGAACGCCGCGATGTCGTGGCGGTCGGCAAACGCCAGGCCGGCCTCGGGACCGAGCACCATCAACAGCGTAGACAGTCCATCGGCACGCAGCGCCGACGGGTCGATGACCGTGACCGCTGCCAGGTGATGGGTGATGGGTGCGCCGCTGGTGGGATCGAGGGTGTGAGAATACCGCTGTCCACCCCGTTCGAAGTAGTTGCGATAGTCGCCTGAGGTGGAAATGCCCATGTCCTGCAATGCAACAATCTTCTGCGCCACCTGGCGGTCGTCGCGCGGCGCTTCGATGGCCACGCGCCAGGGGCTGCCGTCGGGCTTGTGGCCGGTGGCTTTCATCTCCCCGGTGATGTCCACCAGCGAGCTGGTCACGCCCAGCTCGCCCAGCCGCGCGCTGACGCGATCCACGGCATAGCCGGCGGCGATGGCATTGAAGTCCAGTTGAACGGCGGCGTCCTTGCACAGTTGGTCGCCCTGGCGCTTGAGGTGCTGGTGGCCGACATCGGCCCGGGCCGCGGCGATGGCCTCGGCGCTGGGCACCTGGTCCCCGCGCGACTGCGGGCCGAAGCCCCAGAGGTTGAGCAGCGGCTCCAGGGTCATGTCGAAGGCGCCGTCGCTCTGTGCGGACAGGCTGTCGCCAAAGGCCACCAGCTCCAGCATGGGCGCCGGCAGGGCCATGCAGCTGCCTGCCGGCAGGGCGTTGAAACGCTCCACGTCGGAGTCGGCACGGTAGGTGGACATCTGCCGGTCGATCTCGGCGAGGATGCCCTCCACTTCACCCCGCGCCTGCTCCACGGAGGGCCCGGACGCGTTGCGCACGTACTTCACCGAGTAGCTGCTGCCCATGGTCGGGCCGCCGAACTGCTCCAGGGAATCGCCGCATCCGGCCAGCAGGAAGCTGGCCGAAAGCAGCAGGGCAACGGGTCTAACCACCGAAGTCGTCCAGCAGGATGTTCTCGCGCTCGACGCCCAGGTCCAGCAGCATCTTGATCACGGCCGCGTTCATCATCGGCGGGCCGCACATGTAGAACTCGCAGTCCTCGGGGGCCGGGTGGTCCTTGAGGTAGTTCTCGAACAGCACGTTGTGGATGAAGCCGGTGTAGCCGGTCCAGTTGTCCTCGGGCTGCGGGTCGGACAGCGCCAGGTGCCACTGGAAGTTGGGGGTCTCGGCGGCCAGCTGGTCGTACTCCTCGGTGTAGAAGGCTTCGCGCAGGGAGCGCGCGCCGTACCAGAAGCTGATCTTGCGCCGGGAGCCCAGGCGCTTGAGCTGGTCGAAGATGTGCGAGCGCATGGGCGCCATGCCCGCGCCACCACCGATGAAGACCATCTCGGCGTCGGTATCCTTGGCGAAGAACTCGCCGAAGGGGCCGTATACGGTGACCTTGTCGCCCGGCTTGAGGTTGAACACCCAGGAGGACATCTTGCCCGGCGGGATGTCGTCCTTGCCCGGCGGCGGCGAGGCCACGCGGATGTTGAACTTCACGATGCCCTTCTCGTCCGGGTAGTTGGCCATGGAGTAGGCGCGGATGACGGTCTCGTCGACCCTGGAGACGTACTTCCAGAAGTTGAACCTGTCCCAGTCGGCCCGGTATTCGGGCTGGATGTCGAAGTCCTTGTAGTGCACCTCGTGGGGCGGGCACTCCAGCTGGACGTAGCCGCCGGCGCGGAAGTCGACGCTCTCCCCTTCCGGCAGGCGCAGGGTCAGCTCCTTGATGAAGGTGGCGACGTTGGGGTTGGACTCCACCGTGCATTCCCACTTCTTCACCCCGAAGACCTCTTCGGGCACCTCGATGTGCATGTCCTGCTTCACCGGGGTCTGGCAGGACAGGCGCCAGCCTTCCTTCGCCTGGCGGCGGGTGAAGTGGGACTCCTCGGTGGGCAGCATCTCGCCGCCACCGCTCTCCACCACGCACTTGCACTGGGCGCAGGTACCACCGCCCCCGCAGGCCGAGGAGAGGAAGACGTTCTGCGCCGCCAGGGTCTGCAGCAGCTTGCCGCCGGCCGGGACGGTGATGGTGCGCTCGCGGTTGATCACGATGTTCACGTCGCCGCCGGACACCAGCTTGGCGCGGGCGGCGAGGATGATCACCACCAGCGCGAGGACGATGGCGGTGAACATGCCAATGGCGAGGAAGATTTCGAAACTCGGCATGTCGCCTCCTTACAGCTGGACGCCCGAGAAGGACATGAAGCCCAGCGACATCAGGCCGATGGTGATGAAGGTGATGCCCAGGCCCTGCAGGCCCTCGGGTACATCGCTGTACTTGAGCTTCTCGCGGATGCCGGCGAGCAACGCGATGGCCAGGGCCCAGGAGAAGCCGGAACCGACGCCGTAGACCACGCTCTCGCCCAGGTTGTAGTCGCGCTCCACCATGAACAGCGAGCCGGCCATGATGGCGCAGTTCACCGTGATCAGCGGCAGGAACACGCCGAGGGCGTTGTAGAGCGAGGGCACGTACTTGTCGAGCAGCATCTCGAGGATCTGCACGATGGCGGCGATCACCCCGATGTAGCTGAGCAGGCCGAGGAACGACAGGTCCACGTCCGGCAGGCCGGCCCAGGCCAGCGCACCGTCCTTGAGCAGGAGGGTGTAGAGCAGGTTGTTGGCCGGCACGGTGATGGCCTGCACCACGATCACGGCGATGCCGAGGCCGATGGCGGTTTCCACCTTCTTGGAAATGGCGATGAAGGTGCACATGCCGAGGAAGAAGGCCAGGGCCATGTTCTCGACGAACACCGCCTTCACGAACAGGCTGAGGTAGTGCTCCATCAGTAGGCCTCCTTGTTGGATACCTGGGGCGCGATCTTGAAGGCCGGGGCCTCTTTCTGCTCGGTCTTCCAGCTGCGCAGGGCCCAGATGATCAGGCCGATGAGGAAGAAGGCCGAGGGCGGCAGCAGTAACAGCCCGTTGGGCTGGTACCAGCCGCCGTCGTTGATCACCGGGAGGATCTCGTAGCCCAGCAGCTTGCCGGAGCCGAACAGCTCGCGGATCACGCCGAGGACGATGAGCATGGCGCTGTAGCCCAGGCCGTTGCCGATGCCGTCGAAGAACGACAGCACGGGCGGGTTGGCCATGGCGAAGGCTTCGGCGCGGCCCATCACGATGCAGTTGGTGATGATCAGGCCGACGAACACCGAGAGCTGCTTGGACAGGCTGAAGGCATAGGCCTTGAGCACCTGGTCCACCACTATCACCAGCGAGGCGATGATCACCATCTGCACGATCATGCGGATCGAGCTGGGGATCTGGCTGCGGATCATCGAGATGAACAGGTTGGAGAAGCCGGTCACCAGCGTCAGGGCGATGGACATCACCAGCGCGGTCTTCAGGTTGGAGGTGACCGCCAGGGCCGAGCAGATGCCGAGGATCTGCAGGCCGATGGGGTTGTTGTGCAGGATCGGGTCCAGCAGGACCGAGCGGATCGTGGGTTGCGCCATGTTCATGCCTCCCCGTTGTTCAGCTTGGCCAGGAAGGGGCCGAAGCCGTTCTTGCCGAGCCAGAAATGCAGCAGGTTGTTGACGCCCTTGCTGGTCAGCGTGGCGCCGGCCAGGCCGTCGACCTGGTGGCTGGCCTTGGGCGAGCCGGGCTCGACACTGCCCTTGATGATCTGGATGGCCAGTTGGCCCTGCTCATCGAACAGGCTCTTGCCGTTCCACAGCGCCTTCCATTTCGGGTTGTCCACCTCGCCGCCGAGGCCGGGCGTCTCGCCGTGCTGGTAGAAGCCCAGGCCGACCACGGTGTCGAGGTCGCCCTTGAGGGCGAGGAAGCCGTACAGGGTCGACCACAGGCCGTAGCCGCGCACCGGCAGGATCAGGGTGTCCAGTTGGCCGTCCTTCTCCACCAGGTAGACGGTGGTGAAGCGCTCGCGGCGCTTGATGGAGGCGATGTCCTGGTCACCCGGCAGGACGTCGGAGAGCTTCGGGTCCTTGGCGGCCTTCAGCGGGTCGAAGCCGGCGGCCTGGATGGCGTCGCTGTATTCGCCGCTGGTGAGGTCCACCACCTTGGCAGTGATGCGCTCGGCATAGAGCGCCTTCACTTCGCTGGCAGACATGCCCGGCCGGCCGAGGCCGGCGATGGAGAGGATGCTGCGCTGCTTGTCCAGCTCGCGGTTCTCCACCTGCACCGGCTTGAGGGCCACCGCCCCGCCGGCGACGAAGATGGAGCACACCAGGCAGACCACCAGGGCCACCAACAGGGTGCGGATCGTGGATTCCTTCTGGTTAGCCATGGCGTGCCAGCCTCCGCTTGATGTTGCCCTGGACGACGAAGTGGTCGATCAGCGGTGCACAGAGGTTGGCGAAGAGGATCGCCAGCATCATGCCTTCCGGGAAGGCGGGGTTGACCACGCGGATCAGCACCACCATCAGGCCGATCAGCGCGCCGAACAGCCATTTGCCGGTGTTGGTCATGGAGGCGGACACCGGGTCGGTGGCCATGAACATCATGCCGAAGGCGAAGCCGCCGAGGACCAGGTGCCAGTACCAGGGCATGGCGAACATCGGGTTGGTGTCGGAACCGATGGCGTTGAACAGCGTGCTGGTGGCGATCATGCCCAGCAGCACGCCGACGACGATGCGCCAGGCGGCGATGCGGGTCAGCAGCAGCACGCCGCCGCCGATGAAGATGGCCAGGGTGCTGGTCTCGCCGATGGAGCCGTGGATGGTGCCGAGGAAGGCGTCCATCCAGGTGATGCCGTGACCGATTATGTTCTCCACGCCACCGGCAGCGCCCAGGCTCAGGGAAGTGGCGCCGGCGAAGCCGTCCACCGCCGTCCACACGGCGTCACCGGAAATCTGCGCCGGGTAGGCGAAGAACAGGAAGGCACGGCCCACCAGGGCGGGGTTGAGGAAGTTCTTGCCGGTGCCGCCGAACACTTCCTTGCCCAGCACCACGCCGAAGCTGATGCCCAGGGCCACCTGCCACAGCGGGATGCTCGGCGGCAGGGTGAGGGCGAAGAGCACGGAGGTGACGAAGAAGCCTTCGTTCACTTCATGGCGGCGGATGGCGGCGAACAGCACTTCCCAGAAGCCGCCGACGATGAAGGTCACGGCGTAGATGGGCAGGAACCAGGCAGCGCCCTGGATGACGTTGTCCCACAGGCTGTTGGGGTCGAAGCCCGCCAGGCTGCCGATCAGCGCGAAGCGCCAGCCGTCCTGGGCGGCCAGCAGGTCCGGGCTCTGGGCGAACACCAGGTTGGCCTGGTAGCCGACGTTCCACATGCCGAAGAACATGGCCGGGAAGGTGCAGAGCCACACGGTGATCATCATGCGCTTGAGGTCGATGCCATCGCGCACGTGGGCCGTGGTCCGGGTGACGTCGGCCGGCCGGTAGAAGAAGGTGTCGATCGCTTCGTACAGGGCGTACCACTTCTCGAAGCGGCCCCCCTGTTCGAAGTTGTGCTCGATCCGGTCGAGGAACTTGCGCAGGCCCATGTCAGCCCTCCTTCTCGATGCGGTTGAGGTTGTCCCGCAGGATGGGGCCGTACTCGTACTTGCCGGCGCAGACGTAGCTGCACAGCGCCAGGTCTTCCTCGTCCAGCTCCAGGCAGCCCAGCTTCTGGGCCATCTCGGTGTCGCCGACGATGAGGTAGCGCAGCAACTGGGTGGGCAGGATGTCCAGCGGCATCACCGCCTCGTAGTTGCCCACCGGCACCATGGCGCGCGGGCTGCCGTTGGTGCTGGTGCTGAAGGCGAACCGGCGGGCCGTCATCAGCTTGGAGACGAAGATGTTCAGCACCGAGTGCTTGTTCACCCCGGCGCGCAGGTAGTGCAGCAGCTCGCGGTCGTTGCCTTCGGCGAGGCAGGACACCTGCAGGTGGTAGCGCCCCAGGTAGGCGCAGGCGCCACGGGAGGTGCGCCCGCCCAGCAGAGAGCCGGACACCACGCGGTTGACGCCGGGCTTGAGTTCGCCGGCGGTCAGCTCGTCGAGGCTCGCGCCCAGGCGGGTGGCCAGCAGACGCGGCTTCTCCACCACCGGGCCGGCCAGGGCCACGACGCGCTCGACCCACAGGCGGCCGGTGGCGAACAGCTTGCCGATGGCGATCACGTCCTGGTAGCCGATGTGCCAGACGCTCTTGGTGGCGCTCACCGGGTCGAGGAAGTGGATGTGGGTGCCCGGAAGACCCGCCGGATGCGGACCGGAGAAGGCCTCGGCGCGCACGCCGGTCAACTGCTCACCTGGCAGGCTGGCCCCGTCGGCCTTGCACAGGAACACCCGGCCCAGACGCGCCAGCACCTTGAGGCCGCGTTCAAAGTCGGCGGCGTGGGCAGCGATGATCGGCTGCGGGTCGGCGGCCAGCGGGTGGGTATCGAGGGCGGTCACGAAGATCGAACTGGGTACGGCATCGACCACCGGCACCCGGCTGAACGGGCGTGTGCGCAGTGCGGTCCAGAGGCCCGAGCGCTGCAGGTTGTCCCGCACGGCCTGGGGATCGAGGGCATCCATGGCGTTGTCCGGGCAGGTGTCGAAGACGACTTCGTCATCGCCGTCCACATCGATCACCACCGACTGCAGCACACGCTGCTCGCCGCGGTGGATGGCCGAGACCACGCCCGCCGCCGGGGCGGTGAAGAGCACGCCGGGGTTCTTCTTGTCGGCGAACAGGGCCTGGCCCAGCTTCACCCGGTCCCCGACCTGCACCTGCATGGTGGGCTTCATGCCGTGGTAGTCGAAGCCGATCACGGCCACGCTACGCACGGCTCGTGCAGCCTCGATGCGCTGCTCAGGCTGGCCTGCGATGGGCAGGTCCAACCCCCGTCTGATTCTTGTCATGTCTCTCGCCTGAACCTTGAGAAGGGTTTCGTCCCGGTGTCGAACAGTAGCCGCCAAACGCCAGGCAGGCACCGGCACATATGCCGGCACGCGGCAGAGCCTCGGGACGAAAACCGCGCATTATAAAGAGGCTCCCCTCGGTGCGACCACCGAAAATCCTTGGCTTTCCGTCGGTTAGGCCTGGAGCGGTGACGGGAGGTCAGATGGCGGACGCGGGGTCACGGATGCGAACGGCGGGGCGAGCAGGAAAGGAACGGGGGCCGCAGCCCCCGTTTCAGACATTACGAGCGAGGGCCCGCGGAACGCCGGATGGCGTAGCAGATGGCGATGAAGCCGAGCCAGAAGGGAATGGCGTACACCGACACGTTGATGCCGGGGATCAGCAGCATCACGCCGAGGATCAGCGCCACGAAGGCCAGGCACAGGTAGTTGCTGAAGGGGTACCAGAGCGACTTGAAGAAGGGCTCGATGCCCTGGCGCTGCAGCGACTTGCGGAACATCAGGTGCGACAGGCTGATCATCGCCCAGTTGATCACCAGCGCCGCCACCACCAGCGCCATCAGCAGTTCCAGCGCCTGCTTGGGCGCCAGGTAGTTCACCAGCACGCACAGCAGGGTCACCAGCGCGGAGACGCCGATGGCCAGCACCGGCACGCCACGACGGTTGACCTTGAGCAGCGCCTTGGGTGCATCGCCCTGCTCGGCCAGGCCGTAGAGCATGCGGCTGTTGCAGTACACGCCGCTGTTGTAGACCGACAGCGCGGCAGTCAGCACCACGAAGTTCAACAGATGGGCGGCGGTGTCGCTGCCGATCAGCGAGAAGATCTGCACGAAGGGGCTGCCGCTGTAGGGGTCGCCGGCGGCGTTCAGGGTTTCCAGCAGCTTGTCCCAGGGGTAGAGCATCAGCAGCACGGTGAGGGCGCCGATATAGAAGATCAGGATGCGCCAGATCACCTGGTTGATCGCCTTGGGGATCACCTTCTTCGGCTCGCTGGCCTCGGCGGCGGTGATACCCACCAGCTCCAGGCCACCGAAGGAGAACATGATGATCGCCAGGACCATCACCAGCCCCTCCAGGCCATTGGGGAAGAACCCGCCGTGGCTCCACAGGTTGCTCACGGCCGCCTGCTCGCCGCCGGTGCCGGAGACCAGCAGGTAGAGGCCGAGGATGATCATGCCGATGATCGCCACCACCTTGATCAGGGCGAACCAGAACTCGGTCTCGCCGAAGGCGCGGACGTTGGCCAGGTTGATCAGGTTGATCAGCACGAAGAAGGCCGCAGCCGTCGCCCAGGTGGGCACTTCCGGCCACCAGAACTGCACGTACTTGCCCACCGCGGTCAGCTCGGCCATGCCCACCAGCACATAGAGCACCCAGTAGTTCCAGCCGGAGAGGAAGCCCGCGTAGCCACCCCAGTACTTGTGGGCGAAGTGGCTGAAGGAGCCGGCCACGGGCTCCTCGACGATCATCTCGCCCAGCTGGCGCATGATCAGGAAGGCGATGAAGCCGGCGATGGCGTAGCCGAGGATCATCGAGGGGCCGGCGGATTTGAGTACCCCGGCCGAGCCGAGGAACAGACCGGTGCCGATGGCGCCGCCCAGGGCGATCAGCTGGATATGGCGATTTTCCAGGCCGCGCTTGAGCGAGCCGGCGTGCAGCTGTTGTCCGTCCATCAAGGGGTTTCCAAGCAGGAGGTGGGTATAGCGATTACAGACCTAAAAATGAAAAACGGGAGCCCGAAAGCTCCCGTTCTGTTCAACGCGGTATCAGCGCGGGAACGCAGGCGGGTTGACCCCGGCCATCTCTTCCATCACGCGGACCACCTGGCAGCTGTAGCCGAACTCGTTGTCGTACCACACGTAGAGCACGACACGGTTGTCGTTGCAGATGGTGGCTTCGGCATCGACCACACCGGCGTGGCGGGAGCCGACGAAGTCGGTGGAGACCACTTCCTGCGAGCTGACGAAGTCGATCTGCTTCTGCAGGTCCGAGTGCATGGCCATCTGGCGCAGGTACTCGTTGATCTCTTCGCGGGTGGTGGCCTTTTCCAGGTTCAGGTTGAGGATGGCCATCGACACGTTCGGCGTCGGCACGCGAATGGCGTTGCCGGTCAGCTTGCCCTTCAGCACCGGCAGGGCCTTGGCGGCAGCGGTGGCGGCGCCGGTCTCGGTGATCACCATGTTCAGCGGCGCGCTGCGGCCACGGCGATCGCCCTTGTGGAAGTTGTCGATCAGGTTCTGGTCGTTGGTGTACGAGTGAACGGTCTCGACGTGGCCGTTGACGATGCCGTACTGATCATTGACGGCCTTGAGCACCGGCACGATGGCGTTGGTGGTGCAGGAGGCGGCCGAGATGATCTTGTCTTCGGCGGTGATCTCGCTGTGGTTGATGCCGTGCACGATGTTCTTCAGCGCGCCCTTGCCAGGAGCGGTCAGGACGACGCGATCGACACCCGGGCAGCTCAGGTGCTGGCCCAGGCCCTCGGCATCGCGCCACACGCCGGTGTTGTCGACCAGCAGGGCATTCTTGATGCCGTACTGGGTGTAGTCGACTTCGGTCGGCGACTTGGCGTAGATCACCTGGATCAGGTTGCCGTTGGCGGTGAGGGTGTTGTTTTCCTCGTCGATGGTGATGGTGCCATCGAACTTGCCGTGCACGGAGTCGCGGCGCAGCAGGCTGGCGCGCTTGACCAGGTCGTTGCTGGCGCCCTTGCGCACGACGATGGCGCGCAGGCGCAGGCCGTCGCCGCCACCGGTCTTCTCGATCAGGATGCGCGCCAGCAGGCGGCCGATGCGGCCGAAGCCGTACAGGACGACGTCGGTGCCTTCGCGGGCAGCGCCGTTCTGCTTGCCGACCACGTCGGCCAGCTCGTCCTTGACGAACTGCTCGACGGCACGGCCGTTGCCTTCGGCCTTGAACTTGCTGGCCATCTTGCCCAGGTCCACGGAAGCCGCGCCCAGCTTCAGCTCGCTCATGGCCTTGAGGATCGGGAAGGTATCGTGGACCGACAGCTCGCTGTCGTCAGCCAGGCGGTGACGGGCGAAACGATGGGCCTTGAGAATGTCGATCACCGAACGGTTGATCAGACCACGGCCATAGATCGAGGTCACCACGCTGTTGTTGCGGTAGAGCTGGCCAATCAGCGGAATCATCGCTTCCGCGAGGGCTTCACGATCAATCCACTCACCGAGACACTGGTCGGGCTTCTGAGTCACGGGCAGTACCTTCCACATGTAGGGGCTGAAAAAAGGGGCTACATTATGACGGCGCGCGCAAGCGGCGGCAATCTGCAGCGGACGTAAGACTGACATCCGTCAGTCGGGATAGTTACAATCGCCCGGGTCCAATTTTCCGACCGGAGCCACCTTTGCCCGAGTCCGTCCTGCGTCTCCCGACCCTGCCCGCCGCCGCCGGCAAGCAGCAATGGGGCAACCTCCCCGGTGCCGCCCTCAGCCTGGCGATCGCCGAAGCCGCCAGCGCCGCCCGGCGCTTCACCCTGCTGCTGACCGCCGACAGCCAGAGCGCCGAACGCCTGGAGCAGGAACTGAGCTTCTTCGCCCCGGACCTGCCGGTGCTGCACTTCCCGGACTGGGAAACGCTGCCCTACGACCTGTTCTCGCCGCACCAGGACATCATCTCCCAGCGCATCGCCAGCCTCTACCGACTGCCGGAGCTGACCCACGGCGTGCTGGTGGTGCCCATCACCACAGCCCTGCACCGCCTGGCGCCGACGCGCTTCCTGCTGGGCTCCAGCCTGGTGCTGGACGTCGGCCAGAAGCTCGACGTCGAGCAGATGCGCAGCCGCCTGGAGGCGGCCGGCTATCGCTGCGTGGACACCGTCTACGAACACGGCGAGTTCGCCGTGCGCGGCGCGCTGATCGACCTGTTCCCGATGGGCAGCGACGTGCCCTTCCGCATCGACCTGTTCGATGACGAGATCGAGACCCTGCGCACCTTCGACCCCGAGACCCAGCGCTCGGTGGACAAGGTGGAATCGATCCGCCTGCTGCCGGCCCGCGAGTTCCCGCTGGACAAGAAGGCCGTGACCGACTTCCGCGGCCGCTTCCGCGAGCGCTTCGACGTGGATTTCCGCCGCTGCCCGATCTACCAGGACCTGGCCAGCGGCATCACCCCGGCCGGCATCGAGTACTACCTGCCGCTGTTCTTCGAGGGCAGCGCCACCCTCTTCGACTACCTGCCCCAGGACACACAGGTGTTCTCCCTGCCCGGCATCGAGCAGGCCGCCGAGCAGTTCTGGAACGACGTGCGCAACCGCTATGAAGAGCGCCGCGTCGACCCCGAGCGCCCGCTGGTGCCGCCCGCCGAGCTGTTCCTGCCGGTGGAGGACTGCTTCGCCCGGCTCAAGGGCTCGCCACGGGTCGTGGTCAGCCAGGAGGACCTGTCCACCGGCGTCGGTCGCGAGCGCTTCCCGGCGCGCCCGTTGCCGGACCTGGCGATCCAGGCCAAGGCCAGCGAACCCCTGGCCGCCCTGCGCCGCTTCCTGGAAGAGTTCCCCGGCCGCGTGCTGTTCAGCGCCGAATCGGCCGGCCGCCGCGAAGTGCTGCTGGAGTTGCTCGCCCGCCTCAAGCTGCGCCCGCAGGAAGTCAGCGGCTGGACGGAGTTCGTCGCCGGCAAGGAGCGCCTGGCCATCACCATCGCGCCCCTGGACGAAGGCCTGCTGCTGGATGACCCGGGCCTGGCGCTGGTCGCCGAGAGCCCGCTGTTCGGCCAGCGCGTGATGCAGCGCCGCCGCCGCGACCGCCGGGGCGACGGTGGCGACAACGTCATCAAGAACCTCGCCGAGCTGCGCGAAGGCGCGCCGGTGGTGCACATCGACCACGGCGTCGGCCGCTACCTGGGCCTGATCACCCTGGAGATCGAGGGCCAGTCCGCCGAGTTCCTCGCCCTGCAATACGCCGAGGAAGCCAAGCTCTATGTACCCGTGGCCAGCCTGCACCTGATCGCCCGCTACACCGGCAGCGACGACGCCCTCGCGCCGCTGCACCGCCTGGGCTCGGAGGCCTGGCAGAAGGCCAAGCGCAAGGCCGCCGAACAGGTGCGTGACGTCGCCGCCGAACTGCTGGACATCTATGCCCGTCGCGCCGCCCGCGAAGGCTATGCCTTCAAGGACCCGATGGCCGACTACGTCACCTTCTCCGCCGGCTTCCCCTTCGAGGAGACCCCGGACCAGCAGACCGCCATCGACGCCGTACTGGCCGACATGCTGGCGCCCAAGCCGATGGACCGCCTGGTCTGCGGCGACGTGGGTTTCGGCAAGACCGAGGTGGCCATGCGCGCCGCCTTCGTCGCCGTGCACAGCGGCAAGCAGGTGGCGGTGCTGGTGCCCACCACCCTGCTCGCCCAGCAGCACTACAACAGCTTCCGCGACCGCTTCGCCGACTGGCCGGTGAAGGTCGAGGTGATGAGCCGCTTCAAGACCGCCAAGGAAGTGGAAGGCGCCGCGCAACAACTGGCCGACGGCAAGGTGGACATCGTCATCGGCACCCACAAGCTGCTGCAGGACGACATCACCTTCAAGAACCTGGGCCTGGTGATCATCGACGAGGAACACCGCTTCGGCGTGCGCCAGAAGGAGCAGCTCAAGGCCCTGCGCAGCGAGGTGGACATCCTCACCCTCACCGCCACGCCGATCCCGCGCACCCTGAACATGGCCGTCGCCGGCATGCGCGACCTGTCGATCATCGCCACCCCACCCGCGCGCCGCCTGTCGGTGCGTACCTTCGTCATGGAACAGCAGAACACCGTGATCAAGGAGGCGCTGCTGCGCGAGCTGCTGCGCGGCGGCCAGGTGTACTACCTGCACAACGAAGTGAAGAGCATCGAGAAGTGCGCCGCCGACCTGGCGGAGCTGGTGCCCGAGGCGCGCATCGGCATCGGCCACGGGCAGATGCACGAGCGCGAACTCGAGCAGGTGATGAGCGACTTCTACCACAAGCGCTTCAACGTGCTGATCGCCTCGACCATCATCGAGACCGGCATCGACGTCCCCAGCGCCAACACCATCATCATCGAACGCGCCGACAAGTTCGGCCTGGCCCAGCTGCACCAGCTGCGCGGCCGCGTCGGGCGCAGCCACCACCAAGCCTACGCCTACCTGCTCACCCCGCCACGCAAGCAGATGACCGAGGACGCCCAGAAGCGCCTGGAAGCCATCGCCAACGCCCAGGACCTGGGGGCCGGCTTCGTCCTGGCCACCCATGACCTGGAGATACGGGGCGCCGGCGAGCTGCTCGGCGACGGGCAGAGCGGGCAGATCCAGGCGGTGGGCTTCACCCTCTACATGGAAATGCTCGAACGCGCGGTCAAGGCCATCCAGAAGGGCGAACAGCCCAACCTGGAGCAACCGCTGGGGGGCGGGCCGGAAATCAACCTGCGCCTGCCGGCGCTGATTCCCGAGGACTACCTGCCCGACGTGCACGCGCGCCTGATCCTCTACAAGCGCATCGCCTCGGCCGCCGACGAGGACGGCCTGAAGGAGCTGCAGGTGGAGATGATCGACCGCTTCGGCCTGCTGCCGGAACCGACCAAGAACCTGGTACGCCTGACCCTGCTAAAACTGCAGGCGGAGAAGCTCGGCATCAAGAAAGTCGACGCCGGCCCGCAGGGCGGTCGGATAGAATTCGCCGCCGACACCTGCGTCGACCCGCTGGTGCTGATCAAGCTGATCCAGGGCCAGCCCAAGCGCTACAAGTTCGAAGGCGCCACGCTGTTCCGCTTCCAGGTGCCGATGGAGCGCCCGGAAGAACGCTTCAACACACTCGAGGCGCTGTTCGAGCGCCTGACTCCGCAATCCGCTTAAAGGACCGATCCATGCGTGCGCTCCGTTACCTCGCCCTGATGCTTGCCCTGCTGGCCCCCAGCGCTTTCGCCGATGGGCTCTACCAGGTCGAGCTGATTCTCTTCCGCCAGTCGGGCGACGCCACGCCCGCCAGCCAGCCGGCACCGGACGATTGGGCCAACGGCGCGCAGAGCCTGGTCAGCGTCGGTGAACGCGCCACCGCGCTGAACGGCGAGGCCGCCAAGCTCAACCCCGGCAATGGCTACCAGGTGCTGCTGCACAAGGCCTGGACGCAGAGCGTCGGCGCCAACCCCAGCCGCGTGGCCGTCAGCGCCGGTGACCAGCAGCTTGGCCACTTCCCGGTGGAAGGCACCGTGACCCTGTCCCAGGTGCGCTACACCGATGTCGCCGTCGACTTCTGGGTCAACCAGTTCGACGGCAGCGGCCTGCTCAGCGGCAGCGAGCGCATCAAGCAGGGCACCCGCCTGAAGACCGGCGAGCTGACCTACCTCGATCACTCCAGCCTCGGCGTCCTGATCCGCGTCAGCCCGCTCTGACCGACGTGCTCACCCTGCTCGAACACCTGCGCCAGCACGACTGGCGGCAGGACTTCGACAGCGGCGCGCTGCAGCGCGGCACGGGCTATGCCCGCCAGCGCCTGGCGCGCCTGCGGGCCATGGACGAGACCCTGCTGCAGTCCAGCTGCGCCGGTTCGGGTGACAACTTCTACCATCAGAACATCCGCCTGGCGCCCCACGGCCTCGGCATCATCGGCCGCTGCAGCTGCCCGGTGGGCATCAACTGCAAGCACTGCGTGGCAGCCATCCTGCAAGTGCTGGAGGAAGGCGCCCCCAGCCAGCGTCCGGAACGGCCGCTGTCGGCTGCAGAGACGCCCACGGCCAGGCGCGTGCTCAAGGACATCCAGCCACGCCCGCTGCTGGCCCTCGGCAGCCTGGCGCAGAGCCTCTACGACCTGCGCAGCGGACGCATGGTCGGCAGCCAGCAACACCGTGCCGGCCTGGCATTCGACTACGCCGGCATCAGCGCCCACGGCAAGAATGCCCGCCACAACGCGGTGAGCAAGCGCCAGGGCGAATTGCTGGAAGTCCAGCGCCAGCCCGCCACCGAGGAGGCCCTGCGTGAGCGCCTGCGCCAGCTCGGTTTCAAGGAATCGCTGCGCCAGAGCCTGGCCCTGCCCAGTGACCTCTATGAACTCTTCGAGCTGCCCGGTGACAGCGCCTGGCAGCGCTTCATGAACAAGGGCCTGCCGGAGCTACGCGCCGAGGGCTGGGAGGTGGACATCCGCCCCGGCTTCCACTTCGACCTGTCCAGCGTCGAGCGCTGGTACGCCGAGGTCGACGAAGTCCCGGGCCAGCATTGGTTCGACCTGGAACTGGGCATCGTGGTCGAAGGCCAGCGCATCAGCCTGCTGCCCGTCCTCCTGCGTCTGATCCAGCAGAACCCCAAGCTGCTCAGCCCGAAGAACCTGGAGAAGCGGCGCGACGACGAGCAATTGCGCCTGCAACTGGACACCCTGGGCGCCGACACCGGCCGCCCCCTGCAGGTCGCCCTGCCCTTCGGTCGCCTGAAACCCTTGCTGGCCACCCTGGGCGAGCTTTACCTGCGAGATCGCCCGGAAGGCCGCAGCCTGCGCCTCGCCCTGCCCGATGCCGCACGCCTGGGACAACTGGACGAACTGCAACTGGAGTGGCAGGGCGGCGAACGCCTGCGCAGCTTCGCCGAGCGCCTGCGTGACAGCCGCCAGACCCGCCACGAGGCCCCTGCCGGCCTGCAGGCGGACCTGCGCACCTATCAGCTACAAGGCCTCGCCTGGCTGCAGAGCCTGCGCGAATTGGGCGCGGGCGGCGTGCTGGGTGACGACATGGGCCTGGGCAAGACCCTGCAGACCCTGGCCCACCTGCTCACCGAAAAGAACGCCGGCCGTCTCGACCGTCCGGCGCTGGTGGTGATGCCCACCAGCCTGATCCCCAACTGGCAGGACGAGGCCGCGCGCTTCGCTCCCGACCTGCGGGTGCTGGCGCTGCATGGCCCGAACCGCAAGAAGGACTTCGCACGCCTGGGCGAGTTCGACCTGCTGCTCACCACCTACGCCCTGCTGCCACGCGACCTCGCGACCTGGAAGGCGCAGCCCCTGCACCTGCTGGTGCTGGACGAGGCGCAGAACATCAAGACGCCCACCAGCAAGGCCGCCCAGGCCGTGCGCCAGCTGGAGGCGCGGCAGCGCCTGTGCCTGTCCGGCACGCCGCTGGAGAATCACCTGGGCGAGCTCTGGTCGCTGTTCCATTTCCTCATGCCCGGCTGGCTGGGTGACGCCAAGCAGTTCGCCCGCGACTACCGCACCCCGATCGAGAAGCGCGGCGACAACGAGCGCCTGGCCCATCTCAACGGTCGCATCCGTCCCTTCCTGCTGCGCCGGACCAAGGAATCGGTGGCCACCGAGCTGCCAGCCAAGACCGAGATCGTCCAGCGCGTGGAGCTCAGCGAGGGGCAGCGTGATCTCTACGAGACGGTGCGCCTGGCGATGGACCGCAAGGTCCGCGCGGAGATCCAGGACAAGGGCATGGCGCGCAGCCAGATGGTGATCCTCGAGGCGCTGCTGAAGCTGCGCCAGACCTGCTGCGACCTGCGCCTGGTGGAACACGAGCGCAACCGGCCGCTGCGCGGCAGCACCTCGGGCAAGCTGGACAGCCTGATGGAGATGCTGGTGGAGCTGTTCGCCGAGGGGCGCAAGGTGCTGCTCTTCTCGCAGTTCACCAGCATGCTGGAGCTGATCGAGGCCGAACTGCAGCAGCGCGGCATCGAGTACCTGATCCTCACGGGCGACACCCGCGATCGACGCACCCCCGTGAAGCGCTTCCAGGCCGGAGAAGTGCCGCTGTTCCTGATCAGCCTGAAGGCGGGTGGCACGGGCCTGAATCTCACCGCCGCCGACACGGTGATCCACTATGACCCCTGGTGGAACCCGGCCGCCGAGCGCCAGGCAACGGACCGTGCCTACCGCATCGGCCAGGACAAGCCGGTGTTCGTCTACAAGCTGATCGCCCGGGGCACAGTGGAAGAGAAGATCCAGCAACTGCAACAGCGCAAGGCGCTGCTCGCCGAGGGCATTCTCGGGCAGAGCGAGGGGGCGGACTGGCAATTGCGCGAAGAGGACCTCGACGCTCTCTTCGCGCCCCTGCCGACGGCCTGAAGGCCGGTCAGGCCTTGAACAGGCGGACGAGGACTTCGCGCACCTTGCCGATGCCGTCGGCCAGGGCGGCCTCGATCTCGGCCATGGTGATGATGCCGCTGGACTTGCCGGCAGCGGGATTGACCACCAGCGAGATGCAGGCGTAGGGAAGGTCCAGCTCACGGGCGAGCACGGCCTCTGGCATGCCGGTCATCCCCACCAGATCACAGCCATCGCGCTCCATGCGGGCGATCTCGGCGACCGTCTCCAGGCGCGGGCCCTGGGTGCAGCCATACACGCCGTGGTCGCTGTGCGCGTGCCCGGTGGCGGCGAGTGCGGTGAGCAGCTTCTGCCGCAGCGCCTCGTCGTAGGGATGACTGAAATCGATGTGGGTCACATGGTCCAGCTCGCCTTCGAAGAAGGTGTCGGTACGCCCGTGGGTGTAGTCGATCAGCTGGTGCGGCACAACGAGGTGCCCGGTGCCCATGGCGGCGTTGATACCGCCCACCGCATTGACCGCGACCACCGCCTGGGCGCCAGCCTGCTTGAGCGCCCAGAGATTGGCACGGTAGTTGACCTGGTGCGGAGGAATGCGGTGCGGGTGGCCATGGCGGGCGAGGAACAGCAGGTCGCGCCCGGCGTAATCGCCCTGGACGATGCCCGCCGAGGGCGCGCCGTAGGGCGTCTCGGGGTTGAGCAGCGCCTTCATGGTCAGGCCTTCGAGCTGGGTGAGGCCGGTGCCACCGATAATCGCGTAAACGGTCATTTCGCTTCCTTCAGTCGATCAGCTGGGCTTCGCGCAGGGCGGCGATCGCCGTTTGCCAACGCGGGTCTTGACGGTATTCGGTGCCCGGGAAAGCGCGGCGGCGCATGCGCGCGAGCTGCGCAGGCGGCGTCACCCCGAGACGTTGCAGGCGCGACAGGGCCAGCTCGGCGGCAGCACGGTCGTTGCACACCAGGCCCATGTCGCAGCCTGCGCTCAGCGCGGCCTCGATGCGCTCGGCGGCGTCACCCACCACGTGGGCGCCGGCCATGGACAGGTCGTCGCTGAAGATCACCCCGGTGTACTTCAGCTCGCCACGCAGGATGTCCTGCAGCCAACGGCGCGAGAAACCGGCGGGCTGCGAGTCGACCTTGGGATAGATGACGTGGGCCGGCATCATGCCGTCCAGCTCGGGCGCCAGGCGGGTGAAGGGCACCAGGTCCGCGGCGCGGATCTGCTCCAGGCTGCGCTCATCCGTGGGAATGGCGACGTGGGAGTCGGCTTCCGCCCAGCCGTGGCCGGGGAAGTGCTTGCCGGTGGCCGCCATGCCGGCGGCACGCAGGCCCTCGATGAAGGCACCGGCCAGGTCGGTGGCGCGCTGCGGATCGCCCTCGAAGGCACGGCTGCCGACCACGGCGCTGCGCTGGTGATCAAGGTCGAGCACCGGGGCGAAGCTGATGTCCAGCCCGACGGCCAGGACTTCGGTCGCCATGAGCCAGCCGCACTGCCGGGCCAGCGCCTCGGCATTGATGTTGTCGGCCAGCGCGCGCATGGCCGGCAGGCGCACGAACCCCTGGCGCAGACGCTGCACGCGCCCGCCTTCCTGGTCGACGGCGAGAATGAGGTCCGGGCGCAGGGCGCGGATGGAGGCGCAGAGTTCGCGCACCTGGCGCGGGTCCTCGATATTGCGCGCGAAGATGATCAGGCCGGCCACTTCCGGTTGCCGCAGGATCTGGCGATCCTCAGCGGTCAGCCAGGTGCCGCCGATGTCCAGCATCAGAGAGCCTTGCATGGGATTCCTTAGGAGAGTTCTGCCGCAGCCCAGTCAGGCCGGGGCGCTTCATCGATCCGCACCGCACAATGGACGGGAACGCGGGGGAAGAGTTCAAGCAGGTCGGCATTGCGCAGGCGCACGCAGCCATGGGACAGCGGTACGCCCATGGGCTCGGTGTCCGGCGTGCCGTGCAGGTAGATGTAGCGACGCATGGTGTCGACCTTGCCCAGGCGGTTGCGCCCGGGCTCGCAACCACTGAGCCAGAGGATGCGGCTGAGGATCCAGTCGCGACCCGGGAACTGCGCGTGCAACTCGGGCGTCCAGGTCTCGCCGGTCCAGCGACGGCCGCGCAGCACGGCGCCTTGCGGCAGCCCCTCGCCGATCTTCGCTCGCACCTGGTGAAGGCCGCGAGGCGTGCGATTGGAGCCACTCTGCTCACCGGCGCCGTTGAGCGCGGTGGAAACGGGAAGACGCAGCACCAGGCGCTCTCCGGCGAAGCCGTAGAGGCGCTGGTCGGCGATGGAAATATGGAGGAGATCGAGGTCGGGCATGGGGCGCTAGCTTAGCCGATCCCCCTGCCCTCGCCCACCGGGATCAGGCCTTGGCAGGCGTGCTCGGGGACTTGCTGCGCGGTTTCAGGACCGCTTTTGAAAGGGTCTCGTCGGACAGCCCGGTCTCGGCACGCATTCCGGCTGCCAGGAAGGGCACCATCAAGCGCATCACCTGTTCGATGGACGTGTTCACGCCGAAATCGGTCTCGGCCATCGCGCGCAGCGCCTTGATGCCGGACATGCTGAACGCGGCGGCACCGAGCATGAAATGCACGCGCCAGAACAGCTCGAGTGGCGGCACCTTGGGCGCCGACTCGTTGACCAGCAGCATGTAACGACGGAAGACCTTGCCGTACACCTCTTCCAGGTACTTGCGCAGGTGGCCCTGGCTCTGGCTGAACGCCAGCCCCAGCAAGCGCATGAAGATGGACAGGTCATTGCCGCTGCGTGGCTTCACCGCCAGCGCCTGCTCCACCAGCATCTCCAGCAGCTCTTCGAGCGTCGCGCGCGCCTCGCTCTTCGCCTGCCGGCGATCGAGCTCACGCTCCAGACTCTGGCAGAAGGGCCCGAGGAAGCGCGAGAACACCGCCTGGATCAGCGCCTTCTTCGAGCCGAAGTGATAATTCACAGCAGCCAGGTTCACACCCGCCTTGCTGGTGATCAAACGCAACGAAGTCTCGGCGAAGCCCTTCTCCGCGAACAGCTGTTCCGCAGCATCAAGAATGCGTTCGACGGTTTCCGACTGGGCCATGGCTCCTCCGCCTGACAAACACTTGTTTGAAACATACGTTTCAAGCCGCCGCCTTGTCAAGTCGCGCACACCATCTTCTGACGCCCCGGTCACGGCTTGCAGGCGCCATATTCACGCAAGACGACAGGCAAGTCACTAGAGCCACAAGCCACACGGCGAAAGGATGCAGAGAAGACTTGTTGCCAAGCGATGATCACTGTATATAATTCCAGTCACTGTATAAAAAGACAGAGCGCCGACATGCTGAAACTCACGCCCCGCCAAGCCGAGATCCTCGCGTTCATCAAGCGCTGCATCGAAGACAATGGCTATCCGCCCACCCGTGCGGAAATCGCCCAGGAATTGGGCTTCAAGTCGCCCAATGCTGCCGAAGAGCACCTCAAGGCGCTGGCCCGAAAGGGTGCGATCGAGATGACCCCCGGCGCCTCCCGCGGCATCCGCATCCCCGGCTTCGAGCCCAGCACCGAGGAAGACGGCCTGCCGATCATCGGTCGCGTTGCTGCCGGCGCTCCCATACTCGCCCAGCAGAACATCGAAGAATCCTGCCGGATCAACCCGGAGTTCTTCCATCCCCGCGCCGACTACCTGCTGCGCGTGAGCGGCATGAGCATGAAGGATGTCGGCATCCACGATGGGGACCTGCTCGCCGTCCATACCACCCGCGAGGCCCGCAACGGCCAGATCGTCGTAGCCCGCCTGGATGACGAGGTCACCGTCAAGCGTTTCAAACGCGAGGGCAACAAGGTCTGGCTGATCGCCGAAAACCCGGATTTCGCACCGATCGAGGTGGACCTTCAGGAGCGGGATCTGGTCATCGAAGGCTTGAGCGTCGGCGTCATCCGCCGCTAACAGGAGGCGTCATGCAGTTCCCGCAATCGTTTGGCCGAACCCAACTACCGCTTTTCCATGACGCCATAGTCGCCAGCCCGGTGCCACTTGTGCTGGATCTCGACGAGCAATGGGAAGAGGAACCCGAAGCCTTCAGCGAGCTGTCGCTGAGCGGCGCTGCCGGGCATTGCCGCCACCTGCTAGCCCCCATCCTTCGCGAACTCAGCCAGGAGCAGGATGCCCGCTGGCTGACATTGATCGGCGCGCCCGCCAGCCTTACCCAGGGCTGGTTGCGGGATGCCGGGCTGAATCGCGAGCGCATCCTGCTCCTCGAGCCCCGGGGAGAGCGCAGTGCGCTGGAATTGACATGCGAAGCCCTTCGACTAGGCCGTAGCCACACCGTAGTCAGCTGGCTGCGCTTGAACCGGACGGAGAAACAAGCGCTCGCCCAGGCAGCACGCCAGGGTGGTGCACAAAGCCTAAACATCCGGCTGGGATAGGAATCGAGCCCACGACCGGAACAAGGCCGCAATGGATTGGTAACAGTCGAGGGGAATAATCGGTTCCGAAGGAGCCGACCAAGCGTCCATCAATGCAGGACGCGCGGACCTTCGTCGTGGTCCACTTCACCTTCAGCCAGACGACCGGCCATCTGTACGCCCACGTTGAGCATGGCCTTGGCGACTTCCAGGTGATGCCCTTGCAGGAACGCCTTGGCGTCGGAAGAGAAGTCCAGCGTAACCAACGCCTCCTCGTCTTCCGCGCGGCGCAGGATGATGCGGCCGTCGGGCAGCTCGACTATTTCCAGAAAGGACGTTGGCATGGGGTCATCTCTCCACTAAAGGCGGGCATTGTACCAGCCGGCTGACGGGCCGCCCTAGCCCATCGATCTACTCAGCACTCCGACAGCCCCTCACGGAAGCGCAACGCCAGTGCCTTCAAGTTCTGCCGCCACTCTTCCAGGGTCACTCCGGACAGAGGCGTCGGCTCGTCATCCACACTTACAGCCTGGATCAGCGGCATTGCCGGGTCGACCTTCGCCTTCTTTGGCGCCTGGGGCGGCAGGAACAGTGCAGCGTGCGCGGCCAGCAGTTCGGCCAGCCAGGTTTCAGGCTGTTGGGCCAGTTCGACCAGTTCGGACAACTCGGGGCTCGGCGCGGCGGCGAGCACGTCAGCGGTCAACAGCAATTCCGGGCGCGGCGCGGCAGCCTGAGGCAACCGGTAGAACCCGGCGATCTCGTGGCAGAGACCGAGCAACGCACCATGCAGATGGAACAAGGCCGCTTCGCGCTCTGCCTGAACCAGTGCCTGGGCATTCATCGCCCGCCCTTCCTCAGCCTTGCGCAAGGACTCCAGCGCCAGGCCGGCGAAGTAGAGTTTCTGGTTCGTGCGGGTATAGAGCTCATGCGCCATGACGGCCACTCCTGCTGGATCAGATAGGTAGTATGCGCGCCCATCCGGGCAGGCGCGCAACCGCCAATCAACGCTTGTCTTCGACCTTCCACTTGCCGCCGTCGAAGAAGGCACGCCAGCCGGTCGGCTTGCCGTCCACTTCGGACTGCACGTACTGCTCCTTGGTCTTGCGACTGAAACGAATGACCGCCGGACGACCGTCAGGATCCTTGGCCGGCGCACTGAGCAGGAAGTGGTACTTGGGATCGAGCTCGTCCTTGTGCGGAATCAGTTCCAGCACCAGGGGCGCTCGAGTCTCGCGGTTCTTCGGGAACTGGCTGGCGGCCAGGAACAGACCCGAGGCACCATCGCGCAGCACGTAGGTGTCATCCACCTTCTCGCACTTGAGCTCGGGCATCTTGATCGGGTCGATCTTCGGCGGCGCAGCCTCGCCATTCTTGAGCAGCTTGCGGGTGTTCTTGCAGCTGGGGTTGGTGCATCCGAAGAACTTGCCGAAACGGCCGGTCTTCAGCTGCATCTCGCTGCCGCACTTGTCGCACTCGAGGCTCGGGCCTTCATAGCCCTTGATGCGGTACTGGCCCTGCTCGATCTCGTAGCCCGCGCAATCCGGGTTGTTACCGCAGATATGCAGCTTGCGAGTCTCGTCCAGCAGGTAGGCATCCATAGCGGTGCTGCAGATCGGGCAGCGATGCTTGCCACGCAGCACGCGGGACTCGGACTCACCTTCGTCGTCCGCGGCGATCTCGTCACCCGGAACCAGGTTGATGGTGGCCTTGCAACGCTCCTTCGGCGGAAGGCTGTAGCCCGAGCAACCCAGGAACACGCCGGTGGAAGCGGTACGGATCATCATCGGCCGGCCGCACTCACGGCAGGCGATGTCGGTCGGGGTCGGCTGGTTGGCGCGCATGCCGCTGTCAGCGACTTCGGCCACTTCCAGCTTCTTCTTGAAGTCGCCGTAGAACTCGTCAAGCAGGTTCTTCCAGTCGCGCTCCCCCTGGGCCACGTCGTCCAGGTTCTCTTCCATGCCGGCGGTGAAGCCATAGTCCATCAGGTTCGAGAAGCTCTCATTCAGACGCTCGGTGACGATGTCACCCATCTTCTCGGAGTAGAAGCGACGGTTATGCACCGTCACATAGCCCCGCTCCTGAATGGTGGAAATGATCGCGGCATAGGTGGATGGGCGGCCAATGCCCCGCTTTTCCAGCTCCTTGACCAGGCTGGCCTCGGAGAAACGTGCCGGCGGCTTGGTGAAGTGCTGGCTGGGATCGAGCTTGATCAGCTTGAGCGCCTCGCCTTCCTTCATGTCGGGCAGCACATCGTCTTCACCCGGCTTGCTCTGTTGCGGCAACACGCGGGTGTAGCCGTCGAACTTGAGGATGCGGCCCTTGGCACGCAGCTCGAAGTTGCCCGCCGCCACGCTGACGCTGGTGGACAGGTACTCGGCCGGCGGCATCTGGCAGGCCACGAACTGGCGCCAGATCAAGTCGTACAGGCGCTCGGCGTCGCGCTCCATGCCCGACAGCTGGGTCGGCTTGAGATTGACGTCCGAGGGGCGGATGGCCTCGTGGGCCTCCTGGGCGCCTTCCTTGCTCGAATAGAAGTTCGGATTGGCGGGCAAATACTTCTCACCGAACTCGCCCTCGATGAAGCCACGCACCATGGTGATGGCGTCGGCAGAGAGGTTGGTCGAGTCGGTACGCATATAGGTGATGTAGCCCGCCTCGTAGAGACGCTGGGCCATCATCATGGTCTTCTTCACCCCGAAGCCCAGGCGGTTGCTCGCCGCCTGTTGCAGTGTGGAGGTGATGAAAGGCGCTGACGGACGGCTGGAGGTCGGCTTGTCTTCGCGCTTCTGCACGCTGTAGCTGGAGGACTTGAGCTGCTCCAGCGCGGCCATGGCCTGGGCTTCGTTCAGCGGCTTGAAGGCCGCACCGTTCTCCTTGGCCACCTCGAAGCGTACGTTGGCCCCCTTGGCAGTGCCCAGGTCGGCGTGGACTTCCCAGTACTCCTCGGGCACGAAGGCACGGATCTCACGCTCACGCTCGACCACCAGCTTCACCGCCACCGACTGCACGCGACCGGCGGACAGGCCGCGGGCGATCTTCTGCCACAGCAGCGGCGAGACCATGTAGCCCACCACGCGGTCGAGGAAGCGGCGCGCCTGCTGGGCGTTGACGCGGTTGATATCCAGCTCGCCGGGCTGGGAGAAGGCCTCCTGGATGGCCTTCTTGGTGATTTCGTTGAACACCACACGCTTGTAGCGGCTGTCATCACCGCCGATGGATTCCCGCAGGTGCCAGGCGATGGCCTCCCCTTCGCGGTCCAAGTCGGTTGCGAGATAGATGG
The DNA here is from genome assembly GCF_018408275.1 of Pseudomonas sp. Pc102. Classification (NCBI taxonomy): domain Bacteria; kingdom Pseudomonadati; phylum Pseudomonadota; class Gammaproteobacteria; order Pseudomonadales; family Pseudomonadaceae; genus Pseudomonas; species Pseudomonas sp. Pc102. The sequence goes on along the minus strand of NZ_AP021905.1, from coordinate 1,853,516 downwards.
TGTCGGCATCCTTGGCCAGTCGGCGCAGTTCCTCGATCACCTTCTCCTTGCCGGGAAGGATCTCGTACTTCGCCTTCCAGCCGTGCTCGGGGTCGACGCCCATGCGGGTGAACAATTGGCGCTTGGCCTTTTCCTTGGGCGATAGCGCCGGAGCCTCGGACGCGGCCGCCTTGCCGCGCTTCACCGGTTCCTTGCTGGCACTGGCCGAACCGCTGGTAGGCAGGTCACGGATATGGCCGATGCTCGACTTCACCACGTACTGGTTGCCCAGGTACTTGTTGATGGTCTTGGCCTTGGCCGGGGATTCCACGATGACCAGCGATTTGCCCATGGATCGGAAATTTCCTGAATTCGATAAATGAAAGGCGGGACCGCCTGACGCGGCACCGCTATATATAGTGGCGAACGAGACGAGGTCAAGCTTGCCCGCCGCCCCGGGATACCTCAGCGACGCGGAAAGAGATCTGACTCGGCAGTCACCAAAGCGAAGCGGGCGATCTGCTCGCCATCCACCTCGACCGTCTCGGTGAACATGCTCAGCGGGCGGACCCAGAGGCCGTGCTCGCCGTAGAGAGCCTGATAGACCACCAGCTCTTCTTCGGTCTCGGAATGGCGCGCCGTACCGATCACGCGGTACTGCTGCCCTTTGTAGTGACGATAGAGTCCAGGTTGCAGGCTCATGTTCCCCCTCGTGTCCATCTATGGTCCGGTTCGCGAAGGGTGCGCATGGTGCCCACTCGCGCGCCCGCTGGCCAGCCCCGTTGACGAAATAAGCCCCATGAAAGCAAAAAACCGGGGCACCCAGGCCCCGGTCTTTTCCATCAGCGGACGCTTAGACGCGTTCGAAGACGGTGGTGATGCCCTGGCCGAGACCCACGCACATGGTGGACACGCCCAGGGTACCGCCGTTCTGCTTCATCACGTTCAGCAGGGTGCCGGAGATACGCGCACCGGAGCAGCCGAAGGGGTGACCCAGAGCGATGGCGCCGCCGTGCAGGTTGACCTTCTGCTCCATCTTGTCGAGGAGTTTCAGGTCCTTCAGCACGGGCAGGGCCTGAGCGGCGAAGGCTTCGTTGAGTTCGACGAAGTCGATGTCGTCCATGCTCAGGCCGGCGCGCTTGAGCGCCTTCTGGGTGGACGGCACCGGGCCGTAGCCCATGATCGCCGGGTCGACACCCGCGACCGCCATGGCACGCACCACGGCCATCGGCTGGATGCCGAGATCCTGGGCGCGCTGGGCGCTCATCACGATCATGCAGGAGGCGCCGTCGGTGATCTGCGAGGACGTACCTGCAGTCACGGTGCCGCCTTTCGGGTTGAACGCAGGCTTCAGGGCGGCCAGGCTTTCGATGGTGGTCTCCGGACGGATGGTCTCGTCGAAGTCGAACACCTTCAGGAAGCCATTCTCGTCGTAGCCTTGCATCGGGATGATTTCATCCTTGAACTTGCCTTCGACGGTAGCCTTGTGTGCCAGGCGGTGGGAACGCTCACCGAAGGCGTCCTGCTGCTCGCGGCTGATACCGTGCATCTTGCCCAGCATCTCGGCGGTCAGGCCCATCATGCCCGAGGCCTTGGCGGCGTACAGGGACAGGTGCGGGTTCGGATCGACGCCATGCATCATGCCGACGTGGCCCATGTGCTCCACACCACCGACGACGAACACGTCGCCGTTGCCGGTCTGGATGGCCTGCACGGCGGTGTGCAGGGCGCTCATGGAGGAGCCGCACAGGCGACTGACGGTCTGGCCGGCGCTGGTGTGCGGGATCTGGGTCATCAGCGACGCCATGCGTGCGATGTTCCAGCCTTGTTCCAGGGTCTGGTTCACGCAGCCCCAGATCACGTCTTCGACTTCAGCCGGGTCCAGCTTGGTGTTGCGGGCCAGTACGCCGCTGATCAGTTGTGCCGACATGGTCTCGGCACGGGTATTGCGGTGCATGCCGCCTTTGGAACGACCCATCGGGGTACGGCCGAAGTCGACAATGACTGCATCTCTAGGATTCAGGCTCATATTTCTACTCTCGCTCTGTTCGTTCCGCGATTAACCGAAAAACTTCTGGCCCTTGGCGGCCATTTCACGAAGCTTGGCGGTCGGGTGGTACAGCGCGCCCAGTTCGGCGTACTTGTCGGCCAGGGCAACGAATTCGGCTACACCGATGGAGTCGATGTAACGCAGTGCACCACCACGGAAGGGCGGGAAGCCGATACCGTAGATCAGGCCCATGTCGGCCTCGGCTGCGGTGTCGACGATGCCGTCTTCCAGGCAACGAACGGTTTCCAGGCACAGCGGGATCATCATGAAGTTGATGATGTCTTCGTCGGTCAGCTCACGCTGCTCAACGACGATGGACTTCAACAGCTCGTAGGCTTCCGGATCGGAGACCTTCTTCGGCTTGCCGCGCTTGTCGGTTTCATAGGCGTAGAAGCCCTTGCCATTCTTCTGGCCCAGGCGGTTGGCCTCGTACATCACGTCGACGGCGGTCTTGCCTTCCACGGCCATGCGGTCCGGGAAGCCTTCGGCCATCACGTCACGGCCGTGGTGGCCGGTGTCGATGCCGACTACGTCGGAAAGGTAGGCCGGGCCCATGGGCCAGCCGAACTTCTCCATGACCTTGTCGATGCGCACGAAGTCGACGCCGAAGCCCAGCAGCTTGGAGAAGCCGCCGAAGTACGGGAACAGTACGCGGTTGACCAGGAAGCCGGGGCAGTCGTTGACCACGATCGGGTTCTTGCCCATTTTCTTGGCGTAGGCAACGGTGGTGGCCACGGCCACTTCGCTGGACTTCTCGCCACGGATGACTTCGACCAGGGGCATCATGTGCACCGGGTTGAAGAAGTGCATGCCGACGAAGTTCTCAGGACGCTTCAGCGCCTTGGCCAGCAGGCTGATGGAGATGGTGGAGGTGTTGGAAGCCAGGATGGCATCCTCGCGAACCACGCCTTCCACTTCGGCCAGCACGATCTGCTTGACTTTCGGGTTCTCGACCACGGCTTCGACGACGATGTCGACGGCACCGAAGTCGCCGTAGGACATGGTCGGGCGAATGGCGGTCAGGGCCTCGGCCATCTTGGCCGGGGTCATGCGGCCTTTCTCGACACGCTTGCCGAGCAGCTTGGAAGCCTCGGACAGCCCCATCTGGATACCCTCTTCGCGGATATCCTTCATCAGGATCGGAGTGCCTTTGGAAGCCGACTGGTAGGCGATGCCGCCGCCCATGATGCCGGCGCCGAGTACGGCGGCCAGTTTCACGTCGCGAGCGATCTCGTCGTGCTGCTTGGCTTTCTTCTTCAGTTCCTGGTCATTCAGGAACAGGCCGATCAGGCTGGCAGCGACCGGGGTCTTCGCCAGCTTGACGAAGCCGGCGGCCTCGACTTCCAGCGCCTTGTCACGACCGAAGTTGGCGGCTTTCTGGATGGTCTTGATGGCTTCGACCGGAGCCGGGTAGTTCGGACCGGCCTGGCCAGCCACGAAACCCTTGGCGGTTTCGAAGGCCATCATCTGCTCGATGGCGTTGAGCTTGATCTTCTCCAGCTTGGGCTGGCGCTTGGCCTTGAAGTCCAGCTCGCCGGAGATGGCGCGCTTGACCAGGTCCAGAGTGGCTTCCTGGAGTTTCGCAGGGGCGACGACGGCGTCGACGGCGCCCACTTTCAAGGCGTCGGCGGCCTTGTTTTCCTTGCCGGAAGCGATCCACTCGATGGCGTTGTCGGTACCGATCACGCGCGGCAGGCGCACGGTGCCGCCGAAGCCCGGGTAGATGCCCAGCTTGACTTCAGGCAGGCCGATCTTGGCGGTCTCGCTCATGACGCGGTAGTCACCGGCCAGGCACATTTCCAGGCCGCCGCCGAGGGCGATGCCATTGATCGCAACCACGGTCGGAACCTGCAGGTCTTCGAAATCGCTGAAGATCTTGTTGGCTTCGAGGTTGCCTGCCACCAGCTCCTCGTCGGGCAACTTGAAGTTGTCGACGAATTCGGTGATGTCCGCACCGACGATGAACACGTCCTTGCCACTGCTGACGATAACGCCCTTGACCGACGCATCGGCCTTGATGGCATCAACCGCCTGACGCAGCTCATTGAGGGTAAGACGGTTGAACTTGTTGACGGACTCACCCTTGAGGTCGAACTTCAGTTCGACGATGCCGCCCTCAAGAGCCTTAACCGTGATGGCTTTACCTTCGTAAATCATCAACTGATCTCCACGGTATGGAAGCTGAACAGTACACATCGGAGCCAACCGGCGAACCGGCTCGAGGCATTGCCGTCGAGCTTAGTCCGATTCGGTCCGGCACACCCGCCGACGCGATATCGGGTAGTTATTGGACGTTTCTGTAAGACAAACGCTCAATTCATACGCCCGTTTGATTTGGGTGCGCACACATTCACGGAAAAGTCCGCTGTTGTCAATTGTGCTTCGTGACCGTACAGCCACGCTCAACCCGCTCTGCCACCAGCCTTTGCGCAGGCCCGGCAACCCTCTGGAAAGCAACATGCAGGATGGTTATGACAAGCCATCAGGCAGGCGACGGAAGGCTCGATAACGTGACGTGCCGCACGCTAGCCAAACGCCAGCGCGGCGGGTAGAGTCGCGCGTTACGGCCGGGACAGGCCGAATAACAAAAACAACTAGATGACGCCCTAGAGGCACACGGAGTAGCGACATGACGAGCCGTACGCTTGCCATTCTGCTGGGCACCCTGCTCACCCTTTCCACCCTATCCATCCCCGCTCAAGCCGCCGACCCCGCCACCAGCCTGCTCAAGCTGCACCAGATGCGCCTCGCCGCGCAGAAGAGCCTGGGCGACTTCTATATGTACAACGGCATGGAGGGCGACCAGCGCTACGCGCGGATGATCGATGAGTCCGTCCAGGAAGCGGATGCACGCCTGAAGGAGCTGACCGAAATGCCGGGCGACGGGTCCAAGGCCCTACGCGCGCAACTGGGCGAGCAATGGAAGGACTACTCCGGTGAGCTGACCAACCTGGTCGTCGCGCTCAAGACCAAGGGTTTCACCGACCTGCAACCCATCGCCGACATGACCGCCCGCAACCAGAAGCTGCTGGCCATGGCCAAGGAGCTCTACGGGAAGATCCAGCAGGAAAGCGGCGTCAACGTCCCCCCGCTGACCCAGCAAAGCCGCGAGCAGAGCCTGCTGATGCAGACCATCGCCGTCGACTACGCCTCTCGCAGCGCCTCGGTCGGCGCGTCCTTCTTCGGCGGTGGCGAAGGCAAGCCCATCGACGAACTGGCGCGCGACTTCGCCGGCCAGCTGGCAGCCCTTGAGCAGCAGCCGAAGAACACCCCGCAGATCAAGCAGGCGCTCACCAGCATCGGCACGAAGTGGCGCTACATCGAGAAATCGCTGCAGAACTACAACGAAAACAGCGTGCCGTTCCTGATCAACAAGTATTCCGACAGCATCATCGAGGGGCTCGAAGGCGTTTCGGCCCAATACGCCGCGACGCAGCTCTGAAATACCCCGCCCCCACCCGGGCCCATCGCGCGGCCCGGGCGACGCCTGCATCAGACCACCGCGCGCAGCACGTCGGCGATGCGCTGCAGGTCCTCGGGCGTGCCCCGCTCGCCCCAGTAAAGGGCGATCATCTGGGAATTGGCCTCGATCTTGTAGACATCCGACGGCAGCCCTGCAAAGCGCGCCAGCATCGCCGGGTCCTCCAGCGGCTCGCGCCACTGGTTCTGCCACTGCCCGGGCGCCACCTGCCAATAACACCAGGCACCGGGTGCCCCGCGAGGGCGCGGGCGGTGATATTGGGCGCAGGAGGCAGGTGGCTCTACCGGCAACCAATGGGGCCACTCCTGGCGCGAGAGCTGCATGGCCAGCCCCATCCGCCTCGCCTGCATGCGCAACTCCATGCGCCCTCGCTGCCCCTTGGAAGGCACCAGCCAGACCAGCGGGCTGAGCACGGCGAGCAGGAGAAATAGCACCAACCAGAGGGTCATAACGTCATCCCATGATGAAAATCATGCCGCTGGGCACCCGTGGCGGCCATACTGAGTCCAAGCGCAAACCTTAAGGAGGAGTCACCCATGCCCTACAAGCACATTCTGGTCGCCGTCGACCTCACCGACGAGTGCCACCCGGTGGTGCGCCGTGCCCAGGCTCTTGCCCTGGCGACCCAGGCCAAGCTGTCGCTGGTGCATATCGTCGAACCCATGGCCATGGCCTTCGGCGGTGACGTACCCATGGACCTCTCGATGCTCCAGCAGCAGCAGTTCGAACAGGCACGGGAACGCCTGGATGGCTTCGCCGGCCTCTACCCGGAACTGCTCGCCGAACAGCGCCACCTGGCCTACGGCCAGCCGCGCCAGGAAATCCACCGACTGGCCGAGGAACAGGGCTGCGACCTCATCGTCGTCGGCAGCCACGGCCGCCACGGCCTCGCCCTGTTGCTGGGCTCCACCGCCAATGACGTCCTGCATGGTGCGCCCTGCGACGTGATCGCCGTCCGCCTCAAGAAGAACGACTGACCCACCCGCCGGCGGAGGCCTCAGAAGAAGCCTTCGTCGGCGCTCATGACCAGCGGGCGGATCTTCTGCAGCTGGGTTTCCAGCGAGTAGGTCATGCTCGATGCCATCGAGAAGAAGGTCAGGAAGGCCTTCAGGTTCGAATCGCCATCGCACACATCATGGATGCGCTGCCAGAACGCCTGGTTGACCAGCTGCAATTGCTGGAACAGACGCACCAGCCCCTTCAGCTCCCAGTCCGCATGCCGCCCTTCGCGGAAATTGAAGTACTGCCGCGCGAGATAGAGCGATACGGCGCGCAGGATGAACTCCTGGTTGCTGGCGAATGGCAGGTGCTGCTGGGCCATCGGCTTGAGGCGGCCCAGCACCGGGCAGGCACTGGTCGCCATGATCACCCCGAGCAACGCCCGCAACCCTTCTTCCAGGCCCACCTGCTTGGTGTACTCCCGCTCCGGGGTGCGCACCAGGAACACCGCCTTCTTGAACGCAGGCAGCCCGTGGAAGTCCTCGATCACCCGGTGCAGGTCGACCGCCGCCGGGCAATGGCTGAACTTGTCCCTGGAGAGCGGGCAGTTGCTGCACTGCTGGAACTCCAGGCGCGTCCATTTCGGCGCGGCCAGCGCGCGCTCCTGATCGTATTGACGATCCAGCTCGATGCGGTAGCTGAACTCGTGTTCGTCATCCAGGGTGATGCGGTACTCGACAGCCATGGGCTCTCCAGCTCGGTGATTCTTCAGTCGTCCAGTTCGGCCCAGCGCTCCAGCAGGCGATCCAGCTCCTGCTGTTGCTGCTCGAAACGCTCCAGCACGGCACGGGTCTGCTCCGCGGGCCGCTGGTAGAACGCCGGGTCGGAAATTTCCTGCTGTACCGCCGCCATCTCCGCTTCCAGGGTCTCGATCTGGCCGGGAAGCGCTTCCAGCTCACGCTGCAATTTGTAGCTGAGTTTCTTCTTCGGCGCCTCGCTGGCGGTCGCTACCGGTGCGGGCTCGACGGGGGCCGGAGCGACCGTAGCGGTGGGCTCGGCCTTGCCGGACTTGGTCTCGCCCACGCCCAGCAGGCGCGGCGAACCGCCCTGGCGCAGCCAGTCCTGGTAGCCACCTACGTACTCGCGCACGCGCCCTTCCCCCTCGAACACCAGGGTGCTGGTCACCACGTTGTCGAGGAAGGCCCGGTCGTGGCTGACCATCAGCACGGTGCCCGGGAAGTTCAGCAGCACTTCCTCCAGCAGCTCCAGGGTTTCCACGTCCAGGTCGTTGGTCGGTTCGTCCAGCACCAGCAGGTTGGCCGGCTTGCTGAACAGCTTGGCCAGCAACAGGCGCGCGCGCTCACCGCCCGACAGCGCCTTGACCGGCGTGCGGGCACGCTGCGGGCTGAACAGGAAGTCGCCCAGGTAGCTCAGCACATGGCGGTTCTGGCCATCGATGGAGATGAAGTCGCGGCCCTCGGAAATATTGTCGATCACCGTCTTCTCGGGCTCGAGCTGGTGACGCAACTGGTCGAAATAGGCCACCTCCAGCTTGGTGCCGACCTCGATCTTGCCGCTGGTCGGCTCCAGGTCGCCCAGCAGCAGCTTGAGCAGCGTGGTCTTGCCGGTGCCGTTGGCGCCCAGCAGGCCGATGCGGTCGGAGCGTTGCAGCACCAGGGAGAAATCGCGGATCAGCGGGGCGCCGCCCGGATGGGCGAAGCTCACGCCCTCGGCGACCATCACCTGCTTGCCCGACTTCTCCGCGGACTCCAGCTGGATGGTGGCCTTGCCCTGGCGCTCACGGCGATCGGCACGCTCGGCACGCATGGCCTTCAGCGCGCGCACGCGCCCCTCGTTACGGGTACGGCGGGCCTTGATGCCCTGGCGGATCCACACCTCCTCCTGGGCCAGGCGCTTGTCGAACAGCGCGTTGGCGGTCTCTTCCGCCGCCAGTTGCTGCTCCTTGTGCACCAGGAAACTGGCGTAGTCGCCGTTCCAGTCGATCAGGTGGCCACGGTCCAGTTCGAGGATGCGCGTCGCCAGGTTCTGCAGGAACGAGCGGTCGTGGGTGATGAACAGCACGGCGCCGCCGAAGCCCATGAGCGCTTCTTCCAGCCAGGCGATGGCGCCGATGTCCAGGTGGTTGGTGGGCTCGTCCAGCAGCAGCAGGTCCGGCTCGGAAACCAGCGCCTGGGCCAGCAGCACGCGGCGACGCCAGCCGCCGGAAAGCTCGGCCAGGGTCTTGTCCGCCGGCAGTTGCAGGCGGCTCAGGGTGCTGTCCACCAGCTGCTGCAGGCGCCAGCCATCCTTCGCCTCGAGCTCCTGCTGCACGTGCATCAGCTTGTTCAGGTCTTCGTCGCCGTGGATGTTCTGGCTGAGGTGGTGATACTCGGCCAGCAGCGCGCCGACGCCAGCCAGCCCCTCGGCCACCACGTCGAACACCGTGCGGTCGTCGGCGCGCGGCAACTCCTGCGGCAACTCGCCGATCTTCAGGCCCGGGGCGCGCCAGATCTCGCCGTCATCGCCATGCTGGTCGCCCTTGACCAGGCGCAGCATGCTCGACTTGCCGGTGCCGTTGCGACCGATGATGCACACCCGCTCGCCACGGGCTATCTGCCATGACACCTTGTCCAGCAGCGGCATGGCGCCGTAGGCAAGGGATACATCGCTGAACTTGAGCAGGGTCATGGGCGCCTCCGAAAACAGGGGGCGCATTCTACCCGGTTTGCGCCCCGGCATATCCGCCATTTTTTCATCATGTTTCCTCCGCCGGATCGGATTTCACCCGGGCCGGGCAACAGGCTAAGCTACGCAGGTCCGGTGGCGGCCAGGCCGTTGCCCCATACGATTTCTCTACCCGGAAGTGTCATGCGCGGTCGTCTGCTCAGCCTGTTCTCCTGCCTGCTTCTCACCACCGTCACCCTCGATGCAGCCCACGCGGTCCCTCTTGCCCAGCAACGTCAGATGTACGACGAGGCCAAGCGTGCCCTCGCCAAGGGCGACAGCGGCCCCTACAAGCGCTATGCCACGGCCCTGGCCGACTACCCGCTGGAGCCTTATCTCGCCTATGACGAGCTGACCGCGCGCCTGAAATGGGCCAGCAACGACGAGATCGAGAAGTTCCTCGCCGAGCATGGCGACCTGCCCCAGGCCAACTGGATGAAGTTGCGCTGGCTGCGCTGGCTGGCCGAACGCGGCGAGTGGAAGACCTTCGTCAACTACTACGACCCGAAGATGAACTTCACCGAACTGGACTGCCTCTATGGCCAGTACCAGATCAAGAACGGCCTCAAGGCCGAGGGCTACAAGAGCGCCGAGAAGCTCTGGCTGGTGGGCAAGTCCCAGCCGGAAGCCTGCGACGTGCTCTTCGACCTCTGGCGCGCCGAAGGCCAGATGACCGAGCAGATGCGCTGGCGTCGCGCCAAGCTCGCCGCCGAGGCGCGCAACTACGGCCTGGCCGGCTTCCTGGTCAAGAGCCTGCCGACCCTGCAGGCCCAGGGCAAGCTGCTGCTGGATGTCGCGCAGAACCCGCAGATGCTGAGCCAGACCGCCCGCTTCGCGCCGGCCGACAAGGCCATGGCCGATGTGGTCGGCCTGGGCCTGCGCCGCCTGGCCCGCCAGGATCCGGAAAAAGCCATGTCCCTCCTCGATGGCTACGCCGCACGGATGAAATTCTCCAGCAGCGAGAAGGTCGCCATCGCCCGCGAGATCGGCCTGACCCTGGCCAAGCGCTACGACTCGCGCGCCCTCAAGGTCATGACCCAGTACGACCCCAAGCTGCGCGACAACACCGTCAGCGAGTGGCGCGCGCGCCTGCTGCTGCGCCTGGGCCAGTGGGACGACGCCTACAAGCTGACCAAGCAGATGCCCGCCGAGCTGGCGAACACCAACCGCTGGCGCTATTGGCAGGCCCGCAGCCTGCAACTGGCCCAGCCGCAGAGCGGCGAAGCCGCCCGCCTCTACCAGCCCCTGGCCAAGGAGCGCGACTTCTACGGCTTCCTCGCCGCCGACCGCATCCAGGCGCCCTACCAGCTCAACAACAAGCCGCTGGCCCTCGACCCGCGCCTGGTGCAGAAGGTACGCAACACCGCCGGCATCCGCCGCGCACTGGAATTCCACGATCGCGGCCAGATCGTCGATGGTCGCCGCGAGTGGTACTACGTAAGCCGCCTGTTCAGCCGCGACGAACTGGTCGCCCAGGCCAAGCTCGCCTACGACATGCAGTGGTATTTCCCGGCCATCCGCACCATCAGCCAGGCCCAGTACTGGGACGACCTGGACATCCGCTTCCCCATAGCCCACCGCACCTCCCTCACCCAGCAGGCACGCCTGCGCGGCCTGCACTCCAGCTGGGTCTTCGCCATCACCCGCCAGGAAAGCGCCTTCATGGCCGATGCGCGCTCGGGCGTCGGCGCCATGGGCCTGATGCAGCTGATGCCCGGCACCGCCAAGGAGACCGCACGCAAGTTCGGCATCCCCCTGGCCTCGCCGCAACAGGCGCTGAACCCGGACGTCAACATCCAGCTCGGTGCCGCCTACCTCAGCCAGGTGCACGGCCAGTTCAACGGCAACCGCGTACTCGCCTCCGCCGCCTACAACGCCGGCCCCGGTCGCGTGCGCCAGTGGCTCAAGGGGGCCAACCACCTGGCCTTCGACGTCTGGGTGGAAAGCATCCCCTTCGACGAAACCCGCCAGTACGTGCAGAACGTACTGTCCTACTCGGTGATCTACGGCCAGAAGCTCAACGCCCCGCAGCCCCTGGTGGATTGGCACGAGCGTTTCTTCGACGACCAGTGATCCCTCGCCGGAATGCAAACGGGCGCCCATGTGGCGCCCGTTTCGTTTCCTGGATGAAATCCGCTGCGGGGTTACTCCAGCACCTCGACGTCCATCCCCACTTCCAGCGTGCCGTTGGAACGGTTGATCAGGTTCTGGCCGAAATAGACCTCGCCCTCACGCTCACGGTAGGTCTTGAGGGTGGTGAGGGGCTCGCGGTCGGGGCTGCGCTCACCGGTGGCGGGGTCGATGGTGGTGAGGATGCAACGGGTGCAGCCCTTGGCGACGCTGAACTCGACGCCGCCGATGCGGATGCGCTTCCACTCGTCCTCGGCGAAGGGCGCGCCGCCCTCCACCACAAGGTTGGGACGGAAGCGCAGCATCTCCAACGGACGGCCGACGCGGCTGGAAAGATCATCCAGCGAGGCCTGGCCGATCAGCAGCAGCGGGAAGCCATCGGCGAAACCGACCTTCTCCTCCGGCAGCAGGCTACCGGGGATATCCCGGGCGCGTTTCTCGGGCACGTGCACCAGGCGTGTGGGCTTGCCGATGAAGGCGCTGAGCCAGTCGGCGGCCTCATCGCCGGCATCGGGTACCCGCATGGAATCCTTCCAGATGAAGGTCCCGCGCAGGTCGCTGTCGGGATCGGGCAGCTTCACGTCGAGCGACGGCCGGCCGGCGGTGGCCAGGGTCAGGCCGCCCTCGGCGTTCCACAACGCGCTCAGCTGCGACATCTGCGGCAGCGCGCGCTGGGTGAGGAAGCGGCCATTGCTCGCGTCCACCAGCATCCAGCGCCGATCGCCGGCCAGCCCGAGGCCATCGAGCTCGGCACGCTCCAGGCGTTCGCCGATGGCGGATTTCATGGGAAAACGATAGAGGGCGGAGAGACGCAACATGGGGCCGGCATCCTTGGGCGGTCAGCGAAGGCCCCGTTATACGGAATCGCGGGCCGGGGCCTCAACCCCGGCTCGCAAAAAGGTCACTCATCCTTCTTCAGGCGGTCGGCCACCACGTCCACCAGCTTGTCCGGCTGGAACTTGGAGAGGAAGTTGTCGCAGCCGACCTTCTTTACCATGGCGTCGTTGAAACTGCCGGAGAGCGAGGTGTGCATCACCACGTAGAGGTCGCGCAGGCGGGGGTCGTTGCGAATCTCGGTGGTCAGGCGGTAGCCGTCCATCTCCGGCATCTCGGCGTCGGTGAAGATCATCAGCAGCTTGTCGGTCATCACCTCGCCGGAATCGGCCCACTTCTTCAGCAGGTTCAGCGCCTTGAGGCCGTCGCTGGCTACGTGGGTGCGGATCTCCAGTTGCGACAGGGTTTCGCGCAGCTGGGTCAGGGCGACGTTGGAATCGTCCACCAGCAGCACTTCGCGGCCACGGGCCTTGTCCAGCAGCGGGTTGCTCAGGCGCTCCTCGGACACCCGGGTGCTCATCGGCACGATCTCGGCCAGGACCTTTTCCACGTCGATGATCTCGACGATCTGGTCCTCCACCTTGGTGATGGCCGTCAGGTAGTGCTGGCGGCCGGCACCGCCGGGCGGCGGCTGGATGGACTCCCAGTTGAGGTTGAGGATGCGGTCCACGCCCCCCACCAGGAAGGCCTGCACGGAGCGGTTGTACTCGGTGACGATGATGGTGCTGCGTTCATCCGGCACCAGCGCGCGCATGCCGATGGCGCGGGACAGGTCGATCACCGGCAGGGTCTGGCCGCGCAGGTTGACCACACCGCAGACGAAGGGATGGCGCTGGGGGATCAGGGTCAGCTTCGGCAGTTGCAGGACTTCCTGCACCTTGAACACGTTGATGGCGAACAGTTGGCGGCCGGCCAGGCGGAACATGAGGATTTCCAGGCGGTTCTCGCCCACCAGCTGGGTGCGTTGATCGACTGTGTCGAGAATACCGGCCATTGCGTGCTCCTGTTGAATGTTCGAGCCAGACTGCGGCTGCACCTGCGTTATCGGCAGAGGGCCGTATAACTGTAGCGATCATGGCCTGGCGCCATCATGCACCAGGCGGGTCGACGGCACCAGAAGCCGGTTACTGCCGTCCGTCCTGCAACAGCGGAGAACCGTACGGCAGATGTAAGCGTAGTGCGTCGCGGCGCGCATTGAAGCGAACCTGCCTGCATTCCATGGGTTCTCCGTCGAGATTCATGTCCAGCCCCTCGGGCGCCTCCACCTCGACCCAGGGCAGGCGCGCACTCACCGACACCGCGTCCACCCCGCCGATGCCGCCTGAAAGCAGGGTGCCGAGCGTGCCCACCACGTCCTGCGGGGCCGGCACGATGCACAACTCCAGCAACCCGTCGTCCACCCGCGCATTGGGACACAGCACGTGGCCACCGCCGGCCTGGCAGCCATTGCCGATGCCCACGGCGAGGAATTCGCCCTCCCATTCGAAGTCAGGCCCCTTGAAGCGCCCAAAGGCCGAGTGCACCTCGGAAAATCGCGTCAGCCCGGTGAGAAAGTAGGCCGCGCCGCCCAGCACCTTCTTCAGGTCCTCGGACGTGTTGGCCGTGATCTTCGAACCGAAGCCGCCGGTGGCCATGTTGAGGAACAGCCGCCCATCCGCCTCGCCCAGGTCGATCGACCGGGGCGCCACGTCCAGAAGCGCCAGCGCCTCGCCAGGCAGCAACGGCACGCCGGCGGCACGGGCGAAGTCGTTGGCGGTGCCCAGGGGCAGCAACGCCAGGCTCGCGTCCTCCCCGGCCAGCGCCATGGCCTCGGCGACATCGCGCAAGGTACCGTCCCCACCGCCGGCGATCAGGGTCCGGTAACCGGCGTCCAGCGCCTCGCCGACGATGCGCCGGGCGTCGCCGCCCTCCCAGGTGACGCGCACCGCCAGTTCCCATCCCGCATCGCGACGCGCTTGCACGGCTGCGCGCACCTCCTCGTTCAGTGCCTGTTTTCCATGCAGGATCAGCAACGCCTTGCGCTCGCTCATGAACCACTCCATTCACCGGGGAATCGGTCGAGTATATGCCTCGCACCGTAGGAACAACTTCAGACAAGCGTCAGAGACGGATTACACAAATATCTAATATGTCGATCTGTTTGTTGAATTATTTACGCTTTTTGTCGATACGAACTTGATGAAAAATGGCCTCCAACACGCCGCAGAGCCCAACCACCTGCGAGCAACGAGGAGATTCCCATGATCGAAGTACGCCCCTTCAACCAGCTCGGCGGTGCCCACCACGGCTGGCTCAACGCCCGTCACCACTTCTCCTTCGCCGAGTACCACGACCCGGCGCGGATGAACTGGGGCCAGCTGCGCGTCTGGAACGATGACGAGATCGCCGCCAACAGTGGCTTCCCGCCGCACCCGCACCGGGACATGGAAATCATCACCTACGTCCGCGAAGGCGCGATCACCCACCAGGACAACCTGGGCAACAAGGGCCGCACCGAAGCCGGCGACGTGCAGGTGATGAGCGCGGGCACCGGCATCGCCCACAGCGAGTACAACCTGGAAGGCGAGACGACCAAGATCTTCCAGATCTGGATCATGCCCACCGAGTTCGGCGCCGCGCCGTCCTGGGGTGCCAAGCCCTTCCCGAAAGGTGAACGCGCCGGCAGCTTCGTGACCCTGGCCAGCGGCATAGACGAGGGCAGCGATGCCCTGCCAATCCGCGCCAACGCCCGCCTGGTAGCCGCCACCCTGAAGGCTGGCCAGCAGGCGGAATACCGCCTGGAGAACGGCCGCAAGGCCTACCTGGTGGCTGCCCAGGGCCGTTATGAAGTCAACGGCGTGGCCGCCGAGGCGCGCGACGGCGTGGCGATACGCGATGTCGAGGTGCTGAGCTTCACCGCCAGCGAAGACACCGAGATCGTGCTGGTCGACGTCGCCTGATCAGGCCCTCAACGAAAACGCCCCCGGGGTTCCGCTCCGGGGGCGTTTTTCATTCCGCGCTAGACCGCCTTCGCATGTGCGGGAGCGAATTCCTTCGCGATACGCCCACCACCGAGACGCCGGGCGGCGCCATCACGCCGGATACCCGGTGATCTCGCGGATCTTCTGGTACAGCGGCTTCAGCTGCCGGTACATGCGCTGGTAAACGCCCTGGTAGAGCCGCTCGTAGGTGCGCTGCGCCTGCGGGTCCGGGTGGAACACCTGGCCGACACGGGTCATGGCGCGGATCGCCGTGGGGAAGTCCGGGTGCAGCCCCAGCCCCACCGCGCAATCGATGGCCGCGCCCAGCCCCGAGGTTTCGTAGACATGCGGACGCTCGGCCGGCAGGCCGAAGATATCCGCCGTCAACTGCATGGCCGCATCGCTTTGCGAGCCGCCACCGGAGACACGCAGGCGCCTGATCGGCGTGCCCGAGCGCTTCTCGATGCGCTCCTTGCCCTGGCGCAGCGCATACGCCAGGCCCTCGAGGATGGCGCGGTAGATGTGCGCGCGGGTGTGCACGTCACCGAAACCGATGATCGAGCCCTTGGCCTCCAGCCCCGGCTCGCGGATACCCGGCGTCCAGTAGGGCTGCAGCATCAGGCCCATGGAGCCCGGCGGCACGCTGTCGACCAGTTCATCGAACAGCGCCTCGGGCTCCACGCCCAGCTCCTTGGCCCGTTGCATCTCGCGCAGGCCGAACTCCTGCTTGAACCAGCTGACCATCCAGAAGCCGCGGTAGATCATCACCTCGGTGTTGAAGTGGTCGGGGATCGCCGCCGGGTAGGGCGGGATCAAGGGAATCGTCTCCAGGTAGCTGCGCCGGGTGGTGTTGATGGTCGCCGTGGTGCCGTAGGACAGGCACGCCGTGTCCGGCTCCACGCCGCCCGAGCCCATCACCTCGCAGGCCTTGTCGGCACCGGCGGCGATCAACGGCAGGCCCTCGGGGATACCGGTCAGGCGGCTGGCCTCGGCGCTGATGCTGCCCAGGCGCTCGCCGGGCTTGAACAGGTCCGGCAACTGCTCGCGGCGCACCGGCATCGCCTGCCACTTCCAGTCCTTGGGCGAGGCCCAGTCCAGGCGCTTGTAGTCGAACGGCAGGTAGGCCACCTGGCAGGCCACCGAATCCACGTAGCGGCCACACAGGCGATGGGTGAGGAAGCCCGACAGCAGCAACACCTTGTGCGTCCGCTGCCAGATGTCCGGCTGGTGCTGCGACACCCAGTTCACCTCGGCCTGGGCGCGGAAATAGTCCACCGTGCCTTCGATGCGCAGCAGGCGGAACAGCCAGCCCCAGGGGCCCTTGATACGCCCCTCGACCTCGGCGCGGCGCTGGTCCAGCCAGATGATCGCCGGGCGCAGCGGCTGGCCCTGCTCGTCGACGTTGATCACCGTGCCGCGCTGGGTGGTGACCGAGACGCCACGGATCAGGCTGCGGTCGATGTCCACGGACTCCCACAGCAGGCGGCAGGCCTCGGCGAGGCTCGACCAGTAGTACTCCGGGTCCTGCTCGGCCCAGCCGGGCTGCCTGGAGTAATAGGCCTCCAGCGGCACCTTGCCCTTGCCCACCAGGTTGCCGTCCAGGTCGAACAGCAGCGCGCGCACGCTCTGGGTGCCGTTGTCTATCGCCAGCAGGTAGCTCTTCTCGCTCACGGTGGATTCCTTGTTCTTATTCTGCGGGCAGGCTGTAGCTGCGCTGCCAGAGCGCAGCATAGGCCCGTTCCTCGTCTTCCCAGCGCGCGTCGCTCCAGCCGAGGCGAGCCTGGCACAGCGTACGGACGCGCGGCATCAGCGCCGCGCCGCCGCCAGGCAGCAGCAGGCCCAGGCGGGTGCGACGCAACAGCAGGTCGTCCAGGTGCAGCACCATTTCGCCCTCGGCCGCCCAGGCGAGTTCCGCCCAGAGCGTATCGGTGGCGCCGACGCGCTCGCTGCCCAGCGCCTCGACCAGCCGCGCGATGGCGGCGAGCTCAGGGCCGTGCCGCCCCGCCAGGCGCCGATGCACCAGGGGCCCCAGGCCTGCCAGGTTCGTTCCCGGCGCCGGGGTGAACACCGCCGCGCCGAGATCGTCCACGGCACGGCCGGTGAAGGCCGCACAGGCACGCAGCACCTCCAGCGCCAGCAGGCGGAAGGTGGTCAGCTTGCCGCCGGCCAGGGTCACGCAGCCGGGTTCGATCCACAGCGCGTGTTCACGCTTCTCGTCGGAAGGCTTCAGCGAGCCTTCGCCATCGCTCACCACCGGGCGCACGCCAGCCCAGGTGGAGAGCACGTCCGCGCGCCCGATGGCGGCGGCCGGGAACTGCTCGCGGCAGGCGGCCAGCAGGTAGTCGACTTCCCCGGGGCTGATGCGCGCGTCCAGGTCCAGTTCTTCGCGGTGGTCCAGGTCGGTGGTGCCGACCACGGTCGCGCCTTCCCAGGGGAAGACGAACACCGGCCGGCCATCGTCCGGGTGCATGAAGCTGATGGCGTGGGCCAGCGGCAGGCGCCAGCCGGGCAGCAGCAGGTGGCTGCCACGCAACGGGCGGATGTGCTCGCTGCCCTCGCGACGGCGCAGGCGATCGGCCCAGGCGCCGGTGGCCTGGGCCACGGCGCGGGTGCGCAGTGAAAAGCGCCGGCCGCTCTCGATGTCTTCCGCCACCAGGCCGGTGACCCGGCCTTGCTCGCGGGTCAGTTCCACCACGCGCACACCATTGAGCGCCTCGCCGCCGTCGCGGCGGGCCTCGGCCAGCACGCGCATCACCAGGCGCGCGTCGTCGGTGACCGCGTCGAAGAACTGCGTGCCGCCCTGCAACTTCGCCTCATCCAGCCCGGGAGTGAGGAAACGCAATTGCTGCAGCGAGTGATAGAGGTGGTTGCGCTTGCCGGCCAGGGCGTCGTAGACCGCCAGCAGGCTGCCGAACACACGGGGGCCGGGAAAGCCGCCGCGGTGGGGCATGACGAAGCTCAGCGGATCGACCAGTCCCGGCGCCTCGGCCAGCAGGCGCTGGCGCTCGCGCACCGAGTCGCGGGTCAGGCCGAACTGGCCCTTGGCGATGTAGCGCAGGCCGCCGTGGACCATCTTCGAGGAGCGGCTGGAGGTGCCCCAGGCGAAATCGCGCTGCTCCAGCAGCAGGCACTTCCAGCCCCGCCTGGCCGCCTCGCGGAGGATGCCGGCACCGGTGATGCCGCCGCCGACGACGATCAGGTCCCAGTCCCGCGCCGCCAGCTCCGGCAGCGCGCGCTCGCGCCAGACCGCGTTCCAGGGCTGCATGGTCAATCCTGGATCAGCACGCCGGGGGCCAGGCGGCCCTCGGGGTCGAAATGCCCGGCCAGCGCCTTGAGCACCGCCATGCCGCGCTCGCCCTTCTCCACCGGCAGCCAGGGCGCGTGGTCACGGCCCACGCCGTGCTGGTGGCTGATGGTGCCGCGGTTGTGTGCGATCACCTCGCTGGCCGCGCGCTTGAGCCGGCTCCAGCGCTGCAGGGCCTGCTCGTAGCTGGCACCGGGGCGGAACACATAGGTGGTGTAGATGCTGGAACCCTCGCCATAGACGTGGGACAGGTGGGTGAAGACGTGGACGCGCTCGCCCTCCTCCGCCAAGCCGTCACGCAGGCTGGCCTCCACCTTGTTCAGCAGGGTGTCGACGTTGATCCAGTCGGTGGCGGTCTCCAGGGTGTCGACCACGTAGCCGGCATCCCACAGGCCGTGGCGCAGGTAGGGGAAGCGGAAGCGGTTCTCCGCCCACTTCTTGCCCAGCAGGGTGCCGGTGAACACGCCGCCGAAGCCCTTGAGCAGCTTCTTCGCCTGGCGCAGCGACACGGCGTTCTGCTGGCGGTTGCCGGTGACGCCGAAGGTGAGCATGCACTTGCCGGTGCGCGCACCGCGGAAGGCCAGGTACTTCTCCAGCAGGGCGATCTGCTCGGGGTGGCCGGCCAGGGCCAGCTGGGTCTCGGTCTCGATGGCGTTGGACAGGCGCAGCATCGACAACGGCACGCGGGCCTGGGCCAGCGCGCGGATGCCTGCCAGGGCCTGCTCCCAGTTCGGCAGGAACACGGCGTAGAAGCTTTCCTGGTCGGCCAGGCGGGTGACCCGCACGCGCACCTCGGAGATCACCCCGAAGCGGCCTTCGGAGCCCAGCACCACCTCGCGCAGGTCCGGCCCCGCGGCGGATGCCGGGAAGGTCGGCAGCTCCAGCGGGCCGTCGAAGGTTTCCAGGGTGCCGCCGGCGAACAGCTGCTCGATGCGCCCGTAGCGCAGGGACTGCTGGCCGCTGGAACGGCTGGCGACCCAGCCGCCGATGGTCGAGAGCTCCCAGGACTGCGGGAAGTGGCCGAGGGTGTAGCCCCTGGCCCGCAGCTGGCTTTCCACCTGCGGGCCGTTGGCACCGGGGCCGAAGGTGGCGATCAGGCTTTGCTCGTCCAGGTCCAGCAGGCGGCTCATGCGCTCCAGGGAAAGCGTCAGCACCGGGCGCTCGCCGGCCTGCGGGTTGATGTGGCCGGCCACCGAGGTGCCGCCACCGTAGGGGATGAGCACCACATCGTGCTTCTTCGCCCAGGCCATCAGTTGGCGGATGCCCTCGGCGGTTTCCGGGTAGGCGACGCCGTCGGGGAACACCTCGAAGCGGCCTTCACGCATCGCCAGCCAGTCCGGCAGGCTCTGGCCACGGGCATGACGCACGCGCTCCTCGGCGTCCTGGCTGACCAGCACGTGGGGCGGCAGTCGCGAGGGCGGCACCTGGGCCAGCACCTGCGCGAGGGTGGCATCGTCCAGGCGCTGGCCGGCGCCGACGCGCTGAGCGAGAAAATCCGTGCCATTGGCCGGCAGTTCCACCACGGTCGACTCGTCGCCCCAGCCGTTCCAGCGTCGCATGCCCATCTCCTTGTTCGAGTTGTTTCGGAGGTTTTCAATGGGTGCCTATACTAGCCAGCCGCGCAAGGGCGTCACTGTCGGATCGGGACAGTGGCTATCGCCAATCAAGACATTTCAGAACAAGAAGAAACCATGGATTCCCTCGGCTACACATCCGTCCCCGCCCTGCTCAAGTACCTGCGCCACGCCGAGCACCTCGGCCTGGACGTGGCCGCTGCGCTCGACGCCGCCGGCATCCGCGCCGAGGAGCTGGCCGACAACGGCAAGCGCATGCCCAGCGAGGCTCACGAGCGCCTGCTGGAGCACCTGATGGCGGTCTCCGGCGACCCGCTGTTCGGCCTGCATTCCGCGCGCTTCGTGCAGCCGGGCTCGTGGAGCGTGCTCGGCTACATCACCATGAACTGCGCCACCCTGGGCGAGGCGATGAGCCGCATCGTCCCCTACGAGAAACTGGTGGGCGACATGGGCACCAGCCGCATCGAGGCTGCCGACGACCACATCCGCCTGATCTGGAACTGCCGCCACGAAGCCGCGGAGATCCGCCGCCACATGGTGGAGAACGTGCTCGCCTCCTGGCTGCTCTACGCCCGCTGGATCGCCGACATGGAGCGCTCGCCCCGCGAGGTCTGGTTCGAGCACGCCCAGCCCGCCGGCACCCGCCTGGAGGACTACGAGGAGGTCTTCGGCTGCCCGGTCCGCTTCGGCCAGCCCTGCAACGCCCTGCTGGTACCCCTGGAATACCTCGGCGTGCCCCTGCGCCAGGCCGACGCCAACCTGCTGCGCACCCTGGAAGAGCACGCCCTGGCGCTGATGGCCGGGCTGGACCAGGACGAGCCGCTGCCGCAACGGGTGAAGAACGCCCTGCGCCTGCTGCTCAAGGACGGCCTGCCGCGCAAGGAGCGGGTCGCGGAGAAATTCCACATGACGGTGCGCACCCTGCAGCGCCACCTGCAGCAGGCCGGCACCAGCTACCAGCAGATCCTCGACGAACTGCGCCAGGAACTCGCCGAGCACTACCTGCTGCGCAGCGACCTGGCCATCCAGGACATCGCCAGCTACCTCGGCTTCACCGAATCGCGCTCCTTCCACCGCAGCTTCAAGACCTGGACCGGCCAGACGCCCGGTGAATACCGCGAGGCCAGGCGGCAGGGGTGATCAGGCGGCACTGCGGGGCTTGGCGGCATGTAGGGCGGGTGAAACCTGCGAGGGGTATCGAACTGAGCTGTCGGGTTGCCCCGACCTACGGCCCGATGCCCGACGAGACCTGGAAGTAGCCCGGGCTGCGCGGGCGGGGCAGGCCGGATCAGGCGTGCAGTTCGCTCAGGGGGATGAAACGCAGGGCGTCGCCTTCGGCGAGGGTGGTGCCTTCGAGCACTTCCACCAGGCCTTCGGCCCAGGCGGCGCTGCGCAGGACGCCGGAACTCTGGTTGCGGTAGATCACCGCGCGACCGTTTTCGAGGCGGGCGCGCAGGTATTCGCGGCGGTTGCCCGGCTTGCTCCAGGTAAAGCCGGCCGGTACCGGGAAGCCCAGGGGCGCGACTTTGTCCACGCCGAGGCGGCGCAGCAGGTAGGGCCGGGTCAAGAGGCCGAAGGTCACCAGGGTGGATGCCGGGTTGCCCGGCAGGCCGATCACCGGCACGCCCTGGAAATGACCGAAGGTCAGCGGCTTGCCCGGCTTGATCGCCAGTTTCCACAGCGCCAGCTCGCCCGCTTCACGCAGGGCCACGCCGAGGAAATCCGCCTCGCCGACGGAAACGCCGCCGGTGGAGAGGATCAGGTCGACGCCGGTCAGTTCGCCCAGGGCCTTGCGGGTCAGCTCCAGGTCGTCGGCGAGGATGCCGCCATCGACCACCTCGCAGCCCAGGCGACGCAGCCAGGCGACCAGCAGGGTGCGGTTGCTGTTGTAGATCTGCCCCGGGCCGAGCGGCTGACCCGGCGCCACCAGTTCGTCGCCGGTGGAGAGCACGGCCACGCGAGGCCGCCTGCGCACCTGCAGGCGCGCAACGCCCAGGGTGGCGGCCAGGCCCATCTCGATGGGGCCCATCAGGGTGCCGGCGTCCAGCACCGTTTCGCCGGTGCGGGTCTCCTGGCCCTTGGGGCGCACGTTCTGCCCCGCCTTGAGGGTTTCGAGGAAACGCACGCGGCCATCGTCGAGCACCTCGGCGTTCTCCTGCATCTCCACCGTGTCGGCGCCCTCGGGCAAGGGCGCGCCGGTGAAGATGCGCGCACAGGTTCCCGGCTGCAGCGGGCCGGGGGCACTGCCCGCCTGGATGCGCTGGCTGACCACCAGCGGCTCGCCGGTCCAGTCGGCCAG
This sequence comes from Pseudomonas sp. Pc102, assembly GCF_018408275.1. Taxonomy (NCBI): domain Bacteria; kingdom Pseudomonadati; phylum Pseudomonadota; class Gammaproteobacteria; order Pseudomonadales; family Pseudomonadaceae; genus Pseudomonas; species Pseudomonas sp. Pc102. Next base: position 1,831,242 of record NZ_AP021905.1, on the reverse strand, counting down.
GCGCAGCGCGTAGCCATCCATCGCGCTGTTGTCCCAGGGCGGCAGGTCGAGCCCGGCCACCAGCGGCTCGGCCAGCACGCGCCCATCGGCATCGGCCAGGGCGACGTCCTCCTGCTCGCGGATCGGGGCCTCCCCGGCCAGCTTCAGCAGCCGCGCCTGGGCCTCCTCCACCGGCATCAGGCCGGGGTGGTCGCAGCCACTCATCCGCGGCTCTCGCAGGCGTCGACGCGGGTCAGGTGCGGCACGAAATTGCAGGGGCGGTGACGGTTGTCCAACTGCTCGGCGAGGATGCCGTCCCAGGCGGTGCGGCAGGCGTTGGTGGAGCCCGGGACGCTGCACACCAGGGTGCGGTTGGCGAGGCCGGCCAGGGCGCGGGACTGCATGGTGGAGGTGCCGATATCGGCTACCGAGATCTGCCGGAAGTACTCGCCGAAGCCGTCCACCTGCTTGTCCAGCAGGCAGGCGATGGCCTCGGGGGTGCTGTCGCGGCCGGTGAAACCGGTGCCGCCGGTGATCAGCACCACCTGGACCTGATCCTCGGCGATCCAGGTCGCCACCTGGGCGCGGATCTTGTACAGGTCGTCCTTGAGCAGCACACGGGCGGCGAGGCGGTGGCCGGCGGCGGTGAGGCGGTCGACGAAGAGCTGGCCGGAGGTGTCGGTCTCCAGGCTGCGGGTGTCGCTGACGGTGAGGACGGCGATATCGAGCGGCACGAATACCGCCTCGGCCTTGTGGTTCATGGCAGGCTTCCAGTTGTAGGACAGAATGCCCGGTGTTATATCACAGCGCCGCCCCATCCCGAGAGCCCGCCCATGCCCGGCAACGCCCCCCTTCCCTGCTCCGTCCTGCTGCTCGCCGGCGGCCGTGGCCAGCGCCTGGGCGGCCGTGACAAGGGCCTGGTGGAGTGGCGCGGGCGGCCGCTGATCGCCTGGCTGCACGCTGCGACGCGCGGGCTCACCGACGACCTGATCATTTCCTGCAACCGCAACGCCGAGCGCTATGCGCAGTGGGCGGACCAGTTGGTGGCGGACGACAGCCCCGACTACCCCGGCCCGCTGGCGGGCATCCGCGCGGGCCTCGCCGCCGCACGCCACGCGCACCTGCTGGTACTGCCCTGCGATGCGCCGCTGGTGGACGCCGCGCTGCTCGATGCGCTGCTGCGCGAGGCCGGCGAGCGCCCGGTGATGCTGCACCAGGGCGGCTTCTGGGAACCGCTGTTCAGCGTGCTGCCACGCGCGCTTCTGCCGCAGATCGAGCACGCCTGGCAGGCCGGCGAGCGCAGCCCCCAGCGCATCCTCCGCACCCTCGACCCGATCGCCGTGGAATGCCCGGTGGGCGACCCACGCCTGGCCAACCTGAACACCCCGGACCTGCTGGAGACTCCGCGCGGATCGGCATGAATTGCAGCGGGCTTCCGGAACTTTGCCGGCCGGTTTTCCGTCAGAGCCCGAGAACCTCCCGTTCATTCATCAAGGAGATGGAAGATGAACCAGCGGATCATTCCCGCATTCGTGCTCGCGCTCGGCCTGGTCACCCTGGCCGGCTGCTCGTCCCCCACCGTGATCACCCTGAACGACGGCCGCGAGATCCAGGCCGTGGACAAGCCCGATTACGACGATGACTCCGGCTTCTACGAGTTCGAGCAACTCGACGGCAAGCGCGCCAAGGTCAACAAGGACCAGGTCCGCACCATCAAGGAACTCTGAGCCCCACCCGGCGACCTTCGCGGTCTCCCGGCCAAGCCCGCCGCAGGCCACCTTGCGGCGGGCTTCGTTTTTTCCGCCCCGCCATGGGCAGCGCCCTGGACACCGCGGCAGCCCTGCCCGCTAAAAAAATTTCAGCTAACCCCTTGTCGACCAAAAAGTTTTCTGTAGAATGCGCGCTCATTCCACGGAGCGTAGCGCAGCTTGGTAGCGCGTCTCGTTCGGGACGAGAAGGTCGCTGGTTCGAATCCAGTCGCTCCGACCAAATCCCGAAAAACCCGCCTTGATAGGCGGGTTTTTTATTGCCTGCGAAAAAGCCTCCTCCTCTCCTTCCGCAAAAAAGAAGCCCGATGCACAGGCATCGGGCTCTGTCGTACCGGGCGTCGCTACGCTCGGTCCTCCTCCATCAATGGGCGTTGGCCGCGGCACCGGGCTTGGCGCCGAACGGCGGCCTGGCCAGCCAGATGAGCAGGATCAGTCCCATGCAGACCCAGCCGATCATGGTGAAGTAGTCGATGGTCGACATCATGTACGCCTGCCCGGTGACGATGTGGTCCAGGGACGCGGCGTTCTGCTGGCTCATGCCGCCCATCTGCTCCAGCATCTGCCGGGTGCCCGGGTCGTAGGTGCTGATGTGCTCGGTGAGGTAGGCGTGGTGCTGGTCGGCGCGGCGTATCCAGATCCAGGTGGTGAGCGAGGCCGCGAAGCTGCCGCCCAGGGTCCGCAGGAAGGTGGCGAGGCCCGAGCCGTCGGCGATCTCGTTCTGCGGCAGGTCCGAGAGCAGGATGCTGAGGATGGGCATGAAGAACAGCGCCACGCCGAAGCCCATGAACAGCTGCACCAGGGCGATGTGCAGGTAGTCCACCTCGGTGGTGAAGGACACCCGCATGAAGCAGCTGGCGCCGATGGCGAAGAACGCCAGGCTGGCCAGCACGCGCAGGTCGAAGTTCTGCGCATAGCGCCCCACGAACGGCGACATGATCACCGGCAGCAGGCCGATGGGCGCCGCCGCCAGGCCGGCCCAGGTGGCGGTGTAGCCGAGCTGGGTCTGCAACCATTGCGGCAACAGCAGGTTGATGCCGAAGAAGGCCGCGTAGCCCCCCACCAGCGCCAGGGTGCCGGCGCTGAAGTTGCGGTGGCGGAACAGCCGCAGGTTGACGATGGGGTGGCGGTCGGTGAACTCCCAGATGATGAACACCGCCAGGGCGATGACCGCGATCACCGTGCCGCCGACGATGAAGTCCGACTCGAACCAGTCCAGGTCGTTGCCCTTGTCGAGCACGATCTGCAGCGCCCCGACGCCGATCACCAGGGTCGCCAGCCCCATCCAGTCCATGGGCTCGCGCTTGAGCGCCACCGGCCGCTTGCGCAACTGCTGGTAGACCACGAAGGCGGCGAACAGGCCGATGGGCAGGTTGATGAAGAAGATCCACGGCCAGCTGAAGTCGTCGGTGATCCAGCCGCCGAGAATGGGCCCGGCGATGGGCGCCACCACCGTCACCATCGCCAGCAGCGCCAGGGCCATGCCCCGTTTCGCCGGTGGATAGATCGACAGCAGCAGGGTCTGGGTGATCGGGTACAGCGGCCCGGCGACGAAGCCCTGGAGGGCGCGGAAGTCCACCAGGGCATTCATCGACTGGGCCACGCCGCAGAGGAACGACGCCAGCACGAACAGCAGCGCGGCGCCGATGAACAGGCGCACCTCGCCCACCCGACGGCTCATCCAGCCGGTCAGCGGCAGGGCGATGGCGTTGCTCACCGCGAAGGAGGTGATCACCCAGGTGCCCTGCTCCGAACTCACCCCCAGGTTGCCGGCGATGGTCGGCAGCGCCACGTTGGCGATGGTGGTGTCGAGCACCTGCATGAAGGTCGCCAGCGACAGGCCGATGGTGGCCAGCACCAGGTTCGGCGGGGTGAAGCTGGCTGCTGCGTTATCGCTCATGGTCGCCGTCTCAGCGCTGCGCGGTCTTGTGGGCGGCATCCGGGCCGTTGGCGTGGATCAGCTGCTCGATCAACTGGTCGGCTTCCGCCAGCTGGCGCTGGTACACGTCGGTGGCGAACAGCGGCTTCTTCGGTGCCTGCTGGGCCAGGGACGGGCCGCTCTGGTCGTGCAGGTCGACCTTGACGTTCATCGACAGGCCGATGCGCAGCGGGTGCTCCTTGAGCTGCTCGGGGTTGATGCGGATGCGCACCGGTACGCGCTGGACGATCTTGATCCAGTTGCCGGTGGCGTTCTGCGCCGGCAGCAGGGAGAAGGCGCTGCCGGTGCCGACGCCCAGGCTGTCCACCGTGCCGCTGTATTTCACGTCGCCGCCGTAGAGGTCGGACTCGATCTCCACCGGCTGGCCGATGCGCATGTTCTTCAGCTGAGTTTCCTTGAAGTTGGCGTCGATCCACACCTGGTCCAGGGGGATGACCGCCATCAGCGCGGTGCCGGGCTGCACGCGCTGCCCAAGCTGCACGGTGCGCTTGGCGACGTAACCGGTGACTGGTGCCACCAGGGTGGCGCGGGCGTCTTCCAGGTAGGCCTGGCGCAGGGTGGCGGCAGCGGCCTTCACGTCAGGGTGGGAGGCGATCACGGTGTCGTCCACCAGCGCGCGGCTGGTATTGAGCTGCTGCTCGGCGCTGGTCAGGGCGCTCTGCGCGGAATCCAGGGCGTCTCGGGCGTGGGCCAGTTCCTCCTGGGAGATCGCGCCATCCTTGGCCAGGTTGCGACGGCGGTCGAAGTCCGCCCGGGCCTTCTGCAGGGCGATCTTCTTCGCCGCCACCTCGGCCTTGTAGCCATCCACGCTGTTGTAGAGCCCACGCACCTGGCGCACGGTGCGCGCGAGGTTGGCCTCGGCCTGCTGCAGGCCGATCTCCGCGTCGCTCGGATCGAAGCGCACCAGCACCTGGCCTTCGTGCACCAGGTCGCCGTCATCGGCGCCGATGCTGGTGACGGTTCCCACGGTCTGCGGGGTGATCTGCACCACGTTGCCGCCGATGTAGGCGTCGTCGGTGTGCTCGCTCCAGCGGCCGAAGAGCTGCTCCCAGGCGAAGGCGAGGGCGGCGACGATGAGGATCACGGCGAGCAGGATCAGCAGCATCCGCTTGCGCTTGGGGTTGCCTTGGACGGCGGTTTCCGAAGTCTGGGTGGTCATGGTCTGTGCCTCGTTCATTCAGCGGCAGCCGGGCGGGCGCCCTGGGCGAGCGGAGTCGGTTCGGGTTGGAAGCCACCGCCGAGGGCCTGCACCAGGCGCACGGAGGTGTCGATCTGCTGGACGTCCAGGCTGGCCAGCTGGCGTTCGGTGACCAGCAACTGCTGCTCGACGCTGAGGGCGTCCAGGTAGTTGCCGATGCCTTCTCCATAGCGGCGCATGTCGAGGTCGTAGTTCGACTTGGCGATATCGCGGGCCTGGCGCTGCACCTCGATCTGCTGCGCCAGGGAGCGCAGCTGGCTGAGGTCGTCGCTGACCTCGCCGAGGGCGGCCACCAGGGTCTTGTTGTACTGGGCCACGGCCAGGTCGTAGTCGGCATCCACACCCGCCAGGTTGGCGCGCAGGCGGCCGCCGTCGAACACCGGCAGGGAGATGGCCGGCGCCACCTGGTAGAAGCGGCTGTCACCCTTGAACAGGTCGCCGCTGCTCAGGGCGGCGAGGCCGACCATGGCGCTGAGGTTGAGGTTGGGATAGAAGCCGGTCTTGGCCGACTCGATGCCCTTGCTCGCCGCCTCGACGCGCCAGCGCGCGGCGATCACATCCGGGCGGCGGCCGAGCAGTTCGGCCGGCAGGTCCGACGGCAGCGCCAGGGCGGTGGGCTGCAGGACTGCGGGGCGCTGGATGCGCTGGCCACGGTCGGGGCCCTGCCCCAGCAGCACGGCGAGGGTGATGCGGTCGCTGTCGATCTGCTGCTCGGCGGCCAGCAGTTGCTGGTGTGCGGCAGCCTGCTGGGCCTCGCTCTGCTGCAGCTGCACCTTGCTGTCCAGGCCGGCTGCCAGGCGCTGCTTGCTGAGGCTGTAGAGGTGCTCGGAGCGCTTGAGCTCCTCCTCGGCCAGGTCACGGGCGACGAAGGCGTAGGCGAGCTGGCTGTAGGCGCGGGCGACGCTGGCGGACAGGTTGAGGCGCGCGGCCTGCTGGTCCACCTCGGCGGCGCGGGCCTGGCCGAGCGCGGCTTCCCAGGCGGCGCGCTGGCCGCCCCAGAGGTCGATGTCGTAGCTGAACCCCAGGGACAGGTACTTCACGGCCGCATAGCTGCCGCCGATGGGCGCGGGCACCACGCTCTCCGGCGCACGGGCACCGGAATAGCTGGCGCTGGCATTGACACTGGGCATGCGCGCGGCGTCCTGCGCCTGGGCTTCGGCCAGGGCCTTGCGGGTACGGGCGGTGGCCACCTGCAGGTCCGGCGAGCCGGCAAGGGCTTCGTCCACCATGGCGTCGAGCTGGGCGTCACCCAGTTGCTTCCACCAGTCCTGGCGCGGCCAGGCGGCGGCGCTGAGAGGCGTGCCCGCCAGGCTGCGCCCGGCCTCCAGGGCGGCGGCATCGAGAGTCCTGCCCTCGGGCTCCAGGCCGCTGGAGCTGGCGCAGGCGGCCAGCGCCAGGGCGGCGCCGAGCACCAGGGCGCTACGCCCCAGGCGGGTCGTGCGGCGGTATTCATTCATGATCGGTCGCTCCGAGCGGCGCGCACGGGTCGCGCCCTTGCAAGATCTTGCCCAGCAGGCCCACCAGGGTGCGGAGTTCCTCGCTGGTCAGCGGGCTGGTGAGTTCGTTCATGGCGTCGGCGACGATCTCCGGCATCTGCCGGCTGATGCGCAGGCCGTCCTCGCTGAGGGCCAGGCGCACGCTGCGGCGGTCCGACGGGCAGGGCTTGCGCAGCAGCAGGCCCTTCTTCTCCAGGCGATCGAGCATGCGGGTCATGGAGCCGCTGTCCACCGAGAGCTCACGGCACAGGTCGGCCGGAGTATTGGCGCGGTCCATGTAGATGAACATCAGCACCTTGAACTGGGCGGAAGTGATGTCCAGGGGCGCCAGGTAACGGTCGAGCAGGCGGTCCTTGAGCAGCGCGGAACGCCCGATGTACTGGCCGATGGAGCCGGTGAAGGGGTAGTCGGCGGGGCTGTAGTGCTTCATTGGCTAATATCTGCCTAGGCAGTAACTGACTGGGCAATCATACGAGTGATGAAACATTTGGCAAGGCATTCACTGTTGCATTGGATCGACAATCCGTTCCCTGAAAGGGGGATTGATCGGCAGGAAAGCAGTCACCACGGGGCGCGGTGACCCGTGAGGCGGGAAAGGCTTGGGGGAGGCAACCGACCAGCGGTCAGTGTTCGAGGAAGGCGGCGACCTTGGCGGCGTCGAAGGGCCAGTCCAGCTCGGCACCGGTATCGCAGCGACGCAGTACGGGAATGCGCAGGGCGTAGTCGTCCATCCATTCCTCGCGGTCGGCGATGTCCATCAGCTCGACCATCAGGCCATGCTCGACGAAGGGCATGAGCACGCCCTCCGCCACTTCACAGAGATGGCAACCCAGGGTGCCGAACAGGCTGCATTCGGGGAGCATCGCCACGCGCCTCGCCAATCAGGAAAGGCGCGGATTCTAGCACGCCTCAGGCCTTGGCCGAGTCGACCCTGGCGGTGGCGGGCAGCAGGTTCTGCAGCCCGTCCAGCAGCTTGCTGTTGAAGGCCTGGGCCTTGTCCAGCTGGTTGTCGCTGAGGCGCTCGTTGAGCGAGAAGCCGCCGTTGAGCAGGTCCTGCAGCGTGCCCTTCGGGTCGTCGGACAGCTTGGCGGCGTTCCTCAGCGCCTCGAGCATGCCCTTGGCATAGTCCTGCAGCGAGGTGTTCACCGCGCTGGCCGGCTGGCCACCCTCCTGGGCCACGGAGCCATAGGTGCTGGTGGCCTTGACCGTGGTCTGGGTCAGGTTGAGCGACATCGAGGCCAATTGGTCGCCGTTCATGTCCAGGGCCAGGGCGCGGTCGAAGGCGCCGTTGAGGTCGCCCGAATAGAACTTGCTGGAGATGTCCTGCACCTGGTCGAGCAGGTCGTTGAGCGCGGCCTTCTCGTCGTCGTTGAGGTCGCCGTCCACCTGCACCTTCCAGCCGCCGATCTGCAGGCTGCCGGATTCGGATTTGACGCTGGTGGCGCTGTTGCCGTCCTTGCCTGAGTTCGTCGAGGAACTCTTCGACCAGTCGGCCGAGGCCTGGGCGATGGAGATCTTCACCTTGTCGCCTTCCTTGGTGGTCACCTCCATGTCGAAGGTCGAGGAACGCGCGGAGAAGCTCTGGCTTGAAGTACTTACGCCGGTGCTACCGGAGGAGCCGGTGCTCGGTGTCTTGCCATCCAGGCCGAGGGAACTGGCCAGGTTGTCGAGGCCGTCCTGGATCTTGCCGAAGGTGTCCTCGATGTCGCTGGCGATCTTGCCGCCCAGCACACCCAGGCCCTGGAGGATCTTCTTCGCCTCGGCGAAGCCCTTCTCCACGCCTTCGCGGGCCTGGTCGAGCATCTTCTGCAGTTTCTCGGGGTCGGCGCCCTTGGCCGCCTCGGCCTGGATGCGGCCCCCGACGAAGTCGAGGATGCGCCCGGCCACCTTGTCGGGCGTGTAGTCGTCCTGGGTCTTGCCGGCCAGGCTGCCGGGCTCGACACCCAGGCGCTGGGCGACGCGGTTGGTCAGCACGTTCTGCGCGTTGGTGGCATTACGGGTCGCGCTGTCGATCTTGTTCAGATAACTCGGGCGCGTGGTTGCGGAAGCCAGGGAATCGAGAGTCTTCATAGCGGCAGTCCCGGAAAATCGGATGTACACCGATTTGACGGCATCCCCCGGGAAACCTTGAGAACGAATCCATCACCTGCCGATGGACGGCAGCGACCGATATTGACGTCAGGAGTTCGGCGTGCCCGATACAGCGACACCCGCCGCCTGCAGCAGCACGGCAGCGGCGTCCCTGGCCTCCAGCGCCTGCTGCGCCGGCCCCTGCATGTGGGCCATGGTGATCGCCCCTTCCATCAGGTATTGCAGCTGCCGCGCGAGACGCTCGGGCTCCGAGACCTGCAAGCGCTCCAGCGCCAAGCGGAAGTGCTGCTCGGCGTTCGCCTTGTGCAGGGCGGCGACGCGGTGGATCGGGTGCTCGCGGTCATGGAACTCGGCAGCGGCGTTGACGAAGGCGCAACCGAAGAACTCGCTGCCGTGGAGCAATTGGTGCAGGCCATCGAAGACGGCAAGGATCGCCGCCGTCGGCGACAGGTTCTCCAGCGCCCAGGCCATCAGTTGGCGGCTCGGCTCCAGCCGCCGGCGCAGCGCCGCCTCGATCAGCTCTTCCTTGGACTTGAAGTGCTTGTACAGCGTCATCTTCGCCACCCCGGATTCCGCGAGGATGCGATCGATGCCGGTGGCGTGGAAACCGTCGCGGTAGAACAGCGCGATGGCAGTGTCGATCAACTGATCGCGTTTGCTCGAAGCCATGTGGAACCTCCTGACCGGCGCATTATGCGTATCCGCCCGCACCGGCTCAAACCCGCATCGCATCGGCCTGCGAGGCACGCGACACGGTTGGCACTTGAAATATACAGACCTGTCTGTCTAATATCCAGCCGCACAACCACAACCAGGGTCTCCCCCATGCAGCTCCATGACTTCCCGCTTTCCGGCAACTGCTACAAGGTCCGTCTGTTCCTCGGCCTGATCGGCCAGCGCGCCGAGATCGTCACGGTCAACCTGGCCGCCGGTGAACAGAAGCAACCGGCGTTCCTCGCCCTCAATCCCCGTGGCCAGGTGCCCGTGCTGGTGGAAGATGGCCAGGCGCTGGTGGACTCCCAGGCCATCCTCGTCTACCTGGCACGCCGCCACGCACCCGACTGGCTGCCCGATGACGCGCTGCAACAGGGACGCATCGCCGGTTGGCTGAGCTTCGCCGCCAACGAGCTGCATCACGGCCCGGCCAGCGCACGGGTGATCAAGCTGTTCCGCCGCCCGGGCGACCTCGAGGCCACCCAGGCCAAGGCGCGCCAGGTGCTGGCCGTGGTCGAGCTGCAACTGGGCCGCAACGCCTGGCTGGCCGAAGGCGCTACCCCCAGCATCGCCGACGTCGCGCTTTACCCCTACCTGGCGATGGCCGGGGAAGGCGGCGTCGAACTCGCGCCCTACCCGCACATCCGCCAGTGGTGCGACCGCATCCGCGCCCTGCCCGGCTACGTCGAACTGCCCCGCCTCTGAACACCTCCGCCACTGCAAGGAAGCCCCCATGCGCCTGCTCCGCCTCCTCCTCACCGGCCTGCTGCTGGCCGCCAGCCCCTTCGCCAGCGCCCAGGGCCTGCGCTTCGCCCTGGTGAAGACTTCCCACGCCGAGACCCTCGACGCCTTCACCATGGAGGGCGGCCAGTGGACCAGGACCGTCGCGGTCAACCACACCGCCGTGCTCATCCAGCACCACGCCGCCACCCTGCTGCTGGACACCGGCCTGGGGCGCCAGGTGGATGCCCAGTTCAAGGGCGACATGCCCTGGTGGGACAAGCCGCTGTTCAAGTACGAGGACGTCACCCCCGCGCGCGACCAACTGGACCGCGACGGCATCCGCGTCGACCGCATCCTCCTCACCCACGCGCACTGGGACCACGCCTCGGGCCTGGCGGACTTCCCCGAGGTGCCGGTCTGGGCGCCCTGGGCGGAGATCGAGTTCAGCCACATCGCCGCGCCGCCGGCGGTGCTGCCCAGCCAGTTCACCCACGAGATCCTCTGGCGGCCCTTCGACTTCCAGCCCGAGCCCTACATGGGGTTCGACGAGAGCCTCGACCTGTTCGGCGACGGCAGCCTGGTCCTGGTGCCGCTCACCGGTCACACGCCGGGCTCGGTGGGGCTGTTCCTCACCCTCGACGACGGTCGCCGCTTCTTCTTCACCGGCGACACCAGTTGGCGCCTGGAAGGCTTCACCGGGCCCCACGAGAAGTTCTGGGTCAGCCGCCGGATGGTGGACAACGACCGCGACGGCACCCTCGCCCAGCTCCGGCGCGTTCACGACCTGCTGCAGGCCGAGCCGGACCTCACCGTGGTGCCGGCCCATGACGCCGCCGTGCAGGACCGCCTCGGCTACTACCCGCAGTGGGTGCAGTGAGGGCGACCAATGTCTAAATGACGATTGTGTTACCGGATGCTTAATTCCACTCGTTGTAACGGGGCGGCCCAACCGCCCCGCAACCCCAACGAGGAGACAATAACAATGAGCAAGACCTCGCTCGCGCACGCCATCGCCCTGGCTGCGCTCAGCACCGGCCTCACCCTGCCCGGCCTCGCCCAGGCCGAATTCCTGAAAGACAGCAAGGCCAGCGTCGAACTGCGCAACTTCTACTTCAACCGTGACTTCCGCCAGGACGGCGCCGCCCAGTCCAAGGCCGAGGAGTGGGCCCAGGGCTTCCTGCTGCGCTACGAGTCGGGCTTCACCGAAGGCACCGTCGGCGTCGGTGTCGACGCCATCGGCGCCCTGGGCATCAAGCTCGACTCCAGCCCGGACCGCACCGGCACCGGCCTGCTCAAGCGCGACCGCGAAGCGCCCAACCGCGCCCAGGACGAATACGGCGAAGTGGGCCTGACCGCCAAGCTGCGTGCCTCCAAGAGCGTGCTCAAGGTCGGCACCCTGCTGCCCAAGCTGCCGACGGTGCAATACAACGACTCGCGCCTGCTGCCGCAGACCTTCCAGGGCGGCCACATCAACTCGATGGAAATCGACGGCCTGACCCTCGACGCCGGCCAGCTCAAGCAGGTGAACCAGCGCGACTCCTCGGACTACGAGGACATGACCATCACCAACAGCCGCGTCGCCGCCACCGGTGCCGGCGGTGCCCGGGGCATCACCTTCCGCGGTGGCCAGACCAGCGACGAGTTCAACTTCGCCGGTGCCACCTACAAGTGGAACGACAACCTCGCCACCGGCTACAACTACGGCAACCTGGACGAGTTCTACAAACAGCACATCTTCACCGTCCTGCACACCCTGCCGCTGGGTGACAAGCAGTCGCTCAAGAGTGACATCCGCTACGCCCGCTCCACCGACGAAGGCAGCAGCAACGTCGACAACAAGGCCTTCGGCGCCATGTTCACCTACGCCCTGGGCGGCCACGCCTTCGGCCTCGGCTACCAGAGCATGAGCGGGGATACCGGCTACGCCTACATCAACGGCACCGATCCCTTCCTGGTCAACTACGTGCAGATCGGCGACTTCGCCGCCAAGGACGAGAAGTCCTGGCAGGCGCGCTACGACTACAACTTCGCCGCCATGGGCATCCCCGGCCTGACCTTCATGACCCGCTACCTGTCCGGCGACAATGTCGACCTGGGCGCCGGTCGCCCCGAAGGCAAGGAATGGGAACGCAACACCGACATCGCCTACGTCTTCCAGGACGGCCCGCTGAAGAACCTCGGCGTGAAATGGCGCAACGCGACGGTGCGCTCGACCAACTTCGGCAACGACATCGACGAGAACCGCCTGATCGTCAGCTACGTGGTGCCGCTCTGGTAGTCACCCGCCGTGCAATGAATAAGCCCGCCATATGGCGGGCTTTCTTCATCCTGCGATCCCGTCCGGATGGGAGTGCATCAATCCTGGCTGGTCGCGCCGATCTTGTGGATCGACAGGTCCGCGCCGTAGTACTCCTGCTCCTGGGACAGGCGGATGCCCAGGGTCTTCTTCAGCAGGCCGTAGACCAGGAAGCCGCCCACCAGCGCCACCAGCACGCCGAGGCCGGTGCCGATCAACTGGCTCACCAGGCTGACGCCCCCCAGGCCGCCGAGCGCCTCCTGCCCGAAGATGCCGCAGGCGATGCCGCCCCAGACACCACACAGGCCGTGCAGCGGCCAGACGCCCAGCACGTCGTCCAGCTTCCACTTCACCTGGGTCGCGGTGAAGGCCCAGACGAACAGGCCGCCCGCGATGGCACCGGTGGCCAGGGCCCCCACCGGGTGCATCAGGTCGGAGCCTGCGCAGATCGCCACCAGTCCGGCCAGCGGGCCGTTGTGCAGGAAGCCCGGGTCGTTGCGCCCCACCAGCAGCGCGGCGACCGTGCCACCGACCATCGCCATCAAGGAATTGACCGCCACCAGGCCGCTGACGCCTTGCAGGGTCTGCGCGCTCATCACGTTGAAGCCGAACCAGCCGACGATGAGGATCCAAGAGCCCAGCGCCAGGAAGGGGATGTTCGACGGCGCGAAGGCCACCAGGCGGCCATCTCGGTAGCGGCCGTCACGGCGCCCCAGCAACACCACCGCGCCGAAGGCCAGCCAGCCTCCCACCGCGTGCACCACCACGGAGCCGGCGAAGTCGTGGAAGCCAGCGCCGAAGCTCGCCTTCAGCCAGTCCTGCAGGCCGAAGTTGCCGTTCCAGATCAGCCCCTCGAAGAAGGGGTAGACGAAGGCCACGATCAACGCCGTGGCGCACAGCTGCGGGCCGAAGCGGGCGCGCTCGGCGATGCCGCCGGAGATGATCGCCGGGATGGCGGCGGCGAAGGTCAGCAGGAAGAAGAACTTCACCAGCGCGTAGCCGTGTTCCGCCGCCAGCTCGCCGGCCGGCTGCAGGAAGGTCACGCCGTAGGCCACCCAGTAGCCGATGAAGAAGTAGGCCAGGGTGGAGATGGCGAAGTCCGAGAGGATCTTCGACAGGGCGTTGACCTGGTTCTTCTGGCGCACGGTGCCCACTTCCAGGAACGCGAAGCCGGCGTGCATGGCGAGCACCATCACGGCGCCCATCAGGATGAACAGGGTGTTGGAGCCGTGGATCAGGGTTTGCACGGCACTGTTGAGGTTTTCCATTGGCAGGAAGGCTCCGGCAGGGAAAAAGCACCAATACGGTTCAAAGCACGCCGGACACGCACCACACTGAAGCCATCACGCCCCCGAACGGTTCTATGCCTGTGGCCATAACGGGGCGGAGCGGTGCAGCCGGCAGTTTGACTTTTCAGGCTTTCTCTTTGTTTTTCATATGCTTGCCAGGATTCGACAGCCCTGTCGAAGCCCCGCGCGACGCCCGATAACGGGGCGCAGCGACGCTCTGGCGCACCAGGGCGTTGCAAGCGCCATACCAGCGCCCGAGCACAAATATCGCCGGAACCTAAACCCGACGCTGCGACTCACAACTACCAAGCGTTCCCAGTCCTCAAGGAGATCCACGCCATGCCACGCAAGACCGCCAGCCGCGCTCAGGACGACCTGCTTACCGAATTCCAGGCCCTCGTCGGCGACACCGAAAAACTGCTGCAACACACCGCCAGTCTTGCCGGCGACCAGGCAGAGGAGTTGCGCCTGCAGATCCATGAGTCCCTCAAGCGCGCCCGTGAGACCCTGCACCTGACCGAGGAGAAGATCGTCGACAAGGGCAAGGCCGCCGTCGCCGCTACCGAAGACTATGTACAGGAACATCCCTGGCAGACCATCGGCCTCTCCGCCGGCATCGGCTTCCTCCTCGGCCTGCTCGCCTCGCGTCGCTGACCATGGAGCCGGGAATGGAATCCGGCCCGCAGAACGCGGGCCAAGGCCCCTCCCCGCGGCGCCTCGGCGCCGCCTTCCTCGGCCTGCTGCACAGTCACGTCGAACTGTTCGGCATCGAGTTGCAGGAACAGAAGGCCAACACGTTGCGCCTGCTGCTGTTCGCCGGCCTGTCGCTGATCTTCGCCCTGCTCCTGCTGGTGGCGCTCTCTGCGCTGCTGCTGGTGCTGTTCTGGGATACCGCGCGGATCGAGACAATGAGCGGCCTGTGCCTCGTCTATTTCCTGCTCACCCTCTACTGCGCCTGGCGCCTGAAACAGGCCGTGGACGATGAGTCCTCACCCTTCTCCGCCACGCTCGAAGAGCTGGCCCAGGACCGCGAGCGCCTGCTGCCATGAGCCTGCCCGAAACGCACCGAACCACCTCCCGCCGCGAACTGCGCAAGGCGCTGGTGCGCCTGCGCCTGGAGATGCATCGCCAGGAGATCCGCCACGAAACCCTGGTCCTCACCCAGCCGCTGCGCCGTGCCAAGGGCATCGCCAGCGGCTGGCAGCAGCAACTGGGCACCCTGCCCCACGCCCCCCTTTGGGGCATCGCCGGCGTCGCCGCGCTGGGCTTCTTCGCCGCCCGTAGTGGCAATCTGACTCGATTGCTGCGCCTGGGTACCACGCTGCTGCCCTTGCTGGGCGGAGCCTGGCGCCGTTCTGACGTCAAACCGCCGTCTACCACCAAGGTCTGATCGTAGGACAAGCTGGCCACATTCTTGCTTTGGGAGGGAGCCGGTAGAAGCCGGTTCCCTCCGCGTCGTTTCGGCGAGCGCGTGCATTTCGGGCCAGCCCTAAGGAGTCACCGTGATAGACGGGCAACCACTTGCCTGCTTCCAGCCGTTCATCGACACCGCGACAGGACGCATCGCCGGGGTCGAAGCCCTGGGACGCCTGCGCCAGGATGACGGCCGGCTCCTGTCGGTCGGCCCGCTGTTCGCCGACTCCAAGGTGCCGCCTGCGGCCCTGCGCCGCCTCGATCGGGAGATCCGCGAGGACGCTCTCAGGCGCCTGCACCAGGCCCCTGCGGACTGGTTCCTCAGCATCAATATCTCGCCGCGCTGGATCAGCCGCCTGCACCCCGGCCAGGCGCTGCCCAGCCTCAAGCAACTGGAACGCAACGGCGTGGCCCCCGAGCGCATCGTCTTCGAGATCACCGAACTGGGTGGCGCCAGCCAGCGCCTGCCGGACGTGGTCGCACGCTACCGCCAGGCCGGCGCGCGCATCGCCATCGACGACTTCGGCGCCGGCTACTCCCAGCTCGACCGCGTGCTCGCCCTGCAGCCGGACATCCTCAAGCTCGACATGCAGCTGTTCCAGGCCGCCGCGCGTGGCGGCCCCAGCGGCGAGGTGGTCAAGGCCCTGGCGCAGATGGCCGAGAAGACCGGTTGCTGGATCATCGCCGAGGGCGTGGAGACCGAGGCCGAGCTGGACTTCGCCCTTGAATGCGGTGCCCGCTACGTGCAGGGCTACCTGTTCGCCAAGCCGGAGCTGGAGTTCTTCGCCGCCGACGCCTTCGTCGACCGCTTCGCCCAGCTGCGCGACCAGTACGTACAGCGCAAGCTGGCCGAGCGCGCCCGGCTGATGACCATGCGCCAGCAGCTCACGCTGCTGATGAATCAGCTGCGCAACTGGGCCGAGGGCAACGCGCCGCTCTCCTCCCTGCCCTCGCCCGAGCACTACCCCTGGCTGCTGCGCATCTACCAGTGCGACCGTAACGGCACGCAGCTCACCCCGAACCTGGAATGGAATGGCCAGGCCTGGCACGAAGATGCCCGCTACCAGGGCCACAACTGGTCCTGGCGGCCGTACTTCTATCACCTGCTCGCCGAGGGCTGGGAAGAGCGCCGGCTGACCCTCTCCAGCACCTACCGCGACGCCACCACCAACCAGTACTGCCTGACCGCCGGCCAGTTCATCGACAACGGCGGCCGCCTGCTGCTGGTGGACATCGACGCCGCCGGCCTGTGACCCCCCCGGCGCCTGCGGGAACTCCG
The DNA here is from genome assembly GCF_018408275.1 of Pseudomonas sp. Pc102. NCBI lineage: Bacteria > Pseudomonadati > Pseudomonadota > Gammaproteobacteria > Pseudomonadales > Pseudomonadaceae > Pseudomonas > Pseudomonas sp. Pc102. The sequence goes on along the minus strand of NZ_AP021905.1, from coordinate 1,815,059 downwards.
ACACGCGCCCCGGGTCCCCTTGCGGCGCTGCGCGTTAACCGGGAAGCTAGCCCCCTTCAGCCACTGAACGGCGAGGACTGGCGTTGGACTGGCAGACACTGCTCACCCGTGAACGGCTCGGCAAACCGGTGCACAGCACCGAGGAACTGGGCCGCAGTTCGTTCCACAAGGACCATGACCGCATCATCTTTTCCGGGGCGTTCCGGCGCCTGGGGCGCAAGACCCAGGTCCACCCCGTCTCCAGCAACGACCACATCCACACGCGCCTGACCCACTCCCTGGAGGTCGGCTGCGTGGGCCGTTCGCTGGGCATGCGCGTGGGCGAAGTGCTGCGCGATGCGATGCCGGACTGGTGCGACCCGGCCGACCTCGGGGTGATCGTGCAGTCCGCCTGCCTGGCCCACGACATCGGCAACCCACCCTTCGGCCACTCCGGCGAAGACGCCATCCGCCACTGGTTCCAGCAGGCGTCCGCGCGCGGTTGGCTGGACGCCATGAGCGACACCGAGCGTGCCGATTTCCTCAGCTTCGAAGGCAACGCGCAGGGCTTTCGCGTCCTCACGCAGCTGGAGTACCACCAGTTCGACGGCGGGACGCGACTGACCTACGCCACCCTCGGCACCTACCTCAAGTACCCCTGGACGGCCCGCCATGCCGAGGCCCTGGGCTACAAGAAACACAAGTTCGGCTGCTACCAGAGCGAACTGCCGCTGCTGGAGCAGATCGCCCAGAAGCTGGGCCTGCCGCAGCTGGAGGAACAGCGGTGGGCGCGCCATCCGCTGGTCTACCTGATGGAGGCGGCGGACGACATCTGCTACGCACTGATCGACCTCGAGGACGGCCTCGAAATGGAGTTGCTCGACTACGAGGAGGTCGAGGCGGTGCTGCTCGGCCTGGTGGGCGACGACCTGCCGGAAACCTACCGGCAACTGGGCCCGCGCGACTCGCGACGGCGCAAGCTGGCGATCCTCCGCGGCAAGGCCATCGAGCACCTGACCAATGCCGCGGCACATGCCTTCGTCGACCAGCAGGACGCGCTGCTCGCCGGCACCCTGCAGGGCGACCTGGTGGAGCACATGCACGGCCCGGCCAAGCACTGCGTGCTGCGCGCCAAGGCCATCGCGCGGGAACGCATCTTCCAGGACAAGCGCAAGACGCTCCACGAGATCGGTGCCTACACCACCCTGGAGATCCTCCTCAACGCTTTCTGCGGCGCGGCGCTGGAGCAGCACGGCGGGCGCACCCCCTCGTTCAAGAACCGGCGCATCCTCGACCTGCTCGGCAACAACGCCCCCGACCCGGCGTGGCCGCTATACCGCTCGTTCCTGCGGGTCATCGACTTCATCGCCGGGATGACCGACAGCTACGCCACGGAAATGGCCCGCGAGATGACCGGGCGTTCCAGCCCGGTCTAGGGTTACCAGGCCGCCCGCAGCCGGGCGGCCGTTGCAAGGAGTCACGACAGATGCGCAAGGCGCTCAGACAAAGCATGCACTGGCATGCCGGCCCGGCAGCCTGGGGGCCGGCCGCCATCGCCGGCCTGGGCTGCGGCCTGCCGCTGATGCTGGGTCTGTTCACCGCCCATACCGGCTTCCTCTGGGCCGCCACCGGCGCCTTCCAGGCCGCCCTGGCCAACCCCATGCACCGCTTCGGCATGTTGCGCATGCTGCTGCTCACCCTGCTCGGCGCCCTCAGCGCGGGGGTCGGCTTCTGGGCCGCCAGCCATCCCCTGCTGAGCCTCGCCAGCTTCGCCCTGTGGGGCTTCTTCCTGGCCCTGCTGCAGCGCTACGGCACCGAACTGGGCAAGCTCGGCGTCGGCCTGGCGGTATGCCTCTGCCTCGGCCAGGGTCAGGCCGGCAGCGGCAGCCTCAACAATGGCCTGGCAGTGGGGGCGCTGTTCGCCATCGGCGGGCTCTGGGTGATGCTGCTGGCGTTCTTCCTGCGTGGCATGCACGGGCTGCGCCTGTGGCCCCTGCTCCCACGCCTGCTCGGCTTCAGCCGTGTACTGCGCCGCCACGCCGCGCGGCTGCCCCGACGGCTGTGGTGGATCCACGCGCTGGCCTGCACGCTGGCCATCGCCCTGGCCGGCCTGGCCGCCAACCTCACCGGCATGCCGCGCGGCTACTGGCTGACGCTGACGGTGGTGACCACCCTGCAGATGGAACTCGACAGCAGCCTGGTGCGCGGCATCCAGCGCGGACTCGGCACCTTGATCGGCGCCCTGCTGCTGATCCTCTTCGGCCACTGGCTGCAGAGCCCGGCGCTGCTGGTGGCCTGCATGCTGCCGCTGATCGTGCTCAGCCGCGCCTTCATCGCCCAGCACTACGGCCTGTTCGTGGTACAGACCACCGTCTGCTTCGTGCTGCTATCCGAAAGCCTCGCCCGCGACTGGCACCTGCCCGAGGTACGCCTCTACAACAGCCTGCTGGGCTGCGCCCTGGCACTGCTGATGGCCTACGCCGCGCACCGCGCGCGCCTGCGCTGGGGCGAGCGCAAGGTCGAAGCCCCGATCTCGCCCGCCACCAGAGGGGTGCCACGACCCGCCCAGGAATAGGCCAGCCGCCGGGCGCGAGAAAAGGGATTGTGGGGTGATCGATGGCGACGCACCGGCTGGGGTGCGCAGCCATCCTGCGCTTCACACCAGTTCGTTGCGATTGGCGAATTCGACCAGCTCGATCAGCGAGCGCGAGTTGAGCTTGAGCAGCAGGCGCGACTTGTAGGTGCTCACCGTCTTGTTGCTGATGAACATCTCGCTGGCGATCTGCTTGTTGGTGTAGCCGTTGGCCAGGTACTTGAGCACCACCAGTTCGCGATCCGAGAGGCGTTCGATCATCTCGCTGTCGTCGGGCATGCCGCCCTGGCGCTTGCCGGTACGGATGACCTCGCTGGGAAAATAGCTGTAGCCGGACAGCACGGCGCGCACCGAGGCGGTCAGCTCGCCCAGGTCGCCTTCCTTGCAGACGAAGCCCGCGGCGCCGGCCTGCATGCAGCGGGCGGCGTAATGGCTGGGGTTCTGCCCGGTCAGTACCAACACCCGCAAGGGCAGGTCCAGCGAGCTGATGCGGGCGATCACGTCGAGGCCACCGAGCTTGGGAATGCCGATGTCGAGGATCACCAGGTCGGGCAGGTGGTCGCGAGCCAACGCGATGGCATCGACGCCATTGTCCGTCTCGGCGACCACCTCATACCCTTCCCGCGTCAACACCAGGCGGACAGCCAGCCGGATGACGGGGTGGTCGTCGACGATCAGAACCTTGCGCGGCGACTCACCGCCTGCGCGAATGAATGCATCCAGGTCTACGAGTTTGCTCACCTTGCGTCTCCATCTACGGTGATTCGGAGCTGCCAAGATAGAGGGGCATCCGAGCCTGTCGAGCACGCCGGAGGCGCTGGAAGTGCTTCCAGACCTGCCGCTCAGAAACTTGAGATAACTCCTACGAAGTCCTAGAGAAAACAACGGCACGGCGCGTCGAATGGTCGTGCGGAGCGATGATCGGACGCATTGCCCTCACCCCTCCCGGAAGACTTCGCACAACGTCGGACGCCAGGGCGTGCGCCACGGTCGCCAGGACGATAGATGCCAGCGACGCGTGACCATCCGACCGCGACGCTATTTATTTCGCCGCGCTGGCACAGCCGTCCAAACGCTCATCTATTCTCCATGCGGGTCTTTTCCTAGACAGGGATTGAGGAGCTTCGGGCAATGCCGTACAAGCCGGTCGAACGCCGTTTTCCGTTGCATGTCCATATCAGCCTGCTGTTCACCCTCCTGTTGCTGACGACCGGCATCGTGCTGGGAATCTTCAACTACAGGCAGACCAGCCAGATCATCCTCTCCAGCAGCGACACGCTCTTCGAGCGCATCAGCCAGGACGTCGAGACCGACCTGGAAAACACCTACCGCCCCATCCACCACCTGCTCAACCTGCTGGCCCTCAACCCCGGCACCCAGCGGTACGCCGGCTACCAGCGCCAGGAGCTGCTGTTGCGCGGCTTCGCCCAGGCGCTGCGCGACAACCCCAAGCTGGCGTCGCTCTATGTCGGCTACGACGACGGCGACTTCTTCATGGTGCGCCCGCTGCGCACCGCCGAACTCAAGCAGCGCTTCGACGCCCCCGAAGGTGCCGCCTACCAGCTGTGGAGCATCGAGCGCGACAACCTCAACCGGGCCCGCTCCGAGTCGCTCTACTTCGATGCGGACCTGGAGCTCATCAGCCGTCGCCAGGAGCTCAACGAGCGCTACGACCCGCGCAACCGCCCCTGGTACTCGCGCGCCCTGGAGCAGGGCAGCCTGATCACCACCCGGCCCTATGTGTTCTTCTCCACCGGCGCGGTCGGCACCACCCTCGCCCAGCCCGCCGGCGACGATGCGGTGATCGCCGCCGACCTGACCCTGAACGACCTGTCCGCCACCCTGGCGCAGCACCGGGTCACGCCCTCCACCCAGGTGCTGCTGTTCTCGCCCGACGGCCACGCGGTGGCCTACCCGGACATCTCCCGGCTGATCGTGCGCATCGATGAAAAGCCGCAACTGGCCATGGCGCGCGACCTCGACCCGGCCGTCGCCGCACTGATCGACATGGGCCTGACCCAGGACCAGCGCACCACCCTGGAACTGACCAAGCGCCGCTGGGTGGTGTCACAGAACCGCCTGCTGGCTGGCGGCCCCGACGGCCTCTACCTGGCGTTGCTGGCACCGGAGGACGAACTGCTGGCGGACGCCTATCGCATCCGCTGGCAGGGGGCGGTGCTGACCCTCGGCATTCTCTTTTTGTGCATTCCCATCGGCTGGCTGCTGTCGCGGGTGCTGGTCAAGCCGCTGAAGGCCCTCGTGGCCGAAGCGGAGGCCATCCGCAGCTTCAACTTCGAGATCCCTACCATGGGCCGCTCGCCGGTGCTCGAGGTGGACCAGCTCGCCGTGGCGATGGCGAAGATGAAGGACACCCTGGCCAGCTTCCTGGAAATAACCGCGAGCCTCTCCGCCGAGAACCGCTTCGACGCGCTCTTGCGCCGCGTGCTGGAGGAAACGGTAGCCATAAGCGAAGCCTCCGGCGGCTTCATCTACCTGCTGGACGGAACCAGCGGTCGCCTGGAGCCCAGCGGTCTGTTCCTTGGCGGTAGCGAACACGACCTCGAGAACCACGGCCTGCGCAGCCATGCCCTCGACGAAGCGGGATTGCCCGACTGGCTGCGCCTGCCAGCGAGCGGGGGAGTCAGTCAGGTGCGCTCGTTCGGCTTCGACCAGGCCGACGATTTGCGTGAAGTGCTACGGACCCTGGAAAGTCCCCGGATGCACATGGTCAGCACCGGCCTGCACAATCGCCAGGGCGAAACCGTCGGCGTGCTGGCGCTGCTGCACAGCGACACGGGCGACAGCGGAGAACCGGCCATGCTCAGGCCCGAACGCATCGCCTTCGTCGAAGCCATCTCCGGGGTCGCCGCGCTGTGCATCGAAAGCCAGCGCCTGCTGGAGAAACAGAAACAGCTGCTCGACGCCTTCATCCAGCTCATCGCCGGCGCCATCGACGCCAAGAGTCCCTATACCGGTGGCCATTGCCAGCGCGTGCCGGAGATCACCCTGGCGCTGGCCCGCGCCGCAGCGGCCAGCGACGAGCCGCCCTTCCGCGACTACACCCCCAGCGACGAAGACTGGGAGGCCCTGCACATTGCCGCCTGGCTGCACGACTGCGGCAAGGTCACCACCCCCGAGTACGTGGTGGACAAGGCGACCAAGCTGGAAACCCTCTACGACCGCATCCATGAGGTGCGCATGCGCTTCGAGGTGCTCAAGCGCGATGCCTGGGTCACCTACTGGAAGGCCGTGGCCGAAGGCGCCGACGCATCCACCCAGGCCGGCCTGCGCGACGCGTTGCTGGCAACCCTGGACGAGGAGTTCGCCTTCATCGCCCGCAGCAACCTGGGCGGTGAGTTCATGGCCGAGGAAGACCAGCAGCGCCTGAGGACCATCGCCACGCGCACCTGGAGCCGGACCCTGGACGACCGCCTCGGCGTGTCCTGGGAGGAAGGCCAGCGCATGGCCCGCACCCCGCCGCGCCCGCTACCGGTGGACGAGCCGCTGCTGGCCGACCGCCCCGAACACCTCCTGGAGCGGCCGGAAAGCGAGCGCATGGCGCCCGACAACCCCTGGGGATTCAAGCTCGACGTGCCCACGCACAAGTTCAACCGCGGCGAACTGCACAATCTCTCCATCGCTCGGGGCACGCTGACGGCGGAGGAGCGCTACATCATCAACCACCACATCGTGCAGACCATCCTCATGCTCGACCGACTGCCCTTCCCGCCGCACCTCAAGGGCGTGGCCGAGATCGCCGGCGGCCACCACGAGAAGATGGACGGCAGCGGCTACCCGAAACGCCTGAGTCGCGAGCAGATGAGCCTGCCGGCGCGGATGATGGCCATCGCCGATATCTTCGAGGCGCTGACGGCTGTGGACCGCCCCTACAAGAAGGGCAAGACGCTGTCCGAGGCGCTGGGGATCATGGTCGGCATGTGCAAGGGCGCGCACATCGATCCGGAACTGTTCGGCCTGTTCATCCGCTCCGGCGTGTACCGCGACTACGCGGAGCGCTTCCTGCGGCCCGAGCAGATCGACGCAGTGGACGAGGGCGCGATCCTGGAACGCGCGGGGCTGGGCAACTAACCCTTCCGGCGCCACGGTGTCGGGTTGCAGCCGGCCTGGCAGGTCGCGCCACACCGGTGGTGAATCGCAGGCATGAAAAAGGGGCGCATCAAGCGCCCCTCTTCAATACCGCCGGGATCACTGGTTGATCGGGTTTTCCGGGTACCAGACATCCACCAGCGGGCTCAGGGTGAAGCTGGCCAGCTCGCTGCGGCCCTTGAGCCAGGCTTCCAGCTTGCCGCGCTGCTCCTCGCTGACCGAGCCACGCTTGGACAGGCAGACGAAACCGTAGTCGTCACCGCCGACATAACCCAGGCCGTTGCCCTGGATCGCGTCGTCGATGAACTGATCGAGGAAGCTTTCCAGCTCCGCTTCGGCCAGCCCGTCCTTGTAGGTCAGGCTCAGCTCGCAACCCAGCTCCTGGAATTCATCGACGCAGAGCTTCTTTCGCAGGCGGCGGGAACGATTTGTGGCCATCAGGCAATCCTCTTCATGTGTTCAAGCGCGGCACTCTAGCAGTTTCATCGCCACCTTGCCCGCCCGCGTGGCGGAACGGCGCAACGGCGGGCCACAGCGGCCAGGTGCGAGCGGTCAGCAGCACGAGCGCCCGGGGAATGCTTACGGCATAATGCGCGCAATTTCCCGAACACGTTGTGGGAACCTGCCATGCAAAACCGCGTTACTCGCCCTCGTGCGGAGGGCCTTCGTTGATGTTCAAGTCCATTCGTATCCTCGCCCTGACCGGCCTCCTTCTTCCTTTCGCCCAGCCGGTTTTCGCCATCCAGGTCAACTCCACCCTGCCGGCCAAGGTCCAGCAGGCCCTGAAGAAGAACAAGATCCCGCAGAACTCCCTGTCCCTGGTCACCCTGCCCCTGACCGGTCCGGGCGCGCAGACCATCTTCAACGCCGATGTCTCGGTGAACCCGGCTTCCACCATGAAGCTGATCACGACCTATGCCGCCCTGGAGCTGCTCGGCCCCACCTACCAGTGGAAGACCGAGTTCTACACCGACGGCACCCTCAAGGACGGCGTGCTCAACGGCAACCTCTACCTCAAGGGTGGTGGCGACCCGAAGCTGAACATGGAGAAGCTCTGGCTGCTGATGCGTGACCTGCGCGCCAACGGCGTGCTGAAGATCACCGGCGACCTGGTGCTCGACCGCAGCCGCTTCGTGCACCCGCAGCTGCCGGCCTTCAACGATGACGGCGGCGACGAGAACAAGCCCTTTCTGGTCGGCCCGGACTCGCTGCTGGTCAACCTCAAGGCGCTGCGCTTCATCGCCCGCGCCGACGGTGGCCGCGCCAGCATCGCCGCCGAACCGCCCATCGAGAGCATCCGCATCGACAACCAGGTCAAGGTGACCAAGGCGGCGCCCTGCCCCGCCTGGCCGGACGTGCGCTACAACCCGGTGACCCAGTTCGATGGCACCACGGTGATCGCCAGCGGCAGCCTGCCCGACGGCTGCAGCGCGCAGACCTACCTGTCGCTGCTCGACCATCCCGCCTACGCCGCCGGCGCGGTGCGGGCGATCTGGAAGGAACTGGGCGGCAGCATCCTCGGCAAGGACCGCCTGGCCGGCGTGCCCAAGGACGCCAAGCTGCTGGCACGCGCCTTCTCCCCGGACCTGGTGGAGATCATTCGCGACATCAACAAGTACAGCAACAACACCATGGCGCAGCAGCTGTTCCTCAGCATCGGCGCGCAGTTCCGCAACGACGCGGACGGTGACGACGCCAAGGCCGCGCAACGGGTGATCCGTGCCTGGCTGGCGAAGAAGGGCATCACAGCGCCGCACCTGGTGATGGAGAACGGCTCCGGCCTGTCGCGCCAGGAGCGGGTCAGTGCGCGGGAAATGGCGACCATCCTCCACGCTGCCTGGCAGAGCCCCTATGCCGCCGAGTACATCGCATCGCTGCCGCTGGTGGCGATGGACGGGACCATGCGCAAGCGCCTGCGGCGCACACCCATGGCCGGAGAGGCGCACATCAAGACCGGCACCCTGAACACGGTGCGCGCCATCGCCGGCTTCAGCCGCGACAACAGCGGCAACACCTGGGCGGTGGTGGCCATCCTCAATGACCAGCGCCCCTGGGGAGCGTCCTCGATCCTCGACCAGGTGCTGCTCGATCTCTACGGCCAGTCCAGGCGCTGAGTAGCACCCCACCCTTTCCGGGTTCCCCCGGAAAGGGCAGCGGGTCACTCCGCATCCCGCACCTGGTTTCGCCCACCCTGCTTGGCCGCATAGACCGCCGAATCCACACGCCGCAGCAGGGCATCGGCCGTCTCACCCTCGCGCCAGCTGGCGCATCCGAAGCTGGCGGTGACCACGCCGACGCCGGGCATTTCCTCGCGCAGCAGGGACTGCCACAACGCCTCGGCCAGCGTGTGCGCCTGTTCCAGGTTGGTGTCCGGGCAGAGCACGATGAACTCCTCCCCACCCAACCGGCACAGCACATCGATGCGTCGCAGACGCCCACCCAGACGCTGGCACAGCTGTCGCAACACACGGTCGCCCGTCTCGTGGCCATGCTCATCGTTGATCTGCTTGAAGTGGTCGACATCCAGCATCACCACCGCCAGCGGTCCCTCGCGGCGTTGGGCCCGGGCGATCTCGTTCTCCAGTCGCTCCTGGAAATGCCGACGGTTGTAGACGCCGGTCAGGGCATCGGTGATCGACAGTGCGCGCAGCTCCTGTTCCACCAGCTTGTGCCCGGTGACGTCGGTGATGTAGCCATGCCAGAGCACGCTGCCATCCGCCATGCGCTCAGGCTCGGACTCGCCACGCAACCAGCGCAGGCCCTGGCGCGGCAGCAACACGCGGAAGTCCTCGCGCCAGGTCTGCATGGCCTTGGCCGAATGCAGGATGCTGGCGTAGATCCGCTCCAGGTCCTCGGGGTGCAGGCGGGTGAAGGCCAGCGAGGCATCGGTGTTCACCTGCTCGGGCTCCACTTCGAGGATGTCGCGCACGCCGGCACTGACATAGGGGAAGAGGTGCCGGCCGTCGGGGTACAGCTGGTACTGGTAGATGGCACCAGGCACCTGCGCACTGAGCTTGTCCAGCAGGCGATCACGGTCTTCAAGCGCCTCCTGCACGCGCTTGCGATCGGTGACGTCGACGGCGACGCCCAGGTAGCCGATGAGCGCATCGTTCTGGTCGCGCACCTCGGTGAGGATCAGGTTGCCGGTGAGATGGCTGCCGTCCTTGCGCACGTAGGTCCACTCGTGTTCGTCGTAGCAGTCGCCGGCGGTCACCTCGACCACGTAATGGTGGAAATCCCGGATAGGCCGTGACAGCCGCTTCGACAGCGCTTCGCAGCGCGCCTGGATCTCCGACTCCAGATGCAGCATGCGAGGCCGCTTGCCAAGCATTTCGGCGGCGCTGTAGCCGAGCATGCGCTCGGCACCGACGTTGAACTGGAGGACGAAGCCATCGACATCGGTGGCGATGATCGACACCTGGGTGGCCGCATCAAGAACCCCGCGCAACTGAGCGTGGGCAAGCGCCAGCTCCAGCTCGGCCGCCTTGCTGGCGCTGATGTCGGTCTGGGTGCCGATCATGCGCCGGGGCGAGCCATCGTGACTCCACTCCACCACCTTGCCGCGGTCGAGTATCCACAGCCAGGAGCCGTCCTTGCGCCGCATACGGTGCTCGCTCTGGTAGATCGGCGTCTGGCCGCGAAGGTGTCGCTGCAGGGCGGCATCGACGGCCGGGGCATCGTCCGGGTGCTGCAGGCGCAGGAACAGGTCCGGCTCGTCCGCCACCTCGTCCGCGCCATAGCCGAGCATGTGCTTCCAGGCCGGCGAGTAGAACACCGTCCCCGCTTCCAGCTCCCAGTCCCAGACGCCATGGCCCGCACTGTCCAGGGCGAAGCCCCAACGCTCCTCGCTGAGTTTCAGCTCGAGTTCCCGTTCGCGCAGCTCACGGGTGCGTTCGTCCACCAGGCGCAAGGCGCGCTGGCGCTGGTTGATCAGCAGCATCAGGTACGCCGCCAGAAGCAGGGTGATCAGCCCGCCGGTGGCGACCACCAGGTACCAGACGCCGGTCCGGTTGGTGTGGATGAAGTGGTCGCTGGCACTCAGCTCGAGGCGGTAGCTGCGGTCGGCGAAGACGATGTCGCGCGCCAGGGTCAGCTCGCCATCGGCAGCAGCGGCCCGGCTCTGATAGAGCAACTGCGGACGGGTCGCGTCGGTGATGTCGGTCACCACCATGGCCACGTTGTCCAGCACCTCCTCGGGAATACCGGCTTCCAGCTCTTGGTGCAGGTCGATGACGCTGATCACGAAGCCGCGCAACACATCGAGCGGGTCCCCGGCCCTGCCGAACACCGGGGCCACCACGAGGATGCCCTTGCCATCGCCACCGGCCAGGCCGAGCAGTTTCAGTTGCCCTGAAACCACCGTCCGGCGTCCGGTGCGGGCCTTTTCAAGCAACGCCAGGCGCGTCGGCAGGGAGGCGAGGTCGAGCCCCAGGGGAATGCGTCCAGCCTGGTTGGAGACGCTGTAGAACACCGGCAGGTAGTAGTCGCGAGGTGGGCTGGCAATGGTCTCGCCCGCGTCATCCAGTTCGTGGAAACGAAAGTGCTCCAGGCCATCGGCACGAGCCTCGGCCTCATAGGCGCCGCGCTCGCCTCCCGCCACGCGGGGCACCCAGCTGTAGGCCAGGGTATCGCCCAGCAGCGGCTCGACGAAGCCATGGAATTCGCTGCGACTGACGCTGCTGGAGTTGTTGAAGAAGCGCCGCAAGGCGTCCAGTTGCTTGAGCTGGTCGCCCAGGCGCTCCTGCACCCGGCTCAAACGTTCGGTGGCGACCTGGACGAAGCGCTCGCGAAGCTGCACGCGCTCGGAGCTGTACATGGTGGCGGCCAGCAGCAGGGTCGTGGCGAGGCCGCCGACCAGCACCAGGGCGCAGGCCAGCAGGAGCAGGCCACGACCGGAGGGCAGGCGGGAAAACAGGGAGGACGGTCCCTGGACGAGCGACTGCATGCTCACCTCGGAGGTGGTGATGAGGGACGATCCCTGTGATCACAACCTAGCCAAGATGCTGGCACTTTGCCGATGCGGCGCCCTGCAACCCTCTTTCCGCCTGACGGACGGCTTTCGCCGCCCTCCAATGCCGGGTCCGCGCGTCAGCGGGCGGTGAATTTCCAGGCGCGGTGGATCTTCTGGTTACGGGCGAAATCCGGGTCGATGGTCTCGGCACTGATCTCGCTCACCTGGTAACGCTGGGGCAGGCTCTCGTCCAGTTGGAACTTGCGGAAGTTGTTGGAGAAATACAGCACCCCGCCCGGCGCCAGGCGAGCCATGGCCAGGTCCAGCAGTTGCACGTGGTCGCGCTGCACATCGAACACGCCTTCCATGCGCTTGGAGTTGGAGAAGGTCGGCGGGTCGATGAAGATCAGTTCGTACTCGCCGCGGTCCTCCGCCAGCCATGCCATCACGTCGCCCTGCTCCAGCTTCTGCTTGTCGGAGAAGCCGTTGAGGGAAAGGTTGCGGCGCGCCCAGTCCAGGTAGGTCTTCGACAGGTCGACGCTGGTGGTGCTGCGCGCACCGCCCTTGGCGGCATGCACGCTGGCGGTGGCGGTGTAGCAGAACAGGTTGAGGAAGCGCTTGCCGGCGGCCTCGCGCTGGATGCGCAGGCGCATGGCACGGTGGTCGAGGAACAGGCCGGTATCCAGGTAGTCGGTGAGATTGACCAGCAGCTTGACGCCCCCCTCGGCCACTTCGAGGAACTGCCCCTGTGCGCTCTGGCGCTCGTACTGGCGGGTGCCGGTCTGGCGCTCGCGGCGCTTGACCACGACGTTGGCCGGGTCGACCCCCAGCGCCTGCGGGATGGCCGCCAGGGCGTCCAGCAGGCGGGCCTGGGCCTTCTCCGGGTCGATGGAGCGCGGCGGTGCGTATTCCTGCACGTGCACGCGGTCGCCATAGAGGTCGATGGCCAGCGCGTACTCGGGCATGTCGGCGTCATACAGGCGGTAGCACTGCACGCCTTCGCGCTTGGCCCACTTACCCAGTTGCTTGAGGTTCTTCTGCAGGCGGTTGGCGAACATCTGCCCGCCCTCGGACAGGCGCGCCTGCTCCGGCGCAGGCATGGCGCCCGCCTGTGGCTCGGCAGCGGCTTCCGGGCGACGCGAGCCGGTGACGAACTGGTCGGGCAGCACCTTGATCAGCAGCAACTTGCAGGGCAGCGCGCCGTTCCAGAAGGCGTACTGCTTGTGGCTGCGGATGCCCATGCGCTTGCCCAGCTCCGGCGCGCCGGTGAACACCGCCGCCTCCCAGCCCATGCAGGCCTGGCGCAGGCGCTCGCCGAGGTTCTGGTAGAGGTACAGCAGGCTGGCCTCGTCGCCCAGGCGCTCGCCGTAGGGGGGGTTGCTGATGACCAGGCCCTTCTGGTTCTGGTCCGGGCGCGGTTCGAAGGTGGCCAGTTCCCCCTGGTAGATCTTCACCCAGTCGGAGAGGCCCGCACGCTCGATGTTGTTGCGCCCGGGCTGGATCAGGCGCGGGTCGGCCTCGTAGCCACGGATCCACAGGGGCGGCCGGGCGAGGCCCGCATCCGCACGCGCCTGGGCTTCCTCGTGCAGCTTCTTCCACAGGGCCGGCACATGGCCCTGCCAGTTGGAGAACCCCCAGCGCTCACGCTTGAGGTTGGGGGCGATGTCGGCCGCCATCATCGCGGCCTCCACCAGGAAGGTACCCACCCCGCACATGGGGTCGGCCAGGGCGCCCCCCTCGGCGGCGATGCGTGGCCAGCCGGCACGCAGCAGGATGGCGGCGGCGAGGTTTTCCTTCAGCGGCGCGGCCCCTTGCTGCAGGCGATAGCCGCGCTGGTGCAGGCTGTGCCCGGCGAGGTCGAGGGAGAGGATCGCCTCGCCCTTCTCCAGGCGCAGATGGATGCGCAGATCGGGGCTGACCTTGTCGATCGACGGGCGCTCGCCATTGGCGGTGCGCAGCTTGTCGACGATGGCGTCCTTGACCTTGAGGGCGCCGAAATGGGTGTTGTCGATACCCGAGCCATGGCCACTGAACTCCACTGCCAGGCTGCCGGTGGGCGACAGGTGGTCGTGCCAGTCCACCTCCAGCACGCCCTGATAGAGGTCCTCGGCGTTCTGCACCGGGAAACGCTTGAGCACCAGCAGCACGCGGTTGGCAAGGCGCGACCAGAGGCACAGGCGGTAGGCGGTTTCCAGGTCACTCCGGCCACGGATGGCGGCCACCTGCTCGCGCGCCTCGGCAAGGCCGAGCCCGGTGGCTTCGTCCAGCAGCAGGCCCTCCAGGCTTTTCGGGCAGGTAAGGAAGAGTTCGAAGACATCCGACATGGTAATTCCAGTGCCTTGCGGCTGATCAGCGGCACGGATGCGTCTCCGTGCGGTCATGAATATGTGACTAAAGGTCGCAGAACGGCCCTTCGTCGGATAAGAAAATTCCCATTCTCATCTGTGCGGCTCCATAGCAACGCGACATCATGGGTTTCCCAAGGCCCCATTCCATCGGGCCTGGGCAGTTCATGCCCCGTCCGACGCCCCTACAGCTTATGGTCCGGAAGCCATTCTCGTTACGTCCTTATGACAAAACGATCATTCCAATGCCTCGGGGCAACGGTTAGAACTCAGCTTAATCCGCTGCCGCAACGGTAGCGGATGAAGGGCAGTCACGCCGGCAACTGCTCTTCAGTGGCAGAGCATTTTCTGCCGGGTTCCCAACTTGGGACCGATGGACATAACAGTCAACAAATGAGGGCTACACCCTATGAGAAGACTTAAGCGTGATCCGATGGAACGAGCATTCCTGCGCGGTTATCAGCACGGCATTCATGGCAAATCCCGCGATCTCTGTCCTTTCACCCATCCCACCACCCGCCAAGCCTGGATCAACGGCTGGCGTGAGGGTCGCGGCGACAATTGGGATGGCCTCACCGGCACGGCCGGCATTCATCGACTGAACGAACTCCACGCCGTCGGCTGACACCACGGATCTCACGATTTCACCAAGCACGCCCCATCCGGGCGGCGGGCGCAAGCCCAGGGGCTCCCTAGAGGGAGCCCTTTTTATTTGTCCGCTATCAGCGCTTCGGCAAGGCGGCGATGGCATCCACCGACTCGCGGATCAGCGCCGGGCCCTTGTAGATGAAGCCCGAATAGATCTGCACCAGGCTCGCACCGGCAGCGATCTTCTCAGCCGCGTGGCGGCCTTCGGTGATCCCGCCCACGGCGATGATCGGCAGGCGACCGCCCAGCTCGCCAGCCAGCACCTTGACGGTATGGGTGCTCTTGTCACGTACCGGCGCACCTGACAGGCCACCCGCCTCGTCACCATATTCCAGCCCCTCGACGCCTTCGCGGCCCAGGGTGGTGTTGGTGGCGATCACCGCGTCCATGCCCGACTCCCGCAACGCACCGGCCACCAGGGCGGTTTCCTCGTCGCTCATGTCCGGGGCGATCTTGATCGCCAGCGGCACACGACGGCCATGCTGGACGGCGAGGTCTTCCTGGCGCAGGCGCAGGGCTTCGAGCAACTGCTTGAGCGAGTCGCCGAACTGCAGGCTGCGCAGGCCGGGGGTATTGGGCGAGCTGACGTTGACCGTCACGTAGCTGGCATGGGCGTAGACCTTGTCCAGGCAGATCAGGTAGTCGTCCACCGCGCGCTCGACCGGGGTGTCGAAGTTCTTGCCGATGTTGATGCCCAGCACGCCCTTGAACTTCGCCGCGCGAACCCGGGCCAGCAGATGATCGACGCCATGGTTGTTGAAGCCCATGCGATTGATGATCGCCTCGGCCTCGGGTAGGCGGAAGAGACGCGGCTTGGGGTTGCCCGGCTGCGGGCGCGGCGTCACGGTACCGATCTCGACGAAACCGAAGCCCAACTGGGCGAAGCCGTCGATGGCATCGCCGTTCTTGTCCAGGCCGGCGGCCAGGCCGACGGGATTGGGGAACTCCAGCCCCATGACCTTCACCGGCAGGCTGGCCGGCGCTTTGGTCAGCAAGCCGTTGAGGCCCAGGCGCCCCCCGGCGCCGATCAGGTCGATGGACAGCTCGTGGGAGGTTTCCGGGGACAGTTTGAACAGCAGCTCGCGGGCCAGGGTGTACATGGGCGGGTATCGATCGGCGGGATGGGCCGGCGATTATAGCTGCCAGCCCCGCCTCAGGCGAGGCGACGTAACGCCAGCAGCGAGCCGGAGGGATCGAATTCCAGCTCGAATGAACCATGAATGCCATCATGGGTCAGAAAAGGCCGCAAATGATGTGCAGGCAGGCTAACCTTGCGCCCGTCGCGGCTGCGCAACATCACTCGGTTGGCGTGGCCCTGGTAGACCGCGAGAAAGCGCTCGGCGGTCAGGGAGATATCCAGCACCAGGCTGGGCATGGAGGCATCCTCTTGGTTGAAATGAACAACAGTATCGTTCCGCGCCCCCAGTGGACGCCAGGTACGGACGCATTGGCGGGCAAAGCCGTGCAGCCTCGCCCGACCTCTGCCACACTGCCACTCGTGACCTGGGAGTCCTAGTCTGGCCATGAGTTCGCAGTCGTCCCCATCCTCTCTTTCATCACGCCTGGCCGCCCTCGCGCAACGCCTCGGCCTGGGAGGACGTGCGCCCCGACTGCTGGAAAGCGCGAGCCAGCTGCGCTTGCCGTTCCAGCAGTTGAAGCCCCCGGCCGCCGATATCTGGTGGCAGAACGGCCCGCCCCTGCAGCGCCTGGTCGACCTCCCGCGCAACGCGCTCTCCGGTCCGGTGCAGGAAGACAAGGCCCAGGCCCACGCGGTGCTGATCCGCGTGGTTGAACTGGAGCAACGCGAACTCACCAATTTCGACCTGCGCCTGATCGATGGGTTCTGCGGCACCGAGGGCGCGATGCCCAGCTGCCCCAGCTTCGAGGAATTCGCCACCACGCCGGCCTGTCGTAGCGTGCGCATCATCAGCTACAAGGATTTCGTCAAGGCCATCAGCCTGCCGCTGCCGCGCTTCCTGGCCGGTGAACGGATCAGCCTGTGCCAGTCCAGCTGGCACGGCAAACGCGTGTTCTGGAGCGGCACCCACCACCTGGAAGCCTTTGCCGCCGCCATCGCCTACGCACGCCGCCGCGAGCTGGAAATCAGCCTGCCGGCCGAACTCGCCACCTACCGTCTCAACCCCGCGGGCCTCGCCGAGCTGGACGCCCACTACCACGTACTGGCCATGCCGGTGCAGGCATGGAGCGACCCGGCCTTCATGGGCCTGCTGCTCGACGGTGGCATCCCCTATGCCCGCCTCGCCTTGCTGAAGAACAGCGGCGCCCCCGAACTCCTGCTGCTGCCCAAGGACCACCCCGAGGCCACCGCCCTTGGCGAAGGCCTGCGCCTGGCCGGCGCCGCCGATGTGGTGCGCTACCTCGCGTCCCTGAGCTGACCGCCTCCTACGTCGCCCTTATACGTACAGTTGGAGACAGGACTTCCGTAAAGCCTGAACACCACAGAAAAACCAACAAGCTCATGGCTGCGCTCCCTAGCGCGCCAGCGGACGCGAGGCGCCGCCGGGTTCGAGGAAGATCCGCGCCGGCATGCGGAAGCCGCGCAATTGCAGCAGCGCCAGGGGGCCGGCCCCCAGATCGGTGCGCAGGTGCCAGGTCAGCCCCAGGCCATCGGGGGCTTCGAGCACCAGGCGATAGCGGGTTTCGCTGTCATCCAGCGGAGTGACCCGGGCCCGCTCCAGGAGCCGGATCAGGCCCCAGGTGCCCGGGTAGTCGCCAAGCAGCCGCTCTCCGCTCCTGGCGTGGGTCCAGCTCAGGCGCGCGCCGGGATAATCGCTCGCGCTGGGCCAGTCGAACCGTTGCCAGCGCTCCCGCTGGTTGAAGTACGCCAGGCGGCGACCATCGAGGGTCAGGGTGGTCTGCACGAGGTCGCGTACCGGCTTGGCCCGCAGCTCGAAGGCGATGCCCATGCCGCCGTCGGTGTAGAGCACGTCGGCCAGTTCGGCGAGCCGATTGACCGCCGCGAGGAACGCGGGATCGAGGCGCAGCCCCTGGCCCTGGGCGCTCTCGGGCACCCAGCGATTGCCGTCCTTGCGCAGCACGCCGCCCAGCTGGCGGGTGAGGAAGCGGTCGAGGTGCCCGCTGTCGGCGCGGATCATCTGCCCGAGCATGGGCAGCGATGCGTCGCTGGTGCTCGCGGCGAAGGGGTAGCGGCCGGCGAAGGCGCTGTTCCAGGGACCGACGATAGCGCGCTGCCAGTGGTCATTGAGCCCGGCAGCGGAGGGTTGCAGGATGCGCTGCCAGGCCTGGTCCAGCGGCTGGACGAACAGTGCCCGGCCAAAGCCGGCCCATTCGCTGCCGAGGCTGGCGGCGATCAGGCTGCCATAGGACTGGGTATCGGTGAGGTCGACGCTGCGACCCTGGAATACGGTTTGCGCCAGGGCCTGGATCATCGCCTGGGGGTCCTGGGCGGCGCTCACCTGCTGCAGGGTCAGGCGCACCCGGGTCACGCGGGTGAGGAAGGCATGCAGGCTGATGCTGTCGTCACCGCCGGAGGGCTCGTCCCCTTTGCCGAGCAACGCCAGCAGCGGGCCGAAGCTTTCCTCCAGCGGCCCCTTCGGCAGCGCCGCCAGCTGCTCGATGACCGGCGCCTTGTCCGGCCCCATGAGGTTCTGCGCGGACTGCAAAAGCGACTCGCCCAGGGCCTGGCTGCGGGTCCCGGCCCGCCCCTGGTAGGACAGGGTATTGACCAGCGCGATGAACGGCGACTGGCGCACATCGGTCATCAGGGTGAGCTGGTCGACCACATCGGCGAGGCTGCCGGCCTCCTGCCAGCGCAGGCTGTTGAGCATGTCCAGCCAGGCCCGGCCGTAGTCCTGGAAGTAGCGTGCGGTCAGGCTTTCGCGCAGGGCCTCGGGGGTCAGCTCGGCGTCGATCTGGCTGCGGTCATCGCTGAGCACCCAGTCGATCTCCTCGCGGCGCGCGGCGGCGATCTCGTCGATGGCCTTGCGCACCCCGCCT
The DNA here is from genome assembly GCF_018408275.1 of Pseudomonas sp. Pc102. Taxonomy (NCBI): domain Bacteria; kingdom Pseudomonadati; phylum Pseudomonadota; class Gammaproteobacteria; order Pseudomonadales; family Pseudomonadaceae; genus Pseudomonas; species Pseudomonas sp. Pc102. The sequence goes on along the minus strand of NZ_AP021905.1, from coordinate 1,796,458 downwards.
TCCCAGGCCTGGCGGGTGAATACACCCGGCACCTCGGCGGTGGTGGAGAACAGCGGCTGCGCGTCGGTATCGCCGACCATCTGCTGCAGCCCCAGCGCCGGGTACTGGTTGGCGACGGCGTCGAGCACCTGCCGGTAGAGGGTGGCCTCGCCGTTGCGCTGGCCGAGCTGGCTGATCAGGAGCTGGCGGGCCCGGGCGACCAGGGCCGGGTCGGTGGTGATGCGCCAGCCGGGGTGCGCCTCCAGCTGCGCGGCGTAGAAGCGCCAGAGGTTCGGCGCGATGCCCTGCCATGTGCCCTCGCCGATGCCCGTACGGGCAGGCTCGGCGGCCGCCAGCACCTTGCCGAGGAATGACGCATCGACATTCTCCGGCCGGGCCATCATCAGGTAGGCCTTGAGCGGCTCGTAGGCCTCCCGGGCCCGGGAGGCGCGCTCGGGACTGCCCGGCGCCAGGCTGAGCAGCGCGCGCAGCTGGCGCTCGAAGCCGGCCGCAGCCGGGTCACGGACCAGCCGGTTGTTGGCCGCCTCGTAGCGGGGCCAGAGCGCGGCGAGCAGGCCGTCGTTCTGGCTCAGGCCGAAACGCTGGTACCAGGGCACGCCGTGCTTGCTGCGTTGGTCGAGGCGGTCGAGCTCATGGACCAGCGCGTTGAGGGCAAGCAGTTGCTCGTCGCCTTCCCGGGGTTGGTCCAGGGTGGCCAGGACGGCCTGCATCTCGGCGATCTGGACGCGGTTGCCGGCGAAGGAGAGCAGCGTCCCCAGCCCCCAGAACGCCAGGAGGCCGAGCGTGACGGCTGTCGCGGTGCGCCACCAGGGCCACCCGTGCGGCCGGCCGCCGTGCCGGTCCGCCAGCACGCCCCGCCAGGCCGGGGGCGGCAGCCAATGATGCACCGCAGTGCCCCCAGCGCCCAGCATCGCGAGGCTGAACCAGAGCCCGCGCGGCATCACCCCATGGCTGCGCTGCAAGTGGTCCCAGGTCCGTCGCCAGCGGGGGATGCCTTCGTCCCGCAGGCCCTGGGCGAGACGCAGGAGAAAATCGTGGCGGTTATCGGCCTGCATCCGGGCGAGCCCTTGCTCACGCAGCGGCTCGAGCAACTGCCCCAGACGGCCTTCCAGCTGCGCCGGCCCGGCGCGAGGCGCCAGCGTGCAGCCCACCGCGGCCTCGGGGGCCGGTTGCTCCCACTCGCTGCGGCAGACTTCCCAGAGGTGCACCGGCGCCTGCCAGCGCAGCCGCCTGGCGATATCCCGCAACTGGTGCTGGTAGCGGGCCAGGTAGCCCGCATCGGCGCCCTGCTGCGCGCTGAGCGCCCAGACGATGCCGTCCACGGGCCGACGCGGACGGAGGCTGCGCCATCGTTCGAGACGCGCATCGCCAGCGGCTTCCTCGGCCGCACCGCCCCAGAGCAGAACGACGCCCTCGCCTTCCAGCCATTGCGCATCGGCCAGGCCGGGAGCGATGGCCGTGACTTCGTCCGGCTCGCCGATCACCAGGAGCAGGCGGGCGCGGCGGTGCCAGAACGGCCCGTATAGCGCACTCATATGGGAGGGCAGCTTCACGCCCCGAGAGGATGGCTGGAGCTCCCCATCAGGGCTCGGCAACACCCCTGAAGCCAGGCTCTGATCCCGATGTTGCCGCCCTTCGAGGTAGGCAAGAATCCTGGGTAGCGTGCAACTGACGATCCCCATGAACATGATCGACAGGAACGCGCACAGTTTGTGGAGATCCTTCACCAGGCCAATCTTGCCGCCGAATCGCCAGATCAGCACACCAACAAGCGTCGCCGCTACAACGACCAGCATTGCGACGCCAATTCGGCTCCAAGCGTTGCCATACCCCTTCATGCGCTGCCTCCCGTGGTTAAGGTGCTGATCCAGTGCTGCGACCCTTCGCTTGTGATCAGTAGCAATGGCCGCTGTCGATGCCGGGCCACATCGGCTCCCAGTGCAGCGGCCAACCAGTGGCTCAGGGGCCCGGGCAGTCCACTCAGCGACTCCCGGATCCACTGGCACTCGGCTTGCAACTCGCCGTCATGCAGTTGATTGAGAGAAAGGATGGTGGCGAGCGACGCTTTCCAATGCATGCCATCAGCCAGGATCGCCGTGGCCGATCGCGCCTGTAACTGGGTTTGGAGAAACAACGGCAACTCTTGATCAAGCTGCTCCAGCGTCAAAGGCATGGGGCGCAGCAGTCGGGCTTCTACCGCCAAATGCTCAAGGTCGGCCAAGACATCCGGACACAACAGCAATGCAGCAAGGCCGTCGGAGTATTCCTCCGCACCGTTAACCTGAAGAACGAGGATCAGGTCGATATGGGCCCCCGGCTTTTTGAGGGACACCTCGATCCAATCGGGGGACAGTGCGTGAGCAAAGCGTGGAACGACCGTGGTGAGCTCCGGCACCAGGCGCTTGCAGCAACCATCCCATGCACTGCGAAGCTGCTCGGACTCCTCAGGAGCCAGATCGCTGAGAAGCGTGACCTGTACGGGTTGCTCGACGGTAAGTCCCGCCAGCATTGGCCGCACCCCTTTCAGCAACAGATCCAGCCCAACCTGGAGTCGCCCAACCTCCGCGGGCAGAGAAACGATTCGCCTGGCCATCCCCGCGCGCGGGGGGAGACTGTCCGCACCCTGGGCAAGCGCGGCGGCTGAGATCTGGTCCGGCAACACGACACAACTGGCCAGCACCGCCATATTGCGCTGAGCCCATTGGTTCCAGGCACTTCCTGCCTCTGCCGCCTCATCCGTCAGGAACTGGAATCGACCGAGCGCCCTACCGTAGCGATAAGCACACGCACTGAACGCCAACAACCAGAGCAGCGGTGGCAACGCCGATAGCATCCAGATATTGAGAGTGCCCGATACCGGAACCTCACCAGCGGCCGCCAGCATAAAAAAACCGATACCGATAACCACCATCAACAGTCCCGCACCAAGCCAACGAACAGTCGACAGCGGCTCAGGAGCGGCGATGGCCTCAGGGGGGCGACGATGCCAAGCCATGACTCACATCACCGCACAATCTGGTGCGCTGGAGATCACCTGGCAACCGCAAGCACTTCGACATCCATCGACCACCAGCGCGCGACCATTCTCGGACCAGTCCGCGCAACCCTCGACAATAGGGTTCACGCCGTGACCGGGAATAGGGCAACTGACCAGATCACCGACCAGTGCCGCCAACTTGCCATGCACTACATGAGTGGAAGAGGCGGAAATGACTTGCCCACCATGGGTGGTCTTGTCACCTAGCAAAACGAATCCTCGGGGCATAAATTCTTCCTTGATCAAACGATTAACTGGAAAGATTAAGTCGCCAATGAAGAGTCGCACTCGTGCACGAATCGACACTGCAATCCACTTGGCGTCATATGTGCCAGCCATTACCACCTTCCGCGGGAGGTGAGAGCTCTCGATTCATTACTTGCGCACAACCTGCCTGGCTCACCAGCAGACATAGCGCAGCAACGAAATAATCCACTCGTAAGAACTGGCTCACGATCTATCACCGCCTTAGTTCATTAAGCTTTCTAATATCTGGCTCAGTACGATAGTCAGCACTTACAGATCCATCCGGATAGAGAAAACGTATATGATTTCCTTCTTTCTTCTCTTTTGGACCAACAGAACGAACGACCCCTACTTCATGTAAAAACGGCTTAAAGATCACAGACTTTGCATTCTTGGCTTTATAGGCACGATACAACCCTACTCCATCGTAAAGCCAAACCCATGTCTCTTTCCTTATTAAATAGTGTTCATGGACCCATACGTAGTATCCACTTTCAACCACTACATCACCAAAAACTTCCTCAGGTCGCCGCAAAAGCGATACTTGCTGTGGCCTATTATCGTCAAATATAACCACTACCCCCCCACCACCGCCAACCTGAGCATCCTCACCGAACTTAGTAGCGCTCTGATAATGAACTCCAAACGTCACATTACTCAGCTTCCACTCACAGAAACCGCCGCCATCCTTGGCCAACTTTGCTTCATATATATCGGTCATTCCCTGACGTTGAGGTTCAACTTCGATTGCCTTGGCGCCATCGATTTCATAACGCCCGCCACTGCCATCAGAGCGGGTGAGCGGACACTTATCCGAGCGGTACATCACTCGCATCGTGTTGGCTGCCAAGTCCTTGGGAACTTTCACACTGACGCTGACCGTTTCGCCTCCGGGGGGCGGTGAAAGATCCTGGTTCATTAATTGAGCGCAACCTGTCTGGCTCACCAGCAGGCATAACGCAGCAACGACCAAGTCTATTCGTGAAAATTGGCTCATCGATCTATCGCCGCCTTAGTTCATTAAGCTTTCTAATATCTGGCTCAGTACGGTAATCAGATATTACAGAGCCATCCGGATAGAGAAAACGTATGTGATTTCCTTCTTTCTTCTCTTTTGGACCGACAGAGTGAACAACCCCGCCCTCGTATACAGAAGGAATGAATTTTACAAACCTCGCACTCTTCGCCTTATAGGTGCGAAAAATATCAGTCCCATCGTACAGCCAAACCAAGTTTTCTTCCCCTCCCAATAAGCGCTTATGAACCCATATGTAATACTCAACCTCAACTACCAAATCACCGTACACCTCTTCAGCCTGACGCAATAGCGACGTCCGCTGTGGGCTATTGTCATCGAATATAACTATAATGCCCCACCCGCCCCTACTCGAGCCGTCCCACCAAACTTACCGACGGCTCCGTAGTACACTCCAAACGTCACGTTACTTAATTTCCACTGGCAACTTCCGCCACCATCCCTAGCCAACTTTGCTTCATATATATCAGTCATTCCCTGACGTTGGGGCTCGACTTCAATAGCCTTGGCACCATCAATCTCGTAACGCCCGCCACTGCCATCGGAGCGGGTGATCGGACACTTCTCCGAGCGGTACATCACCCGCATTTTTCTAGCAATCAAGTCCTTGGGAACTTTCACACTGACGCTGACTGTTTCGCCTCCGGGGGGCGGTGAAAGATCCTGGTTCATTAATTGTGCGCAACCTGCCTGACTAGCGTGTAGGCAGAGTCCGGCCACGGCATAGACCGCATGGGAAAATGGATTCATGGCGTCAGTACCTCCTTGGGCGCAATGACTTCCGCAGGCTCCGCCTGGCCGTAGGGGCGTGCTCGCATGATTTCAATGGGCAACCCCGCTGGTTGGTCGCAGCAGAAGCGCTGCAGCGCCTCCGTTCCGCCGTCCATTTCAGTGGTCATCGGCAAGGTCATGGGCAACAACCTGTGCAGGGCAAGGAAGTGCTCGTTGCGTTGCTTTTCCGCCTCGATCACGGCCGGGTGATGCATCTGCTGTTCGAAGCGCTGGCGCTGGGCCTTGCGCTCCATGGGGCGCTCTGGATCCGCGAGCTCCAGCAACTGGTTATGCAGAAAGGGCAGGTAGCCGCTGATCATCGAATGGTCGAACACGCTGGTTCGACTGGTACTGCGATCCGGGTTGGTGTGTGACGGGAAGTAGCGCTGCATGCTGGTTTTCGCCAGCGACTGCATCAGTGCCTTCTGCTCGTCACCGGCATAGCGACTGGCGGCATCGTCCAGGCTGGGCACCAGGTAGAGAAAGGCACGCTCGGGCAGGCGTTTGGTGACATGGCTGTAGTGGGGGGCACCGAGCCCGTCCTTGCTGCGGTAGGCCGGGAAGTTGGCGCCTGGAGGACGCGCAGAATAATGCTGGTCGGCCCGGTAGTGCATGGCGATCTGGCCGTGGTGCCAGTAGGGGTCGCCGAAGCCGGTCAACTTGTTGATCACCAGTTGTGGCACCGACCACGTATAGCCAAGGGTGGGCCCCAGCGGTCCGAAGGACTTGTACAGCCAGTTATCCAGCTCAGCCTCGGGCGGTACGCTGGTGACGGTATCGGCGTCATTTACATGGCGGAAATGAACAATGCCATCCAGGCTTTCCACGGCCTTACGAGTGAAGGTTCGGGGCATGCCGTAGGTGTAAAGCAGTGGATTAGCGCGCTTAAGACTAGCGGAGTGAATTAACGCAAGAGCGCCGCCAAGGCTATGACCACATATAAAAAGGTCTCTAGCTTCAAGCTGAAGTTGAATTGTTTTGAAGTGCTCCGGAAATATTTTTTTTGCTATCTCGAATGCTTGCAAAAACCCGTGATGCACACTTCCTTCTGAAGTGAGGAAGGTGCATTGATTCACTGGCCGCTTCACATCACAGTCGGTGCCATCCGTCAAACGTGGACGGTACTGAGCATCCGTCAACCAATCTATGGCCTCCTGGGTTCCCCGCCACGCCACTATCACGTGTTTCTTGTTGCTGAAGTAGAACAACTGGGTGTTCTCAATGACGGTAAAAGGCGTATCCGGTTCGTCTAGCGCGGCATCGGCCTTAACGGTGTCGAGCATCTCTGCAGTGGTGTAGCGCTCATCGAAAGGTACATCCACCACCACCGCTGGGAACTGCTGCCCCTTGGCGTCGAGCATCTGCGGCGTACGCGTAAGGTCCAGGCATTGGCGGAAGAAGAACTCCTCCACAGCGCCGGGCAGCGTTTCGGGATCGACTTCGCAACCTGCCCGGCGTGCTTTCTTGCGCTGGTCCTGCACGACGGTGCTGTACGACAGGTTTGCCATCAGCCCCAGGTTGTAGCCATTGACCATGCTGTACTCGGGCTGGTGGTGCAGCACCAGCTGCCAGGCACGGAAGGGGCAAAGCTCCAGGACATGGCGGCGATTCAGCTGCTCAGCCGGTACGGTAAAGCCGCTGAACTCCGGGTCCGGAAAATGGAAGCCTGGCAGCTTCTGGGTATCTGGCAGAGGCGGGACGAGTGGCGGCAGGCTGTCGCACAACTGACCAAGGCGAAGGTAGTGATAGAGGTTGCCCGCCGTCCGCGCCTGCCTCTCTATGGGCGACCAGCCAGCGGGAGGTGCCTCGTAACCCTGTGTCTGGAGTCCTCTCCTTTGCGGCTCAGGGCGCATCGCGCGAAGACGGCGGGTTTGCAGCGCATTGGCCAGGGGCGCGGCTGCAATCGTCAGGGTAATGGCGATGGGGTGCAGCCCATCCAGGCGGATCATTCCATTTGCATCGCTTTGGCCAGAACACTCGGAGGCACAATGCGCACGCGTTGCGTCATTCACTGCGCGATAGGGCATACCCACTAATGGATCGCCCTGCTCATCAAGCAGAACGAACTCTATCCAGTGTTTTTCCTGGGGCCCTCCTCGCACTTCCTTGACCGAGCCGAGTGTGTCCGTACGATGCGTTCCGTTCATATCCATCCCTAAGTATCAGCAGCAGGCGAGAGCCGTATAGGCCAACTTCCGCGCCATCTAGTTGCCCGACGCATTGATCGCTTTTCTCAAATCAATCCACATATGCAAACAGTAGAGCCTTATAAAGCGCCCGAATATAAAGCTACCCAATTTGCAAAATGCCCCTTGGCTGGACCGTTGCCTGGAGTACGCCTCAATATCGGCGACCAGCTGTTTTTCATGAAACCCACCCCAGATCGGCGGCACGGGGGAAAACATATTCCCGATGCATACAGGCGCCACCCGCTCGAACAATGCGAACTCGACGTCGGACAATGGATAGTTCTTTGCCACACGCGCTATGCATGCATAGTTGGTTTCGCTGTCTACAAACATGTCGGACAAGGCAATCCACAGCGGGGCTTTATCTAATTGCCCATCTGGTGAACTCTTCGATTTCATCATCAAAATAATCCAGGGTGGATGACGCCACCAAACTACCGGCCACACCGCCGGCCAGCATGAGCGCGATCGCGCAAACAGGGGCCCCGGGGCCACAAGCCGTTGAAACCAGAGCGCCCGCTGCCAATGTTCCGAGGACTCCACCTCCAATCGTTCCCGCCTGCCTTATCGTTTCCTTCTTTTTGTTCTCGGCATTGGCAATCTCATACCCGGCGTAGATTATCGTTACGATAATCGCCACTTTTCCCGCGACCTTGAGGACCTTGTTCGTTGTATTGATTACAGCATCCGGTCGCGCCGCAGACTCGACGATGGTGTAGTGGACCGTGCTCTTCTGCTCTGCCGTGAGCGCTGCGAACTTCTTCCCGAACTGTTCAACGGCGTACTTATCAAGGAGATCAATAAGCTCAGGGGGAATGCGCTTTCGCCGTTCCGCTATCGCCAATCCCTGAACTGAAGTCTTTGCCCTTGTCTCCGCCATGATCTTGTTACGCATTTCATAGCAGAATTCGGCAGCGTCCTTTACGCTGATTCGGCCCGACTTGACTTCACTTCTGACCGTCTCGACCACACGCCGCATGTTCTTGTTGTAGTTCTCTCTCTGATTGGCATCACTGATTGCATCAGTAGAAAACTTGATTGCCGCACCCTCGAGTGCTTCGAGGGCTTTTTCAAGAACCGACTCGTCGGCCGGGTGATATTCTTTATACAAGTAATAACGGTAGAAAGAGTCCACGGTTCTACTCCCCAAGCGTCCGTATCATGGCTGCGGCGGCACTGGGAAGTTCTTCACTTCGGTCCAGTCCCTCAAGTTCGAGAGCGATACAAGACCTGCCCGTTATGGAGGTGAACCGTACTTTATTGTCAGCATCAAAACGGCCTTCCAACACCGAGCCATCGTCCATGGTTGCCTTGCACGCTATGCCTTCGTAACTCATGCCCTCTGGCCCGAAGAATCCGATCCAGTCCTCTGATTGGGGGAGTTCGAGTTTCAAGTTATCCGGCGTCAGGGTATGGACAGCCATGGTTTTGCCGTCTTTGTCCGTAACACCGCTGAATACATCACCTGCTGATGTCGTTATCCGATAGCTGATGAAGGGCATGGCCAATTGCGCGTCGTTCCTGAGCACATAGCTGGCGCTGTACCCGCCGGGTAAAGGGGTCACCGGAGTCGTCAGGCTTGCACTGCCAACCTTTTGGACATTCGCCGCCTTGAGGTAGATGTTGCCGGGCGCACCCAGCTCGATTTCGCCGCCCTTGATGCGGATGTAGGCGCCCGCACAATGCAGGACCAGCTCTTCAGGAGCGGTGATCTCAACGCGTCCGCCGGTGCTTTCTATCCTGAGTTCATCGCTTGCCAGCGCATGCAGGTCGCCGTCCTGGGCATGCATCTCGACATTGCCGTGAGCGGCCTTGAGCTGCATGCCGGCTGATTGGGCCAGAACGCTGACCGACTCCTGTGCAACGGCAGTAAGGTCTTGGCCTGCGCTGAAATCCAGGTTGTGCCCCGCCATCACACCCACACTCTCGCTGCCGGAAGACACGCAAACAGCGCTGGGACTGAGGATGCCCACACCATCGGGGGCATGAAGCAGCACTCCAGGCTTCGCCAGCCCCGTCAGCGCAGTGTTGAGGCGAGCCTGACTGTCGAGATCGCACGGTTTCACCTGCGCGGCTAGTGCAGCGGCTTTCATCGAACGAGCCAGCGACAGGGCACTGCTGAGTTGTTCGATGGCTGCGTCCATTTCCAGAAGATCACCCTGGGCACGAGCCTGCTCATCGGCACTGATGTACAGCCCCCTCCCCGCCCGCATGACGCCCCAGCCGTCGGTGCGCAGCTCGAAGCCTTCGCCGCGTTTCTGCCGTTGCCCATCCACCAGGTGGCCGAGGTTGAGCTGGCTCTTGCCGCTGTGCTCGGTGCTGAGCTTGATGTGTTCCTGGCCGCGGGTGTCGTCCAGGCGCAGCTTGTTGTTGGACGGGGTGCGCAGGACGTTGCGCTTGTAGTTCTTCAGGGTGACGAGGTCGGGGTGCCGGCTGTCGTGCAGGGCGAAGGCGATGAAGCCCCGGTCCGGGTCGCCGCGTTCGAAGGCGATGCCGACCTCGGTGCCCTGGATCAGCGGCAGGTGCAGGCCATGGGTATCCCCGGCATAGGCGCGCGCCAGGCGCAGCCACATGCTTTCCTGGCCGGCGGGCCAGGTGTCCTGGTCGAAGAGGAAGCTGACCTTGTAGCGGCCCTCCAGGTCGATGTGGCTGTAGAGGTCGTCGGCCTGCGCGCTGGTGACGCGGGCCGGGATGGTGCCGGCGATCACGGGGCGCGGCAGCAGCGGCGGGCGAAAGCACACGCTTTCGCTGTAGGGGATGGCCTCGAAGCGGGCTTCGAAGCTGCGGTCGCGGGCGGCGACGGTGACCAGGCGGGTGATGACGGCGCCTGGGGTGAAGGCCTCGGGCGCGCCGCCCTCGATCTTCAGCACCTGCCCCGGTGCCAGGGTGGCGCTGCTGGTGCGGCCGCCGAGACGGGTCTGGTCGTTGAGGTAGCGCTCGTGGGCGAGGCGGGCATAGAAGTAGCCGCTTTCGCTTTTCAGGTCTTCGTCGCGGGAGCCGGGGTCGTCCAGCTCGATGTAGGGCTCGCCGTAGTGATAGGCCTCGCCGTAGGTGGTCGGGTCGCCCCGGGTCTGGTCGAGGTCGCCGTCGAGGTAGGCCGTCGCGTCGCGCGGGGTGTAGGCGCGGATACGCAGGTTCCTTTCCACCACGCCGTGGCTCGATTGCAGGTCCCAGACGGCGTCCTGGCCGCTGCTGACGGTGCCGGACTGCGGGCGGTAGGGCAGCTGGACGCCGAACCGGTAGTTGCGCTGGTCATCGTGGAACTCGACGACATCGATGCCCAGGCGCTCGTCGGCGGTGAAGCGGTACCAGATGCCGACCTCGGCCAGCAGGCGCTGGATGAAGGCCAGGTCGCTCTCGTCGTATTGCATGACCTGCTCGCGCTTGGGGTAGTCGCGCCTGAGGTCGAAGAAGAAGTCCTGCCCGGCCCAGCGGTGGCGGTCGCTGCGCAGGATCTGCTCGACGATCTCGGGCACCGACAGGTGCTGGTAGATGCGGTACTGCCGGCCTCGCCCGAGCAGGGTCAGGCGCGGCTGCAGGGTGATTTCGTAGCGGGCCTCGTCGTTGGAGCCGGAGAGCCGCCGGAAGCCCGTGACCACGCCGTGCAGGGTGCGCAGCGGCTGGGTCGGCGGCGCGCCCAGGCCGGCGAAGGGCACCGGCTTGGGAGGCGCGAAGAGGCTGAAGCTGGCGGGCTGCCCGACGATGCGCCTGGAGGGGAGGTCGCGCTGGGACGCGGTGAACTCGACTTGGTAGGTGAAGGGCTGGCTGAGCGTCTCGTCTCCGACGAAGGCGAGGACGTCGAGCCCGACGTCGAGTTCGCCGACCTGCAGGCGGTGACGGCTGTGATCGAAGAAATGGCGGAGTTCGGCAAGCATGTCGAGGCCTCATCGATGGGATGGCCCGTATGCATCGCCGGTTCGTGACCGTATCTCGAAGAAACCGCCGAGCCCTGCATCCGGGGCGAGACAGTAGGCGGAAAACCCCGATGAGCAGGGAATAGGGAAAAGCCCCCAGGGGATCGGGAAGCTTCCGAAGAAACGACGGGACCTGCCGTAGGAACCCAATCACTCCGATAGCTTGCAAGCTGCCGGCGTCCCGAAGAACGTCAGCGTCACCCGCTCCGGCTACGGGAACGCCAGACAAAAAAGCCCCGCCGAAGCGGGGCTAGAGCACATTCAACCTTTCAGCGAACGATGGCTCAGGAGGTCTTGACCCCATGCTGGCCGCTCTGGGCCAGGTCCATCAGCTCGCGGTTGGCCACGGCATACATGGCGTAGTCGGTGCCGGTGGCGGCGCGCAGTTCGGTGAGCATCACCTTCCAGCGCTCCACCAGCGGGCGGTGCTGTTCCAGCCACAGGGCCACGCGCTCGTCCATGTCGACCGGGGCATCGACCATCTGCAGCAGCGATACGGTGATCGCCCGCTGTTGCCAGTCGAGGTCGTCACGGAAGGCTTCGCGCGCCAGCGCCTGCCAGTTGCTCTCCACCGGCAGGCCGGTGATCTGCTGCAGGTACCAGGACAGGTCCAGCGCGCCACCGACGGCGAAGTAGGCGGCCGCCACTTCGGCCGTGTCCTTGCCGGTGACGTCCGAGGCCTCGATGATCGGCAGCAGCGTGTACAGGTGGCTGGTGCCGGCCACCACGCGGGCCAGTTCCTCCGGTGCGCCGGCCTCGACGTAGGCCTGGTAGCGGGCCAGCCACTGCTCGCGGGCCGGGCCTTCCAGCAGCTCGTCCAGGCGGCCGGCCAGCTCGGCCACGCGCGGGCCGAAGTGGCCGACGTCACGGGCGGCGTTCTGGTCTTCGCGGCGGCTGCGCAGGAACCAGCGGGTGGCGCGGCGGCCAAGGCGCATCAGCTCGTCCATCAGGGTCAGCTGCAGTTCTGCGGGCACCTTGTAGTCCAGCGACTCGATCTGCTTCCACCAGTGCGGCAGGCGGAACACATCGCGCACCACCACGTAGGCACCGGCGACGTTGGCCGCGCTCATGCCGGTGGACTCCTTCAGGCGTTGCACGAAGGTGATGCCCATGTGGTTGACCAGGTCGTTGGCGATCTGGGTGCTGATGATCTCGCGCTTCAGGCGGTGGCGGCGCATGGCCTCGCCGAACTTGCTCGCCAGCAGCGGCGGGAAGGCGGTCTCCATCTCTCGGGCGAGGTAGTCGTCGTCCGGTACCAGGGACTTGAGCAGCGATTCCTTGAGGTCGATCTTGCTATAGGAAATCAGCACCGACAGCTCCGGCCGGGTCAGCCCCTGGCCGTTGGCGGCGCGCTCGTTGAGCTCCTCGTCACCGGGCAGGAATTCCAGCGCGCGGTCCAGCTTGCCGGCGCCCTCCAGCGCGGCGATCAGGCGCTTGTATTCACCGATACGCTCGCGCGCGCGGCGTTGCGCCAGGGACAGCGCCTGGGTCTGCTTGTAGTTGTTGCCCAACACCAGGCTGCCCACCGCGTCGGTCATGTCCGCCAGCAGCTTGTTGCGCTGCTTGCCGGTCATGTCGCCGGCCGCGACGATCTCACCCAGGAGGATCTTGATGTTCACCTCGTGGTCGGAGCAGTCCACGCCACCGGCGTTGTCGATGAAGTCGGTGTTGCTGGCGCCGCCGTTGAGGCCGTATTCGACGCGGCCGAGCTGGGTCATGCCCAGGTTGCCGCCCTCGCCCACCACCTTGGCCCGCAGCTCGCGACCGTCCACGCGCAGGGCGTCGTTGGCCTTGTCGCCGACATCGGCATGGGACTCCTTGCTCGACTTCACGTAGGTGCCGATGCCGCCGTTCCACAGCAGGTCGACCGGTGCCTTGAGCAGGGCGTTGAGCAGTTCGGTGGGGGTCAGCTTGTCGGCACGGATGTCGAAGCGTTCCTTCATTTCCGGGCTGATGGCGATGCTCTTGGCGCTGCGCAGGAAGATGCCGCCGCCAGCGGAGATCAGCTTGGCGTCGTAGTCGGCCCAGGAGGATCGCGGCAGGTCGAACAGGCGCTTGCGCTCGACGAAGCTGCTGGCCGCGTCCGGGTTCGGGTCGATGAAGATGTGCATGTGGTTGAAGGCCGCCACCAGCTGCAGCGTTTCCGACAGCAGCAGGCCGTTGCCGAATACGTCGCCGGCCATGTCGCCGATGCCGATCACGGTGACATTGTCCTTCTGCACGTCGATGCCGCGCTCGCGGAAGTGGCGCTGCACCGAGACCCAGCCGCCCTTGGCGGTGATGCCCATGCCCTTGTGGTCGTAGCCGGCGGAGCCGCCGGAAGCGAAGGCGTCGCCCAGCCAGAAGCCGTATTCCAGGGCGATGCCGTTGGCGATGTCGGAGAAGGTCGCGGTGCCCTTGTCGGCCGCCACCACCAGGTAGGGGTCGTCGGCGTCGTGGCGCACCACGTTGGCCGGCGGTACCACCTGGCCGTCCTTGAGGTTGTCGGTGATGTCCAGCAGGCCGCTGATGAAGATGCGGTAGCAGGCGATGGCCTCGGCCTGGATGTCGTCACGGCTGCCGCCCACCGGCAGGCGCCGGGGGATGAAGCCACCCTTGGCGCCCATGGGCACGATCACCGCGTTCTTCACCTGCTGCGCCTTGACCAGGCCCAGCACCTCGGTGCGGAAGTCTTCCTCGCGGTCGGACCAGCGCAGGCCGCCACGGGCGACGTCGCCGAAGCGCAGGTGCACGCCCTCGACGCGCGGGCAGTAGACGAAGATCTCGAACTTGGGCACCGGGCGCGGGATGTCGGGGATCAGCCGCGGGCTCAGCTTGAAGCTGAAGTAGCCCTTGTTCTGGCCGTTGGCATCGGGCTGGTAGAAGTTGGTGCGCAGGGTCGCCTTGATCAGGTCGAGGTAGCGCCGCAGGATGCGGTCCTCGTTGAGCACGGCGACGTTGTCCAGCTCGCCGAGGATGGCCTGTTCGAGCTTCTGCTGCTTGTCTTCCAGGTCCTCGGCGGTGAGCTTGCGGGCCAGGTAGAAGCGGGTCTTGAACAGGCGCACCAGCTCCTTGGCGATGTCCACGTGGTTCAGCAGCGTGCTGGCGATGTAGGACAGGTCGAAGCCCAGGCGGATCTGCTTCAGGTAGCGGGCATAGGCGCGCAGCAGCGCCACGTCGCGCCAGGGCATGGAGGCGGTCAGGACCAGGCGGTTGAAGGCGTCGTTCTCGGCGTCACCGCTGACGATGTGGATGAAGGCGTCCTGCAGGGTGTCGTTGAGCTGCTGGATGTCGACTTCCTGGCCCGAGGCACTGGTGAAGGCGAAGTCGTGGATCCAGAACTCGCGGCCGTCCTGGCGGTGCAGGCGATAGGGGAACTCGCCGAGCACGCGCAGGCCGAGGTTCTCCAGGATCGGCAGGACGTCGGACAGCGGCAGCGGCGTGTCGGCGTGGTACAGCTTGCAGTGCAGCAGCTGCTCGCCCTGGGTCAGCGGCTGGTAGAAGCTCATCACCAGCTGGCGCTCGTCGGAGAGGCTGTTCAGGTGCTGCATGTCGACCACGGCCGAGTGCGGGGCGAAGCGCTCGCGGTAGCCGGCGGGGAAGCCTTTCGGGAAGTCGGCCAGCACACGGGTGCCCTGGGCTTCGCCGAAGCTTTCGTTGACCAGGCTGGCGTAGTCGTCCTTCCAGGAACGGCAGGCCTGGATCACTTCCTTCTCCAGGCGCACCGGGTCGACCACGGCCTTGTTCTTCGGGTCCAGGCGCAGGATGAACTGCACGCGCGCCAGCACGGATTCGGAGAAGAAGGTCCAGAACTCGCAGTCGCTGGCCTGCAGGCGGTCCATGAGGATCTGCTGGATCTTCAGGCGCGTCTCGGTGGAATAGACGTCGCGCGGCACGTAGGCCAGCGCATAGGCGAAACGCCCGTAGGGGTCGCGGCGCAGGAACAGGCGGATCTTGTTGCGTTCCTGCATCTGCACGATGGCCATGGCGGTGGAGAACAGGTCGTCCACCGGGGTCTGGAACAGGTCGTCGCGGGGCAGCACTTCCAGCACCTGGCCCAGCTCCTTGCCCAGGTGGGCACGCGGATCGAAGCCGGAGCGGCGCTGGATCTCGGCGACCTTGCCGCGGATGAAGGGAATCTCGGTCACGCTCTCGGCATACACCGCAGAGGTGTACAGGCCCATGAAGCGGCATTCCTTGACCACGCGACCCTTGGCGTCCAGCTCGCGGATGGAAACGAAGTCCGGGTAGGCCGGGCGGTGCACGCGGCTCGGCTCGGCGGCCTTGGCGAAGGACAGCAGTACCGGGCCGCGCAGGTAGTCGACGGCCTCCTTCTCGACGTGCAGGTCCGCGGCGCTGAGGCCGGTGCGGCGCAGGCGCGAGACACCGAGCAGGGACTTCTCGTCATAGACCAGGTGACCACCGGCCTCGCCCTCGTCCACCACGGTGAACTCCTCGTAGCCGAGGAAGGTGAAGTGGTTGTCCAGCAACCAGTTCATGAAGACCTTGATCTCGGCCAGCTCGGCCTTGTCCACCTTCAGCTTGGCCTTGTCCAGCCAGGCCAGCAGGTCGCGGGCCTTGGCGGTCATGGGCTGGAAGTCGGCGACGGCGATGCGCACCTCGCCGAGCATCTCCTCGATCGCCTTCTCCAGGGCCTTGAGGGCGGCGGGCGCGGCGATGCGGTCGATCTCCAGGAACATCAGCGATTCCTGCTGCACGTCCTTGCCCTGGGTGCCCTTGGGCAGCACTTCGGCGAGCTCGCCCTTCTTGTTGCGGCGCACGCTGAGCACGCTGTTCTGCAGCGTATGGATGTTGTAGCCGCGGCGGTTCAGCTCCATGCGCACCGAGTCCACCAGGAAGGGGATGTCGGGGTGCAGCACTTCCACCGCGGTGTGGGTGGATTGCCAGCCGTGCTTCTCGTAGTCGGGGTTGAAGGCGCGCACCTGCGGCTTGGCCGGGTCGAAGCGTTCCAGCATCCGCCACGACGACAGGGTGCAGCCCACCAGGTCGGACAGGCGCCGCTGGGTGAGTTCGTCGAGGGCGATGATGCCGAAGAATTGTTCGGCGAACAGGGCTACTTGTGGCAAGGCTTGTTCGCTGACGTGCTGCGCCAGGGCCGCTTGCAGTTGGTGCTGGAAGTCGGCTTTGCTGGCCGCGGTGAAGAACGCCATGGTTGTGCTCCGCTTGGCTCGTATTGTTGGGGTGTAAGCGTAGAACGCTTATTGCGCGGTGATGGGGTCACAGGTTCATTGGGCAGTGTGACGGTCGGATGACGCGCCGGGCATGGGTCGGACCGGACGGTCACCGTTGCGCAAGAGCTTAGCGAGGGCGGCATCGCGCAGGCTTTTCGAGGCGCGACATATTCGGTCAATACTGGTCCGCTGGCCGCCCCTTGCACGCGCCCCGTGACGAAATCCTCAGCGCGTCGGCACGCCGCCTAGGCCGGTGGCCCCACTCTGGATTAAAGTACTGCGCCACCCCGGAGGCTTCCGCTTCCCCCGTCCATTCCGAGCGAGTCCAACGATGGAACACCGCGAAGCACTGATCGCCCTGCGCCAGTACCTGTCCACCCAGATCCTCGGTCAGGAAAAGCTCATCGACCGCCTGCTGATCGCCCTGCTCGCCGATGGTCACCTGCTGGTGGAAGGGGCGCCCGGCCTGGCCAAGACCAAGGCGATCAAGGACCTGGCCGAAGGCGTGGAAGCCGAGTTCCATCGCATCCAGTTCACCCCCGACCTGTTGCCCGCCGACATCACCGGCACCGAGATCTATCGCCCGGAGACCGGCAGCTTCGTGTTCCAGCAGGGACCGATCTTCCACAACCTGGTGCTCGCCGACGAGATCAACCGCGCGCCGGCCAAGGTGCAGTCGGCGCTGCTCGAGGCCATGGCCGAGCGCCAGGTCTCCATCGGTCGCTCCACCTACGACCTGCCACCGCTGTTTTTGGTGATGGCGACGCAGAACCCCATCGAGCAGGAAGGCACCTACCCGCTGCCCGAGGCCCAGCTCGACCGCTTCCTGATGCACGTGAAGATCGGCTTCCCCGAGGCCTCGGTGGAACGCAAGATCCTCCAGCAGGCCCGTGGCGTCGCCCTCAACGGCGAGACACGCCCCGAGCACCAGGTCAGCCAGCAGGCGATCTTCGCCGCGCGCAAGGAAATCCTCGGCCTGTACATGGCCGACGCCGTGGAGGAATACCTGGTGCAGCTGGTGATGGCCACGCGCACCCCGGCCAAGTTCGACAGCGAGCTGGCCGAGTGGCTGGCCTACGGCTCCAGCCCGCGCGGCTCCATCGCCCTCGACCGCTGCGCACGCGCGCACGCCTGGATGGCAGGGCGAGACTTCGTCAGCCCCGAGGACATCCAGGCCGTGCTCTTCGACGCCCTGCGCCACCGCCTGATCCTCTCCTTCGAGGCGGAGGCCGCCGGCATCGACCAGGACCGGGTGATCCAGCGCATCCTCGATGTGGTCGCCGTCGCCTGACCCATGGACAGCCCAGCCGCCCCGACCGGCATCAAGGTCAGCCTCGCCGAGCTGATCGACATGCGTCACCGCGTCCGCGAGGTGCAGCTGTTCTCCACGCCCTCGCGACGCAGCCCGCTCATCGGCCTGCACCATTCCAAGCTGCGTGGGCGCGGCGTCGACTTCGACCAGGTGCGCGTCTACCAGCCCGGTGACGACGTGCGCACCATCGACTGGCGCGTCACCGCGCGCACCCAGGAGCCGCACACCAAGCTGTTCCACGAAGAGCGCGAACGCCCGGTGTTCATCATGGTCGAGCAGAGCCAGCGGCTGTTCTTCGGCTCCGGGCAGATGTTCAAGTCGGTGCTCGCCGCCCACGCCGCCAGCCTCATCGGCTGGGCCGCCCTGGGCCACAACGACCGCATCGGCGGCCTGGTCTTCAGCGACTGCGAGCACCACGAGATCAAGCCCCGGCGCAGCAAGCAGAGCCTGCTGCAACTGCTCAACCGCCTGGTGCGCACCAACCAGGCACTCGGCGACCAGCAGGGCGCCACCCGCGAAGGCTTCAGCCTGGCCCTGCGCCGCGCCCGCGAAGTGCTGCGCCCCGGCAGCCTGGTGGTGATCCTCTGTGACGAGCGCACCCTGTCCGATACCTCGGAGCAGCAGCTCGCCCTGCTCGCCCGCCACACCGACCTGATCCTGCTGCCGTTGTCCGATCCGCTCGACCACGCCCTGCCCGCCGCCGGGCTGCTGCGCTTCACCGAGCTGGGAGCCAGGCTGGAGCTGGACACCCACAACCCCGAGCTGCGCCAGGCTTATCGCGACCAGGGCGACGCCCGCAAGGCACGCTGGCAGCGCCTGGCCCAACGCCTGGGCGTGCTGCTGCTGCCCCTGAGCACCCAGGCCGGTATGGTCGAGCAGTTGCGTGACCATCTGCAGCACCGCGGTGGCAAGCGATGAACCCACTGGACCAGCTGGAGCCGCTGATCGCCCCCGACGCCGTGCCCTGGTGGCCACCCGCGCCGGGCTGGTGGGTGCTGGCGGCGCTGCTGCCGCTATTGCTCTGGGGCCTCTGGCGCCTGCGCCACCGCCTGCCTCGCCGGCAACGCGGCGAGCGGGCGGAGCAGCCCCTGGAGCCCATGCGCGAGGCCGCCCTCCGGGAACTCGCCCAACTGCGCAAGCCCTACGACGGCGCGCCCGCAGGCCCCTGGTTGCAGCAGCTCAACGGCCTGCTCAAGCGCCTGTGCCGCCTGCACTATCCCAACGACCACAGCCTCACCCTCAGCGGCCGTGCCTGGCTGGCCTACCTGGACAACCGCTGCCCCGCCGCCGGCCTGACCCGCTGGATGGTGCTGGTGGAAGGCGCCTACCGCCCCGAGTGCAAGCTCGACGACAAGGCCATCGAGGGCCTGTCCCAGGCGGTCGACACCTGGATCCGCAAACATGTTTGAGCTCGCCTGGCCCTGGATCTTCCTGCTCGCGCCGCTGCCCTGGCTGCTGCGCGTGCTGCTGCCGCCGGCCGACAGCGGCGAGGCGGCGCTCAAGGTGAGCTTCCTCGGCGAGCTGGAGGCCCTCGCCGGCCGCCGCGCCCGCGCCAACCTGCCGGCCTGGCGCCAGCAGGCGCCGTTCATCCTGCTCTGGCTGCTGTTGCTCTGCGCCGCCGCGCGCCCGGAATGGGTGGGCGAGCCGCAACCCCTGCCGGCCAGCGGCCGCGACCTGCTGGTGGCGGTGGATGTGTCCGGCTCCATGGACTACGCCGACATGGAACTCGACGGCAAGGAAGTCAGCCGCCTGACCCTGGTGCAGCACCTGATGGGTGAATTCATCGACGGCCGCATCGGCGACCGCATCGGCCTGATCCTCTTCGGCAGCCAGGCGTATCTGCAGGCGCCACTGACCTTCGACCGGCAGACCGTGCACGTCTGGCTCGACGAGGCACTGATCGGCATCGCCGGCAAGAACACCGCCATCGGCGACGCCATCGGCCTGGCGGTGAAGCGCCTGCGCCAGCGCCCGGCCAACAGCCGCGTGCTGGTGCTGGTCACCGATGGCGCCAACACCGGCGGCGAGATCGAGCCGCTCACCGCCGCCCGCCTCGCCGCCGAGGAACAGGTGAAGATTTACACCATCGGCATCGGCGCCGACCCGGAACAGGGCGGCGTGCTCGGCATGTTCGGCCTCAACCCCGGCCTGGACCTGGACGAGCCGACCCTGCGCCGCATCGCCGAGCAGACCGGTGGCCGCTACTTCCGCGCCCGCTCCAGCAAGGAGCTGGAGGAGATCGAGCGCTCGCTTGACCAGCTGGAGCCCGTCTCGCAGCTGCCCAGCCAGGCCCGCCCCGCCTTGGCGCTGTATTGCTGGCCGCTGGGCGCCGCCCTCTTGCTGAGCCTGCTGCTGATCAGCCGCGAGCTGTGGCCGCACGCCCTGCAGCAACGGCCGCAGTGGCTGAGGAGACGCCCATGAGCGAACTCTGGCCGCACTGGTCGCGCCCGCTCTGGCTGCTCATGCTGCCGCTGCTGGCCTGGCTGATCTGGCAGCTCTGGCACCGCGAGCGCCGCAGCGGACGCTGGCAGCAACTGCTGCCCATCGCCTTCCAGCCCTGGCTGCTGGGCGGTGGCCGCGAACGCAACAACCGCCTGCCCTGGATCGCCCTCGGCCTGGCCTGGAGCCTGGGCCTGCTGGCACTGATCGGCCCCAGTTGGCAGCGGGTCGAGCAAAGCACGCAGAAACGCGCGGACCCGCTGGTGGTGATCCTCGAACTGACCCCCTCGATGCTCGCCTCCGACGTGCCGCCCACGCGCCTGGAGCAGGCCAAGCGCAAGCTGCGCGACCTGCTGGAAGCCCGCCACGATGCGCAGACCGCCATCGTCCTGTATGCCGGCAGCGCCCACAGCCTGGTGCCGCTCTCGGACGACCTGATGACCACCGGCAACCTGCTGGAGGCGCTCAAGCCATCGATCATGCCGGAGCCCGGCCAGCGCGCCGACCTCGCCGTGGAAAAGGCCCTCGCACTGCTCAAGCAGGGTGCCCAGGGCCAGGGCCGCCTGCTGCTGATCACCAGCAGCCTGAGCGAGGAGGAACGCAACGGCATCCGCCAGGCGCTCGGCTCGAAGAGCGAACGCCTGAGCATCCTCGGTATCGGCACGTCCCAGGGCGCCCCCATCGCCCAGGAGAACGGTGGCTTCATCAAGGACGCCCAAGGCGCCATCCTCCTGCCGCGCCTGGACGCCCCCAGCCTCAAGCGCTTCGCCAGCAGCCTGGGGGGCAGATACGCCACCGCCCGCGTCGACGAGCGCGACCTGCGCAACCTGGACCTGCTCGGCGGTGCCCGGACCCTGCGCGAAAGTGGTGAAACCACACGGCTGGAAGCCTGGGCCGACCAGGGCCACTGGCTGCTGCTGCCGCTGCTGCTGATCGCCGCCTGCGCCGGGCGCCGGGGCTGGATCTTCTGCCTGCCGCTGTTCTTCGTACTGCCCCGCCCTGCCCTGGCCTTCGAGCCGGAGGACCTGTGGTTGCGACCCGACCAGCAGGGCCAGCGCCTGCTGGAAGCCCGGCAGAGCGCCGAGGCGGCCCGTCGCTTCGAGGACCCACGCTGGCAGGGCTATGCGCTCTACGAGGCCGGCAAGCACGCCGAAGCCGCCGAACGTTTCGCCGGTGGCGACAGCGCCGCCGACCACTACAACCGTGGCAACGCGCTGGCCAGGGCCGGCCAGCTGGAGGCCGCCCTGGACGCCTACGAATCAGCCCTCGAGCGTGAACCGGACCTGCAGCCGGCGCTGAAGAACAAGGCGCTGGTGGAACAGATGCTGCAACAGCAGAAGCAGCAGCAATCGCAACAGCCGCAGGACGGCCAGCAGGGCCAGCAGCAGCCCCAGGAGCAACCCTCCGCCGGCCAGGGTGGCGACCCGGAGAAAAGCGAGGAGAAGGACGAGCAGCAGAGCGCCGAAGGCGCTTCCGCCACACCACCCGAAGAAGGCAAGCCACCGGGCCAGCAGGCCGGTACGCAGGAGCAGCCGGCCGAGCCCGGGCAGAAGCCCGAGGGCCAGCAGCAACCCGCGGACGCACCCGGCAAGGCCGAGCCCCTGGGCGATGAGCGCCGCCAGTCCCTGGAGCAATGGCTGCGGCAGATTCCCGACGACCCCGCCGAACTGCTGCGCCGCAAGTTTTGGTACGAACAGCAACGCCGCCAGGAAAACCAAGAATGATGCGCCTCCTCTGCGCCCTCCTCCTCAGCCTGCTGGCCTGCACCGCCAGCGCGGCGGGCTTCACCGCCAGCGTCGACCGCGCGCGCCTCAGCGAGGGCGAGACGGTGGAGCTGATCCTGGAGTCTTCCGACCCGACGCTGTTCGGCAAGCCCGACCTCAAGCCGCTGGAGTCGCTCTTCGAGGTGCTCGGCACCCGCCAGATCAACCGCATCAGTACGCTAAACGGCCAGGACGACCGCGCCACGCGCTGGATCGTCACCCTGCAGCCGAAGCAGAGCGGCTTCGTGGTGATCCCGCCGCTGCGCCTGGGCGAGGCCGAGACCCGGCCGATCACCCTGCACATCCAGAAGAGCGACAACGCCGCCGGCAACAGCAAGCTCGCCCCGGTGTTCATCGACGCCAGCCTGGACGAGGAAAGCGTCTACGTGCAGGCGCAGACCATCCTCACCCTGCGCATCTACCACTCCGTATCACTGTACGACGACAGCAGCCTGACCCCGCTGCAGATGGCCGATGCGCGCATCGAGCAACTGGGCGAGCCGCGCACCTACGAGAAGGAGATCAACGGCATCCGCCACGGCGTGATCGAACTGCGCTACGCGATCTTCCCGCAGAAGAGCGGCCAACTGAGCATCCCTGCCCAGGTGTTCAGCGCGACCCTGGTGGAGCGCTCCGGGCAGAACGACTACCAGCCCTTCGGCCCGCGCCCGGGTCGCCTGACACGGGTCAGCTCGCCGGAAATCCCGCTGACGGTGAAGGCCAAGCCGGCCGAGTACCCCGCCGATGCCCCCTGGCTGCCGGCACGCAACCTGACCCTGGCCGAGGCCTGGAACCCGGAGCCGGACAAGGCCCAGGTCGGCGACTCGCTGACCCGCAGCCTGATGGTCAAGGTCGAGGGCCTGGCCAGCGCCCAGCTGCCCGCCCTGCCCGCCACCCATGCACCGGGCCTGCGCCGTTATCCCGACCAGCCGCAGCTCTCCAACCAGGCCAGCGAGCGCGGCGTGCTCGGCAGCCGCGAGGAACGCGAGGCATTGGTGCCCACCACCAGCGGGCGCATCGAATTGCCGCCGGTTGAAGTGGTCTGGTGGAACACCCGCGAGGATCACCTGGAACGCAGCCAACTGCCGGGGCGCACCCTGGAAGTGGCCAACAACCCCGCACTCGAACCGGAAGCACCGGTGGAAAGCGCCCATGACGCCCAGCGCGTGGTCGAGGGTCCGCCACTGTGGCCCTGGAAGCTCGCCACGCTGCTGCTGGCCCTGACCACGCTACTGGGCTTCGGCCTGTGGTGGCACGCCCGCCGGCAACCGGCGATCCTGCCCACCGCGCAGACCGGCCCCAGCCCGCGCACCCTGCTGGACGACCTCAAGCGCGCCTGCCTGGCCAACGATCCCCACGCCACGCGCCAGGCCCTGGACGCCTGGGCGCGGCAACAACCGGAAACCCTGGCGGACATGGCCGCACGCTTCGTGCCGCTGTCCGACGCCATGGATGGCCTCAACGGCGCCCTCTACAGCGAGAGCGGCCAGCACTGGCAGGGCGAGGAGCTGTGGAAGGCCATCCGCGCCCTGCCAACCCCGCAGGTCCAGCAGCAGGCCGCTGGCGAAAGCGGGCTGCCGCCGCTCTATCCGCGCTGACCCGCACCCGACCAGAACCCCGGGTGCGGCTTCGTGGCCGTGCGTCAACGCAGGAAAGGCGTGGCTGCCCAGGAATGAAGTCCGGGCTACAGGGTGAGAACGTGCTTGCGGTGCAAGGCGGGTGGAACCCGCTGGAGCCTCCTGCCGAACCCTGTCGGGTTGCACCCGACCTACCAACGCCCCAGATGTGGTCTCGTAGCCCGTGCTTCAGCACGGGGAGAGTATGGCGCGCTCCCGGGCTGAATCCGGGCTACGGAGCCGGGCGCACAGGCGTTAGGGTTGCTGGGCGACTGAAGTCGCCCCTACAGGTTTGTGCGCGTGAGTTGCGGGTAGTTGATCGCCCATAAAAAAACCGCGGCCTGGGCCGCGGTTTCTTCATTGCCTTGAGGCTTAGTGGGCCAGCAGCGAACCACCGGTCTTGCCCGCCAGCTTCTCGGGGCGGATCAGGAAGCGTGCCAGGGCAGGCAGCAGCCAGAGCGCACCGAACATGTTGACGATGAACATGAAGGTCAGCATCAGGCCCATGTCGGCCTGGAACTTGATCGCCGAGAACATCCAGGTCGCCACGCCGATGGCCAGGCACAGGCCGGTGAAGAGCACCGCCTTGCCGGTGGACTTCAGCGTCTGGTAGTAGGCCTCCTGCAGCGGCAGGCCGGCACGCAGGAAGCTTTCCAGGCGGCTGTAGATGTAGATGCCGTAGTCGACACCGATACCCACGCCCAACGCCACGACCGGCAGCGTCGCCACCTTCACGCCGATACCGAGGAAGGCCATCAGCGCGTTGCCCAGCACCGAGGTGAGGATCAGCGGCAGCACGATGCAGATGGTCGCGGCGATGGAGCGGAAGGTGATCAGGCACATCACTGCCACGCAGATGTAGACCAGGATCAGGATGGTCAGCTCGGACTGGGCGATCACCTCGTTGGTGGCCGCTTCGATGCCGGCGTTACCGGCGGCGAGCATGAACTCCAGCCCTTCCTTGTTGTGTTCCTTGGCGAAGCCTTCGACCGCCTTGACCGCGCGCTGCAGGGTCTCGGCCTTGTGGTCGTTGAGGAACACCAGCACCGGTGCCAGGGAGCAGTCGGTGTTGTACAGGCCATCGGCACGGCTGATGGAGTTGTTCAGCACGTCCTGGTTGCGCGACAGGGTTTCCCACTTCAGGTTGCCCTCGTTCATCCCCTTGATCACCTGCTTGGACACGGTGACCATCGAGATGGCGGATTGCACGCCCTGGGTGTTCTCCATCGTCCACATCAGCTCGTCGATCGGCGCCAGCGCTTCGTGCGTGGAGCAGCCTTCCGGCGCGGTCTTGACCATCACCACGAGCACGTCGGAGCTGGTGGAGTAGTTGCTGATGATGAAGTTGTTGTCCTTGTTGTAGCGCGAGTCGGGACGCAGTTCCGGCGCGCCCTGGTCGAGGTCGCCGATCTTCAGGTTCTGGCCGTACCAGAGGCCGCCACCGAAGGCGGCCAGGGCGACGACCACGGAGATCGGGGCAACGACCGGATGGGCGAAGTTGGACAGCAGGCGCCAGAACGGGTGTTCGCGGGTCGCGTCTTTCTTGCTGCGCTCGATGGCCTTCTTGCTGATGCCGACGTAGGAGATGGCGACCGGCAGCAGGATCAGGTTGGTGAACACGATCACCGCCACGCCGATGGAGGCGCCGATGGCCAGCTCGCGGATCACGCCGATGTCGATGATCAGCAGGGTGATGAAGCCCACGGCGTCGGCCAGGATGGCGATCATGCCCGGCAGGAACAGCTGGCGGAAGGTACGCCGGGCCGCCGTCAGGGCGTTGTCCGCATCGCTCGATTGCAGGGCGATGCCGTTGATCTTCTGCACCCCGTGGGAGATGCCGATGGCGAAGATCAGGAACGGCACCAGCATCGAGTAGGGGTCGAGACCGAAGCCCACCGAGTGCATCAGGCCCAGCTGCCAGATCACCGCCACCAGGGTGGTGGAGAGCACGGCGATGGTGCTGCGGATACACCAGGTGAACCAGTACAGCAGCACCAGGGTGGTGAGGAAGGCGATGCCGAAGAAGGCCACGACCATGATCAGGCCGTCGATCAGGTCACCGACCTTCTTGGCGAAGCCGACGATGTGCACCTGAACGTTGGGGTTCTGGGCCTGGTACTTGTCGCGGATCTTCTCTTCCAGCTCATGGGAGAACTGGCGGTAGTCGAGCTTGAGCAGCTTGCCCTGGTCGTTCGGGTCCGGATAGGACTCGAGCAGCGGCACGTCGACGATGCTGGACTTGAAGTTGTTGGCCACCAGGCGGCCGATCTGGCCGGACTTGAGCACGTTGTTGCGCAGCTCGTCCAGGCTGTCGTCGGAACCGTCGTAGGTCTGCGGGATCACCTCGCCGCCGGCGAAGCCTTCCTCGGTGACCTCGGTCCAGCGCACGCTGGGGCTCCACAGGGACTTCAGGCCGGAACGGTCGACGCCGGGAATGTAGAACACCTCGTCGTGGATCTGACGCAGGGTGTCCATGTACTCCTTGCTGAAGATGTCCCCGTCCTTGGCTTCCACCGAGATACGCACGGTGTTGCCCAGGTTCGCCAAGTCGTTGCGGTGCTCCATCATCTTCTGGATGAAGGGGTGGTGCAGCGGGATCATCTTCTCGAAGCTGGTGGACGGACGCACCTGGGTGGCCTGCCAGAAGAGGAAGATGCTGACCAGCAGGCAGATGACGATCACGGCCGGCCGGTTGTTGAAGATCAGGCGTTCCAGGAAGGTCGCCTTGTCCTGGTGATGGTTACTCATCGAAACTCCCCCGGCTCGTTATTGTTGGCCCAGCTCGGCGCCAGTCGGCGAGGCGACGCGCGCTCCGCCCTGTCCCACCAGGATCAGGTTGCCTTTGGTATCTGCGGTGGCGCTGGCCAGCGACAGGCGATCGGAACGGTTGACCACGCTGAAGGTGCGACCGGCATCGGTGCTCTTCAGGACGCTGCCACCATGGCCGACCACCAGCAGGGTGCCGTCATCGAGCAGGGTGCCGCCGGAAAGACCGAACTCCAGGGTGCCGCCACGGGCATTCTTGAGTGCGATGGTTTCCCAGGTCTTGCCGAAGTCGGCGGAGCGGAACAGGTGCCCACGCAGGCCATAGGCCACGACCACGCCCGGCTCGTTGGTGCCGGTGGCGCCGAACAGGGAACCCTCGTAGGGGCCCTCTAGGCGCTCCCAGGTCTGGCCCCAGTCGGGCGAGCGGAACATGCTGCCCATCTCGCCGACGATGAACAGGCCGGAGTCCTTCACCGCCGTGATGGCGTTGATGTGGTACTGGTCTTCGTTGTCCAGGCGGTCGCTGACGTCTTCCCAGTTCTTGCCACCGTCCTCGGTGGTCAGCAGGGCGCCGTAGGAGCCGACGGCGAAGCCGGTGCTGGCATCCTTGAACCAGACGTCGAGCAGCGGAGCCTCACGCTCCAGGTCCTCGAACTGCTGGGTCCAGGTGGCGCCACCGTCCTCGCTGGCGAGGATCTGGGCGTCATGGCCGACGGCCCAGCCCTTCTTGTCGTCGACGAAGTAGACGGCGGTCAGCATCTGGCGGGTCGGCACCTTGGCCTGGGTCCAGGTCTTGCCGTCGTCATCGGAATAGAGGATGTGCCCACGGTCGCCGACGGCGACGAGGCGCTTGCCGGCATGGGCGATATCCAGCAGCAGGCTGCTGGCCGCCTTGGGCGATTCGATGGAGAACACGGGTGCTGATTCGGCAGCTTGCGCGATGGGCGCGGCGCCGAGAGTCAGGACGGAGAGCACACTGAACAGCGAGAGCGCTTTGGCCAGCGGCGAGTGGAAGCGGAACGCCGGTTGCGCAAGGGACTGCACGTCATGACCGGACTGGGTGCGCCGCAGGACGGGCTCACTCATACACCTTTCCCCCTTATTGTTATAGGTGGACCTTGCCTTTTGGCAGGCCGCCTATGCTATCCAGCTTTGGAAAGCCATGACAATCGGCTGGACGTTATGTTTTGTTAAGGCAAACCCGCGTGATTGAGGGCTTATCAGGGGCCCTGATAGCAAAAAGGCCGCTACGTTTGTAGCGGCCTTTTCGTCAGGCTACAAGGCGCTTATCGGGTACCGCGGCGACGCAGTGCCGAAGGCTTGAAGTAGCCGTCGTCCGGAACAGCCTGGGTGAAGTCGATGGTGGTCGGCTCTTCGTTGTCCAGGTTCTGCACGTGGTAGCGACGGGCCTGAAGGTCATGGAACACGTCCAGTGCGGACCAGGTGGTCGGCAGGTCGTAGTAGTTCTTCAGATAGGCCATCGATACACGCCACAGCTCGCCACGACCGTCGTACTGGTCGACCACGGCGGCTTGCCAGCTGTCCTCGTCGAGGAACAGGGTGCGCTTGGAGTAGATGTGGCGGGCGCCGGACTTCAGCGTGCCCTCGACGACCCACACGCGGTGCAGTTCGTTGCGGGTGACGGCCGGGTTCAGGTGGCCGGGCTGCAGCAGGTCCTTGTACTTAACTTCAGGGCTGGAGACCTTGTAGTTGTTGTACGGGATGTAGATTTCCTTCTTGCCCACCAGTTTCCAGTCGTAGCGATCCGGAGCACCGTTGAACATGTCAGTGTCGTCGGCGGTACGCAGGCCGTCGGCGGCGGCGATCGGGGTGTCGTAGGCCAGGTTCGGCGCACGGCGCACGCGACGCTGGCCGGCGTTGTAGCCCCAGGCCTGACGCGGCTCCTTCACCTGGTCCAGGGTCTCGTGCACCAGCACGGCGCCACCGGCCAGGCGGGCCGGGCTCTTGGTGAAGGACAGGTAGTAGAACAGGATGTTGTTCAGGTCGGCGTACGAACCTTTCGGGTTGTAGTACTTGAACAGGGCTTCCTGCTGCGAGGTGACCAGGGAGTAGTCGCCATTGCGCTGCACGGCCACTTCGGAGGCGCGACGCACGATGTAGGAACCGCGGTAGCGGACGATGTGGTTCCACAGCGCCTCTACGCCGTTCTGCGGGATCGGGAACGGGATGCCGCCGTAGGCGTCGGCGAAACCGTTGCCGCCGTCCAGCAGCTTGGCGGTGGTGGCGTTCTTGATGGTGTTGTCATACACCCACTGCGGCGCGGAACCGGAGCGGCGGGTCGGGTAGACCGGCATCTGGAAGGTGGTCGGGTAGGCATTGAACAGGGCGATCTGACCCGGGGTCAGGTTGGCCTTGTACTGGTCCAGGTTCGCCTTG
Organism: Pseudomonas sp. Pc102; assembly: GCF_018408275.1. Taxonomy (NCBI): domain Bacteria; kingdom Pseudomonadati; phylum Pseudomonadota; class Gammaproteobacteria; order Pseudomonadales; family Pseudomonadaceae; genus Pseudomonas; species Pseudomonas sp. Pc102. The sequence continues at coordinate 1,767,801 of NZ_AP021905.1, read as the reverse complement.
GTGATGGTGTACAGCGGCTTGTCTTCCGGGAACGGATCGACATGATGCTGGCCCGGCTTGTAGCCGGCCGGAGCCTGGGTGATGCCACCGGTCCAGGCCGGGATGGTACCGGCGGCGTTGCCGGCCTTCTCGGCACCGAAGGGCGTCAGGCTAGTGCCCAGTTTGGCGGCTTCCTGAGCCGACACCGCGGCCAGTGCGCTACCGGCGGACAGTGCGAAAGCGACTGCCGCGCCAACCAGCGAAAGCTTTTTCAGCATGTTGGTTCTCCGTGAGGGTTCAGCGGCGGGCACCCGCAGGTGCCCGCATTCTTTCTAGTTAGAAGGAGTACTTGACGTTGACGCCGATATTGTCGCGATCGCGGCTGGAGTTGTTCTGGCCGGCGCCATAGAACTCGGTGTACTGGATCTCGCCTTCCAGGCTGTTCAGGTAGCTCGCCTTGAGGCCGACGGTGTAGGCCTTGCGACCTTCGATGAAGTTGCCGGTCTGGTGGGAGTTGCCTTGGAAGTCGTCTTTGTAGACCACGAACGGAGAAACGTTCACACCGGCGTACACATCGTTCCAGGTACCGGACAGGACGAGGGTGTAGCCATAGGAGTCCTTGTTGACCTGATCTCCACGATCACCGCCGGACACATAGGAACTATTGCCACGACCGGAGTAGTAACGATTAACGCCGTTGTAACCGGTGTATTGCAGGTCGCTGCCACGCAGGTGCTCGGACGCAAGCTCGGCGACGCCGATCAGCGAGTCGAAGCTCAGGCTGGGTCCGAAGTTGTGAATGGCACCCAGAGAGGTATTGAAGACCTCGACGCGCTCGTAGTTGTGGATCGAGTCGCCTAGGCGAACGGTATTGCCGGCGATCTGGGCCGAGCCGTTAAGGCCACCAAGCGCGCTGGAAATCGGACCGGTGTTGACCAGTTTTGCAGCCTGACCGATCAGGTCGCCCAACAGGTCGTTGGTGGTCGCAATACCGATCGGCATGTTCGGGCGATAAGCCAGCTCACCGAATACCGAGGTTTCCTGAATGGTGGTGTTGAAGCTCAAACCGAACATGCGGATGTCTTCGGCATACTCACGACGCGCCTGGACATTCGCCAAGGTATCGAGCGTAGCGAGACCGCCAGCTGCCTGGATGTTGGCCGGGGTCAAGCCACCTGGCAGAAGGCCGGCGACGGTATCAAGGTTGACGCCTTTGTAATTGCCCAGATCGGCATAGATGCTCGGCTCTTTCGCGTGGTAGTTCACGTAGTAGAAACCGAACTCGGTCGAATTGAGCTCTTCGGCGATGTAGCGGAACGCGACGCCGTACTGCCCATCGTTCTTGGCATTCAGGTCGGTGCCGATATTGGCGACTTTTACGATCTGGTTGCCTGGGTAAACAAAGTTCTTTCCACCAGCGCAAAGGCCGCCAACCTGACCAGCACACAAGCCACCAGCGCCCGCGTTGTAGAACTGAACGAGTGAAGCACCACCCAAGGCTGCCTGGGGAGCAGTCAGCGCACTACCAGCCAGGCTGGTGTATGCAGTATTGCCGCCATCGGCAAACAGGTCAGTTTCGGAGAAGAAAGTACCGCTCGGATCAATCGCGCTTTCCTTCCAGTTGAACTGGTAGAAGGTTTCCATCGACAGGTTGTCGGTCAGGCCGACGTTGAAGCTCAGGGCTTCGACCGGCACCAGAACCTCTTTCAGCTCGGAGCCCGGCAGGCGGAACTTGGCAGCATCCAGCGGGTTGGTGGTGTTGATGCCACCCCGGTAGAAGATGCCTTCGCCCCAGTTGAAGACCTGCTTGCCGATACGGCCGGTGACCGGCATGTCGGCAATGTCCCAGTTGCCATACAGGTAGGCATCGAGGATCTGCGCATCACGACCGGCCTTGTGGCGAGTATCGTGAGTGAAGCGGTCGTCGTTCGGGTAGCTCTGGCTAGGCTGGCGCGGAGTGTTGTTGTCGTAGTAATCGTTGCGCTTGTCCATGATCTGGGTGTCATAGAAAGCGGTGCCGCGAACGAACACACCGTAGTTCTTGTAAGTCGCTTCCAGGTCGGACGTGATCTTGTACACCTCGGAAACCAGGCCGGTGTCGAAGTTACGGTTGCCGTCGTTGGTGTTGATGTCGTTGTTGGTCTTGTCCTGGCCCTGGACGCGCCACAGTTGGCCGTAGGAGACGGTGGTGTCGATGGAACCGCTGATCTCGTCGTCGGCGAAGCTGAATTCGACCGCCTGGGCCTGGACGGCGCACATCAGGGGCAGGAGACCGGCGAGGGCGTAGCCGGCCGTAGCCGGAGCGAAGCGCAACTGGGGCTTGCGGGACTTGAGTTCCATCGAGACTTTACTCCGTGGACAGATCATTCATTTGTTATTACGGCCCCGTCTGGCAGGGACGCTGTTCAGCCGCTCGTGCGACCTTTCTTCTGGCGTGGGCGGAAGCACCAACGCGTCTGAACCGCGGCCTCCGGCAATTCTTGCGGGACTGGAGGGCCTGGGACGGCGTCGAGACGTGCAACCATGGTGCCAAGTGCACGCTTATGGGTCGTTATATTTTTCTGAACGAAGGGACAGATTAAATTCAAACGAGTGACTGATCATCCACTGATCAAATCTTACGAATCGTCCGATTTTGTCCTACAAGGTGGCTCGATTTGTCACTCAAAACCACACCTATAGCGCTTGCGCACTCATACCTCGCTCACCCCGTCAAGAAAGAAATGCCAGGGAACAGGCCATTTACGCCTCAGAGACCGAAGGGATATTCCTTTGAGTAACAAAAAAGTGTTACCGGCAGATTGCCAGTAACACTTGTCGACGCCGGGGAAACGGCAGAGGAACCACGGACGTGGTCCCGGAGGGTCAGGCGAGGCTCTTGCTCACCACTTCATAGACATCGCTGGACAGCTCGCCGGAGGCGAGGATGCGTTCCAGCTCGGCCCGCATCAGCGTCTGCCGCGCCTCGTCGTACTTGCGCCAGCGGGTCAACGGCGCCAGCTGGCGCGAGGCGATCTGCGGGTTCAGCGCGTTGAGGGTGATCACATGGTCGGCGAGGAAGCGGTAGCCCGCCCCATCGGCCCGGTGGAAGTTCACCAGGTTCTGGTTGGCGAAGGCGCCGATCAACGCACGCACCTTGTTCGGGTTCTTCAAGGTGAAGGCCTTGTGGCCCATCAGCGCCTGCACGCGCTCCAGCCCCCCCGGCAGGGTGCTGCCGGCCTGGACGCTGAACCACTGGTCCATCACCAGCGGGTTGTCCTTGAAGTGATCGGCGAAGCTCGCCAGCGCCCTGGCCTTCTCGTCCTCGAAACCGGAGTTGACCAGCACCGAGAGCGCGGTCAGGCGTTCGGTCATGTTGTCGCAGGCCTCGAACTGTTCCAGGCAGGCCTGGAGAACCTCGGCCTTGCCACTGAGCATCAGGTAGGACAGGGCGATGTTCTGCAGGGTGCGACGGGCAAAGTGCTCGGCGGAGGCGACATAGGGCGTCTCGCGCGAGAGGGCACGATTGGCCTGGTAGCGCGCCAGCAGTTGCGGGAACAGGGCATCGCTGATCGACCGGCGGGCGAACTCGCGCGCCGCATGGATGGCGTCGACATCGGCGACTTCGCTGATCTCGGTGAGATAGGCCTCGCTGGGCAGCGAGAGCATCTCGGCCACCATCGCCTGGTCCAGCGACTCGTCCTCCAGCAGGCTGCGCAAGGCATCCAGCAGGCGGGTGTCCAGCACCAGCGCCTCGCCACGCTGGTGCTGGCCGATCAGTTCCTGCAGCACCTGCACGGAGAGCTGCTGACCGGCGTCCCAGCGGTTGAAGCCGTCGCTGTCGTGCTGCATGAGGAACATCAGCTGGTCGCGCCCATAGGGGAAGCTCAGCTTCACCGGGGCGGACAGCCCGCGCAGCAGCGAGGGCAGCGGCTTCTCGGCGATATCGACGAAGGTGAAGGTCTGCTCGGCCTCGGTCACCGAGATCACCCGGTTGCCGCCAAGGGCCTCGCCCTCGCCCGCCAGGCGCAGCGGCAGGTCGTTGCCGGCGGCATCCAGCAGGCCGAGCTCGACGGGAATGACGAAGGGCAGCTTCTCGGCCTGGCCGGGGGTCGCCGGGCAGCTCTGGCGGAAGGTCAGGCTGTAGGTCCTGGCGGCGGCATCGAAGGCTTCCTCGACGGCGAGGCGCGGCGTACCGGCCTGGCTGTACCAGCGCTTGAACTGGGTCAGGTCGACGCCGTTGGCATCTTCCATGGCCTTGACGAAGTCGTCGCAGGTCACGGCCTGGCCGTCATGGCGCTCGAAGTACAGGTCGGTGCCCTTGCGGAAGCCCTCGGCGCCCAACAGGGTGTGGATCATGCGCACCACTTCCGAGCCCTTCTCGTAGACGGTCAGGGTGTAGAAGTTGGAGATCTCGATGAACGAATCCGGGCGCACCGGGTGGGCCATGGGGCCCGCATCCTCGGCGAACTGGTTGGTACGCAGGAAGGCCACGTCCTCGATGCGCTTGACGGTGCGCGAGTTCATGTCGGCGGAGAACTCGGCATCGCGGAACACGGTGAAGCCTTCCTTGAGCGACAGCTGGAACCAGTCGCGGCAGGTCACGCGGTTGCCCGACCAGTTGTGGAAGTACTCGTGCGCCACCACCGCCTCGACGCGCTGGTGGGCGGCGTCGGTGGCGGTCTCGGCCCTGGCCAGCACGCAGCTGGAGTTGAAGATGTTGAGCCCCTTGTTCTCCATGGCGCCCATGTTGAAATCGTTGACCGCCACGATCATGAAGATGTCCAGGTCGTACTCGCGGCCGTAGACCTCCTCGTCCCAGCGCATGGACTTCTTCAGGCTGTCCATGGCGTGCTGCACCTTGTCGATGTTCTCCGGCTCGACGTAGATGCGCAGGGTCACCTCGCGCTGGGTCATGGTGGTGAACACGTCTTCCACGCACCAGAGGTCGCCCGCCACCAGGGCGAACAGGTAGGCCGGCTTCTTGAACGGGTCTTCCCAGGTCGCCCAGTGGCGACCGCCCTCCTCCGCCCCGCTGGCCACCGGGTTGCCGTTGGACAGCAACACCGGGTAGCGATGCTGCTCGGCGCTGACGGTGGTGGTGAACCTGCTCATCACATCCGGGCGGTCGAGGTAGTAGGTGATCTTGCGGAAGCCCTCGGCCTCGCACTGGGTGCAGAACATGCTGCCGGACTTGTACAGGCCTTCCAGCGCGGTATTGCTCTCTGGGTGGATGCGCACCGTGCTGTCGAGGGTGAAGCTGTCGCTGACGGGCTGCAGGGTCAGGTGGCTGTCGGTCAACTGGTAGTCGGCGGCACCGAGCTCGCGGTCGTCCATGGACAGCGCCAGCAGCTCCAGCTGCTGGCCGTCCAGGACCAGCGCGGGCAGGCTGCCGTCGGCGCGTTCGGGGTTGCGGCGCATCACCAGCTGGGCGTGGACCAGGGTGTGGTCCTCGTGCAGCTCGAAGGTCAGGGTGGTCTCGTCGATCAGGTAGTCCGGCGCCTGATAGTCCTTGAGGTGGATGACTTTCGGTTGTTCGGTTCGCATGCTTGCCTCTCCGAGGCAGCCCGGGCGCGATGCCCCGGCTGCGGTGTGTGTTCCTGCCAGGCGGGGCGGTGCGGCCTTACGGCTCGCTGCTCGCCACCACCTGGTAGGCCGTGAACTTGCGGATGTTGATGACCCCGGTGTCGAGGATCAGGTACTGGCCCTTGATACCGCGCAGGGTACCCTCCAGCACCGGCGTCTTGTCCAGATCGAGGCTCACCACCTTGGTCGGGTAGGCCTCCACGGGATAGCGGATCTCCAGCGGCTCGACATCCTCGAGCTTCTGCACCGATTGCAGCCCGAAGCGCTGCTGCAGCCCCTGGATGCCGGCGTCGCAGGCTTCGAAGATGGCCTCGCGCACGGCGGGCAGGTCCAGCGCCTCGGCCTCGCCCTTGAGCAGGGCGCGCCAGTTGGTGCGATCGGCCACCTGGCTGCGCAGCAGGTCCTCCACCAGGCCGGACTGCTGGCGGGTGGCGACGCGCATGATCGGCAATGCCTGGCGCGCGCCCTGGTCGATCCAGCGGGTCGGCACCTGGGTCGCGCGGGTGATGCCGACCTTGATGCCCGAGGAGTTGGCCAGGTAGACCACGTGGTCGGTCATGCAGAAGGACTCGCCCCAAGCGGGCTCGCGGCAGGTACCGGCCTCGTAGTGGCAGCGCTCCGGGCTCATGATGCAGCTGTCGCACTGCGCCAGCTTGGTGAAGCACGGGTAGCAGTAGCCCTGGGCGAAGCTCTTGCCGGTCTTGCGCCCGCAATGGGAGCAGTGGATCGCACCGAGGAACTCCAGGCGGATGCGCCGGCCCAGCAACGGATTGACCGCCACCTGCCCCTCGCCGAGACGAAACGCGTACTGCACCACCGGATCACCCAGTTGCGCGGACATCTTGCTCAGCGCGCCGCGCCCCAGCTCTTGCATGTCGCAGGTACCCATCAGTGGATCGAGTCGGAGGATTTGAACAGGATGTTCTCTATCTTCTCGGACTTGGAGCTGCACTCCTGCGGGCCCATGTAGCCGGTACGCTCTTCCTCCGGCAGGTTCTTGATCTCCCAGGCGATGACCGCCTGCAGGCTGAGCTCCTTCTGCTCCTGGGTCAGCTTGCGGCCGTCGGACCACTTGCCGATCTCCACGGCGAGCTTGAGGCTCTGGTAGACATCCTCGGTGATGTTGCTGATCAGCTTGGCGAAATCGGACACGGCGGTTTCCTGAAGGGCGGCGAAAACGAGCGCACATTCTAGCGGCACCGCCGGTGTTGCGCACCGACGCCGGTCAGGGCGCCGATGCCTGCGGGGGGCCGATAGCCTAGAAATCGCGGGAAAGCTTCACTTGCTCCAGCTCCTTTTCCAGGGAGCGGCGGAAGATCTGCGGGCCGGCGAAGCTGTAGACCACGAAGCCCAGCCAGGCCCATTCGATGCCCTGGGCCAGCGTCTCGTGGCCGTGCTGGTTGCTGGCGATCACCACCACGCGGTAGAGCACGAACATACCCAGCAGCACGATGATCGAGCGGGTCGGCCCCAGTTCGGACATCCACGAGTTGTAGCGCCACCAGAGCCCCATGAAGGGATTGCCGCGCGCCTTGACGGCGGACATCAGGTAGAGCGCGGAGACGTCGTTGGCATTCTCGCGCAGGGCCCAGATGGCGTGGTCGCGCGCGCCCTGCAGGTCGCCGCGACGCAGCAGCAGGTGGCCCATGGTGACGATGGCGCCGGGGTGGTCGGCACGCAGCTGCAGCGCCTCGCGGGCATAGCGCTCGGCCGGGTCCACCTCGCCGCGCAGGCGATGGTAATGAGCCAGAGCAGCCAGGCAGTCGGGGTTGTCCGGCGCCAGCTCCAGGGCTCGCTGCAGGCTGGGCAGTTGCTGGCCGCGACGCCCCATCAGGTCGGCGAGCTCGGCGCGGGCCAGGTGATAGCCGGCTTCCTGGGGATTGAGCTCCAGCACCTGGTCCAGATGCTTCTCCGCCACCTTGAAGCGCCGCCGCGCCATGGCCACGCGGGCCGCGACGTAATGGGCGAACTCCAGTTGCGGGTCGGCGGCCAGGGCCAACCCGGCCTCGCGCTCGGCGGCGAAGGCGCGGCGCATCAGCAGCAGGCACAGAGCCAGCAGCGCGTGGGCCTCGGCGTGTTCCGGGTCGTCGCTGAGCAGTTGCCGCAGGCTGTTGATCGCGCCCTCGACATGGCCGCTCTGCAGGCGCTGGTAGGCCAGGTGCAGCAGGTTGGTTTCGTTCATCAGCTGAGCACCAGGAACCAGAGGGTGAAGGGCAGCAGGTTGAGCACCAGGGAGCGCAGGAAGAAGGCGCCCAGCAGCACCACCGGCAGGCCGAAGCGGTTGAGCACGCCGCCGTAGTACTGGTAGAGCTCGATGGTCGCGGCCTGCATGACGAACAGCGCGTAGCCGATGGCCAGTTTCCACACCACCAGCACCAGCATCGCGTACTGCAGGCTGTTCTTGTCGAGGATGCCGGCCTGCCACAGGTAGAGCAGGCCGAAGGCCAGGGCCAGGCTGCCCAGGAGGCCGATGGCGGCCAGCACGGCCTCGCGCACCCGCGTCGGGCTGCCCACCGCCACGCCGTTGAGCACGAACCAGGGCAGGCCCAGCCAGGCGCCGCCCAGCATCAGGCCCAGCAGTGGCCACAACGGCTCCACCGCCAATCGTGCCAGGGTGCCGGGCCGGGGCTCGTCGTCCAGCCGGTAGAGGTTGCGGTTGTCCATCAGCGCCCCTTGCCGTGCTTGTCGAGGAAGGCCAGCACTTCGTCGTACTGGCCACCCTCGTTGGAGTAGCGCGCGTAGTTGCGCGCGGTGGTCAGCCACTCCAGGGTGGTGGCGCGCACCTCCTTGAGGGCCGCCTTGAGGTGGCGGTCGGTCACCGGCTGCTCGCGGCCTTCGGCGATGGACTCCTCGATCGCCTCGTCCACCGCCGTCTCCACCAGCTCGCGCAGGTCGGCACCGGAGAAGCCCGAGGTGCTGCGGGCGAGGAACTCGTAGTCGATCTCTCCTTCGCTGGGCCGGTCGGCCATCAGCATGCGCAGCAGGCTGGCGCGTGCGGGGCGGTCCGGCGGCGGCACGAAGAGCACCCGGTCGAAGCGCCCGGGACGACGGAAGGCGGCATCCACCGACCAGGGCACGTTGGTGGCGGCGAGGATCAGCACGCCATGGTTGGACTGGGCGAAGCCGTCCATCTCGGTGAGGAACTGGCTCACCAGCTTGGACGAAGTGGCTTCGCGGGTATTGGTACGGCGCCCGCCCAGGGCCTCCACCTCATCGAAGAACAGCACCGCCGGTGCCTTGGCCCGGGCTTCCTCGAACAGGGCGTGGAGCTTGCGCTCGGACTCGCCGATGTACATGTCCAGCACATCGGAGATGGCGACGTTGAGGAAGGTGGCCTTGCACTCACCCGCCGTGGCGCGGGCCAGCATGGTCTTGCCGCAGCCCGGCGGGCCGTAGAGCAGGATGCCGCCACCGACACGCTTGCGGAAGCGCTGGAACAGCCCCGGCTTCTGGTACGGCAGGATGATCTTCTTGTGGATGGTCTTCTTCAGCTCGTCGAGGCCGCCGACATCGTCGAAGGTCAGGGTCTCGGCGGACGGAGTCAGCAGGCGCGTGGTCTCGGCCTTGTCGGTGTCGTCGTTGGAGATGACCCGCAGGCGCGGCCGCCCCTCGCCGCCCCGGAAGTCCACCACCGAGGCGCTCAGGCGGCGCTGCAGGGCGAGGTCCTCCAGCGCCGGGCTGGCTTCGACGGCGGCGCGGTACTCGCGCAGGCCCTCCTCGCGGCGCTCCAGGTCCGCCAGGGCGCGGGCGCGCAGCAGGCGCTCGGCCGGCTCGTCACCGCCCAGCAGCGCCAGCGCCCGCTCGGCATCGCCTGCCCCCAGGCACAGGCGTGCCGCCTGTTGGCGCAACGCCGTGGCGTCGAGCCGCCTGGCGAGTCCCTCGGGCAGGAAGGGCAGGCCGCGGGCGCATTCGTTGCGCTCGATCCAGGCCGGCAGCAGCAGCGCCAGCAGGGCATCGTTGTCGGGAGACGCCGACAGCGCCGCCTCCAGTTGAACCAGTGTCGCGTCATCCATAGTGCGCGAGGACTCCATTTGGGGATTCGGGACGGACGCCGTTCAGTGCGGCGTTTCCGGGCGCTCCACCTCGACCCAGACGAACTTGTCCGGGTCCAGCCGGGTTTCGGCGTCCAGCCGGTAGGCCACCAGCTTGCCGTACATCACCGCGCTGTAGTCGAGGCAGGCGAGATTGGGGCGGATCGGGGCGGGACGGCCACGTCGCCAGTAGTGGCCGACGAACAGCAGCAGCTCGTCGGCGCCATAGCTCAGCAGCGCGGACTTCTGCGCCGCCGACAGGGGTTGCCGGGCCACCTGCTCGGGCAGTGCATCGGGCTGGAAGACCACGTCGCCGTAGGTCTGCGGGTCCTCCTCCCAGAACTTGGTGCGGAACACCGAGCGGGTGAAGCCGTCGCTGCCGGTCAGGGTCATGCCGCTGGGCAGCGGCATGTCGGTGCCGCGCAGCAGGCGGTTGAATACGCGGAAGGCGAAGCTGCCACGCTCGGCGGCGGCCTGGATGAACGCCTCGTCGACCCGCCCGTCAGGATGCAGGGCTCGCAGCGGCTCGATCAGCTCGCTGTCCCAGCAGGCATGGACCATGCGGAAGTGACCGCCGTCGATGAACAACGGCAATTCCTGGAACCAGCCGAGGAAGTCGTGCCAGTCGCCCGGATGGCCCTCGAACTGCTCCAGGGTCTCCTTGAGCAGGCGCGCATGGCGCGGCGTGTGCTCATGGACGAACTGGCGCCCGCTGCCGGGCGGCGCCGGGGTGTTCCAGCCGATGGCGTTGAACTCGTGGTTGCCCATGATGCAACGCGCCTGGCCGGCCTCGACCATGGCGTGGACCAGGTGCAGCGCCTCGCGGATGCGCGGGCCCCGGTCGATGATGTCGCCGAGGAACAGCGCCATGCGCCGGGGGTGCTGCCAGACATCGCCGTGCTTGCGGTAACCGAGGCGATCGAGCAGGCGCTCCAGGGTGCGCGCGCAGCCATGGACGTCGCCGATCAGGTCGTAGCCGCGCACGGCGTCGAGTTCCATCAGTCGCCACCACCCAGGCGGCTGCCCCAGCCCAGCTTGGTGCGGCAGACCTCGTAGTAGTTGTGGTCCAGCGGGTGGATGAGCCGCAACTTCTGCGGTTTCTTGGCCACCGTGATGGTGTCGCCGGGGGCGCAGGTGAAGTGGTTCTGGCCGTCACAGGAAACCAGCGGATAGATCTGCATGTCGGGGGACACCACGATCTTCAGCTCGCTGTTGCTGTCGACCACGATCGGCCGGCTGGACAGGGTATGCGGGTACATCGGCACCACGCCGATGGCGTCCAGCTTGGGGTGCATGATCGGGCCGCCGGCGGACAGCGCATAGGCCGTGGAGCCGGTGGGCGTGGCGACGATCAGTCCATCGGCCTTCTGGCTGCAGACGAACTGGCCGTCGATGTGCAGCTCGAACTCGATCATCTTGGTCGACTTGCCGGGGTGCAGCACCACATCGTTGAGCGCGTCGCCCTGGCCGATGGCCTCGCCGTGGCGGCGTACTTCGGCCTCCAGCAGGAAGCGGCTCTCCACCAGGTACTGGCCGTCGAGCACCTCGGCGACCTTGATCTCCAGCTCGTCCGGCTTGATGTCGGTGAGAAAGCCCAGGCTGCCCCGGTTGATGCCCAGCACCGGCACGTTGTGGCGTGCCAGCGCGCGGGCGGCGCCGAGCATGCTGCCGTCACCGCCAACCACGATGACCAGGTCGCAGACCTCGCCGAGGATCTTCCGCGAAGACGTCTGCAGGCCGTGGCCCGGCAGGACTTCGGCGATGGTGTCTTCGAGGATCACATGCAGGTGGCGGTCCAGCAGGAATCGTTTCAGGCGGCGAATGGTGTCGAGCACGTGGGGGCTGCCCAGGCGACCGATGATGCCGATATTGCGGAATTGCTCCATGGGGCTCCAGCAGGGCTCTGCAACGGGAGGAATGCTCGGATTATGGGCGAAAGCCCGGGACAGCGGCAAACCAGCCTCGACTATGCTCGCAGCATGCATCCCTTCGCCGCCCTCGCCGCCCTGCCCCGCCATCTGCGCCATAACGCCGTGCGCGACCTGGCCTGGGTGCTGCTGTCCCAACCGCTGCTCGCCCAGGCCCCCTGGTGCCAGCGCCACCCGCTCAGCGCCAGCGAATGGGCCGCCGAGCCGGCGCGCCTGGCGGCCTGGCTGGAGCAGCAGGACGCCGCCCCCGCCGAACTGGAGCACTGGCTGACCCAGGGCTCCAGCCGGCGACTCGGCCTCTATTACGAGCGCCTCTGGCAGTTCGCCCTGGAGCGCGCACCGGGCATCCGCCTGCTGGGCGCCAACCTGCCGGTGCGGGTGGCCGGGCAGACCCTCGGCGAGCTGGACCTGCTGCTCCACGACGACGAGGGCGTGCATCACCTGGAACTCGCCATCAAGCTCTACCTCGGCCCGCGCCACGGCCAGGGCGAGGACGCCTCGCAATGGCTCGGCCCGGGCAGCCTGGACCGCCTCGACCTCAAGCTGGAACACCTCGCCCAACACCAGTTGCCACTCTCCTCCAACCCGGAATGCCGCCCGCTGCTGGAGGCGCTGGACGCCTGGCCGGCCAGCGCCGAACTGTGGCTGGGCGGCTACCTCTTCTACCCCTGGCCGGGCGACTGCACCGCGCCCCTGGGCGCCAATGGCGAGCACCTGCGCGGACGCTGGCTGCGGCGCAGCGAGATCGCGGATTTCCTCGCCCTGGCTCCGGCTGCCGCCTGGCAACCCCTGGAACGCCATTCATGGCTTGCCCCGGCGCGCTGCGTACGGGAAGACCTGTGGCCCCGCGAGCGCCTGGAGCACTGGCTGCAGGCACTGCCCCCCGATGCCCCTGCGCGGATGCTGGTGCGGCTGGAACGGGACGGGGAATGCTGGGAGGAGCGCGAGCGGGTGTTCCTGGTCAGCGATCGCTGGCCGCAGACGGTGGGGGCTTAGAGCTGAAGCTGGAAGCTTGCCAGCATGTAGGCCAGGAGCAACCCGACAGCTTTTCGCGAGCAGAGCTCGCTCCTACGGCAAGCGAGCCCGGCCTGCACCCGTGGGAGCGAATTTATTCGCGATCAGGCGAACCCTGTAAATCGGGTTTACCGGCTGCGCTCGACCCGCCCGCCGGAGCGGGCCAGGTAGCCGGCGCCGTCCTCGCAGAGCAGCGCGTCACGCTGTATGGCGGGCAGTGCATCCAGGCCGTCGCGCAGGGCATAGGCCTTGAAGCCCAGCTGGGAGAGGAGGAACACCGCGCTGGCGCTGCGCTTGCCGCTGTCGCAGTAGCACAGGTAGGCCTTCTCGCGGTCGAGCAGGCGCGCCTTCAGGCGCAGCAGGTGCAGCGGCATGTTCAGCGCCTCGGGGGCGTGGGCGCGCTCATATTCGTCCTGCAGGCGGACATCCAGCCACTGGGCGCCGGCGGCCAGCAGGCGCGAGGCCTCGCCGAGGGAGACCTCGTCCACCACCGGGGCCTTGAGCAGGGCGAAGAAGTCCTGGCGGTCCAGGCGCAGCACGACGCCGTCCTCGATCAGGGTGACGGTGGCATTGCGCGGACGGTCGGACAGCAGCGCCTCCTCGCCGAAGCAGGCCCCCACTTCGAGTTCGGCGAGCACCTGGTGGTCGCTGCCGGCACCGCGGATCACCTCGGCACGGCCGGACTGCAGGAAGTAGCAGCAATCCCCCGCCTCGCCTTCGCGCAGCACCTCGCTGCCGGCGGGCAGTTCGATGCGTTGCAGGCGCTTCACCATCTCCTGCACGTTGGCCGGCGGCACCTTGGCGAAGAGCGGGTTTTCCAGCAGGTGCTCCAGCCACTCCTGGTCGCCGTCCGGGTCCAGTTGCAGGAGCAGGTCCTGGTAGGCGGAACGCCAGGTGATGAGCCGCGCCAGGGTGGCGCTGTCGATGGCCAGCACGCTCACTTCGGTCAGTGCCAGGGCCTCCTGCAGGCGCGGCAGACTGGGCGACAGCGGGTGGCAGCTGGCTTCGCTGCCAGCCACCAGGCGCTGCTCGGCACCGTCGGCGTCGCGCAGTTGCAGCTCACCGGCCAGCAGGTAGTAGGTCAGCCGCGCCTGGTCGCCACGGCGGAACAGCGCCTGGCCGGCGAGCAGCGGCTGCGGTACCAGCTGGCTGCGCAATTCGCGCCACTGCTGCTCGGACAGAGCATTGAGCGGCGTCAGGCTGCGCAGTTGGTCCGGATTGAGCGGTTCGGTCATCCCATCACCTTGAGGCATCAGCTGAAGTGGCAGTGTAGCCAGCCAGCCGCAGCAGGCGCGGCAACATGGCTCGGCGGCCTTGCAAGCCCCCGGTGTGCAGCATGATCACGCGACTGCCGGCGGCAAGGTAACCGGCCTCCACGTGCTGGCGCAACGCTATTAACGCCTTGGCGGTATAGAGCGGGTCGAGTTCGATTCCCGTGCGTGCCTCGAAGTCGAACAACTCCTGCGCCAGCGCCGCATCGACACGGGCGAAGCCGCCCCGGCTGGCATCCAGCAGTCGATAGCCGGCATCCACGGCGCCGGCTTCGGCCAGCAATGCACTCACCTGCTGGGCGACACCATGGTCGGGGGGCACCGCCAGGGCTCCGAACACCGGATGGCGGCCGCCCTCCCCCAGCACCAGCCCGGCCAGGGTGGTGCCGGTACCGGCCGCCACCCAGAGCGCGTCGTAGTCGTCCCAGCCAAGGCGAGGGAGCTGCTCCTGGATCATCGCGACCAGCGGGGCGCAGCCCTGGGCACCGACAAGGCCACCACCGCCCTCCGGGACCTGGAGGAAACCCGGATAGCGCGCGGCCCAGGGCTCCCAGAAGCCCGGCAGGTGGCGGGCGCGGTAGCCACCATAGCCGAGCCAGTGCAGCGCCATGCCCAGCTCGCGCAGGTCGCTTACGGTCGGCGTCTCCACGGGCTCGCCGCGCAGCAGACCGACACAGGGGAAACCGAAGCGACGTCCCGCCGCCGCCAGGGCGTGCAGGTGGTTGGAATGGGCGCCGCCGAGGCTGATCACGCCTTCCGCCCCCTGGGCTGCGGCACGCGCCAGGTGCGGCGCCAGCTTGAACCACTTGTTGCCGCTCACCAGCGGGTCGATGCGTTCCAGGCGCAACAGGGCGAGGCTGACCGAGGCGCTATCGAGCCAGTCGAGGCGCACGGGGTCGAGGGTGGCGCTGGGTGTCCAGTCGGGGGATCGAAGGGGCAAGGCGGGTTCCGGCAACCGGGCGACTAAGGGCGGCAGGATACGGCAGCGGCGATGCCGCTGCGATCTCAGCTGACGGTACGCAGGCGGCTGCTGGCCTTGTGCCGGGCGCAGCAGTTGGAATCACCGGCGACGAAGCGGCTGGGCGAGTCCACCCGGTCGATGGGCATCGAGCAACGCTCGCCGCTGGGCAGCGCCGCTTCGCAGGTGGGCTGCTGGTAGTGGGTCAGCCACTGGCGGTACTGGGCTTCGGATACGAAGCACTTGGAGGCCGCGTAGGCCAATGGGTTGTCCTGGTAGCGGGCGACGTCCTGCAGCGGGATGGTGAGGTGCCCGGCACCCGGGTGATAGACGACGAAGACCACGCCGAGACGGGCCAGGCGCTCGAGGATCTGGTCGCCGCCCTGGTTGACCAGTTGCTCACGCTCCTGCTTGAGACGGTCGATCTCCTGCTGCAACTGGGCGTCGAGCTCGTTGCGGTAGGCCAGCTCGACATCACGGATGGCGATCTGCTCCTTGTAGTCCATCACCGCGGCGGCGATCTTGGCCTGCATCTCGCTTTCGAACTGCGAGCGCAGGATGTCCACCTCGGTGCGACCATGGCGCTCCAGTGCACGCAGCTGCTGGCTCATTTCCTCGCGGGACTTCTGGAAGCCTTCGGTCTGGGTGAGCAACTGGCGCTTGAGATCGGCGTTGAGTTCTTCCTGCTGGCGCACGTTCTGCTGCAACGCCTGGATCTGGCCTTGCAGGCCACGGATCTGCTCTTCGGCAGCCAGGCGGTACTTGGCCAGGGCCTCTTCGTTCTGCTGGCCGAGGCTGGCGATGCGCAGGCGCTGCTGCTTGATCAGCTGCGCGGTCTTCAGGCGGTGTTCCTGCTCCAGCTTCTGCGCCAGTTGCTCGGCCACTTCGGCGCCGGCATCCGGCGGCGCGTACCACTTGTCTTCCGGGGCCATCTGCAGCCGCTCCGGCTCGACCGCCTGGGGCAGGTCGTCCTCGACCATCAGGCCCAGGCCATTGCGCTTGACGGTGTCGCGGACCAGGGCGAGGTCGTTGTTGCCCGGAGCCAGGTTCGGGTCCCACATGTGCATCTGGTGCCAGGAGACCGGGCACTGGCTGCGGCAGGCCAGGCGGATCGGCCCGGCGCCCAGGTCGGGGCCGCGACCGGCGCGCTCGGCCAGGTGGCGCAGGGGCATGTTCCAGCCGGTGTCGGCCTGGCCCTTCTCGTCGAAATCCAGATAGAAGAAGACCAGCGAACGCACCAGCAGGCGGGGGTTGATCAGCACATACGCCAGGCGCATCTGCTCGTCGGCGAACTCGGGCATGTTCACCACGCCATCGAGCATCGCTTCGAATTCGGGGAAGAGCATTTCCTTGCAGATGCCACGCTCATTGAAGAACAGCACGGCTTCAACCATCTGCGGCTTGTTCTGCATGCTCATCGGTTTCCCTCTAGGCCAACGCGGTGAGTCCCTGGGCGGGACGGGTGACATTCCTGTCGGTGGAGCTACGCCTGGGAGACAGGCGTACATCCTGATTCACGGAGTCTAGGGGAAAAAGCGCAACGGGCAATGTGACTGGGTTGGCACTCGACCCGCCCCCATCAGGGAGCGGACCGGGTGCACAGTGAAAATGTGATGGGGTTGGAGACTTTCAGCTTTTCATGGCCGCCAGGTAGGGCGCCAGGCGACGTCCCATCTCCTCGCCGAGGGCGGCAAGGCCGCTCATCGGGCGGATCATGACCTCGAAATCGACGATCCGGCCCTCTTCGTCGAAGCGGATCATGTCGATCCCCTTCAGCTCCCGTTCACCGACCCGGGCACTGAATTCCAGCACCACGCTCAGGCCGTCGGCGCTGGCCAGCTCGCGGTGGTAGGCGAAGTCCTGGAACACCTGGATCACGGTGTTGAGGATCAGGTTGACCGCCTGCGCGCCCGGGTAGGGCGTGTGCGCCATGGGCGAGCGAAACACCGCCTCGGGGTGGAGCAGCTCGGGCAGCCGGCTCAGGTCCTGGCTGGCGATCAAGTGGTGCCAGCGCTGCAGGCTGGCGGCCACGGCGGGGTTGAGTCGGGCGTCGAGGGACATTGGCTTCTCCTTGTTCTTATGAGCCTGTAAAGGGCACCTCAAAAAACTACCTGTGTTGTCATCGCTGCGTTAAAAACACGCTCAAAATGCTCATTTACCGTGCGTAAACTGCGCTTTTTCGCCTGTTTTTGCCTTGCGCTGACGGCCTCGCCTACGTTTTTAGAGATGCCCTTAAAGAGAACGCCCCGCACGAGGCGGGGCGTCTTTCCATCAGAGTTCGGCGGCGAGGCGCGAGCCCTGGTTGATCGCGCGCTTGGCGTCCAGCTCGGCGGCCACGTCGGCACCGCCGATCAGGTGCACCGTCTGGCCGGCGGCGACCAGGCCGTCGTGCAGCTCGCGCAGCGGGTCCTGGCCGGCGCAGATGACCACCGTGTCCACCGGCAGCAACTGCGGCTCGCCCTCGGCGATGCGGATGTGCAGGCCGGCGTCGTCGATCTTCAGGTACTCGACCGAGTTGAGCATCTGCACGTTCTTGTTCTTCAGGCCGGTGCGATGGATCCAGCCGGTGGTCTTGCCCAGGCCGTCGCCGACCTTGGTCTTCTTGCGCTGCAGCAGGAACACCTCGCGCGCCGCCGGGTGCGGCTGGGCCTTGATCCCGGCGATGCCGCCACGGGCCTCGAGATCACCGTCGATGCCCCACTCCTTCCAGAATGCATCGCGGTTCTGGCTGGTGGCCTCGCCTTCGTGGGTGATGAATTCGGAAACGTCGAAGCCGATGCCGCCGGCACCGATCACCGCGACCTTCTGGCCGACCGGCTTGCGCTGCAGGATGGCGTCCAGGTAGCTGATCACCTTGGGGTTGTCGACGCCGGGGATCTCCGGGGTGCGCGGGGCGATGCCGGTGGCGAGGAGGATCTCGTCGTAGCCGCCCCGGGCCAGGTCATCGACGCCGACGCGGGTGTTCAGGCGAACGTCGACGCCGGTGGTCTCCAGCTTGCGCTTGAAGTAGCGCAGGGTCTCGTAGAACTCTTCCTTGCCCGGCACGCGCTTGGCGACGTTGAACTGGCCACCGATCTCGGCGGCGGCGTCGAACAGGGTCACCTGGTGGCCACGCTCGGCGGCGACGGTGGCAGCCGCGAGGCCGGCCGGGCCTGCGCCGACCACGGCGATCTTCTTCACCTGGGTGGTGGGGATGTAGTTCAGCTCGGTCTCGTGGCAGGCACGCGGGTTGACCAGGCAGCTGGTCAGCTTGCCGCCGAAGGTGTGGTCCAGGCAGGCCTGGTTGCAGCCGATGCAGGTGTTGATCTCGTCGCTGCGGCCTTCGGCGGCCTTGTTGACGAAATCCGGGTCGGCGAGGAACGGGCGGGCCATGGAGACCATGTCGGCGTCGCCTTCGGCCAGCACCTGCTCGGCCACTTCCGGGGTGTTGATGCGGTTGGTGGTGATCAGCGGGATCGACACCTCGCCCTTGAGCTTGGCGGTGACCTTGGTGAAGGCCGCGCGCGGCACCTTGGTGGCGATGGTGGGGATGCGTGCCTCGTGCCAGCCGATGCCGGTGTTGATGAGGGTGGCGCCGGCAGCCTCGATGGCCTTGGCCAGGAGGACGATCTCGTCCCAGGTGCTGCCGCCTTCCACCAGGTCGAGCATCGACAGGCGGTAGATGATGATGAAATTCGGGCCCACGGCCTCGCGCACGCGGCGGACGATCTCCACCGGCAGGCGCATGCGGTTCTCGTAGCTGCCACCCCAGCGGTCGGTGCGCTGGTTGGTGTGGGCGGCGAGGAACTGGTTGATGAAGTAACCCTCGGAACCCATGATCTCGACGCCGTCGTACTCGGCCTTCTGCGCCAGCACGGAGCAGTTCACGAAGTCCTGGATCTGCTTCTCGATGCCTTCCTCGTCCAGTTCGCGCGGCTTGAACGGGTTGATCGGCGCCTGGATGGCGGACGGTGCGACGGATTTGGGGCTGTAGGCATAACGGCCGGCGTGGAGGATCTGCATGCAGATCTTGCCGCCCGCCTCGTGCACCGCCTGGGTGACGATGCGGTGCTTCTCGGCCTCTTCCACGGTGGTCAGCTTGGCAGCGCCGGAGTACACGCCGCCCTCGTCGTTCGGGCCGATGCCGCCGGTCACCATCAGGCCGACGCCGCCACGGGCACGCTCGGCGAAATAGGCGGCCATGCGCTCGAAGCCATTGGGCTTCTCTTCCAGGCCGGTGTGCATGGAGCCCATCAGGGTACGGTTGCGCAGGGTGGTGAAGCCCAGGTCCAGGGGCGCGAGCAGGTTCGGGTAGGCGGAAGCGGTCATGGATGTCTCCACAGCGGGCGTTGCATTCACGGGATGCCGCGGCGTCGTGGGCCACGGTCGGTTTATGGGGCAGACGATAGTCAGCCAGCCGGGCGCGCTCAATGATCGAAAGTGACAAGTTATTGATCCAAACGCACAGCGCGACTTGGCAAGCACAACGCGCTCCCCTACCCTGACCGGCACATCCATCGACGCCCAATCCCATGCGCAAACTGCTGATTGTCCTGGCCTCCGCCCTGTTCGCCGGCGTGCTGGTCAGCTACGCGATCTGGACCGACAAGCGACCGGTCGGCCACTACCTCTCCGACCTGCGCAGCGAGGTGGCGCTCAACCTCGGCCAGCCCGGCGAACGCGGCAACCTGCTGGGCATCCAGCCCGAACTCTTTGCCGCCGACTACCAGAGCGTGGAGCGCCTGCGCCTGAAGCTCGCGGCCTACCTGGAGAAGGCCCGCGCCGAAGGGCTGATCAACGACCGCACGGTCGTCGTGCTGCCCGAGCACATCGGCACCTGGCTGGTGGCCGCCGGCGAGAAGGACCAGGTCTACAGCGCCCACACCCTGGATCACGCCATGCTCTGGCTGGCCGCCGCCAACCCGATGAAACTCGCCCGCGCGCTGGTCGCGGCCGAAGGCGAGGAACGCCTGGCCGATGCCCTCTTCCGCATGAAGGCGACGCGCATGGCCGGTGACTACCAGGCCCTGTTCGGCGGCCTCGCCCGGGAGTTCGGCATCACCCTGGTGGCGGGCTCCATCCTGCTCCCCGCGCCGCGCATCGAAGGCGGCAACCTGCTGGCCGAGAGCGGGCCGCTGTACAACGTCAGCCTGGTGTTCGACCGCCAGGGCAGGCCCGTGGGACAGCCCCAGCGCAAGCTCTTCCCGAGCCACGAGGAACAGGGCTTCACCGCCGCCGCGGGGATCGACCAGCTCCAGGTGGTCGACACCCCGGCCGGGCGGTTGGGCGTGCTGGTCAGCGCGGACAGCTGGTACCCCGCCGGCTACACGGCGCTGCACGAACAGGGCGTCGAGTTGCTGGCGGTGCCGGCCTTCCTCACCGGCAACGGCAGCTGGAGCAAGCCCTGGCGCGGCGAAAAAGGCGCGCCGACGCCCGATGACGCGAACCTGCAGGCCGGCAAGCTCAGCGAAGGCGAGGCCTGGCAGCGCCTGGCCCTGGCCGGGCACCAGCCGGGCAGCGGTGCCCGCGCCGGCATGACGGTCTTCCTCCGAGGTCAGCTGTGGGACCTGGGTAGCGACGGCCCCGGCCTCGCCGCCGATGCCAACGGCATCCACATCGCCGAGGCCGGTCGCGGCGCGAAGCTGCTGAACATCTGGCTATGAAGCCGACACGGGTACGCCTGGGCGACCTCTCGGTGGGCTTCGTGCAGAACCTCGCCGAGGCGGTGCGCGACGCCGGCCGGGACCCGGCCCCCCTGCTCGCCCAGTACGGCCTGGACGCCGCCCGCCTGGCCGAACCGCGCGGGCGCCTGTCGATCCCCCGCTACATGCGCCTGGGCCACGCCGCGATGCAACTGATCGGCGACCCGGCGCTGGGCCTGCGCATGGGGCGCATCAGCCGGCTGAGCCAGGTCGGCCTCACCGGCGTCACCGCGATGCAGGCCCCCAACGTGCGCGAGGCGGCTCGCACGCTGATCCGCTTCGAGCCGCTGTACGCCCACAACTACCGGGGCCAGTCGAGCTTCCACGAGGATGCTGGCGGTGCCTGGCTGCGCTTTTATTCCATCAGCCCGTACAACGCCTATAACCGCTTCGTGGTGGATTCCGTGCTGGCCAGCTGGGCCTGCCAGTTCGGAATGCTGGTGGGCGAGCCGCTGGCGGTGGAGAAGGTGGAGATCGAGTTTCCCGCCCCCGACTACGCCGAGCGCTACTCGGAACTGTTCGGCTGCCCGGTGGAGTTCGCTGCCGGCGGCAACCAGTTGCGCCTGTCCCAGCCGACCCTCGCCCTGCGCGGACGCGAGCACTGCCCCAGCACCTGGCGACAGTTGCTGGAGCTCTGCGAGCAGGAACTGGAGCAACGTACCCGCACCCGCAGCCTGCGCGAACGCATCACCCAGTTGCTGGGGCCACTGCTGCACGGCCGCGAGCCGGATCTGGAGGAGGTGGCCGCGCGCCTGCAACTGCCGACCTGGACCCTGCGACGCAAGCTGGCCGAGGAAGGCACGCAGTTCCGCAGCATCCTCAACGACACCCGACGCGACCTGGCCATGGCCTATATCCGCGACACCGAACTGGCCTTCGGGAAATCGCCTACCTGCTGGGCTTCGCCTCGGCCGAGGCCTTCCAGCGCGCGTTCAAGCGCTGGAGCGGCAGCACACCCGGCGAGTTCCGCCGCGCCCAGCGCCAGGTGGGCTGATCACATCTCGGTGGCGTCGTCCGCCGGCTCCACCCCGTCCTGCTCGCTGGCGTGGAAGTCGAGAATTTCTTCCTGATACTCATCCATCATCACTCTCCTGTTCTGTCGCGCCCTGGATGAAACAAGGACCGTGCCAAAAGAGTAACGAGTGCCGGTGACCGAAAAATTAACCCAGGACAATGCCCCGCGAAGTCGATCAGCGCCGAACCCGGCGAGCTGCACTTTTTTCGAGGCAAAGAAAAAACCCCCAGGTATTGCTACCTGAGGGCTTTCCTTTATATGGCGCAGCGGACGGGACTCGAACCCGCGACCCCCGGCGTGACAGGCCGGTATTCTAACCGACTGAACTACCGCTGCGCGTCGGTTGGACTTTCGTCCGGTGGAACCTTTGCTTCGTCTGGCGATGAGAGTTTCGAGCTTCTCGTCACCTCATGCCCGGCGGAACCTGGCATGGTAAATATGGCGCAGCGGACGGGACTCGAACCCGCGACCCCCGGCGTGACAGGCCGGTATTCTAACCGACTGAACTACCGCTGCGCGTCGGCCGGACTTTCGTCCGAATTCACAAGGGATGGTGGGTGATGACGGGATCGAACCGCCGACCCTCTGCTTGTAAGGCAGATGCTCTCCCGGCTGAGCTAATCACCCATCGCCTTGCGAGGCGCGCAATTTACGCAGAGGCCCCACCTAAGTCAACACCCTGCTTGAAGTTTTTTCTCGGAATCGTTTTTTGCACGCCTTCGACAGCCCCTTCGATGGCAGCGTCCGCACAGGGGAAAACGGTGCCGCGCAGCGATCACCGATCACCACCGGTGATCACCAGGCCGGTGCACGACGGTGCCCCGGCCACAGGAAGGTGCATTCAGCCACCGACGCGCAGGGTCAGCCGCGCCGTCACCTGCCCTTCATCCGCGCGGTCGAGGCCGGCCTCCTCGATGCGCACGCCCTGGGCCTCGAGGCCGGCGAACCAGCGCAACAGGCGAGCGAAGCTGGTGGGCTGCAGGCTCACCTGCACCTGCCCCGGGGCGTCGCTGTCCAGGCGTTCGACCGACAACCCCTGCTCGGCAGCACTGGCGGTGACCAGCCCCTGCAGGCGCTCCGGCTCGACGCTGGCCTGCGGCGCTTCCTGGCTGGATCGGGCTCGCGGTGCCTGCTGCTGCATATAGGCATGCAGCGCACGCTGCTGTTCGAAATACTCGCGGGCACTGACAACGCCCTGCTGGGCCGGGCGCCAGAGCGCCAGGTAGAGCAGCACCAGCAGCAGGAAGCCGCCCAGCGACATCAGCGCCAGGCGATCACGGGGCGGCAACGCCTTCCAGCGCCCGGCCAGCGCCGATGCCTGCCATTGCGCCTGCACCCTGTCCTTGAAAACCATGGCCATGCTCATCCTCCGATTACCAGTCGCGCGCTCACCGCATTGCCTTCACGGCTGGCCGAGCCCAGCTGCACGGCCAGCCCGGCGGCGATCAGTCGCTCGCGCAAGCGCTCCAGGGCATCGAAGCCAGGGGCCTGCACCTGCATCGCCAGGTCACCCCGGGTGTCGCTGAAATCCAGTTGCTGCACACGCACCTGGGCCCCCTCCGCCAGCAGCGCCTCGGCGGCCTGGTCGAGCATGCCGAGCAAGCGGCCCTGTCCCGACACCGAGCTGGCCGCCAGGTGCTGGTCGAACTGCGCACGCAGGTTGATCAGCTTGCTGTCCTGGGGAAACAGTTCGCGGTACAGCGCCTCGTTGGCCGCCGCATAGCGATCGCCCTCATGCCGCAGGTGCCAGCCCTGGGCCAGGTAGAAGCCCCACTGCAGCACCGCCCAGAGCCCGACCAGCCCCAGCAGCGGACGCAGGAAGCGCTGGTGGCGATGTTCCTGGCGCACCTCGAACTCCGCCTGGGCCAGTTCGCTGCCCGAACGCCCGGCGAGCCAGAGGTGCGGCTGCGCGTGCTCCTGCCACTGCTCGATGCCTTCGAGCACCTGCCGTGCCTGGGGCGCGTGCCCCTGCAGCGGCAGCACGCAGGCATCGCGCAGGTGCGGCCAGTCCTCGTCCAGCAGGGCGAGGCGCGCGCTCTGCTCGCCGCCCAGCAGCCAGCGGCCATCCAGCCAGCACAGCTGAGTGCCTTCATCGGGCAGCAGGTCGGCGTCCACCTGCAGGCTGGTGGGTACCGAGCCCAGTTCCGCCGCCAGGTCGACCCAGGCGCTCAGCCAGGCGCGGCGCACGGCGAAGATGCGGTGCAGGCCATCCGGCAGGCTGCCGCCAAGGGCCAGGTGCAGGCTGTCGACGTCTTCGGCCAGCAACTCCTCTACCGCGAAAGGCAGCGCCTGGCGCAGCCAGCGCGCCTTCTGCGTGGGCAGGCGCGCGGCGCAGGCAGTCACCGCCTCCACCGGCAATACCAGGCGCCAGTCACCGGAGAGCGCCGTCACCGCCGCCGCGAATGGCAGTTGCCGGGCGTCCCCACCCTGCACCAGCCAGACCTCCAGCTCGCCTTCGACGCGCGTGACCGCCGCCGCCGGCAGGAAAATACTTGCCTGCTTCATTCTTCGTCCTTTTCCTTGAGAAGGGCCGGCGGCAATCCGCCCTGCCCCATGTCGCGGGAAAGCACCCGCACGCGGCCGTCATTGCTGCGCTGCAAGGTGCTGACCAGTACCTGGCGTCGTCCGCCCAGATGCACTTCGCTGGTCACCCGGAAATATTCACTGCCCACCGCCAGGCCCTGCGCCTGCATCCCCATGCCGGCCAGCGCCGATTGCCCGAGGAAGGCGTCCAGGGTCTGGAAGCCGGCCTTGCCACGGGCCGCCACCAGCGCCTCCCCCACGCTGGGCGTGAGGCTGTCGGCCAGGCTGGAAAGCACCATCGCGCCGGCGGTGTTGACGTTGAGCGTGGCGTCGTCCGGCAGCGCGCTGACGTAGGGCAGCAGGCGACGATAGTCCGCCTCGGTCATGCCCGCCAGCAGGCGCAGCTCGGAGACGTCGACCATGGCACGGTTGGCTGCCCGGTAGGGCGGCTGGCTCAGCAGGTATTCGTTGTCTTCGGCGCCATTGGCCCCGGTGGGCTCCTGGTCCTTGTCGAGCCAGTCCACCAGGCGCTCCGCATAGGGTGCCTCGATTTGCAGGCGCAACAGGAGGCGACGGAACTGCTGCAGCGACTGCTCGTTGACCCGCCCCTGGCGCACCAGGGCGTTGAGGTTGAAGCGCGAGGTGGCGTCCTCGATGCGCACCAGCAGCTCGCCGCCGTCATCCAGCGGGAAATTGTTCAGCGGTCGCGCCCAGGCTTCGCCGAGGTGATCCACCGGGGTGCGCGGGTCGCCGGCGCGCAGGTCGCGCTGCAGCATCCCACGGGCAAGCGCTTCGCCACCCAGCGCATATTGCAGGGCCTGGCGCGCGTGCAGCTGGTTGGCACTGGAGCGGATCGCCAGCTGTTGCCGCGCGATCATGCCGGCACAGACGACGGTCACCACCGCCACCACCAGCAGCACCGTGATCATGGCCATGCCACGCTGCCGCGTCATGGCGCACCACCGTCGTCGGGCGGTACGTCGCCGCCGTCATCGCCACCGCCGTTGTCGGGGACCTGGGGCTTGCGCTCCGGCGGCTCGTCCACCAGGCGCAGCACGCGGCGCAACTCGCCGTAGCGGCGGTGTTCGAGGGTCAGCTCGATGGCCCGGGGCAGCTTCTCCAGGCTCTTGTCGCCGGTCTCGCCGTCGGCCGGCCAGACCTCCACCCAGTTATCGGACTTGTCGAGGTAGCGCAGCTTGAGGCGGGTCACGCCGTCCAGCGCCTGCTGCACCTGCGGCTGGCTGTCCTGGGCCTGGTCGAGCACCGTCCAGTAGCGGCGCTCCAGCTTCTCCCCGGACAGTTGCCAACGCACCCGCTGCAGCCGCGAACGCGGGGCGCCTAGCGGATTGCGCCAACCGCCACGGCTCAGTTCGATGGCATCGTTGTCGCCGCTCTCGCCCACCAGCGCACCGCGCCATTCACCGTAGGCATCGCGCACGGGGCGTGGATTCACCTGCTGCAGGT
This sequence comes from Pseudomonas sp. Pc102, assembly GCF_018408275.1. Taxonomy (NCBI): domain Bacteria; kingdom Pseudomonadati; phylum Pseudomonadota; class Gammaproteobacteria; order Pseudomonadales; family Pseudomonadaceae; genus Pseudomonas; species Pseudomonas sp. Pc102. The sequence continues at coordinate 1,742,372 of NZ_AP021905.1, read as the reverse complement.
CACGCTCGATGGCGGCCATTGCCCGCACCAGTTCACGCAGCTGCTGTTCCTGGGCGCGGGTGGCCCGGTCGCTGGACAGGACGCTGTCGAGCATGCGGTAGGTGCCCAGTGCCAGCAGCGCGAAGATGGCGATGGCGATCAGCAGTTCCAGCAGGGTGAAACCGGCGGAGCGCTTCATTGGCGGGTCTCGATGAAGCCGACCAGGCGCGCGGCGGCACGCTCCTCCAGCTTGCCCCGGGGGCCCCGGTCGTTGCGCTGGGCCACCCAGAGCGTGGCGCGGCGCAGGGCCGGATCGGAGGTCGCCTCCACCTGGCTCTGCCACTCCCAGCGGCGCCCGGCGAAATCCAGCTCGCCCTGGTCGCGCCCGTCCCCCGGCGGCGTGGCGGCCAGCTGCATCTCGGCGAGGCGGTTGTCGGCGATCCACATCGCCAGGGTCTTGTCCTCCAGGCGCGCGGCGTTCTGCAGGCTGCGCGCGTTGGTGGCCAGCACGGACGCGGCGACCACAGCGAAGATGGCCAGGGCCACCAGCACTTCGAGCAGGGTGAAGCCACGCTGGTTGCTCATCCCGCCCTCCCCTTGCCCGGCATCGCCTCGACCCTGGGCAGGCGGAAGCCGTCGCTGCTCATCTGCAGGCGCAGGCCGTCCTTGCGCCGCTCGCCCAGCTCCAGGCGGAACGGGCTGAGCTCGCCGCTGGACAGGATCAGCAACTGCGGCGTACGGGGTTGATCCTTGGTTTTCTCGTCCTCGTCCGCCACCGGCCCGGGCAATGCCAGCGCGGCGCCTTCGAGTTCGAACTTGAGCTCGGCCCAGGCCGGCAGCTTGTGGGTTTCATCCCCCACTTCCTGCCAGCGCGCCTTCGCCTCGTCGAAGCGCAGTACGCGATAGCCGTCCCCCTCCAGGCGCAGGCCGTACTCGCGGTTGTCGAGCACGGCCTCGTCCACCAGCACGCCGATCAGCCCGGCGAGGCGCTCGGCTTCGTTGTTCAGCTCACGTGAAGGGCCGGCCACGCCGGTGCTGAGCACCGCCAGCCCGACCAGGCAGCCGATGATCACCAGGACCACCAGCAACTCGATCAGGGTGAAGCCGCCCTGCCCCTCGGCGGGCGGGCAGCCTGGGCAGCGCGGCCGTGGGTGCATCAGTTTTCCCAGTTACCGATGTCGGCATCGGCGTCGGTGCCGCCTTCCTTGCCGTCGGCGCCGAAGGAGTAGAGGTCGTAGGCGCCCTTGGTGCCGGGGGCCAGGTACTGGTACGGGTTGCCCCAGGGGTCGACCGGCAGGCGCTTGAGGTAGCCGTCCTTGTTCCAGTTCTTCGGCTGCGGGTTGCCGCTGGGCTTCTTCACCAACGCCTCCAGGCCCTGCTGGGTGCTGGGGTAGGCGAAGTTGTCGAGCTTGTACATGTCCAGCGAGGCACCGATGGCCTTGATGTCGCCCTTGGCGACGGTGACCTTGGCCTGGTCCGGGCGGTTCATCACCTGCGGCACCACCAGGGCGGCGAGGATGCCGAGGATGACCACCACCACCATGATTTCAATGAGCGTAAAGCCCGTCTGTGTACGGCGCTGTTTCACGCGATTACCCCACGAGTTGGTTGAGAGAAAGGATCGGCAGGAGGATGGCGAGGACGATGACCAGCACCACCGCGCCCATGAACACCAGCATGAAGGGCTCGAACAGCCCGACCAGCAACGCGATCTGCGCGCCGAGGTCGCTTTCCTGGTTGCGCGCGGTGCGCGCCAGCATCTGGTCCAGCTCGCCCGAGCGTTCGCCGCTGGCGATCATGTGCAGCATCATCGGCGGAAACTGGCCGCTGGCTTCCAGCGCGCGGGTCAGGCTGCCGCCTTCGCGGACCTTCTGCGCCGCCAGCACCACATCGGCGCGGATCACCCGGTTGGCGATGACCTCGGCACCGATGCCCAGCGCTTCCACCAGCGGCACGCCGCTCTGGGTGAGGATCGCCAGGGTCGAGGCGAAACGCGCGGTGTCGGTGGCGCGCACCAGCCCGCCCACCAGTGGAATGCGCAATACCAGGCCATGCCAGCGGACACGCACCGCCTCCTCGCGCAGCGCCAGGCGCGCGCCGACGAATGCCGCGATGAGCGCCAGTGCCACCAGCCAGCCCCAGTGCTTGACCAGGTCGCTGAGGGCGATGAGGCCCCGGGTCAGCAGCGGCAGGGTCTGCCCGGAGTCGATGAACACGCGCACCACGTCCGGGACCACGTAGCCCAGGAGGAAGGAGACGATCCCCAGCGAAGCGCACATCAGGATCACCGGGTAGAGCAGCGCCAGCTGGATCTTCTGCCGCGACTGCTGGCGTTGCTCGGTGTAGTCGGCGAGCTGCTCCAGCACCGGCCCGAGGTGGCCGGCGTGCTCGCCGGCCGCGACCGTGGCCCGGTAGAGCTCGGGGAACGCGGCGGGGAACTCGCGCAGGCTGCCGGCCAGGCTATGACCCTCCAGCACGCGTGCGCGTACCGCCAGCAGCATCGACTGGATGCGCGGCGAGGTGGACTGGGCGGCAGCGGCGCGCAGCGCTTCCTCGATGGGCAGCGCGGCCTGTACCAGGGTCGCCAGTTGCCGGGTCACCAGCGCAAGGTCGCGGGCCGACAGGCCACGGGTGAAACCGAAACGCCCGCCACTGGCGGCATGTTCACGGGTGCGGGTGGCCTTCACCTCCAGCGGTGCCAGTTGCTTCTCCCGCAACAGCTGGCGCACCTGGCGGGCACTGTCGGCCTCGAGCACACCCTTCTGCGGGCGCCCGCGGGCATCCAGGGCGAGGTATTCGAAGGCGGCCATTTATTCTTCCTGGGTCACGCGCAGCACTTCTTCCACCGTGGTCACGCCTTCGAGCACCTTGCGCTTGCCGTCGTCACGGATGCTGGGACCGAAGCGGCGTGCATGGCGGGTCATCTCCTGCTCCGCAGCGGCGTTGTGGATGAGGGTGCGCATGTGGTCGTCGAAGACCACCAGTTCGTAGATGCCGGTACGCCCGCGATAGCCCTGCTGGTGGCATTCGGCGCAGCCACGGGCGTGGTAGAGGGTCGGCGGCTGCGTCGGGTCGATGCCCAGCAGCGCGCATTCGGCGGCGTCGGCGCTGTATGGCGCCTTGCAGTGATTGCAGAGCACACGCACCAGGCGCTGGGCAAGCACGCCGAGCAAGGAGGACGACAGCAGGAAGGGCTCGACCCCCATGTCCACCAGGCGGGTGATGGCGCCGATGGCGCTGTTGGTGTGCAGGGTGGAAAGCACCAGGTGGCCGGTGAGCGAGGCCTGCACGGCGATCTCGGCGGTCTCGTGGTCACGGATCTCGCCGACCATCACCACGTCCGGGTCCTGCCGCAGGATGGCGCGCAGGCCACGGGCGAAGGTCATCTCCACCTTGGCATTGACCTGGGTCTGGCCGATGCCTTCGAGGTGATACTCGATCGGGTCCTCGACCGTGAGGATGTTGCGCGTGCGGTCGTTGAGGGTCACCAGGCTGGCGTACAGCGTGGTGGTCTTGCCCGAGCCGGTGGGCCCGGTGACCAGCAGGATGCCGTGGGGCTTGCGCACCGTGGCCTCCATCAGTTCGCGGTCGCGCGCGCTCATGCCCAGGTGCTGCAGGGTGAGGCGCCCGGCCTGCTTGTCCAGCAGGCGCAATACCACGCGCTCGCCGTTGGCCGAGGGCAGCGTGGACACGCGGATGTCGACTTCGCGCCCGGCCACGCGCAGGGAGATGCGGCCGTCCTGCGGGACGCGCTTCTCGGCGATGTCCAGCTTGGCCATGACCTTGATCCGCGACACCAGCAGCGCCGCCAGCTCACGCTTGGGTTCGAGCACCTCGCGCAGAATGCCGTCGACACGGAACCTCACCACGAGGCGCTTCTCGAAGGTCTCCAGGTGGATGTCCGAGGCGTTCTCGCGAATAGCCTCGCCGAGGATGGCGTTGATCAGGCGGATGATCGGCGCGTCGTCCTCCTGCTCCATCAGGTCGGTGGTCTCCGGCATCTGCTCGGCGAGCGCGGCCAGGTCGAGGCTGCCGCCGAGGTCTTCGGCGAGCTGCATGGTGGCGGAGGAGTCGTGCTGGTAGGCCTGGGCCAGGGCCTGGTCGAAGGTTTCGGCGGGCAGCGGGCGCAACGGCAGCGAGCGGCCGACGAAGCGCCGGGCCTCGGCCAGGGCTACCAGTTCGGCGCCTTGGCGATGGGCCAGGCAGGGCTCTACGCCATCCTGCAGGAAGACGCCGTGGCGCTTGGCGAAGCCGAACGGCAGGCGCCGCAGCGGCGCCTCGATCGAAGAGGGGTTCATCCGTGTAATGCCTTCATGAAATCACCTGGGCAATTATCACAACACTGCCTGACGGTTGTGCGGCAATCCCTGCCATTTCTCTTGTCGTTGTGATGGGGCGCGCACGCAAACCCGTAAAAAATCTGGAATATTCTTAGCACATCGACCTCCACGACACACGTGCCAGCGAGTTGTAGCGTGTTTGCGTCGTACTGCTATGATTCAGCACTTTCGCCGATCCAGAAAACCAAGAACGACTCGCGGAGAACCCCCAACTTGCCCACACCTGGTGCTCGACACTGGCTGCAACAGCATTCGCCTGCGCTGCTGGGCGCGGGCCTGGTGATCGCCATGAGCCTGAGCCTCGCCTGGCAAACCGCCGACTGGATCCGATTGCTCCGCAATTCCCCCGTTACCAGCAGTGACCCCACCCTCGAGGCCGTGGTTCCGGCCAGCCTGGAACGCCTCGAACCCCTGTTCGGCCCGAGCCGCGTGCAGAGCGATGCGCCGCCACCGGCGACCAACCTGCGCCTGACCCTGCTGGGCAGCTTCATCAATGCCGACCCGGCGCGCTCCAGCGTGATCATCCGTACCGAGGGCGAAAAGCCCCGGCGCCTGCACAGCGGCGATGAGCTCAGCCCCGGCGTGAAGCTGCACGCCGTCTACCGCGACCGCGTGGAGATCGACCGAGGCGGCCGCCTCGAAACCCTGACATTCCCCCGGGCGCGCCTGGCCGCACCCGGATCGCCCGCCATGGAGGCGGAGCCGGCGAACGATGCTGTGAACGACCTTGGCGGTCTCCAGGAGGAGAACGCCGCCGAGCTGCGCGAACGCATGGAAGCACTGAGAAAACAGATGGAAGAATCCGGTGGCCTGCCGCCGGACTTACCGCCCGAACAGCCCCCGGAAAGCGAATGAATCAATGCCCACACTCCTCTCGCGCCTGAGTATCGCCCTGCTGGCCGCCGGCCTCGCTACCGCGCCGCTGCCCCTGCTGGCGGCAACCCCGCAACCCCAGGCCGAAAGCAGCCAGCAGGATGGCTGGACGATAAACCTCAAGGACGCCGACATTCGCGAGTTCGTCGACCAGGTGGCCGACATCACCGGCGAGACCTTCATCGTCGACCCCCGGGTCAAGGGCCAGGTCAGTGTGGTGTCCAAGGCGCCGCTGAGCCTCTCCGAGGTCTACCAGCTGTTCCTCTCGGTGATGGCTACCCACGGCTTCACCGTGGTCACCCAGGGCGACCAGGCACGCATCATCCCCAACGCCGAGGCCAAGTCCGAAGCCGAGGGCGGGCCGGCCGCGCCGGACAAGCTGGAAACCCGGGTCATCCAGGTGCAGCACACGCCGGTGACCGAACTGATCCCGCTGATCCGCCCGCTGGTGCCGCAATACGGCCACCTCGCCGCAGTGACCTCGTCCAACGCCCTGATCATCAGCGACCGCAGCGCCAACATCGCGCGGATCGAAAGCCTGATGAGCCAGCTCGACCAGAAGGGCGACCGCGACTACACCGTGCTCAACCTGCAGAACGCCTGGGTGATGGACGCCGCCGAGGTGCTCAACAGCGCGGTCAGCCGTGGCCAGGCCAAGGGTACCAATGCCGCCCAGGTGATCGCCGACGCGCGCACCAACCGCCTGATCATCGTCGGCCCGCCTTCGGCACGCGCCAAGCTGGTGGCACTGGCGCAGTCCCTCGACACACCGACCTCGCGCTCGGCCAATACCCGCGTCATCCGCCTGCGCCACAACGACGCCAAGGCCCTGGCCACCACCCTGGGCGAGATTTCCGAGGGCCTGAAGGCCCCCGAAGCCGGCGGTGAACAACAGGGCAAGCCGCAGAACATCCTCATCCGTGCAGACGAGAGCCTCAACGCCCTGGTCCTGCTGGCCGAACCGGACACGGTCAACGCGCTGGAGGACATCGTCCGCCAGCTCGACGTACCGCGCGCCCAGGTGATGGTGGAAGCCGCCATCGTGGAAATCTCCGGCGACATCACCGACGCCCTCGGCGTGCAGTGGGCAGTCGACGCCCGCGGCAAGACCGGCGGCCTGGGCGGGGTCAACTTCGGCAACACCGGCCTCTCGGTGGGCACCGTGCTCAATGCCATCAAGGACGAGAAGCTGCCGACCACCCTGCCCGACGGCGCCATCATCGGCATCGGCACCGACCATTTCGCCGCCCTGGTCACCGCGCTCTCGGCCAACAGCAAGAGCAACCTGCTGTCCACGCCCAGCCTGCTGACCCTGGACAACCAGAAGGCGGAAATCCTCGTGGGCCAGAACGTGCCCTTCCAGACCGGTTCCTACACCACCGATGCGGCCGGGGCCAACAACCCCTTCACCACCATCGAGCGCAAGGACATCGGCGTGACCCTCAAGGTCACCCCGCACATCAACGAGGGCGCCACCCTGCGCCTGGAGATCGAGCAGGAGATCTCCTCCATCGCCCCCAGCGCCACCCTCACCGCCCAGGCGGTGGACCTGATCACCAACAAGCGCTCGATCAAGAGCACCATCCTCGCCGAGGACGGCCAGGTGATCGTGCTCGGCGGCCTGATCCAGGACGACGTCACCACCACCGATTCCAAGGTGCCGCTGCTGGGCGACATCCCCCTGCTCGGCCGCCTGTTCCGCTCCACCAAGGACAGCCACGTGAAGCGCAACCTGATGGTCTTCCTGCGCCCGACCGTGGTCCGCGACCGCGCCGGCCTCGCCGCGCTCTCGGGCAAGAAGTACAGCGACATCCGCGTGCTGGGCGACCAGAGCGACAAGGAAAACCGCCCGAGCATCCTGCCGCGCAGCCCGGCGCAGTTGTTCGACGGCGGCCAGGGCACCCCGGCCATCGACGTGCGCCCGGCGGAAAGCCCGGCGCCCTGATACCCGGGCCTCGGAAAACCAGCGGGCGGCAGTGCGAAGGCACTGCGCCCGTTTTCGTTCGTGCCGCAGGCCCGTGGAATGATCGGGGACGGTGCGTACCGGGAAAGCGAGCTCAGTCCAGGTAGATCATCTTGCGGGTCATGCCGCCGTCGACCAGGAACTCCTGGCCGGTGACGAAGCCGCTGTTGTCCGAAAGCAGCCAGGCGACCAGGGCGGCGACGTCTTCCACCGTACCGACGCGGCCCGCCGGGTGCTGGTCGTGATCCCATTCCGACAGCGGCGCCTCTTCACGGGCGGCGCGGTCGCGGGAGTCGATCCAGCCGGGGCTGACCACGTTGACGCGGATGTCCGGCCCCAGGCTGATGGCCAGCGCGTGGGTCAGCGCCACCAGGCCGCCCTTGCTCGCGGCGTAGGCTTCGGTGTCGCGTTCGGATTGATGGGCGCGGGTCGAGGCGATGGTGACGATGGCGCCCCGATGGCCGCGCAGGTAGGGCGCGCAATGCTTGGCCAGCAGCATCGGGCCGGTGAGGTTGACCGACAGGGTGCGGTTCCACTGCATCAGCTCGAGGCTTTCCAGTGGCGCGCCATGGGCCTCGGCGACGCCGGCGTTGCACACCAGCGCATCGAGCCGGCCGAACTGGCCGAGCACCTCGGCGATGCCCACGGCGACCTGGCTTTCATGGGCCACGTCCATGCCGACGAACCAGGCGTTGCTGCCCAGTGCCCTGGCCACCTTGCTGCCCCGGGCACGGTCGATGTCCGCCAGCACCACCTGCCAGCCTTCGGCGATCAGCCAGGCGGCGATGCCCAGGCCAATGCCACGGGCCGCGCCGGTGACCAGCGCGACCTTGCCGTTATGGGCGGGTAGCGACTCCATGGACCACTCGATCACAACGCGGCGAGGCCACGCGCGAGATCGGCCTTGAGGTCGGCGATGTCTTCCAGGCCCACGGCGACGCGGATCAGGTTGTCGCCGATGCCGGCGTTGGCACGCTCCTGCGGCGACAGGCGGCCGTGGGAGGTGGTGGCCGGGTGGGCAATGGTGGTCTTGGTGTCACCCAGGTTGGTGGTGATGGAGATCACCCGGGTGGCGTCGATGAAACGCCACGCCGCGTCCTTGCCGCCGGCCACCTCGAAGCTGACCACGGCACCGAAGGCGCTCTGCTGACGCTTGGCCAGTTCGTGCTGCGGGTGGCTTTCCAGGCCGGCGTAGTACACGCGCTCGATGCCCGGCTGCTGTTCCAGCCAGCGGGCCAGCTCCAGGGCGCTGGCGCAGTGGGCCTGCATGCGCACGCGCAGGGTTTCCAGGCCCTTGAGGAAGATCCAGGCGTTGAACGGGCTGAGGGTCGGGCCGGCGGTGCGCAGGAAGCCGACCACGCCTTCCATCTGCGCCTTGCGGCCGGCGACCACGCCGCCCATGCTGCGGCCCTGGCCGTCGATGTACTTGGTGGCCGAATGCATGACGATGTCGGCGCCGAGCTTCAGCGGCTGCTGCAGCGCGGGGGTGCAGAAGCAGTTGTCCACCGCCAGCAGCGCGCCCCGGGCGTGGGCGATCTCGGCCAGGGCGGCGATGTCCACCAGCTCGGCCAGGGGGTTGGACGGCGATTCGACGAACAGCAGCCGGGTGTTGGGCTTGAAGGCCGCTTCCCAGCCGGCCAGGTCGGCCAGCGGCGGGTAGTCGACCTCGACGCCGAAGCGCTTGAGGTACTTCTCGAACAGGCTGATGGTCGAGCCGAACACGCTGCGCGAGACCAGCACGTGATCGCCCGCGCTGCACTGGCTCATGACGATGGAGAGGATCGCCGACATGCCCGAGGCGGTGGCCACGGCCTGCTCGGCGCCTTCAAGGGCGGCGATGCGCTCTTCGAAGGCACGCACCGTGGGGTTGGTGTAGCGCGAGTAGACGTTGCCCGGCACTTCGCCGGCGAAACGCGCGGCGGCGTCGGCGGCGGTGCGGAACACATAGCTGGAGGTGAGGAACATCGCCTCGCCATGCTCGCCTTCCGGCGTGCGGTGCTGCCCCGCACGCACCGCCAGGGTGTCGAAGGCCGCGCCTTCGAGGTCACTGTCCAGCCGGCCGGCTTCCCATTCCTGCGTCATATCGCTACCTCATCAGAAACGCAGCCCGGATCGGGTCCGGGCTGCTGGCTTGCAACGTGCGGCTCAGTGGTCGCCGCTCAATTGTTGTACAGGTCGATGATCGCGCTGACCACGTTGACCTTGGCCTTGCTGGCGTCGTTGCGCGCCTGCTCGATCTTGTTCAGGTAGTGCTCGTCGACATCACCGGTGATGTACTTGCCGTCGAACACCGCGCAGTCGAACTGGTCGATCTTCACCTTGCCGCCACCGACCGCCTCGATCAGGTCCGGCAGGTCCTGGTAGATCAGCCAGTCGGCGCCGATCAGTTCGGCCACTTCCTCGGTGGAGCGGTTGTGGGCGATCAGCTCGTGGGCACTGGGCATGTCGATGCCGTACACGTTGGGGTAGCGCACCGCCGGGGCGGCCGAGCAGAAGTAGACGTTCTTGGCGCCGGCTTCGCGGGCCATCTGGATGATCTGCTTGCAGGTGGTGCCACGGACGATGGAGTCGTCCACCAGCATCACGTTCTTGCCGCGGAACTCCAGCTCGATGGCGTTGAGCTTCTGGCGCACCGATTTCTTGCGCGCGGCCTGGCCCGGCATGATGAAGGTGCGGCCGATGTAGCGGTTCTTGACGAAACCTTCGCGGAATTTCACGCCCAGGTGGTTGGCCAGCTCAAGGGCTGCGGTGCGGCTGGTATCGGGGATCGGGATGACCACGTCGATGTCGTGGTCCGGGCGCTCGCGCTGGATCTTCTCGGCCAGCTTCTCGCCCATGCGCAGGCGCGCCTTGTAGACCGAGACGCCGTCCATGATGGAGTCCGGACGCGCCAGGTAGACGTGTTCGAAGATGCACGGGGCGAGCCTCGGCGCCTTGGCGCACTGGCGGGTGTAGAGCTTGCCGTCTTCGGTGATGTACACCGCTTCGCCCGGCGCGAGGTCGCGGATCAGGGTGAAGCCGAGCACGTCGAGGGAGACGCTCTCGGAGGCGATCATATATTCCACGCCTTCGTCGGTGTGACGCTGGCCGAAGACGATCGGGCGGATGGCGTTGGGGTCGCGGAAGCCGACGATGCCGTAGCCGGTGATCATCGCCACCACGGCGTAGCCGCCCAGGCAGCGGTCATGCACCCCGGAGACGGCGGCGAACACGTCCTCCTCGGTGGGCTGCAGCTTGCCGCGATGGGCCAGCTCGTGGGCGAACACGTTGAGCAGTACTTCCGAGTCGGAATTGGTGTTCACGTGGCGCAGGTCGGATTCGTAGATTTCCTTGGCCAACTGCTCGACGTTGGTCAGGTTGCCGTTGTGCGCCAGGGTGATGCCGTAGGGCGAGTTGACGTAGAACGGCTGCGCCTCGGCGGAGCTGGAGCTGCCCGCGGTCGGGTAGCGCACGTGGCCGATGCCCATGTGGCCGACCAGGCGCTGCATGTGCCGCTGCTGGAAGACATCGCGGACCAGACCGTTGTCCTTGCGCAGGAACAACCGGCCGTCATGGCTGGTCACGATGCCGGCAGCGTCCTGGCCGCGATGCTGGAGAACGGTGAGCGCGTCATACAGCGCCTGATTGACGTTCGACTTACCGACGATACCGACGATGCCACACATGCGGTGCAACCCCTGCTGCTAGTAGTTCAGGCTAATACCGGGCGACGGGCCGGGCAGTTGGTGCCCCGCTCGCCACCCGTTGTTTGGCGGCTCAGCTTGGTGCGCTGACGCTGCCGGCAAGCCACTGGCTGGTGAAGCCCAGAATCAGGTTCTTCGACCAGTCGGCGACCATGAGAAAATGCGGCAGCAGCGTGGACTGCTGCCACCAAGGATCCTGTTGCACCGGCGCCAGGCTCAGCAGGCCAACCAGCACGACCACCAGCAAAGCCCCGCGCGCCGCGCCGAAGACCATGCCGAGGAAGCGGTCGGTGCCGTCCATGCCGGTGACCCTGATCAGCTCACCGATCAGGAAATTGACCAACGCCCCCACGAGCAGGGTGGCGATGAAGAGAATGGCGCAGGCCGCAATCACGCGCGCCGACGGCATTTCGATGAACTCGGTGAGGTGTTGTGACAAGGCCCCGCCGAACATCCAGGCGACTATGCCGGCGATGATCCAGGTGAGCAGTGAAAGCGCTTCCTTGACGAAGCCGCGCTTCAGACTGATCAGACTGGAAATGGCGATGATGGCGATGATCGACCAATCGACCCAGGTGAATGCCACGTATGCAGCTCACGAACAGAAAAGGCGCTGCATTTTAGCAGAGCCCCGTCACTCCGGTAACCCGCGGATCAGATTGCTCTGATAGAGCGAGCGAATCAGCCTTTTTCGGGCTGGAAGCGAACGATGAAGCCGTTGAGCTTCTGTTGGCGGCTCAGGGAGTCACGCAGCCTGTCGGCCTCCGCGCGCTCGATGACCGGGCCGACGAACACCCGGTTCATGCCGTCCGCGCTGCGGATATAGGCGTTGTAGCCCTGGTTGCGCAAGGTCTGCTGGAGCTTCTCGGCGCTGGCCCGGTTGGACAGGCTGGCGAGCTGGATCGACCAGCTGACCGGCAGGCCGTTCGGGTCCAGGCGCTTTTCTTCCGCCTTGGGCGGGGTGGCGGCCGGCGGCACGGCCTGGGCCTGCTGCGGCTGGGCCTGGGGTTGCGCGGGGGCCTGGGGCTGGGCCGGTTGCACGGGGGTGCCGGGCTGCTCTGTAGGGGCGACGGGCAGGGCACTGGCCTGGCCGGAGCCATCCAGCGGCGGGACGGGCTCTTCAGGCAACACCTGCGGCTCGGGAACCGGCACGGTTTCCATCTCCACCGGCGGCATCTCCGGGGTCTGCGGCATGGCCGGGGCGTCGATGCGCACCTGGCGCAGCTCGTCCTCTCGGGTGAACAGCATCGGCAGGAAGATCACCGCCAGCGCCAGCAGCACCAGGGCACCGACGATGCGTTGCTTGAGTCCCTTGTCCAGCACAGCCACTCCCCCTTAAGCCTGATGCGCGAGCCAGGCCAGCGCCTCGGCCACGCAATAGAAAGATCCGAACACCAGGATTTCATCCCCCTCCCCGGCCTTCTCGCACTGCGCGTCCAGCGCCGCAGCCACGTCCGCATGGCTGCTCGCCGTGACGCCCAGGGCGAGCAACGCGGCCTGCAACTCGGCGGCCGGTCGGCTGCGCGTCGACGGCAGGGTGGTCACCGCCCAGTCGGGCAGCACGTCCTTGAGCGGCGCGAGCACGCCGGGCAGGTCCTTGTCGGCCAGCAGGCCGAACACCGCGAGGCGGCGACCCGCGACCGGACGGGCGCGCAGGCGCTCGGCCAGGTAGCCGGCAGCGTGGGGATTATGCCCAACATCCAGCAGCAGCGTGAGTGACTTGCCACGCCATTTCAGCGAGCGGCGATCCAGGCGGCCGGTGACCCGGGTGGCCTGCAGCGCCTGGGTGATGGTGGCCTCGTCCCACGCTTGGCCCAGCAGCGAGTAGGCCTGCAGGGCCAGCGCGGCATTCTCCAGGGGCAGGTCGAGCAGCGGCAGGTCGTGCAGTTGGCGCAGCTGGCCCTTCCGGTCGACGCCCCGCCAATGCCAGGCGCCCTCGCCCACCGCCAGGTCGTAGTCACGCCCGCGCAGGATGAAGGGAGCGCCCAGGGTCGCGGCCTGCTCGATGAGCGGTGCAGGAGGATCGAGGTCGCCGCAGAGGGCAGGCTTGCCGGCACGGAAGATGCCGGCCTTCTCGAAGGCGACGCTTTCACGGGTGTCGCCGAGCCAGTCGGCATGGTCGATGCCGATGCTGGTGACCAGCGCCAGGTCGGCATCGACCAGGTTGACCGCATCCAGGCGGCCGCCGAGGCCGACTTCGAGCACCGCGGCGTCGAGCCCGCTGCGCTCGAACAGCCAGAAGACCGCCAGGGTGCCCATCTCGAAATAGGTCAGGGAGACGTCGCCACGCGCAGCCTCCACGGCGGCGAAGGCCTCGCAGAGCGCAGCGTCGCTGGCGTCGAGGCCATCGATCTGTACGCGCTCGTTGTAGGTGAGCAGGTGCGGGGAGCTGTACACCCCGACCTTGAGGCCCTGCGCCCTCAACAAGGAGGCGAGGAAGGCGCAGGTCGAACCCTTGCCGTTGGTCCCGGTAACCGTGACCACCAGCGGCGCCGGCCTGTGCAGGCCGAGTCGCTGGGCGACCTGGCGGCTGCGATCCAGCCCCATGTCGATGGCTGTGGGGTGGAGTTGCTCGAGGTACGCGAGCCAGTCGGCGAGGGTTCGTTGGGTCATGCAGTGGCCGGTGAGGGTAGACGCATGAACTGCGCCAACAGCCGCGATAGGCGGGCGCGCAGTTCCTGACGGGGGATGATCATGTCAATGGCGCCGTGCTCCAGCAGGAACTCGCTGCGCTGGAAGCCTTCGGGCAGCTTCTCGCGCACGGTCTGCTCGATTACGCGGGGACCGGCGAAGCCGATCAGCGCCTTGGGTTCGGCGACGATCACGTCACCGAGCATCGCCAGGCTCGCGGAAACACCGCCATAGACGGGGTCGGTGAGCACGGAGATGAAGGGAATGCCTTCTTCGCGCAGGCGCGCCAGTACCGCAGAGGTCTTGGCCATCTGCATCAGGGAGATCAACGCTTCCTGCATGCGCGCACCGCCCGAGGCGGAGAAGCACACCAGCGGGCAGCGCTTCTCCAGGGAGACGTTGGCGGCGCGGACGAAACGCTCGCCGACCACCGCGCCCATGGAGCCCCCCATGAACGAGAACTCGAAGGCACACGCCACGATGGGCATGCCTTCCAGGCTGCCGCTCATGGCGATCAGCGCGTCCTTCTCGCCGGTGTCCTTCTGGGCAGCGGTGATGCGGTCCTTGTACTTCTTGCTGTCGCGGAACTTGAGGCGGTCCACCGGTTCCAGCTCGGCTCCCAGCTCCTCGCGGCCCTCGGCGTCGAGGAAGATGTCCAGGCGGGTGCGCGCGTCGATGCGCATGTGGTGGTTGCACTTGGGACAGACGTCGAGGGTCTTCTCGAGCTCGGGCTTGTACAGCACGGCCTCGCAGGACGGGCACTTGTGCCAGAGGCCTTCAGGAACCGAGCTCTTCTTCACCTCGGAACGCATGATCGAAGGGATCAGCTTGTCTACCAGCCAGTTGCTCATGCTCTCGTTCTCCATAGCTTCAGGCCCGAACACGCGCTAGCGGCCCGGAGCCCTGCGCATGTTCTTGAGCGAATTCACGATTGCGGACGGGGTTGGCGGCACCAGCGGGATGGCGATGGTGCGCCCTGCCCCGCTCGGCGTCGCCGGGCAATCCCCGGCCATCTGGGCGACGGAAGCCGGCATGGCGCCGTCGCGAAAAGCAAAATCGGCCCGTTCCGACAACGCGCGCATGCGCGCGTGCCCGGGCAACTGGGTTATGGACGGCAGCGCGAGCGGCGCCGTCACATATGCGGGCGACGGGTTCAGCATGCCGCTCTTGCCGCATCGATGAAGGCCCGCACCTTGTCATGGTCCTTGATGCCCTTGCTCGCTTCCACGCCGCCGCTGACATCCACGGCATACGGCCTGACCTGGGCAACGGCCAGCCCGACATTCTCCGGGGTGAGGCCGCCTGCGAGTATCACGGGTTTGTCCAGCTCGGCCGGGACGAGGTTCCAGTCGAACGCCTCGCCCGTACCACCCGGGATGCCGGGGACATAGGTGTCCAGCAGCACGCCCGAGGCATCGGGGAATTCACGTACGCGGGCGGCCACGTCATCGCCGGGCCGGACCCGCAGCGCCTTGATATAGGGGCGGCCATGGCCCGAGCACGCATCCGGCGTCTCGTCGCCATGGAACTGCAGCAGGTCGAGGGGAACCACATCGAGGATGGCCGCCAGCTCGGCGGCGGGCATGTCGACGAACAGGCCGACAGTGGTGACGAAGGGCGGCAGCGCCGCGACTATCGCCTGGGCCTGCTGGGCCGTGACCGCGCGCGGGCTGGCGGGATAGAACACCATGCCGATGGCATCGGCCCCGGCCGCAGCCGCCGCCAGGGCGTCCTCGACGCGGGTGATGCCACAGATTTTGATGCGAACGGCTGGCAAGTTGCTGGCACCGGGTGGGTAAAAGATGCTGGATGGTAGCAAAGGCTCGGCGGAGCGTCAGCCCGGGTTTTCCGGCAGCCAGGAAAGGAAATGCGGCCCGATGTAGCGCTTGGGCAGCTGGAACTCCTCGGGGTATTCCACTTCCACCAGGTACAACCCATACGGATGCGCGGTGACACCGCCGGTACGCCGGACGCGACTTTCCAGCACTTCACGGGCCCACTCCGGCGGCCGCTCGCCGGCACCGATGGTCATCAATACCCCGGCGAAGTTGCGCACCATGTGGTGGAGGAAAGCGTTAGCGCGAATGTCCAGGACGATGAAGCGCCCATGCTCGCTCAGGCGCAGGTGGTGCACCGTCTTGATCGGCGACTTGGCCTGGCACTGGCGGGCACGGAATGCGCTGAAGTCATGGGTGCCCACCAGGTGGGCAGCGGCCTCACGCATGCGCTCGACATCCAGCGGCCGATGGTTCCAGGTGACCTCCTCGGCCATGTGCGCCGGGCGGATCTGGTCGTTGTAGATGACGTAGCGGTAACGCCGCGCCATGGCGCTGAAGCGCGCATCGAAGTGCCGCGGCATCTCCTGGGCCCAGGCCACGCTGATGTCGCCCGGCAGGTTCATGTTCGCCCCCATGACCCATGCATGCATGGAGCGCTGGACCGGCGTGTCGAAGTGCACCACCTGGCCGCTGGCATGCACCAGCGCATCGGTGCGGCCGGCACAGCTGAGCGTCACCGGCGCGCCGCCGGCCACCTTGGACAGGGCCTTCTCCAGGCACTCCTGGACCGACGGAACCCCGGCGCGCTGGCGCTGGAAGCCGCGATAGCGGGAGCCCTTGTACTCGACGCCGAGGGCGATTCTGTAAATGCCAACGGCAGCCGAGTCGGCTGCCGTTGTGGGTACTGCTTGGGTCATTGATCAGCTGATACGGGCGATGAGCTCGCGCGCTTCCTGTTGCTGGTTCTCACTGCCCTCGGCCATCACTTCGTCGAGGATGTCGCGGGCGCCTTCGGTGTCACCCATGTCGATGTAGGCGCGGGCCAGATCGAGCTTGGTGGCGGTTTCGTCGGTTCCGGAGAGGAAGTCGAAGTCGTCTTCGCCATCCAGGTCCAGCGCCGGAGCGGCGGTGCTGGCCGGTGCGCTTTCTGCCGGCGGCTGGTCGAGGCTCTCGGCGAGCTGGTCGAGCTCGGCGGTCACTTCATCCAGCTTGGCGGCGAAGCTGTCGGAAAGCGGCGCGTCCACTTCGGTGGCTGGCTCGTCCTCGGGCATCGACAGGTCGAAGTCGGACGGCAGTTCGAAGGCGGAAGCGGCTTCTTCCTTGGCCGGCTCGACGGCGGGTTCGGCCCCACCCAGGCCCAGCTCGTCGTCGAGGCTGAGGAGGAAGTCGTCTTCCTCGGCTACGGTCGGCTTGGTGTCGGATTCCAGATCCAGGCTGAAGTCGGCGAGATCGTCGCCCAGGTCCAGAGGCTCTTCCGCCAGCGGCTTGCTGTCCAGTTCCAGGTCGAAGCCCAGCTCGTCGTCGAGGCTCGCAGCCGGGGCGGCGGGTTCGTCGAGGCTCAGGTCGAGATCGTCCAGGCCGGCCAGCGCATCGTTGCCGGCGGACGCCTGCAGGTCGCGATCGAGGTCAGCTTCCAACTCGTCGAGGCTCAGGTCGAAGGCATCGTCCAGATCCGACTCCGCGGCGGCGGGCGCCGGGGCAGCGGGAGCGGCGGGCTCGTCCAGGGTCAGGTCGTCGAGGCTGAAGCTGTCCAGGTCGTCCGCAGCGGAAGAGCTGGCGGCGAAGCCCAGGCCTGCAGCGGCGGCAAGCGCCATGGCCGGGTACTTGGCCTTGAGCTGGTCGACTTCGGCGTAGGCACCGCCGATCTCACGCAGCTCGCTTTCCTGGCGGGCGAAGCCGTCACGGTCACCCAGTTCGGCGTAGACCTCCATCAGTTTCAGCCGCAGGTCGGCACGGTGCGGCTCGTCATTGATGGCGTTCTGCAGCAGCTCGGCAGCCTGGTTGAAACGACCGTAGGCGATATAGATATCGGCTTCGCTGATGGCGTCGCCAGTCTGGGCGGTGACGCGCTCTTCGGCCTGGGCAGGCGCGGCGGCCGCTACGGCGGGCTCGTTCTCGAGGCCGGCGAAGGCGTTGTCCTGGATGTCCAGGTCGTTGTCGAAATGGGTGTCGTCATCCTGGGCAGCCAGGCTGCTCTGCAGCTCGGCTTCCTTCATCGCATTGCGACGGGACAGGATCATCAGGGCGACCAGCAGCGCCAGCAGCGCGCCGCCACCGGCGATGCCCAGCAGCATCGGGTTGCCCATCAGGTCGTCGATGAAACCGGGCTGCTCGGCTTCGGGCTCGACCGGAGCGGGCGCGGCGGCAACCGGCGCAGGCTCGACCGGCTTGGCGGCTTCGGCCGGAGCGGCAGGTTTTTCAACGGCATCAGCCGGCTCACTGGCCGGCTGCTGGTTCTGGGACTGGGCGGCTGCATCAGGTGCAGCCGGCTCCTCGTTGTAGTTGTAGTCCGGCGCCTGCCCGGCCGGGGGAGTGGCCTGGGTAGCGTCGGGTGCCGGAGTAGCCGGCACCGCTGCGGGTTGTTCGGCAGCCGGAGCCGCCGGAGTGGCGGAAGCGGCTGGCGTTGCCGGGGTCGGCGTGGCCGGAGTCGCCGGGGCGGCGGCTTCGGGCTTCTTCGCCAGGTCGCCCTGCAGCTTGGCCAGTTGGTCGTCCTTCAGCTGGATGAGGCGTTGCAGCTTGTCCAGCTGGCTCTGCAGGTCGCTCATCCGACCCTTGAGCTCGTCGTTCTCGCGACGGGTGGTGTCCAGGCTTTCCTGGGTGACCGCCAGCTTCTCGGACAGGGCCTTGTTGTTGCCGTTGCCGGCACCCTTCTCGCTGCCAGAGGTGGACTTGCCACTGTCGGCGGAGAGCAGGCGCAGGCTGTCCTTGCTTTCGGTCTTGGCAGGAGCGGCGCCGGCAGTGGCGCGCTTGGTGGCGTCCAGCTGGCGCTGACCGGCACTGCCCGCGACCGCGCTGCCGTCACGCCAGGCGGCGTTCTGAGCGGCGACCTGGGCGATGGCTTCGGATTGCGAACGGCTGGCGATCTGCGCATCGGTCGGCATGCGCAGCACCTGGCCACTCTTCATGCGATTGATGTTGCCGCCGACGAAGGCATCCGGGTTCAGGTCCTGGATGGCCAGCATGGCCTGGTGTACGGAGCCGCTGGAGCGATTGCGCTGGGCGATTTCCCAGAGGGTGTCGCTACCGGTGGTCTTGTATTCCTCGGCGCCCGCCTTGGCGGTGGAAGCGGCCGGCGCTACCGGAGCGGAAGCACGCGGAGCCTGGGCGGCCGGGCTGGTGCTCGGGCGCGGGGCGGCAGCGGCCGGACGCGGCGCCTGGGCCGGAGCGGCGATGGGCATGCTCGGCATGACGGCGGCGGTGGTTTCGGGGGAATAGGTCGGCGGGTCCAGCAGCAGGGTGTATTCGCGCAACAGGCGGCCATTGGGCCACAGCACTTCCACCAGGAAATTGAGGTAGGGCTCGCGCACCGGCTTGTTGGAGGTAACGCGAATCACGCTCTTGCCGTTGGGCTTGAGCACCGGCGTAAACTTCAGGTCGGTCAGGAAGTACTGGCGATCGACACCAGCCTTGCTGAACTCCTCGGCCGTAGCCAGGTTCGGAACGACTTCGTTGGAAGCCAGGTCGCGGACCTCGAGCAACTCGATCTCAGCCACCAGCGGCTGATTCAAGGCGGACTTCAGGGTCACTTCCCCGAGCCCCAGAGCATGTGCCATGCCGGAGGTCAGCGCCGAAGCAGCCGCAATTGCCAGCACCAGTTTGCGAACCCGAATCATAGCGTAATCCCTTGTTTTATCTTTTTTTCTCGGCCGAACGAGAGAGTATTTTGATCGCTGCCACAACACGCCATAGCGGTTCCCCGTCAGCGATGAAAACTAAACCAGTATTGTCAAGCTAGAAAAGTTCTTCAAATTTTCAGGTAAGTATCTTTTACAGATAGTGTTTTATCAATAACTCGCCGGACTGTACGGCGTTGAGTGCAGCGCCTTTTCGCACATTATCAGACGCAATCCACAAATTGACTTGGCGCGGGTCTTCCAGCCCTTTTCGCACCCGGCCGACGTAGATCACATCCTGCCCCACAGCGTCACCTACTGCCGTCGGGTAGTCGTCCCGCTCGACCAGTTCGATGCCGGGCGCAGCCTCCAGTCGTTCCAGCACACGAGCCAGATCGACGTCCTCGCGCACCTGCAGCGAGACGCTCAGGCTGTCGCCGAAGAACACCGGCACGAGTACGCAGGTGGCGGCCACGTCCAGCGTCGGGGCGATGAGCAGCGCTTTCAATTCGCGTGCCAGTCTTCTTTCCAGTTGCGCGTGCCCGTCCCCGTCCACCGCATCGGGTTGGGCGAGGACGTTGAAAGCCACCTGGCGATCGAAGAAGCGCGGCTCCAGCGGGCGAGCATTGAGCAACTCGGCGGTCTGCCGGGCCAGTTCGTTGACGCCTTCGCGCCCACGGCTGGAAACCGCGAGGCAGGCGGTGACGGTGACCCGCTCGATGCCCAGGGAGGCCAGAGGAGCCAACGCGCAGGCCAACGCCACGGCGGACGCGCTCGGGCTGCTCACTCTATAAGGAGGGGCCAGTTCGCCCAGCAGGCCGGCATTGGCTTCGGGCACCAGAGGCTTGGCGTCATCCAGCGCCCCGGACAGGTCGATCACCGCACAGCCCGCCTGGCTGGCGCGATCGGCAAAGCTGCGGCTCACCGCTTCGCCAGCGGCGAAGAAGGCCAGGCGTACCTGGGAGAAATCGAACTCGGCGACATCGCGCACGCGCAGGTTCTTGCCACGGAACGGCACGGAGGCGCCGGCGGACTCGATGCTCGCCAGCAGGTGCAGGGTGCCGATGGGGAATTCACGCTCGGCGAGGAGCTCGACGAGGGTTTCGCCAACGGTGCCGGTGGCGCCGACAACGGCGATATCGAAGGACTGGCTCATGGACATTGCCTCTGGCGAAACGGGAGCGGCACTTTAACCGCCGCCCCGCACGCAGGCAATCGAGGGAAACCGGGCGCCGACGAGCCTCATCGGCGCCCCGGATCGATCAACGCTCCAGGAGGATGCGCAGCATGCGGCGCAGCGGTTCGGCCGCGCCCCACAGCAGTTGGTCGCCGACGGTGAAGGCGCCCAGGTACTGCGAACCCATGTTGAGCTTGCGCAGGCGGCCCACCGGCACGCTGAGGGTGCCGGTCACGGCGGTCGGGGTCAGCTCGCGCATGCTGATCTCGCGCTGGTTCGGCACCAGCTTCACCCAGGGGTTGTGCTGGCTGATCATCCCTTCGATGTCGGCGATCGGCACATCCTTGTTCAGCTTGATGGTCAGCGCCTGGCTGTGGCAGCGCATGGCGCCGATGCGCACGCAGATGCCGTCCACCGGGATCGGGCTCTTGAAGCGGCCGAGGATCTTGTTGGTCTCGGCCTGGCCCTTCCACTCTTCGCGGCTCTGGCCGTTGGGCAGCTCCTTGTCGATCCAGGGGATCAGGCTGCCAGCCAGCGGCACGCCGAAGTTCTCGGTCGGGAAGGCTTCGCCGCGCATGGTCTCGGCCACCTTGCGGTCGATGTCGAGGATGGCGCTGGCCGGGTTGGCCAGGTCATCGGCGACCGCGGCGTGGGTGGCGCCCATCTGCTTGATCAGCTCGCGCATGTTCTGCGCACCGGCGCCGGAGGCGGCCTGGTAGGTCATGGCGCTCATCCACTCCACCAGGCCGGCTTCGAACAGGCCGCCCAGGGCCATCAGCATCAGGCTGACGGTGCAGTTGCCACCGATGTAGTTCTTGGTGCCGGCGTCCAGCTGCTGGTCGATCACGCGGCGGTTGACCGGATCGAGGACGATGACCGCGTCATCCTGCATGCGCAGGCTGGAGGCGGCGTCGATCCAGTAGCCCTGCCAGCCGGCCTCGCGCAGCTTGGGGAAGACTTCACTGGTGTAGTCGCCACCCTGGCAGGTCAGGATCACGTCGAGGCTCTTCAGCTCATCGATGCTGTAGGCATCCTTCAGCGGAGCGACGTCCTTGCCGATCGCCGGGCCTTGCCCGCCGACGTTGGAGGTGGTGAAGAAAACCGGCTCGATCAGGTCGAAATCCCGCTCTTCCAGCATCCGCTGCATGAGTACGGAACCCACCATGCCGCGCCAACCGATCAGACCTACACGCTTCATGACAACTACACCTTTCAGGGAAAAAGTGGGCCGCTGCCATGCAGCGGGCCCGACAGATTACAGATTACGCAGGGCCTCGACCACTGCATCGCCCATGGCTTGGGTACCGACCTTGGTGGTACCGGCGGAGAAGATGTCGCCGGTGCGCAGCCCCTGGTCGAGGACGTTGCTCACGGCCTTCTCGATGGCATCCGCGGCGGTGCCCTGGTTGAAGCTGTAGCGCAGCATCATCGAGACCGAAAGGATGGTCGCCAGCGGGTTGGCGATGCCCTGGCCGGCGATGTCCGGCGCAGAACCGTGGCACGGCTCGTACATGCCCTTGTTGTTCGCGTCCAGGGAGGCGGAAGGCAGCATGCCGATGGAGCCGGTGAGCATGGAAGCCTCATCCGACAGGATGTCGCCGAACATGTTGTCGGTGACCATGACATCGAACTGCTTGGGTGCACGCACCAGCTGCATGGCCGCGTTGTCGACGTACATGTGCGACAGCTCGACGTCCGGGTAGCCCTTGGCCACCTCCTCCACCACTTCGCGCCACAGCTGGCTGGAGGCGAGCACGTTGGCCTTGTCCACCGAGCACAGCTTCTTGCCACGCACGCGGGCCATGTCGAAGCCGACGCGGGCGATGCGGCGGATTTCGCTCTCGGCATACGGCAGGGTGTCATACGCCTGGCGCTCGCCGTTCTCCAGCACGCGCTGCTCGCGCGGCTGGCCGAAGTAGATGCCGCCGGTCAGCTCGCGGACGATGAGGATATCCAGGCCCGAGACCACTTCCGGCTTGAGGCTGGAAGCATCCGCCAGTTGCGGATAGAGGATGGCCGGGCGCAGGTTGGCGAACAGGCCCAGTTGCGAGCGGATCTTCAGCAGGCCGCGCTCCGGGCGGATGTCGCGCTCGATCTTGTCCCATTTCGGCCCACCCACGGCGCCCAGCAGCACGGCGTCGGCCTGGCGCGCACGCTCCAGGGTCTCGTCGGCCAGCGGCACGCCATGCTTGTCGATGGCGGCGCCGCCGATCACGTCGTGGGTCAGCTCGAAGCCGAGCTGGAACTTGTCATTGGCCAGCTCCAGCACCTTGACCGCCTCGGCCATGATTTCCGGGCCGATGCCGTCGCCAGGGAGAACCAGAATCTGTTTGCTCATGAGTCTTTCCTTCGGAAAAAAGCGTCACGCCCCAAGTCGCAGGCCCCAAGTACGTGTCGCTTGGAGCCTGCAGCCTGGCGCTCGGTTATTGGGTGGCCCACAGCACCAGCACGTCGGTACTGAAGGAGCCGTCCTCGGTGATCTCGAAATACGCGCGAACTTCCTCGCCCACCGCCTTCTGCAGGGCCAGGATGGCATCGCGGAACACATCGGGCGTACGCATCCGCGTGATCCAGGAGCCGAACTCCAGGCGCAGGCGCTGACGCGCATGACGCTCGACGAACAGTCCCGCCTCGCTGACCTGACGCAACCACTCGGCGACGGAATAATCGCGCACATGGCTGGTGTCGCGCAGCACTTCCACCGCCTGCAGGTGAGTGTCGAGCAGCGGGCTGCCCGGCGACGCCACGTCGATGACGGCAACGCAGCCGCCCGGTTTCAGCACCCGGCGCACCTCGCGCAGGGCCAGGCCCAGGTCGCTCCAGTGGTGCGCGGAGTAACGGCTGAAGACGAAATCGAAGCTGGCGTCGGCGAAAGGCAGGCGCTCGGCCGCCCCGCGCTCGGTGCGCACGTTACCCAGGCCACGCTCGGAGGCAGCCGCGGCGACCACATCCAGCATCTGCTGCGACAGGTCGTAGGCCACCACTTCGCCGACCAGCGGCGCGACATGGAAACTGACATGGCCCGCGCCGCAACCGAGGTCGAGCACCCGCGCATCGCCCCGGCCCGCGACCGCTGCCTGCAACTGCGCTAACTCCGCGCCCTGGGCATGCACGGCGCTGCTCAGGTAGGCGCTGGCCTGCTCGCCGAACTGGCGCTGCACCACCTGCACATGGGCCTTGTCGCTCATCTCGCGTCCTCGCCTCAGGCGTCGCGGAACAGCCAGGGCTGCGCCTGGCGATGGCCACTCTCGAAGGCGCGGATGGCGTCCGCGTCCTGCAGGGTCAGGCCGATGTCGTCCAGGCCGTTGAGCAGGCAATGCTTGCGGAAGGCGTCCACGTCGAAGGAATAGGTCTTGCCGTCCGGGCGGGTCACGGTCTGCGCGGCGAGGTCGACGGTGAGCCGGTAGCCCTCCTCCGCTTCGCACTGCTTGAACAGCTCGTCCACCTCTTCATCCTTGAGGATGATCGGCAGCAGGCCGTTCTTGAAGCTGTTGTTGAAGAAGATGTCGGCGTAGCTCGGCGCGATGATGGCGCGGAAGCCGTATTCCTCGAGGGCCCACGGCGCATGCTCGCGGGAGGAGCCGCAGCCGAAGTTCTCACGGGCCAACAGCACGCTGGCGCCCTGGAAACGGGGGAAGTTGAGGACGAAGTCCGGGTTCACCGGGCGCTTGGAGTTGTCCTGGTTCGGCTGGCCGACGTCCAGGTAGCGCCACTCATCGAACAGGTTCGGGCCGAAGCCGGTGCGCTTGATCGACTTGAGGAACTGCTTGGGGATGATCTGGTCGGTGTCGACGTTGGCACGATCGAGCGGAGCGACGAGACCGGTGTGTTGGGTGAAGGCTTTCATCTCGCTCTCCTTACTTGAGCATCTCGCGAACATCGACGAAGCGGCCGTTGACGGCGGCTGCGGCGGCCATGGCCGGGCTGACCAGGTGGGTACGCCCACCGGCACCCTGGCGGCCTTCGAAGTTGCGGTTGGAGGTGGAGGCGCAATGCTCGCCGCTTTCCAGGCGGTCCGGGTTCATCGCCAGGCACATCGAGCAGCCCGGCTCACGCCATTCGAAGCCCGCCTCGATGAAGATCTTGTCCAGCCCCTCACGCTCGGCCTGCTGCTTCACCAGGCCCGAGCCCGGCACCACCATCGCCTGCTTGACGGTCGCGGCGACCTTGCGACCCTTGGCCACTTCCGCCGCGGCGCGCAGGTCTTCGATGCGCGAGTTGGTGCAGGAGCCGATGAACACGCGGTCCAGCTGGATATCGGTGATCGCCTGGTTGGCGGCCAGGCCCATGTACTTGAGGGCGCGGGTGATGGAGTCGCGCTTGACCGGGTCGGCCTCGACGGCCGGGTCCGGCACGCGCTGGTCGACCGGCAGCACCATCTCCGGCGAGGTGCCCCAGCTGACCTGGGGAATGATGTCCTCGGCACGCATCTCGATCACGGTGTCGAAGTGGGCGTCGGCGTCGGAAACCAGGCCGCGCCAGACCGCCACGGCCTTCTCCCAGTCCGCTCCCTTGGGTGCGAAGGGGCGGCCCTCGACATAGGCGATGGTCTTCTCGTCCACCGCCACCATGCCCACGCGGGCACCTGCCTCGATGGACATGTTGCAGATGGTCATGCGGCCTTCCATGGACAGATCGCGGATGGCGCTGCCGGCGAACTCCAGGGCGTGGCCGTTGCCGCCGGCGGTGCCGATCCTGCCGATCACCGCGAGCACGATGTCCTTGGCGGTGACGCCGAAGGGCAGCGTCCCCTCCACGCGCACCTGCATGTTCTTCATCTTCTTGGCGATCAGGCACTGGGTGGCGAGCACATGCTCCACCTCGGAGGTGCCGATGCCGTGGGCCAGCGCACCGAAGGCACCGTGGGTGGAGGTGTGCGAGTCGCCGCAGACCACGGTCATGCCCGGCAAGGTGGCGCCCTGCTCCGGGCCGACCACGTGGACGATGCCCTGGCGCACATCATTCATCTTGAACTCGAGGATGCCGAAGTCGTCGCAGTTCTCATCGAGGGTCTGCACCTGGATGCGCGACACCTCGTCGGCGATGGCCTCGAGGCCCCCTGACGCTCGGCGCGGGTGGTCGGCACGTTGTGGTCCGGGGTGGCGATGTTGGCGTCGATGCGCCACGGCTTGCGGTCGGCCAGACGCAGGCCTTCGAACGCCTGGGGCGAGGTCACTTCATGAAGGATGTGGCGGTCGATGTAGATCAGCGACGAACCATCGTCGCGGCGCTTCACCTCGTGCATTTCCCAGAGCTTGTCGTAGAGCGTCTTGCCGGCCATCGGGCGTTCCTCATCAGCTTGTTTCCATGCCGGGGCTCTCATTGGACAAAAAGGCCCCTTGGCTTGTGGGGATGATCCTAGGGATTTGACATGAATAACTCAAATTCATATTTTTTATCCAATGGATTCCTACAAGGAATCGATAGCCCCGCAGTCGACCGCCACCCATGCGACTGCCCTCTCCCGCACACCCGCCGCCCACGCGGCCCGGAGCCCCAGCGCCATGGATCTCGCCAGCCTCAATGCCTTCATCGCCATCGCCGAAACCGGCAG
Organism: Pseudomonas sp. Pc102; assembly: GCF_018408275.1. NCBI lineage: Bacteria > Pseudomonadati > Pseudomonadota > Gammaproteobacteria > Pseudomonadales > Pseudomonadaceae > Pseudomonas > Pseudomonas sp. Pc102. The sequence continues at coordinate 1,716,561 of NZ_AP021905.1, read as the reverse complement.
CTTCTCCGAAGCCGGCGAGCGCCTGCACCTGACCCAGCCGGCGGTGAGCAAGCGCATCGCCTCCCTGGAGCAGCAGCTGAACGTGCGCCTGTTCGACCGCCTCGGCCGCGAAGTGGGGCTGACCGAGGCCGGCCGCGCCCTGCTGCCGCGGGCCTACCAGATCCTCAATGTGCTGGACGACACCCGTCGCGCCCTCTCCAACCTGTCCGGCGACATCAGCGGCCGCCTGACCCTGGCCACCAGCCACCACATCGGCCTGCATCGCCTGCCGCCGCTGCTGCGCGCCTTCACCCGTGCCTACCCGCAGGTGGCGCTGGACATCCAGTTCCTGGACTCCGAGGTCGCCTACGAGGAAATCCTGCATGGCCGCGCCGAGCTGGCGGTAATCACCCTGGCCCCGGAAACCGCGCTGCCGGTGCAGGCGGTGCCGGTCTGGGACGACGCCCTGGACTTCGTCGCCGCCCCGGAGCACCCGCTGGCCCGCGACAAGACCATCTTCCTCGCCGACGTGGCCAAGCACCCGGCGGTGTTCCCCGGTGGCAACACCTTCACCCACCACATCGTGCGGCGCCTGTTCGAGGCCGAGGGGCTGACGCCCAACATCGGCATGAGCACCAACTACATGGAGACCATCAAGATGATGGTTTCCATCGGCCTGGCCTGGAGCGTGCTACCGCGCACCATGCTCGACGAACAGGTGGTCCGCCTGCCGCTGCAGGACATCCAGCTGAGCCGCAAGCTCGGCTACATCCTGCACACGGACCGCACCCTGTCGAACGCGGCCAAGGCCTTCATGGCGCTGCTCGACGCCCAGCGCGATCACCTTGCGTAGTCCCCGAGGCTGGGGCTAACGTGAGCCGCATAACGATAAGAAAAGGCCCGCGCATGCCCTGTCCACCCCGCCCACTCCCACCTGTCCTCCCGCCAGATTGCAGTCACCGGACCGGAAGGGGCCACCATGTCCAAGCCAACTGACCATCCGCCGCTGCCCTACATCCCCGCCCTCGACCCAGCCGAATTCGAGCAGAGCTGGCAGGACGTGCAGCGCCTGCTCGCCGCCCTCAATGGCGCACGCCTGGGTGCCTGGGACTGGGACATCGCCAGCGGCCGGGTCAACTGGTCGCGGGGGGCGCAGGCGCTGTTCGGTCTCGATCCCAAGCGCCCGCTGCGTACCCAGGTCGACTACATCGAGCTGATTCCCGAAGAGGATCGCGCCGGAGTCCTCGAACTCTTCGCACGCGTGCTCTCGGGCGCCCACCCCGAGCGCGCCTTCCGCCACCGCATCCGCTGGCCCGACGGCAGCCTGCACTGGCTGGAGATCAGCGGCAGCCCGCAGCAGGATGCCGATGGCCGCAAGCGCATCATCGGCGTGATCCGCGACGTGACCGAGCAGCAGGAACGCGCCGAAGCTCTGGAGAACTCCCAGCGGCGCTTCTCCAGCCTGTTCCACCTGAGCCCCGATGTGGTGCTGTTGGTGCGCCTGGAGGGCAGCATCATCACCGAGGCCAACCAGCACTTCGAGAGCGTGTTCGGCTGGCCGGCGACCGAAGTGGTCGGCCGCAGCACGGCGGAGCTGGGCATCTGGGTCCACCCGCAGCAGCGCGAGCTGCTGTATCGCAGCCGCAGCGACTCGGACGACCCCATCGTCCAGGAAGTACAACTGCGCACCCGCGACCAGCGCGTGCTCGACGGCGTGCTGTCCAGCCAGTTCATCGAACTGGAGGGCGAGTCCTTCCTCATCAGCACCTTCCTCGACACCACCGAGCGCAAGCGCGCCGAAGCCGCCCTGCGCACCAGCGAGGAAAAATTCTCCAAGGCCTTCCGCAGCACGCCCGACGCCGTGGTCATCACCGACCGCGAGACCGGCTGCTTCATCGAGGCCAACCCCGGCTTCCAGCGCCAGTTCGGCTGGGACGCCAGCGAGACGATCGGCCGCAGCTCCCTGGAACTGGGCATCTGGGTGCATGCCGGGCAGCGCCGCGAGATGCTCGATGACTTCGACCGCCAAGGCACCCTGGACGGCCTCGAAGTGCAACTGCGCGGCCGTGACGGCAGCGTCAGCACCAACCTGCTCTACGGCGACCAGATCCAGCTCAACGGCCGCACCTGCCTGGTGCTGACGGTGCGCGACATCACCCGCATGCGCGCGCAGGAGCGCGCCCTCAAGGAAAGCCAGGAACGCCTGGCGCTGGCCCTGGAGTCCGCCGACCTGGGCACCTGGGACTGGCACATCCCCAGCAGTTGCCTGTATGGCTCGGCGCGCGCCTCCGCCCTGCACGGGCTGGCGGCCGAGCCCTACGAGGGCGACTTCAAGAACTTCTTCAGCTTCGTGCCGCTGGAAGACCAGATGGCCATGCGCCAGGCCTACCAGGACCTGCTGACCGGCGTGACCAAGGACTACCAGTTCACCTACCGCTCGCGCTTCGCCAACGGTGAGATCCACTACCTGGAAAGCACCGCCAAGCTCTACCGCGACGAAACCGGCGAGCCGCTGCGCATGGCCGGCATCCTCATCGACATCACCGAGCGGGTGCGCCGCGAGCAGCGCCTGGCGGCCTCGGAGGAGAAGTTCGTCACCCTGTTCCAGGCCAGCCCCGACCCCATCTGCGTGACCCGCGTGCGCGATGGCGCCTTCATCGAGATCAACCCCAGCTTCACCGAGGTGTTCGGCTGGCGGCCGGACGAGATCGTCGGCCGCTGCGCACCGGAGATCGCCTTCTGGGTCGACCTGCAGCAACGCGACCGCCTGTCACGCGAGCTGATGCGCGAGAAAGGCCTGGACAACGTCGAGGCCCAGTACCTGACCCAGGACGGACGGACGCTGACCTGCGTGGTGTCCAGCCGCTTCATCCGCGTCGATCGCCAGTTGTGCATCACCACCACCTTCCGCGACATCACCGAGCGCCAGCAGGCCGAGGCCGCCCTGAAGGCCAGCCAGGAGAAGTTCGCCAAGGCGTTCCACTCCAGCCCGGACGCCATCACCATCACCGAGCGCGACACCGGCCGCTACATCGAGGTCAACGAGGGGTTCTGCCGCCTCACCGGCTACAGCGCCGAGGAAGTCATCGGGCGCACCGCCCATGACCTGAACATCTGGGCCCGCCCCGAGGAGCGCCAGCGCCTGGTCGAGGTCATGCGCCGCGACGGCCGCGCGCACCACCTGGAGATGTCCGGCCAGCACCGCGACGGCACGCGCAAGATGGTGGAGGTGTCGGTCGAGCAGATCGACCTGGACGGCAAGGCCTGCCTGCTGCTGACCGCCCGCGACATCAGCGCGCTGAAGGACGCCCAGGCGCAGATCCAGCACCTGGCCTACCACGACCCGCTGACCAACCTGCCCAACCGCGCACTGCTGATGGACCGCCTGACCCAGCAGATCGCCCTGCTCAAGCGCCACAAGCTGCGTGGCGCCCTGCTGTTCCTCGACCTCGACCACTTCAAGCACATCAATGATTCCCTCGGCCACCCGGTGGGCGACTCGGTGCTGAAGATGGTCACCGCGCGCCTGGAAGCCAGCGTGCGCCTGGAGGACACCGTGGCGCGCCTGGGCGGTGACGAATTCGTCGTGCTGCTCACCGGCCTGGAGGGCAAGCGCTCGGAAGTGACGCGCCAGGTGCGGCAGATCGCCGACAAGCTGCGCAAGCTGCTGGCCGAGCCCATGCTGCTGGACGGCCACCACCTGCAGGTGACGCCGAGCATGGGCGTGGCGCTGATCCCCGATCATGGCGAGACACCCGCCGACCTGCTCAAGCGCGCCGACATCGCCCTGTATCGGGCCAAGGACTCCGGGCGCAACGCCATCCAGCTGTTCCGCGCGACCATGCAGGAAGCCGCCAGCGAGCGCCTGCGGCTGGAGAACGACCTGCGCCTGGCGCTGGTGCGCGGCGAGTTCGAGCTGCACTTCCAGCCCCAGGTGGATGCCCGGGACAACCGCGTGATCGGCACCGAGGCCCTGCTGCGCTGGAAGCACCCGACGCTCGGCCCGCAATCGCCGGCGCAGTTCATCCAGGTGCTGGAGGAAAGCGGCCTGATCGTCGAGGTGGGCAGCTGGGTACTGGCCGAAGCCTGCCGCGCCTGCGGGCAACTGTTCGCCGAGGGGCTGGCCAGCGCCGATGACTTCAGCCTGTGCGTGAACATCAGCCCACGGCAGTTCCGCCAGAGCGACTTCGTCGAGCGCATCGAGAAGAGCCTGGCCGATACCCACCTGCCGCGCAGCATCCTCAAGCTGGAGATCACCGAAGGCATCGTCATCCAGAACCTCGACGACACCATCGGCAAGATGCGCCGCCTGAAGAAGCTCGGCGTCAGCTTCGCCATGGACGACTTCGGCACCGGCTACTCGTCGCTGACCTACCTCAAGCGCCTGCCGGTGGATGTGCTGAAGATCGACCAGTCGTTCGTCCGCGACGCCACCAACGACCCCAACGACGCCGAGATCATCCGCGCCATCGTCGCCATGGCGCGCAGCCTGGGGCTGGGCATGGTGGCAGAGGGGGTGGAGCAGCGGGAGCAACTGGACTTCCTCGAGCAGCAGGGCTGCCACCTGTACCAGGGCTACCTGTTCAGCAAGCCGGTGCCGCTGGACGAGTTCCGCGCGCTGCTGGCCAGGAACCGCCAACAGGGCTGAGCGCCAGCCGCCCCAATGAGAAAGGGCGCCCTGGGGCGCCCTTTCTCGTGCCGCTTGCGCGTCGGATCAGTTTTCCAGCACCGGACGGGGGCCGTTGATCGGGATGCGCTTGGGCTTGGCCTCTTCCGGCACGATGCGTACCAGGTCGATGTTCAGCAGGCCGTTCTGCAGCCCCGCGTTACGCACCTCGATGTGGTCGGCCAGGCGGAACGACAGCTTGAAGGCGCGCTGGGCGATGCCCTGGTGCAGGTAGGTCACGCTTTCGGCGCCGTTATCGCGCTTGCCGCCGCTGACGGTCAGTACGCCGCGCTCGACATGCAGCTCCAGGTCTTCTTCCTGGAAGCCGGCCGCGGCGACCACGATGCGGTACTGGTCGTCACCGTGCTTCTCGACGTTGTAAGGCGGGTAGGTGCTGCCGCTCTCGTTGCGCAGGGCCGATTCGAACAGGTCGTTGAACCGGTCGAAGCCTACGGAATGGCGGAACAGCGGAGCGAGGGAAAATGCGCTGGTCATGACAATCTCTCCTGAATAATCAGCAAGGTCTAAAGTCGCGGGACCCGACTTCGGCATCCCGCATTCCCCTAGATAGGGATGCCGGAAATGATTTCAAGGCCCCACCCTTCCACGGAGGACTCATGCACAAGGTCATGCTGATCACCGGCGCCAGCCGGGGCATAGGCGCCGCCACGGCGCGCCTGGCGCTGGGCTTCGTATCTCAGGCCGCCGCCAGCTCCCGCTCCAGGCTCGGCATGCCCAGCAGGGCGTCGATGCGCGAGCAGTCGCTTTCCCGGCGGATCTCGGTGAACAGCACCACGGCCTCGGGGTAGGTGCGGGTGAGCATGCCCAGCCACTGCTTGAGGCGCCCCGGTGCGTAGCGCGGGGCGAGCTTGCGCCGCGCCTGGCGCCAGAAATCACGGAGCAGCGGCTGGAACTCCTCCCAGCTCATGTCCTCCGGCGTCGCGCCGTCACGCACAGCGGCGATCTGCCGGGCCAGGCCGGGGCGCGAAACCAGCCCACGGCCGAGCATGATGTCTTCGACGCCACTGACTTCGCGGCAGCGCCGCCAGTCATCCAGGGTCCAGACTTCGCCATTGGCGAACACCGGCACCTTGACCACATCCTGCACCCGCGCCACCCATTCCCAGTGGGCCGGCGGCTTGTAGCCCTCGACCTTGGTGCGCGCGTGCACCACCAGTTGCGAGGCGCCGCCTTCGGCCAGGGCCAGGGCACAATCGAGCGCGCCATCGGGGCTGTCGAAGCCCAGGCGCATCTTCGCCGTCACCGGGATGGCCGCCGGCACCGCGCGACGCACACCGCTGACGATGGCATGCAGCAACTCGGGCTCCTTGAGCAGCACGGCACCGCCACGGGACTTGTTCACCGTCTTGGCCGGGCAGCCGAAGTTGAGGTCGATCACCGGCGCGCCCAGTTCGCAGGCGTAGGCCGCGTTCTCCCCCAGGCACACCGGGTCGGAACCCAGCAGCTGCACCCGCATCGGAGTACCGGCGCGGGTGCGCGACCCGCTCTCCAGCTCGGGGGCGAGCTTCTGGTAGGTGCTGGCGGGCAGCAGGCGGTCGCAGACGCGGATGAACTCGCTGACGCACCAATCGATGCCACCCACGCGGGTCAGCACGTCACGGAGAATCTCGTCGACCAGGCCCTCCATGGGCGCCAGGGCGATTTGCATAAGGGAAACCTTGGAAAAAAGGGCGCGTAGTGTAAGCGCGGAGCCGGCCGCCGCAGAATCCTCCCGACGAAAACTGCGGGAGCAAGCCAGGCCCCGTGCAGTCGAACCGGTAAGCCCCAAGAAAAGGAATCGCCGATGAAAATGATCCGCCCCACCCTGCTCTGCCTGGCTCTCGGGGGCCTGGCGCCTCTCGTGAACGCGGCCGGCGCACTGGAAGGCCAGTTGCAGCCGGCCCCCGATTCGCTGGCGGAACTGGTGGTCAGCCGTGACGAGAATGCGGCCAATGCCTGCGAGGTCGGCCTCTACCTGCAGGACGAACTGGTGGCGCAGATTTCCGCCGGGCAGGCCATCAGCCTGAGCGTGCCGGCCGGCGAGATGACCCTGAACGTCGCCCAGAGCCCTTCCGGCTACTGCGCCGGCAACCTCACCGGGCGCCCGCAGTCGGTTCTGATCCAGCCCGGCGAGCGGCGGCACCTGCGCATCGTGCAGAACCCGACCGAGCTGTTCCTGTCGCCAGCGGTGGAGTGACGGACCCGCTCAGAGCTCCAGGGGGAATGGCGGCATCAATGCACGGCCGTAGCCTTCGATGAACTCGGGCGGCATGCGCTTGGGCCGGCCGCTGGAGAGCTCGATGCAGACGAAGGTGGTCTTCGCCCGCAGCAGCGTGGCGCCGTCTTCGGGACGGATCAGCTGGAAGCGCCGGTCCATCTTCAGGCGCTGGTCGGACTCGACGATCCAGGTCGCCATCTGCAGTTCCTGGTCCTCGTAGGCGGCGGCGAGGTAGTCGATCTCGTGGCGCACCACGGCCATGGCACGGTCCAGCCGGCGGTACTCGACCAGGTCCAGGCCCAGGCTCTGGGAGTGGCGCCAGGCGCAGCGCTCCAGCCAGCTGACGTAGACGGCGTTGTTGGCGTGGCCGAGGCCGTCGATGTCATCGGCGGCGACCTTGATGTCGATGACGAAGGGGGTGGGCAGGTCCCAGTTCATCAGGCGTGCTCCGAGCTGCTGGCCAGTTCACGGGCTTCGGCGGCGAGCTGGGTGATCTGGTCCCAGGCACGGGCGCGGATCAGGCTCGAAGGCGCGATCCAGGTGCCTCCGACGCAGGCGACGTTGGGCAGTTGCAGGAAGCCTTGCAGGTTGTCCGGCGTCACACCGCCGGTGGGGCAGAAGCGGATGCCGGTGAAGGGGCCCTTGAAGCTCTTGAGCATCTTCACGCTGGCGTTGCCATTGGCCGGGAACAGTTTCAGCGAGCGGTAGCCGTACTCCAGCGCCAGCAGCACTTCCGAGGGCGTCATCACCCCGGGCAGGTACGGCAGGCCGGAGTCCTCTGCAGCGGCCGCCAGGCGCTCGGTGCAGCCGGGGCTGACGGCGAAGTGGGCACCGGCATCGCGGGCTTCGAGGAACTGCTCGGTGTGGATCAGCGTCCCCGCCCCCACCAGCAGGTCGGGGAATTCCTTGCGGATCGCCGCCACGGCATCCAGGGCCCGCGGCGTACGCAGCGTCACTTCCAGCACCTCGATCCCGCCGGCAGCGAGGGCGCCGGCCAGGTCCAGGGCCAGCCCGGTGTCCTCGATGACCAGCACCGGAAGGACGGGGCGCGCCCGCTGCAGCACCACATCCATAGTCAGGCTCATTTGCATCTTTCCCCTTGATTCGTGCCTCCGGCCCCGCGCTCGGGGCCGGAATTGATTCACCCCGGCGACCATGCCCTGGCCGCCGTCGGTGGCGCGCAACAGACATGGACCTTGGAAGCGCAGCATCGGCGGCAGGTCACCGACCAGCGGTGGGCCACCGACGCATTCCGTGGGCGAATCTTCCTGCACCCGGCGGCTGTCGCCAAGCCCGCCGTGCAATGGGAAAGGCTCAGGCACTGGCGCGCAGGCCGACCTCGTGGAACAGCTGCAACACCGCCTTCACCAGGCGCGGGTCCGCCAGCACCCGCTGGTGGCCACCGCCCTCCAGGCGCAGCAGCTGGCTGTCGAACCAGGCCTCGTGGATACGCCCGGCTTCGGCGGCGGGAACCAGGGGATCATCCTCCGCATGGGCCACAAGGCCGGGCATGTCGAGCCGGTAGTGCTGCACGTCGAGGTCCGCAGCGGGGATGCCGGCGTGATCCTCGACCCGCTTGATGAACTGCTCGCCAGCCCGGGGCGGCAAGCCGATGAAGCGGGCGAAGCCGCGCAGCATGCCGAGAATGCGGCTGGGGGCGGCCACCGTGACCAGGGCCCGGGGCCGCAACCCCAGCTGGATGGCCAGCATGGCGCTGGCGCCGCCCATGGAGTGGCCGATCACGCCGTGCAGCGGCGGCAGGTCCTCGGCGGCTTCGAGCAGGGCACGGGCGAACAGCACGATGTTCGCCTCGCGCCCCGGAGAACGGCCGTGGGCGGGTGCATCGAGGGCGATCACGCCGTAGCCGGCCTGTACCAGCGCGTCGATCAGGCTGGCGAACTGGGTCGGGCGCCCTTCCCAGCCGTGCATCAGCAACACGGTCGGGCCGCTGCCCCAGCGCAGGGCGGAAAGGCCGAAGCGCAGGGTGATGCGCTCAGCGCGCTCGAGCCAGGGCAGCTCCCAATCGCGAGGCGTGGTGTCGCGCGGCGTCATGAAGCGCCGCCGGGCACGGTCGGCGACGTGCCGGGGCGCGACCCGGCCGACCGTGGCGTTGAATCCTCGAAGCAAGTCCAGGCTGTTCATCTCGTTTCTCCTAGATCACCGCCGTACGGGCGGCACGCAGTATCCGGTCCGACAACTCGCCGGCGCCCAGGGCCGGGCAAGGGCCAGGCCGCCGACCATCAGGGCGATATCGGCCAGGGCCTTGTCGCCCTCCTCCGGCGTACCGGCCAGGTCGGCAGCGAGCAGTTCGAGGTGCTCGGCCAGCATCAGTTGGTAGGGTTCGGCATTGCGCGCCACTTCGCCGAGGGAGCCGGGAAGCGGGCAGCCACGATCCGTGCTGTCGCGATGCCTGCGTGAGAGGTAGAAGGCCGCCGCCAGAGAGCGCCGGTCCCGTGGTGCAAGTGCGGAATCGATCTGGCGCATCTGCTGGCGCCGTTCCCGCAGCAGCTCACCGAACGCCTCCGCCATCAAGGCTTCCTTGCTGTCGAAATGGGTATAGAAACCACCCACCGTGAGCCCGGCCGCCGCCATCACTTCGCTGACACTAGGCTCCAGCGGCCCCCGCGCGAACAGTGCCCTGCCCGCCTCGGCGAGAATGCGCTTGCGTGTCTGGGTGCGTTTGTCGCTCATGACGGCCTCCCGTGGAATGATGGATATAATATTATATCCATCATTCAATTTGGCAAGCCGATACACGTGCCACCCGTCGTGGGCCGGGATGCGAATGAATGAGGTAGGCGGATGTTCCGGAAGCGGAAAAACAAAAGGGCCACCCCATGACGGAATGACCCTTGAAAACCCCGCAGAGCGGGAAAAGTGGCGTCCCCTAGGGGACTCGAACCCCTGTTACCGCCGTGAAAGGGCGGTGTCCTAGGCCACTAGACGAAGGGGACTTTGAACCTTCGAAAAGCAAGGCCAGCCTTGCGGCTGGCCTTAATTCGATGCGCTGGGCATCTGGTTTGGTGGAGCTAGACGGGATCGAACCGTCGACCTCTTGCATGCCATGCAAGCGCTCTCCCAGCTGAGCTATAGCCCCGAAACCTTCTCGGTGCGCGACTGGCCTGGTGGCTGTCGCTGCTGGAAAGTGGCGTCCCCTAGGGGACTCGAACCCCTGTTACCGCCGTGAAAGGGCGGTGTCCTAGGCCACTAGACGAAGGGGACTTAACCTTCGTGGAACCGCAACCATCGCTGCGAATCCCGGCAATTTGGTGGAGCTAGACGGGATCGAACCGTCGACCTCTTGCATGCCATGCAAGCGCTCTCCCAGCTGAGCTATAGCCCCACGAACAACGCTGGAACATCTCACGTCGCTTTCGAGTTCGTCGTGAGAACGGGGCGCATACTAAGGGCGCCCCTGAAGGCTGTCAACAAAATTTTTCTGCGGGATCGAAAAATTTTCATCGCAAGAACAATCACTTACCGGATTCAGCGAGAAGCGCCCATGCTCCGCTCCCGCCGAGCCAACCCGCTTCCCTTCTCAAGAGACGAAAAGGCCCGCACGAGGCGGGCCTGCTGGAGGCGGGGCCACTCAGCCAGGAATGGCGTCGCGGATCTTTTCCCACTCCTTGGTTTCCTTCTTCGACGCACCGCCCAGGAGCTCCAGCGCCTGGCGCAGGCGGAAGCGCGTGAGGTCGGCGCCGAGCACTTCCATGGCGTCCAGCACGGAGACGGAGCTGGCCTGGCCGGTGATGGCCGGGAACATCAGGGGCATCACGTCACGCAGCTTGAGCTCTAGGTGTTCGGCGACGGCCTGGATGCAGGCGGTGATGCGGTCCTTCTCCCACTGGCGCAGCGATTCCAGCTTCCACAGCACCAGTTGCATGACCTGGCGAACCTGGTCGGGCGACAGTTTCTTGTGCTCGAACAGCTTGGCGTCCAGCGGCAGCGCGCCGGCGAAGAAGAAGCCGGCCAGCGGGGCGATCTGGCTGAAGGTCTCGACCCGGCCCTGCACGTGGGGGGCGATCTTCATCAGGTAGTCGGGATTGAGCGCCCACTTCTGCACCTCGGCGGCGAACCGCTCCACCGGCAGCTCGCGGATCCACTGGCCGTTGAGCCAGGAGAGCTTCTCCAGGTCGAAGATCGGCCCCCCCAGGGAAACGCGCGACAGGTCGAAGTGCTCGATCATCTCCGCCAGGGAGAACTTCTCGCGCTCGTCCGGCATCGACCAGCCCATGCGGCCGAGGTAGTTGAGCATCGCCTCGGGCAGGTAGCCCATGCGCTCGTAAAAGGTGATGGACGTCGGGTTCTTGCGCTTGGAGAGCTTGCTCTTGTCCGGGTTGCGCAGCAGCGGCATGTAGCAGAGCACCGGCTGCTCCCAGCCGAAGTACTCGTACAGCTTGATCAGCTTCGGCGCCGAGGGCAGCCACTCTTCACCGCGCAGCACATGGGTGATGCCCATGAGGTGGTCATCGACCACGTTGGCGAGGAAGTAGGTCGGCAGGCCATCGGTCTTCATCAGCACCTGCATGTCCATGCGATCCCACGGGATCTCGACATTGCCGCGGAGCATGTCCGGCACCACGCAGACGCCCTCGGTGGGCATCTTCATACGCACGACATGAGGCTCGCCGGCGGCGATGCGCGTGTCCGCTTCCTCGCGGCTCAGGTCGATGCAGTGGCCGTCGTAGCGCGGGGTTTCCTTGCGCTCGGTCTGCTCGGCGCGCAGCTTGTCCAGGCGCTCGGCGGTGCAGAAGCAGGGGAAGGCATGGCCCTTGTCCACCAGTTCCTGGGAATACTTCTTGTAGATCTCGCCGCGCTCGCTCTGCCGATAGGGGCCGTGGGGGCCACCGACATCGGGGCCCTCGTCCCACTCGATGCCCAGCCAGCGCAGGGCGTCGAAGATCTGCTGCTCCGACTCGCGGGTGGAGCGGAGCTGGTCGGTGTCCTCGATGCGCAGGATGAACTGGCCACCGTGCTGACGGGCGAAGCAGAGGTTGAACAGGGCTATATAGGCGGTGCCGACGTGCGGGTCGCCAGTGGGCGACGGCGCGATGCGGGTACGGACAGTGGTCATGGCGGGTCCTGGTACGGAGGAACGGTCAAAGGCGCGATGTTAGCAGGGGCGCAGCTGCGGGCTCCAGCCACTGGCTGCGATCGATCGGCAGGCTGGCCATGAGGAAATCGAGGAAGGCCTTCACCTTCATCGCCTGGAAGCGCCGGGAAGGATAGACGGCGTAGATCACGCCGCTGGGCAACTGCACGCCGGGCAGCAGCTCGACCAGCTCGCCGCGGCGCACCGCGTCCTCGGTGATCATCAGCGGCAGCGAGGCGATGCCCGCCCCGCCCAGCACGGCCTCGCGGGCGAAGGTGATGTTGTTGCAGTGCAGCACGCGCTGGCAGGGCACGCTTTCATCGAGCAGCGGCCAGTAGCGCTGCGGGTCCTGGGGCAAGAGCACCGCGCGGTGCTCGGCCAGGGCCTGGACATCGAGCGGCGTGCCGTGGGCCGCCAGGTAAGCGGGGCTGGCGCAGAGACGGCGGCCATTCTCGAACAGCTTGCGGGCGATCAGGGTGGAATCCTGTGGCTGGCCGACCATGATGGCGATGTCGACGCCCTCCTCCAGCGGGTCCACGTCCCGCGAGGTGATCTCCACTTCAGCGGTGATCTGTGGGTACTGGCTCATGAAGTCGCCCAGCACCCTGCCGAGGAACAACTGGCCGAACTCGATGGGCGCGGTGATGCGCAACAGGCCGGAGGGCTCCTGCTGCAGCTGCATGACCGCCTGCTCGGCCTCGGCGAAGTCGACCATGATCTGCCGGCAGCGCTCGTAATAGGCCTGGCCGACCTCGGTCAGCCGCAGCTTGCGCGTCGTGCGGTTGAGCAGGCGCACGCCAAGGCGCTCCTCCAGCAGGGCGATGCGCCGGCTGACCGTGGATTTCTGCATGCCCAGGCTATGGGCGGCCTGGGTGAAGCTGTGCAACTCCACCACCCGGGTGAAGATCAGGGCGTCATCCAGACCCATTATTGTTCCCCATAAGCAACAAAGTTTATGAAGTGTACTGGCTATTTGCCTGACTGGAACAGTGCTAGATTTCCGCCTTTCCGCCCGCACTTCGAGCACCTGGAATGCCTGCCAAACTGCAACGTCGCCTGTTCGTTTTCATCGCCCTGCTGGTCCTCGTCGTGGGCGGTTTCTTCCTGCACTGGCTGCTGGTCGGGCGCTTCCTGGAAACCACTGACAACGCCTATGTCCAGGGCGAGATCACCCGGGTCTCCAGCCAGCTCGGCGCGCGTATAGAAGAAGTGCTGGTGGGCGACAACCAGCATGTGAAGAAAGGCGACCTGCTGGTACGCCTGGAGGCCGAGGACTTCAAGCTGGCCCTGCAACGCGCGCAGGCCACCCTGGCCACTCGCGAGGCGGAGCTGGCCCAGTCACGCAGCAAACTCACCCAGCAGGACAGCATGATCGCCGCCAGCGAGGCCGACGTTGCCGCCAGCCAGGCGACCCTGGGCCGCACCCAGATCGACCTGTCCCGCGCACAGACCCTGCGCAAGCCGGGCTATGTCTCCGAGGAACGCGTCACCACGCTGTCCGCCGACTCCCGCGTGGCCCGTTCCCAGGTGGCCCGCGCCGAGGCCGACCTCAAGGCCCAGCGCGTGCAGACCGATGCGCTGCGTGCCGACGTGAAGCGCCTGGAAGCGCAGATCGCCAATGCCCGCGCCGATATCGCCCAGGCCGAGCTGAACCTGGCGCGCACCGAGATCCGCGCGCCCATCGACGGCATGGTCGGCCAGCGCGCCGCGCGCAACGGCCAGTACGTGCAGGTCGGCGCCCACCTGATGTCGCTGGTCCCGGACCAGGACATCTGGGTCCAGGCCAACTTCAAGGAAACCCAGATCGAGCACATGCAGCCTGGGCAAAAGGCCGAACTGGTGTTCGACAGCTTCCCCAATACGCCCATCGAGGCGAAGGTCGAAAGCCTGTTCGCCGCGTCCGGCGCCCAGTTCAGCCTGCTGCCACCGGACAACGCCACCGGCAACTTCACCAAGGTGGTGCAGCGCATCCCGGTGAAGCTGACCTTCGAGCGCGACAACCCGCTCAAGGGCCGCATCCGCCCCGGCATGTCGGTGCTGGTGAAAGTCTCGATCAAGCTGGATGACTGACGGTGGCCGGTGACGCCCTGATCCGCCCGACCGGCGAGCCCAGCCGGCGCGACTGGATCGCCGTGATGAGCGCCATGCTCGGCGCCTTCATGGCGGTGCTGGACATCCAGATCACCAACTCCTCGCTGAAGGACATCCAGGGCGCGCTCTCCGCCACCCTTGAGGAAGGCTCGTGGATCTCCACGTCCTACCTGGTGGCGGAGATCATCATGATCCCGCTCACCGCCTGGCTGGTGCAGGTGCTCTCGGCGCGACGCCTGGCGGTCTGGGTCTCCCTCGGTTTCCTCGCGTCCTCCCTGCTCTGCTCCATGGCCTGGAGCCTTGAAAGCATGATCGTGTTCCGCGCCATGCAGGGCTTCACCGGCGGCGCGCTGATCCCCCTGGCCTTCACCCTGACCCTGATCAAGCTGCCCGAGCACCACCGGGCCAAGGGCATGGCGCTGTTCGCCATCACCGCCACCTTCGCGCCCTCCATCGGCCCGACCCTGGGCGGCTGGCTGACGGAGAACTTCGGCTGGGAATACATCTTCTACATCAACGTGCCCCCGGGCCTGCTGATGATCGCCGGGCTGATGTACGGCCTGGAGAAGAAGGCGCCTCACTGGGAACTGCTGAAGAGCACGGACTACGCCGGCATCCTCACCCTTGGCCTGGGGCTGGGCTGCCTGCAGGTATTCCTCGAGGAAGGCCATCGCAAGGACTGGCTGGAGTCGCAGCTCATCGTCGGCCTGGGCAGCATCGCCCTGGTGAGCCTGGTCCTCTTCGTCATCCTGCAGACCTCGCGGCCCAACCCGCTGATCAACCTGGGCATCCTCAAGAACCGCAACTTCGGCCTGTCGAGCATCTCCAGCGTCGGCCTGGGCATGGGGCTCTACGGTTCGATCTACGTGCTGCCGCTGTACCTGGCGCAGATCCAGGGCTACAACGCGCTGCAGATCGGCGAGGTGATCATGTGGATGGGGGTGCCGCAGCTGTTCCTCATCCCGCTGGTGCCCAAGCTGATGAAGATCATCTCGCCGAAGCTGCTCTGCGCCCTGGGCTTCGGCCTGTTCGGCGCCGCCAGCTTCGCCTCCGGGGTGCTCAACCCCGACTTCGCCGGCCCGCAGTTCAACCAGATCCAGATCATCCGCGCCTTGGGCCAGCCGCTGGTGATGGTGACCATCTCGCTGATCGCCACGGCCTACATCCTGCCGCAGGATGCGGGGTCGGCCTCCAGCCTGTTCAACATCCTGCGCAACCTCGGCGGCGCCATCGGCATCGCCCTGCTCGCCACCCTGCTGGACAGCCGCGCCAAGGTGTATTTCGACTACCTGCGCGAGTCGCTGGTACCGAGCAACCCGCAGGTGGCCGAGCGCCTGGCCCTGCTTGGCGAGAAGCTCGGCAGCGACCAGGCGGCATTGGCCAAGCTCAGCGAGATCGCCCATCAGCAGGCGGCGATCATGGCGTACAATGACGCCTTCCATTTCATCGGCATCGCACTCGGCATCAGCATGATCGCCGTGCTGCTGACCCGTTCCCTGCCCGCCGGCGCCACCGGCGGCGCCGCTCACTAACCCCGCGCACCGCCTGGAGCGGCGCGTTCCGCTCCAGGCTTCGCATGTCCAGCATCAACCCGAGAACCCGCGCCCTCCTCCTCGTCGGCGCCTTCGCCCTCATCTACATCGGCTGGGGCACCACCTACCTGGCCAATCATTTCCTGCTGCGCGAGCAGCCACCGTTCGTCATCGCCACGCTGCGCTTCCTCTTCGCCGGCCTGCTGGCCCTAGCCTGGGTGCTGTTGCGTGGCCAGGCCAAGGTGCAGCGCAGCGACCTGGGCAGCGCCTTCATCGGCGGAGTGATGCTGATCGCCGTCGGCCAGGGCGCCCTGATCTATGCCAACCAGTACCTGCCGACCGGCATGCTTGCGATGCTCTACACCACGCTGCCACTGTGGAGCGTGGCTCTGGAATGGCTGCTGGACGAGCGCCCGCCGCTCTGGGTGCTCTGCGGGTTGGCGGTGGCCAGCGGCGGCATCCTGCTGCTGATGGGCAACGGCCTGGGCGAGGACCCGGGTTTCGAGCAGTGGTTCGCCGGCGCGCTGGTGGTGACGGCCACGCTGCTCTGGGCCGTCGGCGCCTGGCTGCTGCGCAAGCGCGGGCCGTTCCGCTCCAGCTGGATGGGGCTGGCCATGCAGATGCTGATCGGTACTGCGCTGCTGGCCGGCTTCGGCCTGTGGCGCGGAGACTGGCAGGGCTTCGAACTGGGGCACCTGTCCCCGGGCGGCTGGCTGTGGCTGGCCTACCTGGTGCTGCCGGTGAGTCTCGGCGTCTACCCCGCCTACTTCTGGCTGCTGCGCGAAGTGCGTCCGAGCCTGGTATCGACCTTCGCCTTCGTCAACCCGGTGGTGGCGCTCCTGCTGGGCTACCTGATCCTCGACGAGCGCCTGAGCGTCACGGCGCTGCTGGCCTGCCTGGCAACCCTGGGCGGGGTGATGATGATCATCTTCGGACGCCGCTGAAAAACGACGCCGTGATGGAAAAAGGGCGCCTGATGGCGCCCTTTCCATTCACACCTGCAGCAGCCTGTCACGGAGCTTCTGGATCTCGTCACGCAGCTGCGCGGCAGCCTCGAACTCCAGGTCGCGGGCCAACTGGTACATCTTCTCCTCCATCTGGCGGATGCGCTTGGTGATCTCGCTCGGCGAGCGCAGCTCCGCCTCGTAGCGGGCGCTTTCCTCCGCCGCCTTGGCCATCGCCTTGCGCTTGTTGCTGCGCGAGCCCGGCACGGTGGCACCTTCGAGGATGTCCTGGACGTCCTTCTGCACGCCCTTGGGAACGATGCCGTTGGCTTCGTTGAAGGCGATCTGCTTGTTGCGGCGACGCTCGGTCTCGTCGATGGCGCGCTGCATCGAGCCGGTGACGTTGTCGGCGTAGAGGATGGCCTTGCCATGCAGGTTGCGCGCGGCCCGACCGATGGTCTGGATCAGCGAGCGCTCGGAACGCAGGAAGCCCTCCTTGTCGGCGTCGAGGATGGCCACCAGCGAAACCTCGGGCATATCCAGGCCCTCGCGCAGCAGGTTGATGCCCACCAGCACGTCGAAGGCGCCGATGCGCAGGTCACGGATGATCTCCACCCGCTCCACCGTGTCGATATCCGAGTGCAGGTAGCGCACCCGAACGTCATGGTCGGACAGGTAGTCGGTGAGGTCCTCGGCCATGCGCTTGGTCAGGGTGGTGACCAGCACGCGCTGTTCGACGGCGACACGCTTGCGGATCTCCGACAGCAGGTCGTCGACTTGCGTCGTGGCCGGACGCACCTCGATCTCCGGGTCTACCAGGCCGGTCGGACGCACCACCTGTTCGACGACGCGCCCGGCATGCTCGGCCTCGTAGGGCCCAGGCGTCGCGGAAACGAAGATGGTCTGCGGGCTGACCGCCTCCCATTCGTCGAAGCGCATGGGCCGGTTGTCCAGCGCCGACGGCAGACGGAAGCCGTACTCCACCAGGTTTTCCTTGCGCGAACGGTCGCCCTTGAACATCGCCCCGACCTGCGGAACGCTGACGTGGGATTCGTCGATCACCAACAGCGAGTTCGCCGGCAGGTAGTCGTAGAGAGTGGGCGGCGCCTGGCCGGGCTCACGACCGGAAAGATAGCGGGAGTAGTTCTCGATGCCGTTGCAATAGCCCAGTTCGAGGATCATCTCCAGGTCGAAACGGGTGCGCTGCTCCAGGCGCTGGGCCTCTACGAGCTTGTTGTTGCTGCGCAGGTAGTCGAGGCGCTCCTTGAGCTCTTCCTTGATCTTCTCCACCGCACCGAGGATCACCTCACGCGGCGTCACATAGTGGCTCTTGGGGTAGAAGGTGAAGCGCGGCAGCTTGCGGATCACCTCGCCGGTCAGTGGATCGAAGGCGGAAAGACTCTCCACCTCGTCGTCGAACAACTCGACGCGGATCGCCTCCAGATCGGACTCCGCCGGGAAGATGTCGATCACATCACCCCTGACACGGAAGGTGGCGCGGGCGAAGTCCATGTCGTTGCGGGTGTACTGCAGGTCGGCCAAGCGGCGCAGCAGCGCGCGTTGGTCGATCTTGTCGCCCCGGTCCAGGTGCAGAACCATGCGCAGGTACGACTGGGGATCGCCCAGGCCGTAGATCGACGAAACCGTGGCGACGATGATCGCGTCGGAGCGCTCCAGCAGGGCCTTGGTCGCCGACAGGCGCATCTGCTCGATGTGGTCGTTGATCGATGCGTCCTTCTCGATATAGGTGTCCGAGGACGGTACGTAGGCTTCGGGCTGGTAATAGTCGTAGTAGGAGACGAAATACTCGACGGAATTGTTCGGGAAGAAGGCCTTGAACTCGCCATAGAGCTGGGCGGCCAGCGTCTTGTTCGGCGCCAGCACGAGCGTCGGACGCTGCACCTGGGAGATGACATTGGCGATGCTGAAGGTCTTGCCCGAACCGGTCACCCCCAGCAGCGTCTGGTGCGACAGACCGGCTTCCAGGCCCTCGACCAACTGACGGATGGCCTCAGGTTGGTCGCCGGCCGGCTGGAAGCGGGTGACAAGTTGAAACTCTGACATGTCTGACCTCGGCAAAAGGATGTGACACCCGCCCGCGGGCAGCGTCAAACCAGGCGAAAAGCTAGCGTACGATGTCGCCGCACGCGACCTTGGCCGCTATAATACCGGCCCGATTGCGCAACCCCAATGCACGATGCTCGCGGGGTTGCCAGGCCTCCAACTTCCCCTCCTCTCGAGCAGCCGCATCATGAGTCTGTTTTCTGCCGTCGAAATGGCTCCGCGCGACCCGATCCTGGGCCTTAACGAAGCATTCAACGCCGATCCCCGCCCGACCAAGGTCAACCTTGGCGTGGGCGTCTACTACAACGAACAGGGCCGTATCCCGCTGCTGCGCGCCGTTGCCGAGGCCGAGAAGGCCCGCATCGAAGCCCACGCACCGCGTGGCTACCTGCCGATCGAAGGCATCGCCGCCTACGACCAGGCCGTGCAGAAGCTGCTGTTCGGTACCGACTCGGCGCTGATTGCCGACGGCCGCATCATCACCACCCAGGCGGTCGGCGGCACAGGGGCCCTGAAGACCGGTGCCGACTTCCTCAAGCGCTTGCTGCCCGATGCCGTTGTCGCCATCAGCGACCCGAGCTGGGAAAACCACCGGGCGCTGTTCGAGTCCGCCGGTTTCCCGGTGCAGAACTACCGCTATTACGACGCCGCCACCCATGGCGTGAATCGTGCCGGCATGCTCGAAGACCTCAAGGCCCTTCCTCCTCGTTCGATCGTCGTGATGCACGCCTGTTGCCACAACCCGACGGGCGTCGACCTGAACCTCGATGACTGGAAAGCCGTACTGGAAGTGCTGCGCGAGCGCGAGCACATTCCCTTCCTCGACATCGCCTACCAAGGCTTCGGTGACGGTATAGAAGAAGACGCGGAAGCGGTGCGCCTGTTCGCACAATCGGGCCTGAACTTCTTCGTCTCCAGTTCCTTCTCCAAGTCGTTCTCGCTCTACGGCGAGCGCGTTGGCGCCCTGTCCATCGTCACTGGCTCCAGCGACGAAGCCAGCCGAGTACTCTCGCAGGCCAAGCGCGTGATCCGTACCAACTACTCCAACCCGCCGACCCACGGCGCCACGGTAGTGGCATCGGTGCTCAACAGCCCCGAGCTTCGCGCCCTGTGGGAAGAGGAGTTGGGCGAGATGCGCCAGCGCATCCGCAGCATGCGCCTGGCGATGGTCGAGCAACTGGCCGCCTTCGGCGCCAAGCGCGACTTCAGCTTCGTCGCCCGCCAGCGCGGCATGTTCTCCTACTCCGGCCTCACCGCCGAGCAGGTCGAGCGCCTGAAGAACGAGTTCGGCATCTACGCCGTCAGCACCGGGCGCATCTGCGTCGCCGCACTGAACAACGGCAACCTGGAAAGCGTGACCCGCGCCATCACCCAGGTACTGTGAAAAAAGCGGGAGAAGCTCAAGCCAGGTGCTTGACTTCTCCTTCTTAATCAGTAGGATACGCGTCGTTGTTCCGCGATAGCTCAGTCGGTAGAGCAAATGACTGTTAATCATTGGGTCCCTGGTTCGAGTCCAGGTCGCGGAGCCAAATTCAAAGCCCTCGGCATATGCCGGGGGCTTTTTCGTTTCAGCACCCTGACTCTCACCAGGGACTTCGTCCCCGGTTATTTGGGACCTTCGGCCCACACCCCCTTCATGGCCGCGCTGAAGCGCGTTCGGCTTTGCCGTCGAGTTCAGGTCGCGGAGCCAATTCAAAACCCTCGGCGCATGGCAGGGCTAATGTACACAAGGCTTCGCTGTCGAAAGCTGCCGTGACCCAAAGCCTCGTTAGCGGCGGATCAAAGGCACAAAAAAGCCGACTATAAAGCCGGCTTTCCTCCTTTGGCCATCAGCGCTTATTCGACGCTAAGCCTGTCGCGGTTGGCCTCAAGAGTCTTGGCGCCAATTCCCTTGACCTGCAGCAGATCGTCTACGGATGAGAATGCACCATTGGCTTCGCGATACTCCACGATTGCCTTGGCCTTCAACTCACCAACTCCGACCATCGCCCCCTGCAACGCAGCAGCATCGGCCTTGTTGATATCCACCTTTTTTACGACCTGTTCGGTAGCAACCTTCGTCGGCTCGCTCTTGGATGGCGTCTCCGCAGCAATGGCGGACCCGGTAAAACCGAGGAAGACGAACAACAGGGAAAGAATCCGTACGAGGATCATCACTTAAATCTCCATGTGACTAGCTTGAGGTGCGGTACTCCTAAACCCGCCGAGCCAAGCTAGCCCCTGGAGAGAGGCGGCTCAATTCCACGCTGTTGATGGATCCAGTCAACGATTTCCTCATCGGGAGAGTATCCGTTTACAGTCTCACGTAGGATCTGGCGCACCGTCTTGTAATCGTCCTGTTCAACCGCTTCAAGCAGACGCTCGATGACAGTCTTGAAAGCCTCCCAAGGCAGATGCTCTTCATTCGCCCTCATGATCATCGGGTGATCGGTCGGACTGACGTTCTCGCCAATCAGCAACTCTTCGTACAGCTTCTCGCCCGGACGCAGTCCTGTGAACTCGATAGCGATATCGCCATTTGGATTGTCTTCACTACGAACGCTGAGCCCCGAGAGATGGATCATCTTTTCCGCCAACTCGGCAATCTTGACGGGCTGCCCCATGTCCAATACGAAGACATCCCCACCCTGCCCCATCGAGCCGGCCTGGATGACAAGCTGAGCAGCTTCCGGGATGGTCATGAAGTAGCGAGTGATATTGGGATGAGTGACGGTGACCGGGCCGCCCCGCTTGATTTGCTCACGAAACAACGGAATCACCGAGCCGGACGACCCCAGCACGTTACCGAAACGGACCATGGTGAAGCGGGTCTTGTTGACCTGGTTTACTCCGGCCTTTTCTCCATGGAGTACAGGCGCCTCCTCGCGACTCAAGGCCTGCAACACCATCTCGGCCAAGCGCTTGGTGCTGCCCATCACGTTGGTTGGACGCACGGCTTTATCAGTTGAAATCAGAACGAAGTGCTCAACTCCGGCCTGGATAGCAGCCTGAGCGGTGTTCAGGCTACCGATAACATTATTGAGTACACCCTCCGCAATGTTGTGCTCAACAAGGGGGACATGCTTATAGGCGGCCGCATGGTAGACGGTATCCACTTTCCATGTGCGCATCACATCAAGCAACCGATCGCTGTTACGTATCGAGCCCAGAATCGGCAACAAACGCACAGGCAGGCTATGAGAGCGAACACGTCGCTCCAACTCCGAGTGGATGCTGTAGAGGTTGAATTCGCTGTGCTCGAAAAGAATCAACGTCTCGGGATTACAGTTGAGAATCTGCCGACAGAGCTCGGAGCCAATAGAACCACCTGCACCAGTGACTATCACTATCCGGCCACGAATACAGCGCTCGAACAAGTCAGCTCGGGGAGGGACCGAGTCACGCCCAAGCAAATCGGCGATATCCACTTCTTGCAGGTCACTGACACTGACACGACCACTGGCTAGATCCATGAATCCAGGAACAGTGCGGACATGAACTGGGTAACGCTCCAACGACGTAAGAATCTCGCGGCGGCGCTGACGAGTAGCAGATGGGATGGCGAGAAGTACCTCGCGAGTAGCGGTCTGCGAAATCATCGAGGGAATGCCTGCTGGCTTGTATACCTTGAGACCAGCAATGACGCGATCCGCCAAATTCTCGTCATCATCGATGAAAGCAACGGGACGCATCGCTTTACCCATGCGTAATGCGGCTGCCAACTGATTTCCTGCTGAGCCCGCACCATAGATCGCCACTTTGGGTAGGCGATCATCCGAAAGGAAGGAGAAATCCGAGAAGAAGCTACCGGCGAAGTACTGACGCATAAGCAGGCGCAGGCCACCGATAAAAAATAGGCACAGCCACCAATAGATGAAGATGACCGAGCGTGGCATCAACTCATCTGGACGAACCAAGTAAATCACCACCGCCAAAATAAGAGTGGATAGACTGACCGCATTGAATATCGTAAGTAATGCGCTGGAGCCGAAATAACGAAGTACCGCGCGGTAAAGGCCGAAATTGATAAAAAGAGGGACAGCTGTAAAAGGGGCGATTAGAAATAGCCAGGAATACTCTGCAAAGGGGTTGATGAACCCCTCGGAGCCCAACCTGATGGCAAATGACAGCCAGAGGGCAATCCAGATGAGCAGAATATCAACGACTACCTGCATGGCCCGCTTACGCTGGCGAGAAAGACCCAAAAGATGCGCCCTCATATCTAGATGCACCATGCGCCCTCCCAAACAGGACTGAAAATAGCCATTACGCACTCCTCTCCTTTCCTGCCTGATACTTGATACACAACAGAACCAGAGGTACGTAAGCCAACACCAGCCCCACGAGTTCATTTAAGCTACCGGTGCCAACCAGCAAAGCCAGAGGCAATAGCCAGATGAGGTTGATGACCAGCACTGCCAGGGTTACAGGCAGATGGCGGCCATAGAGACGGGAAGCATATTGATAGGCGTGGCTTCGGTGCGCCTCATATGGCTTCTCGCCATTCAGTAATCGGCGAATGAGCGTGAAAGTCGCGTCCGCGATGAACACGCCAAGAAGGATCAACCACCCCCAGAAGAAATGCATATCCAGCCATGCTGCCTGGATCGTCAATAGTCCGAGTGTGATGCCTAGAAAACCACTGCCCGCATCTCCCATGAATATCCTTGCAGGAGGGAAGTTCCAAAACAAAAAACCAACAACCGAGAAGGCAACACAAAGCGGAAGGAATGGAAGCGTCGGTGACGCAGCAAACCATATCAGCAGCGCCCCACCACCACATGCACAAACAGCCTCTACACTGGCAATACCATCGATACCATCCATGAAGTTGTACAGATTCAACATCCATACGAGATAGAAAACCGCTAGTAGATGACCTATCCAGCCCAAGTCAAGTTCTACTCCCATTATTGTCAGGGGCGGAAATCCTCCCAGCCAGAATAGAGCCCACGCCGCCGCCGCAAAATGCCCAAGCAGACGCCATCTAGCCGCAATGTGACCATGATCATCGAGAAAGCCTAATAGAGCGGTGCTGACTCCAGCCCCCATGAAGGCAAAAAAGACTGACCACTCGATCAAACCCACTATCAAAAGAGCGCACAGGGAGATAAGGAAACAGAGCACAACAGCTACCCCCCCTCCCCGCGGAGTCGGCAACTTATGCGAGCTCCTTTCGTTCGGAACATCCATGAGGCTGCGGGAAAGCGCGTATCGACGCATGACCCCCGTCAGCAGGAAGGCTGCCAGGGTCAGAAAAGGGAGAAGGAGCAGAAAAGTCATGAAACCCGCTGTTCGATAAGATGCTTAGCAGTTTCGTTCAGGGCATCCTGAACCTTGCAGGGAGGCGCCCACTCGAGCAGGCGCTTTGTTTTTTGGATATCGACCTGAAGAGAATCGCACAAGCGCTGCGCCATGCCCCGTCGACCCAGAATCGTCGCAGCCCATATAATCAATTTCGCGGGTATCGGAATCAGACGTGCTGGTTCACCTAGGGCCTCGCCCAGTCGGAAAAGCAGTGTAGTTGTAGACATGTCATCGTCATCGCTGACAAGGAAGGTCTCGCCCTTTGCGCCGGGGTGGTCAATACACCGGATGATCAAATCAACCAGATTGAACACGGCGACAAGGCTACGCGAATTATCAACCCTCCCCAACGGCAATGGGAGCCCTTTCTGCAGCCAGCGCATCAGTGTCAGAAAGTTGGCCCCGACGCCGGGGCCATATACGAGAGGAGGCCTGATAATAACGAGCTCCATCCCGGTTTCGCGTGCAAGTCTCTGCAGCCCCTCCTCCGCCAACAATTTGGACCGCGCGTAAGCATCGCCTGGCGCAGGCAGGTCATCCGCAGTAAACGGGCAATTGGCTCGGGTCTGTTCACCGTTGACCTTGATCGAGCTGATAAAAATGAAACGGCGAACCCCCATGGCAGCAGCCTGCTTGGCCAGATTGAGACTGCCCTGGACGTTAACTCGATCAAACATCTTCTCGGACTGGTCACCAGACTCCCCCATGATGTGCACTCGCGCAGCACAATGCACCACGACATCAACGCCTTGAAGCAGTTCAGTCCACTCTGTATCGGGCCCTAGATCCGCGACGCCCCTTACGTCCGGAAAGCTGCACGCTGCTGCCTGAGCCTCTCGAACTACGGCACGTACAGAGTAATGTCCTTCAGATACGAGCCGAGACATCAAAGCGCTCCCAACGAAGCCATTTGCGCCCGTAACCATACAACGCGTCATTGAACCCCCTCTATCTGACGCTTTGGGATAGCCCCGGCAAAATAGAACCGGAACAAATACCTGAGCAAACTACGCAAATACCAACTGAAGTGCTTGGAAAAAAAATATCGGTTCTGGAAAGCGCCGGCGTGGATGGCCTTGACTTTCGGCAAATAAAGCAAGCGGGCTGATTCCTGCCTGCGAGCCCTCAAACAAAGGTCTACATCCTCGAAGTACATGAAATAGCGCTCATCGAATCCGCGCAACGCAGTATAGAGCGCAGGTTTTATGATGAGAAAAGAGCCAGCCGCCCAGTCACAATAAACCGGAGAGTCATAAATCTCTCGATTGATCAACGAGCCACGCCCGATCTTGAGAAAGCGAGCAACATAATCAGAAAGCCGGGGAAAGAAGCGAACGCTAGGATCAAGCTCCGACATCTCAGGGTTTCGAAATAGATTTATGGACGCCAATGAAGGCCTGTAGAGCAAGAGCTCCTCGTGCAACAACAGTAGTCCGTCCCTGCTGATCTTCACATCGGGGTTGCAGCAGATGAAATAGTCTTCATCCCGCACGGAGAAATGCTCCGCCAAGAGACGAAAACCACGGTTATTATTGGCACCAAAACCGCAAGGCGCGTCCAAAGGCGACGCGTACAAAATTGAATGACTCTCGCAGTACCCTCTAAGAGCCGCTTCCCCAAGGTTATCGACTACACATACGGCTATTGAATCGAGCCCCAAGAACGCGGGCAATGAATCCATAACGAGATCCGCATGCCCATGGGACACAATACAAACGTATAGCTTCAAGCAAACCTCCAAGAACAATGCACTCTACCTTCGCTCCCGCCTGGCCCGAAGAGCAGCCGGCGCGCGCGAAATCAGAGCGACGATCAAACCAAGCCGCCATCGGATGCGTGTGGAAAGGTCTATTGTAGAAATTTGAGCCGTGCTGGACTGATTGGCATCGTGACGCCTGTAAAGCAGGCCCGGTTGCTGAAAAAAATAAACGCGCCCATACAATTCCGCCACGAGCCCCAACCACCAGTCATGCATAGGAATGTTGACAGGAAATGGCAGCGCCAGTTCGAGAATGCGCTTTCGGAATGCCATGCAGCAGCCTTGATAAGAGTTGCTAACCAGATTCTTCAGCAACCCAGGGCCGGAGTTATTAAGCAAATAGAATGAAGGGGCGATCAAGCCTAGATCACGGTCGACAACGGTACAGTCGCACACGACAAGATCATGGTCACGAAGGTAGGACACGACACTTTCCAGTCGCCCTGGAAGCCACACATCATCCTGATCAGAAAGAATTATAATGTCGCCATGTGCGTGGAGAAGCGCATTCTGGAAGTTGGCGATCAACCCCTGACGAGGCCCTTGCAGCAACCTGATCCGGGGGTCATTGAATCCATGGATCTTTTCAAGAGTACCGTCACTCGACCCATCATCCGAGACAATGACTTCGTCCTCAGGCGATAACTGCGCGAGGATAGAAGACACCTGCTCAGAGATATAAGCCTCTCCATTGTAAGAGGCTAGGCATACGCTGATCATTACGCTGAACGCTCTCTTCGAAGTACGTCCTCTAGAAAGGAAATCCGCTGCATTTCGAGAACATCACTACCCACAAATTTCTTCGCAGACTCCGGTGGCACAACGTAGTCACGATTCTCAAGGCAAAACGCACGTAACGCATCCCTTACCTCAACAAACTCACCTTGCATGTCGGCCTGCAAGACCCAAGCCGGGCTACAATCCAAGAACGCAGTATCAGAATACCCGATGAACACTGGAAAACCTGCGGCAATGTACTCTCTGACTTTCAGGGGACAAGCTTCCTGCATTCCATTTTTATAAAGAGAAAGAGAACCAATGCAGATATGACTTCGCCTCATGATCTCTCGGTATCGCTCGACACCAAGATAACCATGAAAGAACAGATTAGATCTATCCACACCTGAATAACCCACCACATTGAAATCAAACTCAGGCAGCGCCTCAGCCAAGCGTTCGATATGCTCAACCCCGTGCCAAGGCTGGCCTGGCGTCCCAATGAAGAACAGGCCGATACGTCCTGGCCCAAGATCCTTCATGGGCTCATATTGCTCCAGATCAATGCTGTTCGGAACAACGAATATCGGTTTAGAGTACTTCGAGAAATCAGGTGAAACAGCAAGCTCGCGCGTAACGCTAACCATCCCTCGGACGCGAGAAAGAATGAGCCCCCTGAAAAAACGGTAGACATAATAACGCAAGCGAGAACGCAACGTTCGCTCAAGGCGAGCCAAAAGGCGAAACTCATTTACATCATGTGAGTTTAACTCAGTCACACAAATATAATCATTGAGAACTTTATGCAACGTACGACTAAAGCTTATATACCGAAAATAGACAACATCAGGAGAGAACTCTCTTACATCATCTAGAAGTGATTCATTCTGCCTCAGAGCCGAGGAGAAATCACCTTTTCGCAAATACTGCCGCCCAGACAATATGGACTCACCAAGCCGAGGGGTTGTACAAAAAACCTCGACATCGTGCCCTTGCCCTCTCCAGGCTTTTATTTGTGATGCCACCTTTTTTATCACCCCATCATTAGAGGTGGCATCATGAAAAACCAAATATGCAATCTTCACTAAAACAGGCTCCAATACGAGTCAAGCAGAGCGCCAGTCAGTGCACTCATGATTACTGACTTAGAGAATACCATCGGCAGAAATTGATCCAACGCCACACCTGCGGAGTATATGGCTGCTGCCCAGCAACAATGGATTCGAATGCTTTTCTCAGCTGCATCTGATCCAGGAATGGCAACTCAAGGTCTTCGCTCAACCAACCACGAATAGTGTCTGCCATTGGCAACAGCCATTGCCGTTCAGGCGTTGCAAAACCTATTTTGTCGCGACGATCCAAGACCTCGTCAGGGACGATACCGCGCAATGCGGCACGCAATAACCTCTTTGTTTCTCCTTGAGGAGAAATAAGGTATTCCTCGGGCAACGAGAGCAAGGACTGAGCAAGGTCTGGGGTTAGAAACGGCACCCGGCTTTCCACTGAGAAACGCATGGAGTTTCGATCACCATGACGCAGCAAGGCAGGAAGCCCTTTCTTCGTCAAAGCAAGCGCCAACTCACCAGCCAAACGACGCCCCGCTATTGCACCACCAGCCTGCTGGCGTGGGTATTGCGTGAGAACCCCTTGCTCTACCAGATACTTGGCATTGATCCACTGCGGAGTACCGCTAGATCCTTTTAGGCTACGGAGACTCTCATACAGGTAGTCTGGAGCGATCTCGCCCATAACCTGCTTGATGCCCATCCCCCAGGAGCGCCCTGGCCACCGTGTCCAGCTTGCGAGGAAACTCCAGGCCCGTCCGTACTCCCCTCGCTCAAGCATGCTTCTCACGCGGTGCCCCGGATAGCCCTCGTATCCGGCCAGCATCTCGTCTGCGCCTTGCCCATCCAGCGTGACTGTTACTTCATTCTCCATCGCCGAGCGGAAGACACGGTACTGGGCGTAAATACTCGTGCTTCCGAAAGGCTCTCCCTGGGTACGAATCATGTCGTCCAGGTCACTTGCCAACTCGTCCTGGCTCACCGTGATCTTATGAGCCGTAGCACCGACATATTGATTTATATGGTCAACCCACTGCTCTTCTGAGAGCGGGGTGCCCTTGGCAATGTAGCTGAACGTATTGATAGGTAGATCGGGCTCGACATGCCGCATGGCGCAAACAACGGCAGAGGAATCAAGCCCTCCAGAAAGGGCGGCCCCGAGCGGAACATCGCTGCGCAGATGAAGCCTGATGCTCTGAAGGAACTCCTCGCGGAAACGCTCCGCCGCCTGGTCAAAGCTCAGGTCAGTTCGTTCTGTGACAGAAGGCAGCCACCAGCGTTTCGGGGAGGCAAGAGCGCCTGAAGAGAAATCGAACTCCAAGAGGTGACCAGGCTCGAGCTGCAATACCCCATCAACGAAAGTACGTGCATTGCTGTCGTAGTCGTTGTGGACCAGATAGTCGTAGGCACGTTGCAAGTCCAGCCCCATACGACGCCCAGTCAGCGCCTTAACGGCCGAAATTTCCGAGGCGAAGGCAAAGCTCTCAGGGGTGGAGGTATAGAAAAATGGCTTGATGCCGAACGCATCACGAACGCAAGTCAGCTTTCCTGAACGTTTTTCATATACAGCGAACGCAAACATGCCAACCAATCGCGTCAAACAGGAACGCCCCCACTGCCGCCAAGCAGCTAGAAGCACTTCCGTATCAGAGTTGGAGACAAAAACATGGCCACATGCGGAAAGCTCCGCCCGCAACTCGCGATAGTTATATATCTCACCATTGAACACGATCGATGCACTGCCGTCCGGCGCGTGCATCGGCTGATGCCCCCCGGCGGTCAGGTCGATGATCGAAAGACGCGTATGTCCGAGACCAAAGGTGCCGCGTTCAAGGGCATACAGCATATGGCCACTGTCATTGGGTCCTCGGCGACGCATAGACCACAGCGCCTGAGAAAAGCCCTCATCCAGACCTGAAGCATTCGCCCACCAGCCACCAGCAATACCGCACATGGTTTATATGTTCCCTATGGCCTGCACTCGCTCCGCGCCTATGCACGCATTAAAAGTCGTCGCAGTCGAATGGCCAATGAATGAATGTCGGAAAATGATAGAAGTCGAGTCACGACCATGGCAATGAGCAAGCCAACGAACAGCAAGAGCTTGAGCAGCAACGCCGTCCACAGGCCGCTCTCGGAGTGATCGATGTATCTGCCAAGAAACGCACAAAGAATAAACACCAGCACCGATGCCAAGCTCGAGTACGAAGCGTAGGGAACTGAATAAAGGGTTTGGCTGACCATCAGCCAAGCCAGGAAGAAGACGGCCGAAGACAGCAAGGTTGCCAATGCTGCACCCAAAGCCCCTAACGGTGGGACAAGAAGCCAGTTTGCGGCCAGCCCGACCAATGCTGCACCCAGGGTAATCCAAAGTTGCCAACGTGTTTTCTTCGCGATGGCAATGCCCGGAGCAAATATATACATCTGTGACAGCAAGAGTGCCGGCGCCAACACCATCACCAACGGAGCAGCGCCCAGATAGTCTGGGGACGCGAATAGAATCAACAATTCTTTTGCAAACAAACCAAGAAAAAGACAACTGCTCAATGACAAGGCAAAGAACCAAGAGAACAGCCTGGCTATCTGCCGAGGCGTTTCAGGCTCTTTGAAGTGCTGATATATCAGAGGAGTAAGAGCCGCCTGCACCCCCAGTACCAGCAAGGAAATCAGACCCGCGATTCGGTTGCCAATGCCGAAAATACCTATATCGTGCAGCGCTCCAAAGTAGCCCAGGAAAAAACGATTGATATAGAGGCTTACAAAAACGGCAACGCCGGCCGGCACCAAGGGTATGGAAAACGTCAGTATGGCTTTCAGGAGGCCACGGTCGAACAACAAACCGAACGTTCCACGCAACAACCACAGGCTCAAAAGAGTAGCGCCACCCGCTGAAACCAGTTGCGCAAGAATGACACCGTTCAAACCCAGATCGAACAACAAGCAAAAAATAACGGAAAAAATCAACGTACCTGAAGCAAAAAGAAAACTGACCAATGCATACGACTTGCTACGTAACTCCCAACGAAACTGATTGAGCAGCAGGTAGAAAATACCATTGACCGCAATGAAACCAATGGCAATCCTGAATGACGTCAAATAGTGTTCATTCCCTATGAGCCAACGGTTCAACCAGGGCGCAAAAACCTCTCCAGCTGTCAGAAAAACACCATACATCATGGCAGTGAACCAGAATGTCGTACTGGCGAGCCGACGTCGCTCATCAGGCTCACGGGTATCGGCCCAATGGCGGGCCAGCCCTTGTGATACCTCAAGCGCGACTACAAGATTGGCCAAGGCGCCTAGGGTTACCAGAAGATCATAGGCGCCATAGTCACCGGGGGATAAAACCCGTGTGTAAAGGGGAAGAAGGAATATTGCCAGCCCCTTCGATAGAAGCGATGCCAGGCCATATACCAGACTGTCGCGCAGCGCGGCCTTAAGCATTGGCGGGTATCGATGCTGAAAAAGCTATCAAGCCTTGCTCCAGCAAGGGCTTATCCGTGACCTGTAATGCTTCTGCACCGAAATGCTCTAACAGCAACGCAACCCTGTGAGCAACGCTCGCCTGGGAAAGCCCACACCCTTGAAAATATTGCACGCTCCCAGGAGACAGCCACCACTCTTCAGGCACATCATCATTCAGTAGACGCAAATAGCGCGTAGCCACAGCAGAAGAACTCCATCGCTCACTGACAAAACGCCTGGCGCGCTCACCGAGTGCTTTACGAAAGGGTGCATCGACGATGAGTCGCTCTATAGCGGCTTCCAGCTGCTCAGGAACGATGTATAGGCTTGGAGGCAATTCAGCCCCACTCAAAACACAATCAACCTGCTCGGAAAAGTAGCCGCCAACTACGGCGGGCTTTCCAAAGAAAGCTGCCTCTGTCGCGAAGACAGCCAAAGGGGTATCCGAATACAACTGGTCCACCACAAAATCGCAGGTAGCAAGCTCCTTGAGTACAACCTCATTGGGCATCTTTTCAATCTTGATCAGATCAATAGGGTGCCCCTTGCTTATAAGTCGATCAATGGTTTCCAGAATAATGGCCGTGCCTTTAAGAACAGGATGGGATGGGCTGTGTAGAATGCGAATCCGTCCTGAACTGGAGCACTCCGCAGGCGGCAGGTCAACTGGCATAAACTTGGGGATTCCCAAGGAAAACCAGTTTATGTATGGGCGCTCATGAAAATGTGCAGTGGAAGGCGAGTTGACTAGGTAGTCAGCATAACGCTCCTGTAACCTCAGCCTTTTCTTGCTACTCAGCGACAGGCGCATAAGTTGAACTGCTGCCGCACTACCACTTTCAGGAAACGCGTGCATACCATCCATATAAGGAGGCCTGGTATCGCTGCCGACATAAATAAATATGATTTTTCTGGACAGGCGGCTCAACAACCAGAGCTCGAATGACGAGCTGGTTATTGTCTGGCCGTACAGAAAGATGAAGGCATCATACTTGAACGCTGCGCGAGCAAGAATCAACCAACTCCAAAGACTGTGCACAGCCACCAGAGCGAGCTTTCGTACTATGCGCGATCGGGGAGTGCTATTGCGTAACGCCCCGATATATCGCCAAAACCGATAGAACCAAGGAGGAACATCACGCCCATAATTGAACGGGTGAGGAATCGAAAGCCTTACGCTCGCAGATGCACCCAGCGCGTTAAGCCCACTGGCAAGCCCCTCCGCGATACCGGCAATCTCCACAGGCCCCAAGAAGACATGTAATTTTTTTTTATGGCTCAAACTACTCACGCCCGCCCAACCACCCTGCATGGGGTACCGAATGCCTTGCAGCCAGACGGAATATCCTTCAAGACCAGACTATTTGCACCTATAACCACACCATCGCCAATGGTCACGCCTTTCACAATCACGACATTAGGGCCGATATAGCAATTGGAGCCTATTAGAGTGGGCGCCAACTCAATGGGAGCCTGACCTCCCGACAGGGAGCGCTCGACCGTATCGTGCGTATAAATCTGTACACCAGCAGAAATTGAGCAATGGGAGCCGATGCTCAAGCCTCCTCCAGATCCATCGAGAACAGTAAATGGCCCGATCCAGGTGTGCTCGCCAACCTTCACATCACCCAGGATAAGACTGCTGTCATAGACAGAAGTCCCCTCACCGAACCCTAACTCCCGTGCCTTCTCCCAACGATCAACTATGTAGTCCCCGAACGGAAGCGTACGCTTGAATCGCTCATGAACCTCACGTCGACGTGACACCCAGAACTTCTTGAGGTCCCTTAGCAATGACTCCATCTCAATGATCAACCTAGAACCGCGTTCAAGGCAGTGCAGACCTTCTGCACATCATCGGTACTCATCTGCTCGAACAAGGGTAGCGCCAAGCCGCTTGCATACAGTTGTGGCCCAACTGTGCTATTCCCTGTCTGATCGCCATAAATCCCAATCACACTCAAGCTCTGAGCCCCGAGATTTGACTCCACACCATGCTCACGCAATGCAGCTATCACGTCGCTACGCACGAAAGAAGGGCTCAGCACCACCATAAAGGTCTGCCAACTATGCCCATCATCCCAAACAGGACAAGTCAACAATCCTTGCTCCACAAGCGGAGCCAAGTTACTCAAGTAGCCCTTTGCCAAATCACGACGGGCCTGGATCCATTCATCAAGATGTGGCAACTGCTGGCGGCCAAGAGCAGCTTGAAAGTTGGTCAGGCGATAGTTTGTAGCCGGCTCGAAAAACTGCATGCCGGATGGAGTCCGTTCCATGCCATGGTTGCGTAACCGTCGCATACGAGCGGCCAATTCAGGATGACAGGTTGCAATAGCTCCCCCCTCCCCGGTCGTCAGCGTTTTTCGGGGATGGAAAGAAAAACAACCGATATCAGCCAGGTTGCCAGCCTTACCGCCGGCATAAGTTGCCCCCAAGGCACAGGCCGCATCTTCAATCACAGCCAACCCATGAGCCTCCGCGATTCGATTGATCGACTCCATGTCTGCAGGAAATCCAAACTCATGCACCGGCATAATTGCGCGCAAACGCTCCGGACCTTTCCAGCCACTAACAAGGGACTCAAGGGCGTCACTATCCAGCGTATAGGTTTCAGGTCGTACATCGACAATAACGGGCCTGGCTCCTGTCAATGCAATGACATTGGCTGTAGCAGGAAATGTGAAATCGGGAACGATGACAGCATCTCCCTGCCCAATATCAAGAGCCATCAATGCCACATGAAGTGCAGAAGTGCCGGATGACACAAGAATTACATCACCACAACCGAGGTACTCAGCAAGCTCTTTCTCGAAAGTCTCACATTCCTGACCATGAACCAATTGACCAGAACGCAACACTTCTACGACAGCTGCAATTGCAGCGTCATCAATATTGGGTTGGGAAAGCTTAAGCATACTCAGCTCTTGAACAGGGAAGAAAGTTGCGGAAGGCTGGCTTCGTTTTCAGCAACCCAAGTGGCGGTACGCTTGAGCCCCTCCTCCAGATCAACCTTGGCTTCGAAGCCGATCAGGTCCTTGGCTTTCCCAATCTTGGGAATGCGCAATTCGATGTCAGCAGACAACGCATCGCGGAAGACGATTTTCGAGGAGCTATTCACAACGCGGCAAACGGCTTGAGCCAACCCGTAAATGGTGGTGACAGCTCGCGCGTTACCAATGTTGAAAGACTCACCAACGGCATTAGGATGCTCAAGCGCGCAGAGAACGCCTTCGACCATGTCATCAACGAAGCACCAGGCGCGAATCTGACTACCGTCACCAAAGATGACAAGATCCTCATTATTGAGCGCTTTGCGCACGAATATGGACAGCGCACCCTCTCCGGTCTGCCCTGGACCATAGACGTTGAACGGACGAACAGTGACAGTCGGAAGACCATATTGCTTGTGATAAGCATGCGCCAAATGTTCGCCGGCAAGCTTGCTTACTGCATATGTCCAGCGAGCTTCGCCAACAGCACCAGTAACGGTCTGCTGCCCCTCATCAACCTTGAAGGCGTGCGAGCCGAATACTTCCGAGGTAGAGAAATCGACAAATCGCTCTACACCTCCGACTTCCTGTGCAGCCTGCATTGCATTGGCGGCCCCAATCATGTTGACCCGCATGGTCGTCACAGGATTGCGAACGGTCGACTCGATCCCGGCAATGGCGGCCGCATGCACCACCAGCTGAGCGCCGGTCATTGCTGACTTTAGCGCGTCATAGTCCAGTACATCACCCTGGATCTGCTGCACATTGGGATGTTTGTCGTATGCAGTACCCTTCAACGTGTTCCGGGTGTAATTGTCATATACAACAATCTGGTTCTGCTCAGCCAAACGGGAAATAAGCATGCTGGCAATAAACCCAGCGCCGCCTGTAATGAAGATTTTCTTGCCAGTGATCATTCAACTAAACCTTGCTTGCTGAGACCCGAAAGTCTCGATAATAAAAATTCAACATTGCGCCCCGTGTATTGCGCAATGTCATCGGACTAAACACCTAGGCAGTCGTATGCAAACACTGCATCTCTGCCCTTGAATACTCATGATAGCGAAGCATTTTCAGCCCATAAGCACGGCACGAAGGCATAAGCGCCCTCATCAGTCACCAGTGACCTTATAGGTTTTCTTCAACGCAACCGTGATACGACTCAAGGCCTCGTCATCCAGATACGGATGCATCGGCAGACTCATGACCTCATTGGCCACACGGTCACCAATTGGCAGGCGTGCCGTCTCATCGGCCACCGCCGGCTGACGATTCAACGGGATCGGGTAGTGCACGGCCGTCGGGATCCCCGCTTCCTTCAATTGCTGCTGCACACGGTCACGATTGCTTACGCGCACCGTGTACTGTGCCCAGGCGCTGCTGTTATGCGCCTCAACGTACGGGGCCTCCAGGCCGATCTCACCCAGCAACTGAGCATACCGACCGGCAACCGCCTGACGTAGCTCCAGCTCTTCGCCGAAAATCTCCAGCTTGGGCAGCAGGATCGCAGCCTGCAGAGTGTCCAGTCGGCTGTTCACCCCCACACGAATGTGGTGGTAACGACGATCCTGCCCATGACGGGCGATCTGGCGCAGCACGATGGCCAGTTCGTCGTCGTCGGTGAACATCGCCCCACCGTCGCCGTAGCAGCCCAGCGGCTTGCTCGGGAAGAAGCTGGTGCAGGCCATGCGGCTCATGCTGCAGGAGCGCCGTCCTTTGTAGGTCGCACCAAAGCTCTGCGCGGCATCCTCGATCACGGTGATGCCATGCTTGTCGGCAATGGCGTTGATTCCATCAAAGTCGGCGCACTGGCCATACAGCGATACCGGGATAATCGCCTTGGTACGAGCAGTAATAGCGGTTTCGAGCAAGCTCGGGTCGAGGTTGTAGGTGCGTGGATCAATGTCCACATACACGGGTTTTGCGCCCAGTAGCGCAACAGTTTCCGCAGTGGCGATGTAGGTGAAGCCAGGAGTGATCACTTCATCGCCCGGCCCTACGCCGAGTGCCATCAGGGCGATCTGCAAGGCGTCGGTGCCGTTGGCCACGCTGATGCAATGCTTCACGCCCACGAAGGCGGCGAGCCTCTCCTCCAGCTCCGCGACTTCCGGCCCCAGGATGTATTGCCCGTGTGCGAGCACCCGCTGGATTCCCGCATCAATGCGTTCCTTCAGGCGGGCCTGCTGGGTCTTGAGGTCAATGAATTCGATCATGCTGCTGGTTCCTTGCTCAGCGTCTTGCCTTGCAGGCGATAGCGCGCGCCGGTGTGCTCACATTGCGCTACGCCTTCGCCCTCCAGCGGCAGGGGCAACTGCTCGCCGAACTCGCTCATCCAACCAATCTGCCGGCCTGGTACACCGACCACCAGCGCATAGGCCGCCACGTCTTTATTAACCACCGCGCCGGCTCCCACGAAAGCGAACGCACCAATGGTCACGCCGCAGACTATGGTGCAATTGGCGCCGAGAGTGGCACCTTTGCCGACCAGCGTGCTGCGGTACTCGGCCTTGCGCTCGATCAGCGAACGCGGGTTGTAGACGTTGGTGAACACCATGCTGGGCCCACAGAACACGCCGTCCTCGAGGGTGACATTGTCGTAAACCGAGAC
The DNA here is from genome assembly GCF_018408275.1 of Pseudomonas sp. Pc102. Taxonomy (NCBI): domain Bacteria; kingdom Pseudomonadati; phylum Pseudomonadota; class Gammaproteobacteria; order Pseudomonadales; family Pseudomonadaceae; genus Pseudomonas; species Pseudomonas sp. Pc102. The sequence continues at coordinate 1,680,083 of NZ_AP021905.1, read as the reverse complement.
GTTGTTCTGGATCTTCACATCGTCGCCGATCACCACCTTGTTGCCGACGAAGACGTTCTGTCCCAGGGAGCATCCCTTGCCGATCCTCGCGCCCGCGCATACGTGGACGAAGTGCCAGATGCGACTGCCTTCGCCGATCTGCGCGCCGTCGTCGACGATGGCGCTGGGGTGTACCTGATAAGCCATCACGACCTCAGCGCAGCAGGCGGGCGAGGAATGGATGTCCCTCACCATCGCGAGCGGTAACCGGGGCGACCGAGCGGATGACATCGACCGTCTCAACACAATGCCTGGCGTCTTCGATGCCATAACCCTTGCCATCCAGGATTGCCTGGTAGCTGACGGTATGTAGATCGGTGAAGCCTTCGGAGAACTCGATCTCCTGGCCGTCGACGGTGATCGAACGGTAGGTCGGCTTCTTGCCTTTCACGGCCTCCGGCAGGTCGTTGGCATCGATCGAGAGGAACCAGCGCACCCGGGCATTCTCGTACTCGAGATAGCCCGCGGCCTTGTGTTCGTGGCTGTAGTGCACGACGTTGCGCTGCAGCTTGCCGAAGATGAAATGCAGCATGTCGTAGAAGTGCACGCCGATATTGGTGGCGACACCGAAGGACTTGCGCGGGTCGCCCTTCCAGCTCTCCATGTACCATTTGCCACGCGAGGTGATGTAGGTCAGCTCTACTTCGTGCTTGTGCTCGCCCTTGCCACTCTGCACACGATCCTTCAGGTCGATGATCGCCCGGTGGTGACGCAGTTGCAGGATGTTCCACAGGCGCTGACCGGTCTCGCGCTCGGTCAGCGCAAGGTCATCCAGCAGATGCGGACTCGGCACCAATGGCTTTTCGCAGATCACATCGCAGCCCAGGCGCAGGCCAGCGTTGATATGGGGATGGTGCAGGTAGTTCGGGCTGCATACCGAGACGATGTCCAGCGCCTGGCCAGGCTGGCGCTTCAGGGACCAGGCGTGGTCGTAGAAGCGTTCGAACTCGGTGAAGAACTCGCTCTGCGGCGACAGGCTGTCGATGATTCCTACCGAGTCATTGATGTCATAGGCGCTTACCAGCTCATTGCCGGTGTCCTTGATGGCGCGCATGTGCCGCGGCGCGATGTAGCCGGCAGCACCAACCAGGGCGAAACGCTTCATGGATCCACTCCAAACAGCTGCGCCCCGGCGTACCAGGGCGACATGAAAACGAAATCAGGCTTTGACGATGTGGGCTTCCGGCGCACGGAACTTGCCCCGGCTATCGACCAGCAGGCGGGCATGCTCACGGATCAGTTCATAGTCGAAACGAGTGTGGTCGGTCGCCAGCACCACCGCGTCGAAGGACGCCAGGTTCTCCGCCGTCAGCGCCTCGCTGCTCAGTTCGAAATGGTGTTCGCGCATCTTCGGGAAGACAGGAACGTGCGGATCACTGTAGGCCACGACGCCACCCTTGGCTTCGATCAGTTCCATGATCTCCACCGAGGGCGATTCGCGCATGTCATCCACGTTCTTCTTGTAGGCAATGCCCAGCACCAGAATGCGGCTGCCCTTGAGGGCCTTGCCACGATCATTCAGGCCGTCCATCAGCTTACCTACCACGTATTCCGGCATCGCCCGGTTCACTTCACCCGACAGTTCAATGAAGCGGGTGTGAAGACCATATTCGCGAGCTTTCCAGGTCAGGTAGAAGGGGTCGATCGGGATGCAGTGGCCGCCCAGGCCAGGGCCCGGGTAGTAGGCGGTGAAGCCGAACGGCTTGGTCGCCGCCGCATCCACGACTTCGAAAATATCAATGCCCATGCGATCGGCCACGACCTTCATTTCGTTGACCAGGCCGATGTTCACCGCACGATGGATGTTCTCCAGCAACTTGGTCATCTCTGCCGCCTTGGTGGAACTCACAGGCACGACACGATCGATCGCCTGCTCATAGAGCGCCACGCCAACTTCCAGGCACATCCGGGTATGGCCACCAATTACCTTGGGAATGGTGCGCGTCTCGAAATCGGGGTTGCCCGGATCTTCACGCTCCGGCGAATACACCAGGAAGATGTTTTCACCCACCTTGAGCCCACCCTCCTCTACACGCGGAAGCAGTTCTTCTTCAGTGGTACCTGGATAGGTCGTACTCTCCAGCGACACGACCTGCCCCGCGCGCAGATACGGCTTGAGCGCGTCGGTGGTGTTGATCACGAAGCTCATGTCCGGCTCGCGATATTTGTTCAGCGGCGTCGGCACGCAAAGGATCAGCGCATCACACTCGCCAACACGGGAAAAATCCGTCGTCGCCTCGAAACCTGAATCACGCGCCTGGGCAATCTTCCCCGCCGGAATATGCTCGATATAGCTCTGCCCGGCATTGAGCTTTGCCACCTTCGATTCGTCGATATCGATGCCCAACACACGATAGCCAATCGCGTTGTAGCGAAGCATCAGCGGCAGGCCTACGTAGCCAAGACCGACGATGCCGATCAATGCATCTTTTCCCTTGAATCTAGCGACACTAGCCAGACGAATCTGATCTGACATCAAATTAACTCCAAAATTTTAATTTCGTGGTCGCACGACAAAAGCCAAACTAAAGTCGCCTGCAGATGGCGGCGTTGGAAAGAGGGCGATATTTTAGTAATTATTCGCGAATCCCGATAGCCATTGCGGGCAGCAAGGCTGTCACCAGCCGCATGCAGCCTGGATGGCAGCAGCTCTGGAGGGATTGGAAAGGACGCAATGAGCCAGGCGAAAGGAAATGATTACTCCTCCTCGTTAACCCGATCCCGCAATTCCTTGCCCGGTTTGAAATGGGGCACAAACTTCCCATCCAGACGAACAGACTCGCCGGTCTTAGGATTGCGCCCCGTGCGAGGCGCACGAAAATGCAGGGAGAAGCTGCCAAAGCCGCGTATCTCGATACGATCGCCCGTGGCCAATGCCTGGGACATCTGCTCGAGCATGGTCTTGATGGCAAGCTCTACATCTTTCGAGGAAAGCTGGCCCTGGTGGGTAACGATTCGTTCGATCAACTCCGACTTGGTCATGGTTTTCCCTTCTATATCAAGCGGCTAGATCAGCTCTACGCGGTTTTAGCATGACCACGGAGCTTTGAACAGCCCTAATAACCAAGGGTAAAACTCGGGCAACAAAAAGGGCGGCCTAGGCCGCCCTTTTTGATGAGGGAATCAGGACTTAGCCCTGGCTCTCCATTTGAGCACGGATCAGATCACCAATGGTGGTCGGACCGGTACTCTCGGATTCCTGCTTGCGCAGTTCCTTCATTGCGTCTTTCTCGTCATCCACGTCTTTCGACTTGATGGACAGGCTGATGACGCGGCTCTTACGGTCGATGCTGATGATCTTGGCTTCGACTTCTTCGCCTTCCTTCAGCACGTTGCGCGCGTCTTCAACGCGGTCACGGCTGATTTCGGAGGCTTTCAGGATACCTTCGATATCGTCGCCCAAGGTGATCACAGCGCCCTTGGCATCAACTTCCTTGACGGTACCGCGCACGATGGTGCCTTTCTCGTTCAGGGAGGCGTAGTTGGAGAACGGGTCGTCTTCCAGCTGCTTGATACCCAGGGAGATGCGCTCGCGCTCCGGATCTACGGACAGGATGACGGTATCCAGTTCGTCGCCCTTCTTGAAGCGACGTACGGCTTCTTCGCCAACTTCGTTCCAGGAGATATCGGACAGGTGAACCAGGCCGTCGATGCCGCCTTCCAGACCAATGAAGATACCGAAATCGGTGATCGACTTGATGGTGCCGGAGATCTTATCGCCTTTATTGAAGCGACCGGAGAAGTCTTCCCACGGGTTGGACTTGCACTGCTTGATACCCAGGGAGATACGACGACGCTCTTCGTCGATGTCGAGAACCTGAACTTCCACTTCGTCGCCAACCTGAACGACTTTGGACGGGTGGATGTTCTTGTTGGTCCAATCCATCTCGGAAACGTGCACCAGACCTTCCACGCCCTCTTCCAGCTCTGCGAAGCAGCCGTAGTCGGTCAGGTTGGTAACGCGCGCGGTTACGCGGGTGCCTTCCGGGTAGCGAGCCTTGATGGCAACCCACGGATCTTCGCCCAGTTGCTTCAGACCCAGGGAGACGCGGTTGCGCTCGCGGTCGAACTTCAGCACCTTGACGTCGATCTCATCGCCAACGTTGACGATCTCGGACGGGTGCTTGATGCGCTTCCAAGCCATGTCGGTGATGTGCAGCAGGCCGTCTACGCCGCCCAGGTCAACGAATGCGCCGTAGTCGGTGAGGTTCTTGACGATACCTTTGACTTGCTGGCCTTCCTGCAGGGATTCCAGCAGAGCTTCGCGCTCGGCGCTGTTCTCGGCTTCCAGGACGCTGCGGCGAGAAACGACAACGTTGTTGCGCTTCTGGTCGAGCTTGATGACTTTGAACTCGAGCTCTTTGCCTTCCAGGTGAGTGGTGTCGCGCACGGGGCGCACATCCACCAGGGAGCCCGGCAGGAACGCGCGGATGCCGCTGACGTCGACGGTGAAACCGCCTTTGACCTTGCCGTTGATAACGCCCTTGACCACTTCTTCAGCAGCGAAAGCAGCTTCCAGAACAATCCAGCACTCGGCGCGCTTGGCTTTCTCGCGGGACAGCTTGGTTTCACCGAAGCCATCTTCTACCGCGTCCAGCGCAACGTGAACTTCGTCACCCACGCTGATGGTCAGCTCGCCCTGTTCGTTGTAGAACTGCTCGACCGGGATGACGCCCTCGGACTTGAGGCCAGCATGCACGGTGACCCAGTCACCGTCGATGTCGACCACGATGCCGGTGATGATGGCACCCGGCTGCATGTCGAGGGATTTCAGGCTTTCTTCAAAAAGTTCTGCGAAGCTTTCGCTCATGATCATACCTGTAGTCAAAGGCCACTAAAGGCCCTATTCCGCACTACCAGCAAATGCGGTCAAGTCAGTGATTAAAGGTGGAGAGGACGTCAACTGGTATCCCGTTCCACCCCTGTGGCACCACGCCCAGTCGGATGACCGGCAATGAGGCACTTCCTTTCGGAATCAGAACCGACGTGACACTCCCATTAGAGAAATCACGCCGACATAAGGGCTGGAATGTTAGCAATGGGGCTAGCGGCCGTCAATTGCCCCGACCCAGCACTCCGGGCAGATCCGCCCGACGGAGCCGACTCGGAAAAACAGAAGCGCCGCGCCCAGGGAGCGCGACGTCGCTGGAATGCGGCCGCGATCAGTCATCCAGCCCCAGCGCGGCAAAGGCTTCGAGAATGCGCTCCAGCACTTCGTCGATGCTCAGGTGGGTGGAGTCGAGAATCAGGGCATCCGTCGCGGGCTTCAGCGGCGCAACGGAACGCTGGGTGTCGCGCTCGTCACGCTCGATGATCTCGGTCAGCAGGGAGGCCATCTCGACCTCCATGCCCTTGCCCTTCAACTGCAGATAGCGCCGACGTGCACGCTCCTCCGCGGTAGCGGTGAGGAAGATCTTCAGCGGTGCATCCGGAAAGACCACCGTCCCCATGTCCCGACCATCAGCAACCAGCCCGGGCGCCTCCTGGAAGGCACGCTGACGCTGCAGCAACGCATCGCGCACCGCCGGCAGGGCAGCGACCTGCGAGGCGCCCGCCCCTACCGTCTCGGTGCGGATGACATCGGAAACATCCTCACCCTCGAGGATGATCCGCTGGACGCCACCCGCATTGGAGAGGAACTGCACATCGAGATGGGCCGCCAGGACTTTCAGCGACTCCTCGTTGGTCAGGTCGACGCCATGGTTACGCGCCGCGAAGGCCAGCAGCCGATACAGCGCACCGGAATCCAGCAGGTTCCAGCCAAGACGCTTGGCCAGCAGGCCCGCGACCGTGCCCTTGCCCGAGCCACCCGGGCCGTCGATGGCGATGACCGGCGCTGCAGTACTCATCACTTGCCCTCTTCGGCGACTTGGATGCCGACCTGCGCCGCCAGCCCGAGGAAGTTCGGGAAGGAGGTCGCGACGTTGGCGCAATCGTGGATACGGATCGCACCGCCGGCACGCAGCGAAGCGACGCTGAAGGACATGGCGATGCGATGGTCGCCATGGCTCCACACCTCACCACCGCCGAACGCACCGCCGTCGATGATGATGCCGTCCGGGGTCGGCTCGGCCTTCACGCCCAGCGCTACCAGCCCGTCGGCCATCACCTGGATGCGGTCCGACTCCTTGACCCGCAGCTCTTCCGCGCCACGCAGGACGGTGCGCCCTTCGGCGCAGGCGGCAGCGACGAACAGCACCGGGAACTCGTCGATGGCCAGCGGAACCAGGTCTTCGGGGATATCGATGCCCTTGAGCTTCGCCGCGCGCACGCGGATATCCGCCACCGGCTCGCCACCGACTTCACGCGGGTTCTCCAGGGTGATATCGGCGCCCATCAGCTTGAGGATATCGATCACGCCGGTACGGGTCGGGTTGATACCCACGTGCTCCAGCAGCAGCTCGGAACCCTCGGCGATGCTCGCTGCCACCAGGAAGAAGGCTGCGGAAGAGATGTCCGCCGGCACTTCGATATGGGTGGCGGACAGCTTGTGGCCGCTCTCGACGGTCGCCGTGCTGCCATCGACGGCAACCGGATAGCCGAAGCCCTGCAGCATACGCTCGGTATGGTCGCGGGTCGGAGCCGGCTCGGTCACCGAGGTTTCGCCCGCGGCGTAGAGGCCGGCGAGCAACAGGCAGGATTTGACTTGGGCGCTGGCCATCGGCATCTCGTAGCTCATGCCGGTGAGGCGCTGGCCACCACGGATGGTCATCGGCGGGCGACCTTCCGGAGCGGTCTCGATCACCGCCCCCATCTCGCGCAACGGCTTGGCCACACGATTCATCGGGCGCTTGGAAAGCGAAGCGTCACCGGTCAGGGTGGTGTCGAACGGCTGGGCAGCGAGCAGCCCGCTGAGCAGGCGCATGGAGGTACCGGAGTTGCCCAGGTACAGCGGCCCGGGCGGCGGCTTCAGGCCATGCAGGCCAACGCCGTGGATGGTCACGCGACCATGGTGGGGGCCTTCGATGACCACCCCCATGTCGCGGAAAGCCTGCAGGGTCGCCAGGGCGTCCTCACCCTCGAGGAAACCTTCCACCTCGGTCGTGCCCTCGGCCAGGGAGCCGAGCATGATCGAACGATGGGAAATGGACTTGTCGCCCGGAACGCGGATACGCCCGGAAAGGCGGCCACCCGGCTGGGCCAGGTAAATCAGGTCGTTATTGTGCATGGCGTCCACATAGGCCCTGCGGGCCAGGATTTTACTGAAATGTTCGCGGGCGACGCGGGCGCGGGTGAACACGCCCAGCAGTTGATGCCCATCCCCTGCGTCGACCGCGTCGCGCAAGGCGTCGAGGTCGCCACGAAATGCGTCCAGCACCCGCAGCACGGCCTCGCGATTGGCGAGGAAGATGTCGTGCCACATGACCGGATCGCTACCGGCGATCCGCGTGAAATCACGGAAGCCACCAGCGGCGTAGCGGAATATCTCCAGGTTCTCACTGCGCTTGGCAAGCGAGTCGACCAGCCCGAAAGCCAGCAGGTGCGGCAGGTGGCTGGTCGCCGCAAGCACCTCGTCATGGTGCTCGACCTGCATGTGCTCGACATCGGCCCCCAACTCGCGCCAGAGCCTGTCGACCAAGGCCAGCGCCTCGCCGTCAGTGGACTCCTGAGGCGTCAGGATCACCTTGTGGCGACTAAAGAGAGCGCCATTGGCCGCCTCCACCCCGCTCTGCTCGGACCCTGCAATAGGATGACCGGGGACGAAGCGAGCCGGCATGCCATCGAAGGCCAGGCGCGCGGCACGCACCACATTCCCCTTGGCGCTGCCGACATCGGTGAGCACGACATCGCCAAGATCGAGCTTCGCCAGCTCAGCCAGCAATCGCTCCATGGCCAGGATAGGCACGGCCAGCTGGATCACCGCCGCCCCCTGACAGGCGGCGGCGAGATCGGTCTCGCAACGGTCGACCACGCCCAGCTCCACGGCCAGGCGGCGCGACTCGGCGTCCAGATCGACACCCACCACTTCATCGAACGCCCCCTTTTCCCGCAGCCCCTTGGCAAAGGAGCCGCCGATCAGGCCGAGCCCGATCACCACGAGGCGCCCGAGCTTAGGAGAGCGCTGTTGCAGCGGCATGACATCAGCCACGGGCAAGCACCTGCCCCAGGACGTCGAGGAAGCGCTGGTTCTCCTCGGGCAGACCGATGGAGACGCGCAGGAAGTTCGGCATGCCGTAGCCCGCGACCGGGCGCACGATCACGCCTGCCGCCAGCAAGGCCTGGTTGATGCCCGTCGTATCGCGACCGAAATCGATGGCGATGAAGTTGCCACGAGACGGAATCCAGCCCAGGCCCAGCGCGCGGCAACCCGCTTCCAGCTGCGCCATGCCAGCGTCATTGAGGCGACGGCTCTCGGCCAGGTAGTCGGCGTCCGCCAGCGCGGCGCAGGCGGCGGCCAGGGCCAGGCTGTTGACGTTGAACGGCTGGCGCACGCGGTTCAGGACATCGGCGACACGAGCGGACGAAATCCCGTAGCCGACCCGCAGCGCCGCCAGGCCGAAGGCCTTGGAGAAGGTGCGGGAAACCAGCAGGTTCAGGTGGCGCGACAGGTAGTCGAGGCCGTCGGGCAGCTCGCCACCCGACGCGTATTCGATATAGGCCTCATCCAGCACCACCAGCACGGTCTCCGGGACCTTGGCGAGGAATTCTTCCAGCGCCTGCGGACCGAACCAGGTGCCGGTCGGGTTGTTCGGGTTGGCGACGAAGACCACGCGGGTCTGCTCGTCGATGGCCGCCAGCATCGCCGGCAGGTCATGCCCCCAGTCCTTGGCCGGCACGACCTTGGCGGTGGCCCCGACAGCCTGGGTGACGATGGGGTACACGGCGAACGCGTGCTGGCTGAACACCGCGTTCAGGCCCGGGGCCAGGTAGGCGCGACCGACCAGTTCGAGGATGTCGTTGGAGCCATTGCCGAGGGTCACCTGGTCCGGCTGGACGTCATAGCGCTCGGCCAGGCGGCGCTTGAGCTCGAAGCCATTGCCATCCGGGTAGCGGGTGAGATCGGCCAGCTCGGCACGGATGGCCTCGAGAACCCTGGGGCTCGGGCCCAGCGGGTTCTCGTTGCTGGCCAGCTTGACGATGCCGGCCGGGTCGAGGTTCAGCTCACGGGCCAGCTCGTCCACCGGCTTGCCGGGTACGTAGGGCGAAAGTTTCTGCACGCCCGGCTGTGCCAGGGCGAGGAAGTCGCAGCTCATGGGCGCTCCTTGGAAATCTCTTGGGTTCAGAGAACCGCTTTCGGGTAGGACCCCAGCACCTTCAGCGCCACGGCCTCCTGGTTGATCTTCTCCAGCACGTCCTTGATCAGCGGGTCACGGTGATGGCCGACGAAGTCGATGAAGAACACGTAGGTCCATTTGCCACTGCGGGACGGGCGGGTCTCGATGCGGGTCAGGTCGATGCCGTTGGTGTGGAAGGGCACCAGAAGCTCGTGCAGCGCGCCAGGCTTGTTGCGCATGGAGACGATGACCGAGGTCTTGTCGTCGCCGGTAGGCGGTACTTCCTGGCTGCCGATGATGAGGAAGCGCGTGGAGTTGTCCGGGCGGTCCTCGATCTTCTCGCAGAGCTTGGTCAGCCCGTAGAGACTGGCCGCCATGTCGCCGGCGATGGCGGCGGAGTTCCACTCGCTCTTCACCCGCTTGGCGGCATCCGCATTGCTGGAGACAGCGACGCGCTCGACGTTCGGGTAGTGCGCGTCCAGCCACTTGCGGCACTGGGCCAGGGACTGGGCGTGGGAATAGATGCGGGTGATGTTGTCGGTCTTGGTGGTATCGCCCACCAGCAGGTGATGGTGGATACGCAGCTCCACCTCGCCGCAGATGACCATGTCGTGCTCGAGGAAGCTGTCCAGGGTGTGGTTGACCGCACCCTCGGTGGAGTTCTCCACCGGCACCACGCCGAAATTGACCGCACCGGCCGCCACCTCGCGGAACACCTCGTCGATGGCGGCCATCGGGGTGCTGATCACGGCGTGGCCGAAATGCTTCATCGCAGCGGCCTGGGTGAACGTGCCCTCGGGCCCCAGGTACGCGACCTTGAGCGGTTGCTCCAGCGCGAGGCAGGACGACATGATTTCGCGGAACAGCCGCGCCATCTCCTCGTTGTCCAGCGGCCCCTTGTTGCGTTCCATGATGTGCTTGAGCACCCAGGCTTCGCGCTCGGGGCGATAGAAGACCGGCTTCTCGCCTTCCGGCAGGGCCGCCATCTTCACGCGAGCGACGTCCTGGGCGCAGCGGGCGCGATCACTGATCAGTTCGAGGATCTTCTCGTCGAGGCTGTCGATGCGCAGGCGCAGGGCCTTCAATTCCTGTTCGGACATCAGGCGCGCTCCTTTTCGAACTCCGCCATATAGGCCACCAGGGCCTCGACTGCATCCAGGCCGACCGCGTTGTAGATGGAGGCACGCATGCCTCCCACCGAACGGTGGCCCTTGAGGTTGAGCAGGCCACGGGCGTCGGCGCCAGCGAGGAAGTCCTTGTCCAGGCGCTCGTCGGCGAGGCGGAACGGAACGTTCATCCAGGACCGCGCATTCACCGCGATGGGGTTGGTATAGAAGTCGCTCTTGTCGATGTAGCCGTAGAGCAGCTCCTTCTTCGCGCGGTTGCGCTGCTCCATGGCTTCGACGCCGCCCTGCTCCTTCAGCCACTCGAACACCAGGCCCGAGAGGTACCAGGAGAAGGTGGCCGGGGTGTTGTACATGGAGCCGTTATCCGCCGCGACCTTGTAGTTGAGCATGGTCGGGCAGGATGAGCGGGCACGGCCCAGCAGGTCTTCGCGGACGATGACGACCACCAGGCCGCTCGGGCCGATGTTCTTCTGCGCGCCGGCATAGATCAGGCCGAAGCGGGACACATCGAGCGGACGGGAAAGGATGTCCGAAGACATGTCCACCACCAGCGGTACGTCACCGGTCTCGGGGATCCAGTCGAACTGCAGGCCGCCGATGGTCTCGTTGGAGGCGTAGTGCAGGTAGGCGGCATCCGCACTCAGCTTCCAGTCGTTCTGGCCAGGGATGGCGAAGTAGTCCAGGCCCTTGGCACTGGCCGCGACGTTGACGCGGCCGTAGCGTGCCGCCTCCTCGATGCTCTTCTTCGACCAGATGCCGGTCTCGACGTAGTCGGCCACGCCGTTTTCCGGGAGCAGGTTCAGCGGGATCTCGGCGAACTGCTGGCTGGCACCGCCCTGGAGGAACAGCACCTTGTAGTTGGAGGGGATGGAGAGCAGGTCGCGCAGGTCCTGTTCGGCCTTTTCGGCGATGGCGACGTAGTCGTCACTGCGATGGCTCATTTCCATGACGGAAAGGCCCTTGCCTTGCCAATCGAGGAGTTCCGCCTGGGCGCGTTGCAGGACGGCTTCCGGAAGCGCGGCCGGGCCGGCGCAGAAGTTAAAGGCTCGCTTGCTCACATCCACTCTCACTGGGTAGCGCGGGGGCACCTGTGCCCCCGCTGATGGTCTTCTACCGAGTGGACAGGCCGGCTAGGACCCGCCCGCTCTGCAGCGTGTTACTCGTCACCCGCCGGTTGCGCGTCGTCCTGCTGGACATCGTCCGCCTGGACTTCGGCGACGGCATCGGCCGTCACTTCGCCGTCTTCCAGCTCGTCGTCCTCGTCAACACCGGACGGCTCCTGCACGCGCTCCAGGCCGACCAGGGTCTCGTCCTTGGCCAGCTTGATCAGGGTCACGCCCTGGGTGTTGCGGCCGGAACTGGAGACTTCGTCGACACGGGTACGCACCAGGGTGCCCTGGTCGGAGATCAGCATGATCTCCTCGCCGTCCTGCACCTGGATGGCGCCGACCAGCTTGCCGTTACGCTCGTTGATGACCATGGCGATCACGCCCTGGCCGCCACGACCGCGGCGCGGGAACTTGCCAAGGCCGGTGCGCTTGCCGAAGCCACGCTCCGATGCGGTGAGGATCTGCGCGCCGGATTCGGGGATCAGCATGGAGATCAGTTGCTGCTCCTTGCCCAGGCGCATGCCACGCACGCCGCGGGCGGTACGGCCCATGATGCGCACCATGCTCTCGGCGAAGCGGATCACCTTGCCGGCGCTGGAGAACAGCATGACTTCCTTGGCGCCGTCGGTGATGGCGGCGGCGATCAGGGTGTCGCCCTCGTCCAGGCGCAGGGCGATCAGGCCACTGGAACGCGGCTTGCTGAACTGCACCAGCGGGGTCTTCTTGACGGTGCCGAAGGCAGTGGCCATGAAGATATAGGCACCGGTGGGCTCGGCCACCAGCTCAGGGGTGTCGCCTTCGACTTCTTCGACTTCCGGCTCCACCACTTCGCCTTCGAGCACGGCGCCCTCGGCGTCCTCGAGATCATCCTCGTCACCGGCTTCGCGCTGCAGCGCTTCCAGGTCGATCTGCAGCATCGCGGTGATGCGCTCGCCCTCGTCCAGCGGCAACAGGTTCACAAGCGGGCGGCCACGCGCGGTGCGCGAGGCTTCCGGGATTTCGAAGGTCTTCAGCCAGTACACCTTGCCCTTGCTGGAGAACAGCAGCAGCGTGGCATGGCTGTTGGCGACCAGCAGGTGCTCGATGTAGTCCTCGTCCTTCACGCCGGTAGCGGACTTGCCGCGACCGCCGCGGCGCTGGGCCTGGTAGGCGGCCAGCGGCTGGGACTTGGCGTAGCCGCCATGGGAAATGGTGACGACGCGCTCTTCTTCGGTGATCAGGTCGGCGATGGTCAGGTCCACCTGGGACGCGACGATCTCGGTACGGCGGGCGTCGCCGAACTCGGCCTTGACCTTCTCCAGCTCCTCGCGAATGACTTCCATCAGGCGCTCGGGACTGGTCAGGATGCGGATCAGCTCGCCGATCAGGGTCAGGATTTCCTGGTACTCGGACAGGAGCTTCTCGTGCTCCAGGCCGGTCAGGCGGTGCAGGCGCAGCTCCAGGATGGCCTGGGCCTGTTCCGGCGACAGGTAGTACTTGCCGTCACGCAGGCCGTATTGCGGGGCCAGGTCTTCCGGACGGCAGGAGTCGGCACCGGCGCGCTCGACCATCGCTTCCACGGCGGAGGACGCCCACGCGGTGGCGATCAGGCGCTCCTTGGCCTCGGCGGGAGTCGGCGAATTCTTGATCAGCTCGATCACCGGGTCGATGTTCGACAGGGCGACGGCCTGGCCTTCGAGGATATGGCCGCGCTCGCGCGCCTTGCGCAGCTCGAAGACGGTACGGCGGGTCACCACTTCGCGACGGTGACGGATGAACACCTCGAGCATGTCCTTGAGGTTCAGCGTGCGTGGCTGGCCATCCACCAGGGCCACGACGTTGATACCGAACACGCTCTGCATCTGGGTCTGGGCGTAGAGGTTGTTGAGCACCACCTCGCCGACTTCGCCGCGACGCAGCTCGATCACCACGCGCATGCCGTCCTTGTCGGACTCGTCGCGCAGCTCGGTGATGCCCTCGAGCTTCTTCTCCTTGACCAGCTCGGCGATCTTCTCGATCAGACGCGCCTTGTTCAGCTGGTAGGGCAGCTCGGTGACGATGATCTGCTGGCGGTTGCCGCCCTTCTCCATGTCCTCGATTTCGGCGCGGGCACGTATATAGATGCGGCCACGACCGGTGCGGTAGGCCTCGATGATGCCGGCACGGCCGTTGATGATCCCTGCGGTCGGGAAGTCCGGACCGGGGATGTACTGCATCAGCTCATCGACGGTCAGCTCGCTGTTGTCCATCAGCGCCAGGCAGCCGTCGATGACCTCGGAGAGGTTGTGCGGCGGGATGTTGGTGGCCATGCCCACGGCGATACCGCTGGAACCGTTGACCAGCAGGTTGGGGATCTTGGTCGGCATGACCGCCGGGATCTGCTCGGTGCCGTCGTAGTTGGGCACCCAGTCGACGGTTTCCTTGTCCAGGTCGGCCAGCAGCTCGTGGGCCAGCTTGGACATGCGCACTTCGGTGTATCGCATGGCCGCGGCGTTGTCGCCGTCCACCGAACCGAAGTTGCCCTGGCCGTCGACCAGCATGTAGCGCAGGGAGAAGGGCTGGGCCATGCGCACGATGGTGTCGTACACGGCGGTGTCGCCGTGGGGGTGGTACTTACCGATCACGTCACCGACCACACGGGCGGATTTCTTGTACGGCTTGTTCCAGTCGTTGCCCAGTTCGCTCATGGCGAACAGCACGCGACGGTGAACCGGTTTCAGACCGTCGCGCGCATCCGGCAGGGCGCGCCCGACGATCACGCTCATCGCGTAGTCGAGGTAGGACTGTTTCAGCTCGTCTTCGATATTGACCGGGAGGATTTCTTTGGCCAGTTCGCCCATGAGAAGCCTGATTCCTTTTTCTAGTGAAGCCCGACACATCCATCCTGGATGACGCAGGGCTCGTCGCCTGGCAGCGCCAGCACGACTCACGACAAATCAACGAGTTAAGCCACGGATCCGCACGGAATGCCGACCTTGCAAAGGGAGGCTCGATAACTGCCGGAGCTTACCATAGTCACCGCCCTGCACCCAGCCCCGCCGGGCGCAGGCCTCAGCCTCAATGGAGGCGCTTGCGGCACATCAACTGGGCCAGCTTGGCGGTATCGGGACGCTCGACAACCCCCTTCTCGGTCACGATCGCGTCGATCAGGTCGGCCGGGGTCACGTCGAACACCGGGTTCACCGCATGCACATCAGCCGCCACGCGCCTGCCGCCCAACTCGAGCAACTCGCGCCCGTCACGCTCCTCGATGGGGATGTCGTCACCGCTCTCCAGCGCCATGTCGATGGTCGAGCTCGGCGCCACGACCATGAAACGCACGCCATGGTGCATGGCGCAGACCGCCAGCTGGTAGGTACCGATCTTGTTGGCCACATCGCCATTGGCGGTGATGCGGTCGGCCCCGACTATCACCCAGGTAATGCCGGCCGTCTTCATCAGATGGGCCGCCGCCGCGTCGGCGTTGAGGCTCACCGGCACGCCTTCGTTCGCCAGCTCCCAGGCCGTGAGGCGAGCGCCCTGCAGCCAGGGGCGCGTTTCGTCGGCGTAGACCCGCTCCACCAGCCCATCCAGATGGGCCGCACGGATCACCCCGAGCGCGGTGCCGAAGCCCCCCGTGGCCAGGGCGCCGGTGTTGCAGTGGGTCAGCAGCGCCTGGGGATTGCCCTGGTGCTTGCGGATCAGCTCCATGCCCAGCTGGGCCATGGTCAGGTTGGCTTCGCGGTCGCTTTCATGGATGGCGATGGCTTCCGCCTCCAGCGCCTGCAGCGGCTCCTCGCCCTCCTTCAGCCGATCCAGGCGCTCGCGCATGCGGTTGAGCGCCCAGAACAGGTTGACCGCCGTGGGCCGCGAATCGGCCAGCACACTGAAGTCCTCCTCGAGGGCTTCACGCCAGTCACCGCCCGCCGCCAGCCGCGCGCGCGCACCCAGCACCAGCCCGTAGGCGGCACTGATGCCGATGGCCGGCGCACCGCGCACCACCATCAGGCGGATCGCCTCCGCGACACCGGCCGCGGTGCCGTATTCCAGCCAGGTTTCCTCCTGGGGCAGGAGGCGCTGGTCGAGCAGACGCAGGACCCCGTCCCGCCAGTCGATGGCGATCACCTTCTCGGCTGCCAACAGTTGCTCACGCATGGAACACCTCGCCACCAATAAACCCGCGGAAAAACCGCGGATTATAGCGATCCAGCGCCCGTCTGGCTCGGGTATACTGCCGCGATATTTTCCTGCGCCCAGGATGCGCCACCATGCCCGACGCCAAAGCCCCGCTCGACCTGCTCCTGCTGCCGACCTGGATCGTCCCCGTGGAACCGGCGGGCGTCGTCCTCCGCGACCATGCCCTGGGCGTCCGCGACGGTCGGATCGCGCTGATCGCCAAGCGCGAGGAGGCGCTGCGCTGGCCGGCCGCCGAGGTACGCGAGTTGCCCGGCATGCTGCTGTCACCCGGCCTGGTCAACGCCCACGGGCACGCCGCGATGTCGCTGTTCCGCGGCATGGCCGACGACCTGCCCCTGATGACCTGGCTGGAACAGCACATCTGGCCGGCCGAGGCCAAGTGGGTCGACGAAGCCTTCGTCCGCGACGGCACCGAACTGGCCATCGCCGAACAGATCAAGGGCGGCATCACCACGTTCTCCGAGATGTACTTCTACCCCGCCATCGCCAGCGAAGCGGTGCACGGATGTGGCGTGAAGGCGCAGATCACCATCCCCGTCATCGACTTCCCGATCCCCGGCGCCCTCGACGCCGCCGAGGCCATCCGCCATGGCCTGGAGCTGTTCAGCGACCTCAAGCACCACCCGCGCATCAAGGTCGCCTTCGGCCCCCACGCGCCCTACACGGTCAGCGACGACAAGCTGGAGAACATCCGCATGCTCGCCGAGGAACTGGACGCCGGCATCCACATGCACGTCCAGGAGACGGCCTTCGAGGTCCAGCAGAGCCTGGAACAGCGCGGCGAACGCCCCATGGCCCGCCTCGCCCGCCTCGGCCTGCTCGGCCCGCGCTTCCAGGCCGTGCACATGACCCAGATCAGCGATGACGACCTGGCACTGCTGGTAGAAAGCAACACCAGCGTCATCCACTGCCCCGAATCCAACCTAAAGCTCGCCAGCGGCTTCTGCCCGGTGGAGCGCCTGTGGCTCGCCGGGGTCAATGTCGCGGTCGGCACCGATGGCGCCGCCAGCAACAACGACCTCGACCTGCTGGGGGAAACCCGCACCGCCGCCATGCTGGCCAAGGCGGTCGCCGGCTCCGCCACCGCGCTGGACGCCCATCGCGCGCTGCGCATGGCTACGCTCAATGGTGCACGGGCGCTGGGAATGGAACAGGACACCGGCTCGCTGGAGATCGGCAAGGCCGCCGACATGGTCGCCTTCGACCTCACCGGGCTGGCCCAGCAACCGGTGTACGACCCGGTTTCGCAACTTATCTATGCCACCGGTCGCGATCGCGTCCGGCACGTGTGGGTCGACGGCAAGGCCCTGCTCGATGCAGGCCGCCTCACCCGCCAGGACGAAGACCGCCTGATCGCCACCGCGCAAGCCTGGGGCGAGCGGATCGCCGGCCACTGAATTCTGATTGATGGAAAAGGTGTCTCCATGAGCAACGTCGACCACGCCGAAATCGCCAAATTCGAGGCCCTCGCCCACCGCTGGTGGGACCGCGAAAGCGAATTCAAACCGCTGCACGACATCAACCCCCTGCGGGTCAACTGGATCGACGAGCGCGCCCGCCTCGCCGGCAAGACGGTGCTGGACGTCGGTTGCGGCGGCGGCATTCTCAGCGAAGCCATGGCCCAGCGCGGCGCCAAGGTCACCGGCATCGACATGGGCGAAGCCCCCCTGGCCGTGGCCCGCCTGCACCAGCTGGAATCCGGCGTACCGGTGGAATACCGCCGCATCACCGCCGAGGAGCTGGCCGCCGAAATGCCCGGGCAGTTCGACGTGGTCACCTGCCTGGAGATGCTCGAGCACGTGCCCGACCCGTCCTCGGTGATCCGTGCCTGCCAGACCCTGGTCAAGCCGGGCGGCCAGGTGTTCTTCTCCACCATCAACCGCAATCCCAAGGCCTACCTGTTCGCCATCGTCGGCGCCGAATACATCATGGGCCTGCTGCCTCGCGGCACCCACGACTTCAAGAAATTCATCCGCCCCTCCGAACTGGGTGCCTGGAGCCGCGCCGCCGGCCTGCAGGTCAAGGACATCATCGGCCTGACCTACAACCCGCTGACCAAGCACTACAAGCTGGCCAGCGACGTGGACGTCAACTACATGATCCACACCCTGCGCGAGGAGTGACGGCCATGCGCCTCAGAGCGGTTCTCTTCGACATGGACGGCACCCTGCTGGACTCGGCGCCGGACTTCATCGCCGTCGCCCAGGCCATGCGCACGGATCGGGGCCTGCCGGCCCTGGACGACAAGCTGATCCGCGACCAGGTTTCCGGTGGCGCCCGCGCCATGGTCGCCGCCACCTTCGGCATGAACCCGGAAGCCGAGGGTTTCGAAACCCTGCGCCAGGAATTCCTGGAGCGCTACCAGGCCCATTGCGCCGTGTTCACCCGCCCCTTCGACGGCATCGACGCACTGCTGCAGGACATCGAGAAGGCCCGCTTGATCTGGGGCGTGGTCACCAACAAGCCGGTGCGCTACGCCGAGCCGATCATGCAGCAGCTGGGCCTGGCCGAGCGCTCGGCGATCCTCATCTGCCCGGACCACGTGAAGAACAGCAAACCCGACCCCGAGCCCCTGCTGCTGGCCTGCAGCCGCCTGCAACTGGACCCGGCCAGCGTGCTCTTCGTCGGCGACGACCTGCGCGACATCGAGTCCGGCCGCGCCGCCGGCACCCGCACCGCCGCCGTCACCTACGGCTACATCCACCCCGACGACAACCCCAGCCACTGGGGTGCCGACGTGGTCGTGGACCACCCCCTCCAATTGCGCGCCGTGCTCGATCGCGCGCTGTGCAGCTGCTGACGCAGCAGGGGCGAGCTTCAAGCCACAAGCCGCAAGACGCCCCCTTCACCTCACTTTCAGCTTCAGGCTTGCCGCTTGCAGCTCTCCGAAGGAGCCCGACATGTTCCAGTATTCCGCCCGCCCCGACCTGCTCAAGGGCCGGGTCATCCTGATCACCGGCGCCGGCCGCGGCATCGGTGCGGCCGCCGCCAAGACCTTCGCCGCCCACGGCGCCACCGTACTGCTGCTGGGCAAGACCGAGGCCAACCTCAACCAGGTCTATGACGAGATCGAGGCAGCCGGCCATCCGCAGCCGGCGGTGATCCCGTTCAACCTGGAAACGGCCCAGCCGCACCAGTACGACGAGCTCTCGGCCATGGTGGAGAACGAGTTCGGGCGCCTCGACGGCCTGCTGCACAACGCCTCGATCATCGGCCCGCGCACGCCGCTGGAGCAGTTGTCGGGCGACAACTTCATGCGCGTCATGCAGGTCAACGTCAACGCCATGTTCATGCTGACCAGCACCCTGCTGCCCCTGCTGAAGCTGTCCAGCGACGCCTCGGTGGTCTTCACCTCCAGCAGCGTCGGCCGCAAGGGGCGCGCCTACTGGGGGCCTACGGCGTCTCCAAGTTCGCCACCGAGGGCCTGATGCAGACACTGGCCGACGAACTGGACGGCATCGCCAACGTGCGCGCCAACAGCGTCAACCCCGGCGCCACCCGCACCAGCATGCGTGCCCAGGCCTACCCGGGCGAGAACCCGGAGGTCAATCCGGAGCCCGAAGCCATCATGCCGATCTACCTCTACCTCATGGGCGCGGACAGCACCGGCGTCAATGGTCAGGCGTTCGACGCGCAGTAACCCGCACCACGCGGCGACCGGCGAGGTCGCCGCCCCTTCCGCCATTAAACCGGCACCGTACACGCGTGAACGGCATCACATTGCCAAGCGTTCGCCAAATCACCGGCAAGAGCTTGCCACCGGCGTTTTGCCAGCATCCTCAAGATATTGAATCCAAACGCTTTTACGGTCGAAATTGGATTTTGGCACGGAAATCGCTCTGACCTCTCCGTCGTCGCTTCGAGCGTCAGAGGTTCGCCAAATGGTCCCGTCCACCCCTACCAACACCATAGATTTCGATGCCGCCAAGTTGCAGCGCCTTGGCTTCACCAGCCCGGCCCAGAGCAAGCTGCGGCAGATGACGCTGCTGGAACTGCGCCGCCAGTTGAGCATGCAGTTGCAGACCAGCCTGGATGTGGAACGCATCGTCAGCCTGTTCTTCCGTGAAGTGCAGCGCCTGGTGCCACTCGATGCCCTGGCCTATCAGCACCAGAGCAGCGACCTGCGCCTGGAATATGGCGAACGCGCCGCGCATTCGGCCGGCTACCGCCTGAGCCACGAAGGCGAATACCTGGGCGAGTTGATCTTCCGTCGCCGCCAGCGCTTCGACGAAGCCGAACTCGGCCAGCTCGAATCCCTGCTGGCCTGCATGCTCTTCCCGCTGCGCAACGCGCTGCTCTATCGCACCGCCGTGCAATCGGCGCTGCGCGACCCGCTGACCGACACCGGCAACCGCATCGCCATGGACCAGGCGCTGCAACGCGAGGTGGACCTGGCGCGTCGCAGCCAACAGCCGCTGTCGGTCCTGATGCTGGACATCGACCACTTCAAGCGCATCAACGACGAATACGGCCACAGCACCGGCGACGAAGTGCTCAAGGCCGTCGCCACCACCCTCAAGGCCAAGCTGCGCAACGTCGACATGGTGTTCCGCTACGGCGGCGAGGAATTCCTCGTCCTGCTCTCCAGCACCTGCCGCGAAGCCGCCGGCATGGTCGGCGAACGCCTGCGCATGGGCGTCATGGAGATCCAGTACCTGGTCGGCGGACGTCCGATCGAGCTGTCCATGAGCCTGGGCTGCGCCACCCTGCTGCCGGCCGAATCGGTGGACAGCCTGCTGCGCCGCGCCGACAGCGCCCTCTACGTGGCCAAGCGCAACGGCCGCAACCGCCTCTCCATGGCTGGCTGACCGCTCGACGACGCGAACGACACCCATGAAAAAGGGGCCATCAGGCCCCTTTTTAATTGCATCGGCGGATCAGCGCTTGCGGCCGAAACCCGGTCGCTGGCCATCGCCCGCCGGCGGGTTGGTGCGCTTGTTCACCGGACGCTGCGGCTTGCGCTGCGGGCGCTCGGCCACTTCGCTCGCATCGCCCTGGGGCTTGCCACGGGGCTTCTTGGCGACATCGCGCGGGCGTTCGGCCAGCGGCGTGCTGCGGCCCTGCTCGCCACGGGCAGCCGGGCGCGGTGCCCGGGCCGGACGCTCGGCGCCTTCGCCACGCGGGCTGCGCGCCGGACGCTCGGCACCTTCACCACGCGGCGCGCGGCTCGGACGTTCGGCCCCCTCGCCACGACCACGAGCGGGACGCTCGCCACCTTCGCTGCGCGGGCCACGGGCGGGACGGTCACTGCCCTGGCGACTGCCACGGCCGCTCACCGGCTTGACCAGCTTGCGTTGCATGCGCTCGACCTTGTCCTTGTGCTTGGTGGAGACCTCCGGCAGCAGGACCGGCTTGAGGCCGACCTCGCCACTGAGGATGTCCACCTCGGCCTGGCCCATCTCGCGCCAGCGGCCCATGGTCAGGTCGGAAGTGAGGAACACCGGACCGAAGCGCACGCGCTTCAGGCGGCTGACCACCACGCCCTGGGATTCCCACAGGCGACGCACTTCGCGGTTGCGGCCCTCCATGACCACGCAGTGGTACCAGTGGTTGAAGCCTTCGCCGCCGGGCGCTTCCTGGATGTCGGTGAACTTGGCGGGGCCGTCTTCCAGCATCACGCCGTTCTTCAGGTTCTCCAGCATCTCCTCGGTGACTTCGCCGCGCACGCGCACGGCGTACTCGCGGTCCATCTCGTAGGAGGGGTGCATCAGGCGGTTGGCCAGCTCACCATCGGTGGTGAACAACAGCAGGCCGGTGGTGTTGATGTCGAGACGGCCGATATTGATCCAGCGACCGGCACGCAGGCGCGGCAGACGTTCGAAAACGGTGGGGCGGCCTTCCGGGTCGTCGCGGGTGCAGACCTCGCCGTCGGGCTTGTTGTAGATCAGCACGCGGCGGACGGCTTCGGTCTCTTCCTCGCGCTTGAGCAGGCGGCCGTCGACGCTGATCGCGTCATGACGGTCGACGCGCTGGCCAAGGGTCGCGGCCACGCCGTTGACCTTGACGCGGCCCTCGGTGATCCAGGCCTCGATATCGCGGCGCGAAGCCAGGCCGATGCGGGCCAGGACCTTCTGCAGCTTTTCCCCAGCGGGGCTGTATTCGTCTTCGTTCATCTGGGCACCTCCCGGTGTAGTCGTTCAAAAAGGTCGCGCATCATACGCGGCGGGCGAACCTCAGGCTAGCTGAGTCCGCAGGGGTCGTCAGTGTTTTCGCCGGCCGGTCGCGGCCAGGGCCAGCAGGCGCATATCGGCCTCGGCCAGCACCTCGCGGCGCTCCGCCTTGCCAAGTTTCTTCCAGGCCTTGATCTCGCCACGGGTGCGGCCGCAGCCCCGGCAGACATCGTCCGCAAACTGGCAAACCCTGATGCAGGGGTCCTTCATCGTCGCGCCTCGTCTTCCGGCCTCAGTGGCGGGTCTCGTCGGAGCCATCGCCCAACAGCGCCGCGTCGCCCTCCTCCGCCTCGGCCTCCGGCTGCTCGACCTCGGGGGCGGGCAGGTCGTCGAAGTCGGTCTTCAGGCCCTGCTCCATGGTGTCCAGCTCCGCCAGCAGCGAGCGGAAGCTGGTCTCCTCGCGGGGCTCGGCGGGCTCTTCCCCGGCCAGGTCGGCACGCGCTTGCAGCCCTTCCGGAACCGGTACGTCGACATCGTCGAGGGCCAGCACCGGTTCGGGCTCCAGCTCGCGCAGGGCGGCCAGCGGCGGCAGTTCATCGAGGTTCCTGAGGTTGAAATGGTCGAGGAAGGCCTTGGTGGTGGCGAACATCGCCGGCCGGCCGGGCACGTCACGGTAGCCGACCACGCGGATCCACTCGCGCTCCATCAGTGTCTTGACGATCTGGCTGTTCACCGTCACGCCGCGGATGTCCTCGATCTCACCCCGGGTGATCGGCTGGCGGTAGGCGATCAGGGCCAGGGTCTCCAGCATGGCGCGCGAGTAGCGCTGTGGACGCTCCTCCCAGAGGCGACCGACCCAGGGAGCGAAGCGCTCGCGCACCTGCAGCCGGTAGCCGGATGCCACTTCCTTCAGCTCGAAGGCCCGCCCCTGGCAGGAGGCGGCAAGAATCGCCAGCGCATCGCGGATCTGCGCTGGTTCCGGGCGCTCGGCTTCCTCGAACAGCTCGCCGATGCGCTCCAGCGACAGGGGTTTGCCGGAAGCCAGCAGGTAAGCCTCGAGCAGGAAGGCCAGCTCCTTGGGGTCGTTCAGGTTCATCTACTCGGCTCTTGCACGGACGTGGATGGGTGCGAAGGGTTCATTCTGCACCAGCTCCACCAGTTGTTCCTTGATCAACTCCAGCACCGCCATGAAGGTCACCACCACGCCCAGGCGCCCTTCCTCGGCGGTGAACAGGCTGACGAACGGCAGGAAGGCGCCACCCTTCAGGCGCTCCAGCACCTCGCTCATGCGCTCGCGGGTGGACAGCGCCTCGCGGGTCACCTGGTGGCTTTCGAACATGTCGGCGCGGCGCAGCACCTCGGCCATGGACAGCAGCAGCTCTTCCAGGCTGACGTCCGGCAGCAGCTTGCGCGCCCGCGCCTCGGGCGCTTCCAGGCGCGGCACGGTGTTGTCGCGACCGACCCGCGGCAGCATGTCGATGCCCTCGGCGGCGGCCTTGTAGCGTTCGTACTCCTGCAAGCGACGAATCAGCTCGGCGCGGGGGTCTTCCTCCTCCGCCTCGGCCTCGCTGGAGCGCGGCAGCAGCATGCGCGACTTGATCTCCGCCAGCATGGCGGCCATCACCAGGTACTCGGCGGCCAGCTCCAGGCGCACGGATTTCATCAGCTCGACGTAGCCCATGTACTGGCGGGTGATCTCCGCCACGGGGATGTCGAGGATGTCGATGTTCTGCTTGCGGATCAGGTAGAGCAGCAGATCGAGCGGCCCCTCGAAGGCTTCGAGGAACACCTCCAGGGCATCCGGCGGGATATAGAGGTCGACAGGCAGCTCGGTGACGGCCTGCCCGTAGACCAGGGCGAAGGGCAGTTCCTGCTGGGCTCCTGCCTGGCTGTCGACCTGGGGCGCAGCTTCTGCGCTCACGCCTCGGCGTCCGTCATGAAGGGCGTCGGGTCACCGCAACCGGCACGCACCAGGCGCGGCTCGCCTTCGGACAGGTCGACCACGGTGGAGGCCGCCATGCCGCCGTAGCCGCCGTCGATGATCAGGTCCACCTGGTGCTCGAGGACCTGCCGCATCTCATAGGGATCGCTCATCGGCAACGCCTCGCCAGGCAGGGTCAGGGTTGCGCTCATCAGCGGCGCCCCCAGCTCTTCCAGCAGCGCCAGGGCGATGGGGTGGTCCGGCACCCGCAGGCCGATGGTGCGGCGCTTGGGGTGCAGCAGCATGCGCGGCACCTCGCGGGTGGCGCTGAGGATGAAGGTGTAGGGTCCGGGGGTATGCGCCTTGAGCAGGCGGAACGCCGCGGTGTCGACCTTGGCGAACAGCCCCAGCTCGGAGAGGTCGCGGCAGACCAGGGTGAAGTTGTGCTTGTCGTCCAGGCGGCGCAGGCGGCGAATGCGCTCCACGCCGTTCTTCTCGCCAATGGCACAGCCGACGGCGTACGAGGAGTCGGTCGGATAGACGATCACGCCCCCCGCCCTGACGATCTCCACCGCCTGCTTGATCAGCCGCGGCTGGGGATTCTCCGGGTGGACCTGGAAAAACTGACTCACGTTATCTCCCTGCTCAGCGTTCAGTTGGTCGTTGTGCATCTTGGAAACGCGCCGCCAAAGGCGACAGGTCCTCCGGTATGGGTCGGTACACGCCCAGCTCCGACCAGTCTCCAGGTGCATGGAAATCGCTGCCGGCGCTCACCAGCATGCCGAATTCGCGGGCGAGGATCGTCAGCGTGCCCACCTGCTCCGCAGGCTGCATGCCGTTGACCACCTCGAGCGCATGGCCGCCGGCAGCGATGAAGTCGGCCACCAGCTTGCGACGCTTGGTCTTAGTGAAGTCGTAATGGTAGGGATGCGCCAGGCTGATCCAGGCCCCGGCGGCGCGCAGCGTACCCACGGCCTCGGCCAGGGTCGGCCAGTGCTGCTTGACGTCGCCGAGCTTGCCCGAGCCCAGCCACTTGCGAAAGGCCTCCGCACGATCGCGCACATGCTTCTCGCGCACCAGGAACTCGGCGAAGTGCGGCCGTGCCGGCGCGTTGCCGCTGTCACCCAGCTCGCGCTGGATCGCCCGCGCGCCTTCCAGCGCACCGGGCATGCCCTTGGCCGCAAGGCGGCGGTCGATCTCCTCGGCCCGCGACCAGCGCCCCTGGTGCAGGTCGGCGATGGCCTGGCGCAACTCCGGGGCGTCCGGACGGAAGGCATAGCCGAGCACGTGAATCGTGGCGCCACCCCAGGTACAGGACAGCTCCACGCCATCGATCAGCTCGATATCCAGCCCGGCGGCGGCGCTGCGGGCCTCTTCCAGCCCCTCGAGGGTGTCGTGGTCGGTCAGCGCCAGCACCCGAACGCCCTTTTCATGGGCGCGCGCCACCAGCACGGCGGGCGCCAGGGCGCCATCGGAGGCCGTGCTGTGACAGTGCAGATCAATGTGCATGGCGTGCGCTTTCGCTAAGGGAATGGTTTGTTATTATGCCGGCACATCCCGCTTCTGGCTGCCGCCGTGAAACAATTCATCGACTTCATCCCGCTCATCCTCTTCTTCATCGTCTACAAGCTCGAACCACGCGCCATCGAATTCGCCGGGCACAGCCTCATGCTGGGCGGCATCTTCAGCGCCACCGCCGTACTGATCGCCGCCTCGGTGGTGGTCTACGGCGCGATCTTCCTCACCCAGCGCCGCCTGGAGAAGGGCCAGTGGCTGACCCTGGCCGCCTGCCTGGTGTTCGGCGGCCTGACCCTGGCCTTTCACAGCGAGACCTTCCTCAAGTGGAAGGCACCGGTGGTCAACTGGCTGTTCGCCCTGGGCTTCGCCGCCAGCCACTTCATCGGCGACAAGCCCCTGATCCAGCGCGTCATGGGCCATGCCGTCTCGCTGCCCCAGGCCATCTGGGTGCGCCTGAACCTGGCCTGGATCGTCTTCTTCCTGTTCTGTGGCTTCGCCAACCTTTATGTCGCCTTCACCTACCAAGAGTTCTGGGTCGACTTCAAGGTCTTCGGCAGCCTGGGCATGACCCTGCTGTTCCTCATCGGCCAGGGCATCTTCCTGGCGCGTCACATGCACGATCCCGAATCCGAGAAACCTCAAGAATAAGGACCATCATGCTCTACGCGATCATCTCCTCCGACGTTGCCGACTCCCTGGAAAAACGCCAGGCCAACCGCCCCGCGCACCTCGCCCGCCTGGAGCAGCTGAAAGCCGAAGGCCGCCTGGTGCTGGCCGGTCCGCACCCGGCCGTGGACAGCAACGACCCGGGCAGCGCCGGCTTCACCGGCAGCCTGGTCGTCGCCGAGTTCGAATCCCTGGTCGCCGCGCAATCCTGGGCCGAAGCCGATCCGTTCCGCACTTCGGGCGTCTACGCCAGCGTGATCGTCAAACCCTTCAAGCAGGTCTTCTGACAGCAGCACACCGAATCCATTCAGGAAACAGGAGTTCCGATGCGCCACGCCTCGCTGTCCCTGCTGTTCGCCCTGTCCCTCCTCGCTCCGCTGGCCCAGGCCGAAGAAGCCTTGCCGACCGTCGCCCCCAGTGCGTCGGTCGAGCCCCGCCCGGTGGAGAACGTCGCCGCGCAGGAGCTCACCGTCCTGCAACAGCGCCTGGCCGAAAGCGAGCGCCAGCGCAACGAACTGGCCGCCCAACTGGCCAACGGCACCACGGCCGAGCGCGACACGGCGCTGCTCTCGCGCCTGCGCCAGGAAAACCAGCGCCTGAAGCTGCAACTCAAGGAAGCCCAGGCGAACCGCTCCCCGAGCCTGGTCAGCGATGACCAGATGTGGTTCGCCATCGGCGGCGGCGTGGCGCTGCTGTCCTTGCTGGTCGGCCTGTTCGCCCGTGGCGGGCAACGCCAGCGCCGGCAGTGGATCAACTGACGAATCGACGGCCATGAGCGAACTGCTGCTTATCGATGACGACCAGGAGCTCTGCGAGCTGCTCAACAGTTGGCTCAGCCAGGAAGGCTTCAGCGTGCGCGCCTGCCATGACGGTGTCAGCGCCCGTGCCGCCCTGGCCGCCCATGCCCCGGCGGCCGTGGTGCTCGATGTGATGCTGCCCGACGGCAGTGGCCTGGAGCTGCTCAAGCAACTGCGCAGCGACCACCCGGACCTGCCGGTACTGATGCTCTCTGCCCGAGGCGAGCCGCTGGACCGCATTCTCGGCCTGGAACTGGGTGCCGACGACTACCTGGCCAAGCCCTGCGACCCGCGCGAACTCACTGCCCGCCTGCGCGCCGTGCTGCGCCGCACCCAGCCGCCCTCGCAGTCCAGCCAGCTGGAGCTGGGTGACCTCTGCTACAGCCCAGTGCGTGGCGTGGTCAACGTCGGCGAACACGAGATCAGCCTCACCGTCTCCGAAGGCCGCCTGCTCGAAGCCCTGCTGCGCCAGCCCGGCGAGCCGCTGGACAAGCAGGAACTCGCGCAACTGGCCCTGGGCCGCAAGCTGACCCTCTACGACCGCAGCCTCGACATGCACGTCAGCAACCTGCGCAAGAAGCTCGGGCCGCACGCCGACGGCAGGCCGCGCATCGTCGCCCTGCGCAGCCGCGGCTATTACTACAGCGCCTGAGGCAAGCTACCCGCTTCTCGCCCCGAGCCAGTCGTATCAGCGTCCTGAACGTCTCTTTACCCAAGCTTTACCCAGGCCTGACCGCCCTTGACCTTGCCCTCCCTAGACTGAGCACATCCGGCAACCAGCCGGTTCAGAGACAAGGAGATAGACCATGCGCAAGACAATCGCCGCCCTGCTGCTCGCAGCCGCCCTGCCCACCGTCGCCATGGCCATGCCCGAAGACGGCCCCGGCCCGGAGCGCGGCTTCGGCGGCCCCGGTCACGGTGGTCCCGGCCTGTTCAAGGAGCTGGACCTGAGCCGCGAACAGCGTCACCAGGTCGGCAAGCTGATGGGCGACTCCATGAGAAGCCGCCACGACATCACCCAGAAGTACCTGGACAAGCTGCCCGCCGCCGACAAGAAGGCCATGCAGGACGAGCTGAAGGCCAGCGAGGAAAAGAACCGCGCCGAGATCCGCGCGCTGCTCAAGCCCGAGCAGCAGAAGGAGTTCGACGAGCTGCAGAAGAAGATGGAGGAGCGCCGCGCCGAACGTGCCGAGTTCGAAGCCTGGAAAGCCCAGCGCGCGCAGAAGACCCAATGACCGTGGCGGCCTGACCGCCAGCCCCAGCGCCCATCAGGCACCCGCCTGATGGGCTTTGCCGTTTCCGGAGGAGACTCGCGTGCGTTCACTGTTCTGGCGGATCCTCGCCGCCTTCTGGCTCGCCCTGGCGCTGGTCGCCGGCCTCGCCATGCTGCTGGGCCGCGCCCTCAACCAGGACGCCTGGATCCTCAGCCGCCACCCCGCCCTGCAGGGTTTGGCGGAAACCCTGGTGCAGCGCTACGAGATCGGCGGGCCGGACGAGGTGCAACGCCTGCTCGAACAATTCAAGCGCCGCGCCCGCATCGACGTGCAGATCCTCAACGACAGCGGCCAGCCGGTGGTGCGCGGCACCTTCCCGCCCCGCGCCGCCGCCTTCGAGGCCCGCCAGCACGATGAGCGCCTGCCCTGGCGCCGCCTCACCGAGGAATACACCAGCCCGCGCAGCGGCGACTCGTTCCTGCTGATCTACCGCATCCCCTACCCCGAACTGGAAGCCTGGCACCGCGGCAGCCTGCTCTGGCCCTTCAGCGCCCTGGGCATCGCCCTGGTGGTGCTGACCCTGTTCAGCCTGGCACTGACCCTCTACATCACCCGTCCGTTGAACCGCCTGCGCCGTGCCGTGCACGACCTCGGCAAGACCGCCTACCAGCAGGACAGCCTGGAACGCCTGTCGCGGCGCCGTGACGAACTCGGCGTGCTCGCCGGCGACTTCAACCGCATGGGCCAGCGCCTGCAGGGGCTGATCGGCAGCCAGCGCCAGCTGCTGCGTGACGTCTCCCACGAGCTGCGCTCGCCCCTGGCGCGCCTGCGCATCGCCCTGGCCCTGGCCGAACGCGCGGAACCCCAACAGCGCGAGGCCCTGTGGCCGCGCCTGGGCCAGGAATGCGACCGGCTGGAAGCGCTGATCAGCGAGATACTCGCCCTGGCGCGCCTGGACGCCGAACCCGGCGCGACCCACCCGATCGAGCTGCGCCCGCTGCTGGCGGGCCTCGCCGACGATGCGCGCCTGCTCTACCCCGAGCAGCGCATCGAGATCCGCTGCCCCGCCGAGCTGCGCCTGGACGGCTGGCCGGACATGCTGGAGCGCGCCCTGGACAACCTCCTGCGCAACGCCCTGCGCTTCAACCCGGCCGAACAGCCGGTGGAGCTGGATGCCAGCCAGGCCGACGGCCTGTTGCGCGTGCAGGTCCGCGACCACGGCCCTGGCGTCGCACCGGAGCACCTGGCGCAGTTGGGCGAACCCTTCTACCGCGCGCCGGGCCAGGCCGCAGCGGGCCATGGCCTCGGGCTGGCCATCGCCCGTCGCGCCGTCGAACGCCACGGCGGCTCGCTGGCACTGGCCAACCACCCCGGCGGTGGCTTCGTCGCCAGCATCGAACTGCCGCTGCACCCGCAAGGCCGAGTGCCCCCCAGGCAATAAAAAACCCGGCGGAGGCATCTCCAGCCGGGTTCTTCGGTCTCGCCGCCGATCAGTCGATCAGCCCCAGGCGCTCACGAAATCAGCCGGAGCCAGCTCCGGCGGGCTGCGGCGGTCGCCTTCCACACTGCCCAGGTAGAGGAAACCCACGACCTGCTCGTTGTCGGCCAGGCCCAGGCCACGGGCGACATGGCGGTCATAGCTCAGCTCGCCGGTGCGCCAGATGGCGCCCAGCCCCTGGGCATGGGCGGCCAGGAGGATGCCGTGGGCGGCGCAGCCCGCCGACAGCACCTGCTCACTTTCCGGCACCTTGTGCCCGGCGGTCAGGCGGGCGATCACCGCCACCAGCAGCGGCGCACGCAGTGGCATGCCGAGGGCCTTGTTCACCGCAGCCTCGGGTGCCTGCGGGTCCCTGGCCTTTACCGCCTCGGCGAACAGCTCGCCCAACCGGTTGCGTGCCTCGCCCTCGATGGTGAGGAAGCGCCAGGGCCGCAGGTAGCCATGATCCGGGGCGCGCAGGGCGGCGCGGAACAGCACCTCGCGTTGCGCCGCATCGGGCGCCGGCTCCACCAGGCGAGACAGGGATACGCGGTTGAGCAGAGCGTCGAGAGCCTCCATCGGGCCACCTCCAGGTTCGAGTGAAGCGGCATTCTAGCCGAAGTTGCGAAGCATTCCGGATATACGACATCGCTTTACAGTCCCATGCACCTGCGTAGAATCTCGCTCCTCGTCCACCGGGCCAGACTTGCCATGGCGCTGCCGACCCTCCGCATCATCGCCTTCATCATCGGCATCTTTCTCATCACCCTGTCCGCCAGCATGGTCATTCCCATGCTGGCGCTGCTGGTGTTCGAGCGCACCGACGACCTCAGCGCCTTCACCTGGTCGAGCTTGATCACCTTCGCCTCCGGCATCGCCCTGGTGGCCCAGGGGCGGCCCGAGCACTCGCACATGCGCCCCCGCGACATGTACCTGCTGACCACGGCGAGCTGGGTGGTCGTGTGCTGCTTCGCGGCACTGCCGATGGTGTTCATCCAGCACATCAGCTACACCGATGCCTTCTTCGAAACCATGTCCGGCATCACCACCACCGGCTCGACCGTCCTCACCGGGCTGGACTCCGCCTCGCCCGGCCTGTTGCTGTGGCGCTCGATGCTGCACTGGCTGGGGGGCATCGGCTTCATCGGCATGGCCGTGGCGATCCTGCCGCTGCTGCGTATCGGCGGCATGCGCCTGTTCCAGACGGAGTCCTCCGACTGGGGTGAGAAGGTCATGCCGCGTTCGCACATGGCGGCCAAGTACATCCTCCTCGTCTACATCGGCCTCACCGCCCTTGGCACCCTGGCCTTCTGGCTGGCCGGCATGACCCCTTTCGAAGCGCTCAACCATGCCGCTTCCCTGATCTCGACCGGCGGTTTCTCCACCTCCGACAGCTCCATCGCGCACTGGCCGCAGCCAGCGGTGCACTGGGTCGCCGTGGCAGTGATGATCCTCGGCAGCCTTCCCTTCACCCTGTATGTCGCCAGCCTGCGCGGAAATCGCAAGGCCCTGGTCCGCGACCATCAGGTAAGGGGCTTCCTGTTCTTCCTGGTGGTCACCTGGCTGCTGTTCGGCACCTGGTACTGGGCCAACTCCAGCAACAGCTGGCTCGACGCCGTCCGCATCGTCGCCGTCAACGTCACCTCGGTGGTCACGACCACCGGTATCGCCCTGGGCGACTACACGCTGTGGGGCAGCTTCTCGGTGATGCTCTTCTTCTACCTGACCTTCGTCGGCGGCTGCTCCGGCTCCACCGCCGGCGGCCTGAAGATATTCCGCTTCCAGGTCGCCCTGGTCATGCTCAAGGCCAACCTGCAGCAACTGGTGCACCCCCGGGCGGTGATCCGGCAGAAGTACAACGGGCACAACATCGACGAGGAAATCGTGCGCTCGTTGATCACCTTCTCCTTCTTCTTCACCGTGACCATCGGCGTCATCGCCCTGGGCCTGTGCCTGATCGGCCTCGACTGGACCACCGCCATCACGGGCGCCGCCACCGCGGTCTGCAACGTCGGCCCCGGGCTGGGACCGACCATCGGCCCGGTCGGCAACTTCTCCAGCCTGCCGGATGCGGCGAAATGGCTGCTGACCTTCGGCATGCTCCTCGGCCGCCTGGAGATCCTCACCGTCCTGGTGCTCTTCACCCGTGCCTTCTGGAAGCACTGACCCCCGGAGGCGGTGAGCATGGACAGGTCGCCCAGCCCGGATAGAATGGCGGCCTCGACAACTCAGAGCTCGACCCATGGCATTGCCGACCCTGCGCATCATCGGCTTCATCATCGGCATATTCCTGATCACCCTGGCCGTGAGCATGGCCATCCCCGTGCTGACGCTGTTCATCTTCGAACGCACCCAGGACATCCACTCCTTCGTCTGGTCGAGCCTGATCACCTTCCTCGCCGGCCTGGCGCTGGTCATCCCCGGGCGCCCCGAGCACGTGCACCTGCGCCCGCGCGACATGTACCTGCTCACCGTCTCCAGCTGGGTGGTGGTGGCGATCTTCGCCGCGCTGCCGTTCCTCTTCACCCAGCACATCAGTTACACCGACGCCTTCTTCGAGAGCATGTCGGGCGTCACCGCCACCGGCGCCACCGTGCTCAGCGGGCTGGACACCATGTCGCCCGGCATCCTCATCTGGCGCTCGCTGCTGCACTGGCTGGGGGGCATCGGCTTCATCGGCATGGCCGTGGCGATCCTGCCGCTGCTGCGCATCGGCGGCATGCGCCTGTTCCAGACGGAATCCTCCGACCGCTCCGACAAGGTCATGCCGCGCTCGCACATGGTGGCCAAGTTCATCGTCCTGGTTTACGTCAGCTTCACCCTGCTCGGCACCCTGGGTTTCTGGCTGGCCGGCATGAGCCCCTTCGACGCGGTCAACCACGCCATGTCGGCGATTTCCACCGGGGGCTTCTCCACCTCCGACCAGTCCCTGGCCAAATGGCACCAGCCGGCCGTGCACTGGGTCGCGGTGGTGGTGATGATCCTCGGCAGCCTGCCCTTCGCCCTCTACGTCTCCACCCTGCGCGGGCACCGCAAGGCGCTGATCAAGGACCACCAGGTACGCGGCTTCCTCGGCCTGCTGCTCGCGACCTGGCTGGTGCTGGGCACCTGGTACTGGCTGACCACCGACCTGCCCTGGACCGAGGCGCTGCGCCACGTCGCGGTCAACACCACCTCGATCCTCACCACCACCGGCTTCGCCCTGGGCGACTACAGCCTGTGGGGCAACTTCTCGCTGATGCTGTTCTTCTACCTGGGCTTCATCGGCGGCTGCTCCGGGTCCACCGCCGGCGGCATCAAGATCTTCCGCTTCCAGGTCGCCTACATCCTGCTCAAGGCCAACCTCTACCAGCTGATCCACCCCCGCGCGGTGATCAAGCAGAAGTACAACGGCCACCGCCTCGACGAAGAGATCGTCCGCTCGATCCTCACCTTTTCCTTCTTCTTCACCATCACCATCTGCGTCATGGCCCTGGGCCTGTCGCTGATGGGGGTGGACTGGATAACCGCACTCACCGGCGCCGCCAGCACCGTCTCCGGCGTGGGGCCGGGCCTGGGCGAGGTGATCGGGCCGGCGGGCAACTTCTCCAGCCTGCCGGACGGCGCCAAGTGGCTGCTCTCCCTCGGCATGCTGCTGGGCCGCCTGGAGATCATCACCGTGCTGGTGATCTGCACGCCGTATTTCTGGCGGCATTGAGGCGGCGTCGCGCACAGGCACCTGCGTGCCGCGTCACCCTCGCGAACGCGCAGCTCCACTGAACAGGGGTGGCGCCTGGCCTCCCCCAGCCGCGCTGGGCGAGCCGGGCGACTGAAGTCGCCCCTACATCCCCCTACAGACTCCGGGAGGCGATTACAGGCGCGCGCGGTACTCGCCCGGCGTGGCGTCGAACCAGCGGCGGAAGGCGCGGAAGAAGTTGCTCGGGTCGGCGAAGCCCAGCAGGTAGGCAGTCTCCAGCAACGTCAGGTTGGGCTGTGCCAGGTACTGCTCGGCCAGCTCGCGACGGGTGTCGTCCAGCAGTTGCTGGAAGCTGGTGCCCTCTTCCTGCAGGCGGCGCTGCAGGGTGCGCTGGGACAGGTGCAGGGTGCTGGCCACCACCTCGCGCTTGGGTTCGCCCTGGGGCAACAGGCGGCACAGAACCTGGCGCGCCTGGTGGGTCACGCGGCTGCCGGAGAAACGCGCCAGGTACTCGCCAGCGAAGCGGTCGTGCAGCTGCGCCAGGGACTCGTTGGCCGTGGGCAGCGGCGTCTCCATGTCGGCGCGGTCGAACAGCAGCGCATAGTGCTCGGTGTTGAACCGCAGCGGCGCCTGGAACACCTGGCGATAGGGCTCCAGGTCCGCAGGCGGCGGGCCCTGGAAGCGGATTTCCAGCGGGTTGATCGGCCGCCCCGTCATCCAGCGGCAGAAGGCCAGGGAATAGGCCATGGACGCCTCGGCGCTCTGCCGCGCCGGCGGCAGGCGGTCGCCATGGATCGCCAGGATCAGCGCATAGCCGTCGGGGGTGGCGCGAAAGCTCAGGTCCGCGCCCTCGGCGATGATCCGCTGGTAGCGCACCAGGCGGGCGAAGCCCTCCTTGAGGGTGCGGCTGGACATCAGCGCATAACCCACCACGTGGAAGGACGCCGGCCTCACCACCTTGGCCATGTTCAGGCCGATGGCCGGGTTGCCCGACAGCTCCACCGCGCGCAACCACAGGCGGGTCATGCCGTCCTGGGGGAAACGGGCATCGGGATCGTTCAGGGCGGCGTAGTCGAGCCCCAGTTCGGGAAACAGGTTGCGGCAGTCGACGCCGCCCATTTCCAGCGCCTGGACGATCCCCAGGGCCCAGCTCGATGACGTGGTACGTTCGCTCATGGCGCCTTCTTGTTCTATCAGACGGAGACCACAGGACAGGGTCTGGCGACGAAGGATACTAAACTGGCACCTAATGTCACTGGTCT
This sequence comes from Pseudomonas sp. Pc102, assembly GCF_018408275.1. NCBI lineage: Bacteria > Pseudomonadati > Pseudomonadota > Gammaproteobacteria > Pseudomonadales > Pseudomonadaceae > Pseudomonas > Pseudomonas sp. Pc102. The sequence goes on along the minus strand of NZ_AP021905.1, from coordinate 1,645,797 downwards.
GGAAAGGTACCAGTCCTACACTCTCTTCCTACAAGAAAGAGGAGACATCCCCATGAGCACCGCGCCCGCCGAGCGTTTCAACAGCTTCGCCGAGTTCTACCCCTATTACCTCCAGGAACACAGCAACGACGTATGCCGCCGCCTGCACTACGTCGGCAGCCTGCTGGTCCTGAGCATCCTCGCCTACGCCCTGGTCACCCAGCAGTGGCTGTGGCTGCTGGCCCTGCCCGTTGCCGGCTATGGCTTCGCCTGGGTCGGCCACTTCGTGTTCGAGAAGAACCGCCCCGCCACCTTCAAGTACCCGCTCTACAGCCTGATGGGCGACTGGGTGATGCTGAAGGACGCCTTCACCGGCCGCATCCGCTTCTAGCAAGCCCCCGAAAACAACAACAAGAGAGGCCCCTGATGAATGCCCACGCCCGCTTCACCCACATGGAAGACGGTACCGCCGAGGACTGGAGCATCATCGCCCAGGACTTCGCCCGCTATGCCGCCCAGCTCCCGGACCGCATCCTCACCCACCTCAGGCTGCTGGATGGCGACTTCGGCGGCTTCCCGGTCGACCGCCTGACCCACTCGCTGCAGACCGCCACCCTCGCCCACCGCGACGGCCAGGACGAGGAATACGTGGTCTGCGCCCTGCTCCACGACATCGGCGACACCCTCGGCTCCTTCAACCACGCCGACATCGCCGCGGCGATGCTCAAGCCCTTCGTCAGCCCCGAGAACCACTGGATGGTGGAGAAGCACGCGATCTTCCAGGGCTACTACTTCTTCCATCACCTGGGCCTGGATCGCCACCTGCGCGAGCAGTTCAAGGACCACCCGCAGTACCGCCAGACCATCGAGTTCTGTGCACGCTACGACGCCGCCGCTTTCGACCCCGAGGCCGAACACCTGCCCCTGGAATACTTCGAGCCCATGCTGCGCCGCGTCTTCGCCCAACCCCGGCAGTCGATCTACAAGGCCGTGATGGAGCGCAACGCGAGCTGAACGTCGAGGCCGTGCCACCGTTCGGCGGCCATGCTTGGCCGCCGTAGTGGCACTTGGTTATGATCCCGCACCCGCCAGGCATTGGCTCAGGTCTTGCAGACCATCGGACGCCCGTACGTCGCGTCAGAAAATCATCAGGGATCGTTCGTTTACATGAAGTCAGCCAATCTAGACCGGCTCAGCAGTCTTCCGACCCCGCCGCTTCGCGAGTATTACTCCCGCGTACTGGCGTATATCGCCACGGCCGCCAGCATCGCCGCCGGCAGCTACATCCAGTACTTCTCCTACGACGTGCTGTGGATGGTCCCCTACGCCCTGCTCTATCCGCACCTGGCCCATCACCTGAGCCTGCGCTTCAAGCGTGACCACCCCGAGCGCACCCACCTGATCCTGCTGTTCATCGACGCCCTGCACGCCGGCGCCGGCGCGGCCCTGCTCGGTTTCTCGGTGGTGCCGAGCCTGATGTTCATGCTCACCCTCTCGTTCAGCGCACTGATCATCGGTGGCCTGCGCCAGCTGGGCCTGGCGATCCTCGTGGCCGCCAGCGCCACGGTGCTGACCACGGTGGTCGCGCACCCGGACCTGAAGCTCGCGACCCCGGCCCTGGTGTCCTTCGTCAGCATCTGCTTCACCACGCTCTACGTCTGCATCACCGCCTTCTTCGTGCACCAGCAGGGCCTGCGCCTGGCGCTGGCGCGCAGCGAGATCAAGCTGGAGCAGGAAAAGGCCGCGCGCCTGGCCCGCAACCTCGCCAAATACCTGTCGCCGCAGGTCTGGGAAATGATCTTCAGCGGCAAGCGCCACGTGCGCCTGGAGACCCAGCGCAAGAAGCTCACCGTGTTCTTCTCCGACATCAAGGGCTTCACCGAGCTGTCCGAGGAGCTGGAGGCCGAGGCCCTGACCGACCTGCTCAACAACTACCTCAACGAGATGTCGAAGATCGCCCTGAAATACGGCGGCACCATCGACAAGTTCGTCGGCGACTGCGTGATGGTGTTCTTCGGCGACCCCTCCACCCAGGGCGCCAAGAAGGACGCCGTGGCCGCCGTATCCATGGCCATCGCCATGCGCAAGCACATGAAGGTGCTGCGCCAGCAGTGGCGCGCCCAGGGCATCACCAAGCCCCTGGAAATCCGCATGGGCCTGAACACCGGCTATTGCACGGTGGGCAACTTCGGCGCCGACACGCGCATGGACTACACCATCATCGGCCGCGACGTGAACCTCGCCAGCCGCCTGGAAAGCGCCTCCGAGGCCGGCGAGATCCTCATCTCCCACGAGACCTACTCGCTGATCAAGGACGTGATCATGTGCCGCGACAAGGGCCAGATCACCGTCAAGGGCTTCGCCCGCCCCGTGCAGATCTACCAGGTGGTGGACTTCCGCCGCGACCTGGGCGCCACCTCCAGCTACGTCGAGCACGAATTGCCGGGCTTCTCCATGTACCTGGACACCAACGGCATCCAGAACTACGACAAGGAAAAGGTCATCCAGGCGCTGCAACTGGCTGCCGAGAAACTGCGCGACAAGGTCATTCTCTGACCGAATGGGTCACAGCAAGGCCGCCCTCGGGCGGCCTTTTTCATGGGCGCGGTGCAGGCATCAGGCACCGCGAGGACAGTGGCGCCGCGCTCACGAAGCGCTTCGGTGCGCACGTCGCCTCCCACGACGAAGCTTCGTGCTGTTCGTAGGATGGGTAGAGCGGAGCGAAACCCATCAATGCGGAGTGCCGAACAGCGCGGCTACGCGGATACATGGCTGCGTGCCCTACGACAACGACCCTTCCCCCACCGCCTCACCGCACAACTCGCCATCCAGCAGCGGCTGGCGTGCCAGGAACTCCTGGGCGGAGGCCCGCCAGGACAGGCGCGCGGCCCGTTCGGCGCAGGTGGCGCGGTCCAGTTCGAGGGCGCGCAGGCAGGCGCCCTGCAGGTCCTCGTCGAGCACCCCGGTGACATCCGCTTCCAGCACGTCCAGAGGCCCCGGCACCGGCAAGGCGGCCACCGGCGTGCCGCAGGCCAGGGCCTCCAGCATCACCAGCCCGTAGGTGTCGGTACGCGAGGGGAAGACCAGCACGCTGGCGCCGGCATAGGCCTCGGCCAGCGCCTCGCCGTGGCGGTAGCCGAGGAAGCGTGCATCGGGGTAGTGCGCTTCCAGTTCGGCCCGCTGCGGCCCATCGCCCACCAGCCATTTCTCGCCGGGCAGCTCCAGGTCGAGGAAGGCCCGCAGGTTCTTCTCCGGCGCGATGCGGCCGACGTAGAGGAACACCGGTTTCAGCGGCCGGGGCTGCTGCGGGCGCGGGTGGAACAGGCGGGTGTCCACGCCCTTGCGCCACAGCGACAGGTGCCCCAGCCCCCAACCGGCCAGCTCGCCACGCAGGCGCTCGGTGGTCACCAGCACCGTCTGGCTGGGGCGATGGAAGGCGCGCAGCACGGCGTAGCCCCACTCCAGCGGCACGCCCGGCCAGCGGGTGTGCACGTATTCGGGAAAGCGCGTGTGCACGGCGCTGGAGAAGGCCAGGCCACGGCGCATCAGCCAGCGCCGCGCGGCCCAGCCCAGCGGCCCTTCGGTCGCGAGGTGCACGCAATCCGGGCGGAAATCGCGGATCGCCGGCCCGACGCGCCAGAGGTCCCACACCAGCGGGATCTCCGGGTAGGTCGGGCAGGGCCGCGAGCGGAAGTCGCGGGGCGACAGCAGCTTGACCAGGTGGCCGAGCCCGCGCAGTTCGGCCACCAGGGCCTGCAGGCTGGTCACCACGCCGTTGACCTGGGGCGCCCAGGCATCGCTGACGATGAGGATCCTCATGCAGCCGGCTCGAGGGCAGGCTGCCGGGGCTCGGCGGCGAGGCGCGCCTGGTCGTCGGCGAGGCGGTAGAGCTCGATGGTGCCGTCCCAGTGTTCGATCAGCGCGGTGCAGGACTCGACCCAGTCACCGCAGTTCATGTACTCGACACCGCCCACCTGGCGGATCTCGGCGTGGTGGATGTGGCCGCAGACGGCGCCATCCAGCCCGCGCTTGACGCACTCGTGGGCGATGGACTCCTCGAAGTCGCTGATGAAGTTCACCGCCGTCTTGACCTTGTGCTTGAGAAAGGCCGACAGCGACCAGTAGCCGTAGCCCCAGCGCTCGCGCCAGTGGTTGAGCCAGCGGTTGAGGGTCAGGGTGAACTCGTAGGCCGAGTCGCCGAGGAAGGCCAGCCACTTGTGGTAGCGGGTGATGACGTCGAACTGGTCGCCGTGGATCACCAGCAGGCGGCGACCGTCGGCGGTCTCGTGGATCGCCTCGTCCACCAGCTGGATGTTGCCGAGCAGCAGGCTGGAGTAGCGACGCAGGAATTCGTCGTGGTTGCCGGTGACGTAGATCACCTCGGTGCCACGCTTGCTCATGGTCAGCAGGCGGCGGATCACGTTGGTGTGCGCCTGGGGCCAGTAGATGCCGCTGCGCAGCTTCCAGCCGTCGATGATGTCGCCCACCAGGTAGATGCGGTCGGCGTGGTGGCGCTTGAGGAAACGCGCCAGGTGCTCGGCCTGGCAGTCGCGGGTGCCGAGGTGAACGTCTGATATCCACAGAGTGCGGACGCGTTGCTTGCGGGGACGAGCCGGGTCGACCGGCTCCAGGCGTTGAACGCTGCTCATGGGCGGCCTCCAGCTGGGTTTTTCCGATCTTGCGCAGGCCCGGTGAAGTGCAGGTGACGGTTAGCTTGCAGAACGATGACACTGCCGGCGCCCGCGCCACGGAGTAGACTGGCGGCCTGCCGAGGACCACCCCATGAACCCGATGCTGACGCTGCGCCGCTACAATCACGACCTGCTCGCCCACAGCCACGACCACGCCCAGCTGGTGTTCGGCCTGACCGGCAGCCTGGAGTTCGAGGTGGGCGGCATTGGCGCGCGGGTCGAACGGCAGAACCTCGCCGTGGTCCCGCCGGGTGAGCACCATGCCTGCGGCAGCCCGCGCGGCAGCCTGTGCCTGGTGCTGGACGTGCCCGACGACACCTGGCTGCAACGCACGCTCGGCGGGCATTTCGATGCCAGCCGGCGCCTGCTGGAAAAACCCGGTGCCCTGCAGCTCAACCCCGCCCAGAGCCAGTTGGTGGGCTGGCTCGCCGCCAGCCCGATCGACGACCCGGTGATCGCCACCCAGGGCGTCGGCCTGCTGCTCGCCAGCCTGGTGGCACCGGGCAGCGAAGCCGCGACGGAACCTGGCGAACTGCCCCTGGCGGCGCTGGACGCCCACATCGACCAGCACGCCGCCCGCCCCTTGCAGGTGGCTGACCTCGCGCGGCTCTGCGGCCTTTCCGTGGCGCGCTTCCACAGCCGCTTCCTCGCCGCCACCGGACAGACGCCCATGGACTACCTGCGTACCCGGCGCCTGCTCCAGGGCCGTCGCCTGCTGCTCGAAAGCGCCCTGAGCGTGGCCGAGGTCGCCGCCCGCGTGGGCTATGCCTCGCAGAGCGCCTTCACCGCCGCGCTGTCGCGCGAGTTCGGCGTGACGCCGCGCTCGCTGCGTCGCACGCGCGACTGACGCGAGTGTCGCGACGAAACACGCGAGCCCTGCGACAGACAAGCCACCGCGCCGCCCTCTAGACTGCGGCCATCGTCAAACAAGGGGGCTGTATGTCATCGACCATCGAATGGGCGGATTTCGAACGCGTTGAGCTGCGCGTCGGCACCGTCGTCTCCGCCGCACCCAACATCAAGGCCATCAAGCCGGCGTACGTACTGGAGGTGGACCTGGGCGAACTCGGGGTGAAGACCTCCAGCGCACAGATCACTGCCCACTACGCCGCCGAGGAGCTGGTCGGCCGCCAGGTGCTGTGCGTCTGCAACTTCGCGCCCAAGCGCATCGCCGGGGTGCGCTCGGAGGTGCTGGTGACCGGCGTCCACGACGCCGACGGCAAGGTGGTGCTGGCCGGCTTCGACAAGCCCCTGCCCAACGGCGCGCGCCTGGCATGAACGAACGCAACGCGCTGCTCGCCATCCACCTGGGTGCCCTGCTCTTCGGCCTTTCGGGCATCTTCGGCAAGCTGGCGGAAACCACGCCGCTGGTGATCACCCTGGGCCGGGCGCTGTTCGCCGTCCTCGCCCTGGCGCTGTTCGCCCGGTTGGTCGGCGGCGCCCGGGGCGGCTCCCCGTCGCGGCGCCAGGTTCCCCTGCTGCTGCTCGGCGGCCTGCTGCTGGGCGGGCACTGGGTGCTGTTCTTCCAGGCGGTGAAGGTCGGCGGCGTGGCTATCGCCACCCTGGGCTTCGCCAGCTTCCCGGCCTTCACCCTGCTGCTGGAGGGGTTGCTGTTCCGCGAGCGCATCCACCTGCGCGAGATGCTGGTGGTCGTCCTGGTCAGCGTCGGCCTGGTGCTGGTGACCCCGGCGTTCGATTTCGCCAGCGACGCCACCCAGGGGCTGATCGCGGCCATACTCTCCGGCCTGCTGTTCTCCCTGCTGTCGTTGCTCAACCGCGCCAGCACCCGTGGGCTGGACCCGGTGAAGGTGGCGCTGTGGCAGAACCTCTGCATCGTCGTCTGCGTGCTGCCCCTGGGCGCGTCGCTGCTGCCCACGGTCCGGGCCGTCGACTGGCTGTGGATCGTCCTGCTCGGCGTGCTCTGCACCGGCCTCGCCCACAGCCTGTTCGTGGCCAGCCTGAAGGTGCTGAACGCCCGCACCACGGCGGTGATCTTCGCGCTGGAGCCGGTCTACGGCATCGCCTTCGCCTGGTGGCTGTTCAGCGAGGAGCCCTCGCTGCGCATGCTCGCCGGTGGCGCGCTGATCATCATCGCCATCGCCTTCCCGACGCGCAGAACCAACGCGGTGAAGCCCGCCGAAGCGACGCACTGAACCCTGGCCCGTACTTCAGCGCGGGAGCGAGGCCGCCGGGGCCCCGGACCGAAGTCCGGGGCAGGGTTCAAGGCGGCCCGGCTTTCTCAGTTGACGCTGTAGCCGCGCCCCATCAGGCAGGCGCCCAGCGCGCGGCGGTAGCGTTCGGTGCTGTCGCTGCCCACCGGGCGGGTCACGGTGGCCGGGTCGAAGCCGCTCTGGGACACCGCCCAGGTGTGGCATTCGTAGCGGTCGCGGCCCTGTTGGTCGACGCTCTGGCCGTTGGCCGGATAGGCGATCACCTCGTAGCTGGCCACGCTGTTGCCCTGCACCACCGGCGGCGGGGCCACCACCTCGTAGCGCTGCACGTTGGCGTTCCACAGGTAGTAGGTGCCGGCGGCGACGAAATACAGCGCGCTGCCGATCCACAGCTCCCGGGCGCCCGATGGCAGGCCGTGGCCATGCCCACCGGCGGGGCCTGGCCCCCAGCTGCCGGGGCCGCCCGGACCGGGCCCGCCGGGACCACCCAGCCCCGGGCCGGCGAACGCCTGGGTGGAGAGACCGAGCACCAGCAACGCCAGCGTCATGGTTGTTTTCAAGGACATCGTTCACCTCGCTGCACGGCGGCAGCAGGATCGCTGCCGCCGGGGGCATTATTCGCCGGGGCCGCACCGGCGGGCGTCAGCCCTGTGTAAAGCCCGGGTAAACCTCCTGATACATGCCTTTCTCAGGCCTGTTCCTGCTCCAGCAACCAGTGGCAGTAGCGCGCCACGCCGGTCTCCAGGTCGAGGAAACCGTCGCCTGCACCGGCCTCGCGCAGCAGGTCGATGTCCGCCTGCGTATGGCTCTGGTAGCGCCCGCGCAGGGCTTCGGGGAAGGCCTCGTAGACGAGCACCCCGCGCTCGACCAGCTCGGCCAAGCCCAGCGGTGGCTGGTCGGCCTCGGCGCGCAGGGCGTTGACCACCGCCACGGCCACCGAGTTGAAGGGGCGGGCGATACCGGTGCCGAGGTTGAAGATGCCCGAGCACTGCGGGTGGTCGAGAACGTGCAGGTTGACCCGCACCACGTCCTCCACCGAGACGAAGTCGCGCCGCTGCTCGCCATCGGCGAAGCCGTCGCAGCCCTCGAACAGCCGCACCCGCCCCTGCGCGCGGTATTGCTGGAAGCAATGCAGCGCCACCGAGGCCATCGGTCCCTTGTGGCCCTCGCGCGGGCCGTAGACGTTGAAGTAGCGCAACCCGACCACCTGGGCACGGGCCTGGGGCAGCAGGCGGCGCACGCGCTGGTCGAAGAGGAACTTGGAGTAGCCATAGACGTTCAGCGGCCGCTCGTGCTCGCGGGCTTCGCGAAAGACCCGCCCCGCGCCGTAGACGGCGGCCGACGAGGCATAGATGAAGGGCGAGCCGCGACGCTGCGCGGCATCCAGCAACTCACAGCTGTAGCGGTAGTTGTTGTCCATCATGTAGCGCCCGTCCGCCTCCAGGGTGCTGGCGCAGGCCCCCTGGTGGAACAGCGCGCGGACCATGCCGAAGGCGCCCTCGGCGAAGCGCGGGACGAAGTCGCGCTTGTCCAGGTAGTCGCGGATCTCGCAATCGGCGAGGTTGCGGAATTTGTCGCCCTCGGTCAGGTCGTCGACGGCGATGATGTCCGTCTCGCCACGCTGGTTGAGGGCCCGGACGAGGTTGCTGCCGATAAAGCCGGCGGCACCGGTGACGATGATGCTCATGACGGCACTCCAGAAAGGGGAATGCCGCCAGGCTATGCCTGCATTGCCGGGTCGCGCTTGACCTGGGGCAAGAAGGCTCAGGGCCGGTCGCTGTGGCCCAGGTCACGCGTCGGATCGATGCGATCGCGGACCCGCTGCTTGAGCACCTTGGCCTCGGGGAAGCCGCCATCGGCCTTGCGCTCCCAGATCTGCTCGCCATCGCAGGTGATGCGGAACACGCCGCCGGTCCCCGGCTCCAGGGCCACCCGGCCGAGGTCGTCGGCGAAGGTGCTGAGCAGCTCCTGGGCCAGCCAGGCGGCACGCAGCAGCCATTGGCACTGAGTGCAATAGGTGATGACGATTTCGGGCCTGGCACTGGACATGGCGATGCTCGGTGGTGGGATGCGGGGTGCCTATAATAGCGGCCTTTTCCTCCCCGCCTGACCAGGGATGCGTTATGCGCCGCGTGCTTCTGTTCCTCGCTTTCACCCTCCTGCCACTGGCCACCCTGGCCGAGCAGGCCCACCCACGCATCGGCCTGGTGCTGTCCGGCGGTGCCGCGCGCGGGCTGGCGCACATCGGCGTGCTGCGCGCGCTGGAGGAACAGGGCGTGCACATCGACGCCATCGCCGGCACCAGCATGGGCGCGGTGATCGGCGGCCTCTACGCCTCGGGCTACAGCGTCGAGGAACTGGAGAAGCTGGCCCTGGCCATCGACTGGCGCCAGGCGCTCTCCGATGCGCCACTGCGTGACGACGTCCCCTTCCGCCGCAAGCAGGACGACCGCGACTTCCTGGTCAAGCAGAAGCTCAGCTTCCGCGACGACGGCAGCCTGGGCCTGCCCCTCGGCGTGATCCAGGGCCAGAACCTCGCCCTGCTGCTGGAGAGCCTGCTGGTGCACACCAGCGACACCCGTGACTTCGACCGCCTGGCCATCCCCTTCCGCGCCGTGGCCACCGACATCTCCACCGGCGAGAAGGTGGTATTCCGCAAGGGCCACCTGCCCCAGGCGATCCGCGCCAGCATGTCGATCCCGGCGGTGTTCGCCCCGGTGGAGGTGGACGGCCGGTTGCTGGTGGACGGCGGCATGGTGGACAACATCCCGGTGGACGTGGCGCGGGAGATGGGTGTCGACCTCGTGATCACCGTCGACATCGGCACCCCGCTGCGCGGGCGCAAGGAACTGCTCACCGTGGTCGATGTGCTCAACCAGTCGGTGACCCTGATGACCCGGCGCAACTCCGAGGCGCAACTGGCCACCCTGGGCCCGGACGACATCCTGGTGCAGCCGCCCCTGGCCGGCTTCTCCGCCACCGACTTCGGTCGCGCGCGGGAGATGATCGACGCCGGCTACCGCGCCGCCACCATCCTCAAGAACCGCTTCGCTCCGCTGGCCCACCCGGGTGGCCGGCAGGAGGCCGTGCTGGAGGAGGCGCGCCTGCCGGTCGAGCGCCGCCCGGTGATCGCCCGCATCAGCGTGGAGAACGACTCCAAGGTGGGCGACGAGGTGATCCGCCGCATCATCCGCCAGGAAACCGGCAAGCCGCTGGACCTGGAGCGCCTGCAGAGCGACATGGGCACGCTCTACGGCCTGGATTACTTCGAGCAGGTGCATTACCGCGTGGTCAAGCGCAAGGACGGCAACGTGCTGGTGATCAACGCGCGCGGCAAGCGCACCGGCACCGACTACCTGCGCCTGGGCCTGAGCCTGGACGACGACATGCGCGGCCGCAGCACCTTCAACCTGGGCGCCAGCTACCGGGTCAACGGCATCAACACGCTCGGTGCCGAATGGCTGACCCGCGCCCAGATCGGCAGCGACCAGGAGCTCTACAGCGAGTTCTACCAGCCGCTGGACTACGGCTCGCGCTACTTCGTGGCCCCCTACATCGCCGCCGAGGCGCAGAACGTGGACGCCACCCTGGACAACGACCCCATCGCCGAATACCGCCTGCAGCGCTACGGCTACGGCTTCAACATCGGCCGGCAGATCGCCAACAACGGCGAGCTGCGCCTCGGCATCGGCCAGGGCTGGGGCGATGCCGACGTGCGCATCGGCGACCGCCGCCTGCCCAGCTTCAGTTTCAGCGAGGGCTACTACGAGGCGAAGTACTCCTTCGACACCCTCGACAACGTCGACTACCCGCACGAGGGCGAGGACATCAAGCTGACCCTGCGCCAGTACGACCCCGAACTGGGTTCGGACGACCGCTACCGCCAGTGGGAGCTGAGCCTGGACAAGGCGCTCTCCAGCGACGCCAACACCTTCGTGCTCGGCGGTCGCTACGGTCGCACCCTGGACAGCGCCGAGGTGGTCACCTCCAGCTTCCAGCTCGGCGGTGCGCGACAGTTGTCGGGGTTCCGCGAGGACTCGATCTCCGGGCAGAACGTCGCCCTGGCGCGGCTGGTCTACTACCGGCGCATGACCCAGCGCTCGTTCCTGCCGCTGGACTTCCCCTTCTACCTCGGCGCCAGCCTCGAACGCGGTCGGGCCTGGAACAACGACGACAGCTTCGACAGCGGCTACATCAACGCGGGCAGCCTGTTCATAAGCTTCGACACGCCGCTGGGCCCGCTCGACTTCAGCTACGGCCTCAACGACGCGTCCGAGCAGGCGCTCTACCTCAAGCTCGGCCGGGTGTTCTAAGTCGATCCAGTAAACGTCTACAAGCGATACGCACAGTGCCCTGACATGAAAAAGCCCGGAACAAAGTCCGGGCTTTTTCATGTCAGGGCTGGATCAGGCGATCTTAGCGAGCAACTGGCGAGCCTCCTGCTTCTGCTCCTCGTCGCCGCCATCGATCACCTCGTTGAGGATGCTGCAGGCGCTTTCGACGTCACCCTGGTCGATGTAGGCCAGGGCCAGGTTGAGCTTCATCAGGTTCTCCTGGCGCGCGGCCAGGTGGTCGAGGTCGTCATCGGCCTCCAGCGGGTCCTCGAAGTCGAAGGTCAGTTCGCCCAGCTCTTCGGCCTGGGGCAGGTCCGGCAGTTCGAGGCGGTCGGCCTGCTCCAGGTCGTCCAGTTCGAACACCTCGGGCATGTCCTGCAGGTTGCTGCGGAATGCGGGGTCGACGTGGTGCTGCACCGGCTCGGGCTTGCTCGTCGCCTTGGCCTTGGGCGCCTCGGTCTTGAAGGGGCTGAGGCTGTCCCAGTCGGCATCCAGCGGCAGGTCGTCGAGGTTGAGCTGGAACTCGTCGGTCAGCTCGTCGTCACGGTGCACGACCAGCGTGGCCGGGGGCTGGTCGGCAGCCTCGTCGGCGAGGACGAACTCCGGATCGGCCAGCATCGGCTCGGCGCTCGGGTGCTGATCGATGCCGGGGTAGCGGGCCTTGATCTGCTCGATGCGCGCCGGGCCGACGCCCATCTCCAGCAGGCTCCGCTCCTCGGCGGCGAAGCCGCTCGGATCACGCAGCTCGCCGAGCACCTCAAGCAGGCGGAAACGCAGGTCGGTGCGCTTGGGCTCCTGGACGATGGCCGCGCGCAGGGCGCTCTCGGCATCGTTGAAGCGGCCGTAGGCGATGTAGATGTTGGCGCCATCCAGGGAATCGCTGGAGACACGCGGGGCCACGGGCTGGGGTTGCGGGCGCGGCGCCGGTGCAGGCGCGGGCGCGGCGGCCACTGCAGCGGCGGTGGCGACCACGGGCTCCACTCGGGGCTGGGGCACGGCACCGATGCGCGGGCGCTCGGCGGTGACGGCCACGACAGCCGGGCGCACCCTGGGCTCGGGTTCGCGCTCGGGCCCGGCTTCCTCGGGGCGGGCCCCCTGGCGGCGGCGCAACAGCACCAGGGCCAGGACGGCCAACAGCAGCACGCCACCGATGAGCAGCAGGCCACGGGACCAGGCGTCCGGGCCAGCCGGCGCCTCGACCACCACCTGGGGCTCGGCGTCCGGCGAAGCCGCCGGCGATTGCGCGGCGTCGGCAGCGGGTGCGGGAGCGGACGTATCGCTGGCGGCCGGCGCCGGGGCTTCGCTCGGGGTGGTTCCGGGCTGGGAATCGGCGGGCTCCTGGGCCTGACGGTCCGCAACGTTGGCGTCCGGGGCGACGGCAGCGCCTGCCGGCGGCACGTTCGCGCCCTCGACGGCGCCTTCGGCCCCCCGGGTGTCCAGGGCGCCCTGCAGACGCGCCAGCTGGGCGTCCTTCTGCTCCATCTGGCGCTGCAGGTTCTCCAGCTTGAGCTGGAGGTCGGCGATGTCCTGGCGCAATTGCAGGCGTTCGTTCTCGCTGTTGAGCAGCTCGGTGTCGACACGGCGCTGTACTTCAGCGATCTGCTGCGGCAGCGGCGCCGGCTGGCCCGGGCTGGCGGGCGCGGAGAGCGGGCCAGGGGCGCTGCCCGAAGTCGCTTGTGCGTCACTGCCCGGGGCGGTGGCCGGGGCGGTCGAGGTGCTCGCTGACAGCATCGCTGCATCCGGCAGCAGCAGGCTCTGGCCCACGCTCAGGCGGCTCGGGTCGCCATTGGCGAAGGCGCCGGGGTTGAGCGCGTGGATGCCGTTCATCATCTGCGCGGTGCTCATGCCGCTGCCGGCACTCTGGCGCTGCGCGATCGCCCACAGGCTGTCGCCCTTGACCACCGTGTAGCGCTTGCCCTGGGTGGCGGGCGGCGCGGCTACGGGGGCGGGTTGGCGGGTGGCGCCGGGCGCGTCGCCACGACTGCCGTCGCGCTGGCCGGCGGCAGCGCGCAGCGGCGCGGCCACGGGGTTGTAGGCGGAGAACTCCGGCGGGTCCAGCAACAGGGTGTATTCGCGCAGCAGGCGGCCGTTGGGCCGGGCCACCTCGACGATGAAGTTCAGGTAGGGCTCGCGCACCGGCTTGTTGGAAACCACGCGGATGCGGCCGCTGGAACCGCGGATCATGGGGCTGAAGCGCAGGTCGTTGAGGAACAGCACGCGGTCGACGCCGGAACGCTCGAAGACTTCGGCCGACGCCAGGCTGACCTTGATGTCGCTGTCGGTCAGGTCGCCCACGTCGAGCAGGCCGATTTCCGCCTCGAGGGGCTGGTTCAGCGCGGAATGCAGGGTGATCTCGCCCAGGCCGATGGCGGACGCCAGGCCGGAATAAAGGATGGGTCCCGATGCAAGTGCAACGAGGAACCTGTTGACTCGAGCCATGTGCCCTCCCCCGGTCATGCCGGCTCGAACGCCAGAGCCACCTCCCTACAATCCGGTATCCATGGAGGGGCGAAAGACAGGCGTTGGCATTGAAAGTGAACGAGTTGGGAAGCGATCCCTGGAACCCAACTGAAAATTAGTATGGATGCAATTTCCCAGATTGCCCGGCGTACCGGCCTTGGGCCATCAGGCTGGGGGATCTTACTTCAAGTTCGCCATGAAAGTGACGTATTTCACACCCTTGGCGAGTATTTATAGAGGCACGTCAGCCTTTTGTCGCTTTTACGCCCCAGGCGGGCCACAAAGCGAGCAGGAAAAGCCCGGCGACCAGCCAAAAGGTCTGCTGGAACGCCAGGGCTTCGGCCAGTGCGCCACCACCGCCGGCGTGGTGGCGCCACTCCAGGAAGAAGGTCACCAGGTTGACGCCGAAGGCGCCGCCGAGCTGGCGTACGAAGGTGATGGCGCCGGCTCCGAGGGCCAGTTCCTCGGCACTCAGCACATCCAGCGAGCCGGTGCTCAGCGCCGGCAGCAGCAGGCCCAGGCCGAGGCGGCCGACGCAGGCCCAGAAGCACAGCACCATGAAGGAGGCACCGCTCTCCACCAGCCCCAGCCCGAGGCTCGAAGCCGCGAACACCAGCAGGCCGGCCACCAGCAGCAGTGCGGCGGAGAGCTTGTCGCTGAGCCAGCCGCCGATGAAGGACGCCAGGCCAAGCACCACGCCCGTGGGCAGCAGCAACAGCCCCGCGCGGCCGGCGCTGTAGCCCTCGACCGTCTGCAGGAACAGCGGGATCAGGTAGGTGGAGCCGTAGAGACCGAGGCCGAGCACCAGCGCCACCCCGCTCGCCTTGCGGAACGCCGCGTGGCGCCACAGCGGGAGCGGCAGCAGCGGTCGCCCGCTGGCGCGGCTGCGCAGGACGAAGGCCACCGCCGCCAGCACGCCGAGCAGCCCTGGAATCCAGCAGCTCGGTGCCAGCCAGCCGAAGCGCTGGGCCTCGGCCAGGGCGCCGAGCAGGGCGAACAGCGCGACGCTGAGATAGAGGAAGGCGACGAGGTCGACGCCCGGAGTGCGCCGGTCGCGGTCCGACGGCATCAGCCACTGGGCACCGAGCGCCGCCAGCAGGCACATGGGCAGCGGTAACCAGAACACCGCCTCCCAGCCGAAGTGGTCGATGAGGTAGCCACCGATGGTCGGGCCGAGCGTCGGCGCGATCATCACCCCGAGCCCGTAGATGCCCAGGGCCATGCCCCGGCCACCCTCGGCGAAGATGCGGAAGATCAGCACCATCGCCAGCGGCTGGATGATCCCGGCACAGGCGCCCTGGACGATACGCAGGGCGATCAGCTCCCAGGCGGAGGTGGCTGCCAGCGCCAGGAGGGAACAGAGGATGAAGACCAGCAGGCCGACCTGCACCGTGCGTCGCGCGCCCAGGCGCGACTGGGCCCAGGCGGCGAGCAGCAGGCCGGCGGTCATGGAGGCGAGGAAGCCGGTGGCGAGCCACTGGGCCAGGGGCCGGCCGATGGCGAAGTCCGCCATGATCGCCGGCAGGGCGACGTTGATGCTGGTGGAGGCGAGGATCATCGCCATGCTGCCGACCATCAGCAAACCGAGCAGCAACTGCGGATAACGCGGACCGAAACGCGCGTGCAGGGCCTCGAGGTCCTGCATCAACGCCGTTCCAGATTGGCCAGTATCTGCGCGTGGATCTGCTGGCAGCGACGCAGCTCTTCTTCATCGATGCCGGTGAAGACCTCCCTGCGCAGCTGGTTGGAAATGGCCTCGATCTTCTCGATCAGCGGCCGTGCCTTGGGGCACAGGGTGATCTTCTTCGCCCGGCGGTCCTCGGCGACGGCCAGGCGCTGCACCAGCCCCTGGGCCTCGAGGCTGTCGAGCAGGCGGGCCAGGGTCGGGCCCTCGACACCGACGCTCTGCGCCAGTTCACGTTGGGTGGGGAGTTCTTCGAAGCGGGCGAGATGCAGGAGAACCAGCCAGCGAGCCTGGGACAGGCCGAGGTCGACGAGCCGGCGATCCAGCTCCGCGCGCCAGGCTCGCGACATCTGCGCGAGCTGCATGGCGAAGCGGTGTTGATCGGTATGGGACATTGAAACGGACTCTAACTGCCTAAACTAATAATTAGCGAGCTAACCATAGGCGACAGCCGGGAGCAAGCGCAGCTTTGTATCTACCACTTCACATATTGATCTTCGACAAAGCCCCACAGCCCATTGATTTCCAGGGCCGGACGCCCATGCGGCCGGAGCACCCCATCGAAGCGCCCGAAGATCTGCTTGAAGTTGCTGGCGATGAAGCCCAGGTTCAGACGCTCCTTGTGCAAGCCGGTGCCCACGAAGCGCAACGCCACCTGGCCGTCGGCGGAGGTGATCCGCCACTCCTCCAGCGGCCGGTCGCGATCGAAGGCGAAACGCACGCAATCCACCTTGATCAGCTCGCCATCGATCCAGAAGCAGTTCTCGGTGAAGCTGGTCTCGTTGACCCCGCAGGAGAGGTTCAGCCCTACCCGCCGCCCCTGCGCCTCGCCGGACAGGCAGGCCCAGTTCCAGAAGGTCTCCGGGCGCATGTAGCCGGCGGACCAATCGTGGTGGGCGAAGGCGCCGATGGCCTGCAGGTCGAACTCACCCAGCTCGCAGTGGACCTCGCCCCGGCAGGCGACGCCCGCCACCTTGCGCGCATAGACCCAGCCGTTCACCGCCGTGGGCGTGCACAGGCTCATGGGCTGGAAGGCCGGCTCGTCCTCGGAGAAACGCGCGTCGATGCGGGTGCCGTCGTCCAGTTGCACCAGCAGGCGCTTCTCCTTCGGCTTGGGCGAGTTCTCCAGGCGCAGCAGGTTGCGGCCCTGGCGCAGCTCGCAGACACCATCGTCCGGGGCTTGCGAGAAGCGCGTGCCCATCCCCAGCGGCAGCTTGAACTGGCGCTCGATCATGCGCCCGCTGGCCGGGTGGAACAGGTAGACGAAGCCCACGCCCACCAGACTCAGGTCGGCCAGCGCGCAGCCGCCGATGAGCTGGTCGCTGATCAGGCCGAAATACTGGAACTGGTGGAAGCGCCGCCACTTCGCCAGGGCGCCGAGACGACGGCCCATGGGCGAGCGGAAATCGAAGTCACGGTGGTTGACCAGGCCGGGGGTGCCGTCGAAAAGGCCGTACTGCGGCTGGCCGTCGGCGCTGATCAGCTTGTCCATGGGCAGGGCTCGTCGGTGGTGAAGGCGCAGATCCTAGCACCGGCGTACCAGGCCACGCAGTCACGCACCGCGCCACCCGGGGGGACGAACTACGCCACCACCTGGTTGCGCCCGAAGGCCTTGGCCTCGTAGAGCGCGCGGTCGGCGTGCTCGTAGAGTTCATAGAGCTGGCCGAGCGGCGTGTCGCTGCCCGGCGCGATGCAGGCCAAGCCGATGGACATCGTCAGCACCTCGGCGACCTGGGAACCCTCGTGGCGGATGGCCAGGCGCTCCAGGGCCGCGCGCACATTCTCAGCGCACTGCCGCGCCTCGGCCTCCGGCGTGCCGTAGAGGAGCACGGCGAACTCCTCGCCCCCCAGGCGTACCGCCATGTCCAGCGGTCGCCGCGCGGCGTCCTCGAGCACCTCGGCGACCCGCTGCAGGGCCTGGTCGCCGCCCTGGTGGCCGTAGAGATCGTTGTAGGCCTTGAAGTGGTCGACATCGCACAGCAGCAGCGCCAGGGGCAGCCCCTCGCGCTGGGCCTGCCGCCACACGCGCTCCAGCTGGCGGTTGAAGCTGCGCCGGTTGTGCAGGCCGGTCAGGCTGTCGTGCTCGGCCAGCACGCGCATCAGACGGCTGATGAGAAAGTGCTCGCGGGACTTGAACTCCAGCAGGTAGCAGCCCACCGCCCCCACCAGGTTGCCGAACACGAGGAACAGCAGGTTGTTGACCAGCCGCGGCCAGGGCAGCCCGGCCCAGAGCTCCAGCGCCACATAGGCCCCCAGGATCAGGACCGACACCAGCAATGCCTCGCCCAGGCGCAGCCCGACCACGAAATAGGCCGCCATGCACACCAGCAGCAGCCCTTCATAGGGGAATGACGGGTCGACCCGATGGGCGATGGCCACCACCGCCGCCGCGCCTATGCCCAGCGCACTGACGCACACCAGGCTCAGCGGCACCAGCAGGTGCACATGGCGACGCTGCAGGATCAGCAGCCCGCAGACCACCAGCAGCACCAGCACGCCCAGGCGCACGGCGAGCATCCACCAGCGTTCGGAGGAGGCGATCAGGTGGAAGTCGAGAAAGGCGAAGGCCAGCCAGATCGGCAAGCCGAGCAGCAGCGCGATGCGCTTGAGGTCGAAGGTCTGCTCGAGGAAAAAATTGCGGTATTCCTGCTCCAGGGGGCGGACGAAACGCAGTTGCCGGAATCCCAGGGCAAGTTGATCGGCATAGGGATTGGGGCGTACTTCGTCCAGCCAGGCGTTGAGTGTCGACACTGCCACCTCTTCTTTTTATGGGCCCGGGACATACTGCTGCGCCCGGCCTTGCAGCCTCGGGCCCCTGCGGAAAACCACCTACCTCACATAGACGGTCCATCGTCGCGGGCCCTGCGCCTCCTGTCGGGGCCGGCGACCTCACATCGCCGGCCGGAGGCCTAGGTGCACATTAGTAGCAGGCGGAATCCGCCACAAGTCGTCGGGCGCGTCTTATGCGGCGCGCCCGTGACGGCGGCCTCAGGACTCGAACTCGGCCTGCAGCGCGGCACGCACGCAGTGGAGCACGCCTTCGGGACCTTGCCGCCGAGCATCTCGGCCACCTCGGCGACGCTGGGCAGCTCGCCCTCGCCATCGAGGAAGGCGTCCTGCACCGCGCCGAGCATCTCCTCAGGCAGGTCCAGCGCCTGCTCCAGGCTCAACTGCTGCTCGCTGATGGCCTCGGCCAGCAGCGAATAGACGTTCTTCTCGGTGCAATCGAGCTGGCGCGCGATCTGCGCCGGGGTCATGCCCGCACGGGCCAGGCTGACCAGCTCGTGGCGCAGGTCGGCCACCGCGCGCGGCGCCGGCGCGGCGTCGGCGCCACCGTTGAGCACTTCGAGGAAGGCCTCGCCGTAGCGCTCCAGCTTGCGCGCACCGACGCCGCTGACCCGCGCCATCTCCGCCAGGGTGCCGGGCTTGCTGCGCAGCATCTCCAGCAGGGTGGCGTCGGGGAAGATCACATAGGGCGGCACGCTATGCTCCTCGGCCAGCTTGCGGCGCAGGGCGCGCAGGGCCTCCCACTGCTCGCGCTCCTCGCCACGCACCAGCTGGCTGGCGGCACTGGCCGCCGGCTTCGGCGCCTTGGTCGAGAGGTCGCGGCGCAGTTGCAGGCTCACCTCGCCCCGCAGCAGCGGGCGGCAGGCGTCGGTCAGGCGCAGGCCGCCGAAGCCGTCGAGGTCGACATCCGCCAGGCCACGGGCGACCAGCTGGCGGAACAGCGTGCGCCATTCCCCCTCGGACAGCGCCTTGCCCATGCCGAAGACCGACAGGTGCTGGTGGCCGGCGGCGCGGACCTTCTCGTTGTCGCGGCCCAGCAACAGGTCGACCAGATGGCCGACGCCGTAGCGCTGGCCGCTGCGGTAGATGGCCGAGAGCGCCTGGCGCGCGGGCTCGGTGGCGTCCCAGGTCTGCACGCCGTCGACGCAGATGTCGCAATGCCCGCAGGGTTGCGGCAGCTCCTCGTCGAAATAGGCCAGCAACGCCTGGCGGCGGCAGCGGATCTCCTCGCACAGCGCCAGCATGGCGTCGAGCTTGTGCTGCTCGATGCGCTTGTGGCGCTCGTCGCCCTCGGAGTTGTTGAGCATCTGCTTGAGCAGCAGCACGTCCTGCAGGCCGTAGGCCATCCAGGCATCGGCGGGCAGGCCGTCACGGCCGGCGCGGCCGGTCTCCTGGTAATAGGCCTCCAGGGACTTGGGCAGGTCGAGGTGGGCGACGAAGCGCACGTTGGGCTTGTCGATGCCCATGCCGAAGGCGATGGTCGCCACCATGATCAGCCCCTCCTCGTTGAGGAAGCGCTTCTGGTGGTAGGCCCGCAGGTCGCTGGGCAGGCCCGCGTGGTAGGGCAGCGCCGGGTAGCCCTGTTCGGAAAGGAAGGCGGCGACCTCGTCGACCTTCTTGCGCGACAGGCAATAGACGATGCCGGCGTCGCCACGCCGCTCGGCGAGGAAGGACAGCAACTGCTTGCGCGGGCTGTCCTTGGCGACGATGCGGTAGAAGATGTTCGGCCGGTCGAAGCTCGAGAGGAAGCGCTCGGCGTTCTGCAGGTGCAGGCGCTGCACGATCTCCTCGCGGGTGCGCATGTCCGCCGTGGCAGTCAGGGCGATGCGCGGCACCTCGGGGAACAGCTCGGCGAGCTGGCCCAGCTGCAGGTATTCCGGACGGAAATCGTGCCCCCACTGGGAAACGCAGTGGGCTTCGTCGATGGCGAACAGGGCGATGTCCAGGTTCTGCAGGAAGGCCAGCATGCGCGGCTGCACCAGGCGCTCCGGCGCCAGGTAGAGCATCTTGATCTCGCCCCGGCGGATGCGGTCGGCGATATCGCGCTGCTCGTCGTTGCTCAGGGTGGAGTTCAGCGCCACCGCGGCCACGCCGAGCTCGTCGAGGGTGGCGACCTGGTCCTCCATCAGCGCGATCAGCGGCGAAACCACCACCGCCAGCCCGTCGCGCATCAGCGCCGGGACCTGGAAGCACAGGGACTTGCCGCCGCCGGTGGGCATCAGCACCAGCACATCGCCGCCCTTGGCCACGCGATCGATGATCGCCGCCTGGTGGCCGCGGAAGGCGTCGTAGCCGAATACGTCTTTGAGGATGCGCTGGGCGTGGTCGAGCATGCGGGTCTCCGAATGAAGCCGCGCATTATACGTCAGCGAACGACCGAGGAAGCCCTCGCCCATCGGGGCCGCTTTTGCCGCGGGCCTCCCACTCGACTAGAATCCACCCTCGTTTATTCCTCAAGGTAGTCCCACGATGTCCTTCGCTGAGCAACTGTCCCGCCTGCAAGCCTTCCTCGATGCCGATGACCTGCACGAAGAAGCCCTGGACTACGTGGCCGCCCATGGCTACCTGACCGCCCTGTGCATCTGCCCGGACCAGGTTCCGGAGCGCGAGTGGATCGACGCCCTGTTCGCCGAGCCACCGCACTACCGCAGCGACGCCGAGCGCGAGGAGGTCGAAGCCACCCTGCTGCTGCTCAAGGCCCACATTGCCCGCCAATTGGCCAGCGACGAAGACCCGGAGATGCCCTGCGACCTCGATTTGGGCGACGACCCGGACGATTCCGACCTGCGCGGCTGGTGCATCGGCTTCATGGAAGGCGTGTTCCTGCGCGAGTCCGTGTGGTTCGAGGACGCCGAAGAGGAAGTCAGCGAGCTGCTGCTGCCGATCATGGTCGGTTCCGGACTCTTCGACGAACAGCCCGAATTCGCCGATATCGCCGCCGATCGCAACCTGGTCGACGAAATGGTCGAGCAGATCCCCGAGCTGCTCACCGCCCTGTTCCTGTTGTGCAACGCCCCGGAAGAAAAGCCCGCCCTGCTAAAGCCGCGTCACTGAGACGGTCGCGCTGATGGCGCACGGTGATATCCGCCAGAGCCGCAACCCGGCAGTGCGCTACGTACTACTGGTGGTCGGCTGGCTCGCCGTCGTCCTGGGTGTGATCGGCATCTTCCTGCCGGTATTGCCGACCACACCCTTCCTCCTTCTCGCCGCTGCTTGCTTCGTGCGCAGCTCGCGTCGCTTCTACCTCTGGCTCGTCAACCACAGGCACCTCGGCCCCTGGATCAGGGACTACCTCGAAGGCAGCGGCATCCCGCTCAGGGGCAAGGTCTACGCCATCGGCCTGATGTGGATCAGCATCGCCTTCTCCTGCTACCTGGTGCCCATGCCCTGGGCGCGCGGCTTCATGCTCACCAGCGCCGTGCTGGTCACCGTCTACATCCTTCGCCAGAAGACCCTGGGCCGCGACTGAAACCCCGTCTTCGAACATCGCCCGAGCCCACCGGCAAAAAGCCCGACCACCACCTAGACTGCACTGATCCAAGGGCGGAGACCCTGATGATGCAGCTAGGGCGGCGTGCGAAAGCGAAGCAAGGACGGCCACGAACCGCGTGGCTGGCCCTGCTCGCCTGCCTGCTGGTCTCGGCGGTCGCCGCCAACTGGGATTTCGGCCTGATCCTGCAGAACGCGCAGAAGCGCTACGGCAGCCTCGGCACCGCCAAGGAGCGCATCGAGGCCTGGAGCGCACTGATCGACAGCAGTGGCGAGCTGCAGGAGAAGGAGAAGCTCGCCACGGTCAACCGCTTCTTCAACCGCCAGCTGCGCTTCGTCGACGACCAGCGCAACTGGGGCGAGAACGATTACTGGGCCACCCCCGTCGAGGCCCTGGTCAAGGGCGCCGGCGATTGCGAGGACTACTCCATCGCCAAGTACTTCACCCTGCGCCGCCTCGGCATCCCGTCCGAGAAACTGCGCATCACCTACGTCAAGGCGCTCAACTACAACCAGGCACACATGGTGCTCACCTACTACGCCAGCCCCAGCTCGGACCCGCTGGTACTGGACAACCTGATCGGCGAAATAAGGCCGGCCTCGCAACGCAAGGACCTGCTGCCCGTGTACGCCTTCAACGCCGAAGGCCTGTACACCGCCGGCAAGCGCAGTGGTGACAGCAAGAAGCTTTCGCGCTGGCAGGACATCCTGCAGAAGATGCGCGCCGAAGGCTTCGCCATTGGAGAGGGATAGACGATGTCGTTACTCAAGCAGCTGTTTCTGGCGATCTGCCTGTTCCTCGTGGTGGCCTTCACCGGCAGCTTCCTCGCCGGGGTGGAAAGCTCCCGGGAACAGCTGCGCAGCCAGTTGCGCTCCCACGCCCAGGACGCCGCCACCGCACTCGCCCTGTCCATGACGCCCCACGTGGACGACCCGGCGATGATCGAGCTGATGGTCAGCTCCATCTTCGACAGCGGCTACTTCGCCCGCATCCGCGTAGTCAACATCGCCGATGAGAAGGTCATCGTCGAACGCCAGGCCGACCCGACCTCCGACAAGGTCCCCTCCTGGTTCGTCCGACTCGTCGACCTGCGCGCGCAGGGCGGCGACGCCCTGATCATGCGCGGTTGGGAGCAGGCCGCGCGGGTCGAGGTGCTCAGCCACCCGCAATTCGCCCTGGCCAAGCTCTGGGACAGCGCCATCGGCAGCCTCCTCTGGCTGCTGCTCTGCGGGCTGGTCAGCGCCGTGCTCGGCGGCTTCCTCCTGCGCACCCAGCTGCGCCCGCTGGACAACATGGTGCAGCAGGCCCAGGCCATCAGCCGCCGCGAGTTCCTCACCCTGCCCCGGGTGCCGCGCACGCCCGAGCTCAAGCGCGTGGTGCTGGCCATGAACCAGATGGTCGACAAGCTCAAGACCCTGTTCGCCGAAGAGGCCGCGCGCAGCGAGAAGCTGCGCGAGGAGGCCTACCAGGACAGCCTCACCGGCCTGGCCAACCGCCGCCAGTTCGACATCCGCCTGGGCAACCAGCTGGCCGTGGCCGAGCAGAACGCCGCCGGCTACCTGCTGCTGCTGAGGGTCAACGACCTCGGCGGCCTCAACCAGCGCCTCGGCGGCCAGCGCACCGACGCCCTGATCGGCGCGATCGGCGAACTCCTGAAGAGGCTGGTGGAGGACCGCGGCAACCCCGACTGGCTGGCCTCGCGCAGCCGCGGCGGCGAATTCACCCTGCTCGCCCCCGGCCTGGACAACGAGGACGCCGACCGCCTCGCCCAGAGCCTCAGCGACTCCCTGGAAAGCCTGCGCGGCACCGGCGCCAGCGACTGCACCCCAGTGGCACACCTGGGCATCGCCGCCTTCCGTCCCGGCGAGGACGCCACCAGCGTCATCGGCCGTGCCGACCAGGCCCTGGCCCAGGCACAGAGCAACCCGGCGCACCCGTGGGAGCGCCTCGACGACTACCAGGCCGCACCCAACCAGGGCCTGCACAGCTGGCGCGCCTGGATCGACGAAGCCCTGCAGCAGGGCAAGCTGCAGCTCTACTTCCAGCCCGTGGCCGAATGCGCCGCCCCCGCGAGGCTGCTGCACCGCAAGGTCCTCGCACGGCTTCTCGACCCGCAGGGCGAGGCCGTGGCCGCCGGGCGCTTCCTGCCCTGGATCGAGCGCCTGGGCTGGGCCGCGCGCTTCGACCTGGCGATGCTCGAACACACCCTCGCCCACCTCGACCGGCACCCCGAGCCGCTGGCCCTGAGCCTGTCCGCCGCCACCCTGCGCGATGACGCCACCCAGGAACGCCTGCTCGCCATGCTGCGCGCCCATCCGCAACACGCCGAGCTGATGACCCTGGAAGTGGACGAACGCTTCCTGCCCCCGCCCGCCGCGCTGGAGAAACTCAGCCAGGCCGTGCGCGAGGCCGGTTTCCACCTCGGCCTGCAACACTTCGGCGGGCGCTTCAGCCTGATCGGTAACCTCACCCACCTGGGGCTGGCCTACCTGAAGATCGATGGCACCTACATCCGCGCCATCGACGAGGAGAACGACAAGCGCATGTTCATCGAGGCGATGTACCGCGCCACCAACAGCATCGACCTGCCGCTGATCGCCGAGATGGTGGAAACCCAGGGCGAGCTGGCCGTGCTCGGCGAGCTGGGCATCCAGGGCGCCATGGGCCGCCTCATCGGCCCGCCCGCCCCCTGGAGCGAAACCCAGGCCTGATGAATGTTGGCCGGCGGCGCACCCGTGGGAGCGGTTTCAACCGCGAAGGCCGAGGCACTCGCCCCAACCCTTTTCGCGAATGAATTCGCTCCCACAATGAACTCGCTCCCACAACGACGATGCGCTGCGCCGGGCCTCGCTTTGTTGGGCCTCGCTGCGCTCGGCACCAACCTACGGCACGCGCCTGTGGGAGCGGTTTCAACCGCGAAGGCCTAGGCACCCGGCCTAGCCCTTTTCGCGAATGAATTCGCTCCCACAACCCAAACACCACCCACCCCGCAGTCTTCGTAGGGTGGGCTTCAGCCCACCAAGCCGCCCGCAAAAGAAAACGCCCGCATCTGCGGGCGTTCTCGTTACGGGTGGAGCCGGTTAATCGTCACGGTTGGTGTCGTTGTCGCTGTCATGGTCACTGCCACCGAACTGGGCGTCACGGTAACCATCGTTGTCCAGATCGTGATCACTGCCACCGAACTGGGCATCGCGGTAACCGTCGTTGTCCTGATCGTGGTCGCTACCACCGAACTCGGCATCACGATAGCCATCGTTATCCAGGTCATGGTCACTGCCGCCGAATTGGGCATCTCGATAACCATCGTTGTCCAGGTCGTGGTCGCTGCCACCGAACTGGGCATCACGATAGCCATCGTTATCCAGGTCGTAATCCACCGCATGGGCCGTCACCGCCCCAAGCGCCACCACAGTCAAAAGCACGCCCAACACACGTCTGGTGAAGACACCCGCTTTTGTCGCCATCTCGCTTATCGCTCCTGAAGAGGACATGACGGCCGCAACCCGGGTCACCCTCGGTGGACCGAGGAGCCGTCGCGCAATAGAACGCAACGGCAGGCGCCGGTTCTGTCGCCTCCGGGGCATTATCCTTTGCCATTCGTTTCAGGCAGGAAAACCCGTGGGAGCGCTTTCAACCGCGATGGGCCAGGCAGCCGCCCGAGCCCTTTCGCGCAGGATTGCGCCCCGGCGAACAGGGCTCAATAAGGCAGGCGCCCCTCGTCCTGCACCAGGCTGCCGAGCCCTTCCACCTGGGCGCGGGCCTGGGCGCGGTGCTGGAGCTTGTTGCGCGCGGCCTCGGGCAGGTCGGTGTAGCGCATCACGCCACGGTCGACGAGAACGCTGACCAGGTCTTCGATCACCCGCACGAGCTCCAGGTCGGAATGCTGCAGCGACATCAGGTGCTCGTGCAGCGAGCGGCTGGCCAGCCAGCTCTGCACCTCCGGATCCGCGGCCGGCATGCTGTGGGTCATGTTCTCGAAAGGCTCCGACTCGACCCGCAGCACCCGGCCCCGCTCATCACGCTGTACGTACACCATGGACTGCTCTCCCCAGCGAATCCGCATAAAAAAGGCCCGCCACCCGGAAAGGTGGCGGGCCGCCTCGTTCAAAGAGCTTAGACGTCAACCTTCAACGTGCCATCGCCCAGCATGCTGGAGATCACACCGCCGGCATCCGCCACCCCGTAGGAGGTCTGCAGGTTGATGCCGTCGAGCACGATGGTCGGGCCCGCCGCCCCGGCACCGGTGCCATTGGAGTCCACCGTGATGGTGGTGCTGGCCCCGAAGCTGAAGGTCAGGTACTGGCTCAGGCTGCCCAGGTTGGCGTGCTCACCGGAGAGCAGCTGCGACAGGTCCAGCGAATCCAAACCCTTGGCGAAGTCGGTGATATGGGTGGTCCCCGTCTCGCCCGCCAGCCACTTGAAGGTATCGGCACCGTCGCCGCCGCTGAGGATGTCATTGCCACCGTTGCCGATCAGGGTGTCGTTGCCTGCCAGTCCACTCAGCGTGTTATCCCCGGAGTTGCCGGTGAGCACATCGCCGAAGTTGGAACCGATCAGGTTCTCGATGCCCGACAGGGTGTCGGTGCCCGCGCCGCCGGTGTTCTGCGCCGCCGCGGATGCCAGGCTCACCGTCACGCCGGAGGTCGCGTCGATGTAGCTGGCGGTGTCGTTCCCGCCACCGCCGTTGAGCGCGTCGTCACCGGCGCCCCCTACCAGCAGGTCGTTGCCGTTGCCGCCATTGAGGGTGTCGCTGCCGGCCCCGCCGATCAGCACGTCATTGCCACTGCCACCGGCGAGCGTGTTGCCGAGGGTGCTGTTGTCGATGACGATCTGGTCGCTGCTGTCACCCGAACTGCCGATGGTGCCGCTGTTGTCCCGGTCTACATCGACTGCACCGGCACTGCTGACCGCACCCTGCTCGTCCTTGGTGGTGTAGGTGAACGAGCCGCCCACCGAACCGCTATCGGTGAAGCTGGTGGTGCCCGCCAGCCCGGTGCCGCTGTGCGAGACCGAGCCACCGCTGGCACCTCCGACGCTGTTCAGCGAGAGGACATTGCTGTCCGCATCGGTGTCGTTCCACAGCAGCGCCCAGTCCGGCACCACCACAGAGGCGTTGTAGGCCACCACGTGGTCGGCATTGGCGACCGGCGCATCGTTCACCGCATTGAGGTGCACGTAGGCGATGGCAGAGGCACTGTCGGCGCCGCCGTTGGCGGTGCCGTCGCCATCCCTGACGGTAAAGCTCAGGGTGCGGTCCAGGGTGGACGGGTTGTCGGAGGTGTTGGCGTAGGCGATCTGCTGGATCAGCGCCTGGATCACCGCGAGGGTCGCCAGGTTGTTGGTGAAGCTGATCGTCAGGCTGCTGCCATTGGTGCCGCCAGCGATGGTACCGATGGTGGTGGTGCCCAGACGCAGGTTGCTGCCGCTCACATTGAGCTGACCGCTACCTGTACCCTGGTTGACCACCGACAGCTGGTCCGCCGTCGTGCCGTTGGCGGTGAAGGCCACCACCAGCGAGCCACCGTTGAAGTTCGGCGAATCGACATCGCTCAGCGTGACGCTGCTGTCGATGATCCTGACGCCGGCGTTCTCGGTGTAGTTCAGCGTGCCGCCCATGCCTCCCAGCACCGGCGCATCGTTCACCGGCGTGACATCGAAGGTGATGGTGTTCGGGTTCGGGTCCAGGTCGACCCCACCGTTGGCCGTGCCTCCGTTGTCCTGGACCTGGAAGGTGAACTTGGCGTAGCCGGTGCCGCTGGCGTTCGCCGCCGGGGTGAAGACCAGCTTCCCGGCATTGATGTCCGCCACCGAGACGGTGGTCCCCGCACTGATCGCGCTGCCGTTCAGCGTGAGCTGGCCAGCGGTGGGCAGCGTGGTGATCTTCACGGCGGCCAGGCTGTCGCCTTCGGCGTCGGAGAAGCCGAAGCTGCTCGCGCTCAGCACGTGGCTGGCGTCCTCAAGCAGGCTGAGGGTCGCGTCCGCACCGGCAGGCGGGCTGTTGGCGTCGATCACGTTGACCGTGAGGGTCGCGGTGTCGGTGGTGCCATCGGAGTCCACCAGGGTGTAGCCGAACTGCTCGGTGAGGTTGCTGGTGAGGCCGTCGGGTGCCACGTAGCTCCAGGCGCCGGTGGCGAAGTTGAAGGTCAGCTTGCCGTGCTGCGCCGTCTCGATGCCGGTCAGCACGCTGCCGGAAATCGGCGAGCCGCTGCTCGGGGTGATGGTCGAGGTGCCGTTCCAGGTGTAGGTGACACTGCCGATGGTGATCGACTTGATGAAGCCGGGGCCGTCCACGCCGTAGCTGTCATCGTCCGCCGTACCACTGACGCCATCGCTGCCCCAGAGCACGTTGCCCGATACGTCGCCACCGACCACCTGGCCGAGCAGCGCGTCCACCAATTGGCCGAAGCCGGCCACGTTGAGCGGCGACCCCTGCCCATCGAGGTCGACATCCTGCAGGCGGGCATTGTTGATGCCGTCGCCGATGCCCACCGTGGTGACGTTGATGCCATTGCTGTCGACGAAGTTGTTCCAGGCCGTCGCCGTGGCATCGGTCAGCGAGTTGCCGCCGGTTCCGGTCTGCTCGTTGGGGTTGCCGTCACTGATGAACACGACCTGGTTGCTCCACCCCGGGACCGGGGTGTAGGCACTCATGGTCTGCTGGATGCCGGCCGTGAAGTCGGTGTTGCCATCGAACGGACGGACCCCACCGGCAGCCGGGTTGAGGCTGTTGATCAGCGAACTGAAGGCCTCGACGCTGGTGACCGGCGCGTAGGACGCGGCGGTGGAGGAGAACGCCACGATCTGCAGCTGCACGTGCCCCGAAGTGCCGTCGAACAGCTCGGCACCGGCCTGCTTGACCGCGGTGAGCATCTGGTTGAGCTCGGTGTTGTCGATGCTGCCGCTGAAGTCGAGGACGAACACCACGTTGAAGTCCTTGCCATGGCCTTCGACCACGCTGGCGACATCGTTCTTGGCATCCGGACCGTTGTCCACGGCCACCACGTTGATGGTGGTCTGGGCGGTGTTGGAGTCCGTCGCGCCGTCGTTCACCACAACCGTCACGTTGCGTGGCGTGGTGCTCGGGTTGGTGCTGGTGCTGGAGTAGCGTACCGCCTCGATCGCCGTCTCGTAGGCCGCCTTGGTGGCGACGCCGGTAAGGGTGACGGTGATCTTGCCGGCGACGCTGGTATCCACCACACCGGTGATGCCGCTCGGCAGGCCGCTGGCGGTCAGCACGTCACCGGCCTGGGCGTTGGTCAGCACGACCTTGGCCGAGGCGATGGTGCTGTTGTCGATATCGGTGACCAGGGTGTCGATATCGGCGATGGCCACGGCCGGGGTGCCTTCGGTGTAGGTGGTCTGGTAACCGGTGCCCACCACGCCGCTGCTGTCGTTGCCGTCCAGGTCGAGCTGCGGAGCGTCATTGACCGCCGAGACGTTGATGGTGACCGTAGCGGTGTTGCTATAAAGGCTGCCGTCGCTGACCTGGTACTGGAAGGTCGCGTAGGGCGAGCCGTTCTCGTTGCCATCGGGCACGAACACCAGCTTGCCGGCATTGATGTCCGCCACGCTGATCACCTGGTTCAGCGTCACGGCCACGCCGTTGAGCTTGAGTACACCGTCGGTGGCCAGCTGGGTCACCTTGATGTTGTCGAAGGCGCCCGAATCGACATCGCTGTCGTTGATCGGCCCGGTGCCGTCGTTGCCGAACAGCCCGGTGGCGGTGATGGTCACGGCATTGTCTTCGGTGGTGCTGAAGGTGTCGTTGACCGCCACCGGCGCGTCGTTCACCGCCGAGACATTGATGGTCACGGTGGCAGTGTTGCTGTACAGGCTGCCGTCGCTGACCTGGTACTGGAAGGTCGCGTAGGGCGAGCCGTTCTCGTTGCCATCCGGTACGAACACCAGCTTGCCGGCATTGATGTCGGCCGCACTGATCACCTGGTTCAACGTCACCGCCACGCCGTTCAGCTGCAGCACGCCGTTGCTCGCCAGCTGGGTCACCTTGATGTTGGCGAAGCTGCTGGAGTCCACGTCGCTGTCGTTGTCCGGACCGGTGCCGTCCGCGCCGAACAGGCCGGCGGCGGTGATGGTCACCGCAGTGTCCTCGGTGGTGCTGAAGGTGTCGTTGACCGCTACCGGCGCATCGTTCACTGCAGCGACGTTGATGGTGACGGTGGCGGTGTTGCTGTACAGGCTGCCGTCGCTGACCTGGTACTGGAAGGTCGCGTAGGGCGAGCCGTTCTCGTTGCCGTCCGGCACGAAGGTCAGTTTGTTGGCGGCGATGTCCGCCGCGCTGATCACCTGATTGAGGGTCACGGCGACGCCATTGAGCTTGAGCACGCCATCGGTGGCCAGTTGGGTGATCCTGATGTTGGCGAAGCTGCTCGAATCGACATCGCTGTCGTTGTTCGGGCCGGTGCCATCACTGCCGAACAGGCCGGTGGCGGTGATGGTGACCGCAGTGTCCTCGTTGGTGCTGAAGGTGTCGTCGACCGCAACCGGCGCATCGTTCACCGCAGCGACGTTGATGGTCACGGTGGCCACGTTGCTGTAGGTGGTGCCGTCGCTGACCTGGTACTTGAAGGTCGCGTAGGGCGCGCCGTTCTCGTTGCCATCGGGCACGAACACCAGCTTGCCGGCGTCGATGTCGGCCAGGCTGATCACCTGGTTCAGGGTCACGGCGGTGCCATTGAGCTGCAGCACGCCGTTGCTCGCCAGCTGGGTCACCTTGATGGTGGTGAAGGCGCCGGAGTCCGCGTCATGGTCATTCAGCGGGCCGGTGCCATCGGCGCCGAAGAGCCCGGCGCTGGTGATGGTCACCGAGGTGTCTTCGTTGGTGCTGAAGGTATCGTTGACCGCCACCGGGGCATCGTCAGCCGCCGTGATGTTGATGGTCAGCGTGGCGTCGGACGGGTCGCCGTCGGAGTCGACGATGGTGTAGCCGATGTGCTCGGCGGCGTTGCCGGTCAACCCGCTCGGCGCGGTGTAGCTCCAGGCGCCGGTAGAGAAGTTGAAGGCCAGCTTGCCGCCCAGGTCGGTGGTGATGTTGACCTGGGCGGTGGCATTGCTGCCGTTCCAGGTATAGACGTCGCCATCGACGGTCAGGGACTTGATGCCGCCCTTGCCGTCGGCGCCGAAGCCGTCGTCGTCGGCGGTGCCGGCGACGCCATCGCTGCCATTGAGTACGTTGCCGGAGACCATGCCGGTGCTGACCTGGTCGAGCAGGGTGTCCACCAGGTCGGAGAAGTCCCCGATCAGGATGGGCGAGCCGCTGCCGTCGAGGTCGACGTCCTGCAGGTTGTCATTGTCGATGCCGTCACCGATGCCGATGGTGGTGACGTTGATGCCGTTGTCGTTGATGAACTGCTGCCAGTCGGTGGCTGTCTGGCTGAGCAGGGCATTGCCGCCCTGGGTCTGCTCGTTGGGATTGCCGTCGCTGATGAACACGACCTGGTTGTTCCAGCCCGGGAGCGGGCTGAAGGCATCCATGGTCTTCTCGATGGCGGCGGTGAAGTCGGTGTTGCCGTCATAGGGACGCACACCACCGGGCTCGTTCGGGTCGAGGGAATTGATCAGGCTCTCGAACGCCGCGAAGCTGGTCACCGGCGCATAGGACTTGGCGTCCCCCGAGAAGGCCACGACCTGCATCTGCACGTCACCGGTGTTGCCGGCGAACAGGGCCTGGGCGGCGGCCTTCACCGCATCGAGCATCTGCCCGAGCTCGGCCTTGCTGATACTGCCGCTGAAGTCCAGCACGAACACCATGTTGATGTCCGGCGCCACGCTCTCGCCCACGGTCGCCACGTCGTTCTTCGCCACCGGGGTGTCGTCGTCGACGTTGATGTTCAGGGTGCCGTTGGCGCTGTCACCGTCCTTGTCGGTGACCTTGTAGGTGAGCTGGAAGGCCTGGTTGTTCTCGTTGTCGCCATCGGCGTGATGGATCGGTGCGTTCTGCACCACCGAGTAGGCGCCGGTCTGGCTGTTGGTCAGGGTCACCGTCAATACGGTGGTGGTGCCCTGCTTGATCACCAGGTTGTTGCCAGAGGTCTCGTAGGTGAAGCCCGCCGGTGCGCCGGTGTTGACCCAGCTGATGCTGCCGGCGTTGTCGTTGCCGTAGCTGTGGCTGAGGGTGCCGGTGGCGTTCTGCGAGTCGGCGTCATCGCCCGTACCGCCGGGAATGCCATTGGGCCGCGCGTCGTCGTCCAATTGCACCGTCTGGTTGGTCCCGGCGCTCGGGCCGTCGTCCTTGAAGCTGATGACCTTGCCGATGTCCAGGTTGCCGGTGGCGGTATCGCCGTCCTTGTCGGTCACGGTGGCGCTCAGGCTGATGTGCCCCGAGCCGAGGAACTTGGCCTCGTCCGCATCGGAAGTCGGGTGGACGATCGCACGGATCTGGTCAAGGGTGACCTTGCCGTCCGCACCAACGGTGAGGGTGAACACCAGGTCGCCGCCGGTGGCGGTACGGCCCTCGACCACGCCCGCGCCGTTGACGCTGAGCACTACGTTCTGCCCGCTGGCGGTATCCACCAGGCCGGAATTGGCGTTCTGCACGGTCAGCTTGTAATCCAGGCTCTGCAGCCCGTCGGCACCCGGCTGGACGTTGAACAGGCCACTGAAGTCGGCGGTGGCGTTCTGCATCAGGTTCGACTCGTCCACCTGCAGTTGCTGGGTGGCCCCCCAGGTGACGGTGGTGCTGACATCGTTGTAGTCGTAGTCGGAAGTAGCGGTCTTGTCCTCCCAGTTCTGGTTGCCGGCGCTGCCGGTGTCCTGCAGGTGCGAGCCGCCGGGGTTCAGCGAGGCGTCGCTGAACAGCACGTTGGCACCGTCGGCGCCGGTCAGCGGGGTGCTGCCGACGAAGGCCTGCCATTTGCCGCCCACCAGCTGGAAGGTGATGTCAGCACCGTTGGCCAGGCCGCCGTTGGCGCCACCGTCGGGGATGATGAAGAAGCCGGTGTGTGCCGGATCCAGGCTACTGATGTCGGCGCTGTCGCCGGCGCTCTGGTTGTGCACGTTGGCCCAGATCACCTTGCCGCTGACCGGGGTTCCGTCGTCGCCCTTGATGTAGTAGCCATAGCTGTTGCTGTAGCCGGCCGAGGTACCGACGAAGGTCACCGAGGAGTTCAGGTCCAGGGCGCCGACCTGGATGGTCGGGGTGTCGTCGTTGATGGTCACGGCCAGGCTGCCGGTAGCCGAGTCATCATCCTTGTCGGTCACCTTGTAGCCGACGTTGAGGGTGATGTTGTCCTCGGTGCCGGCGGTCGGGTGCATCAGCGGCTTGAGCAGATTGACGGTGTAGGCGCCGCTGGCCAGGTCGGTCAGCACCACGGTCATCAGGTCGCCACGGGCGCTGCTGATGGTCAGGGTGTTGGTCGAAGCGTTCCAGGTCGAAGTCACGCTCTCGCTGCCCAGGCTGGCGGGCCCGGTCAGTTCGATGGACTTCAGACCGTCGTTGCCGGCGTTGTAGTTCAGCGTGCCGCTGGTGCTGGTGCTGGCCCCGGCCGCATCGCCGGGACCACCGTTGATGCCACCGGACAGGCCCTCGTCGTCGAGCACGGCGGTGGCAGTGGTGTTGCCGGCGGTGGGCGCGTCGTCGCGGAAGCTGATGGCGTTGCCCAGGTTCAGGCTGGCATTGCTGGAGTCGCCGTCCTTGTCGGTGATGGTTGCCGTCAGTCTCACCAGATCGGCCGCGGACAGGCCGGTGGCCTGGTCCGGCCCGCTATTGGGGTTGTGCAGGACGGCCAGTTTCTGGTCCAGGGTGACCTTGCCGTCGGCATCCACCGTGACCTTGAAGGAGATCGCGCCGCTCTGGTCGCCGACCCGGCCGACCACGGCGTTGCCCTCCAGGTACAGCTTGATGTCGCTGCCGGTGGCGGAGTCCTTCAGGCCACTGTCGGCACCTGCGGCCTTGACCTCCAGCGCATAGGTGGTGGTGCCGGCGCCATCGTTGCCGTAGCTGCCGGTGAAGGCTCCGCTGAAGTCGCGGGTGGCATCGGTGGCGAGGGTGGTTTCATCCACCTGCAGGCTGCCGGATTCGACCTGGCCGGCGCTGATGGTCGGCGCATCGTCCCTGAAGCTGATGGCATTACCCAGGTTGAGGCTGGCACTGCTGGCATCGCCGTCCTTGTCGGTGATGGTCGCCACCAGTTTCACCAGGTCCGCGGCGGACAGGCCCGTGGCCTGGTCGGGCCCGGTGTCGGGCGAGTGCACGATGGCACGCACCTGGTCGAGGGTGACGTTGCCGGAAGCATCCACCGTGACCTTGAAAGCGATGGCACCGGTGGAGGTGCCGACACGGCCCACCACTTCGCCCCCTTCCAGGTAGAGCTTGATGTCGCTGCCGCTGGCGGTGTCCTTCAGGCCGCTGTCGGCGCCCTGGGACTTGACCTCCAGGCTGTAGCCGATGCTGCCGGCGCCATCGGCGCCGTAGTTGCCGGTGAAGGCGCCGCTGTAGTTGGTGGTGGCGTTGAGCGCGAGGTTGGTCTCGTCCACCTGCAGGCTGCCCACCTGGGCCTGGCCGGCACTGATGGTCGGGGCGTCGTCCTTGAAGCTGATGGCGTTGCCCAGATTGAGGGTGGCGCTGCTGGCATCACCGTCCTTGTCGGTGATGGTCGCCACCAGTTTCACCAGGTCGGCCGCACCCAGGCTGCTTTCCTGGTCCGGGCCGGTGTTCGGCGAATGGACGATGGCACGCACCTGGTCGAGGGAGACCTTGCCGTCGGCGTCCACGGCGAGCTTGAAGGAGATCGCGCCATTCTGGTCGCCCACGCGGCCGACCACTTCGCCGTTCTCCAGGTACAGCTTGATGTCGCTGCCGGTGGCGGTGTCCTTCAGGCCGCTGTCGACACCCGGGGACTTCACGTCCAGGGCATAGGTGGTGCTGCCGGCGCCATCGGCACCATAGGCCTTGATGAACGCGCCACTGAAGTCGGTGGTGGCGTTGCCGAGCAGGTTGGTTTCATCCACCTGCAGGCTGTCCGCGGGAATGGCCGTGGCGCGGATGCTGGGGGCGTCATCCTTGAAGCTGATGGCGTTGCCCAGGTTGAGGGTGGCGCTGTCCGGGTCGCCGTCGCGGTCGGTGATGGTCGCGACCAGTTTCACCAGGTCGGCGGCGGAGAGCCCCGTGGCCTGGTCAGGCCCGGAATCGGGCGAGTGCACGATGGCCAGTTTCTGGTCGAGGGTGACCTTGCCGTCGGCATCCACCGTGACCTTGAAGGAGATCGCCCCGCTCTGGTCGCCGACACGGCCGACCACTTCGCCCCCTTCCAGGTACAGCTTGATGCTCTGGCCACTGGCGGTGTCCTTCAGGCCGCTGTCGGCACCCTCGGCGCTGATGGCCAGCGCGTAGGTGATGGTGCCCGCGCCGTCACTGCCGAAGCTGTGGGTGAACGCGCCGCTGAAGTCACGGGTGACGTCGGTCGCCAGGAAGCTTTCGTCCACCTCCAGGCTGCCATTGGCGGCCTGGCCGGGGTCGATGTTCGGGGCGTCGTCACGGAAGCTGATGGCGTTGCCCAGGTTGAGGCTGGCGCTGCTGGAGTCACCGTCCTTGTCGGTGATGGTCGCCACCAGTTTCACCAGGTCGGCGGCGGAGAGGCCGGTGGCCTGGTCAGGCCCGGAGTCGGGCGAGTGCACGATGGCCAGTTTCTGGTCGAGGGTGACCTTGCCGTCGGCGTCCACCGTGACCTTGAAGGAGATCGCCCCGCTCTGGTCGCCCACGCGGCCGACCACCTCGCCACCTTCCAGGTACAGCTTGATGCTCTGGCCGCTGGCGGTGTCCTTCAGGCCGCTGTCGGCCCCCGCGGCGCTTATGGCCAGCGCGTAGCTGATGCTGCCGGCGCCATCCGCGCCATAGCTGTGGGTGAAGGCCGTGCTGTAGTCGAGGGTCTTGTCCACCAGCAGGTTGGTCTCGTCCACCTCCAGCGCGGCGCTGGCGATCTCGCCGGCGCTGATGCTCGGGGCATCGTCGCGGAAGCTGATGACCTTGCCGATGTCCAGGCCACCGCTGACGCTATCGCCGTCGCCGTCGGTCACCGTCAGGTTGAGCTTGACGTGGCCGGAGCCGAGGAAGGCCGCTTCGTCCGGATCGGACGTCGGGTGTTCGATGGCACGCAGCTGTTCGAGGGTGACCTTGCCGTCCGCGCCCACGGTCAGGGTGAAGACGACCTCGCCGCTGGCGTCACCGACGCGGCCCACGACCTGGCCGTTCTCCAGGAACAGCACCACGTCATCGCCGGTCTCGGTGTCCACCAGCCCGGAGGCCGGGTTGGTGACTTCCAGGCCGTAGTCCAGGCTGCCCAGGCCGTCGGCACCGGGCTGCACGTTGAACAGGCCGCTGAAGTCGGCGGTGGCGCTGGCGCCCTGCCCGAGGTTGGTCTCGTCCACCTGCAGTTGCAGGGTCGAGCCCCAGGTGACGCTGGTGCTGACGTCGTTGTAGTCGTAGTCGGAGGTGGCGGTCTTGTCTTCCCAGTTCTGGTTGCCGGCGTTGCCGGTGTCCTGCAGGTGCGAGCCGCCGGGGTTCAGCGAGGCGTCGCTGAACAGCACGTTGGCACCGTCGGCGCCGGTCAGCGGGGTGCTGCCGACGAAGGCCTGCCACTTGCCGCCCACCAGCTGGAAGGTGATGTCGGCACCGTTGGCCAGGCCGCCGTTGGCACCGCCGTTGGGGATGATGAAGAAGCCGGTGCTGGCCGGGTCCAGGTTGCCCAGGTCGAAGGTGTCGCCGTTGCTCTGGTCGTGGACGTTGGCCCAGATCACCTTGCCGCTGACCGGGGTGCCGTCGTCGCCCTTGATGTAGTAGCCGTAGCTGTTGCTGTAGCCGGCGTCGGTGCCGACGAAGGTCACCGAGGAGTTCAGGTCCAGGGCGCCGACCTGCAGGGTCGGGGTGTCGTCGTTGATGGTGACCGCCAGGGAGCCGTCGGCGGTGTCGCCATCGCCATCGGTGACCTTGTAGCCGACGTTGAGGGTGATGTTGTCCTCGGTGCCGTCGACGGTGTGCATCAGCGGCTTGAGCAGGTTGACGGTGTAGGCGCCACTGGCCAGGTCGGTCAGCACCACGGTCATCAGGTCGCCACGGGCGCTGCTGATGGTCAGGGTGTTGGTCGAGGCGTCCCAGGTCGAGGTGACGCTCTCGCTGCCCAGGGTGCTGGGCCCGGTGAGCTCGATGGATTTCAGGCCATCGGCACCGGCGTCGTAGCCGAGGCTGCCGCTGGTGCTGGTGTGGGCGCCGGAGACATCGCCAGGCCCACCATTGATGCCGCCGGACAGGCCCTCGTCGTCCAGGGTACTGGTGGCGGTCACCTGGGTGGCGCTGGGGCCGTCGTCCTCGAAGCGCACCACGCCGCCGATGCCGACGGAATCCACCGACACGTCGCCATCCCCGTCGGTGACGGTGACCACCGCGCGGATCTTGCCGGAGAGGTTCAGCGCCTCGTCATGGTTGGCGGTATCCGGGTGCTGCAGCGGGATGTACTGGGCGATGCTGATGCTGCCGTCCTGGCCGATGGCCACGGCGAAGGCCGCCTGGCCGTTGTAGGTGCCGCCATCCACGCGGCCGACCACCAGGCCGTTCTCCACGCTGAGCACGATGGACGAGCCGTCCAGGGTGGTGAGCCCCGAGTCGGCGTCCTGCACTTCCAGGCTGAGCACGGTGGTCGCGCCCTCCTGGTCCTCGCCGGTGGTACTGCCGGAGGCATCGACCACCGGCCCGTTGCTGGTGGCGTAGCCGGCCGCCAGCGCGGTGCCGGCATTGGCCACGCTGCTGAACAGCGCGATGACGCTCGGGCTGTTGGTGTCGTTGTCGTTGGCGTCGTTGCCCGGGGTCGGGGTGGCGGTGCCGTTCTGCAGGCCGGGGGTCTCGTCGTGGGTGACGCGAGCGCCTTCGACCACCTGGATGCTGGCGGTGGGGGCGTCGTCCTCGAAGCGGATGGCACCGCCGATGTTGACCGTGGCGACGTCGACATCGCCGTCCCCGTCGGTGACGGTGACCACGGCGCGGACCAGGCCGCCGAGGTCGACGCCCTCATCGCGGCTGCCGGTATCGGGGTGGTTCAGCGACATGTACTGGGCAACGCTGATGCTGCCGTCCTGGCCGATGGCCACGGCGAACACCGCCGCGCCGGGGCCCTGGTCGCCGCCGTCCACGCGGCCGACGATCAGGCCGTTCTCCATATAGAGGCGGATGCTCTGGCCATCGGTGGTGGTGAGGCCCGAATCGGTGCCGTCGCCGCCGTTGATCGCCAGGCTCAGCACCGTGGTGGCGCCTTCGTCGTCCTCGCCGGTGCGGGTGCCGGCGGTGCTGACCACGGGGCCGGCGCTGGTGGCGTAGCCCGAAAGATCGGTGCCGACGTTGGCCACGCCGGCGAACAGGGCGATCACATCCGGGTTGCTGGTGTCGTCATCGAGTGCGTCGCCCTGGGGCGTCGGGGTCTCGGTGCCGTTCTGCAGGCCGGCGCTCTCGTCGTGGGTGACGCGCACGCCTTCGAGTCGTTCGATGACGGCGGTGGGGCCGTCGTCCTCGAAGCGGATGGCACCGCCGATGCCCACCTGGGCGGTGTCCACGTCGCCGTCGCCATCGGTCACGGTGACCACGGCGCGGACCTTGCCGGCCAGGGTCACGGCGTCATCGGCGCTACCGGTGTCGGGGTGATTGAGCGAAACGTACTGGGCCACGCTGACGCTGCCATCCTGGCCGATGGCCACGGCGAATGCCGCCTGGCCGTCGAGGCTGCCGCCGACGATACGACCGACCACCAGCCCGCCCTCGAGGCTGAGCACGATGGAATGGCCATCGGTGGTGGTGAGGCCGGAATCGCTGCCGTCACCGTCGACGATCGACAGGCTGAGCACGGTGGTGGCGCCTTCGTTGTCCTCGCCCGTGCTGCTGCCGGAGATATCCACCACCGCGCCGTCGCTGGAGGCGTAGCCGGTGCTGGAAAGATCGGTGCCGGTGTTGGCGACGCCCGCGAACAGGCTCACCACCGACGCGGAACTGGTGTCGTTGTCATTGGCATCCCCGCCCGGGGTGGGCGTGGCGGTGCCGTTCTGCAGGCCGGCGCTCTCGTCATGGCTGACCCGCACGCCTTCGTTGGCCTGGATGCTGGCGGTCGGGCCGTCGTCGACGAAGCGGATCAGTTGGCCGATGTCGGCACTGGCAACGGCCTTGTCGCCGTCGCCGTCGGTGACGGTCAGCACCGCGCGGATCAGGCCGCTGAGGTCGATGCTGTCGTTGGCATCGCTGCCGTCGGGGTGATGCAGGGACTGGTACTGGGCGACGCTGATGACGCCGGTGTCCGGGTCGATGGCAATGGCGAACGCGGCGTTGCCGTCGGCATCGCGACCCACCACCAGGCCATTCTCGACGCTCAGGGTGATGGGGCTGCCTGCGGTGGTGGTGAGGCCGACCGCTTGTGCCTGCGGGCCCTGCTCGCCTTCGCCATCACCGCCCTCGCCTTCGCTCAGCGCCAGGGAATAGACGGCGGTGGCGCCGCCTTCGTCGGCGCCGAATTCATAGGTCGCCACGACCGCAGGAGCGGTGCCCTGGGCATAGGCGCGCATGTCGGACGAGGGATTGGCAACGCCATCGAACACGGCCAGCGGGCCGCTGACGTCATTGCTGCCCGGCTGCAGGCCGGCGCTCTCGTCGATGACCACTTCGCCGCCTTCGCGCGAGAAATCCAGACCGGCGCTGGGGCCGTCGTCGTTGATGGCGATGGTCAGCGGCACGGTGGGCGACACATCGCCGTCGAGGTCGAAGACGCGCACGCTGAAGTTATCGAACAGTTGGTCGTCGGCCCCGGTGGCATTGGGGTCGCTATGGTCGAGGCTGTTGTCGGTAAGGGTGTAGGTCCAGTTGCCTGCGGCGTCGAACACCAGCACCCCATAGGTGCCCTGAACGGTGCCGCCGCCAGCGACGTTGATCCAGTTGCCGCTCGCGTCCAGCACCTCGATGCGGCCGATGCCGTCGGGGGAATTGATGATCAGGGTGCCCGAGGTGGTCTCGGCGTCGCTGCCGGGGTTGCTGCCCGGCTGGCCGCCACCGCTTTCGCCGCCGTCCAGCGCTTCTTCGTCCACCACGCCGGGGCCGGTGACCACACTGCCTTCTCGGTCCAGGAAGACCACGGTCAGCTCGGGGCTGAAGTCGACGGGCGCGAGGATTTCAGCTTCAGGGAACAGCGGGCCGGCCGTGATCGGACCGGTGGGGAAGCCGATGGTCGGGTCCAGCGCTCCGCCGGTTTCCGAGAGCAGCACGAAGGAGTGGCCGCCACCCGCGCCGCCTGCCCCGCCGGCACCGCCAGCGCCAGGGCCAGCAGCCGTGGCCTCACCGGTCTGGGTCGGGTCCGCGCCGGCCTCGATCGCGGCCTGCAGTTGCTGGACGTCGGTCAGGTCCTGCTGGCTCGGCGGTTGCTGTTGCTGGGCGTCGGCAGTGGGGTCGACGACCGGCGTGTCGCCGTTGCTGGTGGCCAGCAACTGGGTGGTCAGGTTGAGACTGCTTTCGCGACCCAGTGTCAGTTCGCCGCCGTTGGCCAGGGCCACCGAGACTGCACCTTCGGAACCGGTGAGCAGTTGCTCGCCGGCAAAAAGCC
This sequence comes from Pseudomonas sp. Pc102, assembly GCF_018408275.1. NCBI lineage: Bacteria > Pseudomonadati > Pseudomonadota > Gammaproteobacteria > Pseudomonadales > Pseudomonadaceae > Pseudomonas > Pseudomonas sp. Pc102. Next base: position 1,605,623 of record NZ_AP021905.1, on the reverse strand, counting down.
TGTCGCCTTCAACCAGGGGCCGACGCGTTCCATCGCTTGCTACCGCGAACACCTCGCCTACAACCCGACTGACGACACCGATTACCGTAGCCATGAATCCTTCCTCCACCACAACTGCCGACCACCGCCGACACCTATCGCAAAAAGGGTCAAGACAGGCCTGCACCGGAGGTTTGGAAGAAGGAAAAACTGAAGCGGAATGGAACGACATTAATCAGGTCAAAAAATTCGCGACAAAAAATCGTCACTCATTCTCCGTGTCGTACTACTCCATCAGAACATCCCCGCCCCTTGGGCTCTGAACCTTGTTTGACCGCCCTAGCCGCTCGCGCTGAATGGCCTGAAGGCCTGATTAATCGCGGCTGACAGGAAAAGAAGATGTGCCCGATTGTGAGGAGTGCATAAGATTTTTTCGGCATAAATCATGTGAGAAAAATTTCTTAGCTTCTCCAAAAGATGTTCTTAGCTCTGATGTTACAAGCCTGAAACGGTTGAACAGGCGATTTCGCCAAAAAAATGGCGATCCGTAAAAGAGCATCGAACAAGGAGACACCCCCTCATGCGAGCAATGACCCCCTCTGGAGCAGCATGCTGTTGGCACTCGCCAGCGCTCAGGTCCAGGCCATGAACCTCACCGAGGCTATCCAGAGCACTCTCGATAACCACCCGGAAATCCGTGCTGCGTCCAATGCTCGGCTCGTCGCCGACGAAGAGAAGAAAATCGCCAAGGGCGGCTATCTACCGACCGTCGACCTGATAGCCGGTGTGGGCCGTGAAAACACCGACAGCCCGAGCACGCGCGCGCTGGGCGATCACAACACCGAGACACTGAACTACCGCAACGCCGAGCTGCGCCTGCGGCAGATGCTCTTCGACGGCTTCAACACCCCCAACGAGGTGGGCCGTACCGAAGCGGTGGTCAACTCCCGCGCCTACTACACCCTGGGCACCTCGGAAAGCCTGGCGCTGCGCACCGTCGAGGTGTACCTCGAAGTGCTCAAGCGTCGCGAGATGGTGGCCCTGGCCCGCAACAACCTGCAGTCGCACCAGCGCGTGGGCGACCAGATCAACCTGCGCAGCCAGCGCGGCGTCGGCAGCATGGCCGACTCCGACCAGTCCGCTGCGCGCCTGGCCCTGGCCGAGAACAACCTCTACACCGAGGAAGTGAACCTGGCCGACGCCGAAGCCAACTTCCTCAGTGCCGTCGGCCGTCCCGCCGACGAGCTGGAAGCGCCCGCGACCATTCGCGGCGAAATGCCGGCGGACCTGCTCGCCGCCCGCCAGACCATGATGGACAACAACCCCTTCCTGAAATCGGCCCAGGCCGACGTGCAGGCGGCAGAGAAGCAGTACGAGTCGGCCAAGTCGCCGTTCTACCCGCGCTTCGACGCCGAGCTGGCGACCACCGCCGATGACAACGTGCAAGGTGATGAAGGCCACTACAACACCTGGCGGGCCGCCGTGGTGATGAACTACAACCTGTTCAACGGCATGCGTGACAAGGCCCGCCTGCAGGCGGCCGCGCACTCGATCAACCAGTCGATGGACATCCGCAACAACGCCCTGCGCGTGCTCAACGAGAACCTTGCGCTGGCCTGGAACGCCATGGAAAACGCCCGCCTGCAGACCCCCAAGGCGCGTGACTACGCCGACTACACCCAGCGCGTGCGCGAGGCTTACCAGCAACAGTTCGGCCTCGGACAGCGCACCCTGCTCGACCTTCTGGACAGTGACAACGAACTCTTCACCGCCAACCGGCGCTATGTCGAGGTGCGCTACACCGAAGAGTTCGCCATGTTCCGCGTGATCTCCGCCATGGGCGATCTGCTGCGCCGGCAGAACGTCGTAGTCCCGGCTGAGGCCATCGCCGCTTCTGAAGTGAAGAGCGAAGCCCGTCTGCCGGAAATGAAGTGATCGAGGTTCCGGAGTAGCAGTAGATGACCACCATGGAAAGGGCGGGTGCCGCCGTCGACCCCCGGCAGAGTCACGACGACCCGCTGCTGGACGGCCTGCTGATCCTCTGCAGGCTGCACGACTGCCCCGCCAGCCGGGGCAGCCTCACCGCCGGCCTGCCGCTGGCGAACCAGCGGCTGACACCCGACCTGCTGGCCCGTGCAGCTGCACGGGTCGGCATGCAGGGGCGGCTGCTGCGCCGTGACCTGGGGGCTATCTCTCCGCTCAACCTGCCGGTGCTGCTGCTGTTGAAGGATGGCCGCAGCGCGGTGCTCCACCAATGGGGCAAGGACGGCCGCGCGCTGATCCTGCCCTGCGAATCCGACGGCGGCCAGCAATGGATCGACCGGGATCTTCTGGACGCTGCCTACAGCGGCGAAGCCCTGTTCGCCCGCCCCCGCCATGAACTGGAGGAAACCCGCGCGCCGCTCGTGCCACGGGTCAAGTCCTGGTTCCGCGACACCTTGCGGCTGTCGCGCTGGCTCTATACCGATGCGGTGCTGGCCAGCCTGCTGATCAACCTGCTGGGCATGCTGGTGCCTTTGTTCGTGATGCAGACCTACGATCGCGTGGTGCCCAACCAGGCCACCTCGACCCTCTGGGTGCTGACCATCGGCCTGCTCATCGGCACTGGTTTCGACCTGCTGCTGCGCGTGCTGCGCGCGCACCTGCTGGACACCGCCGGGAAGAAGACCGACGTGGTGCTCTCGGCCACGCTGTTCGAACGCATCACCGGCATGTCGATGAAGGCGCGGCCGACCACCATCGGCGGCTTCGCCCAGAGCATCCACGACTTCCAGGGCCTGCGGGAATTCCTCACCGCGGTGACCCTGACCAGCCTGATCGACCTGCCCTTCTCCATCCTCATGCTGCTGGTGATCGGCCTGCTCGGCGGCTGGCTGGTTGTGATCCCCATCCTTGCCTTCCCCCTCACCGCGATCTTCGCCTGGATCATCCAGACCCGCCTGCGCGACACCGTGCAGCGCAGCCTGGCCCTGGGGGCGGAACGCCAGGCCCTGCTGATCGAGACCCTCTCGGGCCTCGAGACGCTCAAGGCCTGCAGCGCCGAGAGCGAGCGCCAGCACCGCTGGGAACGCACCCACGGCGCCCTCACCCGCCTCGACAGCCACGCGCGCTTCCTTTCCGCGCTGGTGACCAACGGCACCATGTTCCTGCAACAATTCGCCGGCCTGGCGATGATCATCGCCGGGGTCTACAGCATCATCGCCGGCAACCTCAGCGTCGGCGCCCTGGTGGCCAGCTACATGCTCAACAGCCGTGTGCTGGCGCCGCTCGGGCAGATCGCCGGGCTGATCACCCGCTACCAGCAGGCGCAACTGACCATGAAGAGCACCGACTCGCTCATGGGCCTGCCACAGGAACGGGAGAACAAGCAGCAGCCACTGGAGCGCACCCACATCAAGGGCGCCATCGATGTGCGCGGCGTGAGCTTCCGCTACCCCGACCAGGCCGCCCCCGCACTGGCCAACGTCAGCCTGCGCCTGAATGCCGGCGAACGGGTCGGCATCATCGGCCGAAGCGGCTCGGGCAAGAGCACCCTCGCGCGCCTGGTGATGAACTTCTACAGCCCCGACGAAGGCCAACTGCTGCTGGACGGCATCGACCTGCGCCAGTTGGACGTCGCCGACCTGCGCCACCAGATCGGCTTCGTCACCCACGACATGCCGCTGATCGCCGGCAGCCTGCGCGACAACCTCACCCTGGGCGCGCGCTACGTGAACGACGCACGGATGCTGGAGGTGGCCGAACTGACCGGCGTCACCGAGCTGGCCCGCCAGCACCCGCAGGGCTTCGACCGCCCGGTGGGTGAGCGCGGCCAGCTGCTCTCCGGCGGCCAGCGCCAGGCGGTGCTGCTGGCCCGCGCCCTGCTGCTCGACCCGCCCATCCTCCTGCTGGACGAACCCACCAGTGCGATGGACAACACCAGTGAGGACATCCTGCGCAACCGCCTGCACGGCTGGGCCCAGGGCAAGACCGTGCTGCTCATCACCCACCGCGCCTCCATGCTCAGCCTGGTGGATCGCCTGGTGGTGCTCGATGGCGGCCACATCGTCGCCGACGGCCCGAAGGACGCGGTGATCGAAGCCTTGCGCAAGGGCCGCGTCGGCCCGGCGGCCGTCTAGGAGCAGATCATGGAAAACACCCGATCGATCCGCGACTACTTCGGTGGCATGGGCAGCAAGCCCGATACCGAGTTCATGCCCGAGGTGGACGGCGCAGCGCTGGAGGACTCCCCCACCGGCACGCGCGTCACCGTGTGGGTTGCCTGCACGCTGCTTATCGTCGCCCTGGTCTGGGCCAAGTTCGCCGTGCTGGAGGAAGTCACCACCGGTGAAGGCAAGGCCATCCCCTCCAGCAAGATCCAGGTGATCCAGAACCTGGAGGGCGGCATCGTCTCCGAGATCTTCGTCCGCGAAGGCCAGGTGGTAAGCAAGGGCGACGTGCTGCTGCGCCTGGACGACACCCGCTTCCTCTCCAACAAGGGCGAGACCGAGGCTGATCGCCTGGCGCTTATGGCTCGGGTGCAGCGGCTCTCCGCCGAGGCGGAGGACCGCCCCTTCAAGGTGTCGGAGGACATCGCCAAGGTCTCGCCGCAACTGGCCGAGGACGAGATGGCGCTTTACGGCAAGCGCCTGCAGCGCCTGGACAGTGAGCAGCACATCCTCCAGGAACAGCTGCGCCAGAAGCAGCAGGAGCTGGCCGAGTTCCGCTCCAAGTCGCAACAGTACGCCTCCAGCCTGGGGCTGCTGCAGCAGGAACTGAACATGTCCCAGCCGCTGGTGGGCACCGGCGCCATCTCTGAAGTGGAGATCCTGCGCCTGCGCCGCAGCGCGGTGGAGATGCGCGGCGAGCTGAACGGCACCAACCTGGCCATCCCCCGGGCCGAGGCGGCGGTGAAGGAAATCGAGCGGAAGATGGAAGAGAGCAAGCTGTCGTTCCAGTCGGACGCCTTCAAGGAACTCAACGAGGCCCGCACCGAACTGCAGAAGATCACCTCCACCGGCAAGGCCATCGATGACCGCGTCACCCGCACCACCGTGGTATCGCCGGTGAACGGCATCATCAAGCAGTTGAAGGTCAACACCATCGGCGGCGTGGTGCAGCCGGGCAACGACATGGTGGAAGTGGTGCCGCTGGAAGACAACCTGCTGATCGAGGCGCGCATCCGCCCGCAGGACGTGGCCTTCCTCCACCCGGGACAGAAGGCGATGGTCAAGTTCAGCGCCTACGACTACACCATCTACGGCGGGCTCAAGGCCAAGCTGGAGCTGATCGGCGCCGATACCATCACCGACGACAAGGGCAACAGCTTCTACCTGATCCAGGTGCGCACCGACAAAAGCCACCTGGGCAAGGACGACCACCCGCTGCTGATCATCCCGGGGATGATCGCCACGGTGGATATCATCACCGGCGAGAAGAGCGTGCTCGACTACCTGCTCAAACCGGTGCTCAAGGCTCGCTCGGAAGCCATGCGCGAGCGCTGATCACCCTCATTCGCCGCGCCGCAGGGCGCGGCTCACCTCCAGTTGGCGGGCATAGGCCGGCGACTCGACCGCATCGAAGTCGCGGCTGTAGCGCCGGGCGAAACCGTCGCTGCCCCATTCCCGGTACTGCTGCACGTGGAACAGTTCATGGGCCCAGAGCGCCACATCGTGCAGGGCCGCCTCCGAAGTGCGGAAGACGATGATGTCCACCAGGGTCACGGCCTTGATGTCGGGGTTCTGCAGCATGGTGCGCGCGGCGTTCATCTCGTCGTTGTCGCCGACCTTGTAGCGCACCGCATCGAGCAGCTCCGCCGAATACCAGGGCAGCAGGCGCTGGCGGATTTCCGGGGGGATCGGCAACGTCCCCTGCTGCGCCGCCGAATCACGGGAGCGCAGCAGCCAGCCCTCCAGCGCCGACGCGGCCACCGCGCCGGCCTGCTCCTGATAGGGCGCCAGCACGCCATTGGGGTCGGGCACGCAGATGCAGCCGCCCAGGCACACCTCGGTCTCGCCTTCGGCACAGGCGAGCGCCAGGTTAGAAGCAGACGTGATGAACAGGGCCAGCAACAGGGACACGGGCAAGGCGCGGGGCATGGAGGGTTCTCGAAAGGCCAGGCGGCGATGGTGGTGGATCGGCGGCATTGAGACAACGGCAAAAGCCGTTATGCGTCAGGGCGACCTGTTGGAGGCGACCTGTAGGGGCGACTTCAGTCGCCCAGCGGCGCGCAGCGCCGCCGCCCCTGTGGGAGCGAATTCATTCGCGAAGGGCGCCGACTCCACGCCCTTCGCGGTTTAAACCGCTCACACGCCCTTGCGGCGAGTCCCTCAAAGCTCCCGGTAGCGCGGCACCTTCTCCCACTGCATCCACAGCTCGCCTTGCCAATCCAACAACACCAGCCGGTGGGACTTCCAGTCCAGCATCACCCGCCGTGGCTGCTTGCGGCAGCGTTCGTACTGGTCGCGCAGTGTGGGAATCACATCGCGGGCAAGCCATTCCTCCAGATGACGGAGCTCGGGGTGACCGAAACGAAGCATGGCCTTGTAAAGGCCTCCTTCGCTGACGAGCTGGACATCCTCCTCGCTGCCCGTGGCGTAGCTGAAACGAGCCTTGCGAACCTGATAGGGACGCAGGCGCCGGTGCAGTGCCTGGGGATGGTGCAGGCCCAGCAGGCGGGCGAAGTCGTAGGCGCAGAACCAGGGTTGGTCGTCGATCATCACGCCGCGCAGGGGGCGTTCATTGCGGTAGAAAAAGGTGGGGGTGAGTGCGTCATGCATGGTGCTTCTCCGTTTGCGTTTCCATGCCTCCGCCATCGTCGTCATTCGATGGGTGGAGGATCGCGTGGGGTTGACGAACCGGGCAAACGGAGCCGGCAGACCACGAGTGGTCTCCCCACGCGATCCGCCATTAGATGATGCAGTCCTGAAAACTGCATGCGAGCCGGTTCCCGCTGGAAACGTACGCCGTTTCCCGCAAGCCCCGTAGGCGGCATCGCGCCGTTAGCTTCAGGTCGTCAAACCCGGTCGCAGATTGACCGCGACCGGGCGAACTTAGGGAGGGGGTGGGAGGCGAACAAGGGGTTGCGGCAGGTTTGGGAAATTTCCGTGTGTTACTTGGGCGGTGGACCCTGTGGGAGCGAATTCATTCGCGATCGATGGACCTCCACACCCTTCGCGGTTGAAACCGCTTCCACGCCCAGGCCACATCCGGTGACCGCCCCTGCCGGGCTTCACCCGACCTGCACCACAGCGCCGTACCACCCACGCCCCCGCCCGTTGACGGCTCGGTCGATTCCGGTAGGCTCTGCGCTTTCTTCAAGAGGAGTCCTCCCATGCCCCGCGCAACCGCCCGCCACATCCTGGTTTCCAGCGAAGCCAAGTGCAACGAACTGAAAGCCGCCATCGAAGGGGGCGCCGATTTCGCCCAGGTCGCCAAGGACAACTCCACCTGCCCGTCCAGCCGTGACGGCGGCAACCTCGGTTCCTTCGGCCCGGGCCAGATGGTCCGCGAGTTCGACACCGTGGTCTTCAGCGCCCCGGTCAACGTCGTGCAAGGCCCGGTGAAGACCCAGTTCGGCTATCACCTGGTGGAAATCACCAGCCGCCAGGACTGATCCCGGTCGAGGGCGTCACCCAAGGTGGCGCCCTGCTCCAACCCTCCGCATCACCCCCTCCCCCGCGTCAACTCGACTACCTGCGCAGTCATATCGACCCGACCAAACCAGGTCATATCGACAGCGATAATTTTCAAGCGGTTGATTTTACTGAATATTTTACCTGGCACGCTTCCTGATTCCTGTCATTGCCCCATCACAATGACCCATAAGGAATCGCCTCATGCCTGCACACGAATTCAACGACCGCCTCGCCGTGATCACCGGCGCCAGCTCCGGCATCGGCCTTGCCCTGTGCGAACGCCTGCTCGACGCCGGCGCTCGCGTGCTCGCCTTCTCGCGCCAGGGCGGCGGCCTGCCGGACCTGCTGGAGCGCTACCCGCAACGGCTGCACTGGCTGGCAGGCGACGTCACACGGGCCGATGACCTGGCGCGCCTGGCCCGCCGCGCGGCAGAGCTGGGGCCGGTGGACTGCCTGGTGCCCAACGCCGGTATCGCCCAGCTCGCCGACGGCCTCGATGCCGGCGCCTTCCAGCGCCAGTGGGCGGTGAATGGCGCCGGTGCGCTGGACACCCTCGCCGCACTGTTGCCCCACCTGTCTCGCCCGGCTTCGGTGGTGTTCATCGGCACCTTCCTCTCCAGCGTCACCTTTCCCGGCCTCGCCGCGTACATCGCCAGCAAGTCCGCCCTCAAGGCCCAGGCGCGCACCCTGGCGGTCGAGCTGGCGGGGGGCGGCGTGCGTATCAACCTCGTCTCCCCCGGCCCGACCGCAACCCCCATCTGGGGCACCCTCGGCCTCGACGACCAGCAGCTCGCCAGCGTCGCCGGCACGGTGAACCAGCGCCTGCTCGACGGACACTTCCTCGACGCCGGCGCGATCGCCGATGCCATCCTCTTCCTCCTCTCCCCCGCCGCCCGTGGCATCCACGGCCAGGACCTGGTCGTCGACAACGGCTACACCCTGCGCTGACGCCACCCGCCCCCGCGCCCGGCGGGGGCATTCCACAAGCGGCGCCGGCGCCTGCGGCAATCGCACCCCATGTTCGCGCGGCCGGTTCCGCTGCTAGGCTTGCCCATCGACGAACGGAGGCAGGATGAGCGACCCGACCGAGACGACACCCAGTGTCTTCCCCTACCTGGAGCTGCTGCACCAGCACGCCGGCTCGGACATGTTCTTCAGCGTCGGCTCGCCCCCGCACATCAAGCTCGAAGGCCATGCCCGCCCCCTGGGTGAGCGCGCCCTGCAGCCGGGCGAGGTGCGCCTGCTGGCCAACCAGCTGATGACACCCGTCCAGCGCGAGGAGTTCGAGCGCGAGCTGGAGATGAACCTCGCCATCAGCCTGCCGGGCAGCGGCCGCTTCCGCGCCAACATCTACCTGCAGCGCGGCGAGGTCTCGATGGTGGTGCGCCTGATCCGCACCGAGATCCCCAGCCTGGAAAGCCTCGGCCTGCCGCCGCTGCTGGAGAAGCTCGCCCTGCAGGACCGTGGGCTGATCCTGGTGGTCGGCGCCGCCGGTTCCGGCAAGTCCACCACCCTCGCGGCCATGCTCGACTACCGCAACGCCCAGCGCAGCGGGCACATCCTCTGCGTCGAGGACCCCATCGAGTTCCTCCACAGCCACCGTCGCTCGATCATCGACCAGCGCGAGGTAGGCCTCGACACCCACAGCTTTTCCGCCGCCCTGCGCAACGTCCTGCGCGAGGCCCCGGACGTGATCATGATCGGCGAGATACGCGACGCCGAAACCATGCAGCACGCCCTGCACTACGCCGAAACCGGCCACCTGTGCGTGGCCACCCTGCACGGCACCAGCGCCCGCCATGCGGTGGAGCGCATCACCCGTTTCTTCCCCGACGCGGCGCGGCGCCAGGTGCTCGGCGACCTGTCGCAGAATCTCCTGGCCATGGTCGGCCAACGCCTGGTGCCCGGCATCGACCACAAGCGCGTGGCGGCGGTCGAACTGATGCTGGGCACGCCCCATGTGCGCGACCTGATCCTGCGCGACGAGCTGCATGAGCTGAAAGGCGCCATCGAGAACGCCCTGGAAAGCGGCTCCTGCAGCTTCGACCAGAGCCTGTTCGCGTTGGTGGAGGCCGGCCGCATCAGCCTGGCGGACGCCTTGAAGTTCGCCGACTCGCGCACCGACCTGGCGCTGAAGATCAAGCTCGAACGCGGCTTCGACCCCCAGGACAGCGAGCGCAAGGTGCTGCGCGACCATTGAGTGGCAAGTCATCGTTCGAGGTTCGTCACGGAGGTCGGCGATGGTCGGTGTACCTGCCCGGAGAAAGAGGCCTGCAACCCCTTGCCAAGCGCCGCGCTTGGTGCGAAAACGCGGCACCCCAAGGGCGAGCGAGCAGCCATGAGCGAAGAATTGAAGATCGAAGACCTGCACGAAGGCGATGGCAAGGCCGTGGTCAAGGGCGCCTTGATCACCACCCAGTACAACGGCTGGCTGGAGGACGGCACTCTGTTCGACTCCTCCATCGAGAAAGGCCGCCCCTTCCAGTGCGTGATCGGCACCGGCCGGGTGATCAAGGGCTGGGACCAGGGCCTGATGGGCATGAAGGTCGGCGGCAAGCGCAAGCTGCGGGTGCCCGCGCACCTGGCCTACGGCGAGCGCCAGGTTGGCAGGATCCCGCCCGGCTCCAACCTGGTGTTCGAGATCGAGCTGCTGGAAGTGCTGACCCGGGACGATTGATCCCCCTCACGAGACCGCGCCATGCCTTCCGCCCCCTCACTCATCGAGGCCGAAGCCCGCTTCGCCGACCTGCAGGAGCCAATTCATTCGCGAAAAGGCCGAGCCCATCGCGGAGGCCGGCGTCGCTGCCTGTGACGATTCGAGCTGAGGACTGGCAGGGTGAGCTCGTGCCGTAGGGTGTGCCGTGTGCACTGCGCCGCACGGTGCTTCCGGCGAGCCCCGGTGCGCGCAGCACACCCTACGCCTGGAGTGAGCGGTGGCTGCTGCTCCGAGGTCTGGTCGAACACCCTTCCAGGGGGGCCAAAGGCAAAGTCACGTTCCAGGAACGTGGATGTCCACTCACGAAAATGCCGAGCCCCGTCGCAGGGCTCGGCATCGCGGCGTGGGGCCTCGCTGCGCTCGGCGCCAACCTACGGCTTCGGCCGCTCGTAGGCACCCAGGTCGCAACGGGCCACGCCGTCGCCGTCGCCGTCACGCGGGCGCTTGGAGCCACGCTGGTCATGGGCGGTGCAGGTGCCGATACCGGCATCCACCGCCGGGCTGCGCGGGCGAAGGGCGTGGGTCTGGGTCAGGCCGTTGTTGTCCGCCAGGGGGTAGAGGACCTTGGTGAGGACGTCGGTCTGTTCGACATACAGCTCGCCGGTGCAGTTGCCGGGCCCGGTGCCCAGCAGCAGGCCGATGGCCTTGTACTGCGCCTGGGCGCCCTGGTTGTCGCAGTTCATCGGCGTCTCCAGGCCCTCGTCGAGATTGCCGGCGATGATGCTGTTGCGCAGGGTCACCGAGCCTGTGTTGATCAACCCGTAGCCGCCGCTGTTGTTGGCGATGGTGACGTTCACCAGCAGCGCCTCGGGGCTGGCGCTGATCCAGGGCTGGCCGTTGTTCAGGGTGGCCTGGGCACGGTAGTACTGGGTGTTGCCGCTCAGGGTCGAGTTGACCAGGGTGAGCGTGCCGTCGTTGCCGATGGCCGAGCCGAAACTGGACCCGTTGCCGCTGAAGGTGGTCCGCGCCACGTCGGCCGTGCCGCGGTTGTAGAGGCCGCCGCCGTAGCCGGCGTCATCGTCGTCGCTGGCGGAGTTGCCCTGCACGCTGCTGTCGCGCAGCAACAGCTCGCCGGTGTTGTAGATGCCGCCACCCAGCCCGAAGTAGCCCTCTCCGGCCCCGGCGCGGTTGTTGGCGATGACCGAGCGGTGCACGGCCAGGCGCCCGTCGTTGGCGATGCCGCCGCCATTGCCGGGGCTGAAGGCACCGGTGGAGCTGTTGCGGCTCACTTCCACCTGGCGCAATACCACCTCGCCATGGTTCTCCAGGGCGCCGCCATAGGTGGAGCTGTGGCCACCGGTGAGACGCAGGCGCTCGAGCACCACGCGGGCGCCGTCGAACACCTCCAGCAGGCGGTCGTTGGCCTGCGGGGTGCCGCTGATCACGGTCGCGGCAGGGCCCTGGCCGATGATTTCGAGGGAGTCGTGGATGTCGAGGTCGCCATTGAGGTTGTCGTCTTCGTCGACGACGTCGCCCTCTTCGTCGCGGCCGGCCGGCAGGCTCAGGCGATAGGTCTGCGCCTGGAGCACGATGCGGTCCGGGCCCGGCGCGGCGTTGGCGGCGGAGATGGCGTCGCGCAGCGAGCAATGGGCATCGCAGACGCCGTCGTAGCTGTCTTCGGTCTGGTTGACGACGAAATCGGCGGCATGGGCGGCCTGGCCGCCCACTGCCAGGGCGACGAGCACCGCGGTGGCAAGGGGAGAGATGAGCGTCTTGTGCATGAGCTGTCCTGCGTGTCGAGGACAGGGCGTCCACGGGACGCACGGCGGCCCTGCCCTGTCGGTTCCTTGGGGCGCGGACACGACGCGGCTTCCGCTCCAGCCGCGCGACGGCTCGTCATGCGGCTAGTGATGGACCGGGCGTTTTCGGCCTTGGTTCCGATGGATTTCGCCCACTGGTCGCTCCAGGTTCCTGGGGAGTGGATCGGATGGGCAGCTAAGCGGGATTCCGATGCTCGCGGCAGATCAGCACCTCGTCGCCGGCGGCCAGGGGCTCCTCGGTCAGCCCGCAGAAGGGCAGGCCGTCCAGGGTGCGGTGGAAACTGCAGGTGCGGCACAGGCCGAACGAGGGCACGTCGACGCTGCGCTGGACGTTGCGCAACAGGTCGCCGAGCAGCGCCTCCAGCTGCCCGGCGGCGGGGCCCATGTGCAGGGTGGCGGCGGCGAGGAAGTCCGGCGGCAGCACCGCGCCCAGCAGCTCGCGGGCCGACGGCGTGAGCTCCAGGTGCACGCTGCGGCGGTCCTGCAGATCCGGACGCTTGACCACCAGCCCCTTGGCCTCCAGGGCCTTGAGCGACTGCGACACGGTGCCCTTGGTCAGCCCGAGGTAGTCGGTCACAGCCAGCGGCGTGTCGGAATAGCGGTTGCAGCGGGCCAGGTAGAGCAAGGCGCTGAACTGGATCGGCTGCAGGTCGGCCAGCAGCGGGTGCTCGCGGAACCAGACGCGGGTCAGGCTGGAAAGGCGTTCCAGCAGGTCGAAGAGCAAGGCGCTTCTCCCGATAGATTATTTCAATTGATAGTATCGAATAAAAACTATATCGACAAAATCTCACTGACTGTAATCTCCCACCTGAAGGTATCGGATCGATACCAAACAGGAGAAACGCCATGACCCAAGCTCGCTATTACCACGCTGGTTGCCCCGTCTGCGTCGAAGCCGAACGCACCCTCATCGGCCTGCTCGACCCGAAGGTGCAGGTCGAGATCGTCCACCTCGGCGATGTGCCGGCCCGCGTTGCCGAAGCGGAAAACGCCGGGGTGAAATCGGTCCCCGCCCTGGTGGTCGATGGCCAGGTGCTGCACCTGAATTTCGGTGCGGCCCTCGCCGATCTCAAGTAACCCGCCGGCGGGTCGCGTTCGCCATCGCGACCCGCTCCCCAACGAGGAATCCACCATGCAGATCCAGGTATTCGACACCCACGTGCGCACCCGTGACGGGCGCTACCTGCACTTCGACGTGCTAATCGACTCGGCCGAGCAGCCGCGCGCCGAACGCTTCGCCCGCGATTGGCTGGGCAGCCTCGGCCTGGCCGACGCCGATCTCGCCCAGAGCCAGTGCCTGTACTGCCACAGCGAGTCGGCCCCGGAGCCTGTCGCCGCAGCCATCGAGCGCGACGGCTACTTCATCATTGCCCTGCAAGGTTTCGAGGCGGCGCCATGAATGCCTACCAACCGCTGCACTGCGATCTCCATGACTACCTTGAGATCGCCTGCCTGCGCAGCTACCGGCTGCGGGTGGAACTGCTCGATGGGGAGCCCTTCGAAGCCCGCGCCCAGACCACCCGTACCACCACCAGCAAGGAGGAATTCCTGCGCTTCGATGACCTGCGCGAAATACGCCTCGACAGGTTGCTGGCGATCACCCCGCTGGACCCCGACGCCCCCTTCGGCCGGGTGCTGCTGGCGGGCGCTGCCTGCTCGGCCCCGCGATGACGCGCCGCACAAGCCTCACGCACTACAGCCACCTCAACGCCCCAGGTTGGCCGCCGCCCAGTCCCGCTGGCGCGCCAGCACCGAGGCGACGGGTTCGCCCACCAGCCCCTCGTAGACCGAGGGGGCGGTAGCGCCTTCGGTGTTGATCAGCAGCACCCGCGCGTTGGCGTCCAGCCCCAGCAAGGCGGCGCGCTCGGGTGCGGCCAGGAGGCGCAGCAACCCGGCGAGGCCTGCGGCGCCGGATTCGCCGGCGATCACCGGGATGTCCCGCGTGCTGCCGGCGGCGAGCACGCCCATGGCGGCCACCGCGTCGGCGTCCTCGACCTTGAGGAAGGCGTCGATGCTGCCGTCGAGGAAGCGCCAGGCGAGCGGCGAGGTGGCGCCGCAGGCGAGCCCGGCCATCACCGAATCCACCGAGCCCGTGGCCCGTGCCGGTTCGCCCGCGAGGGCGCTCTGGTAGAGGCAGTCGGCCTGGCTCGGCTCCACCACCAGCAGGGTCGGGCGCGAGGCGCCGCAGCGCTCCCAGTAGTAGCTGGCGATACCCGCCGCCAGGCCGCCGACGCCGCCCTGCAGGATGATGTGGGTGTAGGCGTCGACGCCGGCGGTCTCGATCACCTCCTCGGCGATGATGCCGTAGCCCTGCATGACATCGCGGGGGATCTCCTCGTAGCCCTCCCAGGAGGTGTCGGCCACCACCTGCCAGCCATAGGCGAGCGCCAGGGAGGCGGCCTCCTCCACCGAGTCGTCGTAGTTGCCGGCGATGCGCCGTACCTGCGCGCCGTAGGCGACGATGGCGCGCTCGCGCTCCTCGCTGACTTGGGCGTGGAGCACGATCACGCAGTCGCAGCCGATGCTCCGGGCGGCGGCGGCCAGGGCGCGACCATGGTTGCCGTCGGTGGCGCTGACCACGGTGAAGCCGGCCAGGCGCGAGCGGTGCTCACCGGCCAGCAGGCTGGCGGCGTCGAAGTCCTGGGCGGGGAAGCGCCGCAGGATCAGGCGCACCAGGGCGATGGGGGCGCCCAGGGCCTTGAAGCTGGCGAGCGGCGAGCGCAGGGATTCGTCCTTGATGCACAGCCGCCCGATGCCCAGGCGCGCCGCCAGGTCGGGCAGGCTCCAGAGCGGCGTCGCGCGCGGGCTCAGTTCCGCCCAGCTGGCCAGCCAGGCGCGGTCCTGGCCGGCCTGGGCGATGTTCATCAGCGCGCGCAGCTCCGTGGGGTAGCCGCCGTGCACGGCGTGGGGGTTGAGCAGCAGTTCAAGCGGCGCGGCAGTGGCCGGGTCCGGCAACGCCGGCATCTCGCCGACCGCCGGACGACGCTGGGCCGGGCGCGCGGCACCGAGGCGGTCCACCACCAGGTCCAGCAGCAGGCGCGCACCGGCCAGCAGTTGGTCGTCGTCGGTGGACTCACGCGGGTTGTGGCTGATGCCGCCCCGGCTGGGCACGAAGATCATCGCCGCCGGAGCGATGCGCGCGATCATCTGCGCGTCGTGGCCGGCGCCGGAGGTCATGCGTCGGTGGCTCAGGCCCAGGCGCCGGGCGGCGCCTTCTATCGCGTCCACCAGCTCGCCGTCGAACACCACCGGCCGGGTGCGCGCCAGGAACTGGCTGTCGATCTGCACGCCACGGTGCTCGGCGAGTGAAGCAAGGTAACCCTGCAGGCGCCGCTCCACGCTCTGCAGGCGCTGCTCGTCGGGGTCGCGCAGGTCGACGCTGAAACTGGCCAGGCGCGGGATGACGTTGATCAGGTTGGGCTCGAAGCGCATGCACCCGACGGTGGCCAGGGTGGTGCCCGACTCGTCGGCGATCAGCCGCAGTTGCTGGACGATGGTCGCCGCCACCAGCCCGGCGTCGTAGCGCAGGCGGGTCGGGGTGGTGCCGGCGTGGTTGGCGTGGCCACGCACCGTGACCTGCTGCCAGGAAATGCCCTGGAGGTTCTCCACCACGCCGATCTGCAGGTCCTCGGCCTCCAGCACCGGGCCCTGCTCGATGTGCAGCTCCAGGTACTCGTGCACGGGGATGCCCCCTGGCTCCAGGTCGCCGGCGTAGCCGATGCGGCGCAGCTCGTCGCCCAGGCGGCTGCCGTCGCTGCCGACGATGTCCAGCGCCTGCGCAACGGGCAGGCCGCCGGCGTAGACCAGGGAGCCGAGCATGTCCGGCTGGTAGCGCACGCCTTCCTCGTTGGTGAAGGCGGCGACGGTGATCGGCCGCAGCGGCTCGATCCCCGCCTCGCGGAAGGCCCGCACCACCGCCAGCCCGGCGAGCACGCCGTAGCAGCCGTCCAGGGCGCCGGCATTGGCGACGCTGTCGATGTGCGAGCCGAGCATCAGCACCGGCGTCCCCGCCGCACCGCCCGGCAGGGTGCCGAAGAGGTTGCCGATGCGGTCGATGCGCACCTCCAGCTCCAGCTCGCGCATCCAGCTCACCAGGAGGTCGCGCCCGGCCTTGTCGGTGTCAGTGAGGGCGATGCGGGTGCGCCCACCGCTGTCGTCCGCCCCCACTGCCCCCAGTTCGGCGAGCTGCGCCAGGAGCCGCTCGCCATCGAGGCGGGGCAGAGGGGGTTCGGGGTGTACGGCCATGTGGGGTGCTCCGGGTTGGATGGGGAAACCGAGGTGGTGAAATAATATTTCCCACCCGCTGCCGTTCTTTTGCGTTATTGGCGCTTCCAGCGGAATTTCATTTCATACCCGCGCGACCTGCCCAGGCGATTGCAACCATGACCCTCGATGACTATGACCGCCGCCTGCTCGCGGAAATCCAGCGCGATGCGACCCTGCCCCAGAGCGAGTTGGGCGAGCGGGTGAACCTTTCCGCCGCCGCGGTGAACCGGCGGCTGAAGCGCTACCGCGACGAGGGCATCGTGCGAGGCCAGGTGGCGCTGGTGGAGCCGGAGCATCTGGACCACCCGCTGACCCTCGTGGTGCAGGTGGAGGTGGAGAGCGAACGCATCGACCTGCTCGACGCGATGAAGCGCAGCTTCGCCCGCTGCCCCCAGGTGCAGCAGTGCTACTACACCGCCGGCGAATGGGACTTCGTGCTGATCCTGGCGGTGCGCACCATGGAGCAGTACACCGAGCTGACCCGTCGCCTGTTCTTCGAGAGCAACAACGTGCGGCGCTTCAAGACGCTGGTCTCCATGAGCAACGTCAAGGTGGGGCTGGAGATCCCCACCGACGCCGATGCGCCTCAGGGCGCGGCCCGCTCGTAGGCGCCCAGGTCGCAGCCGGCGACACCGTCGCCGTTGCCGTCCTGCGGGCGCAGGACCTTGCGCTGGTCGCTGGCGGTGCAGCTGCCGACCCCGGCGTCGATGGCCGGGCTGCCCGCGCGCAGCGGGTGCAGGGGCGGCGCGCCGGGCGCGGCGCTCAGCGGCTCGAGCACCCGGGTGAAGGTGAGCGCGTCGTCCAGCGGCAGGTCGGCGCTGCAACCGTGGCCATCGCGGCCCAGCATCAGGCCGCGCACATCGAAGGAGCGGCCCTGGTTCAGGCAGTTGCGCACGAACACCTCGCTGTCGTCGTTGATATGGCGGTTGCCGGCCACCAGGCTGTTGCGCACCGCCATGGAGGCGAAGTTCATCAGCCCGTAGTTGCCGTTGCCCGCGATGGTGACGTTGCCCAGCAACGCCTGGGCGCCCTCCCCGCCCTGCCCCTGGGGCCGGCCGTTGACCAGCACGCCACGGCCGAAGTAGGTCGGGTTGTTGCTGAGGGTGCTGTTGACCAGGCGCAGCACACCGGTGTTGAGGATGGCCGCGCCGAGCCCGCCCTCGCCCTGGCTGTTGCGCACCAGGGTGCTGCGGGCGATATCGGCGAGGCCCTGGTTGTAGAGGCCGCCGCCAAAGCCGTTGTCGACGCCGTTGGAGCTGTTGTTGTGCACCAGCGTCGAGTTGCGCATACGCAGCTGGCCGGCGTTGTAGAGGCCGCCGCCACGGACTTCGTCGGTGGTTTCGGAGAAGGCCTGGTTGTCGACCAGGTGCGAGGAGCGGATGTCCAGCCAGCCGTAGTTGGCGATGGCACCGCCCCAGCCATGATCGGGGCCGGGGTCGATGGCGTAGACCTGGTTGTCGCGCAGTTCGACGTGCTCCAGGGTGGTCTCGCCCTCGTTGAGCAGGGCGCCGCCACGGGTGGCGCTGCGGCCGTTGCGCAGGCTCAGTTGCTCAAGGTGCAGGCGCGCGCCTTCGCTGACGCTGAACAGGCGGCCGTGGCGACCGCCGTCGAGGAGGGTCTTGCCGGCGCCCGCGCCCACCAGGGTCAGCTCGCCGCTGACCACCAGCCCGTCGTCGGCACCGGCACGGGCCGCGCCGCCGGGGTCGAGGACGTAGCGCCCCTCCGCCAGCTGGATGCGATGGCTGCCGGGTTGCGCGGCGGCATAGGCGATGGCCTCGCGCAGCGAGCAGTCGGCGTTGCACACGCCATCATCGCTGTCGCCGGTCTTGCTGACGCGGATGTCCTCGGCGAGCACCGCCGGGGAGGCGAGGCCGAGCATCAGGGAAATAAATGCGCTGCGGGTGGATCGGTCGGGCGCCATGGGGAAGTCCTTCTGCGGTGGCTGGGCGGGTGCCGAACGCGCCCTTCCCTGGGCCGACCAGAAATGGACTGCGCGGCGCGCCGGTTGTCCCCCTCGCCGGGCGACGGGCCGACGACAGGTCGCCGGCCACGCGCCACCCTGACCATTGGCGATCTTGAACCGCCCGGGCGAGTTGTTCAGAATCGCCGCCTTTCGAAAACCGAGCAGTACCTACAATGAAGAAAAATCTGAGCCTGATCGCCCTCTGCATCGCTGCCTCCGCCCCCGCCTTCGCCGACGAGCAGGCGCAATCCAAGGGCTTCGTGGAGGACAGCAGCCTGAACGTGCTGCTGCGCAACGCCTACATGAACCGTGACTACAAGCACGGCAAGTCCGACCGCATGGAATGGGGCCAGGGCTTCATCGGCAACTTCAGCTCCGGTTTCACCCAAGGCACCGTCGGCTTCGGCGTCGACGCCTTCGGCCTGTACGCCCTGCGCCTGGATGGCGGCAAGGGCCGCGTCGGCGCCGCCGGCATCGACTTCTTCAAGCCCGGTGACAGCGGCCACGCCCAGGACGATATCGCCCGCGCCGGCGCCGCCATCAAGGCCCGCATCTCCAACACCGTGATCAAGGTCGGCGACCAGATGCCCGCCCTGCCGGTACTGAGCTACGACGACTCGCGCCTGCTGCCGGAAAGCTACACCGGCACCCTGATCACCTCGAAGGAGATCGAAGGCCTGGAACTGAACGTCGGCCGCTTCAACGCCGAAGCCCAGAAGAGCGCCGAGGCCCGCGACAGCGGCGGCCTGAAGCGCATCGACGTGTACGGCGGCAGCTACAGGTTCAACGACCAGTTCAGCACCTCGCTCTACGCCTCCGACGTGAAGGACGTGCTGAAGAAGCAGTACCTGAACCTGAACTACATCATCCCGGTGGCCGACGACCAGTCCGTGACCCTGGACTTCAACGGCTACAAGACCCGCCTGGACAAGGAATTCGCCACCAACGACGCGCGCGACAACCGCATCTGGAGCCTGGCGGCCACCTACGCCCTGGGCGGCCACTCCTTCACCCTGGCGCACCAGCGCAGCAGCGGTGACATCGGCTACCTCTACGGCGGCTACCAGAGCGGCGACTACATCGGCGACGGCGGCACCACCATCTGGCTGGCCAACTCCTACTGGTCGGACTTCAACGGCAAGGACGAGAACTCCTGGCAGGTCGCCTACGGCCTGGACTTCGCCGAGTACGGCGTACCCGGCCTGAGCTATCGCGTGGCCTACGTGCGCGGCGACAACATCGACGCCGGCCAGGGCGGCCGCGGCCAGGAGCGCGAGATCTTCAACCAGGTGCAGTACGTGGTCCAGGAAGGCCCGGCCAAGGACCTGAAGATGAAGCTGCGCGGCTCCATGCTGCGTGCCTCCAACAACATCAACAGCTACGTCGACGACGGCAACGAAGTCCGCGTATTCGTCGAGTACCCGGTCAATATCTTCTGATCGAGCCCTCGCGAGCCCAGGAGCCCCGGCGTGAAAGCGCCGGGGCTTTTTTGTGGGCTAGAGAGCGCCAGGCAAGCGTGCCACCTAGCGAATTCATTGGCTCTGTCCGCATTAGCTGCTTTGGATTCAAAGAAAAGGTTCAAGAACGGCGCTTTCAGGACGATTCTGGACTTCTGATACACCCACCGCATGGGTTTCGCTTCGCTCTACGCCATCCTACGAATGCCGCCAGCCACGGCGTCCACCCGGTGGTGATGCGCACATCGATGTGAAGTATTGAGCATCGATGTTGGGGCAGCGGCAAAAAGCCCCTTCAGGAGGCCGAGCGCAATCGTCGTTTCAGGGGTTGAGCGACATGGATGTCGCGAGAGCCGCGATGGGCCAGGGACGGCCCTTCGCGGCGGGCCCCTGAAACGATGATGGAGCGAGGGAACCCGACGTAGTCGGGCCGGATGCAGGGGCGAGCGCTTTTGGTTCCTTTTAAGGCGATTGTTAAAAGGGACTCGCCCGGCAAGGCGAAACAGAAACCGTCAGCAAGACTCGGCAATCAACCGGGTTCCAAATCCTCTAGCAACACTTAACGCAGACAGGCCAATTCATTCGCGATCGGCTCTTCGCGGTTGAAACCGCTCCCACCGGACCGGCGGAGCTCCGCTTTTGCAGGTCGGGTGCAACCCGGCATTGGTGCAGGATGCTTGCACGGCAATAGGCCTAGGCGCGGATAAGCGGTGGGCTGAAGCCCACCCTACGCCCACCCGATGCACCACTCTGCACGCGCCATTAAAAGCATCGCGAATGAATTCGCTCCTACGACGGGCTCCCCGCTTCAACCTCGACCCGCGCACAGAAAACCTGTCGATCGGTGCCGCAACCGACTAATGGCCTGGCGCCATCAGCCAAAGATGGGCACCATGCGCGCCCGGCGGCCTGGCCGCCCTGGATGAAGTCGTACCGATAAAGGAATGGATGTGAAGATGTTCAAGCGCACGGCCGCCATCGTCGCGGTGGCACTGGTGGCGGGGGGTTGCTCCACCCGCACCTATTTCAAGCTCCCGGAAGACACCAAGGTCTCGGTCTACGAGCGCCCCCAGCAGTTCAGCCAGGGCATGGTGACCACCCGCCCGTTCTTCTGGAGCTCCGCCGGCGGCATCCCCTACAAGCTGACCGACAGCCACGGCACGCTGGTGCAGCAGGGCAAGCTGCGCGCGCGCTTTCGCGTGGCGTCGATCTTCTGGCCGCCCTTCGCGATCATCTACTGGCCCATGGGCTTCGGTCAGCGTTGCTACGACCTGACCGCCGCCCAACCGCAGCAGTGCACCAAGGGCGACCTGATCCAGTTGCGCCGCGACCAGCGCCTGGCGGACTGATCCACCCAGGCATGAAACAAGGGAGCCCCAGGGCTCCCTTTTTCATGGGCCCGCGCCGGGCGTCACGGCGCCTGGCCGATCGAGGCGCGGTAGAGCGCCGCCTCCTCGTCCAGCCAGCGCCCGAAGTCCTCGTGCTTCTGGCCCACGCCCTCGCCCGGCTGCCACACCCGCCAATAGGGAAAGGCGTAGGGCACGCTGATGCCGGTAAGTTGCACCAGCTCGCCCCGTGCCAGTGCGCCCTGTACCA
The DNA here is from genome assembly GCF_018408275.1 of Pseudomonas sp. Pc102. NCBI lineage: Bacteria > Pseudomonadati > Pseudomonadota > Gammaproteobacteria > Pseudomonadales > Pseudomonadaceae > Pseudomonas > Pseudomonas sp. Pc102. The sequence goes on along the minus strand of NZ_AP021905.1, from coordinate 1,584,270 downwards.
GGCTGCGGCGTTCCAGGGCGATGCCCTGGCACAGGCGCAGGGCCTCCAGCACCAGGTTGGAGTCGTTTATCCACAGGCCCAGGTCCGCTGGCGGCTCGTCCACGCCGGCCGCCTGGCACCAGCGCAGCCAGGGTTCGGCGGTGCGGATCAAGGGCAGGCGCAGGGCCTGCTGGGGTGTCTGCGGCAGGTCGCCGCCATTGAGGCGTGGCGAGGCCACCAGCAGCAGTTCGTCGTCGAACAGCCGGCGCCGCTCCAGCCCCTCCCAGTTGCCCTGGCCCATGCGGATGGCCAGGTCGATCCCCGACTGGCGCAGGTCCTGCACCCCGAGGCTGGCTTGCAGGTGGATGCGGTAGAGCGGGTGGCGCGCCTGGAAACGCGGCAGGCGTGGCAGCAGCCACTGGGCGCCGAAGGACGGCATCACCGCGATGGTCAGTGCCTCGCGCTCGGGGCGGTCGCGCACCAGGCGGGTGGCTTCGCCGATGTCCTCCAGCGCCCGGCGGATCTGCAGGGCGTAGAGGCGGCCATCCTCGTTCAGGCGCAGACCGCGCCCTTCGCGAACGAACAGCGGCAGGCCGAGCAGCAGCTCCAGCTGCTTGATCTGCTGGCTGATGGCCGAGTGGGTGACGTGCAGCTCGGCGGCGGCCCGGGTGATGCTGCCCAGGCGCGCGACCGCTTCGAAGCTGCGCAGCGAGGCCAGTGGAGGCATGTGGTTCATGTAAGGAAAACTAACAGGAATCGGCAGAAAGTATCGATATTCACGGCACCGGCGCGCCGCTATTTTTTTGGTGAGCCGCCCACCTGGTCGAGGCGCTTCCTCCAATCCGTCGCCAAGGAACCTGTTAATGAAACTGATCGGTATGCTGGATTCCCCTTATGTACGCCGGGTCGCCATCAGCCTGCGGACGCTCGACATCCCCTTCGAGCACGAGGCGGTTTCGGTGTTTCGTCATTTCGATGCCTTCAAGGCGATCAACCCCGTGGTCAAGGCACCGACCCTGGTGCTCGACGATGGCACCACGCTGATGGATTCGAGCCTGATCCTCGACTACCTGGAAACCCTCGCCGGGCGCAGCCTGCTGCCCGCAGCGCCAGCCCCGCGCGCCCAGGCCCTGCGCGTGGTCGGCCTGGCCCTGGCGCTGTGCGAGAAGGCGGTGCAGATCGTCTACGAGAAGGAGCTGCGCCCGCAGGACAAGCAGCACGCACCCTGGCTGGAGCGGGTGCGCTACCAGTTGCACGCGGCCTGCAGCGAGCTTGCGGCGGAACTGGCCCACCGCCCCCTGGGCGAAGGCGCCGCGATCGGGCAGGACGGCATCAGCCTGGCGGTGGCCTGGGGCTTCGCCCAGCTGGTGATACGCGACGAACTGGAGCCGGCCGGCTACCCGTCGCTGGCGGCCTTCGCCGAACGCGCCGAGCGGCTGCCGGCCTTCCTCGCCACGCCGATGGCTTAACAAACCTTCACAGTTCCACGACAAAGCAGGCAATATTCGCCGCCGGTGGCTGCCTAGGATGGGCAGCTCCGACGGCCTGCCGCTCGCGACAGGCGACCACCATTCCGACAGGGACAGTCGCCATGACACTCACCCGCCTCTTCGATTCGCTGCTCGCCCTAGCTGGCGTGCTGGCGCTGGCCGGCACCCTCGCGGCAGCCGACTGGCAAGCCCTCGCCCGCCTCGACGCCAGCCACGCCCAGGACCTGTTCCTGCCCCTTGCCGCCAGCGACAAGCGCCCGCCCCTGGCCCTGCCGGCCAGCCTGGAGTTGCCCCAGGCCGGGCCGCTGGCACGGTCACTGCTTGGCAATCCGGCGCGCTACGTGTTCTGAGCCGGCGACCGGCGGGAGTGGAAGACCCATGGCGCGAAACCCGGAACATGCCCTGGCGGACCTCGGTCAACTGCTGGGAGAGATCAGGAACTGGCCCTGCATCAGCGAGCCCCGTCCCGGCAGCTTCTACCTGGGGCAGCGGCCGTTCTGCCACATCCGGGTGCGCGGCGCCCGGCGCTGGGTGGATATCCGCACGCGGCGCGCCTGGCTGCCCCGGTTCGACCTGCCGCCGAACGACGCGCAGAGCCGCCTGGCCCTGCGTATCCTGCTGCACCAGGCGTACCGGATAGACCGCCAACCCCTGCATTCAAGGAGAGAAGGATGAAGATGTTACGCAGTGCCCTGTTGGCCTTCGGCCTGCTGGCCTGCACCCTCGCCCAGGCCTCGGAGGCGCAGAAGATCGAGCAGGCCAAGGCCGCCGCGAGCGCCTGGCTGGCCATCGCCGACAGCGAGGATTACCTGCGCAGCTGGCAGCAGGCGGCGAGCCTGTTCCGTCACTCGGTGACGCGCTACGACTGGACCAACCTGGCGGTGGACCTGCGCTCGCCCCTGGGGCCGGTGCGGGCACGCACGCTGCAGTCGGCCAAGTACGCGACCCAGCTGCCGGGCCTGCCGGACGGCGAGTACGTGATCCTCGAATACCGCAGCAACTTCGAGCACCACAGCGAGGCGGTGGAGACGGTGACGCCGATGCGCGACACCGACGGCCAGTGGCGGGTGGCCGGCTACTACGTCGATTGAAAGAGGCCGACCCGGGCGGGTCGGCCAGGCACGCGGCCTACAGGACGAATTTCGCGACGACGGCCGCCACGCCGAGGACGGCCAGGACGATGCCGCCGATCAGCACCAGGCGCCCGGTGCGATCCTCGCTGGAGGCGGCCACTGCGGGCGCCTCGGGTGCCGGCGCGGCGGCGCGCAGCGGATTGGCCACCGCCGGCTGGCTGGCCGGACGTGGTGCAGCGACCGGCTTGGGCAGGTCGATCACGCGGACGAACTGGGTGGCGTCCTCGTCGGCGGCCTGGCGCACTTCCACCTTGGGCCCGATCACCAGCAGGGTCACCGAGGCCATGCGCACCTGGTCACCCGGCGCCAGCACCGCGGTGCCGACCTTCTGCTGGTTGACGAACACGCCGTTGGCCGAGGCCAGGTCCTTGATCTCCAGCACGTCGTCCTTGAGGAAGAACTCGGCATGGCGACGGGACAGCTCCAGGTCGCTGAAGCACAGTTCGCACTTCACCGAACGGCCGAAGGTCATGGAGCCGGTGACGTGGAACTTCTGCCCCTCGTGCTCGCCCTTGATCACCTGCAGGAACCAGCGCGCGGTGGGCGCGGCCTTGGGCTTGACCTTGGCCGGGTCGACCAGCAGCAGCTCCAGGGTGCCGATGCGCACGCGGTCGTCAGAGCGCAGCTGGTAGCGCGCACCGATGCGCTCGCCGTTGACGAAAGTGCCGCTGCGGGTGCCGCAGTCGGTGAGGTAGTAGAGGCCGTGGTCCTGGCGGATCTCCGCATGGAAGGGGCTGACCTCGGCCTCGTTGAGTACCAGGTGGTTGCGGGCGTCCTGGCCGATGGTGAAGCGTTCGTCCGCCAGCCAGACCGGTTCCTGGCGATTGTCCGCGAAGTGAATCCTGAGCATGTCCGAAATCCTTGATCCTGGTTGCGCCAAGCCGATCACCCAGCTGGCCCGTCGATGCGCATCAGTCGAAGATGCGGTTCCATAAACGCTTGACCGGGTTGGCGGTCTGTTGCTGCTGCCGCGCCTGGCTGCGTACCACCTGGGCCTTGCGCACGCGCATGGCGTGGTCGGCCTGCAGCTGCAGCAGCTGCGGGTCTTCCGGCGCCACCGCAAGGCCACCCTTGATGTATTCCTGGGCCAGGGCGAACTCACGGTGGCCGTAGGCTTCCTCGGCCAGCAGGGCGAAGCGCCGCGCCACCTGTTCGAGGCCCGCGAATGCGCGCGGGTTCTCGGGTTGCAGGGCCAGCGCCTGCTGGTAGTAGGCCACCGCGCTGTCGCCCTCGGGCTGCAGCAGGCGGTCTTCGGCCAGGCGCTGGTCGCCCAGGGCCACCAGGGCGTCGACCCGGGCCTGCAGCACGCGGGCCAGGCCCTGGGTGGCGGCGGCGTTGCCGGCATCCAGGGCCAGCACCTGGTTGAAGTAGTGCTCGGCGCTGTCGCCGGCCGGCTCCACCAGGCTGCCGGCGCTCAGGCGCAGTTCGGCCTGGGCCAGCAGGTCGTCGATCTTCTTCTGTTGCAGCAGGTGGTAGCCGAGGCCGCCGCCCATGGCGAGCAACAGCACGCCCAGCAGGGCCCAGCCCCAGATCGGCATGCCACGGCGCGGGGCCGGCTGCACGGGGGCGGCCGGTGCTGCCTTCGCCTTGCGCGTGGGGTTGGCGTCGCGGGGGGCGGCCTTGGGGACGGGGGTCAGGCGGGTGTTGTCGAGCTCGCCCTCGTTGAGTTCGGCCAGGCTCGCCAGCAGCACGCGGCAGTCGGCGAAGCGCTCGTCGGGGTCCTTGGCCAGCATGCGGTCGAGCAGGAACTGGTAGCGCTCCAGGGCGCCGTGCAGGCGCGGGGGCTCCTGCTGCACGTGGTTCATCACCGTCTGGGTGTAGCTGGAGCCACGGAAGGGGTTGGTGCCGCCGAGCATCTCCAGGAGGATGACGCCCAGGCTGTAGATGTCGCTGCGCGCGTCCAGCGGCTGGCACTGGGCCTGCTCGGGGCTGCTGTAGGCGGGGCTGCCGACGGCGACGTTGTACTGGGTCAGCTCGCTGTCGAGTTCCAGCTCCTTGGCGATGCCGAAGTCGCTGAGCACCGCGGTGCCGTCCTCGCGGAAGAGGATGTTGGCCGGCTTGATGTCGCGGTGAACCATGCCCTTGTCATGCACCACCACCAGCGCGGCGGCGATCTGCCGGACGATGTCCAGCGCCCGCTGCGGCTCGAAGCGCTCGCCACGGTGCTGCGCCAGGTCGCCACCGGCGACGAACTCCATGGCGATGTAGTAGCGCCCGTCGGCGAGCTGGCCGATGTCGTGGATGGTGATGATCGAGGGGTGGTGCAGGGACGCGACCAGGTGCGCTTCCTTGATGAAGCGCTTGGCGAAGGCTTCGTCGTCGAGGCGTTGCAGCACCTTGATCGCCACCTGGCGATGCAGCGACTCCTGGGTCGCGAGGTAGACCTCGGCCATGCCGCCCTTGCCCAGCCGGCCGTGCACGCTGTAGCCGGGTATTTCTAGCAAGCTGTCATTCATAGGGAGTCGATGCGCGTCGGATTCATCGTGGTTTTCGGGGGTTGAACAAACGGCTGAGGAAGGAACGCGGGGGTGGGGCCTTGGCCGGTTCCTGCTCCTGTGCGGGCAGGCCCAGCACGATGCAGGAGATATTGTCCCTGCCGCCATGGCTATTGGCTAGTACGATCAGCTGATCGACCATACCGTCCAGCGTCCGGGCCTTGTTGCACTGGGCATGGATCTCCTCGTCGTCCAGCTCGCCGCTGAGGCCGTCGCTGCACAGCAGCAGCAGTTCGCCGGGGAGCAGGCTGCCACTGAGCAGGCCGACTTCCAGCGCCTGGTCGTCGCGCCCCAGGCACTGGGTGATGACATTGCGCCGCGCATCGGTGCGCGCTTGCTCGGGGGTCATCTGGCCCGCGTCCACCAGCGCCTGGACCCAGCTGTGGTCGCGGCTGATCTGGTGGATGCCGGCGGCGTCGATGCGATAGGCGCGGCTGTCGCCGACCCAGGCCAGTTCGAAATCGGTGCCCTGGAAGCGCACCGCCACCAGGGTGGTGCCCATGCCACGGCGCTCGTCGTCGAGCCCTTCGGCAGCATCGAGCACCGCGAGGTTGGCCGCGTGCACGGCGGCTTCCAGGTCGAGGCCCCGGGTCAGCTCGCGCTCCAGGGTCTCCAGGGCGATGGCGCTGGCCACTTCGCCGCAGCTGTGCCCGCCCATGCCGTCGGCGACCGCCCAGAGGCCGAGCGCCGGCCTGCACAGCAGCGCATCCTCGTTGTGATCGCGAACCCGTCCGGCGACCGATTGCGCCGCATAGCCCAGGGGTTCCTGGCCAGGCGTCATTCCCATGCTTTCCCGTCCGTACTGCCACCGCGTGAACTCATCCGGCGCCGCGCCCGGGGGCCCGTCACCGCAACCCCGCATGATGCGATCACGGGCGTGCGCTGTCGCGGTTTTCCATGCCCAAGTGTTAAGCAGTCGAGGCTTTGCGCGGGCCTGCAGGTCGCCGCTTCCCGACTATGCTTCTGGGTGTAGCAGCAAATGGCCGGCTCTGGCAGCCGAAGGAGGTGCGGGTGATCGAGAGCGTTGCATCGCATGGATGCGCCACCCCCAACCCCTGACGGAGAAGCAGCATGAGCAAAGGCATGAACGCGAAGAAGGAAAGCAAGAAGAAGCCGCTGAAGAGCGCCCATGAGAAGCGCATGGCCAAGCGTGACAAGAAGCATGGCGATGGCCTGCTGGGCAGCCACGGGGCGTTGCCCTAGGGCGTAGCGGCAAGGGGGAAGGCGGCCCGGGCGAGCCCGGCCGCCATCCATGGGTTCAACTCGACAGCGCTCGGTACCGGCCACCCGGTGCCGGGCGCTTTCGCATGCGGGCGAACCGCGCGCCGTGGCACGGGTCGAAGCACCTACTTTCCGGGGTCCGAGGACGATCGATGGTCTACCAACGTACCAATGCATGGATGCTCGCGCTGGGCCTGCCGCTGCTGCTGGCCGGATGCGCCTCCCACTCCTGCGACGAGCCGATGTCGGGCGAGCAATGCCGCGAGGAGCGCCTGCTGTACCAGAACGACATGCTGCAGGCGAAGATGCTGGTCGCCTCCGGCGAGCCGGACAATTTCGAGCTGGCCTCGGCCCTGCTCAGCCGTGCCGAGGCGCAAGACCAGCGCGGCGAGGTGCCCTTCTACCAGGCGGTGCTGAAGATCCACGAGGGCCCGCAGGTGGAGGAAGTGCTCAGCCTGCTGGAACGGGCCGCCGCGAAGCAACACCCCCACGCCACCGCGCTGCTCTACAAGATCTACGCCGAGCCCTTCCTGATCAGCGAGGCGGACCCGCTGAAGGCCGAGCTGTATCGCGCCGACTACGCCAACCTGGACGTGGCCAAGAGCGGCTACCCGTCATTCGAGAAGGCCCTGGCGGTGGTCAACGCCCTGGTCGCGCCACCGCCGCCCGCCCCGTCACAGGAGCCGTAGCGACGCGCCTGCGGCAATCCACCGTCCTCCCCCCGGGCGACGACCTGTTGCACAATCCCCCGCCGAGCCCGGCGCCAGACCGGGCCATCGCTTCGCCTGCGCGTGTAGACCTGACCCGGGTCCCCGGACCCCACAGCGAGGTTTACCCAATGAGCATCACCTCCAGCGGCATCTGCGCCGCCGCCGACCAGCTCAACGGCTTCGTCGGCTTCAACACCAAGACCGGGCGGCACATCGTGCGCTTCAGCGAGGACTCGTTCGGCATGGATGTGGACAACGACAGCATCATGCCGGCCTGCGAATTCGTCTGGCAGCCCCACGGCGACCGCACCATGACCCTCAAGCGCGAGCTGATCCAGCTGCTGCTGGAGCAGAACATCGACGATCGTCTCAACGTCACCGAGCCCCTGCGCGTCTACATGCGCCGCAAGGACCTGCCGGAAATCACCGCCGAGCGCCAGCTCAAGCCGTCCACCCTGACGGCCTGAGCCGTTTCCCCCGCGTCGCCCAGCGTTGTCGGCCCCGACCGGCGCCCGGCCGACGCTGCCTGCCCGCGCGCTCTGGCGGGCCGTTGAAAAAGGCAGGCGAGGCGGCGCGGTCGCTCTTCGACAGCGGCTAGACCTTGATCACCACTGCCGGCTGGGGCACGCCGTCGGCGTCCAGTTCGTAGCAATAGGCTTCCTTGAGATCGGCCTTGCCGCTGTCGGTGTAGACCAGCAGGCGCTTGCCATCGGTGCGGGTCTTGACCAGGCCGTAGGCACTGCGGCTGAAGGCGAAGAAGTCGCCACGCTTCTCCGCCTTCTCCTTGTCGGAAAGATGCGCCCAGCCCTCCAGGCGGAAGAAGGCCACCAGCTCGGTGACGAACACCAGCGGCTCGTCCACCCGCGAGTAGCGGCCGAGCGCGCCCATCAGGGTGGCGCGGGGGTGGATGTACTCGTTCATCGGGTCATCGCCGCTGGAGACGATGTTGACGATGGCCTCGACGCGCTTGAAGAAGCCGCCGGAGAAATCCGCCGAGCCGTGGTGCGGCACCTTGAAAACCTCCGCGCGCAGGTCGATCTCGCCGGCATCGTGCTGGCGCGCCAGGGTACGCCCGGCTTCGTCGTTGAGGTCGCCGCAGAACAGGTAGTTGAAGCCGCCGTAGCGCAGGCGGAAGACGATGGAATGGCCATTGATGGTGTGCGAGGCGGAAAAACCGGCGAAACCCTCGGCGCCGATGTCGAGGGACTCGTGGCCGACGCGCGGCCCGGACGGCGTGCTGCCGAGGAAGGGCAGGCCGCTTGCCCCGCCGGCCTCGCTGAGCAGCGGGCCGAGCACCTGCACGTCGATGTCCTCGTCACGCAGGAAATCGAAGGCGTCGTGCTGGCCCTCGGACAGGCGGCGGAACTCGATGCCGGGACGCCCCAGCTGCGCGGCCCGTGCCTCCCAGGCCTCCAGCGCCTTGCGCCAGGCGCGGAAGTCGCTGTTCATCTCCTCGGCCGGTACTTGCAGGGGGCTGTCCAGCAGCGGCGTGAGCAGCTTGAGGCCGTCGGCGTCGAGGGTGGGGCCGAGCAGCTCGGTTTCCTTGCGCCCGGTCTTCGAGCGCTTGACCAGGCCGTTGTGATAGATGCGCCGAGGCTCGATGAACAGGCGCTTGCGCGGTTCGTTGTTGGTCTCCGAGCGCTGGATCTGGGTCAGGCCGGAGAAGTGGTCGGCATCGCCGTGGGTGACCAGGATGCAATCGATCAGCTTGGGCGCGTCGGCGCGGGAACCGCGATAACGCGCGGCCAGGTAGCGCGCGAACATCTGGTTGTCGCCGCCATCCACCAGCATCACCTTGCCGCCGGGGGTCTCGATCACCGCGCCATCGCCCTGCTGCACGTCGACGAAGTTGACCTTGAGCACCCGGCTGTCCGCCCGCGGGATCACCAGGTCGGCCGGTTTCAAGCGACGCCCGTTGCGGCGCGCGGACTTCGGCGGCACCAGCCAGGCCTCGGTGGCGACCGGCAGGATGCTGCCGTCGGAGCGCTCCTGGTAGGTGTAGGTGGCGATGCGCAGGTGGGTGTCGGTCACCTCCAGCACATCGACGTAGTCGCCCCAGGCCAGGGTGTAGAGCAGCTTGCCGGCCTTGGGGGCGTCGTAGACGTTGGCCAGGTCGACGGCAAGCACGGCGGCGGTGGTGGTCATGCTCAGGCTCCTTTTGCGCATGATGGGCGCGCAGGAGCATAGAAGAGCGATGGGCAGGTTGCCGGCCGCACGGCGAGGTCCCGACGAAGGTCGGGAGCGCTCAGTCGTCGGCGGCGGGGTCGAGGCCCGGGAACAGCACCTCGGTGAAGCCGAACCTGGAGAAATCGGTGATACGCGAGGGATACAGGCGGCCGATCAGGTGGTCGCACTCGTGTTGCACCACCCGCGCATGGAAGCCCTCGACGCTGCGGTCGATCGGCCTGCCATCGGGGTCCAGGCCCTGGTAGCGGATCGCCCGGTAGCGGTTCACCGCCCCGCGCAGGCCGGGCACCGAGAGGCAGCCTTCCCAGCCCTCCTCCAGCGCCTCGCCCAGGGGCGTGATGACCGGGTTGAGGAGAATGGTGGGCGGGACCGGCGGTGCGTCGGGATACCGCTCGCTGCGCTCGAAGCCGAAGATCACCAGTTGCAGGTCGACGCCGATCTGCGGTGCGGCCAGGCCGACGCCGCCGACGTGCTCCATGGTCTCGAACATGTCGGCGATCAGGCGCTGCAATTCATCGCTGCCAAAGAGTTCGGCAGGCACCGGAGGGGCGACGCGCAGCAGGCGCGGGTCACCCATCCTGAGGATTTCTCGGATCATCGGTCACTCTCCGCAGGGCCGTTGAAAGGAACGGATGAAGCCAGCAACCACGCGGCTTTGCAAGGTTCCAGCGCAACGCGACGGGGAAGCGGGACGGCAGGCGGCGAAAGCCTTTTGGCGAGATGCGAATAAAACTGTAGGCAATCCCCGCGAGGACGGGTATGGTGTTGCGCACTGTGCTGCATGTGTCACCGTAAATCGATCCACGGTTTCAACCCTTCGATTTATCCACTCTTTGCGCTCAGTCCGGCCTGGAAAGTTCCAACGCCGTGTCAACTTTGTTCAAGGAGTTTCAAAATGGCTGATCGTCAAACTGGTACCGTCAAGTGGTTCAACGATGAAAAAGGCTTCGGCTTCATCACCACCGATAACGGCCCGGACCTGTTCGTTCACTACCGCTCCATCCAGAGCGCCGGCTTCAAAAGCCTGAAGGAAGGCCAGAAGGTCTCCTTCATCGCCGTGCAAGGCCAGAAGGGCATGCAAGCCGACGAAGTACAAGTGATCTGATCACTGCCGTACAAGGAAACCGGCCTTCGGGCCGGTTTTTTTTTCAGGGTATTTTCTTCACCGCCGAGCCCTGCGGCACTGTCCTTGAAAAGGAGCCCCCATGCGTATCAAGAACTCCCACAGCAGCAAGCCCAAGCCCCCGCCCGCCGTCGAGACCAGCGAGTCGATCGCCGAGCAGGTCGCTGCCTTCCTGAAATCCGGTGGTGAAATCCAGAAGATCGCCAAGGGCGTCAGTGGCCAAGGCGCGCCGAGCCGCCACATCCGTATCGGCAAGTAACGCCCTTCCGCGCCCCCTGGCGAGTGAGCCCGCTCATTCGCCGGGCGCAGCTTCGACACCGCGCCATCCCCTCCTCGCCTGCATCCCCCCTTCGCCCGCTTCACCTCGCGCAACCGCCCGGCGGCGGCGCATCCCGCTCCTGCCCGCAGTATTAGACTGACTATCAGCGCCACAAGGACCGTCAGCCAACCAGGGGGCCAATCCACCGCGAAACCGGAGGTTTGCCATGAACCGCCACTACTACATCAGCGACGACCTCAATGACCTGGAAAAGGTCGAGACCGAACTCGAAGCCAGCGGCATCGATACCGAGCAAATCCACGTGCTCAGCGAACGTGACTCCGAGGTCGAGCGCCACCACCTCCACGATGTCTCTTCCCTGATGAAGAAGGACGTGGTCCATTCCGGGCTGGTCGGCAGCCTGATCGGCCTGGCCCTCACGGCCCTGGTGGTCTGCGTCGCCTGGGCCAGCGGCTGGACCGAGACCCGCGCCGGCTGGATCCCCTTCCTGTTCCTCGCCGCCGCGCTGCTGGGCTTCAGCATCTGGGAAGGCAGCCTGCTCGGCATGCAGACGCCCAGCGCCGTGTTCAAGCGCTTCGAGCAGCGCCTGCACGAGGGCAAGCACGTGTTCTTCGTCGATGTGAAACCCACCCAGGAAGCCGTGCTGCAACAGGTGATCAGCCATCACCCGATGCTGCGGATGGCGGGAACCGGCAGCGCCCCGCCGGATTGGGCGATCGCCGTCCAGCACCGGCTGCATCGCCTGCGCAAGATGATCTGAAGACGCCGCGCTCAGAGGCCCGCCGCACTGCTCCGGGCTTCCGCCACCAGCCAGTCGATCAGGCGACGCAGGCGCTCGCCGGGTGCGGCCTTGCGGCTCCAGGCCAGGCGGTATTCCCAGGGCGTGGCGATGCGATGGTCCGGCCCGAAGGGCAGCACCAGCCGCCCCTGGGCGACGTCGTCGCCTGCCAGCGCGGTGGAACCCAGGGCGAACCCCTGGCCGGCGACCGCGCCCTGGATGGCATGGCCGATCAGGCCGAAGCGCATGCCTGCCGAGGCGTCCACGCCGGGGCCGACATTGCTGTCGAACCAGTCGCCCCAGCTGGGAATGCTCAGGCGGGTGGCGCTCTTCCAGGTGGCATGGATCAGCCGCGCGCCCGCCAGGTCCTCGGGGCGGCGCAGGGGATGCTGCTCCAGGTAGGCGGGGCTGCACACCGGGAAGAAGGCCTCGCGGAACAGCAGCTCGCTGGAGGGCAGGCGGGTGCCGGCGGTCACGAAGCGGATCGCCAGGCTGGCTTCGCCGCGCTCCAGGTCCACCAGCTCCTCGGTGGCCTCCAGGCTCAGGGTGATGTCCGGGTTGACGGCGGAGAACTGGTTGAGCCGCTTCATCAGCCAATGGGACGCGATGGAAGGCGCGCAGCTGATGTGCACCGGCCCCTCGCGTTCGCCACGCAGCTCATCGGCACCACGGGCCAGCAGCTCGAAGGCCTGGGAGACGGTGGCGGCCAGGCGCCGGCCGTTGTCGTTGAGGGTCACGGTATTGCGCGTGCGGTCGAACAGGCTGACGCCCAGCTCCTCTTCGAGCAGACGGATCTGCCGACTGACCGCACCGGGGGTGACCGAGAGCTCCTGGGCGGCCTCGGTGAAATTGCGGCAGCGGGCCGCCACCTCGAAGGCGCGCAGGGCGATGAGCGAAGGCGTGCGCATGGGGTCTGCTTTGAGTTGAAGTCAAAGCATGATGACAAAACATCGTTTGAATGCAAGGTGGCGTGACGCGATCCTGCCCGCCTTGGCCGCGAGTCTGCGGCCCCTGCCCTGCGAGACCGATGATGAAAGCCCGCCGCCTGCCCCTGGATCTGTTCGCCTGCAGCCTGATGCTGGTGCTGTGCCTGATCTGGGGGTTCCAGCAGGTGTCGATCAAGCTGGTGGACGATGACGTCTCCGCGATCATGCAGTTGGCGATCCGCTCCGGTGTCGCCGCCCTGGTGCTCGGCATCATCACCCTGTACCGCGAGGGCCGCGGCGCCTTCAGCGACGGCACGCTGCTGCCGGGCCTGGGCGTGGGACTGCTGTTCGCCCTGGAATTCCTCTTCATCTCCGAAGGCCTGGTGCGCAGCACCGCCTCGCATATCGGCGTGTTCCTCTACACCGCCCCGATCTTCGCCGCCCTCGGCCTGCACCTGATCCTGCCGGAGGAGCGCCTGTCGTCCCTGCAATGGCTGGGCGTGCTGGTGGCCTTCGGCGGCATCGCCCTCGCCTTCCTCGGCAACCCGGGGAACGACGCCGGCGCCACGCTGCTGGGCGACGCCATGGGTGTGATCGCCGCCATCGCCTGGGGCGCCACCACCGTGCTCATCCGGGGTTCCTCGCTGTCCGAAGCGGCGCCGGTGAAGACCCTCTTCTACCAGCTCGCCGGTGCCGTGGTGCTGTTGCTCGCCGTGGCCTTCGCCACCGGCAAGACCCAGTTGCACCTGAGCGACCGGGCCCTGCTCAGCCTCGGTTTCCAGGTGGTGGTGGTGGCGCTGTTCAGCTACGTCGCCTGGTTCTGGCTGCTGCGCCGCTACCTCGCTTCGCGCCTGTCGATGCTGTCGTTCATGACGCCGCTGTTCGGTGTCGGCTTCGGCGTGCTGGTGCTGGGCGAGCCGCTGACCACCCCCTTCATGCTGGGCGCGCTGCTGGTGCTGGCCGGCCTGCTGCTGGTCAGCGGCGCCGAGCTCGTGCGTGATCGCCTGGCCCGGCGCAGGACGGCGGACGCCGGCACCTGAGCGACAAGGGCGCACTTTCGCGCGAACGGCCCGGCTGCTAGCCTGTCGGCCGTTTTGAACGAAGTGAGGGAAGCACTTTGAGATCCACCCTGCTCGGCCTCTGCCTGCTGCCGGTCCTGGCACAGGCCCAGGTCTTCAAATGCGTCGGCAACGATGGCACCACCAGCTACTCCGCCGTGCCCTGCCCGGCCAGCGAAGGCCAGTCCATGCGCATCATCGAACCCGCACCGCCCTCCGGCGTGGCACCGCCTCCGGTGAACCTGCCGCAGGTCGACATCCAGGGCAGCGCCGAGCAGCCACGCCCGCGAAACGACGACGGCGGCGAAGATAACCGCTCATCGGCCCGCGGCTCGCGCGTCACCGTCATCGAGGACAGCGCCAGCCAGAGCCGCGACGCACGGGTCAGCGAGATGCGCGAGAGAGCCGAGCGGGAAAAGCGCGAGAGCTATGACCGCGACTACGACCGCAAGCGCATGCAGCAGATGGAGCAGCAGATCCGCCAGTTGCAGGAGCGGAACAAGACCAACCCCCGCTGAAAGGTCGCCACAGGGCGGCTGATCGGCGGCACTCGGGAACCTTCCCCACCGCTCGCCAGTCAGTGAGTACGAGGCCGGCTGACCGACGGCCTCAAGCCTCGGGCCCAATACAGTCGCCGCTGGGGCCCGAGGCTGTTCCCCTTCCCTGCGGCCTGTCATCTCCGCATACAGTTTCCCCACGCCGGGGCGTTCCACCGCGCGCCGTCCTGTTCGATCATGCCGCGCGTCCCAGGGCCACGCTCGACAGGCCCGGCCACCACGGAGTAGTACCCCGATGAAACCCGCCTCCCGCTTCACGTCCTTCGCCCTGGGCAGCGTCCTGATGCTGGCCCTGGGGGGTTGCGACCTCGCCGAAGAATCAGCCAACAAAATCGCCGACAAGGCCCAGCAAGCCGCCGAGAACGTCGCCCGCGAAGCCATCAGCGAAGCGGTGGAGCAGGTCAACAAGCAGGTGGACGAGGCGCAGAAATCCGCCAAGGACTGGCTCGGCAAGCCGCAACCGGGCCAGGAGCAGGAGCAGCCGCCGCAGCAGGCCGACAAGCGCGAGCCCGGCGAAGACGAACAGATGATGCCGCCGGTCCAGGGCGTCGAGACCTGATGGGACGGGAGGGCCGCTCGCGAGTGAGCCCGTCCGTGCGCTAGCGGCGCTGCGCGCCGTGGGCGACTGGAGCCGCCCCGGCATCACGGCCTTCTGCAATGCCGTGAACGCAGGCATAAAAAAACGGCCATCAACCCAGGCTGATGGCCGTTTTCGCTGCGGTAGATCAGGCGTTGAAGTAACGCGGCAGCGGCGTCTTGTGCAGGTTCTTCAGCGACTCCACCGGCGGCACTTCACCCAACTCCAGCGCCATGTCGCGCTTGATGGTGCTGATGGTCCACTCCAGTTGCTCGGCGACCTTCAGCGCAGGGACCACCCGCTGGAAACGGATGCCGTCTTTCTCCAGCGCCACCACATAGCCGCCGTCGGGGCGCAGCTGAGCGCTGAATTCATAATCCGGAAAGGCCTTGGCCAACTTCTTGATGTCGAGACCCATATCATTCACTCCCAATGAGCTTTTTTATCCTGAGGGGTTTCTTTGCAGCCGTCGTGCCAGCTCTTGGACAACGAAAACCCCAGATAAATCAATGGGTTGAGAATTTAACAAGACGCGAATTCCGTGCAAATTGCCCGATCGAGCGGTTTTCGACCGGGCAAAATGCAATGCGCAGCGCCAGGAGAAGGGCTCAGCCGACCAGCTCGATCCGGTCGTCATGGATGCGGATCAGGCCCTGCTTGTAGAGGCCGCCGATGGCCTTCTTGAAGTTGCCCTTGCTGACGCCGAACAGCCGCGAGATCACCTCCGGCGGGCTCTTGTCGCTGACGTCCAGGGCACCGCCCGCCTCGCGGAGCTTCTCCAGGATCTGCTCGTTGAGGCCGCTGGCCAGCTTCTCGCCCACCGGCTGCAGGCTGAGGGCGATCTTGCCGTCTGCGCGCACCTCGCGGATGAAGCCCTTCTCGCGCATGCCGCTGCGCAGGAACTTGAAGATCTCGTTGCGATGGATGAGGCCCCAGTGGCGGTCGTTGATGATGGCCTTGAAACCCATGTCGGTCTCGTCGGCCACCAGCAGCTCGACCTCCTGGCCGACGCTGTAGCGCGCCGGCGTGGTGTCGAGGTAGCGATCCAGGCGTGCGGTGGCGGTGATGCGGCGGGTGCGGCGATCCAGGTAGACGTGCACCACGCAATAGTCGCCGACCTGCAGCGGGCGCTTCTCTTCCGAATGCGGCAGCAGCAGATCCTTGGGCAGGCCCCAGTCGAGGAACAGGCCGATGCGGTTGATCTCCACCACCTTGAGGCTGGCGAAACCGCCGACCTGCACCTTGGGCTTCTGCGTGGTCGCGATCAGGCGGTCCTCGCTGTCCAGATAGACGAAGACATTGAGCCAGTCGCCGATCTCGGTGCCCTGGTCCTTGGGGATGTAGCGCTTGGGCAAGAGGATCTCGCCATCCTGGTCGCCGTCCAGATACAGGCCGAATTCGGTGTGCTTCACCACCGGCAGGGAGTTGAATCGCCCGATCAGAGCCATCTTGCTTACCTCAATGAACAAGGCCGGCATTCTACAGGCCGCCGCCCAACCGGGCCATGCATGCCGTCCGCGACTCTTTTCCCGCCTTCCGTCGCCTCACCACCGAAACACCCTGGTGCACAGAATTCGCCTCGCGGCGGATTGTCTACTGGCCGTAAGCACAATGATGTTTCAGAATCATGTCCGCGACCGACCGTCGCCCATTTTTCTGTCCATCACCCCCATGGATTCTCGCTGCCTGATCTCAGGAGTTCCTGTGCGCCCTTCCAGCCGCCGGCTGCCTTCACCGCTTCACCTTCTGTCCCTTGGCGTTCTGTTCCTGATCATTCCGCTCGCCAGCCGCTGGTGGCTGGGCTGGAGCGACGGCTTCGGCTACCTGTCGGACCTGGCCATCGGCTCGCTGCTGATCGCGCTGCTCTACCGCCGCCCGCTGTGGCTGGCACTGCCGGTGATGGTCGCCTCCAGCCTGATCACCCTGGGCACCGCCGAACTGGTCGGCGCCGTCGGTCGCATGCCCGAGCCCAGCGACCTCAAGTACCTGATGGACCCGCAATTCGTCGGCCACTCGACCCAGGGCGGCGGCCTCACCTACCCCTGGCTGGCGATCGCGCTCGCCATCGCGCTGCTGGCCTGTGCCCTGCTCTGGCGCCGCCCCACGCAGCGCCCGGCGCGCGCCTGGCTCGCCCTGCCCATCGCCCTGCTGGCCGCCCACGCCGGCATCCAGTACCTGCACCCGAGCGAAGCCGAGCAGTGGCAGCAGTTCAACCTGCCGCACAAGCTGCTGGCCGGCGCCCTCAACAGCGGCCAGCTGGCGGTGGAGGACTGGCTCGACGGCGATCAGCCGGAAACCCCGCCGGACATCGCCGGCCTCGCCCGTCTCGACCTCTCCGGCACCTCGCTGCTGGCCGAGCCCGGCCGTGCGCGCAACGTGCTGGTGATCACCCTGGAAGGCATCCCCGGCGCCTACATCGCCGCCAATCGCGCGGCGATCAACAGCCGCTACCAGGAATCGCTGATGCCGCGCCTCAGCCAATGGGCCGAGCGCGCGATGACCACCCCGGACTACGTCCTGCACAGCCACCAGACCATCCGCGGCCTGTACTCGATGCTCTGCGGCGACTACAGCAAGCTCGACTCCGGCACGCCCAAGGGCCTGGAGTTGCTCAACAACCCCTCGCGGGCCAAGGACTGCCTGCCCGCCCAGTTGCACCAGCACGGGTTCGCCACCCACTTCCTGCAGGGCGCCGGGCTGCGCTTCATGGCCAAGGACAAGATCATGCCGCAGATGGGCTTCGACAAGACCCTCGGCCGTGACTGGTTCCGCAACAAGGCCTACCTGGAATTCCCCTGGGGCATGGACGACAAGGCCTTCTTCGAAGGCGCGCTGGGCTACGTGAAGCAGATCCGCCAGCAGAAGAAGCCGTGGATGCTCACCCTCCTCACCGTCGGCACCCACCAGCCCTACTCGGCTCCCGAGGAGTACCTGGCGCGTTACCCGGATGCCAAGAAGGCCGCCATCGCCTACCTCGACGACGCCGTCGACGCCTTCCTCACCGGCCTGGAAAAGCAGGGCGTGCTCAAGGACACCCTGGTGATCATCACCTCGGACGAATCCCATGGCATCGACAAGGTCCGCCTCGCCTCCGCCTGGGGCTTCAACCTGGTGCTGGCCCCGGAACAGGCCTCGCTGCCGCCGATCAAGAGCGGCGTGTACGGCCATGTCGACCTGACCGCCTCGATCCTCGACTACTTCGGCTACGAGGTGCCGCAGAACCTCTCCGGCCGCTCGCTGTTCCGCGACTACGAGAGCGGCCGCGAGATGATGTCCTACACCAACGGCATGCTGCGCCAGCACGACGGCCACGAGACCTTCACCGAGTGCGACTTCCAGCAGGTCTGCCGGCGCTACCGCAGCGAAGGCTTCATCGCCGACGAGGCGCGCTTCCTCGGGCGCTTCAGCGGCAAGCAGGCACGCCTGGTCAGCCAGCGCGCCGCGCTGCTCGACCAGTCGCTGATGGGCGGCACCCTCGGCCAGGAATACCAGTTCGCCACCCGCGAGCGCATCCGCCTCAAGGAAAAGGCCCGTGACGACTGGGCCGACAACCTGATCGGCGCCCAGTACCTGGAACTGCCGAAGAACAGCCGTACCCAGGTCCAGCTCACCATCAAGGTCCTGCGCATGGACCGCCAGGGCGCACGCCTGCAGCTCAAGACCAAGGAATTCGAGCGCGACGTGGCGCTGCCCATCCCCGAGATGCCGCGGCTGGTGCAGGGCAAGCCGGTGACCGTCGCCTTCGCCTTCGACAACCCCCAGGCACGCAAGGCCTTCTCCTTCCACCTGCTCGCCGAAGGCAAGGGCACCATCGAGATCACCGACTTCCGCGTGGTCACCGAGCCGCTGCCGGCGCCGGTCGAAGCGCTGGAGAATGGCGGCCAGGTCGCCGACTCCGCACCGCCGCGCCATCCGATTTCCAAGCTGATCGGCCTGTTCGCCAAGCAACCCGAGAACGGCGAGGGCAGCCTCGAGACGCCGCTGGAGGGTGCAGGCGACGCATTGCCCGAACCCGTTCGCGACCTGGAGATGCGCGTCCACTGACCGCCCCCTGGCGGGGCCTGCTCCCCGGGCCCGCCAGCAACCGACGCACAGTCCCGCTGCCCAGGGGCGGCAGCGGGTACAATGCGCACCCCACGTCCAGGTACTGCCCCATGAGCGAACCCATCCGCCTGTCCAAGCGTCTCGCCGAACTGTTGCCCTGCTCCCGCCGCGAGGCCGAGCTGTACATCGAGAACGGCTGGGTCAGCGTCGCCGGCCAGGTGGTGGAGGAGCCCCAGTTCAAGGTGCAGGACGAGAAGATCGAACTGCAGCCCGACGCCGTCGCCGCCACCGTCGAACCGGTCACCCTGCTGTTGCACAAGCCCGCCGGCTACGGCAGCGGCCAGGGCGCCAATTCCGTGCTGCAGCTGCTGGTGCCGGGCAACCTCAGCCCGGACCAGGCAGGCCGACGCCCGCTGAAGAAGCACTTCGTCCGCCAGAACCTGCTCACCCCGCTGGAGACCGACGCCAGCGGCCTGATGGTGTTCACCCAGAACTGGGGCGTGACCCGCCGCCTGGACCACGCCAACAAGCTGGAAGAGGAATTCATTGTCGAGGTCAGCGGGCAGATCGTCGAAAACGGCCTCAAGCGCCTGTGCCACGGCCTCGCCTACAAGGGCCAGCCGCTGCCGCCGATGAAGGTCAGCTGGCAGAACGAAACCCGCCTGCGCTTCGCCCTCAAGGGCTCCCAGCCCGGGCAGATCCGCCACATGTGCGAAGCGGTGGGCCTGAAGGTGGTATCGATGAAGCGCATCCGCATCGGTGGCGTGGCCATGGCCAAGCTGCAGCCGGGCCAGTGGCGCTACCTGAACCAGAACGAGAAGTTCTGAGCCTCAGGGCAACGCCGGCATCGCCTTGAGGGTCACCGCCCAGGCGCCCTTGACGTTGATATAGCCGAAGCGTGAGTCGTGGGCCTCGCTGGTGAACACCGCATTCCAGGCCGACACCGGGCCCACCCACCCCCTCGACACCTCAGGAGCGAGCGCTGCTCGCGAAGCCGTAGATTGCCCCGCTGAGCGCTACGCCTCATGCGCGAGACGGATGCAGCACAGCGCTTCCATCTGCAACAGCCAAGCCTCGACCTGGGCGCTGTCGAAGCGGGCGGTGAGGCTGTAGCGACGGCCGCCCCAGAGCGCGGTGAACAGTGCATTCACGGTTTCGGCCGAGGGCTGGCGTGGCAGGTCGGCGCAGGCGGCTATGGCCTCGCGCCATTTGCCCGAGAGCTCCTCGAATACCCGTTGCTGGTGCTTGGGCTCAGCGATGCGGTCCTCCAGCAGCAACAGGCCGGCATCGAAGAAGGGGCGGTGCTGCTCCTCCGCCTGGCCGCAGCTCAGCCGCACCAGACGGCGGACGCGGGTCTGCCAGTCGAGCCCGTTGGCCAGCACCACCTCGCGGTCCAGGCGTTGCAGCAACAGCTCCACATGGTGGCGCACGTAGCCCGAGAGCAAGGCTTCCTTGTTGGGGAAATAGTCGTAGAGCGTGCCGACGGCGACACCGGTCTCCAGGGCCACCGCACGGGTGGTGAGCCCCTCCCAGCCGCGCTGGCGCCATATCCGAACGAAAGCATCGTAGATGGCTTCCACAGTGAAGCGGGCACGGGCCTGGGTGGGGCGCTTGAGCGGCTTGTTACGGGGCCTGGTGGGTTCCACGGGTGCTGGTTTCCAAATCCGAACCCGCCTGGAGCGGGGCGTTGATAGCGTATCCACACCCCTTTCAACACCGAAGCAAGGAGCCTGAAATGAACAGCCCGGAAAACATAACACGCCTCCTAACCCGCAAGGATGCCCTCGACGAAACCCGTATCGACCAGGTCCCGGAAGACCTGCGCGCCGGCGAGGGCGAAGTGCTGCTGCGCATCGATCTCTGCGCCATCACCACCAATAACATCACCTACGCCGCCTTCGGCGACTCCATGCAGTACTGGAATTTCTTCCCCACCGGCATCGAGGGCTGGGGCACATGCCGGTCTGGGGTTTCGCCGATGTGGTGGACTCGAACGTGCCGGGCATCGAACGCGGCGAACGCTTCTACGGTTACTACCCCATCGCCAGCCACCTGCGCATGCAGCCCGAACGGGTCAGCCCACGGGGTTTCTACGACGGCGCCGAGCACCGGCGCAGCCTGACCTCCGCTTACAACCAGTACACCCGCTGCAGTTGGGACGGCTACTACAAGACGGAAACCGAGGCGCTGCAGATCCTGCTCAAGCCGCTGTTCCTCACCTCCGCGATGCTGGCCGACTTCCTCGATGACAACGGCCTGTTCGGGGCTGGCCAGGTGGTGTTCTCCAGCGCCTCCAGCAAGACCGCCTACGGCACCGCCAGTTGCCTGGCCCAGCAGCACCCGAGGCTGCGCCTGGTGGCACTGACCTCACCACGCAACCGCACCTTCGTCGATGGCCTCGGCTGCTATGCACAGAGCTGCGACTACGCGCAGCTGGAAAGTCTGGATGGCACCCAGCCAACGCTCTACGTGGATTTCTCCGGCGACCTGGCTCTGCGCGAGCGGGTCCACCGCCACTTCGGCAACGCCTTGGTACATAGCTGCTTCGCCGGCTCCGCACAGACGCCGGAAGCCAATGTGCTCGGCTGCCCGGTAGGGCCGATGCCATCGTTCTTCTTCGCCCCGGTGCAGATCCGCAAGCGCAACGCCGAGTGGGGCCCGCAGCGGGTCGGCGCCTATATCGGCGACGGCTTGCTGGCGTTCTATCGCCAGGTCAGCAAGGGCCAGGCACCGGCCCTGCGCGTGGTCGAGAGCAACGGCATGGCGGCCGCCCGAGAGGTGATCAGCAACCTGTTCCACGGCCGGGTGGCCGCGGACGAAGGCCATGTGATCCGCCTCTAGGTCAGGGGCTGCGCAGGGTGGTGCGCACCAGGTTGCGGCTGTGGCCGGAGAAGTGCCGGATCAGCTGCACCAGCACCGCATCCAGCTCGGGATCGCTGGCTGGCGGCTTGAGCTGGTTGCCCTGGCTGAAGTCCGCCCCCGGCTGCCCCTTGGCCAGCCAGGCGCCGATACGCTCGTCGAAACCATCGGCAGCGTCATAGGCCTCGAGGGACACCACATCGCGCAGGTAGCCCAGGTCGAACGGCGGGTAGTCGCCATCCACCGAGCGGTCACGGTAGGCGGCCAGCAGCGGGCTGTCGTTGCTGCCCTCGCGCAGCAGGCGGCGCAGCCAGTCGGCCTGGTATTTCTCCACCTCGGTGTGGCGGGTGGCGACACGTTCGATGGCCGCTTCCTTGTCGGCGGTAAGGCCGAGCGCGGCCTTGATCGCCGTCCACATCAGCGTCGCGGTGTTCTCTCCCGGCAGGGCCTTGGAATGGTAGGGCTGGGTCAGGTCCTGGACGTAATGCAGTGCCCAGCCGAGGAAGCGATAGCCCCAGTAGTCGTGCCCGCTCTCGAAGGCGAAGCGCGCCAGGCCCAGGTACTGCTGCACGCGCATCTCCGGGTAGGTGCGGGCGAGGAAGGGCGCGGCGCGGTAGATCAGCGCCGACTCGTGGTAGTAGCCGATATGGAACGGCGCCTGGGAGGAGTATTCGAAGCGCGCGTCGCCGAAGGGCTGGGTGCCGAAGCCATAGCGCGCGCCCACCTCCCCCGGGTTGTCGCTGAACAGGTTGATGTCGTGGCCGTAGTCCGGCTCGTCCGCCGCGCTGGCCAGCACCGCCAGCGGGTTGAGGCGCTCGCCCGGCTCGACGGCGATGAAGCGCCACTCGTTCCACAGGTTGAGCTTGCGGAACACCAGCACCTGCTCGGCGCCGAGGAAGCGGTGGTCCGGCAGCTGCAGGCCCGGCAGGGCCTGGACGAAGCTGGCCAGGCGGATCTCCGGGTTCACCCGCAACGCCATGAGGAACGCACGGCGACGGTCCCCCGTGGAGCCGGGCAGCCAGCGCAGGTCATCGGGCCGGGCCGGATAGCCGGGGAAGTGCTCCCGCGCGAAGGCTTCCTGCTCATCCAGCAACTGCTCCAGCGCCACGCCCTCGGCGGCGAGGAAGGCCTCCAGGGTCTCAACCTGCACAGGCTCCGCCTGACGCAGCTCCTCGAGGTCGGCCAACGCCAGCCAGGTGCCGAGGGAGTGGTTGGACCAGGCCAGCAACGTAGCGGGGGCGCAGGCGATCAGGCAGGACAAGGCGAGCAGCAGGCGTTTCATCGGGGCTCCGTGAACAGGGGCGCCGTCTTCCGCGGCGCTTGTCATCGAAGGGTAACAATCCGGGGAGGCGCTGGGCACTGTCCAGGCAGGACAGGCGACTCACCAAATCGGCCGCCTGCAGTTCGTCACCCCGGCGGAACCGCGTCCCCCCATCCCGCTGTCCACCCTACTCAACGCACTGCAGCGGGAGACTGCCATGACCACGCCAATCAGCCTGGACAACGCCATGCGCCTGGCCACCGAAGCCTTCCTGCCATACGGCTGCAAGGCCCTGGCCCACGAGGAGGACGACAGCTTCAGCCTGACCGTGACGGACCTGCAGGGGCAGCGGGTCCTCGACATCGGCCACATCCGCAGCACCCAGTACGCCAACCCGGTGCGCCTGGCGGGCGTCCTGGAACAGGCGCGGATGGACCTCGTGCACCAGGGCCGCAACCTCGATCCCTGGGCCATGCCCTTCATCCCCGACCCGGAAGTGCTGCCGGAAACCCCGCCGAACTATTGATGCGATCGGCAGGCAGGGGCGTGCAGCTTGGCTGCAGAGCGCAGCAAGGCCCAACGCCCCGACAGCCCGGGGCCCGCTAAGCCTGATGCGCCGAACGGCGGGTTTCGCGGCGATGTACCCACCCTACACAGCGGTGGACCCCGTGCCTGCCGGGGCATTGCATGGGCGATGCAGGGGCGACTTCAGTCGCCCAGCGCCGCCTGAGCCATCACGCCCGCGCCGCCCTCGCCGCCAACTCGTCGAACACCTCGGGCGTCAGCGCCGCTTCGCCCTTCTCGTCCAGCAGCTCGCGGAATTGCAGGTTGGCCGGCAGGCTGCTGTTGATCAGCTCCTGCAGGCGGCTGCCGCGCTCGGTCAGGACGAAGTTCTCGCCGTTGCCCCCCGCGCTTTCCGGTCGGTGGTCGATGTAGCCGCCCTCCAGCAGGAAGCGCTCGTAGTCCGCCGCGAGCATCTTCAGGTGGTCCAGGGTGCCGCCCACCGGCTGCCCGGCGGCCTGCCGTCGCTCGGCCAGTTCGGCGGCGTATTCGCGCGGGGCGAAGTTGACGTTGGCCGACTCCTGCACCTTGTGCAGCAGCAGCTCGATGAGTTCCCAGTCGTAGCTTTTCATGACGTCACTCCAGGCGTGGGGAAGAGGGGTCCTATGGTGTCCGACTGCCCCGGCTCGCCCCGGGTTCGACCTGAAGGGCGAACGGTCGGCCTGAACGAAAAGCGCAGCCGGGCAGTCGGAACAGCAGGACAACCGCCACGGAGGCCAGCCCGATGCCGCTGCACCGCCACCCGCTCATCGCCCTGCTCCTTGCCCTGGCCAGCCCCTTCGCCAGCGCCGACGAACCGCTGCGCCTCGAAGGCCTGCAGCGCTGCGGCGACCTGCTCGAGCGCCAGCAGCAGGACTGGTGCCTCAAGGTCAGGGGCCTGGGCGACGCCATGCCGCAACTGCTGCTGGACGGCAAGCCGCTGCCACAAGGCGCGGTGACCCGCAGCGCGGGCGGCCTGAAGCTGCGCCTCGAACAGGATCACGACAGCGGGCCGCTCTGGCTGCAGGACGGCCCGCGCGCCAGCAATCCCGTGTGGCTGTCGCGGGGGGACAGCCACGTGCTGCCCGCCCGCCCGGACGAGGTGGCGAAGAACATGGACGGGCTGACCACCTATGTCGACCTCATCAGCCTGCTGATCGAGGAAAGCCACGACGGCCGCAAGGAAGCCGAGCGCCTGGCCGGCAAGTACGGCGCCCAGGTCGTGGGCGCCATCCCGCCGCTGAACACCTACCAGTTGCGCCTGCCGGTGAAGAACCTCACCGAGCGTGACGCGCTGATCCTGCGCATCGGCAGCGAGACCAGCGTCGATGCCGTGGTGGTGGAGGAATCCGCTCCGGAAAAGGGCGAGGAAGCCGAGGCCGCGCGCAAGGAGCCGGAGAAGCCCGGCAAGGACTCGGACGAGTGGGCCGCCAATCGCTTCATGGACGCGGTGAACTACTACCAGCGCCGCATTCCCGCCCGCCAGTCGCCGGTGGACACCCGCCCGCTGCGCATCGGCGTGATCGAGCGCAACGTCGACTTCGACGCCCCCGACTTCGCCGACTACCTCGGCGGCTGCAAGGGCGGGCAGCCGCGCACCTGCCTCTACGCCCGCGACGCGGACGAGCCCGACAACCATGGCTCCACCGTGGCCGGCATCCTCGCCGCGCGCTGGGACAAGGGTGGCAACACCGGTTTCCTGCGCGGGCTGGACAAGGCCAGCAACGGCTTCGAGGTGATAGTCGAACGCAACTCCGACGCCGGCATCACCGCCAACGTCGCCGCCTCGGTGAACCTGGTGGAGGACGGGGTGCGGGTCCTCAACTGGAGCTGGGGCATCCACCGCGTCGGGGCGAAGAACGTGGAGGGCGACGAGGTCGATTCCCTGGTGCGCTCGGGCATCGCCATGAGCGGCTACGAGGAACTGCTGGAGGAGTTCTTCCTCTGGCTGCGCAAGGAGCACCCGGACGTGCTGGTGATCAACTCCGCCGGCAACGGCGCCTCGTTCTCCGGCACGGACGAATACCGCCTGCCCTCCTCCTTCATCACCGACCAGTTGCTGGTGGTCGGCGGGCACCAGCGCAGCGAGCGCGATGACGTGGGCGTCGACGACCCCGCCTACGTGGTCAAGCGCGACTCCTCGAACATCGACATGCGCGTGGACATCACCGCCGCCGCCTGCGCCCGCGCCTCGACCCGCCGCGCAGACGAGACGGGCGAGGTGCACTGCGGCACGTCCTACGCCACGCCGCTGGTCACCGGCATCGTCGCCGCCATGCTCTCGATCAACCCGCGCCTGCAGCCCGAGCAGGTGCGCATGCTGCTACGCCGCAGCGCCATGACCATAGGCGGCGACTACGACTTCGAGCCGATGGATGCCGAGGACCTCACCGCGCCCATCCTGCCGTCGGAGCGCAACTACCAGTTGAACGACAAGGACGTGGGCCGCTCGGCACGGCTGGACATGCAGAAGGCCCTGGACCTGGCCGTGCAGAGCCGCGACCGGGTGCGCTGAAGCCTGAACTTTTGCCGCGCGCGGGCGCTCAACCCTAGTGAATGCGATGCACCTGGAGGAGACACCATGAACCGTCTACTGGCATTGAGCGCCACCTTGGCCCTGCTCGCCCCCCTGCCCGCCCTGGCCGCGTGCGGTGCCGACGAGGCCACCGCCAAGCGCGAGCAACTGGCAGCCGAAGTGCACCAGGCCACCGATAGCGACCCAAAGAAGGCCCGGCAGGTCAACGAAGAGCTGAAGCACGAGAAGCTCAAGACGGACTCCCGCGAGGGCGACGACGAGTGCGATGTCACCGAGCAGCGCAAGCAGGAAGTCGACAAGGCCGGCGACGCGAGCGACGCCCGGCAGAAGCAGCCGTGATCGGATGGTTCAATAGCGCTCGTACTTCTTCTCGATGGCGCGGTACTCGCCGCTGTCGCGGATCTGCTGCAGGCCCTTGTTGAACCGGTCCCGCTGGTTGGCGTGGACGAAGCCGACCTTGTAGTCCGTGGGCGGGAACAGGTCGTACCAGATGATGGACTGGCTGATATCCACCTGGGAGACCACCTCGCGATTGAGGTAGTTGATAATGCGCTTGTCGCCGATAGCGACGTCGATGCGCCCCGCATAGAGCAGGCGGTTGCGGGTGATCTGCTGGGCCTCCTCGCGGTAGCGCGGGTTGTTCTCCGCCATGCGCTGGAACTCCTCGCCCAGCAGGAAGCGCGCCCGCTGGAAGGCGCTGACCGAGTACTGGCCCAGATCCGCTATGGAATCGATGCGGTAACCATTGCCGGCCAGGGCGATGGCGTAGTTGTGGTACTGGATGTACACGTCGGAATAGAACGCCTGGACGCCGCTGCGCTCGCTGGTGCTGGCGATGCCGTCCAGCTCGCCACGCCCCAGCAGCAGGTGCAGGCGCTCCATCGGCAGGTAGTGGTACTGCAGGGTGAAGCCGGCCGCCTTGGCGGCGGCCGTGACGATTTCCAGCTCGAGCCCGCGGTCCTCGCCCTCGTAGACATAGGGCGGCTTCTGCGTGCCGAACCCAAAACGCAACTCCTCTCCCATGGCAAGCCAGGGAAGCCCGAGCCACAACACGCCAACCAGCAGCCCTCTGCCCATGCCACCCCCTTGCGCTACAGCTCGCAGCATAGCCGCTGGCGATACGGTTGCGCAGGGGGGCGACCCCGTGACGGAGGGTCGGTTACTGGATTTCCTCGGGCGTCACCACCACCCAGTTGCGGTCGGCGGTGACGGGCAGGCCGAGCTTCGCCTGCTGCTCGGCGTTCTTCTTCTGCATGGCGGTGATCTGGTCCATGTACTTGGCCTTGCGGTTCACCCAGACGCGCAGACCGCCCTTCTCCACGTCGGTGCCGTGGAAGAGCATGTAGCCATCGCTGTCAGGGGTATCGCCACCGACCAGGATGGGCTTCTTCCACTGGTCGATATAGGTGAGGATCGCCGCCTGCTTGCCGGCCATCCAGGTCGCCGGGGTCCACAGGTAGGGGGTGATCTCCAGGTCGAGGTTGGCCTTCTCGTCGTACTTGCCTTCCTCGATCTGCTTGCGTGCGGTGGTCAGCGCGCCGGTCTTGCGGTCCTTGAGCAGCGTGGTGACGCCGATGACGTTCTCCGGCTTCACGTTGTAGCCGTACCTGGGATCGGCGGCGACCATGCGCACCAGCTCCTCCAGCGCGGCGGTCATGATGTACACCTCGATGCCGTTCTCGCGCAGCTTGTTCATCAGCTCCTGCTGGCCGGTGAACAGCCTGGGCGGGTTGATCTCGATGGTCTTCACCTCGTCACCCTCGTAGTAGGTGGCGGGGACCGGCTTGCCGGAGGCCAGCAGCTCGTCGACGTAGCCCTTCAGCTCGCGCAACGTGAAGCCGGAGAACACCTGGGCCACCCAGGGGTAGCAGACCAGGTCGTCGAGTTCGCAGAGGCGGTAGTAGTAGCTGTTGAGGCTTTCCTTGTGGCCGTTCACGTCCTTGAACGGGATCAGCTTGAGCGAGGGGTCGAGCTTCTCGCGGGTCAGCACGCCCTTGGCCTCGAGGAACGGCAGCAACGACTCCTCCAGGTCGTAGCGGTAGCTGGTGTTGTCCATGTCGAACACCGCGTAGGCGCCCTTGTTGGCGTTGGCCGCGATCAGCGCATCGAGCTGCTTGGCGGCGGGCGCCGGCCAGTGCTTGAGTTCGGTGGCGAGGGTGGTGCCGGCCAGGCCCATGCACAGCGCGGCGGCGAGAATCGTCTGGGTGAGCTTCATCGTGTCGGGGTTCCCTGCGGTGGATGAGCGTGTGGGGAGCAGCCTCGCTCCAGCCCATCGACCCTAGCAAAACCCCGCAAGCACGAGCGGACCATTTCCGACGCCGACCATCCTCGCAGCGGCGCAGCCGGGGGTTCAGCGCCCCAGCAGCCACCACCCGAGCACGCCCAGGTGCAGGGCGACGATCGACCAGAACTTCACCTGGTAGGACAGCTTGCGATTCTTGTGACGGATCAGCCGCTGCGCCAGCAACCCGCCCGGCCAGCCGCCGAGCAGCTCGTAGAGGTGCAGGCGCGACTCCGGCGTGCGCTGGGCACCGGCGACGGCGAAGCGCTTGTCGCGCCAGTAGGCAATGAAGCAGACCGTGCTCATCGCCAGGTAGACCAGCAGCAGGCCTTGCGCCGCTGCCGGGACCGTGAAGCCGGCGAGACTCACTCGGCAGCGGGCTTCTTGCGCTTGAGCGGGGCCAGGCCGTCGGCGCTGACCACCTTGGACTCGTCGCGGCGCGGGCCGGAAGGCTTGCGCTTGGCGGCCGGCTTGGCCGAGGCCTTCTTGTCGCCCGCCTTCTTGTCGGTCTTTTTCTTCTTCACGCCGGCAGCCTTGCCGGAGGCCTTGACCTTCTTCGGGCCGCTGTAGCTGCCCTTGAGCTCCTTGATCACGCGGCGCTCGAAGCTCTGCTTGAGGTAGCGCTCGACGCTGGACATCAGGTTCCAGTCGTTGTGGCAGATCAGCGAGATGGCCAGGCCCTCGCCACCGGCACGCCCGGTGCGGCCGACACGGTGCACGTACTCGTCGCCGGAGCGCGGCATGTCGAAGTTGATCACCAGGTCCATGCCCTGGATGTCCAGGCCACGGGCCGCCACGTCGGTGGCCACCAGCACCTTGGTGCCGCCCTCGCGCACGCGGTCGATGGCCAGCTTGCGGTCCTTCTGGTCCTTGTCGCCGTGGAGCACGAAGGCCTTGTAGCCGGCCGCCACCAGGTGGCCGTAGAAACGGTCGGCCTGGGCGCGGGTGTTGGTGAAGACGATGGCCTTCTGGTAGTCCTCGTTGGCCAGCAGCCAGCGCGCCAGGGCTTCCTTGTGGGCGATATCGTCGGCGGTGATGATCTGCTGGCGGGTGGACTCGTTGAGCTGCTCGACGCCATTGAGGCGCAGGTGCAGCGGGTCGTTCAGCACCTTGGCCGACACCTCGCGCAGCGCCGCGCCGCCTGTGGTGGCGGAGAACAGCAGGGTCTGCTTGCGGTTGGCGCACTCGGCGGTGATGCGCTGCATGTCCTCGGCGAAGCCCATGTCGAGCATGCGGTCGGCTTCGTCCAGCACCAGCACTTCCACTTCCTTGAGGTCGACGGTGCCGGAGTTGAGGTGCTCGATCAGGCGCCCGGGGGTGCTCACCAGCACGTCGGGCAGCTTGCGCAGCATGGCGGCCTGGACCTTGAAGTCCTCGCCGCCGGTGACGATGCCGGACTTGATGAAGGTGAACTGCGAGAAGCGCTCGACTTCCCTCAGCGTCTGCTGGGCCAGCTCGCGGGTCGGCAGCAGGATCAGCGAGCGGATGCGCTCGCGGGGCTTGGCCTCGCCGATCAGGCGGTTGAGCAGGGGCAGCACGAACGCCGCGGTCTTGCCGCTGCCGGTCTGGGCGGTGACGCGCAGGTCGCGCCCTTCCAGCGCCGGGGGGATGGCCGCCTGCTGCACGGGCGTCGGTTCGGCAAATTTCAGCTCGGCCACGGCCTTGAGCAGACGTTCGTGCAGGGCGAATTGGGAGAACACGGGTGCTACCTCGATCGAAAGCTTGAAAAACAGCTGCATAGGTTAACGGTTGTCGCGCCCGAACGCCCGAATTCTGTGCGCCTCGCGGTAATTTCCCGACGTTGCGGCGATTGCTGAACCCAAGGGGCCGTGCTCCACTCCAAACGCTTCAGTCCCCGACGGATTTCACCGCCGGCACAGCCTACCCGTCGGAGCCCCGCATGAGTGCATCGCTGATCTACTACGTCGCCGCCAGCCTGGACGGCTACATCGCCCGCCCCGACGGCAGCGTCGACTGGCTGCAACCGGTCGAACAGTCCGGCGACGATCACGGCTATGGCGCCTTCTACGACAGCGTCGACGGCCTGCTGATGGGACGCGGCACCTACGAGACGGTGCTGGCCATGGGCGGGGCCTGGCCCTACCCCGGCAAGCCCTGTACCGTGCTGACCCGCGCGGAGCTGGAGCCGGCAGCGCCGCAGGTGCGGATCGCCCATAGCACCCCGGCCGAAGCCCTGGCCGACCTCGCCGAGGCCGGCTGCCAGCGCGTCTGGCTGGTGGGCGGCGGTTCGCTGGCCGGCACCTGCTATGCGGCGGGCCTGATCGACGAACTGATCGTCAGCGTCATCCCGCACCTGCTCGGCGCCGGCATCCAGATGTTCGCCACCGGACTTGAGCGCCGCCTGCAACTCCACGAACAACGCAGCTTCAGCACCGGCGTGGTGCAGCTGCACTACAAACTGCTGCCGGAAGCCCCCGTCACATGACCACCCTGATCCTCTCCGCCGCCTGCCTGCTCGACGACTCCCACCGCCTGCTGCTGGTCCGCAAGCGCGGCACCCGCGCCTTCATGCTGCCCGGCGGCAAGCGCGAAGCGGGCGAGTCCGCCCTCGCCGCCCTGCAACGGGAACTGCACGAAGAACTCGACCTGCAGATGGACGCCAGCGCGCTGCAGCCGCTCGGCCGCTTCCGCGCGCCGGCCGCCAACGAGCCCGATACCTGGGTGGATGCGGAAATCTTCGTCGCCCGCCTGCCGCACCCGGTGGAGGCGGCGGCAGAGCTGGAGGAACTGGCCTGGCTGGCCCCGGGCGCGACCCCGCCGGCCGAGCTTGCGCCCCTGCTGCGCGACCAGGTGCTGGCCGCGCTGGCCGAGCACCAGGCCGCCAACGTCCTCAGCTGAGGGCCCGGTTCGCCCGCTCCTGGCGCGCCTGCTTGCGCAGCAGCTGGGCGCTGTCCCAGCCAATCAGCAGCACCGCCAGCCAGATCGGCAGGTAGGTCCAGAACTGCGCCGGGTCGAACGCCTCGCCCAGGAACGCCACCGCCACGGCGAACAGCAGCACCGGCTCGACGTAGCTGAGGATGCCGAACAGCCCCAAGGGCAGCAGCCGGCTGGACGCCATCATCGCGGCGAAGGCCAGGGTGCCCAGCAGGCCCAGCCCGGGAATCAGCCACCACAGTTGCGGGGCCTGGACGAACGCGCCCTCCGGCCCGTGGGCGATGATCAGCCAGGCCGCCAGCGGTGCCAGCATCGCCATCTCCAGGATGAAGCCGGACAGCGCGTCCAGGCGCATCCAGCGGCGCAGCATGAAATACGGCGGGTAGCCCAGCGCGGTGACCAGGGTCAGCCAGGAAAACGCCCGGGTCATCCACAGCTCGTGGAGCACCCCGGCCATGGCACAGAGCACCGCCAGCAACTGCAACGGCCGCAAGCGCTCGTTATAGAAAAGGCGCCCACAGAGCACCATCACCAGCGGCAGCAGGAAATAACCGAGGGAAACCTCCAGCATCCGCCCCTGCAGCGGCGCCCAGAGGAACAGGCCCCACTGCAGCCCGATCAACAGCGCGGCCAACGGCAAGGCCGCCAGCAGCAGCGGTTCCCGGCACAGGCGCACGAGCACCTCGCGCAACACCGCCCACTGCCCCATCAGCGCCACCAGCAGCAGCACCGCCGGA
This sequence comes from Pseudomonas sp. Pc102, assembly GCF_018408275.1. Taxonomy (NCBI): domain Bacteria; kingdom Pseudomonadati; phylum Pseudomonadota; class Gammaproteobacteria; order Pseudomonadales; family Pseudomonadaceae; genus Pseudomonas; species Pseudomonas sp. Pc102. The sequence goes on along the minus strand of NZ_AP021905.1, from coordinate 1,552,603 downwards.
ATCGACCAGAGCACCCGCTGGGCGAAGATCTGCACGCCATCGAGCGGTGCCAGCTCGCGCACGTAGCCGGGCATCAGGGCGAACAGCACCGATGCAGTGAGTGACAGCGCGACCCCGCGCCCGGAGAGCCTCATGGCCACACCGCAACGCGTGGAGAGATGAACGAAGACATGGCAGGCCTCTGATTGCAGCCGGCGAAAATACCCGCTCGCCGCCACCAGGGAAAGCTTACCCACCCGCCTGCGGGCCCGCTGGGACCAACCCGGCATCGATGGGCCTGAAAGCGGCAACCTCCCCAATCCAGCCCGCAGGATGGGTCGGGCGGCGTTCCGCGAGCGAAGCGAAACCCATGCTGCTGCTCTCGTCTCAACTCCGCTTGGTGGAGGTAAAAAGCGACCTCCACCCTACGCCCGGGCCACCACCGTGCAGGGGTCTTTCGCGCGCCCATAAAAAAACCCGGCCATGGGCCGGGCAAGGGATATGCACAAAGGAGCGGGTGAAACGGTGGAGCCTCAGGCGACCTTGGCGACCAGCGCCTTGGCCTGGGCGATGCCCTTTTCCTGGAACTCGGTGCCCATGTTCATGCCCTCGGCATGGATGAAGGACACATCGTGGATACCGATGAAACCCAGCGCCTGGCGCAGGTAGGGCTCCTGGTGATCGAACGGGCCGCCGGCGTAGACGCCGCCACGGGCGGTCAGCACATAGGCGCGCTTGCCGGTGAGCAGGCCCTGGGGGCCGGTCTCGGTGTACTTGAAGGTGACCCCCGCACGCAGCACGTGGTCCAGCCAGGCCTTCAGGGTGCTGGGGATGGCGAAGTTGTACATGGGCGCGGCCAGCACCAGCACGTCGGCGGCCAGCAGCTCCTCGGTCAGCAGGTTGGAGCGCTCCAAGGCGGCCTTCTCGGTCTCGCTGTGCTGGTCGGCAGGCTTCATCCAGCCACCGAGCAGGTCGGCGTCCAGGTGCGGCACCTGCTCCACGGCCAGGTCGCGGACGGTGATCCGGTCAGCCGGATGGGCGGCCTTCCACTGGGCGAGGAACGCCTGGGTCAGGTCGCGGGAAATGGAACCCTGCTGGCGGGCGCTGCTTTCGATCACGAGGACGTTGGACATGTTTGCTGCTCCATCGATTTGTAGGGGTGGGGATTCGATGGAGCGCAGGTTATCCAGACACAATTCGATAAAAAAGCGAATTAATCCGCTACTAACAATCGACAAAATTGATTTATAAAGAAGCCCTCACTAGGCTGGAGCCTTGTGCTGACTTCCTTTTAGGAGTTTTCGCCTAGGCAGGCTTGCAGGTGAGGCCAATGCGCAGACGGATGATGCTGCGGTTGAACTTGGCGGTGAGGTAGACGCTCTTGCCACCCTCGATCACCGCGCGACGGATCTTCGGGGTCTCCGGGCCGTTGGTGAAGCGCACCGTGCATTCGGCGCGGGCCTCGCCCAGGTTGTAGACGTTGATCGAACCCATGTTGTGATCGATGTCATCGGTCGTGTAGGTGATCTCGCTACCGTTGTATTGCTTCTCCACCTCGATGGGGTAGGCGAAGGCGGCGACGGGCAGGCAGGCCAGCAGGGCACAGAGCGTTCTTTTCATTGGAGGTCTCCAGCGCGGGACCGCCAGCTTACACAGAGCGTCAGGCGAGGTCATCGGCACGGCCGCATGTTTCCTGACCGATACACAAGAAGAAGGAGCAAGGCATGAAAGCGCCCCGGGTAACCCTGGATCAGTGGCGGACCCTGCAGGCGGTGGTCGACCACGGCGGCTTCGCCCAGGCGGCGGAGGCCACCCACCGTTCGCAGTCATCGGTCAGCTACACCGTGGCCCGCATGCAGGAACAACTGGGCGTACCGCTGCTGCGCATCGACGGACGCAAGGCCGTGCTCACCGAGGCCGGCGAGGTGTTGCTGCGGCGCTCGCGGCAACTGGTCAAGTCCGCCAGCCAGCTGGAGGAGCTCGCCCACCACATGGAACAGGGCTGGGAAGCCGAGGTGCGCCTGGTGGTGGATGCCGCCTACCCCACCGCGCGCCTGCTGCGCGCCCTGGCCGCCTTCATGCCGCAGAGCCGCGGCTGCCGCGTGCGCCTGCGCGAGGAAGTGCTTTCCGGCGTCGAGGAAGTGCTGCTCGAAGGCACCGCCGACCTCGCCATCACCGGCCTCAACATCCCCGGCTACCTGGGCACCGAGCTGTGCAACGTCGAGTTCGTCGCCGTCGCCCACCCCGACCACCCGCTGCACCGCCTGCAGCGCGACGTCACCTTCCAGGACCTGGAAACCCAGCTGCAGGTGGTGATCCGCGACTCCGGCCGCACCCAGCCGCGCGATGTCGGCTGGCTCGGCGCCGAGCAACGCTGGACGGTGGGCAGCCTGGCCACCGCCGCCAACTTCGTCAGCAACGGCCTGGGCTTCGCCTGGCTGCCACGCCACATCATCGAGCGCGAACTCAAGGAAGGCCTGCTCAAGCCGCTGCCCATGGACCAGGGCGGCACCCGGCACCCCGGCTTCTTCCTCTACGCCAACAAGGAGAAGGCGCTCGGCCCGGCCTCGCAGATCCTCGTCGAGCTGATCAAGACCTTCGACTCGGCGCCGCTCAACGCGCCCTTCGCCGCCCCCCTGCCCAACGCCTGAGGGAGAGACGCCCATGCCCTGGTTCGACAACGACGGCTGCCAGCTGCACTACGAGGAATACGGCCAGGGCGCGCCCCTGCTGCTGGTGCACGGCCTCGGCTCCAGCACCCGCGACTGGGAATACCAGGTGCCGGTGCTCGCCGCCCGCTACCGGGTGATCGCCCTCGACGTGCGCGGCCACGGCCGCTCCGACAAGCCCGGGGGCCCCTACGCCATCGCGGACTTCGCCGATGACGTCGCCGCCCTGATCGAACACCTGCAACTGCCACCCGTGCACCTGGTGGGCATCAGCATGGGCGGCATGATCGGCTTCCAGCTCGGCGTCGACCGCCCCGAACTGCTCAGGAGCCTGACCATCGTCAACAGCGGGCCCGAGGTGAAGCCTAAGACCCCGCGCGACTACTGGGAAATCGCCCGGCGCTGGACCCTCTCGCGCCTGATGAGCCTGGACACCATCGCCAAGGCCCTGGCCCGCCTGCTGTTCCCCCGCCCTGAACAGGCCGAGCTGCGGCGCAAGGTGGAAGAGCGCTGGCCGCAGAACGACAAGCGTGCCTACCTCGCCTCCCTCGACGCCATCATCGGCTGGGGCGTACGGGAACGCCTCGGCCGCATCACCTGTCCTACGCTGGTGATCACGGCCGACCGCGACTACACCCCGGTCGCGCAGAAGGAGGCCTATGTCAGGGAAATGCCCGACGCGCGCCTGGTGGTCATCGAAGACTCCCGCCACGCCACACCGCTGGACCAACCACAACGCTTCAACGCCACCCTCCTCGGCTTCCTCGAAGAAGTCGAGGCCAACAAGGAACGATGACAATGCTGAAGAAAATCGCCCTCGCGGCCTGCGCCCTGCTGTTCACCGCCAACCTCATGGCCGCCGACAAGCCCCACGTGCTGATCAACACCTCGGCCGGCGAGATCGAGCTGGAACTCGACGACGCCAAGGCGCCGATCACCGTGAAGAACTTCCTCGACTACGTGGACGCCGGCTTCTATGACGGCACCGTGTTCCACCGCGTGATCCCCGGCTTCATGATCCAGGGCGGCGGCATGGACGCGTCCATGAACGAGAAGAAGACCCGCGCATCGATCAAGAACGAAGCCGACAACGGCCTGCACAACGTGCGCGGCACCATCGCCATGGCACGCACCCAGGCCACCGACTCGGCCACCAGCCAGTTCTTCATCAACCACCGCGACAATCCGGCCCTGGACCACGGCGCCCGCGGCTTCGGCTACGCCGTGTTCGGCAAGGTGGTGCGCGGCCTCGAGGTGGTCGACCAGATCGCCAACGTGCCCACCGGCAACCGTGGCATGCACCAGAACGTTCCGCTGCAACCGGTGGTGATCCTCTCCGCCAAGCGGCTCTGAACCAAGGCGGCCCGCCAGCCTGGCGGGCCGCTCCCCGCGACAAGGACCCGAAGGATGTTTCGCCGCTTCGAACACCTGATCGACACCTTCAAACCCGCTCCCGACAGCATGCCGCCACGTGGCGTCGTGCAGTTCTATCTCCATTACCTGCGCCAGGTCTGGGGGGTGTTCGCGATCCTCCTGCTGGTGGGCCTGGTCGTCGCCCTGATCGACGTCGCCCTCTACAGCTTCCTCGGCCGCATCATCGACCTGGCCCAGCACAGCGCGGCCGATACCTTCTTCGCCGACCACTCGACCGAACTCATCTGGATGCTGGTGGTGGCGCTGATCCTGCGGCCGATCTTCAACGGCCTGCACGACCTGCTGGTGCACCAGAGCATCAACCCCAGCCTGACCAACCTGATCCGCTGGCAGAACCACCGCTACGTGCTCAAGCAGAGCCTGGCCTTCTACCAGAACGACTTCGCCGGGCGCATCGCCCAGCGCATCATGCAGACCAGCAACTCCCTGCGCGACTCGGCCGTGCAGGCGGTGGACGCCATCTGGCACGTGCTGATCTACGCCGTCAGCGCCCTGGTGCTGTTCGCCGAGGCCGACTGGCGGCTGATGATCCCGCTGCTGCTGTGGATCGCCGGCTACATCGCCGCGCTCTGGTACTTCGTGCCACGGGTCAAGCTGCGCTCGGTGGCCGCCTCGGATTCGCGCTCGCGGCTGATGGGGCGCATCGTCGACGGCTACACCAACATCACCACCCTCAAGCTGTTCGCCCACACCAGCCTGGAGGAGCAGTACGCGCGCGAGGCCCTCAGCGAGCAGGTGCACCGCGTGCAGCAGACCAACCGCATGGTCACCGGCATGGACGTGGTCATCACCACCCTCTCCAGCGTGCTGATCGTCGGCACCACCGGCTTCGCCCTGTGGCTCTGGACCCAGGACATCATCACCGTCGGCGCCATCGCCCTGGCCACCAGCCTGGTCATCCGCATCAACAACATGTCCGGCTGGATCATGTGGGTGGTCAGCGGCATCTTCGAGAACATCGGCCAGGTGCAGGACGGCATGCAGACCATCTCCCAGCCGCGCGCCGTCCAGGACCAGGACGACGCCAAGCCGCTGCAGGTGCCGCGCGGCGAAGTGCGCTTCGAGCGCATCGGTTTCCATTACGGCAAGGGCCGCACGGTGTTCGAGGGGCTCGACCTTGAGGTCCGCCCCGGCGAGAAGATCGGCCTGGTCGGCCCCTCGGGCGCCGGCAAGTCCACCCTGGTCAACCTGCTGCTGCGCCTCTACGACCTGGACAGCGGGCGCATCCTGGTGGATGGCCAGGACATCGCCCACATCACCCAGGAAAGCCTGCGCGAGCAGATCGGCATGGTCACCCAGGACACCTCGCTGCTGCACCGCTCGATCCGCGACAACCTGCTCTACGGCAGGCCCGGCGCCACTGACGAGGAGCTCTGGGAGGCGGTACGCAAGGCCCGCGCGGCGGAGTTCATCCCCTACCTCTCCGACGCCCAGGGCCGCACCGGCTTCGACGCCCATGTCGGCGAGCGCGGCGTCAAGCTTTCCGGCGGCCAGCGCCAGCGCATCGCCATCGCCCGGGTGCTGCTCAAGGACGCGCCGATCCTGATCCTCGACGAAGCCACCTCGGCACTGGACTCGGAAGTGGAAGCGGCGATCCAGGAAAGCCTGGAGACCCTCATGCAGGGCAAGACGGTGATCGCCATCGCCCACCGCCTCTCCACCATCGCCCGCATGGACCGCCTGGTGGTGCTCGACCAGGGCCGCGTGGTGGAAAGCGGCAGCCACGCCGAACTCCTCGCCCAGCGCGGCCTCTACGCCCGCCTCTGGCACCACCAGACCGGCGGCTTCGTCGGGGTGGACTGATCGCAGCCCGAGCCCAGGCCCGACCTCCGCACGGTGGAGGTAAAGAGCGACCTCCACCCTACGTCACGGGCGACCCCGAGGCGGCGCACACGCAGGGTGGATGCCGCTTCACCCATCCACCAGCGGTGATGAACAAGGCTCCGATGTCGGTCCCAACCGCAGCTCGCTGTGGGTTTCGCATCGACAAACCTCTCTATCGATAGCGATGATCTCGACTACAACAACCATCAATTTCCGCGATGAAAGCGGCGGTGGTCATATAGGCCCCGTACAAAGCAGCAACCCAAACCCGTAGCAGGAAGCCATCGCGCACCGGGTTTCAGTTGAGGCTTTCCAACCGCCCATCGAGGAAAGATCAGCATGAAAATCGCAGCCGCCGTCACCGCCGTCCTCTCCAGCCTGGCCCCCGCCGTATTCGCCGCCGAAAGCCGCGAGCCGGGCGCCGACCTTACCGCCGTCGAATACCACTACGGCATGAACGTGGACGTGCAGAAGGTCATCTACCGCACCGACAACACCAGCAAGTCCGGCGTCGTGCCCGTGGTGCTGGTCTACGAGGACAGCAAGGGCGAAGTGCACAAGATGAAGTTCCTGGAATGGGGTGGCAGCGTCAGCAACAGCTGATCGCCACCGGCAGACGGGGGCTCATTCCCCCGACTTGCGATACGGCAGCAGGCCCCGCGCTTCTTCGGCATAACCGAGGATCGCGGGGCGCTCCTGCTCCAGGAAGTCCGCCACCGCCTCGCGCAGGCCGGGGTGGACGAGGTAATGCCAGGAGCGGGTGATCACCGGTTCGAACCCCCGGATCAGCTTGTGCTCGCCCTGGGCACCGGCGTCGAAGAGGGGCAGCGCGCCAGCGATGGCCATGTCGATGCCCTGGTAGAAACAGGTCTCGAAATGCAGGCGGTCGAACTCCGCCAGGCAACCCCAGTAGCGCCCGTAGAGCGCCCCCGAATCCACCAGTGAGAAAGCCATCGCCACCGGCCGCGCGCCTTGCCTGGCCAGCACCACGCGAATGGCCTGGGGCATGCGTTCGGCCAGCAGGCTGAAGAACGCCCGCGTCAGGTAGGGCGCCTGGCCGCGCACCTCATAGGTGTTGGCGTAGCAGGCGTAGACGAAGTCCCAGTCCGCCTCGCTCATTGCGCCCCCTTCGTGCCACTCGAAGCCGATGCCCTGCCCCGCCACCTGCTCGCGCTCCTTGCGCACCTGCTTGCGCTTGCGCGAGGAAAAGGTGTCGAGGAAGTCCTGGAAGTCCCGATAGCCCCGGTTGTGCCAGTGGTACTGGCAGCCCAGGCGCTCCAGCCAGTGCTCGCGGCCCTGCAGGCGGGCATCGGCGAAGGCGTCGGTGAAGTTGACGTGCAACCCGGACAGCCCCGCCGCCTCCAGCTCGGGGACCAGCTCGTCGATCAGCGCCGCCGCAGCCTGGTCATGGCCCAGCAGGCGCGCGCCCCCCACCGGCGAGAAGGGCACGGCGGCCAGCAGCTTGGGGTAGTAGGGGATGCCGGCGCGCTGGCAGGCATCGGCCCAGCCCCAGTCGAACACGTACTCGCCATAGGAATGCGCCTTCACGTAGGCCGGCATCGCCGCGAGCAACTCGCCACCCGCGCCACGCAAAAGGCGATGGGCCGGCCACCAGCCGCTGCGCCCGCCGATGCTGCCGCTGTCCTCCAGGGTGGAAAGGAAGGCATGACGCAGGAAGGGCTGGTCGTCCTTCAGCAGGGCATCCCAACTGGCGGCGTCGACTTCGGAAAGGCGGGAAAGGGTCTGGATCGGCATGGCGACCAGTCTGGCCTGCGGCGCCGGCGAAAAAAAGCCTGTCGCAGAGAATTCATCGACGATGAGCCCAGAAGGCTGTGCCGTAGGTTGGCGCCGAGCGCAGCGAGGCCCAACGGAGCGTGGCTGGACCTCGCATCGTTGGGTTTCGCGCCTCTACCCAACCTACGACCCCTTGCCCCCTCCCGGACATCGCGAAAGGCGCGCCCATAAAAAAGCCCCGCCGAAGCGGGGCTCAAGAAGGAGCGGATGAACGGTATTGCTTAGAACACGTACTGGGCGCGCACCACGAAGCCGTCGCCGCTGTCATCACCCACACGGTTGGTGAAGTGGTCGGTCTTGGCCTTGGTGTACATGCCGCTGATCTTCACCGCTTCGTTGGCGTACCAGTTCACACCGATGTTGTGGACCTTGGCTTCGGTGTCTTCGGCATCACGCAGGAAGGTCTGGTTGGCAGCAGCCAGGACGGCAACGTCGTTGTCAGCCGAGATGCTGTCGTAGCGGTAGTAGATTTCCCAGGCGCCGGTCTGCTTGTTGGCAGGCTTGATGGCGTCGAACTTGCCCATTTTGTAGCCACGCGCTTCACCGGTCAGGGTGTAGGCGGCCTGGACGTAGAAACCATCGGCTTCCAGGTCGGACTGGGCGCCAGCGGAGTCGGTCTCGCGCTTCATCCACTCACCCTGGATGGAGAACGGGCCAGAGGCGAAAGCGGCTTCCAGGCCGAAGGCGGTGTCGTCGTCCCAGAAGGACGTGGCGGAGTTGGTGCCGGCCAGCACGGCGCGGTTGCCCAGGTTGCCGGAAGCGTTACCACCGTTGGTGTCCACGCCACGCATGCCCAGACGGGAGCGGTAGCGAACGTCGGCACCGGCCACGTCGTCCAGTTTGCGCTGGGCGAAGTTCACACCGAAGTGCAGCACGTTGCCGGCTTCGGCCATCGGTGCGAACACGCCACGGGCGTTGAACTGCTTGACGCTGTCGCCTTCGTCGTCGTTGGCATCCTTGCTGGTCAGGCTGGTGGAAACGTAGGCGTAGTTGCTGATCAGCGCCTGGACCTGAACGCCGAGGCCGTCCTGGTGGGTGTTGGCCCAGTCGATCACTTCGTTCATGGCGTTACGCTCGAGAGCGGTCACCCACTTGGAGCTGGTGGCTTTTTCCAGGCCGAAGTCGGGGTCGAAACGACCGACGCGGATGGTGATCGGGTTGAAGCCGGTGTAGCTGATGGAGGCTTCGTCGAAGTTACCGCTGTTGGCAGCACCGCTGCTGTTGCCGGAGTTCTCGGAGAAGTCATAGGCAACGGCGTAGGCCCAGTCGGTGTAGGCGATGCCGGAGAGTTCCAGGTAGGCGCGGCGGAAGTAGGCAGCGTCACCGGTGTCGCCATTGCGGGTGTACAGGCCATCGAAGCGACCGTAGTCGGCTTGCAGGCGGCCGCCCAGCTTGAAGGCGAAGGACTTGTCGGTGGTAGCGACTTCAAGGCCGCCCTTGGTCTTGATAACGATGTCGGTGCCGTCGGTGGTGACGGTACCAGCGAAAGCCTGGGCGGAAATGGCCAGGGCCATGGCGCTGGCGGCAAAACCGGCGAAGTGCTTACGGATCATCGAAGATTCCCCTGTTGGTCTTTAGTGCTGGAAAACACCCGAGCGTTGGGCTCGTTCGTGCTGGGGGGAATGTTGGCGGGGGGTTATTTCAGCTCAGTTGCTTTTAGATAAATGTTTTATGACAGAGGAACTTTTTCATCGCCATTGGGAATATGGGAGAAACCGCTCTAGGCCGGGCTTTACAGCCAAGCGAAGCGGCAAGCTGTCGCAGCGTGGCATGCAACCGGATATGACAACACGACGAACATGTTACGGCGCGATGACCGGCTTCAGGGGGATTCGTGGCGTGCCCTGGCGAGCCGTTCTGCCAGGTTTTCATCACCGTCGGGAGCCGGTTCGGACAATTGCCTGAACACTGCTCGGGTGAGGTTCAACTGGGCGAGGAAGCGCCGGCAATGGGGGCAGATCAGCAGGTGCTGGCGCACGCCCAGGCGCTGCACGACGCCTAGCTGGCCATCGATGTAGTCGCTGGATCGGGCGACCAGCTCGCGGCAGTTCAGCATTGGCCCGTCTCCTCGAAGTGTTCCAGGGTGGCGAACAGCTTGAGGCGCCCACGATGCAGCAGCACCCGGACATTGGAGAGCGAAACCTCCAGCAGGTTACAGATCTCCTGCAACTCCAGGCCCTGGCGCTCGCGCAGCAGCAGCACGCTGCGCTGCAGGTCGGAAAGGCTCAGCAGGGTCTTCTCCAGGCACTGGCGCAGCTCCTCCTCGGCGAGCAGGGCCTCGGGAGAGTCCTCGTGCCAGGCGGAGGGGGCGGCCAGCCAGTGGCCGTCGGCGGCGAAGCGCGTGTCGTCCAGGGTGCCGTGGGGCGCGGGCAGGTCGTCGAGCAGGACTTCGCGGCGGCTCTGCTTGAGCCGGGTACGGGCGGTGTTGGCGACGATGGTCAGCAGCCAGGTCTTCAGGCTGGAGCGCTGCTGGAAGCTGTCCAGGCTGCGCACCACGGCGAGCCAGGCATCCTGCACCACCTCCTCGGCATGCCGGCCGCCGACGATGGCGAAGGCCACGGCGCGCATGGCGCCCTGGTAGGTATCGATGAGTTCGCGGAACGCCTGCTGCTGCCCCGCCCTGAGGCGCGGCAGCAGTTCGTCGTCCGCGGGAGCGGCCATCAACGCTTGCGCAGGATCACACTGCCGATGGAGTAACCGGCACCGAAGGAGCTGAGCACGCCCAGGGCACCGCTGGGCAGGTCGTCCTGGTACTTGTGGAACGCGATCACCGAACCGGCGGAGCTGGTGTTGGCGTAGGTGTCGAGGATCACCGGCGCCTCGTGGGCCTCGGCGTCGCGACCCAGCAGCTTGCGGGCGATCAGCAGGTTCATGTTGAGGTTGGCCTGGTGCAGCCAGAAGCGCTTCACGTCGGTGACCTCCAGCGCGTTCTCCTGCAGGTGCGCGGCGATCAGCTCGGCGACCATGGGGCAGACGTCGCGGAACACCTTGCGGCCTTCCTGCACGAACAGCTTGTCGCGGGCACCGATGCCCTCTTCCGCCGCGCGGTTGAGGAAGCCGAAGTTGTTGCGGATGTTGTTGGAGAACTGGGTCAGCAGCTTGGTGCCGACGATGTCGAACTGGTACTTCGAGGTGGCCTGGTCGGCACGCTCGATGATCACCGCAGTGGCCGCGTCGCCGAAGATGAAGTGGCTGTCGCGGTCGCGGAAGTTCAGGTGGCCGGTGCAGATTTCCGGGTTGACCATGAGGATGGCGCGCGCCTGGCCGGTCTGTACGGCGGTGGTCGCCGCCTGGATGCCGAAGGTGGCCGAGGAGCAGGCGACGTTCATGTCGTAGCCGAAGCCCTGGATGCCCAGGGCGGCCTGGACCTCGATGGCCACCGCCGGGTAGGCACGTTGCAGGTTGGAGCAGGCGACGATCACGCCATCGATATCGGCGGCGGTGCGGCCGGCACGCTCCAGGGCCTGCTTGGCGGCTCCGACGGCCATCTCGCAAAGCACGCCCCATTCTTCGTTGGAGCGCTCGGGAATGCGCGGAACCATGCGTTGCGGGTCGAGGATGCCGTCCTTGTCCATCACGAAGCGGCTCTGGATCCCCGAGGCCTTCTCGATGAAGGCGACGCTGGATTCGCTCAGCGCCTCGACCTCGCCACGCTCGATGGCGGCGGCGTTCTCGGCGTTGAAGGCCTGGACATAGGCGTTGAAGGAAGCCACCAGTTCTTCGTTGGAGATGCTCTGGGACGGGGTGTAAAGGCCGGTGCCACTGATCACGACTTTGTGCACGGTCGATCCTCTCGGTACTGGGCTGTGGCGCGGCACAGCCGGTTGGGCAGTTGGTCACTGGACGAAGGCTCGGCCAGCATTGGAAAAAGGCTCATCCCGCTACGCGGGACGGAACAGCGAATCCTTGTTGTATCGGGGCGCCCAGGGGGCACGGCGGCAGGCGCGAGGGCCTTCTCACGGCTCGTCGCAGGATAGCAACGGCCCCGCGCGCAAGGCGCGAATTCTGCCACAGCGCGGGCCCTTCCGGGGTACCCGCGCCGCTGCGTCGGACCATCGGCCAGCGCAGGCACGAGTGCCCGGAAGCTCGCCCGGCGGGGCTGAATGCGTCGAGCAGGTAGGACTTATCCTACAAACGCCTCCGTCCATTGTGGTTATAGATGCTCGACGCGGCACCCAGGACACAGGTGGACGAGTGGGAAAATCGGCTTATATGCGGCTAAAAAGGCCAAATCGACCGCCCACAGGACGCGAACGGCCGCTTTCTCCGCCGGCCGCCCGCGACCTGCGACGGGCGTCAGAGGCGCTTGAGCAGACGCGCCTGCAGCGCTTCCAGCTCCGCCGGATCGGCCTTCTTGCTGGCGTGGATGCCCAGGGCCTCGCCCTCGAAGCGGGGGACGATGTGCATGTGGATATGGAACACCGTCTGCCCCGCCGGGGCCCCGTTGAACTGCGCCACCTGCACGCCGGCCGGCTCCAGCTCCTCCACCAGCACGCGCGCCAGGCGCTGCACCACGGCCATGACCTTGGCCAGCGCATCGGGGTCGATATCGAGGATGTTGCGCGCCGCCGAGCGCTTGGGGATCACCAGGGTGTGGCCGTAGGACTGCGGGAAGATATCGAGGAAGGCGAGCACGTCGTCGTCCTCGTAGAGCTTGTAGCACGGGGCCTCGCCACGAATGATCTGGGCGAAGACGTTCTGCGGATCGTAAGTGCCGTGAAGGCTCATCGTGGCGCTCCATTTGCCGTTTGCTGACCGCGCACCTTAACGCCCGCCGCCGCCGGGTTGAACCCCCGGCAAACGATCCGGTTCCAAAACGATGCCGGGCGCGGCACCCTTGCGCCCACCACTCCCCCTCGCAAGGAACGCAGCATGACCGGCAAGCCGCCGCCCCTGGACATCCTCCGACACAACAGCGCCGCCTGGGACCGCCAGGCCCGGCAACACTGCGAATGGTCGCGCCCCGTGGACGCCGCCACCATCGCCGCCGCCCGCGCGGGCGACTGGCAGGTGCGCCTCACGCCCGGCCCGCTGCCCGCCGGCTGGCTCCCCCAGGTGCGCGGGCTGCGCATCCTCTGCCTGGCTTCCGGTGGCGGCCAGCAGGCCCCGGTACTGGCCGCCGCCGGTGCCGAGGTGCTGGTGCTGGATGCCTCCGCCGAGCAGCTCGCCCGCGACCGCGAGGTGGCCGGGCGAGACGGCCTGCAGCTGGAAACCCTGCAAGGCGACATGCGCGACCTCTCGGCCCTGGCCGATGCGCGTTTCGACTGCGTGTTCCACCCCATCTCCAACCTCTACGTGCCGGATATCCGCCCCGTCTGGCGCGAGTGCTTCCGCGTCCTGCGCCCCGGCGGCCGGTTGCTGTCGAGCTTCTACAACCCGGTGGTGTTCGTCGCCGACCGCGATCCGCACCATGCCGAGCAGGGCCTGATCAAGCCGCGCTTCACCCTGCCCTATTCCGACCTCGACGACCTGGGTCCAGAGGAGCTGGCGGCCAAGCGCGAACGCGGCGAGGCCCTGGTGTTCGGCCACAGCCTGGCGCAGCAGATCGGCGGGCAGCTGGAAGCCGGCTTCGTGCTGCGCGGCTTCCACGAAGACGCCCAGCCGAACCCGCGCTTCGTGATCGACAGGTACCTGCCGACCTTCCTCGCCACCTGGGCGGAGAAGCCTCTCTAGGGAAGGCGCATCCGCTCGGCCAGAAAGTCCAGCAACACCCGCACCCGTGTCGGCAGGTGCCCGCCCTGGCCGCCGCAGATCGCCACGTCGGCGCGGGTCTCCAGCAGGTCCACCACCGCGTCGGTGAGGCTGATGTCGAGGGTCACCTCCGGTTACAGGGCGAGGAACTCCGGCAGCACCGGGATCAGGTACTGCCGGCCGATGGGCACGTTGCAGCTGATGCGCACCCGCCCATGGGGCCGCGCACTGGCCCCGGCCTCACCGCCCTGCCCTGGGCCGCCGCCAGCCTGCCGATCCTCGCCCTTGCGGTCGCCTTCTTCGCCCTGCGCCTGGAAAAACGCCGCGACGCCCGCCTGGCAATGGCCTGAGCCAGCCCAACGAAAAAGGCCGCCGCCGGATCACTCCAGCGGCGGCCTTTCTCTGTGGAGCCCGTCAGTTTCTGACCAGCTCCCCGCCCTCCATAATGACGTCGCTCAGATTGATCACTTCGCGACATGCCGCCCAATGGCAGTTCCTGCCGCTGAATTCATACAGGAGGTCCTCCAGGAACACGCCCTTGGTCGAACCGATGCCGCTCTGCTGCACCGTCACCAACCTTGACAGGGAGCGGGCCTCACCTAGCTGCAGACTCTGTGGCGACATCAGCACGTAGTTCTTGATCTGATCACCGGCTTCATAGGTGACGGGCAGACGATCATTGCTAGCACGCATCGTCTTGCACATCTCCGACAGCCCATTGGTCACGTCGATGAGCTTGCCGATGTCATTGTCCAGCGTGCTCAGGCTGGAAAATTGGCCGCTCTGGTCAGGGCACCAGAAGGTGATAGTGGTGTTCGACGGCACCGTGATCATCCTCGGGCGATTACGGTAGACCCGGCAGAACCCGCCATGCCCGGCGAACACCATGATGTTGCACATGAACACGTCGTCATGAATCTCGGCCAGTTTCATGGGTCACTCCATTGACGGTCGCCGAAGGAAAGACGGCAGGGACAGCGGATTGAACATAGCAGCGCGGATTTCGGGGCGCCAAAGCCATCCGTCCCTTGCTCGCCAGCATTCACTCCACCTGGGAGCGGAAAGGCACCCTGTCGAATCGGTGACGGTTTTCCCTGTAGACAAACCCACCCACGAGTCAGGCGACGCGAGGGGACACATCGGCCTCGATTTCCGCACCGTGGTCCAGCTCGGCGACCCGCAAGTCATAGGCAGCCTGCAGGTTGAGCCAGGACTGCGCCTCGCCACCGAAGTAGCGGGCCAGCCGCAGCGCGGTATCGGCGGAAATGGCGCGACGCTCCTTGACGAGCTCGTGCAGGCGGGTGGCCGGAACGCGCAAGGCACCGGCCAGCGCGTTGACGCTCATGTCCAGCGGCACGAGGAATTCCTCACGGAGGATTTCACCGGGATGGATGGGACGCATGCCGTTCTTGATCATTGGCAGTCACCGTAGGTTGGGTAGAGGGACGAAACCCAACGATACAGGGCTCGGCTCCGCGCCGTAGGCCATCGGAGTGGCATCAATCGCGGATGAATCCGCTCCCACAGGAGCAGCCGCCCCGTAGCCCGGGCTTCAGCCAGGGGAGCCACCGTGCAGGGCATCCAGCACCTGCTCCACCCGCGCCTCCAGCGGGCCGGTGAGTACCTGGAAGGGCCAGCCGCGGCGTTGCAGTTCGGCGCGGTACCAGGCCTGCTGGCGACGGCGGAAGGTTTCGTCCTGGCGGGTGCCGTCCTGCACGAAGGGGAAGTCGTCGGCGCAGAGGAAGGTGTGCGCGTAGGGGCGTTCGGCCAGGGTGGCCAGCTCGGCCTCGGCGCGGCCGAACATCGCCTGGCTGTAGAACAGCGTGGTCAGCGCCGAGGTGTCGCAGACCAGGTAGCGCCCGGCCGTGAGCGCCGCCCGGTCTTCCCGCGCCACCTGGTTGCGGCCGATGTGCAGCAGGTCATCGAACTCCAGCTGGCCGTCCTTCGCCACCCAGTGCTCGCGGCCGAATTCGGCAACGCAAGGCGCGTCGAGCGCGGCGGCCAGGGCGATGGCGAGGCTGCTCTTGCCGGTGGATTCGCCACCGAGCAGGACGATGCGTTCGACGAAATCGGCGTGCACCTCCGGCGCGAGGAAGTCCCGCAACCCGTGCGGGTCGGCCCGCAGGCGGGTGCCGGAGACGGGCACGGCGAGGCGCTGCGGGTCGACGCAGACGTGCCGCACCGGGTGCCCGAAGACACCCGCCAGGTGCGCGGCGAACCCCTCGCCATAGCCCTCGCTGGTGAACACCGCGTCCACCGTGGTGCCGAACACCGCCTGGCAGAACTCGGCGACGAACTGGCGCGGCGCGAACTCGGGGGCGTCGTTGTGGGGCAGGTCGGGCAGGCGCTTGCCCTCCTCCCGCCAGGCCCGGATGCGGGCCGGGGTGACTACCTCGGCCTGCAATTCCGGAAAGCGCAGGCGCAGCCAGCGCTCACGGCGCCCGGCCTCGCAACCCGGCAGCTCGGGCAGGGACCAGCAAAGCAGCAACAGCCGCTCGCATTGCCCCTGGGCCGCGCGGATCAGCCGCTCATGGCCCAGGTGCAGCGGCGAGAACTTGCCCACCACCAGGCCGGTGCGAAAGGCCGCGCTCATCTCAGGCCGGCTCCTGTCCGGCCACCGGTGCGGCGGCCTCGCGCAGCTCACGGCGCCAGCGGTACAGGCCGTACCAGGCGTTGCACCAGAACAGCGTGTAGAGCCCGGCGGTGAGGTACAGCTCGCGGGAGGCGTAGAGCGGCACCGCCAGGGTGTTCACCAGCAGCCAGGCGTACCAGTTCTCCAGGCGCCGGCGCATCAGCAACAGTTGCGCCAGCACGCTGAAGGTCAGCACCAGGGAGTCCACCAGCGGTGCGTAGGCGTCGGTGAAGTGGTGCAGCAGCGCCCCGTAGGCCAGCGCCACCACCACCGCCAGGGCCGCCATCCACGCCAGCGTGCCTGGCGCGGTGCGGCTCACCGGCAGCTGGGTGCCGGCGTTGCCACGCAACCAGGCCCACCAGCCCAGGGCGCTGGTGACGATGAAGAAGCCCTGCAGGGTGACGTCGGCATACAGCTGGGACTCGAAGAACAACCAGCCGAACAGCACGCAGCCGAGGATGCCGCTGGACCAGGTGTGCACGCTGTTGCGCGCCGCCAGCAGCACGGCGATCAGGTTCACCAGGTCG
This sequence comes from Pseudomonas sp. Pc102, assembly GCF_018408275.1. Lineage (NCBI taxonomy): Bacteria > Pseudomonadati > Pseudomonadota > Gammaproteobacteria > Pseudomonadales > Pseudomonadaceae > Pseudomonas > Pseudomonas sp. Pc102. Next base: position 1,536,053 of record NZ_AP021905.1, on the reverse strand, counting down.
GCGACGAGTTCGAGGGTGGAAGGCATGGGGTCGTCCTTGTCCGATGCGGCCGGGTTCAGCCGAAGCGCTTGACCGCGTCCAGCCAGTCGCGCTCCAGGCGCCCCTGCTCCGGGTCGAGCCCCAGGGCCAGCATGGCCTCGCGGTGCGCATCGATCTCGCGGACCATCTGGCTGAGGTCGGAGGTGTTGCCGTCCAGCTGGTGCATCTGGGTCACGCCCAGGTGGTAGAAGCGCAGCAGCTTCATCGCCGCCGGGTCGTTCACGGCGACGCCGGCCTTGACCCGGTGCATCAGGTTGGTGACGCGCATCAGGCTGCGCTTGAGCCCCCAGCCATAGACCGCCGGCGCCATGAACGGGCGCGGCCAGAACTGCAGGCGCACCAGGGCCACCGTCACCGCCAGCCCGGCCAGCACGCCGGCCAGGTTCCAGCGGAAGTTGTCGCCACCGGGGGTGCCGAACAGCTGCACGCTGGCGGTGGCGAACAGCATGGCCAGGGCGATGAACAGCACGGCGATGCCGATGGCGATGCGCCGGGTCTTCTCGCGGTACAGCTCGGGGCTCATGGGGCGGATTTCGAACAGCACATCACTCACGGATCAACCCTCCACCTGGGTCCACTGCTTGTTGAGACGCTTGTCGGAGACCGGCATCTTCGTCCCCAGCTGCTGGGCGAAGAGGGACACGCGGTACTCCTCCAGCATCCAGCGGTACAGCACCAGCTCGGGGTCGCGCTTGCCTTCCTGGGCATGCTTGGCCAGGCGCGCCTGGTACTGCTCCCAGTAGCCGGCCAGCTCGCCGGACCAGACGCGGTCGCGCTGCAGCTGGGCGCCGATCTTGTCGAAGCGCTGCTCGATGGCCTTGAGGTAGCGCGGCACTTCCTTCAGCCACTCGGCCGGGGTCTCGCGGACGAAACCGGGGTACACCAGGTTGCCCAGCTGCGCCTTGATGTCGTTGAGCGCCACCGCCTGGGCCAGGTCGATGCGGCCCTTGAAGCGCTTCTGCAGGCCATGCCAGAGCTTGAGGATGTCCAGGGTCAGGCGGGCCAGGCGTTCGGCGTGCTCGGCCCAGGCACCGCGCTTCTTCTCCGCCAGCGAGGCCAGGGCCGCGCCGTCGCGGGGCAGGCTGACTTCGCCGTCGAGGATGCAGCTGTCGAGGCTGGCCAGGAGGATGTCCTCCACCAGCGCGTCGACCCGGCCCATGTCACGGTACAGCAGGCCCAGCTCGGTCAGGCCCGGCAGCTTGCCGCGCAGGTACTTGGCCGGCTCGGCCAGTTGTTGCAGCAGTAGGCGCTGCAGGGCGCGGCGGTGCTGCCAGTCGGCCTCGGCCTGGGTGGGGAAGCGGCTTTCCTTGACGCTGCCGCCCTCCTCCACCAGCGCCGGGTAGACGGTCATCGAAAGGCCGGCGACCTTCTGCTGGGTCTTCTCCGCCACCTGGGCGAAGCCCTTGGCTTCCACCGGGCGCTGCTCGCCCTGCTTCTGCGGAATGGCCAGGGCGGCCTGGCTGGCCTCGGCGAAGCGCGCGGTCAGCTCGGCCAGGTCGCGGCCTTCGCCGAGGAACTTGCCGCGCGCGTCCACCACCTCGATGTTCATCTTCAGGTGGTGCTCCAGCAGGCCGGCGGCTTCCGCCCAGGCCTCCTCGGGCACGCGGGCGCCGGTCATGCGCTGCAGTTCGCGGCCCAGCGCCTCGGGCAGCGAGCCCTGGGCGAAGGCCAGCTTGGCCAGCGCGGCCTTCACGAAATCCGGCACCGGCACGAAGTTCTTGCGGATGGCCTTGGGCAGGTTGCGCACCAGGGCCACGCACTTGGCTTCCAGCAGGCCGGGCACCAGCCAGTCGAGGCGCTCGGCGGGCAGCTGCGGCAGCAGGGGCGCGGGCACCCGCAGGGTCACGCCGTCACGCGGGTGGCCGGGTTCGAAGTGGTAGTCCAGCGGCAGTTGCAGCTCGCCGATGCGCAGGGTGTCCGGGTACTGCGCGGCCGTGACTTCGCTGGCTTCGCGGGCCAGCACGTCCTCCTCGCGCATGATCAGCAGCTCGGGGTTCTTCGCCCGCTCGCGCTCGTACCACTTCTCGAAGCTGGCGGTCTGGTAGATGTCCTCGGGCAGGCGCGCGGCGTAGTAGCCAAAGAGGGTTTCCTCGTCGGCGAGGATGTCGCGGCGGCGGGCCTTGGCCTCCAGCTCGTCGAGCCGTTCCAGCAACTGGCGGTTGGCGGCCAGGCACTTGGCGCGGCTGTGGATCTCGCCCCGCACCAGGCCCTCGCGGATGAACAGCTCGCGCGCCACCGGCGGGTCGATGGGGCCGTAGTGCACCGGGCGACGGCCGACCACGATCAGCCCGTAGAGGGTGACCTGCTCGTAGGCCACGACCTGGCCACGGCGCTTCTCCCAGTGCGGCTCCAGGTGGTTCTTCTTCACCAGGTGGCCGGCCAGGGGTTCCAGCCAGTCGGGGTCGATCTTGGCGACCATGCGCGCGAACAGCTTGGTGGTCTCCACCAGCTCGGCGGCCATGATCCACTGCGGGCGCTTCTTGGCGATCACGGTGGAGGGGTGGATCCAGAAACGCCGCTGGCGGGCGCCGAGGTAGTCGCCGTCCTCGCTCTTCTGGCCGATCTGGCTGAGCAGGCCGGAGAGCAGCGCCTTGTGCACGCGCGGGTAGTCCGCCGGCTCCTTGTTGAGGGTCAGCTTGAGTTCACGGCAGATCAGCGTCAGCTGGCGGTGGGCATCGCGCCACTCGCGCAGGCGCATGTAGTTGAGGAAGTTCTTCCGGCACCAGGTGCGCAGGGCGTTGGAGCCCAGCGCCTGGCGCTGCTCCTCGAAGCCGCGCCAGAGGTTGACCAGCGCGGCGAAGTCGGAATCGGCGTCCTTCCATTGCGCGTGGGCCTGGTCGGCGGCCTGCTGGCGATCCATCGGCCGTTCGCGCGGGTCCTGCACCGAGAGCGCGCTGGTGATCAGCAGCACCTCGTCGAGGCTGCCCTGGTGGGCGGCCTCCAGCAGCATGCGGCCCAGGCGCGGGTCCACCGGCAGGCGTGCCAGCTGGCGGCCCAGGGGCGTGAGCTGGCCCTCGCGGTTCACTGCCGAGAGTTCCTGCAGCAGGGTGAAGCCGTCGCTCACCGCCTTGCCGTCGGGCGGTTCGATGAAGGGGAAGTCGGCGATGTCGCCCAGGCGCAGGTGGAGCATCTGCAGGATCACCGCCGCCAGGTTGGTGCGCAGGATCTCCGGGTCGGTGAACTCGGGGCGGCCGAGGAAGTCCTCCTCGCTGTACAGGCGCACGCAGATGCCCGGCTCGACCCGGCCGCAGCGGCCCTTGCGCTGGTTGGCGCTGGCCTGGGACACGGCCTCGATGGGCAGGCGCTGGACCTTGGCGCGGTAGCTGTAGCGGCTGATGCGAGCGGTGCCGCTGTCGATCACGTAGCGGATGCCGGGCACCGTCAGCGAGGTTTCGGCGACGTTGGTGGCGAGCACGATCTTGCGGCCCGCCATGGGCGCGAAGATCTTCTGCTGCTCGGCCGGGGTCAGCCGTGCATACAGCGGCAGCACCTCGGTGTGGCGCAGGTTGGCCTTGCGCAGCACCTCGGCGGCGTCGCGGATCTCGCGCTCGCCGGGGAGGAACACCAGCACGTCGCCCGGGCGCTTGCCTTCGGCGCGCTCGTGGTCGGCGATCTCGTCCAGGGCGCGGAGGATGCCCTGGTCCACCGACAGGTCGTCGAACAGCGGCTCGCCGTTCTCGTCCACCTCGGCGGCCAGGGGCCGGTACCAGGTGTCCACCGGGTAGGTGCGGCCGGAGACTTCGACGATGGGCGCATCGCCGAAGTGCTTGGAAAAGCGCTCCAGGTCGATGGTCGCCGAGGTGATGATCAGCTTCAGGTCCGGGCGGCGCGGCAGCAGGGTCTTCAGGTAGCCCAGGAGGAAGTCGATGTTCAGGCTGCGCTCGTGGGCCTCGTCGACGATGATCGTGTCGTAGCGCTCGAGCAGGCGGTCGTGCTGGGTCTCGGCCAGGAGGATGCCGTCGGTCATCAGCTTGATCAGGCTGCGCTCGTTGGACTGGTCCTCGAAGCGCACCTGGTAGCCCACCAGTTCGCCCAGGGGCGTGCCGATCTCCTCGGCCACGCGGGTCGCCACGCTGCGCGCGGCCAGCCGGCGCGGCTGGGTGTGCCCGATCAGGCCGTGGGTGCCGCGGCCGATCTCCAGGCAGATCTTCGGCAGCTGGGTGGTCTTGCCCGAGCCGGTCTCGCCGGCGATCACCAGCACCTGGTGCTTCTCCAGGGCGGCCTTGATCTCGTCGCGCTTGGCGGCGATGGGCAGGGCGTCGTCGTAGCGCATGCGCGGCACGCTGGCGCGACGAGCCTCGACCTTGGCGCAGGAAGCCTGGAAGCGTTCCAGCCACTGGGCGAGCTTCGCCTCGTCCGGCTTCTTGTGCAGCTCGTGGAGCTGGCGGCGCAGGCGATGGCGGTCGGCGATCAGGGCGTGGTCGAGGTTCTTGTGCAGGGAGGCGATGTCGGTCATCAGGCGCTGGGCAATCGTGGCAAAGGCGCGATTGTCGCAGATTCCGCCCCCGCACCGCACCGGGAAGCGCCCGCGCGCCGATGGCTCGGCGGCGCGGGGCGGAACGGGTCAGCGGGTGGCGGTGACCGGCAGGCTGCGCAGCTCGGCCGGGACGGTGCGCAGGGCCAGGTCCTGGGCCTGCAGGGAATTCCAGGCGAAGCCCTGCAGGGCGCTGCTGCTGTCGTGGTCCAGGCGCGCGGCCTGCTCGCTGGACGGTGCCGGCGGCTGCACGCCGTAGATCAGCGCGTAGAACACCGAGGCGGTCAGGTAGCTGCCGCTGTAGCTCGGGTGGCTGCCGTCCTCGATGAACAGGTGCGGTTGCGGGGTGGCCGCCAGGGCCTGCTTCCAGGCCTGCCCGACCGGGGCCAGCAGCGCGTGGGTCTCGTTGGCCAGGCCGGTGTAGACGGCATCGAGCTGCGCCTGCATGGCCGGGTTCGCCTGGCGTGCCCAGGTCAGGTAGAGGATCGGCTGGGCGCCGGCCTTGCGTGCCTCGGCGGCCATCAGGCGCACGTAGGTGCGGGTCTTCTCGGGGTTGTCCACCGGCATGGTGCTGAAGTCCTGGATCACCACGTAGTCCCAGTGCTGGCTGGCCAGCACCTGCTGCACCACGCCGCGGTTCCAGTGGGCCTCCAGGCTGGCGCCGCCGAAGGTGACGTCGCGCACGTCCAGCGGGCGCGGCTGGGCGGCATCGAGCGACATCTGCCGGACCATGCGCGGCAGGTCGTTGTAGAAGGTGTAGCTGTTGCCCACGAACAGCACGCTGAGCGGGCGGCCCGTCACGGCCTGCGGCGAGGCGGAACCGATCACCGGTTTCGCGGACGGGTTTTCAGCGGCCACGGTCGGGCCGACGACGACAATTCCCAGCATCCAGGCCAGGAGGATTCGACGCACGTTCATACGCATGGAGGTCCCCCAGGAAGCGCAACGGTGCGGGCCACGGGCCCGCGGACCGGCGCAGGTTATGCGAATCCACCGCTGTCGCAATGCTGGAAACGGGCGGGAGCGACGGGAGGTCATACCGTTCGGTAGAGCTAGCGAAGCGGTGGGTTGAGCGAGTGGAGACATGCTGGATCGTTCCCGGCGTGACGACGCGCAGCTCCTGGCTCCGCTTGGTGGAGGTAGAAAGCGACCTCCACCCTACGCATCGATCAGCTCCTGTGTGAAGCGTTGTGCCGTTGTGTGGGGGCGACTTCAGTCGCCAAGCGGCGCACAGCGCCGCCGCCCTTTTGTGGGAGCGGATTCATTCGCGATCGCCTTCCCCGGAGCCATCAGGCACCTGGCGCCGCCTCCTCCCCGTCCAGCGCCTGCCAGCCGCTAACGAGTGCGCGGTAGAGGGCCACCAGCGCCAGGGCGGCATCGGGCCGGGTGAAGTCCGGGCCGACGCTGCAGGCGCCGAGGCCCATCGCCAGGACCAGCAGAGTCGCGTGTCGACGCATCTCAGTTCACCCCCGCCAGGGCCTCGGGCTCGCCACGGGTGTCCACGTCGGCTTCCACCGACATGCCCACCCGCAGGCGCGCGGCCAGGGGCTGGCCCTCGTCGAGGCGGACCTTCACCGGGATGCGCTGCACCACCTTGGTGAAGTTGCCGGTGGCGTTGTCCGGGGCGATGGCGGCGAAGGTCACGCCGGTGGCCGGGGCGATGCTGTCCACATGGCCTTGCAGCACCTCGCCGGGGAAGCTGTCCACGGTCACCTGCACCGCCTGGCCGGGGCGCATGTGGGTGAGCTGGGTCTCCTGGAAGTTGGCGACCACGTAGGCCCGCGCCAGGGGCACCACCGCCAGCAGGGCCTGGCCGGGGCTGACGAAGGCGCCGACCCGCACCGCGCGGCGGCCGATCGTACCGTCCATGGGGGCGCGCAGCTCGGTGTGGGAAAGGTCGAGCTCGGCGCGTTCGAGGCCGGCGCGGGCCTGTTCCAGGGCGGCCTGGGCGGCGTCGCGCTGGGCGGCGAGGATGTCGGTCTGCTTGCGCGTGGCCGAGAGCGCGGCGGCGTGTTCGGCCTGGCGCGCACGGCGGGTGTCGAAGCGGCTGCGCGCCTGCTGGGCGCTCTGCAGGGTGCCGGCGCCCTGCCCGGCCAGGTGCTGGTAGCGCTCCAGCTCGTGGCGGGCGAACGCCATCTCGGCGCGATCCGCCTCCACCGTGGCCTCGGCCTGGCGGATCAGCGCGTCCTGGCGCTCCAGGGTGGCGCGGGCGTTGGCCAGCCTGGCCTCGGCGCTGGCCACTGCGGCGCGGGCGCCGGAGCGCGCGGCGCGGTAGTCGCGGTCATCGATGCGCGCCAGCAACTGGCCGGCCGTCACCGGCTGGTTGTCTTCCACCAGCACCTCGCCGATGAAGCCGGAGACCTTGGGGGCCACCAGGGTGAAGTCGGCCTGGACGAAAGCATCGTTGGTGCCTTCGCCCCCGCTGCCGGCGGTGAAGTGCCAGGCGCTCCAGGCGATGAGGCCGGCGCCGGCGAGCAAGGCGCCGACGATCAGGGGGGTACGGTTGTGTGTGTCGGTCATGGTGATTCTTCCGTTAGCTCGGGGCACGCGGCGGGTAGATGCGCGTGGGCACGAAGGGGATGGCGATGATCAGCGCGGCCGCCAGGACGGCCAGGCACAGGTAGAGGTCGGCGGAGGCCAGCACCGAGGCCTGCTGGTGGACACGACGGGCCAGTTGCGCGCCCTCCTCCAGCAGCGGGCCGTTGCCCAGGCGGTCCACCAGTTGGGTGGAGTGCAGGTGCAGGCGCAGGGTGCCGAGGGCTTCCAGCACGCCGCCGGCCAGCACCGCGGCGAAACCCTTGATGGTGTTGAACCAGGCCGAGGCGAAGGGGCCGTCCGGCGGCGTGATGCTGCCGGTGGAGAGCATCAGCAGCGGCAGCACCGCCATGGGCTGGCCGAAGATCTGCAACGCCTGCACCAGGTAGAAGTCCTCGCGGGCCCAGGCCGAGGTCATCCCCGAGCCCAGCCAGCAGGCAACGGCGAGCATGGCCAGGCCGCAGGCCAGCACCCAGCGGCAATCCACCCGGCGCAGGTTGCACAGGGCCGCCACCAGGGGCAGCGCCAGCAGTTGCGGCAGGGCGACCACGAGGAACACCGGGGCGCTCTGCAGCGGCCGGTAACCCTGCACCTGGGCCAGGTAGGCGGAGGGCACGCTGATCACCCCCAGCAGCACGAAGAGCACACCGCCCAGCACGAACAGGGCGAAGCTGAGGTTGCGCAGCTTGAGCAACTGGAGCTTGAAGAAGGGCAGCGGGTGCTTCCACTCGTTGAGCAGGAACAGCACCAGCAGCACGGTGCCCCCGCCCAGCAGCAGGCGGATCAGCGGCGACTCGAACCAGTCCAGGCGGTCGCCCTGCACCAGGCCGACCACCAGCATCGACAGCGCGGGGAAGCCCAGCAGCAGGCCCAGCCAGTCGAACTGGCGGAAGCGCTCCAGGCGCAGCGGGTCCTGCGGCAGCCCCCAGGCCACCGCGAGCATGGCCAGCAGGCTCATGGGGACGATCTGCCAGAAGGCCCAGCGCCAGCCGACGAACTCCACCCAGAACGCCGCCAGCGGCGTGCCCAGGCCGGGGCCGAAGGTGGCGGTCAGGGCGTAGCCGGCCAGGCCGTAGAGCTTGATGTTGGCGGGCAGGAAGCGCAGCGCCACGGTCATCAGCATCGGCGGCAACGCACCGCCGGCCAGGCCCTGCAGGGCACGCAGGGCCATCAGGCACTGCAGGTTGGGCGCCAGGGGGCCGAGCAGGCCCAGCAGCATGAAGGCGCCGATGGCGGCGAGGGTGAAGCGGCGCAGGGAGAAGGTCACCGAGAACCAGGGGGCGAAGGCCATGGCGCAGACCGAGGGCGCGGCGTAGAGCGCCAGCAGCCAGGTGCCTTCGTCACGGCCGATGCCCATGGCGCCACGGATATCGGCCAGGGCGATTTTGGTGACGTTCTCGTTGAAGCCGGCCACCAGCACCGCCAGCAACACGCCTACGAGGCCGACGACGATGCGCAGCCCGAAGGGCGTCGGCACCGGAGCGGCCGCGGGCTTGGCGGCGGCCTGGGGCAGGGACAGGGGCACGTTCATCGGAGCGGTGCTCCGAGGGCGCGCGAGTGCATGCAAGACATGGGGCTTTCCGGGTTTCAGGGGTACGCGGAAAGTCTATGGACGGCCATGGCATGCCGAAAATTGCAATATTTCTAATTCATGAGTGCGCACGGCGCACGGATCGATTCAGTGGGTCCCCGCGTTCGGGGATGACGGGGAGAACGGCGTGCGCACGCCAGCGGGGATGGGCGCTCCACTGCTCAACCGGGCAGGCCGTCCTCGCAACAGCGCTTGATCAGCTGGCGCAGCCAGCGGTGCGCCGGATCACTGTCGAAGCGTGGGTGCCAGGACTGGCGCACGCGCACAGTCGCCAGCGGCAGGGGGATCTCGAAGGCGCGCAGGGGCAGGCCAAGCCGCTGGCAGGTGGCGACCACGGGGTCGGGCATCGGCAGGATCAGGTCCGAATCCAGCATCGCCAGCACGGCGGAGAAGAAGCTGGGGGCGATCATCACCACCTTGCGCGACAGACCGAGTTCCGCCAGCGCCTGGTCGATGGGGCCCTTCGCCAGGCCGCGGCGCGACACGCTGATGTGCTCGCAGGCGGCGAAGCGCTCGACGTCGAGGGGGCCTTCCAGCAGCGGGTGGCCCTCGCGCACCAGGCCGCTGAAACGGCACTCGAACAGGCCCTGGGACTTGATCTCCGGCCCCAGGGTGAGCGAGGCGCCCACCATCAGGTCGATGCGCCCGGCACGCAGGGCGTCGTCGTCGCCGTCGATCTCCGGGACGAAGCGCAGCACCGTGCCTGGTGCCTCGTGGTGGGCGCGCTCGAACAGGCGACCGCCGTAGCAGACCATGAAGATGTCGTTGGTGCGGATGTTGAAGGTGCGCTCCAGGTTGGCGAGGTCCACCCGGTCGGCATGGAACAGGCCGCTGGCGCGCTCCACCAGGTCCCGCACCTGCTCGCGCAGCTCCAGGGCCCGGGGCGTTGGCACCAGGCCGCGACCGGCGCGCACCAGGATCGGGTCGCCCACCGCCTCGCGGATGCGGGCCAGCGTCCGGCTCATGGCCGGGGCGCTCAGGTGCATGCGCCGCGCCGCCCCGGCGACGCTGCCTTCGTCGAGCAGCACGTCCAGGGCGACCAGCAGGTTGAGATCGGGCAAGGGCATGGGCCGGCTCCAGGGCGGTCGCGAAGAGTCGGCACTCTAGCGGGCGGGAAATGGGGCGTCGAGGCGTGGCGGGCGGGATCGGACTTGTAGCCCCGCGCCAACTTGCGGAGCAGTCAGCGACTATGCGGTGATGGGTTTCGCGGAGCTCTACCCATCCTACGGAGGCCAAGGCGGCGGAGAAAAGAAAAAGCCCCGCGGGTGCGGGGCTCGTTCATGCACAACGGATCAGCCCTTGAGCTTCTTCAGTTCCTGGTCACGCAGTTCACGGCGCAGGATCTTGCCGACGTTGGTGGTCGGCAGGCTGTCGCGGAACTCGACGGCCTTGGGCATCTTGTAGCCGGTGACGTTGGCGCGCATGTGCTGCATCACCTCGTCCTTGGTCAGGCTGGCACCCGGCTTGACCACCACGAAGACCTTGATCGCCTCGCCGGACTTCTCGTCCGGGATGCCGATGGCGGCACATTGCAGCACGCCCGGCAGGGTGGCGAGCACGTCTTCCAGCTCGTTCGGGTACACGTTGAAACCGGAGACCAGGATCATGTCCTTCTTGCGGTCGACGATGCGCATGTAGCCGTCTTCCTGGATCAGGCCGATGTCGCCGGTCTTCAGCCAGCCGTCCGCCGAGAGGATCTCGTCGGTGGCGTCCTGGCGCTGCCAGTAGCCCTTCATCACCTGCGGGCCCTTGACGCACAGCTCGCCGATGGCGCCGATGGCGAGGTCGTTGCCCTCGTCGTCGACCACCTTGCACAGGGTCGAGGGGACCGGGATGCCGATGGTGCCGATCTGGATGCTCTGGAACGGGTTCACCGACACCACCGGGCTGGTCTCGGTCATGCCGAAGCCTTCGCAGATGGCGCAGCCGGTGACGTCCTTCCAGCGCTCGGCCGCGGCCAGCTGCAGGGCCATGCCGCCGGACAGGGTCAGCTTGAGGGCGGAGAAGTCGAGCTTGCGGAAGTCCTCGTTGTTGCACAGGGCGACGAACAGGGTGTTGAGCCCCACGAAGCCGGTGAACTTCCAGTTGGACAGCTCCTTGACCATGGTCGGCAGGTCGCGGGGGTTGCTGATCAGCACGTTGTGGTTGCCGGTCAGCATCATGGACATGCAATGGAAGGTGAAGGCGTAGATGTGGTACAGCGGCAGCGGCGTGATCAGCACCTCGCAACCTTCATTGAGGTTGGCGCCCATCAGCGCCTTGCACTGCAGCATGTTGGCGATCAGGTTGCGGTGGGTCAGCATCGCGCCCTTGGCCACGCCCGTGGTACCGCCGGTGTACTGCAGCACGGCGATGTCGCTGGCGGCCGGGGACGCGTCCTTGACCGGCTTGCCACGGCCCTTGGCCAGGGCATCGTTGAGCTTCACCGCCTGGGGCAGGTGATAGGCCGGGACCATCTTCTTCACGTACTTGACGACGCTGTTGACCAAGAGGCGCTTGAGCGCCGGCAGCATGTCGCCGACTTCGGTGACCACGACGTGCTTGATGCCGGTGCGCGGCAGGACGTCCTGGGCCAGGTGGGCCATGTTGGCCAGGCAGACCAGGGCCTTGGCGCCGGCGTCGTTGAACTGGTGCTCCATCTCCCGCGCGGTGTACAGCGGGTTGGTGTTGACCACGGTGAGGCCGGCGCGCAGGGCACCGAAGACCACGATGGGGTACTGCAGCACGTTCGGCAGCTGCACGGCGATGCGATCGCCGGGTTGCAGGTCGGTGTTCTGTTGCAGGTAGGCCGCGAAGGCGCCGGACAGCTCGTAGAGCTCACCGTAGGTGATGGTCTTGCCCAGGTTGCTGAAAGCGGGCTTGTCGGCAAAGCGTTGGCAGGACTCTTTCAATACCGCCTGGATATTGGGGTACGCGTCGGCATTGATTTCCGCAGGAATGCCTGCTGGATACTTGTCCTTCCAGAAATTTTCGGTCATGGAAGCCCACTCCTAAGCAACAGCTGATCTTCACTGCACGAGGCAGTTGTTTGTTGTGTTCTGTGCGGTCGTTTCGGCCCTTTCCAGGGCAAAAAAACGCGCCGAGAGTAGCAGCTTTGCAAATGGGCGACCAGAGCCAAACAAGGCCCAACGAGTCATTAAAATGACCGAATGCAATGATTTCGGTCATCTTTAGAGTAACGTCTCTAATCGGCGTGCAGAAGGCGTCGCAGAGGGATCGCCGTGCATCCGCCGGCCCTCGCGGGCCGGGGATGGGGGGAAGGGTCAGGCGATGTCGCGCAGCTCGCGACGGAGGATCTTGCCGACCGGCGTCATCGGCAGGGCGTCCTTGAGGACGATGTGCTTGGGCACCTTGTAGCCGGTGAAGTTGGCCTTGCAGTAGGCCTTCAGCTCGTCGACGCTGAGGCCGCCCTCGCGGGCCACGACGAACAGCTTCACCGCCTCGCCGGACTTGTCGTCGGGCACGCCGATGGCCGCGCAGCTGGCCACCTTCGGGTGGGCCATGACCACGTCCTCGATCTCGTTGGGGTAGACGTTGAAGCCGGAGACGATGATCAGGTCCTTCTTGCGGTCGACGATGCGCACGTAGCCGTCCGGGTCGATCACGGCGATGTCGCCGGTCTTCAGCCAGCCTTCGGCGTCGAGCACCTCGGCGGTGGCCTCCTCGCGCTGCCAGTAGCCCTTCATCACCTGCGGGCCCTTGATGCACAGCTCGCCGCGCTCGCCCAGGGGCAGCTCGGCGCCTTCGTCATCGATCACCTTGAAGGCGGTACCCGGCACCGGGATGCCCACGGTGCCCAGGCGCGCCAGGCTGCCGTAGGGGTTGGTGCTGGCCACGGGCGAGGTTTCGGTGAGGCCGTAGCCCTCGACCACGGAGCAGCCGGTCATGGACTGCCAGCGCTCGGCGGTGGCCTTGACCAGCGCGGTGCCGCCGGAGTTGGTGACCTTGAGGTTGGAGAAGTCCAGGTCCTTGAACTCGGGGTGGTCCATCAGCGCGACGAACAGGGTGTTGAGGCCCAGCAGCGCGGAGAAGCGCCACTTCTTCAGCTCCTTGACGAAGCCTGGGATGTCGCGCGGGTTGGTGATCAGCACGTTGTGGTTGCCGTTGACCATCATGCACATGCAGTTCGCGGTGAAGGCATAGATGTGGTAGAGCGGCAGCGGCGCGATCATGATCTCCTGGCCCTGCTTCATCAGCGGCTGGCCGTCCGGGCCCAGCTGCGAGAGGCAGGCGTCCACCTGCTGCATGTTGGCCACCAGGTTGCCGTGGGTGAGCATCGCGCCCTTGGCCACGCCCGTGGTGCCGCCGGTGTACTGCAGCACGGCGATGTCCTCCAGGCCCACCTTCACCGGTTTCAGCGCGTGGCCCTGGCCCTGCTTCAGCGCGGCCTTGAAGGACACGGCCTGGGGCAGGTGGTAGTCCGGCACCATCTTCTTGACCTTCTTCACCACGGTGTTGACCAGCCAGCCCTTGAGGGCCGGCAGCATGTCGCCCATGCGTGCTTCGATCAGGTAGTCGATCTCGGTATCGGGCAGCACTTCCTGCACCAGCTTGCCGAACAGGTTGACGTAGACCAGCGCGCGCACGCCGGCGTCCTTGAACTGGTGGCGCATCTCGCGGGCGGTGTACAGCGGGTTGGTGTTGACCACTATGAGGCCGGCGCGCAGGGCGCCGAACACGGCGATCGGGTACTGCAGCACGTTGGGCATCTGCACCGCGATGCGGTCGCCCGGCTTGAGGTCGGTGTGCTTCTGCAGGTAGGCGGCGAAGGCGCCGGAGAGGCGGTCGAGCTCGGCGTAGGTCAGGGTGACGCCGAGGTTGCTGAAGGCCGGTCGGTCGGCGAATTTCTTGCAGGAACGTTCGAAGACCTCGATCACCGAGCGATAGGCGGTCAGGTCGATCTGGTCGGGGACGCCAGCAGGGCGTTTGTCGCTCCAGAAATCAGGTTGCATTGTTCTTATCCTCTTTGCCCTGAATGTGTCTGGCCCGCGAGCGGGACTGCCCGGAAATTAGCAGGTCCGCACCCGTACGCAAATACTCGCGAACGCGTCATAGACAGTGTGAATCTTGCCGCCATCGCCCGTGCCTGAGCGGCCCGCGGCACCCTGACCACCCGCTGCCCGGGCGGTCCCGCAGGGAACCGATCGGTCAGCCACCTGCCGAGCTTTGCGCCGCCAGGCCGCCCGTGCACAATGCGTCGACACCCCAACGCCACAAGGATTGGCCATGCCCCACGATGCTTTCTGGCTCACCGCCAGCGATGGCGCCTCGCTGCACGTCAACCGCTGGAGCGGCGATGCCCCGCCAAGGGCCGTGGTGATGGTCGCCCACGGCATGGCCGAGCACGGTGGCCGCTACGCGCGCCTGGGCCAGGCCCTGGTGGCGGCGGGCCTGGAGCTCTACGTGCACGACCAGCGCGGCCACGGTCGCACCGCCCAGCACGGCATCCTCGGCCTGTACGCCGAGCACGACGGCTGGAACAAGGTGGTCGGCGACCTGGCCAGCCTCAACCACCACATCCGCCAGCAGCACCCGCAGGTGCCGATCGTCCTGCTCGGCCACAGCATGGGCAGCTACATCGGCCAGGCCTACCTGATGCAGCACAGCTGCAGCCTGCAGGGCGCGATCCTTTCCGGCTCCAACTACCAGCCGGTGGGGCTCTACCGCGCCGCCGCCGTGGTGGCGCGGCTGGAACGCTGGCGCCAGGGCCCGAACGGCCGGAGCGCGCTGATCGAGTTCCTCTCCTTCGGTTCCTTCAACAAGGCCTTCAAGCCCAACCGCACGCCCTTCGACTGGCTCAGCCGCGACCCGGACGAAGTGGACAAGTACGTCAACGACCCGCTGTGCGGCTTCCGCTGCACCAACCAGTTGTGGCTCGACCTGCTCGGCGGGCTTCAGACCATCACCCCGGTGAAGAACCTGGCGCAGATCGACCCCGACCTGCCGTTGCTGGTGGTCGGCGGCGCGCGCGACCCGGTCAGCGACGGTCGCCGCCTGGACGACCTCGCCCGCGCCCTGGGCGAGGCCGGGGTGAAGGACGTGCAACTGAAGATCTACCCCGATGCCCGCCACGAGCTGCTCAACGAGACCAACCGTGACGAGGTGACCGCCCACCTGCTCGACTGGCTGGAGCATGCCCTTGCCCACAGTCGCTACTGCCAACCGAACAAGGAGACCCCATGACCCAGGTAACCAACTTCACCTACGACGCCCTCGAAGTCGGCCAGAAGGCCAGCTACGCCAAGACAGTCGAGGAGCGTGACATCCAGCTGTTCGCCGCCCTCTCCGGCGACCGCAACCCGGTGCACCTGGATGCCGAGTACGCGGCCGGCACGATCTTCAAGGAGCGCATCGCCCACGGCATGTTCAGCGGCGCCCTGATCAGCGCGGCCATCGCCTGCGAACTGCCCGGCCCGGGCACCATCTACCTCGGCCAGCAGTTGAAGTTCACCCGCCCGGTGAAGCTCGGCGACGCCCTGACCGTGGAACTGGAAATCCTCGAGAAGCTGCCGAAGAACCGCGTGCGCATCGCCACCCGCGTGTTCAACCAGAACGCCGAGCAGGTGGTGGACGGCGAGGCCGAGGTCCTGGCGCCCAAGCAGTCCCTGGCCATCGAGCTGCCGGAGCTGCCGCCGATCACCATCGGCTGAACCCCGCAGGCAGGATGCAAGAAGCCCGGCAATCGCCGGGCTTTTTCGTTGCACAGGAGCACACTATTCCTGCGCGTGCGGCGGGTCCCCGACCGTGACGCTGGCGGTCATCCCCGCGCTGAGGCGGATGTCCTCCGGCACCGGGTCGAGCTTGATCCGCACCGGGATGCGCTGGGCCAGGCGCACCCAGTTGAAGGTGGGCTCGACGTTGGCCAGCAGCTGGCCGTCGGGGCTGGCGTTGCGGTCGGTGATGCCGCGGCTGATGCTTTCCACCGAGCCGGTCAGGGGGCGACCGGCGCTCATCAGCCAGATCTTCACCGGCGCGCCGACGTGGATGCCCGGCAGCTTGGTCTCCTCGAAATAGGCCTGCACATAGAAGGAGGCGTCATCCACCAGCGCCATCACCGGCTGCCCGGCGTTGGCGTAGTTGCCCTGGGCCAGGCGCAGGTTGGTGATCTGTCCGCTGCGCGGCGCGCGCACTTCGCTGCGGGCCAGGTTGAGCTCGGCGACCTTCACGTCCGCCTGGGCCTGGCGATATTCGCCCCGGGCGATGTCGGCGGTGATCTGCGCGTTCTCCTTCAGCTCGGCGCTGATCGCCTGCGGCCCCAGGTGGGCGCGGCGAGAAGCCTCGTGCTCGCGCAGGCGCAGCTGCTGCTGGCGCGTCTCGGCCACCGCGCGGGCCTTCTCCAGGGCCGCCAGGTAGCGCTCGCGGTCGACGCTCAGCAGCAGGTCGCCGGCCTTCACCTGCTGGTTGTCGTGGACCTTGAGGTCGACGACCCAGCCGGAAACGTCCGGCGAGATCACCACCACGTCGGCACGGATGCGCGCGTCGCGCGTCCAGGGCGAGAGCATGTAGTGCTGCCAGAGGCTCCAGCCACCGACGATGGCGGCGGCGACCAGGGCCAGGGTGATGACGATACGCAGGGTGGAACGCATGGGTTTCTCCTTCACCAGTGCCCGAACCAGGCGACCAGCAACGACAGGACACAGACATACAGGGCACAGTCGAACAGCGCTTCGTGCCAGATCCAGCGCGCCATGCCGACGCGCTGCAGGGCCAGGCGCAGCACGCCCGTCGCCAGCAGCGCCGCCAGCGCATACATCAGAAAGGGGCTGAGCAGCACGCCGCCCAGGGACCATTCACGCAAGCCCATGGCTCGCCTCCTGTTGTTCACACCATTGGCGCCAGCTCTGCCGCAGCTGCAGCAGGGCCGCCTGGGCCAGGCGCCGGTCGATGCTGGTGCCGGCCTCGCGCAGGGCGCGGATCAGTTGTTCCGAGGGTTCGTCCATCGCACCCGCCAGCGACGCCGCCGGCCCGCGCTCCAGCAGCGGCTCGATGCTGCGCAGGAAACGCGCCTCGCAGGCCTCGACCGAGCGCTCGCCGGCGGCCAGGCAACGGCGCAGGTGCAGCAGTTCGTCGCCGATGTCGAGGCTGGTGATGCCGTCGTCCCAGCGGTTGCGCGACTGGCTGGGCAGCGCCGGGTAGTGCCGCGCCAGCTGCAGCAGGCGGTCGGCCATGCGCCCGCCGAACCAGTTCTCGGCACCGGCCAGCGCACGGTGGGTGAGGCGGCCCAGGTCATGGAAGGTGGCCTTGAGCAGGCGCCGCCCGTGCCAGCCGGGGTTGGTCAGCACGATGACGCGGAACACCAGCACCGCGAAGCCCACGCCGAGGAGGATGGCCATGGCCTCGTTGAGGAACAGCGCCACGTCGAAGTGCATGGTGTTCTGCGGTGCGCAGAGCACGATGAAATGCAGGCAGAAGGAGGTGGAGGTCGCCCCCAGTGCCGGCTTGGCCATGCCCAGGGTGCCGAAGAACAGCGGTACGCCGAGGGCCATGCAGAGCAGCGGGAAGCCGCTCATCTGCGGCAGCACCACCTGGCCGATGAAAAAGGCCACCGGCAGCGCGTAGAGGATGCCGCGCAGGAACATCATGCCGATCTGCTCGGCGTTCTCGCGGCTGGCGAACAGGCTGCAGACCACGCAGGTGAGGGTCAGCGCGCCCACCGAGGAGGTCCAGGCGGTGGCCAGCCAGAACGACGCCAGGCCGACGAAGGCGACGCTGCTGCGCAGGCCGTAGAGCAGCGCGGTGGGCAGGTCGCGGTGCCAGGACAGCGGCGCACCGGCATCTTCCGGCGCCTCGCCGCGCTCCACTGCACGCAGGGCTTCGGCGGCGGCGAGCATCTGCCGCAGCATCACCGCCAGGCGGCCCAGGCAATACTGCTGCACGGGCACCAGGTCGTCGGCTTCGGCAGCGTCCAGCAGGCGCTGGCCGAGGGCTTCGCAGGCGGCGTCATCGGGCTCGGCCAGGCGTTGCAGCACCTCTTCCATCCAGGGCGCCAGGCGCTCGGCCTCGCCCGCCGACAGTTGCCGCCACTGCCGGGCCACGCCCCGGGCCAGGCGCAGCAGGCTGAGCAAATCGCGGCTGAGTACCCGCAGGGCGGCGGCGCGCTGGCGGCCACGGTTGCCTTCGAACCAGGCGTGCTCGCGCTGGGCGTCCACGGCGACGATGCGCCCCAGCACCCCGAGCAGGCCCTGGCGTTCATGGGGCTCGCCGCGCAACGCCGAACGCGCGGCGGCGATGCCGGCACTCCAGGCATCGCCGGCCTGGCGCGCCAGCTGGCGCTCCACCCGCTGCGGCCAGACCAGCGCGCTGACGGCGGTGGCGCAGATGATGCCGAGGCAGATCTCGGTGCAGCGCGCCACCGCCTGGTCGAAAACGGTCAGCGGGTGCGCGATGGCCGGCAGGCCGATGATCGCCACCGTGTAGCCGGCCAGCACGAAGGAGTAGGACCAGGCGCTGCGCAGCATGGTCGAGGCTGCAGTGCACAGGCCCAGCCAGGTGGCCAACGCGAGGATGAACAGCCAGGGCGCCTGCGCGAACAGGGCCATCGCCACCACAGCCATGACGGTGCCCACCAGGGTCCCGAGCAGCCGTGCCAGGCCCTTCTGCACCACCATCCCGGACAGCGGCTGGGCGACGATGAAGGCCGTCATCAGCGCCCATTGCGGCTGCTCCAGGCCGAAGCGCAGCGCGCACCAGAGCGCCAGGCCACCGCCCAGGAGGGTCTTGATGGCGAACTGGAGAGCCGGGATGTCGGGGGCGAGGAACGCCCGCAGGGAATCGCGCACGCACAGGACCTTGAGGGGAATTGCCAGAAGGATAGGCCGCTTCGGCCGGTCATGAGTTCAACGGAAACAATTATTAGCAAGCTATCTAAATGCCGTCCAGCGGATTATCGAAGCGCTGTTTGAAAATTAATTAAATGAGTATTTAAATAATTTCAGTCACCCTCCAGGACCTGCCGCATGACCACGCCCCGCGCACCCGGCCGCCCTGCCGGCGAAGCCCAGCAACGCGAACGCCTGCTCGACACCGCCTGCGAAGCCTTCGCCCAGCAGGGCATCAAGGCCAGCAGCCTGCGCGGCATCGCCCAGAGCACCGGGGTGACGCCGGCGATGGTCAATTACTATTTCGGCAACAAGCAGCGCCTGGTGGATGCGGTGGTGGAAGAGCGCTTCCTGCCATTGGTCCGCAACCTGGCCGTGCGCCTGCAGGAGGCCGGCGACGAGCCCCTGGAACTGGTGCGCCTGTTCGTGCGCGGCATCAGCGAAACGGTGGCCGAACAGCCCTGGATACCGCCGCTGTGGGTGCGCGAGATCCTCTGCGAGGGCGGCGTGCTGCGCGAGCTGCTGCCCCAGCGCATCGCCCCGCTGATTCCGATGCTGCTGGCCCAGCGCTTCGCTGCGGCCCAGGCCCGTGGCGCCCTCAACCCGGATCTCGACCCGCGTCTGCTGGTGGTCTCGCTGATCGGCCTGACCATGCTGCCCCACGCCGCAGCGCCGCTCTGGCGCGGCATCTTCGCCAACCCGGAGATCGGCAACGACGCCCTCGTCAACCACACCCTGGCCCTGCTCGAACGCGGCCTGGAGGTATCGCCATGACCGCCCGCACCTTCATTCCCGGCCTCCTCTGCCTGGCCCTGCTGGGCGGTTGCGACCGCCGCGACAACGAGCCCCTGCTGGGCACCCTGGAATGGGACCGCATCGGCGTGCCCGCCGAAGCCTCGGAAACCATCCTCGACTGGAAGGTGGCCGAAGGGGATGCGGTGCAGGCCGGGCAGTTGCTCGTTGAACTGGACCCGCGCCGCCTCGATGCGCGCCTCGACCAGGCGCGCGGCCAGGTGGCCCAGGCCGAGGCGCGCCTGGAGGAACTGAGCAACGGCGCACGCCAGGAAAGCATCGACGCCGCCCGCGCCACCCTGGTGCGCAACCGCGCCGATGCCACCGAGGCCGGACGCAACTACCAGCGCGTCGCCGCCCTCTACGCGCGGGGCCAGGTGGCCATCGCCGAGCGCGATCGCGCCCGTGCCAGCCGTGACCAGGCCGACGCCGCGGTGAAGAACGCCGATGCCCAGTTGCGCGAACTCACCAATGGCACCCGCCCGGAACAACTGGCCCAGGCCGCCGCCGAGCTGCAGGCCGCCCGCGCCGCGCTGGCCCGGATGCAGGTGGATCGCGAGCACCTGAGCGTGCGCGCACCCCGCGCCGGCCGGGTCGACGCCCTGCCCTTCCGCCCCGGCGACCAG
Organism: Pseudomonas sp. Pc102; assembly: GCF_018408275.1. Lineage (NCBI taxonomy): Bacteria > Pseudomonadati > Pseudomonadota > Gammaproteobacteria > Pseudomonadales > Pseudomonadaceae > Pseudomonas > Pseudomonas sp. Pc102. Next base: position 1,516,178 of record NZ_AP021905.1, on the reverse strand, counting down.
CCGCCGGCCAACGCCGAGGTGGTCAGCCTGCTGGTGGGCGAGACGCCCTATGCGCGGCTGTTCATCCCCGCCCCGGTGCGTTCGCGCATCGCCATCGGCGACCGCCTGCAGGTGGGCGTCGAGGGGGTCGAGGGTCTCTTCACCGGGCGAGTGCGCAGCATCGCCAGCGAGGCCAGCTTCACCCCCTACTACGCCCTGACCGGCAGCGACGCCAGCCGCCTGGTGTACCGCGCCGAACTGGTGCTGGAGGGAGAGGCAGCCGCACGCCTGCCCGCTGGCCTGCCGCTGCATGCGGAGCGCCCGGGCGATGAATGACGGCGAAGCGGTGATCCGCGCGCGCGGCCTGACCAAGCGCTTCGGCCAACTGACGGCTGTGGACGGATTGAATCTCGAGGTGGACCGCGCCGAGGTATTCGGCTTCCTCGGCCCCAATGGCTGCGGCAAGTCAACCACCATCCGCATGCTCTGCGGCCTGCTGCTGCCCAGCGAGGGGGAGATCGAGGTGCTCGGTTGCCAGATCCCCCGCGACGCCGAGGCGCTGAAGCGACGCATCGGCTACATGACGCAGAAGTTCTCCCTCTACGAGGACCTGACCATCGGCGAGAACCTGGAATTCCTCGCTGCCGTGCAGGGGCTCTCGCGCCCCGAGAGCCGCCGCCGCATCGAGGAGTTGCTGGAGCGCTACTGGCTGGCAGACCGCCGCAAGCAGCTCGCCGGCACCCTCAGCGGCGGGCAGAAGCAGCGCCTGGCCCTGGCCGGGGCGGTCCTGCACAAGCCCGACCTGCTGCTGCTCGACGAACCCACCAGCGCGGTCGACCCGCAATCGCGCCGGGAATTCTGGGACTCGCTGTTCGAGCTGGCCGAGGCCGGCACTACGCTGCTGGTCTCCACCCACTACATGGACGAGGCCGAACGCTGCACGCGACTGGGCATCCTCGACGCCGGCCGGCTGGTGGCCGACGGCAGCCCGGCCGAGCTGATGGGCGCCCTGCCCGGCCACCCGCTGCTGATCGAGTGTGCCCAGCCACGCCAGGCGCAACGGGCGCTGCAGGGGACCGACGAGGTGATCGCCATGGCGCAGATCGGCGCCTCGCTGCGGGTACTCAGCGCCGAGGCCAACGCCGGCGAGCGCATCGCCCGGCGCCTGGCCGAGCAGGGTGTGGAGGCCGAGGTGAAGGAGACCGAGCCGAACCTGGAGGACGTCTTCGTCGCCGTCACCCACCAGCCGATGCAGAAGGCGGAGGCCGCCCGATGAACCTGCACCGCCTGGGCGCCATCGTCCTCAAGGAGCTGCGCCAGTTGCGCCGCGACCGCCTGACCTTCGCCATGATCGTCGGCATTCCCATCATGCAGCTGGTGCTGTTCGGCTACGCAATCAACATGGATGTGCGCGGCCTCGACGCCGCGGTACTGGACCAGGCGGACACGGCGCGCTCCCGCGAGGCAGTGGCGGAGATCGGCTCCAGCCAGGTGGTGAACTTCCGCTACCACCTGGGCAGCCCCCAGGAAATCGACCAGCTGCTGCGCGTCGGGCGCATCAGCGCGGCGCTGGTGATCCCCCGCGATTTCGAGGCCCGGGTGCAACGCCAGGACCCAGGGCGCCCGCCACTGCAACTGGTGGTGGACGGCTCCGACCAGGTGGTGCAGGCCTCGGCCCGCCAGTTGGCGGGTTTCCCCTTGCAGGGCTGGAACAACCGCCAGGCGATGGCGGTGGTGAACTTCTACAACCCCGAGCGACTGGCACCGCTGAACACGGTGCCGGGGCTGATCGGGGTGATCCTGACCATGACCATGGTGCTGTTCACCGCCATCGCCCTGGTGCGCGAGCGCGAGCGCGGCAACATGGAGATGCTGATCACCACGCCGGTCTCGCCCTGGGAGCTGACCATCGGCAAGGTGCTGCCCTTCGTCGGCATCGGCCTGGTGCAGGTGACGGTGATCCTCATCGTCGGCCTGCTGCTGTTCGAGGTGCCGGTGCGCGGTTCGCTGCTGGAGCTCTACGCAGCGGCGCTGCTGTTCATCTTCGCCAGCCTGACCCTGGGCGTGTTCATCTCCACCCTGGCGCAGAGCCAGTTCCAGGCGATGCAGATGGCCTTCTTCACCTTCCTGCCGCAGATCCTGCTGTCGGGGTTCATGTTCCCCTTCGCCGGCATGCCGCGCATCGCCCAGTGGATAGCCGAGGTGCTGCCGCTCACCCACTTCCTGCGCCTGGCGCGCGGCATCATGCTGCGCAGCGCCACGCTGGCGGAGCTGTGGCTGGAGATGGTCGCGCTGCTGGTGTTCACGGCGGTGATGCTCGGCGTCGCCGTATCGCGGGTGCACAAGCGGCTGGACTGATGGCGATGGACCATGAAGTGCCGTGGGTCGGGTGAGATCCCACATACCGGAGACTGGGCGTCACGGGTTTCACCCGCCCTACGTGAAGGTGTGGAGCTCGGCGGGGCAAAAATCGCGGACGAAAAAAAGGGCGACCGAAGTCGCCCGAGGTGCCTTGCGTGCCTGTGAACCTGGTGGACTCAAGCCTTGTCGCGCTTGTGCGAGTCCTTCCAGATGAAATACCCGACGCCTGCGAAGAAGGCGACCATCAGACCTACGGTCCCGATACCGGCGAGAACCACTACATCGATGAACATTTGGCTGCCTCCTGCGTTGGCGTTGTTTGTTTCGATGGGTCAAAGGTAGACCCGTGCCTGGCAGGGGAAATTGATCTAGATCAATGGGCGCAGGGCCCCGCCGGCGAGGCCGTCGGGGAACTGATCCAGGTCAATTTAAATGGGGGTGCAGCGGAGGGATTCAGCGCTTTTTCGGCTTGCGGGGCTTTTTCGATTTGCCCAGGGGCATGGCCTGCTCGAAGGCGTTGCGCACGTCGTTGAGGCGTTTCTCGTGCAGGTCATGGATGCGTTTGTCACGCTCGGCGCCGAAGTCGACCAGTTTCTCGTCATTGCTCATGAACGGATCCAGCGGAAGGTGAGATTCAGGCGAGGGTCGCAGGGCGTGCGCGTCTTCGCCACCTGGTGTTGCCAATGATGCTGTGTCGGACCGCTCATGACCAGCAGCGCCCCGTGCCCGAGCTGCAACGAATGCCCGATGCGCCCACTCCCCTTGCGACGCAGATCGAAACGCCGGGTTCCACCGAGGTTCAACGAAGCGATGAGCGGATCGCGCCCGAGCTCTGCCTCGTCGTCGCTGTGCCAGCCCATGGAATCCTGGCCGTCGCGGTAATAGTTGAGCAGCGCACCGTTGAGCGGCTGGCCGACCGCTTCCTGCACACGGGCACGGATCTCGGCCAGCAGCGGCGTCCAGGGCAGCGGGCGGTGCACCAGGCCGGAGTAGCGGTAGCTGGCCTCGGCATCGCCGTACCAGGCCAGCAGCCTGGGCACCGGGTAGTCACGGCCGTGCAGATGGACACTGGGTTGTTCCCAGGGGGTTTCGGCGACCAGGCGGGCGAACCAGTCGTCGGCTTCTTCGACGGATAGCCAATGGGGTTCGAAACGCAGCTGGGCGTCGGGCAGGTCGAGGGGGATGTCGTCGAACAGGTCCACGGGGTCAACCGGAAAGGGGCTGGGTGGGAATCATGCGCGCCTCAGACTTCGACATCCACCCACAGCCCCTGGCGCGGGAGCTGCTCGATCACCTCTTCGTCGGCCTGTTTCACATCGCCCTCGGCCAGCTCCTCGGCCGTGTAGCCCCGGCGCTGGCGGCGGCGCTGCTCCTCGCGGAGCATCTCTTCGGCCTCCTGCGGGTGGCGCCGGTCCAGGCCGATGGCGCTTTCCTCGGAGCCTTCCTTCGCCGGCGTGACAGGCGGGATGTCGGGACGCGGCTTGATCACGTCCTGCTGGGATGTCACGGGAACCAGGCTATGGGGTATCGGCGGCAACATGGTTTCGGCCCTCCTCTGATCAGACTGTCGGCAGGGCGCATCACTACTTTAACGCCGCTCGCTACACTGCAACAGACATATGGAGCGCAAGTCCCGTCGCTCTTGGCACCGCGTTCCGTTAAACTTGCCGGCTTTTTTGCATGGTGGGAGAGACGCATGGCGCAGCAGTACCAACCGGGGCAACGCTGGATCAGTGACAGCGAAGCGGAACTGGGGCTCGGGACCATCCTGGCATCGGATGGACGCCTGCTCACAGTGCTCTACCCGGCCACGGGCGAAACCCGCCAGTACGCCCTGCGCAATGCGCCCCTGACCCGCGTCCGCTTCGCCCCGGGTGACGAGATCACCCACTTCGACGGCTGGAAGCTCACCGTCCAGGAAGTCGACGACATCGACGGCCTGCTGATCTACCACGGCCTCACCGCGCAGCACGAAGAACGGACCCTGCCGGAGACCCAGCTCTCCAACTTCATCCAGTTCCGCCTCGCCAGCGATCGCCTGTTCGCCGGCCAGATCGACCCGATGAACTGGTTCGGCCTGCGCTACCACACCCTGGAGCACCAGAGCCGCCTGCTGCAATCCCCGCTCTGGGGCCTCGGCGGCGCCCGCGCGCAACCCATCGCCCACCAGCTGCACATCGCCCGTGAAGTGGCCGACCGCATCGCCCCGCGCGTCCTGCTGGCCGACGAAGTGGGCCTCGGCAAGACCATCGAAGCGGGCCTGGTGATCCACCGCCAGCTGCTGTCCGGCCGCGCCAACCGCGTGCTGATCCTGGTACCGGAGAACCTCCAGCACCAGTGGCTGGTGGAGATGCGCCGCCGCTTCAACCTGCAGGTCGCGCTGTTCGACGGCGAGCGCTTCCTCGAGAGCGACGCCAGCAACCCCTTCGAGGACGCGCAGCTGGCGCTGGTCTCCCTGGAATGGCTGAAGGACAGCGAGAAGGCCCAGGACGCCGCCTTCGCCGCCGGCTGGGACCTGCTGGTGGTCGACGAAGCCCACCACCTGGTCTGGCACCCGGAGCAGGCCAGCGACGAATACCGCCTGGTCGAGCAACTGGCCGAGGTCATCCCCGGCGTGCTGCTGCTCACTGCCACCCCGGAACAGCTGGGCCAGGACAGCCACTTCGCCCGCCTGCGCCTGCTCGACCCGGCGCGCTTCCACGACCTGGAAGCCTTCCGCGCCGAAAGCGCCAACTACAAGCCCATCGCCGAAGCCGTGCAGGAGCTGCTGGACCAGGGCCGCCTGTCACCCGGTGCGCACGCCACTATCTCCGGCTTCCTCGGTGCCGAAGGCGAAGCCCTGCTGGCCGCCGTCTCCGATGGCGACAGCGAGGCCGCCGCCCGCCTGGTGCGCGAGCTGCTGGACCGCCACGGCACCGGCCGCCTGCTGTTCCGCAACACCCGCGCCGCCGTGCAGGGCTTCCCCGAGCGCAACCTGCACCCCTACCCGCTGCCGAGCCCCGTGGAATACATGGAGCTGCCGGTGGGCGAACACCCCGACCTGTACCCGGAAGTCAGCTTCCAGGCGCAGCAGGAAAGCGGTGACGAGGCCGAGCGCTGGTGGCGCTTCGACCCGCGCGTCGAATGGCTGATCGACACCCTGAAGATGCTCAAGAAGTTCAAGGTGCTGGTGATCTGTGCCCACGCCGAGACCGCCCTGGACCTGGAAGACGCCCTGCGCGTGCGTTCCGGCATCCCCGCCACCGTGTTCCACGAAGGCATGAGCATCCTCGAGCGCGACCGCGCCGCCGCCTACTTCGCCGACGAGGAATTCGGCGCCCAGGTGCTGATCTGCTCCGAGATCGGCAGCGAAGGCCGCAACTTCCAGTTCGCCCACCACCTGGTGCTGTTCGACCTGCCGGCCCACCCGGACCTGCTGGAACAACGCATCGGCCGCCTCGACCGCATCGGCCAGAAGCACACCATCCAGTTGCACGTGCCCTACCTGGAAACCAGCCCGCAGGAGCGCCTGTTCCAGTGGTACAACCAGGCACTCAACGCCTTCCTCGCCACCTGCCCCACCGGCAACGCCCTGCAGCACCAGTTCGGCCCGCGCCTGCTGCCGCTGCTGGACGGCGGTGACGACGGCGAGTGGCAGGCCCTGGTGGACGAGGCCGAAGCCGAGCGCAAGCGCCTGGAAGGCGAGCTGCATGCGGGCCGCGACCGCCTGCTGGAGCTCAACTCCGGCGGTGCCGGCGAAGGCCAGGCGCTGGTGGAGGCGATCCACGAGCAGGACGACCAGTTCGCCCTGCCCATCTATATGGAGGCCCTGTTCGACGCCTTCGGCATCGACAGCGAGGACCACTCCGAGAACGCCCTGGTGCTCAAGCCGGGCGAGAAGATGCTCGACGCCGGCTTCCCCCTGGGCGACGACGAAGGCGTGACCATCACCTACGACCGCAACCAGGCGCTGTCGCGCGAGGACATGCAGTTCCTCACCTGGGAACACCCCATGGTGCAGGGCGGCATGGACCTGGTGCTCTCCGGCTCCATGGGCAACACCTCGGTGGCGCTGATCAAGAACAAGGCGCTCAAGCCCGGCACCGTGCTGCTCGAGCTGCTCTACGTCAGCGAAGTGGTGGCGCCGCGTGCGCTGCAGCTGGGCCGCTACCTGCCGCCGGCGGCGCTGCGCTGCCTGCTCGACGCCAACGGCAACGACCTGGCCAGCAAGGTGGCGTTCGACACCCTCAACGACCAGCTGGAAAGCGTGCCGCGCGGCAGCGCCAACAAGTTCGTCCAGGCCCAGCGCGACGTGCTTTCGGCACAGATCCACGCCGCCGAAGCGAAGATCCGCCCGCGTCACGAAGCCCGTGTGGCCGATGCCGTGAAGCGCCTGAGCGCCGAGCTGGACGAGGAACTGGCGCGCATGACCGCCCTCAAGGCCGTCAACCCCAGCGTTCGCGACAGCGAGATCGAAGCCCTGCGCAAGCAGCGCGACGACGGCCTGGCGCTGATGGAAAAAGCCGCCCTGCGCCTGGAGGCGATCCGCGTGCTGGTGGCGGGTTGATCGAGGTTCGCGGGAAATGAAAAAGCGCGCTTCGGCGCGCTTTTTCTTTATCTGCTGTAGCCCGGGCTTCAACCCGGGGGAAGGCCCGTGCGATGGGTTTCGCTTCGCTCGCGGAACGCCGCCCGACCCATCCTACGAAAGCTGCCGCCACATAGGATGTGCCGTGCAGTCCTCAGGCCGGCACCGCGTTGACGCTGCCCGTTTCCATCCCCGCGCGCATGCTGCGGGCATCGCGGCCGAAGCAGCGGGCGGCCTGGAGCAGCGCCAGCATGGTCAGGCCCAGGGCCACGGGGATCAGGTACATGGCGTCGTGCAGCCCGATGGCCTTGAACTGCTCGGTCATCTCGCTGGCGCCGGCGGCGTACATCGCGGCGTGGGCGAAGTGGTCGGACAACAGCCCCACCACCACCGGGCCGAGGCCACCGCCGAGCAGGTAGAGGCCGGCGAAGAACAGCGCCATCGCCGTGGCCCGCAGGCGCGGCTCGATCACGTCCTGGATGGCGGTGTAGACGCAGGTGTAGAAGGTGTAGGCGAACAGCCAGCCGATGCTGAACACGCCGACGAACAGACCGATCTCGATGCGCCCGGAGAACAACGCGAAACCGGTGGCGAGGGTGGCGACCAGCATGCTGCCGGTGGCCAGCAGCAGGCGGCCGCGCTCGGATTTCTCGTGGGCCTTGTCGGCCAGCCAGCCGCCGACGGTCAGGCCGATCAGCCCGGTGACCCCGCAGATCACCCCGGTGGCCACGGCCGCGCTCTGCAGCGGCAGCAGGAAGTAGCGTTGCAGCATCGGCACCATGAAGGAGTTGCAGGCGTAGGTGGCGAAGTTGAAGGTGAGGCCCGCCAGGGTCAGCCACCAGAAGGTGCGGATGGCCAGGACCCGCCGCAGCGGCTTGTCCACGGGCGAGAGGTCGACCTTGACCGACTCCGCGGCCCCCGGGCCGGTTCCTTGATGAAGAACATGAACAGCGCCAGGATCAGCCCCGGGATCGCGGCGATGACGAAGGGCGCACGCCAGCTGCCGAAGGCCTGGACCATGGCGCCGATGGTGAAGAAGGCCAGCACCAGGCCCAGCGGCAGGCCGAGCATGAAGATGCCCATGGCGCGGGCGCGCTTGTTGGCCGGGAACAGGTCACCGATCAGCGAGTTGGCGGCCGGCGCGTAGCTGGCCTCACCGATGCCCACGCCCATGCGGATCAACAGGAAGCTCCAGAAATTCCACGCCAGGGCGTTGACCGCCGTCAGCCCGCTCCACACCGCCAGCCCCCAGCCCATGATCTTCTTGCGCGAGCCGGTGTCGGCCATGCGCCCGAGCGGCAGGCCGGCGATGGCATAGACGAGGGTGAAGGCGGTTCCGATCAGGCCGAGCTGGAAATCGCTCAGGCTCCACTCGTGGCGCACCGGCTCGATGATGATGGCCGGGATGGTGCGGTCGAAGAAGTTGAACAGGTTGGCAAGGAACAGCAGGAACAGAACGCGCCAGGCGTTCGCCGCCTGGGGGGAAGGCTGCAAAGGCTGCATGGGGTCGGTCTCGATTGTTGTTATCTGCCGGGCAAACCGCCTGCCAGGCTTGTAAGCCGCAATCTAGACCCTGCGGCCGTGCCCTGTCTGCGAACATTCGCAAGCGTTATGTAGGACAATCCAACACTGCCGCCGAATCACGGACGCCGGACGGGCACCACCCCAACGGGGCGTGAAGCCCGTCCGGCCGCCTCGCACCCTCAACGCGCCTTGAATGCGGGCAGCCAGCCCAGGCTCTCCCCGGTTGGCTTGCCCGGCCGGTACTCGGCGGCCAGCCAGCCGGCGTAGCCACTGTCCTCCAGCGCATCGAGCAGGGGCGCGAAATCCGTGGAGCCCGAGCCCGGCTCGGCGCGACCGGGGCAATCGGCGAACTGCACATGGGCGATGCGCCCCGCCAGCAAGCGGATGCCGGCGACCACGTCCAGGTCCTGGCGGGCCATGTGGTACAGGTCGAACTGCGCGGCGACGTTCGGCCGGCCTACGGCACGCAGCAGTTCATCCAGGTGCTCCGGCGTATGGATCAGGAAGCCCGGCATGTCGATCGGGTTGATGGCTTCGGCCAGTACCTGGATGCCCAGCGGGTGGAAGGTGTCGGCGGCCTTGCGCAGGTTCGCCACCAGGGTCGCCAGGGCGGTCTCGCGGTCCAGCCCCTCGCCCAGGCGGCCGGGCAGCACGTTGACGAACAGCGGGTTGACCACCGCCGCGTAGGCGTAGGCCTGGCGCAGCGCGGCATCGAATGCGTCCTGGCGCGCCGGCACCGCCGCCAGGCCCGGGCCGCCCTGCAGCAGGTCGGCGGCGGGCAGGTTGATCAGCAGCAGCGGCAGGCCGGCCTGGTCCAGCGCGGCCTTGAGCTCGCCGGCCGGCAATTCGTAGGGAAACTGGATTTCCACCGCTTCGAAGCCCGCAGCGGCAGCGGCGCCGATGCGTTCGATCAGCGGCAGCTCGGTGAACAGCATGGAGAGGTTGGCGGCGATCCTCATGACTGCTCCTCGCGGTACATCTCCACCAGCGTCGCCGGATCACGCGCCAGGTTGCCCTGGCTGCCGTGCAGGCGCATCAGTTGCGCGGCCAGGCCGCTCATGGGGGTGGCGCTGCCCTCCTCGCGGGACAGCTTGACGGCGGTGTCCAGGTCCTTGAGCAGGGTGCGCACGTGCCACTTGATCGGCTCGAAGCGGCTCTCGGCCATCTGCGGCGCGAGGATCTGCAGCGGCCTGGAATCGGCGAAACCACCCGCGAGCGCGGGGGCCAGCAGGCTGGCATCGACACCGGACCTTTCCGCCAGCGCCACCACCTCGGCGATCACCAGGGCGTTGCACGCGACGATCATCTGGTTGCACACCTTGGTCACCTGGCCGGCACCGACCTCGCCCATGCGGGTCAGGCGCTGGCCGAGATGGGCCAGTATCGGGCGCACGCGCTCGACATCCTCCTCGCGACCGCCGGCCATGATCGCCAGGGTGCCGGCCTCGGCCCCCGGCGTGCCGCCGGAAACCGGTGCGTCCACCCAGCGCATGCCGGTACGGCGCTCGAGCTCGGCCGCCATCTCACGGGTGGCTGCCGGTTCCAGGCTGGAGAAATCCACCAGCAACTGCCCGGGCCGCGCGCCTTCGACGACGCCGCCCGGGCCGAAGACCACCTCGCGCACCACGGCCGTATCGGCGAGGCAGAGCATGACGATATCGGCCTGCGCACAGAGCGCGGCGGGGCTGTCCACACGGCGTGCGCACAAAGCTTCGAGGGGGGCGCATTTGTCGGCGCTGCGGTTCCACACCGACAGCGGGTAGCCGGCGGCGAGCAGGCGTCGGGTCATCGGCAGGCCCATCAGGCCGATGCCGGCGAAGGCGATGCTGGGAAGGGTCATGCAGGTGGGCTCCGGAAAACGGGTGCCCAATCTAAACCCAACGGTCGGCCTGTGCACCTCTGCGGCAAGGCGCGGATCGCGCACCAGCATCGGGCAACCGGTAACACCACGCCCCATATAAGGGCACCGAAATGCTCAACGCCCGTCCTTGAGCGGGGGTCGAGGTCCACCGGCTCGCCCGGCTCGACCTGTAATTGCCCACGGGTGTCCTCGAACATCGCCTCGAACGCCTCGTGGCCACGCAGGATGGGGCCGCTATCCGGAGGCAGGCCATGCTTCGCGACGATGCGCGACACGACGCTGGCGAAGTTGCAGGCGGTGTCGCGGTGCAACGCGAACGCCTCCTCGAAACGCTCGCCGTCGACCTCACCCAGCAGGCGGAACTGCAACGGCGTGCTCTCCTGCTCGTCATGGCGGGCTGGTAATGGAGATAGGGGATGAATCCGGGCTGGCCGGACAGGCCGGGGAGGTCGCCGCGATGCGGATGGCCGGGCTTGAAACTGGAGGCACTCCCGAGGGGATGGCTGGCGTCGGTCGCAGCCGCCTGGACAGACAGGAGTGCCGCAGGTCCCCCTTCGATCAGTGCCGGGTCGGCGCCTCGTCGCGCTCCTGGATCAGCACCCAGGGGGCGACCACCACGGCCCAGAGCTTGGGGTCGCGCGCCAGCAGGTCCTGCGCACGGGTCTCCTCGACCTTGCTCAGCGCACCACGGCCCAGCAGCTCGGCGACCTTGGGCTTGTCGTCCTCGGCGACGGCCAGGGCCACGCCGACGAGGTCCTCGGCGCCCTCGACCCAGAGCAGCGCGCCCCGTGCGAAGAAGGGCTGCAGCTCCTCCCAGGTGATGGCGGCGGTCTCGCCAAGCAGCTTGGCATAGAGGGTGCTTGAGGAATCGTTCATGGCTTGCTCTGAGTGGGAAAGTAACGGTTGCAGGGCGGGCAATGATAACCAACGCCTGCCATCTTGTTCACAAGTCCAGCCAGACGCTTCCTGCTCCAATCGGGGCACGCCGTTTTTCTATACGTTTGTTGTGATTAAGCGACATAGGAACATTCACCCCCCATGTGTCGGCTTTTCAAGCCGCAAATCGGCACTCTACACTGTACCGGTACAGTTGCCGCGGGATATGGCGGGGTGGAAAAAGGACCCTGTCCTGTAGGCAATCAGGACAAAAACAACGAAAAACATAAGAGTGGAGCACTATGAACAAGGCTACCAAGCAGATTTCCAAACTGTTCGCCGCCATGGCCCTAGCCGGTGTTGCCAGCTACTCCGTAGCCGCCGACACCATCAAGATCGCCCTGGCCGGCCCGGTAACGGGTGCTGTCGCCCAGTACGGTGAGATGCAGTTCATCGGCGCCAAGATGGCGATCGAGCAGATCAACAAGGCTGGCGGCGTGAACGGCGCTCAACTGGAAGGCGTGGTGTACGACGACGCCTGCGACCCGAAACAAGCGGTCGCCGTAGCCAACAAGATCGTCAACGATGGCGTGAAGTACGTCGTCGGCCACCTGTGCTCCAGCTCCACCCAGCCCGCGTCCGACATCTATGAGGACGAAGGCATCCTGATGATCACCGCGGCGTCCACCAGCCCGGAAATCACCTCCCGTGGCTACCAGCTGGTGTTCCGCACCATCGGCCTGGACAGCCTGCAAGGCCCGACCGCCGGCAACTTCATCGCTGACCACATCAAGCCGAAGACCGTCGCCGTCATCCACGACAAGCAGCAGTACGGCGAAGGCATCGCCACTGCCGTGAAGCAGACCCTGGAAGCCAAGGGTGGCAAGGTCGCCCTGTTCGAAGGCATCAACGCCGGCGACAAGGACTTCTCCGCCCTGATCGCCAAGCTGAAGCAGGCCAACGTCGACTTCGTCTACTACGGCGGCTACCACCCGGAACTCGGCCTGCTGCTGCGCCAGTCGGCTGAAAAAGGCCTGAAGGCCCGCTTCATGGGTCCGGAAGGCGTGGGCAACAAGGAAATCTCGGCCATCGCCGGCCCGGCCTCCGAAGGTCTGCTGGTCACCCTGCCGAAGTCCTTCGACCAGGATCCGAAGAACCAGGCCCTGGTCGACGCCTTCAAGGCCAAGAACGAAGACCCCACCGGCCCGTTCGTATTCCCGGCCTACGCCGCCGTGCAAGTGATTGCAGAAGGCATCAAGAAAGCCGGCGAGGACGACACCGCCAAAGTGGCCGCAGCCCTGCGCGCCAACAGCTTCGCCACCCCCACCGGCAACCTCTCCTTCGACGAGAAGGGCGATCTGAAGGACTTCAGCTTCGTGGTTTACGAATGGCACAAGGACGGCACCAAAACCGAAGCCAAATAAGCTTCCCGCCTTAGCCCAGAGCCCACTGCGAGAGCAGTGGGCTTTGTTTATTCGAGATTTGCGGGCTCCGCTGCGCCACAAGCGCCGCTTTACGTGATGCCCGAGGAGTTGGGGAATGCCTGATCTCTATCACTACCTGCAACAGCTGGTTAACGGCCTGACCGTTGGCAGCACCTATGCCCTGATCGCCATCGGCTACACCATGGTCTACGGCATCATCGGCATGATCAACTTCGCCCATGGCGAGGTTTACATGATTGGCTCGTACGTGGCCTTCATCGTAATCGCCGGACTCACCATGTTCGGTATCGACAGTCTGCCCATCGTCATGATCGCGGCCTTCTCCGCGAGCATCATCGTCGCCAGTGCCTACGGCTACAGCATCGAACGGGTCGCTTACCGGCCGCTGCGCGGCAGCAACCGCCTGATCCCGCTGATCTCCGCCATCGGCATGTCGATATTCCTGCAGAACGAGGTCCTGCTCGCGCAGGATTCCAAGGACAAGGCGATTCCCAACCTGATCCCGGGGAACTTCGTGTTCGGCGAAAGCACCATGAACGGGGTGACCATCTCGTACATGCAGGTGCTGATCTTCGTCGTCACCTTCCTGGTGATGATGGGCCTCACCCTGTTCATCTCCCGCTCGCGCCTCGGACGCGCCTGCCGCGCCTGCGCGGAAGACATCCGCATGGCCAACCTGCTGGGGATCAACACCAACAACATCATCGCCCTAACCTTCGTCATCGGCGCCACCCTGGCCGCCGTCGCCGCGGTGCTGCTGGGCATGCAATACGGCGTGATCAACCCGCACCTGGGCTTCCTCGCCGGCATCAAGGCCTTCACCGCCGCGGTACTCGGCGGCATCGGCAGCATCCCGGGCGCCATGCTCGGCGGCCTGGTCCTCGGCGTGGCCGAAGCCTTCGGCGCCGACATCTTCGGTGACCAGTACAAGGACGTCGTGGCCTTCAGCCTGCTGGTCCTGGTGCTGCTGTTCCGACCCACCGGCATCCTCGGTCGTCCGGAGGTCGAAAAAGTATGATCAGCCAGAAATCCCTCAAGACCGCGTTCTTCAGCGCGCTGCTGGTCCTGGCCGTCGCCTACCCGGTGATGGGCCTGAAGCTCAGCACCGTGGGCATCAGCCTGCAGGTGCAGGGCGCCAGCCCCGCCGTGCTCTGGACCATCGCCGGTTGCGCCATCGCCATGTTCTTCTGGCAACTGTTCCGCACCCGCCTGATGGGCGCCTGGGACAGCGCGCCGAAGCTGCCGAAGCTCTCCAGCAAGGCGAGCAACTTCCTCACCCTGCCCTCCACCCAGCGCTGGATCATCCTCGGCCTGGTGGTGGTCGCCCTCGCCTGGCCGTTCTTCGGCTCGCGCGGTGCGGTGGACATCGCCACCCTGATCCTGATCTACGTGATGCTCGGCCTCGGCCTGAACATCGTGGTCGGCCTCGCCGGCCTGCTGGACCTGGGCTACGTCGGCTTCTACGCCGTGGGCGCCTACAGCTACGCGCTGCTGTCGCACTACTACGGCCTGGGCTTCTGGGTGTGCCTGCCGATCGCCGGCATGATGGCCGCGCTGTTCGGCTTCCTGCTGGGCTTCCCGGTGCTGCGCCTGCGCGGTGACTACCTGGCCATCGTGACCCTCGGCTTCGGCGAGATCATCCGCATCCTGCTGCGCAACCTCACCGAGATCACCGGCGGCCCCAACGGCATCAGCAACATCGAGAAGCCGAGCCTGTTCGGCCTCTCCTTCGAGCGCCGTGCGGCCGAAGGCATGCAGACCTTCCACGAGTACTTCGGCATCGCCTACAACTCGGTGAACAAGGTGGTGTTCCTCTACCTGATCGCCCTGCTGCTGGTGCTGCTGACGCTGTTCGTGATCAACCGCCTGCTGCGCATGCCCATCGGCCGTGCCTGGGAAGCGCTGCGCGAAGACGAGATCGCCTGCCGGGCACTGGGCATGAACCCCACCATCATCAAGCTCTCCGCATTCACCCTGGGCGCCTGCTTCGCCGGTTTCGCCGGCAGCTTCTTCGCCGCCCGCCAGGGCCTGGTGACCCCCGAATCCTTCACCTTCATCGAGTCGGCGATCATCCTCGCCATCGTCGTGCTGGGTGGCATGGGTTCGCAGCTGGGGATCATCCTCGCTGCGGTGGTGATGATCCTGCTGCCGGAACTCGCCCGTGAATTCAACGAGTACCGCATGCTGATGTTCGGCGCCCTGATGGTGCTGATGATGATCTGGCGTCCGCAGGGCCTGCTGCCCATGCAACGTCCCCACCTGGAGCTGAAGTGATGAGCCGCCCGATTCTCGAAGTAAGCGGCCTCTCCATGCGTTTCGGCGGCCTCCTGGCCGTCAACGGCGTGGCACTGTCCGTCCAAGAAAAGCAGGTGGTCTCGATGATCGGCCCGAACGGCGCCGGCAAGACCACCGTGTTCAACTGCCTGACCGGCTTCTACCAGCCCACCGGCGGCAGCATCCGCCTCGACGGTGAGCAGATCGAAGGCCTGCCGGGCCACAAGATTGCCCGCAAGGGCGTGGTGCGTACCTTCCAGAACGTCCGCCTGTTCAAGGAAATGACCGCTGTGGAGAACCTGCTGGTCGCCCAGCATCGTCACCTCAACACCAACTTCCTCGCCGGCCTGTTCAAGACCCCGGGCTTCCGCAAGAGCGAGCGCGAGGCCATGGACTACGCCGCGCACTGGCTGGAGCAGGTCAACCTGACCGACGTCGCCAACCGCCCGGCGGGCACCCTCGCCTACGGCCAGCAGCGTCGCTTGGAGATCGCCCGCTGCATGATGACGCGCCCGCGCATCCTCATGCTCGACGAGCCGGCCGCCGGCCTCAACCCGCGCGAGACCGAGGACCTCAAGGCCCTCATCGCCCTGCTGCGCAACGAGTACAACGTCACCGTGCTGCTGATCGAGCACGACATGCACCTGGTCATGAGCATTTCCGACCATATCTACGTGATCAACCAGGGCACGCCCCTGGCCGACGGTACGCCGGAGCAGATCCGCAGCAACCCGGATGTGATCAAAGCCTATCTGGGGGAGGCCTGAGCCATGCTGAGTTTCGACAAGGTTTCCACCTTCTACGGCAAGGTCCAGGCGCTGCACGAGGTCAGCATGGAAGTCAGCCGTGGCGAGATCGTCACCCTGATCGGCGCCAACGGCGCCGGCAAGTCGACCCTGCTGATGACCCTCTGCGGCTCGCCGCGTGCGGCCAGCGGCAGCATCCGCTACCTCGGCGAGGAGCTGGTGGGCCAGGAGTCCAGCGACATCATGCGCAAGAGCATCGCGGTGGTGCCGGAAGGCCGCCGCGTGTTCGCCCGCCTGACGGTCGAGGAGAACCTGGCCATGGGCGGTTTCTTCACGCCCAAGGGTGATTACGACGAGCAGATGGACAAGATCCTCGGCCTCTTCCCGCGCCTCAAGGAACGCTTCGAACAGCGCGCCGGCACCATGTCCGGCGGTGAGCAGCAGATGCTCGCCATCGGCCGCGCGCTGATGAGCAAGCCGCAACTGCTGCTGCTCGACGAGCCGTCCCTGGGCCTGGCGCCGATCATCATCCAGCAGATCTTCGACATCATCGAACAGCTGCGCCGTGATGGCGTGACCGTGTTCCTCGTCGAGCAGAACGCCAACCAGGCGCTCAAGCTGGCGGATCGCGGCTATGTGCTGGAGAACGGGCGTATCGTCATGCAGGGCACCGGCGAAGCGCTGCTCACCGATCCCAAGGTGCGCGACGCCTACCTCGGCGGCTGATCCCCGCGGCACTCCGACAACGGCCCCTTTCGGGGCCGTTTTCGTTGGTGCCGGGAACAAAGGCCGGGAGCCATACCGCAGGTTGGCGCCGGGCGCAGCGAGGCCCAACATCACGCTGCCCGGCCCCGCTGCGTTGGGTTTCTCAGACGTAGGATGGGTAGAGCGCAGCGAAACCCATGCTGAGCAGGAGCCCTCTACAGCCCCAACCTGTCCAGCGCCCTACGGCTGCGTTCGAACCAGTCCAGCAGGTAATCCATCAGCACCTGGGTGCGGCGTGGCAGGCCGCCCTGGTAGGGATGCACGAGGAACACCGGTGACTGCCGCGTCTGGTAGCCGCGCAGCAGCCACACCAGGCGCCCATCGGCCAGCTCGTCGTGCAGCATGTAGGATGGCAGCCGGGCGATGCCGGCCCCGGACAGCGCCGCCTTCTTCAGCAGGCTGTAGTGATTGCTCGCCAGGTTGCCCGCCACCTGCACCCGCTCCAGCTGGTGCTGGCGGTGATAGAGCCACTCCTCGTGGCCCGCGTAGTGGGTGTTGAGCAGGCACTGGTGCCCGCCCAGTTCCGCCGGCGCTTTCGGCTCGCCGTGGCGGGCCAGGTACGCGGGTGCGGCGCAGGTGATCTCCTCCAGGGAGAACAGCGGCCGCGCCACCAGGCGCTCGTCCAGGTGCGGACCGGAACGCACGCCCAGGTCGTAGCCTTCCGCCACCAGGTCGCGGTAGCTGTTGCTCAGGTCCAGCTCCACCCGCACCTCGGGATGTCGGCGGGTGAACTCCAGCAACAGCGCATCGAAGAAGGTCTCGCCCAGGGACACCGGCACGGTGATGCGCACCCGCCCGGCGATCTCCTCTTGCAGCCGCTGCACCGCCTGGCGCGCCCGGTTGGCCTGGGCCAGCAACGCCTGGGCCTCGGGCAGCAGCGCGGCGCCGGCGGCGGTCAGGTCCAGCCGTCGCGTGGTGCGGTGCAGCAGGATGGCGCCGAGCCCCGCTTCCAACTGACGGATACGCTTGGACAGCTGCCCCTTGCTGCAACCCAGGCGCTCGGCGGCGCCGGTGAAACTGCCCACCTCCAGCAGCACGGCGAAGGCCGCCAGATCATCCATCTCGCTCATGAAGAGCCCCTCACTGTTTCCACATGAGAACCACAGGTTTCCGATTGCCTGGATTATCGACAACAAAGGCGACTCTACACTGGCTTCAGTCATCCACACACACAGGAATCGACCCATGAAGATCATCCTCATCGGTGCCAGCGGCACCATCGGCCGGGCCATCGACGACGAACTGAAGGAGCGCCACGAGATCATCCGCGTCGGCCACAGCAGCGGCGACTTCCAGGTGGACATCCGCGATGCCGCGTCGATCCGCCGCCTGTTCGAGCAGACCGGCCGCTTCGATGCGCTGATCAGCGCCACCGGCAAGGTGCATTTCGGCGCCCTGGCGGAGATGGGCGAGGCGCAGTTCGCCGTGGGCCTGGCGGACAAGCTGATGGGCCAGGTGAACCTGGTGCTGATCGGCCGCGAATTCGCCAAGGACGGCGCCTCCTTCACCCTCACCTCGGGCGTGCTCAGCGACGACCCGATACGCGCCGGCGCCTCGGCGAGCATGGTCAACGGCGCCATCGACAGCTTCGTGAAGAGCGCCGCCATCGAGCTGCCCCGTGGCCTGCGCATCAACAGCGTCAGCCCCACGGTGATCGAGGAAGCCCTGCCCTCCTACGGCCCCTTCTTCAGGGGCTACAAGGCCGTGCCCGCCGCCCTCGCCGCCCTGGCCTATGCCAAGAGTGCAGAAGGCGCGCAGACCGGCCAGGTGTACCGCGTCTGGTAGGGCTCAGGCCTCGCCGGCATAGCACACCGGCGAGGCGGACGGACCTTCGCGGTCCAGCTCCTCCTCGAGGAACTCGGCCAGCACCCGGGCGTTGTTGGCCTGCTCGTCCTTGGCGGCGAACAGCAGCGTCAGCCGACCTTCCCGGGCCATCTGCAACAGGCCCTGCCAGTGCTCGGGGTGGGCCGCCAGTTCGCCGCGATAGCGCAGGCGAAACTGATCGAACAGCACCGGGTCGTGGCAGAAGTCCCGGCGCAGCTCGGTCGAGGGCGCCACGTCGCGCAGCCAGGCGTCGAGCGCCAGCGCCTCCTTGCGGCAGCCCCGTGGCCACAGCCTGTCGACCAGCACCCGACGCCCATCGTCGTGGCGCCTCTCCTCGTAGACCCGCCTGCACTGGATCATCGCGCCTCCCTTGAGATAGTCGATGCGCCCCGGTAACGTGGCCGCTTCCTTAAGGAGGCCCCCCGAATGCGCGTTGTCCGCCCACTGCTTTTCAGTCTGCTCCCCCTCTTCGCCGGCTGCCAGGTGTTCTCCACCGACGACGCCCCCGCGCCGCTGGCACCGCGTACCCAGGGTGAACTGAGCGCGGACGCCGGGCGCCTGCTGTTGCGCCCCTGCTCCGAGCAGCGCCGCTTCGTGGTCGCCGACAGCGGCGCCACCGGCATCCTCCAGGAAGCCGCCACCCTGCTGGACGACGGCCCCGGCCCGCTGTTCGTCGACCTGCGCGGCAACCTCGGCGCCGCCAAGGGCGCCGACGGCCAGATGGACGTCACCCAGCTCTATCGCCTGCAACGCGAAGGCCACGGCTGCGAGGACCTGAACTTCAAGCGCCTGCTGCTGCGCGCCAGCGGCCACGAGCCGGAGTGGAACGTCAACGTCAACGCCAAGGGCCTGGTGCTGGAGCAGCTCGGCCAGGAGCCCGTCGCCCTGCCCTACATGGAGGAGCAACTGCCCGACGGCCGCTTCAACCTCACCAGCGAAGCCAACGGCAAGCGCATCGAACTCTGGGTCGCCCCGCAGCGCTGCGTCGACTCCATGAGCGGCTCGGTGCAGCACCTGACCGCCGAACTGCGCCTGGACGGCAAGCCCCTGCGTGGCTGCGCCTACTTCGGCGGCTCGCGCAACGAGTGACCGCCGCCCGGCCGACCCGGGCCGGGCTCCTTTCTCCCAGCACTCTCGGCCGCGGCCACCGGCCGGCCGAGGCGCACGGGCCGCCGCCAGCTCCTAAGCTTGTGCAAGGACAAGCAGAAGGAGAACGTCATGCTGCGCATCGCACTGAATGGATATGGCCGCATCGGCCGCGCCCTGGTCCGCGCCCTGTTCGAACGGGGCCTCGACGCCCGCGTCCGGATCGAGGCGATCAACGACCTCGGCGACGCCGCCACCCTCGCCCACCTCACCCGCTTCGACTCCACCTTCGGCCGCTTCGCCTGCCCCGTGAAGCTGAACGGCGACCGCATGGACATCGGCCTGCAGTCGATCCGCCTGCTCGCCGAACGCGACCCGGTGCGGCTGCCCTGGAGCGAACTGGGCGTCGACCTGGTGCTGGAGTGCTCCGGGCGCATGAAGAGCCGTGAGCAGGTCGAGCGCCACCTGGCCGCCGGCGCCCCCCGGGTGCTGCTCTCGCACCCGCTGGACAGCGCCGACCTGACCCTGGTCTATGGCGTCAACCACGAGTTGCTGGGCGACCAGCGAATCGTTTCCAACGCCTCCTGCACCACCAACTGCCTGGCCCCCCTGGCTCAGGTGCTGCACCAGGCGTTCGGCATCCGCAGTGGCCTGGTGACCACGGTGCACGCCTATACCAATGACCAGAACCTGCTGGACAAGACCCACGACGACCTCTATCGCGCCCGCGCCGCCGCCCTGTCGATGATCCCCACCGGCACCGGTGCGGCGCGCGCCATCGGCCTGGTCATCCCCGAGCTGGCCGGGCGCCTGGACGGCATGGCGGTGCGGGTGCCGACGCCCAACGTCTCGCTGGTGGACCTCTCCTTCATCGCCGAACGCCCGGCCAGCCGCGAGGCGGTCAACGCCGCCCTGCGCGAGGGTGCCGCGCGGATGCCTGCCGGGGTGATGGAATGCAACGAGGAGGCGTTGGTCTCCACCGACTTCAACGGCCACCCGGTCTCCTGCGTAGCGGATCTCGGCCACACCCGCGTGCAGGGCGAACTGGTCAAGGTGCTGGCCTGGTACGACAACGAATGGGCCTTCGCCAACCGCATGCTCGACGTGATGCTGGCCTGGCTGGAGCGCTGAGCCTCAACCCACCCGCAGGTGGCAGAGCGTCGTGCGCCGCGAACCGGTGGCACGGCGCTCCGGGTCATCGAAGGTGCGCACCTCGCGGAAACCCGCCTTGCGCATCATCCCCGCAGAGCCTGCGTTTTCCTCGTGCCGCTCGATGAACACATCGCCCACGCCCTGGGCCGCCAGGCGCTCGACCACCGCCACCAGCAACCGCGAGCCCAGTCCGCGCCCGGCCAGATCACGGTGCACCACGGCCTCGCAGATGTAGGCGCGGGGCAGGTCGCCACGCGTCACGTCCTGGTCCTCGGCGAATGCCTCGCACCGATGGAAGGTGACGAAGCCCGCCAGGCGTCCCGCCTCCTCGGCCAGATGCGCCTGCACGCGCCCCCCGGCGATACCGCCCAGGTGCTCGCGCACCTCGGCTTCGGGCAGGAAGTTCCAGGGGTTGGGACCGTGCTCGAAGATGAAGCCGGCGAGCGACTCGATGTCCTGCGCCCGGGCGGCGCGCAGTTGGAAGCCGGCCGTCATCTCAGAGGCCGGCCAGTTGGATGGAGTCGGGCAGCGCCGCGCCCTGCTCCGCACAAGCCGTGATGGTCGCGATCAGGGGGGCCAGGTCGTAGCCCTGGGCCTGCACCCAGGCATCGTCGTAGTAGGTGGTGGCGTAGCGCTCGCCGCCGTCGCAGAGGATGGCGACCACAGAGCCCTTCTCCCCCGCCGCGACCATGCGCAGGCCCACCAGCAGCGCGCCCACTAGGTTGGTGCCGCTGGAACCGCCGACACGCCGCCCAAGGCGCTGGGCCAGGTAGCGCATGGCGGCCAGAGACAGCGCGTCCGGCACCTTGGCCATGGCGTCGATCACCTCCGGCAGGAAGGACGCCTCCACGCGCGGCCGGCCGATGCCCTCGATGCGCGAGCCGCAGTCCAGGGTCAGGCTGCGGTCGCCGCTGCGGTAGGCATCGAAGAACACCGAGCGCTCGGCGTCGGCGCAGAACACCCGGGTGCGGTGCTGGCGATAGCGCACGTAGCGGCCCAGGGTCGCCAGGGTGCCGCCGGTGCCGGGGCTGGAGACCAGCCAGGCGGGCTCGGGGAAATGCTCGTGGCGCAGCTGCTGGAAGATCGACTCGGCGATGTTGTTGTTCGCTCGCCAGTCGGTGGCCCGCTCGGCGTAGGTGAACTGGTCCATGAAATGGCCGCCGCTTTCGCGGGCCAGGCGCTCGGATTCGGCGTGGATCTGCGTCGGGTCGTCCACCAGGTGGCTGCGCCCGCCGTAGAAGGCGATCTGGGCGATCTTCTCCCGCGAGGTGGACGCCGGCACCACGGCGATGAAGGGCAGGCCCAGCAGGCGGGCGAAATAGGCTTCGGAAATCGCCGTCGAACCGCTGGACGCCTCGATCACCGGCGCCCCCGGCTTCAGCCGGCCGTTACACAGCGCGTAGAGGAACAGCGAGCGCGCCAGGCGGTGCTTGAGGCTGCCGGTGGGGTGGCTCGACTCGTCCTTGAAGTACAGCTCGATACCCGGAAGGCCCGGGAGCTCCAGGGGAATCAGGTGGGTGTCGGCGCTGCGCTGGAAGTCCGCCTCGATGATGCGCAGGGCTTCGCGGGTCCAGCTACGGATGTCTTGCATGACGACCTCTCAGTCCAGGATGCCGGCGGGAGCCGGAGGAGCGCTGCGCCACTGGCTCAGGGCCACCCCGGCGAAGACCAGGGCGGCGGCGCCGAACTGCATGGGGCTTAGGCGCTCGTCCAGCAGGAGCATGGCGAAGATAAGGGTGAACACCGGGATCAGGTTGATGAACCCCGATGCCTGGCTGGCCGGCAGGCGGCCCACGCCGAAGTTGTAGAGCCCATAGGCGCCGACCGTGACCACCACGCCCAGGTAGAGCATCGAGCCGATGGCCAGTGCGCCGGGCGCTTGCGGCAGCGGCGCGGTCAACGCGGCGACGGGCAGGAAGAACAGCGCGCCGATGAACGCCTGCATCGCGGTGAGCAGGAACACCGAATAGCGCGCCGACAAATGCTTGAGCAGCAAGGTGTAGCCGGTGGCGCAGACCATGGCGAGGAATTCGTAGAAGTTGCCCAGCAACGGCGCCGTGGCGTGCGCGTCCGCCTCGCCGGCCAGGCTCAGCCACACGGCACCGGCCACCGCCAGGAGGAAGCCCGCCAGGGTGGTGCGGGTGATGCGCTCACGGAGGAAGGCGTAGGCGCCGACCGCCACCAGCAGCGGCAGCAGCGCGGTGATCATCCCGGCCTGGGCAGCGCTGGTGTGCTGCAGCGCCAGGGCCTCGAAGATGAAGTACAGGCAGGGTTCGCAGGCGGCGAGGCCGAGGAAGTATTTCCAGTCCCCGGGCCGGGGATCGCACTCACCGCGCCAGCGCCACGCGAGCACGAAGACCAGGCTGCCGAAGGCCATGCGCGCAAAGATCACCCACATGGGCGCCACTTCGCGGAAGGCCAGCTTGAGGGCGATGAAGGAGCTGCCCCACAAGGCCATGGCCAGGACCAGGCAGGCGACCGCCACCCAACGACCTTGCTGCGCCATCGCCTGCCTCCGGGAAAATCACAAGTCTAGGCGCCGGGCCGGCGCCATGACAGGCACAGCGAGGGGATAAAACTGTTACTGCTCCCAGGGCTTGCCACGGGTGCGCGGCGTCAGCGGCAACTGCTGCAGCACCGCCGCCTTGGCCAGCATGTAGGCACTGACCGGGGCACTGATGAAGAGGAACAGGCTGATCAGCAGCTCGTGCAGGCTGAGGCCTTCGCGGGTCGCCGAGAAGTAGATCAGCGAGGCCACCACCAGGCTGCCCACGCCCAGGGTGGTCGCCTTGGTCGGCCCGTGCAGGCGCATGAAGAAGTCCGGCAGGCGGAACAGGCCGATGGCACCGATCAGCACGAAGGCCGCGCCCAGCAGGAGGAACAGCGAGATGAGGATCTCGACCCAGAGGGCCAGTGGTGCGGCGTTCATTCGATGATGTCTCCTCGCAGCATGTACTTGGCCACCGCCACGGTGCCGACGAAGCCGAGCACGGCGATCAGCAGCGCCACTTCGAAGTAGAGGGTGGTGCCCTGCCAGATGCCCAGCAGGATGACCAGGGCGATGGCGTTGACGTAGAGAGTGTCCAGGGCCAGCACCCGGTCGGGCAGGCAGGGGCCACGGACCAGGCGGGCCAGGGTCAGCAGCAGGGCGACCACCAGCAGCCCGAGGCACAACGGGATCACGTAGGCGAGCATGGGAAGACCTCCTTCAGGGGCGCCTCGTAGCGCGACTTGATCTCGGCGATCAGCGCCGCCTCGTCCGGCACGTCGAGGGCGTGCACCAGCAGGGTCCGGCGGTCCGCCGAGAGGTCGGCGGAGACCGAGCCCGGGGTCAGCGAGACCACGCACACCAGCATGCTGATGGCCATCTCGTTGTCCAGGTCGATGGGCACCTCGACGAAGGCCGGGCGCAGCCTGTGCAGCGGGCCCAGGGTCTGGCGTGCGACCTGGAAGTTGGCCACCAGGATGTCCCACATCACCAGCAGCACGAAACGCACCAGGAGGGTCGGGTGCCATTCGCGGGGGCGCTCGATCATCAACGGTTTGCACAGCAACGGGATGGCCACGCCGAGCAGGCCGCCCAGCAGCCAGTGGCCGAGGGCGACGGAGTCGACCAGCAGCAGCCACACCAGCAGCAACAGCAGGCTCATGGTCGGATGGGGCAGGAGGCGACGGATCATGGCGTCGCTCCTGGCAGGCTCACCTGCCTGTAGAGATCGACGTCATGCAGCTGCACGGCGGTGGCCTGCACGTAATCGAGCAGCGGCGCGGCGAACGCCACCAGCAGCAGGGCGGTGGCGAGCAGCGCGAAGGTCGCCAGCAGTCGGCCACGGTCCAGCTCGGCGCTGCCCAGCACGTCGTTGCCTACCCGCCAGAACAGCGTGCTGCCGGCGCGGCTGAGGGCGACCAGGCAGAGCAGGCTGCCACCGAGCAGCAACGACCACAGCAGCGCCGCCTGCACGCCGGGCGCCACCGCCTTGAGCAGCAGCACCTTGCCGATGAAGCCGGACAGCGGCGGCAGGCCGGCCACGGCGATGGCGCCGAAGAAGAAGGCGCCCCCCAGCAGGTGCGGGTTCATCAGCGCCGGCCCCTGCACCAGCAGGCCGGCCTTGTCGCCGCGCTGGCGGGCGATCAGGTCGGCGAGCAGGAACATCCCGCCCGCCACCCAGGTGCTGTGCAGCAGGTAGAACAGCGCCGCTGCCAGGGATTCGGGCGTGCCCAGCGCGACGGCGGCCAGCAGCGTGCCGGCGGAGAGCAGCACCAGGTAGGCCACCAGCGCCGGCAGGCGGGTGGCGGCGAGGGCGCCGATCGCCGCAAGCGCCATGGTCGCCAGGGCCAGGGGCCAGAGCCAGGCGAGGGCGAGGTCCGCCAGTTCGCCGGCCCCGGTGCCGAACACCAGCAGGTAGATGCGCACGATGGAGTAGACGCCGACCTTGGTCATGATCGCGAACAGCGCCGCCACCGGCGCGCTGGCGGCCGAATAGGCACGCGGTAGCCAGAAATGCAGCGGCAGGAGCGCGGCCTTGAGGGCGAAGACCACCAGCAGGAGCAGGCCGGCGGCGGCCAGCAACGGCGCGCTGTCGGCATCGGCCTGGGCCACCTTGGCGGAAAGGTCGCTCATGTTCAGGGTGCCGGTGACGCCATAGAGCACGCCGATCGCGATCAGGAAGAAGGCCGAGCCCACCAGGTTGAGCACCACGTAGTGCAGCCCGGCACGCACCCGCTCCGCGCCACCACCGTGGAACAGCAGCGCATAGGAAGCGATCAGCATGATCTCGAAGAACACGAAGAGGTTGAACAGGTCGCCGGTCATGAAGGCGCCGTTGATGCCCAGCAGTTGGAGTTGCAGCAGCGCATGGAAGCGCAGGCCGCGACGGTCGTCGCCACGCACCGCATAGAGCACCACGGCACTGCCGAGCACGGCAGTGGCCAGCAGCATCAGCGCCGCGAGGCGATCGAGCAGCAGGACGATGCCGAACGGCGGCTGCCAGCCGCCCAGGGCGTAGACCTGCAGCTGGCCGTCGTCGGCGCGTGCCATCAGCGCCAGCGCCAGCGGCACCAGGGCCAGGGTGGCGATGACCGAGATGCCGCGCTTGAGCCGCTCCAGGGACGGCAGCATCAGCAGCAGCGCCCCGGCGAACATCGGAATCAGGATCGGCAGGATGGACAGGTGACTCATCGCCCCTCCCCGTCCGCGCGGCCGTCCACGTGGTCATTGCCCAGCTTCCCCACGCCGCGCAGCGCCAGGGTCACCACGAAGGCGGTCATGGCGAAGCCGATGACGATGGCGGTGAGCACCAGCGCCTGGGGCAGCGGGTCGGCGTATTGCCCGCCGCTGCCGATCACCGCGGCGTCGCCGGCGAGGCGCCCCATGGCGAAGAGGAACAGGTTGACGGCGTAGGACAGCAGGGTCAGCCCCAGCACCACGGGAAAGGTGCGAGCACGCAGCAGCAGGTAGATGCCGCTGGCGGTGAGCAGGCCAAGGGTGACGGCGAACAGGGCCTCCATCAGTGGATCTCCTCGGTGATTGGCGGGTGCAGGCTGAGCTTGCCGAGGCCGGCCAGCATCAGCATGACGGCCCCGACCACGGCCAGGTACACGCCCAGGTCGAAGAACAGCGCGGTGGCCAGCTCGATCTCACCCACCAGCGGCAGGTGGAAGTGGTCGAAGGCCGAGGTCAGGAAGGGGGCGCCGAACACCAGGCTGCCGAGCCCGGTGAGGCCGGCGATCATCACTCCGGCACCGGCCATGCGCTGGTAGCGCAGCGGTCGACGCGACTCGACCCAGGCCGAGCCACTGGCAATGTACTGCAGGATCAGCGCGGAGGCGGTGATCAGCCCGGCGATGAAGCCACCGCCAGGCAGGTTGTGCCCACGCAGGAAAATGAAGGCGGACACCAGCATTGCCAGGGGCAGCAGCAGGCGCGAGAGGGTCTCGAGGATCAGCGGCCGGCTGGAGCGCGCCCAGTTGCGGCCCTGGGGATCGCAGGTGGGGTTGGTCAGGCGCAGGCCGGAAAGCAGCGCATGGACACCGACGGCGGCGATGGCCAGGACGGTGATCTCGCCCAGGGTGTCGAAGCCACGGAAGTCCACGAGGATGACGTTCACCGCGTTGTGCCCACCGCCCCCGCCAACGGCGTTCTCCAGGAAGAAGTCGGCGATGGTCTGGTAAGGCCGGGTCATCACCGCATAGACCAGCACGCCGACCACGCTGCCCCCGCCGAGTGCCAGCAGCAGGTCGCGCAGGCGGCGCGTCATCGAGCTCTCACGGGGGGTGCGCGAGGGCAGGTAGTACATGGCCAGCATCAGCAGGACCATGGTCACCACCTCCACCGAGAGCTGGGTCAACGCCAGGTCGGGAGCGGAGAAGCGGGCGAAGGCCAGGGCCACCAGCAGGCCGCCGACACCGAGCACCAGCAGGGCCACCAGGCGCTGGCGGTGGAACACGGCCGTGAGCACCGCAGTCGCCGAGAGCACCAGCATGCCCACGAGGGCGGCGCCATCCAGCGGCATCGGCGGGCGCGAGCCGGTCAGGTGGGACAGCGGCCACAGCGAGACGCCCACCACCACCAGCGCCGCCAGCACCAGCAGGGCCAGGTAGCGCTGTTGCGAGCCGTTCTCCAGGCATTCGGTCAGGCGGGTGGC
Organism: Pseudomonas sp. Pc102; assembly: GCF_018408275.1. Taxonomy (NCBI): domain Bacteria; kingdom Pseudomonadati; phylum Pseudomonadota; class Gammaproteobacteria; order Pseudomonadales; family Pseudomonadaceae; genus Pseudomonas; species Pseudomonas sp. Pc102. The sequence continues at coordinate 1,489,077 of NZ_AP021905.1, read as the reverse complement.
GCCGCGCACCAGGCGCTGCATCGCTGCCTCGAACACCAGCTTGGCGTCGGCGTCGGGCAGCCCCGCGTACCAGCGGAACAGCGGCTTGCGCCCGACATAGAGCAGTACGCCGCCGAGCAGCGCCACGCAGCTCATCGCCAGCGGCAGGTTGAGGCCGTGCCAGATCGCCAGGCTGTACTCGGGCAGCTCGCCCCCCAGGCTGGCACTGGCGGCCACTGCGAGCAGCGGCGCCACGGTGAAGTTGGGCGCCATGCCCACAAGCACGCAAAGCGCGACGAGGATCTCCACCGGCACCTTCATGTAGCGCGGCGGCTCATGGGGCGGGAATTTCGGCAGCGGCTTGGGCTCACCGTTGAAGAACACGTCATGCACGAAGCGCAGCGAATAGGCCACGGAGAACACGCCCGCCAGGGTCGCACCCAGCGGCAGCAGCCAGTGTAGGCCGCCGGCCATGTCCTGGCTCAGGGCCTCGCCAAAGAACATCTCCTTGCTGAGGAAGCCGTTGAGCAGCGGCACCCCGGCCATCGCCAGGGACGCCACCATCGCCAGCACGGCGGTGTGCGGCAGGTAGCGCCACATGCCGTTGATCAGGCGCATGTCGCGGCTGCCGGTCTCGTGGTCGATGATCCCGGCGGCCATGAACAGCGAGGCCTTGAAGGTGGCGTGGTTGATGATGTGGAACACCGCCGCGACGTTGGACATCGGCGAGTCGAGGCCGAACAGCAGGGTGATCAGGCCCAGGTGGCTGATGGTCGAGTAGGCCAGCAGTCCCTTGAGGTCGTGCTGGAACAGCGCCATCGTCGCGCCCAGCAGCAGGGTCGCCAGGCCGCTGATGCTCACCAGGTAGAACCACCAGTCGGTGCCGGCCAGCGCCGGGTAGAGCCGCGCAAGGAGGAAGACGCCGGCCTTGACCATGGTCGCCGAGTGCAGGTACGCGGACACCGGGGTCGGCGCCGCCATCGCGTGGGGCAGCCAGAAATGGAAGGGGAACTGCGCCGACTTGGTCAGCGCGCCCAGCAGCACCAGGCACAGCAGCAGCGGATAGAGAGCGTGGGCCCTGATGCGGTCGCCCGCGGCCAGCACGTCGCTCAGCTCGAAGCTGCCGACCACGTGGCCCAGCAGCAGGATGCCCGCCAGCAGCGCGAGGCCACCGGCGCCGGTCACCGTCAGCGCCATGCGCGCGCCCTTGCGGGCATCCGAGCGATGGCCCCAGAAGCCGATCAACAGGAAGGATGACAGGCTGGTGGCCTCCCAGAACACCAGCATCAGCAGCAGGTTCTCCGAGAGCACCACACCGAGCATCGCGCCCATGAACAGCTGCAGGAAGGCGAAGAAGCGCCCGATGGGTTCGCGCTCGGACAGGTAGTAGCGGGAGTAGAGGATGACCAAAAGGCCGATGCCGAGAATCAGCAGCGCGAAGAGGAAGCCCAGGCCGTCGAGACGCAAGCTGAAGTTCAAGCCCAGGCCAGGCAGCCAGGGCAGGACCAGCTTCAGGGTCTCCCCGGCCAGCACGCCGGGCGCCTGGGTCAGCAGCAGGACCAGGCCTGCCAACGGTGCCAGGGCAGCGGCGAGCGACGCCTGGTTGCGTCCCAGGCGCTCGGCGAACAGGGGCAGCAGTGCGCCCAGAAAAGGCAGCGCGACAATCAGCGCCAGATACATCGATGATCCTCCTTACTTGGCCTCGTCCAGCGCTGAGGACCGGCGTGGCGAAACTCGACGATTATCCATAACTATCGATTGCCGAACATGCATTGAATTATTTCAAAAAACTAGCAAAAGCCCGCCACCTCCGAAAGAGGGGGGCCCGCGCATTGCTGCGCGGCCGCATCTCTCGGAGGTAGCACGGGAGAGTAGAGACGAAACGGGGAGGATTCGCCCGTGGCGGGCGAACCGGGATCAGTGGGAGACGCGGCTGGTACCGTTGACGGTCATGATGCGCACGCGCTCGCCTACACGGAAGATTTCGTTTTCCTGCACTTCCTGTACATAGGCACGCATGGAGCCATCGTCCTCGCGAACGGTGATCTCGACGCCCTGGGTACGGGTCAGGCCTTCCTCGGTCGCGGCACCCAGCAGGCCGCCGGCGACCGCGCCGATAACCGCCGCCACCACGCTGCCACGCCCGCCACCGATGGCGCTGCCGCCGACGCCACCAACGACCGCACCGGCCCCTGCGCCGATCGGGGTCTTGGTGCCTTCGATCTTCACCGGACGCAGCGACTCGATGGTGCCCATGCGCACGGTCTGCACCTGGCGTGCTTCGTCGCGCGAATAGGTGTCTCCGGTCAGGCTCGACTGACAGCCGCCCAGAAGCATCGCTACCGCAGAGAACGAAGCGACTAGCAGAACGGATTTACGCATAGCATTTCCTCCAGATTGGATGCTCGTCCATTAGACTCCGCAGCTGCGGAAACTGTCACCCGGCGCCTGAACAAACTGCCGACCCGTTCAGTTTCCATACAGACTCCTCACTCGGACAACGCCGAAGCGCCCGGGTGCCGCCAGAGCAAGGGTAGTTCATGGATTATTTCATCATCGTCGTCACCACCGCAGCGGGGCTGTACTTCCACTGGTGGATCTACGTGCGCATCAAGCGCTGGATGGATCGCGACCTGGCGCTGTCGCTCGCCGGGGCGGATGCCGGGCGCCGCGACTACATGCTCGACCAACTGCAGGCCGCGCGTCGTGAGGGCGTGAAGCGCAAGGACCTGCCCGCCTGGCTGGAACAGGCCGCGCAGCGTTACCCCGGCGCCTGATTGCGCGCCGCCAGCGCCCAGAGCCGGGCGATGTCGGCGCTGCGTGCTTCCAGCTCCCCGGCGGCCACGGCCATCGCCCGCTCCAGCGTCATCGGCCCGGGCACCAGGCTGAAGGCCGCCTCGATGCCCGCCTCGCGCAGACGCGGGTAGCCCTCCCCCAGGCTGCCCGCCAGGGCGATCACCGGGACGCCGGCAGCGCGTGCGATACGCGCCACGCCCACCGGCGTCTTGCCGTGCAGGCTCTGGGAATCCAGGCGCCCCTCCCCGGTGATCACCAGGTCGGCACCGACCACCGCCTCGGCCAACCCGGCCAGCTCGGCCACCAGTTCGATACCGGGACGGAAACGTGCACCTAGAAAGGCCCGGGCGGCGAAGCCCAACCCACCGGCCGCGCCGACACCCGGTTGGCGGCTGTGATCCTCGCCCAGCTCGGCGGCCACGACATCGGCATAGCGCTGCAAGGCCGCGTCCAGCGCCTCGACCTGCGCCGGGCTCGCCCCCTTCTGCGGGCCGAAGACATGGGAAGCGCCGCGAGGGCCGCAGAGCGGGTTGTCCACATCCGCCGCCACATCGAACGCGACACCTGCGAGGCGTGGATCGATGCCGCTGCGATCGATGCGTGCCAGCCCCGCCAATGCGGCGCCACCGGGCGCCAGCTCCTCGCCATCCGCGTCCAGCAGACGCAGCCCGAGTGCCCGCAGCAGCCCGGCGCCGCCATCGTTGGTGGCGCTGCCGCCGAGGCCGAGGGTGATGCGCGTCGCGCCCGCGTCCAGAGCCTCGCGGATCAGCTCACCGGTGCCGAAACTGCAGGTGCGGGTGGCATCTCGGTCGGCCTGGGGCACCCGGTGCAAGCCGCTGGCGGCGGCCATCTCGATGATCGCGCCGCCCTCCCCAGCCAACCCCAGTGCGCCTCGACGCCGTACCCCAGCGGCCCCCGCACGATGGCCGTGCGGCGCTCGCCGCCCGTGGCCGCGAGCACGGCATCCACCGTGCCCTCCCCGCCGTCGGCCATGGGGCGCAGCAGTACCTGTGCGGCCGGGTGCACCGAAGTCCAGCCGCGCCCGATGGCGGCGGCCACGTCGGGCGCGCTCAGGCTTTCCTTGAAGGAGTCGGGGGCAATCACAATCTTCATCGGGTTACCTCGGGATGGGCCCGGAGCGCCAGGCTCCGGGCAGTACTGCGGTCAGAGCAGGATCAGGCTGAGCAGCCAGGTGACGAGCATGCCGACGATACCCTGCACCAGGGTCGCCAGGGTCTGCGCACGGTAGGCCAGGGACACCGGCATGCGGCTGAACTGGGTCACCACCCAGAAGAAGCTGTCGTTGGCATGGGACACGGTCATGGCGCCCGCACCGATGGCCATCACGGTGAGCACGCGCCCCATCTCGCTGTCCAGGCCAAGCTGGCCGAGCAGCGGCGCCACCAGGGCGGAAGTGGTGACCAGCGCCACGGTGGTCGAGCCTTGCGCGGTCTTCAGCGCGGCGGCGACCACGAAGGGCATGAACAGCCCGATGCCCAGCGCCGACAGGGTGCTGCCGAGGTAGTCGCCCAGCGGGGTGACCTTGAGCATGGCGCCGAACGCGCCACCGGCACCGGTGATCAGCAGGATGGGCGCGGCGGACACGATGCCCTCCACCACGTGATCGTGGAACTCCTTGCGCTTGTCCTCGCTCTTGAGCAGCGTGCAGGCCAGGGCAACCCCCACCAGCAGGGCCACCACCGGCTGGCCGAGGAAACTCAGCAGGCCGAAGACGGTGCCGCTGCCGAAGGGCTTGGCGGGGAACGCGGCGATGGAGCCCAGGCAGATCAGCAGGATGGGCACGAAGATCGGCGCGAAGGCCTGGAAGGCGCTGGGCAGCTTGCCGTAGCCGGCACGCAGCGCGGCGAAGTCCTGGTCCGCCGACGGCGGCAGGTGGTCGTCCTCCAGCTGCACCTCGCGGCCGATGAAGCGGTTGGCCCACCACATGCCCGCCAGGGCGGTAGCCAGCGCCACCACCAGGCCGACGGCGATCACCAGCCCGAGGCTGGCATCCAGGCCAAGGTTCCCTGCGGCGGCGATGGGCCCGGGGGTGGGCGGCACGAAGGTGTGGGTGGCGTAGAGGCCGGTGGCCAGCGCCACGCTCATGGCCACGGTGGAGACACGCATGCGGGCCGCCAGGGCGTTCTTCAGCGAATTGAGGATGACGAAGCCGGAGTCGCAGAACACCGGGATGGACACCAGGTAGCCGATGATCGACATGGTCAGGGTGGGGAAGCGTTCACCCAGCAGGCGGATGACCGTCTCGGCCATGGTGATGGCCGCGCCGCTGCGCTCGAGGATCACGCCGATGACGGTGCCCAGGACGATGACGATGCCGATGTAGCCGAGGATGCTGCCGAAGCCGGTGGTGATGGTCTTGACGATCTCGCCGGTGGGGACCTGGTAGGCGAAGCCGGCGATGAAGGCCGCGGCGAGCAATGCAAGGAAGGGATGCAGCTTGAAGCGGGTGGTGGACAGCACGATGAAGGCGATCAACGCCACCAGGATCAGGACCAGGCCCATGTGCGGACTCCTTAGTTGTTGTTATGGATACCGGTAGTGGCCCGATTCTGCCGCATCTCCGTCGCCATGGCCTTATGCATGCGCCCTAGGAAGCCCCCTCCAGAGCCGCCTTCACGCGTGCATCTGCACAAAGGTCGCTGGAGCGCAGCAGGTCCAGCCCCATCCCGAGGAGCAGCAACTGGTCGTGACGCGGTTGCTCCAGGCCCACCCGCTCGGCGATGCGCTCCAGGCGGTAGCGCAGGGTGTTGCGGTGGATGCCGAGCGCCTGGGCACAGGTGTTGCCTTGGCCATCGTGCTCGCACCAGCAGCGCAGGGTGCGGCACAACACGCCGTCCTCGTCCTCCAGGACCAGCGCCCGCAACGGGCCGAGCCAGCGCCGGAGCAGCCAGCTGTCACGCTGGGCGAACAGCAGCGTCGACAGCCGGTGCTCCTCCAGGTGGAAGATGCGTTGCCGTGGCCGGCAGGCACGGGCGAAGGCCTGCAGCGAGCGGGTGGCCAGGGCGGCCTCGCGCAGGTCGCCGATACCGGCCTGGGGGTCGCTGATGCACAGGCGGGCGATGCCCCAGCCACGCTCGTCGGCCTGGGCCAGCCAAACGGCATCATCGCGCTCGGCGCTGTAGGGCCGGCAGCAGATCAGTTCACGGGCGGACAATGCCGCACCCAGCACCCCCTGCCGGGCCAGGCCATCCAGGACCCGCGCCCGTCGCTCCGCCGGGTCGCCCTCCTCCATCAGCTCCAGCACGCAGACCTGCTGCCTCCAGGGCAGTTGCAGGCCGATGCGCTCGGCCTCGGCGGCCAGTTGCACCAGGTCGGTCCGTGGGTCGGCGAGCTGGTTCAGCCAGGCGTCCAGCTGGTGGCGCTGCCAGTGCCGCTCGGCTTGCAGCTGGCGCTGCTCCACCAGCATTTCGGCAGCCATGCGCACCAGTTCGGCATAGGGGCGCACCGTATCCGGCTCGCCGGTGATACCGAGCACGCCGATCAGTCGCTCGGCATGGAACAGCGGCAGGTTCACACCGGGGCGCACGCCCCGCAGGCAGGCGGCGGCCTGTTCGTCGATCTCCACCACGCGGCGGTTGGCCAACACCAGTTGGGCGCCCTCGTGGCGGGTGTGCACGCGCAACGGGTCGCCGCTGCCGATGATCATGCCCTGGGCATCCATGACATTGATGTTGTGCGGGAGGATGGCCATGGCGCGGTCGACGATGTGCTGCGCCAGGGTGGAGTCGAGTTCGAGCATGGGGCGGCCTCCTGGGGAAGCCGCCAGTCTACAGGGCGGCTACGCCGCCCGGGAAAGCCTCAGGGGGCGAGGCGTTCGAACATCCACCGGCCATCGACGAGGCGGTAGTTGAGGCGGTCGTGCAGGCGGCTCGGACGGCCTTGCCAGAACTCGACGCGCTCGGGCAGCAGGCGGTAGCCGCCCCAGTGCGGCGGGCAGGTGGGCGCCAGGTTGAGGAAGCGCCGCTCGGTCTCGGCAAGGAGCTGCTCCAGCTCGGCACGGTCGGCGATCACCCGGCTCTGCGGCGAGGCCCATGCGCCGATGCGGCTGCCCAGGGGGCGCACCTGGAAATAGGCATCGGACTCTTCCGGGGTGACCCGCTCGACGCGGCCCTCGATGCGTACCTGCCGCTCCAGGCTGGGCCAGAAGAAGGTCATGGCGGCGAAGGGACGGGCCGCGAGCTGCTCGCCCTTGGCGCTCTCATAGTTGCTGAAGAAGGTGAAGCCGCGCGCATCGAGCCCCTTGAGCAGGAGCACCCGGCAGTGCGGTCGACCGTCGGCATCGACGGTCGCGAGGGTCATGGCGTTGGGCTCGACCGGCAACTGCTCGGTCTTCACCGCATCGCCGAACCACTGCTGGAAGAGGGCGAAGGGCTCCTCGGGAGCCTGGGCTTCGCTGAGGCCGTCGCGGGTGTAGTCGCGGCGCATGTCGGCGAGGGTCTGGGTCATCACGGCGTCCTGGAAAAGGAAAGCCCTAGCTTACCCAAGGAAGGCTCATTTTCCTTGATCTGCCGCAACCACCTGCTGGGCGACCTTCGGTGGCTGGTTGTAGCGGGCCAGCAGGGCCACCAGGGTGTCTTGCGGGGTGAGGAGGATCTCCACGCGACGGTTCAGGGAACGCCCGTCCTTGCTGTCGTTGGCCGCGCGGGGCATGTCGGAACCGACGCCCTTGAGCGACAGGCGATCACGCTGCAGGCCGCTGAGGCGGAAGATCGCCGCCACCGCCTGGGCGCGCTCCTGGCTGAGCTTGCGGTTGAGGGCATCCTCGCCGGAGGTGTCGGCATGGCCGAGGACCAGCACGCCGGTCTTGGGATCGCCTTCCACCAGCTTGGCGACACGGCTGAAGGGGCCGAGGGTGATGGGCAGCAGCATGCTGGGGCGATCGGGATTGAACGAGCCTTCCACCGGCGCGGTGACCACCAGCAGGTTGTCGCGGCGCTCCACTTCCAGCTTGCTGCCCTTGACCGCCTCGCGCAGGCGCGGCTCGTACTGGTCCAGCCAGGCCTGGGTCAGCTTCTCGTCGACCTTGGGCACCTCGGCCTTGGCCACCTTCTCGTCGCTGCCACCGAACGGCCACCACCAGTGGCTGGTGCCGCTGTTCTGTGCATGGGCTTGTTCCGCCGGCTTGTCGTGGCTGAAGGTGCTGCAACCGGAAACGGTCATGCAGAGGATCAAGGTGGACGACTTGAGCAGCTTCATGGAGGGGCCCCCGTAACAGGTGAAGGGAGAAGGCGATGCGCCATCGCATGATGGCGCATCAATCTCAGGTACAGGCTGAAATTCTGGACGCAACCCCTTCATCCGCAAAGGGATATTCCGCTCAACTGACGAGCGGTGTCGCTACAGGCACTCGGCGAAGGTGCGTGCCAGGCGCTGGGCGCGCGGGTCCATCAGCACATAGGGGCCGAGGGTGTTGGTGACGAAGCCGAAGGCGACCTCGCGCTCCGGGTCGGCGAAACCGATGGAGCCGCCGGCGCCGGGATGCCCGAAGGCGAGCCTGCCCATGCCGTAGGTGGCGTTGGCCACGTCCGGCTGGTCGAGCATGCAGCCCAGGCCGAAACGGGTACGGGTCAGCAGGGTGCGGTCGTCGCCGACGGCGTGCTCGCGGGTGAGCTCGGCGAGCAGCGCGGAGTCGAGCAACTGGCCGTCCAGCAGGCCGGCGTAGAAGCCCGCCAGGCTGCGGGCGTTGCCGTGGCCGTTGGCCGCCGGCTGCTGCATGCGCCGCCATTCCGGCTTGTTGGTGCTGGTCATGATCGACGGCGGGTTGGTGAAGGCACGGGTACTGAGGGCGGTGGGCTCGCTCATCATGCACTTGAGCAGGCGCTGGGCCGAGGCGTCGCCCATGTTGCCCTTGGCGCGGGCGATATGGGCCACGCGATGGAACTCGGCGTCATCCAGGCCGACATGGAAATCCAGCCCCAGCGGGCGGGCGATGCGCGCGGCGATGGATTCGCCCGGCCCGCGGCCTTCGGCCAGGCGGATCACCTCGCCGGCCAGCCAGCCATAGGTGATGGGGGCATAACCGTGTTCCTCGCCCGGCGTCCACCAGGGTTCCTCGGCGGCCAGGGCAGTGGTCATCGCCTGCCAGTCGTAGAGGGCTTCTGCGGGCAGCGGCTGGCGGATCGCCGGCAAGCCGGCGCGGTGGGAGAGCAGCTGGCGCAGGGTGATGCGCTCCTTGCCGGCAGCGGCGAACTCGGGCCAGTAGCGGGCCACGGGCACGTCCAGCTCGAGCTTGCCCTCGCCCACCAGCTGCAGCGCGGCGACGGCGGTGAAGGTCTTGGTGCAGGAGAACAGGTTGAGGATGGTGTCGGTCTGCCAGGCCTCCTGGCCGTCCTTGTCGGCGACACCGGCCCAGAGGTCGAGCACGGTCTCGCCGCCCACCTGGACGCAGAGCGCGGCGCCGCGCTCCTGGGGATCGTCGAACAGCGCGGCGAACTGGTCGCGCACCTTCTCGAAGCGCAAGTCGAAGTAACCCTGGGTCTGCACCGGCACTCTCCTCGGAAAAAATGACGGCGGCATTGTTACCAAGGCCGCCGTCCTTTGTGAACCTCGCCGAAGTTCGGCGCAGGGTTCATCGGTCAGTCGAATGACTCAGGATGCATCCGGCGCATCCTGCTTCTGCGCGGGGTCGGTCTCGACCTTCGGCGCGGGGTCGGGCTTGGGCGTCGCCTCGTCGGTGGGCTTGCCGACGGGCTTCTCCGATTGCTCGGGTTGCTCGGCCGGCGCCGCCTCGGGCTTGGGCTCGGCCGGCTTGGCCTCGGGCTTCGCCTCGGCGTTGGCTTCCGGCTTGCTCTCGGGCCTGGCTTCCGGCTTGGGAGCAGGCTTGGCCTCGGGCTTGGCAGCGGGAGCCGGTGCTGCTGCCTTCTCAGCCGGCTTGTCGGCCGGCTTGGCTTCGACGGGCTTGGCCAGTTGCGCGGCGACGTCCAGGTTGGCCTTGCGCACCGCCTTGACGAAGCCGTCATAGGGACGGTCGGTGATACCTACCAGGCCGAGGTGGCCGTTCTCGCCGTCGAGCAGTCGGCCACTGGCCGGCTGGTCGAGGTACTGGAACCAGTGGGCGCCGACGATCAGCGGCTCCTCCAGGGCCTTCTTCAGGAAGTTGGCGTAGGCCGGGCCGCGCTCCTCTTCCTTGTAGACCTCGGCCACACCGCCCCAGAACGGACCGCGATCGCGGGAACCGAAGTGGAACTCGGTGACCATCAGCGGCTTGTCCAGCTTGCGCAGGTACTCGAAGTCGTAGCCATGCTGAGGTTCGCGGGTATAGAAGTTGAAGCTCAGCACATCGCAGTACTGGGCGCAGGACTCCACCGCCTCCGGCACGCTGGCGGCGAAACGACCGCCCAGCAGCAGGTGGTTCGGCGCGTGCCACTTCATCGACTCGGCGATGGTCTTGAAGTAGGTGTCGGCGAAGAAACGCTGGAAGCGCTTGAGGTCTTCCTCGATGGCCGGGTGCTCGGGGTTCGGCAGCGGCGCCTCGAAGCCCGGGTCCTCCATCAGCTCCCACGCGGGCAGCTCGACGCCCCAGGCCTGGGACAGGCCCTGCTGGTTGCGGTACTTGTCGCGCAGCTGCTTAAGGAAGGCACGCTTGGCCGGCACGTCGGTGGTCAGGCGCAGGGTGCCGTAGGCCAGGGCGTAGCGGGACTTCGGGTCGTCGCCGGGGCCGGCCCAGGCCAGCTCGTTGTCGGCGAAGTAGCCGATCAGCCAGGGGTCGTCGCGATGATCACGCGCGGCGATGGCGATGGCCCGCTCGGCGGCCATGGCGAAACGCGGGTCGAACGGGTCGGGCATGCCGCCCCACCAGTCGAGGCCGGTGCTTATGGTGGCGTAGTCGCCGTGGATCGACAGCGGAATGGTGTAGGGCATGCGCTGGCGGGTGTTGAATTCGCCTGCGCTCCAGTTGCCGACGGTGTTGAAGCCCCAGGCCTTGAGGCGCTCGATGCTGTGGTCGACCCAGGCGGCCTTGTCCTGCTTGCCGTAGGTGCGTTCCAGGTTGGCGCCATAGAAGTCGTACCAGCGACCGTGGTCGAAGGCGCGTCCCTTGGTCGAGCCGGTGTCGCGGCGGCTGTCGCCGTTGCCGTACCAGGCGGCCAGGGGTTCGCCGTCCTTGGGCAGGGCGGTGAACATCGCCTCGCGGCCTTCCACATAGGTCTGACTGTGCTCGGGAGTGACGGCGTTGACGCCCAGCGAATAGAAGGGATGGCCTTCCGGGGTCACCAGGTACCAGCGCCCGTCGCGCTTCTCGGTGCGGAAGAACCCCTTGGCCTCGAAGCTCGGGCCGGCCAGCCAGCCACCGTAGGCGTCCTGCTCGGGGAGCTTCTTCTGCCACTCATCGAGCTGCTTGCGCTCCTGCTGGGCGGCGCTCTTGAGCTGCTCGTCGTTCTTGATCTTCTCCGGCCAGTCGGCGCGGGTGTACTGGCCGTAGCCGTCGATCAGGCCCTTGTAGTAGTCATCCTGCAGGCTCTGCTCGGCGGTGCCGAAGCGGCCCAGCAAAACGCTCTGCACGGCGTTGGGGTGGTCGAGGGAAAGGGTCACGGCGCTGACCTTGGTCAGGTCCAGCTCGCCTTCCACTTCGGTGGCCAGCAGGTAGCGCTTGCCGTCGCGGACCCAGGGCTGCGGCGGCGCGGCGCGCATGCCGTGGGCGCGGGGCGAGGTGGCGGTGAGCGGGACCAAGAGCGTCTGCGCCGGGCCGGCGGGCAGGGCCAGGCGGGTGCGCACGACCTTGCCGTCGGCACTCTCGATGGTCACGTCCAGGGTCAGGGCCCAGTCCATGGCGCTCTGCAGGCGCAGGCTCATGGCCCCGGCCTTGCTCCAGTCCCAGGTCCCGCTCTGCGGCGAGAGGCGCAGGCTGGGCTTGTCGGCCTGGTTGAAATTCAGACGACGGAGAATCTCGCCCTCGGGCGTGTTCTCGGCGGTCACGCTGGGCAGGCCGGCGTCCTGGGTGGTGACGGTGACGGAGTCCAGCGGGCGTACGAAGTTGAACAGCGTCTCGGCCTGTGCCGCCGCGCTCAAGCCACCGATGGCGAGCAGGATGGGCAGCAGCAGCGCTGGTTTGGTTCTGGATGACATGAAACCGATTCCCCACATGAAGTCAGTGCATAGACAGCGGAATGGGCGAATGTTGCCCGCGATCTGCAAAACCGTGCCCGCGCAAGCCGGCAATCATCGCAGAGGCGGGCCCGGCGTCAAGCGCCGCGGTGGCTGTTTCAGCCGATCTCGCGGCGGAAGGGCGGCAGCGCATTGAGAATCGCCTTGCCGTAGCGCTGGGTCACGACCCGCCGGTCGAGCAGGGTGATGGTGCCGCGGTCGGATTCCGTACGCAGCAGGCGACCGCAGGCCTGCACCAGGCGCAGCGATGCATCGGGCACGGCGATCTCCATGAAGGGGTTGCCGCCGCGCGCCTCGATCCACTCCGACAGCGCCGCTTCCACCGGGTCGTCGGGCACGGCGAAGGGGATCTTGGCGATGACGACGTGCTCGCAGTAGGCGCCGGGCAGGTCGACACCCTCGGCGAAGCTGGCCAGCCCGAACAGCACGCTGGTCTCGCCCTCGTCCACCCGCTGCTTGTGCTTGTTCAGGGTCTCCTGCTTGGACAGGTTGCCCTGGATGAGCACGCGCTTGCGCCAGTCGCGGTCGAGGCCGTCGAAGACCTCCTGCATCTGCTTGCGCGAGGCGTAGAGCACCAGGGTGCCGCGCGAGCCTTCGACCAGCTGCGGCAGGTCGCGGATGATCGCGGCGGTATGGGCCGCGGCATCGCGGGGGTCTACCTTGAGGTCCGGCACCTTGAGCACGCCCGCGTCGGCATGGTGGAAGGGGCTGGGCACCACGGCGGTGACGGCCTTCTTCGGCAGGCCCGCGCGCATGCGGTAGCGGTCGAAGGTGCCGAGCGCGGTGAGCGTGGCGGAGGTGACCAGGGCGCCATAGGCGACGTTCCACAGGTTCCGCCGCAGGGTCTCGGCGGCGAGGATCGGGCTGGCGTTGACCTCGATGTCATAGGCCGAGCCGAACTCGGCGAGGGTCAGCCAGCGAGCCATGGGCGGGCTCTCCTCCGGGTCCTCGGCGGTGAAGGCGGTCCACAGCTCCCAGTTGCCCTGGGCGCGGGTCTGCAGGCTGCCGAACAGCGGGTACCACTCCTCGGCCTGGTGGCTGGCGATGCCGACGCTGCCCTCCCCGTCCATGGCTTCCTTGAGCAGTTCGGTGAGGCGGGTGAAGACGTCGTTGAGCTTGGCGAAGCCCTTCTTCAGCTCGATGCCCATCTCGATCAGGTGCTCGGGGACCACGCCGGCCTCGAAACGATGGCGCGGGCGCTCGCGCCCTTCCATGTCCTCGCCGGCGCGGAAGTCGGCGACCTCCTCGCAGGCGGTGAACATGAACTGCTGCTGGCCGCGGATTTCCCGCGCCAGCTCCGGCACGTTCTCGATCAGGCGGCCGAGGTCGCCCGGCAGCGGGTGCTGGGCGAGCAGCTTGGTGAGGTTCTTGGCCACCGTCTCCAGCCAGTCGGCGGTGGAGCGCAGGCGGGTGAAATGGGCGAAGTGGCCGATGGCCTTGTCCGGCAGGTGATGGCCTTCGTCGAACACGTAGACGGTCTCGCGCGGGTCCGGCAGCACGGCGCCGCCGCCCAGGGCCAGGTCGGCCAGGACCATGTCGTGGTTGGTGACGATAACGTCGACCTTGGTCATGCCCTCGCGCGCCTTATAGAAGGCGCACTGCTGGAAGTTGGGGCAGTGGCGCTTGGTGCACTGGCTGTGATCGGTGGTGACGCGCGCCCAGTCCTGGTCCTCGATCGCCTCGGGCCAGGAGTCGCGGTCGCCGTCCCAGCGGTTGCCGGCGAGCTTCTCGATCATCTGGTTGAGCAGCTTCTGCCCGCTCTCGTCGACGTCGATGCGAAAGCCCTCGTCGGCGAACAGCTGCGCGGTGGCGCTCTGCGCCTGGCCGTCCTGCAGCAGCATGTCGAGCTTGGACAGGCACAGGTAGCGACCCCGCCCCTTGGCCAGGGCGAAGCTGAAATTGAGGCCGCTGTTGCGGATCAGGTCGGGCAGGTCCTTGTGGACGATCTGCTCCTGCAGCGCCACGGTGGCGGTGGCGATCACCAGGCGCTTCCCGGCGGCCTTGGCCGAGGGGATGGCCGCCAGGCTGTAGGCGACCGTCTTGCCGGTACCGGTGCCCGCCTCCACCGCGACCACGGCGGGCTCGCCATCGCGATGGCCCTCGTCGTCGGCCTTGATGGCGCCCAGCACCTTGGCCACTTCGGCGATCATCAGGCGCTGGCCGTAGCGGGCCTTGAGCCCCTTGGCTTCGAGGAAACGGGAATAGGCGCCCTGGATCTGGGACTTGAGTTCGGTGCTGAGCATGGGTACTTGCGGGCGCGGAAGGCTGGATAAATTTTCAGTACTTTAACAGGGCGGCTATCATAGCGCGCCCTGTTTCCGACTGGAGAAAACCCGATGACGCCCTTCGCCGCGCTCTACGCCGTCCACGTCCTCGCCGCCCTGGTGTGGGTCGGCGGCATGTTCTTCGCCTGGATGGTGCTGCGCCCCGCCGCGGTCCAGGCGCTCGATGCGCCGGCACGGCTGAAGCTCTGGGTCGAGGTGTTCCGCCGCTTCTTCCTCTGGGTCTGGGTGGCGGTGGTCCTGCTGCCGGTGAGCGGCGTGGGCATGATGCACATGCGCTTCGCCGGCTTCGACGGCGCGCCGCGCTACGTACACATCATGATGGGGCTGTACATCGCCATGCTCGCGCTGTTCCTGCGGGTCAACGCCCTGCAGTTGCCGGAGCTGCGCCGCGCGATAGCGGCCGAGGATTGGCCAACCGGCGGCGCGGTACTGGGCCGCATCCGCCGCCTGGTGGGCATCAACCTGCTGCTGGGCCTGTTCCTGGTGGCGATCGCCGCGGCACGCCCGAACTTCTGAGGCCGCAGCGCCTCGACGACTACTGGATGCGCACCACGTCGAGCTGGCCGGCAGCCCCCGCGCTGCCCGGCTGGCCGGGTTGCCCCGGGCGGCCCTTGCTGCCGGCCTCGGTGCGATAGAACAGGCAGCCCTTGGCGGCTCCGCCCGCTCCCGCTGCCCCCGCCTCGCCCGCCGGGCCACCGGCGCCGCCTTCCAGGCGCACCTTCACCTGTTCGACAGGGAAATCCACCGGCACTTCCAGGCGGATGTGGCCGCCCGCGCCCCCGGCCTGGCCATCGCCGCCGTTCTGGCCGTCATGGCCACGGCTGGCGCTGCCCCAGAGGCAGCCGCCCGAATCGCCATCCGCACCGGCGAGCCCGCTGTAGCCGGGCGTACCGATGCCGCCACGGACATCCAGGGTGATCTCGTCCACCCGCACCTGCTCCAGGCGCAGGCTCAGGTCGCGGCCGGCGCTGGCCGGCTTCTTCATGCTGCCGGCGGCGCCGGACGCGGTGATGTGGCCGCCGGTGCCGATCTCGCCCCGGCGCACCACGAGGCTGAAGGGCTGGTCGG
Organism: Pseudomonas sp. Pc102; assembly: GCF_018408275.1. Classification (NCBI taxonomy): domain Bacteria; kingdom Pseudomonadati; phylum Pseudomonadota; class Gammaproteobacteria; order Pseudomonadales; family Pseudomonadaceae; genus Pseudomonas; species Pseudomonas sp. Pc102. The sequence goes on along the minus strand of NZ_AP021905.1, from coordinate 1,473,826 downwards.
AGGGGGCGATGCCGATGCGCGCGTCCCGCCCCATCAGCAACTCGCCGATGCGCAGCTCGGTGACGCTGGCCGGGATCACCAGGGTGCCGTAGTCGTTCACCACCACGCGGTCGAGGCTCAGGGAGCCGACCCGGGCGGGAAGCTTGAGAAGGCTGTTGGCGTCGACGCTGACGCTGCTTTCAGCCAGGACCACGGGGCTGGCCAGCAAGGCCAGGAGGCAGAGCTTACGCATGCTGGCGACCTCCCTCGGAACGGGGCAGGCCGAGCAGGTGGAAGACCCCGAACAGCAGCAGCTGCAGGCGGTCGTTCCAGGGACGCGGGCGAGTGCGCAACTGCCCGTTGCACACCACCAGCTCCAGCAGGTGCAGGCCGAGCACCAGGGCGGCGACGGCGTTGAGCAGGGACGCGAACGGTTTGGCGAAAGGCTCGATCAGATTGGCCAGCACCGCCAGCCAGAACACCAGGGCAACCAGCTTGCCCACCCCCAGGAAAAGTTTCATGCCACCCCCTCTGTTTTTTTAGTCCGCCGACCTTACTCCTCGTCTTCGCCGCTGCCAAATGGTGCACATGAAGAAGGGGCCGCAAGGGCCCCTTCGGTACGACGACACCGCCTCAACGCGCGACGTGGATCTCCACGCGACGGTTCTGCGCACGTCCGGCATCGGTGCCGTTGTCCGCCACCGGCTGGCTCTCGCCGAGTCCCTCGGTGGTGACCTTGCCTGCGGAAACGCCCTGGCTGATCAGGTAGTCGGCCGCACTCCTGGCACGCCGTTCCGAGAGTCCCTGGTTATAGGTATCGGAACCGACGCTGTCGGTGTGGCCCACGACCTTGACGCTGACCGTGGTGGCATCGCTCAGGCGCGTGGCCACTTCGTTCAGTTGCGACTTGGCATCGGCCGTGAGTTCGGCCGAATCGAAGGCGAACAGCACCTTGCCCTGGTCGCTGAGCACGATCACCTCGCTCTGTGGAGCGGGCTCGGGAGCGGGCTCCTCGGCCTTGACCACGGCCGGGTAGGTCTTCTGCGGACAGCCATTGTGGTTGACCTGAGTACCGGCCGGCGTGTTCGGGCAGGTATCACGGCGGTCGAAGACCCCGTCACCATCCTCGTCGCCATCCTGTGCGTAACAGATCAGACCGCCGACGATGGCACCTGCAACGGCACCTCCACCAGCCCAAGCGGAACTCTCGATAGCGCCCAGCCCACCGCCGGCCAGACCGCCAATCGCACTGCAAAGAGGCCAGTTCCCCTGGTTGAGCGGCGCGTCGCCCGTACTGGACGTCGAGACGCAACCCGAGAGAACACTGCCGACCAGAAGAAGTAGAGCAGCCCGTGAGAAGGTTCTCATGGTGAGGATCTCCTGTGTCACCGGTCCCATACCGGTAACACAGGAGTAAAGACCCGCCCGTCACGGCGCACAAGCTGCACGCCGCGACGGACGCGGGGTTCAGCGGTCGATCAGGATTTCCACCCTGCGGTTCAGCGCGCGACCGTCGGCCGTGCCGTTGTCGGCGACCGGCTGGCTTTCACCCGCGCCGCTGACACCGACGATGCTGCCCTTGGGTACGCCGGTCGAGACCAGGTAGTCCGTCACGGAGTGGGCGCGCTTCTCGGAGAGTTTCTGGTTGTAGCTGTCGGCGCCGACGCTGTCGGTGTGACCGGTGATGGTCAGCTTGGCGGTCGGGGCTTCGTTGCGCAGGCGGCTGGCGATGGTGTCCAGCTTGGCCTTGTCGGCCGGGTCCAGCGCCGCGGAGTCGAAGGCGAACAGCAGGTCGCGCACGACGATGGTCTCGTCCTCGACCACGACCACTTCCTCGACCCGTTCTTCCACGACCGGCGCGGGCGGGCAACCGTTCGCATCCACCTGCACGCCCGGCGGAGTGCCCGGGCACTTGTCGCGACTGTCAGGCACACCATCGCCATCCTCGTCGCCGTCGCCATGGACCCAGCAGTAGCCGGCAGCCATGCCGCCGCCGATCAACGCGCCCCAGCCTGCCCAGGAACTGCTTTCGATCGCACCCAACGCTGCACCGCCTACACCGCCTACTGCTGCACACTTGGGCCAGTCGGTCTTCTGCAGGCCGGCGCAACCGGTCAGCAGGGATGACACAAGTAGCAAGGGTATTGCTGTCCTTGTGATGCTCATATGCGTGTCTCCTCGTGATATCGGCCTTTGGAAACCGATAACTGGGGAGTAAAGACCTGCGATTAAAAAACCGCCAGCACTAGGCCAGCAGCGGGCAGCAGGCTAGTCTTCGCAGACTTGTCCGAGGATTTTCGATGACCGCAAGCTTCTCCTCCCGCACCCCGCAGCAGGCCCTTGCCGCCCTGCTCGACCGTTATGCACCGGCGCGCCTGCTGCTGGTGGGCGACTCCCCGCTCCCGGCCCTCGAAGCCTTCGCCGCCGCCCACCCGGAAAGCCAGGTGGTGCAGGTGCCCGCCGGCCCGCTGCCGGCCGAACAGGCGGCGCAACGCTTCGACCTGGCGCTGGTCGCCGATTGCCTCGAACACCTGCCCAAGCGCACCGCCCTGCAACTGCTCGGCGGCATCCGCAACCTCAACGCCAGCCGCATCGCCGTGCTGGTGGACCTCGGCGCCTGCGAATGGACCGACACCGACTTCTTCGCCCTGGCCCTGCAGGCCACCGAGCGCTTCCAGCGCGATGAACAGGTGCTCAGCCTGTTCACCTACGACCTGCGCGAATACAAGCAGGTACCCGACTGGCTGAACGCGAAGTTCTGGGCCAACCCCGAGAACTTCGGCAAGTACTGGTGGTGACGGCATGAACGCGAGCACATGCCCCTGCGGCAGCGGCAACCTCCTCGACCTCTGCTGCGGCCGCCATCACGGCGGCCACCCCGCCCCCAGTGCCGAGGCGCTGATGCGCTCGCGCTACAGCGCCTATGTGCTCGGCCTGGTGGACTACCTGGTGGAAACCACGCTGCCCGCCCAGCGCGACGGGCTGGACCGCGACGCGATGAAGGCCTGGAGCCTCCAGAGCACCTGGCTCGGCCTCGAGGTGGAGGCCTTCGAGCTGCTCGGCGGCAAGCCCGAGCACGCCCTGGTCACCTTCACCGCCCGCTGGCACGACCAGGGCGGCGAACACAGCCATCGCGAACGCTCCTCCTTCGTGCAGAACGACGGGCGCTGGTACTTCATCGACCCGACCGTGGGAACCAGGGCTGGGCGCAACGACCCGTGCATCTGCGGCAGCGGGCAGAAATTCAAGAAATGCTGTGCGGGATACCTCTGACCGAGCGCCCCGCACCGGAAGGATTCGCCACACGACAACAAGGAGATGTCCATGCGCATGCGCACCCTGCTCGCCCCGTTCCTCGCGGGTCTCGCCTGTTTCGCCCAGGCCGCCGACGTCCAGGTCAGCCTGGGCAGCCAGGAACGGGTCACCCGCCTGTTCGCCTACCCCAACAACTGCAGCGTCATCTGCTACCGCGACTGGACCCTGGAACAGACCGTGGAGCACTACCTCGGGCAAAGCCTGAAGCGCGATGGCATCGCCGGCGGCCAGGTCAAGGTGGGCCGTGACGACAAGGGGCTCTACGCCCGCTTCAGCGGCGTGCCCGCCGACTACGGCCTGCCCCTGGTGCAGCTGCTGGATGCGGGCGATCTCGCCTACAAGGGCGCCAGCCAGCTCAACACCGATGGCAAGTGGCAGTACAGCTGGTACCTCTTCCTGCCCCTGGGCATGGCCTTGGAGAACCGCCGCAGCATCGAACTGCTGCACTTCCCGCCGGATTACTCGCTGACCAGGGCCCAGGACTACCTGGAGTCGGCCACCACCGACCGCTGGGCCGACCTGCTGGAGCAGAACGGCGTCGCCGCCGACGATACGCCCGGCTACCAGACCATCATCGACATCGCCCCCATCGCCGCCCCGGCCAGCGCCGGCAGCGACCTGGAAGGCGTCTACAGCTACTTCACCCCCTACCAGACGCGCATGGTCGAGCAGCTCACCAAGGGCAGCCCGGCGCTGCCGATGGTCGCCTTCGGCGGGCCGGTGCGCAGCTGGATCAAGCAACAGTACGGCACCACCATCGGCGTGCTCGGCCTCGGCACCATCAGCCCCGCAGCCGACCAGAAGGTGCCGGTGCTGGGCAGCAACCACCCCAGCTACATTTGGTACGCCGCCGACCCGGAGAACTACGACGGCGACCAGGCCAAGGCCGATGCCGCCGGCCTCAAGGTCATGGGCCAGGACATCACCGTCGCCTGCTGGCAGGCCGGAATGGGCAAGGACCACAGCGCCAACCCGAGCAGCACGCTCGACCGCTGCAAAGAGAAGTGGCTGGTGACCGACAAGGTGCAGACCTGCGAGCTGTTCTACACCTCCATCCGCAAGCTGGACGCGGACAAGGCGAAGGAGAAGTGCACGGCGCCGTGAAGCCCGTATGAGCCGAAGACAGAGGGGTCGCGGCCTGCCCGGCGACCTCTCCCGGGCTCAGGCGCCCCCTGCGATACCGGCGGGCAGGAGCTCCAGGCCGCCGCAGTAGGAGAACAACTCCCCCAGCCCCGGCAACGAGAAACCGACGTAGAAGTGATAACGCCCGCCCTCGATGCGCTTGTAGGCGGTGGTACGCGGCAACAGGGCCAGCGGAATGCGGATGCCCCGGACCCAGGCCGCAATCGGCACCCAGCGCCAGCCACCGTCACGGGTATCGACCTTCAGTGCCAGGCGCAGGGCACCGGTGCATTCCTCCCAGTGCCCATCCGGCCAATGCCCCACGGGGCGGAACAGGGAAACCAGGGTGGCGGAACCCGCGAAACGCCTGCTCCAGTGCAAGCCCGACTCGTCGCAATGGATATCCACGCGCAAGGGCACGCGCCGTGCACCGAGCGGGATGCCCAGTTTTCCCGCCAGCCGACGCCCCAGCCACCCGGCGAGACCTGCGCCCGTCGCCAGCTCCACCTCGCCTTCGAGCACGCCACCCTGGCGATGCAGCCGCTGCAGCAAGGGGTGCAGCCCGATGAAGCCCTCGCCGAACCAGGACTCGACCCGGTCCGTGCTCATCGCCCGTCCAGTTGGCGGCGCACCGCCTCGTCGTTGAGTTCGTCGCCGATGTGCACCCGCACCCGCCGCCCGCCGACGCCTGCACCGAGCTCGTGGAAGATCCGCTCCTCGACCTGGGACAGGCCGCCTTCGGTCATCTCCATCGGCTGCACGAGAATGGTGGGCGCCATGGACATCCACTTGCCACGCAGCATCAGCTTGATCGCCTGGCGCAGCGCGACCCTGGCTTCATTGAACTGCCCGACCAGCAACCGCTCGGTACTGAAGCTCGCATGCACATCCTGCTCGCGCTGGGCCTGGAGCTCGCGGATCAGCATGCGGTTGCGGTAGACGCGGACGTACAACGTCGGCTTGAGAAGATCGAACACCATCGCTCCTTGGAAGACTGTGAACCCCGCGCCACGACCGGCGCCCGGCAACGCTATGCCGCCGCCCGGCCGCTTGTCCAGAGGCCTACAGCTGTTCGTCCGTGGGAGTGGGAGATGGTTCCCATGCCGGGAAGCGGAGGGCTGGAGGAGCTTGGGAAAGGCATCGCGAATGAGTTCGCACCAGGAGGAAAAAGCAGGCGCTCGGCGCCGTGGGTCGGCGCCGAACGCAGGGGCGGCTCATGTCGGGGCCGCCCCGTGAAGAGCTTCGCGAATGAATTCGCTCCCACGGAGTGAAGCTCGGCTCCCGGTGGCGAGCACCTCCGCGCGGTGGATGCCGAAAGCGACATCCACCGCGCGGGCTTGCCCACCTCAAACGCTGAACCGCGCCACCAGCCCCTTCAGGTCCACCGCCAGGCGCGCCAGCTCGCTGCTGGCCGCCGTGGTCTGGTGCGCACCGGCGGCGCTCTGGATGGACAGGTCGCGGATGCTCATCAGGTTGCGGTCCACCTCGCGTGCCACATGGGCCTGCTGCTCGGAGGCCGTGGCGATCTGCATGTTGCGCTCGTCGATGGTGCCCACCGCCTCGGTGATCTCCTGCAATGCACGCCCTGCCTCGTCGGCCGAAAGCTGCGTGGCCTGGGCCTGGCTGTTGCTCGCCTGCATGGCCTGCACCGCCGAATGGGTGCCGGACTGGATCGAGGAAATCATCTTCTCGATCTCCAGCGTCGAGGTCTGGGTGCGGTGCGCCAGGGCACGCACTTCATCGGCCACCACGGCGAAGCCTCGGCCCTGCTCGCCCGCCCGCGCCGCCTCGATGGCAGCGTTGAGCGCCAGCAGGTTGGTCTGCTCGGCGATGGAACGGATGACATTGAGCACCTGGCTGATATCCACCGCCTGCTGGGCCAGGCCCTGGACACGTGATTCGGTTTCCTGCACCTGCTGGGAAAGATGACGGATGGCATCCAGGGTCTGGGCCACGCGCTGGTTGCCCAGGTTCGCCGCCTCGCTGGACTGGCGCGCCGACGTCGAGGCCGACGCCGCGTTGCGCGCCACTTCCTCCACCGCGGCGGTCATCTGGTTGACCGCTGCGGCGGCCTGCTCGATCTCGGAATTCTGCTGCTGCAGGGTCAGGCTGCCCTGCTCGGTGACGCTGGTCATCTCCTCGGCCGCCGAGGCGAGCTGGATCGAGGAGTCGGAAATCTGCCGGATGGTCTGCCGCAGGTTCTCCTGCATGCGCCGCAGCGCCTCGCTGAGGCGCGTGGCCTCGTCCTGCCCGCTGACTTCGACGGTGCGGGTCAGGTCGCCCTTGGCGATGGATTCGGCGAAGCGCAGCGAATCGCCCAGCGGCCGCACGATGCTGCGGGTCAGGGTCATGGCCAGCGCCACGGTCATCGCCAGGGCCAGCAGCACCGCGCCGATGACGATGCTGATGCTGGTGTCGTAGGCATCGCCGGCGGCAACCCCCGAGCGCTTGACGCCAGCGGCGTTGAGGTCGATCAGCTTGGTCACGTGCTGCTGGTAGGTCGTCGCCAGGTCGCGTTGGCCGCCGTTGGCCCAGAGCAAGGCCTGGGCGGGGTCGCTGCCTTGCAGGTCGATCAGCTTCTGCAACCCCGTCATATAAGCCTGCAGGGCCTGCGCCGAGCCATCGAACACGCGCTGTTCTTCGGCACTGGTGATCATGTTGCGGCGGTAGTGCTCGCTTTTCTCGGTCAGGGTCTGGCGTGCGCTCTGCAGCTGGTCGAGCGCGTTGCGCTGTTCGGCGGGGGTGGTACTGGCCAGCAGCCGCAGGCTCTCCAGGCGGACGTGCAGCAGGCTGGTCTGGATGTCGTTGGCGGTCTGGATGGAGGGTAGCCAGTTGGTCTCGATGTCCTGTTCAGCACCCCGCAGCACATGCATCTGCTGCCATGAGAAACCACCGAGGACGATCACCAGCAGGGTGATCAGGGCGAAACACAGGGAAGCGCGCGAAGCGATGGTGATGGATCGTATGGACATGGCAGTACCTGCGGGTTGGGGTCTCGCCAGCGTCCCTGCCGATTCGGATTGCAGCTTCAGTCTTATCAGCCGAACAGGCCCGATCCTGAAATTGCTTTTTCTTATCGACGCGTCAGGCTTGAAACAATTTGCAAAAAATCTGCCTGCGCCTCAGGGCTTGGGCCGCTCATAGGCACCCAGGTCGCACAGCGCCATGCCGTCGCCATCGCCATCCCGTGGCCGCATGGAACCGCGCTGGTCCTGCCGGGTGCAGGAGCCGACGCCGGTGTCCACCGCCGGGCTGCGAGGGCGCAGGGCATGGGTCGGCAGGCTGGAACCATTGGCCGCCAGCGGATAGAGCACCCGGGTGAAGGCCTCGGCATCGTTCACCTGGATGTCGGCGGTGCAGTTGCCGGTATCGGTGCCCAGCAGCAGGCCACTGGCCTGGTAGCTCGCCGTATCACCGCCATTGGCGCAGTTGGCGACGCCGATGGATTCGTTGCCGTTGCCGACGATCAGGCTGTTGCGAACCGACAGACGGCCATGGTTGAGCAGGCCGAGGGTGAGGTTGTCGGCGATGGTGACGTTGACCAGTTGCAGGCTCGGCGTACCGGCGAACATCGGGTAGTCGGAGCCGTTGGCCACCACCGCGTCGTACTCCCCCTCGCCGTTGGCGTTCTTGCCGGAGACGGTGACGTTGGCCAGCCTGAGCACACCGTTGCCGTCGTTGCGGATGACCACGCCGGGCCCGTCGGCGCGGTGATGGAGAAAGGCGCTGCGGGCGACATCGGCGGTGCCGGTGTTGAACAGCGCCCCGCCGAGGGCGACCACGTCGTCGCCGTTGGTGACGTTCTCGCTGAACAGGCTGTCGCGCAGGGTCAGCAGCCCGCCGTTGAAGATCGCGCCGCCCAGGGCGCGCCCTGAGTCGCCGAAGTCCGCGCGGTTGCGTTCGAACACCGAGCTATGGACCTCCAGCGTGCCTCGATTGGAGATCGCGCCGCCGTCGCCATCGTAGAAGCCGAAGCTCGCGCGGTTGTCCTGGAATGCCACGCGCCGCACCACCAGGTAGCCGAAGTTCTCGATGGCACCGCCGTTGCGGGTGGTGCGGCCGTTGCGCAGGGTCAGGTCCTGGAGCCGCAGGGTGACGCCGAGGTCGACCTCCAGCAGGCGGTCGATGCCCGAGCCATCGATGACACTGACCCCCACCCCCGCCCCCACCAGGGCCAGCTCGCCGGCACGCAGGTCGAGGTCGCCGTTGAGGTTCAGGTCCTCGTCGAGGATCTCGCCCTCCTCGCCCAGCGCCGGCGGCAAGGTCAGGGCATAGGTTCCGGCGGGCAGGAGGATGCGGTTCTTGCCACCCAGGCGGTTGGCGGCCTCGACCGCATCGCGCAGGGAACAGTCGGCATCGCAGCGGCCATTGAAAACGTCATCGGTGCGGGTCACGTGGAAATCCCGTGCCGCTGCCAGGGTCGGCAGCGCGAGCAGGGAGGCGAGCATCAGCGAGGTGGCCAGGCGCGGCCGGCAGCGGTGGGACATGGCGAGTTCCTTTCGGCGACAGCCGGTCATTGGCCATGGCAGCGGTCGCCCTGTCGGCCACCGCATCGGCGTGGCCCGCATCCGCGTCCTGCCATCCTGGCGACCACGGAAAATGGACCGGCCAGCGGGGCGCCGGTTCACGGCCGTTCATCCGGCCACCGCCCTCGCACCACCACTCGTCCGCCAGCGCAGCACAGGCTGGAATCCGTTTGTCGCTCCGCTTGAATGACGGTGATGCTCCGCTTGACAGCTAAAATTATAGTCATAATATAAATCGTGAATTACATGCATCATATAAACATCCCTTACCCGTTCCGGAGATCCGCAATGAGCTCGCACAACCTCAAAGGCACCGCACTGATCACTGGCGCATCCTCCGGGATCGGCGCCACCTACGCCGAACGCCTGGCCCGCCGCGGCCTCGACCTGCTGCTGGTGGCCCGCGACCAGAAGCGCCTGGACGAACTGGCCCAGCGCCTCGGCGGCGAATACGGCGTGAAGGTCGACACCCTCAAGGCCGACCTCACCCAGCGCGCCGACCTGCGCGCGGTCGAACAGCGCCTGGCCACCGACGCCGCCATCAAGGTGCTGGTCAACAACGCCGGCGTGGCGCAGAACGGTACGCTCGCCGACGCCGACCTCGACCAGGTCGACTCGATGATCCAGCTCAACGTCACCGCTCTCACCCACCTCTCCGCCGTCGCCGCCAAGCGCTTCGGCGATGCCGGCGAGGGCGCGATCATCAACCTCGCCTCGGTGGTCGCGCTGATCCCCGAGATGTTCAACGCTACCTACAGCGCCACCAAGGCCTACGTGCTGAGCCTGACCCAGACCCTGAACCACGAGGTCGCCGCCAAGGGCGTGCAGGTGCAGGCCGTGCTGCCGGGCATCACCCGCACCGAGATCTGGGAACGCTCCGGCATCGACGCCGCGCACCTGGACCCGAACATGATCATGGAAGCCGGCGAGATGGTGGACGCCGCGCTGGCCGGCTTCGACCAGGGCGAACTGGTCACCATCCCCTCCCTCCCCGACGCCGCCGACTGGGCCGCCGTGGTCAGCGCCCGCACCAAGCTCGGCCCGAACATGTCCCGCAGCAGCGCCGCAGCGCGGTACAAGACGGCGGGGTGATGGAACGGCCACGGGGGCCGTTGATAAGGAGCGAGGCCGATCGCGACTGAAGTCGCCCCTGCACAGGGCAGGGGCATGACCGCTGCGTAGGGTGGAGGTCGCTTTTTACCTCCACCGGGCGGAGTCGAACGTGGCACACGGCTGTGCCTGTACACGGGCGTTCGGCAGGGCTTCGAAATGGCTGGGGGGTCAGAGAAACGGTGGGCTGAAGCGCCACCCTACGCCCCCATGCCCACCCTGTGCCTGCCGGCGCGATCAGCGTGGCGCGATGTGCGCCACCATCAGTTGCACGCTTTCCTGTCCCCGGTATTCGTTGACGTCCAGCTTGTAGGCCAGCTCCGCCCAGCGCACGGTCGGGTTCGGCCACTGGTCGCGGTCGATGTTGAAGGCGATGCCATCGAGCTGCAGCGACCCGCACTCGGTCTTGAGCACCAGCTTGAGATGCCGTTCGCCGACCAGGCGCTGTTGCACCACCTGGAAGATGCCGTGGAACACCGGCTCGGGGAAATGCTGGCCCCAGGGGCCGGCCTGGCGCAGGGCGCGGGCCAGTTCCAGGTGGAATTCCTGGAGGCTCAGCTGGCCGTCGGAGAGCAGGCGACCAGTGAGGTCGTCCTCGCTCAACTGGCGGCGCACCTCGGCGTCGAAGGCCGCGGCGAAGGCGCCGAAGTTTTCCACGGGCAGCGACAGGCCGGCGGCCATGGCGTGGCCGCCGAACTTGCTGATGAGCCCCGGGTGGCGGGCCGCCACGGCGTCCAGCGCATCACGGATATGGAAGCCCTGCACCGAGCGCGCCGAGCCCTTGAGCAGCCCCTCGCCGGCGTCGGCGAAGGCGATGGTCGGGCGGTGGTAACGCTCCTTCATGCGCGAGGCGAGGATGCCGATCACGCCCTGGTGCCAGTCCGCCTCGAACAGGCACAGGCCGAAGGGCAGGTCCTCCAGCGGCAGGTCCTTGAGCTGGGCCAGCGCCTCGCGCTGCATGCCCTGCTCGATGGCCTTGCGGTCCTGGTTGAGCTGGTCGAGCTGCACCGCCATGTCGCGCGCCAGGGCCTCGTCCTCGCAGAGCAGGCATTCGATGCCCAGGCTCATGTCGTCCAGGCGGCCGGCAGCATTCAGGCGCGGCCCGAGGATGAAGCCCAGGTCGGTGGAGGTGATGCGCGCGGCCGGGCGGCCGGCGACCTCCAGCACCGCCTTGAGGCCGGGGCGTGCACGGCCCGCGCGGATGCGCGCCAGGCCCTGGTGCACCAGGATGCGATTGTTGGCGTCCAGCGGCACCACGTCGGCGACGCTGCCCAGGGCCACGAGATCGAGCAGCTCGGCGAGGTTGGCGTCGGGGCGGCCGGTCCGGGCGAACCAGTCCAGCTGGCGCAGGCGCGCACGCAGGGCCAGCAGCACGTAGAAGATCACGCCGACCCCGGCCATGGCCTTGCTGGGGAACTCGCAACCCGGCTGGTTCGGGTTGACGATGGCGTCCGCCGCCGGCAGCTCGGGGCCGGGCAGGTGGTGGTCGGTGACCAGCACCTTGAGCCCGGCGGCCTTGGCCGCGGCGACGCCATCGACGCTGGAGATGCCGTTGTCCACGGTCACCAGCAGGTCGGGGCGGCGCTCCAGGGCCACGGCGACGATCTCCGGGGTCAGGCCGTAGCCGTATTCGAAGCGGTTGGGTACCAAATAGTCGACGTGGGCCGCGCCGAGCATGCGCAGGCCGAGCACCCCGACGGTGCTGGCGGTGGCGCCGTCGGCGTCGAAGTCGCCCACATAAAGGATGCGCTGGCGCTTCTCCAGGGCCTCCACCAGCAGCTCGACCGCGGCGTCGATGCCCTTGAGCTTCTGGTACGGGATCAGCCGCGCCAGGCCCTTGTCCAGTTCCTCGACCGATTGCACGCCACGGGCGGCGTAGAGGCGGGTCAGCAGGGGCGGCAGGTCGCCGAGGTCAGGCAGGGTGGCGGGCAACGGGCGGGGATCGATATGCATGCGGCTCAGTCTTCAGGCTTGCGGGCGGGCGCTGCCGCCGTGAAACAGGGGGCCGCCCGGGTGAGCCGGGCGGCCGCGTGGGGCGGTGATCAGCGCTCGCCGGCCAGCCACTCCAGGGGAATCTCGTGCTGGCCACGTTCGTCGGTCACGAACAGCTCGCCGTCGCTGATCATCACGCTCCAGTTGATCGAGCGCGGCAGGTCCTTGGCCAGGTTCTCCAGGGCCTGCTGGTCGATGCCGACCACATTGATGTTCTTCAGGCTGCGCACGCCGTCCAGCACCTTGGTCTGCCACACGCGCAGGTTGCCGTAGGCCACCAGGCTGAAGCGCTCGGTACGGCGCGAACACCAGGTGATGCGCTCGGCGTCCGGCTGGCCCACCTCGATCCAGTGGAGGACGCGATCATCGAGGCTCTTCTCCCACAGCGCCGGCTCGTCGACGTCCGACAGGCCACGGCCGAAGGACAGCTGCTCGTGGTACCAGAGGGCGTAGGCGATCAGGCGCACGGCCAGGCGCTCCTCGGTTTCCGAGGGGTGCTTGGCGACGGTGAAGCGCAGGTTCTCGTACACGCTGCGGTCGAGGTCGGTGAGGTTGAGTTCGACTTTGTAGGGCGTCGCTTGCAGGGCCATGTGCGGGCTTCTTGGTTAGGCGAAAAGGCGGCAAGTCTAACCCGAAACCCGCTGCCGCGCCCGGGCGCCATCCGGCCGTTCGGCGCCCTGGAAATGCGCTCGGGTTCCCAGCCCGCGCGACTCGGGGTTGCCAGCCGGGGGCGGCCCCCTTTATAAGCCGGCCCGGTCCGCACTTCAGGAAAGGAAGCCAATGGAAGCGTTCATCATCGTGGCCGGCATCGTCGCCCTCCTGGCCGTGGCGCTGCTGCGTTCGGCCCGGCGTGCCCGGCCCACCCGCGTCAGCGCCGAGGGTGCCGCGCAGATCAACCGGGTCGCCCTGCTCACCCTGCTCGAACCGCACCTGGGCCACCAGCTGGCGCAACGCCTGGACGGCGAGGCGCGGCAACTGGCCATGCACCAGGTGGCCCCGGCCCTGCTGCTCGCCGGCGACCGCGCCCTGGCGCTGGAAGCCCTCGCCGAGCTGAAGGCCGGCTACCGCCAGTCCGCCCTGGAATCCATGCTGGAGAACCTGCTGGAGACGGCCGACGCCCTCGCCGCCCTCGACCTGCTCGAGGCCAGCGCCAGCCCCCTGCCCGAAGCCCCGCTGCTGAGCATCCCGCTGATGGCCGCGGCCGGCCGCACGGAGCAGGGCCGCCAGTTGCTCGACAGCGTCACCGCCGGCCAGGAAGGCCAGGTGGGCCAGGCCCTCTCCGCCCGCCAGAACCTGCTGCTGGCCGGCCTGCAACGCCAGCTGGAACGTCCCGAGGCCGCCAGCCGCAGCCTGGAGCGCGCCCGCGCCATGCTCAACGTCCCGGTGCAGGAGGCCCCCGGCGACTTCCAGGCACTGCTGCGCGAATGCCTGGCCCAGGAACGCCTCGACCTGCTCGGCGAGCTCGCCGTCACCCCCGACGCGCTCCTGGCCAACGACGCCGTCACCCTGTTGCTGGAGAACAACCGCGAAGCCCAGGCCCTGGAGCTGCTCGCGCGCCCGGACATGCCCCTGCACGCCCTCGACTGGCACGGCATGCTGCGCCTGGCGCTGGACGGCGAACGCCCGCAACTGGCCGAACGCCTGCTGGCCCTGGCCCCCGAAGGGATGCAGCAGGACCTGCTAGCCGACCTCATGGCCTGGCATGCCGGCCATGCCGACACCGCCCGCGCCGATGCCCTGCTGCGCGCCAGCGGCCTGGACGGCACCGACGCCACCTGGCTGTGCCTGGAACTGGCGGGACGTTGCGCCGAGGCCCAGCCGGCCTGGAGCGCGGCGCTGCTGCACCAGGGGCTGGAAGCCATGGAGACCGTGGACGACGAGACCGACTGGATTCGCCTGCGCCTGCTGGCCCTGCGCAGCCGCCTGCAGGGCGACCCGGCCCGCGACCCGGTGCGGATGACCGCCGACCTGGAGGAATTCGACGCCCTGCGCCAGCAACTGGAATGGGACGAACAGCTGGACCAGGCCTGCCACCTGGCCTGCCTGCAACACCGCCTGGGGCTGCAGGACGCTGCCCGAGAGACCCTGGACAAGGCGCTGGCGCACTGGGAAGCCCAGGAGATCGAAGACCCGGACGAACGCACCTGGTACCTGGAGACGCTGGCCGAAGCGGCCATCGCCATCGACCAGGCGGAGCAGGCCGCCACCCTGCGCGACCGCCTGCTGGAACTGGGCGGCGACAGCCGCGACCTCGACGCCGCGCTGCTGCGCCATCACATCGACCAGGGCCGTTATCCACAGGCCATCGCCCTGCTCGACCTGCGCAACCTGATGGCCCCCGAAAACCCCCTCGCCCGCCTGCGCCAGGCCATCGAACGCCTGCGCCCGGAAGCGCCGCAGCGGGCGGATGAGCTGCAACAAGAGTTGCTCGATGCCCTCGCCAACGGCGCCTTGGGAACCTAAGAGCGGCGGCGCTGCGCGCCGCTTGGCGACTGAAGTCGCCCCTACACAAAGCGCTCGTGCCACCGCTGGGACGTGACCGCTGTGTAGGGTGGAGGTCGCTTTTTACCTCCACCAAGCGGAGTTGAGCTCGGCACACCGGCAATGCCTGGGATTCCGCATTGATGGGTTTCGCGAAGCTCGCGGAACGCCGCCCGACCCATCCTACGAATTGGCCACGTGACCCGACGCATGCGACTTGAGCCTGTTCCTCACGCGGCGATGGCCACGCAGCCGGTTCTTCAGCTGCCCCGGGCGGGGCGGGTGGGAATGGCGGAGTGGTAGTGCTCCACGCGATTGCGCCCCTGGTTCTTCGCCTCGTAGAGCGCCTTGTCCGCCAGGGACAGCAGCCGATACAGCTCGTGCCCGGCCTGGGACGAGGTGGCGATGCCGATGCTCACGCTGAGCCGCCCGGGCCCGAGGAGGTCGCTCTCGGCGAATTCGCGACGGATGCGCTCGGCCACCAGCGTCGCGGTGGCCGCATCGGCGTCGCTCAGCAGGCAGGCGAACTCCTCGCCGCCGATCCGGCCGAACACATCGTGCTTGCGCATGCGCGCGGAGGTCACCGCGCAGAAGCCCATCAGCACCTCGTCGCCGGCCGAATGGCCGAAGGTGTCGTTGAGCCGCTTGAAGTTGTCGAGGTCGCAGAGCAGCAGCGCCACCGACTCCTTGCGCGCCGCGCAGGCCTTGAGCAGCGCCTCGCCGGAGGTCATGAAGGCACGCCGGTTGCCGATGCCGGTGAGCGGGTCGCTGAAGGCGGCGTGCTTGTACTGCAGCTCGGTGCGCTCCTTGACCATCGCCAGGGTGACGAAGGCCATGCCGATGGCGTAGAGCAGCGTCTCGAACACCATCACCGCGAAGAAACCGGTGCTCTGCCCGTCCACCGCGGCCTGGAACGGCACGCCCCGGTCCACCACCAGGCGCACGCCATAGGTGGCGAAGTGGATCAGGTGCAGCGCCAGCGCCGGCTTTATGGACACCTGCAGCTCGTGCCGCGCGCGCCACAGCTCCAGGCCGGCGAGCAGGGTGTAGCCCAGGGTCAGCGCCGTGCCGACGAAGACCCGCGCCGGCAGCGATTCATAGAAGGCCGGCACGCTGCAGAGCACGGCCCAGAGCAGCGGCCCGGCGAGGATGCCCGGCAGGTGCGCGCGGCGCCCGGCGAACACGCGCATGGCCGTCCAGTTCATGGCGCAGCTGAACTGCAGCACGATGTTGCCGAGGAGAATGGGCACCAGATCGATGTTCATCCCGCGCAGGCTGCCGAGCACCGTGGCCAGCGCGCCGAGCAGCAGCATCAGGCTCAGGTAGCCGAGGGTGGGCTCGGGGCTGCCCCGGCGCCAGGCGCGGCCCGCCAGCAGGCCGAGGAGCATGAGGATGTAGACGTCGACCAGCACCAGCGTGGGGATGTTCAGCGCCATGACGCCACTCCATGGCGAACGATCGCCGCCCCGGAAAGGGGCGGCGGGCTGGAGTGACGAGCGACGGCGTGCATGGTGGTACCGGAAAAGGCAGCGAATGAAAATGTGACCTGCGTCGCACTTTACGCGTAACCGTGTGCGCCCGCCACGGCCTGCCGTCGGCCAATGGCCACCCGCCATTCACAGCCGCAGCAGCAACGCCTCCAGGGCCACCTGGGGCTGCAGCTTCCATACCGCATAGCTGAGCGGGATCATTTCCAGCCCGGCGCGGGCCAGCACCTGGTAGCGCTCCAGGTCGAAGACGTCCTCGCTGGCGCCGGGGTAGCCGATCAGGTCGATGGCCAGCACCCGCTCGCCGCGCTGGCAGAACAGGTCCAGGCAATGCCCGGCCACCGGGTAGCCGGACCAGACGCGCACGCCCTGCGCCTGCAGCGCCTCCGCCACCTGCTGCTGGAAGGCATCCACCGCCTGGCCACCGTTGTCGTGGCCCTGCCCCTGCTCCAGGCGCTCCAGGTAACGCCGCAACAGGTGGCCGGGGGCGAACTGCCGCTCGTCGCCGCTGAACAGCAGCATCTGGTGCTCGCGGGCACGGGTGATGGCGACGTTGAACATGTCCTCGCGGTTGAGGTAGTGCGCCGCCTGGGCGCCGGCTCCGTCGATGGCGAAGCTGAGGATCATCAGGTCGCGCTCCTCGCCCTGGAAGCCATAGGGCGTGGCCACGCGCACCCGGAACTGCGCCAGCAACTCGCCCGGCAGGCGTTCGGCGAGCAGGCGCCGCAAGTGTTCCACCTGGTCGCGGAAGGGCGAGAGCAGGCCGACGCTGGGCTTGACCTGGCTGTCGCGGTAGCGGCCGACATGCTCTTCGAGCAGCTCCAGGGCGCGCTGCGCCTCCACCGGGTTGTGCCCGGCCGGCACGCGCTGGCCCTCCAGCCGGTGCAGGCTGAGGCTTTCGGCGGCGAGCTGCTCGGGGCGCTCCTTCATCACCCGGATACGGCCGTTGTAGAAGGCCTCGTTGCTGAAACGGATCAGCGCCGGGCGGCCGCGGAAATGTTCGTCGAGGAAGGTCAGCGCGCGCTGGCTGGCCAGGCGTTCGCCCACCAGGTCGAGCAGGCTGTTGTCGCGGTAGCTCCAGGCCTGCTGGTCGCTCTCCGGCAACTCGGCACGCTGCAGCAGCTGGCGCTCCTGGGCGCGGGAGAGGAAGGACACGTGGCGCAGCTGGCGGCTGTCGCCGGCCACCACCGCGCGCTTGCAACGCTGCAGGGCCGGCAGCGCACTGGCGATGTCGCACTGGGTGGCTTCGTCTATCACCAGCACGTCGAACAGCCCCTCGCGCAACGGCAGCACCTTGTGCAGGTCGTCCAGGCTCACCACCCAGATGGGGAAGGCGGCGAGCAGGCGCGCCGGGTCGAGTTCGTCGAACAGCGACTGCTGGCGCTGCGAACTGCGCGCGCGGATCGCCTGGTTGTAGCGCACGAAGGTCTGCCGGTCGCTGTCCAGCAGCCGTTGCAGGCGTTCGACCCGCAGGCTGTCGATGTACTGCCGGCTGTGGGCCTCGCGGCGGCGCTGGCAGTCGCGCAGGTCGTCGAGTACCTGCCAGTGGCGCACGCTGCCGCGCACCCGTCGTTCGACCCAGGGCACCTGCAGCCAGCGTTGCCAGAAGGCCAGGGCGCCGCGCTCGGCACGCACCAGCAGGCCGCTCCAGCGCAAGGCCTGGCGGCTGCGCTTGTCGAAGGCCCGGGACAAGGCGGCCTCCTCGTCCAGCAGGTCCTTCAATGCGCGCTGCTGGCGCGCCACGGCGCCCTCCTCCAATGGCGGCAGCTCGCCCTGCAGCAGTTGGTCGAGGCGCGAACGCAGGGTGCGCAAAAGTGATTGCTCCTCCACCTGCAGCACGCCGTCGCGCAGGCCGAGGTCGTCGCGCAGCTTGTCGGCGATCACGGTGACCGCCTGCTGGCTGCGGCTGACCAGCAGCACGCTCTCGCCCTGCAGGTGGCGGTCCAGCGCCAGCGCCGCGAGGGTGTAGCTCTTGCCGGTGCCGGGCGGCCCGGCGACGAAGCTCAGGGGGTAACGGGTGGCGTTGGCCAGGGCCTGGCGCTGGGCCAGGCTGAGGGAGGCCGGCAACGCTTCCGGGCGGCTGGGGGTGCCGAGGATCGTATTCTCCTCGCCGACCGCATCCTCGCCCAGCAACTGCCGCAGTGCCGGCGAATGGCGCTCCGCGCCCTGCAGCAATTGCAGTTCATGAAGAATGCCGCGGCTGCCGGCACCGCGCTCGGCCAGGGCCACCAGCGCCGCGGCGCGCAGCGACAGGCGTTGCGCAGCCATGGCCTTCTTCAGGGTCGCGGCGCCCTCCAGCACCGGGAAGGCGCTGGCCGGCAGCACCTCGCCGACCACGGTGAAGCGTTGCAGCCAGGCCATCAGGTCGGCCAGGTAGTGATCGTCCAGCGCACCGCCGGGCAGCGGCAGGCTTTCCAGCCCCGGCTCGGCATCGGCCTTGAGCAGCTGGCGCAGCAGGCGGCGGTTGAGCTGGGGCTGGGCGAGGTCGATGGCCAGGCTAGGCGGCGCGCCCTCGCCGAGGCTTTCCAGGCGCGCCTCGAAGTACACCAGCGGCGCGCAGTGGCGCACCGTCCTGCCTTCCGCATCGCTACGCCGGCCGCACACCGGCAGCACGCCGTAGATCAGCTGCAGCTCGCGCTGGTAGAGGTTCTGCTGCTGCAACAAGTGCTCGCCCAGCTCGGCCGACAGCGCGGCGAAGGGCAGGGCGCCGCTGGCCAGCTCCTCGCGCCCGTCCAGCCAGCCCCAGCGCTCGGCCTTGAAGGTACTGACATCGTCCAGTTGCAGTTCGCGGCTATCGGCCTGGTAGCAGGCGCGGTAGAAGGACAGGCGTTTCGCGATCGACGGCATGGGGCGTCCCGGGCGGTTTCCAGCGGCGCATTGTGCCGGAATCAGGGGGATGGGCTGAATCGGCGGATGCGGATTTTGGGGGATGGATTCACGGTCGGGGCACTTCCGGGGCGGCGCTACGCGCCGCTTGGCGACTGAAGGCGCCCCTACGAAAACGGCGGTGCCGGGCTGATACTCGCGAGACGCCCGGGACTTCGCATCGATGGGTTTCGTGCCCCCACCCATCCTGCGAGCGCGGTGCCGCGCCCGGTCAGCGCGGGGCGTAGCGCTTCCAGAGTTCTTCGAACTCCGCCAGGTAGCTGCCCACCAGTTGCGCATTGTCGATCACCAGCAGGTTCTCCTCGTTGCTGGTGCTGGCGCTGCGGGTCCAGTTGAAGCTGCCGTTGAGCAGCAGGCGACCGTCGAACAGGGCGAACTTGTGGTGCATGTGGAACGGGCTGTCGTCGATGCGCAGCGGCACGCCGGCTTCCAGCAACTGGCGGATGTCGCTGCCTTCGTCGAACTGTTTCTCGTTGTCGCTGATCACCCGCACCGCGATGCCACGCTGGTGGCAGGCGAGGATCTCGCTGCTGAGCTGGTCGTCGGAGATGGTGTAGACGCAGATGTCCACGCTCTGCCGCGCCTGGCGCAGCAACTCGCGGATCTTGCGCCGGCATTCCTCGCCGGGGCTGAAGTGGGCGCTGGCGAGGGTGCGCACCGGTGCTGCGCTGACGTCCAGGGTCTTGACCACCTGCTCCAGCCACTTCAGCGCCGGCAGGGTGTTGGCGGCATCGGCCAGGGCCAGCTCGCGCACCAGGTCGAAGGCGCGGTTGCGCAGGTAACGCACCTGGTCCGGGCCCAGCTCACTGCCCAGCTGGCGCAGCTCGTCACGCTCCTCGTTGCTCAGTTTCAGGTCCAGCAGGCTGTCGCGCAGCTGCTGGTCGAGTCCGTCGAAATCCATGGAGCCTCCCTGTCTTCAGGTTGTGCGGCGCGGCCTGGCCAGGGCGGCATAGAGCCCGCCACAGAGCGCACCGGCGATGTGGTATTCGAATGAAACCCCGGACTGCGGCAGCAGGCCGGAGACCCAGCCGCCGTAGTAGAACAGCACCAGCGCGGCCACCAGCAGGTCGAGCCAGCTGCGCTGGAACCAGGCACGCACCAGCAGCAGCGCCCAGAGGCCGAACAGCCAGCCGCTGGCGCCGACGTGCATGCCGGTGCGGCCGAACAGCCAGACCAGCAGGCCGCTGCCGAGGATGATGCTGGCGCTGGCCAGGAGGAAGGCGCGGATGCCGCCGAGCATCGCCAGCCAGCCGAGGACCAGCAGGCCCGGCAGGTTGCTCGCCAGGTGCACCCAGCTGCCGTGCAGCCAGGGGGCGAAGAGGATGCCGAGCAGCCCGTCCAGGTGCCGGGGCAGCAGGCCCCAGGCGTTCAGGGCCTGCCCGCTGAGGCTGTTGGCGAGCTGCAGCAGGAGCATGAGCCCGGCGATGCCGGCGAGCAGCCGGATGCGCGGGCCGGCCCGGCGGGTCACGACGACTCGCCGCCCGGTGCCTTGCCGGCGCCCATCATCTCGCCGAGCTGGTTGAGGCGATTGGAGATGTCGGTGATGCGGTGGTGGGTGCGCAGGTCGACGTCGATCTTCTTGTCCATCACCCGGATCAGCGGCAGGAAGCTGTTCTCCAGGCTCGCGGCCAGGCTCTCCAGTACCTCGCGCACGCCCTGCTGGGCCGGGGCGACCACTTCGACCTCGAGGTTGGCCGGCTTCTGCACCAGCTTCTCCAGGGCCGCCAGCAGTTCGCGCCAGGGCATCTGGGCATCGGCCGGGGCCTCCTCCGCTTCGGGCTGGCGGGCCAGGCCGCGCACGCCTTCCACCAGGTCGTTGAGCTGGGCCACCACGCGGCCGCCGACATCGGTGTCGCTGCCGCCCATGGACTTGTTGCGCATGAAGTCGCGCTTGATCTGCGCCCAGCGCTCGGCCTGTTCCGCGCTCTGGTTGCCGCGCAGCTCGGCGAGCTTGAGCAGGTTCTCCTCGGCGCCGGTGGTGAGCAGCTGCGACTCGCCCTGGTAGTGGTCGGCCAGGAGCTGCAGCAGCTCGGCGTCGTTCATCACGGCGGAGATCTTCTCCGCCATCTTGTTCATGTTGCGGTAGCTGCCCTGCAGCTTGAACGGCGGTTCGGTGCGGTACTGGTCGGCCTGGGCGGCGCTGGCGATGTACTGCTGGTTGACCTTGAGCACCACGTCGCGCACCTGCATCAGGCGCTGCAGGGTGGTGGTGATCTCGTTGATCTCGGCGCCGCTGTAGCTGTGGCTCAGCTCGTTGGCGGAGAAGGGCTTGCCCTCGGCGCGGGCCACGAAGCGGTAGACGTCGGCCATGTCGCGGGTGGCCAGCGGCGCCAGCACCGGGTTGGAGGTCAGGCCGTTCTCGATGTAGCTGAGGGCGAAGGCGTCCTGCATGCCGCCCAGGGTGTCGCCGAGGTTATAGATGTCGGCGCGGTTGGCGAGCATGTCGGGGATGCGGAACACATCGCCCGACTCGGTGTAGGGGTTGCCCGACATCACCACGCAGAACTTCTTGCCGCGCATGTCGTAGGTCTTGGTGCGGCCCTTCCACACGCCCTCGATGCGGCGCGTGCCGTCACAGAGCGAGATGAACTTCTGCAGGAACTCCGGGTGGGTGTGCTGGATGTCGTCGACGTAGAGCATCACGTTGTTGCCCATCTCCAGCGCCAGGTTGAGCTTCTCCAGCTCCTGGCGCGAGGTGGCGTCGGGCGCCTGGCCCGGGTCCAGCGAGCGCACCTCGTGGCCGAGGGCCGGGCCATTGATCTTCATGAAGATCAGGCCGAGGCGGTGCGCCACGTATTCCATGAGCGTGGTCTTGCCGTAGCCGGGCGGCGAGATGAGCATCAAGAGGCCCATCAGGTCGGTGCGCTTGTTCTCCCCGGCGGTGCCCATCTGCTTGGCCAGGTTGTCGCCGATCACGCCCAGGTAGACATCGTTGATCAGCTTGTTGCGCACGAAGGAGCTGAGCGGGCGCGGCTTGAACTCGGCCAGGCGCAGGGCCTCGCGCTCACGGCCGATGACCGCCTGGCGCAGCGCCTGGTAGCGCTGCAGGCCGGGCAGGAAGCCTTCGCGGTGCTGGCGCAGGCGGGCGAAGAAGTCGTCCACCGCCAGCTGCAGGCTGTGCTCCTGGATGCGCGGGTGCTCGCCCATCAAGCCGGTGACGACGAAGCGCAGGTCGACCTCGGTGACCCGACGCGGGAAGTCCTCGGCCAGCAGCGACAGCGCCACCGCCTCGGGCAGGTAGTCCTGCAATGCGCCGTACTCCGCCTCGGAACACAGACCACGCAGCCAGTTGCCGGCCAGCGCCCACTGCGCCGCCGGGCGGCCGTCGAGGCGACCGAGCGCCTGCTGGTAGTCGTCCCACATGCGCGCGCCCTGCAGGCGCAGCTTGAGCGCCTCCTGCAGCTGGCGGGCGTACTTGCTGAAGGTGAATTCGATGCGCTCGGCGGCCAGTTCGCTCACCAGGTATTCGGCGGCCTCCCGCACCTCGGCCGGGGCCAGGCCCAGGGGCTCGGTGGCGAGGAAGGCGTCCATGGCGGCGGCGATCTCCGCCTGCAGGTCGAGCAGGCCGTCGCGGCGGCCGAACAGTTGCTGGATATGGCGGCTGGTGCGTGCCCGCTCCGGCCACTGGGCCGGGCCTTCGGCGGCGCGTTGCAGGTCCCAGTAGAGCGCGGCGAAGGCACGCGGCAGCGGCCCGTGGCGCAGCAACCCGGCGCTTTCGCGCAGCGGCAGCAGCTGGGCGAGGATGGCGGCGGCGTCGTGATCGTGGATGCCCTTCTCGTAGCCTTCCCTGTAGCGCGGTGCGGCGAAGTCGCGAATCACCCGCGCCAGCTCCTCCGGCTGCCCCAGCCATTGCTTGAGGCCGTCGAGGCTGAGGTTCTCCTGCGAGGCGTCGGCGGCGTCGAGCACCTGGCCGGCGAGGTATTCGGCGCGGTACAGGCGTTCGGACTCGGACTCCAGCGATACCTGCCAGAAGGCCTTGAGGGTTTCCAGCTCCGGGTCGCGCAACGGTTCGAGGAAGTCGGTGCCGGTGAGGTGCAGGTAGAGCGCCTCGCCCCGGGGCATCAGGGTCAGGTCCAGCTCCTGGGTGTTGACGCTGAAGCGGTGGCGCGGGCCGAGGCGGATGACGTTGCCGCCCTCCTCGAACAGCTCGCTCTTGTCGCGCAGGGCGCGCACCGCCTGGTCGCGGGCGCCCTTGAGGCGGGCCTCGACGTCGTCGGCCTTGACGCTGTCCTTGAGCTCGCGCAGGCGCTGGGCCAGCTCACGCAGCTTGAGGATCAGCGGGTCGGCGGCGAAGAAGGCGTTGAGCTCCTCGGCATGGGTGAATTTGGCGGTGCGCCGGCCGAGGCTCTCGAGGATGCGCCGGGCGGCGTCGAGCAGGCCCTGGGCCTTGCGCTGGCGCTCGTCGAGCAGGGATTGCTTGTGGGCCTCGAAGGTTTCCAGCAGCTCCTCGCGCTTGGCGAGGATGTCGCCGAGGAACTGCTCGTGATCGCCGAAGCGGCTCTCCAGTTCCTCCAGCTGCACCAGCAGGCGCGACAGCTGCTCGTCGCAGCGCTCGGGGTCCTGGGCCTGGGCCAGGGCGCTGGTGATGCCCTGGCCGAAGAGTTTGAACTGGGCACCGAACTGGGCGACGGTCTCGGTGGAGCCGAGCCCCTTGCGGCGCTGCTCGGCACGGGCCTTGGCCTGGTTGAGGCGGGCGTAGATCTCGGAGATGGACTCGATGATGCGGGTGCGCTGGGTGGCGTCGTCGATCTGCAGCGAGGCCATCAGGCTGGAGAGCATGTCGAGGTCGGCGGCCATGGCCTGCAAGGCGGCCAGGGGTGCCGCCAGCTGGGCCACGGTCTCGGCCTTCTGCGCCTCGGCGTCGAGGGTCTCCAGGCGGGTGACGAAGGGCTGCAGGGCCTGCTCGCTGGCGAGGAAGGTCGCGGTGGCGGCGGCAGTCTTCGCCTGGGCCTCGAGCAGCTCGGCCTCCATGGCGTCGATGCGCGCGACATCGATGTAGCGGTAGTCGCGGATGGTCAGCAGCAGGCCGCGCTGGGCGGTGATGCCGTTGAGCGCGTCGACGAAGCTCTGCGCCTGGTCCCAGCTGTCGGGCAGCAGGCCGTCGAGCAGGGCCTTCTGCTTCGCCTCGGCGCCGGCCATGGCCTGGTCGGACTGGCGGCGGATGCTCTCGACCTTCTCGTATTCGTCCAGCACCAGCTCGGACGTGGCGGCCACCTCGCGCAGCAGCGGCGCCAGGCCGTCGAGCTGGTCGCTGCCCAGCCAGTGGTAGACGTCGAACAGGCGGCGGGTGTTCTGGCACAGCAGCGAGTAGCGCTGCACCGAGACGGCGGGTGCGTCGATCTCGCGGCACAGGTCATAGAGGTCGGAGACGCCGCGCACCAGCTCGGCGTTGCCGATGCGCCCGAGGAAGCCGCTGCGGGCCGGCTGGCGGGCGGCGAATTCCTCGGTGCAGAAGGGGGTCTGCCAGACCTGCATCGGGTGGATGCGGGTGGGCTCGTCGCCCTCGGCGGCGAAGATCACCATGCGCCCGTCCTCCAGGCGCGCGTAGCCATGGCCGAACAGCGGGTTCTGCAGCTGGCGGTTGATCATGTTGTAGGTGAGCAGCACCGCGCGGCCCTGCTCGGGGTGGTAGAAGACGTACTGCACGTCCTCGCCGTTGGGCGAGCGCACGGCGCGCTTGAAGCGCATGCCGTCCATGGACTGCTCGAAGGTCTTGTACTCGCCGCTCTGCAGGTAGTAGCCGCCGGGGAAGATGATGCCGTGGTCTTCCGGCAGCTGGACGCAGGCCAGGCCAATGGCGTCGATGCGCTCGACCTTGCGGGTCAGGCCGTTGAACACCAGGTAGCGCCACTGCTCCTCGCGGTAGGGCAGCACCTTGAGCAGCACCAGGCTGCCGAGGCGGGCGAACTCCACCTGGGCGTCGTCGAGGGACTGGGTCTTGTCGAGCACCTCCTCGCGGTAGATGCCCAGGCCATCCTCGGTGTTGTTCTCCACCTTGATGGTGAGGTCACCGCCGATGGTTTCGACGAACACCGTGTCGAGGATGTTCAGGTGCGGGAAGCGCCCCTGTACCACCATGTCGCGGGTGGCCTTCTTCCATTCGAAGTCGAAGGGCGCCGGCAGGGCGATGTCGCGCTCGCCCCGGTTGTCGATGTAGCGCACCTCGCGGCCATCGGCGGAGATGGACCAGCGGAACACGCGGATGTCGCTGATGCGCTCGCCGATCTGGAAGCTCGCCAGCAGCTTGCCGTCGCGGATGGCCAGCTGCAGCAGGCGGGTGTTCTTGTAGTAGGTGTAGAGCTCGTTGAAGTCGTTGACGAAGCCCTGGGCCGCGAGGAACGAACCCTCCAGCGGCACCGGCTCGGCTTCGTAGCCCTCGCCCTCCTCCACCAGGCGGTAGAGGGAGAACACGTCGGCGACATGGGTTTCCTTGCGCAGCCCGATGAACACGTTGTAGCCGAACAGCAGGCAGTCGCCGACCTGGACGATGTCGCGGGCGATGCAGTTGTTCTCGGTGCGGATGCGCACACGGCCGATGACGTCCATGCGGCTGTTGCCGAACTCTTCCAGGCGCTTCTGGTTGAGGGCCTCGGTGGTCTGCCGCAGGCGCTGCCCCTGGTCCTGCAGGCGCTTGTGCAGCACCTCGTAGGCGCCGCCTTCGGCGACGGCCTTGTCCAATACATCCTGTGCGGGGGTTGCGGCGTGTGCATCCGACATCGTGGTCTTCCTGAATCTGCGACGCTGTTGAAAGAGCTGCCGTTGTGTAGGTCCACGCGTCCGCGCGGATGACGGTGGCCATACCGGGCACCGTCATTCCCGCGAACGCGGGAACCCACTGAGAAGAACGCGAGCAGCCTTCGAAACCATGTGGGGGAACGACCCCGGAAGCGGGCGTCGGTGGACGCAGCCCGCTCCCGGGGCCAACCGTCAGGCGCCGGCGACCGGGTCCTGCGGCTCGGCCTTGGCCGGGGCAGCGACGGCCGCAGCGGCCGGCTTGCCATTGAGCAGGCGCGCCAGCACGTCCTGCACCACCGGGCTCTTGCCCACCACGCCTTCGATGGCCTTGCCCACGGAGAGCGACTTGGCGAAGGAGTTGAAGAAGTCGCCTTCGCCGCCGACGATCTCGATCTTCGCCTTGCCCAGTGCGGTGGCGAGCACCTCGGCCTGGTCCTTGGCGATGTCCTTGTTGGCGGCGATGGCGGCCATGGCTTCCTCGAAGCTCTTCTCCAGCTGCATGCGGAACTCCTCGTGCTGGCGAGCGCTGTCGCTGAGGGCATCGAGGGCACCGAACTTCTTGCCCAGGCCTTCGGCCTCGGCGTTGAGGCGCTGCAGGAGGATTTCCGCTTCCGCCGAACCCAGGTCCTTGGTGGCCTTGGCCTTGGCGGCGCCGAGCTGTTCTTCGCCACGCGCCTGGGCGCCCAGCTTCTCTTCCAGCACCTTGGCTTCGGCCAGGCCGTCCTTCTCCTTGGCTGCTGCGGCGGCTTCCAGCACGCGGGCGTCGGCCAGGCCTTTCTCCTGCTCGCCACGGGCTTCGGCGATCAGTTGCTCGGCACGCACGCGGGCTTCGGCTAGGCCTTCCTTCTCCTTGGCGGCGGCGGTGACTTCCAGCACCCGCGCGTCGGCCAGGCCGGGGGCGGCACGCTCGGCCTCGATGCCTTCGGCCAGGCGTTTCTTGGCCTCGGCCTGCTTGGCAGCGGCTTCCAGCTCGGCCTGGGCCAGGTTGTTGATTTCCACGGCCTTGTGCTTGGAGCGGGTCTCGTCGGCCTCGGCTTGCTTGACCTGGCGCACCAGCTCCTGCTCGGCCTCGGCCTGCGCCTGGAGCACGATGACCTGCTTGGCACGCTCGGCCTCGGAGATCTCACGCACTTCCTTGATGCGCTCCTCTTCCTGGGCCACGGTCTTCTCGACGGCGACGCGGTCGCGGATCACGTTGGCGATGTTCTTGCGCTGTTCTTCCAGCGCCTTTTCCTTCTCGATGCGCTGCAGCTCGACCTCGCGCTCGCGGGCGACCACTTCCAGGTCCTTGGCACGGGTGACCTTCTCCACCTCGATGACCACGGCGCGCTGGCGGTTCTGCTGGGCCACTTCCACTTCGCGCTGGTGGTTCTCGACGCGCACGTCGATCTCCTGCTGCGCCTGGATGCGCGCCTGCTCGGCCTTGAGGCGCTCCTCTTCCTTGACCTTGGCGGTCTCGGCTTCCTCGCGGGCGCGGATGGTCTCGATCTCGCGCTTCTGCCGGGCTTCGGCGTCGGCCTGCTGGCGTTCCAGGGCCAGGGCGGCTTCGCGGGTCTCGACGTTCTTCTTCTGGATCGCCAGCTCCTGGTTGCGCTCCAGCTCGTTGGTGATGACGTTCTGCGCGGCGGTCAGCTCGGTGATCTTGCGGATGCCTTCGGCGTCGAGGATGTTGCTCGGGTCGAGGGAGTTCTTCGCGGTCTGCTCCAGGTAGTCGATGGCGACGTCTTCGAGCACGTAGCCGTTCAGGTCGTTGCCGATCACCTCGATGATGCGGTCGCGGAAGTCCTGGCGGTTCTCGAACAGCTGGACGAAGTCGAACTGCTTGCCGACGGTCTTCAGCGCTTCGGAGAACTTGGCGTTGAACAGCTCGTTCACCGCGGCGCGGTCGGAGGCACGCTCGACGCCGATGGCCTTGGCCACCTTGAGCACGTCTTCCTGGGTTTCATTGACGCGCAGGTAGAAGGCGACGGTGATGTCGGCGCGCATGTTGTCTCGGCAGATCAGCCCGTCCTTGGCGCGGCGGTCGACTTCCAGGGTGATCAGCGAGATGCGCATGAACTCCTTGAGGTGGATGACCGGGTACACCAGGGCGCCGGTGAAGTGCACCTTGGGCGTGGAGGACATGTCGTTGACGATCAGCGCGGTGCCCTGCGGGACCTTGATGTAGAAGGCCTTGAACAGGGCCAGGATGCCGACCACGAACAGGACGACGAGTCCGAGCACGGTCAGGAAGGGCATCACCCACTCGATGTTGTTCATTTGCAATCACTCTCCTTTGATGCTGAGGCGCACCGGGTCATATGCCCCGGAATTCGTCCTCGGTGATGACCCGATAGGCGTGCTGCGCCTCCAGGTATTCCAGTAATACGACGCGGTCGCCGCGCTTGAGCCCGAGGGCTTCGTCGGCACGGACCTTGAGGATCAGCCCGGCGCCACCGTCTTCGAGCACGGCTTCGCCATGCGCAAGGGTGACCCGGCCGCTGCGCACCATGGCGGTCTGGCCGAGCACGCTCTTGCTGGTGACGGCCTCCGCCTTGTGGAACAGCGGCCGCAGCGGGCTGCAGATGAGCGCCGCCACGGGCAGCGACAGGCCCAGCGCGACCACGGCCACGACCAGGCCCAGCGGGTAGCGCAGGAGGCCCAGGGGCAGGTGGCTGAGGACCAGGAGTTCGGCGAAATAGCTGAGGAACCAGGAGCCGGCGAACAGCAGGCTGAGCACCAGGGTGACCGGCACGCCGTTGAGCTTGAGCTTCGACAGCAGGGCCGCGACGCCATCGCCGGCGAGCAGCGAGTCGGCCTCGACGTCCAGCAGGTCGACCTCGACCAGGCCGAGCGCGACGATCGCCCAGTAGACGATGGCCAGGCACAGCAGGAAGCTGAACAGCACGGTGGGGAACGACAGTGCGGTCTGCAGGAAGATTTCCATCGCTTTCCTATCCCTGAAAAGGCTGGGCGGGGTCGAGCGACCCCGCCCGTTCAACGGTGGATCAGGACTTGCCCTTGTCCTTCAGGCGGGCCAGCACGCTGTCGGCGCTGGTGCCGTCGGCGACGATGCCGGCTGCGCGCAGCTTGGCATCGAGGTCATCGTCCGGGCTGCTGGTGGCGGCCAGTTCGGCGGCCGCTTCCATCTTCGCCGCACGCTCGGCCTGCTGGCGCTTGATCCGCTCCAGCGATTCGACGGCGGTGTGCAGCTTGGTCTGCGAGCCGCTGTAGCGCTGGGCCACGGCCATCTGCGCCTTCTGCACGCTCTCGGTGGCCTTGACGGTATCGACCTGTTGTTTCAGGTGCTTGATGTTGCCTTCGGCCTGGGTCACGGCCTTGCGCAGCTGGGCCACGCTGGCGGCGAAGCCGGCGGCCTGCTCGCGCTCGACGGCCAGCTCGTTCTCCAGGTTGGCGATCTTCTCCGCCACTTCCTTGGCCAGGGCCTCGTTGCCGCCTTCCAGGGCCTTCAGGGCATAGGCTTCGTACTCGCCGATCTTGGCGGTGCATTTGCCGGCACGATCCTCGGCCAGCTTCTGCCGCGCCATGATCTCGGCCAGGGCTTCCTTGGACTTGCGCAGCTCCAGGTCGGCGTCGCGGATCTCCTGGTCGAGGATGCGCAGCGCCTGGCTGTCGACAATGGCCTCGCCGGCTTCGTTGACACCGCCGCGCAGGGCGGTGAGCAGCTTGCTCCAAACGTTCATGTGCTTCCTCCAGTTCAGGCCTGAGCCTTCAGGTAGCCTTCGTAGGCTTCGGTGGCGCGGATCACGTTGCTGGCGAGCGTCTCGATCTCGTAGACCACGTTGGACAGGATCGAGGAGGCGCTCAGGGCGCCGAACATGGTGTAGCAACGCTCGCCGCCGGGCAGCGTCTCCAGGCCGATGCTGGACAGCGGGAACAACTGGCGACTGAGCAGCACCTCCTCGTTGAAGGCAGCCAGGTCGCGCACGTCGCTCTGCGGCCAGAGCAGCGCCTCGACGATGATCTGCTCACCGTGCAGGGCGACGAACAACGGCAGGTCGCCGTACTCGCGCATGGTCACGTGCAGGCTGGGCTCGGCACCTTCGATCAGCTCGATGCCGGCATCGCCACGGGTGAAGAGCTCGGTCGCGGCCAAGGCCTCGCAGAGCGCTCGCGCATTCCAGATCTGAGGCATTTCCATGGCCCCCTCCTTTTCCAGATTGACCGGCCCCGGTTGAGGCTGGCGCAGCTTGCGTTCAACCGCCAGGAGCGCCTGGGCGTTCTCCGGCAGTATCCAGACTTCCTTTTTCACCAGCCCCTGATCACGCAGGCGCTGGCGGAACAAACGTTGGTAATGGGCGGATGACTTGTTTTCCATGGGCGCAGATTAATCCATCACATGTAAGCTTTCAATCCATCACATGTAATATTTCCGAAGCGTGCCAGACGCGCGCAGGACTAAGCCTCGGAGCGGGCCCGAAGGGTTCTGCAAAGGTGGGAAGAGGAGCGGCGGGGCATGAGGACCTGTCCATGGTTTCTGCTGTACGCGTGCCGTGTCGCCGGGGATTAGAACCCCCTCGTCGCGCCTTGGAAAGCGGGGATCGGCCGAAGACCGAACTGATTCACGAAAAAGCAGCCGGCCGAAGGCTGCCCTGAAACGGGGCAATGGTCTAGGCTAGGCGGGTTTTTTCCTGCCCCACGGACGTGCAATGGATACCCTCGCCAAGCCCCTCGCCGGACTGAAAGTCATCGAACTCGGCACCCTGATCGCCGGCCCCTTCGCCTCGCGCCTGTGCGCGGAGTTCGGCGCCGAGGTGATCAAGGTCGAGTCCCCCGATGGCGGCGACCCGCTGCGCAAGTGGCGCAAGCTCTACGAGGGCACCTCGCTCTGGTGGTTCGTGCAGGCGCGCAACAAGAAGTCGCTGACGCTGAACCTCAAGCACCCCGACGGCATCGCCATCCTCAAGCGCCTGCTGAGCGAGGCGGACATCCTCATCGAGAACTTCCGCCCCGGCGTGCTGGAAAAGCTCGGCCTGGGCTGGGACGTGCTCCACGCGCTGAACCCCAGGCTGGTGATGCTGCGCCTCTCAGGCTTCGGCCAGAGCGGCCCGATGAAGGACCAGCCGGGCTTCGGCGCGGTGGGCGAATCCATGGGCGGGCTGCGCTACATCACCGGCTTCGAGGACCGCCCGCCGGTGCGCACCGGCATCTCCATCGGCGACTCCATCGCCGCGCTCTGGGGCGTGATCGGCGCGCTCATGGCGCTGCGCCACCGCGAGGTCAACGGCGGCGAAGGCCAGGTGGTGGACGTGGCGCTGTACGAGGCGGTGTTCGCCATGATGGAGAGCATGGTCCCGGAGTTCGACGTGTTCGGCTTCATCCGCGAACGCACCGGCAACATCATGCCCGGCATCACCCCCTCCTCCATCCACACCAGCGCCGACGGCCGCCATGTGCAGATCGGCGCCAACGGCGATGCCATCTTCAAGCGCTTCATGCTCGCCATCGACCGCGAGGACCTGGCCCTCGATCCGACGCTCGCCAGCAACGACGGCCGTGACGCGCGCCGCGACGAACTCTACGGGGTGATCGACCGCTGGGTCGGCTCGCTACCCCTGGACCAGGTGCTGGCGGTGCTGACCCGTGCCGAGGTGCCGGCCAGCCGCATCTATTCCGCCGAGGACATGTTCGCCGACCCGCAGTTCATCGCCCGCGAGATGTTCCTCCAGGCGCGCCTGCCCGACGGCAAGCCGTTCCGCATGCCCGGCATCGTGCCCAAGCTCTCGGCGACCCCGGGCTCGGCCGAATGGGTCGGCCCGGAACTGGGCGAACACAATGCCGAAGTGCTCGGTGCCCTGGGCTACGACGCCGCACGCATCGACGCCCTGCGCAAGGAAGGCGCCATCTGAGCTGCCCACCCTCCCCCTCGCCCATGGCGGGTCGGCCCGGATTCCGCTCGCGCCTGCGCGGCCTGCTGCTCGGCGGCGCGCTGCTGGTGGCCGCCGGCGGCTGTGCGGCGGCACCCGACACGCTGATCACCTGGACGGTGCGCGACATGGCGCCGTTCAACATCATGGAAGGCCCGCTCAAGGGCCAGGGCATCGCCGACCGGATGCTCGGCCTGTTGCAGCAGCGGCTGCCGCAGTACCGCCACGTCAACAGCCGCGTCAACCGCGCTCGTGCCAACCAGATGTTCGCCCGCGACACCCTCACCTGCGACGCGGGCGTGCTGAGGACCCAGGAGCGCGAGCAACTGATGTACTTCTCCATCCCCACCCTCGGTGTGGTGACCAACGGCGTGGTGGTGCGCCGGGAACTGGAGGGCGAGATCCAGCCCTACCTGAAGGACGGCAGGATCGACCTGGCGGCCTTTCTCGCCGACCCGCGCCAGCGCCTCGGCGTACTGGTGGAGCGCAGCTACGGGCCGTCGATCGACGCCACGCTGCACGCCGCAGCCCCCGAGCGCCTGCTGGTGCACCACGGCAACAACGCCCTGGGCAGCCTGCTGCAGATGCAGCAGCACGGCCGCATCAGCGCCCTGCTCGGCTACTGGCCCGAGGTGCGCTACCTGGCCGAGACCGATGGCGTGGATGTCTCCGACCTGCGCTTCCATCCGGTGCAGGGCATGCCCAGCTACCTGCTCGCCTACGTGGGCTGCTCGAAGACACCCGAAGGCAAGCGGGCCATCGAGGCGATCAACGAGGTGATCCGCGAGCTGCGCGGCGAGGAGCTGATCCAGCTCTACGCACGCTGGCTGGACGGCCCCACCCGCGAGGCCTACCTGCAGGACGCCAAGGGCTTTTTCGGGAAGGATTGAGCCCGCCCCACCTTGCGCAAGGCCGGCACCTGCACAAACGCGACATGACGCACATCCTCCCGGCAGCAGGTTGTCCAGTTGCAGGCTTGCTTGTCTCAGCTCAAGGAAAGTTCCTGGCCACGCGGTATCTCTGTAGCCAACGACGGTAGTCATTACGGAGATGATCATGCACGACGAGGAAGCGATGTCCCTTTCCCGCCGCACCCTGCTCGCAGGCGCGGTGGTGCTCGGCGTCACCGGCTCGGTGCTCGGCAGCGGCAAGGCGCTGGCCGGGGCGGAGCCGGCACCGAAGAAACCGGGTGCGGCCCCGGACCTGTCCAGGCTGGAGCGGGTCAAGGTCGAGCTGGTCGCCCCACCCTTCGTCCACGCCCACGAGGCCCGCGCCAGCGGCTCGCCGAAGGTGGTGGAGTTCACCCTGACCATCGAAGAGAAGACCCTGGTGCTCGACGACGAAGGCACCGAAGTCCACGCCATGACCTTCAACGGCTCGGTGCCCGGCCCGCTGATGGTGGTGCACCAGGACGACTACGTGGAGCTCACCCTGGTCAACCCCGCGACCAACGTCATGGCCCACAACATCGACTTCCACGCCGCCACCGGTGCCCTGGGCGGCGGCGCGCTGACCATCGTCAACCCCGGCGAGCAGGTGAAGCTGCGCTTCAAGGCCACCCGCGCCGGCGTGTTCGTCTACCACTGCGCACCGGGTGGCGCGATGATCCCCTGGCACGTGGTCTCGGGCATGAACGGCGCGATCATGGTGCTCCCCCGTGACGGCCTGAAGGACCGCGCCGGCAAGGCGCTGAAGTACGACAAGGTGTTCTACGTCGGCGAACAGGACTTCTACGTCCCGCGTGACAAGGACGGCAGGTTCAAGCGCTACGCCAGCCCGATGGAGAGCTTCGCCGACATGCTGGGCGTCATGAAGGGGCTGGTCCCCAGCCACATCGTGTTCAACGGCAAGGTGGGCGCCCTGACCGGCAAGAACGCCCTCAAGGCCCGCGTCGGCGAGACGGTGCTGGTCGTCCACTCCCAGGCCAACCGCGACACCCGCCCGCACCTGATCGGCGGCCACGGCGACCACGTCTGGGCCAGCGGCAAGTTCAGCAACCCGCCGGAGCAGGACCTGGAGACCTGGTTCATCCCGGGTGGCGCGGCCGGCGCGGCGCTCTACACCTTCCGCCAGCCGGGCCTGTACGCCTACCTCAACCACAACCTGATCGAAGGCGTGCTGCTGGGCGCCACCGCGCACTTCCAGGTCGAGGGCGAATGGAACGCCGACCTGATGAGCCAGGTCGAGCCGCCATCGCCGATCAAATGAGCCCGCCGGCCGGCCCGCAAGGGCCGGCCATCCACCCTGGCCAACGGACGCCGCCGCCATGCACAAGGCCACCCGGATCAGCCTGCCCGCCGCCTTCGCCATCGCGGCGGCGGCCCTTCTTCTCGGTCCACGGCACCCGCCCGGGCCGGCACCGGAAACGGTGGCATTGACGGCCCGCGCATTCACCTTCCGCCCCGCCGGCGACTACTGGCAGGAGGCTCGCGCCATCGACGCCCCCGCCCGGCGCGAGCGGCTACAACCCGGCTTCGAGGTGATGAAGTACCAGGTCAGCCAGGCCGAGTACGCGCGCTGCGTGGCCGAGGGCGACTGCCTGCCGCTGAGCGAAGGGGGCAGCCCCCGCGACGACCTGCCCATCACCGGAGTGAGCCTGCTGGACGCGCAGTTCTACGCCGACTGGCTGAGCCGCCGCACCGGCCAGCGCTGGCGCCTGCCCAGCGACCTGGAATGGGCCTTCTTCGCCGGCTCGCGCTGGGCCGACGACGCCCTGCTCATCGACGACGACGGCAGCAACCCGGCACGGCGCTGGCTGGCCCGCTACAGCTTCGAAGCCGAGACGCGCACCGCCGAATCGGCCCGGCCGCTGGCACGCGGCGGCCACGGGCTCAACGAATTCGGCATCGCCGACCTCGCCGGCAACGTCTGGGAATGGACCGACAGCTGCCACCAGCGCATCAAGCTCGATGCCCGAGGGGCGCAGCTCAGCCGCATCGAGGCCTGCTCGATCCGCATCGCCGAAGGCCGCCACCGCGCAGCGATCAACGACTTCGTGCGCGACGCGCGCGGCGGTGGCTGCGCCGCCGGGCAGCCGCCGGACAACCTCGGCTTCCGCCTGGTCAGGGACATCCCGTGATCCCCCTCGACTGCGCCTGGCTGGCCGGCTTGCCGCCCACCTCAACGCCCCGGCCGACCAAAACCAGCAGTCCTTCCTCGTGGCCATCCGGCACCTGGCGCAAGCGCCTCTCGATGACGAAACATCGCCTCCGGCCCTTCACGGCTATGGCCCGGCCAGGGTCGCGGTCAGGCGGACCTCGGCCAAATGCGGCAACCAGCGCGCCTTCCACGCATCACTGCCGCCCAGCAACAGCGCCGGCGTGGCCAGGCAGGCCGTGGCGAAAAAGGGCGAACAGAACAAACGCCGGCCCATCTGCTCCAGCAGAATCGCCAGCTCCACGAACCCCAGCCCCAACCCGCCGTATTGCTCGGGAATATGAATGGCCGGCCACACCATCTCCGTGCACAGGCGCTACCACAGCGCGGGGTCATACCCCCGCTCGGACGCCATCGCCGCACGCACGGCGGCTGAGTAAAACTCTCGGCGGACGCGCGGATCATCTCCTGCTCATCGCTGAACGCGAATTCCATGGGACTGCCTTGTGGTGATTACTGGGCTGGACGGCAGTCTGGCGGGTTGTGGGGAGGGGGAATCGTCCGAGTAGACGACGGGAAGATACAAGTGCGAGAGGTGAAAGGAGATGAGCAATCCAATCACATAGCGCAGCACAAGTTTGATCGCGCGTCAGTGAGTAACGTAAGTGCGATTAGCTGAAACCATTTACAAGACATGAACGGCTGCTTTCGGCCAATAGCTGCCTGTGACGGGCAGCAAACCAGCCAAAGCGGACCAGCAGGGTGCTCACGACCATGTCATGCAGGGAGGGGAATAAATTCCTTATCCCCTGGAACCTGGCCAAACGCACCTTGCCTCCAGTCTTCTACTGCTTGTTCGATTCGTTCAGGCCGACTGGATACGAAGTTCCAATAGACATGCCGCGGCTCCGCCAGCGGTTCTCCGCCCAGCAACATCAAGCGGGTAAAGCCCAACGCCCGCACCACTATCTCTTCACCCGGTTTGAAAACGAGTAAACGCTCAGCTACCGCAGCCCTTTCGCCCTCGATTTCGATCCCGCCACTCACCACGTAAACCGCGCGTTCGATGTGTTCCGCGCCGATTTTCAGCCGCGCACCAGGCTCCAATACGACCTCGGCGTTAAACAGATCACTGTGGGTTCTGGTAGGCGACGTCATGCCGAAAAGCGATCCCGCAAGCAGGCGCAGTCGCAC
The DNA here is from genome assembly GCF_018408275.1 of Pseudomonas sp. Pc102. NCBI lineage: Bacteria > Pseudomonadati > Pseudomonadota > Gammaproteobacteria > Pseudomonadales > Pseudomonadaceae > Pseudomonas > Pseudomonas sp. Pc102. The sequence continues at coordinate 1,438,036 of NZ_AP021905.1, read as the reverse complement.
CCCCTCCGCTTCCATCTGCGGTAATTGCTGTGCGCCAAGGTGCTGGAAGGTGGGGGCCGTTTCTTCGTATCGCGCCGGCAAGGCAATCCAGGCTTGAAAGCCCTGGAGTCGGCTGCCAGACGCCCTGTCATCGTCACTGCTTCGCTCCGAATGCACGATGCCGGAACCGGCCGTCATCAGGTTGACCTCGCCGGGCCGAATGCTTTGCACGTAACCCTCGCTGTCGCGGTGAATCATCTGGCCTTCGAGAAGATAGCTGAGCGTCGACAGGCCTATGTGTGGATGCGGGCGAGCATCCAGCCCGTCGCCCGGCTGATAGACCACCGGGCCGAAACTATCGAAGAAAATGAAGGGCCCGACCGTCATGCGTTGAGGTGACGGCAGCGCGCGTCTGACTTTGAATTCGTTGCCCAGATTACGGACGCTTGGAAGGATGATTTGCTCGATACGGGTATTCAACAGATGTGCCATTGCGAAAGCCTCGATTGGATATCAGGCCCTCAATCTATGGACACGCCACTCTCTGCGAAACTAGGATAATTTCGCCCAAAACGTTCGAGACAATAGAAATGATCGCTGATCCTGGAACGCCGACGCTTGATCAACTCAAAGTTTTCCTGACGGTGGTCGAAGTGGGCAGTTTTGCCGCTGCGGCCAGAAAATTGCACCGTGCCACCTCGGTGGTGAGCTATACGATTTCCAACCTGGAAATGCAGCTCGGGGTTTCTCTGTTTGACCGTAAAACCACACGCAAACCGCAGCTGACGGACGCCGGGCGAACGGTCCTGGCCGAAGCACGCACCATCACCAACGGCGTAAACGGGCTTCGCGCCAAAGTCTCCGGCTTGCTGCACGGATTGGAGGCGGAAGTCCACCTCGCGCTCGACGTAATGCTCCCCGCAGAGCGCGTAGTGGATGCGCTTAAGACGTTCAGGGAAGTGTTCCCTACCGTCACCCTGCACCTGCATATGGAGGCCTTGGGCGCGGTCACTCAGTTGGTCATGAACAAGAAAGCAGGCATCGGCGTCAGCGGCCCGCTGGATATCGGCCTCGACGGTATCGAACGCATCGGAGTGGGCAGCGTTCAATTGATACCGGTCGCATCACCTGCTCACCCGCTGGCGATGGAAAGCTCCAAATCGCCAGGGGCTGCCAGAGAATTCGTGCAACTGGTGTTATCCGACCGCTCGACGCTGACCGGTGACAAGGACTTCGCCGTAGTGAGCACCCGCACCTGGCGCCTGGCCGACCTGGGCGCCAAGCACATGCTTCTGAAAGAGGGTATCGGCTGGGGAAACATGCCTATTCCCATGGTCCAGGCTGACCTTGAGGAGGGGCGCCTGGTCGAACTGGATATGCCTGACTGCAGAGGCGGCACCTATACATTCGATGCCATTTATAGAACCGATTCGCCACCGGGCCCAGCTGGCCGTTGGTTGATCGAACGCTTCGGTCAACAGGTGGCCAGCGGCTGATCTTTTCTATTTAATCGAACATTATGCTAGAAATTATCCCTATATTTCTGAACAAACGCCCATGCTAGATTTTTAATCACGCAGCCAGAAGGCTGCCCCAACGATTAGGAATCGCTCCCATGGCTAAAGTTCTTGTTCTGTATTACTCGACGTACGGCCACATCGAAACCCTGGCCAACGCGGTGGCAGAAGGTGCCCGCAGCACTGGCGCCCACGTCGATATCAAACGCGTCCCGGAAACGGTGCCCGAGGAAGTCGCCAAGAATGCGCACTTCAAGCTTGACCAGGTGGCCCCCGTCGCCTCGGTTGCCGACCTTGAGCACTACGACGCGATTGTCGTAGGTACGGGCACTCGCTTCGGACGCATGAGCAGCCAGATGGCGGCGTTTCTCGATCAAGCCGGCGGTCTCTGGGCCAGAGGGGCCCTCAACGGCAAGGTAGGTGGCGCATTTACCTCGTCCGCCACCCAGCACGGCGGCCAGGAAACCACCCTTTTTTCAATCATCACCAACCTTTTCCATTTCGGTATGACCATCGTCGGCCTGCCATATAGCCATCAAGGCCAAATGAGCGTCACCGAGATCGTCGGTGGGGCTCCCTACGGCGCCACCACGATCGCCGGCGCAGACGGATCGCGCCAGCCCAGCGAAATCGAACTCTCCGGCGCTCGTCACCAGGGCGAACTGATTGCCAAAACCGCCGCGAAGCTTTTCGGCTAAACCTACGGCCGCCGATCCCGAGGCGGCCGTTTGACTTGCAACCTCCCTTCCCCGCGATACGCCTTGGTGAGAGAAATGACCTCTAACGCAGCCGAAATCCTACAGCGCCATTTCGAGACGTTTGTAGATGACCATGAGCAATGGCAAACACTGGTAGCCGACGACATTGTCTGGGAACTGCCCTTCGCCCCGAGCCTCGGACACCCCGAGAAGCTGGTAGGGCGCCAGCGGGTCCTCGATCACGTGGGCTGGTTCGTAGGTGCGGTGGAAGACTTCAAGTTCTTTGACCTGCGTATCCAGGCGTCCGCCGAGTCCCACTCGGCGGCGGCGCAAGTCAAGGCCGAGGGCATCATCAAGCAAACCGGCAAAACCTATACGCAAGAATACGTTTTGTTCGTTAGCGTGGCCGACGGAAAGCTTTCCTATATTCGCGAGTATTTTGATCCGGTAAAGGCGGCGTACGCGCTGGAAACGCCGGTGGTGATGCCGCAGCCCTAGGAGAAACGGCTGGCTTGCTGACGCCGCAGATACGGCCGATAGCGACCTGACACCGGGAGCGTCGGCACCATGCCGGGGCCGATCGTTCGTCCGCGTCCCGCCCATTGAGAGCACCGCGCACAAAGAAGCAAAACCCCGACAGGCTGAGCAAGGCTACAAAAGAGGGGCGTGTCAAAAAGAGCGAAATTGGAACCGTCGAAAGCGACTACCCAATGACTACTTGGAGACACGACATGATTGACTTCACCCCAACCCCCAATGAAGTGGCCGGCAAAGTAATCCTGGTTACCGGCGCGGCAAGCGGTATCGGTAAAGCCATTGCCGAGCTCCTACACGCTCGCGGTGCCAACGTGATCGCTGAGGATATCGCCCCATCGGTGAACGCCCTCGAGCGTCCCGGCATCGTCCCCTACGTAGCGGACATCACCGTGGATGGCTCAGCCGAGCAAGCGGTCGCCTTGGCAGTCGAGAAGTTCGGCAAGCTGGATGTGCTGGTCAATAACGCGGGGCGCATTCTCTATAAACCCATCATCGAAATGACTCGCGAAGACTGGGCTTGGCAGATGGAAACCAATGTCACCGGTGCCTTCCTTCACTCCCGTGAAGCGATGAAGGAAATGATGAAGCACAAATCCGGCGCCATCGTGAACATTGCCTCGTATGCCTCCTACTTCGCCTTCCCCGGCATTGCGGCCTATACCGCGTCCAAAGGGGCCTTGGCCCAGCTGACGCGCACCCAGGCGCTCGAGGCGATCGAGCATGGCATCCGCGTAAACGCCATCGGCGTAGGCGATGTGGTGACCAACCTGCTGAACCATTTCATGGACGACGGTCGCGGCTTCCTTGAAGAGCATGGCAAATCGGCGCCCATTGGCCGTGCCGCTGCCCCCGAGGAAATCGCAGAGATTGTTTCCTTCCTGGCCTCCGAGCGCGCCAGTTTTATTGTCGGCTCGGTGGTAATGGCCGACGGCGGCATGAGCATCCCAGTGGGCTAATGCTTTGCCTTCAGACGCGTGGTGCGTACCGCACCACGCGTTTTTATTTTTAGACCATTAGCGGAGGCGTCATGAGTGCTCTTCGAAAATCCGACTTCCCTTTAATCGACGTTCGTCAGCACCTGGAGACTGGTCCCATCGTTTTAGTGACCTCAGCCTGGAAAGATGAAACCAACATCATGACCATGGGTTGGCACATGATGATGCAGTTCTCTCCTGCCCTGTTCGGCTGCTACATCTGGACGGGGAACCATAGCTACGAGTTGATCCGCAACAGCCAGCAATGCGTGATCAACGTACCCACCGCCGAACTGGCCGCCCAGGTTGTTGCCGTGGGCAACTGCAGCGGCGCCGCCATCGACAAGTTCAGCGAAATCGGGCTCACCCCGCTGCCGGCTCAGCGCGTCAAGGCGCCGCTTATCAAGGAGTGCTACGCCAATTTCGAGTGCCAACTTTTCGATGCGAACCTGATCGGCGAGTACGGCTTGTTTATATGGGAAGTGGTCAAAGGGCATGTGGCGATGTCGGTGAAAAACCCAAAAACCTTGCACTACCGGGGCGAAGGAAAATTCATGGTGGCTGGAGAAACCCTGGACCTTCATGAGCAGTTTCTTGCGCAGAACCTATAGCCTGCTCGCTCACTTGCGATACTGGCTGGGCGTCACGCCCACTTCGCGCTTGAACACTTGCGAAAAATGGCTTGGGCTGCTGTAACCCACGTCCAGGCCAATGTCGATAATGCTGCGTTGCGTCTCTAAAAGAAGCTGCCGGGCGCGGGCCATCCTCAGGCGAATAAAAAACTGAGACGGCGAATGCCCGGTGGCCTTCTTGAACAATCGGCTGAAGTGGAATTCGCTCATACCAGCGCCTTCGGCCAGCGCGCCTAAGCTGAATTCCTTGTGCAAGTTACTTTCCATTGCCACCAAGGCCCGCCGCAGCTTGTAGGCAGGCAGCGCATTGCGGCGCGCGATATCGTCCGCCGAATCGTCCAGGTACTCGCGAGCCAGGTGTACGGCCAGGCACTGCGCCAGGCCCTGCAGGAAGAGCGCACTGCCCGTGGCACGCTCGGTCAGTTCCATGCGGAACTGCTCCAGCAGCATGGACAACACCCCATCGCGCCCACCCGACACCTCACGCAAGCGAACCGTACCAGCGCTCCCGAGCGTCTCGCCAATGGCTTTTTCCAGTAGCGCGATACCTAGATAGATATGCATCACCACAAAGGCTTCTTCGCCGTGAACATTCCAGCGCATTTCGTAAGGCTCGGCCGAGGCAGTAAGAAAGAAATCGCCCTTGCCCACGACACTGGTCTGCCATTGGCCACCCAAGGTTCTTTCATCAATCTCTGCCGTTCCCGACATCACCCAGACCAGCAAGGGCTCGGCCACTGCCGGCACGATAAAGCTGTCCTCGTGCCGTTCGCGGTTGAATATCTGCACCAACACATCGCGGGCATCGAGCTCATCCGAGGCGGCCAGGCGCTTGCCACGAATAAAGGCTTCCAAGCCCTGGGGAGAGGTCCGTTCAGCTGGGTCCTTGTTCATCACGTCATCTCGCGAAACAGGTGAAAAGCGAACCCCGCGGCCCGCTTGATTGAGGCCATCCGTTGGCGAAGCAGTTCCTTGCATTCAATGCCCTCCCCCGACGCATAAAAAAAGCCGGAATTTTCATTCCGGCTCATCTGTTAACGCTCGGGGTACAACACCATACCTGCGTGGTACAGCACGTCATTTCTAAACTCACCGTCGGCGGTGAACCCCGTGTCATCCACATATTCGATGTGGTCGCCCTCCAGCCAATAACGCCCCTGATAAGCACTCTTTTGCCGGCCGCGGGCCTCGTCATAACGGCCCCCCGGCAACAACTCGTGGCGGATACGACCGTCGGCTGTCACCCACATGCCGACGTACTTGTTTTGGTCTCCAGATGGCTGCGACATAGCCTGCTCCTGCGTAATTTACGAAGCCGATTAGAAAGGGCTCGCGGTGGGGCGAACAATCAATTCGCTGACGTCCACATCCGCGGGCTGTTCGACGGCGTACGCAATAGCGCGGGCAATGGCGGAGGCGGGAATGGCGATCTTGCGGAACTCGCGCATCTCCGCACGCCCGCCTTCGTCAGAAATGCTCTCGGCGAGCTCGGATTCGGTAACCCCGGGAGCGATCACGGTTACGCGGATATCGCCACCTACCTCCTGGCGAAGCCCTTCCGAGATCGCACGCACGGCGTATTTAGTGGCGCAATACACCGCAGCGGTAGGGCTCACGGCATAGGCACCAATGGAGGCGATATTGATGATCTGCCCCGATTTCTGCTGCTGCATAACGGGCAAGGTGGCGGCAATGCCGTGCAAGACGCCGCGGATGTTCACATCGATCATCTGGTTCCATTCATGAACCTTCAGGGCCTCCAGCTTGGACAACGGCATGACACCGGCATTGTTCACCAGTACATCGACACGGCCGTGAAGCTCGATGGCGAAATCGATGAACGACTGCACGTCATCCAGGCGGGTGACATCCAGAGGCAATACATCGGCGGTTCCGCCGGCTGCGCGAATTTCGCTGGCCAGTGCCTCAAGGCGCTCGGTGCGGCGGGCGCCGAGTACGACGCGGGCGCCCTTGCTGGCAAGAAGGCGCGCGGTCGCTTCGCCAATGCCGCTGCTGGCGCCAGTGATTACAACGACTTTCTGTTCGATGTTGCGCATGTCCCAACTCCTTTTCGCTTCAGAGGTACCTGCCGGTGTGCAGGTGTTGAAGCCAGATTAAGAAGTCACACCCAAGGACCGTTAAGCGAATCCTGCGAAGATTTTGCACAATGCTCCCGGCAGTAGCGAAACAGGGTCAAACGCAGGCAACAGGTTGTTTGCGAGGGGGTTGCGGGGCTGCTAACAGCTAATTGGCAGGCTCGCTGAGCCGGCCGCGGCGCGGTCGCTCGCTGATCGCATAGGTGACCAGGAGTGCCGCGGGCAAGCCTGCACCCAACACGCACAACCCCTCCCAGCCGAAATGACGCAAACCGATGCTGGCCACTGCCGAGCCGATGGCGCCGCCGACAAAATTGAGGCTGATAAACACGGCGGTGATACGGGAGTTGGCGTGCGGATCCAGTTTGTAGATGACCGATTGATGGGTTATCTGCAGCCCCATTACCGCTATGTTCAGCGCCATGGCCGCCACAACAATGATCCACAGCCCCTTGGCCGCGAAGCACAAGGCCACCCAGGCAAGCATCATCAAGCTGCCCAGCCCGATCGCCAGCGCGTGCTGGTGGCCGCGATCATTAAGGCGGCCGATCAGCCCGGGAATCAGGGCACCGGCGACGCCGGTCAATCCGATCATGCCGATACGCGAAGCCGGAAAGCCATAGGGCGGTTGCGACAGCAAGATGGGCAGGCCTGTCCACAAGCTACTGAAGCTGGCCATTCCCAACGCCCCGTAAAGCGCCCGGCGACGAAGCGCCGAGTGCTCTAGGGTAATGCGCCACAACGAGTGCATCAGCTTGTGGTACTGGAGCGGCCGCCCGCGTTGCTCAGGTTCCGCCGACAAGGTGATTCGGAGCAGCAGCAGAAGAGTCAGCGTGGCGCATCCGGCGGTCGCATAGACCATCCGCCATCCCGCCATGTTTCCAACGCCACCGGAGACCAGCCAGGACAATGGAATAGCCAACAAGGCCCCGGTCATCACCAGCCCGACGACTCGCCCGCGCTGATGCTCCGCCGTGATGGACGCCACGTAGGGCACGATCAACATGGCCGCCGAAGCCGTCGCGCCGGAAAGAAGCACGGCGGTGCTGAACAGCATGAAGTTCGGGCTGGCCGCCGCGATAAACATCGCCGATGCGCTCAACGCAAACATCAGGCTCAAGAGCGACCTTCTTTCCAGCACATCGCCCAAGGGAACCACCAGCACGATGCCCAGCGTGTAACCAAGCTGCGTACAACTGACCAACAGGCCAGAGGTTGAAACGGGAATACCGAACGAGCTCGCCACCAGGGAGAGAATGGGCTGGAGGTAATACATATTGGCAATCATGGCCCCAGCGGCGAATGCAAACAGCCACATGAGCGAGCGGGACGGGGACGGTGAGTTCATAACGATGCGCCTCGATACGAGCGGTGCGGAACTGGGTAGGTTGTTGTAAACGTGCCCAGTCTCGCGCGAGCCGCGGCGCCCCCGTTACGCCACTCCTGCCAGTTGTTTGCCTGATTCTGCTGGCCTCCGAGGGGGCCAGCTAGTGCTGGTCTAGCGCGGCCAACTCATCCCGTGCGATAGCCAACGCGACCTGCACGGTCGGGTAGCCACAGTAAGGAAGCAGGTTCAGCAGCGTTTCCACTATTTCCTCACTGCTGGCCCCAGCCTTCACCGCAGCGTTGATATGCACGCGCAATGGTTTCTCGGTGGTCCTCGTCCCCTTGGCGGCCAAAGCGGCACAGGCGGTGAGCTCGCGGGTTTTGAGGTCGATGCCACGGCGGCAGAAGATATCGCCATAGGAATGCTCGACAATCATCCGCCCGATATCCGGAGCAATATCATCAAAGCTGTTCACCACAGCCGCGCCCGAGCCGCCCGAGCTCGCTGCCAACGCGGCTTCCCCCCTCGCCATCCTGTCCTCGTTGGGCCCTGTGGCGGGGCGTGGGCGGCGGGAATCGACGGCCGGGGTTGTTGGCTCCTCGATCGCAGTAGCGAGCACGGAAAAAGCGTTTAGCGCCATAGGGAAACCGGCGTAAACGCTTAACTGAATCAGCACTTCTGCAACGCGACTCACCGTTATGCCATCAGCCAGAGCAGCGCGCATATGTGCGGCCAGCTGATCCTGACGGTTACCGCAGGTAGCCAACATGCTGATAGCGGCGAACTGCTTATGGGAGACCTCCATGCCGCTTCGTCCCAGGATCTCGCCAAAAGCGAACTCCATTGCCCAGTCGGCCATGTCCGGTGAAAGCGCCTCGAGCGCTTGCACATACGCTGCCGGCGACAGGTGCATCAGTCGTTCAAATGCCACCAGCCCGGCTTCATAACGGTCCATATCGGAAGAGGACGGTTCGCTGGGCGGGTCGCGGTAGACGATCGAGCGCTCGTTGAAAATGCTGCGCACGATGTCGATTGCATTGATTGCCGTTGGAAAGCCGATGAGGGCCGTTGAGAGAAACATCAGTTCCACCAGGTCCTGTGGCGTGCCCCCGGCGTTCAGCAAGCCCTGCATATGGAAGCGCAACTGGCTCTGCGCAGAGCCATGGGCAATCAGGGAACTGACCGTGCAGATCTGCCGGGTGCGCAGGTCCAGCAGTTCTCTACAAAGCACCTGGCCGTAGGGAAAGGCGACCGTCAGGCGCGCCATGTCTGCCGACACGGCGGCCAGGCTATTGATGGGACCATCGAAATCCCGGCCGCCGATCAGTTTCAGAAGGCCCATGCCTCGCTCGAAATCTGGCGGGTTCATTTCACCTGTCATATCGACCTCTAAAACAGCTAGACAAACTGTGTGATCACTGGCGCCAGAAGCTGACGCGAGGTGAATTGCTCTTGGTCTTTGGGCAGCGCCGCCGCGCCGAAACTGGCGGCCAGCAAAATAATGAGCGCTGCAAGGATGGATAACGTTTTCACGGTGGGTTCTCCGCTGGAAGTGAAGAGCCGGCGTATCAGTGCTTGACGTGACCTCGAAATACAGTCGCGTACGTCTTGACGTCCGGACCAGTGAAACTGAGCTTTTCACTTGTGCATTAGGCTACCGATCGAGCCCTGAAGGCGTTATTCGATTTGTCCAGCGTATTTGCCTGATCCTGCCCAGCCCAACTCAGGTGCGCTCCGCCTATGCCCCCGGTTGCTGTGTCTATCCTGCCCGATAGCAGTACGACCTGAGCGCCGATAAATGACGGGCGCGCCAGCCCATCAATCGCTTTCCGGCAAAAAGCTTTTTTTCTATTTACTAGAACCTAACTGTCGAAATTAGTCGGCTATTCAGCACAGTGGGCCGATGACAGTATTTCCCCCACAACAGCGCTTCAGGGTGAAGCGATGAGTCCAAAGGAATCTACCGTCATGTCCCAAGCAGCAAGCCTTTCCAGCACCACCGTTGCAGCATCGTCCAACCTGACCCACACCGCTTCTTTAGCAGGACGCATTTTGCTGAGCGCCATTTTCATTCTTTCCGGCGTATCCAAATTGAGTGCGCCCGCGATGATGATCGGCTACATCGGCTCCGTTGGGCTGCCCTTCCCCCAACTGGCGTTGGCGGCGGCAATCGCCGTGGAAATCCTTGGCGGCGCCGCGCTGATCGCCGGCTACCGCACACGCATCACCGCTGCGGTACTGGCGGCGTTCAGTGTCGTTACCGCGCTGATGTTCCACAGTGCTCTGGCTGACCAGAACCAGTTCATTCACTTCTTCAAAAATATCGCCATGGCGGGCGGGCTTCTGCAGATCGTCGCGTTCGGCGCCGGCCGTTTCAGCCTCGACGCTCGCCGCCGCTGATTGAGCCGCCGGCACCCCGGATGGCGCCGGCGAATCCTGCCCTTTGACCCAGAGACTCTTATGAAAGCGATCCAAGTAGCGCAATACGGCCAGGCCGAAGCATTACAGCTCAAAGACGTTCCCGACCTTGCACCGGACGACGACCAGGTTTTGATCAATGTCGCGGGCAGTGGAGTGAACCCAATCGACTGGAAGATTCTGTCCGGTGCCATGAAGCAGTTCATTCCCTTGCCATTGCCTTACACACCGGGCGTCGAGGTATCGGGAACAGTGGCCGCCGTTGGCAAGAACGTTACCGACTTCGTCGTTGGCGACAAGGTGTTCGGTTTCATCGGGATTGTTGGCGGGTATGCCACGCAAGCACTTGCAAGCGCAGATCGGCTCGCTCACACCCCCAGTAACCTCTCGTTGCAACAGGCCGGCGGCGTACCTGCTGCCGCGTTGACGGCGTGGCAAGCATTGCATGAACACGCCCTGCTCAAGGCCGGGCAAAAAGTACTGATTCACGGCGGCGCCGGTGGCGTGGGCAGCTTCGCCATTCAGTTGGCTCACCTTGCAGGCGCGTACGTGGTGGCCACCAGCTCCGCAAAAAACCATGAGTACCTGCGCTCGCTTGGCGCGGACGAGGTCATTGATTACACCTCGGTGCAGTTTGAAGACCAGGTTGCGAATGTCGATGCCGTAATCGATCTGGTGGGCGCACAGACGCAGGCCCGCTCCTGGCGCGTAATCAAACGCGGCGGCGTTCTGGTCTCCCCCGTCAGCGCGCCAGATCCGCAAATGGCGAGCGCCTATGGCGTCACTGGCAAACATTTCGCTACGCGCTCCGATGGCCGCCAGCTGGCAGAAATTGCCGGGCTCTTCACGGCCGGCAAGCTCCAGCTCCAGGCTCAGGTAGTAGCGCTCAGCGAGGTTGTCGACGCCGTGAAACAGAGCTGGGCCGGGCACACGCGGGGAAAAATCGTGCTGGATGTCAGCCGTTGAAAAACCGGGAGAGGGCCCTGCACAGGGCCGCTCCACTCTCGCCGTTTTTGCTGCCTCATTGGCCGTCTCGCATGCGCCGCAGGATTGTGCAAAACACTCGCAGGAAGCGAATAACGACCCAAGGCGGGTCGCCGTACTCTGAGCCCAAGCAGAAAGCAAACAGCTACTGCCACCGGCAATCAGAGCAACCAGGCCTGCGACATGAAGGCCGCCATCATTCTCTGCACTGACCACCCGGTAACTAAAAACCTCACTATTTCCGGAGTCGCTGTCATGAAAAACCTCAACAAAATGATGATCGCCGTGGCCCTGTCTGCAATCAGCGCGGGCTCGATGGCTCTGTCGATGAATGCCTCGGTGGCCGAGGGTGGCGCAGAGCGCAGCAACGTAAATCGCATGGCCGAAAACGGCAGTGAACGCTCCAAAAGCCTGCGTGTAGCCGAAGATGGAGCGGATCGCTCCAAGGGGCTGCGTCTGACTGAGGGTGGTGCTGACCGAGTGAACGCTGATCGCGTGGCCGAAAACGGCAGCGAGCGCGCCAAGAGCCTGCGTGTAACCGAAGATGGAGCGGATCGCTCCAAGGGGCTGCGTCTGGTTGAAGGCGGTGCTGACCGAGTGAGCGCTGATCGCGTGGCCGAAAACGGCAGCGAGCGCTCGTCAGGTCTGCGCGTGGAAGAGGACGGTGCAGCACACCGAGCCGCTGGCAAGATCGTCTGAGCACGACAAAAAAGCCCGGCGTTATCGCCGGGCCTTTTGCCAGTAAAAGTAGCAAAACAGCGTCTACCAAGCGGCGAGCAATAGAAATATCCTTTGGGACCGGACATCCAAAAGGGAGTGAGAAAGGTGAACGATCTAGACGCAGAAATTATCCGACGCCGAGCTGAACTGGCCGCAACGATGCAGCGATTCGCCCCGGAGTACGGTGTATATCAAACGGCTATTTCGCCCCTTCACTTCATCCGCAGCGATGCGCCCACCGATACGATCCATACCATTCACAAGCCAGGCTTGTGCATCATCGCGCAAGGACGCAAGGAAGTTCGCCTGTGGGATGAAAGCTATGTCTATGACCCGCTGAATTACCTTGTGGTATCGGTCACCTTGCCGTTGGCAGGGCAAGTGATCGAGGCGTCCCCCGAGAGCCCCTACTTGTGCATACGCCTGGACATAGACCCCGCCGAGATCGCGCAGCTTATCGCCGACGTCAGCCCTATCGGCGTTCCAGCCCGCGAACCGAGCCGGGGCCTGTACCTCGACAAGATCGATACCACCTTGCTCGATGCGATGCTGCGCCTGGTGCGGCTGCTGGATACTCCGGCTGATATCCCGGCACTGGCCCCCCTTGCGCTGCGCGAGATTTTCTATCGCCTGCTCAAAGGCCAGCAGGGCCAGCGCTTGCACGAGATCGCCATCGCCGATAGCCAAACCCACCGGGTTACCCGCGCGATTGAATGGCTAAACCGCAACTACGCCAAACCCCTGCATATTGATGAACTGGCCAGCTACGTGAATCTGAGCATTTCAACCCTTCATCATCGTTTCAAAGCCGTCACCGCGATGAGCCCGTTGCAATACCAAAAGCAACTTCGTTTACAGGAAGCACGTCGCCTGATGATTTCCGAAGGGATGGACGTTTCAGCAGCCGGCTTCAAAGTGGGTTACGAAAGCCCCTCACAGTTCAGCCGGGAATACAGCCGGATGTTTGGTGCTCCCCCCAGCAAAGACATCGCAAAGATTCGGTCGATAGCGTAGTCAACTCATTTATTCCCCTTCAACCCATTCGCAAAGCGATAGGACTTATTTACACGTGCCGGATGATGACTAGGGATACAACTAGCAGAAACGGTAACGAGTTTACGTCTATTGTTGGCCGATAACTGCCAGTCACGAGCAGCAGCCCCACCAGATGAATGTTGGCTTGCTTCCCCCTTCCCCGCGATCCATCTGGCGAACTACTGCCACACCCTTGCCCTCCCACTCCCTCCTCCCTATCCTCCCCGAGCCACGGTAAATCCCGTGGCCGGGTTTGACAGCCCGAAAGCAAGAGGCGCGATTGCGCCTCAACGGTGCATGCGGAAGCGGCGAATTGCTTCTGCAGGCCCTTGCTCGCATGCAGTTTTCAACTGCAACGCTATATGGCGGATCGCGTGGGGAGACCCTCGTGGTCTGCCGGGTCCTCTTGCCTCGGTCTGTCAACCCCGCGCGATCTGCCACCCTCGATGACAGCGCGGGTGGTGGAGTCTTCCTATCGCAAGAGGAGATTCATCATGAAAAACGCATTCACCCCCCTCGTTTTCTATCACCACCACCAACGCCTGCGCGCCGTGATGGTCGACAACCAGCCCTGGTTCGTCGCCCATGATTTCGCGCAGTTGATCGGCCTCGCCGATGCCCTTCCCTTGCTCCCGACCCTGGAGCCTCACCAGCAGCAAACCCTCGCCCTCATCTACACCGACGGCTTCCACGAAGAGGTGGTGGTGATCAGCGATATCGGCGCCTACCGGGCGCTGTTCCAGTTCGGCACGCCCAGGCACGGCAATGTGGGCCGCTGGGTGAACGAGGTGCTGGTGCCGACGCTGCATGACTATCACCGCACGCCCGATGCGGCCCCCACGCGTGAAACGCTGATCTACGAGGGCCGGCAGTTGGGTGTAGTGCGCTGGCAGGGTGAGCTGTGGGTGGCCTGGCGGGATTTGCCGCTGTTCATGGCCGGCGGCCAGGAGGTGTCGGTATGAGCCAGGAGGTTGCGGAACGCCGGCTGCGGCAGTGGGTGGATCGGATGGAGTCGCGGTTGAACACCGTGCATGTGATCGCCGAGATCATCCGGGACAACGCAGGCCTGCGCGAGGGAATCCCCGGGCCCTACCTGGATGAGGTCGGTGAAGGCGCCTTGATGGATGCGATGGTGGACCTGTGCCGCAGCAACCAGCAGGAGTTCTGGCAGTTGATGAAGCTGGAGCAGCTGGCGTTGTGGAAGAGCTGACCTGAGCCTGGCCCCTCTCGGATCGGGAGGGGCCTTTGGGGCAACGGGGTTGCCCTTGTACGGGTGCTCTGGATGGACCGCGCGGGAGAAGTCTTTCACGAGTAAAAATCCACGCTCGTGGAAGGTGGCTTCGCTTTTGCCCGTCTGGAAGGGTCGCAATCAGGCCTCGGAGCATGCAGCCGCCGCTCACTCCGGACGTAGGGTGTGCTGCGCGCACCTCGGACTCGCCACCAGCACCGCGCTGAATGCACCCGTCATGCACATGTGGCCCTGTTGCAGACAGCCTTGCGCGGGAACTCCCCCGCCCTCTGTCGAGTGGTTTCCCGCATTCGCGAGGATTACGGGGGTTGGCTGGGCGCCCGGATTTGTACCGTCACCCTCGCGAACGCGGGGGCCACTGAAACGTTGTGCCATGCAGATTCGGGCACCGCTGCGCGAATGAAATCGATCCCACACCGCTGCGGCACTCCATGGTGCTGCTCCATCCGGACGATGCGCCTGCACAGGTGCGGGGCGAAGCCTTGCCGGTCCTCATCACGTGCTGCTGGTGCGCGAGTACGCCATGGGGGTGGAACAGCGCCGGCCGGGGTCAACCCCTGCCAGGCGCAGATCGCCAACTGCTATCGCCCGGTGCTGCGCCTCTAGCGCTGCGACCTATTGCCGCGCATGCCGCACGGTGCACCCGGGCTACGCCCGGAACCACGCGCCTTGCGGCATGAGCGGTCATCCCGCTCCATCTGATACGGTTTTTGTCCGTTCACCTGAATCTGTTTCCAGTATCAGCCTCTCCCTATAGTCCGCCTCGCCGTCATAGCCCAAAAGGCCAGCATCATGAGCGAGATGATTCCCGTCAGGCAGGTAGAGGTCGTCCAACCGAGTCGCCCCGCCGCCGCCAGCAAGTCCCTTTACGCCTCCAGTGCCCCCATCCACACCCGCAGTTTCACGGGACGGTTCCGCAACTTCCGCCTGCTCGGCGCGGGGCTGCTGTGCCTGTTGTTCTTCGGCACCCTCTGGTTCGACTGGGATGGCCGCCAGGCCGTGCTCTGGAGCCTGGAGGACAGCAAGTTCTACATCTTCGGCGCGACCTTCTGGCCGCAGGATTTCATCCTGCTTTCGGGGCTGCTGATCATCTGCGCCTTCGGGCTGTTCTTCATCACGGTGTTCGCCGGCCGCGTCTGGTGCGGCTACAGCTGCCCGCAAAGCGTCTGGACCTGGATGTTCATGTGGGTCGAGCAGCGCACCCAGGGCGACCGCAACCAGCGCATCAAGCTGGCCGCCGCCCCCTGGGGCGTGGAGAAGGTGGCGCGCAACGTCGCCAAGCACGGCCTGTGGCTCGCCATCAGCCTGGCGACGGCGGTGACCTTCGTCGGTTACTTCACCCCGGTGCGCGAACTGGCCACCGAGCTGGTGACCCTTCAGGCCGGCGGCGTCTCGCTGTTCTGGGTGCTGTTCTTCACCGCCGCCACCTACGTGAACGCCGGCTGGATGCGCGAGCAGGTGTGCATCCACATGTGCCCCTACGCCCGCTTCCAGAGCGTGATGTTCGACAAGGACACGCTGATCGTGTCCTACGACGCCGCCCGGGGCGAGTCCCGTGGGGCGCGCAAGAAGGGTAGCGACCCGAAGGCCCAGGGCCTGGGTGACTGCATCGATTGCACGGTGTGCGTGCAGGTCTGCCCCACCGGCATCGACATCCGCGACGGCCTGCAGATCGCCTGCATCGGCTGCGCGGCCTGCGTGGACGCCTGTGATTCGGTGATGGACAAGATGGGCTACGCCCGTGGCCTGGTGGGCTACAGCTCGGAACGCGCCCTGGAGGGCGGCCACACCCACCTGCTGCGGCCGCGCCTGATCGGCTACGCCACGGCCCTGGTGCTGATGATCGGCGCCTTCGGCTGGCTGCTGGCCTCGCGTTCGGAAATCTCCGTGGACGTCATCAAGGACCGTGGCATGTTCCGCGAGAACGCCGCCGGCGAGATCGAGAACATCTACAACCTCAAGCTGATCAACAAGACCCAGCTCAGCCACCGCTACCGCCTGGAGCTGGCCGAGGGCGAGGGCCTGCGCCTGCAGGCACCGGCGGAGGTGAGCATCGAGGCTGGGGAGATCCTCGAGCTGCCGGTCTCGGTGGCGCAGGAAGACGACACCCTGGGCGGCGGCTCCCGCGAGCTGGTGTTCCGCATCACCAGCCTGGACGGCGACACGGCGACCGCCACCGCCGACAGCACCTTCGTCAGCCCGAGGCGCTGAGCATGGACGGCGCAGCTGGCGGCGTCCCGACGCAGCGCTTAGAGTGGGCGGCCCAGGCCGCCCACCCGCAGGACAAGATGAAGCGCTACGAGAAATTCGCCGACGAGATCGCCGAACTGATCCGTACCGGCGTGCTCGCACCGGGCCAGAAGGTGCCCTCGGTGCGGCATGCCAGCCGCACCTACGGCGTCAGCGCCTCCACCGTGTTCCAGGCCTACTACCTGCTGGAGAGCCGTGGCCTGATCATGGCCCGCGCACGCTCCGGCTACTTCGTCTGCCAGCACGTGCAGCGCCCGCTGCGCGAGCCAGAGGTGGCCAGCCGCGAGGCCGCCACCACCGAGGTGGACGTCAGCGAGCTGGTGTTCTCGGTGCTCAGCTCCATCAAGGACCCGGACACCGTGCCCTTCGGCTCGGCCTTCCCCAGTCCGGAGCTGTTCCCCCTGCAACGCCTGGCGCGCTCCATGTCCCACGCGGTGCGGGAGATGGACCCGCGCTCCACCGTCGCCGACATGACGCCCGGCAACCACGGCCTGCGCCGGCAGATCGCCCTGCGCTACATGGTCGGCGGCCTGCCGCTGTCCATCGAGGAGCTGGTGATCACCAACGGCGCACTGGAGGCACTCAACCTCTGCCTGCAGGTGGTGACCCGCCCGGGCGACCTGGTGGCCATCGAGTCGCCGGCCTTCTACGCCAGCCTGCAGGTGCTGGAACGGCTCAAGCTGAAGGCGGTGGAGATCCCCGTGCACCCCCGCGAGGGCATCGACCTGGAAGTGCTGGAGCGCAGCCTCGAACAGTTGCCGATCAAGGCCTGCTGGTTCATGAGCAACTTCCACAACCCGCTGGGGGCGAGCCTGGCCGAAGCGCGCAAGCGACGCCTGGCGGAACTGCTCAAGCAGTACCAGGTGCCGATGATCGAGGACGACGTCTATGCCGAGCTGTATTTCGGCCAACAGGCGCCCAAGCCGGTGAAGGCCTTCGACAGCGAGGGCCTGGTGATGCACTGCAGTTCGTTCTCCAAGAGCCTGGCACCGGGCTACCGGGTCGGCTGGGTGTCCGGGGGGCGCTATGCCGGGGAGATCGAGCGGCTGAAGCTGATGACCAGCATTTCCGCCTCGGTCCCGGCCCAGGCGGCCATCGCCGACTACCTGCAGCACGGCGGCTACGACCGCCACCTGCGGCGCCTGCGCTACGCCCTGGAAAGCCAGCAGAACGCGATGCTCGCCGCGGTCGCCCGCCATCTGCCGGAGCAGACCCGGGTGAGCCGTCCGGACGGGGGCTACTTCCTCTGGCTGGAATTCCCCGAGCAGGTGGACTCGCTGCGCCTGTTCCAGCTGGCGCTCGCCCAGGGCATCAGCATCGCGCCGGGGCCGATCTTCTCGGCGACCCGGAGCTTCAGCAATTGCGCACGCCTGAACTACGGCCACCCCTGGACGACACGCAGCGAACAGGCGATGGAAACACTCGGACGTATCATCCGCAGCCTCTGAACATGCACCAGGGAAGTGCACGGCGAGTGCAACGAAAGTTGAACTCGTCGTGCCTTCGGCTTTCTATTCGATAGAGCTTCTGGTGAGTTTCCCTATATACTTCGCCGCCCCTCCGAAGTTAGCCGGCTTAATTGCGCGAAGGCGCGGTGCGCCTGGCTCTCGGTGGTGTGTGAAAGTCGACCGGGAGGGTCGCTGAAGAAAATGGAACGGCCGTCCGGCCCAAGTCCATGACAGGCGAAAGTTGCAGAAGGCCCTCGCGCCTTCCATCGCCGGAAACTCAAGACCCATTATTCAGACCAAGCGGATCAACACGTGACGAAAGACGAACTGCGCGCCGAACTCGAGCGCCAGGAAAAACGTTACAAGGATGTCTACGGCGGCGAAGTGACCACTTACGCCGCGCAGCCCGAACCCGAACGCAAACCCTGGCGCAAGCGCCCCACCTACCAGGACCAGGCCTTCGAGCGGGAAATCCAGAAGATCGAGAAAGAACTCGGCCAGGACAGCTGAAACGATTTCGAACAATGCCCTGCATGGCCCTGATTTACTGGGCTGCGCTGCCGTGACGCAGTGGCAACGGGTACCGATCGGCGGTCAGACGCTGGGCGCGGGCCGGTTTTCTGGCATAATTCGCGCCCCCTAACCAGCCTGTCACTAAACCTTCATGTTCGATCTCTTCAGCGGGCTTGATGCCTGGCTGGTGCTGAGCCTGTTGCTCGCCCTGGCATTCGTCCTGACCTTCGAGTTCATCAACGGTTTCCATGACACCGCCAACGCGGTCGCCACGGTCATCTACACCAAGGCCATGTCGCCCTACCGCGCGGTGGTCCTCTCCGGCATCTTCAACTTCCTCGGCGTGCTGCTGGGCGGCGTCGGCGTCGCCTACGCCATCGTCCACCTGCTGCCGGTGGAGCTGCTGATCAACGTCAACACCGGCCACGGCCTGGCCATGGTGTTCTCGCTGCTGGCGGCGGCCATCACCTGGAACCTCGGCACCTGGTACTTCGGTATCCCGGCCTCCAGCTCGCACACCCTGATCGGTTCGATCCTCGGCGTCGGCCTGGCCAACGCGCTGATCAGCGACCTGCCGCTGGGCGAAGGCGTGAACTGGGGCAAGGCCATCGATATCGGCCTGTCGCTGATCTTCTCGCCGGCCGCCGGCTTCATGGTCGCGGCATTGCTGCTGCTGTCGCTGAAGTGGCTGTACCCGGCGTCGAAGATGCACAAGACCCCGGAGACCCGCAAGGAAGTCGACGACAAGAAGCACCCGCCCTTCTGGAACCGCCTGGTACTGGTGCTTTCGGCCATGGCCGTGAGCTTCGTGCACGGCTCCAACGACGGCCAGAAAGGCATCGGCCTGATCATGCTGGTGCTGATCGGCATCGTCCCGGCCAAGTTCGTGCTCGACCTGAACAGCACCACCTACCAGATCGAACGCACCCGTGACGCGGCCACGCACCTGAGCCAGTTCTACCAGCGCCACACCGACACCCTCGGTGAGATGCTGGCCCTGGGCAAGGCCACTCCCAGCGAGATGCCGCAGGCGTTCCGTTGCGATCCCAAGCAGACCGAAGCGACCATCGCCGGGCTGATGACCAACCTCAAGGGCGTGGCCAGCTACACCGACATGAGCGAGGCAACCCGCGTCGAGACCCGTCGCTACCTGCTCTGCCTGGACGACACCGCGAAGAAGGTGGGCAAGCTCTCCGACCTGCCGGCGCGCGAGAAGGCGGACCTGGAGAAGCTGCGCAAGGACCTGACCGCCACCACCGAATACGCCCCCTTCTGGGTGATCATCGCGGTGGCCCTGGCCCTCGGCATCGGCACCATGGTCGGCTGGAAGCGCGTGGTACTCACCGTCGGCGAGAAGATCGGCAAGCAGGGCATGAGCTATGCCCAGGGCATGAGCGCGCAGATCACCGCCGCCGCCGCCATCGGCCTGGCCAACATCTACAGCCTGCCGGTATCCACCACCCACGTGCTGTCATCCGGCGTCGCCGGCACCATGGTCGCCAACAAGAGCGGCCTGCAGGGCGGCACCGTGCGCAACATCCTGCTGGCCTGGGTGCTGACCCTGCCCACCTCCATGGCCCTGGCCGCCGCGCTGTTCTGGATCTCGACCAAGCTGTTCGTCTGATCCCCTCAGCCATGAAAAAGGGCGCCTCAGGGCGCCTTTTTTCGTTGCGGCGAGAACCCGGCTAGCGGCGCTTGCCGCCCAACAGCGAGCCCATCAACCCGCGTACCAGTTGCCGGCCCAGCTGGTTGGCCGCCTGGCGCACGGCGGTCTTCATCGCCTGGGTGGCGAGGCTGCCCAGGAGTTCGCCGGCGGCACCGGCGAAACCCGCATCCGCCTCGGCGGGCCTGGCCTTGCCCTTGGCCTCGGGAGCGGCCGGCACCTCGGCGGCGCGGGCGGTGAGGATCTCGTAGGCGGACTCACGGTCGATCGGCTTGTCGTAGCGCCCGGCCTGGGGCGAGGTGCGCACCCGCTCGGCGCGCTCGGCCTCGCTGAGCGGCCCGATGCGCGACTGCGGCGGCGCGATGGCCACGCGCTGCACCATGGCCGGCGTGCCCTTTTCCTCCAGCGTGCTCACCAACGCTTCGCCTATGCCCAGTTCGGTGAGCACGCCGAGGCTGTCGAAGGCCGGGTTGGGACGAAAGCCGTCGGCGACCGCGCGCAGGGATTTCTGTTCCTTGGCGGTGAAGGCGCGCAAGCCGTGCTGGATGCGCAGGCCCAGCTGGGCCAGCACCTCGTCGGGCAGGTCGCCGGGGGACTGGGTGACGAAATAGACGCCGACGCCCTTGGAGCGGATCAGCCTCACCACCTGCTCCAGGCGTTCCTGCAGGGCACGGGGCGTGTCGTTGAACAGCAGGTGCGCCTCGTCGAAGAACAGCGCCAGTACCGGTTGCTCGGCATCGCCGCGCTCGGGCAGCTGCTCGAACAGCTCGGCCAGCAACCAGAGCAGGAAGGTGGCGTAGACCTTCGGCGCCTCGTGCACCAGCCGGCTGGCATCGAGCAGGTGGATGCGACCACGACCGTCGCGGTCGGGGTGAAGGATGTCCTCCAGTTGCAGTGCCGGCTCGCCGAACAGCGCATCGGCGCCCTGCTGCTCCAGGGTCGCCAGGCGCCGCAGCAGTGCCTGGGCGGAGGCACCGGCGAACAGGGCGCGGTCCTCGCCGAGCAGTTCGGGGTGTTCGCGCAGGTGGTTGAGCAGCGCCTTCAGGTCCTTCAGGTCGAGCAGCAGCAGGCCCTCGCGGTCGGCCACCTGGAAGGCGGCATAGAGCGCGGCCTGCTGGCTGTCGGTGAGTTCCAGCAGGTTGCCCAGCAGCAGCGGGCCCATTTCGCTGAGGGTGGTGCGCAGCGGGTGGCCGCTCTTGCCGGCGACGTCCCAGAGCGTCACCGGGTAGGCCTTGCTCTGGTGTTCGAGCCAGGGCATCGAGGCGATGCGTTCGGCGACCTTGCCCTGGGGCGCGCCGGCGGCACCGAGGCCGCACAAGTCGCCCTTGATGTCGGCCGCGAAGACCGCCACGCCCGCATCGCTGAAGGCCTCGGCGAGGCGCTGCAGGGTCACTGTCTTGCCGGTTCCGGTGGCACCCGCGACCAGGCCGTGACGGTTGGCCAGGCGCAACGCCTGGGTGATCGGCTGGCCGGAGGGGTCAGCGCCAAGAATTATCGATCTGGATGCAGGCATCTCGCCATCCTCAAGCTTTACTGGTTCTGTACCGACACAGTGTTCAACGCCGGATCCGTTCATAAAAAACCGGTGGCCCGCCAAGACTGGTACCTGCCTCAATCGGACGCAAGAAGACATGACCAAGAACCTGAAGTTCAGCCACAAGATCCTGCTGGCAGCCTCTCTGGTAGTGATAGCGGCGTTCTCGCTGTTCACGCTCTACAACGACTACCTGCAACGGAATGCGATCCGCGAGGATCTTGAAAGCTACCTCAGGGAAATGGGGGACGTGACCTCAAGCAACATCCAGAACTGGCTTTCGGGCCGCATCCTGCTGGTGGAGAACGTCGCGCAGAATATCGCCCGGCATGCCGAGGCCGAATCCGTGACCTCGCTGCTGGAGCAGAAGGTGCTGGCCTCGACCTTCGCCTTCACCTACCTGGGCAGTTCGGACGGCTCCTTCACCATGCGCCCGGACAGCGCGATGCCGGAAGGCTACGACCCGCGCACCCGCCCCTGGTACAAGGACGCCATGGCCGCCGGCGCCACCACCCTGACCGAGCCCTACATCGATGCCGCCACCAGCACGCTGATCATGACCATCGCCACGCCCGCCGGGACAAGGGCGTGGTCGGTGGCGACCTGAGCCTGGATACGCTGCAGCAGATCGTCAATTCGCTGGACTTCCAGGGCATGGGCTACGCCTTCCTGGTCAGCGAGGACGGCACCATCCTGGTCCACCCCAACAAGGACCTGGTGATGAAGAAGCTGGCGGATCTCTACCCGCAGAACACGCCGCGCATGAGCACCGACTTCTCCGAGGCCGAACTGGATGGCCAGGCGCGCATCCTCACCTTCGCCCCGATCAAGGGCCTGCCGACGGTGAAGTGGTACATCGGCCTGTCGATCGACAAGGCCGAAGCGTTCGCCATGCTGCGTGAGTTCCGCACCTCGGCGATCATCGTCACCGTCATCGCGGTGGTGATCATCATTGCCCTGCTGGGCATGCTGATCCGCGTGCTGATGCAGCCGTTGTTGCTGATGGGCCGCGCCATGCAGGACATCGCCCAGGGCGAAGGCGACCTGACCCGCCGCCTGGAGGTGCATTCCCAGGACGAGTTCGGCGAGCTGGCCCAGTCCTTCAACCAGTTCGTCGAGCGCATCCACTCCTCCATCCGCGAGGTCTCCGCCACCACGCGCCAGGTCAACGAAGTCGCCAAGCTGGTGCTGTCGGCCTCCAACTCGTCGATGAGCAACTCCGACGAGCAGGCCCAGCGCACCAACAGCGTCGCCGCGGCGATCAACGAGCTGGGCGCCGCCGCCCAGGAGATCGCCCGCAACGCCGCCGACGCCTCGCACCAGGCCTCCGATGCGCGCAACCAGTCCGAGGACGGTCGCCAGGTGGTGGAGAAGACCATCATCGCGATGAGCGACCTGTCCGGGAAGATCCGCGCCTCGTGCGGCAACATCGAGACGCTGAACAGCAAGACGGTGAACATCGGGCAGATCCTCGAGGTCATCAAGGGCATCTCCGAGCAGACCAACCTGCTGGCGCTCAACGCCGCCATCGAAGCGGCCCGCGCCGGTGAAGCCGGCCGGGGCTTCGCCGTGGTGGCGGACGAGGTGCGCAACCTCGCCCACCGAACCCAGGAGTCGGCGCAGGAAATCCAGAAGATGATCGAGGAGCTGCAGGTAGGCGCGCGCGAGGCGGTCAACACCATGACCGAGAGCCAGCGCTACAGCGAGGAGAGCGTGACCATCGCCAACCTCGCCGGCGAGCGGCTCTCCAGCGTGACCCAGCGCATCGGCGAGATCGACGGGATGAACCAGTCCGTGGCCACCGCGACCGAGGAACAGACCTCGGTGGTGGAGTCGCTCAACATGGACATCAACGAGATCAACATGCTCAACCAGGAAGGCGTGGAGAACCTCCAGGCCACCCTGCGCGCCTGCGCCGACCTGGAGCAGCAGGCTGCGCGCCTGAAGCACCTGGTGGACAGCTTCCGCATCTGATCGGGATCGCTGAAAGGGAGGAGGCGCCTGCGGGCGCCTTTTTCATTCGGGAGGATGGCCCTGGCAGGGCCCGGCGCAGCGGGAGCGCCTTGCGCTACGGGGCGTCGCCCTCGTCCCCGGGCGGTTGCGGCTGCTCCTTGCGCACCCGCTCCCACAACTCCGCGGCACCGGGAAAGTCGGTGCCGTTCTCCTCGGTCAGCTCATCGGGGTCGTAGCGGCGCACGCAGCCCTCGCCGAGGGTCGGCGGCGGGCTGGAGGTACCCCGGTTGCGTGGATCGGTCATGCCGGCCTCCCGACGCCACTGGCGGACGTCCGTTGTGTCAGTCGAACACCACGGTCTTGTTGTCGTGAACCAGCACGCGGTCTTCCAGGTGATAGCGCAGGCCGCGGGCCAGCACCAGCTTTTCCACGTCCTTGCCGAGGCGCACCAGGTCCTCGATGTTGTCGCGGTGACTGATGCGCACCACGTCCTGTTCGATGATCGGGCCGGCGTCCAGTTCCTCGGTGACGTAGTGGCAGGTCGCACCGATCAGCTTCACGCCACGCAGGGACGCCTGGTGGTAAGGCTTGGCGCCGATGAACGAGGGCAGGAAGCTGTGGTGGATGTTGATCACCTGGTGGCGGTACTTCTGGCACAGGTCCGGCGGGATGATCTGCATGTAGCGCGCCAGCACCACGTTGTCGGCCTTGTGTTCGTCGATCAGGCGCGAGACCTGCTCGAAGGCCGGCTGCTTGTTCTTCGGGTCCACCGGGACGTGGAAGTAAGGGATGCCGTGCCATTCGACCATGCTGCGCAGGTCGTCGTGGTTGGCGATCACGCAGGGGATCTCGCAATCCAGCTCGCCGCTGTGCCAGCGGTGCAGCAGGTCGGCCAGGCAGTGGGACTCGCGGCTGGCCATCAGCACGACGCGCTTCTTGACGGCGGAGTCGGTGATGCGCCACTCCATGGAGAACTCACGGGCGATCGGCGCGAAGGCCTGGCGGAAACCCTCCAGGTCGAAAGGCAGCGAATCGGCGCGAATCTCGTGGCGCATGAAGAACCAGCCACTCTGGGTGTCGGAGTGATGGCTCGCCTCGGTAATCCAGCCGTTATAAGTAGCCAGGAAATTACTGACCTTGGCTACGATGCCAACGCCGTCCGGACAGGCGATCACCAGACGAAATGTGCGCATGGGGGAAACTCCAGATACTTCGCAAAGGCGGCCATTCTATCCACACGCCGTGAAAACTTCAGCAGCCCCGTGAACTTCCCGTCGCGCATGCACCCCATCGGGCCAACTCGGACGGAGGCCCGAATGCACACAAGTTCCAACCTCCGGATCGATCGCTTCGGACAGTGCGCATTAATTCAAACAACGGCATATCCGGAAAATAATCCCGACAAAACTTTTCCCGCTGTTTACTTGTATTAACGCGCTGACTATTATCCCTGACATTCAAGTCACCGCCGCCAACACCATTTTCACCAAGGGACTCAGACATGTCGCTGATCAACGAATACCGCGCTACCGAAGAAGCCATCAAAGAACTGCAAGAGCGCCTGAAGAACCTGTCGCAAGACGACAAGCTGAAGAAAGAGCTGGAATTCGAAGGCAAACTGCGCACCCTGATGGGCGAATACCAGAAGTCCCTGCGCGATATCATCGCCCTGCTCGATCCGGACTCCAAAACTTCCAAGGCCCCGCGTGTTGCCGCCAAGACCACTGGCAGCAAACGCGCCCGCAAGGTCAAGCAATACAAGAACCCGCACACCGGCGAAGTTATCGAAACCAAAGGCGGCAACCACAAGACACTGAAAGAGTGGAAAGCCAAGTGGGGCGCCGACACCGTTGAAAGCTGGGCCACCCTGCTGGGCTAATTGCCAACGGTACGAAAAACGCCAGCGAAAGCTGGCGTTTTTTATTGTCCGGAATAACCCCTTCTTGCAAAGGGGCATCCCTTCATAGCCGGTAGCGCTGGCGCAACGCGGCGGCGTGCTCCGCCCAGGCCTGGAGTATCGCCAACTGGGCGGGCGTGGCGCCGACACTCAGCTCCTGCACGGCCTGATCGAACGCCGCCAGGGTATTGGGCGCGCCCAGGGCCGGATCAACGAGCCGGTTTCTGCAGAACACCGTCCATTGATCCTGTTCCGCGGGGGACAAAGTATCCGGGAAGTTTCGAGCGCGGTAACGGAAGAGCAACTCCGGTAAACGCGGATCATCGAATGGCCAGGGTTCACGCGCCAGGCGAAGCGGTTCGGCATTTCGCACTTGCTCGCAGAGTCGCCTGTCGCGATCACCAATAAAACCGTCATAGAGTTGCTGCTCCGGATCTTCGGTTCCGGGAAAGGCTTCCTCCGCGTAAATGGCCGGCAACTTGTCCTGCCATTGCGTGCGCAACTCGGCAAGTTGTCGCGCCGTTTCCTGAATCCCCGCCAAGTCCACTTGCAGGCGCTGCTGGTCCGCCGCCCGCAGGACACTAAGGGGCGCCACTACCGGGCAACGATTGATATGCACGAGTTTCAACGGCACCGGCACTTCGCCCTCCGCCAATTCATCGCGCCTTGTATAGAGGCGACGTCGCAGAGTTTCCGCATCGAGGTTCAGCAGCGGCGATACATCCGATAACAGGTCGCAGACTATCAATGCATTGCGGTTCTTCGGATGCCAGGCGAGCGGCAGTACCACGGAGAAGTAATGCCGTGCCGCTGAAAAGCGACCGGATATATGCACCAGCGGCTGCAGCAGGCGGATCTGTTCCTGCACCTTGTGCTTGCTGCGCAACTGGAAGAGGAAGTCGTACAACCTCGGCTGCCGGTCCCGCACCAGGCGCGCCAGGGCGATGGTGGCGCGCACATCGGAGAGGGCGTCGTGGGCCTGGCCATGGTCGATGCCGTTGGCGGCGGTCAGGCGTTCGAGGCGCAGCGACACGCGCCCTTCCTCGGTCGGCCACTCGATGCCTTCCGGGCGCAGGGCGTAGGCGGTGCGCAGGGTGTCGATCAGGTCCCAGCGGCTGTTGCCACCCTGCCACTCCCGAGCATAGGGGTCGTGGAAGTTGCGGTAGAAGCTGTAGCGGGTCATCTCGTCGTCGAAACGCAGGGTGTTGTAGCCCGCACCGCAGGTGCCCGGTCGCGACAATTCGGCGTGCACGCGGGTGATGAACTCGCCTTCGTCCAGACCCTTTTCGCGCAGGGTCTGCGGAAGGATCCCGGTGACCAGGCAGGCGCCCGGGTGGGGAAGGATGTCGTCGCTGGGCCGGCAATAGAGGTTCAGCGGCTGCTCGATCTCGTTGAGCGCCTCGTCCGTGCGGATGCCCGCCACCTGGATGGGGCGGTCGCAACGCGGATTGATGCCGGTGGTTTCGTAGTCGTACCAGAAGATGCTGGAAGTCACGCTGCCTCCTATGGCCAAGGGGCCGGAGTCTATCACCCGGACGGCAGGGGCCGGCGTCCGCCAATTCGCCAAACAGTGACGCAGCCGATTGAATTCGTCCTGCCGAAACCAGAAAATATCGCGCTCGCGCCATGCCCGCCCCGGGCCTGAGCCTCCTGCACCGACTCACAAGGAAGCGACCATGCAAGGCACCCCCGAAAACCCCTATTCCGCGCCCCAGAGCGCCCTGGTCGAAACCAGCGACAACGGCGCCCTGAGCGTCGAAGCCGCCCTGGCCCGTGGCTACGACTTCAATATCGGCGATGTGATCAGCGAGTCCTGGCAGCGGGTCAAGGGCTCCAAGGGCATGATCGTCTGCGGCATGATCATCTACGGTGTCGCCAGCCAGGTCCTGGCCACACTGTTCGGCCTGGTCCTGGGCTTCATCGGCGGCATGGCCGGTGAAATCGCCGCCACGGTGCTGTCCTTCATCGGCGGCGTCATCGGCTCCGGCCTCTGCGCCACGATTCTTGGCGGCATCTACCTGCTGGGCATCCGCCAGGCTGCCGGCCAGCCGCTGAACTTCAACGAGCTGTTCAGCAACTTCAACCTGTTCGTGCCGCTGTTCATCCTCAATATCCTGATGGCGGTGCTGATCTACATCGGCTTCCTGCTGCTGCTCATCCCCGGCTTCTACCTGGCCATCGCCTACATGCTCGCCCTGCCCCTGGCGATGGAGCGCAAGCTGTCGCCCTGGGAAGCCCTGGAAGCCTCGCGCAAGGCCATCACCCAGCGCTGGTTCAAGGTCTTCGGCCTGATGCTGGTGCTGTCGCTGATCATGATCCTGAGCATGATCCCGCTGGGCATCGGCCTGATCTGGACCTTCCCGATGTTCATCATCGCGGTCGGCATCCTCTACCGCACCATCTTCGGCGTGCTGCCCCCGCCGCAGTGATCCGCTCAGTGCCGACCCGCCACCGGCGGGTCGGTTGCCTCGCCAAGTGATGCTCCGCTAGCATCGTGCTTTCCCCAACGCAGTCGACCCATGACATCGACGTCCCGCACCACCAGCCCATATGGAAATGAGCAGGGTCAGTCCGCCCCCCTGGACACCCGCTACCAGGTGGAAACGCCCGAGGGCATCGACCTCGTGCTGCGCCCCGCCAGCCTCCTGCCCCGCGCCCTCGCCTATACGGTGGACCTGCTGATCCGCGGCATCCTGCTGCTGGTGCTGTATTCGGTGTTCCTGCTGCTCGGGCAGTTCGGCATGGGCCTGGGGCTGATCGTCACCTTCCTCGTCACCTGGTGGTACATGGTGCTGTTCGAAGTGCTCAACCAGGGCCGCTCGCCGGGCAAGCACCTGATGGGGCTGCGCGTGGTCCACGACGACGGCACGCCCGTTGGCTGGTCCTCGTCACTGGTGCGCAACCTGCTGCGCTTCGTCGACATCCTCCCCTTCGGCTACGCCCTGGGCATCCTCAGCACGCTGATGCACCCCGCCTTCAAGCGCCTCGGCGACCTGGCCGCCGGCACCCTGGTGGTCTACCGCGAGGACAAGCCCTCGCGCCCGCAACTGCCGGACGCCGAGCCACAACGTGCGCCCTTCATCCTGAGCCTCACCGAGCAACGCGCCATCCTCGGCTACGCCGAGCGCCAGGCCGGCCTCTCCAGCGGTCGCCGCGCCGAGCTCGCGGGCATCCTCGCCGAGCCGCTGGAGGTCCCGGCCGAGCAGGCCGAGGCCCGCCTCAACGGCATCGCCAGGAGCCTACTGGGAAGTCCATGAAACAGAGCCTGTTCGAACGTCGCCACCAGGCCGACTGGGAACGCTTCGGCGCCCAGCTCGACGCCCTGGAGCGCGGCAAGGCCGACGCCAAGTCCTGCGAGGGCTTCGCCGCCGATTACCGCCACCTCTGCCAGCAACTGGCCCTGGCCCAGGAACGCGGCTACAGCAGCCACCTGATCGACCAGTTGCAGCAACTGGCCATGCGCGGCCACCAGCAGTTCTACCGCCACCGCAGCCACCTGGGCGCGCAGATCCTCGGCTTCGTCCTCGGCGGCTTCCCGCGCCTGGTCCGCGAGCAGTGGCGCAGCGTCCTCATCGCCAGCCTGCTGTTCTACGTCAGCCTGGCGGTGATGGGCGTGCTGGTGCACCAGTTCCCCGACCTCGTCTACAGCGTGGTGCCGCCGGACCAGGTGGCCGAGATGGAATCCATGTACGAGCCCGACGCCCATCGCATCGGCGCCAGCGAACGCGACTCCGGCGACGACTGGATGATGTTCGGCCACTACATAATGAACAACATCGGCATCGCCTTTCAGACCTACGCCAGCGGCCTGCTCTTCGGACTCGGCAGCCTGTTCTTCCTGTTCTTCAACGGCCTGATGATCGGCGCCGTCGCCGGCCACCTGACCGAGGTCGGCTATGGCGAGACCTTCTGGTCCTTCGTCATCGGCCACGGCGCCTTCGAGCTCACCGCCATCACCTTCGCCGGTGCCGCCGGGCTGCAGCTGGGCTGGTCGCTGCTCGCCCCCGGGCGGATGACCCGCGCCGAATCCCTGCGCCTGGCCGCCACCCACAGCGTCAAGCTGATCGCCGGCGCCATGCTCATGCTGCTGATCGCCGCCTTCATCGAGGCCTACTGGTCGTCCATGACCTTCACCACGCCCAAGGTCAAATACATCGTGGGCGCGGGCCTGTGGCTGCTGGTGGGCAGCTACTTCTGCTTCGCCGGTCGGAGTCGCCATGCGCCTGACTGATGCCAGCGTCGCCATCCGCCCCCGCAGCGCCTGGGAAGCCATGGACCTCGGCGTGCTGCTCGCCCGGCGCCACATGGGCCTGCTCATGGCCAGCTGGGCGCTGATCACCCTGCCAGTGTTCCTCCTGCTCAGCCTGCTGCTGTGGAATTACTCCGGCTGGGCGATGTTCGTCTTCTGGCTGCTCAAGCCCGCCTTCGAGCGCCTGCCGCTGTACATCCTCTCCCGTGCGCTGTTCGGCGACACGCCGACGCTCAAGGAGGCGCTCAAGGCCTACCCGCGCCTGCTCAAGCCACAGCTGATCGCCAGCCTCACCTGGCGCCGCCTCAGCCCAACGCGCAGCTTCGACATGCCGGTGATGCAACTCGAAGGCCTCTCCGGCGCGGCCCGCAGCCAGCGCCTGGTGGTCCTCGGCCAGCGCGATGCCGGCGGCGCCACCTGGCTCACCATCATCGGCATGCACCTGGAAACCGCCCTGTGGATGGGCCTGATCACCCTCCTCTACCTGATGCTGCCGCAGCAGGTGGTGGCCGACTGGGACTGGCAGAAACTGCTGGAGCAGGCCGAAGGCGACTGGGTGTGGATGGAGCACCTGTCCAACAGCCTGTATTTCTTCGTGCTCATGGTCTGGGAACCGGTCTACGTCGCCTGCGGCTTCACCCTCTACCTGAACCGCCGCACCGCACTCGAGGCCTGGGACATCGAACTGGTGTTCCGCCGCCTGCGCCAGCGCCTGACCGGCCTCGCCTACGCCCTGGTGCTGGGCATGGGCGTGGTCCTGGCGAGCGCCCTGCCCGCCCAGCCGGTGCTGGCCGCCGAAGGCGCCAGCAGCTGCCCGCTCCCGGTCGAAGACCCCAACGGCCCCGACGCCCCGCGCCTCACCCACCAGGAACTGAGCAGCCAGGCCGCCAGCGAGAGCATCGCCAAGCTGCTCGACGAGCCCCCCTTCGAGAACCGCGAGACGGTGACCCGCTGGCGCTTCCCCGACACCGATGCCAAGGACAAGAAGAAGGAAGAGCTCTCCAAGGAAGACGCGGAAAGCCTCACCAACTTCATCAAGGGCCTGTTCAAGCTGGCCGACCTCTGGAACAGCACCTCCTGGCTGGCGCTCATCATCAAGGTCGTGCTCTGGGGGCTGCTGATCAGCCTCGTCGCCCTGATCATCTGGCGCTACCGCGAATGGCTCTCCACCTTCGTCGGCAGCATCGGCCTGCCCCAACGCAAGCGTCGCGAGGCGCCGTTGCAGCTGTTCGGCCTGGAAGTCGCGCCCGAGACCCTGCCCGACGATGTCGCCAGCGAAGCCGAGCGGCTCTGGGCCGAGCACCCGCGCGAGGCCCTCGGCCTGCTCTACCGTGCGCTGCTCAGCCACCTGCTCCACGATTTCCGCCTGCCGCTCAAGGGCTCCCACACCGAAGGCGAGGTACTCGGCCTGGTGCAGGGGCTGCAGCGTGACGAGCTGTCCCGCTTCGCCCAGGTCCTCACCCGTCACTGGCAGAACCTCGCCTACGGCCACCAGTTGCCGCCGGAGAGCCTCAAGCGCGGCCTCTGCGAGGGCTGGCGCCGGCTGATCGCCAAGGGAGCCAGCGCATGACCCGTCGCGGCGGCTTCATCTTCGGTGCCCTGCTCTTCCTGTTGCTCGGCCTGTTCCTCATCTGGCTGCTGAACAAGATCGAGCCGTACCAGGAAACCCTGACCCACGGCCCCTCGCCCGAGGCGCGTTTCAACGACTACCTCGCCGCCGAGAGCTTCCTGCGCAAACAGGGGCTCAGGGTCAGTCGCGCCGATGGCCTGGAGGTCCTGGCCGACCTGCCCGCCCCCGGCCATACCCTGCTGCTGCTCGCCGATCGCAGCCGCATGACCCCGCGGCAGGCCGATCGCGTGCTGGACTGGGCGGCCCACGGCGGCCACGTGCTGTTCGTCGCCGAAGCCCTGTACGACGAGGACGAAGGCGAGAGCGGCGACCTGCTGCTGGATCGCCTCGGCATCCAGCAGTTCGAGACCGAAGACCTCGACGAAGAAGACAGCGAGGGCGCCGAGCAGAGCGAAGCGACCGAGGGCGAGGAAGACGCCGCCACCGAGGAAGGCGTCGAGAGCGACGCGGCCGAGGATGACCAGCAGCAGGCCCAGGGCGAGGAAGAAGCCCCGGCCGAGGCCGACGCCGAGCCGGAGGAAGAGGACCGCTACCCCGAGCTGACCAAGCTCTACCTGGAGAACGAGGACGCGCCGGCGTACATCGACTTCGACACCGGCTTCCACCTCTACGACAGCGAAGACCGCGCCCATGCCTGGGCCAACAGCGCCAACGCCACCCACATGCTGCAGATGAACCATGGCGACGGCCTGATCACCGTGCTCACCGACAGCTGGATCTGGCAGAACCGCAACATCGTCAGCCACGACAACGCCTGGCTGCTCTGGTACCTGACCCAGGACACCGAGGTGACGCTGCTCTACAGGGCCGAACGCGACGACCTCCCGGCGCTGCTCTGGCGCAACTTCCCCGAGGCCCTGGTGGCCCTGGCCCTGCTCATCGCCCTGGTGCTCTGGCACGTCGGTCGCCGCCAGGGGCCGCAACTGGCGCCTGCCAGCCGTTCGCGCCGCCAACTGGAGGAGCACCTGCGCGCCAGCGCCGACTTCCTCCTGCGCCGCAGCGGCAAGCACGTACTGTTGCAGGGCCTGCAGCGCGACATCCTGCGCCGCGCGCGGCGCCGTCACCCCGGTTTCGAACGACTCGGCGTGGCCGAGCAGTGGCAGGTGCTCAGCCGCCTGACCCGCATGCCCACCGCCGCCATCAGCCAGGCCATGCGGCCGCTGCCCAGGCAGCGCCTCAGCGCCTCCGAATTCACCCGCCAGGTCGCCCACCTGCAAAGCCTCAGGAATGCCCTATGAGCGAACAGACGCCCGATCAGCCGATCAACGATGAAGCCGAAGGCCTGAACCTGGACCTTTCCGACGTCACCCCCGAAGCCCCGCCCGCCGTGGCGCCGGCTTCCCAGCCGAGCGAGCCCGTCGCCGCGCCGGTCGCACCGGCTGCCGCCCCCTCGGCCGCCAGCAGCCAGCGCCAGCGCGCCAGCCAGCTGGCCCAGGCCCTGCGCCAGGAGCTGCAGAAGGCCGTGGTCGGCCAGACCGCCGTCATCGACGATGTGCTCACCGCCCTGATCGCCGCCGGCCACGTGCTGGTCGAAGGCGTGCCGGGCCTGGGCAAGACCCTGCTGGTGCGTGCCCTGGCGCGTTGCTTCGGCGGCGAGTTCTCGCGCATCCAGTTCACCCCCGACCTGATGCCCAGCGACGTCACCGGCCACGCCGTGTACGACATGCAGAGCGAGCAGTTCAAGCTGCGCAAGGGCCCGGTGTTCACCAACCTGCTGCTGGCGGACGAGATCAACCGCGCCCCGGCCAAGACCCAGGCCGCACTGCTGGAAGTGATGCAGGAGCGCCAGGTGACCCTCGAAGGCCGCGCCCTGCCGGTGCCCCTGCCCTTCCTGGTGATGGCGACCCAGAACCCCATCGAGCAGGAAGGCACCTACCCGCTGCCGGAAGCCGAGCTCGACCGCTTCATGCTCAAGCTGCGCATGGACTACCCCGAGGCCGGCGAGGAGCTCGCCCTGGTGCGCCAGGTGACCCGCTCCGCCCGCGCCGACATGCTGGAGGTGGCGCCGCTGCGCACCCTGCTGCAGGCCAAGGACGTGCAGGCCCTGCAGCGCATCGCCAGCGAGCTGCCGATGGACGACCAGGTGCTCGACTACGCCGTGCGCCTGGCCCGTGCCACCCGTACCTGGCCGGGCCTGGCCCTGGGTGCCGGTCCGCGCGCCTCCATCGCACTGGTCCGTGGCGGTCGCGCCCGCGCCCTGCTGCGTGGCGGCGACTTCGTGCTGCCCGATGACGTGAAGAGCTGCGCCCTGGCCGTGCTGCGCCACCGCGTGCGCCTGTCGCCAGAACTGGATATCGAAGGCCAGTCCGTGGACCAGGTCCTGCAACAGCTGCTGGAACAGGTGCCGGCGCCGCGCCTATGAAACCATCGCGCATCCTGCTCGGCCTGATCGCCGGCCTGCTGGCCGTGGCGCTGGTCCTGGGCACCCTGCATGCCCTCGGCACCAAGCTGCCGGACCAGCTGCGGCTGCTCTGGTGGGGGCTGCTCTGCGCCCTCGCCCTGCTCGCCGTGCTCGATGCGCTGTGGCTGCGCCGCCTGCCTTCGCCCGCACTGGAGCGCCAGTTGCCGGGCAACCTGTCGCTGGGCCGCTGGGGCGAGGTGCGCATGCGCGTGCACCACGCGTTCACCCGCGCCCTGCAACTCAAGGTCTACGACCACGTGCCGGCGGGGATGGACACCGAGTTCCTGCCCCAGTCCGTTGCCCTGCATCCGGGCGAGGTCACCGAGTTCGGCTATCGCGTGCGCCCGCTCGAGCGCGGCCGCTTCGCCTTCCCCCTGTGCGAGGTGGAGCTGCCCAGCCCCCTGGGCCTCTGGGGCCAGCGACGCTACCTCGACCTGCCGGGCGAGACCCGCGTCTACCCCGACTTCGCCCGCCTCTACGGCGCCCAGCTGATGGCGGTGGACGACTGGCTCAGCCAGCTCGGCGTGCGCCAGCGCCCGCGCCGTGGCCTGGGCCTGGAGTTTCACCAGCTGCGTGAATTCCGCGACGGCGACACCCTGCGCCAGATCGACTGGAAGGCCACCGCGCGCAAGCGCACGCCCATCGCCCGCGAGTACCAGGACGAGCGTGACCAGCAGATCGTCTTCATGCTCGACTGCGGCCGTCGCATGCGCAGCCAGGATGGCGACCTCTCGCACTTCGACCACGCCCTCAACGCCAGCCTGCTGCTGAGCTACGTGGCCCTGCGCCAGGGCGATGCGGTCGGCCTCAC
Source organism: Pseudomonas sp. Pc102 (assembly GCF_018408275.1). Taxonomy (NCBI): domain Bacteria; kingdom Pseudomonadati; phylum Pseudomonadota; class Gammaproteobacteria; order Pseudomonadales; family Pseudomonadaceae; genus Pseudomonas; species Pseudomonas sp. Pc102. The sequence continues at coordinate 1,403,521 of NZ_AP021905.1, read as the reverse complement.
CACCTTCGCCGGCGACCAGCAGCGCTACCTCGCACCGGTCAAGGGCCCGGCCCAGTTGAGCGTGCTGCTCAACGCCGTCTACGACCTCGAGAGCACCCAGCGCCCGGCCGACTTCGGCGCCGCCATCGACGCCCTGCTGGCCCGCCAGCGCCGCCGCGCCCTGGTGGTCCTGGTGACCAACCTGCGCGACGAGGACGACGAGGAGCTGCTGGCCGCGGTCAAGCGCCTCGGTCGCCACCACCGGGTGCTGATCGCCAGCCTGCGCGAAGAAGTGCTGGACGCCCTGCGCCACGAACCGGTGCAAGGCTTCGAACAGGCGCTGTCCTACTGCGGCACGGTGGACTACCTCAACGCCCGCGCCAGCCTGCACGAGCGCCTCGCCGCCCACGACGTCCCGGTGCTGGATTGCCGCCCCGGCGAACTCGGCCCCGAGCTGGTGGGGCGCTACCTGGCCTGGAAGAAAGCCGGCGTGCTCTGACGCCCATCAAGGCGCAACCGTCCCCGTAGGATGGGTAGAGATACGAAACCCATGCTGCCCGCCCCCAGACCCAAGTCCGGGGGGGCCTGCGTTGACCACAGCGGCTAGCGCCTGACGCGGTCAGACCGAGGTCGGGAGGGGACGAAAGCTGAAGTAGTGGCGCAGCGCCTCGACCATCTCGACGTACTCCGGCGGCGGCGCCACCAGGGCGAACCCGGAATCGAAATTGCCCGGGTTGACGTCTTCCCGGCTCCACTGGCAGGTCGCGTAGAAGTCGATGAAATGCTGCTGGCCGTCATGCCCCGGGATCTTCAGGCGCATGTCGAAACGGGCCCCCACCAGCATCGGCAGTTGGCTGATGAGCATCAGGCCGTCGAGGGAAACGTTGCCCAGATAGCCCATGGGTTTGTCGGTGATGCGGTTGAATACCTTCAGGTAGTAGGGCAACTGATGGCGTTCTATTCGGCGCTGGCTACGCATGATGGCGAATCGCTATTGATGGCCGTTCAGTATGGCCTCACTACTGCACTCGAACCAACTATTAACCGCAGTGCTGGCTGATCTCCGCGGTCAATTGGCGACGGGCGGCATCGATCTCGCCGTCGCTGTAGTACTGACGCTCACCCTTCTCGTCGAGACGGTAGAAAGAGGCACCCTCGCGAAGCCGCGCGAGATCGCTGCGCAGCTTGCCGCATTGCTGTTGACGCTGGTTGCGTGCGTCCGCCGTCTTGCGCTGGGCCTCGGCCTGCTCCTGGCGGCGGGCATCGAAGAACTGCTCGGTGCGTTGCTCGCGCTCGCGGGTGGCCTCGTCACGCTCCACCACCTGCGGCTTGACCTGGACCTGCTGGGCTCCGGCCTGGGGACGCTCGCTGAAATGGACCTTGCCACTGGCGTCGGTCCAGCGATAGATCTCCGCGCTGGCCAGCCCTGGCAGCAGGACGACCAGCAAAAGCAGGCGACGCATGGCACCCCTCCCTGAAACAAAGGCAAAGCTTAGCGCTGGCACGAGGCCACTCAAGCGAGCCACGACCGACGGTCGAAACATCGGTCAGAGCGCGGCCGGGCTGGCCTTGGCGGGCACGGCACCGCTGATCTGGCCGAGCTTCTCCAGGGTCTCCAGCCGCGCCCGGGCACGGTAGGCGTACTCGCTGGTGGGGTAGCGGCCGATGATGAAGTGGTAGGTCTGCGCGGCGTCCACGAACAGGCTCTGGCGTTCCAGGCACTGGCCGCGCAGCAGGGAGATCTCCGGCTGCATGTAGGCCCGCGAGCGACTCTTGCGCTCGGCCTGGGACAGCTCGAGCATGACCGTGTCGCAGTCACCTTCGTCGTAGGCGTGGTAGGCGTTGTTCAGGTGGTGGTCGAGTGACCAGCGGGTGCAGCCGGTGAGGCCGGCGAGCAGGGCCAGGATGATCAGCGTGCGCATGGGTAGTTCCTCCGTTGGCGAGTATATCGGCGCTGTCGGATATTTCTGCAACGCCGTCCGGCAGAGACCCGGGCACATCCTCCGATGGGACTTGCGCAACGCACCCGCGGCCCCGACCGAGGCGCTGCTAGACTCGCGGAAACGCCGCCATCGGAGCCTCCATGCAGCCCGTCCGCCCCGCCCTCCTGAGCGCCCTCCTGCTGCTCGCCGCCTGCTCCCCCACCACGCCGCTGTTCATCGCCCAGGTGACCACCAACGAAGCGGTGGAATACAAGGTGATGAAGAACAACCGCATGGCCGCGGCCGTGGAGGAAGACGGCGACCTGCTGACCTACAGCGCCATGGCCATCCGCGACGGCACCAGTGCCGAGGCCGAGAAGCTCTACCTGACCGGCTACGAGGACCACCAGTTCAGCGCCGAGGTGCGCGCCATCTCGCTCTACCAGATCGGCCTGATCTACATGAGCCGCTACAACGACCAGCGCGACGACACCAAGGCGCTCAACCGCTTCTACCAGATCACCAACGAATTCCCCGGCACCCGAGCCGCCGAGCGGGCCGAAGCGCGCATCCTGATGATCCGCCAGCGCGCCGACGAGCCGGTGCAAAAGACCGCCCGCGAGTTGCTGGCGGACTGGAAGCCCAGCCAGAACCTCGACCTCTACCGCAGCGACCTCGACCCGGACATGACCCTGCTCTCGCGCCGCGCCGTGCTCAAGGACCGCGTCGACGAAGCCGAGCAGCTCTACTCCCTGGCCCTGGGCGATGCCCATGTGCAGCCCGACATCAAGGCCCGCTCGCTGTACCAGATGGCGCTGATGAACCTCGCACCGGCCAACCCCCGGGCCGACCGGGGCCGCGCCATCGGCTACCTGCGCCGCCTGCTCGCCGAGTTCCCCGATGCCGAGCAGGCCGAGAACGCCGCGCGGCACCTGGACCAGGCCTTGAATCCGGGCGTGGAATGACCCGCGCAAAGGGTAGTGAAGAGGAACAATGACTACAGGTTGCCAGCGGTGTAGCCTCGGGCTCTGCTTGAAAAATGGAGCCTTCGCATGTCCCTTCGCCGCACCAAGATAGTCGCCACCCTCGGCCCAGCCAGCAACTCGCCCGAGGTGCTGGAACAGCTGATCCTCGCCGGTATCGACGTCGCCCGCCTGAACTTCTCCCACGGCACCCCCGACGAGCACAAGGCGCGCGCGCGCCTGGTCCGCGAGCTGGCGGCCAAGCACGGCCGCTTCGTGGCCCTGCTCGGCGACCTGCAAGGCCCGAAGATCCGCATCGCCAAGTTCGAAGGCAAGCGCATCGAACTGGACGTTGGCGACAAATTCCGCTTCTCCGTCACCCACCCGCGTGACGCCGGCAACCAGGAAGTGGTGGGCATCGACTACCCCGACCTGATCAAGGACTGCGGCGTCGGCGACGAACTGCTGCTGGACGACGGCCGCGTGGTCATGCGCGTCGACGCCACCACCGCCGACGAACTGCACTGCACCGTGCTGATCGGCGGCCCGCTGTCCGACCACAAGGGCATCAACCGTCGCGGCGGCGGCCTCACCGCCCCGGCCCTGACCGCCAAGGACAAGGCCGACATCAAGCTGGCCGCCGAGATGGACCTGGACTACCTGGCCGTCTCCTTCCCCCGTGACGCCGCCGACATGGAACTGGCCCGCCGCCTGCGCGACGAAGCCGGTGGCAGCGCCTGGCTGGTGGCCAAGATCGAGCGCGCCGAAGCCGTGGCCGACGACGAAGCCCTGGACGGCCTGATCCGCGCCAGCGACGCCGTGATGGTGGCCCGTGGCGACCTGGGCGTGGAGATCGGCGACGCCGAGCTGGTCGGCATCCAGAAGAAGATCATCCTGCACGCCCGCCGCTACAACAAAGCCGTGATCACCGCGACCCAGATGATGGAATCGATGATCCACAGCCCGATGCCGACCCGCGCCGAAGTCTCCGACGTAGCCAACGCCGCGCTGGACTACACGGACGCCGTGATGCTCTCCGCCGAGAGCGCCGCCGGTGAATACCCGGTGGAAGCGGTCAAGGCCATGGCGCGCGTCTGCGTCGGTGCCGAGAAGCACCCCACCAGCCAGAAATCCAGCCACCGCCTGGGGCACACCTTCAGCCGCTGCGACGAGAGCGTGGCCCTGGCGACCATGTACACCGCCAACCACTTCCCGGGCGTGAAGGCCATCATCTGCCTCACCGAGAGTGGCTACAGCCCGCTGATCATGTCGCGCATCCGCTCCTCGGTGCCGATCTTCGCCTTCTCCCCCACCGTGCCACCCAGGCCCGCGTCGCTCTCTTCCGCGGCGTGCAGACCGTGCCCTTCGACCCGGCCGCGCTGCCGGCCGACAAGGTCAGCCAGGCCGCCGTGGACGAACTGCTCAAGCGCGGCATCGTGCAGCAGGGCGACTGGGTCATCCTGACCAAGGGCGACAGCTACCACACCGTTGGCGGCACCAACACCATGAAGATCCTCCACGTCGGCGACCCGCTGGTGTAAGGCATCTGCAACAAGTGAAAAGGCCGCTCATCGAGCGGCCTTTTTTCATTCGAGCAGAGCATGACCGATACGTAGGGTGGAGGTCGCTTTTTACCTCCACCAAGCGGAGTCGAGCGTGGCACCTGTGCGTGCCTGACCCGCCTTATCGATGGGTTTCGCGGAGCTCGCGGAACGCCGCCCGCCCCATCCTGCGGTTGCCGGAGCGCCGTGGGGCGGGTGAAACCCGCCTGCGAGCCTCAGGCGAACCTGGAGAAATCCGGCTTGCGGCGCTGCATGAAGGCCGAGAGCGCCTCGATCGCCTCGGGTGTGCGCAGGCGCTGACCGAACAGCTCGCCCTCTTCCATGATCACCTGGCGCAATTCCTCGCGCCCCGGCTCGCGCATCAGGCGCTTGCTCACCGCCACCGCCGAGGGCGCCAGCTGCTCGAAGCGCTGGGCCATCTCGCGAGCACGGGCCAGGGTCGCGGCACCATCGTCCAGTGCCTCGTTGGCGATGCCCCAGGCCGCCGCCTGCTCGCCGGTGAAGGCTTCGCCGAGCAGCAGCAATTGTGCGGCGCGGGCATGGCCGAGCATGCGCGGCAGGATCAGGCTGGAACCGAACTCCGGGCAAAGCCCGAGATTGACGAAGGGCATCTTCAGCTTGGCGTCGCGGGCGACATAGACCAGGTCGCAATGCAGCAGCAGCGTGGTGCCGATGCCCACCGCCGGACCGCTCACCGCCGCCACCACCGGCTTGGCGAAATCGAACAGCGCCTTCATGAAGCGGAACACTTCGCTGTCCAGCCCCGAAGGCGGTGCCTGGATGAAATCGGCGACATCGTTGCCGCTGGTGAAGCAGGTCTCGCTGCCGGTGATCAGCACCGCGCGCACGCTGCGATCCTCGCCAGCCGCGTCCAGGGCGTCGGCCATGGCGCCGTACATGGCGCGGGTCAGGGCGTTCATCTTGTCCGCTCGCTGCATGCGGATGGTCAGCAGGCCCTGGTCACGTTCCAGGTGGATGTGCTCGCTCATGGTGGCTCCTCGGCGGTGGCCGCCTCAGAAGGAGCGGCTCAGGAATACGTCGGCCAGCAGTTGATTGCGCGGCAAACCGGCCAGATAGAGGCGGCGCGCGAAGTCTTCGACGCTGGCGGGGCTGCCGCAGAGTAAGGCGACGGTCCGGCGCGAAACAAGCCGGAGATCGGCCAAAACACCTTGCAGCTGCGCCGCAGTGACCAGCTCGACCCGCAGGCTTTCATGGCGCCCGGCCAGTGCCTGCAGGGGCTCGGCGAGGTAGTGCCCGGCCGGGTCATGGGCCAGGTGAATGAGGCGGATCGCGCCCTGGTGATGCCGGCGCAAGGCCTCGCGGAGGAGGCCCCAGAGCGGCGCCAGGCCGGTGCCCGCGGCGAGGATCAGCAGGGGGCGACCGTCCCAGTCCGGGTCGTAGTGCAGGGCGCCACCGCGCAACTCGCCCAGGCGCAGGGTGGCGCCGACCTGCAATGGCCGCAGCGCATCGGCGAAGGCGCCGGGCTGGCGGCAGTCGATGTGGAACTCCAGCCAGGGCTCCTCGCCAGGCACGCTGGCCAGCGAATAGGGCCGGGCGACACCCTCGGCGTTCCATAGCAGCAGGTGCTGCCCGGGGCTGTAGCGCAACGGGCGGTGGGGACGCAGGCGCAGGCGCGCGACGTCACCCAGCCAGTCCAGCGCCACCACCTCCGCCGGCAGGCCATCACGCTGCGGGTCGAACACCTCCACCACCATGTCCGTCACCACCTGGCACTGGCAGGAGAGGCGCCAGCCTTCGGCGCGGCGCTCGGGGTCGAGCGCCTCGGGCCGCGCGTCGAGCGGCTCGCCGGCCACGCAGCGCACCATGCAGGCATGGCAACTGCCGGCCCGGCAACTGAAGGGGACCTTGCATCCTGCGGCGTTGAGCTGGTCCAGCAGATTGCTGGCCGGTGGTACGTTCCAGCGTCTTCCCGATACCTCGAGTTCAGGCACCCTGCTCCTCCCAGGCGGCGTCGCAGCGGTTCCGCCCGCCACGTTTGGCCCGATAGAGTGCCTGATCGGCGCGCTGCAGCGCATCATCGAGCTCGTCGCTCTCCCCCAGCAACGTCATGCCGGCCGACAGACTCAGGCCATCGACCTGCACGCCGACCGGCTCGGCGCAAGCGAAGGCCTCGCGCAAGCGCTCGCAGCAGGCGGTGAGGCGGTCGGCATCGCAATTGGGCAGCAGCAGGACGAACTCCTCGCCACCGTAGCGCGCCAGGATGTCGCCATCGCGCAGGCAGGCCCGCGCCACGGCGGCGAAGGTCTGCAGCACGCGGTCACCAGCGGCATGACCGTGGATGTCGTTGATGCGCTTGAAGTGATCGAGGTCGATCAGCGCCAGGCCGTGCTGGCGGCCGGGCGCCAGCCCCTGCAGCTCACGGGTGGCCAGGCGCAGAAAGTGACGGCGGTTGAACAGGCCGGTCAGTTCGTCGGTGGCGACCAGGTCCTCCAGCTGCCGCATCATGCCGCGCAACGTGTCCTGGTGCGCCTGCAGGGCGAAGCGCCGCTGGCGCATGCGCTGGCGCAGGGCCTGCACATAGCTGGCGAACAGGGCCAGCCAGCCCAGCACCACGAACAGCGCGCACACTTGCAGTACCGCCAGGGCCGGCTCGGCGAGGCGCATCTGGTACGCCTCCCACAGGTTCAGCCCGGTGAAGGCGAAGAAGCCGATGGCCGAGCACCGTACGAAAACCCGCGGCTGCAGCTGGAACGCGCCGAACAGCATGATCAGCACATAGACCACCAGCAGTGCGCCCCGGGCGCCTTCCAGGTCGGACAGCAGCAAGGTATGCCAGGCGAGGGCCACCAGGACCTGTGCCTCGGTCAGGCTGGGGTCGCGAAAGGCCAGGTTGCGGCCGCTGAGGAAAATGAACAGGAAGACCAGTTGCGAGAGCACGATCAGAGCGCAGGCGGCCAGCGCACTGGCGATGGTCGCGTGGTACAGGTTCCCCAGCACGGCTATCCAGAACAGGCAGAGGGCAAGGGCATAGGTGCAGGCCGCCATGCCGAAGCGTTTCAGCAGCAGGCTTTGCAACGCGCGATGGGTGACCCGTTGACTCGCTGTGCTCATGGGCTCCATCCCGTAGTGGCACCATGCCGCCACTGTACGCCCGTGATCACAAAAAACCTAGGGGACGCGTGAGGGGCGGTCAGCGACCAAGGTCGACTGTCGGCGGGTGTGCCCGCGCTTGAGCACGCGGTATACTTCCGCGCCATTTTCACCCCCAATCCAATGCGCGCCGGGTCGTGGTCCGGCGCTTCCCGATGTTCCCGAATTCAAGAGGAGCGCGCCCCATGACCGTGATCAAGCAGGACGACCTGATACAGAGCGTCGCCGACGCACTGCAGTTCATTTCCTATTACCACCCCGTCGACTTCATCCAGGCCATGCACGAGGCATACCTGCGCGAGGAGTCGCCCGCCGCGCGCGACTCGATGGCGCAGATCCTGATCAACTCGCGCATGTGCGCCACCGGCCATCGCCCGATCTGCCAGGACACCGGCATCGTCACCGTTTTCGTGCGTGTCGGCATGGACGTGCGCTGGGATGGCGCCACCATGAGCGTCGACGACATGATCAACGAAGGGGTACGCCGCGCCTACAACCTGCCGGAGAACGTGCTGCGCGCCTCGATCCTGGCCGACCCGGCAGGTGCCCGCAAGAACACCAAGGACAACACCCCGGCGGTCATCCACTACTCCATCGTCCCCGGCAACACCGTGGAAGTGGACGTCGCGGCCAAGGGCGGCGGCTCCGAGAACAAGTCGAAGATGGCGATGCTCAACCCCTCCGACTCCATCGTCGACTGGGTCCTCAAGACCGTCCCCACCATGGGCGCCGGCTGGTGCCCGCCGGGCATGCTCGGCATCGGCATCGGCGGTACCGCCGAGAAAGCCGCGGTGATGGCCAAGGAAGTGCTGATGGAGTCCATCGACATCCATGAGCTGAAAGCCCGTGGCCCGCAGAACAGGATCGAGGAGATGCGCCTGGAGCTGTTCGAGAAGGTCAACCAGCTGGGCATCGGTGCCCAGGGCCTGGGCGGCCTGACCACCGTGCTCGACGTGAAGATCATGGACTACCCGACCCACGCCGCCTCCCTGCCGGTGTGCATGATCCCCAACTGCGCCGCCACCCGTCACGCCCACTTCGTGCTCGACGGCTCCGGCCCGGCCGAACTGGAAGCGCCGCCGCTGGACGCCTACCCGGAGATCGTCTGGGAAGCCGGCCCCTCCGCGCGCCGCGTCGACCTCGACACCCTGACCCCGGAAGACGTGCAGAGCTGGAAGCCGGGCGAGACCGTCCTGCTCAACGGCAAGATGCTCACCGGCCGCGACGCCGCGCACAAGCGCATGGTCGACATGCTCAACAAGGGCGAAGAGCTGCCGGTGGACCTCAAGGGGCGCTTCATCTATTACGTCGGCCCGGTCGATCCGGTCGGTGACGAAGTGGTCGGCCCTGCAGGCCCCACCACCGCCACCCGCATGGACAAGTTCACCCGACAGATCCTCGAGCAGACCGGCCTGCTGGGCATGATCGGCAAGTCCGAGCGCGGCCCCATCGCCATCGACGCGATCAAGGACAACAAGGCCGTGTACCTGATGGCCGTCGGCGGTGCCGCCTACCTGGTGGCCCAGGCGATCAAGAAGTCCAAGGTCCTGGCCTTCGCCGAACTGGGCATGGAAGCGATCTACGAGTTCGAGGTGAAGGACATGCCGGTCACCGTCGCCGTCGACACCAAGGGCGAATCGGTGCACATCACAGGCCCTGCGATCTGGAACAAGAAGATCGCCGAGAGCCTGGCGGTGGAAGTGAAGTAAGCCTCCCCGCTCCATGAAGAAGCCCGGCCCTGCGCCGGGCTTTTTCATGGGCGCAGATCGGCGCCACCGTCACTGCAGGCCGGGTCGATCCATCAAAAAAACAAGGCGGCATCGCGGGGCAACGCCCGGGATTTTCCTCAATCTGCCAACCAGTCGCACATGACCGAATGGTCAGGATAAACAGTGTGAAACCGCCCACAGTTGCAAGCGGATTTTTAGTACATGCGTGCAACTTTACTTATTCTCGCCAGTCCTTCGGCCCCGGGTAGGGCCCTCCAGAGAAAACCAGCAAGGCGCACGGATGCGCGGATGTCTGTCGAGCTTTCCACATGCTTCGTACCACACCCGTATTCCCGCCGTTGCGGGTGGCCCGCTACCTGCTGCTGACGCTGTGCACCAGGCTCCGTCATGCCGCCTGGATCGTCCTGCTGCTCTGCCCCCTGGCGATGGCGCAACCGCCCGCCGACGGCAGCGAAGAACGCTGGACCATCAACATGCGCGATGCCGACATCCAGGACTTCACCGAACTGGTGGCGGGCATCAGCGGCCAGACGCTGGTGCTGGACCCGCGCGTCAAGGGCCAGGTCACCGTCATCTCCGAGTCACCACTGACCCTCAGCGAGGTCTACCAGCTGTTCCTCTCGGTGATGAGCACCCACGGCTACAGCGTGATCGCCCAGGGCAACCAGGCGCGCATCGTGCCCGACATCGACGGTCGCAGCGTCGCCAACAGCCCCGTCGGCAGCGGGCCGGAAACCCTCGAGACGCGCCTGCTGCAAGTGCAGCAGACCCCGGTCAACGAACTGCTCCCGCTGATCCGCCCGCTGGTGCCGCAGAACGGCCACCTGGCGGCCATCCCCTCCAGCAACTCGCTGATCGTCAGCGACAAGCGCGCCAACATCGAGCGGCTGATCGCCCTGATCACCCAGCTCGACCGGGCCGGCGCCGACGACAGCGTGTTCTACGACATGCAGCACGCCTGGGCCAAGGACGTGGCCGCCATGCTCCAGGAAAGCCTGCGCCGGGGTCAGGCCGTCGGCAACGGCAACGCCCAGGTGATCGCCGACCCGCGCACCAACCGCCTGCTGCTGCTGGGCCCGCCCGAAGCCCGCGAGCGCCTGCTGAAGATGGCCCGCCAACTGGACACGGCGCCCGTGCGCTCCGCCAACACCCGGGTGGTGCGCCTGCGCCACGGCGACGCCAAGGACCTGGCCAAGACCCTCAGCGACCTGTCCGAGCAACTGCGCGGCGCCACCTCGCCCACCACCACCCAGGCGCCGGTGCTGATCCGTGCCGACGAAGGGCTCAACGCCCTCATCCTGATGGCCGAGCCCGACATGGTCAGCCAGCTGGAGGAGCTGGTGCACCAGCTCGACGTGCCCCGGGCCCAGGTGCTTGTGGAAGCCGCCATCGTCGAGATGTCCGGCGACGTCAGCGAAGCGCTCGGCGTGCAGTGGGCCATCGACGGCCGCTCCGACAGCGGCCCCATCGGCGGCACCAACTTCAGCAACACCGGGCTGTCGGTGGGCACCCTGCTCGGCGCCATCGAAGCCAAGACCCCGGTCAGCCTGCCCGACGGCGCCATCGTCGGCATCGGCAACGACAACTTCGGCGCGCTGATCACCGCGCTGTCGGCCAGCGGCCACAGCAACCTGCTGTCCACCCCCAGCCTGCTCACCCTCGACAACCAGCAGGCCGAGATCCTCGTCGGCCAGAACGTGCCCTTCCAGACCGGCTCCTACACCACCGACGCCGCCGGGGCCAACAACCCCTTCACCACCATCGAGCGCAAGGATGTCGGCGTCACCCTCAAGGTCACCCCGCACATCAACGAAGGCGGCACCCTGCGCCTGGTGATCGAGCAGGAGATCTCCTCCATCGCCCCCAGCACCGGGGCGGCCTCGCGCGCGGTCGACCTGGTCACCAACAAACGCATGATCAAGAGCACCGTGCTGGCAGACAACGGCCAGGTCATCGTGCTCGGCGGCCTGATCCAGGACGACGTGACACGCAGCGAAAGCAAGGTGCCGCTGCTGGGCGACGTCCCGCTGGTCGGCGGCCTGTTCCGCTCCAGCAAGGACGTCAACGTCAAGCGCAACCTCATGGTCTTCCTGCGGCCCAGGGTGGTGCGTGACGGCACCCGCCTGGCCGACCTGAGCCAGGAGAAGTACCAGGATATGCGCCACCTGACCGCCACCCAGGACGCCCAGCGCGCCCTGCCGCAGGACCCGGTGCAGCTGTTCCAGCAGCCGGCACCGCAAGCCCCGGCGCGAGCCACCCCGCCGCCCTCCGTGGAGCCCCAGCCGGCTCCCGCCGCGCGTCCCTACGCGGCACCATCCGAACCGCCCCTGCACGCCAGCACCCAGGCCAGCGCCCCCCTTCCGCCGCCAAGGCCAGCCCGCCGCCTGCCGCCCCCTCGGTGGCGAAGCGCTACAGCATCAACCTGATCGAAGGCAGCAACGAGCAGTACATGCGCGCACTGATGGCCCGCCACCCCGGGGAGCCCCTGCGCATCCAGCGCTCGCAACGCGATGGCCGCGACTGGTACCGCATGTTCTATGGCGACTACCCCCAGGCGGACCTGGCCGAGCGCGCCCTGCACAACCTGCCGGCCACCCTGCCCAGCCATCGCGGCCAGGTGACCGCGCTGTAACGGACACACGGAACAACCACAACAACGCCGAACTGTGAACAAGCGAGGGACCATGTTGCGCAAGATCGTTCTTATCTCCGGGCTGCTGAGCCTGGCCGGCTGCCTCGATCTGGGTGGCGGCGGAGGCGGTGGGGGCAGCAGCCCCAGCCCCGGCACCGGCGGGTCCGGCAGCGTCACCACGCCGCCCGCCCAGCCGGGCACGCCGCCGGACGAGACCGCGCCCCCCGAGATACCGGTCACGCCGCCGGTGACCCCGCCCACCGAACCGCCCGTGACGCAGCCGGGCGAACGCTTCCCCGAGCCGGATGCCGCGGTGGTCGACGAGGTGAACGCCCGGGGCTTCTACGACCAGACCGCCGACGGCCAGACCCGCCCCGTGCGCAACGACCTCACCGGCACCCTTGCGGCGATGCTGCAGTTCGTGCAGAGCCACTCGGTGGACCCGCAGGGCAACGAAGCGAAGAACATGCCGCGCCTGACCAGCGAGCGTGAAGCCCTGTTGCTGGTCACCCCCGCCCCGGACCAGCCCCTGCCCAGATCCCTGCGCGTGCAGGTGCTGGTGGACGGCGCCCTCAAGGGCGACCTGACGCTGCGCCACCCCGACGAGCTCTACCGTGCCGACCGCACCGGCAGCGACGCCCGCCCCGACGTGGTCTATTCGCGCCGCGCCTGGTCCGCCGTGCTGCCCTGGGACTGGGTGGTGCCCGGCATGAGCCTGCAGCTCAGCGACGACCAGGGCCGCAGCGGCCAGCGCGGCGCCGAGGCCTTCGACTTCGCCCCGCCCGCCGAGCTGCTGGTCCAGGCCATTCGCATCGGCATGCTCACCCCCGAGGTCCCGGGCGGCCAGCACTGGTTCAACACCCAGCCGGCCCAGGCCGCCACCGACTACTTCCAGACCGTGCCCATCGCCCGCATGGTGGCCAGCCGGTACGAGGACGTGCTGCTGCGCAAGGTGATGGTGGCCAACGGCACGATCTACGACGCCGACCAGGGCCAGGTGAGCGCCACCACCGGCGACGTCTACAGCGGCGACATGCGCGAGAACACTGCCAAGTCCACCTTCAGCACCGGCATCAACCTGGCCAACTGGGGCATCACCAGCGCCGGCATGGCCAGCCAGGAGCAGCCGCAACTGACCAACTCGGCGGTCATCCACCACGCCCGCGGCTTGTACAGCAACGGCACCGTCAACCATGGCCTCAGCGGCGGCAACGGCATCCTCACCCTGATCGACTCGGTGGGGAACGAATTCAGCCACGAGATCGGCCACCACTACGGCCTCGGCCACTACCCCGGGCAGAGCGGCGACAACTACTTCTGGTCCGGGCATCACCAGGACAGCGGCTGGGGCTACATCGCCTACCGCAAGCGCATGCGTGCCAACCTGCACTGGACCCGCGCCAAGACCGGCGGCCTCAACGGCATGCCGATCTACGCCGATGCCTACAGCTTCGCCACCGACGCCATGGCCGGCGGCAACTTCGCCAGCGGCCTGTCGCGCTACACCCACTACACCGGCTACAGCACCAGGCAGAAGATCCAGCCAGCGCTGAACCGCGCCGTCTGGGCCCCCGACTCCCCCACCGGCTACCGCAAGTGGGACGCCACGAGCCGCAAGATGGAGGTGTTCCAGCCGAAGACGCCGACCTCCCGCAACGTCTGGTACGACAGCGCCGACGGCAACTACCGCAAGCCGCGCCTGTTCGGCGTCCCGGTCATCACCCTGCTTGGCGGCTACGACCCGGAGACAGGCGCCGCCGTGCTCTACCCGGCCCTGCGCGGCAACTGGGGCCAGGTCTACGACCTGCCGCCGCCCAATGCCGCCGCCACCAGCCGGCAATGCTGGCTGGAGGTCAGCTTCGCCAACGACAGGACCCAGCGCATCGCCGTCGCCCCCACGCGCCTGGGCAGCAATGCCAACAAGCTGCACGTCAACCTGGCCCAGGCCGAGCTGCCCGTCGCGGCGGCCCTGCAATGCCGCGACACGGCCGGCGCCGCCACCACCGAGCTGGCCAGCCTGATCATTCCCCAGGGGCTGCCGGCGATGGCACCCGCCGTCATCGTCGGTCGTGACGCACGCTTCGACGCGCTGCGCGAGGTGGAACTGCCGAAGCTGGACAGCGCCCTCGCCGCCCTCGCCGGGCAGGCGGTGCCGACGCTCAAGGGCGAAGCGCGCGTGCTCTTCGACAGCTACAGCGACCGCCCCGACGGCCTCTCCGGTCCGGCCCGGGAGGTGCTGCAACGCCTCGACCAACAGCAGGCGAAGGCCCAGCGCCTGAACCGCTGGCTGGATGCCTACGGCAGCCGCCTGGCCAGCGACGCCGAGGCCGCCAAGGCGCTCGACACCCTGCTGGCCACCCTGCAACTCGACGCCACTCCGCTGCTGCCGCCGGCCCAACCGCTGGCCATGAGCAACGGCAACTGCGTGCGCATCGAACAGGTCGATGGCGCCTGGAGGCCCTACGTCGCCGCCAAGGCCCAGTGCACCGGAGCGATCGACGAAAAATGGCGGGTCGATGCCGGTGGCCGCATCCATAGCGCGGCCCAGCCGACGCAGTGCCTGACCGCCAACGGCGACATCGGCCTCAGCACCTGCGACAGCCAGGTCGACGCCCAGGCCTGGGACTTCTCCGCCCTGCCGCAGCTGAAATACGGCAACCGCTGCATGGACCTTTCCGGGGGCTACCTCACCGACGGGCGCGGCAAGCTGATCACCTACGGCTGCACCGGCGGTGGCAACCAGAAGTGGTACGGGCCGACGCTCAACGACAACGGGCTGTTCCCGCTGCTGCAGAGCCGCAACCTGAACCTGTTCATGGCCTATGCCGAGCAACGTGCCAGCCGCACCGCGCCCTAGCGTCGCCACCCGTGGCGGCCGCCGCAGCCGAGCGCTGCTGGCGGCCCTGCTGCTGAGCGCGCCCGTCTCGGCGGTGCAGCTGCCCCAGGCACTGCTCGCCGAACCCGCCCCCCTGTCGCTGAAGCCCTACCCTGCGCCCCGCCCGCTGGCGGGCCTCGACGACTGGCGCCTGTACAGCGTCTTCAGCCGGGGCGACGGCCAGGGCCTGGCATCGCTCAGCCTCGACGACGGCAGGCTGCTCAGCGTGCAGGCCGGCGACCGGCTGCCCGATGGCATCGAGGTGCTGGCCGTGGAGCGGGATCGCCTGCTGCTGCGGCGCGGTATTCAGGTGGGCGAACTGGTGATCCAGGGGCGCGCGCTCCGGGCCCCGGATGCGGCTATCCGTGCCGTCGACGTCGAACCCGCGGCGATGTTGCCGGTGCTGCCGGCGGGCTGCGAATCCTTCGTCCAGGCCGGCGTGCCCCTGGACGAGTTGCAGGCCCTGGGCGGCTGCCCGACGGCGGTCGACCCCGGCCTCTGAAACACGCCTGCCTGCCTGCCGGTCAGGCCATCCAGAAATACAGCAGCGTCAGGTTGGCCAGGGAGATCAGCCCGAACAGGCTCCAGGCGATGCTCGCCACCAGGCGGCTGTTGGCGAACGGCCCCATCAGCCGGCGGTCACTGGTGAAGCGGATCAGCGGCCAGAGGGCGAACGGCAGTTGCAGGCTCAGCACCACCTGGCTCAGCACCAGCAGCTTGCCCACCGCGCCCTCCCCCAGCCAGATGACGCCGACCAGCGCCGGCACCAGCGCCAGGGCGCGGGTGATCAGGCGGCGCTGCCAGCAGGGGATCTTCGCTTGCAGGAAGCCCTCCATCACCACCTGGCCGGCGATGGTGCCGGTGAAGGTGGAGCTCTGCCCCGCCGCCAGCAGCGCGAAGCCGAACAGGAAGCTGGCCAGCGCCCCGCCCACCAGGGGGTCGAGCAGGTGGTAGGCGTCCTGGATCTCCACCACCTCGGTGTGGCCGCTGCCGTGGAAAGCCGCCGCCGCGAGGATCATGATCGCCGCGTTGACCAGCAGCGCCAGGGACAGCGAGCCGATGGTGTCGAGGCGGGAGAACCGGATAGCACTGCGCTTGCTCGCCTCGTCGTCGCCATTGACCCGGGTCTGCACCACGGACGAATGCAGGTAGAGGTTGTGCGGCATCACCGTGGCGCCGAGGATGCCGATCGCCAGGTACAAGGGCTCCTGGCTGGAGAGCACGTCCCAGGAGGGACGCAGCCCGGCGGCGACGTCCGGCCAATGGGGCTTGATCAGTACCAGCTCGACGAAGAAACACGCGCCGATGGTGGTGATCAGCCCCAGCACTATGGCTTCCAGGCGGCGGAAATTGGCGCCCTGCAGGGCGAGGACGATCAGCGTGTCGAAGGCGGTCAGCACCACGCCCGTGGTGATCGACACCCCCAGCAGCAGGTGGAAGGCCAGCGCCGCGCCGAGCACCTCGGCCAGGTCGGTGGCAATGATCGACAGCTCGGCGAGCAGCCATTGTCCGCGCGCCACGACGGGGCGGTAGCGCTCCCGCGAGAGCTGCGCCAGGTCGCGCCCGGTGGCGATGCCCAGGCGCGAACAGAGGCTCTGCAGCAACATGCCCGAGAAGCTCGCCAGCACCACCACGAACAGCAGCGCATAGCCGAAGCGCGAACCGGCCTCGATGGCGGTCGCCCAGTTGCCCGGGTCCATGTAGCCCACCGACACCAGCAGGCCGGGGCCGACGAAGAGCATGAGCTTGCGCCCAAGGGACGCGTTGGCCGGCACCGCCACGCTGTGGCTGACGGCGGAGGGGCAGAACGGCGCGGTGGCCGTGGTGGGCAGCTTGTACATCGGGGACGCGCCGGGCGAAGGGGATGACGCAGCTTAAACGCCGCGACGCCCCGCGCAAAAGCCCGCGCGCAGGAGAAGGGCCAGCCCGGTTGCGGGCCGGCCCGGCAGGATCAGAGCTTGGCTTCCAGCGCCTTCTGGATCGCCTCGGCGCGGGCATCGACGTCGTCGACGTTGGTGAAGGGCTTGAAGTTCAGGCTCAGCACGCCGCCGTCGAAGGCGACGCCATCGGGGTAGTTGCTGGAGGGCGCGGTGGCCTCGTCGTAACGCACCACCACCTTGCTCAGCTTGGCCTTGAGCGCCTGCTTGCCCATGTCGTCCACGGCCACGGAGGCGAAGGCCTTCTCCAGCGGGGTGAAGTAGACCTGCTTCCAGAAGCCGTCCTGGGTGTAGTTCTGCGACTGGTCAGGCAGCGCGATGCTGTTCCACTGCACGTCCAGCGGCACCTCGAAGCCGGCGGCGGCCTGGATGGCCTTCAGCTGCTCGACGTAGGGGCCTTCCTGGTAGGCGGTGATGGCGCGGCGCTCGGCCAGGGACGGGTCGGCGAAGGCGCTGGTGCCGGCCAGCAGGCAGGCGGCGAGGAGGGAAACGGAAAAGAGGCGTTTGGCAGCCATGAAAGTAACTCCTGGGATCTGGACTCCAGCCACGACGGCGACTGGCAGGCGCGCGGCCAAGGCATCCCTGCCACGCGCGCGAACAGCCTAGACCGGCCGGTCAGGGAATTCCGCCGACCGCCGCAAGTTTCAGCCAGCCCGCCGCGGCAGCAGTGCCAGGTTGGCCGGCGCGGCGCGCTGGGCCAGGTAGCGGGTGCAGCTCACCCGCAGGAAGGAGGCGAAGTTCACCACCTCGCCGCGGTAGTCCATGACTTCCTCGTAGAGCTTGGTGATCAACTGGTTGGTGGTCATGCCGTCCACCTCGGCGATCTCCCGCAGGATGTCCCAGAACTGGTTCTCCAGCCGTAGCGTGGTCACCACGCCGCGGATGCGCAGCGAGCGCGAGCGGGACTCGTAGAGGATCGGGTCGGCCTTTACATAGAGTTCGCACATGGAGTGGGGTCCTTTTCGAATGTGGCCTGGAAAACCTGTAGGGGCGAATTCATCCGCCAGGCGGTGCGCAGCAGCGTCATTGTGCATCGAACACCCTACGGGGTGGCGCCTTCGTAGGATGGTGTAGAGCGAAGCGAAACCCATCACGCGGCGCCATGGCCGTGGGCCGGCATCCACGTTCGCGAGGATGGCGGTCGCCTGGAAGGTGCCAGGCCCCGTCATCCCCGCGCACGCGGGGACCCGGTGAAGAGCACGGGCCTGCGGCCCGTATCCTCACAGCGTGATACGGGTGCCCAGCACCTCGAGGAACTTCGCCAGCCAGGCCGGGTGCGCGGGCCAGGCGGGGGCGGTGACCAGGTTGCCGTCGACGTGGGCCTGGTCCACGGGGATGTCCACGTACTCGCCACCGGCCAGGGTCACTTCCGGGCCGCAGGCCGGGTAGGCGCTGCAGGCGCGGCCCTTGAGCACGCCGGCGGCCGCCAGCAGCTGGGCGCCGTGGCAGACGGCGGCGATGGGTTTGCCCGCGGCGTCGAAGGCCTTCACCAGTTCGATGACCCGGGCGTTCAGGCGCAGGTACTCGGGGGCGCGGCCACCGGGGACCAGCAGGGCGTCGTAGTCCTCGGCACGGACCTTGTCGAAGTCGAAGTTCAGCGCGAAGTTGTGGCCCGGCTTCTCGCTGTAGGTCTGGTCGCCCTCGAAGTCGTGGATGGCGGTGCGCACGCTCTGGCCGGCACGCTTGTCCGGGCACACCGCATGCACGGCGTGGCCGACCATCAGCAGGGCCTGGAAGGGCACCATGGTTTCGTAGTCTTCGGCGTAGTCGCCGACCAGCATCAGGATCTTCTTCGCCGCCATGGCGGGTTCCTCCGTGTGGGGCCTTCGAGGATTCAAAGGGTAGACGAAGTATCCGCCCGCCCTCCCCGCACCGGGTAACAGGCGGCTACTACAGGTCGTCCAGCGGCTCGCCGGCGGAACCGAAGCGCTGCAGCGGGTGCACCTCGCGGGTGGCGGCGATCTCGCTGGCACCCAGCTCGGCACCCACCAGTTGCAGCGGGCCGTCGCCCTGGGGCGGCAGCTCGGCGTTCTGCGGCGGCGGGTTCAGCTCGTCGTAGCGCAAGTAGTAGGTGGCGCCGGCCCCGGCGTCGAGGGCGAAGCTGGTGATCTCGGTGAAGTCCAGCGGGCCGCCGGCGAAGAAGGTCCAGTAGCTGCCCAGCAGCGGGCGGCGCATCTCCAGGCGGTAGCTGGCGGTCTCGAACTCCAGGGGCAGGTAGCCGTTGCTCGGCAACGCGCCGATCAGTTCGCCATTGATGAACAGGCCCGGCGCCTCCAGCTCCTGGTCGGCCCAGTCGCTGCGCGGGCGATAGAGGTAGACCAGCGCGTGGTCGGCATCGCTGGGCGTGCGCGCGACGAAGGCCGGCCCGTCGGTGGCGCCGAAGAAGGCCCCGGGCGTGGAGCAGCCGGCAAGCAGGAGGGCGAGGAGCGACAGGGCGGGAAGCGGACGGCGCATGGGCGCATCTCTTGTTGTGGTTATGCGGGGAGATTAGCCGGCGCGCGGGCCCGGCCGACACCCGACAAAGGTTCGGCTAGCGACGGCGGTCCAGCAGGTTGACGGCGAGGCGGTCGAGCCAGCCCCAGAGCCGCTGGTAGAAGCGCTTGATCAACGGCCGCGCATGCCAGGCCTCGAGGGTGATCTCGCGGCTGTCGTCGAAGTCGCGGCTCAGGCTGGCGGCCACCTCGGCGGTGAAGTGACGGTCCAGCGCCTCCAGGTTGGCTTCCAGGTTGAAGCGCAGGTTCCAGTGGTCGAAGTTGCAGGACCCGACGCTGACCCAGTCGTCCACCAGCACCATCTTCAGGTGCAGGAAGCGCGGCTGGTACTCGAAGATGCGCAGCCCGGCGCGCAACAGGCGCGGGTAATAGCGCTGGCCGGCGAAGCGCACCGGCGGGTGATCGGTGTTGCGGCTGGTCAGCAGCAGGCGCACGTCGACACCACGCCGCGCGGCCTTGAGCAGTGCGCGGCGGACCTTCCAGCTCGGCAGGAAATACGGCGTGGCCAGCCAGATGCGGGTCTTGGCGTTGCGGATGCTGCGCACCAGCGACTGCACGATGTCCCAGTGCTGGCGGGCGTCGGCGTAGGCCACCCGGCCCATGCCGATGCCGGCGGAGGGCAGCGGCGGCAGGCGCTCCAGGCCCGGGGCCTCGTCGGGGCGCCAGGGCCGGCGATGCAGGTTGGCCAGCCACTGGTAGTCGAAGATCAGCTTCCAGTGCACCACCAGCGGCCCCTCGATGGCGACCATCACCTCGTGCCAGCGGCTCTCGGGCTGCTCGGGCTCCCAGAACTCGTCGGTGGAGCCGGTGCCGCCCACGTAGGCGACGCGGTCGTCCACCACCAGCACCTTGCGGTGGTCGCGATAGAAATTGCGCACCCCGCGCCGCCAGCGCACCGGGTTGTAGAACTGCAGCTGCACGCCGGCCAGCACCATGCGCTGGCGCAGGGCGCTGCCGAGCTTCTTGCTGCCGAAGCCGTCGAACAGGCAACGCACCTTCACCCCGCGCTGCGCGGCCAGGCACAGCGCCTCGACCAGCGCCTCGCTGCAGCGACCGTCTTCCACCAGGTAGAGCTCCAGGGACACGTGGTGCTCGGCCCGGGCGATGTCGGTGAGCATCGCGGGGAAGAAGCTCGGCCCGTCGATCAGCAGCTCGAAGCGGTTGCCGGATTTCCAGGGGAAGATGTGGCCCATCAGCGCGCGGTGAAGATCAGCACGGCACCCACCGGCACCGAGAGGCTGATGGAGGGCAGCCCGGCCATCTCGCGCAGCATGCCGAGGGACTCGGTGAGGCCGAAGTCCTCCACCTGCAGCACCAGGGGCGCCAGGGTCACCACCTGGAAGCGGCGATCGTCCAGGCGCGTGGCCAGCAGCTCGGCCATGTACTCGTGCTCGCGGCCGTGCAGCTTCACCTTCAGCGGCAGGCGCAGCTCCAGCTGGGCGCCGGGGGCGAGGTCGGTGATGGGGCGCAGGTCGAGCTGGGCGAAGACCTCGGCCTCGGGGTTGCGCTCGATCTCGAAGAACAGGTCGCGCAGGCGCTGGTCCCGCAGCGGGATGCCGGTGCTCACCGACTCCAGTTCGACGCGCAGGTGCGCCTTGCCGCTGTCGGCGATGTTGCCGTGCAGGGTGAGGAAGCGGTGGACCTCGGAGAGGTTGCCGCCCTTGGTGGAAATGAAGGAGAGGCGCGAGGACTCGTTGTCCAGGTACCAGTCGGCCTGCACCGGCAGCGCAAGGGCGCCGAGCAGGGCGGGAATGAGGGGGAATAGCTTGGCCATGCGGGCTCCTGTCGCACAATCGCGCCACCTTAAACCGGCAGTCGGTGCGCCTGCAAACCACAGGCACGGGGCGGCGAACGCTCATGGGGTCGGCGCCCGCCCCGCGAGGAGGGAGGCGGCCGGGAGGGTCCCGGCCAGCCGATCAGAAGCTATAGACGTAGTTCAGGTAAAGGCGTTCCGCGTTGTGGGTGATGATGCCGGCGGGCCCCCGCGAGGTGGTGAAGCGGGTGACCCCGTCGGCACGCCCCTTGGTGTGGAACTCGTTGTGCAGCCAGGCCAGGCTGAGGCCTTCGAGCAGGCCGGCGAAGCGGTATTGCAGCACGCCCTGGAATTCCCGCCGGGAGAAGCCGTCGTACCCCGCCGCATGGTCGGAGAAGGCGTAGTGGCCGTCCAGGCGCAACCCCGGCAGGCCCAGCGCCGCGAAGTCGGTGCCGGCCACCAGCTTGAACATCGCCTCGTCCTCGGCACCGAACAGGTAGAACAGCTTGGCGCTGCTGTTCCAGGTGCCGTGGTCCTGGCTGAAGAAGAAGCGGTCGAAGTCGTCGCCCCGCACCTGGTTCCAGGTCATGCCCAGGTAGTGGTGCGGCCAGCGCATGCGCGCGGAGAGGTCCAGGTAGCGCGCCCGGTGCGACGAGGTGGCGTCGTAGAGGCCGGTGACGCCGCCGTAGTCGAACAGCCGCCCGGCATCCTGCTGGGCGCCGAGGGTGGCATGGAGGTCGAGGAAGCGCTCCCCGCCCAGCTCGACGCTGCGTTCGAGCTTCGCCGAGCCCACCCGCAGGTAGTCCTCCGACTCGCTGTATTCCAGCTTCAGCGTGCCGGCGCCGGGTAGGTCCAGGCCCAGGGCGAACAGGTGCAGGGCGTCGATCTTCCGGCCGCGGAAGTTGGTCAGGCCGTCCGCCCAGCCCGATTCGTTGCGCGCGCTGAAGCCCTCGATGCGGCTGTAGCGCAGCTCCAGGCCGGGGCGGCGGAACTCCACGTCCGCCCCCAGGGTGGAGGGCGGCAGGACGCGGCTGAAGGGGTCGTCGTAGTACTGGGCGTAGCGCCGGCTCTTCTTGCCCAGCCCCAGTTGCAGCTCGCCCGGCTCGCCGGCCAGGCGTGCCCGCAGGTAGGCCTCCACCGGCTTGGCGATGCCATGGGGCGACTGCACCGAATGGCCCGCCTCCAGGTTGCTGATGCTGGTGGCGTCGCGACCCACGTGCAGGTCGTCGGCCAGCCCGTAGGCGTAGTCGAACCCCAGCACCTCGCGGTACCAGCCGGAGTTGAAGCTGAGCAGCGTGGCCTGCACCCATTCGTCCCGCACGGGGCCGACCTCGCCGCCGTTGCTCTCCTTCCAGTAGTACTGGCTGTAGCGCACGGCGAGCTTGCTGTCGTCGAGGAAGGTGCCGCCCTGGCACAGGCTGGTGAGCAGCAGGCAGGCGGCGCCCGCCAGGCCCTTGTCGAGCATGTTCATCTCATGTCCTTCTTGTTGTTCTGGATGAGGTGGATGCCGTCCGGACGGGCAGGCTCCATTGTCGATCCGGGGCCGGGAAGGGCAATCGAATTGGGTTCCGCCCCACGGAACGGGGCGGCGGGTGCGCGGCCTCAGCCGAGGCTGCGCTGCAGGTCGTCGACGGCCTCGGCGAGGTCGTCCAGGTGCCGCCGGCTGACCCGCTCGACGCTGTCCTGGTCCCTCGGCCAGTGCAGCGCCACGCTGCCCACCGGGCGGCCCTGGCGGTACACCGGCAGGGCCACCGCGCGGATCAGGAAGGGCAGGCGCACCGAGTATTCCCAGGAGCCTTCGATGCGCTCGCCGAAGCCTTGGTCATGGGTCTGCCGATGGGCGAGCCGCAGCGTCTCGTCCGGCAGCGCGTGGCGCCTGGCGAGGCGTTGCAGCTCCTCGTCACCGAGGGTGGCGAGGCAGGCGCGGCCCATGGCGGAATCGGCGAGGCTGGCCTTCAGCCCCACCACCAGGCGGTTGCTGGGGTAGCGTCGGCGCAACACCTCGGGCACCGCACTCTCCACCACGTGCAGGTCGTCCCCGTCGAAGAACGACAGGTCGGCCACCAGGCCGGTGCGCTCGGCCAGTGCGCTGAGCAGGGGCGATGCCCTTTCCACCAGCTGGCGGGCGAAGCGCTGGTCCGGGTCGCCGAACAGGCGCTGGGCGCTGAGCCGGTAACGCCGGTCGCACAGGCCGCGATACAGCCAGCCCTGCTCGAGCAGCGTATGCAACAGCCGCGAGACGGTGGCCTTGGGCAGGCCGGTCAGGTAGTGCAGCTCCTCCAGCCCCAGCGAATCGTGTTCCCCCAGCAGCTCGACGATGGCCAGGGCGCGCTCCACCGAGCGCACGGTGCCGCTTTCTTCTCTGCTGCGCATCTGCGCCTCCCCCTCGCCCGCCGAGGTCACGCCCGACTCCTGCACGCAACGGGCCCGCCTCGGTGGGCCCCGCTCGGGCCCAACCTTGCAGCGCCGTTGGGCAGCGCTGCAAGCATCGGGCCCGCCGCTCGCGGGCGTGGGGTCGCCCCCCGCGGCCTGGGCGACGCGCTCGGTCAGGGGACGTCCGCAACGGCTCATTCGACCAGCCTCCGTGTGGCGTGGGCCAGCAGCCGGCGCCGCTCGCGACGCTCCAGCGCGGCCGGGGCCCCTTCGCGCAGGTTCCAGGCCGCGACCAGCCCGATGCCGGCGGCGAAGAGGACGTAATAGGCCGGGGCGACCGGATCATCGGCGACCTGGGTCAGCCAGGTGACGATGAAGGGTGCGAAGCCGCCGAAGAGCATCACCCCCAGGTTGTTCGACAGCGCCAGCCCGGTGGAGCGCACCCCGGTGGGGAACTGTTCGGCGCCGGCCGTGGGCCCCGGCCCGTAGAGGGTGCCGATGGCGGCGCACAGCAGCAGCTGCATCACCAGCAGGCGCTCCAGGCTGGGCGCCGCCGCCACCCAGGCAAACAGCGGGTAGACCAGCACCAGGAAAGCGAAGGTGCCGGCCAGCAGCACCGGCCGGCGACCGTAGAGGTCCGAGAGCGCACCGGCGATGGGGATCACCAGGGTCATCAGCGCCACCGCCGCCATCTGCACCATGAACACCTGGTCCAGCGGCAGGCCGAGCTGCTTGTGGGCGAAGGTCGGCATGTTCACCAGCACCACGTAGAAGGCCACGGTGCCGCTGATGGTGTTGCCCAGGGTCACCAGCACGCCTCGCCGGTTGTCCCGCAGCATCCGCCCCAGGCTGAGGTTATCCACAGCCTGGCGGGCGCGGCTTTCGAGGAAGGCCTCGGTCTCCTCCATGTTACGGCGCATCCACAACCCCACCGGGCCGATCAGCAGGCCGACGACGAAGGGCAGGCGCCAGCCCCAGCTGTCCAGCGCCTCGGGCGAGAGGCTGTGGGTGACCAGCGCGCCCATCCCGGAGCCGGCGAACACCGCCAGGCACTGGCCGAACAGCTGCCAGGAACCATACAGGCCACGGCGATGGGCCGGCGCGCACTCCACCAGGAAGGCCGTGGCGCTGGCGTACTCGCCGCCGGTGGCGAAGCCCTGGATCATCCGCGCGACCACGATCAGCAGCGGCGCACCCAGGCCGATGGCGGCGTAGTCCGGGGCGAAGGCGATCAGGGCGATGGAGAAGGTCATCAGCAGGATGATCAGCTGCATCGCCGCCTTGCGTCCCTTGCGGTCGGCATAGAGGCCCAGCAGCACGCCACCGACCGGGCGCATGAAGAAGCCGACGCCGAAGGTGGCCAGGGCCATCAGCAGCGAGGCGTATTCGTTATCGGAAGGGAAGAACAACCTGGCGATGATGCTCGCCAGGAAGCCGTAGACGATGAAGTCGTACCACTCGAGGGCGTTGCCGATGACGGCAGCGGTCACCTGGCGGCCGCGCGAGGCGCCGCGGGTTGGCGTGTGCATGGTGGGCCTCCGGGGCTTAGGCGTGGGCGGGGGTCGCGCTGCTGGGCAGGTCGCTGCGTGCGGCCTGGAGCCAGGCCTCCGCCAGGGCGGCCCAATAGGCCGCGCCGCGCACGAGGATGTCGTCGTTGAAGTCGTAGCCGGGGTTGTGGACCATCGGCCCCTCGCCGTTGCCGATCATCAGGTAGCTGCCGGGGCAGCGCTGCAGCATCCAGCCGAAGTCCTCGCTGCCCATCAGCGTTTGCGCCTCCTGCACCGCGCCCTCCCCCAGCAGTCCTGAGGCCACGTCGCGGGCGAAGGCGGTCTCGGCCGCGTGGTTGACCGTCACCGGGTACGCCGGACGGTGCTCGATGGCCACGCGGCAACCGTGGCTCGCGGCATGCCCGCGGATGATCGCGGTGACCCGCTGCAGCTGCAGCTCGCGCACCTCCGGGTCGAGCGCCCGCAGGCTCAGGCGCAGCAAGGCGCTCTGCGGGACGACGTTGGCCGCCTCCCCCGCCTGCAGCGCACCCACGGTGACCACGGCGGCGCGTTGCGCATCGATGTTGCGCGCCACCACCGTCTGCAGGGCCATGACGATATCGGCGGCGGCCACCAGCGGGTCGACGCACAGGTGCGGCATGGAGCCGTGGCCGCCGACGCCTTCCAGGGTGACCTCCAGCAGGTCCTGGGAGGCCATCACCGGCCCGGCGCGGAAGGCCATGCGCCCTGCCTCCAGCCCCGGCATGTTGTGCATGGCGAACAGCGCATCGCAGGGGAAGCGTTCCAGCAGGCCGTCGGCGAGCATCGCCTCGGCACCGCCCTGCCCTTCCTCGGCGGGCTGGAAGATCAGGTTGAGGGTGCCGTCGAAGCGCCCCGCCTCGGCCAGGTAGCGCGCGGCCCCCAGCAGCATCGCGGTGTGGCCGTCGTGGCCGCAGGCATGCATGCAACCGGGATGACGGCTGGCGTGGGCGACACCGGTGGCCTCGATGATCGGCAACGCATCCATGTCGGCGCGCAACCCCAGGCGCCGCCTGCCGTCACCCCGGCGCAGCACGCCGACCACGCCGGTGCGGCCGACGCCCCGGTGCACCTCGTAGCCCCAGCCTTCCAGGGCACGGGCCACCAGTCCGGCGGTGCGGGTTTCCTCGAAGCCCAGCTCGGGGTGGGCGTGGATGTCCTGGCGCAGGCGGCGCAACTCGTCGTCGATGCCATTGAGCCAGGCAGGGATGTGCGCGTAACGGGTCATTGTTGTTGTTCTCCTCGTCATGGCCGCCCGGGAAGGCGGCCCGGCGCCAGTCAAGCGCCACGGGGCGAGGAGGACAATCGAAGACGGTTCCACAGGGTGGAACAGGGCGCCACCGCTTGGCCACACGGGGCCTGGGCCCGCTATAAGGAATGCCTCAGTCCATCTTCAGAGGAGATTCGCCATGGAACGATTCACCGGTGGTTGCCTGTGCGGCGCGGTGCGCATCGTCGCCTCCGGGCGCCCGTATCGGGTCGGCCTGTGCCACTGCCTGGACTGCCGCAAGCACCACGGCGCGCTGTTCCACACCTCGGCGATCTTCCCCGTGGACGCGGTGGCGATCGAGGGCGTGGTGGGCGAGTACGCCGGGCGCTGCTTCTGCCCCACATGCGGCTCCTCGGTATTCGGACGCAGCGGCGACGAGATCGAGGTGAACCTCGGCGCCCTGGACGCCCCCGACCAGCTGCAGCCGACCTACGAGCTGTGGACGGTGCGCCGTGAGACATGGCTGCCGCCTTTCCCTCTCGCCCGGCATTACCCACGCGACCGTGACGAGAGCAGCCGTTTCGAGGGGTGAATCGAATGGCGTACTGATGGGTTTCGCTGCGCTCAACCCATCCTACGAAACTCGCGAAGCGCTTCGCAGCACGGGCACATAGCGAGCGCAGGGTGGGCGTAGGGTGGGCTTCAGCCCACCGCACTTCTTCGGGCGGGCCGGGCCAGCGCTCATCAGGGCAGGCTGTCCGCCTGCGGCAGCAACTGGCAGCCCTGGCGCGGGCCGAGCCAGGCGGCAGTGGAGGTGGCGCCGAGGCCGCGCGAGGTCACGCGCTTGGCGGCGGCGTCATCGAGGAAGGCGCTGGTGGGCACGTACTGCTTCACGTAGCCCTGGCAGTAGTCCGCCGGGTTGTCCATGACGTAGCGGCAGGAGCAGTACTCCTTGGCGGTGTAGGCGCTGATGATGCCGGGGAACGCCTGGATGTGGACGCGGTTCTGCCAGGCGAGGCCGGCCAGCACCAGAAGCAGCAGGGCCAGGATGGCGAGGATGGGGTGGCGGCGGATCATGGCTGCACCTCCTGGGCGAAGGCGGCCTGGGCCAGCTTGAGGAACGCATTGTGCTGGTAGCTGCCGTCGCGGTCATCGGCGAAGCGCACGATCACCAGTTTCTGCGCCGGCAGCACGTAGAGCGCCTGGCCCCAGTGACCGAGGGCGGCGAAGGTGTCTTCCGGGGCGTCTGGCCAGGGCTTGGCACTGCCCGCCACCACCGCGTTGAGCCACCAGTGGCCGCCTGGCACGGCGTCGCCGGGGGCCTTGGGGTCGGTATGGAATTCGGCGAAGGGCTTACGGTTGAACGCCACCCATTCCTTCGGCAGCAACTGGCGGTCGACCCAGCGGCCGTCGCGTTGCATCAGCAGGCCGACGCGGGCAAGGTCACGGGCGCTCATGTAGGCATAGGACGACCCGACGAAGGTGCCGGCGGCGTCGGTTTCCCACACCGCCGAGCGGATGCCCAGGGGGTCGAACAGCGCGGTCCAGGGGTAGTCCTTGTAGGCATCCCCGACCATGCCCCTGAGCGCGGCGGAGAGCACGTTGGTGTCGCCACTGGAGTAGCGGAAGCGCTTGCCGGGCACGGCATCCAGCGGGTGCGCGGCGGCGAAGGCGGCCATATCGCCACGGCCCCGGGTGTAGAGCATGGCCACCACCGAGGACTTCAGCGGCGCGTATTCGTAGTCCTCCTGCCAGGCGAGGCCCGAGGCCCAGTGCAGCAGGTGGTTCATCTGCACCGCACCATGGCCGGCGAAGGCCGGGTAGTGGCGGGCGACCGGGTCGTCGAGCTTGAAGCGGCCTTCGCCATAGGCCACGCCCAGGGTGGCGGCGAGCAGGCTCTTGCTCACCGACCAGGTGAGGTGCGGCGTCTCGGCGCGGGTGGGGCCGGCATAGCGCTCGTAGATGAGTTCGCCATCGCGGATCACCACCACGGCGTCGGTGCGCACGCCCTTGCGCTGGGCATCGTCACGGGTGGGGAAGGCATAGGCCTCGAAGGCGTCGAGGGCGGCGCCGGAGGGTTTGGCGCCCTGGGCCCATTCGGCACCGGGCCAGGTTTCGGCGTGGGCGAGCGTGGCGGCGCAGAGGCCGAGTGCCAGGCTCAGGGATCGCAGCAGCGGGACGGGCATTGGTCAGCCTCTTGTTGTCAGCGGAGGCGGAACCGTAGCACGGGGAATATGACGCTAAAAAGCGCCGAACGTGCCGCTTGCGGGGACATTCGGCGCGAAAGGTCAGTGTTCAGCGGGGCAGACGGTAATCGTCCGGGCCCATCAGGTCGAGGCCGCATTGCAGGTTCTCGATCCAGTAGAGGAAGGCACTGATCATCTCCTTGCCCACGAAGGGCCGGCCGTGTTGCGGCACGATCATCTCCACGTCCATCTCGCGGACCATGGCGGCCCACAGGCGACAGGCCTTGTTGCCGGCCATGTAGCGGCGGTGGAAGCCTTCCATCTCGGGCACATGGTTGACGAAATCACGCACCGGGTTGGCGTCGTCGACCATGGACGCGCCCATGTCGCCGGAGAAGAGGATCTTGCTGATCGGGTCGTAGATCTGGAAGTTGCCCACCGAGTGCAGGAAGTGCGCCGGCACCGCCTTGAGGTTGCAACGCCCGAGCGGGATCGACTGGCCACGGTCGGGCAGCGCGATGATGCGATCGTAGGTGGAGATGCCGTGGCTGATGGCCAGGTAGTTGGCCGTCAGGTGCGGCAAAAAGCGCGCCCAGAGCTTGGAGCAGATGACCTTGGCGCGGGTGTGCAGCAGCCACTTGTCCAGCGACGCGATGATGTCCGGGTCCTGGTGGGAGGCGAAGATGTAGGTCAGCTCCTGCAGCGGGATGTGCTTGGACAACTCCAGCGACAGGGGGGTGTAGGTCAGGTCGCCGCCCGGGTCGAGCAGCAGGTATTGCTCATGATCGGTGATCAGGAACTGGTTGGACTGCACGCCATCACCACTGACCAGGTCGTCGAACATCAGGCATTGGTGGGCGCCGTTGTCGAACAGCACTATGGGTTCACGCCGCATGGAAACCTCGAATTGGTTGCGGCGGCCAGCATCGTGGCTGTGGATTTTTCCCGTACTGACCTGAATCAAGCGAACCCGGCGTCAAGGGCGAAAACGTCGCAGGGACGCGCGCCATGTCGCGATTGGTAGGGGTGGAACGGGGCGTAGGGTGGAGGACGCTTTTTTCCTCCACCAGGCGAGGCCCGGCCGGGCCCCCGATGATGGGTTTCGCGTAGCTCTACCCATCCTACGAACCAAGCCCAACCTACGGTGTGTGCTCCCCCGCCGCTCAGCCCAGGCCGAGGCCGGCGCGTGCCTTCTCCAGGCGCTTGGCGCGGGGGCCACTGGCGATGGCGAGCAGGCCCTGGTCGCGCTGCCAGAGACTGGCCCATTCCTGCGGGCCTTCGGCCAGCGCGGCTTCCAGCTCGGGGCGCAGGCCGTCGAACTGGGCGAACAGGCCGGCCAGCATCAGGTGCATCACCGGGCTGGTGGCGCACAGGCGGGAGACTTCCGCAGCACTGCCCAGCAACCCCAGCAGGCGCAGCTGCAGGGCTTCCGGCCAGCCGCTGTCACGGCCGATGCCGAACAGCCAGCCACCGATGGCGGCGAGCACGTGCAGGTCCTCGATGCTGCGGAAGGGCTTCACGTAGGCATCCCAACCATCACCGGCCAGGCGCTCGCAATGGGCGGCGTCCAGGTGCAGGCGGGCGTGGGGGATATCCGGCATCAGCGGCAGCGACGGCAAGGTCTCGATGCGCACGCCGGGCGCGCCGTTGCGCACCACCACCAGGGCCAGCCGCGGCGGCTGGCCTTCGGCGTCCTCGCGGGCGGCCACCAGCAGCCAGTCGGAGGCGTCGGCGGCGGTGACGAAATCCTTGCGCCCGGACAGGCTCAACCCGGTGACGCGGGTCTGCATTTCCGCCGGGCGGGTGCTGCGGCTTTCGGTCACGCACAGGGCGCCGAGGCTCTGCGGGGCGGACGGCCAGAGCAGGCGCAATGCCCCCTGGTAGCCGGCGAGGAAGGCCAGGCCAGGCGTCGCGGCGAGCCGGCCGCCGAGCACCGCCAGCTCGAAGGGCGAGGCTTCGCCCAGGCGCCCCAGCAGCGCGCCGTACCAGTCCTCCAGGGGGGCCGGGGGCAGGCGGTCGTTGATGTCCAGCAGGCGTTGCCAGGTCATGTCGGGCTCCTTTGGTCGCTGTCATTCAAGCATCACGGAAACGTCATGGTGGTGACACCGGGTCTCCCTAGCCTGACTTTGCACAACAAGATCGACCGGCTGCAACCGGGATCTAGCCGGCTAACGGAGGCTTCATTCATGACTCAGATCGCCATCACCCGCGACAACGCCGCCCGCGGCGAGAAAAGCCCGCGCCGCCTGCAGGCCGAGCGCCTGAGCGGCATCGCCGCGCTGCGTGAAGCCCAGGCCCTGCGCTACCAGGTATTCAGCGCGGAGTTCGACGCCAAGCTCAAGGGCGCCGAGTTCGGCCTCGACATGGACGACTACGACCCGCACTGCATGCACATCGGCGTGCGCGACCTGGACAGCGACCGCCTGGTGGCCACCACCCGCCTGCTCGATCACCGCGCCGCCCACGACATCGGCCGCTTCTACAGCGAAGAGGAATTCCAGCTGGTAGGCCTGGGCGACCTGCAAGGCCCGGTGCTGGAGATCGGCCGCACCTGCGTCGACCCGGCCTACCGCAACGGCGGCACCATCGCCGTGCTCTGGAGCGAGCTGGCCGAAGTGCTCAACGAAGGCGGCTACCGCTACCTGATGGGCTGCGCCAGCATCCCCATGCAGGACGGCGGCATCCAGGCCCAGGCCATCATGCAGCGCCTGCGCGAACGCTACCTGTGCACCGAACACCTGCGTGCCGAACCGCGCACCCCGCTGCCGGCGCTGGAGTTGCCCGGCAACGTCATCGCCGAGATGCCGCCGCTGCTCAAGGCCTACATGCGCCTGGGCGCGAAGATCTGCGGCGAGCCCTGCTGGGACCAGGATTTCCAAGTCGCCGACGTGTTCATCCTGCTCAAGCGCGACGAGCTCTGCCCACGCTACGCCCGCCACTTCAAGGCGGCGGTCTGAACGGAGGCGCCGGCATGAGCAAGCTGCGCCTGTACCTGCGCATCGCCCGCCTGCTGGCGGTGGTCGGCCTCGGCCTGCTGCTGGCCTGCTGGGTCGGGGGGCTGGAGCGCCTGTTCCGGGGCCGCGACCTGATGGTGCGGCGCCAGCGCCTGACCCGCTGGTTCCTCGCCCGCCTGAGCGCTGCCCTGCCCTTTCGCGTGAAGGTGACGGGGGACGTACCGCGCCAGCCGATGCTGTGGGTGTCCAACCACGTGTCCTGGACCGATATCCCGCTGCTGGGCATGCTCGCGCCGCTGTCGTTCCTGTCCAAGGCCGAAGTCCGCGCCTGGCCGGTCGCGGGCTGGCTGGCGCACAAGGCCGGGACGCTGTTCATCCGCCGTGGCGCGGGCGACAGCAACCTGGTGGGCCAGCAACTCGCCCGCCACCTGGGGCTGGGCCGCCAGCTGGCGATCTTCCCCGAAGGCACCACCACCGACGGCAGCCTGCTGCGCACCTTCCACAGCCGCCTGCTGACCAGCGCCTGCGAAACCGGCGTGCCGGTGCAACCGGTGGCGATCCGTTACCTGCGCGACGGCCAGCGTGACGGGATAGCGCCCTTCATCGGCGACGACGATCTGCTCTCGCACCTGCTGCGCCTGCTCGGCAGCGAGGTCGCCCTGGTCGAGATCCACCTGCTGCCGCCCATTCCCACGCTCGACCAGAGCCGCACGGTGGTCAGCCGCCAGGCCCACGGCGCGATCCGCACGCAGCTGTTCGGCGAGCAAGCCGCCGAGGAGCTGGCGGCCTGAACCTCAGTCCCGCCCCGGCGGGACCGCGAGGATGTCGCACTCGAATTCGCGCAGCGCCGCATCGGCGACGCTGCCGATCAGCACACGCTTGATCCCGCCCATGCCCCGGGTGCCCAGCACCAGCAGGTCCGGCGGCGAGTCGGCCATGACCCGGCGCAGAATGGTCATCGGCAACCCCTCCTCCACGCGCAGCTCGCCCACCAGGGCCAGCAGGCCCTGTTCGTCGAGGAAGGCCATCAGGTTCAGCCGCGCGTTGCGCTCCTCGCCGGTAAGGTGGTCGTCCAGCGCGGGGGTGGCGATGCCGGCGTTCATCAGCATCACCTTGGCGAAGGGTTCGAAGGCATGCACCGCCCGGCAGCGCGCGCCATCCATCAGCCCCAGCGCCTTGGCCGCCCGCACGGCACGGGCCGAGGTGGGCGAGAGATCGAGGGCCAGCACCAGGTCGCGGTAGGAGGACTCGGGCTCGCGGTTGACCACCAGCACCGGTTTCTCGCAGGTGCGCACCACGCGCTCCAGGGTGGTGCCGACGAAGACGTCGCGCAGGGCGTTGCGTCGGTGAACCCCCATTACCAGCAGGTCGATATCGCCCCAGCGCGCGCATTCGGCGATGCGCGGCGCCGGGTCCCCGGCCTCCACCCAGATTTCCGGGGCGCGGCCGGCCCGTTCGGTGAATTCGCCGAGGCGCGCCTCGAGGTCGCGGCGGATCTGCTCCACCTCCAGCTCGACGCGCAACTGCGGCTGGTCGCTGTCGACCACGTGGAGGATGAACCAGGGGCAGTCGAACTGCCGCACCAGGCTCGCGGCGCGCAGCAGGGCGCGCTCGGAGCGCGAGGACAGGTCGGTCGCCAGCAGCAGGGATTTCATGGGGCACCTCCGTAACCAGTTAGCTACGGATATTGCACGCCGGTACGGGGTGGTGGCGCTTGATGCAGGTCAAGCGCGGCGGGATGCCTCGGAGGCGAAGCCCTGCAGCTCGGGGTAGAAGCGACGGAAGGTATCGCTGAGCGGCTCGTACAAGCGCTCGATCTCCGCGAAGGCGCCGTCCAGCAGGCCGGGACGGGAGAAGCGGCGCGACATGCCGACCAGCACCTGCTCGATGATCGCGAAGTCGCGGTAGCTGCCGAGCCAGTCCTGCGCGGCCATGCGAGGGGCGATGAAGGCCAGCCGCTCGGGCAGCGCCGGCTCCTCGGCCAGCACCCGGTAGACCTGGCCGGTGAAGGCCGGCAGCGGCACCTCGGCATAGCGCTGCCAGTCGCGCGCCAGGCAGTGGTCGAAGAACAGGTCGAGGAGGATGCTGGCGACGCGCCGGCGCTCGGCCGGGAACAGCGCCCTGGCCTCGGCGGTGAGCGGGTGGGCATCGGTGAACACGTCGATGCGCCGATGCAGGCGGATACCGGCCTCGATGTCCGCCGGCCAGCGCCCGTCCAGCGGCCCCTTGACGAAGTCGCCGTAGAGGCTGCCGAGCAGTTGGGCGGGCTGGTCGCCGCCGAGGTGCAGGTGGGCGAGGTAATTCATCGGCCAAGCTTACGCCCATGGCCGGGGGCGCTTCCATCAGCCAGCGTGATGAAGACTATCGGCACAAACGATCCTGTATCGCCCGGAGCCGATATATAGTTCGCCCATTCCCGATATGGCTTTACCCGGATTGCCCAATGACCACGCCCATCGACATCGACGAAATCATCAAGGCCCTCGCCCATCCGGTGCGGCGCGAGATGCTGCAGTGGCTGAAAGACCCGCACAAGCACTTCGTCGAACAGGACCACCCGTTCGAGATCGGCGTCTGCGCCGGCAAGTTCGACCAGCGCACGGGGCTTTCGCAGTCGACCGTCTCGGTGCACCTGGCGACCCTGCAGCGTGCCGGGCTGGTCACCAGCCGCAAGGTCGGGCAGTGGAGCTTCTTCAAAAGAAATGAAGCCGTAATCAGTGAATTCCTTCGCCAGATGAGCGACGAGCTCTAGGCCTTCATACCTGCCACAACCCTCAACTTTCCAGGAGCAGGCCAATGCCGACTTCGCTTCTCGTCCTCGCTTTGTCCGCGTTCGCCATCGGCACCACGGAATTCGTGATCATGGGGCTGCTGCCCGATGTAGCCGCCGACCTCGGCGTGTCGATTCCCGGCGCCGGCTGGCTGGTCACCGGCTACGCCCTGGGCGTGGCCGTGGGCGCCCCGTTCATGGCCATGGCAACGGCCCGCTTCCCCCGCAAGGCCGCGCTGCTGGCACTGATGGGCATCTTCATCCTCGGCAACCTGCTGTGCGCGGTGGCCGCCAACTACGAGTTGCTGATGCTGGCGCGGGTGGTCACCGCCCTCTGCCATGGCGCCTTCTTCGGTATCGGTTCGGTGGTCGCCGCCAGCCTGGTGCCGGAGAACCGCAAGGCCTCGGCCGTGGCGCTGATGTTCACCGGCCTGACCCTGGCCAACGTGCTCGGCGTGCCCCTGGGCACCGCGCTGGGCCAGGCCGCCGGCTGGCGCTCGACCTTCTGGGCCGTGACCCTGATCGGCATCGCCGCGCTGATCGGCCTGTGGCGCGTGCTGCCCAACCGACATGACGAAGAGAAGGCCGACATGCGCAGCGAAATGGCCGCGCTCAACGGCGCGGGGCTGTGGCTGGCGCTGTCGACCACCGTGCTGTTCTCCGCTGCCGTGTTCTGCATCTTCACCTACGTGGCACCGCTGCTGGGCGAAGTCACCGGCGTCTCGCCCCGTGGCGTGACCCTGAGCCTGCTGCTGATCGGCCTGGGCCTGACCCTGGGCAATGTCATCGGCGGCCGCCTGGCCGACTGGAAGCTGGCGCAGACCCTGATGGGCGTGTTCGTCGCCCTGGCCGTCGCCTCCACGGCGCTGAGCTGGACCAGCGTGGCGCTGATCCCCACCGAGATCACCCTGTTCCTCTGGGCCACGGCCGCCTTCGCCGCCGTGCCCGCCCTGCAAGTCAACGTGGTGGCCTTCGGCGCCGGTGCGCCGAACCTGGTCTCCACCCTGAACATCGGCGCCTTCAACGTGGGCAACGCCCTCGGCGCCTGGGTCGGCGGCCTGGTCATCGACCAGGGCCTGGGCCTGACCCGTGTCCCACTGGCCGCAGCCGTGCTGGCGATCCTCGCCCTGGTCGCGACCGTCCTGACCTTCAGTCAACGCAAACCCGAGCTGGAAACCGCTCTCGACTAAACCGAGGTGTATCCCATGGCAACGCTTTTCGATCCCATCAAGATCGGCGAACTGGAACTCGCCAACCGCATCATCATGGCCCCGCTGACCCGCTGCCGCGCCGACGAGGGCCGCGTGCCCAACGCGCTGATGGCCGAGTACTACACCCAGCGCGCCTCCGCCGGCCTGATCATCAGCGAGGCCACCTCCGTGACCCCGCTGGGCGTCGGCTACCCCGACACCCCCGGCATCTGGAGCGACGAGCAGGTCAAGGGCTGGAGCAACATCACCAAGGCCGTGCACGCCAACGGCGGCAAGATCGTCCTGCAGCTGTGGCACGTGGGCCGCATCTCCGACCCCAGCTACCTGGGCGGCGAAACCCCGGTCGCCCCCAGCGCCATCGCCGCCAAGGGCCACGTCAGCCTGCTGCGCCCGCTGCGTGACTACCCGGTGCCCCGCGCCCTGGAAACCGAAGAGATCGGCGACATCATCGAGGCCTACCGCGTGGGCGCCGAGAACGCCCAGGCCGCCGGCTTCGACGGCGTGGAGCTGCACGCCGCCAACGGCTACCTGATCGACCAGTTCCTGCAGGACAGCACCAACAAGCGCACCGACCTCTACGGCGGCTCCCTGGAGAACCGCGCACGCCTGCTGCTGGAGGTGACCGACGCACTGATCAAGGTCTGGGGCGCAGGCCGCGTGGGCGTGCACCTGGCGCCGCGCGCCGACTCCCACGACATGGGCGACTCCAACCGCGCCGAGACCTTCGGCTACGTCGCCCGTGAGCTGGGCAAGCGTGGCGTGGCCTTCATCTGCGCCCGCGAGAAGGTCGCCGACGACAGCCTGACCCCGAGCCTGAAGGAAGCCTTCGGCGGCGTGTTCATCGCCAACGAACGCTTCACCAAGGAACAGGCCAACGCCTGGCTGGCCGAAGGCAAGGCCGATGCCGTGGCCTTCGGCATCCCCTTCATCGCCAACCCCGACCTGCCAGCGCGTCTGGCCCAGGACGCCCCGCTGAACGAGCCGCACCCGGAAACCTTCTACGGCAAGGGCCCGGTCGGCTACATCGACTACCCGCGCCTGTAAGCGGCGACGCTGCGATGAACCAAGCCCCGGCCCGCAAGGCCGGGGCTTTTTCGTGGCTGTGGATAAGTGCGGGCGACGGAAGAGCCGCCGGCCAACACGAACCGTAGGATGGCGTAGAGCGCAGCGAAACCCATCACCACCGTTGCCGGTGACAACGGAGCGCGATTGCATGCAGAACGGGCGAATGAATTCGCCCCAACAGGGTGCTCCCGGCAACATCGCGATCCGTCCGGGCATGAAAAAGCCCCGGTCCTTGCGGAGCAGGGCTTTTCATGGCGGCAGGGATCAGCGGGCGTTGATCTGCTGCTGCAGGTTCTGCACCTGGCTTTGCAGGGTGCTGATGTTGCGGGTCATCTGTGCGCGGAAGGCGTCGAACTCGGCGGTGTTGCCGCCCACGTTCTGGGCCGGTGCCGGGCGGTTGTCCAGTTCGCTGCGCAGCACCAGCAGGTCCTGTTCCAGGCTCTTGATCGCCTGGTTGGGGTTGCCCTGCTTCTTCAGCGCGTCGACTTCAGCGGAGAGGGCCTTCAGGCGCTCGTCGACCTTGGAGGAATCGCCCTGGGCAGCCTTGAGCTTGCCCTGCTCGTCCGCCAGGCCCTTGAGGCGGCCATCGAGCTGGCCGGCGGTGCCCTCCTGGGCCTTGAGGTCG
Source organism: Pseudomonas sp. Pc102 (assembly GCF_018408275.1). Lineage (NCBI taxonomy): Bacteria > Pseudomonadati > Pseudomonadota > Gammaproteobacteria > Pseudomonadales > Pseudomonadaceae > Pseudomonas > Pseudomonas sp. Pc102. Next base: position 1,366,646 of record NZ_AP021905.1, on the reverse strand, counting down.
GCGGCGATCTGGTCGACACGCTTGCCCTGGCCGCCGATCTGGGTGTTGAGGCTCTGCTGCTGCTTGACCAGTTCGGCGACCTTGCCCTGCAGTTGCTTGAGCTCGAGCTTCAGCGACTCGCTGCCGCTGGTGACGTTGGATTCGGTGGCGACCACCTTGCCGCTGATGTCCTGGATGCGACCGGCGGCTTCCTCGCTGATGCGGGCGAAGCTCTCCTGGGTAGCGACCAGTTGCTGCTCCATCAGCGAGATCTGCTGGAAGCTCCACCAGCCGAGGCCGCAGAAAGCGATCAGCAGCGCGCCGATCAACGCCCACAGCGGGCCGGTGCTGGGCACCTTGACCGCCGCTGCATGGCCGTGGCCCGCATGGCCGGGCTGGGCGTGGGCGGCGTGGCCATGGTGGCCGTACGCGTCGCGATCCCGGGAGTCGGTGGTCAGGCTGGGGACATCGTCCAGTTCATCGAGAGCATCGTTACGCATGGTTGACCTTCGGAAGAGAGCGCTAAGGGCCGCGGCTGGCCACAAGTGCGCCAGTATACCGTTTCGCTCGGGCGGCATCAGCGTCGCGCCAAGCTGGTGCGATTTCGCACCGCCACGGGGCGACGCACGGTCGATCGACCCGCTGCAGGCCCCAGGGTTCCTGAATACGTGAACTGGTACGCACCTTGCTAATCACCCCATAGGGCGTCTTGGGGGCGCCTCAGCCTGGCGGGCCCGTGCAGTGGGGGCCCGACGCGCTCCGCCGATCCGGGAAGAGACGGACGGAGCTCTCTTCTGATCATGGGGGGATTACGCGTGGAACTGACCAAAGCCGTACTGGACTGCATGCAAACCCTGCGTCGGCAGATTCGCGAGGAGCAGGCGCTGGACATCCGTCTCAGCCAGCCCGACGCCATCCAGTCGATGCTCAAGGCCTGCGCCGAGTCGCGACAGGACAGCATCATCAGCCTGGGCGAACGGCTCAGCGAACTCACCGGCATCCGCGTGAAGAAGGAGCTGAGCGAGGAAGAGCTGATCCGCAAGTACACCCAGTACGCCGGCCCGCTGCGCGGCTGAGCCGCCTCAGGACTGCTGGGCCTTCCACCAGGTGCAGAACTCGTCCAGTGCCGACCAGACGCTGGCCGCGGGGTCGTACTCCAGGTACTGCCGTGCACGGCTGATGTCGAGGGAGAAATCCCGCGCCATCACCGCCACGCCGAGGCGGAACAGCGAAGGTTCCGGGCGCCCCGGCAGCAGCTTGCAGACGGTCTCGTTGATAGTCGCCGCCGCGTGGGCGATGCCGAAGGGCACGTGCCGGTCCACCGGCGGCAGGTCGAGGCGGCGCAGCACGTAGTTGACCACGTCCCACAGCGGCACCGGCTGGCCGTTGCTGATGTTGTACACCTTGCCCAGCGCCGGCCCCGCCGCCAGCAGGCCGCTCAGCAACACCTCGTTGAGGTTGTGCACGCTGGTGAAGTCCACCTTGTTCAGGCCGTTGCCGATGATCGCCAGGCGACCCTTGCGCTGCATCTCGATCAGCCGCGGGAAGATGCTGGTGTCGCCGGCCCCGGTGACGAAGCGCGGGCGGAAGGCGATCACTTCCAGGCCGAATTCCTCGGCGGCGAACACCTTCTGCTCGGCCAGGTACTTGGTGGCGCCGTAGTGGTCGGAAAAGCGCTTGGGCACCTGCTCCTCGCGGATGCCCACATGGGAGCGACCGTCGAAATAGATGGAAGGCGAGGACAGGTGCACCAGGCGCCGCACCTTCCGCTTCAGGCAGGCTTCGACCATGTTCTCGGTGACTTCGACGTTGGCCTGGTAGAAATGCTGGTAGCTACCCCAGACCCCCACCGCGCCGGCGCAATGCACCACGGCCTCGACGTCGTCGCAAAGGGCCAGCGCCAGCTTAGGGTCGGCCAGGTCGCCCTGGACGAATTCAGCGCCGCGCCGCACCAGGTGCTCCACCGCTTCGGGGCGACGGCCATTGATCCGCACCGCCAGGCCCTGCTCCAGCGCGAAGCGAGCGAAGCGCCCGCCGATGAAGCCGCTCGCCCCCGTTACCAGAATCTTCATTGCTCATCCCCCGGTGTTCTCGTCATGCCTGCGACTCTAGCAGCGCGGGCCAGGCGGCGCCGTGGCGTCGCGAGCCAGCGGCCCGACCTTGAAAGCCAAGACGCCCAACCTAGGTCCGGCATCACGTGGCGAAGAGACGGCTAGTCTTGTCGACCACGTCAACGAGGAGATACGGCATGGGCGATTCAGCCTGGATGATCTACGGCGCCAACGGCTACACCGGCCGGCTGGTAGCCGCCGAAGCGGTGCGCCAGGGACTGGCGCCCATACTGGCCGGGCGCAACGCGCAGGAGGTGGAGCGCGTCGCCGCCGAGCTGTCGCTGCCTGCCCGCACCTTCGACCTGGCCGACCCGCTGGCCAGCCGTGCGGCAATCGCGGGGGTGACGGTCGTGGCCCATTGCGCCGGCCCCTTCTCCGCCACCAGCGCGCCGATGATCGAGGCATGCCTGGCCAGCGCCAGTCACTACGTCGACATCACCGGCGAGATCGCCGTGTTCGAGCAGGCCCGTGCCTACGACCTGCTGGCCAGGGAAGCGGCCCTGGTGATCTGCCCGGGCGTCGGCTTCGACGTCATTCCCACCGATTGCGTGGCGGCCTGCCTGAAGCAGGCGCTGCCGGATGCCAGCCACCTGGCGCTGGGCTTCGACACCGGCAGCGGCCTGTCGCCGGGCACCGCCAAGACCTCGGTGGAGGGGCTGCGCCTGGGCGGGCAGGTACGCCGGGATGGCGAACGCGTCAGGGTGCCCCTGGGCTACCGCCAGCGACGCATCGACTTCGGCCGTGGCGAGAAGAACGCGGTGACCATCCCCTGGGGCGATGTGGCCACGGCCTATTACTCCACGGGCATCCCCAATATCGAGGTCTACCTGCCGGCACCACCGGCGGCGGCCCTGGGCATGCGCCTGATCGACCCGCTGCGCGGCCTGCTGGGCGGCGCGGCGGCGCAGAAGTGGCTGAAGGGCCAGGTGGACAAGCGCGTGCGCGGCCCCGACCAGGCCACCCGTGAACGCCTGCGCACCTGGGTCTGGGGCGAGGCACGCAACGCCGCCGGGGAAACCCGCACCGCGCACCTGGAAACGGCCAACGGCTACGAGGTCACCGTCCACGGCGTGCTGCTCGCCGTGCGCCACCTGCTCGCCTACAACGGGCCCGGGGGCTACCGCACGCCGTCGCAGCTGTTCGGCGAGCGCTGCGTGGAGCAGTTGCCGGGCAGCGGGCGCATCCGCATCGCCTGAATCAGGCCTGCACCAGCCAGCGGGCACCGGCGTGGGCCAGGTGCTCGGTGAGCTGGGCGAGCAGCTCGCCGCCGTGGCGCCAGTGATGCCAGTAGAGCGGCACGTCGATGGGGCGCCCGGGAATCAGCTCGCGCAGCTCCCCCCGCGCCAGCTGGCCTTCCACCTGGTGCTCGGGCACCAGCCCCCAGCCCAGGCCGCCTTCGGTGAGACGCACGAAGCCCTCGGACGACGGGCAGAGGTGATGGGGGAAGCTGCCGGCGATGCCCAATGACTCCATGTAGCGGTGCTGGAGCAGGTCGTCGGGCCCGTAGACGATGGAAGGCGACCGGGCCAGCGCCGCCGGGGTGACGCCCTCGGCGAAGTGCCGGGCGATGAAGGCCGGGCTGGCCAGCGCGCGATAGCGCATGGCGCCCAGGGGAATGCTGCGCGCCCCGGCCACCGGCCGCTCGGCACCGCATACGCACCCCGCCACCTCGCCGGCACGCATGCGCTTGAGGCCGACGTCCTGGTCCTCCACCACCAGGTCCATCAGCACCTCGTGGCGCGAGCAGAAGTCCGCCACCGCCCGCGCCCACCAGGTGGCCAGGGTGTCGGCGTTGATGGCGATGCGCAGGCGCTCGCGGGGGCCACCTTCGTCCAGGGCCGGCACCTGGGACTGCAGGTCGCGCTCCAGCAGGCGCACCTGCTGCACGTGGTTGAGCAGGCGGGTGCCGATCTCGGTCGAGGTGGGCGGCGTGGCGCGCACCAGCACCGGCTGGCCGACCCGCGCCTCCAGCAGCTTGATGCGCTGGGACACCGCCGACTGCGACAGGCCGAGTACCTGTGCAGCGCGCTCGAAGCCGCCCTGCTCCACCACCGCCGCCAGGGCGGCCAGCAACTTGTAGTCGAACAAATCGATTTTCCTAATAGGGGATCAGCATGATTTGTTTTTCTTATACACGCCTCCTCCGCAGAATCGCCACATCTCCCCCTCGAACAGGACCCCCTCCATGGCCGGCGAAACCTCCCTCGCACTGCTGATCCGCAGCATGTCCCCGCACCTGAACGAGGGCGACTACGTGTTCTGCACCCTCGACGAAACCCGCGCGCTGCAAGGCTGCGAGGCCGTCGGCAGCTTCCGCGAGCGCGAGGGACTGACCGTGATCCTGGCCCGCGAGGACGCCGACCGTCTCGGCCTGGCCTACGACTACGTAGCCGCCTGGATCACCCTGGAGGTGCATTCCTCGCTGGCCGCCGTCGGCCTCACCGCCGCCTTCGCCGGCGCCCTCGCCCAGGCCGGCGTCAGCTGCAACGTCATCGCCGGCTATTACCACGACCACCTGTTCGTCGCCCGCAGCGATGCCGAACGCGCCCTCTCCACCCTGCGGGCGCTGGCCGCCAGCGCCGGGGAGGCCTGAGCCATGTGGCAGAGCTACCTCAACGGGATGCTGGTGGCGGCGGGGCTGATCATCGCCATCGGCGCGCAGAACGCCTTCGTCCTGGCCCAGAGCCTGCGCCGCGAGCACCACTTGCCGGTGGCCGCGCTCTGCGTGCTGTGCGATGCGGTGCTGGTCTGCGCCGGGGTCTTCGGCCTGGCCACGCTGCTGGCTCAGAACCCGACGCTGCTGGCCGTCGCGCGCTGGGGCGGCATCGCCTTCCTCAGCTGGTACGGCGCCAAGGCGCTGCTCCGGGCGCTCGCCCCGCAGACGCTGGGCCAGGCGGCAAACGCCGGCCCGCGCTCACGCAAGGCGGTGCTGCTGGCGGCCCTGGCGGTGACCCTGCTCAACCCCCACGTGTACCTGGACACGGTGCTGCTGATCGGCTCCCTGGGCGCCCAGCAGCCGGTGCCCGGTGCCTACGCCCTGGGCGCCGCCAGCGCCTCGCTGATCTGGTTCTTCGCCCTGGCCCTGGGCGCCGCCTGGCTGGCGCCCTGGCTGGCCAGGCCAGCCACCTGGCGCCTGCTCGACTTCGGCGTGGCACTGATGATGTTCGCCATGGCCGCACAATTGCTGAACGGTCTCTGAGCACGCCTTGTCGAACCCGTCAGGCACGATGCAAAGGCCCTGGCGCCGCGATTTCCACACGTTTGCTGCGTGGTTATGCCGCAGGGCCGATGCTATGATCCGGGCTTCGCGGCAAAAAAGAGTACAAACTCGCAGCCGCCTACCGGCCGCCCGTGAACGGCCCCGCGCCTCGCGCACAAATCCAGACCTGATGAAGGAGATAGACATGGCTTTCGAATTGCCGCCGCTGCCGTACGAGAAGAATGCCCTCGAGCCGCACATTTCCGCCGAGACCCTGGAAGTCCACCACGACAAGCACCACAACACCTATGTCGTGAACCTGAACAACCTGGTTCCGGGCACCGAGTTCGAAGGCAAGAGCCTGGAAGAGATCGTCAAGACCTCGTCGGGCGGCATCTTCAACAACGCCGCCCAGGTGTGGAACCACACCTTCTACTGGAACTGCCTGAGCCCCAACGGCGGTGGCCAGCCCACCGGCGCCCTGGCTGACGCCATCAACGCTGCCTTCGGTTCCTTCGACAAGTTCAAGGAAGAGTTCAGCAAGACCTCCATCGGCACCTTCGGCTCCGGCTGGGGCTGGCTGGTGAAGAAGGCCGACGGCTCCCTGGCCCTGGCCAGCACCATCGGTGCCGGCTGCCCGCTGACCAGCGGCGACACTCCGCTGCTGACCTGCGACGTCTGGGAACACGCCTACTACATCGACTACCGCAACCTGCGTCCGAAGTACGTCGAGGCATTCTGGAACCTGGTCAACTGGGACTTCGTAGCCAAGAACTACGCTGCCTGAGACCCGCTCCAGCTCCACGAAAAGACCCGGCCCTAGTGCCGGGTCTTTTCATTTGCGCGTCCGGCGCGGACGCGCCCCGGTGCGAAGCTTGCAGGGCCATGGGCGCTAGACGGCGCGCAGCCGGGCCTGTGGGACGCGCCGTCCGCCGGCTCGCCAAGGCATTGGCCCAGGCTGTGCCAGAATAAATCCGTCGAACGGCATTCAAGTAGGGAGGATGTGCACCGACACAGTGCGGGATGGGACAAGGTTCGTCCGCCCATGCGCCGGTAGAGGACCGGGCAAGGTGAAAATACCCGCATTTGCGTAATGGCCCTTTGACGGCTATCTCGTGTTTGCCAATACTCAAGCGGTCTGACGCCTACCGGCATCGAACAAGGAATCCCTACTTGAAGCTGGATCTCAAACACAGCTTGTCACTGAAGTTGCTCCGCGTGGTGCTGATGTCCGCGCTGGTGGTCGGTGTAGTGCTGAGCTGCGCGCAGATAGTGTTCGACGTCTACAAGACACGGCAGGCGGTGGCCAACGACGCCCATCGCATCCTCGGCATGTTCCGCGACCCCTCGACCCAGGCCGTCTACAGCCTCGACCGGGAGATGGGCATGCAGGTCATCGAGGGCCTGTTCCAGCACGAGTCGGTCCGCTTCGCCGCCATCGGCCACCCCAACGAGCCGATGCTCGCCGAGAAATCCCGCCCGCTGATGGAGCTGCCGACGCGCTGGCTCACCGACGCGATCCTCGGCAAGGAACAGAACTTCACCACCCAACTGGTGGGCCGCGGCCCGTACAGCGAGTACTACGGCGACCTCAACATCACCCTGGACACCGCGCCCTACGGCGAGGACTTCGTCATCAGCTCGGTGATCATCTTCGTCTCCGGCGTATTGCGCGCCCTGGCCATGGGCCTGGTGCTCTACTCGGTCTACCACTGGCTGCTGACCAAGCCGCTGTCGAAGATCATCGAGCACCTCACCAACATCAACCCGGACCGCCCCAGCGAACACAAGCTGCCCATGCTCAAGGGCAACGAGAAGAACGAACTGGGGCTGTGGATAAACACCGCCAACGAGTTGCTGGCCTCCATCGAGCGCAACACCCACCTGCGCCGGGAAGCGGAAAACAGCCTGCTGCGAATGGCCCAGTACGACTTCCTCACGGGCCTGCCCAACCGCCAGCAGCTGCAGCAGCAGCTGGACCAGATCCTCGATGATGCCGGCCGCCTGCAGCGCCGCGTCGCCGTGCTCTGCGTGGGGCTGGACGATTTCAAGGGCGTCAACGAACAGTTCAGCTACCAGACAGGCGACCAGTTGCTGATCGCCCTCGCCGACCGCCTGCGCGGCCACAGCGGCCGGCTCGGCGCGCTGGCCCGCCTGGGGGGCGACCAGTTCGCCCTGGTCCAGGCCGATATCGAGCAGCCTTATGAAGCGGCCGAACTGGCCCAGAGCGTGCTCGACGACCTTGAGGCGCCCTTCGCCCTGGAGCAGCAGGAAGTGCGCCTGCGCGCCACCATCGGCATCACCCTGTTCCCGGAAGACGGCGACAGCACCGAGAAGCTGCTGCAGAAAGCCGAACAGACCATGACCCTGGCCAAGAGCCGCTCGCGCAACCGCTACCAGTTCTACATCGCCAGCGTCGACAGCGAGATGCGTCGCCGCCGCGAGCTGGAGAAGGACCTGCGCGAAGCCCTCACCCGCAACGAGCTGCACCTGGTCTACCAGCCCCAGGTCGACTACCGCGACCACCGCGTGGTCGGCGTCGAGGCGCTGCTGCGCTGGCAGCACCCGCAGCATGGCTTCGTGCCGCCGGACCTGTTCATCCCCCTGGCCGAGCAGAACGGCTCCATCATCCCCATCGGTGAATGGGTGCTCGACCAGGCCTGCCGCCAGTTGCGCGAATGGCACGACCAGGGCTTCAGCGAGCTGCGCATGGCCATCAACCTCTCCACCGTGCAGTTGCACCACGCCGAGCTGCCGCGGGTGGTCAACAACCTGCTGCAGGTCTACCGCCTGCCGCCGCGCAGCCTGGAAGTGGAAGTCACCGAGACCGGCCTGATGGAGGACATCTCCACCGCCGCCCAGCACCTGCTGAGCCTGCGCCGCTCCGGCGCACTGATCGCGATCGACGACTTCGGGACCGGCTACTCCTCGCTGAGCTACTTGAAGAGCCTGCCGCTGGACAAGATCAAGATCGACAAGAGCTTCGTCCAGGACGTGCTCGAGGACGAGGACGACGCCACCATCGTGCGCGCCATCATCCAGCTCGCCCGCAGCCTGGGCATGCAGGTGATCGCCGAAGGCGTGGAGACCCAGGAGCAGGAGGCGTACATCATCTCCCAGGGTTGCAACGAGGGTCAGGGCTACCTGTACAGCAAGCCCCTGCCCGCCCGCGAGCTCACCGGCTACCTCAAGCAGGCGCGCCGCCTGACCAACGCCGCCTCCAACCCCGCGACGCTCTGAACCCGGAAATGAAAAAGCCCGCCTCGAAGGCGGGCTTCTTCATGGCTGTGGTTCGTGTTCATGCGCGCCCTTCCCGGGCTGAAGCCCGGGCTACGGGACAGGGTCGACAGACAGATTGGCGCGTAGGTTGGTGCCAAGCGCAGCGAGGCCCAACGCAAGGGCGCGAGGCGTCACATCAGCCCCGTCACCTGCAACAGGTACACGGTGCCCACCGCTCCAGCGATGCACACCAGTCCACCCCCCAGGGCCTGCCAGTAGAAGGAGCGCGCCAGCACGTCCTCGCCATGGCTGGAAAGCAGGAAGGGCCGCGACTCGCCCGGCTTGCGCAGGTGGTTCACCGCAGGTGCCGCGCTGGTGGAACGGTGGCGGTCCTCGGCCTCCAGCTGGGCGGCGAGGCGCACGCGGTTCCACTCGGCCTCGTCCAACTGGCCATCGCCGTTGCTGTCGAAACGCCGCAGCAGCCCGGCGAAATCGCTCTTCCATTCACGGATCACCGCGCCCTGAGCCGCCGAGCCATCGAAGCCCTGGTGCCCCGCGCCGGCGGTATGGAAATCACCGATGGCGTAGAGCGGGCCGCCGAGGTGCAGGCGCTCCTCGGTGTAACGGTATTCACCGCCCCCCAGCAGCATGCCGAAGAACCCGGCCGGAGCCGCGCCATTGCGCGGGTGGCGCTGGTTGCCCTTCCACACCTCGCGGGTGGAGGGGCGCACTTCGGCGCCACGCGGGTCGATCAGGCAATCGCCGGTGCCATCGCCCAGTTGCAGCCACTGGTCGCTGGTGCCGCTTTCGATCACCCGCCAGCTCTTGTTCTTGCCACTCTCCTGATACTCCTCGATCCGGAAGCGCCACCACAGGCAGGGCTTGCCGGTGAGCGGCGCCTGCAGCTGGCCGAGGGTGGATTCCTGGAGCACGCCGTAGAGCTCCACATAGCCCTGGGCGGCGGAGCGGATCTTCGAGGTCGGCGTGTCCAGCAGGAAGCGCGCCTCGGACAGGCGCTTGATGCACCACCACCCGCCGCCGAAGAAGGCACCGAGGCTGAAGGCCAGGCTCATCGCGAGCCCGGCGGCATCACCGCCGGCCATCAGTTGAACAGCGACTTGAGGTCGACGTCGGCTTTCTCGGCCTCGCTGAACACCAGCAGCTCGGCGGGCTTGAAGCCGAACAGGCGAGCCAGCAGCACGTCGGGGAACTGCTCGATGCGCACGTTGTTGAGGTTCACCGCCTCGTTGTAGAGCTCGCGACGGTCGGCGATACCGTTCTCCAGCCCGCTGATGCGCTGCTGGAGGAACTGGAAGCTTTCGTTGGCCTTGAGCTGCGGGTAGTTCTCCGCCAGGGCGAAGAGCTGGCCGAGGCCCGCGCGCAGGCCGCTCTCGGCCTGGCCCAGGGCACCGACGTCGCCACGCTCGCGGGCACTGGCCACGGCGTTGCGGGCGGCGATGACGTTCTCCAGGGTGGTGCGCTCGTGCTGCATGTACTGCTTGCAGGTTTCCACCAGCTTGGGCAGCTCGTCGTGGCGTTGCTTGAGCAGCACCTCGATGTTCGACCAGGCCTTGGTCACCCCGTGCTTGAGGCGCACCAGGGCGTTGTAGAGCGTCACCGCGTAAGCGGCGACCAGCAGGGCAGCGACGATCAGGGCAACACTGGTCAGGGACATGCGAGCGACTCCTTGGCTTCGGTGGAACTTGACTGCTGGCATTCTAACGTCAGCCCGGCTGGCGCATAGAGACGACGGGCACATCCCGCATCCAGGGGACGGTGCATCGGGCCTTTTCAAAAATGCAAATCTTTCGCATTATGTCGCGGTTTCTCGGGCGCAATTGCGCCACGTCCCCCACAACACGCAAAGGAATTCGCCATGAGTCGTATGCCCCTGGCTACTGCCAGCCTGCTTGCCATCGCCATCACCCTCGCCGGTTGCGGCGACGACAAGGACAAGGCCGCAGCACCGCAAGCCGCCGCTCCCGCAGCCGCCAGCAGCACCCCAGCCGCGACCGTAGCGAAAGTCGATGAAGCCGCCGCCAAGGCCGTGGTCAAGCACTACGCCGACCTGGCCCTGGCCGTCTTCAGCGACGCCCACAGCACCGCCGTCGACCTGCAGAAAGCCGTCGACGCCTTTATCGCCAAGCCTGGCGACGACACCCTGAAAGCCGCCCGTGAAGCCTGGCTGGCCGCCCGCACCCCGTACATGCAGAGCGAAGTCTTCCGCTTCGGCAACGCCGTCGTCGACGACTGGGAAGGCGGCCTCAACGCCTGGCCGCTGGACGAGGGCCTGATCGACTACGTCGCCAAGGACTACCAGCACGCGCTGGGCAACCCGGGCGCCACCGCCAACATCATCGCCAACAAGGAAATCCAGGTCGGCGAAGACAAGATCGACGTCACCGAGATCACCGGCGAGAAGCTCTCCAGCCTCAACGAGCTGGGCGGCTCCGAAGCCAACGTCGCCACCGGCTACCACGCCATCGAATTCCTCCTCTGGGGCCAGGACCTGAACGGCACCGGCCCGGGCGCCGGCAACCGCCCGGCCACCGACTACGCCCAGGGCAAGGACTGCACCGGCGGCAACTGCGACCGCCGCGCCGCCTACCTGAAGGCCGCCACCGACCTGCTGGTCAGCGACCTGGAATACATGGTCGGCCAGTGGAAAGCCGGCGTCGCCGACAACTACCGCGCCAAGCTGGAAGCCGAGCCTGCCGAATCCGGCCTGCGCAAGATGCTGTTCGGCATGGGCAGCCTGTCCCTGGGCGAACTGGCCGGCGAGCGCATGAAGGTCGCCCTGGAAGCCAACTCGCCCGAGGACGAGCACGACTGCTTCAGCGACAACACCCACAACTCGCACTTCTACAACGGCAAGGGCATCCGCAACGTGTACCTGGGCGAGTACAAGAAGGTCGACGGCACCACCCTGACCGGCCCGAGCCTGTCCTCCCTGGTGGCCAAGATCGACGCCGCGACCGACGCCACCCTGAAGGCCGACCTGGAAGCCACCGAAGCCAAGCTGCAAGTGCTGGTGGACAGCGCCGACAAGGGCGTGCACTTCGACCAACTGATCGCCCCGGACAACGCCGAAGGCAACCAGATCGTCCGTGACGCCATCGCCGCCCTGGTCAAGCAGACCGGTGCCATCGAGCAGGCCGCCGGCAAGCTGGGCATCAGCGACCTGAAACCGGACAACGCCGATCACGAGTTCTGATCGCCCCGGTAACCCGCCAAGCGGATGCGGCGCAACGCCGCATCCGCTTTTTTGTGCGCGTCAGGCAGCCATGACGAGCGCGCCTGCCGACCGCTCCACATGCGGGCTCCGGCCCTCGCCCCGGCCTTTTTGACGCACCCGCGCCAGCCTCGGAAGGACCCTAGAGGCAAACGCAAATCCCTCTTATTTAATGATCCTTCGCCTGCTAACATTGCCCGCCTGTTTTCAGCCGACCGGACCCTCCAATGCCCGCCTCATCGGCCTTTCGCCGCGCATTTCCCCTGCTGCTAGCACTTGGCCTGGGCGCTTGCGACGACACGCCACGCTTCACCCGGGCCGAGCCGGGCGAGCACCTTTCCGGCGGCGCCACCACGGTCGAGCAGAGTGATCGCAATGCCTTCTCGCTGCCCTCGGCCAACCTGCCGCCGAGCCGCCGCCTGGACTTCAGCGTCGGCAACAGCTTCTTCCGCAATCCCTGGGTGATCGCGCCCTCCTCCACCACCGCACGTGACGGCCTGGGCCCGCTGTTCAACACCAACGCCTGCCAGAACTGCCACATCAAGGACGGCCGCGGCCACCCGCCCGAAGCGGGCGCGGTCAACGCCGTGTCCATGCTCGTGCGCCTGTCGATTCCCGCCGAGGCCAAGGCCGAGCACCAGCAGGCCCTGGAGCGCCTGGGGGTGGTGCCCGAACCGGTCTACGGCGGCCAGCTGCAGGACGTGGCCATCCCCGGCGTCGCCCCGGAAGGCAAGGTGCGCATGCGCTACGAAGCCGTCCCGGTGACCCTCGCCGACGGCACCCGCGTCGAGCTGCAGAAACCGATCCTGGAGATCACCCAGCTCGGCTACGGTCCCCTGCACCCGCAGACGATGTTCTCCGCCCGCGTCGCCCCGCCGATGATCGGCCTGGGCCTGCTGGAAGCCATTCCCGAATCCGCCATCCTCGCCAACGCGGGTGCCTCGAAGGACAAGCCCGCCGGCATCGTCGGCCGCGCCAACCGGGTCTGGGACGACGCCGCCGGCCAGACCGTGCTCGGCCGCTTCGGCTGGAAGGCCGGCCAGCCCAGCCTCAACCAGCAGAACGCCCACGCCTTCTCCGGCGACATGGGCCTGACCACCAGCCTGCTGCCCCGCGACGACTGCATGCCCGCCCAGGTCGACTGCCTGGCCGCCGTCAACGGCGGCGTGCCCGAGGTCAGCGACAACATCCTGCGCCTGGTGCTGTTCTACGCCCGCAACCTCGCGGTGCCCGCGCGGCGCCAGGTGAACGACCCGCTGGTGCTCGAAGGCAAGGGCCTGTTCCACCAGGCCGGCTGCCAGGGCTGCCACGTACCGAGCTTCACCACCGGCAGCGATGCCGCCGAGCCGGAGCTGGCCAACCAGGTGATCCGCCCCTACAGCGACCTGCTGCTGCACGACATGGGCGAAGGCCTGGCCGACGGCCGTCCCGAGTTCCAGGCCGGCGGCCGCGACTGGCGCACCGCGCCCCTCTGGGGCATCGGCCTGACCCAGGCGGTCAACGGCCACACCCGTTTCCTCCACGATGGGCGCGCCCGCAACCTGCTCGAGGCCATCCTCTGGCACGGCGGCGAGGCCGAGGCGGCGAAACAGACCGTCATGCGCTATGACGCTGGACAGCGAGCCGCGCTGCTGGCATTCCTGAATTCCCTTTAAGGAGCCCTGCATGTTCAGACCCAAACTGCTCTTCACCAGCCTCGCCGCCCTGGCCCTGGGCGCCTGCGCCCCGCAGGACCCGCAGGCCCAGGCCACCGCCGCGCTGGCCAAGCAGGTGATCCTGCCCACCTACAGCCGCTGGGTGGAAGCCGACCGCGCCCTGGCCGCCAGCGCGCTGGCGTTCTGCTCCGGGAAGGAAGACCTGGCCAAGGCCCGTGCCGACTTCCTCGCGGCGCAGAAGGCCTGGGCCGAGCTGCAACCGCTGATGGTCGGCCCCCTGGCCGAGGGCAACCGCGCCTGGCAGGTGCAGTTCTGGCCGGACAAGAAGAACCTGGTGGGTCGCCAGGTCGAGCAACTGGTCCAGGCCAAGCCCGACATCGACGCCGCCGGCCTGGCCAAGTCCAGCGTCGTGGTACAGGGCCTCTCCGCCTACGAATACATCCTCTTCGACAGCAACCTGGACCTCGCCGACCAGGAGCAGAAGGCCCGCTACTGCCCGTTGCTGGAAGCCATCGGCCAGCGCCAGCAGAGCCTCGCCGAGGAGATCCTCGCCTCCTGGAACAGCAAGGACGGCATGCTCGAGCAACTGAGCAAGTTCCCCAACCAGCGCTACGCCGACTCCCACGAGGCCGTCTCCGAGCTGCTGCGTGTCCAGGTCACCGCCCTGGACACCCTGAAGAAGAAGCTCGGCACGCCCATGGGCCGCCAGGCCAAGAGCCAGCCGCAGCCCTACCAGGCCGATGGCTGGCGCAGCGACACCTCCCTGGCCAGCCTGGGCGCCAGCCTGCTCAGCGCCGAGCAGCTGTGGAACGGTGCCGACGGCAAGGGCCTCCGCAGCCTGCTGGGTGACGACCAGAAGGCCCTGGCCGAGAAGATCGACGGCGCCTACGCCGACGCCCGCGCCAAGCTGGACGCCCTGCAACCGCCGCTGAGCAAGCTGCTGCAGAGCGAGGAAGGCCTCAAGCAACTGAACGTCTTCTACGACAGCCTCGACGTGGTGCACCGCCTGCACTCCAACGAGCTGGCCCGCGTCCTCAACGTGCAACTCGGCTTCAACGCCAACGATGGTGACTGATATGTTCCGCCGCCAGGTACTCGCCCTCGGCAGCCTCCTGCTCGGCGCCGTGACGCTGGGCGGCTGGACCCTGAGTCGCAAGGGTCGCGACCCGCTGCTGCTCTCCGCCCGTGACGATGCCGATGGCGGCCACTACGCCGTCGGCTACCGCCTCGACGGCACCCAGGTGTTCGCCACCCGCGTGGCGCAGCGCTGCCACGACATCGTCGAACACCCCAGCGAGGCGGTGGCCCTGTTCGTCGCCCGCCGCCCGGGCACCGAGAGCTACCTGATCGACCTCACCGACGGCAGCCTGCTGCAGACGCTGCGCTCGCAGCCGGACCGCCACTTCTACGGGCACGGCGTGTTCCACAAGAGCGGCGAGTGGCTCTACACCACCGACAACGACACCACCGACCCCGGTCGCGGCCTGCTCGGCGTGTATGCCTACGCCGACCGCCGGCTGAGCTTCCAGGGCGAGCTGTCCACCCACGGCCTGGGGCCGCACCAGGTGTCCTGGATGCCGGACGGCGAGACCTTCGTGGTCGCCAACGGCGGCATCCGCACCGAGGCCGAGAGCCGCGTGGAGATGAACCTCCATGCCATGGAGCCCAGCCTGGTGCTGATGCGCCGCGACGGCAGCCTGATCAGCCGCGAGACCCTGCCCCAGCAGATGAACAGCGTGCGCCACCTGGCCATCGCGAGCGACGGCACCATAGTCGCCGGCCAGCAATACATGGGCGATGCCGGCGACCATGCCGACCTGCTGGCGATCAAGCGCCCGGGCCAGCGCTTCCAGCCCTTCCCCCTGGCCGACGAGCAACGCCTGTCGATGGCCCAGTACACCGCCAGCGTCGCCATCCACGACGAACTGCGCCTGGTGGCCCTGACCGCCCCGCGCGGCAACCGTTTCTTCATCTGGGACCTGGACAGCGGCGCCGTGCGCCTCGACGCCCCGCTCCCCGACTGCGCCGGCGTCGGGGCGGTGAAGGACGGTTTCGTGGTCACCTCCGGCCAGGGCCGCTGCCGCTTCTACGATTGCCGCAAGGCGACGATCACCGCCGCTCCTCTGCAACTGCCCGCCGGGCTCTGGGACAACCACCTGCACCTCGCCTGACACCTGCATTTCGTCGCCGCGACCTCAACGAACGGTCGCGGCGGCCGACCTATACTTCACCAGCCAACCCTTCCCTCCCACGTCCCTGAGGCGTAACTACATGTCCCTGCAAAACTCCCTGCGAGGTCAGCTCCTCGCGCTGCTGGGCGGCAGCCTGCTGCTGATCCTGGTCATCGCCCTGACCTGCTTCAACTTTCTATCTGGAGGGATCCAGTCCTACCGCACCCTGGTAGGTGGCACGCTGGAGGCATCCAGCCTCGTCGACAGCGCGAACGTCGAATTCAAGGGCCAGGTGCAGGAATGGAAGAACGTCCTGCTGCGCGGCAAGGACCCGGCCGCCCTGTCCAAGTACTGGGGCCAGTTCGAGGATCAGGAGCGCAAGGTCCAAGATATCCTCGGCAAGCTGGTCAACGAGGCCCGCGAGCAGGGCGACAGCAGCCTGCAGAGTCAGGTGGAGCGCCTGCGCAGCGAGCACCAGACCCTGGGGGCGGCCTACCGCAAAGGCCGCGAGACCTTCCTCGCCGCCGGCGCCGACCCGACCGCGGGCGACAAGGCGGTGCAGGGCATCGACCGCGCCGCCAGCGAGCAGATGACCGCCCTGGTCACCCAGTTGCATGACCGCGGCACACAGCAGTCCGCCGAGATCAGCGCCAGCGCCGCCAGTACCGTGACCACCGGCCTGGTGGTGATGCTGGTGTCCAGCGTGCTGGTGGGCCTGCTGGCGATCTGGCTGATCAACCGTCGCCTGATCGATCCGATCCGCACCCTGATCGACCACATCGGCCGCCTCAGCCAGGGCAACTTCGGCGAGCGCGTCGACAGCAGCCGCCGCGACGAACTGGGGCGCCTGGCCAACTCGGCGAACATCCTGCGGGACTTCCTCGCCGACACCTTCAACCGCCTCAAGCACAGCACCGCCGAGCTGGACAGCGCCAGCGGCGAGCTCAACGCCATCGCCACGCTAATGGCCGGCGGCACCCGCGAGCAGTTCTCGCGCACCGACCAGGTGGCCACGGCGATGCACGAGATGTCCGCCACCGCCCAGGAGGTGGCCCGCCATGCCGCCGATGCCGCGCGCGCCGCCGACGACGCCGACAGCTCGGCCCAGCAGGGCGAGCGAGTGATGCAGGCGACCATCCAGAGCATCACCGGCATGCGCGGCGAGATCGACTCCACTGCCGAGGTGATCCGCCGCCTGGAGAACGACAGCGGCCGCATCAGCAAGGTGCTGGAAGTGATCCGCGGCATCGCCGAGCAGACCAACCTGCTGGCGCTCAACGCCGCCATCGAGGCCGCCCGCGCCGGCGAGCAGGGCCGAGGCTTCGCGGTGGTCGCCGACGAGGTGCGGACCCTCGCCCAGCGCACCGCCGAATCCACCGCCGAGATCCACCAGATCATCGACACGGTGCAGACCGGCGCGGTGAACGCGGTACGCGCCATCGAAAGCGGTCAGAGCCGCAGCGAGCAGAGCGTCACCCAGGTGACCGAGGCCGGCGCGATGCTGCAACGCATCACCGGCGCGGTGGAGGCCATCCGCGACATGAACCGGCAGATCGCCACGGCGGCGGAGGAGCAGACCTCGGTGGCCGAGGACATCTCGCGCAACCTCACCGAAATCACCGCCATCGCCGTCACCAACAACGAGAACGTGCAACGCACCGAGGCGGCCAGCAACCGCCTGCACGAACTCTCCGGCGACCTGAGCGAGGTCACCCGCCGCTTCAGCGCCTGACACCGCACCCGGCACATGGACGTGCCTTCTCCGTCACAGCCTGGTGGCACCCTTGCCGCCCCCCATGATTCCCCGGAGTTGCACCCGCCCGCAGCCAGGGCGCCGCTGTGCTGCCTTCTGCGCTTAACGGGCCTTCCCGCCCAGGCGCCTTTCGTGTCGACTGAAAAGCACCGATCCGTAGCGATCTCCGGCGATCTGCAAGGCACCGAATGGGCATCGTGCCAGCATGTAAACTTTTGCAATTCCGCGCCTTTGACTTGCCCCCGCCAGTGGTACTAAGGTGCACCCCTTGCCTATTCCCAGGCCCTCAATCTGCCTTGCCAAGGAACCGGAATATGTTGCTCCGCCGCATGCTCATCATGCTCGGCGTGGTCATCCTCGTGGTGGCCGCGCTTGCCGCGTACAAGTTCTTCTCCATCAAACAGCAGATCGCGATGTTCACGGCGCCCAAGCCTGCCATCAGCGTCTCGGCCGCCAAGGCGGTGGAAGTGCCCTGGCAGGAGCGCCTGCCGGCCATCGGTTCGCTCAAGGCGTTCCAGGGCGTGGACCTGACCGTGGAAGTCGGCGGCACCGTGCAGGAGGTGCAGTTCCTTTCCGGCGAGAAGGTCAAGCTCGGCCAGCCGCTGATCCAGATGGACAGCGACGTCGAACAGGCCAGCCTGGCAACCGCTGAAGCCACCCTGGCCCTTGCTCGCGTGGAGTTCGAGCGCGGTCGCAGCCTGGTGAACCGGCAGAACATCTCCAAGAGCGAATTCGACCGCCTCTCCTCGGAGCTGCAGAAGTCGAACGCCAGCGTCGCCCAACTGAAGGCCATGCTGGCGAAGAAGCGCATCGTCGCGCCCTTCTCCGGCACCATCGGCATCCGCCAGGTGGACGTCGGTGACTTCCTCTCGTCCGGCACCACCATCGCCACCCTGCAGGACCTCAGTACCCTGTTCCTCGACTTCTACCTGCCCGAGCAGGCGGTGCCCAAGCTCGCCATCGGCCAGCACGTACGGATCAACGTCGCCGCCTACCCGGGCGAGTTCTTCGAGGGCGCGATCGCCGCGATCAATCCCAAGGTCGAGGACAGCACCCGCAACCTGCAGGTGCGTGCGCTGCTGCAGAACCCCGACAGCAAGCTGCTGCCGGGCATGTTCGCCAATCTCGAGGTATTGCTGCCGGGTGACACCCTGCGCGTCGTGGTGCCGGAAACCGCCATTACCTACACCCTCTACGGCAACTCGGTCTACGTGATCGATGCCAAGAAGGGCGAGGACGGCCAGGCGCTGAAGGACGACAAGGGCCAGCCGGTCCTGGTGGTCGAACGCCGCTTCGTCGAGACCGGCCAGCGCCGCGATGGCAAGGTCGTGGTGCTCAAGGGCCTGAAGGCCGACGAACAGGTGGTGACCGCAGGCCAGCTGAAACTGGACAACGGCTCCAATGTCGCCATCGCCGATGACCAGGCCCTGCAACCGAAAACGGACAAACAAGCCAGCGCCGAGCAGTAAGCACGGCGCCAAGGAATACCGATATGGCTTTCACAGATCCCTTCATCCGTCGCCCGGTACTGGCGACCGTGGTCAGCCTGCTGATCGTGCTGCTGGGCTTCCAGGCCTTCAGCAAGCTGGTGATCCGCCAGTACCCGCAGATGGAAAACGCCCTGATCACGGTGACCACCGCCTACCCGGGGGCCAATGCCGAGACCATCCAGGGCTACATCACCCAGCCGTTGCAACAGAGCCTGGCGAGCGCCGAAGGCATCGACTACATGACGTCGTCGAGCCAGCAGAACATGTCGGTCATCTCGATCTACGCACGCATCGGCGCCAACTCGGATCGCCTCTTCACCGAACTGCTGGCCAAGGCCAACGAGGTGAAGAACCAGCTGCCGCAGGACGCCGAGGACCCCGTCCTGTCCAAGGAGGCGGCCGACGCCTCGGCGCTGATGTACATCAGCTTCTACAGCGACGAGCTGTCCAACCCGCAGATCACCGACTACCTGTCGCGCGTCATCCAGCCCAAGCTGGCGACCCTGCCGGGCATGGCGGAAGCGGAGATCCTCGGTAACCAGGTCTTCGCCATGCGCCTGTGGCTGGACCCGGTGAAGATGGCCGCCTACGGCGTCACCGCCGGCGATGTCAGCGATGCGGTGCGCAAGTACAACTTCCTCTCGGCCGCCGGCCAGGTGAAGGGCGAGTACGTGGTGACCAGCATCAACGCCACCACCGACCTCAAGTCCCCCGAAGCCTTCGCCGCCATCCCGGTGAAGACCCAGGGCGACCGCCGCGTGCTAGTACGTGACATCGCCCGCGTCGAGATGGGCGCCGAGAACTACGACTCCATCAGCTCCTTCGACGGCATCCCCTCGGTCTACATCGGCATCAAGGGCACGCCCAGCGCCAACCCGCTGGACGTGATCAAGCACGTGCGCGCGATCATGCCCGAGCTGGAAGCGCAGCTGCCGCCGAACCTCAAGGTGTCCATCGCCTATGACGCCACGCGCTTCATCCAGGCGTCCATCGACGAGGTGGTGAAGACCCTCGGCGAGGCGGTGCTGATCGTCATCGTGGTCGTGTTCCTGTTCCTCGGTGCCTTCCGCTCGGTGCTGATCCCGGTCATCACCATCCCGCTGTCGATGATCGGCGTGCTGTTCTTCATGCAGCTGATGGGCTACTCGATCAACCTGCTGACGCTGCTGGCCATGGTGCTCGCCATCGGCCTGGTGGTGGACGACGCCATCGTGGTGGTGGAGAACATCCACCGGCACATCGAGGAGGGCAAGACGCCCTTCGACGCCGCCATCGAGGGCGCCCGCGAGATCGCCGTGCCGGTCATCTCCATGACCATTACCCTGGCGGCGGTGTATGCCCCCATCGGCTTCCTCGAAGGCCTCACCGGCGCATTGTTCCGCGAGTTCGCCCTGACCCTGGCGGGCGCGGTGATCATCTCCGGCATCGTCGCCCTGACCCTGTCGCCGATGATGTGCTCCAAGCTGCTGCGCCACGAGGAGAACCCGAGCGGCCTGGCCCACAGGCTGGACATGATCTTCGAGCGGCTCAAGCGTCGATACCAGAGCGCGCTGCACGGCACTCTCAACACCCGCCCGGTGGTGGTGGTGTTCGCGCTCATCGTGATGGCGCTGATCCCGGTGCTGCTGATGATGACCAAGAGCGAGCTGGCCCCCGACGAGGACCAGGGCATCGTCTTCCTCATGGCCAAGGCGCCGCAGCCGACCAACCTCGAATACCTGAACGCCTACACCGACGAGTTCGTGGAGATCTTCAAGTCCTTCCCCGAGTACTACTCGTCGTTCCAGATCAACGGCTTCGATGGTGTGCAGGCCGGTATCGGCGGCTTCCTGCTCAAGCCGTGGGACGAGCGCGAGCGCACCCAGATGGAGCTGCTGCAGGAGGTGCAGGGCAAGCTCGACCGCATACCCGGCCTGCAGATCTTCGGCTTCAACCTGCCGTCGCTGCCGGGGACCGGTGAAGGCCTCCCCTTCCAGTTCGTGGTCAACACCCCGAACGACTACGAGTCCCTGCTGCAGGTGACCGAGCGCATCAAGCAGCGCGCGGAAGCCTCGGGCAAGTTCGCCTTCCTCAACGTCGACCTGGCGTTCGACAAGCCCGAAGTGGTGGTCGACATCGACCGCCAGAAGGCCGCGCAGATGGGCGTCTCCATGGAAGACCTCGGCTCCACCCTGGCGCTGCTGCTGGGCGAGGGCGAAATCAACCGCTTCACCATCGACGGTCGCAGCTACAAGGTGATCGCCCAGGTGGAACGTGCCTATCGCGACAACCCGGACTGGCTGAACAGCTACTACGTGAAGAGCGAAAGCGGTGCGATGGTGCCCCTGTCGACCCTGATCACGGTGCACGACACCGCCCGGCCGACCAAGCTCAAGCAGTTCCAGCAGCTGAACTCGGCGATCATCGAGGGCTTCCCGGTTGTGAGCATGGGCGATGCGGTGGATACCGTGGCGCAGATCGCCCGCGAGGAAGCCCCGCGCGGCTTCGCCTTCGACTACGCCGGCGCCTCGCGCCAGTACGTCCAGGAAGGTAGCGCGCTGTACGTCACCTTCGGCCTGGCCCTGGCGATCATCTTCCTGGTGCTGGCCGCCCAGTTCGAGAGCTTCCGCGACCCACTGGTGATTCTGGTGACGGTGCCGCTGTCGATCTGCGGCGCGTTGATCCCGCTGTTCCTGGGGATCTCCAGCATGAACATCTACACCCAGGTGGGCCTGGTGACGCTGATCGGCCTGATCAGCAAGCACGGCATCCTGATCGTGGAGTTCGCCAACCAGCTGCGTCGCGACAAGGGCCTGAGTGCGCGCGAAGCGGTGGAGGAAGCCGCCTCCATCCGCCTGCGCCCGGTACTGATGACCACCGCCGCGATGGTGTTCGGCATGGTGCCGCTGATCCTCGCCACCGGCGCGGGTGCGGTGAGCCGCTTCGATATCGGCACGGTGATCGCCACCGGCATGTCCATCGGCACGCTGTTCACCCTGTTCGTGCTGCCCTGCGTCTATACCCTGCTGGCCAAGCCGGACCCACGGCCGGCTGCCCAGCCCGAGGCAGAGCCCGTCGCAAGCCACTGAGCCCGGTTGAACGAGAAGGCCCCGCATCTGCGGGGCCTTCTTCATTCCAGGGTTCTCAAAGCCGGTGCAGCGCCTCCACGCGGCTGCCGAAGGCACGCTCGTAGGCCGCCAGCAGGTAGGCCCAGTCCTCGTCGCGGATGGCCGAATGGCGCCTGATCTGGCCGACATCGTTGCGCGCCGCCCGGGCATGGGCGAAGCGACGGCGGCTCTTCTCCAGGTCGATCAGGGCGATTTCCACCGATTCGGCGCCCTCCCCTTCCCCGACGCGGATGAACACGTGCTTGGGATAAAGGCAGCCGTGTTGCCAACCGCCCCGGTGCAACCGCGCCAGCACCTCCGCCATCTGGCCGAGCACCCGCTCGCGCTCGCCCTTGGCGTCGGCGCGCTCCTCCAGGGAGGCGTACCAGCGCTCGAAATCGATGAAGCCCTCCAGCGCCTCCGTCACCAGCAGCGCCTGCCAAGCGCCCTCGCCGCCGCGCCGCGCGCCGCAGAACACCAGCCGCGGCACCCTCACGCCGAGGCGTTCGAAGGCGCGGATGGCATCCCGTTCGCGAAGCACCGTCGGGCGTCCGAAGGGGTGCAGCACGCTGCGATAGAGATGGCCGCACTGGCGCTTGCTATACAACAGGACACCGTCGTCCCGGCGCACCCGCTCCACCCCGCTTTCACCGCCCCGTCGCAGGTTGGGTGCTTCGACCCATTCCCCACGCCAGTTCCAGAAGCGCTCGAACGGGTCGTCCATATCGCTTGCCAACGCAATCACAGCTGTCTCCATCGGACCATCCCCTGCGTTTATCGCCTGGTCGGTCGCAGTCTCAATCGAGATCCAGACCGCCCAGGGGGGCGAATGATTCACGCCCTTTTTTGATGTCGCTTGCGGTAACAGGAACGTGCACTCGGTAACCCTGTGCACGGCGGCAAGCCCGGACCCAAGTCACCCCATGGGGCAACGATGTCTCTATTCCGGGCGATGAACCGCAGCAACCCTACTCTCGCCAGCGGGTGAGCAGCAGGTTTGCAAGGTCCATACCGTTGCAGGACGTCGGCGCGCAAGGGACGTGAGAAGGTGCGTGGCGATCACTGAATGAGGTCGGCGGCGCAAATGAAAAGCCCCGCATGCGCGGGGCCTGGATGTCTACGGGACGCTGCTCAGCCTTGCGGCCCCATGCCCTGGGAAAGCCCGAACATCAGCAGCAGCAACTGCCTGTCGGGCACCGCCTCGGCCTTGTGCCGGGCATTGGGAGGCAGGGGACAATAGCCGAGGCCATTGACGCTGACGACCGAAGGTGACGGCTCATGCCAAGCCGCCGCGGCGATGGACGCGACGCCCAGGGCTCCTACGAGGAACAAAGCTCGCGTTATTTCTAACTTCATGATCGCAACCCCTTGATAGCGCTGCCAAACGCTGTGTCTTCACACTAGATCAATAGTTCACAGTCCGCTTTTTCGAAGTGACGAATGGCATGTCGCTCTGGCCTGGTCATCCCTTCGCGGCTCTTGTCCCTAAGGAGCAGCGCACTCTCAACCGCCTGTTTGCCGTATCACGCGGCGCCGTCGGCCTCGGTACCGTCGGTTGGCAGACGGGCGAGGCTAGCGGTGATTCATTGCAAATCCATGTCAGTTCATCGTCCGGGCCTCGTCATCGCCCGCTGGTCGAGCCCGGAGGCAGCGCCCAGGTAACAGGAATCACCCAGGAGTAACCCGATTGCCCACGTGCGAGGCCCCGGTGGGACCGCGCGCAAAGCGCCAGGTTCCCTGAAAGCCCCATGCGCCCCTCCGCTCGCCCTCCCCCCGGGCGTCGCGAGTGTTACCCCGGCGCAATGGGAGGCGAACACTGCAAGGTCCGTACCCTCTACTGGCCGTCGGGTCCCTGGAGACGATCAGCTTCCGCCGGCAGCCGTCATGCCGGCGTCAAGCCGATGTGAAAAATCTGTCAGGCGGCGCCATCCAGGTCGACACGGAAGTGACAACCGCCTGAGCTGGAAGGCGACAGGCGAACCACCCAGCCCTGGCTTTCGCAGATGCGCTTGACCAGCGACAGGCCCAGCCCGAGGCCATCCCCGCGCTGCTCGATACCCCGCACGAAGGGCAGGAACATCGCCTCGCGCTGCTCTTCCGGGATACCGACCCCGCTGTCCTCGACGCTGAATCCGCGCTCGTCCAGGCGCAGCTCGATGTGGCCCGACTCGGTGTAGTGCAGGGCATTGCGCAACAGGTTGCCCAGTACCGAGCGGAGCAAGGCCGCGTTGTAGAGAACCTCCGAGGTGACGCCGGGGTGGTAGTCGAAGCGCAACCCCTTGGCCTCGATGGGGTCGCGCCAGAGGCCGGCCAGCTCATCCGCCAGGCTGCCGAGCCGGGATTGCGGCACCATCTCGCCACCGTTGCGCTGGGCACGGGCGAGCATGAGGAAGGTCTGCACCAGATCGCGCATTTCCTCACTGGCCCGACCGATGCGGAGCACCTGCTGACGCGAGCGGTCGTCGAGGTGGTTGTTTTCCATCAGCAGTTCGCAGGAGGTGGCGATCACCATCAGGGGCGTGCGCAGTTCATGGCTCACATCGCTGGTGAACAGGCGCTCGCGGGTCAGGGCATCGCGCAACCGGCCGAGAGTGTCGTCAAACGCCTGGGCCAGCTGGCCCACTTCGTCGGAGGTGTAGTCCGGCGCCAGCGGCGGCGCCAGGCCGAGCAGCTGGTCGCGGTGGCGGACCTGACCGGCCAGGCGTACCACCGGCGCGATGACCTTGCGCGCCAGCAGCCAGCCGAGCAGCGCCGAGAGCAGCACGCTGAGGATGAAGCCCACCAGCACCACGCCATAGAGCGCCTGCTCGCGGTCCTCGAAATCGCTCTGGTCCTGCAGCAGTACGTAGCGGTGGCCGTCGATGTCCCGCACCAGGGCGTGGAACGAGAGCTGGCCTTCGAAGAGTTCGTGGAAACCCGGCGCCAGCTTGGCGTATTCGACGGGCAGGGCGTAGGGGCCGGTTCCCTCGCCGAAGTAGAAGCGGGTGTCGCTGTCCAGGCTCGGCGCCCGGCCCTTGGCGAGGTTCTCGTAGAGGATGCGCTCCAGCTCGTTGTTCAGGTCGCGGGAGATCAGCTGTTCCTCGATCAGGTGCACCACTTCGATGATGCCCAGCGAGAAGGTCCCCCCAACCAGCGCCGTCATCAGGGTGAAGGCGATGACGATGCGCCGCGCGAGGCTCTGCCTAAACTCCATCGGCCGACTCCGCCAGGCGATAGCCCAGGCCGTGGAGGGTGTGCAGCAGGGGGGTGCCGAAGGGCTTGTCGATCACCTGGCGCAGCTGGTGGATGTGGCTGCGCAGGCTGTCGCTGTCCGGGCAGTCGTCGCCCCATAGCGCCTCCTCGAGGGCTTCCCGGCGCACCAGATGGGGGCTTTTCTGCATCAGCACGGCCAGCAGCTTGAGGCCGATGGGGTTGAGCTTGAGCGGCTTGCCGGCACGGCTGACCGCCAGGGTGTCGAGGTCGTAGCTCAAATCGCCCACCTGCAGGCTGCGCTTGCCGCCGCCCTGGGAGCGCCGCAGCACGGCCTCGATGCGCGCCGACAGCTCGGAGAGCGCGAAGGGCTTGAGCAGGTAGTCGTCGGCCCCGGACTTGAACCCCTGCAGCCGGTCGTCGAGTGCATCGCGCGCGGTGAGCATGATCACCGGCGTGTCGCGCCGCGCCTCCTCGCGCAGGCGCCGGCAGAGGGCGTAGCCATCCAGGCCGGGAAGCATGATGTCGAGCACGATCAGGTCGAAGTGTTCGGTGGCCGCCAGGTGCAGGCCGGACAGGCCGTCCTGGGCGCAGTCGACGCTGTAGCCCTTGAGCTCAAGGTAATCGGCCATGTTGGCCAGGATGTCGCGATTGTCTTCCACCAGCAAAATCCGCATCTGCAGCTCCCCACGCCTCATCGATGCCCGTCCGGGCCTGGCCGTCTTTGACAGTTTTTTCACCCGCGGTTCACGGTGCCACCACGGCGGCCACGGCAGATTACGCCCATTCCCTCGCCTGACAATCCCCCCGCATGCAATCCGGAGACACCCATGCCCCCTACCCTCTCCTCCCGCCCGATCGCCTATGGCTGGGCGCTCGGCCTGCCGCTGGCGATCATCCTCGCCCTGCTGGTGATCGAGCCGACGCGCCTCGACTTCGCCCTGGCCGACCTGTTCTACCGGCCTGGAGAAGGCTTCATCGGCGCCCACAGCTTCTTCCTCGAGGACGTGATGCATGACCGCGCCAAGCAGGCGGTGATCGCGGTGGCGCTGCTGGCCCTGGCCGGGTTCGTCGCCAGTTGCCTGTATCGCCCCTGGTACGGCCTGCGCAGGCGCCTCGGCTACCTGGTCCTGGCGATGGGCCTGTCCACCGCGATCGTGACGCCCCTGAAGGCGCTGACCGCCGTGCACTGCCCCTGGGACCTGACCCGCTATGGCGGCGTGGAGACCTACACCCCGCTGCTGGCCGAACGCGCGCCCACCGCCAAGCCCGGGCGTTGCTGGCCGGGCGGCCACGCCAGCAGCGGCTTCACCTTCTTCGCGCTGTACTTCCTCCTGCGCGACCGCAATCGCCGCCTGGCACGCCTCGCCCTGGTCGGAGCCCTGGCCCTGGGCGGGCTGTTCTCGGTGGGGAGGATGATGCAGGGCGCGCACTTTCTCTCCCACAACCTGTGGACGGCGCTGCTGGACTGGTTGATCTGCCTCGGCTGCTACCGCTTGATGCTCTATGCGCCCCAGGCCGACGAGGCGCCCCAAGGCGCCACGGAACTGGCGCCCTAGCAGGTAGCGGGCGCATCGGACGATGCCCGACCCGCGACGTTTCCACAGGCATAAAAAAGCCCCGCACGAGGCGGGGCTTCTTTCAGACCGGATGGACTGGGTGGCTTACATCATGCCGCCCAT
Organism: Pseudomonas sp. Pc102; assembly: GCF_018408275.1. Lineage (NCBI taxonomy): Bacteria > Pseudomonadati > Pseudomonadota > Gammaproteobacteria > Pseudomonadales > Pseudomonadaceae > Pseudomonas > Pseudomonas sp. Pc102. Next base: position 1,339,880 of record NZ_AP021905.1, on the reverse strand, counting down.
GCCGCCCATGCCGCCCATGTCCGGCATGGCCGGAGCAGCCTTGTCTTCCGGCAGCTCGGCAACGATCGCCTCGGTGGTGATCATCAGGCCGGCGATGGAAGCAGCGGCTTGCAGCGCGGTACGGGTGACCTTGGCCGGGTCGATGATGCCGAACTCGATCATGTCGCCGTACTGGCCGGTGGCAGCGTCGTAGCCGTAGTTGCCCGAACCCTGCTTGACCTTGTCCAGAACCACCGAAGCCTCGTCACCGGCGTTGGTGACGATCTGGCGCAGCGGAGCCTCGACGGCGCGACGCAGGATGTTGATACCGGCGGTCTGCTCTTCGTTGGCACCTACCAGGTCCTTGATGGCAACCAGGGCGCGAACCAGGGCAACACCACCGCCAGGAACCACGCCTTCTTCCACCGCAGCGCGGGTAGCGTGCAGGGCGTCTTCCACGCGGGCCTTCTTCTCTTTCATCTCGACTTCGGTGGCAGCGCCAACCTTGATCACGGCAACACCGCCAGCCAGCTTGGCCAGGCGCTCTTGCAGTTTTTCCTTGTCGTAGTCGGAAGAGGTTTCTTCGACCTGCTTGCGGATCTGGGCAACACGCGCCTCGATGTCGACCTGCTGGCCGGCGCCATCGATGATGGTGGTGTTTTCTTTGCTCAGGACCACGCGCTTGGCGTTACCCAGGTGCTCCAGGGTGGCGCTTTCCAGGCTCAGACCGACTTCTTCGGAGATGACGGTACCGCCGGTGAGGATGGCGATGTCCTGCAGCATGGCCTTGCGGCGGTCGCCGAAGCCCGGGGCCTTGACGGCAGCTACTTTGACGATGCCGCGCATGTTGTTGACGACCAGGGTGGCCAGGGCTTCGCCTTCGACGTCTTCAGCCACGATCAGCAGCGGACGGCCGGACTTGGCAACGGCTTCCAGAACCGGCAGCAGTTCGCGGATGTTGGAGATCTTCTTGTCGACCAGCAGCAGCAGCGGGCCGTCGAGCTCGGCCACCATGGTGTCCGGCTTGTTGATGAAGTAGGGGGACAGGTAGCCACGGTCGAACTGCATGCCTTCTACGACGGACAGTTCGTTTTCCAGGCCCGAGCCTTCCTCGACGGTGATCACGCCTTCTTTACCGACCTTCTCCATGGCTTCGGCAATGATGTTGCCGATGGAGTCGTCGGAGTTGGCGGAGATGGTGCCGACCTGGGCGATGGCCTTGGTGTCGGTGCACGGCTTGGACAGGTTCTTCAGCTCGGCGACGACGGCGGCGGTGGCCTTGTCGATGCCGCGCTTGAGGTCCATCGGGTTGAGGCCGGCAGCGACCGACTTCAGGCCTTCGGTGACGATGGCCTGGGCCAGGACGGTAGCGGTGGTGGTGCCGTCACCGGCAGCGTCGTTGGCCTTGGAGGCAACGTCTTTCACCAGCTGGGCGCCGATGTTCTCGATGCGGTCCTTCAGCTCGATTTCCTTGGCGACGGAAACGCCGTCCTTGGTGATCAGCGGGGCACCGAAGCTGCGCTCCAGGACCACGTTACGGCCTTTCGGGCCGAGGGTGGCTTTCACGGCATCAGCCAGGGTGTTGACGCCAACGAGCAGTTTCTTGCGAGCGGCATCGCCGAATTTTACGTCTTTAGCAGCCATGTTCTTTTTCCTCGAATTCTATGGGAAAGGGGGAGTGGTTCAGGCTTCGATGACAGCGAGGATTTCGTTCTCGCTCATCACCAGCAGCTCTTCACCATCGACTTTGATGGCGTTGCTGCCGGAGTAGGGGCCGAATACCACCTGGTCACCCACTTTCACTGCCAGGGCACGGACTTCGCCGTTGTCCAGAACGCGACCGGTACCGACGGCGACCACTTCACCGCGGTTCGGCTTCTCGGCAGCCGAGCCCGGCAGCACGATGCCGCCAGCGGTCTTGGTTTCTTCTTCGCTGCGACGGATTACGACGCGGTCATTCAGGGGACGAAGCTTCATTGTCTAACTCTCCCAATCAGTGTTTTCCGGCGCCGGTACGAACGACCGGCGGGTTAGCGAAATCCGGCGTTGCCGGCTGCGGGGTGCAGGGCACTCCGCTGAAGTCTGACCTTGCCGGCGAGGGCAAGGAACCTTGCGGTGACCGATACATAGGGGCGTTCTGAGGCATTTCAAGGGCAGCGGCTGAAAAAAATGCGGGAAGTTCAGCGCCGCCGACCGGAGGCTCAGTTGTCGCGGCGCTCGTATTCGCCCTCGATCACGTTCGGACGGGTCTGCCCGCTGCGGGCGGCGAGATCGTCGGCGAAGGCACGCTGGCGCCGGGCCTGCTCCTGGGCGCGCTTGAGCAGGCGACCGATCAGCAGGCGACGGGTGAAGGGAATCAGGCAGAGCACGCCGAAGATGTCGCTGATGAAGCCGGGCAGCAGCAGCAGGCCACCGCCGACGGCGATCAGCAGGCCTTCGAGCATTTCCTGCTCGGGCATCTCGCCACGGGCGAGCTTCTCCCGCGCGCGCCAGGCCGTGGCGACCCCGGCGACCCGCAGCAGGACGCTGCCGAGCACACCGGTGCCGATGACCAGCAGCAGGGTCGGCAGGACGCCGATGACGCTGCCGACCTGGATCAGCACGGCCAGTTCGATGATCGGGAAAAGCAGGAAGAGGAACAGAAAGAAACGCATCGAGGGATCCTTGACGGAAGAACGGCTTCCGATGGCAATTTAGATGAAGCCGCTCTTCCTCGAATTCAAGCTTCTGGCTCGGCGACGGACGGCCAGGCTTCGGCGCGCGCCAGTGCCACCAGGGCCTGCCGGACCGCGCCCGGGTTGTTACAGGATGTTGGGAAGGGCAGCCAGTGCACCACCTGCCCGGTGCGCAGGTGGAAGCCCTCCGCGTCGATGCCGACCATCTCCGCCGCGTACCCGGGCAGCCCGCGCAATGCCAGGTAGTGGGCGATGGCCGACTGATGATCGTCGTTCATGTGCTCGATCATGCTGCGCTCGGCCTCGCCGGCGAAGGGGTTGGCCTGCACCACCTGATCGATCCAGTGGATGGCGCCGAAGCCGCCGATGAAGCGGGCACGCACGGGCTCCAGCACCCAGAAGTCGAAGTCGTGGGTCTGGTGGTAGTCGCGCGACTGCGGGAAATAGCGGTAGTAGCGCTCGCTGGCGGCAGCGACCTCGGCCTCGTCGGTGAGCTGCCGTGCCTCGGCGAGCAGGGTCAGGCGGCCGACGGCCTGGATGTCATCGGCGCCCCGCTCGCCCACCAGCAGCGAGCACTTGGGATCCTTCTGCAGGTTGTGGGTGTGCTGGGCGATGCGGCTGATGAGGATCAGCGGTCGGCCGGCGGCGTCCAGGCAATAAGGCGCCACCGATCCGAAAGGGAAGCCCGGCATGGCCTTGGACTGGGTCGAGAGGACGCCGCGGTATTCCTTGAGCAGCAATTCTCGGGCATTCTTTGCGGCTTTCACGCTCACCTTCTGACTCCTTGCAGAGAATCCGTCGAAAACGGACGGGCGGCCAGAATAACGGTTCCAGGCCGCCAGCGGGGATAGCGCCACTCAATTCGACTTCGAGGGGAAAAGCATGCAGCTCAAAGACAAGGTCATCATCATCACCGGCGGCTGCCAGGGCCTCGGCCGCGCCATGGGCGAGTACCTCGCCGGCAAGGGCGCCAAGCTGGCACTGGTGGACCTGAACCAGGAAAAACTGGACGACGCCGTGGCCGCCTGCAAGGCCGCCGGCGGCGATGCCCGTGCCTACCTGTGCAACGTGGCCAACGAAGAGCAGGTGACCCACATGGTCGCCCAGGTGGCCGAGGACTTCGGCGCCATCAACGGCCTGGTGAACAACGCCGGCATCCTGCGTGACGGCCTGACCATCAAGGTCAAGGACGGCGAGATGACCAAGATGAGCCTGGCCCAGTGGCAGGCGGTGATCGACGTGAACCTGACCGGCGTGTTCCTGTGCACCCGCGAAGTGGCGGCGAAGATGATCGAGCTGAAGAACGAAGGGGCGATCATCAACATCTCCTCCATCTCCCGCGCCGGCAACATGGGCCAGGCCAACTACTCCGCCGCCAAGGCCGGCGTCGCCGCCGACACCGTGGTCTGGGCGAAGGAACTGGCACGCTACGGCATCCGCGTGGCGGGCGTGGCGCCCGGTTTCATCGAGACCGACATGGTCGCCAGCATGAAGCCCGAGGCCCTGGAGAAGATGACCTCCGGCATTCCGCTCAAGCGCCTGGGCAAGCCCCTGGAGATCGCCCACTCGGTGGCCTACATCCTGGAGAACGACTACTACACCGGTCGCGTCCTGGAACTCGATGGCGGGCTGCGCCTGTAAGGCCGAGCCGCAATGAAAAAGCCCCGCATCAGCGGGGCTTTTTCTTGTCCGGCGGTTGCAGGCCCGTAGCCCGGGCTTCAGCCCGGGAGAGCCGGCTGGATGCTTACCAACCTACGCCGAAACCAACGGTGTAGCGGGTCTCGTCGATCTCGCCTTCGGAGCCGCTGACCATGTCCTTCTCGGCCTTCAGGTTGAGCGAGGCCCAGTCGGTGACCTTGTAGCGCAGGCCCACTTCGGCATCCAGGGAGTAGTCGGCGGCATTGCCCAGCGGGCGGCCGACTTCGCCGACGGTGAAGAGCTCGACCGTCTTGCCCACCAGGTAGCGGTTGTAGTCCCACTTCACGCTGAGCGCGTAGAAGTTGTCCTTCTCGCCATTGGCGTACTCGTAGTCGGTGCGGTTGACCAGAGACGCCAGGGAGAATGCACCCAGCTCGTCGTCCCAGAACTGGTAGCCGGGACCGGTACCGAGGGTGCGCTGGCGCTCCAGGTCCTCGATCTTGTCGCGCTTGTATTCGGCGCGGCCCTGCCAGAAGAACTTGTCGGTGACGAACCGGTCCAGGGCGTACTCGAGCTCCCAGTTCTCGGTGGTCTTCACGTCGTCCTGGAACTCGCGGTTGTACTCGCCCGTGGCGTTGTGGCGCCAGCGGCCGTGGCGGGCCTTGGTCTTGAAATCGACGTCGTAGTCGTCGGTGTCCTTCTCGGCGCGCTTGTAATCCAGGGCCAGGTCGACGTTGCCGGACCAGGTCAGGTCCTCGACGAAGGGCTTGGGCTTCATGATCTGCTCGATGCTGGCCAGCTCGACGGTCCTGGGCGCCTCGCCATTGGCCAGGATCACCTTGCCGGGCTCGGCCGGGCGCAGGGTCTTGGCCCGCTCGCCGGTGATGTCGTCCTGCTTGATCATCAGCTCCTGCTCGCTTTCCAGGGTGGCGATCTTCTTCCAATCCAGCGGGATGGAGCCGCCGTAGTCGGTTTCGAGCATCAGTTTGCCGCCGTCGAAGACCCTGATCTTGCCGGAAAGGCGATCGCCGTTCTTCATCCACACGGTGTCGGCGAGGGAGGGGGTCGAGGCAGCCGCAATGGCTAGGCACAGCAGGGTTCTGGACAACATAGGCGGATACACGGGCTCAAGTTCGCGAAAAACCGGGCATTATCCGCAAGCCCGGCGACTGAGCAAGGACTGACCGACGGACAAGCCTCAAGTTCCACAAAAAAGAGGTAACGCAGAGCGGTTGTGGCTCCTTGGCCGCCGCCCTATCCTGGCCACCACCCCCGCACCGGACACCTGCCGCCATGGTGCCTCGCAAGCCAAGTCCCGACGTGAACGTACCGAACGACCTGCCAACGGCCAGCCCCGAAATGCGCCGCGAAGCGCTGTACCTGACCCTGGCCCAGGTGCCGCCAGGCAAGGTGGTGAGCTATGGCCAGCTCGGCGAAATGGCCGGCCTGGGTCGCGCGGCGCGCTGGGTCGGGCGCACCCTGAGCCAACTGCCCCAAGGCACGCGCCTGCCCTGGCACCGGGTGATCGCCGCCGGGGGACGCCTCAGCCTGCCGGCCGGAAGCCCCTCCGGGGACGAGCAGCGGGCACGTTTGCGGGCCGAGGGGGTCTTCATCCATAACGAACGGGTGGATATGCGTCGGCATGGCTGGCTTCCCATGCCACCCAAGGGTTAGAGTGCGCGCTTTGTCGCGGTTCCGTCGCGTGCACCTCGTCATGGACCGCCCCGTGATTTCTGGACTACACGCCTGATGCCCCACCGTACCTGGCGCGCCGCCCTGGCCGCCTACGCCAGCCCGGCCACCCTCGCGCTGCTCCTGCTGGGCTTCGCCGCCGGCCTGCCCTACATGCTGGTGTTCTCCACCCTCTCCGTCTGGCTGCGCGAGGCCGGCGTCTCCCGCGAGACCATCGGCTTCGCCAGCCTCATCGGCCTCGCCTATGCCTTCAAGTGGATCTGGTCGCCGCTGCTGGACCAGTTCCGCCTGCCGCTGCTCGGTCGCCTCGGTCGCCGTCGTTCCTGGCTGGTGCTGTCCCAGGTCCTGGTGGCGCTGGGCCTGGTGGGCATGGCCCTGTGCGACCCGCAACAACACCTGACCTGGCTGATCGCGATCGCCGTGGTGGTGGCCTTCGCCTCCGCCACCCAGGACATCGCCGTCGACGCCTACCGCCTGGAGATCGCCGAGGACAGCCGCCAGGCCGCGCTGGCCGCCAGCTACATGCTCGGCTACCGGGTCTCGGCACTGCTGGCCACAGCCGGCGCGCTGTATTTCGCCGAGTGGTTCGGCTCCACCTCGCTGAGCTACGAGTACGGTGCCTGGGCCGGCACCTACCTGCTGTTCGCTCTTCTCATGCTGCCCGGCCTGGTCACCAGCCTGTGGATGCGCGAACCACGCATCGACGCGCAGGTCCAGACCAGCACCTCGCGCTTCAAGCTCAAGGACCAGCTGGCCTCGGTACTGATACTGCTGGTGATGCTGATCTCCCTGCCGGCGATGATCACCGGCATGCTCGATCGTGCCTGGCCGCGCGCCCTGCTCTATTTCCTCTTCCTGGTGGCCTGCCTGTCGCCCTGGGGCAGGCGCCAGATCGTCCCGGTGCGCGAGTTGCTCAGTCAGCAGCGCCGCCAGTTGCTGGTGGCCGCGCGGGGCAAGGTGATTCCCAACTTCGACTTCGTCCACCAGGCGGTGTCGATGATCGTGCTGATCGTCATCCTGGTGACCACTGCGGCGGCCATCAAGGCCTATGCATCGGGCGCCTGGCCGCGCGGCACGCTGTTCGTGCTGATCGCCCTCGCCTGCTTCTCCGCCCCAGGCCGCCTGCTGATGGCGCCGGTGGTCACGCCCATCAGCGAGTTCGTCCAGCGCTACCGCTGGCAGGCGTTGCTGCTGCTGGGGCTGATCGCCACCTACCGCATGTCGGACACGGTGATGGGCGTGATGGCCAACGTCTTCTACATCGACCAGGGCTTCAGCAAGGAGCAGATCGCCAGCGTCAGCAAGCTCTTCGGCCTGATCATGACCCTGCTCGGCGCGGGCGCCGGCGGCCTGCTGATCGTGCGCTTCGGCATCCTGCCGATCCTCTTCATCGGCGGCGCGGCATCGGCGGCGACCAACCTGATGTTCGTGGTGCTCAGCGACATGGGCCCGCACCTGGACATGCTGATCCTCACCATCTCCTGCGACAACTTCAGCGCAGGGCTCGCCACCTCGGCCTTCGTCGCCTACCTGTCGAGCCTCACCAACCTGAAGTTCTCCGCCACCCAGTACGCGCTGCTCAGTTCGATCATGCTGCTGCTGCCGAGGCTGATCGGCGGCTACTCGGGCGTGATGGTCGAATCCCTCGGCTATCACCAGTTCTTCCAGCTCACCGCGCTGCTCGGCGTGCCGACGCTGATCCTCATCGCCGTGCAGTGGGGCCAGGAGCGCCGGCAGCCCGACAGCAGCACCCCGCCGACCACGGAAGCGGACACGCCCCCCGCGCCCCAGCCCCCCGCTCCCCGCGCGCAGTCGGAACAGCCGTAGCGCTTTGCACGGTGTCTAGTCCTGAAATAGGTTTACACCTTTCAGGCCAGGCTCCAGACCTCAAAACGTCCGATGTACCGCATCGGGTGTTTTGTATTTCAGAGCCAGGTGAGGCCGCTCCCGGTTATAGATATCGACGGCTTCGCGCACCATGCGGCGCGCCTGTCCGAGGTCGGTGGGAGGGTGCTCCAGCAACTCGTTCTTCAGGATGCCGTTGACGCGCTCAGCCAGCGCATTCTGGTAACAGTCGTAACCATCGGTCATCGAGCAGGTTGCCCCGTGCTGCGCGTGCAGGCGCTGGTACAGCTCCGAGCAGTACTGGATGCCTCGGTCGGAGTGATGCACCAGGGGATTCCGCGTCGTGCGGTACCGCAGCGCCTGGCTGTAGGCTCGGGCCACCGACTCGGCATGCAGGCTGTCGTGGACGTGATGGCCGACGATCTTGCGCGAATAGGCATCGGTGACCAGGCTCAGGTACAGCGGACCGCTCTGGCTCGGCAAATAGGTGATGTCCGCCACCCATACCTGTTCCGGGGCGTAGGGCAACACCTGCTGTGGCCCTGGCTTGAGCAGATTCGGATGACGATAGAACCGGTGAAAGCTGTGGGTGGTCTTGTGATACGCCCGCTTGGGTTTGACCAGCAGGCGATGCTCCGCCAGCACCCTAAACAGGCGATCCCGGCCCACATGGAACGCGATCCTGGCCTGATCCTGCAGCAAAAAATGCAACTTGCGCGTTCCCAGACGGGGCTGCCGCATCCGTACCTCACGCACGACCTGGGCAATCAGCGAATCTTGCTCGGAACGCCGGTCCGCCGAGCGGTTGCGCTGGTAATAGGCTTGGCGACTCAAGCCCATGAACTGGCAAGCCCTGCTAACGCTCAGCGCCGGGACTTGCCTTTGCGTGAGGACTTGCCGGGACGCTTTTTTACAACGGATACGCCGTAGTCGTTCTTCAGTACAGTCACGACCGCCTCGAAGAACTGGGCCTTCTGGCTCATGACTTCCAGCTGCTGCTCCAGCTCCTTGATGCGCTGCTCCGGCGTCAGTGGCAGGTTGGGTTCGGACATCGGCTTGCTCCTGGCGGATCGAATGGAAGCTCCCTGACTCCAGTCCTGCCGGCCATGCTTGCGTAACCACACCAGCACCGTCGATCGGCCCTGGATGCCGTAGCGAGCCTGAGCCTCCTTGTAGCTCATTTCGCCTTTTTCGACCTGATCGACCACTGCCAGTTTAAAAGCCTGCGTGTAATCACGCTGACTGCGACGGATACCTTCTGCCATCGGGGTTCTCCTGAAATAAGGGCGAAGGTGTAAACCTTATTCAGGACGGGACACGGACATGAAAAAGGCCGGCATTCGCCGGCCTTCTCGTAATCGCCTCACCCTGCGCTGGGGACCACCTGCACCATGCGCGGCGGCTGGGCGAGCTGGACGCCCGCCTCGTGCAACTTGTCGCGCACCGACTCGTTGAGCATGAAGATCACGCCCCAGTAGTCGGCGTTGGAGGTCCACATGCGCAGCGACAGGTTGATCGAGGTGTCCCCCAAGGCGGAGACCACCACCACCGGAGCCGGGTCCTTGTGCACACGCGGGTCCTCGGCCAGCTTGAGCAGCACCTCGCGGGCCTTGGCCAGGTCGCTGGCGTAGTCGACCTTGACGTCGTAAAGCACCTGGCGGGTGGCCTGGTTCGAGTAGTTGGTGATGATGCCGTTGGACAGCGAGCCGTTGGGCACGATGACGGTCTTGTTGTCGCCGGTGCGCAGCACGGTGTGGAAGATCTGGATGTGGTCCACCGTCCCCATCACGCCCTGGGCCTCGATGAAGTCGCCAGCCTTGAAGGGGCGGAACAACAGGATCAGCACTCCACCGGCGAAGTTTGCCAGGCTGCCCTGCAATGCCAGGCCGATGGCCAGGCCGGCCGCACCGATGGCGGCGATGAAGGACGTGGTCTCGATGCCGATCATGGAGGCCACGCTGACCAGCAGCAGCACCTTGAGGACCATGTTGGCCAGGCTGCCGATGAAGCCGTGCAGGGTCTTGTCGACCCGGCGCATGGCCAAAAGGTTGCTGACCCGGTTGGTGATCCGGTTGATCAGCCACCAGCCGATCAGCAGGGTGATCAGGGCCAGCGTGAGCTTGCCGCTGTACTCGAGGATGATCGGCAGCCAGCCTTCGGATCGCCTGACCAGTTCGTCGACGGTTATATCCATACGCACTCTCCTCTCTTGCCTTCTCGAAAACAAAAACGCCGTGGGCAGGCCACGGCGAAGGTCGCTGACCCTGCACGTTGCGACGCGGGCCAGCGGTGAAGGTTCAAAAATGCGGCGTCAGTCGCGGAAGTTGGTGTACTGCAGCGGGAAGTCCAGGGGCTCGCCGCGCAGCATGGCGATGGCTTCCTGCAGGTCGTCGCGTTTCTTGCCGGTGACACGTACCTGCTCGCCCTGGATCGCGGCCTGGACCTTGAGCTTGCGCTCCTTGATCAGCGCGACGATCTTCTTCGCCAGCTCCTTCTCGATGCCCTCGCGGAATTTCACTTCCTGCTTGACCACCTTGCCGGAGGCGTAGTGATCCTCGATCTCCATGCAGTGGATATCGATCTTGCGCTTGATCAGGTTGCTGCGCAGGATGTCGAGCATCTGCTCCAGCATGAAGTCGGCTTCGGCGGTCAGGGTGACGGCCTTGTCCTTGCTCTCGAAGCTGCACTTGCCGCGCAGGTCGAAGCGGCGATCGAGCTCCTTGATCGCGTTGTCCACCGCGTTGGTGAGCTCGTGTTTGTCCAGCTCGGACACCACGTCGAACGATGGCATGGGATTCCTCCAGATAGACGGCGCGACCCACATCACGTAAGGAAGGCGCCTGGCTTGACGGTAAAAAAAGCGGGCCCATTATAACTGAGCAACGGAGCCCGATTTTTGCAGGATTGCATGGCAGCTAAGCATTCAGCTCTGACAGGCGGACGCAAAACCTGCTGAAATAGGCACTAATAGCAACAAGCCACTACCGCCAACCCTTGCCACTTCCCTGTGAGCCTGCCATGCCCAACCCTCATCTCAGCATCCTGGTGGTGGACGACGCCAAGTTCTCCAGCGCCATGATCGGTCGTGCCCTCACCCAGGCCGGTTACCAGGATGTCCGCTTCGCCAGCAGCGCGACGGAAGCCCTGCGCCTGCTCGAAGAGCGCCCCGCCAACGTACTGCTGGCGGACTGGCTGATGCCCGAGATCGACGGCCTCGAACTGACCGCACGGGTGCGCCAGCTGGACGAGATGATCGACCACTACACCTACGTCATCCTGCTCACCGGCAAGGAGGGCGAGAACGTCCTGGGCGAGGCCTTCGACCGCGGCGTCGACGACTTCATCAGCAAGGCGGCGATGAACGAGCAACTGGTGCCCCGCGTCTACGCAGCGGACCGCCTGTGCAACACCCTGCAGCGCTTGCTCCACGAGAACCGGCTGATGACGCAGAACATCGCCAGCCTGGAACAGCGCAACCTGGTGGACCCGCTCACCGGCCTCGGCAATCCGCGCTACCTGCGCCAGAAGCTGTCCGACAGCCTGCGCCAGGTCGAATCCCGTGGCGGCGCGCTGTGCTACCTGCTGATCGGCCTGCACGACGCCTCCGCCCTGCGCGTGCAGTACGGCAACGACTTCTACAACGAGCTGCTCCACGGCGTCGCCCGGCGCCTGCAGCAGCTGGTGCGCCCGCTGGACGTGCTGACCCGCCTGGATGACAACCACTTCGGCCTGATCACCCTACTCGAAGACCTCCACGAGTGCTCGCCCAGCAGCTTCAAGCGCCTGCACGAAGGCCTCAACCTCAAGGCCTTCAAGACCAGCGAGGGCTTCATCACCCTCAAGGCGGGCATCAGCCTCGTCGGCATGGACGGCAAGGCTCTGCCGGTGGACGTGGAGAACATCATCGAACAGGCCTCCAGGCTGCTGCCCGAGTCCTATGCCAGTGGCCGGGTCAGCGCCATTCGCCTGCCCCTGCCGTGACCTGGCACGTCCTCGGCATCGGCAGCCTCGGCAGCCTCTGGGCGATCCGCCTGGCGCGCGCCGGACTGCCGGTGCGCCTGGTACTGCGTGACGCCGAGCGCCTGGCCGCCTACCAAGCCGCAGGCGGTCTGACCCTGGTGGAACAGGGCCAGGCCCTGCGTCTGGAACTGCCCGCCGAACTCGCCACCGACGAGCCCCCAATCCAGCGCCTGCTGCTGGCCTGCAAGGCCTACGACGCCGAGGCGGCCGTCGTCGCGCTGGCCCCTCGTCTAGCACCTGGCGCTGAACTGGTCCTGCTGCAAAACGGCCTGGGCAGCCAAGACGCCGTCGCCGCACGCGTGCCGCACGCCCGCTGCATCCTCGCCTCCAGCACCGAGGGCGCGTTCCGCGACGGCGACTTTCGCGTGGTCTTCGCCGGCCACGGCTTCACCTGGCTGGGCGACCCACAGGCCATCGCACCGCCGGCCTGGTTGAACGAGCTTGAGCGCGCCGGCATCCCCCATGGCTGGACGCCGGACATCCTCTCGCGGCTTTGGCGCAAGCTCGCCCTCAATTGCGCGATCAACCCGCTGACGGTGCTCCACGGCTGCCGCAACGGCGGCCTGGCCGAGCATCCGGCGCAGGTCCAGGAGCTGTGCGCCGAACTCGCCGGACTGCTGCACCTGTGCGGCCAGCCGGACGCCGCGCAGGACCTGCACGACGAAGTCGGCCGGGTCATCCAGGCCACCGCCGCCAACTACTCCTCTATGTACCAGGACGTCGCCGCCAGGCGCCGCACCGAAATCAGCTACCTGCTGGGCTACGCCTGCGCCGCCGCCGAGCGCCACCGCCTGGTCCTGCCCCACCTGCAGGCACTGCTCAGGCAGTTGCGCGCCCACCTGGCCGAGCGCGGATTGCCGCTGGACTGACCCCGCGCTACCCTGCCGGCAGCCCAACCGCCTGGATCCCCCCCCTTGAACAGCCTGCGCCAGCGCCTCGAAAACCTGTCCGTCGGCAGAAAACTGCTGGCCGCCCTGCTGGTCCTGATGGCCACGGTACTGCTGATCGCCAACCTCGCATTCATCAGCGCCGCCTACTGGATTTCCCAGGAGAGCATGGCGCCCCAGGCGCTGCAGACCCTCGGCCGCCTGTTCGCCACCGCGCCGCTGTCGCGCGAGGCGCTGGCCTCCCCGGAATCCGCCCGCCGGCTGCTCGACCAGTTGGACAGCTACGCCCCGCTGCGCGCCGCCGCCCTCTACGACGGCCAGGGCGAGCTGCTGGCGCAACTGATCAGCGGCAGCATGATGAAACTGCCGCAGCACGCCGAGAAACTGCAGCGCTGGCGCCTGCACGAATTCCGCACCAGCCAGGTGGTGGAGCTGCCCCAGGACAACGGCCCGCCCGGCTACCTGCTGCTGGTGGCCTCCAGCGAGCTGCCCGGCGCCTTCTACACCGGCACCCTCACCGCCAGCCTGGCGATCCTGGCCAGCAGCGTGCTGCTCTGGCTGCTGGTGGCACGGCAGATCCGCGTGATGGTCACCGGCCCGATCCGCCGCCTTGAGGAGCTCTCGCGCCAGGTCACCCGCGAGGAGAACTACGCCTTGCGTGCCCAGCGCGGCAACCGCGACGAGATCGGCAGCCTGGCGGACGCCTTCAACACCATGCTCAGCCGCATCGAGGCGCGCGAGCAGCAGCTCAAGCGTGCCCGCGACGACTCCCAGAACGCCGTCGACCAGGCCCAGGCGCTGGCCGAGGAGACGCGTCACTCCAACCGCCGGCTGGAGCTGGAAGTGCAGGTGCGCAGCAAGATCGAGAAGAAGCTCACCGGGTTCCAGAACTACCTCAACAGCATCATCGACTCGATGCCCTCGGCACTCATCGCCCTCGACGAGCAGCTCTATGTCACCCAGTGGAACCAGGAAGCCACCGCGCTTTCCGGCACCACCCTGGACGATGCACTCAACCAGCCGGTGTTCCTCGCCTTCCCCTCGCTCAAGCCCTTCCTGCCGCAGATCAAGCTCACCGCCGAGCGCCACAAGGTGGAGAAGGTCGAACGGGTGAGCTGGCTGCTGGGAGACGAGGTCCGCCACTACAGCCTGACCTTCTACCCCCTGATGGGCGGCACCGGGCGTGGCGTGGTGATCCGCGTCGACGACATCACTCAGCGCCTGTCCATGGAGGAGATGGTGGTGCAGTCGGAGAAGATGCTCAGCGTCGGCGGGCTGGCCGCCGGCATGGCCCACGAGATCAACAACCCGCTGGGGGCGATCCTGCACAACGTGCAGAACATCCGCCGGCGCCTGTCACCGGACCTTGAGAAGAACCTGGAGCAGGCACGGGCCGACGGCATCTGCCTCGACTCGGTGAACCACTACCTGGAGGCACGCGAAGTGCCCAAGCTGCTGGACGGCATCCACCAGGCCGGCACCCGCGCGGCGAAGATCGTCACCCACATGCTTTCCTTCAGCCGCCGCAGCAACCGCCAGCTCGCGCCCTGCCTGCTGCCGGTGCTGCTCGACCAGGCGGTGGAGATCGCCAGCAACGACTTCGACCTGACCGAGGGGTTCGACTTCAAGGGCATGACCATCACCCGCGAATTCGACCCCGAGCTGGGGCCGGTGCCGGGCACCGCCAACGAACTGGAACAGGTGCTGCTGAACCTGCTGAAGAACGCCGCCCAGGCCATCCACCAGCGCGACGACGACCAGGAGGGCCGCATCACCCTGCGTACGCGCCTGGCGCCGCCCTGGGCGGAAGTCCAGGTGGAGGACAACGGCGTCGGCATTCCGGAGAACGTGCGCAAGCGCATCTTCGAGCCCTTCTTCACCACCAAGGAAGTGGGCCAGGGCACCGGGCTCGGCCTGTCGGTCTCGTATTTCATCATCACCAACAACCACAAGGGCCAGATGGAGGTGCACTCCAAGCCGGGCCAGGGAACTTGCTTCACCCTGCGCCTGCCATTGACCTCCGGCCCCTCGGGAACCTGATATGGGCAACCGCCTCTCGAAGATCTACACCCGCACCGGCGACACGGGCGAGACCGGGCTTTCCGGCAACCGTCGCGTCGCCAAGGACCACCCGCGTATCGAGGCCATCGGCGAGGTGGACTCGCTCAACAGCCACCTGGGCCTGCTGCTGGCGCAACTGGCCGAGCGACACGCAGCACGGCCGGGCCTGGGGGATGTGATCGACGTCCTCGCCCCCTGCCAGCACCGCCTGTTCGACCTGGGCGGCGAACTGTCCATGCCGGAGTACCAGGTGCTGCAGGAGAGCGAGGTGCAGCGCCTGGAAGCGGCCATCGACCGCTGGAACGAGGAGCTGGGCCCGCTGGAGAACTTCATCCTGCCCGGCGGCTCGTCCCTGGTGGCCCAGGCCCACGTCTGCCGCTCCGCCGCCCGCACCGCCGAACGCCGCGCCCAGGCACTCAACGCCGAGGAACCCTTGCGTGCGGAATTGCTGGCCTACCTCAACCGCCTCTCCGACCTCCTCTTCGTCGCTGCCCGTCTCATCGCACGGCGCGAGGGTGTGGACGAGGTGTTGTGGCAGGCTGCAGCGAAAGCATGAGGCGAAAGCTTCGCGAGCAGAGCTCGCTCCTACGAAACAGAGCGTCTGGGGAATGGGGTGAGTTGCGAGACATGAGAGGGAATCTGATGTGCAACGCTATCGAGGCGAGGCCCTGCGTCGCGGACGCTTTTCCGAGACAGGCCGGATCTACCTGCTAACCACGGTCACCCACGGCCGCCGGCGACTGTTCGACGACTTTCATACAGGGCGGAAAGTCGTCGAGCACCTGCGTGAAGCCCAGTCCTGCGGGCTGGCGCAAACGCTTTGCTGGGTGCTGATGCCGGATCACCTGCACTGGCTCGTCCAGCTGGAGCAGGGTTCCCTGGACCGCTTGGCGCAACGTTTCAAATCCCGCAGCGCCAAGGCAGTCAATCAACACCTCGGAACACAAGGGCAGGTCTGGCAGAAGGGCTATCACGACAGAGCCCTGCGCACAGAGGAGGATCTGATCGACCTGGCCCGCTAGGTGGTGGCCAACCCGTTGCGGGCTGGCCTGGTCAGCCGGGTTGCCGATTACCCACTATGGGATGCAATCTGGCTGGAGCCAACGTAGGAGCGAGCTCTGCTCGCGAATCGCTTTCGCCCGCTCAGCCTTGCGGCCAGAACGCCCGTATCCCTGCCACGCCCTGGGCGCCGATCTGCCAGGCGCGCTCGGTGTCGTCGGGGCCGACGCCGCCGAGCAGGAACACCGGTTTGTTGAAGCGACGGATCATTTCCCGTGCAGCGTCCCAGCCCAGCGGCTGTGCCTCGGGGTGCGTCTGGGTGGGTTGCAGGGGCGACAGGGTGACGAAGTCCACGCCCATCTCGGTCGCCAGCTCCAGCTCTTGAGCGCTGTGGCAGGAAGCACCCAGCCAGCGCTCCCTGGGGAACGGGCGGCCGCGGGGGGCGTAGCGCCGCAGCTGGTCGGCGGTGAGGTGCCAGCCGGCGGCGGGAAAGTCTCCCAGCCATTCCAGCGGCCCCTTGAGCATCAGCTGTGCTCGACGGGCGCAGAGCCCCTGGATATCCACGGCCAGGTCGCGGTACTGGGCGTCGAACATGTTCGGCGCGCGCAGCTGGATCAGCTTTGCGCCTTCGGCCAGCGCGGCGCGGACACCCTGCAACAGCTCCTGGGGCTCCAGCTCGTCGGGCGTGATCAGGTAGCGGTCGGGCAGGCGCGCGGCCGCCACGATCGGCTGGTTGGCGGCGGGGAATTGGTAGTCGCCCAGCTCATGGTTGCTGGCCCAGGCCAGCGGCTGGCCTTCGGCACCGTGGGGCTCACCGTCGAAGGCGGTGACTTCCCAGACATCCAGCAGCACCTGCTTGTCGGGGTAGTCGTGATGCACCTGGATCAGCGGGCGCGCGGCGCTCACGCGGATGCCCAGTTCCTCTTCCAGCTCCCGGGACAGGGCGGCCTGCACGGCCTCGCCTTCCTCCACCTTGCCGCCCGGGAACTCCCACAGGCCGCCCTGGTGTTTGTCGTCCGGGCGGCGTGCGATCAGCACCCGGCCGTCGGCACCGCGGATGACCGCGGCTGCGACGTGCACTCGCTTCATTCGATGATCTCCGTTTCCTGCAGGGCGGCCTGGTACCAGCGCTGGAACGCGGGCCACCGGTAGATGGTGTCGACATAGGCCGCGGCTTCGGCGGGAAGCTCGACGGCGTAGCTGCGCAGGCGGCTGGCCACCGGCGCGTAGAAGGCATCGGCGACGCTGGCATGGCCGAACAGATAGGGGCCGTCCTGGCCGAAACGGCGACGGCAATCCGACCAGATGGCGCAGATGCGGCGGATGTCCTCGGCCGCCTCTTCGGGGATGCCATCCAGCGCCTGGTTGCGCTTCATGTCCATGGGCATGTGGCTGCGCAAGGCGACGAAGCCGCTGTGCATCTCGGCGCAGATGGCGCGCGCATGGGCGCGGGCCGCCTGGCCGAAGGGCCAGAGGTGGGCCTCGGGGAAGCGCTCGGCAAGGTATTCGGCAATGGCCAGGGAGTCCCAGATCGCGCCATCGGCCTCGGTCTCCAGCACCGGCACCTTGGCGGTGGGCGAATGGGCCAGCAGGCGCCTGTGGCTATCGGCAGCGTAGAGCGGGATGCGCAGCTCTTCGAAAGGGGCCTCGGTGAGCGCCATGGCGAGCCAGCCGCGCAGCGACCAGGACGAGTAGTTCTTGTTGCCGATGACCAGGGTGAGTGCCATGCGTTTCTCCTTGAGACCCTCGGGTTATCCAGAGGGGTCGCTGGACCTTAAAAGGCGCAGGCGGGGATGGCAAATTCCCGTTGCTCATGGGGCCATGAACAACGGGAATGCCAGGAGCCAGAGCGGCTGCCACCGCGAACCTAGTCGCGGCGGCACGGGCCTCAGGTGCGGTATTCCGCGTTGATCTTGACGTACTCGTGGGACAGGTCGGTGGTCCAGATGGTTTCGCTGCAGGCGCCGCGTCCCAGTTCGATGCGGATGCCGATCTCTTCACGAGCCATCACGGCGGCACCCTGGTCCTCGGTGTAGGTCGAGGCACGGCCACCCTTGCTGGCAATGCAGACCTCACCCAGGAACACGTCGATCTTGCTCACGTCCAGTTGCGGCACGCCGGCACGGCCGACTGCGGCCAGGATGCGGCCCCAGTTCGGGTCGGAGGCGAACAGCGCGGTCTTGATCAGCGGCGAATGGGCCACGGCGTAGGCCACGTCCAGGCACTCCTGGTGGGTGCCGCCGCCGTTGACCTGCACGGTGACGAACTTGGTGGCGCCTTCACCGTCACGGACGATGGCCTGGGCCACTTCCATGGAGACTTCCAGCACCGCCTGCTTGAGCGCGGCGAAGAGCTCGCCGCTGGCCTGGGTCACTTCCGGCAAGGCCGCCCGCCCGGTGGCGACCAGCATGCAGCAATCGTTGGTTGAGGTGTCGCCGTCGATGGTGATGCGGTTGAAGGACTTGTTGGCGGCATCGCGCAGCAGGTCCTGCAACACGCCCTGGGCGACCTTGGCGTCGGTGGCGATGTAGCCGAGCATGGTGGCCATGTTCGGCCTGATCATGCCGGCGCCCTTGCTGATGCCGGTGACGGTGACGGTGACGCCGTCATGCACGAACTGGCGGCTGGCACCCTTGGGCAGGGTGTCGGTGGTCATGATGCCGGTGGCGGCGGCAGCCCAGTTGCCTTCGGAAAGATCGGCCAGGGCGTCGCCCAGGGCGGCTTCGATCTTCTCGACCGGCAGCGGCTCGCCAATCACACCGGTGGAGAACGGCAGCACGGCGCTGGCGTCGACGCCCGCCAGTTCGGCCAGCTTGGCGCAGGTGCGCTCGGCAGCAGCGAGGCCTGGCTCACCGGTGCCGGCGTTGGCGTTGCCGGTGTTGGTCAGGAAATAACGCACGGCCCCCAGGACGCGCTTCTTCGACAGGATCACCGGCGCGGCACAGAAGGCGTTGAGGGTGAACACACCCGCTACGGTGGAACCCTCGGCGCAGCGCATGACCACCACGTCCTTGCGGCCAGGGCGCTTGATGCCGGCAGAGGCGATGCCGAGTTCGAAACCGGGAACCGGGTGCAGGGTGGGCAGGGGGCCGAGACCAACAGCCATGGAAGCGCTCCTTGTCGTGTCGTCAGTTGAATCGGCGGCTGGGCGCTGCCGTTCAGGGGATGTCGAGTTGAAAACGCCGCGAGCGGCTGGGCCGGTCGCGGCGTGGGGAACTACAGCTTAGCCTCAGCTGATCTGGCCGTGGCAGTGCTTGTATTTCTTGCCGGAACCACAGGGGCAGGGCTCGTTGCGGCCGACCTTGGGTTCGGTGCGGACGGGAGCGGCGGCTACCGCGACGTCGCCTTCCTCGCCCTGCAGGTGGGCTTCGGGCTCTTCCAGGCCGGGGGCCTCGGCATGCTGGAACTGCATGCGCTTGGCCAGTTCCTCGGCTTCGCGACGCAGGCGGGCCTCTTCCTCGGCCGGGTCTTCGCGTCGGACCTGGACATGGGACAGGACGCGGATGGTGTCGCGACGGATGGAATCCAGCAGCTCCTGGAACAGGGTGAAGGACTCGCGCTTGTATTCCTGCTTGGGGTTCTTCTGCGCGTAACCGCGCAGGTGAATGCCGTGGCGCAGGTGATCCATGGTGGACAGGTGGTCCTTCCACAGGTCGTCCAGCACGCGCAGGAGCATCTGTTTCTCGAAGGAGCGCAGGGCTTCGGCGCCCGCCAGCTCTTCCTTCTCGTTGTAGGCGGCGATCAGTTGCTCGAGGATCTTGGTGCGCAGGGTGTCCTCGAACAGCTTGTCGTCTTCGTCCAGCCACTGCTGGACCGGCAGCTTGATGCCGAAGTCGCTGTACAGGGCGGCTTCCAGGCCGGTGATGTCCCACTGCTCGGGCAGCGATTGCGGCGGGATGTGGGCGTCGATGGTGCGGCCCAGCACGTCCTCGCGGAACTCGGCGATGGTCTCGCCGATGTCGTCGGCGGCCAGCAGGCTGTTGCGCATGTGGTAGATCACCTTGCGCTGCTCGTTGGCCACGTCGTCGAATTCGAGGAGCTGCTTGCGGATGTCGAAGTTGCGGCCTTCGACCTTGCGCTGCGCCTTCTCGATGGCGTTGGTCACCATGCGGTGCTCGATGGCCTCGCCGGACTGCATGCCCAGGGCCTTCATGAAGTTCTTCACCCGGTCGGAGGCGAAGATGCGCATCAGGCTGTCTTCCAGCGACAGGTAGAAGCGGCTGGAGCCCGGGTCACCCTGGCGACCCGCGCGGCCACGCAGCTGGTTGTCGATGCGGCGGGATTCGTGGCGCTCGGACGCGACCACGTGCAGGCCACCGGCCTCGATCACCTGCTGGTGACGCTTCTGCCATTCGGCCTTGATCTGGGCGACCTGCTCCTCGGTGGGGTTCTCGAGGGCGGCGACTTCGACTTCCCAGTTGCCGCCAAGCAGGATGTCGGTACCACGGCCCGCCATGTTGGTGGCGATGGTCACGGCACCGGGACGGCCGGCCTGGGCGATGATCTCGGCTTCCTTCTCGTGGTACTTGGCGTTGAGCACCTTGTGCTCGATGCCGGCCTTGACCAGCAGCTGCGAGACGTACTCGGAGCTCTCGATCGAGGCGGTGCCCACGAGCACCGGACGGCCATTGGCCTGGCAATCCTTGATGTCGGTGATGATGGCGGCGTACTTCTCTTCCTGGGTCAGGTAGACCAGGTCGTTGAAGTCCTTGCGCGCCACCGGACGGTGGGTCGGGATCACCATCACTTCGAGGCCGTAGATCGAGTGGAACTCGAAGGCTTCGGTATCGGCGGTACCGGTCATGCCGGCCAGCTTGGTGTAGAGGCGGAAGTAGTTCTGGAAGGTGGTGGAGGCCAGGGTCTGGCTCTCGGCCTGGATGTTCAGGCCTTCCTTCGCCTCGATGGCCTGGTGCAGGCCCTCGGAGAGGCGGCGACCGGGCATGGTGCGGCCGGTGTGCTCGTCGATCAGCAGGACCTGGTCGTTCTGCACGATGTACTCGACGTTGCGGTGGAACAGGGTGTGGGCGCGCAGGCCGGCGTAGACGTGGGTCAGCAGGCCCAGGTTGTGCGCGGAGTACAGGCTCTCGCCCTCGGCCAGCAGGCCGGCCTGGGTGAGCATGTCCTCGATGAACTGGTGGCCCTGCTCGTTGAGCTCGACCTGGCGGGTCTTCTCGTCGACGGAATAGTGGCCTTCCTGGACGACGTTGCCCTCTTCCGGCTCGATGTGCTGCTTCAGGCGCGGGATCAGCTTGTTGATCTGCATGTACAGCTTGGAGCTGTCTTCGGCCTGGCCGGAGATGATCAGCGGCGTACGCGCCTCGTCGATGAGGATGGAGTCCACTTCGTCGATAACGGCGAAGTTCAGCTCGCGCTGGAACTTGTCTTCCAGGCTGAAGGCCATGTTGTCGCGCAGGTAGTCGAAGCCGAATTCGTTGTTGGTGCCGTAGGTGATGTCGGCAGCGTAGGCGGCGCGTTTTTCTTCCGGCGGCTGGAACGGGGTGACGATGCCGACGGTAAGGCCGAGGAACTCATACAGCGGACGCATCCAGTTGGCGTCGCGGCGGGCCAGGTAGTCGTTCACGGTGACCACGTGCACGCCCTTGCAGGACAGCGCGTTGAGGTAGACCGGCAGGGTGCCCACCAGGGTCTTGCCCTCACCGGTGCGCATCTCGGCGATCTTGCCTTCGTGGAGGGTCATGCCGCCGATGAGCTGCACGTCGAAGTGACGCATGCCCATCACGCGCTTGCCGGCCTCACGGGCGACGGCGAAGGCTTCCGGCAGGATCTGGTCGAGGGTCTCGCCCTTGGCTACCCGCGCCTTGAACTCTTCGGTCTTGGCTCTGAGCTGCTCGTCGGACAGCGCGACCATCTGCTCTTCCAGGGCATTGACCGCCTGGACAGCCTTGGCCATGCGCTTCACTTCGCGCTCGTTCTTGCTTCCAAAGAGTTTCTTCAACAAAGGCGCAAACATATCGACAGGATCTTCCACATATATGGATGGGGGGCGGCCCCGGAGTCGCCCGCGCAGCCTTCATGGCTGCTTGCGAAGGGGGCATTCTACCCGGATTCGTTGTAGAGAAAAGTAGCGTTATTCCGCGGCTGCGGAACGGGCTATATAGAGGGCCGGGTTGACCACCTCGCCACCGCGGGTGACCTCGAAGTGGACGTGCGCACCGGTGGAACGACCGCTGCTGCCGACCTTGGCGATGGCCTGGCCACGCTGCACCAGATCACCCACCTGCACCATGTTCTTCTGGTTGTGCGCATAGAGGGTACGGTAGCCATCCGCATGGCTGATCTCGACCATGTTGCCGTAGCCGGTCTTGCGTCCGGACCAGGTGACGACGCCCGCACCGACGGCCAGGACATCGCTACCGGCCTTGGCCGCGAAGTCCACGCCCTTGTGCTTGCTCAGGCGGCCGGTCAAGGGGTCGCTGCGCACGCCGAAGGGCGAGGAGATGTAGCCCTGCAGCACGGGGCGTCCGGCCAGGTGCTCGGCCTCGCTGATGCGGCGCTCGCCGAGCAGCTGTTCGAGGACTTCCAGTTGCTGCTCGCGACTGTCGAGGCGCTCGGTCAGGCTGTCCAGCACGTCCATGAAGGGCGGTGCCTGGTAGGCCGGCGCATCGAGCGGGTCTTCCGGGCCGCCCTGGCCGACGTTGAGGGAGAAATCGAACTCGCTGGCGTCCAGGTCCGCCAGTTCCGCGACACGTTCGCCCAGGGCGTCGAGCCGGGTTAGGCGCGCCTGCAGGTCGGCGATGTGGGCGCCAAAGGCGTCCAGCTGACGCTGGGCGTCGGCGCGCGCCTGGCTCACCTGGCTGCGCTGCTCGTCGAGCGCGAGCGTCATCTGCTGGCTGTCTTCAGCAGCGGGCGTCGCGGGCCTGATCCAGGCACCGAGGGCGATCCCCGAAGCGAGCACCAGCGCCAGCAGCAGGCCACCGAGCCCCAGGAGCACGCGCAGGTCGAGACTCAGCGAACGCGCCGCCCCGTGCCTGCGGCTCAGAAGAATGATGTGCATGACTTCCCCAATTGATCGAGCGTTACCCGGTGCAGCCTTCTGCTACCATGGCCACTCTGTTTTCTTCAGGCGTCCTGCCATGTCTTTTCGTCCCTTGCCGGCCCGGTCCCCCGCCGCACTGCTGCGCGAGGAAAAACCGCTCAAGGCCCTGTTCAACCAGGCCCAACGCATCGACCACTGGCAACAGTTGCTGGAAAGCCAGCTGCAACCAGCGGCGCGTGAACATTGCCGTGTAGCGTCGTGGCGCGAGGGCTGCCTGATGCTGATCATCAGTGACGGCCACTGGGCGACGCGGCTGCGATACCAGCAACGCCGGCTGCAGCGTCAGCTCCAGGCCCTCGAAGAGTTCGCGACCTTAACGAAAATCATCTTCAAGGTGCAACCTTCCCAAGGCTCGGGACGTGCACCAGGCCGCACCATCGAGCTGTCGGCCTTTGCCGCCGAAAGCATCCAGGCCACCGCGGAAGGGATCGAGGATCCCAAGCTGCGTGCCGCCCTGGAGCGCCTCGCCGAGCGCGCCCGCAAGCCCGAGCGCGACTGACTTCCCGCGACAATCCGCCGCTTCGCCCTTCCCTATTTTCCCGGCACAAAAAAAGAGGCCACCCCATGGGGTGGCCTCCAAAGAAGGAAAGAGGTGTTGCTTACACGGCCGCTACCGGGCGCATGTAGGAAATGGGTGCGGTCTTGGCATCTTCGAAGGTGACCACTTCCCAGGCATCCTTGTCGGCGATCAGTGCACGCAGCAGGCGATTGTTGAGTGCATGACCGGACTTGAAGCCACGGAACTCGCCGATGAGGCTGTTGCCGAGCAGGTAGAGGTCGCCGATGGCGTCGAGGATCTTGTGCTTGACGAATTCGTCCTCGTAACGGAGGCCGTCCTCGTTCAATACGCTGTCCTCATCAACCACGATGGCATTCTCGACGCTGCCGCCCAGAGCCAGATTGTGCGAGCGCAGGAATTCCAGATCGCGCACGAACCCGAAGGTACGGGCACGGCTGACTTCCTTGACGAAGGTGGTGCTGGAGAAATCGACCGACGCTTTCTGGGTACGACCGTTGACCACCGGGTGGTCGAAGTCGATCTCGAAAGTGACCTTGAAGCCATCGAACGGCACGAAGGTGGCGCGCTTGTCGCCATCCTGCACGCTCACTTCGCGCTTGATGCGAATGAAGCGCTTGGCGGCTTCCTGCTCCTCGAGACCAGCGGACTGGATGAGGAACACGAACGGGCCGGCGCTGCCATCCATGATCGGTACTTCGGCGGCGGACAGCTCGACGTAGGCGTTGTCGATGCCCAGGCCAGCCATGGCCGAAAGCAGGTGCTCTACCGTGCCGACCTTGACGTCGCCATTGAAAAGATTGGTGGACATGGTGGTCTCACCGACATTCTCGGCATAGGCGGCGATCTGGACGACGGGGTCCAGGTCGGTACGGCAGAACACGATGCCGGTATCCACAGGGGCGGGCTTGAGGGTCAGGTAGACCTTTTCCCCGGAATGCAGCCCTACGCCTGTGGCACGGATGACGTTCTTTAAAGTGCGTTGTTTGATCATGGCAGTGGCCGCTTTCGCGCTAGTTGCGAACAGTTTTCAACAATGGCCGGGGATGATAGCAGAACCGGCCTTTGCTGAACACCAATCACAGACATAGCGTCGATAAACTTCATCAATCGGCCTGACGACGCAGGAAGGCCGGAATGTCCAGGTAATCCAGGTCGTCCTGCGGGTTCATCTTGGCGGCGGTCGCGGCGCTGCCATGAGCCTGGTTGCGCATGACGGTCGGACGATCCAGGTCGCGATAGTTGACCGACGGCTGCTCTGCACGCTGGGGTGCGGGGCTGGTCGCGGCAACGGCTGCGGACTGGACGGTGTTGTCCACTACCTTGACGGGTTTCTCCAGGCGAGCGCCCAGTCCGGTGGCGACCACGGTGACGTGCAGCTCGTCGCGCATGTCCGGATCGATCACGGTGCCCACCTTCACGGTGGCGTGCTCGGAAGCGAACTGCTCGATGATGTTGCCCACATCGGAGTACTCGCCCAGGGACAGGTCGGGACCGGCGGTGATGTTCACCAGGATGCCACGCGCGCCCTGCAGGTTGACGTCGTCCAGCAGCGGGTTGCGGATCGCCGCCTCGGTGGCCTCACGGGCACGATTCGGGCCGCTGGCGCAGCCGGTACCCATCATCGCCATGCCCATTTCGCTCATCACGGTCTTCACGTCGGCAAAGTCGACGTTGATCATGCCCGGACGCTTGATGATGTCGGAGATACCGCGCACGGCACCGGCCAGCACGTCGTCAGCCTTGGAGAAGGCGGACAGCAGGCTCGCGTCCTTGCCGAGGATGGTCAGCAGCTTCTCGTTGGGGATGGTGATCAGCGAGTCGACGCTTTCCGACAGCGCACGAATGCCCTCGTCGGCGATCTGCATGCGCTTGCGGCCCTCGAACGGGAACGGACGGGTGACCACGGCAACGGTGAGGATGCCCATGTCCTTCGCCACTTCAGCGATGATCGGTGCCGCACCGGTACCGGTACCGCCACCCATGCCGGTGGTGATGAAGACCATGTCGGTGCCCTGCAGCACTTCGGCGATGCGCTCGCGGTCTTCCAGAGCGGCCTGACGACCGATCTCGGGATTGGCACCCGCGCCCAGCCCCTTGGTAACGCCCGGGCCGAGTTGCAGGACGGTGCGCGCACCGATGTTCTTCAGTGCCTGGGCATCGGTGTTGGCGCAGATGAACTCGACGCCTTCGATGTTGCTCTTGGTCATGTGGTTGACTGCGTTGCCGCCGCCACCGCCCACGCCGATTACCTTGATGACCGCGCTTTGCGGAACGTTATCTACGAGTTCGAACATTTCCCCTCTCCTTCCTTTTCTAGTTGTATCGCCTACTGCAAAAACTCTTTAGAAGTTGCCCTGGACCCAGCGCTTGAGCCGCTCCAGAACAGGTGTCTTGGGTTCGTCGCTGAAGCTGCCCAGGCCGCCGGACATCGAAATCCCGTCGGACTGCTTCTGCAGGCCGTACATCAGCAGGCCAACGCCGGTCGAGTAGATCGGGTTGCGCACCACGTCGCTCAGGCCCTTGACGCTATGCGGCACGCCCAGGCGCACCGGCATGTGGAAAATCTCTTCGGCGAGCTCGACCGCACCCTCCATCTTCGCGGTGCCGCCGGTCAGCACGATGCCAGCCGGGATCAGGTCCTCGTAGCCGCTGCGGCGCAGCTCGGCCTGGATCAGGGTGAACAGTTCGTCATAGCGGGGCTCGACCACTTCGGCCAGTGCCTGGCGCGAGAGTTCCCGCGGCGGACGGTCGCCGACGCTCGGCACCTTGATGGTCTCGCCGGCACCGGCCAGCTTGGCCAGGGCGCAGGCGTAGCGGATCTTGATCTCCTCGGCGTACTGGGTCGGCGTCCGCAGGGCCATGGCGATGTCGTTGGTCACCTGGTCGCCGGCGATCGGGATCACCGCGGTGTGGCGGATCGCGCCCTCGGTGAAGATGGCGATGTCGGTGGTGCCGCCGCCGATGTCCACCAGGCACACGCCCAGTTCCTTCTCGTCATCGGTCAGCACCGAATAGGCCGAGGCCAGTTGCTCGAGGATGATGTCGTCCACCTCCAGGCCGCAACGGCGCACGCACTTCTCGATGTTCTGCGCCGCATTCACCGCGCAGGTCACCACGTGGACCTTGGCTTCCAGGCGCACGCCGGACATGCCCAGGGGCTCGCGCACCCCTTCCTGGTTATCGATCACGTAGTCCTGCGCCAGGGTGTGCAGCACCCGCTGGTCGGCGGGGATGGCCACGGCTTGGGCGGCGTCGAGCACGCGCTCGATGTCCGCCGGGCTGACTTCGCGATCGCGGATCGCGACGATGCCGTGGGAGTTCAGGCTGCGGATGTGATTGCCGGCGACGCCGACGAAGGCGGAGTGGATACGGCAGCCCGCCATCATCTGCGCCTCTTCCACCGCGCGCTGGATGGACTGCACGGTGGACTCGATGTTCACCACCACGCCCTTCTTCAGCCCGCGGGACGGATGGGTGCCGATCCCGACGATCTCCAGCTGGCCGTCGGCCGCGATCTCGCCCACCAGCGCCACCACCTTGGAGGTGCCGATATCCAGGCCGACGATCATCTTGCCGCTCTGCACGCTTGCCATGGTTCTAACCTTCTCCTCAATTCGCGCGGCTGGCTACGGCCGCCGCGGGTGCCTCTACCGGGGTTCGCCACGCTACCGCCAAGCCGTTGGGGTAACGCAGGTCGACACGCTCGATGTTGGCGATCTGTTCTTTGAGCGTCTTCTCGTAGATCGAGATGAAGCGACGCATCTTCTCCACCAGATGATCCCTTCCCAGCAATATCTCCACGCCCTGCCCGGTGGACAGGAACCAGCTGCCGCGTTCGCGCAGCTCCAGGCGGGTGATGGAGAACCCGAGCGGGCGCAACATCTGGCTGAGCATCTGGTACTGCTGCATCACCTGTTCCTGGGCCCGCTGTGGCCCCCACAGCTGCGGCAGTTGTTCGTAGTGGGCCAGCTCACGCGGGGTGAAGGCCTGGCCCTGGTTGTTCAGCAGCGCCTCATCGCCCCAGCGGGCGATCGGCAATTGTTCTTCCAGGCGGATCATCACCTGGTCCGGCCACACCCGGCGCACCTCGGCGTGGGCGATCCAGGGCATCTGCTCCAGCTCGCTGCGCATGCCGGCCAGGTCGATGCTGAAGAAGCTCGCCGCGATGTACGGGGCGATCCGCTGCTGCACCGCCTGCTGGCTGATGTAGCTCAGGTCGCCCTGCACGTTGATCTTGGCGATGGGGCGATCCGCATAGGGCAGCAGGCGCTGCGCCGCCTCGTAGGCACCGAACCCCAGCACCACCAGGACCACCGGCCAGACCAGGCGCTTGAACACGCTGAAGTTCGGCTTGGGCAGGCGTGTGCTGAGCGGCTCCTTGGCCACCATCCGGCTGGCACCACGCGGCACCGGCTTGCGCTGGGGAGCGCGGCCGATGGCGGGTTGCTGATGACGGACCGTGGCGCCACGCATGTGCTTAACCTCGTGCCTCGACGCTGTCGGCCAGGATCGCCAGCACCAGTTGCTGGTAATCCAGGCCCGCAGCGCGAGCGGCCATCGGGACCAGGCTGTGGTCGGTCATGCCCGGAACGGTGTTCACTTCCAGCAGCCAGAAGCGGCCGTCGGCGTCCTGCATCACGTCGGCACGCGCCCAGCCCTGGGTACCCACCGCCTCGCACGCGCGCGCGGTCAGGTCCTTGAGTTCCTGCTCCCTGGCGGCGTCCAGCCCGCAGGGGATCTGGTACTGGGTGTCATTGGCCAGGTACTTGGCGTCGTAGTCGTAGAAAGTATGCGGGGTACCCAGGCGGATGGGCGGCAGCACCTGCCCGCGCAGCATCGCGATGGTGTACTCCGGCCCATGGATCCACTGCTCCACCAGTACCTGGGAGTCATAACGGCTGGCGCCCTTCCAGGCTTCTATCAATGCGTCGACATCCGCCACCTTGGCCATGCCGATGCTCGAGCCTTCGTGAGCCGGCTTGACGATCAGCGGGAAGCCCAGCGCTTCGGCCGCCGCACGGCAATCCGCCTCGCTGGCGAGCACCGCGTGACGCGGGGTGGACAGGCCGAGGCTCTGCCAGACCTGCTTGGTCCGCAGCTTGTCCATCGCCAGGGCGGAGGCCAGCACACCGCTACCGGTGTAGGGGATGCCCAGGCATTCGAGCAGGCCCTGCATGCTGCCGTCCTCGCCGCCACGGCCGTGGAGGACGATGAAGGCGCGGTCGATCTTCTCGGCGGCCAGGCGTTGCAGCAGGTCGTCGCCGACATCGATGCCGAAGGCCTCGACGCCTGCGCCCTGGAGCGCTTCCAGGACCATGCTCCCGGACTTCAGCGAGACTTCGCGCTCGGCGCTCTTGCCGCCGTAGAGCACGGCGACCCGGCCGAAGGCCTTGGGCTCGAGGGTGGATTTCAGGTTCGCGCTCATGACTCTTTCCTCGCGGCGGCATCATCGCCACCACCGAACAACGGGCTCTGGATCAATTGCGGGGCCAGCCCGCCGATATCGCCGGCACCCTGGCAGAGCAGGATGTCGCCGGCGCGCAGCAACGGCTTGACCAGCGGCGCCAGTTCGACACCACGCTCGATGTAGATCGGGTCCAGCTGGCCGCGCTGCCGGATGCTGTGGCACAGCTGGCGGCTGTCGGCGCCGGGGATGGGCTCCTCGCCCGCCGGGTAGACCTCCATCAGCAGCAGCACGTTGGACTCTCCCAGCACCTGCACGAAGTCGTCGTACAGATCACGGGTGCGGCTGTAGCGGTGCGGCTGGTAGACCATCACCAGGCGGCGCTCCGGCCAGCCACCACGTACAGCCTTGATCACCGCCGCGACTTCGCGCGGGTGGTGGCCATAGTCGTCGACCAGCATCACGCTGCCGCCTTCGACCTGCAGCTCGCCGTAGACCTGGAAGCGTCGGCCCACGCCCTGGAAGCCCGACAGGCCGCGCACGATGGCGTCGTCATCGATGCCTTCATCGGTGGCGATGGCGATGGTCGCCAGCGCGTTCAATACGTTGTGGTTGCCCGGCATGTTCACCGAGACGTCCAGCGGCGCACGGTCCTTGCGCAGCACGGTGAAGAAGGTCTGCATGCCCTGCTGGCGGACGTTGATGGCGCGCAGGTCGGCATCCTCGGCGAAGCCGTAGGTCACGGTCGGGCGGGCCACCTGAGGGAGGATCTCGCGCACCACAGGGTCATCCACGCAAAGCACCGCCAGCCCGTAGAACGGCAGGTTGTGGAGGAACTCGACGAAGGTCTTCTTCAGCTTGTTGAAGTCGCCGCCATAGGTGCTCATGTGGTCGGCGTCGATGTTGGTGACCACCGCGACCATCGGCTGCAGGTGCAGGAAGCTGGCGTCGCTCTCGTCGGCCTCGGCCACCAGATACCGGCTGGTACCCAGCTGCGCGTTGGTGCCGGCGGCGTTCAGGCGCCCGCCGATGACGAAGGTCGGGTCCAGGCCGCCCGCGGCGAACACCGAGGCGATCAGGCTGGTGGTGGTGGTCTTGCCGTGGGTCCCGGCGACGGCGATGCCGTGGCGGTAGCGCATCAGCTCGGCCAGCATCTCGGCACGCGGCACCACGGGGATACGGCGCTCCAGGGCGACGGCGACCTCCGGGTTGGCCTTGTTCACCGCGCTGGAAACCACCAGCACGTCGGCGTTCTCGGCGTTCTCGGCACGGTGGCCGATGAAGATCTGCGCACCGAAGCTCTCCAGGCGCGCAGTCACGGGCGAGGCCTTGAGGTCGGAACCGGAGACGTTGTAGCCGAGGTTCAGCAGCACTTCGGCGATCCCGCACATGCCCACGCCGCCGATGCCGACGAAGTGGATGCGACGGATGCGGCGCATTTCCGGTTGCGGCATGGCTTTCTGGCTCTCAACCATGGGCCACCTCCAGGCAGATATCGACCACGCTGCGGGTGGCATCGGGCTTGGCCAGACTGCGGGCGATCGCGCCCATGGCCTTGAGTCGTTCGGGTTGCATCAGTACCTCGGTCAGCCGGGCGGCGAGTGCGGCCGCGTCGGTGGCATGTTGCGGGAGAAGGAAGGCCGCGCCCTCCTTCGCCAGATAATCGGCATTGCGCGACTGGTGGTCGTCGATCGCATGGGGCAGCGGCACCAGGAAAGACGGCAACCCGGCGGCAGCGAGTTCGCTGACGGTCAGCGCGCCGGAGCGGCAGATGACCAGATCGGCCCAGGCATAGGCCCGTGCCATATCCTTGATGAAGGGTGCGACCTCCGCTTCGACACCGGCTTCGCGATAACGCTCCGCAGTGACCCCATCGTGATTCTTGCCGGCCTGGTGGAACACCTGCGGGCGAAGTTCGGCAGGCAGCAGCGCGACGGCTGCCGGCAGCAGCTTGTTCAGTGGCTCGGCCCCCAGGCTGCCGCCCAGCACCAGCAGGCGCGGCGTGCGACCGGCCAGGGCGTCGCGCGGGGTTTCCAGGAACAGCTCCTCGCGCACCGGGTTGCCCGTGGTGCGGCGCTTGTCGCTGGACCCGAAGGTATCCGGGAAGGCCTCGCAGACGCGGCTGGCGAACGGTGCCAGGCTGCGGTTGGCGGTGCCGGCGACGGCGTTCTGCTCGTGGATGACCAGCGGTACGCCGGCCAGGCGCGCAGCCAGGCCGCCGGGGCCGGTGACATAGCCACCCATGCCCAGCACGCAGACGGGCTTGAGCTCGCTGACCACGCGCCGCGCCTGGAACAGCGAACGCACCAGGGAGAACGGCGCCTTGAGCAGCGACTTGATGCCCTTGCCGCGCAGGCCGGTGACCTGGATCAGGTGCAGCGGCAGGCCGGCCTGGGGTACCAGTTCGTTCTCGATGCCACGCGGGGTGCCCAGCCAGTGCACGCTGTAGCCACGGGCCTGGAACTCGCGGGCGCAGGCCAGTGCCGGGAAAACGTGCCCGCCGGTGCCACCCGCCATGATCAATACATTGCCGCTCATGGACGTGCCTCCTCTTCGAGGAAGTCGCTCTCGACGAACTCGATGTCTTCGTTGCCCAGGTGCGTGCGGCTTTCCCATTCTATCCGCAGCAGCAGGCCGAGGCAGACGCAGCAGATCACCAGGGAGCTGCCGCCGTAGCTGAGGAACGGCAGGGTCAGGCCCTTGGTGGGCAGCAGGCCGACATTCACACCGATGTTGATCAGGACCTGGCCGATCCACTGGAAGGCCAGCCCATAGGCCACGTAGGCCGAGAAATATTGC
This sequence comes from Pseudomonas sp. Pc102, assembly GCF_018408275.1. NCBI lineage: Bacteria > Pseudomonadati > Pseudomonadota > Gammaproteobacteria > Pseudomonadales > Pseudomonadaceae > Pseudomonas > Pseudomonas sp. Pc102. The sequence continues at coordinate 1,308,304 of NZ_AP021905.1, read as the reverse complement.
CGCGCGCGTTCCGCGCAGAGGCCGATGTGCAGCGCCCGGACGCTGACGAACACGAACAGGGCGACCGTGGCCAGCGCCCCGACCATGCCCAGTTCTTCCGCCAGTACGGCGAAGACGAAGTCGGTGTGCGCCTCGGGCAGGTAGAACTGCTTCTGGATGCTGTTGCCCAGGCCGACGCCGAACCATTCGCCACGGCCGAAGGCGATCAGCGCCTGGCTCAACTGGTAGCCGGCGCCGTACTGGTCGGCCCAGGGGTCGATGAAGTTGGTCAGGCGCTGCATGCGGTAGCTCTGGCTGGTCATGACCAGCACCCCGGCACCGAGCACCGCGCCGACCAGCGGGACGAAGCGAACCAGGTTGATGCCACCGAGGAACAGCATTGCGATGCAGGAACCCACCAGTACCACGGTGGCGCCGAAGTCCGGCTCCGCCAGCAGCAGCACGGCGATGGGGCCAAGCACCAGCATCGGCTTGATGAAGCCGGTGAGCTTCTCGCGCACCTCGTCCTGGCGGCGCACCAGGTAGCCGGCGATGAACATGACGGTGAACAGCTTGGCCAGTTCGGACGGCTGCAGGTTGAACAGGCCGAAGCCGATCCAGCGCTTGGCGCCGTTGACCTCGCGGCCGATGCCCGGCAGCAGCACCATGATCAGCAGGACGAAGGCGACCAGCATCAGGCGCGCGCCGTAGCGCTGCCAGAAGCTCATGGGCACCTGCAGGGTCAGCACGCAGGCGACCCCGCCGATGGCCAGGTAAATGAGGTGGCGGATGCTGTGGTAGAGCGGGTTGCCGGACAGCGCGGCGGCCACTTCCGAGGACGCCGAGGTGATCATCACCAGCCCCAGGCCGAGCAGCGCCAGGCAACCCGCCAGCAGCGGGAAGTCCATGTCGAGGCCACGGCGACTGCGCAGCGGCGACTGCAGGGCGAACAGGCGGGCCAGCATCAGGTGAGCCCCTCCACGGCCTGGGCGAAGAGGCGTCCGCGCTCTTCGAAGTTCTTGAACATGTCGAGGCTGGCGCACGCGGGCGACAGCAGCACGGCGTCTCCCCGGACGGCCAGTTCGGCGGCACGGCTCACGGCCTCGTCCAGAGTCCGCACGCGCACCAGCGGCACGGCATCGCCCAGGGCCTGGGCGATCAGTTCGGCGTCACGCCCCAGCAGCACCACGGCGCGGCAGAAACCCGCCACCGGCTCGCGCATCCCGGAAAAATCGGCGCCCTTGCCATCGCCACCGGCGATCAGCACCAGCTTGCCGTCGATGTCCGCACCCAGGCCTTCGATGGCGGCCAGCGCCGCACCGACATTGGTGGCCTTGGAGTCGTCGTAGTACGCCACGCCTTCGCGCTCGCGCACCCACTGGCAGCGATGGGCGAGGCCGGTGAAGGTCTTGAGGGTCTCCAGCATCGGCTCCATGGGCAGGCCGACGGCGTGCCCCAGGGCCAGGGCCGCCAGGGCATTGGCCTGGTTGTGGGCGCCACGGACCTTGAGTTCGCGCACGGGCAGCAGCTTCTCGAACTGGAACGCGAGGTACTTCTCGCCCTCTTCCTCGATCAGGCCGAAGCCCCTGAGGTCCGGCTTGTTCAGGCCGAAGGTCCAGCAGGGTAGCTGGTCGGCGACCAGGGGCCGGGACAGCGCATCGCCACGGTTGACCACCACCTGCCGGGCGCCGCGGAAGATGCGGTGCTTGGCCAGGTGATAGGCCTGCATGTCGGCGTAGCGGTCCATGTGGTCTTCGCTGACGTTGAGCACGGTGGCCACTTCGGCGTTCAGGCGATCGGTGGTCTCCAGCTGGAAGCTGGACAGCTCCATCACGTAAAGCTCGATGTCATCGGCCAGCAGGTCGAGCGCCGGGGTCCCCAGGTTGCCACCGACGGCGACCCTGCGACCGGCCGCCTGCGCCATCTCGCCCACCAGGGTGGTGACGGTGCTCTTGGCGTTGGAGCCGCTGATGGCGACGATGGGCGCCTTGGCGTGACGGGCGAACAGCTCGATATCGCCGGACAGCTTGACGCCGCGCTTGGCCGCCTCCTGCAGCGCCGGCGTGGCGATGGCTAGGCCGGGGCTCACGTAGAGCTCGCTGGCGCGGCAGAGGAAATCGACGTCGAGTTCACCACAGCGCACTTCCACCTCCGGGTACTGGGCACGCAGGGTGGCCAGTTCGGGCGGGTTCTCGCGCGTGTCGGCCACGGCGAAGCGCACGCCCTGGCGCGCCAGGAAGCGCACCAGGGACATGCCGCTCTTGCCGAGGCCGACAACGATGCGGAACTGGTCGGAAGCGATCAGGCTCATGGTCTCCTCAACGCAGCTTCAGGGTGGCGAGGCCGATCAGCACGAGGATCACGGTGATGATCCAGAAACGTACGATCACGCGGGGCTCGGGCCAGCCTTTCAGTTCGAAGTGGTGGTGGATAGGGGCCATGCGGAATACACGACGGCCGGTCAATTTGAACGAGGCGACCTGGATCATCACCGACAGCGTCTCCATGACGAACACGCCCCCCATGATGAACAGCACCACTTCCTGGCGCACGATCACGGCGATGGTGCCCAGGGCAGCGCCGAGCGCCAGCGCGCCGACGTCACCCATGAAGACCTGGGCCGGGTAGGTGTTGAACCAGAGGAAGCCGAGGCCGGCGCCCACCAGGGCGGCGCAGAACACGATCAGTTCACCCGCGCCCGGCACATAGGGGATGAACAGGTATTCGGCGAATTTGATGTTGCCCGACAGGTAGCAGAAGATCCCCAGCGCGCCGCCGACCATCACGGTCGGCATGATGGCCAGGCCATCCAGCCCGTCGGTCAGGTTGACCGCGTTGCTGGAGCCGACGATCACGAAATAGGTCAGCACGATGAAGCCGACACCCAGCGGGATCCCGACATCCTTGACCATCGGCAGGATCAGGGTGGTCTCCACCGGGCTGGTCGCGGTCATATAAAGGAAGACCGCAGCGCCGATGCCGAACACCGACTGCCAGAAATACTTCCAGCGGCTCGGCAGCCCACGGGAGTTCTTCTCGATCACCTTGCGATAGTCGTCGACCCAGCCGATGGCGCCGAACAGCAGCGTCACGCCCAGCACCACCCAGACGTAGCGGTTGGACAGGTCGGCCCAGAGCAGGGTGCTGATGCCGATGGCGGTAAGAATCAGCGCGCCACCCATGGTCGGCGTACCGGACTTGGAGAGGTGCGATTGCGGCCCGTCGTTGCGCACGGACTGGCCGATCTGGCGCACCTGCAGGGTGCGGATCATCCAGGGCCCGAGCCAGAGCGACAGCGACAGCGCCGTAAGGACGCCGAGAATCCCGCGCAGGGTCAGGTACTGGAACACCCCGAACCCCTTATGGAACTGTTGCAGGTACTCAGCGAGCAGCAGCAGCATGATTAGTGAGCCTCCCCCGTTCCGCAGATGGCCGCGACGACCTTGTCCATCGCCGCGCTGCGGGAACCTTTGATCAGAATGGTTGTGTTGGCGTCCTGCTCATCGACCAGGGCCTGGATCAGGCTGGACTGATCGGCGAAATGGCGGCCATCGTCGCCGAAAGCGGCGACTGCATGAGCCATCTGAGGACCGACTGCATAGAGCGCGCTGACCTTGCCGCGGGCGTGGAGCCCCACGTCGCGGTGGCCTTGCTCGGCCCACTCGCCCAGCTCGCCCATATCCCCGAGCACCAGGACGGTGCGGCCGGAAAAGCCGGCGAGTATATCAACGGCCGCGATCATCGAAGCCGGGTTGGCGTTGTAGCTATCGTCGATCACCCGCATGCCACTGGGCGCCAACTGCGCTACGGTGCGGCCCTTGACCGGTTGCAGGTTCTGCAGGCCGTCGCGAATACCGACCAGCGGTACGCCCAGCGCGTGCGCGGCAGCGGCGGCGGCCAATGCATTGGCGACGTTATGCAGGCCCAGCAGGTTGAGCTGGATGTTGGCTTCACCCGCCACGCCCTTGAGGATGAAGGCCATGCAGCCACGAGCATCACGCACGATGGATTCGGCGCGCAGGTCGGCATCGACGGCATCGAGGCCGAAGCTCAGCACCCGGCGGGCGCCATTGCGCTGGCGCCAGGTATCGAATGCCTTGTCGTCGCGGTTGAGCACGGCGATACCGTTGTCGGCCAGGCCTTCGAGGATCTCGCCCTTGGCCAGGACGATCTTCTCCGGGCCTCCGAACTCGCCCACATGGGCAGTGCCGGCGTTGTTGATGATGGCAACCTGGGGCCGGGTCAGGCCGACGGTGTAGGCGATCTCGCCCACCCGGGAAGCGCCCAGTTCGATCACGGCGCTGCGGTGCTCCGGCGCCAGTTCGAGCAGGGTGAGCGGCGCGCCCAGGTCGTTGTTGAGGTTGCCGCGGGTAGCCAGTACGGGGCCCTGGGTGCGCAGGATGCTGGCGAGCATCTCCTTGACCGTGGTCTTGCCGCTGGACCCGGTAACCGCGGCCACCTTGCCGGTGAAGGCGTCACGGTTGAGCGCGCCGAGCCGACCAAGGGCGAGGCGGGTATCGGCCACCAGCAACTGCGGCAGCGGCGCGCCCGGGACCTCGCGCTGCACGAGCGCGGCGACGGCCCCTTTGGCGGCGACGTCGGCCAGGTAGTCATGGCCATCGAAATTCGGTCCGACCAGCGCGATGAACAGTTGCCCGGGCTCGACGCGCCGGCTGTCGGTGGACACCGCCGAGAATGCGGCATCAACCCCGATCAAGCGGGCCTGCAACGGAGCCTGCAGGGCGGAAAGACGCATCGGTTCAAGCATGGCTGGCTCCCCAGGCGCCCAGGGCGGCCTCGGCTTCCTGCAGGTCGGAGAACGGCAGGCGCTCGCCGTTGATTTCCTGGTAATCCTCATGCCCCTTGCCGGCCAGCAACACCACGTCGTCGACGCCAGCGGTGGCGATCAGGCGGGCGATGGCGACGCCACGACCGTGGACGAACTCGGCCCTTGCCGCATCGGCGAAGCCGGGGCGAATGTCGTCGAAGATCTGCGCCGGGTCCTCGCTGCGCGGGTTGTCGTCGGTGACCAGTACGTGGTCGGCCAGGCGCTCGGCCAGGGCTGCCATCAGCGGGCGCTTGCCACGGTCGCGATCACCGCCGCAGCCGAACAGGCACAGCAGGCGGCCCCGAGCGTGGGGGCGCAGGGCTTCGAGTACCTTTTCCATGGCGTCGGGGGTGTGGGCGTAATCCACGACCACCAGCGGCTTGTCACCACCGCCCAGGCGCTGCATGCGGCCGGCCGGCCCCTGGAGGCCGGGCAGCGCGCGAAGGATTTCGTCCAGCGGGTAGCCCATGCCCAGCAGGGCACCGACCACCGCCAGCAGGTTGCTGAGGTTGAAACGCCCGAGCAGCGGGCTGCGCAGCAGGCCTTCGCCTTGCGGCGTAACCAGGCTCGCACGCACGCCATCGTCATCGAAATGTGCTTCGCGGCAATAGATGAAGGCGGACGCGTCTTCCTGGCTGTAGCCGATGAGACGGGACTCATGGGTACGCGAGGCGAGTTCGCGGCCGAACGCATCGTCGAGGTTGATCACCCGGCAACGCAGCTCGGGCCAGTCGAACAGGCGAGCCTTGGCAGCGCCATAGGCCTCCATCGAACCGTGGTAGTCGAGATGATCGCGGGACAGGTTGGTGAACACCGCGACATCGAAGGCGAGTGCGGCCACGCGTCCCTGCTCCAGTCCATGGGAGGAAACCTCCATCGCCACGGCGCGGGCACCGGCCTGCTTGAGGTTGGCCAGGGTGGCCTGCACCGCCAACGGGTCGGGGGTCGTATGGCGGCCGCTCTCCAGCTCGCCGTGGAAGCCTGTCCCCAGGGTCCCGACGATGCCGCAACGCTCGCCGAGCAGGTCCAGGGCCTGGGCGATCAGTTGGCTGACGCTGGTCTTGCCATTGGTTCCGGTGACGCCCACGAGATTCAGGCCGCGGCTGGGCTCGCCATAGAAGCGCCCGGCGATGGCCGAGAGCTGGCCAGCCAACCCCTTGATGGCCAACAGTTCGGCACCGCTGGCATCGACAGCCGGGGCGCCTTCCGCTTCGTACGCGACAGCACTGGCGCCGCGAGCGATGGCATCGGCGATGTGGTCGCGGCCGTCGTGCTGGGCGCCGGGAACCGCCAGGAACAGGTCACCCGGGCGCACCTTGCGGCTGTCCAGGGTCAGTTCACGGATCAGGGTGGCGCTTTCGGCCTGGGGCAACAATTGATTCAGTGGCATGGGCATCAGATCCGCCCTCCTTTGCCGGTAGCCGCTTCCGCGGTCTGTTGTTCCTCGGTGGGCAGGTTGTCCGGTGCGATGTTCATCAGGCGCAACGCGCCAGCCATGACCCTGCCGAATACGGGTGCCGAGACCAGGCCACCGAAGTAGCCGGCCTTGCTGGGTTCATCGATCACCACCACCATCGCCAGACGCGGATTGGTGGACGGACCGAAGCCCGCGAAGAGCGAGCGGTAGGCGTTCTGGGTGTAGCCCTTGGCACCGACAGTGGCCTTGCGCGCCGTGCCGCTCTTGCCGGAAACGTGATAGCCCGGCACCTGGGCGCGGAACACGCCGCGCGGCGCCTCGACCACTTGCTGGAGCATGCCCTGCATGGTCTTGGCGACATCCCCGGGAATCACCTGGGTCCCGACGGGCAGGCTGTCGACCCGGGTCATCGAAAGGGGCACGGCCTGGCCGTTGTTGGCCAGCGTGGCGTAGGCATGGACCATCTGGATGGCGGTCACCGAGAGGCCGTAGCCATAGGACAGGGTCGCGGTCTCGGCCTTGCGCCACTCACGGTGGTTGGGCAGGTTGCCCACGCGCTCGCCGGGGAAGCCGAGGCCGGTATCCTGGCCGAGGCCCAGCTGGCGCATGGTCTCGTAGATGGTCTCGCCGCCGATGTCGAAGGCGATCTTGCTCATGCCGACGTTGCTGGAATTGATCAGGATGCCTGTCAGGTCGAGGATCGGGCCCTCGGTCTTGGAGACGTCCTTGATGGTGTAGCGGCCGATCTGCAGCGAGCCGGGGTAGACCTCGACCTTGTCCTCGGGCTTCCAGCGCCCGCTCTGCAAGGCGGCGGACATGGAGATCGGCTTGACCGTCGAACCCGGCTCGAACACGTCGATCATGGCGCGGTTGCGCATGGCCGCCGGCTGCAGGTTGCGGCGGTTGTTCGGGTTGTAGGTGGGCTGGTTGGCCATAGCCAGCACTTCGCCAGTCTTGACGTCGACGATCACTAGGCTGCCGGCCTTGGCACCGTTCTCCACCAGCGCGTTGCGCAGCTCGCGGTGGGCGAGGTACTGCAGGCGCAGGTCGATGGACAGGGCCAGGGTCTTGCCAGGCTTGGCGTTCTTGGCGACTTGGACGTCCTTGATCAGACGACCACGGCGATCCTTGAGCACCTGGCGCTTGCCGGGCACACCGGCCAGCCACTGGTCGAAGGACAGCTCGACGCCCTCGCGACCGCGATCGTCGACGTCGGTGAAGCCGACCACATGGGCGGTCACCTCGCCGGCCGGGTAGAAGCGACGGAACTCTTCGATGGCGTACACGCCCGGCAGCTTGCGGGCAAGGATCGCCTGCCCCTGCTCAGGCGTCAGGCCACGAGCGAGATAGAGGAATTCACGACCGGCGTTCTGCTCGATGCGCTCGGCGAAGATCTTCGGGTCCTGCCCCAGGGTCGCGGCGATGACCGGCCACTGGTCACGCACAGCCATCAGGTCCTTGGGGTTGGTCCAGAGGGTGGTGACCGGGGTGCTGACTGCCAGCGGCTCACCGTTGCGATCGGTGATCAGGCCACGGTGCGCCGGAATCGGGATGTGCCGCACGCTGCGCGCATCGCCCTGCCCCTTGAGGAAGTCGCGATCAATCACGTGCAGGTCCACGATACGCCAGGAGATGGCCGCGACCATGAGGGCGAGCAGCACCAGGACCACCCGGAAGCGCCAGGGGTAGAGCGCCCCCTCAAGGTTGATCATGGCGCCACCATGCGGATTTCCGCAGGTTCGGGGATACGCATCTTCAATTGCTCGCTGGCCAGCGACTCGATGCGGTTGTGCGCAGTCCAGGTGCTCTGCTCCAGCACCAGGCGGCCCCACTCGGCCTGCGCCTTGTCGCGCACGCTGAGTTCGGTATAGAGCTTGTTGAGCAACTGCCTGTTCCAGTGCGCACTGTAGGACACGCCGATGGCGGAAACCAGTACGGCGATGAACAGCAACAGCATCAGGAAGCTGCCGCCCGGCAGGGGCTTGGCGTAGATGCGGCTCATCTGAGCTTCTCCGCCACACGCATGACGGCGCTGCGCGAACGCGGGTTGGCCTTCAGCTCTTCCTCGGATGCGAATTGGGGCTTGCCCAGCAGCTTCAGCCGGGGATCGAAGGCCGGGGGACGGATCGGCAGGTTGCGCGGCAGCTTGTCCGCCTCGCCTTTCGCATGCTTGCGCATGAACAGCTTGACGATGCGGTCTTCCAGGGAGTGGAAGCTGATAACGACCAGGCGGCCGCCAACGGCGAGATTCTCCAGGGCAGCCTCGAGGCCACGCTCCAGATCACCCAGCTCGTTGTTCACATGGATGCGAATGCCCTGGAAAGCACGGGTAGCCGGATTCTTGCCTTTTTCCCAGGCGGGATTGGCCACCGTGAGCACGGCAGCCAGGTCGGCGGTGCGCTCGAAGGGTTTCTCGGCCCGGCGCTGCACAACGGCACGCGCCATGCGCTTGGCGAAGCGTTCCTCGCCATATTCCTTGAGCACGCGGGCGATCTCATCCTCGGGCGCGGTGGCGATCCATTGCGCGGCACTGACGCCGCGAGTGGGGTCCATGCGCATATCGAGGGGACCGTCGTTGAGGAAGCTGAAGCCACGCTCGGCGTCATCCAGCTGCGGCGAGGAGACACCGAGATCGAGCAGGACGCCATCGACCTTGCCGGCCAGGCCTCGCTCGGCGAGCTCGCCCGCCATCTCGGCGAAACTGCGCTGCACAATGACAAAGCGGCCGTCTTCGGCCGCCAGCGCTTGCCCTGTAGCTATGGCTTGGGGGTCCTTGTCGAAACCGAGCAGCCGGCCCTCCTCACCAAGATGCCGGAGGATCAACCGACTGTGCCCCCCGCGACCGAAGGTGCCGTCCAGGTAGCAGCCGTCCGCACGCACGGCGAGGCTGTCTACGGCCTCGTCGAGCAGGACGGTGATGTGGCGGAAGCTGCTTTCGGTACTCACAGGATAAGGTCACGCAGTTCGTCCGGCAGGCCGCCGGGTTGTTTGATTGCCATCAGGTCCGCATCGGAAATCGCGTTCCAGGCGTCTTCGTCCCATATCTGGAACTTGTTCAACTGGCCAACCAGCATCGCCTTCTTGTCCAGGCCCGCGTACTCGCGCAAGCGCGGCGGGACCAGGAAACGACCGTTGCCGTCCAACTCGAGGTCGACGGCGTTACCGATCAGGAGGCGTTGCAGGCGGCGGGTTTCTTCACGCAGGGACGGCAGCTCGCGAAGCTTGGCTTCGATGAGCTCCCATTCGGGGAGCGGGTAGAGGGTCAGACAGCGGTCGACGGCATCGATGGTGACGATGAGCTGGCCATCACAACGCGAAAAAAGCTCATCACGATACCGACTCGGCATCGCGATGCGCCCTTTGGCGTCGAGACTGATGGCATTTGCTCCGCGAAACACGGCTGCGCTTCCCCTGTTTTAGGCTTCCCGTACCAATTGATCCCACTTTTTCCCACTTTGCACCACTTCCGCACACTATAGAAATGCGCGCGCCCCACCGTCAAGGCGGGCAAAGACGGAAAATTCCTTACAGGACGGAGATTTAGCGAGCTTTTGGGAGGGGGCGGGAGAGATATTGCAGCGGATTTCAGGCACAAAAATAAGGCGCGCCAGAGAGCTGAAGCGCGAACTTAAAGTAATTTCTCAAGAGTAAGATTTTTTCGGTATTTCAGACGTGGAGCAAATAAAGCAGAAGTGGGGAAAAGTGGAGAGTCGATCTGTAAGCCGGGTTCTGTCGTGGACAGTCATTCATCTACGGCTGCCATCACTGACAGCCTTTAGCAACCTACCCGAATCCGACGCGGGCCACGCCAAGGATTCCTATTTGGTCTTGCTCCGAGTGGGGTTTACCTAGCCACGAACTGTTGCCAGTCGCGCGGTGCGCTCTTACCGCACCTTTTCACCCTTACCGGCGCTTGCGCGCTTAGGCGGTTATTTTCTGTGGCACTTTCCGTAGGCTTTCGCCTCCCAGGCGTTACCTGGCACTCTGCCCTGCGGAGCCCGGACTTTCCTCCCTCTCAAAATCGCGAACGAAATGAGACAGCGACTGTCCGATCGACTCTCCGCCGCCAAGGGTAGCGGCAGGCCAGCAGAAGAACAAGCTCAAGAATCGCCCTGGCGCTCCAGCGCAGCCTGGTAGAGCAGGTTCTTGCGCACCCCGGTTATTTCCGCAGCCAGCGCCGCCGCTCGCTTCAGGGGCAGTTCGGCAAGCAGCAGATCGAGTACACGCAACGCTTCACCACTGATCGCATCTTCGCCCTCGGGCGCCTGCCAGCCAGCCACCAGCAGCACACACTCACCCCGCTGCTGATTGCTATCACTCGCAACCCAATCGCGCAGCGCGGCCAGCGGACTGCCCTTCAGCGTTTCGAACGTCTTGGTCAACTCGCGCGCAAGCACCGCCTGACGCTCTCCTCCGAAGATCGAAACCATATCCTCCAGGCATTCGAGTATCCGATGCGGAGCCTCGTAGAAGATGAGGGTGCGCGGCTCCTCCTTTACCGACTCCAGGCGCGAGCGACGGCCGGCCGTCTTGGCGGGCAGAAAGCCCTCGAATATGAAGCGATCCGAGGGGAGACCCGCCGCAGAAAGCGCCGCGATCAGGGCGCTGGGCCCCGGCACAGGCACCACGGCGATGCCGGCCGCCCGAACCCGCCGCACCAGGTGATAGCCAGGATCGGATATCAGCGGGGTACCAGCGTCGGAAATCAACGCGACATCCTCGCCAGCCTGCAGGCGAGCCAGAAAACGGCCGCCCTCCTCGCGCTCGTTGTGATCATGACAGGCCGCCAACGGCGTATCGATGCCGAAGTGCTGAAGCAGGCGCACGGAGTGGCGGGTGTCCTCGGCGGCGATGAGGGACACCTCGCGCAGCACTCGCAGCGCACGAGCACTGATGTCATCGAGATTCCCGATGGGCGTGGCCACCACGTAAAGCTTGCCCAAGGTGGCAACAGAGCCTGGGGAAACGGTCACAAGACACCTCGGAATTCACTTAAAGGCGCGCATTGTAGCCCGTTTCTGACCTCCAACATCGCACCCCGGGCGGGCCTTGGGTACAATCCGACGCTTCTTTGATCGAGTACCGGGATCGTTAAATGATCGCTTGCCTGCGCCCGCTTTCCGCACTCTGCCTCGTCGGCCTGCTGGCCGCCTGTGGCAGTTCGCCCACCTCAACTCTCGGCGAACTGCCCCGCACGCCCCAGGCCAGCATCGAGCAGATGCTCCAGCAAGCGAACGACAGCAAGCCGGAGCAGGCTGCCCTCCTGCGCCTTGCCGCCGCCGATATGGCGTACAAGCAGCAGGATATAGGCCGCTCGGCCCGCATTCTCGAACAGGTTCCGCTGGACGGCCTCAAGCCCGCCCAGCAGGTGTACGCCAGCACCCTGGCGGCCGAACTCGCCATGGCACGCAACCAGCCCAAGAGCGCCCTCAAGGCCCTGAGCCATCCGAGCCTGGAGCGACTGGCCGAGCTGCCGGTGGAACAGCAGGTCCGCACCCAATTGGTCCGCGCCCGCGCCCTGGAGGCCGACGGCCAGAACCTCGCCGCCGCACGTGAGCGCGTATTCATCGCCCCGCTGCTCAACGGCGAAGCCGAGAAGACCAACCACGAAGCGATCTGGGCCCTGGTGTCCAACCTGCCAGCCGACCAGCTGCAGGCCGGCGGCGACGCCGATCTCGCCGGCTGGATGGAACTGGCCCGCGTGACCAAGAGCGCCGGCACCCTGGAGCAACAACAGGCGGCCATCGAAACCTGGCGCACCCAGAATCCGCAACACCCAGCTGCCGAGCAGCTCCCTGCCCCCCTTCTCAAACTGAAGGAACTGGCCAACCAGCCCCTGACCAAGATCGCCCTGCTGCTGCCCCAGGAAGGCCCGCTCGCCTCGGTGGCCCGCGCCCTTCGAGACGGCTTCCTCGCCGCTCACTACCAGGCTCAGCAGGCCGGCCAGAACCCGCCGGCCATCCAGCTCTACGACAGCTCGCACCTCAGCTCCCTAGATGACTTCTACCGCCAGGCACAGGCCGACGGCGTACAACTCGTGGTCGGGCCGCTGGAGAAACCGCTGGTCAAGCAGATGAGCGACCGCGAGCAACTGCCCATCACCACCCTTGCCCTCAACTACAGCGACGCCGGCCAGGAAGGCCCCGCCCAGTTGTTCCAGTTCGGTCTCGCCGCCGAGGACGAAGCCCGTGAAGTGGCCCGCCGCGCCTGGGGCGACGGCATGCGTCGCGCCGTGGCACTGGTGCCGCGTGGCGAATGGGGCGACCGCGTACTCAATGCATTCCGCCAGAACTGGGAACAGGCCGGCGGCAGCCTGATCGCCGCAGAGCACGTCGATCAGCCGGTGGAACTGGCCCAGCAGATCGCCGATCTGTTCCAACTGCGCCAGAGCGAATCGCGCGCCAAGCGCCTGCAGAGCACCCTCGGTACGCAGGTCGCCGCTCAACCCTCGCGCCGCCAGGATGTCGACTTCATCTTCCTCGCCGCCACTCCGCAGCAGGCCCAGCAGATCAAACCCACCCTGGCCTTCCAATACGCTGGCGACGTGCCCGTGTATGCCACCTCCCACCTGTACACCGGCAGCAACGACCAGGCCCAGTACCTGGACCTGAACGGCATCCGCTTCTGCGAAACCCCCTGGCTGCTGAACAGCAACGACCCGCTGCGCCAGCAGGTCGATCGCCAGTGGCCGCAAGCCGGGGGCAGCCTGGGCCGCCTCTACGCCATGGGCGTGGACGCCTATCGCCTCGCCCCACGCCTCAACCAGCTCAAGGCCCTGCCGGAAAGTCGTGTCGACGGCCTCTCCGGCAGCCTGAGCCTGAACCCCGCTCAACGCATCGAGCGCCAACTGCCCTGGGCCGAATTCCGCGACGGCCAGGTGCAGCGCCTCCCCGACAGCGATTCTTGAACCAGCGACAGAGCAGCGGGCAAGCGGCAGAAGCCCTTGCCCGCACCCACCTCGAAGGTCATGGCTTGCGCCTGCTGGCCAGCAACTGGCGGTGCCCGCGAGGCGAGCTCGATCTGGTCATGCTGGACGGCGATACAGTAGTATTCGTCGAAGTACGCTACCGACGGCATGCCGCCTGGGGCGGCGCCCTGGAGAGCGTCGATGCGCGCAAGCGCGCCAAGCTGATCACCGCAGCCCAGCACTTCCTCCAGAAGGAATCCCGCTGGTCTCGATACCCGTGCCGATTTGACGTGGTCGCCATCAACTCGATGGATGGCGACTCACCCCCGCGACTGACATGGCTGCAGAACGCCTTTGATACCTGAGCAGTCGCTCCCACTTAAGGTCAACCCGATGGACATGCAACCCCGAATCCGCCAGCTCTTCCAGGCCAGCATCGACACCAAGCTGCTCGCCATGGAAATGCTCGCTCCGCACATCGAGCATGCGAGCATGGTGATGGTCAACGCGCTGCTCAACGAGGGCAAGATACTCTCGTGTGGCAATGGCGGCTCCGCCGGCGACGCCCAGCACTTCTCCTCGGAGCTGCTCAATCGCTTCGAGCGCGAACGCCCCAGCCTGCCCGCGCTGGCGCTGACCACCGACAGCTCGACCATCACCTCCATCGCCAACGACTACAGCTACAACGAGATCTTCTCCAAGCAGATCCGCGCCCTGGGCCAACCCGGCGACATCCTGCTGGCGATCTCAACCAGCGGGAACTCCGCGAACATCATCCAGGCCATCCAGGCCGCACATGACCGCGAAATGATTGTCGTAGCCCTGACCGGCCGCGACGGCGGCGGCATGGCCTCGCTGCTGCTGCCCGAAGATGTCGAGATCCGCGTACCCGCCAAGTCCACGGCGCGTATCCAGGAAGTTCATCTGCTGGCCATCCATTGCCTTTGTGACCTGATCGATCGTCAACTGTTTGGGAGTGAAGAATGACGCGTTCCCCCCTGATCCTCGCCTGCCTCGCCGTCACCCTGGTTCTGGGTGGCTGCGGTGGCCGTACCATCGGCAAGACCATCGACGACCAGTCCACGCCCTCCAAGGTGCGGGCCAAGATCGAAGCGGCGAACCCTGATCTCAAGACCAATTCGCACATCGTCGTGACCAGCTACAACGGCGTCGTGCTGCTGGCCGGACAGACCCCCAACGACAACCTCAAGGCCCAGGCCGAACAGGCCGCGCGTACCGCACAGGGCGTGAAGAAGGTGCACAACGAACTGCATGTCGGGCAGAACTCCTCGACCCTGGCCCGCATGAACGACAGCACCATCACCACCAAGATCACCACCCAGCTACTGGCCGACAGCCAGATTCCCAGCTCGCAGATCAAAGTCGTGACCGAGAACGGCATCGTCTACCTGCTCGGCCTGGTGACCCGCCAGGAAGCAGCCAAGGCCACCAGCGTGGTCCAGGGCGTCTCCGGCGTACAGCGCATCGTCAAGCTGTTCGAGTACACCAACTGACCGAACTGCGGACACAAAAAAGGCGATCCAACCGGATCGCCTTTTTTATTACTTGACCACCTTGAGGCTGGGGCGCCCGCTGGGTCGCGGCGAGCCTCCGGACGGATCGCCGCCGGAAGGGCCATCATCCTCGGGCCCCAGGTCCTCGTCGTCTACCACCGGCGGCTCCAGATCGAAGACCATGCCCTGCCCGTTCTCCCGCGCATAGATGGCCATGATCGCCGGCGCAGGAATGTAGAGGGTGTGGGCGACGCCCCCAAAACGCCCCTCGAAGCTCACCGCCTCGTTATCCATGTGCAGGTGACGCACGGCACTGGGAGAAACGTTGAGCACGATCTGGCCATCGTTGGCATAACCGGCCGGCACCTGAACACCGGCATGCTCCGCATTGACCAGCAGGTGCGGGGTGCAATTGTTGTCGACTATCCACTCGTAGAGCGCACGGACAAGGTAGGGACGACTGGAGTTCATCAGGTGCTCCTCATCAGCGCATGTCGCGCTCGACGGCTGACAGACTGGCCTGGAAGCCGTCGCGTACGAACAGGCGCTCCATGTAGTCCAGCAGCGGCTTGGCAGGGCGAGGCAACTCGATTCCCAGCACCGGCAGGCGCCAGAGGATCGGCAGCAGACAGCAGTCTACAAGACTGAGGTCTTCGCTCAGGAAAAATGGCTTGTCGGCGAACAGTGGCGATACACCGGTGAGACTCTCGCGCAGCTCCTTGCGAGCGACGGCCTTGGCAGCCTCCTTCACCCGGGAGTCGAGAATCTGGTCCACCAGGCTGCACCAATCACGCTGAACGCGGTGCATGAGGAGACGGGTGTTGCCCCGCGCAACCGGATAGACCGGCATGAGCGGCGGGTGCGGATAGCGTTCCTCGAGGTATTCCATGACCACGGTGGGCTCATAGAGCGCCAGGTCACGATCAACCAGGGTCGGCACACTGCCGTAGGGGTTGACCTCGGCCAGCCTGGGCGGACAGCGCCCCGGCTCGACATCGATGATGTCCGCAGCGACACCCTTCTCGGCGAGCACGATGCGTACACGATGGGAATAGTGGTCTGCGGGGTCGGAGTAACAGGCCAACCTGTTGGTCACGGCCATGGCGCCCTCCTCGCTTGAAGTTATGCAGTAGTAGAAAAACGCGCGCGCCCATTAAGGGCGCGCGAGTATACAACGATGGAGCCAGCTATCAGTGCACGTCTTTCCAGTATTCGCGCTTGAGCAGGTAGGCGAACACGAAGAAGAAGGCCAGGTACAGCAGAACGTAGGTGCCGATGCGCTGCATGTGCAGCTTGTTCGGGTCAGCGGAGTAGGCCAGGAAGGTCACAAGATTCTGCACCTTCTGGTCGAACTCGGCTTCGCTCAGCTTGCCGGTCTTCGGCACGATGGTCAGCTGGTCGCACGCTTCATGGGTGATGGGAGCGCCCGTCAGCGGATCGTACTGCTTCTTGCCTTCCTCGACAGCCTGGACCTGCTTGCAACCCACGACCTGGCGACCCTGCAGGCCGACCAGCACGTTGGGCATGCCGACGTTCGGGAAGATCTTGTTGTTCACGCCCCAGGGACGCGCCGGATCTTCGTAGAAGTTGCGCAGGTAGCTGTACAGCCAATCGGTACCACGAACACGGGCGACCAGGGTCAGGTCCGGCGGCGCGGCGCCGAACCAGGTCTTGGCATCGCTCGGCTTCATGCCGATCTGCATGTGGTCGCCGATCTTGGCACCGGTGAACACCAGGTTTTCCAGCATCAGCTCTTCGGGAATGCCCAGGTCCTTGGCCACGCGCTCATAGCGCTGGAACTTGGCACTGTGGCAGCCCATGCAGTAGTTGGCGAAGGTACGAGCGCCGTCCTGCAGTGCAGCCTTGTCGGTCAGGTCGATATCGACATGATCCAGTTCTACATCATG
Source organism: Pseudomonas sp. Pc102 (assembly GCF_018408275.1). Lineage (NCBI taxonomy): Bacteria > Pseudomonadati > Pseudomonadota > Gammaproteobacteria > Pseudomonadales > Pseudomonadaceae > Pseudomonas > Pseudomonas sp. Pc102. Next base: position 1,291,752 of record NZ_AP021905.1, on the reverse strand, counting down.
GCCACCGGCGGCGAAGGTCAAGGCCGGCAGTGCAGCGATAACAAATGCAGCGAATAGCTTTTTCATCAGCCTGTCACCCTTTCCGGAACCGGTTTGGTTTTTTCCATCCTGGTGTAGAAGGGCATCAGGATGAAGTACGCGAAGTACAGGATGGTGCACACCTGCGACAGCAGCGTACGGCCCGGGGTCGGCGCAAGAACACCCAGCACGCCGAGGATGACGAAGGACACGCAGAAGACCAGCAGCCAGATCTTGCTCAGCCAGCCCTTGTAGCGCATCGACTTGACGGGGCTGCGATCCAGCCACGGCAGGACGAAGAGCACGGCAATGGCGGCGCCCATGGCGATGACGCCCATCAGCTTGTCCGGAACCGCGCGGAGAATCGCGTAGAACGGGGTGAAGTACCACACCGGCGCGATGTGCTCAGGGGTCTTGAACGGGTTCGCCTGTTCGAAGTTCGGCTTCTCGAGGAAGTAGCCGCCCATCTCCGGGAAGAAGAACACCACGAAGCAGAACACGAAGAGGAAGACCACCACACCAACGATGTCTTTCACGGTGTAGTAGGGGTGGAAGGCGATGCCGTCGAGCGGAATGCCGTTCTCGTCCTTCTTCTTCTTGATGTCCACGCCATCGGGGTTGTTCGAACCCACTTCGTGCAGGGCCAGGATGTGCAGCACGACCAGGCCGAGGATCACGATCGGCAGGGCGATCACGTGCAGCGCGAAGAAGCGGTTCAGGGTGATGCCGGAGATCAGGTAGTCACCGCGGATCCACTGGGTCAGGTCACCACCGATGACGGGGATGGCACCGAACAGCGAGATGATCACCTGGGCACCCCAGTAGGACATCTGGCCCCAGGGCAGCAGGTAGCCCATGAAGGCCTCGGCCATCAGAGCGAGGTAGATCAGCATGCCGAAGATCCAAACCAGCTCGCGCGGCTTCTGGTAGGAGCCGTAGAGCAGGCCGCGGAACATGTGCATGTAGACCACGATGAAGAACGCCGAGGCGCCGGTGGAGTGCAGGTAGCGAATGATCGCCCCGTACTCGACGTCGCGCATAATGTACTCGACGGAGGCGAAGGCTTCTTCCGCGGACGGCGTGAAGCTCATGGTCAGCCAGATGCCGGTGAGAATCTGGTTCACCAGGACCAGCAGGGCCAGGGAGCCGAAGAAATAGAAAAAGTTGAAGTTCTTCGGAGCGTAGTACTTGCTCAGATGGTCTTCCCACATCTTGGTCGCGGGGAAGCGCGCATCGATCCATTCCATGAATTTGCTCATTAGGCCTTCTCCTGGTCCACACCGATGACGATGACATCATCCGACTCGTAGGAGTGGGGCGGCACCGGCAGGTTCAAGGGTGCGGGCTGCGCCTTGTAGACACGGCCAGCGAGGTCGTAGCGCGAACCGTGGCAGGGGCAGAAATAGCCACCCACCCACTCGGCGCCCAGGTCGGCAGGCGCAACTTCCGGACGGAAGGAGGGCGAGCAGCCGAGGTGGGTGCAGAGACCGACCAGAACCAGGATCTCCGGCTTGATCGAGCGGTTATGCGGATCGACATAGGTCGGCTGCACGGATGCTTCGGACTTCGGGTCAGCCATGCGCTCGTCGATCTTGCCCAGGTTGCCGAGGATCTCCTCGGTACGGCGAACGATGAATACCGGCTGACCGCGCCATTCAGCAATCATCTGCTGACCTGCTTCGATCTTGCTGATATTCACCTTCACCGGTGCCCCTGCGGCCTTGGCCTTCGCACTGGGCTGCCATGACCCCACGAACGGGATCGCAGCACCCACCGCTCCTGCAGCACCCACCACGGATGTGGCTGCTACGAGGAAGCGACGCCGGCCTGCATTCACGCCGTCATTGCTCATTCAGTCGTCTCCCATCAGCTTTTGTGGCCTGTTGTTCAGGCCTCTACTAAGTAAAAATCGAGCCGCGCAAAAAATTCGCCAAATGGTAAAGAAAACCCCCTCTCCTGACAAGGTAATAGCCGGATACAAAACTGCTGAAAGCCTTGAGAGATAAGGGTTACGCGCGTGCGACAAGCTGTCGCAGGGCGTTTTCGCGGGCATAAAAAAACGCCCAGATCCACAAGGGCCTGGGCGTTTTTCGAAGCGTCGTATTAACGCTTGGAGTACTGCGGACGCTTACGCGCTTTACGCAGACCGACCTTCTTACGCTCGACTTCGCGGGCATCGCGAGTCACGTAGCCGGCCTTGCGCAGCGGGCTGCGCAGGGCTTCGTCGTAGCTGATCAGGGCACGGGTGATACCGTGACGGATCGCACCAGCCTGACCGCTGACACCACCACCGAGGACGGTGACGTAGATGTCGAACTTCTCGACGGTCTCGGTCAGCTCCAGCGGCTGACGCACGACCATGCGAGCGGTTTCGCGGCCGAAGAACTGATCCAGGCTGCGGTTGTTGATGGAAATCTTGCCAGTACCCGGACGCAGGAATACGCGTGCGGTTGCAGTCTTACGACGGCCAGTGCCGTAGTTTTGAGTCGCCGACATAATGAACTATCCCGTTAAATCTTCAGTTCTTGGGGCTGCTGAGCGGTGTGCGGGTGAGCAGAACCCTTGTACACCTTCAGCTTGCGATACATGTCGCGACCCAGCGGGTTCTTCGGCAGCATGCCTTTGACCGCGGTCTCGATCACGCGCTCAGGGGCCTTGGCAATCAGCTTCTCGAAGTTGATTTCCTTGATGCCGCCCGGGAAGCCGGAGTGCGAGTAGTACATTTTGTCGGTAGTCTTGGCACCGGTCACACGTACCTGCTCGGCGTTGATCACGACGATGTAGTCGCCGGTGTCAACGTGCGGGGTGTATTCCGGCTTGTGCTTGCCGCGCAGGCGGCTAGCAATTTCGGTGGCCAGACGACCCAGGGTCTGACCGGCAGCGTCGACGACATACCAGTCGCGCTTAACAGTTTCCGGTTTTGCAGTAAAAGTCTTCATTCGCTATAGCCTCAGGGGCCGCCCTGAAAATAAGACGGCGGATCTTACTGAATAGTGCTCGCCCTGGCAACACAGGGCAGCCGGAAACAGACGCTATCGGGGGCTCGGGTCAGCGCGTCCGCACACGGCATGGGGGTTTCGGCGGGCTAGGCATCCCCACCTTCCTTCTTCGCGAGCTAGGCATCCCCGCAAAGAAAGCCGCGGAATTATGCCGATTGCGTGGAAAATTTCAACCTGATTTGATAGCTATCTTTGCCACCAGAGGAGCGCTGCATGGAATTCCGCCAACTCGGCAACACCGATATCAAGGTCAGCAGCCTGTGCCTGGGCACCATGACCTGGGGCGAACAGAACACCGAGGCAGAAGCATTCTCGCAGATCGAGCGTGCCAAATCCTACGGCATCAACTTCCTGGACACCGCCGAGATGTACCCGGTCCCGCCCCGCGCGGAAACCTACGCTGCGACCGAAACCATCATCGGCAACTGGTTCGCCAGGAACAGGGACCGCGCCGACTGGGTGCTCGCCAGCAAGGTGGCCGGGCCGGGCAACGGCATCACCCATATCCGCGACGGCAACCTCAAGCACAACCGCCAGCACATCACCGCGGCACTGGATGCCAGCCTCAAGCGCCTGCAGACCGACTGGATCGACCTCTACCAGTTGCACTGGCCAGAGCGCAGCACCAACTTCTTCGGCCAGCTGGGCTACCAGCACCGCGACGAAGACTTCACCCCGCTCCAGGAAACCCTCGAAGTCCTCGCCGAACAGGTGAAGGCCGGCAAGATCCGCCATGTCGGCCTGTCCAACGAAACGCCCTGGGGCACGATGAAGTTCCTGCAACTGGCCGATCAGCTTGGCCTGCCCCGCGCCGCCTCCATCCAGAACCCCTACAACCTGCTCAACCGCAGTTTCGAAGTGGGCCTGGCGGAAGTGGCGATCCGCGAGCGCTGCGGCCTGCTGGCCTATTCACCGCTGGCGTTCGGCATGCTCTCCGGCAAGTACGAGAACGGCGCGCGCCCGGCCAACGCCCGCATCAGCCTGTTCAGCCGCTTCGCCCGCTACACCAACCCGCAGGCCCAGGCCGCCTGCTCGCGCTACGTGGCGCTGGCCCACGAACATGGCCTGGACCCTGCACAGATGGCCCTGGCCTTCGTCACCGCGCAGCCTTTCGTCACCAGCAACATCATTGGCGCCACCACCCTGGAGCAACTGGAGAGCAACCTCGCCAGCAGCCAGCTGACGCTGCCAGGTGCGGTACTTGAAGGCATCGCCGAGATCCATCGGAGCCAGCCCAACCCCGCCCCCTGACCTAGTCGAACAGACCCGGCGCGACATCCCGTGCAATCGGCATGTCGCCCCGCCGGGAGGCCAGCCGATCCGCCAGCCGGGTCGGCTCAGGCAGCCGATAGCCGCAGCAACTGCGCAGCACCAGCTCCAGTGCGCTGCGCATGGATACACGATGCCCCGGCGAAACCACCAGCGGCGCGACCCGATCGCGACTGCGCAGCATCCAGCCGATCTGCTCGCCGTCGTGCTCCAGCGGCACATGATCGCCACGCATGAGTCCCGGCTCCTCGTGATGCCCCACCAGCACCTTCTTCGCGACCCCGATGGTCGGCAGCCCGGTGACCACGCCCAGGTGCGAAGCGATGCCGAGTCGGCGCGGATGGGCGATGCCCTGCCCGTCGCAGAACACCAGGTCCGGCCGCTGCGGCAGCCCGGCCAGCGCCTCCAGCAGAGCAGGCAGCTCACGGAAGGACAACAGCCCCGGCACGTAGGGCATGGACGTCGGCACCCGCGCCACCACCTGGCCCAGCAGGCGGTAGCCATCGGCATCCAGCAACACGGCGGCGGCCCGGGTGATCTGGCCACCCTCCTCGAAGCCGACATCGAAGCCCGCCACCACCTTCAGCGGCGAGAAATCGTCGACCAGCAGCACCCGCGCTGCCAGATCGCCCTGCAGGCGCTTGGCGTGGCGGACGCTGCCGTCCCAGTCATCGAAGGGGGAAGAACTCATGGGCAGGCTCCGAAAGAACGACATAAGGTAGACCCGGAGCCCGCAGGAAGGGTCCGCCGCGTAGCCCGGCGGCGGACCAGGGGACTTACAGCGAGCGCGCGATGATCTCTTTCATGATCTCGTTGGTGCCCGCATAGATGCGCTGCACACGGGCATCGGCCCAGGCGCGCGCCACTGGGTACTCCCACATGAAGCCGTAACCGCCGTGCAGCTGGACGCATTCGTCCAGCACCTTGCATTGCAGGTCGGTGCCCCAGTACTTGAGCATCGCCGCAGTGGGCACATCCAGCTTGCGCTGCAGGTGCAGCTCCAGGCAGCGGTCGACGAACACGCGGCCTACCTGGATCTCGGTCGCCATCTCCGCGAGCTTGAAGCGGGTGTTCTGGAACTCGGCGATGGCCTTGCCGAAGGCCTTGCGATCGCGGGTGTAGTCGAGGGTCCACTTCAGCGCCGCCTCGGCCGAGGCCAGCGCGCCGATACCGACGGTCAGGCGCTCCTGGGGCAGTTCCTGCATCAGGTAGGCGAAGCCCATGCCGGCCTGGCCCAGCAGGTTCTCCTTGGGTACGCGCACGTCCTGGAAGAACAGCTCGGAAGTGTCCTGGGCCTTCATGCCCACCTTCTCCAGGCGCTTGCCCTTGGAGAAGCCCGGCGTGCCCGCCTCAACCAGGAACAGGCTGGTGCCCTTCGCGCCGGCCTTGGGATCGGTCTTGGCGACCACGATCACCAGGTCGGCCAGGTAGCCATTGGTGATGAAGGTCTTGGAGCCGTTGATCACGTATTCGTCGCCGTCCAGCACCGCAGTTGTCTTCACGCCCTGCAGGTCCGAGCCCGCGCCAGGCTCGGTCATGGCGATGGCGGTGACCAGCTCGCCGGTCACCATGCGCGGCAGGTACTTCTGCTTCAGCGCCTCGGAGCCGTAGTGGAGGACATAGGGTGCGACGATGTCCGAATGCAGCGAGAAGCCGATACCGGTCAGACCCAAGCGACCGATCTCCTCGATCACCACCGTGCTGTAGAGGAAGTCGGCGCCCATGCCGCCGTACTCCTCGGGGATGTGCGAGCAGAGCATCCCGGCCTCCCCCGCCTTGTTCCACAACGCGCGGTCGATGTAACCGTCCTTCTCCCACTGGTGATGGAAGGGCACCGCCTCCTGTTCGAGGAACTTGCGCACGCTGTCGCGGAAGAGTTCGTGATCGGAGCTGAACAGGGTTCTGGGGATCATGCGGTCACCTTGGCGGATGCGTCTGGGTTCGAAGTTGGAAGGCCAGAGACTGTAGGACAGTCGCACCAGACGCACACTGGACAGTTGCGACAAAAAATAAGACGATCCAGCCGGCTAATGACCGCTTTCCCCTTATAAGAACAAGACCATGACCAACCAGCAGTCCCCCATCCTAAGGCGGGTGAGCATCCTCGCCACCGAAGGTGTCTTCGCTTCCACCCTGATGCAGGCCAAGGATTTCTTCCACATGGCCAGCCTCCGCTACAGCAAGCTCCAGGGCCTCGGCCTCAAGCCCGCGTTCGAGATCCACCTGGTCAGCCCGGACGGCCTGCCCGTGCGCAGCTTCAGCGACGTGATCATGCCGGTCGACGGTGCGCTGGACGAGGCCGACATCATCATCCTTCCAGCCTTCTGGGACGACTTCGACGCCCTCTGCGAGCGCCACCCGCAGGTCCTGCAATGGCTGCGCGAGCGCCATGCCGCCGGCAGTTCCATCTGCGGCGAGGCCACCGGCGTGTTCTGGATGGCCCAGGCCGGGCTGCTCGATGGCAAGGAAGCGACCACCTACTGGCGCTTCTTCCGCGAGTTCGGCGAACGCTTCCCCAAGGTGCTGCTCAACCAGGAAAAGCACCTGTCGGATGCCGACAACCTCTACTGCGCCGGCGGCGTCACCTCCGCCTGCGACCTGTACATCTACCTGATCGAACGCTTCTGCGGCGCCAGCATCGCCCAGGCCGTCTCCCGCGACATCCTCTACGAAGTGCAGCGCAGCTACGCCCCCGGGCGCATCGGCTTCGGCGGGCAGAAGCTGCACCAGGACGTGACCATCCTGCAGATCCAGCACTGGCTCGAGGAGCACTTCGCCGACAAGTTCCGCTTCGAGGACGTCGCCCGCGACCACGGCATGAGCATCCGCAACTTCATGCGGCGCTTCCAGGCCGCCACCGGCGACAAACCCCTGCACTACCTGCAACGGTTACGCATCGAAACAGCCAAGGGCCTCCTTTCGGCGACCCGCAAGAGCATCAAGACCATCAGCTACGAAGTGGGTTACGACGACGCCAGCTTCTTCGCCCGACTGTTTCGCCAGCACACCAATCTCTCCCCCAACCAGTACCGCAGGCAGTTCCAGCACAAGGGCGACTGAGGCGGCCATCCCAAGGATGGGTTGGCCGGTGGCGGCAGCGAATTATGATCCGGGCATGGTCCCCAGAGGGGTGTCCGAACCTTTTCCGTCAGCGGTACGGCGGATGAAGAACAACAATAAAAGGTACTCAACCATGCGCCGTTACCTGCTTGCCCTGCTGGCTGCCGCCAGCTTCACAGCCGTCGCAGACGACTGGAAACCCTTCCCCTACGACCAGGCCGCCTACGACTACTCCGGCGACAAGCTGCGCCAGGCCTGGCCCCAGCTGACCCGTGGCTTCGGCCCTGACTACCCCTTCCCGGATGCCGACTGGGTGGTGACCATGGCCACCCAGAACCCCAAGGCGCTGGAAATGACCGTGACCGGCAACACCGGCTTCACCGGCAAGCCCGAGGAAGCCGAGGCCTATGCCGCCAGGCTGCAGGATGTGTGGCGCCTGATGTTCAAGGGCGATTTCGCCGAAGCCAAGAAGCAGGGCCTGGCGCTGGGCGTCGGCGGCCAGGTACCGGCGATGTTCGCGCAGGTGATCTACGCGATGTTCCTCGCCCCCAACCAGGAGGAGAAGCACCGCCTGCTGGAGGAAGTGATCAAGTACACCGACGAGGCCGGCGAACTGGTACAGGCCGATACCGTGGCCCAGTTCGGCCGCGTCTACGCCAAGGCCCGCCTGGGTGAAGAGCTGTCGGTACCGGTGGTACTCAAGCGCGGCTACACCAGCCAGATCCCCGAGGAACTGGACGCCCTGCTGCAGAAGCAGCCGCGCCAGCCCTTCGCCCTCGCGCTCTACGGCGGCTACGAAGCCGGCGTGATCCGCAAGGTCGGCAAACTGGTCGGGAAAATGACCTATGGGGTCAGCTCGGACAAGATGGAGCAGTACTTCACCCGCTCCTTCAGCGCCAGGGATGACCTGCCGATCGGCCACTACGAGTACGCCAATGCACTCGTCTACGTCTACGGCGACGACGAAGAGCAGAAGGTCATGGAGCACCTGAAGAAAGCCGTGGCGATCAAGCCGATCAACGCCATGGAAGCCCTGGAAGTGGCCCATGCACAGCAACTGCTGAAGCAGTTTGAGAAGGAAGTGGCGCAGCGCTAAAGCAGCAAGCTGCAAGCTGCAAGCTGCAAGCTGCAAGACAGGGTGCGGACCGGTTGAATCGGTCCGCACTTTTTCTTGAGGCTTGAAACTTGCGGCTTGCCGCTTATGCCCTCAAGGCTTATGCGGCCGCGAGAGGAATTCGTGGGACTGCATCTCCAGCAATCGGCTGAGGGTGCGCTGGAACTCGAAGGTCAGGCGACCACCGGTGTACAGGTCCTTCAGCTCCACTTCGGCGGAGATGATGAGCTTGACGTTGCGGTCGTAGAATTCATCCACCAGGTTGATGAAGCGCCTCGCCATGTCGTCCTTGGCCACGCCCATCTGCTCGACGTTGGCCAGGATCACCGCGTGGAAGATCTTGCCCAGCTCGATGTAGTCGTTCTGGCTGCGCGGGCCATCGCAAAGCTCGCGGAACTCGAACCAGGCGACGTCCTCGCACACGCGGATCGCACGGATCTCGCGGTTCTCGATCATCAGCGCCTCGTTCTCCTGGGCCTGGGTGCAGTCGGGCAGCAGGCTCCTGAAGCTCTTCTTCAGGCTGGCCTCGGCCTCGTCGCCCAGAGGCCAGTGGAACAGTTCGGCCTGCTCGAGGGCGCGCAACCGGTAGTCCACGCCACTGTCGACGTTGACGATGTCGGTGTGCTGCTTGAGCAAGGCGATGGCCGGCAGGAAGCGAGCGCGCTGCAGGCCGTCCTTGTACAGGCCATCCGGGACGATGTTGGAGGTCGCCACCAGGCTCACGCCGTTCTTGAACAGCTCATCCAGCAAGGTGGCGAGGATCATCGCGTCGGTGATGTCGGAGACGAAGAACTCGTCGAAGCAGATCACCCGGGCCTCGTCGGCGAAGCGCTTGCCGATGATGGTCAGCGGGTTCTTCTCGCCCTTGAGAGTACGCATCTCTTCGTGCACGCGCTTCATGAAGCGGTGGAAGTGGGTGCGCATCTTCTCCTTGAACGGCAGGGCATCGAAGAAGGTGTCGACCAGGTAGGTCTTGCCGCGCCCTACGCCGCCCCAGAAGTACAGGCCCTTGACCGGCCCCTGGCGCTTCTTGGCGAACAGGCTGCCAAACAGGCCGGGCTTGCTCTGGCTGTCGGCGATCAGGTCGTCGTACAGGCGCTGCAGATGGCGGACGGCAGTTTCCTGCGCGGCGTCGTGGAAGAAGTCCGGCCGCTTGAGATCGGCCTGGTAACGCTCGAGGGGGGTCATGATCGGTAGCAAGGCAACGAAAAACGGGGTCGTCACTTTAGCGACGGCCCCGTTTCTTGGCAATCGGCCAGCTACGCCGGCCGTAAGAAAGCGCCTTACTCCTGGGGAGCAAGGGCCTCGCGCAAACGCTGCACGGCGGCGTCACGGGCATCGGAATCAGCGAACTCGCCGCCCTGCCCCACAACCTCGCCATCGAGCCACAGGCCGTAGCTGGAGCCTTCGGCGCGGATATCCAGGACGCTGCCGTCCTGCAGGCGCTTGGTCACCAGGCCCGAGGACTTGCCATCGGCGAAGGTCCGGGACAGCAGCAACTGCTCGCCATCGGCAGCCAGCAGGCGGAAGCGGAAGCTGCCGTCGTCTTCGCGGAAGCTGACGAAGCGTGCACTCTTGGCCGCTTTCTTCTTGCCGGCATCGGCGCTCTGCACGTTGCTGCGGAAGGAGCGCAAACCGACCGCCTCGCGCAGCTCGTTGAGGAAGGGCGTCGCGGTCTTGCGGGCCTTGGCTGCACCGGCAAGGAGGATGTCTTCCAGATCGGCCGGGCGCTCGATAAGCGTGTGATAACGCTCGCGGGCTTCACCCAGCTCGTTGTCCAGCAGCTGGAACAGACGCTGCTTGGCTTCGCCCCAGGCCAGGCCATCGAGCAGCTCGGCACGGAAGGCCGCCAGCTGGGCCGGCGTGGAGAAGGCCTGGTAGAGGGTGTACAGGTGGGAGCTGTCCGGGTCCTTTGGCTCGCCGGGGGCGCGCGAGTCGGTGACGATGCGGGCGATGGCGTCCTTCAGCTGCTTGGCGCTGCCGAACAGCGGGATGGTGTTGTCGTAGCTCTTGGACATCTTGCGACCGTCCAGGCCCGGCAGGGTCGCCACCTCTTCCTCGATCACCGCCTCCGGCAGGGTGAAGAGCTCGCGCCCGGCGCCGAACAGGTGGTTGAAGCGCTGGCCGATGTCGCGGGCCATTTCCACGTGCTGGATCTGGTCACGGCCGACCGGCACCTTGTGGGCGTTGAACATGAGGATGTCCGCCGCCATCAGCACCGGGTAGCTGTACAGGCCCATTGTGACACCGGCATCCGGGTCCTCGCCGTTCTCCACGTTCTTGTCCACCGACGCCTTGTAGGCGTGTGCGCGGTTGAGCAGGCCCTTGGCCGCGACGCAGGTGAGCAGCCAGGTGAGCTCGGGGATCTCGGGAATGTCCGACTGGCGGTAGAAGGTCGCCTTGTCGGTGTCCAGGCCGCAGGCCAGCCAGGTGGCGGCGATCTCCAGGCGCGAGCGCTGGATACGCGCCGGGTCGTCGCACTTGATCAGCGCGTGGTAGTCGGCCAGGAAGTAGAAGGAATCGACGTCGGCATCACGGCTGGCGACGATGGCAGGACGGATGGCGCCGGCGTAGTTGCCGAGGTGCGGGGTACCGGTGGTGGTGATGCCGGTGAGGATACGAGTGGTCATGGGGGATCGCTTGTCGGACGGCTGTCGGGGTCAGAGGCGCGGCAGGACCAGATCCTTCAGATCGGTCAGCTTGCCATGAAAGAAGTGCCCGCATTCTGCCACTTTCAGCAGCTCATGGGAGCGTTGCAGGGATGCAGACCAGTCATACACCGCCTGCGGCTCGACGACCTCGTCGGTGTCCGGCTGGATCACCGTCAGCTCGCCATGCGCGGGCAGCGGCGTCTCGACGGTCAGGCGCTTCACCGCTGGCGCCACCATGAACAACCGGGGCACGTCGATGCCCTGCCGTTCCAGGCGGCCGGCCAGGCTCGCCGCGACGAAACCGCCGAAGGAAAAACCGAACAGCGTCAGCGCCAGTTCCGGACGCTGGGCGCGGAACCAGTGGGCGGCCGCTTCGGCGTCATCCACCTCACCGGTGTTCATGTCATGGCTGCCGGCGCTGGCGCCGACGCCGCGGTAATTGAAGCGCAGGGTGCTGTAGCCGGCATCGCGGGCGGTGCGCTGCAGGGTGGAGACGACCTTGTTGAGCATGGTCCCGCCCTGGATCGGGTTCGGGTGGCAGATCAGCGCCAGCCCCTTGGCATCGGGCAGGTCGAGATGAAGCGCTTCCAGCTGGCCACTTGGCCCCTGGAGCAGAATGGGATTTTCACGATTGGACAACGGGAACTCCGTGACCCCGGACCGGGTCGACTCGTCTTGGTTAAGCACCACAGGGCTTGCGTCGCGGTATACAGCGCGGATTCGAGCCGTTAACGTAATGCAAAGCTGCTTATAGAGGAAGGACTCGTGGAACAGTCGCTCACGGCCTGGTTGTTGCCAGCACTCGCTCTGCTCGCCGGTATCGGCATCGGTTTTCTGGTCGCCCGACTGCTGCCCGGCACCGCGCCGAACCGCACGCAGCGGCAACTGGATGACCTGCAGGCACGCTTCGATACCTATCAGAGTGAAGTGGTCACCCACTTCAACACCACCGCCAGCCTGGTGAAGAAACTCACCCAGAGCTACCAGGAAGTGCAGGAACACCTGTCCGATGGCGCCAGCCGCCTGGCCCTGGACGAACTGACCCGCCAGCGCCTGCTCGCCGCCCTGCACACGGACGACGCCCCCGGCCCGCGCGAACGCCTGACCCCGCCGCGCAGCCACGAGGCGCCCAAGGACTACGCGCCCAAGTCGCCGGATGGCCCGGGCACCCTGGATGAGAACTTCGGCCTCAAGGGCAAGTACTGATCCCTGGATGCGTCGAAAGAAGCCCCGCCCCGGCGGGGCTTCTTCATTTCAGCACCAGCCCGTTTCCCCGGACTGAAGTCCGGGCACATCCGAGCCACCTGGGCGGAAATTGCGGCCCTGGATGGCGCAAAGAAAAAGCCCCGCATCAGCGGGGCTTTCTCATTGCGGTGCGATCAGATCGCGCCGCGACTGCGCAGCAGGTCGAGTACCGCCTTGACGCCCTCTTCCACCGACTGGCTCTGGGTATCGATCACCAGGTCGGCATTCAGCGGCACGTCGTAGGGGAAGGACTCGCCCGGGATGTTGTCCTGGTCGGCCGCGTAGAGCCCTTGCGGGTCACGCTCGCGGCAGACCTGCGGGGAGGCCTGGACGTATACGGTGATCAGGCGATCGCTGCCGATCAGCACCTTGGCCTGTTCACGTCCCTCGGCGTCCGGCGCGACGAAGGCGGCCAGGGTCAGCAGGCCGGCTTCGTTGAACTGGCGCGCCACATGGGCGGCACGGCGCCAATTCTCGGTGCGCCCGGCGCGATCCTGCGGCAGGCCCTTGTTCAGGTCGTGACGCAGATTCTGGCCATCGAGGACGTAGACCGCGCGGCCCATGTCGAACAGCTTGCGCTCGACGGCATAGGCCAGGGTGCTCTTGCCGGCGCCGGAGAGGCCGCTGAACAGCACGGTGGCCGGTTTCTGGCCGAAGCGCGCGGCACGCTCCTCGGTGGAAACGTGGGCAGACTCGCCATGAATGCCCTGGCCACCGGCAGCAACCGGCGCGGCGATGATCATGCCGGCGCCGACGGTGCCGTTGGTGAGGCGGTCGATGACGATGAAAGCGCCGGTGGTGCGATTGCGCTCATAGCCGTCGAGGGCGATGGGCGCATCCAGGCTGACCTTGACCTTGGCGATCTCGTTCAGTTGCAGGTCGCTGGCGGCCCCCTCTTCCAGGGTATTCACGTCCACCTTGTGGGTGATGCTGGCGATGGAGCCCGGCACATAGCTGGTGGCGCGCTTGATGTCGTACTTCTTGCCCGGGAGCATCGGCTCCTCGGACATCCACACCAACATGGCCTCGAAGCCGTCGGTGACCTGCGGACGGTTGTCGGCATGCACCAGCATGTCGCCACGGGATACGTCGATCTCGTCTTCCAGGGTCAGCGTGATGGCCTGGCCGGGGCCGGCCTGCTCCAGCTCGCCTTCGAAGGTGACGATGGACTTGATCTTGCTGCCCTTGCCCGAGGGCAGCACGACGACCTCGTCGCCCTTGTGCACGATGCCGCTGGCCAGGGTGCCGGCGAAGCCGCGGAAGTTCAGGTTGGGGCGGTTGACGTACTGCACCGGGAAGCGCATGTCGTCGAAGTTGCGATCACCGGAAACCTCGACGGTTTCGAGGATTTCCATCAGCGACTGGCCGGTGTACCAGGGCGAACGCTCGCTCTTGTTCACCACGTTGTCGCCCTTCAGCGCCGACATCGGCACGAAGTGGATGGAGGTCGGGTTGAGCTTGATGCGCTCGGCGAACTGCAGGTAGTCGGCCTTGATCGACTCGAACACGCCCTGGTCGAAGTCCTTCAGGTCCATCTTGTTGATGGCGACGACGATGTGCTTGATGCCCAGCAAGGACGCGATATAGCTGTGGCGGCGGGTCTGGGTCTGCACGCCGTAGCGGGCATCGACCAGGATGATCGCCAGGTCGCAGGTGGACGCGCCGGTGGCCATGTTGCGCGTGTACTGCTCATGGCCGGGGGTGTCGGCGATGATGAACTTGCGCTTGGCGGTGGAGAAGTAGCGGTAGGCGACATCGATGGTGATGCCCTGCTCGCGCTCGGCCTGCAGGCCATCCACCAGCAGCGCCAGGTCCACTTCGTCACCCGTGGTGCCGACCTTCTTGGAATCGCGGGTGATGGCTTCCAGATGGTCTTCGTAGATCATCTTGGAGTCGTGCAGCAGGCGCCCGATCAGGGTGCTCTTGCCGTCGTCGACGTTGCCGCAGGTGAGGAAGCGCAGGAGTTCCTTGCGCTCGTGCTGGGCCAGGTACGCGAGGATGTCCTGGCTGATCAGATCGGATTGATGGCTCATTTCACTCAAGCTCCAAGCTGCAAGCCTCAAGCGGCAAGCTCGTCGGCGTCCAGCTAGACAGAAATTTTGTTGATCAACCCCGTGAGCATTCTCGACAGCTCGCGGGTTTCGACTACCCAATCAGCGGCAAGCGATTCCGCTATGTACCCGATTTCAGCTCCGATCATCAGCTGGGTTCGCAGCTCACCGCAGGATGCCTTGGCTATCCACAGATACCGGCATTTCTCCTTGGCGCTTCCGCGTTCCATACCCTCGGCGATATTGCTGGGTACGGACAGCGCCGAACGGGTTACCTGATCCTTGAACCCGGCATCGCGGCACTCCGCGAACGCCCTGTAGATGCTTACCGTGAGCTGCTTGGATCTTCGCCAGACATCGAGTCGCTCGAAATCCATTCGAACTCCAATCTTCCCTGCTTGAAGCTTGTCGCTTGCTGCTTGCAACCGCTTTCTAGAAATACCCCTGCCGCTTTTTCTCTTCCATCGAACCGGCGCCGTCATGGTCGATGACGCGGCCCTGGCGTTCGGAAGTCCGGGTCAGGAGCATTTCCTGGATGATGTCGGTGAGGCTGGTGGCCTCCGACTCGACCGCACCGGTCAGCGGGTAGCAGCCCAGGGTGCGGAAACGCACCATGCGCTTCTCGATGCGTGCCTTCTCTTCGTCCGAGAGGTGCTCGAGGATGCGGTCGTCGTCGATCATGATCAGCGTGCCGTTCTTCTCGATGACTTCGCGCTCGGCGGCGAAGTACAGCGGCACGATCGGGATCTGCTCCAGGTAGATGTATTGCCAGATGTCCAGCTCGGTCCAGTTGGAGAGCGGGAAGACGCGGATCGACTCGCCCTTCTTGACCTTGCCGTTGTAGACGTTCCACAGCTCGGGGCGCTGGTTCTTCGGGTCCCAGCGGTGCTTGCTGTCGCGGAAGGAGTACACGCGCTCCTTGGCGCGGGATTTCTCCTCGTCGCGGCGGGCGCCACCGAAGGCCGCATCGAAGCCGTACTTGTCCAGGGCCTGCTTGAGGCCCTCGGTCTTCATGATGTCGGTGTGTTTGGCACTGCCGTGGGTGAAGGGGTTGATGCCCTGTGCCTTGCCCTCGGGGTTCACGTGGGTGATCAGCTCGAGGCCCAGGTCGGCGACCATCTTGTCGCGGAACCGGTACATCTCCTGGAACTTCCACTGGGTATCGACGTGCATCACCGGGAACGGCAGCTTGCCCGGGAAGAAGGCCTTGCGCGCCAGGTGCAGCATGACGGCGGAGTCCTTGCCGATGGAGTACAGCATCACCGGGTTATCGAATTCGGCGGCCACCTCACGAATGATGTGGATACTTTCCGCCTCCAGCTGTTTCAGGTGCGTCAGTTTGTCGAGCATGGCTACTCACGGATTTCTTATCTGATACGACGGCCTGCGGGCCGTGGACGAGGGCGCACTCTAGCACAGCGCCTGCTTCTATTCAGGAGCCCACTTAGAACGAAACGATCTAGCTTTATACCTGCCGGAATGGGCGCTCGGAGGCCCCTTTCCTAGATGGGATTGGGGCAATCGATGAACAGGTGTTCGATGGCGAAACGCCGCGCCAGGTAGTCCCCCAGCGCCTGCACGCCATAGCGCTCGGTGGCGTGGTGGCCGGCGGCGATGAAGCTGATGCCGTTTTCCCGCGCACTGTGGAAGGTCTGCTCCGAAGCCTCGCCGGTCAGGTAGAGATCGACGCCGGCGGCGATGGCCGTGTCGATGTAGCCCTGGCCGCCGCCGGTGCACCAGCCGATGCGGCGGATCATCTCCGGGCCCTCCACCAGCAGCGGTTCGCGACCGAGCACATCCTGCACGCGGCGGGCGAAGTCGCGTGCGGTGAGGGGCTCGGCCAGGGAGCCGACGAGGCCGACGGTGCGAGGGTTGTCCGACTCCAGCGGACCTTCGACGACGATGTCCAGCTGGCGGGCGAGCTGCACGTTGTTGCCCACTTCCGGGTGCACGTCCAACGGCAGGTGGTAGGCCAGCAGGCTGATGTCATTGGCCAGAAGGGTCTTCAGGCGCCGCTGCTTGATGCCGACTACGCAGGGGTTCTCCCCCTTCCAGAAATAGCCATGGTGCACCAGCACCACATCGGCCTCGGCTTCCACCGCCGCATCCAGCAATGCCTGGCTCGCGGTCACCCCGCTGACGATGCGTCGAACCTGCGGCCGCCCCTCGACCTGGAGGCCGTTTGGGCAGTAGTCCGAGATCCGCGAAGCCCCGAGAAAACGCTCCGCTTCCTCCACCAGGGTGGTCAGTGCAATGGCCATCTGCCTCTCCTCACAAGCTGTTGCGAGCGGCTATTTTATTGGCGGCCGCCCCGTATAATGGCGCCACCTTAAGGGGCACCCTCGCCCCTCGCAACCCTCAGGATTCCCCTCGATGCTCAAGGCCCTGCGTTTCTTCGGCTGGCCCCTGCTTGTCGGCGTACTCGTAGCACTGCTGATCATCCAGCAATACCCCGAGCTGGTGGGCCTGCCCCGCCAACAGGTGCACCTGCAGGAAGCGCCCAAGTACAGTTTCTCGCGCCAGGGGCCGGAATCCTACGCGGAGGCGGTCAACAGCGCCTCCCCCGCCGTGGTCAACCTCTACACCACCAAGGTGGTGAGCAAGCCGGCCCATCCGCTGTTCGAGGACCCGCAGTTCCGCCGCTTCTTCGGTGACAACCTGCCCCGCCAGCGGCGCATGGAATCCAGCCTGGGCTCGGCGGTGATCATGAGTCCCGAGGGCTACCTGCTGACCAACAACCACGTCACCGCCGGCGCCGACCAGATCGTGGTCGCCCTCAAGGACGGCCGCGAGACCCTCGCCCGCCTGGTGGGCAGCGACCCCGAGACCGACCTCGCGGTGCTCAAGATCGACCTCGACAACCTGCCCGCCATCACCCTCGGGCGCTCCGACAACATCCGCATCGGCGACGTCGCCCTGGCCATCGGCAACCCCTTCGGGTTTGGCCAGACCGTGACCATGGGCATCATCAGCGCCACCGGCCGCAACCAGCTCGGCCTCAATACCTACGAGGACTTCATCCAGACCGACGCCGCCATCAACCCGGGCAACTCCGGCGGCGCGCTGGTGGATGCCGGCGGCAACCTGATCGGCATCAACACCGCGATCTTCTCCAAGTCCGGCGGCTCCCAGGGCATCGGCTTCGCCATCCCCGCCAAGCTCGCCCTCGACGTGATGAAGGCCATCATCGAGCACGGCCAGGTGATCCGGGGCTGGCTCGGCATCGAAGTGCAGCCCTTGACGCCCGAACTGGCCGAATCCTTCGGTCTCGAAGGCCGCCCGGGCATCGTCATCGCCGGCATCTACCGCGACACCCCCGCGCAGCGCGCCAACCTGCAGCCGGGCGACATCATCCTCAGCATCGACGGCGAGCCCGCCGGCGACGGTCGCCGCTCCATGAACCAGGTGGCGCGTACCAAGCCGGGCGAAAAGGTCAGTGTCGAGGTGATGCGCAACGGCAAGATCATCGAGCTTTCCGCCGAGGTGGGCCTTAGGCCCCCGCAACAGACCGCACCCGCGGACAACGACTGACCCGAACGGCGCCTGATGGCGCCGTTCTTGTTTCTGTCCTCAACACCCTCTCCCTCGAACGCAGCAGATGAAAGATGAAAAAATAAAATGTTATGTTATTACATCTTTAACGCCCTGAGACCCACCGACAATGAAGTCACGCAGCATCGCCTCGGTCGCCGGACTGGCACTTGGCCTGGCCAGCGGCAGCGCCCATGCCAACCCGCTTGAACTCGAAGAAATCACCATCGAATCACGCCACGAACGCGCCGACGGCCCCGTCACCGGCTATCGCGCCACCCGATCGGCGAGCGCCACACGAACCGACACCGACCTGCGCGACGTCTCACAATCCGTCGCCGTCGTCCCCGCGCAGGTGCTGGACGATCTCGGCACCACCCGCATCGACCGCGCGCTGGATTTCGCCGGCGGCGTCTCCCGGCAGAACAACTTCGGCGGCCTGACCTTCCTCAACTACAGCGTGCGCGGCTTCACCACCGGCGAGCTGTACAAGAACGGCTTCGCCATCAACCGCGGAAGCTACAGCTCGCCGGACGCCAGCGGCATCGAGCGCATCGAGGTGCTCAAGGGCCCGGCGGCGAGCCTCTATGGTCGTGGCGACCCGGGTGGCCTGGTCAACATCGTCACCAAGAAGCCCGAGGAGGAAGCCTTCGCCCGCTTCCAAGCCAGCGCAGGCAGCTGGGACCGCTACCGCAGCAGCCTCGACGTCAACACGCCGCTGGACGACGCCGGCACCCTGTTGTCGCGCATCAACCTCGCGGCGGAGGACAACCAGGGCTTCCGCGACCACGTCGGCAGCGAGCGCCTGGTGATCAGCCCGTCCCTGAGCTGGCAGCTGAGCCCGGACACGCGCCTGCTGATCGAGAGCGAGTTCGTGCGCCATGAATCGGTGTTCGATCGCGGCATCCCCGCCCCTGGCAACCAGCTCGGCACGGTCAAGCGCTCCACCTTCCTCGGCGAGCCCAACGACGGCGAGATCCGCAACCGCAACCAGATGCTGCAGGTCAGCCTCGAGCACTACCTGAACGACGACTGGAAGCTGCGCCTGGCCAACCACTACGCCCAGGGCCACCTCGCCGGAGACTCCTCGGAGACTTCGCGCCTGTCTGGCGACCTCGTCAGCCGCTTCTACCGCCAGCGCGATTTCGAGTGGAACACCAGCATCACCCAGGCCGAGCTGCACGGCAGCTTCGCCACCGGCACCTGGCAGCACCAGACTCTGATCGGGCTCGAGTACGAGAACTACCGCAACAGCCAGAAGTACCCCCAGAGCGACCCCCTGTTCAGCTACGGCGTGGATATCCACAACCCCATCTACGGCCAGCCCAAGCCCGCGCTCACCCGCAAGAACGACTTTTTCGAGCGGGTGGAAAGCCATTCTCTGAACCTGCAGGACCAGATCGCCTTCACCGATCGGTTGCGCGGGCTGGCCGGCGTGCGCCTCGAACGCTTCGGGCAGGCGGCGCTGGACCGCTCCACGCGCATCCGCAACGCCCAGCACAAGGATGTCGTCACCCCGCGTCTCGGGTTGCTCTACCAGCTCACCCCGGAAGTCGGCGTGTTCGCCAACGCCTCCACCTCGGTCAAGCCCAACGCCATCAGCAGCCAGGGCACGGTGTTCAAGCCGGAGAAAGGTGTCGGCTATGAGAGCGGGGTCAAGCTGGACCTGCTCGAAAGCCGCCTTGGCGCCACGATCGCGCTCTTCCATATCGAGAAGGAGAACGTGCTGACCGCCGACCCCAGCGACCCGGGCCAGAACATCGCCGCCGGCAAGGCACGCAGCCAGGGCCTGGACATGCAGGTCGCCGGCCAGCTCACCGACGCCGTCCGCCTGATCGGCGCCTACGCCTATATCGATGCCGAGGTGACCGAGGACAACACCCTGCCCGAAGGCAGCCGCCTGCTCGGTATCGCCAGGCACAGTGGCAGCCTGATGGGGGTCTACGAGTTCCAGGACGGCTGGCTGCGCGGCGCGGATGTGGGCGCGGCCGCCAACCATGTCGGCGATCGCTCCGGCCAGGCCGGCAGCGCCTTCGAACTGCCCGCCTACACCACCCTCGACCTGCTCGCCCACTACAAGGCCAGCGACGACCTCAGCATCGGCCTGAACCTCAACAACGTCTTCGATCGCAAGTACTACGAGCGCTCCTACAACAGCGTCTGGGTACTGCCCGGCGACCCGCGCAACCTGACCCTCAGCCTTACCCTCAACCTCTGACAAGGACTCCCCCATGCGACTCCACAGCAAACTGCTGCTCACCGCCGCCCTCGGTGCCCTGCTCGCCGGCCAGGCGCAGGCCCACGGCCTCTGGACCGAACAGCGCCGCGGCAACATCGAAGTGATTTACGGGCACGGCGCCGAGGACGACGCCTTCAAGGCCGAAAAGGTCAGCGGCGCCTGGGCCTATGACGCAGCCGGCAAGATGATTCCGGTCACCATCCAGCGCCTGGACGACCACGCCCGCCTGCAACCGCTGACGCCGCCTGCCAGCCTCGCCGTGGCGCTGGACAACGGCGCCTGGTCGCAGACCGCCGACAAGCAGTGGATCAACAAGGGCCGCGACCAGGTGAAAGACGCCGTCGCCTCCATCCACACTTGGAAGTACAGCCTGGCGATCTACCGTGAAGGCGCGAAGCTGCCGACGATGGAGCGCCTGCGACTAGTCATCGTGCCGCAGGTCGACCCGCTTGCCGTCGGTCCGGGCAAACCGCTGCCCGTGCAGGTACTGATGGACGGCAAGCCGGCGGCGGGCATCGAGCTGTTCGGTGACTACCGCAGCGATCCGCACACCGTCAGTGCCACCACCGATGCCCAGGGCAAGGCCAAGGTACTGGTGCGCAACGCCGGCCTCAACGTGATCGCCGCCCAGGCCACGGTGAAGAGCGGCAAGGACCCGGAGGCGGAGGAGCACGGCTTCTTCACCTCGCTGACCTTCGTCGGCGAAGCGCATCACGAGTGACGGGCCGCACCCGTCCATGAAAAAAGCCGAGGCGGTTTCCCGTCTCGGCTTTCTTGTTCGCGGCCCCGCAATCAACCGGCGTCGAGCGCGTCCAGCAATGCCTGGTTCTGCTCCGGCGTACCGATGGTGATGCGCAGGAACTGGGCGATGCGCGCCTGCTTGAAGTGACGCACGATCACGCCCTTCTCGCGCAGACCGGCGGCGATGCCCGCCGCGTCCTTGTCCGGGTGCCGGGCGAAGACGAAGTTGGCCGCCGAAGGCAGCACCTCGAAACCACGCTTGGCCAACTCGCTCACCACCCACTCGCGGCTGTCGATGACCTTGCGGCAGGTTTCCTCGAAGTAGGGCCTGTCTTCGAAGGCGGCGGCGGCGCCGGCGATGGCCATGCGGTCCAGCGGGTAGGAGTTGAAGCTGTTCTTGATGCGCTCCAGGGCCTCGATCAGGTCCGGGTGCCCCACCGCCAGGCCCACGCGCAGGCCAGCCAGGGAGCGGGACTTGGACAGGGTCTGGGTTACCAGCAGGTTCGGGTAGCGATCCACCAGGGCGATGGCGCTCTGGCCACCGAAGTCGATGTAGGCCTCGTCGACCACCACCACCGAATCCGGGCTGCCCTGCAGCAGCTTCTCCACGGCCTCCAGCGCCAGCAGGCAGCCGGTGGGGGCGTTCGGGTTGGGGAAGATGATGCCGGCATTGGGGCGCGCGTAGTCCTCGACGCGGATCTGGAACTGCTCGTCCAGCGGCAGCGCCTCGAAGGGGATGCCGTAGAGGCCGCAATAGACCGGGTAGAAGCTGTAGGTCACGTCCGGGAACAGCAGCGGCCGGCCGTGCTGGAACAAGCCATGGAAGATATGCGCCAGCACCTCGTCCGAGCCATTGCCGACGAACACCTGGGCGGTCGTCACGCCGTAGTGCTCGGCCACCGCCTGCTTGAGGCGGTCGCTGTTCGGGTCCGGGTACAGGCGCAGGCTGTCACCCAGTTCCGCCTGCATGGCGGCGATGGCCTTCGGCGACGGGCCGTAGGGGTTCTCGTTGGTGTTCAGCTTCACCAGGTTGGCGATCTTCGGCTGCTCGCCCGGAACGTAGGGCACCAGCTCCTTGACGAAGGGACTCCAGAATTTGCTCATCGTCATTCTCCCTTGATCCGGTATTCGGCGCTGCGGGCGTGGGCGGTCAGCGACTCGCCACGGGCCAGCACGGACGCGGTCTTGCCCAGCTCGGAGGCACCTTCGGCCGAGCAGAAGATAATCGACGAGCGCTTCTGGAAGTCATACACACCCAGCGGCGAGGAGAAACGCGCGGTGCCGGAGGTGGGCAGCACGTGGTTCGGGCCGGCGCAATAGTCGCCCAGCGCCTCGGCGGTGTAGCGGCCCATGAAGATGGCGCCGGCATGGCGGATCTGCGGCAGCCAGGCCTGCGGGTCGGCGACCGACAGCTCCAGGTGCTCGGGAGCGATGCGGTTGGCGACGGTGATCGCCTGTTGCATGTCGGCGACCTGGATCAGCGCGCCACGGCCGGTGAGGGAGGTGCGGATGATCTCGGCACGTTCCATGGTCGGCAGCAGTTTCTCGATGCTGGCGGCCACCTTGTCGAGGAACTCGGCATCGGGGCTGACCAGGATGGACTGGGCGTCTTCGTCGTGCTCGGCCTGGGAGAACAGATCCATGGCGATCCAGTCCGGGTCGGTCTGGCCGTCGCAGACGACGAGGATTTCCGAGGGACCGGCGATCATGTCGATGCCCACCTGGCCGAACACGTGGCGCTTGGCGGTGGCGACATAGATGTTGCCGGGGCCGACGATCTTGTCCACCTGGGGCACGCTCTCGGTGCCATAGGCCAGCGCTGCCACGGCCTGGGCGCCGCCGATGGTGAAGACGCGATCGACGCCGGCCACGCAAGCGGCGGCGAGGACGATCTCGTTGATCTCGCCACGCGGGGTCGGCACCACCATCACCACTTCGGCGACGCCTGCGACCTTCGCGGGGATGGCGTTCATCAGCACGGACGACGGGTAGGACGCCTTGCCGCCCGGCACGTAGAGGCCGGCACGGTCCAGCGGGGTGACCTGCTGGCCCAGCACGGTGCCATCGGCCTCGGTGTAGGTCCAGGAATCCTGTTTCTGTTTCTCGTGGTAGAGGCGCACGCGCTCGGCGGCGGTCTCCAGGGCCTGGCGCTGCTCGGCGGTGATGCGGGTCAGGGCCAGTTCCAGGCGCTCGCGCGGCAGGATCAGGTCGGCCATGGAGTCGACGGCCAGGCCATCGAAACGCTGGGTGAACTCGACCAGGGCGGCATCGCCGCGCTCGCGCACGGCCTTGATGATGTCGAGGACGCGCTGGTTGACCGACTCGTCGGATACGCTTTCCCAGCTCAGCAGATGATCCAGATGACGGGCGAAGTCCGGATCAGCGGCATTGAGTCGGCGAACAGCGGTTTGAACGGTCATAGCGGGCCTCATTATTGGCAAATGCTCGGGCGCCGCTAGAGTAGCAAGCCCACCGTGCGGGCACCCGAGATTATTGGCTATGACACGGATAGGCGGGTGCGGCCGGGGCCGCACGGGTGTCAGTCGTGGTGTCGCGACTCGACCGCCTGGCGCAGGGTGTCGATCAGCGCCTGGATACGGGCGTGCTGCATCTTCATCGAGGCCTTGTTGACCACCAGGCGGGAGCTGATGGTGGCGATCAGTTCCTGGGGTTCCAGGCCATTGGCGCGCAGGGTGTTGCCGGTGTCGACCACGTCGATGATCTTGTCGGCCAGGCCGACCAGCGGGGCCAGCTCCATGGAGCCGTAGAGCTTGATCACTTCGACCTGGCGACCTTGTTCGGCGTAGTAGCGCTTGGCGACGTTGACGAACTTGGTGGCCACGCGCAGGCGCCCCTTGGGTTCGGGCACGCCGACCGCGCCGGCGGTCATCAGCTTGCAACGGGCGATGCGCAGGTCCAGGGGCTCGTACAGGCCCTGGCCGCCGTACTCCATCAGCACATCCTTGCCGGCCACGCCGAGGTCCGCCGCGCCATGCTCGACATAGGTCGGCACGTCGGTGGCACGGACGATCAACAGGCGCACGTCATCCTGGGTGGTGGGGATGATCAGCTTGCGGCTCTTGTCCGGGTTCTCGGTGGGGACGATGCCCGCTTCCGCCAGCAGCGGCAGGGTGTCGTCGAGGATGCGGCCCTTGGATAACGCGATGGTGAGCATGGAACTGGATGTCCTTGGCTTCGGCCCTCTGCGGGCCCTTGAGGGAGCATGCGGGCCGACCGGCAGCGGTCGGCCCGAGCGTCACCTAACCCGGCACGCGGCGGATCTTGGCGCCGAGCAGCTGCAGTTTTTCCTCGATGCACTCGTAACCACGGTCGATGTGGTAGATGCGGTCGATCAGGGTGTCGCCCTCGGCGACCAGGCCGGCGATGACCAGGCTGGCGGACGCCCGCAGGTCGGTGGCCATGACCGGAGCGCCCTTGAGCTGCGGAACGCCGGTGACGATGGCGGTGTTGCCCTCGACCAGGATCTGCGCACCCATGCGGTTCATCTCATAGACGTGCATGAAGCGGTTTTCGAACACGGTCTCGATGACCGCGCCAGTGCCTTCGGCCACGGCGTTCATGGAAATGAACTGGGCCTGCATGTCGGTGGGGAACGCCGGGTACGGCGCGGTGCGCACATTGACCGCTTTGGGGCGGTTGCCCTTCATGTCCAGCTCGATCCAGTTGTTGCCGGTGCTGATGTGGGCCCCGGCCTCTTCCAGCTTCAGCAGCACGGATTCGAGGATGGTCGGATCGGTGTCCTTGAGCTTGACGCGGCCACCGGTGGAAGCGGCGGCCACCAGGTAGGTGCCGGTCTCGATGCGGTCGGGCATCACGCTGTAGCGCGCGCCGCCGAGGCGCTTCACGCCGTCGATGATGATGGTGTCGGTACCGGCGCCCTGGATCTGCGCGCCCATGGCGATCAGGCAGTTGGCCAGGTCGACCACTTCCGGCTCGCGAGCGGCGTTTTCCAGCACGGTACGGCCGTTGGCCAGGGTGGCGGCCATCATGATGTTCTCGGTACCGGTCACGCTGACGGTATCGAAGAAGAAGTGCGCGCCACGCAGGCCACCGGCCGGTGCGCGGGCCTTGATGTAGCCGCCGTCGACGTCGATCAGCGCGCCCATGGCCTCGAGGCCGCGGATGTGCAGGTCGACCGGGCGGGAACCGATGGCGCAGCCGCCGGGCAGCGCCACTTCGGCTTCACCGAAGCGCGCGACCATCGGGCCGAGCACCAGGATCGAGGCGCGCATGGTCTTCACCAGCTCGTAGGGCGCGACCAGGGTCTTGATGGTGCTGGCGTCGACTTCGACGCTGAGCTTCTCGTCGATCACCGGCTGCACGCCCATGCGACCGAAGAGTTCGATCATGGTGGTGATGTCGTGCAGGTGCGGCAGGTTGCACACGGTGACCGGAGTATCGGCCAGCAGGGTGGCCGCGAGGATCGGCAGGGCCGAGTTCTTGGCGCCCGAAATACGGATTTCGCCATCGAGGCGTTGGCCGCCGGTAATAATCAGTTTGTCCATTTGGAATCTCGTCGCCCGTAGGCTCAGGAACGCTCGGCCCAGCCAGCGAGGCTGAAGAATTTCATGGTGACCGCGTGGATGCTGCCATCGGCGATCCAGGCGTTCAGATGGGCATAAACCTGCTGCTGGCGCTTGACCGGGCTCATGCCGGCCAGCTCGTCGCTGATCAGATTCAACTGGAAGTTGCAGCCTTCCCCTTCAACTACCACCTCGGTTCCGGGCAGCTTCGCCTCCAGGAGGCTTTTCACTTCTACGGCCTGCATGCTCAACCTCAATCGGCGCCCTACGCGCGCGGGTCGGCCATGATACAAAAAAGCCCTCCGCCTGCGAACCCCGCGCGAGCAAGGTCTGACGGAGGGCTTTCGACGTCTTTCACACTTCCAGCGGCAGCAGCTCGTCGAGCCCGGAGACGCCGGCGATCTGCCGCATGTCCTCGGGCAAGGCGCGGATGCTCAGCGTCTTGCCGGTCTTGCGTGCATCCCGCATGAAGGCCAGCAGCAGCGACAGGCCGACGCTGCTGGACTTCTCGACGCCAGAGCAGTCCAGCACCAGGTCGCTCAGGCCGTGCTCGCGGATCAGCCGAGCGCCGGTCTCGCGCAATTCGGGGCCGCTACGGAAGTCCAGCACGCCGGAGAGCTTCAACTCCCCGCCAGTGCCGGCGCTGAGGGTTGCGTCACTCATGACCGGCGGCCTTCTGGCCTTCCTCGGTCTGCTTGGCCTTGGCCACCACCTCGGCCCAGCCGTCGATGGTCTTGTCCAGGTCGTTGCCGTTCTTCTGCATGGTGTCGGCGAACTGGTCGCGGAACAGCTTGCCGATGTTGATGCCGTTGATGATCACGTTGCGCAGCATCCACTGGCCATCGAGGTTGACCATGGTGTAGGACACCGGATAGACCGTGCCCTTGCTGTCCTTCACTTCCATGCCGACGCTGGTGCGCTCGGGATCTTCCTGCTTGGCGGGCAGCACGCGGATGTCCTGGTTGTCGTACTCCAGGAGGGCGTTGCCGTAGAACTGCATCAGGCTGCGCTTGAAGTTCTCCTGGAAGCGGGTCATCTGCTCCGGGGTCGCCTTGCGCGAGTATTTGACCGTCATGATGCTGCGGGAGATGCCATCGGCATCCACCACCGGACCGAGGATATTGTTCAGCGCATCGTAGAAGGCGCCCGGGTTGCTGCGGTACTGCTGCTTGTTGGCCTTGAGGTCGCTGAGCAGCTTGTCGGTGGTCTGCTGCACCACATCGCGCGCGCTCGGCGCCGCGTTGGCCAGCAGGGGCAGCGCGGCGAGCAGAACCAGCAGGCCGTTACGCATTGCTTTGATCATGTCGAAGGTCCTCACTTGCTTTCCTTATTCACCGTGTTGAGCAGGAACTTGCCGATCAGGTCTTCCAGCACCAGCGCGGACTGGGTGTCGCGGATGGTGCCGCCGTCCTTCAGCAACTGGTCGTCGCCACCGACGCTGATGCCGATGTACTTCTCGCCCAGCAGGCCGGCAGTGAGGATGGAAGCGGTGGAATCGGTCGGCAGGTTGTCGACGCGCTTCTCCAGTTCCATGGTGACCCTGCCGGTGTAGCTTTCGCGGTCCAGATCGATGGCGGTGACCTTGCCGATGGTCACACCGGCCATGGTCACTTTTGCTCTGACAGTCAAACCGGCGATATTGTCGAAATGCGCATAGACCTTATAGGTTTCGCTGGCGCCACCGACCGACAGGCCGCTCACGCGCAACGCCAGGAGCAGCAGGGCGAGCAACCCGGCCAGGAGGAACAGGCCGACACCAATTTCCAGGGTGCGGATTTGCATCAGAAATCTCCAAACATCAAGGCGGTCAGGATGAAGTCGAGCCCCAGCACGGCCAGCGAGGCATAGACCACGGTTTTAGTCGTTGCGCGGCTGATCCCTTCGGAGGTCGGCTCGCAGTCATAACCCTGGAACACGGCGATCCAGGTCACCACGAAGGCGAAGACCACGCTTTTCAGCACGCCATTCAGCACATCTTCGGTGAATTCGACACTGTTCTGCATGTTGGCCCAGAAGGAGCCATCGTAGACCCCCAGCCAATCGACGGCGACCATCGCACCGCCCCAGATTCCCACCACGCTGAAGATCATCGCCAGCAACGGCATGGAGATGAAGCCGGCCCAGAGCCGCGGGGCGATGATGTACTTGAGCGGGTCGACGCCGATCATCTCCAGGCTGGAGAGCTGCTCGGTGGACTTCATGTTGCCGATCTCGGCCGCCAGCGCGGAACCGGCACGCCCGGCGAACAGCAGCGCGGTGACCACGGGTCCCAGCTCACGCAGCAAGGTCAGCGCGACCATCTGGCCGACCGCCTGCTCGGAGCCGTACTCCACCAGGATGTTGTAGCCCTGCAAGGCCAGCACCATGCCGATGAAGACACCGGACACGACGATGATCGGCAGCGACAGCACGCCGACGAAATACAGTTGCTTGACCAGCAGCTGGAAACCCGCGCCGGTGCCGGTACGGCCGAACAGCGCACGCAGCAGGAACAGGGTGGAACGGCCCAGCGCCTCGACGACGTCCAGGCCGGCACGCCCGAGCAGGCGGATGCGCTCGAGCGGAGACTTCTTGCGCATCAACGCTCTCCCAGCAAATCGTTGCGGTAATCGGGTGCCGGGAAGTGAAAGGGCACCGGCCCGTCGGGGATGCCTTTCATGAACTGGCGGATCCTCGGGTTATCCGACTCCATGAGCTCGGCGGGGGTCCCCTGCCCCAGCACCTGGGCATCCCCCACCACATAGATGTAGTCGGCGATGCTGGCGGTTTCCGCCAGGTCATGGGAGACCACGATGCTGGTGATGCCCAGGGCATCGTTGAGGAGGCGGATGAGCCGCACCAGTACGCCCATGGCGATGGGGTCCTGACCGACGAAAGGCTCGTCGTACATGAGGATCTGTGGGTCCAGTGCGATGGCGCGGGCCAGGGCCACACGGCGCTTCATGCCACCGGAGAGTTCGTCGGGCATCAGGTCGATGGCGCCGCGCAGGCCGACCGCCTGCAGCTTCATCAGGACAATGTCACGAATCATTTCCTCGGGCAGCTTGGTATGCACCCGAAGCGGGAAGGCGACGTTCTCGAACACATCGAGATCGGTGAACAGCGCACCGCTCTGGAACAGCACGCCGAACTGCTTGCGCATGTCGAACAGGTCGGCCCGGGACAGCGTCGGCAGGTTCTGACCGTTGACCCAGACCTCTCCAGCCGCTGGCTTGAGCTGCGCGGCGATGAGGCGCAGCAGGGTGGTCTTGCCACAGCCGGACGGCCCCATGATCCCGGTGACCTTGCCACGCGGGATACGGATATCGACGTTCTGGAAAATACTGCGTGTGCCGCGATTGAAGGTGACGCCCTTCAACTCGACGGCGTAAGCGTTATCAGCGCTCATCTGTACTCCTTGCGATGCGGCCATCCCTGCTGAAGACGTCGCCTCCGGCAGCCGGGACACGATGCCTGAGGGGTGGCCGAACAGGCGGCGAACTATAGCATCGCAGCACAATGCCACCCAAGGCCGCAGCGCCCCATTGTTCAGGCCTGAGACAGGTTTCTCCACCGGGGCATGCAATGAAGGGTGAGCGAACGACTCTTTGCCGGTATAATCCCCGCCTTTTCCTCGGCAACTGCACTCTCGACATGAGCCAGTCCAGCGATCTGATCCAATCCGCACACCGCACCATCCGCCTGGAACGTGAAGCCATCGACACCCTGCTCGGCAGGATCGACGCCGACTTCGTCCGTGCCTGCGAGCTGATCCTCGCCTGCAAGGGCCGCGTGGTGGTGGTGGGCATGGGCAAGTCCGGCCACATCGGCAAGAAGGTCGCCGCGACCCTGGCCAGCACCGGCACACCCGCCTTCTTCGTCCACCCCGCCGAGGCCAGCCACGGCGACATGGGCATGATCACCCCGGACGATGTGGTGCTGGCCCTGTCGAACTCGGGCTCCACCGCCGAGATCGTCACCCTGCTGCCCCTGATCAAGCGCCTCGGCATCACCCTCATCAGCATGACCGGCAACCCGCAGTCTCCGCTGGCCAAGGCCGCCGAAGCCAATCTCGACGCCCGCGTCGAGCACGAAGCCTGCCCGCTGAACCTGGCCCCGACCTCCTCCACCACCGCATCGCTGGTACTGGGCGACGCCCTGGCCATCGCCCTGCTGGAGGCCCGTGGGTTCACCGCCGAGGACTTCGCCTTCTCCCATCCCGGTGGCGCCCTGGGCCGCCGCCTGCTGCTGAAGGTCGAGAGCATCATGCACGGCGGCGACAGCCTGCCCCGCGTCGAGCGCGGCACCTCGCTGCGCGATGCGCTGCTGGAAATGACCCGCAAGGGCCTGGGCATGACCGCCGTGCTGGAAACCGACGGCAGGCTGGCCGGGATCTTCACCGACGGCGACCTGCGCCGCACCCTGGACAAGGGCGTGGACGTGCGCCAGGCCAGCATCGACGACGTGATGACGGCACACGGCAAGACCGTGCGGGCCGAGATGCTCGCCGCCGAAGCCCTGAAGATCATGGACGACCACAAGATCAACGTACTGGTGGTGGTGGACGACAACGACACCCCCATCGGCGCCCTGCACATCCACGACCTGACCCGCGCCGGGGTGATCTGAATGAGCGACGACCTGCTGCAACGCGCCAAGGGCATCCGCCTGGCGGTCTTCGACGTCGATGGCGTACTCACCGACGGCAAGCTCTACTTCCTGGTCGACGGCAGCGAATTCAAGACCTTCAATACCCTGGATGGCCACGGCATCAAGATGCTGATCAACTCCGGCGTACGCACCGCGATCATCTCCGGCCGCAGCACCCCGGTGGTCGAGCGCCGCGCCCGCAACCTCGGCATCCAGCACCTCTACCAAGGCCGCGAGGACAAGATGGTGGTGCTCGACGAACTGCTCGCGGAGCTGGGCCTGGACTACCAGCAGGTCGCCTACCTCGGCGATGACCTGCCCGACCTGCCGGTTATCCGCCGCGTCGGCCTGGGCATGGCCGTCGCCAGCGCCGATGGCTTCGTCCGCCAGCACGCCCACGGCACCACCCGGGCACGCGGTGGCGAAGGCGCCGCACGCGAATTCTGCGAACTGATCATGCGCGCCCAGGGCAGCCTCGACGCTGCACAGGCCGCCTACCTCTAGGTCCGGAACATGTCGAAGAACTTCCGCCTCGCCCTGATCCTGATCCCGGTCGCCGCCCTGCTGATCGCGCTGGGCTACTGGAACATCCGCCCGGAAAGCTTCATGGAGCGCCAGGCCAGCGCACAGGCGGACGAGAACGCCATCGACTTCTACGTGGTCAATGCCTCCAGCGTGCAGTACCAGGAAGACGGCAAACGTCACTACGAGATGACCGCCGCCAAGCTGGAACACGTCAAGGCCAGCGACGTGACGCTGCTGACCAATCCGGACCTGCAGCTCTACCGCGGCACCGAATTCCCCTGGCACGTGCAGAGCGAGCACGGCGAGGTCGGCCCCGAAGGCGAGCAAGTGGAACTGATCGACAAGGTCCGCGTGGCGCGCACCGATGCCAAGGGCCGGCCGACCATTCTCACCACCAGCCGCCTGACCGTGTTCCCGGACAAGCAATATGCGGAAACCCAGCAAGCCGTTAGAATCGACGCCGCCAACGGGGTTACCACGGCACAAGGAATGAAAGCGTACTTGAATGACAGCAGGATGATCCTGCAGTCCAACGTAAGAGGCCAGCATGAGGTTCGTTAAAACCCTCCCCCTACTGCTCAGCCTGGGTGCCGCACTCGGAAGTGCCAGCGCCTGGGCGCTGCCCAGCGACCGTGATCAGCCGATCCGGGTCCAGGCCGACAGCGCCGAACTCGACGACAAGCAAGGCGTGGCGGTCTATCGCGGTGATGTCGTGATCACCCAGGGCACCCTGAAGATCACCGGCGACACCGTGACCATCACCCAGAACGCCCAGGGCGAACTGGAGGTCTTCACCTCGGTCGGCAAACCTGCCTACTACGAGCAGAAGCCTGCGGTGGACAAGCAGATCGTCAAAGCCTACGGCATGACCATCCAGTACTTCGCCGCCAACGAGCGCATCGTGCTGATCGACCAGGCCAAGGTGATCCAGGAAGGCAACACCTTCGAAGGCGAGAAGATCGTCTACGACACCCAGCGCCAGATCGTCAACGCGGGTCGCGCCACCGGCACCAATGTCGGCACCCCGCGCCCGCGCATCGACATGGTCATCCAGCCGAAGAAGAAAGAGCAGCAAGCGGGACAAGCACAGTAATGGCGACCCTCAAAGCCCAGCACCTGGCGAAGAGCTACAAGAGCCGCCAGGTGGTACGTGATGTCAGCCTGTCCATCGACAGCGGCCAGATCGTCGGCCTGCTCGGCCCCAACGGCGCCGGCAAGACCACCTGTTTCTACATGATCGTGGGCCTGGTGAAGGCCGACCAGGGCCGCGTACTGATCGATCAGCAGGACGTCACCCACCAGCCCATGCACGGCCGCGCCCGCGCCGGCATCGGCTACCTGCCTCAGGAAGCCTCGATCTTCCGCAAGCTCAGCGTGGCCGACAACATCATGGCCATCCTCGAGACCCGCAAGGAACTCGACCGCGCCGGCCGCCATCGCGAGCTGGAGAGCCTGCTCCAGGAATTCCACATCAGCCACATCCGCGACAGCATCGGCATGAGCCTGTCCGGTGGTGAGCGCCGCCGCGTCGAGATCGCCCGCGCCCTGGCCACCGCCCCCAAGTTCATCCTGCTCGACGAACCCTTTGCCGGTGTCGACCCCATCTCCGTGGGCGACATCAAGCAGATCATCCACCACCTCAAGGCGAAGGGGATCGGCGTGCTGATCACCGACCACAACGTCCGCGAGACCCTGGATATCTGCGAAACCGCCTACATCGTGAATGACGGCCAACTCATCGCCGAAGGCAGTGCGGAAGAGATCCTGGCCAACCAGTTGGTCAAGGAAGTCTACCTGGGGCACGAATTCCGCCTCTGAAGGCCAGCCCTGCACGCAGAAGTTGCGAGCAGTAGAAAAATCATTCAAGGTCAGGCATATAATTTGCTTCCTGGTGGCGCCTCGGCGCCCTGTAGTGGATGGCGCATGCGCGCCGGCGAATAAGGTGCTAAGCCCCCTGCCATGAAACCATCGCTAGTCCTGAAGATGGGCCAGCAGCTGACGATGACTCCGCAGCTGCAACAGGCCATCCGCCTACTCCAACTGTCCACCCTGGATCTGCAGCAGGAAATCCAGGAGGCGCTGGAGTCCAATCCCATGCTTGAACGCCAGGAGGAAGGAGAGGACTTCGACAACTCCGACCCCATGGCCGAAAGCGAGCAGCAGCCCAACTCGGCCAGCCAGGAATCCAGCTTCCAGGAATCCAGCGTCCCCACTTCCGAGAACGAGAGCCTCGAAGACGGGGAATGGCACGAGCGCATCCCCAGCGAGCTGCCCGTCGACACCGCCTGGGAAGACGTCTACCAGACCAGCGCCAGCAGCCTGCCCAGCTCGGACGACGACGAGTGGGATTTCACCTCCCGCACCTCGGTCGGCGAGAGCCTGCAGAGCCACCTGCTGTGGCAGCTCAACCTGGCGCCCATGTCCGATACCGATCGCCTGATCGGCGTCACCCTCATCGACTGCATCAACAATGACGGCTATCTGGAGGAAACCCTCGAGGAAGTCGTGGAAGCCTTCGACCCCGAACTCGAGGTCGAGCTCGACGAAGTCGAGGTTGTCCTGCGTCGTATCCAGCAGTTCGAGCCGGCGGGTGTGGGCGCTCGCGACCTGCGCGAATGCCTGCTCCTGCAACTGCGCCAGTTGCCGCCCAAGACTCCCTGGCTGAGCGAAGCGCAGCGCCTGGCGGGCGACTATCTCGACCTGCTGGGCAGTCGCGACTACAGCCAGCTGATGCGCCGCATGAAGCTCAAGGAAGACGAGCTGCGCCAGGTGATCGAGCTGATCCAGGGCCTCAATCCGCGTCCCGGCTCGCAGATCGAGGCCAGCGAACCCGAATACGTCGTGCCGGATGTCATCGTGCGCAAGCACAACGAACGCTGGCTGGTGGAGCTGAACCAGGAAGCCGTCCCTCGCCTGCGCGTGAACCCGCACTACGCCGGCTTCGTCCGCCGTGCAGACTCGAGCGCCGACAACACCTTCATGCGCAACCAGTTGCAGGAAGCACGCTGGTTCATCAAGAGCCTGCAAAGCCGCAACGAGACCCTGATGAAGGTGGCGACCCAGATCGTCGAGCACCAGCGCGGTTTCCTCGAGTACGGCGACGAGGCGATGAAGCCCCTGGTACTGCATGACATCGCCGAAGCGGTGGGCATGCACGAGTCGACCATTTCGCGCGTCACCACCCAGAAATTCATGCACACCCCCCGTGGCATATACGAGCTGAAATACTTCTTCTCCAGCCACGTCAGCACCTCCGAAGGCGGTGAATGCTCGTCCACCGCCATCCGCGCGATCATCAAGAAACTGGTCGCTGCGGAAAATGCCAAAAAGCCGTTGAGCGACAGCAAGATCGCTGGTTTACTGGAAGCACAGGGTATCCAAGTGGCCCGCCGCACAGTCGCCAAGTACCGGGAATCCCTCGGGATAGCGCCTTCCAGCGAACGCAAGCGGCTGATGTGACGCGGATTGATCCACGCCAAAGTGTTCCGGTGGCAGGCCCGTTAGCCTGTCTCTTACACACGGGCAATAAGGAGAAAGCGGTATGCAAGTCAACATCAGTGGACATCAACTGGATGTGACCGACGCCCTGCGCGACTATGTCGTCGAGAAGTTCGACAGACTGGAGCGCCACTTCGACAAGATCACCAATGTGCAGGTGATCATGCAGGTGGAGAAACTGAAGCAGAAGATCGAAGCCACCCTGCACATCGCCGGTGGTGAGGTCGTGGCCAATGCGGAGCATGAAGACATGTATGCGGCCATCGACCTGCTTACGGACAAACTCGACCGCCAACTGATCAAACACAAGGAAAAGCAGCTGAACCGCCAGCAGGGCGCAACCGCCCGCTGACATTCCCCTTCCTATGATCCGACTTGAGCAAATCCTGACCCCCGGCCGTTCCCTCGTGAACGTGCCGGGCGGCAGCAAAAAACGTGTCCTGGAACAGATCGCCAACCTGGTTGCTCGCGAACTTCCCGACCTCGACTCGCAAGATATCTTCGAAAGCCTGATCGCCCGGGAGAAACTCGGCTCGACAGGTTTCGGCAACGGTATCGCCATCCCCCATTGCCGGCTTCCCGGCTGCGCCGCGCCCATCAGCGCCGTGCTGCGCCTGGAAGCCCCCGTCGACTTCGACGCCATCGACGGCGCCCCGGTGGACCTGCTGTTCGTACTGCTGGTCCCCGAAGCCGCCACCGACGAGCACCTGGAATTGCTCCGCCAGATCGCCAGCATGCTGGACCGCACCGAAGTGCGCGACCGCCTGCGCGTGGCGCAGAGCAGCGACAGCCTGTATCAGGTGGTAGTGGACGTCCAGAACGGACGCTAGGACCTTGCCATGCGCCTGATCATCGTCAGCGGCCGTTCAGGCTCAGGCAAGAGCACCGCCCTCGATGTCCTCGAGGACAACGGCTTCTACTGCATCGACAACCTGCCCGCCGGCCTCCTCCCCGAACTGGCCGAACGCGCCCTGCTGCAGACCGAGCTGCTGCATCCGCAGGTCGCCGTGTCCATCGACGCGCGCAACCTGCCCAGCCAGCTCAAGCGCTTCCCCGAATTGCTCGAAGAGGCCCGCGCGCGCCATATCCAGTGCGACGTGCTGTACCTGGACGCGGATGACGAGACCCTGCTCAAGCGCTTCTCCGAAACCCGCCGGCGACACCCGCTGACCAACGAGGACCGCTCCCTGGCCGAAGCCATCCTCGACGAGTCGAAGCTGCTCGCGCCCATTTCGGACCTGGCCGATCTGAAGATCGACACCACCCACCTCAACCTCTACCAGCTGCGCGACAGCATCAAGCTGCGCCTGCTGAACAAGCCCGAACCGGGAACCGCCTTCCTCGTCGAATCCTTCGGTTTCAAACGCGGCATGCCGGTCGACGCCGACCTGGTGTTCGACGTGCGCTGCCTGCCCAACCCCTACTGGAAGCCCGAGCTGCGCGACCACTCCGGCCAGGATGCCGTCGTCGCCGAATACCTGGCCGCCCAGCCGGATGTCGAGGAGATGTACCAGGACATCCTCGGCTACCTGAACAAATGGCTGCCGCGCTTCGCCGCCAGCAACCGCGCCTATGTCACCGTCGCCATCGGCTGCACCGGCGGCCACCACCGCTCCGTGTACCTGGCCGAACGCCTCGGGCAGGCACTCAAACCCAACCTGAAGAACGTCCAGGTTCGCCACCGCGACCTCAGTTAAAGGATCCCCGCCGCGATGCCAGCCTGCGAAATCACCATCATCAACAAACTGGGGCTGCATGCCCGTGCCGCCGCCAAGTTCGTCGGCGTCGCCGGCCGCTATCCCTGCCAGATCCGCGTCGGTCGCAACCCGGAAAGCCTGGTGGACGGCAAGAGCATCATGGCCGTGATGATGCTCGCCGCAGGCAAGGGCACCTCCATCCACCTGCACACCGAAGGCGAGCAGGACGACGATGCGCTCAACGCGTTGATCGAACTGATCAACAATCGCTTCGACGAAGGCGAGTGAAGACAGGCCTCGCCCCAGCGGCGCCAGGCACGCAGAGCAAGCGGACACACCGCCGCGCGACGCCTCCCTGCGTCGCCGCGTGAAGCATCGGCCGATCAGGCCAGCGCCGTATCCAGCATCATCATCAGACAGAAGCCCGCCGCCAGCCCCAGGCTCGCTGCGGTCTCATGTCCCTTGCGGTGGCACTCCGGAATGATTTCGTGGGTCACCGCGAACAGCATCGCTCCAGCCGCCAAGGCCAGGCCCCAGGGCAACAGCAACACCGACACCTGCACCAGCCAGGCGCAAAGCAACGCGAACAGCGGCTCGACCAACCCGGATGCCGCGCCGATCAGCATCGCCCTGCCCCGTGACATACCCGCCCCCGCCAATACCAGGGAAATGATCAGCCCCTCCGGCAGGTCCTGCAGCGCGATGCCCAATGCCAGGCTGTCCGCACCCGCCAGCCCGGCGCCCGCGGCCACCCCCACGGCCATGCCCTCGGGGATGTTGTGCAGGACGATGGCGATGACGAATAACAGGATGCGCGGCGCCAGCACCAGGCGATCGGTTCGCGTGTCGACCTCCAGCGGCCGCTCCGGCAACAGCCTGCCAAGGCCGAACAATGCGCTGGCTCCCAGCAACAGGCCGAGGCTCATCAGGAACCCCGCCGACCAGCGGGAGAAGCCCAGTTGCCCGGCAGCCTCGAGGCCTGGGATCAGCAACGAGAACACCGTCGCCGCCAGCATCACGCCGGCACCGAAACCCAGCAGGGCGTCGGAGGTACGCGCCGAGATGCTGCGCATGAACAGCACCGGCAAGGTCCCGACAGCGGTGCCCAACGCACACAGCGCGCCCGACTTCAGGGCATGCCAAAGATGGGGCTCCAGCGCACGCTCGGCCTCCAGCACCGCCTGCCAGGACAGCAGCACGCAACCGGCGAGCATCACACAGAGCCCCAGGACCTGGCGCAGGGAAAGCCCGCTCGGCAGCAGGGGCAGCATGGCGCCCCGGGCGGGCGTGTGCAGGTGCCCTTCGACGCCCAGGCCGTGCATGTCGGGTTCGGGCATCAGGCCATCGCCTCACGGTATCGACGATCGACTTCGGCCCAGTCGATGACGTTGTAGAACGCACCGATGTATTCGGGGCGTCGGTTC
Source organism: Pseudomonas sp. Pc102 (assembly GCF_018408275.1). Taxonomy (NCBI): domain Bacteria; kingdom Pseudomonadati; phylum Pseudomonadota; class Gammaproteobacteria; order Pseudomonadales; family Pseudomonadaceae; genus Pseudomonas; species Pseudomonas sp. Pc102. Next base: position 1,254,517 of record NZ_AP021905.1, on the reverse strand, counting down.
TGGTAGCGCAGGTAATAGGCGTGCTCCCAGACGTCCAGCCCGAGGATCGGTACGTGCCCCTTCATCAGCGGGCTGTCCTGGTTGCCACTGCTCTCCACCACCAGGCGCTTGTCCGGCGTCACGCTGAGCCAGGCCCAGCCACTGCCGAAACGCGTCAGCGCCGCCTTGGTGAAGGCTTCCTTGAAGGCGACGAACCCGCCCAGCTCGGCCTCGATGGCCGTCCGTACCGTGCCGTGGGGCTGGCCGCCGCCACTGGGTGACATCACGGTCCAGAACAACGAATGGTTGGCATGGCCGCCGCCGTTGTTGATCACCGCAGCGCGCAGCGGCTCGGGCACCTCGGCCAGGCGCCGCAGCAGCGACTCCACCGGCAGTTGCCCGAGGGGGTTGCCCTCCAGCGCGGCGTTGAGGTTGTTGATATAGGCCTGGTGGTGCTTGCCGTGATGGATCTCCATGGTCTGCGCGTCGATGTGCGGCTCCAGGGCGTCGTAGGCGTAGGGCAGCGTGGGCAGGCTGTAGGTCATGGTCGGGTCCTCATTCAGTGGTAGTAGCGGCTGCGGGCAAGGTGCGGCGTCTCCCGCGACGAGTGCCCAGGGGCGATGCCGAGCAGGCGATCGGTGCGGGGATAGGCGCCGTGCTCCTGGATGAACTGCAACAGGCTGCCGTAGGTGCAGCGGCTGTGGCGCAAGGCGACGTCGCGCAATGTCTCGGGCAGGCCTGGATCGCGCAGCACCTGCAACAGGCGCTCGTGGCAGGCGCAGAGGTTCTCGGCGGTCTCCTCCGGCTGCCCGAGCATCAGGTGCAGGTCGGCCAGGTTGTGGTGCGAGACCACGAACGCCGCCACCGCCTGGTCCGGGTCGGGCCAGCGCTCGAGGAGCATCTGCGCCTGGGCCAGGGCCTGCAGGTAGCGCTCGCGCGCCTCGATCCATTCACCGGCACGGAAGCAGTGGTTGCCTGCCTCGATGGTTCGTTTCCAGTACTCCATCGGCCACCTCCGGGTGGGCGAAGGGCGCCGCCTGCGTGGCACCCGGGTCGCGGCTAGAGGCCGCCCTCGGTGAGCTTCTCCGGGTCGAGCAGCTTTTCCAGTTCGGCACGGCCGAGGTCGGTGTTCTCCTGGGCCACGTCGATCACCGCCCTGCCCTCGCGGTACGCCTGCTTGGCGATCTCGGCGGCCTTGAGGTAGCCGATGATCGGGTTGAGCGCAGTGACCAGGATCGGGTTGCGCGACAGCGCCTCGTCCAGCTTCGGCTGATTGACGCGGAAGCTCGCCACCGCGCGGTCGGCCAGCAACCGGCTGCTGCTCGACAGCAGCTGGATGCTGTTCAGCAGGTTGTGAGCGATGACCGGCAGCATCACGTTCAGCTCGAAGTTGCCCGACTGCCCGGCGACCGTGATCGCCGCGTCATTGCCGATCACCTGGGCGGCGACCATGGCCGTGGCTTCGGGGATCACCGGGTTGACCTTGCCCGGCATGATCGAGGAGCCCGGCTGCAACGCCTCCAGCTCGATCTCGGCCAGGCCCGCCAGCGGACCGGAGTTCATCCAGCGCAGGTCGTTGGCGATCTTCATCAGCGTCACCGCCACGGTCTTCAACTGGCCGGACAGGGCCACCGCGGTGTCCTGGGAGCCGATCAGGGCGAAGAAGTTGCTGCCCGGGGTGAATTGCAGGCCGGTCAGCAGGTTCAGCTCGGAACAGAAGCGCTCGGCGAAGCGCGGGTGCGCATTGATCCCGGTGCCGACGGCGGTACCACCCTGTGCCAGTTGCTGCAGGCTCGGCATCAGCGCACGCAGGTGCTCGATGTTGCTTTGCACCTGCTGGGCCCAGCCATCGAGCACCTGGCTCATGCGCACCGGCATGGCGTCCATCAGGTGGGTGCGGCCGGTCTTCACGTAGGGGCGAACATCAAGGGACTTCTCGCAGAGCACCTTGAGCAGGTGACCGAGGGCGGGCAGCAGGCGCTCGCTCAACTCGATGGCCGCGCTGGCGTGGATGCTCGACGGGATGATGTCGTTGCTGCTTTGCCCGCAGTTGACGTGGTCGTTGGGGCTGACCTGCTCCGCCAGCAGGCGGCTGGCCAGGGTGGCGATCACCTCGTTGGCGTTCATGTTGGTACTGGTGCCCGAGCCGGTCTGGAACACATCCACCGGGAAGTGCGCCATGAAATCACCGGCCAGCAACTCCTGGCAGGCGCCGACGATGGCATCGCCCATCGCCGGGCCGATCTGCTCCAGGTCGACGTTGGCCCGCGCGGCAGCCGCCTTGGCGAGAATCAACGCGCGGATGAAGGCTGCCGGCATGCGCTGTCCGGAAACCGGGAAGTTGTTCACCGCCCGTTGGGTTTGGGCCCCGTAGAGCGCCTTGGCGGGGACCGCCAGCTCGCCCATGCTGTCGCGTTCGATTCGGGTGTCAGTCACGCTGTATGTCCTTCTTCCGGTTCGATGAAGCTCAGGGATGGCGCCAGGCGAAGGGTCGCCAGGCGCCGCTGCAGGCCGAGCAGGCGCTGGCGACGCGACGGGTCGCGGGCCAGAGGACGCAGGGCTTGCAGGGGTAGGTAGGCGTGGTCGAGGCACAGGCAGCGCCAATGCCAGGGCAGGGCGCGGTCGGTCGCGCTGTCCAGCAGCAGCTGGAAACTGCCTTCGAAGATGCGCCAGGCCGGCAGGCCGTGATGCACCACCAATTCGTGGCCATCGTCGAGAAAACGCATCAATTGGCGCGGGTCGTCCGGTGCCAGGGCACAGCGGATGCGCTGGCCGAGCCAGCGCCAATCGGAGCATGCCTGGGGTTCGTCGAGACGGGGCCGCACTGTGAATCCTCAAATAGAAAATATTCGTATTTGAGAATAATAAACATTATCGACAGTTGCAAAGTGAAAGTGCGTCGGAGGCGGCCCCGCCTCACGTCAGCGGACGCAACCTACGAGATAACGGCTGGCAGATAGGCTGCAAAACACCCAACAGCGCCAATCTCCGGGGCGCATGAAAGTCGTGTCGTCGGGTGTCAGGGAACCTTCGGTGCGGGAAAATCACCCATAAAAAACGCGCCACCAGGGCGCGTTCTTCATGACGATGGCTGGGCGATCAGCTGCCCGCCACCGTCATGCGCTCGATCAGCACCGAGCCGGTGCGGATATTGCCGCGCACTTCGAGATCGCTACCCACCGCCAGGATCTGCCGGAACATGTCCTTCATGTTGCCGGCGATGGTGACTTCCTGGACAGGGAACTGGATCTCGCCGTTCTCCACCCAGTAGCCGGCCGCGCCACGGGAGTAGTCGCCGGTGACCATGTTCAGGCCGTGCCCCATCAGCTCGGTCACCAGCAGCCCGCGGTCCATGCGGCGCAGCAGCGCCTTCTGGTCCTCCTGCCCGTGGGTGACGAAGAGGTTGTGCACGCCTCCGGCGTTCGCGGTGCTGGGCAGGCCCAGCTTGCGGCCGGAATAGGTGCCGAGGATGTAGGAGACCAGTTCGCCCTTCTCCACGAACGGCTTGGCGTAGGTCGCCAGCCCGTCGTTGTCGAAGGAGGCGCTGGCCATGGCACGCGGTATCAGCGGGCGTTCGTCGATGCTCAGCCACTCGGGGAACAGGCGTTGCCCCAGGGAGTCCTCGAGGAAGGATGACTTGCGGTAGAGATTGCCGCCGGAGATCGCCGACAGGAAGCTGCTGAACAGCCCGGTGGCCAACTCGGCCGCGAACAGCACCGGCACCTCGCATGTCGGCACCGGGCGGGCGCCCAGGCGGTTGACGGTGCGCTCGGCCGCACGACGACCAATGACCTGCGCATCGGTCAGCTGGGTGCCGATACGGTTCACGTCATACCAGTAGTCGCGCTGCATCTGCCCTTCGCCACCGGCGATCATCACGCAGCTCAGGCTGTGCCGGCTGCTGGCATAGCCGCCGATGAAGCCGTGGCTGTTGCCGTAGACGCGGCAGCCCTGGTGGGTGCTGAGGGTGGTGCCATCGGCATTGCTGATGCGGGGGTCGGCATCGAAGGCTGCCACCTCGCACACCAGCGCCTGCTCCACCGCCTGCTCGGGGGTGATGGCCCAGGGGTGGTAGAGGTCCAGGTCCGGCAGGTCGCGGGCCATCAGGCCGCGATCGGCGAGGCCGGCGCACTCGTCCTCGGACGCGTGCCTGGCAATGGCCAGCGCAGCCGCCACCGTCTCGCGGATGGCGTCGTCGCCGGTGGCCGAGGTACTGGCCGAGCCCTTGCGCTGCCCCACGTACAGGGTGATGCCGAAGCCCTGGTCGCGGTTGAACTCGACGGTCTCCACCTCGCGCTGGCGCACCGTGGTCGACAATCCCTGCTCCACCGAAACCGCGACCTCGCAGGCCGTCGCACCCTGGCGACCGGCTTCGGCGAGGATGCGCTCGACCCGTGCCTGCAACTCGGGCAAGGCCTGCGGGCCGACCACTTCTACTTCACTCATAGCCACTCCAGTTCACAAAACCTTTCGACGGGGCGGGCGCACCCGGCGCACCGCCCCACGGACCGCATCATTGCGGCGCCAGCCGGGCCGGACAATCCCCGTCCGACTGGTTATCATGGCGGCGTTTCCCACTGGATCGCCCCCATGTCTGAATACCTCGACGACGACTTCTCCGGAGAGAAGAGCAAAACCCAGGTCAAGAAAGAGCTGCACGCCCTGCAGGACCTTGGTGAACGTCTGACCACGCTCAAACCCGATGTTCTCGCCAAGCTGCCGCTGACCGATGCGTTGCAGAAGGCCCTGCTGGACGCGCCGAAGCACAAGGCCCACATCGCACGCAAACGCCACCTGCAATACATCGGCAAGCTCATGCGCGAGCAGGACATCGAGGCCATCGTCACCCTCGTCGACCAACTCGACGCCTCCACCCGCCAGTACAACGAGCGCTTCCACAACCTGGAGCGCTGGCGCGATCGCCTCATCGGCGGTGACGACGACACCCTGGAATCCTTCGTCGTCGAATACCCGGAAACCGACCGCCAGCACCTGCGCAGCCTGATCCGTCATGCCCAGCACGAAGCGGCCCGTAACAAACCGCCGGCCGCCGCGCGCAAGGTCTTCAAATACATCCGCGATCTGGACGAAACCCAGCGCGGGCTGCGTTAAAGGCCGCTGGTAGCTCGAAGCCGGAAGCCACACGGCTTCGAGCGCCCAACGCCCCTCCTCAGGCTCCCGTCCCCCCCACCGTGATCGCATCGATCTTCAGCGTCGGCTGACCCACACCCACGGGCACCGATTGCCCGTCCTTGCCGCAGGTACCCACGCCGCTGTCCAGCGCCAGGTCGTTGCCGACCATGGAAACCCGGCTCATCGCCTCGGGGCCGTTGCCGATCAGGGTCGCGCCCTTGACCGGCGCAGTGATCTTGCCGTTCTCGATCAGGTAGGCCTCGCTGGTGGAGAACACGAACTTGCCGCTGGTGATGTCCACCTGGCCGCCGCCCAGGTTGGCGCAATAGATGCCGCGCTCCACCGACGCGATGATCTCCTCGGGGTCGCTCTCCCCCGCCAGCATGTAGGTGTTGGTCATGCGCGGCATCGGCAGGTGCGCATAGGACTCGCGACGGCCGTTGCCGGTGGGCGCCACGCCCATCAGGCGGGCATTGAGCTTGTCCTGCATGTAGCCCTTGAGCACGCCGTTCTCGATCAGCGTGGTGCATTGGGTCGGCGTGCCTTCGTCGTCCAGGCTCAGCGAGCCACGACGACCCGCCAGGGTGCCGTCGTCGACGATGGTGCAAAGGCTGGAGGCGACCTTCTCGCCGATCCGCCCGCTGTAGGCCGAGCTGCCCTTGCGGTTGAAATCGCCCTCCAGGCCGTGGCCCACCGCTTCGTGAAGCAGCACGCCGGACCAGCCCGCCCCCATCACCACCGGCAGGGTTCCAGCCGGCGCCGGGATGGCTTCGAGGTTGACCAGTGCCTGGCGCAGCGCCTCGCGGGCGTAGCCCATGGCGCGGTCCTCCTGGAGGAAATAGCGGTAGTCGGTACGCCCGCCACCGCCGTGGCCGCCACGCTCGCGACGACCGTTCTGCTCGACGATGACGCTGACGTTGAAGCGCACCAGCGGGCGCACGTCGGCACCCAGGCTGCCATCGCTGGCGGCGATCAGGATGTGCTCCCAGACACCCGCCAGGCTGACGGTGACCTGCTTGATGCGCGGGTCCAGCGCCCGGGTAGCGACGTCGATGCGCTTGAGCAGCTCGACCTTCTCCGCCCGGTCGATCACGTCCAGCGGGCTGTCGGGCGCGTAGAGCCGCGCCACGTCGGGGCTGGCGAAGGCCTGCACGCGGCCCTGCTGCCCGGCGCGGGCGATGGAGCGTGCGGCGCGGGCCGCCTGGCCCAGGGCGTCGGCGGTGATGGCGTTGCTGTAGGCGAAGCCGGTCTTCTCGCCGGACTGCGCGCGCACGCCCACGCCCTGGTCGAGATGGAAGCTGCCGTCCTTGACGATGCCGTCCTCCAGCACCCAGGACTCGGAGACCTGGCCATGGAAGTACAGGTCGGCAGCGTCGATGCCCGGGCCTGCGAGCTCGCCCAGCACGCCCGGCAGCTGCTCGATGGTGAGGCCGCCGGGTGCCAGCAGCTGGTCACTGACGGATAACAACAATTGGCTCATAACTTCTCCGTTCTCGCAGGCGCAGGTGCGGCCGGCGTCAAGAATCTTCTGTGTGCCGTCACCGGCATGCGCTGGCGCACCGCCAGCTGTTCCTCCGCATCACGGTTGGCCATCAGCACCGCTTCGCCGCTGGCCTGCTCGGCCAGCACGCGACCCCATGGGTCGACGATAGACGAATGCCCGAAGGTCTCGCGTGGCCCCGGATGAACGCCACCCTGCCCCGCCGCCAGCACATAGCACTGCGTCTCGATGGCGCGGGCCCTCACCAGCACCTGCCAGTGCGCCGCGCCGGTCACCGCCGTGAAGGCCGACGGCGCGGTGATCAGCTCGGCCCCGGCCTCGCGCAGCGCCCCGTACAGCTCGGGGAAGCGCAGGTCGTAGCAGACCGTCAGGCCCAGCCGCCCCACGGGGGTGTCGGCGACCACCACGCGATCACCGAAGGCGTAGTCGTCCGACTCGCGGTAGCGGCCTCGGGCATCGGCCACGTCGACATCGAACAGGTGGATCTTGTCGTAGCGCGCGACCCGCTCGCCCTGGTCGTCCACCAGCAGCGAACAGGCGTTGGGCTTGGCGTCCGGAGCATCGTCCGGCGGCAACGGCAGGGTCCCGGCGACCACCCATAACCTGAGGTCGCGGGCCGTCCGTTTCAACCAGGGCAGGATCGGCCCTTCGCCATGCGCCTCGGCGCGGCCGATCGCACCGTAGTCGCGGCGGCCCATGGCGACGAAGTTCTCGGGCAGCACGGCGAGGCGGGCACCGTTCCCGGCGGCAGACTCGAGCAGGCGACGAGCGGCTGCAAGATTGGCCAGGACATCGTCCTGGCTGACCATCTGGATCACCGCGAAACTCATGGCGTTCTCCACAGTGGATATCGCCGCATGCTACTCCAGCGCAGGGCCGACGGAATCAATTGGGCTTCTCGAACGGCTTGTCGAAGCTGATCTTCGGCTCCTTGAGCGGCCCCTTCACCTCGTACTGCACGCTGGCGAAGCGCGCGACCTTGTCGCCCAGCAGCTTGTCCACGACGAACAGCGCACCGCCGATGGCCGGGGCGCCGACGATCAGCGCGGCCAGCGGCAGGTTGTTGGTCACCGGCAGGGTCACCAGCAGCTTGGCGTCGATGGTGTCGTGGGCCATGTCCAGGGTGCCCTTGAGCTCGACCCCGCTGGAAGGCCCTTCGAGGACGATGGGCTGGCGGGTGACGAAGACGCCCTCGCTGCCCACCAGCAGGCCCTTGACCCGGTCATAGGCCAGGCCCTTGCCGAGCAGGTCGGAGAAGTCCAGGCGCAGGCGGCGGCCGATGGAATTGAAATTCAGCAGGCCGAACACACGCAGCGCCTGGGCGCTGCCCTCGACCTCGACGAACTGCCCCTTGCGCAGGCTGGCATCGAGGGTGCCGGAGAACCGCTTGAGGCTGACCCAGGCCGGCGAGCCCGGCCAGCGGCCATCGGCGTCCAGGCGGAAACGTTCGCTGGTGGCGGTGGGCGCGTAGTTCCAGGCCAGCAGCACATCGGCCAGGTTCTTGCCCTCCAGGCGCCCCTTGTACCAGCTGGAGCTCGCCCCGGCGTTGCCCTCCCAGCCGGTGGAACCAGTGATCTTGAGGCCCTTGAGGTTGAGATCGAGATCACTGAACAGAGTGCCCTGGGGCGTCGGCCGGGCCTTGAGCGCCCAGGCCCCCAGTGGCTCGTCACCGAACTGCACCTGGGCGATGCGCACGTCCAGCGCCGGGATGGAATGGGGGTCGATGTCCTTGAGCGGGTCGGGGCTGGCCTCCGCCGCCTCGTCGTTCTCCGGCGGCTTGGGCAGGCGCACGCGGGCCATATCGACGACGATGGGCGCCCCCTTGGCATCGGGCAGGTTGACGCTGCCCTGCAGCAGGTCGCTGTCCAGATCGACTTTCCACAGCGCATCGCCCCGCGCCAGGCCGATGCGGAAGTCCTCCAGGCTCATGCCCATGCCGCTGAAGCGGCCGATGCGCAGGTCGGCCCCCTGCAACAGGCCGACGGCATCACCGGCGTCCTTGGCGGCGTAGCGATCCCGCACCGCCTGCCAGGCCGACAGGTCCAGCTCGTCCAGGGTGCCACGCACCCGGATGCCGCGGTTCGACGGCATGCTTGCGCTGCCCGAGCCCAGCAGCAGTTCGCCGCGCGCCTGGGCCAAGTCCGTCGCCGGCGCGGCAACCGCGAGGTTGGCCCGACCGCCATAGTCGAACCAGTAGCGTCGCTCCGGGCCGTCCAGGGTCATGCGCCACTGGCTGTCACGTACTTCGTCGGCAGCCTTGCCGAAAGGCGCCGGCAGGTCGACGGATACGCCCTTTAGGCTGGAGGCGATGCGCAACTGGCTGTCCTTGCCATCCAGCAACAGGTCGAGCTGGTAGGGAACATCGCCGGCGACCGGCAGGGGCCGGGTCACGCCCAGCCAGGCCGAGACATCCTTGATCGCGGCACGGCCGCTGGCCTGGATGCGCGTGCGGCCCTTGCCATTGCGCCCTTCGGCGACCGCCTTGGCGGTGACTTCGCGACCGAAGGCCTTGCCGCGTATCTGCGGCGAGCTGAGACCGCTGGCGGTATCGAAGCGGAAGGCGCCGGCGAGGTCGGTGAGTTCGAGGCTCGGCTTGGCGAACTTCAAGCGCGATTCACGGGTCGCCAGCTCGACGATCACCCGGGGCTCGCCACCGGCCTTCTCCAGCGGGATGTCCAGGTCCAGGCTGCCGTCCAGGGTGCCATCGCCCTGCCAACCGGCCATCACCTCGGCGGCTGGCGTCGGCGCTTCCTGCATGATCTTCAGGCCATCGCCGAAGCTGCTGTCCAGCTTGGCCCGGACCCGTAGGCGCGGCACCTGGCCATGCTCGACGTGGGGCACATCGGCACGCGCATCGCTGATGCGGCTGTCGAGAATGCGCGCACTGGGCACCCGCACCCGTACGCCGCTGTCCTCGATGAACACATCGCCACGGGCCTCGCGCAGCGCCGGCCAGCCTGGCTGGTAGGCGAGCTCGGCATCGTGGACCTTGAAGAACAGGCTGATGGATCGCGATTCCGGCACCGAGTCGTGCTGCAGCGAGCCCTGGTACTGGAAGAACCCCTCGTCGACCGAGCCGCCCTTGATGGCGGTCTTCAGCCACTCGGCCAGGGCCGGGCTGAGGCCGCTGGAGAGGGTCGGCAGGTATTTCTCGGTGTAGCGCGCATCGCCGTCGTGCAAGCCGACACGCAGGTCCATGTAGTCCTCCTGGGCCGGGTCGCGCAGCAGGCGGATGAGGAAGTCGCCTGCGACCTTGCCTTCATCGCCGACCACCTGGAGGTAGGGGCTGATCAGGGTGAACGCCTGGTCATCCAGCTTCCAGGTCAGGCGCGCGTGCGCCTCGCGGTAGCGCCAGGGCTTGGGGAACAGGTGATCGAGGTGCAGGGCGAAATCATCGGAATCCATCCGCAGCTCGCCGCCGGCCAGGTCGCCGGTGATGCTGCCACTGACGTTCTCGGCCGCCGGCGCGCCATGCACGGCATTGAAGGTGATGCGCTCCAGGTTGGTGCTGAAGCCGATGCGCCGGGCACCCTCCACCTGGGGCCGGTAGACCGCCTGCAGATTGCGCAGCGCACCACGGGGCTTGAGCCCGCTGACCAGTTCCGCGGCCAGGTCCGGCAGCGGCACCAGGCCCTCCACCAGCGGCACCAGGGGATCGAGGTCGAGGCGGTCGGCGGCTAGCTTCCACTCGGCTTCGCCCTGCCCGTTGTCCTGCACCTGCTCCAGGCGAATGTGGGCGTTGCTGTAACGCTGCTCGCCGACGCTCACCGCCAGGGAATCCAGCAGCAGGCTCATGCCCTTGTCGCTGCGGTTGAAATAGGCGTCCACCGCCAGGTCCTGGACGGCCACGGGCTTGCGTTGCGCGTAGCTGCCGCGCAGTTCGCCGACATGCAGCCGGGCCACCGCGCCTTGCAGGGCGCCGCGCTTCCAGTCGACCCAGAGTTCGCCACCGCCCTTGAGCTGCTCGACACGCCAGTCGCGGGTCAGGCTCCTGGGCAACCAGCGTGCCCAGTCGCTCTGGGGCAGGCTGAGGTAGATCTCGGCCTCGCTGCCCAGCAGCGCGTCTGGGTCGATGCGGGTGCGCAGGCGCAGGCTCAGCGGCTGGCCGTCCGGCAGCGTCAGGCGGCCGTCCAGGCGCTGCCGGGCAGCGCTGCCGCTGAGGGTCGTCTGTACATAGGTGAAGGTGACCGGCTTCTGCTTCCAGGGCTCCAGGGTGACCTGGCTGTTGAGCAGGGACAGGCGCTGGACGTGCTTGAAGCCATCGAGCAGCTTGCGCGCATCGAACGGGGCCTGGTCGTCCCGGGCGGGCAGGCCGGCCAGGGTCCACTTGCCGGCTTCGTCCTGTTGCACCTGCAACTGCAGACCCTCGACCTCGAGGCTGGCGATGCGCGCGGTGCGCGCCAGCAGGCTGCCGAGCAGGTCGGGCACCACGCGCACCTGGTCCAGGCGCAGGACTTCGTCACCTTCCCCGAGCGTGACGTCATGGGCGACCAGCACCGGCCCCATGCCCTGCCAGCGACCTTCGAGGCTGCCGATCAGCAGGGGTTTGCCAAGGGCCTGCCGGGCCTTCTCCTGGACTTCGCCCCGGTACTCGGCCACCAGCGGCACCAGTTGCCGGCCGAGGCTCACATAGAGGGCGGCGAGCACCAGGCCCAGCGCGCAGAGCGCCAGCAGGGTACGCAGGAGGGTGACGAGGGACAGGCCCTTGCGCGCCATATCAGTTCAAGCCCTCAGAGCAGCACGACATCGTATTGTTCCTGGGAATACATGCTCTCGACCTGGAACTTGATGGTGCGACCGATGAAGGCCTCGAGATCGGCGACGTTGCCCGACTCCTCGTCCAGCAGGCGGTCCACCACCTTCTGGTTCGCCAGCACCAGGTAGCCCTCGGCCTGGTAGGCGCGGGCCTCGCGGAGGATCTCGCGGAAGATCTCGTAGCAGATGGTCTCGGCGGTCTTCAGCATGCCGCGCCCCTGGCAGCTCGGGCAGGGTTCGCAGAGGTTCTGCATCAGGCTTTCACGGGTGCGCTTGCGGGTCATCTGCACCAGGCCGAGCTCGGTGATGCCGATGATATTGGTCTTGGCGTGGTCCCGCTCCAGTTGCTTCTCCAGCGTCCGCAGGACCTGGCGCTGGTGCTCCTCGTCCTCCATGTCGATGAAGTCGATGATGATGATGCCGCCCAGATTGCGCAGGCGCAGCTGGCGGGCGATCGCGGTGGCCGCCTCGAGGTTGGTCTTGAAGATGGTCTCTTCGAGCGTGCGATGGCCCACGAAGGCGCCGGTGTTCACGTCGATGGTGGTCATCGCCTCGGTGGGGTCGATGATCAGGTAGCCGCCGGACTTCAGCAGCACCTTGCGCTCCAGGGCCTTCTGGATCTCGTCCTCGACGCCGTAGAGATCGAAGATCGGGCGCTCGCCGGGGTAGTGCTCCAGGCGATCGGCGATCTCGGGCATCAGCTCGTCGACGAACTGGGTGACCTTCTGGAAGGTCTCGCGGGAGTCGATGCGGATCTTCTCGATCCGCGGGTTCACCAGGTCGCGCAGGGTGCGCAGGGCCAGGCTCAGGTCCTCGTATATGACCGAAGGCGCCGGGGCGCTCTGCATCTGCGAGGAAATCTGCTTCCACAGGCGGCGCAGGTAGCGGATGTCGACGAGGATTTCCTCGGCCCGCGCGCCGTCGGCAGCGGTACGCAGGATGAAGCCACCGGTTTCCTCGATGCCTTCGGCAGCGACGCAATCGGCGACCACCTGCTTGAGGCGTTCGCGCTCGGACTCGTCCTCGATCTTCAGCGAGATGCCGACATGGGCCGTACGCGGCATGTACACCAGGTAGCGCGAGGGGATGGACAGCTGCGTGGTCAGGCGTGCGCCCTTGCTGCCGATGGGGTCCTTGGTCACCTGCACCACCAGGGCCTGGCCCTCGTGGACCAGGGCGGTGATGTTCTCCACCGCACTGCCTTCTCGGTTGGAAATCTCCGAGGCGTGGATGAAGGCCGCGCGGTCGAGGCCGATGTCGACGAAGGCCGCCTGCATGCCCGGCAGTACCCGCACCACCTTGCCCTTGTAGATGTTGCCGACGATGCCGCGGCGCTGGGTGCGCTCGACATGCACCTCCTGCAGCACACCGTTCTCCACCACCGCCACGCGCGACTCCATCGGCGTGATATTGATCAGAATCTCTTCGCTCATGCTGAGAACCTACCCGACCCGCTGCCAAACAGAAATGCCGAATTCGCCCAGCAAGTCCGCCGTTTCCAGCAACGGTAGACCCACAACGGCGGAATAACTCCCCTGGATGTTCTCGACGAACACCGCACCGAGCCCCTGGATTGCGTAGCCGCCCGCCTTGTCCAGCGGCTCACCGGTAGCCCAGTAGGCCTCGCGCTCCGCCTGGGGGATGACGCGGAAGCGTACCCGGCTGGTCACCAGGCGCGAGAGGCAAAGGCCGGATTCGGCCACCGCCACGGCGGTCAGCACCTCGTGCTCGCGCCCGGAGAGGTCCGCCAGCATGGCCAGGCCGTCGTCGCGATCCAGGGGTTTGCCGAGGATACGGCCATCGAGCACCACCGAGGTGTCGGCCCCCAGCACACAGGTGCCGGCTGCGGCATCACCGAGCGCAGCCAGGCCGGCGGCGGCCTTTTCACGGGCCAGGCGCTCGACATAGCGCTCGGCCGTCTCGCCGGGGCGTACGGACTCATCGATGGCAGCGGAAAGAACCTGGAAGGGAACGCCGATCTGGGCGAGCAGTTCGCGGCGGCGGGGCGAGCCGGATGCCAGGTGGAGCGTGGCCATGCTGGGACTTCTCCATGTCGAGAAGGCACGCGGCATGGCCGCGGCCCGGTCAGTTGACGTTGAGGCGGCGGCTCAAGCCGCGCAGGGCGGCGAAAACCCAGGGCCAGAGCAAGGCACTGACCAGAGCGGGCAAGAGGAACAACAGGGTCGGCGGACGGTTGCCGGTCAGGGCGTTGAGCCACAGCTGCACCAGCTGGGCCAGGCCGAAGACCACCATGAGTACCAGACTCTGCTGCCACATGGGGAACATGCGCAAGCGCTGGTGCAGGGCCAGTACGAGGAAGGTGATCAGCGCCAGGATCAACGCGTTCTGCCCCAGCAGGGTGCCGTAGAGCACGTCTTCGGCGATCCCCACCAGCCAGGCGGTTGTCATGCCCACGCGGTGCGGCAGGGCCAGGGTCCAGTAGGTGAGCAGAAGCGCGGGCCACAGCGGCCGCCCGACTTCCATGAAGGTCGGCATGGGCGCGACGCTGAGCAGCAGCGCCAGTACCAGGCTGAACCAGATCACCCAGCCATTGTTCGAGCGGGCGCTGACCATCAGCGGTTCTCCCGGTTGGCGGACGGCGTGGCCGGTGTCGAGGAAGCCGCGCCGGCAGGTGTTGGTGCTTGAGATGCAGGTGCCGCCTGCGTGGCGGCAGGCGCGGCCGAACCCGGGGTACCCGCAGCGGGCCGGCCGGCGGCCTCGCGATCGGCCGCTTCCTGGGCTTCGGCCGAGTCGTTGGCACGCTGTTCGGGGCTGCGTGTATCGGTGAACACCAGGAGCAGGTAGCGGCTGCGGTTCAGCGCGGCGGTGGGTACGGCGCGGACGATGGCGAAGGGCTGGCCGGAGTCGTGGATGACTTCCTTGACCGTCGCCACCGGATAGCCGGCGGGGAAGCGCTGGCCGAGGCCGGAGCTCACCAGCAGGTCACCTTCCTTGATGTCCGCGGTATCGGCCACATGGCGCAGTTCCAGGCGCTCCGGGTTGCCGGTGCCGCTGGCGATGGCGCGCAGGCCGTTGCGGTTGACCTGCACGGGAATGCTATGGGTGGTGTCGGTGAGCAGCAGGACGCGGGCGGTGTAGGGCATGACCTCCACCACCTGGCCCATCAGGCCGCGGGCGTCGAGCACCGGCTGGCCGAGGAAGACGCCGTCCTTCTCGCCCTTGTCCACCAGGATGCGGTGGGTGAAGGGGTTCGGGTCGACGCCAATCAGTTCGCCCACCAGCACCTTGTCGTCCACCAGGGCGGAGGAGTTGAGCAGCTCGCGCAGGCGCACGTTCTGCTCGGTCAGGGCCGCCAGCTTCTGCAGGCGACGCTGCATCAGCAGGCCTTCGGCCTTGAGTTTCTCGTTCTCGGCGATCAGGGTGCTGCGGCTGGTGAACTGGTCGCTGACGCCATCCCAGAGGCGCACCGGCAGATCGGCCAGCCAATAGAAGGGCGTCAGCACGAGGCCCATCTGGCTGCGTGCCGGTTTCAGGGTGTCGAAGCGGGCATCCACCACCATCAAGGCGGCAGAAAGCACGGCGAACACCAACAGGCGCACGCCGAGCGAAGGTCCCTTGGCGAATAGCGGTTTTATGACCCGCTCCTCTGGTGCAATGGCTCTCCGACCTTATTCGGTGGAGAGCAGGTCCATTGCGTGACGATCCATCATTTCCAGGGCACGACCACCGCCACGGGCCACGCAGGTCAGCGGGTCCTCGGCGACGATCACCGGCAGGCCGGTTTCCTGGGACAGGAGCTTGTCGAGATCGCGCAGCAGCGCGCCACCGCCGGTCAGCACCAGGCCACGCTCGGCGATGTCGGAAGCCAGCTCCGGCGGAGACTGCTCCAGGGCGCTCTTGACCGCCTGGACGATGGTCGCCAGGGATTCCTGCAGCGCTTCCAGAACCTCGTTGGAGTTCAGGGTGAAGCTGCGCGGTACGCCTTCGGCCAGGTTGCGGCCACGAACATCGATCTCGCGGACCTCGCCACCCGGGAAGGCGGTGCCGATTTCCTGCTTGATGCGCTCGGCGGTGGATTCGCCGATCAGGCTGCCGTAGTTGCGGCGCACGTAGGTGACGATGGACTCGTCGAAACGGTCGCCGCCCACGCGTACGGATTCGGCGTAGACCACGCCGTTGAGGGAGATCAGGGCGATCTCGGTGGTGCCGCCGCCGATGTCGACGACCATGGAGCCACGGGCCTCTTCGACCGGCAGGCCGGCACCGATGGCCGCGGCCATGGGTTCTTCGATCAGGAAGACTTCACGGGCGCCGGCGCCCAGGGCGGATTCGCGGATGGCGCGACGCTCGACCTGGGTGGACTTGCAGGGAACGCAGATCAGCACGCGGGGGCTGGGCTGCAGGAAGCTGTTCTCGTGCACCTTGTTGATGAAGTACTGCAGCATCTTCTCGCAGACGCTGAAGTCGGCGATCACGCCGTCCTTCATCGGGCGGATGGCGGAAATGTTGCCGGGGGTACGACCGAGCATGCGCTTGGCCTCGGTCCCAACAGCCACGACGCTTTTCTGGTTGCCGTGGTTACGGATGGCGACCACGGACGGCTCGTTCAGGACGATGCCGCGTTCGCGCACATAAATCAGGGTATTGGCAGTGCCCAGGTCGATCGACAGATCGCTGGAAAACATGCCACGCAGTTTCTTGAACATGGGAGAGGGACCCTAGGCAACGCGTGGGTAAAAAAGTGCGGCAAACTCTAACAACGACAGGGATTTTGGGCAAGGCGCCGATATGTTAAATTGCCGGTTTTTCCGGGCCTCTAGGCCCATCATCGCGGCCTTTGACCGCCCGTTCGCGGTGCCGTTCCCGGCGCCCTTCCCGCACGGTCCCGAGCACCGCGCTGACCGCACCTCAGCTGGAGAACCCGATGGCGCTTGAACGCTCCGACGTGGAAAAGATCGCCCATCTCGCCCGCCTGGGCCTGAACGACGGCGATATCCCGCGTACCACCGAGACCCTCAACAACATCCTCGGCCTGATCGACGCGATGCAGGCCGTGGATACCGACGGCATCGAGCCGTTGGCCCACCCCCTCGAAGCCACCCAGCGCCTGCGCGCTGACGAAGTGACCGAGGAGAACCACCGCGACGCCTACCAGGCCATCGCGCCGGCCGTCGAGAACGGCCTCTACCTCGTGCCTAAAGTCATCGACTAAGGAAAAGGGTTACAGCATGCATCAATTGACCCTGGCCGAGATCGCCCGCGCGCTGGCCGCCAAGGAATTTTCCTCCGAGGAACTGAGCGGCGCCCTGCTGGCGCGCATCCAGGCCCTCGACCCGCAACTCAACAGCTTCGTCACCGTCACCGCCGACCAGGCCCTGGAACAGGCCCGCGCCGCCGACGCCCGTCGTGCCGCCGGCGAGAACGGTGCCCTGCTCGGTGCGCCCATCGCCCACAAGGACCTGTTCTGCACCCAGGGCGTGCGCACCAGCTGCGGCTCGAAGATGCTCGACAACTTCACCGCGCCCTATGACGCCACCGTGGTCGAGAAGCTCAAGGCCGCCGGCACCGTCAGCCTCGGCAAGCTGAACATGGACGAGTTCGCCATGGGCTCCTCCAACGAATCCAGCCACTACGGCGCCGTGAAGAACCCCTGGGCGCTCGACCGCGTCCCCGGAGGCTCCTCGGGCGGCTCCGCCGCCGCCGTCGCCGCGCGCCTGGTGCCCGGCGCCACCGGCACCGACACCGGCGGCTCGATCCGCCAGCCCGCCGCCTTCACCAACCTCACCGGCATCAAGCCCACCTACGGCCGCGTCTCGCGCTGGGGCATGGTCGCCTACGCCTCCAGCCTCGACCAGGGCGGCCCGCTGGCCCGCACCGCCGAGGACTGCGCTCTGCTCCTGGGCGCCATGGCCGGCTTCGACCCGAAGGACAGCACCAGCGTCGACGCCCCGGTGGACGACTACCTCGCCGCCCTCGCCCAGCCCCTGGCCGGCCTGCGCATCGGCCTGCCGAAGGAATACTTCGGTGCCGGCCTCGACGCCTGCATCGGCGCAGCCGTCATGGCCGTGGTCGAGGAGCTGAAGAAGCTCGGCGCCACCGTCAAGGATGTCTCGCTGCCCAACATGCAGCACGCCATCCCCGCCTACTACGTGATCGCCCCGGCCGAGGCCAGCTCCAACCTGTCGCGCTTCGACGGCGTGCGCTTCGGCTACCGCTGCGAAGCCCCCAGGGACCTGACCGACCTGTACAAGCGCTCCCGCGCCGAAGGCTTCGGCAGCGAAGTGAAGCGCCGCATCATGGTCGGCACCTACGCGCTCTCCGCCGGCTACTACGACGCCTACTACCTCAAGGCGCAGAAGATCCGCCGCCTGATCAAGAACGACTTCGTCGCGGCCTTCGCCGATGTCGACGTCATCCTCGGCCCGACCACGCCCAACCCGGCCTGGAAGCTGGGCGAGAAGAACAACGACCCGGTCGCCCAGTACCTCGAGGACATCTACACCATCACCGCCAACCTCGCCGGCCTGCCGGGGCTGTCCATGCCCGCCGGCTTCGTCGACGGCCTGCCGGTAGGCGTGCAGCTGCTCGCGCCCTACTTCCAGGAAGGACGCCTGCTCAACGTGGCCCACCAGTACCAGCAGGTCACCGACTGGCACAAACAGGCCCCGGCCGGATTCTGAGGACGACACACATGCAATGGGAAACCGTGATCGGGCTGGAAATCCACGCACAGCTCAGCACCCAATCGAAGATCTTCTCCGCCAGCGCCACCACCTTCGGCGCCGAGCCCAACACCCAGGCCAGCCTGGTTGACCTGGGCATGCCCGGCGTCCTGCCGGTGCTCAACGCCGAAGCCGTGCGCATGGCCGTGAAGTTCGGCCTGGCGATCGACGCCGAGATCGGCGAACGCAACGTCTTCGCCCGCAAGAACTACTTCTACCCGGACCTGCCCAAGGGCTACCAGACCAGCCAGATGGACCTGCCCATCGTCGGCAAGGGCCACCTGGACATCACCCTGGAAGACGGCACCACCCGCCGCATCGGCATCACCCGCGCGCACCTGGAAGAGGACGCCGGCAAGAGCCTGCACGAAGACTTCCACGGCATGACCGGCATCGACCTCAACCGTGCCGGCACCCCGCTGCTGGAGATCGTCTCCGAGCCGGAGATGCGCAGCGCCAAGGAAGCCGTCGCCTACGCCAAGGCGATCCACGCCCTGGTGCGCTACCTCGGCATCTGCGACGGCAACATGGCCGAAGGCTCGCTGCGCTGCGACTGCAACGTCTCGGTCCGTCCCAAGGGCCAGGCCGAGTTCGGCACCCGCCGCGAGATCAAGAACGTCAACTCGTTCAAGTTCATCGAGCGCGCCATCAACACCGAGATCGCCTGGCAGATCGACGAGCTGGAATCGGGCCGCAAGATCGTCCAGGAAACCGTGCTCTACGACGTGGCGGCCAACGAAACCCGCTCCATGCGCAGCAAGGAAGAAGCCAACGACTACCGCTACTTCCCCTGCCCCGACCTGCTGCCGGTGGTGATCGAGAAGAGCTTCCTCGACGAAGTCCGCGCCCAGTTGCCGGAGCTGCCGGTACAGAAGCGCGAGCGCTTCGAGAGCCAGTTCGGCCTCTCCGCCTACGACGCCAGCGTGCTCTCCGCCAGCCGCGAGATGGCCGACTACTTCGAGGCCGTGCAGCGCACCTGCGGCGACGCCAAGCTGGCCGCCAACTGGGTGATGGGCGAGCTCTCCAGCCTGCTCAACAAGGATGGCCTGGAGATCGAGCAATCGCCGGTTTCCGCCGAGCACCTGGGCGTCATGATCCTGCGCCTGAAGGACGGCACCATCAACGGCAAGGCCGCGAAGACCGTGTTCGCCGCCCTGGCCGAAGGCGAAGGTTCGCCCGACGAGATCATCAAGGCCCGCGACCTGGTGCAGAACACCGACAGCGGCGCCGTCGAGAAGCTGCTCGACGAGGTGCTCGCCGCCAACGCCGAACAGGTCGAGCAGTACCGCGCCAGCGATGAAGCCAAGCGCGGCAAGATGTTCGGCTTCTTCGTCGGCCAGGCCATGAAGGCGGCCAAGGGCAAGGCCAACCCGGCCCAAGTGAACGAACTGCTGAAGAAGAAGCTCGAAGCCTGAGCCCGCTAGCCCAGTGGGCCCCGCACATGCGGGGCCCACTGGGTAATGGCAGGGCAAAAGGACCGATTCGCCTCCATCAGGTGACGCCATGCAGCGACTGTTCTGCCTTCTCGCTTTCTCCGGCCTGTTGACCGGCTGCTCCTACCTTCCCTTCGAACGCGACAGCGAAACCCCGGGCGACTACCGCGCCGAGGGCCGCGCCTCCTTCTACGGCGCGCGCCACCATGGCCAGAAGACCGCCAGCGGCGAACG
Source organism: Pseudomonas sp. Pc102 (assembly GCF_018408275.1). Taxonomy (NCBI): domain Bacteria; kingdom Pseudomonadati; phylum Pseudomonadota; class Gammaproteobacteria; order Pseudomonadales; family Pseudomonadaceae; genus Pseudomonas; species Pseudomonas sp. Pc102. The sequence goes on along the minus strand of NZ_AP021905.1, from coordinate 1,234,799 downwards.
CTTCGACCAGAACGCCCTGACCGCCGCCCACCGCACCCTGCCCTTCGGCACCCGGGTCAAGGTCACCAACCTCGACAACGACCGCAGCGTGGTGGTCCGTATCAACGATCGCGGCCCCTATGCCCGCACGCGGATCATCGATGTCTCGAAGAAGGCCGCCGAAGCGCTGGGCATGATCCGCTCGGGCGTGGTGCCGGTGCGCGTCGAAAGCCTCAGATGAACCCAAGCAGGAAACCGCTATGAGCGAAGCACGCAAAACCGGCGTCCAGGTCCGCCGCGAAGTCATGGGCGACACCTTCGTCGACCGCGCCCTGGGCAATGCCACCGAATTCACCCAGCCGCTGCAGGACTTCGTCAACGAACACGCCTGGGGCGGCGTCTGGAACCGTGAAGGGCTGGACCGCCGCACCCGCAGCCTGATCACCCTCGCCGCCCTCACCGCCCTGAAATGCCCCCAGGAGCTCAAGGGCCACGTGCGCGGCGCGCTGAACAACGGCTGCACCGTGGAAGAGATCCGCGAAGCGCTGCTGCACTGCGCCGTCTATGCCGGCGTCCCCGCCGCCATCGACGCCTTCCGCGCCGCCCAGGAAGTCATCGACGCCTGGCAGGCCGACCAGAAGGCCTGATTTAGCGCCTGTAGGTTGGCGCCGAGCGCAGCGAGACCCAACGATGCGCGGCTCGACGTCGCTGCGCGGGACTGTGGGAGCGAATTCATTCGCGAAGAGGGCCAACTCGGGCGGCGTTCCGCGAGCTACGCGCCATGCCCGCCTCCGCCTGGTGGAGGTAAAAAGCGACCTCCACCCTACGCAAGGGTCATGTCCGAGCGATGCGGCATGTGTAGGGGCGACTTCAGTCGCCCAGCGGCGCACAGCGCCACCAAACACCTACCGATCAGGGATAGCTGAAGCTCTTCACCAGGGTCAGCTCCCCCGGCTGGCGCATGGGCACGAGGAAGCTCTGCTGCTTCTCGTTGGGCGTGCCCTCTTCGCTGATCACGGTGATCTGGCCGATGGTCAGCGCCTGCCCCGGCGAGCTGCTGCCGTCCTCGTCGCTGCGGTAGCCGCCGCCGTAGTAGTTCACGTAGACCAGGTACTGGCCCTTGAGCGGGGTCGGGGTGGCGATCATCTCCGGGCCGTAGCCGGTGGTCACGTCCACGTCCAGGGCCGCGCCGTTGGGCAGGGAGCGCTCGCCGTACCAGACATGGCCGCCGTCCGGGGTCACCAGGTGCAGGTCGAGGTCGGTGTTGTCGCTGTCCCAGGACAGCACCACGCGCAGGCGTGCCGAGACCCCGCCGCGGCCGAGGCTGTAGAACTGCACGCGGCGCTTCTGCTGGCCGTCGGGGCTCTGCACCTCGACGCTGTTGCTGCCGGCCGGGAACACGAAGGGGCGGTCGAAGCCGCCGTCCTCGTTGATCTTCAGCGGCATGTCGATGCCGTTGACCACCAGCCGGCCCGGGCCTTGCGGCGCCTTCGACAGGCCGCTGATGGCGCCCTTGATCCGAGCGGTATCGGCCTGGTCCTCGGCGACGTTCACCGAGGAGGCCGGGTAGTTCACCTGCTGCATGAAATGCGCGCCGTCGCCGCTGCCCTCGCGCCAGCCGCCGCGAGGCGTGTCGATGCGCACCTCGGCACTGGCGGCCAGGGGGATCAGGCTGAGAAGCAGGGGGGCGAGGTATCCGGGGCGCAGGCGCATGGGGTCATTCCAGTAACAGGTGGCGGGCGAGGCGTTCGACATAGTCTTCGTCCTGGCCATTGGGGTGGGCCTCGAAGGCCAGGTGCAGGTATTCGTGGGTCAGGTCGAGGCGGTCCTGCAGGGAGAACAGGCCGCGCACGAAGATGCGTCGCCGCTCGCGGTCGACATGGGGCTTGCCGGAGGCCAGGCGGCACACGGCGAACTGCTGGATCTCGTCGTAGCCGGGCTCGCCGTCCAGGGTGGCGCGCCAGCCGCGACGCTGCGTGCGCAGCCACTCCTCGGCGTTGGGCAGCGCCTGGCAGGCGGCCACAGGCTTGTCCCAGCGGCTGAGGCTGGCACGGGGGAAGGCGCGGGCCAGGATGGCGTCATAGCGCAGGCCTTCGCCGGCCTGCTGCACCGCCTGCTGCCAGGCCAGGCGATCCGGGCCCGGCTTGTCGCTGTGGTAGGTGACCGGGCTGCCGGCCAGCACCAGGTCGGCGGTCCAGGCAACGATGGCGCGGGCCTCGGGCGTGGCCGGGCGCGGTGCGACGCGCTGGCTGGCGCTGCTGTCGTCGATGGTCAGGCAATCGCCGCGACGACCCGCGTTCTGCTGCAGGTAGCTGCGGATGGCCACGGCCAGGGCCTTGGCCGCTTCCGCCGGCTGCGCCGAGGCCTCGCGTTGCAGCACGCGGGCGACGTAGTCCTCGCGCTGCAGATGGGCGGTGAGCTGCAGGACATCGCCCTGGCGCTCGAGGAACAGCTCGCCATCGCTCTCGATGGGCAGGCGGTTGCCGTTGGCGAACTCCACCTCGTAGCGCCCGCGGAGCATGCCCGGTGCCACGGCGGCCGCTTGAGCTTCGTGGCGCACCTGGCGCACCGGGTAGCGGGTAAACAGGCCGACCTCGACGCAGGCACCGGTTTCCGCCGGCCAGGTCGTGGGCAGCGTCTGCCCGAGCACCTCGGCGTAGTCCTTGAGCACGCGCTGGCTGGTCCCCGGGCCACCGGCCCAGATCGGCGTGCCGTCGGCCAGCCAGCCGGCGAAACCACCCTGGCGCGCCTGGGCATCGCCATCGGCGAGCCAGCTCCAGGTCTTGGCGCGCAGGCGCCCGCCAAGGGCACCCAGCGCGGCGGAATCGGGCGCGGCCAGGGGTACGTCGAGCAGCACCTGGCGTGCCTGGGCCTGGGCCGGCAGGTGCGCCAGTTCGTCCAGCAGCTCGCTCACCGGCACCCGCGCCTGCGGCTGCAACTGGTCCAGTCGCTGCAACCAGCCGGCGCCCTGGCGCTCGCGCCAGTAGCGCGACCAGTCGGCGGGATCGAGGTGCAGGTCGGGGGAGGAGAAATACAGGCCGCAGGACTTCACCAGCGCCTGGTCCCGGTCGATGCGCTCGCCGGGGTTGCAGCAATAGACCTCGTCGCGGTCCTGGCCCTTGCACTGGTAGCCGGGGTCGGGACGCGCGTTATCCACGAGGTAGGCGTAGACGAACAGTTTCCACAGGCTGCCCAGGGGCGTCTGGCGCTCGGCGGGCAGGGCCCCGCGCGTGAGCACCCGGCTGCGGTCCAGCTGCAGCAGCTCGTTGCCCTGGGGCCCGCGCCAGGCGAGGCTCAAAGGCGCCTCGCCGGCGTGCAGCAGCGAGGCCGCCAGCATCAGCAGGGCCCCGGCCAGGTGTCGCGTCCTAGTCAACCTTGATCCGTCCGAGCGCCGGTTCGCTCTCCAGCGCCTGCTCCTGGGGAGCGTAGAGGCGCTGGTAGCGGGCCGGCGGCAACTCGAAGGAGCCTTTCTGCGAGAAGCGCACCAGGTGCTGCAGCACCACGCTGCCCTGCAGGCTGTCCACCGGCACCGCGTAGAGCAGTTGGCCCGGCTCGTTGCGTGCACGCTCCAGGGTCTCGGCTTCCTCGCCACCCAGGCCGGAGATCTTGATGCCCCAGGTGGTGCGCTCGACATCGGCGCCCGGCGGCAGCGGCACTTCCAGCATGCCGTAGCGCAGCGCGCGCTCGCCCTTGCTGGTGAGCACGATGGTGTCCAGGTATAGGTCGTCGCTGGAGATGTCCTCCGGCTTCACTTCCTCGGCGGTGAAGCTGAAGGGCTCCTCGCCGGGCACCAGGCGCATCAGGCTGCGGGAGATTTCCACGTCCAGCTTCGCCGGGGCGGCCTGGGCGCTGTTGAAGTCCAGGCGCACGTCCACCGGGTGCGGCAGGTCGGCCGGCAGTTCCATTTCAGCGGGCACGCCCTGGCCTTGCCACAGCCAGTAGCCTTCGCCGCTGGTGCCTTCGGCCGCGCGCCAGTCGCCCTGGGGCTTGAGCGCGATCGCTTCGTCGTCCTGGCCGAGGGAACGTTGCAGCCAGGTCAGCGCCAGGGCGCGTTCCAGGGTGGCCTGGCCAGGCGCCAGGCGCTTGAGCAGCGCGGCGGCGCGTTGGCGATCGGCACCGTTGACGTACAGGCCGACGGCCTCGGTGAAGGGTTGCTGGCTGGCGGCCAGGCGCTCGCGGGCGGCAGCGGCCTGGGCGGCCAGTGCGTCCGGCACCTTGGCCTGCACCTGGCGCGCCAGGCCGAGGGTGAGCACCCGCGCGGTGGCGAGGCCCAGGGCCGAATCCGGCGCGGCCATGACCAGGCTCTGGCTGCCGTCGTCCGACAGGGCCTGGTCGCTGCCCTCCCCGGCGGCCGCCAGGTCGGCCATCAGGCCTTCCATCAGGGTGTTGACCGGCAGCTGCATCTCGCGGGCGAAGCCGAGGATCAGCGCACGCTGCAGCAGCGGCGTGGTCGGCGCCTGGGCGGCATAGACGTCCAGCACGCGCTGCCAGTGCTCCGCCGGCAGCTGCACCTCCAGCGCGCGGCTGGCGTACCAGTCGGCGTAGTAGGCATAGGCGGTGAGGAAGGCATCGGCATCCGCCTCGTCACCCCACCAGGTGAAGGACGCTTCGGGGCCGGCCATCTGCACCAGGCGCAGGCGGCTGTTCTGCATGATCAGGCGCAGGCGGTCGCGCACGCGCGGCTCGCCCTGGGCCAGGGTCGGGTAGGCCAGGGCCAGCGGCAGCAGGCGGCTGGCGGTCTGCTCGACACCGCCGTAGGGGTAGCCGAGCAGGTCATCGAGCGCGCCCTTGAACAGGGAGCGGCCGCTGTCGTCGAGGCGCAGGCGGATGGCGCTGGCGTCGGCCGGCAGGCCCAGTTCGGTCTTGCCGGCGTAGGCGACGACGGTCTTCGCCTGGGCGCTCTGCCAGCCGCTGGCGGCCAGGTGCAGGGCGACGTCGAGGGCGTCGACGACCTGGCCGTCCTGAACCAGCTCGGCGTGGAAGTCGCCATTCACCAGGGCGGTCTCGGCCAGCGGCAGGTAGTTGATGCCCTTGGCCAGTTCCACCGGAGTGCGCTGTTCCTGGCCGTTGTAGCGGGTCACCAGTTCGGCCTTGGCACCGGTTTCCCCCTGGTTGAAGGCGAACAGGCCGAGGGCCGGCTTGTCACCGCCACGGTAGGTGGCCGGGCCGCTCCATTTCAGGTACAGCGGCTTCTCGGAACGCACGAACTGGCGCTTCTGGCCGACCTGGCCGTCGGCGTTGACGGCGCGGGCGGTGATGCGCCAGCGGGTCAGCGAGTCGGGCATGCGGAAGCTGAAGCGCGCCTTGCCGTCGGCATCGGTGACGAGGTCGGGCTGCCAGGCGGCGGTGTCGACTTCCTCGCGGCGCGGGCGCTCCAGCACCTTCACGCCACGGTCGCTGCGGTTGGCGCGGCCCGGGGCGCTCGGCGTGCCGGGCAGGGCCAGGTCGTAGGCGATGAAGGACAGGCTGGCGCTGGTGCGCACGTTGTTGCGGCGCGGGTGGTAGAAGAACTGGTCGATGCCCGGGGCGATCTCCGGCTGCAGCGCGTAGATCATCTCGTCCACCACGCTGACGGTGAGGCGCGAGGCGGTCGGCTTGCCGGCGTAGCGGGTGGTCAGCTCGACGGTGACCAGGTCGCCGGGGCGGGCGGTTTCCTTGTCGGCGACGATCTGGATGTCGATCTGCGGCGTCGCCACCTTGATGCCGGCGTTCTGGAAGCTGTAGTCGCCGCCACGGGTGTAGAGCGCGGAGAAGGTGATGTTCGGCGAGAAGGTCTCGCCCACCGGGATGCGCGCGCGGTACTGGGTATCGGACAGGCGCTCGATCTTCAGCCAGTCGCCGCCCTTGGACAGCAGCGCGGTGGCCTCGACCTTGTCGCGCTCCAGGGTCAGCAGCGCATCGCTCACCGGCTCCGGGAAGGTGATCAGGGCCAGGGCCTCGTCACCGGCCTGGTACTCGGCCTTGTCCAGCACGATCTCGATGGTGCCGGCCACGGCCTTGACGCCATCGCCGCTCACCGAGTGGCCGGTGGCGCCGAGGATCAGCCCGTGCTCGTCCTTGAGGGTGATGCTGTAGGTGCCGGGGCGCTCGAACTTGAGGTCGAAACCTTCATCCCCTTCACCCAGGCTGCCGCTGTGGCTGCTCTGGTCCTCCAGGCGTACCCAGTCGTAGCGCGCGGGCTTGAGCTCGGTCGGGCGCTCGCTGCGGTAGGTGAAGCGCACCGACTCGCCGGCGCTGCTGAAGCGCTGCGGGGCGGTCAGGGCGTAGCGGGCGGCGCCACGCTCGATGAGGATTTCCTTGCTGGTCTTGACCCGGTACGCGGCGCCATCGCTGGCGAACACGGTGAGCAGGTAGCGGCTGGGCTTCTCGGCCGCCGGCAGGTCGATCTCGGCACGGCCCTTGGCGTCGGTGGTCAGTTCGCTGGTGCTCAGCTCGATGGGGAACTGGCCGAGGTACTGCAGTTCGTTGTCGATCATCGACAGCTGCTGGGCGCGCAGGCTCAGTTGCAGTTTGGCGTTGGCCACCGGCTTGCCATCCGGGTAGAGCAGCACCAGGGCGCCCTTGACCGGCTCGCCGGTGCGGAAATCGGGCTTGGCCAGGTCCAGCGACACCTCGAAGTGCGGCTTGATGTACTCGGCGACGCGGAAGGCGCTGCTGTAGATCTGCTCGCGATAGGTGAAGCGCAGCTCGTAGCCGCCGGCCACGGCGTTCTGCGGCAGCTGGAAGCGGCTGGCGGTGCCGGACCTGGAGTCCAGGTTCAGGTCGAGGGTCTGCAGCTGGGTGCCGTTGGCATCAAGCACCGCGAGCTTGATCGGTGCGGCGCTTGGCGCCACCGAATCACGGGCGTTCTTGAACTCGCGGCCGACGATCTTCACCTCCACCCAGTCCCCCGGGCGGTACAGCGGCCGGTCGGTAAAGGCGTAGAGCTTGGTGTCGTAGATCTCGCTGTCGTAATAGAAGTTCTCGGAGACGAACACGCCGCCCTCGGCATCCTCGCCCAGCAGGTAGGAACGTTCCGGGCTGGCATGGCCGAGGCGCAGCAGGCCCTCGGCGTCGGTGCTGCCGCTGGTCATCACGCCCAGGCCGTCGGTCCACAGCACCTTGGCCCCGGCGACCGGGGTGCCCTGGTGCTTGTGCGCCGTCCATACCAGCAGCTCGCCGCCGGCGATCTTGCTCACGGCGACGGTGTTGGAGACGAACACCACGGTGGTGGCGCGGTACTTGCCGACGATGGCCTCGGCCAGGTACAGGCCCGGCTTGAGCTTGCCCAGCGGGATGTAGACGTTGCCCGGCTGGACGTTGGTGAACTGGCTCGAGGAGCCGGCCAGCTCGACGCCCTTCGGCGGCTCGATGGGCTTGGCTTCCCACAGCGGGTAGCGGAACTGCTCGACCAGGGGCAGGCCCTTCATGGGCGCGTACTGCACCTGCGGGGTGAATTCGGTGGGCTGGCGGATGGCGTCGCCCATCTTCAGCTCGGGCGCTTCCTCGGTGACCTGCTTGCGCGACTCGTAGGAGAAGGCGCGCTGCATCACCCGCCGCGACTTGCGGTACCAGTTGTCCCACAGGTAGCCGAGGGTGTTGGACAGGCCCTCGCCCTTGAAGTCGCCCTCGGCGACCACCCGGTGCAGGTTCTTCTGGCGCTTGAGGAAGTCCAGCGGGTTGTCGATGCGGTACACCCGCACGTCGACGCCGCCGTAGCCTTCCATGCGGTAGCGGCGGTAGTCGCGGCCCGGTGCCTCGAGGCGCACCTTGGCGACCTCGTCGGCGGCGAAGCTGCTGTCGGCCAGGAGGAAGAAGGATTCCCCCGAGAGCGGCGTGTAGCCGCTGGAGGGCACTTCGTCATCGGCCTGGCTGCTGCCGAAGGGCAACGCCAGGGCGAGCAGGGCCGTCGCCGACAGGGTGGCGGCGCGGCGCAGCAGGCGGGCGGCAGTCATCGGGAGAGGAAGTGCAGCCGATAGATGCCGATAAAGTTGGGGTTGGATTCGTCGGGGATCCATCGGGTGTCCTTCCATGTCATGAGTTGTTGCAGGCTCACGGAGCGCATGCCGTTATCGGTCGGCGTGGTGGTTCCGGTGTGGTACGCGATGTCGCGCCCCATCCAGATCATCAGGTGCTGCTCGTCGCCCTGGTCGAAGAAGATCAGGTCGCCGGGCCGCGCCTGGTTGAGGTCACGGCCGGCGAACCGGCTGTTGTACTGGATCAGCTTGATGGCATTCACATAGGGCCCGACCTTGCCGCCGCCCTGTTGCCAGGTCTGCGCCAGGCGGCGCTGGCCGTCGGTCAGGTCCAGCTCCGGCGGCAGGTAGCGGTTGGACAGGCCGTTGGCGCGCAGCCACTTGCCGTCGTGGGGCTTGAGCGCCTCGTTGGCGGCGAAGCGCACCAGGCCGGCACAGTCCTGCTGGTGCCAGCGCGGGCTCGGCCCCTGGCGCAGCTGCTCCTGGGCGATGCGCACGAACCAGGCGCGGAACACCTGGGACTGCTCGGCGTCCAGTGCGGGGACGTCCTCGGCGCGCACGGCCAGGCTCCACGCCATCAACAGCGCGGCAAGGCCCAGCGGCAGGCGAGCCAGTGCACGGGTCACAGCGGGCGCCACTCCAGCGGCAGCCATTGCCAGTCGGAACCGGTCTTGGTGCCCGCAGGCAGCGCCAGGGCGTACTTGCCATGGCCACCGAGGGCCCGCAGCTTGGGCAGCAGGTGGGTTTCGGCGGCGTTGAGGAACACCGGCTCGTAGTTGCTCGGCAGGCTGTCGAGGGTCTCGCGCTCGAGCAGCTTCGACAGGCCGTCGGGGGCCATGAAGGCCGGCACCAGGGCGTCCTTGGGCAGGGTCTCGGCCAGCGGCGGGAAGCGCTTGTCGAGGGTATCCAGGCCCTTGGTCACCAGCTTGTCGTCGAGGGAGAACAGCAGGGTGTCGCCATGGCGCGCCAGGCTCACGCGGAAGAAGCCGCTGGAGCCCAGGGCGTCCGGGTTGGCGTTCTCGCTGGCCGGGTACTGGCCGAAGTTGGAGCCGACATCGCGGGTCCAGCGGCGGGTCTCGCCCTGGGTCTGGTCGTCCACCGGGAAGCGGCCACCCTCGACATAGGGCTCGTAGGCGCCGATCACCGAGCCGAACAGGCCCTCGATGGCGGTATCGAGCTCAGGCGTCACCTTCTCGCCCAGCTGGGTGACCAGCAGCGGCGAGTGCAGGCGCGATTCGGCGTACCAGCAGAGGCCAGCCGATCCGTTCAGGCGCTTCTCCAGCTCGGCGGCGACCTCCTTGCCGGCACCGACGCGGTCCAGCAGCTTGCCGGGTACGCCCGGTGCCACCGGCAGCGCCACGCAGGCACTGGCACCCATGGGCATGGCCTTCCAGATGGGGGCGAAGTCGAAGGCCGGCTGGTCGTCGACGTCGTTGAGGGCGACGTAGCTGTGCCAGCCCTTGTCGTCCATCTCGAAGCGCAGCCCGGCGAAGGACGGGAAGAAGCGCTGGTAGCCGAAGGCGACGTACTCGCCGCCCAGGGCGATGCGCTGCTGCTCGGTGCCGCGGGCATCCAGGCCGAAGCGCTCGGGGAAGGGGTTCTCGCCTTCCAGCAGGGATTCCACCGACTCGGTGGCGTCCTTGGCCAGTTGGCCGGCTTCATCCATCAGCATGCCGGGGCTGGACAGCACCAGCAGCTTGTCGCCGTGGCTGGCCAGCAGCACGGAGCGGTCGCCCAGGTAGCTCAGGCGGTAGAGCGGTACGGAGTCGCCGTCCACACGCAGCTCGCCGGCCTGGCTCAGCTGGCTGTCGTCGAGGGCGACGTGGGCCAGGGGCTCCAGCACCCGCGCCAGGCCACCGCGCTCGATGGTCAGCAGCACATGCTTGAGCTTGCCATCGGCGCCGCGCCACAGGGCGACTTCGGCGGGCTGGTCGAGCAACTCGTCCAGCAGCGTGTCCTGCAGCTTGAGGTCACGCTCGTAGATGATCCGCCGCAGGCTGCCGGACAGGCCGAGGCGGTCGGCGTTGTCCTGGTAATAGAAGACGAAGTCCTCGGTGAGGGTGTCGCGCAGCAGCGGCACGGCGAGGATGTCCTTGGGCAGGCGGCTCAGCGAGACGCTCTCGATCAGCGCATCGGGGCGCTTCAGGTCGAGGCCTAGGGCGCTCTTCTCGGCCAGCTCGCGCGGCGGTTCCTTGGAGCACCCGCCCAGCAGGCCGAAGGCGGCCAGCGGCAGCAGCAGGCCGGCGGCCAGGGCGCGCGGGTGGCGTGCCAGGGCCGGGCGGCGGGCCGGTTCGGGTGTGGTGGTCTGGCTCATGTCGAATAACCCCAGTTCATCCAAGCGTCGGGACATCAGAAATTGAAGGATTTGACGAGCAGCAGCTCGCCGATGGCACGCAGCGGGACGAGGAAGGTCTCGCGTTTCTCATTCACGGTGTTCTCGTTGAACACCAGGCTGATCTGCGAGGTGATCACCTCGTTCTGGTTGCTGCCGGCGTCGAAGTTGTAGCCGCCTGCGCCCAGGTTGCCCCAGTAGTTGACGTACACCAGGTAGGTGCCGTGCAGCGGCGCGGTCATGGTGAACATCTCCGGCCCCGGGCCATCGACGCTGTCGGTGTCCAGGCCGCCGCCGTTGCTCATCACCGGATCCGCCCAGAAGGCGTGCTGGCCGTCGGGGGTGACGATGTGCAGGTCGAGCTCGGCCTTGGGGTCGTCCCAGCCGAGCACGACGCGCAGGCGGGCGGGCGTCCGATGGGAGTTGGCCTCGTAGAACTGCACGCGCTTGACCGACTTGCCGTCGCCGGACACCAGCTCGACGCCGTTGGAGCCGGCGCCGAAGGCATAGGGGCGGACGAAGCGGCCCTGGTCGTCGGTGTAGAGCGGCAGCGGGTTGCCATTGACCACCAGGCGATGCGGCTGGCGTACGTGGCCGAGGTTGGCCAGGCGGCCTTCGATCAGGGTGCGGTTGCGCTGGCCGCCTCGGTCGATGGGCGGCGTGGGGTAGGCGACGGCGGGGTTCTCGCTGCGGTCCAGCAGCCCGGCGTAGCGCCAGCCGGCGGTCGGCCCCTCCAGCGTCGCGGCCGGTTCGGCGGCCTGGGCCATGGAGGCCAGGAACGTCAGGCAGAGCAGGAGGGGGGCGCGCATGTTTAATCCTTTAATGGCGCAAAGGCGCTGATGCTAGAGCCTCATGGGGGAGCGCGCAATCCGGGGCGTCGAGGAGTCGGAAGTCCCTCACAATTTGAAACATCTCACCCCGGAAAGCTAGATCAGCCCCATCAGTTGCAACGTCAGCAGGCCGACGTTGGTGGTGAGCACCGCCGCGAGGGTGGTGATGACGATGATCGCCGCCGCCAGCTCGTGGTTGCCGTTCACCGCGCGCGCCATGACGAAACTGGCCGCCGCCGTGGGGCTGGCGAAATAGAGGAAGAGGATCGCCAGCTCGGCATTGCGGAAGCCGCAGGCCCAGGCGCCGACCGTGGCCACCAGGGGCAGCCAGACCATCTTCATCAGGCTGGCGCTGACGGCCATCGGCCCGCTCGCCCGGAGGGAGGCCAGGGACAGGGTGCCGCCGATGCAGATCAGCGCCAGGGGCAGGGTCATCTGCGCGAAGTACTCGCCGGATGTGACCATCCAGGCCGGCAACGGCAGTTGCAGGTAGGCCACCGGGATGGCCGCCAGTACGCCGATGATCAGCGGATTGCCGAGGATGCTCTTGAACAGGCTCCAGGGGTCGGTCTTGGCGTTGGGTGCGTAGAGGGCCAGCACCACCGAGGACAGGGTGTTGTAGCAGAGGATCACCACGCCCCCGAGCACCCCGCCCACCGAGAGCCCGTAGTCGCCGTACATGCTGGTGGCCAGGGCCAGGCCGATGATGCCGTTGTTGCCACGGAAGGCGCCCTGGGTATAGACGCCGCGGTCCGCCTTCGGCACCCGCCAGGTCGCCCAGAGCCAGGCCAGGCCGAAGCACACCAGCGTGGCCAGGACGAAGTAGCCGATCAGCCGCGGCTGCAACGCGGTGCGCAGGTCGGCCTGGACGATGGCGAGGAACAGCATGGTGGGCATCGTCCCGCGGAAGACCAGCGAGGAGGCGGTATCGATGAAGGGGGCGTCGATCCAGCGCAGGCGCCGCAGCAGCACACCGAGGAAAAGCATGGAAAAGACCGGCGCGGTGATGCCGATGATTTGCTGGACGACGGCGAACATGGAGGGGCCTGGCGCGGGGGATAGTTAGGTGGCTAAGGATAACCAAGTCGGGGCGGGAAGTGGCTTTCGTGAAGCTTTCAGGGCAGAGAAGAGCCAGCCCTTGGCGTCAGGGGAAGGCCCGATCGCGAATGAATTCGCTCCTACAAAGACCAGCCGAGCCCGCATACGGGCATGATCGCTGCGTAGGGTGGAGGTCGCTTCTTACCTCCACCAGGCGGGGCCAGGGTCGGCACAGGGCTGTGCCCGGGGCTCCGGCATCGATTATTTAGCGAGCAAAGGAAAAGCGGTGGGCTGAAGCCCACCCTACACACACCCGACAAGGCGCCGAGGTTCTTTTCGGCGCCATCGGCGTCAGCGACGCACCGGGCGCTTCTGCAGCTTGCGCTGCAAGGTGCGGCGGTGCATGCCCAGGGCACGGGCAGTGGCGGAGATGTTGCCGTCGTGCTCGGCCAGCACACGCTGGATGTGCTCCCACTGCAGGCGGTCCACCGACATCGGGTTTTCCGGCACCAGGGTGTCCAGGTCGGCATGCTGGGACAGCAGCGCGGTCAGCACGTCGTCGGCATCGGCCGGCTTGCACAGGTAGTTGGTGGCGCCGCGCTTGATGGCTTCCACGGCGGTGGCGATGCTCGAATAGCCGGTGAGGATCACCACGCGCATCTCCGGGTCCAGCTCCAGCAGCTTGGGCAGCAGCACCAGGCCGGAGTCACCCTCCATCTTCAGGTCGAGCACGGCGTAATCGGGCAGGTCGTCCCTGGCCAGGACCAGGCCTTCCTCGGCCGAGCCGGCGACCGAGACCCGCAGGCCACGGCGACTCATGGCACGGGCCATGACACGGGTGAAAGTGGCGTCGTCGTCCACCAGCAGCAGGTGGGGCTGTTCTTCGCCTTCGATCAGGGGTTCATCGCTCATTTGGACTCCTCGCGGATTCAAGCTCAGACAACGCCGTAACCACGGGGCAGGCGCAACTCGGTGAGGGTACCGCCATCTTCATGGTTGTACAGCTTCACGGTTCCGCCGGCACGGGTGACGCTGGCCTGGCTGAGGAACAGGCCGAGGCCGAAGCCCTTGCCCTTGGTGGTGAAGAAGGGCCGGCCGAGCTGTTCGGCGATGGCCAGGGGCACGCCGGCGCCATGGTCGCGGATGCTAAGCACCATCCACTGGTGATCCCAGTTGATGCGGATGTCGAGCTTGTCCGGGCAGGCGTCGGCGGCGTTGTTCAACAGGTTCAGCAGGGCCTGGGTCAGGTCGGCCGGCGGCATGAGCCGGGGCGGCTGGCCGATGCCCAGGCACTGGTAGCGATAGGTGGCCTCGGGGCGCATCAGGTGCCAGCGGTTGAGAGTGACCTCCATCCACTCCACCACCGATTGCTCCACCACCGCCTGGCGTCGATCCGCCTCGGCGGCGCGCACCAACTGCTGCAGGGTGTCCTTGCACAGGCGCACCTGCTCCTGCAGCAGGGCCAGGTCATCCTGCAGGGACGGCTTGTCGCCGTATTCCTGGCGCAGCTCCTTGAGCAGCACGCTCATGGTCGCGAGCGGCGTGCCCAGCTCGTGGGCGGCACCGGCGGCCTGGGTGGCCACGGCCAGCAGCTGCTGGTCGCGCATGCCCTCTTCCCGGCGCACGGACTGCAGCTGGTCCTGCCGACGCAGCTCCTCGGTCATCCGCGCGGCGAAGAAGGTGATCAGCGCGGCAGCCAGGGCGAAGCTCAGCCACATGCCGTAGATCAGCAGGGTCTCGCGCTGGGCCACCGGCATCTCCAGCGGGTGGAACCACACCAGCAGCAGGGTGTAGGCGGCCAGGGCCATGCCCGCCAGCACCAGGGTGTAGAGCCAGGGCAAGGTGGCGGCGGCGATGGTCAGCGGCACCAGGTAGTAGGAAACGAAGGGGTTGGTCGAGCCGCCCGAGTAATAGAGCAGCACACTGTGGATGACCAGGTCGCAGGCCAGCTGCACCGAGTACTCCAGCTCGGTGACCGGCCAGGGACCGCGCAGGCGCAGGGCGGTGCTCAGGCACAGGATGACCGATACACCGAGGGTGACCGACAGCTCCAGCCAGGGCAGCTGCAGCAGCTGTGCCTTGTAGGCGAGCCCCACCGAACCGGCCTGGGCGGCCAGCACGAGGATGCGGATGAAGGTCAGGCGCAGCAGGTTCTGCCGGCTGGCGGACAAGAGGGGCAAGGGTTCGAGCATGGGCACTCCAAGGCGTCGGCGGAGTATAACCAAGGCGTCACGCGCTCCGCTGATATGCGTCAACTCGCCGCATCGTCGCATGCCTTCCGTCGGCCGACGACGGGGCCCCGTTCCACTGGCCCTGCCCGGAACGCAAAAAAATGTTCCGGGTCTTAACCCCGATCGCAGCGGACCTGCGTCTAACCCCGTGACTGCTGCACAATCCGTGCACCCCACTGCCTCTCACAAGGAGCCGTTATGCAAGCCATCACCCGCCTCGCCGCTGCCATCACCCTCTGCGCCGCGACCTTCGGCAGCCTCTCCGCCCAGGCCGAGGAAGCCCGCTACAACCAGGTGGCGCTGCGCGCCGAGGTCAGCCAGGAAGTGGCCCACGACCTGATGCACGTGACCCTCTACAGTGAATCCCAGAGCGCCGACCCGGCCAAGCTCGCCGCCGAAATCACCCGCACCATCAACGCCGCGGTGGAAAAGGCGCGGGGCACCAAGGGGGTATCGGTGAGCCTGGGCAGCCGCAACAGCTACCCGGTCTACGACGACAAGGGCCAGAAGATCACCGGCTGGCGCGAGCGTGCCGAACTGCGCCTGGAAAGCCCCGACTTCGCCACCCTGTCCCAGCTCAGCGCCGACCTGATGGGCACCCTGAAGATGGGCGGCATGGACTTCAGCATCGCCGACCCGACCCGCAAGAAGAACGAGGACGCGCTGATCAAGCAGGCCGTGGACGCCTTCAAGGCCCGCGCCCAGCTGGCCACGGAAGCCCTCGGCGGCAGCGGCTACAAGCTGGTCAGCCTCAACCTCAACAGCGCCGGCTTCCAGCCGCAGCCGGTGATGATGCGCGCCATGGCCGCCAAGTCGTCGATGTACGACAGCGCCCCGGCACCGGAGGTCGAGGCCGGCACCAGCCGGGTGACCGTCAACGCCGACGGCGTCATCGAGGTGCAGATGCCCTGATTCCGGGCGGGAGCCGCGCTGCAACGGCGCGGCTCCCTTTCATTACCGCGCCCCCTCATTTGCATATTTGCGACACCGCCTTACACCTTCGTCACAGCTTCTACACTCTCCCCTGCCCTCGGCTTGCCTCAGGCATGTGCCGTGCATAGGTTCTTGCAAGGTCCCTCACGAAGGGGCCCCTCACGATGACAACCACAACAAGACATGAGGTCAAAATGCGTAAAAACGCCGTCATCCAAGCGCTGCTCGCCGCCGGCCTGATCGCCGCCGCACCGCTCGCCAGCGCCGCCAGCAACCTGGTCTTCTGTTCCGAAGGCAGCCCCGCTGGCTTCGACCCCGGCCAGTACACCACCGGCACCGACTTCGACGCGGGGGCCGAAGCGGTCTTCAACCGCCTCACCCAGTTCGAGCGCGGCGGCACAGCGGTCGAACCCGGCCTGGCGGAGAAGTGGGACATCTCCGACGACGGCCTGACCTACACCTTCCACCTGCGCCCGGGCGTGAAGTTCCACAGCACCGACTACTTCAAGCCGACCCGCGAATTCAACGCCGACGACGTGCTCTTCACCTTCCAGCGCATGCTCGACAAGGACCACCCCTTCCGCAAGGCGTACCCCACCGAGTTCCCCTACTTCACCGACATGGGCATGGACGCCAACATCGCCAAGCTGGAGAAGCTCGACGCGCACACCGTGCGCTTCACCCTCAACACCGTGGACGCGGCCTTCATCCAGAACATGGCCATGAGCTTCGCCTCCATCCACTCGGCCGAATACGCCGACCAACTGCTCAAGGCCGGCAAGGCCGCCGACCTCAACCAGAAGCCCATCGGCACCGGTCCCTTCGTCTTCAGCCGCTACCAGAAGGACGCGCAGATCCGCTACAAGGGCAACAAGGACTACTGGAAACCCGAGGACGTGAAGATCGACAACCTGATCTTCGCCATCAACTCCGACGCCTCGGTGCGCTACCAGAAGCTCAAGGCCGGCGAATGCCAGATCACCGCCTACCCGCGCCCGGCCGACCTCGACGCCATGCGCAAGGACCCCAAGCTCGACGTCCCGCAGCAGGCCGGCTTCAACGTCGGCTACATCGCCTACAACATCGAGCACAAGCCCTTCGACAAGCTCGAAGTGCGCCAGGCGCTGGACATGGCGGTGAACAAGCCGGCCATCATCAAGGCCGTCTACCAGGGTTCCGGCCAGCTCGCCACCAACGGCATGCCGCCGACCCAGTGGTCCTACGACGACAGCATCAAGGACCCCGCCTACGACCCCGAGAAGGCCAAGGCCCTGCTCAAGGCCGCCGGCGTCGCCGAAGGCACCGAGATCACCCTCTGGGCCATGCCCGTGCAGCGCCCCTACAACCCCAACGCCAAGCTGATGGCCGAGATGCTCCAGGCCGACTGGGCCAAGATCGGCATAAAGGCCAAGATCGTTTCCTACGAATGGGGCGAGTACAACAAGCGCGCCAAGGCCGGCGAGCACGACGCCCTGCTGATCGGCTGGACCGGCGACAACGGTGACCCGGACAACTGGCTCGGCGTGCTCTACGGCTGCGATGCCATCGGCGGCAACAACTACTCGCGCTGGTGCGACAAGGACTACGACAAGCTGATCAAGGAGGGCAAGGCGGTCACCGACAAGGACAAGCGCACCGCCCTCTATAAAGAGGCCCAGCAGATCCTCAAGCGTGAAGTGCCGATCACCCCGATCGCCCACTCCACCGTCAACCAGCCCATGAGCAAGACGGTGAAGGACTTCCGCATCAGCCCCTTCGGCCTCAACTCCTTCTATGGCGTGAGCGTCGAGAAGTAAGCCGTATCGGCGGGGCCGCCCGGCCCCGCCCCTCCACCCCGAAGGGAAGCACCATGCGCCGATGCCTGTCGTCCCTCGCCCTGCTCCTGCCGCTCGCCTGCAACGCCGCCAGCTCGCTGGTGGTCTGCACCGAAGCCAGCCCCGAAGGCTTCGACATCGTCCAGTTCACCGCCGCCACCACGGGCGATGCCGCCGCCGAGACGATCTTCGACCGCCTGGTGCAGTTCGCCCCCGGCAGCACCCGCCTGCAACCGGGCCTCGCCGAACGCTGGGACATCAGCCCGGACGGCCTCACCTACGACTTCCAGCTGCGCCGCGGCGTGAAGTTCCACACCACGCCCTGGTTCACCCCCGCCCGCGAGTTCAACGCCGACGACGTGCTCTGGAGCTTCCAGCGCCAGCTCGACCCGAAGCATCCCTGGCACGAACTCTCGCCACGGGGCTTCCCCTACGCCGAATCCATGGCCTTCGCCCAGTTGATCGAGCGCATCGAGAAGCTCGACGAGCACCGCGTGCGCTTCGTCCTGCGCCACCCCGAGGCGCCCTTCCTCGCCGACCTGGCCATGGGCTTCACCTCCATCTACTCCGCCGAATACGCCGCCAAGCTGCTGGCCGCCGGCACGCCCGACGCGCTCAACAGCCAGCCGGTGGGCACCGGCCCCTTCGTCTTCCAGCGCTACGCCAAGGACGCCCAGGTGCGCTTCCTCGCCAACCCCGACTACTGGAACGGCAAGCCGCCCAGCGACCGCCTGCTGCTGGCCATCACCCTCGACCCCAACGTGCGCATCCAGCAACTGCGCGCCGGCGCCTGCCAGGTGGCCCTCTACCCCAAGCCCACCGACGTGCCCGCCCTGCGCGGCGCGCCCGGCGTGAAGCTGGTGGAACAGGATGCGCTGATGGTCGCCTACGTCGCCCTCAACACCCGCCACCCGCCGCTGGACGACGTGCGCGTGCGCCAGGCGATCAACCTCGCCTTCGACAGGAAATCCTACATCCGCGCCCAGTACGGCGAAGGTGCGGCCAGCGCCGCGGTCAACCCCTACCCCGCCACCCTGCTGGGCTACAACAGCGACCTCGATCCCTGGCCCCACGACCCCGAGCGCGCCCGCCAGCTGCTGGCCGAGGCCGGGCACGCAAGCGGGCTCAAGCTGTCGATCTGGACCCGCCCCGGCGGCGGCCCCACCAACCCCAACCCCGGCATCGGCGCGCAGATGCTCCAGGCCGACCTGGCCGCCATCGGCATCCAGGCGGACATCCGCGTCTTCGAATGGGGCGAGCTGATCAAGCGCGCCAAGAACGGCGAGCACGACCTGGTGTTCATGGGCTGGGTGGGCGACAACGGCGACCCGGACAACTTCCTCACCCCCAACCTCTCCTGCGCCGCCGCACAATCAGGCGAGAACCAGGCCGGCTGGTGCGATGGAAAGTTCGACGACCTCATCCGCCAGGCCCGCGCAGACAACGACCGGGAGACACGCGCCCAGCTCTACCGCCAGGCCCTGGCGATCTTCCACGAACAAGCCCCCTGGATCCCCCTCGCCCACCCCAGGCTGTTCAACGTCCTCACCCCCGAAGTGGAAGGCTTCCGCATGAGCCCGCTGGGGTCGAACAACTTTGCGCGGGTATGGTTGGAGGGAAACTGAACGATGGGGAGTGGCTAGAGCCAAGGACACACGAACTCATCACCGCCTGCGGAATGGGCGACCACGCGAAGGTGAAAGTACAAGGCGGATCAGTGGCGTCCTACGCCTCGACTTTCGAGGCTAATCAGAAAGCGCTGAAGGCTCCTTCGGCGCTTGTCAGTGCTGTGGAAACTGATCACGGAAATGAAAAATGGACTGGCAACACGACCGGGATATTGGTTGACTGCCGCATCGCAGGGCGGATGCCTTGCCTCTCTGTGACAAGGAAGTCCGATGTCAATTAGTACTGACCCCATTACCGGTATCAACGGCACATGCGACGTGCGCTCTGCAATCTGCGCCGACGACAACCAGGGCTGCGCACTATCCAGTGAGCGCACCAGCGATGCGGAAAAGACGACCGTGGCCTACAACGCTGGCGGTTCTTCCGCCGTCACTGGGCCTGACCGCATCACCACTTGCACCGACAACAATCAAGGATGCCAGCTTTCCAGAGCGGCTATCGCTGATCTGTATTGCAAAGATGGAGGCGGCCATAGATTTTTAGTACATGGAGACGTGGCAACGTCCCTTAAACTCGCCCGCTTGCTGGTTTCCCTATCGCTTCTTGTGTGGGGACAGTTTTCCTTTGCGGAGGACTACTACTGGCAACTGATCAATAATTCTATTGTTTACAAAGCATCTACTCCTGCAAAGGTCTGCCAGGCATATGTGTCTTCTATTGGGATGACCCACCCTGTTGCTGAAATCTGGGGATCTGGTTATGCCGCGAAGTGCAACTACCAGACCAGGACCGACTACTGGGTTTATGTGGAGATTTTCCGCCAAGGAAATACATGCTCCCTGCCTAAGGTCTACAATGAACAGACCGGCGAGTGCAAAGCGCCTGAAAATATCAATGTCGGCCAGATCTGCCAAGAGCGTAGCAACCATAGCGATTCAGACCCTTTACTTGTCCAGATTGATGGCTCTTGCAAAAAGCTATCGCACTCCCCTATGAACAAAGGTACTCCACACGCCAACAGTTGCACTGGAACAAATAGTCTCGCGGGCAACCCCATAAACTTTGCAACTGGAAACAAACTACAAATCGAAACCGATTTAGGCCAGATCAAACATTCGGACCTGGAGATAACCAGACAATTTAATAGCATCGATGGCTTATGGCGGCACAACTATTCCAAAGAGCTTCGCACAGGAGATACCGTTCTTGTACTGACCGATAATGATGGCGCGGAGTCATACTTCAGAATAACTGGAGAGCTGGCCACACCCATCAATGGCTACGGGCGCATTCTAAAGAAAGAAAATGACGCATGGACGCTTTACAACAGCGACAACTCTTCAGATACGTTCAACAGCACCGGACGAGTCTCTGCGCACCGATCAGCCGATCTCAGTTATGACATCACCTACTCAAACGGCCTTATCGAAGTAATTGATAAATCCGGCTTCAAGATAACCATTACCGAGGACACACAAAAGCAACCCCTGAAAATCACGACACCCAACGCAACATTTACTTATAGCTACAACGACATCAGCCGCTTGGTGAGTGTCATCAAAACAGCAAACGGAATTCACTCAAAACGAACATATTCATATGGTGTTAAATCCGCCCCCAACCTCCTCACCGACATCACCGACGAACGCGGTATCCGCTACGCCACCTGGACCTACGACGACCAGGGCCGTGCCATCTCCAGCGAGCACGCCGGCGGCGCCGAACGCACCCTGGTGAGCTACAACGCCGACGGCTCCTCCACCGTCACTAATGCCCTCGGCAAGCGCACCACCTACCGCTTCCAGACCATCCAGGGCATACGGCGCATCACCGCCATCGAAGGCGAACCCTCGGCCAACTGCCCCAACAGCAACTCCACCTTCACCTACGACGACCGTGGCCTGGTGAAGACCCGTACCGACAACAAGGGCAACATCACCACCTTCGACTACAACGACCGTGGCCTCGAGGTGTCCCGCACCGAAGCCTTCGGCACGCCCCAGGCACGCACCATCACCACCACCTGGCACCCGACCCTGTTCCTGCCGGCCACCGTGACCGAGCCCGACCGCATCACCACCTACAGCTACGACGACCAAGGACGCCCACTCAGCCAGAGCGTCAGCCAGCGCTGATCCGCACAAGGACTTGCCCATGAAACCCCTGCACCACCGCTTGAGCGTCCTCACGCTCGCCCTGGCCGGCACCCTCGCCGCCGCCAGCCTCCAGGCCGCGCCGCGCAACTGGAGCTACACCTACACCGCCAGCGGCCAGATCGAAACCGCCGATGGCCCGCGTACCGATGTCCAGGACGTCACCCGCTACGCCTACGACGCCCAGGGCCACCTCACCAGCGTCACCAACGGCCTCGGCCACATCACCCAGCTGTCCAGCTTCGACAGCTACGGCAACCCGCAAACCGTCATCGACCCCAACGGCGTCACCACCGCCCTCACCTACACCCCGCAGGGCTGGCTCGCCTCGGTCAGCGTCGGCGGCGGCACCACCGCCTTCGAGCACGACGCCATCGGCCAGATCACCAAGGTCACCCGGGGCGACGGCAGCTGGCTTGCCTACACCTGGGACGATGCCCGGCGCCTGACCAGGATCACCAACAACCTCGGCGAGCAGGTCGAGTTCGACCTCGACGCCATGGGCAACCGCACCGCCCAGCGCATCAAGGACGCCTCCAACAACCTCACCCAGCAGCAACAGTGGGTGTACGACGAGCTCGGCCGCCTGCTGCGCTCGGTCGGGGCCGGCGGCCAGACCCACAGCCAGCAGTACGACCTCAACGACAACCCCACCACCGACACCAACCCGCGCCAGTTCGCCCACACAAAGGCCTATGACGCCCTCGACCGCCTGGTCTCCAGCACCGATCCGCTGAACAAGGTCACCCGCCTCGGCTACGACGCCCAGGACAACCTCACCCAGGTCGTCGACCCGCGCGGCGTCACCACCCGCTACGTATACGACGGCCTCGGCAACCTCACCCAACTCATCAGCCCCGACACCGGCACCACCACCTACCAGCACGACGCCGCCGGCAACGTCATCCGCAAGACCGACGCCCGCGGCATCGTCACCACCTACAGCTACGACGCCCTCGACCGCCTCACCGGCCGCCAGTACCCCGCCACCCCCGCGCTCAACGTCCAGTACCACTACGACATGACCGCCAACGGCAACAAAGGGGTGGGCCGCCTCACCGCCGTGCAGGACGCCAGCGGCGTGCTCGGCTACAAGTACGACGAGCGCGGCAACCTCATCGAGCAGCTGCGCTCCGTGTCCGTGCTGGGGAGTGATCAATACGACACCCTCGGCTACGCCTACGACGCCGCCAACAACCTCATCCGCATCGACTACCCGGCCGGCTTCAGCATCCACTACAGCCGCAACGCCGCCGGCCAGGTCAGCCAGGTCGGTTTCGCGGTAGGCAGCGCAACCCCCACCAGCCTCGCCAGCAACATCGGCTACGCCCCTTTCGGGCCGCTCAAGAGCCTCACCTGGAACAACGGCATCGTCCTCAGCCGCACCTACGACCAGGACTACCAGCTCACCGCCCAGCAGGTCGGCAACTGGCAGAGCAGCTACAGCCACGACGCCAACGGCAACATCACCGCGCACGCCCACAGCCTGTTCGGCAGCCTCGACTACCAGTACGACGCCCTCGATCGCCTGACCGAGGAAAAGGCCGCCGCCAGCCGCAAGGCCTACGCCTACGACGCCACCGGCAACCGCAGCTCGCGCACCACCTACGCCACCAGCAACGGCAGCGAAGCGCAGACCGCCAAGCAGACCCTGCACTACGCCCCCGACAGCAACCGCCTCGCCCAACGCAGCACCAGCTACGCCGTCGAAGCCGACGCCGCCGGCAACTACACCCGCTACAGCCAGAGCCGCCGCTACACCTACGACGACCAGGGCCGCCTCAACGCCGTCACCGATGACGCCGGCACACCCATCGCCAGCTACGCCTACAACGCCCTCGGCCAGCGCGTGCTCAAAGATGTGCAGCAAGGCAGCGCCCACACGCCCTACACCTACCTCTACGGCCCCGACGGCCAAGTGCTCGGGCAGGTGCGTTACACCAGCAGCGGCAAGAAGAGCAAAGCCAGCTACTACGTCTGGCTCGACAGCCTGCCCATCGCCCAGATCGACCTCGGCTACGACGCCGCCGGCACCACCATCGCCAGCACCACCCTCACCTACCTGCACAGCGACCACCTCAACACCCCGCGCCTGGCCACCAACCAGGGCGGCAACCTGGTGTGGAGCTGGCAGAGCGATGCCTTTGGTGTGGGGCAGCCCAACACCTATGGCGGCAACATCGATGTGATCCTGCGCTTCCCCGGCCAAGTCGCCGATGCGCACAGTGCGCTCTACTACAACTACTTCAGGGACTACGATCCGGAGACTGGGCGGTATGTGGAGAGTGATCCGATTGGGCTTAATGGCGGATTAAATACATATCTATATGTAAATGGTGACCCTCTGAGCCTAATAGACTCTGAAGGTCGTCGTGGAATACGCCCGAGTCGTCGCGGCTCCATGGCACCACCACCCGGTCAAGCTCTGGTTAATCTCCAGGTTAACTCATTAAGCTCTCAGATCCGGAGATACGACCCATCCTTCCAATACCAGACTGTAAGATCGGGAAACTCTCGATACAACCAAAGTGACATACAGAACCTGCAGCAGTATCTGAGCAACGCAAGGAATGCCGGTTACTGCGGCGTTGGAGCCTCATCAGGAAATTATGGCTCCTACTCTCCAAACTATATTGTCACTCCAGGTGGGACAGCGTATCCAGTACCACAAGGCGCAGTAGGTCCTCGACCAGTAATCAACCAAAGCGGAAACATTACTGGATCAGCCTTTATCGGAGGAAGTGGTGGAAACAACAGACAGGTAACCACCATGAGAATAATGAATGCCACTCAACCCAAGGGTAATAGCCCTGGTTACCCAGACGGGTACATACGATATACAAACTCCTCTAGCCCGCGCCCACAAGGAGTTGACCCTACAACGGGGAAAACCTTACCCAATACTGCCGGCCACTACCCAATCGACTAGGAGTACCGATGAAATCCTACTTAACAGCGCTAGTGGATAAAATTGTAGCGGATGCATACACCGACAATGAAGTCACTGGAATTACATTCAATGACACGTCCAAACTATCCGTATTCAACAAACACCAGTTTCTATCAGCCCACCCAAAACAGATAATTGGTGACAAGATTAAATCAGTCGCAGAAAACGAAGAGAAAATCAGCATAGAATTCCAAAGCGGGGCGTCCATAGAAATACATCTAGACAGCCAATCCTGGATAGGGCCTGAAGCCATTGAGTTAGTTCTACCTAACGGTCAAATTATTATCTGGAACTAACCATTGGGGCCCCATTACTCTGCGATGCAACTGCGCTGCGCCCAAAGGCGTAGCGCTTCCACGCCAAATGACAAGCTGCAATACCGCTGAAAGAATGCCCCATACTAAATTGCTCGCATTATATCCAGTACAATACGAGCGGACCTACAGAGAAAGTTTGGTGAATGAAAAACACAAACCAAACGGCACAACAACTTAATGGCTACCCCCCTTACCGCTCCATTCCGTCTTCAAACCCTGCCAAACCAGATTACTCTCAGCCTGTAGCATGAAGGGACTTCAAATGAACATTAAAATCTTTACAATCCCTATAACACTAATCTTGGCATCGTGCACCAGCCAAAACCAAGCCACCCAAGCATATGCACCAAGCTGCCCTGCTTCCACCAAGGGCAACGACATTAATACCGTAGTACTTTTGCTTGAATGTAATCGGAAGCAAGAAGCAAAATTAGTTGCTAGACGCGCATCTCTTCAAGGAAATATAGAGTTAAATAAAATATTCCTTCAGCTCCTAGAGAATGACAATGAAATTGACTACGGGCTTACTAGCGCGTTGAAATCCGCGGAGAGTGGCGATCCCACAGCAACCATCGCAACCATTCATATAGCAGAAAAATATCAATTAAATTCGCTAAACGAGACACTATTTGAACTAGTGAAAAAATCCTCCACCACAGAGCATCCTTACCCGGTACTGAGCGAGTACTCAAAATTCATATCAAATCAGAAAACCCCATCTAAAACCGATCTAGATCGATATGAAAAATTACTGTCTAGCGCTCAAGAAAGACTGGCTAGAGAAGAGTTCAGAGAACTCAAGTCCTTGAGCCAATCCATAAAAAACAGAGTGCAATATCAATAACTGCAATCGTGCTCTCGACATATATACTCCGGCCACGACCAACTCCGTGACCGGTATTAATATGTCGTAGCTAACGAATGGAGATACGCTGCAGAGGCAGGGTTAGAAACAACATTTTTCAATGTCTCGGTCCAAGTGCAGCGTTCAGAACAACCCTGTTCTAAGGCAGATGGCACGCGATGGCTTTCGCGGTCTGCCGCCCTTTCCTCGAGGATAATTAGCTAGAAGCACTGACCAAGACCATGCAAGTCGCTCACGTGATTCTTGCCAGTTGATCGAGATAGTGGCGTTACCGCACATATGACGGCAATATCGATGTGATCCTGCGCTTTCCGGGCCAAGTCGCCGATGCGCACAGTGCGCTCTACTACAACTACTTCAGGGATTATGATCCGGAGACGGGTCGGTACGTAGAGAGTGATCCGATTGGGTTGAAGGGTGGGTTGAATACTTATGGGTATGTCAATGCCAACCCCTTGATCTTTATTGATGAGTTTGGCCTTCAGCAAACTACAGTCGACAAAGCAATTACGCAGGCCATCAGTCGCGGTGATGTGGCAGAGCTGCAAACAATAATGGAGGCAACAGCCAGCCCCGCCCAAAATGCGATAATCAGACGAGCACTAACTCCAGCAAGAGACTTGATTAGAGGCAAAACAAGGCAATCAGCATCATACGCAAGCGAGCTTGAGGGCCACTCTTATGCCGAGATATGCAAATTGGCAAAGGGCAGTGGAGAAATCGCGAACAAGGCGAAGAAAATGAAAAAGCTAATTGAGCAGCAGGAGCGACTTCATGACAAATTATGACCCTTCCGACGCCTTTAAAAAAATCTCCAGACTAATGAAAGAGAAGTCATTCAACCTAGTCATTGAGGAATACAAAAAACTAAAAAACGAGCAGCTCACCCCTAGCTTACTAATAATGAAATCAACAGCAATACAGCTAGCAGAGGACTCACAAGGCTATACTTTAGATGATGCAAAAGAAGCTCTATTTTCGGCCCTAGCACTTGATCCAGAAAACCCTGAAACGCTCATGGAACTTGGGTATTTTTGCTACGCCGTAGAAGACAATACGCAAAATTCCATCACTTTCTTTGATGACGCTGCCAAGAAATCACGAAAAATATTGTTGAACTCCATAATTGGAGGAATAAATGCGAGACTCGAATTAGGCCTGAAATCCGAAGCAAAAGGAGTCATGCACATGTACACAAACTTTGAAGACGACATGAAAATTCAAGAATTGCTAGCCTCTCTCAACAGCTAAAAGCTCAGTGCCGTTTGCTTCATGAGAAGAAATGGCCGCGCGTAGTCCAATTGAATAGATACCGACTATCTCCCCTTGCCCTCCCGCCCCCTCCTCCCTATCCTGCCCCGGCCACGGTCAATCCCGTGGCCGGGTTTGACAGCCCGAAACTAACGGGCGCGAATGCGCCACGACGTGCATGCGAGAAACAGCGAATGTTTTTTGCAGGCATCGGCACGCATGCAGCTTTCATAGCTGCTCTGCTCTATGGCAGATCGCGCGGGGAGACCTTCGCGGTCTGCCGGTTCCCGTTAGCCGGTCTGTCAACCCCGCGCGGTCTGCCACCCTTCGATTGACAGCGAATTGGTGCCAGCTCCTGACCCCATAACGGAGAACCACCATGCACGAAGCTTATGCCCCTCTTGCTCACCCCCTCCACGTATCCACAAAGGAGGCCTCGGCATGAATAGCGCCCCTCTGATCGATTACAAGGAGCAACGCATCCAGCAGTTGGTCGACCACCTCGACACGCGACTGCACACCACCCAGGTGATGGCGGAATTGCTCCTGGACTTCGCAGCCTTGCGCGACGGCGCCGACTACTCCTACCTCAGCCGGTACCGGGAAGGCGCCTTGATGGACGCGATGGTCCATCTGTCGCGCAACAACTATGAAGACTTCTGCAAACTGGCAGAGCTGGCGCAGTTGCCAGGTAAGTAGCCAATACCCTGACCACCAAACAACCAATAGCGAGAAGAACAGAAGCCTGCCCTACCGGGCAGGCTTCTTGATTGGCTCACCCCAACCCAAACGGGTCGTCAATGGAGTGGCTCGGCTGGGTGAACCAGCGCGGGCCGTCTTCGGCCATGTAGAAGTGGTCTTCCAGGCGGATGCCGAATTCACCGGGCACGCAGATCATCGGTTCGTTGGAGAAGCACATTCCCGGCTCCAGCGGCGTGGCGTCGCCGCGTACCAGGTAGGGGCCTTCGTGGATGTCCAGGCCGATGCCGTGGCCGGTGCGGTGCGGCAGGCCGGGGAGCTGGTAGTCCGGGCCCAGGCCGTTGGCTTCCAGGGAGCGGCGGGCGGCGGCGTCCACCGATTCGCAGGGGGCGCCGAGGCGGGCGGCTTCGAAGGCCTCCAGCTGCGCGGCCTTTTCGAAGTTCCAGAAGGTGCGCTGGCGTTCGCTCGGGGTGCCGAAGACGTAGCTGCGGGTGATGTCGGAGATGTAGCCGTGGAGCTTGCAGCCGGTGTCGACCAGCACCATGTCGCCGTCCTTGAGCACCTGCGGCTCGCGCACGCCGTGGGGGAAGGCGCTGGCGGGGCCGAACAGCACGATGCAGAAGTAGGAACCCGTGGCACCGACGCGACGGTGCGCCTGGTGGATGAACTCCTCGACCTCGGTGGTGCTGATGCCGGCGCGCAGGATGCTGGCGGCGGCCTTGTGCACTTCCAGGGTCATGTCCTTGGCCCGTTGCATCAGGGCGATCTCGGCGGCGGACTTGCGCTGGCGGCAGTGGCCGGTCACCCGGGCGCCGTCGATGAAGTCGTAGCCGCTGCCCTCGCGGCGGATGCCGTCGAACATGAAGAACGGCAGGCTCGGGCACAGCGCCACCCGGGCATCGGTCGCCAGGTTCAGACCGGCGAGCATGTCCAGCAGCAGGCGATAGGGGTTCTCGTGTTCCTGCCAGGTGCGGATCGTGCCCGGGACAACCTGGAAGTCGCGCACCGTGCCTTCCTCGAACGCCGGGGCGATGTATTGCAGTTCGCCGCTGGCGGGCAGCAGCGCGCCCACCAGGCGTTCGCTTGGGTGCCACTGCACGCCGGTGAAATAGCGCAGATTGCTGCCTGCGTTGAGGTACAGGGCGGCGATGCCCTCTTCCTGCATGAAGGCCTGGGCGCGATCAATCCGGGCCCTGTATTCAGCCAGCCCGATGGGGCTGCTCCCGGCGGTCATGTCATGCAATCCGGCGAGCGCCTGCTCCGGCGTACTGCCGCCTACACCCCTGGTCATCACTGGTACCTCTTCATTGTCCGACAATTGCGGCGAAATTTAAGTGAGACTTAAATAGAGGTCAAAGCAAATTTTCAGTCCCACTTAAAATCAGCCCGCAGCCGGCAACGCTTTCACGCGGGCCCCGTCCCGTTATACTGGCCGCCTTCCAACAAGAGCCCTCGCCATGTCCGTAGATCGCATCGGAGAACGCTTGCGCCGTTACAGACGCGCCGCCAAGAAGACCCTGAACGAAGTCGCGAGCGAGTCCGGCCTCACCGCCAGCTTCCTCTCCCAGGCGGAGCGCAATCTCACCGGCGTGTCGATCTCCTCGCTGGCGAACATCGCCAAATCCCTCAACGTCCCGCTCAACGTCCTGTTCGACCAGCCGCCGCAGCCGCAACCCGATTCGCACCAGGGCGAGCGCGTGCGCTACACCATCGAGGGCCAGCCGCTGGCCTACGAGCGCCTGTCCACCTCGTTCCCCGGCAACCTGCTCAACGCGGTGAAGATGAACATGCCGGTGGGCTACCAGTCGGAACTCATCGCCCACGAGGGCTCGGAGTTCGCCTACGTGCTTTCCGGGCAGATCATCTACACGATCGAGGGTCGGCAATATCCCCTGAGCGCCGGCGATTCGGTGCACTTCGATGCAGGCAAGACCCATTGCCTGGCCAATGCCGGCAGCGAGATGGCCGAGGTCCTGACCATCACCACCATGCCGCTGTTCGACGATCACAGCGCCTCCTGAGGCCCTGTCCCGCCCCCTCTCCAGCGTGAATGCGCAGTCCCGCGACGCACCAATGTTAGTCGCGCTTAATTTCTATTGACCGGAATTTCAGCATGACTTAATTTCGGCCTCGGCTGATTGCCGGGGATGGACCCATGGCAACGCCGCTTACCGCTGCAAAGGGCCGGCGCACCCGACCAGGGAACCGGAATGCAGCGGGGTGTACCGATCCATGTGCTCGGTCCAAAAGGCCGCAACGCACGTGACGCCCTCAGAAAAAGAACAAATTGAGGTTTGCATGCGCAAGAACACCCCCATCCAGGCCCTGCTCGCCGCAGGCCTGCTTCTCGGTTCCCCATTCGTTTCCGCCGCCAGCAACCTGGTGTTCTGCTCAGAGGGCAGCCCGGCGGGCTTCGACCCCGGCCAGTACACCACCGGCACCGATTTCGACGCGGCTTCCGAAACCCTGTTCAACCGCCTGGTGCAGTTCGAACGTGGCAGCACCCAGGCCGTCCCCGCCCTCGCCGAGAAGTGGGACATCTCCCCGGACAACCTGAGCTACACCTTCCACCTGCGCCAGGGCGTGAAGTTCCACACCACCGACTACTTCAAGCCCACCCGCGAATTCGACGCCGACGACGTGCTCTTCACCTTCCAGCGCATGATCGACAAGGAGCACCCGTTCCGTAAGGCGTACCCCAGCGAGTTCCCCTACTTCACCGACATGGGCCTGGACAAGAACATCGCCAAGGTCGAGAAGGTCGACGCGCACACCGTGCGCTTCACCCTCAACACCGTGGACGCGGCCTTCATCCAGAACCTGGCGATGCCCTTCGCCGTGGTGCATTCGGCCGAATACGCCGACCAGCTGCTCAAGGCCGGCAAGGCCGCCGAGCTGAACCAGAAGCCCATCGGCACCGGCCCCTTCGTGTTCAAGCGCTACCAGAAGGACGCGCAGATCCGCTTCGCCGGCAACAAGGACTACTGGCAGCCGGACGAGGTGAAGATCGACAACCTGATCTTCTCCATCAACACCGACGCCTCCGTCCGCGCGCAGAAGCTCAAGGCCGGCGAGTGCCAGATCACCCTCAACCCGCGCCCCGCCGACCTCGAGTCGCTGAAGCAGAACGCCAAGCTGCAGGTGCCGTCGAACCCCGGCTTCAACCTCGGCTACATCGCCTACAACGTCACCCACGCCCCCTTCGACAAGGTGGAGGTGCGCCAGGCGCTGGACATGGCGGTGAACAAGCCCGCCATCATCGACGCCGTCTACCAGGGCGCCGGCCAGCTCGCGGTCAACGCCATGCCGCCGACCCAGTGGTCCTACGACGAGACCATCAAGGGCAGCGAGTACAACCCCGAGAAGGCCCGCGAGCTGCTCAAGGCCGCCGGCGTCAAGGAAGGCACCGAGATCACCCTCTGGGCCATGCCCGTGCAGCGCCCCTACAACCCCAACGCGCGGCTGATGGCCGAGATGCTCCAGGCCGACTGGGCCAAGGTCGGCATCAAGGCGCGCATCGTCAGCTACGAATGGGGCGAGTACATCAAGCGCGCCCACGCCGGCGAGCACGACGCCATGCTGATCGGCTGGACCGGCGACAACGGTGACCCGGACAACTGGCTCGGCACCCTCTACGGTTGCGACTCGATCAACGGCAACAACTTCTCCAAGTGGTGCGACCAGGACTACGACAAGCTGGTCAAGCAAGCCAAGAACGTCACCGACCAGGCCCAGCGCACCGAGCTGTACAAGCAGGCCCAGCAACTGCTGCGACGTGAAGTGCCGATCACCCCGATCGCCCATTCCACCGTCTACCAGCCCATGAGCAAGAGCGTGCAGGGCTTCAAGATCAGCCCCTTCTCCACCAACTCCTTCTACGGCGTGGCCAATGCGCCCTAGCCGTACCTGACGAGCCCGGCGGGCCCCACGCCCGCCGGCTTTCGCGGCCCCTTCCGGGCCACCCCGTGAACCCATCTCCATCCGACGCCAGATCGGAGGAGGCCCCTTTCATACCTGCCCCAACGAGTTCGCAAGGATGCAGCGCTTGCGCGCGTCGGCACCGGCTTGCCCGGCGTCGGCGGCAGTCCGCATGAGCGTTCCTTGTTTCGATGAAGAAGCGATAACAAAAAAGGAGCACACGTGATGAAATCCACCCCCTTCCAACGAGCAACCCTGGGACTGGCGCTGATGGCTGCCAGCGCGCACCTCTTCGCCGCCGAAGAGGAAAAGGTCCCGCCGGTGCCCGAGAACCCCAGCTACGCCGCCCAGGTGCAGAACATCCCGTCGGTGGAGAAACCGGTGAAGGGCCAGGCCGGCGCCACCGGCTTCCTCGAAGGCCAGAGCCTGACCCTGACCACCCGCAACTTCGCCGCCCGCGAGCAGATGAAGGACGGCTTCGGCTTCACCATCCCCAAGGATGACGGCCCGCAGCGCACCCACAGCCGCCGCGCCTGGGTGCAGGGCACCCAGCTGAAATACAGCTCCGGCTACACCGAAGGCACCATCGGCTTCGGCCTGGACGTCGCCGCCTTCAATGCCATCAACCTGGAACGCGGCAAGGGCCGCATCGGCGGTGGCGGCAACCGCACCCTGGCCGACAGCAACGGCCACGGCCAGGAGGAGTGGTCCAAGCTCGGCGTCGCCAACGTGCGCCTGCGCGCCTCCAATACCGAGTTCAAGGCCGGCCGCTTCCTGGTGGACACCCCGGTGCTCAGCTACATCGACAACCGCGCCCTGCCTTCCAGCTTCACCGGCTACGCGGTGACCAGCGAGGAATTCGATGGCCTCGCCCTGCAGGCCGGCAGCTTCCGCCGCGCGAGCCCGCGTACCGGCGCCGGTGACGAAGCCTTCACCACCGAATATGGCACCCGCGAGGTCACGGGCGACCACATGCATTACCTCGGCGGCAACTACAAGCCGCTGGATAACCTCGAGGTCGCCGTCTACGCCGGCCGCTTCGAGGATGTCTGGGACCAGTACTACCTGAGCGTGGCCCACGACCTGGGCGACCGCGAGACCCTGTCGCTGCGCACCGCCTTCAACGGCTACCGCACCCGCGACACCGGCGACCGCAAGGCCGGCTACATCGACAACGACACCTTCAGCCTGGCCTTCACCCTGGCCCACCAGGCCCACGCGCTGACCCTGGCCTGGCAGCAGGTCGACGGCAACGAGTACTTCGACTACATCCACGAGACGGCCGCCATCTACCTGGCCAACTCCCTGCTGTCGGACTACAACAGCCCGAACGAGAAGTCCGCGCAGATCCGCTACGAGACCGACTGGAGCTACTTCGGCGTCCCCGGCCTCTCCACCACCGCCTGGTACGCCAAGGGCTGGGACATCGACGGCACCCACTACGACGGCGACCGCAACGGCGCCTTCGGCAACTACGCCGAAGTGCGCGCGATGGACGACGAGCACCACCGTGAATACGGCCTGATGGCGGCCTACAAGGTGCAGAGCGGGAGCATCAAGGACAGCACCTTCAAGGTCACCTACATGTCCCACAAGGCGAGCAAGCAGCAGATCGACGGCAGCGTGAACGAGCTGCGTATCGTCAGCACCTTCCCCTTCGACCTGCTCTGACACGGATGCGGCGCCGGCCCCGCGCCGGCGCCTGGAGGATTCGACATGAAGATGCGTTACCTGCCCCTGCTGGCCGCCCTCGCCGCCAGCGCCCAGGCCCAGAACCTCGTGGTGTGCACCGAAGCCGCGCCCGAGGGCTTCGATATCGTGCAGTACACCGGCGCGGTGACCGCCGACGCCACCGCCGAGACCGTGTTCAACCGCCTGCTCGCCTTCAAGCCCGGCACCACCGAGCTGGTCCCGGGCCTGGCCACCAGCTGGGAGATCAGCGACGACGGCCTGGTCTACACCTTCCGCCTGCGCCCGGACGTGAAGTTCCACGCCACCGACTGGTTCACCCCGAGCCGGCCCTTCAATGCCGACGACGTGGTCTGGACCTTCCAGCGCGCCCTCGACCCCAAGCACCCCTGGCACGAGTCGGCGCAGCGCGGCTACGCCTACTTCGACGCCATGGGCATGCGTGAGCTGATCAAGTCCGTGGAGAAGGTCGACGCGCTCACCGTGCGCTTCACCCTCACCCACCCGGAGGCGCCCTTCCTGGCGGACATGGCCATGCCCTTCGCCTCCATCTACTCGGCCGAGTACGGCGACCAGTTGCTGGCCGCCGGCAAGACCAACCAGCTCAACCAGCTGCCGATCGGCACCGGCCCCTTCGTCTTCAGCCGTTACGCCAAGGACGCCCAGGTGCGCTACAAGGCCAACCCGGACTACTTCCGCGGCAAGCCCGAGATCGACAACCTGGTGTTCGCCATCACCCTCGACCCCAACGTGCGCCTGCAGAAGGCGCGGGCCGGCGAGTGCCAGGTGGCGCTCTATCCGAAACCCGAGGACGTCGCCGGCGTACGCACGGACAGCCGCCTGGCGGTGGACGAGATCGACGCCCTGCTGACCACCTACGTGGCCATCAACACCCAGCACAAGCCGCTGGACGACACCCGCGTGCGCCAGGCCATCAACCTCGCCATCGACAAGCAGGCGATGATCCGCGCGGTGTTCGGCGAGGGTAACGCCAGCGTGGCGGTCAACCCCTTCCCGCCGACCCTGCTGGGCTACAACCACGCGATCGAGGATTGGCCGCACGACCCGGAGAAGGCCCGCGCGCTGCTCGCCGAAGCCGGGGTGAAGGACCTGAAGATCACCCTCTTCATCCGCAACGGCACCTCGCCTACCATCCCCAACCCCGCGCTGGCGGCACAGATGATGCAAGCGGATCTGGCCAAGGCCGGCATCCAGATGACCATCCGTTCGCTGGAATGGGGCGAGCTGCTCAAGCGCTCCAAGGGCGGCGAGCACGACATGGTGCTGCTGGGCTGGGCCGGCGACAACGGCGACCCGGACAACTTCCTCAGCCCCAACCTGTCGTGCGCGGCAGCCAAGTCGGGGGAAAACCAGGCGCGCTGGTGCGACCAGGCGTTCGAAACGCTGATGCAGAAGGCCCGCACAGTCAGCGAGCCGGCGGAACGGGCGAAGCTCTATGAACAGGCCCTGGAGGTTTTCCACCGTGAATCCCCATGGATTCCCCTGGCACACCCTAAGCTGTTCAATGTGCGCCGGAGCAATATCGAGGGCTACGTGATCAGCCCTCTGTCCAACAACAACTTCGCCACCACCCGGGTGAAGTAACGGCGGTCTCGCGGCGGTCCAACCCATCGCCGCGAGACGCCCGACAACAAGAACAGCGCCCGCCCACCGTTACCCACGGAAGCGGGCGTGATACCTGAGGAGTCAACCCCCGAGATGCTCAGTTTCATCGCCCGCCGACTGGGGCTTCTGATCCCCACCTTCTTCGGCATCACCCTGCTCACCTTCGCGCTGATCCGCCTGATACCCGGCGACCCGGTCGAGGTGATGATGGGCGAACGCCGGGTCGACCCCGAAATGCATGCCCAGGCGATGACCCGCCTCGGCCTCGACAAGCCCCTGCGCGAGCAGTACCTGGACTACATCGGCAAGCTCGCCAAGGGCGACCTGGGCGAATCCCTGCGCACCCGCGAAAGCGTCTGGCACGAGTTCCTCACGCTGTTCCCCGCGACCCTGGAACTGGCCCTGGCCGCCCTGCTGTTCGCCGGCACCCTGGGCCTGCTGGCCGGGGTGATCGCCGCGCTCAAGCGCGGCTCGCTGTTCGACCACGGGGTGATGGGCATCTCGCTCGCGGGCTACTCCATGCCGATCTTCTGGTGGGGCCTGCTGCTGATCATGTTCTTCTCGGTCTGGCTGGGCTGGACGCCGGTCTCCGGGCGCATCGACCTGCTCTACGACATCGAGCCGGTCACCGGCTTCATGCTCATCGACACCCTGCTCTCCGACGAGGAAGGCGCCTTCCTCGACGCCCTGCGCCACCTGATCCTGCCAGCCATCGTGCTGGGCACCATCCCGCTGGCGGTGATCGCCCGCATGACCCGCTCGGCCATGCTCGAAGTGCTGCGCGAGGACTACGTGCGCACCGCCCGCGCCAAGGGCCTGTCACCGGCCCGCGTGGTGTTCGTCCACGGCCTGCGCAACGCGCTGATCCCGGTGCTCACCGTGTTCGGCCTGCAGGTCGGCACGCTGCTGGCCGGTGCCGTGCTCACCGAAACCATCTTCTCCTGGCCGGGCATCGGCAAATGGCTGATCGAGTCGATCGGCGCCCGCGACTACCCGGTGGTGCAGAACGGCATCCTGCTGATCGCCTGCCTGGTGATCCTGGTGAACTTCGTCGTGGACGTGCTCTACGGCTTCGCCAACCCACGCATCCGCCACCAGCGCTGAGGACCCGACATGACCATCGCTCAGAACACGGTCGAACCGGCCATCCTCTACCCCTCGCCGATGAAGGAATTCTGGCGGGCCTTCTCCCACAACAAGGGCGCCGTCGGCGGCCTCGCCTTCATGATCCTCATCGTGATCTGCGCGCTGTTCGCGCCCTGGATCGCGCCCTATGACCCCAGCGAGCAGTTCCGCGACGCCCTGCTCACCCCGCCGGCCTGGCTCGAAGGCGGCCAATGGCAGTTCGTGCTCGGCACCGACGAGCTGGGGCGCGACCTGCTCTCGCGCCTGATCCACGGCGCCCGCCTGTCGCTGCTGATCGGCCTCGCCTCGGTGGTGATGTCGCTGCTGCCCGGCATCCTCCTCGGCCTGATCGCCGGCTTCGCCCCGCTGCTGGGCATGCTGATCATGCGCCTGATGGACATCATGCTGGCGCTGCCCTCGCTGCTGCTGGCGGTGGCCATCGTCGCCATCCTCGGCCCAGGGCTGATCAACACCGTGATCGCCATCGCCATCGTCTCGCTGCCCTCCTACGTGCGCCTGACCCGCGCCGCGGTGATGGTCGAGCGCAACCGCGACTACGTGACCGCCTCGCGCCTCGCCGGTGCGGGCATCTTCCGCCTGATGTTCATCACCGTGCTGCCCAACTGCATGGCGCCGCTGATCGTCCAGGCGACCCTGAGCTTCTCCTCCGCCATCCTCGATGCCGCGGCCCTCGGCTTCCTCGGCCTCGGCGTGCAACCGCCGACACCGGAATGGGGAACCATGCTGGCCTCCGCCCGCGACTACATCGAGCGCGCCTGGTGGGTGGTCTCGCTGCCCGGCCTGACCATCCTGCTCAGCGTGCTGGCGATCAACCTGATGGGCGACGGCCTGCGCGACGCGCTGGACCCGAAACTCAAGAATGCCGTCTGAGGAGCCCACCATGAGCCTTCTGGATATCAAGAACCTCGGCGTGCGCTTCGGCGACGCCAACGCGGTACCGGTGGTCGACGGCCTCGACCTTTCCGTGAACAAGGGCGAGGTGCTGGCCATCGTCGGCGAGTCCGGCTCCGGCAAGTCGGTGACCATGATGGCGCTGATGGGCCTGATCGACGCCCCCGGCAGGGTCACCGCCGACAGCATGCAGTTCGACGGCACCGACATGCTGCGCCTGAAGGGCAAGCAGCGCCGGCACATCGTCGGCAAGGACCTGGCCATGGTCTTCCAGGACCCCATGACCGCCCTCAACCCCAGCTACACCGTGGGCTTCCAGATCGAGGAAGTGCTGCGCCAGCACCTCGGCCTCAAGGGCCGGGCCGCCCGCCAGCGTGCGCTCGAACTGCTCGAACGGGTGGAGATCCCCGGCGCCGCCAGCCGCCTCGACGCCTACCCGCACCAGCTGTCGGGGGGCATGAGCCAGCGCGTGGCCATCGCCATGGCCATCGCCGCCGAACCCAAGCTGCTGATCGCCGACGAACCCACCACCGCCCTCGACGTCACCATCCAGGCGCAGATCATGGACCTGCTGCTGGACCTGCAGCGCGACCACGACATGGCCCTGGTGCTGATCACCCACGACCTGGCGGTGGTCGCCGAGACCGCCGACCGCGTCTGCGTGATGTACGCCGGGCAGGCGGTGGAGATCGGCGAGGTGCCGCGCCTGTTCGACGCGCCCACCCACCCCTACACCGAAGCGCTGCTCAAGGCGATTCCCGAGCACAGCCAGGGCCAGCGCCGCCTGGCCACCCTGCCCGGCATCGTCCCCGGCCGCTACGACCGGCCCCATGGCTGCCTGCTGTCGCCACGCTGCCCCTACGCCCAGGCCAGCTGCCGCGAACGCCGCCCCGCCCTGGACCCGCACGACCACGGCGCGGTGCGCTGCTTCTTCCCCCTGAATCTCGACGAGGTGGCCTGATGAGCGCCGTCCTGACCGCCCGTGACCTGACCCGTCACTACGACATCTCCCGCGGCCTGTTCAAGGGCAGTGCCACGGTGCGCGCCCTCAACGGCGTGTCCTTCGAACTGCAGGCCGGCAAGACCCTCGCCGTGGTCGGCGAGTCCGGCTGCGGCAAATCCACCCTGGCCCGCGCCCTGACCCTGATCGAGATCCCCAGCTCCGGCTCCCTGCAGATCGCCGGGCAGGAAGTCACCCGCGCCAACGGCGCCCAGCGCCGGCAGATGCGCCGTGACGTGCAGATGGTGTTCCAGAACCCCTACGCATCGCTCAACCCACGGCAGAAGATCGGCGACCAGCTGGCCGAGCCGCTGCTGATCAACACCCAGCTGTCCCGCGCCGAACGCCGCGAGCAGGTGCAGGCGATGATGCAGCAGGTGGGCCTGCGCCCCGAGCACTACCAGCGCTACCCGCACATGTTCTCCGGCGGCCAGCGCCAGCGCATCGCCCTGGCCCGCGCCATGATGCTCAACCCCAAGGTACTGGTGGCGGACGAACCCACCTCGGCGCTGGACGTCTCCATCCAGGCCCAGGTGCTCAACCTGTTCATGGACCTGCAGGAGCGCTTCAACACCGGCTACGTGTTCATTTCCCACAACCTCTCGGTGGTGCAGCACGTGGCGGACGATGTGCTGGTGATGTACCTCGGCCGCCCGGCGGAGATCGGCCCGGCGGAGCTGATCTACAGCCGCCCGCTGCACCCCTACACCCAGGCGCTGCTCTCGGCCACGCCGACCATCCACCCCGACCCGGCCAAGCCCAAGATCAAGATCGTCGGCGAACTGCCCAACCCGCTCGACCCGCCCAGCGGCTGCGCCTTCCACAAGCGCTGCCCCTACGCCACCGAGCGCTGCAAGGTGGAAGTCCCCGAGCTGCGCCCGCTGGACGCCCGCCAGGTGGCCTGCCACCACGCCGAGACCATCGCCCCGTAAACGCCCGCGAACCCCATCGCCACGATGGGGTTCGTTTCCTCCCATAGGGGCGACTTCAGTCGCCATGCAGCCCGCAGGGCTGCCCTTCTCTCCCTCTGCCCTACATCTCCCGCAACAGCGCCAACCTCACCCCGAAGCCCACCAGCACGCCGCCGAACAACCACTGCTGGATGCGCTGGGCCAGCGGCCGTTGCCCCAGCCAACGCCCGATGCCGGCGCCGGCCAGCGCATAGCAGGCGTCGAAGGCCAGGCCCACGCCCACCAGCACCGCGCCCAGCAGGGCGAACTGGGTGAACAGCGGCCCCGCTCCCGGGTCGACGAATTGCGGCAGCAGCACCGAACAGAACAGCAGCGCCTTGGGGTTGAGCAGGTTGGTCAACAGCCCACGGCGGATCGCCGGCCACCAGGCGCCGCCCAGGGCAACCCCCTCCCCGCCGCTGCCAGCCACCAGCTGCGAGGCCGGCGTCTGCAAGATGCGCACGCCGATCCACAGCAGGTACGCCGCGCCAGCCAGGCGCACCAGGTCGAAGGTCCAGGGCGCGGTGCGGAACAGCACCGCCAGGCCCAGCCCCGCCAGCGCCACATGGCAGGCACGCGCCACCGCCAGTCCCAGCGTCGTGGCCAGCGCCAGGGCGCGGCCCTGGCGGGCACCGGTCTGCAGCAGCAGGATCATGTCCGGCCCCGGCAGGAGGTAGGCCACCGCCAATGCCATCAGGAATACGCCGATGTCCGCCATCACCTTCTCCTCCACGTCTGCGAGAGGAAAATTCTATGCCCGAAGGCCAGGGCAGGTGCTTGCGTATTCCGCCACGAAGTGGATGCTGTTTGGCACGAACCAACACTTATCCACAGAGCGACCATCCATTTATGCCAAATCTCAAGCTGGACGCTTTCGACCACAAGATCCTCGCCGCCCTCCAGCGCGATGGCCGCCTGAGCAACGTGCAACTGGCCGAGGAGATCGGCCTGTCGCCCTCGCCCTGCTTGCGCCGGGTGCGCCTGCTGGAGGAAGCCGGAGTGATACGCGGCTACCAGGCCGACCTGGATCGCTACGAAGTGGGGTTGGGCCTGACGGTGTTCGTCGGCATCAAGGTCGAGCGCCACAGCCCCGACCGCGCCGATGCCTTCCGTGAAGCGGTGGTGCTGCTGCCCGAGGTGATCTCGGTGCACCTGGTGTCCGGCGAGGCGGACTTCCTGCTCCAGGTGGTGGTGCCCGACCTGCGCGCCTACGAGCTGTTCCTCACCCAGCACCTGATCACGCTGCCCGGCGTCAGCGACATCCGCAGCAACTTCGCCATCCAGACGGTCAAGGCGCCCGGGCCGCTGCCCCTGAACCACCTGCCGAAGTGATCTCATCCAGTGGATGCCCCGTCCGCGGCAATGACGCCCGGGGCGCAAGCGGGTTTCACCCAGCGTGCAGGTCGAGTGAAACCCGACGCCCTACGAACCCGCTCCGAAGAAGCGGCGGAACGCGCGCACCTCGGGCTGTACCGCCGAGATATCCACAGCCTGGAAACGCAGCGTCTGGCGCGCCGCGCATTGGGCCAGGCGGTCGCAGTCCCGTGGGTGCAGCCAGCCGAGGATGGGGTAGCCGCCCATGGTCTGGTGGTCGGCCTGGAGAATGATCGGCTGGCCGTCGGGCGGGACCTGCAGGGTGCCGCGCACGACGCCCAGGGACCACTGGCGTTTCGGCGGGTGGATCGCCTCGCCCTGCAGGCGCGCACCCATGCGATCCGACTGCGGGCTGAGCTGCCAGGGCCGCTCGAGGAAGGCGCGAACCTGACCGGGGTCGAACTGCGCGGCATCGCCGCCGAGCATCACCCGCAGCGGCCGCTCGGCGCGGTAGTCCGGCTGCCAGGGCCAGGGCACGCTGGCGCCACGCTCGAAGCGGCCACCCCCGCCCGGCAGCAGGTCGCCATCGGCCAGCTTCGCGCCCCGCCCATCCAGCCCGCCGAGGCCTTCACGCACCTGGCAGGCGACGCTGCCCAGCACCGGCTCGACACGGAAGCCACCGGCGATGGCGAGGTAGGCCCGCTGGCCGCTGCGGGCGAACCCCAGCTTCAACCGCTGCCCGGCGCGCAGCGCGAAGCGTGACCAGTTGGGCCGCACCTCGCCATCCAGGGTGATCGGCAGGTCCGCGCCGCACAGTGCCACCCAGGTGTCGCCGAGGCTCTCCAGTTCGACGCCGCCCAGGGCGATCTCGATCAGCAGCGTGCCCGCCGCGTTGCCCAGCAAGCGGTTGGCCCAGGCGGCGGCGTGGCGATCCATCGGCCCGGCCGGCGACACGCCCAGGTGTTGCCAGCCCTGCCGGCCGCCGTCCTGCAGCAGGCTCAGCGGCCCGGCCTTCAGCAGGCGCAGGCCGTTCATGGCTCGCCCCGCTCGCGGCGATAGGTGGGTTCGTCGATGGGCACGAAGCGCACAGAGTCCCCCAGCGCGAGCGGGCACGGGGGCTCGCTCGCCGGATCGAACAGCGGTCGGGGGCAGAGGCCCAGCAGGTGCCAGCCGCCGGGGGAGGCCTGTGGATAAATCGCCGTCTGCCGCTCGGCGATGGCCAGGCTGCCCGCCGGCACCCGCGTGCGCGGGCTGCTGCGACGCGGCAGGGCAAGGCGCGTATCGAGCTCGCCCAGGTAGGCGAACCCCGGGGCGAAGCCGATGGCGCCGACGCGGTACAGCGTGGCGCTGTGCAACTCGATCACCTCGGCGGTGCTCAGCCCGCAGGCACGCGCCACCGAGGCCAGGTCCTCGCCGCCATACCAGACGGGCATTTCGTGCATGCGCCCGTCCCGCACGGGCACCGCATCCGGTTGCCATTGCTGCAGCAGCGGTTCCAGGTCGGCGGCCAGTTGCGCGGGATCGGTGCGCAGCAGGTCGTAGTGCAGCAGCAGGGTGGTCCAGCCCGGCACCAGGTCGCGGAGCTGGGAGCCGAGGCGCTGGCGGATGGATTCGGCGAGCTGCGCGATGCGAAGCGGCAGGCGCGCATCCGGCTCGTCGGCCAGCACCAGCAGCAGCGCCTCGGCGCCGACCGGCTCGATGCGGATCACAAGGCGTCCAGATGGGCTCGAAGGCGTCGCAGCACCGCCAGGGATTCGGGGTTGTCGCCGTGCACGCAGAGGCTGTCGGCCACCAGTTGCAGGGGCTTGCCGTCGATGTCGGCGAAAGCCTCGCCCCGGGCGATGGCCACCGCCTGGGCGATGATGCGCTCGGGGTCATGGTGCACGGCACCCTCCAGCCGGCGCGGCGCCAGCTGGCCATCGGACAGGTAGGCGCGATCGGCGAAGGCCTCGAACATCAGCGGCACGTCGGCGGCGTCGGCCAGCCGCAGCTCGCGTCGATTGTCGGCCAGGGCCAGCACCATCAGCGGCAGGCCCTTGCGGTAGCTGGCGCAGGCGTCGAGCACGGCTTCCAGCAGGGCGTCGTTGCGCACCAGGTCGTTGTACAGCGCGCCGTGGGGCTTGACGTAGGCGACCTGGGTGCCGGAGGCGCGGCAGAACGCATCCAGCGCGCCGATCTGGTAGAGCACCAGGGCACGCACCTCGTCGGGCGGCAGCTCCATGCGCCGGCGGCCGAAACCGACCAGGTCCGGGTAGGCCGGATGGGCGCCGATGGTCACGTCGTGGTCCACGGCCAGCTCGACGGTGCGCAGCATGGTCATGGGATCGGAGGCGTGGAAACCGCAGGCCAGGTTGGCCTGGTCCACCAGGGGCATGGCGTGCTCGTCGTCGCCCAGGGTCCAGGCGCCGAAGCTTTCACCCATGTCGCAGTTCAGCAGGATTCGATTTTTCATCGCCTGATTATGGCGACAGCGGGCGGGCTGCGCGAGATGGGGTTGAGGTGCAGTGGGTCCCCGCGTTCACGGGGATGAGGAATGGGACAAGGACGTGCCGCCCCGGTGCCGAGGCTTCAGTCCGTAGCCCGGGCTTCAGCCCGGGAAGCACACCCGGGTCTGAAGCACGGCCCATGAACCGATCAGTACACGTCGCGACGGTAGCGCCCTTCGGCGGCGAGGCGGTCCAGGCCCTCGTCACCCAAGAGCTCGCGCAGGACGCGATCGACGCCGTCGGCCATGCCCTGCAGGCTGCCGCAGATATAGAACACCGCGCCCGCCTCGACCCAGGCACGGACTTCGGCACCGGCCTCGCGCAGGCGGTCCTGCACATAGACCTTGTGCGCCTGGTCGCGGGAGAAGGCCAGGTCGAGCCGTTCCAGCTCACCGCTGGCCAGCCAGCCTTCGATCTCGTCACGGCAGTAGTAGTCGTGGGCCTGGTTGCGCTCGCCGAACAGCAGCCAGTTGCGGCCGTGGCCGGCGGCGATGTTGGCCTTGAGCAGCGCCCGCAGGCCGGCGAGGCCGGTGCCGTTGCCGATGAAGATGGCCGGTCGCTCGCCCTCCAGGCGGTGGAAGCGGGCGTTGCGACGCAGGCGCAGCGGCAGGCTGGCGCCGATCGGCAGGTGATGGGTGAGCCAGCCGGAGGCGATGCCCAGGGTGCCATCGGCATGCTGCTCCTGGCGCACGATCAGCTCCAGGGCACCGTCGCTCTCCAGGGAGGCGATGGAGTACTGGCGCACCGAGAGCACGATCAGCGCATCCAGCAGCGCCTGCGGGTGCAGGCCCACCAGATGCTCGAAGGAGTCCGGCAGCAGGCGCGCGCCCAGGGCCTGGCGCAGGGACTGGGCGGTGCCGTCCACGGTCACCGGGGCATCACCGTCCAGGCCGTGCTGGTCGAGCCAGCGCTGGATGCGCGAGTCGGCCTGGCGCGGAAGGATCTCCACCAGGTCGCCAGCCTGCCAGCGGATCTGGCTGCCCGCCGGGGCGCCCAGGCGCAGCAGCCAGGTGGACTCGCCCTGGCTGCCGGGGTTTAGGTGTTCACGCGCGTCCAGGGTCCAGGTTTCGAAAGGCTGCTCGGTCCACACCGGCACCACGCTGGAGCCGGCCAGCGTGGCCAGCCGTTGCTGCCAGTCCTGCAGCGCATCGCGGTCGCCGTTGTCCACTTGCACCGTATCGAACAGCGGGCTCGCGCCCTGGCCCTGGAGCCAGGCCTGCAGGCGCTGGGCGAAGCCGCAGAAGTGCTGGTACTGGCGATCGCCCAG
This sequence comes from Pseudomonas sp. Pc102, assembly GCF_018408275.1. NCBI lineage: Bacteria > Pseudomonadati > Pseudomonadota > Gammaproteobacteria > Pseudomonadales > Pseudomonadaceae > Pseudomonas > Pseudomonas sp. Pc102. The sequence goes on along the minus strand of NZ_AP021905.1, from coordinate 1,191,536 downwards.
GGCGAGCACGGCAAAGCGCAGCTCGTCCAGTTGCGAGGCCTGGCCCAGCACCTTGCGTTCGAAACCGCGAGCGGTATCGGGGGCCTCGCCGTCGCCGAAGGTGCTGACCACGAACAGGGCATTGCGCGCCTCGGCCAGTTGCCCGGCATCCAGCTCGCCCAGTTGCTGCACGCGCACCGGGAAGCCGGCGGCCTGCAGCTGGCCGGCACTCTGCCAGGCGAGCTGCTCGGCGAAACCGCTCTGGCTGGCGAAGCCGATCAGCCAAGGCTCGCCTTCACCGCCCTGGCCGAGGCCGCCGCGTGCGGCCCTGATCGCGCGCTTCTTGCGCCGACGGTCGAGGTAGAGCAGCCAGCCGGTGATGAAGAACAGCGGCATGGCGAGGCTCGCCAGCATCATCAGGATGCGCCCGGGCAAGCCGAAGTACTCGCCCACGTGCAGGGCGTAGATGCTGGTGAGCAGTTGCGCCTTGAAGCTCTTCTCGGCGTAGCGCTCGACGCGGGCGACCTTGCCGGTGGCCGGGTCGAGGGTGATCTGGTTGATCGCGCGCGGGTGGCTGGCGTCCTTGAGCAGGTAGAACACCGTGGCCGGCTGGCCGCCCACCGGCGGCAGGCGCAGGTTGTAGGCGCTCAGGCCGGGGCCGGCGGCCTCGCGGATGCTGGCCCAGACGGCGTCGTAGTCCACCACCAGCGGCGGACCGGAAGGCGCTTGCGGCATCCCCGGGCGGCCCCCTTCGCGGCGCTCGCCACGGCCTTCGCCTCGGCGTTCTCCGGGCTTGGCCTGCTGCTCGACGGGCGCATCGGCCAACAGGCGCTGCAGCCCCGCGCGGTACCACTCATAGGACCAGAACAGGCCGGTCAGCGCCGCCAGGAGGTAGAGCGCCAGGCACCAGGTGCCGGCCACGGCGTGCAGGTCCCAGTTGAAGCTGCGGCCCTTGCGCGCCCAGTCCAGGGTCAGCCAGGCACGCCAGCTGCCGGCCTGGCGCGGCCAGCGCAGATAAAGGCCGGAGAGGCAGAAGAAGATCAGCGCCAGGGTGCTGGCAGCGGTGATCTGCTTGCCGGTCTCGCCCATGGCGAGGAAGCGGTGCAGTTGCAGCATCAGGCCGAAGAACGGCTGGCCGACCGGGTCATCGAGCAGCTTGCCGTTGTAGGGGTCGAACCAGCGCATAGGGCCACGGCGTTCACCGGGCGGCGGCATGAAGAACACCCGGGCCGGCCCGCCGGACTGGGTTTCCACCCAGAGGCCGGAGACCTGCTCGCCCGCGCTGGCTTCGATCCGGCGTACCAGTTCGGCGGGCGGCAGCACGCCGTCGGCGCTGACCTCCAGACGCAGGGTGTCGGCATTGAGCCATTCGAGGATTTCGTCCTGGAAGCTGTAGGCGGCGCCGGTGACGCCCATGAGGGACAACACCAGGCCGGCACTGATGCCGAGGAGCCAGTGCAGCTGGAACAGGACTTTCTTGAACACGGTGACCCCTTGTGGAAAACGGGCAGCCGCCATCAGCCGGTCGGACGGAGGCCAAGGATTCTCATATGGGATGCGATTCTATTTGAGAATAAATTTCATAAACAGAGTGTTCGACGCGTTTTTACCTTCTATTTACCTTCGCCCGGCAGCCCGCCCATGCCGCGACGGCACGCACGCCACGGCACCCGATGCCGGCCAGGCGCCACGCGGGCAAAAAAAAGCCTGCCGGAGGCAGGCTTTCCTTCGGGGCGGCGCTTACAGGTAGAAGGCCTTCAGCGGCGGGAAGCCGTTGAATTCCACCGCGCTGTAGCTGGTGGTGTAGGCACCGGTGGAGAGCCAGTAGAGGCGGTCGCCACTAGCCAGGTTCAAGGGCAGGCCGTACTTGTAGTTCTCGTACATGATGTCGGCGCTGTCGCAGGTCGGGCCGGCGATGACCACTTCTTCCATCTCGCCCTTCTTCTCGGTCCAGATGGGGAACTTGATGGACTCGTCCATGGTTTCGATCAGGCCGGAGAACTTGCCCACGTCGGTGTAGACCCAGCGCTCCACGGCGGTGCGCGACTTGCGTGCCACCAGCACCACTTCGCTGACCAGGATGCCGGCGTTGGCGATCAGCGAGCGGCCCGGCTCGAGGATGATTTCCGGCAGCTCGTCGCCGAAGTCTTCCTTGAGGAAGCGGGTGATCTCCTCGGCGTAGGTCTCCAGGGCGTTGGTGCGCTGGATGTAGTTGGCCGGGAAGCCGCCGCCCATGTTGATCATCTTCAGGGTGATGCCGTCTTCTTCCTTGAGGCGCTCGAAGATCACCTTGACCTTGGCGATGGCGGCGTCCCACACGTCGATGTCGCGCTGCTGGCTGCCCACGTGGAAGGACAGGCCGTAGGGCTCCAGGCCCAGCTGCTTGGCGAGGATCAGCAGGTCCAGGGCCATGTCGGGGTTGCAGCCGAACTTGCGCGACAGGGGCCAGTCGGCGGAGGTGGAACCCTCGGTGAGGATGCGCACGTAGATCTTCGAACCCGGCGCGGCCTTGGCGATGTTGCGCAGGTCCGCCTCGGAGTCGGTGGCGAACAGGCGCACGCCCTTCTCGTAGAAGTAGCGGATGTCCTTGGCTTTCTTGATGGTGTTGCCGTAGCTGATGCGCTCCGGGCCGACGCCGGTCTTCATCACCTTGTCCAGCTCGTAGATGGAAGCGATGTCGAAGTTGGAGCCCTTGTCGCGCAGCAGCTCGGTGATCTCGGTGGCCGGGTTGGCCTTGACCGCGTAGTAAATCTTGGCGAAGGGGAAGCAGCCGACCAGTTGGTCATAGGCATCGGCGATGGTCTGCTTGTCGATGACCACGAAGGGGGTGTCGTGCTGATCGGCGAATGCCTTCATGCGCTGGAAAGTGGCGGGTGCGAAATAGTCTTCGACCTTGATCGACATACTGGGCTCCATTGGGCAAAAACCACAAAAGTTGCAAGGGATGGGCTTGGTGCGAAAAGCCTGAACGTCTAATCCGTTTCCCCACTTTGGTTCGCCTACTTCCCAAGGCATGTCGCCGAGGATCTACAGCCTTGCGGCTGCCAACCTCTCGTCGTCAGTACTTGAGCCGGATGGATCGTTTCCAGCATGGACGTTCGGGCGCGAACTTTAGGACCATGGGAAGCGCAGATCAATCAAAAAATGCCGCTTTATCGCATCCCTTTGTCGCGTTACCTGTTGACTGTTCGGCATTCAAAACAAACCGTCATGGAATGCTGCACAAAACCGCTGCCGGCGGCCTTCGCAGCGCATCGGGGCGTGCTCGGGTCAGGCGATCATCGCCCTCTTTTCTGACAGACCGATGATGCCCGCGAGGGTTCAGGCGCATCGCCCCGAGGGGTGCCGAAAAGGCCGGGCGCGCCGCCTGCGACATGCGGACTGATCCACCGGGCGTTTCCCGCTATAATTCCGCGCTTTTCGGGCCGCGCATGGCCCGCAACCGTTTCCAGCCAGGCACATATCCATGACCATCCAGGCCGCCGAAGTCGCCAAACGCCGCACCTTCGCCATCATTTCCCACCCCGACGCCGGTAAGACCACCATCACCGAGAAGCTCCTGCTGATGGGCAAGGCGATCGCGGTCGCCGGTACGGTGAAGTCGCGCAAGTCCGACCGCCACGCGACCTCCGACTGGATGGAGATGGAGAAGCAGCGCGGCATCTCCATCACCACCTCGGTGATGCAGTTCCCCTACCGCGAGCACATGATCAACCTGCTCGACACCCCCGGCCACGAAGACTTCTCCGAAGACACCTACCGCACCCTGACCGCGGTGGACTCGGCGCTGATGGTCCTCGACGGCGGCAAGGGCGTGGAACCGCGCACCATCGCCCTGATGGACGTGTGCCGCCTGCGCGACACGCCCATCGTCAGCTTCATCAACAAGCTGGACCGCGACATCCGCGATCCCATCGAGCTGCTCGACGAGATCGAGGCGGTGCTGAAGATCAAGGCCGCGCCCATCACCTGGCCGATCGGCTGCTACAAGGACTTCAAGGGCGTCTACCACCTGGCCGCCGACAAGATCATCGTCTACACCCCGGGCCACGGCCACGAGCGCACCGAGATCAAGGTGATCGAGAAGCTCGACTCGGACGAGGCCCGCGCGCACCTGGGCGATCTCTATGACGACTTCGTCGAGCAACTCGAGCTGGTACAGGGTGCCTGCCACGAGTTCGATGAAGAGGAATTCCACCAGGGCCGCATGACCCCGGTGTTCTTCGGCACCGCGCTGGGCAACTTCGGCGTCGACCAGGTGCTCGACGCCGTGGTCGACTGGGCCCCGCGCCCGCTTTCGCGCGCCGCCCACGAGCGCGTGGTGGAGCCGACCGAGGAGAAGTTCTCCGGCTTCGTGTTCAAGATCCAGGCGAACATGGACCCCAAGCACCGCGACCGCATCGCCTTCATGCGCATCTGCTCGGGCAAGTACGAGAAGGGCATGAAGATGCGCCACGTGCGCCTGGGCAAGGACGTGAAGATCGCCGACGCGCTGACCTTCTTCTCCAGCGAGCGCGAGCAGCTCGATGAGGCCTTCGCCGGCGACATCATCGGCCTGCACAACCACGGCACCATCCAGATCGGCGACACCTTCACCGAAGGCGAGGCGCTGGGGTTCACCGGCATTCCGCACTTCGCCCCCGAGCTGTTCCGCCGCGTGCGCCTGAAGGACCCGCTGAAGTCCAAGCAGCTGCGCCAGGGCCTGCAGGAACTGGCCGAGGAAGGCGCCACCCAGGTGTTCTTCCCCGAGCGCAACAACGACATCATCCTCGGCGCGGTCGGCGTGCTGCAGTTCGACGTCGTCGCCAGCCGCCTGAAGGAGGAGTACAAGGTCGAGTGCGCCTACGAGGCGATCAACGTGTGGTCGGCACGCTGGATCGAGTGCAAGGACGAGAAGAAGCTCAAGGAGTTCAAGGACAAGGCCATGGAGAACCTCTCCGTGGACGGCGGCGGCCACCTCACCTACCTGGCCCCGACCCGCGTGAACCTGGCCCTGATGGAAGAGCGCTGGCCGGACATCAAGTTCCGCGCCACCCGCGAACACCACTGACCGCGCGCGCCGATCGAGGCGCCGCTTGCCGGCGGCGCCTCTGGGCTAGGCTGAACCCCATCCCCTGATGCGACCGCCGCCCCGATGCTGATCGACACCCATACCCACCTGGACTTTCCCGAGTTCGACGCCGACCGCGCCGAGGTGCTCGACCGCGCCCGTGCGCTGGGCGTGAAGCGCCAGGTGCTGATGGGCGTCACGCGGGGCAATTGGCAGCGTATCTGGGAGCTGGCCGACACCCAGGACGACCTCCACGTCGCCTTCGGCCTGCACCCCATCTACCTGGGCGAACACCAGCCGGCCCACCTGGATGAGCTGCGCACGATGCTCCTGGCTCACGCCGGGCACCCCAAGCTCTGCGCGGTGGGCGAGATCGGCCTGGACTACTACCTCGAAGACCTCGATCGCGACGCCCAGCAGGCGCTGTTCGAGGCGCAGCTCGCCATCGCGGCCGACGCACAGCTGCCGGTGCTGCTGCACGTGCGCAGGAGCCACGCGGCGGTGATCGCCACCCTCAAGCGCTTCCGCCTGCAGCGGGCCGGCATCGTCCACGCCTTCGCCGGCAGCGTCGAGGAAGCGCGCGAGTACCTGAAGCTGGGCTTCCGCCTGGGCCTCGGTGGCGCCCCCACCTGGCCCCAGGCCAACCGCTTGCGCAAGGTGGTGCCGCAGTTGCCGCTGGAGGCCATCGTGCTTGAGACCGATGCCCCGGACATGGCGCCGTCCATGCACCCGCAGCAACGCAACAGCCCCGAGTACCTGCCGGATATCTGCGCCAATCTCGCCGAGCTGCTGGGCATATCCCAGGACGCGCTCGCCGCCGCCAGCAGCCGCAACGCCTGCGAGCTGTTCGGCTGGGAGCCTCTCCCGGGCTGAAGCCGGCTAGGCCGAATGCCGCAGCCTGCGTAGAAGCGAACTCATTGGCTCTGTCTGCGTTAAGTGTTGCTAGAAGGTTTCGAGCCCAGCTGATTGCCGAGCTTTGCTGGTGCTTCTGGTTTCGCCCACCCGGGCGAGTCTCTTTCTTCAGTCGTCGGGATGCCGCCCACAAAAAAGAAACCAAAGAGGCTTGCCCCATCATCCGGCCCCGGCTTCGCCGGGGTTCCCTCACTCCATCGTCGTTACTCGCTACGCTCGCCCTTCGGGCCGCACTGAAGTGCGTTCGCCACAAGTGGCGTCTGGGGGCCGGCGCGATGGGCCATCCATGGCCTGGCGCGCCTCTCGGGGCATCCATGCCGCTCGTCCCCCGACGCAACGATTGCGTTCGGCCTCCTGGAGGGGCGCTTCTGCTGCTCCAACGTCTTCGCCGGAATCTTCATCGATGTGCGCATCACGCTTTGGGGGGCGGAGTGGCTTCCGTAGGGTGGCGTAGAGCGAAGCGAAACCCACGCGGTGGGCGTGGCAGGGAGTCATAAATGCTCGGAAAGCACCGGTCTTGAGGCTTCGCATCAAGCTCACTACAGCTAACGCAGACAGAGCCAATTTATTCGCGACAGGTACGCCACGGACTTATCCACAGCAGGGTTCGTGGGGCTGACGGTGTGCGGTGAAGCTCCGCCCGCCCCGTCACCCCCGCGAACGCGGGGGCCCACTGAGGGGAAGGATCAGACGCGGAACGCGCCGATCAGTTGCTTGAGCTGCGCAACCTGCTCGGAAAGCTGGCGGCTGGCCTGCTCGGTCTGGCTGGCGCCCTGGGCGGTGCGCTCGCCAGCGCTGTTGATCTCGACGATGTTCTGGTCGATGTCGTGGGCCACGGCGGTCTGCTGCTCGGCAGCGGCGGCGATCTGCTGGTTCTGGTCGACGATCATGCCCACCGCCCCCAGGATGTTCTCCAGCGCCTGCTGCACGCGGCCGGACTGGTTGACGGTGCCATCGGCCATCTGGTGGCTGGTGTTCATCGCCTTGACCGCCGCGCCGACGCCGCCCTGGAGCTTGGCGATCATCTGCTCGATCTCCTCGGTGGACTGCTGGGTGCGCTTGGCCAGAGTACGGACCTCGTCGGCCACCACGGCGAAGCCGCGACCCTGCTCACCGGCACGGGCGGCCTCGATGGCGGCGTTGAGCGCCAGCAGGTTGGTCTGCTCGGCGATGCCCTTGATCACCTCCAGCACACGGCTGATGGAGGCGCTGTCGGAGGCGAGCTGGTTGATCACGTTCACCGACTGCTCGATCTCCTGGGCCAGGCGCTCGATGCTGCCCAGCTGGGACTCCACCAGGGCGCGGCCACTGACGGTCTCCTCGTTCACGCTGTGCGCGCTGTTCACCGCGGCCGCGGCGCTGCGGGCGACCTCCTGGGCGGTGGCGGACATCTCGTTCATCGCCGTTGCCACCTGCTCGATCTGGCTGCGCTGGCCGGCGACGGCCTGGTTGCTCTCCTCCGAGACGTCCTGCACGCGTCCCGCCTGGCGCTCGACCTCGACGACGGTCTGGCCGACCAGCTCGATCAGGTCGTGGATCTTCGCCACCGTGCCGTTGAAAACCTGGCCCAGCTCGCCCAGCTCGTCGCGACTCTGGGCGCGGAAGTTGACGGTCATGTCGCCGGCGGCGACCTGGTCCATGACCCGGCCGAGGCTCTTGAGGGTGGTGCGGGTGGAGACGTAGAAACCGCTGTAGAGGTAGACGATGGCGAGGAACACCACCACCAGGGCGACCACCAGCAGCACGGTCTGGGCGCGCTTCTCGCCGAGGCGCTTTTCCAGCTCGGTCTTGAGCAGGCCGAGGGCGGCGTCGTTGAGCTGGTAGGTCTTGTCCATCTGCGCGGTGACCTGGTCGTAGAACTGCGCCCAGGGGGTGTCGAGGGTGTCGGCCATGATCACCTGGTCCTCGAACAGCGTAGCGCTCTGCTTGAGGGTTTCACGGCTGGCGGTAGCGAGCTCGCCCAGTGCAGCCTGGGCCCGGGGGTTGCCGTTGAGCGCGTCCTGGATCTTCAGCCCGTATTCGGAACCGATCTTCTCCAGCTCCAGCAACAGGTCGTCCAGCTTGGTGCTGGCGGCGGAATTGAGGAACCCCTGGCCCAGGGAGTAGGCACCGATGGCCCGCCCCTTGCTGATGGCGGCAGTGACGCTCGAGGTGACGCCGGTGACCAGCTCGGCGACCTGGCGTACGTCGCGCTGGCTGTCCTGGCTGAGGCCGGCCTGGCTGGCGACCAGCTTGATGAACACCTGGGCGTTGCCCAGCTGCTTCTCGATCATGGCGCTCTTGCTCTGCAGGGACGTCTCTTTCCCGGCCGCCTGCAGGCCCTTGAGCATCTCTTCGCGCTTGTTGTTGAACTCGGCGACCTGTTCCGGATCGGTGGTCACGGGTGCGAGTTTCTCGAGGGCGTCGGCCAGGTCCTTCTCCAGCTTGCCGATGCGCGTATCGAGATCGCCGGCCTGCCCGGACTGGCCGATCAGCGAATTGATCAGCACCAGGTCGTTGAGGTTTTCCAGGTTGCGCCGGATGCCCTGGCTGGCGCCCAGCAGGTCGAGGCTTTCCAGCTCGGAACGGGTGCTGACGAATTCCTGGTAGGACTCGCGCACCAGGTAGAAGTTGGTGACCAGCATCGGCAGGAAGAACAACACGCTGATCAGACTGAATTTCATGCCGAAGCTGAGGCGATTCATCAGCGCGATGGCCGGATACAACACGGTCTTCACAAGACGTCTCCTGTTTCCTAATTATTCTTATGGGTCGCCTCGGGGGCGGCCAAGGATCGCATCTGGCAGTGCGGCCGTCCCAGATCGTCCGACCTGTGGGTGACAGATAAGGACTAACGATGCCGAGCAATAAACGTGATGCATGTCACGAAACACCCGGCAAGGTGCAGGAACTGTGTACCTGATATCGGCGGAACATTCTGTAACTTAAGGTTAAGAAAGCTCGGAGCGCGACCCGGCTGGCGCGGGCCGGACCGGCGGCATTGCGCCGCCGGTCGCGTCTTCAGAACAGAAGGGTCCAGAGGGCGAAGCCGGCGTACCAGAGCACGGCGGCCCGGACCAGCAGGTGCCAGAGCGCATCCAGGCTGGCCACGCCCGCCTCGCCGGCCGTGTCGTCCGGCAGCTCGCCGGCGGCGCGCCCGGCGATGACCACGAAGCGCTCGGCGGCGATGTCCCAGTTCAGCAACTCATGCAGCAGCACGCGGCTGACCGCGACGAAATTGCCCACCAGCGAGAAGCTCGCGGCCAGCACCCGCACCGGCACCCAATCGAAGGCATGGCGCATCTGCGCGGCGCGCTCGCGCAGGGCGGGCTCCTCGGCGTGCTCGGCGGCCAGGGCCAGCAGGCGATAGGCCAGGGCCGCGACCGGGCCCAGCAGGAAGTACCAGAAGATCACCGCGAAGAAGCTCTGGTAGGCCTGCCAGACGAGATGCCCCTGGACCCGCAGCAGCAGGTCATCGCCCTCCTCCACCTCGAGGCCCAGGTCACGCTCGGCGACGTGGTAGGCGCCCTGAACGTCACCCCGGCGCCAGGCATCGCGGAAGGAGCCGAGGTCCGCCTGGACGTCGCCGCGCCCGAGGGCGTAGATCACCACCAGCAGGTGCAAGGGCAAAGCCAGCCAACCGTAGGCGAGCGGTTGCAGGGCCATCAGCAGGAGGGCCAGGACCACCAACGGCAGCACCACCAGCAGGCCGAGGATCGCCCAGGGGCGGCCGGCCAGGCGCGGGTTGCCGGAAAGGCGGGCCAGCTGGCGCAGCCAGGGCCCGTCCTGCTGGATGCGCTGGCGCAGGCTGGAGAACTTCTCCACCCAGAGCACCAGCAGGAGAACCAGGAAACTCATGCGTCTACCTCCTTGTCGTGCAGGCTGGCGCGAAAGCGCGCCCAATCGAATGCGGGCCCGGGATCGGTCTTGCGCCCGGGAGCGATGTCGCTGTGCCCCGGACACGTTCCGGGGTGATGCCGGGATAGGCGCGCAGCAGGCTGCGCGCGAGCTGGCCGAGCACGGTGTACTGGGCCTCGGAATAGGGCTGGTCGTCAGTGCCCTCCAGCTCGATGCCGAGGGAAAAGTCGTTGCAGTTCTCACGGCCCTCGAAGAAGGATTTGCCGGCGTGCCAGGCACGCTCCAGGCAGGAGACGAACTGCGTGACGGCGCCGTCGCGCTCGATGAGGAAGTGCGCCGACACCTGCATGGCGGCGATGTCGGCGAAATAGGGATGCTCGGCGGCGTCCAGCCGGTTCTGGAAGAACTGCTGGACCTTGCCGGTGCCGAACTGGCCGGGCGGCAGGCTGATGTTGTGGATGACCAAGAGGGAGATCTCCCCCTCCGGGCGGGCATTGAAGTTCGGCGAGGGGCAGTGGCGGGCGCCTTGGCACCAACCTGTCGCGGGGTCCGGCTGCATGGTGGGCTCCTTGGTTGGCGGACACTCTAGAGCAGGCGAAGCCCAGGGCCAAGGCCCTGAAACGGCGACGCCCGGCAAGCCGGGCGTCGTGGGTGGAGCGAGGGCTCAGGCGCCCTTGAGTCGACGCAGGTTGCCGATGACCGACTCCAGCGCGCGATCGAACAGCAGGGCGTCGTCCAGCAGGCGGATGGCCTGGCGACGGAACTCGACGGCCAGCCCCATGCGGGTCTTCTCCAGCACCTTCATGCCGGTGCGGTTGACGAAGATGTACTTGCCGGTGGGCTTGATGATCGCCGCCAGCTTGCAACGCACCTTGTGCTCCTCGTCTTCCTGGAACTCGACCCAACTGCCGACACGCAGGTTGTCGACCTGGGCCAGGGCCTCGTCGTCATCCGGCAGGGCGGCTTCGGGCTCGGGCGCACGGGTCTCGCCCGGCGCGAGCAGGACGATCTCCTCGACCACCTCGACCATTGCCGGCGCTTCGGCGGGCATGCCCACCTCCAGGTCGGCGGGCAGGTCGAGCAGGGGCATCTCGATTTCCGCGATGGCGCCCGGCTCCTGGCCTTCCTCGGCGTCCACCACCGGGGCCGGTACCGGCTCGGGCTCGACGCGCTTGAAGCGCTGGAAGGCCTGCACGTGCAGGGTCTCCAGCTGGCTGAAGAATTCGCTGGTGGAGAACGGGTCGAAGGCGGCGCTGGTCAGCCCCTCGCGCAGCGCCTTGAGCAGGCCGGGGACCAGCTCCAGCAAGCGCATGCGCGCCTCGGGCGCTTCGTGGGACTCCACGCTCCAGATCAGGTCGTCCATGGTCGACAGGGTGGCCTGCCATTCCTCGGAGCCGACGCCGTGCTTGAGGCAGGTCAGCAGCATGACCTTGCTCCAGGCCTCCTGCAGCAGGCGCACCACCACTTCGGGCAGGGTGCGGCCCAACAGGCGCTCGTTCAGAGCCTGCTCGACCTGCTGGCGTGCCAGCTCGGCCTTGGCGCGACCTTCCTCGGCATCGCGGGTGCGCTGTTCCAGCAGATCGCTGCGACGGCGTTCGTCACCGGTGTAGGCGAGAAAATCGGAAAGCAGGTCGGAGAAAATGGTCGGGTCGTCGACGAAATCGTTCAGCAGGCGCAGCACGACCTGCTCGATGCGCTGGTACAGGGCATCGCGCTGGACGTCGTCCTGCTCGCTCCAGCCCATGGCGGCCGAGGCGATCTCGTTGAGCAGCCGGCGCGCCGGATGGCTGCCGCGGCTGAAGAAGGTCTTGTCCAGCACCGCGACCTTGAGCATCGGAATCTGCAGGCGGCCGATCAGGGCCTTGAGCGAATCCGGCAGGGAGCGGTCATCGAGGATGAACTCGAAGAGCATCGACACCAGGTTGATGACGTCGTCGTCCACCTGGCCCACGACACGGGACTTGCCACTCTTGGCGCTGGCGCGGGTGAGCAGGTTGTCGAGCTGGAAGCGCAGGTCGACATCACTTGCGTTCTGCGCAGGCAGGTGCTGCTGCAGGTGCGAGAGCAGGCGCATCAGGTCGTTGCTGGTGATGGGCACCGCATCGGCCGGTACCTCCCGACGGCCCATGCCGATCCCGGCGCCAGTGCCGGAACCGCGGACCTGGGACAGCAGCTCCTGAAGGGCACCGAAGACTTCCTGCACGCCTTCGTCCATATAGGCGCCTTCACCGGCAACCTGGCCACCTTCGGCGGCCTGGGCGGAGCGGGCGGCACCCGGGGTGCGCCCCTGGGGACGACGGGCCGGCGGCGCGGACTTGAGCTCGGGAAGCACACCGGCGGTGATCAGCGCCTGGTTGGATTCGGCGTAGAGCTGGTCAAGGTCGCTGAGGACGTACTTCTCGAACAGCTTGAAGATGATCAGCTTGACCTTGATCTCCACACCCAGGCTGCGGCAGGCATCGAGGAAGGCTTCGCACAGCGCGCGCGGGCCGAGCGGGTTGCTCTTGTCCTCGATCTTCTTGGTGACCAGGGTGTTGAGGCGGGTGGTCAGGTGGCCAAGGGCGATGCCGTCACGGCTCATTACCTTGGCGACCATGGCGTCGAGGGCGACGGACTCTTCCAGCTCGTCGTTCTGCACCAGGCTAAGGCTTTCGAAAGACACCGCATCCAGTACCGGCGGCTTGCCGATCTCGTACTGGTTGAGGTTGGAGAAGGTCTCGAACACTTTCTGCAGGAAGCCGCGCTCGATGCTCTTGCGCTTCAGGCGCAAGTCGCGCATCGCCTCGAAGAAGGCGTTCTGCTCGGCGTTACTGGTCGCACGGTCGGCCATCTGGAAGAGGGTGTCGTCCGCGTTGTCGAACAGCGCCTGCAGCGCTTGCTTCAGCTGTTGTGCAGCCTTGTCGCGCACCTGGATAAGTGCCACGGGCAGCCTTCCTACCGGCGAAGTTGGCGATAGCTCGGAGGCGCCCTTGTTCAGGGGCACCACGTTCGCGTCGGTCTGCATAGCGAATCTCCCGCAACCAGCGCCCGAACTAGTGGGCTTCGCTGGTTGCACAGCTATAAACGGGGAGTTATCCCTAACGTCAAGCTTCTGGCGTCAAATAGAGAAAGTCAGAATCATTATAGGGATACTCACGTCGCAACCAAGGGGAGATTTCCTCCAGACATGAAATACGTCACAGATGTCCCTGCCCTTTGTAGGCCGGCCTCTGTCAGACCTACCCATCCCCTGAATATCTAGCAGAAAGCCCACGACAGTTGCCACCAACGCTGTACCAGCGGTCGCCTGCCTCTATAATCGCGCCATTCTGCAGCGGAGCATCCCATGCCCAACCTCAAACTCGCCGACCTGAACGCGGAAATCGAAGCCAACGTGCGCCGCGCCCTGACCGAGGACGTCGGCAGCGGCGACATCACCGCCCAACTGATCCCCGAGGAGCGCCTGGCCCACGCCACCATCATCACCCGCGAAGCGGCGGTCATTGCTGGGACCGCGTGGGTCGATGCGGTGTTCCGTCAGATCGACCCACGGGTGGCGGTGCACTGGCAGGTGGCCGATGGCGACAAGGTGCAGCCGAACCAGCCGCTGTTCCACCTCGAAGGCCCCGCCCGCGCCCTGCTCAGCGGCGAGCGCAGCGCGCTGAACTTCCTCCAGTGCCTCTCCGGCGTCGCCACCCGCGTCGCCCACTACGTGGAACTGGTGCAAGGCACCCAGGTGAAGCTGCTGGACACTCGCAAGACCCTCCCCGGCCTGCGCCTGGCGCAGAAGTACGCCGTCACCTGCGGCGGCGGCCATAACCACCGCATCGGCCTGTACGACGCCTTCCTCATCAAGGAAAACCACATCGCCGCCTGCGGCGGCATCGCCGAAGCCATCACCGCCGCCCACCGCATCGCCCCCGGCAAGCCGGTGGAGATCGAAGTGGAAAGCCTCGACGAACTGAACCAGGCCCTGGCCGCCGGCGCCGACATCGTCATGCTCGACGAACTCAGCCTCGACGACATGCGCACTGCCGTCACCCTCACCGCCGGCCGCGCCAAGCTCGAAGCCTCCGGCGGCATCAACGACACCACCCTGCGCACCATTGCCGAGACCGGCGTCGACTACATCTCCATCGGCACCCTGACCAAGGACGTCAGGGCGGTGGACCTGTCGATGCGCCTTAGCATCTGACCCTTTCCTTTATATAGCGCCCAACAAAAAGCCCCGCCGAAGCGGGGCTTTTTGTCTGAGCTGGTGCCGGAGACAGGAATCGAACCTGCGACCTTCGCGTTACGAGTGCGCTGCTCTACCTACTGAGCTACACCGGCGGCGGGGCGGAATTTAGCATTGGGCACAACTGCCTGCAATCGTATCGCTATTGGTGCAGCTTATCCTCGGGACATGCTTCGAGCTGGTAGCTCTTGCTGAGATCAAAAGGCTCAAGCTTGAGCTGCTCGATTCTTTCACGAAGCGTCTTTGCCTTCTCCTCCCCCAAGCGCCCCAGATTGGAAATAAGTACGCCGTCGTCCGTCCTTGGGAACGCTCGGTAGCGGCTACGCAAGACTTCGAAGGCGAACGTCTCATCATTCATCAGGAATGCATCGAGAGCGATGAGATCCAACTTGTCGGCCGCCGGCATTACGCGAGTGACTTCCATCAGTTTGCATAGGCGAAGCATGCCGCCACCTGGGCGAAGGTAAGGAATCATGGTTACGTTCGCGGCGTACTCGAGAGCAGGGTTGGAAGTTTGAGCAATGATGTTTTCCAAGCGCTCCAGGTTAAGTTGCTGGTTCTCCGTTGGGCCTGCTGCCTCCACAAGTCGAAAATACCCATGAATCGACAGGAGTATGTAGCCAACTCCCGCTAACGCCAATGCACTAACGAACACTCTCATCGCCCGGCTGGGCTGCAATGTAAACAGGGCTCCGTTAATACCGAGCCCCGCCACCGCGATAAATAGGTAGAAACCCCACGCGTACCACAACGGATACTCCAGCATGCTGTGTATAAGTGTCATGCCCGACATCAGCACGACAAAGAACCACTGCAGGCTCCGCTCCGCTCGCCAGAGTTCCCACAACAGGCAACCCAGAGCCAAGAGCGGAACGACAGCGGCCAACCCCAACTCCACCAACAGGTTCAGCACTAGGTTGTGGGCATGGGTCCAATTATTATCAGCTGACGAAATATCTCCTGTCCGCAGTTGCTGCAAGAAACTATTAGCGGAGTACTCTGACCAACCCACGCCACCTGGGAAGTGAGCCTTGATCATTTCCCATGCCTTAGCCCACTCGGAAAAACGAACACTTGAGCCAGCCGCAATTCGGTCAATGGACGTTTCAGTGCCAGGCATAACAAAACTAACCAGCGGCTGGATGATTAGCAAAACGGCACAACTCACCAGCAAACCCTTTGCCTGCCGAGCCAACTCGTTCTTCGTTGCAAGCAATATCGCCACACCACAAGCAACAAACACCCATACAATTGACAACAAGGCTGTGCGAGAGCCGGCAAGCGCCAGTATATATCCGACAGGCACTGCCAGAACGACTAACCCCCAAGTCCACTTCGGAAAGAATCTAGCCAAAAGAAAACCAACCGCCAGAAAACCGGCCAGCAAGTACTGACTCATCAAATTTCGCTGAGCGATATTAGCGACAACATTAACTACTTGAGGATTATTATCATCAAACACAAACCCATGCAGCATGCTTTCGAGATTGAAGGCTTGAGCAAAAGATGCCAACAGAGTGACCCCACCCCCTAAACACAACCCATACAAAAGCGCATCAAATGCCCTAGTACGCCCCACGGCATCAAGGGACCTTAGAACCATCAAGAACACGCCACCTAAGAACACCACTAAAAGAGCAATCAAACCATCGCACCTACCAATGATCAGCAGCGCCAGAGAGAAAGCAATGAGGCAAATGTCTGGCAACCCTACTTTAATATGCTGGACATGTAAAAAGCCCAACATCACCACACCCAAGACACAAATAACAGCAGAGCACTGCGTTAGGAAGTCACCATCGGGATAATAGTGCCAGGGCAATATGTAGGGAACGCAGGCAAGAAGAAAGGAAGCCAGAACGACGCCCGATAACTTCCCCGCACTCGGAACAGCCTCAATCATTGCCTGCTTCGCCTGTATTTAGTTCCTGGCATATATTCTTAGCCCCCATATTGCAAGCGCGCTCAAGATCAACTTGCGCCTCTGCCGCTCGCCCCATCCCTTGCAGTGCACGCGCCCTCCCTATATATGGCTTTATAAAATTAGGCATTGACTGAACAGCCACGTCGAAATCCGTATAGGCACGCTGCCATTCTTTTCTTTCAAGCAAGATAATCCCACGATTCAAGCGAGCCAAAACATACCCGGGCTTTCTGGCAAGAGCCTGATCATAATTTTTCATCGCCTCTTCCTTTAGGCCCCGCTCTCCCAATGCCGAGCCCAGGTTGTAATAAATGCGATAGGCCCCCAAAGCTGAAGGGCGAGCCTCACTTCGCTCCATAAGCTCTTTGGCTTCGTTCCAGGCCAACACCGGACTAGACATGACGGTCAACCGATCATAAGCCAGCCCGAGATAAACGATGCTTACGATTGCGATTAGAATGACAGAAGGGCGCACCTGCATTCGAGTGAGGCCAGCCGCCAAGACTAAAAACAGGCTTGGCACCCACAAGTAACTCCTGTAGATGACAAACATTTCCTGGAGCCTAACGGTAGAAAACTCCGTGAAGAAAAGAAGAGCGGGCATTAAAAGCCCCAACCCCACTAATCCCTTCAGGCGCCCCCTCCAGAGAAGGGTCAGCCCAGTCAAGCAATAAGCTACGAACAAAGCCCCTCCCAGCCACAGTCTCGGATCAGTGACCGTGGCAGGAAAATTTTCCCTCATATCAATCGCAACCCATAAGGGATTGGGTAGGATCCACAATCCTAAATACTTGAAAAACAGTAACGCCTGGTTCAGTACGCTTACCGGATAGAGCAGCGAAGCACTAACCTCAAGCTCTCCGGCCATGACCTCGCCAGCCCCTATTTCATAAGACGAAGCCAAGAGCCATTTGAAACTCAACACCACCCAGAGCGAGACCAGAAACTGCAAAGCCAGTGCAGCGAATAGCTCCACTTTGCCGATCTTGATCTGCATACCGCTGCGGACATAAAGCACGAGCAGAGCAAGAGATACCACCGGCAGCATCACTACATGCTCTTTGGAATAAATCGAAAGCACGAAGCAAAGCAGAGCCCCCCAAAGCCCCCAACGGCGACCATTCAACCCCTGCCAAAATAGAAACAGACTGAGCATTGCGAAGAGCGCCGCACAAATGACGGTTCGCTGAACAAGGTATGACTGGGTGTAGATAGCTAGCGGATGTACCGTGAGTAGAACCGAGGATAGAAATACTGCGAGAGAGGCGCGCTCACGGGGGATGCTCAGGGCATCGACAATCAGCTGGCGAGCGAAGGAAAAAAATGCAATCACGACCGCAAAATGCAGCAAGATATTACCCAGCCTCAACCACAGAAGCTGTCCGTCGCGCTGCAAATACCACACAAAGCTTTTGTAAATCCACCAACGAGGCGCCAGCGGGTCACGACCGACGGCGGGCAACCCCACCCCATCCGTAAGGAAGAGAATACTGTCATCAAACAGATAGGGATTTTTTAAGAAAGGAAAAACGATAAGCAATACAATAGAGAAAACAAAGAAAAAACCCAAATACTTGCTACGCACATTACTCCCCCCAAAAAAATGCCCCGTTTCCGGGGCATTTTCTCATCAGATCAAACAGCTATTACTGTTTCACCAGACCGTCGACTACACAACGACCACTGTAAGACCAAGCAAGAATGCTGTTAGTACCCTCGGTGGGAGTCAGCACGCAGGTCTGAGCTTGAACAATACCTTTATAATCATTCGGAGTAGCCGTAAGCACACCGTTAGCGCCTACCGAAATCGCACGCAGAGCACCAGAAGCACGACCGCTCAGAGCCACCGGTATGCCGTAAGAACCAGCGGTACCGCAAGAGCTGAGGGCCCCTTCAGTCTGATAGCATTCGGTAACACCAACTTTGTAAGGCTCCAGACCCGATACGACCTCAGAGTACGCAGCGCGCTTGACATAGTTCTGATAGGCCGGCAGAGCAATAGCAGCCAGAATGCCGATGATCGCAACAACGATCATCAGTTCGATCAGGGTGAAACCTTTTTGAGCCTTCATAGAGAATCTCCAGTATTGATTGAAGGTCGAGTGACCTGCATGAGCTAAAGCAGCTTACGTGCCAACTCTCTATTCCAGCGAGATTGGCTCCTAAGCAGCTAGTGCAATGGACGACAGATAACATTGCAGAGCCAGTAATGACAAAAAATGTCACCACATGGAACAGCATTTGGCAGCTACCCTGAGTTCAGTTATAAGGCCCCTTATTTACCCGGCAGAAGCAGACATGACGGATACTCCCACTCTTACCGGCCTCGCACGTCAATTGGTTGCGGCCAACCTGATGGATGAGCGCGCTGCCCAGCAAGCATTCGTACAGGCGCAGCGAAACAAGATTTCTCTGGTGACCTACCTCGCGCAGAACAAGCTGCTGAAAAGCCGGGACCTTGCCGAGCTGGCAGCCGAGCAGTTCGGCATCGCCTTTCTCGACCTCAATAGCGTCGACAAGGAGGGGCAGCCCAAGGAACTGGTCACCGAGAAGCTGATTCGCCAGCACAGGGCACTTCCGCTCTGGCGTCGAGGCAACAAGCTATTCATTGCGGTATCGGACCCGACCAACCACCAGGCCACTACCGATATCCAGTTCAGCACGGGGCTCACCACCGAGGCGATTCTGGTCGAAGATGACAAGCTTGGCGATGCCATCGACAAGTTCTTCGACAGCGCTACCACCACCTTCGATGATCTGGGTGATGTGGATCTTGAAGGGCTGGACGTCGAGGCCGTAGATGACAGCAAGCAGGATGCTGCTACAGGTCAGGACGCCGATGACGCACCCGTTGTGCGTTTCGTCAACAAGATGCTGCTGGATGCCATCAAGGGTGGCTCGTCCGACCTGCATTTCGAGCCCTACGAGAAGTCCTACCGGGTACGCTTGCGCACAGACGGCATGTTGCATGAAGTAGCCCGCCCTCCGATTCAACTGGCCAGCCGCATCTCAGCTCGCCTGAAGGTCATGGCGGCACTCGACATATCCGAGCGCCGCAAACCCCAGGACGGGCGTATCAAGATGAAGATCTCGAAGTCGAAATCCATTGATTTCCGTGTCAACACGCTGCCAACCCTCTGGGGCGAGAAGATCGTGATGCGTATTCTCGACCCATCCAGCGCACAGATGGGTATTGATGCGCTGGGCTACGAGGACTTCCAGAAAGATCTCTACATGACAGCCCTGAAGCAGCCACAGGGCATGATCCTGGTAACGGGACCTACAGGTTCGGGAAAGACCGTATCCCTCTACACCGGTCTCAATATCCTCAACACAGTGGATATCAATATCTCCACGGCTGAAGACCCGGTAGAGATCAACCTGGAGGGCATCAACCAGGTCAACGTTAATCCCCGTCAAGGTATGGACTTCGCGCAAGCACTGCGCGCCTTTCTTCGGCAGGACCCCGATGTGATCATGGTTGGCGAGATCCGCGACCTTGAAACAGCCGAGATTGCCATCAAGGCTGCACAAACCGGCCATATGGTGATGTCCACACTTCACACCAACAGCGCT
Source organism: Pseudomonas sp. Pc102 (assembly GCF_018408275.1). Classification (NCBI taxonomy): domain Bacteria; kingdom Pseudomonadati; phylum Pseudomonadota; class Gammaproteobacteria; order Pseudomonadales; family Pseudomonadaceae; genus Pseudomonas; species Pseudomonas sp. Pc102. The sequence continues at coordinate 1,172,042 of NZ_AP021905.1, read as the reverse complement.
GCCGAAACCCTGACCCGCCTGCGAAACATGGGCGTACCCGCATTCAACATTGCGACCTCAGTCAATCTGATCATCGCGCAACGACTGGCACGCAAGTTGTGCAGCGCCTGCAAGAAGGAAGTCGATGTACCTCGAGACACCCTGATCAAGGAAGGCTTCCCAGAAAACCAGGTTGGCTCCTTCAAGATTTTCGGGCCTGTAGGCTGTGAAAGCTGCAAGGGCGGCTACAAAGGCAGGGTAGGTATTTATGAAGTAGTTAAAATCACGCCTGCCCTGCAGCGGATTATCATGGAAGAAGGCAACTCCATCGATATTGCTGCGCAGATGCGCAAAGATGGGTTCAACGATCTGCGCACCTCGGGCCTGCTTAAGGCCATGCAAGGCGTGACGAGTCTCGAGGAAGTCAACCGCGTGACCAAGGACTAATCCATGGCGGAAAAAGCGTTAAAAACAAGTCTTTTCAAATGGGAAGGCACCGATCGAAAAGGCACCAAGGTCACCGGCGAAATTTCTGGCACCAACCCTGCCTTGGTCAAGGCCCAGCTTCGCAAGCAGGGCATCAACCCCACCAAAGTCCGTAAAAAGCCAGTATCGCTCTTCAGTGGCGGCAAGAAGATCAAGCCTCTCGACATCGCGCTTTTCACGCGCCAGATGGCGACGATGATGAAAGCGGGTGTGCCCCTGCTACAGAGCTTCGACATCATCGGCGAGGGCTTTGATAACCCGAACATGCGCAAGCTAGTCGATGATGTCAAACAGGACGTCGCGGCTGGTAACAGCTTTGCCACTTCTCTAAGAAAGCGCCCCGAGTACTTTGATGACCTGTACTGCAACCTGGTGGACTCGGGTGAGCAAGCAGGCGCACTCGAGACATTGCTAGACCGTGTAGCAACCTACAAGGAAAAAACCGAGGCCCTGAAAGCCAAGATAAAGAAGGCGATGAACTATCCCATTGCCGTTGTACTTATCGCAGTCATCGTTTCCGCCATCCTGCTGATCAAGGTGGTGCCGCAGTTCCAGTCGATCTTTGAAAACTTCGGCGCACAGCTACCCGCATTCACCTTGATGGTCATCTGGATGTCCGAAGTACTGCAGGAATGGTGGTTTATCGTTGTAATAGTGCTTTTCTGTGCAATCTATGGACTCAAGCAAGCCCACCAGAGGTCAGAAGCATTCCGTGACTGGATAGACAAAGCCGTCTTGAAGATTCCGGTAGTAGGCGACATCCTCTATAAATCCGCCGTAGCCCGTTATGCACGAACCCTCGCAACCACCTTCGCTGCGGGTGTACCGCTTGTCGACGCCCTGGACTCCGTTTCAGGAGCAACCGGTAACGTAGTATTCAAACGCGCAGTGAATAAGATCAAACAAGACGTTTCCACCGGTATGCAACTGAACTTTTCGATGCGTACTACTGGCGTATTCCCGACCATGGCCATCCAGATGACAGCCATCGGTGAGGAATCCGGTGCACTGGACACCATGCTCGACAAGGTTGCCTCCTTCTACGAAGAAGAGGTCGACAACGCCGTTGATGGCCTGACAGCCCTGATGGAACCGATGATCATGGCGGTTCTAGGGGTACTGATCGGCGGCCTGATCATCGCCATGTACCTGCCCATCTTCCAGCTCGGTTCCGTGGTCTGATACATGTCCCTCGTTGAATTTATGGCCGGCAACTTGCCGGCCTTTGTTTTCTGCATCTTCCTCCTCGGCCTTCTCGTCGGCAGTTTCCTCAACGTCGTGATCTACCGCCTGCCGGTGATGATGTTCCGTGACTGGAAGGCGCAGGCACGGGAGGCGTTGGAGCTTCCGGCGGAGCCCCAGGGCGAGACCTTCAACCTGATCCTGCCGAACTCGCGCTGCCCGCATTGCCAGCATGAGATCCAGGCCTGGGAGAACATCCCGGTGGTCAGCTGGCTGGCCCTGGGTGGCAAGTGCTCCTCGTGCAAGGCGCCGATCAAGAAACGCTACCCGCTAGTAGAGCTGGCGTGCGGCCTGTTGTCGGCCTATGTCGCCTGGCATTTCGGCTTCACCTGGCAGGCCGGGGCTTTCCTGGTGCTGACCTGGGGCCTGCTGGCGATGAGCATGATCGACGTCGACCACCAGCTGCTGCCGGACTCCCTGGTGCTGCCGCTGCTATGGCTCGGGCTGATCCTCAACAACCAGGGCATGTTCGCCACGCCCAGCGATGCGCTCTGGGGCGCGGTGGGCGGCTATCTCAGCCTGTGGTCGGTGTACTGGGTGTTCAAGCTGGTGACCGGCAAGGAAGGCATGGGCTACGGCGACTTCAAGCTGCTGGCGATGATCGGCGCCTGGGGTGGCTGGCAGGTGCTGCCGCTGACCATCCTGCTGTCGTCCTTGGTGGGCGCCATATTGGGGATCATCATCCTCAAGCTGCGCGACGCGGACAGCAGCACACCCATCCCCTTCGGCCCCTACCTGGCCATTGCCGGCTGGATTGCATTGCTCTGGGGTGTTCAAATAACCGGGACCTATCTCCACTTCGCCGGTTTCTGATGAACAAACCCTGGATCCTTGGCCTTACGGGCGGCATCGGCAGCGGCAAGAGTGCCGTCGCCTCCCATTTCGGCAACCTCGGCGTGCACCTGGTGGACGCCGACCATGCGGCGCGTTGGGTGGTCGAGCCTGGCCGACCCGCCCTAGCGCAGATCGCCGAGCACTTCGGTAGCGACGTTCTCCAGGCCGATGGCCAGCTCGACCGCGCAGCGCTGCGCCAGCGCATCTTCGAACACCCGGAAGAACGCCGCTGGCTGGAAAACCTGTTGCACCCACTGATAGGCGAGGAGATCGTCCGCGACCTCGCCAGCGCCCAGTCACCCTACGCCATCCTCGTCTCGCCGCTGCTGATCGAGTCCGGCCAGCACCGCATGACCCAGCGCGTGCTGGTGGTCGACGCACCGGAAGCGGTGCAGATCCAACGCACCATGGCCCGGGACCAAGTGTCCGAAGAACAGGTCGGCGCCATCCTCAAGGCCCAGGCCAGCCGCGAAAAACGCCTGGAAGCGGCGGATGACGTCCTGGTCAACGACCGTGACCTGAAATGGCTGCAGCGTGAAGTCGAACGCCTGCACGCCTTCTACCTGACCCTGCGCGGAGGCCAAGCATGAGCCAACCCATGACCGTCGAATGCCCCACCTGTGGCGCCCCCGTCGAGTGGGGCCCGCAGAGCCCCAGCCGCCCCTTCTGCTCCGAACGCTGCAAGCTGATCGACCTGGGCGCCTGGGCCGCCGAGGAACATGCGATCCCCGGCGACATCCAGGAAGACGATCTCTTCTCCAGCGACCTGCCCGAGCGCGGTCACTGAGCCTCACGGGCGCATGAAGGCGTAGTCGCGGTCGTCATCGAGGTTGTCGGCCAGGAAACACAGCTCCTGGGCCAGATCCTCGATCGGCCGCACCGCCTTGCTGCGCTCCACCACCTCGCTGAGCAGTGCTCGCAGCGCCAACGCCTCGTCCATCCCCGCCGCGCCGGCCACCGCCAGCTCCCGATCCAGCATCTCGCGCGCCCATTTGTGCATGGCCATCTCCCGCTCATCGTCTGTGAAGGCGCCATGATCGGTGTGCGGGAGGCTGTGGATAATTGATCGGGATCAAGCCGCCAGGCGTCATGCCCCTGGTGAATTCCCGGCCATCACTTCGGCTCGTCGTCCTTCCAGGGCGCCTGCAGGTAGCGCGAGCGGTTGAAGGTCTCCAGCCAGTCCGGATAGAACACCACCAGCGCCGTCACCGCCGTGCCGTTGATGAAGGCCTCGGGGAACATCACCAGCCAGAGGTAGCCGACGAAGTCCTCCAGCCAGGGAGGCATCGGGAAGATGCCGTCCAGCCAGAGGATGCCCAGCCCGAGCAGCGTGCACAGCAGCGCCGCCAGCGCGGCAGGGAAGAAGCCGCAGCAGAAGATGTAGACGAACAGGTTGCGCGGCTGGAAGCGCTCCACCCAGATGGCGCAGCACTCGGTCACCAGCACCGGCAGCAGCACCAGCAGCGCACCGTTGATGCCGAGCGCGGCGAAGTCCTGGCGCCCCAGCGCCAGCAAGGCGAGCTGCGCCACAACGCCGCCCAGCACCGCCAGCGGCCAGTCCAGCAGCAGCGTAACCGCCGTCATGCCGATGAAGTGGTAGGACACGCCCGAATCGAAATCCCGCCGCACCATCCACAGCAGGAACAACGCCAGCACCGTGCCGAACAGCAGGTGCTGCCGCCGCGTATCGCTGAACAGCTCGACCCACGGAGCCCGCCAGACCGCCCAGGCGATGGCCGGCAGGTAGATCGCCCAGCCCAGGCCGAGGCTGGTGGTGGAGAGCAGCTGGGACGCGATCACTCTGCGGAGGACTCGAGAACGGCACGCAGCGCCGCGGCATCGGTGAAGGTCAGGGTTTCACGCACTACGCCACCTTCCAGGCGCAACAGCAGCACGCTGCCCGCCTCGGCCGGATAACGGGGCGCCACGCGGGACTCACGGTCCAGCATCACCCGGTAGTTGTAGTCACGCATCGCCGGCACCGCGAAGAGCTTGGCGATCACCGCCGGCATGCGGCTCACATCGGCGAGGAACACCGCCTTGCGTGCCTCCAGGTAGCCCTTGGGCTGCCCCTCCAACGCCGCCTTGACCAGCTTCGCGCCGTCCATGTCGCGGGCCACCAGCAACAGCCGCAGCCCGTCGTCGAGGGTGTAAGGCTGGTCGTACTGGTCCAGCAGCGTCCAGGGCGCGAGCCGTGAACCCTCTTCCTGCGCCTGGGCAAGCCCCATCCACGCCATCAGCACCACCACGAAAACCGCTTTCATTCACTCGCTCCCCTTGTGGAAAAAACCTGGATATCCCCACGCTCGCCCCAGCCTTCCTGCGCCTGCCAGAAGGCCAGCGCCTGCGGCGCATCGCGCAAGACGAAGACATGGGACTTGCCGATGCCCTGCTCGGCCAGCCGCGCCAGCACCTCCTCGAGCATCCGCCGCGCCAGCCCGCGCCCGCGAAAGGCCTCCTCGACCACCAGGTGCTGCAGGTAGCCGCGGCGGCCATCGTGCCCCGCCATCAGGCAGGCGACCACCTCGTCGCCGGCCTCCACCAGCAGGCTGAGCCCCGGGTTTCGCGCGAGATAGCCACAGAACGGCGCGTACTCGTCCTCCGGACGCAGGCGGATACCCGGCGTCCGGCTCCAGAGGGCCAGCAGTCGGGAATGGTCGGCGGGGATGACGGTGCGCGGTTGCATGGCAGGCTCCAGAACAGGCTCCCGAGTCTATACCAAGGCCCGCCGCACGGCCCGTGCCCGTATGCCGCGTCGGGCTACCACAGCGAGGCGCGGCGAGGCTAAGCTCCGCTCATGGACGAATCCGACTACCTGCGCCTGCTGACCCGCCAGGCGGAACAGGCCAACGACTTCCTCTCCAACGCCCGCAAGTGGGAACGCGAGCGCTGGGTCTGCCAGCGCCTGCTGCAGGCCCTCAACGTGCCCCATCGGCTGGAGGACTTCGGCACCGGCAGCGAGCCGCCGGACGTGCTGTTCCGCGACGCCGCCTTCGAGGTGTTCTTCGTCCTCGACGAGGGCCGTCGGCTGAACGATGAATGGCGTGCCGAGCTGGAGCGCCGGCGCAGCGCCTTCTCCCTCGCCCAACTGGTGCGCCGCGAAGCCCGGCCCAAGCGCATCGCCACCGCCGAGCTGCAGGGCCGACTCGCCCCGACGCTGCGCAAGAAGGCCCACAACTACACCGAGCGCGGCCTCGACCCGGGCGAACTCGACCTGGTCGCCTTCGTCAACCTCAAGCGCTCGGTGCCCGATTTCAACAGCCCCTTCCCGCCGCCCACGGAATTCCTCCGCCAGGGCTGGCGCTCGCTCTCCATCGTCGGCTCCACTTATGCCCGCGTGCTCTTCGCCCATCCGGATGCCCCGGAGTTTCTGCGCGCCAACCTGGGTCGAACAGTGATATTCGATGCCGGGATCGGCCTGTGACGCAGCAGTCGAATTATTCGCGCCGTCGATTGAGCCCTGTCGAAACACGCAGCTAGAATGAGCCCATTCCCCCGTCGAGGCTTCCCATGACCAGCCGCCTGACACCCGAAGACCAGCAGAAGGTCGACCAGTACCTGAATCTCCCCCAGCACCAGGTGGAACGCGAGCCGTTCAAGCCCTGGCGCCTGCTGGCGATCCTGCTGGTGATGGTGATCGGCCTGGGCCTGCTGAGCCGCCTACTCGCGCGACTGGTGCTATGAGCCGCCTCCTGCGCTCGCCCGGCGCGACACATAAGAATTCCTATAGCCTTGTGAGATATCCCCATGTCCCATCGTATCGTGATCGTCGGCGGCGGCGCCGGCGGCCTGGAGCTCGCCACCCGTCTGGGTAGAACCCTGGGCAGAAAAGGCCAGGCCAAGGTCATCCTGGCCGACGCCAACCTGACGCACATCTGGAAACCCCTGCTGCACGAAGTGGCCGCCGGCTCCTTGAACTCCACGGAGAACGAGCTGAACTACGTCGCCCAGGGCAAGTGGAACCACTTCGAGTTCCAGCTCGGCCGCATGAGTGGGCTGGACCGCGAGCGCAAGGCCATCCAGCTGGCGGCCACCCTCGACGAGGACGGCCGCGAACTGGTACCCGCCCGTGAAGTGGCCTACGACACCCTGGTGATCGCCGTCGGCAGCACCACCAACGACTTCGGCACCGAAGGCGCGTCGCGTCACTGCATCTTCCTCGACACCCGCGAGCAGGCCGAGCGCTTCCACCGCCAATTGCTCAGCCACTACCTGCGCGCCCACGCCCGTGAAGGCAACAGCGACCAGATCAGCGTCGCCATCGTCGGCGCCGGCGCCACGGGCGTCGAGCTGGCCGCCGAGCTGCACCACGCCGCCCGCGAGCTGGCCGCCTACGGCCTGGACAGCATCCAGCCGGAGAACATGCGCATCACCCTGATCGAGGCCGGCCCGCGCGTGCTGCCGGCGCTGCCCGAGCGCATCAGCGCGCCGGTGCACAAGACCCTGGAGCGACTGGGCGTCACCGTGATGACCGGCGCCGCGGTCAGCGAAGTCACCGCCGAAGGCCTGCGCACCGCCCAGGGCGAGGAGATCCCCGCCAGCCTCAAGGTCTGGGCCGCCGGCATCCGCGCGCCCGCGTTCCTCAAGGAGCTCGATGGCCTGGAGAGCAACCGCATCAACCAGCTCGTGGTCAAGCCCAGCCTGCAGACCACCCGCGACGAGAACATCTTCGCCTTCGGCGACTGCGCCGCCTGCCCCCTGGGCGACGACAGCGACCGCAACGTCCCGCCCCGTGCCCAGGCCGCCCACCAGCAGGCCTCCCTGCTGGTGAAGTCACTGAAGCTGCGCATCGCCGGCCAGCAGGAGCTGCCCGAGTACCGCTACAAGGACTACGGCTCGCTGATCTCGCTCTCCAGCTTCAGCGCCGTCGGCAACCTCATGGGCAACCTGATGGGCAGCGTCAAGCTCGAAGGCTGGCTGGCGCGCATGTTCTACATCTCGCTCTACCGCATGCACCAGATGGCGCTCTACGGCAGTTTCCGCACCCTGCTGCTGATGCTCAGCGACCGCATCGGCCGCAGCACCGACCCCCGCCTCAAGCTCCACTGATCCACTGGCCGGCATCCCCGCGATGCCGGCCTCCCCGCCGCTCGTCCCCCTCGCGCACCGCTGTGCGCCACAGCCGTCCGTCGCCCTCTCCCATCCTGCAGATTCGACCGCAAGAAACGGAGTGCGGGACGTTCTCTTCACGCCGATATTGAGCCCCGCAACGCGTCTGGCCAGGGCGTTTGCGCCATCGGATCGGCGCTACCCGGGCCACTCGCGCACCAGGACCACTACGCAGTAAGGGCTGGAGGAACGCAGCAACCCGGGCACGGCCCGGAACCAGGGTCGATGACAGACAGGAGAGAGTCACATATGGAACTACGTCATCTTCGCTATTTCCTCGCGGTGGCCGAGGAGCTGAATTTCACCCGCGCCGCCGCGCGCCTGCACATCGAGCAATCGCCCCTGTCCCGGGCCATCAAGGAACTCGAGTCGGACCTCAACACCCTGCTCTTCGAGCGCAACCCGCGGGGCGTGCAGCTGACCTGGGCGGGCACCGTCTTCCTGGAGAACACCAAGCGCATCTTCGCCGCCCTGGAGCAGGCGCGGATGGACATGCGCGGCGTCGCCATGGGCTTTCGCGGCACGCTGCGGGTCGCGGTCTCCGACGGCATCGCCCCGCAGAAGCTCGCCGACCTGCTGGCGCGCTGCCGGCAGGAAGAGCCGGAGACGGAGATTCGCCTGTTCGAAGTGAGCCACGCCCAGCAGGTCAAGGGCATGCTCGACCACAGCTACGACGTCGGCTTCGCGCGAACCGACAACGCCGTCGACGGCCTCTGCATCCGGCCGATCTGGAGCGATCCGCTGGTCGCCGCCCTGCCCGCCCGCCACCCGCTGCTGTCGCATCGCAAGATCCCGCTCAAGGAACTGGCGCGCCACCCGCTGATCCTCAGCCACCCCGAGGTGCACGAGGGCCAGCACCAGCAGATCAGCCGCATGCTCAAGGCCAACCTGAGCGAATCCGAAGAAGCCTCGCTGAACATCGTCGAGCAGTACATCTCCCGCGAGACCATGCAGGCCCTGGTCTCGGCCGGCTACGGCGTCGCCCTGATCTGCGGCACCGAGCAGAGCTACCTGCCCGGCAGCGAGATCGTCACCCGCGCCCTGTCCGTGCCCGACTCGGTGCTGACCACCTACCTGCTGCGCCCGGACAGCGAGCCATCACCGCACCTCTCGCGCTTTCTCGAGCGCATCGAGCAGGTGTGCAACCAGCAGGAAGAAGCGGAAACCTGCCTGTTCTCCGAAATCCACCCGATCGCCCCCGTCTCGCGCCTGGCGCGCGTGGGCCTGTCCTTCAGCGCCGGGGACTTCTCCACGCCATGAACCCGCCCGCCACCCTCGAACGGGCCGTGCCCGATCCAACGCTGGAGCGCATCGGACAGCTCGACTGGCCGGCCCTCGAGGCCGAGCTGGACGCCAATGGCAGCGCCCTGATACCGCACCTGCTGGACGATGCCGCCTGCGCCCGACTCGCCTCGCTCTACAGCCAGGACACAGGATTCCGCTCGCGCATCGTCATGGAGCGCCAGGGCTTCGGCCGCGGCGAGTACAAGTACTTCGCCTACCCGTTGCCCGCGCTGCTCGGGCGCCTGCGCCACCGCCTCTACCCGCCGCTGGCGGCCATCGCCAATCGCTGGAACCAGCACCTGGGCCTCGACGCACGCTACCCCGAGCGCCTCGACGCCTTCCTCGCCCGCTGCCACCGGGCCGGCCAGTGCCGCCCCACGCCCCTGCTGCTGCAGTACGGCCCGGGCTGCTACAACCGCCTGCACCAGGACCTCTATGGCGAGCACGTCTTCCCGCTGCAGCTGGCGATCCTGCTGTCGGCACCCGAGCAAGACTTCAGCGGCGGCGAGTTCGTCCTCACCGAGAACATCGCCGGCCAGCAGCGGGCGGACGTCGTGCCACTGGGCAAGGGCGATGCCGTGCTCTTCCCGGTGGACCTGCGCCCGGTGCCCGGCAAGCGCGGCGGTTTCCGACGCGCGGCGATGCGCCACGGCGTCAGCCTGATCAGGAGCGGCGAGCGCCGCACCCTGGGGCTGATCTTCCATGACGCCAGTTGAGGGCAGCGGATGAACGCACCCCTCCTCCCCGCCTCCCGGCAGGCGGGCTGAACATGCCCATTCGCCTACAGGACATCGGCCCTGCCGCCCTCCTCAAGCCCGGCACGGCAGCCACCGGCCCGAGCGAGGACGACCCGGCCGCGCGCCTGCGGGTGATCAGTGCCTTCCAGGCACTGGTGGATGCCAGGCAGGCCCGCTGGCACACGGATGATTCGGGCCGAACCGAGCTGCACCTGGACAGCGGGGAAATCTTCCTGCTCCGTCCCCACAGCGTCACTCGACTGCGATAAGGAGATTGCCATGACATTGATGATGAGCCGCCTGAGTTCGCCCCTGCGCGAACTGCTGCTGGTGACCGACGAACAGCAACGCATCCGCGCCCTGGGCTTCGGCGACTACAAGCGCCAGCTCACGCGCTCCTTGAAGGATCGCCCGAGCGCCAAGGACCTCCCCGAGATCCCGGCGCCCAAGGCGATAGCCACTGCCCTGCGCCGCTATTTCGAAGGCGATTGCGATGCGCTCGACGAACTGGTCGTGGAGCCCAACGGCACGCCCTTCCAGCTCCAGGTCTGGGCGGCGCTGCGGCAGATTCCCGCCGGCGCCACCCGCAGCTATGGCCAACTGGCCCGCGACCTGGGCCTGGAGGACCCACGTGCCGCCATCGACATCGGCGTGGCCAACGCCGCCAACCCCATCGCCATCGTCATCCCCTGCCACCGCGTGATCGCCGCCAACGGCGAGCTGCGCGGCTACGCCTGGGGCCTGGAGCGCAAGCGCTGGCTGCTGGAGCACGAGAAGGCCCTGCGCCCCGTCGTGGCCGAGCCGCGAACCGCCGCGCTGTTCTGACGCAACGCCCGGCACGGGAGGCGGAAGGCGTCCATCCTTCCTGATCCCGGTGCCCCTGCGCCCGCATCGGAACGCCCAGGCGGCGCCACGGAGAATTCGAACGCAAGAACCGGAGTTCTTGCGTTCGGGTTCGGTTTTAACCTGCAATAGTCAACGGTCTTTCTGGATAACCACCATGAGCAGGAACCTGCAAGAAACCGCTCTCTACATCACGGACGATCAACGCTGGGCAGCCGTCAGGGCCCGCGACAGCGCCGCCGACGACCAGTTCGTCTACGCGGTGAAGACCACCGGCGTCTACTGCCGCCCCAGCTCCTCGACCCGTCTGCCCAACCGCAAGAACGTCGAGTTCTTCGACACCCCGGCCGCCGCCGAAGCCGCCGGCTATCGCGCCAGCCGCAGCCTGGCGGGTGACCGCACCAGCACCGCCGCCCGCCGCGCCGCGCTGATCGCCGAGGCCTGCCGCACCATCGAGGGCGCCGACTCGCCGCTCAACCTCAACCAGTTGGCGGCGCGCTCGGGCATGAGCCCCTCGCACTTCCACCGGGTGTTCAAGACCGAGACCGGGCTGACCCCGAAGGCCTACGTCTCGGCCTACCGCGCCCGCCGCCTGCGCCGCGAGCTCAGCGATGTCGGCACCTCGGTGACCGACGCCATCTACGGCGCCGGCTTCAACTCCAACAGCCGCTTCTACGAAACCTCCGACCAGTTGCTCGGCATGCGCGCCAGCGAATACCGCGATGGCGGCGCCGGCGCCTCGATCCACTTCGCCGTGGCCCAGTGCTCGCTGGGCGCCATCCTCGTCGCGCAGAGCCAGCGCGGGGTCTGCGCCATCCTCCTGGGCGACGACCCCGACGCCCTGGTACGCGACCTGCAGGACCAGTTCCCCAAGGCCCAGCTGGTCGGCGGCGACGCGGACTTCGAGCGCCTGGTGGCCCAGGTCGTCGGCTTCATCGAAGCGCCTTCGCTCGGCCTCAACCTGCCCCTGGACGTCCGCGGCACCGCCTTCCAGGAACGGGTGTGGCAGGCCCTGCGGGACATCCCGCCAGGCACCACCGTCAGCTACACCGACATCGCCGAACGCATCGGTGCGCCCAAGGCGGTACGCGCGGTGGCCCAGGCCTGCGGTGCCAACCACATCGCCGTTGCCATCCCCTGCCACCGCGTGGTGCGACGCAACGGCGACCTCTCCGGCTACCGCTGGGGCATCGAGCGCAAGCGCGAGCTGTTGCAACGCGAAGCCAAGCCGACAGCCGCCCCCAGCGTGCCGCCCCGTGCCAAGCAGGCCGTGGCGCAGCCATGAGCCTGGACTGGCCGTCGCTGATCCGCTGCCTGGATGAAGACGGCTACGCCCTGCTGCCCGGCCTGCTGGATGCGGGCACGGTGCAGCAGTGGCGCCGGCAGGCGAAGGGCATGGGCACCCGCCTCGCCCCCCTCGAACCCGGCTGCGGCGAGTGGCTCGCCACGGCCGGGGCCCTGCCCGGCGAACTCGGCGAACTCGGCGACGGGCTCTACTCCACGCTGGCCCGACTGGCCAATCGCTGGAGCGAGGAACTGGACGAGCCCGGGCGCTACCCGACCGGGCCGGCCGGCGCCATCGATGCACGGCTCTGCCATCTCGGCACGGGCGAGTACCTGGCGTTGCGACAAGGCGACGGCACCGCTGCCCTGCCCCTGCGCCTGGCCATTCTCCTGGCCTGCCCCCGGAGCGACTTCACCGGCGGCGAATTCGTCGTCACCGAGCAGCGCCCGCGCATGCAATCGCGCGCCACCGTGCTGCCCCTGCGCCAGGGCGATGCCGTGCTGTTCAGCGACGGTCGCCGCCCGGTGCGCAACAGCCTCGGCCAACGCTACGGCGCCGGCCTCAAGCACGGCACCAGCCGTGTGCGCAGCGGCCAGCGCCTGAGCCTGGAGCTGGGCTTCCCGGCCGGGCGCTGAGCCATGCCGGCGAAGACCTGGACCCTGCTCGGCGCCGACGGCCGCCCCTGCCCCAGCGACCGACCCGGCACCCTCGGCGGCCACCGCCGCAACAAGCTCTACGGCCGCCTCGACTGCCGCAGCGCCCTGCAGGCCCTCGCCCGTGGCGGCTACCAGGCGCAGCGGGTGTTCTTCCTCGACGAGGCCACGGCGCTCGCCGCCGGCTACCGGCCCTGCGCCGTGTGCATGCCGGAGCGGTACAGGATGTGGAAGGCGGGGGAACTGGATGTTCAGGTGAAGCTTGATCGCGAATGAACTCGCTCCCACAGGAACGGCAGCGCTGCGCGCCGCTGGGTGACCGTAGTCGCCCCTACAAAGGTCCTCCGAGCCCCGCGTGGAGGTGACCGCTGTGTAGGGTGGAGGTCGCTTTTCACCTCCACCAGGCGGGGTCGAACAGGGCCACGCCGTCATGCCCGAAGCGTTGCATCGAAACCCGCCCCCGCACGGTGGATGGAGGAAGCGTCATCCACGCTACCCAACCCGACGCCGCACCGGCACCTAAGGGGCCGGCGTGGGCGCCAGGGCTTGCGGGGCGGCCTCGGCTGGCACGCGCGCGCGCCCGGCGATGCGCTTGCCGAAGGCGATCATCGGCTTCTCCACCGTGCGGTGGATCAGTTCGGTGGCGCCGAACACCAGCACCAGCATCAGCACCGTGTACTGCGGCCACAGCGCATCGGTGATGGCGATGCCCTCGCTGCGGGTGTAGCGGAACATCAGCTCCAGGGTCAGGTAGAACATCGGGATGTGCACCAGGTACAGCGTGTAGGAGCGCTTGCCGAGGTAGTCCAGCGCCCACTGCAGCGGCTGGGGGAAGACGATCAGGTTGCCCTCGCAGGCCGCCATGAACACCAGCACCAGCGACAAGGCGCAGACCACCGGGATCGCCAGCGTGTTGCCGAAACCGATGGCGGTGACGCTGCCCAGCACCAGCGCCAGCAGCACCACCACCCAAGCCCCGGCGTAGCGGTACTGGCCGGCGCGCACGCGGATCGCCTCGAACCAGCTCTGGGTGGTGGCCAGGTACAGCAGGCAGCCATAGAGCAGGCCGTCGCAGCGGGTCTGGGTGAAGAAGAACACCTTCATCGGGTCGGAGAGGCTGAAAGGCCGCAGCACCAGGCTCACCAGCAGCAGCCCGCCCACCAGTGCCATCACCCGCGCCCGGGTGCTCTTGAGCACCAGCAGGAACAGTGGGTAGAACAGGTAGAACTGCTCCTCCACCGACAGGCTCCAGTAGGGCGCCAGCGGCACGCCTTCGGCGATCTTGTTGTCCGGCAGCCAGAAGTTGAAGGTGTAGGTGAAGATGCCCAGCGCCGCCTGGGCGTTGTACACCGGCGAGGCGAAGTACTGCCCCTGGTTGAGGAACAGGCTGCAGGCCATCACCAGCGCCACCACCACCCAGGCCACCGGCAGGATGCGAAACACCCGGCGCACGTAGAAGGCCTTGATGCAGGCCGCCCGCTGCACGCCGCTGCGCAACCCGTCCAGTTGCTCCAGCAGGGTGCGCGAAATGATGTAGCCGGAGATCACGAAGAACAGATCGACCCCCGCCCAGGCGTTGCCGAACAGGTCGAGCACCGACTCGGGCTTGGGGTAATGCATGGTGAAGGTCCAGGGGTAGAACACCTGGTACAGGTGGACGTAGAAGGTCAGCAGCACGGCGATGGCACGCAGCCGGTCGAGTTCGAGGTTCCTCGACGCACCGGCGTGGGCCGCAGGCGCGCCGGCAGGCAGTTCGGTCTTCATGTTCATGGTGTCTACCCCTGGCGGCCCGTGGTTACAGCTTGGTGCCGCCGTCGACGCTGAGGATGTCCCCGGTGATCCAGCGCGAGGCGTCGGAGGCCAGGAACAGCGCCGCATCGGCGATGTCCTCCGGCTGCGCCACGCGCTGCAGCGCCTGGATGCCGAGCACGAAGTCGCGCCCCTCGTCGCTGCGCACGAAGCTGGACATCTCGGTGTCCACCACCCCCGGGGCCAGGCCGTTGACGCGGATGCCACGCCCGCCGAGCGCCTGGGCGAAGTGCAGCACCAGGGTGTCCAGCGCGCCCTTGGTGGCGGCGTAGGCGGGGATATCGCCGACCGCCGAACGCGCGCCCAGGGACGAGATCATTACCAGGCTGCTGCCCTCGCCCAGCAACGGCAGCAGTTGCTGGACCAGGAAGAACGGCGCACGCACGTTGACCGCGAACAGGCGATCGAAGTCCTCGATGCGCGTGTCCTCCAGCTTCGCCGTCTGGGCGATGCCGGCGCTGGCCACCAGCACATCCAGGCGACGCACGCGCTCGCCCACTTCGGCGGCGAGGATGCGCGGCCCTTCGGCGCTGGCGAGGTCGGCCACCAGCACGTCGGCGCGGCCACCCCGGTCGCGGATCTCGGTGACCACGCCGTGGGCCTCGTCGAGGCCACGGTTGCAGTGCACCAGCACATAGGCGCCGGCGGCGCCGAGGGCCAGGGCCGTGGCCTTGCCGATGCCACGGGAGGCGCCGGTGACCAGGGCGTTCTTGGAAAGCAGGGAGTGCTGCATGGCGATACCTCGCAGGAAAGGGTGATGGGTCAGAACGGCAGCTCGCGCAGGGCGCGGCGGGCGAAATAGTCGAAGGTGGCGCGGCTGCGCGTGGGCTGGAGGATCCAGTCGTGGGCCTCGCGGGCCAGCGCCGGGTCGATGTCGCGGATCTCCCCCGCCGCCTCGGCCAGCAGCTGCATGCGCGCCGTGCGCTCCACCTGCACGGCGAGCACGCAGGCTTCCTCGACGCTGCGCGCGGCGATCACCAGGCCATGGTGGGCGAGCAGCGCGGCACGCCGGTGCTCCAGCACCGAGGCGATCAGCTCGCCCTCCTCGTTGCCCACCGGCACGCCCGGCCAGCGCGCGAGGAAGGACACCTCGTCGTAGAGCATGCAGCTGTCCATGTGCGCCACCTTCAGCGGGCGTTCCAGCAGCGACAGCGCGCTGGCGTGCATGGGGTGGGTGTGGACGATGCAGTTGACGTCGGCTCGCGCGCGGTAGATCCAGGAATGGAAGCGATTGGCCGGGTTGGCCATGCCGTCGCCGGCCATCACCACCAGGTCCTCGTCCACCTCCAGCAGGTTGGCCGGGGTGATCTCGTCGAAGCCCAGCCCCAGGCGCTGGGTCAGGTAGCGGCCCGGGGTCTCGGTGCGCGCGGTGATCTGCCCGGCGAGGCCGGAATCATGCCCGTGGGTGAAGAGGATGCGGCAGGTCAGCGCGACCTTCTCGCGCAATGGCCGCTCCGTCGCCACCAGGTGGGTCTTCATGGCGTCGACGCTCTGGTCGATCAACTCGGCCTTCTCGGCCAGCAGGGTCTTCATGGCGGTGCCTCGGATTCGTTGGGAAAAGGCCCGCACCGGTCAGGCGCGGGCAGCGGCTCAGGCCATTGCGGGGTGATGGTGCGAGCGGCGCTCCTCCACCAGCACCCGCGCGGCGAGCTGGGCGACGCTGAGCACCGAGGCGTGGATGTTCACCGCCGGCATCTCGGGGATCACCGAGGCGTCCACCACCCGCAGCCCGTCCACGCCCCAGACCCTGAAGCGCGAATCCACCACGCTGCTGGCCGGGTCGCGGCCGGCGGAGCAGGTGCCGGTGTAGTGCAGGCCGGGGCCGGCGTTGCGGGCGATGAAGGCGAGCTTCTCGGCGTAGGTGCGCAGTGGGTCCGCCGGGTAGAGGCCGCCGTTGAACCCGGCCAGCGCCCGGCTCGCGCCCAGGGCCAGGCCGCGCTCGAGGGCGAAGACCATGTTGTCGCGGTCGATGCGCTCGCCGAGGTAGCCCGGGTCCAGCAGCATGCTCTGGCGCGGGTCCGTGCCGGCCAGGCGCGCGCAGCCACGGCTGCGCGGCTTGGCGAGGAAGGGGATCAGGGTGTAGGAGCCGCCGGCCGGCGCCTGCAGCGGGCCGAAGGGGTACTGCATGCCGGCCACCTGAACGTCCGGGGCGAGGTGCGCCGGGCCATTGCTGTAGTACGACATGGTCGACACGCCGTTGGACAGCTGCGGCGGCACGAACACCCGGGAGCGGTACTGCAGGCTCAGCAGCAGGTGGTCCTGCAGGTTGCGCCCCACCGCCGGCAGGTGCTGGCGCACCGGGATGCCCTGGGCGCGCAGCTCGTCCAGCGGGCCGATGCCGGAGAGCATCAGCAGCTTGGGCGACTCGCAGGTGCCGGCGCAGAGGATGGTCTCGCGGCTGGCACGGATCTGCACCAGGGCGTTGTCCACCAGCACGCGCACACCCTGGCAGCGGTTGCCCTGGATGATCAGGTTGGTGATCAGCGCGTCGGACAGCACGCTGAGGTTGCGCCGCGCCAGGGCCGGCACCAGGAAGGCCTGGGCCGGGCCGACGCGGTAGCCGTCGGCGGTGGCGTTGACCTCGGTGACCCCGGCGCCGTTGAGCGGGCGGCCGGCGTTCAGCTCGATGGTGCGCAGGCCGGTGTCGGCACTGGCGCCGAGGTAGGCGGCGGTGAGCGGGTGCGGGTCGGCGTAGCGGCCGACGCGGATGCGCGAGGGGCCCTGGCCGGGGCTGCCGACCGGGCGCGCCATGTCGTCGTAGGCGCGGTGCAGCGCCTCGACGCTCCAGGGGCCGCCGACGTGGCGCTGCCACTGGGCCAGGTCGCGAGGGTCGCCGCGCAGCCAGATCATCGCGTTGATGCTGCCGGAGCCACCCACCACCTTGCCGGCGGCCAGCGCCTGCTGGCGGCTGTCGAGCTGCGCCTGCGGCGTGCTCTGCCGGGCCCAGTCGGTGTCGCTGCCGATGTTCTGCAGCCACAGCGCCACTTCGCGGATCTTCGGCTGGTCGATGCGGTGGCTGCCGGCCTCGATCAGCAGCACCGAGGCGCCGGTGGCGGACAGGCGGTCGGCCAGCAGGCAACCGGAGGAGCCGGCACCGACGATCACGTAGTCGTAGTCCTGGCGGTGGGACGGGCGGCCACCCGGCTCGCCGGCCAGCGTGGCGGCGGGCAGCAGGCCCAGGCTCGCGGCACCGGCGCCAGCCCCCAGGGCCAGCAGGCGGGAGAGGAAATCGCGTCGGCCGGAGGCGCCGAAGCCGGCTGCGCCTTCAACGAGCGGATCGAGCGACGGGAAAGGGTTGCGGTTCTTCATGTTCGTTCCTGAACGGGTCGGCTTCCTGGAGCGGGGGCGCGAGGCCCCCGCCGATTCACGTGCGGGTGATGGTCACGCCGCCTTCCACGAACAGGGTCGTACCGGTGACGAAGCTCGAGGCATCGGAGGCCAGGTACAGCGCCGACTGGGCGATCTCCTCCGGGCGCGCCATGCGCTTGAGCGCGTGGATGCTCTCGACGAAGGCCTTCTGCTCCGCGGTGGAGGCGGCGGCGCGGCCCATCTCGGTGTCGGTGCCGCCCGGCAGCAGCACGTTGACGCGCAGGCCCTGGGCGCCGTATTCGGCCGCCAGGGTGCGGGTCAGCCCGACCAGGCCGGCCTTGCTCGCCGCATAGGCGGCCATGCCGGGGAAGCCGACGCTGTGGCCGACGAAGGAGGAGGTGAAGATCAGCGAGCCGCCGGGGCGCTTGAGCAGCTCGGGGATCTGGTGGCGCGCGCAGAGGAAGGCGCTGGTCAGGTTGGTGTCGATCGTGTCGTGCCAGCCCTCGACGCTGATATCGGTCACCGCACCCAGCGCGCCCATGGAGCCGGCGTTGTTGAAGGCGATGTCGAGGCCGCCGAAGCGGCTCACCGCCAGGGCCACGGCTTCACGCACGCAGCGCTCGTCCTTGACGTCGCCGGCCAGGGCCACGGCCACGCCGCCGGCGGCGGTGATCTCGTCCACCAGCCGCTCCAGGGCCTCGCCCCGGCGTGCCACGGCCACCACCTTGGCGCCCTCCTTCGCGAAGAGCTTCGCGGCCTCGAAGCCGATGCCGGAGCTGGCCCCGGTCACGATCGCGGTCTTGTTCGCCAGAATACTCATGTGTCACCTCGTTCCTTGTTGGGTTGTCGCGTCTTCACGCCTGCTTGGCGGATTCGAACAGCCTGATCAGGCCGTCCAGGTTCTTGCCGAAGGGCGCCTCGCCCTCCTCCACCTTCTCGGCGTATTGCCAGAAATCGGTGCTGAACATCATTCCGTAGTCGCGCGCCTCGCTGACCGCCTTGAGCTGCACGATCGGGTTGTTGCGTGCGCCTCGGACGCCCGGGAGGATCGGCCGGGCGATGGATTCGAAGTAGTCCTTCAAGGTCACTTCGGGGGTGTCGGGGGTCCACACCAGCCACATCATCACGGTCTTGTCGGAGATGTTGAGGAAGCCGTGGATGTGGTTGCGCCGGCCGAAGACCATGGCGCCCTTCTTCATGGGGATCATGCGGATGGTGTCGCGCCCGGAGACGTCCGGCGGGTTGTCCATGTCGGTGTAGGTGCGCGTGCCCATGAGCATCACCACGCCGCCGTCGGGGGCGTAGAACCACTCGTCCGTGCGGGTGTGCACGTGCAGCGGCGGGCCCGAGCCGGGGGGATCTCCACCTTGGCCATCAGGTAGCGGCCACGGGTGGTCTCGCCGGTCTTGACGAAGCGGATCGAGGCACCCTCCGGCTCACCGTTGACCACCTGCGGATCGGGGTCGTCCTCGATCAGGGCGAAGGCCGCTGCGTTCTCCGCGGCGTCCTCGGCGTAGTCGGATTGCAGGTCCTGCTCCAGCACCGCGCCGACTTCGAAGCCGGCTTCCAGTGAACTCATACATCCTCCTTGCGGGTCGTCGACCCGGTCGTTGATCTAGCCAACCGCACCCAGGACGCCAACCAGCGCCTGGCCTTCCTTCGGGTGCACGGCGCAGCCGTGCCCCACCAGCCTTTCCAGTACCGCGCCGGCGTCTTCCGGCACGTCGTCGCCACGCCAGCCGATGTGCTGGTCAGGGCGCACCAGCAACAAGGCGACCCGGTAGCAGTCACGCGCGCTGGCCGGCAGCTCCACCACCGTCAACGGGATGCCCCGGGCCGCGGCGGCCTCGCGCAGGCGCTCCACCGAGGGTGCATCGGGCCCGACCCGGAGCAGGGTGAACCCCGCCCCGAGCAGGTCGAAGACTGAACGCCGCGTGCCGTCGCCGGCGGGCAGCCACAGGTGCGGCAGGCGCCCGCCGGGCACGGTGCTGGGCCGGTAGTGCAGGGGGTCGTCCGCCGGCGGCTGGCCCTGCTGCCAGACGATGGGCGAGCCGTCGTAGCGCGCGCCCAGCTCGACGCCGATGGAGGTGAACTGCCCCCGGAAACCGCGCAGCGACACGCCGAGCTGCGCGCGCGCCCGGTCGCCCTCGGTGCCCCGGGCCTCGACGGCGGCGGGCACCTCCACCTTGCCCACGCGCTGGGTGAGCTGGCGCGCGGCTTCGGTGTTGCGCAGGGTGACCGGGCGCCGCTCCAGCTCGTAGGACGCCAGCAGCCCTTCCCCGGCCCAGCCCTGGACGGCGGCGGCCAGCTTCCAGGCGAGGTTGGCGGCGCCGTCGATGCCGGTGTTCATGCCGAAGCCGCCGGTGGGCGAGAACAGGTGCGTGGCATCGCCGGCGAGGAACACGCGGCGGTCGGAGAAGCGCTCGGCCACCAGGGCCAGGCCGCCATGCCACACGGCATGGGCCAGCACCTCGACCTCGACCTCGGCACCGACGCCCTGGCGGATGGCGGCGATCACCCGGTCGTCCTGGGGCATCTCGTCGTGGGAGCGTGCCTGGGTCATGAGCAGGAACTCGTCCTCGCCATCCAGGCTGATCAGCAGCATGCGCGCGTCGGGCGCCACCACGTTGTACATCCAGGCCTTGCGGTCGGGGAGGATGTCGCGGTGCAGCGCAGGTACACGCACGTGGCTGGAGAACATGCGCCCGCTGAGGAAGCCGCCGCTGGAGCCGTCCGGCCCCAGGTAGCCGATGCCGAGGGTGCGGCGGACGAAACTCTGCCCGCCGTCGCACCCCACCAGGTAGTCGGCGCGCCAGTGCTCCAGGGCTTCGCCGCTGGCGCTCTCCACGGCCATCAGGCGCACGCCGTCGGCGTCCTGCTCGAAGCCGCTGACCCGCCAGCCGAAACGCAGCTGGATGTTGGGCCGGGTGCGGATGTGTTCGAGGAGGAAGCGCTCGACGTACATCTGGTTGGCCCGCAGCAGCGGCTCGGGCACCTGGTCGGTGTCCTCGGCGGCGCGGGCCGCCGCCATGCGCTCGCGCTCGGAGGGCATGTCCAGGCGCGCCAGCTCCCAGGCGTTGAGGCGGGTGAAGTAGGCGACATCGCGCGGGTGGTCCTCGGGCAGGCCGAGGCGGCGGATGGCCTCCGCCAGGCCCAGGCGCCGGTAGTGCTCCATGGTGCGCGAGTTATGGGTGTTGCCCTTGGGGTGCCAGCGGGTGTTGCGCTCGCTGTTGAACAGCACCACGGGCACGCCGTGGTGGTCCAGGAACAGCGCGAGCATCATCCCCACGGGGCCGCCGCCGACGATGGCCACGGCGGCGTGCTGGGTCTTCTGGCCTGTGCTCACGATGAGGCTCCGTCGCTGCCGGTCAGGCGCCTGCGGGTGCGTGCGCACCCGGCAGGAGCTGGAGGATGTCGTAGCGCGGTGCGCCCGCGCCCTGGCCGGTCACCGAGGCGACCCGGCGCGAGCCGTAGCCGTGCTCGGCGAGCATCGCCTCCAGTGCACCGCCATCGCCCTGGCTGCTGAAGCCCATGAGCAGCATGCCGCCGTCGGCCAGATGCTCGGGGGCCTCGTCGAGGAAGCGCTTGTGGGCGGCGTAACCCGGGTCGCAGAAGGCGAGCATGATGGCCTTGTCGAAGACGTGTTCGGCCTCGACGAAGACGAAGTTGGAGTTCCAGAAGATGACGTCGAAACGCTCGCCCGGCTCCAGTACCTCGAACAGGTCGCCCTGGCGGATCGACATCTTCCCGGTCACGCCATGGCGCGCGGCATTGGCACGGGTGTTGCGCACGGCCGCCTCGCTGATGTCGCTGGCCACCACTTCGCGGCAGCCTTCAAGGGCGGCGGTGACGGCGGTGACGCCGGCGCCGCAGCCGATCTCCAGCAGGCGCCCGCCCCGGGGGTAGGGCAGGTGGCGGGTGAAGATGCCGGTGGACTGGAAGTGGGTCGGCGGGAATACGCCGTCATGCACCGCGAAACTGCGGCCCATGCATTCGTACTCCGTCTGCCCGTCGGCTTCGGCGGCGGCGAGGCGCTGGCGGACCGACGCCAGTGCGCCGGTCTCGTAGGTTGCTTGGGTCATGCTGGGATTCCTTGTGTGGTGGCCGGCCTGCAGCTCAGAGCCCGTGTCCGGCGGTGGCGAGCTGGCGATGGGCGGGGCGCAGCAGGTGCTGCACCTGCTGCCCGCCTTCCCCGGCCAGCAGGGCCTGGGCGACGCTGCGCAGGTGGCGCTTGAGCACCTTGCCGGTGGCGCCGACGGGCAGGAACGCCAGGTCGCTGACCACGGCGACGGCGATGAAGCCTTCCGCCACCAGTGCGCCACGCGACGCTGCGGCCTCGTGCAGGGTGCGCAGCACCCGGGCGGCGATGGCCGATGCGTCGGTCGCGCCGCGCTCCGGCAGGACCAGGGCGAGCAGGCCGACGCCACCGCTGCGGGCCGGGTCGACACCGACCACGGTGACGTCGCATACGCCGTCCACCTGCTGCGCCGCTTCTTCCAGCTGGAGGGTGTGCAGGGCACCGGCGGGCGAGTCGATGACATCCACCGCGCGGTCGATCTGGTAGAACTCGCCGTCCTTGCAGAACGCGATATCGCCGGTGAGGAAGTAGCCACCGCGCCAGGCGTCGACGGTCTTCTGCGGCTGCTTCCAGTAGCCGGAGGTGACGGTGGGCGAGCGCACGGCGAGCAGGCCGACCTCGCCCGGCTGCACCTCGTCGCCGCTGAGCGGGTCGAGCACCTTGGCCACGGCGATGTCCACCGGGCGGCCAATGCAGCGCTGGGCGGCGATGGCACCGAGGCTCGATTCGCTGCGGAACAGCGCCATGCCCAGTTCTGAGCTGCCGAAGGCGTCGATGAAGCGCGACTGCGGCGCGCCTTCGAGGATCCGGCGGATGTGGCTCTGGTGCGAGGCATCGCCCATGGCGAACCAGCGGCGCACGGTGGGGAACTCGTCATGGGCGATGCCGCCCTCGACCAGCAGCACGTAGCTGCGCGGGAACGCGGCGACCGTGGTGGGTGCGAAACGCTGGATGGCGTCGCGCAGCGCCTGGCCCTGCTGGGTGCCGAGGACGAAGGTGGGAATGCCGTGGAGGATGGCGGTTTCCAGGTGGCTGATGGCCGCCGAGTGGGATTGTGGCAGGGCGCTGAGGAAGCGCTCGTCCGGGCCCTCGGCGAAGCGTCCGATGCGGGCGCGCTTGCCCATGAAGAACTGCCGGTGTTCGAAGCGCACCGCCTTGGGCAGGCCGGTGGTGCCAGAGGTGTGGCTGAGCATCACCAGGGTGGAGTCCTCCGGCTCCAGCGGCCACCAGGCGGGCATGCGCGGCGCCGCATCGAGGGCTGCGCGGGTGACGTCGAGCACCGGGCGGCCGGCGTCGCGCCACTGGCGGGCGAAGTCGCTGGCGACCAGGGTGGCGGTGTCGGTCACGAGGCGCTCGAAGCCGTTCTCGTCCATGTAGGCGATGCCGAACTCAGCCGGCATCGCCGGGTTCATCAGCGAGATCGCCGCGCCCAGGCTGGTCAGCGCCAGGTAGTGCAGCAGCGGGGAGAGGCCATCCTCGACCGTGACCGCGACGACGTCGCCGGGCTTCACGCCCTGCTCCAGGTACCAGGCGGCCAGGGCCATGCGGTGGTGCTGCAGGTCGTTGAGCGCGAGGGCGCTGATCGGTGTGCCGCGCAGCAGGGTCAGCGGCTTGTCGAGGAACAGGAAGGGCTCGTCGGGCGTGGTGCTCAGTGCCAGGCAGCGGTCGAGGAAGTTGCCGCTGCCGAGGGAGGCATCGGCGCGCAGCGTCTGCAGGGCCTCGGCGCTCATCAGGGTGCTGGCGGCGCCGAGGGGCTGGGCGCTGGGGCCTTGGGCCAGTTCGGTGAGCATGGCCATGCGCAGGTGCACCATCTCCTCGCCGATGGCGACGACACGGGCGCGCAGGTAGGGGCGCTCGACGAGCATGCGGTCGATGATCTCGCGCATGACGATGGCGTGGTCCTCGTCCTCCTCGATGTGCAGCACGAAGAAGTGCTCGGCCTCACGCGGGGCGTTGTGGCTGCGCAGGGCGTCGAGCACCGGGCCGTAGATCAGCGGGACTATGGCTTCGGCACCGAGGCACAGGGCAGCCAGGCCGTCGATCGGGTCGCTGCTGCGGCAGTGGCGGAACATGCCGTCGATGAGCTGGCGGGTGCCGGGCAGCAGGGGGCGGCTGCGCGGCGGGGCCGACATCAGGTCCATGGAGCGGCGGTACAGCTCGGCGTGGGAGATGTCGACGCTGTCGCCACCGGACAGCTCCTCGGTGAGGTTGCAGGACAGCGACTTGAACTCGCCCTGGTCGGCGATGCTGCCCATCAGCGCGCAGAGGTAGCGGGTGAAGTACTGCGAGTAGTAGTGGTGCTGGATGAGGAAGTGGCGCAACTGGTCGAGGCTGACCGCGCCGTTGCGGCAGGCCACGAGGAAGGGGTTGGCGTTGAGCCGGCTCAGCAGCCCTTCGGGGAAGAGGTCCTTCCACAGCGGCGAGAGCACGTATTCGTTGCGGGCACCGGTGGGCGCCGCGTTGTCGTCGAGGTAATCCATTGACCTGTCACCCTGGGTTGACCGCTTGTGGCGGTCGCGTGGAGTTGAGTTCCGTTCACACGGCGCGACTGAGGTATTCCGTCTCGCCCTTGATGCAGTCCGCCAGGCGCCTCAGCAGTTCGAGGGGGCGCGGGTGCTGGAAGACGTTGCGCCCGACGCACAGGCCGGCGGCGCCGCTGGCGAGGATGGAGCGGGTCAGCCCCAGCAGGCGTTCGTCTTCGGTGCGCTCGCCACCGGCGAAGAAGATGCGGATGTCGCGGCAGTGGGTCTCCACCAGTTCGGTGCAGTCGCTGGCGGATTCGGGCATGGCCAGTTTCACCGCGTCCGATCCGAGCTCGGCCACCACCCGCACCAGGTGGCTGAGGCGCTTCTGCCGATCCGCGGCGGAAAGGCCCCGCGCCTTGTCGTAGAGCATGGTGAGGATGGGGAAGCCGGCGCCGTGGGCAGCGTCGGTCATGGCGCCGAGCAGGGCGACGTTGTGCTGGAAGTTGTCCTCGGTGAAGTTGATCTGGATCGACACCGCGTCGGCGCCGAGTTCCAGCGCCGTGTCGATGCTCGACACCATGATCTTGGTGTCGGGCTCGGGGGCGATGCTGGCCATGCCGTTGAGGTGCAGGATCACCCCGGTGGAGGGGTGCAGCATGTCGCGCAGGATCAGCCGCTCGATCAGGCCCTTGTGGCCGATGACCGCGCTGATGTGGTCGCTGGCGATCCATTTCTCGAAATCGGCGGTCTGGGTCATGCCGGCGATGGGCCCGAGGGTCAGGCCGTGGTCGATGGGCACGATCAATCCGCGCCGCGAGGACGGGAACAGCAGGCGCCGCTCCCTCAGTACTCTGCTGACGTAGCTCATGGCGCGCCCCTATTTCTCGATGATCGATTCGTTGATCTTGATGCCGACGTGGCGGCCGGGCTCGGTGACGTAGCCGAGGACCTTGTCGCCGGGCTTGAGCTCGGAGATGTTCAGCGGCTTGGCGGAGTCGGAGAAGATGCGCACGTGCCAGTCGTCCTGCATGAGGACGTTGACCCGCTCCTTGCCGGGGAACTCGACCTCGATCAGGCGCAGCGGGCGCTGCTCGATCTTCATCCGGCCCACGGCGGCGCGGCGCACGCGGCCCTTGGAGTTGACGATCATGATCGGCGAGCCGGCCTTCAGCTCGCTCATGTAGTCGGTGCGGTTGTCGGTGTTGAACACGTAGGAGTGCACGGCGCCGGCGTTGACGCGGAACGGGCGCAGCTCCATGTAGGGCAGGAAGTAGACCTCGGGGCAGCACAGCACGCCGCCCTGGGAGGTGCTGCCGACCAGCATGCCCTCGTCGGGCTCGAACAGGGTGGAGGCGTCGATGCAGGCGCGGTAGCCCATGCCCACCGGGCGGCTTTCGATCACGGTGCCGACCTGGATGTCGAGGTTGGCGTAGCTCTGCGCCTGGGACATGCGGGCGAGGAACTCGCTCATCACGCCGTGATCGCGCGGGGAGAAGATCACCCCTTCGGCGCCGTATTCCATCACCCCGTAGGAGACGATGGCGTCGTCGACGTCGGTCGGCGCCTTGATCTCCTTCATCAGCACGGTGGAGGTGGATTGCAGCGAGGCGATGACCAGCTCCAGGGGGATGTTGGTCGGGTCGCGGAAGAGGATCCACAGGTAGTTGAAGCGCAACCCCTGGTCGATGGAGGCCAGCAGGCTGTCGCGGTCGTCGACGTAGCTGGTGAAGCAGGTGAGCAGGCCGCCGCGGCCCAGGTCGGCCAGGACGTCGGCGTCGTTGTAGGCGACGGAGCGGTTGCGGGCGGCGGCGCCCTTCTTGAAGTCCTCGAACTGCGGGCTTTCGCGGAAGGCCTTGATCTCGGCCGCGTTGCGCAGGCGCAGAACTGCATGCATGCGCGAGGGGACGGCGGGGAGCAGCTCGGCTAGGTTGTCCATGTATAGGACGATGCCGGTGTAGAGGGAGTTGATGACACGGACGAAGATGCCGTCGTCGGGGCGGCGCTTGGCCAGTTGGGCGCTGTCGAACCAGACCAGTTGGCTGTCGTTGGCGGTGCGCTTGTTCTCGCCGTTGCTTCTGATGTTGGCGAGACGCACCGACGTTCGCTTGGATACCGTTTCGGGGGTCTCGAAGGCCTGGTCGGCGGCGTCCTCGCGGATCACCGGGACCTCCTTGCCTTTCACCCCTGCGCTTGCGTTGCTCATGTTCTCTCCAGGCTGCGAGCCATTCCATTCAGGTTGGTCATGTAGAGGCATCCAGAAACCCGCGACGCAAGGCACCTGCATCGCACAACCAGGGTCGGGAGGTCCTCTCCCGCTGGAGCCCTTCTCGTGCACCCGGCGCGGTAGTGCGTCTGGGTAACCGTGCGGAAAGCCGGCGGGGACGAACGGTTCGTAACCGCCTGCTTTTGCGTGGAGCGGAGTCTTTCCCAGGGGCAGTGGCGAGGAAAGACCATGTGGGCGATGGGGTATTCGCGGAGGGGGATGGGGCGCAGGCAGACGCAGGAGGTCCGTCCGCAGACCCGGCCTGGACGGGCGGAAAACCGGGAAACGGAGTGCGGGACGGGCGGGCAGCCAGTCCCGTGGGGTCGAACGCCAGACCCAAAAAGAATGCACGGAACTGCGACATCACGCCGCAGTAGCGAGCGAGGCGCACGACCTCGGGACCCATGAGGTCTGGAGCCAGTGCGCACAGGTAGAAATGGGGGGGGCGGAAACGAAAAAGCCCACCGCGATGGGTGGGCTTCTCGTGGAAGCGGGTGGCCTGCCGGCTACCGCGCATTCCTGAATATGGTGGGTCGTGTAGGATTCGAACCTACGACCAATTGGTTAAAAGCCAACTGCTCTACCGACTGAGCTAACGACCCATATGTAAGGAGTGGTCGGGGTAGAGAGATTCGAACTCCCGACATCCTGCTCCCAAAGCAGGCGCGCTACCGGACTGCGCTATACCCCGTTTGGAAGTTGGCTCCGCGACCTGGACTCGAACCAGGGACCCAATGATTAACAGTCATTTGCTCTACCGACTGAGCTATCGCGGAACTTCAAGCTTTCCAATCTCATCCGCTGCAAACCGTGGTTCGCTGCATCTGAGGCGCGCCATTTTACGTTTCCAGAACGAGCTGTCAACCCCTGAAAAGCGAATTTATACAATGCTTTGCAGTTGCCGGGCCGGCTGCTATATCTGCCTTTCCCAGATCACTTACAGGACCCGCCGGCCGAACGGCCCCGGCAGGACAGTCCATGAGCACCCAGGACACCCCTCCTCCACCCCGCCCTCCAGCCACTCTCGCCAGCCGTGGCATCCAGCCGCGTTTCGGCGAACTGGTGCAGAGCTGCCGCAAGCTGGTGATGAATCGCCTGGCGGAACACCTGACCGGCGTTTTCGCCCAGGTCGACGACACCCTGTTCGAATGTGCCGAGAAGGCCGAGAACAACCAGGTCCAGACGCTGTTCTTCGACAGCATGCGCGACGTGCGCAAGCAGCGTCCGCAGATCGAACGCGCCTACCACCAGCGGATCGCCCAGCGGTTCGCCGAGTTCCTCGACGGCACCTTCAAGCCCGAGGCAGCTGCCGAGCTGGACGCCGAGCACCTGGAGCTGGTGCAGAACGAGGTCTACGAAGAAAGCCTGCTGGTCACCAACATGGTCAGCCGGGTCAAGGCCCGCTGCGCGCAGTCGCTGTTCGCCCTCGACCAGCGCCTGGGCCTGCTCAACAACGGCAAGAAGCTCGGCGAGGACAGCAACCCCTTCGGCCCGCAGGCGATCGCCCAGGCGTTTCGCGATGCCCTGGAGCCCACGCCTTTCCCGCTGCGGATCAAGACCATCCTCTACATGCTCTTCGACCAGCATGTGATGCAGAGCCTGGACACGCTTTATGACGCGCTCAACAAGCGCCTCATAGAAGCGGGCGTGCTGCCCAATCTCAAGTACAGCGCCCAACGCGCCCAGGGCGTCACCCGCAGCGCACCCGTGGACGGCCAGAGCGCGGGCACCCGCAGCAGCCAGAGCGCACCGACAGCGCCGCTGCCACCCCCGCCGGCCGACCTCGGTGCACCGCCGCCCCTGGACCCGGGCGCCCTGTTCAGTGGCCTGGCCGTACTGCTGGAGGAGCACCGCCAGCGCAACCTCGATACGCCGCTGCTCGGCGGCACCCCCAGCATCGCCAGCTACGCGCCACGGGGTGCCACGCGCACCTACAGCGCGGCGGAATTGCTGGAAGCGCTCAACCGCCTGCAGCAGCAATCGGCCCACGAACTCGCCTCGCGCCTGCAGCAGCCGCAGCGGGTCGACGGGCTGAAGGCCGACCTGCAACAGCAACTGGAAACCCACAGCAGCCTCCCGGGGCAGCAGAAGCTCTCGGACCAGGAAGCGGATGTCATCGACCTGGTGGGCATGCTCTTCGACTTCATCCTCGACGACGACAACCTGCCGGACAGCTGCAAGACCGCCCTTTCCCACCTGCACACGCCCTACCTGAAGGTGGCGCTGCAGGACAAGGCGCTGTTCACCCAGCACCACCACCCCGCCCGACGCCTGCTCAACACCATGGCCCAGGCCGGCGTGCTCTATGGCGGCGAAGGCGAGGAGCGCGGGCTGCTGGCGAAGATGCAGTGGGTGGTCGAGCGGATCATCCACGGCTTCATCGGCGACCTGCAGCTGTTCGACAGCCTGCTGGAGGAGTTCAACGAATACGTCGCCACCCTGCGCCACAAGGTGGAGCTGCGCGAGCGCCGCGCGGTGGAAGCGGCCAAGGGTCGCGACAAGCTGCTCAGCGCGCGCCAGCAGGCGGTCGACGCCATCGCCCGGGTGCTGGCCGGGCGCGAGCCGCCGAGCATCATCCGCAACTTCCTCGAACAGACCTGGAGCGACGTGCTGGTCTTCGTCCTCCTGCGCCACGGCGACCGTGGCGCGGAATGGCAGCGTTCGCGGGAAGTGGCCGAGCAACTGGCCTGGAGCGGCACGCCGCTGGATGCCAAGGGCCGCGACCGCCTGCAGGGCCTGCGCGTGGCGCTGCTGGAGGACCTGCGCAAGGGCCTGGAGCTGCTCGGTGGCTACCACGAGGACGGCATCCGCCGCCTGCTGCAGGACCTGGTGGCGTGCCAGCACGCCGTGCAGGGCCAGCAGCCGCAACTTGCGGCCCAGATCAACCCGGACCTGCCCAAGAGCCCGCTCAGCGAGATGCTCGGCGAGGACGCAGGCCTGCTGGCCCCGGCTCGCCCGTCGGGTCTTTCGACGCGCGCGCAGGCGCTGGTCAAGGAGCTGGAGAGCCTGGAGTTCAACACCTGGTTCGAATTCGTCGAGGAGGGCCAGGGGCGCAAGCTCAAGCTCTCCTGGTACAGCCCGACCACGCGCAACTACATGTTCGTCGACCACAGCGGCCAGCGAGTCGCCATCAAGCCCATCACGCTGCTGGCCAGCGAGATGGAAGAGGGGCTGGCCCGCATCATCGCCCCGGAACACAACGCACCGCTGGTGGACCGTGCGCTGGGCGCCATCTACCGCGTCCTGCAGCGCTTCACCGGCCGCAGTGCCGAGCCGAGCTAAGGAGTCCCCATGGAAGACCGCCGACATCACAGCCGCCACGCCACGGAGCTCCAGTTGGAGGTCTATGACCTGCATACCGGCAACCGCCTGGGCCGGGTGGTGGACCTTTCCGCGGACGGTTTCATGCTGTTCTGCGAATCGCCGCTGGCCAGCGACTCGGTATGGGAATGCCGCATCGTCTCGGTCACGCCGGTGGAAGGGGTCACCGAGGTGCGCCTGGGCGCCGACTGCCTGTGGAGCCGCCCCGGTGCCGATGGACAGCACAGCTGGGCCGGCTTCCACATCATCGACCTGGCTGAAGACCAGGCGGCCGCCCTGGAGATTCTGCTGCGGCACATCTGATATCCGCTCCCATGAAAAAGCCCCGCGATGCGGGGCTTTTCCTTACCGGCTCCGGGGTCAGTCGAAGACGATCTCCTCGCCCTCCACCTTGGCGTTGATGGCGATGCCCGGGGCGAACCTGCCGGCCAGGATCAGCTGCGCCAGGGGGTTCTCGATCCAGCGCTGGATGGCGCGCTTGAGCGGGCGGGCACCATAGACCGGGTCGTAGCCGACGGCGATCAGCTTGTCCATC
The DNA here is from genome assembly GCF_018408275.1 of Pseudomonas sp. Pc102. Classification (NCBI taxonomy): domain Bacteria; kingdom Pseudomonadati; phylum Pseudomonadota; class Gammaproteobacteria; order Pseudomonadales; family Pseudomonadaceae; genus Pseudomonas; species Pseudomonas sp. Pc102. The sequence goes on along the minus strand of NZ_AP021905.1, from coordinate 1,141,810 downwards.
GCCTCGCTGGACAGTTCCAGGTTCAGCTCCCGCTCGGCCAGGCGCTTGCGCAGGCGCTGCAGCTGGATCTCGGCGATGCCGGCGATCTGCTCACGGGCGAGCGGCTCGAACACCACCACCTCGTCGATGCGGTTGATGAACTCGGGACGGAAGTGGTTGCTCACCGCATCCATCACCGCCGCGCGCTGGGCCTCGCGATCCCCCACCAGTTCCTGGATCTGCGCGGAGCCGAGGTTGGAGGTCATCACCACCACGGTATTGCGGAAGTCCACGGTACGTCCGTGGCTGTCGGTGAGGCGACCGTCTTCCAGTACTTGCAGGAGGATGTTGAAGACGTCCGGATGGGCCTTCTCCACTTCGTCCAGCAGCACCACCGAATAGGGCTTGCGACGCACGGCCTCGGTCAGGTAGCCGCCCTCCTCATAGCCGACGTAGCCGGGCGGCGCGCCGATAAGCCGGGCCACGGAGTGCTTCTCCATGAACTCGGACATGTCGATGCGCACCAGCGCTTCCTCGGTGTCGAAGAGGAACTCGGCCAGGGCCTTGCACAGCTCGGTCTTGCCGACGCCGGTCGGGCCGAGGAAGAGGAAGGAGCCGCTGGGCCGGTTCGGATCGGACAGCCCCGCACGCGAGCGGCGCACGGCATTGGATACGGCGACGACCGCCTCGTCCTGGCCGATCAGGCGCTGGTGCAGCACGGATTCCATCTTCAGCAGCTTCTCGCGCTCGCCTTCGAGCATCTTCGACACGGGGATGCCGGTCCACTTGGAGACGACCTCGGCGATCTCCTCGTCGGTGACCTTGTTGCGCAGCAACTGGTTCTCGGTCTTGCCGTGCTGGTCGACCATCTGCAGGCTGCGCTCGAGGTCGGGGATGATGCCGTACTGCAATTCGGCCATGCGCTGCAGGTCCCCCTTGCGACGGGCGGCCTCCATGTCCAGACGGGCCTGTTCGATCTTCTGCTGGATCTGCGCCGAGCCCTGCACCTCGGCCTTCTCGGACTTCCAGATCTCCTCCAGGTCGGCGTACTCGCGCTCCAGGCGGGCGATATCGTCCTTGAGCTTTTCGAGGCGCTTGAGGGCGGCGTCGTCGTCCTCCTTCTTCAGGGCCTCCTGCTCGATCTTCAGCTGGATCAGGCGGCGCTCCAGGCGGTCCAGCGCTTCGGGCTTGGAGTCGATCTCCATGCGGATGCGGCTGGCGGCCTCGTCGATCAGGTCGATGGCCTTGTCCGGGAGCTGGCGGTCGGTGATGTAGCGGTGCGACAGCTTGGCGGCGGCGACGATGGCGCCGTCGGTGATTGTCACGCCGTGGTGCACCTCGTAGCGCTCCTTGAGGCCACGGAGGATGGCGATGGTGTCTTCCTCGCTGGGCTCGTCCACCAGGACCTTCTGGAAGCGGCGCTCGAGGGCCGCGTCCTTCTCGATGTACTGGCGGTATTCGTCCAGGGTGGTGGCACCGACGCAGTGCAGTTCACCACGGGACAGCGCGGGCTTGAGCATGTTGCCGGCGTCCATCGCGCCCTCGGCCTTGCCGGCGCCGACCATGGTGTGCAGCTCGTCGATGAACAGGATGATGCGGCCTTCCTGCTTGGACAGCTCGTTGAGCACTGCCTTGAGGCGCTCCTCGAACTCGCCGCGGAACTTGGCGCCGGCGATCAGCGCGCCCATGTCCAGGGACAGCAGGCGCTTGTCCTTGAGACCATCGGGCACTTCGCCGTTGACGATGCGCTGGGCCAGGCCCTCGGCGATGGCGGTCTTGCCGACGCCGGGCTCGCCGATCAGCACGGGGTTGTTCTTGGTGCGGCGCTGCAGGACCTGGATGGTGCGACGGATCTCGTCGTCACGGCCGATCACCGGATCGAGCTTGCCGTCCTCGGCGCGCTTGGTCAGGTCGACGGTGTACTTGTCCAGCGCCTGGCGGGATTCCTCGACATTGGGGTCGTTGACCGCCTGGCCGCCGCGCAGGTTGGCGATGGCGTTCTCCAGCGCCTTGCGGGTCACGCCCTGGCTAAGCAACAGCTTGCCGAGCCGGGTGTTCTCGTCCATGGCGGCGAGCAGCACCAGCTCGCTGGAGATGAACTGGTCGCCCTTCTGCTGGGACAGGCGGTCGGCCTGGTTGAGCAGGCGCGCCAGGTCCTGGGACAGGTTCACGTCGCCGGTGGGGTTCTGAATCTTCGGCAACCCGTCCAGCTCCTTGGTCAGGGCGCTTCGCAGGGCAGCGATGTCGAAGCCCACCTGCATGAGCAGGGGCTTGATGGAGCCCCCCTGCTGGTCGAGCAGGGCGAGTATCAGGTGAAAAGGTTCGATGGCCGGGTGGTCGTGGCCCACGGCCTGTGACTGGGCGTCGGAGAGCGCCAGTTGCAGCTTGCTGGTCAAACGGTCGATTCGCATGAGGGCAGTCCTTCCTTTAAGGAGCGGGCTGGAGCGATGAAGGCCCCGAATACGAGAAGCCCGCCGAGATGCAGTCTAGATAAGGACGATTCTGGGCGATTCAAGCCAGCGGACCTTGACTCGGGTCAGTCCGCGACAGCCGGCGGCGGGTAGAAACGCCGGTGGGGATCAGTCGGCGAGCCAGACGAGGCTGGCGAAACGGCCGGTGCGGGAGGCGCGGCGGTAGGAGAAGAAACGCGGGTCGCTGACGGTGCACAGGCCACCACCGTAGACGGCGGTCACACCGCGCGCGGCAAGGCGGATGCGCGCCAGGGCATAGATGTCGGCGATCAGCCGGCCTTCATTGTGGCTGGGGCGGAAAGCGGCTGCGGCCTTTGGATGCTGGGCGACGAAGGTGTCGCGTACTTCCGGGCCGACCTCGAAGGCGTCGACGCCGATGGCCGGGCCAAGCCAGACCAGTACCTGCTCCGCCGGGCGGTCGAGGGCATCGAGGGTCGCTTCGAGCACGCCGTTGGCCAGCCCGCGCCAGCCGGCATGGGCGGCGGCGACACGGGTGCCGGCGCGGTCGCAGAACAGGGCGGGCAGGCAATCGGCGGTCATCACCAGGCTCGCGATGCCGGGCGTCGAGCTCCAGCTGGCGTCGGCCACCTCGACACGCGAAGGGTCGGCCTCGACCACGCGCACGCCGTGCACCTGGCTGAGCCAGGCGGGGTGGCAGCCGAGGGCGCTGACCAGTCGGGCGCGGTTGTGCGCCACAGCGGCGGGATCGTCGTCGACGTGATCGCCGAGATTGAAACTGTCGAAGGGTGCCTGGCTGCACCCGCCGGCACGAGTGGTGACGCGGGCACGGACCCGCGCGGGGGCGGGCCAGTCGGGCGTCAGCCAGTCATCCATCAGGTGAAGGACTCGTGGTCCTGGCGCAACAGGGTCAGCAGCCAGACCATGTCGTCGGGCAGCGGCGATTCCCACTTCATGCGCGCGCCGGTCACCGGATGATCCAGTTCGAGGAAGCGGGCATGCAGGGCCTGGCGGGGGAAGTCCTTGAGGGTCTGGACCAGCGTGGGGCTGGCTGCGGGCGGGATGCGGAAGCGCCCCCCGTAGACAGGGTCGCCCACCAGCGGGAAGTTCACGTAGGACATGTGCACGCGGATCTGGTGCGTGCGGCCGGTCTCCAGCTTGACCCGGGCATGGGTGTGCGAGCGGAACCGCTCCAGCACGCGATAGTGGCTGACCGCAGGCTTGCCGCCGGCCACCACGCCCATGCGCTGGCGCTGCTGCGAGCTGCGACCGATGGGGGCGTCGACCTTGCCGCCGGCGGTGATCACGCCGACCACGATGGCCTCGTAGATGCGGCTGACAGTGCGGGCCTGGAGCTGCGCCACCAGCTTGGTGTGCGCTTCCAGGGTCTTGGCCACGACCATCAGGCCGGTGGTGTCCTTGTCCAGGCGGTGCACGATGCCGGCACGCGGCACGTTGGCCAGGTCCGGGACATGGTGCAGCAGGGCATTCAGCAAGGTGCCATCGGCATGCCCCGCGGCGGGGTGGACAACCAGCCCGGCAGGCTTGTCCAGCACCAGCAGTTGGTCGTCTTCGAAGACGATGTTCAGCGCGATGTCCTGGGCCACCCACTCGCCCTGGGATTCCTGCTCGGCATTGAGCTCCAGCAGGGAACCGCCATGGACGGTGTCGCGCGGGCGCAGCACCTGGCCGTCGACCGTGAGCAGCCCGTCCTTGATCCAGGCGGACAGGCGCGAACGCGAATGCTCGTCGAAGAGTTGGGCAGCGACCTGATCAAGGCGTTGCCCGCCCAGTTCGGACGGCACCTCGGCGCTGAGTTGAATAGCCTGCTTGATGATTGGGGACATGCTCGAAAACGGCGGGGGCGCAGCCTTTGGTTTCGGCCACGCGCTTGTGGTTAAATACGGCGTCTTTGTCCTGGGGGAGCCCAGGGCGCCCATCATAACAGGACGGCTCCGCCCAAGACAGCCAGCCGTCACAGGGACGCAAGCCGCTATGCAAGTGAAACACCTGCTGCTGATCGCCATTCTCGCCCTAACCGCCGCCTGCTCCTCCAAAGAAGTGGTGGACGAGAACCTGAGCGAGTCCGAGCTGTACCAGCAGGCTCAGGCCGACCTGGACAACAAGAGCTATACCAGCGCCGTATCCAAGCTCAAGGCCCTCGAGTCCCGCTATCCGTTCGGTCGTTATGCCGAGCAAGCCCAGCTGGAACTGATCTACGCCTACTACAAGAACGTCGAGCCCGAGGCCGCCAAGTCCGCCGCCGAACGTTTCATCCGCCTGCATCCGCAACACGCCAACGTCGACTACGCCTATTACCTGAAGGGCCTGGCCTCCTTCGACCAGGACCGTGGCCTGCTCGCCCGCTTCCTGCCGCTGGACATGACCAAGCGCGACCCGGGTGCGGCCCGCGACTCCTACAACGAGTTCGCCCAGCTGACCACCCGCTACCCGCACAGCCGCTACGCGCCAGATGCCAAGCAGCGCATGATCTACCTTCGCAACCTGCTGGCCGCCTATGAAATCCATGTCGCCCACTACTACCTGACCCGCCAGGCCTACGTCGCCGCCGCCAACCGTGGTCGCTACGTGGTGGAGAACTTCCAGGAAACCCCGTCCGTCGGTGACGGCCTGGCCGTGATGGTCGAGGCCTACCAGCGCCTGAACCTGAACGACCTGGCCGCGACCAGCCTGGAAACCCTGAAGCTCAACTACCCCGACCACCCGAACCTGGTCGATGGCCAGTTCGTGCCGCGCGAGGAAGAGGCCGACAACCGCTCCTGGCTGGCCAAGGCGACCCTCGGCCTGATCGAGAGCGAGCCGCCGCTGCCCCCGGGCGAGACCCGCGCCAACCAGGACGTGATCAAGCAGTACGAAGACGCCCAGGAAGAAATCCCGGACGAGCTGAAGCCCGAGAACCAGCAGGAAGTGCAGGAAGAGCAGCACGAAGCGGAAGCCAACAGCAGCGGCGACCGCTCCTGGTTCAGCTACATGACCTTCGGCGTTTTCGACTGAGAACGCCCAACGTGATCGAAGAAGAGGCCTGCGGGCCTCTTTTTTTGTCCCGACGAAAGCGCCCCTCCCGCTCCGGGCAATGCCAGGGGACCTGACGCACAGCTCGCAGCCTCCCCGCTGTGCGCGGACCACCGGCTTGGCTAAACTGCGCTCCTTTCAATGACAAGTGAGCTCGCCGGGATGATCCGCCTGCTGTTCTGGATTGTTGTGATCTTCGCCGCTGTCTGGGTCTGGCGCCGGATGAAGGCACCACCAGCCCCGCGCCCGCAGAAACCCGCGGAGGAGGCTGCCAGCCCGATGGTGCGATGCAGCCAGTGCGGCGTGCATGTGCCGCAGGCCCATGCGCTGGCCAATGGCGAGCGCTGGTACTGCAGCCGCGCCCACCTGGAACAGGACACCACCAGCGGTGAGCGGTGAGTCGACGGTCCTGGGCGGGCAGCCGGCGCGGCGCATCTTCCGCCTCTACAACCTCTACCGGCTGATCATCGGCCTCGCGCTGGTCGGGCTGATCTCCAGCGAGCTGGACAGCGAATTGCTCGACCTCGCCCGCGCGCAACTGTTCCGCAACGCCTCCTGGTTCTACCTGCTGCTGAACATCCTGATCGCCTTGATGGTCCGCCATCCGAAGCACATGCTGCAGGTGTTCAGCCTGGCACTCGTGGACGTGATCCTGTTGTCCTGCCTGTTCTACGCGGCCGGCGGTACGCCCAGCGGCATCGGCAACCTGGTGATAGTCGCGGTGGCCATCGCCAACATCCTGCTGCGGGGCCGGGTCGGCCTGCTGATTGCCGCCGTCGCCACCATCGGCATGATCTACCTGACCTTCTACCTCAGCCTCAGCCGCCCGGAAGTCGCCAACCAGTACGTACAGGCCGGTGCGCTCGGCGCCCTCTGTTTTGCGGCCGCACTCTTCGTCCAGGGCATCAGCAAACGCCTGCAACTGAGCGAGACCCTGGCGGAAAAGCGCGCCGCCGACGTCGCCAACCTCGAGGCACTCAACGCCCTGATCCTGCAACGGATGCGCACCGGCATCCTGGTGCTCGACGCGCAACACCGCGTGCTCCTGGCCAACCAGGGCGCCCAGACCCTGCTGGGCCGCGATGACCTCGCCGGGCGCATCATCGACCCGCAGAGCCCGGAACTGGTCAAGCGCCTCCAGCAGTGGATGGACAACCCCGCCCTGCGCCCGCAGAGCCTGCAGGCCATGCCCGAAGGCCCGGTGCTGCAACCCAGCTTCGTACCGCTGCAACGGGGCGAGCAGCGCGACACCCTGATCTTCCTCGAAGACATCTCGCAGATCGCCCAGCAGGCGCAACAGCTCAAGCTCGCCTCCCTCGGCCGCCTGACCGCCGGCATCGCCCATGAGATACGCAACCCCCTGGGCGCCATCAGCCATGCCGCGCAGCTTCTGCAGGAGTCGGAAGAGCTGACCGGCCCGGACCGACGGCTGGCGCAGATCATCCAGGACCAGTCGCGACGCATGAACCTGGTGATCGAGAACGTCCTGCAGCTGTCACGCCGCCGCCAGTCAGAGCCCCAGCTGCTCGACCTGAAGTACTGGCTGCACCGCTTCGCCAGCGAATTCCGCAATGCTTCCGGCCCCGGCCAGACACTGCACATCGAGACCAACAGCGGCACGATCCAGACCCGTATGGACCCGCACCAGCTGACCCAGGTACTGACCAACCTGGTACAGAACGGTCTGCGCTACAGTTTTCAGAAGAACAAGGTCGGACAGGTCTGGCTTCGCCTATTCCGTGATCCGGAAAGCGACCTGCCCATCCTGGAGATCATGGATGATGGAGCCGGCGTGCCGCCCGAGCAGGTGCAGCACATCTTCGAACCCTTCTACACGACTGAAAGCAAGGGTACCGGGCTCGGCCTGTATATCTCGCGCGAGCTGTGCGAGAGCAACCAGGCCCGCCTCGACTACCGCCCACGCGAAACCGGCGGCAGCTGTTTTCGCATTACCTTTGCCCACCCGCGCAAATTGAGCTGACCATGACCAGACAGAGAGCACTCATCGTCGACGACGAGCCCGATATCCGCGAGCTGCTGGAGATCACCCTCGGCCGGATGAAGCTGGATACCCGCAGCGCCCGCAACGTCAAGGAAGCCCGTGAACTCCTCGCCGCCGAACCCTTCGACCTGTGCCTGACCGACATGCGCCTGCCGGACGGCACCGGCCTCGACCTCGTGCAGCACATCCAGCAGCGCCATCCGCAGGTCCCGGTGGCGATGATCACCGCCTACGGCAGCCTGGACACCGCCGTCAACGCACTGAAGGCCGGCGCCTTCGACTTCCTCACCAAGCCTGTGGACCTCGGCCGGCTTCGCGAGCTGGTCGCTGCGGCCCTGCGCCTGCGCACCAGCGGCAGCGGCGACACGCCGATGGACAACCGCCTGCTCGGCGACTCGCCGCCGATGAAGGCGCTGCGCAACCAGATCCAGAAGCTCGCGCGCAGCCAGGCCCCCGTCTACATCAGCGGCGAGTCCGGCAGCGGCAAGGAACTGGTGGCACGCATGATCCACGAGCAGGGCCCGCGCCACGAAGACCCCTTCGTACCGGTCAACTGCGGCGCCATCCCCTCGGAACTGATGGAAAGCGAATTCTTCGGCCACAAGAAGGGCAGCTTCACCGGCGCCATCGAAGACAAGATCGGCCTGTTCCAGGCGGCCCATGGCGGCACCCTGTTCCTGGACGAAGTGGCAGACCTGCCCCTGCCCATGCAGGTGAAACTGCTGCGTGCCATCCAGGAAAAGGCCATTCGCACCATAGGTGGCCAGCAGGAAGTGGTGGTGGACGTACGCATTCTCAGCGCCACCCACAAGGACCTGGCTGCCGAAGTGGCGGCCGGACGCTTCCGCCAGGACCTCTACTACCGCCTGAACGTCATCGAACTCAGCGTCCCCCCGCTGCGCGAGCGCCGCGAGGACATCCCGCAACTGGCCGATGTGATGCTCAAGCGCCTGGCTGCGGACAGCGCCGCGGCCAGCATCACCCGCGACGCCATGGAAAAGCTCAAGAGCTATCGCTTCCCCGGCAACGTCCGCGAGCTGGAAAACATGCTCGAGCGGGCCTACACGCTCTGCGACAACGACCAGATCCAGCCCGAGGACCTGCGCCTGGCCGACGCGCCCTCCCCGTCGGAAAGCGGCGAGGCCGACCTTGCGCAGGTCAGCAACCTCGAGGATTACCTGGAAGAGATCGAGCGCAAGCTCATCATGCAGGCCCTGGAAGAAACTCGCTGGAACCGCACCGCCGCAGCCCAGCGCCTGGGCCTGACCTTCCGCTCGATGCGCTACCGGCTGAAGAAACTGGGGATCGACTGATCCCCGGCGGCGTCAGGCCAGCGGCTTCAGGCGCGCTCCCGGGGCATAGGGCGCGGGATCGACGATGGGCTCGCGCCCCAGCATCAGGTCGGTGAGCAGCCGGCAGGACGCGGGCGCCAGCACCAGCCCATTGCGGTAATGACCGCAGTTCAGCCAGAGCCCATCGAAACCGGGCACAGGCCCGATGAAAGGAATGCCGTCGGGAGACCCCGGCCGCAATCCGGCCCAATGGCCGACCACCTCGGCCTCCGCCAGCGCCGGCAGCATCTCGATGGCCGACGCCCTCAGGCTTTCCAGTGCGGCCTCGGTCGGCGTCTTGTCGAAGCCTTCATGCTCCAGGGTACTCCCCACCAGGATGTGGCCGTCGCGCCGCGGGATCGCATAGCGCCCCTTGGCCAGCACCATGCTCGGCAGGAAATCCTCGGCGCATTTGAACAGGATCATCTGTCCCTTCACCGGCTCCACGGGCAAGTCGAGCCCCAGCGTCGCGAGCAACTCCCCGCTCCAGGCGCCGGCACAGAGCACCACGCGATCCGCACGGACCTCTTCCTGCGAGGTGCGAACCCCGACGACACGCCCGCCTTCCTGGATGAAACCATCCACGGCGCAATCTTCCCGGAGGGTGACATTGGGCAATTGAAGCAGGGCCTCGCGCAGCGCACGGGTGAGGCGCGGGTTGCGGACGTTGGCGACATCGGCCATGTGGATGGCGGTTGAATAGCCCCTTCTAAGTGGCGGAACACGGACATAGACCTCGTCCAGCGGTACGCGACTCAGTGGCCGACGTTGCCGCCCTGCCCATTCCAACGCCTCGGTTTGATCTTCCAGATCCAGCCAATACAAACCGGTGACATGGACCTGAGGGTCGGTCCCGGTCCGCTCCAGCAACTGCCTAGATAGAGCCGGATAGAAGTCCTGAGACCAGTGGGCAAGAGCCGTGACTGCAAGGGAATAGCGCCACGGATAAAGCGGAGAAACGATTCCCCCCCCAGCCCAGGAAGCCTCCCTTCCTGTCGCGGAGCGCTCTATCAACTGCACCGAGCATCCAGAAACAGCCAGCTCGAGAGCACTCAACAGACCGAGAGCCCCCCCGCCGATGACGGTAACCCGTATTCCTACGTCATTTGGCATCGAATCAACCTGTCCTATGTTCGAGCTCGCTATTCAGTCTGCGAGGAACCGCAATGAGACGCCCCCGAGGAGTGTCACTGGTCGAACTGATCATGGTGTTAGCAATCATGGCGATACTGGTTACCGCTGCCTTGCCGAGCTATTTCAAACTCATTGAGCATCAGGAGAGGGTTCAATTGGTCAACCAGATGATGGGGGCGCTGCATTATGCACGGAGCAAAGCCGTTAACGAGCGACGCATCGTCGCAGTCTGTTCGGGAGTCGTTCAGTGCGAGTCAGGAAGTATCTGGAGAGCACATATCATGGTTTTCACGGATCACGACGCCATGGGCCAATTGGCCCCCAAACAAGTCGCCGACTTCAAGAATGAAATACCCCAAGGCTATGCCTGGCACTGGAAATCATTTCGTCGCCAACCCTACCTACAGTTCAACGCCAACGGAACGACACGAGCACTGAACGGCACCTTGCTGCTTTGCTTCGATGAACACCCTGTGCACTCGATAGTGATCAGCCTCTCAGGCCGAGCGAGATCTGAATCACCAAGCAGGAATGCTCACTGCACCTGAACTGCATTTCATCGCTCGATTAGCTCGCTCATCCCTACATTACTGGAGAGACAGGCCGCCTGGGTTAACTTTGTCTTGGGATTTTCCGGGACTACACCATGTACTCAGGCAAAGGATTCACCCTCATCGAACTGTTGGTGGCGCTACTCATACTCGCCATCCTTGTCTCGATCGGATTACCGAGCTTCAGGAGCCTCATCCTGGATAACCGACTCACCAGTTCAACCAATACGCTCGTTGGGGCCATGCAAATGGCTCGCAGCGAGGCCGTAACGCTGCGAGACGCGATCAAGATTTGCCCTACCAATGCGGGAGGTACGGCCTGCACTGCTTCCACGAACTGGAGCAGCGGCACTCTGATGGTGCGAGGCACTACCGTATTGCGAGTTATTCCCTCCAGCAATACCGGTGTAACAGTGACCAGCTCTCGTAACGAGATCACCTACAACGCCAACGGCACTGCCACCTCTGCAACCATTTCGGTTTCCGACACTCGTCCCTCCAGTAAACAGATCAAGGTCAATACCCTTGGCCAAGCCTGCAGTGGGAGCGGTTGCTCATGAAAAAGGTCAACTCGTCCCGAGGCTTTACTCTCATCGAAGTGCTGATCGCCATTTTGGTGCTCGCCATCGGCTTGCTGGGCATGGCTAGCCTGACCATGACCAGCCTTCAGTCCAACCAGGGTGCTTATCTTCGCAGCCAGGCCAGCCTGCTGAGCTTCGATATCGTGGAGCGCATGCGTGCGAACTGGACAGAGGCCACCACTACCAACTCTTATGTCTTGACTGCCTCTGCAGCAGCCACCTCGGATCCGGGATGTGCCGCGAGTGGCTGCATCGCGTCCCAACAAGCCCAACTGGATCTCAGCCAATGGCGTGCTGATCTCGCCAACAGTATTCCAGGCGCGACGGCTGTCATCTCACGAACCAATAACCAATACACCATCACCATTTCCTGGCAGGAGTCTTCTGCATTGAATCGAGGAATCACTCAGCAGAATTCGGCAGAAAGCCTCAGCTACACAATGAGAGTAGACCTATGAACCAGAAGGGCTTCTCAATCGTCGAGCTGATGATCGCCGTGCTCATAAGCTCACTGCTGCTATTGGGAGTTGTGCAACTCTTCAGTAGCACCTCTTCTGCCGACAAGACCAGTTCGGCGTTAGCCAGGGCTCAAGAAAGTGGCCGTCTTGCTTTGGAGATCATCGGCGGAGATGCCCGCCGAGCAGGCTATCAAGGCTGCAGTTCCGCCTATAACACCACCACTGTCGGAAGCCTGACCTTTCCAGCGGCAGCAATCGATACTGCTGGCACCAGCGGCACCGGTGTGATGTTCCGTTATGCGGCTTCGGCTACCAGCGGAACATTGTTCTCCACTAAAAAAGACTGCGCAGATAACTCCCTCTATCTGAACGAGGTCGCCTACACGAACTGCGCCAGTGGTGGAACACCTCGAATCTGCATGACAGTGAACTCTGGAACTCCCGATCCCATTCTGGATAACGCTGCTATCAACAGCATCCAGTACGGGATCGTCTCGGGCGGCACCACCACCTGGAAGAACGGCAGTGCCATCACTTCTGCCGAGCTGGGGAAGGTTCGATCCATTCGAGTGAATTTGTCAGTCAGCGACTCACGCAACGAAGTACAGCGCACCTACTCGGGTACCTACGAGCTGAGGAATCGACTCTGATGAATAACAAACAGAATGGCATGGCCTTGCTAATCAGCTTGGTGCTGCTGCTGCTGCTCACAGTAATCGCAATTACCGCTGCAAACATGTCCTCACTGCAAACACGCATGGCAGCAAACAGCCAGCAGCAGACAACTGCCTTCCAGGCAGCAGAGACGGGGATACGGCAGTGGATCGCCACCTACGAAGCCACCCCATCTCCTGCGCTTAATAGCATCAGTACCAGTGGAACATTAACGAGCGGGACCAGCGCCACACTCATAAGCACGGTTAGCTTCGCCGCAAGCGCCGGCCTCCCCGGCAACTGCTGGAGCGTGATTCCCTCTTACTCGATGGATGCTTCGGAAAACAACACCACCTTCCAGTACGCCTGCTACAACATCGAAAGCACTGGCAAGTCCTGCCCCGATTCGGGTTGTGTCGATGCCAACAACCCTGCCCGTGCCAAGCACCTTCAAGGCCATCTGGTTCGCTACTGAGCCGGATACGGAGACAAGCATGAAATACCCACGTTCCCTGAATACCCTCCTGGCCTCTTCATTACTCTCAACCATGGTGCTGCATAGCAGCGTCACTCTGGCAGACGATACGGAGATTTTCTTCGGTGGTGCTGCAATCGATTCCGGTATCCGCCCCAACGTTCTGTTCATTCTCGATGACTCGGGCTCCATGCAAGGCACCCGGATGGCGGGACTGAAGAGCGCCTTCAACACGATTATCTCCAATGCAGGCAGCATCAACGTGGGTGTGATGGCACTAAACACCACTAGCGGGGGCAGCCGAATACTGTCCCCGGTACGAAATATAAACGAATCCCTGAACGTGAAGCTGGCCAGCCCCACTCTAGCGGATAGTGGAGATGACGCTACGCGCCAGACCACAGGCACTACGGTTACCAATATCGTCGATCCAACATTGGTAATGGGTTACGTAAAAAATACAGACAATAGCGGCAGTTCACTGACCAGTACCGTGAGGTCCCTTGGCAGCAGCTCCTCGTACTCGAACGAAAATTCGACCTATTACGTGCGCAGCGACATATCCTGCTCCGCCAAGATCATTACAGCTCGTAGCAACTGCCCAGCAGGCGCCGTGCTCTCCATCAACTCCAGCAGCGGTACCTCCGGAAACGACAGCATCTTGCTTTTCCGCAACCTGAACGTTCCCAAAGGGGTCACAATCAGCTCTGCAAGGCTCTATCTGAAGCCCACAACTTCCACGTCCATCCCGAGATTCTCCGTCAAGCTGGAAAACAGCAAGACACCCGGAGCTTACAACGACAACGAAAGCGTCGCGGCTCGCGATTTCAGCGTGGCAGCGCTTAACAACACCAGCCTGCAGCCTACGGCAGCAAGCGGTGAAATAGCCTTGGACATCACCAGCCAGTTCCAAGCATTGCAAGCCATCGCGCCAACGACCAACCCTGTCAGCGATGCAACTATTCGTCTAAGGGGAGCGACATCCACCAGTTACTCCTACTATCTTGGCGACGGTGACACCAACAGCCCAAGATTGGAAATCACCTACAGCGGCTCTGAAAACAACGCGCGTACTGCTGGCTTGCGCTTCCAAACGGTTTCCATCCCTCAAGGCGCACGCATTACCTCTGCCCGCATCGACTTTGTACCCGCAGGCTCCGATGATCGCAGCGTAGTTTTTGATGTTTCGGCCCAAGACGCTGGTGATGCGAGTGCATTCACCGCAAGCGAGGACTTTACCGGGCGCAGCAAGACACCGGCTATCAGTTGGTCACCTTCCGAATGGCGCACAGCGTCACCTTCTGTTCATGTTGCCGGCCCGGATGTCACCTCCCTTGTACAACGTGTCGTGAACAACACCAGTTGGTGCGGCAACAACTCCATGGCGTTCTTCTTCACGCCGACCAGCGGAAATGGCAATCGTGTTGCCCAGGCCGTCGACGCCAACCAGAACCTCCAGCCGGTACTCAACGTCAGCTATACCGGCGGGGACAGTGGGTGCTTGAACCCGATAATGGATCTTTCACTACTGGATCCTAAGGACGATGCCCGGCAGTACCGGCTAAACAGCAGCAATCCACAACGCATGAACCTGACGGAAAGCAGCCAATCCCTTAATGGCAACAGTTACGCGCAGACCTATATTGCCGCTCGGTTCCAGAAAGTGCCTGCACTGCGCAACGCCCAAGTCCTGGACGCCCAGGTGATCATTACACCTAATAGCACCGAGGACGCCTCTCTCAAATTGCGTTTCGAGGACTCAGGTAACTCAGCGGCATTCTCAAGTGACGCCAACAACATCGGAAAAAGGTCACTTACAAGCGGCGGCACAACCTGCAACCTTACAGGACTTACTGCGGGGTTTCCGGTTGTCTGCTCGGGAGGTACGCTGGCTGCCGACCTCCAATCCATTTTTGCTAATGGTAGCTGGGCGGACGGCAACTCCCTTTCTCTTGTACTGACGCCGAACTCCAGTTCGAACCTCAGCCTCAAGACATATGAAAGCAGTCCCGGCAACGCTATCAAGCTCCGTGTGAAACTTCGCAGCGGCGGCAAAGGTAGTAATGACTACACGATTCGAAATTACACCAATGACCTTGTTCAGAGCCTTGCAGCCGGCGGTGGCACCCCACTTGTTCCAACGCTGAGTGAGGCGGGTAGTTATCTGACCCAGCTAAGTTCGAAGCATAGCGCCCCTTACGCCAGCCCCATTACTAGCTCCTGTCAGGCCACCTATATGGTCTTGCTCACTGACGGCGAAGCGAACGGATACACCACTGCTTCCCAAACCAATATTGCAAACATGACCGGAACCTCTTGCGGGGGCAGCACTGATTCCAATGACAACGATGAAAAATGTGGACGTACATTGGTTCGCTGGATGGGTAGCGCTGACCAAAGCGACTTCGACGGTCTGAATACTGTCGTCACGCACACTATCGGCTTCAACACCAGTAACAACGCTCAAGCCACTCGCTTCCTGAACGACCTCGCGTCCGTCGGGGGCGGCAGCGCCTATCAGGCGGAGAACGCCGGCGACCTCGCCTCGGCATTCAACGACATCGTTCAACGTGCACTGGCCACCAACACTACTTTCGTAAACGCCACCGCTCCGGTGAACAGCTTCAACCGTCAAGACAATAAGGACGAGCTCTACTTCGCTCTGTTCAAACCATCTGCCAATGACCGCTGGTCTGGCAACCTCAAACGCTATCGCCTTGGGGAAGTCAATAATGTGACCGCGATTGTCGACCTGGACGACGCCGCGGCTATCGATCCACTTACTGGCTTCTTCAAAAGTAACGCACGTAGTTTCTGGGATACGGTTCGCGACGGTGACGATGTAACAAAAGGCGGGGCGGCACTTCAACTACCCGCCCCAAGCCGTCGCAACCTGTTCACTTATTACGGCAGCTCCCCTAGCAGCGCAGTAGCACTGAATGGCACGGCATATCACCTGAAATCCAGCAACACGAACATCACCAATGCAATGCTAGGTTCTGGAGTAAACAGCACTACGGAGCGCGACGCTGTTTTCAACTTCATCCGTGGCTTGGACACCAACGGAACCACAGAGCGAAAGGCACTTGGTGACCCAATCCATTCGGCGCCTCGCCTGGTAACTTATGGCTGCGCTGAATATACCAGCGGGGTCTGCACGCGCGACGACCAAAGCGCGATACTCGGCACCAATGAAGGCTTCATCCAAATGTTCGACACCAATACCGGTGAAGAGCAGTTCGGTTTCATGCCTGAAGAGTTGCTGGACAATATCAAGCAGTTGAAGGACAACACCCAGAGCACCTCGATCAAGCCCAAAGCCTACGGCATGGACAATACGGTCACCCTCTGGGTCAATGATGCCAATGGTAACGGCGTGATCTATGGCGATCCCAAAGCAACTCCACCGACCACAACATCGGGGACCCTGAACACGGGTGAGTTTGTCTACGCCTATGCAACGATGGGGCGCGGTGGCCGTAACATCTATGCATTGGATATCACTGACCGTACCGCACCGAAATTGATGTGGCAGATAGTGGGTGGCACCACGGCCGGGTTTGAAAAGCTCAGCCAGACCTGGTCAGCCCCCGTGAAAACCAAGATCAAGATCGGAACCGTGATTACCGATGTACTGATCTTCGGTGGTGGTTACAATCCAGCGCAGGACAACCTGAACCAAGGCACAGACGTAAGAACCGCCGATAACGTTGGCAATGCCATTTATATCGTCAATGCCCGCACCGGTGCCCTGATTTGGTCCGCTAGCAACAGTGCGTCTACACAGAGTGGCACTGGATCACTGACACTGAGCAACATGACCTACAGTATCCCCAGCGCTGTCCGTGTGATTGATATCCAGGAGAGTAACGGTGCCCTTGTACTAGACCCCAACCAGTTGGCGGACCAGTTCTTCGTTGGCGACATGGGCGGTCAAGTCTGGCGCTTCTATATCAACAACGGCAGCACAGGTAACAGCCTGGTCACTGCTGGAGGCAGCAATGGCAGCGGAGTGTTCGCCAGCGTTGGTGGAAACACCACAGCCAATGCCAGACGCTTCTACCATGAGCCGGACGTAGCCCTGCTGAACGTAAATGGCAACCGCTCACTGACCGTGAACATCGGCAGTGGTTATCGCGGTCACCCCTTGAATACATTCATCACTGACAGGTTCTATTCTTTCCGGACTTCTGCGCTGTTCAGTCCGAACCCGCAGACAACGCTGACTGAATCGGACCTCTATGACGCCTCGGCCAACCTTGTGCAACAAGGCACAACTGCTCAAAAAACGGCCGCGGCGTCGGCATTTGCTCGGACCGATGGTGGCTGGTACATCACGTTGCGTGAGCTGGGGGAAAAGGTTCTGTCCCGAGCTCTGGTAGCAGGCGGCTATCTGTACTTCAACACATACGAACCCAGCGCCAGTGCAGCCGCTTGTAGCGCCGCCGTCGGCGTCAACAGGTCTTACAAGGTACGCCTGCTGGATGGCACGCCGGCCTCCGTCCCTGCCAATGGATCGGGGACCTATGCCGACCGCTTCCAGACCAGCAACAGCGGTGGCATCTCCGGAGACCCGCAATTGGTCTGCCAAGGCAACGAGTGCCACGTACTGAAGGACCCATCTCTTCCGCCAGATGAGGTACCGTCTGCACCGCTGGGCAAGACCTACTGGATGGACAACACGACCTTCAACTGATCCGAAAGATGGCGCCTCACAAGAGGCGCCATCTCTGCATTTATGGAAAACACATGGACAAGCAAAATGGCTTCACACTGATCGAACTGATGATAGTGGTTGCGGTAATTGCAGTACTTTCTGCAATTGCCTACCCCTCTTATCAGAACTATGTTCGCCGCACCGCGTGCGAGGACGCCAAAGGCGCACTGGTAGGCCTGTCCAGCGCCATGGAACGCTACCGAGCCCAGCGGGGTACCTATGTGGGGGCAGCGAGTGGCACCACTCCAACCATCTACCCGAGCCAGAGCCCCATCGATGGCTCCACTAAACAATTCAACTTATCCATTACGGCGGTGTCGGCAACCGGATACACCATCCAGGCCAGCGCGATCACCGGCCGCCTATGGAGTGGTGCTTCCAACACACTGACCATCAGTTCAAATGGCGCTCGCAGTGGCGGCGGCTCGTTATCCACAGCCTGGGCCCGCTGCCCATCCAACTGAAACAAAAAGGGCCCATTCGGGCCCTTTCTCATTTCAGCAGCAATCACACCACCTTCAACCGCAACTCCTTCGGCATCGAGAACGTCACATTCTCCGGCCGGCCATCCAGCTCCATAGCAACCTCAGCGCCCCAGGCGCGGAGTTGCTCGATCACTCCCTGCACCAGTACTTCCGGTGCCGAGGCGCCGGCGGTGATGCCGACGCGGGCGACGCCTTCGAACCATGCCTGCTGCATGTCCTCGGCGCCGTCGATGAGGTAGGCCGGGGTGCCGATGCGTTCGGCGAGTTCGCGCAGGCGGTTGGAGTTGGAGCTGTTGGGGCTGCCGACCACCAGGACCACATCGCTCTCGTCAGCGAGCTGCTTGACCGCGTCCTGGCGGTTCTGGGTGGCGTAGCAGATGTCGTCCTTGCGCGGGCCACCGATGCTGGGGAACTTGCTGCGCAGGGCGTCGATGACGCGGCTGGTGTCGTCCATGGAGAGGGTGGTCTGGGTGACGAAGGACAGCGCCTCGGGGTTGCGTACCACCAGGCGCTCGACGTCGGCCTCGTTCTCCACCAGGTAGATGGCGCCGCCATTGCTGGCGTCGTACTGGCCCATGGTGCCTTCCACCTCCGGGTGCCCGGCATGGCCGATGAGCACGCACTCGCGGCCGTCGCGGCTATAGCGCGCGACTTCCATGTGCACCTTGGTCACCAGCGGGCAGGTGGCGTCGAAGACCTTCAGGCCACGGCGGTCGGCTTCCTGGCGCACGGCCTGGGAAACGCCGTGGGCACTGAAGATGACGATGACGTTGTCCGGCACCTGGTCCAGCTCCTCGACGAAGACGGCGCCGCGGGCGCGCAGGTCCTCGACCACGAACTTGTTGTGCACGACTTCGTGACGCACGTAGATCGGCGGGCCGAAGACTTCCAGTGCGCGGTTGACGATCTCGATGGCGCGATCGACGCCGGCACAGAAGCCGCGGGGGTTGGCGAGTTTGATTTGCATGCTGTCTACCTCTGGGCCTTGCGGCCGCCCTCCCCTGCGGGAGATGAAATCAGGCCGGCTTGACCGCCAGGATCTCCACCTCGAAGCGCAGCGACTTGCCGGACAGCGGGTGGTTGAAGTCGATGGTCACGTGGCTGTCGTCGAAGGCTTTGACCACGCCGGGCAGTTCGGTGTTGGCGGCGTCGTTGAAGATGATCAGCAGCCCCTCGGAAAGCTCCATGTCCTGGAACTGGCTGCGCGGCATCACCTGCACGTTCTGCGAATTGGGCTGACCGAAGCCCTGCTCCGGGTCGATCGGCAGCACGCGCTTGTCACCGGCCTTGAGGCCGAACAGGGCGCCCTCGAAACCGGGCAGCAGGTTGCCGTCGCCGACCTTGAAGGTAGCCGGTTGCTTGCCGAAGGTGCTGTCGACGACATCGTCGTTCTCCAGCCTGATGGCGAAATGCAGGGTGACTTCCGTGTCCGGGCCGATACGCGAGACGCTGGCGAGAGACTCAGTCATGAGCGGGTTCTCCGGACTTCTTCGACTTGAACATATCCAGCGCCAGCATGATGGCGCCCAGGGTGATGGCACTGTCGGCCAGGTTGAACGCCGGGAAGTACCAGCGATCCTGCCAATGCACCAGGATGAAATCGACCACGTGGCCGAGCACCACGCGGTCGTAGAGATTGCCCAGCGCGCCGCCGAGCACCATGGCCAGCGCGATGGCCAGCCAGGTTTCGTCGGCCTTCAGGCGCTTGAGCCAGACCACCAGCACGCCGCTGACCACGAGGGCGATCAGGGCGAAGAACCAGCGCTGCCAGCCGGAGCTGTCGGCGAGGAAGCTGAAGGCGGCGCCGGTGTTGTACACATGGATCCAGTCGAACCAGCCGGGGATGACGGTGATCCGCTCACGGAACGGGATCGACTCCAACACCACCCATTTGGACGCCTGGTCCAGCAGGAACACCAGCACGCTCAGCAGCAACCAGCCGAGACGGCCAAAACGGGCCTCAGGCATAGTGGCGGACCTCGCCGGCGCCTTCGATGTTCTCGACGCAGCGGCCGCACAGCTCGGGATGCGCGGCGTTCACGCCGACATCGGCGCGGTGGTGCCAGCAACGGCCGCACTTGGCGTGTACGGACTTGAGGATCTTCAGCTTCAGGCCCGGCACCTCGGTTTCCACCGCATCGGCCGGCGCTGCGGCCAGCGGCTGCACGTCGGCGGTGGAGGTGATCAGCACGAAGCGCAGTTCGTTGCCCAGCTTGGCCAGCTTGGCAGCCAGGGACTCCTCGGCGAAGACGGTAACCTCGGCCTGCAGGCTGCCGCCAATGGCCTTGGCGGTGCGCAGGTTCTCAAGCTCCTTGTTCACCGATGCCTTGACCGCGACCACGTCTTCCCAGAAGGCATTGCTCATCTCGAAACCTTCCGGCAGCTCGCTCAGGCCCTGGTACCAGGTGTTGAGCATCACAGACTCGTCGCGCTCGCCCGGCATGAACTGCCAGATTTCCTCGGCCGTGAAGGCCAGGATCGGGGCGACCCAGCGCACCAGCGCCTCGACGATGTGGAACAGCGCGGACTGGCAGGAACGACGCGCCAGGCTGTCGGCCTGGGTGGTGTACTGGCGGTCCTTGATGATGTCGAGGTAGAAGCCGCCCAGTTCCTGCACGCAGAAGTTGTGCACCCGGGAATAGACGTTCCAGAAGCGGTACTCGCCGTAGGCCTCTTCCAGCTCGCGCTGCAGCTGCAGGGTGCGGTCGACGGCCCAGCGGTCAAGCGCCAGCATGTCCTCGACCGGCACCAGGTGCTGAGCCGGGTCGAAGCCGGTGAGGTTGGAGAGCATGAAGCGCGTGGTGTTGCGGATGCGGCGATAGGCATCGGCGCTGCGCTGCAGGATCTGCTGGGACACGGCGATCTCGCCGGAATAGTCGGTGGACGCGACCCACAGCCGCAGGATATCGGCGCCCAGGGTGTCGATCACGGTCTGCGGCACCACGGTGTTGCCCAGGGACTTGGACATCTTGCGGCCGGACTCGTCGACGGTGAAGCCGTGGGTCAGCAGCTGGCGATAAGGCGCATGGCCGTCGATGGCGCAACCGGTGAGCAGGGACGAGTGGAACCAGCCACGATGCTGGTCGGAGCCCTCCAGGTACAGGTCGGCGGCCGGGCCGCTGGCGTGGGCCAGCTCCGCATGGGAGCCGCGCAGCACGTGCCAGTGGGTGGTGCCGGAATCGAACCACACGTCCAGGGTGTCGCTGATCTTGTCGTATTGCGAAGCCTCGTCGCCCAGCAACTCGGCGGCGTCCAGCCTGAACCAGGCCTCGATGCCCTCCTGCTCGACGCGCTTGGCCACCTCTTCCATCAGCTCGACGGTGCGCGGGTGCAGCTCGCCCGTGGCCTTGTGCAGGAAGAACGGGATCGGCACGCCCCAGTTGCGCTGGCGCGAAATGCACCAGTCCGGGCGACCGGCGATCATGTTGTGCAGGCGCGCCTGGCCCCACGCGGGAATGAACTCGGTCTGCTGGATGCCCGCCAGTGCGCGCTCGCGCAGGGTGGCGCCTTCGTTGGGCTGCTTGTCCATGCCGACGAACCACTGCGCGGTGGCGCGGTAGATCAGCGGGGTCTTGTGGCGCCAGCAGTGCATGTAGCTGTGGTTGATGCTCTCGTGCTTGAGCAGCGCGCCCACTTCTTCCAGCTTGGCGACGATGGCCGGGTTGGCCTTCCAGATGAACTGGCCGCCGAAGAAAGGCAGGTCTTGGACATAGACGCCGTTGCTCTGCACCGGGCTGAGGATGTCGTCGTTGCTCATGCCGTAGTGCTTGCAGGAGCGGAAGTCGTCCTCGCCATAGGCCGGCGCGGAGTGAACGACGCCCGTGCCGGCGCCCAGCTCGACGTACTCGGCCAGGTAGACGGGCGAGAGGCGCTCGTAGAACGGATGGCGGAAGCGGATGTGCTCCAGCGCCTCGCCCTTGGCGGTAGCGACGACCTGGCCTTCGAGGCCGAAGCGCGCCAGGCAGGACTTCACCAGTTCCTCGGCCAGCAGCAGCAGGCGCGACCCGGTGTCGACCAGGGCGTAGGTGAATTCGGGATGGACGTTCAGCGCCTGGTTGGCGGGGATGGTCCACGGAGTGGTGGTCCAGATGACGATGGCGGCGGGCTTGGCGAGGCTCGACAGGCCGAAGGCGGCAGCGAGCTTGTCGGCATCCTCGACGAGGAAGGCGACGTCGATGGCATCGGACTTCTTGTCCTGGTACTCGACCTCGGCCTCAGCCAGGGCGGAGCCGCAATCGAAGCACCAGTTGACCGGCTTCAGGCCCTTGAACACGAAGCCCTGCTTGACCATCTCGGCCAGCGCGCGGATCTCGCCGGCCTCGTTGGCGAAGGCCATGGTCTTGTAGGGGTTGTCCCACTCGCCCAGCACGCCCAGGCGGATGAAGTCGGCCTTCTGCCCCTCGATCTGCTCGGCGGCGTAGGCGCGGCACAGCTCGCGGGTCTTGTCGGCAGGCAGGTTCTTGCCGTGGGTGGTCTCGACCTTGTGCTCGATCGGCAGGCCGTGGCAATCCCAGCCCGGCACGTAGGGGGCATCGAAGCCGGCCAGGGTCTTGGAGCGGACGATGATGTCCTTGAGGATCTTGTTGACCGCGTGACCGATGTGGATGCTGCCGTTGGCGTAGGGCGGGCCGTCGTGCAGGACGAACTTCGGACGACCCTCACCGATCCGGCGCAGCTTCTGGTAGAGCCCGATGGAGTCCCAGCGCTGCAGGGTCTCCGGCTCACGCTGGGGAAGACCGGCCTTCATCGGAAATGCCGTTTCCGGCAGGTTGAGGGTCGCTTTGTAATCGGTCATGTCAGTCCAGGCTCATCATTGAATGGGGATGCCCTGCCAGTAGGCACGGGCGGCGGCGACGTCCGCGTCGATCGCCGACTTCAACGCCTCCAGGGAAGCGAAACGCTGCTCTTCACGCAGCTTGTGGTGGAAGGTCACGCTGATGCGCCGGTCATACAGGTCGGCGGAATAATCCAGCAGATGCACTTCCAGGTGGGCCTTGCCATCCCCCTTCACGGTGGGACGCACGCCGATGTTGGCAACGCCGGGACGACGCGCGCCATCCAGCTCGACGCTGACCAGGAAGACCCCGGAAAGGGGAACGCGCCGACGCTTGAGCTGCACGTTGGCCGTGGGCGTACCCAGCTGGCGCGCCAGCTTCTGCCCGTGCAGCACCCGGCCGGTGATGGAGAACGGCCGGCCGAGGAGGCGCTCGGCCAGCGGGAAGTCGGCGGCGGCCAGGGCCTGGCGCACCCGCGTGCTGCTCACCCGCACACCATCCAGCTCGACGGTGGCTGCCGCTTCGACACTGAAGCCCTCGGCCGCACCGGCCATCTGCAGGAAGGCGAAGTCACCGGCGCGATCGCAGCCGAAGCGGAAGTCATCACCGACTTCCAGATGCTTGACCCCAAGCCCCTCGACCAGCACGGCGTGCACGAACTCCGCGGCGCTGAGCTCGCGCAGACGACGGTTGAAGGCCAGGCAGAGCACCCGGTCGACGCCTTCGGCTGCCAGCAGCTCGAGCTTGTCGCGCAGCCGGGTCAGGCGCACCGGCGCGGTGTCGGGGCCGAAGAATTCACGGGGCTGCGGCTCGAAGATCACCACGCAGCTGGGTACGCCCAACTCGCCTGCGCGCTCGCGCAGGCGTTTGAGAATGGCCTGATGGCCACGGTGTACGCCGTCGAAATTGCCGATAGTGGCAACGCAGCCCCCAAGTTGGGGCCGCAGGTTGTGGAGGCCTCGGACCAGCTGCATAGCACACGTCTTGTTCACAAAGTGGCCGATTATACGCACACCCGCGACCAGACAACAGGCGTCGCTGACGTGTCGCAGACGGGCCGTGACGAGAGCCTTCCGGGTGCCAGGCGTGGCTCAGAGCGCGCGCCGGGCGAAGTGACGCAAGCGGAAGCCGAGCAAGGCCAGGGTGGCGAAATAGCCGAGGGCGCCGGCTGTGACCAGCGCCCCGAGACGCAGCAGGCGCAGCAGCATGTCGCCCTGGTCCCAGGCGGGCAGCAGCCACATGCCACCGACCAGCACCGCCGTCATCACCGCGACCGCAAGCAGCAGCTTGGCGAGGAACATCGGCCAGCCGGGCTGCGGCTCGAACAGCTTCTGCCGGCGCAACTGCCAATACAGCAGCGCGGCATTGAGACACGCCGCCAGGCCGATGGCCAGCGCCAGGCCGGCATGCTGCAGCGGACCGATGAAGACGAGGTTC
Source organism: Pseudomonas sp. Pc102 (assembly GCF_018408275.1). Lineage (NCBI taxonomy): Bacteria > Pseudomonadati > Pseudomonadota > Gammaproteobacteria > Pseudomonadales > Pseudomonadaceae > Pseudomonas > Pseudomonas sp. Pc102. The sequence continues at coordinate 1,117,769 of NZ_AP021905.1, read as the reverse complement.
ATCGCCTGGGTCGCGACCAGGGTGAACAGCGCGATACGCACCGGCGTGCGCAGGTTCTGCCGCGCATAGAAGCCCGGCGCCAGCACCTTGACCAGGATGATCCCGAGCAGCCCGGCCGAATAGGCGATCAGCGCGCGCTGGGTCATCTCGGCGTCATGGGCGCTGAACTTGCCGTACTGGAACAGCGAGACCGTCAGCGGCTCGGCGATCAGCGCCAGCGCCAGCGCGCAAGGCAGCACCAGCAGGAAACACAGGCGCAGCCCCCAGTCCAGCAGTTGCGAATAGGCCTGGCGGTCATCGCTGGCGTAGGTCTTGGCGAGCGACGGCAGGAGGATGGTGCCCAGGGCGACGCCGAGCACTCCGGACGGCAGCTCCATCAGGCGGTCGGCGTAGTACATCCAGGACACCGAGCCTGCGGCCAGGAAGGACGCGAAGATGGTGTTGATGATCAGCGAGATCTGGCTGACCGAGACGCCGAAGATCGCCGGCCCCATCTGCTTGAGCACCCGCCAGACGCCGCTGTCGCGCAGGTTAAGGCGCGGCAGCACGAGCATGCCGATGCGCTTCAGGTGCGGCAGCTGGTAGAGCAACTGGGCCAGGCCACCCGCCAGCGTCGCCCAGCCCAGGGCCATCACCGGCGGGTCGAAGTAAGGAGTCAGGAACAGGGCGAAGACGATCATCGCCACGTTAAGCAGGGTCGGCACGAAGGCCGGCACGGCGAAGCGGTTCCAGGTGTTGAGTACCGCCCCGGCGAGGGAGGACAGGGAAATGAGGAAGATGTAGGGGAAGGTCACCCGCAGCAGCGAGGTGGTCAGCTCGAATTTTTCCGGCGTATCGGCGAAGCCCGGCGCCGTGGCCCAGATCACCCAGGGCGCGGCGAGCACGCCGAGGGCCGTGACCACCGCCAGCACCAGCGTCAGCAGGCCTGACACGTAGGCCAGGAAGGTGCGGGTCGCCTCCTCCCCCTGCTGGGTCTTGTACTCGGCCAGGATCGGCACGAAGGCCTGGGAGAACGCACCCTCGGCAAAGATCCGCCGCAGCAGGTTGGGCAGCTTGAAGGCCACGAAGAAGGCGTCTGTGGCCACGCCGGCGCCGAAGATGCGCGCCACGATGGTGTCACGGACGAAGCCGAGAACCCGCGAAAGCATGGTGATGGAACTGACGGCGGCCAGCGATTTGAGCAGATTCATGGAGGTCGGAGGCTTGTGCTCGTTGGAAGTCCCGCCAGGCGGAAAACAATGCCGCCGGGCCGAAAGCGCCCTGCTTTCGAAGGCGGCGAGTGTAGAGCCGGCACGAAAATAAATCACGCCGCGGTCCGGTATGAGGTACGCTCGTCGCCCCTTTGCAGGGAAGCCACGCCTGCCCTTGACATTGATTCATCGCATCGGCATGATTCGCGGCCTTATTTGTTTGTATCCCCCCAGTTTTCGAGGAGCTTGACGGTGGCCAATACACCTTCTGCCAAAAAACGCGCAAAACAGGCTGAGAAGCGTCGTAGCCATAACGCCAGCCTGCGCTCCATGGTCCGCACCTACATCAAGAACGTCGTCAAGGCGCTCGATGCCAAGGACCTGCCCAAAGCCCAGAACGCCTACACCCTGGCTGTTCCGGTAATCGACCGCATGGCCGACAAGGGCATCATCCACAAGAACAAAGCTGCTCGTCACAAGAGCCGCCTGAACGCCCACATCAAGGCGCTCGGCCAGGCTGCTGCCTAAGCTTTGCTTTTGATGAAAGACCGGCCCCAGGGCCGGTTTTTTATTGTCTGCGAAAAAGCCACGCCGATCGGCAGGCACAAAAAAACCCGGCGAACCGGGCTTCGATGCGCGCCAGGGCTCATTTCGCCCAGGGCAGGATCGGGATCGCCGTGACCGCGTTCTGCGGGCTGCCTTCGATCACTCGATCGCTGTACACCAGGTACACCAGCGTATTGCGCTTCTGATCGAAGAAACGCACCACCTGCATGGTCTTGAACACCAGCGAGGTGCGCTCCTTGAACACCTCCTCGCCATCCTTCAGCTCACCCTTGAAATGGATGGCACCGACCTGACGGCAAGCGATGGACGCCTCGGCACGATCCTCGGCCAGCCCGAGCCCACCCTTCACGCCGCCGGTCTTGGCCCGGGACAGGTAGCAGGTCACGCCCTCCACCTTGGGGTCATCGAAAGCCTCGACGACGATCTTGTCGTTCGGCCCCACCCACTTGAACACGGTGGAAACCGAGCCGATCTCCTCAGCGGACGCCAGCAGAGGCGCGCACAGAGCCAACGCCACCCATCCCTTTATCATGCGCATTCGAACGCTCCTTCAGACCAGAACCAGGTTGTCCCGATGCACCAGCTCGGGCTCGTCGACGTAGCCGAGCAGCTTCTCCACCTGCTCGGAGGACTGCCCGATGATCTTCTGCGCTTCCAGAGCGCTGTAGTTGACCAGCCCACGGGCGACTTCACGCCCATCCGGGCCGACGCAGACCACCATCTCGCCACGGCGGAAACTGCCCTGCACCGCCTTCACGCCGACCGGCAGCAGACTCTTGCGATCGTCACGCAGCGCCTTGACCGCCCCCGCATCCAGCACCAGGGTGCCACGGGTCTGCAGATGGCCGGCCAGCCACTGCTTGCGCGCCGCCAGCATGCCGCGCTCCGGCGCCAGCAGCGTACCCAGGCGCTCGCCGGCCTTGAGGCGGTCCAGCACGCGCTCGATACGCCCACCGACGATCACCGTGTGCGCACCGGAACGCGCAGCCAGGCGTGCCGCGCGCAGCTTGGTCTGCATGCCGCCGCGCCCCAGCGCACCGCCAGTGCCGCCCGCGACCGCATCCAGGCTCGGATCATCCGCACGGGCTTCGAATATCAGTTGCGCATCGGGATTGTGGCGCGGGTCGGCATCGAACATGCCGTCGCGATCGGTGAGGATCACCAGCAGGTCGGCCTCGACCAGGTTGGCCACCAGGGCCGCCAGGGTGTCGTTGTCGCCGAAGCGGATCTCGTCGGTGACCACCGTGTCGTTCTCGTTGATCACCGGGATGGTGCCGAGTTCGACCAGCGTGCGCAGCGTGCTGCGCGCATTGAGGTAACGCTTGCGGTCGGAAAGATCGTCATGGGTCAGGAGGATCTGCGCGGTATGCCGGCCATGCTCGCCGAAACTCGACTCCCAGGCCTGCACCAATCCCATCTGCCCTACGGCGGCGGCCGCCTGCAGCTCATGCATCGCCTTGGGCCTGGCGCTCCAACCCAGGCGACTCATGCCCGCCGCCACGGCGCCGGAAGACACCAGCACCAGCTCGACCCCCGCATTGCGCAGGGCAACCATCTGCTCGACCCAGACCGCCATGGCGTCGCGATCCAGGCCGCGACCATCCGCCGTCAGCAAGGCGCTGCCGATCTTCACCACCCAGCGCTGCGCGCCCGTCACCTTGTCCCGCATATCTTCCAACCTTAGCTAGAAAGCCGTGCGGCCCATGGCGCACAGCCTATGGCGATCATCTGCGCCGAGCGGCGCACTCATCAGGGTACGTAGAAGATTTCCGGACCGTCGCCGTCGTCTTCGTCATCCTCGAAGTCATCATCGTCATCCTGCGCACCGGCGCTCTTCAGCCCGGCGCGGCGCAGGGCCCGCTGATCGTCCAGCGCCTGCAGACGGGCACGCGCCTCGTCCTCGATGCGCTGGTCGAGCTCCGCGAGCTCCTCGGCGTAGGCCGGCTCCTCGCTGATGCGCAGGGCGCGCTCGTCGAGGTAGCGCATGATGTCCTGGGACAGCGCCTCGGTGCCCTCGCGCTCCAGCGCGGAGATCACATAGACAGGGCCTTCCCAACCCAGGCGCTCGATCACCGCCTTCATGCGCGCCTCGCGATCCTCGTCGAGCAACTGGTCGGCCTTGTTCAGCACCAGCCAGCGATCACGCTCGGTGAGCGCCGGACTGAAGCGCCCCAGCTCCTCGATGATGGTGGCGGCCGCCTCGGCCGGATCACTCTCGTCCAGCGGCGCCATGTCGACGATGTGCAGCAGCAGGCGGGTCCGCGCCAGGTGCTTGAGGAAACGGATACCCAGGCCGGCGCCTTCCGCAGCCCCCTCGATCAGGCCAGGGATGTCGGCCACGACGAAGCTCTTGTAGCGACCGACACTGACCACGCCCAGGTTCGGCACCAGCGTGGTGAAGGGGTAGTCGGCGACTTTCGGCTTGGCGGCGGAGACCGAGCGGATGAACGTGCTCTTGCCGGCATTCGGCAAGCCCAGCAGGCCGACGTCGGCCAACACCTTGAGCTCCAGCTTGAGATCGCGGGACTCGCCCGGCTTGCCGTTGGTGGTCTGGCGCGGCGCACGGTTGGTACTGGATTTGAAACGGGCGTTGCCCAGGCCGTGCCAACCACCCTGGGCGACCATCAGGCGCTGACCGGGCTTGGTCAGGTCGCCGATGATCTCCTGGGTGCCGGCATCGATGACGGTGGTTCCCACCGGTACGGGGAGAATCAGGTCCTCACCCTTGTGCCCGGTGCAATCCTTGCTGCCACCGTTCTGGCCACGCTGAGCATCGAAACGGCGGGTATAGCGATAGTCGACCAGGGTGTTCAGGTTCGGGTCGGCTTCCATGTACACGGAACCACCGTCACCGCCGTCGCCACCATTGGGGCCACCCTTCTCGATGAATTTCTCGCGACGGAAACTCATCAGGCCATTGCCGCCATCACCCGCTTTTACAAAGATCGATACTTCATCGACGAATTTCATCAGGACGCCTCCCGCCACGCGGGACGGGTTGAAAGAAAAAAGAACACAAGGATACAGGGAAGCCCGCGCAAATCGGAGTTTCCATCTATCAGAAACAAAAAAGCCCCGTCGCAAGACAGGGCTTTTGCAGCGGAGTCGCGATCAGGCCGCGACGACGCTCACGTACTTGCGACCGAAAGCGCCTTTGACCTCGAACTTGACCACGCCATCCACTTTCGCGAACAGGGTGTGGTCTTTGCCCAGGCCAACGCCGTAGCCGGCGTGGAACTTGGTGCCGCGCTGACGCACGATGATGTTGCCGGCCTTGATGGCCTGGCCGCCGTACAGTTTCACGCCAAGGCGTTTACTTTCTGAGTCGCGGCCGTTGCGGGTAGAACCGCCAGCTTTTTTGTGTGCCATGAGTCAAATCCTCCAAAAAGGAAATTTAGGCCTGGATGCCGGTGATCTTGATTTCAGTGAACCACTGGCGGTGGCCCTGGCGCTTCATGTGGTGCTTACGACGGCGGAACTTGATGATGCGCACTTTGTCGTGACGGCCTTGAGCGACCACTTCAGCGACTACTTTGGCGCCATCAACGACCGGAGCGCCGATTTTCACGTCGTCGCCATTGCCGATCAGCAGAACGCGATCGAAGGTCACGGATTCGCCGGTGGCGATCTCGAGTTTCTCGATCTTCAGGAATTCACCTTCAGCGACTTTGTATTGCTTGCCGCCGGTAACGATAACTGCGTACATGGATTTTCTCCGTTAAACCTGCTCACCCGACGCTTTATAGGAAGAAGAAGGGGTCGGCATGGCTGCATGGGGCCGGAACTGGAACCCGTGCAATTGCGTAAGGCAGGAAAATGCCCAAGGAAGTTCAGGGGCCGCGATTGTACGCAAGCCGTGATTGCCGCGCAAGCACCGTCGGCGCTTGCCTTGACAGCCCCCACCCTGCCCCCTAGCATGCCGCGCAACCTCAAAGGAGCACCCCTCGCTGATGCAACCCCAGGCCTTCTACCGCGTGGTGGCGGACGATTTTACCGCAGTCGACGACATCATCCGTCGGCAACTCACCTCCCGCGTTCCCCTGGTGGAAAAGATCGGCGACTACATCGTCTCTGCCGGCGGCAAGCGCCTGCGTCCGCTCCTGGTCCTGCTCAGCGGCAACGCACTGGGCTTCGGTGGTGACCAGCTGCGCCTGCTCGCCGCCACCATCGAGTTCCTGCACACCTCCACCCTGCTGCACGACGACGTGGTCGACGCTTCCGGCCTGCGCCGCGGCCGCTCCACCGCCAACGCGCTGTGGGGCAACGCGCCGAGCGTGCTGGTCGGCGACTTCCTCTATGCCCGCTCCTTCGAAATGATGGTCGAGCTCGGCTCCATGCCGGTGATGCGCATCATTTCCCAGGCCACCCGGGTGATCGCCGAGGGCGAGGTGCTGCAGCTGTCGAAGATCCGCGACGCCAGCACCACCGAAGAGACCTATATGGAAGTCATCCGCGGCAAGACCGCGATGCTCTTCGAGGCCTCCACCCACAGCGCCGCCGAACTGGCCCAGGCACCGGCCGAACAGGTCGAGGCCCTGCGCACCTTCGGTGACTACCTGGGCATCGCCTTCCAGCTGGTGGACGACCTGCTCGACTACCGCGGCGACGCCACCACCCTGGGCAAGAACGTCGGCGACGACCTGGCCGAAGGCAAGCCCACCCTCCCGCTGATCGCCACCATGCGCGACGGCACCGCCGAGCAGGCCGCCCTGGTCCGCCAGGCCATCCAGCAGGGCGGGAGCCAGGACCTGGAAAGCATCCGCGCCGCCGTGGAGGCAGCCGGTGCGCTGGACTACACCGCCCGCCTCGCCCGCGACTACGCCGAGCGCGCCATCGCCTGCCTGGACGTACTGCCGGACAACGAGTACCGCGACGCCCTGATCGAACTCACCCGCTTCGCCGTCGCCCGCACGCACTGATCCACCCGCCGTATCCGAAAGCCCGTCCTTGCGACGGGCTTTTTCGTTGCGCGCCCCTAAAGGCTGAGCAGGAGCAGCCTCCAGGCCAGGTTCGAGCCCGGCAACGGCATGACCTGGATCAAGCAGACGACGAAAGGCGGCGATTGCCTCTTGTTATTTTGATAATAGGAATTATTCTCATCTCACTGCTTTTCAAGGAGATGAGCCATGACCTACCTGATCGATGCCTGGCTGGATCGCCCGCACCCCTACCTGCGCATCCTCCACCGTGAAACCGGCGAAGTGTGCGCCATCCTCGAAGAGGACGCGCTCGACGAGTTGCGTGATCAGGGGGATCTCGACCTTGCCGGCCTGACATCCAGCGAGCCCGTGATACTCAAGGAGCTGGTGCGCAGCCTGTTCCTCTTCTGCTATGCGCGGGCGCTGCGTCCGCACAACGAGGTCCAGCTGCACTGAAGGGTTCGGATGACGCAGGACGCGTCATCTGCATGGCCGGCGCCCGGGGCTCCGGCCGTGCATGCGGAGGCAGAGGCGCCTCCGCCGGCTCCCGGGCCGTCAGGGACGACGCGCCCGGCGATCACTCCGAAAGACTCAGAGGATTTCCAGCAGCTCGACGTCGAACACCAGCACGCTGTGCGGCGGGATGCTGCCGACGCCCTGGGCGCCGTAAGCCAGCTCGCTGGGCACGTGCAGGCGCCATTTGCTGCCGGCGTTCATCAGTTGCAGGGCCTCGACCCAGCCGGCGATCACGCCGCCCACCGGGAATTCGGCCGGCTCGCCACGGTTGTAGGAGCTGTCGAACACGGTGCCGTCGATCAGGGTGCCGTGGTAATGGGTGCGCACGGTGTCTTCGGCGGAAGGCTTGGCACCCTCGCCCGCGACCAGCACTTCGTACTGCAGGCCGGACGGCAGCTGGGTGACGCCCTCGCGCTTGGCGTTCTCCACCAGGTAGGCACGACCTTCGCCAGCGGCGGCATCGGCCTTGGCCTGGGCTTCGGCATGCATGCGCTCGCGGATGACCTTGAAGGAGGCGGACAACGCGGCACCGTCGACACGGCTCTCGATGCCGGCGAAGGCATCGCGCAGGCCGGCGACGACAGCGTCGATGCTCACGCCGGGCGGGGGATTGTCACGGATCTGGTCGCCCAGTTGGCGGCCGATACCGTAGCTGACGCGGGTTTCATCGGTGGAAAATTCGAGTTCGGACATGGCCGGGGCTCCGCTCCGGAAAAAAGGCCGGCCAGACTAGCACAGCCCCCTTCCCGGCCCTATCCCCCCGCCATCAGTGCCGGGCGCCCATCGACAACGGCACCCGCAGCGCACCGCGATCATCCGGGGCGATACCGCACATCTCGTCATGCACGGAAGCGTGCACCAGGTAGAACGGCATGCGCGGCAACTCATGCAGCAGCCCCCGTGCATGCTCCACCGAGCGCAGCTGCATCGCATGGCCACGGCCATCGTCCAGGGTGTGGCAACGCCCCTCGATATGGGCCTGCAACAGGTAGATGCCCCCCTCCATGGAGATCAGGTCGAGCCCATCGACATGCCCGGCGCGGGCTTCGCTGGAAAGTGTCTGCAGGTTCATGGCGTCACCTCGGCGGGATCTGTACAGGGAAAAGTTAAATACAGTTTCCGTACAGGATCAAAACCGCCGGGCAGAAACACGACCGCCCGCGAGCGGGACGCTGACGGGCGGTCATGGTGGAGCGGCGGCGCGATCAGTGATCGTGCTTGGTCATCTTGTCCAGGTAACCCATGGCGAATGCCGAGATCACGAAGGTCATGTGCAGGACCACGTACCACATGATCTTGGTGTTATCGATGTTCTGCGCATCCATGAACACCCGCAGCAGGTGGATAGAGGAGATCGCCACGATGGACGCGGCCACTTTCATCTTCAGCGAGCCGGAGTCCATCTTGCCCAGCCAGCTGAGCTTCTCCTTGCCCTCGTCGATGTCCAGCTGGGAGACGAAGTTCTCGTAGCCCGAGATCATCACCATCACCAGCAGCCCGCCCACCAGCGACATGTCGATCAGCGACAGGAGCACCAGGATCAGCTCCGCCTCGGTCTTCTCGAAGACGTGCGGAAGGACGTGATAGACCTCCTGGAAGAACTTCAGCGACAGCGCCAGCAGCGCCAGGGACAGGCCGAAGTAGATGGGCGCCAGCAACCAGCGCGCCGCATACATCGAGTTTTCCAAAAAGCGTTCCATGAAGCCTCGCATCCAGAGTCAAAACTGGCGGCGAGTATAGCGAGCACATTCCTACAGAAAAACAGGCACGTAATGCCTCGAAATATCCCCAGGAGCTGTGGATAACCCTGTGAATTGTCTTGGGAAGGATGGCGCTGCCCAGCGTTCGCCGGGGCTCGCCGCAGGCTGCGCAAAAGCTGCACAGCCGATGCCCGCTCAGGTCTCCGGCCGGGACAGGAACGAGCCCGGGCTGCGAGGGCGCTCACCATTGAGCCGACGCAGTTCACCCTGCACATGGAGGCGCCAGATCAGCGGGTCCTCGCAGGCGCAGTAGCCCAGCTCGGCCAGGCAGGAAGCAATCGCCGAAAGCACCGATTCAGCGACGAAAGGCCCGTGGAATGGGCCCTGCGCCTTGATCGCCGACGGCTGCGCTCCCGAAATCCCGGCAGCGCAGATGAGTGTCCAGAGTCCATTCCCTCCGGCCAGCGGCAGAATCACGCACTCGATGCGGGTGACCATGCCCAGGCATTGACGGGTGAGGCAGAGGTTGCGGGACATGACGACGTTCCTCGCGAAGACCTTGGGCCAGCCTACACCTGACAGGGGCCCTGGGAAAGCGAGGAAATCTTATCCACGCCAGCTGTGGATAAGCCTGTGGATGCCGTGGTGAAAAGTCTGTCGGACCAGCGCCAGCGCTGAGCGGCTCTACGCCGCTCAATGACTGACCAGCCACGGCACCCGCGCGGCGCCGTGACCGGTCATCGCCTGGTCAGGCCGGGCCCTGGACCTTGTCGTCGGGCGGGGTCTTCTTGCCGGGTTCCTTCTTCGGGCCCTTGCGCGGCGGCTTGGCGGGTGCCGGCGCCTTCTCCAGGGCGGCGGCCACCTCCTTGGCGGCGTCGGGCTTCTCTTCCTCCTCCATGCCCATCTCGGCGATCTCGCGCAGGCGCTCGACCACCCGGGCGTTGACGCTGCCCTTGGGGAAACGGCCCTTCTCGTCCGGGCTGCCGGCATCCTCGCCCACCAAGAGGCTCAGCGCCTCATCGGCCTGACGCACCGCGTAGACATGGAACTGGCCATTGCGCACGGCCTGCAGCACGCGTTCATCGAGCATCAGCGTGGCGACGTTGGCCTGCGGGATGATCACCCCCTGCTCGCCGGTCAGCCCGCGCGCTTCGCAGAGGCGGAAGAAGCCCTCGATCTTCTCGTTGACCCCGCCGACCGCCTGCACCTCGCCGAACTGGTTGATCGAACCGGTGATGGCGAAGCACTGCTTGAGCGGCGTGCGCGACAGCGCCGAGATCAGGGTGCAGACCTCGCCCAGGGACGCGCTGTCGCCGTCGACGTAGCCGTAGGACTGCTCCAGCGCGATGCTCGCCGAGATTTCCAGCGGAAACTCCTGGGCGTAGCGGCTGCCGAGGTAGCCGGTGAGGATCATCACGCCCTTGGAGTGGATCGGCTGGCCAAGGTTGACCTCGCGCTCGATGTCGACGATGCCCGAGCCCCCCGGGTACACGGTGGCGGAAATCCGCGCCGGCACGCCGAATGCCGAGTCGCCCACCTCCAGTACCGTGAGGCCGTTGCACTTGCCCACCGCTGCGCCGTCGGTGTCGATGAGGATGATCCCCGCCAGCATGTCGTCGAGGATGCGCGCCGAAACCCGGCCGGTGCGCGTGGCCTTGGATTTGAGCGCACGCTCGATGTGTTCGGCGTCGGTCACCTTCTCGCCGGCCAGCTGGCGCACGAAATCGGCTTCGCTGAGCAACTGGAACAGGTCGCCGATCTTCGCCGAGAGGCGCTTCTGGTTTTCCGCCAGGCGCGCGCTGTAGGTGGCCAGGCGCGCCACGGCAGCGGCGGAGAGCGGCGCCATGCCCTCTTCCGAGGTGCGGGTCTTGAGCAACTGGGCGAACTGCTCGAGGGTCTCCTCCGACAGCGGGATCTCCTCGTCGAAGTCCACCAGCACGCGGAACATCTCCTGGAAGTCCGGATCCAGGTCCTGCAGCGTGTAATACAGCTGGCGCGAACCGATGATCACCACCTTCAGCTGCAACGGGATCACCTGCGGCGTCAGGGTCACGGTGGCCAGGCGCCCCAGCTCGGCCAGCGGCGACTCCATCTTCAACTGGCGCGAATGCAAAGCGCGCTTGAGCGCGTCCCAGACGAAGGGCTCGCTCAGCAGCTTCTCCGCCTCCAGCACCAGGAAACCGCCGTTGGCACGGTGCAGCGCCCCCGGGCGCAGCTGGCGGTAGCTGGTGTAGAGCGCGCCCTGGTCGGTGCCGTACTCGATGCGGCCGAACAGGTTGTCGTAGGTCGGGTGCGACTCGAAGACCACCGGCGCACCGCCGCTGGCCGGGTTGCCGACCACCAGGCTCGGGCAGTACTGCTCCTCGAGCATCTCGCGGCGCTGCAGGTCCGGCTTGTCGTCGAGCATCTGGTCGACCACGGTCTTCAGCAGGTTCACCTGCATGGCCTGCAGGTAGGCGATCACCCCGGCGTTCTCCGCGTACTTCTCGGAAAGCGGCGCCAGCAGCGGCTGCAGGGCCTGGGTGATGGTCTCCTCGTTGAGCTGGCGCAGCAGGTTGCTGGACTCGCGCTTCCACTGCGGCAGACTGGCCAGCTCCTCGTTGAGGCGCTCCTCCAGGCTGGAGATGTCCTCGTGGAAACGCTCGCGCTCGGCTTCGGGCAGCTGGGCGAAGTCGGCCTCGTCCAGCGCCTTGCCATCCTTCATCGGAGTGAAGGCGATGTTGGCGCTGTCCCGGTAGAGCGCGACGTCCTTCTCCAGCGCCAGGCGCTCGATCACATCCAGGGCGCGGTCGTAGCGCTGGTTGAAGCCACGGTCGATGGCGCTCTTCTTCTGCTGGAAGGTCGGCGTCTCGAACACCGCCGGGAAGGTGGCCAGGAGGTTATCCACAAGCTGGCCGATATCGGTACTGAAGGCGCTCGCCTCGCCGGGCGGCAACTGCAGGGCGCGCGGCTCGCGCGGCTCGTCGAAGTTGTTGACGTAGACCCAGTCCATCGGCGTGGCCAGGCGCTTGCCCTCGGCCTTGAGGTAGCGCTGCACAAAGGAGAAGCGACCGGTGCCGGGCTCGCCCATCACATAGACGTTGTAGCCCGGGCGCGGCATGGCGACGCCGAACTGCAGGGCCTCCACCGCGCGCTCCTGGCCGAGCACGCCACGGAAGGGTTCGAGATCGTCGGTGGTGGCAAAGGCGAACTGCTTGGAGTCGAAGGGGCGGGTCAGCGCATCGGGCGCCAGGCGCAGGGAGGCGACGAGAGGATCGGGCATCGGAAATCCTTATTGGCGACGCGGAAACATGGCCGCATTCTGGCGCCGCCTTCGTCCGCGTTGCAAGGCGTTCCGCCCTTGGCGGAGCGCGGCGCGAGGCGCTTCGCAAAAGCGTGCGAGGGCTTGCGCAATCGTCCTTTCTGACCTTGCTTGACACCCGTGGCGGGCATCGCCAAAGCTCGCCCATCCCACTCCAAGGCGAAAGCGAGCAGCGCTGTTGAAACGGACCTTCTCCCTCCTGGCCCTCTGTACCTGCACGCACCTGATGGCGGCCCCCGCCATCCCCCCGCAAACCCTGCAGCGCCTGGCCGAAGACCCGTACTGGATCGCCCTCGGCCACTACGAAACCGGCAAGCTCGGCGGCTGGCGCAGCTACGTCGACGACGAACGCTTCTTCCTCGCCGAGACGGGCGACAGCGACCCCACGGCCGAACTCACCGCCACGGTCGCGGCCCTGTACCAGGACGCCAGCCTCGGCGACCGCCACCCGCAATGCCGCTACCCGGCGCGCACGCGCTGGCTCCGCGAACGGCTGCAGCTCACCGACCTGCCGGCCCCTGCCTGCAGCGAATTCGCCAGTTGGTACCACGACATCAATCCCCACAGCACGGTGCTGATCTTCCCGGCGGCCTACCTCAACAGCCCCTCGTCCATGTTCGGCCACACCCTGCTGCGCATCGACCAGCCCGACGTACAGGAGAACAACACCGCCCTGCTCAGCTACGCCCTCAACTTCGGCGCCTTCATCGAGGGCGCCGACAACAGCATCCTCTATGCCTGGAAGGGCCTGATGGGCGGCTACCCCGGGCTCTTCGCCCTGGTGCCCTACCGCGACAAGCTCAAGGAATACAGCCGCCTGGAGAACCGCGACCTCTGGGAGTACCGCCTCAACCTCAGCGCCGAGGAAACCGGGCGCATGGTCGAGCACGTATGGGAGCTGCGCCAGGTCCGCTTCGACTACTTCTTCTTCGACGAGAACTGCTCCTACCGCCTGCTGGAATTGCTGGAGATCGCCCGCCCCGGCATCGAGCTCACCGAGCAGTTCCCGCTGACCGCCATCCCCACCGACACCGTGCGTGCCATCAAGCATGCCGGGCTGGTGGAGCGGATCGACTACCGCCCCTCGCGGGAAAAGGAACTGATGGCCCGCGCGGCGCCGCTGGACAGCGACGAGCAGGATTGGGTCCTGCGCCTGGCCGACGACGAGAGCCTGCTGGACGACCCGGCCTTCCGCGCAATGCCCGCCCCGCGCCGCGCGCAGGTCCAGGACGCCGCCTTCCGCCTGGAGCGCTACCGCTCCACCGGCGAGGAACGCAGCGGCGCACGGGCGCAGCGCAGCTTCCAGCTGCTGCGGGCGATCAACCAGAACCCGCCCCCCGCACTGCAGGCCGAGCGCCCGCCGCTGCCCGAGGAAGGCCACGAATCACGCACCTGGCAACTGGGGCTCGGCAGCCGCGAGGACCGCGCCTTCGCCGAGTACGGCCTGCGCATGGCCTACCACGACCTCAACGACAACCTCGCCGGCTTCCCCCTCGGCGCACAGATCGAGATCCTCCAGCTCAAGCTGCGCCAGTACGAGCAGAACCACTGGCAGCTGCAGCAGCTGGATTTCGCCACCATCCGCTCGCTCACCCCGCGCACCCAACTGCTGCAGCCCTGGTCCTGGCAGGTGGCCGGAGGCCTGGAACGGGTGCCCGGCAAGGATGGCGACGAGACGCTGGTGAGCCATCTCAACGGTGGCGTGGGCGGCAGCTGGCAATGGGGGGACGACACCCTCTACTACGCTCTGGCCACCGCCCGCGTGGAACACAACCCGGACTTCGGCGCCTTCGTCGCCGGGGCCGGCGGCTTCGACACCGGGCTGCTGTGGCGCAACGGCCTGGGCACCCTCAGCATTGAGGCGGCCGGCGACTACTTCCACAACGGCGAGGTGCGCCGGCGCCTGTCACTCAACCAGCAATGGGAGCTGGGCACCGACCTGGGCCTGCGACTTTCCGCCGAACGCTCGTTCAGCCAGCTCGGCGGCAACGACAACCAGGTGATGCTGCAACTGCGCTGGTACCACTACTGATCCCGGTGGCGCTCGGCGATGCCGTGCCCGGCGAACCAGGCCAGCAACGCTTCGCGCTTGAGCAGGCGGGCGTAGACCGGCGCATTCACCCCACCCCGGATCAGTTGCCCAAGGTCGACACCCTCGCCCGCCAGGCGCGCCAACAGCGCCTCGTCGTCGTGCTCGACCGCATGCTCCAGGGCCAGACGCTGCAAGGCCGGCTCGACCGATAGCCGGCCGTCGTCCAGGGCGCCGCGCCAGTCCTGCACCAGCGCACTCATCCCCGCCCGCAGCCGTTGCGCCAGAGCGGCGTCCTCGATGGCCAGCGGGTCCAGCGCCTCGTCCAACTCCAGGCCGGTGCCATCGGCACCCTCTTCGAAGGGGTCGCGGTAGTACACCAGCTGGGCGAACAAGCCTTCGAAATCATCCGCCACCCGCGTGAAGGAGTCCTCGTGCAGGCGCATGGACCAGGCCGGCGGCAAGCCCTGGCTCCAGGCATAGACGGCACCGAAATCCTCGCCCGGCTCGACACGGACGTAGATGCGCTCCAGGTACTCGAAGCCGCCCACGGGCAGGAACGCCAGCCGCCCGTCCCACTCGCGGCCCTCGTGCTCGGCGAACGCCCGGGCCCCCTCCTCCTCGTGCTCGATCCAGCCCCAGAGGTCGTTGTAGCCATCGCTGCCGGGGAAGAACAGCTCGCTCAGGGAGAAGGCGTGCAGGTGGCCCTGGTAGTCCACCTGGAAGTCGTAATCGAGCCGGCCGCCATAGGCGACACGCCACAGCCGCACCAGGGAGGGCGGCAGCGCGCGACCCAGGCGCGCCTCCACCTCCGCCAGCTCTGCATCGGTGATCGGCGGCCGCGCCTGGTGGATGATCCGCCCGGCGAAGGGCGCCAGTTCATGCTGGCGCAGGCGTTGCAGTTCGTCGTGGGTGAACATCAGGCCTGCCCTCCCAGCTGCTCGCGCGCAACCGGAACCGGAACCGGAACCGGGCCGATGCCCCGCAACGGGTCCAATGCGCGCGAGGGATAAACGCAGGGTTCTCCCACCGCGCAACAGGTGCGCAGCGGCTCGGAGGATTGGGTAAGGCTCATGGGCGGTCCTTGCTCGGCGGGGTTGCGAAAGGCGCAAAGGATAGCCGAGCCCAACTGAAGTCGCGCCTACACATGCGTCCCCACCGAATGGGCATGACCGCTGCGTAGGGTGGAGGTCGCTTTTTACCTCCACCAAGCGGAGTCGAGGCTGGCACGACGATCAAGCCACCTCAGCCGGCGGCCAGGTCCTTCCACTCCAAGCCGAACCGCCCCAGGTATTTGCGCAACCGGTCCGCGTCATTGGGCTGCGCCTTGGCCTGCCGTGATACGTCATAAAGCAGCCGCCCCGCTTCGGACAGGCTGCTCGCCTCGCGGCACACCGCGACCACCGCCGCCAGTTGCAGGCGGTCGAAGCGGTCCAGTTCCACCAGCCGCTCGCCGAGCAGCGTCGCCAGGCCGTCATCCGCCTGCCCCTGGGCGCCCCAGGCGTAGCGCAGGCGGTCGATCTCCTCCTGCACCAGCGCCTCGTCGATGCGACCGCTGTCGGCCAGGGTCGCCATGCGCGTGATGGAGGCCGACAGCTCGCGGAAGTTCCCCGCCCAGCGCGCCTCCGCCGAGCAGGCGAAGGCCAGGTAACGGCGCCGCGCCTCGGCGTTGAAGCGCACCATGCGCCCCTGCTCGCGGGCGTGGCGCTCCAGTTCGAAATCGATGTTCGGCTCGATGTCCTCGCGGCGCCCGGCCAGGCCCGGCAGCTCGAAGGTCCAGAGGTTGATGCGCGCGTACAGGTCCTCACGGAACAGCCCCTCGGCCACCCGCGTACGCAGGTCACGGTGGGTGCCGGCGATCAGCAGGAAGTCGCTCTCCACCTCGCGGTCGGCGCCCATGGGGAAGAAGCGCTTCTCCTCGATGGCCTTGAGCAGCATGGCCTGCTCGTCGAGGCCCAGCTCGCCGATCTCGTCGAGGAACAGCATGCCGCCATCCGCCGCGCGCAGCAGGCCATCGCGGGCGTTCTGCGCCCCGGTGAAGGCCCCCTTGATGTGGCCGAACAGCGCCGACATCGCACCGTCGCCGCGCAGGGTCGCGCAGTTCACCTCGACGAAGCGGCCCTTGATCTGGTGACGCGCATCCTTCAGCTCGAAGATGCGCCGCGCCAGGAACGACTTGCCCGCCCCGGTCGGCCCCACCAGCAGCATGGGTGCGCGGGAGCGCAGTGCCACCCGCTCGATCTGCTCGATGCTGCGGTTGAACGCCGTGTTGCGCGTGGCGATGCCGGACTTGAGCAACGCCAGGCTTTCCAGCTGTTCGCGCTGGAAGCGCGAGGCGATGCGGTCGTAGCGCGACAGGTCGAGGTCGATCAGCGAGTGGGTGCCGATGGCGTGGCGGTCCTCGTCGCGACGACGGGCCGGGGAGGTCTGCACCAGGCGCGCCGGCAGGTAGCGCGCCTCGGTAAGCAGGAACCAGCAGATCTGCGCCACGTGGGTACCGGTGGTGATGTGCACCAGGTAGTCCTCGTGCTCGGTATCGAAGCGGTAGGCGCTGACGAAGTCATGCAGCGCGCCATACACCTCCTCGAAGTCCCAGGGGTTGCGCAGCGGCATCTCGTGCAGGCGCACCTCGGTCTGCGGCGACACCTGCTCAACGTCGCCCTTGATGCGCTGGGACAGCCCCAGGTCGCGGGCATCGCTGCCGTGGATCAGCTCCAGGCGGTCCACCAGCAGGTCCGGTTGCTGGCACAGGCCCACGCTCGGGCGCCACTTGTTCCAGCGCTCGGCGCCCTTGCCCATGCGATCCAGGGTGGCGCCGACGAAGCCGATGGCGACGGTCTTGCGGGCCATGCTCACTCCTGCGCCACGGTGATCAGCTGCGGCGACTCGAAGATCGCCACCGGCGAGATCACGGTCTCATCCAGCGGGATGTCCTGGCCGTAGCGCTCGCGCATCTTCGCCTTCACCACCGGCGAGCCGAGGTCGAAGTCGCGGATGCGCTGCAACTCGCCCAGGCGCAGGCCGAGGGTGCGCTCGTAGAGCTTCCACACCAGCTCCGAGCAGTACAGCCGCTGGTCGTTCCACTCGAAGGCCAGGTCATAACGACGCCCGCGCATGCCCTCCGCCAGCTCGCGCATGTGCACCAGCGCATCGTGGGTCAGCAGTTCATCCGCGCGGGCCAGGCGCTTGACCACGTAATGACCGCCCTCGCCCCGGGCGATCCAGTGCTGCAGCGGCACGTACTGCACCGTCGCCCCGGCCTCGAACACCTGCAGCGTGCCGTTGCGCGCCAGCACCAGCCCCATGTGGCTGTAGCGCGAATGGGTGGCCTGCTGCACCGCCAAGCTCTGCGCCGAGCGCGACTGGTGGAAGATGATGTCGCCCTCGTGCACCTCGGGCAGTGGCGCGGCCTGGGCCAGGCAGGCGAACAGGCTGGAGATGAGGAAAAGTGGAAAGCGCATGGCATGTCCTTGTCGATGGCGCATCGGTGGCGGCGAGTTTATCCAAAAATATAAATTCGTATATCCACGAATATGGATATCTTTATCGAAGCCCGCTGGGCAAGATCCTTGAATCACCCGCCGTAAAAATAAAGTCCTTAAAAATCAATTGCTTGAAAAATATTTTCATCCTCATCAACGAAACTGGCACGCCGCTCGCTATATCCCTGTCAACGAAAGGACAACAGAGCGAGACGCCACGATGGCCAACACCGCCCTCTTCAACACCCAGGCAGCCACCCTGCCGCAGGTGGATACCTACAACCGCAGCAAGGCCGGCGCCTATGCCCTGCAGCCGAAGCACAAGCTGGCGCAACTGGCGATGACCGGTTGCCTGAACCAGACCTTCTACGCCGATGCCCCCGAGCAACTGGCCGAGGTGCTGGCGCTGGTGGCCCAGCTGGACGCAGCCTTCGTGGCGAAGACCGCCGTGTACGCCCGCCGTGCCGGCCATATGAAAGACATGCCGGCCCTGCTGGTGACCGCCCTGGCGGCACAACGCTCCTCCCTGCTGCCGGCCGTCTTCGGCCAGGTAGTAGACAACGGCAAGATGCTGCGCAACTTCGTGCAGATCCTGCGCAGCGGCGTGACCGGTCGCAAGTCGCTCGGTACGCAGCCCAAGCGCCTGGTGCAGGACTGGCTGAACAGCGCCAGCGAGCGCCAACTGCTGCAGGCGGCGATCGGCAACCAGCCGTCCCTGGCGGATGTGCTGAAGATGGTCCACCCGAAACCGAGCGAAGCCTGGCGTGAAGCCTTCTTCGCCTGGGTACTCGGCAAGCCGGCGGACGCCGACGCGCTGCCGCCGCTGACCCGCGCCCTGCTTGCTTACCGCAGCGGCGCCAGCGACGAGCTGCCGGACGTGCCCTTCCAATTGCTGGGTGACCGTCAGCTGAGCGCTGAACAGTGGCTGGTACAGGCACAGCGAATGGGCTGGCAGGCCCTGCGGATGAACCTCAACACCCTGGCACGCCACGGTGTGTTCCAGTTGCACGGCGCGGCCTACACGGTTGCCGCGCGGCTGGCGGACCGGGAAGCGGTGGCCAAGGCACGGGTCTACCCGTACCAGTTGCTGACTGCCTACAAGATGGCCGGCAGCGAAGTACCGGAGCCGGTGCGCGAGTCGCTGCAGGACGCACTGGAACTGTCGCTGGCCAATGTGCCGGCGCTGCGGGGCAACGTGGTGGTGTGCCCGGACGTATCCGGCTCCATGCAGAGCCCGGCCACCGGCTACCGCCCGGGCGCCACCAGCACGGTGCGCTGCATCGATGTGGCGGCGCTGATGGCCGCAGCGGTGCTGCGCAAGCAGCCGGCGGCGCGGGTGATGCCGTTCGAGAACCAGGTGGTGGACGTGCGCCTCAACCCGCGTGACAGCGTGATGAGCAACGCGCAGAAGCTGGCCTCGATCGGCGGCGGTGGCACCAACTGCTCGGCACCGCTGGCGCAGTTGGTGAAGGAGAAGGCCAAGGTGGACACGCTGATCCTGGTTTCGGACAACGAATCCTGGATCGACGCCAAACGGCGCGGCGCCACCGAAACCATGCTCCAGTGGCAGCAGCTGAAGCGGCTGAACCCGAAGGCGAAGATGGTCTGCATCGACATCCAGCCCTACGGCACCACCCAGGCGCAGGAGCAGCAGGACATCCTCAACGTCGGCGGTTTCGGCGATGCGGTATTCGATGTGATCGCCCAGTTCGCCATTGGCGAATACGGCGCGCGGCACTGGGTCGAGCTGATCGAGGCGACCGAGCTGTAGCGATACGGAGTAATCAAGGGACCCGCAATGGGGCGGGGCCCGCAATGCGTTGAAGCGCGAGACGGCGAATGCAGCCGGGACTCCATCACCGATGTCCCTGCACACTCTTGTCACCGTAACGCGCGGCACGAATGCAGATGGCTGTACATCGGTTGAGCCGGTTCGATTCCGGCCCGCGGCAACGCGGAACAGTCACCTTCCCTTGTCGTGCCACCTTGAGTTTTGCGACGAATGCCGGTGGAACTACACCCTCCAACGGTCGAGATGCGGGTTCGAATCCCGTCGGCTCCAATACTGCGGGGCCGTAGTTCAACGGTAGAACACGAAAACGTTTCACCACCTTTTGTCGTCGCACCTGTTTCACAACGGCCCGCAAGGGTCGGCAGCGAATGCAATGGGCATTACATGTGTCGCGGGTTCGAGCCCCGCCCCGGCAACGGGTAGCTCAGCGGGTAGAGCAATTCATGTCCACATCCCTTGTCGCTGCACCCCGGCCGCCCAGGCGGCCAACCGGATTTGCCCGGCGAATGCCGGTGGAACTACAGGACGTCGTGGTTGCGGGTTCGACTCCCGCCGGCTCTCCGGGGCCGTAGCTCAATTGGATAGAGCGCGATGCCGTTTCACCCGACTTGTCGCCGTTTTGAAAGGAAAGAAGGAACCATGGAAAAGCACTACAACCTGCTGGAAGTCGCCAACGGCAAACCGATCAAGCTCTGGACCCAGGGCGTACCGGTGGAGGACGACGCGCGCAAGCAACTGATCAACACCGCGAAGATGCCCTTCATCTTCAAGCACCTGGCCGTGATGCCGGACGTGCACCTGGGCAAGGGGTCGACCATCGGCAGCGTGATCCCCACCGTTGGCGCCATCATCCCGGCCGCCGTGGGCGTGGACATCGGTTGCGGAATGATCGCCGCGCGCACCTCGCTGACCGCCTCCGACCTGCCGGACAACCTGGCCGGCCTGCGTAGCGCCATCGAGAAGGCCGTGCCCCATGGGCGCAGCGTGTCCCGCGGTGGTCGAGACAAGGGCGCCTGGGAAGACGTGCCGGAGCTGGCGGACCACGCCTGGTCGGCCCTGGCCGGGCGCTTCAAGGTGATCACCGACAAGTACCCGCGCCTGGAGAAAACCAACAACCGCAAGCACCTGGGAACCCTGGGAACCGGCAACCACTTCATCGAGGTCTGCCTGGACGAGGCCCAGCGCGTCTGGTTCATGCTCCACAGCGGATCGCGCGGTGTGGGTAACGCCATCGGCAGCCTGTTCATCGAACTGGCCCAGGCCGATATGCGCCAGCACATCGCCAACCTGCCGGACCGCGACCTGGCCTACTTCGAAGAAGGCAGCCAGCACTTCGACGACTACGTGGAGGCCGTGGGCTGGGCCCAGGACTTCGCCAAGCAGAACCGCGCACTGATGATGCACGCCGTGATCGCGGCGGCGCGTACGGTGATCAAGAAACCCTTCGAGGCCAACCTGGAAGCGGTGAACTGCCACCACAACTACGTGCAGAAGGAGCGGCACTTCGGCCAGGAAGTCCTGGTGACCCGCAAGGGCGCGGTATCGGCGCAGAAGGGCCAGCTGGGCATCATCCCGGGGTCCATGGGCGCGCGCAGCTTCATCGTGCGCGGCCTGGGTAACGAGGAAGCGTTCTGCTCCTGCAGCCACGGCGCCGGCCGCACCATGAGCCGCACCAAGGCGAAGAAGCTGTTCACCGTGGACGACCAGATCCGCGCCACCGCCCATGTGGAATGCCGCAAGGACGAGGACGTGATCGACGAGATCCCCATGGCCTACAAGGACATCGACGCCGTGATGCATGCCCAGCGCGAGCTGGTGGAAGTGGTGCACACCCTGCGCCAGGTGGTCTGCGTTAAAGGATGAAGAATGATCGGCGTTGCCCCGCCAACGCCTTTCGACCCTGAGGGAGAGCGACTGATGTTGCAGAAACTGGAAAGCCGTCGGGTGAAAGAACTCCGGGCCCGCCTCGACGAAGCCGGCAGCGTCTTCGACTTCGTCGTGCTGGGCCTGGATATGACCGCCCGCCCCGGCGAGGCCGAGCACAAGGATGCGCTGCGGGTGCTGTTCGAAGGCATCCGCGAACGCGCCCAGGAATGGCGCCGCAAGCTGGTGGAACAACACCCGCAGTACGCCAACCATCCCTGGCCGGAGCTGATCCCGGACCTGGAGCAGGCCCGCCCGCAGGCCCTGGATGCCGCGCGCATCGAGGAACTGGCCCGCGACGACGGGCCGCTGTACCGGGCCCTGGTCGGCCCGCCCTACGGCACCGCGCTGCAGATGGAGGACTTCCGCGAATGGCGCGAGGTCCTGCGCCTGCACGCCGATGAGGGGATGCAGGTGCTGGACTGGGTCGGCAACGCCGACGACGAACCCCAGCGCAGCGCCTGGAGCAGCTACTTCGATGACGGCAAGGAATGGTGGGGCATCTGGTGCCTCACCCTGTACAACCCGAGACGACGAACACTCAGCGCGCTGGCCGCCAGCGCCACCGATTGAAGCAGTAAGGGAACAAACGAAATGACCAGCGACCACCGCCATCCCCTCCCCGCCGCCATGCGCGAGCGGGTGCTGGAGGAACTGCAACGGGTCGAGCGCGAGCGCAACGTCACCGTGCTCTACGCCTGCGAATCCGGCAGCCGCGCCTGGGGCTTCGCCTCCAGCGACAGCGACTACGACGTGCGCTTCGTCTACGTCGAGCAGCCCGACTGGTACCTGCAGGTACGCGAGCCGCGCGACGTGATCGAGCGCCCGCTGGACGACGAACTGGATGTGAGCGGCTGGGAGCTGCGCAAGGCCCTGCGCCTGCTGCGCAACTCCAACCCCACGCTGCTGGAGTGGCTCGACTCGCCCCTGGTCTACCGCCAGGACGACGCCGCCACCGCGCGCCTGCGCGAACTGGCCGAAGCCTTCTGGTCGCCCCGGGCCGTGCGCCACCACTACCTGTCCATGGCCAAGAAGAACTTCCGTAGCTACCTGCAAGGCGACGAGGTGCGTTTCAAGAAGTACCTCTACGTCCTGCGCCCACTGTTGGCGGTACGCTGGCTCGACCAGGGCCGTGGCCGCCCGCCGATGCCCTTCGAGGACCTGCTGGTGACCCTGGACGACCCGGCGCTGCTGGCGGAAATCGACGAGCTGCTGCAGCTCAAGCGCGCCGCCACCGAAGCCACCCACGGCCCGCGCCGCGAGGTGCTGCACGCCTTCATCGAGGCCCAGCTGGCCAGCGCCGGCGAAGCCCCGCAACTGCCACGCGGCCAGGGGGACGACGCCTTGCTGGATGAATTCATGCGGCACTGCGTGCACACCCACGCCACCTGAGGCCATCGCATCAATGGAGAACAGCTGAAATGGACTTCAAACCCTTCGCCGGCCTGCTGCTCCTGGGCCTGACCAGCGGCCTCGCCGCCCAGGAGCGCCAGGTGCTGGACACCCTGCCTCTGGACTCGGCGACGGCCTACGAGCTGTCACTGCCCGCCTGCACCACCGCGCCCTGCCCGTTCGAGCTGCGCCTGTTGAAAGACGGCCGCCCACACGGCACCACGGTGGCGCTGCACTGGGCAGCGACAGCGGCACCAGCCAGCCAGGCAGCGCCCGATCCCCTGTACGGCGCCGGCACGCCCCTGGGGGCTGGCGCGGCGCCCAGGGTGTGGATAACCGGCGAGGAAGAGGGGCAGGTCAGCGCGGCCGCTCGCCTGCTGCGGCTGGCAGATGGCACACCCGCGTTGCTGGTCAGCCAGATGGGCGGCTTCGAGCACCCCAAGCGCCATCACGCCCTGTACCTCGCCACGCCCCAGGGCCCGCACCTGGCCTGGTCCCACGACGAAGCCCCGGGGCCGAACCAGAGCTGGGTGCTGGCACCCACGGGCGACGGCCCGGTGCTGCTGGTGCACGAGCGTGCCGCCGCGATCGACGCAGCGGACCGCCTGGAGACGCGCCGCCTGACCTGGCACCCGGATCGCACGGCTTTCATCGAGGCGATGGCACCGCCCTCGCCGGCCCTGCGCGCCGTGGTCGCCGAGCGCCACCCCAGCGCCATGGCCGCCCAGGCGGCCCGGGACCAGCAGGAAGGCTGCCTGGCAGCCTATGCGGTCATCGATACCGGCGCATCGGGAGCGGCCCGCTACGCCCTGGCACAGGTGGCGGAAAGCGACGCCGAAGCCCGGGCGGAAACCACCCGCCTGCACACGTGCGCAGCGACCCTGCGCCCGGAGACCGTGCCGCTGGCACAGCTATTGACCACGCCCGCACCGACGCAGTAAGCCGGCGGGAGGCGGATGGGGCCTGATCCCCCTCCAAGGAGACCCCAATGAACACCACGCAATGGCTCGCCCATTGGCGGGACCAGCTACGCGTAAAACAGGCAGCGGGCGAGTACACCGACTGGCTGCGGTACCGGCTGGACGAAGCCGAAACCGCCCTCGCCAATGGGACCGTCATCACGGCCCGCGAATTGCCGCTGCAACGCAACGGCTTCATCCGCGAGGGCGTGCTGCGTCGCCAGCTGGAGCGCGAGGATGAAACCGCCCTCGCCCACTGCCTCGTCTGCCTGAACGACCCAGTGGCGAACCTGCGCGAACTGGCGCGGGCCGAACTGGAGCGCCGGCAACCCAACGCCACGGCCGAAGGCCTGCTGGACAACCTCGACCTGCTGCTGGACCTGCAGCGCAAGCAGCGCGCCGACCACAGCGTGGCCCTCGAGCGCATCCGCGCGCGCCTGCGCGAGCCCGCCCTGCGAAGCAACGTGCGGGCGGCATTGCCAGGCCTACGCGGCCAGGAGGCCCGCTTCGTCTTCGACGCCCTGGCAAACGAAGAACAGCCGGATGCCGAGCTGATCGACAAGGCCCTGGTGCACCCCGATCCGGCACTGCGTGCCCGGGTCATGGACAGGCTGGGCCACCTGCCGACGGAATCAGCCACACCGCTCTGGCGACAGGCCCTCTCGGACCGCAACGGCCGCCTGCGCGCCAGGGCGCTGTACGCGGTGATCAAGGCCGAGCCCAATGCACCGGAACTGCACGGCTGGCTGGAAACGGCCCTGCTGGACGTCTCGCCATCCGTCCGCGACCTGGCCCGCTGGGCCGCACCGCGCCACGGTGTCGATGCGGCGGCCGTGGTACGCCGGGCGCTGGTGCTGGACCCGGTGGACAGGGGGCGCTGGCACGGCGTGCTCGGCCAGGCCGCCGAGCTGCGCCTGGAGGAGGCCGTGCCCCTGGCCCGCCAGGCGCTCGCCTCGCCCTTGCCGTCGGTCCGCCGCAGAGGCTTGCAGGTGCTGGTGGATCGGGTTCCGGAGCAGGCCGGCGATGCCTGCCTCGCCTTGCTGGATGACCGCGCGCCGGGTGTACTCGTCGAAGCGCTGCAGGGCCTGGAGCGCCTGTGCCATCCAGCGTTCGAACCGGCACTCCGGGCAGCGATGACACGCCTTGCCGCAACCGACATGGCGGGCTGCCTTCGCCTCAGCCGGATGCTCCCCGCCCACGCCCAGTTGGAGGCACTGCTGGAGGGGCTCTGCGAGGCGCCGCAAGCATCACGCGAACCCTGGTTGCAGGCACTCCGCGTCTGGCGCCACAGGCAGAAAAGACTCGTCAACTGGACCAGCACGACCCACCTCAAGGCCCGGCTGGAGAGCCTGCGTGGCCAGCAGTTGATGCCGGAGGAAGAGCTCTCGGCGCTGATGAGGGCGCTGTAACGAACCATGAACAAGGACGACCAGGACACATGACCAGCAAGACCAAGGGCCCGGCAAGAACACCCGCCAAGTGCAGCCTGCAGGCCTGGTTCGCCCGCAGCGCACCGGTAGCGGTGCTGCTGCGCCGTGGCCCCAGCGATTGGGTGCGGATGATCCGCTGGGACCTGAAGGACGACAGCTTCGAGCCTGGTCAGTGGTTCCACGGCGCCATCGCCACGGAGCAATGCGACCTGTCGGAAGATGGCGAGCTGTTCCTCTATCTCGCGCGGCGCGAGGGACGACGCTACTGGCCCGAGGATTACGGCCCCGTCTGGACAGCAGTCAGCCGCCCCCCGCACTTCACCGCACTGGCGCTGTGGACTCACTCCGGATACGAGGGCGGTGGCGTTTTCAAAGATGTTCGCCAGGTAACGCTCAACATTGCCCAGCCTCGTGAGCGTCGAGCAGGCTCCGAACTGCCGTTGTTGGTGGAGTCGAGCGGACGCTTTTCCAGTTGGGCACAGGCCTGCCTACGCAGGGGCTGGCAGGCTCCAGATCGACCAGACGGAGCGGAAGCCAACCACAATTGGCAGGCCCAAACGCGCCTGACCAAGAAGCAGAGCGAGCTGATGCTGGTCTGGCAGAAACACCGGGCGCCTCGGTATCAGTGGCGGAATCACTTCACCTTGTGGAGAAACGGCGAGCCCACCGCGCTCGAGGATGCCGACTTCGTCGACTTCGACAGCAGCGGCCGGCTGCTGATGGGACGAAAGGCCCAGGTACTGGTATGTCCACGCCCCATAGAAAGCCTCGAATGGACGCAACTGGCTGACTTCTCCGGCGAGCACCCGGAACCCGTACAACCGGCTGAAATGGCCATGACCTGGCCAGACAGCCAGGCAAGAACAACTGATTGGAACACCGAACCATGAAAACGGATTTCCTCGAACTCGACGGCGCCATCGGCGGTGGCCAGATCCTGCGCAGCGCGCTGAGCCTGTCGATGATCAGCGGGCGGGCCTTCCGCATCCGCAATATCCGCGCGAAGCGCAGCCGCCCGGGCCTGTTGCGCCAGCACCTGACGGCCGTGCTGGCAGCGGCCGAGGTCAGCGGCGCCGAGGTGGAAGGCGCGGAGCTGGGCTCGCAGACGCTGCGCTTCACGCCCGGCACCATCCGCGCGGGTGACTACCGCTTCGCCATCGGCAGCGCGGGCAGCTGCACCCTGGTGCTGCAGACCCTGCTGCCGGCGCTGCTGTTCGCCGAGGGGCCGAGCACGCTGGAAGTCAGCGGCGGCACCCATAACCCGCTGGCGCCGCCGGTGGACTTTCTCCAGCGCGCCTGGCTGCCATTGCTGCGCCGCATGGGCACCGAGGTGGAGCTGGAACTGCTGCGCCATGGCTTCATGCAGGCCGGGGGCGGGGTGGTGCGGTTGCGCATGGCGCCCGGCGAACTGCGCCCGCTGCACCTGGAGCCGCCAGGGGCCGTACTGAAACGCCAGGCCCGTGCGCTGCTGGCCGGGGTGCCCGGGCATGTCGGCGAGCGCGAGCTGCAACGGGTGGCCAAGCGCCTGGGCTGGCGTGACGACGAGCTGAGCCTGCAGTTCATCGACAATGACCAGGGGCCGGGCAACGCGCTGTTACTGGAGCTCGCCTGCGAGACGCTGACCGAGGTGTTCTGCGCCTTCGGCCAGCCCCGCGTCGGGGCCGAACGGGTCGCCGACCTGGCGGTGAACGAGGCCCGCGCCTGGCTGGCCAGCGGCGCGGCCGTGGGTGAACACCTCTCGGACCAGTTGCTGCTGCCCATGGCGCTGGCCGGCGGCGGCAGCTTCAGCGCCCCGGTGCTCAGCGAGCACCTGATGAGCAACATCGAGGTGATCCAGCAATTCCTTCCCGTGCGTTGTCAGATCAGGAGCGAGCGGCAGGATTTCCACGACATCGCCATCACGGCGGTTTGACGAATCCACGACATCCTCCCGCCGATACTTGCGCCAGGCCGTCCCAACCCGGGTGGCCGCCGCAATGAAATCCGCGCATGTACGCCCAGCGAACGGGCGCACGGGAGTCGAACATGGCGTCATTCCGCGCCGCCCTTGCCATCCCCCTCGTCCTCGGCGGCGCCCTGCTGGCAGGCTGCGAGAGCACCCACCAGCACCTGATAGCCGAGGGCTACCCACCCGCCTTCGCCGACGGTTTCAGTGACGGCTGCAGCAGCGGGCGCCAGGCGGCGGGTGTGATCACCGGCGCCTTCCGCAAGGACGTGCCGCGCTACCTCAAGGAGCGCACCTACGCCGAAGGCTGGGGCGACGGTTTCGAGCAGTGCAAGGAACAGGTGCGCAGCGAAGAGCTGCGCGAGTTCCACGAGCAAATCTCCAAGGACCGCGACGAGGACTGGGAGCGCGACAAGCGCCGGGCCATGGATCGTGCCTTGATCGGGCATTGAGCCGACGTATCGCCCCGCCAAGGGAGCCCGCCAGCCAACGCGGCAATTCCTTCGGGCCGTCCATGGCCCATCGCGGCTCTCGCGACATCCATGTCGCTCAACCCCTGAAACGACGATTGCGCTCGGCCTCCTGAAAGGGGCATTTGGCGGCTGCTCCAACGTCGAGGCTCACGACTTCACATTGATGTGCGCATCACTACTGGGTGCGCGCTGCGGCTGGCGGCTTTCGTAGGATGGTGTAGAGCGAAGCGAAACCCATGCGGTGGGCGTGACAGGGAGCCATGAATAACCGGAAGCACCGCGCTTGAGGCTTCGCATCGAGTGCACAACAGCTAGCGCAGACCGCCCCGTCCGCGCAGCACGCCGTCATCCTTTCGGCCCCCTGTTAGTTTCGGATTTCCTGAACTAAGTATTTGGCCTTTCCTATTCTTTCGCGGTCCGCGCGCGCCACAGAATCGCTCATCGCGCCGCAGAGCGCGCGGCCCCTCCCCGGGCCACCCGTGATTCCTTTGACTGCCCAAGCCCGCCACAGCCGTGGCGTAACCACAAGAAAGGGTCGGCCCAGCCGCCCCGACCGAGCTTGTCAGAGGACCGCCCATGCGCCGTGCATCACGCCCCCGCCCGTTGCATCTCTCCCTTCCGGCTCCGCTGACGACAATCGCCTGACCGCCCGGCACGCCAGCCGCGCCCGTCGGCCTGCGTGCCGGGTGCGTCCCTGACCGGGATACGCCCATGCGACTCGAACTCTTCCGTACCCTCTGGGGCTACACCGCGCCCCGTGCCCAGGCCCTCGAGGAACTGCGCGCCGCCGGCTTCGACGGCATGGAAGCGCGCCTGCCGCTGGACGCTGCCGAGCGCCGCGCCTTCGCCGGCCTGCTGCGCGACAACCAGCTGGCCTACATCTGCACCCTGTTCACCGCCTACGACGTGCTGCCGAAGCAGGCCGCACAGCCCGACGAGCACCTGGAGGACCTGGCCCGCAAGCTGGACCTGGCCGCCGAGCTGCAGCCGCGTTTCGTCAACCTGCTGGCGGGCAACGACCGCTGGCCGCTGGCGATGCAGGTGGACTTCTTCGGTCGCGCCCTGGAGATCGCCGCCGACCAGGGGCTGGTCTGCTGCTTCGAGACCCATCGCGCCCGCTCGCTGTTCAACCCCTGGGTCACCCTGGAGCTGATCCGCCAACTGCCGGAGCTGCGCTTCACCAGCGACATCAGCCACTGGGTGGTGACCTGCGAGCGCCTGCTGGACGACCCCGAGGACGACCTCGCCCCCTTCGTCGAGCGTGTGCATCACATCCAGGCGCGGGTCGGCTACGACCAGGGGCCGCAGGTGCCCCATCCCGCCGCCCCCGAACACGCCGCCGCGCTGGACTTCCACGAGCGCCACTGGGAAGCGGTGTGGCGATCGCAGCAGGCGCGCGGCTACGCCGTGACCACGCTGACGCCGGAGTTCGGTCCGGACGGTTATCTGCATCACCTGCCCTTCACCGACATGCCGGTCGCCGACCTCTGGCCCCTCAACCAGTGGATCGGCCAGCGCCAGCGCCAGCACTTCCACCGCCTCTTCGGCTGACACGGAGCCACGACATGCACGCACAGGACACGGCCAGCAGTGCCTTCACCTCGATCCCGGTCATCGACATCGCCGGGCTGTTCAGCGAACGCCTGGAGGACCGCCAGGCGGTGGCGCAGGCCCTGGGCAAGGCGGCCCGCGAGGTGGGCTTCCTCTATATCCGCAACCACGGCATCGCCGCGGCACGCATCGACGGCCTGCGCCAGGCCGCACGGGACTACTTCGCCCAGCCGCTGGACGCGAAGATGCGCCACTACATCGGCACCTCCGAGAGCCACAAGGGCTTCGTCCCCGAAGGCGAGGAGGTCTATTCCAAGGGCAAGCCGGATCACAAGGAAGCCTTCGACATCGGCTACGAGGTCAGCCGCGACGACCCGCTGTTCCTCGCCGGCACCCCGCTGCTGGGGCCCAACGACTGGCCGGGCGTTCCCGGCTTCAAGGAAGCGGTGCAGGCCTACTACGCCGACGTCTTCGCCCTCGGCCGCAGGCTGTTCCAGGGCTTCGCCCTGGCCCTCGGGCTGCCGGAGGACTACTTCGATGCCATGGTCAGCCGCCCGCCGTCCAAGCTGCGCCTGATCCACTACCCCTTCGACGACGCCGCCCAGGACGCCCCGGGCATCGGCGCCCACACCGACTACGAGTGCTTCACCATCCTGCTCGCCGACAAGCCGGGCCTGGAGGTGATGAACGAGGACGGTGCCTGGATCGATGCGCCGCCCCTGGATGGGGCCTTCGTGGTGAACATCGGCGACATGCTGGAGGTGATGACCGCCGGCGCCTTCGTCGCCACCTCGCACCGGGTGCGCAGCGTGCGCGAGGAGCGCTACTCCTTCCCGCTGTTCTACGCCTGCGACTTCCACACCCAGATCCGCCCGCTGCCGCAGTTCGCCGGTGACGGCGCCCAGGCCTACGAGGAGATCGCCATCGGCGAGCACATGTGGGCCCAGGCCTTGCAGACGTACCAGTACCTGCGCCGGCGCGTTGAAGCCGGCGAGATCGCCTTGCCGGAGCGGGCACGCAAGCCCTCCAGCTTCGGCCACCTGAAGAACCAGATGCAGCCGTCCTGAGCCGCACACATCCGCTGACCAGAGGAGCACCACCCATGAAGCCTTCCACCGCCCTGCGTTCCACCGCCCTCGCCGCCGCGCTGCTGGCCACCGGCCTTGTCCAGGCCGACGTCGGCGTCACCACCCCCGGCCAGCTCAAGGTCGGCATGGACATCACCTACCCCCCCTTCGAGTCCTACGAGGGCGACAAGGTGGTGGGGTCCGACCCGGACCTGGCGCAAGCCCTGGCCAAGCAGCTGAAACTGGACGTCGCCTACGTCAACACCAAGTTCGCCGGGCTGATCCTCGGCCTCAATGCCCGCCACTTCGACACGGTGATCTCCGGCATGTACATCACCCCGGAACGCACCGCCCAGGCACTGGCCATCCCCTACGCGCAGACCGGCGCCTCGATCCTGGTCAAGGCCGACGCCGAGGCCAGGCCAGAGACCCCGGAAGAGCTGTGTGGCCTCAAGGTCGGCCTGCAGCAGGGCACCACCTGGGTCACCCAGCTGCAGGAGCTGTCCTCCAGCTACTGCACCGCCAACGGCAAGGGCGCCATCACCGTCAGCGAGTACCCCTCCGCCCCCGAGGCCACCCAGGCGATGATCTCCGGCCATATCCAGGCCCAGGTGGAGATCGCCGGTGCGGCGAAGCAGATCGCCGAGCGCTCGCGCCAGCGCGTGGTGGTCAGCACCCCGGGGCTGATCTACAAGCAGACCCTCGGCATCTACGTGCAGAAGGACAACAAGGCGCTGCACGACGCCCTGCTCGAGGCCCTGGAAGGCGCCAAGGCCAGCGGCGAGTACACCGCCATGCTGAGCAAATACAGCCTCGAAGCCCCCGCCGCCAACTGAGCGTGACGGCGGCGCCGCTTCGGGCGCCGCCCCGTTTCCCGCGATACGGGCCCGCCCTCGCAGGGCGGGTCGACCGAGGTGCCCATGCAATTCGAATGGTCGTATTTCTTCTCGCTGTTCTCGCTGGTCGATTTCTGGAAGGCCTGCGTCACGGTGATCGAACTGAGCACCCTGGCCTGGTTCATCGGCATGGTCCTGGGCTTTCTCCTGGCCAGCGCCAGGCTCTCCACGCATCCGCTGCTGCGGGTGCCGGTGGGCCTCTACATCTGGTTCTTCCGCAGCGTGCCGCTGCTGGTGCTGGTGGTGTTCGTCTACAACCTGCCGCAGCTGTTCCCGGTCACCGGCAAGCTGCTGTCCAACCCCTTTCTCGCCGGCCTGTTCGCCCTGGTGCTGACCGAGGCCGCCTACATGGCCGAGATCCACCGCGGCGGGCTGATCTCGGTGGCCAAGGGGCAGAAGGAAGCCGGCCGCGCACTGGCCATCGGCGGGATCGGCATCCAGCGCCTGATCGTCATCCCGCAGGCCTTCCGCATCTCCCTGCCGACACTGATCAACGAATACATCACGGTGGTGAAGCTGACCTCGCTGGTCTCGGTGATCTCCCTCACCGAGTTGCTGATGGTCGGCCAGCGCCTCTACGCGCAGAACTTCCTGGTGATGGAGACGCTCTGCGCCGTGGCCGCCTACTACGTGCTGATCGTCACCCTGTTCGGCTGGCTGCTGGGCGCGCTGGAGCGCCGTCTCGACCTCTCCCGTCGCGCCCCGCAGACGCTGACCGCCGAGGCCGTAGCCGCCCTGCGCGGCACGGGCCAGCGCCTCGCCGCCCGGCTGGCGCGCGCCACCGGCAAGGGCACGCCACCGGCGCTGCAACTGCAGAACATCCACAAGCGCTACGGCCGCCACGAAGTGCTCAAGGGCATCGAGCTCAAGGTGGGAGCGGGCGAGGTGGTGTCGATCATCGGCCCGTCGGGCTCGGGGAAGACATCGTTGATCCGTACCATCAACGGCCTGGAGAGCATCGACCAGGGCGAGATCGTGCTCTTCGGCGAAACCTACATCGCCTCGGGTGACAAACCCGGCAACGCCCGCGTGCGCCGGGGCGTGCAGCACATCGGCATGGTGTTCCAGAACTTCAACCTGTTTCCCCACCGCACCCTGCTCGACAACGTCACCCTGGCACCGCGCTACCACGGCCGCCTGTCACGCCAGGAGGCGGAGGCCCGCGCCTGCGCCCTGCTGGACAAGGTCGGCCTGCTGGCGCATGCGCACAAGTACCCGCACCAGCTCTCCGGCGGCCAGCAGCAGCGTGTCGCCATCGCCCGCGCGCTGGCGATGGACCCGCAGATCATGCTGTTCGACGAGCCCACCTCGGCCCTCGACCCGGAGCTGGTGGGGGAAGTGCTGAAGGTGATCCGCGACCTCGCCAGCGAGGGCATGACGCTGGTGATCGTCACCCACGAGATGGAATTCGCGCTGTCGATCTCCGACCGGGTGATCCTCATGGAGGACGGCCTGGTCCAGGTCGACGCCAGCCCCCAGGCGATCCGCGAGAACCGTGCCGGCGAGCGCATACGCCGCTTCATGGGGTTGCAGGAAGAGAGCCAGCGGGCCAGCGCCTGATCGCCCTGTGGTGCAAACGCAAAGGGCAGCCATCGGCTGCCCTTTTCTTCGCGGCTGACCCCGCTCCCACCAGGAGAGCGGTCGCGTCTCAGACCACGCCTTGCGCCAGCATGGCGTCGGCCACCTTGACGAAGCCGGCGATGTTGGCGCCCTTCACGTAGTTGATCCGGCCGTTCTCCTCGCCGTGGGCGACGCAGGCATGGTGGATGTTCTGCATGATGCCGTGCAGGCGCTGGTCCACCTCGCCGGCGCTCCAGTGCAGGCGCATGGCGTTCTGGCTCATCTCCAGGCCGCTGGTGGCGACGCCGCCGGCGTTGGAGGCCTTGCCCGGCGCGTAGAGGATGCCGGCCTCGATGAAGATATCCACAGCCTCCAGGGTCGAGGGCATGTTGGCGCCTTCGGCGACGCAGATGCAGCCGCCCGCCAGCAGGGTGCGGGCGTCATCGGCATCCAGCTCGTTCTGGGTGGCGCAGGGCAGCGCGATGTCGCAGGCCAGATTCCAGGGGCGCTGGCCGGCGATGAAGCGCAGCCCGGCGCCCTGCAGTTCGCTGAGGCGCCCGCGACGCACGTTCTTCAGCTCCATCACCGCCTCCCACTGTTCTTGGGTGAGGCCGCCCTCGGCGAACAGGGTGCCTTCGGAGTCGGACAGGGAAATCACCTTGCCGCCCAGCTCCATGACCTTCTGCGCCGCGTACTGGGCGACGTTGCCGGAGCCGGAGATGGCCACGCGCTGGCCGTCGAAACCGCTGTTGCGGCCCTTGAGCATCTCTTGGGCGAAGTACACGCAGCCGTAGCCGGTGGCTTCCGGGCGGATCAGGCTGCCGCCGTA
Source organism: Pseudomonas sp. Pc102 (assembly GCF_018408275.1). Lineage (NCBI taxonomy): Bacteria > Pseudomonadati > Pseudomonadota > Gammaproteobacteria > Pseudomonadales > Pseudomonadaceae > Pseudomonas > Pseudomonas sp. Pc102. The sequence goes on along the minus strand of NZ_AP021905.1, from coordinate 1,084,248 downwards.
GGCCAGGCCCTTGCCGGTGAGCACCGAGGTGAACTCGTTGGACAGGCGCTTGTACTGGCCGAAGAGGAAGCCGATCTCGCGGGCGCCGACACCGATGTCACCGGCGGGCACGTCGAGGTCGGCGCCGATGTGGCGGTACAGCTCGCTCATGAAGGACTGGCAGAAGCGCATGACTTCGGCGTCGCTCTTGCCCTTGGGGTCGAAGTCCGAACCACCCTTGCCGCCGCCCATGGGCAGCGAGGTCAGGGAGTTCTTGAACACCTGCTCGAAGGCCAGGAACTTGAGCACGCCGAGGTTCACCGAGGGGTGGAAGCGCAGGCCACCCTTGTAGGGACCGATGGCGCTGCTCATCTGCACGCGGTAGCCACGGTTGACCCGCACGCGGCCGGCATCGTCGACCCAGGGCACGCGGAACAGGATGGCGCGCTCGGGCTCCACCAGGCGCTCGAGGATGCCAGCCTGCAGGTAGCGCGGGTTGGCTTCGAGGAAGGGCCAGAGGCTGCGCAGCACTTCTTCCACGGCCTGGTGGAACTCGGGCTGGTCGGGGTCACGCCGTTTCAGGCGGGCAAGATAGTTGTCGACGGATTCGGTCATGGCGTCCTGGCCTGCTCGTTCTGTTCAAAAGGGCGCTGACTCTAACAAGGAAAACACGCCCTACAGAAGTGCAAAATGACGCTTTATTGAATCTTTTTGGTGCAATTCTATAAAAGCCGCCGAAAGCTAAAGGGATAAACCGCTCTGAAACGGCGAATTACCGACGCTTCCACTGCACCTTGTCGGAGCGGTTGCAGCCCTCATATGGCGCATCCCGGCCACACGGGCTCCGGCGAGTGCCCCGCGAGCCTGCCGAGAGCCTTTGTATCCGCGCATGTCCAGGGGAGAACCCGGCACCTTCGCACCAGTCATAGCGATGTGCCATTTCGGCACCCACTCCCAGGAGTCCTTCCATGTACAGCTCGCGCATGCGTCCTTCCATCCTCGCCGCCACCACGCTCACCGCCCTGCTGCTCGCCGGCATCGGCCAGGCGCGGGCAGGCGTCGAGATGGCGGGCTCGGCCGGCAACTACGACAACCTTGCCGCCGTGGAGCGCACCTCCAGCGGCCGGCTGACCGAGAGCAACATCAGCGTCGGCGACGTCAAGGAGATGCAGAAGCACATCAACAGGCTGAACCAGCTGACCAGCGATCAGGCCGACACCATCAGCGCCCTGAGGCGCCAGGTGGACGACCTCAAGCGCGACAGCGGCTCGGCCAGCGAACTGTCCGGCATCCAGCGCCGGCTGGAGGCGCAGGAACGCAAGACCGACCAGCTGCAACGCAGCCTGGACGACCTGGCCCGCAAGGTGAAGTGAGCCGGGAGCGGAAACGAAAACGGAGCCTTTCGGCTCCGTTTTCATGTCCGGCCCACCCGGTGTCGACCGGGGGATGACCTCAGGTCACTGGGCCAGCTTCTTGTGACGCACGCGGTGCGGCTGGGCAGCGGCATCGCCCAGGCGCTTCTTGCGATCGGCTTCGTACTCGGTGTAGTTGCCTTCGAAGAACACCGCTTGCGAGTCGTCCTCGTACGCCAGGATGTGGGTGGCCACGCGGTCCAGGAACCACCGATCGTGGGAAATCACGATGGCGGCGCCCGGGAAGTCCAGCAGGGCTTCTTCCAGGGAACGCAGGGTCTCGACGTCGAGGTCGTTGGACGGTTCGTCGAGCAGCAGGACGTTGCCACCCTCCTTCAGGGTCAGGGCCAGGTGCAGGCGGCCACGCTCACCACCGGAGAGGTCCTTGACGAACTTCTGCTGGTCGCCGCCCTTGAAGTTGAAGCGGCCGACATAGGTGCGCGACGGGATCTCGTAGCTGCCGATGCGGATCTGGTCGGAGCCGTCGGAAATCTGCTGGAACACGGTCTTGTTGCCGTCCAGGTCATCGCGGCTCTGGTCCACGCACGCGAGCTTCACGGTCTCGCCGATCTCGATGCTGCCGGAGTCCGGGGTTTCCTTGCCCATGATCATGCGGAACAGGGTCGACTTGCCCGCGCCGTTGCCGCCGATCACGCCGACGATGGCGCCCTTGGGCATGGAGAACGACAGATTGTCGATCAGCACGCGGTCGCCGTAGCCCTTGGTGACGTTCTTGAACTCGATGACCTTGTCGCCCAGGCGCGGACCGGCCGGGATGTAGATCTCGTTGGTCTCGCTGCGCTTCTGGAATTCCTGCGACTGCATCTCCTCGAAGCGCTGCAGGCGGGCCTTGGATTTCGACTGGCGGGCCTTGGCGCCCTTGCGCACCCACTCCAGTTCTTCCTTCATGGCCTTCTCGTGGGCCGACTGCTGCTTGGATTCCTGGGCCAGGCGGGCCGACTTGGTCTCCAGCCAACCGGAGTAGTTGCCCTCGTACGGAATGCCGGCGCCACGGTCGAGCTCGAGGATCCAGCCGGCGACGTTGTCGAGGAAGTAACGGTCGTGGGTGATGGCCACCACTGTGCCCGGGAAGTCGTGGAGGAAGTGCTCCAGCCAGGCGACGGAGTCGGCGTCCAGGTGGTTGGTCGGTTCGTCCAGCAGCAGCATGTCGGGGGCCGACAGCAGCAGGCGGCACAGGGCCACGCGGCGCTTCTCGCCACCGGAGAGGTGCTCGATGCGGGCGTCCCAGGCCGGCAGGCGCAGCGCGTCGGCGGCGACTTCCAGCTGGCGCTCCAGGTTGTGGCCATCGCTGGCCTGGAGGATGGCCTCGAGCTTGGCCTGCTCGGCGGCCAGCTTGTCGAAGTCGGCGTCCGGGTCGGCGTAGGCGGCGTAGACCTCGTCCAGGCGGGCCTGGGCGTCCTTCACGACGCTGACCGCTTCCTCGACCACTTCACGCACGCTCTTGGTCGGGTCCAGCTGCGGTTCCTGGGGCAGGTAGCCGATGTTCAGCTCGGGCATAGGCCGTGCTTCGCCGTCGAACTCGGTGTCCACACCGGCCATGATCTTCAGCAGGGTCGATTTGCCCGAGCCGTTGAGGCCCAGCACGCCGATCTTGGCGCCGGGGAAAAACGACAGGGAGATGTTCTTGAGGATTTCCCGCTTCGGCGGAACGACCTTGCTCAGCCGATGCATGGTGAAGACGTATTGAGCCATGGGTGACCTTGGTTCTGTGATCAGGGGTAAAGGCGGGGACGCATGCGCTCCCGCGCGCGTGCGGCAAAGCTACCGGAATGGGCGAAGCAGGGCAAACGACGCTCGTCGGCCATGCTGGCACTCTGCCTCACTTCAAGGCATGCTAGCCCGCTTGTAAGCGCCGGACTACAGTTCAGTCGGCCAGCATCACCTGCCTATTTCGTCGTCATCGCAGGATTCGTCCAGTGCCCAAGCTTCGCCCCTCGACAACCCCGCGTGCGCCCGGAGAGCCGTACGGCCCGCCACTGCACCGCTCGGTCAAGGGGCTTCTACTGGTCCTCGTGCTGTCCATGCTCGGCCTGCTGTTCTGGCAGCTGCAGCAGGAATACCACCAGTTGAAGGACGGCCAGCGCCAGCGCAGCCAGGAGCTGGCCCGCGAGATCACCAGCCACCTCGAAGGCAGCATGGACTTCAAGGCCCAGGCCGGGCTCGCATTCCTTGCACAGAGCGCCCGGCAGCCGTCCCTCGAACCCGACCTGCTGGGCAACCTCAAGCGCATCTACCCAGCCATGCGCAGCGTCGCCTGGCTGACGCCGCGTGGCGGCATCCTCGCCGACAGCGACCCCGCCGCCGCCGACGCGCTGTTCGTCGCCAGCCTCGCGCAACGCTCCGCCGGCCAGGCCGTGCACTTCTCCTTCAGCGCCCAGGACGGTGGCCAGCTCTACCTGATCCTGCGGGACATCGAGGCCGGCAACGCCTGGCTGCTGCGCCTCGATCCGCAGGCGTTGCGCAACTGGATCCGCGAACAGGAGCGCGACCAGTCCGGCTGGCTGCTGGAGGACCGTTTCAGCGACCGCGTGCTGCTGCACAGCGGCAAGGTCGCCAAGGACAGCCCCATCGTGATGCCGGTGACGGCGCTGGAAGAGTCCCAGACCCTGTTCATCGCGCCGCTCGCCAACAGCGACTGGCAGCTGCGCGCCCTCTACGACGAACGCCAGGTGCAGGCCGAACTGCTGCCGGGCCTGATCGGGCGGCTGGCGCTGTTCCTCATCTGCGCCACCCTGGCGACCCTCGCGCTCCTCGTCCTGCAGCGCGAGCAACGCAACCTGCGCGAACTCAACGACGCCTCGCGGCGCTCCCTGCGCCAGGCCGCCAGCGCCCTCGGCGTGATCGAGGAGCGCGTGGTGGTGACCTGGACCGACGGCGTCGTCTGCTACCTCAACGCCCGCGCCGAGGCGATGTTCGGCATGAGCAGCGAAGAATCCCAGCAATACCACCTGCTGGCCCTGCTGCCCGGGCTGGACCCGCTGCTGCTGCACGCCACCACCTTCCCCAACGACCTCGGCCCGGACCTGGTGCCCGCCGGCGTCGATGGCGAGCAGCGCCTGTTCGCCGTGACCCGCAGCGACCTCAACGACGGCGCCAAGCTGATCGGCTACGTCTGGGTCCTGCGCGACGTCACCGAGGAGCAGCAGGCCCTGCGCGTGCTGCAGGAAACCCGCCGGCGCTACCAGGACATCTTCGAAGGCACCGGCGTCGCCCTCTGCGTGCTCGACCTGTCCACCCTGCGCGAGCACCTGTTCCAGCTGGGCCTGCGCGATACCCAGGCCCTCGCCCAGTGGATCGACACCCACCCCGGGCGCCACGGCGAGCTGCTGCAGCGCCTGCGCATCACCGAGGTCAACCAGTTCGCCCTGCGCCTGCTCGGCGTCGGCAGCAGCGAACAGGCCTGGCAGCAACTGATCGGCCACGGCCCGCTGCGCAACGGCGGCATCCGCGCCCAGCTCATCGGCGCCGTGCTCGGCAGCCAGTCGCAGATCGAACTGGAGACCCGCATCGTCACGCCCCAGGGCACCGAGCGGCATCTCTGGGTGGTGCTGCGCCTGCCGGAAATGATCCAGGACCTGCACGCCGTCACCCTCAGCATCAGCGACATCACCAGCCGCAAGCGCATCGAGCTGTCGCTGATCGAGCGCGAGCGTTTCTGGTCCGACGTGGTGCTGGCCGTGCCGGACACCCTCTACGTGCACGACATCGGCAACCGCAAGGTGATGCTCAGCAACAATCGCCTCGGCCAGCAGCTGGGCTACAGCCGCAGCGAGCTGAAGGCGATGGGCGAGCGCTTCTGGGAGCAGGTGCTGCACCCCGACGACGAAGAGCAGTACTGGCGCATGCGCAGCCTGCAGCAGGTGGTCGGCGACGGCCTGCTGCTGCAGTGCCAGCTGCGCTGGCGCCACCGCGACGGCAACTGGCACTGGTTCGACATCCGCGAGCAGTCGCTGACCCGCGATGAGAACGGCCGGGTCAGCCGCCTGATCGGCGTGGCCAAGGACATCACCGAGCAGATCGAGGCCAGCGAGCTGATGCGCGAGAGCGAGCGGCGCTACCGCCTGCTGGCCGAAAGCATCAGCGACGTGATCTTCACCAGCGACCGCCAGTTGCAGCTCAACTACGTCAGCCCCTCGGTGACGCCGGTGCTGGGCCTGAGCGCCGAGTCGGTGATCGCCAACGGCTTCAACAACGCCGTCGCCGACCCGCGCCAGATGGCCCCGCTCTACGTGCTGCTGGACCAGGTCAGCAACGCCCTGGGCAATCCCCAGCGCCTGGCCGAGCTGCGCTCGCGCCTGCCCGCCCAGTTGTTCCTCTTCGACTGCCTGCGCGCCGACGGCCGCAAGATCCCCGTGGAGCTGCGCATCATGCTCATGTGGGACGAGCACGGCAGCTTCGAGGGGCTGCTCGGCGTCGGCCGCGACATCAGCCAGCAACGCCGCGCCGAGAAGGACCTGCGCATGGCGGCGACGGTCTTCGAGCACTCCACCTCGGCGATCCTGGTCACCGACCCGGCCGGCTATATCGTCCAGGTCAACGAGGCCTTCAGCCGCATCACCGGCTACTCATCCGCCGAAGTCCTCGACCAGCTGCCGTCGGTGCTCACCGCCGACCGCCAGCAGGCCACCCAGCTCAACTACATCCTCGGCCAGCTCAACCAGCGCGGCAGCTGGGAAGGCGAGGTCTGGCTCAAGCGCCGCCAGGGCGACACCTATCCCTCCTGGATCGGCATCACCGCGGTGCACGACGAGGAAGGCGACCTGGTCAGCTACGTCTGCTTCTTCAGCGACATCAGCGAGCGCAAGGCCAGCGAGCAGCGCATCCACCGCCTGGCCTACTACGACGCCCTCACCCACCTGCCCAACCGCACGCTGTTCCAGGACCGCCTGCACACCGCGCTGCAGCATGCCGAGCGGCACCAGGAATGGGTGGTGCTGATGTTCCTCGACCTCGACCGCTTCAAGCCGATCAACGACTCCCTCGGCCACGCCGCCGGCGACCGCATGCTCAAGGACGTGGCCATCCGCCTGGCCGCCTGCGTCGACGACGACGACACCGTGGCGCGCATGGGCGGCGACGAATTCACCCTGCTGCTGCAACCGCGCACCACCCGCGAGGGTGCGCTCAACCGCGCCATCAACGTGGCCGAACAGATCCTCGCCAGCCTCGCCCGGCCCTTCGTGCTCGAAGGCCGCGAATTCTTCGTGACCGCCAGCATCGGCATCGCCCTCAGCCCGCAGGACGGCCGCGAGCTGAGCCAGTTGATGAAGAACGCCGACACCGCGATGTACCACGCCAAGGAACGCGGCAAGAACAACTTCCAGTTCTACCAGGCCGAGATGAACGCCCGTGCCCTGGAGCGCCTGGAGCTGGAGAGCGACCTGCGCCACGCCCTGGAGCAGCGCGAGTTCATGCTCTATTACCAGCCGCAGTTCTCCGGCGACGGCAAGCGCCTGACCGGCGTCGAGGCACTGCTGCGCTGGAACCACCCGACCCGTGGCCTGGTGCCGCCCAATGACTTCATCCCGGTGCTCGAAGAACTCGGCCTGGTGGTGGACGTCGGCGACTGGGTGCTGCGCGAGGCCTGTCGCCAGCTCAGGCACTGGCACCAGCAGAAGATGCGCCTGCCGAAGATCTCGGTGAACATCTCCGCCCGCCAGTTCGCCGACGGACAGCTGGTCGAGCGTATCTCCGAGATCATCACCGAGAGCGGCCTGCCGCCGGCGTGCCTGGAACTGGAGCTGACCGAATCCATCCTGATGCGCGACGTCGGCGAAGCCATGCAGATCCTCGCCAGCCTCAAGCGCCTGGGCCTGTGCATCGCGGTCGACGACTTCGGCACCGGCTACTCCTCGCTCAACTACCTCAAGCAGTTCCCCATCGACGTGCTGAAGATCGACCGCAGCTTCGTCGACGGCCTGCCCGACGGCGAACGCGACGCACAGATCGCCCGCGCCATCATCGCCATGTCCCACAGCCTCAACCTCGCGGTGATCGCCGAAGGCGTGGAAACCCACGCCCAGCTGGAGTTCCTCCGCGAGCACGGCTGCGACGAGGTGCAGGGCTACCTATTCGGCCGCCCCATGAGCCCCGAGCAGTTCGAAGCCCAGTTCGGCGGCGCCGCGCTGTTCATGCTCAGTTGACCGGCGCACGGAGCCGACATCGACCGCCGTGCCAGCCGCTGTGATGGGCGTCTGGTTGTCATACAAATGAAGTTGAATATTTCCTACAGCCCTGCCAGATTTCGCTTCGCTATTTAAGTGTTGCAAAGGATTGCAAGTACGAAGCGACTCCAAGACACCCTCGCCAGTATCTGCAAAAACCCCTGAATTAGCTGACCCTGCCGCCAAGTCGTGGCTTTTTTTCGTGGCCGGAAAACAGCGTCCCGGAGTAGCGGCCCCTCGGGCCCATCCCTTTCCGGCCGCTCGTCACAGGTAGCCAGGCGTTCCACGCACCCAACAAGAACCCCGCACAAGGATGATTGCGTCATGACCGTTTCTCGCGCCCCGAAACACCGCCCCACCCCTGCCAACCTGCTCCGCTGCGCTGTCGCACTGGGGCTCGCCGCCATGCTCGGCGGCTGCAACTCCGCCGAATCCGAAGTCCAGAAGGTAGTGATCGACAACCTGCTGGTGAAGGACGTCTACAAGTTCGGCGAATACACCGAAATAAACGGCATTGGCGCTTGCCAGACCGTCAACAGCGTCAGGGCCGATGGCCGGGAAACCGGTGACATGCAAGCCTTCGTGATGAAGAAGGACGGCACCTGGCACTTCCTGAACTTCCTCCCGGGCTCCCATGAAGAGTGCGTCACGGCGGGTGAAGAAATGACCCAGGAGCTGCTGGACAAGGGCTACAAGGGCTGAGCGGCCCACTGAATCAACGTCACCCCTCTGGAGAAGTTCAATGCGTACCAAGTTCCTGCAAATCGGCCTGATAGCCGCCATGGGCCTGCTGGCCGCCTGCGGCTCTTCGCCGCGTGCCCCGCAACAGCAGATCGTCGGCCAGATCCCGGCAGGCAGCCCCTTCGCCAAGGTGCAGCCCGGCATGTCCATGAAACAGGTGCATGACCTGATCGGCCAGCCCACCGACAGCTACAACCACATGACCGGCAAGATGTTCATCCCCTTCTACTTCGGCAGCGACGCCATGCGCATGGAAGAGCTGTACAAGGGCCAGGGTCGCCTCACCTACACCGGCGTGGGCGCAGGTGGCGCCAACTTCAACGTCTACCAGATTACCTACGACCCGAGCGAAGACGGCTACAACAACCGTTGATCCGCCGCTTCAAGACAAGAGCCCCGCTGATGCGGGGCTCTTGTCTTATGGGGGGGAATTACAGGCGCCCGGCATCAGCCCGAAACCGGCTTCACCACCAGGAAGTGCCGCACGCTGTAGTACGCCTGGGAATCCTGCCAGCCCAGGCGCGCGAAGCTGTCCATGCCGGCCTGCCAGGGGTCGTTGTCGAACAGCGCCTCCACCGTGCGCTGGTTGTCGAAGGCGCAGAAGAAATGGCGGAACCAGTGGATGCGACCATCCAGCGGCAGCGCGCGGATCTGCGCCTCGATGCTGGGGAACAGGTCGGCCGGCAGCTGCGCCACCTTGCCATCGGCGCCCCGCGTGCAGGCGTTGCCCAGGTGCGCCTCGAAGCGCTGCCCGCCCACCTGCCAGGTCTCCACCGTCACCTGGTCTTCATCGACCTGGCCCCACAGCGCCGAGAGCAGCACGTGGAAACTGTTGCGGCAGAAGTTCTCCCAGGCGTCGCGCAGGCCCGCCTCGCCCTCGCCCACACCGGCGAAAGCCTCCTGGAACTGGCGGTCGTCGTCCTCCAGCAATACGTCGACGTCGAGCCGACCGGTCTTGCCGCGGGGATACCAGGTGGCACGGATCGCCGGCAGCCGGCCTCCCGGCGCGACCCAGCCCTCGTGCACGACGAACTCGACGCCATGGGCTTCGAACAATGCAGCCAGGAGCTGCGAAACGGAGACCGGTTCCATCTTCGATCCTTATGCAATGATGGCGCGCCCGAGGCGGGCCGAAACGGCGCTTAGATTACCGCGCTTCAGCCACTGGAACGGCCCTTCCTCACATCCAATCGCCGTGTTGTGCCGTACGCCGCATACGCCCGTGCAATGGCATGGGATCGTCCCCACCACTGGCACAGAGAGGGAGCAACATCGCCCATGAAACGACACCTCGCCGGGCTCGCCCTGCTGCTGCCCCTGTCCTGGCTGCACGCTGAAGAGGCCGCCCCGATGAACCACCCGCTGTTCGACGCCGCCTTCACCGAAGGTCACCAGGTACGGGGGGAGGACTCCGATTACCGCTTCTACGCCCGAACCATCGGCGAACTGGAACTGCCCACCGGGCAACTGGTGGCCTGCGACCCCCTGGTGAGCTGCGACGGCCCCTTCACCCAGGCCGTGCCCAAGGGGCGCTACCCGCTGCAGCTGGCCATCGCCAGGATCGGCGATGACGAGCGTGTGGCCTTCGCCCGTATCGTGTTCGCCCCCGGCCCGGCGACCCGCTGGGAGATGGCGCTGGTGAAAGGCCAGGACCCGGCCACCCTGGGCCCGGACGAATTCTTCGGCTACGGGGTGGACAGCGGCACCGGCGGTTTCATGGATGCTGCCGCCCTGCGCAGCTACGAGGCCCGCCGAAACCAGGAGGGCGAGGCCTTCGACGAACGCCTGTTCGCCGAGTTGGACAAGACCTACCAGCACACCCGCAGCTGGTACCTGCTGCCGACCGACGCCGGCAATGTGGCGTTCTTCTCCAGCGGCTACGGCGACGGCGCCTACCCCAGCTACTTCGGCTACGACGCCGACGGCCGGCTGGTGGCGGTGGTGACCGATTTCCTGCTGGTGCCCGAGCGCTGACTGCAAGCTGCAAGCTGCAAGCTGCAAGCTGCAAGCTGCAAGCTGCAAGCTGCAAGCTGCAAGCTGCAAGCTGCAAGCTGCAAGCTGCAAGAGCCTGGGGGATCGGTGGGGAGCGTCAACATCTGGGCTTATTTGTTTCCGCAGCCCGGGCGTAGGGTGGACCACGCTTCACCGGTCCACCATTCGAGGTCATGCCGAACACCGCTCCACCATCGCCGCGCGACCGGTTTCGTGATCCCCGGCAGGCCCGCACCGGGGGCCTTGTCGTAAGATCGCGCCATCACGGCCCAGCGCCACCGCCCGACCAGCCCGCCATTGACCGGCGACGATGTGACAAGGAGCCCGCCATGTCCTGGTGGAAACGCTTTACCCGCCATACCGAAATCGCCCCGACCACCCAAGACGCCCCGGCCGCCGCACCGGAAGCCGCCCCCGGGAAGCCCGGCATCGAGCTGCGCCAGGGCACCGCCGAGTTCGAGCGGTTCATCACCGAAGCCGAGCTGGAGCAGGGCAACCTCGCCCACGGCGCCGAGCACCTGGCGGAGCTGCTCAGGTTCGCCCCGGCCAACCCCGAGTGGCTGGCCCTGGCCGAGCGCTACCTGCAACGTGCCGGCACTCCGGCCGAAGCGGTGCTGCTGCCACCCGGCGAGCAACGCTACGCGGCGACCGAAGCGCTGCGCAGCTGGATCATGGCCCGCGAGGGCCGGGTCGCCGCAGCGGTCGACCTGCTGCTGCAGGTGATCGACGCCGCCCCCGAGAGCGACTACCTCGACGCCTGGGCCCTCGATTGGCTGGAGCCGGCCGGCAGCCTGGAACAGCTGGATGCGGACCTGCAGATGCGCCTGTTCGGCCGCGTCATCCAGCGCACCCCGGAAGCCCGCGAAGCCACTGCCCGCGACCTGGCCAACACCCGGCGCTGGGCCGTGCTGGCCGGGCGCATCCGCCCAGCGGACGATTTCACCGCGCAATGGACGATGCTGCACATCGGCCTGCTGCGCCGTGCCGCCCTCTTCGACCAGGCCCTGGAACTGGCCGGGCCGGTGCAGGCCCGCCAGGATTGGCACCAGGCGACCGCGCGGGGCCTGGTGCTGCGCCAGCAAGGCCGCCCCGCCGAAGCCGACCTCGCCTTCAGCCAGGCCATGCAGCAGCAACCGGAAGAGCTCAGCACCTACCTGGAGGCCGGCGACACCTGGCTGGAGAACCAGGGCTGGGCCCAGGCGACCAGCTGGTACGACCAGGCCCTGGCGCTGCACCCCGAGCATCCCTGGGCCGCGCCGTCACGGGATTACTGCCAATGGCGCGCCAGCGGCGACGACACCCTGCTGCAACGGGTGATCGACGCCGCCAAGGCCGACAACGAGCGCGCCTACCAGTTGTGGTTCCTCGCCAGCGGCGCGCCACCCCAGCCCAACGACGCCAGCGCCAACGTCCTGCGCAAGATCCGCGACAGCCTGCTCGACGGCAGCTACGAGGGCTCGCCCGGCGACAGCATCACCCTGCGCACCTCGTCCCTGGAGGCGCCGAGCAACGTCCTGGCCATCACCCTGGAGCTCGCCGCCCACGGCCTGGCCGGCTGCAAGGTCGAAGTCACCGCCGAGAGCATCGCCCAGCCCGATCCGCGCCAGCCGCACGGCCCCGTCGAGCACCTGCTCTGGCGCTACGAGGGCGACCAGGCGCTGCCGGCCCTGCCGCCGCCTGGCGAGAAGGTCAGCGCGCTGATCGCCGGGCTCGCCGCCAGACCCTATGCCCGCGCCAACTGGGCCCAGGCCAGCCAGGTGGCCGCCAGCCTCACGGGTGACGAGCCGCTGCAGGTGCTGGCGACCCTGGTGCACCCGCCGGCGGTGCCCGACCGCTCGATCCCCGCGCTGGTCTGGCTGACCCGCGTGCAGAGCGCCGCCGCCCAGGTGCTGGCCCATCTCGATCAGGGCTGGGAAGGTTCGCGTCGTCGCGCGCTGCTGCTCAGCGCCCTGTTCGGGCCGAGCGACTGGACCACGGTGGCGGCCATCCGCGTCCTGGCCGCCATCGCCCACGACGAGCCGGCCCATGCCCTGGACATCCACACCTGTTTCGAGCGCCTGGAGGGCCGGCGACCCGACTCCGGCTACTGCTGCTGGCTGGAACCGCTCTACGAGAGCTGGCAACAACTGCCCCTGCTGTTCGATCACGAGCGCAAAACCCTGCGCCAGAAGCTCGCCGAGCTGCAGGAAGTCGATGACGAGTCCGCGTGAGCGCCGCTTGTCTGTCGCATGACCGACCTTCATGTGTCAGCCAACGACCTATGAGTTAGAATGCGCGCCTTTCCACGTACCGATCCCCGAGAGGACCGCCATGTTCAGCCGTGATTTGACCCTCGCCCGCTACGATGCCGAACTCTTCGCCGCGATGGAGCAGGAAGCCCAGCGCCAGGAAGAGCACATCGAGCTCATCGCCTCCGAGAACTACACCAGCCCGGCGGTGATGGAAGCCCAGGGTTCGGTACTGACCAACAAGTACGCCGAGGGTTACCCGGGCAAGCGCTACTACGGTGGTTGCGAGTACGTCGACGTGGTCGAGCAACTGGCCATCGACCGCGCCAAGGAGCTGTTCGGCGCCGACTACGCCAACGTCCAGCCGCATGCCGGCTCCCAGGCCAATGCCGCGGTCTACCTGGCCCTGCTGTCGGCCGGTGACACCATCCTCGGCATGAGCCTGGCCCACGGCGGCCACCTGACCCACGGCGCCTCCGTCTCCTCCTCCGGCAAGCTGTACAACGCCGTGCAGTACGGCATCACCGACGCCGGCCTGATCGACTACGACGAAGTCGAGCGCCTGGCCGTCGAGCACAAGCCGAAGATGATCGTCGCCGGCTTCTCCGCCTATTCGCAGGTCCTGGACTTCGCCCGCTTCCGCGCCATCGCCGACAAGGTAGGCGCCTACCTGTTCGTCGACATGGCCCACGTGGCCGGCCTGGTCGCCGCCGGTGTGTACCCGAACCCGGTGCCCTTCGCCGACGTGGTCACCACCACCACCCACAAGACCCTGCGCGGCCCGCGTGGCGGCCTGATCCTCGCTCGCAAGAACGAGGAGATCGAGAAGAAGCTCAACTCCGCCGTCTTCCCGGGCGCCCAGGGTGGCCCGCTGGAGCACGTGATCGCCGCCAAGGCCGTGTGCTTCAAGGAAGCCCTGCAGCCCGAGTTCAAGACCTACCAGCAGCAAGTGGTGAAGAACGCCCAGGCCATGGCCCAGGTCTTCATCGACCGTGGCTTCGACGTGGTCTCCGGCGGTACCCAGAACCACCTGTTCCTGCTGTCCCTGATCAAGCAGGACATCACCGGTAAGGATGCCGACGCCGCCCTGGGTCGCGCCTTCATCACCGTGAACAAGAACAGCGTGCCGAACGACCCGCGCTCGCCCTTCGTCACCTCCGGCCTGCGCATCGGCACCCCGGCCGTGACCACCCGCGGCTTCAAGGAAGTCGAATGCCGCGAGCTGGCCACCTGGATCTGCGACATCCTGGAGAACATGGGCGACGAGTCCGTGGTCGACCGCGTTCGCGAACAGGTCAAGGCCATCTGCGCCAAGCTGCCGGTCTACGGCAACTGATTGCCTGAGCGCTGAACGAGAAAGCCCGGCACCTGCCGGGCTTTTTTGTGCCTGTCGTACATGCCTTGGAGCCGCTACGCAGCCCTTGGCGAATGAATTCGCCCCTACAGGTCGTAGGGTAGATGGCGCTTTTCCATCCACCAACGGTGCCGAACCGGGCGCCGCTACGGTGGACCGGTGAAGCGGGGTCCACCCTACACCTGCCGGATACAACGTGCCGGCGATATCCGGTGCGCAACGCGGCCCATGGTGAGTGAGTTAGCCCCTACAGGCACGGGGTTTTCGGGGCGTAGGGTGGATGGCGCTTTTTCCATCCACCACCGGTGTTGCCGGCAGCTCCGATGATGGGCTGAAGCCCACCCTACACTCCATCCCGTAGCCCGGGCTTCAGCCCGGGAACGCCCCTCAGAATCCGAACGTCGCCGACACCAGCCAGGTGCGCGGGGTGGAGAGGGTGAGGCCGGTGGCGGTGCCGTCGGGGACGTTGGCGGAGGCCCAGTAGGCCTTGTCCATGACGTTCTCCACGCTGGCGCGCAGGGTGACGTCCGTCTCGCCGACGCTGAAGGCGTAGCGCGCGCCCAGGTCGTAGCGCTGCCAGGCATCGGCCTTCTGCGTGTTGGCCTGGTCGAGGTACTGGGCGCCGGTGTGGATGGCCCGTGCGGTCAGGGTCAGCCCCTGGACCTGGGGCAAGTCCCATTCGACCCCCAGGTTGGCATTGAGGATCGGCGCCCCGACCGCGCGGTTGCCGTCGTTGGTGCCATTGGCGGTACGGGTCAGCTCGGCGTCCAGCAGCATGGCGCCGCCGAGGAGGCGCACGCCCTCCAGCGGCTCGCCGAACAGGTTCAGCTCCACGCCCTGGTTGCGCTGTTCGCCGTCGGGCCGCAGGTAGCCGTTCTCGGTGTAGTAGGCCGGCTTCTCGATGCGGAAGACGCTGAGGGTGCTGGTGAGGCTGCCCATGTCGTACTTGATGCCGGCCTCCACCTGCTTGCTGCGGTAGGGCGCGAACACCTGGCCGGCGTTGTTGGCCGTCTCCGGCGCGGTCTGGCCCTGGGTCAGCCCTTCCATGTAGTTGGCGTAGAGCGACAGCGCCTCGGTGGTACGCCAGACCACGCCCAGGGCCGGCGAGGTGGCGCGCTCGTCATAGCGCTGGTCGGGTTCGCCCGGTTCGGAGCTGTCCACTTCCACCCGTTGCAGGCGCGCCCCGAGGGTCAGCAGCACGCTGTCACCGGCGAAGCTCAGGGTGTCGGCCAGCGCCAGGCTGGAGAGCACGCTCTCGGTGTGGGTCGGGTTGTCGGCGGCCGTGGGCGTGATCGGCACTGGCAGGGTCGTCGGGTCGAACAGGTTGCTCACGCCATTGGCGTAGCGCGCACCGCTGTTGTCGAAGGTCATGTCGAAGCGGTTGAGACTGAGGTTGAGGGTGTGCCCCACCGAGCCCGTGGAAAACCAGTTGCGCAGGCCGACCGTGGCGGTGCGTACCTCCTCCTCGCGCTGGAAGGCGCGCGGGCTGATCACGAAGCGCCCGGCGTCGTTGGTCAGCTGCACCGCGTGGCGGAGGAAGTCGTAGTCGCCCCGGCGCGCGCCGGCGGCGGCATAGACCATCAGCGACTCGCTCAGATCGTACTCGCCGCGCAGGGCGCCGAAGGTGTCCTTGGCACGGGAGTAGGTCCAGGGCTGGGCGAAGTTGTGGTGGATGTCCTCGGCGTCCGGCACCTTGACCCCGGCGTTGAGGCCGACGCGCTCCATCGGCCCGTCGACGTCGCGTTCCTGGCGGCCCAGGTCGAGGGACAGGCGCACGCGCTCGGTACGCAGGTCCAGCCCGAGCACGGCGGAATCACGCTCCAGGCTCTGGTGGTCCCACTCGGTGTCGCCGGACTGCTTGACGCCGTTGAAGCGCAGGCCGAAGCGCTGGTCGTCGCCGAAGCGCCGGCCGATGTCCACATGCCCACCCAGCTGGCCGGAGGAGGCGTGCATGGCGGTGAACTCGGTGGTCGGCTCGTCGCCCGCGCGCTTGGGCTCGATGTTGACGCTGCCGCCAACGCTGCCATTGGGCGCCAGGCCGCCGAGCAAGGCTCCGGGGCCCTTGAGGATGTCGACCCGCTCGGCCATTTCCATGTCGATGGAATAGGTCGGCAACACGCCGTAGAGGCCACCGTAGGCGACATCGCTGTTGTAGAGGCTGTAGCCACGGATGGAGAACTGCTCGAAGCGCCCCGCCGACGGGTTGGTGGTGCGCACCGAGGGGTCGCTGGCGACCACGTCGGCCAGGGTACGGGCCTGCTGGTTCTTCACCGCCTCGCGGGTGTAGGAGGTGAGGTTGAAGGGCGTCTCCATGAAGTCGCGCTCACCCAGCATGCCCAGCCCGCCCCGCCGGGATACCTGGCCGCCGGCATAGTGATCGGCGCTGGCGCCGCTGCCCTGCCCGGTGATGGCGATCGGTTGCAACTGCTGCACGCGGCTCCCCTCCTCGGGCACCGGCAGCAGGGTGTAACTGCCCTCGCCAGCCGGTTGCAACATCAGGCCGGAGCCCTGGAGCAGGCGGGCGAAGCCCTCTTCCACGCCGAAGTCGCCTTTCAACCCGGCGCTGCTGCGCCCTGAGACCAGCACCGGATCGACGGACAGGCTGACGCCGGCCTCGCCGGCGAAACGGGTCAGCGCCGCGCCGAGGCTGCCGGCGGGGATCTCGTAGCTGCGGCGCGGGCCGTCATCGGCCCAGCCGGGCGCGGCAAGGCCGGCGCAGCCCAGGGCCAGGAGCAGGGGCATCGCGAAAGGACGGAAGGAGGGGGACGAGGACATCGGAGGCTCTCTTTTTTCGTTCTGTTGCCTGTGATGACAGGCGAGCCGGAAAAAAGGGACAGCCTTCAGCCAACGGAGGGCTGCGGCACCAGCGACACCCAGTAGCGGGTGCGGTAGTGCACCTCGATGGGCAGGCTGGCGGCCAGCAACGCCAGGGCCCTGTCGGTGTCTTCGAGGCGGAAGGTGCCGGTCACGGCGAGCCTCTCCAGCGCCGGGTCCCAGCGCAGCACGCCGGGGCGGTAGCGATCCAGCTCGCGCAGCACGGCGCCCAGGGCGCGGTTCTCGACGATCAGCACCCCCTGCTGCCAGTCGGGCTGGCGCGTATCGAACGCCTCCACCCGGCCCACGCCCGATGCGCTCATGCCGGCACGCTGGCCCGCCTGCAGGGTGACCGGGCCGCCTTGGGCGGGCTCCAGCCGCACCGTGCCACGCGCCACCGAGACCAGGCAGCCGTGGTCGAACTGGCGCACGCAGAAGCGCGCCCCGGAGGCCAGCAGGCGCCCGTCACGGGTCCGCACCCGCAGGTCGCCCGCGCCGTCCACGGCGATCTCGCCTTCGACCAGGGCGAGCCGGCGGCGGCCCTCCTCGAAGTCGAGGTTCACCGCACTGGCGGTATTGAGCTGCAGCCGCGTGCCGTCGGGCAGCTCCAGCGAACGACGCTCGCCGGTGGCGGTGCGCAGGTCGGCGCTCCAGTTGGCGATGGGCATCTGCCGCCAGGCGAGCCAGCCGGCAGGAGCCAAGGCACCGAGGGCGAGCAGGCGCTTGAGGCTCTTGCGCCGCGCGAGGTCCGGCCGGTCGAGGCTGGCCAGGGCCAGGGCGCCGGGAAGCTGGGCGAAGCGCTGGCGCAACGCCTGGGCCTTCTGCCAGGCCTGCTCGTGGTCACTGCTGCGGGCCCGCCAGCGTTGCAACTCGGCATGGTCGGCCTCGCGGGCGCCGCCGGATTCCAGCAGGGTCAGCCAGTGCGCCGCTTCCCGCGCAACCTGGCGCGCCAGGGGCGATGGCTGGCCGCTCACAGGTCCACCAGCAGGCAGTGTTCGTAGGCCTTGGCCATGTAGCGCTTCACCGTGCGTTCGGACACCTCCAGGCGCCGGGCGATGCTGGCGTAGTCGAGACCTTCGAGCTGCGCCCAGAGGAAGGCCCGGCGCACCGCCAGCGGCAGGCCGTCGAGCAGCTCGTCCAGCGCCTGCAGGGTCTCCAGTAGCAGCCAGCGCTGCTCAGGCGAGGGCACCTGCTCCTGCGGCAGGCTGGCGAGGGCGTCCAGGTAGGCGCGCTCCAGGCTGCGCCGCTGGTGGTGGTTGATGAGCAGGCGCTTGCCGACGGTGAGCAGGTAGGCGCGGGGCTCCTGCAGGCGCGGCAGCGGCTTGTCCTGGTGGGCGGCGAGGACGCGGACGAAGGTGTCCTGGGTCAGGTCGGCGGCATCCCAGGCGTTGCCCAGGCGGCGTCGCAACCAGCTTTCCAGCCAGCTGCGGTGTTCGCGATAGAGGGTGTTGAGGGTGGGTTCGGGTGCCGCGGCTGCATCGTTCATGGGTGGCACGCCGGAAGGTAAATGGAATCAAATGCGAGTGATTCTATTTACTTTCCATTGACATTCCAACTGCCGGGCGCACCGCTCCCTCAGGCCTGCACCTCGGCGAAGCCGGCCCGGATGCGCGCTTCCGGCAGGTTGTCGCCGATGAACACGATCACGCTCTCGCGGGCCTCGCCCTCCGCCCACTCCTTGTCCCAGTCGAAGCCGTAAAGGCGCAGCACGCCCTGGAACACCATGCGCCGGTCCTCACCGGCGATGTCGAGCACGCCCTTGTAGCGCAGCAGGGCGTTGCCGTGCTCCTCCAGCAGGCCCTCCATGAAACTGCTGAGCTTGTCGAGGTCCAGCGCCTGCTCGCTCTTCAGCACCAGGGTGGCGATGCGGTCGGTGGAGCCGGCCGGGGTCAGCGGGCGCAGGCCCAGGGCCGGGCCGATGTCGGCGTTGAGGTTGAAGCCGCGCACATCGAGCAGCTCGGCCAGGTCGATGCGGCCGTGGTCGACGACACGAATCGGCGCGCGGCGGTTGATCCGCGACAGCCGCTGGCTGAGGGCCTCGAAGTGGGCGTCGTCCACCAGGTCGCGCTTGCTCACCAGGATGCGATCGGCGAACCCGACCTGGGCCTGGGCGATGGTCTCGGCCAGGTGGCGCTCGGCGTTGGCAGCGTCCACCAGGGTGATGATGCCGTCCAGCACGTAGCGCTCGCAGAGTTCCTCGTCAGCGAAGAAGGTCTGCGCCACTGGCGCCGGGTCGGCCAGGCCGGTGCACTCGATCACCAGGCGGTCGAAGGCCAGCTCGCCGGCGTCCAGGCGTTCCAGCAACAGGAACAGGGCCTTTTCCAGCTCGACGTGGATGGAGCAGCAGACGCAGCCGTTGGCCAGGGTCATCACCTGCACCGGCTCGTCGCCCAGCAGTTGGCCGTCGATGGGCGTCTCGCTGAATTCGTTCTCGATCACCGCGATCTTCAGGCCGTGCTCGGCCTTGAGGATGTGCTTGAGCAGGGTGGTCTTGCCGGCGCCGAGAAAGCCGCTGAGCACGGTGACGGGGATGGGGAGGTGTGCGGACATCAGGGCATTCCTCGATGTGGCGGAGACCCATCCGGGAAATGGGTCATGGGGATTTCAGCGGTTCGCTGAACAGAAAGAGCAGCGCCACGACGAGTCGTGGCGCGTGGATAAATCTCAACCTGTCTCGCCAGGCGCCGCGAGCGCAGCAGCCTGGCGAAGCAAGTCTAACAGCAGCGGATGGGGCGTCCTTTGCCGCCCCCGTAACGTGCTTCCTGGCGCTCGCGGAAGAACTCCTCGTAGCTCATCACCGGTTTGTCCGGGTGCTTGCCGCGCATGTGCTCGACGTAGTTGTCGTAGTCGGGCATGCCGACCAGCATGCGCGCGGCCTGCCCCAGGTACTTACCCATGCGGCTCAGGTCATTGAACATGCGCGTTCACTCCTCAGGCGTCCGGAATCGGCTGGAAGGGCGATTCCTTGTCGGTGCGCTCCGGCTTGGCCCAGGCCGCGCGTCCCACCTTGATGGCGTAGAACAGGATGCTGAGCACCACGAAGAGGAAGAGCACGGTCAGGGTCGAGTTGGTGTAGGCGTTGAAGATCACGTGCTGCATCTGCGCCATGTCCTTGGCCGGGGCCAGGATCTGGCCGGCGTCCGCGGCATCGCTGTACTTCTTGGCCAGGGCGAGGAAGCCCACCGCCGGGTTCGGGTCGAGCAGCTTGATCAGGCCCGCGGTGGTGGTGCAGATCAGCAGCCAGGTGGCCGGGATCAGCGTCACCCACACGTAGCGCTGGCGCTTCATCTTGATCAGCACCACGCAGCCGAGCATCAGGGCGATGCCGGCGAGCATCTGGTTGGAGATGCCGAACAGCGGCCACAGGGTGTTGATGCCGCCCAGCGGGTCGATCACGCCCTGGTACAGCAGCCAGCCCCACATGGCCACGCAACCGGCGGTGGCGATGACGTTGGCGGTCCAGGACTCGGTGCGTTTCAGCGCCGGCACGAAGTTGCCCAGCAGGTCCTGCAGCATGAAGCGCCCGGCGCGGGTGCCGGCGTCCACCGCAGTGAGGATGAACAGGGCCTCGAAGAGGATCGCGAAGTGGTACCAGAACGCCATGGTGTTCTCGCCCGGCAGCACCTGGTGGAGGATCTGCGCGATGCCCACGGCGAGGGTCGGCGCACCACCGGCACGGGCCAGGATGGTGTGCTCGCCGATGTCACGGGCGGTGGCTTCCAGCACTTCCGGGGTGATGGTGAAGCCCCAGTTGCTGACGGCGGCCGCCACGGCGGTGACGTCGGTGCCGACCACGGCCGGCGGGCTGTTCATGGCGAAGTACACGCCCGGCTCGATCACCGAGGCGGCGACCATGGCCATGATGGCGACGAAGGACTCCATCAGCATGCCGCCGTAGCCGATGTAGCGGGCGTGGGACTCGTTGGCCAGCAGCTTGGGCGTGGTGCCGGAGCTGATCAGCGCATGGAAGCCGGACACCGCGCCACAGGCGATGGTGATGAACAGGAAGGGGAACAGGCCGCCCTTCCACACCGGGCCGGTGCCGTCGACGAACTGGGTCAGCGCCGGCATCTTCAGCTCGGGCATGGTCACCAGGATGCCGATGGCCAGGGCGATGATGGTGCCGATCTTGAGGAAGGTCGACAGGTAGTCGCGCGGCGCCAGCACCAGCCACACGGGCAGTACGGCGGCGACGAATCCGTAGCCGATCAGCATCCAGGTGATCTGCACGCCGGTGAAGGTGAAGGCCGGCCCCCAGACCGGATCGGCGGCGACCTGGCCACCCAGCCAGATCGACAACAGCAGCAGCACCACGCCCACCAGCGAGATCTCGCCGATGCGGCCCGGGCGGATGTAGCGCATGTAGATGCCCATGAACATCGCGATGGGAATGGTCGCCATCACGGTGAACATGCCCCAGGGGCTCTCGGCCAGGGCCTTGACCACGATCAGCGAGAGCACCGCGAGGATGATGATCATGATCAGGAAGGCGCCGAACAGCGCGATGGTGCCGGGGATCTGGCCCATCTCCTCGCGCACCAGCTCGCCCAGGGAACGGCCGTTGCGGCGGGTGGAGATGAACAGGACCATGAAGTCCTGCACCGCACCGGCGAGGACCACGCCGGCGATCAGCCAGAGCGTGCCGGGCAGGTAGCCCATCTGCGCCGCGAGCACCGGGCCCACCAGCGGGCCGGCGCCGGCGATGGCGGCGAAGTGGTGGCCGAAGAGGATGTGCTTGTTGGTCGGGACGTAGTCCAGGCCGTCGTTGTTGAGCAGCGCGGGAGTCGCGCGGGTCGGGTCCAGCTGCATCACCTTGGTGGCGATGAACAGGCTGTAGTAGCGGTAGGCGACGAGGTAGAGGGCAACGGCCGCGACCACGATCCACAAGGCGTTGATCGCCTCACCGCGGCGTAGCGCGACTACACCCAAGGCACATGCGCCGACCACCGCCAGCACTGCCCAGGGCAGGTGGCGCGTGACGCTATTGTTATTGTTCATAGGGAACTCCGAATGGATAGACAGACAAGCTGCCGCACAAGCTTAGCCGCTCCCCGGCGAAACTGAAGTCAGACCTTGGTCTAGAGCCTTCGGCCGCTGTCACCAGAGCAGTCGGAAAGCGCCGCATGCAAGCCGAAGGATGCGTCTTTCCATGATGGGGTTCGCGGTGCTCTCCCCTCTGCGCCAGTGTTCGGCGGAGGTCCGATCGCGAATGAATTCGCTCCCACCAGGGCGGCGGTGCTGCGCACCGCTTGGCGAATGAATTCGCCCCTAAAAAAAAGCGTGGCCCGATGTCCGTCTCGATCGACGGGCATGAAAAAGCCGGGCATCGCCCGGCTTCCTCGTTACCGCTGCCGATCAGGCCGGCTGCTTGGCGTAGCGCGCCAGCTGCTGGTCACGGCTCATCACTTCCAGGGTGTTGGCCAGTACCTGCTCACCGGTCACGTCCGGGGCGGAGAAGATGGAGGAGAAGTTCTCCTGGGCGACCTTGGCGAAGTGCGCGCGGTCGGATTGCTCGACCCCCAGCAGGGTGGCGTAGGCGTCCAGCGCCTCGCCCTGGCCCTGGGCCATGTCCTCGGCGATGTTGTCGAGCATGCCGTTCATGGCCAGCATCGAGCGGCCGCCGTAGCCGATCTTGGCGTTCACGTCGCAGCCGTTGGTGCCGGAGGTCATGCCGAAGGTGGCGTTACCCGAGGTGCCGTTGGTGGTGGTTGCCAGGAAGTGCGGGGCGAAGCCTCGCTGGCCGTCGAAGAGCATGTTGCCCCAGCCGCATCCGTTGCCACCGGCAGCGTCGGCATGTGCCGCCACGCTCCCCACGCTCAGAAGTCCCACAATCAAGCCTTTGACCAGCAGTCGGTTGTCCATTAGCTGCACTCCAGAAATCAACAAAGGGGTTAAATCGCCTAAGCAGCTTTGGCGACACTTGGCGAACTGTCAAACCGCAACGGACCGACGCACCACCCAATGGTGACGCCGCTTGCACGGATGTGAACGGGTTGACGCGCGCCCCTTGCCGGGCATCGGGATTGGGAGTCTAATCCGCCGCGAACGGGCCGCGGCGCCCAGTCCTTCCCGATGACGACCATGTACGGCTCCTCCCGCCGCAGGATCGCGGCCCTCTCATGCCTACTCGCGCTGGCTGCCGGTTGCCGTGAAGAGGTGTCTCCGCCTCTCGACCAGCAGCTCTATATCTGGCAACGCCAATGGTTGCCCGCCCACGCCGATGCCCTGGCCCGCAGCCGCAGCGACTTCTCCACCCTGCGCGTGCTCGCCCTGCAGGCACACCCCGGCGCCGGCTGGTCCCGCGTGAAGGTGGACAGCGCCCTGCTGCGCCGCGATGGCCGCCCGTTGGTGGCGGTGGTACGCCTCGACGGCCAGCTGCCGCAGCTGGACGCGCAACGGGCCCGCCAGGAGATCACCGCGATGCTCGCCGAGTGGCGGGCCGCCGGCCTGGCCCCGCAAGCGCTGGAGATCGACCACGACTGCGCCAGCGCGCGCCTGCCCGGCTACATCCGATTCCTCGCTGAGCTGCGCCAGGCCCTGCCGGCCGGCATGCACCTGGGTATAACCGCCCTGCCCGCCTGGCTCTCCAGCCCCGACCTCGACGCGCTGCTGGCCCAGGTGGACGGCAGCGTGCTGCAGGTCCATGGCGTCAGCGCGCCCGAACAGGGGTTGTTCGACGCCGACAAGGCCCTGGACTGGGCCCGCCGCTGGAACGAACGCAGCGACCGCCCCTTCCTCCTCGCCCTGCCCGCCTACGGTGCGGGCCTGATAGCCAGCACCGGTGGCGCCCAGGTGGAAAGCGAGGCGCCCCTGGGACTGGCCGGCGAGCGCCGCGAACTCAGCGCCGACCCGCGCCAGGTCGCCGGACTGCTGGACACGCTGCGCGGGGATCGCCCCGAGCACCTGGCCGGGCTCATCTGGTTCCGCCTGCCGCTGGACGGCGACAGGCGCGCCTGGCCCTACGCCACCTTGCGCGCGGTCGCCTTGGGCGAGCCCCTGGCCGTCGAACTCCGGGTCACCGTCGGGCAGCCGGTCAACCCGGGCCCCCTGCACGAATTCAGCCTCACCAACACGGGCAACATCCCCGCGCCACTGCCGGGTCGGGTGGAGATCACCGCCCGCGACTGCCAGGCCTTCGACGCCCTGCCCGGCTACCGCATGCAACGCAGCGACACGGGCCTGGTGCTGGAACGCCAGGCCAGCACCGACCTCGCCGCCGGCCAACGCCGCGCGCTGGGCTGGGCGCGCTGCTCCGAACTCGATCAAGGAGGAATCCATGTACGCCCCTGAACGGCGGCCCGCCCGCCTGGCCCTGGCCATCGCCCTCGCCCTGCCGCTCGGCAGCGCCCTGGCCTGCGGCCCCGACTTCTCGATGCGCCTGCTGGACGACCGGGCCAACAGCCTGGCCGAGCTGCCCGAGGGCAACTTCGCCTTCGAGATCACCCGCCTGGCCCCGCCCATTCCCGGACTCAAGCCGGTCACCGAGGCCAGCCTGGTGCCACGCTGGGAAGAGGACAACAGCAGCTACCTGCAGCAGCGCGACGAGCGCGAGCAGAGCGAACTGGGCGAGGCGACCTGGAAGCGCGTCCAGGCCCTGCGCGCCCTCGACGATGCCCAGCAGGCCGAGGCCCAGGGCATGGACCTGCCCGCCGAGATCCGTCTCTATACCGCCGGCGCCGTGGCCTTCGGCAGCGACGCCCCGCTGGCCGTCGACTACTTCCGCCGCGTCCTCGCACTGCCGGAAGCCGAGCGCCGTACCCGCAGCACCTGGGCCGCCTACTCCATGGGCCGCACCCTGGCCGCCAGCAGCCGCGCCCTGCCCGCCAGCGACGAGGTGCTCAGCGACGAGGAAGCCACCCAGCGCCTGCACGCCAACGCCGAAGCCGCCAAGGAAGCCTTCCGCCTCACCCGCAAGCTGGCCGTCGAGGGCTTCGACGACCCGCTGGAACTGGCCGCCGCCAGCCTGGGCGAGGAAGCCCTGCTGGCCAGGGAGGCCGGCGACTGGGGCGAGGCGATCCGCCTCTACGCCAGCCAGGCCGCCCTGCACTCCAGCACCGGCTACAGCTCCCTGCGCCAGTTGAGCGGGGAGCTTTCGCGCATGCCCGATGAGCAACTGGTGCCGCTGCTGGCGGTGCCCGAGGTCCAGCAACTGCTGACGGTGCGCCTGGTCACCCGGATCGGCTGGTTCTATGACGAGCAGCCCAGCGGCGAGCAGCACCTGGCCGAAATGCTGATGGCCCTCGACGCCGCCGAGCTGCCCAACGCAGACCGCCTCGCCGCACTCTCCTATCGCTTCGGCCGCTACGACAACGCCGAGCGCTTCCTGGCGAAGGCCGGCGACAGCGGCCTCGCCTGGTGGCTGAGGGCCAAGCTGGCCATGCGCGCCGGCGACACCCCCCGCGCCACCGAAGCCTACGCCCGCGCCGCCAGGGCCTTTCCCGGGGACGAGCAATGGGGTGCCCGGCGCACCGAGAACTGGGAGTGGGAAACCGTCAAGCCGCGCTGCCGGGTGGAGGGCGAGAGCGCCATCCTCGCGCTGCAGCGCGGCGACTACCTGGAGGCTTTCGACAACCTCTACCGCAGCGGCGATCTCTACTGGTTGGACGCCGCCGCCGTGGCCGAGCGCGTGCTCACCCTCGACGAGCTCAAGGACTACGTGGACGCCAAGGTGGACGCGCCGCCGGCACAGACCCAGGAAGACCGCGACGCCTATCGCCCACGCCCGGTGGCCGCCTCCCTGCGCGACCTGCTGGGCCGCCGCCTGCTGCGCGAAGGCCGCTACGACGAAGCCCCGGCCTACTTCGAGAGCGACGAACTGCGCGCCGCTGCCCGTGAATACGGCCAGGCCCGCGAGCAGGCGCAGAGCCGCTGGACCGGCATCGGCCGCGCCGAGGCCTACTACGCCGCCGCGCGCCTGGCCCGCTGGCAGGGCATGGAGCTGCTGGGCTACGAGGTGTCACCGGACTTCCATGCGCTGGGCGGCTACTTCGCCCTCACCCAGGTCGGCCCGCTGAAGGCGGAGGGCCTGTTGTCCGAGGGCGAGGTGCAGCGACAGAACGCCCATATGGCACAACCCAACGCGCGCTATCACTACCGCTGGGTCGCCGCCGACCTCACCGAACGTGCCGCCGACGACCTGCCCCACACCAGCCAGGCCTTCGCCGCCGTGCTGTGCAAGGGCAGCGGCTGGATCCAGTACACCGACCTGGGCCGTGCCCAGGCCATCTACCGGCGCTATGTCGAGCACGGCCCCTTCGTGGAATGGGCGGGCAACTTCGGCATGAACTGCGAGGAGCCGGACTTCCAGAGCGCCCACGGCCGCCTGTGGGAAGAACGTGAACAGGCCGTGCGCGACGGGTTCTACTCCATCAGGTACGGCCTCGTCGCCGGCGCCGCGCTGTTGCTGGGTGCCGCCGGAGCCTGGTTGTGGCGCCGCCGTTCCCGATGAGCGGCAGCCCCGAGCCTTGTCTATAGTTGTGTGAATTGAGCAGGAGCCACGCCATGAGTGACACAGACAACGAGCGCCGACGCTTCCACCGCATCGCGTTCGATGCCGCCACAGAGATCGCCCAGGACGAGCGTCGCTGGAACGTCGAGCTGCAGGACATTTCCCTGAAGGGCCTGCTGGTGGAACGCCCGAGCAACTGGAACGGCGATCCGGACCAGCCGTTCCTCGCCACCGTCCGCCTCAGCGGCGACACCCAGGTGCGCATGGAAGTCGTGCTGACCCGCGTCCAGAAGGACCAACTGGGCTTCGTCTGCCAGCACATCGACCTGGATTCCATCGCCCACCTGCGCCGCCTGGTGGAACTCAACCTGGGCGACGAAGGCCTGCTGGAGCGCGACCTCGCCGCCCTGGTGGAGAAGTAGCCGCTACTCGAACAACGCGTCCAGCGCCTGCTCCAGGCGTGTCACCGCGATCACCCGCAACCCGGGCGGCGCCTCTTTCGGGGCGTTGCCCTTGGGCACGATGGCCCGCTTGAAGCCGTGCTTGCCCGCTTCCTTCAAACGCTCCTGGCCGCTGGGCACGGGACGCACCTCACCCGACAGCCCCACTTCGCCGAACACCAGCAGGTCATGCTCCAGCGGGCGGTTGCGCAGGCTCGACATGATCGCCGCGATCAGCGCCAGGTCGGAGGCCGTCTCCAGCACCTTGACCCCGCCCACCACGTTGAGGAACACGTCCTGGTCGTGGGTGGGAATGCCGCCATGGCGGTGCAGCACCGCCAGCAGCATCGCCAGGCGGTTCTGGTCCAGGCCCAGGGTCACGCGGCGCGGGTTGGCCAGGTGGCTGGTGTCCACCAGGGCCTGCACCTCCACCAGCATCGGCCGCGAGCCTTCCCAGGTGGCCATGACCACGCTGCCGGGCACCGCTTCCTGGGCGCGGGTGAGGAAGATCGCCGAGGGGTTGGAAACCTCCTTGAGGCCCTTGTCGGTCATGCCGAACACGCCCAGTTCGTTGACCGCGCCGAAGCGGTTCTTCACCGCCCGCAGCAGGCGCAGGCGGCCGTCGGACTCACCCTCGAAATACAGCACCGTGTCGACCATGTGCTCCAGCACGCGCGGCCCCGCCAGGGCGCCCTCCTTGGTCACGTGGCCGACCAGGAAGATCGCCGTGCCGCTCTGCTTGGCGTAGCGCACCAGCAGCGCCGCGCTCTCGCGCACCTGGGCCACGCCGCCGGGGGCGGACTGCAGCTGCTCGGTGAAGATGGTCTGGATGGAGTCGATCACCATCACCTTGGGCTTCTCGACCCGAGCGGTGGCGATGATGCTTTCGATGCAGGTCTCGGTCATCACCTTGAGCTTGTCCTCGGGCAACCCGAGGCGGCGGGCGCGCATGGCGACCTGCTGCTGGGACTCCTCACCGGTGACGTAGAGCGCGGGGAAGCGCGAGGCGATGTTGCACAGGGTCTGCAGGAGGATGGTGGACTTGCCGATGCCCGGGTCGCCGCCGATCAGCACCACCGAGCCGTCGACCAGGCCGCCGCCGAGCACGCGATCCAGCTCGGCGGAGGCGGTGGAGAAGCGCGGCATCTCCTCGACGCTGACCTCGGCCAGGGTCTTGATCTGCGCCTGCCCGCCGGCCCAGCCGGCGCGCCCGCTGGGCGGTGCGGCGCCGTCGATCACGGTTTCCACCAGGGTGTTCCAGGCCCCGCAGTCACCGCATTGGCCGGCCCATTTGGGGAAGGTCGAGCCGCACTCGGTGCAGCCGTACATGCGCTTGGCCTTGGCCATCAGCGGACTCCGTCAGAAAAAACGAAGCCCGCATGATAGCGGATCAACCCCCGCAGGCGCGCCCGCAGCCGCAGCAGCCTTCCTTGCGTTCCGGCGCCTTGAGCGCCTGCAGGTTCTGCAGCAGGCCGTCGCGGCGCATGCGCAGGGCCTGGAGGCTGGAGCCGTCCAGCGGCTCGCTGCCCTGCTCGATGCGGCCGATGCGCTTCTCCAGAAGCTCGTACTGCTCGCGCAGGCGGGCGATGCGCTCCTCGGCGCGGCGCGCCTCGTACAGGGCCTTGCGGTCACGCTCGGGGCGGTGCTGGGAAGGGTGTCGTAGACGGTCATGGCGACGGCTCCGGAAGGGGAAATGGGCGCCAGACTACCCAGCGCCGGCTTCCCCCGCGTTGACGCCGATCAAGCCGCCTCGCCGGCTACCGGGAACGAATCCCTAGTGGTTCTTGAGCAACTGGGCGATCTCGTCCTTCAGCGCCACCCGCTGCATCTTCAGGCTGTGCAGGGCAAGGTCGTCGAGGGCGTGCTTGCCGTCCTCCACTTCATAGATGCGTGCATCGAGGCGCTGGTACTCCTGCGCCAGGCGGGAAAAATGCACGTTGTGTTGCAGCATCTCCTGCATCGTGTCGCGATATTCGGGGAACTCGCGATTGAGGGGGTGATGTTCGAGCGGCATGGTCGGGCTCCTCTCTCCGGAAACTTCCTTGAGGCTAGACCAAGCGGGGCCGTTGTTGGTGCCGGGCGGCCCGATGGCGTGTTCAGTGAACACTCGTGGCTGTGCGCCGACCACGGGAAGTTCTAGGATTGTGCGCCTGACCGAGGAGAACCCCGATGCTGGAGCTGCGCCCTAGCTGCGAAGCCTGTTCCCGTCCCCTGCCCCCTTCGAGCACCGATGCACGCATCTGCTCGTTCGAGTGCACCTTCTGCGCCGCCTGCGCACAGCGCCTGGAGAACGTCTGCCCCAACTGCGGCGGCGGCTTCTACCCGCGCCCGGTGCGCCCGAAGGTCCTGCTGGCCCGCTACCCGGCCACCGGCGTGAAGGTGGAAAAGCCCGTAGACACGAGCGTCCACGGTGACTTCTGCCGCCTCTACCGCCATGTGGAACCGCAACATCGCTGAGATGGCGCGGTCAGAACACTCGGTTACACTTTCAGCCCATAACCAGAACCCGGGGAGCGGTACATGAGCCTACTGAACGAATTCAAAGCCTTCGCAGTGAAGGGCAATGTGGTCGACATGGCGGTGGGCATCATCGTCGGCGCGGCCTTCGGCAAGATCGTCTCGTCCTTCGTCGGTGACGTGATCATGCCACCGATCGGCCTGCTGATCGGCGGGGTCGACTTCACAGACCTGGCAATCACCCTCAAGGCCGCCCAGGGCGACGTGCCGGCAGTGGTGCTGAGCTACGGCAAGTTCATCCAGACGGTGCTGGACTTCATCATCGTCGCCTTCGCCATCTTCATGGGCGTGAAGGCCATCAACAAACTCAAGCGCGAAGAGGCCGTGGCCCCTTCCGTCCCGCCGGCACCGACGCCGGAGGAAGTGCTGCTGACCGAGATCCGCGACCTGCTCAAGTCGCAGCAGCAGGACAAGCAGCAGCCCTGAACGGACTGCTGCCATGAAGAACGGCGCCCTGAGGCGCCGTTTTCTTTTTCAGGCTCAGCCCGTCTCCTCGACCGGCCTCAGCAGCAGGCGGTTGACCCGGCGCTCGCGCACCTCGGTCACCCGCAGCTCCCAGCCTTCGACCTCGAGGCGGTCGCCGACCATCGGCAGGCGGTCCAGCAGGCTCATGGCCAGGCCCGCCAGGGTCTGGTAGTCGTCCGTGGGGCGGGCGCGGAAGCCCAGGCGCTCGCGCAGCACCGCCAGGTTCACCGCACCGCTGACCTTGTAGCCCTCGCCACTGGGCTCGATGTCCAGGCCCTCGCTCTCGCTGGCGTCGGGCAACTGGCCGGCGATGGACTCCAGGATATCGGTCATGGTCACCAGGCCTTCGAAGCCGCCGAACTCGTTGACCACGAAGGCGATGTGGGTCGAGGCCTCGCGCATCTGCTCCAGGGCGCCCAGCACCGAGACGCTTTCCGGCAGGTTGACCGGCGAGCGCAGCAGCGATTCCAGGTCCGGCTCCTCGCCGCGCAGCAGCTCCTTGAACAACTCCTTCTTGTGCAGGTAGCCCAGGGGCTCGTCCACCGCGCCGCCACGGATCACCACCAGGCGCGAATGCGGCGCCTGCAGCAGGGCCTGGTGGACCTGCTCGCGGGAATCGTCCAGGTCGATGCGGTTGACCCGCGCGCGGTCGGTCATCACGGTGCGGATCGAACGCTCGGCCAGGTGCAGCACGCCACTGATCATCACCCGCTCGCGGCGGTCGAACACCGCGGTATCGCCTTCGCCGTCCTTGAGCATGTCGGCGATGTCGTCGCCCACCTCGCCCGCATCCACGCCGCGCCCGCCGAGCAGGCGCAGCACCGCGTGGGCGGTGCGCTCACGCAGGCCACGGCTGCCCTGCAGCTGGCGCTTGCGGCGCCAGCGCACCGTCTGGTTGGCCAGCTCGATGAGGATCGAGAAGCCGATGGCCGCGTACAGGTAGCCCTTGGGAATGTGGAAGCCCAGGCCTTCGGCGGTGAGGCTGAAGCCGATCATCATCAAGAAGCCCAGGCACAGCATGATCACCGTGGGGTGGGCGTTGACGAAGGCGGTCAGCGGCTTGCTGGCGACGATCATCAGGCCGATGGAGATCACCACGGCGATCATCATCACCTCAAGGTGCTCGACCATGCCGACGGCGGTGATCACCGCGTCGAGGGAGAACACCGCATCCAGCACCACGATCTGCGCGACCACCGGCCAGAACATCGCATAGGTGCGGCTGCCGCCCTGGTGGTGGACCCGCCCCTCGATGCGCTCGTGCAGCTCCATGGTGGCCTTGAACAACAGGAACACGCCGCCGAAGAGCATGATCAGGTCTCGCCCGGAGAAGGCCTGGCCGAACACCTCGAACAGCGGCTCGGTCAGGGTCACCAGCCAGGAGATGCTGGCCAGCAGGCCCAGGCGCATGATCAGCGCCAGCGACAGGCCGATCAGGCGTGCGCGGTCACGCTGCTCGGGGGGCAGCTTGTCGGCGAGGATGGCGATGAACACCAGGTTGTCGATGCCGAGGACGATCTCCAGCACGATCAGCGTCAGCAGTCCCAGCCAGGCGGTGGGGTCGGCTATCCATTCCATGTTCAGGCACTCCCGGGCGAAAGACGGGCAGGCGCGAAGGCTGCATCGGCGCCACGGGAGCGCTGCAGGCGGATCGGCATGCGGGAAGATCGCGCGGCGGGGTGCCACGCTCGGATCGGGCGCTCGGCGGCGCCGGGGAAGGAAGGGGCCACGCCCACGCTGCTGGGGGGTGGTTTGCTACTGTCGCTGTCCATTGGGTTCCGGATCGAAAAAACGGACGTGCATCCTAGGACATGAATGCACGCCGTTTAACTAGGGATTTTTTACCAATCGTGTACGAAGTCGCTTAGCGCCGGCGGAACAAGGGCCTCGGCTCGATCACCGAACGCCCGTAGAGCACGCTGACCCCGGCCAGCCCCTTGAGCGCATCGACGACGGACTTGTCCGCGCGCACGGCGAAGGCATCGAAGCCGCACTGGCGCATGTGCGAGAGCTGGTCGCGCAGCACATCGCCCACCGCGCGCAGCTCGCCGTGCCAGCCGAGCCGGCTGCGCAGCAGGTAGGCCTGGCTATAGCCACGGCCGTCGCGGAAGCTGGGGAAATCCACGGCGACGAGCGGCACCTCGGCCCCCAGCAATGGCCCCAGCGTCTCCACCTCGTCATCCGGTTGCAGCAGCAGGCCGTCGCGGCCATCTCGCTCGCGCCACAGGGCCAGCGGCAGGATCAACGGGCCGTCCGGCAGGCCTTCGCCCACCTCGCGCACCAGGGTCCAGGGGTCGTCCGGTACCAGGTGCGGCTCTCCATCCAGCAGGCGGATGAGGTTGTTCATGCCGGCACCTCCGCGCGCGCGTAGACCCGTTCCTTGAACGGCTCCAGGCCAATGCGCCCGACCGTATCGACGAAGCGCTCCTCCAGCTCGCGATAGTCGAGGTAGGTGGCGACGATGCGCTCGATCACCTCCGGCACCTCGGCGGCGCTGAAGGACGGGCCAATCACCTTGCCCAGCGCCGCCGCCATGCCCTGGGCGCCGCCGAGGGTGATCTGGTACCACTCGCTGCCACCCTTGTCGACGCCGAGGATGCCGATGTTGCCGATGTGGTGATGGCCGCAGGCATTCATGCAGCCGGAGATGTTCAGGCTCAGCTCGCCCAGGTCGTGGAGGTAGTCAAGGTCCTCGAAACGCTGCTGGATGGCCTGGGCGATGGGGATCGACTTGGCGTTGGCCAGTGCGCAGTAGTCGCCACCGGGGCAGGCGATGATATCGGTCAGCAGGCCGATGTTCGGCGTGGCCAGGCCGGTGTCGCGGGCGGCGTTCCAGAGCGCGTACAGGTCACGCTTGCGCACGTCGGGCAGCACCAGATTCTGTTCGTGGGCGATGCGGATCTCGCCGAAGCCGAAGCGCTCGGCCCAGTCGGCCACCGCCTCCATCTGCGCGGCGGTGACGTCGCCCGGCGGCGCGTCGACCCCGGGCTTGGTGGACAGCACCACGGCGACGTACCCCGGCACCTTGTGCGGCTGCAGGTTGCGCGAGCACCAGCGGGCGAACTCGGCATCGGCAGCCAACTGGCTGCCGAAGGCCAGGTCGAGGTCGTCGAGCGTCTCGTAGCTCGGCGCGTCGAAGGCGGCGGCCACGCGCTGGTACTCCGCCAGGGTCAACTGGGCCGGGCCGTCGCGCAGGTGTTCCCACTCGGCCTCCACCTCGCGGGCGAAGGCCTCGATGCCCAGCGCCTTGACCAGGATCTTGATCCGCGCCTTGTACTTGTTGTCGCGCCGGCCGTGGCGGTTGTACACCCGCAGGATGGCCTCGACGTAAGACAGCAGGTGCTGCCACGGCAGGCCCTCGCGAATCTGCAGGCCGAGGATGGGCGTGCGCCCGAGGCCACCGCCCACCAGTACCCGCAGGCACATCTCGCCCGCCTCGTCGCGGTACAGGTAGAGGCCGATGTCGTGCATCTGGATGGCCGCGCGGTCCTCGCCGGACGCGGAGATGGCGATCTTGAACTTGCGCGGCAGGAACAGGAATTCGGGGTTGATGGTGGACCACTGGCGCAGGATCTCGGCCAGCGGGCGCGGGTCCAGCAGCTCGTCGGCGGCCACCCCGGCGAAGGCCTCGGTGGTGATGTTGCGCACGCAGTTGCCGGAGGTCTGGATGGCGTGCATCTCCACCTCGGCCAGGCGTTCGAGGATGTCCGGCACCTCGGCCAGTTCGATCCAGTTGAACTGGATGTTCTGCCGCGTGGTGAAGTGGCCGTAGCAACGGTCGTGGTCGCGGGCGATGCCGGCCAGGGTGCGCAGCTGCCGCGACGACAGGGTGCCGTAGGGGATGGCCACGCGCAGCATGTAGGCGTGCTTCTGCATGTACAGGCCGTTCTGCAGGCGCAGCGGGAGGAACTCCTCCTCGCTCAGCTCGTCGCTGATGCGCCGCGCCACCTGGTCGCGGAACTGCGCCACGCGCTCGCGTACCAGCGCGTGGTCATAGTCGTCGTATCGATACATGCAAGGCTCCTCGGTCTGGCGCCGCCCCTGCACCGGGAGCGGAACAACGAGGTGCCACTATGGGCGGCCATGCCCCTCATAAACAGCCGCAGATGTGAACTCGAAAAGCGGATCAGATTGAGCGCCTGCTCAACTTCGCCGCTGTTTCACTGGCATGCCCGCGCCTGGGATCTGATCTCTAAAAACCTCAATGATCTGAGCCTGTTTTGTTCGGACCCGGCTTCCTAGAGTGGCGGCCTGGCCAGCCCCGGCGCTGGCGCCTTCTTCCGCAATCGAAAAGGTTCCGCCATGAACACCGCACTACAGGAGCCCACCTACAACTACCGGGTGGTTCGTCAGTTCGCGATCATGACCCTGGTCTGGGGCGTGGTCGGCATGGGGCTGGGCGTGTTCATCGCCGCCCAGCTGGTCTGGCCGCAGCTCAACCTCGACCTGCCCTGGACCAGCTTCGGCCGCCTGCGCCCCCTGCACACCAACCTGGTGATCTTCGCCTTCGGCGGCAGCGCGCTTTTCGCCACCAGCTACTACACGGTGCAGCGCACCTGCCAGGCGCGACTGTTCGGCGACGGCCTGGCCGCCTTCACCTTCTGGGGCTGGCAGGTCCTCGTGGTGATGCTGCTGGTCACCCTGCCCCAGGGCCTGACCACCACCAAGGAATACGCCGAGGTGGAGTTCACCGGCGCCGTGTGGATGGGCATCGTCTGGGTCGCCTACGCGGTGGTGTTCTTCGGCACCGTGATGAAGCGCCGCACCCGGCACATCTACGTCGGCAACTGGTTCTTCGGCTCCTTCATCCTGGTCACGGCCATGCTCCACGTGGTCAACCACATGGCCATCCCGGTCAGCTGGTTCAAGTCCTATCCGCTCTACAGCGGCGCCACCGATGCCATGGTGCAGTGGTGGTACGGGCACAACGCCGTGGGCTTCTTCCTCACCACCGGCTTCCTCGGGATGATGTACTACTTCATCCCCAAGCAGGCCGGGCGCCCGGTCTACTCCTACCGCCTGTCCATCGTCCACTTCTGGGCGCTGATCACCCTGTACATCTGGGCCGGCCCGCACCACCTGCACTACACCGCTCTGCCGGACTGGGCGCAGAGCCTGGGCATGGCGATGTCGATCATCCTCCTGGCGCCCAGCTGGGGCGGCATGATCAACGGCATGATGACCCTCTCCGGCGCCTGGCATAAGTTGCGCGACGACCCGATCCTGCGCTTCCTCATCGTATCGCTGGCCTTCTACGGCATGTCCACCTTCGAAGGCCCGATGATGGCGATCAAGACGGTCAACGCCCTCTCCCACTACACCGACTGGACCATCGGCCACGTGCACGCCGGCGCCCTCGGCTGGGTGGCGATGATCACCTTCGGCTCGCTCTACCACCTGATCCCGAAGATCTTCGGCCGCGAGCGGATGTACAGCACCCGGCTGATCAACGCGCACTTCTGGCTGGCCACCATCGGCACCGTGCTCTACATCGCCTCGATGTGGGTCAACGGCATCACCCAGGGCCTGATGTGGCGCGCGGTCAACGACGACGGCACCCTCACCTACTCCTTCGTCGAGGCCCTCGAAGCCAGCCACCCGGGATTCCTGGTGCGCTTCATCGGCGGCGCCTTCTTCCTCACCGGCATGCTGCTGATGGCCTGGAACAGCTGGGTCACCATCCGCGCGCCGCGCAGCGAAACCGCCGCCATCGCGGCCCGCACCTGAGGAGGCGGCCATGGACCTGGATGGCTTCTACGGGCTGCTGTCCCTCGGCGCCCTGGTGTTCTTCTACGTCGCCACCCAGCTCAGCCTGGGCGGCAAGGACCAGCGGCAGATCGACGAAGCCACCATGCTCCCCTTCGCCGACGACGAACCCGTGGCCCGGCGCATGGAGCGCGCCACCGGGCGCAGCAGCACCGGTTGCAGCTGCCCCGGGCGCTGCGACGGCGCTTGTGCGAGTCGTGGGGATGTGGAGATGTGAGGGGTCCGCGGGCCGTGCGAAACCCTGTGTCGTAGGATGGGTAGAGCCGTGCGAAACCCATGCTGGCAGGCCGGCACCGAACCCATGCCCTACCTCGCATCGATGGGTTTCGCTTCGCTCTACCTATCCTACGAAAGATACAAAGGCTCGCTGGGCCAGCGTCTTCTACCAGTAATTCTCCACCGCCACCTGCCCGGGCCGGCGGGTCAGGGCCAGGTTCATGTCGCGGGCCTTGAGCACGGCACGGGTGTCTTCGATCATCTGCGGGTTGCCGCAGAGCATCACCCGCGAATGCTCGGGGGCCAGCGCCAGGCCCGCGGCGCGTTCCAGCTCGCCGTTCTCGATCAGCGTGGTGATGCGCCCGTTCAGCGCACCCGGCACCTGCTCGCGGGTCACCACCGGGACGTAGGTCAGCTTGTCGGCGACGCCTTCCAGATGCTCCAGGCCCTTCAGGCCCGCGATCAACGGCTGGTAGGCCAGCTCGCGCTCATGCCGCGCGCTGTACACCAGCACGATGCGCTCGAAGCGTTGCCACACCTCCAGGTCCTGGAGGATGGACAGGAAAGGCGCGATACCGGTGCCGGTGGCCAGCAGCCAGAGGTCGCGGCCGTCATTGAAGCGATCGAGGGTGAGGAAACCGAAGGCCTGCTTGTCGACCAGCAGCGTGTCACCCACGGCGAGGCGGCTCAGCTCGCTGGTGAATTCGCCGCCGGGCACCACGATGGAAAAAAATTCAAGGTGCTCGTCATGGGGGGCCGACACCATGGAGTAGGCGCGCCACACGGTGCTGCCATCGGCCCTGGTCACGCCCAGGCGGGCGAACTGGCCGGCGCGGAAGCGAAAGCCGGGGTCACGGGTGGTGCGCAGGGTGAACAGGCTCGGCGTCAGGGTCTGGACGTCGAGCAGGGTCTGGCGGGTGAACTTCTCTTCGCTGGCGCTCATTGCGGACTCCTGTCGCTGGAACCCCGCCAGTGTCCCGCAAAGCGCGCGCGGGAAACACCCGCGCGCGTTGTGGCTATAGACCGATCAGTGCTTGCGGTTGACGGTCTGGGCCGCGCGCAGCACGTCGGCACCGATCTCCGCCTCGTAGGTCTTCCACAGCGGCAACAGGGCCTGGCGCCAGGCGTCACGCTCCTCGGGGGTGAGGGTGATCACCTTGGTCTTGCCGGCGGCGATGACGCGCTCGCGGTCCTTCTGGTTCATCGCCTCGGCTTCCTTGTTCACCGCGAAGGTGACCTCTTCGATGATCGCCTCCAGCTCGGTGCGGGTCTGGTACGGGATGCTGATCCAGAATTTCTGGTTGGTGATCAGCATGTAGTTCAGCGAACCGTGGTTGGTCTCGATGACGTAGGGCTGGACGGTGTCGATCTTCTGGCTGGCGATGTTCGACCAGGGGCCTTCGGTGCCCTGGATGGTGCCGGCCTGCAGCGCCTTGAAGGCGTCGGCGAAGGGCATCTTCACGGTCTTGGCGCCGAGCAGGCCGAACTGCGCGTCGAGCACGGAGGACGGCTGGATACGGAAGGCCAGGCCCTTGGCGTCCTCGGGCTTGCGCAACTCGCGGCTGGAGGTCAGCTCCTTCATGCCGTTGTTCCAGTAGCCCAGGCCATAGATGCCCTGCTTGGACATCGAGCGCAGCAGCTCGCGGCTCTTGTCGCGCTTCTGGAAGCGCTTCACGGCTTCGAGGTCATCGAACAGGAACGGCAGGTCGAATACCTGCAACTGCTTGGTGTACGCCTCGAACTTGGACAGCGAGGGCGCCAGCATCTGCACCTGGCCGCTCTGCAGCGCCTGGATCTCGTCGGCGTCGCCGAAGAGGCTGGAGTTCGGGTAGACCTCGACCTTCACCTTGCCCGGCAGGCGTTCTTCCACCAGCTTCTTGAACAGCAGCGCGCCCTTGCCCTTGGGCGTGTCCTCGGCCACGACGTGGGAGAACTTGATGAGGATCGGCTCCTCGGCCAGCGCGGAGCTGGAAAGGACCATGAGCGAAGCGAACAGCGCCCCGAACAGAGACTTGTACATGTATGCACCTGTGCAAATGGCAACGGCGAAGCCCGCGCCATGCGCGTCGGCTCCGTCTGGAATAAGGTTTTTTTCGGTGGAACGCCCGCTCCCAACCAGCGGGTACGCACCGTTTTTTACGGCGTACCAGGTCGTTCAGGGCAGAGAAATGCCAGATGCCTGGTTATTATTGGAGCTGTTCCGGCGCAGAGAATCGCCATGGGATGGCGGGCCGAAATCAGAGGCGCGGATTCTTAGGCAAAACTGATCAATAAACAAGCACCGCTAATCCCAACCAGCTCTCACTTCCAGCACAATCTCCGCCCTCAGCCCTTTCCAGAGTTCCCGATGCCCCAACTGCTCACCCCTTTCGGCCAGCTCGACCTGGTCCGCGTTCCCGACCAGCCGAACGACCCGCTGCAGGCCTTCGACGCCGCCGACGAGTACCTGCTCGGCCACCTGCACGAACAGGCGCCCGACGCCGCCACCCGGGTGCTGGTGCTCAACGACAGCTTCGGCGCCCTGGCCGCCAGCCTGGCGCCGCACGTGCAGGTCACCAGCAGCGGCGACTCGCACCTGGGCTTCCTCGGCCTGCAACGCAACCTCGCGCGCAACGGCCTGGCCGCCGACGCGGTGCGCTTCGTGCCAGCCAGCGAACCGATGGACGGCACCTTCGACCGCGTGCTGGTCCGCGTACCCAAGACCCTGGCGCTGATGGAAGAGCAATTGATCCGCCTGCAGGGCCGCCTGGCGCCTGGCGCCACGGTGGTGGCCGCCGGCATGGTCAAGCACCTGCCCCATGCCGCCGGCGACCTGCTGGAGAAGTACATCGGCCCGATGCAGGCCTCGCTGGCGGTGAAGAAGGCCCGCCTGCTGGTGGCCACGGCGGCGGACCGACCGGCCGCCCGCTCGCCCTACCCGACCCGCTACCAGCTCGACGAACCCCGCCTCGAGCTGCTCAACCACGCCAACGTGTTCTGCCGCGAAGGCCTGGACATCGGCACCCGCGCCTTCCTCCCGCACCTGCCCAGGCGCCTGGACGCCACCCGCGTGGCCGACCTCGGCTGCGGCAATGGCGTGCTCGGTATCGCCTACGCCCTGGCCAACCCGGAAGCGCAGCTGACACTGGTGGATGAGTCGTACATGGCCGTGCAATCGGCTGTGGATAACTGGCGCGCGGCCCTGGGCGAGCGCCCGGTGGAGATCCGCCCCGGCGACGGCCTCGCCGAGCAGCCGGCCGGCTCGCTGGACCTGGTGCTGTGCAACCCGCCCTTCCACCAGCAGCAGGTGGTGGGCGACTTCCTCGCCTGGCGCATGTTCGTGCAGGCGCGCGATGCGCTGGTCACCGGCGGGGAGCTGTGGATAGTCGGCAACCGCCACCTGGGCTACCACGCCAAGCTCAAGCGCCTGTACCGCGGCGTCGAACAGATCGCCGCCACGCCCAAGTTCGTGATCCTCAAGGCCAGCAAATAGGGGCGCGATCAATCGGGCGCACGCCGCAGGGATTCGCGGGCCCACCCTCGGAGCCAGCCGGGCATCGCCGGTGGATGTAAAAAGCGACATCCACCCTGCCGCCCCAGCGCTCCCTGATACCGAGGGAACTCGCTCAGTCGCGTAGGGTGGACCCCGCTTCACCAGTCCACCATCGGAGCCGGGCCGGGCATCCTGCCCGTTGCAAAGAGCTTCGCGAGCAGAGCTCGCTCCTACGGGAACGAGCAGGAGCGGGTCCGAGCCCTGCTCAGGGCGTGCTCAGCCCCGCCGCATTCATGAACAGGCGCAGCAGGTACGACACCACGCCCAGCGCCAGGACGCTGCCGGTCCAGATCGCCAGCAGCCAGCCCAGGCGCTGCCACAGGGGTTTCTTCTCGGGGTTGTCCACAGCCATGGTCGCTCTCCTGTCCACTAGTGGTAGCCCTGGTCCGGGGTGACCTTGCCGCGGAACACGTAGTAGCTCCAGGCGGTGTACACGAGGATGAAGGGGATGATGAACAGCGCCCCCACCAGCGCGAAGCCCTGGCTCTGAGGCGGCGCGGCGGCCTGCCAGATGCTCAGCGAGCCCGGCACGATGTTCGGCCAGAGGCTGATGCCCAGGCCGCTGTAGCCGAGGAAGATGAGGATCAGGGTGAGCACGAAGGGCTTGATGTTGTCGTAGTTCGCCACCGATCGCAGCAGGTAGAAGAAGGTCACCAGCACCAGCAGCGGCACCGGCAGGAACCAGAACAGGTTGGGCAGGCTGAACCAGCGCTGGGCGATCTCGCCGTGGGACAGGGGCGTCCAGATGCTGACGATGCCGATCACCGCCAGCAGCACCAGGGCCAGCGGCCGGGCCATGTCGTGCATCTGCTCCTGCAGGCGGCCTTCGGTCTTCATGATCAGCCAGGTGCAGCCGAGCAGCGCATAGGCCGCCACCAGCCCCAGGCCGCTGAAGATCGGGAACGGCGCCAGCCAGTCCAGCCCGCCGCCGGCGAACTGGCGGTTCTCCACGGGGATGCCCTCGATGAAGGCCCCCAGGGCCACGCCCTGGAAGAAGGTCGCCGCCAGGGAGCCGCCGATGAAGGCCTTGTCCCAGATGTGGCGCTTGTGCTCCTTGGCCTTGAAGCGGAACTCGAAGGCCACGCCGCGGAACACCAGGCCGATGAGCATGAAGATCAGCGGCAGGTAGAGCGCGCTGAGCACCACCGAGTAGGCCAGCGGGAAGGCCGCGAACAGGCCCGCCCCGCCCAGCACCAGCCAGGTCTCGTTACCGTCCCACACCGGCGCGACGGTGTTCATCATCACGTCGCGCTCGGAGTCGTCCTTGACGAAGGG
Organism: Pseudomonas sp. Pc102; assembly: GCF_018408275.1. NCBI lineage: Bacteria > Pseudomonadati > Pseudomonadota > Gammaproteobacteria > Pseudomonadales > Pseudomonadaceae > Pseudomonas > Pseudomonas sp. Pc102. The sequence continues at coordinate 1,043,884 of NZ_AP021905.1, read as the reverse complement.
GAAGAGGATGCCGATGCCCAGGTCGAAGCCGTCCATCACCACGTACATCATCACGCCGAAGACGATGATGATCGCCCAGATCAGAGAAAGGTCGATGCCCATGTTCAGTTCCTCGCGCCCAGGTCGTCACCCGAGTTGTCGTCGTCTTCCATATTCTCGTCGGCCGCCGAGATGGGCCGCGCCGGCGTACGTTTCTGGCCGGGACCACCGATGCCCTGCTCCTTGCCCTCGTCGGTCTTCGGTCCCTTGCGCACCAGGCGCAGCAGGTAGCTGAAACCGGCGCCGAACACGGCGAAATAGACCACCACGAACATGATCAGGGTGAGGCTCATCTGCGCGAAGCTGTGGTTCGACGAGGCGTCGGCGGTGCGCATCAGGCCGTACACGACCCAGGGCTGGCGGCCGATCTCGGTGGTGAACCAGCCGGCGAGGATCGCGATCAGCCCGGACGGGCCCATCCACAGGCACAGGTGGAGGAACGGCCGCGAGCTGAACAGCCCGCCGCGCCAGCGCAGCCACAGGCTCCAGACGCCGACCAGGATCATCAGCAGGCCCAGGGCGACCATGATGCGGAACGACCAGAAGACGATGGTGGAGTTGGGCCGGTCTTCCTTGGGGAACTCCTTCAGCGCCGGCACCTGCTTGTCCAGGCTGTGGGTGAGGATGAGGCTGCCCAGGTAGGGGATCTCCACCTTGAAGCGGGTTTCCTCGCGCTCCATGTCCGGCCAGCCGAAGAGGATCAGCGGGGTCGCCTCGCCGGGCGGGTTCTCCCAGTGGCCCTCGATGGCGGCGATCTTCGCCGGCTGGTGTTCCAGGGTGTTGAGGCCGTGCATGTCGCCGATGAAGGCCTGTATCGGCGCCACCAGCAGGGCCATCCACATGGCCATGGAGAGCATCTGGCGGATCGCCGGGTTGTCCCGGCCGCGCAGCAGGTGCCAGGCCGCCGAGGAGCCGACGAAGAACGCCGTGGCGAGGAAGGCCGCGGTGGCCATGTGGGCCAGGCGATAGGGGAAGGACGGGTTGAAGATCACCGCGAACCAGTCGGTGGGAATCACCCGGCCATCGACGATCTCGAAGCCCTGGGGCGTCTGCATCCAGCTGTTGGAGGCCAGGATCCAGAAGGTGGAGATCAGCGTGCCGATGGCCACCATCACCGTGGAGAAGAAGTGCAGGCCCGGCCCGACGCGGTTCCAGCCGAACAGCATCACGCCGAGGAAGCCGGCTTCGAGGAAGAACGCGGTGAGCACCTCGTAGGTCAGCAGCGGCCCGGTGACCGAGCCGGCGAAGTCGGAGAACGCGCTCCAGTTGGTGCCGAACTGATAGGCCATCACCAGGCCGGACACCACGCCCATGCCGAAGTTGACGGCGAAAATCTTCGACCAGAAGTGATAGAGGTCGCGGTAGACCTCCCGGTTGGTCTTCAGCCACAAGCCTTCCAGTACCGCCAGGTAACTCGCCAGGCCGATGGTGATGGCCGGAAAGATGATGTGGAAGGAAATGGTGAAGGCGAACTGGATTCGGGCGAGATCAAGAGCCTCCAATCCGAACATTACGACGTCCTCTAGCTGGTTCACGGGCACGGCCCTGGGCGGGTCACTCCGGCAATTGGAGCGCTGGCCCTGGGAATTCGTTCTTTTTATGTGAGGTTTCAGGGAGATGGCGGCTCGTTCAGCCGCAAGCGCAAGCCCAAGGGGCGGGCATTGACGCAGATCAATCAGCAGCTAAAGAGTAGCGCTTCGCTCGAGGGAAAATGCTGTGGTCGATTGCCACGCGGCAGGTTGCCGCAGCGAGTGGATAACCCTGGACAAACACGGAGCCGGACCGGAGCTCCGCTACAAGGTCACTGGACAGTCCTGAGCAGCCCGCCAACCCGCCCGGTGGATGGATGAAGCGTCGTCCACCCTAGCCCCCTGGCAGCCGGTGCACGCCTACGGCCTTTCCACCTGTCCCGTATCAAGGGCCCGGGGCGTATCCACGTCCAGCACCACGCCGGGGTCGTCCACCTCCAGCGCCAACCAGGCCTCGCGATGGGCGGCGAGCACCGCACGGGCGCCCTCGTCGCCCTGGAGGCGTTCGAGCTCGGGCCAGAAGGCACGGCCGAAGATCACCGGGTGGCCACGCTGGCCCTGGTGCAGCGGAAACAGGATGCGCCGGGCGTCGGCCCGCGCCAGCAGCTCGCGCAGGGTGGCCTCGGCCAGCCAGGGCATGTCGCCCAGCAACACCGCCAGGGCATCGCCCGGGGCTGTGGATAACCCGCGCGCGCCGGCAGCCAGGCTGTGGCCCATGCCCTGGTCGGCGTCCGCGCAGCGGATGATCGGGCAATCGCCGGGCAGGCCCAGTGCGGCCGGTTCATCCTCGGGGCGCAGCACCACGCGCACCTCGTCGAACACCGTTCGTGCCCGCGCCACGCTGGCCGCCAGCAGGGTGCGCCCGTCGGCCAGGCGCGCCTGGCGCTTGTCGCTGCCGAAGCGGGTGCCACGGCCAGCGGCGAGGATCAGGGCGATGACGTGGGGCATCGGGGGACCTCCTGTGGGGCGAATTCATTCGCCCGGGACCGCGCAGCGGTCCTCGTGCCAATTACCTGGGTGAAGCAATCCGTCGGGCTGCTGGGCGAATGAATTCGCCCCTACATCAGGAGCCGAAAACTAGACCCGCTCGCGCGGAATCGCATTGCGCACCCGCAGGATGTCGGCGAGCACCGCCAGGGCGATCTCCGCCGGGGTCTTGCTGCCCAGGTTCAGGCCGATGGGGGCGATGATGCGGGCCATGTCCGCTTCGCTCAGGCCGCCCACGCGGCGCAGGCGCTCCCGGCGCTTGGCGCTGGTGGCCATCGAGCCCATCACGCCGATGTAGAAGGCCTCGGTGCGCACCGCCTCGATCATCGCCAGGTCGTCGATGCGCGGGTCGTGGGTCAGCGCCACCACGGCGGTGTCGGCGTGGCAGCCGCCGTTGCGGATCACCTCGGAAGGCAGTTCACGACGCACCTCGACGCCCGGCAGCTCGACCCCCTCGAGCACCTCCTCGCGGGGGTCGCAGAGCACCACCTCGAAGCCCAGCGGCTGGGCGAACTCGGCGCACACCTGCGCCACCGAGGAATAGCCGGCCAGCAACAGACGCTGGGCGGCGCCCACGCGCAGGCGGATCATCTGCTCGTCGCGCTCCACCCGGGCCCCCTGCTCGCGATCCTCTCGCAGGGAGCGGCTGCCGTCATCGATGCGGATCTCCCGCAGCAGGCGGCGCTGCCCGGCCAGGGCGCTTTCCAGCTCGCGCAGGTGCGCCTGCACCTCGCAATCGGCCGGCAGGTTCTCCACCAGCACATCCAGGACCCCGCCGCAGGGCAGGCTGATCTTCGAACGCTCATCGCTGCCGTCGCCGTAGCGCACCAGCGCCAGCGGCTCGGGGAAGGCGCCTGCGGCGACGCGTTCGAGGAAATCATCCTCGACGCAACCGCCGGACAACGACCCCACCCACTGCCCCGCCTCGTTGGCGGCCAGCAGCGAACCCGGCGCGCGGGGCGCCGAGCCGTAGGTGGAAAGCACGGTACAGAGCCAGACACGCTGGCCGGCCCGGGACCATTCGAGGGCCTTGCGCACGACGATGAGGTCGAGGTGTTGCATGGTCAGTGAACCTTTTCGCTTCGCAGTTGGGAGACGCTCTCCATACCGATGTCCCCGGGCGATCCTCCCCAGGTCTGGCGCAGGTAGTTGAGCAGATCACGCATCCGCTCGTCATCAAGATCGTGCTGGAAGCCCGGCATCGGCTGCATGCGCTCGAAGCCGGTGAACTGCTGTTCGCGGATGCCGTCGTCGATCACCCGCAGGAGGTTGCGCGAATCCTCCTGGCGCAAGGTGGTGTTGCCGGCCATGGCCACCGCCACGTGGGGGGTGCCCTGCCCTTGTGCGCCGTGGCAGCCGGCGCAGAGGTTCAGGTACTCCTGGCGACCGGCCTGGGCGCTGGCGGTCAGCTCGGCCAGCGGGCGGGTGACGACGGTTGCCGGGGCCGGCGGCTGGTCGCCCATGAGGAACACCGCCATGGCCTGGTGATCCACCTCCGGCAGGTATTGCAGGCTGTGGTGCAGCACCGGGTACATCTCGTTGAACACCGTGCCCTGGGCGCTGATGCCGTGCTTGAGGAAGGTCGCCAGGTCGTCGGTGGTCCAGCCGCGCGCGGCCAGCGCCTCGGCCTTCAGGCTCGGCGCCAGGTAGCCCAGCAGCACGCCGCCTTCCATGCGCTGGTCCTGCTGCAGGGCACCGAGCGCGTTGCGCGGGGTGTGGCACTCGCCGCAGTGGCCGAGGGCTTCCACCAGGTACTGGCCGCGCTGCCACTCTTCGCTCTTGCCCTCCGCCGGCTGCATCTGCACGCGGTTCTTGTAGAGCATGTTCCAGAAGGCCAGGCCGAAGCGCAGGTTGAACGGGAAGGTCAGGCTGGTCTGCGGGCTCGCCTTGGGAATCGGCTCGCGGCTCATCAGGTAGGCGTAGAGGGCGTCGGAGTCCTCGCGGGTGATGAGGTGGTAGGAGGTGTAGGGCATCGCCGGGTACAGCTTGCTGCCGTCGGGCTTCTCGCCCTGGGTCAGCGCGCGGTAGAGGTCATCGGCGGTGTAGTTGCCGATGCCGTGCTCCTTGTCCGGGCTGATGTTGGTGCCGTAGATGGTGCCGAAGGGCGACTCCAGCGGCAGGCCGCCGGCATAGGGGGCACTGCCCTCGATGCTGTGGCAGGCCACGCAGTCAGCGGCGCGGGAAATGTAGCGGCCGCGCTCGATCAGGGCCTTGTCGGCCGGTGCTTCGGGGGCGCCGGTGGCGGCCAGGGGCAGGAGCAGAGCGGCGGCGATCAGCAGTCGTTTCATCTCAACCTTCCTTCACCAGACCCAGTTCCTCGACCACATCGCGCGCGGCGCTGTAGTAGCGGACGTAACCGGTGCAGCGGCAGATGTGCTTGCCGAGGGCGTTGTCGATCTCGGTCTCCAGCTCGCTGCGTTTCACCGGCTGGCGCTGCAGCTTCTCCACCAGCACGGTGGCGGCATTGACGTAGCCCGGGGTGCAGTAGCTGCACTGGAAGGCGAACTGGTCGACGAACTTCTGCTGGATCGGGTTGAGCTCGCTCACCTCGCCCTTGGCGTCGCGCTTGGCGTGGCCTTCGATGGTGCGCACGTTCTTGCCGGCGAAGAAATGCGCGCCGGTGATGCAGGTGCGGATCTCCTCGCTGGTGCCGTCGGGCTTGTCGAGGATGGCCACGCAGGCGTGGCACACGCCCTGGCCGCAGCCCAGGCGCGAGCCGGTGAGGTTCAGGTACTCGTGGAGGAAGTCGATCATCATCAGGTCGTCCGCCACCTCGATGGGGCCGACGGCCTGGCCGTTGATGTTCATGCTGAGCGCGCGGTTAGCCATGGAGGGCCTCCTTGATGCGGGCCGGAGTCAGGGGAAGGTCGCGCAGGCGCTTGCCGGTGGCATGGGCCACGGCGTTCACGATGGCGCCGACCACGGGGATCATCACCACTTCGGCGATGCCCTTGGCCGGGTCGCTGGGCGACAGCGGCGGCAGGATCTCCGCCGTCTGCGACCACACGGCGACGTCCTTCGCGCGGGGCAGCTGGTAGCGGTTGAAGTTCCAGGTGCCCTCGCCCGGCCCCCCTTCGTAGAGCGGCATCTCCTCCATGAGCGCATGGCCGATGCCCATGGCGATGCCGCCTTCCAGCTGGCCGAGCACCAGCTCGGGCACGATCACCCGGCCGCACTCCATCCAGGAATGGTGGTTGATCACCCGGGCCTCGCCACTGCCCTTGTTGACCTTGATCTCCACCAGGGTGGCCACCGGGCTGTAGTAGGTGACCATGGCGTTGTTGAGCTGGGTCTCCGGGTAGCTGACCGACACGCGGTCCAGCAGGTGGTAGCCGTTGCGGGTCATCAGGGCGCGCTTGCCGGCGTCGGCACCGGCGCCGTACTTCACCGCCACCGCGTCCAGCGGCAGGCTCTCGCGCACGCCGTTGATCTCGAACTCGGCCGAGGCCCACTTCCAGCGGTTGAAGCCGTGCACGCTGGCACCCGTGACCAGGCCCAGGTCGTGGGCCTTCCTGGCCAGCAGCTCGAAGGGGATCGGCGGCATGCCGCCGGCGCTCAGGGCGCCGTCCTTCCAGTGGGCATCCTCGCGGCGCACCACGTAGGGGTTGAGCGAGCCGTTGTACTCGCCGCGGCCCCAGATGCTCAGCGCCGCCGGCCACAGGCCGTGGTTGAAGAGGATGCGCGCGGCCTCGCGGGTGGCGTGGCCGGAGTAGTAGGCGGAGTTGGTGGCCGAGGACGGCGAGGCCAGCTTGCCCACCCAGCGCGGGTTCTTCAGCGCGGCGTCCTGGTCGGCCTGGCTGATGATGTAGGGGTTGCCGCTGGTGACCAGGCCCAGCTCGTGCCAGTCGGTCTCGCCGGTCTTGATCTCGTGGGCCGGCTGGCCCAGGTGGTCGGCGGCCAGCAGCGCCTGGGAGGTGGCCATGCCGGTGCCCATGTCGATGGCCACGTGGCGCAGCAGCACGCGGCCGTCGGCGGTGATCTCCAGGCTCGCCAGGGGCGCTTCGGAGCCGGTGCCGAAGTCCTTCTGGCACATGGCGAAGCCGACGCCGTAGAGGTTGTCCGGGTCCTCGGCGTCGAAGCGCTGCTTGCGCTCCGCGCGGGTGCGCCAGATCTCGTGCTGGGCGGCCTTGTCGAGGATCTCGTCGAGGCGCAGCGCACCGGCGGGAATCGCGCCCTGGGTGTTCTTCATGCCGGTCTTGAAGACGTTCTTCCTGCGCAACTCGATGGCGTCCAGGCCCAGGCGGCCGGCCACCTCGTCCACCATCATCTCGGTGGCGGCCATGGTCTGCAGGGTGCCGTAGCCGCGCATGGAGCCGGCCTCGACGCCGCGCGAATGGTACGCGGTGGCGGCCAGGTCGCTCTGCGGCAGGTAGTAGATGGACTGCGCCGCCGTGGCGCCGACCGCCGCCACCGAGGAGCTGTAGTTGGCGCGGCCGCCGCCATCGACGTCCATGTGCGCGCGGAAGATCTGGAAGCTGTGGTCCTGCTTGTTCACCGCCAGCTGGTAGTGCATGTCGAAGGGGTGGCGCTTGATGCCGCTCTGGAACTGCTCGTAGCGGTCGTTGGCCAGGCGCACCGGCACGCCTTCGCCGTACATCGCGGCGAGCGCGGCGTAGAAGACGAAGATGTTGTTGTCCTTGGAGCCGTAGCCCACGGTGTAGCCGGGGTGCAGGTTGAGCTTGGCCACCTTGAAGCGCGACGGCGCCAGCATGTGCGCGGTCTGCTCGGCCACCTCGAAGGGGCACTGGGTGGCGACCACGAAGTGCAGGGTGCCGCTCTCGGCGTCGTACCAGCCATTGCCGTTGTCGGCCTCCAGGGCCGCCGGCTCGATGGACTGGGTGGTGAAGCGCTCGTCGAACACCAGCCAGTCCTCCGGCGGCGCCTTGAGCTGCTGCTCCATGCGCTCGGCGTAGTACAGGCCCTGCTGGGTCAGGTCGCCGTTGATCTTGGCCTGCTGGCTCCACACCGGTTTGCGCTGGCGGATGATGGGGAACAGCATGCTGTCCTTGAGGCTGGAGAACACGTCCGGCTCGAAGGGCGTCTCGCCGCCGACGCGCACGAAGCGGAAGCTGCCGTAGGGGTCGGCCTGGTACAGCTCGGCCTTGGCGCCGTAGCGCACCACCTTCTCGTTGAACTTGAGGATGTTCTTCGCCCGGCGGTAGCGGTCGAAGTCGGTCCAGATCAGCAGTGCCACCGGGTGGCCGATGAACATCGGCACCTGGCCTTCCGGCAGGAAGGGGTCGAGGTTGTGGCCTTCGGGGAAGCCGATGCCGTCACGGGCGAGGTCTGCCGCGGTGACCAGGCGATCGGGCTTGAGCTCGTCGCCGAGCATGGACAGGTCCAGGCCGGCGTAGAGGTGATCGGCGCGGGTCGCCTTGATCAGCAGCGCATGGCCCTGGCGCTGGGGCCAGCCGGGCATGTCCTGGGCGCGGATGTCACGGGCGAAGACCTTGGCCCCGCAGGCCTTGGAGACGCCGTCGATGCGCGCTCGCGCCTGGCCGCCCGGCGTGTACCAGGGCTGCGGCGAGGCGGTGACCCGGTCTTCGAACAATGCAGCAAAGGCCTTGCTGCCCAGCGGTGCCAGCGTGATGCCGATACCTGCGATGACGCTGCCCTGCAGGAAGGCGCGTCGGGATAACTCACGGTTGGACATACCCGTTCCTCGGAGCCTTGGCGGATGCCGACCCCTGTTTTCTGAGCGTAAAAACGGTTGTCGGCCACTCTCGGGAGTGGTCGATTCAAGCGTAGTCGAAAGGATTTTTTGACCTCGAAGTCAAATTCTAACCAAGGCGGTCTGGCAGAAAAAGAAAAATTTGCCCGGTCAGTCAGGAAACGAGTGCGTCGGGTCGACGACGAAATCGCGGAAGCCCCATTCACCCGCCCTCGGGCAAGGTGATAGGCTGCGCTTCCGATAGCTCCCTAAGCATTTTCCCATGCCCCAGGCCCAGCTCCTGCGTCACCACCGCCCGTTCCTCGCGTTCTGGCTCGCCCGGGTGTGCACGGCCAGCGGCTTCCAGATGCTCACCGTGGCCATCGGCTGGCACCTGTACGCCCTCACCGGCAGCGTGCTCGACCTGGGCCTGGTGGGCCTGGCGGAATTCCTCCCGCGCGTGCTGTTCATGCTGCATACCGGGCATGTCGCCGACCGTTACGACCGGCGTCGGGTCGCGGCGCTGTGCCAGACGGCCCAGGGCCTGATCGCCGCCGCCCTGGTGTTCGGCAGCGCCACCGACAACGTCAGCCGCGAGATGATCTTCCTCCTCGCCTTCGCCCTCGGCGCCGCGCGGGCCTTCGAGATGCCGGCGACCCAGGCGCTGCTGCCGAACATCGTCCCGGCACAGCTGTTCCCCCGCGCCGTGGCCGCCGCCGCGTCGGCGATGCAGGCGGCGACCATCGTCGCGCCAGCCCTGGGCGGCCTGCTTTATGCGCTTGGCAGCCTCTGGGTCTACGGCCCGGTGACGGTGCTCTACGGCATCGCCTGCTGCCTGATGCTGACCCTCGCCAGCCGCCAGCAGGTGCTGCGCAAGGAGCCCGCCTCCCTGGAGTCGCTGCTGGCCGGCATCCGCTTCATCCGCAGCCGCCCGGACATCCTCGGCGCCATCTCCCTGGACCTCTTCGCCGTGCTGCTGGGCGGCGCCACCGCCCTGCTGCCGGTGTTCGCCAAGGACATCCTGCTCACCGGCCCCTGGGGCCTCGGCCTGCTGCGCTCGGCGCCGGCGGTGGGTGCCCTGGCGATGTCGTTCTGGCTGGCGCGCTTCCCCATCGAGCGCAACGTGGGGCGGATCATGTTCACCGCCGTCGGCGTGTTCGGCGTGGCGACCATCGCCTTCGGCCTGTCCACCTCGTTCTGGTTCTCCCTCGCGGTGCTGGCGGTGCTCGGCGCGGCGGACATGATCAGCATGGTGATCCGCGGCGCCTTCGTGCAGCTGCACACCCCGGACGAAATGCGCGGCCGCGTCAGCGCGGTCAACGGCCTGTTCATCGGCGCCTCCAACCAGTTGGGCGAGTTCGAGTCCGGGGTCACCGCCGCCTGGTTCGGCACCGTGCCGGCGGTGGTGATGGGCGGCGTCGGCACGCTGCTCATCACCGGCCTGTGGATAAGGCTCTTCCCCACCCTGGCCAACCGCGACCGCCTGCACGGCGGCGACTGATCAGAGCAGCTTGTCGGGGGTGATCGGCAGGTCGCGGATGCGCTTGCCGGTGGCATGCCAGATGGCGTTGGCCACGGCCGCCGCGACCCCGACGATGCCGATCTCGCCGACGCCCTTGGAGCCCAGGGCGTTGACCACGCGGTCCTCCTCCTCGACGAAGATCACCTCGACCTCGCCGATGTCGGCGTGCACCGGGATGTGGTACTCGGCCAGGTTGTGGTTCATGTGCCGGCCCAGGCCGTGGTCGGTCTGGGTCTCCTCCTGCAGGGCCATGCCGATGCCCCACACCACGCCGCCGAGGATCTGGCTGCGCGCGGTCTTCGGGTTGACCACGCGCCCGGCGGCGATGGCGCTGACCACCCGGGCGACGCGCACCACGCCCAGTTCCTCGTCCACCCGCACCTCGACGAACACCGCCGAGTGGGTGGCGGAGGAATAGGCCTCGCGCTTCTCGTCGGGCTTGGCCTCCACCTGCGCCTCCAGCGCCGCGCTGCCGCTGGCGCGGACGATCTCGCCATAGCCCAGCGCCAGCTCCGGCGCGCCGATGACCCGCAACTGGCCGTCGACGAACTCCACCTGATCGCGCGCAAGCCCCGCGAAGGGCGAGTCCTCGATTGCCACGGCGGCCTTCAGCAATTCGTCCTGCAGCGCGATACAGGCCTGCTGCACCGCGCTGCCCACCGAGGAGACGGTGAAGGAGCCACCCTGCAGCGGGGCCTTGGGCAGGTGCGAGTCGCCCAGGCTGAAGGTCACCCGTGCCATGTCCAGAGCCAGGCTCGCGGCGGCGATCTGGGTCATCACCGTGTAGGTGCCGGTGCCGATGTCGGTGGTCGCGCTGCTCACGTGCAGGTGGCCGTCGCCGTCGATCAGCGCACGGGCGCTGGCCGGGTTCTGCATCGCCTCCCAGACGCCGGTGGCCAGGCCCCAGCCGATCAGCTCGCGGCCCTCGCGCATGCTGCGCGGCTGGTGGTCACGCGCCGCCCAGCCGAAGCGCTCGGCACCCTGGGCGTAGCACTCGCGCAGAGCCTTGCTGGAGAAGGGCTTGCCCTCGTTCTGGTTGCGCTCGGCGTAGTTGACGAGGCGCAGCTGCAACGGGTCGATGGCCACGGCGGCGGCCATCTCGTCCATCGCGCACTCCAGGGCGAAGACCCCCAGGGTCGCGCCCGGGGCGCGCATGTCCAGCGGCGTGTAGACGTCCAGGGGCGCCAGGCGGTAGCCCAGCTCGACGTTGTCGCACTGGTAGAGCATCCCGGACCACTCCACCACGTGCTCGGTGAAGTCCTCGAAGCGCGAGGTCTGCGCCACCGCCTCATGGCGCAAGGCGCGCAGCTCGCCGTTGGCGGCGGCGCCCAGGGCCAGGCGCTGCACGGTGCGCGGGCGGTAGCCGAAGCTGAACATCTGCTGCCGGGTCAGGGTCACCCGCACCGAGCGCCCCAGCTTGAGCGCCGCCATCACCGCCAGCACCAGTTGGTACTGCGGGCGCAGGCCGGAACCGAAGGCGCCGCCGACGAAGGGCGCCATCACCCGCACCCGGCCCGGCTCCAGGCCGAACACCCGCTCGATGTACTGCTGGCTGTTCTGCGTGCCCTGGGTCTTGTCATAGACCAGCAGCGCGCCGTCGGGCTGCATGACCACGGTGGCGGCATGGGGCTCCATGGGGTTGTGATGCTCGATGGGCGAGCTGTACTGCACCTCGATGCGCAGCGCCGCACCCGCCAGGGCTCCGGCGCAATCGCCGCGCGGCTCGGGCAGGGACGCCGGGGCCAGGTGGGCGTCGTCGAGGGCGGCCAGCAGGTCCGTCTGGTACGGCTCGGCCTGGTACTCGACCCGCACCAGCCTGGCGGCGTGGCGCGCCTGCTCCAGGGTTTCGGCCACCACCAGCGCCACCGGCTGGCTGTCATAGAGGATGCGGTCGTTGAACAGCGGACGGAACGGCGAACCGTCGGCGGCGTCGGCGTCCTCATAGGGCTCGTCGTAGCTGGCGATCGGCGGCCGGTTGGCGTGGGTCAGCACCAGTTGCACGCCGGGCGCCGCTTCCGCCGCACGGCTGTCGATGCCGAGGATGCGCCCGCGCGGGATGCCGGCGTTGACCACCCAGCCATGCAGCAGGCCCGGCGCGGCGAAATCAGCCGCGTAGCGGGCGCGGCCGGTGACCTTGTCGCGACCGTCCACCCGGTCGAGGGCCTTGCCCAGTGGCGACGCGCTCATACGTGGGGCCCTCCCCTGGCGGCGTCGGCCAGGGCGCGGATCACCGCGCGGCGGGCCAGTTCCACCTTGAAATTGTTGCGCCCCAGCCCCTCGGCCCCTTGCAGCAGCCGGTCGGCGGCGACGCGGAAGGCCGCCGGTGTGCAGGGGCGCCCCACCAGTGCCGCCTCGGCGTCCGGCAGGCGCCAGGGTTTGTGCGCCACACCGCCCAGGGCGATGCGCGCTTCGGCGATGACGCCGTGATCCAGTCGCAGGGCCGCCGCCACCGAGACCAGGGCGAAGGCGTAGGAAGCGCGATCCCGGATCTTCAGGTAGGCGCTGCGGCGGGCGAAGGGCGACGGCGGCAGCTCGATCTCGGTGATCAGCTCGTCCGCCGCCAGGTGATTGTCGCGCTGCGGTTCGTCGCCGGGCAGGCGGTGGAAGTCGGCGAAGGCGATCACCCGGGTGCCGCCAGGGCCGGCGACGTGCACATTGGCCTCCAGCGCCGCCAGGGCCACGCACATGTCGGAAGGGTGGGTGGCCACGCAGTGTTCGCTGGCGCCGAGTATCGCGTGGTTGCGGTTGAGCCCCGCCCGCGCCGGGCAGCCGCTGCCGGGCTCGCGCTTGTTGCAGGGCGTGGCCACGTCATAGAAGTACTGGCAGCGGGTACGCTGCAGCAGGTTGCCGCCGACCGTGGCCATGTTGCGCAACTGCGGCGAAGCGCCGGCCAGCAGCGCCTCGGCCAGCAACGGGAAATGGCTCTGCACGCGCGGGTGCCAGGCCAGGTCGGCGTTGCTCACCAGGGCGCCGATGCGCAGCCCGCCGTCCTCGCCGACCAGCACGCCGTGCAGCGGCAGCGCGGTGATGTCGATCAGCCGTTCGGGGCGCTCGACGTTCTCCTTCATCAGGTCCACCAGGTTGGTGCCCCCGGCGATGAAGCGCGCGCCGGGGCCGGCCAGCGCCAGGGCCTGGTCCAGCTCCTCGGGGCGTTCGTAGCTGAAGGGCGTCATGCGGCGTCCCCCTCGGCGGCGCCACGGCAGGCCGGCAGCGCCTCCTCGATGGCGTCGAGGATGTTGGCGTAGGCACCGCAGCGGCACAGGTTGCCGCTCATCTGCTCGCGGATGGCGTCGCGGTCGTGGGCGCGGTTCTCGCGGGCCAGGGCCACCGCCGAGCAAAGCTGCCCAGGCGTGCAGTAGCCGCACTGGAAGGCATCGTGGCGGATGAAGGCGGCCTGCATGGGGTGCAGCTCGCCGCCCCGCTCCAGGCCCTCCACCGTGGTGATTTCGGCGCCGTCCTGCATCACCGCCAGGGCCAGGCAGGCGTTGATACGCACGCCGTTGCGCAGCACCGTGCAGGCGCCGCACTGGCCGTGGTCGCAGCCCTTCTTGGTGCCCACCAGGTCGAGGCGCTCGCGCAGCAGGTCGAGCAGCGTCGTCCAGGGCTCCACCTGCAGCCGATGGGGTTCGCCGTTGATGACCAGTTGGATCGGGTGGCCGATGGCAGCGGGGCCTCGGCTTGGGCTGGATAGGGCACTCATGTCGACCTCGGGCTCGTCTCGTCCGGCCCCGAAGGGCGGTGCGCGGGTGTGGATACCCGCATCTTTGAGGTGGACTGGCCGGTCTTCCCGAGGTTCAGGGTTTCTGCCCCGGCGGGCGTGCCGACGAAACCGAAGCTGCCCGTCTGGTCATAAATTCACCGCCCCCGGGGGAGCTGGTATGATGCGCGCCTTTTTTGCCGGGCTGGCAGAAACGGCGCCCAACCGCAGGCGCTGTGCTTGACTGCTATCCAGTCCGGGCCAACACGACGCGCAGACGTCACGGGGAGCACACATGCTGGAAAAACTGTTCCAACTCAGAGCGCACGACACCAACGTACGCACCGAAGTCCTGGCGGGGATCACCACCTTCCTGACGATGGCCTACATCCTCTTCGTGAACCCCGACATCCTCGGCGAGACCGGCATGGACAAGGGCGCGGTGTTCGTCGCCACCTGCCTGGCGGCCGCCATCGGCTCGGCCATCATGGGCCTGATCGCCAACTACCCCATCGCCCTCGCCCCGGGCATGGGCCTGAACGCCTTCTTCACCTACACCGTGGTGCTGCACATGGGCCACACCTGGCAGGTGGCCCTGGGCGCTGTGTTCATCTCGGCGTGCATGTTCTTCGTGCTGTCGATCTTCCGCATCCGCGAATGGATCATCAACAGCATTCCCCTGGAGCTGCGCTCGGCCATCGCCGCCGGCATCGGCCTGTTCCTGGCGCTGATCGCCCTGCAGAAGGCCGGCATCGTCGCCGCCCACCCGGTGACCATGCTGACCCTGGGCGACCTGGCCAAGCCCGAGCCCGTGCTGGCGGTGCTCGGCTTCTTCCTGATCGTCGCCCTGGAGGCGCGCAAGGTGACCGGCGCCGTGCTGATCGGCATCCTCGCCGTCACCCTCGCCGGCATCGGCCTGGGCGTGTCGAAGTTCGGCGGCATCGTCTCCATGCCGCCGTCCCTCGCGCCCACCTTCCTGCAGCTGGACATCAAGGGCGCGCTGGAGATCGGCCTGGTCAGCGTGATCTTCGCCTTCCTCTTCGTCGACCTGTTCGACAACTCCGGCACCCTCATCGCCGTGGCCAAGAAGGCCGGCCTGATGCGTGCCGACGGCCACATGCCGAAGATGGGCCGCGCGCTGATCGCCGACTCCACCGCGGCCATGGGCGGCTCGCTGCTGGGCACCTCCACCACCACCAGCTACATCGAGTCCGCCGCCGGCGTCAGCGCCGGTGGCCGCACCGGCCTCACCGCCATCGTGGTCGCCATCCTGTTCCTGCTGGCGCTGTTCCTCTCCCCGCTGGCCGGCAGCGTGCCCGCCTTCGCCACCGCACCGGCGCTGTTCTTCGTCGCCGTGCTGATGGCCTCGGGCCTGGCCGAGATCGACTGGAACGACCTGACCACCGCCGCCCCGGTGCTGATCACCGCCCTGGCGATGCCCTTCACCTACTCCATCGCCGACGGCATCGCCTTCGGCTTCATCGCCTGGGCCGCCATCAAGACCCTGGCCGGCCGCTACAGCGAGCTGAGCCCGGCGCTGGTGATCCTCGCCGTGCTGTTCGTGATCAAGATGGGGTTCTTCCACTGATGAGCCGCCCGCAGTTCGATCCCGCCGGCTACGCCGCCCAGCTCGCCGAGAAGACCGAGCGCCTCAAGGCCCTGCTGGCACCCTTCGACGCGCCGCAACCGGCGGTGTTCGACTCCCCCCGCGAGCACTACCGCCTGCGCGCCGAGTTCCGCCTGTGGCGCGAGACCGGTGGCGAGACCCGCCACTACGCGATGTTCGAGGCCGGCGACAAGTTCACCCCGGTGCTGATCGAGGACTTTCCCATCGCCAGCCGCCGCATCAACGAGCTGATGCCGCGCCTGAAGGCCGGCTGGCAGGCGAGCCAGGTGCTGTCGTTCAAGCTGTTCCAGGTGGAGTTCCTCACCACCCTGTCGGGCGATGCGCTGATCACCCTCTGCTACCACCGCCCCCTGGACGATGCCTGGAAGGCCGAGGCCGAGACGCTCGCCGCCGACCTGGGCGTGAGCCTGGTGGGCCGCTCCAAGGGCAAGCGCATCGTCATCGGCCGCGACTACGTGGAAGAGGAACTGACCGTCGCCGGCCGCGCCTTCCGCTACCGCCAGCCCGAAGGCGCCTTCACCCAGCCCAACGGCGAGGTGTGCCAGAAGATGCTGGCCTGGGCCTTCGAGGCCATGGGCGAGCGCCAGGACGACCTGCTGGAGCTGTACTGCGGCAACGGCAACTTCACCCTGCCCCTGGCCACCCGCGCCCGCCAGGTGCTGGCCACCGAGATCAGCAAGACCTCGGTCAACGCCGCCCTGGCCAACCTCGCCGACAACGGCGTGGACAACGTGACCCTGGTGCGCCTCTCCGCCGAGGAGCTGACCGAGGCCCTAAACGAAGTGCGGCCATTCCGCCGCCTGGCCGGCATCGACCTCAAGGGCTACGCGTTCGGCACCGTGTTCGTCGACCCGCCCCGCGCCGGCATGGACCCGGACACCTGCGAGCTGACCCGCCGCTTCGAACGCATCCTCTACATCTCCTGCAACCCGGAGACCCTGGCCGCCAACATCGCCCAGCTGCACGACACCCACCGCATCGAGCGCTGCGCCCTGTTCGACCAGTTCCCCTACACCCACCACATGGAATCGGGTGTGCTGCTGGTGCGTCGCTGATTCCGGCCGGGGTCACCGCCTGGTGCCCCGATCGCGAATGAATTCGCTCCCACAAAAAACCTGCCGCCGCGCGGGCATGACCGCTGTGTAGGGTGGAGGTCGCTTTTTACCTCCACCAAGGCAGAGGTGAGGCTCGCTCGGAAACGGGCTGGACACCGAGCCGACCGGGGAAGAGCGGTGGGCTGAAGCCCACCCTACGGCCTGACTCCGGCCGGGGTGACCGCCTGGGGTCCCGATCGCGAATGAATTCGCTCCCACCAAGCCGGCGGCGCTGCGCGCCGCTTGGCGACTGAAGTCGCCCCTACAGGACGCCGCGCCAGGCCCCTCCACCCATCACCCCACGAACAACCGATACGCCGGGTTGTCGCTCTCGTCCCACCAGGGGTAGCCGATGGCGTCCAGCGCCGCGGGCAGCAGGTGCAGTTCGTGGTCGGGCACCTGCAGGCCGGCCACCACGCGGCCGTCGGCGGCGCCGTGGTTGCGGTAGTGGAACAGGCTGATGTTCCAGCGCCCGCCCAGCTTGTCGAGGAAGTTCAGCAACGCACCGGGGCGCTCGGGGAATTCGAAGCGCAGCAGGCGCTCGTGCAGTGCGCCGTCCGCGCGCCCGCCGACCATGTGGCGGATGTGCAGCTTGGCCAGCTCGTTGTCGGTCAGGTCCAGCACCGGGAAGCCCTGGTCGCGCAGGCCCTGCACCAGGGCCCCGCGCGGGTCGTTCTCCGGGTGGGTCTGCACGCCGACGAAGATGTGCGCCTCGGCATCGCCGTGGTAGCGGTAGTTGAATTCGGTGATCTGCCGCCGCCCCAGCGCCTCGCAGAAGGTGCGGAAGCTGCCCGGCCGCTCGGGGATGGTCACCGCGATGATCGCCTCGCGCTGCTCGCCCAGCTCGGCGCGCTCGGCCACGTGGCGCAGGCGGTCGAAGTTGATGTTGGCGCCCGAGTCGATGGCCACCAGGGTGCGCCCCTCGCAGCGCTCGCGGGCCACGTACTTCTTGATCCCGGCCACGGCCAGCGCACCGGCCGGCTCGGTGATGGAACGGGTGTCGTCGTAGATGTCCTTGATCGCCGCGCAGATTTCGTCGGCGCTGACGGTGAGCACCTCGTCCACGTACTGGCGGCAGACCTCGAAGTTGTGCACGCCGATCTGCGCCACGGCCACGCCGTCGGCGAACAGCCCGACCTGCTCCAGCACCACGCGCTCGCCGGCGGCCATGGCGGCCTGCAGGCAGTTGGAGTCGTCCGGCTCGACGCCGATCACCTTCACCTCGGGGCGCAGGTACTTCACATAGGCGGCGATGCCGGCGATCAGCGAACCGCCGCCCACCGGCACGAAGACGGCGTCCAGGCGCCCGGGATGCTGGCGAAGGATCTCCATCGCCACCGTGCCCTGCCCGGCGATCACGTCCGGGTCGTCGAAGGGCGGCACGAAGGTCAGCCCGCGCGCCTCGGCCAGTTGCAGGGCATGGGCCAGGGCCTCGGGGAAGGCGTCGCCGTGCAACACCGCGCGGCCACCCCGGGCGAGCACTCCCTGGACCTTGAGCTCGGGGGTGGTGCGCGGCATGACGATGGTCGCCTCGATCCCCAGGTGCCGCGCCGCCAGGGCCAGGCCCTGGGCGTGGTTGCCGGCGGAGGCGGCGATCACGCCACGTGCACGCTGCTCGGCGCTGAGCTGGGACACGCGGTTGTAGGCACCCCGGATCTTGAAGGAGAACACCGGCTGCAGGTCCTCGCGCTTGAGCAGCACGGCGTTGCCGAGGCGTTGGGCCAGGCGCGGCGCCGGCTGCAGGGGCGTCTCGATGGCGACGTCGTAGACCGGCGCGCGGAGGATCTTCTGCACATAGCCTTTGAGCAGGGCGTCGGTCATGCCACGGCCTCCCCGGTGACGGCGTCGAGCAGGTCGGTGCCGTAGGAGTTGTCCACGGCGCAGCGCCAGCTGTCGTCGGCCTGGCGGCGGAACACGTAGGTGGCCTTGCGTTCGAGGAAGGACAGGAAGCCGTCGGCGGACCGCCACTGGATGCGTGCACGCCCCATGACCAGCGCGGTGTCGCCGGTCTCCACCACCTGCAGGTCGCGCTGGCTGACCCAGAGGCTGTGCTGGAAATGCGCGGCGATGGCATCGAAGGCGCGGCGGATGCCGTCACGGCCCTGGACATTGAGGCCCGGGCGTACGACGAGCACGGCATCGTCGGTGTAGAAATCCATCAGCGCATCGAAGCGCCCGGCATTGATCAGCTGGTCCGCCCGTTGCACGGCCTGGACGAGAGGGGATGGTTGCATGGCGTCTCCTGAGGTTCGCTTGGGGCCCAGGAGACAGAAAGAAGAAACCCGCCTCGAGGGCGGGTTTCTGTGTAGGTACTGGTCAACCCGCCAAGTATCGAATGGCGGTAATAATCTGTTGGCGCAGCATCTGGGTGGTCGATTTCATGGTTCTGGAAATTATTCCTGCCGCTGCGCCAAGTCAAGCGGCGGTTTTCAGGTGAGCAGTTCGGCGAAGGCCTTGTCCGCCTCCAGCACGGCCGGCAGCGCGGCGAACAGCGCGTCCAGGTCCACGCCTTCCACCAGCGGGCCCTCCAGGGATTGCCGCGCCTCCTCGGTGGCACCGCCATGGGCCTGCAACGCTTCGCTGACCAGCACCGCCTGGGCCAGGATGCGCGGCAGCAACGCATCGGCCGGCGCCTGCATCGGTCGCGCCTGGTAGGCGATGGCCTGCTGGATCACCGCCGGCAGCTGCCAGCGACGCGCCAGCTCCGCGCCCACTTCCGGGTAGCCGAACCCCAGTTGCAGCGTCTCGCTGGCGGCACGCCCGGTGGCGCCGCCCTTGCCGCTGTTGAGCTTCTCGGCGAACTCCAGGGCACCGGTCTGGATCAGCAGCTCGCCGATGTCGTGCATCATCCCGCAGGTGAACGCCGTGTCCGCGTCCACGCCCTTCTGCTTGGCCAGCAGGCGGCTGATGCTCGCCACCTGGAAGCTGTGCAGCCAGAAGCCCTTCAGGTCGTAGTTGGGCGAGGCCTTGAAGGCGCCGGTCACGGCCGAGGCCATCACCAGGGTGCGCAGGGTGTTGAAGCCCAGGCGCATGGCCGCATCCTCGATGCTGGTGGACTCCCGCGCCCCGCGAAAACGCGCGGAGTTGGCCAGGCGCAGCACCTTGGCGGCGATCACCGGGTCGAGGGCGATATTGCGCGCCACGCCATCCAGGCTGGAGGTCGGGCTGTCGAATTGCTGGATCAGGTCCTGCGCCACCTTGGGAATGCTGGGCAAGGTGTGCAGGTTGGAAAATAGGGCGTCTATATCCATGGGACCACCTCCTTCATCGGCTTGAAAACCCAAGGATAGGCAAGTTTCCCAAGCCTGCCCGGTAGACTGTCGCCGCGCAGGCGAAGGCTCTGTTTCAGGGCCTTTCAGGCGGCAGCGGTGCAGGCTCGTCGATGCGTTCCACCAGGCCTTCACGCACGCCGCCCCGGCGCAGCGGCTCGTTGACCTCGTCGTCCAGGTCGCCGATCAGCGCGGTGTCCGGCTCCGGTTCCCGGTAGCGCGCCAGCTGCACCAGGGCCACGCCGGCCAGCAGCGCGGTGGCCACCTTGTAGGCCAGGGAGCTGATATCGAAGTTCTGCAGGGTGCCGTCGTCCAGCCACAGCGAACCGATGCGCGCCAGGGCCAGGGCCGACTGCACCAGCAGCAGCATCATCAGCGCCGCCCGCATCAGCTCGCGCCCGCGCAGGGCCCACAGCAGGAACAGCGCCAGGCCGACCTGCAGGCCGCCGTAGTAGACGCGCACGTTGCTCACCGAGGCGGTCTCCATCAGCAGCATGCCGCTGAGATTGGCCATCTCGTAGGGGCGGAACCAGTAGGCCAGGCCGAAACCCGCGAACACCAGGATCTGGACCACCAGAATCAGCCGGGCAAGTAGCATCGCCTTTCTCCTCCGATCGGCAGCGATCTGCAAAAGACCCGTCGCGGATCGTTTCGTTCGCCCAACCCATCGCAAGGTCGGGGCACCCCGGCAACACCGCGGCTAGGCTCTGGAAAGACCCATCCCAAGGAGTTCCCCCATGCTGCCGCCCCGCCTCAGCCTGCCGCTGCTCGCCATGCTGCTGGGCGCCTGCGCCGCCCCGCACGACGACCAGGTGACCATCGCCCCCGCCGCGCGCGACAACCACTACATGACCTTCACCATCCAGCCGGTGCGCGCTCCGGGCCACCGCCAGGACCTGGAGGAACGCTTCGACAACGCCCTGCACAAGGCCATGGAAGCCAAGGGCTACCGTTACCAGGAAAAGGGCAGCGACCTGACCATCATCTACGCCCTGGGGCTCTCCCCCGAGCCCGGCGTGACCATGCGCCCGGTGATCACCCCCGGCGGCGCCGTCTACAACCAGACCGAACTGACCCAGGACGAACGCGCCCGCCTCGCCCTGCGCATCCTCGACGGCTTCGACGAACGGGTGCTGTTCGAAGCCCAGATCAGCCGCCAGCTGCAAGACCCCAAGCTGACCCAGCAGGGCTTCGACAAGGCCGTGGCCGAGCTGCTGCAGGGCTTCCCCGCGCGGCCGGCGCCCTGAGCAGGCGAGCCTTTTCGCGAATGAATTCGCTCCCGCAAGAGCGGCAGCGCTGCGTGGACATGACCGCTGCGTAGGGTGGAGGTCGCTTTTCACCTCCACCAGGCGGAGTCGGGAGCGGCACGTCGCCAGATCCGTAGGATGGGTCGGGCGGCGTTCCGCGAGCGAAGCGAAACCCATGCTGTACAGGCCCCTGGGAAACACCGGACCGAAACCGGAAAAAATGACCCACATCAACCCACGTACATCCCGTAACAGCCCCGCCGCGCAGCGCGCCGGGCACGGGAATATGCTGTGCCGATTCTTTTCCAGGAGCCCCCACCATGCGCCGTGCCCTTCTCGCCTCCCTGTTCTTCGCCCCGCTGTTCGCCCAGGCCGCGGAAACCGTCTCCATGGACGTCTACCGCGACCCCAACTGCGGTTGCTGCAAGGCCTGGATCAGCCACCTGCGTGACAACGGCATCCAGGTCAACGACCACGTCGAGAACGACATGGCCTCGGTCAAGGCCCGCCTCGGCGTGCCCCACCGCCTGGGCTCGTGCCACACCGGCGTGATCGACGGCAAGTTCGTCGAGGGCCATGTGCCGGCCAAGGACGTGCTGGCACTGCGCGCGCGCCAGGATCTGGTCGGCGCCGCCGTGCCCGGCATGCCCATGGGCTCGCCGGGCATGGAAATGGACGGCATGCAGGACGCCTACCAGGTGATCGGCGTCTCGGCCCAGGGCGGCGAGAGCGTGCTGGCCGAATATCCGGCACACTGAGCGCCCCTTTCCCAGCGCGGCCGCCCCAGGGCGGCCGCGTGCATTTCACGGAGCCGAAAATGGATTACTGGCAGGTCGATGTATTCGCCGAACGCGTACTGGCAGGCAATGGCCTGGCGGTCTTCCCCGACGCCCGCGGCCTTTCGGGCGCGGCCATGCAGGGCCTGACCCGCGAGCTGCGCCAGTTCGAGTCGATCTTCCTGGAGCCGGGCACCCGGCCCGGTGAATTCGCCGCACGGGTGTTCACCGTGGAAGAGGAGTTGCCCTTCGCCGGCCACCCCATCCTCGGTGCCGCCGCCCTGCTGCACCACCTGCACGCCCCCGGCGAGCACGCCGAATGGGCGCTGCAGCTGCCCGAGAAGCGCGTGACCCTGGCCACCCGCCGCCAGGGCGAGGGCTTCTACGCCGAGATGAACCAGGGCGTCGCCCAGTTCGGTGCCGAGCTCGACGCGAAGGCCGCCGAGGCCTTCGCCGCCGCCTTCTCCAGCGAGTGGGACCGACGCCATGCGCCCCGGGTCGTCAGCACCGGGCTGCCCTACCTGCTGCTGCCGGTGACCGCCGCCGGCCTGGCCCATGCACGCCAGCAGCGCGGCCTGGACGAGGAGCTCGCGGCCATCGGCGCCGCCTTCGTCTTCCTCCTCGACGTCGACGCCCGCGAAGGCCGCACCTGGGACCCCCTCGGCGTGGTCGAGGACATCGCCACCGGCAGCGCCGCCGGGCCGGTCGCCGCCTGGCTGGTGGACAAGGGCCTGGAGCCGCGCGGCCCGGGCTTCGCCCTCAACCAGGGGCGCTTCCTCGACCGCCCCAGCCGGCTCGACGTGCGCGTGGACGAACGCGGCCAGGTGCATGTCGGCGGGGCCGTGCAGCTGCTGGCCCAGGCCCGCCTGCTGGTGGCCCCCGCCCGGCTCGCCTGACGACCGGGCTGGCGCCTCCCGCCGTCAGCTACGACACTCAAGGCCTCGACGAAGACAAGGATCGGCAGATGCGCTGGCAACGGGCGAGACGCAGCGACAACGTGGTGCATGCGCGCGGCAGCGGCGGCGGCATGCGCCTGGGCGGTGGCAAGAGCATCGGGCTCGGCGGCATCGCCCTGGTCGTGGTGATCGGCATGCTGATGGGCGAGGACCCGCTGACCATCCTCGGCCAGATCGTCGGCCAGGGCGGGCTGTCCACCGCGCCCCCGCACAGCGGTGCACCGCCGGGCGACGACCAGGAAGCGGAGTTCGTCCGCGCCGTGCTCGGCGACACCGAGGACACCTGGCAGGCGATCTTCCAGCAGGGCGGCCGCCAGTATCAGGACCCGAAGCTGGTGCTGTTCAACGGTGGCGTGCAGTCGGCCTGCGGCTTCGCCTCCTCGGCGGTCGGCCCCTTCTACTGCCCCGGCGACCGCCAGGTTTACCTGGACCTCGACTTCTTCCGCGAGATGGCCCAGCGCTTCTCCGCCGCCGGCGACTTCGCCCAGGCCTACGTGATCGCCCACGAGGTCGGCCACCACGTGCAGACCCTGCTCGGCGTCTCGGCCAAGGTGAACGCCGCGCGCCAGCGGGGCGAGAAGGTGGAAGGCGCGGACGGCCTGCTGGTGCGCCAGGAGCTCCAGGCCGACTGCCTGGCCGGCGTCTGGGCCTTCCACGCCCAGCAGCGCCTCGACTGGCTGGAGCCAGGCGACCTCGAAGAAGCCCTCAACGCCGCCAACGCCATCGGCGACGACCGCCTGCAGAAGCAGGCAAGCGGCCAGGTGGTGCCCGACTCCTTCACCCACGGCACCTCGGCGCAGCGGGTGAAATGGTTCCGCACAGGCTTCGAGCGCGGCGACATCAACCGCTGCGACACCTTCACCGCGCGCAACCTGTAGCCACCCGCTCCGTGCGAGGCCTTTGGCTACCTGCCCGCGAGTGATGGGTTTCGCTTCGCTCTACCCATCCTACGGAGAAGTGCTTCGTAGGATGGGTAGAGCCGTGCGAAACCCATCGATCACCGCACGACGCCCGCTACCGCGCCAACAGCAGCAACTGCGCGCAGTCCTCGGCGTACCAGTCGGTGAGCGCCGGCCAGGGGTTCTCCGGCAGGTTGACCAGCACCGTGGCGGTCCCGGCGGCGCGTCCGCAATCGAGGTCGAAGCGGTAGTCGCCCACCATCACCATCTCGCTCGCCGCCACGCTCCAGCGCGCGGCCAGGTGCTGCAGCCCGCCGGGGTGCGGCTTGGGTGGCGCCTCGTCGCGACCGAGGATGTCGGCGGTGGCGAAGCAGTCGTCCAGGCCGATGGCGGCGAGCGTTAGCAGCGCCAGCTCGCGGGCGTTGCGGGTGAGGATGCCGAGGCGCACGCCGCGTTCGTGCAGCTCGCGCACCAACTCGACGGCGCCGGGTGCCGGGCGGGCGTTCACAGCCAGTTCGCGCTCGTGCTCCAGCAACCAGGCGTGCTTGGCGCGCGCCACCTCGGCGGGCAGCGCGGCCAGGTGATGGAGGATGTCGTCTTCCGGCGGGATCGCCAGCTCACGGCGGATCGCGGCGAAATCGTGGACGGCGACGGTGAGGGTGCCGTCCATGTCGAACACCCAGTGGCGGAACTGCGCCAGGCCCATGTCTCTACTCCGTTGGGTTCGGGAACAGCGCGCAAGGTTACACCGTCACCGCCCGTCAGTAGTTGATGATCAGGGTCACGTTGTCGATGTAGGTGCCCACCGGCACGTTGGCCTGCGTGGGGTCGACGGTCACCTGGAAGTTCACCGTCTGCTGCAGGCCCGTGCCTTTCTGCGACAGGTTCTGCGTGGTGTTCCACACGGTCGTGGTGTTGGGGAAGTAGATGTTGTAGCCCAGTCGGTTGGCGCCGCTGGCCATGCGTCGCCAGGGCGCCTGGTAGTTCTGGCCGTTGTCGAAGCTGACCAGGTAACCCTCGTCGCTGGTACAGGTCAGGGTGATGGCGCGGGTCACCGAGGTGAACTGGCTGACCAGCGCCTGGCTGCCGAGGTCGACGTTCTGGTAGCTGTTCAGGGCACAGGCCTTGGTCACCACCAGGGTCACGGTGCTGGTGGCCGTCACCCCCGTGCCCCAATTGGTCGGCGCGCCGCACAGGCCCGCCGGGCAGTTCTGGGTAACGCCCGGGCTGCGTTGCCAGCTGCACAGGTTGAGCACGCCGGATTCGCAGATCGCATAGCGCCAGGTGAACACCACCGAGGCGGTGTAGGTGCCGGCGGGCACGTTGGCGGCCTGGGCCTGGAAGTACAGATTGATGCCGGTGGTGGCGTTGGTCAGCAGCGCCAGCACCGCGAGGCTGCTCAGCTGCACCGTCGAGCCCGGAGTGATCTCGGCGCCGCCATTGGTGACGAACACCTTCAGCGGGATGCTGTTGCCATTGCCGTCGCTGAGCACCGGCGCGGCGGACTGCAGGGTGACCTGCACGTAGTTGGCCGCCAGCAGGGCGAGGAACGAACCGCAGGTCAGCCCCGCACCTCCCAGGTTGCCCTGCGCGGAAGCGTTGAGGGTGAAGGAGCTCACGCTGCCCAGGCTCACCGCCGGGTTGACCGTGGTGCACGCCGCCCAGGCGCGGCCCGCCCCCAGCCAGAGCGCCAGCAGCAACAGGAAGGGGACGATCGTGCGCTTCGCATCCATGGCTCGCTCCTCGTTCGGACGGATCAGCGGCAGGTCAGCGGGCCGACCTGCGACAGCTCTTCGTCCAGCGTCTTCAGTTCCACCGTCACCGCGCACCGGCTGCCATCGGGCAGTTCCACGCGCAGCGCGTTGCGTTGTTCCAGCCCCTCGAAATACACCAGCCCATCCCAGCCCACGTAGGCCTCCAGGGCTCGCCCCTCGACCCGCGCCAGGCTGCCGCGCGGCAGCACCTCGCCGCGCACGTCGATGAGCAGGATGCTGGCCGCCACCACGCGCTCCATGGGGAACTCCAGCAGCGCGCCGCTGCCCTGGTGCACGGCGATCTCCTGGGAAACCTCGGCGATGCGCACGTTGCCCGGCAGCCCCAGCGGGTCGATCTCGTAGTTGGCGCGGTAATAGGACGGCACCCAGGGCACCAGCAGGTGGCCACGGCTGTCGGTGCGGCCCAGCGACTGGTGTTCGAAGTTCACCGGCACGTCGGCGTAGCCCGAAGTGCTGACCAGGACGAAGGCGTCGTTGATGCGGTTGCTGGGGAACACCCCGCCGTCCATCCACACCAGCGAGCCGCTGAGATCGCCCCACTGGGTGCGCTCGCCGTCGTTGTCGTACAGGCCCACCTGCAGCTGGGTGTAGGGCGTGCGCCAGGTCAGGTCGGCCTGCTTGTAGCTGCCACCGCCGGCGGCGTAGCTGAGGTTGTAGCCGACGCCACCCTGGCTGGGCGCGGTGCGCCCGTAGCGGACGCGCTCGCGGTACTGGCCGCCGGTGTCGCGCTCCACGCTGGCGCTGAAGGTGGAGAGCATGTCGAACGGCATGATCAGCTGCACCAGGGCCGAGTAGCCCGAGGTGCCCAGCTCGCGGTTCATCGAGACATACAGGCTGCTGTTGGCCCACAGGCTGCGCGACCAGGACAGGTTGAGCACGCGGGTGCGCTCGCCGCTGTGGGTCTCGCTGGAGAAGTAGCCCACACCCAGGCTGCCGATCTCCTCGGGGCTCACCGAGAAGGTCACCTGGTCGGTGCGCCGCGCCAGGCCCAGCTCCTCACGCCCCAGCTCCAGGGCACTGACCTGGCTGACGTCGACGAAGCCCGAGCTGCGCTGCACGCGCTGGAAGGCGAAGCCGAACCACGGCGAGTAGTAGCTGTAGCCGAGGCTGGCCTGGCGGCCGCGCAGGCCGTCGTAGACGCTCTCGGAAACCGAGGTGCCGAGGGTGCCCCAGTTGCCCAGCCCGAAGGTGCCGCCGAGCCCGCCCAGGCGCAGCGCCTCGCCCAGCTCGGCGTGGGTCTCCAGGGTGAAGGCGTCGCTGATGCCGTAGCGGAAGGTGCCGGTGCCCACGCTGCTGCCGTAGGAGAAACTCTCCAGCCCGTAGTCCTCGCGCAGCTTCCCCGCCCCCAGGGAATAGTCGTAGAGGCCCTTCTGCAGCAGCGTGTTGGTCACGTAGAAGGGCACGTCGGTGGAGACCTGCCGGCCGAGGGCATCGGTGGTGACCACCGTGGCGGTGCCCGCGCCGCTGATGTACGGCACGTTGCTGACGGTGAAGGGCCCGGGCTGCAGGTCGTCGCTGCTGACCCGCGCATTGTTGATGAACAGGTCCACCGTGCTCGGCACCGCGGCGTCGCCGCTGAAGCGTGGCAGCGGGTAGGTGACCAGGTCCGGGCGCAGGGCGAAGTTGCGCGAGACCTGCACCCCACCGACCCGCACCGCGCTGTTCCAGGTCAGCGCGCCGGTGACCAGGTCGCCCACCTGCACGCTGCGCAGGCTTTCCTGGTCATTGAAGGTCCACAGCGTGTCGTAGCGCACGTAGCCCTCGCCCTCGCCCTCGCTGTCGCCGAAGCTCTTGCGATAGACGCCGGTATTGCCCAGGGTGCCGAAGCCGCCGAACAGGCGTTGCTCCAGCCAGGTGTTGGCGTAGCGCTGCCCGGCATCGCTGTCGGTGTAGTAGAGGTCGTAGTTGAACAGCGCCCCGAAGTCGGCGCGGGCCGGCGTGCGCGCATACACGCTGGTGTCGCCCACCTCCTGGCGCGGCAGCCACTCGCTGGGCAGCGTCAGCTTCAGGCGTTGCAGCTCCTGGTCGTACTCGCTGCCCAGGCCCTCGATGGCATCCAGCGCCTGCGGCCCGCTGGCGCCCTCGGGCAGGCGCACGCCGGCGCCGCGCAGGTCCTCGGCATCGACGAAGTAGCGACCATCGCGGACGATCACCGGCACCACCCTGTCGGTGGCCATCTCGTTGACCAGTAGCTCCAGGTAGAGGGTGTATTCCCCGGGCACCGCGCCGGGGTCGATCGCCGTGGGTACGGCCGGAGCGGCGTCGACCGGAGGCGGGTTCGGCTCGGCCGCCCAGGGCGCGCCACCGAGCAGCAGGACGAAGACGAGTCCGCACCACGGGCACCTGGCCCGCGTGCTGGTGTTGCGCCCGAGCCCCCCGTTGCGCGCCATCCCTCGACGACCGGCCTGCGGCGGATCACTGCAACGGGATCGGCTGGGGCTCGGCCTGTTCGTTGATCCGCGCCTCCAGCACGAAACTGCCGCCGGGCACCGTATCCGGCAGCTGCCAGCGCATCTGCGCGCCGGGCAGCACGTAGCCCAGCAGGCCGTCGGCGATCAGCGTGCGAGCGCTCCCCTGGCGCACCGATACCTTGGACAACCGCGCATGGGCCGCCCCCTGGTTGCTCAGGAACAGGTAGTGCCGCCCGCCTTCCTGGCGCACCTGGTAGCTGAGTTTCGGCTGCAGCACCTGCACGCCCTCCCGGGGCTTGGCCCCCGGGACCGGCGCCGGCGCCACGCCCGTGCCGAAGACGAACAGCGGCACCGAATAGCGCATCTGGAACTTGACCCCCAACTGCGGATCGGCCACCGCATCGGGCTGCAGCATCTCGTCCACCAGCACCCGGTAGGCCTGCTCGGTGCCGGCCGGCGCAGGCTGGGTGGCGATCAGGCGGATCATCTGCCGCTTGCCCGGCGCGATGGTCACCACCGGCGGGCTGCCGATCACGCTGCGTTGCGCATCGAGCCGGTCGTCGAAGTCGCCCTGGCGCCAGGCCATCACCCGCACCTGCAGGCCCACCGGCTGCTGGCCACGGTTCTCCAGCCACAGCGCGGCGGCCTTCTGCTCGGCCTCGATGGTCGGGTTGATCGGCCAGATCAGCACCGAGCTGGCCGCATCGGCATTGCTTGCCGCCGTCAGGGCGAGTCCCAGCAGGGCGGCGCGGGCGCCGGTGCGCAGGCCATGTCCATGGGCGGTTCGCTGCATGGGTGTTCCCCCTTCAATAGCTGACGGTGACCGTCACCGTGTCGTTGTAGATGCCGGCGCTGGGCATGCTGCCCACGGCGAACAGCCGCGCGTAGATCGGGTAGGACTGGGTGCCGCTGGTGGCGCTGTAGTTCACGCTCAGGGCCGTGGCGCCGTTGCTGCCGTCGCCCCACACCGCGCTGTAGCCGGCGTCCTTGTACAGCTGGTAGCGCAGGGTCTCGGCGCCCTTGATCATGTAGCGCCCGCCGCTGACGCTGGCGGTGTTGAGCCCGGCATTGATGGCGATGGTCAGCGCCGTGCCGGGCGTGCATTGCAGCTGGATCGACCCGTTGCCCACGGTGCTCACGCGGGTCACGTCGCTGGGCAGGGTGCTGACCTGGCCGAAGTTGATGCTGCCGTAGGTGGTCACGTCGCTGCTGCCGCTGCCCAGCACGCAGCCGGCGGTGACCGCGGCCTTGATCTCGAACAGCTGGGTGATCTGCAACTCGTTGGTGCCCGTATCCGCGAGGCACGGCAGGCCCGGCAGCAGCGCCAGGCAGGTGAACGCCGGCAGGCGCCCCATCACCAGCTCACCGTGACGGTGACCGTGTCGGTGTAGGTGCCCGACAGCGGCGTCGCCTGCACCGGCACGCGGCCGTACACCGGCAGCAGCTGGTCCTGCCCGTTGCCGGTCCCGGTGACGCCGATGCTGTTGTCCCAGACGGTCGCGTAGGTGGCGGAGGTGTAGAGGTTGTAGCTGACCTGGGCGGCAGAGGGCCCGGTCATGCGCCGTGCGTTGACGTTGCCGCTGCCGCCGGCGCTGATCAGCACGCGATAAGGGGTGTTGGTGAGGCAGTTGACCCGCAGCGCACCAGCCCCCGCCTGGCCGACCACGGTGACCTGGGCCGCGAGGTCGAGGTGGGTGCCGAAATCCAGGGTGCCGAACTGGCCGAGGGTCGCGGGGACGGTGCTTCCGGCAGTGCAGGCCGGCAACACTTCGGCGGTGATCCCTACGGTGGCGCTCTTGCTGGCGGCATGGATCGACGGGCTGGCCGCCGTCGAAACTATCAGCACCAGCCATATCCACTTGCTGTCGCAACGGCAGACCATGGCGGTTCCTGGTGTTGATTCCTACTTCCTTGTCGCAATGATCATCGGCGGCGGAGCATCGGCTCCGGCGCGCCCGCTACCAGGTGATTGTCACCTGGACGGTATCGGTGTAGGTGCCGGTGGCGGGTGTCGTCTGCGGTGGGACGCGGCCGTAGACGACCAGTTCCTGGTTGGCGCCGGTGCCGGTGCCGGCCAGGGCCGTGCCGCCGTTGCTGCCGTTGCCCCAGAGCGTCGTGCGCGCCGCCTCCTTGTAGAGGTTGTAGGCGATCACGTCGGTGGCGCCGGCGCTCATGTTGCGCTGGTTGCCGGTGGCGTGCAGGCCCGAGTCCAGGGCTACCGAATAGTTGGTGCCGATGTTGCAGGTGACCCCGAACGAACTGCCCGCCGAGGAGCCCACGGACTGCGCCTCGATGATGCTGTTCAGGCTGGGGTAGGTACCGAAGGCGATGCTGCCGAACGTGTTCGCACTGCCGTTGTTGCTGCCGTTGTTCACGGTGCAGCCGGCGCCGATGACGAGTTGTATGCCCAACTGCCCCTGGACCGTCCCCGCGGCCTCCAGAGACGACGACAGAGGCAGAAGCACCAGGGACGAAATCAAAAACTGAGCGCGGTTCATTTATGAAAACTCCTACAACACCCAAGACTCCATGAGTACTTGTGTACCAATGAAAGGGACCGTAGTAGAAATTTTGCGCCCTTCAAAAGCCCGGGAATGCCAGCTGTCCTTCACACCCTGCCACCACCCTGGCGCCACTGGTTCAAGCCGCTGAATACAATGGATTTTCCGGGTTTTGTAAGAAATACGCCCAATTGAATAATGGCGATTTTCTTACGAAATAAAGAGCAAATAGCCAGCATGCATCCTTATACCTGGCGCGCCATGAAAGCCCCCCTGGAAATTTCGATTGGCGATAAATCGCTTCATCGTTTCCTACAGCCTGCTTGCCAGGCCTCTGCGGATTGCATATCGGGCTGAGGGAATTCCTACAGGGCAACTGCATTGCCGTCCTACAAAACCTCTGAGTAGCTTCTCGCCCCGTCGTGGCCTTGGTCATGACCGGGAGTGAGACCCCGATCTCCAACTGGATAAAAATCGCCATAGCAGAAAGACGGACCTCCGGGCTCCGGCTTCCTGGCCGTCTATGGCGGACCGTACAGGACGGGCGTCTGCCCCTCCGGTTTGTCTAGTTGCCGGTGTCTCAAGCCCTGTACGGTCCGCCACCCTCATGCCGGTGGCGGCTCCTCTTCCAGAAAGGAGTCCTGGGATATGAGAGCCGTCCAGTCGCAACACCCCGTCACCCAACGCACCGCCCGCCCGGAGGTGCGCCATGACTGACTACCGCACCGCCACCCGCTTCATCCGCTTCCGCCGCCCCCTCCACGTCGTGCTGATCGACGGCCTGCCCTGGTTCTGCTGCCGCGACCTCGCCCGCCTCACCAACAGCCGCCTCGACATGCGCATCACCGCCAAGCTGGACGCCGACCAGTGGCGCCAGGAAACCCTGCATCACGAGGCCGGGCAATTCACCGAAGAGCTGCTGGTGAACGAAAGCGGCCTGCACGCCCTGCTGCTGGTCAACTTCTACCACCCGGAAAACAGCAGCCTGCGCCAGTGGATAACCCAGGAAGTGCTACCCGCCCTGCGCGACGGCCAGCGCGCGCCCGACACCCAGCCACGCCGCCACCTGCTGAAATGGCAGGGCCACCACCAGGTCAACCTCATGGAGTGGCAGGGCCAGTGGTGGATTCGCTACGACGACATGCCCCGGGTGCTCGGCCAGGGCGATGCGTTGAAGCAGCAGTTGTCCTGAGGCTGGCCCTGGGGATACCCGGGGTGCAGGCCGGGAACACCGATCGGTGGATGAGAAGAGCGCCATCCACCCTACGCAGGCCCGGCCGCCGTGGGGCACTTGGGCATTCCGGGCGTAGATACCGTCTTGATTCCTAGTGAGCAAGGGCCAGTTTTGCGTCAAATGGCCGGCCCGATTTCAAGACGCCATAGGCGATGTTCAGCAGCTTGCGCATCGCTGCGCAGACGATCTGCTTGCCGGTCTTGCCCTTCGCCCTCAACCGTTCGCTCAGGGCCCTGATCGCCTCGTTGTACGTCAGGGCGCTGATCGCGGGCATGAACAGGCCGGCCCGCAGGCGCGATGAGCCCGTCTTGGAGATGCGCGTCTGTCCCCGGTGGTTCCCGGACTCCTGCAGCCGCGGATTGAGCCCGGCAAAGGCAGTGACGGCGCGGCTGTTGGCAAAGCGCAGTGGGTCGCCCAGCTCCGCCAGGAGCAGGGCGGCGGTCTTGTCGGCGATCCCGTCGATGCTGGTCAGCAGGTCGCGCTTGCCGCGCAGATCCGGGTCGTTGTCGATGTGGTCGTCGATCGCCTTGAGGGTCTCTTCGATCTCCTGCCCGACATGTTCCAGCACCGACTGGATCGAGGCCTGGACGCTGGCATCGGCCACTTCCAGGCGGTTGCGCTCCATCTGCTCGATTTCGCGCAGGTCCTCCAGGCGCCGTACCAGGGCTTTCAAGCGCCGCACGGCACGGGGCTCGGGTTGCCAGGGGCGCAGACTGTCCTGATGGCGCTCGCCGTATTCGGCGATCAGCTTGGCGTCGACCTTGTCGGTCTTCACCCGCTGCAACTGGCTACGGGCGTAGTGGGCGATTTGTGCCGGGTTGAGGACACAGACCCGATAGCCGTGCTCCAACAGCCATTCGGCCAGGGCTTCATGGTAGATGCCGGTGGCCTCCATCACGACCCAGGCACCGGGTTCGCTGTGCTTGTTCAGCCAGTCGCGCAAGACGGCGAAACCCGCTTTGTCGTTGGCCAGCTTGGCCTTGGTGCGGTACTTGCCGTTGGGCTGCAGGGTGGCGAGGTCAAAGGTGTGTTTGGCGATGTCGAGGCCAATGACGCTGGGCATGAGTACTCCTTCCGATCCGTTCAGACGCGATCATCACTGCACCCGACCCAACCTTGTAGATGCGAGCTCGAGGCTCTGGATACCGTTCGGATTTTTCGAGTGAGTGTGGAGGGGCGGAGCACTATCTACGTTGCAGGCTCGCGGCCTAAGGGTGGACACGACTTCCAGCCCCTCCCCCGATGATCAGTCGGGGACTATTACCCCTGTGGAGGTATTTAGTCGAGATACAAGGGTGGACATCGCTTTTCATGTCCACCAGAGCGGAGTCGGGCCATACGCTGTGCCCCGGTTGGCTGGACGCTTCGCGAGCAAAGCTCGCTCCTACGGGATAGGCCGGGGGGTCATTTCCAGTCTTCGCGCACCCGCGTCAGCCCTTCCTGGGCCACCGAGGCCACCAGCTGGCCGGCGCGGTTGAAGATGCTGCCGCGCGAGAAGCCGCGGGCATTGCCGGACCAGGGGCTGTCCATGGAATACAGCAGCCAGTCGTCCGCGCGCAGGTCACGGTGGAACCAAAGCGAATGGTCGAGGCTGGCCACCTGCATGAACTTCTGCCAGACCGAAACCCCGTGGGGCAGCATCGAGGTGGTCAGCAGGCCGAAGTCCGAGGCATAGGCCAGCACGTACTTGTGGATGGCGCGGATGTCCGGGAGGTTGCCGTCGGCGCGGAACCAGACGTGCTTCACCGGCTCGCCCGGCTTCGGGTCGTAGGGATTGTTGGCGGTGACCGGGCGGATCTCGATCGGCTTGTCGCAGAGGAACTTGTCGCGCATGCGTTCGGAGATCAGGTGGGCGTTCTGCCGGGTGATCTCCAGTTCCGAAGGCAGGTTCTCCGGGCCGGGCACCTCGGGCATGGTGATCTGGTGCTCGAAGCCGCCCTCGTCGGACTGGAACGACGCGCTGCAGGTGAAGATCGGCTGGCCCTTCTGGATCGCCGTCACCCGCCGGGTGCTGAAGCTGCCGCCATCGCGTACCCGGTCAACGGTGTAGACCACCGGCAGGCCGGCATCGCCCGGGCGCAGGAAGTAGCCGTGCAGGGAGTGCACGTGGCGCTCGTCCTCCACCGTCTGGCTGGCCGCCGAGAGCGACTGGCCGAGCACCTGGCCACCGAACAGCTGGCGGAAGCCCAGGTCCTGGCTGACGCCACGGAAGAGGTTCTCCTCGATGGATTCGAGGCTCAGCAAGGCGACCAGATCGTCCAGCACCTGGGTCATGGCGGTTATCTCCTCTGCAAGGCGGCTGCCCCGTTCAGGGTCGGGGTCGAGTTCATTCAGGATAGGCCGGTGCCGTCGTCAGGCGCTCGTCCCGGCGGGCGCGGCCAGGGGTGGAATGGTAAAGATTTTGCCAGCGGCTGTCGGCAGCTCATGCACCGCTTCGTCGAAATGGCAGCCGATGCGGAGCATCGCCCTCCCGCTCGCCGGGCGAAGCCTGGCGTGCGTGGCAGGCGCGGAGCCCGTCGCTCATGGCCGCTCCAGCCAGTCCTGGCGGTGGATGCGGTAGAGAATGTGCTGGCGCAGCGGGTGGCCGACCGCGACCTTCGGGTGCTCGAAATCACCGGCCTCGTCACGGGTCATGCCGATGCGTTCCATCACTGCGCTGGAATTCCTGTTGGCAGGCACGGTGAAGGCCACGACCTGGGCCAGTTGCAGGGTGTCGAAGGCGCAGGCCAGGGCCGCGCGGGCGGCCTCGCTGGCGTAGCCCTGGCCCCAGTGCGCGCGGGCCAGCCGCCAGCCGATCTCGGTGGCCGGGGTGAAGGGCGCCTCGAAACCGACCTTGCCCAGCCCGGTGAAGCCGATGAACTCGCCGTCGTCCCGGCGCTCCAGGGCCCAGAGGCCGAAGCCGTGCTCGGCGGCGTGGTCACGCGCGCGCTGGATCAGCGCGGCGGCCTCCTCGCGGCTCAGGGTGCCGGGGAAGTAGCGCATCACCTCGGGGTCGGCGCAGAGCGCGGCGAAGGGGTCGAGGTCGTCGTCGCGCCAGGCGCGCAACAGCAGGCGCGGGGTCTGCAGTTCGAGGGGCATTTCCGGTTCCTCCCAAGGGTGGCGGTGCTTACGAGATGGACAGCCGCCGCGTTACTCTCTGCGACCCGGCCGACGAAAAAACAGCTCCGCATTATGCCCTTGCCGCTGGTCTACCACGACGACTACAGCCCGCCCTTCCCCGACGGACACCGCTTCCCCATGGAGAAGTTCCGCCTGCTGCGCGATCACCTGGTGGCCAGCGGCCTGACCCGTGACGACCAGCTGCGGCGCCCCGAGCTGTGCCCGCCGGAGGTGCTCGCCCTCGCCCACTGCCCCGACTACATCGCCCGCTACCAGCAGGGCGAACTCTCCCGCGAGGACCAGCGTCGCCTCGGCCTGCCCTGGAGCGAGGCCCTGGCCCGACGCACCGTGCGCGCGGTGGGCGGCTCCCTGCTGGCCGCCGAGCTCGCCCTGGAGCACGGCCTCGCCTGCCACCTGGCCGGCGGCACCCACCACGCCCACTACGACTTCCCGGCGGGCTTCTGCATCTTCAACGACCTGGCGGTGATCAGCCGCTACCTGCTGGCGGCCGGCCGGGTCGGGCGCGTGCTGATCTTCGACTGCGACGTGCACCAGGGCGACGGCACGGCGCGCATCCTCGCCGACACGCCCGACGCCATCACCGTCTCTCTGCACTGCGAGAAGAACTTCCCCGCACGCAAGGCCGAGAGCGACTGGGACATCCCCCTGCCGATGGGCATGGGCGATGGGGACTACCTCAAGGTGGTGGACGACGCCCTGAACTACCTGCTGCCGCTCTACCAGCCCGACCTCGTGCTCTACGACGCCGGCGTCGACGTGCACCAGGACGACGCCCTGGGCTACCTGCAACTCACCGATGCCGGCGTCGCCGCCCGCGACGAAGCCGTGATGCGCCACTGCCTGGGCCGCGACATCCCCGTGGTCGGCCTGATCGGCGGCGGCTACAGCAAGGACCGCGAAGCCCTCGCCCGCCGCCACGGCATCCTCCACCACAGCGCCGCCCGCGTCTGGCAAAGCGAAGGCCTGGCTTAGGTGAGGCACAGGGTGGGCGTAGGGTGGGCTTCAGCCCACCGAGTACACCTAACCCACAACTCCTCCCATACATTCCCTCATCCCTTCCCAAACACCCCACAGCCCCCAATCCACGCCGCCTTAACAGAATCATGGCCACCTGCTAGCAGCCGTTTCGAGGCACTGCTAGAGTCGCCCCTTTCCCCCACAAGGATGTCTCCATGGAAGTCCATGCCTACCAGGCGCCCAGCGCCAACCTCGAAGTCGAAAGCGTGTTCTGCCGCAACTGCGGTTCCTCCATCACCCCGACCGCACAGGCCTGCCCGCGCTGCGGCGCCGACCAGAACCTGAACCCCAAGAACAAGATCGTCGCGGGCTTTCTCGCGCTGTTCCTCGGCGGCCTCGGCTTCCACCGTTTCTACCTGGGCCAGTGGTGGGGGCTGTTCTACCTGCTGTTCATCGGCACCGGCATACCCAGCCTGGTCTCGCTGATCGAGGCCATCGTGTTCTTCTGCACCAGTGACCAGAAGTGGAACGCCAAGTATGGCCGCACCAAGGGCAGCGCCTGGGTGGCCGGCCTCGTCGGCGGCCTCGCGCTGATCTTCGTGATCGGCATGCTCGCCTCCATCGCCATCCCCGCCTACCAGGAATACGTGAAACGGGCCAAGGCCCGCGCCGAACTGCAGCACCAGCAACAGCCGCAAGCCGAGCCGCAACTGCGCCAGCAACAGTGAGCCCGCCGGGCGCCGCCACGCGCGGCGCCCATGTCCCCCGGCGAGGCCTGCGCTAGAATGCGCGCCAGCCCAACCTCGCCAAGCCCTCCATGACCCAGAACCCCTCCCGCGTCGCCATCATCGGCGGCGGCCCCGCCGGCCTCATGGCCGCCGAAACCCTGGCGCTCGCCGGCGTGCGGGTCGACCTCTACGACGCCATGCCCTCGGTGGGCCGCAAGTTCCTCCTGGCCGGTGTCGGCGGGATGAACATCACCCACTCCGAGCCCAGCGCAGCCTTCCTCTCCCGCTATGCCGAGCGCCGCGACGACGTCGCCGCGCTGCTGCACGGCTTCGGCGCCGAGGAGCTGCGCGCGTGGATCCACGGCCTGGGCATCGACACCTTCGTCGGCACCTCCGGGCGTGTGTTCCCCACCGACATGAAGGCCGCGCCGCTGCTGCGCGCCTGGCTCAAGCGCCTGCGCGAGGCGGGCGTGGCCATCCACACCCGTCATCGCTGGCTGGGCTGGGACGCGCAGGGCCACCTGCGCATCGCCACGCCGGAAGGCGAGCGCAGCATCGAGGTCCGCGCCACCCTGCTCGCCCTGGGCGGCGGCAGTTGGGCGCGCCTGGGCTCGGACGGCACCTGGGTGCCTTTGCTGGAAGGGCGTGGCGTGGCCATCGCCCCCTTGCAGCCGGCCAACTGCGGCTTCGAGGTGGACGCCTGGAGCCCGCTGCTCAGGGAAAAATTCGCCGGCGCGCCGCTGAAGACCGTGGCCCTGCGCCTGGACGACGAGCCGCCCCGGCCGGGCGAGTTCGTGCTCACCGCCGGCGGCATCGAGGGCAGCCTGGTCTATGCGCTCTCCGCCCGCATCCGCCAGCGCATCGCCCGCGACGGCAGCGCCACCGTGCACCTGGACCTCTTGCCCAACCACCCGCCGGAGAAGGTCATCAAGGCCCTGGCCAAGCCACGCGGCGCGCGCTCCATGGCCAGGCACCTGCACGGCCAGCTGGGTATCGACGGGGTCAAGGCCGGCCTGTTGCGCGAGCTCACCCCCGCCGAGGTGTTCACCGACCCGGAACGCCTGGCCGCTGCGATCAAGGCGCTGCCCATCACCCTGGTGCGCCCGCGCCCGCTGGACGAGGCCATCAGCTCCGCCGGCGGCGTGCCCTTCGAGGCGCTCGACGAAAACCTCATGCTCAAGGCCCTGCCCGGCCTGTTCTGCGCCGGCGAGATGCTCGACTGGGAAGCCCCCACCGGCGGCTACCTGCTCACCGCCTGCTTCGCCAGCGGCCGCCGCGCCGGGCTCGGCATGCTGGCGTGGCTGGCCGCCGCAGGCCGCTGATTCAGGCCGGCAGCGGCTGGGCCATGCCGCGCTCGGCGGCGCTCTGCTCGCGCAGGGTTTCGAGAAAGCGCTGCAGCACCGCCGAGTCGTCGCCCGCGCGGTAGATGGCGTACAGCGGCACCTCCGGCAACGGCGGCTGCAGGCGGCGGAACACCACCCCCGCCGGCGCCAGCTGCTCCAGCGACGCCGGCAGCAGCGCCACCCCGAACCCCGCCTGGACCAGCCCGAGCAGCGTCTGCACCTCGATCACCTGCTGGCGGATCAGCGGGCTGAAGCCCACCTGCACGCAGCACTGCACGAGGAAGTTGGCGAAGCTCGACTGGTTCAGTTCCAGGGTGACGAAGAACTCGCCGGCCAGGTCGACCGGCGCCAGGGACGCTTGCTGGGCCAGCGGGTGCTCCGCTGGCAGCACGGCGCGCAGGGGTTCGTAGAGCAGCAGTTCGTTGCGCAGGCCGGGGTCGTCATGGCCGACGCGGAACACGCAGACATCGATGCGGTGCTCCTTAAGCGCCATCAGCTGCGCCGCCGGGGTCATCTCGTGCAGGCGCCAGCGCACGTCCGGGTAGTGGACGCGGAAGCGGTTCAGCGCCCGGGGCAGCACGCCGACCATCACCGAGCTGATCATGCCGATCTCCAGCTCGCCCAACTGGCCGCGAGCGGTCTGGCGGGTGAGGTCGAGCGCCCGGTTCAGTTGCTCGAACACCAGCGGCACCTGCTGCTTGAGGGTGCGGCCGGCCTCGGTGAGCTCCACCCGGTGGTGGCTGCGCTCGAACAGGCGCGTGCCCAGGGCCTCTTCCAGCAGGCGTATCTGCTGGCTCAGGGGCGGTTGCGACATGTGCAGCCGGGTGGCCGCACGGCCGAAGTGCAGTTCATCGGCGAGCACCGAGAAGTAACGCAGCAGTCGTAAGTCCATGCGGCCTCCGCAGCCCGTTCAGATCACCCCGTTCAGCCCAGCCCATCCAGCGCCAGCGGCGTGTCCCGCAGGCGCTTGCCGGTGAGCCGGAACACCGCGTTGGCGATGGCCGGCGCCACCGCCGGGCTGGCCAGTTCGCCGACGCCGCCGGGCTTGTCCCGCGCGCCTTCGAGCACCTGGATGTCCAGCGCCGGCATGTCCGACATGCGCGCCACCCGGTAGTCGTGGAAGTTGCTCTGCAGCACCTGGCCCTGGCGGATGTCGAGGCGGTCGAACAGCGCGTGGCCGAGCCCCCACATCAGCCCGCCCTGGAGCTGCTCCTCGACGCCGCCGGGCGAGACCGCCAGCCCGCAATCCACCACGCAGGTGAGGCGCTCCACCTGCACCACACCCTTGCGCAGGGCCACCTGGGCGATCACCGCGATGAAGCTGCCGTAGCCCTGGTTGGTGGCGATGCCCAGGGCCGAATCCGGGCCGGGTGCGCTGCCCCAGCCGGCACGTTTGGCCGCGCTGCGCAGCACCTCGACGTGGCGCGGGCGCTCGTGCATGTGCGCCAGGCGGAAGTCCAGCGGGTCGCGGCCGGCGGCCTGGGCCAGCTCGTCCATGAAGCTCTCCACCGCGAAGACGTTGGGGATGAAGCTCACCGAGCGGTACCAGCCGCTGGGGACGCCGCTCTCGTGGCGCAGCCAGGCCAGGTCCAGGTGCGGCGCACGGTAGGCGAAGTCGAAGGCGGAGATGGCCTCGGTGGTGCTGTAGTCCATGTGGTCCGGGCGCTCGAAGTAGCCCGGCTCCCACATCTCCGGCGAGGCCGGGGACACCGCGCGCAGCCTGAGTGCCTGCAAGCCGCCCTCGCCGTCCAGCGCGCCCTCCAGGCGGTGGAAGGTGGCCGGATGGCCATACAGCGCGCGCATCTCGTCCTCGCGGCTGTTCATCAGCTTCACCGGCACCTTGGCCTGGGCGGCCAGGTAGGCCACCTCGAACAGCCAGTACTTGGCCTCCCGCGCGCCGAAGCTGCCACCGGAGACCATCTCGTCGATATGCACCTTTTCCGCCGGCAGGCCGCAGACCACCTCGGCCGCCTCCATGGCGAAGGACGGCACCTGCACGCCGCCCTTGAAGGTGATCCCGCCCGCGTCGAGCCAGGCGATGATGCACACCGGCTCCAGGGGGTTCTGCATCTTGGCGGGCATGCGGTAGTCGGCCTTGACCACCCGCCCGGCGCCGCCCAGGGCCACAGCGGCATCACCGGCCTGCAGCGTGGGCACCAGCTTGGCGGTGGCGTCTTCCAGGGCCTTGGCCTGGACCTCGGCCAGCTGCGCGCTGTCGAAATCCACGGCGCCGCCCTGCCACTCCACCACCAGCGCGGCACGCCCCAGCCTGGCGGCCCAGTAGTCGTCGGCGAGCACCGCCACGCCTTCCTGGTTGCCGCCGAGCACCTTGTCCTGCGCGGGGATGCGGATGACCCGGTGCACGCCGGGCACCTTCAGCGCCGCCCTGTCGTCGATACGCGCCACCCGGCCGTTGACCACCGGGCTGCGCTGCACCACCGCCACCCACATGCCCGGCACGCGGGCATCGATGCCGTACTCGAAGCGCCCACTGACCTTGTCCGCCGCATGCCGCTTGTGGCGCAGCTTGCCGATGTACCTGAACTGCTCCGGGTCCTTGAGCTTCACCGCCCTGGGCGCCGGCAGCTGCGCGGCGGCGTCGGCCAG
Source organism: Pseudomonas sp. Pc102 (assembly GCF_018408275.1). Taxonomy (NCBI): domain Bacteria; kingdom Pseudomonadati; phylum Pseudomonadota; class Gammaproteobacteria; order Pseudomonadales; family Pseudomonadaceae; genus Pseudomonas; species Pseudomonas sp. Pc102. Next base: position 1,003,916 of record NZ_AP021905.1, on the reverse strand, counting down.
CTCGCCATACCCCGCGCGGCGCCCGCTGGCGCCGTGCAGCACCTGCCCGCCGCCGGTACTGCAATCACCCGGCGCCACGCCCCAGCGCAGCGCCGCGGCCTCGACCAGCAGGGTGCGCGCGGTGGCGCCGGCCTCGCGCAGGCGCCCGTATTCCAGGGCGACGCTGGTGCTGCCGCCGGTGGAAAACACCTTCCACAGCGGGTGCCGGTAGGCCTCGAAGAAGGGGTTCTCGGGGGTGATGACCTCGACCGCCAGCGGGTCCAGGTCCAGCTCCTCGGCGACGCAGGCGGCCAGCGCCGTGTGGGTACCGGTGCCGGAATCATGCTTGTGCACCACGATCCTCACCGTGCCGTCGGCCAGCACCCGCACCCAGGCGTTGGGCTCGAAGGGCGCCGTGGCCCCGGCGGCGCTGCCCAGCTCGCGCCCGGCCTGGGCACCGCCCAGGTGGAAGCCGATGGCCAGGCCCGAGGCCAGGGTCGCCGAATGCTTGAGGAAGGTGCGCCGCGCCAGCGGCCGGGCCAGGCTCATGACGCCTCCCCGCGCTCGGCGGCGACGCGCTTGATGGCCTTGGCGATGCGTGGGTAGGTGCCGCAGCGGCAGATGTTGCCGGCCATGGCCGAGCGGATGGCGTCGTCGTCGAGGGCGCGGCCGGAGGCCAACAGCGCCGCCGCTGACATCAGCTGGCCGGACTGGCAGTAGCCGCACTGCGGCACGTCCTCGGCGATCCAGGCGAGCTGCAGCGGGTGGTCGCCTTCGGCGCAAAGCCCTTCGATGGTGGTGATCGCATGCCCCGCCGCCGCCGCCAGGGGGAACTGGCAGGAGCGGATCGGCGTGCCGTCCAGGTGCACCGTGCAGGCGCCGCAAAAGCCTCCGCCGCAGCCGAACTTGGTGCCGGTCAGGTACAGGCGGTCGCGCAGTACCCAGAGCAACGGCGTGGACGCCAGCGTTTCTTCCAACTGATGGCGCGTGCCATTCACCACGATCTCGATCATGCCGGGCGCTCCTTGAACTGAGGCGAGAATTCGCGTGTAGTCGTGCCGCCCCATAGTGGGTACGACCGGTTGCGCCAGCCAGCGACGATTTCCGCCAACCCGTGTAAGCAGGACTAACAGCCATGTACAAGCGATACCCGTCGCTGCAGTCGATGAGCGCGTTCCTCCAGGCGGCCCGCACCGGCAGCTTCTCCCAGGCCGCCCGCGACCTGGACCTCAGCCACAGCGCCGTGAGCCAGCAGATCCGCACGCTGGAGGAGTTCGTCGGGCAGCCGCTGTTCCTCCGCGAGAAGGGCCGCAGCAGCCTCACAGACGCCGGCCAGCTGTTCGCCGGGATGCTCGCCGACGGCCTGATGCAGATCGACAAGGCGCTGTCCTCGGTGAGCAACCGCGAGCTGCCCCGGCGCATGACCCTGGATGTCGACGCCGAGCTGGCGCAGAGCTGGCTGAACGCCCGGTTGCCGGCGCTGCTGGCGCTGTTCCCCGGCCGCGAGATCCTCTTCCTCTCCATGCCGCGCCTGGAGCGCCAGGCGTTCGAGCGCGTCGACCTGAGCCTGCGCTACGGCTACGGCGAGTGGCAGGACTGCGAGTTCGCCCCCCTCTGCGACGACCGCGTCACCCCGGTCGCCTCCCCGGCGCTGCTGCGTCGCCACGGCCTGGTCGCACCCATCGAGCCGACCGAGGTGCTGAAACTCCCGCTGCTGGGCTACTCGCGCCGGTCGTGGATTCCCTGGCTGGACGCCGCCGGGCTGGAACCGATGGAGCCCCAGGCGACCATGGTCTTCGACAACGTCGCCAACCTGCTGGCCGCCGCCGAGGCCGGCACCGGCGTGGGGCTGGTGCGCGGCCTGCTCTCCGCCGACGCCCTGCGCGAAGGCCGCCTGGTGCGCCTGACCCGCACCAGCATTCCCGCGCACTACAACCTCTACGCCCTCTGGCCCCACGGCGGCGCCGAGAAGGTCGCGCCCATGGTCGATGCGATCCGCGAGATGGCGGCGCAGACGTTCGGGGCGACCGGGTGAGCACCTGGAAGCCTGATCGCGAATGAATTCGCTCCCACAGGAAAAGCGGCAACACACCGGCAGAGACATGACCGCTGTGTAGGGTGGAGGTCGCTTTTTACCTCCACCGGGCGGAGTCGGACCGGGCACGTCGTTATGCCTGAGGCTCCGCATTGATGGGTTTCGTACCTCGCGGAACGCCGCCCGACCCATCCAACGAAGGTCCGATCGCGAATGAATTCGCGCCCACTGCGGGCGGTGGCATTGTGGATAACCCCTTGCAAATCATCCCCTTGCGGCGCCGATATCCAGCGCATATCAACCCGGCGGCCAAATAGTATTGGTCGCGCTCCGAGGCCCCTCCCGATACTGCGGACCAAGCGACAGCTCAGGTCCTGTGCGCCCTGCAAGAGGCGCGGGAAGGTGCTGCGAGGCACCTAGCAATGGCCATTGCACAGGTCGATCTGTTGCGAACCGGAAGGTCTTCCTTCCCCGCACTATCAGGAGATCGAACTGTGATCATCGATATCAGTTGCTACCCCACCGACCTGGTGGATCTCGCCTGGAGGCACGACGGTGACCCCTTCACCGGCGAGCGCCTGCTGGAGATGATGGATGGCCCCTACCTGGTCAACGGCAAGCCGCGCCGCATCGACAAGGCCTTCATCCAGCCGCCCCAGGGCAACACCATCTACACCTGGACCGACGGCGAGCTGTCGGGCCGCGAATCCATCGACGCCTACATGGCCTACACCCTGAAGATGGTCCAGACCTACCCGGACCGCTTCATCGGCTGCTTCGTCTACAACCCGCGCTGCGGCGTGCAGAACGGCGTCGAGGCCATCGAGCGCTACGTCACCGAGCACGGCTTCAAGATGGTCCAGATGCAGGCCAACATGCACGCCTACCGCCCGGACCGCGCCCTGGACTGGGTACGCCCGGCCTTCGAGAAATGCGCCGAGCTGGGCGTGCCGGTGAAGCTGCACACCGGCGACGGCCCCTACAGCATCCCGTCCGAGTGGGTGCCGATGATCAAGGAGTTTCCCAACGTCGACTTCATCATGGCGCACTTCGGCGTGCAGACCGGTGGCGTCTACGTCTTCGAGCCCATGCAGTGGGCCATGGAGCTGCCCAACGTCTATTGCGAGTCCGGCTGGTGCCTGCAGTCGCGCATCGTCGAGTTCGCCAAGGTGCTGCCGACCCACAAGATCCTCTTCGGCACCGACACCCCGCCGAACGAGCCGGGCATGTGGCTGCGCCTGCTGGAGGTGCTGTGCATGGAGCCGCCCCAGGGGCTGGACCTGGACGAGGACACCCTCGAGGACTACCTCGGCAACAACACCGCCCGGATGATCGGCCTGGAGCCGACCCCGCCGCCGCGCAGCCTCGCCGAGGCCGAGGCGCTGCTGAAGAGCCCCGTCACCACGCAACTGGCCAGGAGCTGACGCGATGATCATCGACACCCACCTGCACCCCACCAACCTGGTCGACGAGGCCTGGCGCCACACCGGCACGCCCTTCACCGGCGAGCGCATGCTCAAGCTGATGGACGGCCCCTACATGATCAACGGCAAGCCGCGCCGCATCGACATGGGCTTCATCCAGCCGCCGCCGGGCAACACCGGCTACCGCGACGGCAACCGCCGTGGCCGCGAGGGCGTGCGCGACTACATGTCGTACATCGCCGAGCTGTGCGTGAACTACCCGGACCGCTTCATCGGCAACTTCACCTTCAATCCGCGCTGGGGCCCGGAGAACGGTGCGGCGGAGCTGGAATTCCACGTCAAGGAATACGGTTTCAAGATGCTCAAGCTGCACGCCAACATGCACGGCTACCGGCCCGACCGCGCCCTGGACTGGCTGCGCCCGGCGATGAAGGTCTGCGCCAAGTACAACATCGTGGTGCTGATCCACACCGGTGACGGGCCCTACACCATCCCGACCATGTTCTACCCGATCATCCGCGAGTTCCCGATGGTGAACTTCATCATCGGCCACTTCGGCATCCAGACCGGCGGCAACTATTCCTTCGAGGCCTTCTGGATGGCGATGGACACGCCCAACGTGTACTGCGAGTCGGGCTGGTGCTTCCAGTCGCGCATCGTCGAGTTCGCCAAGGAGCTGCCGCGCCACAAGATCGTCTTCGGCACCGATTCGCCGCCGAACGAGCCGGGCATGTGGCTGCGCGAGCTGGAGGTGCTCTGCTCCCCCGCCCCGCAAGGGCTGGGCATCGACGAAGACCACCTGGAGGACTACCTGGGCAACAACATCGCGCGCCTGGTGGGCATCGACCCGACGCCGCCGCCCAAGGACCTGGCGGAGGCGGAGATCCGCCTGACCACCACCTACCTCTAGGGTTTCCACTGCGGTACTTACAGGCTCCCGGGGACCGCGCGCGGTCGGCCAGCCGGCCGGCTGCGCGCAGGGCTCGGACACCCGCGCCCCGGGACGCCTGCTTTTCGAGAGGTGCGACATGACCCTGCCGAGCTTTGCCACGGCCCAGGATTTCCACGCGTTCATCGAGGCCTACCGCGAGCGCTTCGCCGACGACGTGCTGACCATCGCCGAACCCCTTTCCAGCGACCAGGACGTCACCGCCCTGGTCGACGCCCTGGCCGCCCGGGGCCGCCACCCGCTGCTGATCTGCGAGCGGGTGGGCAACCTCGGCGTGCCGGTGGCGACCAACCTGTTCGCCTCGCGAACCCGCATCGCCCGGCTCTTCGGCACCACCCCGGCGAAGCTCCACGAGGTGTTCCAGGCCCGCGCCAACGCGCCCATCCCGCCGGTCTACCTGGACAGCGGCCCGGTGCTCGACGAGGTGGTCGAGGGCGAGGCGCTGGACCTGGCACTGCTGCCGATGCTCAAGCATTTCGACAGCGACCGCGGCCCCTACATCACCAACGCCATCATCGTCGCCCAGGACCCGGTCACGGGCGTGGCCAACATGAGCTACCACCGCTCCATGCGCCATGCCCGCCAGGCCCTGGCCACCAGCCTGCATTCGCGCGGCCACCTGTGGCGCATGCTGCAGGCCGCCCGCGAGCGCGGCGAGGAGCTGCCGGTGGCCATGGTGGTCGGCGCCCACCCGCTGTTCATGCTCGCCGCCGCCGCGCGCCTGCCCTATGGCGCCGACGAGCGTGCGGTGGCCGGCGGCCTGTTCGGCGCGCCCCTGGAGCTGGTGAAGACGCCGCGCTACGGCATCGGCGTGCCGGCCCACGCGGAGTTCGTGCTGGAGGGCGCCATCGACCCCACCGCCTATGCCGAGGAGGGCCCCTTCGGCGAGTTCAGCGGCTACTCCTCCGACCGCTCCACCAACAACGTGCTGCGCGTCGACACCCTGCTGCGCCGCCGCGACGCCTGGCTGGTGGACGTGGTCGGCGGGCGCTACGCCGAGCACCTGACCCTGGCACGCCTGCCCCGCGAGGCGGAGATGAGCGAGAAGCTCAAGGCGCGCTTCCCGGCGGTGACCGCCGTGCACTACCCCAACTCGGGCACCCACTTCCATTGCTACGTGGCGCTGGACCAGAGCCGCGACGGCGAGGCGCGGCAGATCATGCTCGCCCTGCTCGGCTGGGACCCGTACCTGAAGACGGTGATCGCGGTGGACAGCGACATCGACATCAGCGACGACAGCCAGGTGCTCTGGGCGCTGGCCACGCACTTCCAGCCGCACCAGGACCTGTTCACCATCGACGGCCTGCCGGGCAGCCCGCTGGACCCCTCCTCCTCGGCCAACGGCACCACCTCGCGCATGGGCCTGGACGCCACCCGCAGCGCGGGCTTCGACGGCATCCGCGCGCAGCTCGACCCGCGCATCCAGGGGCGCATGCGCCAGCTGCTGAAGGGCTACCTGCCGGGGAGCCCGTCATGACGCCGCGTCGCCTGGTGGTGGGCATCAGCGGCGCCTCGGGCTTCGTCTACGGCGTGCGCCTGCTGGAGCTGCTGGAGCAGCTGGGCATCGAGAGCCACCTGGTGCTGAGCCGCGCAGCGCTGCTGACCATGGCCCACGAGACCGACTACAAGCTGGCCGACGTCATCGCCCTCGCCAGCCACCACCACCGCGCCGAGGACGTCGCCGCCGGCATCGCCAGCGGCTCGTTCCGCTGCCTGGGCATGGTGGTGGCGCCCTGCTCCATGCGCACCCTGGCGGAGATCGCCAGCGGCGCCTCCTCCAGCCTGCTGACCCGCGCCGCCGACGTGACCCTCAAGGAACGCCGGCCGCTGGTGCTGATGGCGCGGGAAACGCCGCTGACCCTGGCGCACCTGCGCAACATGACGGCGGTCACCGAGATGGGCGGGATCATCGCCCCGCCGGTGCCGGCCTTCTACGCCCGCCCGCAATCGCTTTCACAGATGGTCGACCACAGCCTCGGCCGGGTGCTCGACCTGTTCGGCCTCGACGCCGGCACCGCGCTGCGCTGGGGCGAACCCGCCCCGGACGCCAACGCCGCCGGCGACCATTCCGCAACCCCGAAGGAGCTCGCATGAACACTGCATTCAACGCCCCGACGCCCAACCGCAAGATCCCGGTGACCATCCTCACCGGCTTCCTCGGGGCCGGCAAAACCACCCTGCTCAACTACATCCTCAAGGAGAACCACGGCCACAGGATCGCCGTGATCGAGAACGAGTTCGGCGAAGTCGGCATCGACGGCGACCTGGTGCTCAGCTCCGAGAGCGAGGAGATCTACGAGATGGTCAACGGCTGCGTGTGCTGCACCGCCGAGGTCCGCGAGGACCTGGTGCGCATCATCCGCGAGCTGGTGAAGCGCCCGGTGCGACTGGACCGCATCCTCATCGAGACCAGCGGCCTGGCCGACCCCTACCCGGTGGCACAGAGCTTCTTCATCGACGACCCGATCGCCGAGGAAGTGGAACTGGACGCCATCGTCACCCTGGTGGACGCCAAGCACGTCGCCCAGCACCTGGAAGACCTGCAGCTGGACGGCGTCGACAACCAGGCGGTGGACCAGATCGTCTGCGCCGACCGCATCATCATCAACAAGGTGGACCTGGTGGGCGGCGAGGAACTGGCCGACCTGCAGGGCAAGGTGCGCAGCCTCAACGCCACCGCCGAGCTGGTGACCTCCAGCTACGCGCGCATCGACCTGGACGGCATCCTCGGCGTCGGCGCCTTCGAGGCCACCCGCAAGCTGATGGAGATCGGCGCGGAGCACCACGACCACCACGGGCACGGCGCGGACGACGGCCACGAGCACGACCCCAGCGTCAGCTCGGTGGGCATCGCCGTGACCCGGGAGATCGACCTGATGGCCTTCCACCGCTGGATCAGTGACCTGCGCCAGCGCCAGGCCGACACCCTCTACCGCATGAAGGGCGTGCTCGCCGTGCAGGGCGAGGACCAGCGCTACGTGCTGCAGGGCGTGCACAGCCTGGTGGAGTTCCGCGCCTCCACGCCCTGGGGCAACGAGGTGCGTACCAGCAAGATCGTGTTCATCGGCCGCGACCTCGACCGCGCCGCCCTCAACCAGGGGTTCGCCGCCTGCCTCGCAGGCTGACCACGCTCCGGGCTGCCGCTACGCCCGTGAGCCGGGCGACGGCCCTGGGCACACTGAACGGGTTCCCTCAGCAACAAGAACAATTCGCCAGAGGACTAGCACCATGAATTCAGCCGTGCACCCGGTAGACCAGGTTCTGCCGCTCCGTCAGATGCTCACCCTCGGCCTGCAACACATGGCCGTCTCCTACATCGGCGCCATCGCCGTCCCGCTGATCGTCGCCAGCGCCCTGAAGATGTCCCAGCCGGACACCGTGCTGCTGATCAGCACCACGCTGTTCTGCTGCGGCATCGCCACCCTGATGCAGACCCTGGGCTTCTGGAAGTTCGGCGTGCGCCTGCCGATCCTCCAGGGCGCCGCCTTCAGCAGCGTGGGGCCGGTGATCGCCATCGGCAGCAACCCCGATGTCGGCGTCGCCGGCATCTGCGGCGCGGTGATCGGCGCCGGCCTCTTCACCATGCTGGTGGCGCCCTGGGTGGGTCGCCTGCGCCGGCTGTTCCCGCCCGTGGTCACCGGCTGCATCGTCACGGTGATCGGCCTGCAGCTGTTCCCCATCGCCTACGAATGGGCCGGCGGCGGGCGCAACCACAGCGACTTCGGCGCCCCCGGCTTCCTGCTGGTGACGTTGGTGGTACTGGCGGTGATCCTGCTGGTGACACGCTACGGCAGCCCGCTGCTGCGCAACATGTCGGTGCTGATCGGCATGCTGGTGGGCGGCGGCCTGGCCTATGCGCTGGGCATGGGCAACTTCCATGGCGTGGAAGAGGCGCCCTGGCTGACGGTGCCGGTGCCCTTCCACTTCGGCGTGCCCACCTTCGCGCTGATCCCCATCGCCACCCTGGTGGTGGTGATGATCGTGCAGATGGTCGAGTCCATGGGCCTGTTCGTGGCCATCGGGGACATCGTCGAGCGCCCGGTGGAAGACCGCCAGGTGGTCGCCGGGCTGCGCGCCAACGGCCTGTCCAGCGCCATCGCCGGGATGTTCGCCGCCTTTCCCTTCATCGCCTTCATGGAGAACGTCGGCCTGGTGATCCTCACCGGCGTGCGCAGCCGCTGGGTGGTGGCCGTCAGCGGCCTGATGATGTGCACCGTGGCTCTGATCCCCAAGGCCGGCGCCATCATCGCCTCGATGCCCACCGCGGCCCTGGGCGGCGCCGCCGTGGCGATGTTCGGCGTGGTCGCCGCCGCCGGCATCCAGACGCTGGCCAAGGTCGACTACGAGCGCAACCGCTACAACGTGCTGATCGTCGGCTTCACCATCGCCGCCGCCCTGGTGCCGGTGCTCTCCCCCGCCCTGTTCCATCAACTGCCCGCGTGGAGCCAGCCCTTCCTGCACAGCAGCGTGGTGATCGCCTGCCTGGTGTCGGTGGGCCTCAACGCCGCCCTCAACGGCGTCGGCGTGCCGGACGCCGCGAACGGCAAGACCCTGCACGACGTGCTCTGACCGCAACCACGGGAACCTTCCATGAACGACATCCTGATCAAGAATCCCCAGGCCGTGATGACCGGCCTGCGCGGCGAACGCGCCCGCGCCGGCAGCCTCGACATCCGCATCCGCGACGGGCGCATCGCCGAAATGGCCAAGGGCCTGCAGCCGGGCGCCGGCGAGCGGGTGATCGACGCGCGCCGCTGCCTGGTCTACCCGGGCTGGATCAACACCCACCACCACCTCGCGCAGAACCTGCTCAAGGCCGTGCCCGCCGGCCTCAACCAGGACCTGCAGGGCTGGCTGGCCAGCGTGCCCTACCCGCGCCTGTCGCGCTTCACCCCCGAACTGGTGCGCATCGCCGCGCGCCTGGGCATGGCCGAGCTGCTGCTGTCGGGCGTCACCACCTGCGCCGACCACCACTACCTCTACCACGCCAACGGCAGCACCGAGAGCGGCGACGCGCTGTTCGACATAGCCGAGGAATTCGGCATGCGCTTCGTGCTCTGCCGGGGCGGCGCGCTGGAGTCGGCCAACGCCCACCCGGGCTTCTCCAAGACGGCCCTGCAGCCGGAGAGCCTGGAACAGATGCTCGGCGACATCGAGCGGCTCAAGGCGCGCTACCACCAGGAGACCCCGGACGCCCTGCGCCGGGTGGTGGTGGCGCCCACCACGCCGACCTTCTCGCTGCCCCCGACGCTGCTCCGCGAGCTGGCGCAGAGCGCACGCCGCATGGGCCTGCGCCTGCACACGCACCTGTCGGAGACGCAGAACTACGTGAACTTCTGCCGCGAGAAATACAACTGCCTGCCGGTGGAGTTCGTCGCCGAGCACGAGTGGCTGGGGCCGGACGTGTGGTTCGCCCATATGGTCCACGCCCAGCCCTCGGAGATCCGCCTGCTGGCGCAGACCGGCAGCGGCATCTCCCACTGCCCGGTGAGCAACGCGCGCCTGGGCAGCGGCATCGCCCCGGTGCCGCAGATGGCGGAAGCCGGCGTGCCGATCTCGCTGGGGGTGGACGGCGTCGCCTCCAACGAGTCCGGGAGCATGGTGGGCGAGGCCAACACCGCCTGGCTGATCCACCGTGCGAACCAGGGCGCCTCGGCCACCCTCGCCGAGGACGTCATCCACTGGGGCACGGCCGGCGGCGCCAGGGTGCTGGGCCTGGGTGCGGTGGGCACCCTGGAAGTGGGCCAGGCCGCCGACCTGGTGCTCTACGGCCTGGACCACCCGCGCTTCTTCGGCTTCCACGACCCGGCCCTCGCCCCGGTGCTGGCCGGCGAGCCGATGGCGGTGCGCTACAGCCTGGTGGGCGGGCGCCTGGTGGTGGACGACGGGGTGATCCCGGGGCTCGATCTTGAGCGTCTGCGCCGCGAGGCACTCGACGGCGTGCAGCAACTGCTGCAGGGGGACTGAGGCCCGGAGGCCGCGCCGCCCGGGACTCCCGGCGGCGCGGCTTACCCGCCCGGAAAGGCACTCGCGAAACATGGTACGCAAGTGCTAATTTCGCCTTTCCCTGCCCAGCCGAGCCCCGCCCATGCCGCTGACCTTCCGCCCCGCGACCCCCGCCGACGCCCCGGCCATCGCCCCGCTGGTGTACCGCTCCGGCCCCGCCGCCTTCGACCATGCCTTCGCCCGCAACGGCCACAGCGCGGTGGATTTCCTGCGCTGGACCCTGGCGCGGGAAGCCGGCGAGTTCGGCTACAAGGCGCACTGGGTGGGCGAGCAGGACGGCCGCATCGTCGCCACCGGCACCGCCTTCAGCGGCGAGGCCAACCTGCGCAACAGCCTCGCGGCGCTGGGGCAGATCATCGGCTTCTACGGCCTCGGCGCCGCGTCGGTGATCCGCCGTGGCCTGCAACTGGAACGCATCATCCAGCCGCCACCGGCCGCCACCTGCTACCTCGCCCACCTGGGTGTGGAAGACGGCCTCACCGGCCAGGGCATCGGCCGGCAACTGATCGACCACCTCCTGCAACAGGGCCGCCACGCCGGCCTGCAACGCGCCGCCCTCGACGTCTCCGCCACCAACCCCCGCGCCCAGGCGCTCTACGAACGCCTCGGCTTCGTGGTCGAGCACGAGCGCCCCTCCACTATCCCCGGCGTCGCCGCCCATCGGTTCATGGCGCGGGGGATTTGAGGAGGCCGGTTGTCGTCGCGTCATCAGGAAAGCCCGATCGCGAATTAATTCGCTCCCACAAGGGCGGCGGCGCTGCGCGCCGCTTGGCGACTGAAGTCGCCCCTACCGATCATGCGCAGACGCGACCGTCGTGCTCCCGACGGGCTACCGGAGCGGGTATTGCTGGGTTTAGGATGCGGCAGCAGGCGCCCGCAGAGGCGCCGACCTGACCGCGACGGCCTGTTCACCGACCATAGGGATAGCCCATGAGCACGCTGGAAACCGTTGAACTGAAGGCCTTCGTCCCCGCGAAGGACTACGAGCAGAGCCAATCCTTCTACCTGGACCTGGGCTTCAGGCCCGGCGGTGTCTCCGACGAGATCGCCTACTTCAGCCATGGCGACTGCGCCTTCCTGCTGCAGAACTTCTACGAGCCGGCCCTGGCCGAGAACCTGATGATGCACCTGTTGGTGAAGGACGTTGAGGCCTGGTGGCAGCACGTGCAGGCCAGCGGTGTGATCGAGCGCTACGGGGTGCGCGCCATCGCGCCCCAGGACCAGCCCTGGCGCATGCGCGACTTCGTGCTGTTCGACCCCAGTGGCGTGCTCTGGCGCATCGGCCAGAACATCTGAGCGCAACCCCGCCGGCACCTGGTGTCGGCGGCCACCGGGCCAGCGTCTATGCTTGCTCTGACCCTGAAGTGACGGCGGTGCCGCTAAGTGATCCCCCTCCTCGTCTGCGATGACTCGATGATGGCGCGCAAGCAATTGATCCGCGCCCTGCCCCAGGACTGGCCGGTGTCCATCACCCAGGCCACCCAGGGCGAAGAAGCCATGGTCGCCATCCGCCAGGGCCTGGGCCAGGTGGTGCTGCTGGACCTGACCATGCCGGTGATGGATGGCTACCAGGTGCTCGCCCAGCTGCGCGCCGAAGGCCTGGTGGCCCAGGTGGTGGTGGTGTCCGGCGACATCCAGGAGGAAGCCCAGCGCCGGGTGATGGAGCTGGGCGCCCTGGCATTCATCAAGAAGCCCGCCGACCCGGCCGAGCTGCGCGCCGTGCTGGTGCGCCTGGGCCTGCTCAAGGTGCCGGCGCCGGGCGTGCCCGCCGAGCCGGTGCCCTCCCGCGAGGACCTGGTCCTCAAGGTCAACTTCCGCGATGCCCTGCGCGAGGTGAGCAACGTCGCCATGGGCCGCGCCGCCGCGCTGCTGGCCAAGGTGCTGGATGTCTTCGTGCAGTTGCCGGTGCCCCAGGTGAACATCTTCGAAGTCAGCGAATTGCACATGACCCTGGCCGACGCCCAGCGCGGCGAGCGGCTCAGCGCGCTGTGCCAGGGCTTCATCGGCGACGCCATCGCCGGCGAGGCGCTGCTGCTGTTCCACGACTCCGAGATCGCCGACATGGCCAACCTGCTGCGCTGGCAGCCGGCCGACGACAAGGAGACCTCGGAGATGCTGCTGGACCTGGCCAGCATCATCATCGGCGCCTGCCTGGCCGGCATCGCCGAGCAGATCGACGTGCGCTTCTCCCAGGGCCACCCGCAACTGCTCGGGCAGCATGCGTCCATCGAGCGGCTGATCCACCTCAACCGCACCCGCTGGAAGAAGACCCTGGCGGTGGAGATCAGCTACAGCGTCGAGGCCCACGACGTGCACTTCGACCTGCTGCTGCTGTTCACCGAGGACTCGATCCCGCGCCTGACCCACAAGATCCGCTACCTGATGGACTGACCCATGCCGGCACAGATCGATATCAAAGAGGTTCACTGGCTGCTCGACATCGTGCAGTGCATCGACGTCGGCGTGGTGGTGCTCGATCGCCAGTACCGCGTGGAGGTGTGGAACAGCTTCATGGAGAACCACTCCGGCCTGGGCCCGGACGAGGTCCACGGCAAGGTGCTGTTCGAGCTGTTCGAGGAGATCGACGAGACCTGGCTGCGGCGCAAGGTGGACAGCGTGGTGCAGCTCGGCACCCGCGCCTTCAGCCTGTGGGAGCAGCGGCCCTTCCTGATGCGCTTCAAGAACTACCAGCCGATCACCGGGGAGGAGGACTTCATGTACCAGAACGTCACCCTGCTGCCGCTGATGGGTGCCAGCGGCAGCGTGGAGCACCTGTGCGTGGTGATCTACGACGTCACCGAGGTGGCGCGCTACAAGAAGCAGGTCGCAGCCCTGCGCGCCGGCGGCGGCGGCCCGGCATAGCCTCCAACCACGCACGCCCCGTGTAGGGGCGGATTCATTCGCCCAGCTCCGCCGTCCCCGTGGGAGCGAATTCATTCGCGATCGGATGATCGGGCCGTGCACCCACAGCGAAGCCTCAGGCATGACGCCGTGCCGGGGCCCGACTCCGCATGGTGGAGGTACAGAACGACCTCCACCCTACGCAACGGTCACGCTTGTGCGGCGGGGGCCGGCTGCTTTTGTAGGAGCGAATTCATTCGCGACCGGCCGATCGGGCATGCACCCACAGCACCTTCGCGCATCGGCATTCGGTGGGCTGAAGCCCACCCTACGGGCGCTGGAGGTCACTTGAGGTACCACCCCCAGGGTTCCTGGCTGCGGTATTCGGTGACCTGCTTGACCTCCAGGTAGTTGTCCAGCCCCCAGCGGCCGAGCTCGCGGCCGATGCCGCTCTGTTTCATGCCGCCCCAGGGCGCCTGGGTGAAGGTGGGTTGCGAGCAGTTGACCCAGACGATGCCGGCGCGCAGGCCGTTGGCCACCCGGGCGGCGCGGTCGAGGTCGGCGCTCATCACGGCGGCGGCGAGGCCGAAGCGGCTGTCGTTGGCCATGCGCAGGGCGTCGGCCTCGGTCTTGAAGCGCTTGACGCAGAGCACCGGGCCGAAGATCTCCTCGCGCCAGATGCTGGCGTTGTCGGCCGGCTCGTCGAAGATCGTCGGCTCCAGGAAGTAACCGTGGGACAGGTGCGCGGGGCGCTTGCCGCCGCTGATCAGGGTGGCCTCGCGGGTGCCCTGTTCGATCATCCCCAGCACCTTCTGGTACTGCCCGGCGCTGACCAGCGGGCCCAGCAGCACGCCGCGCTCCAGGCCGGGGCCGATGGTGATGCGCCGCGCCTCGGCGACCAGGCGCTCGAGCAGGCGCGGGGCGATGCCTTCCTGCACCAGCAGGCGCGAGGTGGCGCTGCACACCTGGCCCTGGTTCCAGAAGATGCCGAACAGGATCCATTCCACCGCCGCCTCGACATCGGCGTCGTCGAAGACGATGAAGGCCGACTTGCCGCCCAGCTCCAGGCTGATGTTCTTGATGTCGGCCGCTGCCGCCGACATGATTTTCGACCCCGTCGGCACGCTGCCGGTGAAGGCCAGCTTGTCCACGCCCGGGTGCTGGCTGAGCGGCCCGCCGGCATCGCCGCCAAGGCCGGTGACCACGTTGAGCACACCGGACGGCAGGCCGATGCGGTCCGCCGCGCTGGCCAGTTCCAGGGCGGTGAGCGGGGTCAGCTCCGACGGCTTGAGCACGCAGGTGGCGCCCGCCGCCAGGGCCGGGGCGACTTTCCAGGCGGCCATCAGGAGCGGGTAGTTCCAGGGAATGATCTGCCCGGCCACGCCCACCGGCTCGTGGCGGATGCGGCAGCGAAAGCGCGCGTCCGGCAGCTCCAGCGCCTCGTCCTGGCGGCCGTCCAGCTCGCGGGCCAGCTCGGCGTAGTAGCGGAAGCAGCCGATGGCATCGGCGATGTCCCATTGCGCCTCGGGCAGCGGCTTGCCGTTGTCGCGCACCTCCAGCACCGCCAGGGCGTCCTGGCGCCCTTCCAGTTCGCTCGCCAAAGCCTCCAGCCAGCCGGCGCGCTCGGCGCCCGTGGTCTGGCCCCAGCCGCGGTTGAAGGCCTGGCGCGCAGCACGCACCGCGTGGTCGATGTCTTCCTCGGTGGCCGCCGGCACGCGCTGGATCAGGTCGCCACTGCTCGGGTCGAGCACGTCGAAATGGCCGCCCAGGTCCGGTCGTACCCATTGCCCGTTGATATACAGCTGGTCACGCATGGTGGCTCTCCAGGGTCGTCAGGCGCCGGTGCGGCGGTTCTGCAGGTAGCGGGAGGTGAACAGCAGCGCCAGGGAGGCGCAGATGATCACGGTCGAGATGGCGTTGATCTCCGGGGTGATGCCCCGGCGGATGGACGAGAAGATGTAGATCGGCAGCGTGGTTTCCGAGCCGGCGACGAAGAAGGCGATGATGAAGTCGTCGAAGCTGAAGGTGAACGCCAGCAGGAAGCCGGCCATGATCGCCGGGGCGATCTGCGGCAGCACCACGCGGCGGAAGGTCTCCAGCGGCGGCGCGTAGAGGTCGGCGGAGGCTTCCAGCAGGGCCTTGTCCAGGGACTCGACGCGGGTGCGGACGATGACCATCACCAGCGCCATGGTGAACAGCGAGTGGGCCGCGACCACGGTGACGAAGCCCATGCGCAGGCGCGGCAGGCCGGCGCCGAGGAGCAGGTCCAGCAGCGGGTTGAGCACCTCGAACAGGCTGATGAAGGCGATCAGCGTGGCGATGCCGATGACGATGCCGGGGATGATGATCGCGCAGTAGGTCAGGGCATCGAAGACCATCCGCACGCGCCGCCCGACCCGCTGCAGGCCGAACACCGCGAGGGTGCCGAACAGCGTGGCGATCAGCGCCGAGCACAGGGCGATCAGCGCGCTGTTGCCGAGGGCCTCCATGATGAAGGGGTTGCCGAAGGCACGACCGAACCACTGCACCGAGCAGCATTCGAAGGACAGCCCGCTGCGCCCGGCATTGAAGCTGAACAGGATGATCAGCGCGATGGGCGCATAGAGGAACAGGTACAGCGAGGTGGAATAGCTGCGCAGCCACATGTCAGAGCATCCCGTCTGTGGAACGCTTGCCGTAGCGCGCCACGAGCTTGAGGTAGATGAAGATGATCACCAGCATCATCGCCACCAGGGTCATGGCCACCGCGCTGCCGAAGGGCCAGTTGCGCGATTGCAGGAACAGGTCGACCAGGGCGTTGCCGACGAAGAACACCTTGCCGCCGCCGAGGATGGCGGGGATGAGGAACTCGCCCATGAGCAGGATGAACACCAGCATGGCGCCGGTGATCACGCCCGGCGCGGAGAGCGGCAGGGTCACCCGGCGGAAGGTCTCGAAGGCGCTGGCGCCGAGGTCGGAGGAGGCCTCCAGCAGGCGCTTGTCGAGCTTCTCCAGGCTCACGTAGATGGGGAACACCATCAGCGGCAGGTAGCCGTAGACGATGCCGATCAGCACCGCCGTGGGGGTGTTGATCAGGCGCACCTCCTCCAGGCCGACGCTGGCCAGCAAGGCGGGGATGCCCTTGCCGCCGAGGATGAAGATCCAGGCGTAGGTGCGGATCAGGAAGCTGGTCCAGAACGGCACGATCACCAGGGTCAGCAGCAGCGAGCGGTTGCGCTGCACCTTCACCGCCAGGAAGTACGCCAGCGGGTAGGCCGCCAGCAGGCACACCAGGGTGCCCAGCGGGGCGAGGAACAGGGTGTTGGCGAAGGCCTTGGCCCGCGAGCCGAGGTTGAGGTAGTTGTCCAGGGTCAGCGCGGCGGCGTAGCCACCCACCGGGCTGCGCTCGCCGAGGCTGAAGACCAGGATGATCACCAGCGGCATCAGCAGCATCAGCAGGAACCACAGGGTGGAGGGCAGCAGCAGGAGCAGCGTGACGCGGCGTCCGAGGCTGCGGCTTTCGACCGGCGCGGCCTGGCCCGCATCGACCGCTGCGGGAGCGCTGAGAGCGACGTTCATGGAAGAGTCCCTACGATTCATGGAGGCGACCAGGGTAGGAGCGAGCTCTGCTCGCGAATGCGGCGTCGCGATTCACGGCGGAGCTCGCCCCTGCGGCCGATGAGGGTCAGGCAGCCTTGAAACGCGCCATCAGTTCGGCACGTTCCGGGCTGGTGAGGGTGGCGGCGGCGCCGAACTCCAGGGCGCTGAGCAGCTCGGCGGCCGGGTACATGATCGGGTCGTCGAGCATCGCCTTGGGCAGCAGCGCGTCCACGCGCTTGTCGCCGCTCGGGTAGCCGTGGGCTTCCACTTCCAGCTTGTTGACCTGCGGGTCGAGGAGGAAGTTGATCAGCGCGTAGGCGGCATCGGGGCGTTCGGCGCCCTTGGGGATGGCGAAGAAGTCGCTCCACAGCTCGCCGCCTTCCTTGCCCAGGGTGAACTGCATGTTCGGCAGGTCGCGGTGCAGCTGCGAGCCGTCGCCGGTCCAGCACATGGACATCCAGGCGTCGCCGTTGCGCATCGAGGGCTGGTAGTCGGAGTTGATCGCGAACAGGTGCGGCTTGACCTCCAGCAGGAGCTTCTCGGCGTCGGCCAGCTCCTTCGGGTCCAGCGAGTTGAAGCTGTAGCCGAAGGACTTCAGCGCATTGCCGATGGCGGTGAGCTGGTAGTCATGGACCATCACGCGGCCCGAGGCTTCGCCCTTGGCCAGCTCCCAGAACTCCTTCCAGCTGCTGGGCTTGGATTTGATCCTGTCGCTGTCGTAGACGAAGCCGGTGGTGCCCCAGTTCTTCGGCACGGCGTAGAGCTTGCCGTCGACGATGCCCTGCTCCATGAAGCGCTTCTCGTAGCTGGCGGCATCGAAGTTGGGCAGGCGCGAGAGATCCAGCGGCTCGATCAGGCCCAGCTCGACGTAGGTGCTGATGGTGTAGTTGGTGGGCACGAAGAGGTCCCAGCCGCTGCCGCCGGCCTGGAGCTTGGCGAGCATCTCCTCGTTGGAGCCGAAGACGTTCATCTGCACATGGGCGCCGGTCTTCTCGGCGAAGGCCGCGAAGTTCTCGGCGTTGTGGTAGTTCGGCCAGGTGGCCAGCACCACGCGATCACCGATGGCCTTGTCGGCGCCGTAGGCCTTGCCGGTGAGCAGGCCGGGCATGTTGGTCGCGACCACCGCCGCCGCCAGGCCCAGGCCGGTGCGGCCAAGGAATTCACGTCGGGTGATGGAGCCGTTCTGCCAGCTGCG
Source organism: Pseudomonas sp. Pc102 (assembly GCF_018408275.1). Taxonomy (NCBI): domain Bacteria; kingdom Pseudomonadati; phylum Pseudomonadota; class Gammaproteobacteria; order Pseudomonadales; family Pseudomonadaceae; genus Pseudomonas; species Pseudomonas sp. Pc102. The sequence continues at coordinate 985,908 of NZ_AP021905.1, read as the reverse complement.
CATCTGTTTGATGAAGTCTTTACGGTCCATTGCCTGCTACCCCGCCTGTTGAGTGTTGGTTTTCTTGTCTGCCCTGCACTGCAAAAGCCCCTGCGATGCCTTGCCGGGGGGATGAACTAGAGCGCCATGGCCAGGCCGGCGGCCTGGTCCCAGCCGATGCGCACCGGCGCGCCATGCTCGAAGGCCGCCTTGTCGCGCCCGGTGTGGCCCGGCACGCGCACGCAGACGATGCCGAAGGGCTCGGTGCGCACGCGGTATTCGGTGAGGTTGCCCAGGTAGATGCGGTCCACCACCTCCCCGGCCAGGCTGATCTCCCGGGCCAGGGCGTCGGCGGCATTGCCGATGGCGATCTGCTCCGGGCGCACGGCGATGCAGCCCGGCTCGCTGGCCGCCAGGCGCGGGCCGGTGGGGGTGGCCGGGCTGGCCAGTTGCAGGCCCTGGGGCATGTCCAGCAGCACGCGGTCGCCGTCCACCCGGCGCACGGTGCCGGTGAACAGGTTGGATTCGCCGATGAAGTCCGCCACGTAGCGGCTGGCGGGGGTTTCGTAGAGCTGCTCGGGGGTGGCGGTCTGGATGATGCCGCCGTCCTGCATGACGCTGATGCTGTCGCTCATCGACAGCGCCTCTTCCTGGTCGTGGGTGACCAGCACGAAGGTGATGCCGACCTCGCGCTGCAGGCGCAGCAGTTCGGACTGCATCTCCTTGCGCAGCTTGCGGTCCAGCGCCGCCAGGGGCTCGTCCAGCAACAGCACGGTGGGCTTGTTGACCAGGGCGCGGGCCAGGGCCACGCGCTGCTGCTGGCCCCCGGAAAGCTCGTGGGGCTTGCGCTGGCCGAAACCGGTGAGGCGCACCATCTCCAGGGCCTCGTCGGCGCGGCGGCGCTGCTCCTCGCGGTCGGGCCGGGGGTTCAGGTAGCGCAGGCCATAGGCGATGTTTTCCGCCACCGTGAGGTGGGGGAACAGGGCGTAGCTCTGGAACACCATGTTCACCGGCCGCTGGTGCGCCGGAATGCCCGCCACGGGCCGGCCGCCGAGCCAGACTTCGCCGGCGCTGGGCTGCTCGAAGCCGGCGATCATGCGCAGGGTGGTGGTCTTGCCGCAGCCGGAGCTGCCGAGGAAGGAGTGGAAGGCGCCCCGCCGGACCTTGAAGTTCAGCCCGCTGACCGCGCGCACCGAGCCGTAGCTCTTTTCCACGTTGCGGAATTCGATATCGAAGACAGCGTCTGCATCGCTCACGACCAGCCCCTTTTCCAGGTGTTCCTGCTTGTGGGGCCACGCTATCAACCGCTGTTTCGGACTGTATATATCCCTCCGGGGATAGGGCCTGGCGCTGCCCGGCGGCCCGTCGAACTCCTGGGGAGCTATTCACAGAAGCTGTGGATAACTTTGTGGACAGCGAGTGGATGGGCGCGTGCGCACCGCTCCTGACAGGGGCCGCCGCGAACTGTTCATTTTTTGATCAAACACGAGGTGGCGAAGATCGCCTCCGGCTAGCAGATCAGCCCCCTCGGGGCAAGCGTCCGTGTGCCCACAGAAACGGTGGATGAAGCTGTGGATAACTCGTCTATAACCTCCCACAGGCCAGCAACGACGGGAGTCCTGCGAATATGTACAAAAAATGAACAGCGGTGCAAAAGTGCGATTTCACGTCGCACCGGCGACGAAAAGCGCCTGCCACCGGAGCTGCGCCAAGGCAAGCCTTTTTTCTGCATGAAAAGGCTTGCCGCAGGGTCTGAAATGTCGCAGGGGGTGGGATTTCCCGCCCACATTATCTGTGGAGCGGACTGTGGATAAGTCGTGGACAGGCGGCTCTGGACCTTGAGCCACGGGGGTTGCAGACCAATGGTTGGTTATTGATCAGCGCCGCTAAATTCCCGTTGGCGATAAGGCCCTGCGCTCAGATCGCGGTACGCAATACCGGATCGATGGAGGCCTCGCGCTGCCCGGCGAGGTCACGCACCAGCAGGCCGAGCAACTCCGACTGGCTGCCGATACCGAGCTTGGCGTAGATGTTCTTGCGGTGGATCTTCACCGTGCCGGGGCTGATGGCCAGGTGCTCGGCCACCGAGGCACTGGAGTGCCCGCGCAGGAGCATCTGCACCACTTCCTGCTCCCGGGCGGTGAGCAGGTGGGCACCGAATTGCTCGAAGGTCTCGCGGATCTTGTAGTCCAGGTCCTGGGCCGGACGCGGCTGGTGGGCGCGGCGCTGTTCCCAGGCCTCCCCCACCACCTGTTCGACCACCGCCTGGGCGCAGTCGAGCAGCTGCATCTCGTCGCGGCTGTAGGCCGGGCTGCAGGCGCTGCGCATCAGCGAGAGCACGGCCTTGGCGCCGTCGGCGAGGTCGACGAAGAAGGCGATCTCCTCGGTGAGGCCGGTCTGCTGGTAGTAGGTGACGTAGTACTCGCCCAGGTAGAAGTGGTCCGGCGCGAACTGGCGCAGGCGCCACAGCCCGGGCGCCTGGTTGCGGGTGCAGGCGAGGTAGAAGGGGTCGAGCAGGTAGGGGCCGACCTGGTAGTCCTCGACATAGACATGGCGCTTGTCCGCCGGGAAGGTGTCGAACAGCGCCAGCGGTCGGTGGTTGCCCTCGTAGACGAAGAGCACGAAGTGATCGACGTGGCAGATCTGCTGCAGCCATTGGGCGAGACCGAGCAGGCGCGCGCGGCCGGCGGGCAGTGACAGCAGGTGGGCGACACCGGTGGTCCAGTGCTTGAGTTCCTTGGGACGCATCATGGAATCGTCTGACGTGGGACTGCGCTTCGAACGCACTAGGCGTTCATCATTTCGCACAGAAATGCACGATCTGCGCCATTATTCCGAACTCTCGCCAATCCCGCGCCGGGCCCCGTGCCGCCGGCTCTGGCGACACGGGCGCTGCACCTCGATGGTTCGTCACGCCCCGCGTTGCGTCACCCGATGCCACACCGGGCGGTAGCAGTCAGCCCTTCTTCGCCTTGCCGAAACCCGGGCCCTTGCGCACGGCCTTGGTCTTCGGCGCCTCGCTGTCGATCCAGTTGCCCAGGCGCGACGGCTTGCCACCCTTGCCGCCGGCCTGGGGCTCCTTGGGTTTCTTCGGCTTCTTGGGTTTTTTCAGGATGGCGCCGGTGGCGTCGGTCTGCGGCACCCGGTGGTCGGGGACGAAGCCGGGCTCGTCGCGGCGCTGCAGGGTCTGCTTGATCAGCACCTCGATGGCCGAGAGCAGCTGCACCTCGTCGGCGCAGACCAGGGAGATGGCCTCGCCGGTGGCGCCGGCACGCCCGGTGCGGCCGATGCGGTGCACGTAGTCCTCGGCCACGATGGGCAGGTCGAAGTTGACCACCAGCGGCAGGTCGTCGATGTCCAGGCCACGGGCCGCAACATCGGTGGCGACGAGGATCTGCACCTCGCCGGCCTTGAAGCGCTCCAGCGCGCGCAGGCGCGAGGGCTGCGGCTTGTCGCCGTGGATGGCGTCGGCGGAGACGCCCACGCGCTGCAGGTCGTCCACCAGTTCGTCGACCCCCTTGCGCGTCTTGACGAACACCAGCACCTGGCCCCAGCGCCGCTCCTGCAGCAGGTGCAGGAACAGTTCGGACTTGCGCTTCTTGTCGACGGTGATCAGCCACTGCCTGACGCTGCGCGCGGCGGCGTTGCGCGGGCTGACCTCGATGGACAGCGGGTCGCGCAGCAGTTCGCGGGCCATCTGGCGGATGGCGTCGGAGAAGGTGGCGGAGAACAGCAGGGTCTGGCGGCGGCGCGGCAGGGCGGAGAAGACGTCGTCCAGCTCGCGGGAGAAGCCGAGGTCGAGCATGCGGTCGGCCTCGTCCAGCACCAGCGCCTGCAGCTGGTTGAACTTGACCGCGTTCTGCCGGTACAGGTCGAGCAGGCGGCCGGGAGTGGCCACCAGCACGTCGATGCCCTTGCGCAGCTTCATCATCTGCGGGTTGATGCTGACCCCGCCGTACACCGCGTAGGTGCGCAGCGGCAGGTTCTGCCCGTAGACGCGGAAGCTCTCGTGGACCTGCTCGGCCAGCTCGCGGGTGGGCACCAGCACCAGGGCGCGCACCGAGTTGGCGGCCACCTGCGGGCCTTCCATCGTCAGGCGCTGCAACAGCGGCAGGGCGAAGCCGGCGGTCTTGCCGGTGCCGGTCTGCGCCGCGGCCATCAGGTCGCGGCCCTTGAGCACGGCGGGGATCGCCTCGGCCTGCACCGGCGATGGGGTCTTGTAGCCGAGCGTGTCGAGCGCGCGCAGCAGGGGGTCGATCAGGCCAAGGGAAGCGAAGGTCATGGGGCGGAACCGGAGGTGGAAAAGGCGCAATTCTATCAGGCCGCCGCAAAACTACCTGCGTCGCCGTCGCCCGGGTTCCGGCCTCCCGTCAGCTCGTCTGCTGCAGCACCGGCTCCTTGGGCTTGCGCCACTGCGGCAGGCCGATCAGCACCACGGCGCTGATGATCACCAGCATCGCCAGGCCTTCCTCGCCACCGATGTGCTCGCCGGCGAAGAGCACGCCGAGCAGCACCGCCACCACCGGGTTGACGTAGGCGTAGCTGGTGGCCGCCGCCGGGCGCACGTTCTTCAACAGGTAGAGGTAGGAACTGAAGGCGATGATCGAACCGAACACCACCAGGTAGGCCAGGGCCGCCCAGCCGGCGGGGGTGGGCAGGCTCTCCATGCGCTCGCCGCTCAGGGCGCTGCCCAGCAGCAGAGCGACGCCACCGGCGAGCATCTCCACGGCGCTGGCCATGGGGCCGGCGGGCAGCGGCAGGTGCTTGCTCCACATGGAGCCGAAGGACCAGCTGGCGGCAGCGAAGATGATCAGGGCGGCGCCCAGCGGGCTGGCCTGGAGGTTGGAGCCGAGGTTGAGCAGGCCGATGCCGATCAGCCCGAGCACGATGCCGGCCCATTCCAGGCGCGTGGTGCGCTGGCCCCAGATGAGGCCGAACAGCAGGGCGAACAAAGGCACCGTGGCCACCGCCAGGGCGGCGACGCCGGAGGCCACGCCCAGGTGCTCGGCCAGGGTCACGCCGCCGTTGCCGCAGCTGAGCAGCAGCACGCCGACCATCGCGCCGGCCTTCCATTCGCGCAGGGTCGGCATGGGCGCGCCGCGCCAGCGCAGCCAGGCGAACATCAGGCTGCCGGCGATGACGAAGCGCACGCCGGCCATGAGCAGCGGCGGCCAGGATTCGACGCCGATGCGGATCGCGAGGTAGGTGGACCCCCAGATGATGTAGAGGGCGAAGAAGGCGCCGATCAGCAGGAGGGGAAAACGTTGCGCAGGCATGGGGGGCTCGACGATCCGGTTGGCAGGGTGTTTATTCTATGCAAGGCCATATAGGGAAAATAAGCGATGAAACCTGCTTCAATGGCCACTTAACTTTCGAATCAACGCCAATAAGCGCTGTTTGCCTTGTTTCCCAAATACCCTGCGTGGAGACCACCGATGGACAAATACGACCGCCTGCTGCTCTCGGCGCTGATGGAGAACGGCCGCGCTTCGTTCGCCGAACTGGCGCGCCGGGTCAACCTCTCGCCCCCGGCCGTGGCCGACCGCGTGGCCAAGCTGGAGGCCAGCGGCGTGATCACCGGTTACCACGCCGCCGTCGACCCGGCGAAGATCGGCCTGCCGATCGAATGCGTGATCGAGCTGCGCCTCGCCGACCATGATTCCAAGCGCGCCCTGGAGGCCCTGGAGAAGATCCCGCAGATTTCCCTCTGCCACCGCATCACCGGCGACGCCTGCGTGCTGATGAAGGCCGCCGTGGCGACCATGCCGGAGCTGCAGGACCTGATCGACCGCCTCAGCCAGTACGGCGCGAGCAAGACCTCGCTGATCCTCTCCACCCCCTTCGAACGGCGCATCCCGGCTGAACTGCAGGTGCACGGCGGGAAGGTCGAGGCGTTGCGCAAGGTGTGAAGAGGTTCCAGGCGCCGTAAACGGCGGGTTGCACCGGACCTGCAGGCTGCGCGATCCCTGTAGGGGCGAATTCATTCGCCAAGCAGGCCGCAGGGCTGCCACCACGCATGTTCGCGCACGGCTCCGTAGGTTGGCGCCGAGCACAGCGAGGCCCAACGCAGCGATATTCGGCCTCGCTGTGGGCAACCTGTGGGAGCGGCTTTAGCCGCGAAAGACCCGCCGCCGGTACTGAGCTACGGGTGGCCGGACACTCCATCGCGAATGAATTCGCTCCCACCAGGCGGTGTGGGACTCGGCATCGCCTGGTGGATGAAAAGAGCGTCATCCCTACGCTGGGCTCACCGCGCCTGATCTACAGGCGCTTCAGCGCATCCAGGATCTTCGCCGCCGGGACCTTCTGCAGGCGGCAGAACAGTTCGTGGCTCACCTGGCGCACACCGTGGCGTTCGCGCAGGCGGTCGGCGATGTGCAGGGTGAGGTTGGCCGCCATCTCGGCATCGGCCATGGCACGGTGGGCCTGGCCGGTGTCGGGCAGGCGCGCCCAGCGGTTGAGGGTGCCGAGCTTGTGGTTGGGCGCCTCCGGCAGCAACCGGCGCGACAGCAGCAGGGAGCAGGCGAAGGCCTGCCGGCGACGACGCCCCAGGCGTGCCAGTTCGGCGTCCCAGAACTTCTGGTCGAAGGAGGCGTTGTGCGCCAGCAGGGGAATGTCGCCGACGAAGTCCGCCACCTCCCCCATCACCTGCGCCGCCGGCGGGGCGGCACGGACCATGGCGTTGCTGATGCCGGTGAGGCTCTCGATGAAGGGCGGCACCCAGACGCCGGCGTTCATCAGGCTCTGGTAGCGGTCGACGATGCGGCCCTGGTCGAGGATGACGACGCCTATCTCGGTGGCGCGGCAGTTGTCCCCCGGCGTGACGCCGGTGGTTTCGAAGTCGATGACGGCGATGGGGTCCACGGGGTTTCCACTGTTCTGCAGGGGCGGCGGGCTGTCACTTGAGCAGCAGGCCGCCCTCGATGGGTATGTAGCGGCTGGCGGCGCGCACCAGCGATTGAGCGGTGAGGCCCGGCACGCCATAGGCGACGGCCTCGACGCCACGGTCGCGGACGCGGTCGAGCAGCAGGTCGAAGTCGCCATCGCCGGAGGCCAGGACGATCTCGTCCACCCGCGCGGCGGCGTCGAGGATGTCGATGGTGATGCCCACGTCCCAGTCGCCCTTGGCCGAGCCATCGGCGCGCTGGATGAAGGGCTTGAGCTTCACGGTGAAGCCGAGGTTGCGCAGGATCTGCTGGAACTGCTGCTGGCGGGCGTCGCCCCGGTCGATGGCGTAGGCATAGGCCTCGACGATCTCGCCACGGGCGGCGATGTCCTTCCACAGCGCGGTGTAGTTGAAGTGACAGCCATAGGCCTGGCGCACCGTGTAGTAGAGGTTCTGGACATCGGCGAACACCGCGATCTTCTTCACCGGGTTTCCTCGGGGTGGCGGGCGTGGGTTTCTGGCTGCGAAAAAACGTAGGCGAGGCCGCCAGCGCAAGGCAGGAACAGGCGAAAAAAGCGGAGTCTACACACTGTAGATGAGCATTTTTGAGCCTGTTCCTAATGCAGCGATGGCAACGCAGGTAGTTTTTCGAAGGTCTGCTAGAGTCGGCGCACAGTATGCCAGCCCCGAGGAAAGGACACTCGACATGCCGCTGAACGACCCACTCCACTCGCCTCCCGCCCTGATCATCATCGACATGCAGCAGGGCATCGCCCGCGTCGCCACGCCACGTAACAACCCCCAGGCCGAAGGGCGCATCGCCGCCCTGCTCGCCCACTGGCGCGGGCAGGGCTGGCCGCTGGTGCATGTGCGCCACATGTCCCGCGAGCCGGGTTCGGTGTTCGCCCCGGGGCAGGACGGCGCGCTGTTCCTGCCGGAGCTGGCCCCCAGGCCGGACGAGCAGGTACTGGAGAAGAACGTCACCGACGCCTTCACCCACAGTGCCCTGGAGCGCTGGCTGCACGTGCGCGGCATCCGCCGCGTGGTGATCACCGGGGTCGCCAGCGAGAACTCGGTGGAAGCCACTGCGCGCAGCGCCAGCAACCTGGGCTTCGCCACCACCGTGATAGCCGACGCCTGCTACACCTTCGCCAAGGCCGACTGGTCGGGCCGCCCGCGCAGCGCCGAGGAGGTGCACGACATGGCCATGGCCAACCTCGCCGGCGAGTACGCCGAGGTGCTGGAGAGCGAGGCCCTGCTGGCCGGGCTGATGTCGTGATCCTCGCCCACCTGCCCACCGGCTACCTGATCGGTGGCCTGCTGGAACGCCACCTGCGCCCCGCCACCTGCAGCTCGCGCCTGTGGATGGCGGTGGCGCTGCTCGGTGCCTTCGCCCCGGACCTGGACATGCTCTATTTCCACCTGGTCGATGGCCGCCAGCATCACCACCACAGCTACTGGAGCCACTGGCCGGTGGTGTGGTTCGGCACCCTGGCGCTGGCCCTCACCTGGCGCCAACTGGCGCGCCGCGCGCTGGCGCCGGTGATGCTCGCGCTGTTCACCCTCAACGGTTGCGTGCACCTGATTCTGGACAGCGTGGTGGGCGACATCTGGTGGCTGGCGCCCTGGGTCGACCAGCCTTTCGCCTTGGCCACCGTCACGCCGCGCTACCAGCCCTGGTGGCTGAACTTCCTCCTGCATTGGTCTTTTCTGCTCGAGCTCACCTTGCTGGGGGCTGCGCTATGGCTTGCCCGGCGCAGACGCCGCAACACGGCAGCGCAGGTCGCGATCTAGGTCGAGCGGCGCCTTGGAGAGGGCGCGCGGCATCGACTAGAGTTGCTTCACAGCCCTGCATTCCTATGGCGCCGTCAATGAATCCCCTGCTCCTGCTGCGTGACTCCTGGTATTTCTTCAGCCGCCACTTCGGCCCGATCGCCTCGCTCTGCCTGCCGGTGATCCTGCTCGAGGCACTGGCCCTGCAGGTGGCCTCGGCCTGGCTGGGGGAGGCCTCGTCGTCGGCTTCCGACCTGCTCATCCGCCTGGTGTTCTACCCCCTCTATACCGGCGCGCTGATCGTCTTCCTCGACAGCCGCAGCAGCCGCATCAACCTGAAGAAGAAGCAGATCTGGAGCCTGGCCCTGTTGCGCTGGCCGTCCTTTGCGGTGCTCGCGGCCTTCAGCACGCTGCTGATCATGCTCGGGGCTTCGCTGCTGATCCTGCCGGGGCTGTGGATCATGAGCCGGCTGGTATTCGCCGAGTACCTGCTGGTGCTGGACGGCCTGTCGCCGATGGAGGCGATGAAGGAGAGCTTCCGCATGAGCGATGGCCATTTCCTCACCATCCTCTGCTGCATCCTGCTGGCGATGGGGCCGGTATGGGCCTTCGAGTGGTGGGCCTATGGCGAGCTGGGCGAGCGCCCGGACAGCGTCGCCAGCGTCTTCGTCGACTGCCTGGACGGCTTCCTGCAGCTGTTCACCTGCGTCTTGATATTCCGCCTGTTCAGCCTGCTCGGGGAGCCCGCAGCGGAGCGCTGAAAGCCGGCTAGTCTTGTCGGGGCCATCGCACAGGGAGATTCATTCCATGGCCGAAAACCCCAGCATCCTGTCCCATATCTCGCTCGGCACCAACGACTTCGAGCGGGCCGTGGCCTTCTACGACAAGGTCCTGCCGGCCCTCGGTTGCCGGCGCATCATGGAGCACCCCGGCGCCGTGGCCTATGGCCGCCTTTACCCGGAGTTCTGGGTGCAGAAACCCATCGACGGCCGGCCCGCCAGCATCGGCAACGGCACCCACGTCGGTTTCTTCGCGGCCGACAAGGACGCGGTCCGAGCGTTCTACCAGGCTGCCCTGGACGCAGGCGGCACCTCGGACGGCGAGCCCGGGCCGCGTGCCGAATACGGCGCGCCCTACTTCGGCTGCTTCGTCCGCGACCCCGACGGCCACAAGATCGAAGCGGCCTTCTGGGACCTGGCCCTGGACTATGAACTGGTGGTCGAGCCCCACGCTCACTGAGACCCGGGCTGGTAGCGCCTGGCCGCCTCTTTCACCCAGCCCTCGTCGAGCATCTGCTGCAGGGCGCTGGCGATCCTGTCCTTCTCCTCGGCCAGCGACTGCTGCTGGGTGAAGCCGATGAACAGCTCGGTGCGGGTATCGGGCTGGTAGCCGGTCCTCACGATGCGTCCGGCCAGGCGCGGATCGCGCAGTTCGTAGTCCACCTGGCAATCGGTACCGATCACCAGCTGCAGGCGCCCGCGCAGGAGCATTTCCAGCAGTTGCTGCTCGTTGCTGACCCCGGACTTGTGCAGGCCGGCATCGGAATCGAAGGGCTGGAAGTAGGCCGACTCCAGCACGTAGCCGATGGTGGGCCCGCGCAGCTGCTCGTAGCGGGTGATGCGCCTGGCCAGTTCCGGCGTACCGTACAACCGTGGTGCGCAGGCGTAGTAGGGAGTGGGCAGGTAGTCGATATAGCGCTCGCGTTCGGGCGTGCGTGCCAGGCCGGTCATCAGGTCCGCCGAGCCGCTCTGCAACGCGGCCAGACCGCGCGCCCAGGGCGCCCGTTGCACGTCGAAGCGCAGGCCCGTGCGCCGCGCGATCTCGTTCAGCAGGTCGATGTCCAGCCCGTGCAGTGCACCGCCCTCGCCTTCCATGCGGAACGGCGGCCAGTAGTCGGTCATCACCCGCAGCGGCGGGCGCTCCTCGGCGCTGGCGCAGGTGATGCCGAGCAGCAGCCACAGAAGCCCGGACAGCAGCGCGCCGGCACGACCGCTGCCGGGCGATGCCGCGGGACTGGCTAACGACTGGCGATGCATGCCTGCTCCTGGAAGTCGGGACCGAGGGGTTGATCCTGCAAGACCCTTGCCGATCTGGGTGCCGGGCATGTTAGGGCAACCCGAAGGATGCGCAAACCAGGGTGCCGGGCCCCAATAGCGATCCGTCGCGACAGAACAAGAATAGCGCCACTGCCGGCATCCAGCCGCCTCGCTTGCGCACGCGTTTGGGCCGGGCCGCCCGCTCAGGTATGCTCGCCCATTCCCCGACCCAGCCAAGCACCGTTCCAGCCGATGCCCCTTCTACTGCGCCGCCTCCTGCTCTGCCTGCTGATCGTCTCCGTCGCCCTGGTCGCGCTGGTCTACAGCCTGACCTGGCACCCCGCCCCGCGCGAGGAGGAGCCCGTGGCCTGCGTCGCCGAGGCCCCCTGCTGCAACCCGGCCAGGCGCTGAAGGTGATGACCTGGAACGTGCAGTACCTGGCCGGCAAGCGCTACGTCTTCTACTACGACCTGCCCGACCGCGAAGGCCCGGACGAGCGCCCGACGCCGGCGGACATCGCCTACAGCCTCGACGAGGTGGTGCGCGTGCTGCGCGACGAGCAGCCGGACCTGGTGTTCCTCCAGGAGCTGGACGAAGGCGCCCGCGCCACCGACTACCAGGACCAGCTGGCGCTGCTGCGCGAGCGCCTCGCCGATGTGTACCCGTGCAGCACCCAGGCCTTCTACTGGAAGGCCGCCTTCGTGCCGCGAGCGCACATCCTCGGCAGCGTCGGCATGAAGCTGGGCACCCTCAGCCGCGTGCGCATCGACAGTGCCGAGCGCCTGCAACTGCCCCTGGCGGAAGGTGACGTGCTGCACCGCCCCTTCGAACGCAAGCCGGCGCTGCTGGTGAGCTACCTGCCGGTGCGCGACGGCGGCCGCCTGGCGGCGATCAACACCCACCTCGATCCCTGGACGCCCGGCCAGGACACCGCGCAGCGCCAGCTGGCGATGACCCGCAGCCTGCTCGACGAGCTGGAACGCGACCGCACGCCCTGGGTGCTGGGTGGCGACTTCAACCAGCTGCCGCCCGGCCAGTACCTGCGCCTGGACGCCGTGCAGCGCAGCCGCTTCGCCCGCGACAGCGAGCTGGAGGCCCTGGCGACCTACCCGAGGGTGCCCGCTGCCGAGGAAACCGACGGCACCGAGCGCGCGCGCTGGTTCACCCAGTTCCCCAACGACCCGCGGGTGTCGGGGCCGGATCGCACCGTCGACTACCTGTTCCACAGCCCACGGCTGACGCGGATCGATGCGCGGGTGCGGCAGGGCGATACGTTGCGCATCTCCGACCACCTGCCATTGATCGGCCGGTTCCTGCTGCCGCCGGTGCACTGAGCCGGCACGTCTGATGCAGGGGCAATGTAGGGCGATGTAGGGGCGACTTCAGTCGCCAGGCAGCGCGCAGCGCTGCCAGCTTTGTGGGAGCGAATTCATTCGCGATCAGATGCTCAGCCACGTGCCTCGCGCCTCGCCAACGCCTCCTGCGGTCCGCCACGCACCTCCCTTACCCACAGCTGACGCAGGTCAGGGCCCGCTTCGCGGCAAGCGGCATGATCGGCGACGGGCCTCGTGCCCCTCGCCATCCGCCGCCCGGGAGCCCGCCATGCATTTCCTGCTGCTCAAGTTCATCCACCTGACCGCCGCCGCGTTCTTCATCGGCGGGGTGTTCTTCGAAGTGATGATCCTCAGCCGCGCCACCCCGGCGCTGGAGGCCGAGCCACGCGAGCGCTTTTCCAAGGCGTTGGGGCAGCGGGCGCGCCGGGTGATGCACTGGGTGGTACTGGCGCTGTTCGGCGCCGGGCTGGGGCTGGGCTGGCCCTACCGCGCGGCGCTGCACGCGCCCCTGGCCAGCAGCTTCGGCACCTTGCTGATGCTGAAGATCATCCTGGCGCTGAGCATCCTCGGGCACTTCCTGCTGGTGGTGGTGCTGATGCGCAGCGGGCGGATGACGCCACAGCGCTCGCGGCGCATCCACGTCAGCGTGCTGCTGCACATGCTCGGCGTGATCTTCCTCGCCAAGGCGATGTTCCTGATCAGCTGGTGAGCCCGGCACTCAACGACGCGGCTTGGCCCGGGCGGTGGGCTCGGCGATCAGCGGGTCGTCCGGCCAGTAGTGCTTCGGGTAGCGGCCCTTGAGGTCCTTCTTCACCTCGACATAGGTATTGGCCCAGAAGCTGGCCAGGTCCTGGGTCACCTGCACCGGGCGGCGCGCCGGGGACAGCAGGTGCAGCTTGACCACCTGGCGGCCCTCGGCGATGCGGGGCGTGTCGGCCAGGCCGAAGAGCTCCTGCAGGCGTACCGCGAGCACGGGCGTGTCTTCGCTGTAGTCGAGGCGGATGGCCGAGCCCGACGGCACGGTGATCGCGCGCGGCGCCAGTTCGTCGAGGCGCTGGGGCAGCGGCCAGGGCAGCAGGCCGGCGAGGATGCCCGGCAGGTCCAGGGCGGAGAAATGGCTGAGGCGGCTGACCTTGCCCAGCCAGGGCGCGAGCCAGTCTTCCAGGGAGTCGAGCAGCGCGGCGTCGGACAGGTCCGGCCAGTCACTGCTGCCCTGCCGCGCCAGGTCGAGGCGCCGCAGCAGCGCCACGCGGGCCTGCCACTGGCGCAGCTCCGGCGTCCAGTTCAGCAATTCCAGGCCCTTGCGCCGCACCAGGGCGACCAGTGCGCGGGTGCGGGCGTCTTCGTCCAGGCTGGCCAGGGGCTCGCGGTCCAGCACCAGCTCGCCGATGCGCCGCTGCCGCTCGGCCCGCAGCACGCCTTCGCGTTCGTCCCAGTCCAGCAGGTCCAGCACGCTGAGCTGTTCGGCGAGGGGGCCGTCGAACAGCGTCGGGTCGAGGTCGGCGGCCAGGTAGATGCGCTCCTCGCGCTGGCCCTGGCGGCTGCCCAGGTCGGCGACCACCAGCCAGGGCTCCTTCATCAATGCATCGGGCTCGGCGAACAGCGCCGCGCGGCCATTGGCCAGGCGGTATTCGGCGCCACCGGGGCGGCGCTGCTGGGCGATGCGGTCGGGGTAGGCGAAGGCCAGCAGGCAGCCGAGCCAGCGCGGGTGCTCGGCATCGGCCACCGCTTCGGTGGCGCCGCCGCGCAGGTAGGAACGGAACTGCCGGGCCAGTTGGCGGGCCCGTTGCACACCGCCCTTGGCGCCACGGGCGGCTCCGGCCTCGCCGCTGAGCAGGGCGATGCGGCTGTGCAGGTCGGCGCCGCCGCCACGGAGGATGTCGCGCTCGCCGAGCAGCGCGGCCAGGTCGCAAGCCAGGGCGCCGAGCCCGAGCGCCTGCCCGCGCAGCAACAGGTGGGCGATGCGCGGGTGCGCCGGCAGCTCGGCCATGGCCTGCCCGTGGGCAGTGAGCGCCAGGCCGCCATCGCCGCGCGGGGCCAGGGCTCCCAGGCGACGCAGCAGGTCGCGGGCCTGGGCATGGGCGGCGGCGGGCGGCGGGTCGAGCCAGGCCAGCTCGCCGGGCTCCACGCCCCAGCGCGCCAACTGCAGGGCCAGGCCGGCGAGGTCGGCCTGGAGGATCTCGGCGCTGCCGTGGGCGGCGAGCTGCTGGTGCTGTGCCTCGGACCACAGGCGATAGCAGACGCCGGCCTCCAGGCGCCCGGCGCGGCCGGCGCGCTGGGTGGCGGAGGCACGGGAGATGCGCTGGGTGTCGAGGCGGGTCATGCCGCTGGCGGGGTCGAAACGGGGTACGCGTTCGAGGCCCGCATCCACCACCACGCGCACGCCGTCGATGGTCAGGCTGGTCTCGGCGATGTTGGTGGCCAGCACCACCTTGCGCTTGCCGGCAGGCGCGGGCTCGATGGCGGCGCGCTGGGCGGCGAGGTCGAGCTCACCGTGCAGCGGGCAGAGCAGGACGTCATCGCGCCCCAGCAGCTGCTCGCCGAGCTGTTCGGCGACGCGGCGGATCTCGGCCTGCCCAGGGAGGAACACGAGCAGGCTGCCGGGCTGTTCGGCGAGTGCCTGGAGCACTGTCTGCAGCACGCGGGGCTCGATGTACTCGCCGCTCTGGTGAGGCCGCCCCCAGTGGATATCCACAGGGAACATGCGCCCTTCGCTGCGCACCACCGGGGCCTCGCCGAGCAGGCTGGAAAGGCGCTCGCCCTCCAGGGTGGCGGACATCAGCAACACCTTCAGCGGCGGTTCGTCACGCAGAAGCGCACGACCGTTGAGGGTCAGCGCCAGGGCCAGGTCGGCATCCAGGCTGCGCTCGTGGAATTCGTCGAAGATGACCAGGCCGACGCCCTCCAGCGCCGGGTCGTCCTGCAGGCGGCGGGCGAGGATGCCCTCGGTCACCACCTCGATGCGCGTGCGCGGGCCGACCTTCGACTCCAGGCGGATGCGATAGCCCACGGTCTCGCCGACCTTCTCGCCCAGCTCGGCGGCCAGCCTTTCGGCGGCGGCGCGGGCGGCCAGGCGGCGGGGTTCGAGCATGAGGATGGTCTGCCCGGCGAGCCAGGGCTCGCCCAGCAGCGCCAGGGGTACGCGGGTGGTCTTGCCGGCGCCGGGAGGCGCTTCGAGCACCGCTTCATGGCGCCGCGCGAGGGCTTCGCGCAGCGCGGGCAGGACGGCATCGATGGGTAGCGGATTCATGGTGGCTCCAACGCGGGGTGGCGATTATAGCGGCGAACTGCCAGCCCTTTCGTGTGGTCTCAACACTGCCGTGCGTTTTGCAATGAACGCCTTGGTATAGTGACGCCATTTCCCCGCCTGGAGCCGCATATGCGCATGTCTTCCCGTTTGATCGGTGGCGCCGTCGCCGCCGCCCTGCTCACCCAGCTGACCGCTTGCGGCACGCTGTTCTTCCCTGACCGCCGCGGCCAGATCGAAGGCAAGATCGACCCCGTGGTGGCCGCGCTCAACGCCGTCGGCATCCTCTTCTACGTGATCCCCGGCCTGATCGCCTTCGGCATCGACTTCGCCACCGGTGCCATCTACCTGCCGGACAACGAGACCGCCCAGGTCGACCCGGCACTGCTCAAGGACGCCATCGACGCCGACGGCAAGGTCGACAACGCCCGCCTGAAGGCGATCATCGAGCGTGAAACCGGCCGCAACCTGCCGCTGGACGACCCGCGCCTGATCCAGCACAGCGGCAGTGCCGAACAACTGGCCGCCTACGGCCTGAAGCCCGCCGCCTGATGAGCGCGCTCGCCAGCCATTTCGACCGGCTCCTGGCCTACCACGGCTGGGCCTACCGGCAATTGCTGGCGAGCCTCGCGTCGCTCGACGAGACCCGCTACCGGGCCGATCGCGGCCTCTACTTCGGTTCCATCCACGGCACCCTGAACCACCTGGCGGTGGTGGATCGCATCTGGTTCTCGCGGGTCCTGCACCTGCCCCGCCCCTTCGAGAAGCTGGACGCCGAGGCGGCCCCCGACCGTGCCGCCCTGGCCGCCGTGCTGGCCGAGGGCATCGGCCTGTGGCGCGCCTGGCTGGCCGGGCAGGACGACAGCGCCCTGGCCGCGCCGCTGGAATACCAGAACATGCGCGGCGACGCCTTCCGCCGCCCCCATGGCGAGATCCTCACCCACCTCGTGAACCATGGCACCCACCACCGGGGCCAGGTGACTGCGGCGATGACCGCGATGGGGCTGGAAAGCCCGGCACTGGACTTCATCTACTACCAGCCGAGCCGCCCATGAGCACTTCGGAGCAGCATGCGCGCCTGCTGCGGCTGGCCACCAATGCATCGCTGTCCGTCGCCCTCACGCTGGTGCTGGCCAAGGCCGTCGCCTGGTGGCTGAGCGGCTCGGTCAGCCTGCTGGCGGGGCTCACCGACTCGCTGCTGGACAGCGCCGCGTCCCTGCTCAACCTGCTGGCGGTGCGCTTCGCGCTGAAGCCGGCGGACGATGACCATCGCTTCGGCCACGGCAAGGCGGAGTCCCTCGCCGGGCTGGCGCAAGCCATGTTCATCGGCGCCAGCGCCGTGCTGGTGGGGGTGCAGGCCGTCGAGCACCTGCGCCAGCCGCACCCCCTGGGTGCCCAGGGGCTGGGGATCGCGGTGATGGTCCTGTCGCTGGCGCTGACCCTGGCCCTGCTGGCGCTGCAGAACCATGTGGTGAAGATCACCCACTCCACGGCGGTGCGCGCCGATTCGCTGCACTACCGCTCCGACCTGTTGCTCAACGGCAGCATCCTCGTGGCCCTGGCGCTGGCCAGCCAGGGTTGGGAACGCGTGGACGGCTTCTTCGGCCTGGGCATCGCCCTCTACATACTCTGGAGCGCCGTCAGCATCGCCCGCGAATCGGTGGCGGTGCTGATGGACCAGGAAGTGTCGCCACAGGTGGGCGAGCACATGCACCAGCTCGCCTGCGCCGTGCCCGGGGTGCTGGGTGTACACGACCTGCGCACGCGCATCTCCGGCAGCCACTGGTACGTGCAGTTGCACCTGGAGTTGCCCGGCGAGCTGCCGCTGTCCCAGGCCCACGCGCTCAGCGAGCGCGTGGAGCAGGCGATCATCGAGGCCTACCCACGGGCCGAGGTGCTGGTCCACGCCGACCCCATCGAGGTCGTCCAGGCAGCGCGCCACTGAGGCCCCTTTCCTCCTCGTCGGTTGGCTTCGCGCAATAGAGCAATTGCTCTAGAATCGCCGCGCGCCATCCCACAACAACAAGTCGAGGAGCCTTTCCATGTCGCAATCCCCCACCGCCATCGCCCTGCTCGGGCTCGTCGCCTGGAGCCTGCTGCTGGTCTTCCTGCTGGTGAACCAGCGCGGCCTGTTGGTCATGGCCGGGCGCATGAAGGTCAACGCCTTCGCCCCCGACGGCAGCAACACGCCCGGGACTCTCGGCCAGCGCCTGGTCCGCGCTCATGCCAACTGCCTGGAGAACCTGCCGATGCAGGCAGCGGTGCTGCTGTTCGCCCTGGCCACCGCGCAGACCGCGATCACCGACCCGCTGGCCCTGGTGCTGCTGGGCGCGCGCGTCTTCCAGAGCCTGGTGCACCTGACCAGTACCAGCGCCCTGTTCGTCTGGCTGCGCTTCGCAGGCTTCTTCGTGCAGCTGGCCGTGCTGGCCTGGTGGCTGCTGAGCCTGGCCGGCCTCGTCTAAGGCATCCCACAAGCACCCATGGTTTTCCGCGCGCGGTCTCGATGGGTTTCGCCGAGCTCTACCCATCCTACAAAGCGACGCGTCAAGCCCGTGCGCCACGCCTTCGACCGCGGGCTTCTTTCGGGCAATAAAAAAGGGGGGCCCCAATTTCGGGCCCCCCCTTCGGGGAATCTGTCCGGTACTGACGATTTTGTCGCCGCGTTCATCGCCTGCCTGATTGGGCAGCGCGGACCCGGGGGCCGGCTCGAACCGGTGGGTTCGGCGGCGCCGACGCACCTGATTGGGCGGGTCGGTTGGACATGCTGTCCGGGCCGTGAAACTGGAAACAATCTTAAGTCGACAGGCGCGACAGATGATTGCAAAGATTGCTGTTCAGATTGCCACTTGCGCAATTTTTCACTAATAAAGCATCATTCCTGGCAATACAAACGGAATCCAGGTGCAAAGATGGAAAGACTCGACCGCTACGACCTGAAGATCCTCGCCGAACTGCAACGCGATGCGCGCATCTCCAACCAGGAGCTGGCCGAGCGCATCGGCCTGTCGCCTTCGCCCTGCTCGCGGCGGGTGAAGCAGCTGGAGGACGACGGCTACATCGTGCGCCAGGTGGCGCTGCTCGACCGCAAGAAGCTGGGGCTGAGCCTGACCGCCTATGTGCTGATCGGCATGGATCGCCACACCCCCGAGCGCTTCGAACATTTCCAGTCGGTGATCGGCCAGTGCCCGGAGGTGCTGGAGTGCTGCCTGGTCACCGGCATGGAGGCGGACTACCAGCTCAAGGTGGTGGTGCCGGACATGGACCACTACCAGCAGTTCCTGCTGGGCCAGCTGACCCGCATCGAAGGCGTCACCAGCGTGCGTTCGAGCTTCGTGCTCAATCAGGTGCTGAGCACCACGGAGCTGCCGCTGACCCATCTGCGCGGCTAATACGGAGGTGGTAGTGGCGAGGCCCTGGGCGCGGCGTATAATCGCCGCGCCTTTGCTGTGCCCCGCGTGGTTTCGCCAATAAAGAGCCTCAGGCTCGCAGAACAACAACCGCAGCCCCCGCCCTCACGGCATCACTGCCCGGCGCCCTCTCGCGCCAGGCCTGATTCGTTTCGCTGCTAGAGGTTGAGAATGAGCCCCGAGAAATTCGAAGAGTGGATGATGACCGCAATGATCGCCGGCCTCGTGCTGTTCATGGCGTTCATCGTCTGGGACCTCGCTAAGAAGTCCAAGGCCGGCCGCTTCGGCACCTTCATCCTGTTTCTCGCCCTGGGTCTCGGTGTACTCGGCTTCGTCATCAAGTCCCTGGTGATCGGCGGCCTCGAAGGCATGTAAAAACCTCACCCGCGCCTCCCGTGCCGGCAAGGTCGCCTGCGCGGGCGGCTTCGTTTTTCCTGCCTGGAGACAACATGAACGCCACCGATCGCGTCATGCAGAGCTATGGACGCTGCTGTGCCAATCCCGACTTCTTCGATGCCTTCTACCGGCGCTTCCTCGACAGCTCGCCGCAGATCCGCGCCAAGTTCACCGAGACCGACATGCCGGCACAGAAGGCGCTGCTGCGCCAGGGCATCCTCAACCTGGTGATGTTCGCGCGCGGCATGCCCGATACCAAGCTGCGTGCGCTCGGCGCCACGCACTCCCGCGAGGGCTTCGACATCCGCCCCGAGATGTACGACCTGTGGGTGGAGTCGCTGCTGCTGACCATCGCCGAGCACGACAAGGAACACAGCACCGAGGTGCGCAGCGCCTGGCGCGAGGTGCTGAACAAGGGCATAGAAGTGATCAAGTCCTTCTACTGACCCACCTCGCCGGCGCTCAGTCCAGACGCGCCGGCACTTCCTTCCATTGCCCGAGCCCCAGCCCATCCAGGGCGAAGGGGCCGATGCGCACGCGTACCAGGCGCAGGGTCGGCAAGCCGACGGCCGCCGTCATGCGCCGCACCTGGCGGTTGCGCCCCTCGCGGATCACCAGCTCCAGCCAGGCGGTGGGCACGCTCTTGCGAAAGCGCACCGGCGGGTCGCGCTCCCACAGTTGCGGAGTCTCCAGCAGGCGCGCCTCGGCCGGCAGGGTCGGGCCGTCGTTGAGTTCGACGCCGTCCCGCAGGCGCTGCAGCTGTTCCTCGCTCGGCTCCCCTTCCACCTGCACCCAGTAGGTCTTGGCCAGCTTGTGCCGGGGGTCGGCGATGCGCGCCTGCAGGCGGCCGTCGTTGGTCAGCAGCAGCAGGCCCTCGCTGTCGCGGTCCAGGCGCCCGGCGGGGTAGATGCCGGGGATGTCGATGAAATCCTTGAGGGTGGCGCGCCCTTCCCCGTCGCTGAACTGGGTGAGCACATCGAACGGCTTGTTGAACAGCACCAGGCGCGGTTCGGCCGGCGGCGCCTTGGCCACACGGCGTGGAGCGGCGGGCTGGGGACGGCGGGCGGGAGGACGTGCAGGGCGCGGCGGGCGGGACGACATGGCTGGTTACGAGCGGCAGTGGACAGGGTATCGGAAGCGCATGCTAGGTTGAGCGCCCCACCACCGCAAGAGCGAGGACCGCCATGCCCCGTGCGTTACGCCCCACCTGGCTGATCAGCCTGATGACCCTGGCCGGCTGCGCGGGCACGCCCTACCAGGGGCCGGCCACGGACCATTTCGACGGCCAGCGTTTCCACAACATCGACCCCAAGCCGCACAAGGACCTGTGGTCGGTGCTGAAGTGGCAGTTCAACCGCGAGAAGCAGGCGCCCTGGGTGGAGGAACCCGCCGCCGAGGCACCCGAGGTGGTGGAGCGGGTGCAGGGCGACGAACTGCGGGTCACCTACATCAACCACGCCACCGTGCTGATCCAGCACCGCGGACTCAACATCGTCACCGACCCGGTGTGGTCGCAACGCGTCAGCCCCTTCAGCTTCATCGGCCCGCGCCGCCACCAGCAGCCGGGCCTGAGCCTCGACCAGCTGCCGCCCATCGACCTGATCCTGGTCAGCCACAACCACTACGACCACCTGGACCTGGAAAGCCTGCGCGGCCTGGCCGAACGCTTCCCCCTGGCCACCGTCGCCACCGGGCTGGGCAACGGCCCGCTGATCCGCGAGACCGGCTTCGCCCGCGTGGTGGAGCTGGACTGGTGGCAGGAACTGCCGCTGAGCGACGAACTCACCCTGCACTCGGTGCCGGTGCAGCACTGGTCGGCACGCACCCGCAGCGACACTAACCAGACCCTGTGGATGGGCTTCGTGATCACCTCGCCGGACGGCTCGCTGCTGTTCCCCGGCGATACCGGGCTTGGGCCGGAGTTCCGCCTGATCCGCGAGCGCTTCGGGCCCATGCGCTTCGCCGCGCTGCCCATCGGCGCCTACGCGCCACGCTGGTTCATGCGTGACAACCACATGAACCCGGATGATGCGGTGCAGGCCCACAAGCAGCTGGATTCGCGCAACAGCCTGGCCATTCACTTCGGCACCTTCAACCTCACCGACGAAGGCCAGTACGCACCGCCCCGGGACCTGGCCAAGGCGCTGGTGGACTGGAACGTCGACGCCGACAACTTCCGCGTGCCGACGCCGGGCTACCAGTGGCAGGTGCCGGTGATGGCGCCGGCAGGGGCGGACTGAGGCCCATCGCGAACGAATTCGCTCCACAGGGATAGCGACGCTGCGCGCGCAAAGGCAGGCCCACTCACGGACGTGACCGCTGCGTAGGGTGGAGGTCGCCTCTCACCTCCACCAAGCGGAGTCGAGCCCGGCCTCCCCCCCGACGTGCAACGAACGGCCGGGACCGGTCGCCCCGCTTCCATAAACGACAAGGGCCGCATCATGCGGCCCTTGTCGTTATCCACAGCCGATCAACGGAACGGTGGCTCGTCGAAGCTGCGCAGCTTGCGCGAGTGCAACGAGTTGAGCTGGTTGCGCAGCAGGTCCAGCGCGGCGATGCCGATGCGCAGGTGCTGGCTGACGGCACGCTGGTAGAAGGCGCTGGCCGAGCCCGGCAGCTTGATCTCGCTGTGCAGCGGCTTGTCGGAGACGCACAGCAGCGTCCCGTAGGGCACCCGCAAGCGGTAGCCCTGGGCGGCGATGGTGCCGCTCTCCATGTCCACCGCCACCGCCCGCGAGAGGTTGATCAGCGGGCGCTCCTGGGCCCAGCGCAGCTCCCAGTTGCGGTCGTCGTAGGTGAGCACGGTGCCGGTGCGCAGGCGCCGCTTGAGGTCTTCGCCGCGCTCGCCGGTGACCAGCGCCGCGGCGTCCTGCAGCGCCTGCTGCACCTCGGCCAGGGCCGGCAGCGGGATGTGCGGCGGCAGCACCCGGTCGAGGATGCCATCGCGGCGCATGTAGGCGTGGGCCAGCACGTAGTCGCCGATGGTCTGCGACTGCCGCAACCCGCCGCAGTGGCCGATCATCAGCCAGCAGTGCGGACGCAGCACCGCCAGGTGGTCGGTGATGTTCTTGGCGTTGGAAGGGCCGACGCCGATGTTCACCAGGGTCACGCCGTGGCCGTCGGCGGCGATCAGGTGGTAGGCCGGCATCTGGTAGCGGTGCCAGACCACGCTGTCGATCACCGCCTGCATGGTCTCCTCGTTCATGTCGCGCTCCACCAGCACGTTGCCGGGCAGCACCATGCGCACGAAGCGCGGGTCCTCGCGCAGCTGGGTCACCCCGTGCTGGATGAACTGGTCGACGTAGCGGTGGTAGTTGGTCAGGAGGATCCAGGGCTGCACATGGCGCCAGTCGCTGCCGGTGTAGTGCACCAGGCGGCGCAGGGAGAAATCCACCCGCGCGGCGTCGAACAGCGCCAGGGGCAGCGGGTCGGCCTGCTCCCAGTCGTAGAGCCCGTCGGCGACACCGTCGGTCGCGGCGGACAGGTCAGTGCTGGGGAACACCCGCGCCAGGGCGGCGGCGGTCACGTCGGTGCCGGCCAGCTCATCGCCCTGCTCCACCACATAGGGGTAGGGGATGTTCTGCTGGCTGACGCCCACCTCCACCTGCACGGTGAAGTCGCTCATCAGCGGGCGCAGTTGCTCCAGCAGGTACTTACGGAAGGCGGCGGGGTGGGTGACGGTGACGCTGTAGGTGCCCGGCACCTGCATCTTGGCGTAGGCGCGAACGGTGGAGGGCACCTCGCCCTGGCAGCGGTAGGTGATGCGCAGCTCCGGGTAGCGGAACAGCGCCCGTTGGTTGGCGTCCGGCTCGACCCGCTCCTTGAGGTAGAGCTTGAGGGCCTGGCTCAGCGCGGAGGTGGCGCGGCCATGCAGTTCGGCCAGACGGTCGACGGCCTCTTCGGCGGTGCTGGCGATGAGAAACTCGGCGGAATCCTGGGTCACGGTCGGCATCCTGTCTGTGCGAACAGGTTCTATCTTGCCGCTGTCCGGGCCTGCGGCATAGAGCCTTCGACGCATTGCACGACGATTGTTCTCCCGTGGCGCCGCTGCGGGCCTGCAACTAGGCTTGAGCCACCCACCCGACGAGTCACCGCCATGCGCCCTTCGATCGCCCTGCTGCTGCCCGCCCTGTACTGCACCACCCTGGTGGCCGGCGAACTGGATGGCCGTTACCAGGCCAACCTCGACGGCCAGCCCACCGAACTGGTGCTGCGCCAGGATGGCCAGGCGGTGCAGGGCCAGTACGTGGAGAACGGCAGCCTGCAACTGGACCTTGCGGGCAGCTTCGACGGCCAGGTGCTGAGGGCCCAGATCAGCGTGCCGCAATCCGGGCAGGTGGTCGCCACCCTCGCCGCCCGCTACGCCGACGCGCAGCTCAACACCCGCATCGCCGCCCGCGACCCACGCAACGGCCAGGTGCTGGAACGCCAGGCGCTGTTCCAGCGCGCCGGGCAGGCGACCGCACCGGCTCAGGCAGGCGGAGGCCTGGACCCGGCCCTGGTGGGCGACTGGGTGCACGAGAAGATCATCAACAGCGGCGGCGGCACCGGCTTCGCCTCCTTCAACACCGTGATGACCCTGCGCCTGGGCGCCGACGGCAGCGTGGCGCAATGGACCCGCTCCGCCGGCGGTGGCGGCGACTGGAGCTACGACAGCCCCGGCGAGCTCCAGTACAGCGGGCAGTGGCGCAGCGACAACGGCGTGCTGCTGGTGCGCCAGCAAGGCGCCGCCGACTACCAGCCCGCCGCCCGCTACCGCTTCAGCGACCCCTACCTGGTCACCGAGGGCACGGGCGGGAAGATGATCTGGCAGCGGCGTTGAACCGCTGGCCAGAGAGATCGCCGGGCTTCACCCGACTCAAGCAATCACGCATCGAACCTTACGCCAGATGCGGCGAACTCCGCGCCACCAGCGCCTCGACATCCACGCCGCGCGGCAGGGTGCCGTAGACGCGGCCGCCGTGGCCGAGGCGGCTGGCGATGAAGGCGTCGGAGACGGTGGCGTTGCCCGCTTCCAGCAACAGCTTGGCCTGCAGGCCCACGGCGACGTCTTCAGTGAGCTGGCGGGCGCGGTACTGGATGTCGGCGGTGTCATGGAACGCGGCCTTGAGGTTGCCGATATGGGCGGCCAGGCGGGCGTCGCCGTGGCCGTCGCCCAATTCGGCGAACAGCGCATCGAGCACGCCCGGCTCCTTGGACAGGGCGCGCAGCACATCCAGGCACTGGACGTTGCCGGAGCCTTCCCAGATGGAGTTCACCGGTGCCTCGCGGTAGAGGCGCGGGAGGATAGTCTCCTCGACGTAGCCCGCACCGCCCATGCATTCCTGGGCTTCGTTGATCATGGCGGGGGCACGCTTGCAGATCCAGTACTTGCCCACGGCGGTGACCAGGCGGGCGAACTTGTCTTCCTGCTCGTCGTGGGCGTGGTCCAGGGCGCGGCCCATGCGCATGGTCAGGGCCAGCGCGGCCTCGCTTTCCAGGGCCAGGTCGGCGAGTACGTTCTGCATCAGCGGCTGCTCGACCAGCACGCGACCGCCGACCTTGCGGTGGGCGCAGTGGTGCGCGGCCTGGGTGAGGGCCTGACGCATCAGCGAGCTGGAGCCGATCATGCAGTCGAAGCGGGTCAGGGAAACCATCTCGATGATGGTGGGCACGCCGCGCCCTTCCTCGCCGATCATCCAGGCCAGCGCGCCGCGGTATTCCACCTCGCTGGAGGCATTGGCCCAGTTGCC
Source organism: Pseudomonas sp. Pc102 (assembly GCF_018408275.1). Lineage (NCBI taxonomy): Bacteria > Pseudomonadati > Pseudomonadota > Gammaproteobacteria > Pseudomonadales > Pseudomonadaceae > Pseudomonas > Pseudomonas sp. Pc102. The sequence goes on along the minus strand of NZ_AP021905.1, from coordinate 961,118 downwards.
CAGCTTGTTCTTCAGGCGCTGGATGTAGAACTGGTTGCGGGTGCCGTCCGGGCGATGGCGCGGCAGCAGGAAGCAGGACAGCCCCTTGTCGGTGTAGGCCAGGGTCAGGAAGGCGTCGCACATGGGCGCCGAGCAGAACCACTTGTGCCCGACCAGCTCGTAGGCCTGGCCCGGGCCGGGGATGCCGACGGGATGGGCGCGGGTGGTGTTGGCGCGCACGTCGGTGCCGCCCTGCTTCTCGGTCATGGCCATGCCGATGGTGACGCCGCTCTTCTGCTCCATGGGCAGGTTGCGCGGGTCGTACTGGGTGGAGAGGATCTTCGGCAGCCATTTCTCGGCGATGTCGGGCTGCAGCTTCAGGGCCGGAACACTGGCGTAGGTCATGGTCAGCGGGCAGGCGTTGCCGGCCTCGGGCTGGTTGTGCAGGTAGTTGAGGGCCGCGCGCGCCACCTGGGCGCCGGGGCGCGGGTCGGTCCAGGGCAGCGAGGGGATGCCGGCGGCGATGGCCGAAGCCATCAGCTCGTGGTAGGCGGGGTGGAACTCCACCAGGTCGATGCGGTTGCCGTAGCGGTCATGGCTCTTGAACACCGGCTTGTTCTCGTTGGCCAGGAAACCCGCGGCCATCAGCGCGCCGCCGGCGGCAGCACCATAGCGATCGAGTTGCGCCTCGGCCCAGCCACCGTCGTAGCGGCGGGTCCACTCCTGCAGCGGCAGGTCGAGGCGGTAGAGGTTGGCGCCGTCCAGGGACGGCACCTGGTTGAGCACGTCATGGGTCTCGGCGAACTGGTGCAGGTTCATGGCGATTCTCCTAGGCAGGGGTGGCGGCGCCCACAGCGCGCAGGCAGAAGAAGACGAGGTTGCGGCTGACCAGGTCGAGGTCGGCCTGGGACTGCCCGGGCTCACGGGCGGCTCGGGCGGGCGGTGACAGCGGGCCGACCAGAGCTTCGGCGATGGCGCCCACCAGGCAGGCGGCGGTAAGGGGCGTGGACAGGAGGTCGAACTCGCCGCTGGCACGGCCCTCCTCCAGCAGCTCGATGAAGAGCTCGGCATAGGACTCGCGGTAGAGCAGGCGCTGCTCGTCCACTTCCTGGTCGACCGGCTCGGCGATCAGGGCGAAGGCCAGGCGCCGGCTGTTCCAGGCCCGCGCGGCGAACTGGCGTAGGCCCTCGGCGAGGCGCCAGGTGGCGGTACCGGGGCCACGCAGCAGCTGGGCCAGGGTGTCCACCTCGATCTGGCTGGCGAGGGAAAAGACTTCGGCGGCCAGGTCGCCCTTGTTGCGGAAATGCCGGTAAAGGCTGCCGGTGGCGACCCCGGCGTCCTCGGCAAGGGCCTGCATGGTCAGGGCGGCGAAGCCGCCTTCGACGACGCGCGCCAGGGCGCAATCGAGAATGCGCCGGCGCAGTTCCTGATCACGGTCGATACGGGTGGCGGTGACTCGGTACATGGTCTGAATCCTGATTCATCTCTTCCCAGTGAATCAGGATTCAGTTTTTGCAGGAAGCGGGATTAGCGCCGAGAAAAAGGGGAAAAACGCCGCAATCGGGTGGGCATCAGGCGTTGGTTTCCACCGGACGGCAGAGCAACCAGTCATGCAGCAGGGTGCGCAGCTCTTCGAATTTCACCGGCTTGGCCAGGTAGTCGCTCATCCCCGCCGCGAGGCAGCGCTCGCGGTCACCGGTGTGGCTGTGGGCGGTGATCGCCAGCACCGGCAGGTCGGCGCAGGTGGGCATGCCGCGCAGGGCCCGGCAGGTGGCGAAGCCGTCCATCACGGGCATCTGGCAGTCCATCAGCACGCCGTCCACGGATTCGCGCCGCAGCAGCTCCAGCGCCTCGGCGCCGTTGTCGGCAGTGCGTACGCGGTAGCCGAGCTTGAGCAGCATGCCGCGGGTCACCAGCTGGTTGATGGCGTTGTCCTCCACCACCAGCACGGTGCATTGCTCGGGCCGTCGCTGGGCCTGGCCGGCAGCACGACGCGGCGGCGCCACCTGCAATGGCGGCTGGGCCGGCCGGGTCAGTTGCACGTCCAGGCGGAAGCAGCTGCCCTGGCCTGGCTCGGATTCATGGGAAAGGTCGCCGCCCAGCAGCTCGACCAGTTGCCGGGCGAGAGCCAGGCCGATGCCCAGGCCGCCATATTCGCGGGTCATCGAGCCATCGATCTGGCGGAAGCGACGGTAGAGGGAGCCGTCGGCGGGGGTCTGGAAGCCGATGCCGGTGTCTTCCACCTCGATGCGCAACGCCAGGTCGTCGCCGCTGGCGTTCTCGCGCGCTACACGCAATGTCACGCCGCCCTGGTGGGTGAACTTGATGGCGTTGTCCAGCAGGTAGCCGAGCGCCTGGGCGAGCTTGCCGGCATCACCTTCGAGCATGTCGGGCAGGCTCTCGTCCAGCTCCAGGGCGAAGCTCAGGCCCTTTTCCTCGGCACGCGGGGCGAACTGGGCGCGCAGGCTGTCGAACAGGCCGCGCAGGCTGAAGGTCTCGCGGCGGGGGTAGAGCTTGCCGGCCTGGAGCTCGGTCATGGCGAGGATGTCGTTGACCAGGCGCATCATGTCCCGCGCCGAGCTGGCGGCGGTCTTCTGGTACTGCTCCAGCTCGACGTCGAGCTTGACCGTCTGCATCAGCTCCAGGGAACCGATCACGCCGTTCATGGGGGTGCGCAGTTCGTGGGTCACGGTGGCGAGGAATTCGTCCTTGAGGCGGTTGCTGTTGGCCAGCTCCTGGTTGAGCGCCTCCAGCTTGCGACCGGCTTCCTGGAGGATGCGCGTGCGCTCCTCCTTCATGGCGTTGATGCGGTCGGCCAGGGCCAGGGACAGCAGCCCGACCTCCAGCGCGGAGCCGATCTGGCTGGCGTACATGGTGAGGAAGATGTTGGGCAGGTAGCCCAGCACCATCAGGGTGTTGATGGCGCCACCGATGAGGAAGGTGGTCCAGGCGAAGATGAAGTAGCGCGCCACGCGCATGCCGCGCAGCCAGGCGAGGACACCGGCGGTGAAGATGACCACGGTGAAGATCAGCGCCAGCGAGGTGGCCAGGCGCAGGGCGACGCCGTAGCTGGCCGCCAGCGACAGGACCATCACCAGGCCGCCCATGGCCATCAGGCCGAGCAGGGTCCGGTCCATCCACGGGCTGTGCTCGGCGGTGTGCAGGAAGCTGCGGGCGAACTGGCAGCCGAACAGCGCCGCAGAGCCGATCAGGAAGGGGGTCGCGGCGTTAGCCCACCAGGGGCTGTCGGGCCAGAAGAACTCGATGCCGGCCCCGTTCACCGAGATCTGGTAGAGCCCGAACGAGGCGATATAGAGGATGTAGTAGAGGTAGCTGGTGTCGCGGACGCTGAGGAAGATGAACAGGTTGTAGATCAGCATCACCAGCAACACGCCGTAGATGATGCCGAGGACGTAGATGCGCCCGGGCTGCTCTTCCAGGTAGGCCTGCGGCGACCACAGGGCCAGCGGCGCCTGGATCGAGCCCTGGCTCTGCAGCCTCAGGTAGAGGCGCTGGGGCTGGTTGGGCTGCAGGTTGAGGCTGAACAGGTAGTTGTTCTGCTTGATCTCGCGGCTGGCGAAGGGCAGCGCATCACCGGTGCGCTGGGCCAGGCGATAGCCGCCCTGCCCGTCGGGCAGGTAGAGCTCGAGGTGGTCCAGCGGCGGATAGGCCAGCTCCAGCAACCAGGGCTGCTGGCCGCCCAGCGAGCGCGGGCGATAGTCCAGGTCGACCCGCAGCCAGAACACCGAGCGCGAATAGCCGGCATTGAGCACGGGCTTGTCATGGCGACGGAAGCTGTCTTCCAGGGCAGGCGAGGTGATATCGGCCAGGCTGGCGTCGCCGCGCACGTCCTCGAACACGTCCATGTGCCGGCCGAGAGGCAGCTGGCGGGTGTGCTCGTCGAATTCGACCGCCAGCACGGACGTGGAAAACAGGAGGAGGAAGAGAAGGAAGACGCGCCGCATGAGGCCCCGCAAAGGCCTGTCGCGCGCGTCGGGAAGTCCCTTCTTCCCGGGATGACGCGCCACGCGGGGCCTGGTTGTTCGAATTCGCTCACTCTAGCACAGCCGAAGGCCTGACGAAGAGGCACTCTGCCATCCCGAACGAACCGCTCTAGAACGGCCATTACAGGCAAACCACGAGACCGACGGAACGGCACTTGGGCAGGCTCCGTCGGGGCAAGGGGCCACCGAGGCGATTTGTCCGACAATGCGCGGTGCCCGGGCCGGCTCCGGCAGCGGGAAAAGTGATAAGCTCGCGCACCATGAAAAAGCCCATCTCCCGCCCCATCGTCCTCTGTCTTTCCGGCCACGACCCCAGTGGCGGCGCCGGTCTCCAGGCGGACATCGAAGCCCTGATCGCCCAAGGTTGCCACGCGGCTCCCGCCGTGACCGCCCTTACCGTGCAGGACACCGTCAACGTCTCCGACTTCCGCGTGCTCGATCGCGAATGGGTATTGGCCCAGGCCCACGCCGTGATCGCCGACCTGCCCATATCGGCCGTCAAGCTGGGCATGCTCGGCTCGGTGGAGATGGTCGAGACCGTGCTGGAGATCATGCAGGCCCTGCCGGGCGTGCCGCTGGTCTGCGACCCGGTGCTGCGCGCCGGCGGCGGCGGAGCCCTGGGCAAGGACGAGGTCGGCTTCGCCCTGCGCGAGCGCCTGCTGCCCGTCGCCACCCTGGCCACCCCGAACCTGCCGGAGGCGCGCATCCTCGCCGAGCTGCCCGAAGGCAGCGCCGACCAGTGCGCCGAGAAGCTGCTGCCGTTCGTCCAGCACCTGCTGATCACCGGCGGCCACGGCGACGAGACCGAAGTGCACAACCGCCTCTACTCACGCGACGGCGCCCAGCACACCTTCACCTGCCAGCGCCTGCCGGGCAGCTACCACGGCTCCGGCTGCACCCTGGCCAGCACCCTGGCCGGTCGCCTGGCTCTGGGCCAGGACCTGGTCAGCGCGGTGGAAACGGCCCTCGACTACACCTGGCGCACCCTGCGTGACGCCGAGCAACCCGGTCACGGCCAGTTCGTGCCGCGTCGCCTGCCCCTGGATTTCTGCTCATGAAACTGCGCGGCCTCTACGCCATCACCGACAGCGCCCTGCTCGCCGAGGGTCGCCTGCTTCCCTATGTCGAGGCGGCGCTGAAAGGCGGCGCGCGACTGCTGCAATACCGCGACAAATCCGCCGACGAAGCCCGTCGCCTGCGTGAGGCCGAAGCCCTGCGCGAACTCTGCGCACGCCACGGCGCGCAGTTGATCATCAACGACGACGCCGAGCTGGCCGCACGCCTGAGCGTCGGCGTGCACCTGGGCCAGACCGACGGCTCCCTCGCCGCCGCACGCGCCCTGCTCGGCCGCAACGCCATCATCGGCGGCACCTGCCACGCCAGCCTCGAGCTCGCCGCAGCCGCCAGCGGCGAAGGCGCCAGCTACATCGCCTTCGGCCGCTTCTTCAACTCCCACACCAAGCCCGGCGCGCCTGCCGCCACGCCCGATCTGCTGGAGGAAGCCAAGCGCCGCTTCAACCTGCCGCTGGTCGCCATCGGCGGCGTGACCCAGGACAACGCCCCGGGGCTGATCGCCCGTGGTGCCGACCTGGTCGCCGTGATCCACGCCCTGTTCGCTGCCGACAGCCCCGCCGAAGTCGAGCGCCGCGCGCGCGCCTTCAGCGCGCTGTTCAACCCGGCCTGAGCCCCGTACGTACACCCGTTTTCCAGAGAGAGCCCGACATGTCCCGTTCCGAAACCCTGTTCGCCAACGCCCAGAAACACATCCCCGGCGGCGTCAACTCGCCGGTCCGCGCCTTCCGGAGCGTCGGCGGCACACCGCTGTTCTTCAAGCACGCGGAAGGCGCCTACGTGACGGACGAGGACGACAAGCGCTATGTGGACTACGTCGGCTCCTGGGGCCCGATGATCCTCGGCCACGGCCACCCGGACGTGCTCGATGCCGTGCGTCGCCAGCTGCAGCACGGCCTCTCCTACGGCGCACCGACCGCCATGGAAACCGAGATGGCCGACCTGGTCTGCTCCCTGGTGCCGTCCATGGAGATGGTGCGCATGGTCAGCTCCGGTACCGAGGCCACCATGAGCGCCATCCGCCTGGCCCGGGGCTATACCGGGCGCGATGCGATCATCAAGTTCGAAGGCTGCTACCACGGCCACTCCGACAGCCTGCTGGTCAAGGCCGGCTCCGGCCTGCTGACCCAGGGCGTACCGAGCTCGGCCGGCGTGCCGGCGGACTTCGCCAAGCACACCCTGACGCTGCCCTTCAACGACATCGGCGCGGTCGAGAAGATGCTCGCCGAAGCTGGCGCCGACGTGGCCTGCATCATCGTCGAGCCGGTCGCCGGCAACATGAACTGCGTACCGCCCGCCCCCGGCTTCCTCGAAGGCCTGCGCCGCCTGTGCGACCAGCACGGCGTGGTGCTGATCTTCGACGAGGTGATGACCGGCTTCCGCGTCGCCCTCGGCGGCGCCCAGGCCCACTACGGCGTGACGCCGGACCTCTCCACCTTCGGCAAGATCGTCGGCGGCGGCATGCCGGTGGGCTGCTTCGGCGGCAAGCGCGAGATCATGTCGCAGATCGCCCCGCTGGGCCCGGTCTACCAGGCCGGCACCCTGTCGGGTAACCCGCTGGCCATGGCCGCCGGCCTGACCACCCTGAAGCTGATCAGCCGTCCCGGCTTCCACGCCGAGCTGAGCGACTACACCAGCCGCATGCTCGACGGCCTGCAGCAACGCGCCGATGCCGCCGGCATCCCCTTCGTCACCACCCAGGCGGGCGGCATGTTCGGCCTGTACTTCAGCGGTGCCGACGACATCGTCACCTTCGACGATGTGATGGCCAGCGACGCCGAACGCTTCAAGCGCTTCTTCCACCTGATGTTGCAGGGCGGCGTGTACCTGGCGCCCAGCGCCTTCGAAGCGGGCTTCACCTCGATCGCCCACGGCAACGCCGAACTGGCCATCACCCTGGACGCCGCCGAGCGCGCCTTCGCCGAACTGAAAAAGGCCTGACCGCCTTTACGCGGCCGTTACACCCGGGAGCCCGGCCCAGGGGCGGGCGCCCGGATGCAAGGAAATCCGCGCAAAGACTTTGTAAGAAGCGCCTTGCTTATTTCATAATGTGACGGTCGGCGCGTTTCGCCGGCCGGGCCCGTCGCCCGCACTGCTTTTCGAGGCGTTGTGATTTCATGAACCGCACCGGCCGCATCCTGACCCTGGGCAGCCTGTTGCTCCTCTCCCCGCTGCTGGCCGAAGCCGGCGGCAACTCCCTGCTGATCCCGGCCACCGGGCGCTGCAGCCTGAATACGCAACCCGAAGACCAGCAGGAAGCCCTCTCCAACTGCCAGCAGGCCGCCAAGGCCGGCGACACCGAGGCGCAGTACGAGCTGGGCGAGTTCTATTACGACGGCAAGCGCACCCCCCGCGACCTGCACCAGGCGCTGAACTGGTTCGAGCAGGCCTCCCTGAAAGGCAACGCCCAGGCGCAGTTCCGTCTCGGCAACATGTTCTTCCGTGGCGAAGGCGTACCGGCCAGCAATGTGCAGGCCTATATCGTGCTGAAGATGGCTGCGGTGAACGGCTCGGACGAAGCGATGGACACCGCCGACATGGTCTCCGGCCAGATGCGTGCCGACGAGCTGGAGATCGCCACCCAGGTGCTGGGCCAGATCTTCCGCAACTACCTGATCGAGCTGCAGACCGCCGACGGCGGCTCGCCTTTCGCGCCGTTGCCTTAGCGGCTGCGCCGCAGCAGCAAGCGGCAAGCGGCAAGCGGCAAGCGGCAAGCGGCAAGCGGCGCAGCCTGAGGGCTCGACGGAGATCGTCAACTCCCGGGCTTATATGTTTTCGGAATCTGGATGTAGGGTTGGACCACGTTTACCGGTCCACCACTTCGGAGTCATGCCGAGCATCGGCAGCATGGGTTTCGCTACGCTCTACCCATCCTACGCACTAGCAGCTACGCCGCAGCTCCAAGCTCCAAGCTCCAAGCTCCAAGCTCCAAGCTCCAAGCCGGGATGCTTTTACTTGAAGCTTGCCGCTTGCAACTTTCAGCTGCTTTTGTCTGGCATCGGCATGGGAAACGGCATGACGTTGCCGGTGACCTTGGCTTCGCTGATCTTCGGCGTGCCAAGGCGCTCGACTTCGTCGATGCGGATGATCGCGTGCATGGGCACGAAGCTGCGTACCACGCCTTCGAACTGGGCCTTGAGCTTTTCTTCGCTGGGGTCGACCACCACCTGGGTGCGCTCGCCGAAGACGAATTCCTCCACCTCCAGGAACCCCCACAGATCGCTCTGGTAGATCTGCTTGGCGTACATCTCGTACACCTGGCCCTGGTTGAGGAAGATCACCTTGTAGATGGGTTCGCGCTTGGTCATGGAGGAGGCGGCAGGAGGGGGAAGTTCGAGGGGCGCGAAGCATAGCACGGCTCCGGACGGTCAACGCTAGGAAGCCGGGGCCCTGCCGACTATAATGCGCGGTTCTTCGAACCACCCGACGAACGTGCATGGCCAAGAAGCTTTACATCGAGACCCACGGTTGCCAGATGAACGAGTACGACTCCTCGCGCATGGTCGACCTGCTGGGCGAACACCAGGCGCTGGAAGTGACCGAGCGCGCCGAAGACGCCGATGTCATCCTGCTCAACACCTGCTCCATCCGCGAGAAGGCGCAGGACAAGGTGTTCTCGCAGCTCGGCCGCTGGCGTGACCTGAAGCAGCAGAATCCGCACCTGGTGATCGGTGTCGGCGGCTGCGTCGCCAGCCAGGAAGGCGCGGCCATCCGTGATCGCGCGCCCTACGTCGACGTGGTCTTCGGCCCGCAGACCCTGCACCGCCTGCCGGAGATGATCGACGCCGCACGCAGCACCCGCACGCCCCAGGTGGACATCAGCTTCCCCGAGATCGAGAAGTTCGACCGCCTGCCGGAACCGCGCGTGGATGGCTCCAGCGCCTTCGTCTCGGTGATGGAAGGCTGCAGCAAGTACTGCACCTTCTGCGTCGTGCCCTATACCCGGGGCGAGGAAGTCAGCCGCCCCTTCGACGACGTGCTGGCCGAGGTCATCCACCTCGCCGACAACGGCGTGCGCGAGGTCACGCTGCTCGGCCAGAACGTCAACGGCTACCGCGGCACCACCCATGACGGGCGCATCGCCGATTTCGCCGAGCTGATCCGCGTGGTCGCCGCCGTCGACGGTATCGAGCGCATCCGCTACACCACTTCGCACCCGCTGGAGTTCTCCGACGCGCTGATCCAGGCCCACGCCGAGGTGCCGGAACTGGTCAAGTTCGTCCACCTGCCGGTACAGGCGGGCTCCGACCGCATCCTCGCGGCGATGAAGCGCAACCACACCGCACTCGAGTACAAATCCCGCATCCGCAAGCTCAAGGCCGCGGTGCCGGACATCTGCATCAGCTCCGACTTCATCGTCGGCTTCCCCGGCGAGACCGAGAAGGACTTCGAAGCGACGATGAAACTGGTGGAAGACGTCGGCTTCGACTTCTCCTTCTCCTTCATCTACAGCTCGCGCCCCGGCACACCGGCCGCCGACCTGGTGGACGACACGCCGGACGAAGTGAAGAAGCAGCGCCTGCAGATCCTCCAGGGGCGCATCCACCAGCAGGGCTTCGAGATCAGCCGACGGATGGTCGGCAGCACCCAGCGCATCCTGGTGAGCGACTTCTCCAAGAAGGACCCGGGCATGCTCCAGGGCCGCACCGAGAACAATCGCATCGTCAACTTCCGCAGCGCCAACCCGCGCCTGATCGGCCAGTTCGTCGACGTCCATATCGACGACGCCCTGCCCCACTCGCTGCGCGGCACCCTGATCGAAGGGACCCTGCACTGAATTCCAAGGTGCCCGAGCTTTCACAGTCGGGCACCTGGGTTTATTCTTCCTTTCCTATCCCTGCCGTTCGGCGGCCACATACAGACGACATTGAACGCACCCCTGGATTTGCACCGTTTCACCCTGGACCCCTTTGAAGCCCGTCGCTTCGCCAACCTGTGCGGCCAATTCGACGAGCACCTGCGGCTGATCGAACAGCGCATGGCCATCGAGATACGCAACCGTGGCAACCAGTTCGAACTGGTCGGCGAGCCGCAGTGTACCCAGGCCACGGAAAACCTCCTTCGCCGTCTCTACCGCGAAACCGAAGCCACCGAGCTGTCACCGGACATGGTCCACCTGTTCCTCCAGGAAACCGGCATGGAGCAGCTGGCCACCCCCGCCAAGGCCGACACCGGTGTCGCCCTGCGCACCCGCAAGGGCATGATCCGTCCCCGCGGCGCCAACCAGCAGCGCTACGTGAAGTCGATCCTCGACCACGACATCAACTTCGGCATCGGCCCGGCCGGCACCGGCAAGACCTACCTCGCCGTCGCCTGCGCCGTGGATGCGCTGGAGCGCGAGCAAGTGCGCCGCATCCTGCTGGTGCGCCCGGCGGTCGAGGCGGGCGAGAAGCTCGGCTTCCTGCCCGGCGACCTGTCGCAGAAGATCGACCCCTACCTGCGCCCGCTCTACGACGCCCTGTACGAGATGCTCGGCTTCGAGCAGGTGGCCAAGCTGATCGAGAAGCAGGTGATCGAAGTGGCTCCGCTGGCCTACATGCGCGGCCGCACCCTTAACAACAGCTTCATCATTCTCGACGAGAGTCAGAACACCACCCTCGAGCAGATGAAGATGTTCCTCACCCGCATCGGTTTCGGCTCCACGGCCGTGATCACCGGCGACATCACCCAGGTCGACCTGCCGCGCGGCACCCGCTCCGGCCTGACCCACGTGATCGACGTGCTGCGGGACGTGCCGGGCATCGCCTTCACCCACTTCAAGTCCCAGGACGTGGTGCGCCACCCGCTGGTGCAGCGCATCGTCGAAGCCTACGACCGCTACGACAGTCGCAACCAGCCCAAGCCCAAGCCTGCCGACAACGACCCGGGTGCGATCGACGCCGATGCTTGAACTCGACCTGCAACTGGCCAGCGAAGCCCCCGCGCTTCCCGCTGAAGCCGACTTCCGCCGCTGGTGCGAACTGGCCCTGCGCCAGCGCAGCGCCGACTCGGAGCTGACCATCCGCCTGGTGGACGAGCCCGAAGGCCGCGAACTGAACCACACCTGGCGACACAAGGACTACGCCACCAACGTGCTGTCCTTCCCCGCCGACGTACCCGACGAGTTGCTGGACATCCCGCTGCTCGGCGACCTGGTGATCTGCGCCCCCGTGGTGGCACGCGAAGCCGCCGAGCAGGGCAAGTCGCCTGAAGCCCACTGGGCGCACCTGGTCATCCACGGCTGCCTGCATCTCCTCGGCTACGACCACATCGAGGACGAGGAAGCCGAGGAAATGGAAGCACTGGAACGGGATTTGCTGGCTGAACTGGGCCACCCCGACCCCTATCGCGATGACGAATGAGAAAGGCACCGAGCAAGGACATATGAGCGAAGATCGATCGAGCAACGGGCACAGGTCCTGGCTGGAAAAGCTGACCCAGGCCTTTGCCCATGAGCCGAAGAACCGCCAGGAGCTGCTGGAGCTCCTGCGCGAAGCGCACCAGAACAAGCTGCTGGACAGCGAAGCCCTGTCGATCGTCGAAGGTGCGATCCAGGTCGCCGACCTTCAGGTACGCGACATCATGGTGCCGCGCTCGCAGATGATCAGCATCAAGGCCAACCAGAGCCCCAAGGAATTCCTCCCGGCGATCATCGACGCCGCGCACTCGCGCTATCCGGTGATCGGCGAAGGCCTGGACGACGTGATGGGCATCCTCCTGGCCAAGGACCTGCTGCCGCTGATCCTCCAGGACCCGGAGCGCCCCTTCAACATCAAGGACATGCTGCGCCCGGCGACCTTCGTCCCCGAGTCCAAGCGCCTCAACGTCCTGCTCAAGGAGTTCCGCGCCAACCACAACCACATGGCCGTGGTCATCGACGAATACGGCGGCGTGGCGGGCCTCGTGACCATCGAGGACGTGCTGGAGCAGATCGTCGGCGACATCGAGGACGAGCACGACGTCGAGGAAGACAGCTACATCAAGCCGCTGCCCAGCGGTGACTTCATCGTCAAGGCGCTGACCCCGGTTGACGCCTTCAACGAGTTCTTCGAGACCGATTTCTCCGAAGACGAGTTCGACACCGTCGGCGGCCTGGTGATGGGCGCCTTCGGCCACCTGCCCAAGCGCAACGAGATCACCGAGATCGGGGGCTTCCGCTTCCGCGTGCTCAACGCCGACAGCCGTCGCCTGCACCTGCTGCGCCTCACCCCGCTGTCCCGCTGATGCGCCACCACGCCCGCCGCTTCCCGGCGCGGGCGTGGCCCGGCTAGACTGCGCCGCGACGAACTCCCGGGCGCCCCGCGCCACCAAGCCCAAGGACTGTGCATGAACTGGATCACCCGCCCCGGCTGGCCGGGCAACCTGCTGGCCCTGGCGGCCGGCGCGCTCACCCCGCTGGCCCTCGCGCCCTTCGATATCTGGCCCATCTCGCTGCTGTCCCTGGCACTGTTCTACCTGGGCCTGCGCGACCTCGCGCCCAAGGCGGCCTTCGTCCGCGGCTGGTGCTACGGCTTCGGCCTGTTCATCGCCGGCACCAGTTGGATCTACGTCAGCATCCACGACTACGGCGCCGCCTCGGTGCCGCTGGCAGCCTTCCTCACCGGCGGCTTCAGCGCCGGCGTGGCCCTGTTCTTCGCCCTGCCCGCCATCGTCTGGGCGCGCTGGTTCCGCCGCAGCGAAGCGCCCCTGGCCGACGCCCTGGCCTTCGCCGCCCTGTGGCTGGCCCAGGAAGCCTTCCGCGGCTGGTTCCTCACCGGCTTCCCCTGGCTCTACGCCGGCTACAGCCAGCTCGACGCGCCCCTGGCCGGGCTCGCCCCGGTGGGCGGCATGTGGCTGGTGTCCTTCGTCCTGGCACTGACCGCCGCCTTGCTGGTCAACCTCGTGCGCCTGCGCGCACGCCCGGCCTTCCTCGCCGCCGGGGTGGTGCTGCTGGTCGGTCCCTGGATCGCCGGCCAGGCCCTGAAGGGCCACGCCTGGACCAGGCCCGCCGGTGAACCGCTGAAGGTCGCGGCCCTGCAGGGCAACGTCGAACAGAACATGAAATGGGACCCGGCCCAGCTCAACGCCCAGCTTGCGCTGTACCGCGACATGACCTTCAGCGCCGAGCAGGCCGACCTGATCATCTGGCCGGAAACCGCCGTGCCGGTGCTCAAGGAATACGCCGAGGGCTACCTGTCGGTGATGAACCGCTTCGCCTTCGAACGCAAGGCCACCCTGATCACCGGGGTGCCGATCCGCCAGGCCAACGAGCGCGGCGAGAAGCGCTACTACAACGGCATCACCGTGATCGGCGAAGGCGAAGGCACCTACCTCAAGCAGAAGCTGGTGCCCTTCGGCGAATACGTGCCCCTGCAGGACGTGCTGCGCGGCCTGATCGCCTTCTTCGACCTGCCCATGTCCGACTTCGCACGCGGCCCGACCGACCAGGAGCCGCTGCTGGCCAAGGGTTACCGCATCGCGCCGTTCATCTGCTACGAGGTGGTCTACCCCGAGTTCGCCGCAGGGCTCTCCGCCAACAGCGAGCTGCTGCTGACCGTGAGCAACGACACCTGGTTCGGCACCTCCATCGGCCCGCTGCAGCACCTGCAGATGGCACAGATGCGCGCGCTGGAAGCCGGCCGCTGGATGATCCGCGCCACCAACAACGGCGTCACCGCGCTGATCGACCCCTTCGGCCAGATCACCGAACGCATCCCGCAGTTCGAGAAAGCCACCCTCTACGGTGAAGTGGTGCCGATGCAGGAGCTAACGCCCTACCTCAAATGGCGCGCCTGGCCGCTGGTCATTCTTTGCGGCCTGCTGTTCGGCTGGGCCCTGCTGGCCAGCCGCATCGCCAAGACGGTGTGACCCGGCAGATCATGGCGGCTGCGTAGCCCGGGCTTCGGCCCGGGAACGACGCCACTTCAGCGATAGGCCAGCGGATAGGCGAGCAGCCCGATCCATTCGTTGAACAGCATGCCGTTCTTCCACACTGCCGGCGCCTCGGGCAGCCAGCCGCCGAACGGGTCGCCGGGGGGAACCCCATAGGCGCCCATGGGCGCCGGCACCACCTCCAGGCCGACTTTCTCGAAGCACCAGCGCGCCCGCTGCATGTGGAAGGCCTGGGTCACCAATACCACCTTGTCGATTCCCTCGGCCTTGAGGATGCGCGCACTCTCCACGGCGTTCTCCCAGGTTGTGCGGCTGCTGCCTTCCTGCCAGCGCACCGGCACCGAGAGCTCCGACTCCAGGGTCCGCGCCATGATCGCCGCCTCGCTGGGCGGGGTGCCGTAATGCAGCCCGCCGGAGGTCAGCACCGGCAGGCCGCTGGCCCTGGCCAGGCGCGCCGCATAGCGCACACGCTCGGTGGCCAGCAGGCTGGGCTGGTCCTCGCCCCAGGCGGGATCGCCGCGCATGCGCCCCGCGCCGAGCACGACGATGGCCTGGGCACGGGCGGGCAGGTCCTTGAGCTCGCTCTCGGCCAGGGGCTTTTCGGTCTCCAGCGCGCGTGCCGACCATTGCACCACCACCGGCAGGCTCATCGCCCACAGGCCACCGAAACCAAGCACGAAGCAGCACAGCGCCAGGCGCGGGCTACGGCGGCGCAGCCACCAGCCGGCCAGCAGGAGCAGCAGCAGGCCACCCGGCGGCAGCAGCAGTTGCTTGAAGAAATAGCGAATGGGCATTCGAGCACCTCCAGAAGGTGCGCGAAGCCTAACGGGGATTACCGGTACGGAAAAGCTGCGAGCCGCAGGCCGGGCAGGCCTGCACGCCCTGGCCACGCTGCCAGCTGGCGGCTGCCCCGCAAAGGGCGCAGACCAGTTGCTGGCGACGCTTGAACAGGGGCTTGGCTACGCGAACAGGCGTGGCCGGGGGCTTGGCAGCGGAGCGGGTGAGCTTGGGCCTGGCCGGTTGCTGCTCGATCAGCGCGAGCTCTTCGGCCGCCGCGTGCCAGCCGCGCAGCCAGTGCAGGTCATTGTCGAGGTAGGCGCGGATCAGCTCGAGCTCGGCGGGGCTGAGCCCCTTCAGCTCCAGCTCGCGGGGGTCTTCGTCACGCAGGCGGATGGCGGTGTCGGCTTCGTCCAGCGCGAGCGCCAGGCGATGCAGCAGCCGCTCGTAGAGCCCGCTCGCCGATTCCGCTCGCCGCATCTCGCCCATCCAACGACACCTCGTTACCGCATCCGACTTTTGCAAAGCTAATGAATAGCTTAGCGCCAGGCGTCGAACCTACAGGGTGCCGCGACAAACGGTGGGCCGGGGCCTGGCGGCGGTCAATCAGGGTTTCCCTCAGCCAAGGGGGGTCATGTATGCTACGGCGCTTGAATTTCCTTTTCAGATCAGGCCCACCGGTCCCCGGACAGCGACCCTTCTGAATGCCCATTTCTCAGCGCAAGTAGCCATGCACGAAAACTACCAGCCCCGCGAAATCGAAGCCGCCGCGCAATCCCACTGGGATTCGCAGAAATCCTTTGTAGTCAGCGAACAGCCCGGCAAGGACACCTTCTATTGCCTGTCGATGTTCCCCTACCCGAGCGGCAAGCTGCACATGGGTCACGTGCGCAACTACACCATCGGCGACGTGATCGCCCGCTACCAGCGCATGCAGGGCAAGAACGTGCTGCAGCCCATGGGCTGGGACGCCTTCGGCATGCCGGCGGAAAACGCCGCCATGAAGAACAACGTCGCCCCCGCCAAGTGGACCTACGAGAACATCGCCTACATGAAGTCCCAGCTGAAAAGCCTGGGCCTGGCGATCGACTGGTCCCGCGAGGTCACCACCTGCAAGCCGGATTACTACCGCTGGGAGCAGTGGCTGTTCACCCGCCTGTTCGAGAAGGGCGTGATCTACCGCAAGAACGGCACCGTGAACTGGGACCCGGTGGACCAGACCGTGCTGGCCAACGAGCAGGTCATCGACGGCCGTGGCTGGCGTTCGGGCGCGCTGATCGAGAAGCGCGAAATCCCGATGTACTACTTCAAGATCACCGCCTACGCCGATGAGCTGCTCTCCAGCCTCGACGAACTGCCGGGCTGGCCCGAGCAGGTCAAGACCATGCAGCGCAACTGGATCGGCAAGTCCCGCGGCATGGAAGTCAGCTTCCCCTACGACCAGGCCAGCATCGGCCAGGCCGGGGCGATGAAGGTCTTCACCACCCGTCCGGACACCCTGATGGGCGCCACCTACGTGGCCGTGGCCGCCGAGCACCCGCTGGCCGCGATCGCCCTGCAGAAGCTGCCGGCCGACAAGGCCGCCGAACTGCAAGCCTTCATCGACGAGTGCAAGCGCGGTGGCGTCGCCGAAGCCGACATCGCCACCCAGGAAAAGAAGGGCCTGCCGACGCCGCTGCTCGTCGAGCACCCGCTGACCGGCGAGAAGCTGCCGGTGTGGGTCGCCAACTACGTCCTGATGAACTACGGCGAAGGCGCCGTGATGGCCGTGCCCGCCCATGACGAGCGCGACTTCGAGTTCGCCGCCAAGTACGGCCTGCCGGTCAAGCCGGTGGTGCGCACCAGCGCCGGCGACGAAACCCCCGCGCCCTGGCAGCCCGCCTATGGCGAGCATGGCCAGTTGATCAACTCCGGCGAATTCGACGGCCTGGATTTCCCCGGTGCCTTCGACGCCATCGAAGTGGCCCTGCAGAAGAAATCCCTCGGCCAGGCCCGCACCCAGTTCCGCCTGCGCGACTGGGGCATCAGCCGCCAGCGCTACTGGGGCTGCCCGATCCCGATCATCCACTGCCCGAGCTGCGGCGACGTACCGGTCCCCGAGGACCAGCTGCCCGTCGTCCTGCCGGAGGACGTGGTGCCGGACGGCGCCGGTTCGCCGCTGGCCAAGATGCCCGAGTTCTACGAATGCAGCTGCCCGAAATGCGGCGCTGCGGCCAAGCGCGAAACCGACACCATGGACACCTTCGTGGAGAGCTCCTGGTACTTCGCCCGCTACGCCTCGCCCACCTACGACAAGGGCATGGTCGACCCCGCCGCCGCCAACCACTGGCTGCCGGTGGACCAATACATCGGCGGCATCGAACACGCCATCCTGCACCTGCTCTACGCGCGCTTCTTCCACAAGCTGATGCGTGACGAAGGCCTGGTCAGCTCCGACGAGCCGTTCAAGAACCTGCTGACCCAGGGCATGGTGGTCGCCGAGACCTACTACCGCACCACCGCCAACGGCGGCAAAGACTGGTTCAACCCGGCCGATGTCGAGGTCGAGCGCGACGCCAAGGCCAAGGTCATCGGGGCGCGCCTGAAGAGCGACGGCCAGCCGGTGGAAATCGGCGGCACCGAGAAGATGTCCAAGTCGAAGAACAACGGCGTGGACCCGCAGGCCATGATCGACGCCTACGGCGCCGACACCTGCCGCCTGTTCATGATGTTCGCCTCGCCGCCGGACATGAGCCTGGAGTGGTCCGACTCCGGCGTCGAAGGGGCCAGCCGCTTCCTGCGCCGCGTCTGGCGCCTGGGCCAGGCCCACGTCAACGCCGGCCTGCCGGGCAGCCTGGACAAGGCCGGCCTGAACGACGCCCAGAAAGAGGTGCGCCGCGCCATCCACCTGGCCATCAAGCAGGCCAGCCAGGATGTCGGCCAGCACCACAAGTTCAACACCGCCATCGCCGCCGTGATGACCCTGATGAACGTGCTCGAGAAAGCCGCCCAGGACACCGACCAGGACCGCGCCCTGCTGCACGAAGGCCTGGAGACCGTGGCCCTGCTGCTGGCGCCCATCACCCCGCACATCAGCCACGAGCTGTGGCGCGAGCTGGGCCATGCCGACCCGGTGATCGACGCCAGCTGGCCCAAGGTCGACGCCGAAGCCCTGGTGCAGGACAGCCTGCAACTGGTGGTGCAGGTCAACGGCAAGCTGCGCGGGCACATCGACGTACCGGCCGACGCCAGCCGCGAAGCCGTCGAGGCCACCGCGCGGGAGAACGAGAACGTGCTGCGCTTCACCGAAGGCCTGACCATCCGCAAGGTCATCGTGGTGCCCGGCAAGCTGGTCAACATCGTCGCCAACTGATTGAGCCCGGGGCCGCGTGTGGAGCGCGGCACCGGTACGTTCGCCAAGGGGAAAACAGAAATGAAGAAACGGAATCTGCTGGTCGTGGGTCTGGCCGTGATGCTCAGTGCCTGCGGCTTTCAACTGCGCGGCACCGGCGACACCCGGTTCGCCCTGAAGGAAATCGACGTCACCGGCCGCAACAGCTACGGCGAGACCGTCAAGCAGGTCCGCGAGCTGCTGGAGAACAGCGACGTCAACGTCCACGCCGGCGCGCCCTACACCCTGGTCCTCACCCGCGAGAAGGAAGACCAGCGCACCGCCACCTACACCGGCTCCGCGCGTAGCGCCGAGTACGAGCTGAACGTCACCCTCGACTACGAGATCCGTGGCAACAAGGACCTGCTGCTGCTCAGCGACCGCATGGACGTGCAGCGCTACTACACCCACGACAGCAACAACCTGATCGGCTCCGACCAGGAGTCCAACCAGCTGCGCGAGGAAATGCGCCGCGAGCTGGTTCAGCAACTGGCCATGCGCCTGCAACTGATCACGCCCGAGCGCCTGGATCAGCTGCAGACCGAAGCCGAAGCCAAGGCCAAGGCCGAAGCCGACGCCCTGGAAGCCGAGCGTCGCGCCGAAGAAGCCAAGCCGCAGCAATCCCCGCTGCAACTGCCCGTCAAGTAAGGTGCACGGGGCCGCTATTGCGGCCCCGGTCATTTCCCCTGCCCATGAAGCTCAACGCCGCCCAACTCAGCAAGCACCTGCAAGGCAACCTCGCCCCTGTCTACATCGTCAGCGGCGACGAGCCGCTGCTGTGCCAGGAAGCCTGCGATGCCATCCGCACGGCCTGCCGCGAGCGCGACTTCAACGAACGCCAGGTCTTCAACGTCGAGGCCAGCTTCGACTGGGGGCAGCTGCATGAAGCCGGTGCCAGCCTCTCGCTGTTCGCCGACAAGCGCCTGATCGAATTGCGCATTCCCAACGGCAAGCCCGGGGACAAGGGCGCCGCCGCGCTGCTCGAATACCTCTCGCGTCCGCCGGAAGACACCCTGCTGCTGGTAAGCCTGCCCAAGCTGGACGGCAGCACCCAGAAAACCAAATGGGCCAAGGCCCTGATCGACGGTCCCAACGCCCAGTTCCTGCAGATCTGGCCAGTGGACGCCCACCAGCTGCCGCAATGGATACGCCAGCGCCTGGCCCAGGCCGGTCTCGCCGCCAACCAGGAGGCGGTCGACCTGATCGCCGCCCGGGTCGAAGGCAACCTGCTGGCCGCCGCCCAGGAGATCGAGAAGCTCAAGCTGCTCGCCGAAGGCGGCCAGATCGACGCCGCCACCGTGCAGGCTGCAGTGGCCGACAGCGCCCGCTTCGACGTCTTCGGCCTGATCGACGCTGCGCTCAACGGCGAGGCCGCGCATACCCTGCGCACCCTCGAAGGCCTGCGCGGCGAAGGCGTGGAAACCCCCGTGATCCTATGGGCGCTGGCCCGCGAACTGCGCCAGCTGGCCGGCATCGCCCAGCAGTACGCCCAGGGCGTGCCGCTGGAGAAAGCCTTCGCCTCCGCCCGCCCGCCGGTGTGGGACAAGCGCCGCCCCCTGGTCAGCCGTGCCCTGCAACGTCATCCCGCCTCGCGCTGGAACCAACTGCTCAGCGATGCCCAGCGCATCGATGCACAGATAAAGGGCCAGGCCGCCGGCGATCCGTGGATCGGCCTCGCACACCTCGCGCTCAGCCTCGCCGGCCAGCGCCTGCCCATCCCCGCCGCCTGACACTGGACATCGCCCGCATGCGGGAGCAAGATGCGCGCGCCTGCAACCCCGCAGGCGCCCAGTGGAGAGTCGGCCATGGCCAAGCAACGCAAGAAACCCAACAAGGCGAAGAGCATCGTCGCCCAGCCCCTGTTCCGCAGCCGCCAGGAACAGCCACTGAAAGGCAAAGGCAGCTACCGCCGCGAAGCCTCCCGTAACTGGGAGGCTTCTTCGCTTCTGGCCGCCTGAAAAGAGTCATCCGTGTTAAGGTCGCGGCTTGTTTTTGCAGCTGTCGAGACCGCCCCATGCTCCTCGCCCCCGTACCCGGCCTGATCCTCCGCAGCCTGGCAGTGGCCACCACCCTCGCAGTCCTCAGCGCCTGCGCCGACACCCCGAACACCTCCGCTCCCCTGGCCAGCGCCCCGGCGCAACCCGCCGCCCAAGCCTCCCCTGCCCAGCCGCCGGTCGCACCCGAAGTGCTGCCCGAGGAGACCTTCGAGCAATGGCGTGCCCGCTTCCGCCAGGAAGCGCTGGCCGCCGGCATCCGCGCCACCATTTTCGACCAGGCCCTCCAGGGCGTCGAACCGGACCCCGCCGTGGTCACCGCCGACCAGAGCCAGCCCGAGTTCACCCGGCCGGTCTGGGAATACCTCGAAGGGGCCATGTCGCCGTACCGCGTGCGCAAGGGCCAGGCCCTGCTGGCGGAACACGCGCGGATACTCGACGCCATCGAGCAGCGCTACGCCGTCGACCGCCAGACCCTGGTGGCCGTCTGGGGCATGGAAAGCAGCTTCGGCCAGTTCATGGGCGACAAGTCGGTGATCCGCTCCCTCGCCACCCTGGCCTACGAAGGTCGCCGCCCGGCCTTCGCCCACGCCCAGCTGATCGCCGCCCTGGAGATCATCCAGCACGGCGACATCAAGCCCGCCGGCATGCGTGGCTCCTGGGCCGGCGCCATGGGCCAGACCCAGTTCATCCCCACCACCTACAACACCCATGCGGTGGACTTCGACGGCGACGGCCGCCGCGACATCTGGAACTCCACCGCCGACGCCCTGGCCTCCACTGCCCACTACCTGCAGGCCTCGGGCTGGCAGAAGGGCAAGCCATGGGGCGCCGAAGTGAAGCTGCCAGCCGGCTTCGACTACGCTCAGGCCGACACCGACACCCGCAAGACCGTGGCCGAGTGGCAGGCGCTGGGCGTGCGCGTACCGTTGCCCGCGCACCTGGCCCAGGAGCGCGGCTACCTGCTGCTGCCGGCCGGCTACCGCGGCCCGGCATTCCTGGTGCTGGACAACTTCCGCGCCATCCTCAAGTACAACAACTCGTCTTCCTACGCCCTGGCCATCGGCCTGCTGTCCCAGCGCTTCGACGGCCAGGGGCTGATCGCCGGCACCTGGCCCAAGGGCGACAAGCCCCTGAGCCGCACCGAGCGCATCGAACTGCAGGAAGCCCTGGCCAGCGGTGGCTACAACCCCGGTGCCGCCGACGGCATCATCGGTGCCAACACCCGCAAGGCCATCCGTGGCTACCAGCAGCAGCTCGGCTGGCCGGCCGACGGCTACCCCAACCAGCAGCTGCTCGAGCAATTGCGCAGCGCACGCTGAAGCGCCCCGCCTGAACGGAGCTACGGGTCGCCCGGCCACAGCCGGGGCCCCTCCGGACCGTACAGGCGGGCAGCTGACCATCCGGTCATTTCGCTCCAGCCGACACAGGCCGCTGTGTTACACTGCGCCACCCCTTTTTGCCCCCGTGGCAGCCAACTGAGCCTCTAGCGGAGCCAGTTCCGATGTCCGATTCAGCCCCGTCCAAACCCGTCGCCAGTGGCGAGAAGTTCCGTAATGCCCAGGGCATCACGGCGATCAAGGATGGCCAGAAGCGCCGCGCCTCGGCCGAACCCCAGGTATTCGAACCCAAGCCCAGCTGGTTGCGGGTGAAGGCTCCCGGCGGCAGCCGTTTCGAAGCGGTCAAGCGCAACGTCGGCGAGCACCGCCTGAGCACCGTGTGCCAGGAATCCCATTGCCCGAACATGGGCGAGTGCTGGTCCAACGGCACCGCCACCATCATGCTGATGGGCTCGGTGTGCACCCGCGCCTGCCGCTTCTGCGCCGTGGACACCGGCAACCCCAATGGCTGGCTGGACCAGGAAGAGCCGCAGAACACTGCCAAGTCCGTCGAGCTGATGGCGTTGCGCTACATCGTGCTGACCTCGGTGGACCGCGACGACCTCGACGACGGTGGCGCCAGCCACTACGCGGCCTGCGTGCGCGCCATCAAGGAACGTACCCCCAATGTGGTGGTGGAAGCCCTCACGCCCGACTTCGACGGTGACCTCCAGGCCATCGAGCGCGTGGTCGACTCGGGCCTCGAGGTGTTCGCGCAGAACGTCGAGACGGTCAAGCGCCTGACCCACGAGGTGCGCGACCCCCGCGCCGGCTACGAGAAGACCCTGAATGCCCTGGCGCACGCCAAGCGCCACCGCCCTTCCGTACTGACCAAGACCAGCCTGATGCTCGGCCTGGGCGAGACCGACGAGGAAGTCATCGAGGCCATGGACGACCTGCGCGCCATCGGCGTCGACATCCTGACCCTCGGCCAGTACCTGCAACCGACCCGCAACCACCTCAAGGTCCAGCGCTGGGTCAGCCCCGAGGAGTTCAACCGCTTCCGCGACATCGGCCTGGAGAAGGGCTTCATGGAAGTCGCCGCCGGCCCGCTGGTGCGCTCCAGCTACCGCGCCGACCGGGTGTTCGAGAAGAACAACCTGGGCCTCGCCGCGCCGGTACCGGTGCCGGGCCAGCCCCAGGACACGAGCCTCATCCCTGCCCTCAACCTGGGTTGAGCGACCACGGCAAGGCCGCCCCGGGAAACCGGGGCGGGTTGCGATGAAGGAAGACCAGGCTTATGAAAAAGGCGCCCACCGGGCGCCTTTCTTGTACCCGCCTAGCGCGGGTACAGCCGCTCGCGCAGGATCCGCTCCAGGCGCTGCGCCACCTCGTCGAGGGACGGCGCCGGCGCGACCAGTTCCTTGAGCTGCACCATCTTCAGGCCGGCGTAACCGCAGGGGTTGATGCGCTGGAAGGGCGACATGTCCATGTCCACGTTGAGCGCCAGGCCGTGGAAGGAACAGCCGCGGCTGACCCGCAGGCCCAGCGAGGCGATCTTGTCGCCCGCCACGTAGACCCCGGGCGCATCCGCCCTGGGCGCCGCCTCGATGCCGTAGCCGGCCAGCAGCTCAACCAGGCTCAGCTCCATGGTCGTCACCAGCTCGCGCACACCCAGCCCCAGGCGGCGCAGGTCGAGCATCAGGTAGCCCACCAGTTGGCCGGGACCGTGGTAGGTCACCTGGCCGCCACGATCGACCTGCACCACGGGGATATCGCCCGGTGCCAGCAGGTGCTCGGCCTTGCCGGCCTGCCCCTGGGTGAATACCCGGGGGTGCTGCAGCAGCCAGATTTCGTCGGGGGTGGTGTCGTCGCGCTCGGCGGTGAGCCGGCGCATCGCCTCCAGGGTCGGCAGGTATTCGGCCAACCCTAGGTGACGCACGATGAGCTCGGGCGCCACTAGAGCACCATGTGCACGCGGCCGGTAGCGCGCAGGTCGACGTGAATCGCCTGCAACTGGTCGACGCTGGTGGCGGTGATCAGTACCTGCACGGAGAGGAAGCGGCCGTTGCGGCTGTCGCGTGCCACCAGGGTGGTGACGTCGAGGTCCGGCGCATGGCGCTGAATGATCTCGACGACCAGGTCGGAGAAGCCCTCGCCGGCATCGCCGATCACCTTGATCGGGTAGCGCTCGCAGGGGAATTCGATTTTTGGGGCTTGTACGTCGGTTTCGTCGGTCATGGCGGCGGCGGACTCGTGGTCCGCGATGCGGACGCCCCGCCACCCGGGTGGGGTGCGGGGCGTCGGCTCAGTAGGTCGGTTGGTACGGCTCGGCTCAGTTGAACAGGCCGTAGAAGAACAGGCGGATGCTATCCCACAGGCGGCGGAAGAAGCCACCTTCTTCGACGGCCTCCAGGGCGACCAGGTCGGCGCTGTGCACCACCTTGTCGTCCAGCTTGACCTCGACCTTGCCGATCACGTCGCCCTGCTTGATGGGCGCGACCAGTTGCGGGGACAGGGTCATGGCGGCCTGCAGTTTCTGCAGCTGGCCCTTGGGCAGGGTCATGGTCAGATCGCTGGCCAGGCCAGCCTTCACTTCGCGCGAAGCGCCCTTCCAGACCTGGGCTTTGGCCAGCTCGGCGCCCTTCTGGTAGAAGGTCTTGGTCTCGAAGAAACGGAAACCGTAGGTCAGCAGCTTCTGGGTCTCGGCGGCACGGGCCTGCTCGCTGTTGGTGCCGAACACCACGGCGATCAGGCGCTGGTTGTCACGCACGGCGGAGGCCACCAGGCAGAAACCGGCTTCCTCGGTGTGGCCGGTCTTCAGGCCGTCCACGGTCTTGTCGCGCCACAGCAGCAGGTTGCGGTTGGGCTGCTTGATGTTGTTCCAGAAGAACTCCTTCTGCGAGTAGATGGCGTAGTGCGCCGGGTCCTCGTAGATGATCGCGCGGGCCAGGCGGGCCATGTCGTGCGCGGTGGAGTAGTGCTCCGGATTGGGCAGGCCGGTGGCGTTCATGAAGTGGCTGCCGGTCATGCCGAGCTTCTCGGCGGTGGTGTTCATCATGTCGGCGAAGGCGTCTTCGCTGCCGGCGATGTGCTCGGCCACGGCGACGCTGGCGTCGTTGCCGGACTGGATGATGATGCCGTGCAGCAGGTCGCTCAGGGACACCTGGGTGTTGACCTGGACGAACATGCGCGAACCGCCGGTGCGCCAGGCGTGCTCGCTGATGGTCACCGGGTCGTTCTCGCCGATCTGGCCCTTGCGGATCTCCAGGGTGGCGATGTACGCGGTCATCAGCTTGGTCAGGCTCGCGGGCGGCAGGCGCTCGTCACCGTTGTTCTCGACCAGGACCTGGCCACTGGCGGCATCCATCAGCACATAGGCCTTGGCAGCCAGTTGCGGCGGCGAAGGGACGATCTGCTCGGCGGCCAGGGCGACCGGCGCGGCGATGAGCAGGGCTGCTGGCAGTAGAAGGCGTTTCGCAAAGCTGATGATGTTCATCCGTCTCTCTGAAGTTGCTAATGGTCTAACAGGCCCTCGCGGGCAAAGAACGAAGCCGTCAGTCCGGCTTCACCAGGGTCGGCTGGCCGAGGTTGGCCAGGCGAACGCTGTCCTGCAATTGCTGCGCTTCACCCTGCGTGTCGATCGGCCCCAGGCGCACCCGGTGCAGGATCTGCTGATTGCGCACGACCGAGCTGATGAATACCGGGGCACTCACCATCCCGCTCAGCTTGTCCTTGAGGAGCTCCGCAGCGTCCGGATTGGCGAAGGCGCCCACCTGGAGATACAGGCCAGATGCTCCGAGTGAACCGTTTTTTTTTGCGTCGATCTGCACTGGCAGCACGGCGGCCGCGTGCTGCGCGGGCGGCGGGGTGTACTGCTCGACCGGGGCGCTGGCGACCTGCACGGGCGCGGGCGCCGGCTGGGGCTTGGCCACCTGCTGCGGCTGCGCCAGCACCATCGGCACCGGACGGCCCTGGGCAGCCCACCACTCATTGGGGTCGATGCCCTCGACCTTGACCCGCGCGGTGCCGGTCTCGGCATAGCCGAGCTTCTTCGCGGCGGCGAAGGACAGGTCGATGATGCGGTCGGAGTAGAACGGGCCACGGTCGTTCACGCGCAGGATCACCGTGCGGCCGTTGTCCAGGTTGGTCACCTTGACGTAGCTCGGCAGCGGCAGGGTCTTGTGCGCGGCGGTCATGCCATAGAGGTCGTAGGCCTCGCCGTTGGCGGTGGCCTGCCCATGGAACTTGGTGCCATACCAGGAAGCGGTGCCGGTGGCCTGGTAGCGGCGCGCATCGCTCATCGGGTAGTAGGTCTTGCCCAGCACCGTATAGGGGTTGGCCTTGATCGAGCCGTAGTGCGGCATCGGCACCGCGTCGGGGATCCGCGAGACGTCGACGTCCCACCAGGGCGCGCCGTCCTTGTGCGGACGCGAGTAGTCGCCAGGACCGGAGATCGGCCCGCCTTGTTGTACCGGCTGCGGGGAACGGCTGCTGGAGCAGCTGGCGAGCAGCAGCACCAAGGCACCGTAAGCTGCGAATCTGATCGGCATCTGCCGCATGTGTTAACGCCCGCCCCGCGCATTGACCAAGGATTCTGAAAGCTGATGCACCGCCATGGAATACATCACGCTGCGATTGTAGCGGGTGATCACGTAGAAGTTGGGCAGGCCCATCCAGTACTCCATGCCGTCCGCGCCATCCAGCCTGAAGGCCGTGACGGCGAGATCATCGCGCAAGGCATCCCCGCTTGCCCAGCCCAGGGCACGCAGTTCGCCGACATTCTTCACCGGGTCCAGGCCTTCGGTGAGGCCCTGCTCGGCATTCTCGCCACGCACCTGGGCGCGGCTGACCACCGGCTCGCCGGCCACCCAGCCATGGCGCTTGAAGTAGCTGGCCACGCTGCCGATGGCGTCCACCGGGTTGGTCCAGATATCGATGTGGCCATCGCCGTCGAAGTCCACCGCATAGGCGCGGAAGCTGCTGGGCATGAACTGCGGCAGCCCCATGGCGCCGGCGTAGGAGCCCTTCAGGGTGAGCGGGTCGACCTGCTCCTCGCGCGCCAGCAGCAGGAACTCCTTCAACTGCTTGCGGAAGAATTCGGCACGCGGCGGGTAGTCGAAGCCCAGGGTCGACAGGGCATCGATCACCCGGTAGCTGCCGGTGTTGCCGCCATAGAAGGTCTCGACGCCGATGATCGCCACGATCACCTGGGCCGGCACGCCGTACTCCTTCTCGGCACGGGCCAGGGCGTCGGCGTGCTGGTTCCAGAAGGCCACGCCTTTCTGGATGCGCGCATCGGTGATGAAGATCGGGCGGTATTCCTTCCAAGGCTTGACCCGCTCGGCCGGCCGCGAAATCGCATCGAGGATCGCCTGCTTGCGCTCCACCTCGCGGAACAGGCTGACCAGTTGCTCCCCGGCGAAGCCATAGTCACGGGTCATCTCCGCAACGAACTCGGCGACCTGTGGGCTGCCTTCGTAGTCCCCCGCCAGGGCCGGCGCGGCGGCTCCCAGCACGCCGCCGAGACCCAGGGTCCCCCGCACCATCCAGCTGCGCAGTATTTTCAAATTATTCACTCGTATCAAACCTGGGCGATCCACTTGCGATGGGTATGGATGGCCATCAAAACCCCAAACCCTGACAGCAGCGTAACCAGCGAAGTTCCGCCGTAGCTAATGAAGGGAAGGGGCACTCCCACCACCGGCAGCAGGCCACTGACCATGCCGATGTTGACGAACACGTAGACGAAGAAGGTCATGGTCAGGCTGCCCGCCAGCAGCTTGCCGAACAGGGTCTGTGCCTGCGCGGTGATGACCAGGCCGCGGCCGATCAACAGCATGTAGACCAGCAGCAGGATGCACACGCCGACCAGGCCGAACTCTTCGCCGAGGACGGCAATGATAAAGTCCGTGTGGCTTTCGGGCAAAAAATCCAGGTGCGACTGGGTGCCCAGCAGCCAGCCCTTGCCGAACACCCCGCCCGAGCCGATCGCCGCCTTCGACTGGATGATGTTCCAGCCGGTGCCCAGCGGGTCGCTTTCCGGGTCGAGGAAGGTCAGCACCCGCTGCTTCTGGTAGTCGTGCATGACGAAGAACCACATCCCCACCGCGACCGGCACCACCGCCGTGACCGCGCCGAGTATCCAGCGCCACTGCAGCCCGGCCATGAACAGCACGAAGGCCCCCGAGGCGAGGATCAGCAGCGCGGTGCCGAGGTCCGGCTGGCGCACCACCAGGATGAAGGGCACCACGATCAGCGCCAGGCTCACCACCACATGCTTGAGCTTGGGGGGCAGCGTTCGCTTGGACAGGTACCAGGCGATGGTCGCCGGCATGAGGATCTTCATGAACTCCGCTGGCTGGAAGCGGATCACCCCCGGGATGTTGATCCAGCGCGTGGCGCCCATGGCGTTGTGGCCCATGATGTCGACCACGATCAGCAGCGACACGCCGCCGACGTAGCCCAGGGGCACCCAGCGGGCGAGGAAGCGTGGCTCGAACTGGGCGATGACCACCATCGCCACCAGCCCCAGGCCGAAGGACGACGCCTGCTTCATCAGCAGGTCCCAGTGCTTGCCGCTGGCCGAATAGAGGACGAACAGGCTGCCGGCGGCCAGCACCAGCAGGAGCAGCAGCAACTGGCCATCGATGTGCAGGCGCTGCAGCAGGCTGGCGCGGCGGCGCATCACGTCCTCGTTGGACAGGGTGCGGTCGAAGTTGCTGTTCATCGGCTCGGGCTCTTCTCGGCGGTCAGGGGCGCCTGCGGCGACTGGAACTCGGGCTTGAGCTGCCCATCGGGGCCCAGCAGCCAGGCATCCATCACCTGCTTGACCACGGGCGCGGCGACACCGGAGCCGGACTCACCGTTCTCCACCATGACCGCGACGGCGATCTTCGGGTTGTCGGCCGGGGCGAAGCCGATGAACAGCGCGTGGTCGCGGTGGCGCTCCTGGACCTTCGAGCGGTCGTACTTCTCGCCCTGCTTGATCGCCACCACCTGCGCGGTACCGGACTTGCCGGCGATGCGGTAGACCGAGGTATCGCCTACCTTGCGGGCGGTGCCCCGCGCGCCGTGCATCACCTGCTCCATGCCGGAGCGCGCGTAGTCCCAGAACTTCGGGTCGCGCAGCGTGATGTCCGGCATCGGGCTCGGATCTTCCGGCGGCTTGCCCTCGATGGTCTTGGCCAGGTGCGGGCGGATCCACTTGCCCCGATTGGCCATCAGCGCGGTGGCCTGGGCCAGTTGCAGCGGCGTGGCCTGCATGTAGCCCTGGCCGATGCCGAGGATCAGCGTCTCGCCCGGGTACCAGGCCTGGCGGTAGCGGGCGCGCTTCCAGTCACGCGACGGCATGAGCCCGGTGGTCTCCTCGAACATGTCCAGGGCCACCTTCTGGCCGAAGCCGAAGCGGCTCATGGAGGCATGCAGGCGGTCGATGCCCATCTTGTGGGCAAGGTCGTAGAAGTAGGTGTCGTTGGACCGCATGATCGCGGTCTCCAGGCTCACCCAGCCGTCACCGGTGCGGTTCCAGTTGCGGTACTTGTGATCGTAGTTGGGCAGTTGGTAGAAGCCCGGGTCGAACACCCGCGACTCGGGGGTGACCACGCCGGCTTCCAGCCCCGAGACCGCCACCATCGGCTTGACCGTCGACCCCGGCGGATAGAGCCCGCGCAGCACGCGGTTGTACAGCGGCCGGTCGATGGAGTCGCGCAGCTCGGCGTACTGCTTGAAGCTGATGCCGGTGACGAAGGGGTTCGGGTCGAAGCTCGGCTGGCTGACCATCGCCAGCACATCGCCGCTGGACGGCTCGATTGCCACGATGGCGCCCCGGCGCCCGCCAAGGGCCGCTTCCGCCGCCTCCTGCAGGCGCGTATCGATGGTCAGCACCAGGTCCTTGCCCGGCTTCGGATCGGTGCGTTTGAGCACCCGCAGCACACGGCCACGGGCATTGGTCTCGACTTCCTCGTAACCCACCTCGCCGTGCAGCGTGTCCTCGTAGAAGCGCTCGATGCCGGTCTTGCCGATGTGGTGGGTGCCGCTGTAGTTGATCGGGTCGAGCTCCTTGAGCTCCTTCTCGTTGATGCGCCCGACGTAGCCCACCGAATGGGCGAAGTGCGCGCCCTGCGGGTAGTGGCGCACCAGTTGCGCGACCACCTCCACGCCCGGCAGGCGGAACTGGTTCACCGCCACGCGGGCGATCTGCTCCTCCGACAGCTCGAAGAGGATGGGCACCGGCTCGAACGGGCGACGCCCCTGCTTCATGCGCTTCTCGAACAGCGTGCGGTCATCCGGCGTCAACTGCAGCGCCTCGACGATCACGTCCAGCGTCTGCTCCCAGTCGCCGGCGCGCTCACGCGTCACCGTCAGGCTGAAGCTCGGGCGGTTGTCGGCGATGATCAGCCCGTTGCGGTCGTAGATCAGGCCACGGGTCGGCGGGATGGGCTGGACGTGGACGCGGTTGTTCTCGGAGAGCGTCGAGTGGTACTCGTACTGGATCACCTGCAGGTAATAGAGGCGGGCGATCAGCACGCAGGTCAGCAACAGCACCAGCACCGCGCCGACGACGACGCGACGACGCACCAGGCGGGCGTCCTTCTCGTGGTCTTTCAGGCGGATCGGCTGCGGCATCGGTACGGCTTACTTGTGATAGGGGTGGCCGGACAGCACGGTCCAGGCTCGATAGATCTGTTCGCCCACCAGGATCCGCACCAGCGGGTGCGGCAGGGTCAGCGGCGACAGCGACCAGCGCTGTTCGCTGCGCGCGCAGACCTCCGGTGCCAGCCCTTCCGGGCCGCCGACCATGAGGTTCACGGTGCGCGCGTCGAGGCGCCAGCGGTCCAGCTCCACCGCCAGTTGCTCGGTGCTCCAGGCGCGGCCTTCGACTTCCAGGGTGACGATGCGTTCCCCGGGCTGCACCTTGGCCAGCATCGCTTCCCCTTCCTGGCGGATCATCCGCGCCACGTCGGCGTTCTTGCCGCGCGTGGTCAGGGGGATCTCCACCAGTTCCAGGGAAAGCTCGGAAGGCAGGCGCTTGGCGTACTCGTGCCAGCCCTCCTCCACCCAGCGGGGCATGCGCGAGCCGACGGCGATCAGACGCAGACGCAAGGCGGTGCTCCGTTATTCCTGGGGATGCTGGGCGCGGCTCTGCTCGGCACCCTGCCACAGGCGCTCGAGGTCGTAGAACTGGCGGGTGGCGACCTGCATCACGTGCACGACCACATCGCCCAGGTCCAGCAGGGCCCACTCGCCGCTGTCCAGGCCTTCGCTGCCCAGCGGGCGCTGACCCTGTTCCTTGACCTTCTCCAGCACGTTGTCGGCGATCGACTTGACGTGGCGGCTGGAGGTGCCGCTGGCGATCACCATGAAGTCGGTGACGCTGGTCTTGCCGCGCACATCGATGGTGGTGATGTCCTGGGCCTTCATGTCTTCCAGGGCCGCGATGGCGACCTTGACCAGTTCTTCGTTTTGCATCGGTTCTTCTACCTCGATCAATCAGTTCGTCGCACGGTACAGGCCGTGCTCATGGATATAGGCCAGCACCGCGTCGGGTACGAGGAAGCGTACCGAGCGCCCGGTGGCCAGCAGCTGGCGGATCTGCGTGGCGGAAACCGCCAGCGGCGCCTGCCATACAAAGGAAATCTGTCCGCCCCGCCCGGCCAGGGCCAGGGGATCGGCGATGCTGCGCGCCGCCAGCAGGTCGCGCAGGGCTTCCGGTGGTTCACTGTCGGCGTCCGGCCGTTGCAGCACCAGGATGTGGCAGTGCTCCAGGAGCTCCTCCCAACGGTGCCAGCCCGGCAGGCCGCAGAAGGCATCCCAGCCCAGCAGCAGGTACAGCGAGTCGTCGGCGCCGAGTTCGGCGTGCAGCGACTCCAGGGTGTCGATGGTCCAGGACGGCCGGTCGCGCTTGAGCTCACGATCGTCCACCACCAGTGGCGGCAGGTCGGCCACCGCGCGCTGGACCATTTCCAGGCGATCGGCCGCGCTGACCTGCGGCGTCTCGCGGTGCGGCGGCCTGGCGCTGGGGATCAGGCGCAACTCGTCGAACCCCATCAGCTCGGCGACCTCCAGCGCACCACGCAAGTGGCCGATGTGCACAGGATCGAAGGTACCGCCGAACAGACCGATGCGTTTGCCCATCAGGTGCGCACGTGACCGTCGCCGAACACCACGTACTTCTCGCTGGTCAGGCCTTCCAGGCCGACCGGTCCACGGGCGTGCAGCTTGTCGGTGGAGATGCCGATCTCCGCGCCCAGGCCGTACTCGAAGCCATCGGCGAAGCGCGTCGAGGCGTTGACCATCACCGAGGCGGAATCCACTTCGGTGAGGAAACGACGGGCGTCGCTGAAGTTCTCGGTGATGATCGCGTCGGTGTGCTGCGAGCCGTAGGTGTTGATGTGCTCGATCGCCTCATCCAGGCCCGCGACGATGCGGATCGACAGGATCGGCGCGTTGTACTCGGTGCGCCAGTCTTCCTCGGTCGCCTCCAGCACGTCGCCACCCAGCAGCGCGCGGGTGGCGGCGTCGCCACGCAGTTCCACCTGCTTGTCGCGGTAGATGGCGGCCAGCGGCGGCAGCACGCGCTCGGCGATGCCGGCATGCACCAGCAGCGTCTCCATGGTGTTGCAGGGCGCGTAGCGTTGGGTCTTGGCGTTGTCGGCGACGCGGATCGCCTTGTCCAGGTCGGCGGCGATGTCGATGTAGACATGGCAGATGCCGTCCAGGTGCTTGATCACCGGCACCTTGGCCTCGCGGCTGATGCGCTCGATCAGGCCCTTGCCGCCGCGCGGGACTATCACGTCGACGAACTCCGGCATGCTGATCAGCGCGCCCACGGCGGCGCGGTCGGTGGTCTCGACGACCTGCACCAGCTCGGCCGGCAGGCCGGCGTCGGCCAGGCCCTTCTGGATGCAGGCGGCGATGGCCTGGTTGGAATGGATAGCCTCGGAGCCGCCACGCAGGATGGTGGCGTTGCCGGACTTCAGGCACAGGCTGGCCGCGTCGATGGTCACGTTCGGGCGCGACTCGTAGATGATGCCGATCACGCCCAGCGGCACGCGCATCTTGCCCACCTGGATGCCCGAAGGCAGGTAGCGCATGTCGCGGATCTCGCCGATCGGGTCCGGCAGGGTGGCCACCTGGCGCAGGCCCTCGATCATGTCGTCGATGCGTGCCGGGGTGAGCGCCAGGCGATCCAGCATGGCTGGCTCCAGGCCATTGGCCCGGCCGTTGGCCAGGTCCTGCTCGTTGGCGGCGGACAGCTCGGCGCGGGCGGCGTCCAGTGCATCGGCGGCGGCCAGCAGGGCGCGGTTCTTCTGCGCGGTGCTGGCACGGGCGGCCACGCGCGAGGCGGCGCGCGCGGCGCGGCCCAGGCGGGTCATGTAATCGAGAACGGACTCGGTCATGGTCTCGGCGGTCTGGCAGTTGGGAAAAGTGGGCGATTATAGCCCGCGCGCCCCGCCACGCCCAGCGGCGCCGGGCGGATGGTAGACAGCACGTCCCGCAGTGCCGGCGCGGCACCGCCACAGCCGCCAGGGCCCGCGCTTGCAGGGGATACGGTGACACCCGGCGGAAAATACTGGCCTTGTGCCGCCCGAAGGTTGGGTAAACAAAATCGTCACCGATGTTTACCTTGAGCTCGTGCCACCGCGCCCCGACTCGCGGCGAGAACAACAAGAAGGCGCCCGAGCGCCGGAGGATCGCCATGCACTATCGCACCGGATACAGCGCAGACCTGCTCGCCTCGCCCCCCGAGAGGCTCCACATAGGCCCCTGGTGCCTGCACTACCAGGCCTGGTCCCGCCACCCCGACGACACCCGCCCGCCCGTGCTCATGCTCGGCGGAGCGTTCCAGAGCTTCCGCTCCTTCGCCGCCGAGGTGGAAGAGCTGCTGGACGAACACCCGGTCATCCTCCTCGACCTGCCCGGCCAGGGCGGCAACCTGCAGCTGGCCCCGGAACTGGGGCTGGAGCAGCTCGCCGACCTGATCGCCGACTTCGCCGAGGAACTGGCCCTCCCGCCCCTGATGCCCATCGGCCTGTCCTACGGCTCGGCCCTGGCCGCGCTGTTCGCCAGCCGCCACCCGCAGCGTTGCGAGCGCCTGCTGCTGGCCGGCATCACCGCCTTCGGCCGGGACGGTGCCCGCGCGCTGCTGGAGGAAGGCCTGCTGATGCTCGCCGAAGGCAACCTCGCGGCCTTCGCCCAGGGCGTGCTGATCGGCCTGATCAACCCCCTGCGCCTGGACGCCACCGGCATCTCCCCGGGCTTTCGCAAGGCCATGCTGCGCCAGTTGCAGCGCCTGTCGCCGGTGGAGCAGGAGCGCTACCGGCAGAACAGCCGGCGGCTGCTGGACTTCGGCGGCTTCACCCGGCACCCGGACTGCCCGACCCTGGTGCTGGCCGGCGAATACGATCACTTTACCCAGCCCTGGGAGCACGCACAGTTCGCCGCCGCCTGCGCCGACGCCGACTGCGCACTGATCGAGCACGGCGACCACCTGGCCCAGTTCGAACGCCGCGACGCCTGCTCGCGCCTCTACGTCCCCTTCTTCGAGGGCCGCCCGCTGCCGCAACTGGCCCCCGGCTCCACCCGCCTCGCGCGCGGCATGCTCGGCAGCCTGGAAAAACGCCAGGAACCCCGGCTCGCCCCGCGGGATCGCAACGGCCGCCTGTTCCACCCGCAACTGGGCGAGCTGGCCGTGGAGATCAGCGAGCTGGGCTTCTTCGGCGGCCTGCTGCATGGCGACCTGCCGGCGGACCTACCCGCGCGGGGCTGGCGCCTGCGCGCCGGCGAGCTGCCGGACCTGGAGCTGCTGCCCCTGCGTCGCCAGGGCGATGCGCTGTCGCTGGTCTTCACCCATGTCGATGCCGACGCCAGCGCCGCCCTCGCCGCTCAGGTCGGCCCCTGGCAGATGGCGGCGGCAGCGGCCTGAAAGCTGGAAGCTGGAAGCTGGAAGCTGGAAGCCAGGAGTCTGCTTGAAGCTTCTGGCTTCTGGCTTCTGGCTTCTGGTTTGTCACTTGTGGCTTGCCGCTTGTCACTTGCCACTCACGCCCCGAAACGTAGGCGAGGCAGCCAGCGCAAGGCAAAAACAGGCGAAAGGGCGGAGTTTACGTGCTGTAAATGAGCACCTTGAGCCTGTTTTTAACGCCGCGATGGCAACGCAGGTAGTTTCAGATGGAGGCTTCGACGACGCGGACCAACGTGGGCCACCGCCCCATGCGCAGGCCCAGCTCGGCGCCGTCCACCTGCGGGTCCAGCACCTGCACCCGGGGGAAGCCGCAGCGGTTGAAGCCATCGGTGATGGCGGCGCTGTCGCGGTAGTGCAGCGGGTAGTTGCCGCGGGTGAAGCGCCCCACCAAGTCCACGCCCCAGCGCAGCTGGCGGTAGCGCGGATGCTCGCGCAGGTCGGGATAGAGGTCGGTGAGGTAGGTGGCGGCGGGGAAGGCGCGCAACTGGTCGGCCAGGCGCCGCCAGAAGTCCTCGATCACCGGTAGTTCGAAGTAGTTCACCAGCCCCTCGGTGATCACCACCACCGGTCGCTGCCGGTCCAGCCCGGCGAACAGGGCCTCCAGCCCCTGCCCGCCCTCACTGGCGAGGATGTCCACCGCGCGCACCTGGTGGCGGCTGTTGAGCCAGCCCTCGCTGTGCAGCAGCAGGCGCTTGCGCGCGGCCATGGGTGGCAGGTCGGCCTCCAGATAGCGCAGCTCCGGGTAGCGCTCGCAGAAGCGCCGGCCCCGGGGCGACAGGCCGCAGGCGATCTCCACCACCTGCGGCGTGCCGTTGCCGATGGCCGCGTCGAGGCGGGCGTCGATCAGCAAATGGCGTTGCAGCAGGAAGCTCTCGATGTCCAGGCCGAAGCCCACGCGCGCACCCCAGGTGATGGGGCTGAGCAGGCCATGCACCCAGCGCCCGAAAGATGTGGCGAACGCCGGGTCGGCCAGGTGGTGGCGGTACCAGACGTAGCCGGTGTAGTGGGCGCTGGGCGTGATGTGGGCGCTGTCGGCCCGGGCGGCTCTGGACATGGCAGGACTCTTTATTGTTTTTCTTGGTATTTCCCATCCAGCCGTTCAGCTGCCGGCCGGCGAGGCTTACGTATAATCGCCAGCCTAAGCCGCCGAGGACGCCCAAGACAGCCCATGCCGACCGTTCCCACCCTAAGTTTGCCCTGGCCGGGCGCCCGCCCGCTGGGCGATGGATTCTTCGATCGTGACGCTCAACTGCTGGCCCGCGAACTGCTCGGCAAGGTGATCCGCCATCGGGTCGGCGAGCATTGGCTGTCGGCCCGCATCATCGAGACGGAAGCCTATTACTGCGCAGAGAAAGGCAGCCACGCCTCCCTTGGCTACACCGAGAAACGCCGGGCGCTGTTCCTCGATGGCGGCCACATCTATATGTACTACGCACGCGGCGGCGACTCGCTGAACTTCAGCGCCCAGGGCCCCGGCAACGCCGTGCTGGTCAAGTCCGCCTACCCCTGGCAGGACGCGATCTGCGGCCCCGAGGCGCTGCTCGCCATGCAGCGCAACAACCCCGACGCCAACGGCATCCCCCGCCCGCCGGAGCGCCTCTGCGCCGGCCAGACCCTGCTGTGCAAGGCGCTCGCCCTGCGCGTGAAGGAGTGGGACGCGCAACGCTTCGACCTGGCGCGGCTGTTCGTCGAGGACGTTGGCGAGCGCCCCGGGCAGATCATCCAGACCACCCGCCTCGGCATACCCCATGGCCGCGACGAGCACCTCCCCTACCGCTTCGTCGACGCCGGCTACGCCCGCCACTGCACGCGCAACCCTTTGCGGCGCGGGCAGGTCCAAGGGCAGCACTATCACCTGATCGAAGGAACGACCCCATGAGCGAATGGCTCGACGCCGTCACCACCTGGCTCGGCGCCCACCCCCAGTGGCTGGGCCTGGCCATCTTCATCATCGCCTGCGTCGAATGCCTGGCCATCGCCGGGATCATCGTGCCCGGCACCGTGCTGCTGTTCGCCGTGGCCGCCATGGCCGGCAGCGGCGCGCTGGGCCTCTGGGAAACGCTGCTGCTGGGCTACTTCGGCGGCCTGCTGGGCGATGCCATTTCCTATGGGCTGGGCCGCCGCTTCCACCAGAACATCCGCCGCCTGCCGGGCCTGCGCCACCACCCGGAATGGCTGGCGGGGGCGGAGAGCTACTTCAACCGCTACGGCGTCGCCAGCCTGCTGGTGGGCCGCTACATCGGCCCGCTGCGACCGATGCTGCCCATGGTCGCCGGCATGCTCGACATGCCGCTGCCGCGCTTCATCGCCGTGAGCCTGGTCGCTGCGGCGGGCTGGTCGGTGGCCTACCTGCTGCCCGGCTGGGCCACCGGCGCCGCCTTCCGCCTGCCGTTGCCGGAAGGCTTCTGGAAGGAAGCCGCCGTGGTGGTGGTCGCGGTGCTGGGGATGCTGCTGCTGATCCTCCAGGGCAGCCTGCGCGAGAAGCGCTGGGCGACGCCCCTGGCCGCCGGCCTCAGCCTGGTACTGCTGGCGGGGCTGTTCTTCGGCTGGTCGTACCTGCACGACTTCGACCAGGGCCTGATGGCGCTGGTGCAGGAGCAGCGCAACGACACCCTCGACAGCTTCATGGTGCTGGTCACCCGCCTCGGCGACTTCCGCACCCAGCTGATCGTCGGCGCCCTGCTCACCGGCGTGCTGCTGGTGGCCCGGCAATGGCGCCACGCGGTGTTCGCCGGCGCCACCCTGCTGTGCACCGCACTGGCCAACGGCGGCCTCAAGCAACTCTTCGCCCGTGCCCGCCCCGAGGTGCTGGCCGAGCCGCTGGGCACCTTCAGCTTCCCCAGCGGCCACAGCTCGGCGGCCTTCGCCTTCTTCCTCGTGCTCGGTGTACTGGCCGGGCGCTCGCAGCCCGCGCGCATGCGCCTGACCTGGCTGCTGCTGGCGTGCCTGCCGGCGCTGGCGATCGCCCTGTCGCGGGTCTACCTGGGGGTGCACTGGCCCACCGATATCCTCGCCGGCGCCCTGCTGGCCGGCTGCATCTGCGCCGCCTGGCTGGCCATCCTGCAGCGTGACCAGCCGATGCCGGCGATGAGCGCGCGGGTCTGGTGGCTGGTGCTGCCGGCCTGCATCGCCCTGCTCGGCGGCATCGCCACCTGGGCGCTGCCCGAAGCCCTGGCCATGTACCGCTACAAGTGACCGGGAGCCGGTAGCCCGGGCTTCAGCCCGGGAAAGGAGATGCGCACGGCTCAGGCGATCATGTCGCCCTGCAGCTTGTCCAGCAGCCCCTGCAGGTGGCTCAGGCGCTGCTCGGGGTCGCCCAGCGTGAGCAGCTCCAGCTTCTCCTTGAGGGAAAACGGCAGCAGGTAGGACAACTGGTTGGCCAGCTCCTGCTGCCCATTGGACAGCCCGCCCATGCCCAGCCCCTGCACCAGCGGGTGCTCGGCCAGGGCGTTGAGCAACGCGGCGAGGTCGGCGTGCTCGGGCAGCAGCGGGCGCTCCTCGGCCTCGTCCAGCCATTGGACGTCGGCGACCGTGAGCTGGTCCGGCCGGACTTCGGCGCGGGTCACCCGGAAGCGTCGCCCGCCTTCCACTCGGATACCCAGCAGGCTGTTGGGCAGTTGCTGGAAATCACGGATGACCGCCTCGCAACCCGTGCCGGCGAAACGGCTCGCCGCCTCGCCCACCTCCTCGCCCTCGAGGATGCAGACCACGCCGAAACCGGTGCCCTGCTTCATGCAGCGGCCGATCATGTCCAGGTAGCGCGCCTCGAACAGCTGCAGGTCGAGCGCGCAGCCGGGGAAGAGCACGGTATTGAGCGGAAACAGCGGCAGATTCATCGACACGACCTCATACGACCATCGCAACGGCCAGCGGCAACAGCACCGCGGTGGCCACACCCATCAGGCTCATCGCCAGCGCCGCGAAGGCGCCGCATTCCTCGCCCTCCTGCAACGCCCGCGCAGTCCCCACGGCGTGAGCGGTGATGCCCAGCGCCATGCCCTGCGCCGCCGGATGGCGCACGCCGATACGACGCAGCAGCTCCGGCCCCAGGGTCGCGCCGATGACGCCGGTGATCAGCACGAACACCGCCGCCAGCGCCGCCACCCCGCCGATCTGCTCGGCCACCAGCATGGCGATGGGCGAGGTCACCGACTTCGGCGCCATGGTCATCAGCATCATGTGCTCGGCACCGAAGGCCCAGGCCAGGCCCACACCCATAACCGTAGCAACCAGGCCGCCGATGGACAGGGTGATCAGCGTCGGCCAGAACAACTGGCGGATGCGCTTGAGGTTGAGGAACAGCGGCACCGCCAGCGCCACGGTGGCCGGCCCGAGCAGCAATGTCAGCAGCGTGGTGCTCTGGCGGTACTCCTCGTAGCCGATGCCCAGGGGCACCAGTACCGCGATCACCAGGGCCATGGACACCAGCACCGGCTGCAGGAACATCAGGCGGGTCTTCTCGTACAGGGAGATGGACAGCTGGTAGGCCGCCAGCGTCAGGCCGACGCCGAACAGCGGATGGTGGGCGATGGCCTGCCAGGCCCCGTGCCAATCGACGCTCATGGGCGATCCTCCTGGCGAGCCTTGCGGTCGATCAGGTGCTGCATCAGCCAGCCCACGAACAGCATCGAGAAGAACACCGACAGCGCCAGCGCGCCGACCACCGCCCAGAAGTCGGCCCAGATCGCCTGGGCATACACCATCACCCCCACCGCCGGCGGCACCAGCAGCAACGGCAGGTAGCGCAGCAGGCTGCTGGAGGCCACCGACAGCGGCTCGCCCACCTCACCACGGGCGACGAGGAACAGGAACAGCAGCACCAGGCCGATGATGGGCCCGGGCAGCATGTGCAGGAAAAGGGCGTTGATCCCGGTGCCGAGCAACTGGAACAGCACCAGCCAGGTCAGGCCGCGCAAAAGCATGAAAATCTCCGGATAGGTCAGGTAAGCCCTGGGCGAGACGCGTGCAAGGCCCGCTGCAGAGCGGTCGTTGCCAGGATCGCGCCATTATAGGCCCGCTCGCCACCCTCGCTATAACCCGCCATTCGCAGGGGCCATGCCTGCTTGACCCCCGCCCCGTGCCCATGCTGATCTAGGCGGCGATGAACCCAGGGTCGGCCAAAGACCCGGCAAGAAGAACAACAAACCACGTCCACGGAGGATGAAGCATGCCGTTCGTACCTGTATCCGAACTGAAGAACTACATAGGCAAGGACCTGGGCCACTCCGAGTGGCTGACCATCGACCAGCAACGCATCAACCAGTTCGCCGAATGCACCGGCGACCACCAGTTCATCCATGTCGACCCGGAGAAGGCCAAGCACACGCCCTTCGGCACCACCATCGCCCACGGTTTCCTCACCCTGTCGCTGATCCCGGTCCTCACCGAAGGCCTGCTGGTACTGCCCGAAGGCATGAAGATGGGCATCAACTACGGCCTGGACAGCGTGCGCTTCATCCAGCCGGTGAAGGTGGACTCCCGCGTCCGCCTGGCGCTCACCATCATGGACGTCACCGAAAAGAACCCCGGCCAGTGGCTGATCAAGGCCCGCGCCACCCTGGAGATCGAAGGCCAGGCCAAGCCTGCCTACATCGCCGAATCCCTGAGCCTCTGCTTCGTCTGAAAGCCTGCCGGCGGCCCGCCG
Source organism: Pseudomonas sp. Pc102 (assembly GCF_018408275.1). Classification (NCBI taxonomy): domain Bacteria; kingdom Pseudomonadati; phylum Pseudomonadota; class Gammaproteobacteria; order Pseudomonadales; family Pseudomonadaceae; genus Pseudomonas; species Pseudomonas sp. Pc102. Next base: position 921,146 of record NZ_AP021905.1, on the reverse strand, counting down.
CCGGCCTCTCTCCCGCCACTCGCCTCGGCAGCGCCACGTTCGCTAGAATGCCGCCCGCCAATCGGCACCCTCTTCTCCCAACAAGGACAGTTCCATGACCGAAAAACGCATCCTCCCGGCCTTCCTGCTGTGCTTCTTCCTGGGCACTTTCGGCGCGCACCGCTTCTACGCCGGCAAGATCGGCACCGCCATCCTGCAGATCCTCACCCTCGGCGGCCTGGGCATCTGGACCCTGATCGACTTCATCATGATCATCGTCGGCGCCTTCACCGACAAACAGGGCAACAAGATCACCCAGTGGACCTGAACCCCGGTACGGATGAAAAGAAAAGCCCGCGATAGCGGGCTTTTTTACGCCACACTTGCAACAGCCGTATCCACCCTCAAGGGACTGTCGATGAAACCGCTGCTGCCCCTCGCGCTCGCCCTGCTCCTCTCGGCCTGCGGAGACGGAGAACCCCTCACCCCGCCGGACGCCCGCCTGCCCGATGGTTCTCGCTACCGAGGCGCCGTGGTCGACGGCCTGCTGCAAGGCCCGGGGCGCCTGGACTACAGCAACGGCACCTGGTTCGAAGGTGAATTCAAGGACGGCCAGCCCAACGGCCATGGCACCTGGCACGCGCCCAATGGCGTCGACTACCAGGGCGAGTTCCGCAACGGCCTGTTCGAAGGCAATGGCCGCCTCACCTACAGCGACGGCACCTCCTACGACGGCGCATTCAAGGCCAACCAGTTCAGCGGCGAAGGCACGCTCAGCCGGGAAGGCATGGTCTACAGCGGCACCTTCCGCGACGACCGCTACCACGGCCAGGGCAAGCTCGAACTGCCCGATGGCAGCAGCTACCAGGGCCAGTTCAAGCGCGGCGAGCAGACCGGTCGGGGCGTACGCACCGACGCCGACGGCTCGCGCTATTCCGGCCCCTTCAAACAGGGCCAGCTCGAGGGCGAAGGCGACTACCAGGGCGCCGACGGCGGCTTCTACAGCGGCGGGTTCAAGAACGGCCTGTTCGATGGCAAGGGCCGCTACCAGAACGCCGAAGGCTCGGTGTGGAGCGGTGAGTTCAAGAGCGGCGCCCTCACCGGCAAGGGTGAGTACAAGGGCGCGGATGGCGAGCGCTACGTCGGCGCCTTCCGCAACTGGCGCTACCAGGGCGAAGGCACCCTGACCCTCGCCGATGGCAGCCGCTACCAGGGCGGCTTCGCAGGCGGCCGCTACAGTGGCGAAGGCACCCTCGCCCTGGCCGACGGGGGCCAGGAAAAGGGCACCTGGCGTGGTGGCCGGCGCGTGCGTGACGAAGCCGGCAAGGCACTGCCCAACCCGCTGGAAGTCGGCCTGCTGGAACAGGGCCGCCTGCTCGACGCCGCCATCGACGCCCTGCCCGCCTCCACCCCGGCGGTGGAGCTGTACTCCCTGAGCCTGGGGGGCGACGGCCGCCAGGGCGTGTTCCTGCGCGAGGCCGACTACGTCGCCAACCTGCTCGACCAGCGCTTCGGCGCCCATGGCCACATCACCCTGATCAACCACCGCGACCACATGGCCGACCGTCCCATGGCCACCCGCGAGAGCCTGTCCCGGGCGATCCAGGGCATCGCCCAGCGCAGCGGCCCGGAGGACCTGGTGTTCATCTACCTCACCAGCCACGGCTCCGCCGACCACCAACTAGCCCTCGAGCAACCCGGCCTGCAGCTCGCCGACCTGCCCGCCAGCGAGCTGGCCTCGGTGCTGGCCCCGCTGAAGGATCGCCACAAGGTGGTGGTGATCTCCGCCTGCTATTCCGGCGGCTTCATCCCCGCGCTCAAGGACGACAAGACCCTGGTGATGACCGCCGCGCGTGCCGACCGGGTGTCCTTCGGTTGCTCCGACGACAACGAGTTCACCTACTTCGGTCGCGCCCTGCTGGCCGACGCACTGAACCAGACCGACGACCTGGAACATGCTTTCGAACTCGCCCGCAGCGAGGTTGCCGAATGGGAGAAGGCCGACGGTTTCGAACCGTCCGAACCACAGATCTGGGCCCCCGAACCGGTGCTCGCCCACTGGAGCAAGCTGCGCGCCGGGCAGGCCCGGCAAGCGCTCGCCGCACAACCTGCAACGGCCGCCGGCAAAACCGCCGCCAGCCACTAAGCTCAAGCTGTAACAGCGGAGAAACAGCATGCATCTGACGCCCCAGCACATCCTGCTCGCCGGCGCCACGGGCCTGACCGGTGAACACCTGCTCGACCGACTGCTCAACGAACCCACGGTGGAGCGTGTGCTCGCACCGACCCGTCGCCCCCTGGCCGACCACCCACGCCTGGACAACCCGGTGGGCGAGCTCGCCGCTCTCCTGCCGCAACTCCAGGGGCCGGTGGATACCGCCTTCTGCTGCCTCGGCAGCACCATCCGCCAGGCCGGCTCCCAGGAAGCCTTCCGCGCCGTCGACCTCGACCTGGTGCTCGCCGTTGGCGCCCGCGCCCGTGAGCTCGGTGCCCGCCACTACCTGGTGATCAGCGCACTGGGCGCGGACGCCAATTCCTCGGTGTTCTACAACCGCACCAAGGGCGAGATGGAGGAAGCGCTCAAGGCCCAGGACTGGCCGCAGCTGACCCTGGTGCGCCCGTCCCTGCTGCTCGGCCCGCGCAGCGAATTCCGCCTCGGCGAACGCCTGGCCGCGCCATTCATGCGCTGGCTGCCGGGCAAGTACCGCGGCATCGGCGCCTGCACCCTGGCCCGCGCACTGTGGCGCCTGGCCCTGGAGACCGACCAGGGCACGCGCGTCGTGGAGTCGGACGAACTGCGCCGCCTGGGCCGCTGATCCCGGGCGGGAATCCTCCCGCCATTGGCCGAAATCCCCGCGCCACGCGGGGATGCCCCCTGCTACCTTGGACGCCTCGCCACCACCACGGGCCGCCACCATGGGTTTCTACGATCGCCACGTCCTGCCCCGCCTGATCGACTACGCCTGCGGCATGGGCGAGGTGATGAAGACCCGCTCGAAGATCGTGCCCCAGGCCGAAGGCCGGGTGCTGGAGATCGGCATCGGCACCGGTCTCAACCTCGGCTTCTACGACCCGGCCAGGGTGCAGGTGGTGATCGGTGTCGACCCCGCCGCGCAGATGCAGGCCCTGGCCCGCCAGCGCGCCGCCGCCATCGCCATTCCGGTGGAAACCATCGCGCTGGAGCTGGGCGAGATCCAGGCCGGCGACGCCAGCTTCGACAGCATCGTCTGCACCTTCACCCTCTGCACCATCCCCGACGCCGCCGCGGCATTGAAAGAGATGCGCCGCGTGCTGAAGCCCGGCGGTCGCCTGCTGTTCGCCGAACACGGCCTGGCCCCGGACGCACCGGTGGTGCGCTGGCAGCACCGCCTCACCCCCCTGTGGAAGCCGCTGGCCGGCGGCTGCCACCTCAACCGCGACATCCCGCGCCTGATCGAAGCCGGCGGCTTCGCCATCCGCGAACTGCACACCGGCTACCTGCAGGGCCCGCGCCCGATGACCTTCGTCTATCGCGGCTGGGCGGATTGACCAGAGCCCCCGCAACCGGGTTAGCCTTGGCCGCTTGAAAGCCAGCCCGGAACCGCCCCATGCGTACCCTCACCTCGCTCACCGGCAACAGCCAGAAACTCGACGGCGGCGCCATGTTCGGCAACGCCCCGCGCGCCCTCTGGGAGCGCTGGATGCAGCCGGACGCGCAAAACCGCATCGACCTCGGCTGCCGCGCGCTGCTGGTGCAGGAAGACGAGCGCAACATCCTCGTCGAGACCGGCATCGGCGCCTTCTTCTCGCCCGAGCTCAAGCGCCGCTTCGGCGTGCAGGAAGACCGCCACGTGCTGCTCGACAGCCTCGCCGAGGCCGGCCTGTCCGATGCCGACATCGACATCGTGCTGCTCACCCACCTGCACTTCGACCACGCCGGCGGCCTGCTCGCCGCCTGGGAACAAGGCCAGCCCGCACGCCTGCTGTTCCCCAACGCGCGCTTCGTCACCGGCCGCCGCCAGTGGCAACGCGCCTGCAACCCGCACCCGCGCGACCGCGCCTCCTACATCCCGGAAATGCTCGAACTGCTGGAGGCCAGCGGCCGCCTGGTGCTGATCGACGAGCAGCCTGGCGCCGAGATCCTCGGCCCTGACTGGCGCCTGCACTGGAGCGACGGCCATACGCCCGGCCAACTCCTGCCGGAGATCGCCATGCCCGAAGGCCCGGTGGTGTTCAGCGGCGACCTGATTCCCGGCGCGCCCTGGGTGCACCTGCCCATCACCATGGGCTACGACCGCTTCCCCGAAGGCCTGATCGAAGAGAAGGAAGCCCTGCTCGCCAGCCTGCTGGAACGCAATGGCCGGCTGCTCTTCACCCACGACCCGGACGTCGCCATGGGCCGCGTGACCCGCGACGACAAGGGCCGCTATGGCCTCGACGACAGCCTCGCCGCCGTGCACCAGCTGGCCGCCTGAGCCGACAGGAAACCAAGGAGACTTCATGAGCCTCGAATCCGTTCGCGCCTTCCTCGCCGAGAAGGCTCCCGAACTCACCATCATCGAACTGGAAACCAGCACCGCCACCGTCGCCCTCGCCGCCGAGGCCCACGGTGTCGAACCGGGGCGCATCGCCAAGACCCTGGCCTTCCGCGTCGGCGAGCAGAACCTGCTGGTAGTGGCACGGGGGGATGCGCGCATCGACAACCGCAAGTTCAAGGAAGCCTTCGGCGCCAAGGCCAAGATGCTCGACGCCGAGACCGTGCAGGCACTGACCAGCCACCCCGTCGGCGGCGTCTGCCCCTTCGGCCTGGCGACCCCGCTGCCGGTCTATTGCGACCTGTCGCTGCAGGCCTTCGACGAAGTGGTCCCCGCCGCCGGCGCCATCCACAGCGCCGTGCGCATCGCCCCGCAGCACATGGCCGAACTGGTCGCCGCGCAATGGGTGGACGTCTGCCAGGAACCGGCTTGAGACCGAGCCCCCTGTGGGCTCACCTGTAGGGGCGAATTTATTCGCCAATCGGTCCGCAGGGCCGACCTGCGGACCTGTGTGTTGCGGATGCTGCGCATCCTTGGGCGAATGAATTCGCCCCAACAGAGCACCTCAATTCCCCCGGTCACGCCCAACCCGACGCCCAGCTCCGCCGCCACCGCGAAGGGCAGCAGCAAGGTCTCCAGCAACGCGCTGAACGGCAGGTCGAACGCCGCCCAGCCCGGCGCCTCGGCGCCGAAACGGTCCATGGGGCAGCAGCCGCCATTGAGGGAGTACCAATCCAGCCGGGTGCCGGAATAGATGATGGGCGCGCCGGGCTTGGCCGCGTCCAGGGTGCGCACGGCGGCGCAGCCCTGGAGCGCCAGCAGCAACGCAACGACGCCGAGGCGCAGAATCCGGCGCTCAGTCATCGCTGCTCTGCAGGTGGTGCTCACCCCAGCGCGGCAGCATGTCCTGGGGAATTTCCAGCAGGTTGAGGATGCGCGCCACCACGAAGTCCACCAGGTCATCGATGGTCTGCGGCTGGTGATAGAAGCCAGGGGATGCCGGCAGGATGATCGCGCCGAGGTTGGAGAGCTTGAGCATGTTCTCCAGGTGGATGCTGGAATACGGCGCCTCGCGGGGCACCAGGATCAGCTTGCGCCGCTCCTTCAACGCCACGTCCGCGGCGCGCTCGATCAGGTTGTTGCAGGCACCGGTGGCGATGGCCGAAAGCGTCCCGGTGGAACAGGGCACCACCACCATCGCCCCCGGCGCGCCGGACCCGGAAGCCGCCGGGGCCATCCAGTCCTCCTTGCCGTAGACGCGGATCTGCCCCGGTGCCGCGCCGGTGTACTCGTTGAGGAAGGCCTGCATCGACTGCGGCTTGGGCGGCAGGGTGACCTCGGTCTCGGTGGCCATCACCAGTTGCGCGGCCTTGGAGATGAGGAAGTGCACCTCGCGATCCTCTTGCACCAGGCAGTCCAGCAGGCGCAGGCCGTACTGGGCGCCGGAAGCACCGGTCATCGCCAGGGTGACGCGTTCGGGTCCGCTCATGTCGTCGTCCTCAGCCTTCCAGCGCCTTGGCCAGCTTGCCGTGCAGGCCGCCGAAACCGCCGTTGCTCATGATCACCACCTCGGTGCCCGGGCGTGCCTGGCCCTTGACCCGCTCGATGATCGCCTCCAGCGAATCGCAGACCACCGCCGGCACCGGGCAGGCGGCGGCCGTGGCGGCCAGGTCCCAGCCCAGGTTCGGCGGCGCGTACCAGATCACCTGGTCGGCCTGGGCCACGCTCTCCGGCAGGCCGTCGCGGTGGGCGCCGAGCTTCATGGAGTTGGAACGCGGCTCGATGATGGCGATCACCGGCGCCTCGCCCACGCGCTTGCGCAGGCCGTCGAGGGTGGTGGCGATGGCGGTGGGATGGTGGGCGAAGTCGTCGTAGATCGTCACGCCATTGATCTCGGCGACCTTCTCCATGCGCCGCTTCACGTTGCGGAAGGCGCTCAGCGCGGCGATGCCCAGTTCCGGCACCACGCCGACGTGGCGCGCGGCGGCGAGGGTCGCCAGGGCGTTGGCCACGTTGTGCTGGCCGGTCAGGCTCCATTCCACGGTGCCCTGCACCTTGCCGTCGAACCGCACCTCGAAGCGCGAACCGTCCTCGCTGAGCAGGCGCACCTGCCACTGGCCGCCTTCGCCGGTGGTCTCGACCTTCGTCCAGCAGCCCATCTCCAGCACCCGCTCCAGTGCCGGCTCGGTGGTGGGATGGATGATCAGCCCCTCGCCGGGGATGGTACGCACCAGGTGGTGGAACTGCCGCTCGATGGCCGCGAGGTCCGGGAAGATATCCGCGTGGTCGAATTCCAGGTTGTTGAGGATCGCCGTGCGCGGGCGGTAGTGGACGAACTTCGAGCGCTTGTCGAAGAAGGCGCTGTCGTACTCGTCCGCCTCCACCACGAAGAACGGCGTGCCGCCCAGGCGCGCGGAGATGCCGAAATTCTGCGGCACCCCGCCGATGAGGAAGCCCGGGCTCATGCCCGCGTGCTCCAGCACCCAGGCCAGCATGCTGGTGGTGGTGGTCTTGCCGTGGGTGCCGGCCACCGCCATCACCCAGCGGCCCTGCAGCACATGGTCCGCCAGCCATTGCGGGCCGGAAACATAGGGCAGCCCCTTGTTCAGCACATGCTCAACCGCCGGGTTGCCCCGCGACAGGGCGTTGCCCACCACCACCAGGTCCGGCGCAGGGTCCAGGTGCGCGGGGTCGTAGCCCTGCATCAGCTCGATGCCCTGGGCCTCCAACTGGGTGCTCATGGGCGGGTAGACGTTGGCGTCGGAGCCGGTGACGCGATGGCCGAGTTCCTTGGCCAGCACCGCGAGCGAACCCATGAAGGTGCCGCAGATGCCGAGGATATGGATATGCATGGATGACCTCTGGAAACGGGCTGGGGGAGCCCGAAAAAAACTTGTCGCAGGTTAGCACAGCGACCCCGCCCGGAGCCCGGCCCTGCGGCATATGTAGAGGGCCGGACGGCGGTTTCATTCCCCGGGACGCACGGAGAATTCGAGGCGATGCCCTGCAAGTGGGCCCCCTTGTTCAGGCGGGAGCCATGACCTCGTCAAGGCCCAGCACCTTCAGGTAGCCGGCGACACCGTCGTCGGTCGAATAACCCCGTGCGCTGGCCGCCGCCTGCTGCCTCAGGGCCCGGAAGCGCTCGGGCTCGGCCAGGGCCGCCAGGGCCTTCTCGGCGATCCGCTCGGTATCGAAGAAATCCACCAGCAGGCCGTTGCGCCCATCCTCGATCACCTCGCGCACCGGCGCCGTGTCCGAGCCGATGACCAGGCAGCCGCTGGCCATGGCCTCCAGCAGGGACCAGGACAGGACGAAGGGGTAGGTCAGGTAGATGTGCGCGGCGGAAACCTGCAGCACCCGCTTGTAAATGGCATAGGGCACCTTGCCGAGGAAGTGCACCCGCTGCAGGTCGACCGGGTTCTCCGCCAGCAGCTTGCTGCGCCAGTTGGCGGCGCCCCTGGGCCGGCTGCCGTAGCTGACCTCATCGCCCCCGACCACCACCACCTGGCAGGTCGGGTGCGCCGCGAGGATGCGCGGCAAGGCCCGCATGAAGCTATGGAAGCCCCGGTAGGGCTCGAGGTTGCGCGCCACATAAGTGAGGATCGGCTGCCCGGCCTTCAGCACCCGGCCGTCGGGCAGTTGCAGGCTCGCCTCGGGATCGGCGCCCAGCCCGGCGATATCGATGCCCTCGTGGATCACCCGCATTCCCTCGCGGTAAGCCGCAGGGTGAACGCTGCGCTGCCAGCGCGTCGGCGTTATGGCGAGGTCGCAGTTCTCCAGGTTGAGCAGATGCAGCGCATTGCGGCTGCGGATGCTCGCGGCGCCGTTGGTGTCGAGCGGAAACTCCGGGTCGAAGCCGGCATCGGCGCCGCGGGCCAGGTAGTAGTACTCGCAGAAATGGACCAGCCGCGCCGAGGGGAAGGCCTCCTTCACATACAGGCTCTCTCCCCAGCCGGGATGGGCCACCACCACATCCGGCCGGTAGCCCTTGCCCTTCAGGTCCAGCAGCAGGCGCAGCACCTGCTGGCCATGCAGCACGCCATCCTCGAAGGTGCGCACATAAGGGTGCGTCTGCGCACTCGCCTTGCGGTGCGGCTTGTAGCGCAACAACCGCACACCCGGCAGGCCAGGCGCCTGCTCGCGACCGATGGCCAGGACCTCGACATCGTCCCGCTTCGCCAGGTGAGCCGCGAGATGACGGAACTGGCCAGGGAAATTCTGGTGAATGAACAGCACGCGCATCCCGCCGCAACTCCTTTTGCAGGTCTTCCATGGCTGTCACTCCTCGGGTTTGCCCAGGCGAGAAGCGGCAGAAGATCATGGCACTACGCCACAAGCGAAGGATGAACCGGGAGAGGGGAGCAAGGAAAGCGGGCCGCGTGATGCGGCTCACGAATGGGTGATCAATAGAAATCAGGACGTAGCGCCCTTGATCCCCACCACCTCCAAAAACGCCCCCATCACCCGCCTCGCCCCCTGCTCCTTCAAACACACCAGCGTCTCGGTCATGCGTGGTTCGAAGTCGAGGATCGGCAGCACGTGCACGCCGCGGCTGGAACCGAGTTCGGCGGCGGAGACGATGCCGACGCCGAGGCCGGCGACGACCATCTCGAACACCGCTTCGCGGCCTTCCACCTCGATGGCGGTGCGGGTTTCGAGGTGCAGGCGGTGCATCTCGTCTTCCAGCATCTGCCGGGTCATGGAGCCCTGTTCGCGCAGCACCAGCGGCGTCTGGTGCAGGTCGGCGAGGTGGATGGAGTCGCGCCCTGCCCAGGGGTGGGCGTCGGCGACGAAGGCCACCAGCGGGCCGCTGCTGAGCACGTGGGCGATCAGGCGTTCGTCGTCCACCGGGCGGCCGAGCACGGCGAAGTCGGCCTGGTAGTCGAACAGCCGGCGCAGGGATTCGTCGCTGTTGCCGGTCACCAGGCTGACGCGGATGCCCGGGTAGCGCTCGCAGAAGCGCGCGATGTAGGGCAGTAGGTGCATGGGCGCGTCCACCGCCAGGATCAGGCTGCCGCTCTGCAGGGCGCGGGAGCTGGTGAGCAGTTCCTCGGCCTCGCGCTCGGCGGCGAACAGCCGCTGGGTGATGGCCAGCAGGCGCTCGCCCAGTTCGGTGAGCTGCACCGAGCGCTTGTTGCGGTTGAACAACAGCACGCCGAAGCGTTCCTCCAGCTTGCGCACCTGGTCGGAAACCGCCGGCTGGCTGAGGCACAGCTGCTCCGCCGCGCGGGTGAAGTTGCCGTGCACCGCCACGGCGTGGAAGGCCTTGAGTTGCGCCTGGGAAACCGACATCGCCCCTCCGATAAATAAGCTCTGCTTGTCAGTGAAATACCATAAATCGATTTCATTTATTAACCACGAATTGGTCTGATCGACGCCAGCCCCGCCCACCCGCATCTGCTGGAGACGATCATGAGCCACGCCGAATTCCCCGCATCGCATACGCCCCTCGCCGCGCCGGTACAGGGCGAGCCCTACCTGCTGACCCCCGGCCCGCTGACCACCTCGCGCACCACCAAGGAGGCCATGCTGCGCGACTGGGGCTCGTGGGACGCCGACTTCAACCGCGTCACCGCCGAGATCCGCCAGCAGCTGCTGGCCATGGCCGGGGTGGCCGACGACAGCTACGTCTGCGTGCCCCTGCAGGGCAGCGGAACCTTCTCGGTGGAAGCGGCCCTGGCCACCGCCATCCCCCGCGACGGCAAGGCGCTGATCCTGATGAACGGCGCCTACGGCCAGCGCGCCGCCAAGACCCTGGACTACCTGGGCCGCGCCCATGTCGCGCTGGACAAGGGCGACTACCTGCCGCCGCAGCCGGACGAGGTCGATGCGCTGCTGCGCGCCCATCCCGAGGTGACCACCGTGTTCCTGGTCCATTGCGAGACCAGCTCCGGCATCCTCAACCCCCTGCGTGAGCTGGCGGCCGTGGTGAAGGCCCATGGCAAGCGCCTGATCGTCGACGCCATGAGCTCCTTCGGCGCAGTGCCGCTGACAGTGGACGAGGTGCCGTTCGATGTCCTGGTGTCCTCGGCCAACAAATGCATCGAGGGCATCCCCGGTTTCGGCTTCGTGATCATCCGCCGCGACCTGCTGGAGGAGTCCGCCGGCCGCGCCCACTCCCTGAGCCTCGACCTGCTGGAGCAGTGGCGCTACATGGAGCGCACCGGCCAGTGGCGCTTCACCCCGCCCACCCACAGCGTGGTGGCCTTCCACGCGGCGCTGGAACAGCACGCGGCCGAGGGCGGCGTGCAGGGCCGCCTGGCGCGCTACACGCGCAACCGCGACGTGCTGGTGGCCGGCATGCGCGAGCTGGGCTTCGAGACGCTGCTGGAGGACCGCTGGCTGTCGCCCATCATCACCACCTTCTTCAGCCCCGAGCACCCGGCCTTCGAGTTCAAGCGCTTCTACGACGAGCTCAAGGCCCGCCAGTTCGTCATCTACCCCGGCAAGCTGACCCAGGCCGAGAGCTTCCGCATCGGCTGCATCGGCCAGATCGACGAGCCCATCGTCCGCCAGCTGCTGCGCGCCATCGCCGAGTCCCTCCAGGCGATGGGCGTGACCCTCGAGAAAACGGCGGCCTGACCCGCCCCCTTGGGCCGCCCGCCTACCCGAGCGGGCGGCCTCTTTTTCCGCGTCAGCCGGCCACGCCGGCGAGGAGCCCGCCCACCCGAGACGATCAGCACCATGCCTGACGCACGGCCTCTGCCCTTCTGACCAGGCCAGGCGTTTAGACAGCCAGGAAGTACCAAGAACAACAACAGCCTCCCTCACGCACTGTCGCCAACCCACAGGGGTCAGAACCATGAACAACGCTGCAGGTGTCTTCCAGCACGGGTGGAAATCCATCCACCGCTGGCGTGTACAGATCTTCCTCATCACCTGGCTGGCCTATGCCGCCTTCTACTTCACCCGCAAGGCCTTCTCGGTGGCCAAGCTGGGCATCGGCGAAGACGTCGATTTCGAGCTCGACAAGTCGGCGATGGCCAACCTCGATGCGCTCTATCTCACCGCCTACGCCATCGGCCAGTTCACCTGGGGCATCTTCGCCGACCGCTTCGGCCCCCGCGTGATCGTCTTCGGCGGCCTGCTGGTCTCCGCGCTCGCCGCGCTGGCCATGGGCACCTTCGCCACCCTGCCGATCTTCGCCACCTGCATGGTGATCCAGGGCCTGGCGCAGTCCACCGGCTGGAGCGGGCTGTGCAAGAACATCGGCTGCTTCTTCGCCACCCGCGAGCGCGGCCGGGTGCTGGGCTACTGGAGCACCTGCTACGCCTTCGGCGGCCTGGTCTCCACGCCTTTCGCCGGCTGGTGGGCGTACCAGGTGTTCGGCGACTGGCGCGCGGCCTTCGTCTCCAGCGCGGCGGTGGTGCTGGTGGTGGCGGTGCTGTTCTGGCTGCTGCAGCGCAACCGCCCCGAGGATGTGGGGCTGGAGCCGGTCGAGGTGGAAGTGAAGACCTCGCGCGAGCTGAAGATCGAGCGCGACAGCCACTGGGTCTCGCTGCGCAAGATCATGGGCAACCGCACGGTGCTGGTCCTCGGCCTCGCCTACTTCCTGCTCAAGCCGGCGCGCTACGCGATCCTGCTGTGGGGCCCGATGATGGTCTACGAGCGCATGCCCGCCGTGGGCAAGGTCGCCTCCGCCATCGTGCCCACCGCCTTCGAGGTGGCCGGGCTGGTGGGGCCGATCCTCATCGGCATCGCCTCCGACCGCTGGTTCGGCGCGCGGCGCATGCCCGCCTGCGTCATCAGCCTGGTGGCGCTGACCCTGTGCCTGGGGCTGTTCGTGCCCGCGATGCAGAGCGGCAGCCTGTACCTGGTGGTCGGCCTGCTGTTCATGATGGGCCTGACCCTCTACGGCCCCGACTCGATGATCAGCAGCTCCGCCGCCATCGACTTCGGCACCACCGAAGCGGCCGGCACCGCCGCCGGCTTCGTCAACGGCTGTGGCTCGGTCGGCGCCATCCTCGGCGGCCTGCTGCCGGGCTACTTCGACACCACCACCGTGTTCATCGGCTTCACCGTCGCGGCCCTGCTCGCCAGCCTGATGCTGGTGCCGTTCTGGAACAGCCGGCCCAAGACCCTGAAGGTCCTCGACGGGCTCATCCCCTCCCCCACCCATGACGGCCAGCCCCTCGGCACCCGCACCTGACTTCCCCCCCAAGGAGACACCCCATGAACTACCAGCACCCCACCCAACTGCAAGCCGCCATCCTCGACTGGGCCGGCACCGTGGTCGACTTCGGCTCCTTCGCGCCGACGCAGATCTTCGTCGAGGCCTTCGCCGAGTTCGGCGTCGCCGTCAGCCTGGAGGAAGCCCGGGGCCCGATGGGCATGGGCAAGTGGGACCACATCCGCACCCTGTGCGACATCCCCGCCATCGCCGAGCGCTACCGCGCCGCCTTCGGCCGCCTGCCCACGGACGAGGACGTCACCGCGATCTACGAGCGCTTCATGCCCCTGCAGATCGAGAAGATCGCCCTGCACTCGGCGCTGATCCCCGGCGCCCTGGAGGCCATCGCCAGCCTGCGTGGCAAGGGGCTTAGGATCGGCTCCTGCTCCGGCTACCCGGCAGCGGTGATGGCCAAGGTGGTGGAGCTGGCGGAGAAGAACGGCTACGTCGCCGACCATGTGGTGGCCACGGACGAAGTACCCAACGGCCGCCCGCACCCGGCCCAGGCGCTGGCCAACGTCATCGCCCTGGGCATCAGCGACGTGGCCGCCTGCGTGAAGGTGGACGACACCTGGCCGGGCATCCTCGAAGGCCGCAGCGCCGGCATGTGGACCGTCGCCCTGACCTGCTCCGGCAACGCCCTGGGCCTGACCTGGGAACAGTTCAAGGCGCTGCCTGCCGGCCAGCTGGACCAGGAACGCGCGCGCATCGCCCAGCAGTTCGAAGGCGCCCGCCCGCACTACCTCATCGACACCATCGCCGACCTGCCGAAGGTGATCGACGACATCAACGCGCGGCTCAAGCGTGGGGAGATGCCCCAGGGCGCATGACGAAACCCGAGGGGCACCCTGTAGGGCTGTAGGGGCGACTTCAGTCGCCAGGCAGCCCGCAGGGCTGCCCCGACTCGGTGCCACAGACAGCGTCGCCTGGTGGATGAAAAGAGCGTTATCCACCCTGCACCCGGTCGGATCGCGCAATGAACGAACCCGCCAATCGGCGGGTTCTTCATGTACGGCGGGCGACTGAAGTCGCCCCTACAGGCTGCGCGTCTCGATCGAGTGCTTGCGCAGCTTGCGGTACAGGGTGTTGCGGCTGATGCCGAGTTGCTCCGCCGTGCGGGTCATGTGCCAGCGCTGGCTTTCCAGGGCGGCGAGCAAGGCGCTGCGCTCGGCATCTTCCAGCGGGTGCGCCATGCATTCGGCAATGGGGGCGGGCTCGGCGGCACGGCGCAGCTCGGCAGGCAGGTCGCCGAGGCGGATGCGGCCGTCCTCGCACAGCGCCGCCAGGGTGCGCAGCACATTGCGCAGCTGGCGCACGTTGCCCGGCCAGGCGTAGTCGAGCAGCGCCTGGCGCGCGTCCTGTTCCAGGCGGATGGCCTGGCCGCGCGCTTCCTCGTCCAGCAGGTGGTCGAGCAGCTCGGGGCGGTCGCTGCGCTCGCGCAGGGGCGGCAGGTCGATCACCAGGCCATTGAGGCGGTAATAGAGGTCTTCGCGGAAGCTGCCATCGGCCACGCGAGCCCCCAGCTCACGGTGGGTGGCGCTGATGATGCGCACGTCCACGGCCTGGGCCTCGCCGCCGATGGGCACCACCTGGCGCTCCTCCAGCACGCGCAACAGGCGGGTCTGCAAGGCCAGGGGCATGTCGCCGATTTCATCGAGGAACAGGGTGCCGCCGTCGGCCTGCTGCAGCTTGCCGCGCATGCCTTCCTTGCGCGCGCCGGTGAAGCTGCCGCCGCGATAGCCGAAAAGCTCGCTCTCGATCAGGGATTCCGGGATGGCCGCGCAGTTGAGCGCGACGAAAGGCCGTTCGGCGCGGGAGCTGGCCAGGTGCACGGCCTTGGCAAAGGCCTCCTTGCCGGAGCCGGTCTCGCCGTTGACCAGCAACGGCACGTCGCGCTCGTACACCTTGAGTGCGCGACGGAAGTCGGCGGCCAGTAACGGGTCGCCCAGGCACAGGCCGGGCACGGCGGGTTTCGCCCGGGGCGGCACCACCTGCGGCAGCACGCGGGGCTGGCCACGCAGCACGGCATGCAGCGCGCGGCCATTGCGTGCACGCAGCGGCCAGCTGGCGGCGGGCTGCGGCTGGGCACGGCCGAGCAGGTCGTCCAGGCGGCAGTCGAAGAAGGCTTCCACGCTCTGCCCCAGCAGGCGCTCGCGGGAGCTGTCGAGCAGGTTGATGGCGCTCTGGTTCACCGCACGGATGCGCCCTTCACCGTCGAAGGCCATCAACCCCTCGCTGAACAGGCCGACGTACTCGGCCTGCAAATGGAAGCGCAGCAGCCATTCACCCTCGAAGCGGCGCAGGAAGTAGCAGCTCTCGATCATCTTCGCCGAGAGGTTGACCAGCGCCATGGTGTGGAACTGGCTCTGCCGCGAGACGGCGTGGCGCGCGGACGACACGTCGAGCACCGCCAGCAGGTCGCCCTGCGGGTCGAACACCGGGCTGGCGGAACAGGTGAGGCCGGTGTGGCGGCTGCGGAAGTGCTCGTCCTGGTGGATGGTCAGCGCCTGGCGCTCGATCACGCAGGTGCCGATGCCGTTGGTGCCCTCGCGGGCCTCGCTCCAGTCGGCGCCCAGCCAGAGGCCGGCACGCTCGAAGGCCTGGCGTTCGGCAGCGGCGGTCACGCAGTTGAGGATCACGCCCCGGGCGTCGGTGAGCAGCACCGCATGGCCGGCACCGGAGAGCTGGTGGTAGAGGCTGCTCATCTCGCCACTGGCGATTTCCAGCACCTGCTGCATGCCTTCGCGGCATTCGAGCATGCGCGCATGCTCCAGCACGGTCGGCGCCATGGGCAGGGCCGGGTCGAGGTGGTAGTCCTCCAGGCAACGCAGCCAGGAGCGAGCGATGGAAGGATCGGCGGCGGGCCCGCTGGACTGGGCCTTGCCTTGCGCCACGGTCAGCACTTGCCGAGCGTGGCGGCTCAGGTGGTCGTGCATTCTTGTCGTTCTCCATTGCGGGCTTGCGGGAGGCAGCCCGTGCCCTGGTGGGCACCCGCATCGCCGCAGCATCCACCAGCGCAGGCGGCTTTGCAATCGCCGGATGACCCACCGGTCAATGGCTGTACCGGATGCGTGACAGACTGTCACCCGCCCCGTACCAGGCATGCGACAGCGCCCTTCGGCCAGCCGTTCCCCACAACGCCAGGAGCCTTGTCCCACGCGGCTTCCACCGGCCTGGCCCGGCCCTTGCTCTATGCTGATCAAAGCGCTTCGGCGCCAACTCCCCAATAAGCACAAGAGCCAGGAGATAGACCATGCGTTACGCCCAACCCGGAACCCCCGGCGCCATCGTTTCCTTCAAGGCCCGCTACGGCAACTACATCGGTGGCGAGTTCGTCCCGCCGGTCAACGGCCAGTACTTCACCAACACCTCGCCGGTGAACGGCCAGCCCATCGCCGAATTCCCCCGCTCCGACGCCGCCGACATCGACAAGGCCCTCGACGCCGCCCACGCCGCCGCCGACGCCTGGGGCAAGACCTCCGTGCAGGAGCGCTCGCTGATCCTGCTGAAGATCGCCGACCGCATCGAAGCCAACCTGGAACTGCTCGCCGTCACCGAGACCTGGGACAACGGCAAGGCCGTGCGCGAGACGCTGAACGCCGACATCCCCCTGGCCGCCGACCACTTCCGCTACTTCGCCGGCTGCATCCGCGCCCAGGAAGGCGGCGCCGCCGAGATCAACGAGAACACCGTCGCCTACCACATCCACGAGCCGCTGGGCGTGGTCGGGCAGATCATCCCGTGGAACTTCCCGCTGCTGATGGCCGCCTGGAAGCTGGCCCCGGCCCTGGCCGCCGGCAACTGCGTGGTGCTCAAGCCGGCGGAACAGACGCCCCTGGGCATCAGCGTGCTGCTGGAGCTGATCGGCGACCTGCTGCCGCCCGGCGTGCTCAACGTGGTACAGGGCTTCGGCAAGGAAGCGGGCGAGGCGCTGGCCACCAGCAAGCGCATCGCCAAGATCGCCTTCACCGGCTCCACCCCGGTGGGCTCGCACATCCTCAAGTGCGCCGCCGCCAACATCATCCCCTCCACCGTGGAGCTGGGCGGCAAGAGCCCGAACATCTACTTCGAAGACATCATGCAGGCCGAGCCGGCCTTCATCGAGAAGGCCGCCGAAGGCCTGGTGCTGGCCTTCTTCAACCAGGGCGAGGTGTGCACCTGCCCGTCCCGCGCCCTGGTGCAGGAATCCATCTACCCGGCGTTCATGGCCGAGGTGATGAAGAAGGTGAAGGCCATCAAGCGTGGCGACCCGCTGGACACCGACACCATGGTCGGCGCCCAGGCCTCCGAGCAGCAGTACGACAAGATCCTCAGCTACCTGGACATCGCCCAGCAGGAAGGCGCGGAAGTGCTCACCGGCGGCGGTGTCGAGAAGCTCGAAGGCAACCTGGCGACCGGCTACTACATCCAGCCGACGCTGCTCAAGGGCAACAACAAGATGCGCGTGTTCCAGGAAGAGATCTTCGGCCCGGTGGTCGGCGTCACCACCTTCAAGGACGAGGCGGAAGCCCTGGCGATCGCCAACGACACCGAGTTCGGCCTCGGCGCCGGCCTGTGGACCCGCGACATCAACCGCGCCTACCGCATGGGCCGTGGCATCAAGGCCGGCCGCGTGTGGACCAACTGCTACCACCTGTACCCGGCCCACGCCGCCTTCGGTGGCTACAAGAAATCCGGCGTCGGCCGCGAGACCCACAAGATGATGCTCGACCACTACCAGCAGACCAAGAACCTGCTGGTGAGCTACGACATCAACCCCCTGGGCTTCTTCTGAGGAAAACTCTCCTGGCCAGCTGCGCAGCTCGCATGGCCAGGAGAGGCCCCTTGTAGAACCGGGAGCGGGCGCCAGTCAGGCGGTGCCCGCTCCGCTCCACCCTTGCTCCATCCGACTACAACAACAAGAAACGGTGAACTCCATGTGCATCACGCCTCGCTGCTGCCCGCAGTCGGTGGTCCGTGCCCGCTCGGGCCATGCGCCGCCTCCCGCCGCTCCGTTCCGTCGCCCCATTTCCCTCAAGGCAACCTTCGGAGACGCGCATGACAACCACTAACCAACTCAAGCCCACCCTCGGCACCCTGCACCTCTGGGGCATCGCCGTCGGCCTGGTGATTTCCGGCGAGTATTTCGGCTGGAGCTACGGCTGGGGCGCCGCCGGCACCCTCGGCTTCCTGGTCACCACGCTGCTGGTGGCGACCATGTACACCTGCTTCATCTTCAGCTTCACCGAGCTGACCACCGCCATCCCCCACGCCGGTGGCCCCTTCGCCTACAGCAGCCGAGCCTTCGGTGAGCGCGGCGGCCTGATCGCCGGCATCGCCACGCTGATCGAATTCGTCTTCGCCCCGCCGGCCATCGCCATGGCCATCGGCGCCTACCTCAACGTGCAGTTCCCCGAACTCGATCCCAAGCACGCGGCGGTCGGTGCCTACTTCGTGTTCATGACCCTGAACATCCTCGGCGTCAGCATCGCCGCCACTTTCGAGCTGGTGGTCACCGTGCTCGCCGTGGCCGAGCTGCTGGTGTTCATGGGCGTCGTGGCACCGGGCTTCAGCTTCAGCAACTTCGTGCTCAACGGCTGGGCCGGCTCGGACACCTTCAGCAGCGCCTCGATCTCCGGCATCTTCGCCGCCATCCCCTTCGCCATCTGGTTCTTCCTCGCCATCGAGGGCGCGGCCATGGCCGCCGAGGAAGCCAAGGACCCGAAACGCACCATCCCGCACGCCTACGTGGCCGGCATCCTCACCCTGGTGTTCCTCGCCATCGGCGTGATGATCATGGCCGGCGGCGTCGGCGACTGGCGCCAGCTGTCGGGGATCAACGACCCGCTGCCCCAGGCGATGAAAGCGGTGGTCGGCGAGAACTCCGGCTGGATGCACATGCTGGTGTGGATCGGCCTGTTCGGCCTGGTGGCCAGCTTCCACGGCATCATCCTCGGCTACTCGCGGCAGTTCTTCGCCCTCGCCCGAGCCGGCTACCTGCCGCGCGGCCTGGCCAAGCTGTCGCGCTTCCAGACCCCGCACCGCGCCATCATCGCCGGCGGCGTGATCGGCATCGCCGCCATCTACAGCGACGGCCTGATCAACCTGCAGGGCATGAGCCTGACCGCCGCGATGATCACCATGAGCGTGTTCGGCGCCATCGTCATGTACATCATCAGCATGCTCGCGCTGTTCAAGCTGCGCGCCAGCGAACCGAACCTGGAGCGCACCTTCCGCGCGCCGGGCTACCCGATAGTCCCGGCCATCGCCCTGGTGCTGGCGGTGGTGTGCCTGGTGGCCATGGCCTGGTTCAACACCCTGATCGGGCTGATCTTCCTGGCGATCATGGCGGTGGGCTTCGTCTGGTTCCAGTTCACCGCCCACCACCGCGCCAGCGCCCCCGCCGACGCGATGCTGACCCGCATCTGAGCCCCCCAGGCCGGCCCCGCCGCAATGGCGGGGCCGGCACAGACAGGACGATCGACATGGCAGTTTTTTCCCATAGCGTCGGCGGCCAGACCTGGCGCTTCGACAGCCTCAAGGAGGTCATGGCCAAGGCCAGCCCGGCACGCTCCGGCGACTTCCTCGCCGGGGTCGCCGCCAGCAGCGACGGCGAGCGCGTGGCCGCGCAGATGGCCCTGGCCGACATCCCGCTCAAGCACTTCCTCGACGAAGCGCTGATCCCCTACGAAGACGACGAAGTCACCCGCCTGATCATCGACGGCCACGACCGCGCCGCCTTCGATCCGGTCAGCCACCTCACGGTCGGCGGGCTGCGCGACTGGCTGCTGGGCGATATGGCCGACGAGACCTCACTGCGCGCCCTGGCGCCCGGGCTGACGCCGGAGATGGCCGCCGCGGTGTCGAAGATCATGCGCGTGCAGGACCTGGTGCTGGTGGCGCAGAAGATCCGCGTCGTCACCCGCTTCCGCAACACCATGGGCCTGCGCGGGCGCATGTCCACGCGCCTGCAGCCCAACCACCCCACCGACGAGCCCGCCGGCATCGCCGCGAGCATCCTCGACGGCCTGCTCTACGGCAATGGCGACGCCATGCTCGGCATCAACCCGGCCACCGACAGCCTGTCGTCCATCTGCGCGATGCTGGAGATGCTCGACGCCATCATCCAGCGCTACGAAATCCCCACCCAGGCCTGCGTGCTCACCCACGTCACCACCTCGATCGAAGCCATCAACCGTGGTGTACCGCTGGACCTGGTGTTCCAGTCCATCGCCGGCACCGAGGCGGCCAACGCCAGCTTCGGCATCAGCCTGGAGATCCTCCGCGAAGGCCACGAGGCCGGGCTCTCGCTGAAACGCGGCAGCCTGGGCAACAACCTCATGTACTTCGAGACCGGCCAGGGCAGCGCGCTCTCGGCCAACGCCCACCATGGCGTCGACCAGCAGACCTGCGAGACCCGCGCCTACGCCGTGGCACGCCACTTCGACCCCTTCCTGGTCAATACCGTGGTCGGCTTCATCGGCCCCGAATACCTCTACAACGGCAAGCAGATCATCCGCGCCGGGCTGGAGGACCACTTCTGCGGCAAGCTCCTCGGCGTGCCCATGGGTTGCGACATCTGCTACACCAACCACGCCGAAGCCGACCAGGACGACATGGACATGCTGCTGACCCTGCTCGGCGTCGCCGGCATCAACTTCATCATGGGCATCCCCGGCTCCGACGACGTGATGCTCAACTACCAGACCACCTCCTTCCACGACGCCCTCTACGCCCGCCAGAGCCTGGGCCTGCGCCCGGCCCCCGAATTCGAGGCCTGGCTGGAACGCATGGGCATCGCCCACCAGCGGGACGGCCGCGTGCGCCTGGGCGAGCAACTGCCGCCCGCCTTCCGCCAGGCCCTGGCGCAGCTCGGCTGAGGAGCCCTCGATGACCGACGACAAGCGCCCCGCCCTCGACAACCCCTGGCGCGAACTGCGCCGCCTCACCCCCGCGCGCATCGCCCTCGGCCGCGCCGGCACCAGCCTGCCCACCGAGGCCCAGCTGGACTTCCAGTTCGCCCACGCCCAGGCCCGCGACGCCGTGCACCTGCCCTTCGACCGCGCCGCCCTGGCCGCCGAGCTGGCCGAGCGCGGCCGCGACAGCCTGCTGCTGCAAAGCGCAGCGGCCGACCGCCACACCTACCTGCAACGCCCGGACCTGGGCCGACGCCTGGACGACGACTCGGCCCAGCGCCTGCGCCAGCACGCCGAAGCCAACCCCGGTGGCTACGACCTGGCGCTGGTGATCGCCGACGGCCTGTCGTCCCTCGCCGTGCAGCGCCATGCCCTGCCCTTCCTCCAGCGCTTCGAGGAACAGGCGGCGGAAGACGGCTGGCGCACAGCCCCCATCGCCCTGGTGGAACAGGGCCGCGTGGCGGTGGCGGACGAAGTGGCCCAACTGCTCGAGGCGAAGATGGTGGTGATCCTCATCGGCGAACGCCCCGGCCTCAGCTCCCCCGACAGCCTCGGCCTGTACTTCACCTGGGCACCCCGCGTCGGCCTCACCGACGCCAGCCGCAATTGCATCTCCAACGTGCGCCTGGAAGGCCTCTCCTACGGCCTGGCCGCCCACCGCCTCCTCTACCTGATGCGCGAAGCCAGCCGCCGCCAGCTCTCCGGGGTCAACCTCAAGGACGACTCCCAGGTGCCGCTGCTCGACGGTGCCGAGCAACCCGTGCGGGGGAATTTCCTGCTGGGCAGTTGAACCTGTAGGCGCGCATTCGATCGCGATGGCGTGGAAACCGGGCCCTGGCATTCCCCTGCGCGGCCGGCGCGATGGGTTTCGCTTCGCTCCAAGCCATCCTGCGGAGGCGCATTCACGGGTTCGGCAGCGGGGTTCCCTGCCCTGTGACTGAACGGCACGCAACGCCAGCGGTCGAGATGGAAACCACGACTTACGTGACGGGCCCCGCGATCCGGCCGGGTCAGGGTGGCCGCCACTGGACAAGCGCCGCGGCCCAGCCATGCTGTCTGCTCGTCCCGCAGCCATTCGACAGGACTCCCCATGACCGACCTTTCCGCCTTCCCCATCACCCACAAGTGGCCCGCCCAGCATCCCGACCGCCTGCAGCTCTACTCGCTGCCCACGCCCAACGGGGTGAAGGTGTCGATCATGCTCGAGGAGATCGGCCTGCCCTACGAGGCGCACAAGGTCAGCTTCGACACCAATGACCAGCTGTCCCCCGAATTCCTCTCCCTAAACCCGAACAACAAGATCCCCGCGATCCTCGACCCGGACGGTCCCGGCGGCCAGCCGCTGGCGCTGTTCGAATCCGGAGCCATCCTGCTCTACCTCGCGGAGAAGAGCGGCCGCCTGATCCCCGACGACGCCGCCGGGCGCTACGAGGCGATCCAGTGGCTGATGTTCCAGATGGGCGGGATCGGCCCGATGTTCGGCCAGCTCGGCTTCTTCAACAAATTCGCCGGCAGGGACTACGAGGACAAGCGCCCGCGCGACCGTTACGTCGCCGAGTCCAGGCGCCTGCTGGCGGTGCTCGACCGACGGCTGCAGGGGCGCGACTGGCTCCTGGACGACTACGGCATCGCCGACATCGCCACCTTGCCCTGGATACGCAACCTGGTCGGTTTCTACGAAGCGGGCGAGCTGGTCGGCTTCGATGACTTCTCCAACGTGAATCGCGCGCTGCAAGCCTTCCTCGCGCGTCCTGCGGTAGCACGCGGCCTGAAGATTCCGGGATGAGCGCCAGGCAGGAGCCGGACGGCCCATCGCAGGCTGGCCGGATGGATTTACACTGCCTAGCATCAGCAGGTTGCCAGCCCGAGCAGGTGTGCATGGACCCCGTCTCCCCCAATCCCAACGAAGACCTGAGCGCACGTGGCTACGAACTTCTGGTCAAGGCAGTGATCGACTACGCCATCTACATGGTTTCCGTCGAGGGCCGCATCGTCAGCTGGAATGCCGGGGCGGAGAGGATCAAGGGCTACAGCGCCGAACAGGCCATCGGCCAGCACCTGTCGATGTTCTTCACCGAGGAAGACCGCGCCGCCGGCCGCCCGGCCCACCTGCTGGCCACTGCGCTGGCCACCGGTCGCGCCCAGGACGAGGGCTGGCGGGTGCGTCGTGACGGCACACGCTTCTGGGCCCTGGCGGTGATGGACGTGGTCCACAACGAGGAAGGCCGGGTCATCGGCCTGGCCAAGATCACCCGCGACATGACCGAACGCCACGACTCCGAACTGCAACTTCAGGAGCTGCGCGCCCAGTTGTTCCAGGCGCAGAAGCTCGAAGCCCTGGGCCAGCTCACCGGCGGCATGGCCCACGACTTCAACAACCTGCTCACGGTCATCATCGGCGCCTCGGCGCTGGCTGCCCGCACCCAGGACCCCAAGCGCCTCAAGGAACTCCTGGGCAGCATCCACGAGGCCGGCCTGCGCGGCAGCCACCTGACCCAGCACCTGCTCTCATTCGCTCGTCGCCGTGACCAGCAGCAACAGCTCGTGGAATTGGAAAACACCCTGCATTCGGCGCAGATGTTCTTCACCCAGGCGCTGCCCAAGGGCATGAGCCTGGAGTTGCAACTGTGCCCACCGCTGCACCCGATCATGGTGGACCCGAGCCAGCTGGAAATGGCCCTGCTCAATCTCATCTTCAATGCCCGCGACGCCATGCAGGAGAGCGGCACCATCGTACTGCGCGCCGAGAACCGCCGACTGCAGGGGGAGTGGGAGAACCTGCATGGCGACTTCGTCCTGCTCACGGTTCGTGACGACGGCGTCGGCATCGCACCCGAGGTGCTGCCGCGCATCTTCGAGCCCTTCTTCACCACCAAGGGCCTGGGCAAGGGCACCGGTCTGGGACTTAGCCAGGCCTATGGCTTCGTCCGCCAACAGGGTGGCACCATCCGGGTGGACAGCACGCCCGGACTGGGCACCAGCGTGACCCTGTACCTGCCTGCGCGCCCACGCCAATCCCGCTGAAAAGCAGGCGCAGCGCACAGGAACTAGTTCAAGGCGCACGACTCTATCGCTGACCGGAGCCCGGCAGCGTAGAATCGCCGGGATTCAGGCCGACCCCGAGATCCGGACGCAGTACGCAACGCCGGCGGAGCGGGCTCCAGATCAGGTGCAGTCGGCCCTTTCCAGCTAACTTCCAAATGAGGCAGGCCAGAACTTGGAACAGCTAAAACGCCTTCAGAGCGGCATCGAAGGGTTGGATGCCCTGTTGAAGGGTGGCTTGGTTGCCGGTGCGTCCTACATCGTCCAGGGCCGTCCCGGATCGGGAAAGACCATCCTCGCCAACCAGATCGCCTTCAACCACGTGCGCGACGGCGGGCGGGTGCTGGTCGCCACCCTGCTGGCCGAAACCCATGAACGGCTCTTCCAGTTCCTCTCTACCCTGAGCTTCTTCGACGCCTCGCAGATCGGTGCGCAGATCCAGTTCGTCAGCGCCTTCGACACCCTGGAGAACGAAGGCCTGGATGAGGTGGTAAAGCTGCTGCGCCGCGAGATCAGCCGGCAGAAGGCCACCGTGCTGATCGTCGACGGCCTGCTCAACGCCCGCTCCAAGGCGGATACGCCGCTGGACACCAAGAAGTTCATCGGTGAGCTGCAGGGCCACGCAGCGTTCGCCGGCTGCACAGTGCTTTTCCTCACCAGCGCCCGCCTCGACGACGGCAGCCCCGAGCACACCATGGTCGACGGCGTGATCGAACTGGGTGAAGAGCTGTTCGGCGCACGCTCCGTACGGCGCATCCAGTTGCGCAAGACGCGCGGCAGCGGCGCGCTCTCCGGCCTGCATGAATGCGAGATCACAGACGACGGCCTGGTCGTCTACCCGCGCCTGGAAACCCTGTACAGCCGCCCTTCGCGCGCCGACAACGCGGAACTGCACCGTGTGTCCAGCGGCATCAACGGCCTCGATGCGCTGATCGACGGCGGCCTGCCACGCTCCTCGGCCACCCTGGTGATGGGCCCAGCCGGCGTCGGCAAGACCAGCCTCGGCGTCAGCTTCCTCGCCCAGTCCACCCCCGAGGAACCGGGCCTGCACTTCGGCTTCTATGAGTCGCCCGAGCGCCTGCGCCTCAAGGCACGCTGCATTGGAGTCGACCTCAAGGCCCTGGAGGAAAGCGGCGCCTTGCACCTGATGTGGCAACCCACTACCGAAGGGCTGCTCGATGGCCTTGGCGCACGCCTGATCAAGGCGGTGACAGAAAAAGGCATCAAGCGC
Source organism: Pseudomonas sp. Pc102 (assembly GCF_018408275.1). NCBI lineage: Bacteria > Pseudomonadati > Pseudomonadota > Gammaproteobacteria > Pseudomonadales > Pseudomonadaceae > Pseudomonas > Pseudomonas sp. Pc102. The sequence goes on along the minus strand of NZ_AP021905.1, from coordinate 896,315 downwards.
GTGCACATCGACAGCCTCGGCGGGATGGCGCGCGTCGCCACCAACCAGGCGCGCCTGGTGGAATTCTTCAGCGCCCTGATGAACGAGTTGCGCGCGCTGGACGTCACCGTTTTCGCCACCTGGGAAATGCGCGACCTGTATAGCGCCGACATCAACGCCCCGGCGCCGGAGCTGTCGAGCATCGTCGACAACCTGGTGCTGATGCGCTTCGTGGAAATGAACTCTGAACTGAAACGGCTGCTGTCGATTCTGAAAATGAGGGACAGTCGCTACGACCCATCGTTGCTGGAAGTCCTAATCCATGACCACGGCATCGCACTCGACAAGGCTTTCAAGAACGCGACCGCCGTCATGTCCGGGGTCGCGACCCCAAATGCCGGCATCTGAAACCCGCCCATCGGTCAGCGCTTAATGACAACGATCCTGGTAGTCGATGACGAGTATCTGATTGCGGACATCCTGGCCTTCGCCCTGGAGGACGAGGGCTACATGGTCGTCAAGGCCGGCAACGGCCGCCGTGGCCTCGAGGTTCTCGATCGCGAGCGCCCCGCCCTGGTCATCACCGATTTCATGATGCCGATCATGGATGGTCTCGAGTTCGCCAAGGCGATCCGCGCCCGCGCACAATCGTCCGACCTGCCGATCATCCTCATGAGCGGCGCCCAGGGCAGCATTGGCCGTGACCGGGGAGATCTCTTCGCCGCCGTCTTCGACAAACCCTTCGACATCAACGCCGTGATCGCGATGGTCGCGCAACTGATCGGCCCCAGCGACGGCCAGGCCGACTGACACCCATCTGTCTCATCGACCGGCGCCACATCAGCGGCCCATTGCACGCATCGCCCACCTCCCGGAAACTGCCGCTTTTCAGCCCCTGCGGAGACCGCCGTGTCCACCCAAGAACTCGCCAACGACCCCACCTGGGTCCAGATCTGCCAGGCCGCCGCGCTCGACCCGCAGCGTCGCTTCGCTTCCCGCCAGGCCGTGCTGACCAGCCCCGTCGCGCTCGAAGCCACCCTCTACCGCGGCGACGAAGATGACCCCGACGCCGAGGAAGAAGACCTGGGCGATGCCCGCGTGCTGATCACCGGCACCTTCCAGCCACCCACCGAATGGAGCGCCGAGGAGCGTGCCGACTACTACGACGGCAGCGACCCCGAGGAATTCTTCAGCGCCCTGATCGAATGCATCGCCGCCCCCGCCAGCCGCGCCTACTTCACCGCCGAAGCCGGCGACCAGGTGGCCGTCAGCACAGCCGAAGGCGCCATCCAGATGTACTACCTCTACGAAATCTTCGAGGACGAAGACGGCCACCACGCCGTGCTGATCCGCGACACCGAAGCCTTCATCTGAGGCTTCCGGGGGCTCCCTGCGCGAATGCATGCGTGCCCACAAGGCCATGTGGGCACGACGCGCCTGATGGAGGTCGCATTACCTCCAGAAGGCGGAGCCAGGCCCCACTCGCTCTTGGCTGAAGCCGCGCATCGCCTCCAGGGCATTCGCAGCCGTTGAAGCCCGGGCGGTGCTCGCCCCACCCCTTCCCAAACGCCCGTCCCAGAGCCTTCCTGGCTCGCCTTGCAGAACTGCAAAGCCACCTTGCAGGGCTGTCCGTTCCGCTGGCGGCGGTTCACGGCAATCATGGCGTCGTGCTTTCGAACAACCCCGAACAACCGACACGACACCCATCAGAGAATTCCGAGGACACCGCCATGAAACTGCAGACCAACCTGATCGCCGCCACCCTCGCCCTGTCCATCGGCAGCGCCTTCGCCGCCGGCAGCCCCGGCGTGGAACACACCACCCAGGCCTTCCTCGAAGCCCTCGAAGCCGGCAACGGCAAGCCCCTGGAAACCCTGGCGCCGAAGGATGCCCGCGCCGTGCTGGTGGGCGCCCAGGCCGGCGTCAAGGTCGACCTCTCCGGCACCCGCATCGAGAAGAAGAGCATCGAGATCGACGGCCAGCCCCTGGAGCTGACCCTCGTCCGCCCCGAAGGCGCCAAGGGCGACCTGCCGGTGTTCATGTTCTTCCATGGCGGCGGCTGGGTGCTGGGCGACTACCCGACCCACGAACGCCTGATCCATGACCTGGTGGTGAACTCCGGCGCGGTCGCCGTCTACGTGAACTACACCCCCTCGCCGGAGGCCAAATACCCCACCGCCATCAACCAGGCCTACGCCGCCACTAAATGGGTGGCCGAGCACGGCAAGGACATCGGCGTCGACAGCTCGCGCCTGGCGGTGGCCGGCAACAGCGTCGGCGGCAACATGGCGGCGGTGGTGGCGCTGATGGCCAAGGAACAGGGCACCCCGAAACTGCGCGCCCAGGTGTTGCTGTGGCCGGTGACCGACGCCAACTTCGAGACGGCCTCCTACAACCAGTTCGCCCAGGGGCACTTCCTCACCAAGCCGATGATGCAGTGGTTCTGGGACAGCTACACCACCGACCTGAAGCAGCGCGCCGAGATCCATGCCTCGCCCCTGCGCGCCACCACCGAGCAACTGAAAGGCCTGCCGCCGACCCTGATCCAGACCGCCGAGTTCGACGTGCTGCGTGACGAAGGCGAAGCCTACGCCCGCAAGCTGGACGCCGCCGGCGTCGAGGTCACCGCCGTGCGCTACAACGGCATGATCCACGACTACGGCCTGCTCAACGTGGTCAACCAGGTCCCGGCGGTGCGCTCGGCCATGCTCCAGGCCGGCGCCGAGCTGAAGAAACACCTGCAGTGACCCCACCCGCCTGCGCCCCGGCCGCCCTGTGCTGCCGGGGCGCTCGCGCATGCAGCAGGAGACCGCCATGACCCCCGCCATCGCCCAGCCGGACGCCGCCCTGCTGGCTCCCGACAACCACCTGCTGGTGCTGCTCGACCACCAGGCGCAGCCCGCCCTGGCCACCCGCTCCATCGACGCCATCACCCTGCGCGACAACCTCGCCCTGCTGGCCAAGGCCGCCTGGCAGTTCGAGGTGCCGACGCTGCTGAGCAGCCTCGACGCGCCGGCCTTCGCCGGTGAGCTGCTGGAAGAGCTCACCGCGGTGTTCCCCGAGCAGCCGGTGCTCCGCCGCCGCACCTTCAACGCCTGGGAAGACGCCCTCTTCATCGAGCGGGTCAACGCCAGCGGCCAACGTCGCCTGGTACTGGCCGGGCTATGGACATCGGTGAGTATCACCGCCACCGCGCTCTCCGCGCTGGGACAGGGCTTCGCGGTGTATCTGGTGGTGGACGCCGGCGGCGATGTATCGCCCCAGGCACAGGAGATGGCCTTGCAGCGCCTGCTGCAACGGGGCGTGCAGCCGCTCACCAGCCTGCAGTACCTGCTGGAGTTGCAACGCGACTGGTCACGCACGGACAGCGCCTCGCGGGTGCTGGACATCGCCCGCACCCACGCCGGCCCCCTGGGGCTGTGATGACGTAGCCCGGGCTTCAGCCCGGGGAAATGGCATCGCCCCGCAAGCGCGCCGCATCCCGCTCGAAGCATTCCGTCAGCCAGCGCGACACCGCCTGGTAGCGGCCGATGCGCCCGGCATCACGATGGCTCAGCAACCACACCTCGCGATGCAACTCGGGCCCCACCCCCAGGCGACGCAAGCCATGGCGCTCGCCCAGCAGGCAGGGCAGCAGCGCCAGCCCCATGCCGGTGGCGCAGGCCTGCACCAGGGTGCTGACGCTGCTCACCCGCAGCGGGCAGCGCAACGATGGCGAAAGGTTGCCCAGCCACTTCATCTCCGGCATGCCGTCCAGCTCCTCGCCATAAGCCAGCCAGGGCTGCTCGCACCATTGCTCGCGGGTCAGGCCCACATGGCACTCGGCGCCGTACACGGCGAAGCCCAGGTCCCCGACCTTGCGCATCACCAGCGCGGCATCGTCCTGGGGGCGCGCCAGGCGCAGGGCGAAATCCGCCTCGCGGCGGGTGAAGGACAGCGACTGGTTGGCCACCAGCAGCTGCAACTGCAGCTCCGGGTAGGTGCTGGCCAGGGCCGGCATGTGCTCTACCAGCCAGTGGCTGAACAGGAAGTCGATGGAGGTCAGGCGCACCGCACCGCCCACTTCGCTGGCCTCGCTGCGGGTATCCAGCAGCATGCTCTGCACATCCCCCAGCACCCGCTCGGCATAGGCCAGGAACACCTGCCCCGCCTCGGTGGCGTGGTAGCGCGTGGTGTCGCGGATGAACAGCCGGGTCTGCAGGCTCTGCTCCGCTGCCGCCAGGCGCCGGCTCATGGTGGAAGGGTCGATACCGAGGGACCGCCCGGCCGCACTCATGCTGCCGTGGCGGGCCAGCGCCAGCAGCAGGGGGATGTCGTTCCAGTCGAAGTTCACGGGGGCTCCAGAGGTGGCCGCGGATGGCCGGCCGCCCACGATAGCAAGCCTCCCCCGGCGTACCGCAAGAGGCGTGGTTGTACCGGTGTGACAAGATTTTCAACGACAGTCCGGGGAGCTCCGATCGCGAATGAATTCGCTCCCACGAGGGCGCCATGCCCGTGCACGAGCATGACCGTTGTGTAGGGTGGATGACGCTCTTTTCATCCACCAATGGGGTGTTGACTGACCCCGCCGCCAAGCACTTCGCGAGCCCGTAGCCCGGACTTCAGTCCGGGACTCCGATCGCGAATGAATTCGCGCCCGCAAGAGAGGCGGCGCTGCGCACCGCTTGGCGACTGAAGTCGCCCCTACAAAAGCCCCACACCCAGGCGCTTCGCGAGCAGAGCTCGCTCCTACAGGTTCAGCGGTTCAGCGGCCGCGCCCGGCCAGCACGGCAGTGGCGCCCTGGGCCTTGCGGCAGTACCAGATGACGCGACTGACGCCACGGGTGATGGCGACGTAGGCCAAGCGCAGGCTCTCGTCGCGCATGGCCTGGTCGTAGCTGTTGCGGAAGAAACCGCAGCGCGCATAGAGGGCATTGCGCAGCGGGTGCGCCTCGGTGGGCAGGCAGTCGTCGACGATCACCGCCACCTCCGCCTGCAGGCCCTTGGCGCGGTGGATGCTGTAGGCCTTCACCGGCAGCGCCGGGTCGAGCTGCGCCTGGATGCTGCGCAGCACCTCGTTGCGCCGGCCGAGCAGGAGCACGGCGGTGCGCTCGCCGCTGCCCCGCTCCTCGACATGCCGGCACTGGGCCTGGATGTCGGCGATCAGGTCCGCCAGGCCGGCGGCCAGCTCGAAACCCTGCACCAGGCGCACGCCATCGTCCGGCTGGGCGAGCTTCACCGCACGACTGGTCTTCTCCTGCTTGAAGGCGACGCCGCCGAGCACCGCCTCGCCATCGCGCACCACCGCATCGATGGAGCGGTAGTTGGTTTCCAGCAGCAGCACCTTGCTCTTCTTCGCCTTGCCCTTGCCGGGGAAGTGTCGATCGAAGTCCATGAACAGTTCCGGGGAGCTGCCACGCCAGCCGTAGATGGACTGCCAGTCGTCGCCGATGGCCATCAGGCTCGGTGCCCGGCGCGAGCGCGCCAGCTGGCGGTGCACGGCCTGCAGCCACTGGACGATCTGCGGGGAGATGTCCTGGAACTCGTCGATCAGCAGGTGCGTCAGCGGCTCCAGCAGCGCGGCATCGACGCTGCCGGCCTCCAGGCGGCGAGTGAGTTCGGCGAAGGCGTCGTTGAAAGTCATCAGGCCACGCTCGCGCAGCAGCGCCTGGAAGCGCGCCCAGAAGGGTTGCAGGGCCTCGATGAAGAGCCGCTCCTGGGGCGGGCAGTTGAGCTTTTCCGGCTGCAGCGCCTCGAGGCGCAGGCCGATGCTTTCGATGAACCCGGCCTGGCCATGGAAGGCCTCGGGCAGCGGCAGCGCGGTCAGTTCGCCGGCCAGGCGCAGCGGGTCGCGGGGCGCCGTGCCGATGGTGCTGCCCTCCTCTTCCACGGGCTCCGGCAGCCCGAGCAGGCGATGCACCCGCTGGCGGAAGGAGGCATCGGCGGCGTAGCAGTCCTGGTAGGCCTCCTCCAGCAGGCGTTGCTGGGCCGGGCGCAGGCGGCCGGCGGCCAGGGGGTTGTCCGGTTCGGCACTGGGGTCGCGGTCGTCCAGCTGTTCGAACCAGGCGGGGTTGCCCAGGGCGGCCTTGGCCAGTACCCCCATGGCCGAGTGGAAGGTGCGCACGCATTGGCGTGCCTGGGCGGCGTCGAGGGGGAAATCCCAGAAGCCGAGCACCCGCTGCAACTGGTCGCGCAACTGCGCGCAGGAGGCGTTGGTGAAGGAGATGACGGTGAGCCTGCCAGGCTCGATGCCCAGGTGGCAGAGCATGAACACCACGCGCAGCACCAGGGTGGTGGACTTGCCGGAGCCGGCACCGGCGAAGATGCGGGTGACCGGCGCGCGGCCGAGGATCATCGCCCACTGCTCGTCCGAGGGCGCGGCAACCACGCCGGCGGCCACCGCCTCGGTGACCTTCTCGCGCATGGCCTCGGCCGCGCCGGCGCTCTGCCGCAGGATGCCGCCATAGATGCCGTTGTCGGGCGCTTGCGCGGTTGCCGCGACGGCCCCGCCCGGCTCCTTTGGCGCGGACTTCTTGCCGCTCGCACGGCCCTTGGGGGTGCTGGTGGCGCCCTTGCGGCTGCGCCCACGAGGCTTCTTCTGCGCCTGGGCGGCCATGGCCTGCGCGGCCTCGCGCTCTTCGCGCAGGTAGGCGGTGGTACGGGGGAAATAACGCGCCAGCGCTCCGGAGAGCAGCGACTTGTAGCGCTTGACGGCAGAGAACATCCGAATGGTCCGGGGAAAGCGAATAACGGGGCGCGATGATAAGGGCTTTGCCACCGCGGCGTCAGTTGCTGGCCCCTGGCCAACCGGCGGCAAGGCCTTGCCCCACGACGGCAAGGCGGCGCCGTGCCCACATCGGGACGCCGGGCTGGAAGCCCTCTGCAACGGGGCTTCTGCGTTTATGGCCCGATCCCTGCACCTAAGCCGCGCATCCTCTGCATCCAGGGAAAGGCCATGACCATCATCTCCAACAGCTCGCCGCTGGCCACCTACCTCGCCAGTGCCACCAAGCCGTCGACCGCCGGCACCAGCGGCTCCACGTCCGGCACCGAGGACAAGACACCGCAGAAGCCCGCCGACCCCATCGCCGAACTGCGCCAGTTCGCCGCCAACCTGGTGGCCCAGGGGCGCGGCGGGTTGATGAACGCCATGGCCGGCAACACCAGCAACGTGCTGAGCAACGCCAGCGCGGCGACCCGGGCCGGCCTCAACGGCGGCAACGGCGCGCAGATGCAGTTGCCGGACGTCTCGACCATGGACCGCGACGACGCCGCCAAGATGCTGACCCAGGTGCAGAAGCTGCTCGACAAGGGCCTCGAAGGCGCCTTCTCCTTCGTCGGCGTGAATGGCGACAAGCAGACCAGCTCGCTGGAGACCTACCGCGACTGGCTGCAGGCCAAGGGCGGCATCAGCATCTACGCCTGAGCCTCAGCGCAGGGCCTCGCCCAGCAACGCCAGGTAGCGCGGGTGCAGGGAGATGTCGTTGTGGCCCGCGCCGGCCAACACCTCCAGCCGCGCCATGCCAGGGGCGAAGGCCGCCGCCAGGCGCTCGCTGCTATCACGCGGGATCACCTGGTCGTCGCCAGCCAGCATCAGCAGCGTCGGCACCCGCAGCGCGCCGGCGACATCCGCCGAGCGGTAGCGATCCTTCAGCAGCCAGCGCACCGGTGCCCAGGGGAAGCGCCCGGCGGCGACGTTCTCGATGCTGTCGTAGGGCGTGATCAGCACCAGCCGGCTCACCGGCCGCTGGCTGGCCAGCTGCACGGCGACCCCGGAACCCAGGCTGCGCCCCACCACCGCCACGCGCGGATGCTCGGCGTGGATATGGTCGAACAGCCGCTGCGCGTCATCCAGGATCAGCGCCTCGCCGGGCTCGCCGGAACTGCCGCCGTAACCGGGGTAGTGCATCAGGTAGAGCGCGTGGTCGGGGAAAGCCCCGGCCAGTTGCTCCAGATTCATCGACACGTCCTCGGCGTTGCCGCCGAAATACAGCAGCGCGTCGGCACCCGGGCGCGGGCGCACGGTGACCACCAGGCGCCCCTCGGCCACCGGCAGCTCCAGGGTGCTTTCCGGCGCCTGCACGGCACGGGGCTGGGGGAAGTAGAGCAACGCCCGCTGGAACACGAAGAGCGCGGCGCAAAGCGCCAGGTAGAGCAGGACGGCAACGAGGGTGGTCCAGAGCAGGGCGCGCGGCATGGCTGATTTCCCGTGGAAGGAAGGCCCCCGCGCCGGGCGCGGGGGCGCTCAGCCTATCAGAAGCTGAAGTCCACCTTGGTCCACAGGGTTCGGCCGGGCTCCTTGATCGCCTCGGGCTCGGCGGGGAAGCCGAAGCCGGCGTCGCCCGCGAGGTTGAGGTGCTCGGCATAGGCCTTGTCGAAGAGGTTGTCGACCCCGGCGCTGAGCTTGATGTCGCGGCTCAGGCGGTAGGCACCGTTGAGGGAGAAGACCGCGAAGCCGCCGCTCTTGCCGAAGTCCTGCCCCACCACGTTGCCCTGGCCTTCGGCCACGCGGTTCTGCGCGGCGGCCACGCGCCACAGGGCGCCGGCACTCCAGTCATCACGCTCGTAGGTCAGGCCCAGGCGCGCCTCCAGCGGCGGCATCTGCGGCAGCGCGCGGCCGTCGGAGCTGTTCTTGCCCCAGGCGTAGGCCAGGGTGGCGTCGGTCTTCCAGTTGCCATCCAGGCGGTAGGCCGCGCCCAGTTCGCCGCCCATGATGCGCGCGTCGATGTTCTCGGCCCGCGAGGTGTCGCCCATCATCCCCGGGGTGTAGGTGAAGAGGATGTAGTCGCGCACCTGGCCGACGTAGCCGGACGCCCAGGCCTCCAGGTCGCCCTCGCTGTACTGCACGCCGAAGTCGAGCTGGGTGGTCTTCTCCGGCTTCACGCCATCGAAGGCATTGCGCGATCCGGTCGGGCCCTGGTTGGGCGAGTACAGCTCCCAGTAGTCGGGGAAGCGCTGCACGTGGCCGAGGCCGGCATAGACGGTGGTGGCGCTGTCCAGGTCGTGCTCGTAACGCGCGAAGCCGCTGGGCAGGGTGTCGGCGCGGGTCTCGCCGAAGGTCGGGTTGGCCATGCCCATCATGCCCAGGGTGCGGCGGTAGTCCTTGGCGTCGGAACGATCGAGGCGCGCCCCGGCCACCAGGCGGTCGCCCTCTTCCACGTACCAGGTCAGCTCGCCGAAGGCGCCGTAGCTGTGCATCAGCGCGTCACGGGTACGGGGGAACTGGTCGGCGTCGGTGAAGGTGCCGGTCATCATCGAGTAGCGCGAGGCGCGCTTGCGGTGTTCGCTGCGCATGGCGTCGAGGCCGGCCACCAGTTCCACGTCGGTCCATTTGAAGGTGGCGGCCAGGCGCGCGCCGAGGGTGCGGCGGTCCACCTGCGAGGCCATCGGCATGGGCATCGAGCTGGTGGGGTCGGGGTTGCGCAGGCGGAAGTTGTCCATCACGTGGTCGGCGTAGTTGTAGTAGACCTGCGCCTCCAGCTTGTCGAGCACACCGCCCAGGTTGCTGCGCTCGAAGCGCAGGCCGAGGCTTTCCCGCAGGAACTGGCTGCCGTCCATGCCGCGCCCGGCGTAGCGGGACTCTCCGTTGCCACGGCCGGCGGAGAGCTCGACGAGGGTGTCGGCGTCCGGGGTCCAGCCGATGGCCACATCGCCATTCCACTTGTCCCAGCGCGAGGGCACGGTGTCGCCATTGCCATCCTCGTAGTCGTCGGACTGGGAGTGGTTACCGGTGGCGCGCAGGTAGCCGGTCTCGTTGCCCACGGCGCCATCCAGCACGCGGTCGAAGCGGCCATCGGAGCCGGCCAGCAGGCTGGCATGGAGGCGGCTGCCGAGTTCGCCGAAGCGCTCCGGCTCGCGCTCGAAGAGCACGGTGCCGGCGGAGGCGCCGGGGCCCCAGAGCACGGTCTGCGGGCCCTTGATCACGGTGAGCTTGTCGAAGGTCTCGGGGGAGATGTAGGAGCTCGGCGCGTCCATCCGCCCCGGGCAGGCGCCGAGCATCAGGCCGCCGTTGGTGCGCAGGTTGAGGCGCGAGCCGAACATCCCGCGCAGCACCGGGTCGCCGTTGGTGCCGCCGTTGCGGATGGCGGCGAAGCCGGGAATGGTCTTCAGGTAGTCGGTGCCGTCGCTGGCGGGCACCGGCTGGCGGGCCTGTTTCGGGTCGGTGACGATGGTCAGCGGCGAGCTCTGCTGCACGGCGGTGATGACGGTGGCGCTGACCTCGATCACGTCGGAGGCGGGCACGACGGGTGCCACGGGCGGCTCGTGCTCGTGTTCGTGGGCGACGGCGCCCGCGGCGAAGGCGAGGCCGGCGGCCAGGGCGAAGGCGTGGCGCCAGCGCAGGCGGGCGGCATCGGGCTGGAAGGCGAAACGGGTGGTGCGGTTGGCAGGCAGGTGCATCGTGTTCATTCCATGATCTGAAATCGGTGGCCACGTCGCGGTCGGCGCGACGGGCAAGTCGGGTCGGCGGCGTCACCAGGACGGCCGCAGGCTCAGGCGTGTGAATTCAGATGCAGGGAGAGGCGCGGGGGTTGGCCGAGGGCCAGCAATGGCGGGGCGGCGTGCGCGGCCGGCTTTCCCGTGCCGGGCGCGGGGCGCTGCGGCGGCGCTGGAGCCAGAACAGGCCGAGGAAGAACAGGATGCCGAGGGTGACGGCGTTGCCCATCGGGCAGTTGAAGCCGGCGCTGGAGAACTGCGCGGGCGAGCCGGGCTGGTCACCGTCGATGGATGGACCGTCGCTGCCGGTGGCCGAGCAGAAGGCACCGCCGAGGCCGCTGAGTTCGAGGCCCATCGCCTGGCCGTGATGAATCCCGCAGGCGAGCAGGTTGAACAGGACGCAGGCGTACAGCATCCAGGCGATCAACGAGCGGTCGTGGCGGGTGATTTTCATGGGCGGCGACTCTAGCACCGAAAATTCTCGACGAGAAAGCCGGTCCTTGTGGTGGATTGCCGCAGGCCGCAGGGCGCATCGACGTCAGACTGAACCCCGGGATGGCCTTGCGAATCACTTGGCGGCGGAGCGGGCAGTCCCGGTAGAGTCGCAGCACCGAATCGCGCCGAGAACCTTCATGTCCCGCCTCTACGATGCACGCGGCAACCGCTATGTCGTCACCACGCCCGATGCGCTGCGCCGCCTGGGCATCGCCATCCCGCAGGAAGCCGCCGACGCGGCGCAGGCCCGCGAGAAATGGAGCGCCACGGCCATCGAGGCCCTGTGCGGCTGGCCCGACGGCATGCGTCCGGAAGGCGCCAAGGGCCATCGCTCGGACGGGCTGCTGGTCGGCCCCTTCGGCAACGCCTCGCCCTGGGACCTGCTCATCGTCAACACCGACGGCAGCCTGACCGAACGCAGCGGCAACGGCATGACCCTCTTCGCCCAGGCCCTGCTCGACGACGGCCACGTCGCGCCGGGCCAGGCCTTTGTCCTCCATGTGCACCACGACAAGCCCGGCGGCGGCTCGCCGGTGGTCACGTCGATCGAGCCCGCCGAGCGCGACGGGCGCCCGGGATTCTGGTTGCAGATGGGCGCACCGGGATTCGGTCCCGAGGCAGCGGGGGCCGGTGGCGAACACCTGGCCGCCGCCGATTTACACGGCCGCCCCCTGAACCGCGTCGACGCCCTGGCGCAGGTGAACGCCGGGTGGTGCCGCAGCCAGTTCGTGCGCATCGGCAATCCCCACTGCGTGACCCTGCTGGACGAGCCCGCCGCGCTGCCGGCCATGCCCTGGCTACGCGCCGCCGACACCCACGCGGCGCTGGAGCGCATCGCCTATGCCGCGCCCCTCGGCGCAGGCGATCCCTGCCCCGCCGGGGTCAACCTGCAATGGGCGGCGCGTGCGGCGGATGGCGCCATCGAGGCCCGGGTGTTCGAGCGCGGCGAAGGGGCGACCGAGTCTTCCGGCAGCAGCGCCTGCGCGGTGGCCTGCGCCGCCTGGAAGGCCGGGCTGGTGGCGGCCGGCGAGGTGCGCGTGCGCATGCCCGGCGGCACCGCGCCGCTGCGCCTGGAGCAGCAGGGCGACGCCCTGGTGGGCGTCTGGCTGTTCGGCGTGGGCGCGCGCCTGGAGGGTTGAGGCAGGGCTCAGTTCGGCGCCGTGGCCTTGAGCCCGGCCAGCACCAGCTTCTGGTAGAGCTGCTCGCGCAGGCCGCTGGGCGCGTGCAGGTCCATGCGCTGCAAGTGGCGGGTGTAGTCCGCAGGCTCCGGCAGGTCGAACAGGGTGGCCATGCCCAGTTCGAGGATTTCGCTGAGCTTGAGCTTGCTCTTCAACCAGCGCAGGGCCCGCAACAGGTCCTGTTCCTCAGGGGTGAAATCACAGCCCAGCGGGTATTCGGCGAACAACCTTGGATGCTCGGCCTGCAGCGCAAGCAGGCGCCAGGGCGTGTTCTGCCGGTAGCGGGGGTCGAGGACGAAATCGGCGGGCAACTTGCCGGCCTTCTGCGCCTCGGCGATCAGGCCGTCCTGAAAGCGCGAATCGGCGATGCGCAGCAGCGCTTCGATCACCTCGGCGTCGTTCTTGCCGCGCAGGTCGGCGATGCCGTACTCGGTCACCACCAGGTCGCGCAGGTGCCGTGGAATCGTGGCGTGGCCGTACTCCCAGACGATGTTGGAGCTGGCCTCGCCGCCGGACTCGCGCCAGCTGCGCAGCATCAGGATCGAGCGTGCGCCTTCCAGCTCGTGGGCCTGGGCGACGAAGTCGTACTGCCCGCCGACGCCACTGAGCACGCGGCCATCCTCCAGCTGGTCGGCAGCGCTGGCGCCCAGCAGGGTGATGGTGAAGCAACTGTTGACGAAGCGCGCATCGCGACGTTGCAGGCGCTTGAGCTCCTCGTCGCCATGCAGGCGGTTGACGTAGCTGATGGCGGTCATTGCGATGCGTGACAGCGGCCCTTCGCCCAGCTCGCGCAGGCGCTGGTAGAAGGCCTCGGGGCCGAGGAAGAAACCGCCGTGGATCAGCACACCGCCCCGCGCCTGGCCGAGCTGCTCGACCAGGGCGGCGCGGGTGGCGGCGTCGTCGAGCGTGGCGCTGAGCCGGCGACCATCGGCCAGCAGCAGGTGGTCGCCGTCCAGGCGCACGCCCTCATCGAGCAGGCCGTGGCGCTGCAGCCAGGCGAGGCCATCGGCGTCTAGCACGCGCGGCAGTTCATCGAACAACGCGTCGAGGTCGGTCGGCGTGCCCTGGGGGTCCAGTGCGCCGGCGTTGGCCAGGCGCTGCAGGCGCACATCGGGGTACACGGGGCGGCGCAGCACCCCGGCCTCCAACAGCACCAGCAGGCCCAGCAGGAACATCTCGCTGTTGGCGTAGAGCCCCTGGGCGAACGGCGCCAGGCCGCCTTCGCGCTCCACCAGGCCGCCCCAGCGCTGCGGGACTTCGAGGGCATCGAGCACGGCGCGGTAACCGGCGTTGTCGCCCTGGCGCGCCACCAGCGCGGCGGCCAGGCCGTCGGCCATGGCGCCGATGCCCACCTGCAGCGTGCCGCCGTCGCGCACCAGGGCGCTGGCGTGCAGGCCGATGGCGTGGTCCTGCAGGCTCACCGGCAGGTTGGGGGTGGAAAACAGGGTGCTGCGCTCGGGTGCCTCCAGCACCAGGTCGAACTCGCCGGCGTCGAGCTCGGCGTCGCCCGGCATATAGGGAAGCGCCTCGTGCACCTGGGCGATGGCGAGGATGGTCTCGCCCGCCGCGCGACGACGGCGCAGGCGCGGCAGCAGGTCGAGGGTGATGTCGGGGTTGCAGCTCAGGCTGAAGCGCCCGGGGCTCTGCGGCCGCGCGGCGACCATCTGCGCCACCAGGTTCAGGCCCTTGCGGTCCAGGTCACGGGCCACCTGGCTGTAGTTGAGGCTGACGTAGCTCTGCTGGGCCTGGGGATTGTCCAGCTGGCTGGCCGGCTGCAGGTAGAACTCCTCGACGCGGATGTGCGCCGGCAGCTCGCCGCAGCGCAGGTCGCTGAGGTAGTCGAGCTCGATGTAGTCGCCATAGAGGCGACGCAGGAAGGGGCCGGAGAAACGCTGCTCCAGTTCGCTGGCCGGTTGCGGCTTGGCCAGGGACAGCGCGGTGTAGATGGTCAGCTGGCGCTCCGGCAGCGTCTTGACGCGCTGGTAGAGCGCGTTGACGAAGCGGTTGGGCTTGCCCAGCCCCAGGGGGATGCCGAGGCGGATGGGGCCCTCGATCCGGCGCAGCACTTCATCCACGGCCTGTTCCAGCGAGCAGTTGGGCACCTGTCCTCTCCCTTGGGCATCGACGATGCTGGCTTGGACCGGCCCGGCCGCGCTTTTGCTCAACCCATGACGCGGTGTGATTCAAACGCTCGCTTGGATTGCGCTTTCCAGGATTTTTCAGGCAGCATCGACCGGGTGCTGGCATAGCACCTGCATTCCTACCAGCCCCAACCACCAACGCCGAGGCCTACCCATGCGCATCGTCCAAGCCACCCTGGAGCACCTGGACCTGCTGAACCCGCTGTTCGTCAAATACCGCGAGTTCTACGGCGAACTGCCCTTCCCCGACTCCTCGCGCAAGTTCCTCGAGAAGCGCCTGAGCCGCAAGGAATCGATCATCTACCTGGCCCTGGCCGACGATGACGACACCAAGATCCTGGGCTTCTGCCAGCTCTACCCGAGCTTCTCCTCCCTGTCGCTGAAGCGCGTGTGGATCCTCAACGACATCTATGTCGCCGAGGACGCCCGTCGCCAGCTGGTAGCCGACCGCCTGCTGCAGACCGCGAAGAAGATGGCCAAGGAAACCAACGCCGTGCGCATGCGCGTCTCCACCAGCGCGGGCAACGAAGTGGCGAAGAAGGTCTACGAGTCCATCGGCTTCCGCGAGGACAGCGAGTTCGTCAACTACATCCTGCCGATCCACGAAGACTGATCCACCCGCCCGGGGCGCCGGTCAGGCGCCCAGGCCCAGCCACAGGCCGATGACCAGCGGCACCGCCAGCAGCCCGGCCAGGGCCAGGCGCCGGTGCCGTGGCCAGGCCCCTTCGACGGGCCGCGCACGCGCCAGCTGCAGGGGCCGCTCCAGGGCCATCTGGAACTCCGACAACGCCTCGAAACGGGCCCGCGCCTGGGGCGCCAGCGCCCGTGCCAGCACACCATCCCAGCCCGTCGGCAACTGCGCGTTGAAACTCGCCAGCGGCACGTAGCGGCTCGCCTGCCCGCCTTCGGGGCGCGCCACCTCGGGCCACTGCCCGCTGAGCAGCCAGTAGCACAGCGCGGCGAGGGCGAACTGGTCCGCCGTGCCATCCACCGCACGCCCGTGGCGCAGCTCGGGTGCCAGGGGCACGGCCTGGGCCGGCGCCGCCTGGCGCGCGACACCGGGGAGGATGGCCGCGTACTCGGGCAACAACAGCAGGCGTCCCGCGTCGCTGACCAGGATCTGCCGGGGGCTCAGCCACAACCCTTGCATGCCCCGCCGCTGCAGGGCACGCACCGCCTCGATCAGTTGCCCGAGCAGGGCCATCAGGCTCTCGCCATCCAGGGGCCCGTGGGCCGCCATCCAGTCGGCGAGGCTGCGCATGCCGCGCGGCAACGGGGCGAACAGCAGGAACGCATGGCGCCGTGGGCGATGGGGCGAGATCACCTGGGGCAGGCTCGCCACCGGGCTGCGCCGCAGCACCCACTCGCGTTGCCAGAAGGCCTCGTCGGCGTCGCGTTCGGCCAGCCAGAGAAGCGCCTCCCGGCCCTCCTCGTCGAGCGCCTGGAACAGCCGCCCCGGCGGGCCGAAGGGACAGGCGGCCTGGAGCGTCCAGCCATCCACCTCGCCACCCGGCTCGGCGTGCCCGACCTTCGGCCAACTGCCCCCGGGCGCAGGGGGCGGCAGGCAATCTGCGGCGCCGGGCAGTAGCAGCGCCGCAGCCCCCGGGGCGCCGAGCAGGGGCTCCAGCAGGGCACCGAGGCCACCGGGAACCAGGGTCATGCAGCCTTCGCGCAGGCGCTGCAGGTCGGCCACTTCCAGCAGCGGCTGGGGCGCCAGCAGCAACGGCTCGTGGGCGACCAGCGACAGGCTGTGCTGCACCACCGCCAGCTCCGCCTGGGCACCGAGCACGCCTTCGCGCCCCACCAGGCCGTGCAGGCCGTCCCTGTGCAGGCGCAGCAGGCCGATGGCGCCGGCCTGGAGAAAGTGTGCCTGGCCATCCTGCAGCAACAACAGGCCGGCACTCAGCTCGGGGGCCGCCTCGCCCGCACTCCGGCGCTTGAACAGCTGCAGGTTGAGTGCCGCCAGCACCTGCCGCGCGGCCTGGGTCTCGCTCCAGCCGTCGGGCGTGCAGGCGTAGTCGGCGAACAGCGCATCGAGGTGATGCTCGAGCGTGCGCACCACATCGGGGCAGCGCCGTGCCCAGAGCAGGATCACCAGCAGCAGCGGCGAGCGCCCCTGACGACCGGCGACCCAGGTGGCCCGTGCGCGGGCGGCCTGCCCGGGCAGGTCCAGCCCATGGCCCTGGGCCAGGCTGATGGCGGGATGTTCCAGCAGTTGCAATGCCACGGCGCGCGCCTCCATCGGAAAACAATGGAAACAGTTGCAGCCTTTGTGCCGGAAAAGCCGACGACGGATGCTCGCCGCGCCCACCTGGCTTGCCCCTATAATGCCGCTCGCCCGGCCTCCGAGCCGCCGCCGCAGAACCGACAAGGCGCCCCATGGATTTCAATCTGATCGACCTGATCCTCCACCTCGACGAATACCTGAACCTGTTGGTCAGCAACTACGGAACCTGGATCTACGCCATCCTCTTCCTGGTCATCTTCTGTGAGACGGGCCTGGTGGTCATGCCCTTCCTGCCCGGCGACTCCCTGCTGTTCATCGCCGGCGCGGTGTGCGCCAACGGCGCCATGGACCCGGTCCTGCTGGGCGCCCTGCTGATGCTCGCGGCGATCCTCGGCGACAGCACCAACTACCTGATCGGGCGGACCACCGGCGAGCGGCTCTTCAACAAGCCGAACTCGAAGATCTTCCGCCGCGACTACCTGCAGCGCACCCACGAGTTCTACGACCGCCATGGCGGCAAGACCGTGACCCTGGCGCGCTTCCTGCCCATCGTGCGCACCTTCGCGCCCTTCGTCGCCGGCGTCGGCCGCATGCCCTACGCACGCTTCTTCGCCTTCAGTGCCTTCGGCACCGTGCTCTGGGTCGGCGGCCTGGTGACCCTCGGCTACTTCTTCGGCAACGTGCCCTTCATCAAGCAGAACCTGTCGGTGGGCGTGGTCGCCATCATCCTGCTGTCGCTGCTGCCCATGTTCATCAGCGTGCTGCACCGCCATCTGCGCCCGGCCGCCGCCCGCGACAACGCCGAGCGCCCGAGCTGAGCCCATGTGGTCCCTGCGCAACTGGCGCCGGCGCCGCACCCTGGCGCGCAACCCGGTCGACGACGCGCTCTGGGCCGAAGTCCGCCAGGCGCTGCCGATCCTCGACGGCATCACGGCCGAAGAAGACCGGCGCCTGCGCGAGCGCAGCGTGCTGTTCCTCCACGACAAGCACCTGACCCTGCTGGGCGGCGTGCAACTCGAGCCCCGCGACCGCCTCGTCCTCGCCGCCCAGGCCCAGCTGCCGCTGCTGCACCTGGCGGAGCTGGGCTGGTACCAGGGCTTCCACGAGCTGGTGATCTACCCCGACGACTTCCTCAGCCCCCAGCGCCACCGCGACAACGCCGGCGTCGTCCATGAGTGGGACGCCGAGCACAGCGGCGAGGCCTGGCATCGCGGCCCGGTGGTGCTGGCCTGGCCCGGCGTGCAGGCCAGCGGCGGCTGGGAGGGCTACAACCTGGTGATCCACGAGCTGGCCCACAAGCTGGACATGCTCAACGGCGACGCCAACGGCCTGCCGCCCCTGCACCGCGACATGCGCCAGTCGGACTGGGCCGAGGCCATGCAGGCCGCCTACGACCAGATGAACGCGGCCCTCGACGAAGACGAGGACGCCGAACTGCCCATCGACCCCTACGCGGCGGAAGACCCGGCCGAGTTCTTCGCCGTCACCAGCGAGTACTTCTTCAGCGCCCCCGACCTGCTGCAGGCCGCCTATCCCGCCGTCTACACGCAGCTCGCGGCCTTCTACCGGCAGGACCCGGGCGCGCGCCTGGCCCGCCTGATCGCCGAACACCCGGAGTATCGGGACACGACCAACGGATGAGCACGACGGCGTGGCGCCGCCCAATGAATGTGCATATAATCCGCCCACTTTTTTTGGCCCATTCCAGGGAGTCGACCATGAGCTACAGCAAGATCCCGGCTGGCAAAGACCTGCCGAACGACATCTACGTCGCGATCGAAATCCCGGCCAACCATGCGCCGATCAAATACGAAATCGACAAGGACAGCGACTGCCTGTTCGTCGACCGCTTCATGGCCACCCCGATGTTCTACCCGGCCAACTACGGCTACATCCCCAACACCCTGGCTGACGACGGCGACCCGCTGGACGTGCTGGTCGTGACCCCGTATCCCGTCGCCCCCGGCGCCGTGATCCGCGCCCGTCCGGTCGGCGTCCTGCACATGACCGACGAAGCCGGCGGCGACGCCAAGCTGATCGCCGTCCCCCACGACAAGCTGTCCCAACTGTACGTGGACATCAAGGAATACACCGACCTGCCGGCCCTGCTGCTGGAACAGATCAAGCACTTCTTCGAGAACTACAAGGATCTCGAGAAGGGCAAGTGGGTCAAGGTCGAAGGCTGGGGCAACGCCGAAGCTGCCCGCGCCGAGATCACTAAAGCGGTTGCGGCTTACCAAAAGTAGTTTTTCCGGGGATTTCAGGGGGTTAGGTAACGGTTTTACGGGCCTTAATCACCGCTAGAATCCCCCACGGACCCCACCCGTGGTACAGAAAGTGGTACAAAAAAAGCCCGGCAGTAGCCGGGCTTTTTTTGTGTGCAATTCATTTTCGAACCATGAAAGTCAACTGATTGTTGAAGGCACCTCACCCACACCTCAACCCTTCCTTTCTAGCTCTCTACAGCGTCACCCCGGCCAATACTCTCTGTTTCCGCTCAGCGCCAACTACGTTTAAACGCGTGACAGTCACGCTCCGCTACATTTCATTTTCACTCGTTTCGTAGCGCGCCACGTGTATCGTGCAACGTTGCGCGATACATCTCACTCGCCAGTTTCGCTCTACTCGCTCGCAAGTCGTCATCTGCTCTTGCGTTGCGCTTAAAATCCTGGCTATACTTTCTCCAGACACAAAAAAGCCCGGGTGGGACCGGGCTCTCATGTAGATGGGATCTTTTACGCCTAATAGTAAGGACAACCCGTCTGATGCAATTCCAATGCGGCGAAGCAATAGGAAATACGCGTAATTGAATATACCAGAAGCTATCTCTTTCCTCAAGGAAATGCAGGCCTACCAAACTTCGGTAGCCGCTAAGCATGCCCAACACCCTGCTCGTGCGGCTGGAGCCCTTGAGCGCGCCGCCAAAATCGAACAGGTAATTGATCTTCTCTCCCCCAGGGCTCGAAGCCCAGCTTCCGTCTAAATCTCATTCCTGACGACCTCAAAGACCTCCCCGAAGCGCTGCTACAAGAGCTGAGCGTTACTAAGTCTGATTTCTTCGATTTCGAAATTGCCCGCTACATCGATGAGGCTGGCGGAGTGATGACCCTCGACCAGCTGATCATCACGCTGTACCGGAAGACAGGCGAAATCCATGAGCGGTCGAAGCTCAACAGCCGACTGTATCGAATGGCCAAAAAGAATCTGGTGAAGAGCCTGGAGGGGAGGAAAGGTGTATACGCGACTAAGGATGTCGTGATTGACGATCTGTTTGAAGAAGACCAAGGGGAGGAATCCTCCCCATGATCTGAAGACTTGTGAGATGTGTGAAGGGTTGGCGACCTCTCGCCTTGCCTGCCCACCCTGCTATCAAGTCAACGTTGGCACGAAGACGTTAGCACACGGACAGGTAAGTAACAACTGCCGCTCGCTTAATGGAGGGTTGGGAAATGTCCCATTCCTGTCCGATTCACCGCCCGGTACCGGTTTGCGAATATGTTCGCATCCGTAACGGGCGTCCGGAACACGTGTGCCGGCATTGCCGTCGCTGGCCGCGTCGTTAACGTCAACCAACCGAAGGGCTCCTAACGGAGCCCTTCTTCTAGCTCAAGCCAGCTCATCTTTGGCTGCCATCGCATCTTCCTCCTCGACATTTTCCCAATAGGCCCATCCGGCCTGCTCCGCCGCTGACTGAAGCCTGAATAGTAGGTCGACGTTTTCAACTCGACGCATGTCTGGGTTCTTCGCCACCAGGTCCGCCACCTCCTTCCAGGCAGCTGCGGCCGCCATCGCCAGCCGCTGGTGCCGCTCGTTGCTGGTCTCGTTCATATTGCCCTCCGCTCAGCGTGGTTTCCGGTAGACCGGCAGAGCATCAGCACGTTCAGGCCAGCGGCCGGTCTACCCTTCCAGCACCATTTCGAGGGGATCGCCATGTGCGGACGCGTCGCCCAGTACATGAGCTGGGCCGAGATCTACCACCTGCTGAACATCCACACCCTCCCGCCAGGCGCGCCGCTTGAGCCGCGCTACAACGTCGCGCCCACCACTCAAGTGCAGGTCGTGCTGCCGCTCGAGGACGATGCGCGCGTGGCGCCGGTTCGCTGGGGATGGAGGCCGCACTGGGCCCAGGATCGCGCGGCGCCGATCAACGCCCGCGCCGAGAAGGTGGCGAGCGGTCCCTTCTTCCGGGCCATCTGGCCACACCGCATGCTCTGCCCTGTGTCAGGGTGGTTCGAGTGGGTCGATGAGGGTGAGAAGCGGAAACAGCCCTACTTCATCAGGCGGAAGGACGGCACCCCTACCCTCTGCGCCTCAATCGGCCAGGTGCACGACGAGCCGCGGGACGACGACGGCTTCGTCATCATCACCGCCGACGCCCTGGGCGGCATGGTCGATGTGCACGACCGCCGGCCGGTCGCGTTCTCCCCTGACCTCGCCCGGGAATGGCTGGACCCGGCCACGCCGCGCGAGCGCGCCGAGGAGCTGCTGGGCGCCGGCGAAGGGCCAGACGCGTTCGAGTGGTATCGGGTAGACCGCGCCGTGGGCAACGTGCGCAACCAGGGCGAGCACCTGATCGAGCGCCTCGCCTGACAGCTCGTCTGCTGGAGTTGGCAGAGCGCCCCGACCGATAAATACTGTATGTACATACAGCTTGTATGAGCCATCCATGTTCCGCGTTCCCACCGCCCGCGACCGGTTCAGGTCCGCCCTGGACTACCACCCACACATCTACGGGATGACCGATCTCTGGGCGAAGGGCCAACTCAGCCTCGCCAGGGAGGCTCTGGAGAAGGGGCTAGTGGATGAGATGGAGTATTTTGAGATGCGGGACCTGGTGCTCGCCGTCGCCGCGCATGCGCGGGAGCGTGTAGCCGCCGACAGGGTTCACACCCTTGGGGTCTACCACGCAATCGAGGAAGGGAATGGCGCAGTGGTCGGGGTGATGGAACGGCGCAACCTCAGTGCGAAGCAGCACCCGCAAATCGACGCCCTGCGGGCTGGGCATGACGCCACCGGGCAGCTACGGATGATGGAGGATCGAATCATCGATCGCGGGGCGATTGACCGGCTCACCTGGACCGACAGCGAGAGCGGCGTCGCGTATCGCTTCCACCTGGTGGGCCACCTGCAGCTCGGCCGTCGCACTCCCAGGATCGTCGATCCGGACCACTACCGCCTGGTGCGCGACCTGGCCCGGGAGGCGATTGCCGCCGGCAACCAGACCCGCGCCGACCTCCTGCTGGAGCGCCTGCACTGGGCGGCCTGGATGCGATGCCTCGATTGCAACGAGAATTTCGCCTTGGTGGACGACTGCGAGACCTGCAGTGGCCACGGCCCTGTACCAGCACCCCCTACTCCCCCTTCATGGTGAGGATTCAACAATCGGTTCACTTCATGGCTGTCCTATGCTCAACAGTCCCGGCTGGCCTTCTTGTAGTGGCGTGCCTTCTATCCACACATGAGGCCCCTATCATGACCGCTCCCTCTCGCTTGCTCGTGCAAGGCACACCGGATGATGACTTTCTGGTGGCTCCGTTCCAACCCAGCCGCCTCGTTGGTGGCGCTGGTGACGACATTCTGATCGATAGTCCTGGGTCCGACTCGCTCTACCCGGGCGAGGGGGCCAACCGTCTTTACGGCGGTCTGGGTAACGATTACTACATGGGCCAGTACGCCGGCGGCACTCAGGAAATCCTCGATTTCGATCCCACACCGGGCAACATCGATACTTTTGACTTCGGTGAGTCTGCGGAAAATATCGCGGGCATCGAACGCCATGGAGATGATTTACATATACGAGGGTATGGCGGTGATGAAGATGTGGCTGTCTTTCATAACTTTTTTCTCGATCCGGCTTTTCGCATCGAGCGCTTTCGTTTTAATGGCAAAGTGCTGACCGATAAGGACATGCTACGCGCATTCCATTTCGATCCGGCACCTATGCCTCATGCCGACGAACCACCGAGCTATACAGAAGGGCGCATTCGTTTGAGCGGCGGCGAGAAGCCGGATCATTTGTCTGCGGGAGATCAGGCCACTTACATCTCGTCGCACTGGGGACACGATCTGCTTATCGGAAGCCACTATAGCGATGTGCTCAACGCCGGCAATAGTGAGAGTCCGTCGTTTACCATCAGCCCGCACCGTAGCGACCGCCTGTATGGCGGACCGGGCGGCGATTACTACCTAGTCGACTCTGACTGGCGCCACGCCGAGATCAGCCTCACCGAAATCCAGGACTACGACACCACACCAGGCAATATCGACACCCTGCATATTCGAGGCGATGAAAGCCCCGTTTACACCCGGATCACTGGAGAGGAACGTGGCGATCTGGTTTTGGAGCTGAATACCAACCAGCGCATTACCATCAAAAACTATTTCCTAAATCAGGCGTTTGTGATCGAGAAGATTCGCTTCGACGACGGCTCAGTGCTCGATGAGGCAGCGGTTCGTCAGCGCGTAGGGCTGCCACCAGCGAACTCGCCACATGCGAGTCTGAGCACCCCGGAGCATTTCTATGTAGACGCTAAAGCGGCGCCCGCAATCGAAGGCTTATTGGACTTTGTGTTGGCTACTGGAGCTGCATTGGCACGCACCGGACTGCAATGACCCCATACGCCCGACGGCGCTTAATGAGGAGCGCACCGGCGGACAGCGGGATAGGTGCCAATGAGGTACCGTGGCCCTCACTCCAGAGCTGGCCGGAGAGGCTTGTTCCATGGCATGCGAGATTTGTGGTATCTCGACGCAACTGCTCGCGCTAAATGGTTAAACAATTGCGAGGTTATCTAGGCTCCCGAGCAGTTTCAGCCCGGGCCCCTTAAGCTGAGAACATTTGGTACATTTTTATCAATAGATAAGTAGGTCGGGGGCTAAGCTTGCCAGTTGCAGGCGGCCTTTCAAGACTGACCTGGAAGGATGTTCAAGGAAGACCGACGGACAGAGAAAATCTTGGTCCTCAACGCGCCTGAATCATCCCTGTGTACCACGCTGTAACCGGCAGGTGCCCATATGAAATCCGTTAACAGTCGAATCTCCACTCGCGCCCTCCTTTATGCCAGCTACTCCTGCCTTCTAGTGCTGTTGCTAGTGATTGCCGGCGCGTCTCTATACAACCTTGCTAAAGCCGCTCGCGAATTCTCCGACTACATCAATGGAGTCGAGGCGCGCGCACGGTTAGCGAGTCAAGTCAGCGATACAGTGAAAAGCAGGGCAATCGCTCTGCGTAACCTCGCTCTGAATGGCGATCCCAGCACACGAGAGCTACAGCGTGGCTCTATTGCTCAGCACGAGAAGGACGTTGTAGACAGCCTCGCACGGTTGCGGGAGGCGATGCTCTCACACGGCGATGTATCGCCTACCGGACGTGAGATGCTCACACGCATCGAACAGGTTGAAGGGCGTTACAGCCCTGTAGCTCATACCATCGCCGAGCTCCTATTCAAAGGTGAAGATGCAGAAGCCATGCGCATGGTTCGCGAGCAATGTACCCCTTTGCTAGAGGAGTTGACGGGCACGATTGACAAGTATCTGAAGCACACCTTGGAGGTGGCGAATCAGAGGGTGGTGGAGAGCGAATCCCAGTTCCATCGTCAGCGCAATATCCTATTATTGATCGCCGCGTTTAGTTTTGTACTGGCCACCATTCTCGGCCATATGATCAGCCGCTATCTCCTCAAAGCGCTCGGCGCCGAGCCCAGCGATCTCAATCGAATCGCCCAACGAGTGGCTGAAGGAGATCTTCGCAAGATTGAGCACGCTGCGAGCAGTGCAGAAAACAGCGTACTCGCTGCCCTAGAGTCGATGCAGCAGAACCTGCGTCAAATCACTACTGAGATAGGTAACTCCTCGCACACCGTTGCGCACTCCAGCCAAGAGCTACGGGCAACTAGCATGAACAGCGCTACTAGCGTTGCTAATACACAGCGTGAAGTGGAGCAGATCGTTACCGCAGTACATGAAATGGCTGCGACGGTGCAGGACGTTGCACGGAGTGCAGAATCTGCGGCACAAGCAGCCAGTGAGGCTGATGAGGCTGCCTTAGAAAGCCAGAGCAAAGCTGGTCATGCAGTAAGCCTGATTAGTGAGCTGGCCACCGTGATCAATAGTTCCAGCGAAGCAATGGGACGTCTAAAGACTGAAAGCAGCAACATAGGAAGCGTACTCGACGTTATTAAATCGGTAGCCGATCAGACCAACTTACTGGCATTAAACGCAGCTATCGAGGCCGCACGAGCTGGCGAAGCCGGCCGCGGCTTTGCCGTTGTAGCAGACGAGGTACGTAGCCTCGCGAGGCGCACTCAGGAGGCTACTACTGAAATCGAGGGGCTTATCGCCAGCCTTCAGAAAATCGCAGACGAGACCGCATCTCATATGCAGCGTTGCCAAAGCTCTAGTGAACAGTCGGTATCAGGGGTGTCAGAAGCTGGTGAGGCTGTAGCGCGGATTGTTGCGATGATTGAACGCATCAATGGCATGAACCAGCAAATCGCCACTGCTTCGGAGCAGCAAAGCGTGGTAGCTGAACAGATCAGCCGAGGCATGGTTTCCGTACGAGACAGCACTGAGCGATCAGCTAACGCATTTCAAAATGCGCGACAGGAAAGTGAAAATCTCGCTCGTACTAGCGAGGCGTTGAAGCAAAACATATCACGCTTTCGCTTGTAATTCGTCCGCGACGGCACTACTTCCCTGGGAGCCAGAGTAAGGCAAAAAACGCCGGTGCTTCCAGCGACGTTGAGCTCCTGTATTCACGGAGTTTCAGGAGAAACACCACCAGCGTAGCTGATAGATGATCTCTTTACTTATGAACCTCCTAAAAAATCTGGCTCCCCCTTCAAACTCTAGGAATTACGAAAATGAATGGCGACCATCTCGAAGGACTGAACAACGGAAGTGAACCTGAAGCCTTCTTGGCGGGATTGGCAATGGCTGTTCAGGCGATCGCCAGTGTAGTGCTGGATGACGAGTCCAAGCGCGCGAAGCTTTAATTTCTAGTAAAGGAACTTAACGAGGCAGCATTGCAAGCCAGGCTGGAGCCACGGATTCGAAGGAGTTTCTTGGATGGTCTCAGTAGCAGCGGCATAACCTTCCAAGACTCTGAGAATCCTGAGCTAACGGATGCGCGTAGCATCTATCGACAGCTATCGAGTGCAGCCAACAACTCCCGCTCGTAGCCGATCCGCTGCCGTCGCTCGGCGAGCAGCGCCCGCACCTTCACCTCCAGCGAGTCTCCCGCTCGCAGCGTTGACGCAGCCCAGGGCGGTACGGCTACCTCCTCCACCCGGCATGGCACCGCCACCGGCACCTCTACGCGCACCAGGCGCGGCTCAGCTTCCTGTCGGCCAGCGCATCCCGCCAGCGCGATCACTCCCGCCACCACGATTCCCAGCCTCATAGCCCCAGCTCCTGGTCTATCACTGTCATGGCCGCGGCACACTGGTCGCCCCCGATCCGATCCTGCTGCAGCCGCTGGGCGGCCGCGTAATCGCCCGCTGCTTCCTGGCGCGCCTGCTGCTGTGCCTGGGCAGCGGCCTGCTGCCGCTGTTCTGCCTCGGCGCGCAGCTGGGCCACGCGCGCGTTCTGCTCGCCGACAGAGCTCTCCAGAGAGTCCCGGGCGATAAGGCACCGGGCGGCCAGGTCCTGAGCCTCGTCCAACTGAGGCCGGTAGTGACCAGCCGCCAGCCAGGCGCCGAGGGCGCCAGCGGCCAGGAGTGCCGAGCCGGCCAGTAGCAGGCGCAGGGGAACGATAGCCATCATGACAGCACCGCCTTCGCCCGCACCCAAATCTGCAGTCGTTCCTGAGCACCGTTCTGCCCGCCATTAATGCGACGGGTTATCTCGGTGAACTGGCCACGGTCAGCCAGGCCGTTCAGCTCGCGTACCCACCAGAACCAGGCGGCCGACTGCGCCGCGTGCTCGGGCTCCTCCAGCAGCTGGGGCTCCGCGACCAGGCGCTGATCGCCGAACAGCGCCGCGCTGCACTTGATGTAATTGGCCTTGCCGGTGATCTGTAGGAGGCCGCGCCCCATGTAAAGGCGGCCATCGCCGTCACGCATCGGGGTGTTGCCGAGGTCCGGCCGCACGTCGTAGCGATCCTGCGCCGCCGTCGGGCCCCAGATCTCTTTGACGTGCCGCAGCTGGCCCGACTCGTGGCCGACCTGGGCGAGGAACGCGGCGAGCCGTTTCGCAGTGTTGATCTGCCAGCGCTCGGCGGCAGCGTTGATGTGTGGAACAAAAACGCCGGCGTTGCGACCGGCGTTGGGGAGTATCTGCAGCAGCTGCTGCTCGGTGATCAGCATGTTTCCTCCGGGCATAAAAAAGCCCGCACTCGGCGGGCTTGATGGCATCAGCCACTACTGGCTGATGATTCGAAAGGCGGGTTCTTGTGGACTCGCCGCAGCGGGCGGCGGCTTCACTGTAAAACGTAGCGAGACCTCCGTACCTACGGTCACCACGTTGTTAAGCAGAAGGACAAGCAGGACTGCGTAAGGGGTTGCTTTCATAACATCGCCTCGGCTGGATGACGGCGATTCTCAGGGTATTAGGAAACACGCAGGTCAAGGTTGACGGAAGAACAGCATGGAGACCAACGGTCACACTTCAACGTCAAACTGGGGCAGCCCCGGCGCCTCGGCGATGATCAGCCCATCCACGATGAAGGCATTGCTGTTCACCGCCACCGAGCTGCCGCGCGCGAGGATCTGCACGCCGTTGCGTAGCTCCAAGTAGCTGGTCCCGGTCGCGGGGTCGATGCTGATCACCCGCCCCACCGCCCGCTCGCCGCCGGGCAGCAGCCCGATGAAGCGCTTCCAGGGATTCACTGTCGCCATGTCACAGGTCCTCCGTGTGGCGTTCCAGGCGCACGGACTGCTCGACCCGCGAGGCGCCCACGCCGGTCGCGGAGATCTCGACGCTCAGGCACAGACCCTTCCACGTCTCGCCGTCGCCGCGTACCTCGCAGAGCATCGCCGGCAGGACCAGACCCGGGGCGCTGCCGCCGACCGGGAACAGCGGCAGGCTCTTGGTGACCAGCTCCTGCTCGCCGCCCTTGGAGATCTCGCAGATGCCCCGGTAGCGGTTGGCAGTGGCGTCCGTCAGCAGGTCGTCGAACACGTCCGGCGCCGGCCTGTCGCCGGAGCTGCCGGAGCGGCGCACGTCGACCGACACCCCGAAGTTGATGCCGCTGACGTAGCAGCTGTTCCAGCGCGGCTGGGGCGCCCACTCGCCGCCCAGGCCTGTGACGAAGTCCGCATCGAGAATGCAGTCGGGCACCGCCTGCTCCCAGAACCACACCGCTTCCCGGTAGCGCGGCAGCACGGTGAGCGCGTCGCCATCACGCGAGGGCCGTACCACGCCGCCCACCGCCTCGGCGATGCGGGCAATCACCTGCATGGCCGTCTGGTCCTGATAGGTCAGCGCACCGGCCGGCAGGGTCCAGTCGGGTGGGTTGTTGTTCACCGAGTCCCAGTTGAGCGTGAAGCCGGTGCTGGCCAGTTGGTCCTCGGCGGCCTGGCGCGCAGTGATGGGCTGGGTGTTCACCGCGCTGCGCTTAGGCGCGTAGGGCTCAGCCAGCAGCTGGGTGCGCGTGGCGCCACTGATGGTGTAGCGCACGGCGGGAAACTGCTTCTGCCGGCTGTAGCGCTCGACCAGCAGCACCCAGGTCCAGCCGTTGATGTTCAGCTCGACGGACTTCTGCCCGCCGTTGCCGGGCTTGACGAGGTTCAGCGAGGCCTCGCCCACCAGATCCGCGCTGAAGCTCCAGCTGAACGAGTCGATATCCAGGCCCACCCGGATGTTGGTGGCGTCGACCGGTGTGCGGTCGGGCAACACCACCAGGCTGACGGTGTTCGCAATCATGTAGGTCTCCAGCAGGTCGGGCTCCTCCGGTGAATCGATCACGATCACCGGGCCCGGGTAGTCGGGGTAACGGATGCCGGTCGGCACCGGGTCGGTGGGGATGCCCCATCCCCAGCGCAGGCTCAGCCGGCGATTGATCACCCGGGCGGCGCCCCAGCCCGACGCCATGCCGCCATCCACCGGCTGGATTGGCGGGTTGGGTGGGTCGTAGCGGAAATCGAAGAACACCAGCGGCGAGCTGGACGGGCTGTAGCGGGCTCCGTCGAAGACGAACACCAGCGGCCCGCTGCCGGGCACGTAGAGGCTGGCCTGGCGGATCTGCGCGGCGTCACGCCGGGGACCGAACTCGTCGCTGCGCTGGTAGCGCACCCCGGGCGCCACGTCCTTGCGGGCCGGCTTGGGGTTGTAGATCAGCCGCAGGCGCACGTCCTGGGCGCGGATGGAGCGGTCCCAGGCGAGCCACAGGGCGCTGTCGCAAGCGGGCACCCGATCCCAGCGCGCAGCAGCCTGCAGATCCTCGTCCGCACCCCAGCCCCAGGGCAGGCGGCCGAGCTGGTCGCGCTCGGGAACCTTGTCCCAGGATGCAGCGTGGCGGCTGTCGCGTATCTCGCCGCGCTGCCAGCTCGCGCCGGCCTGCACCTGCTGCGCCTGCAGGGCGCTCCAAGGCAACACGCGCTCACGGTTATCCAGGCGCTGCGCCTGTTGCCAGGCGGCGCCCACTTCAAGGGTCAGCATTCAGGTCATCTCGACAGGGATGGGGCCATGGGCCAGGGGCCGGAAATAGCGCGCCACCTCGGCCCGAGCAGTGCCCAGGGCCTGGGGGCCGGTGAGGGTTTCATCCCACCAGACGGGCTCAATCGCCGGCAGCTGGCCGGCCTGAGTGACGGTGTAGACCCAACCCCGGAATAGGCTTGGCCGGATCACATCGCCCTGAGCCACCGCGAGATTGGCCTGAAACGGCACGCCCCAGGTGTCCACCGCCATCACGAACACCTGGGCGCTGGCGGTGACCTTCACCTCCAGCTCGCCGGTGCCGGCAGCGTCCGTGCTGCCCTCGCCCACCAGCCGCCAGTGCCCATCGGTGGCCAGCTCCACCGCCACCAGTCGCCGCGCTGCAGGCTGCCCCGCCACGCGCACCACCGCGTCGACCGTGCCCGGCGAGCCCGGGTTGCTGCCGCTGCCCTCGGACAGGTCGAAGGTGATGGTCAGGTCTTGGTTCACGTTGACGAACTTCACCCCACCCAGGCGGGGCACGGTGTCATCGATAGCGACAGCCAGCCACTCCCCCGTAAACGCGGTAGCCAGGAAGGTCTGTGTCGCGGACGTGCCATCCGCCAAGGTGAAGACTGCCACCGGGATCGGGTTGGAAGGGTCTTTGTAGATCCGCACCACACTCCCAGGCGAGGGCAGGCCATCACGTGTTACGACACAGGTCACCGCTCGCACCGCCCGGGGAACAGCGTCAGGGACAGTAAAAACTTTCGGCATGCGAACAGAGGGCATAGGTCACCAGTAGGCAGGGTTATCAGTCACGAAGAAGGTGTTGACCCCCCGCCCACAGAACAGCGCAACCGCATCACCAGGCGGCCCGACGAAGGTCCCGGCCGAGTCATCCGCACGCGGCAGTCCAAGAGCACTCATTGCAGTCAGCCAATTCCAGTAGATCAGCGATGGCTCGATCAGCACGCCCCGGAAGAACCCGGCAAACCCGTTACCAGCGACCGACCCGGTGTAGATCTTGGCCTGAGCGAAGGTGAGCCGGTTGCCAAACATGCAGTCGACCGGCATATCCGGCGAGAAGCTGGTGCCCGCGAAGGTCATCTCAACCGGGTATAGCTCGATCAGGCCCGGCTGAATCAGCCCCGTGTTGAGGTTGCGCAACGCGGTGTAGCCCCGCCCGAACGGGCTGAATACGCCAGCGGAAAAGTTGTTGATGGTGTCCGTCTCTGCATAGGAGTTGGAGCCACCGGAGACGACAAAGCGGGCCGGCCCGGACAGGGGTGAGTCGATTTCCCCCATATACAGAAATAGGTCGCTGTTGCGGTCGTTGCTGGCCGCGACTCGCGAGTTCAGAAGGAAAATTGCCGTGCGCTCATCCGCAATCAACGTCCAGTGAATGGAACCCAACTCGGTGGCGAAAGGCCCATACGACGGGAATATCAGGTGCCGAGCACTGACGGGGTTAGCGGCACTCCAGGGCCCGGACCGCAGGTTGTCACCCGTGATCCGGCCATTGGCACTGCCAGTGAATGACTCCGCCAGGTAGATGACGATGGGGTAGTAGTGCGTGGAGAGAACGGGCATGACGAAATTTATGATCCCAGTGCCCGGCCCATTGGTGATGGAGAAGCCCGCCCCCCCTCGTCCACGAGGGACCAGCCTGCGGAGGGCTGGGTGCCATAGCCGTCGACCAGACACGCGCGCAGGATCTGCCGCAGCATGTTGACCGGCAAACCCGTCAAGGCTCCCCGCGTGGGGGCCCCCGTATCGGTGGAACGATAGATGCGCAGTGTCATCAGTCTGCGTCCCCTCTGATCTGTAGCTTGAACTGATCGTCATCGACCGTGCCCTGCCCGCTCAGCACGGTGCGCACCACCCACAGCGGCCCGAGGGCACTGTCAGTGTTGAAGCGCACAGCGTTGGCGGCCGCCCAGCCGGCGCCCCAGCCTTCCTTGCGGAGGGTGAAATAGGGCTCGTTGGTCTGCGGGTTGACCGGCGCACAGTCGCTGGATGTACTGCCGGTGGTGATCACGCCCAGCGATTCCTCGACCACGTTAAAAGAGGTATTGCTGGTGAACACCAGGGCCCACTTGCCATCGATGGCGCCGCGGTTGGTGATGATCGGCGGATAGCTCAGCTGGTTGTAGTTGGCGGTCGTCGAGCCCCCGATGGGGCTGTCTGTCCAGTTCGGTGCGCTGCTGTTCCACGTCTGCTGGGTGAACCAGTGGTGAATCCGCGCCTGCAAGTCGCCCCAGGCCACGGCGCTGGACACCCGCGTCTCGCCGGCCGGCAGCGCCCAGGGCAGCGGCGAGCTGATCCCGAGCTGCCCACTGATCTGCACTTCGGTGCACAGCGTCATGTGCTCCACGCGGTCGCGGATCACCAACGGCAGGGCCAGCGGGTTGCCGGATGCGTCCTGCAGCACGAGCGGATTCGCCCAGGTGACCGTGCCGGCCTCGCGGTCGGCGCTGTAGCTGGCCGGGCGCAGGGCCAGGCCGTTCTCGTCGACTACCTCGATCTCCGCTTGCCGATCACGAGCCAGCGTGACGGTGCCACCCGCTGACGGGCTGGCCACCAGGGTCTCCCCGGTGTGATGGATCACCAGCACGTCGCCCTCGCGGTACACCGGTACGCGCCCATCGGCCGGCAGTCGCACCGGGTCAAGGCCGATCAACGCGGCATCGAGCGGCAGGCTCGACAGCACCACGGCATTGAAGCGGGTCAGCACCGGGATAACCGGGATGTTGCTGGCCCCGCTGGCATCGGCCGGGTTGCTGGTGAACTGCAGGCGCACGATGCCGGTGCTGACATCCACCGAGCCCTTGATCACCGCGTGGTTGAAGTTGCCGTTGGCATCGGCGATGGCGGTGACGACCTGGGCGGTGTCGGCCCGCACTGCCGTCACCTGCAGGCTCCCCGCACGCAGCGGCGCACCTGCGGTGCGGAAGGTCACCGCGTTGACCTGAAAGCCCGCGTTCGTCGTCAGGCACGCCTCGACGGCCACACCCGACGCCGCCCCCACGGTGTAGCTCGCCAGGGTGGCGGTGCCGGTGGCGTAGTCGATGGAGCCCACCGACGTGCCGGCGTTGGTCAGGGTGCTGACGTTCTTGAACAGCACGCCCGAGCGGTCGACGTACACATCACCGCCCCAGGTGAACACCAGCGAGCCCGGCACGATGGGTTCGCCGATGCCCGGCAGCAGGTCCAGGGACACCGCCGGCACCGTTTGGGTGTCGGTCTCCTCGCCGTAGTTGGCCCCCGCCGCCTGCGCCATGATCGACAGCGTGCCCGGGAAGGTCTCCTGCCGGTTGGTGTTGACGGTAATCAGCACCACCTCGTCCTCGCCCCAGGTGCCATGGGATTTCCTGGTCGTGTAGACGTACTCCGTGAAGCTGTAGGCCGTCGCCACCTGCAGGGTGCATTGCCCCGTGGTGTAGTTGATCTGCCCCGTCCGGCCGATCCAGCCGCCCGCACCGTTGTCGGTCACGCTGTTGTCGACCGTCACATCGGTCTCGTACACCGGCAGGGTGTTGCCCGCCTGGGTCGCCGCACTGCTCAGCGCCGGGGCGGCCTGGCGGCGCTTGGTCTGCCAGTTGATCTGGATGCCGCCGGGCTTCAGCGGCGCGCCGGGGATGGTGAAGATCGACATCCCGGAGCCGTCGCTGCTGGCCGCCAGCGGGGTGTTCACCACCTCGCCCTGTTCGTAGGTGTAGGTGATGCCGCCGGCGTCCGGCGTGGTCGTTGGGATGAACTGCACCCGACCGCTGGCGTAGGCGATCACGCCATTGCCACCGGAGCCGGCCAGCACACCCGCGCCGTTGTCGGTCAGGGTCTTGGTCACCCCGCCCACCTTGAAGGACACCACCAGCGAGCCAGGGCGGATGCCATCGTGGGGCAGTTGGCGCACGATCTTCGCCTTGGCCGCCACGGCCGAGCCCGTGCGCTGGGTGATGGCGGCGGCGTTCTGACCCAGGTAGGACCAGATCAGCGAGCTGCCCACGTCCGGCAGCGCGTTGAGGGTCAGCGACACCGACCCCGTGTCGAAGGCGATCAGCCCGGCGCCCTCCCCCGTCAGCTCGCCGTTACCCGGGTCCCTGATCTCCTGCCACTTGCCCAGGGCCATGAAGCTGACGGTCAGCGTCCCCGGGCGCGGGATGGCCTCCGCCAGCGACAGGGTGTAGACGAAGCCCCGGTTGCCCAGGGTGATCGGCAGCTCGCCGGTCACAGCCTCGTCGGTGGCCGGTGCCCCGGGCTGGTAGCTGGCCGAAGCGGCCCCCGACCAGGCGATGCCGATGCGGGTCAGCTCAAGCTCGCCGGTCTCATAATCGACGGTGCCAGCCGAGATCCAGTTGGAGCCGCTGATGAAGCGCAGGCCGCCCTTGCGATCATCGGCGAACACCCCGCCATTGGCGGACAGGTTCAGAGTGCCCGGGGTGCAGCCGGTGCCCAGGTAGGCACGCGAGACGCCCGAGGCCATTGCACCGAAGCTCAGCGCCAGGGTCCGCGCCGGCCCGGCAGCCAGCACGACACGACGCTGGTAGCCGGCCAATTGGTCCACCAGCGCGCTCTCGCGGGTGCTGCTGGGCACGAGCTGGGAATAGACGCTGTTGACCTTCACGCTCATGGAGCCCTCGGCCACGGCCTCGGCCAGCTTGCTGATGCCGTAGTAGCGCGCGGCGTCGGCGACCTGGGTCGTCAGCACCTGCGCCTTGGCCAGGCCCTCGAAGCTGGTGGCCGTGGTGCCGGCCGGGGTTGGCTGCCCACCGGGGAAGGTCGCACCCAAGGGGGCGCTGATCTTCAAGTCCAAGCGACGGCGGGTGAAGGTCACGAAGTTGCCGTTGCCATAGTCGTAGGTGTACTGCTCCAGGCGGGTTTCCACCTCGGTGATGCGCACATACTGGCTGAAGGCCGGCGCGGCGCCGCGCACGAGCTGGTACACCTCGCCGATCTCGGGCACTCGCTGCTCCTCCCGCTGCACCGCCGCAATCGCGCGCTGGCCCAGCAACTGGTTGCCCAGCAGCTCGAAGGCGGCCGACACCGCCGGCACCACGTAGGCCTCGATGGCGTTGCGGGCGTTGCTGCGCTCGTCGGTCTGGCTGCCGGTGTTGAACAGCAGCACCGACACGCGCGGGTCGGCCGGCGCCTGGGTGACGATGGAGTGCGCGCCCAGGTACGGGTCGGGGTTGGTGCTGATCACCCCGGCGAAGACCTTGCGCAGGTTGATCCGGCCCATGGTGCGGTCGAGCCGGCTGATGTCGGGGAACAGGTTGTTGATCTCGGCGTCCGCCACGGCCTGGCCAGTGGCACGGCCACCGCCGTCGTCTTCGTCGGTCAGGCGCTGGCTCTTGAGCAGCTTCACATCGTTGGTCGTGATGGCCATCGGGGTTTCCTACGGGCGAAAAAAAACCCGCCGGGGCGGGTCTCTTGAGAACAAACTAATTGGGGGTGATTGCTAACTCAGAAGAACTGAGATCAACGTGTAATTTCCGCAGTCCTCGAAACCTAGGCACTCTGCGGAAAAACCAGGGGAAATGAGGACTTCGAACTCTTGCTTGTACCGGCGCTGACTCAGGTTGTAAGCATAGACAGGCTTGTTGAAGCTGGGCCCTATCTCAATTACCCAAACATGGCCTTTCCCGAAACCCTGGTCCTTGGCAGCGTGAACGACAGCAGGGTTAGCACTGAGGGTTGTGGAGAACGGCCTGTCTACCCAAATTTTTGAGCCAGCGAACAACGAGCCAGGCCACATGCCGCCATGAAAGAGGTACTGCCCAGGTGAAAGAGTAGGAAGAATGCCTAACTCTTCGAGCAATGTGCTCTTGATTCTATGATCTCTGTAATGGTTGATTGCAGGGGATCGGTACAAGGGCGGCATTGCATCACGCCAAGTTTTATACACGGAACTCGACCTCAGAAACCGTTCGAGCTCCATAGTAAAACCGTTGTTCGCCCCTCCGCTCTCAGCCGCAAACCGCGCGAACTCCCAAGGAGACCGAGCGTGGTTGGTCTGTCTGAGCGATATCCCCGGCCACCCCTGCGCCACCGCCATTGCATGGATAGCAAGATCATGCTGACTTACTACCCCGTCATGAAGTGGGTAGGGGTTTAACAGCGCAAGTCTTAGCATTTTCAAACTCCCTGTCGAAAAAACTACATGCCCCCGGCTTCAGCCGGCTTCACGCTTATCAAGCGCAACGTTACTTCGTAAGGGTCGCTGAGACTAGGGTTGACCTCTCGATGCACTGGCCTGGCCGTCAGCGGCGCTCCCTCAGCGCGATTGAAGATCACGCTGAACGTGCGCCCATCCGGCAACACCAGCGGCATGACCAGGCCAGGCTGATCCCGTAGCGCCTCCAGCTGCCGCACCACGGACAACGGCGTCCAGGCGCAGCCGGTGCCGTCCAGGGTGATCGGCCGGCCATGGACCTTGGCTCCCTCCTGCACCACCAGCTTGCCAGTCAGGGTGCGGTCCTGGGTCTGCGCCACCGGGTCCCATTCGTATTCGTCGATCCAGTCGTGCTGGGGGTCGAGGTCGATTCCAGCCAGTTGCATCACACGCTCCTCAGCCCGGCGCTTTCCAGCACCGACAGCAGGTTGGTTTCGTCGTCAGTCGAGCGCACCGCCACGTCCACGGCCTTGCCGTTCTGCGGCTGCAGGCGAATGACCTTCGTCGGTTCCTGCTGGCCGGCCTGCGGGGCGGGAGGCTGCAGCTCGGCGATGCGCTTCTCTTGCTGCTCGCGCTGGGTCTTCTGCAACGACTCCGTCTCGATCTCGGCGAGCACGCCGAGGGCGCGTTGCAGGTTGGCGATGGCGGTCATGTCGCCGCTTTTCTGCGCATCGGCATACTGCGTCTGCAGGTCGGTCCGGCGGCTGGCAAAGCGGCTGCGCTCCAGGGCTTCGGCCTCGCCACGCAGGCCCATCAGTTCCTCCTGCAGGCTGGCCAGGGTATTGCGGGTACCGTCCTGCAGCTGCTGCATGCGGTCCTTCGCGGCGCTGATCGCCCCCTCCAGGGTGCGCAGGTCGGAATCATTGAGCAGACCCATCGTGTTGCGCGCCGCCTCGGCCTGGCTGACGAACGATTGCAGCGAGATGCTGCCGTCGTCGTAGCCCTCCATCAGCTCCTGCATGGCCCGTTTCTGCCCGAGGAACTGCACCTGCAGCTGCTGGCTCTGCACCGCCATATCCGCCTGCCAGCGCCCCAGGGAGGTCATGCCGACGGTGTTGGCGGCGGCCTGCATCTGTCCGAGGGCATCGGTGGCGCGCTCCAGCGACTTGGTGGTGGCGTCCAGGCTGCTGGTGTCGAGCTGCAGGTTAACGGTGCTGATACCGCGCAGCCTGTCGAAGGCCTCCAGGGCGGCCTCGCTCATCTCTGCCAGGGGCTCCCGGGCCCGACTGACCACGCCGCCGAAGTAGCCCTCCAGGCTCGATACATCGCGCTTGGCCGACTCGACACCCCGACGCCGGTCCTGCATCGCCTGATCACCGGCCTGGCGCTCCGCCTCCATGCGCTTGCCGCTTTCGCGGCGTGCTTCCTCGCTGGTCTTAATCGCCTCGCGGTCGGCGTCGGTCCTGTCCTGCTGGCTCTTCTTACCGGCATCGACGGCGGCCTTCAGCTCCTTCTGCTTGGCGGTCGTCTTCTCCAGCTCGGCGTTGTACGTCGAGGCGTCGATCTTGCCGTCGGTGTACATCTTCTTCAGGGCGGCACGGATGTTGTTGATGTCGACATCCGTCTTCGCACCGCTGATGGCGGTCTGCACCTTCTCCAGGGAGCCGAGCTTGTCCACCAGCTCGGTGACGCCGTCACTGCCGACCTTGGCTGAGCCGCCGGTTTCCTTCAGCCGCTGGTTCAGCTCGCCCATGCTGGCGGCGAACTCCTGTTGGCTGAGGTCGCCGCGCTGGTAGGCCTTGAGGATCTCGTCGCCCAGCTGCTTGAACTGGGCGGCGCCCTCAGCAGCACTGATCTGCGCCAGGGCGTTGTTCATGTCGGCGACGCGCTGCACCACGTGCTCGAACTGGTCGTCGACGGCCTCCTTCACCGTCTCCGCCTGTTCCTGGGCCGATTGCTCCGTCTGCTTCGCACTGGTGTCCCAAGCTCGAGCCATAACGGCAAGGCTGTCCTGGGCGTGCTGCGCCAGGCCTTCGTACAAGCCATTCAGGGTCTCGATGCCGGCCGATGCCTTCTCGACCATGGCTGGGCCGCCGAACGCCTCCGGCAATGTTTCGCCGAGTGACTTCACCACGCCGAGAATCTGCGCGGCACCGGCCACGACAATCGCCGCGATCTGCGCAAAGCCACCGGAAAGGGTGGCGCCCAGGGTGATGAAGGGCGCCGTGAACAGCTGCACCCGCTCGGCCGTCTCGTCGAGCTTCTTGCCGAAGCCCGTCAGCCAGCCCGTGCTTTCATCGGTCAGCTTGTTGAAGTCGACGCCGAACAGTTTCTTGGTGAACTGCTCGACCCGCTGGGCGCCCTCGATGAAGGCCGTCGACAGCGACTTCGCCAGCTTGTCGAGGCGCCCGTCGCGGTCCATCTCGTCGATGGTGTCGGCCAGCGCCTTTAGCCGGCCCTTCACGTAGTCCAGGGCGCCGGCCTTGGCGATGCGGTCGAGGAAGCTGGTGGCGGTGTCCTGCAGGTTACTGACCAGGCCCGACAGCCGGCTCATGTTCGCCTCGGCAGCACCGGCCGAGGACGAGCCCATCTGATCGATCAGCAGCTTGATCGCGTCGCGGCCGAGTTTGCCCTTGGTGGCCAAGTCCTGCAGTTCGGCGCTGGTCTTGCCAGTGGCCTTGGCCAGCAGCTCCCAGGCCGGCACGCCGCGCTCGATCAGCTGCAGCACCTCCTCGGTCTGCAGCTTCTCTTTCGACCAGGCCTGGCCCAGTGCAGTGACGATGCCCTCCAGGCGCTCCATGCCGCCGCCCAGCTTCTCCGATTGGTCCTCGATCTTCTTCAGCGACCCGTCCATGGGGTCGAGCCCGAAGGCCTTCATCAGGGCGAAGGCCTCGGTGACATCGGTCAGCTGCAGCGGGGTGTTCTTGGCGAAGTCCTTGATCCAGGCCGTCGCCTTTTCGCCGCCTTCAATAGAGCCCATCAACGAGGTCAGCCGGGTCTCCAGGCCCTCGAACTCGTCGCCCGTGCTCAGCATCGAGTAGATGCCGTCGCGCACGAGGTTGAGGCCCTTCTGCACCAGGCCCAGGGCAGCCGACACCGAGACATACGCGGCGGCGAAGGCAATGGCCTTGCGGCCTGCGCCGTCCAGCCCCTCGCGTACAGCAGCGAGCCGGGACTGGTGTTGGGCAGCCTCGCGGTTCGCAGCGGCCAGCGCGCGCTCCAGCTCCTTTACCTGCTCGCTGTTGCTGGCACAGGCGTCGCGCGCACGCGCAAGCTCGGCGGCCAGCAGCTTCTCGGCCTCGGCCATGTCGCGGGTGTCGACGCCTGCCGCCTGAAGGTTGCCCTCCAACTGGCGGGCCAGGGCGCTGAGCTTGTCGAACTGGCTCCGCGCACGGCCAGCCTCGCGCTCGGCCTCCTTCAACGAGATGGCGAAGGCTTCATTGCCTGGGCTGGCGGCGAGCAGCTTCTGCAGCTCGGTCACGCGAGCCTCGGCGCGCTCCATGGTGGTCGAGGCCTGATCAGCCGCACGACGGGTGTCGGCCAGGCGAGAGGCCAGGCCCTGGGCGGCCTTGGCCTTGTCGAGGGTCGCGGTCAGGCGGTCGCCTTCGGCACGCACCTCCTCCAGGGCGGCGGCGGCCTTGGCGGCCTCGGGCGAGAGCTCGTCCTTGCCGCGCAGGATGTATTGAATCAGGCGGGATACGGGGCCGGCCATGGTTTACTCCGGGCATAAAAAAACCCGCCGAGGCGGGTTATAGGTGTATGTCGTCGGGCTATGCAAAGTGATGCCGGATGTACCCCTCGTCGGACTCTTGGTGATAACGCATCAGAAAATGAACCACCTCAGGGTGCAACCAGCTCGGCTGTGAAGCTCTGAATCGTGTTTTTAACGTACCGGCGGAGGCTTTAACTCCAATGCTTCCCAGCAGCGCTGCGCAGTTCCTGCAACAGGGGCTGACATCATTAGAAATTTCCAGTACGTAATGATGGAACTCCGTCAAATCGAAGTCGATCGACTCCAGGAACTGGTGCAAAGCATGGAGTTCTCCGTGCCCTGTCAAAGCTGAAGTTACCCCAATGAAGCAGCGACTTTTCCCCGTGCGCTTGTCAGTCACCGTCAACTTGGAATCCCACGGGGTTTGAGACCTATCGAACCCGCGAACCTCTACCGCATTGAACTTGGCATAACCGGTGTGCCGTAACCCCATAGAAGCAGAACCTCCCTGCAATGAAGAGAAAGGAGACATGACGCTTGCTGAGGAGTTAAGCCCAAAGGGAGAGCCCGCGGTATTGATCACGATTAGCGGTTAGCGGTTAGCGGTTAGCGGTTAGCGGTTAGCGGTTAGCGGTTAGCAGACTTTAGGCTACTCAGGCGCCATCCCTGGCGCATGCTGTTAGGCCGCTTCCGCCAGGTCCATCTGACAGAACTTCGAGATATCGGCGGCCGTCACCAGCGGATCGGCCAGTAGTTCGCAGGGGCCGGTGAGCTTGGTGTACTCCTGACCCAGCACCGAGAACTCCTGCAGCATGCCGAACTTCGCGCGGCGCGGACGCAGCGCGAACGGCTCGCCCGACTGGGCGTCGTTGAGGCCGGCGATGTACATCTCGAACTCACGCTGTGCGCCGTTGAGCATGTGAACCGACTTGGTCGCACGCGGGGTGTAGCTCACCTTCACCCCGGTGGCGTCGATCTTGCTGTTGGACAGCACCTGAATGCCGTGCGGCGTCAGGAGATAGTCGACACCGCCATCGCAGGCAACGTCGCCAGCCGTCTTCACGGTCACGGTCTTGGTGGGGTCCGGCATGTAGTCGAACGGGATCAGCTCACCCAGCACGCCCGCCGAGGTGTGTACCTCGTTCGGGATGGCCGTGGCGGGGTTCACCTTCACGGTGCCTCGGGTGACGAGCGCCACGTTGGCCGCGGTGATGTCGTACATGCCAATGGACGCGGTCACATCCGAGGGCTTCTCGTTGACGTTACGGTTACCACCGCCGCCCATGAAGTTGGGCAGGGTCTTGCGGTTGGTGGCGTAGCTGACGCTGAAAGCATCGCAGTTGCCGAGCTGCAGGAAGGGGTCCTGCGACCCGTACAGGCGCGCATGGATGATGCCCTCGCCGATGAAGGAACGGTCAATCTTCTGGTACATGGTCGGGTCCTTTCAGGGCACGGCTCAGGCGTTGGCCTGGCCGTCGGGCTGGGTGGGCTTGGCAGGGACTTCCGCCTTGGCCTTGGGTACGTCAATGTAGCCGCGCGCGGCAGCATGCTCCGCGGCGGCGGCCGACAGCGGCTGCTTTTTCTCGGTCGCTTCGTAGAGCGTCGTCTTGCCTCCCTCCCTGTGGACGAAGGCCTTTTTCACGATGTGTTCAGGCATGGGGTTCTCCAATGAAAAAGCCGCCCGGAGGCGGCCTGGTTGTGCAGGTGAGGGTCAGAGCTGCTGGGTGTAGGTGATGGCGAGGGGGATGATGCGGCAGGCCCAGCGGCGGCCATCCTCGGGCGGCTTGGGGATCTCGGACGGCCAACTGACCTTGATCAGCCCCGGCACATCGAGCCCGGCCTTGACTCCCTTCAGGGCCTGCTTGACCGCAAGTCGACCTGCACGAAGCGGCGGGCCGAAGTCCTTCAGCCGGCACATCAGCACAAGGCTCACGTACATCGTTTCCTTGATGCTGGTGGGTGTCTGCCGCTCGCCCTCCTCCGTGCTGGTCTCCTGCAGGACGATCAACTGGTTGGGCAGTTCCTCGTCCTCGGCGTCGATCAGGCGCAGCACCGAGTCCTCGCGGACCTCCTCGCCGAAGCCCGGCACTGTGGCCAGCCGAGCCTGCAGCTGCTGCATCAGCAGCGATGGAACATCGGTGACGGTGTTCATCAGGGCCTCACGTAGAAGGTGATCCACTGGCCGTCATCGGCCAGCGGTTTCTCGATGTGCCAACGGGTACCGTCGAGGACGAACGACCCGCGCCGGTCGTAGGGCACCAGGCGCACCTTGCGGCAACTGAGGGTGGTGATGCGTTCCACCACCCCCGCCGAGATGTCCGGGTGCTCGACGCTGCGGTTCAGCTCCACGGGCACCCCCTCAACCAGAACCGACCCGGCCTGGCTGAGGTAGGTAGCGAGCCCGTCGGACAGCGAGGCCTCGATCATCTCGTCGGCAGCGTCGATCAGGGCACCGAAGCTCATACCTTGCGGGTGAGCTTGATGCAGGTGCGCGGACGGGTGCAGAGCTGCAGCGGGTTGGACTGCGCCTCGCCCTTCACGCCCTTGTCGAAGTCCATCCGCTCCAGCTTGGCGTAGTACGGGATACCCTCGGTGTTCACCGTCTCCATGTAGTCCGCCGGCGCGAAGATGGTCTTGAACAGGTCGGGAGCGCCATCGGGTACGACCCAGGCCTCGTCGTCCCCCACAAACGGCACACCAGCGACCTTGCCGCGGTAGCGAATCCAGAGGACACCGCCGAACTCGAAGGCGGCTCTACGATCCCCGCGCAGAGCAGCCGCGGCCTCACTGGCCAGGTAGGTGTCGCGTACCGACTCGGCGGCGATGAGGCTCTTCCAGAAGTTCTTGCCAACCCAGCCAATCGAGCCGGTGGAGGGCACCTCGCCCAGGGCATCCTCCTGCAGGTCCGTGACCTCGGTGAGCTGGGCGCTCACATCCTGCTCGAAGTCGATCTCGACCTCGTTGCGTTCGATGTCGAACAGCTTGTACAGGTCGAGCAGCACGCCACCGCTCTTGTTGAGGATCTGCCCCTTGATGGCGCCGATACGGTGGTACTCGTGGGTCAGGTCCAGCTGCAGGCGGGCCTTCTCGATGCGCGCCGCCACGACGGCCTGAGCCGACTGCAGCTCGGTGCGGGTGCCGAAGGCACGAATGCCCTGGATCTCGTCCGCGTAGATGGTGAACTCCTGCGGCAGGTGCACGCAGTTGACCGGCAGCTTCTCCCGCTTGCCGGCCAGCACGACCTGGCCACCCGAGCCGCGCGGCACCGCCTCGACCAGCTCCAGGGTGTCGCCATCCTTCTCGATCTGCTGGGTGATGGTGGAGCTGGAGGACTCGCTGAACAGGCCAGCGGCAGCGATCT
The DNA here is from genome assembly GCF_018408275.1 of Pseudomonas sp. Pc102. Taxonomy (NCBI): domain Bacteria; kingdom Pseudomonadati; phylum Pseudomonadota; class Gammaproteobacteria; order Pseudomonadales; family Pseudomonadaceae; genus Pseudomonas; species Pseudomonas sp. Pc102. The sequence continues at coordinate 854,121 of NZ_AP021905.1, read as the reverse complement.
GCCCGGGCACGCGGTGGTCGGCGTTGATCACTACCGCCAGGTTGGCGACGGAGAACGCATCGTCTTCAAAAATCGAAATCTCGGCCATTGTTGGCTCCTAGAAATGACGAGCCCCGCATCAGCGGGGCTCAGGGGGTCAGGGGGGGATGGGGGTCAGGGGCGAATCACGATGCCCAGGGCGAGCAGATCCGCCCGGCCAGGTGCGTCCAGCCCCACCAGCAGGCGCTCGACCACCTCGGCATCGCGCACCACGGCAACGGCCTGGATGTCGTTGAGGCTCGCATCCGCCGGGGCGAAGAGGATGCCGCCTGCGGTGCGGCGTCCATCGTCGGTACCGCCATCCTCGTAGCGCGTCCATTCACCCTGCCCGGCCTTGACCGTGAGGCTGAAGCTGTCGCCCTTGGCGAAATCGGTGCTGCCATCGCCCAGGGTGAAGGACAGGCCACCGACGGCGAACGCAGTACCGACCTTGCCCTTGGCCAGGACATCCCCGTCCGGGGTACGCACCTCGAAGTCGCCGGCATTGGCGACCGCCTTGGTGATGGTCAGTACGTAGACCCCGGTGATGGCCTCGCTGGTGACCGCGGCGCCAGACACCGTGCCGTTGCCCACGTTGCCCGCCGTGGCGGCGGCGTTGATGGTGTTGGAGCCAGTGATGCGCGCCAGCAAGGTGCCGGCGTCGAGGATGCCGGAGCCGGCGGTGATCACCACGCGGTCGCGGCTGCGGGTGCCGTTGGCTTCGGACAGGAGAAACTCGCCCGCGTGGGGGCGTTCTTTGATGACGGTCATTTGCGTGCTCCAGTGGCTTGGCCCTTGCGACGGGCCAGGATCTCGGCCGGGTTGAGGGCGGGGGTCTCGGGTTGGGTTTCCAGGGTTTCGAGCGGTGGCTGGTTGTGCAGCTCAACCTTGCCGCTGCTCGCGGCGATCTTGTCGTACAGCAGCGCCTTGGCCGCGGTCTCGTCGGCGCCGCTGGCGAGCAGTCCGCCCAGCTCGCCGGGCAGCTTGGCCAGGTCGCACAGCGCCTTGAGGGTCTTGCCACGCTGGATGGCGGCGCGGATCTCGGGCTCCCCCTTCAGGCCCGAGGCCCTCACCAGGGCGTCAGCGTGATCCAGCAGCCCGGCCGTTCGGCACTCGGCCAGCAAGGTGGCCGTCAGCGCAACCACCTGGGCGGGATCAGGCGACGGGGCATCCTGCGATGCAGGATCGTCCTTCGGCTCAGGGTCAGCGGGAGGGTCCTGATTCAGCAGCGCCCGCGCCTTCTCCGGCATATCGCGGAAGCGGTTGAGGATCTGCCCGCGCTGGGCGTTGCTCACCAGCGGCTGGGTGCCGGTCAGCACCTCGTCGACGAAGCCCGCCGCCTTCGCCTCCTCCGCCGTCATGTAGGTCTGGGCGGTGATCAGGCGGCGCAGCTCGGTCTCGTCGATGGTCAGCGGCCGGTGCTGGTAGCTGGCGACGATGGCGTCGGTGGCCTTGTCCATCATGTCGGCGGTGCGGCGCAGCTCCTCGCTGTCACCGGCCATCCACGTCCAGGGGTTGTGGATCATCCACAGGGCGTTGTCCGCCATCTCGACCCGGTGGGCGCCGCTGGCGGCCACGCTGCCGGCGCTGAAGCAGGCCCCGACCACGCGGGCCGTGCAGCGCTCGCCCAGGCTGGCGAGCATGTTGTGCATGGCGATGCCGTCGAAGCAGTCGCCACCGATGGTGTCGAAGTACACCACCACGGGCGACACGCCATCGTCCTCGGCCTTGAGCGCAGCGATGAAGTCACCGGAGCTGAGGCCCCAGGTGCCGATCTCGCCGAACACGAAGACCTCGATGGTGCGCTTGGGGCCTTCGCCCAGGGCCTTGATGCTGTACCAGTGCTGGTCCTGCACCTCGACCTGGCCCGCGCGGTTCAGGATGCGGGGGCGCACGGGCGCCCCCAGTCCCAGGCTGGCCAGCAGCATCGCCACGGCCAGCTGGTAGCTGAAGTAATTCATACCGGTTCCTCTCTTCGGGTCGCCGCCGGGGCGACGGGGTCTGATGTGTACTGAAGGCCAAGATTCTTGGCCCGCTGCTGGTCCTGGGCGTTCTCTTCGTCCACCTGCTCGGCATCCATGCCGGTGCGCAGCACATGCTCCGTGCGGCTGGCCAAGCCGCCCTTGATCTCCAGAATCTTGCCCTGGGGGTCCTGAACGGGATGGATGTAGGCCCAGCCCTGCGGCACCCAGCGCGTGCGCTGGTACTCGCGGCGGCGCGAGGTGTAGTCGGGCAGGTCGATGGCACCGGTCAGTACCGCGGTGTCGAGCCAGGCACGGCGCACCGGCCGACAGAGCTGGTAGACGTAGATGGCGTGTTGCTGCTGCTCGATGCGCCGCCGGAACTCGTTGATCAGCACTCGCAGCACGCGGTCGCTGATGTCACCCATATCGCCGGTCAGCAACTCGTAGGGCAGGTCTACACCGACGGCGGCGGCCTGCAGCTGCTGCCGCATGAAGTCGACGTAGGAGTTACCGGCGTCTGGCGGGTCGGAGAAGATGACCTCTTCGCCCTCCTCCAGCTCCTGCATGGTGCCGGGCTCCAGGGCCACCATCGACGCGCCGTCGCGATCACGTCGCGGCGCCTCGCCGCTCAGCGGGTCGAGGTTCGGCCCACCTTCGCTGGCCGCTCGCTTGATGAAGCCGGCGAACAGGTTGGCCACCTCCTGCCGGAACAGCACCGCGTCGTCGTAGTTGTCCAGGGACTTCAGCCGCAGCAGCACCGGCGTGAGCCGGGGGATACCGCGCAGCTGACCGGCCTCCAGGGGCTCGAAGATGTGCAGCACCTCGCTGGCCGGCACCCGATACAACGTGTTGTAACCGGCCTGGTTGGCCGATGGGTCACCCGGGTGGAAGCGGTACATCCAGTAGGCAACACGCCGACCGACCTGATCGAACTCGATACCGGCGCGCACGAGGTTGCCCGCGCGCGTGCGGAAGTTCTTCTCGGTCGGCACGAACTCCGACGGCAGCAGCTGCAGCTGCAACGGCACCGCCAGGTCATCCTCGGCGCGGCGGTAGCGCAGGCGCACGAAGCACTCGCCGGCCGACTCGACCATGTGCGCCACCATCGCCTGCTGCCCGTAGAAATCGGTCAGGCCGTCGGCATCGGACTCGTCCGTCCAGTCCTCCCACAGTTGGTGCAACTCGCCGCGGATTGCCGCGTCCTTGATCTTGGCCCGCGGCACGATGCCGGTTCCGATCAGGCTGCTGACCCGCTTGGAGATCGCGCTGAAGGCGTAGGGGTCGTTCTTGATCGCCGCCCGGGAACGCTTGCGCAAGGTCGGCAGCGCCGCCACCGACACGGCGTTGAACGAGGCGTCGGGCGCATCCCATCCGGCGGCGCGGCGGCCGGTGCCGGCACCTTCGTAGCTGGCCCGGATGCGCTTCGGCGTGAGCCGAGCGCGGGCCATCAGAGCACCCCCTTGCCGCGGTGGCTGAGGCGGATCTGCTTGCTGCGCGGCTGCGCGGCGCCCGCTTCGCGTGTGGCCTGCTCGATGTACTCTTTTTCGAGCATCCGCAGGCTGGCCAGCTCGGCGCGTTCGAGCTTGCGCCCGTCCTTCTGCACGCTCTGGCCGAATTTCAGGATGTCCGATATGGACTGGCGCACCTCGGCGAGGCGCTGCGCTGCTGTGCTCATGGTCACCTCTGCGGCCGCGTCAGGTAGCTGCTTCGCGAGAAGCGGCGACCGAACGGGCTTGATGGCTGTGTGGGTTGGCGCGCGGCTGGCTGCTCGGTGCGCTCAGGCGCCGGGGCAGGCTGGGCCGGGCTTGAGGTCTGCTCGACCGGATCGGCGAACAGGCTGGACTGCGACACCGCCTGCTTGAGGCGGGCCCAGTCGTTGACGCTATAGCGGTTGAGGCCCAGGAAATGGGCCATGGACAGGTTGTAAACCAGCAGGTCGAGGCCTTCGTTGCGGTCCGCCTTGGGCTTCACGTACTCCGTGCGCTTGTGGCCCCGCACGTAGCGGGTGATCTTCCGCTCCGCGACGCACTGGTCGTAGAAGTCGTCGGCCAGGTCCCGCGAGAAGTGCAGCGCGCCGGGTCCATCCACCAGCGGATAGCGGTTGTAGATCCAGTCCTTGGCGGTGTCGGTGCCGATCATCCAAAGCTCGACGCCGCCCTTCTCCGTCTTGCCCTGCCAGGTCACGTCGACCTTCGAGGGGCGCTGCGCGATCACCGGGCGGCCCGGCTTGCTGTGCCCCTTCAGCGCGAAGACGTTGCGCCAGCGCCGCATGCGGGCGAACTGGTAGACCTCATCGGTATGGTGACCGCCGGAGTCGATGCCGACCGCCGCGATGCCCAGCTCAACGCCCGAGGCGTGGCGGTAACGCTGCTTCAGCTTTTCGTCCAGCAGGTCCCAGGTGCGCTGCTCGGAGGGGTTGCCGACGATCACCTGGTGATCCACCACCCAGCGCTCCATGCCCTCGCCCCAGGCGATCACCAGCATCTCCAGGCGGTCGCCCTGGGTGTCGACGGCAACGGTAAGGATCAACCCACCGCGAGGCACGAAGCCCAGCGGGTAGTCCTCGGCGCGGGCCTTCAGCTCGCTGGCCTTGGTCATCTCCTGCGCGCTATCCCACACACGGGCCAGGCGGGTGTTGTAGAACACCTGCATGGGTTCGAGGTCGCCGCGGTCCTGGGCGCGCTTGGCCTTCATGTACTGCTTGGCCATGCCCGCCCAGCTGACCCAGCCCAGGGGCGCATACAGCGCATTCAGGTAGAAGCCGACCGTCTCGCCGTCGCCCTCGGCATGGGCCCGCCACTCGCCGTTGGCGAGCATCCAGGCCTTGCTCGACTCCTCGATCTGCGCATTGCATTCGTCGTTGGCGCAGAGGTAGTCGACCCGAGAGGCGTCGTCGTTGTACTTGAGGCTTTCCCACTCCAGCACCTGCATGTGCCGGCAGTGCGGGCACGGCACGTAGAAGTGGCGCTGGTCGCTCTGCTCGAACAGGTCGGCGATCTTCGATACGCCCTTGATGGTGGGCGAGCTGGAGTAATAGAACTTCGCGCGCCGCCCGAAGGTGGAGCCGCGGGCCTCGGCGATCTCGATGGGGTCGCCCTCGCCGTTGAGGTCGATCTCCCAGCGGTCGATCTCGTCGCCATAGATGTACCGTGCGGCCAGCTCGGCCAGGTTGGCGGCGGAGCCTGCCGTGGTGCAGTACAGCGTGCCGCCCTCGAACTCCTTCGTGTCCATCGTGTTGCGGGCATCGCGTGAGCGTGCCTTCGCGACACGCCGCTTCAGCTCCGGCACCACGTCGATGTTCTTGCTGATCCGCGATGACACCCGCTTGGCCAGGCCCAGGCTGGGCAGCAGCGCCAGGATGTTGGCCGGCGCCTGGTGGATGCAGGCGCCGATCCAGTTCAGCCCGATCTGGGTCTTCATCAGCTGCGACGCCACCATGGTGACGACGCGCTTGGACGGGTGGGCCGGCGACAGGCAGCGCATCGGCTCCCGTGCATACGGCGTGCGGTCGGTGCGGTACTTGCCGGGCTCGGCGGCACCGGCCTCGCGCGGGATGCGCTGGAACTCGTCGGCCCACTCATCGATCCAGAGATCGGGATCGGGGGTCAGGCCCCTGACGTATGCCGAGCGGTACGCGGCGGCACCGTCGGCATACGGTTGATTCATGCTATGCGGCCTCCTCGGCCTGGTCGGCTGCCGCGCTCCGCGCGCTGACTTCACCGGCGGCCTCGGCCAGCGCGGCACGGAACAGCGCGGTCAGGCGCTGCTCCATCTCCCAGGCGTCGTTGATGGCGATCAGCTCGCCGCTGACCTTCGCCGGCAAGCCCAGCAGCAGGTCGCGCACGGTGCGGGCGATGTCGAAGCCTTCACGGTCGACCACCTCTCGCTCGACCAGATCACCGCGCCCCTTGCGGAACTCGTCCTCGGCCAGCAGGGCCAGGAAGTGCTCACGGTGGGCGCGGGCCTTTTGGAAGTCGGGCTGCTTGGTGCCGGACTGGGGCGGTGGCGCCGGCAGGGTTGCCGGAGCGGATGGCGTGACATGCGCGTGCACGCCTTTGTCGGCGCGGTCACGCTGGTGGCGCTCCGCGACACCGGCCTTGCTTGGGTCTGCGGTTTCGGCCAACAGCGCGTCGGTGGCCCGCACATCGACCCGGCCAGCCTCGTCGAGGACCAGCCGGTCCTGTTTGGCCAGCTTCGAGATGTACGCCTTCGATACGCCGATGCGCGCGGCGTATTCCGATTTGGTGATGAACTCCATGGTGGGTGCTCCAGTTAACCGGCCATGGCGCCCGAGTTAACCGGGTTAACCCAGTTAACTAAGCTCCAGGCCCTGCAGCTAACTCAGAAACGTGGCTCGAATTACCCTTGCCACCCAGCCCGCCCCAGGGGCCCCGGCTGGGTGCCGGCTACCCTGCCCCGGCGTCACCAACCCTTCGGCCACGCCTGGGGGCGACGCCGGAAGTTGGTCGGCAAGTTGCCGGTCAGGGCCTTGGTAACGGCCTTGTCTATGTTGGTGGTCAGGTTCGCTTCAGCGACTCGCTCGACCACCGCGTGAAATTGAAGGCGCCGCTGGTAGTGCGGCGTTCGAACGAATGCCAGCACGATGACCAGCTGCTTGCCGCGCCGCTCGGCAATGCCGATGGCCGTCTTGCCACGGCGCATTACGAAGAACGCACGGCCGTGGCCCTTGCGGAACGAGCGCCAGTTGTTCGAGGCGTTGGCGGTGAAGCCCGCCATCGTGAACGCCGACAGGCCGGAGAGGATCTGGATCGTCTGCCCACGGGCCAGGTTGCCGTACTGATCCAGCTTCGCGCCGGCGCCGGGAACGATGAAGCGATCACCCGGCAAGATGCCCTTGGCACGCAGCAACTGCTCCGACTTCTTCAGCTCGCGGTCGCCGCCGTAGACCTGGGGCGCCACCCAATCCTCGGGCGCCTGCGCCTTCGAGTTGTTGTCCTTGTCGTCTTTCACCCACACCGCCGCTTCAAGCTTGGTCGGCGTGGCGTTCTCGACGCGGATGGCGTTGAGGGTGAAGGGCGTCGGCCGGTCGAACACATCGGCCATCTCGCCCTGCAGGGCTATGCGTGCCTGGTTGCCCGTATGGTTCAGGGCATCGGCCATGGCGCGGGCAGGCATGTCGCCAGTAAGCGCATAAAGAGAAGAAATTGCTCCCTCCAAACCTGCGTGATGGATTGAAGCTTTCATTTCACTTGCTCCAATCAATGCGCGACGCGAGCGTCATTTTCAAGTCAGGGGCAACTGGCAAAGTGCATTGCCAGTGCTAGCATTTTGACACCTCAATCACTTCCATGGATGGTCGCATGAAAATCACACAGCTGATTCCACTCGCTTTGTCCCTATCAGTAGCGGGCTGCAGCCACGCTCCATACGTCCCCCAAGAGGCGGCAGATCTCTATATAAAAGAAAAAATCACTGGAGCGAATGCTGAGGAGAAAGCTAAAAACATCAGTGCCATCCATAAAGACATTGCTCATAAGTACGCAATCAGATCAGATGAAAGCGCCAAGAATAGACTCTACAACGACATGATCAGCGGCAGCTTGCTTGCAGGGGCTGGTGTTGGTGCTTTAACTACTGCCCACTCCGATCTATATAAATCACTCGGAGCACTCTTCGGCCTCAGCATGGGTCATCAACTTTACTTCAACGCATCCGGGCAAAGAAAAATCTATCTCCTAGGTGCGGAAGCATCAGCCTGCACATCGCTATCCTTCGCAAGATTATCTTCTGAGCTAAAAGGCATAACAGATGACTCAATGGAAAGGGTCTATGGAAGCATCGACGCCAATACTGCGGAAGCTAAAAGCTATCTCTACTCTTCGGAAAAACTAGAAGAAGCAGTGGCTGATCGGACACCCTTTGCAGTAGCTGCCATAGTCAACGGAGCGGTCAATGCTGACCGAGATGCCACAGCTACGAAGGCAACTCTTGAGTTCATCATGGACCTCGACAACTCGGACTTCCAAACAAGAAAAGCCATCTATACATGGCTAACTGATGAAATCTATCGAACATCATTCAAAAGTGAGGAAGCATTCAAAACTATCGCGGCATTTTCGGTTAATCCGACAGATCTACTAAACGCATTGAAACCTAAAACCGAAAAGAGCGGAGATGGCGATGAGGAAAAGAGCACTGAAAAGCCTCTAACAGAAGATGAAAAAGAAGATGCACTTCTAAGAAGCCGACTCCCGAGAATCTCAGAGATCATCAACCAGAATAAATCGTGCATAACGGCTCTTCCTGCTCAACCGAGCCCAACTTAATCACGCGTCGATCACTCCACAGTGGCGCACTGCTCAAACAGGCGCCGCTGTGGGTTAGTGCCAATCAATAGGCCGGCCTCTAAGCGTGTTCATCACGGACTCCAGCTCGCTTAGCTAGCCAGCGCTCATACAGGCCGCTCGCCACATCGGCGCCCATGGTCGCCACCACGAACCCGACGGCAGCAGCAGCCAGGAGATTGGCGCCGATACTCCAGCCGAGGAGCGTGGTGCTGAGCCCGAACACAACGGATGCGCCTGCGCGCAGTACGACACGATGCACCAGAGCCCAGCCGCGCAACCCGGCTTTATCTGCCCGCCACATCTCGCCACTAAATCCAGCGGCGATGGCAATCAGCGCGACCATCCACAGAGGCAGTTCGATCAGCGCTTGCTGTTGTTCCTGAGTCATAGGTCACCCTGAGCAGCCCGGTGGCCGGGGCTCGAAATTGAAGTTAAGGGGGGTACGCAAAAGCGCTTTGCTGCTCGTACTATCAAGCTTTCAATCAGAAGGAGCTGAAAATGAGCACCGTTTTAACCATCATCGGGGTGATATGTGCGGTCATCACTGTCACGATCAAGATCATTGAAACCAAACGTGCCCATCGAAAGATCTTGGTGAAGCTCCTGAAACGCGTGACGGGATACACCCTGCTGATCTGTGCCCTGGCTCTGTCCATCTATGTGGCGTATCTGGGCGGCGCGTACATCCTCAACTTCGTTGCGAAGCCAGATGCACCGAGCAGAATTGAAATCGTCATGTTGATCCTTAATTTCATCAACCTGGCGTTCTACTCGATGGCCACAGTTGCCCTGGGGACACTGATCTTCACATCGCTTCGCAAACCGAAGCCCGATGCAGACGCCGAAGTCACGACTCCAGCCTGAAGGCAAAAGCGCCGCTGCCTCGAACTCCAGGCCGGCTCAGAAAAGGGAAAGCCCCGCCGGGTTGGCGAGGCTTTCGAGGGTGCCGGGTCAGAGTCCGGCGGTGCACAGCACGTGCATGTGGTGCAGTCGATACCGGTCAGGCGGAAGTCGATCAGCGTGGCGACTTTTTACCCCCGACCGGAAAAACCGGAAGCCCCCAATTAACGGTTATTCCGACGGAAGCTGACGGGGGCGCTCCGGCGCCGACGGACGCCGAACAACCGACGAACGGTCGTGCTCCCGAAGCCGCTCGGCGCGCTTTCGGCTGGCTTTCTCCGCCTTCGCAATGCGCTTCACGTCCTCCAGATTCGCCGCCTGCCGCCGGCACAGTTCGGCCAGCACCCACTCGTGCAGGCTCTGCACCCAGTTGCGGTAGGTGCGGTCTGCCTTCGGGTCCATTTCCAGCAGCGCCATCTGCTGGGCCACCGTCCTCGGCACCGCGCCCAGGTAGCGAAGTCGAGCGAGGCGTGCCAGCCGCTGCGCCACCTCATCGCCCCGACCCAGCGCGCTGATGCACGCCTCCACTTCCCTAGAGCGGTGATCAAGGTGGCTCCCGCCAACGGGAACGCGCGTCCCTGGCTCGCCACGAGGGGGCGCGCCCTTCCACTCGATGAGGGCGGCGAGGGGGCTGGCCCCTCCCCCCTCCAGAACGGGGCCGAGCTGGGCGCTGACCTGCTCTCCCCAATGCCGCATCAACGTCTCCACGGCTTCAATCATCATCCCACTCCGTTAATATCGAATCTGACACGGATTTCCCTCTATCCAACACACATCCAACACAATTAAAACCCTTTAAAAACAATCAATTACTTAGGGTGTGTTAGGTGTGTCAGATGTGTTGGATGGTTTCCCGCGTAAGAAAAAAGAAAAGGGTTAGCTCTGCTCGACAACAGAAAATGCGTGCACGCACCCGCGCACGCGCGATTGATCCAACACACCTGACACACCACCCCGCAGAGCCCGAACGGCGCGGGTTGAGCCTGTGTCAGATCACCTGAATCGATCCAAAACACATCCAACACATCCAACACACCCCGGCGCGTCATGCGGCCTCCTTCTTCAGGTGATCCCAGTTGTCCACCTTCCAGCCCGCCATGCGCGCGGACTTGCGCCACGCCTCGACAGCCAGGCCCAAGGCCTTGCTCTCCAAGGAAGGGGGCGGGGAAGGATCGACGGTGTTCACGGGGAAGTAGAACGTCGCGAAGGCGCGCCGCTTCCCGTCATACCAGGGCACGCCCTGCTGCTTCGGGATCTTGGTGCCGATGAACTCCGCGAACTTCTTGTGGCTGAGGGTGTGTTCCCTGTTCCGCGTGCACCATTCGATGAAGAGCGAATACAGATCGGTACTGACGCAGGTCTTGAACAGGTCGCCCAGGTAGCCGGCTTTCAGCTCGCCCAGAAAGGACTGCCAGCTTGTCTTCGACAGGTCCACCAGGCGCTGCCGTGCTGCCGTGCGGGGTGGCCGGGTGTGCGCATGGAAGTCTCCTACGTCGTACTGCAACAGGTAGCCGTAGAAGGCCGGTATGCCATCGCCCTGCATCTCGGCGATGACCCGGTCAAGCAGTTGGCCCTGGAGCGTCAGCTCGGGCCACACCACCAGCAGTCGGCGGTCGTCCTCGGCGATAGGCCAGGGGATGATTTCGTTAGAGAGGAACACCGCGTTCATGTAGTTGGCTTCTTCCCAGCCACTGATGAACTTCGACTCGATGCGCATCGTCTTGCCGGTGACCATGTGCTTGATCTTGCCCACTTGGTTGTACCGCTGGTCCCGCGACACCACCTCCTCGAACACGCCATAGAGCTTGTTCGACTGCCAGGCCGACCACTGCGACTCCAGCTGCGTCTGCCCAACCGTCGCCCCGTAGGCGCCGTAGATCTCGCGCACGATGTCCGACAACAACAGGCTCTTGCCCGAGCCCTCCATGGTCGAGTGCATCAGCACCGCGGTGGCCATCTTCGAGCCCACACGCTGCAACGGCAGCGCCAACCAGCACATCAGCCAGTGCACCACCGCCTCATCGCCGTTGACGAGGAAGCGCACCATCTCAAGGATGGCCTCGCACTTCGTGAAGTCCTCGGTCGGCGTCATGGGCAGCCCCTCGAAGGTGTTGATGTACACCGACGGGTCCTTCTCCATCTTCGGGTCGAACACGAGGTGTTCCTGATCCACCACCCGCCGCTCATCGCTGTTCAGCCACAAGGTGTACATATCGCCCAGGGCGACCCGCAGCGCCGCCACCGGGATGCGCCTGCGCTTCTGCGCATCCCAGATGTCCTGGGTGCCGTCGATGTACACATAACGCTCGGTCGGGCTCATATCCCTCCCACCCGCCTTGCCCTTGCCGCGCTTGCCCTTAGAGTCCAGCTCCGCCTGCTCCACGAGCCGCTTCGCCATATCCGCCGCGATGGACATCTTCTCCTCGGTCTCGTACCAGGCCTTCGCCAGCGGCTTCGTCACCAGGCTCTCGAAAGCCGTCTTGCGCATCAGCAGCCGCTTTTGGCGGTCGTAGACCTTGGTCTCGCCTTCCACCAATGCATAGCGCTGCAGAAGGCGCTTCAACGGGTCGACCGATCCCCCCGCGCCCCCTTCAGGAGGAGCCGCGTCAGCCTCGGCCGCCTCCCCAGATGGGGCGCGGGGAAGGCCGTCATCCTGGCCGGGCTCGCCTTCGTACTCGTCCACCGGGGGCAGATCGCCCAGGGGCGGTGGCTCAGGCTGGCGCGGCGCGCTGCTGTGCTCGATGCCCAGGATGCGCGCCGCCGCCTTCACCGCCGCGCCCTGGTCGCCGTTGTGCTCAAGAATGCAGAACACGTCGAAGGCATCGTTCTGGTGCCCGTTGGCCAGCGGGTCGGAGGCGTGGTGCGAGTACATCCGCCCCTCATTCACCGTGATTCCCGGCAGGCCGGTCGAGCTGTGCGGGCAGAGGTACTTGCTGCCCTTGCGCTCATAGCCGTGGGCCTCCAGCAGGTTCTCGACATCGTGCGCCTGGTTGAACTGCTCGATGACCGAAGCCCCGCTACCGGCCGCCGCTGGCTTGCGCTTCGGCGCCGCCTTCTTCGCAGGCCTCTTCGGCTCAGGCCGCCAGGGGCAGCTCAGTTCCGCGTCGCGCTTGAAGGCATCCCAGTTCTGCCAGATCGCCAGCAGCTCCGGGGTCAGCTCGGGCAACTCATCGCCGGGTGGCGTGCGCCAGGTGTAGGGCTTCCCGGTCTCGGGATGGATCGAAGGCGGTAGCACGTCCTGCACCAGGCCTGCGCGCAGCTCCAACACCGTGAACCTCTTGAAGGGGTCGGCCAGCGCCCTTGCCGCCGCCTCGGCCACCTTGTCCTTGGCCTTCTTCGCCGCGACGACACGCGCCGTGGCGGCCCTGAACAGGGAGCCGTCGGGGTCTTTCTCGTTGGGCCAGGTCAGCTTGTGGGCAGTCAGCTCCAGGCCGGGGGGCATGCGGAACAGGATGCGGAAGCGCGCCGGGTTGCCCACCACCGTGGGGAACACCAGCGCCATCGCATCCAGATCGAGGCCCAGCTCGTGGTACAGCACGTGCCGCGTCCACTGGACGTCATCCACGTCGAGCGAGCACACCCGGCCCGGGCCCAACACGGCGCCCATGTTGTGTTTCGGGTTCTTCAGCCAAAAGGCCTTCGCCTCCTCGGCATCGGTGAAATACCCGCCAGGCTGGTTCCAGGCGTCGCCCGTCGGCCCCTTTTTCCCCGGAGGGATCGGGACCAGGGCGAGGCCGTATTGCGTGATGTAGTGAGAAGCCCAGTCGGAAATCGGTGCAGCAGCGGCCGGGAGTTTTAGCGGCATGCCAAGCGCTCCGCCCGCCCTTGGCACTGCACGCAGAAGCGGCAGCCCGGTACCGCCAGCTGACGCGCCTTGGGGATGTCGTCGCCGCAGTCGTCGCACTCCTCGGCGCTCACGCCGGTGTAACGCACGCGGTTGTCGATTCGGTGCTGAAGCATTTCGGCCTGGTGGGCCTCAGCCAGTTCGAGGAAGCGCTCATCCATCGTGGCGGCCCTCCATCGCTTGGCGGGCACCGGCCATGATGCCGAGCACGGCGCGGATCACATCCATGCCGCGGGCCTCCAGCGCCAGGACCTCGTCGCGGGTCCAAACGTTATCGGCGGCACCGTCGTGCATGCTGGTGACGAACTCGCCGGTCTCCTCCAGCAGGTGGCCGACCGCCTTCAGGGCATCCTGGGTGGCAGGCACCGGCACCGGCTTGAACCACGCAGCACCGGCCGGGCGCACCAGGGCGTCCAGCAACACCGGGCTCGCGGTGAAGCGGACCACATCCTCCAACTCGTCGGGGTTGAGCCAGCGGCGCTCCTCGTTCACTTGCAGCTTCTTCTGCAGGGTGTCGTAGTCGCAGCACATTTCATGGGCGAGGGACGTAACGCCCCCTTGAAGTCACGCGCGGCCCGGTAAAGGGCCTGGCGAAGGGAAAGGACCGGACCGGTGTCCGGCAGCAAGTCGTGTCGACTCATAACCGTAAAAGCTCCTTTTACGGTGTAGCCAAAGGGCAAGGCGCGCCCTACCCTATGGCTACGACCGATGCATCGCTGTGTCGTCGTAACGCCTACCAAGGGGGTCAGAGCCCGAGGTAAGCACCCGCCGGCGCGGGAGGTCAGAGTCCCGCGCCGGCATCTTTTAAGCAGCTGCCCGGCGACGCCCTACCAAGCGAATCTCGATAGGCTCATAGCCGCCACCAGCCTTCTTCCTCACACGGATCTCCCGATTAGAGTTGATCATTTGTGAGACGGCACTCTGGGTAACACCCAACAGCTTGGCCATCTCCGGCTGCTTCTTTCCCTGAGCAAAATCCACCAGGGGGATACCAAAATCATCTTCCATCCACGTTTCCTCGATGGGTCAGCGCCCTGGATATTAGTGACACTTCTTTTTCAGGGCAAGCAAAAAAGAAGTTTCACTCTTTGTGAAATATTAGCTCCCCTTATAAGTTCGTCAGCATGACGACTTCGAATGACATTCTGCGCGAGGAAGCTGAAAGGCTTTCCGCCATCTACAAGGCCAAGAAACTCGCCGATCCCAGCCTGAATCAGGACAAGATCGCCGATGCATGCGGGTGGTCATCACAAAGCGTGGTCAGCCAGTACATGCGGGGCAGAATCCCGCTCAACCTGGGAGCCCTTCTTAAGCTCGCTGCTGCTCTGAAAGTGTCCCCCGCAGAAATCAGCCCCCGCCTGGCGGCTGAGCTGGGTGCCGCCGCATCGCACGAGCTCACGCCCGTGACCACCCCCTCATACGAAATGCATTCGATTGAGGCGTGGGACGACGAGACACCGCTCGGACCGGATGAGGTTGAATTACCGTTTTTCAGCGAGGTCGAGCTATCTGCAGGGAGAGGCAGCGAAGTCATGCTGCAAACCAATGGAAGGAAGCTCCGCTTCGGCAAGCGGACACTGCAAAAGAAGAACATCTCCACAGAGTCCGCCGCCTGCGTAACCGTGACAGGAAATAGCATGGAACCTGTTCTGCCCGAAGGCAGCACAGTCGGTGTGGATACCTCGATGACCGCCATTCAGGACGGCCAGATGTATGCAATCGACCACGACGGCCAACTCCGCGTGAAGGTTCTTTACAAACTCCCTGCCGGCGGCATTCGCATGCGCAGTTACAACGTTGATGAATGGCCCGATGAGCGTTACGAGGGTCCTTACGTTGCCTCGCATATAAAGGTGATCGGCAAGGTGTTCTGGTACTCGGTACTGATCTGACCGACATCATCCCAGTGACGAAGGCCGCGCATGCGGCCTTTTTTGTTCGCGCACGAGAATCTATAAGCGATACTGTTGACTTTATAAATTAGTGATACTAATTTTAATCCCGTACCCATCTCTGACCCCTGGAGTACGGAATGAAAACGACACAGCGACGCACCGCCTGCCAGGTTCACGTGATCCCGGCTCGCTCCATCACCCCTGACGATGTCTTCAAGGCACGCCAGGCGGCTCAAGCCGCCGGATGCGAGTTCGTCAGAACCCCGCCCCGCTCCGCCAGCCACCACGACCACGGTCCGTTTGGGGGTGACGCCGCATGAGCGCTTACACCCTCACCCGCGCTTCGGTCTCGGCCCTGCGCATCCTGCTCGCCACCGGCGGCAGCGACAGGCTCAAGCTGCAACGGCCTGTCAGCGATCTGCACGCTGACATCGTCGTCACGCCCAACCGCGACAGCGTGGAGGCCATCGTGCACTTCGGCGACCACACCTACAGCGTGACCATGCCGGCAGGTGACTCCGCCAACCCCCACCACCTGGCCGACTTCATCGACGCCGCCGCCAACGGCAACGTCGAGAGTGCTGCGCCTACGGTTCGGCGGGCCGGGCTGAGCTCCAGCGACATCCGCTACGCCCACCTCTCCCGAAACGACGAGCGAAGCATTCAGAACCTGTGCTGTTTTGGCGGCACCGCCACGCTCAGCACCGGCAGCCAGGTGACCACGCACGCCAGCCCCCGGAGCACGGCCATCACGGCGATTGTGGTGCACGGTAGCCGCAGCGAGATCTGCAGCGGCAGCCAGGCGGATGTACGCCGCCAGGTCGCCGAGCTGGTCGAGCAGCTCGCAGCTTGAGGGCCCGTCATGAACCGGACCATCAACCAGGCGGCCGAGCTGCTTCGCCAGCCGCCCCAGCAGTTCCGCAATCGCCTCAAGGCCCTGGGCGTGCTCACCAAGGACAGCCAGCTGGAGAGCCGCTACGAGGGCAGCGGCTACCTCTTCACCCGGACCAAGCACTACATGAACCGAGGCCTGGGCAGGGAGGTGCCTTACCACGTGGTGATGATCACCGAACGCGGTATCGCTTACCTCGCCGAGCGCCTGGACATCCCATACAAGGAAGAAGCCGCATGAACCAGACCCGACACCAGCAAGCATCACAGCTCGCAGACGCCTACCGCCTGCTGATCGCCGCCACGCCGATCCAGACCCTGCCCTTCGTCACGCTGACCCGCGACGAGGAGCCGCTGCTGGCTGCCGTTGTGATCGACCAGGGCGGCGCCGTCATCGCCCGCGCCCTTGCGCGCACTCCCATTGAGCTCACGGCACGAATCAAGGCTCGGCTCCCGGTGGGGTGTGGGGAGGTCCGCCAATGAACACATCTGCAGCCTTCGACAACCTGCGCCGCACCCTTCGCCTGATCAGAACCGCAGACAGCATCGACCTGGCCTATTTCCACACAAACATCGCCCGCGGCGCCGCCAGCATGGCAATGGAACTTGAAGTGATCCGCCGGCCGGAGGGGCAGCGTTACCTCGACCTGGCGGTGAACGCCCGCGAGTACCGTTTCGACGAGCTGGCCGCAGAGCAACGAGCCAAGAGGCAAGCGCTCGCATGACCAACACCCTCCAAGACCTCTGGAAAGAGTGGGGCACCACCCACCTGACCATTGAGCAGGTGCGGCAGAAATACTTCCCGCACCTGCGCACCGAGAAGGCACTGCGCGCGTTGATCCGCAACGGGAAGGTCGGCCTGAAGACCCACAAGCTCACCGACTCCCGGCTCGAAAAGCCCGTCGTGCGCCTGCTGGACCTGGCCGACTTCCTCGACGCCCGCGCGAACAAGGCCGCCTGATCACAACAACCGGCCCACCGCCGGGAACAGCAGGGAGGACGCCGCCATGAAGTAGCACCACAGCCAGCAACTGCGCGACGTATGGAGGCATACACCGCCAGCGGGCCCGGAGACGGGCCCTTCTTTCAGCCCACGCCAGACTCTGACCGCTTCCTCTGGCGCCGGACAACTACCGAGGACACAGCAATGAACCCCATCGTAATTTTCGGCGCCACCGCGCTGGCGATGTTCGCCACGCTGGTCGGCGCATGGATTACCCGCAACGGCACCTTCTCCCGCGGCTACGACGCCGGTTACGACGACGCCCGCCGCGGCTACCGCGACCAGCTCGCCGCCATGGCCAGCGAATGCGCCGAGCTGAAGGAGCGACTCACCAACACCATCGCCAAGGCCCGCCTCGACATGGACAGCGTGAGCCGTGACGCCGACGACCGAGTGGCCGCCTTCGCTCATCGCGCCAACCCCCTGACCCGCAGTGACGCCAGCGAGCTGCATAAGATCTCCGGCCAGCTCACCAGCGCTGCCGACCTGGCCACCAAGTTCAACCTCGAGAACCGCGCCAAGTGGTTCACCGATGCCGCAGCCCTGGCGAAGGTCCTGGCCAGCAAGACCACTGCCGCTCTGGACGCCGCCGAGCGGCCCGCCCCATGCCTCCCCGACACCACCCGCCTCGACTGGATTGAGCGCTACGCACACGTCTCCAGCGGCCTTGAAACCGTCGAGCTGTCGGTCGAAGTCGGCAGCGGCTACCCGGGTGCCGACACCGTGCGCGAAATCATCGACCACGCCCGCGACCGCCAGGTGCAGGCCGACCTGGGAGAAGCGGCATGACGTGGATCATCACCTCCACCGGCAAGCGCTTCGACCTGCTGGAACCCAAGGCGGCCATGGTCGACCTCGTCGACATCGGCCACGCCCTCGCCCAGCTCTGCCGCTTCACCGGCCACACCAGCACCCACTACAGCGTCGCGCAGCACAGCTACATCGTCGCCGAGCTCGTCCCGCACGAGCACCGCCTGCAGGCGCTGCTGCATGACGCCACCGAAGCCTACGTCGGCGACCTGGCCGGCCCGCTGAAGAAGATGCTACCGGCCTACAGCGAGATCGAGCACAACGTCTGGCTCGCCATCTGCGAGCACTTCCACATCGACCCGGAGCTTCCGCCCTGCGTGAAACAGGCCGATCTGGTGGCGCTGGCCACCGAGCGCCGGGACCTGATGCGTCACCACGCTGATCAGTGGGAATGCCTGCAGGGCATCGAGCCGGCGCCGAAGCACATCCTCGTGTGGAGCGCGGCCGAAGCTCGGCGGAACTTCCACTACGCCCTGATGGAGCAGCTGAGCACCACGCATCGGAGGGCGCACGCGCCATGACCGACCCTTCTCAGCTTTCCTTCGGCTCAGTGTGCAGCGGCATTGAAGCTGCGAGCGTTGCCTGGCATCCGCTGGGCATGCGCGCGGCATGGCTGTCGGAGATTGAACCGTTCCCTTGCGGCGTCTTGGCCCACCGGTGGCCGGAGGTCCCGAACCTCGGCGACATGACGCAGCTCGCGCGCCAGGTGCTACTCGGCCTGATTCCAGCGCCGCCCCTCTTGATTGGAGGAACGCCCTGCCAGGACTTCAGTGTTGCAGGCATGCGCGCCGGCCTGGCCGGCGAGCGAGGATCACTCACCATCACCTACGTGGAGCTTCTAGATGCAATTGACTATGTTCGCCCCAGCGGAGACGAGTGCGTCGCCGTCTGGGAAAACGTCCCCGGGGTCCTCTCGGACAAAGCCAATGCGTTCGGGTGCTTCCTCGGCGCCCTGGTGGGCGAATCCGATGCGCTCCAGCCGTCAGGGGGAAAATGGACGAACGCTGGTTGTGTGTATGGACCCAAGCGAACAGCCGCATGGCGGGTGCTGGATGCCCAATATTTCGGAGTGGCCCAACGACGCCGTCGTGTGTTCGTTGTCGCAAGTGCTCGAAGAGGATTCGATCCCGCCGCGGTACTTTTTGAGCCAGAAGGCGTGCGCCGGGATACTCCGCCGCGCCGCGGTGAGGGGCAAGACCTTGCCGGACGCGCTCCTTTCGGCCCTGCGCTCCAGTGCGGGTGCGGAAGCATCCTCGAACTAAGTGTGGGCCCCTGGGGCTGCCCCAACTGCGAGGGCGAGGAAGGCCCCGCGGTGGAGGTGATGGCGGGAGTTCCCGCATTCGGCGGCGAGAACCAGGGCGGCAGCCTGTTCCAGGCCGGCGCATTGAACGCCCACGGACTACGCAACGACTTCGCCACAGAGACGTTCTGCGTAGCACCCACCATAACCGGCGGAGGCCGTAAGGATGGCGGCTACAGCTACGACGACATCCCAGCCGTGACAGCCACGCTGACCGCTCAGTATGGAAAGAATGGCGGTATCCCGGCAGGGAACGACTACACCCCGGTCAATCTGATCGCCGGAACCCTCAATGCCAACGGCAAGGCCGCCGGCAGCGCCACCCAACAGGATGCGGAGTCTGGTCTGTTGGTGGTGCACGGCACCCAAGATCCATGCGTGCAGCTTGAGCAGGCACACACCCTTGGCCGGGATAACGGCCAGGAGAACGCAGTTTTCGCCATTCAGGCTGGAGCTCTGCGCACCAACCCAGTCAGCGGACCGGATGGGGTAGGAGTTCAGACCGAGCACGCCTACACACTGGAGGCGAGGGCCGAGGTTCAGGCGGTGTGCATCACTGGCGACGTCACTCACACGCTGAAGGCTGAGGGCTTCGATGCCAGCGAGGACGGCACCGGACGCGGCCAGCCTATCGTGTTCGATCCCACCCAGATCACCAGCCCCGCTTGTGGGAGCAATCCGCAGCCCGGAGGCCCTTGCCACACCCTGGCCAGCGGCGCGCGCCCCCCGACCTTGGCCGGATCACAAGTTCGCCGCCTCACCCCGCGTGAGTGCGAGCGCCTGCAGGGCTTCCCGGACGATTACACGCTGATCCCCTGGCGCGGGAAGCCGGCAGACGAATGCCCTGACGGTCCGCGCTACAAGGCCATCGGCAACAGCAAGGCTGTTCCGGTCGTGCGCTGGATCGGTCGCCGATTGCTGGAACAGCTGGCCGAGACAAACAATGCGAGGTCCGCCGCATGACCACTCACAACATCGTCAGCGTCTCCGGCGGTAAAGACTCCACCGCCACCCTGCTGGTGGCCATCGCCCTGGAAGCCGAGAACCTGCAGGCCGTCTTCGCGGACACCGGCAACGAGCACGAGCAGACCTATGAATACCTCAACTACCTGGAGCGAGTGACCCGCACGCAGATCCGCCGAGTGAAGGCCGACTTCACCCGGCAGATCGCCGGCAAGCGCCGTTTCGTCGAAACGAAGTGGCGCGAGCAAGGGGTGTCCGAGGAGATCGTGCTGGCCGCGCTGGAGGTGCTGCAGCCAACTGGCAACCCCTTTCTCGACCTTTGTGTCTGGAAGGGGCGCTTCCCCAGCCGTCGCGCCCAGTTCTGCACCGAGGAGCTGAAGCGCAACCCGATGCTCGAACAGGTGACCATCCCTCTGATGGGGCAAGGCGACATGATTCTGAGCTGGCAGGGCGTGCGGGCCGGCGAGTCACTGGCCCGGCGCTACCTCCCCGAGTGCGACGAGGTGGGCGGCGGACTGTTCAACTATCGCCCGATCCTCAAGTGGGATGTGCCTGCGGTGTTCGAGGCACACCGCTACATGGGCGTGAAGCCAAACCCGCTCTACTCCCAGGGCATGGGTCGGGTGGGCTGCATGCCCTGCATCAACTGCCGGAAAGACGAGCTGCGCGAGATTGCCTTGCGCTTCCCCGAGGTCATCGACCGCATCGAGCAATGGGAGGTCATCACTAGGCAGGCCAGCAAGCGTGGCGGCGCAACGTTCTTTGCCGGAGCCAACGCGAAGCACCACAGCGGTTCGATAGCCGATCTCAGCGCGGTAGAGATCGTCAGCATAGCCAACATCCGGCAGGCCGTGGAGTGGTCGAAGACAACCCGGGGCGGCGTGCACTACGACCTTCTAGCCGGCCTGGCCGATGCATCGGCGTGCTCCAGCGCATACGGCCTGTGCGACAGCGAGTGGGAGCCCGTCAGGCTCCAGGGAGAGGCGACATGACTGCCACGGTCGAGGAACTGCGCAACTACCCCGTAGACAAGGTCCTGGAGGGGAAGCTGGCCGAGCTGGTCGGCACCACTCAGAAGGCCCTGGAGCGCAAGCGCGAACGCAAGATCATCCCCGAGGGCGTCTGGCAGAAGCTGGACGGCCGCATTATCTACAGCATCAGCAGGTACAACGAATGGCTAGAAAGCCAGTGGAAGTCCCCGATGGCGTCGAGCTGGTCGGCAAACGAGTCCGCATCCGATTCACCTGGCGCAAGGTCCGTCGGTGCGAAACGCTTCCCGTCGAGCAAACGCCAAAAGGGCTCGCAGCGGCAGCCCATCTACGTGATCAAGTAGTCAAATTGGAGGAGCTGGGCCTGCTCACGGATGAGAAGTACCTGGAGCTCTTCCCGAATACCCGCTACGTGCTGAAGCAGCTCATTCCGACCTTCGGAGAGTATTCGCAAATCTGGCTCGACAGTCGTCAGATCGTCAAAAGCACGCGCGACAACTACAAGCGGGTGCTGAACACCTATTGGATGCCGGCCCTGGCCACAGACCCGATCAACGAGATCCGCTCGCTAACCATCCGGCGCATCGTGAAAGACACCCCCTGGCCGTCGGTCACAGAACGCCGGTTCGCGATCAACACCCTGAGCGGCATCATGAAAGCTGCCATCGCGGACGAACTGATCACCACGAACCCAGTTGCATCGATCCAGCGTGGCAAGGTCCAGGCCAAGGAACCGGACCCGTTCACCCTGGAGGAGGCCGAGCAGATCGTTGACTGGCTCTACGGGAACCTTACAGGCGCGGTGAAGATCTATGCCGCCTATTACGAATTCGCGTTCTTCACTGGGATGCGGCCGTGCGAAATACTCGGCCTGGCGCGCGACATGACGTACACCGACCGGCGCAAGATCCGCGTCCGGCGGGTGATGGTGGACGGCGAGATCCACGAGCGAGTCAAGACCAAGTATGCGAGGGATGTGCTGCTGAACGAGAGGGCGCTGCATGCGCTGGAGAGGGCGGCCGAGATCCAAGGCACGACGAGTACCTACGTGTTTCGGCCGACGGAGGGCGGGGGCGAGTTCATCGCCTCGGAGAACACACCGAAGCGTTACCTGGATATGGCGATGGAGGCGCTGGGCATTCGACGCCGGCGTCAATATGCTACGCGCCACACCTACGCCACCGCCTGCCTCATGGCCGGGATGACGCCGATGTTCGTGGCAAAGCAGCTCGGCCACAGCCTCCAGGTGCTGCTTGAGATCTACGCCAGGTGGATAGACTCCGACTCTGACTTCTTAGAGCTTGAAAAGCTGAACCTGCCATCAGCACGTTCAGGAAGCCGGCTAGGAAAAGTGTACTAGCCGGAAGCGATACTCACTAACGGCCCCAAACGGGGCCGCTTGGGTAGCGCCCATAATCAGGCACCAGAAGCCAAAACCTTCGCCTCGCGCAGGTCTATCCGGGCCTTGTGGCCGTGCTTCTGCAGCATGTGGAGTAGATTTCCACCATTTAGCAGAACGAGTGGCTTCCCTGTGGCAAACGCGTATGAGTCGGGGCCAAAGTCAGATGTCGTTACCAAGATCCCTTTGTTTGCCCCTTCATTCATGACTGTGCCGTAGAGATCACGGACAGCTCCAACTCCGACAGTGTTGGTATAGCGTTTGGCCTGAATCACGATCTTGCCGCCCCGGATCGGATCAGGATCAAAAGCGATTGCATCAACCCCTCCGTCACGGCTGGCCTGAGTCACCTTTACTTCCCCTCCGCCAGCGGAAAATTCCTTCTCGAACAGTTCGCGGATGAGGTGCTCAAAGTCTTCCCAGCCAATAGCTGCCAGGTTTACTCCCTCATCAAGTGAGCTGACTACTTCATAGCTGGAGACGAAGCGCCTGTCTTCACGATTCAGTTGCATGATAGGAGCCACGGCAGCAAGGCCGTGTAGCTTTGAGCTCCCCACCCCCTTGAGAGACTTGAAGCATGCTTTCGGGTCTACATGCTCCAGATTGACCTCCATGAACTCGTCACGATTGGCCCTAAGCGAAAGGACGCAGGACGTGACTTCTTTTCCTGTGGCGCGATCAACGGCGGTAACAATGCCATTGAAAACTACAGAGCTTAGGGCTTCGATGTAGTCTGCTTCCAGCAACTCGTGGATAGTCCGCAATGTGATTTGGTAAAGCACATCGTCATAGAGTTTGGCCGCTTGTGGGTCGGAAATGAACAGCTCTTCGAACTCGCCTCGACTAGGGACATACTTGACACTTTTCAATCGTGGCAAATCGTCAGGCGCAGGCAGTTTGTAGTCCACGATCAGCGTCTTGGCTGATGCGTCGTAGTCCAGGTCAAACTCCTGGGGAAAGTAGGCTGGGTATTCGGACGACGACAAGACTAGATCGCAATACTCGATGATGGCCTCAGGATCTCCTGCCTCGTAGGAGGCCCGTTTCGCATCGACCTCTGAGTGTTCTTCTAGTTTTGCAGTGTTGTAGCTGTTGCGACGGTCATCCCATTCCTTTACTGACTGATCGTAATTTCGCTTACTCTCGGCAACGGCCTGCTCATGACTTTGGAGCGCCGTAGCAAATGAACTCCGCGCAATCCCAACCAGCTGAGTCCATTTTTTTTGATCTTCGGCAAGAGCGTACGCAGCCGCCTCCTTCAAACGCGCCTTACGGGAGGGGATCAGCCATTCCAGGATACCTAGCGGCGGGTTGTACTTTGGATCTTTTTGGTTGGGCTCCGGCGGTAGCGGAGCCATCTTAGGTTCCGGGGGCTGCCTGCCCAGAACCGGCCTGGCTTCGGGGAAAGGAGTCCTGTCTTTAAGGCTATCCCAGTCAAGAGTATCGTCGACATCCATCGTAGCGCGGAGGATTCTGGCAAGTGCTTCGAGCTCCCGCTGCGCCTCCAGCGTTTGCTCAGCCGCCAATGCCTTATTCTCCTCCTGCTGAAGGCGGCTAGCACTCTTGTCGGCCTTTTGTCGACGGCGCTCCTCCAGAACTTGCCAGCGCTGATCCCATTCGTCGACCTGCAGGGATGCCTTCATTTTGACAATAGCGACGGACTCACCGCGAATCATCCGATGCTTGTTTAGGCCGTCGTGCCAAAGCTCGAGGCTATAGGATGAAATTCCCCGGGGGCTAACTTTTTCGTACAAAGTGCCTATACGCGTCTGCATCGCTCTTGTCTCCATGTGGCGCGGGTGACGTTCCGGTGTGCCTTTCTTAAACGAAGGCACCTCCTTGTTTATCGAAGACAATACCGCGACTCTGGCAAAATGCCATCCGTCTTCCGTCCAACTATCCCCAAGCCGTCACGCTGCTGCTTCTAAGGCTTCTGTTACGGATTGCTGATGCATTTCACTACGACTCGACGCCCCGCTACTTTTGAGTCGTGTATAGTGCGCTCAACAGGGCATCCAATTCGCGCGTTGGTATGGTGGAAGCGGTACAGATTTGGTACAGTCCACGCCCGTCGCAGAGCTAAATGACTGATCTGCAAACAAATTATTAAGTGGTTGCGGCCTACCAAAAGTAAGCCCCGACCTCTCATAGAAAGCCGGCCACAAGCCGGCTTTTTTATTGCCTGCTCAACGAAAATCAGGCAAATCGTCACCCCTCAAGGAAGGAAGAGTCATGTCCGACAAATGGAAGGTCATGGGATTTCTGCTCGTTGCAGCTGCCTCCATCTACTACGCCAGGGTGAAGACGGAAATCGAGCAAAGCTGGCCCAGAACGCAGGCGGTGGTCACCGGCATGAAAGTGACCAGCTCGACGGACCGAAAAGATCGGCGCGAGTACACGGCCACGCTGCTCTACAGCTATGAAGCGAACGGAACGCACCATTCCGCCGTCAACCTGAGCACTCCGTTCTCGCGAGAAAGCTCCGCAGAAGACGCAGCCCGTCGTTACCCCGTGGGCACGAAACTCGAGATCGCCTACGACCCGGATCGCCCCGACCGTTCCCATGTCGTCCAGTCTGGCTTTTCCTCTGCCATTCAACTCTAGACGTGCCGCTGGCCGGAGTGACGCGGTATCCCGCCGGCAGCAGGGAAATTCCGCCTGATGGAGGACTTCCACATCTCCCATGGCCCAGGTGGACCATCGCCTAAAGCTGTATATCCACCTGCCTTTCCTCGAAATCCAGCGCCTCGCCGCCCTCGATCAACAACCGGATGCTCGGCCCGAGCAGGTCCTGCCGCCCATCCAGCGGGGTGGCGGGCAGGTGCCCGAAGCGCTTCTGGTTGGCGCTGACCTGTTCGAGTATCTGCCGGTCCTGGCGCAGGATCACGCCGAACAGGCGGCGCAGCACCAGGCGCTTGAGCGCGGCGGGCAGCCAGCCGCGCGCCGTGGCGATGCGGGCGAACAGGCGCAGCCGACCATTGCCGACAGGCACGAGCCAGGCGCTGACCAAGAGGTTGAGCCCCCCTTGCGGTCGCGGTATTCGATCTCCGCCAGACCCGGCAGGCGGAAGCGCCCCATGCTGATGCCGCGCTCGCCTTCGAACAGCCGCGAGATCAGCCCGGATTGCTTGCCCTCTTCGCTGTAGAGGGCCTCGACGCCATCGGCCAGCGCGCGGACCCGTGCCTTGATGCGCTGCCGTTGCCGGTCATGGCGGATCCAGCCGGCATGGACGAAGTGGGTGTGGAAGCCATCGAGGAAGTTCTCCGCCGCCTCCAGCAGCGAACACTCCACCTCGTCGGTGATCCAGAAGGTGTCGAGCGCCTGCCGCTGCTCGGCCGGCCCTGCGGGTGGAATGGCAGGCGCACCGCCCGGAGGGGAGACCCAGACCAGCCCGTGGGCCTCGCAACTGGGCAGGCTATCGATCAGCGGTTTATCGCAACGCTCGAGCTCGGTGCCGGGCACCCGGGTGCAGCGCCCGTCGGCGGCGAAGCGCCAGCCGTGGTAGGGGCATTCGATCTGGCCGTCACGGACCCTGCCGGCGCTCAGCGGGGCGAAGCGGTGCGGGCAGCGATCCGGCAGGGCGGCCGGCGTACCCTCCTCCGCGCGGAACAGCACCAGTGGCAGGTCGTGCAGCTGGCCGGCCAGGGGCCGTTCACCGAGGTCGCGGCTGAGCGCCACCGGCCACCATCGAACGGGTGTATTCATAGCTTCAGCTTCTTCATCAGGGGCACGGCGATGCCATGCAGCAGCCGGCTGAGCAGCGTCCACACCAGGCGCCGGGGCCAGCTCAGGTGGGCGACATGGATCAGGCTGTATTCGATCTCCGGCTGCCCGCCCCGCAGCCGCTTGAAGAGCGCGGCACCCGAGCTGAAGTTCAAGACCACCCTGCGCTCGACGGCCTCCTGCAGGCACAGGCGCGTCAGTTGCCGATAGAGCCCGGCGCGCTGGGGCAATGCGGTGTCGTAGCCGACGATCGGGGCGCTGATCAGCGTCGCGTTGGCGAACCAGCCCAGCGCACCGTCGATACGCCCCTCGAGGTTGCGCAGGGCTCGCAGTTCGAGCCATCCCTCGTCGCGCCCGCGCTTAAGCCACTGGGCGCTGTAGTGCGGGTTGAGCCGGCAGTACTTGTCCAGGTAGAGCAGGTTGTAGAGTTGCTCGATCCGCTGGAGATCGCCGTCGTCCAGTTGGCTGCCCGGCACCACTTCGTAGGGGCTGCGCCGCAGCAGCGTGGCATCCATCCGGGTGTTGTGGTGCCTGAGGAACGGCGCCTCTGCTCCTGCACGCCCGTCGAACAGATAGACCTGCCGGCTGGGGATGCTGAGGTAGCCGAGGGACTCCAGGCACAGGCGCATTTCCCGGTTGCTGAAGTCATTGAGCGAGCGGAAGCCGAACCCGCTGTCGGGGAAGGTTTCCCTGAGCAGGGCGGTGATCGCGGGCAGCTCGGCCGTCCCCCACTCGGCCGGGTAGAGATTCGTCGACAGCAGCCAGTTGTTGACCTGCACCAGCCTGTCGACCCTGGCCGCGCGCAGCAGCAGGTCGACGCCCAGGGTCAGCAGTTGCAGCGGCCAGGTCAGCCAGGGCTTGCCGAGGCGCCTGATCTCCTCGCGGGCATAGCCGCTGTAGGCGGTGCGCGGGGACACCACATAGCAATTGCCATCCGGCTCGCCGCCGTCGGTGATGCTGACGGGGAACTGCTGGGTGCCCGTGTCGAGCAAGGCCAGCTCCGCACTGACATTGCCGATCAGGGTCATGCCGGCGCAGGCCTTCACGTACTTCCTGGCAAGGCTCTCGCCGGCAGCGGGCTCGCCCGCTAGCTGTGCGGCGCTCAGCAACCTCATCGCGGCGCCTCGCCCAGCGGCTGGCCGTTCCATTCGATGTCCGCCGTGGAGGCGGCCAGCAGGCCGCAGCGCCGGGTCAGGGCGCGGACGATGATTTCCGACAGCCCCAGCAACTGCGTGACCAGCGGCCCGTAGTCGCCCTGCTGGACCACCACATCGCGAGCGGCGCCGTAGTCACGCCAGAACGGTGCACTGAACGCCCGCTGCGGCGCCGCCAGCAGCAGCACCGCCAGGGCCACCATGCGCGGCGCGGGGGTGGCTTGCAGCAGGTGCTCGGGCGCAGCCTCCAGGCTGGCCACCAGCTGCCGCCGCTGGTCGTCGAACAGGTGCACGCCGCTGGTTGCCCGGGGGTTGCACTCCAGCACATGGAAGCGCCCGGCCCGGTCCTCGATGAAGTCGAAGCCCACCTGGCCGGTGTAGCCGGTTTGACGGCCGAAGCATTCGAGGAACTCGCGGATCGGTGGCGGCAGCTCGGGCTGGAAGTAGATCCCCGAGCCCCGGCCCACCCGGTAGCGCGGGTGATAGCAGCCGTGGGCACGCAGCTCGCCGTCCACCAGCAGGCTGAAGCTGCAGAGCTCGCGCCCCTCGATGAAGCGCTGCGCCACCCAGGGCGCCGCCGCACTGGGCTGGACCTTGCCCAGTCGCTCGGCGCTGGGGCGGATCAGGGTCTGCGAGGCGAAGCGCGAATAGGCCGGCTTGAACACCCAGCGCGCCGCATCGGCGCTGAACGCCTGGAGTGCCTGGCCATCGGCCAACAGGTGGGTTTCGGGCGCACTCACCGACCAGCCCTGGGTCATGGCCGCGAAGCGCCCCTTGTGATGCAGGCGATGCAACAGGGCGAAGTCGCTGGTCAGCACCCGGCACAACGGCGCCAGCCGCTCCAGGCCATGGGACAGGTAGAACACCTCCTCGCAGGTCGGCAGCAGCAGGTCGATGCGTTGCGCCTGGATCACCTCCGCAAGCGCCTCGACCCAGGCCGCCGGGTCCTGCCGGGGCTCCGGCAAGCGCACGAAATGCCGCGCCGAACGGCTGAAGCGGCTGAGCGGCAGGCCCAGCGAGTCGGCCACGCTGACGGTCCAGCCGGCCTCGTCGAAGGCACGCGCCCATTCCAGGCAGGCCGGCGCGCGGGCGCCGAGAATCAGTACGTGCATGGCAGGCCCTCGGGCATCTCCAGGAGTTTCAGTCGGCGGCGCTTGGCCTCGGGTGGCGCCGGTTGCCAGTGCCCGAAACTCAGTGCCGGTGGTCGCACGCCCTGCTCGGCACACAGCGCATGAAGGCTGTCGCCGAGCGCCACGCAGGCGCCGTCGTGGTCGCCGGCGGCGCGCAGGTTGACCTGCCACGCCAGCCCACGCTGATGGATTTCGTACTCCTGCAGCGTCGCCCCGTGCATCAGCAGGGCGCGGCGCAGCACATCGGGGTAGAGCGCGAGCAGCTGGCGGCCTGCCAGGTCGGGCAGCCAGAGGATGTCGTCGGCGCGGCCTTCGATGGCGGCGATGGCCCGCTCGACGCGCCCGCACGCACAAGGCGCCGCTGCAACCCGCAGCACATCGTTGAGGCGGTAGCGCACGATCAACTGCGTGCGCCGGGAGAAGTCGGTGATGATCGGCTGGAACCGCGTGCGCCCGGCGTCCAGCCACTCCGGCTCGATGTGCAGGTGGCACTCGTTCAGGTGCAGGGTGCCGCGCTCGCAGGTGAAACCGAGAAAGCCTTCGCTGGCCTGGTAGATCTGCTGCGGCGCCACGCCGAACGTCGCGCGCACGGCGTCGGCGTCCTCCGCTTCGAGCACCTCGGCAACCGAGAGGATATGGCTCGGGCGAATGCCCAGGCGGCCGGCCCGGGCCGCCTCGGCGAGCCCGCGCAGCACGGTGGCGGGGGCCACCAGCACATCGGGGGCGTGGGCATCGAGGCGTGCCAGCGATGCGTCCAGCCCCAGGGTCAGGTCATAGAAGCCGAAGTCGATCCGGCGGCTGGAAAGCGTGGTGTACAGGCGGCTGTTGGCGCGCAGGAAGAAGGCGATCCGCAGGGGCGGCTGCCAGGGCTTGAGCAGGCGCGGCAGCAGGTGCCGGGGCAGGGTCTGCGCCAGCAGGATGCCGGCCCAGCGCTGGCGCTCCTCGCTGCTGACCAGGAACACCACCTGGTTGCCCGAGGTGCCGCTCGAAAGGCCGACGGTGATATCGCCCAGGGTCGGGCTGAAGTCCCGCGAGGCCTCGGCCTGCCGGGCGACCGGCAGCACCTGCTCCAGGGTCAGGCCCCGGGTATTGAAGCCGGCGAAATCCCCCATCAGCGTCGCCTTGTCCATCAGCGGCAGGCTGGCAAGGTTGGTGATCGACTGCCCCTTGAAGCGCCCGGCCCGGGGCAGCACGTGCCGCAGGAAGTGCTTCAGTTGCCGGGCCTGCCAGGCCTCGAGGCGCTCGCGCCGGGTGAAGCGCAGGCGGTAGCGGCTGTGGATGAAACTCGCGACGCTGCGCAAGGCGCCGATGATGCGCTCAGCGCTCATCCTCGAACGCCTCCCAGGCCTGGGTGCAATGGGACGGCAGCACGGCGACGGCGGGCTCGTTGCGGATCAGCGCGCCCAGGCCTGCGTAGGTCTGGCGGTATTGCCGGGCGTCATGCCCGGCGAACCACAGGGCCGGTGGCGCCGGCAGCCGCCCGGCGCGGCAGGCGGGCACCGACCAGCAGGCGTCCGCCACCAGGAACACCGGGCGGCCCTGGGCATCGGGGATGAACAGGCCGAGCTGGCCCTCGCTGTGCCCCGGCAGCGGCACGCCCACCAGGCTGCCATCGCCCAGCAGGTCGAAGCCCCGGTCGAAGGGTTTCATCCAGTCCGGCAGCGCGCACGGCCGGCAATCATCGGCCAGGCGCACGCGGGCACCGAAGTCATCGGGCAGCAGCGCCGGCAGGTGGCCGCCCAGGGTCGCGCGCCAGCGCCGGCCACGCAGGCTCTCGATGTGCCGGCGGTCGGCGTCCAGGGCGATGAACGAGGCCTTGGGGAAGTCCCGCAGGCCGGCGACATGGTCGCTGTGGAAGTGCGAAACGATCACCGTGCGGATGTCGTCCGGGGTGATGCCCAGGGCCTTCAACTGCGCGTGCAAGTGTTCCTGCACCGGCAGCTCCACGGGCACCGCCTCGCGGAACAGGCGCTCGGGCAGTGCCTGGGTGGCCTTGAAGAAGTGCTCGGAATAACCGGTGTCATACAGCAGCCAGCCCTCGTCGGGATGGCGGATCAACCCGCACAGCGCCGGGAATTCGGTTTTCGCCCAGCGCCCGCCGCGATCGGCCATGCACTCCAGATGCCGACACCAACCGGCGCGCAGGATGTTGAGGCTGACGGTGCGGCTCATGGGCGTGCTCCTTGTTGCGCCAGCCACCACTGCGCGTGCAGGCGGATGCCTTCGTCCTGGGTGATCACCGGGCGATAGCCCAGTTCGTCGTGGAGGGCTCGCAGGTCCAGGGTCTGGCTGAAGGCGAGCACACCGGCGCCATAGCGGGTGATCAGCGGTTCGCCACTGCCGCGCAGGCGCGCGCCGGCTTCCAGGCCCCGGGCGATGAGGTCCACCAGGGGCCAGGGCAGCCGGCGGGTGCGCAGCTCCAGCTGGAAGGCGGCGGCGACCTTGTGCAGCAGGTCCTCGAAGGCCAGCGGCGTGCCGTTGCTGACGTTGTAGGTGCACAGGGCCCTGGGCAGCGGCTGGTTGAGACCCAGCCAGACCGCCTGGACCAGGTTGTCGACGCAGGTCAGGTCCAGTTGTGCCCGACCGCCGCGCATCAGCGGGATCGGCCCGCGCTGCATGACCCTCAGCAGGCGCGGCATCAGCGTTCCGTCCCAGGGGCCGAACACCGCACGGGGCCGCAGCATCACCGCTTCGGGCAGCCCGGCCTCGCGTACCCGCGCTTCGGCCAGGGCCTTGCTGCGGGCGTATTCGTTGACCGGCGCTGGCAATGGATCGCTCTCCCGCACCCCGAGGCGATCACGGAAGGCGAAGTACAGGCTGGGCGTGGAGATGTGCACCAGGCGCTTCACGCCGTTGGCCTCGCAGGCCTGCAGCACCTCCTCGGTGGAGGCCACGTTGGCATCCGCGAACGCCCGGACCGAGCCCCAGGGCGAGGACAGCGCCGCGCAATGGACGATGGCCGTGCAGCCCTGGCTGGCCTCCCGCAGGGTGGCGGCGGCCGACGGCGAGCCGTGTTCCACCGGCACCCAGCGCAAGGGCCCGGGGCCGTGGTGGATGACCTCGGCCGCCGCTGCGGCGTTGCGGCCGCTGAAGACCACCTCGCAGCCCTCCGCCGCCAGGCGCCAGGCGATGTGCCGGCCGACGAAGCCGCTGCCTCCGGTAACCAGGATCTTCATCTAGTACTCCAGGACCATGCCGCCGAGGGAGAGGCCCGCGCCGGTGCCGATCAGGAGCAGGCGCTGCCCGCGCTGGATGCGGCCGTCGCGGATGGCGATATCCAGCGCCGTGGGCAGCGAGGCGGCGACCTGGTTGCCGTGCATGGCGAAGATGTCGATGACCTTGTCGCGCTTGAATCCCAGGCGCCGGGCCGCGTGCTGCATGGCGCGGTGGCTGGCCTGGTGGGGGATGACCCAGTCGATCTGCGTCTGGCTCAGCCCGGCCTGGTCGAGCAACTCGTCCTTCAGGGCCGGCAGGTGCTTGGCCGCGAGGCGGAACACGCCCTTGCCCTGCATCGCGAAGCTGGTCAGCGGCTCGAAGGGCACCTCGATGCGGCGCGGGTGATAGCGCGAGCCGCCGCCGGGTATCTCGCACAGGTGCGCACCTTCGGAATAGGTGCGCAGGCTGGAGGCAATGATCTTCGGCCCGCCGTCGCCGAGGCCCAGCACCACCGCGGCGGCACCGTCGCCGAAGATCCCGCACACCTCCACCTGCTGCCAGTCCAGCCCGCAGGAGGCGATGTCCGAGCACACCAGCACGATGCGTCGATAGCGGCCGGCAACGAGGGGCCACGACAGGGTGTCCAGGGCGGCGAGAAAGCCCAGGCAACTGGCGTTGACATCCAGCGCCGGGATGCCCGACGGCCCCAACCCCAGTTCGAGGTGCAGCAGTGCGGCATTGCTCGGCATGCCCTGGTCCATGGTGCCGCTGGCGCAGGCGACCAGGTCCACCTGGTGCGGCTCCAGGCCGGCCGCGGCCAGGGCGCGGCGGGCAGCCAGGGCACCGAGACTGGCGGCGGTCTCCCGGGGGCCCGCGACATGGCGCTGGATGACGCCGCTGATGCGGGCCACGCTGCCGGCGCGCAGGCCCAGCCGGGTATCCAGCTCCGCGCTGGTGACGATGCGCCCGGGCAAGGCGTGGCCGGAGCCAAGGATGGACACAGGCCTGGCGGGCAGGCGCAGGGACGATGAAATCTGCATTCAAGTTCCGTTTGGATGAGTCGGGCATGCCGGCGATGCGGTGCCACCGCAGCAACAGCGCGGCGTCGGCCGGGCCCTGGCGAAAACCGGCCGAGCATACGGCAACGCCCCCAGGCGGACAATTTCACCGGGGCGGGCTGAAGGCCTCGCCCCCGGAGTCCGGGCGGATTGTTACGCCATCCGGAAAAGCCCTTCTTCGGCGCCCCGCTTTTTCGCCGGAGCGCCCTGGTTTCTCATAGGGGCCATGAACCACCCGATGAGGAGAACCCCATGAAAGCCCTTGCCTGCGGCGCCACGGCGCTGCTGTTCGTGACCCTCGCCAGCGCCGCGCATGCCGAGGGAGCGGCCCGGGCCGAGCCCTTCGTCTATGGCATGCACCTGGACGTGGCCAAGGTCGTGTCCATCGACGAGCCCCACCCGCTGACCTGCGAGTTGGTGGAAGCGAAGATGACCTACGTCGACTCCCAGGGCCGGACGCGCGCCGTGAGCTACATCAAGCAATCCGACGCCTGCTCCAACAGCTGATCCGCGCAGCACCCGGCAAGCCCCAGGCCTTTGCCTCGGCGCTGCCCGCTGCGTAAGCTCGGTGCTTTTGCGCAGTCGCCATGACCCTCGCCGATATCCTCCTGCTGCTGCTCGCCGGCTTCGCTGCCGGCGGCATGAACGCCCTCGCCGGCGGCGGCACCTTCTTCTCCTTCCCCGCCCTGCTGGCCGCCGGCCTGCCTCCCGTGACCGCCAACGCGACCAACGCCGTGGCCCTGTGGCCGGCCAGCCTGGCGGCGAGCTGGGCGGCGTGGGACCAGTTGCGCCCCCTGGGACGCTGGCTGCTGCCGCTGGTGGCGATCTCGCTGATCGGCGGCCTGGGTGGCGGGCTGCTCCTGCTGGCCGGTGGCGACGAGGTGTTCCGCCGGCTGATCCCCTGGCTGCTGCTGGCCGCCACCCTGCTGTTCGCCGCCAGCCCCTGGCTGAGCCGGCGGGTCAACCGCCAACGCGAGGCCGGCGCCCTGTCGCGCCACGGCCCGGCCGGCGGCATCGCCCACGCGCTGGTGGCGGTCTATGGCGGCTACTTCGGTGCGGGCATGGGCATCCTGCAGCTGGCGGCCTTCTCCATCGAGGGGCACCCGCTGCTGCGCGCCAATGCGCTGAAGAACCTGCTCTCCAGCACCATCTACAGCGTCGCGGTGGTCACCTTCGTCGCCGCGGGCCGGGTCAGCTGGGCCGAACTGGCGGTGCTGCTCGGCGCCGCCAGTTGCGGTGGCTACGCCGGCGGCGCGCTGGCCAGGCGCCTGCCGAGCCGCTGGTTGCGCTGGCTGGTGATCGCGGTGGGGGCGGGGATGACGGCTTACTACTTCGTCACCGCGTAGGGCGGGCCATCCTTGCAGCTGGAGCGTGATGCGCGCATCGATGCAGATGCTGGCGAAGAGGTTGGAGCAACGGCCAAACGCCCCTTCCAGGAAGTCGAGGGGCTCGCCGGAAACACCGTGAGGCGGTCCGCACGGCACACCCTACGGCACGAGCCAGTCCTGTCAGGCTATCGGTTCGGATCGCCACAGCGGATTTCACCTCCTCTCGAGGCGACGGAAACACCCCGGAAACCACCCTGCTCATTTGCCCGCAAGGGCGCGGCTCTGCTAGTGTCCGCCCGTTCCGAACTGCCCCCGAGAAGCCCGCCATGGCCCGCAAGAAAGCCACCCCTGATTTCGAACAGTCCCTCGCCGACCTGCAAGCGTTGGTCGAGCGCCTGGAAAGCGGCGAGCTGTCGCTGGAAGACTCGCTCAGCGCCTTCGAACAGGGCATCCGCCTGACCCGCGAATGCCAGGGGGCGCTGAGCCAGGCGGAGCAGAAGGTGCAGATCCTCCTGGAGCGCGATGGCGAGCTGGAAGAGGCCCCCTTCGAAGCGGACGAGCAGGCATGATCGCGGCCTACCAGTCCCGCTGCCAGGCGCGCGTCGACGCCGCCCTGGAAACCCTGTTCGACGCGCCCCGCCCCGAACTGCAACGCCTTTATGAAGCCATGCGCTACAGCGTCACCAACGGTGGCAAGCGCGTGCGTCCGCTGCTGGTCTACGCGGCCTGCGAGGCACTGGCCGGCGAGATCGACCGGGCCGACGGCGCCGCCTGCGCGGTGGAGCTGATCCACGCCTACTCCCTGGTCCACGACGACCTGCCGGCCATGGACGACGACGACCTGCGCCGGGGCAAGCCCACCACCCACAAGGCCTTCGACGAAGCCTGCGCCATCCTCGCCGGCGACGGCCTGCAGACCCTGGCCTTCGAAGTGCTGGCGGACCGACGCCACAACCCGCAGAGCGCCGATACGCGCCTGGCCATGGTCGGCACCCTGGCCCGCGCCGCCGGCCCCGCCGGCATGGTCGGCGGCCAGGCCATCGACCTCGGCTCGGTGGGCCTGAAGCTCGACCAGCAGGCCCTGGAAGTGATGCACCGGCACAAGACCGGCGCCCTGATCGAAGCCAGCGTGCGCCTCGGCGCCCTGGCCAGCGGCAATGCCGACGACGCCTCGCTCAAGTCCCTGCAGACCTACGCCCAGGCCATCGGCCTGGCCTTCCAGGTGCAGGACGACATCCTCGACGTCGAGAGCGACACCGCCACCCTCGGCAAGACCCAGGGCAAGGACCAGGCCAGCGACAAGCCCACCTACCCGGCCCTGCTCGGCCTCGACGACGCCAAGGCCTACGCCCTGGAACTGCGCGACATCGCCCTGCACGCCCTGCGCCCCTTCGGCGAGGCCGCCGAGCCCCTGCGCGACCTGGCCCGCTACATCGTCGAACGGCGTAGCTGAAACGCCCCCGGCCCCGGCCACGCCGGGGCCTGCCCGCCGGGCGTCCTACCCAAGCTTCAGCAACGCCCTACCCGCCTCCGCTGTTAACGTCGTCCTGGCCCTGCCCGACCTTGGTCAACCAGCCTGGAGGCACCCATGAAGGCGATCGACATCCACACGGCTCTCGACAGTATCCGCAGCGGGCGGATCATGACGCTGGAGCCGCAAACCCAGCCGCTCACCCAGCTGATGCCCTTCCAGCCCGGCGCCAGCGCCATCCACCTGGGGCGCCTCACCGGCGAGTCGCCCTGGGAACGCCACCCGGACGGCGACAAGCTGCTGCAGGTGCTCGAGGGCGAACTGGACATCACCCTGCTGGCCGCCATCGGCGTGCTGCAGGAAACCGTCCGCGCCGGTTCCATCCTGGTGGTGCCGCGTGGCCTCTGGCACCGCCTCAACGGGCGCGAGGCCGCAGTCCTGGCGGTGATGCCCCGGCACGGCGAGAGCAGCGCGCACCCGCCGGCCCTGGCCAGCCAGCCGGCCTGAAGAAGGGGGCCCACCGGCCCCGGTAAAGCAGCGAGACATGCGCCGCCGATGAGTCGCTCATCGGCGGCGATTCATTCAGGCCGTCTGGGCCAGCGCCTGGGGCGCCGGTTCGCGGCGCGCCTTGAGCAGGCCGAGGCGCACCAGCAGCCAGGGCATCAGCGCGGCGACGAAGCCGCCCATCACCAACCCGCGGAACGCCTGCCAGGCCTGGCCATCGAGGGAGAAGGCGAAGCCGATGCGCTTGAGCGCCCATTGCAGGCCGATGAACGCCAGCGCGCCGAGCGTCGCCGCCAGCACCCGCCGCCACACCGCGACCTCCATGGAGAAGTCCAGGTGGCGATAGCCGTACAGCACGGCGACCATCAGCCCCGCCAACAGCGGCACGTAGCTCGGCGGCTCGCCACGCCAGGTGAAGTACGCCAGCGCGGTGGCACCGATGATCAGCATCAGCAGCACCAGCGCCGGCACCTCGCGCCAGCCCTGCCAGCGCTGCGCCAGGGCGAAGCAGCCGAGGGTCGCGGCGCCCAGCAGCGAGCCGCCGATCAGGTCCTCGATGTCGTGGGCACCCAGGTACAGGCGGCTGAAGAGGATGCCCGCCACCAGGGTGCAGGCCAGCGCCCAGAACCACAGACGACGGACTTCGAGGGCCAGCCAGAACCAGATCACCACCGAAATCTGCGCGTGCCCGCTGGGCAGGCCGAAGCTCTCGCCCACCTCGTGGTCCATGCGCAGGGCGATGTCCGGTCGCGGGTCCTGCCAGTAGTCCTTGAGCCAGGCATTGAGCAGCGCAGTGATCGCCACCAGCACCAGCAGGCGGAAGAACACCGCGCGGTGCCAGGCCCAGTAGCCCAGGGGCAGGAAGAAGAGGATGAATTTCTCGTACCCGAGCAGGGTGAAGAAGCGCATCAGCGGCGTCAGCGCGTCGCTGCGCAGGGGCAGCACCCAATCCAGGCTGTGCAGCAATTCGTTCATGGTCGTCCTTGGGGGCGGAAGAAGGCGCCACAGATACTTGAGGGCGTGGCGGCCGGCAAGGTCCGATCAGGACAAAAGTCCTCACTTCCCGCGCAAGCTCCATCAGCCACCCTGAGAAAGGGGTATTCGGCAGGGCGAACATCGGTCCTGCGCCGAACGGGACTGTCTAGGATGAAGGCCATCCTGCGGCACAACGACAAGACCAAGAAGAACCCACTGGAAGAGCTGCTGTGAACCGACCCATCACCCGCCTGCTGATCGCCAACCGTGGCGAGATCGCCATCCGCATCGCCCGTGCCGCCGCCGAGCTGGATATCCCCAGCGTCGCGGTGTACGCCGAGGACGACGCCGCCTCCCTGCACCTGCGCAAGGCCGACCAGGCCGTGGCGCTCAAGGGCCGGGGCGCGGCCGCCTACCTGGACATGCGGCAGCTGCTCGACGCCGCCCTGGCCAGCGGCTGCGACGCCGTGCACCCGGGCTACGGCTTCCTCAGCGAGAACGCCGCCTTCGCACGCCTCTGCGACGAGGTCGGCGTGCGCTTCATCGGCCCCGCGCCGGAGGCCCTGGACACCTTCGGCGACAAGGCCCGCGCCCGCGAGCTGGCCGAACGCTGCGGCGTGCCCCTGGCCGCCGGCAGCAACCGCGCCACCACCCTGGAGGAGGCCCGCGCCTTCCTCGAAAGCGGCCCCATCATGCTCAAGGCCCTGGCCGGGGGCGGCGGCCGGGGCATGCGCCCGGTGCGCGATGCCGCCGAGCTGGAAGAGGCCTACGCGCGCTGCCAATCGGAGGCGCGCACCGCCTTCGGCAACGACGCGCTCTACGTCGAGCGGCTGATCGAGCAGGCCCGGCACATCGAGGTGCAGGTGGTCGGTGACGGCGAGGCGGTCAGCCACCTGTGGGAACGCGATTGCAGCCTGCAGCGGCGCAACCAGAAGGTCATCGAAATCGCCCCCGCACCGGGGCTCGACCCGGCGCTGCGCCAGCGCATCCTAGACGCCGCCCTGACCCTGGCAGCCGAGGCCCGCTATCGCGGCATCGGCACCTTCGAATTCCTCGTCGACGATGCGCGCGGCGACTTCGTGTTCATGGAGGCCAACCCGCGCATCCAGGTGGAGCACTGCATCACCGAAGCGGTCACCGGCATCGACCTGGTGCAGGTGCAGCTGCGCATCGCCGCCGGCGCCACCCTCGCCGAGCTGGGCCTGGCGCAACCGGCCGCGCCCCGGGGCTTTGCCGTGCAGCTGCGGATCAACCTGGAAACCATGCAGGCCGACGGCAGCGCGCGCCCGGCCGGCGGCGTCATCAGCGCCTACGAGCCGCCCAGTGGCGCCGGCATCCGCGTCGACGGCTACGGCTACGCCGGCTACGCCACCAGCCCCAGCTACGACTCGCTGCTGGCCAAGGTCATCGTCCAGGGCGAGGACTTCCCCGCCGCCCTGCGCCGCGCCTACCGCGCCCTCTGCGAATTCCGCCTGGAGGGCGTGGCGAGCAACATCCACTTCCTGCAGAACCTGCTGCGCCGCCCGGAGCTGGCGGACAACCGCGTCAGCACCCGCTTCATCGAACAGCACATCGCCGCGCTGCTGGCCCCGCAACAGGCCGCCCACCCGCACCTGTTCGTCAGCGGCGCCGGCGGCCAGGCCGCGCACGCCGCCGTGGCCGACGTGCCGGCCGGCTGCATCGCCCTGAACGCCCCCAGCCAGGGCGTGCTGGTCAGCCTGGAGGTGGCCGAGGGCGACGCCGTCGCCGTCGGCCAGGCAGTGGCGGTGCTGGAGGCGATGAAGATGGAATTCGTGGTCAAGGCCAGCCACAGCGGCATCGTCCGCGCGCTGCCCGTGGCCCCTGGCGATGCCCTGTTCGAAGGCGCCGCGCTGCTCTACCTGGAACCGGCCGAGGTGAGCGGCGATGCCGTGGCCAACGAGGAAAGCCTCGACCTGGCGCACATCCGCGCCGACCTCGCCGAGGTGCTGGAGCGCCACGCCATCACCCGCGACGAACGCCGCCCCGACGCCGTGGCGCGCCGCCGCAAGACCGGCCAGCGCACCACCCGCGAGAACCTCGACGACCTGCTCGACGCCGGCAGCTTCATCGAATACGGCGCCCTGGCCTTGGCCGCCCAGCGCCGTCGCCGCACCCTGGACGAGCTGATCCAGCAGAGCCCGGCCGATGGCCTGGTGGCGGGGCTCGGCACCGTCAACGCCGAACACTTCGGCAGCGAGGCCGCGCGCTGCATGGCCATCTCCTACGACTACACCGTGTTCGCCGGCACCCAGGGCGTGATGAACCACAAGAAGACCGACCGCATGCTCGGCCTCGCCGAACAGTGGCGCCTGCCGCTGGTGCTGTTCGCCGAAGGCGGTGGCGGCCGGCCGGGGGATACCGACTTCGTCGGCGTGGCCGGGCTGGACTGCCACACCTTCGTCGCCATGGCCCGGCTCTCCGGCCTGGTGCCGCTGGTGGGCGTCGTCTCCGGTCGCTGCTTCGCCGGCAACGCCGCGTTGCTGGGCTGCTGCGACGTGATCATCGCCACCCGCAACGCCAGCATCGGCATGGCCGGCCCGGCGATGATCGAGGGCGGCGGCCTGGGCAGCTTCAAGGCCGAGGACGTCGGCCCCACCTCGGTGCAGGGCCCCAACGGCGTGATCGACGTGCTGGTGGAGGACGAAGCCGAAGCGGTGGCCGTGGCCAAGCGCTACCTGGCCTACTTCCAGGGCACGGTCAGCGATTGGCGATGCGCCGACCAGCGCGAACTGCGCCATGCCATCCCCGAGAACCGCCTGCGCGTCTACGACATCCGCACGGTGATCGGCCTGCTGGCAGACGAAGGCTCGGTGCTGGAGCTGCGCCGCCAGTTCGCCCCGGGGATGATCACCGCCTTCGTCCGCATCGAGGGCAAGCCCTTCGGCCTGCTGGCCAACAACCCCATGCACCTGGGTGGCGCCATCGACGCCCAGGCCGGCGACAAGGCCGCGCGCTTCATGCAGCTGTGCGACGCCTTCGACATCCCCATGCTCTCGCTCTGCGACACCCCCGGCTTCATGGTCGGCCCGGAGTCGGAGAAACAGGCCACGGTGCGCCATGTCTCGCGCATGTTCGTCGCCGCCGCCAGCCTCTCGGTGCCCTTCTTCACCGTGGTGCTGCGCAAGGGCTACGGCCTCGGCGCCCAGGCCATGGCGGCGGGCAGCTTCCACTCGCCGATGTTCACCATCGCCTGGCCCAGCGGCGAGTTCGGCGCCATGGGCCTGGAGGGCGCGGTACGCCTGGGTTTCGCCAAGGAACTGGCCGCCGTGGAAAACCTCGGAGAGCGGCAGAAGCTGTTCGACAAGATGGTCGCCAAGGCCTACCAGAACGGCAAAGCCATCAACATGGCCAGCTTCCTGGAGATCGACGCCGTCATCGACCCGGAGCAGACCCGCGCCTGGCTCCTGCGCGGCCTCAACGCCGCCCCGAAACCCGCCCCCCGGGAAGGCCGCAAGCGCCCGTTCGTGGATACCTGGTAGGCCGCGCCAACCCATCGCGAATGAATTCGCTCCCACAGATGCACACCGCCTTTTGTGGGAGCGGATTCATCCGCGAAAAGCCCTCACACGCGGCCCCAAATGCAGCCGTAGGATGGCGTAGAGCGAAGCGAAACCCATCGATTCGAGGCTCCGACCTGACACCGGTGTCGCCCCCAGCATGGTTTCGCACGGCTCGCGGAACGCCGCCCGCCCCATCCAACGTGTCACCGCGATCCCTCGATCGCGAATGAATTGGCTCTGTCTGCGTTAAAGGTTGCTAGAAGAGTTGAGCCCAGCTGATTGCCGAGCTTTGCTGATGCTTTTGGTTTCGCCCACCCGGGCGAGTCCCTTTTCCAGTCGTTGAAAAGGAACCAAAAAACTTGCCCCTCCATACGGGTCTGGCTTCGCCAGACTTCCCTCGCTCCATCATCGTTTCAGGGGTACGCCGCGAAGGGCCATCCCTGGCCCATCGCGGCTCTCGCGACATCCATGTCGCTCAACCCCTGAAACGACGATTGCGCTCGGCCTCCTGAAAGGGGCGTTTGGCGGCTGCTCCAACTTTCTTCGTTCGAATCCTCACATTGATGTACGCACCGCCCCAGCGCGCACGTGGCGGGGCTTTCGTAGGATGGCGTAGAGCGAAGCGAAACCCATCGATTCGAGGCTCCGACCTGACGCTGGCGCCGGACCGGCAGCATGGGTTTCGCGGAGCTCTACCCATCCTACGGGCGCCCCACGTGCCGCGCGGAAATTTCCCAAACCCGCCGCAACCCCTTGTTCGCCTCCCACCCGCTCCCTAAGTTCGCCCGGTCGCGGTCAATCCCGCGGCCGGGTTTGACGACCTGAATCATGCGCGCGCTATGCCTACGGTGCCGGCGGGAAACGACGGACGCTTCCCGTGGCACCGGTCTAGCGTGCAGTTTCTTAAACTGCACGCCCTCTATGGCAGACCGCGCGGGGAGACCTTAGCGGTCTGCCGGTGCATGATCCGGTTCGTCAACCCCGTTGCGGTCTGCCACCCCTTCGAATGACGACGAAGCCGGCAGCTCCCTGACCAACTACGGGAGTTACACATCATGCATGACGCACTCACCCCCACCTTCTTCCACCGCCACGGCCGCCCGCTGCGCGGCGTGATGATCGACGACCAACCCTGGTTCTGTGCCTACGACTTCGCCCGCCTGCTGGGGCTGCACCATCCCCAGGCGCTGCACCGTCGCCTGCGTCCCTATCAGGTTCGCAAGGCCCGCTTCGCCTACGCCACGGGCAGCGAAGAGGAGGTCCAGCTCGTCAGCGAAGGGGGCCTGTACCAGGCCATGCTCCGCTTCGGCCACCCCGAGCTCCGG
Source organism: Pseudomonas sp. Pc102 (assembly GCF_018408275.1). Classification (NCBI taxonomy): domain Bacteria; kingdom Pseudomonadati; phylum Pseudomonadota; class Gammaproteobacteria; order Pseudomonadales; family Pseudomonadaceae; genus Pseudomonas; species Pseudomonas sp. Pc102. Next base: position 812,492 of record NZ_AP021905.1, on the reverse strand, counting down.
CACCTGGAGGAATGGCTTGCCCGCGACGTGATCCCCACCCTGCGCGACCAGTACATCAGCGCCCGCCTGCAGCCACGGCGGGTGATGCTCGACTGGCAGTCCCGCTGCCTGGTGCTGCTGGATTGGCAAGGCGAGCTGTGGATGCAGTGGGAAAAGGTGCCGCGCTACCGGGGGCTCTGAAACACCCGGGCAGGGTGCCGCCCCCAGCATGGGTTTCGCTTCGCTCTACACCATCCTACGAAAACCGCCAGCCGCGGCGTTCACCCGGTGGTGATGCGCACATCAATGTGAAGTCGTGAGCCTCGACGTTGGAGCAGCCGCCAAACGCCCCTTTCAGGAGGCCGAGCGCAATCGTCGTTTCAGGGGTTGAGCGACATGGATGTCGCGAAAGGCGTACCGGGCCATGGATGGCCCGTTACGCCGTGCCCCTGAAATGATGATGGAGCGAGGGAAGTCTGGCTTCAGCCAGACCCGTATGGAGGGGCAAGCGCTTTTGGTTACTTTTCTGGCGATTGAGAAAAGTGACTCGCCCGGCAAGGCGAAACAGAAACCATCAGCAAAACTCGGCAATCAACCGGGCTACAAATCTGCTAGCAACACTTAACGCCAACAGAGCCAATTAATTCGCTCCCACGTCCTGCTGCTCGGTCAACCCGCCGCGACCTCGACCTTGTGCACGCGGGTGTCGGCGGCGCTGACGGGGCGGCCATTGGCGTCGCGGACTTCCAGCCGCGCCAGGGGCTGGCCAGCGGGATCGAGCAGTTCGGAGTGCACCTCGCCGGGGGCGAAGCAATGCACCTCGCCCCATTGGCGCAGGCTGACGATCAGGGTGAACAGGTCGCGCCCCTTGGGCGTCAGGGCGTAGGCCTGGTAGGCGCTGCCGTCGGCGGCCGGCTCGATGCACAGGATGCCCTCGGCCACCAGCCGGCGCAGGCGGTCGCTGAGGATGTTCTTGGCCACGCCGAGGCTCTTCTGCAACTCGCCGAAGCGCTGCAGGCCGTCGAACAGGTCGCGCACGATCATCAGTGACCAGCGGTCACCCACGAGCTCCAGCGCCCGGGCCACCGGGCAGTGCTCGACGGTTGCGTCGTGGTTCATCACTCCTCTCCCCATCGCGAAAACTGGTTGCAGTTTAAAACCACCGCCATTAGCCTTCAAATGGTTTCATTTTGAAACCAGAAGGATCGCACCATGCCCACCAAAGGTTCCCTGTCACCAGCCCGGGTCTGGCTGCTGGCCGTCGCCTGCGGCCTCAGCGTCGCCAATGTCTACTACGCCCACCCGCTGCTGGATGCGATGGCCAGCGACCTGGGCATCAGCCGTGCCGCCATCGGCGGGGTGATCAGCGTGACCCAGGCGGGCAGCGCCCTGGCCCTCCTCGTGCTGGTGCCGCTGGGCGACCTGCTGGAGCGGCGCCGGCTGATGGCCGCGCAGTTGCTCCTGCTGGTCGGCTCGCTGCTGCTGGTCGCCCTCGCCCGCCAGCCGTGGCTGATCCTGCTGGGCATGCTCGGCCTCGGCCTGCTCGGCACGGCCATGACCCAGGGCCTCTTGGCCTTCGCCGCCAGCCTGGCCGGCGATGCGGAGCGCGGGCGCGTACTGGGGACGGTGCAGGGTGGCGTGGTGGTCGGCCTGCTGCTGGCGCGCAGCCTGTCCGGGGCGATGGCGGACCTGGGCGGCTGGCGCGCGGTGTACCTGCTCTCGGCGCTGCTGATGGCGGCGTTGCTGCCGGTGCTCTGGCGGTGCCTGCCGGCGCTGCGCAGCGACGCCGGCCTGGGCTACCCGGCGCTGCTGCGCTCGATGTTCGTGCTGCTGCGCGAGGACCGCGTGCTGCAGGTGCGCGGCGTGCTGGCCCTGCTGCTGTTCACGGTGTTCAACCTGTTCTGGGCCGCGCTGGTGATGCCGCTGAGCGCTCCGCCCCTGTCGCTGAGCCCCGGGGCCATCGGCGCCTTCGGCCTGGTCGGGGCGGTGGGCGCGCTGGCGGCGGCACGCGCCGGGCGCTGGGCCGATTGCGGCCAGGCGCAGCGTGCCAGCGGCCTGGCCCTGGCGCTGCTGGCGCTGGCCTGGGTGCCGCTGGCCTTCACCGGGCAATCGCTCTGGGCGCTGCTGCTCGGCATCCTCCTGCTGGACGCCGCCGGCCAGGCGCTGCACGTGCTCAACCAGAGCCTGGTGCTGGGCGGCGGCAACCCCGCCCACGCCCGCCTGATCAGCCTCTACATGCTGTTCTACGCCGCCGGCAGCGCCCTCGGCGGGTCCGCCGCCACCTACCTCCATGCCCGGGCCGGCTGGCACGGCGTGTGCCTGGCCGGCGGGGCGCTCAGCCTGCTCGCCCTGGCCTTCTGGTGGGCGACCCTGCCGGGCCGCAACGGCATCCGACACCATGTCTTGGGCAGGCAAAGCGGCATCAGGTAAACTGCCGCATCTTTTTGCACCCATAACGACTAGCCTGATGCCCACGACGTTCCACGAGATTCCCCGCGAGCGCCCGCTCACGCCCCTGCTCGACCGCGCGACGACGCCGGACGAGCTGCGCCGGCTGGGCGAAGCCGAGCTGGAAACCCTGGCCGACGAACTGCGCCAGTACCTGCTCTATACCGTCGGCCAGACCGGCGGGCATTTCGGCGCCGGTCTGGGCGTGGTCGAGCTGACCATCGCCCTGCACTACGTCTTCGATACGCCCGATGACCGGCTGGTCTGGGACGTGGGCCACCAGGCCTACCCGCACAAGATCCTCACCGGTCGCCGCGAGCAGATGAGCAGCCTGCGCCAGAAGGACGGCGTCGCCGCCTTCCCGCGCCGCAGCGAGAGCGAGTACGACACCTTCGGCGTCGGCCACTCCAGCACCTCCATCAGCGCCGCGCTGGGCATGGCCATCGCCGCCCGCATGCAGGGCTCGGGGCGCAAGTCCATCGCCGTGATCGGCGACGGCGCGCTCACCGCCGGCATGGCCTTCGAGGCGCTGAACCACGCCTCCGACGTGCAGGCCGACATGCTGGTGATCCTCAACGACAACGACATGTCGATCTCGCGCAACGTCGGGGGCCTGTCCAACTACCTGGCCAAGATCCTCTCCAGCCGCACCTACGCGAGCATGCGCGAGGGCAGCAAGAAGGTGCTCTCGCGCCTGCCCGGCGCCTGGGAGATCGCCCGCCGCACCGAGGAGTACGCCAAGGGCATGCTGGTTCCCGGCACCCTGTTCGAGGAACTCGGCTGGAACTACATCGGCCCCATCGACGGCCACGACCTGCCCACCCTGGTCGCCACCCTGCGCAACATGCGCGACCTCAAGGGCCCGCAGTTCCTCCACGTGGTGACCAAGAAGGGCAAGGGCTTCGCCCCGGCCGAGGCCGACCCCATCGGCTACCACGCCATCACCAAGCTGGAGCCGATCAACGCGCCGGCCGCGCCGAAGAAAGCCTCCGGGCCCAAGTACTCCAACGTCTTCGGCCAGTGGCTGTGCGACATGGCGTCCCAGGACCCGCGCCTGGTGGGCATCACCCCGGCGATGAAGGAAGGCTCGGACCTGGTGGCCTTCGCCGAGCGCTTCCCCGATCGCTACTTCGACGTCGCCATCGCCGAGCAGCACGCCGTGACCCTGGCGGCCGGCATGGCCTGCGACGGCGCCAAGCCGGTGGTGGCGATCTACTCCACCTTCCTCCAGCGCGGTTATGACCAGCTGATCCACGATGTCGCGGTGCAGAACCTCGACGTGCTGTTCGCCATCGACCGCGCCGGCCTGGTGGGCGAGGACGGCCCGACCCACGCGGGCAGCTTCGACCTCTCCTACCTGCGCTGCATCCCCGGCATGCTGGTGATGACCCCGAGCGACGAGAACGAACTGCGTCTGCTGCTGACCACCGGGCACCACTTCCCGGGCCCGGCGGCGGTGCGCTACCCGCGCGGCAGCGGCCCCAACGCCAGCATCGACAAGGAGCTGGTGCCGGTGGAGATCGGCAAGGCCGTGGTTCGCCGCCAGGGTGCCCGCGTCGCCATCCTCGCCTTCGGCGTGCAGCTGGCCGAGGCCCTGCAGGTGGGCGAGACGCTGGGCGCCACCGTGGTCGACATGCGCTTCGTCAAGCCGCTGGACGAGGCCCTGGTGCGTGAACTGGCCGGCAGCCACACGCTGCTGGTGACGGTCGAGGAGAACAGCGTGATGGGTGGTGCCGGCGCCGCCGTCAGCGAGTTCCTCGCCCGCGAGAACATCCTGCTGCCCGTGCTGCACCTGGGCCTGCCGGATTACTACGTCGAGCACGCCAAGCCGGCGCAGATGCTCGCCGAGTGCGGCCTGGACGCCAGCGGCATCGAGGCCTCGATCCGCGAACGCCTGGCCTTGCTGGATCGCAACGCCGGCTAGACTGCCAGAAGTGTTTCGCCGCGCCACCGGGCGCGGCGCTTGTTAGCCCGAGACACCCGGGCCCGGTCCCAGGCCGCCGCAGAGCGACCAGCCGAGCCCACCACGGGGAGCCCGCGACAGGCGGTGCCGGCTCCCGGCCCCAGGTGCAGGATGTCGTCGAACGGCCCGAGAGTCGTCGACGCGGTGCGGGGGTGCGTGGCAACGGTGTCTCGTCGTACGACGTGTGTTGCGGAGGGGCTGCACCGTCAAGCACAGGCGATCACCGGTCGCGCAGTCGTTCTTGTCCCGCCCTTCTCGAAAGTCATGGATCTTTTGAGGAGACATCGATCATGCGTTCCCGTCTGGCCCTGGCCATCGCCATGGCTCCCTGCCTCGCGGCAGCCGAAGAAATCCCCCTGGACAGCCTCGACGCGCTGAAGAGCCCCTATGTGGTGGCCACTTCGGGCAACGCGCTGGAGCCCCGCTCCCAGGCCACCGCCGCCACCAGCATCTTCACCCGCAAGGACATCTCCCGGCTGAAGGTCAAGAGCGTGCCGGACCTGCTGGCCCGCGTGCCGGGCATGTCGGTCGAGCAGAGCGGCGGGCGCGGCAGCTCTGCCAACCTCTACCTGCGCGGCAGCAATGCCAACCAGACGCTGGTGCTGATCGACGGCGTGCGCATCGGCTCGCTGGTGGACGGCCTGCCACGCCTGCAATACCTGGGCATGGAGCAGATCGAGCGGGTCGAGGTCACCCGGGGCGGGCGCTCCAGCCTGTACGGCTCGGGCGCGATGGGCGGCGTCATCCAGGTCTTCACCCGCCGTGGCGAGGGCGCCGGCCTGGAGCCGCGCTTCGACTTCAGCCTCGGCGACAGCGACACCAACGAGAACAGCGTGGGCCTGTCCGGCGGTGACGAACGCACCCGCTTCGACCTCAACGCCAGCCTCGAAGAGCTGCGCATGGATCGCAGCGACGACATCGACGGCGCCAACACCGACGACGACACCTACCGCAACCGCGGCCTGAGCATGAGCCTGGAGCACCGCATCACCGAGCAGTGGCGCACCGGCCTCAACGTGCTCGACCAGCGCGGCAAGAGCGACATGGACGGCGACTCCGTCTGGTTCCCCGGCCAGCCCACCGACGAGTTCACCCTGAGCAGCACCTCCGCCTACCTGGAGGCGGAGCTCGACCCGCGCTGGACCAGCCGCCTGCAGGCCGGCCACGCCGAGGAAAAGAGCCACCTCGACACCGTCTACAACTTCATCACCGCCCTTGAGGAATACGCCACCTACCGCGACTCCCTGGAGTGGCAGAACACCCTGCGCCTGGACGAGCACCAGCAGGTGCTGCTGGGCGCCGAATGGTACGAGGAACGCCTGCGCGCCAACGTGCCCTTCGAGGAAACCGAGCGCCGCAACCAGGCCTGGTTCGCCCAGCATCGCTTCCGCGCCGCGCCCTTCGGCACCGAGCTGGGCTGGCGCCACGACAAGAACGAGCAATACGGCAGCGAGGACAGCCTCAACGCTGCCCTGGACTTCGACCTGCCGCTGAACACCCAACTGGTGCTGAGCTACGCCGAAGGCTTCCGCGTACCCACCTTCACCGAGCTCTATGTGCCGGACATGTTCTTCCCCAGCGGCAACCCGAACCTCGAACCCGAGCATTCCAAGACCTGGGAAGCCCAGCTGCGCGGTGCGCACTACGACACCGACTGGAGCTTCGGCGTCTACCGCACCGATGTGCAAGACCTGATCACCGACGTGATGGAGTTCGACCCCGTCTTCGTCCACGAGATGCGCAACGTCGGCAAGGCCCGCATCAATGGCCTGGACCTCAGCGCCTCGCGGGACTTCATGGGCTGGACCACCCGCCTCAACCTGGGCCTGGTCGACCCGCGCGACCGCGACACCGGCCACACCCTGCCTGGCCGCTCGCGGCGCAACCTGGCCCTGGACGTGGACAAGCAGTTCGGTGACTACAGCTTCGGCTTCAGCTGGCTGGGCGTCTCCAGCCGCTACGTGGACGCCGCCAATACCCAGAAATCACCGGGCTACGGGCGCATCGACATCCGCGCCGGCTGGGGCTTCCTCAAGGGCCTGAAGGTGGAGACGCGGGTGGAGAACATCGCCAACAAGCAGTACTCGCAGAAGTACTACGGCAGCGGCTCCAGCTTCTCCTCCAACCCCTTCGGCGACGGAGTCCCTTACGTCGACAACGACGTGGACATCCCCGACCCGACCATCGAGGAGAACACCGGCTTCCAGGAAGAAGGCCGCAAGGTGGTGATGACCCTCAAGTGGTCGCCGCAGTTCTAGTCAGGCCGCCTCGCCCGCACTCACCCGCAGGCTGCCCTCCCGGCGCGCCGCCACCAGGCGGGTCGCGCCGGGGGACGCCAGCAGGCACTCGGCCAGCGCCGGCTCCAGCAGCACCCGCACGCGCCGCCCCAGGTCACGGGCGCCGTAGCGCGGGTCATGGCCGAGGCAAAGCAGCTCGCGGGCGCTCTCGTCCAGCACCAGCGTCCGCCCCTGGCGTGCCAGGCGCTGGTTGAGGCGCGCCAGTTCGATGTCGAGCAAGGCCTCCAGGTGGTCCTCGCCGATGCGCTCGAAGCAGACGACGCGGTCCAGCCGGTTGAGGAACTCCGGGTCGAAGTGGCGTTGCAACGCCGCCTCCAGCACCCGCGCCTCATTGCGCGGGGAGACCCCGAACAGGCGCCGCCAGCCACGCGAATAGCGCTCGCGGAACTGCCAGGCCTCCTGGGCGCCGATATTGCTGGTGAGGAAGATCAGGCTGTTGCGGAAGTCGATGCGCCGGCTGCCGGCGCTCAAGGTCAGCTGGCCGTTCTCCAGCACGCCGAGCAGGCTGCGCACCACCTCCTTGCCGGCTTTCTCCAGCTCATCGAAGAGCACGATGCCGGGGCGGCCGAAGCTGCCCTGGATGGCCTCGGCGTCGAACAGCGTGGCGCCCTCCTTGCTGCCCACGTAGCCCGGCGGCGCGCCGGTGAGCGCGGCGGCGTAGTGTTCCTGGGCCAGGGTCTGCATGTCGATGCGGCAGAAGGCGTCGGCGCGGCCGTGGATGGCCAGCGCCAGCAGGCGCACCAGCTCGGTCTTGCCGACGCCGGTGGGGCCCATGAACAGGTTCACCGCCAGGGGCCGCTCGCGGTCGCCGATGTCCGCCTTGACCACCTTGAGCAGGGCCTCCACCGCCTCCAGCGCGGCGTCCTGGCCGACGATGCGCGTGCGCAGGAGGGCCATGACGGTGTCGGGCTCGAAGAGAAAGCGCGACTGCAAGCGCGCCACCGGCACCTCGCCGCGCCCCAGGTGCTCGCGGTTGTGCTCGATCAGGTCGTTGACGAAGGGCATCCGGGCTCCTCGGTTCAGGGAATCACGGTCGGTGGGCCGCCCCGCTCACGGAGCGCCGTCGCGCTAGCCCGCGACCTGCTCGCGCCCGCCGTGGGGCAACTCGCCCACCGGGCAGTCGGCGACACCGATGGTGCGGCGGGTGATCTTTTCCACATCGTCCCGGGCCTTCTCCGCATCCAGCACCCAGGTGCGGTAGAACTCGAAGGGGCAATCGGCCACGCCACGGTCGCCATCGCCGGAGTTGTAGACGCCGGTGTAGCCCCGGTGCAGCAGCTTGAACAGGTGGTTCTGCGACTGGTCGTTGGCCCGTGCGTCGCGGATCTGCGAGACCGACAGCTGGGCGTACTGGATGCCCATCTCCTCTTCGCCGCATTCGCCCAGGGTGCGGCCGTCGAAGCCGATGATCGCGGAGTGGCCGAAGTAGCTGTAGACGCCATCGAATCCGGCGGCGTTGGCCACAGCCACGTAGCAGTTGTTGGCCCAGGCCATGGTCTTGGCCATCAGCACCTGCTGTTCCTTGGCCGGGTACATGTAGCCCTGGCAGCGCACGATCAGCTCGGCGCCCTTCATCGCGCAGTCGCGCCAGATCTCGGGGTAGTTGCCGTCGTCGCAGATGATCAGGCTGATCTTCAGTCCCTTGGGCCCTTCGCTGACGTAGGTGCGGTCACCCGGGTACCAGCCCTCGATGGGGCACCAGGGGATGCACTTGCGGTACTTCTGCACGATCTCGCCACGGTCGTCGATCAGCACCAGGGTGTTGTAGGGCGCCTTGTGCGGGTGTTCCTCGTGGCGTTCGCCGGTGAGGGAGAAGATGCCCCAGGTCCCGGCCTCGCGGCAGGCGGCGGAGAAGATCGCCGTCTCCTCGCCGGGGATGGTGGCGGCGGTGGCCATCATCTCGTCGTGGTCGTACATGATCCCCATGGTGCTGTACTCGGGGAACACCACCAGGTCCATGCCGGGCAGGCCGAGCTTCATGCCCTTGATCATCTCGGCGATGCGCCGGGCGTTGTCGAGCACCTCGGCCTTGGTGTGCAGGCGCGGCATCCTGTAGTTGACGACGGCGACGCCGACGGTATCCGGGCTGCTGGAAATGTCACCGTGACGCATGGGCTTCTCCTTCCGTTCAGTGGCTGATCATCCAGGGCCGCGCGCCGGGCTTGGTCTTCAGCGCGTGGGGGTTGGCCCTGGTCGGTGCCAGGGGCTTGTTCGGCGTGCAGCAACCGCAGCCTTTCGGGTGCTTGCGGTTCTCGCGGTACTCCTCGACGGTCTGCGGGGCGTTGGCGCTGCGCTCGTTGGCGGCGATGGCGCGGCGCTGGCTGCCGGCCAGGGTGGCCAGGCCGGGCGCGGAGAGGATGACCCTCGGCGCCGGCTCGTCGCACAGCGGGCAGGCGCAGGGGGCCTCGCGCTCGGCCATGGGGCGCAGGGCGGTGAAGTCGCCGCAGGTGGCGCAGTCGTATTCGTAGATGGGCATGCTGGGCTCCTCGTCTTCGCTCGATGTCCGCCGTCCCGGCGGGAGGTACGCCGTCCAGAGCAACCTCCCGCCGGGGCGGTGGAACTCACTTGTCCGGCGCGATGGGCAGGTCGACGCTGCCATCGAGGAAGCGGGTCGGGCCGGAGGCGTTGGGGTTGATGTCGAAGTCGAAGATTTCCGTCGGCAGCCACAGCGTGGCGCAGGCGTTGGGGATGTCCACCACCCCGCTGATGTGCCCCTGCACCGGCGCCGAGCCGAGCAGCGCGTAGCCCTGGGCGGGCGAGTAGCCGAACTTGGTCAGGTAGTTGATGGCGTTGAGGCAGGCCTGCTTGTAGGCGATGTTGACGTCCAGGTAGTGCTGCTTGCCGGACTCGTCCACCGAGATGCCTTCGAAGATCAGGTAGTTCTTGTAGTTGGGCACGATGGGGCTGGGCTTGAACACCGGGTTCCTGATGCCGTACTTGGCCATGCCGCCCTTGATCAGCTCGACCTTCATGTGCACCCAGCCGGCCATCTCGATGGCGCCGCAGAAGGTGATCTCGCCGTCGCCCTGGCTGAAGTGCAGGTCGCCCACCGAGAGGCCGGCGCCGTCGACGTAGACCGGGAAGAAGATCTTCGAGCCGCGGGACAGGTCCTTGATGTCGCAGTTGCCGCCATGCTCGCGCGGCGGCACGGTGCGCGCGCCGGTCATGGCCGCCTTGTCGCGGGCCTCGCCGCGCAGCTTGCCCATGTGCGCGGTGGGCGCCATGGGCGGGTTGGCCAGGGGCGGCACGCGGGTCGGGTTGGTGTCGATCAGCGCCTGCTCGCGGCTGTTCCAGTCGGCGAGCATCTTGTGGTCCGGCAGGCAGCCGATCAGCCCGGGGTGGATCAGCCCGGCGAACTGCACGCCGGGGATGTGCCGGGAGCTGGTGAACATGCCGTGGAAGTCCCAGATGGCCTTCTGCGCCATGGGGAAGTGGTCGGTGAGGAAGCCGCCGCCGTTCTGCCGCGAGAAGAAGCCGTTGAAGCCCCACAGGGAATCTGGCTTGGCGCCGATGTCCAGCAGGTCCACCACCAGCAGGTCGCCCGGCTCGGCGCCCTTCACGCCCACCGGGCCGGAGAGGTAGTGCACGGTGGAGAGGTCGACGTCGCGCACGTCCGAGGCGTCGTCGTCGTTCTTGATCGCGCCGGCGGTCCAGTCGTAGGTCTCGAGGATGAAGTCGTCGCCCGGGTTGACCCAGCAGGCCATGGGGATGTCGGGATGCCAGCGGTTGTGGATCTGTTCGTTCTCGGTGGCGGCCTGGTTGAGGTCGACCTTGATCAGCGTTTCGGTCATGACGGTGCTCCTTGGCTCCTGGTGTTGGACGGGCGGTCTGGGCCGCGCTGGGAGCTAGTCTTGGCCGCCTGGCCGGGATCGGGAATACGTCGAATTACGTAGGTGGGAAGCGGCCGGGCGGGCGCGCGAAAGCCGTCGCCCGTGCGCGGGCACGGGGACGGCGTGGCGGGGACTCCCGGGCTGGAATCCGACGAGCCAGGTGATGGGTTTCGCTGCGCTCTACCCATCCTACGGGTGCCCTGGACTACACCGAGAGGTAGCGGCTGATGGTGGCCTCGTCGACCCGGTCGCGGGTTTCCTCGATCACGAAGCGGCCCTTCTCGATCACCAGGAAGCGGTCGGCGATCTCCATGGTGAAGGACAGCACCTGCTCGGAGACGACGATGGTCAGGTCGCGCAGGTTGCGGATCTCCTTCAGGCTGCGGGCGATGTCCTTGATGATCGACGGCTGGATGCCCTCGGTGGGTTCGTCCAGCAGCAGCACCTTGGGGTTGGTGGCCAGGGCGCGGGCGATGGCCAGCTGTTGCTGCTGGCCGCCGGAGAGGTTGCCGCCCTTGCGCGCGCGCATTTCGTGGAGCACCGGGAACAGGGCGTAGAGATCGTCCGGAACCTGGCCGTTGGCCGAGGCCGGCAGGCCGGTCTGGATGTTCTCCAGCACCGTCATGTGGGAGAAGATCATCCGCCCCTGGGGCACGTAGGCGATGCCGCGCTCGACGCGCTGGTGGGTCTCCAGGGCCGACACGTCCTGGCCGTCGACGCGCACCTCGCCGCCCCATTGCGGGAGGATGCCCATCAGGCTCTTGAACAGGGTGGTCTTGCCCATGCCGTTGCGCCCCATGACGGCGACGATCTCCTGCCTGGCCACGTTCAGGTCGAGGTCGTGGAGGATCTGGCTCTGGCCGTAGCCCGAGGTGAGCTTGCTGATCTGGAACATGCTGGACTCCTGATTGATGGCGAGGCCCGGGGCTCAATGCCCCAGGTACACCTCGATCACCTTCGGGTTGCTCTGCACCGCCTCCATGCTGCCTTCGGCCAGGACCTTGCCCTGGTGCAGCACGGTGACCTTGTGGGCGATGCTCTTGACGAACTCCATGTCGTGCTCGATGACCAGCACCGAGCGCCCCTGGCTGATGCGCTTGAGCAGCTCGGCGGTCTGCGCGCGCTCGCTGACGCTCATGCCCGCCACCGGCTCGTCGAGCATCAGCAGCTCCGGGTCCTGCATCAGCAGCATGCCGATCTCCAGCCACTGCTTCTGCCCATGGGAGAGCAGGTCGGCCTGGCGGTGCAGGTGCTCGCTGAGGAAGATTTCCCCGGCCACCTCCTCGACCCGGGCGATGACCTCGGCACTGCGCTTGAAGAACAGCGCGCCGAGCACCTTGCGCCCGGCCGGGTAGGACATCTCCAGGTTCTCGAACACGGTGAGGTTCTCGTAGATGGAGGGGTTCTGGAACTTGCGCCCGACGCCGGCGCGGACGATGTCGTACTCGCGCATGCGGGTCAGTTCGCGGCCGTCGAACTGGATGCTGCCGGCGGTGGCGCGGGTCTTGCCGCAGATCAGGTCGAGCACCGTGGTCTTGCCGGCGCCGTTGGGGCCGATCACCACCCGCACCTCGTTGCGGTCCAGGTAGAGGTTGAGGTCGTTGACCGCCTTGAAGCCGTCGAAGGACACCGTCAGGCCCTCGATGGCCAGCACCGGCTTGGGGCTTTCGAATCCGCTCGGGCTCATGGTGTGCGCTCCAGTTCACGGGTGTGGCTCGGGGCCGGGCTGGCGCTCGCCGCAGGCTTGGCGACAGGGGCTGCGGGCGCCTTGGCACGCTTGGCCAGCAGGCGCTCCAGGCGCGGGCGGCCGTGGCTCTGCCAGAGCCCGGCGAGGCCGTTGGGGAAGTACATGACCACGGCGATGAACAGGCCGCCCATCAGGTACAGCCACAGCTCGGGGAAGCTCTCGGAGAAGTAGGTCTTGCCGTAGTTCACCAGCAGCGCGCCGTACACCGCGCCGAGCAGCGACATGCGCCCGCCGACGGCGGCGAAGATGACCATCTCGATGGACGGCACGATGCCGACGAAGCTCGGCGACATGAAGCCCACCTGCAGGGCGAACATGGCCCCGCCTATGGCCGAGAAGCCGGCGGCCACGCAGAACACGAAGATCTTGAAGCTGGCCACGTCGTAGCCGGAGAAGCGCACCCGTTCCTCCTTGTCGCGCATGGCCATGAGCAGGCGGCCGAGCTTGGAGGCGAGGATGAACTTGCCGATGACGATGCAGCCCAGCAGCAGGAAGGCGCTGATGAAGTAGAGGATCAGCTTGGCGCCGTCGGTGCGGATGTCCCAGCCCATCAGGGTCTTCAGGTCGGTGATGCCGTTGACCCCGCCGGTGAGTCCCTGCTGGCCGATGATCAGCACCGTGAGGATCATCGCGATGGCCTGGGTGACGATGGAGAAGTACACGTCGCCCACGCGCCGCTTGAACATCGCCAGGCCGATCACCGCCGCCAGCAGCATGGGCACCGCCAGCACCGCGACGAGGGTGAAGCCGAAGCTGTGGAAGGGCTGCCAGAGCAGCGGCAGCTCGGTGATCTGGTTCCAGTCCATGAAGTCCGGGATGCCGGGGGTGGACTGGATCCTGGTGCTCTCCGGGTCGGAGGCCTCCAGCTTGAGGAACATCGCCATGCAGTAGCCGCCGAGGCCGAAGAACACCCCCTGGCCGAGGCTGAGGATGCCGCCGTAGCCCCAGCACAGCACCAGGCCGACGGCGACGAAGGCGTAGGTGAGGTACTTGCCGACCATGTTCAGGCGGAAGGCATCCAGCACCAGCGGGAACACCACCAGGATCAGCGCGGCGAGGATCAGCAGGCCGATGGTGCCCTGCCGCCCGCCGAGGAGTTTGTCGATTGCGTTCATCTGCCGCCCCTCATTTACGGACTTTGATGGAGAAGAGCCCCTGGGGGCGCAGCATCAGGATCAGGATCACCGCCGACAGGGTCAGCACCTTGGCCATCGAGCCGCTCATGAAGAACTCGGAGATGGACTGCGTCTGGGCGATGGTGAAGGCCGAGGCGATGGTGCCGAACAGGCTCTGCGCGCCGCCGAAGACCACCACCAGGAAGGTGTCGACGATGTACAGCGAGCCGGCCGTCGGGCCGGTGGAGCCGATGGTGGTGAAGGCCGCGCCAGCCACCCCGGCGACACCGCAGCCGAGGGCGAAGGTCATGCGGTCGACCCTTTTGGTGTTGATGCCCACCGCGCGGCTCATCACCCGGTTGAGCATGGTGGCGCGCACCTGCAGGCCCCAGCGCGAGCGGTAGAGCATGAGGAAGAGCGTGGCGGTGAGCAGCACCGTGAGGCCCATGACGAACAGGCCGTTGCGCGGGATGTCGATGCTCTCGGTGGGGTTGAACGAGCCCATCAGCCATTCCGGCAGGGTGGCGCTGACCTCGCGCGCGCCGAAGATCGAGCGGAACGCCTGCTGCATCACGAGGGACAGGCCCCAGGTGGCCAGCAGCGTATCCAGCGGACGCTGGTAGAGCTTGCTGATCATCGCCCACTCCACCAGCCAGCCGATGGCCCCGGCGATGAAGAACGACAGCACGATGGCGAAGAAGAAGTAATAGGGCTGCATCGCCGGCGCGTAGTGGGTGGTCAGTGCCGACAGCAGGTAGGTGGTGTAGGCGCCGATGGTGAGGAACTCGCCGTGGGCCATGTTGATCACGCCCATCTGGCCGAAGATGATCGCCAGCCCCAGGGCCATCAGCAGCAGGACGCAGAACACCGACAGCCCGTTGAAGCCCTGCATGGCCGCAATGGCGCCGAACTCAGATAGCCATTCCATAAGGTTCTCCGGAAGCGGGCGACGGCCTTCGCCGCCCGCCGGGGTTTGGGTTCAGGGTGAGGCGTGCCCCCGTATCCGGGGGCCCTTCAGGCTTCAAGCTGCTTCTCGCTTGCCTCTTGCAGCTTGAAGCTTGCCGCTTGCAGCTCCCCGCTCACTGATACCCCTTGGGGAAGGGATTGGGTTCGATCAGGCCGGACTCGTAGACCACCTTGAACTGGCCGTCGGCCTGGACCTCGCCGATGCGGGTCTTGCTCCACAGGTGGTGGTTGTCGTGGACCTTCACGTAGCCTTCCGGCGCGGTGGTCAGCTCGATGCCCGGGGAGGCGGCGACCACCTTGTCGACATCGAAGCTGCCGGCCTTCTCCACGGCGGCCTTCCACAGCCAGGGGCCGAGGTAGGCGGCCTGGGTCACGTCGCCGATCACCGCGTCCTTGCCGTACTTGGCCTTGAAGGCTTCGACGAAGGCCTTGTTGTTGGGGTTGTCCAGGCTCTGGAAGTACTTCATGGAGGCGTAGAAGCCGGCCATGTTCTCGCCACCGATGCCGAGCAGTTCATCCTCGGTCACCGAGAGGGTCAGCAGGGTCTGCTTGGCGGCGGTGACGCCGGCGGCCTTCATCTGCTTGTAGAAGGCGACGTTGGAGCCCCCGACCACGGCGGCGAAGACCACGTCGGGCTTCTTCAGCTTGACCTTGTTGATCAGCGAGCCGAACTGGGTGTTGCCCAGCGGGTAGTACTCCTCGCCCACCACCTTGCCGCCGAGCACGTTCTCGATGTGCTTGCGGGCGATCTTCATCGAGGTGCGCGGCCAGATGTAGTCCGAGCCGATCAGGTAGAAGGTCTTGGCGCCCTTCTCCTTGGCCACCCAGTCCAGGCCCGCGAGGATCTGCTGGGTCGCCTCCTGGCCGGTGTAGATGACGTTCTTCGACTGCTCCAGGCCTTCGTAGAAGGTCGGGTAGTAGAGCAGGCCGTTCTCCTTCTCGAACACCGGCAGCACGGCCTTGCGCGAGGCCGAGGTCCAGCAGCCGAAGACGGTGGCGACCTTGTCGTTCACCAGCAGCTTCTTGGCCTTCTCGGCGAAGGTCGGCCAGTCGGAGGCGCCGTCTTCCTGGATGATCTTGATCTGCCGCCCGAGGATGCCGCCGGAGGCGTTGATCTGCTCGATGGCCAGGCGCTCGGCCTGGATCGAGCCGGTCTCGGAGATGGCCATGGTGCCGGTGGCCGAGTGCAGCTGGCCCACGGTCACTTCGGTGTCGGTCACGGCCAGGCCGGTGGTGTTGGCGTCGGCGGCCACCGCCAGTTGGCCGAATACCGCTGCGGCCATCAGCGACAGCGCGGCGGCGCCCAGCGCCAGCCGGCGCGGAAGAAAGCGTTTCGCACCCGTCATCAAGCTTGAATCCATGGTCCTGCTCCTCTGGTGGTTGGCGTGGTCGGCTCGCCTTGCGGGTACCGGCCTCGGTTCGGGGCAAGGATGCGTTCGGCCAGGGGGCGGGGGTATACGCACATTGACGTAGCGGCATACGTCATCTGACGTAGTGGCCGCTGCGCCAGCTTGGGGCATGCTGCGCTCGCAGACAGGCGCAAGGACGCGCGCGACCGCCCGGGAAGGCCGTGCCAGAGCGGTGCGCCCCCGGGGCCGGGGCGGGGCATGGAAGTTGCTGCACACGCCCATCGCCGCCCAGGAGCGCCGCCGTGCAACAGACCGGTACGCAACGCATCGCCAAGATCCGCCGCGACTACAACAGCTGGGTCGCCGACGAGACGCTGGAGGACTACGCGCTGCGCTATACGCCGCGCTCCTTCCGCAAATGGTCGGAACTGCGCATCGCCAACACCGCCCTCGGCGCCGTGTCCTTCCTCGCCCTGGAAGCCATCGGCGGCGCCCTGGCCATCAGCTACGGCTTCACCAACACCCTGTGGGCGGTGCTGGCGGTGAGCCTGGTGATCTTCCTCACCGGCCTGCCCATCAGCTACTACGCCGCACGCTACGGCGTGGACATGGACCTGCTCACCCGGGGCGCCGGCTTCGGCTACATCGGCTCGACCATCACCTCGCTGATCTACGCCAGCTTCACCTTCCTGTTCTTCGCCCTGGAGGCGGCGATCATGGCGCTGGCCCTGGAGCTGTACTTCGGCATCCCGCTGGCGCTGGCCTACGTCATCTGCTCGGTGATCATCATTCCCCTGGTGGCCTTCGGCATCACCCTGATCAACCGCCTGCAGATGTGGACGCAGCCGGTGTGGCTGGTGCTGCTGTTGCTGCCCTACGTCTTCGTCATCGCCAGGAATCCCGGGGCGCTCGGCGACCTGGCCAGCTTCGCCGGGCGCGACGGCGAGGCTGGTGTCTTCAACCCGCTGCACTTCGGCGCCGCCTGCACCGTGGCCCTGGCGCTGGTGACGCAGATCGGCGAGCAGGTGGACTACCTGCGCTTCCTGCCACAGAAGACCCGCGCCAACCGCAAGCGCTGGTGGGCGGCGATGCTCCTGGCCGGCCCCGGCTGGATCATCCCCGGCGCGCTGAAGATGCTCGGCGGCGCCTTCCTCGCCTTCCTCGCCCTGCAGCACGAGATCCCCCTGGATCGCGCCGCCGAGCCGACGCAGATGTACCTGGTGGCCTTCAACTACGTGTTCGCCTCGCCGCAGTGGGCGCTCGGCGCGATGGTGCTGTTCGTCATCGTCAGCCAGGTGAAGATCAACGTCACCAACGCCTACGCCGGCTCCCTGGCCTGGTCGAACTTCTTCGCCCGCATCACCCACAGCCACCCCGGCCGCGTGGTCTGGCTGGTGTTCAACGTGGCCATCGCGCTGATGCTGATGGAGCTGGGGGTGTTCGAGGCCATCGAGCAGGTGCTGGGGCTCTACGCCAACATCGCCATCGCCTGGATCGGCGCCCTGGTGGCGGACCTGGTGATCAACAAGCCGCTGGGCCTGTCGCCGCGCCACATCGAGTTCAAGCGCGCGCACCTCTACGACATCAACCCGGTGGGCGTCGGCGCCATGCTGATCGCCTCGCTGCTCTCGGTGCTGGCCCATGCCGGGCTGCTCGGCAGCATCGCCCAGGCGGCCTCGCCCATGGTGGCGCTGGTCTCGGCGATGGCGGTGGCGCCGCTGCTGGCCTGGCTCACCGGCGGGCGCTACTACATCGCCCGGGAAAGCGACCCGGCGCTGCTGCATCCGCTGCGGGAGAAGGTCGCCTGCACCCTGTGCAGCAACGATTTCGAGCGCGAGGACACCGCCTTCTGCCCGGCCTACGGCGCGCCCATCTGCTCCCTGTGCTGCTCGCTGGACGCCCGCTGCGGCGATGCCTGCAAGCCCCGGGCGCGGCTCTCGGAGCAGTTCGACGACCTGGTGCGCTGGCTGCTGCCCAACGCCTCGGTGCCACGCCTGCACACGCGCCTGGCCCATTACCTGGGGGTGCTGGCGGTGATCGTGATCCTGCTGTTCTGCGCCCTGGCGCTGATCTACAGCCAGGTTTCCCAGGGCCTTGAACACGCCCCGGCGGACGCCGCGCAAACGCTCTACCAGGCCTTCCTCAAGGCCTTCCTGACCCTCTCGCTGTTCGCCGCGATACTCGCCTGGTGGGTGGTGCTGACCCGCGAGAGCCGCCATGTGGCGCTGGAGGAGTCGAACCGCCAGACCACCCTGCTGATGCAGGAGATCGAGGCCCACCGCAAGACCGACGAGGCGCTGCAGAAGGCCAAGGAAGCCTCGGAGGCGGCCAACGCGGCGAAGAGCCGCTACGTCACCGGGCTTTCCCACGAGTTGCGCACGCCGCTCAACAGCATCCTCGGCTACACCCAGATCCTGCAGCGCGACGGCCTCACCCCGGAGCCGCACAAGGAGGCCCTGGCGACCATCTTCCGCAGCGGCTCGCACCTGTTGTCGCTGATCGACGGGCTGCTCGACGTGGCCAAGATCGAGGCCGGCAAGCTGCAACTGGAGCCGAGCGAGATCCCCTTCCCCGAATTCCTCCAGCAGTTGCAGCACATGTTCAGCCCGCAGGCCGAGGAGAAGGGCCTGGCCTTCCGCTACGAGCCCAGCGGGCGCCTGCCGGTGGTGGTGCGCGGCGACGAGAAGCGCATCCGCCAGATCCTCATCAACCTGCTGGGCAATGCCGTGCGCTTCACCGACAGCGGCGAGGTGCGGCTGCGGGTCAGCTACCTGCGCGAGACCGCCACCTTCGAGATCATCGACACCGGCATCGGCATCGCGCCGGACCAGATCGAGCGCATCTTCCAGCCCTTCGAACGGGGCGACCCGCTGCGCCAGGACAACGGCGTCGGGCTCGGCCTGACCATCACCCGCATGCTCATCGCGCTGATGGGCGGCGACATCCGCGTGCAAAGCCGGCCGGGCCAGGGCACCTCGTTCCAGGTGCGCCTGTTCCTGTCCGAGGTGCGCGTGCCGCAGGCGGTGGTGCATGTCGAGCACGACATCATCGGCTACCAGGGCGCGCGCCGCCGCGTGCTGCTGGTGGACGACCATATCGAGCACCGCCGGGTGCTGGCCGGCATGCTGGGGCCGCTGGGCTTCGAGATCGTCCAGGCCGCCGATGGCCAGGAGGCGGTGCGCCAGGTGGCCCTGCTGCACCCGGACCTGATCCTCATGGACCTGTCGATGCCGCACATGGACGGCTGGGAGACCAGCCGCCTGATCCGCCGCAACGTGCAATCGCGGGCGCCGATCATCGTCATTTCCGCCAACGCCTTCGCCGACGACCGCGAGCGCAGCGTGGCGGCCGGCTGCAACGACTACCTGGCCAAGCCGGTGCACACCCCGGCCCTGCTGGAGAAGATCAAGGAGCACCTGGGCCTGGAATGGCTCAAGCGCCCGCTCGAGGACACCCGCGCCGAACGGGACGGCGAGCGGCCCTCGTCCGCCGCCCTGGAGGCGCTGCGCGAGCTGAGCGAGCTGGGCCACGTGAAGGGCATCCTCGAACGCCTGGACGCCATCGAGCGCGAGGAACCTCGCAGCGCCGCCTTCCTCGCCGGCCTGCGCCAGCGCGCGCGGCGCTTCCAGCTCAACGAGTTCAATGCGCTGCTGAAAGCGGCCGGCAGCCCCACCCCCCGCGTCGACCTGGCGCGCGAATAGACAGGAGGAGACCATGCACAGCCCGAGCCGTGACAGCGCCGTGGTGCTGATCGTCGACGACACCCCGGACAACCTCGCCCTGCTCAGCGATGCCCTCGACGCCGCCGGCTACATGGTGCTGGTGGCGCTGGACGGCGCCAGCGCCCTGGAGCGTGCCCAGCGCAGCCAGCCGGACGTGATCCTGCTGGACGCGATGATGCCGGGCATGGACGGCTTCGAGACCTGCCGCCGGCTCAAGGCCAGCGGCGAGACGGCGGACATCCCGGTGCTGTTCATGACCGCGCTGACCGAGAGCGAGCACGTGGTGGAAGGCTTCGCTGCCGGCGGCATCGACTACGTGACCAAGCCGATCAAGCCCGACGAGGTGCTCGCCCGCGTCGCCGCCCACCTGCGCACCGCCCGCGCCCTGCAGGCCGTGCGCAACGCCCCGGCGCCACGCCCGGCCCTGGACGACGAGCAGACCCAGGAGGCGCTGGCCTCGCGCTTCCAGCTCACCGGCCGGGAAATGGAGGTGCTGCACTGGGTGGCCTGCGGCAAGACCAACCGCGACATCGGCGACATCCTCGGCCTCAGCCCGCGCACGGTGAACAAGCACCTGGAGCACGTCTACGTGAAGCTGGGCGTCGAAACCCGCACCGCCGCGGCGGCGGTGGCGATGTCGGCGGGACGTTGATGCTCCTTTTGAAGCCAGGCGATGCAAGGGTGGGTGACGCTCTTTTCATCCGCCATCGAGGTGCCGACCAGCCTCGGTGCCAAACCCATCGATCCCTGCCTGCCCATGGTGGATGGGTGAAGCGTCATCCACCCTACAGCCCGCTGGGTGCTCGCTGCGGATGGCGTCGTTCGTAGGCTGCGTCGGGCGGCGCTCAACGAGCGCTGGCGAGGCGCTCGCAGAGCTTCCGGGTGGCGTCGAGCATCTGGAAGCTGGGGCGCTCCAGGCCGCGGTCGGGCACCGGCCACACCTGGCCGGCGGCGACGGCGGGGATCTGCGGCCAGGCCTGCCAGGCGGCGGCCTGGGCCGGTTCGCTGACGAGGATGACGCGGGGCTGGCGCTGCAGGACGGATTCGATGCTGACCTGGGGCGCGGGCAGGCGCTGGTCGGCGAAGACGTTCTCGGCGCCGCAGATGCGCAAGGCGTCGCTGACGATCTGCCGCCCGCCGAGGGTGTACAGCGGTTTGTCCCACACCTGGTAGAACACCGGCAGCGGCACGTCGCGGCGGTACGTGCCGCGCAGCTCGGCGAGCCCGGCGGCGAAGCGCCGGCTGAGCTCCCGGCCGCGTTCGGCTCGCCCTACCCGCTCGCCGACTTCGGCGAACAGCCCGGCGAGTTCGTCGAGTTCGCGCGGTTCCACCTGCAACTGTGCGATGGGGGTGCGGCGCAGCTGTTCACGCCCGGCGGCACCGACGCTGTCGGGCCACAGCAGCACGAGGTCGGGCTCGAGTGCCAGCAGGCTTTCGATCTCCAGCTGGCCGTAGCGGCCGACGCTGGGCAGGTCGGCCAGCAAGGCCGGACGCTCGCCGCCATCGAGCACGCCCACCAGCAGGTCGCCGGCGTCGAGTTCGAGCATGATTTCGGTCAGGGAGGGGGCGAGGCTGACGATGCGCAGCTGCGCCGTCGCCGACAAGGCCAGGCACAGCAGCAAAGCACCGAGCAGGCCGCGCATCAGGCCAGTTGGCGGGGTATGCGGTAGAGGCTGAAGATCACCACGCTGCCGAGGGCCAGCAGCACCAGGGCCACGGCGTTGAGGCCGGCGAACACGGCCACCGCACCGATCCAGGCCGGCAGGCCGGCGCCGAGGAAGGCGACGCGACGGGCGCTGGCCAGGGCGATCCAGGCGGCGGGCTCTTCTTCGCTGTCGAGGGCTTCCTCGGTGGCGATCAGGGCGCGCTTGTAGCCGCGGAACAGCGGCAGGCTGATGAACATGGAGATCATCGCCGCCAGGAACAACGGCATCTCCAGGGCGGGGAACACCGGCTCGCCGGAGCCGAACAGCAGGTTGAGCACGAACAGCGGGGCCAGGGCGATGGCGAGGTAGGCCCACCATTCCAGGCCCAGCTTGCGGCGCACCTGGTTGCGGGTCATAGCTCGACTTCACCCTGGTGCAGGCTGCCGAGCATGTGGCCGAGCTTGCCGGCCTTGGTCGCCAGGTACTTCCTGTTGTGCGGGTTGAGGCCGGTCTGCAGCGGCACGCGTTCGGCGACGCGGATGCCGAAGCCCTCCAGGGCCTTCACCTTGCGCGGGTTGTTGGTCATCAGCTTGATGCCGGAGATGCCCAGGTGGTCGAGCATCGGCAGGCAGATGGCGTAGTCGCGCTGGTCGGCACCGAAGCCCAGGCGCTCGTTGGCTTCGACCGTGTCGGCGCCGCCGTCCTGCAGTTCGTAGGCGCGGATCTTGTTCAGGAGGCCGATGCCACGGCCTTCCTGGCGCAGGTAGAGCAGCACGCCACGGCCTTCCTCGGCGATGGCGCGCAGGGCGGCCTCGAGCTGGAAGCCGCAGTCGCAGCGCAGGCTGAACAGGGCGTCGCCGGTCAGGCATTCGGAATGCAGGCGGCCGAGCACCGGGGCGCCGTCGGCGAATTCGCCCATGGTCAGGGCGACGTGTTCCTTGCCGCTGGCCTGGTCGAGGAAGCCGTGCATGGTGAACAGGCCGAAGGGCGTGGGCAGTTGGGAGGCGGCGACGAAGACGACGGACACCACGGATCTCCTGGGGTTTCGAAAGGCCGGCATTGTATCAGCAGCATTAATCGGCCGGTCAGACTGAATAGTTGGGGATAAGGATCGAAACGCTAGGACCATCGCGCCCGCGAGGCCCGCCGAACCTCGCCTAGATCTTCGATTCCAGCAGCAGCACGCCCTGGTCCTCGCGCCAGCGCACGCGGTTGAGGAAGCTCATGCCCAGCAGCACGTCGACGGGCGCGTCGCCCTCGACCACGGCGCCTTCGACGCCAAGCACTTCCAGCGGCCCGACCTTGACCCGGTCGAAGACCACCCGCCAGGCACGCACTGTGCCGGAGGCGGTGCTGGCGGTCATCGGCTTGCCGGTGACGCGGTAGTCGATGCCGAGGATGCGCGCCTGGTTCTCGCTCATGGCGACGGTGGAGGCACCGGTGTCGACCATGAACTGCACGGGATGGCCTTCGATGGCGCCGGCCACCATGAAGTGGCCGTTATTGCCACGGGCGATGCTCATCTGGGTCTTCTGCGGTGCGCTGGCGCCGGCCTGGTTGTACTCGCGGGACAGTTCGTAGGTGCGCTCGATGCCGCCGACGCGCAACACGGCGCCACGGCTGCTGGCGCTGACCACCTCGACGCCGCCGGGGCCGGTCTGGCCGGCCTTCACCAGCTTGCGCTGGCCGTCGACGCTGATCACCGCGGCGTTGGGGAAGAGGCCGACCACCTGCACCTGGGGTTCGGCGTGGAGGGCGCCGCAGTACGCCAGCAGCAGGCCGGCGCAGAGCAGATCAAGGCGACGCATGGGTGTTCTCCGGTTCCGGGTCGAAGGGATAGGGCTGACCCCAGTGGGCGAATACGGCGCGCAGTTCGCCGCTGTGCACCAGGCGCGCCATGCGCTCGTCGAACAGCGCGGCGAACTCGCGCCCCGGGCCGTGTCGCCGAAGCCGACGTACAGCTTGAGCTGGGTCAGGTAGGTGACGCGGTACTTATCGGGGGTCGAGCTCTGGCGCAGTACATCGTCGATCTCGGTGCGCGCGTCGATGTAGTAGTCGGCGTGTTCGAGATCGAGCATCGAAAGGATACCGCCCCGACGCTCGATTTCCTTGAAGTGGGTCAGGTTCGGCAGATAGCGTTCGTATCCATAGCCACGCATCCATACCAGGCGGTACTGCCCGAGCCCGGCCAGGTTCGGCACCGGCGAGCCGCGCAGGGCCAGTGCGCTGATGCGATCGGCATCGTAGTTCCAGCGGGGGTAGAGGGCCCAGGGCACTTCGTCGCGGTAGGAGCCGACCCAGGCGTCCGCCTCGCCACGCTTCACCAGGCCGATGGAGCGGGTATAGGGCACGGAGCGGATGCGCAGGCGCACGCCGACCGGCTCGAAGACCTTGCGCAAGACGTCCCAGCCGAGCCCGGTACCGTCGGAGTCGGTGTGCGCGGCCCAGACCTCCGCGGCGATGACGACTTCCGCCGGGCTCGCCCCGGGCACATCGCCCGGCCCGTCCGTGGCAAGCACCCAGGGCGCCGCCATCATCGCCAGCAGACCGATCAACCAGCCGCGCATCATCACTCCCGCTCCGCTCCTGCCAAATGCCCGCCTGGCCGGACTAGCCCAGGCCCCAGACGATCAGTTGCATCGCCAGCCAGGCGAAGACGCCGGCCAGCACGTCGTCGAGCATGATGCCGACGCCGCCATGGACATGCCGGTCGATCCAGCGGATCGGCCAGGGCTTGAGGATGTCCATGAACCTGAATACCAGGAAGCCTAGCAGCAGCCACTGCCATCCCTCGGGCACCAGCCAGAGGGTGATCCACATGCCGACCATCTCGTCCCAGACGATGCCCTCGTGGTCGTGCACGCGCAGGTCGTCGGCGACCTTGCCGCACAGCCAGAAGCCGAACAGCATGGTCAGCCCGAGCATCAGCCAGTAGCCCCAGTCGGGCAGCATCTGCCAGAGCGGAATGAACGGCAGCGCCACCAGCGAGCCCCAGGTGCCGGGGGCCTTGGGCAGGGTCCCGGAGCCGAAGCCGAAGGCGAGGAAATGCCAGGGGTTGCGCCAGACCGAGGGCGGGACCGGCTGGGCCGGCGCTTGCTGCGGATGATCAGTCACCTTGACTCCCGAAGTGTTGAAAGCCCCGTGCCGGCGGCAGGATTTCCCCACCGTCGGCATCGAGCAGGTGCACGCCCTCGCCCGTTTCGACGCGGCCGATGACGGTTACGCCGGGCCAGGCGGCCTGCAGGCTCGCCAGGTGTTGCGGCGGCAGGGTGAAGACCAGGCGGTAGTCGTCGCCGCCGGCCAGTGCATGGTTCAGGGCGGGCTCGCGCGGGTAGAGCGCGCGCAGCCCGGCAGATAGCGGCAGGCGCTCGCGCTCCACCATCAGCGCGACAGCGGAGGCGACGGCGATGTGCCCGCAATCGGCGAGCAGGCCATCGGAAATGTCCAGCGCCGCGCTGGCCTTGCCGCGCAGGGCGAGGCCGAGGCCGATCTGCGGCGGTGGCGACCAGTAGTGAGCGAGCAGCGCACGGGCCTCGTGGCTGTCGTCGTCGCGCTCGCCGAGCACCAGGGGCAAGGCGCCGGCGCCGTCGCCCAGGCTGCCGCCGACGCAGAGCAGGTCGCCGGGACGGGCGCCGGCACGGGTCAGGGCCTGGCCGGCGGGCACGCGGCCGAACACGGTGAGGGTCAGGCTCAGCGGTCCACGGGTGGTGTCGCCGCCGATCAGGGCGATGGCGCAGTCGCGGGCCATGGCGTCGAGGCCACGGGCGAGCCCCTGCAGCCAGTCCGCATCGGCGGTCGGCAGGGTCAGGGCGAGGGTGAAGCCGACGGGCGTGGCGCCCATCGCGGCCAGGTCGCTGACTGAAACCGCCAGGGCGCGCTGGCCGAGCAGGAAGGGGTCGCACAGGACGGGGAAATGCACCCCGGCGACCAGGGTATCGGTGGAGACCGCCAGCTGTTCGCCGGCGGGGAGTTGCAGCAGGGCGCAGTCGTCGCCGATGCCGAGCGCGATGCCCTCGCCGGCCGCTGCGCAGGCAGCGGTGGCGAAGTAGCGACGGATCAGCTCGAACTCACCCATTCATCGAGGGCGCGGGCGCTCAGCGCTTGGCGCCACGGACCTCGGCGGCACGCAGCAGCGGTGCCAGCTTGTCCAGCACGCCATTGACGAACTTGTGCCCGTCGGTGGCGCCGAAGACCTTGGCCAGCTCGATGCCTTCGTTGATCACCACGCGGTAGGGCACGTCGATGCGGTTGCGCAGCTCGTAGGTGGAGAGGCGCAGCACGGCGAGCTCGACCGGGTCGACCTCCGCCAGGGGCCGGTCCAGGCAAGGCGTGAAGGCCTCGTCGATCTCGGTCACCTGGCGCGGTACGCCGTGGAGGATCTCGTGGAAGTAGGCACCGTCGACGGCCGCGAAATCGTTGTCGACGCGGAACTGCGCCTCGATCTCGTTGAGCGGCTGGCGGGCGATGTGCCACTGGTACAGGGCCTGGACGGCCAGGCTGCGGGCCTGGCGACGGGCGGCGGTCTTGCCCTTGGCTACGGGCTTCTTGCCTTCGTCCGGGTTGTCGATGTCGCTGTTGAAACTCACTTGGCCTCCAAGGCCGCCAGCAGGCTGACCATTTCGAGGGCGGACAGGGCGGCTTCGGCGCCCTTGTTGCCGGCCTTGGTGCCGGAGCGTTCGATGGCCTGCTCGATGGAGTCGACCGTCAGCACGCCGAAGGCGACCGGTACGCCGAACTCCATGGACACCTGGGCCAGGCCCTTGGTGCACTCACCGGCGACGTATTCGAAGTGCGGGGTGCCACCACGGATCACGGCGCCGAGGGCGATGATCGCTGCGTATTCGCCGCGCTGGGCGACTTTCTGCGCCACCAGCGGGATCTCGAAGGCACCCGGTGCACGGATGATGGTGATGTCGCTTTCATTCACGCCGTGGCGTACCAGGGCGTCTACGGCGCCGCTCACCAGGCTTTCTACGACGAAGCTGTTGAAGCGGCCGACCACCAGGGCGAAGCGGCCTTTGGGGGCGATGAAGGTACCTTCGATGGTCTTCAGGGTCATGGCGAGTTCTCGTTCATTAAAGAGCGAGGGCGCGTTCACGGCAGGTGACGCGCCCTACGGGTCATTCAGCGGGCAGGTATTCTACAACTTCCAGGTCGAAACCGGATATCGCATTGAACTTCATCGGCGAACTCATCAGGCGCATCTTGCGCACACCGAGATCGCGAAGAATCTGCGAGCCGGCCCCGACGGTGCTGTAGGTCGCGGGGTTGGTGACCTTGGCATCGCTGCCCAGTTGGCGCTCCAGGTGCGCCAGCAGCTGCGGGCCGGTCAGCGGGTTGCCCAGCAGCAGCACGACGCCGCTGCCGGCCTTGGCCACTTCCTTCATCGCCGCGCGCAGGCTCCAGCGACCTTCCTGGTTGACCATGAACAGGTCGCGCAGCGGGTCCATGTTGTGCACGCGCACCAGGGTCGGCTCTTCCGGGCTGATGGTGCCCAGGGTCAGGGCCATGTGCACGTCGCCTTC
The DNA here is from genome assembly GCF_018408275.1 of Pseudomonas sp. Pc102. NCBI lineage: Bacteria > Pseudomonadati > Pseudomonadota > Gammaproteobacteria > Pseudomonadales > Pseudomonadaceae > Pseudomonas > Pseudomonas sp. Pc102. The sequence goes on along the minus strand of NZ_AP021905.1, from coordinate 785,905 downwards.
GACGGCGTCGCGGTAGGTCACCAGGTTGAACTGGCCCAGCTCGCTGTCCAGCGGCTGCTCGGCGATGCGCTCGACGGTGCGTTCGTGGATGAGGCGGTAGTGGATGAGGTCGGCGATGGTGCCGATCTTGATCCCGTGCTCGGCGGCGAAGGCCTCCAGCTCGGGACGACGGGACATGGTGCCGTCGTCGTTCATCACCTCGCAGATCACCCCGGACGGCTCGAAGCCGGCCATGCGCGCCAGGTCGCAGGCCGCCTCGGTGTGGCCGGCGCGGGCCAGCACGCCGCCGGGCTGGGCCATCAGCGGGAAGATGTGGCCTGGGCTGACGATGTCGTCGGCCTTGGCGTTCTTGGCGGCGGCGGCCTGCACGGTGCGCGCGCGGTCGGCGGCGGAGATGCCGGTGGTGACGCCCTCGGCGGCCTCGATGGAGACGGTGAACTTGGTGCCGAAGCCGGAGCCGTTGCGCGGCGCCATCAGCGGCAGCTTGAGGGTCTCGCAGCGCTCGCGGGTCATGGGCATGCAGATCAGGCCACGGGCGAAGCGCGCCATGAAGTTGATGTGCTCGGCCTGCACGCACTCGGAGGCCATGATCAGGTCGCCTTCGTTCTCGCGGTCCTCGTCATCCATGAGGATGACCATCTTGCCCTGGCGGATGTCTTCGATCAGTTCGTCAACGGTATTGAGAGCCATGGGCCCTCCTTAATGGATTCAGTGTTTGAGGTAGCCGTGTTCGGCGAGGAAGCTTTCGGTCAGGCCCGAGGCGGCGGGCTCGGCGGCCTTGTCGCCGAGCAGCAGGCGCTCCAGGTAGCGCGCCAGGAGGTCGACCTCGAGGTTGACCTGCCGACCCGGCCGGTAGTCGGCCATGATGGTCTCGTCCAGGGTGTGCGGGACGATGGTCAGCTCGAATTCGGCGCCATTGACCGCGTTCACCGTCAGGCTCGTGCCGTCGACGGTGATCGACCCCTTCAGGGCTATGTATTTCGCCAGTTCACGCGGTGCACGGATCCGAAATTGCACGGCACGGGCGTTGTCTTCCCGTGCCACGACCTCGCCCACGCCATCGACATGACCGCTGACCAGGTGCCCGCCGAGGCGGCTGGTGGGGGTCAGGGCCTTCTCGAGGTTGACCTTGCTACCGGTCTTCAGGTCGATGAAGGCGGTGCGGGCCAGGGTCTCGCGACTCACATCGGCCCAGAAGCCGTCGCCGGGCAGCTCCACCGCGGTGAGGCAGACGCCGTTGACCGCGATGCTGTCGCCGAGCTTGACGTCACCCAGGTCGAGCTTGCCGGTGGCCACGTAGACGCGCACGTCACCGCCCTTCGGGGTGAGCGCACGGATGCTGCCGATCGCTTCGATTATGCCGGTGAACATGGGACCTCCACTGCAAGGGAACGGCCGGGGCACGAGGCCCGGGAACGCATTATAGGCACCCGGAAAACCGCCGCGGACATCCACGCAGACGATGCTGCGAGCGCCGGGAGAAAGGTATGGGACATCGTTGGACTCCTGTTTATGGAAAAACAGGGCACGTTGGATCGAAAGGGACTTCGCAGGCGTGCAGGCGCACGCCCAGGCAGGCAATCCCGTTCTCTCTTCATCCGGACTATGACCGTCGGCCCCGGGATCACACCGGGTCTGCTGACCTCATCCGGGACTATCCGCTGCTGGCAGTCGGCTGTCCGGATGAGCGCTCGCGGGCTATGCGCAACGCGCAATTACCGCCGGTGGGGACTTTCACCCCGCCCTGAGAACGATTCGGCCACTTGCGTGGCCGAGGCGAGTTTTTAACACAAGGAGGGGAAAGGGGAAAGCTGCAAGCTGCAAGCTGCAAGCTGCAAGCTGCAAGCTGCAAGCGACAAGTGTGCCGGCTTCTAGCTTCTAGCTTCTAGCTTCTAGCTTCTAGCTTGAAGCTTGCCGCTGCCTTCACAAAGGCACCGCAATGATCCGCCAGTCATCCCCGACCGGGCGAATGCCGAGGATCTTCAACTGCGGCGCCTCGGCCATCCGCGCCAGGGGCCAGTCCAGCAAGGGCCTGGCGCTGGAGCCGAGGAAGCGGCCGGCCATGAAGATCTGGTACTCGTCCACCAGCCCGGCACGGGCGAAGGCGCCCGCCAGGCGGGGGCCGGCTTCGACCAGCACCTCGTTGGCGCCGCGCGCGGCCAGCTCGCCCAGCAGGCGCTTGAGGTCGACGTGGCCGTTGCTGCCCGGCACCGCCAGCAGTTCGTGGCCGTCGTCTTGGAAGCGGTCGCGCGCAGCGGCAGCGGCACAGGTGGCCACCAGCGCCGGCCCGGCCTGGAAGAAGGGGGCGGACAGCGGCACGCGCAGGCGGCCGTCGACCAGCACGCGCAGCGGCGGGCGGTCCAGCGCCAGCGCGGTGAGTTCGGCATTCAGGCCCAGTTCGTCGGGGCGCACGGTAAGGCGCGCATCGTCGGCGAGCACGGTATCGGCACCGGTCAGCACCACGCTGGCACGTGCGCGCAGGCGCTGCACGGCGGCGCGGGCGGCAGGGCCGGTGATCCACTGGCTCTCGCCGCTGGCCATGGCGGTGCGACCGTCCAGGCTCATCGCCAGCTTGACCCGGACGAAGGGCAGCCCCTGCTCCATGCGCTTGATGAAGCCGGCATTGAGTTCACGCGCCTCGGCCTCCAGCACGCCGCTCTGCACGGCGATGCCGGCCTGCATCAGGCGCAGCAGGCCACGGCCGGAGACTTCGGGGTTGGGGTCCTGCATCGCGGCCACCACACGGGCCAGCCCGGCATTCACCAGGGCGTCGGCACAGGGCGGGGTGCGGCCGTGGTGGCTGCAGGGTTCGAGGGTGACGTAGGCGGTGGCGCCGCGGGCCTTGTCGCCGGCCTGGCGCAGGGCATGGACCTCGGCGTGGGGCTCGCCGGCACGGGCGTGCCAGCCCTCGCCGACGATGCGCCCGTCCCGGACGATCACGCAGCCGACGCGAGGGTTGGGATGCGTGGAGTACAGGCCCTTGCGGGCCAGCTCGAGTGCGCGGGCCATGAAGGCCTGATCGTTCTGGGTCATGCCTTAGTCTTTGGAGGGCTCTCGGGCCAGGCGTTCGATCTCCTCGCGGAACTCGTTGAGGTCCTGGAATCGACGGTAGACCGAGGCGAATCGGATATAGGCCACTTCGTCGAGCTTCTGCAGCTCGAGCATCACCAGCTCGCCGAGCACGCGGGACTTCACCTCGCGCTCGCCGGTGGCGCGCAGCTTGTGCTTGATATGGGCGATGGCTTCTTCGAGGCGCTCGATGCTCACCGGGCGCTTCTCCAGCGCTCGCTGCATGCCGGCGCGAAGCTTCTCCTCGTCGAAGGGCTGGCGGCTGCCGTCCTGCTTGATCAGCCGGGGCATGACCAGTTCGGCGGTCTCGAAGGTGGTGAAGCGTTCCTCGCACGCCAGGCATTCGCGGCGGCGGCGGACCTGATCGCCTTCAGCGACCAGTCGCGAATCGATCACCTTGGTGTCATGGGCGCCACAGAAGGGACAGTGCATGGTGGGGAGGTGACTGCGGAAAAAGAAGGCCACATGGTAGCGCATCTCCCCGGCAAGACAAGCCGCGGGCTTTGCGTTATAAGGCCGCCCAGAGCCCTCCGCAACAAAGGCCAGGAGTCACCGATGCGCGCCCTTTCCGTCCTTTTCCTCGCAGCCCTGCTGGCCGCCTGTTCCAGCGAACCGCCCGCCGAGCCCAAGCCCGCCCCCAGGCCGGCACAGCAGCGGGTCCAGGTCGAGGAGCCGACACCCGCGCACCTGCGCGAGCTCAAGGGCCAGTTGCTCGGGGCCCCGGCCGGCAGCGAAGTGGAGATGGCGCTGCTGGTGATCGACGGCCGCGACCGCCCACAACGCCTGCTCGGCAGCGTGCGCCTCGCGGGCACGGGCCAGGCGCTGCCGTTCAAGCTGACCTTCAACCCCGAGGTGTTCCCCCAGGGCGAGCGCGTGGAGCTGCGCGCCCGCGTCAGCCAGTCCGGCCAACTGGTGCAGCGCCTGGCGCCGCGACGCATCCTCCAGCCCGAGAGCCAGGCCCTTGGCCAGCTGCAGCTGGAACGCGCGCCGTGAAGGCGCCCGCAGCGCTGCAACGCGCCCTCGGCCAACTGCTCGGCGACGCCCGCCTGAACGCCGAGACACTGCCCGGCACCGACCTGCGCCTGTGGCTGATCGACGGCGGCAACATGGATCGCGCCTTCGACCCCGATGAGACCCGCCGCATCCTCGAGGAGCCGCCCTACTGGTGCTTCTGCTGGGCCAGCGGCCTGGCCCTGGCGCGCTGGTTCGCCGAGCGCCCGGAATGGGTGGCCGGCAAGCGCGTGCTGGATTTCGGCGCGGGCTCGGGCGTGGCCGCCATCGCTGCGGCCAGGGCGGGCGCCGCGGAAGTGGTGGCCTGCGACCTCGACCCGCTGGCCCTGGAGTCCTGCCGCGCCAACGCCGAGCTCAATGGCGTGGAGCTGGGCTACTCCGGGGACTTCTTCGCCGAAGCCGACCGCTTCGACCTGGTCGTGGTCGCCGACGTGCTCTATGACCGCGCCAACCTGCCCCTGCTCGACCACTTCCTCAGCCGTGGCCGCGAAGCCCTGGTGGCCGACTCCCGCGTCCGCGACTTCGCCCACCCACAATACCGCCGCCTGGCGATGCTCGAAGCCTGCACCTGGCCGGACCTGGCCGAGCCCGAGCAATTCCGCCACGTGAGCCTGTACCACGCAGCGAGATAACGGCGGGCCCCGGTAGGCGGCTGCATGCGGCGGCCGTATCATTCGCCCATCCCTTGCGCACTCGAGAACCTCCGATGAGCGACACGCCCTACATCTTCGATACCACCGCCGCCGACTTCGATCAGGCGGTGATCCAGAACTCCTTCCACAAGCCGGTCCTGGTGGACTTCTGGGCCGAGTGGTGCGCGCCGTGCAAGGCGCTGATGCCGCTGCTGGCGCAGATCGCCGAGTCCTACCGCGGCGAGCTGCTGCTGGCCAAGGTCAACTGCGACATCGAGCAGGACATCGTGATGCGCTTCGGCATCCGCAGCCTGCCCACCGTGGTGCTGTTCAAGGACGGCCAGCCGGTGGACGGCTTCGCCGGCGCGCAGCCCGAGTCGCAGATCCGCGCCATGCTCGAACCCCATGTGCAGCAGCCCGCGCCGGCCGCCGCCGACCCGCTGGAAACCGCCCAGGCGCTGTTCGCCGATGGCCGCATCGGCGATGCCGAGGCCCTGCTCAAGGACGTGCTGACCGAGGACAACGGCAACGCCGCCGCGCTGATCCTCTATGCGCGCTGCCTGGCCGAACGCGGTGAACTGGGCGAAGCCCAGGCGGTACTGGATGCGGTGAAGAGCGACGAGCACAAGCAGGCCCTGGCCGGCGCCCGCGCGCAGCTGACCTTCCTGCGCCAGGCCGCCGACCTGCCGGAAGCCGCCGACCTGAAGTCACGCCTGGCGCAGAACGCCGAGGACGACGAGGCCAGCTACCAGCTCTGCATCCAGCAACTGGCCCGCCAGCAGTACGAGCCGGCGCTGGAGGGCCTGCTCAAGCTCTTCGTGCGCAACCGCAGCTACGCCGAGGGCATCGCCCACAAGACCCTGCTGCAGGTGTTCGACCTGCTGGGCAACGACCACCCGCTGGTCACCACCTACCGCCGCAAGCTCTACCAGGCGATCTACTGATCGCGCAAAAGCTCCCGTAGGTTGGCGCCGAGCGTAGCGAGGCCCAACGATGCAATGCCCAACAGGGTCACGTTGGGCTTCGTACCTCAGCCCAACCTACGGACCTGCGCCGCTCACCCCTTCCAGACATAGACGGGCGCATCGCCCCCCATCTCCAGCTGCACCCGCTCGCTATGGCGCAAGCGCACCAGCAGGCGCTTGCCGGCCGCCGCTCCGCCAGCGAGGGCTTCCAGTTCGCCCAGCAGGCGCGGCCCCTCGATACGCCCGGCGTTGCGCAGCAGCTCCAGCGCGGTATCCCACAGGGCATCGCTGCGCTTAGGAGCCTTGGCGGGAGCGGCGAGCGGCGCGGCTGGCGCCTCGACACCGACCTGCAGCTGCGCGCCCAGGCGCTGCCAGTCCTCCTCGTCCATCTCCACCGTCAGGTCGACCGGCCAATCGCCGATCCGTCCACGAATACGCAGCATGTCCAGCTCCCCAGGTTGAATCGGGCCATGCTCCCACGTGCCTCGACCAGGCGCCAGGCGACACTGGCGAGGCGATCTGAAAGTTGTTATAACGTAACACCTCATTTCACCCGACTCCGGAGTGCCTCATGCGCCGCCTGCTGCTCGCCCTGCCCTTCGCCCTGCTGCCCCTGGCCGCCGCCCAGGCCCACGAACACGAACACGAGGAGCACGGCAGCCTCGGCGCCCATGAGCACGGCGTGGCGCGGATGAACGTCGCCCTGGACGGCAACAGCCTGGAACTGGAGCTGGAAAGCCCGGCCATGAACCTGGTCGGCTTCGAGCACGCCGCCAGCAGCGACGCCGACAAGGCCAAGGTCGCCGCCGCCCGCGCCCTGCTGGAGAAGCCGCTGGACCTGTTCGCCCTGCCCCTGGTCGCCGGTTGCAAGGTCACCGGCCAGGAGCTGGAAAGCCCGCTGTTCGGCAACGCCCCGGCGGACCACGAGCATGAGCACGAAGACGCCGACCACGACGAAGAGAAAGGCCACGAGCACCACCACGAGCACAGCGAGGTCCACGCCCACTACCAGCTGGAATGCGCCAAGCCCGGTGACCTCAAGACCCTGGACCTCAAGGAGCTGTTCGAGCGCTTCCCCGCCACCCAGAAAATTCAGGTACAACTGATCGGCCCGCAGGGCCAGCAGGGCGCCGAGCTGACCCCTGCCAACCCCTCCCTGAGCTTCTGAATCCGATGAACCGGCCGGGGCAACCCGGTCGGCACCCCATGAGCCAGACACTGATCGAAATCTCCGAGCTGGGCTTCGCCTGGCCGGGCCACGCCGAACTGCTCGACATCCCCGCCTTCGCCCTGCAAAGCGGGGAAACCCTCTTCCTCAAGGGCCCCAGCGGCAGTGGCAAGACCACCCTGCTGGGCCTGCTCGGTGGCGTGCAGACGCCAGGCCGGGGCAGCGTCAGCCTGCTGGGCCGCGACCTGGGCAAGATGGCCTCGGGCGCCCGCGACCGCTTCCGCGTCGACCACACCGGCTACATCTTCCAGCAGTTCAACCTGCTGCCCTTCCTTTCCGTGCGTGAGAACGTCGAGCTGCCCTGCCACTTCTCGCACCTGCGCGCCCAGCGCGCCCGGCAGCGCCATGGCAGCGTGGCCCAGGCCGCGACCACCCTGCTCGGCCACCTGGGCCTGGCCGCCGGGCTGCTGGAGCGCCGCGCCGACGCGCTGTCCATCGGCCAGCAGCAGCGCGTCGCCGCCGCCCGCGCGCTGATCGGCCAGCCGGAACTGGTGATCGCCGACGAACCCACCTCGGCCCTGGACGCCGACGCCCGGGAAAGCTTCCTCCAGCTGCTCTTCGGCGAATGCCGCGAGGCGGGTGCCAGCCTGCTGTTCGTCAGCCACGACCAGAGCCTGGCAGCGCTCTTCGATCGCAGCCTGTCGCTGCTTGAACTGAACCGCGCCGCGCGCCCGCAGGAGGCCTGAGATGTACCTGTTCCGCCTGGCCCTGGCGAGCCTCGCCAACCGCCGCTTCACCGCCCTGCTCACCGTCTTCGCCATCGCCCTCTCGGTCTGCCTGCTGCTGGCGGTCGAGCGGGTGCGCACCGAGGCACGCGCCAGTTTCGCCAGCACCATCAGCGGCACCGACCTGATCGTCGGCGCCCGCTCCGGCTCGGTGAACCTGCTGCTGTATTCGGTGTTCCGCATCGGCAACGCCACCAACAACATCCGCTGGGACAGCTTCGAAACCCTCGCCCACAACCCCAAGGTGAAATGGGCCATCCCCATCTCCCTGGGTGATTCGCACAAGGGCTACCGGGTAATGGGCACCAGCGAGGCCTATTTCGAGCACTACCGCTACGGCCGCGCCCAGGCGCTGAAGCTGGCCGAGGGCAAGCCCTTCGCCGACATGTTCGACGTGGTGCTCGGTGCCGAGGTGGCCGAGGCGCTGAAGTACAAGCTGGGTGACAAGGTGGTGCTGTCCCACGGCGTCGCCACCGTCAGCCTGGTGCAGCACGACGACAAGCCCTTCACCGTGGTCGGCATCCTCGAACGCACCGGTACGCCGGTGGACCGCACCCTGCACATCTCCCTCGCGGGGATGGAGGCACTGCACGTCGACTGGCAGAACGGCGTGCCCGCGCGCGGTGCCGGCAAGGTCAACGCCGACCAGGCCCGGGCCATGGACCTGCAACCCAAGGCCATCACCGCCTTCATGCTCGGCCTCAACAGCAAGATCGCCACCTTCGCCGTGCAGCGGGAGATCAACGAGTACCGTGGCGAACCGCTGCTGGCGATCCTCCCCGGCGTCGCCCTGCAGGAGCTCTGGAGCCTGATGGGCACGGCCGAGAAGGCGCTGTTCGTGGTTTCGCTGTTCGTCGTGCTCACCGGGCTGATCGGCATGCTCACCGCCATCCTCACCAGCCTCAACGAGCGCCGTCGCGAAATGGCCATCCTGCGCTCGGTGGGCGCGCGGCCCTGGCATATCGCCAGCCTGCTGGTGCTGGAGGCCTTCGCCCTGGCACTGGCCGGCGCGGTGCTCGGGCTGGTGCTGCTGTACCTCGGCATCGCCCTCGCCCAGGGCTACGTGCAGGCCAACTACGGCCTCTACCTGCCGCTGGCACTACCGAGCCGCTATGAGTGGACGCTGCTGGGCGGTATCCTGGCCGCCGCCCTGCTGATGGGCGCCGTGCCGGCCTGGCGCGCTTATCGGCAGTCCCTGGCCGACGGCCTGTCCATTCGCCTGTGAGCCCACGATGAAACGCGCCCTGCTGGCCCTTCCGGCCCTGATCCTGCTGACCGCCACCGGCCTCTGGGCCGGTGAGGTCCGCGAACTGACCTGGTCCGAGCTGATCCCCGCCGACGCTCCGCCGCCCCCGCCTCCCGCGCCCATCCACGACCTTTCGCAGCTGGCCGACTCGCTCGCCGCCGAAGCGGGTCCCGCCGCCAGCCAGCAGTCGCCGGCGGCGCCGGTGGTGCAGGGCCTGGACGGCCAGGAAGTGAAGCTGCCGGGCTACATCGTGCCGCTGGACGTGACCGAGGAAGGCCGGGTGACCGACTTCCTCCTGGTCCCCTACTTCGGCGCCTGCATCCACGTGCCACCGCCCCCCTCGAACCAGATCGTCCACGTCACCAGCGAGCTGGGCGTGCTGATGGACGCGCTCTACCAGCCGTTCTGGATCGAAGGGCCGCTGCAGGTGAAGTCCAGCACCAGCGAACTAGCCGAGGCCGGCTACCAGATGGAAGCCAGCAAGATCTACCCCTACGAGACGCCCGAGAGCTGACAAGAAAGCCTGCTAACGAACTCGCCGCGGCATTGAGCTAGATCAAGGTGCCGCGTTTCGTGCTCCCCGAAACTGAGCCCAGCCAACACAAGCTCAAGACCTCGGAGCCATTAAATGAAAACGCAGTTCCTAGCCGCCTCCCTCCTCGCTCTCGCTGTGGCCGCCCCGATGGCCCATGCCCACCAGGCGGGTGACATCCTCGTCCGTGCCGGTGCCATCACCGTCAACCCGAAAGCCGACAGCTCTTCCGTCAAGGTAGACCGCGGCCCCCTGGCCGGCGCCGACCTGGGCGGCAAGGCGACCATGGACAGCGACACCCAGCTGGGCCTGAACTTCGCCTACATGCTGACCGACCACTTCGGCCTGGAACTGCTGGCCGCCACTCCCTTCGAGCACGAAGTGAAGATCAAGGGCACCGCCCTCGACGCCGCCAACGGCAGCCTGGGCTCGCTGAAGCACCTGCCGCCGACCCTGAGCGTCGTGTACTACCCGCTGGAATCCCAGTCTGCCTTCCAGCCCTACCTGGGCGCCGGCATCAACTACACCTGGATCTACGACGAGCACGTGGGTAGCGGCGCGACCGCGGCCGGCTTCGACAACTTCCGCGTGAAGAACTCCTGGGGCCTGGCCTGGCAGGTCGGCGCCGACTACATGCTGACCGACAGCATCATGCTCAACGCCCAGGTGCGCTACATCGACATCGACACCCGCGCCTACGTCGACAACACCGCCCTGGGCGTACGCGCCAAGGTGGACGTGGACGTCGACCCGTGGGTCTACATGGTCGGCCTGGGCTACAAGTTCTAAGCCCGCCGCAACGAGAAAAGGCGCCTTCGGGCGCCTTTTTCATTGGCATCACGGGATGGGAGCGGGATGCAAAAAGGCGCCCGAAGGCGCCTTTCCTGTCGTCACTCAGCGGCCCAGCAAGCGGGCCAGGCCGACCGCCAGGGGAGTCGGCTCGGGGAAGTCGAAACGCTCCAGCAGACGGCTGTTGTCCGCCAGGGAATGACGGATATCGCCCGAGCGCGCCTCGGCGTAGCTGATGGTCGGCAGTTCGCCCACCACGCTGCCGATGGCGGCGAGCAGCTCCTTCAGGCTGGTGGAGCGCTGCAGGCCGACGTTCACCGGGCCGGCCTCGACGCCAGGGTTCTCCAGCGCCTGCACCAGCACCTGCACCAGGTCGCCGACATAGACGAAGTCACGGGTCTGCTCGCCATCACCGAAGATGGTGATGGGCGTGCCGGCCAGCGCACGCTCGGTGAAGATGCTGATCACCCCGGAATAGGGCGAGGACGGGTCCTGCCGCGGCCCGAAGATGTTGAAGAAGCGGAACACCGCCGGCTCCAGGCCATGCTGGCGGCGGTAGAAGTCCAGGTACTGCTCGCTGGCCAGCTTGTCCACCGCGTAGGGGGTGAGCGGCGCGACGGGGGTGTTCTCGTCGATGGCCTGGCCTTCGCCGTTCTGCCCGTAGACCGAGGCGCTGGAGGCGAACGTCACGCGCTTCACGCCGTGCTGGCGCATGGCCTCGCAGACGTTGAGGGTGCCGACGAAGTTGGCCTGGTGGGTCGACACCGGGTCATCCACCGAAGCCGGCACCGAGGCCACGGCGGCCAGGTGCGCCACCGCCTTGCAGCCGGCCATGGCGCGAGCCACCCGCGCGGCGTCGGCGACATTGCCTTCGATGAATTCGACGCGCGGGTTCTCCAGCGGCAGGTTGCTGCGCTTGCCGGTGGAAAGATCGTCGAGCACGCGCACGGCGTGCCCGCGCGCCAGCAGCGCATCGACAAGGTTGGAGCCGATGAAGCCGGCGCCGCCGGTAACGAGGATGGGGGAATCAGCCATGGCGGTAGTAACGGTCCAGGAGTGCGGGCAACGCCGCGCGCCAGGCGCGGGGCTTGATGCCGAATGTATGGAGGATCTTCTTGCAGGCCAGCACCGCGTGCTGGGGCTCGTCCGCCGCATCGGGACGGGCGGCGTGGGCCTGGGGGGTGATTTCCTGCACCTTCAGCGCGCGCAGGTTGCGGGCCTCGGTGAGCACTGCCTGGCCAAGCGCCAGGGTGGTGGTCGCCTCATGGCCGCCGTAGTGGTAGGTGCCCCAGAGCGGCGCGGCGCAGTCCAGCTGCTTGAGCACGGCGAGCATCACCCGCGCGGCGTCGTCCACCGGCGTCGGGTTGCCGCGGCGGTCATCGGCCAGCATCAGCTCGGCGTCCCGCTCGGCACGGGCGAGGAAGCGCCCGAGGATGCCCTCGTTGCTGTCGTCCAGCAGCCAGCCGAAGCGCAGCAGCACATGCTTGGGGCACATGGCACGCACGCTCTGCTCGATGCGCCACAGGGACTGCCCGCGAAGGCTCAGGGGAATGGTCTCGTCCTTCTCGTTGTAGGCCGTCGCCCGGGCACCATCGAAGACGCGGTAGCTGGAAGGCTGCAGCAGGACGATGCCATGGTGCTGGCAGAGCTCGGCGAGGCGCTCGACCGCGCGTTCCTGCGCGGCGAAACGGGCCGGGCTAGCCTCCTCGGCCTGGAACCAGTCGAAGTAGTAGGCGAGGTTGATCACCGCATCGGGGCGGGTGTCGTCGAGCAGCTGGGTCAGGCTGGCGGCATCCCAGCCCTGCTCGGGCGGGCGCGGGGCGAGGAACCCTACATCATCCTCGGCCCCCAGGCGGATAAGCGCCTGGCCAAGGGCATTGCCACCGCCCAGGAGCATCAAGCGCATACGCATAGACAGAAGGTCGCTTAAAGCCAGTGGGTGTTATCGATCAGGCCATGACCCCGCACCGGCGCCATCCCTGTGACCAGGAGGTTCGCCAAGACGGGCATCAGGCACGCAAGCCGGCGGTCGTTTCCGACCGGGGAACACGCATTCTGCTTATTTCCCGGCGCTGCGTCACTAGCGGCGCGCCATGCGGCACGCCGCATCAGTCGTCATCACCCCCTGCGGGGCGATAGAGATGGGCGTGATCGGGGTGATAGAGCGAGGAGTCAGTGAAGCCTTCGGCGGCCAGCACGCGCCCCACGAGGATCAGCGCGGTGCGGCGGAAGTCCTTGCCCGCCACACGCTCGACGATGTCCGCCAGCGTGCCGGTCACCCAGTCCTGGTCGGGCCAGCTGGCGCGGTGCACCACGGCCACCGGGCAGTCGGCGCCGTAGTGCGGCAGCAGTTCTTGGACGATGCGCGGCAGGTGGCTGACGCCCAGGTGCACCGCCAGGGTCGCGCGGTGCTGCGCCAGCTCCGCCAGGGACTCGCCCTCGGGCATGCGCGTGCGGGTGGCGAAGCGGGTGAGGATCAGCGTCTGCGAGATGTCCGGCAGGGTCAGCTCGGTACCCAGCAACGCGGCGCAGGCAGCGGTGGCGGTGACGCCGGGCACCACATCGTAGGGAATGCCCAGCGCGCGCAGGTGGCGGATCTGCTCGCCGATGGCGCCGTACAGCGACGGGTCGCCGGAGTGCACGCGGGCCACGTCCTGGCCGCGCCCGTGGGCCTCGGCCAGCAGGCGGACGATCTCGTCCAGGTGCAGTTCGGCGGTGTTCACCACCTGCTCGGCGCGATGCCCGTCGAGCACTGCCTCCGGCACCAGGGAACCGGCGTAGAGGATCACCGCGCAGCTGCGGATCAACCGCTGGCCCTTGACCGTGATGAGCTCCGGGTCGCCGGGGCCGGCGCCGATGAAATAGACCGTCATGGGTTATCCACATCCTCGGGAATGCAGGCCAGCGCACAGGTGGCGCGGGCACTGCGGCGCTTTTCCACCAGCAATCGCGCAGGCCGGCCGGCCAGGGTTTCGGCATGCAGCAGGGCCGCGGCTTCGGCGATGCCGGGGCTGCCGGTTTCCCGCAGGGCGATGGCCGAGGCGCCGGACAGCCGCCCCTCGCAGGTCGCCAACTCGGTGGCCGGCAGCAGCGCCAGGGGCAGCTGAAGGGACAGCGCCAGTGCCCGCAGCCCGGGCTCGTCGGCCTTGCTGTCGACGCTGGCCAGGGCACTCAGGTCGCCGACCGCCAGGCCGCGCTCGGCCAGGGTGGTGACCAGCAGCTCGCGCAGTTCGTGTTCCGGACAGCCGCGCCGGCAGCCGAGGCCGGCCACGCGGATCATCGGCCAGCCCTGTAAAGCAAGACCCCGCGAAGGGCCGGGCCCTGCGCGGGGTCGATCAGCACTGAAGCCCGGCTCACGCCAGGTCTTGGCTCGCGGAACGCTGGTACAGCCAGGCGGCGGCCCAGCCCAGGGCGCCCCAGAACAGCGCGTTGGTGATCAGCGAGGCAGCGATGAACTCGTGCTCCAGGGCTTCCGGCGCCAGGCTCGAATGCACCTCGGGCTGCGGCGCACCCACCACGTGGGGGATCACCAGCAGCGCCAGCCCGACGAGGCGCAGCACCCAGTTGCGGCCGAAGGCGATCAGCGCCAGGCCGGCAGCGGTGGAGGCGGCGGTGCCGACCCACCAGACCTGGCGCTGGGCCAGGTCGGCGGCCGCGGTGCCCGGCAACTCCGGCGGCAGGCCGAGGGACGGCGCCAGGGCGAAGGTGGCGAAACCGGCCAGCCCCCAGAGCAGGCCCTGCCAGGCGCGGGTCGGGCCGCGCAGGCTGAACAGTGCGGCCAGGAGCAGGGCGAAGCCCACCGCGACCACCAGGTTGGCGCCACCGGTGGACAGCGTGCGCTGCCAACCATCGGCGGGCGCCCAGGCCTCGGCGTCGTGTTCATGGGCGGGCGTGCCGGCGGCGTGCTCGTGGCTGTGCTCGGCCTGCTCGGCCGGTGCCGAGTTTTCGAACGTCTCCGCGTGGAGGATCAGCGGGGTGACCCACAGGCTCTGCAGCAGGGTCAGCACGATGGCGGCGAACAGGCCGGCGAACCCGGCGGTCTGGGCGATGCGCTTGATCACGGTCGCGCCCCTCAGTGGCAGGGGAAGGCGGAGCTGTGGCGGGTGTCGTGGGCAGCGTTGTGCACCGCCTCGATGTGCGAGAAGCCGGCGAAGTACACGAGCGACAGGCCCAGGAGGCTGGCACCGATGGCGATGGCCAGGCGTTTGGACAGGGGGACGGCGGCGGCCGAATGGCTCAGGGTGCTGCTGGACATGGTGCTTCCTCTGCGTGCGGGTGAGTCGGCAAGAGGAACGCGTGCGAAGAAAGCGGCCGCTACGGCACCGCATTTCCGGCGTGCGCCCGCCCACCGCGGGTTGCCAAAAAGTGATCAGGCCGGTCTCCGGGCTTGCGACGCCAGCCATGGCTGGTCGGGTTTGCCTTCCCATGTCCGCCGGACACAGTGGCCTACAGATCCCTACGTGCGCTTACCGTTGCGGGGGCAGCGTCGGACTCGCCCTGGGGCACACCGACTTCCCGTTTCACCTCGCGCGCGACGGCGCGAGACACCTGAAAAAACCGCACAAGGACATCACGAGTCCGATCGGCCGTCAACCGCCGCGATTGACCGCCGCCCCCGGCCTGCGTAGCCTTCGGCCCTTCGAGGTTCTGCGGCCGCGCGCCGCAGCTAAGAGGGAACACGGCCAAGCCGTGGCTGCCCCCGCAACTGTGAACAGCTGAGGTCCTATCCACAGCCACTGCCCGACGGGCGGGAAGGCGGAGGGACGGCGCATCGCGCCAGGCTGTGAGCCAGGAGACCTGCCTCGGCGAATTTCCAGACAACCGGGCGGGGTGATCCGGTGGCGAATCGGGCCTTTCGTGCCCTCGTCCCGCGCGCCCGCCGATCCGATCGACTCCCAGCGAAGGGCTGCCGCGCATGAAAACCCTGGCCAAACTCCCCGTCACCATCGTCACCGGCTTCCTCGGTGCCGGTAAGACCACCCTGCTCCGCCACATGCTCGACAACGCCGAAGGCCGCCGCATCGCGGTGATCGTCAACGAGTTCGGCGAACTGGGCATCGACGGCGAGATCCTCAAGCAATGCTCCATCGGCTGCACCGAGGAAGAGGCCGTGGGCCGCGTCTTCGAACTGGCCAACGGCTGCCTGTGCTGCACCGTGCAGGAGGAGTTCTTCCCGGTGATGCGCGAACTGGTGGCCCGCCGTGGCGACCTTGACCAGATCCTCATCGAAACCTCCGGCCTGGCCCTGCCCAAGCCCCTGGTACAGGCCTTCCAGTGGCCCGAGATCCGCAGCGCCTGCACGGTGGACGCGGTGATCACCGTGGTCGACAGCCCGGCCGTGGCCGCCGGCACCTTCGCCGCCCACCCCGAGCAGGTGGACGAGCAGCGCAAGCAGGACCCGAACCTCGACCACGAGTCGCCCCTGCACGAACTCTTCGAAGACCAGCTGGCCAGCGCCGACCTGGTGATCCTCAACAAGGCCGACCTGCTCGATGCCGACGCCCTCGCCGCTGTGCGCGCCGAAGTGGCCGAAGAGCTGCCGCCGGCGGTGAAGATCGTCGAAGCCAGCGCCGGCAAGCTGCCGCTCTCCGTGCTGCTGGGCCTGAACGCCGAGGCCGAGGCGCACATCGACAGCCGCCCCACCCACCACGACCACGAAGGGCACGAGGACCACGACCACGACGAGTTCGACTCCTTCCACGTCGACCTGCCGGAAGTGGAGGAAGCCGCGCTGCTGGCCGCCCTCGGCCAACTGGTGGAACGCCACGAGGTGCTGCGCATCAAGGGCTTCGCCGCCATCCCCGGCAAGCCCATGCGCCTCCTGGTGCAGGGCGTCGGCAAGCGCTTCGACAAGCACTTCGACCGCAAGTGGCTGGCCGGCGAGACCCGCGCCACCCGCCTGGTGGTGATCGGCCAGGAGCTGGACCAGGCCACCATCGCCAACGAACTGCGCACCGCCCTGGCGTAACCGCCGAACCGGCTCCTCTCCCGACCGGGAGAGGGCCGCTCCCCCCTGCCAAGGTCCGAGCCATGCACCTGTTGCGCACCCAGCCCGGCGGCTTCGTCCCCGACGACGGCATCGCCCACCTGGCCCAAACGCCCGCCGAACTGGTGATCCTCTGCAGCGGTGATTCGCACCTGGCGCTGCTGGCCGAGGCCGCCCGCGAGCTGCCGCAGGACTACCCCAGCCTGCGCCTGGCCAACCCCATGCAGCTGCAGAACCACGCCTCGGTGGACCTTTACGTCGACGAGGTGCTGCAGCACGCCAGGGTCATCCTCATCTCCGTGCACGGCGGCGTCGGCTACTGGCGCTACGGCATCGAGCAACTGGTGGCCCTGGCCGAGCGCGGCACGCAGCTGATCCTGGTGCCCGGCGACGACCGTCCCGACCCGGAGCTGGCCCGCCTGTGCACGGTCCCGACGGAGGACGCCGAGCGCTACTGGCAGTACCTGCGCCAGGGCGGCCTGGACAACGCCCGGCAACTGTTCGCCTGCCTGGCCAGCCGCTGCCTGGGGCGCGACTACCCCTGGCAGGCGCCCAGCGCCCTGCCCCGGGTCGCGGTGCACCACCCGCGCCAGCGCCCCGCCCGCCTCGAGCAGTGGCGCGCCGACTGGCGGGACGGCCAGCCGGTGGTGGCACTGCTGTTCTACCGCACCCATCTGCAGGCGGCGAACACCGCCTTCATCGACGCCTTCTGCGAGCGCCTGGCCGCCGTCGGCATCAACCCGCTACCCATCGCGGTGGCCAGCCTCAAGGAAGCCGAGTGCCTGGCCGTGGTCGAGGACTGGCTGGACGCCGTCGATGCCGAGCTGATCATCAACACCACCGGCTTCGCCCAGTCCAACCCCGACACGCCCGGCCAGCGCCCCTTCCGCCGCGACGTGCCGGTGCTGCAGGCCATCTGCTCGCTGGATAACCAGCTGCTCTGGGAAGAGAACCCGCAAGGCCTCGGCCCGCGCGACCTGGCCATGCATATCGCCTTGCCGGAGCTCGACGGGCGCATCATCACCCGCCCCATCAGCTTCAAGGGCCTGGCCTGGCGCAGCGAGCGCAGTCAGAGCGACGTGGTCTGCTACCTGCCCCACCTCGAACGCATGGACTTCGTTGCCGAGCTGGCGCGCCGCTGGCTGCTGCTGGCGCGCAAGGCCAACGCCGACAAGCGCGTGGCACTGATCCTCGCCAACTACCCCACCCGCGACGGCCGCATCGGCAATGGCGTGGGCCTGGACACCCCGGCCGCCGCGCTGAACATCCTCCGTACCCTGGAAGCCGAGGGGTACCCGCTGGCCGGCCTGCCGGAGAACGGCACGGCACTTATCCACAGCCTGCTGGGCGGCGTCAGCAACGACCTCGACAGCCTCGACGCGCGCCCCTGCGCCCAGAGCCTGGCGCTGGACGACTACCTCGCCTGCTTCGCGCGCCTGCCCGAAGCCAACCAGCGGGCCGTGCGCGAGCGCTGGGGCGAACCGCAGCAGGACCCGATGTTCCGCTCAGGGCGCATGATGATCGCCGGCCTGCGCTTCGGCCTCGCCTTCGTCGGCATCCAGCCGGCGCGCGGCTACCAGCTGGACCCGGCCGCCATCTACCACGATGCGGCGCTGGTGCCGCCCCACGGCTACCTGGCCTTCTATTTCTGGCTGCGCGAGGTGTTCGGCGCCGACGCGCTGGTGCACGTCGGCAAGCACGGCAACCTCGAATGGCTGCCGGGCAAGGGCGTCGGCCTTTGCGCCGAATGCTGGCCGGACGCGGTCATGGGCCCGCTGCCGAACATCTACCCCTTCATCGTCAACGACCCCGGCGAAGGCGCCCAGGCCAAGCGCCGCGCCCAGGCGGTGATCATCGACCACCTGATGCCGCCGCTGACCCGCGCCGAGAACTACGGCCCACTGCGCGACCTCGAACGCCTGGCCGACGAGTACTACGACGCCTCCCTGCTGGACCCCCGCCGCGCCGTGCAGCTTCGGGGCGAGATCCTGGAACTGGTGAAGGCCACCGCACTGGACCGCGAGCTGAACCTCGTCATCAGCGACGACCCGGAAAGCTGGCTGCCGCAACTGGACGCCTACCTCTGCGACCTCAAGGAATCGCAGATCCGCGATGGCCTCCACGTGTTCGGCGAATCCCCCGCCGGCAGCCTGCGCGACGACACCCTGCTGTCCCTGGTGCGCATCCCCCGGGGCGATGGCAGGGGCGCCAACGCCAGCCTGCTGCGTGCGCTCGCCGCCGACCTCGAGCTGGGGCGCGACCCGCTGGACTGCAACTGGGCCGAGCCCTGGGAAGGCCCGCGCCCGGCAATGCTGGAAGCGGTCAGCATCGATCCCTGGCGCAGCAATGGCGACACCCGCGAGCGCCTGGAGCTGCTGGCCCTGGCGATGATCCGGGCGACCGATCACCCGTCGGTGGGCCCCGCCAGCGACCTGGTCATCCACAGCCTGCGCCAGGTGGTCGCCCCGACCCTGGATGCCTGCGGTCCCGCCGAGATCGGCGGCGTGCTGGCCGCCCTGGAAGGCCGCTTCGTGCTGCCCGGCCCCAGCGGCGCACCCAGTCGCGGGCGCCTCGACACCCTGCCCACCGGGCGCAACTTCTTCACCCTGGACGTGCGCAACCTGCCCACGCCCACCGCCTGGCGCCTGGGCTTCCAGTCCGCCAGCCTGCTGCTGGAGCGCCACCTGCAGGATCACGGCGACCACCTGCGCCAGCTCGGCCTTTCCGTCTGGGGCACCGCCACCATGCGCACCGGTGGCGACGACATCGCCCAGGCCCTGGCGCTGATGGGCGTGCGCCCGGTGTGGCAGGCCGGCAGCCAGCGCGTGGAAGACTTCGAGATCCTGCCGCTGTCCCTGCTCGACCGTCCCCGGGTGGACGTGACGCTGCGGGTATCGGGCTTCTTCCGCGACGCCTTCGCCAACCTCATCCGCCTGTTCGACGCCGCCGTGCAGGCGGTCGCCGAGCTGGACGAGCCGGAGGACATGAACCCCCTGGCCGCCCGGGTGAGGCTGGAAAGCGCCCGCCTGGCCGCCGAGGGGCTGGGGACGGACGATGCCCGGCTGCAGGCCGGCTGGCGCATCTTCGGCGCCCAGCCCGGTGCCTACGGTGCCGGCGTGCAGGGTGCCATCGAGGAGCGCCAGTGGCAGGACCGCGCCGAACTGGCCGAGGTGTACCTGAACTGGGGCGGCTACGCCTACGGCGCGCAGGATGCCGGCACGCCCGCGCGAGCCCGCTTCGCCCAGCGCCTGGAGCGATTGCAGGCGGTGCTGCAGAACCAGGACAACCGCGAGCACGACATCCTCGACTCCAACGACTACTACCAGTTCCAGGGCGGCATGCTCGCCGCCGCCGAAACCCTGCGCGGCGACAGGGTCGCCAGCTACCACGGCGACCACAGCCAGCCGGACCTGCCGCGCATCCGCTCGCTGAAGGAAGAGCTGGGCCGCGTGGTGCGCTCGCGCGCCGCCAATCCCAAGTGGATCGCCGGCATGAAGCGCCACGGCTACAAGGGCGCCTTCGAACTGGCCGCCACGGTGGACTACCTGTTCGCCTTCGACGCCACCAGCGAGCTGGTCGACGACCACCAGTACCGGTTGCTGGCCGACGCCTACCTGCTGGACGCCGACACCCGCGACTTCATCCGGCAGCACAACCCGGAGGCCCTGCGCGACATCGCCGAGCGCCTGGTCGAAGCCCAGCAACGCGGCCTCTGGGAACACCCCGGCGACCACCGCGAGGCCATCGAGAACCTGCTGCTGGATATCGAGGAGCAGTAGCCCCCGACGTGCGTGTGGGGTATTTCAACTACGCCCCGCCGCCTTCGCGGATGAATCCGCTCCCACAAAAGCGCCCCCGGCTCTCCTGTAGGAGCGAGCTCTGCTCGCGAACAACCCCGGCACGAAGTCTCCCCCGTGGGAGCGAATTCATTCGCGATGCCGATCGCACCTGGCACACGCGGGTTTCACCCACCCTACGCTCGAACCAGCGGGGCAACACCCCGCCCGCCGATGATCACCCGCGCAACCGCGCCGCCGCCTCCCGCAGGATGCGCTCGGTGCCGTCCCAGCCCAGGCAACCGTCGGTGATGGACACCCCGTAGCGCAGCTCGCACGACAGCGACTGGGCACCGTCGAACAGGTGGCTCTCGATCATCACGCCGCGCAAGGCGTCCTGGCCGGCCAGGCGCTGGTCGATCACCTCCGCCAGCACCGCCGGCTGGCGCAGCGGGTCCTTGCCGCTGTTGGCGTGGCTGCAATCGACCATGATGCGCGGCGCGATGCCGAGCCTCTCCAGCCCCGCACGGGCGGCCGCGACGCTGGCCGCGTCATGGTTCGGGCCCTGGTGGCCGCCACGCAGCACCAGGTGCGTATCCGCATTGCCGGCGGTCTGCACCAGCGCCGGGCGGCCCAGGTCGTCGATGCCGAAATGCTGGTGCGCGTGGGCCGCCGAGCGCATCGCGTCGGTGGCGATGCCGAGGCTGCCGTCGGTGCCGTTCTTGAAGCCCACCGGCAGGTCGAGGCCGCTGACCAGTTCACGGTGTACCTGCGACTCGCTGGTGCGCGCACCGATGGCGGCCCAGCCCAGCAGGTCGTCGAAGTAGCCGGCGGCCAGGGGTTGCAGCAGCTCGGTGGCCACCGGCAGGCCCAGCTCGATCATCTGCAGCATCAGCCGGCGGCTGAGCGCCAGGCCGGCCGCCATGTCGCCGCTGCCATCCAGGTGCGGGTCGTAGACCAGCCCTTTCCAGCCCACCGTGGTGCGCGGCTTCTCGACGTAGGCGCGCATCACCAGCAGCAGCTGGTCGCTCACCTGCGGCGCCAGCGCGGCGAGGCGGCGGGCGTAGTCCAGGGCGGATTCGGGGTCGTGGATGGAACAGGGGCCGACCACCACCAGCAGGCGCGGGTCGTCGCCATCGAGCACCGCGCGCACGGCATCGCGCTGGGCGCGGACCTGGCGGGCCAGGGCGTCGTGCAGCGGCAGGCGCTGGCGCAGTTCGGCGGGGGTGGGCAGCGGCTGGGTGCTGCGCGAGGGGGACGCCAGGGTCTCCAGCGGCAGGGCATGGAGGGGCTGGGCGGCGATGGGCGATACGGAAACGGAATTCATGACGGGCATCCTCGGCCGGCGCGGTTCGGTCCGCGCGCGGCGCTCTAACTGGGTGTTCGATTCAGGGGTGTGAGTGCGGCGGCGAAGCGGCTAAATCGCCAGTCGGAGTTGCGGTAATAGGTGGCGTAGGTGCGGTAGCTGATCATGGTGCGATCCTCGGATTACGTGCGTTCGGTCTTGTGGACCCTGGAAAAACAAAAACCCCCGGTCGGGTTGCCGACCGGGGGTTTCGTGGAGCTTTGGTGGGCGACCCTGCTGGAGTGGGCCGCCTGATCAGGTATCAGGCCAGCCCGTGGCTAAACCAATACCCGTAGAAATAGCTGGCCGCAGCAGCCACGCGCGCACGTGCCGGGCCTTGGGCCTGGCAAGCGGTGAGCGGAGTGGAAGCGAGGTGCGGCATGACGATCTCCAAAGCGAATGCCGGCCAAATTACTGCATCGCCGGCCGCCGTTCAATCACTGATTTCTATCGGCGCGTTCGGCCTTTCGCTACCATGCCGCGATGCGTTTTCAGGAACCCGTCATGTCCGAGCTTCCCCACTTCCCCTTGAGCGCCGTGGTCGCCGCCGACGAGCTGAAGCTCGCGCTGTACCTGGCCGCCATCGATCCCGCCATCGGCGGCGTGCTGATCGAAGGCCCGCGCGGCATGGCCAAGTCCACCCTGGCCCGGGGCATCGCCGACCTGCTGCCGCAAGGCATCTTCGTCACCCTGCCGCTGGGCGCCAGCGAGGAGCGCATCGTCGGCACTCTCGACCTCGATGCCGCCCTGGGCGAGGGCCGTGCGCAGTTCTCCCCCGGCGTGCTGGCCAAGGCCCACGGCGGCGTGCTCTACGTCGACGAGGTGAACCTGTTGCCGGACCACCTGGTGGACCTGCTGCTGGACGTCGCCGCCAGCGGGGTCAACCTGGTGGAGCGCGACGGCCTCTCCCACCGCCACGCCGCGCGCTTCGTACTGATCGGCACCATGAACCCCGAGGAAGGCGAGCTGCGCCCGCAACTGCTGGACCGCTTCGGCCTCAAGGTCAGCCTCGGCGGCCAGCCGCAACCGGCCGAACGCGCGGAGATCCTGCGTCGCCGCCTGGCCTTCGACGCCGATCCGCAGGGCTTCGTCGCCCAGTGGAGCGGCGAGCAGCAGGCCCTCGCCCGTCGTTGCCAGGACGCCCGCGAGCGCCTTCCCGCCATTCCCCTCGATGACGGTGCCCTGGACGCGATCGCCCAGCGTTGCTTCGACGCCGGTGTCGACGGCCTGCGCGCCGACCTGGTGTGGCTGCGCGCGGCTCGCGCCCATGCCGCCTGGCGTGGCGCGACGGCCATCGCGGACATCGATATCGACGCCGTCGAACACTTCGCCCTGGCCCATCGTCGAACCCAGGCGTCCTCCTCCACACAGCCCCCGCAGGC
This sequence comes from Pseudomonas sp. Pc102, assembly GCF_018408275.1. Classification (NCBI taxonomy): domain Bacteria; kingdom Pseudomonadati; phylum Pseudomonadota; class Gammaproteobacteria; order Pseudomonadales; family Pseudomonadaceae; genus Pseudomonas; species Pseudomonas sp. Pc102. Next base: position 763,219 of record NZ_AP021905.1, on the reverse strand, counting down.
GTCCCCCAGTGGCGCGCAACCCCAGGCATCCGCAGGCGAAGGCCAGTGGGGCGAGCTGCCCGCCCAGCCGGTGCCCACCGACTCCCGACGCGAGTTGCCGGGCTGGCCAAAAAAGCCCTGAGCATCCGCCCGCGCCGGGTCATGGGCGCGGATGCCAGACCAGGCCCGGGAGAACTCGCCAACGGTCGCAGCGGCGCGAACCGCAGCGGCCGCGACGGCGCCATCCAGTGGCTCCCCACCCTGCTGCGCGGCCGCCCGCGCAAGGCCAGGGACCTGGTGCGCCGCCCCCGCAGCCAGCAACACGACCCGCTCTGGCTGGTGCTGGTGGATGCCTCCGCGTCCACCCGCCGCCATGGCGCCCTGTCCCGCGCCAAGGGCCTGCTGGCCGGGCTGTTCGAGGCCGCCTACCGCCAGCGCGCGCGCCTCGCCGTGCTCCACGCCACCGGCCGCGAACCCCGCTGGCTGTGGCAGGGCAGCAAGGCCTCGGCGTCGCTGCAGCAATGGCTCGATGGCCTCGGCGCCGGCGGCGGCACCCCGCTGGTCGAGGCCCTGCACCAGGCCCGTGACTGGTTGCGGCGTCGCCAGCGACAGAAGCCCTCGGAGCACCAGCGCGTGCTGATCCTCACCGACGGCCGCCTCAAGGACTGGCCCGCCCTGGAGCCACTGGGTTGCGACACGCTGCTGGTGGACATCGAAGGCGGCCCCGTCCGCCTCGGCCGCGCCCGCCAATTGGCAGCGGAACTGGATGCGGAATACCGGGCGCTGTCGGACTGAGCCGGATGCGCTCGGGATCGGTCCCGCTTGGTGGACATGAAGAGCGATGTCCACCCTACGCAGCGGGCAACCCGGTGTAACACGCAGCCCTGTAGGGTGGACCCCGCTTCACCGGTCCACCGGGCGGAGTTACAGGCGCACTCGAGCGCCACCCAAAACCGTCATCCATCTGGAAGGCACAACAGCAAGGAATGAGCATGAGCGTCAGCGGGCAGTTGAGAATGGTGACCGCCACCCGGTTGGCCGGCGAATCACGAATGGAATTGCTGCACCTCGATTACGACCTCGACACCCTGACACTGCAACTGCAAGCGCCGGGCACATCCACGGAGATACGAGTCCGCATCCCGGCCGTGGAGGGCTTCCGGCTACTGGACGAAGGCGACCTCCTGGAGTTCTGGCCGCATTGTTCCGATGGCTGGCTGCACGCGATCACCGCCGGCGGCTGGTTCGATCAGGAGCGGCTGCGCCCGGGCTTTCTGAGCGGCGACCGAGCACTTAAGGAGTACCTGGTCTCGGGCGTTGACAGATGCCTGAGCGTCCTGGCCTGGGAGGCTCCCGTCATCCTCCGGGATTGAACGCCTTCCCTCACATCCCCTGAACCCCCCGCGCCCTGGATCGTCCATCAACCAGATGGTCGAACGTCGCCCGCTCCGGGCACGTGTTAAGGTCCGCCCCTTTTCTTCCCGGAATGCCCGATGAACCAAGCCGTACCCTGCGCCGACAGCCCAGCCACCCGCCTCGCCACGCGCCTGGCGTTCTTCGTTTCCGGTTTCGGCATGGCCTGCTGGGCGCCGCTGGTGCCTTACGCCAAGGCCCGCCTGGGCATCGAGGAGGCGGTACTGGGCCTGTTGCTGCTGTGCCTGGGCGCGGGGTCGATGCTGTCGATGCCGCTGGCCGGCGGGCTGGCGGGCCGGATCGGCAGCCGCCCGGTGATCCTGGCCGGCGGCATCGGCCTGTGCTGCGCCATGCCGCTGCTGGCGGTGGCCGATTCGGGCCCGCTGCTGGCGTTCGCCCTGGCCTTGTTCGGCGCGTCCCTTGGCGCCATGGACGTGGCGATGAGCGTGCACGCCGTGGAGGTGACGCGTGACGCACCGGTGCCGCTGATGTCCGGCTTCCACGGCATGTTCAGCGTCGGTGGCTTCGCCGGTTCCCTGGGCATGACCGCCCTGCTGGCGGCCGGCCTCGCGCCCCTGCCGGCGATCCTGGTGGCCGTGGCGATCGTCGTGCTGGGCCTGGTGCTCGCGGCGCCCCGCCTGCTGCGTACTCGCTCCGGGGGTGGTGGCGCCTTCTTCGTGCGGCCCCGGGGCATCGTCCTGCTGCTCGGGGCGCTGGCGTTCGCGATGTTCCTCGCCGAAGGCGCGATGCTCGACTGGGGCGCCATCCTGCTGGTGGAGGAGCGCGGCTTCGACCCGGCGCGCGCCGGTCTCGGCTATGCGCTGTTCTCCCTGGCGATGCTGGTGGGCCGCCTGAGCGGCGACAAGCTGATCGCCCGCCTGGGCGAGCGGCGCATCCTGGTGGGGGGCGGCCTCCTGGCCACCGCAGGCTTCGCGCTTCTGCTGCTGGCCCCCCACCCGCTGCTGGCCCTGCCGGGATTCCCGCTGGTGGGGCTGGGCGCGGCCAATGTCGTGCCGGTGCTGTTCACCGCTGCGGGCCGGCAGACGGCCATGCCGGCCAATCTCGCCGTCGCCGCCCTGACCACCATCGGCTACGCCGGCGTGCTCGCGGGGCCGGCGCTGGTGGGCTTCGTCGCCCAGGGCCTGGGGCTGGTGACTGCATTCGCGCTGCTGGGGCTGCTGATGCTCTCGGCGCCGCTGACGGCGGGGCGTTTCACACGGTGATCAGAAGCGGCGCACGCCATCGCTGAACACGCCGCGTTCGTCCACGTGCCGGTTGTAGGTTGCGATGGCTTCACGGTTGGCCGGAAGCCGGGCTTGTGCCCTGCTCATTCGAGTCGTATCGGCCCTGCTCCGGACACCTTCACGCTGTCATCACGTTTCATCGCTCTCCATCACAAAGCCGCGGGGCCGGTCAGCAACTCCGGCACCGCCCGCTCTTCGACTATCCGCTCCTGCACCCAGCGCAGCACCTCCGCCTCGTCGCGGATGCGGTACCACTCGCCTTCCGGGTAGAGGCTGGCGGTGGGGCCGAGGTCGCAGGGGAACTGGCACTGGGTGCGGGTGATGTGCACGCCGCCCTCGCACTCCAGCTTGCCGGCGGCCTTGAGGGTTTCCCGCAGTTTCTTCCACAGCGGCAGCGCACCACGGCGGGTGCAGCGAGGGCCGTTGCACAGCAGCAGGCGGCGGGCATGGGGCGGGATGCAGGACCAGGCGTGGCTGGCCGGCAGTTCCGGCACGCCGACGCAGGCGAGATGCAGCTCGTGGCGCTCGACGAGGGCACAGGCGGCGCCGGCCGGGTCGCTGTCGTACTGGCCCAGCAGGCTGGCGACAAAGAGTTCCCCGGGCGCGTCGAGGCGGCCCAGCTCGTCGCGCAGCCAGTCGAGGTGCTGCGGGCCCGACTGCGGGTCGAGGTCGATCACCAGCAGCGGGCGCGGGCTGGCCTGCACGGCGCGTGTCAGCGCATCGAAGCCGGCGCCGGTGTCGACGATATCGGCGAGCGCCGCTTCACCGCGCAGGGCGGCCAACTGGCGGCGGAACAGCTCGGCGAAGGCGCCTTCGCCGAGGTCGGGCCCGGCGAACAGGACGCGGGCATAGGCAGTGGGGGTCATGGTGTTTCCAGTTGAGGGGCGAGGGCCTGCCAGAGGCCGTCCACCGAGTCGAATTCGCGGGTGACAGGAGGCAGTTCGGGGCGCTTGAGGACCAGCACCGGCAGGCCGCGTTCGCGGGCGACCTGCAGCTTGGGCTCGGTGGACTGGCTGCCGCTGTTCTTGCTGACAAGCACATCGGTGCCGAGGCGATCGAACAGCGCACGCTCCTCGTCCAGGTCGAACGGCCCGCGAGAGCCGATGACCTCGAAACGCTCGCCCGGCGCGTGCCCCTGCAGGCAGCGCACGGTCCAGTGCTGGTGGGCAGGAATCTCGCCGAGGTGCTCCAGGGGTTCGCGACCCAGGGTGAAGAAGGGCCGGCGGAAGGCGCCCAGGGTCTCGACCAGCTCGGCCCAGCCGGCGACTTCGCGCCAGTCGTCACCGGGGCCGGCGCACCAGCCGGGGCGACGCAGGGCCCAGCAGGGAATGCCGGCGAGCCCGGCAGCGCGGGCGGCGTTGTGGCTGATCTGCGCGGCATAGGGGTGGGTGGCGTCGAGCAGCAGGCCGATACCGGCTTCGTCGATGTAGCGCGCCAGCCCTTCGGCACCGCCGTAGCCGCCGACGCGTACCTGGCAGTCAAGGTCGGCCGGCACCTTGCCGAGGCCGGCGAGGCTGTAGACGTGCTCGGGGCCGAGGCGCCGGGCCAGGGCCAGGGCCTCGGTGACGCCGCCCAGCAGGAGGATGCGCGTCATGGTCGCTCCAGCGCCTGGCCGACCAGGTTGCCCTGGCGATCGATGGCGAAGACTTCCAGGACCACGCCGGCCGGCACGGTGCGGCGGGCGAAGGCCAGGGCGCGGGCGCAGACCGCATCGCCCAGGGGCACCCCGGCGGCATGCGCCAGCGCCAGCGCCTGCTGGCTGGTGTTGGTGCCGCGCATGGCGTCCTGCAGGTCGGCATCGGCGCCCAGGCCGGCGGCCCATTCGGCGAGCAGGGGCAGGTCGATGCTGGAGCTGCGGCTGTGCAGGTCCATGTGCCCGGCGGCCAGCTTGCTGATCTTGCCGAAGCCGCCGCACAGGCTGAGTCTTTCCACCGGTGCCTTGCGCAGGTGCTTGAGCACGGCGCCGGCGAAGTCGCCCATCTCGATCAGGGCGGTGTCGTCGAAGCCGTAGCGCCGGCGCATGGCGTCCTCGCTGGCATTGCCGGTGCAGGCGGCCAGGTGGGTGAAGCCGTTGGCGCGGGCGACGTCGATGCCCTGGTGGATGGAGGCAATGTAGGCCGCGCAGGAGAAGGGCCGGACGATACCCGTGGTGCCGAGGATCGACAGGCCACCGAGGATGCCCAGGCGCGGGTTCATGGTCTTCAGCGCCAGCTCGGCGCCGCCCTGCACGCAGACGGTGACTTCGAAGCCACCGGAGTGGCCGTGCTCCAGCGCGAGTTGGGTGAGGTGCTCGGTCATCATCTGCCGCGGCACCGGGTTGATCGCCGGCTCGCCCACCGCCAGGGTCAGGCCCGGCCTGGTCACGGTGCCGACGCCGGGGCCGGCGTGGAAGCGCACCCCGGGCTCGTCGGCCAGGCGCACCTGGGCGTAGATCAGCGCACCGTGGGTCACGTCCGGGTCGTCGCCGGCATCCTTGAGCGTGCCGGCCTCGGCGCCGCCGTCGATCGAGCGGCAGAACTCCAGGCGCATCAGCACCTGCTGGCCCTTGGGCAGGACGATCTCCACCGCGTCGCTCGCCACCCCGCCCAGCAGCAGGCGCGCCGCTGCCAGGCTGGTGGCGGTGGCGCAGCTGCCGGTGGTGTAGCCGCTGCGCAGGGGCGCGGGTTGCTCGGGGGTTTCGTCACGCATGGCGGGCTCGCACAGGGCAAGGCTCGGCAGCGCTGGGCCCCGCTGCGCTCGGCACCCAGCTACGCATGCTTCACCACCTCGAGGAGGGTGATGGGCAATGCCGAGCGCCAGGTGTCGAAGCCACCCAGGGGCTGGGCCTGGGCGATGGCGATGCGGGTCAGCTCGCCACCATGGGCGTCGCGGAAGGCCACCAGCACCGCCTCGCTCTGCAGGGTCACGGCGTTGGCCACCAGGCGGCCGCCGGGCTTGAGCCGGCTCCAGCACTGCTCCAGCACGCCGGGCTCGGTGACGCCGCCGCCGATGAACACCGCATCGGGCGCGGGCAGGCCATCGAGTGCGGCGGGGGCCTGGCCGGCCACCAGTTGCAGGCCGGGCACGCCGAGGGCGTCGCGGTTGTGGCGGATATGCACCTGGCGGCCTTCGTCGGCCTCGACGGCGATGGCGCGGCAGCCCGGGTGGGCACGCATCCATTCGATGCCGATGGAGCCGCTGCCGGCGCCCACGTCCCAGAGCAGTTGCCCCGGTTGCGGCGCCAGGCGCGCGAGGGTGATGGCGCGCACGTCGCGCTTGGTCAGTTGGCCGTCGTGGCGGTAGGCGTCGTCCGGCAGGCCGCAGGTCAGCGGCAGGTGGCGGGCCTGCTCGCCGGCACGGCAGTCGATGGCGACCAGGTTGAGGGCCGCGACCCGGGTGGCGGACCATTCGCCGGCGATGCCGTCGATGCGCCGTTCAGCCAGGCCGCCCAGGTGTTCCAGCACGGTCATGGCGCTGGGCCCGAAGCCCCGCTCGTCCAGCAGCGCAGCGATGGCGGCGGGGCTGTCGCCGTCGTTGCTCAGCACCAACAGGCGGGCGCCGTCATGCAGATGCAGGTTGAGCGCCGCCAACGGACGCGCCACCAGGGAGACCAGCGTGGCGTCCTGCAACGGCCAGCCCAGGCGCGCGGCGGCGAGGGAGGCGGACGAGGGGGCCGGCAGTACGCGCAGCTCCTCGGCGGGCAGCTGCCGCGCAAGGCTGGCCCCCACGCCGAACAGCATCGGGTCGCCGCTGGCCAGCACGCACACCGGCGCGCCACGACGCCGCAGCAACGGCTCCAGGGAGAAGGGGCTGGGCCAGGCGCTGCGCCGGGCGCGGATGCAGCGGGGCAGCAATTCCAGCTGGCGCGGCGCGCCCACCACCTCCTCGGCGGCCAGCAGGGCATGGCGCGCGGCCTTGCCCAGGCCGGCGTAGCCGTCCTCGCCTATCCCCACCAGCGTCAGCCAGGGCTGCATGCAGTTTTCCTCGTATCCGACCGTGCCGCGTCCATTGGGCATCCGACAACCAGCCGCATCCCACAGCCGCGCAAAGCGGGCATAATAGCGCCCTTCACCGGTTGCCGGAGCGCCCACTGCGCCCGGCCTAAGAGGGAACACGGTCAAAGCCGTGGCTGCCCCCGCAACTGTATGCAGCGAGTCCTCGCGATCCGTGCCACTGGGAAACCGGGAAGGCCGCGACGGATACCGACCTGCCAGCCAGGAGACCTGCCGGTGACACCAGTCGCGTGTGCACGCATCGAGCGGGGTGTCTCGGTGCCAGGGTTCCCTTGCGGGGGGACACGGTCGCCGCGGCAACTGACCCGGTGACCACGGTGAACCACGCTCCCTCCAGCGCTCCATCCGTCCGCCCCTCGGCCTGCCCGGGGCTGCTGCGCATCGTCCCGGCGAAGGACGGCGGCATCTGCCGCATCAAGCTGCCCTGCGGCCGTCTGCAAGCCGGTGCCGCCGAGGCCCTGGCGCTGGCCGCCCACGGGTATTCCGGCGGCGTGCTGGAGGCCACCAACCGCGCCAACCTGCAGATCCGTGGCGTGCATCCGGGCCGCGAACAGGCGCTGATCGCCGAGCTGCTGGCCATCGGCCTGGGCGCCGCGACGCCGGGTGCTGACGATGTGCGCAACCTGATGGTCAGCCCCGCCGCCGGGCTCGACCCGAGCGCGCTGCAGGACGTCCGCCCGCTGGCCACGCGCCTGTTGGCCCTGCTGGAGGACAACCCGCGCTTCCATGTGCTCTCGCCCAAGTTCGCCCTGCTGCTGGACGGCGGCGAGGCCCTGGCGATGCTCGACCACCCCAACGACATCTGGCTGGCCGCCATGGAGCCCGGCAAGGACGGCCTGTTCGCCTTCGGCCTGGCCGGCTGTCCGCCCCGCGAGGCCAGCGACGCACCCGCCCTGGCGGCGGTGCCCGGCGCCCGGGTGCCGGCCCTGGTGGAAGCGCTGCTCGAGCTCTTCCTCGAACGGGCCGCGCCGCAGCAGGCGCGCATGCGCGACCTGCTCGGCAGCCTCGGCGCCGATCAGCTGCTGGCCGAGCTGCGCCAGCGCCTGCCCTTCCCCCTGCAGGACGCCGGTGGCTGGCGCCGCGCCGCCACCGACCTGCGCCCCATCGGCGTGCTGCCGCAGGCGCAGGCTGGGCTGTGGCTGGTCGGCGCACTCCCGCCTCTGGGGCGCCTGCAGGCCGGCCAGTTGCTGGCCCTCACCGAACTGGCCCGGCGCCACGGCGACGGCAACCTGCACATGACGCCCTGGCAATCCGTGCTGCTGCCCAACGTGCCGGAACGGGAAACCGCCCCGCTGCTGGCCGGGCTCGCCGCCCTGGGCCTGTGCACCGAGGCCGACGCGCCACTGGCGCGCCTCCAGGCCTGCACCGGGTCGGCCGGCTGCGCCAAGGGCCTGGCCGACACCAAGGCCGACGCCCTGACCCTCGCCGCCACACTGCCCGACGGCGCGCGGGTGCACCTGTGCGGCTGCCCGCGCTCCTGCGCCGCCGCCCATGTGGCGCCGCTGACCCTGCTGGCCACGGGCGACGGCCACTACGACCTCTATCGACGCGACGACGGCGCCGGTGGCTTCGGCCGCCCGCTGGCGCGCGACCTGGACATACACGCGGCGGCCGCCTGGCTGGCCGCCGCGCCTGACAGCTGGAGCTCCACCGAATGATCGATTACATCCGCGATGGTCAGGAGATCTATCGCCATTCCTTCTCCATCATCCGCGCCGAGGCGGACCTCTCCGCCATCCCGCCGGACCTGGAGAAGCTCGCCGTGCGCGTGATCCACGCCTGCGGCATGGTCGACGTGGTGCAGGACCTGCGCTTCTCCCCCGGCGCCGGTGCCGCCGGCCGCGCGGCCATCGCCGCCGGCGCACCGATCCTCTGCGACGCGCGCATGGTGGCCGAGGGCGTGACCCGTGCGCGCCTGCCGGCGAACAACGAGGTGATCTGCACCCTCAACGATGCCGGCGTGCCGGAGCTCGCCCGCACGCTGGGCAACACCCGCTCGGCGGTGGCCCTGGAACACTGGCGGGAACGCCTGGAAGGCAGCGTGGTGGTGATCGGCAACGCCCCCACCGCGCTGTTCTACCTGCTGGAGATGCTCGACGCCGGCGCGCCGAAGCCGGCGCTGATCCTCGGCTTCCCGGTGGGCTTCGTCGGCGCGGCGGAATCCAAGGACATGCTCGCCGCCGACAGCCGTGGCGTGCCCTACGTGATCGTGCGCGGGCGCCGTGGCGGTAGCGCGATGGCCGCAGCGGCGATCAACGCCCTGGCCACGGAGGTGGAGTGATGGGTGCACAGGAACGCGCCGGCAAGGGCCGCCTGATCGGCCTGGGTGTCGGCCCCGGCGACCCCGAGCTGATCACCCTCAAGGCCTTGCGCCTGCTGCAGTCGGCCCCGGTGGTCGGCTACTTCGTGGCCAAGGCGAAGGCCAACCTGGGCCAGGGCGGCAATGCCTTCGGCATCATCGAGCAGCACCTGGTGGAGTCGCAGCAGCGCATGCCGCTGGTCTACCCGGTGACCACCGAGAAGCTGGAGCCGCCGCTGTCCTACGAGGATGTGATCAGCGACTTCTACGACACCGCCGCCGAGCAGGTGGCCCAGCACCTGGAGGCCGGGCGCGACGTGGCGGTGATCTGCGAGGGCGACCCGTTCTTCTACGGCTCCTACATGTACCTGCACGACCGCCTGGCCGGGCGCTACGAAGCCGAGGTGGTGCCGGGCGTGTGCTCCATGCTGGGCAGCGCCGCGGTGCTCGGCCTGCCGCTGGTGTACCGCAACCAGAGCCTGTCGGTGCTCTCCGGCGTGCTGCCGGAGGATGAACTGAAGACGCGCCTGGCGGACGCCGAGGCGGCGGTGGTGATGAAGCTCGGGCGCAACTTCGACAAGGTGCGCCGGGTGCTCGGCGAACTGGGCCTGGACGGCCGCGCCCATTACGTGGAGCGCGCCACCATGAGCAACCAGCGCATCCTGCCGCTGCATGAGGTGGACCCGATGGCCTCGCCCTACTTCTCGATGATCCTGGTCCCCGGCCAGAAGTGGAGAGGCTGATGGACCCACGCAAGGCCCCGGCCATCCTGCTGCTCGGCAGCGGCGGCCTGCCCGTCGCCCGGCGCATCCAGGCGCTTTATCCACAGGCACGCGTGCTCGGCCTGGCCGGGCGCGTCGAGGGTGCCGACGCGACCTACGCCGAGTTCGGCGAGACCTTGCGCGGGCTCTACCGCGACGACAGGCCGATCATCGCCCTGTGCGCGGCCGGCATCCTCATCCGCGGCCTCGCCGCGCAGCTGGCCAGCAAGGGCGCCGAGCCGCCGGTGCTGGCGGTGGCCGAGGACGGCAGCGCCGTGGTGCCGCTGCTGGGCGGGCTCGGCGGGGTCAACCGCATGGCCCGCGAGATCGCCGCGCAGCTGGAAGTGGCCCCGGCCATCACCACCAGCGGCGAACTGCGCTTCGGCACCTGCCTGCTGGAACCGCCAGCGGGCTATGCCCTGGCCGATATCGAGCAGGGCAAGCGCTTCGTCTCCGACCTGCTGGGCGGCGAGTCCGTCCGCGTCGAGGGCGAGGCGCCCTGGCTGGAGGCGGCCAACCTGCCCCTGGCGGAACAGGCCCGGCGGGTCATCCATGTCACCGCCGAGCAACGCGTGGAGGCCCGCGACGAGCTGCTGATCCACCCCCGCGTGGTGGCCGCGCGCATCGACGGTGATGCGGATGCAGCCGGCGTGCGCCAGGCCCTGGCGACCGCCGGGCTGGCCAGTGGCGCCCTCGCCTGCCTGCTGGCCGCCCCCGCACGCATGACCGATGCCGCGCTGGCCAGCTGCGCCGACGAACTCGGCGTGCCGCTGCGCTTCCTGGTCGACGAGACGGCGCTGCCGCCCCTGCACCAGCACCTCTCGGGCATCCGCCTGTACCGCGCCGCGCAGCCGCTGGAGGTGGAGCGCATCGGCCGGCGCCGTGGCCGCCTGACGGTGGTGGGCCTGGGCCCGGGCGCCGCCGAGTTCATGGTCCCGGCCACCCGCCGCGCCCTGGACGAGGCCGAGGACCTGCTGGGCTACGAAACCTACATCCGCATGGCCGGGCCCTTCCGCCCGGAGCAGGTGCTGCACTGCACCGACAACCGCGAGGAACTGCAACGCGCCCGCCACGCCTTCGAGCTGGCCGCCAGCGGCCGCCGGGTGGTGGTGGTGTCCTCGGGCGACCCGGGCGTCTTCGCCATGGCCGCCGCCGTGCTCGAAGCCCTGGACGACAACCGTGACCCGCGCTGGCTGCAGGTGGAGCTGCAGGTGTTCCCCGGGGTCTCCGCCGCCCTGGCCACCGCCGCCAAGGCCGGCGCCCCCCTGGGCCACGATTTCTGCCTGATCTCGCTCTCGGACAACCTCAAGCCCTGGGAGGTGATCGAGCAGCGCCTGGACCACGCCGGCGCCGCCGACCTGGCCATGGCCTTCTACAACCCCATCTCCAGGGCACGCCCCTGGCAGCTGGCGCGCGCCCTGGAAATCGTCGCGCGCCATCGCCGCCCGGAAACCGTGGTCGTGCTGGGCCGTGACATCGGTCGCCCGGCAGAAGCGCTGACCCTCACCAGCCTCGGCGAACTGCGCCCGGAGCAGGTGGACATGCGCACCCTGGTGATCATCGGCTCGTCCCTCACCCGGCGCATTCCCCGCCCCGACGGCCAGGACTGGGTGTACACGCCGCGCTGGTATCGCTGAGGCGACACCCGCGCCTGGCAGGGGCCGACGGGGACGTGCGGTTCGGCATGACCGGCCGCCCCTTTCCTGCACGCCGACGTTGCAAATCCCCGCGCGCATCAAGAAAATGCGACTAATTTTCATTTACTACCGATTCTTCGGTGACCCCATGCCGCCCTCCCACCTCAGCGTGCAACGCCTCTACAGCGACCATCACGGCTGGCTGAAGAACTGGCTGCGCGGCCGCCTCGGCAACGCCGCCGATGCCGCCGACCTGGCCCAGGACACCTTCCTGCGCCTGCTCGCCCGCCGCGAGCAGCTGGAGATCGCCACCCCGCGCGCCTTCCTGCGCACCATCGCGCGGGGGCTGGTGATCGACCACTGGCGCCGCGAGGAGCTGGAGCGCGCCTACAGGGAGTCCCTCGCCCTGCTGCCCGAAGCGGCGACGCCGAGCCTGGAGGAGCGCGAGCTGATCCTCGAGCTGCTGGAGAACATCGCGCGCCTGCTCGATGGCCTGAAGCCGAACGTGCGCACCGCCTTCCTGCTGGCCCGGTGCGAGGGCCTGACCCACGCCCAGGTGGCCGAGCGCATGGGCATTTCCCTGCGCTCGGTGGAACGCCATGTCGCCGATGCCCTGTTCCACTGCTACCAGCTGCGGTTCGCCGAATGAGCGCGTCACGCCAGGCCGATGCACAGGTGGTGCGCCAGGCCATCCACTGGCTGGTGCGCCTGCGTTCCGCCGCGGGCGATGCCGAGCTGCAGCGCGCCTGCGACCACTGGCGTGCCGCCCACCAGGACCACGAGCAGGCCTGGCAGCGCGTGCAGGTATTGGACGATGAGCTCTCCAGCACGCTGAAAGCGGTGCCCGGCGCCGGCACGGTGATGCAGACCCTGGAAACCTCGACGCAGCGCCTGCGTCGGCGCCAGGCCCTGAAGCTGCTGTCGGCGGCCATGGTCAGCGGTTCCGCCCTGTGGCTGGCCCGCGACCTGACGCCCTGGACGCACCTGACCGCCGACTACGGCACCGCCGTCGGCGAGCGCCGCCGCGTGGCGCTGGCCGACGGCACGCGCCTGCACCTGAACACCGACAGCGCGGTGGACCTGCGCTTCGACCAGCACCAGCGCCTGGTGCTCCTGGAGCGTGGCGAGATCCTCGTCGACGGCAGCCATGACGCCACGACGGGCGTCCCGCGCCCCCTGCGCGTGCGCACCCGCCACGGCCTGTTCGAGACCCTGGGCGGCCGCTTCGTGGTGCGCCAGGAGCAGGCCGCCACCCGCCTGAGCGTCGCCGAGGGCACGGTGAGCATCGCCCCGCTGGCCGGCACCGGCGCTGCGGTGGCCGGTGCCGGCCAGCGCTTCGAAGTCGGCGAATACGCCGCCCGAGCGCTGGAGGCGCCGGACATGGACGCGGCCGCCTGGGCCGACGGGTTGATCGTCACCCGAGGCATGCGCCTGGCCGACTTCCTCGCCGAGGTCTCGCGCTACCGCAACGGCCGCCTGGCCTGCAGCGAGGCCATCGCCGACCTGCGCCTCTCCGGCGTGTACCGCCTGGACGACACCGACAAGCTGCTGGAACTGCTGACCCGCACGCTGCCGGTGGAGGTGCACTACCGCACGCGCTGGTGGGTGACGGTGCAGGCCAGGGTTTGACTGCAAGCAGCCTGGTGCAAAAAGCGGGCGAATGAATTCGCCCCTACAGGTGGCAGGCGCGCCGAGGGGCTCGAAACTTTTTTGGCGGGTTTTTCCGCAACGTCCGGCAAGGGGAATGAATCCCATTAACCTTTGCCTTTCACGGAAGCCTTCATGACCGCACCTCGCGCCTCCCGTCTCGCTCTTGCCGTTCGCGGCGCCCTGCTCTCCGCCGCACTGGCCGCCCCGCTGCTGGGCGCGCCGGCCTTCGCCGAGGAAGCCACGAGCGCCGCCAGCCGCAGCTATGCGATCCCCGCCGGGCCGCTGGACGAGGTGCTCAACCGCTTCGCCCGCGAAGCCGGGATCAACCTCTCCGCCACCCCGGAGCAGACCCGTGGCCTGCGATCCCCGGGCTTGAACGGCGCCTGGTCGGTGGACGGCGCGCTGGGCCGCCTGCTCGGCGACACGCCGTTGCAGGCCGAGAACCTGGGCGATGGCAGCTACGTGCTGCGTGAGGTGAAGACCCAGGGCGCGCTGGAGGTGCCCTCGACCCAGGTGTTCGCCCTGGGCAACGCGCTGGGCAGCGAGGAGGGCTACCTGGCCACTCACAGCCAGATCGCCACCAAGACCAGCAAGGCGCTGCTGGAAACCTCGCAGACCGTCTCGGTGGTGACCCGCGAGCAGATCGACGACCAGGGCTCCAAGAGCGTGCAGCAGGCGGTGCGCTACACGCCCGGCATCTTCACCGGCCAGGTGGGCGCCTCGAACCGCTACGACTACATCGTGATGCGCGGCTTCGCCGACAACAGCGTGGACAACGTCTTCCTGGACGGCCTGAAGACCATGGGCGACAGCGGCACCTACAGCTCGCTGCAGGTGGACCCGTACTTCCTCGAACGCATCGACGTGCTCAAGGGGCCGTCCTCGGTGCTCTACGGCCGCAGCCTGCCGGGCGGCCTGGTGGCGCTGACCAGCAAGAAGCCGCTCTACGAGGACTACCACCAGGTGCAGGCCAGCGTGGGCAACATGGGCCAGAGGGGCATGGGCTTCGATTTCAGCGGCCCGCTGGACGAGGACAAGCGCATCGCCTATCGCCTGGTGGGCCTGGGCGAGGGCTCCGACACCCAGTACGAGCACATCAAGGAGGAGCGCTATGCCATCGCGCCGACCCTGTCCATCGACTTCAGCGAAGACACCAGCCTGACCCTGCAGAGCTACCTGCAACACGACCCGAACGGCGGCTACCACGGCGGCGTACCGGCCGAGGGCACCCTGTACCAGCGTGGCGGCCAGCGCATCGGCCGCGACTTCTTCGACGGCGAACCGGGCCTGGAAGCCTTCGACCGCACCCAGCGCATGTTCGGCTACCAGTTGGAGCACCGCTTCGATGAGGTGTGGACCGCGCGGCAGAGCTTCCGCTACCTCAGTTCCGACGTGAGCATGCAGCAGGCGTACGCCTACGGCTGGGCCTCGCCCACCGAGCTGAACCGCTACTACACCGATGCCACCGAGGACCTGAAGGCCTACATCGTCGACAACATGGTCCAGGCCGAATTCGACACCGGCGCCCTGCGCCATACGCTGCTGATGGGCCTGGACTACCAGAAGCGCAAGACCGACGTGACCTGGGGCTCCGCCGCCCTCGCACCGATCGATGCCTTCAACCCGGTGTACGGCAACGATGCCCTGGTGGGCTACGGCCAGACGGAGCACGACCGCCGCCTGGAGCAGACCGGCCTCTACCTGCAGGACCTGGTCGACCTCGGCCAGTGGCGCTTCTCCATCGGCCTGCGCGAGGACTGGGTCGAGGTCTCGGACAAGAACCTGAGCGCCGGCAGCAAGTCGGACGAGCGCCGCAGCAAGTTCACCGGGCGCCTCGGCGCGCTGTACCTGTTCGACAACGGCGTGGCGCCGTACCTCAGCTATTCCGAATCCTTCAACCCCAACGCCTATTCGGACCAGGCCGGCAAGCCACTGGAGCCCACCGAGGGCAAGCAATGGGAGGCCGGGGTGAAGTTCCAGCCGGTGGGCAGCGACAGCCTGTACACCGCCTCGCTGTTCCATATCGTCCAGCAGAACGTCGCCTCCAAGCTGCCGCAGCAGGACTGGTACACCCCGGTGGGCGAAGTGCGCTCCCAAGGCCTGGAGCTGGAGGCCAACACCCAGGTGACCCAGAACCTCAAGGTGCTGGCCAGCTACACCTTCACCGACATCACCTACTCCAGGTCGCTGGACGGCACCCAGGGCAACACGCCGAACCAGGCGCCGCGCCACATGGCGTCCATCTGGGGCGAGTACGGCTTCGACGCCGGCGCCCTGGACGGCCTGCGCACCGGCTTCGGCGCGCGCTACGTCGGCCAGAGCTGGGCGGACAGGGCCAACACCCTGCACGTGCCCTCCTACACCCTGATCGACGCGCTGGTCGGCTATGACCTGGGCAAGGTGGGGCTGGCGGGCATGGACATCAGCCTGAACGCCAACAACCTGCTGGACGAGGACTACATCGCCTCCTGCTACAGCCTGGATTTCTGCTACTTCGGCGAGCAACGCAACGTCACCGCCACCCTCAGCTACCAGTTCTGACCGGCGCCTGGACGGGCCCGCCACCGGGGCGGCCCCGTTCATGTGCGTGACAGACTTATCCACAGGAAAGCGCCCATGCGCCCCGTTATCGTCCTGCTGCACCGCTACCTCGGCCTGGCCACCGCGCTGTTCCTCGCCCTCGCCGGGCTCACCGGCAGCGTGCTGGCCTTCCAGCACGAGATCGACGAATGGCTGAACCCGGCCTTCTACCACGCGCCCGCGCAGGGGCCGCTGCTGTCGCCGGGCGAGCTGGTGCAGCGCATCGAGGGCGCCGAGCCGCGCCTGCAGGTCTGGTACATGGAGGTGCCGGACGAAGCCGGCCACTCGGCGCTGATGGCGGCGGCGCCCCGTACCGACCCGGCCACCGGCGCGCCCTACGACCTGCACCACCGGGTGATCTACCTGGACCCGGTGAGCGGCGCCGAGCTGGGCATGCGCCAGTGGGGGGCGTGCTGCCTGCAGGCGCAGAACGTCATCCCCTTCCTGCTGGAGTTCCACTACACCCTGGCGCTGCCGGGCAACTGGGGGCTGATCCTGATGGGGCTGGTGGCGATCCTCTGGGTCATCGACTGCTTCGCCGGCGCCTGGCTGACCCTGCCCCGTGGGCGGCCCTTCCTGAAGAAATGGTGGACGGCCTGGACGCTGAAGCGCGGTGCCGGACGCTACCGGCGCGACCTCGACCTGCACCGCGCCGGCGGGCTCTGGCTATGGCTGCTGCTCCTGCCGGTGGCGGTGAGCAGCGTGGCGATGAACCTGCCGGAGCCGGTGTTCAAGCCGGTGGTGTCGCTGTTCTCCGAGGCGCCGCCGAGCACCTACCAGCAGCGCAGCCAGATGCCCCGCGAGGCACTGGGGGAGACGCGCCTGGACTACCAGCAGGTGTACCGGCTGGCGCAGGCGGAAGGCGCGCGGCAGGGCATCGAGGGGGGCATCGGCGAGCTGTACTACAGCGTCGAGTACAACTTCTTCGGGGCGGGGTTCGGCGGTCACGACGCCAACCCGCTGGACAAGTCCTGGCTGTTCTTCGATGGAACCGACGGCCGCCTGATCGGCGCGGAGGTCGCCGGGCGCGGCACGCCGGGTGAACGCTTCTACCGGCTGCAGGCACCCATCCACGGTGGGCGCATCGCGGGGTTGCCGGGGCGCATCGTGATCGCGCTGCTGGGGCTGGCCATCGCCGGGCTGAGCGTCACCGGCGTGGTCATCTGGTGGCGCAAGCGGCAGGCCCGGCGCGCCAGTGCGGCCCGCGCCCGCGAGGGGCGGCGAGCCGCTTTCGGTCAGAATTTGTAGCTCAGGCCGAGGGCCGTGCTTTCGTTGTTCTTGTCACGACCGGGCAGGTTGGAGTCCTTGTCCTTGTGCTCGTAGCTGACGGTCATCACCAGGTCCTTGGTGAGCTTGTGACCGAGGGTGACGACGTGCTTGGTCTCGTCCTCTTCCTTGCCGGAGGGGTCGTGCTGGAAGTCGGTGTGACGACGGCTGTAGGCGACGCTGGCGAAGCTGTCCCAGGGCAGCTTGCGGGCGTAGCTGATCTTCCAGCCTTGCTGCTCCTTGTCCTTGTTGCGCTTGTCGTTGTCTTCCACCTTGGGCGAGTAGCTGAGGTCGAAGCTGTCCTTGCCGGTGGGCTTGAAGCGGGTTCCGACCTTGAAGGTGTCGACGTCGATGTCCAGCGGGCTGTCGTTTTCCAGGCCACGGTTCTCGTAGTTGTAGCGGGTGTACAGCTCCAGCACGCGGTTCAGCTTGTGGCTGGCGCCCAGGGACCAGATGGTGCTGGAGAGGTCGTACCGGTGGTCCTTGTAGAGCTGCAGGTAGGTGACGGCGGCGTTGATCTTCAGGCGCCAGGCCGGGATGACGAAGGTGGGGCCGGTGGAGACCGCCCAGGTCTGCCGGTTGAGTTCGTCGCGGTCGTCCTGGCGGGCCTGGGCGATGTTGGCGCCGAGGTTCCAGCGGCTGCCACGGTCGTCGAAGCCGTAGCCGTAGCGCAGGCTGCCGGCGGCCTGCCAGCGGTTGTCGTGGACGGTGGACTTGGGCTTGGCGACCGGGGTGGGCGCGGTGTCGTCGTCTTCCTCGCCGTCGTCGGCCAGGTCGTCCTCGTCCAGGTCGATGTCGTCGAGCAGGTCGTCGAGGCCATCGTCGTCCTCGAAGGCCATGTCGTCCATGTCCTCGTCTTCGTCGTCCTCGTCATCGAACGAGGGGTCCTGGGTCATGCCGGCGCTGGCGTTGGCGGTGTCGGTGTCATGCACCCGGGCCACGGCGACGCGGCCGCCGAAGGTGTGGGCCTTGAGCTTCTTGGCGATGCGCTTGGCCAGCTTGGCGCCTTCCTTGGCCTCCGCGGAGTCGGGGGCGTCCTGCTTGAGCCGCGCCAGTTCGGCCTTGGCGGCCGGGTAGTCGAGGGCGTCGGCATAGACCTTGGCCAGGGCCAGGCGCGCGCGGGGGTGGCTGGCGCTCAGGCTCGGGTCGGCGAGGATGGCGCGGTACTGCTCGGCGGCACTGCCGAGCAAACCCCAGCGGGCACTGCTTTCCGCGTCACGGGCGAGGGTCTGGTAGGGGCTGGCGATGCTGCACAGGGGCAGGCCGGCCAAAAGCAGAATGGCGGTCATTCCGTTGAGTTTCATGGTGGGTTCCGGGAGGACGGTCGATGGAATGGTGGGCAAGCCTATAGAGGCGGTTTGCCACCGTCCAGAGCCCGGCCCGAATGTGATTTTGCATTCACAAAGTCCCGCCCCACGCGGGCTGCAGGCGGGTTCGACAAGCTCAGGCCGGCTGCGGACGAGTGGGTAGCCGGGCGCTGTATTTCATCTCCCGGAAACGAAAAAGGCGCAGCCTGGGGCTGCGCCTTTGTCTGTGCCGGACGGCTCGGCTCAGAACGGGATGTCGTCGTCGAAGCTGTCGTAGTCCGGGGCCGGCTGGGCAGCGGGCTGGGGAGCCGGACGCTGTTCGCGCGGGGCGGACTGTTGCGGCTCGCGCTGCGGACGCGGGGCACGGGGAGCGGAATCGCCATCGTTGCCGGGACGGCCGCCAAGCAGCTGCATCTGGCCGTTGATGTCGACGACGATCTCGGTGGTGTAGCGCTTGACGCCGTCCTTCTCCCATTCGCGGGTGCGCAGGGTGCCTTCGACATAGACTTGCGAGCCCTTGCGCAGGTACTCGCCGGCGATCTCGGCGAGGCGGCCGAAGAACACCACGCGGTGCCATTCGGTACGCTCCTGTTGCTGGCCGGTCTGCTTGTCCTTCCAGCTTTCGCTGGTGGCCAGGGTGACGTTGGTCACGGCGTTGCCGTTGGGCATGTAGCGGACTTCGGGATCGCCGCCGACGTTGCCAACCAGAATGACTTTGTTAACCCCACGGGCCATAACGTTCTCCTAGGCTTCAGCACGTTCGGGCGCCGCATTGATCAGGCGCTCCAGGGACGTGCGGTCCAATTGTTCGGTATCCAACTTGATATAGATGGCGCCTTCTTCGGCCACCACTACGGCATCCGCCACTCCGGGCGTTGCCAGCAATCGCGCCACCAGACCGGCATCGCCGATGGCCGCTGCCGACAAGGGCAGGCGCAGGCTGGTGACATACGGAGGCTCGCGCATAGTAACAGCAATGGCGAGCCAAATCGCACAGATGGCAGCGCATCCGATGAACACGACGGACAGGCCGCCATGCTGGAACATGAAGCCGCCGAGGATGCCGCCAAGGGCCGCGCCGAGGAACTGGCTGGTGGAGTAGACGCCCATGGCGGTGCCCTTGCCGCCGGCCGGGGCGACCTTGCTGATCAGCGACGGCAGCGAGGCTTCCAGCAGGTTGAAGGCGGTGAAGAAGACGATGGTGCCGATGACCAGCGCCTGAAGGGTGTCGCCGAAGGCCCAGAAGAACAGTTCGCAGGCCAGCAGCACGCTGACGGCACCGAGCAGCACGTTCTTCATCCGGCGTTTTTTCTCGCCATAGATGATGAAGGGCACCATGCCGAAGAAGCCCACCAGCAGCGCGGTCAGGTAGACCCACCAGTGCTGCTCCTTGGGCAGGCCGGCCTTCTCCACCAGCGCCAGCGGCAGCGCGACGAAGCTGGCCATGAGCACGGCGTGCAACGCGAGGATGCCGAAGTCCAGGCGCAGCAGGTCGGGGTGCCTGAGGGTGGGCAGCAGCGCCTGCCGGGCGACGCCGGATTCGCGGTGCTGCAGCGGGTGGTCGGCACGCGGCACCACCAGGGCGATGATGACGATGCCCACCAGGGCCATCACGGCGGTCACCCAGAACAGCCCGGAGAGGCCGAAGGCGCGGGTGACCAGGGGGCCGACCACCATGGCGACGGCGAAGGACACGCCGATGCTCATGCCGATCATGGCCATGGCCTTGGTGCGGTGCTGCTCGCGGGTGAGATCGGAGAGCAGCGCCATGACGGCGGCGGAGATGGCACCGGCACCCTGCAACACGCGGCCGGCGATCACGCCCCAGATGGAGTCGGCGTTGGCGGCGAGCACCGCGCCGGCGGCGAAGATCAGCAGGCCGATATAGATGACGGGCAGGCGGCCGATGCGGTCGGAGACGATGCCGAAGGGGATCTGCAGCACCGCCTGGGTCAGGCCGTAGGCGCCGATGGCCAGGCCGATCAGCGCGGGCGTGGCGCCGGCCAGGTCCTGCCCGTAGGTGGCCAGGACCGGCAGCACCATGAACATGCCGAGCATGCGGAAGGCGAACACCAGGGCGAGGCCACTGGCCGCTCGGGTCTCGCGACCGCTCATGCGTTCGGAATGGGAGTCGTGCATAGATTCCTCATGGGAAACGGATACGGGGAAATGCGTCGTGCCCCTCGGCGGCGCACGCACCCGACCCTGGGTGCCCGGCCTGTGCCGGCGCCAAAAAATGTCGCGCATTCTAACAGCCCCGATGGTCTACAGCACAGCCGCGCGCCTTTGCCGCAGAGTGGGCGCGAGCCGTATAATCGCGGGTTTCCGCATGCCAAGCGAGGCTGCAGTGGACAAGATCCTGATCCGTGGGGCACGGACCCACAACCTGAAGAATGTCGATCTCACCCTGCCACGCGACAAGCTGATCGTGATCACCGGTCTGTCCGGTTCCGGCAAGTCGTCGCTGGCCTTCGACACGCTCTACGCCGAGGGCCAGCGCCGCTACGTGGAGTCGCTGTCGGCCTATGCCCGGCAGTTCCTGTCGATGATGGAAAAGCCCGATGTCGACACCATCGAGGGCCTGTCACCGGCCATCTCCATCGAGCAGAAGTCCACCTCGCACAACCCGCGCTCCACCGTGGGCACCATCACCGAGATCTACGACTACCTGCGCCTGCTCTATGCCCGCGCCGGTACGCCGCGCTGCCCGGACCACGACGTGCCGCTGGAGGCGCAGACCGTCAGCCAGATGGTCGACCAGGTGCTGGCGCTGCCCGAGGGCCGCAAGCTGATGCTCCTGGCGCCGGTGATCCGCGAGCGCAAGGGCGAACACCTTGCCGTGTTCGACGAGCTGCGCGCCCAGGGCTTCGTGCGGGCAAGGGTCAACGGCCGCATCTACGAGATGGACGAACTGCCCAAGCTGGACAAGCAGAAGAAGCACTCCATCGATGTGGTGGTGGACCGCTTCAAGGTCCGCGCTGACCTGCAGCAGCGCCTGGCGGAATCCTTCGAGACGGCGATCAACCTCGCCGACGGCATCGCCCTGGTGGCGCCGATGGACGACGAGCCGGGCGATGAGGTGATCTTCTCCGCACGCTTCGCCTGCCCCCATTGCGGCCACTCCATCAGCGAGCTGGAACCCAAGCTGTTCTCCTTCAACAACCCGGCTGGCGCCTGTCCCACCTGCGACGGCCTGGGCGTGAAGCAGTTCTTCGACGCCAAGCGCCTGGTCAATGGCGAGCTGACCCTGGCCGAGGGTGCGATCCGCGGCTGGGACCGGCGCAACGTCTATTACTTCCAGATGCTCGGCTCCCTGGCCGCGCACTACGGCTTCAGCCTGGAGAAGCCCTTCGACGAGCTGCCGGCCGAGGACCAGAAGGCGATCCTCTTCGGCAGCGGCCGCGAGGACGTGGACTTCCGCTACCTCAATGACCGTGGCGACATCGTCAAGCGCTCGCACCCGTTCGAGGGGATCATCCCCAACCTGGAGCGCCGCTACCGCGAGACCGAGTCGAACACCGTGCGCGAGGAGCTGGCCAAGTTCCTCAGCACCCAGCCCTGCCCGGATTGCCGGGGTACCCGCCTGCGCCGCGAGGCGCGCCACGTGTGGGTGGGCGAGAAGACGCTGCCGGCGGTGACCGGCCTGCCGGTGGGCGATGCCGCCGATTATTTCGGCGACCTGAGCCTGCCCGGGCGCAAGGGCGAGATCGCCGACAAGATCCTCAAGGAGATCCGCGAGCGCCTGCAGTTCCTGGTCAACGTCGGCCTGGACTACCTGACCCTGGACCGCAGCGCCGACACCCTCTCCGGTGGCGAGGCGCAGCGCATCCGCCTGGCCAGCCAGATCGGCGCCGGCCTGGTGGGGGTGATGTACATCCTCGACGAGCCCTCGATCGGCCTGCACCAGCGGGACAACGAGCGCCTGCTGGCCACCCTCACCCACCTGCGCAACATCGGCAATACGGTGATAGTGGTGGAGCACGACGAGGACGCCATCCGCCTCGCCGACTATGTGGTCGACATCGGCCCGGGCGCCGGCGTACATGGTGGCCGGATCGTCGCCGAAGGCACGCCGGACGAGGTGATGTCGCACCCCGACTCGCTGACCGGCAAGTACCTGTCGGGCCGGGTGAAGATCGCCGTGCCGGCCAAGCGCACCCCGCGCGACAAGAAGAAGTCGCTGCTGCTCAAGGGCGCGCGTGGCAACAACCTGCAGAACGTCAACCTGGAGATCCCGGTCGGGTTGCTGACCTGCATCACCGGCGTGTCGGGATCGGGCAAGTCGACGCTGATCAACAACACCCTGTTCCCCATCACCGCCACCGCGCTGAACGGTGCCACGACGCTGGAGGCGGCACCGCACGACAGCTTCGACGGGCTGCAGCACCTGGACAAGGTGGTGGACATCGACCAGAGCCCCATCGGTCGGACGCCGCGTTCCAACCCTGCGACCTATACCGGGCTGTTCACGCCGATCCGCGAGCTGTTCGCCGGCGTGGCGGAGTCGCGCTCCCGAGGCTACGGGCCGGGGCGCTTCTCCTTCAATGTGAAGGGGGGCCGCTGCGAGGCCTGCCAGGGCGACGGCGTGATCAAGGTGGAGATGCACTTCCTGCCGGACATCTACGTGCCCTGCGATGTGTGCAAGGGCAAGCGCTACAACCGCGAGACCCTGGAAGTCCGCTACAAGGGCAAGAGCATCACCGAGGTGCTGGACATGACGATCGAGGAGGCGCGCGAGTTCTTCGACGCCGTCCCGGCCATCGCCCGCAAGCTGCAGACGCTGATGGACGTGGGGCTCTCCTACATCCGCCTGGGGCAGTCGGCGACCACGCTGTCCGGTGGCGAGGCGCAGCGGGTGAAGCTGTCCCGCGAGCTGTCCAAGCGCGACACGGGCAAGACGCTGTACATCCTCGACGAGCCGACCACGGGCCTGCACTTCGCGGACATCCAGCAGCTGCTGGACGTGCTGCACCGCCTGCGCGACCACGGCAACACGGTGGTGGTGATCGAACACAACCTGGACGTGATCAAGACGGCCGACTGGCTGGTGGACCTTGGCCCCGAGGGCGGTTCCAAGGGGGGCCAGATCATCGCCACCGGCACGCCGGAAGACGTGGCGAAGATGAAGCAGTCCCACACGGGGCACTTCCTCAAGCCGCTGCTGGAGCGTGATCGCGCCTGAGGGTACGGCAGCAACGAAAGAGCCCCGGCACCGTGAAGGTGGCCGGGGCTTTTTCATGCCGGGATCAAGCGGGCCTGCGTATCGGAGGCCCGCCGTCGGTCAGCCGAGCTGGACGCCCAGCGCCTTGGCGATGCCTTCGCCGTAGGCCACGTCGGCCTTGAAGAAGTACTGCAGCTGGCGCTGCACCACATCCTCGCTGACGCCGGCCATCGCGCCGGCGATGTTGCTGATCAGCAACGCCTTCTGCTCGGCACTCATCAGGCGGAACAGCGCACCGGCATGGCTGTAGTAGTCGCTGTCCTCACGGTGGTCGTGACGGGCAGCGGCACCGCTCAGCGCCAACGGCGGCTCGGCATACTCGGGCGCCTGCTTGGGCGCATTCGCGTAGCTGTTGGGCTCGTAGTTGGGCGCCGCGCCACCGTTGCTGCCGAACGCCATGGCGCCATCGCGCTGGTAGCTGTTCACCGGCGAGCGCGGCGCGTTCACCGGCAGTTGCTGGTGGTTGGTGCCCACGCGGTAGCGGTGTGCATCGGCGTAGGCGAATACGCGCCCTTGCAGCATGCGGTCCGGCGACAGGCCGACGCCGGGCACCATGTTGCTCGGGCCGAAGGTGGCCTGCTCGACCTCGGCGAAGTAGTTGAGCGGGTTGCGGTTGAGCTCGAGCTCGCCCACTTCGATCAGCGGGTATTCCTTCTGCGACCAGGTCTTGGTGACGTCGAAGGGGTTCTCATGATGAGCCTCGGCCTGGGCCTCGCTCATGATCTGGACGCATACGCTCCACTTGGGGAACTCGCCACGCTCGATTGCGTTGAACAGGTCGCGCTGGGCGTAATCGGGGTCGGTCCCGGCCAGGCGGGCCGCTTCGGCCGGGGCCAGGTTCTTGATCCCTTGCTTGGTCTTGTAGTGCCACTTGACCCAGTGACGCTCGCCCTGGGCGTTGATCAGGCTGTAGGTGTGGCTGCCGAAGCCGTGCATGTGACGGTAGCCGTCCGGAATGCCGCGGTCGGAGAACAGGATGGTGATCTGGTGCAGCGCCTCGGGCGAGTGCGACCAGAAGTCCCACATCATTTGCGCGCTCTTGAGGTTGCTTTGCGGGAGGCGCTTCTGGGTGTGGATGAAGTCGGGGAATTTGAGCGGATCGCGGATGAAGAACACCGGCGTGTTGTTGCCTACGATGTCCCAGTTGCCTTCCTCGGTGTAGAACTTCAGGGCGAAGCCACGGGGGTCGCGTTCGGTATCCGCCGAGCCGCGCTCGCCACCCACGGTCGAGAAGCGCAGGAAGGTCGGGGTCTGCTTGCCGACGGCCTCGAACAGCTTGGCGCGGGTGTAGCGGGTGATGTCGCGGGTGACGGTGAAGGTGCCATAGGCACCCGATCCCTTGGCGTGGACGCGGCGCTCGGGGATGTTCTCGCGGTTGAAGTGGGCAAGCTTCTCGATCATGTGGAAGTCGTCGAGCAGCAACGGGCCACGGGGGCCGGCGGAACGGGAATTCTGGTTATCGGCGACGGGGGCACCGGATGCGGTGGTCAGGTAGGTCTTCTTGTCCATCTATAACGTCCTCAACAGATAGTTTCGCGGCGAGCCAACGAGGGAGAGGATGAGGGACGAGGAAGAACAGAGCCAATGCATTAAAAGGAAACGGTCGATAGATAATATCTTTCGATCACGTAGGCCGGAAACGATGAAGTACCTGACGCTACCAGGTGACTCTCCCAGGACGAAAAACCACGGACTCCTGAACGAAAAAACCGGGCACTGGGCCCGGTTTCTTCTTGTAGCGTACGACTTACTCGGCAGCTTCTACCGCTGCGCCGCCGACCGGACGGTCGATCAGCTCAACGTAGGCCATCGGAGCGTTGTCGCCAGCGCGGAAGCCGCACTTCAGGATGCGGAGGTACCCGCCCTGACGGTTGGCGTAGCGCTTGCCCAGATCGTTGAACAGTTTGCCAACGATGGCTTTCGAACGAGTACGGTCGAAGGCCAGACGACGGTTGGCGACGCTGTCTTCCTTGGCCAGGGTGATCAGCGGCTCGGCAACGCGGCGCAGTTCCTTGGCTTTCGGCAGGGTGGTTTTGATCAGTTCGTGCTCGAACAGCGATACCGCCATGTTCTGGAACATGGCCTTGCGGTGTGCGCTGGTGCGGCTGAGGTGACGGCCACTTTTACGATGACGCATGGTTCAATTCCTTACCAAACTCACGTTCGGTGATTACGACGATCAGGCAGTCGCCTTGTCGTCCTTCTTAAGACTTGCCGGCGGCCAGTTGTCGAGGCGCATGCCGAGGGACAGACCACGGGAGGCCAGGACGTCCTTGATCTCGGTCAGGGACTTCTTGCCCAGGTTCGGAGTCTTCAACAGTTCCACTTCGGTGCGCTGGATCAGATCACCGATGTAGTAAATGTTCTCCGCCTTCAGGCAGTTGGCCGAACGTACGGTCAGCTCAAGATCATCAACCGGGCGCAGCAGGATCGGATCGATCTCGTCTTCCTGCTCGACTACTACGGGCTCGCTGTCACCTTTGAGGTCGACGAACGCTGCCAGCTGCTGTTGCAGGATGGTAGCGGCACGACGGATGGCCTCTTCGGGGTCCAGGGTACCGTTGGTTTCCAGGTCAATAACCAGCTTGTCCAGGTTGGTACGCTGCTCGACACGGGCGTTTTCCACGACGTAGGCAACGCGACGGACCGGGCTGAACGAGGAGTCGAGCTGCAAGCGACCGATGCTGCGGCTCTCGTCTTCATCGCTCTGGCGCGCGTCAGCCGGCTCATAGCCGCGACCACGAGCCACCTTGAGCTTCATGTTCAGTGCACCGTTTTCCGCCAGGTTAGCGATCACGTGGTCGCCATTGACGATCTCGACATCATGATCCAGCTGAATATCGGCAGCAGTGACCACGCCCGAACCCTTCTTGACCAGGTTCAGCGTTACTTCGTCACGACCGTGCAGCTTGACAGCCAGACCTTTCAGGTTGAGCAGGATTTCGATGACATCTTCCTGAACACCTTCGATGGCGCTGTACTCATGGAGTACGCCATCGATTTCGGCCTCGACTACTGCACAGCCAGGCATGGAGGACAACAGGATGCGACGCAGCGCGTTGCCCAGGGTATGGCCAAAACCGCGCTCGAGAGGCTCGAGCGTGATCTTGGCGCGGGTCGGACTGACCACCTGCACATCAATGTGACGGGGGGTCAGGAACTCATTTACCGAACTCTGCATGGATGCACCTATTTTCTAGCCCTTACTTGGAGTAGAGCTCGACAATCAGGTTTTCGTTGATGTCGGCGGACAGATCAGTACGTGCCGGAACGCTTTTGAAAACGCCGGACTTCTTCTCGACGTCGACTTCAACCCACTCAACGCGACCGCGTTGGGCGCACAGTTCAAGGGCTTGAACGATACGCAGCTGATTCTTCGACTTCTCGCGGATGGCAACAACGTCACCAGCCTTGACTTGGAAAGACGGTACGTTGACGGTCTGACCATTCACGCTGATGGCTTTGTGCGATACCAGCTGGCGGGACTCGGAGCGGGTAGCACCGAAGCCCATGCGGTACACGACGTTGTCCAGGCGGCACTCGAGGAGTTGCAGCAGGTTCTCGCCGGTAGCGCCCTTACGGCTGGCAGCTTCTTTGTAGTAACCGCTGAACTGACGCTCCAGGACACCGTAGATACGGCGCACTTTCTGCTTCTCGCGCAGCTGGGTGCCGTAGTCGGACAGGCGACCACGACGAGCGCCGTGCTGGCCGGGAGCCGATTCGATGTTGCACTTGGATTCGAGCGCGCGAGCACCACTCTTCAGGAAGAGGTCGGTGCCTTCACGACGGGACAGTTTGCATTTGGGACCAATGTAACGAGCCATTTCTCACTGTCTCCTATTACACGCGACGCTTCTTCGGCGGACGGCACCCGTTATGCGGGATGGGCGTCACGTCGGTGATGCTGGCAATCTTGTAGCCGCAGGCGTTCAGAGCACGCACAGCGGATTCGCGACCCGGGCCCGGGCCCTTGACGTTGACGTCGAGGTTCTTCAGGCCGTATTCCAGGGCAGCTTGACCAGCACGCTCAGCAGCTACCTGGGCAGCGAACGGAGTGCTTTTACGGGAGCCGCGGAAACCGGAACCACCGGAGGTGGCCCAGGACAGGGCGTTACCTTGGCGGTCAGTGATGGTCACGATGGTGTTGTTGAAAGACGCGTGGATGTGGGCGATCCCATCAACCACTGTCTTTTTGACTTTCTTACGGGGACGAGCAGCAGGCTTAGCCATGACTTAGTTCCTGTCGATTCGCGGGCGCAATTACTTGCGGATCGGCTTACGCGGGCCCTTACGGGTACGCGCGTTGGTCTTGGTACGTTGGCCATGAACAGGCAGGCCACGACGATGACGCAGGCCGCGGTAGCACCCCAGGTCCATCAGACGCTTGATGTTCATGTTGATTTCACGACGCAGGTCACCTTCAGTGGTGAGCTTCGCGACTTCGCCACGCAGCTGTTCGATCTGCTCGTCAGAGAGATCCTTGATCTTTGCCGCCGGGTTGACCCCGGTGGTTGCACAGATGTTCTGTGCAGTGGTGCGACCAACACCGTAGATGTAGGTCAGCGAGATAACAGTGTGCTTGTTATCTGGAATGTTGACGCCTGCAATACGGGCCATTCAGTGAAACTCCAGTTGACAGCTACCTACGCCCCGGAAGCCAAGAAATAGGGCGCGCGATATTAACGCTGTAGAAACGAATAATCAACCCGGCAGCGCACTAGCTGCCGGGCTCATAACGCGTGAATCACACTCAGCCTTGGCGCTGTTTGTGACGCGGTTCCGCGCTGCAGATCACGCGAACAACACCTTCGCGGCGAACGATCTTGCAGTTGCGGCACAGCTTTTTCACCGATGCACGAACTTTCATCAGTAACTCCTAGAACCTTACGGAACTGCGTCAGCGGAGCATTCCGCCGCCGTAGCCCTTCAGGTTGGCTTTCTTCATCAGGGATTCGTACTGGTGCGAAACGAGGTGGGATTGCACTTGGGCCATAAAGTCCATGACAACCACAACAACGATCAGCAACGAGGTCCCGCCAAGGTAGAACGGAACGTTGGCTGCGACCACAAGGAACTGCGGAAGCAGGCAAACAGCCGTCATGTACAGAGCACCGAACATGGTCAAGCGGGTCAGTACGCCATCGATATAGCGCGCGGACTGCTCACCAGGACGGATACCCGGAATAAAGGCACCGGACTTCTTCAGGTTTTCCGCCACGTCTTTCGGATTGAACATCAACGCTGTGTAGAAGAAGCAGAAGAAAACGATCCCTGCACTAAACAGCAGAATGTTCAAAGGCTGACCGGGGGCGATCGCCTGCGAAAGGTCCTGGAGCCAGCCCATTTTATCGGACTGACCGAACCATGCCCCCAGCGACGCCGGGAACAGCAGGATGCTGCTGGCGAAGATGGCCGGGATCACGCCCGCCATGTTCACCTTGAGCGGCAGGTGGCTGGTCTGCGCAGCGAAGACCTTGCGGCCCTGCTGACGCTTGGCGTAGTGCACCGCGATGCGACGCTGGCCACGCTCAATGAACACCACGAAACCGATGATCGCTACCGCCAGCAAACCGATGGCGACGAGGGCGAAGATGTTGATATCGCCCTGGCGTGCAGACTCGAAAGACTGCCCGATCGCTCTCGGAAGACCGGCAACGATGCCTGCAAAGATCAGCATCGAGATACCGTTGCCAACACCGCGCTCCGTGATCTGCTCGCCCAGCCACATCATGAACATCGCACCAGCCACGAAGGTGGTGACGGCCACGAAGTAGAAGCCGAAATCAGTCGAGAATGCGACGCCCTGACTGGCGAGGCCGACGGACATGCCGACTGCCTGCACCAGCGCCAGGACTACAGTGCCGTAGCGGGTGTACTGGCTAATCTTGCGACGGCCAGCTTCACCTTCCTTCTTCAACTGCTCCAGCTGCGGGCTGATAGCGGTCATGAGCTGCATGATGATCGACGCCGAGATGTACGGCATGATCCCCAGTGCAAAAATGCTCATGCGCTCCAGCGCGCCGCCGGAAAACATGTTGAACAGGCTAAGAATGGTCCCCTCGTTCTGCCGGAACAGCTCGGCCAGCCGGTCTGGGTTTATCCCGGGCACTGGAATGTGCGCGCCAATCCGGTAGACGATGATCGCCAGGAACAGGAAACGCAGTCGAGCCCAGAGCTCGGATAACCCGCCATTGCTGAGCGCGGAGAGAGCACCTTGCTTAGCCATTTAGTCCTCGAACTTACCGCCAGCTGCTTCGATAGCCGCACGCGCACCCTTGGTGGCGGCGATACCTTTCAGGGTGACCGCGCGAGTAACGTCGCCCGACAGCATGATTTTCACACGCTGTACGTTCTGGTTAATCACGTTGGCATCCTTCAGCGACTGCAGAGTGACGACATCGCCTTCAACCTTGGCCAGCTCGGAAGTGCGCACTTCTGCGCGATCCATGGCCTTCAGGGAAACGAAGCCGAACTTCGGCAGACGACGATGCAGCGGCTGCTGGCCGCCCTCGAAGCCCGGAGCGATGGTGCCACCGGAGCGGGAGGTCTGACCTTTGTGACCACGGCCACCAGTCTTGCCCAAGCCGCTGCCGATACCACGGCCCGGACGGTGCTTCTCGCGACGGGCACCCGGCGCGGAACGCAGATCGTTCAGTTTCATGGATTAACCCTCGACGCGCAGAAGGTAGTAAGCCTTGTTGATCATGCCGCGATTTTCAGGGGTGTCCTGAACTTCGACGGTGTGACCAATGCGACGCAGGCCGAGGCCCTTGACGCAAGCTTTGTGGTTAGCCAGACGGCCGTTAACGCTCTTGATCAGCGTTACTTTGACAGTTGCCATGATTAGAGAATCTCCTCGACGCTCTTACCACGCTTGGCTGCAACGGACTCCGGGGACTGCATGTTCTTCAGACCCTTGAAGGTGGCGTAAACCACGTTCACCGGATTGGTCGAGCCATAGCATTTGGCCAGAACGTTCTGCACACCAGCCACTTCCAGAACGGCACGCATGGCGCCGCCGGCGATGATACCGGTACCTTCGGAAGCCGGCTGCATGTACACCTTGGAGGCGCCATGGGCGGACTTGACGGGGTACTGCAGGGTCGAACCGTTCAGGTCTACCTGGATCATGTTGCGGCGAGCGGCTTCCATCGCTTTCTGGATAGCAGCCGGCACTTCGCGGGACTTGCCACGACCGAAACCAACACGACCTTTACCGTCACCCACCACGGTCAGCGCGGTGAAGGTGAAGATACGGCCGCCCTTTACGGTCTTGGCAACACGGTTAACCTGGACCAGCTTCTCGATGTAGCCTTCGTCGCGCTTTTGCTCGTTATTTGCCATAACTTAGAACTCCAGCCCGCCTTCACGAGCAGCATCAGCCAGCGCCTTGACGCGGCCGTGGTACTTGAAGCCAGAACGATCGAACGCCACCTGAGTGACACCAGCTGCTTTCGCACGCTCGGCAACCAGCTGACCAACCTTCTTGGCGGCGTCGACGTTGCCGGTGGCGCCGTCACGCAGTTCTTTGTCCAGGGTCGAGGCAGTGGCCAGAACCTTGGCGCCGTCGGCCGAAATGACCTGGGCGTAGATGTGCTGGGAAGAGCGATACACGCAGAGGCGTACGGTTTCCAGCTCGCGCATTTTCAGGCGTGCCTTGCGAGCGCGACGCAGACGAGTTTCTTTCTTTACGCTCATTTGCTATGCCCTACTTCTTCTTAGCTTCTTTACGACGGACGACTTCGTCGGCGTAACGCACACCTTTGCCTTTGTAAGGCTCCGGCGGACGGAAGTCGCGAATTTCGGCCGCCACCTGACCAACCAGCTGCTTGTCGATACCCTTGATCAGGATGTCGGTCTGGCTGGGGGTTTCGGCGGTGACGCCTTGCGGCAGTTCGTAATCCACCGGGTGCGAGAAGCCGAGAGCCAGGGACAGCACTTGACCTTTGGCTTGCGCCTTGTAGCCAACGCCTACCAGCTGGAGCTTGCGCTCGAAGCCTTGGCTGACGCCAACTACCATGTTGTTGACCAGCGCACGGGTGGTACCGGCCATGGCACGGTTCTGCTGGTCGCCGTTGCGAGCAGCGAAACGCAGCTCACCAGCTTCCTGCAGCACTTCCACGGACGGGTGCACGTTCAGTTCGAGAGCACCCTTGGCACCCTTCACCGAGAGCTGCTGACCGGCGATCTTGATTTCGACGCCAGCGGGCAGCTTGACGGGGTTCTTAGCAACGCGAGACATGCTTATCCCCCCTTAGAACACAGTGCAAAGCACTTCGCCACCAACGCCAGCAGCGCGAGCAGCACGATCAGTCATCACACCTTTGTTGGTGGAAACGATCGATACGCCCAGGCCGCCACGAACTTTCGGCAGCTGATCGACGGATTTGTACTGGCGCAGGCCAGGACGACTTACGCGCTTGAGTTCCTCGATGACCGGACGGCCTTCGAAGTACTTCAGCTCGATGGACAGCAGAGGTTTGATATCGCTGCTGATCTGGTATCCCGAGATGTAACCTTCGTTCTTGAGAACGCTGGCTACCGCCACCTTCAGTTTGGAGGACGGCATGCTTACGACAGACTTTTCAGCCATCTGGGCATTACGGATACGAGTTAGCATGTCCGCTAACGGGTCCTGCATACTCATGGGCTAGTTGCTCCTAAATACAAAAGAAATAGCCTTGCGACTAGAATCGCGACAGAGCGCAGGCGAATTAAGGCCTGACTCCGGCGAGCCGAATATTCTAGAGACGGATCAAAAACGAATCAAGCCCCAAAAGGGGCTTGATTTGATACCACTCGGCGGATGCCGGAGCTTGTGCCCCGACACCCACAGCGACATTACCAGCTGGCCTTGACCAGGCCGGGAACGTCACCGCGCATAGCGGCTTCGCGCAGCTTGTTACGGCCGAGGCCGAACTTGCGGTACACACCGTGCGGACGACCGGTGATGCGGCAGCGGTTACGCAGGCGCGAGGCGCTGGCGTCACGAGGCTGCTTCTGCAGAGCTACCTGAGCTTCCCAACGCGCTTCCGGAGTGGAGTTGGGGTTGGCAATGATAGCTTTCAGCTCAGCGCGCTTCTTAGCGAACTTAGCAACCGTTTGCTGACGCTTCAGCTCACGGTTTTTCATGCTCTGTTTGGCCATGTTCCTACTCCAATCAGTTGCGGAACGGGAAGTTGAAGGCGCGCAGCAGGGCACGACCTTCATCATCGTTACGGGCAGTGGTGGTCAGGGTGATATCCAGGCCACGCAGCGCATCGATCTTGTCGTAATCGATTTCCGGGAAGATGATCTGCTCTTTCACGCCCATGCTGTAGTTGCCACGACCATCGAAGGACTTGGCATTCAGACCGCGGAAGTCACGCACGCGGGGCAGGGAGATAGCCAGCAGGCGATCCAGGAACTCGTACATACGATCGCGACGCAGGGTCACCTTGACACCGATCGGCCAACCTTCACGGACTTTGAAGCCCGCTACGGATTTCTTGGCGTAGGTCACGACGACCTTCTGACCAGTGATCTTCTCAAGATCAGCTACAGCGTGTTCGATGACTTTCTTGTCACCGATCGCTTCGCCCAGACCCATGTTCAGGGTGATCTTGGTAATGCGCGGAACTTCCATCACGTTGGAAAGCTGAAGCTCTTCTTTCAGCTTGGGCGCGATTTCTTTCCGGTAAATCTCTTTTAGTCGTGCCATGGTCTTCTACCTAGCAGTGCTCAAGCATCAACCGCTTTTTGGGTCGACTTGAAGACACGAATTTTCTTACCGTCTTCGACTTTGAAACCAACGCGGTCAGCCTTGTTGGTTTCAGCATTGAAGATGGCGACGTTGGAGACGTGCAGAGGCGCCTCCTTCTCGACGATACCGCCCTGTACACCGGACATGGGGTTCGGCTTGGTGTGGCGCTTCACCAGGTTGATCCCACCAACGACCAGACGGTCGTCAGTGAGAACCTTGAGCACCTTGCCACGCTTGCCCTTGTCTTTGCCGGCGATGACGATGATCTCGTCGTCACGACGAATCTTTTGCATGACGGCTTCTCCTTACAGCACTTCGGGGGCGAGCGAGACGATCTTCATGAACTTCTCGGAACGAAGTTCACGGGTCACGGGCCCGAAGATGCGGGTACCGATCGGCTCTTGCTTGTTGTTCAGCAGAACAGCAGCGTTGCCATCGAAGCGGATGATCGAGCCATCAGGACGGCGAACGCCGTGCTTGGTACGGACCACGACAGCAGTCATTACCTGGCCTTTCTTCACTTTACCGCGCGGAATCGCTTCCTTGACGGTGACCTTGATGATGTCGCCGATACCGGCATAACGACGGTGCGAACCACCCAGGACCTTGATGCACATAACGCGACGAGCACCGCTGTTGTCAGCGACGTCGAGCATGGATTGAGTCTGAATCATATCTTTCTCCGACCCTTAGTCCTTAGACTTCCACGGCACGTTCTACGACTTCCACCAGCGCCCAGGACTTGGTCTTGGCCAGCGGACGGGTCTCGCGGATGGTGACCTTGTCGCCGATGCGGCACTGGTTGGTTTCGTCGTGAGCATGCAGCTTGGTCGAGCGCTTCACGTATTTACCGTAGATCGGGTGCTTTACGCGGCGCTCGATCAGGACGGTGATGGTTTTGTCCATCTTGTCGCTGACGACACGACCGGTCAGCGTACGGACAGTTTTCTGAGCTTCAGCCATGATTACTTACCTGCCTGCTGGTTCAGCACAGTCTTGACGCGAGCGATGTCGCGCTTCACTTGCGAGAGCAGGTGAGACTGCCCCAGCTGGCCAGTTGCTTTCTGCATACGCAGGTTGAACTGGTCGCGCAGCAGGCCGAGCAGTTGCTCGTTCAGCTGCTGTACGGATTTTTCACGAAGTTCATTCGCTTTCATCACATCACCGTCCGCTTAACAAAGGAGGTGGCGAGCGGCAGCTTTGCAGCAGCCAGGGCGAATGCCTCACGCGCCAGCTCTTCGGAAACACCCTCGATCTCGTACAGGACCTTGCCCGGCTGGATCTGGGCTACCCAGTACTCGACGCCGCCCTTCCCTTTACCCATACGAACTTCGAGGGGCTTCTTGGTGACAGGCTTGTCGGGGAACACACGGATCCAGATCTTGCCGCCACGCTTCACGTGACGAGTGAGGGCACGACGTGCAGCCTCGATCTGGCGAGCGGTGAGACGACCGCGAGCGACAGCTTTCAGGGCGAATTCGCCGAAGCTGACCTTGCTACCGCGCTGAGCCAGGCCACGGTTGTGACCAGTCATCTGCTTGCGGAATTTTGTACGCTTGGGTTGCAGCATTTTGCGTACTCCTTACTTAGCAGCTTTTTTACGAGGAGCGGGCGCTTGGGGCTTCAGCTCTTCCTGGCGGCCACCAATGACCTCGCCTTTGAAGATCCAAACCTTCACACCGATCACACCGTAGGTGGTGTGCGCTTCGTAGGTTGCATAGTCGATGTCGGCACGCAGGGTGTGCAGGGGCACACGACCTTCGCGGTACCATTCGGTACGGGCGATTTCAGCACCGCCAAGACGACCGCTTACCTGGATCTTGATGCCTTTGGCACCAATGCGCATGGCGTTCTGTACAGCGCGCTTCATGGCGCGACGGAACATAACGCGACGCTCCAGCTGCTGAGCTACGCTCTGCGCAACCAGCATACCGTCGAGCTCCGGCTTGCGGATCTCTTCGATGTTGATGTGCACCGGCACACCCATTTGCTTGGTCAGGTCCTGACGCAGCTTCTCAACATCTTCACCTTTCTTGCCGATCACGATGCCGGGACGAGCGGTGTGGATGGTGATGCGTGCGGTTTGAGCCGGACGATGAATATCGATACGGCTTACGGACGCGCTTTTTAGTTTGTCTTGGAGGTACTCACGAACCTTCAGGTCGGCAAACAGATAATCGGCATAAGTGCGCTTATCTGCGTACCAGACGGAGGTGTGCTCCTTGACGATTCCCAGGCGAATGCCAGTGGGATGTACTTTCTGACCCATCTGATCGACTCCGTTACTTGTCCGCAACCTTGACAGTGATATGGCAAGACCGCTTGACGATGCG
This sequence comes from Pseudomonas sp. Pc102, assembly GCF_018408275.1. NCBI lineage: Bacteria > Pseudomonadati > Pseudomonadota > Gammaproteobacteria > Pseudomonadales > Pseudomonadaceae > Pseudomonas > Pseudomonas sp. Pc102. Next base: position 727,795 of record NZ_AP021905.1, on the reverse strand, counting down.
ATCAGCACGGCCTTTGGCACGCGGCATGATGCGCTTCAGCGAACGCCCTTCGTTGACGAAAACGGTGGAGACCTTGAGATCATCCACGTCGGCGCCTTCGTTGTGCTCGGCGTTGGCCACGGCCGATTCGAGCACTTTTTTCATGATCTCAGCGGCTTTCTTGCTGCTGAAGGTCAACAGGTTGAGCGCTTCGCCCACCTTCTTCCCGCGGATCTGGTCGGCGACCAAGCGGGCTTTCTGGGCGGAGATTCGAGCGCCCGACAGCTTAGCGGCTACTTCCATCGTTCCTTACCCCTTAACGCTTGGCTTTCTTGTCAGCAGCATGCCCGCGGTAGGTGCGGGTAGCGGCGAACTCGCCCAGTTTGTGACCGACCATGTCTTCGTTCACGAGAACGGGGACGTGTTGACGACCATTGTGTACAGCGATGGTCAGACCGACCATCTGCGGCAGAACGATGGAACGGCGCGACCAGGTTTTCACCGGCTTGCGATCGTTCTTTTCCACCGCCACTTCGATCTTCTTCAGTAGGTGAAGATCGATAAAAGGACCTTTTTTCAGAGAACGCGGCACTGTCGTATCCTCGATTATTTACGGCGACGGACAATCATATTGTCGGTGCGTTTGTTCGCACGGGTCTTCGCGCCCTTGGTCGGGAAGCCCCACGGAGACACCGGATGACGACCACCAGAGGTACGACCTTCACCACCACCATGCGGGTGGTCGACCGGGTTCATGGCAACACCACGAACGGTCGGGCGAACGCCACGCCAGCGCTTGGCACCGGCTTTACCCAGCGAACGCAGGCTGTGCTCGGAGTTCGAGACTTCGCCCAGGGTCGCACGGCATTCAGCCAGTACTTTGCGCATTTCGCCGGAGCGAAGACGCAGGGTCACGTAGGCACCTTCACGAGCGACCAGCTGGGCGGAAGCGCCAGCGGAACGAGCGATCTGAGCACCTTTGCCCGGCTTCAGCTCAACACCGTGAACGGTGCTACCAACCGGGATGTTGCGCAGCTGCAGAGCGTTACCGGCCTTGATCGGAGCGTGAGCGCCGGAAATCAGCTGGTCGCCAGCGCTCACGCCTTTCGGCGCGATGATGTAGCGACGTTCGCCGTCGGCATACTTCAGCAGAGCGATGTGAGCAGTGCGGTTCGGGTCATATTCGATACGCTCGACGGTGGCAGGGATGCCATCCTTGTTGCGACGGAAATCGACCAGACGGTAGTGCTGCTTGTGACCACCGCCGATGTGGCGAGTGGTGATGCGGCCGTTGTTGTTACGACCACCGGACTTCGACTTCTTCTCAACCAGCGGCGCGTAGGGAGCACCCTTGTGCAGCTCCTGGTTGACGACCTTGACCACGAAACGGCGGCCAGCGGAAGTCGGTTTGCATTTAACGATTGCCATGATGCACCCCTTTACTCAGCGCTGCTGGCGAAATCGAGATCTTGACCCGGCTGGAGGGCAATGTACGCCTTTTTCCAGTCGTTGCGCTTGCCCAGGCCGCGAGCGGTACGCTTGGTCTTGCCCTGTACGTTGACAGTGCGGACGGCGTCTACCTTCACGCTGAACAGGCTTTCTACGGCCTTCTTGATTTCCAGCTTGGTTGCATCGGTGGCAACCTTGAAAACGAATTGGCTTTTGCCATCTGCCAGCACGGTAGCCTTCTCGGAGATGTGCGGGCCAACCAGCACCTTGAATACGCGTTCCTGGTTCATCCCAGCAGCTCCTCGAATTTCTTCACGGCGGACACGGTGATCAACACCTTGTCGTAGGCGATCAGGCTTACCGGGTCGGAACCTTGCACGTCACGGACGTCGACATGCGGCAGGTTGCGAGCAGCCAGGTATAGGTTCTGATCGACATCATCGGAAACGATGAGGACGTCGGTCAGGCCCAGGCCGTTCAGCTTGCCCAGCAGATCCTTGGTTTTCGGCGCCTCGACTGCGAAGTCGGCAACCACGACCAGACGATCCTGACGGACCAGCTCGGAGAGGATGGAGCGCAGAGCAGCGCGATACATCTTCTTATTGAGCTTCTGGGAGTGATCCTGCGGCTTGGCGGCGAAAGTGGTACCACCGGAACGCCAGATGGGGCTACGAATGGTGCCAGCACGAGCACGGCCGGTGCCCTTCTGACGCCAGGGCTTCTTGCCACCACCGGATACTTCGGAGCGAGTCTTCTGCGCACGAGTGCCCTGACGACCGCCAGCCATGTAGGCGACGACAGCCTGGTGAACCAGGGTCTCGTTGAACTCGCCACCAAAGGTACGCTCGTCGACTTCGATAGCCTGAGCGCCATTTACATTCAATTGCATCTCAGCTTCCCCTCTTAACCACGAGCCTTGGCAGCCGGACGCACAACGACATCACCGCCGGTAGCGCCGGGAACGGCACCTTTGACCAGCAGCAGATTACGTTCTGCATCGACACGCACAACTTCCAGGGACTGCACAGTCACTCGCTCAGCGCCGAGGTGACCGGACATTTTCTTGCCCTTGAAGACACGACCAGGAGTCTGGCACTGGCCAATGGAGCCCGGGGCGCGGTGGGAAACGGAGTTACCGTGGGTATTGTCTTGACCACGGAAATTCCAGCGCTTGATGGTGCCGGCGTAGCCTTTACCTTTCGACTGACCGGTAACGTCAACCAGCTGACCAGCCTGGAAAACCTCGGCAGTGATCTGATCGCCAGCCTGGTATTCGCCGTCTTCGAGACGGAATTCCCAGACGCTGCGACCAGCGGCAACGTTAGCCTTGGCGAAGTGACCAGCCTGAGCAGCTGTCACGCGCGAAGCACGACGCTCACCGACAGTGACCTGCACTGCACGATAGCCATCGCTTTCTTCAGTCTTGAACTGGGTGACGCGATTCGGCTCGATCTCAATGACCGTGACCGGAATGGAGACACCTTCTTCGGTGAAAATGCGGGTCATGCCGCACTTACGACCGACTACACCAATAGCCATGTTGTAAACCTCATGAGTGTACGGGGCTTTCACCCGCTATGGCCGCCCATTTCAGAGCGTTACACGACTAAGAACCCGAAGGTTATTAGCCGAGGCTGATCTGCACTTCCACGCCTGCCGCAAGGTCGAGCTTCATCAGCGCATCGACGGTTTTATCCGTCGGCTGGACGATGTCCAGGACACGCTTATGGGTACGGATTTCGTACTGATCGCGCGCGTCTTTGTTGACGTGCGGGGAGATCAGAACGGTGTACCGCTCTTTGCGAGTAGGCAGAGGAATAGGACCACGCACCTGAGCACCAGTACGTTTCGCGGTTTCCACGATTTCCTGGGTGGATTGATCGATCAGGCGATGGTCAAAAGCCTTCAACCGAATACGGATTTGTTGGTTTTGCATTTTGACCTCAGACTCTATCTCTGCTTTCCCCAACGGACGGACTACGCCCGTTAAAAGGAGGCGTGATTGTACGGATGCACCGGAAGGGTGTCAACTTTTGACCAACCAAAAGAAAAGGGGCCCTAAGGGCCCCTTCTCTCGTCAGGATCTTCGATTACTCGATGATCTTGGCAACCACGCCGGCACCAACGGTACGGCCGCCTTCGCGAATCGCGAAACGCAGACCGTCTTCCATGGCGATCGGAGCGATCAGGGTGACAACCATCTTGATGTTGTCGCCCGGCATTACCATCTCAACGCCTTCCGGCAGTTCGCAGTTACCGGTCACGTCGGTGGTACGGAAGTAGAACTGCGGACGGTAGCCCTTGAAGAACGGGGTGTGACGACCACCTTCTTCCTTGGACAGAACGTACACTTCGCACTCGAACTTGGTGTGCGGCTTGATGGTGCCCGGCTTGGCCAGAACCTGGCCACGCTCTACGTCGTCACGCTTGGTGCCGCGCAGCAGGATACCAACGTTCTCACCAGCACGACCTTCGTCGAGCAGCTTGCGGAACATTTCAACGCCGGTGCAGATGGTCTTGCTGGTATCACGGATACCAACGATTTCCACTTCTTCCTGGACCTTGACGATACCGCGCTCAACACGACCGGTAACCACGGTGCCGCGGCCGGAGATGGAGAACACGTCTTCGATCGGCATCAGGAACGGCTGGTCGATGGCACGAACCGGCTCCGGAATGTAGGAGTCCAGGGTCTCTACCAGCTTGCGAACAGCGGAGACGCCGATTTCGTTGTCGTCTTTGCCTTCCAGCGCCATCAGCGCGGAACCGATAACGATCGGAGTGTCGTCGCCCGGGAAGTCGTAGGTGTTCAGCAGATCGCGAACTTCCATTTCGACCAGTTCCAGCAGCTCGGCGTCGTCAACCATGTCGGCCTTGTTCAGGAACACGACGATGTAGGGAACGCCTACCTGACGGGACAGCAGGATGTGCTCGCGAGTCTGCGGCATGGGGCCGTCAGCAGCGGAGCAAACCAGGATAGCGCCGTCCATCTGAGCAGCACCGGTGATCATGTTCTTCACGTAGTCAGCGTGACCGGGGCAGTCAACGTGAGCGTAGTGACGAACAGCGGAGTCGTACTCAACGTGGGAGGTGTTGATGGTGATACCGCGAGCTTTCTCTTCCGGCGCGTTGTCGATCTGGTCGAAAGCGCGAGCAGAACCACCCCAGGTCTCGGAGCAGACTTTGGTCAGAGCAGCAGTCAGGGTGGTCTTGCCATGGTCTACGTGACCAATGGTGCCGACGTTGACGTGCGGTTTGTTACGTTCGAATTTTTCCTTAGCCACGACAGTAAACCTCTTACTTAAAGGGCTGAATCAACCTTGTTTTTTAACCAGCGCTTCGACGACGTTCGACGGAGCTTCGGCGTATTTTGCGAATTCCATGGAGTAGCTAGCGCGACCCTGAGACATGGAACGTACGTCGGTTGCATAACCGAACATCTCGCCCAGCGGAACTTCTGCACGGATAACCTTACCGGAAACCGAGTCTTCCATCCCCTGAATCAGGCCACGACGACGGTTCAGGTCACCCATCACGTCGCCCATGTAATCCTCAGGAGTTACCACCTCTACCTTCATGATCGGCTCAAGCACTTTACCGCCGCCCTTCTGGGCCAGCTGCTTGGTCGCCATGGAGGCAGCGATCTTGAACGCCATCTCGTTGGAGTCGACGTCGTGGTACGAACCATCGAACACGGAAGCCTTCAGGCCGATGAGCGGGTAGCCGGCGACAACGCCGTTCTTCATCTGCTCTTCGATGCCCTTCTGGATCGCCGGGATGTATTCCTTCGGAACCACACCACCCACGACTTCGTTGGTGAACACCAGACCTTCGGTGATGTTGCCCTTCTCGTCCACATCGGCAGCCGAGAAACGGATCCAGCAGTGACCGAACTGACCACGACCACCGGACTGACGAACGAACTTGCCTTCGATCTCGACGTTGTCCTTGGTGATGGTTTCACGATAGGAAACCTGCGGCTTGCCGATGTTGGCCTCGACGCCGAACTCGCGCTTCATGCGGTCGACGAGGATGTCCAGGTGCAGCTCACCCATACCGGAGATGATGGTCTGGCCGGTCTCTTCGTCGGTCTTGACGCGGAACGACGGGTCTTCCTGGGCCAGCTTGCCGAGGGCGATACCCATCTTTTCCTGGTCAGCCTTGGTCTTCGGCTCAACGGCCACCGAGATTACCGGCTCCGGGAAGTCCATGCGCTCGAGGATGATCGGCTTGTCGATGTCGCACAGGGTGTCACCGGTGGTGACGTCCTTCATGCCGATCAGGGCCGCGATGTCGCCAGCGCGCACTTCCTTGATCTCGTCACGCTGGTTGGCGTGCATCTGCACCATACGACCAACGCGCTCTTTCTTGCCTTTCACGGAGTTGATGACCGACTGGCCCGACTCCAGAACGCCCGAGTAGACGCGAACGAAGGTCAGGGTACCTACGAACGGGTCGGTAGCGATCTTGAACGCAAGAGCGGAGAACGGAGCGCCGTCGTCTGCAGGACGCTCGTCATGGATCTCGTTGTCATCGGTGCTGTCCGGATGCACACCCTTGATCGCAGGGATCTCGGTCGGAGCCGGCAGGAAGTCGATAACGGCGTCGAGAACCAGAGGCACACCCTTGTTCTTGAAGGAAGAACCGCAGACAGCCGGAACGATTTCGCAGGCGATAGTACGCTGACGCAGGCCGGCCTTGATCTCTTCGATCGTCAGCTCACCCTCTTCCAGGTACTTGTTCATCAGCTCTTCGTTGGCTTCGGCAGCAGCCTCGACCATGTTGTTGCGCCACTCGTTGGCCAGGTCCACCAGCTCCGCAGGAATCTCTTCCTCGCGGTAGGAGGTGCCCTTGTCGTCTTCGTTCCAGTAGATGGCCTTCATTTTCAGGAGGTCGATCTGACCCTGGAAGTCATCTTCAGCACCGATGGCCAGTTGAACCGGAACCGGGGTGTGACCCAGGCGGTTCTTGATCTGGCCGACGACACGCAGGAAGTTGGCGCCAGCGCGGTCCATCTTGTTCACGTAGACGATACGCGGAACACCGTACTTGTTGGCCTGGCGCCATACGGTTTCGGACTGCGGCTCAACGCCGGAAGTGCCGCAGAATACCACGACAGCACCGTCCAGCACGCGCAGGGAGCGCTCGACTTCAATGGTGAAGTCTACGTGGCCGGGGGTGTCGATGACGTTTACGCGGTACTTGTCGTACTGACCACGGGAGCCTTCCCAGAAGGTGGTGATGGCAGCGGAGGTAATGGTGATACCACGCTCCTGCTCCTGCACCATCCAGTCGGTAGTGGCTGCACCGTCGTGCACCTCACCCATCTTGTGGCTGAGACCTGTGTAGAACAGGATCCGCTCGGTAGTGGTGGTCTTGCCCGCGTCTACGTGGGCACAGATACCAATGTTCCGGTAGCGGTTAATTGCTGTATTACGAGCCATAAAGCCCTCGCGAAAGAATGGATGCCGTAATTAGAAGCGGTAGTGCGAGAACGCCTTGTTGGCTTCGGCCATACGGTGCACGTCTTCACGCTTCTTGACAGCAGCGCCTTTGCCATCGAAGGCATCCAGCAGCTCGCCAGCGAGGCGCAGGGCCATGGACTTCTCGCCACGCTTGCGCGCGGAGTCCACCAGCCAGCGCATGGCCAGCGCATTGCGACGGGACGGACGAACTTCGACCGGAACCTGGTAGGTAGCACCGCCTACACGGCGGGACTTGACTTCGACCAGCGGAGCGATGGCGTCGAGAGCTTTCTCGAAGATCTCCAGGGGATCGGCGTTCTTGCGGGATTTGACGGTATCCAGGGCACCGTAAACGATGCGCTCGGCTACGGCCTTCTTGCCGCTTTCCATCACGTGGTTCATGAACTTGGCGAGGATCTGGCTTCCGTATTTCGGATCGTCCAGGATCTCACGCTTGGCTGCTACACGACGTCTTGGCATTGATAAGCCCTCAAACGGTCTTCAGGTTAGCCCGGAACCATAACCATTCGGTTACGCCCGACCTTACTCTTATCGACTCAATAAAATTGAAAATCAGTGAGCGGACCGAATTACTTCGGACGCTTGGTACCGTACTTGGAACGGCCCTGCTTACGGTCTTTGACACCAGTGGTGTCCAGAGAACCGCGAACGGTGTGGTAGCGAACACCCGGAAGGTCTTTTACACGACCGCCACGGATCAGCACTACGCTGTGCTCCTGCAGGTTGTGACCTTCACCACCGATGTAGGAGGTGACTTCAAAACCGTTGGTCAGGCGAACACGGCAAACCTTACGGAGTGCGGAGTTCGGTTTTTTCGGCGTGGTGGTGTACACGCGAGTGCACACGCCACGACGCTGCGGGCAGTTCTGCAGCGCAGGAACGTCGGATTTTTCGACGATACGCTTGCGCGGCTGACGTACCAGCTGGTTGATAGTTGCCATCTATAAGCTCCACTGTTGTCTTTCGACGCTATTGCCCTAAAGCAAAATGGCAGAGCGCATGCCCTGCCAAATTTAGGGGTGCATGAGTCTAAAGAGACTAATTCCCCCAGTCAAGACAAAGCCCCGGGCGACAGAAGTCGGCCGGGGCTTTGCACTCAATTGCCGCTGGAGTTCAGCGCTTCGGTCAGCGCCGCTTCCACTTCGCTCGCGCTCACACGGACCGGCTTGCCGGCTTCGCGCTGACGCTTGCGCTCGCTGTGGTAGGCCAGGCCGGTACCGGCCGGGATCAGACGACCCACCACGACGTTTTCCTTCAGGCCACGCAGGTAGTCGCGCTTGCCAGTGACCGCCGCCTCGGTAAGAACGCGGGTGGTTTCCTGGAAGGACGCTGCGGAGATGAACGACTCGGTCGACAGCGAAGCCTTGGTGATACCCAGCAGGACGCGTTCGAACTTGGCGATGAAGCGATCTTCGGTCGCCAGACGCTCGTTCTCTTCCAGTACCTGGGTCAGCTCCATCTGGTCTCCCTTGATGAAGCTGGAGTCACCCGACTCGGCGATCTCGACCTTGCGCAGCATCTGACGCAGGATGGTCTCGATGTGCTTGTCGTTGATCTTCACGCCCTGGAGGCGGTACACGTCCTGGATCTCGTTGACGATGTACTTGGCCAGTGCGCTGACGCCCAGCAGACGCAGGATGTCGTGCGGGTTGCTCGGACCGTCGGAGATGACTTCGCCGCGGTTTACCTGTTCGCCTTCGAAGACGTTCAGGTGGCGCCACTTCGGAATCAGCTCTTCGTAGGGATCGCTGCCGTCGGTCGGGGTGATGACCAGGCGACGCTTGCCCTTGGTTTCCTTGCCGAAGGAGATCGTGCCGCTGATTTCCGCCAGGATCGACGGCTCTTTCGGACGACGCGCTTCGAACAGGTCGGCAACACGCGGCAGACCACCGGTGATGTCGCGGGTTTTCGAAGTCTCTTGCGGGATACGGGCGATAACGTCACCCACGCCCACTTGAGCACCGTCGGCAACGCCAACCAGGGCGTTCGCCGGCAGGAAGTACTGGGCCGGTACGTCGGTACCCGGCAGCAGCAGCTCCTTGCCATTGGCGTCGACCAGCTTCACGGCCGGACGAATGTCCTTGCCGGCTGCCGGGCGATCCTTCGGATCCAAGACTTCGATGTTCGTCAGGCCGGTCAGTTCGTCGGTCTGACGCTTGATGGTGATGCCCTCCTCCATGCCGACGAAGGTAACGGTACCCTTCATTTCGGTCACGATCGGGTGGGTGTGCGGGTCCCACTTGGCGACGATGGCGCCCGGATCGACCTTGTCACCTTCCTTGACGCTGATGACAGCACCATAGGGCAGCTTGTAACGCTCGCGCTCGCGACCGAAGTCGTCGGCAACGGCCAGCTCGCCGGAACGGGAAACGGCAACCAGATGGCCGTTGAGGTTCTCGACGTGCTTCAGGTTGTGCAGGCGGATGGTACCGCCGTTCTTGACCTGGACGTTGTCGGCTGCGGAAGTACGGCTGGCCGCACCACCGATGTGGAAGGTACGCATGGTCAGCTGGGTACCCGGCTCACCGATGGACTGGGCGGCGATGACGCCGACCGCTTCACCGATGTTCACCTGGTGACCACGGGCCAGATCGCGGCCGTAGCACTTGGCGCAGATGCCGTAGCGGGTTTCGCAGCTGATCGGCGAACGCACGATCACTTCGTCGATGCTGGCGCGCTCGATGAACTCGACCCACTGCTCGTCGACCAGGGTACCGGCCGGAACGATGACCTCGTCGGAGCCCGGCTTGAACACGTCACGGGCGATCACTCGACCCAGTACACGCTCACCCAGGGGCTCGACCACGTCGCCGCCTTCGATGTGCGGAGTCATCAGCAGGCCCTGTTCGGTGCCGCAGTCGATCTCGGTCACGACCAGGTCCTGGGCCACGTCGACGAGACGACGGGTCAGGTAACCGGAGTTCGCGGTCTTCAGTGCGGTGTCCGCCAGACCTTTACGAGCACCGTGAGTGGAGATGAAGTACTGGAGTACGTTCAGGCCTTCACGGAAGTTCGCGGTGATGGGGGTCTCGATGATGGAGCCGTCCGGCTTGGCCATCAGGCCACGCATGCCGGCGAGCTGACGGATCTGTGCCGCGGAGCCCCGCGCACCGGAGTCAGCCATCATGTACATGGAGTTGAAGGACTCCTGATCGACTTCCTTGCCCTCGCGATCGACCACTTTCTCTTTCGAGAGGTTGGCCATCATCGCCTTGGACACTTCGTCGTTCGCCTTGGACCAGAGGTCGATCACCTTGTTGTACTTCTCGCCCTGGGTTACCAGGCCGGAGGCGTACTGGGACTCGATCTCCTTCACTTCCTCGGTGGCCGCGTCGATGATGCGGGCCTTCTCGTCCGGGATCACGAAGTCGTTAACGCCGATCGAGACACCGGAGATGGTGGAGTAGGCGAAGCCGGTGTACATCAGCTGGTCGGCGAAGATGACGGTGTCCTTGAGGCCAACCACGCGATAACACTGGTTGATCAGCTTGGAGATCGCCTTCTTCTTCATCGGCTGGTTGACCACGTCGAACGCGAGGCCAGCCGGAACCACCTGGAACAGCAGCGCACGGCCGACAGTGGTGTCGACGATACGGGTGTTCTTGGTGATGGAGCCGTCCTTGTCCTTCACGGTCTCGTTGATGCGGACTTTCACGCGGGCGTGCAGGGACGCTTCGCCGGCGCGGAATACGCGGTCGACTTCCTGCAGGTCGGCGAATACGCGACCTTCACCCTTGGCGTTCACCGCCTCACGGGTCATGTAGTACAGACCCAGTACCACGTCCTGCGACGGCACGATGATCGGCTCGCCGTTGGCGGGGGACAGGATGTTGTTGGTGGACATCATCAGCGCGCGCGCTTCCAGCTGGGCCTCGAGGGTCAGCGGGACGTGAACGGCCATCTGGTCACCGTCGAAGTCGGCGTTGTACGCCGCGCAGACCAGCGGGTGCAGCTGGATGGCCTTGCCTTCGATGAGCACCGGCTCGAATGCCTGGATACCCAGACGGTGGAGGGTCGGTGCGCGGTTGAGCAGTACGGGATGTTCACGGATGACTTCGGCGAGAACGTCCCAGACCTCGGGCAGCTCGCGCTCGACCATCTTCTTGGCCGCCTTGATGGTGGTGGCCATGCCGCGGGCTTCGAGCTTGCCGAAGATGAACGGCTTGAACAGCTCGAGGGCCATCTTCTTCGGCAGACCGCACTGGTGCAGACGCAGGGTCGGACCCACGGTGATCACGGAACGACCGGAGTAGTCCACGCGCTTACCGAGCAGGTTCTGACGGAAGCGACCTTGCTTACCCTTGATCATGTCGGCCAGGGACTTCAGCGGGCGCTTGTTCGAGCCGGTGATGGCGCGACCACGACGGCCGTTGTCCAGCAGAGCGTCGACAGCTTCCTGCAGCATGCGCTTTTCGTTGCGCACGATGATGTCCGGAGCGGCCAGGTCGAGCAGGCGCTTCAGGCGGTTGTTACGGTTGATCACGCGGCGATACAGATCGTTGAGATCGGAGGTCGCGAAGCGGCCGCCATCCAGCGGAACCAGCGGACGCAGGTCCGGCGGGAGCACCGGCAGGACGGTCAGCACCATCCACTCGGGATGGTTGCCGGAGCCCTGGAAGGCCTCCATCAGCTTCAGGCGCTTGGACAGCTTCTTGATCTTGGTTTCCGAGTTGGTCTGCGGAATCTCTTCGCGCAGGCGGCCGATCTCGTGTTCCAGGTCGATGGCGTTCAGCAGCTCGCGAACGGCCTCGGCACCCATGCGGGCATCGAAGTCGTCGCCGAACTCTTCGAGGGCTTCGAAGTACTGCTCGTCGTTGAGCAGCTGGCCCTTTTCCAGGGTGGTCATGCCCGGATCGATCACCACGTAGCTCTCGAAATAGAGCACGCGTTCGATGTCACGCAGGGTCATGTCCAGCAGCAGGCCGATACGGGACGGCAGGGACTTCAGGAACCAGATGTGGGCGACCGGCGAAGCCAGCTCGATGTGGCCCATGCGCTCACGGCGCACTTTGGCCAGGGCGACTTCGACACCGCACTTCTCGCAGATCACGCCGCGATGCTTGAGGCGCTTGTACTTACCGCACAGGCACTCGTAGTCCTTCACCGGGCCGAAGATCTTGGCGCAGAACAGGCCATCGCGCTCCGGCTTGAAGGTACGGTAGTTGATGGTCTCCGGCTTCTTCACTTCACCGAAGGACCAGGAACGGATCATCTCGGGCGAGGCCAGGCCAATACGGATGGCATCGAACTCTTCGATTTGACCCTGGTTTTTCAACAGATTCAGCAAGTCTTTCAAGGCCTTTCCTCCTCACGGACCCGCTGCGACCGGCCTTGACCAGCCGCAGCGTATGGGCGTCTCGTGTTATTCGGTTTCCAGTTCGATGTCGATGCCGAGCGACCGGATCTCTTTGATCAACACGTTGAAGGACTCGGGCATGCCAGCCTCCATGCGGTGATCCCCGTCCACGATGTTCTTGTACATCTTGGTACGGCCGTTCACGTCGTCCGACTTCACGGTCAGCATTTCCTGCAGGGTGTAGGCAGCGCCGTAGGCTTCCAGCGCCCAGACCTCCATCTCCCCGAAACGCTGGCCACCGAACTGCGCCTTACCACCCAGCGGCTGCTGGGTAACCAGGCTGTAAGAGCCGGTGGAACGTGCGTGCATCTTGTCGTCGACCAGGTGGTTCAGCTTCAGCATGTACATGTAGCCGACGGTGGTCGGGCGCTCGAACATGTTGCCGGTACGACCGTCGAACAGGCGCATCTGACCACTTTCCGGCAGATCGGCCAGCTTCAGCATGGCCTTGATCTCGCGTTCCTTGGCACCGTCGAACACCGGGGTAGCCATCGGCACGCCAGCACGCAGGTTCTTGGCCAGGTCGAGGATTTCCTGGTCGCCCAGTTCATCCAGGTTTTCCTGACGACCACCGATCTCGTTGTAGATCTCGTGGAGGAACTTGCGCAGCTCGGCGACCTTGCGCTGCTCTTCGAGCATGCGGTTGATCTTCTCGCCCAGGCCCTTGGCCGCGAGCCCCAGGTGGGTTTCGAGGATCTGGCCGACGTTCATACGCGACGGTACGCCCAGCGGGTTGAGGACGATGTCCACCGGGGTGCCATTGGCATCGTGGGGCATGTCTTCGACCGGCATGATCACGGAGACCACACCCTTGTTACCGTGGCGGCCCGCCATCTTGTCGCCCGGCTGGATGCGACGCTTGATGGCCAGGTAGACCTTGACGATCTTCAGTACGCCCGGAGCCAGGTCGTCGCCTTGCTGCAGCTTGCGCTTCTTGTCTTCGAACTTGTCGTCGAGCAGCTGGCGGCGATCGGAGAGATAGGCCTGGGCCTTTTCCAACTGCTCGTTCAGTGCGTCGTCGGACATGCGCAGCTTGAACCACTGACCATGGTCGAGGCCGTCGAGGAAGGCGTCATCGATCTCGGCACCTTTCTTCAGGCCAGCGCCGCCTTCGGCCTTGGCACCGACCAGGGCGGAGCGCAGACGTTCGAAGGTAGCGCCTTCGACGATGCGGAACTCTTCGTTCAGGTCCTTGCGGATCTCGTCGAGCTGCATCTTCTCGATGGCCAGCGCACGGCTATCGCGCTCCACGCCGTCACGGGTGAAGACCTGGACGTCGATGACGGTGCCCTTGGTGCCGGTCGGCACGCGCAGGGAGGTGTCCTTAACGTCGGAAGCCTTCTCACCGAAGATGGCGCGCAGCAGCTTCTCTTCCGGAGTCAGCTGGGTCTCGCCTTTCGGGGTGACCTTGCCGACCAGGATGTCGCCAGCACCGACTTCGGCACCCACGTAAACGATGCCCGCTTCGTCCAGCTTGTTCAGCGCTGCTTCACCCACGTTCGGGATGTCAGCGGTGATTTCTTCTGGGCCGAGCTTCGTGTCACGCGCCACACAGGTCAGTTCCTGGATGTGGATGGTGGTGAAGCGATCTTCCTGGACCACACGCTCGGAGAGGCAGATGGAGTCTTCGAAGTTGAAGCCGTTCCAGGGCATGAACGCAACGCGCATGTTCTGACCGAGAGCCAGTTCACCCATGTCGGTGGACGGACCGTCGGCGAGGATGTCGCTGCGGGAGACCTGGTCACCCTTCTGCACCAGCGGGCGCTGGTTGATGCAGGTGTTCTGGTTGGAACGGGTGTATTTGGTCAGGTTGTAGATGTCGACACCGGCTTCACCGGTTTCGACTTCGTCGTCATTGACGCGGACCACGATACGGCTGGCATCGACGGAGTCGATCACGCCGCCACGACGGGCCACGACGCAGACGCCGGAGTCACGGGCGACATTGCGCTCCATGCCGGTACCGACCAGGGGCTTGTCGGCACGCAGGGTCGGCACGGCCTGACGCTGCATGTTCGAACCCATGAGTGCACGGTTGGCGTCGTCGTGCTCGAGGAACGGAATCAGCGAGGCAGCGACGGAAACAACCTGCTTCGGCGAAACGTCCATGAGGGTGACGTCTTCCGGCGCCTTGACGGTGAACTCGTTCAGGTGACGCACGGCCACCAGTTCGTCGATCAGCTGGCCCTTCTCGTTCAGGGTCGCGGACGCCTGGGCGATGACGTGGTCGGCCTCTTCGATTGCGGAGAGGAAGACGATCTCGTCGGTCACCTGGGTGCCTTTTACAACACGGTACGGGCTTTCCAGGAAGCCGTACTGGTTGGTGCGGGCATAGGTGGCAAGGGAGTTGATCAGACCGATGTTCGGACCTTCAGGGGTCTCGATCGGGCACACGCGGCCGTAGTGGGTCGGGTGTACGTCGCGGACTTCGAAGCCGGCGCGCTCACGGGTCAGACCACCTGGGCCGAGTGCGGAGACACGGCGCTTGTGGGTGATTTCGGAGAGCGGGTTGTTCTGGTCCATGAACTGCGAGAGCTGGCTGGAACCGAAGAATTCCTTGATCGCGGCAGCCACCGGCTTGGCGTTGATCAGGTCTTGCGGCATCAGGCCTTCGCTTTCGGCCATCGACAGACGTTCCTTGACCGCACGCTCGACGCGCACGAGACCGACACGGAACTGGTTCTCGGCCATCTCGCCGACGCAACGTACGCGACGGTTACCCAGGTGGTCGATGTCGTCGACGATACCCTTGCCGTTACGGATGTCGACCAGGGTCTTGAGGACCTCGACGATGTCTTCCTTGCTCAGCACGCCCGAACCTTCGATCTCGGTGCGACCGATACGGCGGTTGAACTTCATGCGGCCGACGGCGGACAGGTCGTAACGTTCGGCGCTGAAGAACAGGTTGTTGAACAGGGTCTCGGCGGCTTCCTTGGTCGGCGGCTCACCGGGACGCATCATGCGGTAGATCTCGACCAGGGCTTCCAGCTGGTTGCCGGTGGAGTCGATCTTCAGGGTATCGGAGATGAACGGACCGCAGTCGATGTCGTTGGTATACAGGGTCTCGATGCGAACGACCTGAGCCTTGGCGATCTTCACCAGGACGTCGGTGGTCAGCTCGGTGTTGCACTCGGCGATGATCTCGCCGGTGGCCGGATGCACGATCGCCTTGGCGGTGGTGCGGCCGAGAACGTAGTCCAGCGGGACTTCCAGTTCCTTGATGCCGGCCTTTTCCAACTGGTTGATGTGGCGCGCGGTGATGCGGCGGCCTTGCTCAACGATGACCTTGCCGTTCTCGTCCTTGATGTCGAACACGGCGATTTCGCCGCGCAGACGGTGAGGCACGAGCTCCAGGTGCAGGATCTCGCCTTTCACGTGGAAAACGTTGGTCGCATAGAAGGCATCGAGCACTTCTTCAGTGCTGTAGCCGAGCGCGCGCAGCAGTACCGAAGCCGGCAGCTTGCGGCGACGGTCGATACGAACGAATACGCAGTCCTTCGGGTCGAACTCGAAGTCCAGCCAGGAGCCGCGGTAGGGGATGATGCGAGCGGAGTACAGCAGCTTGCCCGAGCTGTGGGTCTTGCCGCGGTCGTGGTCGAAGAACACGCCCGGAGACCGGTGCAGCTGGGAGACGATGACGCGCTCGGTACCGTTGATGATGAAGGTACCGTTCTCGGTCATCAGGGGGATTTCCCCCATGTAGACTTCCTGCTCCTTGATGTCCTTGATCGCCTTGTTCGACGACTCTTTGTCGAAAATGATCAGACGGACTTTGACTCGCAGCGGCACGGCGAAGGTTACGCCGCGCAGCACGCATTCCTTGACATCGAAAGCCGGCTCGCCCAGGCGATAGCCGACGTATTCCAGAGCGGCGTTACCGGAATAGCTGATAATCGGGAATACAGACTTGAAGGCCGCGTGCAGGCCGATATCACGAAACTGGTCCTTGCTCGCGCCCGCCTGCAGGAATTCGCGATACGAATCCAGCTGGATGGCCAGGAGGTAGGGTACATCCATGACGTCCGGCAACTTGCTAAAGTCTTTGCGGATACGTTTTTTCTCAGTGTATGAGTAAGCCATCAGCGTTCCCCAGCTTGGTCACCTGCTTGTTTGGCTCCCCCGACGGGAGTAGCCAGAAAATCGTGCAAACCCCTTGGTTTGCGCCACCTCTCGGGTGGTTTTTCACGTTCCGGTGGAGGCATGCGCCGGCCACCTAGAACGGAAAAAGGCCGGTGGCATAAGCCACCAGCCATCAGCCTCGCGCGAGTCGCTCGGGCTGTAGACGCAAAGTCGTCGCTTACTTGAGCTCGACTTTGGCGCCAGCTTCTTCCAGAGCCTTCTTGGCAGCTTCGGCTTCTTCTTTCGAAGCGCCTTCTTTGACAACGCCCGGGGCGCCGTCAACAACAGCCTTGGCTTCTTTCAGGCCCAGACCGGTCAGTTCGCGAACGACTTTGATGACGTTCACTTTCTTGTCGCCGGCTTCGGTCAGAACGATGTTGAACTCGGTTTGCTCTTCAGCAGCGGCAGCGGCAACAGCCGGGCCAGCAGCAACGGCAGCAGCGGCGGTAACGCCGAATTTCTCTTCCATTGCCTTGATCAGTTCAACAACTTGCATCACGGACATTTCGGATACGGCGTTGATGATGTCTTCGTTGGTCAGAGCCATGACTCTAATTCCTGTATAGATGGACAGCCTTTAACGGCCATCGAATTAAACGAGTTTACGTAGAAGAAGCAGCGCGCCTGGATCAGGCAGCAGCGCTTTCCTTCTGGTCGCGAATTGCCGCCAGGGTACGAGCCAGCTTGCTGGTAGCGCCTTGAATCACGCTCATCAGCTGCGATACGGCCTCGTCGTAGGTCGGCAGAGTTGCCAGTACGTCGATCTGGTTAGCTGCGATCAGCTTGCCTTCGAACGCGGCAGCCTTGATCTCGAACTTGTCCTGACCCTTCGAGAACTCCTTGAAGATACGAGCGGCAGCGCCCGGATGTTCGTTGGAGAACGCGATCAGGGTCGGGCCTTTGAACACGTCGCCGAGGACTTCGAAAGAAGTACCTTCAACGGCGCGACGAGCCAGGGTGTTACGCACGACTTTCACGTACACACCAGCCTCGCGGGCCTCTTTACGGAGTCCGGTCATGGCTCCCACGGTCACGCCACGGGCATCGGCCACGACAGCGGACAGGGCAGCTTTGGCAGCCTCGTTGACTTCAGCGACGATGGCCTTCTTGTCTTCGAGTTTAATTGCCACGGGTTCACTCCTGGATGTTACCGGTTCGTCCAGCCGGGGCCGGACGGCGTTTTGGTGTCTGATTCGGTAAACGAATCGGGAGCACCATCTGCGTAGGCTCGGGAAAGATTTCCCGGTTTGAGGCTTTCACCGCCTACGGTCTTGGATAGCCCCCGCCAGGCAGGGACCCCAATACCTGCGCAGCGGGCGTACCCGCTGCGACTTCATTCCTTAGGCTTCCAGGGAAGCCTGATCGATCTGCAGACCCGGGCCCATGGTGGTGCTCAGGGTCACGCGCTGAACGTACACACCCTTGGAGGTGGAGGGCTTCAGGCGCTTCAGGTCAACCAGCAGAGCTTCGACGTTCTGCTTCAGTTTGACCGGCTCGAAATCGATCTTGCCAACGGAGGCGTGGATGATGCCGTTCTTGTCGGTACGGAAACGCACCTGACCAGCCTTGGCATTCTTCACGGCGGTGGCCACGTCGGGAGTCACGGTACCAACCTTCGGGTTCGGCATCAGGCCGCGCGGACCGAGGATCTGGCCCAGCTGACCGACAACACGCATCGCGTCCGGGGAGGCGATGACGACGTCATAGTTCAGGTCGCCGCCCTTCATTTCGGCAGCCAGCTCGTCCATGCCTACGCGGTCAGCGCCGGCAGCCAGAGCAGCTTCAGCGCCCGGACCC
Source organism: Pseudomonas sp. Pc102 (assembly GCF_018408275.1). NCBI lineage: Bacteria > Pseudomonadati > Pseudomonadota > Gammaproteobacteria > Pseudomonadales > Pseudomonadaceae > Pseudomonas > Pseudomonas sp. Pc102. The sequence continues at coordinate 709,609 of NZ_AP021905.1, read as the reverse complement.
TGGGTGAACACGGCAACGCGAACGCTTTTGCCGGTGCCGTTCGGCAGCACGGTAGCGCCACGTACGACCTGGTCGGATTTACGCGGATCAACGCCCAGGTTGATGGAGATATCAACGGACTCTTTGAACTTGATGGTCGACAGCTCAGCCAGCAGTTTGGCGGCGTCTTCGAAACCGTATTGTTTGCCGGCTTCGATTTTCTCGGCGATAGCCTTCTGGCGCTTGGTCAGCTTAGCCATTTACACACCCTCCACGTTCAGGCCCATGCTACGAGCGGAACCGGCGATGGTACGCACGGCCGCATCCAGGTCAGCTGCAGTCAGATCAGCCTGTTTTGCCTTGGCGATATCTTCCAGCTGAGCACGGGTAACGGTGCCGACTTTCTGGCTGTTCGGGCGAGCAGAGCCGCTGGTGATGCCAGCCGCTTTCTTCAGAAGCACGGAAGCCGGGGTGCTTTTGGTTTCGAAAGTGAAGCTGCGGTCGCTGTAGACAGTGATGATCACGGGAGTCGGCAGACCGGGCTCCATGCCCTGGGTCTTGGCGTTGAACGCCTTGCAGAATTCCATGATGTTCACGCCATGCTGACCCAGAGCCGGGCCGACCGGCGGGGACGGGTTGGCTTGAGCAGCCTTCACTTGCAGCTTGATATAAGCCTGAATCTTCTTAGCCATCTATAACTCCAATTGCGGGTTCGAACGCCCTGAGGCTCCCCGTTTGCTTGCGCGTTTATCCCAGTGACGACAAAACCCCGCAACCATTGGCTGCGGGGTATGGGATGCCTATTTTCAGCTATGCCTTCTCGACCTGGCTGAACTCCAGCTCCACCGGCGTGGAGCGGCCGAAGATGAGCACGGCAACCTGAATCCGGCTCTTCTCGTAATTAACCTCTTCAACGACACCATTGAAGTCCGCGAACGGGCCATCAATGACACGAACCGTTTCGCCCGGCTCGAACAATGTCTTGGGCTTGGGCTTGTCGCCGCTATCAGCGACGCGACGCAGGATCGCCTCAGCCTCTTTGTCGGTGATAGGCGCCGGCTTGTCGGCGGTACCACCAATGAAACCCATTACACGAGGAGTGTCCTTGACCAAGTGCCAAGTCCCCTCGTTCATTTCCATCTGAACAAGCACGTAACCAGGGAAGAACTTGCGCTCACTTTTGCGCTTCTGGCCATTCCGCATCTCCACCACTTCTTCGGTAGGGACCAGAATCTCGCCAAAACCATCTTCCATGCCGGCAAGCTTGACGCGCTCCACCAGCGAACGCATTACATGCTTTTCATAACCGGAGTAGGCATGCACAACGTACCAACGCTTAGCCACGGCGCACCCTTAACCTACAATCATCGAAACAAGCCAACCGAGCAGGGAATCGAGCCCCCACAGCAGCAGCGCCATTACCAGAACAACAGCCACAACGATAAGCGTGGTCTGCGTGGTTTCCTGACGAGTCGGCCAAACGACCTTGCGGATCTCCGCACGCGCCTCTTTAGCCAGAACAAAGAATGCTTGCCCCTTGGCAGTCTGCAGCGCTACAAAGGCAGCACCCGCACCCAGAACAAGCAGAACAAGAACGCGATAGATGATCGGCTCAGCAGAAAAATACTGATTACCAACCACACCAACCGCGACGATAGCAGCCACAACGATCCACTTCAGAACGTCGAAGCGTGTTTCTTTGGCTTCAGCCTTGGCATTCATCAGCTAGGACCTTGTGAATATTTGCCAAACTTCCTTCTTGGAAATTTGGCAGGCCAGGAGGGAATCGAACCCCCAACCTGCGGTTTTGGAGACCGCCGCTCTGCCAATTGAGCTACTGGCCTGTAACGAAGTCAGGCCGACCATTATGCCGGCCTGACAGGGTTAGATCAACCGATTACTCGATGATCTTGGCAACCACGCCGGCACCAACGGTACGGCCGCCTTCGCGAATCGCGAAACGCAGACCGTCTTCCATGGCGATCGGAGCGATCAGGGTGACAACCATCTTGATGTTGTCGCCCGGCATTACCATCTCAACGCCTTCCGGCAGTTCGCAGTTACCGGTCACGTCGGTGGTACGGAAGTAGAACTGCGGACGGTAGCCCTTGAAGAACGGGGTGTGACGACCACCTTCTTCCTTGGACAGAACGTACACTTCGCACTCGAACTTGGTGTGCGGCTTGATGGTGCCCGGCTTGGCCAGAACCTGGCCACGCTCTACGTCGTCACGCTTGGTGCCGCGCAGCAGGATACCAACGTTCTCACCAGCACGACCTTCGTCGAGCAGCTTGCGGAACATTTCAACGCCGGTGCAGATGGTCTTGCTGGTATCACGGATACCAACGATTTCCACTTCTTCCTGGACCTTGACGATACCGCGCTCAACACGACCGGTAACCACGGTGCCGCGGCCGGAGATGGAGAACACGTCTTCGATCGGCATCAGGAACGGCTGGTCGATGGCACGAACCGGCTCCGGAATGTAGGAGTCCAGGGTCTCTACCAGCTTGCGAACAGCGGAGACGCCGATTTCGTTGTCGTCTTTGCCTTCCAGCGCCATCAGCGCGGAACCGATAACGATCGGAGTGTCGTCGCCCGGGAAGTCGTAGGTGTTCAGCAGATCGCGAACTTCCATTTCGACCAGTTCCAGCAGCTCGGCGTCGTCAACCATGTCGGCCTTGTTCAGGAACACGACGATGTAGGGAACGCCTACCTGACGGGACAGCAGGATGTGCTCGCGAGTCTGCGGCATGGGGCCGTCAGCAGCGGAGCAAACCAGGATAGCGCCGTCCATCTGAGCAGCACCGGTGATCATGTTCTTCACGTAGTCAGCGTGACCGGGGCAGTCAACGTGAGCGTAGTGACGAACAGCGGAGTCGTACTCAACGTGGGAGGTGTTGATGGTGATACCGCGAGCTTTCTCTTCCGGCGCGTTGTCGATCTGGTCGAAAGCGCGAGCAGAACCACCCCAGGTCTCGGAGCAGACTTTGGTCAGAGCAGCAGTCAGGGTGGTCTTGCCATGGTCTACGTGACCAATGGTGCCGACGTTGACGTGCGGTTTGTTACGTTCGAATTTTTCTTTAGCCATCGAGAACGTCTCCCATCAAAGAATTGAGCGAGTCACGCCACCATTAAAACAAAGGCAGATATTTACATATCTGCCTTTGTTGAGATGGAGCTCATGAGCGGAATCGAACCGCTGACCTCACCCTTACCAAGGGTGTGCTCTACCAGCTGAGCTACATGAGCCAAACACATTGCATGAACATCAAACCTGGAGCGGGTAGCGGGAATCGAACCCGCATCATCAGCTTGGAAGGCTGAGGTTCTACCACTGAACTATACCCGCGGAGCCCGGTGCTCACGCTTGAATCTGGTGGAGGGAGAAGGATTCGAACCTTCGAAGTCTATGACGTCAGATTTACAGTCTGATCCCTTTGGCCGCTCGGGAATCCCTCCAATCGGGAGGCGGCATTTTCATTCTCTGCCACCCTACTGTCAAGCATTTTCTCATTTAAATCTTGAGGTTAGCTTACTTTGACAGCAGCTCCGCAGTTCCACTTTTTCAGCCTAGCTGCGAAGCGGGCGCCATTCTATTCAAACTATCTGGAGGATGCAACGTTTTCGCACGGCATTATTTTATGTTGGAGCCCAGCGAAGTCCCGAGCCAGTTCCCCAAGCAACGCATCATCAGCTAGACGTCGGCTTTCCGGGGCGATGCGAACCCAGAAATCTCGATGAGAGCGCGCGAGTTCGCGCATGGAAGGTTCATAACCCGCATCCGTCAAACGCGCCATCACGCTTTCAGCGGAGTCCATCCGCGGAAAAATCCCCAGCGAAATGCCGTTCTGCAAGTCACCCTGACTGATGATGTAGCTGTCTATTTTCCGCGCCTGAAGCTCCTTGAGTTGACGCAACGATGCCTGCCGCGATGCCAGCGGAGCGAGATAGACCCAATAATCCACTCCGGCGGCCGCATCGACTTCTTGAACCTGCCCCTGAATATCAAGCGCGACCAGGCGCTGCTCAACCTCCCTTGCCTGGGCTTCCTGCTCAAAACTTCCAAGGTATAGGCATGCATTCTGCTCAGCCGTAGCCTGCTGCACCGATTGCTCTTCATGCCTGGGCCTGGCGTCTTTCGACTCACTCAGTAGCCGGATGTCCTGCTGCCCTCCTCTATATAAAGAGAGCGTTTCCACTTCTTTAGCGCGCAGAGGCGCCTGCTGTTGATGCCACACGTAATAGAAAAGATTGAGAACCAGCAAAAGCAGAAACATCCAACGCATGACAAACCTCAAGGTAACGGGCAGGCAATCGCCAATCCAACGAACACAAGATCCGGAAGGACTTTGGCCTGGGGAAACTCATCCTTCACCAGAAAGGCATCTCCACCTGTCAGATAGAGCTCGAAGCAACCTCCCAGCCAGTCCCTCGCCTGCACAACCTGGGTGTGCACAAAACCTTGCAACATCAACAGGCAGCCTCGCTCTACAGCCTCGACTGTTGAGCGCCCCGGCACCATTTCCTGCAGAGCTCGCTCTGCGGCGTCATCGCCATACCGGATACGTCGAGTATGCGTTCGCAACTGATTACGCATGAGCGGCATTCCTGGACAGATGAAGCCGCCAAGATGTTCCCCCGCTGCAGAAACGAAGTCTGAGGTAACCGCCGTACCAAGATCCAGGACCAGACATGCACTATTCGACAGATGATAAGCCCCAAGAACAGCAAGCCATCGATCAAGCCCCAGGCGCTGAAAATCGTCATAGCCGTTGCGCACCCCAGCCATCTCCCTGGAAGGCTGAGCACAAGCAGATTCGATAGCAAAGGCCGCGCGCAATTTATCCATGAGCCGATGGGTTTCATCGTCGGTACGCACGCTTACGAGGCGACACCAGCTCAGCTCAATCTTGGATGTCGAGAGCACCGCGATCAGCTCATCCTCGGAACCTACGATACCTCCGGCAAGAACTCGCATCTCGGTAGTAGAGATCACGCGCCACTTGATGAAGCTGTTACCGCAATCAAGCTCAAGAATCATTACGCAACCTCAAACTGAGCTCTCCGCCACTGAAAATCTTCTCGGAACCATCAACATCCATTCGCAGGGCACCACTATCGTCCACCCCCAGAATGACGCCATCGACACGCTGTTTGCCCGCAATCAGCGAGGCCTGCCTCCCGCGCCAGAGATGGTCAGCCTCCCACTCAGCCCGCAGGACCTTGAAGCCCTCGCGATGACATTGCGCCAGACAGTAATTCAGCTGCTCAAGAACATTTATGGCAAGCGCGGTTCGATCAAAAAAACCACCACTTTCGAGGACAATGGAGGTCCAGGGCTGACTTATCTCCGCGTTAGCCCCACGCATATTGACGTTGATGCCGATACCAATAATGACACTGCAGATGTCTGCGGGATCCCCAATCAACTCCAGAAGAATTCCCGCTATCTTGCGGTCATTGACCAGAATATCGTTGGGCCACTTGAGCCCAAGACCAGAGAGCCCGCTCAAACGTATTGCTCGCAGGACAGCCAGCCCTACTATGAGACTAAGGCCCTCTAGATGGCCCACGCCCCCCTCGACGCGCAAGCCCACGCTGCAGTAAAGATTCTGCCCATAGGGGCTGACCCATTCCCGACCGCGCCTGCCGCGACCGCCGGTCTGGTGCTCTGCCAGGACAGCAAAAGGAGTCTCGGCTCCAGCGGCGATACGCCGCATGACTTCAGCATTAGTGGAATCGACGGTTTCAACAACAGCACAGGAAAAGCCCGGCACGCCGTCGTTCAGCCTTGCGGGATCAAGAAGACTCATCGGAGCTTCCAATCGGTAGCCTTTGCCACGCAGCTTATGAAACCGGACGTCGTAGTTCGCCTCGAGAGATTGCAATTGCTTCCAGACGGCACTTCGACTAACACCGAGCGCCCGCCCCAACTCCTCACCGGAGTGAAACTGGCCGTCCTGTAGGAGCTTCAATAAGGTAAGCATGCGCGCACCGCCTCAGAATGAGGCACGCATCATAGCCATGCATGCTGGGATTGCATAGAAAAGTACAGATTGGAATAGGCCATATAGTCGAAAGGACATTCGACAAATCTCGACGCTGTGGCCGATTTTCTTAAGCGCAAAGTCAAACCCCCGACCTTCTTGCGAAGATCGGGGGTTTGGTATAGGTGCTTGACGATGACCTACTCTCACATGGAGAAACTCCACACTACCATCGGCGATGCATCGTTTCACTACTGAGTTCGGGATGGGATCAGGTGGTTCCAACGCTCTATGGTCGTCAAGCAATTCGGTTGGGGTATCGTCTGGGACGCGACCCCGAATGGGTATGTGATAAGGCTTTGCAAGTTCTGGCCAATTTTCGGCTAAGTCGACTTCACCTTATAACAACAATCGTCAGATTGTTTGGGTGTTATATGGTCAAGCCTCACGGGCAATTAGTATTGGTTAGCTCAACGCCTCACAGCGCTTACACACCCAACCTATCAACGTCGTAGTCTTCGACGGCCCTTTAGGGGATTCAAGATCCCAGTGAGATCTCATCTTGAGGCGAGTTTCCCGCTTAGATGCTTTCAGCGGTTATCTCTTCCGAACGTAGCTACCCGGCAATGCCACTGGCGTGACAACCGGAACACCAGAGGTTCGTCCACTCCGGTCCTCTCGTACTAGGAGCAGCCCCTCTCAAATCTCAAACGTCCACGGCAGATAGGGACCGAACTGTCTCACGACGTTCTAAACCCAGCTCGCGTACCACTTTAAATGGCGAACAGCCATACCCTTGGGACCGGCTTCAGCCCCAGGATGTGATGAGCCGACATCGAGGTGCCAAACACCGCCGTCGATATGAACTCTTGGGCGGTATCAGCCTGTTATCCCCGGAGTACCTTTTATCCGTTGAGCGATGGCCCTTCCATACAGAACCACCGGATCACTAAGACCTACTTTCGTACCTGCTCGACGTGTCTGTCTCGCAGTCAAGCGCGCTTTTGCCTTTATACTCTACGACCGATTTCCGACCGGTCTGAGCGCACCTTCGTACTCCTCCGTTACTCTTTAGGAGGAGACCGCCCCAGTCAAACTGCCCACCATACACTGTCCTCGATCCGGATGACGGACCAGAGTTAGAACCTCAAGCATGCCAGGGTGGTATTTCAAGGATGGCTCCACGCAGACTGGCGTCCACGCTTCAAAGCCTCCCACCTATCCTACACAAGCAGGCTCAAAGTCCAGTGCAAAGCTACAGTAAAGGTTCACGGGGTCTTTCCGTCTAGCCGCGGATACACTGCATCTTCACAGCGATTTCAATTTCACTGAGTCTCGGGTGGAGACAGCGCCGCCATCGTTACGCCATTCGTGCAGGTCGGAACTTACCCGACAAGGAATTTCGCTACCTTAGGACCGTTATAGTTACGGCCGCCGTTTACCGGGGCTTCGATCAAGAGCTTCGCTTGCGCTAACCCCATCAATTAACCTTCCGGCACCGGGCAGGCGTCACACCCTATACGTCCACTTTCGTGTTTGCAGAGTGCTGTGTTTTTAATAAACAGTCGCAGCGGCCTGGTATCTTCGACCGGCATGGGCTTACGGAGCAAGTCCTTCACCCTCACCGGCGCACCTTCTCCCGAAGTTACGGTGCCATTTTGCCTAGTTCCTTCACCCGAGTTCTCTCAAGCGCCTTGGTATTCTCTACCCAACCACCTGTGTCGGTTTGGGGTACGGTTCCTAGTTACCTGAAGCTTAGAAGCTTTTCCTGGAAGCATGGCATCAACCACTTCATCGTCTAAAAGACGACTCGTCATCAGCTCTCAGCATTAAGCGCCCGGATTTACCTAAGCACTCTGCCTACCACCTTAAACTTGGACAACCAACGCCAAGCTGGCCTAGCCTTCTCCGTCCCTCCATCGCAGTAACTAGAAGTACAGGAATATTAACCTGTTTCCCATCGACTACGCTCTTCAGCCTCGCCTTAGGGACCGACTAACCCTGCGTCGATTAACGTTGCGCAGGAACCCTTGGTCTTTCGGCGTGCGAGTTTTTCACTCGCATTGTCGTTACTCATGTCAGCATTCGCACTTCTGATACCTCCAGCAAGCTTCTCAACTCACCTTCACAGGCTTACAGAACGCTCCTCTACCGCATCACTTACGTGATACCCGTAGCTTCGGTGTATGGTTTGAGCCCCGTTACATCTTCCGCGCAGGCCGACTCGACTAGTGAGCTATTACGCTTTCTTTAAAGGGTGGCTGCTTCTAAGCCAACCTCCTAGCTGTCTAAGCCTTCCCACATCGTTTCCCACTTAACCATAACTTTGGGACCTTAGCTGACGGTCTGGGTTGTTTCCCTTTTCACGACGGACGTTAGCACCCGCCGTGTGTCTCCCATGCTCGGCACTTGTAGGTATTCGGAGTTTGCATCGGTTTGGTAAGTCGGGATGACCCCCTAGCCGAAACAGTGCTCTACCCCCTACAGTGATACATGAGGCGCTACCTAAATAGCTTTCGAGGAGAACCAGCTATCTCCGAGCTTGATTAGCCTTTCACTCCGATCCACAGGTCATCCGCTAACTTTTCAACGGTAGTCGGTTCGGTCCTCCAGTCAGTGTTACCTAACCTTCAACCTGCCCATGGATAGATCGCCCGGTTTCGGGTCTATTCCCAGCGACTAGACGCCCTATTAAGACTCGCTTTCGCTACGCCTCCCCTATTCGGTTAAGCTCGCCACTGAAAATAAGTCGCTGACCCATTATACAAAAGGTACGCAGTCACCCAACAAAGTGGGCTCCCACTGCTTGTACGCATACGGTTTCAGGTTCTATTTCACTCCCCTCTCCGGGGTTCTTTTCGCCTTTCCCTCACGGTACTGGTTCACTATCGGTCAGTCAGTAGTATTTAGCCTTGGAGGATGGTCCCCCATATTCAGACAAAGTTTCTCGTGCTCCGTCCTACTCGATTTCACTTCTAAGATCCTTTCGCGTACAGGGCTATCACCCACTATGGCCGCACTTTCCAGAGCGTTCCGCTAAAATCAAAGAAGCTTAAGGGCTAGTCCCCGTTCGCTCGCCACTACTAAGGGAATCTCGGTTGATTTCTGTTCCTCAGGGTACTTAGATGTTTCAGTTCCCCTGGTTCGCCTCTTGCACCTATGGATTCAGTACAAGATACCTAGGTTATCCTAGGTGGGTTCCCCCATTCAGAGATCTCCGGATCAAAGTCTGTTTGCCGACTCCCCGAAGCTTATCGCAGGCTACCACGTCTTTCATCGCCTCTGACTGCCAAGGCATCCACCGTATGCGCTTCTTCACTTGACCATATAACCCCAAGCAATCTGGTTATTGTCTCTAACGTGAAGACGACATTCGCCGAAAATTCGCGCTTGAACTCGCAAATTTTACCTTGACTTGATTAATCACCAGTGAAAGAGATTAATCAGTCTACTTCTATCACATACCCAAATTTTTAAAGAACGGTTCTGGCGCAAAGACCAGAAATCAATGCCATTCTCAAGGCACTCATTTCTGAGCTTTCAGCGATTTAAGAGTGGATGGTGGAGCCAAGGAGGATCGAACTCCTGACCTCCTGCGTGCAAAGCAGGCGCTCTCCCAGCTGAGCTATGGCCCCTCGAAGACCTGCCACGCCCATGACAATTGGTGGGTCTGGGCAGATTCGAACTGCCGACCTCACCCTTATCAGGGGTGCGCTCTAACCAACTGAGCTACAGACCCAATCGTCTTACTCTCGGGTCTAACAACCCAATCGCTTTTCGCAAGTGAATCAAGCAATTCGTGTGGGAGCTTATGAAGAAGCTGATGTCTTCGATTAAGGAGGTGATCCAGCCGCAGGTTCCCCTACGGCTACCTTGTTACGACTTCACCCCAGTCATGAATCACTCCGTGGTAACCGTCCCCCTTGCGGTTAGACTAGCTACTTCTGGAGCAACCCACTCCCATGGTGTGACGGGCGGTGTGTACAAGGCCCGGGAACGTATTCACCGTGACATTCTGATTCACGATTACTAGCGATTCCGACTTCACGCAGTCGAGTTGCAGACTGCGATCCGGACTACGATCGGTTTTATGGGATTAGCTCCACCTCGCGGTTTGGCAACCCTTTGTACCGACCATTGTAGCACGTGTGTAGCCCTGGCCGTAAGGGCCATGATGACTTGACGTCATCCCCACCTTCCTCCGGTTTGTCACCGGCAGTCTCCTTAGAGTGCCCACCATAACGTGCTGGTAACTAAGGACAAGGGTTGCGCTCGTTACGGGACTTAACCCAACATCTCACGACACGAGCTGACGACAGCCATGCAGCACCTGTGTCTGAGTTCCCGAAGGCACCAATCCATCTCTGGAAAGTTCTCAGCATGTCAAGGCCAGGTAAGGTTCTTCGCGTTGCTTCGAATTAAACCACATGCTCCACCGCTTGTGCGGGCCCCCGTCAATTCATTTGAGTTTTAACCTTGCGGCCGTACTCCCCAGGCGGTCGACTTATCGCGTTAGCTTCGCCACTAAGATCTCAAGGATCCCAACGGCTAGTCGACATCGTTTACGGCGTGGACTACCAGGGTATCTAATCCTGTTTGCTCCCCACGCTTTCGCACCTCAGTGTCAGTATCAGTCCAGGTGGTCGCCTTCGCCACTGGTGTTCCTTCCTATATCTACGCATTTCACCGCTACACAGGAAATTCCACCACCCTCTACCGTACTCTAGCTCAGTAGTTTTGGATGCAGTTCCCAGGTTGAGCCCGGGGCTTTCACATCCAACTTGCTGAACCACCTACGCGCGCTTTACGCCCAGTAATTCCGATTAACGCTTGCACCCTTCGTATTACCGCGGCTGCTGGCACGAAGTTAGCCGGTGCTTATTCTGTCGGTAACGTCAAAACAGCAAGGTATTAACTTACTGCCCTTCCTCCCAACTTAAAGTGCTTTACAATCCGAAGACCTTCTTCACACACGCGGCATGGCTGGATCAGGCTTTCGCCCATTGTCCAATATTCCCCACTGCTGCCTCCCGTAGGAGTCTGGACCGTGTCTCAGTTCCAGTGTGACTGATCATCCTCTCAGACCAGTTACGGATCGTCGCCTTGGTGAGCCTTTACCTCACCAACTAGCTAATCCGACCTAGGCTCATCTGATAGCGCAAGGCCCGAAGGTCCCCTGCTTTCTCCCGTAGGACGTATGCGGTATTAGCGTTCCTTTCGAAACGTTGTCCCCCACTACCAGGCAGATTCCTAGGCATTACTCACCCGTCCGCCGCTGAATCATGGAGCAAGCTCCACTCATCCGCTCGACTTGCATGTGTTAGGCCTGCCGCCAGCGTTCAATCTGAGCCATGATCAAACTCTTCAGTTCAATACTGCTTGGGTTTTGAGAAAACCCTAAACTTGGCTCAGCAATCGCAAATAAACTCTCGAATTCACGAGTGTTACTTGTGTTGCTGATAATCAGTCGACTACCAGTCTTACATCACAAGCACCCACACGAATTGCTTGATTCAAGTTGTTAAAGAGCAATTTCGATCAAGTCTTTCGTCTCAACCGAGGCCGCGCATTCTACAGCAGCCTTTCCTTCTGTCAAGCTGTTTTTCGAAGAATTTTTCATTCTACTCAACAACTTGCGCTTCAGTGATTCTTTCGCTTCACATCAGCGGGAGGCGAATTCTACAGCGTTCAAACTCGCTGTCAACACCTCTTTTTCAGTTTCTTTCGGAGTCACCCGAGCGAAACCGGCGATACCTGAAACCAGCCCGGCACCACCCTTCCACCGCACCGATCAAACCTTGGCTTGACCACCCTCCAGTTACTTAACCTATTGATTTACAAGAGGTTTTTCTTGGATTCCGCTGTGGAAGTGGTGCGCATTATAGGGATACGAAACGGCACGTCAACACTTAAATGAAAAAATCATTCAGCCTTCAACGAGATACGCGCAAACGCCTTCTTACCAGCCTGGCAAACATGCACGGCGCCACGCTTGAAGATGAAGCCGCGATCGACTACCGCGCCATCTACACGAACACCACCAGAGCCGAGCAGATCACGAGCGACAGCGGCGTTCTTCACCAACCCCGCCTTATTAAGGACGGATGCAATCGGCATGTCCTCTTCTGCTACCAACTCGATTTCCGGAAGATCCTCAGGCAGCTCGCCTTCCTTCATACGGTTGCCAGCTGAACGATGCGCAGAAGCCGCAGCCTCTTCCCCATGGAAGCGAGCCACGATCTCTTCGGCCAGTTTGATCTTGATGTCGCGAGGGTTCGCACCCTGCTCGATATCGCGACGGAACTGCTCGATCTCTTCCATGGAGCGGAAGCTGAGCAGCTCGAAGTAACGCCACATCAGTGCATCGGGAATGGACACCAGCTTGCTATACATTACGCCCGGCGCTTCCTGGATACCCACGTAGTTACCCAGAGACTTGGACATCTTCTTCACACCATCCAGGCCTTCGAGCAGCGGCATGGTGACGATGCACTGGGACTCCTGCCCGTAGGCGCGCTGCAGCTCACGCCCCATCAGCAGATTGAACTTCTGATCGGTACCACCCAGCTCGACATCCGCACGCAACGCTACAGAGTCATAGCCCTGAACCAAGGGATAGAGGAACTCGTGGATCGCGATCGGCTGATTGCTGCTGTAGCGCTTGTCGAAGTCATCGCGCTCCAGCATCCGCGCCACCGTGTACTGGGACGAAAGGCGAATGAAATCCGCCGGGCTCAGCTGATCCATCCAGGTGGAGTTGAACGCCACTTCCGTCTTCGCAGGATCGAGAATCTTGAACACTTGGGTTTTGTAAGTCTCGGCGTTGTCCAGGACCTGCTCGCGAGTAAGCGGCGGGCGGGTGGCGCTCTTGCCGCTGGGGTCGCCGATCATTCCAGTGAAGTCACCGATCAGGAAGATCACCTGATGACCCAACTCCTGGAACTGACGCAGCTTATTAATAAGGACGGTATGTCCAAGGTGCAGATCGGGCGCGGTCGGATCGAACCCCGCCTTGATGCGCAGGGGCTGCCCCCGCTTGAGCTTTTCTACCAGCTCGGACTCGACCAGAACCTCTTCTGCGCCGCGCTTGATAAGCGCCAGCTGCTCTTCAACCGACTTCATGAAAGCCCCGTAACCGCTCGACAAACCAAAAGGGAACCAAACATACAAGATCGCTGACTAATTACAAGTTTTGCGCCCGGGTCGGTACCAACCGGCGGAAGGCAGGATCTTGAGGTTGCCTACGCCGTATTTTGGTTATATTTTAGGCAGTTAGTTCACATTCTAAAAACACCACTCGCCATGACGCATATCGTTCCTAAAGCGCCGCGCTACCCGAAAAGCCATTTGCTGGCCGCAAGCGGTGTAGCTGCGCTGCTCAGCCTGGCTTTGCTGGTGTTCCCGTCTCGTGAAGTCGAGGCGAAGAAGACCTACATCAATCTGGAAATGGAGAACGGCTCCGAAGCCCTCCTCCAGGAGAAGGACGACCTCCGACCAGACACCGTCAACGGAGAAGAGGGCAGCTCGCCATTCGCATCCATCGAGCGCCCTGCGGACGACCAGAACAGCGCCGACAAAGACGCGGACAAGGACGAAGCCTCAACCGATCTAGCATCCAGCGAACCACCCGAAGAGCCCGGCCTGCACACCGTGACCGTTGGCAACGGCGACACCTTGTCGACCCTGTTCAGCAAGGTCGGCCTGTCCGCCACCGTTCTGCATGACGTGCTCAATAGCAGCAAGGATGCCAAGGACCTTAGCCGCCTGAAGATCGGCCAGGCGTTCGAGTTCCGCCTCTCTCCCGAAGGCGAGTTGCAGAGCCTGCATTCCAAGCTCAGCGACCTCGAGACCGTGACCCTGTCCAAGACCGACAAGGGCTACGACTTCAAGCGTGACCTGGCCAAGCCGGACATCCACCCCGCCTATGCCCACGGCGTGATCGACAGCTCGCTGTTCCTCTCCGCCAAGCGCGCCGGTCTCTCGCATAACCTGACCATGGACCTGGCGAACATCTTCGACTACGACATCGACTTCGCCCTCGACATCCGAGAAGGGGACGAATTCGAAGTCATCTACGAAGAGAAGTCGGTCAACGGCAAGCAGGTAGGCACCGGCAACATCCTCGCCGCGCGCTTCACCAACCGTGGCAAAACCTACAGCGCCGTTCGCTTCACCAGCAGCCAGGGCATCGCCAGCTACTTCCGCGACGACGGCACCAGCATGCGCAAGGCCTTCATCCGGACCCCGGTGGATTTCGCCCGCATCAGCTCCCGCTTCTCCATCGGCCGCCGCCACCCGATCCTCAACAAGATCCGCGCCCATAAAGGTGTCGACTACGCAGCCCCACGCGGCACGCCTATCAAGGCCACCGGCGACGGCAAGATCGTCCTGGCCGGTCGTCGTGGTGGCTACGGCAACGCGGTGATCATCCAGCACAGCGGCAAGTACCGGACCCTCTACGGCCACATGCAGGGCTTCGCCAAGGGCATCAAGACCGGCGGCACCGTCAAGCAAGGGCAGATCATCGGCTACATCGGCACCACCGGTCTCTCCACTGGTCCCCACCTGCATTACGAGTTCCAGGTCAACGGCCAGCACGTCGACCCGCTTGGCGTGAAGCTGCCCATGGCCGATCCGCTGGCCAGCGCCGAGAAGAAGCGCTTCCTGCAGATGAGCAAACCGCTGATGGCACGCATGGACCAGGAAAAGGCCACCATGCTCGCGCAGAACAAGCGCTGACCCGATGCCGCGCTACCTCGGAGTGATGTCCGGAACCAGCCTGGACGGACTGGACATCGCCCTGATCGACCAAGGAGAGCGCACTCGCCTCCTCGCCTCACACTACATCCCCATGCCCGACTCGCTCCGCCAGGAGCTGCTCTCGCTCTGCGCGCCAGGCGAAGACGAACTCGCACGTGCAGCCCTGGCCGAGCGGCGCTGGGTAGAACTCGCCGCCTCAGGCATCGACGTCCTGCTTCGCGAAAAGGGCCTGGCAGCCACCGACATCCGCGCCATCGGCAGCCACGGCCAGACCGTGCGCCACGAACCGGCGCGCGGCTTCACCATCCAGATCGGCAACTGCGCCCTGCTGGCCGAGCTTACCGGCATCACCGTGGTCGGTGACTTCCGCCGGCGCGACGTCGCCGCCGGCGGCCAAGGCGCCCCCCTGGTGCCCGCCTTCCATGAAGCGCTCTTCGACGACCGCAACGGCAACCGCGCAGTGCTCAATATCGGTGGATTCAGCAACCTGTCACTGATCGAGCTCGACCAAGCGGTGCGCGGCTTCGACTGCGGTCCCGGTAATGTGCTGATGGATGCCTGGATCCACCTCAACCTCGGCCAAGGCTACGACCGTGACGGAGCGTGGGCGGCCAGCGGCCAGGTGCAGCCGTCGTTGCTGGACACACTGCTGGAGGACGACTTCTTCAGCACGCGCGGCCCGAAAAGCACCGGTCGTGAATTGTTCAACCTGAACTGGCTCCAGGCACACCTCGCCAAGCTGCCGACCCTCAAGCCCGAGGATGTGCAAGCCACCCTCCTCGAACTCAGCGCCCGCAGCATGGTGGATGCGCTCAAGACCGCCCAGGCGGAAACCCTCGAACTGCTGGTGTGCGGTGGCGGTGCCCACAACGGCACCCTGATGCGCCGCCTCGCCGAACTGCTACCGGGAACCCAGGTCAGCACCACCGACAGCCGGGGCGTGCCTGCGGACTGGGTCGAAGCCATGGCCTTCGCCTGGCTGGCCCACTGCTGCCTCGAAGGCATCCCCGCCAACCGCCCGAGCGTGACCGGGGCCAAGGGCTTGCGCATCCTCGGCGCCATCCATCCCGCCTGAACCAAACCGCACAAACGAAAACGCCGTGCATGAGCACGGCGTTTCTGCATCAGCGAACAGCGATCAGATCGAGAAGGACGAACCGCAACCGCAGGTCGTGGTGGCATTCGGGTTCTTGATCACGAAGCGCGAACCCTCGAGGCCTTCCTGATAGTCCACTTCCGCACCGGCCAGGTACTGGAAGCTCATGGGATCGACGACCAGGCTCACACCGTCGCGCTCGACGATGGTGTCGTCGTCAGCCACGTCTTCATCGAAGGTGAAGCCGTACTGGAAGCCCGAACAGCCACCGCCCGTGACGAAGACACGCAGCTTGAGCCGCGGATTGCCTTCCTCATCGATCAGGTTCTTCACCTTGTTTGCCGCTCCATGCGTAAACATCAGGGCTGTGGGGGTGAAGGATTCGACACTCATGCTGTAACTCTCCCGGCTGGACGCCGCCTTACTGCGCTGTGGCCACGCATTATCCGCTTACCCTAGAAAACTGGTCAACTATTAAGCGTCCGTGTTTTCCGGGCTGATCGGCGCCTCCAGCAGGCGCTGTGCCTCCTTGATGTGCCCGAGGCGCCCCTCTATCTGCGCCCCCATGGCCATCTCCATGAGCCCGTAATAAAGATTGCCGCGTACTCGTGCCTTGGCGCCCAGCTCCAAGTGCTCGGCGGCGAACACATCGCCCACCACCTCGCCGTCGATGATCACGTGGGGCGCGCGGATCTCCCCCTCCACCAGTCCTTCGACGCTGACCCTGACCAGCCCTTCGCTGGCGTTGAGATTGCCCTTGAGGCGACCGTCCACCTGGACAGCGCCCTGGAAGCGCAGATCGCCCTCCAGTTCCGCGCCGATGGCGATGATGCTGGTCTTGCCGCTGAAACGCTGCAGATCGGCCTTGGGTTTCTGTTTGTTGAACATGATCGTCATGACTCCTCGTCGATCCACTCGAATGTGCGCTCCAGCGGTTTCTGCTGGCCGTCCACCTGCGCGCGCACCTTTACCTGACGGGGACTGAAGCCTTCGGGCAACTCCAGTTCGGCGAAACGTCCCGCCTCGGGAATCGCCTGGAAGTGCTTGAAGGAAAAAACGACATCCTGCTGCGCCATCTCGCTGGAGAGTGCAGCCAACTCCAGGCTCGCCTCCTTGCCATCCTGGCGACCGATCACCCGAACCCGCAGCGTGCCCTTGATCGGCTGGTCATCCTTGCCGACCCGGCTGAGCATCAGCCGGAAACGGAAGCGCTGCGGCTGGTCCGTGCCGTGCAATTCGAAGGCACGGATGCGCAATCCCTCCCGGCGGCTGTCCGGCGCCAGCACGCCCCGGTAGAACGCCAGCTCCTGCTGCAGCTTGAAAACCTGCTCTTCCATCATCTTGATGCTCTGGCGGCTCTGCTCATTGGCCTGGTGGCCCAGTCGCTCGCCGCTTTCCAGCACCGCCTGGCGCTGCTGCAGCTGATCGAGCGCACGGGTGCGCTCATCCAGCTGAGCGCGCAGGCTGTCTCGTTCGGCCACGGCATCCGCCAAGCCTTCGGCACGCAACCAGCCACCCACGAAGAACGCGACCGGCAGCGCCAGCAGCAGCACCACTACCAACCAGCGCACCAGCCGTTCACGGCGCGGGTCACTGATTCGGACCTCCCAGCGCGACATCAGCGAAGCACGGCAGAGGGCGATCGGGGAGACAGAACGCCATCGCGAATGGCTAGCTTGGACATCGACCGCACCCTGAGACCGGAAAGCCGCCGATGATAAAGCCGCGTCGGCCAAGGGCCAACCGCCGAGGTGACGCATGACCGCCGGAGCCTCTACTATCGGACCCACCTCACATCAGGGAACATCCGATGCTCTATCTCTGGCTCAAGGCCTTCCACATCATCGCCGTCGTATGCTGGTTCGCCGGCCTCTTCTACCTGCCTCGCCTGTTCGTCTACCACGCCTCGGCCGAAGACACGCCCAGCCGCGAGCGCTTCTGCATCATGGAGCGCAAGCTCTACCGCGGCATCATGCAGCCGTCCATGATCCTCACCCTGCTGCTCGGCGCCGGCATGCTCTACCTCAATCCCGCCTGGCTCAAACAGGGCTGGTTGCACGCCAAGCTCACCCTGGTGTTCCTGCTGATCGGCTACCACCACATCTGCGGTGCCATGCTCAAGCGCTTCGCCCGTGGCGAGAACGGCCGCAGCCACGTGTTCTACCGCTGGTTCAACGAAGTCCCGGTCCTGTTCCTGCTCGCCATCGTCATCCTGGTGGTGATCAAACCCTTCTGACTCCCGACTGCCCCACACGAGGAACGCCCGATGTCACTGCCCGCCCTGCTCGAACAACGCCTGCGCATGCCCGTCGTCGCCGCGCCCATGTTCCTGGTCTCCGGCCCGGAGCTGGTCCTGGCCTGCAGCAATGCGGGCATCGTCGGCAGCTTTCCCGCGCTCAACCAGCGCGACAGTGCGGGCTTCCGCGCCTGGCTCGACGAGATCGAAGCGGGCCTGCAGGCAGATGCCGCCCCCTTCGCGGTCAACCTCATCGTCCACCACAGCAACCCGCGCCTGCAGGCCGACCTGGCCATCTGCGTCGAGAAGAAGGTCCCCATCGTCATCACCAGCCTGGGCGCGGTGAAAGAGGTGGTCGATGCGGTGCATAGCTACGGCGGCCTGGTGTTCCATGACGTCACCACCCGCCGTCATGCCGAGAAGGCCGCGCAAGCCGGCGTCGACGGACTGATCGCCGTGGCGGCCGGCGCCGGTGGCCATGCCGGCACCTGGAGCCCCTTCGCCCTGGTCGCCGAAATCCGCCAGTTCTTCGACAAGACGCTGCTCCTGGCCGGCTGCCTCAACCACGGCCACGAGATCTTCGCCGCACAGATGCTCGGTGCCGATCTCGCCTACCTCGGCACCCGCTTCATCGCCACCCGCCAGAGCAACGCCGACAGCCCCTACAAGCAGATGATCCTCGACGCCCGCGCCGCCGACATCGTCCACACCCCGGCCGTCTCCGGCGTCCCGGCCAGCTTCATGCGCCAGAGCCTCGAAGCCGCCGGCTACGACCTCAAGCGCCTGACCGACAAGGCCGACATCAACTACGGCGAGAAGCTCAAGCCCATCAGCGACGAGGCCAAGGCCTGGAAGACCGTCTGGTCCGCCGGCCAGGGCGTGGGCGACATCGACGACCTGCCGACGGTGGAAGAGCTGATCACACGCCTCGACCACGAGTACCGTGCCGCCACCCAGCGGGCGAACCGCCTCGGCCAGCGCTGGCCGGGATGAAGCGTCGGCACCTGCTCGGCCTGGGTGCACTCGGGGCGCTCGGGCTGTGGGCCATGCGCCCCGGCGACCAGGGCCGTCCCCATGCGCCCTATTTCGCCAGCCTGCAGAACCTGTTGAAACAGGAAGGCGGTGGCGTGCCGCAACTGGTCATCGACCTGGACCGGCTCGATGCCAACGCCGACCTGCTCGCCCAGCGCCTCGGCACGCTGCCGGTGCGCCTGGTCGCCAAATCCCTGGCCTCCAACGGGCTGCTCGAGTACCTCGCCAAGCGCCTGGATACACGCCGCTTCATGGTCTTCCACCACCCCCAGATCAACCAGCTGGCCCGAGCCTTCCCAGATGCCGACCTGCTGCTGGGCAAGCCGCTACCGGTCGCGGCAGCGCTTGCTTTCTACCAGCAGCTGGGCAACGGCCAGCCCTTCGACCCATCGCGCCAGCTCACCTGGCTGGTCGATAGTCCGCAACGCCTGGCCCAGTACCTCGAACTGGCCCAAGCCCTGCAAAAACCCATGAGCATCGCGCTGGAGATCGACATCGGCCTGCAGCGCGGCGGCCACCCGGACGCCGCGAGCCTGGCGCAAACCCTGCGATTGCTGGCAGGCAACCAGCCGCTGCTGCACCTGCGCGGCCTGATGGGCTATGACGCCCAGGTGGCCCACGCTCCCTTCTGGACCGGCAGCCAGGATGCGTTCGAGGCCGCCAATGCGCGCTACACGACCTTCATCGAGGCCGCACGGGGCTTCCCCGCCATCTGGCCCCGGGAGCCCTTGCTCAACGGCGCCGGCAGCCTCACCTACCCCTTGCACGCCAAGGGCAAGACGCCGCTGAACGAAGTCGCGATCGGCTCGGCCCTGCTCAAACCCCTTGAGTTCGATACCCCCCTCCTGGCCAGCCACCAGAGCGCGATCTGGATCGCCACCCCGGTGCTCAAGATGCAGAGCGGCACCCTCCCCTACCTGCAACAGGCACAGGGCGCGCTCGAAGCCTGGAACCCCAACCGGCACAACGCCTACTACCTGTATGGCGGCCGCTGGCCGGCGCAGCCGGTCTCGCCCGAGGGTCTGGCCTATGACGGCATCTACGGGCGCAGCGCCAACCAGGAGCGCCTGATCGGCTCCGCCGGCACTGCACTCGCCGTGGACGACTGGGTGTTCCTGCGCCCCCTGCTCTGCGAAGGCTTGTTCGACCGCTTCGGCGAACTGCGCCTGCTCCGCCACGGCAAGCTGGTCGGCACCTGGAAGCCACAACCAGCCGCCTGACCGGCTCCGCTTTTTGTGCGGCAGGCCGCTTGTGCCGCAGGGTGCGCCACCATTACGCTGTGCCATCCCTAACCAGCCGCCGACAAGGATGCCCGCATGTCCGATGCCCGCTACAAGATCGTCTTCGAAGGAGAACTGATGCCCGGTGTGGCATTGGAGACCGTGAAGGAGAACCTGGCCAAGCTATTCAAGAGCGATGCCAGCAAGATCGACAGCCTGTTCGGTGGACGCCCCGTTGCGCTAAAGCGCGACCTCGAGGAAGTCGAGGCGGACAAGTACCTGGCCGCCCTGCAGCGCGCCGGTGCCCAGGTGCGCAAGGAGCAGGACCTCGCCGCCGGCTTCAGTCTGGTGGAAACCGAGGACCATCCCAACCCGGAGACCCTGGCCGCCGTCGAAGCCGAGCAGGACACCGGAACCATGACCTGCCCCAAATGCGGCCATGAGCAGGCCAAGTCCGTCGAATGCCAGGCCTGCGGCATCATCATCGAGAAGTACCTGGCGCGTCAGGCCCAACTGGCCGAAAGCGCACCGGCAACCGCCTCCGCCGTGGCCGGCACCGCGACCTCGCCCTATGCCACCCCGCAGGCGCAGGTCGGCGAAGCGCTGCCGCAGTACTGCGAGCTGCGTCCATTCGGCATCACCGGCCGTATCGGCCGCGTGCGCTATCTGGCCTGGTCCTTCGTGTTCATGGTCGCGCTGCTGGTGGTGATCGGCGTCGGCGCCGGCATCGGCTTCGCCATCCACCCGGTGGTCGGTGGCCTCCTCGCGGCCGTGCTGGGTATCGCCGCCATCGTCGTGAGCGTGCAGATCAACGTCCAGCGCCTGCACGACATCGGCTGGTCCGGCTGGCTCTACCTGCTGAACTTCGTGCCCATCGTCGGCAGCGTCTTCCCCCTGCTGCTGCTGTTCATCCCCGGTACCACCGGCGTCAACCGCTTCGGCCCACCGCCACCGCCGAACACCACCGCAGTCAAGGTCCTGGCCTGGATGTGGCTGGTCATCCCCGTCGTCTTCGGCATCCTCGCGGCCATCAGCATCCCGGCCTACCAGGATTACGTGGAACGCTCCGAGATGAGCAGCTACGAAGCCCCGGTCGACGGCGAGTACGCGGAACCCACCGAGGAAGGCGAGTACGTCGATCCCTCCGAGTCCGCCGACCCGGCTGAGGCGGAAGCACCCGCCGACCAGGAAGAGTTCGAGTCCAACTGAGCAACCTCCCGGGGCTGACGTTGTCCAACCCGGCCCCGACACGGAGATTCGCGATGCCTCGTTTTGCCCTGATTACCGGCGCCTCCAGCGGCCTCGGCCTCGCCCTGGCGGAAGCCCTGGCACGCCGGGGCCGCCATCTGATCCTGGTGGCCCGGCAACGCGATGCACTGGAGAGCATCGCCTACGAACTGACCCAGCGCTTCGGCGTGGAAGTGCTCTACCGCACCTGCGACCTCTCCGAACCCCTGCAACTCTCCGGGCTGCTGCATGAGCTGAACCAGGGCGAGCGGGAAATCGACCTGCTGGTGAACAACGCCGGCATCGGCACGTCCGGCCTCTACGTCGAACAGGACTGGAGCCGCGAACAGGAGCTCATCGAGCTCAACGTCCTCGCCCTCGCCCGTCTCTGCCATGAAATCGGCGGCGCCATGGCCAGCCGTGGCACCGGCCAGATCCTCAATGTCGCCTCGGTCGCCGGCTTCCAGCCTGGCGCCTGGATGAGCAACTACTACGCCAGCAAGGCCTACGTGCTCCACTTCTCCGAAGGGCTGCGCGAAGAGCTCAAGGTCCATGGCGTCGGCGTCTCGGTGCTCTGCCCCGGCCCGACCCGCACCGCATTCTTCCGTGGTGCACGGATGGCCGGCGAGAAGCTCGAAGGCAGCAAGCTGATGATGAGTGCCGAGGAAGTCGCCCTGATCACCGTGAAGGCGCTGGAGAAGAACCGCGCCATCATCATCCCCGGCTGGCGCAACCGCCTGCTGGCGATGAGCCCGCGCCTGTCGCCGCGCTGGCTGGTCCGGCGCCTGGCCGGGCGCATCAACAAGGCTTACCTCCCCAAATAGAAAAGGCGCCGCGAGGCGCCTTTCTTCATATCCGGCCGCTTCAATCGGCCTTCACGCAACGCCCGTCCGCCCAGGCCCGCAACTTGGCCTGCTCCTCGGCCATCACCACCGACAGCGGCGCCGTACCCAGCAACTGCTGCAGCAGCAGCGCCTGGCTCACGCCGACCTGGGCGGCCTGCGCGGCATAAAGCATCCCCACCACCGCCTGCTCGATCTCGGCGCCGGAAAAACCGTCGCTGGATGCCGCAAGGACCGGCAGATCGAACTGAGCGGGGTCGATATCGCGGCGGGACAGGTGGATGCGGAAGATCTCGGCCCGCACCTCGGCGCCGGGCAGGTCCACGAAGAACAGCTCGTCGAAGCGCCCCTTGCGCACCAGCTCCGGCGGCAGGCGGTGTATGGCGTTGGCGGTGGCCACCATGAACACCGGCGCCTTGCGCTCCGACATCCAGGTCAGCAGGGTGCCCAGCACGCGCTGGCTCACGCCGCCGTCCTGGTCGCCGCTGGCCAGGCCCTTCTCCAGCTCATCCATCCACAGCACGCAGGGCGCCATCTGCTCGGCCAGCTTGAGGGCATCGCGCAGGTTGCGCTCGGTCTCGCCGAAGAACTTGTTATACAGGCAGGCGAAGTCCAGGCGCAGCAACGGCAGCCCCCAGAGACCGGCCACCGCCTTGGCTGCCAGGCTCTTGCCGCCGCCCTGCACCCCTACCAGCAACACGCCCTTGGGCATGTTGGCCGGCTTGGCCTCCATGAAGGCGCTCTGTCGCTCGCCCAGCCAGCGCTTGAGGTTGCCCAGCCCGCCGACGTCGGCGAAGCGCGCGGTGTCGTATTCGAAGCTGAGCACGCCTTCCAGGTCGAGCAGCTGGAACTTGGTCTTGTTCAGCTCCGGCAGGTCTTCCTGGGTGATGGCGCCGTCATCGCAGATCACGTTGCGCGCCAGCGAACGCGCCTCGCCATGGCTGAGCCCGCGCAGGTTCTTCACCACCTGCTGCAGGGTGCGGTTGTCGGTGCGCACGCGAGCGCCACGGTTGCGCTCGCTCCAGCGCGCGGCTTCTTCGCGGACGATGGCCAGCAACTCATCTTCGCTCGGCAGGGCCAGGCTGAAGCGCGCACTGTAGCGCTGCACTTCGGCGGGCAGCTTCATCGCGTGGGAGACCAGCACCAGGGTCGGCTTGTGAATGGCCTCGGCCATGGCGACTTCCTTGAGCAGGCGCACCAGCTTGGGGTTGTCGTCGAAGAAGGGGTGCAGGTCGCACATCACGTAGAGATTGGGTTGCGGGTCGGCCTTGATCAGGCGCAACGCGGCTTCCGCATCGGTGCTCGCGCCATCGCCTACCGGTTCGCCACCGAAACCGAGGCGCTGCAGGCCCTCGGTCACCGCCCAGGTGAACAGGCCGAGCCCGCGCTTGACCGCCAGGGTGGTCAGGGTCTCCAGCACGCGCTGCTCGTCCCAGGACTCGATGACGATGAGCTTGACCTTGGAGTCCAGCACCAGCCCCAGATCGTGGATGTCGTTCTTCACACAGGCTCCTTGTGCGGCCAGGCAGGCTGGCCGGGATAAACACGCGCCGCTAAACTCGGGGGCTTCTTATAACAGGCCGGAGAATGTCCGTGGACTGTCTGTTCTGCAAAATCGTCGCTGGGGACATCCCCGCGCGCAAGCTCTATGAAGACGATCACGTGATCGCCTTCCACGACATCGCCCCCCAGGCCCCGGTGCACTTCCTGGTGATCCCGAAAAAACACATCGCCACCCTCAACGACCTCACCGAGGACGACAAGGCGCTGACCGGGCATATCGTCCACACCGCCCAGCGCCTGGCGAAGGAACAGGGCTGCGACGAAGGCTTCCGCGTGGTGATGAACTGCAACGAGCTGGGCGGCCAGACCGTCTACCACATCCACATGCACGTGCTCGGTCAGCGCCAGCTGCACTGGCCGCCGGGCTGATGCGCAGCACGCTACTCCTCGCCCTCTCGCTGCTACCGCTCGCCGCCCTGGCCCAACAGGCCGGCGAGCGCCTGCGTGATGCACTGCCGGGCGGCGCCCAGGGCCCCGAGCTGGTGGTGGTCCCTGCGGGCGAATTCCTCATGGGCGATGCAACCGGGCGCGGCAACGACAACGAGCGCCCGCCCCATCGCGTGGTCATCGAGAAACCCTTCGCCATCGGTCGCGTAGAGCTGACCTTCGACGACTGGCAGCGCTACGCGAGCGCCACCGGCAAGCCGATGCCCGACAACGAAGGCTGGGGCCTTTCCGGGCAGCGCCCGGTGATCCACGTGAGCTGGTTCGACGCCCGCGCCTACTGCGACTGGCTGAGCCAGGCCACGGGCCAGCGCTATCGGCTGCCCACCGAGGCGGAATGGGAATACGCCGCGCGGGCCGGTAGCCGTGGCTATTACGCGTGGGGCGACGAGCTGGACAGCAGCGAGAGCGCACCACGCGCCCATTGCCGGGGCTGCGGCACGCCCAATGCGATCCGCGGCAAGACCGCGCAGGTGGGCCAGTACCCGGCCAACGCCTTCGGGCTGCACGACACCGCCGGCAACGTCTGGGAATGGACCGCCTCGCGCTTCGTCGCCCCCTTCGACGGCAGCGAGACGCAGCCCGCGGCGCTGCTCGACCGCAGCCCGCGCGTGGTGCGGGGTGGCGCCTGGAACAGCGGACCTTCCTACCTGCGAACCAGCCTGCGTGATCTCAAGCAGCCGGGGCACGACGACTACGCCCTGGGCTTCCGGGTGCTGCGCGAGCTGCAGTGATCCCGGTCAAACCCGGGCAGGCCCGATGGGTTAAACTGCCCGGCATTCTTGCCTACCGGAGGTGCCCCATGGCCACCGAACGCCAGTACTCCCCCGTTGACCGCTTCCTGCTCCAGGCCGATGCGGCCCTCAAGACCCTGCTGCCCTTCAAGGGCCAGCCCTATCGCCCCAACCCGGCGAACCTGCAGGACGAAGCGCCCATGAGCGAGGCGGACAGCCGCCATGTCACCGGCCTGATGCGTATCAACCACACCGGTGAAGTCTGCGCCCAGGCCCTGTACCAGGGTCAGTCACTGACCGCCAAGCTGCCGGAAGTGCGCAAGGCCATGGAGCACGCCGCCGAAGAGGAGATCGACCACCTGGCCTGGTGCGAGCAACGCATCCGCGAGCTGGGGGGCCGCCCCAGCGTGCTCAACCCGCTGTTCTACGGCCTGTCCTTCGGTGTCGGCGCCGTCGCCGGCCTGATCAGCGACAAGGTCAGCCTCGGCTTCGTCGCCGCCACCGAGGACCAGGTCTGCAAGCACCTGGACGACCACCTGCAGCAGATCCCCGCCGAGGACGCCAAGTCCCGCGCCATCCTCGAGCAGATGCGCACGGACGAAGAGCACCACGCCACTACCGCGCTGGAGGCCGGCGGCCTGCGCTTCCCCGCTCCGGTGAAGTTCGGCATGACGCTGCTTTCCAAGGTGATGACCAAGAGCACCTACAGGGTCTGACGCAGCGGCAAGCTGCAAACCCCAAGCTGCAAGAAAACGACAGACTGCAAAAACGACAAAGGGCGCCTGGGCGCCCTTTGTGCTTTCCACTTGTAGCTTGCGGCTTCGCGCTTGCAGCCCCCGCGCTTCAGCGCGGCATATTGCGCGCGTAGAAGATTTCCAGCATCTCATGCCGGACGCGCTCTTCGACCTGCTTGCGCTGCTCAGCGGTCAGGTTGGAGGTCGCGTCGCCGAACAGGTAGTTGTCCAGGTCGAAGTTCTTCAACAGCATCTTGGTGTGAAACAGGTTCTCCTGGTACACGTTCACGTCCGTCATCTGGTACGCGTCCTGGGTATCGTCGGAGAGGTAGTTCTGGATCGAGTTGATCTCGTGGTCGATGAAGTGCTTACGGCCTTCCACATCGCGGGTGAAGCCACGCACGCGATAGTCGACGGTGACGATGTCCGAGTCGAACTGGTGGATCAGGTAGTTGAGCGCCTTCAGGGGCGAAATCACGCCGCAGGTGGAAACGTCGATGTCCACGCGGAAGGTCGCGATCCCCGACACCGGATGGATTTCCGGGTAGGTGTGAACGGTGATGTGGCTCTTGTCCAGATGGGCCAGGATGGTCTCGGGCAGCGGGCCGGGGGATTCCTCGATCTGGCTGTCGGTGGGCGTCACCGGCTGCTCGGAAATGAGGATGGTCACGCTGGCGCCCTGGGGATCGTAATCCTGGCGGGCGATGTTGAGGATGTTCGCACCTATGATGTCGACCACGTCGGTGAGGATCTGGGTCAGGCGCTCGGCGTCGTACTCTTCGTCGATGTACTGGACGTAGGCCTGCTGGTCCTCGGGGGTCTCTGCATAGCAGATGTCATAGATGTTGAAGCTCAAGGTCTTCGTCAGGTTGTTGAACCCGTGGAGCTTGAGTTTGCTTTTCACCGTTGGGAACTCTCTGTTCATTGCGGCCCTGCCGCGTTGTTGAGCATGCCCGTCAGAAGCGCACAGTGACTTCTGCGTAGGACGGTTTACACCTCTTCGCGATGGCGATTGTGGTTATCGGTTCTGGGGCGGAGTGCCCCGGAAAAACGAGGGGGCGCATTATGCAGTCGACGGGCGTCACCTGCCAGAGTCTGCGCCCCGAATATGATGATCGGGTGTATGCCGATCAGCCGAGCTCGACGAGCTCGTAATCGTGGGTGATCTCGACGCCGGCGCGCCCGAGCATGATGGAGGCGGAGCAGTATTTCTCGGCGGAAAGCTCGACGGCGCGCTTGACCTGCGCCTCCTTCAGGCCGCGGCCCTTGACCACGAAGTGCACGTGGATCCGGGTGAACACCTTGGGGTCCTCGTCGGCGCGCTCGGCCTCGAGGAAGGCTTCGCAGCTCTCCACCGGCTGGCGGGACTTCTTGAGGATGCTCACCACATCGAAGTTGGTGCAGCCGCCCAGGCCGATCAGCAGCATTTCCATCGGACGCACGCCGAGGTTGCGACCGCCGCTTTCCGGCGGACCGTCCATCACCACGGCATGGCCGCTGCCGGACTCGCCGAGGAAGAGGGCTTCGCCCGCCCACTGGATACGCGCTTTCATCGCCAGACTCCAGGCTGAAAAAAAGGGTCGCCAGCTTATCACAGCGCCTGGGAGGCGCCGCGTGTCACATACGTTGGTCGTTTAGTTCCCCGGCAGTTGTTACCTGCGTCTCAATTTCGGATCACCGGTCACGGTCCGTCTGTTAAGCTGACGCCGGATAACTGGCACACTTAGCCAGATAACTAATAAGAAAGTGCCTGTTGGACAAAGGCTTACCTTCAAAATTTCGGGACTCGGGCATGGTAGCTATTACCCTCACACCTAAAATCAAGAACCTCGACAAGCTGCTAGCGCACTGTCACCGCCGTCGTTACACGGCAAAGAGCACCATCATCTATGCGGGTGACCGTTGCGAGACGCTCTTCTTCATCATCAAGGGCTCGGTCACCATCCTCATCGAGGATGACGACGGCCGGGAAATGATCATCGCCTATCTCAACTCCGGGGATTTCTTCGGCGAGATGGGGTTGTTCGAAAAGGAAGGAACCGAGAAGGAACGCAGTGCCTGGGTACGGGCCAAGACGGAATGCGAAGTCGCTGAACTCAGCTACGCCAAGTTCCGTGAACTGACCCAGCAGGACCCGGAGATCCTCTACGCCCTGGGCAGCCAGATGGCGGATCGCCTGCGCAACACCACGCGCAAGGTCGGCGACCTGGCATTCCTCGACGTCACCGGTCGTGTCGCTCGTACCCTGCTGGACCTCTGCAAGCAGCCCGACGCCATGACTCACCCGGACGGCATGCAGATCAAGATCACCCGCCAGGAAATCGGTCGCATCGTCGGCTGCTCGCGGGAGATGGTCGGACGCGTACTCAAGAGCCTGGAGGAACAGGGCCTGGTACACGTCAAGGGCAAGACCATGGTGGTATTCGGTACCCGCTGAGACGCGCACATGAAAAAGCCGGCAGGACGCCGGCTTTTCCATGTGCACTTCCGTCAGTCAGGATCGACCGCCCGGCTCACCCCGCCACGCTCGGGGAAGAACAGCCGGCGCAACTCGGTGCCAGGTTCCTCGGCCCGCATGAACGCCTCGCCCACGAGGAAGCCGAACACCTCACTCACTTCCATCAGCTCGACGTCGGCGCGATTGAGGATGCCGCTTTCGGTGATCACCAGACGATCGCGCGGAATCCGCGGCAGCAGGTCCAGGGTGACCTCCAGGCTGACCTCGAAGGTGTGCAGGTTACGGTTGTTGATCCCCACCAGCGGGGTGTCCAGCGTATTCAGCGCACGCTCCAGCTCATCGCCATCGTGCACCTCCACCAGTACATCCAGCCCCACGTCCTTGGCGGTCTTCGCCAGCTCGCCCATCTGCGCATCGGAAAGCGCCGAGACGATCAGCAGCACGCAGTCGGCGCCCAGCGCCCGTGCCTCGACCACCTGGTAGGGGTCGATGAGGAAATCCTTGCGGATCACCGGCAGCGAACAGGCGGCGCGGGCTTCCTGCAGGTAGGCGTCGCCGCCCTGGAAGAAATCGATGTCGGTCAGCACCGATAGGCAGGTCGCACCGCCGTCCTGGTAGCTGCGGGCGATCTGCGCCGGGACGAAATCCTCGCGAATCACCCCTTTGCTCGGCGACGCCTTCTTGATCTCGGCGATCACCGCCGGCTGCTTGCGCGCGACCTGCTCCAGCATGGCGCGGGCAAAGCCACGGGGCGCATCGGCGGCGCGGGCCAGGGCCTCGAGCTCGGAGAAGGGCACGCGCAGGCGGCGCTCGGCGACTTCCTCGGCCTTGCGGGCCAGGATCTTTTCAAGAACGGTTGGGATGCTCACGCTTCATTCTCCACTCGGAACACCGCGGTAAAGGAGGCCAGCTCGTCCAGCTTCTCGCGGGCGAGGCCGGTGTGCAGGGCGTCATGGGCGAGCTGCACGCCTTCCTTGAAGGTGCTCGCGTGGTCCGCCGCATAGAGCGCGGCACCGGCGTTGAGCACGATCATCTCGGCGGCCTTCTGGCCATTCTCGGTCTTGCGCCGCCCCAGCGCGTCGCGGATCAGCTCCAGCGACTGCTGCGGGCTGTCCACGGCGAGGCCGATCAGGCTCTGGCTCTTGATGCCGAAGTCTTCGGGCTGCACCTGGTACTCGGTGACCACGCCGTCCTTCAGCTCGGCGACATGGGTCGGCGCGGCGAGGCTGATCTCGTCCAGGCCGTCCTTCGAATGCACCACCAGGATGTGCTCGCTGCCCAGGCGCTTGAGCACCTCGGCCAGCGGGCGGCATAGCGCCTGGCTGAACACCCCGACCACCTGGTGCTTCACACCGGCCGGATTCGTAAGCGGGCCGAGCATGTTGAACAGGGTGCGCAGGCCCAGCTCGCGGCGCGGGCCGGCGGCGTATTTCATCGCCTTGTGATGGACCTGGGCGAACATGAAGCCGACGCCGACGTGCTGGATGCAGCGCGCCACCTGCTCGGGCTTCAGGTCCAGGTAGATGCCGGCCGCTTCCAGCACGTCGGCGCTGCCGGTCTTGCCGGACACCGCGCGGTTGCCGTGCTTGGCGACCTTGCCGCCTGCCGCGGCGACCACGAAGCTGGCGGCCGAGGAGACGTTGAAGATGTTGGCGCCGTCGCCACCGGTGCCGACCACGTCGACCACCCGCGCCATCGACTCCAGCTCCACGCGGCTGGCCAGCTCGCGCATCACCGAGACCGCCCCGACGATCTCGTCGATGGTCTCGCTCTTCATGCGCATGCCCATGAGGAAGGCACCGATCTGCGCGTCGGTGCACTGCCCGGTCATGATCAAGCGCATCACGTCCTGCATTTCCTCGGTGGTCAGGTCCAGCTGGTTGACCACGCGGTTGAGGGCTTCCTTGATATCCATCTCAGCGCACCCCGCCTTGTTGCTTGAGGAAATTGGCCAACAGCTCGTGGCCTTGCTCGGTGAGTATGGATTCCGGATGGAATTGCACACCCTCGATGTTCAGCGTCTTGTGGCGCAGGCCCATGATCTCGTCCACCGCGCCGTCGGCGTGCTGGGTCCAGGCGGTGATTTCCAGGCACTCCGGCAGCGTCTCGCGCTTCACGATCAGCGAGTGGTAGCGGGTCACGGTCAGCGGGTTGTTCAGCCCTTCGAACACGCCCTGGTCCTCGTGGAACACGGGGCTGGTCTTGCCGTGCATGGCCTGGCGCGCGCGCACCACATCACCGCCGAAGGCCTGGCCGATGCTCTGGTGGCCCAGGCATACGCCAAGAATTGGCAGCTTGCCGGCGAAGTGCTTGATCACCTCGAGGGAGACCCCCGCTTCGGTGGGGGTGCAGGGGCCGGGGGAGACCACGATGCGCTCGGGGTTCAGTGCCTCGATCTCGGCGACGGAAAGCTCGTCGTTACGGATCACGTGCACGTCCGCGCCCAGCTCACCGAGGTACTGCACCACGTTGTAGGTAAAAGAGTCGTAGTTGTCGATCATCAGCAACATGGGGCGATCCTCAGGCGTCGGTCTTGGCGGTCTGTTCGGCGAGGGCCACGGCACGGAACATGGCGCGGCGCTTGTTCAGCGTCTCTTCCCATTCCAGTGCCGGAACAGAGTCGGCGACGATCCCCGCGCCCGCCTGCACGTGCAGTTGGCCGTCCTTGATGACCGCCGTGCGGATCGCGATGGCGGTGTCCATGTTGCCGTTCCAGGCCAGGTAGCCCACGGCACCGCCGTAGACGCCACGCTTGACCGGCTCGAGCTGGTCGATGATTTCCATCGCGCGGATCTTCGGCGCCCCGGAGAGCGTGCCGGCCGGCAGGATGGCGCGCAGCGCGTCCATGGCCGAGACGCCTTCCTTCAGCTGCCCGGTGACGTTGGAGACGATGTGCATCACGTTGGAATAGCGCTCGATCACCATCTTCTCGGTGACCTTCACCGAGCCGGTGGAGGACACGCGGCCGACGTCGTTGCGTCCCAGATCGATGAGCATCAGGTGCTCGGCGATCTCCTTGGCGTCGGAGAGCAGGTCCTCCTCCAGCGCCAGGTCGGCCTCCTCGGTGGCGCCACGCGGCCGGGTGCCGGCGATCGGGCGCACGGTGACCAGGCCGTCCTCGACGCGCACCAGCACCTCCGGCGAGCTGCCCACCACGTGGAAGTCGCCGAAGTTGAAGAAGTACATGTAGGGCGTCGGGTTGAAGCAGCGCAGCGCCCGGTACAGGTCGATGGGCGCAGCCTTGAAGTCGATGGTCATGCGCTGGGAGATCACCACCTGCATGCAGTCGCCGGCTAGGATGTACTCCTTGATCTCGCGCACCGCCTGCTCGTAGTCCTCGCGGGTCGAGCTGGAGCGGTAGGGCAGGTCCTCGGTCAACTGCAGCGCCGGGTCCACGCCCAGGCGCGGGGTGATCGGCAGGCGCAGCTTCTCGCGCAGCTCGGCCAGCGCGGCCTGCCCACGTTCGTAGGCATCGGGCGCGGCCGGGTCGACCAGCACGATGGCGTGCAGCTTGCCCGCCAGGTTGTCGAACACCACCACCGCGTCGGAGACCATCAGCAGGATGTCCGGGGTGCCCAGCGGATCGGGGTTCGGGCAGTTGGCCAGGCGCTTCTCGACATAACGCACGCAGTCGTAGCCGAAGTAGCCCACCAGCCCGCCGTTGAAGCGCGGCAGCCCGGCGATGGGCGCCACCTGGTAGCGGTCCTTGAAGGCCTCGACGAAGCCCAGCGGGTCCTCGCTCTCCTCACGCTCCACCACCTCGCCATCGACGCTGACGCTGACCTGGTGGCCGTGGGCGCGCAGCACGGTGCGGCTTTGCAGGCCGATGATCGAATAGCGGCCCCACTTCTCGCCGCCCTGCACCGATTCGAGCAGGTAGGAGAAGGGCGTGTCGGCCAGCTTCAGGTAGAGGGAAAGGGGGGTGTCGAAATCCGCCAGCGTTTCGAAGGCGAGCGGGATGCGGTTGTAGCCTTGGGCGGCCAAACGCAGGAATTCATCGCGGGTCATGATCAGCCTCGTGGGCGAGGAGCCCGGAGGCTCCTGGAGAAAAACGTCGGTGTGCGAGCGCGCCGGAGCAGGTATCCGGCCAGAATCGAATCAGGCGCGCCAGCGCCAACGGGCCGCGGCCTTGATGATCTTCATTCCGGCTCGTTCGAGCCAACGCTTGCAGGGAACCAGCACGTTTCTATCTCTGTGAGGCAGATGATCTGGGGAGTCGGGCGACATTAGCGCAGCGCCGTGTGCCGCGCAACCGCCAGGCAGCAGCTCGCGCAGGTCGTCCACCACCAGCGCCGGCTCCTCTTCGCTGATGGGCCGGCCGTGGTTGTAGCCGTAGCTCAGCGCCACGCATTGCACGCCGGCCGCCTTGGCCGCCAGCACGTCGTTGCGCGAGTCGCCGATGAACAACGACTCGCTGCGGCTGGTGCCGGTCATGTGCATCACGTGCAGCAGCGCCGCCGGGTCCGGCTTCTGCTGGGGCAGGGTGTCGCCGGCGATGATCAGCGGGAAGTAGCGCCCGAGCTTCATCTCGTCCAGCAAGGGGGCGACGAAGCGCTCCGGCTTGTTGGTGATCAGCGCCAGCTCGACGCCCTTCTTCTTCAGCCACTTGAGGGTCTCGGCGACGCCCGGGTAGACCACCGTCAGTGAATGGCTGTCGGCATAGGCCTCCATGAAGATCGCCAGCGCCTTCTCGGCATCCTCGTCATGCACGGCGGCATGATCGAGGCCGCCGGCCAGCGCGCGGCGCACCAGAACCCGGGCACCGTTGCCGACCCATTCGCGCACCCGCCCGATGCCCGCGGCCGGTCGGCCGAGGGTCACGAGCATGTGGTCGATGGCGGCGGCGAGGTCGGGGACCGAGTCCACCAGGGTGCCGTCCAGGTCGAACATCACCAGGCGCGGCAGGCGCCCGTCGAACAGCCGCTGCAGGGCGCTCATCAGGCCTGGGCCAGCTCGGCGCGCATGGCGGCGATGACTTCGGCGTAGTCCGGCGTGTTGAAGATGGCCGAGCCGGCGACGAAGGTGTCGGCGCCCGCGGCAGCGATCTCGCGGATGTTCTTCACGTTGACGCCGCCGTCGATCTCCAGGCGGATGTCGCGGCCGGAAGCGTCGATCAGCGCGCGCGCCTCGCGCAGCTTGTCGAGGGTGCCGGGGATGAACTTCTGCCCGCCGAAGCCGGGGTTCACGCTCATCAGCAGGATCATGTCGACCTTGTCCATCACGTACTTCAGCGCATCCAGGCCCGCCGCCGGGTTGAACACCAGGCCGGCCTTGCAGCCGCCATCGCGGATCAGCTGCAGCGAGCGGTCGACGTGCAGGGAAGCGTCCGGGTGGAAGGTGATGTAGGTAGCGCCGGCCTCGATGAAGTCGCCGATGATGCGATCCACCGGGGAGACCATCAGGTGCACGTCGATGGGCGCGGTGACGCCGTACTTGCGCAGTGCCGAGCAGACCATCGGGCCGATGGTCAGGTTGGGCACGTAGTGGTTGTCCATCACGTCGAAGTGGACGATATCGGCGCCAGCGGCGAGCACGTTGTCGACTTCCTCGCCCAGGCGGGCGAAATCGGCGGAAAGGATCGACGGTGCGATGGCGAAGGGTTGCATGACAGACCTCGGAGCAGAATCACGGTGGCGCGGATTGTAGCCTGAGTCCGCTTCCAAGGCTTTGTCATACGTCAGCGATGATCAGCCGACATGCGAACGGGGAGCCTGAACTCCCCGTTCGCACCGCATCAGGCGGTCATTCCGGCATCGAGGTGCGCAGCTTCTCGCTGCGCCCGCGCAGCCATTCCAGCACCAGCAACAGCACCACGGAGAAACCGATCAGCAGGGTCGCCGCCGCCGCGATGGTGGGGCTGAGGTTCTCGCGGATGCCGCTGAACATCTGCCTCGGCAGGGTGGCCTGCTCGGGGCCGGCGAGGAACAGCGTCACCACCACTTCATCGAAAGAGGTGGCGAAGGCGAACAGCGCCCCCGAGATCACCCCCGGCGCGATCAGCGGCAGGGTGACGCGGAAGAACGCGGTCAGCGGCGGCGCGCCCAGGCTGGCGGCGGCGCGCACCAGGTTGTGGTTGAAGCCCTGCAGGGTGGCCGACACGGTGATGATGACGAAGGGCACGCCGAGCACCGCATGCACCAGGATCAGCGACAGGTAGCTGTTGCCGAGGCCCAGCGGGGCGAAGAACAGGTAGCTGGCGACGCCGATGATCACCACCGGCACCACCATCGGCGAGATCAGCAGGCTCATCACCAGCGCCTTGCCGCGGAATTCGCCACGGGTCAGGCCGATGGAGGCCAGGGTGCCGAAGACCATCGCCAGCAAGGTCGCGGCCGGCGCCACGATGATGCTGTTGGTCAGCGCGCGCATCCACTCGGCCGAGCCGAAGAAGTCGGCGTACCAGCGCAGCGAGAACCCTTGCAGCGGGTAGACCAGGAAGGTGCCCGAGTTGAACGACAGCGGGATGATCACCAGCACCGGCAGGATCAGGAACAGCAGCACCAGGCCGCAGAGGATGCGCAGGGTGTAGAACCACAGGCGCTCGACCGGGGACATGTAGGGACTCAGCATTTCTTATCTCCTCAACCCAGGCGCAGGCGGCCGGCGCCCACCAGCCAGCTGTAGACGACGTAGAGCACCATGGTGGCAAGCAGCAGCATGCCGCCCAGGGCCGTGGCCATGCCCCAGTTGATGGTGGTGTTGGTGAAGAAGGCGACGAAGTAGCTGACCATCTGGTCGTTCGGGCTGCCCAGCAGCGCCGGGGTGATGTAGTAGCCGATGGACAGGATGAACACCAGCAGGCAGCCCGCGCCGACACCGGCCACGGTCTGCGGGAAGTACACCCGCCAGAAGCTGGCGAAGGGGTGGCAGCCGAGGGAGATCGCCGCACGCATGTAGGTGGGCGAGATGCCCTTCATCACGCTGTAGATCGGCAGGATCATGAACGGCAGCATGATGTGCACCATCGCCACGTAAACGCCGGTGCGGTTGAACACCAGCTGCAGCGGCTGGTCGATCAGGCCCAGCTTGAGCAGCGCGCCGTTGATCAGGCCACCGGATTGCAACAGCACGATCCAGGCCGCCACGCGCACCAGGATCGAGGTCCAGAACGGCAGCAGCACCAGGATCATCAGCAGGTTGCTCTTGCGCGTCGGCAGGTTGGCCAGCAGGTAGGCCAGCGGGTAGGCCAGCACCAGGCAGATCAGGGTGATCACCGCGCCCATCCAGAAGGTGCGGGTGAAGATGTCCAGGTAGATGGCCTGGTCCGGCGTCGCCGGGGCGACTTCGCCGAGGTCGTCGATGCGATGGTCGACGGCCGCCAGCAGGTAATAGGGGGTCAGGCTCGATGCGTTGCGGCGGATCGCCTGCCAGTAGGCCGGGTCGCCCCAGCGCTCGTCGAGGCCTTCCATCGCGTCCTTGTAGGAAGCGGGGGTCTCCTTGAACGGCAAGGCGCGGGCGGTCTTGGCCATCAGGCTGCGATAGCCGGCCAGCTCCATGTTCAGGCGCTTGGAAAGATCGCCGATGGTCTGGTTCTTGCGCGCGGCAGCGAGGTCCTCGGCCAGGGCCTTGTAGGCCGGCTCATC
Source organism: Pseudomonas sp. Pc102 (assembly GCF_018408275.1). Lineage (NCBI taxonomy): Bacteria > Pseudomonadati > Pseudomonadota > Gammaproteobacteria > Pseudomonadales > Pseudomonadaceae > Pseudomonas > Pseudomonas sp. Pc102. Next base: position 673,711 of record NZ_AP021905.1, on the reverse strand, counting down.
GGGCAGCGCCTTGCCGTCCCAGGCGGTGATCGCCTCGACGGTACGCGGCAGCGCGCCGACCACCTCGGGGTTGCTCACGCTCTTGTAGAGCAGGGTGCCGATGGGGACCAGGAAGGTCAGCAGGAGGAACAGCAGCAGCGGCAGGATCAGGGCCTGGGACTTCAGGCGGTTGACCCGCTCGGCACGCGCGAGGCGTTGCTTGAGGGTCGGGCCGGCGACGAGGGTGGCCATGGCGAACTCCGGTGGATCTCTGGGTACTCCCCTCCCCCGCGAGGAGGAGGGGATGTGCTGGGTGGCCGGTTACTTGGCGGCCCAGGAGTTGAAGCGTTGCTCCAGCTGCTCGCCGTAGTCGGCCCAGAAGGTCACGTTCATGGCGACCTGGTCCTTGATGTTCTCAGGCGTGGTCGGCATGTCCTTGAGCAGGCCCTTGTCCAGCAGCGGCACCGCCTGCTTGTTGGCCGGACCGTAGGCGATGTTCTCGGAGTAGATCTTCTGCTGCTCGGGCTTGACCGAGAAGGCGATGAACTTCAGTGCGGCTTCCTGATCCTTGGCGCCTTTCGGGATGGCCCAGGCGTCGAAGTCATAGATGCCGCCGGTCCACACCACCTTCAGGTTGCTCTCCTTCTGCACGGCGGCGATGCGGCCGTTGTAGGCGGAGCTCATGACCACGTCGCCCGAGGCGAGGAACTGCGGCGGCTGGGCGCCGGCTTCCCACCACTGGATGCTCGGCTTGATCTGGTCGAGCTTCTTGAACGCGCGGTCCTGGCCTTCCTTGGTGGCGAGCACGGTGTAGACGTCCTTGGGCGCGACGCCGTCGGCCATCAGGGCGAATTCCAGGGTGTACTTGGCGCCCTTGCGCAGGCCGCGCTTGCCCGGGAACTTGCTGGTGTCCCAGAAATCGGCCCAGCTGGCGGGCGCGGTCTTCAGCTTGTCGGCGTTGTAGGCCAGCACGGTGGACCAGACGAAGAAGCCGACGCCGCAGGGCTGGATGGCCCCGGGAACGAAGTCCTCGGCCTTGCCGAACTGGGCCGGGTCCAGCTCCTCGAACAGGCCCTCGTCGCAGCCGCGGGACAGCTCGGGGGATTCGACCTCCACCAGGTTCCAGGAAACGCTGCCGGTATCGACCATGGCTTTCACCTTGGCCATCTCGCCGTTGTACTCGCCGGCGATGATCTTGTTGCTGGTGGACGCCTGGAAGGGTTCGTAGAACGCCTTCACCTGGGCGTTCTTGTTCGCGCCGCCGAATGAAACGACGGTCAGGTCGGCTGCCATGGCCTGTGCGGCGCATGCCAGCCCCAACGCAAGGGCAGTGAGCTTCAAGGATTTGGACATTGTTGTTTTCTCCATAGTGCTGGGTGGGTAATGCCGGGGTGCCGCCGCGTCGTCAGTCCGCTATCAGCGGGTCCAGTGCGCGCACGTGCTCCACTTGCCAACCGAGGGACACCACGTCGCCTACCGCCAATGCGGGGTCGAGCTCGGCAATGGGTTGCTTGACGAAGAAGTCGGGCTTGCCACAGACCTCCATGCGGATGCGCACGTGGTCGCCCAGGTAGACGAACTCCTCGACGCGGCCGGAGAAACGGTTCGCGCAGCTCTCGCTGCCGCCGTTCAGGCGTATCCGCTCGGGACGGATCGACAGGGTCACCGGCTCGCCCGGCTGGCCGACGTTGACCGCCAGCGCCTCGACCTTCTCGCCACGGGCCAGGCTGACCACGCAGCGCTCGCCGTCACGGCTGACCAACTGGCCGTTGAGCCGGTTGTTCTCGCCGATGAAGTTGGCCACGAAGGTGTTGCTGGGGGACTCGTAGAGCTCGCGCGGGGGGGCGATCTGCTGGATCTCGCCCTGGTGGAACACGGCCACGCGGTCGGACATGGTCAGCGCTTCGCCCTGGTCGTGCGTCACGTACACCACCGTCACGCCCAGGCGCTGGTGGATGTGCTTGATCTCCATCTGCATGTGCTCGCGCAGCTGCTTGTCGAGCGCGCCCAGCGGCTCGTCCATCAGCACCAGCTGCGGCTCGAACACCAGGGCACGGGCCAGGGCCACGCGCTGCTGCTGGCCGCCGGAGAGCTGCGCCGGGTAGCGGTTGCGGAAGCTGTCGAGCTGGACCATGGACAGCGCACGCTTCACGCGCTCGCTGATATCGGTCTTGTTCATGCCGCGCACGGTGAGCGGGAAGGCCAGGTTCTCGGCCACCGTCATGTGCGGGAACAGCGCGTAGTTCTGGAACACCATGCCGATGTCGCGCTTATGCGGCGGCACGTTGTTGATCGAGCGGCCGGCCAGGAGGATCTCGCCATTGGTCGGGGTCTCGAACCCGGCGAGCATCATCAGGCTGGTGGTCTTGCCGGAGCCGGAGGGGCCCAGCAGGGTCAGGAACTCGCCTTTGCGAATGTCCAGGTTGAGGTCTTTGACGATGAGCGACTCGCCGTCGTAGCTCTTCTGCACGCCACGGAAGCTGACCAGTACATCGTTCGCCGGAATGGAGGCCATCACCGCACCTTTTTGATTTTTGTTTATGCCGTCCCCAGAGACTAGAGAAGCCGGCAAGCCACGCAAATCGGGCGCTATGAGAGATTGCTATAAGGCCGTCGGAGGATCGCGTGTAGGGCGAGCCCTACAATTCCCAGCGACCCGATCAGGTATTCAGACCAGCTTGTGCTCCACCGCGTACTTGACCAGGTCGGCCACCGAATGGGCGCCGAGCTTCTGCATCAGCCGCGCCTTGTGGGTGCTCACCGTCTTGCCGCTGACGGCCAGGTGCTGGGCGATCTCGTTGACACCCTCGCCCTTCACCAGGCGCTCGAACACCGAGAACTCACGCTCGGAAAGCAACGCGTGGGGCGGGCGCGAATCGGTCAGGCCGACCTCGAAGACCATGCGATCGGCCAGCTCCGGGTCGATGTAGCGCCCGCCTGAGGCGACCTTGCGGATCGCCGTCAGCAACAGGGCCGGGTCGCTGTCCTTGGTGGCGTAGCCGGCGGCGCCGATCTTCAGTGCGCGCGCCGCCATCTGCACCTCGTCGTGCATCGACAGCACCAGCACCGCCGGCGGGCTGGTCAGCGCGCGGATGCGCGGAATGGCCTCAAGGCCGTTGACGCCGGGCATGGAGATATCCAGCAGCACCACCTCGCAGGGCGTCTGGCGCAGGGTTTCGAGCAACTGCTCGCCGTTGCTCGCCTCGCCCACCACGCAGAGGTCCTTGGCCAGGCCGATCAACTGCTTGATGCCCTCGCGGACGATGGTGTGGTCTTCGGCCACCAGTACTCGGATCACGCGTTCTTCTCCTTGTCCAAAGCGATGCGCACCACCAGCGTGGTGCCCTCTCCCGGCGCGCTGTCGATCGACAGCGCGCCGCCCAGCATCAGCACCCGTTCGCGCATGCCCACCAGTCCGAACGAGGCGCCGGGGCGGCAGGCCCGCGGGTCGAAGCCCGCGCCATCGTCGCTGATGATCAATTGCAGGTCGTCGCCATCGCGCTCCAGCGCCACCTCGACGCTGTGGGCCCGGGCGTGGCGCAGCACATTGGTCAGCGCCTCCTGGAGGATGCGGAACAGGCCGATGGCCTTGGCGTCCGACAGTTGCGGCAGTGAGTCCGGCACCCGCACCAGGCAGGGAATGCCGCTGCGCGCCTCGAAGCGCCGCGCCTGCCATTCGATGGCCGAGGCGATGCCGGCGTCGAGGATCGGTGGGCGCAGCGCCGTGGCCACGTCGCGCACCAGCTGGAACAGCTGGGCGATCAGGCGCTTCATGCTGTTCAGCCGCTCGCCGAGGCCGGGGTCCAGCTCGCCGTAGGCCAGCTCGCACATGGAGGTCTCCAGCTTGAGCACGGTGAGCACCTGGCCCAGTTCGTCGTGCACCTCGCGGGCGATACGTGCCTTCTCCTCTTCCCGCACGCTTTCCAGGTGCGCGGAGAGATCACGCAGCTGGGCGCGGGAGGCGGCCAGTTCGAGCTCGGTCTGCTTGTTGTCGGTGATGTCCCAGACCACGCCGTCCCAGGTGGCCCTACCGTCCTCGAAGAGGCGCGCGCTGGCCTTGATGTCGGCCCAGCGCAACTGGCCGTCGCGGGTGAGGATGCGGCCCTGCCAGTGCCAGTCGCGGTCGGCATCGAGGGCGGCCATCTGGCTGGCCCAGTAGCCGTCGCCATCGTCCGGGTGCACCAGGCCGCGGATGCCGCGACCGGTCTCCAGCAGCTCACGGGCGCCATAGCCCACCAGGGCCTCGCTGCCGGCGCCGATGAAGGCGAAGTCGGCATCTTCGCCGGCACGCGGGCGTTCGAGGCGGAAGACCAGCCCCGGCACGTTGGAGGCGATGCCCTTGAGGCGTGCCTCGCTCTCCTCCAGCGCGGCGTGGGCACGGCGCCGCTCGGTGACATCGGTGAGGAACACCACCAGGTATTCCGAGGTGCCGAAGCGCAGGAAGCTGAGCGACACATCGGCGGGCATCTCGCTGCCGTCGGCGCGACGGCAGGCGGTCTCGAACGCCTGGGCGCTCTCGTCGTGGTTGCGCGCACGGCGCCAGAGGCTGAGCCAGCGGTCCATGTCCAGCTGCGGCTGGATGTGCGCCAGGGGGCGATCGGTGAGACCGCCGGCCGCGTAGCCCAGCATCTGTTCCACCGCGCGATTGGCGTAGCGCACGTGGCTGTCCCAGTTGACCCAGAGGATGCCCACGGTGCTGTGGTCGATGGAGAACTGGGTCAGGCGCAGCGCCTCTTCCGCCGCCTCGCGCAGCTGGATGGCATGGCGCGCCTCGAGCAGGCGCTTCTCCAGCGCACGCTGCTGGCGACGCAGCCAGTAGATGATCGCCGCCGCGCTGAGCAGCAGCACGCCGAAGAGCAGGGCGAGGTTCTGCCAGAAGCCGGGCGACTCGCCGATGCGCGGGTATTTCGGCTGCAGCCAGCGCTCGTGGAGCTGGTCCAGGTCCTTCGGCGGGATGGTGCGCAGGGCGGCGTCCACCGCCGTGGAGAGCTGCGGCCAGTCGCGCCGCGTGGCGACCCGCAGCAGCTGGGGGAAGCCGATGTCGCCGACCACCGCAAGGCCGGAGAACTCCTGTTCGCGCGACAGCCGGCTGAGCTGCGCCTCGTCGATCACCGCGTACTTCACCTGCTGTTCCAGCACCGCGCGCAAGGCCTGGCGCTCACTGCCGACCGGCTGTACCAGGACGCCGGAATAGGTGGCGCGCAGGTAGTCCGCCACCGCGCTGGGCGAGCGCACCGCGACCGGCTCGTCGCTGCCGAGCTTCTCGATATCCACGGCGCCACCGTTGCCCCGCTCGCCCACCACCAGTTGCGGCACGCGCATGTAGGGATCGGAAAACAGCCACAGGCGCAGGCCCGCGGGGGTCTGGCTGAGGCCGGGTGCGAGGTCGATCTGGCCGGTACGCAGGGCGTTCTCCAGCTCGGCGTTGTCGGCGAAGGTGCGCCAGACCAGGGGCACGCCGAGCGCCGTGGCGACCCAGTCGAGCAGCTCGACGTTGACCCCGGACAGCTGCTGCAGGCGCCGGTCCAGTTGAGCGTAGGGCGCCTGCAGGACGACACCGGCGCGCAGCTGGGGGTGCTGGTCCAGCCACTGGCGCAGGGCCGGGTCCAGCGCGACGGGGGCGGGCGCGGGGGCTGCGGCCAGGGAGGCGGCGAGGCAGCAGGCGAGAAGGAGGAGACACAACGAACGAATCATGCAGGAGACACCGCACAGCCCAGGCTGCCGAGAACGAAGCCGACGTACCTTACTCCAGCAGCCCCGCCAAGGCGAAGGTGCGCCTGACAAATACCGGCCCAGCCATTAGGCTGCCTGCCTATGGCCACCCCGTGGAATCCTCAGATGCTCCGAGTCCCCCGCCCGACACTCGCCGCCCTTTGCCTCGCCCTGTTGCTGCCGGCCGCCGCCTGGGGTGAAGACCCGCCGGCCACGGGCGAGGACGTGGCCGCCCCTGCGCAAACCCCGGTGGAGCGCGCGCCCCTGGAGGAGCGCAGCCAGGAGGACGCCACCGCCCTCGAACGCCAGCTGCCGGAGAAGGAACAGCAGCAACTGAAGGCCGGCGAAGACAGTTTCCTGGCCCTGTGGAAACCGGCCAACGTGGCCGAGCCCAGCGGCGTGGTGATCCTGCTGCCCGGCGACGGCGAGAGTGCCGACTGGCCACGGGCGATCGCCCCGTTGCGCAGCAAACTGCCGGACATCGGCTGGCACAGCCTCAGCCTGACCCTGCCCGACCCCAGGGGCAATGAGCCGCCGCCCCGTCCGGTCGAGCAGGCCGAGCCGCCCGCCGCCGGCGACGCGAAAACCGAGAAGGCCGACCCGGCCACGCCACCCCCCACGCCCGAGCAGGCCGGCAGCGCCGAGCCCTCCACCGACCTGGGTCGGCCCGTTCTCAGCGCCGAGGAAGAACGCAAGGCACAGGCCACGCGGATCGCGGCACGCATCCAGGCGGCCATCGTGTTCGTCAACCAGCAGAGCCCGAAGACCATCGTCCTGCTGGGCCACGGCAGTGGCGCTTACTGGGCGGTGCAGGCGCTGAGCGATTCGTCTTCCAGCGGCATCGACAACCTGGTGCTGGTGGAGGCCGAAGTCCCCCCCGGCTACGGCCCGCCACTGGAGGAGTCGGCGCCCAAGCTCAAGCAGGCGATCGGCGATTTCTTCTACCAGGACAAGCCGCTGGACAGCGCCGCCGCCCTCAAGCGCCTGCAGGCGAGCAAGCGCGACAAGCACCCGGCCTATGTGCAGGTGGGCCTGAAGTCCCTGCCCAATCGCGACGCGGACCAGGAGCAGTTGTTCCGGCGGGTGCGCGGCTGGCTGGACGCCCATCTGCAGGCTCCGGGCAAGCGGGCGCCGGCGGCCGCACCGGCGCCCATCATCCCGCAGTCGCCCGGTATCTGACTCAGCGGAAACCGTGACGCTCGCGGATCAGGCTGTAGGCGTGGTGCAGCTCGCGGGTCTTCTCGGTGGCCTCGCGCACCCGCTGCGGGCTGGCCCCCGCACCGGCCAGCTTGTCCGGATGGTTCTGGCTGATGAGGCGGCGGTAGGCGCGCTTGATCGCCGCCGGCTCGCTGTTGGCGTTCACGCCCAGAAGCGACAACGCATCCTGGTAGGCACTGCCACGCCGCACCGGCGCGCCGCCGGGCACATCGAAGCCGGCGCACAGCGCCTCAACCTGGTCCGCCGGCCAATCCAGCCACTTGCCCCACAGCAGGATCAGCTCGCGCTCGCGTTGCCCCACCCGGCCATCCGCCGCCGCCATCTGCCAGCAACTGCGCAACAGCGCCTCGCCTTGCGCGCGCTGGTAGCGCAAGCCCCGCAGGGGGCCGCGCAGCTCGACCTGCTCGGCCTTGCCGCGGGTGAACGCGGCGATGGCACGACGCTGCCCGGCGTCGTCCAGCCCCAGGCGGCGCATCTCGGCACGCGCCTGCTGGATATGCAGCTCCAGCACCCGGCCCTCGCTCTTGGCCAGGCGGCCCAGCATGAGGAACAGCAGGTCCTCGTGTGCGACGGCACCACTGCGCCGTAGCCGATCGCGCAGGCTGGCCCAGGAATCCAGCTTCAGCCGCCGATCCACCACCTGGCCGAGCAGGCCGCCGAGCAGCGCACCGGGAATGCTGGCGATGAACAGGCCGGCGATGACGCCAAGCAGCGTGACGGGCCAGAACATCTCAGCGCCCCGCCTCGATCAGGCGCTCGACTTCCGCCAGGCGCTCGTGGGTGCCGACATCCACCCAGCGTCCGGCGAAATGCTCGCCGCTGACACGCCCCTCCCCATGGCACGGCGCAGCAACGGCGCCAGCTTGAAGGCGCCGGCGCTGCAACCGTCGAAAAGCGCGGGGTGGAGCACGGCGATGCCGCTGTAGGTGAACCCGGGCTCGCCAGGCACGCCATCGCTGACCATACCCCCGTCCAGCCGGAAATCACCGCCCGGATGATGGCTGGGGTTATCCACCAGCACCAGGTGGGCGAGGCCCTGCAACGGGTGATCGCGCAGGGCGCCGAAATCGTAGTCGGTCCAGATGTCGCCGTTGACCACCAGGAAGGGCTCGTCGCCCAGCAGCGGCAATGCGCGGTGGATGCCCCCGCCGGTTTCCAGCGGCTCGCCCTCGGGGGAATAACGGATGCTGACGCCGAAGCGCTCGCCGCTGCCCAGGTGATCCTCGATCTGCTGGCCGAGCCAGGCATGGTTGATCACCAACTCACTGAACCCCGCAGCGGCGAGGGCGCGGATATGGAACTCGATCAGCGGGGTGCCGCCGGCACGAACCAGCGGCTTGGGGGTGTGCAGCGTCAGCGGGCGCATGCGCTCGCCCTTGCCCGCCGCGAGGATCATCGCCCTCATGCGTGCACCGTTTGGGCTTGTGGCAGGGAGGCGAGCAGCGCCTTGAGGTCGGCCAGTTCGGGGCGACGCGCGATCACCGCCTCTATATAGGAGAAGAAGCGCGGCACATCGCCCAGGTACTTGGGCTTGCCGTCGCGGTGGCAGATGCGCGCGAAGATGCCGATGACCTTGAGGTGGCGCTGCACGCCCATCAGGTCGCTGGCACGGAGGAAGTCGTCGAACTGCGGCTGCACCGGGACGCCCGCTTCGCGGGCCAGGCTCCAGTAGCGCTCCAGCCAATTGCGCACGCGCGCCTCGGGCCAGCTGAGGAAGGCGTCCTTGAACAGGCTGGTGACGTCGTAGGTGACCGGGCCGTAGACCGCATCCTGGAAATCCAGCACGCCGGGATTGGGCGTGCTGAGCATCAGGTTGCGCGGCATGTAGTCACGATGCACCAGCACGCGGGGCTGGGCGAGCGCACTGGCGACCAGCAGATCGCAGGTCCGCTCCCAGGCCGCCAACTGCTCGCCGGCCAGCTCGATACCCAGGTGACGCGTGAGATACCAGTCGGGGAAAAGCTGCAGCTCGCGGCGTAGCAGCGCGTCATCATAGGCGGGCATCGGCGCGTCGAGACTGCGCTGCTGCAGGGCCAGCAGTGCCTGGATGGCATCCTCGAACAGCGCATCGGCATTGTCGGCGTCGATCACCTCCAGGTAGGTCTGGCGCCCGAGGTCATCGAGCAACAGGAAGCCCTGCTCAAGGTCCGCCGCGAGGATCCGCGGCACATGGACGCCGGCCTCGGCGAGCATGCCCGCGACCTTGACGAAGGGGCGGCAATCTTCCTGGGGCGGCGGGGCATCCATCAGGATCAGGCTGCGGCCCTGTGCCTGCCAGCGGAAATAACGGCGGAAACTCGCGTCGCTGCTGGCCGGCAGCAGCTCCGCCGGCGGCACGTCACCCCAGCCTTCCGTGTGGAATAGAAGGGGCAGTTGCTGGTCCAGCCAGGCGCTAAGTTGTTGAAGGCGTACATCTTCATGGGGCATTACAAGGGTCTCCGACGGCGCTAGCCGTTGCGCGGGTCATGCTTTATTATCCAGCATCTTTTTCAGCCCATCGAGAGGCGTGCGGCCCCAGCGGGCCGATGGCGCGCAGGAAGCCCGGACTAACAAGATGGCAGTAAAATCTCCCGCGTTTCGTAAAAAATTCCCTCTGCTGGTGACCGGCAGCCTGCTGGCAATGCAGCCTGTAGCCACCCAGTTCGTAGTCGCCGCCGAGCAGTTCGACTGCCAGGCGTCCGCCTCCGGCGGCTGGGCCTGCGCACCCAAGGCAACGGCGGAAAGCCTGCCTCCACGCCCGGTCCACAGCGATAGCGCGGTGAGTTCCAGGGTCGGCGTAGCGGGCACCACCGCCGCTTCCGGCCAGGGCGAGTCGGCCGAAGCCAAGACCACGCTGGTCACCGAGGCAGGCGGCAGGGCACTCGCTTCCCGTAGTGCAGACTTCAGCCATCTGGACTGGGTTCCGCGCGACAAGCTGACCGCCGCACAACTGGCCGAGACCGGCCCGTACTGCGCTGGCGCCTATATCGAGCCGCGCCGCCCGGGCATGAACGACAAGACCCCGCCCGAAGACTCGCCCACCTACGTTTCCGCCAAGGCCTCACGCTATGAGCAGGAAAAGCAGGTCGCGACCCTGGCCGGCGACGTGGTCCTGCGCCAGGGCAGCATGCAGGTTGAAGCCGACGAGGCGAACCTGCTGCAGGCCGAGAACCGTGGCGAGCTGGTCGGCAACGTCAAGCTGCGCGACAACGGTGCCCTGGTGGTCGGCGACAAGGCCGAACTGCAACTGGACAACGGCGAAGCGAAGATCGACAACGCCGAGTATGTGCTGCACAAGTCCCATACGCGCGGTAGCGCCCTGTACGCCAAGCGCCAGGAAGACGCGATCATCCGCCTGAAGGACGGCACCTACACCCGATGCGAACCGGGCGACAACGCCTGGCACCTGAAGGGCAACAACATCAAGCTGAACCCGGCCACCGGCTTCGGCACCGCTACCAACGTGACGCTGCGGGTCAAGGACATTCCGGTGTTCTATACCCCGTACATCTATTTCCCCATCGATGACCGTCGCCAGTCCGGCTTCCTGCCACCGAGCATCGGCACCAGCAGCGACACCGGTTTCTCCCTGCTGACGCCCTACTACTTCAACCTCGCGCCGAACTACGACGCCACCCTCTATCCGCGCTACATGGCCAAGCGCGGCCTGCTGATGGAAGGCGAGTTCCGCTACCTGACCAAGGGCAGCGAAGGCCAGTTCGGCGGCGCCTACCTGAACGACGAGGAAGACGAGCGCAAGCTGCAGTCCGAGTACAAGGACAAGCGCTGGCTCTACAACTGGCAACACAAGGGTGGCCTGGACGAACGCCTGATGACCGAGGTGGACTACACCGACATCAGCGACCCCTACTACTTCCAGGACCTGCAGACCGAACTGGGCATCGCGCAATCGACCTACGTCAACCAGCAGGGCGCCGTCACCTGGCGCGGCGACAGCTACACCGCACGTCTCAACGCCCATGCCTATGAAATGGCCACGGTCACCGAGATCACCCCGTACGACCGCCTGCCCCAGATCACCCTGGACGGCGTGCTGCCTGTCGACGCTGGCGGCCTGAAGCTCTCCTACTCCACCGAATTCGTGCGCTTCGAGCGTGATCTGCGCAAGGGCCTGTTCACCGACGAGGATGGCGCGACCAGCCCCTGGTACGACACCCGCATCCCGGGCCTGGCCCGCGCCAACGGCAACCGCATCCATGTGGAGCCGGGCGTCAGCCTGCCCCTGGACTGGAGCTACGGTTTCATCAAGCCGTCGGTGAAGTACCTCTATACCCAGTACGACCTGGACCTGGACCAGCAGGGCAAGAACAGCCTGCTGGCCGGCCAGGAGTTCAACAGCAGCGAAGACCGCAGCGTACCGATCTTCAGCCTCGACAGCGGCCTGTACTTCGACCGCAACACCGAGCTGTTCGGCAGCCAGTACAAGCAGACCCTGGAACCGCGCCTGTTCTATCTCTACGTTCCCGAAGAGAAGCAGGACAACATCCCGGTCTTCGACAGCAGCGAAAGCGCCTTCAGCTATTCCTCGCTGTTCCGCGAGAACCGCTTCTCCGGCCGTGACCGCGTGGGCGATGCCAACCAGGTGTCCCTGGGCCTGACCAACCGCTGGATCCAGCCCAACGGCTTCGAGCGTCAGCGCTTCAGCATCGGCCAGGCCTTCTACTTCGAAGACCGCAAGGTACAGCTGCCCGGCATCGACTACCGCGACCGCAAGTCGGCCCAGGCCAGCGTCTCGCCTTACGCACTGGAGTACCTGTACCGCTTCAACCGCGACTGGCGCCTGTCCTCCGACTTCAACTGGGACCCGGATGCCGGCCGCACCCGCTCCGGCAGCATGATGTTCCACTACCAGCCGGAAGACGACGTCAACAAGGTGGTCAACTTCGGCTACCGCTACCGCAACGACGCCGTGGTCTACAACCAGACCACCGGCCAGTGGCAGGAAGGCGGCGACTACATCGACAACGTGACCGGCCGCGTGATCAAGGACTACTACAAGATCGAGCAGCATGACGCGTCCGTCATCTGGCCGATCGTCCCGCAGTGGAACGCCATCGCCCGCTGGCAGTACGACTACAACCGCAGCCGCACCCTGGAAGCCTTCGGTGGCTTCGAGTACGACAGCTGCTGCTGGAAACTGCGCCTGATCAACCGCTACTGGGTCGACTACGACGAGACCACCCTTTCGCCCGAGCTCAACGAGAAGGCCGACCGCGGCGTCTTCCTGCAGATCGTGTTCAAGGGCCTTGGCGGCGTGATCGGCAACAAGGTTGAAAGTTTCCTCGACAATGGCATCCAAGGTTACCGTGAACGTGAAGACCAAGCTTTCTGATTGTCTCCGCCCGCTGCTGTTGGGCGCCCTGTTCCTGGGTAGTGCCGTGCATGCCGAGGTCCAGTCGATCGACCGCGTCGTGGCCATCGTCGACAACGACGTGATCATGCAGAGCCAGCTCGACCAGCGCATCCACGAGGTGCAGCAGACCATCGCCAAGCGCGGGTCTGCCCTGCCCCCCGAGCACGTGCTGGGCCAGCAGGTGCTGGAACGCCTGATCATCGAGAACATCCAGTTGCAGATCGGCGACCGTTCCGGCATCCGCATCACCGATGAGGAGCTGAACCAGGCCATCGAGGCCATCGCACAGCGCAACGGCATGAGCGTCGATCAGTTCCGCAGCGCCCTGGCTCAAGACGGCCTCTCCTATGAGGACGCCCGCGACCAGGTCCGCCGCGAGATGGTCATCAGCCGCGTGCGCCAGCGCCGCGTCGCCGAGCGCATCCAGGTCACCGACCAGGAAGTGCAGAACTTCCTTGCCTCCGACCTGGGCAAGATGCAGCTCTCCGAGGAATTCCACCTGGCCAATATCCTGATCCCGGTCGCGGACGGCTCCTCGCCCGAGACCATCCAGGCCGCCGACCGCCAGGCGAAGGATCTTTACCAGCAACTGCAACAGGGCGCGGACTTCGCCCAGCTGGCGATCTCCCGCTCCGCCGGCGAAACCGCCCTGGAAGGCGGCGAGATCGGCTGGCGCAAGGCCGCCCAGTTGCCGCCCCCCTTCGACGGCATGGTCAACGCCCTCTCTCCGGGTGAAGTGACCGAACCGGTGCGCACGCCGGGTGGCTTCATCATTCTCAAGCTCCTGGAAAAGCGCGGTGGCAGCACCCAGGTGCGTGACGAGGTGCATGTGCGCCACATCCTGCTCAAGCCAAGCGAGATCCGCAGCGAAGCCGACACCGAACGCCTGGCCGAGCGCCTCTACCAGCGCATCCAGTCCGGCGAGGACTTCGCCGAGCTGGCGAAGAACTTCTCCGAGGACCCGGGTTCGGCGCTCAACGGTGGCGACCTGAACTGGATCGACCCCAACGCCCTGGTGCCCGAGTTCCGCGAAGTCATGGCCAAGACGCCGGCAGGCCAGCTGTCCCGCCCGTTCAAGAGCCCCTACGGCTGGCACGTTCTGGAAGTGCTCGGTCGCCGCGCCACCGACAGCGCCGACCAGATGCGCGAGCAGCAGGCGATCAACGTCCTGCGCAACCGCAAGTACGACGAAGAGCTGCAGGCCTGGCTGCGCCAGATCCGCGACGAGGCGTACGTCGAAACCAAGCTCTGATTCTTCGGCACCCTGCCACGCAGGGTGGCGCGCTGGCGGTACAATCGCCGCCACGCGCCACAGCCGGAGAGCCCCGCAATGCCCCTTCCCCGCTTCGCCCTCACCCCTGGTGAACCCGCCGGCATCGGCCCGGACCTCTGCCTGCTCCTGTCCCGCGAACGCCAGCCCTACCCGCTGATCGCCATCGCCAGCCAGGCACTGCTGCAAGAGCGCGCCAGCCAGCTCGGCCTCGACATCGGCGTCATCCCCGTATCACCCGACGCCTGGCCCGACAGCCCCGCAGAAGCGGGATCGCTCTATGTCTGGGACACCCCGCTGCAAGCCCCCGTCCATCCCGGCGTGCTCGATCGTGCCAATGCCAGCTACGTGCTCGACACCCTGACCCGTGCAGGCAAGGGCTGCCTGGATGGCCACTTCGCCGGAATGATCACGGCGCCCGTGCACAAGGGTGTGATCAACGAGGCCGGAATCGCCTTCTCCGGCCACACGGAGTTCCTCGCCGAACTGACCCAAACCCAGCAGGTGGTGATGATGCTCGCCACCCGTGGCCTGCGCGTCGCCCTGGTGACCACCCACCTGCCCCTCAAGGACGTTGCCGCCGCGATCACGACCGAGCGCCTGGAAAGGGTCACCCGCATCCTGCACGCCGACCTGGTGGAGAAATTCGGCCTGCCCACACCCCGCATCCTGGTCTGCGGCCTCAATCCCCATGCGGGGGAAGGCGGCCACCTGGGACGCGAGGAGATCGAAGTCATCGAGCCCTGCCTGCAACGCCTGCGCGAGGAGGGCCTGAACCTGATCGGCCCGCTCCCCGCCGACACCCTGTTCACACCCAAGCACCTGGAGCACTGCGATGCGGTGCTGGCCATGTACCACGACCAGGGGCTGCCGGTGCTGAAGTACAAGGGCTTCGGCGCGGCGGTGAACGTCACCCTCGGCCTGCCGATCATCCGCACCTCGGTCGACCACGGCACCGCCCTCGACCTGGCCGGAACGGGGCGCATCGACGGCGGCAGCCTGCAGGTGGCACTGGAGACGGCCTACGAGATGGCAGCCAGCCGTAGCTGAGCCTGCAAGCGCCGATCAGCACATTTCGGCCTGGTCGGCGCAATGCTGTAGACTGCGCGCCTTTCCCCGCTTCCAGCTTCAAGCTACCGGCTTCAAGCTGCTCCACCTGGAGCCCGCAATGTCCGAATACCAACACCGCGCACGCAAGCGCTTCGGCCAGAACTTCCTGCATGACGCCGGCGTCATCCACCGCATCCTGCGCGCCATCCACGCGAAGGAAGGCGAACACCTCGTGGAGATCGGCCCGGGCCAGGGCGCACTCACCGAGGGCCTGCTCGGCAGTGGCGCACAGCTCGACGTCATCGAGCTGGACCTCGACCTGATCCCCATCCTGCAGGACAAGTTCGATACCGAGCCGCGCTTCCGCCTGAACCAGGGCGATGCCCTCAAGTTCGACTTCGCCCAGCTCGACACCACGCCCAACAACCTGCGCGTGGTGGGCAACCTGCCCTACAACATCTCCACCCCGCTGATCTTCCACTTGCTGGATAACGCCCACCTGATACGCGACATGCATTTCATGTTGCAGAAGGAGGTGGTCGAGCGCCTGGCCGCAGAGCCCGGCGGTGGCGACTGGGGTCGCCTGTCGATCATGGTCCAGTACCACTGCCGCGTGGAGCACCTGTTCAACGTCGGCCCCGGCGCCTTCAATCCGCCGCCCAAGGTGGACTCGGCCATCGTCCGCCTGGTGCCCCACGACGTGCTGCCGCATCCGGCCAAGGACCACCGCCTGCTGGAGCGCGTGGTGCGCGAAGCCTTCAATCAGCGCCGCAAGACCCTGCGCAACACCCTCAAGGGCCTGCTCGACAGTAACGCCATCGAGGCGGCCGGCGTAGAGGGCGGCCTGCGTCCCGAACAGCTGGACCTGGCGGCCTTCGTGCGCCTGGCCGACAAGCTGGCCGAACAGACAACGGGCGCATGACGCCCTAGACTTCCATTCCGGTTCCAGAGAACAGACCCGTGCCCGATTCCCGCTACCTGGTCGCCGTCAGCGTCACCACCCGCTTCCTCCCGGAGCAGTCGCAGCCCGAACAGAGCCGCTTCGCCTTCTCCTACACCGTGACCATTCGCAATGAAGGCGAGTTACCGGCCAAGCTGGTATCGCGCCACTGGGTGATCACCGATGGCGACGGCCATGTGCAGGAAGTGCGCGGTGCCGGCGTGGTCGGCCAGCAGCCGCTGATCGAACCGGGCGCGAGCCACGTCTACAGCAGCGGCACCGTGATGGCGACCCGCGTCGGCACCATGCAGGGCAGCTACCAGATGGTCGCCGAGGACGGCAAGCGCTTCGATGCCGAGATCGCCCCCTTCCGCCTGGCCGTTCCTGGCGCGCTGCACTGACAGGAGAGCTCGATGACGGTTTACGCAGTCGGCGACCTCCAGGGCTGCCTCACCCCGCTCGAGTGCCTGCTCGAACGCGTCGCCTTCGACCCCGCCCGCGACCGCCTGTGGCTGGTCGGCGACCTGGTCAATCGCGGCCCGCAGTCCCTGGAGACCTTGCGCTTCCTGTACGCCATGCGCGACAGCCTGACCTGCGTGCTCGGCAACCACGACCTGCACCTGCTGGCAGTGGCACACAACACCGAACGCCTGAAGAAGTCCGACACCCTGCGCGAGATCGTCGAGGCCCCCGATGCGGCGGACCTACTCGACTGGCTGCGGCGGCAGAAGCTGGTGCACTACGACGAGCAGCGCGACATCGCCATGGTCCACGCCGGGATCCCGCCCAACTGGACCCTGGCCAAGGCACTGAAACGCGCCGCCGAGGTGGAGGAAGTCCTGCTGGACGATGCGCGCCTGCCGCTCTTCCTGGACGGGATGTACGGCAACGAGCCGGCGAAATGGGACAGTGACCTGCAAGGCGTTGCCCGCCTGCGTGTCATCACTAACTATTTCACCCGCATGCGCTTCTGCACGGCCGATGGCACCCTGGACCTCAAGAGCAAGGAAGGCGTCGACACCGCCCCGCCCGGCTACGCCCCCTGGTTCAGCCACCCGGGACGAAAGACCCGCGGCCAGAAGATCATCTTCGGCCACTGGGCGGCACTGGAAGGCAAGTGCGACGAACCCGGCCTCTACGCCCTGGACACCGGTTGTGTCTGGGGCGGGGCCATGACCCTGCTGAACGTCGACAGCGGCGAACGCATCAGCTGCAGTTGCGAGGAGAACAAAGCATGAGCGAATTCCAGCGTATACCCCCGGAGCGCGCCCAGGCGCTGCGCGAACAGGGTGCACAGGTGGTCGACATCCGTGACCCGCAGAGCTACGCCAACGGCCACATCGCCGGGTCGCAGCACCTGGACAACTACTCCCTGGCCGACTTCATCGCCAGGGCCGACCTCGACAAGCCATTGATCGTCACCTGCTACCACGGCAATTCCAGCCAGGGAGCTGCGGCCTACCTTGTGGGCCAGGGCTTCTCCGATGTCTACAGCCTGGACGGCGGCTTCGAGCTCTGGCGCGCCACCTACCCCGATGAAGTCGCCCAGGGCAGCGTCGAGTAAAAAAATTCTCGATGGCGCAACCCCGCGCCATCACTGGTCTCGCGCCGCGACCTGACGAACGGCAATCTCTTGTTATCCTTCCGTCATCCTTGACCTGCCGGATTCCGAACTACTCTTAGGTCAGGCCATCCAACAGGGGAGAGCCGGCACACCGGTTCCGGGCCATCGGCGGCGACCATTTAGGTGTTCTGGGGGATTCTCATCGGCCGACTCGTCGGCTGACTGCCCACACCCGCGTGACCGACCCCGCCGGCTCCCAGTATCCAGCGAGGTGACGTAATGAGCATTTTCAGCCACTTCCAACAACGCTTCGAGGCGACCCGCCAGGAGGAGTATTCCCTTCAGGAATACCTCGACCTGTGCAAGCAGGACCGCAGCGCCTATGCCACCGCAGCCGAGCGCATGCTCATGGCCATCGGTGAACCGGAGCTGCTGGATACCTCCGCCGACTCGCGGCTTTCGCGGATCTTCTCCAACAAGGTGATACGCCGTTACCCGGCCTTCGCCGACTTCCACGGCATGGAAGACTGCATCGACCAGATCGTCGCCTTCTTCCGCCATGCGGCGCAGGGCCTGGAAGAGAAGAAACAGATCCTCTACCTCCTGGGCCCGGTCGGCGGCGGCAAGTCGTCCCTGGCCGAGAAGCTCAAGCAGCTGATCGAGAAAGTGCCCTTCTACGCCATCAAGGGCTCGCCGGTGTTCGAATCGCCCCTCGGGCTGTTCAACGCCACCGAGGACGGCGCCATCCTCGAAGAGGACTACGGCATCCCCCGCCGCTACCTCTCCACCATCATGTCGCCCTGGGCCACCAAGCGCCTCGCCGAGTTCGGCGGCGACATCAGCCAGTTCCGCGTGGTCAAGCTCTATCCCTCGATCCTCAACCAGATCGCCGTGGCCAAGACCGAGCCCGGTGACGAGAACAACCAGGACATCTCCGCCCTGGTGGGCAAGGTGGATATCCGCAAGCTGGAGGAATTCCCGCAGAACGACGCCGACGCCTACAGCTATTCGGGCGCACTGTGCCGGGCCAACCAGGGCCTGATGGAATTCGTCGAGATGTTCAAGGCACCGATCAAGGTGCTGCACCCGTTGCTGACCGCCACCCAGGAAGGCAACTACAACAGCACCGAGGGGCTGGGGGCCATCCCCTTCCAGGGCATCCTGCTGGCCCACTCCAACGAGTCGGAATGGCACAGCTTCCGCAACAACAAGAACAACGAGGCGTTCATCGACCGCATCTACATCGTCAAGGTGCCCTACTGCCTGCGCGTCACCGACGAGATCAAGATCTACGACAAGCTGCTGGCCAACAGCTCGCTGGCCCATGCCCACTGCGCGCCCGACACCCTGAAGATGCTCGCCCAGTTCTCCGCCCTGTCACGCCTGAAGGAACCCGAGAACTCCAACATCTACTCGAAGATGCGCGTCTATGACGGCGAGAACCTCAAGGATACCGACCCCAAGGCCAAGTCGATCCAGGAATACCGCGACGCCGCAGGCGTCGACGAAGGCATGAACGGCCTGTCGACCCGCTTCGCCTTCAAGATCCTGTCCAAGGTGTTCAACTTCGACCCGCATGAGGTCGCCGCCAACCCGGTGCACCTGCTCTACGTGCTCGAACAGCAGATCGAGCAGGAACAGTTCCCCGCCGAAGTGCGCGAGCGCTACCTGCGCTACATCAAGGAATACCTCGCCCCGCGCTACATCGAGTTCATCGGCAAGGAAATCCAGACCGCCTACCTCGAGTCGTACAGCGAGTACGGCCAGAACATCTTCGACCGTTATGTGCTCTACGCCGACTTCTGGATCCAGGACCAGGAATACCGCGATCCGGAGACCGGTGAAATCCTCAACCGCGTCGCCCTCAACGAGGAGCTGGAGAAGATCGAGAAACCGGCCGGCATCAGCAACCCGAAGGACTTCCGCAACGAGATCGTCAACTTCGTGCTGCGCGCCCGGGCCAACAACAACGGCAAGAACCCCACCTGGCTCAGCTACGAGAAGCTGCGGGTGGTGATCGAGAAGAAAATGTTCTCCAACACCGAGGACCTGCTGCCGGTCATCAGCTTCAACGCCAAGGGCAGCAAGGACGAACAGCAGAAGCACAACGATTTCGTCAAACGCATGGTCGAGCGCGGCTACACCGAGAAACAGGTTCGCCTGCTGTCCGAGTGGTACCTGCGGGTACGCAAGTCGCAGTAACAGCAGCCACAAGCTACGAGCTCCAAGCGGCAGGTAGGGGCGGGGGCCGGTGCTCTGCGCGTCTACTTGCAGCTTGCAGCTTGCGGCTTGAAGCTGCCCCGGAGGGGCATCCATGAGCTACGTGATCGACCGACGCCTGAATGGCAAGAACAAGAGCACGGTTAACCGCCAGCGCTTCCTCAGGCGGTACCGCGACCACATCAAGAAAGCGGTGGAGGAAGCGGTCAGCCGCCGCTCCATCACCGACATGGAGCATGGCGAGCAGATCAGCATCCCCGGCCGGGATATCGACGAGCCGGTGCTGCACCATGGCCGTGGCGGGCGCCAGACCATCGTCCATCCCGGCAATAAGGAATTCACCACCGGCGAACGCATTCCGCGCCCCCAGGGCGGCGGCGCGGGGCGTGGCAGCGGCAAGGCGAGCAACTCCGGCGAAGGCATGGACGAGTTCGTCTTCCAAATCACCCAGGAGGAGTTCCTCGACTTCATGTTCGAGGACCTCGAACTGCCCAACCTGGTGAAACGCCACCTCACCGGCAGCGACACCTTCAAGACCGTACGCGCCGGCATCAGCAACGAGGGCAACCCCTCGCGCATCAACATCATCCGTACCCTGCGCTCGGCCCACGCCCGGCGTATCGCGCTTTCCGGCTCCAGCCGCGCCAAGTTGCGCATCGCCCGTGAAGAGCTTGCCCGCCTCAAGCGCGAGGAGCCGGACAACTTCGGCGACATCCAGGAACTGGAAGCCGAGATCCTCAAGCTGCGCGCACGCATCGAGCGGGTGCCGTTCCTCGACACCTTCGACCTCAAGTACAACCTGCTGGTCAAGCAGCCCAACCCCAGCTCCAAGGCCGTGATGTTCTGCCTGATGGACGTCTCGGGCTCCATGACCCAGGCGACCAAGGACATCGCCAAGCGCTTCTTCATCCTGCTGTACTTGTTCCTCAAGCGGAACTACGACAAGATCGAAGTCGTGTTCATCCGCCACCACACCAGCGCCCGCGAGGTCGACGAGGAGGAGTTCTTCTACTCCCGCGAGACCGGCGGCACCATCGTCTCCAGCGCCCTCAAGCTGATGCAGGAGATCATGGCCGAGCGCTACCCCGTCAACGAATGGAACATCTACGCAGCCCAGGCTTCGGACGGCGACAACTGGAACGACGACTCGCCCATCTGCCGGGACATCCTGATCAAGCAGATCATGCCCTTCGTGCAGTACTACACCTATGTAGAGATCACCCCACGCGAGCACCAGGCGCTCTGGTTCGAGTACGAGCAGGTCTGCGACGCCTTCGCCGACACCTTCGCCCAGCAACAGATCGTCACCGCTGGCGACATCTACCCGGTGTTCCGCGAACTGTTCCAGCGCCGACTGGTTAACTGAGGGCCGTGACATGACCGCCACAGAAAAGAAGAGGCAGCCCATCTCCACGGGGTCCGAGTGGACCTTCGACCTGATCCGCACCTACGACCGCGAGATCGGCCGGCTGGCCGAGCGCTATGCGCTTGACACCTATCCCAACCAGATCGAAGTCATCACCGCCGAGCAGATGATGGATGCCTACGCGTCCGTGGGCATGCCGCTGGGCTACCACCACTGGTCCTACGGCAAGCACTTCCTGGCCACGGAGAAAGGCTATTCCCGCGGACAGATGGGCCTGGCCTACGAGATCGTGATCAACTCAGACCCCTGCATCGCCTACCTGATGGAGGAGAACACCATCACCATGCAGGCGCTGGTGATCGCCCACGCCTGCTACGGCCACAACAGCTTCTTCAAGGGCAACTACCTGTTCCGCACCTGGACCGATGCCAGCTCGATCATCGACTACCTGGTGTTCGCCAAGCAGTACATCATGCAGTGCGAGGAGCGCCACGGCATCGACGCGGTGGAAGACCTGCTGGACTCCTGCCATGCCCTGATGAACTACGGCGTCGACCGCTACAAGCGCCCCTACCCGATCTCCGCCGAAGAAGAACGGCGCCGCCAGAAGGAGCGCGAGGAGCACCTGCAGAAGCAGATCAACGACCTCTGGCGCACCATCCCCAAGGGCGCCGGCAAGGGCGGCGACAAGGACAACCGGCGCTTCCCGCCCGAACCCCAGGAAAACATCCTCTACTTCATCGAGAAGCACGCGCCACTGCTGGAGCCCTGGCAGCGCGAGATCGTGCGCATCGTGCGCAAGATCGCCCAGTACTTCTATCCGCAACGCCAGACCCAGGTCATGAACGAAGGCTGGGCCACCTTCTGGCACTACACCCTGATGAACGACCTCTACGACGAAGGCCTGGTTACCGAGGGCTTCATGCTCGAGTTCCTCCAGTCCCACACCAGCGTCGTGTTCCAGCCCGGCTTCGACAGCCCCTACTACAGCGGCATAAACCCCTATGCCCTGGGCTTCGCCATGTACCGCGACATCCGCCGCATATGCGAAGAACCCACCGAGGAGGACAAGCGCTGGTTCCCCGATATCGCCGGCGGCGACTGGCTCTCCACCATCAAGTTCGCCATGAAGAGCTTCAAGGACGAGAGCTTCATCCTCCAGTACCTCTCGCCCAAGGTGATCCGCGACTTCAAGCTGTTCAGCATCCTCGACGACGACCAGAAGGACGAGTTGCTGGTACCCGCCATCCATGACGAACCCGGCTACCGGCAGATCCGCGAGACGCTCGCCGCCCAGTACAACCTCGGCAACCGCGAGCCGAACGTGCAGATCTGGAACGTCGACCGCCGCGGCGACCGCTCCCTGACCCTGCGCCACCAGCAACACGACCGCAAACCCCTGGGCGAGTCCACCGAGGAGGTGCTGCGCCACCTGCACCGCCTCTGGGGCTTCGACATCCACCTGGAGACCATGAACGGCGAGCAGATCACCGGCACCCACCACGTACCGCCCAAGGGCGAGCGCAGCGAAGACGGCGAATACCCGCGACTGGACCTGGTCATCCCGCCCATTTGATCGGTTGACCGCATGCCGGGCGACCCCGAGCATGCGGTCATCGTCCATGGAGAGCGTCGATGCGCCTGTTCCTCGTCCTGCTGCTGTGCCTGGTCCTGGCCACCTGCTCCACCCACATCCCCAGCATCCAGGTGCTCAGACCGGCCGACAGCGGCCTGGCCATCCGCCACAGCTTCCAGCTGGTTCCCCCGGAGCAGGCCTTGCAAAGCCCGGCGCCCTATCGCGAGCACTACATCCGCCTCGACCCGTTGCTTCGCCAGGGCCTTGCCGCGCGCGGCTACCATGAAAGCCAGAGCCCCGAACTGCGCGTCTACTACTGGCTGGCCCTTCAGGACGCGCCTCTGGAGTTCAAGGTCGACCAGGCACCGCCCAACCCGCTCGGCCCCTACCAGGCCATCCACCGCCTGCGTGACGAAACCGGCACCCTGCGCCTGCGCATCACCGACCTCGACGGCCTGGTGCTCTGGGAAGGCGTCGCCAGTACGGGCCTGAGCCCCTCCTGGGACAGCGCCGAGTTGCTGGAAAGCGCCGTGGAGGCACTGACCCGGCAAATCCCCATCGCAGCCAACGAGCGGGCTGCTATCCTCCGCACCCTCGGAGGTGAGCATGCAGATATACAAGGTGGGCGGCGCGGTTCGTGACCGGCTGTTGCAGCGCCCGGTCACGGAAGTGGACTGGGTCGTCGTCGGCGCGACCGCTGAAGAAATGCTCGAGCAGGGCTTCAAGCCCGTGGGCGCGGATTTCCCGGTGTTCCTTCACCCGCAAAGTGGCGAGGAGTACGCACTGGCGCGCACCGAGCGCAAGAGCGGGCGTGGCTATGGCGGTTTCACCTTCTTCGCCAGCCCGGACGTCAGCCTCGAAGAGGACCTGATCCGCCGCGACCTCACCATCAACGCCATTGCCGAAGACGAACACGGCGTGCTGGTCGACCCCTATGGCGGCCAGCGCGACCTGGAGCGGCGCATCCTCCGCCACGTTTCCCCCGCCTTCGCCGAGGACCCGTTGCGCGTACTGCGTGTCGCCCGCTTCGCCGCACGCTATGCGCCACTGGGCTTCACGGTGGCCGAAGAAACCCTGGCGCTGATGCGTGAGATCGCCGAGTCCGGCGAGCTGGACGCCCTGACACCCGAACGCAGCTGGAAGGAAATCTCCCGCGCCCTGATGGAGCCCCGCCCGGACGTATTCATCCAGGTGCTGCGCGACTGTGGCGCGCTCAAGGCCTGGATGCCGGAGCTCGACGCCCTGTTCGGCGTCCCCCAGCCCGAGCAGCACCACCCGGAAGTGGATTCCGGCCTGCACGTGCTCGCCGTCCTGCAACAATGCGCCGAGCATGAGCAACCCCTCGCCGTGCGCTGGGCCTGCCTGCTGCATGACCTGGGCAAGGGCGAGACGCCGGAGGAGGAATGGCCCCGGCACATCGCCCATGAACAGCGCGGCCTGAAGCTGATCCAGCAGGTAAACGAACGCTGCAAGGTTCCCCGGGACTGCCAGGAGCTGGCGATGCTGGTGGGCGCGTTCCATACCCACGCCCATCGCGCGCAGGAACTCCGCGCATCGACCCTGGCCGAGCTGCTGGCGCGCTTCGACGTCTACCGCCGTCCCCAGCGCTTCGAAGAATTCATCGCGGCCTGCGAGATGGACGCCCGTGGCCGTCACGGCCTCGAGCAGCGCGAATACCCTCAAGCCGACTACCTGCGGGGCGCCGCCTCGGCTGCACGCGCAGTCGCGGTCCAGCCCCTGCTGGAGAAGGGCTACAAGGGTGCCGAACTGGGCGAGGCGCTCAAGCTAGAGCGCCTGAAAGCACTGAAGGCCTACAAGGAAGGCGCGGGGAAGGCCTGAAGCAGATCGTCGGGGGTCAACGGGCGCCCCCGCCACGCGAAGGGCACCGGCCACAGCTGTTGCTGGATCTGTGCCGTCGCCCACAACTCCGCGAAGCTGCGTCCCTCACCCGGGTGCAGGCGGTCGGGCACCACCAGTGCCAAGGGCCAGAGCACGAATGCATTCTTCAGCACCTCGGCACGGGGCAGCACCAAGCCATCGAAGCTGCCGACCAGATCGCCATAGAGCAGCACATCGATGTCCAGCGGCAGGCCCTTGCGGTCTGGCGCGTAGCGACCGTTGTCGGCCTCGATGAACTTGAGGCGGCGGTCCAGCTCCATCAGCGGCAGGTCGGTGTCGGCGGCCACCACCAGGTTGTAGAAGGGGCCGCTCTTGATGCCCACCGGCTGGCTTTCGAATACCGGCGAGCACTGGATGCCCTGGAGGAAACCGGCCAGCGCGTCGAGGCCGGCTGCCAGGTGTTCCTCGCGCCCGATGTTGCTGCCCAGGCCCAGCAGAACCGGAGTCAGCGGCATCCGCGTTCGATCTCCACGCCAACGCTGCTGGCAGCGGGAACCGCGCCGGGCTTGTGCAGCTTCAGGCGCACCCAGGGAATCTGGAATTCAGCCATCAGCAGGGCGACCAGCCGCTCGGCGAAGGTCTCCACCAACTGGAACTGGGACTCGGCAGCGAACGCCTGGATGCGCTGGGACACCGAGGCGTAGTCCAGCGCATGGGCCAGTTCATCGCCTGCGGCGGCCGGGCGGTTGTCCCAGCCCATCTGCAGGTCCAGGCGCAGGCACTGGCGAATGCTCCGCTCCCAGTCGTACGCACCGATGACGGTATCGACTTCAAGACCCTCGATGAAAACCGTGTCCACGTAAGTTCTGCCCCGTTAGAATCAGGGCTCCCTCGCCCTGGAATGGATACCAATGTTCTGGCTGCTGGCGATCCTCGCCTACCTGCTCGGCTCGCTGTCCTTCGCCATCCTGCTCAGCCGGGTGTTCGGCACCGCCGACCCGCGCGAACTGGGTTCAGGCAACCCGGGCGCCACCAACATGCTGCGCGTGGCGGGCAAGAAGCTCGCGATCCTCACCCTGCTCGGCGACCTGCTCAAAGGCCTCGTGCCCGTGCTGGTCGCCTACCTGATCGGGCTCGGCATCCAGAAACAGGCCTGGATCGGCCTCGCCGCCGTGCTCGGGCATCTATACCCGCTGTACTTCCGCTTCCGTGGCGGCAAGGGCGTCGCCACTGCCGCCGGCATGCTGCTCGGGCTCTATCCCCCGGCCGCCCTGCTGGCGGTTGCGGCCTGGGCGCTGACGTTCGCCCTCACCCGTACCAGCTCGCTCGCGGCCTTGATCGCGACACCGCTGACCCTGCCGCTGCTGGCCTGGCAGAAGCCAGGCGCATTGCTGCCGATGGCCGTGCTCTGCTGCCTGATCGTCTGGCGACACCGCGGCAATCTACGCGACCTTTTCGCCGGACGCGAACGACATTTCTGAAACTGAAGACAGCCTCAAGCTACACGCCTGAGGCTTCAGGAAACCGCACGGGGTTCAGATGGCCGGCAGGTTTTCCATCGGCCAACGAGCCTGCACGGCGATCGCAGGGCCTTCCTGCTGCCCGGCCTTCAGGCGCTGGCAACCGGCGTAGGCGATCATCGCGCCGTTGTCGGTGCAGAAGCGCGGACGCGCGTAGAAGACGTTGCCCTGGAGCTCGGCCAGCATCGCCTCCAAAGCCTGGCGCAGGGCCTGGTTGGCGCTGACACCACCGGCGATCACCAGGCGCTTCAGGCCGGTCTGCTTCAGGGCCCTGCGGCACTTGATGACGAGAGTCTCGACCACCGCCTGCTGGAACGCCAGAGCGATGTCGCAGCGGGTTTGCTCACCGTCGTCCCCAGCATCGCGGCACTGCTGCCAGGTGTTGAGGGCGAAGGTCTTCAGGCCGCTGAAACTGAAATCCAGGCCTGGGCGATCGGTCATCGGGCGCGGGAAGGTGAAGCGCCCCGCCACGCCGGACTCCGCAAGGCGGGCGATCTCAGGGCCACCCGGATAGCCCAGGCCGATCAGCTTGGCGGTCTTGTCGAAGGCCTCGCCGGCGGCGTCATCCACCGACTCACCGAGCAGCGCGTAGCGGCCTATGCCATCGACGCGCACCAGCTGCGTATGGCCACCGGAAACCAGCAAGGCGACGAACGGGAACTCCGGTGGCTGCTCTTCCAGCATGGGCGCCAGCAGATGGCCCTCCATATGGTGCACGCCCAATGCGGGCACGCCCCAGGCGAACGCCAGGGCTTGCGCACAGGAGGCGCCGACCAGCAGAGCGCCGACCAGGCCGGGGCCCGAGGTGTAGGCGATGCCATCGATATCCGTCGGCTTGCAGCCGGCGCCGTCCAGCACCTCCCGCAGCAGCGGCAGCATGCGCTTGACGTGATCGCGGGATGCCAGCTCAGGCACCACACCGCCATAGACGCGGTGCAGGTCGATCTGACTGAACAGCGCATCGGCCAGCAGGCCGCGTTCGCTGTCGTAGAGGGCGACGCCGGTCTCGTCGCAAGAGGTTTCCAGACCCAGCACTAGCATTGGGATCGAGCCTTCGAGGCCTAGCCAATAAAGAAGGCGCGCATCATAATCGCCGCCCTCCGCCCCGGCCAGCGGTTTTCGACTGAAGGCTTTGCATTCCGGGGCGCGAGGCGTTAACATCCGCAACCCTTGAAAACCGACGTTCTCCCGCAACCCTAGCCAGGAGCACGTTCACCCACGGTAATTAGTGAAGGTACGACCTGGATGCCAGCCGTCAAAGTTAAAGAGAACGAACCCTTCGACGTAGCCCTGCGTCGCTTCAAGCGCTCCTGCGAAAAAGCCGGTGTACTGGCTGAAGTACGTAGCCGCGAGTTCTACGAGAAGCCCACTGCCGAGCGCAAGCGCAAAGCTGCTGCTGCAGTTAAGCGTCACGCCAAGAAAGTGCAGCGCGAACAGCGCCGCCGCGAGCGCCTGTACTGAGTTAACAGGCTTCGCCGCACGCTTTCAGCATCGCCCGGCTCCGGCCGGGCGAGTGCATTCAGGCACCGCACGCGACACTCCGCTTCGCCCTGGCGAACGCCGGAGTTTTTTGCATTTGCAGCCCCTGGTAATGCCGCTATCACCCAAGGGTGATGGAGGCCTATGCTTTGACCCTCCCGAGTCCTGAGCACCCTATGGCCGGCCTGATCCCCCAAGGCTTCATCGACGATCTGCTGAACCGCACCGACATAGTCGAAGTGGTGAGTTCGCGCATCCAGCTGAAGAAGACCGGCAAGAACTACAGCGCCCGCTGCCCCTTCCATAACGAGAAGACGCCCTCCTTCAGCGTCAGCCCGGACAAGCAGTTCTACTACTGCTTCGGCTGCGGCGCCGGCGGCAACGCCCTCGGCTTCGTCATGGACCACGACAACCTGGACTTCCCCCAGGCCGTCGAGGAACTCGCCAAGCGCGCCGGGATGGACGTCCCGCGTGAAGAAAGTGGTCGCGGCAACCGCCCGCGCCAACCCACGGACTCCCCCCTCTACACACTGCTCAGCGCCGCCTCGGACTACTACCGCCAGGCCCTGAAAAGCCACCCGACGCGCAAGGCGGCAGTGGACTACCTGAAAGGCCGCGGCCTGTCCGGCGAGATCGCCCGCGACTTCGGCCTGGGCTTCGCACCGCCGGGCTGGGACAACCTACTCAAGCACCTGGCCGGCGACGCCCTGCAGCAGAAGACCATGATCGACGCCGGCCTGCTGATCGAGAACGCCGAGAGCGGCAAGCGCTACGACCGCTTCCGCGACCGGGTCATGTTCCCCATCCGCGACAACCGTGGCCGCATCATCGCCTTCGGCGGCCGGGTGCTGGGTGACGACAAGCCCAAGTACCTGAACTCCCCCGAGACACCGGTCTTTCACAAGGGGCAGGAACTCTACGGCCTGTACGAGGCCCGCAAGAACAACCGCAACCTCGACGAAATCATGGTCGTCGAGGGCTACATGGACGTCATCGCCCTCGCCCAGCAAGGCCTGCGCAATGCCGTCGCCACCCTGGGCACCGCCACCAGCGAGGAACATGTCAGGCGCCTGTTCCGCCTCGTGCCCAGCATCCTGTTCTGCTTCGACGGCGACCAGGCCGGCCGCAAGGCTGCCTGGCGAGCACTCGAAGCCACCTTGCCGAGCCTGGAAGACGGGCGCCGCGCGCGCTTCCTGTTCCTTCCCGAAGGCGAGGACCCGGACAGCCTGGTGCGCGCCGAAGGCACCGACGCCTTCCGCGCCCGCATAACCCAGCACGCACAGCCCCTTGCCGACTACTTCTTCCAGCAACTGAAGGAAGAAGCCGACCCCAGTTCCCTGGAAGGCAAGGCACACCTGGTGACCCTGGCGGCACCGCTGATCGACAAGGTTCCCGGCGCCAACCTGCGTACACTCATGCGCCAGCGCCTGTCGGAAATCACCGGATTGAACGGTGAGGCGATCGGCCAACTGAGTCACGACGCACCGCCCCCCAGCAGCGAGCCGTCGCACTACCCCGACGACTACCACTACGGCGCCCCCGCCAGCTACGAAAGCTACGGCGAGCCGAGCCAGGAGCACTACTTCGAGCCACCCGCCCGACAACAGGGTGACTGGCAGAAGGGTGAGCGCAAGAAGGGCGACTGGAAGAAAGGCGGCAAGCCCTGGGACAGGAAGGGCGGGCGCGACGACTTCAAGCGCCCGCCGCGCACCGAGATCAAGGTCGAGTCACCAACGCTGACCGCCCTGCGCACCCTTCTGCATCACCCGAACCTTGCCCAGAAGGTCGAAAATGCCAGCCATTTCGCGGCAGAAGACGACACGTACGCCCGCCTGATGGTGTCCCTGCTCGAAGCCCTGCAGAAGAATCCCAAGCTGCGCTCGCTGCAACTCATCGCCCGCTGGCACGGCACCGAACAGGGCCGCCTGCTGCAGGCCCTGGCGGAAAAGGAATGGTTGATTTCGAGCGACAACCTTGAACAACAGTTTTTCGACACTATAACTAGGTTGTCGGCCCGCCAACGTGAGCGCAGCCTCGAACAACTGCTACGCAAAGCAAGGCAGAGCGAACTCAGCGCAGAGGAAAAAGACCAACTGCGCGACCTCCTCAGCCGCAGTCCATCTCCAGCCTCCACCAGCCCAACTGGCGCGTGAGGCACCTGGTCAGGTATAATCCTCGGCTTGTTTTTAGCCCGCCAAGACCTTAAGTGGATAGGGTGTTATGTCCGGAAAAGCGCAACAGCAGTCTCGCCTCAAAGAGTTGATCGCCCGTGGTCGTGAGCAGGGTTACCTGACTTACGCGGAGGTCAATGACCACCTGCCGGAGGATATTTCCGATCCGGAACAGGTGGAAGACATCATCCGCATGATCAACGACATGGGGATCAACGTATTCGAGAGTGCCCCGGATGCGGATGCCCTGTTGTTGGCCGAAGCCGACACCGACGAAGCTGCAGCGGAAGAAGCCGCCGCCGCTCTCGCCGCGGTCGAGACCGACATCGGCCGGACCACCGACCCGGTGCGCATGTACATGCGCGAAATGGGGACCGTGGAGCTGCTGACCCGCGAAGGCGAGATCGAAATCGCCAAGCGCATCGAGGAAGGCATCCGCGAAGTGATGAGCGCGATCGCCCACTTCCCCGGTACCGTCGACAGCATCCTTGCCGAATACCACCGAGTCACCACCGAAGGCGGTCGTCTCTCCGACGTCCTCGCCGGCTACATCGACCCTGACGACGGCAGCCTGCCGGCCGAGGAAGTCGAGCCCGTCGACCTGAAGGACGACAGCGCCGCGAAGGAAAAGGACGAGGACGAAGAAGAGGAAGGCGACGGCGACGACACCGAGGAAGAAGGTGACGGCGGCCCGGACCCGGAAGAAGCGCTGCGTCGCTTCACCGCCGTATCCGACCAGCTCGAGAAAGCCCGCAAGGCCCTGAAGAAGCACGGCCGCAGCAGCAAGCAGGCGATCGACGAGCTGCAAGGCCTGGCCGAACTCTTCATGCCCATCAAGCTGGTGCCGAAGCAGTTCGACGCCCTGGTCGACCGCGTCCGTGACGCCCTCGACCGCGTCCGTGCCCAGGAACGCGCCATCATGCAGCTCTGCGTGCGTGATGCCCGCATGCCGCGTGCCGACTTCCTGCGCCTGTTCCCGGGCAACGAAGTCGACCTGACCTGGGTCGAAGGCCTCGCCAAGGGCAAGGCCAAGTACGCCGAAGCCCTCGGCAAGCTGGTGGACGACGTCAAGCGCAACCAGCAGAAGCTGATCGACCTCGAGAAGGAAGTCGACCTCAAGGTCGCCGAGATCAAGGACGTCAACCGCCGCATGTCCATCGGCGAAGCGAAAGCCCGCCGGGCGAAGAAAGAGATGGTCGAGGCCAACCTGCGTCTCGTGATCTCCATCGCCAAGAAGTACACCAACCGCGGCCTGCAGTTCCTCGACCTGATCCAGGAAGGCAACATCGGCCTGATGAAGGCGGTGGACAAGTTCGAATACCGTCGCGGCTACAAGTTCTCGACCTACGCCACCTGGTGGATCCGCCAGGCGATCACCCGCTCGATCGCCGACCAGGCCCGCACCATCCGTATCCCGGTGCACATGATCGAGACCATCAACAAGCTCAACCGCATCTCCCGCCAGATGCTCCAGGAAATGGGCCGCGAGCCCACCCCGGAAGAGCTTGGCGAGCGCATGGAAATGCCCGAGGACAAGATCCGCAAGGTATTGAAGATCGCCAAAGAGCCGATCTCCATGGAAACCCCGATCGGCGACGACGAGGACTCCCACCTGGGCGACTTCATCGAGGACAGCACCATGCAGTCCCCGATCGACGTGGCCACGGTAGAAAGCCTCAAGGAAGCGACCCGCGAAGTACTGGCCGGCCTCACCGCCCGTGAAGCCAAGGTCCTGCGCATGCGCTTCGGCATCGACATGAACACCGACCACACCCTCGAGGAAGTCGGCAAGCAGTTCGATGTGACCCGCGAGCGGATCCGCCAGATCGAAGCCAAGGCGCTGCGCAAGCTGCGCCACCCGTCGCGAAGCGAGCATCTGCGCTCCTTCCTCGACGAGTGATCGAACAACCCCCCGGCCAGTCCGGGGGTTTTTCTTTCTGCTACCAAAGCGCCAGCTGCCACGTCTACACTTCCGCCTATCACTTCGTGGAACGAGACCGTCATGGCGCGTCTGCCTGCCATTCTCCTGCTGTGTCTGGCGTTCTGGGCGGCCCCGTCCGGAGCGTTCACCCTCACGCAGGAAGAACAGGCATGGCTTCAGGACCACCCCGTCCTGCGCATGGGCATCGACGCCTCCTGGCCCCCCTTCGAATTCCGCGACAGCCAGGGCCGCCACCAGGGCCTCGCCGCCGACTACGTCAAGCTGATCCAGGAACGCCTGGGCGTGCGCCTCGAACCGGTGGAGCCCCGCAACTGGGGTGAAGTGCTGGAACAGGCCCGCAATGGCCAGCTCGACCTGCTGCCCGGCGTCATGTCCACCCCCGAACGCCAGCAATACCTCAGCTTCACCCGCCCCTACCTCGACTTCCCCATCGTCATCCTCGCCCGCGACGGCGGCCCGCAGCCCAAATCGCTCGGCGAGCTCTACGGCCTCAAGATAGCCGTGGTCGAGGACTACGCCCCCCACGAACTGCTGCGCAGCGGCAATCCCGACCTCAACCTCCTGCCCCTGCCCAGCGTCGCCGCCAGCCTCCAGGCGCTCGCCACTGGCCAGGCCGACGCCTTCGTCGGCGACCTCGCCTCCAGCGTCTGGAGCCTGCGCCAGCTCAGGCTCGAAGGCCTCTACATCAGCGGCGAGACGCCCTACCGCTACCAGCTCGCCATGGCCACGCCGCGTGGCGACACCCCCCTGGTCGGCATCCTCGACAAAGTCTTCGCCGACATCAGCACCGCCCAGGTCGAAGCCATCCAGGACCGCTGGGTGGGCGGCGTCATCGACCGTCGCCCGGTCTGGACCACCCTCATCGCCTACGGCCTCCCCGCCCTGCTGCTGATCGGCCTCGCCCTGGTCTTCGTCCTGCGCATCAACCGCCGCCTCAGCGGCGAAATGTCACGCCGCGCCCTGCTCGAAGACGAACTGCGCTCCAGCGAGCAGCACTACCGCGGCCTGGTCGAAAGCCTCAACGCCATCGCCTGGGAAATGCGCCTCGACGAACACCGCTTCACCTACGTCTCCCCCCACGCCGAACGCCTGCTCGGCTACCCCCTGGCGGACTGGCTCGAACCCGGCTTCTGGCAGCGCACCCTCCACCCCGAGGACGCCCAGCGCGCCGAATACTTCTGCAACGAAGAAGTCGCCGCCGGGCGCGACCACAGCTTCGACTACCGCATGCTCGCCGCCGACGGCCGCGTCCTGTGGATCCGCGACATCGTCACCCTCGACCCCCAGGGCGACAGCCAGATCATCCGCGGCCTGATGATCGACATCACCGAAGCCAAGGACACCGAACACGCCCTGCGCCTCTCCCAGCAGAAATTCGCCTCCGTGTTCCACAACTGCCCCGACGTCATCGCCCTCGCCCGCCGCCAGGACGGCCGCCTGCTCGACGTCAACCGCACCTTCGAGCAACAGACCGGCGTCAGCGCCGCCCAGGCCATCGGCCGCACCGCCACCGAACTGGGCATCTGGGGCACCCCCGACATGGGTCCCGGCCTCCTCCAGCGCCTGCAGAGCGAAAGCCTGCACAACCTGGAAATGACCTTCCGCCGGCAGAGCGGCGAAAGCTTCACCGGCCTCATCTCCGCGCAACCCATCGACCTCGACGGCGTCCCCGCCCTCATCGTCGTCGTGCGCGACATCACCCTCGTCAAGGAAACCCAGCAGCAACTGAAGATCTCCGAAGAGAAATTCGCCCGCGCCTTCCACGCCTCCCCCGACGGCCTGCTCATCACCCGCCTGGCCGACGGCAGGCTCATCGAAGCCAACGAAGGCTTCACCCGCATCACCGGCTACACCGCCCGCGAAGCCGCCGACCGCTCCACCCTCGAACTCGGCATCTGGGCCAACCCCGAAGACCGCCAGCAAATGGTCCGCGCCATCCGCGACCAGGGCAGCCTGCGCAACTTCACCGCCCCGGTGCGCACCAAGGGCGGCAGCATCCGCCTCTGCGAACTCACCGCCCAGCCCATCCCCATCAACGGCGAAGCCTGCGTCCTCACCATCGCCCGCGACATCACCGAGCGCCAGCACATGCAGGAAAAGCTCCTGCAGGCCGCCACCGTCTTCGAAAGCACCGCCGAAGGCGTGATGATCACCGACACCGAACAACGCATCACCGCCGTCAACCGCGCCTTCACCGAAATCACCGGCTACAGCGAATCCGAAGCCCTCGGCCAATCACCGCGCCTGCTCGCCTCCGGCCAGCACGACAGCGCCTTCTACGCCGCCATGTGGCACCAGCTCGCCGCCGACGGCCACTGGCAGGGCGAAATCTGGAACCGCCGCAAGAACGGCGAACCCTATCCCGAGTGGCTGACCATCAGCGCCGTGCGCAACCGCGACGACCAGATCACCCACTTCGTAGGCGTCTTCGCCGACATCTCCACCCTCAAGCACGCCCAGGCCCGCCTCGACTACCAGGCCCACCACGACCCCCTCACCGGGCTGCCCAACCGCATCCTCTTCGAAAGCCGCCTCCAGGCCGCGCTGCTCGACGCCACCACCGACGCCCGGCAGGGCGCCGTGCTGTTCATCGACCTCGACCGCTTCAAACACATCAACGACAGCCTCGGCCACCCGGTCGGCGACCTCCTGCTCAAAAGCATCGCCGCCCGCCTCAAGGACCAGCTGCGCGACATCGACACCGTCGCCCGCCTCGGCGGCGACGAATTCATCATCCTCCTGCCCGGCCTGCACAACGCCGCCGACGCCGAACACGTCGCCAGCAAAGTGCTCGCCTGCTTCAGCGCCCCCTTCGAAGCCGACGACCACGAATTCTTCACCAGCGCCAGCATCGGCATCAGCCTCTACCCCGAACACGGCAACGACGTCGCCACCGTCGTCAAGAACGCCGACGCCGCCATGTACCGCGCCAAATCCAAGGGCCGCAACCGCATCGAGTTCTACACCCGCGACCTCACCTTCCAGGCCAACGAACGCATGGCCCTGGAGAACGAACTGCGCCGCGCCCTCGAACGCGGCGAACTCAGCCTCTACTACCAACCCAAGCTGTGCCTGCAGAACCGCAGCCTGATCGGCGCCGAAGCCCTGATCCGCTGGCACCACCCCCTGTTCGGCGAAATCTCCCCCGAGCGCTTCATCCCCCTCGCCGAAGAGAACGGCCTCATCCTTCCCCTGGGCGACTGGGTCCTCGCCGAAGCCTGCCGGCAGATGCGCGAATGGCAGGACCGCCACGCCCCCTTCGGCCCACTCTCCGTCAACCTCGCCGGCGCCCAGCTGCGCCAGCCGCAACTGGTCGAGCGCATCGACCGCCTGCTGCAGGACACAGGCGTCGTCCCCTGCCACCTGCAACTGGAAATCACCGAAGGCTTCATCATGAGCCAGGCCGAAGAAGCCCTCGCCGTGCTCCACGCCCTCAAGGCACTCGGCGTGCAACTGGCCATCGACGACTTCGGCACCGGCTACTCCTCCCTCAGCTACCTCAAGCGCCTGCCGCTGGACATCATCAAGATCGACAAATCCTTCGTCCGTGGCCTGCCCGACGACCTCGAAGACGCCGCCATCGCCCGCGCCATCATCGCCCTGGGCCGCAGCATGCAACTCACGGTCATCGCCGAAGGCGTCGAAACCCACGCCCAGGAAGCCTTCCTCACCGCCGAAGGCTGCGAACAGATCCAGGGCTACGTCGTCAGCCGCCCCCTGCCCGCCGACGTTTTCGCCCGGCAATTCCTCGATCCGTGTCAACCCGTTGGCGCTCAGGAAAAGGCGCCGGTATAATCCGCCGGCCTTCTGGGGGCCTATAGCTCAGTCGGTTAGAGCAGAGGACTCATAATCCTTTGGTCCACGGTTCGAGTCCGTGTGGGCCCACCACCAAAACCCCATGAAAAAGCCGCGCATTGCGCGGCTTTTTCGTTTCTGCTGGCTGGCCTCGATCACACCCCCCGCGACCCCATGAGCCGAATAGCCCCCTCTATTCGGCTCACCACGCCCGCCCGTAATCGAACCCGCGCCAAGCGTCACGGGCCCGCATAAGACCTTTGATTGATATCAACGCAATTCCATAGTGCCAGTGCGGCTTTTTCGCTACTCTCCAGTAACTCAAGGAACATGAGTGTCGGAAATGGATTTCACACCGCTCATTGCACAAGCCTGGTCCACCTTCGCCTGGTTCATCCCGCTGATGATCCTCATCGGCCTGCTCAAGTCCCCCCTGGGCAAGGGCTATATCGGCGAATGCCTCGTCCGGCTCTTCGCCCACTGGCAACTGGACAGGCAGACCTACCAGCGCCTGCACAACATCACCCTCGCCAACCCCGACGGCACCACCCAGATCGACCACGTCTTCCTCTCCCGCTACGGCATCTTCGTGCTGGAGACCAAGAACATGAGCGGCTGGATATTCGGCAGCGAACAGCAGGCCCAGTGGACGCAGAAGCTCTACAAGCACAGCTACAAGTTCCAGAACCCGCTGCGGCAGAACTACAAACATCTGAAGGCTCTCGAAGCCACCCTCGGCATCGCTCCCGAGCACCTGCATTCGGTCATCACCTTCGTCGGCGGCAGCACCTTAAAGACCGCCATGCCCGCGAACGTCACCCAGGGCATCGGCTTTATCCGCTACGTCGGGGCCCTCCAGCGGTGGCTGTTCGGCGAGGCTGAAATCGACGCCATACTGCGAGCCCTATAAATCACCATCTGCGCACCAACCCTCGCTACGCATCGTAAGCATGTGCAAAATCTTAAGCGCCAGAGTAATCCCACAACCGAGCGGCCACGCCGAAATGCGGTAGCGAGTTGTCCCAACAAACCTGCGCCCGGAGTCGCAATGCCTGTCCCGATTTATGATCAGCTTATGAAGCCGATTCTGCGCTACCTAGCAGCCACGCCCGAAGTCGCAACAGCACGTGATGCCCATGAAGCCGCTGCTGAGGCGCTGAGCCTTTCGAAAGTACAGTGCGAAGACGGCGACCAGAGAATGTACAAGAAGTGTGCGGGCAGGATACGCGACAACACAAACGAGTTGCCCCGTCCAGCAGCGCAAAGCGGGTCTCGGAAGCGATCAGTGCCGGCATCAACTATTCAGCTGCGTCCCCAAATGCAGGTAGAAGAAAATCGACTGATCAATGCTATATCAAGAAATCGGTGCGCCTTACGCCTTGTCAAATTTTCAAAACTGGCTAAGGGCTATTTTGATAAGAATGTGAAATAGCAAGAGCCACTGGCAGCCGTATAACCTAAATGGTATCTACACTAGATCATTAAAGCCAAAGCCGACGTCCAAGAAAACGGCCAAGGCTAGCTAGATAGCCCCAACACAACTTTCAGGTCACAGAGTCATGAGCGAAACAGAAGACACAAAAGATACCGGACAAGCATTTTCAAGTACAAAACGCCTTAGCATCCGAAACCTATATCTAGATCCAAATAACTACCGAATAATTCATGAAGAAGAACAGATAGACGTACCTGACGAACAGGCAAAAGACCGGGTAGTAGCACAGCGCACCTTGCGCCTCCTAACAGGCGATCGAAACCAGCATATACAAGACCTAATCGATAGCTTCAAGACAAATGGTTATTTACCCGTCGACCAAATTCAGGTTCGCTTAATAGCAGACGGGGGATACATAGTCGTCGAAGGAAACAGACGAGTAGCTGCACTCAAAGTCCTACATCACGAACTCGAAAATAAAGGCGCCGATATTGGCAAGCTAGACCCTGAAATCTTCAGCCAAGTTCCCGTTGTAATTTACAACGACGCCGACGAAATGCACCATTTAACTCTGATGGCCTTAAAGCACATCAGCGGCAATAAAAAATGGGGCGAGTGGAACCAGGCCAAACTCCTGGAGAAAATGAACTCTACTTACAAAATAAGCGAGGATGAGATATGCAAAAAGATAGGCATATCAAAGGTTGAACTGCGAAGAAGTCTTCGCGCACTATCTCTCGTAGCTCAATATAGAGCTTCTGACTATGGGGACCAATTTAACGAAACACGCTTCCCCATTTTCAGGCAAGCAGTTAGGAGCCAAGCTCTTAAAGAGTGGCTTGGATGGAATGAAGACAAAGCGTCTGCGACCAACCCCACGAATAGAGACTTGTTCTTTTCGCTTCTTTCGCGCGAACCCGCAGAAGATACAGATGATGACGACGAGGTAGGACTGGCCGAGCGCTATTTAGATCCTGCAATTAACAAGCGCGACGACATTGACCTTTTAGCAAAAATTATTTCCGATCCGAAAGCATTAGATCAACTTAAAATAACAAGAGACTTAAATTCAGCTTATAGAGCAAGCGATCTGGTATTTAAAGAGCGACAGGAGGCGGCAGTAAAGTCGATAAGCATTGATATCGACACTCTAAGCCAGCTAGCAATTCGCCCATCCAACCTCTCCGAACTTGAACATGCCCAAGGAAAGCTTCAAAGCATCATAAACAGGACTCGTGCTATCAGCGCCACCAGCCTCGTAGGCGTTGATCAGAAGTCAGTATTCCACGACCGTATAGACCGGCACTTCGAAAGTATTTTAGTAGGCTCTTATAAAAAACTAAAAAACCTAAAGATTGGTACTTTATCCAAAATAAATCTATTTGCCGGTTTAAACAACTCAGGAAAAACTACGCTACTCGAAGCTATTTATTTGCTCGCAAGACAAAATGATTTTGATGGCATATTAGAGGTCATGAGGCGTCGCGGAAAATTCTCAGCAGACCAAGTAGACCCCGAGTGGATCCTAGAACAAATCAATGGCGACGAATATACTATTAGCGGAAAATTCGACAACTCGGAAACCAGCACAAACATCAAAGCTTGCTTAGAAGAAGATATTGCAATAGATAAATCCAGATATTTATCCTCAATAGAAATTGATGCAAAATACGAAGCCCACAAAAATATCTCATGCACTCGAATGTATAAAGGAAGAGAGCGAGAAACTCATGGCGACAGCATAAAACATCTTTGCCCTGTGATTTTCACAAGCCCCTTCTTCCTTAACGAGCCTCATCGCTATGCGAGCTACTACCATAGAAGCACTCAAGCAAAAGCCCTTCCCACAATATTCTCTTTTTTGAGAGACAAAATACTTCCAACGCTACAGGATATACGCCTAACTGATGAAAGGCAGCGCTTTGTTGTGAGTGACGAGCGTTTTGAGCAAGGCGTCGATCTATCCGCATACGGAGAGGGATTGCAACGTATGTTTTTCCTCTCGTTACTGTTCGCATCAGCCCAGAACGGAGTACTGCTAATAGATGAATTTGAGAACGCTATCCATACGCAACTGATCGGGCCATTCTCTAAATTTATACACAGCATGGCAGAAAATTTTAATGTCCAAGTCTTCATAACAAGTCACAGCAAGGAATGCATAGACGCCTTTGCTGAGGGAGTTGCAACCGATAAGGACATGGCATATCACGCTTTAGTTATGCAGGACGGCATGATCGCAGCTAGACAATTCTCCGGCCCTGAATTCAAGAGCCTTCTTGCCGCAGGCGACGTTGACTTGAGGGAGGCAACTTGATGGCCGACAGCAGAGCGCTCTTAATTTTCTGTGAAGGCCCTCACGACGCAGCCTTTACACGGCTAACGCTTGAGAAAGCATTCAGCTATCAACGCAGAACCCTTTGCTTTTCAGAATTTCCATACCCGTTTAATGCTCTTTTTAGAAAAAGCGTTCAAGACCATGTAGCTGACGACCTTCGCCTCGACATGGCCAAAAAATTTTTTCTTCCTGACCACGTACTTGGTCGAGATAATAATTTAGTATTGATTTTCAACTATGGCGGATCGAATAGGAAAGCTTCTATCACGCCATTCCTAGAAAAATTATTAGTACTTCAAAGATCCGGCCAGGCTTTTTCAGGAACATCTAAAACCACGGAGATAAAATACTTATTTATGGCAGACGCCGACAGTATCGGCTCTCAGCGTACGTTAGAAAAAATAGCAAACGAATTCGCCATAATTTCCGAATCCCCTTGGATAACCGGACACTGGATTCGCTTCAACGAGACAGAGGGCTACTCACAGGATACGGATAAGGACATCTATGCATATATATGGAAGCAATCGGCACACGACCGCGGCACACTAGAAAATATAATTGAAGAGTGCGTCGATTTGTCACCTTTTTTGGATGCTGTAGATAGACACTTTAAATGGAATGTGGATAGCGAAGAAGCAGAGCGCGCATCAGCGGAGCAATCGAAGAGAACAAAAGCGGCAGTAAGCTTAATGGGGCAACGAGTCAAACCCGGTTCATCAATGAGCGTAATCGTTGATCAAGGCGGGTTACTAGGCACTGAACAATTAGAATCATCGCAGTCTGTTCAAGCGCTAATCAGATTTCTAACGCCGCTAACTTAAAATCATAGCGCTAGGTAGCGAGTTCGGCACGGCGCGAAACCGCCACAGTGCCAAGCCTCTGTCTCTTCCGCTCAAAACCTTTGACAACGCAGCGTTCAGCTAACTGTACCTGCACGGAGCGACGCACGGCTTTACTAGGCCTGCTGCGTTTCTAGACAACTCATATCGTTAGGCCCACAGTTCAAGTCCTTCTGGACCCGCCATCCCCCGTGAAAAAGCCGCGCATCGCGCGACTTTTTCATTCCTGCGGGGCACGCCTTATCACCACCTCGCCCCTCTCCGAAGTTTCCTACCCACCCTCGCCATTGCCGTCCTACAAAGGCGCTCTGTAGCGTCTCCCACCGTCATGCCTCGGCATGGCCGGGAGTGGAATCCCGAACTAGCAGAAGCACCACCAGCGCCATAGCAGAGTCAGAGAAAGGGCTCACCTTTCAACGACCCTGGCAGTCTATGGCGGACCGTGCGAGGGGGGCGCATGCCCACCGGGCGTTCTGCGAGCCGGTATTCCACACCTCGTACGGTCCGCCACCCTCACGCAACCAGGATCAGGTGGCGGCTCCCCTGCAAGGAAGGAGTCTCATCATGTCCCACGACTATTTCGTTCCCAGCGTCTTCCACCGCCACCACCGTGCGTTGCGCGCGCTGCTCATCGATGACCAGGCCTGGGTCGTCGCCGGCGACCTCGGCCCGCTCACCAACCGCCATATCGACGACAAGCTGACCCGCAAGCTGGACCCGGACCAGTGGCGCAACGAGCGCGTGGAGAACCACCAGGGCGCGGTGGAAACCCTGTTGCTGATCAGCGAGAGCGCCGTCTGCGAGCTGCTCAAGGTCAACTTCTATCACCCCGAGCACCGTGGCCTGCGCCAGTGGATCACCGGCGAGGTGATCCCCGCGCTGCGCTCCCAGGCCACGCCGCACCTGCCCCGCCAGCGCCGGGTGACCTGGCAGGGCAGGGAGTTCAGCGTCATGGAGTGGCAGGGCCGCCAATGGGTGCGGGTGAAGGATGTGGCGGAGCTGTTCGAAGGCGGCGAACGGGCCACGCTGCAATAGAACGGATTCGGGGACGCATGGCGTCCCCGTTCCCTTGAGCCGTCCGCCGAGAAGCGCAGCAGCGGCAACGCAGTCAGTTTTTCAGCAGCCGGCTAGCGCTTGGCGATGATGTACACCGCATGCACGATGCCGGGGATGTAGCCCAGCAGGGTGAGGAGGATGTTCAGCCAGAAGGCGCCGCCGAAACCCACCTGCAGGAACACGCCTAGCGGCGGCAGGATGATGGCGATGAGGATGCGGATCAGGTCCATGCAAAAGCTCCTTGTAGGGAAATTCGTCTACCTCCTGATCGACTGCCAGCGAGCGCAAAGGGTTCCTTGCCGATGTTTCGGCGCCCCGCCCATAATCCGTCGCTCCCGCCCCTCCGGACCCGACCGCCCATGGCCATCTCCCGCGACGACCTCGACGAACACGGCCTGATCATCGGCGTCTCGCCCGAGCGTTTCCGCGCCGTGGCGATGCCCCTGCTGTTCGATCACCTCAACGCCCAGTGCGAGGGCACCATCGCGGTGAACCGTCAGGCGCGGATCGTCTGGATCAACGACAAGTACGCGCAGAAGATCGGCATCGCCGACCCGCGCAGCGTGCTCGGCAAGGAGGTGGAGGAGGTGCTGCCGGCCAGCCGCCTGCGCGAGGTGGTGGGTAACGGGCTGCCGAGCATGCTCGACCTGATGGCCTTCGGCGACGAGCACTTCGTGGTCACCCGCATCCCCCTGCGCGACGAGGACGGCACCCTGGTCGGCGCCCTCGGCTTCGTGCTGTTCGACCGCGCCCGCCACCTGCAGCCGGTCATGGCCAAGTACAACCAGTTGCAGACCCAGCTGGCCGCCGCCCAGCACGAACTGGCCCGCGCCCGCCGTGCGCGCTACACCATCGCCGGCTTCATCGGCACCAGCGCCGCCGCCAGCGAGGTGAAGCGCCAGGCCCGCCGCGCCGCCCAGCTGGACGCCACCGTGCTGCTGCGCGGCGAGACCGGCACCGGCAAGGAGCTGCTCGCCCAGGGCATCCACAACTTGTCGCTGCGCTCCAGCGGGCCCTTCGTGGCGGTGAACGTGGCGGCCATCCCGGAATCCCTGGTGGAGGCGGAGCTGTTCGGCACCGCGCCGGGCGCCTTCACCGGGGCCGACCGCCGCGCGCGGGCCGGCAAGTTCGAGCTGGCCGACGGCGGCACGCTGTTCCTCGACGAGATCGGGGATTTGCCCCTGCCGCTGCAGGCCAAGCTGCTGCGTGTGCTGCAGGAGCAGGAGGTGGAGCCACTGGGCTCCAACCAGGTGAAGACCCTGAACGTGCGGGTGATCGCCGCCACCCATGTGGACCTGGAGGCCAAGGTGGCCGCCGGCGAATTCCGCGAAGACCTCTACTACCGCCTCAACGTCCTCGCCCTGCGCGTGCCGCCCCTGCGCGAGCGCCGGGAAGACCTGCCGGCGCTGGTGGACTACCTGCTCGACGACATCGCCACCCGCTCCGGCCAGCCGCCGCTGGAACTGCAGCAGGGCGCCCTCGACCTGCTCTGCGCCCAGCCCTGGCCGGGCAACGTGCGCGAGCTGCGCAACCTGCTGGAACGGGCGCAGCTGCTGGGCGATGGCAACCGCCCGCTGGAGGCGCGTGACCTGCGCACCCTGCTGGTGGACCCGCAACCCGCCGCCCCTACCCCCCGCCCGCAGCGGTTGCTGCCGAGCCCGCATCGCCCGCCGTGCGCCCGCTGGCAGACAGCCTCGCCGAGGCGGAACGCGCGGCCATCCTCACCGCCCTCGCCGCCTGCGACGGCAACCGCACCCAGGCCGCCGAACGCCTCGGCATCGCCCGCGCCAGCCTCTACAACAAGCTCCAGGCGCACGGGTTGTAGCCGGGCCTGCGGGCGCGTTTC
This sequence comes from Pseudomonas sp. Pc102, assembly GCF_018408275.1. Taxonomy (NCBI): domain Bacteria; kingdom Pseudomonadati; phylum Pseudomonadota; class Gammaproteobacteria; order Pseudomonadales; family Pseudomonadaceae; genus Pseudomonas; species Pseudomonas sp. Pc102. The sequence continues at coordinate 631,200 of NZ_AP021905.1, read as the reverse complement.
CCCGGGCTGCGGGCCGGAACGCCGGGGGATGGAGACGTGGCATCCACCCCACGGAACGCCCAGCCGGCGTAGGGTGGATCGCGCTTCATCGATCCACGCGGTGCAGGCTCGATCGCGGGTAGGGCGCGCATTTACCTGCGGCCAAGGTGTTTGGGGGGCGTGCGCGTTGGTGGATGGAAAAGCGCCATCCACCCTACAAAACTGCGGGTCGGCACGTCGGGGGATGGAGACGTGGCATCCACCCCACGGAATTCCCAGGCGGCGTAGGGTGGATCGCGCTCTATCGATCCACGCGGTGCGGGGTTGGTCGCCGGGCAGGGCGTGCATTTACCTGCGGCTACGGTGTTCGAGGCGAGCGCGTTGGTGGATGGAAAGAGCGCCATCCACCCTACAGCCCGGGGCATCGCGCTCGGGTTATGGGTTGTCCATATTTTTGGACATTTCGTGCAATAGGCGTCCAATAAACAGGACACTGTCCATTTTTATGGACATTCCAATCGCTCCGCTCTCCTTCCCGTTAATGGCTCAAACCCAGTACCAGCGCCTTTCCCGGGGCTTTTCAGCCCACTTGGCACAGCTTTCGCTCTATACCGGCAAAGGGCCGACCCAGGCCCGGCCGCTGCGGCGGTTCAAAACAACAACAAGAAGGAAATCCCATGGGTACCCTCGGAATCCTGCTGTCCCTCGCACTGCTGATGTTCCTGGCCTACCGCGGCTACAACGTGTTGATCCTGGCGCCGCTGATGGCGCTGCTGGCGGTGCTGTTCGCCGGTGATGCGGCGTTGATGCTGCCCACCTACACCCAGGTGTTCATGAAGTCCCTGGGCGGCTACCTGATCCAGTTCTTCCCGCTGTTCCTGCTCGGCGCCATCTTCGGCAAGTTGATGGACGACTCCGGCTCGGCCCGCGCCATCGCCCAGGGCATCGTCACCCGGCTGGGTCGCGAGCGGGCCATCCTCGCCATCGTGCTGGCGTGCGGGCTGCTGACCTACGGCGGCGTGTCGCTGTTCGTGGTGGCCTTCGCCGTGTACCCCATCGGCACCGCGCTGTTCCGCGAGGCGGGCATTCCCAAGCGTCTGCTGCCCGGCGCCATCGCCCTGGGCGCCTTCACCTTCACCATGACCGCCCTGCCCGGCACACCGGCGATCCAGAACGCCATCCCCAGCCCCTTCTTCGGCACCGACGCCTTCGCCGCGCCCATCCTCGGGCTGATCGGCGGGCTGATCATGCTCGGCCTCGGCAGCTGGTGGCTCGCCGCCCAGGCCCGCACGCTGATGGCCGCCGGCGAAGGCTACGGCAGCCATAAGGACGACCCCACCGAGCAGGGCGGCCTGCCGGTGACCGGCTTCTGGCTGGCGCTGCTGCCGATCCTGCTGGTGATCGCGCTGAACTTCCTGATGGCCAAGCAGGTGCTGCCCAACCTCGACACCAGCTACCTGGCCAAGCCCGAATTCGGCGGCCTGCAGGACGCCAAGTCGGTGATCGGCATCTGGTCGATCATCGTCGCCCTCGGCGCGGCGGTGCTGCTGCTCATCGGCCTGCACTGGCGGCGCTGGGCGGACCTGAAGCAGAGCCTCAACGACGGCACCTTCGGCTCCATGCTGCCGATCCTCAACACCGCCTCCGAGGTGGGCTACGGCACCGTGATCGCCTCCCTCGCCGGCTTCGTGGTGATCCGCGACCTGGTACTGAGCGTGCCGGGCAACCCGCTGGTGTCCGAGGCGGTGGCGGTGAACATCCTCGCCGGCATCACCGGCTCCGCCTCCGGCGGCATGTCCATCGCCCTCAAGACCCTCGGCGCGCAGTACCTGGAGATGGCAAACGCCGCCGGCATCAGCCCCGAGCTGCTGCACCGGGTCGCCGCCATGGCCTCCGGCTGCATGGACACCCTGCCCCACAACGGCGCGGTGATCTCGCTGCTGGCCATCTGCAAGCTGACCCACCGCGATTCCTACAAATTCATCTTCATGAACACGGTGATCTTCCCCCTCGCCGCCCTGGTGGTGGTGATCACCCTCGGCAGCCTGTTCGGCAGTTTCTGATGAGTAGCCCGTGGGAGCGAATTCATTCGCGATGCGGCCCGCAGGCACGCCCCGGGTCCGCTGCGCGGCCCTTCGCGGCTGAAGCCGCTCCCACGGGAGAAGCAGGCAGCCCCCAATTCCACGCTCGAGGTACGACATGAGCAAAGTGATGAGCGCCGCCGAGGCGGTGGCGCGTATCCCCGACAACGCCCACCTGGCCACCGGCGGCTTCGTCGGCATCGGTTTCGCCGAGGCCATCGCCATCGCCCTGGAGCAGCGCTTCCAGGCCGAGCAGGCGCCGCGCGACCTGACGCTGGTCTACGCCGCCGGCCAGGGCGACGGCAAGGGCCGGGGCCTCAACCACCTGGCCCACGAAGGGCTGGTGCGCCGCGTCATCGGCGGCCACTGGGGCCTGGTGCCCGGGTTGCAGAAGCTGGCGGTGGAAAACCGCATCGAGGCCTACAACCTGCCCCAGGGGGTGATCTCCCAGCTGTTCCGCGACATCGCCGCCGGCAAGCCGGGGCAGCTGTCGCGGGTGGGCCTGGGCACCTTCGTCGACCCCGAGCACGGCGGCGGCAAGCTCAATGCCCGCACCACCGAGGAGCTGGTGCGCCGCATGCCCCTCGACGGCGAGGACTACCTCTTCTACAAGGCCTTCCCCATCCACGTCGGGGTGGTGCGCGCCACCAGCGCCGACGAGGACGGCAACCTGACCATGGAGCGCGAGGCGCTGACCATCGAGAGCCTGGCCATCGCCATGGCCGCGCGCAATTCCGGCGGCCTGGTCATCGCCCAGGTGGAACGGGTGGTCGCCCGTGGCTCGCTCAACCCGCGCCAGGTGAAGATCCCCGGCATCCTCGTCGACTGCGTGGTGGTGGCCGCGCCGGAGCACCACCAGCAGACCTTCGCCACCGCCTACAACCCGGCCTTCGCCGCCGAGGTGCGGGTGCCCGAAGGCAGCCTGCCGCCGATGCCGCTGGACCTGCGCAAGCTGATCGCCCGCCGCGCCGCACTGGAACTCAAGCCCGGCGCGGTGGTGAACCTGGGCATCGGCATGCCCGAAGGCGTGGCGGCGGTGGCGGCGGAAGAAGGGGTGATCGACCTGCTCACCCTCACCGCCGAGCCCGGCGTGATCGGCGGCGTGCCGGCCTCGGGCCTGGACTTCGGCGCGGCCTGCAACCACAGCGCGCTGATCGACCAGCCCTACCAGTTCGACTTCTACGACGGCGGCGGCCTGGACCTCGCCTTCCTCGGCCTGGCCCAGGCGGATGCGGCGGGCAACCTCAACGTGTCGAAGTTCGGCACGCGCCTGGCCGGCGCCGGGGGCTTCATCAACATCAGCCAGAACGCCAAGGCGGTGGTCTTCGTCGGCACCTTCAGCGCCGGCCCGCAGGACATCCGCATCGAGAACGGCGCCCTGCGCATCGTGCAGGACGGCGAGCTGCGCAAGTTCGTCCGCGAGGTGGAGCACCGCACCTTCGCCGGCCGTCTCGCCGCCGAAGCCGGCAAGCCGGTGCTCTACGTGACCGAGCGCTGCGTGTTCCGCCTCACCACCGAGGGCCTGGAGCTGATCGAGGTCGCGCCGGGGGTGGACATCGAGCGGGACATCATTGAGCGCATGGACTTCCGCCCCATCGTCCGCGCGCCGAAGCTGATGGACGTGCGCCTGTTCGGCGAGGCGCGCATGGGCCTGCGCGGGATGATCGACGGTTGTGCGTGAAACCACGGGCCCACCCTTGGGCCCGTGGCTTTTTTCAGGTGCATCCCGTAGCACCCCGTGGGAGCGGCTTCAGCCGCGATGCTCGTGCTTTACCTCGTTCGCGAATGAATTCGCTCCCACAGACCGGCGTTTCGCCAGTCGGGGCGTAGGGTGGATGGCGCTTTTTCCATCCACCAATGGCGTTCGTCGCGAGCCCACATGGTGGACCGATGAAGCGTGGTCCACCCTACGCCCTGGCAAGGATCACCTTTGCCAGGATGAGAAATCAGAAGCCCTATCTGAGCTCGCGTCGCTACGGCAAATTGACATGGAATCTCCCACAGAGCCGCGTCTACCGCTCCCCCAACTTATGCCGCGCGGCATACAGGCAGATCATCTCCATCGCCAAGGTGGCGCCGGCCAGGGCGGTGACTTCGGCGTTGTCGTAGGGCGGTGCCACTTCCACTACGTCCATGCCCACCAGGTTGATGCCGCGCAGGCCGCGGAGGATTTCCAGCGCCTGGTGGCTGGAGAGCCCGCCGCACACGGGGGTGCCGGTGCCGGGGGCGAAGGCCGGGTCGAGGCAGTCGATGTCGAAGGTCAGGTACACCGGGTTGTCCCCCACCCGCGCGCGGATGCGCTCGGCGATCTGCTCCGGCGTGTGGCGGTGCACCTCGCGGGCGTCCAGCACCTGGAAGCCCATCACGTCGTCGTTGGTGGTGCGCAGGCCGATCTGCACCGAGCGCGCCGGGTCCACCAGGCCCTCGCGGGCGGCGTGGAAGAACATCGTCCCGTGGTCGATGCGCTGGCCCTCTTCGTCCGGCCAGGTGTCGCTGTGGGCATCGAAGTGGATCAGCGACAGCGGCCCGTGCTTGGACGCGTGGGCCTTGAGCAGCGGGTAGCTGATGAAGTGGTCGCCGCCCAGGGTGAGCATCGCCGCGCCGGCCTCGAGGATGTGCGCGGCGTGGGCCTGGATCGCCTCCGGCGTGTGCTGCGGCGTGCCGTGGTCGAAGGCGCAGTCGCCGTAGTCGATCGCCGCCAGGTGGTCGAAGGGGTCGAACTCCCAGGGAAAATGCCGCGCCCAGGCCATCTGCACCGAGGCGGCGCGGATGGCGCGGGGCCCGAAGCGGCTGCCGGGGCGGTTGGTGGTGGCGGTGTCGAAGGGCACCCCGCTCACCACCAGGTCGACGCCAGCGAGGTCGCGGCTGTAGCGCCGGCGCATGAAGCTGGTGATGCCGGCGTAGGTGGCCTCGGCGGCCGTGCCCAGCAGGCTCGGCCGGGTGATGGCCTGGTCGTTGTCGAAGGCGTGTTCCATGTCATCGGGCTCCGTCGGGGGTGGGGTGTGCGTCTGCGCGGGGTCAGTACTGGGTGCGGAAGCGCGTCCAGATGCGGGTGCGCTCGCGCTGCTCCTTGAGGGTCAGCGCCTGCTCGCCGAACAGGCGGTCGCGCACGGCCTGGTCCGGGTAGATGTCCGGGTCGTTGGCCACCGCCGGGTCCAGCAAGGGCGTGGCGGCCTGGTTGGCGTTGGCGAAGAACTGGCTGTTGGTCAGCTCGGCGATGGCCTCGGGGCGCAGCATCCAGTCGATGAAGGCGTGGGCCGCCTGGGGGTGCGGCGCGTCGGCGGGGATGGCCAGGGTGTCGAACCAGATCAGCGTGCCCTCGCGGGGGATGCGGTAGACCACCTCGAAGGGCATCTTCGCCTCGCGGGCCTGCTCGGCGGCGATGGCGGCGTCGCCGTTGTAGGTCAGCGCCAGGCAGATCTCGCCCTTGGCCAGGTCGTTGATGTGCTTGCCGGCGCCGACGTAGCGCAGGTTCGGCTGCAACGCGGTGAGCAGGCCCTGGACCGCTGCGAGGTCGGCCCTGGCGGTGCTGTACGGGTCCTTGCCGAGGTAGTGCAGGGCCACGCTGATGACCTCCTGCGGTGAGTCGATCACGGCGATGCCGCAGTCCTTCAGGCGGCTGGCGTATTCGGGCTTGAACAGCAGGTCGAGGCTGTTCAGCGGCGCATCGGGGATGCGCTTCTGCACCGCGTCGCGGTTCAGCCCCAGGCCGATGGTGCCCCAGGTGTAGGGCACGCCGAAGCGGTTGCCGGGGTCGACGCTGGCGAGCTTGGCCAGCAGCTGCGGGTCGAGGTTGGCGTAGTGGTGCAATTGTTCGCGCTGCACCGGCTGCACCGCATTGGCCTTGATCGCCCGCGCCAGGCCGCTGCTGGCGGGGAACACCACGTCATAGCCGCTGCCGCCGGTCATCAGCTTGGCGTCGAGGGCCTCGGCGCTGTCGAAGATGTCGTACTTCACCCGGATGCCGGTCTCGGCCTTGAAGCGCTCCAGCGCCTGGGGCGGGATGTAGGCGGACCAGCTGTAGAGGTTCAGCTCCCGGTCCTGCCCATGGGCGGGCAGGACACAGGCGGCGAGCAGGGCGACCAACAGGGAAAGGCGCATGGCGAAAGCTCCCGGTGCGGTGATGGGGCGATCCTGCGCCGGGCTTTGCTTCGGATAAATATGAAGTGTTCTACTTTGGCATCGCTCGCCATCGATGTTTGGAGACTCCATGCTCGCCCAACTCCAGGACCTGGACCTGCAACTGCTCAGGCTGTTCGTCACCGTGGTCGAAAGCGGCGGCTTCAGCGCCGCCCAGGGCGCGCTGGGGGTGGGCCAGTCCACCATCAGCACGCAGATGGCCAAGCTGGAGACGCGCCTGGGCTTCCGCCTGTGCGAGCGCGGCAAGGCCGGCTTCCGCCTGACCCCCAAGGGCGAGCAGGTGCTGGCGGCCACGCGGCGGCTGTTCGGCGCCATCGAGACCTTCAAGGGCGAGGCGCGGGGCATGGCCGACATGCTGCTGGGCGAGCTGCGCATCGGCCTCTCCGAGTCCCTCGACGATGCCGTGATGCAACGCCTGGCCGATGCCATCCGGCGCTTCCGCTCGCGCCGCCAGGCGGTGCGCATCGAACTGCTCAGCGCCATGCCCGCCGAACTGGAGCGGCGCCTGCTGCAGGACCAGCTGCACCTGGCCATCGGCTACTTCTCCGGCAACCAGCAGGCGCTGGAACACCGGCCGCTGTTCGTCGAGGAGCAGCTGCTGTTCTGCGGCGCCGGGCACCCGCTGTTCGACCGCACGCGCGTGACCGAGAGCGACCTGCGCCAATGCGACCGGGTGCTCCACCCCTACCGCTTCATCGGCGAGGCCGAGCCCTTCCAGTCCGCCGCCAGCAGCGCGGTGACCGAGCAGGTGGAAGGCACCCTGGCGCTGATCCTCTCCGGCGCCCACATCGGCTACCTCCCCCGCCACATCGCCGCGCCCTGGGAGGCACGCGGGCTACTCCGCGCCCTGCTCCCCGAGCGCCTGGGCTTCGACGTGGAATTCCGCCTCACCCACCACCGCGGCCGCGAACCCAGCGAAGCGCAGCAGGCGTTCGTCGAAGATCTGGTGGCCGCCTTCGGCGCCTTGTAGGGGCGAATTCATTCGCCAAGCAGTGCGCAGCGCTGCCCCGACTTGGTGCCCCCGGGAGCACCGCTGGTAGATGGAAAAAGCGCCATCCACCCTTGTATCTCGACTAAATACCTCCACAGGGGTAATAGTCCCCGACTGATCATCGGGGGAGGGGCTGGAAGTCGTGTCCACCCTTAGGCCTCGAGCCTGCAACGTAGATAGTGCTCCGCCCCTCCACACTCACTCGAAAAATCCGAACGGTATCCAGAGCCTCGAGCTCGCATCTACAAGGTTGGGTCGGGTGCAGTGATGATCGCGTCTGAACGGATCGGAAGGAGTACTCATGCCCAGCGTCATCGGCCTCGACATCGCCAAACACACCTTTGACCTCGCCACCCTGCAGCCCAACGGCAAGTACCGCACCAAGGCCAAGCTGGCCAACGACAAAGCGGGTTTCGCCGTCTTGCGCGACTGGCTGAACAAGCACAGCGAACCCGGTGCCTGGGTCGTGATGGAGGCCACCGGCATCTACCATGAAGCCCTGGCCGAATGGCTGTTGGAGCACGGCTATCGGGTCTGTGTCCTCAACCCGGCGCAGATCGCCCACTACGCCCGTAGCCAGTTGCAGCGGGTGAAGACCGACAAGGTCGACGCCAAGCTGATTGCCGAATACGGCGAGCGCCATCAGGACAGTCTGCGTCCCTGGCAACCCGAGCCCCGTGCCGTGCGGCGCTTGAAAGCCCTGGTACGGCGCCTGGAGGACCTGCGCGAAATCGAGCAGATGGAGCGCAACCGCCTGGAAGTGGCCGATGCCAGCGTCCAGGCCTCGATCCAGTCGGTGCTGGAACATGTCGGGCAGGAGATCGAAGAGACCCTCAAGGCGATCGACGACCACATCGACAACGACCCGGATCTGCGCGGCAAGCGCGACCTGCTGACCAGCATCGACGGGATCGCCGACAAGACCGCTGCCCTGCTCCTGGCGGAGCTGGGCGACCCACTGCGCTTCGCCAACAGCCGCGCCGTCACCGCCTTTGCCGGGCTCAATCCGCGGCTGCAGGAATCCGGGAACCACCGGGGACAAACGCGCATCTCCAAGACGGGCTCATCGCGCCTGCGGGCCGGCCTGTTCATGCCCGCGATCAGCGCCCTGACGTACAACGAGGCGATCAGGGCCCTGAGCGAACGGTTGAGGGCGAAGGGCAAGACCGGCAAGCAGATCGTCTGCGCAGCGATGCGCAAGCTGCTGAGCATCGCCTACGGCGTCTTGAAATCAGGCCGGCCATTTGACGCAAAACTGGCCCTTGCTCACTAGGAATCAAGACGGTATCTACGCCCCGATCAGCTCCCGGGCCTCGATGCCACTGACTTGCCGCTTGAAGCTTGCTGCTTGCCGCTGCGGCCCCGCCGCTACATGTACCACCGATATTCCCGCGCACTGACCTCGTTGATGAAGTCGAGGTATTCCTGGCGCTTGTTCTCGCAATAGACCATCACGAATTCGCTGCCCAGGCCTTCGTTCACCGGGGCGCTCTGGCGCATGGCGGCGACGGCGGCGGGCATGTCGGTGGGGAAGTCGATGCCGCTGGAGCGGTCTTCGTTGAGCGGAGGGATGGGCTCTTTCGCGGCGTCGAGGCCGTGTTCCATGCCGGTGAGGATGGCGGCCAGCACCAGGTAGGGGTTGGCGTCGGCGCCGGCCAGGCGGTGTTCGATGCGCAGGTTGCGGCCGTCGGACTCGGGGATGCGGATGCACGCGTCGCGGTCTTCGAAGCCCCAGCTTGCGCGGCTGGCGGCGTTGACCATGGCGCCGTAGCGGCGGAAGGCGTTGTGGTTGGCGGCGAAGATCGGCATGCAATGCGGCAGCAGCTCCAGGCAGCCGGCCACGGCGTGGCGCAGGGGGCGCTGGCCGTCGGCGTCGAGCAGGTTGTTGCCCGCATCGTCGTAGAGGCTGACGTGCACGTGCATGCCGCTGCCCGGCGCGTCCAGGTAGGGCTTGCTCATGAAGCTGGCGCGGTGGCCGTGCTTCAGCGCCACGCCCCGGGTGCTGCGGCAGAACAGGGCGGCCCAGTCGGCGGCCTTGAGGCCGTCGTCGCAGTGGCCGAAGTTGATCTCGAACTGCCCCGGGCCCAGCTCGGCGGTGATGACGTTGGCCGCCACGCCCTGCTGGTTGGCGGCCTCGACCATCTCGTGGAGCACGGTGGAGAAGCGCGACAGGCGCTCGATGTGCATGTTCGGCTGGTCGTCCTCGTCGTCGCACAGGGCATCGCGAGGGTATTGCGGCAGGCCGTTCTTGAGCGTGCGGTCGAACAGGTAGAACTCCAGCTCGAAGGCCACCACCGGGCGGATGCCGCGACGGGCCAGGCGTTGCAGCACGCGGGCCAGTACCTCGCGCGGTTCGAACTCGATGGGCGCCTCGGTGCCGTCGGAGGTGATCAGCATCTGCCCCAGCGGCTGGCGCTCCCAGCACACCGGCTTGAGGGTGCCCGGCACCAGGCGCCGTGGCGCGTCCGGGTCGCCGTCGGCGAAGCAGTAGTCACCGATGGGGTACAGCCCGCCCTGGGTGCCCAGCAGCACGCAGTTCTGCGGCAGCTTCAGCGGGCCGCCGGCGGCGACCTTCTCCAGCATCTCCACCGGGTAGCGCTTGCCGTAGAAATGCCCGGGGATGTCCAGGCAGATCAGGTCCACGTAGCGGACCTCCGGGTACCGGGCACGGAAGGCACGCACTTCGGCGAGCAGGTCGGGATGCGGGTTTGTTGTTGTCATCGCTGTGGTCCTGCAAGAAAAGATAAGAGTCGGTTTAGGGCTGAGCGAGCTAGAGCGAGGCAAGGCGAAAGCGATCGAGGAAGCGGAGTCTACGAGCGGTAAATGAGCATTCTGAGATCGCTTTCAACGCCGCATCGCCGACGCGCAGCCGGCCATAAGCCGGCTCTAGGTGAATACCCATAGGACTCGAGTGGGCTTATCGGAAAGGTTGGCGTAGCGGAACTGCGCATGGGCCGGCAGCTGGAAGCTGTCGTTGGGGTGCAGCACCACCGGTTCCTCGGCGTCGTCGAGCCAGATGCAGAGTTCGCCTTCGAGCACGAAGCCGCCCTGCTCGGAGCTGTCGTCCAGGTGCCCCTCGCCACTGGTGGCGCCGGGTTCGAGGTGGCTTTCGAGCATGGAGAAGCCGGCCGACATGTTCGGCGAGGCGAGCACGTCGGTGATGCCGCCGGCGTAATAGAGCGTGCGGCGCTCGCCGGGGCGGGTCACCCAGCGCACCTCGCGGGGCTTGCTCAGGCTGTAGAAATAGGTAGTGGGCACGCCCAGCGCCTCGCTGATGGCGGTGAGGTCGGCCACGGTCGGGCGCGACAGGCCGCGCTCCACCTGGGAGAGGAAGCCCACCGAGCGGTCGATGCGCGCGGCCAGCTCGCCCAGGGTCAGGTTCTTGTGCTTGCGCAGGTCGCGGATGAGGATCGCGAGGCCTTCGATCTCGTCTTGCATGTCCATGTCGGATCTCCTTCGGTGCCGGCGTCAGGCCAGGTCGCGCAAGCGATACCAGGCTTTGCCGGCGGCTTCCAGCGGTGCGGCCAGCAGCGAGCCGCCGGGGAAGCGCGGGTTGTCCAGGCCCTGGTAGAGCGCGAGCAGCTGCTCGTCGCCGAGGATGGCGTCGGCCACCGCGCGGGCGCCGGCCAGGGTCGGCAGGATGCCGTGGCCGGAGAAGCCCTGCAGCCAGTAGCGCTGGCCCTGGCGGCCGATATCGGGGGTGCGCTTCATGGTGACGTCGATGTGGCCGCCCCAGCCATAGTCGATCTGCACGCCCTTGAGCTGCGGGAACACCCGCTCCAGGTAGGGCCGGGTGGCGGCAGGCACGTCCTTGGGCAGGCCGCCCAGGTAGGTGCAGCCGCCGCCGAACAGCAGGCGATGGTCGGGGGTGAGGCGGAAGTAGTCGGGCACGAACTGGTTGTCGATCACGCAGCTGTTCTTCGGCAGCAGCGAGCGCGCCAGGTCCGGGTCCAGCGGCGCGGTGGCCACCTGGTAGGAGCCCACCGGCAGCAGGCGCGAGGACAGTTGCCGATCGAGGCCGTCGACGTAGGCGTTGCAGGCCAGCACCAGCACGTCGCCACGCACTTCGCCCTCGGGCGTGCGCGCCACGTAGCCGGCCGGCGTCTCGCGGTATTCCAGCACCTGGCTCTGCTCGAAGATGCGTCCGCCGGCCGCCTCGATGGCGCCGGCCAGGCCCTGGGCCAGCTTCAGCGGGTTGAGGTGGGCGGCTTCCGGGTCATAGAGCGCGGCCTTGTAGCGCGGGCTGTCGATCCATTCCGGCAGCTCGTCGCGCTCGATCAGGCGCATGGCGTCGTAGCCCCACTTCTGCTCGGCGTCGCGCTGGGCCTCGCGCAGCAGTTCGACGCGACGCTCCAGCACCGCCGTCCACAGGCTGCCGACGCGGTAGTCGACATCGAAGCCGTGGCGCTGCGGCAGCTCGCGCATCTCGCCTGCGGCCCAGCGCATGCTGTCCCACAGGCGGCGGGTGCGCTCCTGCCCCAGGGCCTTTTCCAGCGGCGGCATGTCGCACGACCAGCCCAGCAGCGCCTGTCCACCATTGCGCCCGGACGCCGCCCAGGCCACGCGGCTGGCCTCCAGCAGCACCACGCGCTTGCCGGCCAGGGCCAGGCGCAGAGCTGTGTGCAGGCCGCTGAAGCCGGCGCCGATGATCAGCACCTCGCTGTCCAGGCTGCCCTGCAGGCGTGGGCGCAGGGGGATGGAGCCGGGGTAGCTGGCGGCGTACCAGGTGCCGACATGCTGGGCGGATTGCTTGAACATGCGAGGCCTCATGAAATTTGAATTGATGAATTTCATGAAAATATAGCATCTGAATTTCACGATGCCAAGCGACTCGATGCCGATGACCTCGACCGGCTCACAGGATGGCGTTGCACCCGGGGCGAAAGCTGTTGTCCGATAAGCCGCCAAGAACCATCGAGTCGCGAAACCTCGCGGCCACAGGAGTGAACGGATGAAAGCACGATCCCTGGCGGCGCTCTGCGCCCTGGCGCTGCTGGCCGGCTGCAGCCATGACCAGCCCAGGCCCGAGGCGCCGCCGCAGCGCCTGCCCAACCAGGTGCAGGACCAGCCCACGCCCCTGGAGCTGCTGCGCAGCAACGCCGAGCGTGGCGACCTGGAAAGCCAGTTCCAGCTCGGCAGCCACTTCTTCGTGGGCAAGCCGGCGGATCTCAAGCAGGCCGAGTTCTGGTGGAAGCGCGCCGCCGACCAGGGCCACGCCATGGCGGCGGTGAGCCTCGCCTACCTCTACACCGGGCGCAACGACCCGGCCTACGCCAACCAGCAGGCGATGCTGAAGTACCTCAACCAGTCCGCCGCCGCCGGCAACCCGATGGCCCAGCACGTGCTCGGCAGCCTCTACCTCAAGGGCGAACAGGGTGTGCCACGCGACCCGGACCAGGCCCGGCGCCTCTACCAGGCCGCCTGCGGCCAGCGCTACGAGGCCAGCTGCGCGGCCCTCAAGAGCCTGCCCTGAACCCCGCGATCAAGGACGAACCATGCGCATCCCGCTCTGCCTGATGCTGCTGGCCCTGCCCGCAGCCGCCATGGCCGACGAAGGCACCGGCCCCTGGCTGCTCAGCAGCAGCGCGGCCACCACCTTCGCCCCCGCCACCACCAGCAACCTCAGCCGTGATCGGCGCGAGCCGGGCGTCTACGCGCTGGCCCGCGACGACGCGGCGGCCTTCGTCGCCAGTGACGGGCGCATCCGCGGCGCGCAGCTGGAACGGGCGCTGCAGGCCCTGCACCAGCAACCCGCGACGGCGGGCACCGACGACATGAGCCTCGCCCGCGCCCTCGCCGCCTCGGCCTACCGCTGAGGCGAACGCGCCAGCGGCAGCTCCGCATAGGCGGCGCGCTGGCGCTGCACCCAGGTCGCGTACACCACCAGCATCAGCAGCACGCCGCCCAGCACCAGGGACGAGCCGACGGTGCCGAAGTCCAGCCCGCCCCTCTCGTGGCTCTTGGTCAGCACGTCGCCCAGGGTCGCGCCGAAGGGCCGGGTGAGCACGAAGGCCAGCCAGAACAGCAGCACGGTGGAGAGGCGCGTCAGGTAGTGCGCGGCGACCACGATGGCCAGTGCACCACCGATCAGCAGAGCGCCACCGGCGAAGCCGAGCCCGGAATCATCGGCGAGGTAGTCGCCCAGCGCCGTACCCAGGGTGTTGGAGAAGAGGATCGCGCCCCAGTAGAACAGCTCGCCGCGCCGCGAACGGATGCGGTCCACCGACAGCGAACCCTCGGTGACCCGCCACAGCGCGAAGATGCACAGCAGGATGCCTATCAGGATCGCCGAGCCGGTGGCGTAGCCCAGGCCCAGGGTGCGGTCCATGAAGTCGGACATGGTGGTGCCGGCGGTGCTGGTGGAAAGGATCACCGCCCAGTACACCAGCGGGTTGTAGCGCTTGCTCGCCAGCTGCGTCAGCAGGGTGGCGAAGAACGCGCTGATGAGGATCAGCGAGCTGATCGCATAGCCGACGTCCAGCGTCATCGACAGCAGGTCCCCGGCCGTCTCGCCGAGCGTGGTGGCGCAGATCTTCATGATCCAGAAGGCCAGGGTGATCTGGGGCAACTTGTTCATCGCGACTCCCGGGGTCCGCCCGAAGAGAAGGCGCACCGCAGGCGGCCGCCGACGCGAGGCACGGACCCGGTCTGCCCCAGCGCGAGGCAAGGTTGCGGGCCCGGGAGTGAAAATGCGGTGAAGGAAGCATGAAGGGAATGTCGGGGTGTCCTTTCAGTGGCTCCCCGCGAACGCGGGGGCCCACTGAACGGGGCCCGCAGCCCGAGCCTCAGTCCGCCACCGTCACGCGGTTGCGGCCCTCGCCCTTGGAGCGGTAGAGCGCCTCGTCCGCGCGCTTGTAGAGGCTGGCGCGGGTGTCGCCCGGCTCGCTCAGGGCCACGCCGATGCTCACCGTCAGCACGCCGGAAACCTGCGAGCCCTCGTGGGGGATGCCCAGGGCCTCGACACGCTGGCGCACGCGTTCGGCGGTGCGGGTGGCGAAGTCCGGCACCAGGTCGCAGAACACCAGGGCGAACTCCTCACCCCCCAGGCGGGCGGCGATGTCCAGGGAGCGCCGGGGCAGCGCGCCCAGGGTCTCCGCCACCGCCTGCAGGGCGGCGTCGCCCATCGGGTGGCCATAGCGGTCGTTGTAGGCCTTGAAGTAGTCCACATCCACCAGCATCAGCCCCAGGCAATGGCGCTCGCGCTGGCTTTCGAGCAGGGCGCGCTCGAGGAGTATCTCGAACATGCGTCGGTTGAACAGCCCGGTGAGGCTGTCGCTGTCGGCCAGTTCCTTGAGCGCCGCGCGGGTGAGGAACTGGCGGCGCGTGGCGGATTCCTGGAAGTAGCGCGACATGCCGGCGAAGACCATGGCGACCAGGGGGTAGATGGACAGGGCGATGAAGTCGTCGAGATACCCCTCCGGCAGGTAGATCGGAATCGCCACCAGCATGGCGATGAAGGTGATCACCGCGCAGACCACCGAACCCCAGTAGCTGTAGCCGACGGGGAAGAAGATGGCGATCAGCACCAGGATCATGCCGTCGAGGTTGAAGGGCATCCCCACCTGCTCCAGCACCTGCATGTAGAGGATGTTGCTGACCAGCGTCGTGGTGCCGATGAAGAACACGGTACAGGGCACCCAGAAGACGCCCGCCGAGCGATCGTTGCCGTAGAGCACCATGATCGCCGAGAGCATGATTCCGGCCAGGGCGATCAGGCGCATGCCGAAGATCGCCGGGGTCAGCGCCGCCTCGTAGTGGCGCAGGGCGTAGAAGACGTCGAAACCGAGGAAGAACAGCAGCGCCAGCAGCAGCGTGCAGAGGGCGCCGATACGCGTATTGCGAAAGGCCCGGTAGTTGGAGATACGGTATTCCGCCTCCAGTTCGGGCTCGAAACGCAGCCATCCAAAGCCTTTGTTGAGCTGCCGCGTGTAACGGCTCTCGGCGTAGTGGCTGAGCAACAGCTGGACCTTATCCATCCCTGACCTCACCTCCCGCACCCTCAGGTAAACAGCTTTCAGGGGATCGCCCATGGAAGCTGACGTGCCAAAAGTATGGCATGGCGCCACCAGCGCCAACCGTCCCTGCATCAATCCTTGTACGGGTTTCAGGCCATACCGCTGGTCGTCAGGCGCCGCCTCGCAACCCCTGGCGACATGCCGCTGAAACGCTTGAAGGGGCGACGGAATGCCGCATCCGATGGCCAGCCGAGCTTCGCGAGCAGAGCTCGCTCCTACGGGAGCCGGCGTCGTGCACAGCCGTAGGTTGGGCCGAGGTACGAGGCCCAACGCGCGGAGTCGAACACGGCATCGTTGGGCCTCGCTGCGCTCGGCGCCAACCTACAGGGAGCGCTCCCCCGGCGTAGCCAAGCTTCGCGAGCAGAGCTCGCTCCTACGAGAGCCGGCGTCGTGCACAGCCGTAGGTTGGGCCGAGGTACGAGGCCCAACACGTGGAGTCGAGCACGGCATCGTTGGGCCTCGCTGCGCTCGGCGCCAACCTACAGGGAGCGCTCCCCGGCGTAGCCAAGCTTCGCGAGCAGAGCTCGCTCCTACGAAAGCCGGCGTCGAGCACAGCCGTAGGTTGGGCCGAGGTACGAGGCCCAACGCGCGGAGTCGAACCCGGCATCGTTGGGCCCGGCATTGGGCATGGAATTAGCTGCCGATCACGCCGCCGTCGTTCTTGGTGATCAGCACGGTGGTGGAGCGCGGGCGGCTCTTGCCGTCGCTGGCGGGGTAGCTGATGCCGGGGTGCTGGATGTTGACCCACATGCTGCGGCCGTCCGGGGTGAAGGTGATGCCGGTCAGCTCGCAGCCGCGCGGGCCGACCAGGAAGCGGCGCACCTCGCGGGTCCTGGGGTCGGCGCAGAGCAGCTGGTTGCAGCCGATGCGCGCCATGGCCGGCTCGATGTCGTCGAAGTCGGTCTCGATCCACAGGCGGCCGGCGGGGTCGAAGGCCAGGCCGTCCGGCGAGGAGAAGGCGTCGCCGTTGATGGTGCCGATGAGGCTGGCCGGCACCGGCTGGCCCTTGTCGTCCTTGGCGCCCTGGGGTTCGCCGGCGAGCAGGAAGATCTCCCATTCGAAGGTGGTGGCGGTGGGGTCGCCGCCCGCCTCGTTCCAGCGCAGGATCTGCCCGTGCAGGTTGTGCGGGCGCGGGTTGGCGGCGTTCAGCGGCTTCTTGGCGCCGCGCTCGTCGTTGTTGGTGAGGGTGACGTAGACCTCGCGGGTCTCCGGGTGCGCGGCCACCCACTCGGGGCGGTCCATGGGCGTGGCGCCGAGAACGTCGCCGGCGGCACGGGCATTGAGCAGCACCTCGGCCTGGCTGGGGAAGCCGTTCTCGGCGGTGAGGCCGTTCTGCCCGTGCACCAGGGCCAGCCACTGGCCCTTGCCGTCGTCGTCGAAGCGGGCCACGTAGAGGGTGCCCTCGTCCAGCAGGTCGCGGGCGGCCCTGGGGTTGGCGGCGTCGAAGCGGCCGCTGGGCACGAACTTGTAGATGTACTCGCCCTTGGTGTCGTCGCCGTAGTAGTAGGCCATGCGCCCGTCCTTGCCGAGGGACAGGGTGGAGCACTCGCGGCAGAAGCGGCCGACGGCGGTGCGCTTCTTCGGCGTGCTGCCGGGGTCGAAGGGGTCGATCTCCACCACCCAGCCGAAGCGATGCGGCTCCTGCACGTGGCCGTCGTGGGGCTGGTCGCGGTAGGGCGTGGCGTCGAAGCGGGGGTCGGCGGTCTCCCAGCCGTAGTTCTTGCTCAACCCTTCCCTGGCGATGCCGTAGCGCTTGTGGGACACGCGCTGGGCATGGTCGGCCGCGTCGCGGTTGATGAAGTAGTTGTGCCAGTTCTCCTCGCAGGCGAGGTAGGTGCCCCAGGGGGTGACGCCCATGGAGCAGTTGTTGAGGGTGCCGATCACCTCCCGCCCGCTGGGATCGGAGGCGGTCTTCATCAGCGGGTGGCCGGCCAGCGGGCCGCTGAGCTGCATAGGCGTGAGGGTGGAGATGCGGCGGTTGTAGCGCGAGCCGGCGACCCGCTGCCAGTGGCCGCTGCCGTCCTTCTTCACCTCGATGACGCTGACGCCGTGGGCCGCCTGCTCCTTCTTCACGTCCTCCGCCTTGCGCTTGCCGTCGAGGTAGACGATGCCGGCGGCGTGCAGGGTGGGGTTGATGTATTCGTGGTTGACCACCAGCAGGCCGTGGTCGTTGGGCGCCTCCGGGAAGGGGAAGAAGTGCATGCCGTCATGGTTGTCGCCGGCCTGCTTGAGCTGGTCCTCCCAGGTTTCGCTGGCGTCGCCCTTGAAGGCCGGAGCATCGGCGAGTACGGCATCGCCCCAGGAGAAGAACGGCCGGGCGCTGTAGCCCTCGGCGACGATGACCTGGTCGAACGTCGCATCGAACTGCTGGGGCACGCCCTTGAAGCCCAGCAACCCGTCGTCGGCCACCGCACGGCAGGCGCTGATGCCGCCGCCGAAGAAGCCAAGGGCCGCCATCGCAAGGCCGCCCTTGAGCACGTTGCGGCGGCCGGCATCGACCATCTGGTCCAGGCTGCGGTTGCCGCTGGGGTTGATGGCCTCGTCGTCGTGGGCGGCGAGTGCGGCATGGAAGGCTGCGAAATCCTGGTTCATCACGTCTCTCTTCTGGTCTGCGCCGGCGCTGCGCGCTCAGCGTTCGATGCGGTAGTGGAAGGTGTTGCGTACGCCGGGCACGGCCACGGGCTGGCCGTTCTCCAGGCGCGGCTGGTAGCGGAAAGTCTGCGCCGCGGCCAGTGACGGGCGGATGAACAGCGGGTGACAGTCGCCCACCACCTGCGGGTCCTCGACACGGCCCTGCGGGTTGACCCGGTACTCCACCGTGCAGTCGCCCTGGATGCCCTTGTCGAGGGCGCGCTGGGGGTAGTCCGGCGCCTCCTTGGCAATCGGCAGGTACTGCCGGCTGTTGGCGGCGGCTTCGGCAGCGGCCTGGCGCGCGCGCTCGGCAGCCAGGCGTTGCTGTTCCGCCTGGCGGGCCAGGTCGAGCTGGCGCTGTTGTTCGGCGGCGGTGCGCTCGGCCTCCAGGCGCTGCTGCTCGCGGCGCTGGGTTTCCCGCTGCATCTGCTCCTGGCGCTTCTGCTCCTCCACGCGCTTGCGGGCCAGGGCGGCGTGCTCCTGCTTGCGCTGCTCCACGCGCGGGTCGACCTGCGGCTTCGGCGGCTCGAGCGGCACCGGGGGCGGCGCCACCGGGGCGGGCTCGGCCACGGCCGGCTGCACCGGCGCCGGGGGCGCGGGGGCCGGTTCGGGCACCGGCGCGGGCAGGCTGATGAGCTGGGTGGTGAGCACGCGCTGCACGGGCTCGGCGGGGCGCTCGGGGGCCCAGCCGGCCATCAGCAGCCCCAGCACAGCCAGGTGCAGGGCCAGGGCGCAGCCGGCGGCGAAGGCGTGGCGCCAGAACCCGGCAGCGGGCAGGCGCAGGCGGGAAAGCGGGGTGTCGCCCATGACCATCACGCTCATTGCGGCGCCTCGGTGATCAGCCCGAGGTTGGCCACCCCGCCCTGCTGCAGCGCGGCCATGGCGGCCACCACCTTGCCGTAGCCGGCGTCCTGGTCGGCGCGGATGTACACCTGGGTGTCGCCGCGCTCGGCGATCAGCGCACCCACCTTGGCGGTCATCTCCTCCAGGGCCACGGCGCTGTCGGTCCGGTTCTCGGTGTCCAGCTCGGTGCCGAGGTTCCAGTAGTAGCCGCCGTCGGCCTGCACCGAGAGGGTGAGAATGCGCTGCTGGCTGTCACGGGGCAGCGCCTCGCTGGCCACCTTGGGCAGTTCGATCTTCACGCCCTGGGTGAGCATCGGCGCGGTGACCATGAAGATCACCAGCAGCACCAGCATCACATCGATATAGGGCACCACGTTCATTTCGGCCTTGGGGCCGTGCTTGCGCTGGGGGCGGACGAGCATGCTGCACCTCAGGCCGCGGCGGCGACGGGGTTGGCGCCCACAAGGCGGCGTTGCAGGCGGCCCTGCAGCTCATTGCCGAAGGCGTAGTAGCGCGCCACCAGGCCCTGGGCGCGGGCCGAGAAGCGGTTGTAGGCGATCACCGCGGGGATGGCGGCGAACAGGCCGATGGCGGTGGCGATCAGCGCTTCGGCGATGCCCGGGGCCACGGTGGAGAGGGTCGCCTGCTGCACCTGGGACAGGCCGATGAAGGAATTCATGATCCCCCACACGGTGCCGAACAGGCCGATGTAGGGGCTGACCGAGCCGACGGTGGCGAGGAAGGTGAGGCCCTTCTCCAGGCGCTCCTCCTCTTCGGCGATGGCGACATAGAGGCTGCGCTCGACACCGTCCACCACCATGTCCGGGGCGATGCCCGGCTCGCGGCGCAGCTGGGCGAACGCCTGGTAGCCGGCGTGGAAGATACGCTCCAGGGCGGCGTCCTCGTCCGGCTCGCCGTCCTTGCGCTGCAGCTGGCCGAGCTCGGCGGTGCCGCGCAGGCGCGCCAGGAAGGCACGAGCCTGGCGTTCGGTGCGCGCCAGCAGGGCGCCGCGCTGGACGATCAGGTACCAGCTGAACAGGGAGGCGAGCAGCAGGATCGCCATCACCCCTTTCACCAGCAGGCTGGCGTCGCTGATCAGGCCCCAGACGGTCATCTGTTCCAGTGTTGCGTGCATGGTTCGGTTCCTCGTGTTGCCGGGCCCGCTGGCCCTATTCGATTACGCGGTGGTGACGGATTGATGACAGCGCTTCAGTGCAGGCCCAGGGTCCGTGCCACCTCGGCCCAGGGCACGAACTTGAAGTTCTGGGTTTGCTCGGGCATGCGCTTGCGGCCGTCCTGCACCACCAAAAGGCCCTGGCTCCAGGGGCCGCCGAGGTTGGCGGAGGTGACTTCCAGGCCGTCGGTCTCCGAGGCGCCGTCGATGCCGGCCCCGGCGTTGAGGCCGACACGGAAGGCGCCGCGCAGGGCGAAGGGCGGCTCGGCGTCGAGCACCACGTAGCTGTCGTTGCCCTGGCTGGAGATCACCAGGTAGTCACGGGTCTCGCTCTGGTACAGGCCCAGGCCCTCGACGTCGGCGTGCAGCGCGTCGCCCACCTTCATCACCGAGGCCAGGTCGGCGGGGGCGTCGGCGCGGGCGTCCAGGGCCCAGACGCCGACGTCTTCCTCGCCGATGAACAGGCGCTGGCGCTGGTCGTCGGCGACACAGCCCTCGGGCTGGCTGTCGACGCGGAACTCGCGCACCAGCTGCCCGCTCGCCGCGCCGCTGGCGCCGTCCAGGCGGTATTGCAGGAAGCGCCCGTCCTTGCCGTTGGCGAAGGCGTAGAGCTCGCCGGAGGCCGGCTGGAACAGGCAGATGCCGTAGATCTCCTTGAGCGGGGTGGGCACCTCGCCGGCCGGCTTCACCTCGCCCGTGGCGCGGTCGATGGCGAACAGGCTGAGGCTGTTGCGGTCGCGGTTGCTGGCCACGGCCAGGTCGACCCGCTGGCCGCCGAGGGCGAAGCCGGGGCGCACGTCGACATTGTTCAGGCGGCCCACCGGCAGTTCCTGCAGCAACTGGCCATCGAGGCCGTAGACCAGCAGGCCCTGCTTCTTGTTGGTGCCGAGCACGCGGCTGGCGGCCGTATCGTTCGGGTTGACCCAGATGGCCGGGTCATCCGCCGCATCGCCCTGGCGCCCCACCGGTTCGCTCTGGCGCAGGGCGGCGACGCTGGGCAGCACCGGCGGCAGGGCCACGGGCTGTGCCTGCCAGTCCAGCCGGCCCTGGTGGAAGCGCCCGCTGGCGTCGTCCTGCAGCAGCAGCTCGGTGCCCCGGGCGCTGGCGGCGACGGCGATGCGCTCGGGCTCGTCCAGGCCCGGCAGCGCCAGGCTGGCCACGGCCTGCCAGGCCTCGCCCTGCTGCTGGTAGAGGTGCAGGCGGGCGGCGGACGGGTCCAGCGCCAGCAGGCCGCCGGGCACCACGGCCATGGCCCCGGCGCGTTTCGCCAGGCCGCCGAAGGGGGCCAACAGGTCCACCGGCATGCGGGCGCTGTCGGCTTCCGGGTGGGCCGGGTAGGCCCAGAGGCCGACGTTCTCTTCGTTGACGAACAGGCGGTTGGCAGCGTCGTCCACCTGGCAGTACTCGGCCGCCGGTGGCAGGGCCAGGCCGCGTACGCGTCGGGCCTCGGCATTCAGGCGCGGGCCGGCGCCCACCAGCCACTGCTCGCCGTGGCCGTCCTCGCCCACCAGGAACAGGTAGAGGTTGCGCGCGTCGTCGCGGTACAGGCAGAGCCCGGCGACGGCGTAGTCGCGGGCCGGCAGCTGCAGTGGGGCGCCCCAGCGCTGGGCGCCGATGTCCAGGCTCACCAGGGTGGCCTGCTGGGTGGCGTTGTCGAGGCTGGCGACGATCACGCCCCGGGGCCCGGCGCTGCGCAGGTCGAGGCCGGAGAAGGAGCCGGGCAGGCGCGCCCGTTCGCGGCCTTCGCCGTCGAGCAGGAGCAGGCCGTCGCGCTCGCTGGCGGCCAGGCGGGCGTCGCTGCCGGGCAGCGGGCGAAGGTCTTCGGCCTTGAGGGCGGAGGCGCCCCATGGGCTGAGGTCGAGCCGGGGAGACGAGGACTCGGCGGCCGGGCGCGGCTGGCAGGCGGCCAGGCCGAACAGGGCGGCGAACAGCAGGGCGGTACGGGGGCGGATAGCGGTCATCGGGCGGTTCCAGGCGATACGGGGGTGCCGCCCTCCCCGGTGGGGAGGGCGTGGCGATCAGAAGTGGGTGAAGGTCAGGCCGAGCGTGTAGGTGGGGCCGTATTCCTCGTACTGGGCGTTGTAGCTGCGGCGCCCGGTGTAGACGTAGTAGTGCTCGTCGGTGAGGTTCTGCGCCTCGAAGGACAGCTGCAGCTCCTTCGTCAGGAAGTAGCGGGCGCTGAAGTCGACGAAGGTCTGCGAATCCACGTGCAGGTCGTGCTGGCGGTCGCCCACCGGGGCCACTTCGAACAGGTAGTCGGACTTGTAGTTGGCCGAGAGGCGCAGGCTGAGTTTGTCGTTCTCCCAGCCGAGCATCAGGTTGCCGACGGTGTCGGACTGGTTGGGCAGGTCGATGTCGCGCTCAAGGGTGCGGCCGCTGGCGGCGTCGAAGCCTTCGATGCTGGCGTCGGAGCGGCTGAAGGTGGCGTTGGCGCCCAGCAGCAGGCCGTTCCAGGGCGCGGGCAGCCAGTCGAATTTCTGCGAGTAGGCCAGTTCCAGGCCGTAGAGCTTGGCGTTGTCGCCGTTGGCGTAGGTGTTGGCCTCGTCGAAGGTCGCCCAGGCGCCGGTGCCGGCGAGGTCGGTGTTGTAGATGAAGTTGTCGATGTCCTTGTAGAAGACGAAGGCGGAGACCACGCCGGCGCGGCCCAGGTAGTGCTCGATGCCCAGGTCGAAGTTGCTCGACTCCAGCGGCGACAGGTCGGGGTTGCCGAAGCTGGCCTCGTCGCCGTCGATGACGAAGCCCGGGGCCAGCTGGCCGAAGGTCGGGCGCACCACGGACTTGGTCCAGGCGGCGCGCAGCTGGGTGTCCTTGTCCAGCTGGTAGCGGGCGTGCAGGCCGGGCAGCCAGTGGTGGTAGTCGCGCTTGCGCTCGATGCTTTCGTAGGCGCCATCGCGGATGCCGGTGCCCTTGGCCTCGAACTCGGTGCCCTCGTAGCGCAGGCCGGCGATGAAGCGCCAGTCGTCCACGTCCAGGGTGTTCATGAGGTAGGCGGCGTTGATGTCTTCGCTCATGTCGAAGTCGTTCACCCGCGACTCTTCCTCGTTGTAGAAGTCGGCGGCATCGAGCTGGCCGATCAGGCCCTTGATGGCGCTGGCGCTGATGCCGGGGCCGAAGCGGTCGAGGGCGTAGTGCACGGTGCCCTTCTGGAACCGGCCGAGGTTGAGCTGCTCGTCGCTGAAGAAGGTGTCCAGGTCCTCGTAGGTCCAGGCTTCCAGGTCGTTGGTCTTGTCGCGGCGGCTGAGCTTGCCGCCGAACTTGGCCTGGGCGGCGTAGCCGGAGAGGTCGTAGTCGCGGGCGAGGTCGAGGCGGATGTTCTTCTCGGTGTCCTCGGTGTTCTGCTTTTCCCAGTCGATCTTGTCGAGGGCGAAGTTGGCCGGGTCGTAGAACGCGTCCTCGACGTTGAGGCGCGGCTTCTTGCTGTCGTCGAAGCCGGTGCCGGTGAAGTCGCGGATGCCTTCGAAGGTGGCACCGGCGATGTGGCCGGGGCTGTCCTCGCTGGAGCGGCTGTAGCCGGCCTGCCCGCTCAGGGTCCACAGGCCCATCATGCGTTCGCCGCCGAACACGTAGGACTGGATCTCCTGGGTTTCCTCGCGGTCCTTCAGCTCGCGGTAGCCCTCGCCGTCGCCGGTCTCGCCCGGCAGGCGCGCGTCGTCGAACTCGATGCCGGCGGCGTTGCGCGTCTCGCTGTCCTTGAAGCGGCTGTAGAGGGTGCGCAGGTAGTAGCTGGAGACGTCGTCGGGCTTGTAGTCGAAGTTGAGGCCGCCGCCGGCACGCTCGCGGGTGATGGCGTAGTCGCGCTGCTCCAGCTCCTCCAGGCGGGCGCCGTCCTCGAAGTCCCAGGCGCCGCCGGTCTCGACGTTGTCGGAGCCGAACTTGCGTTCCTGCCAGCTCAGGGCCGCGGCCACGCCGAAGTTGTCGATGCCCTCGCCCAGGCTGAAGCGGTCACTGATGGCGCCGGAGAACTTGGGGCTGGTCTGGTCGGTGTTCTCGTCGTAGCTGCCCTCGGTGCTGCCGGTGTAGAACAGGCCCTCGTGGTCGAAGGCGGAGAGGCTCTCCACGTCGATGGTGCCGCCGAGGGAGTTGGCGTCCATGTCCGGGGTGAGGGTCTTGATCACGGTGAGCGACTGCACCAGCTCGGCGGGCAGCACGTCCAGGGCCACGGCGCGGCGGTCGCTTTCCGGGGCGGGCACCAGGGTGCCGTTGATGGTGACGCTGTTCAGGTCCGGGCCCAGGCCGCGCACGCTGACGAAGCGGCCTTCGCCCTGGTCGCGCTCCACCGAGACGCCGGGCAGGCGCTGCACCGCTTCGGCGGCGTTCTGGTCCGGCAGCTGGGCGACGCCATCGGCATGCACCACGCTCTCGACGCTGTCGGAGGCGCGCTGCTCCTTCAGGGCCTTGTCGATGCTCACGGCCTGGCCGACCACCTCGACGTGCTCGGTGGCGCCGGCGGCGCCCTCGTCGGCGGCCAGCGCGACGCCGGCCATGGCCAGGGTCAGCGCGCTGAAGGTGAAGCCCGCGAGCCGGGCGGCGGTGCTGCGCTTGTACATGAATGCTCTCCCCAGGATTGTTCCAGGCCAGGCAAATGGCCCGGCAATGTGGGAGCGGACGCTAGGCAGCGCGGATGAAGCTTCTGTGACAGGACAACGGCACCGGGCGGGAATGGAGGGGTTTTGCGGGGGTAGCCCCGGGGTTTTGAGCTGATAGGACCCGAGCACGGCGATGCAAGCCAGGCCGGAGCCTCCTGTAGGGGCGAATTCATTCGCCCAGCGGAGCGCAGGTCCGCCGCTACCTACAGCCCCGCAGAAGCAGCCCTGCGGGCTGCCTGGCGAATGAATTCGCCCCTACCAAAGCAGCGCGAAATGCTGAAAAACACCCCACGTCCCCTGAGCCGATCCGACCCTCCCACCCCGCTCCGGCGCTGCAACCTCGCCGTCACAATCATCTGCTCTGCTGGCCCGGTCTAACCCTGCGGACCTGCCCATGACCTCCCTGCTGAAGCTGCACCGCCTCAAGCTCACCGCGCTGTTCCTGGCGGCCAATGCCGGGTTGCTGCTGCACCTGGCGGTGGGCGACCTGAAGGCGGCGTCGGAGTGGGTCTGGCTGGACATACTCGGCGAGGGCGGCTCGGCGCTGCTGGCGCTGGTGTGGATCGGCCTGGTGTTGAAAAGCCGGCCCGCCGGGCGGGTGACCAACCTGCTGGTGCTGGGGCTGGCGGGGGTGTTCTTCTCCTGGTGGATCGACAGCCTCGACGAATTCATCCGCATGCCCGACACGGTGCACTGGGACCACTGGCTGGAGTCGGTGCCGATGCCCATCGGCCTGGTGCTGCTGACCCTGGGCATCTACCACTGGCACCGCGAGCAGCTGGCCATCAGTGCGCAGATGGAGAAGCGCGAGCGGCTGTTCCGCGAGCATCGCCAGTTCGACACCCTCACCCCGCTGGGCGACGCCGACTACCTGCGCCGCCAGCTGGAGCTGGGCCTGGGCGAGGCCGCCGCGAACGGCCAGCCGCTGTCGCTGGTGATCCTCGACATCGATGACTTCAGCCAGGTCAACGACCGCTTCGGCCACGCCGAGGGCGACCACCTGCTGCTGGCCCTGACGCAGTTGCTGCTGCTCAACCTGCGCCGCCAGGACCTGCTCTGCCGCCTGGCCGGCGACCGCTTCGTGGTGCTGCTGCCGAACACCGGCGAGCGCCAGGCGCACCAGCTGGCCACGGAGCTGGGCGAGGCGGTGGCGCACTTCGCCCACCGCACCCGCCAGCACGGCGAGCGCCTGCAACTGCGCGCCAGCACGGCGGTGGCGATGGCCCTGGACGAGAGCCCCGAGGCGCTGCTGCAACGGCTCAACCTGGCCCTGGCGAAGGCGCGCTCGCCGCGCCTGGCCCACAGTGCCTGAGGTGCGCGATGACCATCAGGGGTGACTGGTACGAGTGCGACAGCCGCTTCATCCCGGCCCACGGCCAGCCGGCGGTGCTGATCGACCTGGCGCTCTCGCGGGGGATCGACAGCCACCGCCTGCTGCGGGGGACGGGTTTGTTCTACGAAGACATCCTCGCCGGCGGGCAGCTGGTCAGCCCGCAGCAGTTCCTCGGGCTGATCGGCAATGCCCGGCGCCTGCTGGCCGCCGACGACACGGCCTTTCTCTTCGGCCAGCGGCTTTTGCCCGGCCACTACGGCGCCGCCAGCCACACCCTGCTGCACGCCGAGCACCTGCAGGATGCGCTGGGCCAGTTGATCCGCCAGCGGGCGCTGCTGACCCCGTTGCTGGCGCCCCGGCTGTTGCTGGACGAGCAGGACGCCTGGCTGTACTGGGTGGACGCCTGCGGGGCGGGGGAACACCGGCGCTTCCTGCTGGAGGCGAGCATGACGGCGGTGGCGGCGCTGTGCCGGCGCCTGGGCGGGGAGCGGCTGCCGTGGCGCTACCACTTCGCCCATGGCCAGCCGCGCTGCATCGAGCAGTACTGGGTGCACCTGGGGGAGGAGGTGCGCTTCGACCAGCACGTGGACGCCATGCAGGTGCCGCGCGCCTGGCTGACCCGGGCGCTGCCGGAGGCGTCGCAGACCGCCGGCCGGGTGGCACGCCAGGAATGTGCGCGCCAGCTGGAGGCGTTGGGCCATCGCGCCAGCCTGCTGGACCGGCTCTACGGCTGGTTGCTGGAGCGGGTGCGCGAGGCGCCGGTGCTGGAGGATGCGGCCCAGGCCTTCGCCATGAGCCCGGCCACCTTCAAGCGCAAGCTGGCCAAGCACGGCACGCACTACCAGGAGCAGCGCGACCTGGTGCGCAAGCACGTGGCGTTGTACCTCTATCGCATCAAGGGCTACGGCAACGACGAGGTGGCGGCGTACCTGCGCTTCCACGACAGCACCAACTTCCGCCGCTCGCTCAGGCGCTGGACGGGGCTCTCCCCCAGCGCGCTGCGCCAGCTGTTCGGGGCTTGAGGGGCGTCATTCGTAGAACAGCGTGAGGGTGGCGATGGTGGTCACCGCACCAGGGCTGACCGTGGGCGCGACCTGGTAGTAGCGCGCGATCAGGGGGATCACGCTGGGGCCGCCGGCCGCGCCGGTGCTCAGGTGGTAGGCCTTGGCACCCAGCACCAGGGGCGTCCCCCCACCCGCGCCCTTGAGCAGTTGCACACCCACGCCCTTGGCCATGCCGCTGCCTTCTCCATTCTTGAGCACCGAGTCGGCGGCCTGCAGCCCGTCCACGCGATAGGACACGCGGATATCGGGGTCGCAGTCGAGCTCGAGGTTGAAGGCCTTCGGCCTGGCGCTGCTGCCGACCCCGCCGAAATGGTGCAGGTTGGCGATGGGCAACTGCACGGTGGTGGTGGGGGTGCGCAGGCGGCAGCCCTTCTTGGTGAACACCAGTTGGGAGGACGGGAAGGTCAGTTCGTTGGTCAGCAGGTTGTGGTAGTAGACGCGGATCGGCGGGATGTTGAAGGTGCCCGTCTCGATGGGCCCGGTCTTGATCAGCTGGATCCACCAGCGCTGGGCGGGGACGTACTTGTTCGACGATATCTGCATCTCCGTCCGCGGGTAGCTCATGAAGGCCCCACCATTCATGGTGGCGGGCGGCCGGTTGGCGTTGTTGTGCCAGGCCACCTTGATGCCGACGCCGGGCACACCCGTTTCATAGACATCGGCCTGGTCGGTCCGGGTGGCACCTCCGTAGTAGCCATGGTCGTGCCAGATGGTGCCCGGCCCATAGCAGGACGCGCTGGCCTCCCCCGTGCCGACCCAGCCATTGGTGTCGAAGAGCACCGAGCCCACCGGGGCATCGCGCTGCAGGGAGAGTGAGGTCGGAAGCGGGAAGTGGGTCTTGTGGCCCGAGCCGGTGCAACTGGCTCCGAAGGCCAGTCCGGAGACAAGGAGCGCCAGGGCGCCTGCCAGCCTGCTGCAGATGAGAGGGGTCATGGAAACGCCCAAACAGAGTACGGGCGAAAATCCTAGCGGCACCAAAAGTGGCGACGCGTAGGAAAAAGCACCAAGGACTCCGCCCCTGTCTGTAGGCCATTGCCCTCGGCAGCCGGATGGCAAGGCTCCGCCTGCGGCTTCACCGGCGCACCGTGACTTCCACGTGCATTCGGGTAGCCTTGTCACTCCCTGACCCGCTCGAAGCCTCGCCATGCCAGATGCACCCGTCTTTCTCGACGATACCGACCGCCAACTGATCGCCGCCCTGCAGATCAACGCCCGGGAAAGCGTCGCCACCCTCGCCCGCCGCCTGGGCATCGCGCGTACCACGGTGAACTCGCGCCTGGCGCGCCTGGAGCGCAGCGGGGTCATCAGCGGCTATGGCGTGCGCCTGGGCCAGCGGGTTGCGGAGGGCGGCCTGCAGGCCTACGTGGGCATCACCGTCAGGCCGCGCAGCGGCAAGGACGTGCTGCGCCGGCTGACCGGCATGGCCGAGGTCCAGTTGCTGTGCACCGTGAGCGGGGAGTTCGACTACGTGGCCTGGCTGCGCGCCGAGTCGCCGGAGCGGCTGGACCTGCTGCTGGACGAGATCGGCAATGTCGAGGGCGTGGAGCGCACCACCACCTCGATCATCCTCAGCTGCAAGATCGACCGCGGCCAGCCGCTGCAACCCGACCCGAGCTGAAGGGTCGGTCAGCGGTAGAACAGGGTCACCGTGGCCACGGTGATGACATGGCCCGGCACGATCCGCTCCTCCACCTGCCGGTAGCGGGCCATCAACGGGATTTGCATCATCTTTCCAGCCACCCCGCTGTGCCCGAGGGGGTACTCGCGGCCGGTGTGCAGCGGAACGTGCTGCATATCCGTCAGTTGCACCCCCACACCTTTAGCCATCATCAGGCCCGTGCTGTTCTTCAGCGTCGATTCGTCATGGGTAAGCCCATCGATGCGGTAGGCGATGTTCAGGCCGGGATCGCAATCGAGGTTGATGCTCACATCGAGCGGCCAGGCGGTGCTGCCGACGCCGGAGAAGTCCTTGAGCCAGGTCTTGTGCAGGTCGCGGGTTCGGTCCCGGCCATCGACCAGCCTGCAACTCCGCGCCTGGAAGGTGATGGCGAGCGAGGGGAATCGCAGGGTGTTGGTGCGCTCGTCGTGGTAGTGCACCTCCACGTTCGGGATGCTGTAGGTGCCGCTGGAGATCGGCCCGGTCTTGATCAGCTGGATCCACCAGTTGCTCGCGGGGGTATAGCGGCCCCAGGCCAGCGCATCCGTCTTGCGCGGAGAGTTCATGAACTCGCCGCCGCTCATCTGCGCCGGCAGCGACTTCGAGTCCCGCGACCAGGCCACGCGGATGCCGATACCCGGCACGCCACTGGGGTAGACGTTCGGATGCCCCGGAACGCCCGCTCCGCTGATGAAGCCCCGGCGCAGCCAGAGGTCGCCGTGCTGCAGGAACCCGCCGCAGGTGACATCCGCCGTGCCGCCCTGGATCCAGCGCTGGGTATCGAACAGCACGAGCCCCTCCGGCGCGTCGCGCGGCACCACCAGCTCCGCCGGCAGGGGCGCCAGGGTCGGGGGCGCCTCGGCGGCCCGGGTGCAGGTGGCGGGGAACCCCCACGCCTGCTGCTGAAGGACCCCGAGCAGCGAACAGAAAAGGATGAACGTACGACGGAGCCAAGCACGCATGAGGCATCTCCCAGAGCCCGAGTGACAAGGCCTGGATGATGGCTTATCGATATCCGAACGCGGGCGGGCCGTCCTCCTGACTTGCTGGAGGACATGTCTCTACACTGCGATGAATATTCCCAAGAGGGCCGGGCTGCGTCGCGAAGTTTTCGTCATATCGAATATCCGCATCGTCTATTTGCTATAAATACTCACGTATTGACGACACAAAACGTCTTATGGACGAAAAACAGCCTCCCTAGAATGACGCCAACGCTGCACAGACAGCCCTCTCATTCTTCAGGTCGCCATGCACACCACCAATCGCCACCCCGCCGACGGCAAGAAGCCGATCACCATCTTCGGCCCCGACTTCCCCTTCGCCTTCGATGACTGGATCCGGCACCCCGCCGGCCTGGGCAGCATCCCGGCCGAGCGCCAGGGCGAGGAAGTGGCCATCGTCGGCGCCGGCATCGCCGGGCTGGTGGCGGCCTACGAGCTGATGAAGCTGGGCCTCAAGCCGGTGGTGTACGAGGCCTCGAAGATGGGCGGGCGCCTGCGCTCGCAGGCGTTCGAGGGCGCCGAAGGAATCATCGCGGAGCTGGGCGGCATGCGCTTCCCGGTGTCGTCCACGGCCTTCTACCACTACGTCGACAAGCTGGGCCTCGAGACCCGCCCCTTCCCCAACCCGCTGACGCCTGCCTCCGGCAGCACGGTGATCGACCTGGAGGGCAAGACCTACTACGCCGAGAAGATGGCCGACCTGCCGGCGCTGTTCCGCGAGGTGGCCGATGCCTGGGCCGACGCGCTGGAGGACGGCGCGCAGTTCAGCGAGATCCAGCAGGCCATCCGCGACCGCGACACCAAGCGCCTGAAAGAGCTGTGGAACAGCCTGGTGCCGCTCTGGGACGACCGCACCTTCTACGACTTCGTCGCCACCTCCAAGGCCTTCGCCAAGCTGTCGTTCCACCACCGCGAGGTGTTCGGCCAGGTGGGCTTCGGCACCGGTGGCTGGGACTCGGACTTCCCCAATTCCATGCTGGAGATCTTCCGCGTGGTGATGACCAACTGCGACGACCACCAGCACCTGGTGGTGGGCGGCGTGCAGCAGGTGCCGCTGGGCATCTGGCGCCACGTGCCCGAGCGCATGGCCCACTGGCCGGCCGGCACCAGCCTGGCGTCGCTGCACAACGGCGCGCCGCGCCCGGGGGTGAAGCGCATCGCCCGCGCCGCCGACGGCCAGCTGGCGGTGACCGACGCCTGGGGCGACACCCGCCACTACGCGGCGGTGCTGACCACCTGCCAGAGCTGGCTGCTGACCACCCAGATCGAGTGCGAGGAATCGCTGTTCTCGCAGAAGATGTGGATGGCCCTGGACCGCACCCGCTACATGCAGTCGTCGAAGACCTTCGTGATGGTCGACCGGCCCTTCTGGAAGGACAAGGACCCGGTCACCGGCCGCGACACCATGAGCATGACGCTCACCGACCGCCTCACCCGAGGTACCTACCTGTTCGACAACGGCGACGACAAGCCGGGGGTGATCTGCCTCTCCTACTCCTGGATGAGCGACGCGCTGAAGATGCTCCCGCAGCCCATCGAGAAGCGCGTGAAGCTGGCGCTGGACGCCCTGAAGAAGATCTACCCGGACGTGGACATCGCCAGCCACATCATCGGCGACCCGATCACCGTCTCCTGGGAGGCGGACCCGCACTTCCTCGGCGCCTTCAAGGGCGCGCTGCCGGGCCACTACCGCTACAACCAGCGCATGTACGCGCACTTCATGCAGGACGACATGCCCGCCGAGCACAAGGGCATGTTCATCGCCGGTGACGACGTGTCCTGGACCCCGGCCTGGGTGGAAGGCGCGGTGCAGACCTCGCTCAACGCCGTGTGGGGGATCATGAGGCACTACGGCGGCGCCACCCATGCCGACAACCCCGGCCCGGGCGATGTGTTCGCCGAGCTCGGCCCCATCGCCCTGCCGGAATGACCAGGAGAGACGCCATGCGCATCGCCCTCTACCAGTGCCCGCCCCTGCCGCTGGACCCGGAGGCCAACCTCGCGCGCCTGCACCGCCAGGCGGCCGAGGCAGCGCGGCGCGGCGCACGGTTGCTGGTGGGCCCGGAGATGTACCTGAGCGGCTACAACATCGGCCGCGAGGCGGCGCAGTCCCTGGCCCAGCCCGGCGACGGCCCCTGGGCCCAGCGGGTGGCGGCCATCGCCCGCGAACAGGGCATCGCCCTCCTCTACGGCTACCCGGAACGCGGTGAAGACGGGGCGCTGTACAACTCGGCGCAACTGATCGACGCGCGTGGCGAGCGCCTGGGCAACTACCGCAAGACCCACCTGTTCGGCGAGCTGGACCGGGGCATGTTCAGCCCTGGCGAGGCGCCCTGCCCGATCATCGAGCTGGAAGGCTGGAAGCTCGGCGTGCTGATCTGCTACGACGTGGAATTCCCCGAGAACGTACGGCGCCTGGCCATGGCCGGTGCCGAGCTGGTGCTGGTGCCCACCGCCAACATGGTGCCGTACGACTTCGTCTGCGACGTGCTGGTGCGCACCCGCGCCTACGAGAGCCAGTGCTACCTCGCCTATGCCAACTACTGCGGCGCCGAGGGGGCCATCCGCTATTGCGGCCTCTCCAGCCTCAACGGCCCGGACGGCGAACAGACCGCCCGCGCCGGTCGCGACGAGACCCTGCTGCTGGCCGACCTTGCCCACGAAGCCCTGCAGACCTCGCGTGCCGCGATCACCTACCTGCACGACCGCAGGCCGGAACTCTACCGGCCCTGACCGCCCCGGGCCCGGCTGGCGAGGCGGGTTCAGTGGTTCCCCGCGTTCGCGGGGATGACGGCGCGCTCAAGGCTCCCCGCCCCCTCGTCACCCTCGCGAACGCGGGGGCCCACTGGAACAGCGCGCCTCGTTGACCGGTGCCTGGAATGAAAGACCGCCCGGGGCAAAAGGCAGGGCCGCCGGGCGGTTGAGAAAGAGACTCGAGGGGACAGGGTCAGGTCAGCACGGCGTGCGGCCCGGTGAGGTAGTCGAGCAGGCGGAACAGTGTCGGCGCCAGGGCGCTGCAGTGGGGGAAGCCGTCGCGGATGGCGGCGGCGCTTTCCACCGACCCCATCAGCGCCAGGTCGTCGGGGCAGGCTTCGAGCAGTTCGTGGATGCTTTCGGGCGTGCTTTCCAGGTGGCATTGCAGGCCGATGGCGCGTTCCTTCCAGACGAAGCCCTGGTTGGCGCAGGCCGCCGAACCGTAGAGCGGGATGGAGCCGGCCGGCAGGTCGAAGGTCTCGCCGTGCCAGTGCATGGCCATGAGGCGCTGCGGCAGCATGCGGCCCAGCGGCGAGTGCTCGGCGTGGGCGTGTTTCTCCATGGGCCACCAGCCGATCTCGACCTGCCCCGTGCGGACTTGCGCGCCGAGGGCCTCGGCCAGCAGCTGGGCGCCCAGGCAGATGCCCAGCACGCGCTTTTCAGCGGCCAGGGCCGCGCGGATCAGCGCCTTCTCGCCGGCGAGCCAGGGCACCACGGCCTCGTCGTGGACGCTCATCGGCCCGCCCATGACGATCAGCAGCTCGAAGGCATCCAGCTCCGGCAGCGGGCAACCTGCATGCAGGTAGTGCACGCGCACCTGGGCCGAGCGCAGGTCGAGCCATTGGGCGATACGACCGATGCCCTCGAAGGGGACGTGCTGGAGGATGGCGACGCGCATATCAGGCGGGCTCCCTGTGTTTGCCCTTGGCCAGGGCGAAGGCGCGGTTGAGGCGCTTGAGCATTTCATCGACGTTGGCGTGGCTGACCGTGAGCGCGGGAGAAAAGCGCAGGCAGTCGCTGGCCAGGCCGTTGATCAGCAGGCCTTCGTCGAGTGCGGCGCGGACCACCGCGTCGGCGCGCTGCTCGATCAGCGGCATGCCGATCAGCAGGCCATGGCCGCGCAGGGGGCCGTGGCCATGGCGGCGGGCCACGCGGGCGAGGCCTTCGCGCAGATGCTGGGCGACATCGCGCACCTGTTCGAGAAAGCCCGGCTCCAGCACGGTATTCAGCACGGCGAGGCCGGCGGCGGTCATCAGCGCGTTGCCGTGGTAGGTGCCGCCCTGCTCGCCCGGCTCGAAGCAGCAGGCGTTGCCCCGGGCGAGCAGCGCAGCCAGGGGTACGCCGCCGCCCAGGCCCTTGCCGAGGGTGATGATGTCGGCGCGCACGCCGTAGAGGTCCTCGGCCAGCAGGGCACCGCAGCGGCCGATGCCGGTCTGCACCTCGTCGAGGATCAGCAACACCCCGCGCTCGCGGCACAGGCGCTCGGCGCCCTGCAGGTATTCGAGGGTGGCGGGGATGACCCCGGCCTCGCCCTGCACCGGTTCCAGCATCACCGCGACGACGCTGTCGTCGACGGCGGCGCGCAGGGCGTCGAGGTCGTTGAACGGCACCTTGGTGAAACCGGGCACCTTGGGCTCGAACAGGGCCTGGAAGGCCGGCTTGCCGGAAGCGGACATGGTGGCGAGGGTGCGGCCGTGGAAGCTGTTGCCGGCGGTGACGATGCCGTAGGCGCCGCCACGATGCAGCTGGCCCCATTTGCGCGCGAGCTTGATCGCCCCTTCATTGGCTTCGGCGCCGCTGTTGAGGAAGTAGACCTGGTCGCTGCCACTGGCCTGGCACAGGCGCGAGGCGAGCTTGAGCATGCCGCGGTTGTAGAAGGCCGGGCCCGGGTTGATCAGGGCCTCCGCCTGGCGCTTGAGCGCCTCGACCACCACACCGGGGCTGTGGCCGAGGCTGTTGACCGCCCAGCCCTGGGTGAAGTCCAGGTAGGCGCGGCCATCGGCGTCCCACAGCCAGGAGCCCTGGCCACGCACGAAGACCTGGGGCGGGCGTTCGACGGTGCGCATCAGGCGCAGGCCGGCGAGGGGGTCACGCATGGTCGGCGACCTCTTCATGACGGTATTCGATGCCCAGCAGGCGCAGGCCTTGCGGGCCCTGTTCGAGGATGCGGCGCAGCTCGCGGCGCCGGCGGATGCGCAGGGCGAAGCCCTCGGCGAGGGGGAAACGCTCGCGCAGCAGGGCGGTCACCTCCACGTAGCGCGCCTGGCTCACCTCCAGGGTGGCGAGCAGCACGCCGTGGCGTTCCAGGTTGATCTGGTAGTCGCTCATGCGCGCATGCGCTCCAGCGGCAGGCCGTGCAGGCGTGCACTCCAGTCCTCGACCTGGCCGCTGGAAAGGCGCCGCGCCGCACCGTCGCGCCAGCGGCCGCTCAGGGCTTCGCAGGCCTGCAGCAGTTGCAGGCCCTCGCGCTCCAGGGGTTCGTGGAAGTAGGCACGCACGGCACGGGCGACGCTGAGTTCGGGGTACGGGCGCTCCAGCAGCGAGAGGCGATCCACGGTGCTGACGAAGCCGGGTCGCAACACGCGGTAGAACCAGCCGCAGCGGCCGGTGTCCTGCACCAGGCGCGGCAATTCCTCGATGCCCCAGCGACGGCTCAGGCGGTAGCAGGGCGAGCGCGGCTGGCTGACCTGGATGATGGCTTCGCCCCAGCGGAAGCTGTCGCCGATGCACACCTGCTCTTCGGTGAGGCCGTAGGTGGAGAGGTTCTCGCCGAAGGACGGGGCCTTCCAGGCGAGGTGGCGGTAGTGCTTGCGCCAGTAGCGGTAGTGCTCCGCCGGGTAGTGGTGCAGGGCGCGCTCGGGGCCGCCGTGGAATCGCGGGTCACCCTGCTCGTCGCTGCCCAGGCCCTGGGGCCAGAGCCAGAGCCGGTGTTCCACCGGGCGCTTGTCGATGGCGCTGCTGAGTCCCCCGCCGATATCTTCGGCTTTGCCTATGAATACACCTTTTACTTCCAGGCCCTGCATGTCGTGCTCCAGCGCTTGAACCAGGTTCTATGGCCGCTAGACTAGGACCTTGCCGCTGCGCATGACATTTCGATTTTTCAGGTTCTTCGATAAGAAAGACTTATGGATTTCCGCCAGCTCCGCTATTTCGTCGCGCTCTACGAGGAAGGCCATGTCGGCCGCGCCGCCGAGCGCCTGAGCATTTCCCAGCCGGCGCTTTCCCAGCAAATCCGCCAGTTGGAACAGGGGCTGGACGTGAGCCTGTTCCAGCGCACCGGCAAGCGCCTGCTGCCGACCCTCGCCGCGCACACGCTCTACAACCATGCGCTGCCGCTGCTCGACGGCATGGAGCGGGCACGCGAGGCGTTGCGCAACTTCCGCGGGCAATCACCCCGCAGCCTGGCCATCGGCGTGCTGCAGACGGTCAACGCGAGCCTGGTGCCGCTGCTGCTGGAGCGCCTGCGCGAGGCCCAGCCGCACCTGGTGGTGCAGATCTACGAGCTGTCGGGCCTGGACATCGAGCGGCGCCTGCTGACCGGCAACCTGGATATCGGCATCGGCTTCCTGCCGCCGCGCCAGCCGGGGCTGCACAGCCAGTTGCTGTACGAGGACGAGTTGCAGCTGGTGATTCCCGAGGAGCACCCGCTGAAGGAGTTCCGCAAGGTCTCGCTGGCCCAGGCCGCGGAGTTGCCGATGCTGCTGCTGGGCGAGGAGTTCCGCGTACGGCAGATCTGGCAGGAGCAGTTGGCGCTGATCGGCCGCCGCCCGCAGGTGCAGGCGGAACTGAACCACATGGCCGGCATCCTCGACAGCCTGCCGCATACGCGCCTGGCCACGGTGCTGCCCGGCCGCGCGCGACAGTTGCATGCCAACCAGGCGCTGCTGTGGAAGCCCTTGAGCGAGCCCCGCGTGCCGTTGAAGGTGGGGTTGGTATTCCGCGATGCCCAGCGCCAGCAGGCGACGCTGGAGCTGCTGCAGGCCCTGCTGGAGAACCTGGTGCCCCCCGCCGCGTGATGCCGGGCCCGGAAAAAGAAAAACCCCGCCGAAGCGAGGTTTTTGCAGACTTGTATCCCTGACATCCCTGATCTACCCACCATCCTGGCGGAAATCCGGCGTAGTCCCTGTTTTTCAGTGCGCTTCCTGCGCTACGTCCCTATGGAGTGAAGATTAGTCCTGCAACCATGTAGGCGGAAGCAGCGAACGCCTTCAGAAGATGTAAGCAATATCTTACAAAATAGCGGTTTGACGACATGATCACAAAAGGCCACCACTTCGGCGGAATGCCCCGTTCCAGAGGCCATGCGGCAACCAAGCAAGCGATCGGTAGGCTTTGTCTTCAGAATAGTCGCTTGATAGACTCGGTTGTCCTACAAGAATGATATGGCCGGCCTTTTCGGTGCGGTCGACTGGGGTCATGACCATGCGCGTAGTTGCGATTGCCCTTTGCTGCCTCACCCCTATCATCGCCACCACCGCCCTTGCCGGCGGCCAGGACAGGCTCCCCGATCACAAGGCGGCCGTGAGCCAGGTCTTCTGGCCACAGCTCTATGCGGGCGCCGGTACCACGCTGTATTGCGGCAAGGCCTTCACCGGCGAGAGCGGACTGCTGGCAGCCAGCCCGGTCTATTCCATCAAGCAGATCAAGAGCGCGCTGCGCTGCGTCACCGACAGCCAGTGCAAGAGCGCCAACGCGCAATATCCCTTCATGCTCGCCGACCTGCACAACCTCTACCCGGAGCTGGCGCGGGTCGAACTGGCGCGGCGCAATGCGCTGTTCGGCATGGTCGGCGATGTGCCGAGCAAGTTCGGCGCCGAGTGCGATCTCAAGACCAGCTTCCAGCTGGTGGAGCCCCGCGATGCCGCCAAGGGCAACGTGGCCCGGGCGATCTTCTACATGCACATCGAGTACGGCCTGCCCATCGTCGGCCAGGTGCAGATGTTCAAGGAGTGGCACCGCCTGGACCCGGTGGACGCCGAGGAACGCGCCCGCAACGAGCAGATCGCCGCGCTGCAGGGCACCCGCAACCGCTTCATCGATGACCCGGGCCTGGTGGACAGGCTGATCGCGGATTGAAGGGGCGCAACCAGACCTCGGAGCCCGCAACCGCCGCGCGCTCCGGACGTAGGGTGTGCTGCGCGCACCTGGGACCCGCCGCAAGCACCGAGCGGCGGTGCGCACGACACACCCTGCGGCACGGGCTCACCCTGCCAGCCCTCGGCTCGAACCGTCACAGTCACAGAGCCGATGACTCATGACCGGGTCCTGAAGACGCGATTTCCCACGCTCAAATGAAAAAGCCCCGCATCGGCGGGGCTTCTTCGTTTGCGGGGGCCGCTTAGAACTGGGCGGCGTCCAGCAGGTACAGCGACTCGCTGCCGGCTTTCACGGAGGCGGTCAGGGAGTGGATGCGCGGCAGCAGGCGGGCGAAGTAGAAGCGCGCGGTGCCGAGCTTGCTGGCGTAGAACTCGTCCTGGCCTTCCTTGCCCAGTGCAGCCTTGGCCATCAGTGCCCACATGTAGGCGTAGGCGGTGTAGCCGAAGGCGTGCAGGTACTCGACCGAGGCGGCGCCGATCTCGTTGGGGTTGGACTTGGCGCGTTCCAGCAGCCAGGCGGTCAGGTCGTCGAGGTTGGCGACGGCGGCGTTCAGCGGCTGGACGAACTCGGCCAGGTCGGCGGAGGCGCTGCCGGTGAAGGCCTTGATCTCGTCGGAGAAGTGCTTGTAGAACGCGCCACCGCTGCCGACGACCTTGCGGCCGACGAGGTCCAGGGCCTGGATGCCGTTGGTGCCTTCGTAGATCTGGGTGATGCGCACGTCACGCACCAGTTGCTCCTGGCCCCACTCGCGGATGAAGCCGTGGCCGCCGAAGATCTGCTGGCCGTGGACGGTGGTTTCCAGGCCGAGGTCGGTGAGGAAGGCCTTGGCCACGGGGGTCAGCAGGGCGACCATTTCCTCGGCGCGCTTGCGCACGACGGGGTCTTCGCTGTACTTGGCGGTGTCGAGCTGCATGGCGACGTAGGTGGAGAAGGCACGGCCACCTTCGTTGGCGGCCTTCATGGTCAGCAGCATGCGACGCACATCGGGGTGCACGATGATCGGGTCGGCGGCCTTGTCCTTGGCGACCGGGCCGGTCGGGGCACGGCTCTGGATGCGGTCGCGGGCGTATTCGACGGCGCTCTGGTAGGAACGCTCGCCGGAGGCCAGGCCCTGGATGCCGACGCCCAGGCGCTCGTAGTTCATCATGGTGAACATGGCGGCCAGGCCCTTGTTCGGGGCGTCGACGATCCAGCCGGTGGCGCCGTCGAAGTTCATGACGCAGGTGGCGGAGGCCTTGATGCCCATCTTGTGTTCGATGGAGCCGCAGGACAGGGCGTTCTTCTCACCCAGGGAGCCGTCGGCATTGACCATGAACTTGGGCACCAGGAACAGCGAGATGCCTTTCGGGCCGGCCGGCGCGTCGGGCAGCTTGGCCAGGACCAGGTGGATGATGTTCTCGGTGAGGTCGTGCTCGCCACCGGTGATGAAGATCTTGGTGCCGGTGAGCTTGTAGCTGCCGTCGGCCTGGGGTTCGGCCTTGGTGCGGATGATGCCCAGGTCGGTGCCGGCGTGGGGTTCGGTCAGGCACATGGAGCCGGCCCAGACGCCCGCGTACATGTTCGGCAGGTACTTTTCCTTCAGCTCTTCGCTGGCGTGCGCGTTGATCGACAGGCAGGCACCGGCGGTGAGCATGGGGTAGAGGCCGAAGGACAGGTTGGCCGAGTTGACCATTTCCTCGACCTGGGCGGAGATCGCCTTGGGCATGCCCATGCCGCCGAAGACCGGATCGCCACCGACGCCGACCCAGCCGCCTTCGGCGTAGGTCTTGTAGGCCTCGGGGAAGCCGGCCGGGGTGCTGACCACGCCGTCGTTCCACTGGCAGCCTTCCTCGTCGCCGGAACGGTTCAGCGGGGCGATGACGCCGCCGGTGACCTTGCCAGCCTCTTCGAGGATCGCGGAGGCGGTTTCCGCATCGACGGTCTCGGCCAGGGCGGGCAGTTCAGCCCAGAGCTTGGCGACCTCGAAAACTTCATTGAGAACGAAGCGCATATCGCGCAGGGGCGCTTTGTAGTCAGCCATGTGCAAAACCTCGCAGGAACTCTACAGGTGGCCGGGAAGGCCGGTTTCACGGAACAGGCCGGCAGTGTACCCGAACAACTTTTGAGACACATAGGGTCGTTGCGTGACCATATGTTATTAAACGGTCACAAATCGCAACCCCGATGAAAAGGGCCCGCACGTGGCGGGCCCCTGGATACACCGAGATTAGACGCTCAGAGCGCGAACTGTTCGGCCGGCAGGGCCATCAGGCCGTCGCTGCCGGCCTCGACCCCCGCCTGATGGGCGGTGGTGCGCGGCAGCAGGCGCTTGAAGTAGAAGTCGAAGGTGGCCAGCTTGGTCTGGTAGTAGGCGGCTTCGCTGGTGCCGGCATCGAGCTTGGCCTGGGCGACCACGGCCATCTGCAGCCAGAACCAGGCGAGCACGATGTAGCCGGAGTACATGAGGTAGTCGACGGAGGCGGCACCCACTTCGTCCGGGTTCTTCATGGCGGCCATGCCGACTTTCTGGGTCAGTTCGCCCCACTGCTGGTTGAGGCGCGCCAGTTCGGCGACCTGCCCCTTGAACTGCGGGTGCTCGGCCTGGGCCTGGCAGAACCTGTGCACGCGCTTGGTGAAGCCGCGCAGCAGCTTGCCCTGGCTGCCGAGCACCTTGCGGCCGAGCAGGTCGAGGGCCTGGATGCCGTTGGTGCCTTCGTAGATGGGGGCGATGCGGCAGTCGCGCACCAGTTGCTCCATGCCCCACTCGCGGATGTAGCCGTGGCCGCCGAACACCTGCATGCCGAGGTTGGTGGCTTCCAGCCCGGTTTCGGTCATGAAGGCCTTGCAGATGGGGGTGAGGAAGGCCAGCAGGTCGTCGGCGTCCTGGCGCTGCTCGGCATCCGGGCTGCCGTGGGCGATGTCGAGCAGCTGGGCGGTGAAGTAGGAGAGCGCGCGGTTGCCTTCGTTGAACGCCTTCATGGTCAGCAGCATGCGGCGCACGTCGGGGTGCACGATGATCGGGTCGGCGGCCTTCTCCGGGGCTTTCGGCCCGGTCAGTGCGCGCATCTGCAGGCGGTCGTTGGCGTAGCGCACCGCGCCCTGGTAGCTGGCTTCGCCGAGGCAGAGCCCCTGCATGCCGGTGCCCAGGCGGGCGTGGTTCATCATGGTGAACATGCAGTTGAGGCCCTTGTTGGCCTCGCCGATCAGGTAGCCGGTGGCGGAGTCGAAGTTCATCACGCAGGTGGCGGAGGCCTTGATGCCCATCTTGTGTTCGATGGACCCGCAGGAGACGGCGTTGCGCGCACCGACGGCGCCATCGGCGGCCGGCATGAACTTGGGCACGATGAACAGGGAGATGCCCTTGGTGCCGGCGGGCGCATCGGGCAGCTTGGCGAGGACGAGGTGGACGATGTTCTCGCTCATGTCGTGCTCGCCGGCGGAGATGAAGATCTTGGTGCCGCTGACCGCGTAGCTGCCGTCGGCCTGGGGCACGGCGCGGGTCTTGATGATGCCCAGGTCGGTGCCGCAGTGGGGCTCGGTGAGGCACATGGTGCCGGTCCAGCGGCCTTCGGTCATGCGGGTCAGGTAAGTCTGCTTCTGTTCCTCGGTGCCGTGGGCGTGGATGGCCGACATGGCGCCGTGGGTGAGGCCGGGGTACATCGCCCAGGACTGGTTACTGGAGGCGACCATCTCGCTGATGATCAGGCCGAGGGAATGGGGCAGGCCCTGGCCACCGTAGGCCGGGTCGGCGGCCAGGCCGTTCCAGCCACCCTCGACGTACTGGGCGAAGGCTTCCTTGAAGCCCTTGGGCGTGGTCACCACGCCATCCTTCCACTGGCACTCTTCCTCGTCGCCGGAGCGGTTGATGGGCGAGAGCACCTGCTCGCAGAACTTGGCGCCCTCCTCGAGGATCGCCGAGACCATGTCCGGGGTGGCGTCGCTGGCACCGATGGCGGCGTAGGTCGCCGGGAAATCGAAGACTTCGTCGATCAAAAAGCGCATGTCGCGCAGGGGGGCCTTGTACTCGGGCATGGCAGGGTTCTCCTTGGGCGAGCGCCAGGGTCGGCGCCAATCGTCCGACCCTACTGCGCGCCCGGGTCCCGGACAACGAAGCTGCCGGCGCTGAATGCAGCGCCATAACCCGCTGCGCTAGGCGTCGGCCTTGCGCACTCGCACCGCGCCACGGCGGTTCTGCCCATGGAGGAACACGCGGTTGCGCCCGGCGCTCTTGGCGCTGTAGAGCGCCTGGTCGGCCACCTTGATGACTTCCTCGGGGGTGCGCTGCTCGGCATCGCGTTCGGCGACGCCGATGCTGATGGTGACCGAGACGCTCTGCCCGGCGGCGCCGCTGCGCTTGCTGCGGCCCTGCTCGTCGTTCTTGGGGCGGCTGTCCTTGTCGCGCAGTTGCATGGCGTAGTTCTCGATCGCCTCGCGCACCGCCTCCAGGTGCGGCTGGCATTCCTCCATGGTCTTGCCGGCGAAGACGATGGTGAATTCCTCGCCGCCATAGCGGTATGCCTTGCCACCGCCGGTGACCTTCTTCAGGCGCGCGGCGACCATGCGCAGCACCTGGTCGCCGACATCGTGGCCGTAGGTGTCGTTGAATTTCTTGAAGTGGTCGACGTCGGTCATCGCCAGCACGTAGTTGCGCCCCAGGCGCTGCAGGCGTTCGTTGAGGGCGCGGCGGCCGGGCAGCCCGGTCAGCTCGTCGCGGAAGGCCATCTGGTAGGCCTCGTGGGCCACCGAGGCGGTCAGCGCGAGCATCGCCAGGCTGCTCATGGCGTGCAGCGCATGGGGCAGGACGAAGACCTTGGGCAGCATCCACCAGACGCCGAGCAGGGCCAGCAGCTGCGCGGCGTGTTGCGGGCGGGGCTGGCGGGCATAGGTGACCGCGAGGGCGATCAGCGCGCCGACGAAGGCGAAGTAGGACAGCTGGATCAGGCTCATCCAGCTGCCGTGCAGCAGCGGCCAGTGCACGGCGGTGAGCACCGGCAGCAGGGACTCGGGGTAGCTGCGGCCGAGGGCGACGGCAACGCCCACCACGGCGAGGATCACCGCCCCCCGGGCGACGAAGTCCTGGAGCAGGTGGGTGCGCTCCTGCCAGCACCCGAACAGGCCGAACAGCAGCGGCAGCAGCAGGCTGCAGAGGTGGAATACCAGCGCCGCATCCTCGCGCACCACGCGCTCGGCCTGGTAGTAGTCGACCTGTGTGTCGAGCAGGTAGTAGGCGAGGTAGAGGATCAGCAGCAGGAACAGCTGGCGCAGACGGCCATAGGCGGCGCAGAAGGAGCCACCGAGCAGCAGCAGGAGCGTAGGCAGCACGTTGAACAGCGAGACGAAGAACTCGGTCATGCCCGGCAGCGCGCCCATCACGCCGCCGGCCAGGATCAGGGCCAGGGGCGGGACGAAATGGCTGACGCGAAATGACGAGAGAGACCGCACTGATGCTGATCCAGACAGGTGTCGAAGGGGGATGGGGAGCTGGCCATA
Source organism: Pseudomonas sp. Pc102 (assembly GCF_018408275.1). Taxonomy (NCBI): domain Bacteria; kingdom Pseudomonadati; phylum Pseudomonadota; class Gammaproteobacteria; order Pseudomonadales; family Pseudomonadaceae; genus Pseudomonas; species Pseudomonas sp. Pc102. The sequence goes on along the minus strand of NZ_AP021905.1, from coordinate 588,382 downwards.
TGATTGCATTTCTGCCAGGGCCACGCATCCGTCCAGGCGACGAAACGCCGCGATCGTCGTGCTTTCGCGAGCCTTTCCCGGTCTATTCGCGCGCCAAAGAAAAAGCCCGCCTTGCGGCGGGCTCCTTCGTACAGCGCTGAACCTTAGTAACCGAGGGCGAAGTCTTCTTCGGCCAGGTCCATCAGGTTGTTGGCGCCGGACAGCATGGTTTCGACGTGGGTACGGGTACGCGGCAGGATGCGCTTGAAGTAGAAGCGCGCGGTCTGCAGCTTGGCCTTGTAGAAGGCGGCATCGCCTTCGCCGGCAGCCAGTTTCTCGGCAGCCAGGCGGGCCATGTCGGCCCAGAAGTAGGCCAGGCAGGCGTAACCGGAGTACATCAGGTAGTCCACGGAGGCGGCACCGACTTCTTCGCGATCTTTCATCGCGGCCATGCCGACCTTCATGGTGACGTCGCCCCACTCCTTGTTCAGCTTGGCCAGGGGCTCGACGAATTCCTTGACGGCTTCGTTGCCTTCGTTGGCCTGGCAGAACTTGTGGACGATCTTGGTGAAGCCCTTCAGCGCTTCGCCCTGGGTCATGAGGATCTTGCGACCCAGCAGGTCCAACGCCTGGATGCCGGTGGTGCCTTCGTACAGCATGGAGATACGGCTGTCGCGGACGTTCTGCTCCATGCCCCACTCGGCGATGAAGCCGTGGCCGCCATAGATCTGCACGCCGTGGTTGGCCGACTCGAAGCCGACTTCGGTCATGAACGCCTTGGCGATCGGGGTCAGGAAGGCCAGCAGCGCGTCGGCAGCTTTCTTCTCTTCCTCGTTCTGGCTGTACTTGACGATGTCGACCTGCTTGGCGGTGAAGTACACCATCGCGCGGTTGCCTTCGGCGAAGGCTTTCATGGTCAGCAGCATGCGACGCACGTCCGGGTGGACGATGATCGGGTCAGCGGGCTTCTCGGGCGCTTTCGGGCCGGTCAGGGCACGCATCTGCAGACGCTCGCGAGCGTATTTCAGGCCACCCTGGAAGCCGATCTCGGCATGGGCCAGGCCTTGCAGCGCGGTACCCAGGCGAGCGGTGTTCATGAAGGTGAACATGCAGTTCAGGCCTTTGTTCGCCGGACCGATCAGGAAGCCGGTGGCACCGTCGAAGTTCATCACGCAGGTGGCGTTGCCGTGGATGCCCATCTTGTGTTCGATGGAGCCACAGGCCACGGCGTTGCGCTTGCCCACGCCGCCTTCGGCGGTCGGCAGGAACTTCGGCACGATGAACAGGGAGATGCCTTTGGTGCCGGCCGGTGCATCGGGCAGGCGGGCCAGGACGATATGGACGATGTTGTCGGCCATGTCGTGCTCACCGGCGGAGATGAAGATCTTGGTGCCGGTGACCTTGTAGGAACCATCGGCCTGGGGCTCGGCCTTGGTGCGCAGCATGCCCAGGTCGGTACCGCAGTGCGGTTCGGTCAGGCACATGGTGCCGGTCCACTCGCCGGATACCAGCTTGGTCAGGTAGGTGTGCTTCTGGTCTTCGGTGCCGTGGGCGGACAGGGTGTTCATCGCGCCGTGGGACAGGCCGGGGTACATGCCCCAGGACCAGTTGGCTTCGCCGACCATTTCGCTGATGGCCAGGCCGAGCGACTCGGGCAGGCCCTGGCCGCCGTGGTCGACGTCATGGGCCAGGCTCGGCCAGCCGCCTTCCACGAACTGCTTGTAGGCTTCCTTGAAGCCGGTCGGGGTCTTCACGCCGGACTCGCTCCAGGTGCAGCCCTCGGTGTCACCCACGCGGTTCAGCGGAGCGATCACCTGCTCACAGAACTTTGCACCTTCCTCGAGAATGGCATCGACCATGTCCGGGGTGGCGTCCTGGCAGCCAGGCAGGCTCTGATAGTGCGCTTCGTAGCCGAGCAGTTCGTCACGAACGAAGCGGATATCACGCAAGGGGGCCTTGTAATCAGGCATAGCAGTAAACCTCTACGGTGGGTTCCTAGTTAAGGTGACCGGCACATCGGTCGCTTACAACATCACGGTAGTCGCTGTCGGTTGCACGCTGGCCGCCCGACAATCAAACAGGTGTTTGAAACATACGTTTACGCCATTCCCTTGTCAAGCATCCGCCTGTCGCGGCTCAGGCCCGGATATCCAGCAGGGGCCCGGGCGCGTCGGAGCGAGCGACCTGGAGATAGAGCCCGAGGTCCTGGCTGGCGCCTGGTGGGGATGATTCGGAGGCGTCGTCCGCTTCGGCACGCGCCTCGGCCTTGCGAGCGGCTTCCTCGGCGGCTTCCTCGCGGCGCATCTGGGCGAGCTCGACGAGCGCCTGGCCGGCCTGCGCGGCGGCCTCGGCGGCGACGCGGCGGTCCTGTGCGGAGGGGTCGGCCGGCGCCAGCGCCGCGCGCTGCACCACCTCCATCTTGCGCAACGTGGCTTCGGGATCGCCGGCCACGGCGCTGACGTCGATCCCCACCTCGCCGCCCACGGCATAGGACTGGCCGTCCGGCCCGCGCTTGAAGCTGTAGCTGGGTGAGCCCGCGTAGGCGGCACCTACCGAGGCATGGGCCTGCTCATGGGCGCGGACTTCACGGTCCCGCGCGGCCAGCTCGGCGATTTCCTGCAGGTCCTGCTGTTCCTGCTGACGGGTCTGGCGCGTGGAGGATGCACCTGCGCCGCGCGCATCGGCAGCACGAGTTTCAGATGACGAAGCCAGTTCGCCGGAAGAGGCGGGATCACGAAGGGAGGAAGAGGAATCGGATGCAGCGCCGTTCACCGCGCCGCGCGAGGGCTGGAGCGCCATCGCCGACGAAGGGAGATATGCAGCACTGCCGATCCGCATGGGGCCCTCCCTGCCCGCGCCAGGCCACCGCCGCTATCGCAGTCGGGGAGCCGTCAGTCAGGCGCGGGTGTCGATCAGGGTTCCGAGTACATCGTCAGCGGTCTTGATCACCTGGGCTCCGGCTTCCGCCTGGAACTTGCCGACGTTGAGGTCCACCAGGTTGCTCGCCTGGTCGACATCGTTGAATTCCTGGACTCGGGCGCTGGGGGCCTGCTGGTTGCGCTGCACGGACGAGCCCGCAATATCCGCACCGGCCTGGTCGATACGACGCTGGCCCGATTGCAGAGCACTCAATCCTGCGCTGAAGGCACTACCGGAGATTTCCATCACCAACCTCGAAACAAGAGATCAACGCCGTAATTGAAGCAGAAAACGTCTAAAAAACGTACAAACAAAAGGCTATGGACGCCGTTCTGCTTATAGCGCCAGGGGGGCCAGGTCCAGGCAGGCTGCGACGGCTGCGGGCGTCGGGGTCACCAGGCGGGGGATGCGACCCAGGCACGGAGCCGGAAGCCGCTCCGCCAGGGTGGCGAGGTTCTCTTCCAGGCGTGAGGTCGCCGGGTCCACCAGGTTCGCCACCCAGCCGGCCAACGGCAGGCCATCACGCAGGATCGCCTCGGCACTGAGCACCGCATGATTGATGCAGCCGAGGCGCACGCCCACCACCAGGATCACCGGCAGGCCCAGGGCGATCGGCAGGTCCGAGAGACTCGCGCCACCGGCCAGCGGCACCCTCCAGCCACCGGCGCCCTCGACCAGGGTGAAGTCCGCCCCCTTGTCGATGATCCGCCGCACCGGGCCCTCCAGCGCGGCCAGGTCCAGCTCGACGCCGACCTCGCGCGCAGCCAGGTGCGGCGCGATGGCGGGCGCGAAGGCCAGCGGGTTGACCTCCTCATAGGCCAGCGGCAGCGAGCACTCGCCCAGCAGTGCCAGGGCGTCCTCGTTGCGCAGGCCGGCGGGGGTCGGAACACAGCCGGACGCCACCGGCTTGCTCGCCGCCGTGGACAGCCCGGCCAGGCGGGCGGCGTGCAGCAAGCCCGCGGCCACCGTGGTCTTGCCGATCTCGGTGTCGGTGCCGGCGATGAAGAAGGCCGCGCTCATTCAGGGCTCCTTGCGCAAGAGGCCGTGGACGACCTGGTAGGTGACGGGCAGGCCGCCGGCATCGCGCCGACGCTCGTAGGCCTCGATCAGGGCGAGCATGCGCGCCCTGCCGGTCAGGCCACCGGGGCGACCGGGATTGAGGTTGTGCGCGCCCAGCGCCTTGAGCTCATGGGTCAGGCTGCGCAGGTCGGGGAAATGCAGCACGCGAGGACGTCGCTCCAGCAACAACGGACGCAGGCCACTGCCCGCGCACAGCGCCTGATAGCGGCTGAACTCGCGGAAGCGGTTGACGTGTACGAAGCCGTCCACCTCCTGCCAGCTGTCGCGCAATTCCTGCAGAGTGCCGACGCACAGGCTGCTGAAGACCAGCAGGCCGTTCGGCCGCAACACCCGCCGCGCCTCGCTCAGTACCGCCGCGAAATCACCGCACCACTGCACCGCCAGGCTGCTGAACACCAGGTCCAGGCAACCGTCCACGAGAGGCAGGCGCTCGGCATCGCCAGCGGCGAAGTGGCTGGCCCCACCCAGTGGGCGGGCGTGTTGCAGCATGCCTTCGGCGATATCCAGCGCCAGGCCATCGGCCGTGGGGAAGCGCTCCGCCAGCACGCGCGAGAAATGCCCGGTGCCGCAGCCCAGGTCGAGCCAGCGTTCGGGGACGAAGCCGTCGGGCAGGCTGTCGAGCAGGGCACTGCCGACGACACGCTGCAGCTCGGCGACGCTGTCGTAGCTGGCCGCCGCACGGGAAAAGGAGGCCGCGACCTGGCGCTTGTCCGGCAGGGGCGGTGCCTCCACCGATAGGCTGGGCAACGGGACGACGACGGATTCAGACATCTTCACCTTCGAACATGAACGCCAGCATGGCCTCGGCGACCGCGTCCGGGCACTCCACCGGCAGCCCGTGGCTGGCTTCGCGGATCACCGTCGCCTCGACGTCCGGCAGCCAGTCCAGCAACGCCTGGCAGGCGCCGGCCGGCACCAGCGCATCGCGCCCGGCGAACAGGTGCAACTGCGGGCCGCTGTAGGCGCGCAGGGCGCCACGGGTGTCCAGCCCGGCCAGCAATTGCAGGCCGGCTTCGAGCACCTCCACCGGGGTGGCCGGCTGGGTGACCTGCAGCTGCCGCACCAGGGTGCGCGGGTCCTTGGCGCCCTGGCTCACCAGCAGGCGGAAGCGCTTCAGGGTCAGCTCGGGGTCGAGACCGAAGGCCTCGTGGAATGCGGCGAAGACATCGCCGGGCATCGCGCTCGGCCAATCCTCGCGGGCACGGAAACTCAGGTTGCTGGCGAGCCCGATCAGCCCGAAGCAGGCCCCATCGCGCCGTGCCGCCAGCTGCGCCGCCAGCATCCCGCCGAGGGACCAGCCCGCCAGCCAGCAATCGCTCGGCAGGCGCGCATCGAGCTCGTCGAGCCAGGCCTCAGGCTGCGCGAGGTCGGGCAGCGGCTCGATCTCGATGTTCAGGTGCGGCGCACGCTCGGACAGCGCATCGCGCAGGGGCTCCAGGGCACCCGGGCCGAGCGCCCAGCCGGGCAGCAGGATCAGTCGGTCACGCATCGGTTCTTCCTTCCTTAGCCAGAATGTTCCAGCTTTCGGACAACGCCTGGAGCAACAGTTCCAGCTGGGCCTCGCTGTGGGAGGCGCTGAAGGTCACCCGCAGGCGAGCGCTGCCGGCCGGCACCGTCGGCGGGCGGATGGCCCCGACGAGGATGCCGCGTTCGCGCAGCAGGGCGGCGAGACGCAGGGCCCGGGCGCTGTCGCCGACCAGGATCGGCTGGATCGGCGTAGGGCTGTCCATCAGGCTCAGGCCGATCTCGGCGGCCCCCTCGCGGAAGCGCTGGATCAGCCTGTTCAGGTGCTCGCGGCGCCAACTTTCCTTCTGCAGGAGCTCCAGGCTCTTGAGGGTGGCGCAGGCCACGGCGGGCGGCTGGCTGGTGGTGTAGATGTAGGGGCGGGCAAACTGGATCAGCGTCTCGATCAGTTCTTCACTGCCCGCGACGAAGGCGCCGGCGGTGCCGAAGGCCTTGCCCAGGGTGCCGACCAGCACGGGCACATCCTCCAGGCCGAGGCCGAAGTGCTCGACGATGCCGCCACCGGTGGCCCCCAACGGGCCGAAGCCATGGGCGTCGTCGACCATCACCCAGGCGCCCTGCTCCCGCGCCTTGGCGCAGAGCGCGGGCAGGTCGGCAAGATCGCCATCCATGCTGAACACCCCATCGGTGACGACCAGCGTGTCGCCTTCGGCCTTCTCCAGGCGCGCGGCGAGGCTGGCCACATCGTTGTGCAGGTAGCGCGAGAAGCGCGCACCCGACAGCAGACCGGCGTCGAGCAGGGACGCGTGGTTGAGGCGGTCCTCCAGCACGCTGCCGCCCTTGCCCACCAGCGCGGTGACGGCACCCAGGTTGGCCATGTAGCCGGTGGAGAACAGCAGCGCACGCGGGCGCCCGGTGAACTCGGCCAGGGCCAGCTCCAGCTCGTGGTGCGGCCCGCTGTGCCCGATGACCAGGTGCGAGGCACCGCCGCCAGCACCCCAGCGCTCGGCACCGGCACGCAGCGCGGCGATCACCTCGGGGTGGTTGGCCAGGCCCAGGTAGTCGTTCGAACAGAAGGCCAGCATCGCCCGGCCGTCCACCACCACATACGGCCCCTGGGGGCTTTCCAGCAGGGGACGCTGGCGATGGAGATCGGCGGCGCGGCGCTCGGCGAGGCGGGAAGCGAGATCGAAGGGCATAACGTCAGTTCCAAGCGGCAAGCCGCAAGCTGCAAGTGAAAGCCGGAAGCGCATCCCGGCTTGTGGCTTGCAGCCTGTGGCTTGGAGCTGCCTTCAAACGGCAGCGTTATAGAACAGCTTGGAGTCGCGCTGCTCCACCAGGGCCTGCTCGATGGCGGCCTGGTGAACTTCGTCGGCGTGTTCCTCGCGTTCCTCGGGCTTGATGCCGAGGCGGGCGAAGAGCTGCATGTCCTTGTCCGCCTGGGGGTTGGCAGTGGTCAGCAGTTTCTCGCCGTAGAAGATCGAGTTGGCGCCGGCCATGAAGGCCAGGGCCTGCATCTGCTCGTTCATCTGTTCGCGACCGGCGGAGAGGCGTACGTGGGACTTGGGCATCATGATCCGCGCCACCGCCAGGGTACGGATGAAGTCGAACGGGTCGACGTCCTTCTCCTCGGCCAGCGGCGTGCCCTTGACCTTGACCAGCATGTTGATCGGCACCGACTCCGGGTGCTCCGGCAGGTTGGCCAGCTGGATCAGCAGGCCGGCGCGGTCGTCCACCGACTCGCCCATGCCGAGGATGCCGCCCGAGCAGATCTTCATCCCCGCCTCACGCACGTAGGCCAGGGTCTGCAGGCGCTCGCCGTAGGTGCGGGTGGTGATGATGTTGCCGTAGAACTCCGGCGAGGTATCGAGGTTGTGGTTGTAGTAGTCCAGGCCGGCATCGGCCAGCGCGCGGGTCTGCTCCTGGTCCAGGCGACCGAGGGTCATGCAGGTCTCGAGGCCGAGCTTCTTCACGCCCTTCACCATCTCCAGCACGTAGGGCATGTCCTTGGCGGAGGGGTGCTTCCAGGCCGCCCCCATGCAGAAGCGCGTCGAGCCGATGGCCTTGGCCTCGGCGGCTGCCTGCAGGACCTTCTGCACCTCCATCAGCTTTTCCTTGTCCAGTCCGGTGTTGTAGTGGCCGGACTGGGGGCAGTACTTGCAGTCTTCGGGGCAGGCGCCGGTCTTGATCGACAGCAGGGTGGAGACCTGTACGCGGTTCGGGTCGAAGTGCGCGCGGTGCACGGTCTGCGCCTGGAACAGCAGGTCGTTGAAAGGTTGCTCGAACAGTGCCCGCACTTCGGCGAGGGACCAATCGTGGCGGGTGGAGATGGCTACGGTTGCACTCATGGGGAGCTTCCTTCGACGCGTGGATCGCGCCTCTTGTAGGGGGAAATCCCGACGGCGAGCGCGGGAATTCAGGCTGTTGGGCATCTTGATTTTGGGGTATGACGCTGTCAACCAAAAACTCGACACAGGTTTACATCTGGTTATTTTTCAACCACACAGAACCCTTGGGCGCCGCCTGGATCAAACACCCAGACGGTCATGACGCATAAGGAACGAGCATGGGTAACGACGGTTTCTTCAGTTGGCTGGGCGAGGCGATCGGCAAGGTGATCCGCTTCATCGTCGATCTGCTTTCAACCGTCCTCGGCGGCATCTGGGCGGCGATGGACGACTTCCTCCGGGGCCTGGCGCGGGCCATCGGGATGGATGCCTCGATCTTCAGCTTCGTCGTACTCATTCTCGGCCTGCTCCTGCTCTTCGGCGGCATACGCGCATTGCTGCGAAAAGGCATCATCAGCGGCCTGATCCTCATCTTCCTCGGCCTGATCGTCATGAGCTGGCTGATCCACTGACCTCGCCCAGGGAGGGGCGCCATGGACCGGCTCGCCCACCTGCTGCGCCACCTCGTCCGAACCGCCTCGACCTGCGCACTGTGCGGCACGCGGGCGCAAGGCTGCGAACTGCCCATCTGCACCGATTGCGAAGCGGACCTGCCCTGGCTGGCCGGGCGTTGCCGGGTCTGCGCCCTGCCGCTGCCCGCCCGGGGCCTGACCTGCGGCGAATGCCTGAAGCACCCGCCCGCCTTCGATGCCGCCTGCATCCCCTGGCGCTACGACTTCCCGGTGGACAGCCTGATCACCCGCTTCAAGCACCAGGCCCAGTGGCCCCTTGGCCGCTTGCTGGCGGAACTCCTGGCGCGCCACATCGAGCACGCGCAAAGCACCGGCGAGCCGCGTCCCGACGCCCTGCTGGCCGTGCCGCTGGCAACCCGCCGCCAGCGCCAGCGCGGCTTCAATCAGGCGCAGATGCTGGCGGGCTGGCTCGGTCGCCGCCTGCGGGTGCCGACGCACGACGATTGGCTGCTGCGCCAACGGGACACGCCCGCCCAGCAGGGCCTGGACGCCGCCACCCGCAAGCGCAACCTGCGCGGCGCCTTCCAGCTGGCCCCGCACGCCAGCCCGCAGGGACTGCACCTGGCGCTGGTGGATGACGTGCTGACCACCGGAACCACCGCGCAATACCTCGCCCACCTGCTCAAGCGCGCAGGCGCCGAGCGGGTCGACATCTATTGCCTGGCGCGCACGCCCAAGCCCGGCACGCCGCCCTGAGGCATAGCTTGACGGGCGCCCCCGACTCACTCAGCCTGCTGCGCCATGTCCAGCAACAGTCATCGACCATGAGCCAGCTCACGCCCCTGACCCAGCAACTGACCCGCCGCCCGCAGCGCATGGCCCTGCTGGAGCAGATCGCCGTCCAGGGCTCGATCACACGTGCGGCGAAGGCGGCCGGGCTCAGCTACAAGGCTGCGTGGGACGCCATCGACGAGCTCAACAACCTTTCGGAAAAGCCCCTGGTCGAACGCAGCGTCGGTGGCAAGGGCGGTGGCGGCGCACGCCTGTCCGCCGAAGGCGAACGCCTGCTGGCCCTGTTCAAGCGCATGGAAAGCCTGCAGGCGCACCTGCTGGAAAGCGCCGAGAGCGAGCAGGACCTGGAACGCCTGGGCCGCCTGATGCTGCGCACCAGCGCCCGCAACCAGCTCAGCGGCAAGGTCGTCGCCGTGCAGGCCCAGGGCCGCAACGACCTGGTGGACGTCGAGCTGCCTGGCGGCGCCCGCATGCGCGCGCAGATCACCCACGACAGCAGCGAAAAGCTGGAACTCACCCCCGGCGGCGGCGTGATCGCCCTGATGAAGGCCGGCTGGCTCAGCGTGCAGCCCCTCGGCGTGCAGCCCGATCCACAGATGAACGCCCTGGAAGGACGCATCGAAGCGATCCTGCCCGACGACGAGGGCCCCAGCGAGGTCCGCATCGCCCTGGCCAACGGCCAGACCCTCTGCGCCCTGGCCGAACCCGCCCAGCTCGAAGCCGATGGCTTGCGAGCGGGCAGCCTGGCCCGCGCCCTGTTCGCCCCCAGCCTGGTGCTGCTCGGCACCCCGCTCTGAGAAGCGCCGAACGATAGACCGCCCCGCCGGTGCCATAGGCGCTAGACTTGCCGCCCAACCACCGGAGTCGCCCATGTCCCATCCCTTCGCCGAACTGACGCCCGATCTCGTGCTCGACGCCGTGGAGGGCCTGGGCTACCTCAGCGACGCCCGCGTGCTGGCCCTCAACAGCTACGAGAACCGCGTCTACCAGGTCGGCATCGAAGACGAACAGCCGCTTATCGCCAAGTTCTACCGGCCGCAGCGCTGGACCGACGCCGCGATCCGCGAGGAGCACGCCTTCAGCGCCGAGCTCGCCGAGCACGAAGTGCCGGTGGTCGCGCCTCTCTCCCGTGACGGCGAAACCCTGTTCGAACACGCCGGCTTCCGCTTCGCCCTGTTCCCCCGCCGCGGCGGCCGCGCGCCCGAGCCCGGCAACATGGACCAGCTCTACCGCCTCGGCCAGTTGCTCGGCCGCCTGCACGCGGTCGGTGCCGTACGCCCCTTCGAGCACCGCGAAACCCAGACCGTCCAGGCGTTCGGCCATGACTCGCTGCACACCCTGCTGGAGGGCGGCTTCATCCCCAGGAGCCTGCTCCCGGCCTACGAGTCGGTGGCCCGCGACCTGCTCAAGCGCCTCGACCAGCGCTTCGGCGAAGTGCGCTACACCGCCATCCGGCTGCACGGCGACTGCCACCCCGGCAACCTCCTGTGCCGCGACGAGACCTTCCACATGGTCGACCTCGACGACTGCCGCATGGGCCCGGCGGTGCAGGACCTGTGGATGATGCTCGCCGGCGAGCGCCACGAGCGCCTGACGCAGCTCTCCGAACTGGTGGACGGCTACCAGGAGTTCCACGACTTCGACCCGCGTGAACTGCCGCTGATCGAAGCCCTGCGCGCCCTGCGCCTGATGCACTACAGCGCCTGGCTGGCGCGGCGCTGGGACGATCCCGCCTTCCCCATGAGCTTCCCCTGGTTCGGCAGCGAGCGTTACTGGGGCGACCAGGTGCTGATCCTGCGCGAGCAACTGGCGGCGATGGACGAGGAGCCGCTGCGCCTGTTCTGACACGCGGACGATGCGGCAGGGGCCCAGGAAGTCCGGCGTAACGTAATCCTTACGCCGGAATGGCCCGGGCCATGCGGGAAGATCCTGGGCAGACAGACAAGTCGGCCGGGCGGCCTCTAGAATGTCGGACCTTTCGTTAGCGACCTAAGCAAGGACCTTACATGGCCACCGCCAACCCGCGTCGCGGGTACATCCTCGGCCTGACCGCCTACATCATCTGGGGCCTCTTCCCCATCTACTTCAAAGCCATCCAGGCCGTCCCGGCGCTGGAGATCATCGTCCATCGCGCCATCTGGTCCGCCCTGTTCGGCGCCCTCCTGCTGCTGGTCTGGAAGCACCCCGGCTGGCTGCGCGAACTGCGCGAGAACCCCAGGCGCTTCGGCATCCTCGCCGCCAGCGGCGTACTGATCGCCTCCAACTGGCTGGTCTATGTCTGGGCGGTGAACAACGGGCGCATGCTCGAAGCCAGCCTCGGCTACTACATCAACCCGCTGGTGAACGTGTTGCTGGGCATGCTCCTGCTCGGCGAACGCCTGCGCCGCCTGCAATGGATCGCGGTGGCCCTGGCGGCGGTCGGCGTGGCACAACAGATCTGGCAGGTGGGCAGCCTGCCCTGGGTCTCCCTGACCCTGGCGCTGACCTTCGGCTTCTATGGGCTGATCCGCAAGCAGGCACCGGTCGCCGCCCTGCCCGGCCTGGTGGTGGAAACCTGGCTGCTGCTGCCCCTGGCGCTGGGCTGGCTGGTCCTGCACCCGGCGGCCCAGACCAGCCAGGCGGCCTTTTGGGGCACCTCCGAGGCCTTCTGGCTGATCGCCGCCGGCCCCATCACCCTGGTGCCGCTGGTGTGCTTCAACGCCGCCGCCCGCCACCTGCCCTACACCACGCTGGGCTTCCTCCAGTACCTGGCGCCGACCCTGGTGATGCTGCAGGCGATCTTCCTCTTCGACGAGCACTTCGATCCGAGCAAGCTCCTGGCGTTCTGCTTCATCTGGGCCGGCCTTGCGGTCTACAGCGTCGACGCCTGGATCACCCTGCGCCGCAACATCGGCTGAGCAGAAAACGTACGATCGGCTGCAGGCAGCGCCACGCCTGGCCTGCAGCCGACGCTCCAGAGCTTATCCACAGCTCCGTCCCCGTGCTTTGTGCACAAGCCGCTGAATCCGCTCGTTTTTCAGCCAGAACGCCCCGGGCCGCGCAGGCCCTGCTCCAGCGCCGGCGCTCCCCAGGTTATCCACAGGCTTGCCCAGGTTTTCCGGGGATAGCCGTCACGACGCCTGCGATTGCAGGTCCAGCTCCACCATCAGGTCGTCGGCGAGCGCCTCCAGCCGCTTCTGCAGCACATCGAGGGACAGGGTCAGCGGCACCGCCAGCACCGCCTCGGCATGGAACAGCGGCTCGCTGCTCATGGGCGCCGGCTTCACCTCGGTGACCAGGCTCTCCACGTTCACCCCCTGCTCGGACAGCAAGCGGGTGATGTCGCGGACGATGCCGGGGCGGTCGTTGCCCACCAGGTCCAGGAGGATCGGCTTCCAGGTGCAGGACGGCTCGATGCCGCTCTCCGCCAGCATCACGCGGATGCCATGGGCCGCCAGGCCTTGCAGCCCTTCCACCAGCTCGTCATACCCCTCCGCCGGCACCGCCACCCGCAGGATGCCGGCGAACTGCCCGGCCATGCGCGACATGCGGCTTTCCAGCCAGTTGCCGCCATGGGCGGCGATGCACTGGGCGACTCGTTCCACCAGCCCGGGCTGGTCCGGGGCGATCACCGTCAATACCAGATGGTCCACGCTCGACTCCTTCTCTTCAGTGGGCCGCCTCAGGCGAGGCTCAGCCAGTAGGTCAGGTACACCTGGTCGCGCACATAGCCCAGGCGCTCGTAGAGCGCCTGGCCGGCCAGGTTGGTCTTCGCCGTCTCCAGCTGCAGGCCACAGGCGCCGGTGGCCTCGCCGTGGGCACGAGCGGCGTTCATCAGGTCTTCGCCCACGCCCTGGCGGCGGGCATGCGGGGCGACGTAGAGGTCGCTGAGCAACCAGGCGGGCGCCATGGCCAGGGACGAGATGAAGGGATAGAGCTGCACGAAGCCCTGCGCCCTGCCTTCCAGGCTACGCGCGATGAACAGCACCGAGTCGCCACGCGCCAGGCGGTCGCCGAGGAAATCGCGCACCTCGCCCAGCGGCCGCGGTACTTCATAGAAATCCAGGTAGCCGGAAAAGAGCTCGGCCAGTTCATCGATATCGGCAGCGGTTACGGCATGCACGGCCATGGGAAACTCCATTTTTTGTAGTGTGGGCAGTATAGAAAAGAGCTGAAGGTAGTCCCGGAATATGCGTTTCCAGGCTGCGGCACTGGGTCGCAGACACGATTTTTCATTAATCGTGTACGTTTTTAAGATTTTTCTGGAACAATCCACCTGTTTCTTGAGAACATTCTGCCCCCGCCGTGACTGCAAGGCGTTTTCTGGTCGCATAGCGACGCACGCCCATGATTTTTACGACGGCTTCATGTAGTATGCCGCGGCTCGGACTACAAGCACTGGAGCACGGTCCGCAGCGGATATTGAGCAGAGTGAGGCAAGCAATGACTGAGCGCGTTCAAGTCGGTGGCCTGCAGGTCGCCAGAGTCCTGTTCGACTTCGTGAACAACGAAGCCATCCCCGGAACCGGCATCAGCGCCGAGAAGTTCTGGGCCGGCGCCGAAGCGGTCATCAATGACCTGGCGCCCAAGAACAAAGCCCTGCTCGCCAAGCGCGACGAACTCCAGGCGCAGATCGACGCCTGGCACCAGGCCCGCGCCGGCCAGGCCCACGATGCCGTGGCCTACAAGGCCTTCCTGCAGGAAATCGGCTACCTGCTCCCCGAGCCGGCCGACTTCCAGGCCACCACCGCCAACGTCGACGAAGAGATCGCCCGCATGGCCGGCCCGCAGCTGGTGGTGCCGGTGATGAACGCCCGCTTCGCCCTGAACGCCGCCAACGCCCGCTGGGGCTCGCTGTACGACGCGCTCTACGGCACCGACGTGATCAGCGAAGAGAACGGCGCCGAGAAGGGCAAGGGCTACAACAAGGTCCGCGGTGACAAGGTCATCGCCTTCGCCCGCGCCTTCCTCGACGAAGCCGCCCCGCTGCACGACGGCTCCCATGTCGACGCCACCGCCTACGCCATCAAGGACGGCGCCTTCGCCGTGACCCTGAAGGACGGCACCGAGACCGGCCTCAAGGACACCGCCCAGTTCATCGCCTTCCAGGGTGATGCCGCGGCCCCGCAAGCCCTGCTGCTCAAGCACAACGGCCTGCACTTCGAGATCCAGATCGACCCGAACAGCCCCATCGGCAAGACCGATGCCGCAGGCGTCAAGGACGTGCTGATGGAAGCCGCCCTGACCACCATCATGGACTGCGAGGACTCCGTCGCCGCCGTCGATGCCGACGACAAGACCGTGGTCTACCGCAACTGGCTGGGCCTGATGAAAGGCGACCTGGCCGAGAGCGTGTCCAAGGGCGGCGAGACCTTCACCCGCACCATGAACCCCGACCGCGTCTACACCAGGCCCGACGGTTCCGAGCTGACCCTGCACGGCCGCAGCCTGCTGTTCGTGCGCAACGTCGGTCACCTGATGACCAACCCGGCCATCCTCGACGCCGCCGGCAACGAGATCCCGGAAGGCATCCAGGACGCGCTGTTCACCAGCCTGATCGCCCTGCACAACCTCAACGGCAACACCAGCCGCAAGAACACCCGCACCGGCTCGGTCTACATCGTCAAGCCGAAGATGCATGGCCCGGAAGAAGTCGCCTTCACCACCGAGATCTTCGGTCGCGTAGAGGATGTGCTCGGTATGCCGCGTAACACCCTCAAGGTCGGCATCATGGACGAGGAGCGCCGCACCACCATCAACCTCAAGGCGTGCATCAAGGCCGCCAGCGAGCGCGTGGTGTTCATCAACACAGGTTTCCTCGACCGCACCGGTGACGAAATCCACACCTCCATGGAAGCCGGCGCCGTCGTGCGCAAGGCCGCCATGAAGAGCGAGAAGTGGATCGGCGCCTACGAGAACAACAACGTCGACATCGGCCTGGCCACCGGCCTGCAGGGCCGCGCCCAGATCGGCAAGGGCATGTGGGCCATGCCCGACCTGATGGCCGGCATGCTCGAGCAGAAGATCGGCCACCCGCTGGCCGGCGCCAACACCGCCTGGGTTCCGTCGCCGACCGCCGCCACCCTGCACGCGCTGCACTACCACAAGGTCGACGTGTTCGCCCGCCAGGCCGAGCTGGCCAAGCGCGCGCCGGCTTCGGTGGACGACATCCTGACCATCCCGCTGGCGCCGAACACCAACTGGAGCGCCGACGAGATCCAGAACGAACTGGACAACAACGCCCAGGGCATCCTCGGCTACGTGGTGCGCTGGATCGACCAGGGCGTCGGCTGCTCCAAGGTGCCGGACATCAACGACGTCGGCCTGATGGAAGACCGTGCCACCCTGCGCATCTCCAGCCAGCTGCTGGCCAACTGGCTGCGCCACAAGGTGGTGACCGAGGAGCAGATCCTCGCCAGCCTCAAGCGCATGGCCCCGGTGGTCGACCGCCAGAACGCCAACGACCCGCTGTACCGCCCGCTGGCCCCCAACTTCGACGACAACGTGGCTTTCCAGGCCGCCGTCGAACTGGTGGTCGAAGGCACCAAGCAGCCCAACGGCTACACCGAGCCGGTCCTGCACCGTCGTCGTCGCGAATTCAAGGCTAAGAACGGCCTGTAAGCCCCGCTCCAAGAAAAACCGCCCCTCGGGGCGGTTTTTTCATGCCTGTAGAAAGCCGGGCGATCAGGGCAGCAACGGCAGCAGCTCCGCCTCGATCAGCTCCAGCGGCCGCAGCGAGCGCTGCACCCGGGCCACGCCCAGCGCCCCTTCCAGCGCGGCGATCAGCAGCCAGGCACGACGTTCGGCCACTGCGGCGGCAAGCCCGTCGGCGAGCAGTGCCTGTTCGAAAACGCCATGCCAGCCGCCCAGCGCGGCGCCACAGCGCCGGTGAACACCATCGAGCTCATCGTCGATGCTCAAGGTGGTGGCGAAGATCGGGCAGGACTCGGCGTAGTCCGAGGCCTCCAGCCAACCGCGCAGCGTCGCGGTGAAGCCCAGCAGCGCGTTGCGTGCATGGGGCGCCCGGTTCGCGGCCTGCTCGAGATGCGCACGCACCTCGGTGGCGACGAAATCGATGGCGGCGCCGACGATCTCCGGCTTGCCATCGGGGAAGTAGTGGTAGAGCGAGCCCTTGGGCGTCTCCGAGCGGGCGATGATGTCGCCCAGGGCCGTTCCGAAATAGCCCTTGCTCGCCAGCAGTGAAGCTGTGGCGCGGACGACGCGATCGGCGGCGTTGGATTTCTTCGGCAAGAGAACCTCTCCAGGGCAGTGACGCGCGCCGGTCCCCCGGCGCGCGCAAAGCATGCCCGAGCCTCAGGGAATATGAAACACGGCGCTGCCGCGGGCCACGGCGTGTTCCCCGCAGCGCAGGTCCGCACTGGCGAATGCCAGGCGCTGGCCCACCTTGTGGATCGTCGTGCGGACTTCCACCAGGTCCCCGAGCCGAGCCGCACCGCAGAAATCCAGGCTCAGGTTCACCGTCGCCATCGCCAGGGGCGGGTCCTGGGAGAAGGCCGTGGAATAGCCCAGCGCCACATCCGCCAGGGTGCAGAGCAGCCCGCCATGGGCCGTGCCCCGCAGGTTGCAGTGTTTCTCCCCGATACGTACTGCGATCACCAGGCCGCCACTCTCGTCGCGACGGCAATACAGCGGGCCCAGCAGATCGAGGAATGGGCTACTGCGAAACAGCGGCTCGTAGCCGTCAGGCACTTCGCTCTCCATCAGCGCGCCCCCTCGCCGCCGACCTTGGCCACCGTGGCCAGGGCCACCGCCACAAGCTTCTCCTCGCCGTTCTTGATCGCGAAGACCTCGGCGAAGGTCGCCAGTGTCCGGCTCGACGCCTTCAGCACCCGCCCCCGGGCCACCAGGCGCTCGCCCACCGCCGGCGCCAGCAGGTTGAGCGTGTACTCCGAGGTCACCACATCCCCCGCCACCGAGGCCGCCGCCCAGGCACAGGCGCTGTCGGCCATGAAGCCGACCACCGCTCCATGTACGAAGCCATGATGCTGGTGCATCACCTCCGGCTTCACCTCGACCTCCAGCTCGACAGCGCCCGCGCCAATGGCGTTGACGCGCGCCCCCATCAGCGCGGCGAACGGGGTAGCGCGGATCACCGCTTCGAGTCGTTCCTGCAAACGCGGATCGTGGTTCATGACGCTTCCTCCTGAAAAAGTGGCCGGCTTTTTATATAGACCGGTCTAACTATTCTGATCACAAATCGATCGGCTACAAGCAGCCGGCAGCCCGTATCAGGCCGGCGAATGCCGGGCCAGCCAGCGGATCGATGGGTAAATGGAGAAAAGAAAAAACCGCCTTGCGGCGGCTTCAGGCGCTTTTCAGCGTCAGGACTTCGGCCTTTGCTTGCCTCGCCCTCACCGGAGGCTTGCTCGGCGGCGTACCCAGCTCGTTGCGCACCAACGTAACCAGGCGGGTGATATCCACGGGTTTGAGAAGGAAATCCACCACCTTCATGTGCATGGCCTCGATGGCGTCCTGAACGTCCGCATCACCCGAGGTGATGATCACCGGCAGGCTCGCCCGCGCCGACTGGCGCACCTGGCGGACCAGCTCCAGGCCACTGCCACACTGCATGTGCAGTTCGGTCACCAGCAGGTCGATGGAGGGCCGCGCCAGCAGCAGAGCCAAGGCCTGCTCGCCGCTTTCTGCAGTGATGCAACTGATGCCGTGAGCGGTCAGGCGATCGGCCAGGGAGTCGCGGGCAGCTTCATCATCGTCCACCAGCAGCACACTGGGCTGGGCGTTCGGCACGCGCACCAGTTCATCCAGGGCCTTCATCTCCTCTTGGCTCAGCAAGTCACCGTAATTCATGGGCTCCACCTCGTAGCGGCCATTGCAGGCACGCTGCTCCGCGCAAAGTCAGAGTGCGCGGCATCACGCGTGTGTGATAGCGGAAAATCATAAGAGTTCCCGTTTCGCCGCCGAACGGTGCAAAAATTGACCAGCACAATGGGGGCGGCGGCAATTCCTCCTCCCAGGCGGAACTCACCCCGACAACCCGCGCCGGGAATGGGTTCGAGCTCGCTCTATACTTACGTCCAATGTGCAGCGCCGTCCCGGCCATCGACCATGCACCCACAACAAGAGCGCCGTGGAAAACAGAGCATGAGCACGACGGACGCCTTCGCCCAGGCGGGCAAGCAGGCGGTGATGCAGAACGTCCATGGCACCATGGAGTTCCTGCAGAAATTCCCACCCTTCAACCAGATGGAAAGCGCCCACCTGGCCTACCTGGTGGAAAACTGCCTGCTGCGCTTCTATGGGCGCGGGGAATCCATCATCAAGCCCAGCGACGGGCCGGTCGAACACTTCTACATCGTCAAGCAGGGCCGCGTGGTCGGCGAACGCCCGCATTCGGCCAAGCGCGGCACCGAGACCACCTTCGAGATCGCCGGCGGCGAATGCTTCCCCCTCGCCGCCCTGCTCGGCGAGCGCGCCACCCGCACCGAGCACCTGGCCGGCGAAGACACCTTCTGCCTGCTCCTGGCCAAGCCCGCCTTCGTGCGCCTGTTCGCCATCTCCGGCCCGTTCCGCGACTTCGCCCTGCGCGGCGTCAGCAGCCTGCTCGACCAGGTCAACCAGCAGGTGCAGCTGCGCGCGGTGGAAACCCTCGGTGCCCAGTACTCGCTCGACACCCGCCTCATCGATCTCGCCGTGCGCCAGCCCATCGCCTGCCCGCCGCACATGCCCCTGCGCGATGCCGTGCGGCTGATGCACGAGAACCAGGTGGGCAGCATCGTCATCGTCGACGAGCAGCAGCGGCCCCAGGGCATCTTCACCCTGCGCGACCTGCGTCGGGTGATCGCCGACGCCTGCGCCGACCTCGGCCAGAGCATCGCCGGGCTGATGACCCAGCAGCCCTTCCACCTGCCGCCGGATGCCAGCGCCTTCGATGCCGCCATCGCCATGACCGAGCGCCACATCGCCCATGTCTGCGTGGTGGAGGACGGTCGCCTGCGCGGCGTGGTCTCCGAGCGCGACCTGTTCTCCCTGCAGCGCGTCGACCTGGTGCACCTGGCCCGCACCATCCGCCATGCCGGCCGAGTCGAGACCCTCGCCGCCCTGCGCAGCGACATCCAGCGCCTGGTGGACAGCATGCTCGCCCACGGCGCCAGCTCCACGCAGATCACCCACATCATCACCCTGCTCAACGACCACACCGTGTGCCGGGTGATCGAGCTCGCCATCGAAGAACAGGGCGACCCGGGCGTACCCTTCACCTGGCTGTGCTTCGGCAGCGAAGGGCGCCGCGAGCAGACGCTGCACACCGACCAGGACAACGGCATCCTCTTCGAGGCCCGCGACGCCGCCGAGGCCGCCGCCATCCGCGGGCGCCTGCTGCCGCTGGCCGAGCGCATCAACCAGGACCTGGCCAGATGCGGCTTCGAGCTGTGCCGCGGGCGCATCATGGCCGGCAACCCCGAACTGTGCCTGTCGCGCCAGGAATGGAGCCGCCGCTTCGCCGGTTTCATCCGCGAGGCCACGCCGGAAAGCCTGCTCGGCTCGAGCATATACTTCGACCTGCGGGCCGTCTGGGGCGAGCGCGAGGGCTGCGAGCAACTGCGCCGCGAGGTGCTCGCGCAGGTCGCCGACAACCGCCTGTTCCAGCGCCTGATGGCCGAGAACGCCTTGCGCCAGCGACCGCCCGTGGGCCGCTTCCGCGACTTCGTGGTGGCCCGCAAGGGCGCCGAGAAGGACACCCTCGACCTCAAGGTCCAGGGCCTCACCCCCTTCGTCGACGGCGCACGCCTGCTGGCCCTCGCCCATGGCATCGACGCCTGCAACACCCTTGAACGCCTGCGCCAGCTGGTGGCACATGAGGTGATCGACGCCCAGGACGGTGCCGCCTTCGAAGAGGCCTACCACTTCATCCAGCAGACCCGCATGCAGCAGCACCAGCAACAGGCCCGGCAAGGGCTGCCCTTCACCAACCGCCTCGACCCGGACAGCCTCAACCACCTGGACCGGCGTATCCTCCGCGAATCCTTCCGCCAGGCCCAGCGCCTGCAGGCCAGCCTCGCGCTGCGCTACCAGCTATGAACGCCCTCGCCTGGCTCACCCGCCGCCATCGCCCGCCGCTCAGCGAGGCCCAGCAACGCCGCCGCGACGCCCTGGCCGCCCCGCTCGGCCTGGACGACCGGCCGCTGCGCGAACAGCGCTTCGTGGTGCTCGACCTGGAAACCAGCGGGCTGAACATGAGCCGCGACCTGGTGCTGTCCATCGGCGCAGTGAGCATCGAAAACGGCGCCATCGACCTCGGCCACCAGTTCGAGGCCACCCTGCACCGCGAAACCGGACGGGTCAGCCCCAGCGTGCTCATCCACGGCATCGCCCCCAGCGAATCGGCCGGAGGCGTGGAGCCCGCCGAAGCCCTGCTGGCCTTCATGGAATACCTGGGCGACAGCCCGCTGCTGGCCTTCCACGCCCCCTTCGACCAGCGCATGCTCGCCCGCGCCCTCAAGCGCGACCTCGACCATCGCCTGCAGCATCCCTTCCTCGACGTCGCCGAACTGGCCCCGCTGCTGTGCCCCGACGCCGGCATCCGCAACGGCGGGCTGGACTCATGGGCCGAGTACTTCGGCCTGCAGGTTCAGCAACGCCACCACGCCAGCGCCGATGCCCTGGCCACCGCCGAGATGGCCCTGATCCTCTTCAGCCGCGCCCGCCAGCAGGGCCTCGACAGCCCCGCCGCCCTCGCCGCCGCCCTCACCCGCAGGCAGCGTCGCCAGCAACAACCCGGTCTCTGAGCCAGCGCCACGCGAACGGTCGTCGGCAGCCGACGGCCTGCGATTGCGGCCGGGTGCCAGCATCGGCATAATTGCGAATCATTCTCGCTCCATTTCCTACCAGCCTGCTTCGCGCGGCGGAGGTTGCAGTGTCGCTTGGAGAAACCACGAACCATGAGCTGGCGGGCGCGCTCTATCGCGACCATCGCGACTGGCTGCTCGGCTGGCTGCGCCGCAGCCTGAGCTGCCCCCATCGGGCGGAAGACCTCAGCCAGGACGCCTTCGTGCGCATCCTCGGCAAAGCCGACCTGCACCAGGTGCGCGAACCCCGCGCGCTGCTCACCACCATCGCCCGTGGCCTGCTGGTGGACCATTTCCGCCGCAGCGCCCTGGAACGGGCCTACCTCGAGGAACTGGCCCGGGTCCCCGAAGCCGTGCAGCCGGGCCTGGAGGAACAGGCGCTGATCCTCGAATCCCTGCGCGAGATCGACCGCCTACTGGGCACGCTCTCCAGCAAGGCGCGCGCCGCCTTCCTCCACAACCGCGTCGACGGCCTCGGCCACGCCGAGATCGCCGAGCGCCTGGGCGTTTCCGTGCCGCGCGTGCGCCAGTACCTCGCCCAGGGCCTGCGCCAGTGCTACATCGCCCTCTACGGTGAACCGACGTGAATCGCGCCCCGGTCTCCTCGCAGGTCCTCGACGAAGCCATCCACTGGCAACTCTGCCTGGGCTCCGGTGAAGCCAGCGCGGGCGAGCAGGCGGAATTCCTCCACTGGCACGCCGCCAATGCAGAACACGCCCGCGCCTGGGCGCAACTGGCCGGCCTGGACCAGCAGTTCGTCGCCGCCGGCAATGCCCCGGCCCGCCGCGCCCTGCTGCGCTCCCCGCGCCGCATGCGCCGCAGCGCCAGCCTGCTCGGCCTGGTCCTGGTCGGTGCCCTCGCCCTGGGCCTGGCCAACCAGCAACGCCCACTGAGCGACTGGCTGGCCGACGAAGTCACCGCCAGCGGCGAACAACGTGACCTGCTGCTGCCCGACCGCACCCATGTGCGCCTCAACAGCCGCAGCGCCCTGGACATCGAGTTCGACCCGGCCCAGCGCCGCATCCACCTGCGCCGCGGAGAGATCCTCGTCGAGACCGCACACGGTGACCCGCGCCCCTTCGTGGTCGGCACCGGGGACGGCGACCTGCGCGCCCTCGGCACGCGCTTCCTGGTGCGCGCCGAGAAGGACGGCACGCGCCTGATCGTCCTGCAGTCGGCCGTCGCCGCCCACCCGGCGCGGGCCGATGAAGAGCGCATCATCGAGGAAGGCCAGCAGGTGCTGATGAGCAGCACCCGCCTGGACGCCAGCCAGAACGCGCCGGTCGGCGCCGACGCCTGGGTGCGCGGCATGCTGGTGGTGGAGAACGCGCGCCTGGCCGACCTGCTGGAACGCCTGGGCGAGTACCGCAGCGGCTACCTGGGCGTCGCCCCGGAAGTCGCCGACCTGCGCATCAGCGGCAGCTTCCCCCTGAATGACAGCGATCTCGCCCTAGACGCCCTGCCCCCCAGCCTGCCCGTGCGTATCGAACGCCATACCAGCTGGTGGACCCGCGTGGTGCCCGCCAACCATTAGCGCCTCATCCAGCGCCCCCAGCTAGCCCGGGTTTGAGCCCGGGAGAACCGGCATCCGGCAGACGTTCAAAAAAATTTCGCGGTGCCCCTATCACTTTTCCATCCTGATCCGGCAACAGGTCATTGAGACTTATTTCCTAACAGGAGCCGTTCGCAATGACCTTCGCCTTCCGCCCCGGTTTCCGCCCCGGCCTGCTCGCCGCCGCGATCCTCCTGGGCAGCCTGTCCGCCCAGGCCAGCGCCGACACCCAGCAGTACAAGCTGCCCGCCGCGCCCCTGGCCAGCACCCTCAGCCGCATCGCCAGCGAAGCGGGCATCGTCCTGAGCATCGACCCGAGCCTGACAGCCGGCAAGACAGCACAACCGGTGCAGGGCGAGTATTCGCCGGTCGCCGCGCTCGCTGCCGCCCTCAACGGCAGCGGCCTGCAACTGGTCAGGAGCCCGGCGGGCACCTTCAGCCTGGAGCCCGTGGCTGCAACGGGCATGGCCCTGCCGGCAACCAACATCGATGCCGCCAGCGTCGGCGAAAGCGCCTGGGGCGGCGCCACCGGCTACCTGGCCCAGCGCACCGCCGCCGGCACCAAGACCGACACCGCCCTGGCCGAGACCCCGCGCTCGATCTCCGTGGCCACCCGCGAGCAGATGCAGGACCGCAGCGTCCACAGCCTCGACGACGCGGTGAAGTACATGCCGGGCATCGTCTCCAGCAGCTTCGGCAGCGACACCCGCTACGACTGGATGCGCGTACGCGGCTTCGAGCCGACCCACTTCCTCGACGGCCTGCCGCTGCCCCGTGGCGTGTACGCCAACCCGAAGCCGGAAACCTGGAACCTGGACCGCCTGGCCCTGCTGCGTGGCCCGGCCTCCTCCGTGTACGGCCAGACCCCACCCGGCGGCCTGCTGGACATGGTCAGCCGTCGCCCGAGCGCCGAGACCCGCCATGAGATCGAGGTGCAGTACGGCAGCGACAACCATCGCCAGATCAACTTCGCCAGCACCGGCCAGATCGATGACCAGGGCCAGTTCCTCTACGGCCTGAGCGGTGTGGTGCGCGACAGCGGCACGCAGATCGACCACGTCGACAACAAGCGCTACAACCTCGCCCCCAGCCTGACCTGGAATATCGACCCCGACACCACGCTGACCCTGCTCTCGCAGTTCACCCGCGACGATACCGGCACCACCAGCCAGTTCCGGCCGATCCAGGGCACCAAGATCGACATGCCGTTCGGCAAGATCTCCCACCACAAGAACCTGGGCGATCCGGACTACGACTTCTACGACCGCACCTACTACGCGCTGGGCTACGCCTTCGAGCATCGCTTCAACGACGTCTGGCAGTTCCGCCAGAACCTGCGCTACACCAAGTCCGAGCTGTCGTTCCAGACCGTGACCGTCAACAGCTACATCCCGTCGCTCGCCGGTTTCGGCTATGTGGTCGACGCCAATGGCAACGTCGGTCGCAACAGCACCAACACCGATGAGGACATCAGCCAGTTCGCGGTGGACAACAATTTCCAGGCCGACTTCGCCACCGGCGGCATCGATCACACCCTGCTGCTCGGCCTTGATCACCAGCGCATCGAGACCGACTACATGTCGGTCTTCGGCACCGCCTTCAACGGCTACGCCCCGCCGGACATCAACGTCAACAACCCCGTATATGGCCAGCCGATCGTCCGTCCGCCGCGCTCCCTGGCGTTCTACGACTACAACCAGAAGACCATCCAGACCGGCCTCTACGTCCAGGACCAGATGGCCCTCGACCAATGGCGCCTGACCCTCGGCGGTCGCGAGGACTGGGTGCACACCGGCACCACCTTCCTCAACCAGGGCGACGCCACCAACACCGAGCGCGACAAGGCCTTCAGCGGCAACGCCGCCCTCAGCTACGTGTTCGACTCCGGCTTCACGCCTTACCTGTCGTACGCCGAGTCCTTCCAGCCCACCAGCAACGCCACCGCCTCGCCGACCGACTCGTTCAAGCCCACCGAAGGCAAGCAGTGGGAACTGGGTGTGAAGTACCAGCCGCCCGGCAGCGACATCCTGCTGAGCGCCGCCGTCTACGACCTGACGCAGCAGAACGTCTCGGTCACCAACCGCATCAACGGCACGCCGGTCACCAGCCAGGACGGCGAAGTGAAGGTCAAGGGCCTGGAGCTGGAAGCCGTGGGCAACGTCACCGACAGCCTGAAGCTGATCGCCTCCTACACCCAGGCGAAATCCGAAGTGCAGGACGGCGAGTACAAGGGCAAGCGCCTGCAACTGATGCCCAACCGCCAGGCCTCGCTGTGGGCCGACTACACCTGGCACAGCGGCGTGTTCGACGGCTTCGGGATCGCCGCCGGCGCCCGCTACACCGGCAACACCTTCGGCGACCAGGCCAACAGCGAGCTCGGCTTCGCCAAGTCCTACACCGTGTTCGATGCCGCCGTGCACTACGACCTCGGGCGCCTGGACAGCAGCCTGAACGGCGCGTCGCTGGCGCTCAACGCCACCAACCTGCTGGACAAGGACTACCTCTCCACCTGCGACGGCTACTACTGCTACTACGGTGACGAGCGCAGCGTCGTCGCCAGGGCCACCTACCGGTGGTGACCCCTTCTCCGCAAACCACGCACCACCGAGGCCGCCCGCTGGGTGGCCTCGGGCTTCCGGACGGATCATGAAAACCACCACCCTCCGCCGCTGGTCCTTCGTCCACACCTGGACCAGCCTGATCTCGACGGCCTTCCTGCTGCTCCTGGCGCTGACCGGCCTGCCGCTGATCTTCCACCACGAGATCGACCACCTGCTGGGCGACGCCCCGGTGCTGCGCGAGATGCCGGCGGATGCGCCGCGCCTCGACCTGCAGCAGCTGGTGCAGGCCGCCGAGGCCCACCGCTCCGGCGAGGTGGTGCAGTACCTGGGCTGGGAGGACGACGAGCCCAACGGCGTGGTGGCCATCACCGCTGCCACCGCCGGCACCGAGCCCAACGCCTCCCACACCTTCATGCTCGACGCCCGCAGCGGCGAGCCGGTGGCCATGCCTTCGGCCAACGGCGGCTTCATGATGACCCTGCTGCGCCTGCACGTGGACCTGTTCGCCGGGCTGCCGGGCAAGCTGCTGCTGGCCTTCATGGGCCTGCTGTTCGTGGTGGCGATCGTCTCCGGCGTGGTGCTCTACGCGCCCTTCATGCGTCGCCTGGAGTTCGGCACCGTGCGCCGCGACCGTTCCTCCCGTACCCGCTGGCTGGACCTGCACAACCTGATCGGCATCGTCACCCTCACCTGGGCCCTGGTGGTGGGCGTCACCGGGGTGATCAGCGCCTGCGCCGACCTGGTGATCGCCGCCTGGCGCAACGAGAGCCTGGCCGCCATGGTCGAGCCCTACCGCGACGCCCCGCCACTCACCGACCGCGCCCCGGCCACGCGCCTGCTGGAGATCGCCGCGAAGGCGACGCCGGGCATGGCGGCGGACTTCATCGCCTTCCCCGGCACGCGCTTCTCCAGCGAGCACCACTACTCGGTGTTCATGAAAGGCAGCAGCCACCTCACCTCGCACCTGTGGACGCCGGTGCTGATCGACGCGCGCACCCTGGAGGTGACGGCCGTCGGCGAGCGCCCCTGGTACATGGACGCCCTGGCCATGTCCCAGCCGCTGCACTTCGGCGACTACGGCGGCCGGCCCATGCAACTGCTGTGGGCGACCCTGGACGTGCTGACCATCATCGTGCTCGGCAGCGGGCTCTACCTGTGGTGGGTGCGCCGCCGCGTCCCGGCGCGCCGGCGGGAGACCACGGCATGAACCTGATGCGCATCTTCGCCGTGCCCGCGCTGCTGGCCGCGCTGACCGCCACCGGCCTGGTGGGCGCCCTGCTCGGCGACGGCATCTGGGATGCCCTGGCCTGGGTCGGCCTGGGCATCCCCGCCATCCTCGGCATCCGCCCCTTGCTGCTGCGGCGCTGAGCCACCGGGGAAATTCGCGGCGAACCCTTGGAGCGTGACGGCGTCCATACGTCTGTGTCCCAGATCTGGAGGTCACCATGCTCCGCATCGCCGTAGCGGCCCTGTTCGCCGCCCTGCTCAGCACGACAGCGCTCGCCGCCGAGGTGAAGTACTTCCCCCTGCCGCCGGGCAGCGGCCCGCGCGACGTGGCGCCGGCCACCGATGGCCGTGTCTGGTACACCGCGCAGAAGCTCGGCCTGCTCGGGCTGCTCGATCCCATGACCGGGCAGAGCCTGCAGGTCGCCCTCGGCGCCGGCTCCAGCCCGCGCGGCGTGGTGGTCGGCCAGGACGGCGCGGCCTGGGTCACCGACGCCGGGCTCAATGCCCTGGTGAAGGTCGACCCGGACCGTCTCGCCACCAAGCACTACCCGCTGCCGGGCAACGCCGCCAACGCCGGCCTCAACAGCGCCACCTTCGATCGGGCCGGGATGCTCTGGTTCACCGGGCAGAACGGCTTCTACGGACGCCTGGACCCGAAGAACGGCGACATCAAGGTCTGGCCCGCCCCCGGTGGCGCCGGGCCCTACGGCATCACCACCACGCCCAATGGCGAGATCTGGTACGCCAGCCTCGACGGCAAGCACATCGCCCGCATCGACGCCGCCTCCGGGCACGCCGAGGTGATCGCCTCGCCCGAGGCGCAGCAGGGCCCGCAACGCATCTGGAGCGATTCGAAGGGCACCCTCTGGGTCAGCGAAAGCGGCAGTGGCAAGCTCAGCCGCTACGACCCCCTGGCCAATGCCTGGAACAGCTGGGCCCTGCCCGGCGACAAGGCCGATGCCCACGCCATGTTCGTCGACGAGCAGGACCGCATCTGGATCAGCGACTTCGCCAGCAATGCCATCCTCCGCTTCAACCCCTTCAGCCAGCGCTTCACGGCCTTCCCCAGCGACCAGGCCAACGCCCGGGTGCTGCAGCTCTCCGGGCGCATCGGCGAAGTCTGGGGCGCGGAATCGGGCCTCGACCGGCTGGTGATGATCAGGGATTGAGCAGCCCACGAACCAACCTGTAGGGGCGAATTCATTCGCCAAGCGGCACGCAGTGCCGCCGTAGGATGGGTAGAGCACCGCGAAACACATGCTGGGGTCCTAGCACCACAGGCATCTCCGTGCCGGGCATCGATGGGTTTCGCTTCGCTCTACGCCATCCTACGGGTCTTCCCGATTAGAACCGGTAGCTCGCGCTGGTCATCAGGGTGCGCGGGTCGCCGGGCATGATCTGCACGGCGCTGGTGGCGGTGGCGTAGTAGGTCTTGTCGGCGATGTTGGTCAGCGCGGCCTTGAGGTCCCACTGCTCCAGGCGGTAGCCGAGCATGGCGTCCCAGCGGCCGTAGCCCGGTAGCGCGACGGTGTTGGCGTTGTCGGCATAGCGGTCGCCGACCAGGGTCAGGCCGGTTTCGCCATACAGGCCCTGCTCCGGCTTCCAGCTGAGGAACAGGCTGCCGTTGCGTTCGGCCACATCGCCGATGCGCTTGCCTTCCAGGCCGTTGTTGTCCTTGACGATCTCCGCGTCCTGCAGGCCGATGCCGCCGCGCAGGTACCAGTGGCTGTAGAGGCGGCCGCTGGCGGTCAGCTCGATGCCGCGTGAGCGCTGCAGGCCGGAGAGGATGAAGTTGCCCGGGTTCAGCGGGTCGGAGGTGCGGCGGTTGTACAGCTCGATCTCGTAGACGGCCAGGGTGGTGCTGAGGCTGTCTTCCAGCCAGTCGCTCTTCACGCCCACTTCGTACTGGCGGGTGTGTTCAGGGCCGGTGTCGTTGGTGTTGGTGGTCGCGCCGGCGGTGACGCCGATCAGGCCGCCGCCGACCGGGGAGTAGGTCTTGCTGTAGGAGGCGTAGAAGGAGTGGTCGAGCAGGGGCGTCCAGACCACGCCGACGCGCGGGCTGAAGCTGTCGTCCACCTGCTGCTCGCTGCGGCGGGTGAGGCGGTTCTGCGAGTCCACGTCGAAGTGGTCGTAGCGCAGGCCGAACAGCACCTGCCACTGCTCGTTCAGGGTCACCTGGTCCTGGATGTACAGGGCGCGGCTGTCGATGCGGTGCTGGGCGTCGCTGCTGGCGACCATGCGCCCGGTCTGCTGGCGGGTGGTGTCGGGGTTGAAGATGTCCAGCGAGGGCGCGGCGTTCGCGGCGCCGGTGGCGTTGGTGTAGAGCTTCGGGTCGCGGTGCTGGTTGCCCAGCTCCAGGCCGGTGAGCAGGCGGTGCTCGAGGCCCGCAGTGTGGAACAGCCCCTCCAGCTCCAGGTTGCTGAAGATGTTGCGGGTGGTCAGGTCCTGCTGCCAGCGGGCGCGGCCCACGGTACGGGCGGCGGCGTTGACGCTGGTGACGTAGGTGTTGTCGAAGTCGCTGTCGAGCTTGAACACGCCCAGGGTCTGGCGCAGTTGCCAGTCGGCGTTGATGTCGTAGGTCAGGCGCGAGCGCAGGGACTGTGCCTTGTCGTCGATGTAGTCGCGCTGCAGGTCGCTGTAGACGGCGTCGCGGCCGACGTCCGCCGGGTGCCCATTGAGCCCGGGGATGCCGCGATCCGGGGTGCGGCGGTGGCGGCTGTATTCGTATTGCACCAGCCAGTTGAGGTCGGGGCTGAGCTGCCAGCTCATGGATGGCGCGAACAGCTGGCGGCTGGAGTCGACGCCCTTGCGGAAGCTGTTGGCGTCCTGCTCGCCCATGTTCAGGCGCAGGGAGATGTTCTCGCTGGGGTCGGTGCTGAGGTCGGCATAGAGGCTGCGGAAGTCCTGGCTGCCCAGCTGCGCTTCCAGGGTGGAGGCCAGCCCGGCCTGGGGCTGCTTGCTGATGCGGTTGACCAGGCCACCCTGGCTGCCACGGCCGTAGAGCACCGCCGCGGGGCCCTTGAGCACCTCGATGCGCTCGATGTTGTGCAGGTCGCGGGTGTACTGGCTGTCGTCGCGGATGCCGTCGAGGTAGAAGTCGTTGCTGGCGTCGAAGCCGCGGATGCGCAGGCCGTCGAATCGGGTGTCACTGGCGTCGCTGACGTTGGGCAGGCCGGCGAGGGCCTGGGCGATGTTGCGGGTGCCGTAGCTGAGCACATCCTCGGTGCGCACCGTGTCGATCGCCTGGGGCACGTAGCGCACCGGGGTGGCGGTGCGCGTGGCGGTGGAGACCTCTTTCACCCTCGAGTCCTGGCTGCGCTTGCCGTCGACTTCGATGGCGGGCAGCTCGGTGGCGGCCATGGCCAGCGGCGACAGCAGCAGGGAGGCCAGGCTCAGGGCCAGGGGTGAAAGGGCAGGCAGTTTGGCAGGGGTCGACATGGGGCAGGTCCGCATCCTGGTGGAGAGTAAAAGAATCGATTGCGGATGATATTTATTTTCATTTGATCTTTATAGTCATTTGCATCTAAATATTTACAAGACGCTGACATTCCCTCGTCCTCTCTCCTCCTCCTGTTCCCTCGCACCGCTCCAGGCCGCGCCGTCCCTGGCATGCGTCCTTCATCGGGCCTGGCGCCGCGCTTGCCCGGTGGGCTCCTGGCGGCCCGGCCAGGGCTCGAAACCGATCACCACGCCCTGCCTTTCCGCCCGGTAGCCGGGAAACAGTTCGGCGATCCGGGCCGCCAGGCGTCGGCTGGCGGCACGCTCTTCATGCAGTTCACCGCGCATCACGGCTGTCCTCCTCTTCGTCACGGCGCCGGTACCACAGGCGGAAGAACCCGGCCGCCAGCAACAGGGCGCCCTGGGAGAGCGCCACGCACAGCTGCAGGAAGGAGTTCACCGAGGGGTTGTTGCGCGGGTCGATGACGCCGGTCAGCGCATGCCAGAAGGACTCGGGCAGCACCATCAGCGCCAGGTTGGCCACCGGCTTGCCGGTGATCAGCCAGAGGTCGATGAAGCCGAAATTGCCGGCGAACATCAGGCCGCCGAGTATCAGTACCGAGACCACCAGGCCAAGGGCGAAGCAGGCTGTGAATTGCACCATTGCACGCATCGTTTCTTCCTCCTGAAGGGCGCGGCGGTGGCCGCGCCCGGGGTTATCAGCCCTGGACCTGGGCGGGTTTGACGGCACCGACGCCGTACCAGTCGAGCTTGCGGGTCAGCACCATCACGCAGGCCAGCAGGCCGAACACCAGCAGCGAGCCCATCAGCAGCGCGTAGTCCTCGGCGCTGAGCAGGCCGTAGAGCATCCCGTAGAGCGCCGCCAGCCCGGCGGTGAAGCCTGCGCCACGCGCCCAGCTGTGCAGCACGTGGCTGACGTAGAAGCCCACCAGCAGCACGCAGGCCGCTGCGGAAAGCGAGTAGGCCAGGGCGAACTCCAGGTGCTCGGACAGCGACAGCAGCAGCAGGTAGAAGAACGCCAGGGCCAGGCCCACCAGGGCGTACTGCACCGGGTGCACCGCCAGGCGCTTGAGTACTTCCACGAGGAAGAAGCCGGCGAAGGTCAGGCAAATGAACAGCAGGGCGTACTTGATGGCGCGGTCGGTCTTCAGGTACTGGTCCACGGGGTCGACGAAGCTGACGCCGAACACCTTGCTGTTGAAGGCCTCGCACCGCTCGGCGTAGGCACAGTTGGCCAGGGCCGCTTCCATGTCGGTGGCGAAGAAGCTGGTTTGCCAGCGGGCGCTGAAGCCGTCGTCACGCACCTCGCGCTCGGCGGGCAGGAACTCGCCGACGAAGCTCGGATGCGGCCAGCCGGACTTCAGCTCCACCTGGCTGTCGCGCCCCACCGGGGTGATGCTCAGCGACTCGGTGCCCTGCAGCTTGAGGTCGAAGCCGAAGTCGAGGTTCTGCACTTCGCCCGCCTGCAGGTTCGGCAGCGGCACATGCACGCCGCCGGGCAGGACCGGGTCGCCGCTGCCGGGCTGGAAGTCGAAGCTGCGGCCGTTGAGCTCCAGCTTCAGCGCATTGCTGATGCCACGGATGTCGCTGATGCCCACCGCCAGGAAGGGCGCCTCGAAGCGGTAGTCGGCCAGCCCTTCCCCGATGCCGTAGTTGGCCGGCAGCAGGAACTGCCCGGTGATGCGGCTATCGCTCTTGTACAACCGCGCCTGGTAGATGCCCCGGGCACGCAGCTCGGTGTCCACCTCGCCAGCCAGGCGCAGGCGCTCCGGCAGGAAGAACAGGCGACTGCGTTCCTCTTTCTCGTCGAGGTAACGCTGGCCGGTCTTCTCGTTGGTCTTCCACTCACGGATCACGCGGCGGTAAGGCACCACCAGGATCGGCCCCGTCACCTGCTGGCTGTAGCTGGAGCTCTGGGCGATGTTCTCCAGCACGCCGTTGCGCGCCTGCTGACGCTCGTCGATCAGGCCGTCGATCATCAGCAGCGGAATCAGCAGCAACAGGATCAGCAGGGCGATGGCACCCAGCTTGAAACCCAGGGTACGGGTCATCTCGGACTCTCCTCATGTGTTCTCGATGGGGAAAGTCTGGGGAATGCCCGAGGCGGGGTTATGGGGAGAATGTGGAGTTTGTGTGGGGATTGGGTGGAGAGGGGGGATCGCTCATGCGGGGATCGCAGGATGGGTAGAGCGAAGCGAAACCCATCAGCGGAGTCGGGCGTTGCCCCATGGGTTTCGCTTCATTCGCAGAACGCCGCCCGGCCCACCCTACGAGGTGCCCGATAATGCGTAATGCGCTAGACGGAACACCGCCCGGTGGATGGGTGAAGCGTCATCCACCCTACGGCCCACATTCGCGAATGAATTCGCTCCCACAAGGGGCCGGCGCCCACATCAACCGATCAGCACGACCCGCGGATGTAGTCCTCCAGGTGGTGGATCAGGCTTTCCTGCTCGGCGGTGATGTCGCGTACCAGGTCGCGGATGGACAGCAGCCCGATCACCTTGCCGTCGTCCAGCACAGGCAGGTGGCGCAGGTTCTTCTCGGTCATCAGCTGCATGCAGAACTGGTTGCTGTCCTTCGGGCCGACCACGAAGAGGTTGGAGGTCATGATCTCCTGCACTTCGGTGCCGTAGGAGGAACGGTCCTTGGCGGCCACGCGGCGCACGTAGTCGCGCTCGGTGACGATCCCCACCAGCTCGTCACGCTCCATCACCAGCACCGCGCCGATGCCTTTCTCGGCCATCAGCTCGGCCGCCTCCAGCACGGTGGTGGTGGGGTCGACCCGGTAGATGGTCGTATGGGGCTTGCCCCGCAGTATTTCGGCGACGCTCTTCATTGGCTGCTCCCGGTTTCTCGTTGTTATGTGCACCGCGTTCCATGCACGGCGACGATTTGAGAATAGTCAATTGTGGGCACCCGCAAGAAGCGGCAGAATCGCCGCCAGTCGGGCCTCCCGGCCCTTTGGAAAAGGACGTTCCCATGCTCCCCCGCAAGACCCTCTTTGCCCTCACCGCCCTCTCGCTGCTCATGCTCGGCGGTTGCTCCAGCAAGAGCTATGTCACGCCCAGCCATGGCGTTCCCCTGGCCGGCATCGACGACGCCGATATCGAAGAGCTGTTCAGCAAGAAACCTGCCAGCCCCTTCCCGGCGCAGTTGAGCATCGTCCGTGTCACGAGTACCTATCGGGACGGGTTCGAGGTGGTGCAAACCCGCGACATCGAGTCCGACGCCGATCTGGCGCGCATCGCCGAACAGCCGCTGATCAGCCAGACCGCGCCCCTGAGCCGCCTGCTGGTTCCCAGCGACATGAAGAGCCTGAAGGACCTGCGCCTGCCCGCCGCGCGCATGCGTTCGGACCTGCTGCTGGTCTACACCGTGGACACCACCTTCTATGTCGACAGCACCCCGCTGGGTCCGCTGACCGCCGTTTCGCTGGGCTTCCTGCCCAACCACCAGGCGCATGTCACCGCCACCGTCGCCGGCATCCTGGTGGATGTGCGCAGCGGCTACATCTACGGCTCCACCGAGGCCACCGCCCAGGAAGAACAGCGCTCCAGCACCTGGTCCACCGAAGACGCGGTGACCGAGTCGAAGAGCCGCGCCGAGAAGGCCGCGTTCGCCCGCTTCAGCGAAGGCTTCCCGGCGTTCTGGAAGGGTGTGACCGCGAAGTACGCCAAGAGCGCACCGGCCACGGCGGAGTGATTCCTCCGCACTGAGGTGGATCACGCGGAGTCGCCCCGGCGAAGCGCCTGGAGGGCTCCGCCGGTGGATGGAGGAACGCCATCCACCCCGCATCCCGCCGCACACCGTGCCGAAACGGGTGCACCACAAGGGTGCCTGAGCGAAGTCAGGCCGCCGGCAGGCGCAGCCGCACTTCCACGCCGCCGTCGAGGTTGCAGA
This sequence comes from Pseudomonas sp. Pc102, assembly GCF_018408275.1. Taxonomy (NCBI): domain Bacteria; kingdom Pseudomonadati; phylum Pseudomonadota; class Gammaproteobacteria; order Pseudomonadales; family Pseudomonadaceae; genus Pseudomonas; species Pseudomonas sp. Pc102. The sequence goes on along the minus strand of NZ_AP021905.1, from coordinate 554,782 downwards.
CCTGCAGGCTGCCGCCGTGCAGCTGCGCCACTTCCTGGACGAAGTTGAGCCCCAGGCCGGTGCTCTTGCGACCGCTGCCGGGACGCGGCAGGGAATAGAAGCGCTCGGTGAGGCGCGGCAGGGCATAGTCGGGAATGGCCTCCCCCTGGTTGTACAGGCGCAGGTCCAGCTCATGGCCGTCGCGGCTCGCGGCGATGCGGATCAGGCCGCCCGCCGGGGTGAAGTCCAGGGCGTTGTCCAGCAGGTTGGCCAGCGCCTGGCGCAGCAGGAAGCGTTCGCCCGATGCCTCAAGACCGATGTTCACCGCATTCTCGATGCGCAGCCCGGCGGCCTCGATGCGTGCCGCCTGGGCCTGCAGCAGGTCTTCCACCAGGGGCGCCAGCGGCACCGGCACGCGCTCCTCCAGGCCCTGGCGCTGCTCGACCTGGGCCAGGTACAGCAGGCGTTCGATCAGTTGCTGCAGGCGCGCGCTCTCGCCGCTGATATTGGCCACGAAGCGCTGGCGCTGCGCCGGGGGCATCTCGCCCTCCAGCAGTTCCGCCGCGCCGCGGATGGCCGCCAGGGGGCTCTTCAGCTCGTGGGTCAGGGTGTGCACGTAGCGCTCGACATAGGCCTTGCCCTCCAGCTCGGTGCGCATGCGTTCGACGGCCCGGGCCAGTTGTGCCAGCTCGCCGCCGCGCAGGGTGGGCAGCTCGGCGCGCTGGCCCTCGCTGACGGCCTGGGCGTAGCGGGTGAGGCGGCGCAGGGAGCCGCTGAGCCACCAGGACAGCAGCCCGCCGATCAGCAGGCCGAGGACGATGAGCCCGGCACCGAGCCAGGCCAGGCGCATCTGCGAGCGGTAGATGTAGGGCTGCAGCGAGCGGTTGGGCTTGGCCACCGAGACCACGCCTATGATCTGGCCGTTGTCGCGGATCGGCGCCGCCACGTACATCACCGAGGAGTCCGGGTCGCTCGGGTCCTCGCGCGTGGAGCGGGCGCCGTACTGGCCCCGCAGGGTCAGCAGCACGTCGTTCCAGCCGGAATAGTCCTGGCCCACGGCCAGGCCGCTGGAATCCAGCAGCACGCGGCCTTTGGCGTCGGTGACGTAGATGCGGTGGTTCACCTCGGTCTTGCGCACGCCCCAGATCTCGGCGCCGGGCTGGCGCTTGCCATAGGCCTTGAGCAGCTCGGGCAGGTTGCTCTGGCCCAGGGTGCCGTCGCGCACCGGGTCGCGGAGGATCTCGGCCAGCAGGTTGGCGGTGTCCACCAGGGTCTCTTCGGTGGACTGGCGCACGCCGGGGCGGATCTCGTCCATCACCGTGCTCAGCACGAAGTAGCCGGCCAGGCCGACGAAGAGGAAGTACACCAGGAAGATGCGGACGCCGAGCGGCATGGCGGGGCTCCGGTCAGGCGCTGGGGTCGTAGCTGTAGCCGAGGCCGCGATGGGTCTGGATCGGCTCGGCCTCGGCGTTCACCTGGCGCAGTTTGGCGCGCAGGCTCTTGATGTGGCTGTCGATGCTGCGCTCGTAGCCGGCATCGCTGGCCACGCCCACCGAATCCAGCAGCTGCTCGCGGCTGAACACCCGCTCGGGCTGCGCCAGGAGCGTCTGCAGCAGGCGGAACTCGTGGCGGGTAAGGCTCAGGAGCTGGCCCAGGTAGTGGATGCGGAAGCGCTCGACGTCGACCACGAAGGGGCCTTCGGCAGCCGCCGCGACCGGGCCGGGCGCGGCCTCGCGCGGGGCGGTGCGCTTGAGGATGGCGCGCACCCGGGCGGCCACCTCACGCGGGCTGAAGGGCTTGACCACGTAGTCGTCGGCGCCGATCTCCAGGCCGACCACGCGGTCGATCTCGGCGTCGCGGGCGGTGAGGAAGATCACCGGCACCTCGGAGAAACGCCGCAGGCGCTTGCAGGCTTCGAAGCCGCTGATGTCGGGCAGGCCGACATCGAGGATGACCAGGTCGAAGGGCTCGCGCGCCAGCAGCTCCAGGGCCTCGCCGGCCAGGCTCGACCAGGTGACGCCGAAACCGTCGGCCTGCAGGGCATAGACCAGGGTATCGGCGATGGCCGCTTCGTCTTCGACAATCAGGATGTTGGGCATGGCGTCCGTGCAGGCGGGGAAATAGCCGGCACGGTGCCGCAGGCCTCGGGCGGCGTCAATCCCGCCGAGGCCGTCACCTCAGCCGGCGCGGCTCAGCACTGGGGCTTGCCGGCGGTGAACTTGCGCCCCGGGTAGATCGCGGCGCGGAACTCGCGCAGGGCCTTGGCGCCGATCAGCAGCGGGTAGTTGAAGCTGCTGCGGTCGGTGAGGTTGACCTCGACGGTGCGCTTGGTGTCGCCCAGGCACATCTCCATCTCGATCACCGGGCGCTTGGTCGGGTCGGCCTTCTCGCCTTCGTCGTCCTCTTCGTCGCCGGCTTCCTCGGCGCGCGTCTTGATCTTGCTGATGCGCGCCAGGCGGTGCTCGTAGAGGGTGTCGTCGGCGTCCTTGGTGGCCAGGCGGAAGCGCACCCAGTCCTCGCCGTCGCGCTCGAAGCGCTCGATGTCCTTGGCCGACAGCGAGGCGGTCAGGGCACCGGTGTCCATCTTGGCCTTGAGGGTCTGGCCGATCTCCGGCAGGCGGATGTATTCGTAGCGGCCATAGAGCTCGGGGTCCTCGGCGGCGAAGGCCGGCAGGGCGACCAGGGTCAGCAGGGCTAGGAAGCGTTTCAACGGGTTGTCCTCGAATCAGGGTGCAGGGAGTAGGACTGGATGGCCGCCCATTCGTTCGCGTCACTTCGCCTTGGCGGGCGGCAGGCGCTCGCCGCCCCAGAGGGCGTCGAGATTGCGGAAGCCCCAGTCTTCCGGGGCTTCGCGGCCGATGATACGGTCGCGGCCGTCGAGGGCCGAAAGGTCGATGATCTCCTGGGGGATCGGCACCTTGGAGCGCGCGGAGAAGAACACCTTGACCCGGGGCAGCAACAGTGAGCGGGCGTTCTGGTCGATCACCACGCCGAGGCGGCCGCTCTCCAGGCGCACCAGGGAGCCTGTGGGGTAGATGCCGACGGTCTTGACGAATGCCTGGAACACCTGGGGGTCGAAGTGCCCCTTGGTCCACTCGGCCATCTTGTGCAAGGCCTCGGCCGGGGCCCAACCCTTCTTGTAGGGGCGGTCGGAGGTGATGGCGTCGTACACGTCGCACACCGCCCCCATGCGCGCCAGCAGGCTGATCTGCTCGCCGCCCAGGCGATGGGGGTAGCCGCTGCCGTCGAACTTCTCGTGGTGGTGCAGGCAGACATCCAGAACCAGCGCACTGACCTGGCGGCTGTCGATGAGCATGCGCGCGCCGGCTTCGGGGTGGTAGCGCACCGTGGCGAACTCGGCGTCGGTGAGGGCGCCGGGTTTGTTCAGCAGGTCCAGCGGCACGGCCATCTTGCCGATGTCGTGGAGCAGGCCGGCCAGGCCCGCCTCGCGTACCAGGGCTTCGCTGAGCTGCAGCTGGCGCGCCAGGGCGATCATCAACGCGCAGACGGCGACCGAGTGCATGTAGGTGTATTCGTCGGAGCGCTTCAGCCGCGCCAGGCTGATCAACGCGTTGGGGTGACGCAGCACCGAGGTGGTGATGGACTCCACCAGTTCGGCGGCGTGGCCCAGTTCGATGGCGTGGCCGAGGCGGGCGTCCTTGAACATCTCCATCACCGCCTCGCGGGAGCGGGCGCAGAGCTGCACCGCGCGGGACAGCTCCTCTTCCATGGTCGCCGGGCTCACCACCACAGGTGGCGCCTTGGCGGCCTCCAGCAGGCGCGCCTGGGCTTCCTGCTGCACCTGTTCGGCGGTGCTCCCGCCATTGGCGGAGCCCGCGTCGCTGTCCAGGCCCCTGGACGTGTCTATCCACACCTCGGTGACGGCGCTGTCGAGGATGCGGGCGAGGTCCTTTTCGGATTTCAGCAGGAAGCTGCTCTTCCAGAAGGGGTGGTCCATCCATGAACCGCATAATTCCTGGACGTACATGCCCAGGCGCAGGTCGGACACAGCGATCTTCTTGAGCACGATGACCACTCGATGGAAATACGCGAATGCGGCCCCATCATGCCTGATGGCCAGCTGCCAGGACAGCCACCCGAACGGGACTTTCGCACCCCGTCACGTCTTGGCAAGCGAAGCCCGCTGCGTATCATGGCAACGCCACCCACAGGCCAAGGAGCCGAGGACCTATGCGGGCGCTGCTGACCGGTATCACCACCATCCTGCTCATCCTGATCAACACCCTGGTGCTGATCGGCCCCATGCTGCTGATCGCCCTGCTGAAGCTCGTGCTGCCGGGCCAGGCGCTCAAGGACGCCTGTTCCCGCGCGGTGATGTGGATCGCCGAGACCTGGGCCGAGAACGACAAGCGCATCTTCGCCCTGCTCACCCCCACCGCCTGGGACATCCGTGGCGGCGACGGCCTGCGCGGCGACACCTCCTACCTGGTGGTCTCCAACCACCAGTCCTGGGTGGACATCCCCGCGCTGGTGCAGGCCTTCAACCGCAAGACGCCCTACTTCAAGTTCTTCCTCAAGAAGGAGCTGATCTGGGTGCCCTTCATCGGCCTCGCCTTCTGGGCGCTGGACTACCCCTTCATGAAGCGCTACTCCAAGGCCTTCCTCGACAAGCATCCGGAGATGAAGGGCAAGGACCTGGAGATCACCAAGGCCGCCTGCGAGAAGTTCAAGCGCCTGCCGGTGACCGTGGTGAACTACCTCGAGGGCACGCGCTTCACCCCGGCCAAGCAGGCCCAGCAATCCTCGCCCTATCGCCACCTGCTCAAGCCCAAGGCCGGCGGCGTCGCCTTCGTGCTCGCCGCCCTGGGCGAGCAGCTCGATGCCATGCTCGACGTCACCCTGATCTACCCCGGCAAGGAGGTGCCCGGCTTCTGGGCCCTGGTGTCCGGCCAGGTGCCCCGGGTCATCGTCGACATCCAGACCCGCGACATCGATCCCTCGCTGTGGCAGGGCGACTACGAGAACGACCCGCAATTTCGCCAGCACATCCAGGACTGGGTGACCCGCCTCTGGGCCGAGAAGGACGCGCGCATCGAACAGCTGCGCGGTGAACTGCAGGGCTGAACCGGCCACCGCCGCCCTCCCTCGGCATTTTCCGACGAAACGGCACAGCCCCCTTGAGCACTGGCTCAGGGGGCGGCGCAGCCGCGCGCGAGACGGCCATGGGATTGGCCGCGAAGGGGCCGACCGTGTTTATATTGAACGCTCGATCAATTTAAAAGGAACCTCGACGCCCTCTTCCGTTTCTCATCAGGCGCGTGCCTGAACCTGCGTCAAAGGAGCATTTCTTGCCGACCCCCTCCCCCTTCCGCCACGGGGCCGCCCAACCATGAGCGTGCCCAATCCCCCCGGCAGCCTGCCGCTGCGCATGAACACGCCCGTCCTGCTGGGATCGGCGGGCTTCGTCCTGATCTTCGGCCTGGTGGTCGCGATCTTCACCGAGCAGGCCGGCGCCTGGTTGCTGCAGGCCCAGGCCTGGGCCGCCAACAGCGTGGGCTGGTACTACCTGCTGGCCATGACCCTGTACCTGGTGTTCGTGGTCGTCACCGCGCTGTCCGGCTACGGCAAGATCAAGCTCGGCGCTGACCACGACGAGCCGGAATTCAGCTACCTGTCCTGGGCCGGCATGCTGTTCGCCGCCGGCATCAGCATCACCCTGTTCTTCTTCTGCGTCTCCGAGCCGCTGACCCACCTGCTGCAACCGCCGCAGGGCGAGGCCGGCGGGCCCGAGGCCGCGCGCCAGGCGATGCAGTTGCTGTTCCTGCACTGGGGCCTGCACGGCTGGGGCGTGTTCGCCCTGGTGGCGATGGCCCTGGCCTATTTCGCCTACCGCCACAACCTGCCGCTGGCGCTGCGCTCGGCGCTCTACCCGCTGATCGGCAAGCGCATCAACGGCCCCATCGGCTACACGGTGGACGCCTTCGGCATCATCGCCACGGTGTTCGGCCTGGGCGCGGACATGGGCTTCGGCGTGCTGCACCTGAACGCCGGCCTCGACTACCTGTTCGGCATCCCTCACAACCAGTGGATCCAGGTGCTGCTGATCGCCCTGATGATGGGCGCGGCGGTGCTGGTGGCGGTGAGCGGCGTGGAGAAGGGCGTGCGGGTGATGTCCGACGTCAACATGCTGCTGGCCTGCTCGCTGCTGCTGTTCGTGCTCTTCGCCGGGCCCACCCAGCACCTGCTGAACATGCTGGTGCAGAACGTCGGCGACTACCTCAGCGCCGTGCCGGCCAAGAGCTTCGACCTCTATGCCTGGAACAGCCCCTCCGGCTGGCTGGGAGACTGGACGGTGTTCTACTGGGCCTGGTGGATCGCCTGGGCCCCCTTCGTGGGGCTGTTCATCGCGCGCATCTCGCGCGGGCGCACCATCCGCGAGTTCGTCTTCGGCGTGCTGTTCATCCCCCTCGGCTTCACCCTGGCGTGGATGTCGATCTTCGGCAACAGCGCCCTGGAACTGGTGCTCGGCCACGGCATGACCGAGCTCGCCGTCGGCGCCATCGAAGACCCGTCGATGGTGATCTACAAGCTGCTGGAAACCTACCCGTGGAGCCGCACGGTGATCGCCGTGACGGTGTTCGTCAGCTTCGTGTTCTTCGTCACCTCCGCCGATTCCGGCACCGTGGTGCTCTCGACCCTCTCCGCGCGCGGGGCGAGGAAGGCGAGGACGGGCCCAAGTGGCTGCGGGTGTTCTGGGGCGCGATGACCGCCCTGATCACCAGCGGGCTGTTGTTCGCCGGCAGCATCGACGCCCTGAAGTCGGCGGTGGTGCTGACCTCCCTGCCCTTCTCGCTGATCCTCCTGCTGATGATGTGGGGCCTGCACAAGGCCTTCTACCTGGAGTCCCAGCGCCAGCGTGCGCGCCTGCACTCCCTGGCGCCGCTGGACCAGCGACCGCGCAAGGGCGGGTGGCGCCAGCGTCTCAGCCAGGCCGTGCACTTCCCCTCGCGGGACGAGGTGTACCGCTTCATGGAGCAGCAGGTGCGCCCGGCCATGGAGGCGGTCGCCGAGCAGTTCCGCGAGAAGTCGCTGCGGGTGGAGACCGAGCTGGACCCGGCCAACGCCAGCCTCAGCCTGGAAGTCGGCCACGGCGAGGAAACGCCCTTCCTCTACCGGGTGGTGATGCGTGGCTACTTCACGCCCTCCTTCGCCGTCGCCGGGCTGGACGCGCGCAACCTGCGCAACCGCCGCTACTACCGCGCCGAGGTGCACCTGGCCGAAGGCAGCCAGGACTATGACCTGGTGGGCTACAGCCGCGAACAGATCATCAACGACATGCTCGACCAGTACGAACGTCACCTGCAGTTCCTGCACCTGGTGCGCTAGCTAGGAAGCCCGGGCTACGGAGCAGTCCGTAGGATGGGTAGAGCCCCGCGAAACCCATCGCTCCGAGGTGATGGGTTTCGCTTCGCTCTACCCATCCTGCGTCCGGCCTTCGGGTGCGAGGCCAGGTGCCCCCCGCCTTCCCCCATAAAAAAGAGGAGCCCAAGGGCTCCTCGAAAACAGGTACCGCAACGTAGCAGGCGCGGTACCGGGGGTTGGCGGGTGGGTCAGGCGGCGCTGAACAGCTTGTGCGGGTCGATGACGAATTTCTTCGGCACGCCGGCGTCGAACTCGCCGTAGCCACGGGGCGCGTCGTCCAGGCTGATCACCTGCACGCCGACCACTTCGGCGATGTTGATGCGGTCCCACATGATCGCCTGCATGAGTTGGCGGTTGTACTTCATCACCGGGGTCTGGCCGGTGTGGAAGCTGTGCGACTTGGCCCAGCCGAGGCCGAAGCGGATGCTCAGGCTGCCCAGCTTGGCGGCAGCATCCACCGCGCCCGGGTCCTCGGTGACGTAGAGGCCAGGGATGCCGATCTTGCCGGCGACGCGCACCACCCCCATCAGCGAGTTGAGCACCGTGGCCGGCGCTTCGTGCTGGGCGCCGGCATGGCCATGGCCTCGTGCTTCGAAGCCCACGGCGTCCACCGCGCAATCCACTTCCGGCTCGCCCAGCAGGGCGGCGATCTGCTCGTGCAGCGGGGTGTCCTTGGACAGGTCGGCGATCTCGAAGCCCTGGGCCTTGGCATGGGCCAGGCGTACCGGGTTGACGTCACCGACTATGACCACCGCAGCCCCCAGCAGGCGCGCGGACGCGGCAGCGGCGAGGCCGACCGGGCCGGCACCGGCGACGTAGACGGTGGAGCCCGGGCCGACGCCGGCGGTGACCGCGCCGTGGTAGCCGGTGGGCAGGATGTCGGAGAGGCAGGTCAGGTCGCGGATCTTCTCCATGGCCTTATCGCGGTCCGGCAGCTTCAGCAGGTTGAAGTCGGCATAGGGCACCAGCACGTACTCGGCCTGGCCACCGGTCCAGTCGCCCATGTCGACGTAGCCGTAGGCGCCACCGGCGCGGGCCGGGTTGACGGTGAGGCAGACGCCGGTGTGCATCTCCTTGCAGGAACGGCAGCGGCCGCAGGCGACGTTGAAGGGCACGGAGACCAGGTCGCCGATCTTCAGATTCTCGACATCGCTGCCCTTCTCGATCACCTCGCCGGTGATCTCGTGGCCGAGCACCAGGCCGACCTGGGCGGTGGTACGGCCGCGCACCATGTGCTGGTCCGAGCCGCAGATATTGGTGGATACCACGCGCAGGATGACCCCGTGCTCGATCTTGCGACCGCGCGGGTCCTGCATCTTGGGATAGTCGATCTTCTGTACCTCGACCTTGCCTGCGCCGAGATAGACGACACCACGATTACCAGACATGCATGAATCTCCTTTGTTGTTGTGGATACAAAGGCGCGGCCTGGGCCACGCGGCCTTGTACTGGAGCTTGTGTCTGTTGCCGGAGCCGCCGATGAACCTTGGCAGGGCGGTTTCCGCAAGCTGTAGCCCGGACTCGAGTCCGGGGTCGGGCACGCGCCCGGGCTGGAGCCCGGGCGACGTCTGTTGGTTCAGAGCACCACGGTGCGGTTGGCGTTGAGGAACACCCGGCGCTCGATGTGCAGGCCCACGGCCTTGGCCAGGGTCAGGCACTCGATGTCGCGGCCCTTGGCGATCAGGTCCTCGGGGTAGTGGGCGTGGTCCACCGGCTCCACGCCCTGGGCGATGATCGGGCCCTCGTCGAGGTCGTTGTTGATGTAGTGGGCCGTGGCCCCCACCAGTTTCACGCCCTTTTGGTACGCCTGGTGGTAGGGCTTGGCGCCCTTGAAGCCGGGCAGCAGCGAGTGGTGGATGTTGATCGCCCAGCCGTCCAGGCGGCGGCACAGCTCGGGGGACAGCACCTGCATGTAGCGGGCGAGCACCACCAGTTCGGCGCCGGTTTCCTCGATCACCTGCAGGACGCGCCGCTCCTGGGCGGGCTTGTCGTTGGGGTCGAGGGGGAAATGGTGGTAGGGGATGTCGTGCCAGCGCGCCAGAGGCTCCAGGTCGGGGTGGTTGGACACCACCGCCACCACGTCCATGGCCAGCTGGCCGATGCGCTGGCGGTAGAGCAGGTCGTTCAGGCAGTGGTCGGCCTTGCTGACCATCAGCACCACCTTGGCGCGGTAGCTCGGCGGGGTCAGCTCGACCTGCATGTCGAAGGGCGCCACGCGCTCGGCCAGGGCGGCGCGGAAGCCCTGCTCCTCGAAGCCGTCGGGCTGGCGGAACTCGATGCGGATGAAGAAGCGCGCGGAGAGACGGTCATCGAAGGAATGGTGCTCGGTGACGTAGCAACGCTGCTCGTAGAGGAAGCGCGTCACCGCGTCCACGGTGCCCAGCACGCTGGGGCAGTGGGCGGTGAGAATCCAGGTATCGGGGGTGCGGCTCATGTCGGGACCTCGGTAATCCACGCTATCCGGGGCGTAGGGTGGATGACGCTTCACCCATCCACCTTCGCTGTCCTGCGGTGGACGAGAACGGCCTCGTCCACCCTGCCTTCAGGCCTTGATCGCCAGCCCGTACTCGGCGCTGGCGTCCTGCAGCCAGAGCCAGAAGTAGTCCGAGAAGCTGCGGCGGATCAGCAGTTCCCAGGTTTCCTCGCCGGTGTGGCGGATCACCAGTTGCGACTTGGCGAAGGTGGTGCCCACCGCCTTGCCCACCGGGAAGTTGCTCGGGTGCACGTCGTAGGGCGTGGACTTCATCAGCACCTCGCGCACCTTGGGTCCGCTCAGCTCGAGCACGGTCTGCCCGCCGCTGACGTTGATCACCGCGTGGTGCAGCCCCGCCAGGGCTTCACGCAGGCGCTGCTCGGCGGCGAACTCCTCGCCACGGGGGAGGATCAGCAGCCACTCGTCCGGCGACAGCCATTGCAGGGACGTCTCGCCGCTGGCCACCAGGGTCAGCGCCACGGGCAGCTCCAGGCCCAGGGCCTTGTGCACGCCACCGGCGAAGGCCGGGTCACGGGCATCGCCACGCAGCACCAGGTGCCCGAGCAGCTTCTTCTCGCGCAGGGTGACGCCGGCACCGCCGGGCTTGCCCAGGGCGCCCTTGCCGGCCAGCTCGTCGAGCCCGGCATGGAACAGCGGCGACTCGCCGGCCAGTTCGTCCGGACGCTGCTTGTACACGTTCACTGCGCTCATTTCTCACCTGCCTGGTGCACGCCGGCACCGTCGAATTCCATGGTCTCGGCCTGCTGCTTACACATTCTGGCGCTCCCCTTTCGGGTCGTAGAACACCGAGCTGACGATCTCCGCCTCGATCACGCTGCCGTCCGCCAGCGGGGCGAAGACCTTCTGGCCCATGCGTTTGAGGCCGCCCCGCACCACCGCGAGGGCGAAGGAATACCCCATCGCCGCGCTCATGTAGCTGGAGGTGACGTGGCCGACCATGGTCATGGGGATCGACTGCTTCGGGTCGAACACCAGCTGCGAGCCTTCCGGCAGCACCTTGTTCGGGTCCAGGGGCTTGAGGCCCACCAGCTGCTTGCGGTCTTCGCGCAGGCAGTCCTCGCGGTTCATGCCGCGCCAGCCGATCCAGGAGAAGCTCTTGTTGCGCCCGACCGCCCAGCCCATGTCGAGGTCATCCGGCGTGACGGAGCCATCGGTGTCCTGGCCGACGATGATGAAACCCTTCTCGGCCCGCAGCACGTGCATGGTCTCGGTGCCGTAGGGGGTGAGGTTGTACTTCTTGCCGGCCTCGATGAGTTTTTCCCAGACGCCGGCCGCGTAGTCGGCCTGGACGTTGACCTCGTAGGACAGCTCGCCGGTGAAGGAGATGCGGAACACCCGCGCCGGCACGCCGCCGACCAGGCCTTCCTTCCAGCTCATGAAGGGGAAGGCGTCCTTGTCCAGGTCGATGTCGGTGACCTCGGCCAGCAGCTTGCGGCTGTTGGGGCCGGACAGGGTCATGGTGGCCCAGTGGTCGGTGACCGAGGTGAAGTACACCTTGAGCTCCGGCCATTCGGTCTGGTGGTAGATCTCCAGCCATTCGAAGATGCGAGCGGCACCGCCGGTGGTGGTGGTCATCAGGAAGTGGTTGTCGGCGAGGCAGGCGGTCACGCCGTCGTCCATCACCATGCCGTCTTCCTTGCACATCAGGCCGTAGCGGGCCTTGCCCACGTCCAGCTTGGTCCAGGCGTTGGTGTAGACGCGGTTGAGGAACTCGCGGGCGTCCGGGCCCTGGATGTCGATCTTGCCCAGGGTGGACGCGTCGAGGATGCCCACGCTCTCGCGCACGGCCTTGCACTCGCGGGCCACGGCGGCGTGCAGGTCCTCGCCATTCCTGGGGAAGTACCAGGGGCGCTTCCACTGGCCGACGTCCTCGAACTCGGCGCCATTGGCCAGGTGCCAGCGCTGCATGGCGGTGTAGCGCTTGGGCTCGAACAGGTGCCCGCAGTGGCGGCCGGCGACGGCGCCGAAGGCCACGGGGGTGTAGTTCGGGCGGAACATGGTGGTGCCCATTTCCGGGATGCTGATGCCCAGCGAACGGGCGGCGATGGCCAGGCCGTTGATGTTGCCCAGCTTGCCCTGGTCGGTGCCGAAGCCCAGCGCGGTGTAGCGCTTGACGTGCTCGACCGACTCGAAGCCCTCGCGGGTCGCCAGCTCGATGCCGGCGGAAGTGACGTCGTTCTGCAGGTCGACGAACTGCTTCGGCGCACGCGCGGTGGACTTGTCGTGGGGCACCTGGAACAGCGCCAGGGTGGCCTCCTCGTGGCGCTTCTCGGCCTTCGGCAGGGTGCCGGTGACTTCCTTGAAGCCGGCCTCGGCGGCCGCCTTGGCGCCCGCCTCGAAGCCGTCGGCCAGGGTGTCGCCCAGGGCGAACACGCCGTTCACGGCACCGGCGCAGATGCGCTTCTGGAAGCCGCCCTCGCCAGGCACGAAGGCCAGGATGTCCTCGCGCCAGGTCGGCTTGCCGCCCAGGTGGGAGGCCAGGTGCACCACGGGGCTGTAGCCGCCGGAGCTGGCGATCAGGTCGCAGTCGACCACCTCGCCGGGGCTGGTGACCTTGTGCGCCTTGACGTCGATGGCGCAGATGCGTGCACCGGTCACGCGCTTGCTGCCACGGGCCTCGATCACGGCGCTGCCGGTGAGGATGCGCACGCCACGGGCGCGGGCCTCTTCGACCCAGGCGCCACGGGGGTTGCTGCGGGCATCGGCCACGGCGACCACTTTCTGCCCGGCGTCGAGCCAGTCCAGCACCAGGCGGTAGGCGTAGTCGTTGTTGGTGGACAGCACCAGCTCCTTGCCCGGCGCCACGCCGTAGCGGCGCACGTAGGTGGAGACGGCGCCGGCGAGCATGTTGCCCGGCACGTCGTTGTTCGAATACACCAGCGGGCGCTCGTGGGCACCGGCGGCCAGCACCACGCGCTTGGCACGGACGCGGTGCACGCGATGGCGGGCCTGGCCCATGGGCGCGGTCTCGCCGAGGTGATCGGTGAGGCGCTGGTGGATGGTGAGGAAGTTGTGGTCGTGGTAGCCGTTGACCGTGGCGCGCGGCAGCAGGGTCACTTCCGGCAGCGTCTCGAGTTCGGCGATGGCCTGCGCCACCCATTCGGCGGCGGGCTTGCCGTCGAGGGTCTCGCGGGTGTCGAGCAGGCTGCCGCCGAACTCTTCCTGTTCGTCGGCGAGGATCACCCGTGCACCACTGCGGCCAGCGGCCAGGGCGGCGGCCAGGCCGGCGGGGCCGGCACCCACCACCAGCACGTCGCAGTGGCGGTTCATGTGGTCGTAGATGTCGGGGTCGTTCTCGGTCGGCGCGCGACCGAGGCCGGCGGCCTTGCGGATGTACTTCTCGTAGGTCAGCCAGAGGTTCTGCGGGTACATGAAGGTCTTGTAGTAGAACCCGGGCGGCATCATCTGCCCGCCGACCTTGCCGAGGATGCCCATCAGGTCGGTGTTGACGCTCGGCCAGCCGTTGGTGCTGCCGGCCACCAGCCCGGCGTAGAGCGCCTGCTGGGTGGCGCGCACGTTGGGCACCTGGGTGGCGGGCGTGGAGCCGATCTGCAGGATGGCGTTGGGCTCTTCGGCACCGGCGGCGACGATGCCGCGCGGACGGGAGTACTTGAAGCTGCGGCCGACGATGTCGACGCCATTGGCCAGCAGCGCGGCGGCCAGGCTGTCGCCGGCGTAGCCCTGGTAGCTCTGCCCGTTGAAGGTGAAGGTCAGGGGCTGGCTGCGGTCGATGCGGCCACCCTTGGAAAGACGGTTGGGCTGGCTCATGCCGTTACTCCTTGGTCCACGGCTTTCTTCTCCTGGGGCCCGGCTTCGGTGATGGCAGGGCGCTCACCGACCTTGTAGGTCTCGAGGATTTCGTAGGTCACGGTGTGGCGGGTGACGTTGAAGTACTTGCGGCAGCCGGCCGCGTGCACCCACAGCTCGTGGTGGATGCCGCGCGGGTTGTCGCGGAAGAAGATGTAGTCGCCCCACTGCTCGTCGGTGCAGGCGTTGGGGTCCAGCGGGCGCGGGATGTGCGCCTGGCCCTTGGCGTGGAATTCCTCTTCGGAGCGCAGCTCGCCACAGTGGGGGCAGAAGATGTGCAGCATGGCGGGTCTCCTTAGTGAGCCACGGCAGCGGCGCCGTGCTCGTCGATCAGTGCGCCGTTGTGGAAACGTTCGATGGAGAAGGGCTTGGCCAGCGGGTGCATCTCGCCCTTGGCCAGGCTCGCCGCGAACACGTGGCCGGAACCGGGGGTGGCCTTGAAGCCGCCAGTGCCCCAGCCGCAGTTGAAGAACAGGTTCTTCACCGGCGTCTTGGCGATGATCGGGCAGGCGTCGGGGGTGGTGTCGACGATGCCGCCCCACTGGCGGTTCATGCGCACGCGCGAGAGCACCGGGAACATCTCGACGATGGCCTGCAAGGTGTGCTCGATGGTCGGGTAGGAGCCGCGCTGGCCGTAGCCGTTGTAGCCGTCGATGCCGGCACCGATGACCAGGTCGCCCTTGTCGGACTGGCTGATGTAGCCATGCACGGCGTTGGACATGATCACGCTGTGGATGACCGGCTTGATCGGCTCGGACACCAGCGCCTGCAGCGGATGGGATTCCAGCGGCAGGCGGAAGCCGGCGAGCTTGGCCATGTGCCCGGAGTTGCCGGCGGTGACCACGCCGACGCGCTTGGCGCCGATGAAGCCGCGGTTGGTCTCGACGCCGATCACCACGCCGTCCTGCTTGCGGAAGCCGATCACTTCGGTGTTCTGCAGCAGGTCGACGCCCAGGGCGTCGGCGGCGCGGGCATAGCCCCAGGCCACGGCGTCATGGCGGGCCACGCCGCCACGGCGCTGCACGGTGGAGCCCAGGACCGGGTAGCGGGTGTTCTTGCTGCAGTCGAGGTAGGGGATCTCCTCGGCCACCTGCCTGGCGTCCAGCAGCTCGCCATCGATGCCGTTGAGGCGGTTGGCGCTCACGCGGCGCTCGGAGTCGCGCAGGTCCTGCAGGGTGTGGCAGAGGTTGTAGACGCCACGGGCGGAATACATGACGTTGTAGTTGAGGTCCTGGGAGAGGTTCTCCCAGAGCTTCATCGCATGCTCGTAGAGGTGCGCCGACTCGTCCCACAGGTAGTTGGAGCGGACGATGGTGGTGTTGCGCGCGGTGTTGCCGCCGCCCAGCCAGCCCTTCTCGACCACTGCGACGTTCTTCACGCCGAATTCCTTGGCCAGGTAGTAGGCCGTGGCCAGGCCATGGCCGCCGCCGCCGACCACGATCACGTCATAGACCGGCTTGGGCGTGGGGTTGCGCCACATGCGCTGCCAGTTCTCGTGGTGGCTCAGGGAATGCTTGAACAGGCCGAAGCCGGAATAACGTTGCATGCGCGTGCTCCTGGATCAGCGGTACACGGGGAAATCGGCGCAGAGGCCAGCCACCTGCCTGGCGACCTGGGCCTCGACATCGGCGTCGCCGAGGTGGTCGAGGATGTCGCAGATCCAGCCGGCCAGCGCGACGCTCTGCTCTTCCTTGAAGCCACGGGTGGTGATGGCCGGGGTGCCGATGCGCACGCCGGAGGTGACGAAGGGCGATTGCGGGTCGTTGGGCACGGCGTTCTTGTTCACGGTGATGCCGGCGCGGCCCAGGGCGGCGTCGGCGTCCTTGCCGGTCAGGCCCTGCTTGATCAGGCTGACCAGGAACAGGTGGTTGTCGGTGCCGCCGGAGACCACGTCGAAGCCGCGCTCGATGAATACCTTGGCCATGGCCTGGGCGTTCTTGATCACCTGCGCCTGGTAGGTCTTGAAGCCGGGCTCCAAAGCCTCCTTGAAGCACACCGCCTTGCCGGCGATGACGTGCATCAGCGGGCCGCCCTGGGCACCGGGAAAGACGGCGGAGTTGAGCTTCTTCTCGATCTCCTCGTTCTTGCGCGCCAGGATCAGGCCGCCGCGCGGGCCGCGCAGGGTCTTGTGGGTGGTGGTGGTGACCACGTCGGCGTAGGGCAGCGGGTTGGGGTACAGGCCAGCGGCGACCAGGCCGGCGACGTGGGCCATGTCGACGAACAGCAGTGCCCCGACCTTGTCGGCGATGGCGCGGAAGCGCGGGAAGTCGAGGGTCTTCGAATAGGCGGAGAAGCCGGCGACGATCATCTTCGGCTTGTGCTCGACGGCCAGGCGCTCGACCTCGTCGTAGTCGATCAGCCCGGTGCTGGTGTCGATGCCGTACTGCACCGCGTTGTAGAGCTTGCCGGAGGACGACACCTTGGCACCGTGGGTCAGGTGGCCGCCGTGGGCCAGGCTCATGCCGAGGATGGTGTCGCCGGCATTGATCAGCGCCAGGTAGACGGCGGCGTTGGCGGAGGAGCCGGAGTGCGGCTGGACGTTGGCGTAGTCGGCGCCGAACAGGGCCTTGGCGCGGTCGATGGCCAGTTGCTCGACCTTGTCGACGTACTCGCAGCCACCGTAGTAGCGCTTGCCCGGGTAGCCCTCGGCGTACTTGTTGGTCAGGCCGCTGCCCTGGGCCTGCATCACCCGCTGGCTGGTGTAGTTCTCGGAGGCGATCAGCTCGATGTGGTCTTCCTGGCGGCGCTCCTCTTCCTGCATGGCGCTGAACAGTTCGTCGTCGTAGCCCTGGATCTGGTCGTGCTTGCTGAACATCGCTGATCTCCTGACGCGCCTGCGGTGGCGCCTATCGTTTGGTACGGGGGCTTCCCGTTTGCAGCGATGGTATGACTCGCCCTGCCTTGCCAGATGCCTACGGACGCCACGGGAGAATGCGTTTGCGACATGCAAAGGGTCGCAATCGAACATCCATGCGGCAGACCCGGTAACCCACAGTTTCCGTGGAGCAAGCTGTGGATAAGCTGTAGACCCCGCGCTACCGGCCAGGGCCCGCGCAGGCTGCGGCCCATTGCGCATTTATTGTGCGATATCAGAGGGTTAGCGAAATTCTTACGCACAGAAGTTGTGCAGCAATCTGTGGACAAGCTGTGCGTGGATGGCGCAACGCCAGGCAAGCCGGGGCTCTCGCCCGGCTGTACGTGAACCGATCAGCCGTCGGCAGGCGAAGATGCCCACAGCGACGCGCCTGGACAGCGAGGGTGGCAGTGGATAGTTTCGACTCCCCGCAGCATTTCGCATGCGCCTGGACGAGCGACTCCATGATCACCTGCTACCTGCGCTACATCATCGATCCGTACAAGCTGGCCGAATTCGAGCACTACGGAAAACTCTGGATTCCCCTGGTGGAGAAATTCGGCGGCACCCACCACGGCTACTTCCTGCCCTCCGAAGGCGCGAACAATGTCGCGCTGGCGATGTTCAGCTTCCCCAGCCTGGCGGCCTACGAGGACTACCGTACCCGCTCCATGGCGGACGCCGAGTGCATCGCGGCCTTCGGCTATGCCGAGGAAACCCGCTGCATCCTCAGCTACGAGCGCAGCTTCTTCCGTCCGGTATTCAGCTGAGAACCCGGGCTGAAGCCCGGGCCACGCCCAAGGGGAAACCGCCCACAAAGACCGTGGACCACCCTGTGGATAAGCTGTGCGACGAACGCGCAGGGCCAGGCACGGCGCCGGCTGGCGCCGCCTGGCTCTTTTTTGCTCAGGGCCTGGCGGCCCGGTGGGTCAGTTCAGCTGGGTGAGGCACTTGTTGGTGACGCTCAGCAGCCGCTCGTGGGTGGCCTTGGGCAACGGCGTCTTCTGGGCCTTCAGTTCGTCCAGTTCGGCCTGGCTGAATTCGGCGCTGACCCGGTCGGCCGCGCAGCCGCAATATTTCTGCAACTTGTCCGCGCCGACTTGGGCCTGGGCCCCCGCCATGCACTCCTTGACGAAATGATCACGCTCGCCTGCGGGCCATTCGGCCGCCTGTGCGGAAAGGCTCACGAGCCAGGGCGCGGCAAGGGCGATCAGGTAGGAATAGCGCATCTGTGACACTCCTCATTGATGGCAAGGTCCGTCCCCGTGCAGGCACGGTTATGTTGTGAGCGGCAAAGACCCCGGCGAGTTCCTCCAGGCATCCCCGTCACCGGACCGTGGACAGCGCCTGGTTTAAAAAGGATGTCGCCTGGAGTCATTTGCGGGCGTCCATCCTGTCGTAAAGTTAGTTCCCATCCGCCTGCCCCTGCCGGGGACCCGGGCGACAGGACCAAGGACCCGAGATGACCGACCAGACCCAGCAATTCGCCAGCGACAACTATTCCGGCATCTGCCCCGAAGTCTGGGCCGCCATGGCCGAGGCCAACCGCGGCCACGAGCGCGCCTATGGCGACGACCAGTGGACGGCACGCGCCGCCGATCACTTCCGCCAGCTGTTCGAGACCGATTGCGAGGTGTTCTTCGCCTTCAACGGCACCGCCGCCAACTCCCTGGCCCTCGCCTCGATGTGCCAGAGCTACCACAGCGTGATCTGCTCCGAGACGGCCCACGTCGAGACCGACGAATGCGGCGCGCCGGAGTTCTTCTCCAACGGCTCCAAGCTGCTGCTGGCCCGCACCGAGCAGGGCAAGCTGACGCCCGAGGCGGTACGCGAGATCGCCCTCAAGCGCCAGGACATCCATTACCCCAAGCCGCGCGTGGTGACGCTGACCCAGGCCACCGAAGTGGGCACCGTGTACCGGCCGGAGGAAGTGCGCGCGATCAGCACCGTGTGCAAGGAGCTGGGCCTGCGCCTGCACATGGACGGTGCGCGCTTCTCCAACGCCTGCGCCTTCCTCGGCTGCACCCCGGCGGAACTGACCTGGAAGGCCGGCGTCGACGTGCTCTGCTTCGGCGGCACCAAGAACGGCATGGCGGTGGGCGAGGCCATCCTGTTCTTCAACCACGAGCTGGCCGAGGACTTCGACTACCGCTGCAAGCAGGCCGGCCAGCTGGCCTCGAAGATGCGCTTCCTTTCCGCCCCCTGGGTCGGCCTGCTGCAGGACGATGCCTGGATGCACTATTCCCGGCACGCCAACAGCTGTGCCCAACTGCTGGCCGAACTGGTGGCGGACGTGCCCGGTGTGAGCCTGATGTTCCCGGTTGAGGCCAACGGCGTGTTCCTGCAGATGTCCGAGCCGGCGCTGGACTACCTGCGCGCCCGGAACTGGCGCTTCTACACCTTCATCGGGGCCGGCGGCGCGCGCTTCATGTGCTCCTGGGATACCGAGAAGGAGCGCGTGCGCGAGCTCGCTGCCGACATCCGCGCCGCCATGGCCAACACCTGACACCTCCCTCCGGCCCGGGGCCCTGGGCCGCACTCCCCCTCCCTCCGTCCGAGGCGCCCCGCGAAAGCGGGCGCCTTTCTACATACGCGCCCCACACCCTGGATGAGGTTCCGCCAGAGATATCCTCAGGCCGCGGCTTATCCTCGATTTCGGTGCATCACCCTGTGGACAAGCTGTAGAGCGACGGCCAGGCGCCAGGCAGGACGGCACCTGTGCAGAACAGGTCGTTTTATGAGCGTATTCAAAGCGTTATGAATATTCGGCGCACAATTTCTGTGCGGCGATCTGTAGGCAACCTGTGGATAAGAGGCTGCAGGCCACGGGGTACGGCCGCTGCAGGGAATCGATCAGATAATGAGCAGCGCTGCAGGCCGCGTGGCGCCTGGGGCAGCCCGGATGCGACACATGCAGCCTGGCAACGCCATGCCTGAATTTGTCCCCTGCTGCGGTGGAGGCTTCTGTGGACAAGCTGTGCAGCGTCGCCTGCATGCCTTGCACCCCGTGGGGCGTGGCTTACAGGCTATTTATCGAACGATTTCAGAGGGATGGCGGCGATCTTGTGCACAGCCTATGTGCAAGGATCTGTGGCCTGCCTGTGCATAACCCTCTGCAGCGCCCGGCCCACGGTGGATACAAGCGAGCGGTCAATCCTTGATCAACGCCTCGCGCGCTGCCGAACCCTTGCCAGCCGGGCCTCGCAGCCTGGTGACAAACCCACAGAAGCCGTGCACCAGCCTGTGGACAAGCTGTTCGCCAAACGCCAGGGGCCCCGTGCGCCGGGGCCCGCGGGCGATCGGTCAGTTACTGATCAATAGTCGATGGCGACATCACCCTTGGGCACGCTGCAGCAGGAGAGGATGTAGCCCTCGGCGACATCGTCGTCGGTGATACCGCCGTTGTGCTCCATCTCCACCTCCCCCGCGGTCTTCATGACCTTGCAGGTGCCGCAGATGCCCATGCCGCAGGCCTTGGGGATATGCAGGCCGAGCTTGGCGGCCGCAGTGTGCACGGTCTCGCCCGGCGCCACGCGGATGCTCTTGCCGGTGCTGGTGAACTCCACCAGGTTGAGGTCGGCCGCCGGCACCGCCGGTGCCTCCGCCGCTTCGGCCGCATGCTCCTTCACCTCGGCGCGGATTTCCGGCGGGGTGGGGCCGAAGGCCTCCTCGTGGTAGCGCTGCATGTCGAAGCCGTTGGCTTCGAGCAGGCGCTTGACCGCGCTCATGTAGGGGGTGGGGCCGCAGCAGAAGATCTCGCGCTCCATGAAATCCGGTGCGATCAATTGCAGCATCGGCTGGCTGAGGTAGCCGCGATAACCGGACCAGGTCTCGCCGATGTCGTACTTCTCGCAGACCAGGTGCAGCTTGAAGTTGCCGACGCGCGAGGCCATGTGGCGCAGCTCGCGGTGGTAGATGATGTCCTTCGGCGTGCGCGCGCTGTGGACGAAGACCATGTCGACGTTGGCGTTGGTGTCGAAGAACCAGCGCGCCATGGACATCACCGGGGTGATGCCGACGCCGCCGGAGAGGTAGAGCACCTTGTCGGCCGGGAAGTCGATGGCGTTGAACAGGCCGACCGGGCCGTGCACCGGGATGACGTCGCCTTCCTTGAGGTTGTCGTGCAGCCAGTTGGAGACCTTGCCACCCGGCACGCGCTTGATGGTGATGGAGAAGCTGTAGGGCACCGACGGCGAGCTGGAGATGGTGTAGGAGCGCATGATCGGCAGGCCGTCGATCTCCAGCTCCAGGGTCACGAACTGCCCGGGCTTGAAGAAGAACACCATCGGCTGGTCGGCCATGAAGCAGAAGGTGCGGACATCCCAGGTCTCCTGGATGACCTTCACGCAGCGCACCAGATGACGGCCGTTGGCCCAGGTCTGTGTCGTCACCGGATTCAGGAAGCTGTTGCTGCTCATAACGCATCTCCGCGCGGCCGGAAATCGGCCCCAATGGAACGGATTCTGCGTAAGCGAAAAAGCGCCCACTTACCTGCCAGCGACATTCACATGCTTATCGCGACCTGCCAGCAACGCCAAGGGCTGCGGAGTCGGAAACGGATGTGGCCGTGTCGTCCATGGATAAGGTCGGGTCAGTCCCCGACGCCACACTCAGCCCCAGCCGAACACAAGCAAACGAGCGACATTCCCCCCTCTATCAGCGCGCTATCGGCAGCGTCGGAAGGGGAGGTGAAGCCGCCTTGCGTCACGACCGAAAGCCACTTTCGCGGAGG
The DNA here is from genome assembly GCF_018408275.1 of Pseudomonas sp. Pc102. Lineage (NCBI taxonomy): Bacteria > Pseudomonadati > Pseudomonadota > Gammaproteobacteria > Pseudomonadales > Pseudomonadaceae > Pseudomonas > Pseudomonas sp. Pc102. Next base: position 533,533 of record NZ_AP021905.1, on the reverse strand, counting down.
CCGCCCAGCGCGCCCCGCCACTGAGGAGTCAACGATGGATATCACTTCCACCCTGAGTCTGGGCGATCCGCTGGACCCGGCGCGCAAGGCCACCGCCGAGATGCTCCGCGAGCGCGACCACAGCTTTTCCCTGCCGCAGCCGTTCTACAACGACGAGCGCCTGTTCCAGATCGACATGCAGGAGATCTTCCACAAGGAGTGGCTGATCGCAGGCATGACCTGCGAGATCCCAGCCAAGGGCAACTACCTGACCCTGCAGATCGGCGACAACCCGATCATCGTGCTGCGCGGCGCCGAGGGGCAGGTGCATGCCTTCCACAACGTCTGCCGCCACCGGGGCTCGCGCCTGTGCGTCAGCGACAAGGGCAAGGTCGCCAAGCTGGTCTGCCCCTACCACCAGTGGACCTACGAGCTGGACGGCCGCCTGCTGTTCGCCGGCACCGAGATGGGGGCCGACTTCGACCTGAAGGACTACAGCCTCAAGCCGGTGAAGGTGAAGACCGCCGGCGGCTACATCTTCATCTCCATGGCCGAGAACCCGCCGGCCATCGACGACTTCCTCTCCACCCTGGCCCATTACATGGAGCCGTACGACATGGAGAACACCAAGGTGGCCGTGCAGACCACCCTGATGGAGAAGGCCAACTGGAAGCTGGTGATCGAGAACAACCGCGAGTGCTACCACTGCAACGGCTCGCACCCCGAGCTGCTCAACACCCTGCTGGAATGGGATGACGTCACCGACCCGCGTGCCAGCCAGGCCTTCAAGGACCAGGTCGCCGCCTGCACCACCGCCTGGGACGCCGAGAAGATCCCCTATGCCCACGCCAGCTTCGGCCTGCGCAACCGCATCGTGCGCATGCCGCTGCTGCAGGGCACCGTGTCAATGACCATGGACGGCAAGCAGGGCAGCAAGAAACTCATGGGGCGCATCAAGAACCCGGACCTGGGCTCCATGCGCATCCTCCACCTGCCGCACTCCTGGAACCACTGCATGGGCGATCACATGATCGTCTTCACCGTGTGGCCGATCAGCGCGCAGGAAACCATGGTCACCACCAAGTGGCTGGTGCACAAGGACGCGGTGGAAGGCGTGGACTACGACGTGGCGCGCCTGCGCGAGGTGTGGGACGCGACCAACGACCAGGACCGCCGCCTCGCCGAGGAGAACCAGCGCGGGATCAATTCCACCGCCTACCAGCCGGGGCCCTACTCCAAGACCTATGAGTTCGGCGTGATCAATTTCCTCGACTGGTACAGCGAGCGCCTGCTCAACAACCTGGGCGACGTCCCCGCCACCCGCCTGCGCCAGGTCGGCGAATAAGGCGATGAGCCTGAGCCTCGGGTTCGTCCTGCTGCTCACCCTCTACACGGCGCTGGCCTGTCGCAAGGGACGGCGCCACGAGGCAACACACTGAGGTCCCGCAAGGGACACACTCGCCCCCACCAGGTCGTCGGCCCTGGCGGGGGCTTTTTTTGCACAGGCCCCGCGCGCACCACGCCAGGCCAGCAGGCCCCGACGGCCCGGGAAACCGGCACGGAGCAGGACACGAGCGGCCTTCCCAAATGGCGTGAGCCTATGCGCCTGGGCGCTGGCAGGTCTTGAGCAGGCGGCGGATGGCCTTGTTGATGCTGCGCTTGCCCAGGTCCTCGACGGAGAACCAGCGGCAGTCGGCGATCTCGTTCAGCGGCGTGGGCTGCTGGGATTCCGGCATCGGCGCTTCGAAAACGTAGTGAAGGGTCGTGTACAGCTCCAGGGGCGCGATGTAGTCGAGGGTCTCGACCGCGAGCCCGGTCTCCTCCACCAGTTCGCGGAACGCCGCCTGCCCGGGCGCTTCGTCCGCCTCGATCCGGCCGCCTGGCAACGTCCACTTCGACTTGGGTTTGCGCACGAAGAGGATCTTGTCTTCCATGCGGCAGATGACGGTCGCCCGTTCTTTGATTGCCCTGCCCATCTGCTCACCCCCTGCCACTGCATCGAAAGACCGGAACGGTCACGAAAACCCTCGTAACCAAAGCAAGAAGGGCGCCAGACAAGGCTGGCCCCCACACGAGGACGCGCCTGTATCTAACGTTAGGCGCCCTTGGCGATATTTGCCTCGCGCAGAGGCTTGGAACAGGGCCTTCCGGGGAAGATTCCCGGTCTATTTACCGTGGCAGGCGAACCCGGCCCGTGCTTCAAGTGAAGGCACCCGCGAAAAGCCGGCAGGAAACGAGGCGTGGATGTGCAGAAAGACCGGAAGCCCGGCGGAAATTTCGGCAAAGCGGATGGTCGAGTATCCCACGTGCCACAAGGAAGTTTGTAGGTCGGATTAGTCCGACTCACCACCGAACCGGACCGGGTTCACAGCCTCGCGCCAAAGGACGGGGATAATGCGAAACCATCAGGCTCCTACAGTTAGAACCTACAAAAAATCCGGATCGCCAAAGTCTGGATCGTAGGAGCCATCTGATTTTTACTCAGTTCAGCCTGTAAGGAGTGCTGAGATGAAACGACTACTGAATATTCCCCTCCTCGCCCTCATCTGCGGCGCCGGCCTGACCCAAGCGGAAAACGCGTCACCGGCCCTAGGACAGATCACTTTCGTAGGAAGCATCTGCAAGGACCTTTGCGATACCCCTACAAGCACCTGGCTCGAGCATGTAGGACGCCGCAGCGGCCTCAGCCCCATCGGCCGATCGGAACCCGGAGCGCGTGGCAACTGCGCCGGCCTGGGTGAAACCACTTCCGTCAGCATGAGCACCATTGCGTCCCGCACGGGCGACGCCGGGATCATCACGGTGGTCTACAACTGAGGCCGCATGCCGAGCACACCGCGAACGCCGATCCGGTACGCGGGACTGCGAGCCGCCATCACACAGGGTCGTGCATGGCGGCAAGGCAGGAAAGACTCGCTTGACCGACCAGCAAGCCGGCACGACAGCTGGAGTCCGCGACCATCGACCTGCGGGGGCACGCCTGCTTGCACGCCGGTCGAGACCGAGCGGGGATGGTCCAGGAGGCGGGATGAGGCTGGCGCGCCTGCGATCGAGTGGCGGGGACGCCGACTCGGAACCCAGTGGTGAGGGATCGCCTGCCGACCAGGGTTGCAACAGCACCGGCCGAGCGCCCGCGCATAGGCATGGCGAGCCGCACGGCCGGCGGGATCATTCGGCTAGCGCGATCTCGGTCCGCCCACCGAGCGTGACGCAGCGCACCTCGACCTGTTGGTAGCTGGGGTCGTCCGGGTCCTGCTCCGGCAGGTGGTAGTCGACCCGGCAGGCCTTGTCCGGCCCTTCGCCCCAACGGACGATCAGCACGCCCTCACGGGGGAGCCCGCGCAGGAATGCCCGCCCCCCCTGCCCCACCATGGCCAGGGACACGCCCTGAGCATCGATGACGTCGGAGCCCAGCGGCGGGAGCTGGCCATCTTCACGAAGGATGCGCAGCAACACCGGCACGCCGGTGATGGTCGGGTAGCTGAGCATCACCACGGCACCATGGCGCGGAGCCACCGCCTGCTCGGTGATCTGCAACTCGACATTGCGCAGGGTGCCGACCGGGTCGATCACCACCTGGTTGTGGCGATAGGGTGCGAGGCTGCCGACCACCGCGTAACCGTTGCTGCCGACACGGGCGTTCATGTCGTTGCTGACATAGGCCCCTTCCGCCCCCTTGGCCTCGACGACAGCAAAGGTTTCGCTTTGGCTTTGGGTGAAGTTGATCCCGCCCGGGTGTGCCACCAGGCTGCCACCGATGCCGACGCTCTGCTGACGGTAACCGGTGCCCTCGCTGTAGCTGGCGTTGAGTGCCGCAGCCGGAGCGAAATAATGGACACTGCCGCCGGCGCTGCTGGAGCGGTCGCCCTGGTCGCTGCTGCGCGAGCCGTAGAGGCTGTAGTTCATCTGCGAGCGCTCGCCCGCTACGCCGCTGAGGCTGGCCTGGGTGTTGCTGCGCTTGCCGGCGTGGCTGACGGAAGTACTGAGGAAGGGCGAGCGCACATCGCGCCCCAGGGGCACGCTGAAGGACAGCAGGTACTGGTTCTCGTATCCCGAGCCCATACGCGTGCGGCCTGCCGAGGTACTCATGGTTCCCCAGTTGAAGCCGTTGGAATAGCCGGCCTGGAAGGTCATGTCGCTGCGCTGCCCGGCGTTCCAGTAGTTCTGCGCCGACCCGCTCAGGTAAAGACTGCCGAAGTTCGCACCCAGGGGCTGGCTGATGTTGGCCTGCAATCGGCTGCGCTGGCGGTAGAGGCGGCTTTCGGGGTTGCCGACGGACTGCGCGTAGTCGCCGAACTCGAGATATCCCTCGCTGGAGAAGCGGTAGGCAGCCAGGGTGAAGTTGGTCTGGGTGCTGTCCAGCAGCTTGCTGTAGGTGACCCGGTAGCTCTGGCCGCTCCTGGGGGCAGAGTCGGCGACGGGACGCTCGGCGACATGCGAGCGGGTGACATCGAATGCGACGGCCCCCAGCCCGTTGCTGATCGCGACACCACCCTGGGCGGCCATGTACTTCTCGGCCACGATGCTGCCCAGATAGCCGGTGAAGGCATTGGTCACGCCGCGTTGGTAGGTACCCATGACGAACTTTGGCGATGCGTCCAGGCTGCGGTCCCGGTACTCGCCTGCGGTCACGCTGAAGCGCGAAACCCCGGGGCGCAGCAACTGCGCCACAGAGGCATAGGGCACGACGAAGGAGCGCTGGCGGCCATCGGCCTCGGTCACCGTCACCTCGATGTCACCGGAGTAACCCGAGTCGTAGAGGTCGTCGATGCTGAAGGGGCCGGGCGCCACCGTCGCCTCGTAAAGCACCGATTGCCCCTGGCGCACGGTGACCTTGGCGTTGGTTTCCGCCACGCCCCGGATCACGGGGGCGAAACCGCGCTGGGAGTCGGGGAGCATGCGGTCGTCGGAACTGACCTGCACGCCTCTGAAAGGCACGCTGTCGAACAGCTCGCCAGGCGTGTAGTAGTCACCGACCGTGAGTTGCGAACGCAGGCCGGTTAGGTCGCGCTGGGCATAGGTGCTGGCGTTGCTGTAGTGGCTGCGGGTAGGGCCGCCATCCTGGCTGGAGCGGTTGTAGTAGCCGTTGGAGCGCAGGCGCCAGTCACCGACATTGAGGCCGTTGTTGAGGCCCAGGGACAGCTGGTTCGAACCGACGCCGCCGCTGTGGCTGCGGTAGCCGCTGGCGTTGTAGCCGATGAAGGCGGCCGTGACGCCGGCATCCCAGTCCCGGGGGTCCACATGCCCGCGTGCCTGTCGCCCCAGGTACGCCTGCGGGATGCTCAGGTGGGCGCTCAGCTCGGACAGATCGACCTCGACCTGCGCCTGGGGCACCAGGCGATCCAGCTCGACGCAATCCTCGTTGTCCGTAATCGACTGCCGAGCGGCCTGGGGGTCCGGAAGGTTCGCCAGCTCGATGCCGAAGGCGCCGACGTGCTCGGGCTTGAAGCAGTAGCGCTGGATGACCGCAGCGCCCTCGCCCTCGCTGACAACCCGCAACTCGTGCCGCCCCTTCCAGGTCTGGTTGACATAGATATCCAGGAGATAGGTGCCGGGAGGCAGGGCGTTTGCGTTGGCGAAGCGCGACAGGTCGACGGCCTCTTCCGCACCGCTACCGAAGAACGCCGGGTTGAACACGGCATAACGGGCCGGGGAAACGCCTTCGTCCGCGTCCACCTGGCTCCAGTCGCTGAGCGCCAGGGAGGCAAGGACCACGGCCATGACCTTGAGCCGTCCGCCACGGGGCGCGAGACGCACCCTGCGAGTGCCACGCGTAGCCGATCCCGGATACCTGTCTGAAAGAGCTTTCATAGTCGTACCTGGCGCATCGATGAATGGCGCGCGAACGATCGAGGGGCGTCAGCGCCTTGCGCGCACGAGCCGCCTGCTCACGGCTCCAGCCTCGCCTCGTGCCCAATGGATGAGCCGTAGTCGTTGATCCATTTCGTCACCACCGTGGCGGCCGCTCCCCGCTGCACCGCGCCCGGCAGGGGGAAGTCGCGGCTTCCGAGCGGCGGCACCATCCCATCGCCGGCCTGGTGCGCCCGCCCGCCGACGTTCAGCGAGACATCGCTGAACGACACATGGAAGGCGCTGGGGTTGCTCGCTCGCAGCACGCTTTCCGCTCCGTTCTGCACCAATCGCCAACTGATCTGCTGCGCCGCTTCGGACGCGCTGCCCGGCAAGCCGGACGGCCGATAGAACAGTTTCAGACGAGTGCGAATGGCGAACTGCATGGAGTTGCCACTGTCCGCAGCGGGTTGCGGCGGAACATCCAGGAGGTTGAGCCAGAACACCGTCTCGCGGTCAGTGGGCAGTGCCTCGCCCGTGAACGCCAGGCGCAGGCTCTGTCCCTTGCCCGGGTCGAGACGGAAGATCGGCGGCGTGAGCAAAAAGGGCGCGTCGGCCTGCTCTGGCCTGCTCGACGGGTCCCCGCGATCGATCCAGGCCTGCACCAGGGACGGCTCCTTGCCGTCGTTGCTCACCCGTACGCTGATTTCCTGCTGCTTGGCGGGATAGATGAAACGGGTGCCGTTCACCACCATGCCGGCCTGCACGCTCGGCAGGAAGGAGGCGATGAAGAGTGCGGCGATCAATCGGGTGATCCTTGCGGTGGGATGCATCTGTTTTTCCTGAATGGCCGCCGCCCGGGGGGGGCCGGGCGGGTGGCGATTGGTCCTGATTCGTGGCGGGGAAGGCGGGAACTAAGGCCGCAGTGGCGGCGCGCCTTTTCCCGGGGGAGGATGATATCGAGCGACACACCCGCAATCCGGCATCGAGCGCCAGGGAAAACCGTAGGAAAAATCCTCAAAAAGCCAGGAAAAGGCCGTCAACTCCAAAAACGAGGCAGGGGTCGGATCCGGGGATGCGCAAAGTCAGGGCGCGGGAGTACGCAGGGGAGGCCCTTCGCCAGGGAGGGCCCGGCTAGGAAGCGGTGCTGTTGGCCAGGTCGTTGCGCCGGGCGAATTCGATCAGTTCCAGCAACGAGCCGAGGTTGAGCTTCTGCTGGATGCGGCTCTTGTAGGTACTGACGGTCTTGTTGCTGAGCAGCATCAGGTCGCCGATCTGCTTGTTGGAGAGGCCCGCCGCCAGGTACTGCAGCACCATCAGCTCCTGGTTGGACAGACGTGCGACCAGCTCGGCCTCGCTGGTCAGCGCGGTCTGGCCCGCCTGCAATGCATCGGCCGGGTAGAAGGAAAACCCCGCGCTGATCGAGTTGATCGCAATCACGAGGTTCTGCAGGTCCTCTTCCTTGCTGACGAATCCCTTGGCGCCCGCCTGCATGCAGCGCTGGCAGAAGCTCTCGGCGGGTTGCGAGGTGAGCACCAGCACATGGCTGTCGAGCCCCAGGGCGCGGATGCGGGCGATCACCTTGAGCCCATCCAGGCGCGGAATGCCGATATCGAGGATGACGATGTCGGGCTCATGCTGGCGGATCAGTTGCAGCGCATCGACACCGTTGTCCGTCTCCGCAAGCACCTGCATGCCATTGCGTTCCAGCAGCATGCGCACGGCGAGGCGGATGACGGGATGATCGTCGACTATCAGGGCACTTCTCATGTCGGTCTCTTCCGGGGCGACGCGGGCTCGACGCCGAAGCACGGCAACCATGGCCACGCCCAAGCACTGATGAAATTTCCTACAAATTTCCGGGAATCTTCGCCTAGCTCGTTACCAAGCCTCCTAAGTAACGTGACCGGCATCACAAATCTGCCGAGCGAAACCCGATGAAGAACATAAGCATTCTGGTGCTGGAAGACGAACCCTTCCAGCGCCTGCTGGCGATAGCCGCACTGGAGAGAATGGGTCTGGACCGGATCCATGGAGCGGAGGACGGCGACCAGGCGCTGGCCATGCTACAAGCCTGCGGCGGTGTCGACATCGTGCTCTGCGACCTGCGCATGGCCGGCATGGATGGCCTGGCCTTCCTGCGTCATGCCAGCCAGCGAGGCCTGTTGCGCGCGGTGATGCTCGCCAGCGCGGTCGAGCCGGTACTGCGCCAGGCCACGATCTCGATGATCCGCTGTCTCGGCGTAGAGTTCCTCGGCGACCTCGGCAAACCGTTCGACATCAACCGCGCCGCCCGCCTGCTGCGCGGCTTTGCGCCCGATCAGGAGCAGTTGCCAGCATCACCCGAGGTAGTCGAACTGCCGTCCCTGGCGGAAATAGCCGAAGGCTTCGAACGCGACGAGTTCGAAGCCTGGTTCCAGCCCAAGGTCGACATGAACGATGGTGCGTTGCGTGGTGCCGAGATGCTCGCTCGCTGGCGCCATCCCCAGCACGGCATCCTGTCGCCCGCGCAGTTCCTGCCGCAGATGGAAGCCAGCGGCCTGGTGGACCGCCTGTTCTGGCGGTTGCTGGACCAGGGGCTCGCGGTGCAGCAGGAACTGGCGCTGGAGAGCCGCCAGGTCGAGCTGGCCATCAACATCCAGCCCATCCAGCTGGGCGACCGGCAGATGGTCGAGCGGGTGGCCCGGCGACTGATGGACAGCGGCCTGCCCGGCGAGGGGTTGACCTTCGAGGTGACCGAGACGGGCCTGCTGCGCGCGCCGGCGACCAGCCTGGAGAACCTCGTGCGCCTGCGCCTGATGGGCTGCGGCCTGGCCATGGACGACTTCGGTGCCGGCTACTCCTCGCTCGACCGGCTGTGTGCGCTGCCCTTCAGCCAGATCAAGCTCGACGCCTCGTTCATCCGCAAGCTGCAAAGCCAGCCCCGCTGCGGCGCGGTCATCCGCAGCAGCGTGACCCTGGCCGAGGCGATGGGTATTTCCCTGGTGGTCGAGGGCGTGGAGACCCTGGAGCAGAAGACACTGTTGATGGAGCTGGGTTGCGTCCAGGCCCAGGGCTACTACTTCGCCCGGCCCATGGATGCGTCGGCCTTCCGTCGATGGATCGGCGATACCCGCCCACCGGCGACCACCCAGCTTTCGTCCTGACGCCCTCGACGGCTCAGGGCGCGGGTGCCGCAGCCCCTTCGGTCAGGTAATCACTCAACTCCAGTTGCAGACGTTCCAGCGCGCGCACCAGGTCTTCGACACCCCGGCGCAGGCCATCAGGGGTACTGGGCACCGCGCAGGCCGCCATCAGCCGCTGGCACGCCGCGATGACCTCCTCGGCCCGTACTACGCGGGCCGCGCCAATCAACCGATGCGCCAGCTCGGACAGGCCCGCGCTATCACCCCGCTCCAGCAACATGCCGAGCAGGGCGAGGTCCTTGCCGTTGGTCGCCATCAGTTCGCCCAGCAGGTTGCGCACCAGCAGCGGGTCGCCGCCGGTCAGGGGTTGCAACGGGGACAGGTCGAACAAGCCGGTGACCGAAGGGCCCTCCGCCTCGAGCAACTCCCCTTCGCCGACACCGAAGACCCGCTGCAGGGCGGCGAGCCCGATGGGCTTGGCCAGGCACTCGTCCATCCCGGCAGCCAGGCCCCGCTCGATCTCGTCGGCCTGTGCATCGGCGGTGAGCCCGAGGACCAGCGTGCGAGGCCGAACGCCTTCGCGCTCCTCGCGGCGTATCGCCGCCGTCAGTTCTGCCCCACTCATGCGGGGCATGTGGCAATCGGTGGCCACCGCGTCGAAGTGCCGGGCGCGCCAGCGTTGCAGGGCGTCCTGGCCATCCGCCGCCTCCTCGGCCTCGTGACCGAGGAAAACCAGTTGCTGCTGGAGAATCTGCCGGTTCACCGGGTGATCGTCGACCACCAGCACCCGCAGGCGCCGCGCCGGGCCGGCCAGGGGGCTCGGCGTGGGCACGGGCTCGGGAACGGGGTCGAGGCGGTGCAGGCGCAACTCCACCTCGACCCGCGTACCGCGCCCCGGCTCGCTGTCCAGGGCCAGCCGCCCCCCCATCATCGTGCAGAGCGAGCGGCAGATGACCAGGCCCAGGCCAGTGCCTTCGGCCAGTTGATCGGCCTGCTCGATCCGGGAGAAAGGTTGGAACAGCCGCGCCTGGTCCTCGGGCGCGATGCCGATGCCGCTGTCCTCCACCACCAGCACCACCCGCAGCATCCCGGGCTCGGCGAGGTCCCCCGTGACCCGCACGCCGACCCGCCCTTCAGGGGTGAACTTGATGGCATTGCTGACCAGGTTGGAGAGGATCTGCTTGAAGCGCATGGCATCGACCAGGACATCGCCCTGGATGCTCGAGTCGATTTCCAGCACCAGCTCCAGGCGCTTCTGCCGGGCCAGGCCGTCGAACACCCGGGCCACCGACTCCACCAGCTCGCGCAGGTTGGCGCGCGCCGGGGCCAGGCTCAGGCGTCCCGCCTCGATGCGGGCGATGTCGAGGATGTCGCCGATCAGGGTCAGCAGGCTGCGGGCCGACCCATAGGCCACCTGGATGCCGGCCGGGTCGATCGGGCCGTGCTCCGCGCGCTTGAGGGCCAATTCGAGGATGCCGATCACCGCGTTCAGCGGGGTGCGGATCTCGTGGCTCATGGTCGCGAGGAAGGCGGTCTTGGCTCGGCTGGCGTCGTCGGCCAGGTTCTTCGCCTCCTCCAGCTCACGGACCAGATGATGGTGCTCGGTGATGTCGATCCAGCCGCAGATCACGCCCTTGACCGCGCCGGTCGAGTCCTGGAAGGGCTGGGTCCAATGCTCGATCCACAGCCTGCGCCCGCCCAGTTCCAACTCGTGCACGCCACGCACCAGTTGCCCGTCGACCATCGCCTTCAGGTAGCCCTGGTGGAAGAGCGGCGCCGCCTCGAAGGCCAGGGGCAGCTCCGGGGCCGTCGTCCCCAGAATGTCTTCGCGTGCCAACCCCAGGGTGTCCAGGTAGCTGCGGTTGCACGACAGCAGGCGGCCCTCGACATCACGCACGAAGACCGGTTGCGGCATGCAATCGATCAGCGTCTCGATGAAGCGCAGCTCGTCGTTCAGCTGCCGCTCCGCCGTCATGCGCTTGCGCACCTCGCGGCGCAGGCGCAGGCCCCAGGCCAGGGCCAGGGCCAGCAGCACCAGCGCACCGATCACGATCTGCAGGATCAGCTGGTTGTAGTCACGCCAGGTCTGCGCACTCATGGCCGGGCTGCCGCGCCAGCGATTGGCGGCAGCGTTCAGCTCGTCCGGGGCCAGGCTCGCCAGGGCCTTGTCGAGGATCGACTGCAGCTCGACATCGGCCCGGCGCATGGCGAAGTTCGCCGTGGCCGGCTCGATGGGCACCAGCTCAGCCACCGCCAGGCGATTGCGGAACAGCCGGACCACGTAGTAGCGGGCCGTGGGCAGCGACACCAGGGCCGCATCGGCGCCGCCGCCGTAGACCAGGTTCATCGCATCCAGCGTCGAGCCCGCCTCGACGATTTCGGCACCGGGGTAGGTGTCCCGCACCTCCGCCAACGCCACGTGCCCCCTGGCGATGGCGAGCCGCTTGCCCTCCATGCCGTCGAGCGGTTCGGCGAGGCCGTCGTCGCCGCGAGGCGCCACCAGCACGAAGGGGTTGGTCATCACCGGGCGGGTGAAGCGCAGCAGCGCCTCGCGTTCGCGCCCCTGGCTGAGGATCGCGAGGTCGGCGCTGCCTTGCTGCAGGCTGCTGATCTGGTCGGTAAAGCCACCACGACGGCTGATCGCCTCGAAGCGCAGGCCGGTGCGAAGGGAGGTCATTTCCAGCAGGTCGGCGGTGATACCGCGGAACTGGCCCTGGGCATCGAAGAAGGCCATGGGCGCCATGTCGTCGTCGATCACCAGGCGCACCACCGGGTGACGCTCCACCCAGCGGCGCTCTTCCTGCGTCAGGGGCAGGGGCTCCAGCGCCGGTATCACGCCGCTGCCGATCCAGCGCCGGGTGATCTCATCCAGGCGCGAGCGGCCAAGGGCATGGAGCGTGGCGTCCAGGCCGCGCAGCAGCGGGGCATCGCCCGAGCGCACGATGAAGGCCACGCCATCGGCCTTGAGTTCGGCGAAGCGCTCGAAGCGCACCATCCCGTGGAAGCCCCGGTTGATCCGGTAGTAGGCGGCGAGCACATCGCCGAGGTACAGGTCGGCCTTGCCGAAGGCCACCGCGGCCATCGCCCCGTCCACCGAATCCGCGGCCACCAGGCGCGCGCCGGGAAATCCCCGGTGCAGCGCCGGGTCGCCCAGGTACTCGGTGGTGGTGACCACGGTCAGCCCGGCCAGGTCGGCGGGAAACTCGCGCGTGTCCTCCTGGCGTCGGAACAGCGCCGCGTGCTCGATGGCGAAAGGTTGGCTGCGCGCCACGCTGGCACCACGCAGGCCGTGGCTGGACGCGGTCGTCATGTCGATCTCGCCCGACTCCAGCGCCCGCGCGAGGGCGGCCTGGTCCGGCAGCTCGCGCAGGACGATGCGCATGCCCAGCATTTGCCCGACCAGCGCGGTGGTGTCCGCCGTGATGCCCTCGAAACTGCCGTCGCGCTGCAGCATCGCCATCGGCGCCTCGGCGTCGCCGGCCACCCCGAGCACCAGGTCGCGCTTCTGCCGCAACCAGTGCCAGTCGCTCTCGGATACGGCCAGCTCCTGCTGGTCGACCTGCAACTGGCTCGACAGATGCAGGGGCGCAGCTCCCACGGGGGCGGATTCAACCGCCATCGGTGACAGCAGAAAGAGACCCAGCAGGAGCGCCCGGGCGGATACGCAAAACCACGAAATGCGGCGCAACGTGGCGACCTCCTTCTGCCTGCTGGATTGGAACAATGCCCGTTACAGGAAGTGACTGATATTCAATGACTGAGGAAGCCTAAAAACTTGCCTACATGAATTGTAGGAAACTTCCCAAACAACCGATCACGGCGCGCACCGCGAATATACTTCTCGCCTCACATATTCAGCCAATTCCATGAGCGGCCAAGCCTAAAAGCCTATGGCAGCTCGTGTCGCCTCGTCTGGCGTACGCAATAAACATTAGGAATTGTCTGAACGACATCAACATAACTTCTGAAGAAATATCCCATATGCAAAGACAGTCCGATACGGACTACCGCCGGCTATGGATAACTTGTTCGCGCCGCCTCTACCGGTAATAGCAAGAAAACCAATCGGAAGAAGTGCCAACCCTGTTTCGAACGGCTTTGTGTGCGTGCCGTGGAGCAACGGGAAACTCACCAAGGAGAAATGAACGGATGAGTAAGATCCTGCTTATCGACAACCAGCCCATGATCCGCTTCGCCACACGCGTCCTGCTGGAGCGTGAGGGCTACGACATCGTCGGCGAGACCGAGAACGGCGTGGAAGGCCTGAGCCTGGCCCGTTCGCTCAGACCGGACCTGGTCATCCTCGATATCGCCGTGCCCAAGCTGGACGGCATGGAGGTACTCACCCGCCTGGCGGCGATGGACGTCAACCTCAAGCTGCTGGTGCTGACTTCACTGCCCGCGGCGCTCTATGCCAACCGTTGCCTGCAGGCCGGCGCCACCGGTTACCTGTCCAAGCAGGAACAGGCCGTCAGCCTGATCGCCGCGACCAAGTCGGTGCTTTCCGGCTACAGCCTGTTCCCCAGCACCGTGCACCTGCCCGTGCCGTCCCAGGCCGGCGAGGACACCCAGCTGCTCGACAGCCTGTCAGACCGCGAGCTCGCAGTGCTGCAGAACCTCGCCAACGGCAAGAACAACAAGGAGATCGCCGAGCAGCTGTTCATCAGCCACAAGACGGTGAGCACCTACAAGTCCCGCCTGATGGACAAGCTGAAGACCCGCAACCTGGTCGACCTCATCGACTTCGCCCGCCGCTACGCCCTTCCCACGGCCTGACCGGGCGGCCCGGGCTCAACGCGCGGGTGGCAGGCCGATGACCCGCGCGACATGCACCGGCAGTGGCAACTGCCGGTGCGCCTCCACCAACCCCGCCACGCACCCGGCCACCGCTTCGGCGAAGGGCGCCGATCGCGCACTCTCGCTGTCCACGTTCATCAGCATCTGCTCACTCGCCGCCAGCAGCTCATCGCCGCCGGGGTAGTACAACCCGTGGTGGATGTGCAGGCGCTTGGCGTCGCTGGCCAGTAACTGGGTGCGCACCTCCACACGTGCACCCAGCTTCACCTCGGCGAGGTAGTTGAGGTGGCACTCCAGGGTATAGAGCGTATGCCCGGTCGAAGCCCTCCCCGCCTCGTCGAGGCCGATGCGCTCCATCAGCGCGTCGGTGGCGTAGCTGAAGATCAGCAGGTAGAAGGCGTCGCGCAGGTGGCCGTTGTAGTCCACCCACTCGGCGGAGATGAGGGTGCTATAGGTGGTCAAGGCGTGGCTCATGGGGCGGTTCCTGGCGATAGGCCCTCCGTGAGGGAAGGGCCGTTGGGTAGGGGCGGGAAGCGGTTGGCGCCTCAGTCGGCGAAGGCGAAGCCGTGTTTTTCCTTGGTCGCCTTCACCGCGTCCAGCACCGCCAGCAGGCAGTCATCACGATAACGCTCCAGTTCGGCGATGCTGCGCGAACCCTGCTGCTCGCGGGTGCCCTCCACCACGCTGTCGATCAGCGACTCGGTCAGCTCCGGGGCCGGCAGGTAGGTCCAGGGCAGTTGCAGCGCCGGACCGAACTGCGCCATGAAATGGCGCATGCCCGCGTTGCCGCCCGCCAGGGTGTAGGTGAGGAAGGTGCCCATGAAGGACCAGCGCAACCCCGCGCCGAAGCGGATCGCATCGTCGATCTCGCCGGTGCTGGCCACGCCGTCGTTGACCAGGTGCAGCGCCTCGCGCCACAGCGCCTCCAGCAGGCGGTCGGCGATGAAGCCCGGCACCTCCTTGCGCACGTGCAGCGGGCGCATGCCCAGTGCGGTGTAGACCTCGATCGCCGCCTGCACGGCTTCGGGCGCGGTCTTCTCGCCCCCCACCACCTCCACCAGCGGCAACAGGTAGACCGGGTTGAACGGGTGCCCCACCACACAGCGCTCCGGGTGCACGGCGTCGGCGTAGAACTCGCTGGGCAGCAGCCCGGACGTGCTGGAGCCGATGATCGCCTCCGGGCGCGCCGCCGCGCTGATGCGGGCGTGCAGGTCGAGCTTCAGGTCAAGCCGCTCGGGCGCGCTTTCCTGGATGAAATCGGCATCGCGCACGCATTCCTCGACCGTCTCGACGAAGCGCAGCCGCTCCGGGGAGGCGCCGGGCGCCAGCCCCTGCTTCTGCAGCGCCGGCCAGGCGTTGGCGATGCGCGCACGCAGGGCGGCCTCGGCGCCGGGGCCGGGTCCCAGGCGACGACGTCGAGGCCGTGGGCCAGGGCACGGGCGACCCAGCCGCTGCCGATGACGCCGCTGCCAAGGGCGGCGAAGGTCTTGATGTGGGTGATGAAGGCCATGGTGGCTCCTGGTCTGTGTCCGCTATGGGGTTCCCGGGCCGAAGCCCGGCTACGGGGGAAACGTCAGCCGCGACGCTTGAGGTTCATCTTCTCGCGGCCCTCGGCCGGGCTCAGGGCGCGGCCGCCGAGGCGTTCGATGATCTCCACCGCGCGCTCCACCAACTGGCCGTTGCTGGCGTGCACGCCACGGTCCAGCCAGATGTTGTCCTCCAGGCCGACGCGCACGTTGCCGCCCAGCAACATGGCCTGGGCCACCATCGGCATCTGCGAGCGGCCGATGCCGAAGCCGGCCCAGGTGGCGCCCGGCGGCAGGTTGTCGGCCATGGCCTTCATGGTGGTGGTGTCCGCCGGTGCCCCCCAGGGGATGCCCAGGCAGATCTGGAACAGCGGGTCGTCCAGCAACCCTTCCTTGAGCATCTGCTTGGCGAACCACAGGTGGCCGGTGTCGAAGATTTCCAGTTCGGCCTTCACGCCCAGCTCGGTGATGCGCTTGGCCCCGGCACGCAACTGCGCCGGGGTGGAGACGTAGATGAAGTCGCCATCGCCGAAATTGAGCGTGCCGCAGTCCAGGGTGCAGATCTCCGGCAACAGCTCCTCGACGTGCTTGAGCCGCTCCAGCGGGCCCACCAGGTCGGTGCCGGCGCCGAACTCCAGGGGCTGCTCGCCCTTGCCGATCTCCAGGTCCCCGCCCATGCCGGCGGTGAGGTTGATGATCACGTCGGTGTCGCTTTCGCGGATGCGCTCGACCACCTCGCGGTAGAGCGCCACGTCGCGGCTGGGCTTGCCGGTGCGCGGGTCGCGCACGTGGCAGTGGGCGACCGTGGCGCCGGCCTTGGCCGCCTCGATGGCGGAGGCGGCGATCTCCTTCGGGGTGACCGGGATGGCCGGGTGCTTGCCGACGGTATCGCCGGCGCCGGTTACCGCACAGGTGACGATGACTTCATGGTTCACGGTTGCAACATCCTTTCTCGGGGCGATCGGGTGCCGTGCGCGGCGGGCCGCGCACGGGCGTGGGTCGATGACTGTTGTGATGCGTCGGGTCTTACTTGAGCGAGGCGATGACCGTCTCGGCGCCGTCCTTGCCGTCGAAGGTGGTCACCCCGGCTAGCCAGGCCTTGACCACCTCGGGGTTGGCCTTGAGCCAGTCGCGGGCGACCTTGGCCGGCGCCTCGCGCTCCATGATCGGCTGCATCAGGCGGCTCTCCTGCTCGCTGGAAAAGCGCAGGTTGGTCAGCAGGCGATCGGCGTTGGGGCAGCGCTGGGCGAAGTCCGGTGCGGTGACGGTGGAGACCGTGGCGGCGCCGTCGTTGGGGCCGAACACGTCATTGCTGCCGGTGAGGTAGGTGATCGGCATCTGGATGTTCATCGGGTGCGGCTTCCAGCCGAAGAACACCACCGGCTTGTGGTTCTTCACCGCGCGCGACACGGCGGTGAGCATCGCCGCCTCGCTGGACTCCACCAGCTTGAAGCCGCCGAGGCCGAACTGGTTCTCGTCGATCATCTTCTTGATCGCCGTGTTGGCGCCGGACCCCGACTCGATGCCGTAGATCTTGCCGCCCAGCTGGTCCTTGTAGCGGGCGATGTCGGCGAAGGTCCTGAGCCCCTCCTCCGCCGTGTAGGTGGGCACGGCCAGCACCGCCACGGCGTCGTCCAGGGACGGCTGCGGCGCCACCTTGACCGAGCCGCTGTCGAGGAAGGGCTGGATGTTGTCATCCATGATCGGCTTCCAGTAGCCGAGGAACACGTCCACCTGCTTCTTCTGGATGCCGGCGAAGATGATCTGCTGCGACGCTTGGGTCTGGGTGGTTTCGTAGCCGAGGCCGGCCAGCAGCTCGGAAGCCACGGCGGTGGTCGCGACCACGTCGGTCCAGCCGACCGCGCCGATGCGGATCTTCTGGCAACTGGCGTCGTCCGCCGCCATCAGGGCGGAACTGAACAGGGTGAGAAGACAGCAACCCGCGAATGCGTTGAGACCTTTCATCGAATGCTCCCCTACAGCCATACGGTTATCGGGCCGCGTGGCCCGTCTGTTGTTGTGCCGGGGCCAGTCACGCCCCGCCGTTCGCGGGCCCTGCTGCACCCGTGGCAGCCAGATTACGCAGCGCGCCCGGGGGCAAATCGAACTAAAACGACCGAATGTTGAACGAGAACGACCACCTGCATTGCCTTGCGCCGCGTCCTGCCTTCTAGTGTGGCGACGCCTTCGCGAGGACGCCTGCCCATGCCCCAGACCCTGTGGTTCCTCCTGCTGCCCGGTTTCTCCATGATGGGGCTGATGTCCGCCATCGAACCCCTGCGCGTGGCCAACCGCTTTCGCGGCGAACTCTACCGCTGGCGCCTGCTGAGCCTGGAAGGCGGCCCTGTGGAAGGCAGCAACGGCATGTCGCTGAACGTCGACGCCGCGCTGGAACGCCCCGGCGCCGGCGACAGCCTGTTCGTGGTCGCCGGCTTCGATCCGCTGGCCAGCTACACGCCACGCCTGGCCCACTGGCTCAAGCGCGCCGACCTCGACGGCGCCACCCTGGGCGGCATCGACACCGGCAGCTTCGTCCTCGCCGAGGCGGGCCTCTTCGCCCGCCAGCGCCTGACCCTGCACTGGGAAGCCATCGAAGCCTTCCAGGAGCGCTACCCCGGCCTGCTGCCGACCCAGGAATTGTTCGAGATCGACGGCCGCCGCATCACCAGCGCCGGCGGCACCGCCACCCTCGACCTGATGCTCACCCTGATCGGCCGCGACCACGGCGACGAGCTGGCGGTGGAGGTGTCCGAGCAGTTCGTCCTCGGTCGCATCCGCACCCGCCAGGACCACCAGCGCATGCAGATCACCCGCCGCTACGGCGTGCACAATCGCAAGCTGGTGCAGGTGATCGGCGAGATGGAGCGCCACTGCGAACAACCCCTTGGCTCCTGTGATCTGGCCGCCCTGGTGGGCGTCACCCCGCGCCAGCTGGAGCGCCTGTTCCGCCTGCACCTGGACGACACGCCATCGGGCTTCTACCTGGCCCTGCGCCTGGAAAAGGCCCGCCAGCTGCTGCGCCAGACCGACATGAGCGTGCTGGAGATCGGCCTCGCCTGCGGCTTCGAATCCTCTTCCTACTTCTCCCGCTGCTACCGCAACCGCTTCGCCGCCTGTCCCAGCCAGGACCGCCACGAACACCCCACCGGCGACGTGGCACTGCCCAGCACGCGCACGCGGTCTCACGCACGATCACCTTCAGATCAAAGAGCTTGAGCGCAGATAGCCGCCATTTACGCCCTATCTCCCCAACACACCAGCACCTGTCGGCCGGCCGTGCCGCCCACCCGGCTTGCCCATCCACGACCCCGCATTGACGCTTTCGGCAATCCCCCGTCGTTTTTGCGCGATAGCGCCGAAAGCCCCGGCGATATGCTCGGTTCAAAGCGCCGGCAGAAGATTCGGCGCACCAAGAATCAAAGGGGACAGCCTGATGAGCCCAGCCGAACTTCACGCCGACAGCATCGTCATCGATGGCCTGATCATCGCCAAATGGAACCGTGAACTCTTTGAGGACATGCGCAAGGGCGGCCTCACCGCGGCCAACTGCACCGTCTCCGTGTGGGAGGGCTTCCAGGCCACGGTCAACAACATCGCCGCCAGCCAGAAGCTGATCCGCGAGAACAGCGACCTGGTGATGCCCGTGCGTACCACGGCCGACATCCGCAAGGCCAAGGAACAGGGCAAGACCGGCATCCTCTTCGGCTTCCAGAACGCCCACGCGTTCGAGGACCAGATCGGCTACGTCGAGGTGTTCAAGCAGCTCGGCGTGGGCATCGTGCAGATGTGCTACAACACCCAGAACCTCGTGGGCACCGGCTGCTACGAGCGCGACGGCGGCCTCTCCGGCTTCGGTCGCGAGATCGTCGCCGAGATGAACCGCGTCGGCATCATGTGCGACCTCTCCCACGTCGGTTCCAAGACCTCCGAGGAAGTCATCCTCGAATCGAAGAAGCCCGTCTGCTACTCCCACTGCCTGCCGTCCGGCCTGAAGCAACACCCGCGCAACAAGTCCGATGAAGAGCTGAAGTTCATCGCCGACCACGGCGGCTTCGTCGGCGTGACCATGTTCGCGCCGTTCCTGGCCAAGGGCATCGACTCCACCATCGACGACTACGCCGAAGCCATCGAATACGTGATGAACATCGTCGGCGAGGACGCCATCGGCATCGGCACCGACTTCACCCAGGGCCACGGCCAGGACTTCTTCGAGTACCTGACCCACGACAAGGGCTACGCCCGGCGCCTGACCAACTTCGGCAAGATCGTGAACCCCCTGGGCATCCGCACCGTGGGCGAATTCCCCAACCTCACCGAGACCCTGCTGGGGCGCGGCCACAGCGAACGCGTGGTGCGCAAGATCATGGGCGAGAACTGGGTAAACGTCCTCAAGGACGTCTGGGGCGAGTAGCACCGATCGCCAACCCCGACCGAACACGAATCATAGGGTGGATGACGCTCTTTTCATCCACCATCCCACCGCGCGGTGGCTCATCTCTGCGGCGGATGACTGAAGCGCCATCCGCCCGATATCTGACCTGAATTCGGAGTTATCCACATGGCCAAACACGCCCCCGAACTGCCCATCGAAGTCGACAGCGAGACCGGCGTCTGGACCACCGACGCACTGCCGATGCTCTATGTGCCGCGCCACTTCTTCGTCAACAACCACATCGGCATCGAAGAGGTGCTGGGTGCCGACGCCTATGCCGATATCCTCTACAAGGCCGGCTACAAGTCCGCCTGGCACTGGTGCGAGAAGGAAGCCGAATGCCACGGCCTGGAAGGCGTGGCGGTGTTCGAGCACTACATGAAGCGCCTGTCCCAGCGCGGCTGGGGCCTGTTCAAGATCCAGGACATCGACCTCGACAAGGGCACCGCCAGCGTCAAGCTCGAGCACTCCGCCTTCGTCTACGTCTACGGCAAGGTCGGGCGCAAGGTCGACTACATGTTCACCGGCTGGTTCGCCGGGGCCATGGACCAGATCCTACAGGCCCGCGGCAGCAGCATCCGCACCGTCGCCGAGCAGGTCTACAGCGGCTCGGAAGAAGGCCACGACGATGGCCTGTTCATCGTGAAACCCCTCTGAGGCGAGGCACGGCATCATGGCGTTCGAAGCAATGTTCCAGCCGATCCAGATCGGCAAACTGACCATCCGCAACCGCGTGCTCAGTACCGCCCACGCCGAGGTCATCGCCACCGATGGCGGCATGACCACCGAGCGCTACGTGAAGTACTACGAGGAGAAGGCCAAGGGCGGCATCGGCCTGGCCATCTGCGGCGGCTCGTCCGTGGTGTCCAGCGACAGCCCGCAGCAATGGTGGAGCTCGGTGAACCTGTCCACCGACCGCATCATCCCGCACTTCCAGAACCTCGCCGACGCCATGCACAAGCACGGCGCCAAGATCATGATCCAGATAACCCACATGGGCCGGCGCTCGCGCTGGGACGGCTTCAACTGGCCGACCCTGATGTCGCCGTCGGGCATCCGCGAGCCCGTGCACCGCGCGACCTGCAAGACCATCGAGGTGGAAGAGATCTGGCGCGTCATCGGTGACTTCGCCCAGGCCGCGCGCCGCGCCAAGGCCGGCGGGCTGGACGGCGTCGAGCTCTCCGCCGTGCACCAGCACATGATCGACCAGTTCTGGAGCCCGCGCGTCAACAAGCGCACCGACGAATGGGGCGGCACCTTCGAGGGCCGCATGAAGTTCGGCCTGGAAGTGCTCAAGGCGGTGCGCGAGGAAGTCGGCCCCGACTTCTGCGTGGGCCTGCGCATCTCCGGCGACGAGTTCCACCCCGACGGCCTGTCCCACGAGGACATGAAGCAGATCGCCAAGTACTACTGCGACACCGGCATGCTCGACTTCATCGGCGTGGTCGGCTCGGGCGCCGACACCCACAACACCCTGGCCAACGTCATCCCCAACATGAGCTTCCCGCCGGAGCCCTTCCTGCACCTGGCGGCCGGCATCAAGGAAGTGGTCAACGTCCCGGTGCTGCATGCGCAGAACATCAAGGACCCGAACCAGGCCACGCGCATCCTCGAAGGCGGCTACGTGGACATGGTCGGCATGACCCGCGCCCACATCGCCGACCCGCACCTGATCGCCAAGATCAAGATGGGCCAGGTGGACCAGATCAAGCAGTGCGTCGGCGCCAACTACTGCATCGACCGCCAGTACCAGGGCCTGGACGTGCTGTGCATCCAGAACGCCGCCACCACCCGCGAGTACATGGGCCTGCCGCACATCATCGAGAAGACCACCGGCGTCAAGCGCAAGGTGGTCATCGTCGGCGGCGGCCCCGCCGGCATGGAAGCGGCCCGCGTGGCGGCCGAGCGCGGCCACGACGTGACCCTGTTCGAGAAGAAGGACCAGCTCGGCGGCCAGATCAGCATCGCCGCCAAGGCCCCGCAACGCGACCAGATCGCCGGCATCACCCGCTGGTACCAGCTGGAGATCGCCCGCCTCGGCGTCGACCTGCGCCTGGGCACCGGTGCCGACACCGACACCATCCTCGACCTCAAGCCCGACATCGTGGTGCTGGCCAACGGCGGCCATCCCTTCATCGAGCAGAACGAGCACTGGGGGGCGGCAGAGGGCCTGGTGGTCAGCGCCTGGGACATCCTCGAAGGCAAGGTCGAGCCCGGCAAGAACGTGCTGGTCTACGACACCATCTGCGAGTTCGGCGGCATGTCGGCGGCGGACTACCTCTCCGAGAAGGGCGCCCAGGTGGAGATCGTCACCGACGACACCAAGCCCGGCGTCGCCATGGGCGGCACCACCTTCCCCACCTACTACCGCAGCATGTACCCGAAGGACGTGATCATGACCGGCGACCTGATGCTGGAGAAGGTCTACCGCGAGGGCGACAAGGTGGTGGCCGTGCTGGAGAACGAATACACCGGCGCCCGCGAGGAGCGCGTGGTCGACCAGATCGTCATCGAGAACGGCGTGCGCCCCGACGAGAGCCTGTACTACGCACTCAAGCAGGGCTCGCGCAACAAGGGCCAGATCGACGTCGACGCGCTGTTCGAGATCAGGCCGCAACCCTGCCTGTCCGAACCCGGCGACGGCTACCTGCTGTTCCGCATCGGCGACTGCGGCGCCCCGCGCAACGTGCACGCGGCGATCTACGACGCCCTGCGGTTGTGCAAGGACTTCTAAAAGCAGCCGCAAGCGGCAAGTGGCAAGCCACAAGCAGGCGCCGGAGCGGGACTCGGCTCTTGCTTGCAGCTTGAAGCTTGGCGCTTGCCGCTGCGGCCAAGGTGGTTATCCATGTTGAGCACATTGCTTCCGATCCTTCTCTTCACCACCCTGGCACTGGCCGCCCTGGGCGCCGCCAGGCGCTTCCTCATGTGGCGCCGGGGCCGTCCGTCGCAGGTCGACTGGCTCGGCGGGCTGATAAAGATGCCGCGCCGCTACCTGGTGGACCTGCACCACGTGGTCGAGCGCGACACGTACATGTCCAAGACCCACGTCGCCACCGCCGGTGGCTTCGTCCTGGCGGCGCTGCTGGCCATCCTGGTGCATGGCTTCGGGCTGCACAGCCGCATCCTCGGCTTCGCCCTGCTGGCGGCCACGGCGCTGATGTTCGTCGGCGCCCTGTTCGTCGCCAAGCGCCGGCGCAACCCGCCGGCGCGGCTGTCCAAGGGCCCATGGATGCGCCTGCCGAAAAGCCTGCTGATGTTCTCCGCGAGCTTCTTCATCGCCACCCTGCCGGTGGCCGGCATCCTCCCGGCCGGCTTCGGCGGCTGGTTCCTCGCGGCCATCCTCGCCGTGGGCGTGGCCTGGGGCGTGTCCGAGCTGTTCTTCGGCATGACCTGGGGCGGGCCGATGAAGCACGCCTTCGCCGGGGCCCTGCACCTGGCCTGGCACCGCCGCGCCGAACGCTTCGGTGGCGGCCGCTCCACCGGCCTCAAGGCCCTGGACCTGGCTAACCCGAGCGCGCCGCTGGGCGTGGAGAAACCCACCGACTTCACCTGGAACCAGTTGCTCGGCTTCGACGCCTGCGTGCAGTGCGGCAAGTGCGAGGCCATGTGCCCGGCCTTTGCCGCCGGCCAGCCGCTGAACCCGAAGAAACTGATCCAGGACATGGTCATCGGCCTGGCCGGCGGCAACGACGCCTCCTTCGCCGGCAGCCCATACCCTGGCAAGGCCCTGGGTGAGCACAGCGGCGGCCCGCACCAGCCCATCGTGTCCCTGGAGGGCAAGGCCCTGGTGGATGCCGAGACCCTGTGGTCCTGCACCACCTGCCGCGCCTGCGTCGAGGAGTGCCCGATGATGATCGAGCACGTCGACGCCATCGTCGACATGCGCCGCCACCTGACCCTGGAGAAGGGCGCCACCCCGAACAAGGGTGCCGAGGTGCTGGAAAACCTCATCGCCACCGACAACCCCGGCGGCTTCGCCCCGGCGGCCGGCTGAACTGGGCGGCCGACCTGAACCTGCCGCTGATGAGCGACAAGCAACAGGCCGACGTGCTGTTCTGGGTGGGCGACGGCGCCTTCGACATGCGCAACCAGCGCACCCTGCGCGCCTTCGTGAAGGTGCTCAAGGCCGCCAATGTCGACTTTGCCGTGCTCGGCCTGGAAGAGCGCGACAGCGGCGACGTGGCCCGTCGCCTGGGTGACGAAGCCACCTTCCAGCAGCTCGCCCGACGCAACATCGCCACCCTTTCGCAGTACCGCTTCAAGCGCATCGTCAGCTGCGATCCCCACAGCTTCCATGTGCTGAAGAACGAATACGGCGAGCTCGGCGGCAACTACCAGGTCCTGCACCACAGCACCTTCATCGACGAACTGGTGCGCGGCGGCACGCTGCAGCTCGGCCAGAGCAAGGCCGGCAGCGTGACCTACCACGATCCCTGCTACCTCGGCCGCTACAACGGCGAGTACGAAGCCCCGCGTGCCGTGCTCAAGGCCATCGGCATCGAGGTGAAGGAAATGCAGCGCTCCGGCTTCCGTTCCCGCTGCTGCGGCGGCGGTGGCGGCGCGCCGATCACCGATATCCCCGGCAAGCAGCGCATCCCCGACATGCGCATGGTGGACATCAAGGAGACCGGTGCCGAAGTGGTGGCCGTGGGCTGCCCGCAGTGCACCGCGATGCTCGAAGGCGTGGTCGCCCCGCGCCCGGAGATCAAGGACATCGCCGAGCTGGTCGCCGAGGTGCTCATCGAAGCACCGGTGGAGGCCAGGAAGCCGGCGGCGGCCAAGCGTGAAGACGTGGCGGAGGTGCACTGATGAAGTGCCTTCGCCACCAGCGCCCCTCTCGCACGGAGACTCAACGATGAGCGACATCATCCGCCGCGACCCGCGCGCCGAGCGTATCGCCCGCAACCGCCTGCACCCCTTGCATGCCACGTTGCAGCAACAGGGCCAGACCACCTGGATGGGGCCCAACGGCGTCATCCGCAAGAATCCCCATGCCATCGCCGCCGGCTTCATCGGTCCTGCCGGCATCAAGCGCATCGATCGCAGCGGCGCCCAGCAGGGCACCGCCGGCAAGCGCAGTGGCAGCAGCGAGGCCGTGCAACTGCCGCTGCATGTGGTGGCGCAACCGGCCTTCTACATCGCCGTGGTACCGGACATGGTCGGCGGCCGCCTCGGCAGCCACGACAAGGACCTGCTCGGCCTGGCCAACAGGCTCGCCGGATCGGCCGGCGCGGTGGTCGTGGTGCTGTTCGGCGAGGACAAGGAAACCGCCTTCGACAACGCCGGTGTCGACCGCATCCTGCGCATCCAGGGCGAGGCCTTCGACGGCTACGCGCCGGAAGCGCGGGTGCTGGCCCTGAGCGCCGTGGAAAGCCAGCTGGCCCCGCGCCACTGGCTGTTGCCCGACAGCCGTAGCGGGGGCGGCGAGCTGGGCCGGCGCCTGGCCGCCAAGCTCGGCGAACGCCCGGCCACACGCGTCTGGCAGGTGGACGGCGAGCAGTGCAGCGGCCGTGCCGGTGCCGGTCGCGAGGACCTGGTGCGCGCCACGCCACGGCTGATCCTGGCCGCCGCCGAATGCGCCGAGCCGGTCAGCGAGACCCGCCACGAAGCCCGCCCCATCGAACTGCAAGCCAACATCGCCCGCAGCCTGCCGCGCATCGAGGACCTCGGTGCGGTGGCCGTGGACCCGGCGCAGATCCCCATGGCCGAGGCCGAGTTCATCCTCTCCGGCGGCAACGGCGTGAAGGACTGGGCGCTGTTCCACGAGGCCGCCAGGGTCCTGGGCGCCACCGAAGGCGCCTCCCGCGTGGCGGTGGACGACGGCCACATGCCGCGCAACCGCCAGGTCGGTGCCACCGGCACCTGGGTCACCGCGCGGGTGTACCTGGCCGTGGGTATCTCCGGCGCCATCCAGCACCTGCAGGGCATCGGCGCCTGCGACAAGGTGGTGGCGGTGAACATGGACCCGGGCTGCGACATGATCAAGCGCGCCGACCTCTCGGTGATCGGCGATTCCGGCGCCATCCTCGCGGCGCTGATCGAGCGGATCACCGCATACCGTCAGGGGGGCGCACGCGATGCCGCATGACCAACTGAACATCATCACCCTGGTCTCCGTCGGCGCTCACCCGACCTCCGGTCGCGCCCGCCGTGCGGAGCAGGACGCCCGCGCCGTCGAGCTGGGCCTGCGCCTGGGCGGTGATCGCCTGCAGGTGCTGCACGCCGGCAACCCGCGCGAGGAAGCCCTGCGCGCCTACCTGGGCATGGGCCTGGCGGAAATCGCCGTGCTCGAACAGCCCGCCCAGGCAGACGCCCTGCCGGCACTGGCGGAGTACCTCGCCGAAGCCGGCGCGCAGCTGGTGCTCACCGGCAGCCAGGCGGAAACCGGCGAAGGCTCGGGGATGCTGCCCTTCCTGCTGGCCGAGAAGCTCGGCTGGCCGCTGGTGGTCGGGCTCGCGGAAGTGGAGAAGGTGGAGAACGGCGTGGCCCAGGTGCTGCAGGCTCTGCCCCGTGGCCAGCGACGCCGCCTGCGGGTGCGCCTGCCCTTCCTCGCCAGCGTCGACAACGCCGCCCCGGTGGCGCGCCAGAGCGCCTTCGGCCCGGCGCGGCGCGGCACGCTCGAGGCCTGCGACGTCGAGGTGGTTGAAGACACGCTGCTGGCCGAGGCACGCTTGCAACCGGCCCGGCCGAGGCCCAAGCGGCTCAAGGTGATCAAGGCCAAGACCGGCGCCGAGCGGATGAAGGCGGCCACGGCCAAGGCTTCCGGCGGGGGCGGCAAGGTGCTCAAGGACCTGTCGCCAGCCGAGGGTGCCGAGGCTATCTTCAAGCTGTTGATGGAAGAAGGAGTGCTGCGCTGACGCGCAGCCCGATGACCGGAGGAGACAGGCCATGATGCATGCCGATCTGATCGACCAGGAAGATTTCCGCGAGCGCCTGGTGGCGCTGGGGCTGGCCATTCCCTCGGGGGTGAGCGCCGAGCAGGCCTGCGAGCACGCCGTGAGCGGCCTCAGCCCCGAACGCGCCGTGGCCCTGCGCCGCCTGGTGGAGGAGCTGCTGGGCGGCAGCGCCACCCTGCTGCCGAACGTGCGCGAGGCCATTTCCCGCACCCTGTTGCCGGCGCTGGTACCGCGCTGATTCCACCCAACAAAAAAGGGCGCCGATGGCGCCCTTTTTTCATGCCCGTCAAGCGCTGCACAACGCCCCGTAGGATGGCGTAGAGCGAAGCGAAACCCATCGATTCCAGGCACGGACATGACCCTGGCGCCGGCCGGGCTGCTCGAAAAGCATCGCGAATGAATTCCCTCCCACAAGACTGGAGTCCGCCACCCTGCATTGGCGTCACCTTGTGGGAGCGGTTTCAACCGCGAAGAGCCGAGGCAGGCGGTTCGATTGAAATGACCGGGGCCGCCAGGCGGCCCCGGTGCAAGGGTTACAGACGCACGCTGGCGAAGGTGGACTCGCCCTGGGCGCGGGTGAGGGCCGCCATGGCGGTGGAGGACGAGGGGCGCATCAGGTCCTCGGGCATGGGCACCAGCGCCACCACGTTGGCGTTCTGGTTGGCGCGCTCGTCACGCGGCGGGATGCCGAAGTACTCGCGGTAGCACTTGGAGAAGTGCGGCGTGGAGACGAAGCCGCATACCGAGGCCACTTCGATGATCGACATGGCGGTCTGCTTGAGCAGCTGGCGTGCACGGATCAGGCGCAGCTTCAGGTAGTAGCGCGAGGGCGAGCAGTGCAGGTACTTCTGGAACAGCCGCTCGAGCTGGCGGCGCGACACGTCGACGTAGCAGGCCAGCTCGTCGAGGTCGATGGGCTCTTCCAGGTTGGCCTCCATCAGCGCCACGATTTCCTGCAGCTTCGGCTGGTTGGTGCCGAGCATGTGCTTGAGCGGCACGCGCTGGTGGTCCTGCTCGTTGCGGATGCGTTCGTAGATGAACATCTCGGAGATCGCCGCCGCCAGTTCGCGGCCATGCTCGCGGGCGATCAGGTGCAGCATCATGTCCATCGGCGCGGTGCCGCCGGACGAGGTGTTGCGATTGCGGTCGATGGAGAACAGGCGGGTGGTGATGGCGGCGCGGGGGAAGGCCTCCTGCATCGCGGCCAGGCATTCCCAGTGCACGCTGCAGTCGTAGCCGTCGAGCAGCCCGGCCTTGGCCAGCGCCCAGCTGCCGGTGCACACGGCGCCGAGCTGGCGCCCCTGGCGGGCTTGCGATTGCAGCCACTGCAGGTGTTCGCGGGTGACGCTGTGCTGGATGTCGACACCGCCGCAGACGATCACCGCGTCCAGTGCCGGGGCGTTCTCCAGGCTGGCGTCGGGGGTGATCTGCAGGCCGTCGCTGGCGCTCACCGGCAGGCCGCTCTGGGTCAGGGTAAACCAGCGGTACAGCTCCTTGCCGGAGAGCTGGTTGGCCATGCGCAGCGGCTCCACTGCAGAGGCCAGGGAGATCAGGGTGAAGTTGTCCAGCAGCAGGAAGCCGATGGATTGGGGAGCGCGGTTCTGGGGCTGGGAGCCCTGGTTGGACTGTGACATCTGAAAACCCTCACGCTAAACACGCTGTGAACCTTCGTTGCGAGGTTCTCTTCTTATGGTTCTGGTACGGCGACTGACCCAGATGAGTTGCCCCTGATACGAGGCAAAGGTCATGCCTAAATTGTTCGTGCGTTCAATAAAAATGCATAAGCGCATCCAAACCCCATGCCAGCGGGGCTAGGCGAGAGCGACAGAAACATTCTGTTAGCGACCGCCAGGCCGCGTGGTTCGTGGGCTCTGGGGCATTAGGTAGCACCTGTCGGCGGTGCGGTTGTCACCCCGCTACATCCGGGAATACCGGGCGTAACAGACGAGCGGAAGGACGGGTGACCGAACGGTCACGCCGGGTTCGCATCGCGTCCCCGGGCGTCGCACCAAAAGCTGGCAGGCGGACGCGCCGGGGAGCGAAAGCGGGTCAGCATTCGATGGCGCTGACGGCCAGGCCGCCGCGCGAGGTTTCCTTGTACTTGTCGTGCATGTCCGCGCCGGTGTCCCGCATGGTGCGGATCACCCGGTCGAGGGAGATGAAATGCTCGCCATCGCCACGCAGGGCCATCTGCGCGGCGTTGATGGCCTTCACCGCGGCGATGGCGTTGCGCTCGATGCAGGGCACCTGCACCAGCCCGCCCACCGGGTCGCAGGTCAGCCCGAGGTTGTGTTCCAGGCCGATCTCGGCGGCGTTCTCCAGCTGCTCCGGGGTGGCGCCGAGCACTTCGGCCAGGCCGGCGGCGGCCATGGCGCACGCCGAGCCCACCTCGCCCTGGCAGCCGACCTCGGCGCCGGAGATGGACGCGTTCTTCTTGCACAGGATGCCCACCGCGGCGGCCCCGAGCAGGTAGTTCACCACGTCGTCGTCGGAGGCTTCCGGATTGAACTTCATGTAGTAGTGCAACACCGCCGGGATGATGCCGGCGGCGCCATTGGTGGGGGCGGTGACCATGCGCCCGCCGGCGGCGTTCTCCTCGTTCACCGCCAGGGCGAACAGGTTGACCCATTCCATGGCGCTCATGGTCGAGCCGATGACGTTGGGCTTGCCCAGCTCCAGCAGGCTGCGATGCAGCCGCGCGGCGCGGCGCCGGACATTGAGCCCGCCGGGCAGGATGCCTTCCTGGCTCAGGCCGTTGTCCACGCATTCGCGCATGGCCGCCCACAGGCGCAGCAGGCCGCTGCGGATGTCCGCCTCGCTGCGCCAGGCCTTCTCGTTGGCCAGCATCAGTTCGGAGACGCGCAGGCCATGGCGCTTGCACAGGCGCAGCAGCTCCTCGGCACTGGAGAAGTCGTAGGGCAGCCGGGTGTGGTCCTGGTCGAGCTGGCCGGCAGCGGCCTGCTCGGCGTCGACGACGAAACCGCCGCCGACCGAATAGTAGGTATCGCGGTGCAGCTCGCCGCTCTCACCGAAGGCCACCAGGGTCATGGCGTTGGGGTGATACGGCAGGTTCTCCTCGAGCAGGCGCATGTCGCGCTGCCAGTCGAAGGGCACCGGCAGGCGACCGTCGAGCGGCAGGACCCCGCTGGCGAGCAGTTCGGCGATGCGCGGGGCGATCTGCCTGGGGTCGATGCGGTCCGGCCACTCGCCCATCAGCCCCATGACCACGGCGCGATCGGTGCCGTGGCCGACGCCGGTGGCGGAGAGCGAGCCGTAGAGGTTCACCTCCAGGCGCGTCACCCGCTCCAGCAGCTGCCGCTCGCGCAAGGCGCCGACGAAGAGCACGGCCGCCCGCATGGGGCCGACGGTATGGGAGCTGGAGGGACCGATCCCGATCTTGAACAGGTCGAACACGCTGATGGCCACGATGGTCTCCGCGAGAGGTGGTGGGGCTTCGGCCACATGATCGGCATTTCCGGACGCCCCCGACGTCCCACACCGACCCGCTCGTGTCCAAATACGTCGCGGCGACGCACAGGCGAAAAAAGCGACAGCACCTTTCTGCTTGCGACCTGCTTCGTAGAAGCAGGCGCGACTTCGTCACATGATCCGGGCGCACCCGCACCGGCCAGCAGCAGTCCGTTCGCCGCGCGGACAGGCGATCGCCCACCCTCGACACTGCTGTGGAAGTCCCCATGAACCCATTGATCAACCGGTTCCTGGCCGTAGCGCTCTGCACCCCGCTGCTGGCCCAGGCCGTAGAACCGGAATCCTGCAAGACCGTCCGTTTCGCCGATGTCGGCTGGACCGACATCACCGCCACCACCGCCGTCACCCGCTACGTGCTGACCGAGCTGGGCTACAGCACGCAGGTCAAGCGCCTCTCGGTGCCCGACACCTACAAGGCGCTGTCGGAGAAGAAGATCGACGTGTTCCTCGGCAACTGGATGCCGAGCATGGAGAACGACATCAAGCCGTACCGCGAGAACGGCTCGGTGGACACCCTGGGCGCCAACCTCAAGGGCGCCAAGTACACCCTGGCGGTGAACCAGGCGGCCTATGACGGGGGGCTGAAGAGCTTCGCCGACCTGGCCCGGTTCAAGAACGAGCTGGGCGGGAAGCTCTACGGGATCGAGCCCGGCAACGACGGCAACAAGCTGATCCAGAAGATGATCGACGACAAGGCGTTCGGCCTCGCCGACTTCAAGCTGGTGGAATCCAGCGAAAGCGGCATGCTGTCCCAGGTCAAGCGTGCCGAGCACCTCAAGCAGTGGGTGGTGTTCCTGGGCTGGGAGCCACACCCGATGAACAACCAGTTCCAGATGCACTACCTGGCCGGAGGCGACGACTATTTCGGCCCCGATTTCGGCGGCGCCACCGTCTACACCAACACCCGCGCCGGCCTTGCCAAGGAATGCCCGAACCTGGGGAGGCTGCTCGGCAACCTGCAATTCAGCCTGGAAATGGAGAACCACCTGATGGGGGCGATCCTCAACCAGAGCACCAACCGCCGGCGCGAAGCCAAGGCCTGGCTGAAGGCGCACCCCGAGCAGTTGCAGAAGTGGCTCGACGGCGTCACCACCCGTGACGGGAAAATGGCGAATGCCGCGCTCGGGCTCGCCGCAGCGCCATGAATTTCGCCTTTTTGCGATTACGCTGAAGCCCCCGGCAGCTCTTGCCTATGGCCATGTCAACCCCTGAAACCCGCGCCCCGCGCGGGTTCCAGCATTTCTATCCGGTAAGAAATTTCTGTTATGGTTTTTTTCGGCAACCGGCCTGGTGTCGTCGCCCAACACGTCAGAGTCGTAAACCGACAATTGCCCGGCCACCGAGGCTATATCGTTGACTCAGCCGATTTCGTCGCTGTCGCTTCAAGCCAGAACTGACAGACCGGGGCCCTCAGCCCCGGACCGAAGAACAGAAAACGGCGGAGCCCCCTGTCACAGGCCTCCGCCCTACAAGAAATTTCGGATGTACGCGCACCTCCGGTCGAGGTGTTGAACGACCCAAGGATCGGGTTTCGTAGCACTGCCAGAGGGTTTGGAAAGCGGTTTGCAATACAGCGGAATGAAGGTCAGGAACTCAAGGAATCGAACGGTCGTCCATACACCCGAGGTGTCATGGCGGACCGCCGAACCCGTGTCGTGCCGCGCCCCCACCGCCCGTTGCGCGATCTCCCTGCCACACCCTGGAACCAGTAAACCCACACAGGCAATAACAGTCGGCATCGCCTGTCGGCGCGTCTCCGTGGCGCCCGCCGGGTCCCGTGTAGCTGATCTGGATGTCTACTGAAGGGGAACCATCCCATGCAGTCTGGAAAAATCGTGGTCCAGAACCTCTACAAGGTTTTCGGCCAACAGCCACAAGAAGCCATCGACTTGCTCAAGCAAGGCTGGAGCAAGGAGAGGATCCTCGCCGAACGTGGCGCGGTGATCGGCGTCAGCGACGTGTCGTTCAGCGTCGAGGAGGGCGAGATCTTCGTGCTCATGGGCCTCTCCGGCTCGGGCAAGTCCACCCTCATCCGCCTGATCAACCGCCTGATCGAGCCCACCGCCGGTGACGTGTTCATCGACGGGCAGAACGTCGCCAAGCTGCCCAAGGCGCAATTGATCGACCTGCGTCGCCGCGACATGAGCATGGTCTTCCAGTCCTTCGCCCTGATGCCCTCGCGCACGGTGCTGGACAACGCCGCCTTCGGCCTCGAAGTGGCCGGCAAGAGCAAGAAGGAGCGCGAGCGCCGCGCCATGGAAGTGCTGGAGCAGGTGGGCCTGGCGCCCTTCGCCCAGAAGTACCCGCACGAACTGTCCGGCGGCATGCAGCAGCGCGTCGGCCTGGCGCGCGCCCTGGCGGTCGACCCTTCGATGATCATCATGGACGAGGCCTTCTCGGCCCTCGACCCGCTCAAGCGCCGCGAGATGCAGGACGTGCTCCTGCAGCTGCAGAAGACCCACCGCCGCACCATCATCTTCGTCTCCCACGATATCGAGGAGGCCATGCGCATCGGCACCCGCATCGGCATCATGGAAGGCGGCAAGCTGGTCCAGGTCGGCACCCCGCAGGAGCTGATCGAGAAACCCGCCAACGACTACGTGCGCAACTTCTTCGACACCGTCGACACCAGCCGCTACCTCACCGCCGGCCAGCTCAAGGCCGACAGCGTCCCGCTGTACGTGCACAACGGCAAGGCGCCCGACGCCCAGCAGGTGTGCCAGGAGCTGCAGGCGCTGGACAAGCACTACGCCTTCATCGTCGACGAGGACAACAAGTTCCGCGGCTCCATCAGCCTGGAGAAGATCGCCCTGCTGGTGGAGGAAGGCCAGACCAGGAGCCTGGAGCCCGAGCTGCTCAAGCACATCGTGCCGGTGCCCGAGGACCTCCCCCTGGAGCAGGTGATCGAGCGCCTGGTGGACAACGAAGGTCCCATCCCAGTCGTCGACCAGGACGGCCATTACTGCGGCGCCATCAGCAAGGGCCGCCTGCTTAGCCGCCTGCAGGGAGAATGACCATGAGCGAGAAACTGGATCTGGGCAGCTGGGTCAACGATGTCGTCCAGCACCTGCTGGACAACTACAGCGGCGCCTTCGAGAACATCGGCGCCGTGGTCAGCGGCTTTTCCGAGCTGATCGAACGCTTCCTCATGTGGCCGCCGGCCTGGCTGGTGATCGCCGTGTTCGCCGGCCTCGGGCTGTGGCGCATCGGCGTCAAGTTCGCCCTGTTCACCGCCGCCGCCTTCGTGCTCATCGTGCTCACCGGCTTCTGGGAACAGACGGTGGTGACCCTCGGGCTGACCTTCTCCTCGACCCTGATCAGCCTGCTGCTCGGCGTGCCCCTGGGCATCTGGGCGGCGAAGAGCGAGCGGGTGGCCTACATCATCCGTCCCATCCTCGACTTCATGCAGACCATGCCGGCGTTCGTCTACCTGATTCCCGCCGCCATGCTCTTCGGCCTCGGCCGCGTGCCGGGGATCATCGCCACGGTGATCTTCGCCATGCCCCCGGCGGTGCGCCTGACCAGCCTCGGCATCCGCCAGGTGAACAAGGAAATCGTCGAAGCCGGGCAATCCTTCGGCTGCACCAGCTGGCAGCTGCTATACAAGGTGCAGCTGCCGAACGCGATGCCCTCGATCATGGCCGGGGTCAACCAGACCATCATGATGGCGCTGTCGATGGTGATCATCGCCTCGATGGTCGGCGCCGGTGGCCTGGGCAACGACGTGCTCGCCAGCATCCAGCGCCTGGACATCGGCCTGGGCTTCGAGAGCGGCATGGCCGTGGTGCTGCTGGCGATCATCCTCGACCGCATCACCGAGAGCTTCGGTACCCCGCAGACCGCCTCCCGCGGCCGCCTGTTCGGCTGGCTGAGCGCACGGGCCAAGCTGCAACGGCAGTAACGTATACCTAGAAACGATAGCCATCACTTTCCAGTAGCAGGGAGTTGCAGATGATGAACATGAAGAAGATCGCGGGTGCCGGCTTGCTGGCCTGCGCGCTGGTGCAAGGCGCGTGGGCACAGGATCCGGAGAGCTGCAAACAGGTGCGTTTCGCCGAGATCGGCTGGGCCGACATCTCGGCCACCACCGGCGTCGCGATGGTCCTCACCGAGGGCCTGGGATACACCCCGCGCAAGATCATGGCTTCGGTGCCGATCGCCTTCACCGGCGTGAAGAACAAGCAGATCGACGTGTTCCTCGGCTACTGGGCGCCCTCCATGGACGCCGTGATCGAGCCCTTCACCAAGGACAACGGTGTGAAGGTGCTGCCGACCGCCAACCTCGAAGGCGCCAAGTACACCCTCGCCGTGCCCACCTATGCCGCCGAAGCGGGCCTGAAGAGCTTCCAGGACATCGCCAAGTTCAAGGACCAGCTGGGCGGCAAGATCTACGGCATCGAGCCGGGCAACGATGGCAACCTGCTGATCGACAAGATGATCAAGGGCGACCAGTTCGGCCTCGGCGGCTTCCGCATGGTCGAGTCCAGCGAGGCCGGCATGCTGGTCCAGGTGCAGCGCGCGGTGAAGAAGAAGGAGCCGGTGGTCTTCCTCGGCTGGGCCCCGCACCCGATGAACACCCAGTTCGACATCACCTACCTCGCCGGTGGCGATGACGTGTTCGGCCCGGACTTCGGCGCCGCCAAGGTCTACACCGTGGTACCGCCGGATTACGAGGCGCGCTGCGGCAACGTCGGCAAGCTGCTGAACAACCTGCAGTTCAGCGTCGAGATCGAAAGCCAGCTGATGGACCGCGTCCTGAAGAAGGAAGACCCGGTGGTGGTCGCCAAGGACTGGATCAAGGCCAACCCGGCGATCCTCGACAAGTGGCTGGCAGGCGTCACCACCCTCGACGGCCAGGACGGCGCCGCCGCCGTGAAGAAACACGTCGGCCTCTGATTTTCCGCTTCCCGTCTCCTGCTGCCATGGCCCGGCCGGGCCATGGCGTGCAGCGCCACCCAGCCCGCCCGAGAACGGGCCCGTGGCATCCAACGTAGCTAGCTGCCAATCCCACCTGATGGAGCATTACGTATGCGAAAGCTGAAGTCCCTGTGTCTGCAATCCATCGGCATCGCCGCCCTGGCCATCGGCCTCGGCAGCGCCCACGCCGCTGACAAGCCCACCCTGAAGATCGGTTACGTCAACGGCTGGGACGACAGCGTCGCCGCCACCCACGTCGCCGGCGAGATCCTCAAGGAGAAGCTCGGCTACGGCGTCGAGCTCAAGCCGGTGGAGCCCGCCATCATGTGGCAGGGCATCGCCCGCGGTGACCTGGATGCCACCCTCTCCGCCTGGCTGCCCGCCACCCACGGCGAATACTTCGAGAAGCTCAAGGACAAGGTCGTGGTCCTCGGCTCCAACTACAAGGGCGCCAAGATCGGCCTGATCGTGCCCGACTACGTCCAGGCCAAGTCCATCGAGGACCTGAACACCTACAGCAAGGACTTCGACGGCAAGATCACCGGCATCGACGCCGGCGCCGGCGTGATGCGCCGTACCGAGGACGCCATCAAGCAGTACAACCTCGACATCAAGCTGATGCCCAGCTCCGGCCCGGCCATGGCCACCGCGCTGACCCGCGCCGAGAAGGCGCAGAAGCCCATCGTCGTCACCGGCTGGATCCCGCACTGGATGTTCGCCAAGTGGAAGCTGCGCTTCCTCGAGGACCCGAAGAAGGTCTTCGGCGACGACGAGCACGTCGACACCGTGGCCAACCCGGGCCTGGAAACCAAGGCGCCGGAAGCCACCGCCTTCCTCAAGAAATTCTCCTGGAGCGGCGAAGAAGTGGGCGCCGTGATGCTGGCCATCCGCGAGGGCGCCAAGCCCGAGGAGGCCGCCAAGGCCTGGATCGCCAAGAACCCCGAGCGCGTGGCCGAATGGCTTAAATAAGCGCTGGCGGCTCCGCCACGGCGATGCGTGCCCCCGGTGCGCATCGCCGTTTTTCGTTCTGCATCCCGCCTTTCCCGGCGCTTCACGGCGCATGCCTTTGACCGACAGGTCATCCCTGAAGCGACCTTCTTGATTGATCGATCAATTTGATACGCCCTAGACTGCGCGCTTTCCCTCGCTCGAATTCGCCATCTGGAGTGACTGATGCCCAAGGTCGGAATGCAGCCGATCCGCCGTTCGCAACTGATCAACGCGACCCTCGAAGCCGTCGACCGGGTCGGCATGGGCGACGCCAGCATCGCCTACATCGCCCGCCTCGCCGGCGTCTCCAACGGCATCATCAGCCACTACTTCCAGGACAAGAACGGCCTGCTCGAAGCCACCATGCGCCACCTGATGCAGGCCCTGAGCACCGCCGTGCGCGAGCGTCGCGCCGCCCTGGTCGACGACTCCGCCCGGGCCCACCTGCGCGCCATCATCGACGGCAACTTCGACGACAGCCAGGTCAATGGCCCGGCGATGAAGACCTGGCTGGCGTTCTGGGCCACGAGCATGCACCAGCCCGCCCTGCGCCGCCTGCAGCGGGTCAACGACCACCGCCTCTACTCCAACCTGTGCTGCGAATTCCGCCGGGAACTGCCCCTGGAAGCCGCCCGCGCCGCCGCCCGTGGCCTCGCCGCCCTGATCGACGGCCTGTGGCTGCGCAGCGCCCTCTCCGGCGATGCCTTCAACGCCAGGCAGGCCCTGCAGATCGCCTACGACTACCTCGACCTGCAACTGGCCAAGGCTACCGACTCACGGGCGTAATGGCGGCGCTGCGCGCCGCTTGGCGATTGAAATCGCCCCTACAAGTCATCCTTCATCCGCCGCAAACGAAAACGCCCCGGGGTTTCCCCCGGGGCGTTGTTCATTGCGGGCCAGTCAGACGGGCCCGGGGGCGATCACCGGTGAGTGCCGGTTCATCTCCTGCGCCTCCATGTCGATGCGCATGGCCTTGAGCAGGGCGAACATGTAGAGCAGCAGCACCACCGAGAACGGCAGGCCGGCGAGCACCACCACCGTCTGCATCGCCGTGAAGTTGCCGGCGAACAGCAGGCCGATGGTCACCAGGGTGATCAGCACCGACCAGAAGATGCGCAGCCAGTTGGGCGCGTCCTCGTCCAGCTCGCCGCCCTTGCGCGAGAGGTTGGCGAGCATCACCGAGCCGGAATCAGCCGGCG
Source organism: Pseudomonas sp. Pc102 (assembly GCF_018408275.1). Lineage (NCBI taxonomy): Bacteria > Pseudomonadati > Pseudomonadota > Gammaproteobacteria > Pseudomonadales > Pseudomonadaceae > Pseudomonas > Pseudomonas sp. Pc102. The sequence goes on along the minus strand of NZ_AP021905.1, from coordinate 496,393 downwards.
TCAGGAACAGCACGAAGCCCACGCAGATCGACAGGCCGATCACCGCCTTGGCCCAGGGGTAGTGCTCCAGCAGCAGGTAGATGGACATCGCCGGCTGCTCCAGCGCGGCCTTGCCCAGTTCGGTCGCGTTCTGGTCCATCACCAGGTCCAGCGCGCTGTTGCCGAAGACCGACAGCCAGGCCAGGGTGAAGCCGAGCGGGATCAGCAGCACGCCGCACACCAGCTCGCGCACCGTGCGCCCACGGGAGATGCGGGCGATGAACATGCCGACGAAGGGCGCCCAGGAAATCCACCAGGCCCAGTAGAACAGGGTCCACAGGCCCATCCACGCCTCGCTCTTGCCGGACTGGCCGGTGTAGACGTAGAGGTCGAAGGTCTTCAGCACCAGGCCGTTGAGGTAGTCGCCGAGGTTCTGCACCAGCCCATTGAGCAGGTGCAGGGTGTCGCCGGCCAGCAGCACGAACAGCAGCAGGCCGCTGAACAGGATGATGTTGAGGTTCGACAGGCGGCGGATGCCCTTCTCGATCCCCGATACGGCGGCCAGCGTCGCCACCGCGCTCATCACCAGGATCACCGTCAGCAGCGCGCCCTGGCTGTGGGGATAGCCGAACAGGTACTCCAGGCCCGAGGAGACCTGCAGCGAGCCGATGCCGAGGTTGGTCACCAGGCCCAGCAGGGTGACGAAGATGCCGAAGCAATCCACCGCGTTGCCCACCGAGCCCTTCATCAGGCGCTCGCCGAACAGCGGGTAGAGCGCCGAGCGCAGCGCCAGCGGCTGCTTGTGGCGGTAGGCGAAGTAGCCCACGGCCAGGCCGACCAGCGCATAGATCGCCCAGCCGTGCACGCCCCAGTGGAGGAAGGTCAGCTGCAATGCCTGGCGCGCCGCCTGCTCGGTGCCCGCCTCGCCCTCCGGCGGGTTGTACAGGTGGTCGATGGGCTCGGACGCGGCGAAATACAGCAGCGAGATGCCGATGCCCGAGGAGAACAGCATCCCCGCCCAGGCGCCGTAGCTGAAGTCCGGCCGGTCGCCGTCCGCGCCCAGGCGCAGGTTGCCGTAGCGGGAGAAGGCCACGTAGAGCACGAAGAACAGGTAGGCCCCGATCGCCAGCATGTAGTACCAGCCGAAGCTGCGCGAGAGCCAGGTCTGCGCCTTGTTCAGCCAGAGCCCGGCCCCCTCGGGGAAGAGGATCAGGGCGACGGTGAGGATCAGGATCAACGCGGTGGAACCGAAGAACACCACGGGGTTGAGCCGCGCACGCGACTCGGGATGCAGCGCAAGGGAAGCGGTACTCATGTGGAGAAGAGCTCCAGGGCAGTGAAAGCACGCGCCTGACGGCGCAACGACAGACCCGCGCCGCCCTGCCGACCCGCTCATGTAACCCGGCGAAGCCTCTGCAATGCGGCCTGAAGAGGTGCGGCGATGTGCCGCAGCCCCGTTCATGGAGCGCAGCTTATTCTTTGTTGTTTGAACGTTCAATAAAAATAAAGTAGGCTCGTTTTCATGCATCCGGGCGGCTCCACCGTGCCCGGGACTCCGACAAAGGGCCCGCCCCGAGCGCGGCCCGCCTTGCGTAAACGAGACCTGAGAGGACGAACCCCATGGCCCGATTCGAAGACCAGAAGCTCTACATCGGCGGTCGCTACGTCGACTCCACCAGCGGCGCCACCTTCGAGAGCATCAACCCGGCCAACGGTGAGGTCCTCGCCAACGTCCAGCGCGCCGGCAAGGAAGACGTCGAGCGCGCCGTCGCCAGCGCCATCGAAGGGCAGAAGATCTGGGCCGCGATGACCGCCATGCAGCGCTCGCGCATCCTGCGCCGTGCCGTGGAGATCCTCCGCGAGCGCAACGACGAACTGGCCGCCCTGGAGACCCTGGACACCGGCAAGCCCCTGGCCGAGACCCGTGCCGTGGACATCGTCACCGGCGCCGACGTGATCGAGTACTACGCAGGCCTCGTGCCCGCCATCGAGGGCGAGCAGATCCCCCTGCGCGAAACCAGCTTCGTCTATACCCGCCGCGAACCCCTGGGCGTGGTCGCCGGCATCGGCGCCTGGAACTACCCGATCCAGATCGCCATGTGGAAATCCGCCCCGGCCCTGGCCGCCGGCAACGCGATGATCTTCAAGCCCAGCGAAGTCACCCCGCTGACCGCCCTCAAGCTGGCCGAGATCTACACCGAGGCCGGCGTGCCGGATGGCGTGTTCAACGTCCTCACCGGCAGCGGCCGTGAGGTCGGCCAGTGGCTGACCGAGCACCCGCAGATCGAGAAGATCTCCTTCACCGGCGGCACCGCCACCGGCAAGAAGGTGATGGCCAGCGCCTCCAGCTCCTCCCTCAAGGAAGTGACCATGGAGCTGGGCGGCAAGTCGCCGCTGATCATCTTCGAGGACGCCGACCTCGATCGCGCCGCCGACATCGCCGTCATGGCCAACTTCTTCAGTTCCGGCCAGGTCTGCACCAACGGCACCCGCGTGTTCATCCCGCGCGTGCTGCAGGCCCGCTTCGAGGCCAAGGTGGTCGAGCGCGTCAAGCGCATCCGCCTGGGCAGCCCGCAGGACGAGAACACCAACTTCGGCCCGCTCACCAGCTTCCCGCACATGGAGAGCGTGCTCGGCTACATCGAGTCCGGCCGCAAGGAAGGCGCGCGCCTGCTGATCGGCGGCGAGCGCGTCACCGACGGCGAATACGCCAAGGGCGCCTACGTGGCTCCGACCGTGTTCACCGACTGCACGGACGAGATGACCATCGTCCGCGAGGAGATCTTCGGCCCGGTGATGAGCATCCTCGTCTACGACACCGAGGAAGAAGCCATCCGCCGCGCCAACGACACCGACTACGGCCTGGCCGCCGGCATCGTCACCCGCGACCTGGCCCGCGCCCACCGCGTGATCCACAAGCTGGAAGCCGGCATCTGCTGGATCAACACCTGGGGCGAGTCGCCCGCCGAGATGCCCGTCGGTGGCTACAAGCAGTCCGGCGTGGGCCGCGAGAACGGCCTCACCACCCTCGCCCACTACACCCGCATCAAGTCGGTGCAGGTCGAGCTCGGCGACTACTTCTCCGTCTTCTAAACGGCAGCCCGAAGCGGGAAGCCAGGAGCCTTAAGCGCCCTGGCTTCCAGCCCCCAGCCATTTAAAGAGAGAGCCTCATGTCTCAAGAATTCGACTACATCATCATCGGTGCCGGCTCCGCCGGTAACGTACTGGCCACCCGCCTGACCGAGGACGCCGGCACCAGCGTCCTGCTGCTCGAAGCCGGCGGCCCCGACTACCGCCTGGACTTCCGCACCCAGATGCCCGCCGCCCTCGCCTATCCGTTGCAGGGCCGCCGCTACAACTGGGCCTACGAGACCGACCCCGAGCCGCACATGAACAACCGCCGCATGGAATGCGGTCGCGGCAAGGGCATCGGCGGCTCCTCGCTGATCAACGGCATGTGCTACATCCGCGGCAACGCCCTGGACTTCGACAACTGGGCCAAGGCGCCCGGCCTGGAAGACTGGACCTACCTCGACTGCCTGCCCTACTTCCGCAAGGCCGAGACCCGCGACATCGGCCCCAACGACTACCACGGCGGCGACGGCCCGGTGAGCGTCACCACGCCCAAGAACGGCAACAACCCGCTGTTCCACGCCATGGTCGAGGCCGGGGTACAGGCCGGTTTCCCGCGTACCGAAGACCTCAACGGCTACCAGCAGGAAGGCTTCGGCCCGATGGACCGCACCGTGACCCCGCAGGGTCGTCGTGCCGCCACCGGTCGCGGCTACCTGGACCAGGCCCGCGGCCGGCCCAACCTGACCATCGTCACCCACGCCACCACCGACCGCATCCTCTTCAGCGGCAAGCGCGCCAGCGGCGTCGCCTACCTGCACGGCGACGGCAACGAGCCGATCATCGTCAACGCCCGCCGTGAAGTGCTGCTGTGCGCCGGCGCCATCGCCTCGCCGCAGATCCTGCAGCGCTCCGGCGTCGGCCCTAGCGCCGTGCTGCGCGAATTCGACATCCCCGTGGTGCACGACCTGCCCGGTGTCGGCGAGAACCTGCAGGACCACCTCGAGCTGTACCTGCAGTACGCCTGCAAGGAGCCGGTCTCCATCTACCCGGCCACCAAGTGGTGGAACCAGCCCGCCATCGGCGCCAACTGGCTGTTCCGCGGCAAGGGGCTGGGCGCCAGCAACCAGTTCGAGGCCGGCGGCTTCATCCGCACCCGCCCCGAATTCGCCTGGCCCAACATCCAGTACCACTTCCTGCCGGTGGCGATTAACTACAACGGCAGCAAGGGCGTGCAGGAGCACGGCTTCCAGGCGCACATGGGCTCCATGCGCTCGCCGAGCCGCGGCCGCATCCGCCTGAAGTCCCGCGACCCGCGCCAGCACCCGAGCATCCTGTTCAACTACATGGCGTCCGAGCAGGACTGGCAGGAGTTCCGCGACGGCATCCGCATCACCCGCGAGATCATGGCGCAGCCGGCGCTGGACAAGTACCGAGGCCGCGAGCTGAGCCCCGGCGCCCACGTGCAGACCGATGCCGAGCTGGACGAATTCATCCGCACCCATGCCGAGACCGCCTTCCACCCCTCCTGCTCCTGCAAGATGGGCAGCGACGAGATGGCGGTGGTCGATGGCCAGGGCCGTGTGCACGGCATGCAGGGGCTGCGCGTGGTGGATGCGTCGATCATGCCGGAGATCATCACCGGCAACCTCAACGCCACCACCATCATGATCGCCGAGAAGATCGCCGACCGGATCCGTGGCCGCCAGCCGCTGCCCCGCAGCACCGCCAGCTACTACGTGGCCGGCGACGCCCCGGTACGCACCCAGCCGCAGCGCAAGGCCGGCTGACCCCCCGGGGGCGGCTCGCACCGCCCCCGCTTCCCTCCTGGCCCGGGCGTCGGCCCGCGACTCGCACGAACTACTCCGGCAGCTCCTGGCGGATCATCCAGTGCCCGTTCGGCGGCATCAGCCGGCTGATATCGAAAGCCCCCAGGCTTTCCCGATCGAGCATCTGGATGCGCGGGCTGACCCACTGCGCCTCAACCTTTTGCTCCAGTGCCCGCACCGCCAGGTCGATGGCGATACGCGCCTGGGTCACCGGCGAGTCCGTCGGCGCGGCCAGCACCCGCCCCTGGCGGATCGCCTCCACCACCCGCTCGGTGGCATAGAGCGACACCACCTGCGTCTGGAAGCGCGACGGCGAGGCACTGACCAACTGTCCAGCGAAGGCCGCCGCCTCGGCATTGGCCAGGAGAAAGTCCAGTCGCGACTCACGCCCCAGCAGAGCGCGTACCAGGGCAGCCTGGGTCGATCGATCCACCGGCCCGTAGCCACCGTCGGCGAGGCGCACCGGCGCGCCGTCCATGGCCGTGCGCAACCCGCGCTCGGCGTCCAGCACCCAGCCGGCGTCCCTGGGGCCCGGCAACCAGCCCAGGTTGATCGGGCCGCCCCCGGCCCGCTCGCGAATGAAGCCCAGCGCCTCACGCGCCATATCGGCGAAATCCACCCGTGAATGTGCGGTCACGCCCGCGCAGTCGATACCGTTGACCAGGTCGATCACCGGCGTGCCGCGCCGCTTCAACTGGTCGATCTCATGGCAGAGGCCCCGCGCCTCGATGGCGCCGATGACGAAGGCGTCGGCGCCGAGCTGGATGCAGCGGGCCAGCTGGGCGCGCTGCATCGCCGGGAACTGGTAGCCGCCGGCCTCGTAGATGCCCAGCAGGACGCCCTGGCGCCGGGCCTCCTCGTCCAGCCCCCAGGCGACGCCCCACCAGTAGCGGTCGATGCCATGGGGCAGCAGCGTGCAGATGCGCCAGGGGCGGCTGGCGTGGGCGAGGGGCACGTAGTCACGGGCCTTCCCGTCGGCGATCACCGGCACCGGGAACCACTCCGTCGCATGGCAGGGCACTAGGGCCAGCAGGGAGAGCAGCAGCGCACAGCAGATCCGCATAGAGGCCATTCCGCAACGAGGAGCAGGGGAGTGAGCACAGCCTAGCAGCCGGCGACAGGTGCCGGCGGGGTGACAGCCCGCCCGCCGACGCCTAAAGTCCGCAGGGTCTGACGCCCGAGGAATCCCATGCCCGACCTGCCCAGCCTGGACGCCCGTACCGCCCGCCTGCTGCCCTGGCTGGTGGCCGTCGCCTTCTTCATGCAGGCCCTCGACGGCACCATCCTCAACACCGCCCTGCCCGCCATGGCCCGCGACCTGGCCGAAGACCCGCTGCGCATGCAGTCGGTGATCATCGCCTACATGCTCACCGTGGCCCTGCTGATCCCCGCCTCCGGCTGGATCGCCGATCGCTTCGGCACTCGGCGCATATTCTTCGGCGCCATCGTCCTGTTCAGCCTGGGCTCGCTGTTCTGCGCCCTCTCCGCCACCCTGCCGCAACTGGTCGCCGCCCGCGTGGTGCAGGGCCTGGGCGGCGCGCTGATGATGCCGGTGGGGCGCCTGGTGGTGTTGCGCGCCTACCCGCGTACCGAGCTGGTGCGGATCATGAGCTTCATCACCCTGCCCGGCCTGTTCGGCCCGCTGATCGGCCCCACCCTCGGCGGCTGGCTGGTGGAATACGCCAGCTGGCACTGGATCTTCCTCATCAACCTGCCCGTCGGCCTGATCGGCGGCTGGGCCGCCTGGCGCTTCATGCCCGACTTGCGCAGCAGCGGCCCGGTTCGCCTGGACGTCTACGGCTTCCTGCTGTTCGGCACCGCCATGGTGCTGATCACCATCGCCCTGGAAGGCCTGGGCGAGCTGCGCCTGCCCCACGTGCGGGTGATGCTCCTGCTGCTCGGCGGCCTCGCCTGCCTCGCCGCCTACTGGCTGCATGCCGTGCAGGTCGAGCAGCCCCTGTTCGCGCCCTCGCTGTTCCGTACCCGCACCTTCGCCGCCGGCATCCTCGGCAACCTCTTCTCGCGCCTGGGCAGCGGTGCCCTGCCCTTCCTCACGCCGCTGCTGCTGCAGGTGGCCCTGGGCTTCCCGCCGGCCCAGGCGGGGATGACCATGATCCCGCTCGCGCTCTCGGCGATGATCGCCAAGCCCCTGGCCAAGCCGCTGCTGGACCGCCTCGGCTACCGCCGCCTGCTGCTCGGCAACACGCTGCTGCTGGGCGCGATGATCGCCAGCCTCGGCCTGATCGACGGCGACACGCCCTATCCGCTGCTGCTCCTGCACCTGGCAGCCCTGGGGGCGGTGAACTCCATGCAGTTCACCGCGATGAACACCGTCACCCTGCTCGACCTCGACGACCACCAGGCCAGCAGCGGCAACAGCCTGCTCTCGGTGGTCATGCAGCTGTCTATGAGCCTGGGCGTGGCGGTGGCCGCCGCCCTGCTCGGCGGCTTCGGCAAGCCCGATACGCCCAGCGTGCTGGCGGCGTTCCAGGCCACCTACCTGTGCGTCGGCACCCTCACCCTGCTGGCGGCGGCGATCTTCTTCCAGCTGCCCCCGGACAGCGGGCGCGCCGTGCGTCGGGTGCCCGGCGATATGGAGGAATAACCGTCGCTGCCACACCGGGACGGCAGGGTGGCCGCGCGCCATCCTGCTAAACTGCGCGCCAATCCGATTGCCAGGCCCCACCCGTGACCACCAACGCCTTCTCCACCCTGCCCCTGTCGGCCGCCATGCTGGCCAACCTCGATGCCCTCGGCTACCACGAGATGACCCCCATCCAGGCCCTTGGCCTGCCGGTGATCCTCAAGGGCCGCGACCTGATCGCCCAGGCCAAGACCGGCAGCGGCAAGACGGCGGCCTTCGGCATCGGCCTGCTCGACCCGCTCAACCCGCGCTTCTTCGGCTGCCAGGCACTGGTGCTGTGCCCGACCCGCGAACTGGCCGACCAGGTGGCCAAGGAAATCCGCCGCCTGGCCCGCGCCGCCGACAACATCAAGGTGCTGACCCTCTGCGGCGGCGTGCCCTTCGGCCCGCAGATCGGCTCGCTGGAGCACGGCGCCCACATCATCGTCGGCACCCCGGGACGCATCCAGGAGCACCTGCGCAAGGGCACCCTGAAGCTCGACGGGCTCAACACCCTGGTACTGGACGAAGCCGACCGCATGCTCGACATGGGCTTCTACGACAGCATCGCCGAGATCATCGAGCAGACCCCGGCCAAGCGGCAGACCCTGCTGTTCTCCGCCACCTACCCCAAGGGCATCGCCGAGCTGGCCGGGCGCTTCCTGCGCGACCCGCAGCAGGTGAAGGTCGAGGCCTTGCACGACGACAGCCAGATCGAACAGCGCTTCTACGAGATCGACCCGGCCCAGCGCATGGACGCCGTGGTCCACCTGCTGCTGCACTACCGCCCGCAGTCCAGCGTCGCCTTCTGCCACACCCGCCAGCAGTGCCAGGAACTGGTCGAGCACCTGCAGGCCAACCGTATCTCGGCACAGACCCTGCACGGCGAACTGGAACAACGCGAGCGCGACCAGGTGCTGACCCTCTTCGCCAACCGCAGCTGCAGCGTGCTGGTGGCCACCGACGTGGCGGCGCGCGGCCTGGACATCGCCGGCCTGGAGGCGGTGATCAACGTCGAGCTGTCGCGCGATCCGGAAATCCACGTGCACCGTGTCGGCCGCAGCGGCCGCGCCGGCGAGAAGGGCCTGGCCCTGAGCCTGGTGGCCCCCGCCGAGGCCAGCCGCGCCCAGGCCATCGAGGACCTGCAGAAGGCCCCCTTGAACTGGCAGCGCCTGGACGAACTGGTGCTGCGCAATCGCGACCCGCTGATGCCACCGATGGCTACGCTATGCATCAGCGGCGGGCGCAAGGAGAAGGTCCGCCCGGGCGACATCCTCGGCGCCCTGACCGGTGATGCTGGTATTCCGGGGGCGCAGGTTGGCAAGATAGCCATCTTCGATTTCCAGGCCTTCGTGGCCGTGGACAGGAGTATCGTCAAACAGGCCCTCAAGCGCCTGAGCGACGGCAAGATCAAGGGTCGCTCGTTCAAGGTGCGGGCACTCCAGTAACGCCCCGGAAAGGTTCGCCCTGTATGACAGCGCAGGCGGGGACACCCGCCACGCAGCAATGGAGTAGGTCGTGCGCAATATTCTGGTCGTCGAAGACAGCCCGCTGGTCCTGAAGATCCTCGAGCACCTGTTCCGTCAGGAGCCGGACCTGCAGCCCGTGTTCTGCGCCTCCTGCGCCGAAGCCGAGGTGCTGCTGGAAACCTCCGCCGCCCTGTTCTTCGCCGCCATCGTCGACCTCAACCTGCCGGACGCACCCGACGGCGAGATCGTCGACCTGGTGCTGCGCTACGAACTGCCCTGCGTGGTGCTCTCCGGCTCCTACAAGGAGCAGCGCCGCGACGAGCTCCTGCTCAAGGGCGTGGTCGACTACGTGCTCAAGGAAAGCCAGCACTCCTACGAATACGTCTTCCGCCTGCTGCACCGCCTGGTGCGCAACTGCGGGGTGAAGATCCTGGTGGCCGAGGACTCGGAGGCCACGCGCAACTTCGTGCGCCGCGTGCTGACCCCGCACCTCTACCAGATCATCGAGGCCCGCGACGGCGACGAAGCCCTGCACATCCTCCAGGAGCAGCCGGACATCGACCTGCTGCTGGTGGACCACGGCATGCCCGGCATCAGCGGCTTCGACCTGGTGAAGATGCTGCGACAGAAGCTGCACCGCACCGAGCTGATCATCCTCGGCCTTTCGGCGGACCAGAAAGGCTCGCTCAGCGCCATGTTCATCAAGCACGGCGCCGACGACTTCCTGCGCAAGCCCTTCTGCACCGAGGAACTGAACTGCCGGGTGATGTCGACCCTGGAGCGCCGCGACCTGATGCGCGCGCTGAAGCAGGCGGCGCTGTTCGACTCGCTGACCAACCTCTACAACCGCCGCGCCTTCTACGAGCAGGGCCTGCAGCTGTTCCAGCAGGCCCAGCGCGCCGGCCAGGAACTGAGCGTGGCGATGCTCGACCTCGATTTCTTCAAGCAGATCAACGACAAGTTCGGCCACGCCAGCGGCGACACCGCTTTGGTGATGTTCTCGCGGGTCCTGGCACACGCCTTCCCGGACGCCCTGCTAGGCCGGCTCGGCGGCGAGGAGTTCGCCCTGGTCAGCAAGGGCGACGCGCCCACCGTCAAGGCCGCGCTCGACCAGCTGCGGCGCAACTGCGCCCGATTGAAGTACGCCGCCGACGCGCCACCGCTCTCATTCAGCGCAGGCGTCTATCAAGGCGTACCGGAAGACCTGGAAAGCCTGCTGCACGAGGCCGACCAGCGCCTCTACCAGGCCAAGCACGAGGGTCGCGGGCGGACCATCGCCAACCGCTAGAAACCGTGGCGGGCGAAGATGCGCTGGTAGGTCCCGTCGTCGCGCATCGACTGCATCGCCCGGTCGAAGTCCTCCACCACCTGGCGATGCATCGGGTGGCTGCGCCGCACCAGGATCGCCAGGTCGTTCTCGCTGAGCGGGCGCGGCAGGAACTCCAGCTGGCCCTTCAGCTCCTTCAGCTCGCGGTTGAGGTGATAGCGCGCCACCAGCTCGTCCTCGAGGGTCAGCTGCACGCGCCCGGCGGCGAGCATGCGCGCGCCCATCTCGAAGCCCATCACCGGCACCCGGTCGAGGGTCGGGTCCTGGTCGAACTCCGCTGAATAGGCATAGCCGCGCACCACGGCGATGCTGTAGGGGCGCAGGTCGGCCAGGGTCTGGAAGTCGACCTTGGCGCCGCGGTGGCGCAGGAAGCGCACGCGGTTGACCAGGTAGGGCCTGGAATAGAGCCCATAGACGGCGCGGGCCTGGTCATACCAGGCGTTGATCACCACGTCGTAGTCGCCCACCTCCAGCCCGCGCAGTGCCCGCGCCCAGGGAACCTCGACGTACTCGGTGCTGTGCCCGGCGCGCTTCAGTGCCGTGACCACCAGGTCCACCGCCAGGCCGCCCTCGGGCAGGCTCGCATCGGTGAACGGCGGCCAGGTGTTGGCCACCAGTCGCAGGTGCTCGGCACGCAGCGGGCCCGAGCACAGCAGAACGAGCAACAACAGGACACTGCAGGTCTTTTTCATCCATGGCTTCCACTGGGGCGGGGACGGTCGGCATCGCCGGACTGCACGCATTTCCCTTGCCAGCCAGCGGAGAGCGCTGGTCGCGGCACCTCCATAGGGTAGACTTCGCCACCGGCGCGCGCCTTGGCCGATTCGACTTCTGAGGGTGGTTTCTTGTTCGTGACTGACGTGGTGATTATCGGGGCCGGCGCCGCCGGTCTGTTGTGCGCCTCCAAGACCGCCGCGCGCGGACGCAAGGTGCTGCTGCTCGACCATGCGAACAAGGCCGGCAAGAAGATCCTCATGTCCGGCGGCGGGCGCTGTAATTTCACCAACCTCTACACCGAGCCGGCCAACTTCCTCTCCGCCAACGCGCACTTCTGCAAGTCGGCCCTGGCCCGCTACACCCAGTGGGACTTCCTCGAGCTGGTCAACAAGCACGGCATCGCCTACCACGAGAAGAAGCTCGGCCAGCTGTTCTGCGACCACAAGGCCAACGACATCCTCGCCATGCTCCTGGCCGAGTGCGACGAACACGGCGTCGACCTGCGCCTGGACACCGCCGTCACCGGCATCGCCCGCGACGACGCCGGCTACGCGCTGCAGACCGGCATCGGCCCGGTGCGCTGCCAGTCCCTTGTGATCGCCACCGGCGGCCTGTCGATCCCCACCCTGGGCGCCACCGGCTTCGGCTACCAGGTCGCCCGCCAGTTCGGCCACGAAGTGCTGCCGACCCGCGCCGGCCTGGTGCCCTTCACCATCACCGACCAGCTCAAGGAGATGTGCACCGAGCTCTCCGGCACCTCGGTGGACGCCCTGGTGAGCTGCAACGGCGCCAGCTTCCGCGAGAACATCCTGTTCACCCATCGCGGCCTCAGCGGCCCTGCCATCCTGCAGATCTCCTCCTACTGGAACCCGGGCGACACGGTGTCGATCAACCTGCTGCCCCATCTCGACGTGCCCGCCTGGCTGGTACAGCAGCAGGGCGAACGCCCCAATGCCGAGCTGAAGACCCTGCTGGGCGAGCTGTTCACCCGCAAGTTCGCCGGCCTGCTGGCCGAGCGCTGGTTCGTCTCGCGGCCGATGAAGCAGTACAGCCTGGCCGAGCTGCAGGCCATCGCCGAAGCCCTCGGCGACTGGCAGGTGACCCCGTCCGGCACCGAGGGCTATCGCACCGCCGAAGTCACCCTGGGCGGCGTCAGCACCCACGAGGTCTCGTCCAAGACCATGGAGTCGCAGAAGTCCCCCGGGCTGTACTTCATCGGCGAAGTGCTGGACATCACCGGCCACCTCGGCGGCTTCAATTTCCAGTGGGCCTGGGCCTCGGCGCACGCCGCCGCGCAGTTCGCCTGAGGCGCCGGCATGCCTGACGGCGCCAGCGCCTGCGCATTCACGCCAGCGGGTGTAACCCGCCTCGCCCGGGCGGCATCCAAGCGGTAACCTTTCGCCATCGGCCCACGCACACCCGCGCGGGCCGAGCCCCCGGACCGCACGCCCACAAGGCCGTTATGCCATCGACCTCGCTCCGTCACTCCCTGCGCCGCCTCTGGGCCCAGGACAAGTTCAGCTACAGCCTGCGGGTGTTTGTCGCCCTCACCGGCAGCATGGCGCTCTGCTGGCAGCAGGACCGCATGGAACTGCTGATCCCGCTGTTCCTCGGCATCATCGCCAGCGCCCTGGCCGAGACCGACGACAGCTGGCAGGGCCGCCTCAATGCGCTGCTGGTCACCCTGGGCTGCTTCAGCATCGCCTCCTTCTCGGTGGAGCTGCTGTTCCCCTATCCCTGGCTGTTCGTCTGCGCCCTGGCGCTGGCGGCCTTCGGCCTGACCATGCTCGGCGCCCTCGGCGAGCGCTACGCCACCATCGCCTCGGCGACCCTGATCCTGTCGATCTACAGCATGATCGGCGTCGACCAGCGCGACGGCATCGGCCATGACCTCTGGCGCGAGCCGGCGCTGCTGGTGGGCGGCGCGGCCTGGTACGGCCTGCTCTCGGTGATCTGGCAGGCGCTGTTCACCCACCAGCCGGTGCAGCAGAGCCTCGCCCGGCTGTACCGTGAGCTGGGGCGCTACCTCAAGCTCAAGGCCAACCTCTTCGAGCCGCTGCGCGAGCTGGACGTGGAGGCCAAGCGACTGGAGCTGGCACAGCAGAACGGCAAGGTGGTGGCGGCGCTGAACGCGGCCAAGGAAATCATCCTGCACCGCGTCGGCAACGCCCGTCCCGGTCCCAAGGTGAGCCGCTACCTGAAGCTGTACTTCCTCGCCCAGGACATCCACGAACGCGCCAGCTCCTCCCACTATCCGTACAACCAGCTGGCCGAGGCGTTCTTCCACAGCGACGTGCTGTTCCGCTGCCAGCGCCTGCTGCGCCAACAGGGGGGCGCCTGCCAGGCGCTCGGCCAGGCCATCCAGATGCGCCAGCCATTCGACTACAACGACGGCACCCAGGCCCTGGACGATTTGCACCGTTCCCTGGAGCACCTGCGCATCCAGAGCAACCCGGCTTGGCGCGGCCTGCTGCGTTCGCTCAACGCGCTGGCCGGCAACCTCTCCACCCTCGATCGCCTGCTGACCGACGCCAGCAACCCCGACGCCCTCGCCGAAGCCCAGGACAGCAGCCTGCTGGATCGCTCGCCCAAGGGCCTGAAGGACGTCTGGGAACGCCTGAAGCAGAACGTCACCCCGACCTCCCTGGTGTTCCGCCACGCCCTGCGCATGGCCATCGCCCTGTGCGTCGGCTACGGCGTGCTGCACCTGATCCACCCCAGCCAGGGCTACTGGATCCTGCTCACCACGGTCTTCGTCTGCCAGCCGAACTTCGGCGCCACGAGGCGCAAGCTGGTGCAGCGGATCATCGGCACCGTCATCGGCCTGGCCCTGGGCTGGGCGCTGTTCGACCTGTTCCCCAGCGCCATGGTGCAATCGCTGTTCGCCGTGGTCGCCGGGGTGATCTTCTTCGCCAACCGGGCCACCCGCTACACCCTGGCGACGGCGTCGATCACCCTGATGGTGCTGTTCTGCTTCAACCAGATCGGCGACAGCTACGGCCTCTTCGTGCCGCGCCTGGTGGACACCCTGCTGGGCAGCCTGATCGCCGCGCTGGCGGTCATCTTCATCCTCCCCGACTGGCAGGGCCGCGGCCTGCACCGCGTGGTGGCCAACACCCTGACCTGCAACGCCCGCTACCTGCGCCAGCTGGTGCAGCAGTACAACGCCGGCAAGCGCGACGACCTGGCCTACCGCCTGGCCCGGCGCAACGCCCACAACGCCGATGCGGCGCTGTCCACGACGCTGGCCAACATGCTCATGGAGCCCGGCCACTTCCGTAAGGAGGCGGACATCGGCTTCCGCTTCCTGGTGCTCTCCCACACCCTGCTCAGCTACCTCTCCGCCCTCGGCGCGCATCGCGCAAGCGAACCCATGGCGCTGGAAGGCAGCCTGCTGGGCGATGCCGCCGAACGCATCGCCACGACCCTGGAAGAGATCGCCACCGACCTCGCCGCGCGCAAGCCGGTGACCATCCACAGCGACAGCGAGGAAGCCCTGGCCAAGGAGCTGGAACAGCTCCCCGAGGACATGGACGAACGCGCCCGCCTGGTGCAGACCGAGCTCGGCCTGATCTGCCGCCAGCTCGGCGCCCTGCGTACCCTGGCGGCGCACCTGGCGAGTGGGAAGAAGGTGGGGTGAGGTAATCCGTTCGGGACCTGCACACCTGTAGGGGCGAATACATTCGCCCCTACCGTTCAAGGAAACCTGCGCTCGGACAATCGCGAATGAATTCGCTCCCACAGAAGAGCACGATGCACCGTGGGAGCGAATTCATTCGCGAAGCAGTCCGCAGGACTGCCACCCCCTCACAGCCACACCGCGTCCCAATGCGGGTAATCACCAATACGCCGCACCAGCCCCGCCCTAAGCGGATTGGCAACCACATAGCGCGCAATCGGCAGCAATTCATCCTCGCGCCTCAGCGCACGGTCGTGAAAGCCTGGCTGCCAGACCTCGCCGCCATTCTCCAGCAACGGTCCCAGTCGCCTGGCGGTCCGCCCTTTCAGCGCCTTGACCACCGATGACAAGGGCATTGGCCCGTTGAGCCGCATCAGCCAGTGGAAATGATCGGGCATCACCACCCAGGCCATAGAGTGCGCCAGGTTGCTCCGCTCCAGACGCCTCAGTTCACTTATCAATAACCGAGCGTGCGTGAAATCGGCGAAGAGCGGACGCCTCTGGGCCGTTGTCGCGGTGATGAGATAGACCCTGCCAGCTTCAGAAACACGTCCCTTGCGCAGATCGCGGCTGCCCATGGGCCGCCCCTCCCTCCATGGAAAGAAGCGACTCTAACCAGAGGGGCGAGATGCAACCGCGCGCTCAACCACAGGAAAAATCCGGGAGCGGCGTAGCTGGACGCCACCGGGCTCAGGTCATCGCGAATGAATTCGCTCCCACAGGGTCCTGCTCGCGATTCCCCTCCATCTCCGCCATCAACGCCTTCACCGTCTCGCCCACCTTGCGCACGGCGGCTTCCTGTTCGGCGTCGGGTTTGCGCGAGTAGTTCATGCGCAGGCAGCTTCGGTATTTGCCGGAGGCAGAGAACAGGCTGCCGGAGGCGATCTGTACGCCCTTGTCGAGCAGGGCGCGATTCAGGCGCAGGGTGTCGAAGCCCTCGTCCAGCTCGACCCAGAGCATGAAGCCGCCCTGGGGCCGGCTGGCGCGGGTGCCTTCGGGGAAGTACTTCATCACCCAGTCGATCATCTGGTCGCGGCCGTTCTGGTACTGGCTGCGCATGCGCCGCACGTGGGGCTCGTAGGCGCCGCTGGCGAGGAATTCGGCCAGGGCGATCTGCGGCTGGGTGGCGGTGGCGCCGGTGGAGATGTACTTCATGTGCAGCAGCCGGTCGAAGTAGCGGCCGGGGGCGATCCAGCCGATGCGGATACCGGGCGCCACGGTCTTGGAGAAGGAGCTGCACAGCAGCACGCGGCCGTCCTCGTCGAAGGACTTGATGGTGCGCGGGCGCGGGTAGCGGTAGGCCAGGTCGCCGTAGACGTCGTCTTCGATGATCGCCACGTCGTAGCGCTGGGCCAGGGTCAGCAGGGCGCGCTTGCGAGCCTCCGGCATGATGTAGCCCAGCGGGTTGTTGCAGTTGGGGGTGAGCTGGATGAGCTTGATCGGCCACTGCTCCAGGGCCATCTCCAGCGCCTCCAGGCTGATGCCGTTGATCGGGTCGGTGGGCAGCTCCAGGGCCTTCATGCCGAAGCCCTTCAGCGCCTGCATGGCGCCATGGAAGCTCGGCGAGTCCACCGCGACTATGTCCCCCGGCTGGCAGATGGCGCGAATGGAGGCGGACAGCGCCTCGTGGCAGCCGGTGGTGATGATCAGGTCGCTGGCGGGTATCTGGCAGCCCGCATCCACCAACAGCCGGGAAATCTGTTCGCGCAAGGGCAGCGAGCCCTGGATGGCGTCGTAGTACAGGCCGCCCAGGTCCGGACGCCGGGCGACCTGCGCCAGGCTGCGCAGCAGCGGTCGCAGGGTCGGACTGGTGACATCGGGCATGCCCCGGCCCAGTTGCACCAGGCCGTCGCGGGCACCGCGCTTGACCAGCTCCAGCACATCGCTCCATTGCGACACGTCCACCGGGCGCTGCGCCGCGCGGGTCATGGCCGGCAGCGCCGGGGCCGCGCGACGGGGCGGCACGAAGTAGCCGGACTTGGGCCGGGGCACGGCCAGGCCGCCATCCTCCAGCAGGCGGTAGGCCTGCTGGACGGTGCTGAGGCTGACGCCGTGCTCCTGGCTCAGGGCGCGGACCGAGGGCAGGCGGTCGCCGGGCCGGTAGTAGCCCTGCTCGATGCGGGCGGCGAGGGTTTCGGCGAGCTGGGTGTAGAGCTTCATGACAGTTCCCCTTGCGCGGAGCCCGCTTTGCACGGACCGGTACAGATGACGGGCAAATTGTGGATTCAGAAGATCCATCGCGCAATCTGTATGAAAAAAATATCCACGCCTTGAATCTGTAATGCTTTTTGCCCGCCGCGCATCATGGCCTCCATACACCCCGGCACGAGGAGATCGACATGAACGGCCTGAGCGATACGCGGCTGAGCCTCCACGCGAAAGAGCTGGAGCTGGACCACCTGCGCGTCCGCGCGAGCACCCGCTCCGCGGGAGATGGCCGCTGGCATCGCTTCTGGCGCCGCCTGCAGACGCGCAAGGCGTTGCTGGACCTGGACGAGCAGGCACTGCGCGACATCGGCCTGACCCGCGAACAGGCCCGCGACGAGGCGCTGAAACCGTTCTGGAAGCTCTGAGCGAGGCCGGCCGCCAGCAGGCGGCCGGTTGCCCGGCGATCAGGCCAGGCGGAAGCGCGAGGTGTTCTGGTTCAGTGCCTGGCTGCCGCGATGCAGCTGCTCGGCGGCGGCCTGGACCGACTGGGCCCCCTGCAACAGCAGGCTGGCGGCCTGGTCGACCTGCTGGATATTGCCGCTGACCTCGTCCGCCGTTGCGGCCTGTTCCTCGGCGGCGGTGGCGATCTGCGCCAGGCGGTCGCTGACCCGCTGCACCGCATCGGCGATACCGGACAGGTCCTCGCCCATGCTCAGCACGCTGCCCACGTCGCCCTCGGCCTGTTTGAAGGCGGCCTCCATCAGGGCGACGGCCTGGCCGACCACGCCCTGCAGGCTGGCGACGGTGTCGCCGATCTCCTTGGTGGAGTCCTGGGTGCGCTGCGACAGGCTGCGCACCTCGTCGGCCACCACGGCGAAGCCACGGCCCTGCTCCCCGGCGCGCGCCGCCTCGATGGCGGCATTGAGCGCCAGCAGGTTGGTCTGCTCGGCGATGCCCTTGATCACGTCCACCACGCGGTTGATCTGCTGCGCCTGGTCACGCAGCTGCTGCAACGCGGAGACGGTGTCGCCCAGGCGCGTGCTCAGTTCGCGCATGCTGGCTCCGGTGCGGGCGCTGCGCTGGTTGCTCTGCATGGCGATCTCCCGGGTCTGCTGGGCATCTTGGGCCGCCCCCTCGCAGCTCTCCGCCACGCTCTGGGCGGTGGCCGCCAACTCGTGCGCGGCCGCGGCGATCTGGCTGACCTGGCCCTGTTGCTGCTCCACCGAGGTGAGGGTCTCCTGGGCCTGGGCATTGAGCTGCAGCACGGTGCCGCCGAGCTGGTTGCTCTCCTGGTTGACCCCGGCCAGCGAGCCGCGCAATTGCACCAGGGCGGCGTTGAGCGCCTCGGCGATCTGCGCCAGGTCGTCGCGGCCATGCACGGTGGCCGCCACCCGCAGGTCGCCGGCACGCAGGCCTTCGGCGGCCTCGGTGATGGCAGCAGTACCACGGCGGATGGCGGCGTTCAGGCACAGCAGCATGTACAGGGCCAGCAGGGTGAGCAGGCTGAAGGCGCCGATCACCTGGACCATGCTGCGCAGCGCCTGGGTCCGGAAATCGCCGAGGCGCGCCTGGAAGCGCTCGGTCAGCGCCTGCTGCAGCGCCACCAGTTGCCCATCGAGGCGCTCGACCTGCTGGACGAATTCGGCGGTACCGAGGGTGAAGGGGTTGGCCTCGAACATGCCCTTGTCGACCCGGGCGAGGAAATCGCTCATGGCCTGGTCGGCCTGGCGGAACGGGCCGCCCAGCGCGGCATTGACGTCGGACGCCTGGGCGATGGCGTCCTGGGCCTTGCGCAGCTGCCGCGCGGTGTCGTCCAGCGAGCGGCGCAGGTCACGCACGGCGACACGGCTCTGCAGGGTGAAGTGCTGCGACACCACGGCGCCATGGGCGTTGGCGGCGAAGCTGCCGAGCAGCTCCTGGGCGCGCGGCTGCACGTAGGTGAGTTGCTCCATCATCAGGTAGGTGTCCATCCCCGGGTCGAGGATGAGGCCGGTCTCGGTGGCCACCTGCTCGCGCAGGGATTGCAGGCTCTGCAACACGTCCTGGAAGCGCTCCAGGGCGTCGGGCAGGGCCAGCGGCGCCAGGGCCTGGAAGCTGATGCGCGCGCTGCGTGAACGGGCCTCCTCGAACAGCTTGCGGCTCTGCTCGCCGAGCCCCTCCGCCTGCAACTGCGCCTCGACCTTGGCCAGGGCTTCCTGCAGGCGGCCGCCGCGTTGTTCGAGTTGCGCCTTGGCGGCGTCCTCGGTGCCCTTCCAGCGGGCCAGCAGCAGGCGCTGGGCGCCCACTTCGTGCTGGGCGTCGGCCAGGGTGGCGATCACCCGCATGCCGCTGAGTTCGCCATCGACCAGGCCGAGGCGGTCCAGGTAGGACGCGGTGATCACCCACAGGGCATAGCCCAGCGGCAGGATGAACAGGAGGAAGAGCAGCTGGAACTTGCGCGCGAAGCTGAACCCTTCGAGCAGGCGCACGCCCGGCGTGAGTAATGCTGTCATGACGACACCTCATTGGACCCGGATCGGCGGGTAGGCCGAAAGCCTGCATCATGCAAAAGCCGAACCCGGGGTGGTACCCAAGAACGCCGATGCCGCCGGGAAGGCTGCGCACGGCGCATCACGAGGCTCTCCGGCCAGCGGAACCCCGCAGCGGCCCTGCGACGGGAAGGCAACGCACCCGAACGGTGCAACTACTGGAGCAGCGACTCCACCCGCTGGATCTCGGCACGCTGGCTGGCTACCAGGGCCAGGCCATTGCCGCTGGGGTCCAGGGCGTTGAGGGGCGGCTGCAACTTGCGATAGGCAGCCAACTCCCGCAGCGGCGGCAGCAGGGCGGTGGGCCCGGCCTCGCGGAGCGCGTGGAACAGGCCGAGGTTGATCAGGTCGACGAGCTCGACGCCGGGGCCGCTGGATTCGTCCCAGGCGCCCAGGCCGCGCACCACTGCAATATAGCTGTCGTCCACCGCCCACTTCTTCAGGACGATGACGCCGAGGGACTTGCCGTACTCCCGGCACAGGCGCGAGTAGAGCTCGGGCGAGGGGATCTGCTGGGCGTCCTTGAACGCGGAAAGGATCGCCAGGGCACCGATGTCGCTGAGCACGCTGGCCAGCAGCACGTGCTCGGAAGAGGCGTGCCCGAGCAGGCGCGCGAGCACGGCGCTGATGCTGCCGCGCCGGGCCAGGCGGCTCCAGGTGTCGACGAAGAGCTTCTTGTGCGAGGCGCTGTGCAGGGTGAACAGGCTCTTGATGCTGTGGACCATGGTGATGCGGTCCACCTCCAGCATGCCCAGGGTGCGGATCACGTCCTCCAGGGTCTTGGGCGGCAAGGCGGTGCGCAGGCGCGTGCTGGCCGCGTGCTTGACCAGCGTTGCGCTGAGCGCCGGGTCCTTGTTGATGACCCGCGCCAGGGAGGAGGTGCTGGCATCCGGATTGGCCAGGGCCCGGCGGATCTCCATGGTGATCATGGGCAGGCTGGGGAGCTGCTCTTCACCGTTCATCAATTGCGAAACCAGACGCCTATAGATCGAATAACCCGACTCTTCAGTACTCACGACAGTCCCCACATGGCCTTGTGCCAGTGTAGCCATCGGCGCTGCCGGCAGACAGTGCCGTACCACTCCGCCGACGAGCGACACGCAGGCGCGGGGAACCGAACGCCTACCGGCAGGTTCCACTCGGTTGGTGGATACCGTCCACCTTCCCGATCCATAGCGCCGAGGCCATTCCCGTGAACACCGAACGACTGTCCAGAACCCTGGACTACATGCGTACCCAGTTGCTGCCACTTGGGTTCTCCGGGCACATGGACAGCGATCGCAGCCTGCATGTGCTCATCTTCGATCAACGCACCCGCCAGACCATCCTGGAAACCGCCGGCATACCCTTCTCAGCAACCTGCGGCAAAGCCGAAGCGTTGCACCTGGTCCAGCGCCTGAAGCGGGACATCGACGCGCAGTTCCGGGCCCAGCCACGCAACGATCCGTGAAACCTCTCAGGGAATGGTGACCCCCTGGCGCACGGCAAGCGTGTTCAGCCGACCCTCGGCGATCAGGCTGGCGAAGGCGCGGTCGAAATCCTCGCGCAAGGCGGCATGTTCATCGGTCCTGGGGAAGGCGAAGTAGCCGTCCTGGGTGTCGATGATCGGTTGCAACTGGCTGACCGTGCCGTGTTCGAGGGCGTCGATGCGCGGCCGGGTATTGCGCTCGTTGCTCGCCAGCAGGTCGATGCGCCCCATCACCAGCATGCGCAGGGCGTTGTCGACACTCTCGATGCTGTGCAGGTCCATCGCCTGACGGCCCCGGTCGAAGCGCGGCCCGTAGGTCCAGCCCCGGATGACCCCGACGCGCCTGCCGGCCAGGGCGGCATAGTCGCCCTGCCAGGTTACGGCAAGGCCGGAACGGGCGAAGAACACGATGCGGTCGCGGTAGAAGGGGCGCTGGCTGA
Organism: Pseudomonas sp. Pc102; assembly: GCF_018408275.1. Classification (NCBI taxonomy): domain Bacteria; kingdom Pseudomonadati; phylum Pseudomonadota; class Gammaproteobacteria; order Pseudomonadales; family Pseudomonadaceae; genus Pseudomonas; species Pseudomonas sp. Pc102. The sequence goes on along the minus strand of NZ_AP021905.1, from coordinate 475,114 downwards.
AGAGGAACAGTCCCTCGCGCTCCGGCGTGCGATAGGGGCCTATGAGGATGTCCGCGCGCCCCTGCGCCACCATCTTCTGCGCCCGTGCCCAGGGGTAGAGTTCGAAGCGCACCGAGTCGCCCATGCGCTGCACCACCTCGCGCAGCACGTCAGGGCCGAGGCCGATGAAACGACCTTCCACCGTCTGCCCGAACAGGCGCGGGAACTCGGCCCCCACGGCCAGCCATTCGCGGGCCGGCGCGGATGGCGCGAACGCCAGGCACAGCAGCACTGGACACAACATCCGTAGGTAGCGGCTCATGCCCGCGAATACTCGACGACAGGGATGGGGAGAGCCTAGCAGGCTTTTTCCGGCGTACGCGAGCAGGTACGGGGAGCCTCGCCGGAGCATTCGGCGGAGCCTTTGGGATGGGGCCTACATCGACCACCCGGGGCGCCTGGGTATAGTCGGTCCCGTCATGCCCGCCTCAGGACTGCGCTCATCCTGCAGCCCTCCACAGCTGGGGTTGGGCATGACACTCTCCTTCCCTCCCCCGCCATTCCCCTTCAGTTCCCCGCCTCCAGCTCACGCTGGATCAGGTACAGGCGCAGGTCGAACTCCAACTGGTGATAACCCGGCAGCATGTGTTCGCAGAGCTGGTAGAACGCCTTGTTGTGGTCGCGCTCGCGCAGGTGCGCCAGCTCGTGCACCACGATCATCCGCAGGAATTCCGGCGCCGCCTCCTTGAACAGCGAGGCCACGCGGATCTCCTTCTTCGCCTTCAGCTTGCCGCCCTGCACCCGGGAGATCGCCGTGTGCAGCCCGAGCGCCTTCTGCACGACGTCCAGCTTGTTGTCGTAGACCACTTTGTCGATGGCCGGTGCATTGCGCAGGTGCTCCTGGCGCAGGGCGTTGGTGTAGCCATAGAGGGCCTTGTCGCTTTGCACCTCATGACGATCCGGGTAGCGCTTGGCGAGGTATTCGCCCAGGCGGCGCTGCTCGACCAGCAGGCGGATCTGCTCCTGCAGGTGGGCGGGGTAGGACTGGATGTAGCGGAGCGGGTTCATGGGGGATCGATGTGGCCGGGAGAAAGTCCGCATTCTACCGCCGGTGACAGTTTGCGACGCAGCCTGTCAGCGCAGCGGCAGACGCCCGGCGACCGTTCATCGGATGCCCTCCCAGCACCTGCCCGCCCCCAGCGAAACGGGTCTGCCGCTGCGCTTACGGAAAAATGACGCCAATGATTCGGCGCAAGCCGCATTCCACCTGAGGGCGGCATTCCGGACATGAACCACCTGGTTAGTTTTGGCGATTGCACCTTGATGGCAAAGCCCGTTCCAGACGGCTTTTTGACAGGTCCGACGGCGACGATCGGTGATTAACAAGGGGCTTGCGCAACCCTATAAAGCGTTCCGCGAGACGGCGTAAATGCCTTCGGACGACACGGCAGCCCCCTGCCATTACCTAGCTTTCACTTTTAGTTCGTGTGCAGTTGGCCGGATGCCGAAGTAAGTGATTACGTCTCGTGGATGAGATAGCACCCGACTGAAAGTTCTCTTAGAGAACTCAGTCAAAATGATCGATCTTGGAACCTGGAACCTCACCATCCCCGTCGGCAGCCCCTCGGTGACCATCGAAACCCCCGCCCTGATGGGTGGCTATCAGGACAACTACTTCAAGGCGGCCAACGGCACCCTGTTCTTCTGGACCCCGGTGAACGGCAGCGCCACCGCCAACGCCGTCTACCCGCGCAGCGAGCTGCGCGAAACCTACGCCGATGGCAAGCTGCGCAACTGGACCTACGGCGCCGCCGACAACTACATGAGCGCCAACCTGGCGGTCGGCCAGGTCCCGTCCACGGGCAAGATCGTGATCGGTCAGATCCATGCCTACGGCAGCACCAGCCCGCTGCTCAAGCTGGAGTACCAGTTCAAGACCAAGACCGGCACCGGCAACATCGTCGCCAAGGTGCGCAACACCCCGAGCGACGCGGACGGTGCGGTGGTCACCCTGCTCAGCGGCGTGAAGCTCAACCAGCGCTTCACCTACGTCATCAACATGTCGCCCACCGGGCAGCTGAGCATCCTGGTCAACAGCACGATGTTCACCCAGCAACTGGACCCCACCTGGGCGCCCAAGCCGCTGTACTTCAAGGCCGGGGTCTATGCCCAGGACAACGTCGGCGAGGCCACCGAAGCCGGCAGCGCCACCTTCTACAACCTGAAGCTCGAGCACCGGGCCCTGGCGACCAGCACCGCCCAGTAAGGACGCCGCATGCGGGTTCCAGGCCCCGGAAAGCAGAAAGCCCCGCGAATGCGGGGCTTTCCGTTTACAGCGCCAGAACTCAGTTGACCTTGGCGGTCAGCTCGCCCTTGGCGTAGCGCTGGTACATGCCTTCGAGGGAGATCGGCTTGATCTTCGAGGCGTTGCCGGCGGTGCCGAAGGCTTCGTAGCGGGCGATGCAGATATCACGCATGGCGACGATGGTCTTGGCGAAGAACTTGCGCGGGTCGAACTCGCTCGGCTGCTCGGCCATCATGCGGCGGATGGCACCGGTGGAGGCCAGGCGCAGGTCGGTGTCGATGTTGACCTTGCGCACGCCGTGCTTGATGCCTTCGACGATCTCCTCGACCGGCACGCCGTAGGTCTCCTTGATGTCGCCGCCGAATTCGTTGATCACCTTCAGCCACTCCTGCGGCACCGAGGAGGAGCCGTGCATCACCAGGTGGGTGTTGGGGATGCGCTTGTGGATCTCCTTGATGCGCTCGATGGAGAGCACGTCGCCAGTCGGCGGCTTGGTGAACTTATAGGCGCCGTGGCTGGTGCCGATGGCGATGGCCAGGGCGTCGACCTGGGTCTTCTTGACGAAGTCCGCGGCCTCTTCCGGGTCGGTCAGCAGCTGGCTGTGGTCCAGCACGCCCTCGGCACCGACGCCGTCCTCTTCACCGGCCATGCCGGTTTCCAGGCTACCCAGGCAGCCCAGCTCGCCTTCCACCGACACGCCGCAGGCATGGGCGAAGGCCACGGTCTGCTGGGTCACGCGGACGTTGTACTCGTAGTCGGCCGGGGTCTTGCCGTCTTCACGCAGGGAGCCGTCCATCATCACCGAGGAGAAGCCCAGCTGGATGGAGCGCTGGCAGACGTCCGGGCTGGTGCCGTGGTCCTGGTGCATGCACACCGGGATGTGCGGGAATTCTTCGATGGCCGCCAGGATCAGGTGGCGCAGGAAGGGCGCGCCGGCGTATTTGCGGGCACCGGCGGAAGCCTGGACGATCACCGGGGAATCGGTCTTGTCGGCCGCTTCCATGATGGCGCGCATCTGTTCCAGGTTGTTGACGTTGAAGGCCGGTACGCCGTAGCCGAATTCGGCGGCGTGGTCCAGCATCTGGCGCATGCTGATGAGTGCCATGGTGTTTCAGTCTCCCGAGTGGGTGGGCATTCGAAATGCGAAGCCTGCCGCAGGGGCAGGCCAGGTTCAAGTTCCATGAAGGACGGCGAGCGTCCTCCCGTAAAAACCGGCCGGCTATGACGCCGGCCCGGTGCAATCATCGGCGCCGGTTCAGGGCGCCTTGCAGCCGCGACCGATCAGGTCATCGGTGGCGACCCAGTACACCAGCCCCTCGTCACCCTTGGTGTGGAAGGCCAGGCGGCTGTCGCTATAGAGCGCGCCGGACCCCGAAGGTTCTTGCTTGAGGCGGTAGACGATATCGCCGCCGCCCAGGCGCAGGTCCACCTGCTCCCGGTCGGCGTCGACGAAGCGCCACAGCACCTCGGCCTGGCTGTCGCAGACCCAGCGGGTCCAGTCGTCGGCCGGCGCCTGGGCGCCCGCACAACCGCCCAGCGCCAACAGCGCCGCAAGGGCGAACATGCCTTTCATCCTTTCACTCCCTTGGCCAGAAGGCCGTTCACCCATCGAGGGTCATGGACAGTGCCGTTCCTGGCTGCCGTTGACGGTCGGATCACCGCTGCTCTGGGCCTCGACGCGCTGGTCGTCCTGGGATTGCGGCAGGACGACCTGGGGCGGGCTCATCACCTCGCAGGTGGCGGGGGAAGAACCACCCGCACAACCGGTGAGCATTGCGAACAACGACAGCAGGATCAGGTTGGTACGCATGGCGGCAACTCCTTTTCTCGGGTCCTGTTCAAGGGACCACGGGCCGCCGCCATGGTTTAGCCGCTATTTCAGGCCTTGGCGCGCTGTTCCAGCACGTCCACGGCCGGCAGGACCTTGCCCTCGACGAACTCGAGGAAAGCGCCGCCGCCAGTGGAAATATAGGAGATGCGCTCGCCGACGCCGTACTTGTCGATGGCCGCCAGGGTGTCGCCACCGCCAGCGATGGAGAAGGCCGGGCTCTCGGCGATGGCCTGGGCCAGCACCTGGGTGCCGTTGCCGAACTGGTCGAACTCGAAGACGCCGACCGGGCCGTTCCAGAGAATGGTCTTCGACGACTTCAGCAGCTCGGCGAACTGGGCGGCGGTCTGCGGGCCGATGTCGAGGATCATGTCGTCATCCGCCACGTCGGCGATGAGCTTGACGGCGGCCTCGGCGGTCTCGGCGAACTCCTTGGCGACCACCACGTCCACCGGCAGCGGCACGCTGACCTTGGCGGCGATGGCGCGGGCGGTATCCAGCAGGTCGGCCTCGTGCAGCGACTTGCCGACCTTGTAGCCGGCCGCGGCGAGGAAGGTGTTGGCGATGCCGCCACCGACGATCAGTTGGTCGCAGATCTGGCTCAGGGAGTTGAGCACGTCGAGCTTGGTGGAGACCTTGGAGCCGGCGACGATGGCGGCCATCGGGCGGGCCGGATTGCCCAGGGCCTTGCCCAGCGCGTCCAGTTCGGCGGCCAGCAGCGGGCCGGCGGCGGCGACCTTGGCGAACTTGGCCACGCCGTGGGTCGAGCCCTCGGCGCGGTGGGCGGTGCCGAAGGCGTCCATCACGAACACGTCGCACAGCGCGGCGTACTTCTGCGCCAGCTCGTCGGCGTTCTTCTTCTCGCCCTTGTTGAAGCGCACGTTCTCGAACAGCACCACCTGGCCGGGGGCGACGTCGACGCCGTCCAGGTAGTCGGCCACCAGCGGCACGTCGCGGCCCAGGGCCTTGGCCAGGTAGTCGGCGACCGGCTTGAGGCTGTTCTCGTCGGAGAACTCGCCTTCGGTGGGACGACCCAGGTGCGAGCAGACCATCACCGCCGCGCCCTTCTCCAGTGCCAGCTTGATGGTCGGCAGGGAGGCGAGGATGCGCGCATCGCTCTTCACGACACCGTCCTTCACCGGGACGTTGAGGTCTTCGCGGATCAGTACGCGCTTACCCTGGAGGTCGAGGTCGGTCATTTTCAACACGGTCATGGGGTCAGTCCTTCACGGGGCTGGATGTTGTGGAAACAGCGGAAACCCGCAGGTAGTGGCCTGCGGTGTCGAGCATGCGGTTGGCGAAGCCCCACTCGTTGTCGAACCAGGCCAGCAGGTTGACCAGACGCGGCCCGGACACGCGGGTCTGGCTGCCGTCGACGATGGCGGAATGGGGATCGTGATTGAAATCGCAGCTGGCGTGGGGCAGCTCGGTGTAGGCCAGCAGGCCCTTGAGCGGGCCGCTTTCGGCGGCCTCGCGCAGCACGCGGTTGATCTCGGCGGCACTGGTGTCGCGGGCGGTCTGCAGGGTGATGTCCAGGCAGGACACGTTCACCGTCGGCACGCGGATGGCCTTGGCCTGGATGCGCCCGGTCAGTTCCGGAAGCAGCCGCTCGATGCCCCGGGCCAGGCCGGTGAAGACCGGGATCACCGACTGGAAGGCCGAGCGCGTGCGGCGCAGGTCCTCATGGTGATAGGCGTCGATTACCGGCTGGTCGTTCATCGCGGAGTGAATGGTGGTGATGGAGACGTATTCCAGACCCACGGACTCGTCGAGAAGTTTCAGCAAGGGCACGCCGCAGTTGGTGGTGCAGGAGGCGTTGGAGACCAGTGTCTCGGTGCCCACCAGGCTGTCCTGGTTGACGCCGTAGACGATGGTGGCGTCGATGTCCGCCTCGCTGGCCATCGGCTGGGAGAACAGCACGCGTGGCGCGCCGGCGCGCAGGAAGCGCTCGGCCTGGGCGCGGTTGGTGTACTGGCCGGAGCACTCGAGCACCAGGTCGACGCCCAGCGCCGCCCAGTCGATGCCCTCGGGCGCCGGGTTGCGTAGCACCTTCACGCAGTCGCCGTTGATGTGCAGGCAATCGCCGTCGACCTTCACGTCCCCCGGGAAGCGGCCATGGGTGGAGTCGAAGCGCGTCAGGTACTCGATGCTGGCCTGGTCGGCCAGGTCATTGAGGGCGACGATCTCGAAGCCATCACGCCCGCCACGCTCATGCAGCGCACGCAGGACGCAACGACCGATACGGCCGTAGCCGTTCAGGGCAACGCGGAAACGAGTGCTGGGCATCTGATCGCGAAGAGCTTGAAGCCGGAAGCCTGAAGCCGGAAGAAGGGTGCACGGGGCGCTCCAGCTTCCAGCTTCCGGCTCTCGGCTTCCGGCTCAGTCCTCCAGCAATTCTTCAGCGGTGGCGACGATGTTCTCGACGGTGAAGCCGAAGTGTTCGAACAGGGCCGGGGCCGGGGCGGATTCGCCGAAGCTGGTCATGCCGATCACGCGGCCTTCCAGGCCCACGTACTTGTACCAGTAGTCGGCGTGGGCGGCTTCGATGGCGATGCGCGCACCGACTTCCAGCGGCAGCACGGATTGCTTGTAGGCGGCATCCTGCTGGTCGAACAGGCTGGTGGACGGCATGGAGACGACGCGCACCTTGCGGCCGGCGGCGCTCAGTTGCTCGAAGGCCTGTACCGCCAGGCCGACTTCGGAGCCGGTGGCGATGAGGATCAGCTCGGGCTCGCCGTCGCAGTCCTTGAGCACGTAGCCGCCACGGGCGATGTTGGCCAGCTGGGCCGCATCGCGCGCCTGGTGGGGCAGGTTCTGGCGGGAGAAGATCAGCGCGCTCGGGCCGTCGTTGCGCTCGATGGCAGCCTTCCAGGCCACGGCGGATTCCACCGCGTCGGCGGGGCGCCAGGTGTCCAGGTTCGGGGTCGAACGCAGGCTGGCCAGTTGCTCGATGGGCTGGTGGGTCGGGCCGTCCTCGCCCAGGCCGATGGAGTCGTGGGTGAAGACGTAGAGCACGCGCTGCTTCATCAGGGCGGACATGCGCACGGCGTTGCGGGCGTATTCCATGAAGATCAGGAAGGTCGCGCCGTAGGGGATGAAGCCGCCGTGCAGGGCGACGCCGTTCATGATGGCGCTCATGCCGAACTCGCGGACGCCGTAGAACAGATAGTTGCCGGCGGCATCCTCGGCGGAGACGCCCTTGCAGCCTTTCCACAGGGTCAGGTTGGAGCCGGCCAGGTCGGCGGAGCCGCCGAGGAACTCGGGCAGCAGCGGGCCGAAGGCGTTCAGGGCGTTCTGGCTGGCCTTGCGGCTGGCGATGGTCTCGCCCTTGGCGGCGACTTCGGCGATGTAGGCGGCGGCCTGCTCGGCGAAGTCGGCAGGCAGCTCGCCCTTGATGCGGCGCTGGAATTCGGCGGCCAGCTCGGGGTGGGCTGCGGCGTAGGCGGCAAAGCGCTCGTTCCACGCGGCTTCACGGGCGGCGCCGGCTTCCTTGGCGCTCCACTCGGCGTAGATGTCGGCCGGGATTTCGAAGGGCGCGTGGTTCCAGCCCAGGTTGGCGCGGGTCAGGGCGATCTCGTCGTTGCCCAGGGCAGCGCCGTGGCACTCTTCCTTGCCCTGCTTGTTGGGCGAACCGAAGCCGATGATGGTCTTGCAGCAGATCAGGGTCGGCTGCGCGCTCTTGCGGGCAGTCTCGATGGCGGTGCGGATCTCGTCGGCGTCATGGCCGTCGACATTGCGGATCACCTGCCAGCCGTAGGCTTCGAAGCGCTTCGGGGTGTCGTCGGTGAACCAGCCATGGACCTCGCCGTCGATGGAGATGCCGTTGTCGTCGTAAAAGGCGATCAGCTTGCCCAGGCCCAGGGTGCCGGCCAGGGAGCAGACCTCGTGGGAGATGCCTTCCATCATGCAGCCGTCGCCCAGGAAGGCGTAGGTGTAGTGGTCGACGATCTCGTGGCCTTCACGGTTGAACTGCGCACCCAGCACCTTTTCGGCGAGAGCGAAGCCCACGGCGTTGGCGATGCCCTGGCCCAGCGGGCCGGTGGTGGTCTCGACGCCGGCGGTGTAGCCGTATTCCGGGTGGCCCGGGGTGCGGCTGTGCAACTGGCGGAAGTTCTTCAGGTCATCGACCGTGACGTCATAGCCGGTGAGGTGCAGCAGCGAGTAGATCAGCATCGAGCCGTGGCCGTTGGACAGCACGAAACGGTCGCGGTCGGCCCACTGCGGGTTGTTCGGGTTGTGCTGCAGGTAATCCCGCCACAGCACTTCGGCGATATCGGCCATGCCCATCGGGGCGCCGGGGTGGCCGCTGTTGGCTTTCTGCACCGCATCCATGCTGAGGGCACGAATGGCATTGGCACGCTCACGACGGCTGGGCATCGCTGATCTCCTGCGGGTCTGAAAAGACGCTGAACGAAAAAAGGCGGCTATTTTCGCCCAGCGGGCAGGCTTCGGGCAATGACAGATGGTCGAAGATGCGCCGCCGCCCGTTTTCAACCCCGCGCCGGGCCCGCCAGGGCGCACAGGCAGGGCGCGCGGAACAGCTCGCCATGCCAGATACCGGCCAGGGTGCGACGCATCACCAGGACCCAGACGGTGGCCAGTTGCAGCGCCAGCAGGGCACCGATGGCACCGAAGAACGCCAGGCCGGTCTGGCGCTGCAACTCGAAGGTCGCCAGGGCGAACACCCCGAGCGGGAAGGTGAAGCCCCACCAGCCGAGGTTGAAGGCCATGCGCTGGCGGATGTAGCGACGAGTGAACAGGCAGGCCGTGACCAGCCACCAGAGGCCCGCCCCCCAGAGCACCAGGCCGCCCACCAGGCCGATGGCCGGCAGCAGCTCGGCCACGCCCTGCAAGGGCGAGCCGGCGAACGCAGCGGGCGCGGCGCGGCCCAGCGCCAGCAGCCCCAGGCACCCGGTGGCCAGCGGCCCCAGGGGCAACCAGCTGGTGGCGGCGAAATCGGTATCGGGCAGCTTGTGCAGTGCCAGGCGCAGCAGCACCAGGGTGATCAGGGAAAAGGCCAGGGCCATCGACAGGCCCCACAGCAGGTAGCCCATCACCAGCAGCAGGCGGGCATCGCCGGCCTCCAGGTGCGGGGCGATGACGCCGGCACTGGCGGCCGCCACCTCGGGCGCGACGATGGGCAGCAGCCAGACGGCGGTGAGCTTCTCCAGCGCGTGCTCCTGGCGGGTGAACATCAGGTAGGGCACCAGCAGCGCCGCCCCCAGGGCCAGCGCCACATCCAGCCACCAGAGGGCGTGGGCGACGGCATGGGCGGTCTCCCCCCAGCGCGGACCGCCATAGAGCACCAGGCCGTTGACCAGGGTCGCCAGCCCCATGGGGATGGCGCCGAGGAACATCGATTGCACCGGGTGCGCCAGCATCGGCGCGACGGTATCCGGGTGCAGCAGCAGGCGGGCCACGAACAGCCCGGCGCAGGCCGCGAACAGCAGGGCATTGAACAGCCACAGCACCTCGCCGAGGCGGTGCAGCGCCGGCACCTGCCAGGGCAGGGCGCCCAGCACCAGCGCCAGTACGCCGGTGCCCATGGTCACGGCGAACCAGCCGGGAATGAAGTGGCGAACCAGGGCGCGCGGTTCGACGAGTCGGGAAAGGGGACGAGGCATGATGGCTCCGGTCGGGTGGACCCGTTGCAGAAGATGACTGCACGGTAAACCCCGGGCGTGCTATACGAAAAATACATCCTAGATATGCAAGGCATGCATTTCATTTATGAATCTCCATCACCTCAAGGTGTTCCTCGCCGTCGCCGAGAGCGGCAGCATCAGCGCCGGCGCCGAGCGCCTGCACATCAGCCAGCCGGCGGTCACCCGCGAAGTGCGCGAGCTGGAAGCGCGCCTGGGAATCACCCTCTTCGATCGCCAGCCACGCGGCGTGACCCTCACCGAAGGCGGCCAGCGCCTGCACCGTTATGCACAACGCATCTTCGCCCTCGAACAGGCGGCCGAAGCGGACCTGCGCAGCTTCGCCGGGCTCGATGACGGTGAGTTGCGCCTGGGCGCCAGCGCCACCCTGGGCAGCTACCTGCTGCCCGACCTGATCGCCCGCTTCCACGCCCGCCATCCGGAGATCCGCGTCGACCTGCAGGTGAGCAACACCCGCGAGATCACCCAGGCACTGGCCGACGAACGCATCGCCCTGGGCTTCGTCGAAGGCGACTTCGATCGCGCGAGCCATGCCTTCAGCCTCCTGGAGCGCGACCGCCTGCTGCCCGTCTGCGGTCCCGGCCACCCCCTGGCGGCCCGGGGCCGCCTGCACGCGGCCGAGCTGGCCGACCAGTCGCTGTACCTGCGCGAGGAAGGCTCCGGCACCCGCGCCAGCATCGAGCAGGCCTACGCCCGCCAGGGCCTGGAGGCACGCCCGCGCATGGCCATCGCCAGCACCGAGGCGCTGAAACGCCTGGTGCGCGACGGCCAGGGCATTGCCTGGCTGTCGCAGCGGGTCATCGAGGACGATCTCGCCGCCGGCCGCCTGCTGGCACTCGAGGTGCACGACCTGCGTATCGAGCGTGAGATGCACCTGCTCTGGCACCCCACGCGCACCCTGAGCCCCGCTCCGGCCGCCTTCCTCGCGATGATCCTGGACAAAAAATAACCACCCATCGGCAATATCAAAACTTTTTGATATTGCCGTTGCGAGCCGCAGTAGCGGGGACTAGACTGCGCCACCTATGAACCTGCGCGTACCCCAGATCCGCCACGACGACTGCGACGAGCTGGCCGCCCTGTGCAAGGCCGGGGGCGACCCGCTGCGCCTGAACGTGCTGCGTGCCCTGGCCAACGATTCGTTCGGGGTGCTGGAGCTGGCGCAGATCTTCGCCATCGGCCAGTCCGGCATGAGCCACCACCTCAAGGTGCTGTCCCAGGCCGGGCTGGTGGCCACGCGCCGCGAAGGCAACGCGATCTTCTATCGCCGCGCCATCGCCCAGGGCGACCGCCTGGGCGGCACCCTGCACGGGGCGCTGCTGGAGGAGGTCGATGCGCTGCATCTGCCGCTGGAGGTGCAGGCGCGGATCGCCGAGGTCCATGCCCAGCGCGAGGCGGTGAGCCGCGAGTTCTTCGCCCGCTCGGCGGAGAAGTTCCAGGCCCAGCAGGACCTGATCGCCGGCCTGCCGCAGTACCGCGACAGCGTGCTGGCCCTGCTGGACGCGCTGAACCTGCCGGCCAGCGCCTGCGCGCTGGAAGTGGGCCCGGGCGACGGGGGCTTCCTCCCCGACCTGGCCCGGCGCTTCGCCCGCGTCACCGCGCTGGACAACAGCCCGGCGATGCTGGATCTGGCACGCAACCGCTGCGCTGCCGAAGGACTGGGCAATGTCGAGCTCAAGCTCGCCGACGCCCTGGATGACGAACACGAGGCCGCCGACTGCGTGGTGCTGAACATGGTCCTGCACCATTTCGCCGCCCCGGCCGAGGCCCTGAAGCAGCTGGCCCACCACCTCCTTCCGGGTGGCAGCCTGCTGATCACCGAGTTGTGCAGCCACAACCAGAGCTGGGCCAGGGAGGCCTGCGGCGATCTCTGGCTCGGCTTCGAACAGGACGACCTGGCCCAGTGGGCCGCCGCAGCAGGGCTTGCGCCCGGCGAGAGCCTCTACATTGGTTTAAGAAACGGCTTTCAGATTCAGGTACGGCACTTCGCCAAGCCGGATTCGCGAAGCGACCTCACCCACCGGTATTAAAGGAACCGTTAGATGAGCGAATACTCCCTCTTTACCTCCGAGTCCGTGTCCGAAGGCCATCCGGACAAGATCGCCGACCAGATCTCCGATGCCGTCCTCGACGCCATCATCGAGCAGGACAAGCACGCCCGCGTGGCCGTGGAAACCCTGGTCAAGACCGGCGTCGCCATCGTCGCCGGCGAAGTCACCACCAGCGCCTGGGTCGACCTCGAGCAGATCGTCCGCGACGTCATCTGCGACATCGGCTACACCAGCTCCGACGTCGGCTTCGACGGCGCCACCTGCGGCGTGATGAACATCATTGGCAAGCAGTCCCCCGACATCAACCAGGGTGTCGACCGCGCCAAGCCGGAAGACCAGGGCGCCGGCGACCAGGGCCTGATGTTCGGCTACGCCAGCAACGAGACCGACGTGCTGATGCCGGCCCCGATCCGCTTCTCCCACGCCCTGGTCGAGCGCCAGGCCGAGGCCCGCAAGTCCGGCCTGCTGCCGTGGCTGCGCCCGGATGCCAAGTCCCAGGTCACCTGCCAGTACGAGAACGGCAAGGTCGTCGGTATCGACGCCGTGGTGCTGTCCACCCAGCACAACCCCGAGGTCTCGCTGCCTGACCTGCGCGAAGCGGTGATGGAGCTGATCATCAAGCACGCCCTGCCGGCCGAACTGCTGCACAAGGGCACCCAGTTCCACATCAACCCGACCGGCAACTTCGTGATCGGTGGCCCGGTGGGCGACTGCGGCCTGACCGGCCGCAAGATCATCGTCGACTCCTACGGTGGCATGGCCCGCCACGGTGGCGGCGCCTTCTCCGGCAAGGACCCGTCCAAGGTCGACCGCTCCGCCGCCTACGCCGGCCGCTACGTGGCCAAGAACATCGTCGCCGCCGGCCTGGCCGAGCGTTGCGAGATCCAGGTCTCCTACGCCATCGGCGTGGCCGAGCCCACCTCCATCTCGATCAACACCTTCGGCACCCACAAGATCGCCGAAGAGAAGATCATCAAGCTGGTGCGCGACGTGTTCGACCTGCGTCCCTACGCGATCACCAAGATGCTCGACCTGCTCCACCCGATGTACCGCGACACCGCGGCCTACGGCCACTTCGGCCGTACTCCGGAGCAGAAGACCGTCGGCAACGACACCTTCAGCACCTTCACCTGGGAGAAGACCGACAAGGTCGACGCCCTGCGTGCAGCCGCCGGCCTGTAAGGCTTCGCGACACGAGAAAGCCCGGCCCTGTGCCGGGCTTTTTCATGGGCGGCCTTCAGCCTCCTCGCCCCTGCCGGCAGAGGCGCGATAGCCATTTGCCGCATTCGTGAATCGGTCGAGCTTTCCCCTGCCCCTCCAAAGGGGCGCCGCTGCTAGAATCCGCGCCCTCTCGCCCCTCCCTCACGGATGACTCGAGCGCCCGGGGCGAGCAAGCATTGGCGCTGGAGCCCAAGGAGATACCCATGCGCATCACCTCCATTCTTCCCGCCGCCCTCTTCGCAGCCCTGTTCGCCGTCCAGGCGCAGGCCGTCGACCTGGGCAACCCCCTTGGCGACAAGCTCAACAAGGGCTGCGAGGAAAAGAGCGCGGAAGCACAGGCCAAGCTGGACGAGGCCAAGAAGGAACAGAACGGCCTGGGCGCCAGCCTGCTCGGCTCGGTGGCCGACAAGGCCGAGAAGCAGCTGTCCGAAGGCTGCGAGAAGCTCGACCAAGCCAACAAGGGCTGAGTAGAGGGGGGCCGGCGAGAGTCGGCCCTTCCTGTAGGACGCCGTCGCCCTCCCCCCTTCCCGCACGCAGCACCAGCCCGTCGAATCCATCGCATTGGCGCATTCCCCCTTGCCGTCGCAGCACAGGGCAGCCGCCCCCGCCCCTGCCAGCCACCTGCCCACCCCGGCGCCGCAACGCCCTCCCACCTGCCAAGGTCCCGCCCAGGGCCCCGGCGGTTCGCGAGCGCGATGACGCCGCCCAGGGTGTATTCCTGCGTCCCCCGGGCATGGAGCCCGGATCGTTCGCACGGAGGCCCGCATGCCCAACCCCCTGTCTACCCACCTGCTCGCCCTGGCCCTCTGCCTGCCCGGCCTCGCCCTGGCCGCCGGCGATTGCCCGCCCTGGAGCGATGCCCGCGCCAAGCGCGAGCTGCATGCCCTGCATGAACAGCTGTCGGGCTGGGAGCACAGCTACCACCGCGACCGCCTCTCGCCGGTCCCCGACGAGATCTACGACCAGGTGCGCTCGCGCTTCGCCGAACTGCGCCAGTGCTTCCCCCAGGCCGAGGCGCAGGAAACGCAGCCCCTGTCGACGGTAGGCGGCAAGCACACGCACCCCGTCGCCCAGACCGGCCTCGACAAGCTGGAGGACGCCAAGGCGCTGCGCGCCTGGATGCGCGGCCGCGACGACCTCTGGGTGCAGCCCAAGGTGGACGGCGTGGCGGTGACCCTGGTCTACCGCGGCGGCCGCCTGCAGCAAGCCATCAGCCGCGGTGATGGCGAGCGCGGCGAAGACTGGACGGCCAACGCCCGGCGCATCCCGGCCATCCCCGAGCGCCTCGCCGACCCGGGCGACCTGGTGCTGCAGGGCGAGCTCTACTGGTCAGTGCCCGGGCACGTGCAGGCACAGGCCGGAGGGCGCGGCGCCCGGGGCAGGGTCGCCGGGCTGATGGCCAGGCAGCACCTGGGGGATGAGGAGGCGCGCGGCATCGGGCTGTTCGTCTGGGACTGGCCCGGCGGCCCCGGGGGCATGCTGCAACGCCTGGACGGGCTGACCCGCCTGGGCTTCGCCGACACCCAGCGCCATACCCTGCCGGTGCGAAGCGCCGACCAGGTGGCGCACTGGCGCGAGCACTGGTATCGCAGCGGCCTGCCTTTCGCCAGCGATGGCGTGGTGGTCCGCCAGGGTGTGGTGCCCGCCGCACGCAACTGGGAAGCACGGCCGCCGCACTGGGCCATCGCCTGGAAGTACCCCTTCGCCCAGGCCCTGGCCGAGGTGCGGCGGGTGGAATTCCTCGTCGGTCGCACCGGGCGCATCACCCCGCGCCTGCTGCTCTCGCCCGTGACCCTGGAGGACCGACGCATCCAGCGGGTCAGCCTGGGTTCCCTGGAGCACTGGCGCGAGCTGGATATCCGCCCCGGCGACCAGGTCGCCGTCGCCCTGGCCGGGCTGACCATCCCGCGCCTGGAGTCGGTGGTGCTGCGGGCGGGCGAGCGCGTGGAACTGGAGGTGCCGGACCCGACCGCCCTGCACGCCCTGAGCTGCTGGCACCCGACGCCCGGCTGCGAGGCGCAGTTCCGTGCACGCCTGGAGTGGCTGTCCGGCAGCGGTGGCCTGGCGATGCGCGGCGTCGGCCCCGGTACCTGGGAGCGGCTGCTGACGGCCGGCAGGATGGACGGCCTGCTGGACTGGCTGGAGCTGGAAGAAGAAGAGTTGGCCAGGCTGCCGGGCTTCGCTCAACGCAATGCCCGGCGCTTCCGGGAGGCGGCGGCCGAAGCCAGGCGGCAACCCTTCGCCCGCTGGCTGAAAGCCCTCGGCCTGCCGCCCAGCGGCAACGCCGACCTGAAGGGCGGCTGGGAGAAAATGGCCGCCCGTTCGGAGGCGCAATGGCAAGCCGTGCCAGGCCTGGGGCCCGAGCGCGCGCGACAGCTGCGGGCGTTTTTCCACCACCCGGAAGTCCAGGCGCTGCAAGAGCGCCTGGCGAAAGCGCAGGTGGATGGCTTCGGGGCCGCGCCTCAGTAGGCGCGGAATTCCTTGTGGCACGCCTCGCAGGCGTCCTCGGCCTTCTGCACCAGCGGAGCCATCGCGTCCGGGTCCAGGGGGCGCTTCGCCGTGGCGGCGGCCAGTTGGCCGGTAGCGGCTTCCAGCTCGCGGGCCAGGCTCTGGAAACGCTCCTGGCGCTGCCAGACGTCATCACGGGCGTCGCTGTCGCCTTCGTCACGCACCTTGGGGAAGTGCTGCCAGGGCTCATGGGACAGCTGGTCGAGCTTCACCGCGTTCTCGGCGAACTTCTGCTCGTTGAACTCGACGCGGCCACGCAGCATGCCGCCAAGATCCTCGCTGGTGTGCAGCATCTGCTTGAAGATCGCCTGGCGCTTGCCCAGCGGCGAATTGGGGTCGACGCCACCGCAGGCGGCGAGAGTCAGGCAGGCGCAAAGCAGGGTCAGGACGGTCGTTCTTTTCATGGCGGATCACGGGGTACTGCGACGGGCGGGGCGCACAGTATCGATAGATGCCCGGCAAATACCAAGGGTGGCGACAGTTTGTCGCAGATCATTGAAAGCCCGATCAGCCAGGCACGAGCAGTCATTCACGGCCACACTGGACGACGACCGAAACCACCCGAACGAGGCGAACCCATGCACCTTCCCACGCTGTTGCTGCTCACCGCCGGCCTGGCCCTGGCGGGCATCGCCCACGCGACCGAGGCGCCGCCCACCGGCTGCGCGGCGAAGCGCCAGGCCCTCGAAGCCCGCATCGAACAGGCGCGCGTCCACGGCAACGATGCACAGGTCGCGGGCCTGCAGAAGGCCCTGGACGAAGTGACGGCCCACTGCACCGACGCCGGCCTGCGCCAGCAGCGCGAGGACGCCATCGCCAAGCACCGCGCCGAGGTCCGGGAGCGCGAAGCCGACCTGCGCGAAGCCCGGGCCAAGGGCGACGTGGAGAAGATCGCCAAGCGCGAGGCCAAGCTGGACGAGGCCCGTCGCGAATTGAACGCCGCCGAGGCGCAGCTGCAACGCTGAGCCCCGGCGCGACCGATCAGGCAGCGACGAAGAAGAAGCTGGCGATCAGCCCCATGCCGGCGAACCAGACCAGCGAGCGCAACGCCGCCCAGTCTGCCAGGTAGCAGATGAAGTAGGCGATGCGGCTGGCCACGAAGGCGATGGCCAGGGCATCCAGCGTCCCCTGCTCGGCACCCCCGGCGAGATGACCGATGACCACGGCGATGGCGAATGCCGGGGTGACCTCGAAGGCGTTGAGCTGGGCATTGTTGGCACGCTTGCGCCAGCCTTCGAGCCCGGCGAGGAAGGTGCGCGGATCATGGTTCTGCCGAGGGCCGAAGTCGCCTCCGGTGAACTTCGCCGCAGCGGTGGACAGGTAGGGCAGGAACAGCGCGATCAGCACGCACCAGTAGGCGAGGGTCATGGGGGCTCCAAGGACGAAGGGTGAGCGTAGAGCCTGGTGATTCCGACGTTCGGCGTCCATGGCCGCCAAAAACGTGGCAATCGGCACATCGGCCAATGGCCACGATTGTCCGTCGGGCGCATCGCCTGTACTAATGCGTGTTTTTCATGGACGAGAAAACTCCCATGCCTCGATTCGCCATCCTCCTGATTTCCCTGTTGCTGCTCAGCGGCTGTGGCTACAACGCCATGCAGAGCGCCGACGAGCAGGTCAAGGCCGACTGGGCCGAGGTGCTCAACCAGTACCAGCGCCGCGCCGACCTGATCCCCAACCTGGTCAGCACCGTGCAGGGCTACGCGGCCCACGAACAGGCCGTGCTCGCCCAGGTCAGCGAGGCCCGCGCGCGGGTCGGCAGCGTCCACCTCGACGCCGGCCAGCTCACGGACGAGCAGGCGGTGAAGAACTTCCAGAACGCCCAGGGCCAGCTCAGCTCCGCGCTCTCGCGCCTGCTCGCGGTGAGCGAGAACTACCCGCAGCTGAAGGCCGACGGGCTGTTCCAGGACCTGCTGGCGCAGCTGGAGGGCACCGAGAACCGCATCACCGTGGCGCGCTCGCGCTACGTCAAGGCCGTGCAGGCCTACAACGTGCTGGTGCGCCAGTTCCCCGGCAACCTGACCGCCATGGCGTTCGGCTACGAGCCCAAGGCCAACTTCAGCGTCGCCAACGAGGCGGAGGTCTCGGTCGCACCCAAGGTCGACTTCGCCACGCCGCATCGCGAGGGCTGACCATGCGCGCCTCACTGTTCAGCCTGCTGCTGGTGCTGGTCAGCCTCGGCGCCGGCGCCGCGCAGCCGGTGCCGGCCCTCACGCAGCGGGTCACCGACCTCACCGCCACCCTGGACGCCGGCCAGAGTGCCGCCCTCGAACACCAGCTCGCTGCCCTGGAGAAGGAGAAAGGTGCCCAGCTCGCGGTGCTGATCATCCCCAGCACCGGCGAGGAAAGCATCGAGGCCTATGCCATCCGCGTGTTCGAGCAGTGGAAGCTGGGGCGCAAAGGCGTGGACGACGACATCCTGCTGCTGGTGGCCAAGGACGACCGAGCGCTGCGCATCGAGGTGGGTTACGGGCTGGAGGGCGCGGTGTCCGACGTGCTGGCCTCGCGCATCATCCGCGAGCGCATCACCCCGGCCTTCCGCGAGGGCGATTTCTTTGGCGGCATCCAGGCTGGCACCGATGCCCTATCGGGCCTGGTGCGCGGCGAGGCGCTGCCGGAACCGGTTGGCGGCAACCGCCAGGCGGACAGCATCAACCTGTTCAGCCTGATACTGTTCTTCGCCCAGTTCTTCATCGCACCGGCCCTGGTCAAACGCATTCCCAGGCCCTGGGCGCGGCAGCCCAACGGGCAGCGCTACTTCGCCTGCGTCGGCCTGGTGACGGTGGCGACCCTGGCGTATTGCCTGGTCACCCTCACGCCCACCGACCTGCTGCTGTTCTTCACCCTCACGGCGGGTTTCATCGGCCTGTTCGCGTTCATCTTCATCGTCGCGCCACTGTCGACCTGGCAGTTCGGCAGCGGCTCGGGCTCCTCCGGCGGTTCGTCGGACAGCAGCTCGAGCAGCTCGTCCGGCAGCTCCGGCGGCGGCTTCAGCGGTGGCGGTGGTTCCAGCGGCGGTGGCGGAGCCTCCGGCCGCTGGTAGCGGTCAATCCTTGAACTGGTCGCGGATGTAGGTGATCTCCGTCTTGCCGTGCGGCGCGGGCTTGCCGTCCTCGCCCAGGTTGACGAAGACCATGCGGTCGATGGTGAGGATGCTCTTGCGGGTGATCTTGTTGCGCACCTCGCAACGCATGGTCATGGAGGTGCGGCCGAACTCGGTGGCGGTGATGCCCAGCTCGATGATGTCGCTCTGGCGGGCCGAGCTGACGAAGTTGATCTCCGACATCATCTTGGTCACCACGCGCTGGCTGCCGAGCTGGATGATGGCGTAGATCGCCGCCTCCTCGTCGATCCACTTCAGCAGGCTGCCGCCGAAGAGGGTGCCGTTGGGGTTGAGGTCCTCGGGCTTGACCCATTTGCGCGTATGGAAATTCATGCGTCCTTCTCCTTGCGTCGATGACGCCGGGGATGATGGCAGAGGCCCGACGCGCTGTCCCCGCAACGAAATCGATCACCCTGATAGTTCGCGCGCCGGACGACGGAAAACCTTGGGCAGATCGCCTCGCGCAGCTATAATCCCCCGGCTTCACGCGGCCACCGGCCGCGCCCGCCACCTGTCCGAGGGGCGCTGCAGCAGGCCTGTTCTCCAAGGGGTCTGTCAGGCTCGGATGGGGCGTTATCCAAACGCATCAACGGCGCCCATTCGCACACAACGAATGGAGAGTACGCATGAGCGCTGTCATCACGCCTGCCGATTTCAACGATTACAAGGTCGCCGACATTTCCCTGGCCGCCTGGGGCCGTCGCGAGCTGATCATCGCCGAGTCCGAAATGCCCGCCCTGATGGGCCTGCGTCGCAAGTACGCGGCCAGCCAACCGCTCAAGGGCGCGAAGATCCTCGGCTGCATCCACATGACCATCCAGACCGGCGTGCTGATCGAGACGCTGACCGCCCTGGGCGCGGAAGTGCGCTGGTCGTCCTGCAACATCTTCTCCACCCAGGACCAGGCCGCTGCCGCCATCGCCGCCGCCGGCATCCCGGTGTTCGCCTGGAAGGGCGAGACCGAGCAGGAGTACGAGTGGTGCATCGAGCAGACCATCCTCAAGGACGGCCAGCCCTGGGACGCCAACATGGTGCTGGACGACGGCGGTGACCTGACCGAGATCCTGCACAAGAAATACCCGCAGATGCTCGAGCGCATCCACGGCGTCACCGAAGAGACCACCACCGGCGTGCACCGCCTGCTCGACATGCTCAAGGCCGGCACCCTGAAAGTCCCGGCGATCAACGTCAACGACGCCGTGACCAAGAGCAAGAACGACAACAAGTACGGCTGCCGCCACAGCCTGAACGACGCCATCAAGCGCGGCACCGACCACCTGCTGTCCGGCAAGCAGGCCCTGGTGATCGGCTACGGCGACGTGGGCAAGGGCTCCGCCCAGTCCCTGCGCCAGGAAGGCATGATCGTGAAGGTCTCCGAGATCGACCCGATCTGCGCCATGCAGGCCTGCATGGACGGCTTCGAGCTGGTCTCCCCCTACAAGAACGGCATAAATGACGGCACCGAAGCCAGCATCGACGCCGCCCTGCTGGGCAAGATCGACCTGATCGTCACCACCACCGGCAACGTCAACGTCTGCGACGCCGGCATGCTCAAAGCCCTGAAGAAACGCGCCGTGGTGTGCAACATCGGTCACTTCGACAACGAGATCGACACCGCCTTCATGCGCAAGAACTGGGCCTGGGAAGAGGTCAAGCCGCAGGTGCACAAGGTCCACCGCACCGGCGCCGGCAGCTTCGATCCGGCCAACGACGACTACCTGATCCTGCTGGCCGAAGGCCGCCTGGTGAACCTGGGCAACGCCACCGGCCACCCGAGCCGCATCATGGACGGCTCCTTCGCCAACCAGGTGCTGGCGCAGATCTTCCTGTTCGAACAGAAGTTCGCCGACCTCCCCGCCGAGAAGAAAGCCGAGCGCCTGACCGTGGAAGTCCTGCCGAAGAAACTGGACGAGGAAGTGGCGCTGGAAATGGTCAAGGGCTTCGGTGGCGTGGTCACCCAGTTGACCAAGCAGCAGGCCGACTACATCGGCGTCGACGCCTCCGGCCCGTTCAAGCCGGACAGCTATCGCTACTAATCAGCAGCGGCAAGCTTCAGGCTGCAAGCGGCAAGAAAGGGCCGGCAACGCCCTCTTGCAGCTTGCAGCTTGCACCTTGCAGCTGAGAAGGAACCCTTCTCCATGTCTCAAGAACGCCGCTACAGCTTCGAGTTCTTCCCCACCAAGACCGAAGCCGGGCATGAAAAACTGCTGAACACCGCGCGTCAGCTGGCCACCTACAAGCCGGACTTCTTCTCCTGCACCTACGGTGCCGGTGGCTCGACCCGCGACCGTACCCTCAACACCGTGCTGCAGCTCGATGGCGACGTGAAGGTGCCGACCGCGCCGCACCTCTCCTGCGTCGGCGACAGCAAGGCCGACCTGCGCAGCCTGCTCGAGCAGTACAAGGCCGCCGGCATCAAGCGCATCGTCGCGCTGCGCGGCGACCTGCCCTCGGGCATGGGCATGGCCAGCGGCGAGCTGCGCCACGCCAACGAACTGGTCGAGTTCATCCGCGCCGAGACGGGCGATCACTTCCACATCGAAGTCGCCGCCTACCCGGAAGTACACCCCCAGGCACGCAACTTCGAAGACGACCTGGCCAACTTCGCCCGCAAGGCGAAAGCCGGTGCCGACAGCGCCATCACCCAGTACTTCTTCAGCGCCGACTGCTACTTCTACTTCGTCGACCGCGTGCGCAAGCTGGGCGTGGACCTGCCGATCGTCCCGGGCATCATGCCGATCACCAACTACAGCAAGCTGGCGCGCTTCTCCGATGCCTGCGGCGCCGAGATCCCGCGCTGGGTCCGCAAGCAGCTGGAAGCCTACGGCGACGACCTGGAAAGCATCCAGGCCTTCGGCGAACAGGTGGTCAGCGAGATGTGCGAGCGCCTGCTCCAGGGTGGCGCACCGGGGCTGCACTTCTACACCCTGAACCAGGCCGAACCCAGCCTGGCCATCTGGAACAACCTCAAACTGCCACGTTGAGGCGAAGGGCCGGCGGCAGGATGCGCCGGCCCCTTCACTCAAGGAAGACACCATGAAGACCACCCTCCGCCTTGCCCCGCTCGCCCTCCTGATCGGCTGTGCCAGCCCCAGCGCCTTCGCCAGCTTCGACTTCGTCTGCAGCCCGACCTGGGCCATCGCCGGCGACCAGCTGATGGGGTGCAGCAACCTGCCCTTCCTCAGCCCCGGCAACGACAGCCGCGCCAACCTGCAGTTGCTGCTGGCCGACGCCGGCCGCCTGCGCCTGCCACAGACACTGAAGTCCACCAGCGGCTACGAGGACGGCTACGCCCAGGTGCCCTTCACCCTGGAGATGCTCGACCCAGCCGTGGCCGAGGCGGCCGAGCGTGAAAAGGCCAGCGAAGGCCAGGAGAACGACACCGAGAACACCGAGACCGAACAGGAAGACCCGCGCAAGGAAAACCTGTCCCTGGCGCTCGAGCAGCTGGGTGTCGAACTGGGCGAGACCGACCTGGCCGAGCACTACTTCGCCGAAGGCGAGGGCAATCGCTGCCGCAGCAACGACTTCGACAGCGCCCATGCCTTCGTCGACCAACTGGCCAGCACCGAGGCGCTTTCGGCCGGCGAGCGCAAGGCGCTGGCCGACAGCCGCGTCAACCTGCTCACCGTCTGCGGCGAGGGCGACCCGCAACCCGAAGACGTACTGCCCGCCGCGACCCTGCTCACCTCCCCCGTCGCCCAGGCCTTCGCCAGCTACCTGGCCGGTGCCGACGCGTTCTACCGGGGCGACTTCGCCGGCGCCCGCCAGCAGTTCGCCGGCCTCGCCAGCAGCGAGCAGCCCTGGCTCAAGGAAACCGCCCTGTACATGCAGGCGCGCGTGGAACTGAACCAGGCCCAGCAGGACGCCTTCGACGAGTACGGCATCCCCGACCTGGCCAAGATCGACCGCAACGCCATGGCCAGCGCCGAGTCCGGCCTCAAGGCCTACCTGCAGGCCTACCCCGAAGGGCTCTACCACGCCTCCGCGCGCGGCCTGCTGCGCAAGGTCTACTGGCTGCTGGACGACCCGCGCAAGTTCGCCGCCGAGTACGCCTGGCAGTTCGCCCAGGACGAGGACAGCGCCCAGCGCAACATGAACGGCCGCGCGCTGATCGAGGAGCTCGATGTCAAGCTGCTGCCGGCGCTCAAGCCCGAGGACGTGCAGGACCCGACCCTGCTCGCGGTGATGGACCTGATCCGCCTGCGCAAGCCCGGCAGCGAGCTCAGCCCGAGCATCAGCCTGGAACAGTTGCAGGCGCAGAAGCAGCGCTTCGCCAGCCAACCCGGCCTGCACGACTACCTCGTCGCCGCCTGGCACTTCTACCGCGGTGGCGATGCCGCCAAGGCCCTGGGGGCCCTGCCCGCCGGCGACACCCAGGCCCCCATGAGCCTGCTGGTGTTCAGCCAGGAAACCCTGCGTGGCCTGGCACTGGAAGCCACCGGCAAACCCGACGCGGCACGCGAGCTCTGGCTGCAGCTGCTATCCCGCCAGCCGTCCGCGCTGCAGCGCGGCCAGCTCGAACTGGCCCTGGCACTGAACCTCTCGCGCACTGGCAAGGTAGCCGAGATCTTCGCCGCCGACTCACCGATCCGCACCGCGCCGATCCGCGAGATCGTCCTGCGCAACCTCGCCTCCGCCGACCTGCTGCGCCAGCAGGCCAAGGACAGCGCCGCGCCTGCCGCCGAGCGTGACACCGCCCTGTTCACCCTGCTCTACAAGGAGCTGGTGTTCGGCGACTACGCCCACTTCCAGCAAGACCTGGCCCTGCTGCCGGACCCGGCGCCCAAGGTAGAGGAAGGCGCCACCTGGGCCGTCGGCCGCTTCGCCTGGGCCGGCCAGTCCGGCGCCGGCGAGTACGCCTGCCCATCACTGGCCAAGGTCGCCGAGCGGCTGCAGGAGAACGACGGCGACGGCCTGGCACTCAACTGCCTGGGCGATTTCATCCGCACCAACGGCCTGGACGGTTTCAGCCTCAATGACCAGCCGCCGAAAGACGAGCTGGGCGGCTCGACCACCGACTTCCCCGGCTCGCCCTGGTCGCGCCTGGCCGGCTACCAGCGGACCATCGACGATCCCCACGCCAGCGCCGACGAAATGGCCTATGCGCTATTCCGCGCGGTGAACTGCTTCGCCCCCTCCGGCTACAACACCTGCGACGGCCAGGACATCGCCAAGTCCCAGCGCAAGCAGTGGTTCCAGGACCTGAAGAAGAACTACCCGGGCAACCCCTGGGCGCAGAAGCTCAAGTACTACTGGTAAGCGACGCGTGATCGCCAGGGCGCTGGCCCTGCTGCTGGCCCTGGCGAGCCTTCCCGGCCTCGCCGCGGAACGGGTGGATGCCGCCGACTACGATGCCTTCTGGGTCTGGAGCGGCGTGCGTTCCCAGGCGGTGCTGGCCGAGGCGCGCACGCTCTACATCCTTCAGGGCCAGATCGACGGGCCGCGCCAGAGCGGCGACCCGCAGGCGCGCTTCATCGCCCAGGGCATGGCAGTGCCGCGCCTGTCGCAAGGCGAGGTCTGGGTGGTGTACCGCGCCCATACCCTGCGCTGGACCGAGCCCGTCTACGCCACCCTCCTCGCCCAGCTCGAGCGCTGGCGCCGCGCGGGCAACCCGGTGGTCGGCGTGCAGATCGACTTCGACGCCCGCACCCTGCACCTGGACGGCTACGCCGCTTTCCTCGAGCAGCTGCGCCAGCGCCTGCCCCGCCAGTACCGCCTCGGCATCACCGGGCTGCTCGACTGGGGCAGCAACGGCGACCCGGCGGTGCTCAACCGCCTGGGCAAGGTGCTCGACGAGGTGGTGGTGCAGACCTACCAGGGCCGCCACAGCATCCCCGACAACGCCCGCTACCTGCCCCGCGTCGCCAGGCTGCAGCTGCCCTACCGCATCGGCCTGGTCCAGGGCGGCGAATGGAAGGCCCCGGAGTATCTGGAAGACAGCCCCTGGTTCCGCGGCTACGTGGTGTTCCTGCTCAATCCCTGAGCCATCGAGCGGCACCGGCAATCACTTCCCAGCCCGGGAAGCGCCGCGTATTCTGGCCCTATGCCAGCACTCTGCCACCTTCTCGTCCTGCTGCTGATAACCTGCCTTGGCCCCCTCGCCCAGGCGGAGCCGCTGCGCATCGTCACCGCCCCCTGGGCGCCCTACGTGTTCGAGGAAGACGGACAGGCACGCGGCCTGGACCATGGCGCCGCCGAGGAAGTGTTTCGCCGCCTGGGCGTGGAGGTGCAGTGGCAGTTCATGCCCTGGAAGCGCTGCCTCACCGAGATGGAGAACGGCCAGGCCGACGCGATCCTGGACATCTTCATGACCGCCGAACGCCGCACGTGCATGCATTTCGCCGAGGAGCCGCTGTCGCAGACCGAGTTCGTGCTCTTCTACGACCGCTCGCGGCCCTACCCCTTCACGGGCCTGCAGGATCTGCAGGGCCTGAAGGTCGGCGTCTCGCCCGGCTACTGGTATGGCGACACGGCCTTCCGCACCTCGCCGCTGTTCACCCGCGAGCCCGCCCCCAGCCACGAGGCCAACTTCGGCAAGCTGGTGCGCGACCGCGTCGACCTGGTGGTCAACGACCGCCGCGCCGGGCTCTACCTCGCCGAGCGGCTGGGGCTGTCGCGACAGATCGCCCACCATCCCCTGGCCGTGGGCGAGGACGCCCTCTACATCGCCTTCCGCCGGGCTCCGGAACTGCAGGAACTGGCCCGGCGCTTCGCCGAGGAGTTGCGCCGTTTCAAAGAGGAGCCGGGCTACGCCGCGCTGCAGGCCCGCTACCTCGCGCCCGGCCAGGCCGTCGCGGCGCGAACGCCGTTGAGCAGTCGATAGGCTGCACGCCGGAAATGCTCTGTTATACTCCCGGCTCCCGCCAGGCATACGCCCGGATGTTGGCCCCCCAGGCCAGCAGGACCGGACGGGAATCGCGCCTCCCCGCTGCGATTTTCTAGCCAGGCAGACACTCCCCCGGGCCAAGCCCTAACTAGACAGGATCTCCCATGTCCTTTGCCTCCCTCGGTCTCTCCGAGGCTTTAGTCGGTGCTGTGGAAGCAGCCGGCTACAACCAGCCCACTCCGGTGCAACAGCGGGCCATCCCCGCCGTGTTGCAAGGTCGCGACCTGATGGTTGCGGCGCAGACTGGCACTGGCAAGACCGGCGGTTTCGCCCTCCCGGTTCTCGAGCGCCTCTTCCCCAACGGCCACCCGGACAAGTCGCACCGCCATGGCCCGCGCCAGGCTCGCGTTCTGGTCCTGACCCCGACGCGCGAACTCGCCGCCCAGGTGCACGACAGCTTCAAGGTCTATGCACGTGACCTGCCGCTGGCCAGCGCCTGCATCTTCGGCGGTGTCGGCATGAACCCGCAGGTCCAGGCCGTAGCCAAGGGCGTCGACGTCCTGGTGGCCTGCCCCGGGCGCCTGCTGGACCTCGTGGGCCAGGGCAGCATCGACCTATCCCACGTGGAAGTCCTCGTGCTGGACGAAGCCGACCGCATGCTCGACATGGGCTTCATCCACGATGTGAAGAAGGTCCTCGCGCGCCTCCCGGCCAAGCGCCAGAACCTGCTGTTCTCGGCGACCTTCTCCAAGGACATCACCGACCTCGCAGGCAAGCTCCTGCACAACCCCGAGCGCATCGAAGTGACACCGCCGAACACCACGGTCGAGCGCATCGAGCAGCGGGTGTTCCGCCTCCCGGCCAACCACAAGCGCGCGTTGCTCGCCCACCTGGTCACCGTCGGCGCCTGGGAGCAGGTGCTGGTGTTCACCCGCACCAAGCACGGCGCCAACCGCCTGGCCGAGTACCTCGACAAGCATGGCCTGCCGGCCGCCGCGATCCATGGCAACAAGAGCCAGAACGCGCGCACCAAGGCCCTGGCCGACTTCAAGGCCAACAACGTACGCATCCTGGTCGCTACCGACATCGCCGCACGCGGCCTGGACATCGACCAGTTGCCCCACGTGGTCAACTACGAGCTGCCCAACGTCGAGGAAGACTACGTGCACCGCATCGGCCGTACCGGTCGTGCCGGTCGTAGCGGCGAAGCCATCTCCCTGGTCGCCCCCGACGAAGAGAAGCTGCTCAAGGCCATCGAGCGCCTGACCAAGCAACGCATCCCCGATGGCGACATGCAGGGCTTCGACGCCTCCACGGTGGAAGCCGAACGCCCTGACGTACGTCCGCCACAACCGGCTCGCCAGCCGCGTGCCGATCGACCGAAGCGCGAAGGAACCACCCCGCCCGCCGCCGACGGCGAGGGCAAACCGCGCAAGAGCCGCAACCGCCGCGGCAAGGGCAAAGGCAAGGAAGGCGAGAACGCCCAACCACCCGCCGTCCAGCAGCAGGCGCGTCCGGTACGCCCGCCGCAACCCGCACGTGATCGCGATCCGGAAGAATTCCTCGACGATGAGGTGGACAACTTCGGCAACCGCGCTGACTACGTCAGCCCCTATCCGGACAAATCCCAAAGCCGTAACCGCCGTGGCGGCCAAGCTCAGGGCCAGCCCCAGGGCAGAAGCCAGGGCCAAGGCCAGGGCGCCGGTGCGCGCCAGGGTGCAGGCCAGGGCAAGGCCCGCAGCGGCGGTGCCGGTGGTTCCGGCCAGGGTGCCGGCAACGGCCAGCGCCGCAATGGTCAGGGCCAGGGCCGCGGCACCGGTGGTGGCCAGGGCCGTCGCGACGAGCCACGTACCTCCCGCTCCCGCGAAGAACCCGCCGTGCAGGAGCCGCGCAAGCCGCAACCGAAGATCATCCACAAGGAATCCAAGGGTGATCGCTTCCCCACCGCGGAGCAGTTGGACCAGCTGTCCAACAGCCGCCCCCGTGGCGAGAAGCCGGCGTTGCTGACCCGCAACCGCTGAGCTGCAAGACGATGAAGAACGCCGGCCCCAGGGCCGGCGTTTTCATTTGTGATCCCGGAGCGCCATAAGCAGGCTTCAGCCCGGGAAGGGCTCAGCTCCGACACGGCGCTGCCTCACAAAAAGAAAAACGCCGGCATCAGCCGGCGTTCTTCGTCATCCGCGCAGCGTTACTTGCGCACACCCTCGAAGGAGATGATCAGCTCGACTTCCTGGGAAGCCGGGCCGAGGTCCTTCTGGATGTCGAAGTCCTTCAGCTTCAGGGTGGTGGTGCCCTCGAAGCCGGCGCGGTAGCCGCCCCACGGGTCGTCGCCTTCACCGATGAACTTGGCCTTGACCACGACCGGCTTGGTCACGCCGTTCAGGGTCAGGTTGCCGGTCACGTCGGCGGTGCCGTTGCCGGTGGATTTCACGCCGGTGGACTCGAAGGTGGCGGTCGGGTTCTTGCTCACGTTGAGGAAGTCGCCGCTCTTGATGTGCTTGTCGCGCTCGGCGTGGTTGGTGTCGACGCTGGCGGTCTGCAGGGTGACCTTGATCTTGCTCGCTTCCGGCGCCTTGGCGTCGAAGCTGAAGGAGCCGTCGAAGTCCTTGAAGGTGCCGTACAGCCAGCTGTAGCCCAGGTGGCTGATCTTGAAGTTGACGAAGGCGTGCTGGCCTTGCTTGTCGATGGCGTAGTCGGCGGCCATGGCCTGGCCGGCGAACAGGGCGGCACCGAGGGTCAGCGCGGCGATGGATTTCTTCAGCATCGGTATTTCTCCTTGTGAGGGTGCGGCTTATTTGGCGGCGCGCCCGAACATGCGGGTCAGGGTGGCGTCGCGATCGATGAAGTGGTGCTTGAGCGCAGCGAGCGCATGGATGCCGGCGAAGATCACCAGGCCCCAGGCGAGGTACTCGTGAATGGCGCCGGCGACGTCTTCCTGGTCGGGGATGCTGGTCAGGGTCGCCGGCACCTCGAACAGACCGAACACGGCGATGCCGCGACCGTCGGCGGTGGAGATCAGGTAGCCCGAGACCATGATGGCGAACAGGCCCAGGTAGAGCGCCAGGTGGCCGAGCTTGGAGCCCAGGCGGGTCAGGCGGTCGTGGTTGGGCAGGGCCGGCGGCGGCGGGCTGACGAAGCGCCAGCCGACCCGCGCGAGCATCACCAGGAACAGCAGGATGCCGATGCCCTTGTGGATGTCCGGGGCGGTCTTGTACCAGCCGCTGTAGTAGTCGAGGCCGACCATCCACAGCCCCAGGCCGAACAGGCCGAAGACGACCAGGGCGACCCCCCAGTGCAGGACGATGCTGACGAGGCCGAAGCGGTTGGAGGTATTGCGCCACTGCATCAGGAGGGTTCCTTGAAAATCGGATTGACCAAGCCTAGCGGCAAAAATATCGAATAAAAGTAGAAAATGTCGCTTTGAAATATCGAGTAAAACGATAGATATAACGAACGGCGCTAAGCGCGAATTAGGCGGGGTGACGAGCGGGAAGTTCGATCCCGGGTGCACGAACGGCACCCGGGAGGCGACTGGAGGTCACGGGCGTTGCGCCCGCGTCCCCGTCAGTTGAACAGGCGGGAGAAGAAACCCTTCTTCTCGTCCTTGGCTTCGGCCTTGGCCGGCGCCTCGGGCGTGGCGACGGCGACCTGCTCGACCGGCTCCAGCGTCTTGCCGGCGAACAGGTCGCGGGCCTGGCCGGCGGCGCGCTGGCCGCTGCGCAGGGCGCCTTCGAGGGTGCCCGGGTACAGCGCATCGGTGTGCTCGCCGGCGAAGATCACCCGGCCCAGGGGCTTCTCCCACATGCGCCAGTAGAGGCTGATCTCGCCGGGACCATAGGCCAGGTAGGCACCGCCCACCAGGGAGTCCTTGCCGTAGCGGCGCAGCTCGTAGCCGGAGAACTGCTCGCGGGCGCCGGGGAACAGCTTGTCGAAGCGGATCAGCACCTGGTCGACCATCTGCCGATCGCCAAAGGCCTGCAGCAGGCGGGCGTTGTCACCGGAAATGTTGACCAGCAGGTTGGCGCCGCCCTTGAGCGCGGGTTCGACCCACATCATGCCCAGGCCCTGGTCGCTGTAGACCTCGCCGGAGAGGCGCGACTTGCCCCACACGGGCTTCTTGAACTTGAGCAGCATCTGGTCGCGCCAGCCGTAGTTGATGTCCTTCAGCGAGCGCAGCTGAAGGGCCGACAGGGAAGGTGTCAGGCTGATCTTGTCCAGGGCCGGCAGCGGCACGGCGAGCACCACGTAGTCGGCGCTGTAGCCGGCGCCGCCCACTTTCACGGTGACGCTGTCCTTGTCCTGGACGATGGCGGAGACCCGCGCGTTGGTCTTGATGGTCTTGATCTTCTTGGCGAACGCCTGGGCCAGGGCCGCACTGCCGCCAGGCAGGCGGGCGGCGCGCAGGTCGCCTTCAGGCAGGCCGCGATAGACCCGGCCCTGCTGGGCGAGGTAGAGCAGCGACAGGCGCGAAGGCTCGTCGTAGCGCGAGCGGATGCGCTGGTCCACCAGGGCGCGGGCGGTCGGCGGCAGCGCCAGCTTGTCCAGCCAGCGCGCCACGCTGATGGAGTCGAGGGTCTTCAGGGTGGTGTTGACCAGCGGTTGCAGCGGGTCCTCGATGGAGGCCGCGAGGTCGTCCAGGCTCTTGTCGAAGCGCTTGAGCCCCTCGATCGTGGTGGGCGCCTCCTTGAGCAGGTCGGCCTCGTTGAAGTAGCGACCGGCGATCAGGTAGCCGGGGGTGCGCACGTAGTCCGGCGCGGCCACGGTCGCCAGCTTGAAGTCCTTGAGGTAGGCATGCAGGGTCGGCTGCAGCTTGCCGGAGCCGATCCACTCGGTGCTGGCCAGGCCCGAGCGCCCGCCGATGCTCGGCTTGGCCTCCAGCAGGGTCACCTGCCAGCCCTGCTGCTGCAGTTCGTAGGCGGCGGTGAGGCCGGCCATGCCACCGCCGACCACGATGGCGGCCGGTTGCTTTTCCTTGCCCTGCGCAACCGCACTGAGCACTCCCAACAGAATCAGCGCGCAGGTGCGCAGCCAGGCAGCAGACATGGATTCCCCCCGAGGAATGGTCGTGTTTCTTGGATGGCGCGCAGGATACGCCAGGCACCCGGCAGCCACCAGAGATGCCCGTCGGCGCCCGTCATTGTGCCGGCGCGGCGCGCTTGTCCATCTCACCCCTATTGCATAGTCTTCCCCGACCCTTTCCGGAGACCACCCCATGGGCCAAAACGCCGACTGGATGCAGCGCGACCTCGCCGTGCTCTGGCATCCCTGCACCCAGATGAAGGACCACGAACGCCTGCCGGTGGTGCCGATCCGCCGTGGCGAGGGTGTCTGGCTGGAAGACTTCGAGGGCAAGCGCTACCTCGACGCGGTCAGCTCCTGGTGGGTCAACGTCTTCGGCCACGCCAACCCGCGCATCAACCAGCGCATCAAGGACCAGGTCGACCAGCTCGAGCACGTGATCCTCGCGGGCTTCAGCCATCAGCCGGTCATCGAACTGTCCGAGCGCCTGGTGAAGATCACGCCCCAGGGCCTGGACCGCGTCTTCTACGCCGACAACGGCTCCTCGGGCATCGAGGTGGCGTTGAAGATGAGCTACCACTTCTGGCGCAACCAGGGCCGCGAAGGCAAGAAGCGCTTCATCACCCTGACCAACAGCTACCACGGCGAGACCATCGCCGCGATGTCCGTGGGCGACGTGGCGCTGTTCACCGAGACCTACAAGTCGCTGCTGATGGACACCCTCAAGGTGCCCAGCCCCGATTGCTACCTGCGCCCCGAAGGCATGTGCTGGGAAGAGCACTCGCGCAACATGTTCGCCCACATGGAGCGCACCCTCGCCGAACACCACGCGGAGGTGGCCGCGGTGATCGTCGAGCCGCTGATCCAGGGCGCCGGCGGCATGCGCATGTACCACCCGGTCTACCTCAAGCTGCTGCGCGAGGCCTGCGACCGCTACGGCGTGCACCTGATCCACGACGAGATCGCCGTCGGCTTCGGCCGCACCGGCACGATGTTCGCCTGCGAGCAGGCCGGTATCGCGCCGGACTTCCTCTGCCTGTCCAAGGCCCTCACCGGCGGCTACCTGCCGATGGCGGCGGTGCTCACCAGCGAGGCCATCTACCAGGGCTTCTACGACGACTACCAGACCCTGCGCGCCTTCCTCCACTCGCACACCTACACCGGCAACCCGCTGGCCTGCGCCGCCGCCCTGGCGACCCTGGACATCTTCGAGCAGGACAGGGTGATCGAGGCCAACCGCGCGCTGTCGGTGCGCATGGCGCAATCCACCGCCCACCTCGTCGACCACCCGCACGTCGCCGAAGTGCGCCAGACCGGCATGGTGCTGGCCATCGAGATGGTCCAGGACAAGGCCAGCCGCGCGCCCTACCCCTGGCAGGAGCGGCGCGGCCTCAAGGTCTTCCAGCACGCCCTGGAACGCGGCGCCCTGCTGCGCCCGCTGGGCAACGTCGTGTACTTCCTCCCGCCCTACGTGATCACCCCGGAGCAGATCGA
This sequence comes from Pseudomonas sp. Pc102, assembly GCF_018408275.1. Lineage (NCBI taxonomy): Bacteria > Pseudomonadati > Pseudomonadota > Gammaproteobacteria > Pseudomonadales > Pseudomonadaceae > Pseudomonas > Pseudomonas sp. Pc102. The sequence goes on along the minus strand of NZ_AP021905.1, from coordinate 443,114 downwards.
CTTCCTCGCCGAAGTGGCCAGCGAAGGCATCGACATCGCCACCCGCGACTCGGTGAGCGTCAGCGTCGCCAACGACCTGCATCCGAACCACAGGGATCCAGGCTGACGCAGCCGGAAGCTGGAAGCTGGAAGCTGGAAGCACCGCACAGTTAAACTTCCGGCTTTCAGCTTCAGGCTTCCAGCTCCCTTATGCGCCTCTCCCGCTTCTTCATCGACGCTCCCCTTTCCCTCGGCCAGCACGCGCTGCCCGAAGCCCAGGCCCACTACATCGGGCGCGTGCTTCGCCTCGCCGTGGGCGATGCCATTCAGCTGTTCGACGGTTCCGGCCAGGAGTACCTGGGCGAGCTGGTCGAAGTGGGCAAGAAGACCGTGAGCGTCGAGTTGCGCGAGGCCTTCGCCGGCCAGGCCGAGTCGCCGCTGCGGGTGCACCTGGGCCAGGGGCTGTCGCGGGGCGAGCGCATGGACTGGGCGATCCAGAAGGCCACTGAGCTGGGCGCCGCCGAGATCACCCCCATCGTCAGCGAACGCTGCGAAGTACGGCTGAAGGACGAGCGCGCCGACAAGCGCCTGGCCCACTGGCGCCAGGTGGCGATCAGCGCCTGCGAGCAGTGCGGCCGCTCCGTGCTGCCGGTGATCCATGCGCCCATCACCCTCGCCGACTGGCTTGCCCAGGCCCAGGCCGACCTCAAGCTGGTGCTGCACCCGGTCGCCGAGCCCCTGGCCAGCCACGCCAAGCCGCAGACCCTGGCCTTCCTCATCGGCCCCGAAGGCGGCCTCAGCGACGCCGAAGTCGCCCAGGCGCAAGCCGCCGGCTTCCATTCGGCACGCCTGGGACCCAGGGTGTTGAGGACGGAGACAGCGCCGGTGGTGGCGCTGAGCGTGGCGCAGCAGTTGTGGGGGGATTTCTAGGAAGCAGCGGCAAGTTTCAAGCTGCAAGCCTCAAGCCGTGGAACGTGCTCCATCTTGCAGCTTGTGACTTGCCGCTTGCAGCTGCCCCTAGATAATCCCAGCATCTTCGAGCATCTGCTCGAGTGCAATCAGGTCGGGGATGCGGGCGACGTCCTCGCCCAGTTGCACGGCGTCCAGCTCCAGGGGAGCCAGGGGAACGGCGGCGCGGGGCAGGTCGGAGTCGACCTTCAGCGAGCGCGGGATGCCCTGCACCAGCAGGGCGATGAATTTCACGTGGCCGCGCCCGCCGAGGGCGTTGAGCACCACCACGCGGGCGCCGGCGCCGACCTGGGGCTGGCCGTCGGAGGCGGCTTCGAAGGACAGCAGCGGCAGGCGCAGGTCGCGCCAGGCCACCTGCCCGAGGAACCAGGCCGGCATGCCCGCCGACACCTGCGGCGCGCGATAGGGGATCAGCTCGGCCACCGCCACGTTGGGCACCAGCAGGGTGCGATCGGACAGCGGCACCAGCAGGCCGGTGAGGCTGTTGGCGCTGTTCTGGTTGGCGACGGCTTGGCTCATGGTTCTTCCTTCAACGATTCTTCATTCCCGGCGCAACCGCCCGGAGCCCCATGGGCTCAGGCGCACTGCTCCGCCAGGTGGTTCACCAGCGCCTGGGCCAGTTCGCGGGGGTCGGCGCTGAACGTGCTGTAGCCGCCCTCGCGCAGGCTGTCGGGCATGCTCGCGCAGGCGCAGCTGTCGCCGCGCTGGGTCCAGATCGGCGCGCCCTGGCGGCGCACGTAGGCGGCGGCGGCACTGCCGTCGCTGCCCATGCCGCTGAAGGCGATGACGCCGCACTGGGCACCGTAGTGCTGGGCGAGGTTGAGCATCACCTGGTCGATGGACGGGCTGTAGGGCTCCGGCCAGGGGCGCTCGCCGACTTGCATGGCGCCGCCTTCGGCGAAGCTGAGTTCGTGGCTGATCGGCACCACCACCACTTCACCAGCACGTACCGCATCACCGGGGCGGGCCAGGTTGACCGGCCACTGGCTGTGACGGCCGACGGCCTGGGGCAGCGCCGTCTCGAAGGCCGGGTCGATGTGCTGGGCGTAGATGAAGCCGATGGGCAGGCCACCGGGCAGGGCATCGAGGAATGCCTTCACCGCCGCCGGGCCACCGAGGGAGGCGGCCAGCAGCCACACCTGGCGCGCCGGCTCGCCCGCCACCAGGGGCGTGTCGGCCAGGGCCCGGGGCAGGTCCAGGCGCGCCGGGCGCTGGGCCTCGGCGAGCAGCGCCTCGAGGCTGGGGCCGACGGCCACCGCCGGGTCGCCGACCAGGCGCTTGAGCTTGCCGAACAGGCGGCGCTCCCAGCGCGGGTAGTTCTCCGAATGCCGCTCGGGGGCGTGCCCCTCGCCGAACAGCACCGGTGCGCTGGCGCGCTCCATCAGGTTGTCGACCAGGGGCGAGTCATCCGACTGCGCCAGGTCCACCAGCCAGAGGTCCACTTCACAGGCGCTCAGGGTTTCCTCGTCCAGCCGGGCCGGATCGCTGTTGAGCACCACCTGGTAGCCGTTGCCCGCCAGCGCCTGCTGCAGCACATGGCGCTGCAGCGAGGTGTCGGCGATGACGGCGATACGCGCAGAGGTTTTCTCAGTCATTTCCCTTGACCAGTCGCTGGATGGTTTCAAGCAGCAGGGACTCCTGGTACGGCTTGCCCAGGTAGTCGTTGACGCCGATGGTCATGGCCCGCTCGCGGTGTTTCTCACCGGTACGCGAGGTGATCATGATGATCGGCAGGTCCTTCAGTCGCTCGTCGTGGCGCACCAGGGTGGCCACCTCGAAACCGTCCATGCGCGGCATCTCGATGTCCAGCAGCATGATGTCCGGACGGTGCTCCTGCAGTTGCGAGATCGCGTCCACCCCATCCTTGGCGGTCAGCACGTTCATGCCGTTGCGTTCCAGCAGGCGGCTGGTGACCTTGCGCACGGTGACCGAGTCGTCCACCACCATCACCAGCGGCGGACGGTCGTGGTCGAGCTCCGCCGGCAGCGCGGCCTGGGTCGCGGAACGCGGGAGCATCTGCACCAGGTGCGCGTGCATGGCGCGGATGGTCGCCAGCAGGTCGAGGATCACCACCACGCGGCCGTCGCCGAGGATGGTCGCGCCGGAGATGCCATGCACCCCGGCGAACTGCGGGCCGAGGCTCTTCACCACGATCTCGCGGGAGCCCGCCAAAGAGTCCACCTGGACCGCCACGGCGTGATCGGTGGAGCGCACCAGGATCACCGGCAGCGGCAGGCTCTGGCCCACCAGCTTGGGTTGCTGGCCGTTGTTCAGCAGGTCGCCCAGGTACTTCAGTTCATAGGCCTGGCCGGCGTACTCGAAGCGCGGTGCGTCCGGCTGGTAGTAGGCCTCCAGCTCGTACGGGGAGACCCGCACGATACCTTCGATGGTGTTCAGCGGGATGGCGTAGAGGTCCTCGCCGGAAAGCACCATCAGCGCACGGTTCACCGACACGGTGAACGGCAGGCGGATGAGGAAGCGGGTGCCCTCGCCCGGCGTCGAGTCGATGCTCATGGAGCCGCCGAGCTGTTTCACCTCGGAGTGCACCACGTCCATGCCCACGCCACGACCGGAGATCTGCGTGACCTTCTCGGCGGTGGAGAAACCGGCCTCGAGGATGAACTGCAGCACGTCGTAGTCGGAGAGGTCGGAATCGGCGTCCATCATCCCGCGCTCGATGGCCTTGCGGCGCACGGCGTCGAGGCGGATGCCACCGCCGTCATCGGCCAGGGCGAGGACGATGTCGCCGCCCTCGCGGCCGAGGGTCAGGCGGATGGTGCCAGCCTCGGGCTTGCCGGCGGCGCGGCGCACCTCGGCCGGCTCGATGCCATGGTCGACGGCGTTGCGCAGCATGTGCTCCAGCGGCGCGACGATGCGTTCGAGCACGGTACGGTCCATCTCGCCCTCGGCGTTGCCGACAACGAATTCGACCTGTTTGCCCAGCTCGCTCGCCACCTGGCGGACGATCCGGCGCAGGCGCGGCACCAGGCGGTCGAAGGGCACCATGCGCGTGCGCATCAGGCCTTCCTGCAGCTCGGTGTTCACCCGTGCCTGTTGCAGCAGCAGGGTTTCGGCGTCGCGGTTACGCGCCGCCAGGGTTTCCTTGAGGTCCAGCAAGTCGGACGCGGACTCGAACAGCGCACGGGAAAGCTGCTGCAGTTGCGAGTGACGGTCCATCTCCAGCGGGTCGAAGTCCTCGTAGCCGGCACGCTCGGCCTCGGCCTGGTAGCGGCTGAGGATCTGCGCCTGGGTCTCGGTGTCGAGGCGGCGCAGCTGGTCGCGGACCCGCTCGATGGTGGCTTCCATCTCGCTCAGGGTGAAGCTGAAGTCGCTCACCTGCTGTTCGACCCGACCACGGAAGATCGAGGTCTCACCGGCCAGGTTGACCAGGCCTTCCAGCAGGTCCGCCGGGACCTTGACCAGCTCCTGGGGCGCGCGACGGGACGCGGCGTCCTGGGCGGCTTCCTGGGCCTTGCGGACGAAGGGCAGGACCTTGTACTCGGCGACCGCCTGCGGTAATGCGCTGGCGGCGACTATGGGCGCGGCCAGGCTCGGCGCCGGCGTCTGGGCGGCCGGTGCCGGCTCGGTGGCCTCGGGCTCCCGGGTCTCTTCGGCGAGCACGGCGTCGAGACGCTCGCGCAGCTGGTCGAGTTCGGCCTGCAGGCCTTCGAAGCCCGATTGCACGTCGAGGAACAGGCTGTCCGGCCAGGGCGAACCTTGCTGCTGCGCCTCGGTCAGGTGTTGTTCCAGGTCATGGCTGAGGTCACCCAGGCGCTTCTGCCCGGCCAGGCGCGCGCCGCCCTTGAGGGTGTGCAGCAGGCGCAGCAGTTCGTCGATCTGGGCAGCGTCTTCGCGACGCTCTTCCCAACGGCCGATGGTGCGTTCCATGGCTTCGAGCAGGTCGTCGGCCTCCTCGAGGAAGATGTCGAGGATGTCGTCGCTCTCGCCCGCGTCATCCTCGACGACCTGGGCGGCCGGCTGCAGGTGCACGCTGGAGGGCATGCTCAGCTGCTCGTCCGGGTTGGCGCGGAAACGCTTGATCGCCTCGATCAGCGTGTCGCCACTGGGCACGCCGCGCTTGTCACGCACCGCCTCGAGCATTTCGGCGAGCCGGTCATGGCAGGCCTGGAGCAGGGTGAACAGGCCGGGGCTGGCGCGCAGGCGCCCGCCGCACAGGCCTTCGTAGAGGAATTCCAGCTCATGGGCGAGGTCGCCGATCTCGCGGATCTCGGCCATGCGCGCACCACCCTTGAGGGTGTGCAGGTCGCGCTGCAGCGCTTCGACTTCGAGGATGTTGTTGACGTCGTCCATCCAGCGCTGCAGCGACGCACCGGCGCTGTCGATGATGTCGAACCCTTCCTCGAGGAAGATCTCCACCAGCTCCGGATCGCGATCGTCGAAGGCACTGGTCGCGGGCTCGGCGGCACGCGGCGGCTCGATCATCGAGGCGGCCACCGGCTCGGGCTCGGGCTCGGGCTCGGGCTCGGGCTCGATGGCAGCGGGCGCTTCGATGTCGGACAGGTCAAGCACCTCCGGCTCGGCTTCGGCTTCGGCTTCGGCTTCGGCTTCAGGGGCAGCGGGCGTGCTTTCCAGCGCCTCGTCCAGCAGCCATTGGTCGAGTTCGGGCTCGTCGTCGTGCACCGGTTCGGCATGCAACACGTGCAGCTCGGGGTCGACATCCAGCGGCGCTTCGGCAAGCGGTTCGGCCACGGCTTGCGCCGGCAGATCCTCCACCACCGTTTCGATGGCCTCCAGGGCCTCGACGGTGTCCAGCGGGTCGGTTTCGTCGAGCAGCGCCAGGGGCGGCTGTTCTTCGTCGATGACGATGCTCTCGCCGAGCTCGGCACCGGGGGCGTCGTCTCCGGCCAGATCGATCTCCTCGGCCTCGGCGACCTCTTCGATGTCCCCGGGCGGCAGCGCGGCCGCTGCGGCGGGCAGGCTCAGCCCACCGTTCTGGCGAAAGGTGCGGATGGCCTGGATCAGTTGCTGGGGATCGTCCAGGGGCAGGCGCGCCTGCAACTGGTCGAGCAGTACCGCGAGGCTGTCGTGGCTCTGCTGCAGCAGGCCGCCGAGCGCCGGCGAATAGCTGAAGCGGCGATCCACCAGGCCTTCGTAGAGGGATTCGAGCTCATGGGCGAGATCACCGATCGGGGCGATCTCGGCCATGCGCGCACCACCCTTGAGGGTGTGCAGGTCACGCTGCAGCGAGAGCAGCGAGGTGTGGTTGTCGGGCTCGCCCAGCCAGCGGTCGAGGGACTGGCCGGCGCTTTCCAGGATGTCCACGGCCTCCTCGAGGAAGATGGCGACCATCTCCTCGTCGAGGGATTCGTACACGCTGGGCGCGGCGAGGGCGTCCGCCACCACCACGGGAGCCGGCTCGGCAGGCGGGGCGGACAGGTCGTCCTCCAGGCCGGCACCGGTCAGCTCGGGCAGGGAGACCTCGTCGAACACCGGCGGCTCTTCCACCAGCTCGGCCAGGGGTGGCAGCTCGGTGTCGGTGGCGTTCCAGTCGATCAGGTCCGCCAGCGGGGCGTCGTCCAGCTCTTCAACGGTCAGGCCGCTGGTCAGCTTGGGGTCGAGCAGCGCCAGGGCGGCGGGGTCGACCACCTCCTGCAGCAGCTCGCGCAGGGCCTGCACGCGCTCGGGCTGGGGGGTGACCTGAAGGGCGGCGGCCACCTGGTCCATCATGCCGATCAGCGCCTCGTGGGCACGCTCGGCTTCGGCGAAGAAGCGCTCGCTGACGGCGAGGCTGCCTTCTTCCACCGCACCATAGGTGTCCAGCAGGGCTTCGCAGAGCTCTTCGATCTGCGGCAGCTCGGCCATCTCGGCGCCACGGCCGAGGGTGTTCAGTTCTTCCAGCAGGGCGCCCAGCTCCTGGCGCTCGGACGGGTGCTCGCGCCAGCGGCGCAGCAGGTCCTCGGCGTCCAGCAGGATGTCCATGCCCTCGGCGAGGAAGATGGAGATCAGCTGCGGGTCGCGCACCGTCTCGCCCTGCTCGCCCAGGCGCGCCGCTTCGGCGGCGCCGAGGCGATCCAGGTGCAGCTGCTGCACGCGCTCGAGGAATTCGGCGGTGCCGGGGATGCGTACCAGGGGCGTGGTCTCGAGCTGTTCGAGGCCGGCACGGAACAGGTGCTCGGCGTCACGCAGCAGCTCGGCCTCGGCCAGGTCCATCTGCACCAGGTTGGTCTTGTATTCCTTGGCCAGCTTCTCCAGGGGCGTGGCGATCTCGGCGATCGGCAGGATGCCCGCCATGTGCGCACTGCCCTTGAGGGTGTGCAGGGCGCGCTGGAGGCTGTCGGTCACCGGCTGCGGCAGGGACTGGGCGCAATCGGCGAGGAAGCCCACCAGGCTGTCGAGGTGCGTCTCGGCTTCGTTGCGGAAGATCTCCAGCAACTGCGGGTCGAGCGGCTCCTCGTCGCTTTCGACGGCAACGGGGGCTTGCGCGACGACGGCGGGCTCTTCGACGACCGGCGCTTCCGGCTCGCCCTCGGGCTCGACTGGCTGTGCTGAGTCCGGGGCGTCAGATTTTGGGAGTCGCTGCCCCTTCGCCAGGGCATGGGCCTCGGCGGCGAGGTGGTCGACATCGTCGCGTTGGCGCTGGGCCTTGGCGGCGAATTCGTCCACCAGTTGCGGCAGCAGGGCGACCACGTCCTGGATCACGCCACGGACATCGTCATCGGGCTGGATGCTGCGATCCAGCACGCGGTTGAGCAGGTTCTCGATGGCCCAGGACAGTTCGCCGATGACCAGCGCGCGCACCATGCGACCACTGCCCTTGAGGGTGTGGAAGGCGCGGCGGATCTCGGTCAGGGCGTCCTTGTTCTCGGTGTCGGCCAGCCACTGGGGCAGGAAGTCGCCGATGGTCTCCAGGACTTCGCCGGCCTCTTCGATGAAGACTTCCAGCAGTTCGTCGTCGACCGGCTCTTCGTCGGCGGGCGGCGGCAGCAGGCTGGGCGGCACGTCGCGGGCGGGCGGGTTGATGGCCTGGGTCGGCGCCGCCATGACATCGGCCATGGACAGCGGCTTGTCTTCCTCGACCGCGGGCGCCGGCTGCTCGACGGGGGCGACGGGCAGCTCGACTTCCGGCAGGTCGAGCCCGGCGAGCTCCACGTCGTCCCAGCTCAGGGAGGACTCGGGCAGCGGCTCCAGGCTGAGGACTTCACCTTCGAGAGGTTCGAGGCTTTCCAGCGGCGTGGCGTCCGGCAGCGGCTCCAGGTCGTCGAGGTCGAAGCTCTGCAGGGGCTCCAGGCTGTCCTGGGGCTCCTGGGCAGCATGCAGTTCCAGCGGCACGTCGAGACTGAAGTCGATGACCTCGGGCGCCTCGGCCGGCAGCTCGCCGAGGTTCCAGTTGTCGTCCGAGACCAGCAGCTCGCCGGCATCGGCAGCCGTCTCTTCGAGGGTGAGCTCGTCGAGGGCCGGCAGGGATTCCAGATCGCCCAGTGCAGCGGGCTCATCCAGGGCATCCAGCTCGGGCAAGGGTTCGAGGTCCGGCAGCTCGTCGGCGGCCGGGATCGAAGCGGCAACGGGCTGGGACTCGAAGGCAGCGACCGGCTCCAGCTCGGGGAGGTGGTCGAGTTCCGGCAGCGCATCGAGGCTGGCCAGGGGCGCCTCTTCGGCGACCACCGGCTCGGCGAACTCGGCAGCGACCGTCACGTCTTCGTGCGGTTCCAGGGGCTCCAGGTCCAGCGGCTCCGCCAGCTCCGATTCCTCGGCGGCCAGCACCTCGATTTCCTGCAGCGGGTCGGCCAGGGGCAGCGGCTCTTCTTCCGGCTCGATGCGATCGAGGATCGAGGGCTTTTCCTTGAGCGGGTAGCCCAGGGCCTCCAGGCTTTCCTCGGCCACGTCGAGAATCAGGTCGCCCTGGGTCGCATGGTCCTCGGAGAGGCGTTCGAGGTAGTACTCGACGCTGGTGATGGCGTCGGCGAGGGTGTCCAGGCTCTGCCAGTTGGGCACGGCCTTGCGCGCCAGGAGCTGTTCCTGGATGTAGCGGTTGCAGGCTTCCAGCAGGGTCGCCGCGCGGCTCAGCGGGATCATCGCCAGGCCACCACGGACCTGGGTCAGCAGCTCGGGGACGCGAGCCAGGTGCTCGTGGTTCCACTGCGAGGCGATGAACTCGATGATCGCGTCCTTGGCCTGCTCCAGGCCATTGCGCGCTTCCTTGATCACCAGCTGGTGGATCTGCGCCACGTCGGTGGTGGGCAGGTGGCTTTCTTCGGCGCGGCCATCATCGGCCGGGCCGACCATGCCGTTGAGCGTGGCTTCGACGTACAGCAGCGCGCCGGCGACGTCCATGAGGACGGCGTCATTGGGCTCGCGCTGGCCGAGGGAGAGGCTGTGGACCACGTCGATCTGGTCGAGGATCACCCGGCGCGGCTGGCCGAAGCCGAGCACGGCGAGGGTGTCGGCGATCTGCTTGAGCGGGGCCAGCAGGCCGTCCAACTCGGTGACGCCGCGACGGTCGCTGCGCACGAAGATGTCCAGGCTGTCCTTGACCCGCACCAGTTCCTCGCACAGGGCGGCGACGACGGAGCGCATGGCATCGCGGTCGGGGCCGGCGAGCCGTGCACGCTCCTCGTCCACCACGTCGGTGTCGGGCAGCGCTTCGTCGAGGCGGTACTGCTCCTTCAGCGCGCGGATGCGCGGCGACTGCGCGGGAGCCTTGGCGATGTAGAACAGCAGGTTCTTCACCAGCTCCTCGGGAGCCGGCTGGTTGATGCCGTCGGCGCCCTGGTCGAGCAGGCGCTTGAGTTCCTTGTCGATCTGCCGCAGCAGGGTGCGCACGGAGGTGCCGTTCACCACGCTGCCGTTGGCCAGGCCTTCGACCATGCCGGAGGCGATGGGCCAGAGCGGGCCGAGCGGCGCCTCCTTGCACAGGGACTCGAGGCGGGCGAAGACGCGCGCCATGTAGCCGAGGTTGGTGGCCAGGTCCTGGTTGCGGATGATCCCGACCAGGGCCAGCTGCAGCATCTGCCGCAGCTTGCGCAGCAGCACCGGCAGCTCGGCGGTGCGCATCTGCGCCAGGGCGTCCATGGACAGCGCGGGCAGGCGACCGGAGAGGTCCGGGGAGAACAGGCTGGTTTCCGACAGCAGCTTCTCGCCGCGCGCGGCGCGCAGGTCGTTGAGCAGCGGCAGCACCACCATGGGCAAGTCGCGGCGCGCGCTCTGGATGCGGTCGAGGTAGACCGGCAGTTGCAGGATGGCCTGCATCAGCACTTCCAGGGCTTCGCCCTGGTTGGTCACGCGGCCTTCCATCAGCGCCTGGGCGAGCTGCTCCATTTCCTCGGCGAGCAGGGCCGCGCCGTAGAACTCGACCATCTGCAGGGTGCCGTGGACCTGGTGCACGTAGGTCAGGCAGAAACGCATGCGCGTCGGGTCCTGGGTGTTCTCGACGAACGCCTCCAGGGCCTGTCGCGCCTGCTTCAGGGTTTCCGCGATCTCGCCCTTGACCCACTCAAGGGCGACATAATCGTGCCGATCACTCATAGCCGTCTGCTATCCCTTCCGGGTGAATGCCAGAACCTGATCGTCGGCGACCGGAACCAGGTCCGGGTGATGCCAACCCACTACTTCGCCCACGCCCACCACCATCAGGCCCCCGGCGCCAGGCGCTCGGCCAGGCGATTGAGGATTTCACGGCGACGCCAGCGGCGAAAATAGATCAACAGGTTCTGACAGAAGATTACGTCCATGCCGGACATTGGCGCCTTCGCCAGTTCCAGCACATTGAGCCGGGCGCAGCAAACGCGCGCGGCCAGGCTCTCAACAACTTTCAAGCGGCCATCGTCCATGACCTGGAAATAACGTTCGGCCTGGTCAGCGTCCAGCTGTTCCAGGCGGCGTGCGGCGAAGACACCCTGCCGCGCCTTGTTGAGGGCGCTGAGGCTGATGTCGGTACCGGTCACACCGAAGAATTCCGGCCGGTCGCTGCCCTGCAGCGCTTCGGCGGCGGCAATCGCCAGCGAATAGGGTTCCTCGCCGCTGGAACAGCCGACGCTCCAGAGCGCCAGCGGGTTTTCCAGGCCCGCAGCGACCCGCTCACGCAGGTAGGCGTCGAGCAGGTCGAAGGAGGGGCGGTGGCGAAAGAACCGGGTTTCCTGAACGGTGAGGCGATCCAGCAGGGTCGACCACTCGACAGCACCACGCGGGCCATCGGTGACCTGCCGGTAGTAGCTGCTGTAGTCATCCATGCCCAGCTCGCGCATCCGTGCAGTGAGATTGGTCTGCAGGAAGGAGCGACGCTGTTCGTTGATCACCACGCCCGTGCGTTCCTCGAGCAGCGATTGCCAGTCGTGGAACTGCGCGGGCGTCATGTCGGCCAGGGGTTTCAAGGCCCACACGCCGCTTGGCTGCATGCTGTCGTGCCTCTCGCTCATGGCCGCTGCGCCGCGGCTTCAAGCCGCGGCACCTCCCTTGGTCAGGCCTGTTCCGGAGCGTCCGGCAGGTTGAAGCCGGATACCGATTTGCGCATCTCGCTGGCCATCTTGGCCAGGTTACCAATGCTCTTGGCGGTAGCAGTGGTACCTGCGGAGGTCTGCGAGGTGATCTCCTGGATCACGTTCATGGTGTTGGAGATATGGCCCGCCGAGGAGGCTTGCTGACGAGCGGCGTTGGAGATGTTCTGGATAAGGGCCGCGAGGGTCTTGGATACCTTCTCGATCTCTTCCAGTGCCACACCGGCGTCCTGCGCCAGGCGCGCACCACGGACCACTTCGGAAGTGGTCTGCTCCATGGAGATAACCGCTTCGTTGGTGTCGGTCTGAATGGTCTTTACCAGGGCCTCGATCTGCTTGGTCGCGGCGGAGGAACGTTCCGCGAGTCGCTGTACCTCGTCCGCTACCACTGCGAAGCCGCGGCCCGCATCACCGGCCATGGACGCCTGGATCGCGGCGTTCAGTGCGAGGATGTTGGTCTGGTCGGCAATGTCGTTGATCAGGCTAACGATGTCACCGATCTCCTGGGACGATTCACCGAGGCGCTTGATCCGCTTCGAGGTGTCCTGGATCTGCTCACGGATGTTATCCATGCCGGTGATGGTGTTGTGCACCACTTCGTTGCCCTTGTTGGCAATGGCTACGGAACGTTCCGCTACCGCGGAGGATTCCGAGGCGTTCGCCGATACCTGGTCAATGGACACCGCCATCTCGTTGATCGCCGCGGAGGCGCCGGCGATTTCCTGCGCCTGGTGCTCGGACGCTTCGGCGAGGTGCATCGCGGTGGCCTGGGTTTCCTGGGCCGCCGCCGCTACCTGCACGGCGGTCAGGTTGATGGTCTCCACGAGGTCGCGGAGCTGGTCGATCGAGTAGTTGATCGAGTCCGCGATCGCACCGGTGAAGTCCTCGGTCACGGTCGCGGCCACCGTCAGGTCACCGTCCGCGAGGTCGGCGATTTCGTCGAGCAGTCGCAGAATCGCCGCCTGGTTGCGTTCGTTCTTCTCGGCGGTCTCGGCCAGTCGGCTGCGGGTGGTCTGAACCATGACCAGGCCGATCAGGATGATCGAGCCGAGGGCCAGGGCGCCCAGCACGTAACCGGCGAGGGTGTTGAAGCTACGGCCTTCGGCCTGCTTCTCGAAGCCGCCGGCCAGAGTGGAAGCCTTGTCCAGCAGGGTCTGCGAGCCGGTGAAGATGGTGTTGGCGGATTCACGGACCTGGAACAGTTCGGGCGAGGTTTCGAGGATCTCGTCCACGGAGCCGGAGACGAACTCGAACAGCTCGGAAATTTCCTGCAGACGCTCCAGGGCCTCGTTGTCGGTCACCTTGGAGATTTCCATCGCCGCGTTGCCTTCCAGCATCGCGTTCAGTACGCGACCGAAGAGGCTGGCGTCGCGGCCGAACATGTCGGCGGCCTGGACGGAGTCTTCGTCACCGGCAAGCACCTTGTTCACCGAGCCGAGGATACGTTCGGCCAGCAGCGACTGGCGCTGGGCGACCGAGACCTGGTCGGCGGGCGCGCCGCTTTCCAGCAGGATGTCGACCACTTCCTCGTACTCGACCTGCAGCTGCGGAATGGTTTCCGCCAGGGTGGCGGCTACCTGGTGCAGGGACAGAACGGTCTGCTCGCTGGCGAGGATGGCGTCGGAGTTCTGGCGCAGGCTGTTCCAGTCGGCCTGCACCGCATCCATCTCGGCCTTGACGCCTTCGGGAGCGGGCGGCAGCCCCGTGCTCTCGTCGCCGTTGAGGAGGATGTTCCAGCGCTTCTCGAAGTCGTTCCGGGCGTCCTTCAACAGGGCGAAGGCTTCCGCCTTGCCCGCCGCCGCTTCGGTGGCGTTCTTGGCGATACGCTGGGACAGTACGCGCAGTTCACCGGAGTGACCGAGGTATTCCTTGTCGTAGTTCGCCTGGGTGTTCAGGTATGCGAAGTTGGCGAACAGCAGCACGATGGACACGATCAGGACTACGAAGAGCCCCGCGATCAACGTACTACTGCGCGTTCCCGCAAGTAGATTGCCTGCGTTAAGTTTTTTCATTATCGGGCCCCCGCCTGGACCAACAACACAACGATTTCCATGTAACGCCAAAGGGCCGGCATGAACCGGCCCAACCTTGAATCAGCGGCACCATCGGTGCCGCACGCAACGGGGAGTCGCCCCGCCACGCTGGATCGCCCCTCCCGGTAACGATCCGCCGCGCCAGGCCGTTGAGCCTGGCGCGGATGAAGCTATACCGCCACGTCGAGGAACACCTGGTGCTGCGCCAGCACGTGTGGGCTGAACACCAGCCAGGGTTGTTCACGCTGGAACACGCCATGGATGAACGGCTGGATGGACGCTTCCAGCGGAGGCAGCTCCTCGGAGAAGGCATCCACCGGGAAATGCTGCATGCCGAAGACTTCGTCGACGATCAGGCCGGCGAATATCTCCTGGTGATCCACCACCAGCACCCGGCGCTGCTTGCGCAGGGGCGACAGCTCGCCGCCGAAGAAGCCGCACAGGTCCATGATCGGCAGCAGTCGGCCCCGCACGTTGGCCACGCCCTTGACCCAGGTCTTCACACCCGGCAACAGCGTGTGCCGCGGCTCGTGAAGCACTTCGCCGACTTCACCCATGGGCGCCACGAACAGGCGCTCGCCCATGCGGAAGCCGATGCCACTCCAGGTCTGCACGGTTTCCTGCTGCGCAGGAAGGCCCGCCGCCAGCGCACGGCAACGCTGGTCGATCTCGAGGAGAAGCTGGAAAGGGGTCTGCGCGTCCGACATGCCGGCCAGGGCCTTCTTTCTTCTAGTTATCAGCAGGCTGAGCCGGCATCAGCCGGCCAGCACCGCATTGAGGGTTTTCAGCAGGGTGTCTTCGTCGATCGGCTTGGTCAGGTAATCCTTCGCGCCCTGGCGCTTGCCCCAGACCTTGTCGGTTTCCTGATCCTTGGTGGTGACGATGATCACCGGGATGTGGCTGGTCTCGGCGTCCTTGGTCAGCTGACGCGTGGCCTGGAAGCCGTTGAGGCCGGGCATGACGATGTCCATCAGCACGGCATCGGGTTTTTCCTGGCGTGCCAGGGCTACGCCGTCGGCGCCATTCTCGGCCTTGAGTACCTGATGGCCGTGCTTCTCGAGCATGGCGGTCAGTTTGTACATCTCGGTCGGCGAGTCATCAACAATCAGAATACGAGCCATGTTTGTCCCCAATACGGAAAGGCATCACCGGCCATGGGAGGCCGGACTTCAGGAGGCTTGTTCCACCGGGGTGAAATCAGGCACGTGAGTCTTGATCGCGCCGAGCAACTCTTCCTTGCTGAAAGGCTTGGTGAGGTATTGATCGGAACCGACGATGCGACCCTTGGCCTTGTCGAACAGGCCGTCCTTGGAGGACAGCATGATCACCGGGGTGGACTTGAAAGCACTGTTGTTTTTGATCAGGGCGCAGGTCTGATAGCCATCGAGCCGCGGCATCATGATGTCGACGAAGATGATATTGGGGTGGGTGTCGGCGATCTTTGCCAGCGCGTCGAAACCGTCGACGGCCGTGATGACTTCACAACCCACCTTCTTCAGCAGAGTTTCAGCGGTGCGACGAATCGTTTTCGAATCGTCGATCACCATGACCTTCAAACCCTCGGAATGCTGTTCCATGTTCGCCCTACCATCGCCTCGGTGAGTCGTTATTTTGCTTAGTTCAGTGCGCCTGAGGCCCTGTCAGCGACGGGCTACGACCCAATCGTCGGGCCTTTTTAGCACACTCTCCGGACGCAAGCTACAAAGCGCCAGCCTCCGGGAATCCTAGTTCATACGGCGAGGTTTCCCTTGACCGCGACAACCTCCAGCGCCAACCTGAGCGCCTCGTTACCGGGCCTGGAATTCTCCAGCGCCCCTCATCTATTACCAGTCGCGGAGAACACACCCATGAGCGTTCGCCTCGGGATCGTCATGGACCCCATTGCGCACATCTCCTTCAAGAAGGACAGCTCCCTGGCCATGCTGCTGGCAGCCCAGGCCCGCGGATGGTCCCTCTACTATATGGAGCAGCAGGACCTGTACCAGAAAGCCGGCGAGGCCCGCGCCCGCATGCGGCCGCTGAAGGTGTTCGCCGATCCGCAACACTGGTACGAGCTGGAAGACGAGAGCGACGCTCCGCTGAGCAAACTGGACGTCATCCTGATGCGCAAGGACCCGCCCTTCGACAACGAGTTCGTCTATTCGACCTACCTGCTGGAACAGGCCGAACGAGCCGGCGTGCTGGTGGTGAACCGCCCGCAGAGTCTTCGCGACTGCAACGAGAAGTTCTTCGCCACCCTGTTCCCTCAACTGACCCCACCGACACTGGTCAGTCGCAGGGCTGATATTCTGCGCGAGTTTGCGAAAGAGCAGCGTGACATCATTCTCAAACCCCTTGATGGCATGGGCGGATCGATGATCTTTCGTCACCGCGAAGGGGATCCGAACCTTTCCGTCATCCTCGAGACCCTCACCCGCCATGGCGCCGAGCAGATCATGGCGCAGCGCTACCTGCCCGCGATCAAGGACGGCGACAAGCGCATCCTGATGATAGACGGTGAACCGGTGCCCTACTGCCTGGCGCGCATCCCTGCCGCCGGCGAGACCCGCGGCAACCTGGCGGCCGGCGGCCGCGGCGAGGCCCGCCCGCTGTCCGAGCGCGACCGCGAGATCGCCGCCACCGTGGGGCCCGTCTTGCGCGAGAAGGGCCTGCTGTTCGTCGGCCTGGACGTGATCGGCGACAGCCTCACCGAGATCAACGTCACCAGCCCGACCTGCATCCGCGAGATCGACGCCGCCTACGACACGCGCATCGGCGAACGCCTGATGGACGCCATCGCCAGCAAGCTCTCCGCGAACGGGCGCAAGCCCCAAGCTTGATGCAGCTAACAGCTTTGGACATGCAACTTGCAGCCTGCCGCCCCAGTTCGGCAGACTGCGCGCCATCCTGAGCAGACCCGATGTGCGATGAACGCAGCCGCTGACTTTCCCGACTTCCCGTCCTCCGGCGTGCGCCCGGCGGACCGGCTGGGTTTCACCCTGTTCCTCGCGGTCGTCCTGCACGTCGCCCTTATCCTCGGGGTCGGCTTCACCTTTGCCGACCCCAGCCAGATCAGCAAGACGCTGGAAGTCACCCTCGCCACCTTCAAGAGCGACAAGAAGCCCGAGAAGGCCGACTACCTGGCGCAGATGAACCAGCAGGGCAGCGGCACCCTGGAGCACAAGGACACGCCCAAGACCACCGAGCAGGCGCCGTTCCAGGACCAGGAGATCAACAAGGTCACGCCACCGGCCGCGCCGCAGCAGGCCGCACGCCAGGAAGCCCCCAAGGCCGCCGTCGCCACCACTGCGCCCAAGGTGCAGAAGACCCCGGTCAAGCACGAGGAAGCCAAGCCCGAGCCCGAGGCCCGCCCGGCGCCGGTATTCGACAGCACCCAGCTGTCCTCGGAGATCGCCAGCCTCGAGGCCGAGTTGTCCCAGGAGCGCCAGCTCTATGCCAAGCGCCCGCGCATCCACCGCCTCAACGCGGCCTCGACCATGCGTGACAAGGGTGCCTGGTACAAGGACGACTGGCGCAAGAAGATCGAACGCGTCGGCAACCTCAACTACCCCGAGGAAGCCCGTCGCCAGCGCCTCTACGGCAGCCTGCGCCTGCTGGTGTCGATCAACCGCGACGGCACCCTCTATGAAGTGCAGCTCCTGGAGTCATCCGGCCAGCCGGTGCTGGACCAGGCCGCCATGCGCATCGTCCGCCTCGCCGCCCCCTTCGCCCCCTTCACGGGCGATCTGGCCGATATCGACCGCCTGGAAATCATCCGCACCTGGCGCTTCGAGCGCGGCGACCGCCTGTCGAGCAACTGACAGGCCCGGGCGGGCTCACCCGCCCTTGAAGCTTGCGGCGCGAAGGTCGAAACTAGCGCCCATGAAAAGCACCGCGCCCAGCTACCTCAAGCACCATTTCCTGATCGCCATGCCGCACATGGACGATCCCAACTTCGCCCAGACCGTCACCTACCTCGTCGAACACAACGAGCAAGGCGCCATGGGCCTGGTGATCAATCGTCCCAACGGCCTCAGCCTCAGCGACGTGCTCGAACAGCTGCGCCCGGACGTCGACCCGCCCGCCCGCTGCCAGGCCCTGCCGATCTACGCCGGCGGCCCGGTGCAGACCGACCGCGGCTTCGTCCTCCATCCCAGCGGCCTGAGCTTCCAGGCCACCCTGGAACTGGGCGAACTGGCGCTCTCCACCTCCCAGGACGTGCTCTTCGCCATCGCCGATGGCCAGGGCCCGGAAAAGAGCCTGATCACCCTCGGCTACGCGGGCTGGGACGCCGGCCAGCTCGAAGCCGAGCTCGCCGACAACGCCTGGCTCACCTGCCCCGCCGACCCGGCCATCCTCTTCGACACCGCCGCCGACCAGCGCCTGGCCGCTGCCGCGGCGCGCCTCGGCGTCAACCTCAACCTGCTCACCGCCCAGGCCGGGCACGCCTGATGGCCGCCAAGCCCCTGCGCCTGCTGCTGGGTTTCGACTACGGCACCAAGCAGATCGGCGTCGCCGTCGGCCAGGCCGTCACCGGCCAGGCCCGCGAACTCTGCGTGCTCAAGGCGCAGAACGGCGTGCCGGACTGGCAGAAGGTCGAGGCCCTGCTCAAGGAATGGCAGCCGGACGCCATCGTCGTCGGCCTGCCCCTGAACATGGACGGCACCCCCAGCGACATGAGCGAGCGCGCACAGAAGTTCGCGCGGCGCCTCAACGGCCGCTTCAACCTGCCGGTCTTCACCCATGACGAACGCCTGACCACCTTCGAAGCCAAGGGCCAGCGGCTCGCCCAGGGCCAACGCGGCGGCTACCGCGAGAACCCCGTCGACGCCCTGGCCGCCGCCCTCCTGCTGGAAGGCTGGCTGGCGGAACACCCCGGACACGAATAGCGAGGAACGCCCATGACCCTGCCCAACCCGGCCGAACTGCTGCCGCAGATGGCCCGCGCGCTGAACACCCACCTGGCCGCGCGCGGCATCGCCACACCCCGTTTCATCGGCATCCGCACCGGCGGTGTCTGGGTCGCCCAGGCCCTGCTGGCGGAACTGGGCAGCGACGAGCCCCTGGGCACTCTGGACGTCTCCTTCTACCGCGACGACTTCACCCAGAACGGCCTGCACCCGCAGGTGCGCCCCTCCGAGCTGCCGTTCGAGATCGAAGGCCAGCACCTGATCCTCATCGACGACGTGCTGATGAGCGGCCGCACCGTGCGCGCCGCCATGAACGAGCTGTTCGACTACGGCCGCCCGGCCAGCGTGACCCTGGTCAGCCTGCTGGACCTGAACGCCCGCGAGCTGCCGATCCGCCCGGACGTGGTCGGCGCCACCCTGTCGCTCGCCGCCGATGAACGGGTAAAATTGCTCGGCCCCGCGCCGCTCGCCCTCGAGCGCCAGGTCCTCACCCCCGCTTCCTGAAACTCCCGACCCCCAGGGCCTGCCCCATGCCGACAGACGCCAAGCGCCCGCTGCAGCTCAACGACCAGGGCCAGCTGCGCCACTTCCTCTCGCTCGACGGCCTGCCCCGCGAGCTGCTGACGGAAATCCTCGACACCGCCGACTCCTTCCTCGAAGTCGGCGCCCGTGCCGTGAAGAAGGTCCCGCTGCTGCGCGGCAAGACCGTGTGCAACGTGTTCTTCGAGAACTCCACGCGCACCCGCACCACCTTCGAACTGGCGGCCCAGCGGCTGTCGGCGGACGTGATCACCCTCAACGTCTCCACCTCCTCCACCAGCAAGGGCGAGACGCTGTTCGACACCCTGCGCAACCTGGAGGCGATGGCCGCCGACATGTTCGTGGTGCGCCACGCCGACTCCGGCGCCGCCCACTTCATCGCCGAGCACGTGTGCCCGGACGTGGCCATCATCAACGGCGGCGACGGCCGCCACGCGCACCCGACCCAGGGCATGCTCGACATGCTCACCATCCGCCGCCACAAGGGCGGGTTCGAGAACCTCTCGGTGGCCATCGTCGGCGACATCCTGCATTCGCGCGTGGCGCGCTCGAACATGCTCGCGCTCAAGGCCCTGGGCTGCCCGGACATCCGCGTGGTCGCGCCCAAGACCCTGCTGCCCATCGGCATCGAGCAGTACGGCGTCAGCGTCTACACCGACCTGGCCGAAGGCCTCAAGGACGTCGACGTGGTGATCATGCTGCGCCTGCAACGTGAACGCATGCAGGGCGGCCTGCTGCCCAGCGAAGGCGAGTTCTACCGCCTCTACGGCCTCAGCACCCAGCGCCTGGCGCTGGCCAAGCCGGACGCCATCGTCATGCACCCCGGCCCGATCAACCGTGGCGTGGAGATCGAATCGGCGGTGGCCGACGGCGCCCACTCGGTGATCCTCAACCAGGTCACCTACGGCATCGCCATCCGCATGGCCGTGCTGTCCATGGCCATGAGCGGCCAGAACACCCAACGCCAGATCAACCAGGAAGCCGAGGTGCAGAACTGATGCGTACCCACATCATCGGCGCCCGCCTCATCGATCCCGCCAGCGGTACCGACCAGGTCACCGACCTCTACCTGGAGGCCGGCAAGGTCGCCGGCATCGGCCAGGCGCCCGCCGGCTACGAGGCCGAGCGCAGCATCGACGCCAAGGGCCTGGTCGCCGCGCCCGGCCTGGTGGACCTCAACGCCGCCCTGCGCGAGCCGGGCTACAGCCGCAAGGGCAACATCGACAGCGAGACCCGCGCCGCCGCGGCCGGTGGCGTCACCAGCCTGTGCTGCCCGCCACTGACCCGCCCGGTGCTGGACACCCCCGCCGTGGCCGAGCTGATCCTCGACCGCGCCCGCGAGGCAGGCCACACCAAGGTCTTCCCCATCGGCGCACTGAGCAAGGGCCTGGCCGGCGAACAGCTGGCCGAACTGGTGGCCCTGCGCGACACCGGCTGCGTCGCCTTCTCCAACGGCCTGGCCAGCTTCGACAGCAACCGCACCCTGCGTCGCGCCATGGAATACGCGGCCACGTTCAACCTGACCCTGGTGTTCCACGCCCAGGACGCCTCGCTTGCCGACGGCGGCATGGCCCACGAGGGCGCCACCGCCGGCTTCCTCGGCCTGGCCGGCATCCCCGAGAGCGCGGAGACCGTGGCCCTGGCCCGGGACCTGCTGCTGGTGGAGCAGAGCGGCGTGCGTGCGCACTTCAGCCAGCTCACCAGTGCCCGTGGCGCGCAGATGATCGCCGACGCCCAGGCCCGCGGCCTGCCGGTGACCGCCGACGTCGCGCTGTACCAGCTGCTGCTCACCGACGAGGCGCTGATCGACTTCTCCAGCCTCTACCACGTGCAACCGCCGCTGCGCACCCGCGCCGACCGCGACGGCCTGCGCGAAGCGGTGAAGAGCGGCGTGATCGGCGCCATCGCCAGCCACCACCAGCCCCACGAAGCCGACGCCAAGCTGGCGCCCTTCGCCGCCACCGAACCGGGCATCAGCAGCGTCGAACTGCTGCTGCCGCTGGCCCTGAGCCTGGTGGAGGACGGCCTGCTCGACCTGCCCACCCTGCTCGCCCGCCTCACCGCCGGCCCGGCCCGTGCCCTGCGCCTGCCGGTGGGCCGCCTCGCCGTGGGCGCCCCGGCCGACCTGGTGCTGTTCGACCCGGCCGCCCGCACCCGTGCCGGCGAGCAGTGGCTGTCCAGGGGCCGCAACAGCCCCTTCATCGGCCAGGACCTACCGGGCAAGGTGCGCTACACCCTGATGGACGGGCACCTGACCCACCAGGCCTGACCGCCCGAGCATGAAGAAGCCCGCCATCCGGCGGGCTTCTTCGATCCTGGCCCCTAGACCCGTGCCAGCGCCCGGGCCAGGTCGGCGCGCAGATCCTCGACATCCTCCACGCCCACCGAGAGGCGCACCAGGCTGTCGCCGATGCCCAGTTCGGCGCGGGTCTCGGCAGGGATGGTGGCGTGGGTCATGATCGCCGGATGCTCGATCAGGCTTTCCACACCCCCCAGGCTCTCGGCCAGGGCGAACAGCTCGACGGCCTCGAGGAAGCGCCGTGCACCGGCCAGGTCGGTGGCCAGCTCCAGGGAGATCATCCCGCCGAAGCCGCGCATCTGCCGCCGCGCCAGTTCGTGCTGCGGGTGGCTCCCCAGGCCCGGGTAGTGCACCCGCGCCACCTGGGGCTGGCGCTCCAGCCAGCGCGCCAGCTCCAGGGCGTTGGCGCAGTGGCGCTCCATGCGCAGGGCCAGGGTCTTGACCCCACGCAGGGTGAGGAAGGCATCGAAGGGCCCGGCGATGGCACCCACCGCGTTCTGCAGGAAGCCCAGCCGCTTGCGCAGCGCATCGGCGCGGGCAGCACCACTGACCACCGCCACCCCGCCGATCACGTCCGAGTGGCCGTTGAGGTACTTGGTGGTGGAGTGCACCACGACGTCGAAGCCCAGCTCCAGCGGGCGCTGCACCCAGGGGCTGGCGAAGGTGTTGTCGGCGACGCTGATGATGTCGCGCTCGCGGCACAGCGCGGCGATGGCCTCCAGGTCCGCCAGGCGCAGCAACGGGTTGCTCGGTGTCTCGATCAGCACCATGCGCGTGTCCTCGCGCAGGGCCGCCTCCAGGCGACCGATGTCGGTGAGGTCGGCGAAGGCGAAGCGGTGCCCGGCGCTGCGCTGGCGCACCTTGTCGAAGAGGCGGAAGGTGCCGCCGTAGAGGTCGTTGCCAGAGACGACGTGCGAACCGGCATCCAGCAGCTCCAGCACCGTGGAGATGGCCGCCAGCCCCGAGGCGAAGGCGAAGGCCTGGGCGCCGCCCTCCAGGTCCGCCACGCAGCGCTCCAGCGCCCAGCGCGTGGGGTTGTGCGAGCGCCCGTAGTCCAGGCCCTTGTGCACGCCGGGGCTCTCCTGGATGAAGGTGGAGTTGGCGTAGATCGGCGGCATGATGGCCCCGGTGGAAGGGTCCGGTGCCTGCCCGGCATGGATCACCCGGGTGGCGAAGGCGCGCCCGGCGCCCTCGTGGTCGTGGCTCATGGCAGTGTCCTTCGCAGGTGGTTGAGCAGGTCGAAACGGGTAATGAGGCCGTGGAAGCCGGCGGCATCGGCGACGATCGCCACCAGGCCGCGATCCAGCACCGCCTCCAGTTCCACCAGGCTGGCGCCCGGCGCCAGGGTCTGCGGCGCGTCGGTCATGGCATCGGCGACCGGTGCGCGAAAGCGTTCGGCGTCGGCGTGCACGCTGAGCAGGATGTCTGACTCGTCGATCACCCCCACCAGGCGCGCGCCCTCCAGCACCGGCAGTTGCGAGACATCGGCCAGGCGCATGCGCTGGAAGGCGGTGAGCAGGGTGTCGCCCGGGCTGACGCTGACCACCCGCCCCTCCTCGAAGCGCCGCGAGATCAGGTCGCGCAGGTCGCCGTAGCGCTTGCGCGCCAGCAGCCCCTGGTCGCTCATCCACTGGTCGTTGTAGACCTTCGACAGGTAGCGGGTGCCGGTGTCGCAGACGAAGCTGACCACGCGCCTGGGCGTCGTCTGCTCGCGGCAGTAGCGCAGTGCGGCGGCCAGCAGCGTGCCGGTGGAGGAGCCGCCGAGGATGCCCTCGTTGCGCAGCAGCTCGCGGGCGTGGGCGAAGCTCTCCTCGTCGCTCACGGTGTAGGCACGGCGCACGCTGGAGAGATCGGCGATGGCCGGGATGAAATCCTCGCCTATGCCTTCCACCGCCCAGGAGCCGGGCGTGCCCAGCTCGCCGCTGCGGCTGTACTCGGCGACGATCGAGCCTTGCGGGTCCGCCAGCACCATCTCCAGCGCCGGCTGCACCCGGCGGAAGTAGCGGCTGAGCCCGGTAAGGGTGCCCGCCGAGCCGACCCCGACCACGATGGCGTCGACATCCTGGCCGGTCTGCTGCCAGATCTCCGGCCCGGTGGTGCTCTCGTGGGCCAGGGGGTTGGCGGGGTTGTTGAACTGGTCGGCGAAGAAGGCGCCGGGTATCTCCGCCGCCAGGCGCGCGGCCTGGTCCTGGTAGTACTCGGGGTGGCCCTTGCCGACGTCGGAGCGGGTGATGTGCACCTCGGCCCCCATGGCCTTGAGGTGCAGCACCTTCTCGGTGGACATCTTGTCCGGCACCACCAGCACCACCCGGTAGCCCTTGGCGCGCCCCACCAGGGCCAGCCCCAGGCCGGTGTTGCCGGCGGTGGCCTCGACTATGGTGCCGCCCGGCTTCAGCCGCCCGTCGCGCTCGGCAGCGTTGATCATGGCGATGCCGACGCGGTCCTTGATCGAGCCGCCGGGGTTCTGCGATTCCAGCTTGAGGAACAGGGTGCAGGGGCCGGTATCGAACCGGCTGACCCGCACCAGCGGTGTGTTGCCGATCAGGTCCAGCACTGCGGGACGCGTCGCGCTCTGCCCAGCCATTCTCGTCTCCTCATGGGACGGCCACATCGGTTTGGACGAGGCGGTCGCACGCAGGTTCAGGGATTGCTGAACATAGACGCCGGAAGGAAGCCCCGCAAAGCGGGGCGCAGGTTCAGCGACGGGCGTTGAGCACCGAGACCTGGGTGTTCAGGGTCCAGAAGTCGTAGAGCACGCCGAGCAGGAAGAAGCCGCCGGTGAACAGGTAGAGGATGCCGGTGATCCACTTGCCCTGGTACATGCGGTGCACGCCGAAGACGCCGAGGAAGGTGAGCAGGATCCAGGCCACGGTGTAGTCGTAGGAGCCGGCGTTGAAGCGCAGCGAAGCCTCACGGTCCATGGACGGGATCAGGAACAGGTCGATGATCCAGCCGATGAAGAACAGGCCGAAGGTGAAGAACCAGATCGTGCCGCTCACCGGCTTGCCGTAGTAGAAACGGTGAGCGCCGAGGAAGCCGAAAATCCACAGCAGATAGCCGATGAACGTGCTGTGCGTGTCTGGGCGTTGCATGTCTACTCCTCAAGGTCGCGACCATCCGTCGTTGACGGACTTGCGCAGGTTGCAGGGGCGGAAAATACTGTATGCACATACAGCCATCCATAGCCCCCTCCATGGAACTCATCGACAAGCTAACCGTGCTGGCCGACGCCGCCAAGTACGACGTTTCCTGCGCCAGCAGCGCCGCCCCCAAACGCAGCTCGGCAGGCAAGGCCGGCGTCGGCGCCACCAACGGCATGGGCATCTGCCACAGCTTCACGCCCGACGGGCGCTGCGTGGCACTGCTGAAGATCCTGCTGACCAATTTCTGCCTCTACGACTGCCAGTACTGCGTCAACCGCCGCTCCAGCGACGTGCCCCGGGCGCGCTTCACCCCCGAGGAGGTGGTGACCCTGACCCTGGACTTCTACCGGCGCAACTGCATCAGCGGGCTGTTCCTCAGCTCCGGGATCATCCGCTCCTCCGACTACACCATGGAGCAACTGATCCGCGTCGCCCGCCTGCTGCGCGAGGAGCACCAGTTCCGCGGCTACATCCACCTCAAGACCATCCCCGACGCCGCGCCGGAGCTGATCGCCGAGGCCGGGCGCTACGCCGACCGCCTCAGCGTCAACATCGAGCTGCCCACCGAGGACGGCCTCACCCGCCTGGCCCCGGAGAAACGCGGCGCACCGATCCGCCGCGCCATGGGGCGCATCCGCCTGGGCGTCGAGGAGGCCAGCGCGGAGAAGCGCGCCCCGGCCTTCGCCCCCGCCGGGCAGAGCACGCAGATGATCGTCGGCGCCGACGACACCGACGACCGCACCATCCTCGACACGGCGCAGACGCTGTACGGCGCCTATCGCCTCAAGCGTGTCTACTACTCCGCCTTCAGCCCCATCCCGCAGAGCCCGAAGACCGTGCCCTTCGAGGCACCGCCGCTGCTGCGCGAGCACCGCCTGTACCAGGCCGACTTCCTCCTGCGCGGCTACGGCTTCGCGGTGAACGAGCTGATCGCCACCCCCGGCAACCTGCCGCTGGACATCGACCCCAAGCTGGCCTGGGCCCTGGCCAACCGCGCGCAGTTCCCGCTCGACCTGAATCGCGCGGAACCCGCGATGATCGCCCGCGTGCCCGGCATCGGCGTGCTCAGCGCCAACCGCCTGGTGGAGCTGCGGCGCGAGCGGCGCATCCGCTACGCCGACGTGGCCCGCCTGCGTTGCGCCATGGAAAAGGCCCGGCCCTTCATCGTCACCCAGGACTACCGCCCCCGCGACGCCACCCTGGAGTCCGCCGTGCTGCGCCAGCGCCTGGGCGATGCGCCTGCACGGCAGATGGCGCTCTGGTGATGCGCGCCATCCGCTTCGACGGCAGCTTCGCCGGCTGGCGCGAGCAGGCCCGGCAGTTGCTGCTCGAAGGCGTGGAGCCCCAGGCCGTCGACTGGACGCCCGGGTTGTTCGACGGCACCGAGCCGATGCCCGCTCCCGCCGGTACCGCCACGGTGTCCATTCCCCGCGAGCTGCCGGGGTTGCTGGCCGATGCCGCGCGCTTTCGCGCGGGCGACCGTTGGGCATTGCTCTACCAGGTGCTCTGGCGCGTGGCCCAGGGGGATCGCAGCGCCATGCTGGCCGGCGACCGCGACGGCTCGGAGTTGCAGCGGCGGATCAAGGCGGTGCGCCGCGAAGCCCACCACATGCACGCCTTCCTGCGCTTCCGCCCGGGTGACAAGGCACGGGGCGCACCGGACTACCTGGCCTGGCACGAACCGGCCCACGACGTGCTGGACCTGGGCGCCGAACACTTCGTGCCGCGCATGGGCCGCCACAGCTGGCTGATCGGCACCCCCGAGGGGCTGGCGCATTTCGATGGCGAACGGCTGGTCTACCAGTCGCCCTGCCCGCCCGGGCTGCGCGAGGCCATCGAAGGCCACGACGACCCGAGCGAGGCACTATGGACGGCCTACTACCGCAGCACCTTCAACCCCGCCCGGCTGAATCCCGAAGTGATGCGCAGCCATATGCCGGCGCGCTTCTGGAAGCACCTGGCCGAAGGCCCGCTGATTCCGCAACTGGTGGCTGATGCGCGCAGCGGCCGGCAGCGCCTGGCACAGGCCCCCGAGGTCGGCGCCCGGCAGGGCAAGGAGGTGTTGATCGCCAGCGATGCCGCGCAGCCGGAACGGGCGGCCGACACGAACCTGGACCAGTGCCGGCGTTGCGATATCTGGCGCAACGCCACCTGCGCGGTACCGGGCGAGGGGCCGGCGCAGGCGCGGATCATGCTGGTGGGCGAACAACCCGGCGACCAGGAGGACCTGGCCGGGCGCCCCTTCATCGGCCCCGCAGGGCAGGTGCTGCAACGCGCCCTGGCCGAAGCCGGGCTGTCACGGCAGGACCTCTACCTGACCAACGCGGTGAAGCACTTCAAGTGGGAGCCGCGGGGCGGTGCGCTGGGCCGGTCGGCGACCCGCTGGCACGCCACGCCCAAGCCGGCGGAGATCCGCGCCTGCCATCACTGGCTGGCCCAGGAGCTGGACGAACGGCAACCGCAGTGGGTGGTGGCGCTGGGGCGCACCGCCCTGGCCTCGCTGCTGGGCCTGCACGACCCACAGCGCGTACGCCTGGCGGACTTCGTCGGCAGGCCGCTGCGCCATGGAGACCGGTGGATAGTGGTGGCGCCGCACCCTGCGGCGGTGCTGCGCAGCCGCGAGGGCGGCCAGCAGCTGTACGAGGAGTTGGTGAACGCCCTGCGGCAGGCGCGGCAGGGCGATGGGCCGGTCAGCGGAAGCGACGGCCCGGGTCTTCCTCCGATACTTCCAGCGACAGGCCACCGCTCATGCTCGTGAGGTGGTCGCCGTCGGTCTCGGAACCGAGCTTGATCATCAGGCGCAGGTCGTTCGCCGAGTCGGCGTAGAGCAGTGCGTCTTCGTAGGTGATCTCGCCCTGGGAGTAGAGGGTGTACAACGCCTGGTCGAAGGTCTGCATACCCTGCTCGGTGGAACGCTTCATCAGCGGCTTGAGCTCGTGGACCTCGCCCTTGCGGATCAGGTCGGCGGCCAGCGGGGTGTTGATCAGCACCTCGATCACCGCGCGGCGGCCCTTGCCGTCCGGGGTCGGCACCAGTTGCTGGGCGACGATGGCCTTGAGGTTGAGGGACAGGTCCATCCACACCTGCTGCTGCCGGTCGGCGGGGAAGAAGTTGATGATCCGGTCCAGCGCCTGGTTGGCGTTGTTGGCGTGCAGGGTGGCCAGGCACAGGTGGCCGGTCTCGGCGAAGGCCACGGCGTGGTCCATGGTCTCGCGGGTCCGCACCTCGCCGATGAGGATCACGTCCGGCGCCTGGCGCAGGGTGTTCTTCAGCGCCACCTCGAAGGACTCGGTGTCGATGCCCACCTCGCGCTGGGTGACGATGCAGTTCTGGTGCTGGTGGATGTATTCGATCGGGTCTTCGATGGAGATGATGTGGCCGCTGCTGTTCTTGTTGCGGTAGCCGATCATCGCCGCCAGCGAGGTGGACTTGCCGGTGCCGGTGGCGCCGACGAACAGCACCAGGCCACGCTTGGTCAGCGCCAGCTTCTTGAGGATCTCCGGCAGCTTGAGGTCATCCAGGGTGGGGATGTTGGTCTCGATGCGGCGCAGCACCATGCCCACCAGGTTGCGCTGGTAGAAGGCACTGACGCGGAAACGACCGATGCCCCGGGCGCTGATGGCGAAGTTGCACTCGTGGTTCTCGGCGAAGTCGCGGCGCTGCTGCTCGTTCATCACCGCGAGGACGGTCTCGCGGGTCTGCTCCGGGGACATGGCGTTCTTGGTCACGGGCATGATCTTGCCGTTGACCTTCATCGACGGGGGGACGCCGGCGGTGATGAACAGGTCGGAGCCGCCCTTCTCGACCATCAGGCGCAACAGTTTCTCGAATTCCATGGTCTTTCTCGCAGTGAACGTGCCGGTCGCCTGGGGCGACGCCGAAAGCCCCGATGACCGGGGTTGCCGTCGCGGCGCGGGGCCGCGCTACGGCGAAACGGGCGCCCCGACCGGGGTACCCGCCGCTGGTTAGAAGTTTTCCGGGCTCTTGGCCTTCTCGCGAGCGCTTTCGCGGCTCACCAGGCCCTTGGCCACCAGCCCCTTGAGGCAGCTGTCCAGGGTCTGCATGCCGAGGCCACCGCCGGTCTGGATGGCGGAATACATCTGCGCCACCTTGTCCTCGCGGATCAGGTTACGGATGGCCGGGGTGCCGATCATGATTTCATGGGCCGCCACGCGACCGCCGCCGATCTTCTTCAGCAGGGTCTGGGAAATGACCGACTGGAGGGATTCGGAAAGCATCGAGCGGACCATCGACTTCTCCTCGGCCGGGAACACGTCGACCACCCGGTCGATGGTCTTGGCGGCGGAGGTGGTGTGCAGGGTGCCGAACACCAGGTGGCCGGTTTCCGCGGCGGTCAGCGCCAGGCGGATGGTCTCCAGGTCGCGCATCTCGCCCACCAGGATGATGTCCGGGTCTTCCCGCAGGGCCGAGCGCAGGGCTTCGTTGAAGCCGAGGGTGTCGCGGTGCACCTCGCGCTGGTTGATCAGGCACTTCTTCGATTCGTGGACGAATTCGATGGGGTCCTCGACCGTGAGGATGTGGTGGTACTTGGTGCCGTTGAGGTAGTCGAGCATCGCCGCCAGGGTGGTGGACTTGCCCGAACCGGTCGGCCCGGTCACCAGCACCAGCCCGCGCGGCACGTCGGAGATCTTCTTGAAGATCTCGCCCATGCCCAGGTCCTCCATGCTCAGTACCTTCGAGGGAATGGTACGGAACACGGCGCCGGCGCCACGGTTCTGGTTGAAGGCGTTGACCCGGAAACGCGCCACGCCAGGGACTTCGAAGGAGAAGTCGGTCTCGAGGAACTCCTCGTAGTCCTTGCGCTGCTTGTCATTCATGATGTCGTAGATCAGCGCGTGCACCTGCTTGTGGTCCATGGCCGGCAGGTTGATGCGGCGCACGTCACCATCGACGCGGATCATCGGCGGCAGGCCGGCAGAGAGATGCAGGTCGGATGCGCCCTGCTTCGCGCTGAAGGCGAGCAGCTCAGTAATATCCATGGGACTCCCCAATTCCAAGCGGTTAGAATGCCGCAGACCCACTCAGGCCGGGCTGTAGAGCGCAGGTAATGTCCACGATAGCAGAGAATATTGCAAAGGTTCGCACGCGTATCCGTGAGGCGGCGCAAGCCTCGGAGCGTGATTTTTCCGCCATCGGCCTGCTGGCCGTGAGCAAGACCAAACCGGCGGCCGCGATCCGCGAGGCGCACGCCTGTGGCGTCGTCGATTTCGGCGAGAACTACCTGCAGGAGGCCCTGGCCAAGCAGCAGGAACTCACCGACCTGCCGTTGACCTGGCATTTCATCGGCCCCATCCAGTCGAACAAGACCAAGCCCATCGCCGAGCACTTCCACTGGGTGCACTCGGTGGACCGCCTGAAGATCGCCGAACGCCTCTCTGCGCAGCGCCCGGCCGGCTCCGCGCCGCTGAACGTCTGCCTGCAGGTGAACGTCAGCGGCGAGGCGAGCAAGTCCGGCTGCGCCCCCGAGGAGCTGCCGGCCCTGGCGGCGGCGGTCTCGACCCTGCCGAACCTGCGCCTGCGCGGGCTGATGGCCATCCCCGAACCCACGGAGGACCGGGCCGAGCAGCACGCCGCCTTCGCCCGCCTCCGGCAGCTTGCACACTCACTGGACCTGCCACTGGACACCCTGTCCATGGGCATGAGCCACGATCTCGAAGCGGCCATAGCCGAAGGTGCCACCTGGGTCCGCATCGGTACGGCCCTGTTCGGCGCCCGCGACTACGGCCAGCCCGCACAGCAATAAGGAAGGAAGCATTCATGAGCACTACCCGCATCGCGTTCATCGGCGCCGGCAACATGGCCGCCAGCCTGATCGGCGGCCTGCGCGCCCAGGGCGTCCCGGCCAGCCATATCCGCGCCAGCGATCCCGGCGCCGAGCAGCGCGCCAAGGTGGCCGCCGAGCACGGCATCGAGGTGGTGGAAAGCAACGCCGAGGCGGTGCGTGACGCCGACGTGGTGGTCCTGGCCACCAAGCCCCAGGTGATGAAGGCCGTGTGCGAAGCCCTCGCGCCGAGCCTGTCCGCCGGGCAGCTGATCGTTTCCATCGCCGCCGGCATCCCCTGCGCCAGCCTCGCGCGCTGGCTGGGCGTCGACTCCATCGTGCGCTGCATGCCCAACACCCCGGCGCTGCTGGGTGAGGGCGCCAGCGGCCTGTACGCCACCGCCGCGGTCAGCGCCGAACAGCGCCAGCAGGCCGAGCAGTTGCTCAACGCCGTGGGCATCGCCCTGTGGCTGGACGAAGAGAAGCAGATCGACGCCGTCACCGCGGTTTCCGGCAGCGGCCCGGCCTATTTCTTCCTGCTCATGGAAGCCATGACCGCCGCCGGCGAGAAGCTCGGGCTGAGCCCGGACGTCGCCGCCCGCCTGACCCTGCAGACCGCCCTCGGCGCCGCGCGCATGGCGGTGGCCAGCGATGTCGGCCCGGCCGAACTGCGCCGCCGCGTGACCTCGCCCAACGGCACCACCGAGGCGGCCATCAAGTCCTTCCAGGGCAACGCCTTCGAGTCCCTGGTGGAGCAGGCGCTGCAAGCCGCCGACCAGCGCTCCGCCGAGCTGGCGGAACAACTGGGCCAGTGACCGCCATGCGCCCGCCGTCGCTGCGACACCTGCGCTCCCCGCTGGAGCGCGCCACTGCGGGCGCAGCCTTGCTGGCCCTGGCCCTCTTTTCCGGCAACGCCGCACAGGCTGCCGACTGCCCCGCCCCCGTGGCATCGGAACAGACGGTGGCCGCCGCCCAGCAGGAACTGCAACGCCGCCTCGACGAGCGCACCGGCGAACTCGACGACGCCCTCGCCGCGCCCCTGGTGGCGGCACTGGACGCCTACAAGGAAGCGCTCGCCAGCGCGATCGACGCGCAACTGGCCTGCAGCGACGAAGCCGTCGAGCCTGCGGCCCTGCAGGCGCAACTCGCCTCGCACCTGGCACCCGGCGACGGCGAAACCGGGACGGACGACGAAGGCACCGTTTTCGTGGTGCGCCGCGAGGACGCGCCCGATCCCATGCTGCTGGTCAACGCCGGCTTCGGCATCCCCTGCGGCGACGACAACCTGCTGCTCGGCTACAGCCGCGAGGACGGCCGCTGGGTGCGCAGCCTGGACTGGCGCAGCAAGGGCTATACCGAGATTTCCGGGGCCAATGGCGACTTCTTCCGCTTCCTGCGCCTTTCCGGCGGGCAGCTGGTGATCGCCCACGGCACGCCCTGGTGCACCTCGCGCTGGAGCCGCCTGGCCATCGACGTCGTCCAGCCGCGCCAGGGCGGTGAGCCCCAGCGCGCCCTCGACCACCTCGAGCACGGCTATGTGCGCGACGAGGTGGAGACCCGCCTCAAGCCCACCCCGGATGGCTTCGAGCTGCGTACCGAAGTGGGCATGCTGGATGTGGACCTGCTCACCCGTCCCGGCATCCTCCGCTACCGCCTGGACGGCGGGGCGCTGCACCGGGTGCAGCCCGCCGCCAGGAGCGGCCGCGACTTCGTCGACGAGTGGCTGCAGGTGGGTGCGGAAACCGCCCGTGAATGGAGCGACCCGGACACCGCCAGCGACACCCTCGCCGCCCGCGAGCGCCTGCTGGCCCTGGAAGCGCGGCGCGACGTGACCCTCAACTACGGCGCCGTGCGTGGCTGCAAGGCCGCGCCGGAGCGCTTCCAGGTGGAAGTGGAGCTGAGCAGCGAGCAGCCCCTGGAGGACGGCGACCACCGCTACCTGACGATCCGCCAGGAGCCCGGCGGCTTCACCCTGCTGGCGGTGAGCGACGCGGCGGACCCGGGTTGCCAGGGGCCCGACCTGATGGCGGGGCGCTGAGAAAACCGCCATGCATACAGCCCGCAACAGATTTTCGCGACTGCCGGCGACGAATTCCCTACATTATTCCCACGCAACCCCGTGGCACGCCGATCGCGCCATGCGCCCCGTGCTCGTCCATGGGGTCCCAACGCCCACAAGGAACGCCTAATGACCGGACTTTCCACCGCCGCCATCTACGTCATCCAGACCCTCGGCAGCCTGTACCTGCTGATCGTCCTGCTGCGCTTCATCCTGCAACTGGTGCGCGCCGACTTCTACAACCCCCTCAGCCAGTTCATCGTGCGCGCCACCAAGCCGCTGCTGAACCCCCTGCGCAAGGTCATCCCCGGCTTCGGCGGGCTGGACCTGGCCTCCCTGGTGCTGGCCATCCTGATCCAGCTGCTGCTGATGATCGTCACCCTGGTCCTGATGGGCTACGGCGTCGCCGGCTACGTCCTGCAACTGCTGGTCTGGTCGCTGATCGCGGTGACCTCGCTGTTCATCAAGGTGTTCTTCTTCGCCATGATCATCAGCGTGATCCTCTCCTGGGTCGCCCCCAACAGCTACAACCCCGGCGCCCAGCTGGTGAACCAGATCTGCGAACCGCTGCTGGCGCCCTTCCGCAAGCTGCTGCCCAACCTGGGCGGCCTGGACATCTCGCCGATCTTCGCCTTCATCGCCCTGCGCCTGATCGACATGCTGGTGATCGGCAACCTGGCGGTGATGACCGGGATGCCGAAGATCCTCAGCCCCTTCATGTGATGAGCTTCTTTCGCTGGGACGGCGAGGACCTGCTCCTCGACGTCCACCTGCAGCCCAAGGCGAGCCGCGACGAATTCGCCGGGCTGCATGGCGAACGCTTGAAGATCCGCCTCACCGCGCCGCCGGTCGAAGGCAAGGCCAACGCCCACCTGCTGGCCTTCCTCGGCCAGGCCTTCGGCGTCGCCAAGAGCCTGGTGAGCCTGGAAAGCGGCGAGCTGAACCGGCAGAAGCGCGTGCGCATCCGCCACCCGCAGAAGCTCCCGGACCTGCCCGGACTGACCGCTCGCCCCCTCTGACAGACCTTAAGGCGGGAGGCGGGGCGAGCCGATTGACGGCGCTGCCGGGCCCCGGATAATGCGAGACATTCCTCCGCTCGCGCCATTCAGGGGCGGGCCGCCCGGCCAGGGCAAGCGGCAGCCGCCAGGTCGCCGTCGCATCGATATCGAGTTCCCACATTTCTGTACGCAGGACGCGCTACCGGAAGGAGAGCCAGGATGAGCATGGAACGTCTCAGTCAACAGGTCGATGCCTACGTGGCCTGGAAACGCGAGCTGGTCCGCGAGATCACTCGCTACCGCAGCTGGCTGGAGCACAACCGCCTCAACTCCGCAGCGGTGCAGGACAAGCTCGAGCGCGCCCTGCGCCTGCTGCGCACCGACCACATCACCCTGGCCTTCGTCGGCGAGTTCTCCCGCGGCAAGACCGAGCTGATCAACAGCCTGTTCTTCTCCGAGTTCGGCCAGCGCATGCTGCCGTCCCACGCCGGGCGCACCACCATGTGCCCCACCGAGCTGTTCTTCGACCCGCGCTCGGAACGCTCCTATATCCGCCTGCTGCCGATCGAGACGCGCACCGCCTCGGCCAGCGTCGCGCAGTTCAAGCGCATCCCCCGGCACTGGGTGAACATCCCGCTGGACACCAGCGACCCGGACAACATGGTCCAGGCCTTCACCCAGGTGGCCAAGACCAAGCCGATGCCGGTGGAGCAGGCGATCCAGCTTGGCTTCCACCCCGACGCCCTCGAATCCGCCGGCCGCCCCGGCATGGTGCTGGTGCCGGCGTGGCGCCACGCGATGGTCAACTTCGACCACCCGCTGCTGCGCCAGGGCCTGCGCATCCTCGACACCCCGGGCCTCAACGCCCTGGGCAGCGAGCCGGAGCTGACCCTGTCGATGCTGCCCAGCGCCCAGGCGATCATCTTCCTGCTGGCCGCCGACACCGGCGTCACCGCCAGCGACATGGACATCTGGCAGCAGCACATCCGCCAGCTCGACGAGGACACCCAGACCAGCCTGTTCGCCGTGCTGAACAAGATCGACGTGCTCTGGGACGACCTGGCCGGCGAGACCTTCGTGCAGAACGCGATCCGCCAGATCCAGGAGTCCACCGCCCGCCAGCTCGGCATCCGCCGCGAGGACGTGTTGCCGCTGTCGGCCAAGCAGGCGCTGCTGGCCAAGGTGCGCAAGGACCATGAACTGCTCGAGCGCAGCCAGATGGCCAACCTCGAGACCCTGCTCTGCGAGCGCATCGTCGCGCAGAAGGAGCGCCTGCTTGAAACCCGCGTGGTCAACCAGGTGCTGGCCCTGCTGCAGAACAGCCAGCACGTCCTGAGCCTGCGCCTGGAGAAGGTGCGCGAGCAGCAGGAGCTGCTCAGCAACCACCAGCAGGACAATGGCCAGATGCTCTTCGAGCTGACCGCCCGCACCAAGGAAGACCATGCCCGCCACCACCGCCGGCTGCTCGGCCTGAAGACCAACCAGCGCCTGCTCAAGCGCCAGGGCGACACGCTGCGCGCCGCCGCGCGCCCCGAACGCCTGGAGGAACACCTGGCCAAGGTGCGGCGCAACCTCACCAGCAGCTGGACGACGGTCGGCATCAACCAGGCCATCCTGCATTTCTTCCGTTCGGTGGAGGCCGACCTGCACAGCCTCGAACACGAGGCCGACATGGCCAACAAGATGGTCCTGGCCATCTACCGCCGGCACAACGAGGAAAACCCGCTGCAAGGCGTCGACGCTCCGCAGTTCGATGTCTTCCGCTACCAGCGCGAGCTGCGCCAGCTGCGCGGCAAGGCCGACCAGTTCCGCCTGCACCTCAAGACCCTGCTCACCGAGCAGCGCCTGCTCACCCGCCGCTTCTTCGCCACCCTGGTCCAGGAAGTGATCGGCATGCACCAGCGCCTGCGCCAGGACGCCGCGCAGTGGGCCAACGAGGCGCTGATGCCGCTGATGCAGAACACCCTGGAGCACAAGCAGCTGCTGGAAACCCACATGCTGCGCCTCAAGGCCCTGGCCCAGGACACCCAGCAGGCGCGCCAGCGCGTGCTGCAGCTGTCGCGCTACACCGACGAGCTGGAGAAGCAGCTGGTCCAGGCCAACGACATGCTCCGCGCGCTGCGTCGCCCGGCGCCCATCCAGCGCCAGGGCAAGGTGGTCAGCCTGCCCGGCCTGGTGCGCCAGCAGCACGAGGCCTGAGCCTTTCGATTCAAGGGTTTGGCCGCCGTTCCGCCTGCTTGCCGGGTGGGACGGTGCTCTTTAGACTGGCGCCCTTCCCAGATAAAGAGCAGCGGCTGCGATGCCCACCGTCATCCCCGAAGATTCCGTCGGCCTGGTCACGCCCCAGGTGCAGCGTTTCAGCGAACCGCTGCCGCTGGCTTGCGGTCGCAGCCTGGCCGAGTACGAGCTGGTCTACGAGACCTACGGCGAGCTGAACGCCAGCCGCAGCAACGCCGTGCTGATCTGCCACGCCCTCTCGGGCCATCACCACGCCGCCGGCTACCACAGCATGGAAGACCGCAAGCCGGGCTGGTGGGACAGCTGCATCGGCCCCGGCAAGGCCATCGACACCCGCCGCTTCTTCGTCGTCAGCCTGAACAACCTCGGCGGCTGCAACGGCTCCACCGGTCCCTCCAGCATCAACCCGGCCACCGGCAAGCCCTTCGGCGCCGACTTCCCGGTGATGACGGTGGAGGACTGGGTGCACAGCCAGGCACGCCTGGCCGACACCCTGGGCATCAGCCAGTGGGCCGCGGTGGTCGGCGGCAGCCTCGGCGGCATGCAGGCCCTGCAATGGACCATCAGCTACCCCGAGCGCGTGCGCCACTGCCTGGCCATCGCCTCGGCGCCCAAGCTCTCGGCGCAGAACATCGCCTTCAACGAGGTGGCGCGCCAGGCCATCCTCACCGACCCGGAGTTCCACGGCGGCCACTTCCAGGACCAGGGCGTGATCCCCAAGCGCGGCCTGATGCTGGCGCGCATGGTCGGCCACATCACCTACCTCTCCGATGACGCCATGGGTGAGAAATTCGGCCGCGGCCTGAAAAGCGAGAAGCTCAACTACGACTTCCACAGCGTCGAGTTCCAGGTGGAGAGCTACCTGCGCTACCAGGGCGAGGAGTTCTCCGGCCGCTTCGACGCCAACACCTACCTGCTGATGACCAAGGCCCTGGACTACTACGACCCGGCTGCGGCCCACGACGGTGACCTGGCCAGGACCCTGGCCGGCGCCACGGCAGACTTCTGCGTGATGTCCTTCACCACCGACTGGCGCTTCTCTCCGGCCCGCTCGCGGGAGATCGTCGACGCCCTCACCGCCGCGCGGAAGAACGTCTGCTACCTGGAGATCGACGCGCCGCAGGGCCACGACGCCTTCCTCATGCCGATCCCGCGTTACCTGCAAGCCTTCAGCGGTTACATGAACCGCATCGCCGTCTAAGGGAGCCACCGTGCGCGCCGACCTCGAAATCATCCAGGACTGGATCCCCGCCGGCAGCCGCGTGCTCGACCTCGGCTGCGGCGACGGCGAACTGCTGGCCTGGCTGCGTGACCACAAGCAGGTCACCGGCTACGGCCTGGAGATCGACCCGGACAACATCGCCCAGTGCATCGGCAAGGGCGTCAACGTCATCGAGCAGGACCTGGACAAGGGCCTTGGCAACTTCGCCAGCAACAGCTTCGACGTGGTGGTGATGACCCAGGCGCTGCAGGCCGTGCACTACCCCGACCGCATCCTCGAAGAGATGCTGCGCGTCGGCCGCCAGTGCATCATCACCTTCCCCAACTTCGGCCACTGGCGCTGCCGCTGGTACCTCGCGCGCAACGGCCGCATGCCGGTGTCCGAGTTCCTGCCGTACACCTGGTACAACACGCCGAACATCCACTTCTGCACCTTCAAGGACTTCGAGGCCCTGTGCCGTGAAATGAAAATGAAGGTGCTCGACCGCCTGGCGGTCGACCATGAGCACCGCCACAACCTGGGAAGCCGTCTATGGC
Organism: Pseudomonas sp. Pc102; assembly: GCF_018408275.1. Lineage (NCBI taxonomy): Bacteria > Pseudomonadati > Pseudomonadota > Gammaproteobacteria > Pseudomonadales > Pseudomonadaceae > Pseudomonas > Pseudomonas sp. Pc102. Next base: position 405,976 of record NZ_AP021905.1, on the reverse strand, counting down.
CTAATCTCCTGGGTGAGATCGGCATCTATCGCGTCAGCGGCCCCAGCGTGCTGGAAAGCCGTATCGCGATCTGACTGGAGACCGCCACCATGCGCCGCCTGACCCTTTTCCTCCTCGCCCTGTGCCTGGCCCTGCCGGCCGCAGCCGAACGCAAGCAGACCTTCGGTGACCTGGACGTGCATTACAGCGCGTTCAACTCGAGCTTCCTGCAGCCCGATGTCGCCGCCGCCGTCGGCCTGATCCGCAGCAAGACCCAGGGCGTGGTCAACATCGCGGTGCTCAAGGCCGGCAAGGCCAGCACCGCCCAGGTCAGCGGCCAGGTCAAGGACCTGCTCGGCAAGGTCACCCCGCTCACCTTCAAGCAGGTCAACGAGGGCGGCGCCATCTACTACCTGGCGCAGTTCCCCTTCAGCCAGCGCGAGATGCTCAACTTCACCCTGACGGTGCAGCAGGGCGACAACGCGCCGAACACCTTCAACTTCGACCAGGAATTCTTCCCAGACGAATGATGCCCTTCAAAGAACTGGTGCTGGCCAGCCACAACGCCGGCAAGCTCAAGGAACTCCAGTCCATGCTCGGCGACAGCGTGCGCGTGCGCTCGATCGGCGAATTCAGCGACGTCGAACCCGAGGAAACCGGCCTGACCTTTGTCGAGAACGCCATCCTCAAGGCGCGCAACGCCGCCCGCGTGTCCGGCCTGCCGGCCCTGGCAGACGACTCCGGTCTGGCCGTGGACTTCCTCGGCGGCGCCCCCGGCATCTACTCGGCACGCTACGCCGACGGCCAGGGTGACGCGGCCAACAACGCCAAGCTGCTGGCCGCACTGAAGGACGTGCCGGAAGCCGAGCGCGGCGCGCAGTTCATCTGCTCCCTGGCGCTGATGCGTCACGCCGACGACCCGCTGCCGATCCTCTGCGAAGGCGTCTGGCGCGGCCGCATCCTCTTCGAGGCCCGGGGCGAGCACGGCTTCGGCTACGACCCGCTGTTCTGGGTGCCGGAGGGCGACTGCTCCAGCGCCGAGATGCCGCCCGCCGAGAAGAACCGCTTCAGCCATCGCGCCCGCGCCATGGCCCTGTTGAAGCAGCGGTTGGGGATATGAAGAAGGAAGCTGCAAGCCACGAGCTGCAAGCCACAAGCGAAGAAGCTCCAAACTTGCCGCTTGCAGCTTCGAGCTTCCAGCTGCCGCCTCTGGCGGCCTACATCCACATCCCGTGGTGCGTGCGCAAGTGCCCGTACTGCGACTTCAACTCCCATGCCGCAGGCCCCGAGCTGCCCGAAGAGGCCTATGTCGACGCGCTGCTGGCGGACCTGGACGCGGACCTGCGCCACGTCCACGGTCGCGAGCTGACTTCGATCTTCTTCGGTGGCGGCACGCCCAGCCTGTTCAGCGCCAGTGCCCTTGGCCGCCTGCTGGATGGCGTCGAGCGGCGCGTGCCCTTCGCCCGCGACATCGAGATCACCCTGGAAGCCAACCCGGGCACCTTCGAGCAGGCCAAGTTCTCCGCCTACCGGCAGCTGGGCATCAATCGCCTGTCCATCGGTGTGCAGAGCTTCCAGGAAGCCAAGCTCAAGGCCCTGGGGCGCATCCACGACGGCGGCGAGGCGATCCGCGCCGCCGACATGGCGCGCAAGGCCGGCTTCGACAACTTCAACCTCGACCTGATGCACGGCCTGCCGGAGCAATCCATCGAGGACGCCCTGGACGACCTGCGCATCGCCATCGAGCAGGCACCGACGCACCTGTCCTGGTACCAGCTGACCATGGAGCCGAACACGGTGTTCTGGACCCAGCCACCGGAGCTGCCCGAGGACGACATCCTCTGGGACATCCAGGAGGCCGGTCAGGCGCTACTGGCCGAGCACGGCTACGCCCAGTACGAGGTCTCCGCCTATGCCCGGGAAGGCCGGCGCGCGCGGCACAACCTCAACTACTGGACCTTCGGCGACTTCCTTGGCATTGGCGCCGGCGCCCATGCCAAGCTGAGCGATCCGGCCGGGCACATCGTGCGCACCTGGAAGACCCGCCTGCCCAAGGACTACCTGGACCCGGCCAAGGCCTTCCAGGCTGGCGAGCGGGTGCTGGACGCCGGCGAGCTGCCCTTCGAGTTCCTCATGAACGTGCTGCGCCTCACCGATGGCGTACAGGCCGAGCTGTTCCCCACGCGCACCGGCCTGCCGCTGTCCGGCCTCGCCGAAGCACGCCGCGAAGCCGAGGCTCGTGGCCTGCTGGACGCCGACCCGGCACGCCTGGTGGCGACCCGGGAAGGCCAGCTGTTCCTCAACGACCTGCTGCAACACTTCCTGCCCTGAGGGGCTAAGGACAACGGATGGACCTGTTTCTGGACCTGGTCGCGACACTCTCCCGCTGGAGCCGCAGCCACCTCTACGACATCTCCCTGGCCATCATGGCGACCCTGCTGGTGCTGCTCGGCCCCGGCATCAACGCCTGGATCCAGCAACGCATCGGCGGTCTCAACTTCCTCTTCCGCACGCTGCTGTTCGTCGCCCTGTGCGCGCTGGGCTACGGCCTGGCGATGATCTTCCTCACCCCCTGGCTGGCCAAGGGCCTGGGTTATTTCAACAACTACACCCTGGCGCCCGTCCTGCTACTAGTCTTCTTCCTGATCGGCGTCCTCGCCGACCGCAACTGAGGCCCAGGGCACGCTCCGGCGGCCACTGGCCGCCATGTCATCGAAGGAGCACGCCATGAAGCCGATCAAGCACCTCTACATGCACTTCCAGGACGGCCAGCGCCTGGCGCTGCGCTTTCCCCAGCAGTCCAGCGACCCGGTCGAGGTCGCACGCGGGCTGCGCAAGCAGATGGAATCGGCCTTCGTCAGCATCGAAGTGGACGGCGACCTGCTGCTCATCCCCCGCGAGAGCATCAAGTACATGCAGATCAGCCCTGCCCCGCCAGCCCTGCCGGAGCAGACCATCATCGGCGCGGAGATGATCAACTAGCGCCGCGCGGACTCGGCCTGCCCCGCGCACCCGGACGACACTTTCGCGCCCAATAAAAAGCCGCCCCGAAGGGCGGCTGGAGTGGCCAGGCAGGCCGGAATATCAGTTGCCTTCGCGGCGCAGGGCCTGCGGCGTGAAGTCACGCGGGCTCAGTGGCGCGTTGAAGTCGTACATGGGCTCGTTGTTGTCGAGGCCATCGGCGAAGTAGCGGCCGCCCTTGAAGTCGTAGATGGTCTCCAGGGTGCTGCCGAACATCGGTACATCGTAGTAGCTGATCGGGTGGCTTTCCTGCAGGCCGATCAACTGGCCGTCCTTGTCGTACAGGTCGACCGCGAGGATCTGCCAGCTGTCCTCGTCTATGTAGAAGCGCCGCTTGGCGTAGGGGTGGGCGAAGCCCTTGCGCAGGGTCGCCTCGACCACCCAGGTGCGGTGCAGCTCGTAGCGCAGCAGGTCCGGGTTGACGAACTTGGTCTTGAGGATCTGATCGTAGGGGATGCCCTTCTGGTGCACGGCGTAGCTGTTGTAGGGCACCAGGGTTTCCTGCTTGCCCACCAGCTTCCACTCGTAGCGCTCCGGGGCACCGTTGTAGGAGTCGACGACGTCGGCGGTGGCCATGCCGTTGGTGTCCGGCTGCAGGGTGTCGTAGGCCAGCATCGGCAGGCGACGCACGCGGCGTTCGCCACGGTTGAAGCGCCACGCCTTGCGGATCGACAGCACCTGGTCGAGGGTCTCCTGCACCACCAGCGCGGAACCTGCCAGCTTGGCCGGCGCTACGACGGCGTACTTGTAATAGAAGATGGTGTTTTCCAGGTCCTTCGGCTGCACGCCGTCACGGCCGTACACGAAGTAGATGTTGCGATCCAGCTTGAGCAGGTTGTAGCTGCCGTTGGCCAGCACCGCCGCCTGGTTGGTGACGAAGTGGATCTGGTCGCCGCGGTAACGCAGGATGTGGTTCCAGATGACTTCCAGGCCGCTGGAAGGGATCGGGAAGGGGATGCCCGCCGCCACGCCCTGAACACCGTTGCCGCCGGCGATCAGCTCGCCGTTGAGGGCGTTGAAGCGGGTGGCGTCATAGATGCGCTGCGGCGCCGCGGCACTGCGATGGGTGGGGAACACGCGCACGGAGTAGTCCGGGTAGGTCTCCACCAGCGCCTTGAGGCCGGCCGGCAGCTGCGCCGCGTACTGGCCGACGTTCTTGCTGTTGATGACGTACTTGGGGGCCTCGGCCCCGAAGGGGTCGGGGTGGTGCATGCCGGGCTGGTAGCCCGCCGGCGGCGTCGACAGGCCGCCGTCCCACGCCGGGATCGAGCCCTCGGCATTGCCCGCGCGCTGACCGCCCAGCGGCGTCAGCTCCCCACCGAGCCGCGCGGCATCGTCGGCACCGACCTTGGCCTGCGCCTGCAGGGCACAGGAGGCCAGAAGCAGAATTGCAAACTTTCTCAACACAGCCTTCTCCTCGCGGTGCGTTCGAGTCGCACCGCTATTGTTCTTGTGCCACCACCACTATAGGCGGGGCTCTTTATCTACGTCGGATCAGGTGAGGGTGCCGTCCTGGCGCCGGGTGGTCCCGGTCTAGGGTTGTGCTCGTCCGTGGCGTTCGCGGCCTGGGCCGCGAAGGTGTATCAGTCGATGCGCTGGAACTTGAGGTCCCATACGCCGTGGCCGAGGCGCTCGCCGCGGCGTTCGAACTTGGTGATCGGGCGCTCTTGCGGGCGCGGTACGTAGCGACCGTCTTCCGCCAGGTTGCGGTAGCCGGGCGCGGCGTTCATCACCTCCAGCATGTGTTCCGCGTAGTGCTCCCAGTCGGTGGCCATGTGCAGCACGCCCCCGATGCGCAGCTTGCTGCGTACCAGTTCGGCGAAGGCCGGCTGGACGATGCGACGCTTGTGGTGGCGCGACTTGTGCCACGGGTCCGGGAAGAACAGCAGCACGCGCTCGAGGCTGTCATCGGCCACGCAGTCGCGCAGCACTTCCAGGGCGTCGCAGCTGTAGACGCGGATGTTGGTCAGGCCTTGGGTCATGGCGCCGTTGAGCAGCGCGCCGACGCCGGGGCGGTGAACCTCGACACCGATGAAATCCTGGTCCGGCGCGGCGGCGGCCATCTCCAGGGTGGCGTGGCCCATGCCGAAGCCTATCTCGAAGGTGCGCGGGGCGCTGCGGCCGAATACCGCGTCGAAGTCACGCGGGCCGTCGGCCAGGTCCAGGCCGAATTTCGGCCAGCCCTGGTCGAGGCCACGTTGCTGGCCTTCGGTCATGCGCCCGGCGCGCATCACGAAACTCTTGATGGTGCGGTGACGCACTTCGCCGGCTTCTGCCGGCGAGTCCTGCTGTTCAGTCATGGTTTATCTCAGCGGATCAGACCATCCAGCGGCGACGAGGCGCTGGCGTAGAGCTTGCGCGGCATGCGCCCGGCCAGGTAGGCGAGGCGGCCGGCGACGATGGCGTGCTTCATGGCCTCGCCCATCATCACCGGGTCCTGGGCGTGGGCGATGGCGGTGTTCATCAACACGGCCTCGCAACCCAGTTCCATGGCGATGGTGGCATCGGAGGCGGTGCCCACGCCGGCATCCACCAGCACCGGTACCTTGGCTTCCTCGAGGATGATGCGCAGGTTGTAGGGGTTGCAGATGCCCAGGCCCGAGCCGATCAGGCCGGCCAGAGGCATCACCGCGATGCAGCCCATCTCGGCCAGCTGGCGGGCGATGATGGGGTCGTCGCTGGTGTAGACCATCACGTCGAAACCTTCCTTGACCAGCACTTCGGCGGCTTTGAGGGTCTCGATCACGTTGGGGAAGAGGGTCTTCTGGTCGGCCAGGACTTCCAGCTTGACCAGGTTGTGCCCATCCAGCAGCTCGCGGGCCAGGCGGCAGGTGCGCACGGCTTCCACCGCGTCGTAGCAGCCGGCGGTGTTCGGCAGGATGGTGTAGCGGCTCGGCGGGATCACGTCGAGCAGGTTGGGCTCGCCGGGGTTCTGGCCGATGTTGGTGCGGCGCACCGCGACGGTGACGATCTCGGCACCCGAGGCCTCGATGGCGCGGCGGGTTTCGTCGAGGTCCTTGTACTTGCCGGTGCCGACCAGCAGGCGCGACTCATAGGTACGACCAGCCAGGGTGAATGGCTTGTCGATCGGCGTATGGCTCATGAGGACTCCTAGCGGGCGGCCTAGCCGCCACCGATGGCGTGTACCACTTCGACCCGGTCGCCTTCGCTGAGCGCGGTGGCGGCATGCTGGCTGCGCGGCACGATATCGAGGTTGAGTTCGACCGCGACACGGCGGCCAGTCAGGTCCAGGCGCGCGATCAGGTCCGCGACGGTCTGGCCGTCGGGCAGCTCGAAAGGTTCGCCGTTCAACTGAATGTGCATGACGATGCGGTCACAACTTGAGGGGTCGGCATTCTAGCCCGATCCATGCCGATGACCAAGGCTGAATGGCGCCATTCGTCCTCATTTTTGACGCCAGGGTCAGACTTGGGACGATCAGCGTGCCGCCAGTTGCCAGGCCGCCAGACCCAGGCACAGCCAGCCGCCGAGGAAGGCCACGCCACCGAAGGGCGTGATGATGCCGAGCTTGCCGACACCGCTGAGGGTGAGCGCGTAGAGGCTCCCGGAGAACAGCAGGATGCCGAGGGCGAACAGGCCGCCGGCGGCACTGACCAGGCGCCCGGGCAGGTGCAGGGACAGCAGGCCGACGCCGAACAGGGCGAGTGCGTGGATCAGTTGGTAGTGGGTGCCGGTCTGGAATACCGCCAGGTGCTCGGGCGTGAGGCGGGCCCTGAGGCCGTGGGCGGCGAAGGCGCCGAGGGCGACGCCGGTGAATCCGGCGAAGGCGGAAAGCAGCAGGAACAGACGGGCCATCGAAGACTCCAGACAAGTAGGAAGCGGTCGCTATAATGGCGCGCAAACCATCCCCCGGCCAAGCCACGCATGTTCCGATCCCTCAGCCGTCGCCTGTTCAAACTGCTGCTCTGGTTCGTCGCCGGCTCGGTGCTGCTGGTGCTGCTATTCCGCTGGGTGCCGCCGCCCGGGACCATGCTGATGGTGGAGCGCAAGATAGAGTCCTGGATCGACGGCGAACCCATCGACCTCAAGCGCAGCTGGCGTCCCTGGAAGGAGCTGCCGGACGACCTGAAGATCGCGGTGATCGCCGCCGAGGACCAGAAGTTCGCCGAGCACTGGGGCTTCGATGTCCCGGCGATCCGCGCCGCCCTCGCCCACAATGAGCGCGGCGGCTCGCTGCGCGGCGCCAGCACCCTGAGCCAGCAGGTGGCCAAGAACGTCTTCCTCTGGTCCGGCCGCAGCTGGCTGCGCAAGGGGCTGGAGGCCTGGTTCACCGCGCTGATCGAGCTGTTCTGGTCGAAGCAGCGCATCCTCGAGGTCTACCTCAACAGCGTGGAATGGGGCGATGGCGTGTTCGGCGCCGAGGCGGCGGCCAGGTACCATTTCGGCATCGGCGCGCCCTACCTGTCACGCCAGCAATCGAGCCTGCTGGCCGCCGTGCTGCCCAACCCGCGCGAGTGGCATGCCGGGCGCCCAGGCAACTACGTCGCGCGCCGCGCCGGCTGGATCCGCCGGCAGATGGCCCAGCTCGGCGGCACCCACTACCTCGAGCAGCTCAAGCCGGCCACACCGATCTGATCAGTGCCTGAGCGTGCTGCGCGGCACCACGCGAACCTGATGCACCTGCTCGTCGAGCACATGGGCGGTCAGCCCCTCGGCCGGATAGACCCAGGCCTCGCCCTCCCCCAACTGCAGGCGCAGGCGCGGTTGGCCGATGCTGGCGGCAAGGCGCGAGGCCGCCGGTGGTTGCTGCGGACGCAACTCCAGCGCGGCCAGGCGGTGCCCGGCCAGTTGCTCCAGCATCTGCGGGCTCAATGGTTGGTCGCCCTGGCCAGCGCCGGTCCCCAGGGCCTTGAGCAGGCTCTCGCGCTCGCCCGCGTCCAGGGCCAGCTCCGCTTCCAGGTTGCAGGCATCCGCACCGTCACCGGTGCTGCGGAACAGCAGGCGCGGCCCGTCGCTGCCGGGCTGCAACCACAATTCACCCGGTGACTCGCGGTTCAGCGCCCCCAGGGTCAGTTCGCCCTCGGCCATGGGTTCCAGCAACGGCTGCTGCCAGGCGCTCACCCAGGCCAGCGGCGTGCCGGACTCGCCACCGCGCTGCATCCACAGCGCCAGGGAGAAGAAGGCCGCTGCGATCAGGACGAACAACAGCCAGTGTCGCGGACGGAGTGGGGGCATCGGCATGGTTCGCTCCGGGCAGAAAAAAGCCGCCCGAGGGGGCGGCTTGGATGGGGTGGCTGGCTTACGCCTGGATGAAGCCCTTGAGCTTGTTCATCGCATTTTTCTCCAACTGGCGGATACGCTCGGCGGAGACGTTGTACTTCGCGGCCAGGTCATGCAGGGTCGCTTTCTCCTCGGCCAGCCAACGCTGGTTTAGGATGTCACGGCTGCGCTCGTCCAGGCCTTCCAGCGCTTCGTGCAGGCTGGCGGTGGAGCTGTCGCTCCAGTCCGCTTCCTCCAGCTGTCGGGCCGGATCGTAGCGGTGGTCCTCAAGGTAGTGGGCCGGCGACTGGTAGGCGGCATCGTCGTCGGCATCCGCCGCCGGATCGAACGCCATGTCGTGGCCGGTCAGCCGGCTTTCCATCTCCCGCACTTCACGCGGCTCCACGCCCAGGCTCTCGGCCACGGCGTGGACTTCGTCGTTGTTCAGCCAGGCCAGGCGTTTCTTCTGGCTGCGCAGGTTGAAGAACAGTTTGCGCTGTGCCTTGGTGGTGGCGACCTTGACGATGCGCCAGTTGCGCAGGATGAATTCGTGGATCTCGGCCTTGATCCAGTGCACCGCGAAGGACACCAGACGCACGCCCATTTCCGGGTTGAAGCGCTTCACGGCCTTCATCAGGCCGACGTTGCCTTCCTGGATCAGGTCGGCCTGGGCCAGACCATAGCCGGAGTAGCTCTTGGCGATGTGTACAACGAAGCGCAGGTGCGCCAACACCATTTGCCGCGCCGCTTCCAGATCCTGTTGGTAGAAGAGGCGTTCGGCCAGTTCGCGCTCCTGCTCGGGAGTCAGCAGCGGGATGCCATTGACCGCATGCACGTAGGCATCCAGGTTCGCACCGGGAGCCAGGGCATAGACAGGTTGCAGGGAAGTGGTCATGCGAATCCTCCGATTCACTAAGCTCGCGCAGTTTAGCACTGGCTTTTATGACTGCAAGGGGGCGTAAAAGTTTCGTTACACCCCATCCATTAGCAGTCCTTTCAAGGGATTTCTAGCGCGGCGCCAGCTCGCTGAGATGGCGCGCCACGGCCAGCCAGGCGCCAATGTACCCCAGCAGCACCGCGCCCAGAAGCAGGGATAGACCGTCGGCCAATGGCACGCCGCCAAGGGCGAAGTCGCTGCCGTACAGGCCGGCGAGCCGGACCACCGCATCATTCAGCCAGTCCAGGCCGAAGGCCAGCACCAGCCAGGACAGCAGCCCGGCGCCAATGCCATAGAGCGCGCCCATATAAAGGAAGGGACGCCGTACATAGGCATCGGTTCCACCTACCAGCTTGATGACTTCGATCTCGGTGCGGCGGTTCTCGATGTGCAGGCGGATGGTGTTGCCTATCACCAGCAGCAGCGCCGACACCAGCAGCAGGGTCAGGCCGAAGACGAAGCGCTCGCCCAGCTTGAGGATCGCCGACAGCCGCTCCACCCAGACCAGGTCGAGCTGGGCCTGTTGCACCTTGGGCAGCTCGGCCAGGCGCAGGCGCAGGGCCTCGAGGGTGGTCTTGTCGACTTCCCTGGGGGTGACCAGGATCACCCCGGGCAGCGGGTTCTCCGGCAGTTCCTTGAGCGCCTGGCCCAGGCCGGACTGCTGCTGGAATTCGTCCAGCGCCTGCTCGCGGCTGATCCACTCGACCTCGGCGACATCCGCCATGCTGCTGATCTCCTCGCGCAGCTTCTGGCCGTCGGCCTCGCCGGCGTCCATCTGCAGGAACAGCGAGATCTGCGCGGCGCGCTGCCAGGAACCACCCAGGCGCTCGACGTTGTTGAGCAGCAGCGACAGGCCCATGGGCAGGCTCAGGGCGATGGCCATCACCAGGCTGGTGAAGAAGCTGCCGATGGGCTGGCGGCCCAGTCGACGCAGGCTGTCCACCAGGCTTGCGCGATGCGCCTCCAGCCAGGCGTGCAGCAGGGCGCTGAAATCAGGGCCGTCGTCGCCGCCCTTCTGCGGCTCGGTTGGCTTGGCGGTGGCGCCCACCCGCTCGGCGGGCTTGGGTGGCGGCATGCGGGTCGCACTCATCAGCCGGCCTCCCCATCGCCGATCAGGCGGCCACGTTGCAGGGTGAGCATGCGGTGGCGCATGCGGGCGATCAGCGCCAGGTCGTGGCTGGCGATCAGAACCGTGGTGCCCAAGCGGTTGATGTCCTCGAAGACGCCCATGATCTCGGCCGCCAGGCGCGGGTCGAGGTTGCCGGTGGGCTCGTCCGCCAACAGCAGGGCCGGGCGGTGCACCACGGCGCGGGCGATGCCGACGCGCTGTTGCTGGCCGGTGGAAAGATCGGCCGGGTAGAGCTCGGCCTTGTCGGCCAGGGAGACACGCTCCAGCGCCACACCGACGCGCTTGGCGATCTCCGGCTTGGCGAGGCCGAGGATCTGCAACGGCAGGGCGACGTTGTCGAACACGGTGCGGTCGAACAGCAGCTGGTGGTTCTGGAACACCACGCCTATCTGCCGGCGCAGGAAGGGGATCTGCGAGGTGGTGATCTGCGACAGGTCCTGGCCCGCCAGCAGGAGCTTGCCGGTGGTCGGACGCTCCATGGCGAGCAGCAGGCGCAGCAGGGTGCTCTTGCCGGCGCCGGAGTGGCCGGTGACGAAGAGGAACTCGCCACGGCGTACGCGGAAGCTCAGTTCATGCAGGCCGACGTGGCCGTTGGGGTACCGCTTGCCCACCTGCTCGAAACGGATCATGCGCGCTCCCGCTCCGCGAACAGCGCGCGAACGAAGGACTCGGCCTCGAAATCGCGCAGGTCGTCGATGCCTTCGCCGACGCCGATGTAGCGGATCGGCAGGCCGAACTGCTTGGCCAGGGCGAAGATCACCCCGCCCTTGGCGGTGCCGTCGAGCTTGGTCAGCGCCAGGCCGGAAAGGCTGACCGCCTGGTGGAACTGCTTGGCCTGGTTGATGGCGTTCTGGCCGGTGCCGGCATCCAGCACCAGCAGCACCTCGTGGGGGGCGCTCTCGTCCTGCTTGCCGATCACGCGGCGCACCTTCTTAAGCTCCTCCATGAGGTTGTCCTTGGTGTGCAGGCGGCCGGCGGTGTCGGCGATCAGCACGTCGATGCCACGGGCCTTCGCGGCCTGCACGGCATCGAAGATCACCGAGGCGGAATCGGCACCGGTGTGCTGGGCGATGACGGCGATGTTGTTGCGCTCGCCCCAGACCTGCAGTTGCTCAACGGCCGCGGCGCGGAAGGTGTCGCCGGCGGCGAGCATGACCTTCTTGCCTTCGAGCTGCAGCTTCTTGGCCAGCTTGCCGATGGTGGTGGTCTTGCCGACGCCGTTCACGCCGACCACGAGGATCACGTAGGGACGCTTACCGGCATCGATCCGCAGGGGCTGTTCGACCGGCTTGAGCAGCGCGGCGAGTTCGTCCTGCAGGGCCTGGTACAGGGCGTCGCTGTCGGCCAGCTGCTTGCGCGCGACCTTCTGGGTCAGGCTCTGGACGATGGCGGTGGTGGCCTCGACGCCGACGTCGGCGGTCAGCAGGCGGGTCTCGATCTCGTCGAGCAGGTCATCGTCGATGGCCTTGCGCCCGAGGAACAGGCTGGCCATGCCCTCGCCCAGGCTGGCGCTGGTCTTCGACAGGCCCTGCTTGAGGCGGGCAAAGAAACCGGCCTTGGCGGCTTCGGCCACGGGCTGCGGCTGGGCCGGTGCGGCGGCGGGCGCGTCGACGGCGGGCTCGGCAGCCGGAACAGGAGCCTCGACAACCGGCGCCGGGGCGGCCTCGGCGGTCGGCGCGGGGGCACTGACGACAGGCTCGACCGGCGCTGCAGGTGCAAGTGCGGGTGCAAGTGCGGGTGCAGGTGCAGGTGCAGGTGCAGGTGCAGGTGCAGGTGCAGGTGCGACAGGCTCGGCCGGGACCGGCGCCAGGTCCACCGGCGGCTGCGGCGCAGCGGGGGTGGGCTCGGGCTGCGGCTCGACCGGCGGGGCGGCGGGCGCCACCTCGGCAACGGGTTCCGCCACGGGCGCGGGTGCCACGGGCTCCGCCTCGACGGGAGGCAGCTCGGATGGGACGGGTTCTGCGGGCGGCACGGGAGCCGCTTCCTGCGGTTTCTTGCGCAGCCAGCCGAACAGTGATTTTTTCTCAGCGGCCTCGGCCGGCGTCTTCTTGTCGTCGTTGGAACCAAACATGGGTAGCTTGTATCTCAAGGAGCGGCCGCTCTGGGCCTGGCCCGGTAGCGTCGCCGTGCCGGAAAGGGATGGAGTATCCTAGCACCTCTTCGCCCGCAGGCGGTACGTCCGCCGGGGCCGTCCGAAAGGTCAAAAACATCGATGAAAGCGATTGCCCGCCACGCCGCCGGCTTGCTGTTCGGCGCCCTTTGTCTGCCGATAGCCGCCCATGCCGCAGAATCCCAACCCACCCATGAATACACCCTCGAAAACGGCCTGAAAATCGTCGTCAGAGAAGACCACAGGGCCCCGGTGGTAGTTTCCCAGCTCTGGTACAAGGTCGGCTCCAGCTACGAGACCCCGGGCCAGACCGGCCTCTCCCACGCCCTCGAACACATGATGTTCAAGGGCAGCCGCAAGCTCGGCCCGGGCGAGGCTTCCCTGGTGCTGCGCGACCTCGGTGCCGAGGAGAACGCCTTCACCAGCGACGACTACACCGCCTATTACCAGGTCCTGGCGCGCGACCGCCTGAGCGTCGCCTTCGAGCTGGAGGCCGACCGCATGGCCAGCCTGCGCCTGCCGCCGGAAGAGTTCGAGCGCGAGATCGAGGTGATCAAGGAAGAGCGCCGCCTGCGCACCGACGACCGCCCCACCGCCAAGGCCTTCGAGCGCTTCAAGGCCATGGCCTATCCCGCCAGCGGCTACCACACCCCCACCATCGGCTGGATGGCCGACCTGGACCGCATGAAGGTCGAGGAACTGCGCCACTGGTACGAGTCCTGGTACGTGCCCAACAACGCCACCCTGGTGGTGGTCGGCGACGTCAAGGGCGAAGAGGTCAAGGCCCTGGCCCAGCGCTGGTTCGGCGGCATCCCCGGCCGCGCCGTACCGCCCTCGAAGAAGCCCCTGGAGCTCGCCGCACCGGGTGAGCGCCGCATCGTCCTGCACGTGAAGACCCAGCTGCCGAGCCTGATCATGGGCTTCAACGTCCCCGGCCTCGCCACCGCCAAGGAGCCCCGCCAGGTCCACGCCCTGCGCCTGATCTCCGCCCTGCTCGATGGCGGCTACAGCGCCCGCCTGCCCAGCCGCCTGGAGCGTGGCGAGGAGCTGGTCAGCGGCGCCTCGGCCAACTACGACGGCTACCCGCGCGGCGACAGCCTGTTCATGCTCAGCGCCACGCCCAACGTGCAGAAGGGCAAGACCCTGGAGCAGACCGAAGCCGGCCTGTGGAAGGAGCTGGAAGACCTCAAGAACAACCCGCCGAGCGACGAGGAACTCAAGCGCGTGCGTGCCCAGGTGATCGCCGGGCTGGTCTACGAACGCGACTCCATCACCAGCCAGGCCACCACCATCGGCCAGCTGGAAACCGTCGGCCTGTCCTGGAAGCTGATGGACCAGGACCTCGCCGCCCTGGAAGCCGTGACCCCGGCCGACATCCAGGCCGCCGCCAAGACCTTCTTCACCCGCGACCGCCTGAGCGTCGCCCACGTCCTGCCCGAGGAGGCTAGCCATGAGTGAGCGCAACGGCCTGCGATACGGCCTGCTCGGCCTGGCCCTGATCGCCCTGCTGGGCGTCCTGCTGTTCATCGTCGTCGACCGCACCCCGCCGGCCCAGGCCGCCGAGGCCGATGAGCCGCCGAAACTCGAATCCATCACCGAACTGGACGGCAAGGCCCCGGCCCGCCGCGACCTGGACATCCAGACCTGGGACACGGCCGAAGGCGCCAAGGTACTCTTCGTCGCCGCCCCCGAGCTGCCGATGTTCGACCTGCGCCTGACCTTCGCCGCCGGCAGCAGCCAGGACGGCGACGCCCCCGGCCTTGCCACCCTGACCAACGCCATGCTCAACGAAGGCGTGCAGGGCAAGGACGTCACCGCCATCGCCCAGGGCTTCGAAGGCCTGGGGGCCGACTTCAGCAACGGCGCCTACCGCGACATGGCCGTGGCCGGCCTGCGCAGCCTGACCGACCCGAAGCTGCGCGACCCGGCCCTGGACCTGTTCACCCAGGTCATCGGCGCGCCGACCTTCCCCGAGGACTCCCTGGCACGCATCAAGAACCAGATGCTCGCCGGCTTCGAGTACCAGAAGCAGAACCCCGGCAAGCTCGCCGGCCTGGCACTGTTCGACAAGCTCTACGGCAAACACCCCTACGCCCACTCCAGCGAGGGTGACGAGAAATCCATCCCCGCCATCGGCGTCGCCCAGCTGCAGGCCTTCCACAAGAAGGCCTACGCCGCCGGCAACGTGGTGATCGCGCTGGTCGGCGACCTTTCCCGCGAGGAAGCCGAGGCCATCGCCAAGCGTGTCTCCGAAGCCCTGCCGAAAGGGCCGAAGCTGGCCAAGGTGGCGACGCCCGAGACGCCCAAGCCGGGCACCACCCACATCGAGTTCCCGTCGGCGCAGACCCACCTGCTGCTGGCCCAGCTCGGCATCGACCGCAACGAACCCGACTACGCCGCGCTCTACCTGGGCAACCAGATCCTCGGCGGCGGCGGCTTCGGCACCCGGTTGATGGAAGAGGTGCGCGAGAAGCGCGGCCTGACCTACGGCGTCAGCTCCGGCTTCACCGCCATGCAGGTCGCCGGCCCCTTCATGATCGGCCTGCAGACCCGCGCCGAACTGAGCGACGGCACCCTCAAGCTGGTCAAGGACATCGTCCGCGACTACCTGGCCAAGGGCCCGACGCAGAAGGAACTGGACGATGCCAAGCGCGAACTGGCCGGCAGCTTCCCGCTGTCCACCGCGAGCAACGCCGACATCGTCGGCCAGCTCGGCGCCATCGGCTTCTACGGCCTGCCGCTGACCTACCTGGAAGACTTCATGAAACAGGTGCAGGGGCTCAGTGTCGAACAGGTCAAGGCCGCCATGGACAAGCACCTGAACCCGGACAGCTTCGTCATCGTCACCGCCGGCCCGACCGTTCCCCAGAAGGAACTGCCGGCGCCGACGGAGAAGCGTTTCAAACCCAGCTTTGGCATCCCGGAGCACTGATGGCCGCACGTTCACCGAAGAAAGCCCCGGCTCCCCACGGGGGCCAGGGCCAGTTGCGCATCATCGGTGGCGAGTGGCGTTCGCGCCGCTTCGCCTTCCCCAACGGCCCGGGCCTGCGCCCGACGCCGGACCGGGTGCGTGAAACCCTGTTCAACTGGCTCGCGCCCTACGTGGAGGGCGCTCGGGTGCTCGACCCCTTCACCGGCAGCGGCGCCCTGTACCTGGAGGCGCTGTCCCGCGGTGCCCAGGAAGCCCTGGCGCTGGACCTGAACCCCGACTCGATCGCCGCCTTGCGCGGCACCCTGGACACCCTCGGCTGCGGCGCTGGCCAACTGCTGCAGGCCGACGCGCTGCGCTACCTGGCCACCCAGACGCCACGCCCCTATGACCTGGTGTTCCTCGACCCGCCCTTCAACCTCGCGCTGCTGCAGCCGGCCTGCGCACTGCTGGAAGAGAATGGCTGGCTGGCCGCCGACGCCTGGATCTACACCGAGAGCGAGAGCGCCCCTTCCAGCCTCGGCCTGCCGGGCAACTGGCGCCTGCACCGGGAGAAGAAGGCCAGCACCGTGCACTACGCCCTGTGGCATCGCCAGGCGTGAGCGACTTCAACCCCGCCTGGTGGCTGCCGGGCCCGCACCTGCAGACCCTCTGGTCGCCCTTCTGCCGCAAACCACCGCAGCTGGAGCGTCGGCGCGAGCGCCTTTGGCTGGAGGATGGCGACTTCCTCGACCTCGACTGGCACGGCCCGCACGACGCCGAGTCGCCGCTGGTGCTGGTGCTCCACGGCCTCACCGGCTCATCCAGCTCGCTCTACGTGCTCGGCCTGCAACAGCAACTGGCCGGGCGCGGCTGGTCCAGCGTGGCGATCAACTGGCGCGGCTGCTCGGGCGAACCCAACCTGCTGCCCCGGGGCTACCACTCCGGCGCCAGCGAGGACCTGGCCGCCACCGTCGAACACCTGCGCCGCGTGCGCCCGCTGGCACCGCTGTTCGCCGTCGGTTACTCGCTGGGCGGCAACGTGCTGCTCAAGTACCTGGGTGAAAGCGGCGAGGCCTGTGCCCTGCGCGGGGCCGTCGCGGTCTCGGTGCCCTTCCGCCTGGACCAGTGCGCCGACCGCATCGGCGCCGGCTTCTCGCGGGTCTACCAGCGCCATTTCATGCGCGAGATGGTCGCCTACGTGCGCGACAAGCAGCGCCTGTTCGCCCACCAGGGCCAGGCCGATCGCCTCTCGGTGCTGGAAAAACTAGGCCCGCTGGACGGCATGCGCACCTTCTGGGATTTCGACGGCCGCATCACCGCGCCCCTGCACGGCTACGCCGACGCCGACGATTACTACCGCCGCGCCTCCAGCCGTTACTTCCTCGGTGAGATCCGCGTGCCCGCGCTGCTGATCCAGGCCGCCGACGACCCCTTCGTGTTCCGCCACAGCATCCCCGAGGCCCACGAGTTGTCCGCCAGCACGCGCCTGGAGCTGCACGAGAAAGGCGGTCACGTCGGCTTCATCGGCGGTACGCCGGGCAAGCCCGACTACTACCTGGAACGGCGCATACCGCAGTGGCTGGCGGGGCTCGCCCGCTAGCCCTGGACCACCAGGTCGAGGGGCACGTAGAGCTTCTCGTAGAGCGCCGCCACCGCCTCCTGCGCCTCGGCGGCGATATAGCCCCCCTCCAGCGCCAGCACCTGGTAGATGCCACGGCGCAGCATCTCCTCGTTGAGGTCGCCCGGGTCGCCCCGGGTGGTGCAGAGGAAGCGCACCCAGGAGGTCATGATGATCCAGCTGTTGAGGGCCAGGGCCTCGATCTGCGCATCGTTCATCAGCAGGATGCCGACCTCGACGAAGCCCCGGTAGATGGCCTGGGCATGCCCCAGGCAGCGCTGGGCGAAGACCCGGTAGCGCGCCGCCAGCTCGGCGTCGGATTCCAGCAGGTGCTCAAGGTCGCGGTGCAGGAAGCGGTAGTGCCACATCGCCGCCAGCAACGCCTCCAGGTAGAAGGTCTTGTCCTCCACCGTCAGCGCGCGGTCCCCAGGCAGGCGCAGGAAGGCGTCGACCCGTGATTCGTACTCGGCGAACAGCTCGGCGATGATCACCTGCTTGTTGCGGAAGTGGTAATAGAGGTTGCCCGGCGACATCCCCAGGTGAGCGGCGATGTGGTTGGTGGTGACGTTGCGCTCCCCCTGGGCATTGAACAGCTCCAGGCTGGATTGCACGATTCGCTCGCGGGTCTTGATACGTGGGGCCATGCGCGGATCGGTCTCACTGCTGCCGGGGAGCCGGCGAGGGTAACAAAACTACACAGAGTCCCGGAACAGAGAGTGCCTCCACGGCGCTCCGCGTTCCGTATCGCACCCTGTTCGTGTGGCCTCCCTGCCCCATCTACAGGCCGCCCGGAGGCCGGCCCAACTTTTCGTTCGGTAGGCAGGGCGAGCCCTGTCGCGCCATGCTATTTGACACACTAGAGCAATTACTCTAAAAATCCAGCACCGGTTTTCAACAATAATTAGAGAGGTGTCGCTCATGGTCGCCGACGTAGCCTATCTGCAGCAGGCCCAGCAGCAGATCAACCAGCTCGAGGAGCTGTTCGCCCGCCAACGTGCCGCCTATGGCGACAACCCGATGCCCAGTGCCGACCAGCGCATCCAGTGGCTCAAATCCCTGCGCGACCTGATCTTCGACGAGCAGGACGCGCTGATCCGCGCCATCAGCCAGGACTTCAGCAACCGCTCGGCGGATGAAACCCTGCTGGCCGAGATCATGCCCAGCCTGCACGGCATCCACTACGCCAAGAACCGCGTGCGCCGCTGGATGAAGCCCTCGCGCCGCGCCGTCGGCATGGCCTTCCAGCCGGCATCGGCCAAGGTCATCTACCAGCCCCTGGGCGTGGTCGGCGTGATCGTGCCGTGGAACTACCCGCTGTTCCTCGCCATCGGCCCGCTGGTCGGCGCCCTGGCCGCGGGCAACCGCGTGATGGTGAAGATGAGCGAATCCACCCCCGCCACCTCCCAGCTGTTCAAGGAGCTGATGGCGCGCATCTTCCCCGAGGACCTCGTCGCCGTCTGCCTGGGCGAGGCCGATGTCGGTGTCGCCTTCTCCAAGCTGCCCTTCGACCACCTGCTGTTCACCGGCGCCACCAGCATCGGCCGCCACGTCATGCGTGCCGCCGCCGAGAACCTGACCCCGGTGACCCTGGAGCTGGGCGGCAAGTCGCCGGCCATCGTCTCCCACGAGGTGCCGCTGGACCACGCCGCCGAACGCATCGCCTTCGGCAAGACCATGAACGCCGGGCAGACCTGCGTCGCCCCCGACTACGTGCTGGTGCCCAGGGATCGCGTCGAAGGCTTCGTCGAGGCCTACCGCACCGCGGTGAAATCCTTCTACCCGCAACTGAAGGACAACCCGGACTACACCGCGATCATCAACGAACGCCAGCTGCAGCGTCTCAACGGCTACCTGCAGGATGCCGAGGCCAAGGGCGCGCGCCTGGTGCCGCTGTTCCCCGAGGCCCAGGGCCGCCGCCTGCCGCACACCCTGGTGCTCGATGTGAAGGACGACATGAAGCTGATGCAGGACGAGATCTTCGGCCCGCTGCTGCCCGTCGTCCCCTACGAGCGCCTCGACCAGGCCTTCGCCTATATCAACCAGCGCCCGCGCCCGCTGGCGCTCTATTACTTCGGCTACGACAAGCGCGAGCAGCAGCGCGTGCTGCATGAAACCCACTCCGGCGGCGTGTGCCTGAACGACACCCTGCTGCACGTGGCCCAGGACGACATGCCCTTCGGCGGCGTCGGCCCCTCGGGCATGGGCCACTACCACGGGCATGAAGGGTTCCTCACCTTCAGCAAGGCCAAGGGCGTGTTCATCAAGCAGCGTTTCAACGCCGCGCGGATGATCTACCCGCCCTACGGCAAATCGATCCAGAAGCTGGTCTACAAGCTGTTCGTCCGCTAACGCCCCCCTAAGGATCAGACGGGTACATAACAACAATGACCGAGACCACCCTGAACGCGCCGGGACTTTCCCGGCGCAGCCTGCTCAAAGTCGGCCTGTTCGGCTCTGCCTTCCTCGCCACGGCCGGCGTCACCGCCACCCTCTCCGGCTGCTCCGCCAGCGTCCCGGCCAACGGCCTGGCGATCCTGCGCGACTCCGACTTGCCCTTCCTGCGCGCCCTGATCCCGGTGATGCTCGATGGCGCGGTCAGTGCCGAGCAGATGCCGCAAGCCGTGGCCGGCACCATCCAGAGCCTGGACTACGCCCTGGACCGGCTGTCCCCGGAGATGCTCAAGCTCACCGTGCAGCTCTTCGACGTGCTCGCCCTGCCCATCACCCGGGGTCCGCTGACCGGCGTCTGGGGCAGCTGGGAGAACGCCAGCGCCGAGGATGTGCGCAACTTCCTCGACCGCTGGCAGAACAGCTTCATCGGCCTGCTGAAGATGGGGCACGCCTCCCTGCTGCAGCTGGTGATGATGGCCTGGTACAGCAGGCAGGAAGCCTGGGCGCATTGCGGTTATCCCGGTCCGCCGACCGTCTGACCGCGCCCACCACAACGACAAGAAGCACCACTCGACCAGGCGCCGGCGACGACCGGCCGCTTTCGGCGAGACCGAGGATTGACTGATGCCCGTACCCGATCTGTTCGCCGACGGCATGGCCCGCGGCTGGAAGACCCACAATGGCTCGCGACTCGAGCAGGACCTGACCCTGGAGGCCGACGTCGCCATCGTCGGCTCCGGCGCGGGCGGCGGCACCACCGCCGAGATACTCAGCGCCGCCGGCTACAAGGTGCTGATCATCGAGGAAGGCCCGCTGAAGACCAGCAGCGACTTCAAGATGCAGGAAGCCGAGGCCTACCCGAGCCTCTACCAGGAAGGCATCGGCCGCATGACCAAGGACGGCGCGGTGACCGTCCTCCAGGGCCGCGCCGTGGGCGGCACCACCCTGATCAACTGGACCTCCAGCTTCCGCACCCCCGACCCGACCCTGGAACACTGGGCCAGGGAGCACGGCGTCAAGGGCCACAGCCCGGCCGAGATGGCCCCCTGGTTCGAGAAGATGGAGCAGCGCCTCGGCGTCGCGCCCTGGGCCATTCCGCCGAACCCCAACAACGACGTGCTGCGCAGCGGCTGCGAGAAGCTCGGCCTGCACTGGAAGGTCATCCCGCGCAACGTGCGCGGCTGCTGGAACCTCGGCTACTGCGGCATGGGCTGCCCGACCAACGCCAAGCAGTCGATGCTGGTCACCACCATCCCCGCGACCCTCGACAAGGGCGGCGAGCTGCTCTACCTGGCCCGCGCCCATCGCCTGCTGATCGACGGCGACAAGGTCACCGGCATCGAATGCCAGGGCATGGACGAGCGCTGCGTGGCGCCCACCGGCCGCACCATCACCGTCAAGGCGCGGCACTACGTGCTCTCCGGTGGCGGCATCAACACCCCCGGCCTGCTGCTGCGCTCCGACGCGCCCGACCCGCACGGCCGCACCGGCAAGCGCACCTTCCTGCACCTGGTGAACTTCTCCGCCGCCCAGTTCGAGCAGGTCATCAACCCCTTCTATGGCGCGCCGCAGTCCATCTATTCCGACCACTACCAGTGGGACGACGGCACCACCGGGCGCATGTCCTACAAGCTCGAGGTGCCGCCGCTGCAGCCTGCGCTCACCGCCACCCTGCTCGGCCGCTTCGGCATCGACAACGCCCTGCGCATGGAGCAGCTGCCGCACACCAACGTGATGCTCGCCCTGCTGCGCGACGGCTTCCACCCGGACAGCGCCGAAGGCACGGTGGAACTGCGCGGCGACGGCAGCCCGGTGCTCGACTACCGCATGACCGACTACACCTGGGACGGCGTGCGCCGCGCCTTCCAGGTGATGGCCGAGATCCAGTTCGCCGCCGGGGCCAAGGCCGTGCTGCCGCTGCATGCCGACGCCAGCTACGTGAAGACCGCCGCCGAGGCGCGCACGCTGATCGACGGCCTGTCGCTCGAGCTGTACCGCACCCGCCTGGGCAGCGCACACGTGATGGGCGGTTGCGCCATGGGCGAGGACCCGAAGCAGGCGGTCACCGACAGCCTCGGCCGTCACCACCAGCTGGCCAACCTGTCGATCCACGACGGCTCGCTGTTCCCCACCAGCATCGGCGCCAACCCGCAGCTGTCGGTCTACGGGCTGACCGCACAGCTATCCACCGCCCTCGCCGAGCGCCTCAAGAGCGCCTGAGCGGGATAAACCGGCATGCTCCGGCGTCTTGGCCGCCGGGGCATGCTGCGCTACCATCCGATTCCCTTACGGACCCCTGCCAGGACGTAGCGATGAACCGAGTGTTGTATCCGGGCACCTTCGACCCGATCACCAAAGGCCACGGCGATCTGATCGAACGTGCCTCCCGCCTGTTCGACACCGTGATCATCGCGGTGGCCGCCAGCCCCAAGAAGAACCCGCTGTTCTCCCTGGAGCAACGCGTCGAGCTGGCCAGGGAAGTCACCAAGCACCTGCCCAACGTCGAGGTGGTGGGCTTCTCCACCCTGCTGGCGCACTTCGTCAAGGAGCAGAAGGCCAATGTCTTCCTCCGTGGCCTGCGCGCCGTCTCCGATTTCGAGTACGAGTTCCAGCTGGCCAACATGAACCGCCAGTTGGCGCCGGACGTGGAGAGCATGTTCCTCACCCCGTCGGAGCGGTACTCCTTCATCTCCTCCACCCTGGTGCGCGAAATAGCGGCCCTGGGCGGGGACATCACCAAGTTCGTCCACCCCGCGGTGGCCGAGGCCCTGGCCGAGCGCTTCAAGCGCTGAGCCCCGCGATACGGCGGTCGGCGCGCGCAAAAGGTGCGCCGACCGCGCCATTCCGGCACAATTCCGCCATTGTCTGCTGAACACCGCCGCCGCACGGCGACGGTAGGAGTTGTTCCATGTCCCTCAAGATCACCGACGACTGCATCAACTGCGACGTCTGCGAACCCGAGTGCCCCAACGGCGCCATCTCCCAGGGCGAGGAGATCTATGTCATCGACCCGAACCTGTGCACCGAGTGCGTCGGCCACTACGACGAGCCGCAGTGCCAGCAGGTCTGCCCGGTGGACTGCATCCCCCTCGACGACGCCCGTGTCGAAACCCGCGAGCAGTTGATGGACAAGTACCTGAAGCTCACGGGCAAGGCCTGACGCCATGGGCCGCCAGCTCCGTGACACGGCCTGGCGCCCCGCCCTGCTCGCGGCGCTGCTGCTGTTCAGCGTCGCACTGCGGGCGGCGCCTCCCGACCAGGCGGCCGTGGCCAGCGCCCAGCCCTCGGCCACCGTGGCCGGCCTGGAAACCCTGGCCATGGGCGGCAACGCCTTCGACGCCGCGGTGGCCATCAGCGCCGCCCTGGCGGTAGCCGAGCCCCACGGCTCCGGCCTCGGCGGCGGCGGTTTCTTCCTCCTGCGCAAGGCCGGCGACAAGCAACCCACCTACCTGTTCCTCGACGCCCGCGAACGCGCGCCCCTCGCCGCGCGCCCTGATCTCTACATGCGCGACGGCAAGGTACAGCCGCAGCTGTCCATCAATGGCCCGCTGGCCGCCGCCATTCCCGGCCTGCCCGCCGCGCTGGTGGACCTGGCCCAGCACCACGGTCGCCTGCCCCTCGGTGATTCCCTCGCCCCGGCCATCCGCCTGGCCCGCGACGGCATCTCCGTCGATCGCGTGTACATCGAGCGCGCCGGCTTCCGCCTCGCGGCGATGCGCGACGACCCCGAGACGGCGCGCATCTTCCTCGACGACAAGGGCGAGGTGCCCGATGAATTCAGCCTGCTGCGCCAACCCGACCTGGCCCACACCCTGGAGCGCATCGCCCGCTACGGCAAGGCCGGTTTCTATGCCGGCGAGACCGCCGCAAAGCTGGTGAAGGGCGTGCGCGATGCCGGTGGCATCTGGACCCAGCAGGACCTGGACAGCTACCGCGTGGTGGAACGCCAACCGCTGCGCTACGCCCTGGCCGACGGCCGCGACCTGATCAGCGCACCGCCGCCCTCGGCCGGCGGCGTGGCCCTGGCCCAGAGCCTGGCGATGCTGCAGCAGCTGCCCTGGCGTGAAGGCGACAAGCTGCAGCGCACCCACTACGTGGTCGAGGCGCTGCGCCGTGCCTACCGCGACCGTGGCCTGCTGGGCGACCCCGACTTCATCGCCAACCCGGTGAGCCAGCTGCTCGCGCCGGACTACCTGAAGCGCCTGGCCGCCGGCATCGACCCGCAGCGCGCCACCCCCAGCGCCAGCCTGCCGCCCGCCCCCGCCTGGCGCGAGGGCGACCACACCACCCACTTCGCGGTGATCGACAAGGACGGCAACGCCGTCGCCGCCACGCTGTCGGTGAACCTGCCCTTCGGCGCCGCCTTCGTCGCCCCGGGCACCGGCGTGCTGCTCAACGACGAGATGGACGACTTCGCCGCCGACACCCACGGCGCCAACGCCTACGGCCTGGCCGGCAGCCAGGCCAACGCGGTGGCCGCCGGCAAGCGCCCGCTGTCGAGCATGAGCCCCACCTTCATCGAGAGCGCGAAGGAATTCACCGCCTTCGGCACCCCGGGCGGCAGCCGCATCCCCAGCATGGTGCTGCTGTCGATACTGGAATACCTCGACGGCCAGCCCGTCGCCCGCTGGCCGGCGGTGCCGCGCTACCACCACCAGTACCTGCCCGACGTCATCGAGCACGAGCCGAGCACCTTCAGCGACGCCGAGATCGCCGCACTGCAGTCGCGTGGCTACAGCCTGAAACGCGTCGAGCGCGGCTACGGCAACCAGCAAGTGCTGTTCTGGGACAAGGACGGCGGCCGTATCGAAGCCGCCAGCGACCCGCGCGGCGTGGGCCTGGCCAAGACGCTGGAGGAGGAGCGGCGCTGAGCCTCGCGGCTCAGGGCAGCTCGATCACCCCTTCGTCTTCCATAGCCGCGCCCTTGCGGAACAGCCCCTGGCCCTGGCCGATCATCAGCACGTTGCGCAGGCTCTGGATGATGCGGCTGGCATAGCCCAGGTCGTTCATCAGCGAACTCATCTGCAGGCCATCCAGCTGGCCACTGCGCACCGCGGCGAACAGGCGGTTGCGGAAGTCGCCGTCGAAGTCCGCGGCCTTCTCGTCGAGCCATTGCAGGTGCTGCGACCAGACTTCGTCCGGCAGCTCCGAACGGCTCAGCTCGCGCACCTGGTGCAGGGTCGCCAGCAGGTGGCGGCGCAGCTCCACGTAGGCATCCCGCGTCGCCGACGGCCCGCCCTCCAGGTAATGGCCGAGGTTCTTCTGCAGGTGCTTGGCATCCTTCACCGCATCCACCAGTTGCAGCGCCGCCACCTGGCAGCTGACCCAGAACTGCTGGTGCGCCTCGTCCAGCGTCACCTCCAGGCGCCCCATGAAGCTCAGCAGGTCGCCGTACACACCCTTGATGTGGCGCTGGTAGAGCGTCTCGGCATCCAGGTGATGGCGCACGGGCGGTGCCTGCAACGCGGCCTCGTCGGGGCGGTCCTTGCCCAGCAGGTCCACCGGCAAAAACAGCGCATGGCAGATCACCTCCAGGCTCAGGCGCCCGAGATGGCGCAGCTCCTGCACCACCGCACTGGCAGCCGCGTCGGCCGAATCCAGGGCGCGTTCGCTGAGGTAGCGCGCGCGGATCCGCTCCGGCTCCGCCGGCCCCACCGCCAGTTCGGTGATCAGCACCTGGGGCTCGCTGCGCTCGGGCAGCCAGCGCACCAGCAGGGTCGCAAGAAGCGCCTGCCCGGGCCAGAACAGCATCACGCCCAACGCGTTGAACAGGGTGTGGAACATCGCCAGCTGGATCAGCGGGTTGTCTCCCAGACCCATCGGCTCCGCCAGGGCATGCACCAGCCAGGTCAGGGGGCCGAGCAGGGCGAAGGCGAGCACGCCGGTGACGACGTTGAACAGCACATGGGCCAATGCCAGGCGCTGGCCGCTGCGGTTGCCGCCGAGCGAGCCGACGAAGGCGGTGGTGACGCTGCTGCCAATGTTGGAGCCGATGGCGATCGCCAGGCTCTGGCCCAGCTCCAGCTGGCCGCCGGCCAGGGCCGCGAGGGTCAGCATCAGGGCCGCATGGCTCGATTGCAGCACCACGGTGACCAGCAGGCCGATGACCGCGAACATCAGGCTTCCGGCCAGCCCGTCGACCTGGTGGCCGCTCATGTCGAAGCCACCGCCGAAGCTGGCGAAGCCATCCTTGATCTGGTCGATGCCGAGGAAGATGAAGGCGATGCCCAGCACGATGCGCCCGGCCGCCTTGCTGCGCGGGCCGACGAAGCCGGCGAGCACGCCGAACACCAGCAGCGGCAGGGCCATGGGGCTGAGGCTGAGGTTCTGCCCAGCCATGGCCAGCAGCCAGATGCCGCTGGTGGCCCCGAGGTTGGCGCCGAAGAGGATGGCGATGCCGCCGGCCAGCTGGATCAGCCCGGTACTGATGAAGGCGATGGTGAGCAGGGAAACCAGGGTGCTGGACTGCAGCAGCAGCGTCCCGCAGACACCGAACATCAGGCCCTTGAACGGCGTCGAGGTGCTACGCCCCAGCAACTGCTCGAGCTTGCCGCCGGCCAGGTCACGCAGCCCCTCCTCCAGGCACTGCATGCCGAAGAGGAACAGCGCCAGCCCCGCGCAAAGCTGCAGCCAGCCGGCACTCATCCAGAAGCTGCCGGCAAGCCCGACGGCCGCCAGCACCAGCAGCGCGGTAATTGGAAAACCCTTCACCTCATCCCCCTCCCTGGCAGGCGCCGAACGGGGCGCCATAAATGCAAACGGCCCCTTGCTCATCGCTGGGCAAGGGGCCGTCTCCGGCTCGAGGAGCCGAGAATAGCGCGATCAGTCTTTCTGGTAACCGCTGCTGGTGCAGCCCAGGCAACGCACGAAGGCTTCCTTGCCCGGATCGACTACCAGGGCCTTGCCGGCGGCACCGACATTGCCGCCCAGGGCGCTGAAGGGCAGGCTCACCACGAACAGTCCGGCACCGACGACGGTCGCACCGATGAGCAGCGGACGGGCGATCAGCAGGTCGCCGACCATGGAATAGGCGGGCGGCGCGTCGGCGGTGTACATCGGGTCGCCGCTGGCGTTCTGCTGCACCACCTCAGCCTGCGCCTGCAGCGCCATGAGGCCAGTGGTCAGCGCCAAGACAGCAGCGGAAGTGCGGAACAGGTTCATGATGCAATCCTTCGGCTATTAGAGGAGTAATGCGGCTAACTATAACAGTGCCCGCGCGCTTTTCAGCGTGACGGCCTTCAATCGCCGTTAAAAGCGTAGTCGGGTTTTTTCGGCTCGTACGGCAGGTAGAACGCCAGCAGGCGGCGCAGATCGGCCGCGGCATCGCCGGTGGTCCAGAACGGCTCGCCGATGACGATGCGCCGGTTGCGGTAGTCCAGTGCCGCCGGCACCACCGGGACCTGCGCGCCACGGGCGATGTGGTAGAAGCCCATCTTCCAGCGCTCCACCCGCTTGCGCGTGCCTTCCGGCGACAGCACGAGGATGAATTCGCGGTTCTCGGCGAAGGCCTGCACGGCCTGCTCGACCTGGTTGAGCTTGAGGTGGCGCTGGATGGGAATGCCGCCCCAGCGCTCCATCAGCCCGGCGAACGGCCAGCGGAAGATGCTGTGCTTGCCGAACCAGCGGGCGTTCAGGCGGAGGATGAACTTGGCCGCGATGAACAGCACGAAATCCCAGTTGGACGTGTGGTGCGCGCCGATCACCACGAACTTGTCGAGGGGCGGCAGCTGCCCCTCGATGCGCCAGCCCAGGAGCCGGAAGACCCCATGGCCGATGGCCTCCGCAACCGCGTTGCGGGGCAGGTAGTTGCCGGACATCCTTCACCTCTTCTTATTGTTCTCGGCACGGTACGGGAGAGTGCGCCCCGCTAACGCTGGCAGCGCGGGCAGTAGACGCTCGCCCGTTGCCCCAGCTTGACCTCGCGCAGGGTGGAACCACAGACCTTGCAGAACTCGCCGCCGCGCCCATAGGCGAACAGCTCCTGCTGGAAATAACCCGGCTGGCCGTCGCCGCCGACGAAGTCGCGCAGCGTGGTGCCACCGCGCTCGATGGCGTGGGCGAGGATGCGCTTGATCTCCTCGGCGAGCCTCAGGTAGCGCGCCCGCGACACGCTGCCCGCCTCGCGGCGCGGGTCGATGCCGGCGGCGAACAGCGCCTCGGTGGCGTAGATGTTGCCCACGCCCACCACTACGGCGTTGTCCATGATGAACGGCTTGACCGCCATGCTGCGCCCGCGGGAGAGCTGGTACAGGCGGTCACCGTCGAACAGGTCCGTCAGCGGCTCGGGGCCGAGGTTGCGCAGCAATTCGTGGTTGTGCGGATCCGGGCTCCATAGCAGCGCGCCGAAGCGCCGCGGATCGGTGTAGCGCAGCGCCAGGCCCGACTCCAGCTCGATATCCACATGCTCGTGCTTGGCCGCCAGCGTCCCCGTCTCCACCAGGCGCAGGTTGCCGGACATACCCAGGTGGCTGATCAGCGTGCCCGCCTCGGCCTGCAGCAGCAGGTACTTGGCGCGGCGCTCGACGACCACGAAACGCTGGCCGGACAGGCGCACGTCGAGGTCCTCCGGGATGGGCCAGCGCAGGCGGCGCTCACGCACCACCACGCGGCTCACGCGCTGGCCCTCGAGGTAGGGCGCGATGCCCCGCCGCGTGGTTTCGACTTCAGGTAGTTCAGGCATGGATGTCTCGACGTGCAGCGTTGCGGGCGATCAGTTGGCGCCCAGTTCGCGAATGCTTTCCTTGAGGTTCTCGAAGTCGTACTCCGAGAGGCCGACGTAGTCGAGCACCAGCGCCCTGACGCTGTTCCACTCGTGGTCATCGGCCTGGTTGCCCAGCACCAGGTGCGAGGCGCAGACGTGCTCGGCCATCTTCAGGATCGCCAGCAGCGTCTTCAGCGGCGCATCGCGCCCGGAGTCGTCGCTGAAGATCGACAGCGCGTTGTGGTGGTTGGCGATGGCTTCGCAGAGGTGCTCCGGCAGGCGCCAGGAGCGCGCGGTGAAGTAGCCCACCACCGCGTGGTTGGTATTGAGCAGGCGGTTCTCGGTGTCGACGATGCGGCGCTCGGCGTTGGCACTGGCATAGGCCTCCTCCAGCACCGTCATGTAGTCCGGGAAGCGCTTGAGCATCAGCGGGATGCCGCAGTTGTGGAACAGCCCCAGCGCGTAGGCCTCGTCCGCCTGCTGGTGGCCGATGCGCTTGGCCAGGGTCAGGCAGGTCATGGCCACGTCCTGGGCGGTGTCCCAGAAACGGTTGAGGGTGACGATGGTCTCGTCGGTCATCTCGCCCTTGATCGACTGCGCGTTGATCAGGTTGATCACCGTGTTGCAGCCCAGCAGGTTGACCGCCTGCTGGATCGAGGCGATGCGGTTGGTCAGCCCGTAGAACGGCGAGTTGACGATCTTCAGCAGTGCGCCCGACAGGCCCGGGTCCTGGCTGATGAGCTTGGCGATGGTGCGCAGGTCCGGGCTGGGCATGACCTGCTCCATCTGCAGGTCGACCATGATCTGCGGCTGGGGCGGCACGCTGATGCCCTGGAGGAAATGGCGAATCTGTTCTGCAGAGAGTTCTTGGGCCATGACAGCGAGACTGAGGCGGGGAGTTGGGGTGACAGTCTAACTCCAGCCGCTGGTGAAGAGGCCATCGATTTACCTGAACTTTCGCCTAACGGTCGGCTCGGAAACTGAACACCCCACAACGACGGGAGACCCCCAATGAGCCAGTCCATCAAGGGCAAGCGCGTGGCCCTGCTGGTGACCGACGGATTCGAGCAGGTCGAGCTGACCGGGCCGAAGAAGGCCCTCGAAGACGCCGGCGCCATCGCCGAGATCGTGTCCGCCAGCACCGGCAAGGTCACCGGCTGGAACCACACCACCCCGGCCGACAGCTTCGCCGTCGACCGCACCTTCGACACCGCCCGCATCGACGACTACGACGCCCTGGTGCTGCCCGGCGGCGTGGTCAACGCCGACACCATCCGCCTGGACGAAATGGCCCAGGAACTGGTGCGCGACGCCGCTCGCGCCAACAAGCCCATTGCTGTGATCTGCCATGGCGCCTGGCTGCTGGCCAGCGCCGACCTGGTCAAGGGCAAGACCCTGACCAGTTGGCCCTCCCTCACCGACGACCTGAAGAACGCCGGTGCCAACTGGGTGGACGAGGAAGTGGTGGTCGACGGCAAACTGATCAGCAGCCGCAAGCCCGACGACCTCCCGGCCTTCAACCGCAAGCTGATCGAGGCCCTCGCGGCCTGAGCACGAGCGCCCGCCGGTAGCAGGATCGGCGGGCGCCTTCGGTTATAATCCCGCTCTTTTTCCGGAGAGCGACCCATGTCCCTGCCCAGCCTGCGCCTCAAAGCCAACGCCGATCGACGCCTGCGCGCCGGCCACCTGTGGGTCTACAGCAACGAGATCGACGTGGTCGCCACTCCGCTGAACGCCTTCCAGCCCGGCGACCAGGCCATCCTCGAAGCCGCTGGCGGCAAGCCCCTGGGCGTGGTCGCGCTGAGCCCGAACAACCTGATCTGCGCCCGCCTGGTGTCCCGCGACGTCAAGCACGTGCTGGACAAATCCCTGCTGGTGCACCGCCTCAACGTCGCCCTGAGCCTGCGCGAGCGCCTGTTCGACAAGCCCTTCTACCGCCTCGTATACGGCGACTCCGACCTGCTGCCGGGCCTGGTGGTGGACCGTTTCGGCGATCACGTCGTGGTGCAGCTGGCCTCCGCCGCCATGGAGCGCAACAGGGACGCTGTGCTGGATGCCCTGGTGCAGGTGCTCAAGCCCCGTGGCGTGCTGTGGAAGAACGACTCCGCCGCCCGTGACGCCGAGGGCCTGGAGCGCTACGTCGACACCGCTTTCGGCGTGGTGCCCGAGTGGGTCGCCCTGGAAGAGAACGGCGTGAAATTCGAAGCCCCTGTGCTGGAAGGCCAGAAGACCGGCTGGTTCTACGACCACCGCATGAACCGCGCGCGCCTGGCGCCCTATGTCAAAGGCAAGCGCGTGCTCGACCTGTTCAGCTACATCGGCGGCTGGGGCGTGCAGGCCGCGGCCTTCGGCGCCAGCGAAGTGTTCTGCGTCGATGCCTCCGGTTTCGCCCTCGACGGCGTCGAGCGCAACGCCACCCTCAACGGCGTGGCGGAGCAGGTCACCTGCGTGGAAGGCGATGTCTTCGAAGCCCTGAAGGAGCTGAAGGCCGCCGAAGAACGCTTCGACGTGGTCGTGGCCGACCCGCCCGCCTTCATCAAGCGCAAGAAGGACCTGAAGAACGGCGAGGCCGCCTACCGCCGCCTCAACGAACAGGCCATGCGCCTGCTCAACAAGGACGGCATCCTGGTCAGCGCCTCCTGCTCCATGCACCTGCCCGAGGACGACCTGCAGAACATCCTGCTCGGCAGCGCCCGCCACCTGGACCGCAACATCCAGTTGCTGGAACGCGGCGGCCAGGGCCCGGACCACCCGGTGCACCCGGCCATCCCGGAAACCCGCTACATCAAGAGCATTACCTGCCGCCTGCTGCCCAACAGCTGATGATCCGACCACGCCCCGGCCCGTGTGCCGGGGCGTCGTCATCCGCCTGCCGCATTCCCTTCACCAAAATTTCATCCCCTCCCGCTTCGCTGTCATTCCCCCGCAATCCGGCCACGCTGGTATAGACCACCGCGAGGCAAGCCAGCCGTCTGCATCGCATCGCTGCAACCACAACAATCAAGGATGCGTCATGACAACGATGAAACGCGCGGGGCGCCTGCTCGCCTTCGCAACCGCCTCGCTGCTCGCCTTGCAGGCCCAGGCCGGGGCCAACAAGGTGCTGTTCTTCGGCATCGACGGCTTCAAGGCCGATGCCATTCCCGCCGGCAACATGGTCAACCTCGAACAGCTGATCGCCAGCGGCGTGTACACCGACGGCGGCTGGTCGCCGGACACCTCCATGAGCGGCCCGGGCTGGTCGACCCTGTTCATGGGCGTCGAGCGCGACAAGCACGGCGTGCGCGACAACAACTTCACCGGGCAGAACTACGCCCAGTACCCGCACTTCCTCACCCTGCTGGAGCAGCGCAAGCCCCAGCTGGTCACCGCCTACGCCTACAACTGGTCGCCGCTGTACGCGCAGATGAAGCCCCAGGCCGACCTCAGGTTCGACGGCCCCGAGGCCAACGACCCGGTTCTCATCGCCCAGGCCGAGGACTGGCTGCGCAACCGCGCCGACCTCGATGTGCTCAGCGCGTACTACTACGGCGTCGACGAAGCCGGCCACAGCCATGGCTTCCATTCCGATACCCCGCAATACGTCCAGGCCATGGGCCAGGCCGACGCCGCCCTCGGCCGGCTGCTGCAAGCGATCAAGTCGCGCCCGACCTACGCCCAGGAGAACTGGCTGATCGTGGTCAGCACCGACCACGGCGGCACCAGCACCGGTCACGGCGCCAACCGCCCCGAGCATCGCAAGGTGGCCGTGGTGATGAGTGGCGCCGGCATCCCCGCCCTCGGCCGTAACCGACTGGCCACGCCGCTGCGCCAGGTGGACGTGGTGCCCACCCTGTTCGAGCACCTGGGCGTCTCCACCCAGGGCCTGGCCCTGGACGGCCGCTCGCGCCTGCACCCCGTGCCGCGCACCTTCGCCTTCGGCCAGAACCTCCTGGCCAACCCCGGCGCCGAGTACGGCGCGGCCCATACCGACCTGGCCTACGACCCGGACATCGCCGGCTGGACCAAGGGCGGCCTGCAGACGGTGATGCGCTACGGCGCCCGCAGCGAACTGCCGGCCGGCCAGGGCCAACTCTTCGTCGGCCAGGGCAAGGGCTCGCTGACCCAGCGCATCGCGCTGCCGCCCGAAGCCGCCGGTCGCCCCTTCCAGCTCGACGCCCTGCTCGGCGCCAGCGCCGGCAGCAGCCATGACGCCCGCGTGCTGGTGCGCTTCCACACCGCCGAGAAGCGCAGCTCGGTGTACTGGAACGACGACACCGGCTACTTCTTCGCCGGCGACCGCTACTACCGCTACAACTACCGCGACGACAAGGTCGACGCCGGTTATCCACAGCCCATAGCCGGCAACTGGATGGGCTTCGAAGGCTTCGAGGGCGGCGCGCGGGACATCGACGCCGGCTTCAACGCCGGCAACGGCAAGGTGTACTTCTTCAAGGGCACCCAGTACGTGCGCTTCGACATCGCCAGCGACCGCGTCGACCCCGGCTACCCCAAGCCCATCGCCAGCAACTGGGCGGGCCTGGAGCGCTTCACCGGCGGCGCCCGCGACATCGACGACGTGCTCGAAGTCAGCGGCTCCAGGCTCTACTTCTTCAAGGGCAGCCAGTACATCCGCTACAACCTGACCACCGGCGACAAGGCGGACAAGAACTACCCGCTGGACCTCTCCGGCGCCACCTGGTCGGGCGTGCAGCAGTGGCCCCTGGGCCTGGACGCGGCGGTCAAGCGCAACGCATCCATCGCCTACCTGTTCAACGGCGGCGAGTACGTGCGCTACAACCTGATCACCGACAAGGCCGAGAGCGGCTACCCACGCCCGGTGGATGGTGCCACCTGGCCGGGGCTCGATGGCTTCGTCGAGGCCGGCAGCGCCTTCGCCACGCCCTCCCTGGGCGCCGCCGAGCGCAACGGCCAGGCCCTGGCGCGCAACCTCTACGGCACGGTGCCGGCCGGGGCCACGTCGGTCGAGGTCGAGCTGCGCTTCGAGAAGGGCAGCGGCGCGGGTTTCCCCTTCGCCGATGAGCTGAACTTCCGCGTCGACTGACCGCTCGTCACCCAGGTGCGCGCCGACCGCTCGGCCCCCGGCCTTCCGCCCGGAGCGCACCTGGGATTAGAATCCCCGCTTCCCTGCCACACCCTCAGGCGGGCCAGTGAGCCCCGGCCGAGCGCGCGGTGATCCCGCGATGCCCTCACGCCACCTCCGGACGCGACGACCACATCCGTTTGCCAACGGCACCCACCGCGCTCACGATACGACCTATAACCTGATCAGCCTGCAGGACAGAAGACATGCCCGATTACCGCTCGAAGACCTCCACCCACGGCCGCAACATGGCCGGCGCCCGTGCCCTCTGGCGCGCCACCGGGATGAAGGACGAAGACTTCAAGAAGCCGATCATCGCCATCGCCAACTCCTTCACCCAGTTCGTGCCCGGCCACGTGCACCTGAAGGACCTGGGCCAGCTGGTCGCCCGCGAGATCGAGAAGCATGGTGGCGTGGCCAAGGAATTCAACACCATCGCCGTCGACGACGGCATCGCCATGGGCCACGACGGCATGCTCTATTCCCTGCCGAGCCGCGAGATCATCGCCGACTCCGTGGAATACATGGTCAACGCCCACTGCGCCGACGCCATCGTCTGCATCTCCAACTGCGACAAGATCACCCCCGGCATGCTGATGGCCGCCCTGCGCCTGAACATCCCCGTGGTGTTCGTCTCCGGCGGCCCGATGGAAGCCGGCAAGACCAAGCTGGCCAACCACGGCCTGGACCTGGTGGACGCCATGGTGGTGGCCGCCGACGACTCCTGCTCCGACGAGAAGGTCGCCGAGTACGAGCGCAGCGCCTGCCCCACCTGCGGTTCCTGCTCCGGCATGTTCACCGCCAACTCGATGAACTGCCTGACCGAGGCCCTGGGCCTGTCGCTGCCCGGCAACGGCTCCACCCTGGCCACCCACAGCGATCGCGAGCAGCTGTTCCTGCGTGCCGGCCGCCTGGCCGTCGAGCTGTGCCAGCGCTACTACGGCGAGGGCGACGAGTCCGTGCTGCCGCGCAACGTCGCCAGCTTCAAGGCCTTCGAGAACGCCATGACCCTGGACATCGCCATGGGCGGTTCCACCAACACCATCCTGCACCTGCTGGCCGCCGCCCAGGAGGCGGAGATCGCCTTCGACCTGCGCGACATCGATCGCCTGTCGCGCAAGGTGCCGCAGCTGTGCAAGGTGGCGCCGAACATCCAGAAGTACCACATGGAAGACGTGCACCGCGCCGGCGGCATCTTCAGCATCCTCGGCGAGCTGGCCCGTGGCGGCCTGCTGCACACCGACGTGCCCACCGTGCACAGCCCGAGCATGGCCGATGCCATCGCCCAGTGGGACATCACCCAGACCGATGACGAGAAGGTCCACACCTTCTTCAAGGCGGGCCCGGCCGGCATCCCGACCCAGGTCGCCTTCAGCCAGAGCACCCGCTGGGACACCCTGGACGACGACCGCGCCGAAGGCTGCATCCGCAGCGTCGAGCACGCCTACTCCCAGGAAGGCGGCCTGGCTGTGCTCTACGGCAACATCGCCCTCGACGGCTGCGTGGTGAAGACCGCCGGCGTGGACGAGTCCATCCACGTGTTCGAAGGCACCGCGAAGATCTTCGAAAGCCAGGACAGCGCCGTGAAGGGCATCCTCGCCGACGAAGTGAAGGCCGGCGACATCGTCATCATCCGCTACGAGGGCCCGAAAGGCGGCCCGGGCATGCAGGAAATGCTGTACCCCACCAGCTACCTGAAGTCCAAGGGCCTGGGCAAGCAATGCGCCCTGCTCACCGACGGCCGCTTCTCCGGCGGCACCTCGGGCCTGTCCATCGGCCACGCGTCCCCGGAAGCCGCCGCCGGTGGCGCCATCGGCCTGGTGCAGGACGGCGACAAGGTGCTGATCGACATCCCCAACCGCAGCATCAACCTGCTGGTCTCCGATGAAGAGCTGGCCACCCGCCGCGCCGCGCAGGACAAGAAAGGCTGGAAGCCCGCCGCCCCCCGCGCGCGCAAGGTGACCACCGCCCTCAAGGCCTACGCCCTGCTCGCCACCAGCGCCGACAAGGGCGCCGTGCGCAACAAGGCGATGCTGGAAGACCTGTAAGCGCTGCGAATAGAAAAGCCCGGCCTCGTGCCGGGCTTTTTATTGGGCGCTCGTCGGCTGTATCTACGCCCCGCACGCCCCGTAGGATGGCGTAGAGCGCAGCGAAACCCATCGCTGACCAGCACAACACATCCCGGTATACCTGTAGGGGCGACTTCAGTCGCCCAAGGCCGCGCAGCGGCCCCATGCGAGGCCAGAAGCGGGCGAACGAATTCGCCCCTACACAAACGCGTCCGCAGCAGGCGATTCGCGAGCAGAGCTCGCTCCTACGAAGCGCTCAACGCCCCTCGCCGCACTTGACCATTCAGGTAGAATCGCCGCTTTTTCGCCGGCCCCCACCATGACCACACTGGAAAACCCCTCCGCCCCCGAGTCCCGCAACGAGCTGGTCTACGGCCTCGACGACAAGCCGCGCCCGCTGGTGGCGCTGCTCGCCGCGCTGCAGCACCTGCTGGCGATCATCGTGCCCATCGTCACGCCCGGCCTGCTGATCTGCCAGGCCATCGGCGTCTCGGCGCGCGACACCAACCTGATCGTCTCCATGTCGCTGGTGATCTCGGGCATCGCCACCTTCGTCCAGTGCAAGCGCTTCGGCCCATTCGGCGCCGGGCTGCTGATCGTCCAGGGCACCAGCTTCAACTTCGTCGGCCCGCTGATCGCCGGCGGCGCGCTGATGGTCAAGCAGGGCACCCCGGTGGAAGCGGTGATGGCCGCCATCTTCGGCGTGGTGATCGCCGGCTCCTTCGTGGAGATGGGCATCTCGCGCATCCTGCCCTTCGTCAAACGCCTGATCACCCCGCTGGTGACCGGCATCGTGGTGCTGATGATCGGCCTGACCCTGATCAAGGTCGGCCTGATCAGCATGGGCGGCGGCTTCGGCGCCATGGCCAACGGCACCTTCGCCAACGGCGAGAACCTGCTGCTGTCCGGCACCGTGCTGGCGATCATCGTCGTACTCAACCGCATCCCCGTGGTGTGGATGCGCAGCTGCGCCATCGTCATCGCCCTGGCCGTGGGTTACCTCCTGGCCGGCTACCTGGGCCGCCTGGACTTCACCGGCATGCACCAGGCCGAACTGTTCCAGGTGCCGATGCCGCTGCACTTCGGCCTCGGCTTCTCATGGAGCCTGTTCGTCCCGATGCTGGTGATCTACCTGGTCACCTCGCTGGAAGCCATCGGCGACGTCACCGCCACCAGCAAGGTCTCGCGCCAGCCGGTGGAAGGCCCGCTGTGGATGCAGCGCATCAAGGGCGGCGTGCTGGTGAACGGCGCCAACTCGCTGCTGGCCGGCGTGTTCAACACCTTCCCCAGTTCGGTGTTCGCGCAGAACAACGGCGTGATCCAGCTCACCGGCATCGCCAGCCGCCACGTCGGCCTGTGGATCGCCGTGGTACTGGTGATCCTCGGCCTGTTCCCGGCGGTGGCCGGCGTGATCCAGGCCGTGCCCGAGCCGGTGCTCGGCGGCGCGGCCATGGTGATGTTCGGCGCGGTGGCCGCCTCGGGCATCAACATCCTTGCCGGCATCGAGCTGGACCGCCGCGCGCTGCTGATCATCGCCGTGTCCCTGGCCCTGGGCCTGGGCGTGTCGCAGGTGCCCGAGTTCCTCGCGCACATGCCGGCGGCGCTGCGCAACGTGCTGGAATCCGGTGTCGCCACCGGTGGCATCTGCGCACTGCTGCTGAACTGGTTCCTGCCGGAATCCCCGCGCACGCCCCAGTGATGCAGAATGGGCCTCGCATTCCCACGAGGCCCCTTCCATGACCCTGCGCATCGGCCTGATCGCCGACACCCACGGCCTGCTCCGGCCCCAGGCCCTGGCGGCCCTGGAAGGCTGCGACCACATCCTGCATGCCGGCGACATCGGCAAGCCCGAGATCCTCGACGCCCTGCGCCGCCTGGCACCCTTGACCGTGGTACGCGGCAACAACGACACCGAGCACTGGGCGCAACGCATCCCTCACGACGCCACCCTGCGCTCCGGCGGCACCTGCCTCTACCTGATCCACGACCAGGCGGACATCCCCGCCGACCTCGCCACGCGCGGCGTCGACGCCATCATCACCGGCCACTCCCACAAGCCATTGATCGCCCGCCGCGACGGCATCCTCCACATCAACCCGGGCAGCGCCGGGCCACGGCGCTTCAAGCTGCCGATATCGGTGGGGTTGCTGCTGATCGAGGACGGGCGAATCCGCGCGGAGCTGCGCGAGCTGGAAGTCTGAACGGGGTCTCGCCCGGCCCGCCTACGGGGTTGATCCGGGCGTAGGGTGGACGTCGCTTTTTACGTCCACCAAGGATGTTCCCGCCGGCTCAGCGCCGCTCCCACACCTGGAAGGCATAGGCGGGAGTGGTGTCGCTGGCCTCGTGCTCGATGCTGGAGGCCAGGTGCCAATCGGCATCCGGCACCTCGGGGAAGAAGGCATCGCCTTCCGGGGCCAGTTCCACGCGGGTCAGGTACAGGCGATCGCCATGCTCCAGGCCCTGGGTGTAGAGCTGGGCACCGCCGATCAGCATCACTTCCTCGGCGTCTTCCTCACGGGCCCAGGCTTCGGCGCGGGCCACGGCGTCTTCCAGGCTGGCGAACACCTCGGCGCCCTCCAGCTGCAGGCCGGCCTGGCGGCTGACCACCAGGTTGAGGCGACCCGGCAGCGGGCGGCCGAGGGAATCCCAGGTCTTGCGACCCATGATGATCGGCTTGCCCAGGGTCAGGGCCTTGAAGTGCTTGAGGTCCGCCGGCAGGTGCCAGGGCAGTTGGTTGTCGCGGCCGATCACGCGGTTCTGCGCGAGGGCGGCGATGAGGGCGAGGGGCAGGGTCTTTTTCATGGCGGCGAGAATACCAGAGCACGGCAGCCAGGCCAGCCGGCCTTTCTTTCTGCCTGTCGTGTCGGTCACGCCCGGCAACACTTGCCGCGCGGCGCACCACAAACCGTCATCTATCCTGCGGCAGGCTTGCGCTTTCCCCACCGCAAGGAGACGCCCCATGGCATCCACTTCTACCCTGCGGCATTGGCTGGCGGTCTGCAGCCTGACGTTGCCCCTCTGTTCGTTCGCCGCACCGGACCCGGTGCAATCCGCCATCGACTGGGCCGCCCAGCAGCCCCGCGCCACCCAGGGCCACGCCCAGGGCGAGGGCAAGCCGCTGGTGGTCGGCCATCGCGGCGCCAGCGGCTACGTGCCGGAGCACACCCTGGCCTCCTACGCCCTGGCCGCCCTGCAGGGCGCCGACTTCGTCGAGCCCGACCTGGTGATGACCCGCGACGGCCAGCTGGTGGCCCGCCACGACAACGAGCTGGGACTGACCACCGACGTCGGCAAGCACCCCGAGTTCGCCGACCGCAAGCGCACCCGGAACGTCGACGGCGTACCGCTCACCGGCTGGTTCAGCGAGGATTTCACCCTGGCCGAGCTGAAGACCCTCAAGGCCATCGAGCGCATCCCCCAGGTACGCCCGGGCAATGCGCGTCTGGACGGCGCCTTCGAGATCCCCACGCTGCAGGAGATCATCGACCTGGTGAAAAGCCTGCAACTCAGCCAGCAGCGCCGTATCGGCCTGTACATCGAGACCAAACACCCGACCCACTTCCAGCAGCTCGGCCTGGCCATGGAGAAGCCGCTGCTGCGCACCCTGCAGCGCAACGGCTACACCGACCGCCGCTCGGCGGTGTACATCCAGTCCTTCGAGGTGGACAACCTGCAGCGCATCGCCCGGCAGAGCAGCATCCGCCTGATCCAGCTCTACGGCGCCGGCCAGCCCTATGACCAGCAGGTGCTGGGCAGCGGCCTGACCTACGCCCGGATGGCCAGCGCCGCCGGCCTCAAGGCCGTGGCCCGCTACGCCGCCGGCGTGGGCCCGGACAAGAGCTACGTGATCCCCCGCGATGCCGCCGGCAACCTGGGCCAGCCCACGCGCTTCGTCGCCGATGCCCACGCCGCCGGGCTCAAGGTGCACCCCTACACCTTCCGCGCGGAGAACGCCTTCCTCCCCGCCAACCTGCGCAACGGCAGCGACCCGCAGGTGCGCGGCGACATCGAGGCGGAGATCAACGCCTTTCTCGATGCCGGCATCGACGGCCTGTTCATCGACCAGCCGGACATCGCCGTGCGCGTGAGGGCGCAACGGGCCGCCCCCTGACCGCCCCCAGCGACGCCCCGGCCCAGCGGCCGGGGTTCCACCCTCCTGCCGTTCAGCGGTTATGCTTCTGCCTCGTCCCACCGGAAGAGAACCCGCGTGACCGAGAGCCCGCCGCCCAACCTCACTCCCCTGCAACGCCTCTGGCTGACCGAAGCCGTGCGCCTGCGCGAAGAACATGCCGGCCCCCTGGAGGACGGCGAAGCCAACCGCCGCGCCAATGCCGCCGGCGGCGACCTCGCCCAGCGCATCCAGACCCGCGCCCTGTGGCTCGCCGAACGCGACGGCCAACTGGCTGCCCTGCTGCACTGGCTGCAAGGTGCACGCCTGGCATTCGCCGCGCTGCTGCTGGTGGCGCTTGCCACCGGCGCCACGCTGGCGGTGGCCGCCCTGGGCGACGGCCAGCGCCCGGTCAATGTGTTCTGGGCCCTGGGCAGCCTGCTCGGCCTGCACCTGCTGATGCTGCTCGGCTGGTTGTTGGGGCTGGTCTTCGGCGGCCACTCCAGCATCCTCGGCCGCCTCTGGTGGTGGCTCAGCACCAAGCTCGCCCGGGATGCCGCCGCCGCGCAGCTGGGCCCGGCACTGATGGTGCTGCTGCAACGCCGCCGCCTCGCCCGCTGGGGGCTGGGCACACTGGTCAACGGGCTCTGGAGCCTCAGCCTGGGCACCGCCCTGCTGTGCCTGCTGGCACTGCTGGCCACCCGGCGCTACGGCTTCGTCTGGGAAACCACCATCCTCGGCAGCGATACCTTCGTCACCCTGACCCAGGCCCTGGGCGCCCTGCCCGCCCTGCTCGGCTTCGCCCTGCCGGACGCCGGCACCATCCGCGCCAGCAGCGACGTGGTGGCCGCCGCCGATGCGCGCCAGGCCTGGTCCGGCTGGCTGCTGGGGGTGACCCTGGTCTACGGCCTGCTGCCCCGCCTGCTGCTGACGGCGCTGTGCCTGTGGCGCTGGCGCAGCGGCCGCGAGCGGCTCGACCTGGACCTCACCCTGCCCGGCTACGGCCTGCTGCGCGAGCGCTTGCAGCCGGCCAGCGAACGCCTCGGCGTGCTGGATGCCGATCCGGGCCTTTCGCCGCCCGGAACGACATCCGCCCTGCCGGAGAGCGGCAGTGGTGCGTTGCTGGTGGCCATCGAGCTGGACGACAGCCGCCCCTGGCCGCCCAGCCTGCCGCGCGGCGTGGGCGATGCCGGCATCCTCGACAGCCGCGAGCAACGCCAGCGCCTGCTGGAGCAGCTCACCCGCTTCCCCCCGCAACGCCTGGCCATCGCCTGCGACCCGCGCCGCTCGCCGGACCGCGGCACCCTGGCGCTGATCGGCGAACTGGCGCGCTGCGCCGCCGCCACGCGCATCTGGCTGCTGCCGGCCCCACCGGGCGCGGCGCTGGACAGCCTGCGCCTGGGCGAATGGCACCAGGCCCTCTCGCGCCTGGAGCTGGAGCATGCCGACAGCTCGCCCCTCGCCTGGCTGGAGAAGGGCCATGACTGACGCACTGAAACTGGCCGTGGTCGGCCACACCAACGTCGGCAAGACCTCGCTGCTGCGCACCCTGCTGCGCGACCGCGGCTTCGGCGAGGTGTCCCACCGCCCCAGCACCACCCGCCATGTCGAGGGCGCGCGCCTGTCGGTGGACGGCCAGCCGCTGCTGGAGCTCTACGACACCCCCGGCCTGGAAGACGCCATCGCGCTGCTGGATTACCTCGAACGCCTGGAGCGCCCCGGCGAGCGCCTAGACGGCCCGGCGCGGCTGGCACGCTTCCTCGACGGCAGCGAGGCGCGCCAGCGCTTCGAGCAGGAGGCCAAGGTGCTGCGCCAGCTGCTGGCCTCCGACGCCGGCCTCTACGTGATCGACGCCCGCGAGCCGGTGCTGGCCAAGTACCGCGACGAGCTGGCGGTGCTGGCCATGTGCGGCCGGCCGCTGCTGCCGGTGCTGAATTTCGTCGCGGTCGACGACCACCGCGAGGCCGAATGGCGCGAAGCCCTGGCCCGCCTGGGCCTGCATGCGCTGGTGCGCTTCGACAGCGTGGCGCCGCCGCTGGATGGCGAGCGCCGCCTCTACGAGAGCCTGGCCCTGCTGCTGGAACGGGCACGGCCACAACTGCAACGGCTGATCGAGGACCACGAGGCCCAGCGCGGCCTGCGCCAGCGGGCCGGGGCGCGACTGATCGCCGAGTTGCTGCTGGATGTCGCCGCCTGCCGGCGCAGCGTGGCGGCCGACGAGGCCAGCCTGGCCCGTGCCACCGAGGCCCTGCGCCAGCAGGTACGCGCCCGCGAGCAGGCCTGCGTCGACGCCCTGCTGCGCCTGCACGCCTTCCGCCCGGAAGATGCCGCCGCCGGAGACCTCCCTTTGCTGGATGGGCGCTGGGGCGACGACCTGTTCAACCCCGAGACCCTCAAGCAGCTCGGCGTGCGCCTGGGGGGCGGCATGGCGGCGGGGGCGGCCGCCGGCGCCGGCGTCGACCTGCTGGTGGGCGGCCTGACCCTGGGCGCGGCGGCAGCCCTGGGCGCCATCGCCGGCGGTGCCTGGCAGACCGTCGGCCACTACGGCGAACGCCTGCTGGGCAAGATCAGGGGCCAGCGCGAGCTGACCGTGGACGATGCCATCCTGCGCCTGCTCGCCCTGCGCCAGCGCCAGCTGCTGCAGGCCCTGGACGCACGCGGGCACGCCGCCGTAGACGCCATAAGGGTCGCGGCACCGGACGAGAAGCAATGGCGCCAGGGCAAGCTGCCCCCGGCCCTGGGCAAGGCGCGGGCGCACCCGGAATGGTCATCGCTGAACCCCGGGGCGGAGCTGGAGCAGGCGGAGCGGCAGGAACAGGTGAAGGCGCTGGCGGCGGAGCTGGGGTGATGGAGAGAGGCGGCTGCGCCGCCCTGGGCGAATGAATTCGCCCCTACACGAGCCTGTTCGTACCAGCCCGGGGTGCCCTTTCGCGAATGAATTCGCTCCCACAAGGCGGGCTCCCAGCCAGGGAGCCGTGCCTGTGGAAGCGCGGGCGGGTCAGACCGCGACCGGGGCCTTGATGTGCGGGTGCGCCTGGTAGCCCACCAGCTCGAAGTCCTCGAACTTGAAGGCCAGCAGGTCCTTCACCTCGGGATTGAGCTTCATGGTCGGCAGCGGCAGCGGCTCGCGGGTGAGCTGCAGGTCGGCCTGCTCGATGTGGTTGGCGTAGAGGTGGCAGTCGCCGCCGGTCCAGACGAAGTCGCCGGGCGCCAGGCCGCAGACCTGCGCCACCATCAGCGTCAGCAGGGCGTAGCTGGCGATGTTGAAGGGCACGCCGAGGAAGATGTCCGCCGAGCGCTGGTACAGCTGGCAGCTGAGCTTGCCGTCGGCCACGTAGAACTGGAACAGCGCGTGGCAGGGCGGCAGGGCCATCTGGTCGACCAGGGCCGGGTTCCAGGCGGAGACGATCAGGCGGCGCGAGTCAGGATTCTTGTGGATCATCTCGATCAGCTTGGCGATCTGGTCGATCGACTCGCCGTTGGGCGCCGGCCAGCTGCGCCACTGGTAGCCGTAGACCGGGCCCAG
Source organism: Pseudomonas sp. Pc102 (assembly GCF_018408275.1). Classification (NCBI taxonomy): domain Bacteria; kingdom Pseudomonadati; phylum Pseudomonadota; class Gammaproteobacteria; order Pseudomonadales; family Pseudomonadaceae; genus Pseudomonas; species Pseudomonas sp. Pc102. The sequence continues at coordinate 363,173 of NZ_AP021905.1, read as the reverse complement.
GTCGCCGTTCTCGTCGGCCCATTCGTCCCAGATGGAGACGCCGTTTTCCTTCAGGTAGCGGATGTTGGTGTCGCCCTGCAGGAACCACAGCAGCTCGTGAATGATGGATTTCAGGTGGCACTTCTTGGTGGTCACCAAGGGGAAGCCGTCGGCCAGGTCGAAGCGCATCTGGTGGCCGAACACGCTGTAGGTGCCGGTGCCGGTGCGGTCGCTCTTGAAGGTGCCGGTCTCGCGCACCAGGCGCATCAGGTCGAGGTACTGTTTCACGAAGCGACTCCTTGGACGGGCTGGCGGCGGTAGGCCCAGACGATCAGGCCGATGCCGCCGAGGATCATCGGCACGCAGAGGACCTGGCCCATGGTCAGCCAGCCGAAGGCTAGGTAGCCGAGCTGGGCGTCCGGCACGCGGACGAACTCGACGATGAAGCGGAAGATGCCGTAGCACAGCGCGAACATGCCGGAAACGGCCATGGTCGGGCGCGGCTTGCGCGAGTAGAACCAGAGGATGGCGAACAGCGCCACGCCCTCCAGGGCGAACTGGTACAGCTGCGACGGGTGGCGCGGCAGCGGGCCGCCGTTGGGGAAGATCATCGCCCAGGGCACGTCGGTGACCTTGCCCCAGAGTTCGGAGTTGATGAAGTTGCCGATGCGCCCGGCACCCAGGCCGATCGGCACCAGCGGGGCGATGAAGTCCATCAGCTGGAAGAAGCTCTTGCCGTTGCGCCGGCCGAACCACAGGGTCGCCAGCATCACGCCGATCAGACCGCCGTGGAACGACATGCCGCCCTTCCACACCTCGAGGATCAGCAGCGGGTTGGCGACGTAGGCCGGCAGGTCGTAGAACAGCACGTAGCCCAGGCGCCCGCCGGCGATCACGCCGAGGGCGACCCAGAACACCAGGTCGGAGAGCTTCTCGCGGGTCCAGGTCGGGTCGAAGGCCTTGAGCCGGCGCGAGGCCAGCCACCAGGCACCGCCGATGCCGATCAGGTACATCAACCCGTACCAGTGGATTTTCAGGGGTCCGAGGCTCAGGGCCACCGGATCGATCTGGGGATAAGCCAGCATCACGACTCCTTAGATCAGAAAACTCAGCCCGACCGCGAACAGCAGCAGGGCGAACAGGCGCTTGAGCAGACGCGGCGACAGGCGATGGGCCAGGCGCGCGCCGAAGCGGGCGAAGAACATGCTGGTCAGCGCGATGCCGGCCAGCGCGGGGAGATAGACGAAGCCGAGGCTCCACTGCGGCAGGTGCGGCTCGTTCCAGCCCAGCACCATGAACGACAGTGCACTGGCCAGGGCGATGGGCAGCCCGCAGGCGGAGGAGGTCGCTACCGCCTGCTGCATGGGCACGCTGCGCCAGGTGAGGAAGGGCACGGTCAGCGAGCCGCCGCCGATGCCGAAGATCGCCGAGGCCCAGCCGATGAAGACGCCGGCGCCGGTCAGCCCGGGTTTGCCGGGCACCTCGCGGCTGGCCTTGGGCCTGAGGTCCAGGGCCATCTGGATGGAAACCAGGATGGCGAAACAGCCGATGATCTTCTGCAGCATGGGCCCCTGGATCGCCTTGGCGGTGAGCGAACCCAGCGCGGCGCCGAGGAGGATGCCGAGGGTCATCCAGGCGAAGATGTGCCAGCGCACGGCGCCCTTGCGATGGTGCTCGCGCACGGCGTTGACCGACGTGAAGATGATGGTCGCCAGCGAGGTGCCCACGGCGAGGTGGGTGAGGACGCTGGGGTCGAATCCCTGGGCGGTGAAGCTGAGCACCAGAACCGGCACGATGATCATGCCGCCACCGACGCCGAACAGCCCCGCGAGCACGCCGGCGCAGGCGCCGAGTACCAGGTACAGCAGGAATTCCATCGACACCCCCGAGAGCAAAGCGGCATGGTAACGGAAGCCCGCGTCGCGCTCCAATCGGGACGATGGATGTCCTGCAGCGGGCTGCTAGACTCGCCGACAAACAAGGAGACCACTCCAGATGTGCCTGATCGCATTCGCCTGGCGACCGGGTCACCAGACTCCCCTGGTGCTCGCCGCAAACCGTGATGAGTTCTACGCCCGCCCCACCCAGCCACTGGCCGCATGGAAAGACGCGCCGGGGCTGTACGCAGGACGCGACCTCGAAGCCGGGGGGACCTGGCTGGGCCTCGGCCCGGATGGCCGCTTCGCCGCGCTGACCAATATCCGCGACCCGCGCCTGCCGCCGGTGGGCCGCTCCCGTGGCGAGCTGTGCGTGCAGTTCCTCAGCGGCGAGATGGGCCCGGGCGAGTTCCTCGCCGACGCGCAGCGCCGCGCCGGTGACTACGCCGGCTTCAATCTGCTGGTGGGCGATGCCCGCGAGCTGTGCTTCCTCAACCCCCGCAGCGGCGGCCCGAGAAGGCTGGCCGCCGGCATCTACGGGCTGTCCAACGCCGACCTGGACACGCCCTGGCCGAAGGTCGAGCGAGCCAAGGCGGCGCTCGCCGAATGCCTGGAACAGGTCAACACCGACACCCTGCTCAACCTGATGCACGACCCCGAGGCCGCGCCGGACGCGATCCTCCCCGACACCGGTGTGGGCCTGAACACCGAGCGCATGCTTTCACCGGTGTTCATCGCCACCCGCACCTACGGCACCCGCGCCAGCACCGCGCTGATCGTCCATGCCGATGGGCGCCGCGAGCTGGTGGAGCGCAGCTACGGCCCCCACGGCGGGCACCTGGGGGATGTGGCGCTTCAGCTCTAGCAGCGCTCGATGCAGTCGCGCCGTTCCTTGGCGCGGTAGAGCCCCTCGTCGAGGCGCCGCAACAGCGCCTCGACGCTCTCCCCGGCTGCATGCCGGCCACCGCGAAACTGGCCGTGAGCCGCCAGGGCAACTGCGGGCAGGCTTCCGGCACCCGTGCGTGCAGCCGCTGGGCCAGCAGCAACAGGGCTTCGGGGCCGGTGTCCGGCAACAGCACGATGAATTCCTCGCCGCCCCAGCGGGCCAGGCAATCCTCCTCGCGCAGCACCGCGCCCAGGCAGGCGGTGACCGCCACCAGCACCTGGTCGCCGACGGCATGGCCCAGGCTGTCGTTGATGCGCTTGAAGTGATCGAGGTCGAACATCAGCAGGCCGGTGGGGTGACCATGGCGCACGAAGCGCTGCCACTCGTGCTCCAGGCAGGCCTGGAACTTGCGACGGTTGAACACCGAGGTGAGCGGGTCGGTCTCGGCCAGCTGCATCGCGGCCCTGACCTGGTCCGCGAGCGCACGATTGGCCTCGGCCAGGGCCTCGGTGCGCAGTTCGATCAGGACCTCGAGATCACGGTTGATGTGCTGCAGCTCCTCGTTGCGCTGCTGCAGCGCCAGCTCGGCAAGCTTGCGCTCGTGGATGTTGCGATGGGCGCCGATCATCCGCGTCGGCCGGCCCTGGTCGTCGAACTCGACGAAACGGCCGTGATCGCTTATCCACAGGTAGCTGCCGTCCTGGCAGAGGCAACGGTACTCCTCGGCGTATTCGGCGCGGTGGCCGTCGAGGTAGGCCTGGAAGCCCTGCATCACGCCGTCGAAGTCATCGGGATGGATCACGCTCTTCCAGGTGTCCACGTCCTCCGGCAGGCCGTCGCGGGGGAAGCCGAGCATGGCGTACCAGCCGGGGCTGCGGTGCACATGGTGGGTGATCATGTTCCAGTCCCAGATGCCGTCGCTGACGATCTCCAGGGCGTGGCGGAGGGTCCGCTCTATTTCTTCGCGGGTCGTGCCGTAGGGATGTTCTTCGGATGCCAGCTCGTCCATAAGCCACCTTTCCGGCGATGCCAGCGCAGGCCCATGGCATCTGGTTGGGCTGGACGCGACCGCCGGCGGGGGCTCAGGCCTGGATGGTCGCGGCCGGGTTGATCACGCGGCCCAGGCCCAGGTTGCGCAGGGCCAGGTGCAGGGAGCTGTGGATGACCTGCGGGTTGTCGATGCCCATCAGCTGATCGAGGAGCTCGCGCGCCTTGCTCAGGCTGACCTGGCGCAGCAGCCACTTCACCTTGGGCAGGTTGGTGGCGTTCATCGACAGGCTGTCGAAGCCCATGGCCAGCAGCAGGACGGCGGCGGCGGGATCACCGGCCATCTCGCCGCAGATGCTCACCGGCTTGCCTTCGGTGTGGGCATCGTTGACCACCTTGACCAGCGCCTGCAGCACCGCCGGGTGCAGGTAGTCGTAGAGATCGGCGACGCGTGGGTTGTTGCGGTCAACGGCCAGCAGGTACTGGGTCAGGTCGTTGGAACCGACCGAGAGGAAGTCGACCTGGCGCGCCAGCTCGCGGGTCTGGTACACAGCGGCGGGGATCTCGATCATCACGCCGACCGGCGGCATGGGGATGTCGACGCCCTCATCGCGCACCTCGCCCCAGGCGCGGTGGATCAGGTGCAGGGACTCTTCCAGCTCCTGCACGCCGGAGATCATCGGCAGGAGGATGCGCAGGTTGTTCAGGCCTTCGCTGGCCTTGAGCATGGCGCGCACCTGCACCAGGAAGATTTCCGGGTGGTCCAGGGTCACGCGGATGCCGCGCCAGCCGAGGAAGGGGTTGCTTTCCTTGATCGGGAAGTAGGACAGCGCCTTGTCGCCACCGATGTCCAGGGTGCGCATGGTCACCGGCAGCGGATGGAAGGCGGCGAGCTGCTCGCGGTAGATGGCGAGCTGCTCCTTCTCGCTGGGGAAGCGCTCGTTGATCATGAACGGCACTTCGGTGCGGTACAGGCCGACGCCTTCGGCGCCGCGCTCCTGGGCACGGGTCACGTCGGCCAGCAGGCCGGTGTTCACCCACAGCGGCATGCGGTGGCCGTCGAGGGTCTCGCACGGCAGGCTGCGCAGGGCGTCGAGGCCCTTGACCAGCTGGCGCTCCTCCTCGACCACTTCGCTGTACTGCTTGCGCAGCTCGGCGGAGGGGTTGGTGAAGACTTCGCCGTGGTAGCCGTCGACGATCAGTTCGATGCCGTCGACCTTCGAGTACGGCAGGTCGACCACGCCCATGACCGTGGGAATACCCATGGCGCGGGCTAGGATGGCGACGTGGGAGTTGCCGGAGCCGAGCACGGAGATCAGGCCCACCAGCTTGCCCTCGGGCACTTCGCCCAGCATGGCCGGGGACAGCTCCTCGCTGACCAGGATGGTGTTGTCCTGGTACACCAGGTTCTGCTTGCGCTCCTCCTGCAGGTAGGCGAGCAGGCGGCGACCGAGGTCCTTGACGTCGGAGGCGCGCTCGCGCAGGTAGGCATCGTCCATCAGCTCGAAGCGCTTGACGTGCTCCATCACCACCTGGCGCAGGGCACCCTGGGCCCACTGGCCGGAGCGGATGACCTTCTTGACTTCCAGGCCGATGGAGGCGTCGTCGAGCATCATCAGGTAGACGTCGAACAGCGCGCGCTCCTCGGGGCGCAGCTGGGTGGCCAGCTTGCTCGACAGGCGACGCATGTCCTCGCGCACCGACTCCAGGGCCTGCTTGAAGCGCTCGACCTCGGCCTCGATGTCATCGACGGCGCGGTCGGGCACCACTTCCAGGTCGGCCGGCGGCAGCACCACCACGGCGGTGCCCACGGCAGCGCCCGGGGCACCGGGCACACCGACGAACTTGGCTTCCTGGATGCCCTTGCCCTGGCGACCCAGGCCACGGATCGAGCCGGTGGCCTCGGCATGGGCGATGACGCCCGCGAGCTGGGCGCTCATGGTGACGAGGAAGGCTTCCTCGCCCTCGTCGAACTGGCGACGCTCCTTCTGCTGCACGACCAGTACGCCCATCACCCGGCGGTGGTGGATGATCGGCGCGCCGAGGAAGGAGGCGTAGCGCTCCTCGCCGGTCTCGGCGAAGTAGCGGTAGCGGGGGTGGTCGGCGGCGTGCTCGAGGTTGAGCGGCTCCTCGCGGGTGCCGACCAGGCCGACCAGGCCCTCGTTGGGGGCCATGCTGACCTTGCCGATGGAGCGCTTGTTCAGGCCCTCGGTGGCCATCAGCACGAAACGGTTGGATTCGGGGTCCAGCAGATAGACGGAACAGACCTGGCTACCCATGGCCTCCTTGACCCGCAGCACGATGATCGCCAACGCCGCCTTCAGATCCTTGGCGGCGTTCACTTCCTGGACGATCTTGCGCAGCGTATTGAGCATGGCCTTGTAGCCTTTCTCCGGGTCAGTCTTGCGCCAGCAGGCGCGGGGCTAATTCCTTGAGGGCACGGCGGTAGACTTCTCGCTTGAAGGTCACGACCTGCCCCAGCGGATACCAGTAGCTGACCCAACGCCAGCCATCGAACTCGGGCTTGCCGGTCAGGTCCATGCGTACCCGGTTCTCATCCGACTGCAGGCGCAGCAGGAACCATTTCTGTTTCTGCCCGATGCACAGGGGTTGGCTGTGGGTCCGCACCAGACGCTGCGGCAGACGATAGCGCAACCAGCCCCGGGTGCATGCAAGTATTTTCACATCCCGCTCCTCGAGCCCGACTTCCTCGTTCAGCTCGCGGAACAGCGCCTCTTCCGGCGTCTCGCGGGGGTTGATGCCTCCCTGGGGGAACTGCCAGGCATCCTGGTTGATACGCCGCGCCCAAAGCACCTGCCCGGCATCATTGGCGAGAATGATGCCGACATTGGGGCGGAAACCATCGGGATCGATCACGACGAACAACCTCGCATACGCATGTTCCGGCATTGTTCCACAAAGCCCGTAAACGCGGCAATGCGGGCTTTTCGCGCAATGGGCAGGCCGGGGAAAAGTGGTTATTCTGGCCGCCCTCCGTAGTTTCGATCCAAGGTAATTGACGTGCGCCTGGCCCTTTTCGATCTCGACAACACCCTCCTCGGCGGCGACAGCGACCACGCCTGGGGCGACTACCTGTGCGAACGCGGCATCCTCGACGGCGATGCCTACAAGTCCCGCAACGACGCGTTCTACCAGGACTACCTGGCCGGCCGCCTGAACATCACCGACTACCTGAACTTCAGCCTGGAGATCCTCGGCCGCACCGAGATGGCCCAGCTGGACCAGTGGCACCGCGAGTTCATGCGCGACTGCGTCGAGCCGATCATCCTGGCCAAGGGCGAGGCATTGCTGGCCGAGCACCGCGCGGCAGGCGACAAGCTGGTGATCATCACCGCCACCAACCGCTTCGTCACCGGCCCCATCGCCGCGCGCCTGGGGGTCGAGACCCTGCTGGCCACCGAGTGCGAGATGGCGGACGGCCGCTACACCGGGCGCACCACCGACGTGCCCTGCTTCCGCGAAGGCAAGGTGACCCGCCTCGAGCGCTGGCTCGCCGAGACCGGCCTGAGCCTGGAAGGCGCCAGCTTCTACAGCGACTCGCTGAACGACCTGCCGCTGCTGGAGCGGGTGACCCGCCCGGTGGCGGTCGACCCCGACCCCAAGCTGCGCGCCGAGGCCGAGCGGCGCGGCTGGCCGGTGATCTCCCTGCGCTGAGCCGCCTCAGAGCGAGAGCGGCTTGATCACCATCAGGAAGAAGATGCCGACGAAGGCGATGAAGGCTGGCCAGCCCAGGGTGAACCAGACCTTCATATAAAGGTGGGCCCTTGCCGGCAGTTCCTGGCCTCCGGCCAGCGCATCGCGCGCCATGTCGCGCACGCGGATCTGCAGCCACACCACCGGCAGCCAGCAGAGCCCGGCGAACACATAGAGCCCCACGCTCCACAGCAGCCAGACCTGGTTCAGCGGCCAGCCCGCCAGCTTGGCCAGGGCCAGGCCGCTCAGCGGCTGGAACACCGCCGTGGTGGCGATGAACAGCCAGTCGGCGGTTACCAGGTGGCGGAAGGTCACGGCGATCACCTCCACCCGCTGGCTGCGCCAGGCGCGCAGGGCGTAGTAGGCCGAGCCCAGGCCGGTGCCGAACAGCAGGGTCGAGGACATGATGTGCAGGGTCTTCAGCAGCAGGTACAGGCTCATCCGGTTTTCCGTTGCGAGGGCTCCAGCCACAGCACCCAAAGGGTGGCGACCATGAGCACGAGGTTCTTGCCGACCGCAGCATAAGGGTCGGCCCAGTAGTGCGGAAGCAGCAGGCTGATCAGCGCCGTATAGGCCAGCATCAGGCCGAGCTGCGCGAGCAGCGCGTGGCGGCGCCAGCGACGCAGCAGCATGCCGATGCCCAGCAGCCCATCCAGCGTCGCGCCCCCGACCACCGCCAGCTTGGCCAGCAGGCCGGTGACGCCCATCTCCGCCATGATCCTCAGCCCCCAGTCGAAACCCGGGCCGAGGCAGACCAGCGCGGTGCCCAGCCAGATCAAGGCCAGGACGATGATCATCGCCGGGCGCAGACAGCCGTTCACGGCACGGGCCTTCTGCGGCCAGGCCGAATCCAGGCGCTGGTCGAGCCGCGCCGGGCGATAGCCACCGAGCCGCTCCAGCGGCGCGGCGTCGCCCAGGTTGTCCCGCCGTGCCAGCTCCAGCAGTTGCGGATCGAGCAGGTGCAGGCGAGCGGCGATGCCCGCCAGCGCTCCCGGTAGCTGGAGATAGCGCGCCGGGCTCCAGAGCAGGCGCCCACGCAGGCGGTCGAGCAGCTCGCCCTGGGTCAGCGCCTCGGGCCCGACCAGCTCCAGCACCTGCGGTTGTTCCGGCCAGCGCCGCAGCAACGCCAGCACCGCACCGACCAGGTCATCCACATGCAGCGGCATGCTTCGCGCGCGGGTGTCCAGCAGGGGCGCCAGCGGCAGGGGCGCGAGGCGCTCCAGCCAGGCGCTGCTGGCCCCGCCCTCGCCCAGCACCAGGGAGGGGCGCAGCACCACGGCGGGAATGCCCAGGGCCAGCAGGTGCGCATCCGCGCGCGCCTTGCTGGCGAGGAAAGGCACCTCGCAGTCCCCGGCACCGAGGGCGGAAACCTGCAGCACCGCCGCGCCATGGCGGGCGGCGAGGTCGAACAGGGCACAGGCGCCGTCGGTCTGCAGGCGGGCCTGGCGCGCCAGGTCAGGGTCCAGCGCACCGGCGGCATTGATCACCAGGTCGATGCCGGCAGGCCAGGGAAATTGAAGGGGTTCGTCAGCCAGGCGTTGCAGATCGAGCGGCTGCCAGGCCACGCCCGGCAGGTCGTCACCCGCCCCCGAGCGGGAGGTGGCGACGACCTCGTGGCCACCGGCGGACAGGGCACGCAGCAGATGACGGCCGATGAAGCCGCTGGCACCGACCAGCAGGATGCGCCTGGTCAAGCTCAGGCCGGCTTGGCCAGGATCAGTACGAGGATGGCCAGCAGCAGCAGGAAGCCGACCGCGCCATAACCCAGGCTGAAGCCGAGGAAACGGCTGCGCGGGGCGGCATTCGGCGCGTCGCCGGCGTGCAGCACCAGCAGGCGCCGGGTGAAGGCCAGCCAGGCGATGCCGGCCAGCAGATAGAGGATGGAGCTTCCCAGCACCCAGGTCAGGCCGAAGGGGATCTGCGCCAGGGCCAGCAGCCACCAGCCGGTGATCGGCAGGGCCACGCCCAGGGCCAGCAACGCCGGCACGCCGAACAGCACGGATTGGCGCAGGTTCGGCGCCCAGCCCCCCAGGCCGCCGTGCCAGGCTCGCAGCACGCCCCACAGCAGGCCGCCGGCGACGGCGAACAGCAGGAAGGTCAGCAAACCGTGCAGTATCTGCAGCATCAGGTAGTCATCCATTGTCATTCACTCCATCCGGGCGACGAGCAAAGTGTAGATGGCCGCCGCCGTCAGCCGAGGAACAGCCGGTAGGCCGGGTTGTCGCTCTCGTCCCAATAGGGGTAGCCGATCTCTTCCAGCGCCGCGGGGATCAGGTGGCGCTCGTCCGCCGGCACCTGCAGCCCGGCCACCACACGGCCGTCGGCGGCGCCGTGGTTGCGGTAGTGGAACAGGGTGATGTTCCAGCGCCCGCCCAGCTTGTTGAGGAAGTTGAACAGCGCGCCGGGGCGCTCGGGGAATTCGAAGCGGAAGATCGACTCGTCCTCCACCCGCGCCGCATGCCCGCCGACCATGTGGCGGATGTGCAGCTTGGCCAGTTCGTTTTCGGTCAGGTCCAGCACCGGGAAGCCCTGATCGCGCAGGCTCTGCACCAGAGCCTCGCGCGGGTCGTTCTCCGGGTGGGTCTGCACGCCGACGAAGATGTGCGCCTCGGCCTCGGTGTTGTAGCGGTAGTTGAATTCGGTGATCTGGCGCTTGCCGATGGCCTCGCAGAAGGCCTTGAAGCTGCCCGGGCGCTCGGGGATGGTCACCGCGATGATCGCCTCGCGCTTCTCGCCCAGTTCGGCGCGCTCGGCCACGTGGCGCAGGCGGTCGAAGTTGATGTTGGCGCCCGAGTCGATGGCCACCAGGGTCTGCCCCGTGCCGCCTTCGCGCTCCACGTACTTCTTGATCCCGGCCACGGCCAGGGCGCCGGCCGGCTCGGTGATGGAGCGGGTGTCGTCGTAGATGTCCTTGATCGCCGCGCAGATCTCGTCGGTGCTGACGGTGATCACCTCGTCCACGTGCTCGCGGCAGATGTCGAAGGTGTGCTGGCCGATCTGCGCCACGGCCACGCCATCGGCGAACAGCCCGACCTGGCCCAGCACCACGCGCTCGCCGGCGGCCATGGCGGCCTGCAGGCAGTTGGAGTCGTCCGGCTCGACGCCGATCACCTTCACCTCGGGGCGCAGGTACTTGACGTAGGCGGCGATGCCGGCGATCAGGCCGCCGCCGCCCACCGGCACGAAGATGGCGTCCAGGCGCCCGGGGTGCTGGCGGAGGATCTCCATCGCCACCGTGCCCTGCCCGGCGATCACGTGCGGGTCGTCGTAGGGGTGGATGTAGACGTAGCCCTTCTCGTCCACCAGCTTCAGCGAATAGGCCAGCGCCTCGGGGAAGGCATCGCCGTGCAGCACCACCTTGCCGCCCCGGGCGCGCACGCCCTGGACCTTGAGCTCGGGTGTGGTGCGCGGCATCACGATGGTCGCCTTGATGCCCAGCTCGCGGGCCGCCAGGGCCAGGCCCTGGGCGTGGTTGCCGGCCGAGGCGGTGACCACGCCACGCGCCAGCTCCTCGGCAGTGAGCTGCGCCAGCTTGTTGTAGGCGCCGCGAATCTTGAAGGAGAACACCGGCTGCAGGTCCTCGCGCTTGAGCAGCACCTGGTTGCCGAGGCGTTCGGACAGGCGCAGCGCGGGTTGCAGGGGGGTTTCCACCGCCACGTCATAAACGCGCGAGGTGAGGGTCTTCTTCACGTAGTCTTCGAGCATCACGGCTTCACTGGCGGGGCATGCGGGGATGGGCGAGTCTACCCCAGGGCTTCGTCGCCCGACCACAGAGAATGCGGGGTTTTGCCGCGCCGACCGGCTATAATCCGCGCCCGCATTTCCTTTCATACGTGGACCACCAGCATGACCCAGGACCAGCTCAAGCAGGCAGTCGCCCAGGCCGCAGTCGACCATATCCTCCCGCTGCTCGACAGCAAGAGCGTCGTCGGCGTCGGCACCGGATCGACCGCCAACTTCTTCATCGACGCCCTGGCTCAGCACAAGATGGCCTTCGACGGCGCGGTCGCCAGCTCCGAAGCCACCGCCCAGCGCCTGAAGGGCCACGGCATCCCGGTCTACGACCTGAACGCGGTGGACGCCCTGGAGTTCTACGTCGACGGCGCCGACGAGAGCGACGCACACCTGAACCTGATCAAGGGCGGCGGCGCCGCACTGACCCGCGAGAAGATCGTCGCCGCCGTGGCGCGCACCTTCATCTGCATCGCCGACGGCAGCAAGCTGGTGCCGGTGCTCGGCGCCTTCCCGCTGCCGGTGGAAGTCATCCCCATGGCCCGCAGCCACGTGGCGCGCCAGCTGGTGAAACTGGGCGGCGACCCGGTCTACCGCGAAGGCGTGCTCACCGACAACGGCAACATCATCCTCGACGTGCACAACCTCTCGATCACCGACCCGGTGACCCTGGAAGCGCAGATCAACGCCATCGTCGGCGTGGTCACCAACGGCCTCTTCGCCGCCCGCCCCGCCGACCTGCTGCTGCTCGGCACAGCCGAAGGCGTGAAGACGCTGAAGGCGTAAGAATCCGAGCCCGGCATGCAACGTGCCGGGCTCCTGTAATGCGACAACCGACCACTGTCCGGCACCTCAGCATCAAAATGCCATCAAGCCTCCACCTCTGATAGGCTCTGCCCCCGCGAAACACTCCCCTCCCATCAAGGAATGCCATGAAGAAGGAAGCCTTCATCACGCTGTCGCTGTGCCTGCTGCTCAGTGGCTGCTTCGAAACCCCCGTCGAGAAGACCGACAAGGCCATCGGCCTGTACCGCCCCGATACCACCGCACCGCAGCAGATGCAGGAAGCCCATGAGCTGCTGGAAAGCGCCGCCGAGGAAAAGGAACCCCGCGCCCAGTACATGCTGGCCAAGATGTACGAACGCGGCGACGGCGTCGCACAGGATTTCAACAAGGCCTTCGCGCTCTACACCCAGTCGTCCCTCAACGGCAACGGTGATGCCTCCTACATGCTGAGCCGGTACCTGGAAGACGAGCAGTTCGGCCAGAAGGTCGACCTGCAGCAGTCGAAGGGCTTCCTGGAGAAAGGTGCCGCCCAAGGCTCCTACACCGCCAAGCTGCTGCTGGGCCTGGCCCTGCTCAACGGCAACGCCCCCTTCCAGCAGGACCTCGACAAGGCGGAGAGCCTGCTGCAGGAAGTCGCCGAGAAAGCCGCCGTCGAAGGCCATCGCCTGCATGCCCAGCAGGGCCTGGCCACCCTGTATGGCGATGCCACCCTGGGCAAGCTCGACCAGGAAAAGGTCGTGAAGGCCTACGAGTACCTGGCTCAGCACGGCCCTTCCGGCTACCCGTCGGTGCTGATGGGGCTGTTCGACGGCCACATCCCCGCGCTGGAGGACCCGGCCCGGCGCAAGGCGGTCTACGAGCAATACGGCCCGAGCAATGCCCAGGTGAAGATGCTTTATCTGGCCGGGGCCTTCGGTGAGGGTGAGGGGGCGCTCATCAGCGAGGCGGACTACCGCAAGCTGCTCGCTGACGCGTCCGCCAAGGGCGATCGCCTGGCATCGAGCCTGGGTTGCCGCATCTTCGCACCGGGCCTGATACGCGCCAATGGCGCCGGCGATCCGGCCCAAGCCCAGCAAGTGCTCGCCTGGTGCGACGCCGAGGCCCGGAAGGGCGAACCGTTCGGCCAGAGCACTGTCGCCGCCCTCAACCTGCTCAAGGGTGAGTACAAGCAGGCATTCATCTGGGCGACCATCGCCCTGGTGGAAGGTAACCGTGACGGCACCTTGGTAATCACGCGGCTCGCAGGGGCCGGCTTCAACCCCCCGGAAGCCGAGGTGAACGACCTGCTGCGGGAAGCCAAAGCCCTGCGCACCGACATCAAGGCCGCCCAGGCCAACTACCGCGACAAGACCCTCAGCCTGCCCCAGGTAGAGCGTCCCTGGTATTGAGCCCAGCCCACGGGGCGCGTCGCGTGCGAAGCGCCCCGTGGAACATCGAGCGTCACTCCCCCGCCGGCTTGCTGAACCTGTAGAACAGGTTCGGCTCGCTGACCAGGTACAGATTCCCTTCGTTATCCATCGCCACGCCCTCCGCCTGCGGCACGCCGCGGGTCAGGCCGTGCATGCCGCGCAGCAGCGACAGGCTGCTGATGGGCTTGCCGTCGGCGTTGATCTCCAGCACCAGCCGCGACTCGTCGGACAGCGCCAGCAGGTGGCCGCTGCGGTCGTCGTATTGCAGGCTGGAAAGGTCGCGGACGAAGAGCCCGGCGTCGCGCTTGGGGTCGTCCACCACGTGCACCGCGAAGGGTTTGTCCGGGTTGGTGTGGGGGAAGCCGTGGACCTCGTAGATGCGCACCGGGTCGCGCTCCTTGGCCACGAACAGGCGCTGCCCGGCGGGGTCGTAAGCCAGGCCCTCGAAGCCCTTGTTGCCGTTGAGGCCGATGCCCAGGGAGAGCTGCTGCGACTCGCTGGCGTCCAGGCGGGTGGTGTCCTCGTCCAGGCGCACCTTGACCAGGCGTTGCAGGCGCTCGTCGGTGATGACGTAGACGCCCTTGCTGATGTACTCGATGGCCTCCGGATCGCCGAAGCCTTGCAGGTCGATGCGCCGGATGATGTGGCCATCCAGGGACATCTCGATGATCTGCGGGCGCTGGTTGGTGACCGTCAGCAGGCTGTGGCGGTCCGGGTCGTAGGTAAGCGCGGAGACATCGTCGTCCAGCCCCTCGATGGGCCGGGCCTCGACGGTCACCCGGTAGTCCGGCAGCCAGATCGAGCGCTCGCGCCACTCCGAAGCGTGGCGCCATTCTTGCACGATGAACCAGCCGCGCTCGAACAGGCGAAACTCCTGGGCGGCGATGCCGAGCACCAGCAGCACACAGAACAACAGGCCGGAAACCAGCCAACGGGGAGTCAGGAAGGATCGCATCGGGACAAACTCTAGGGTTCAGGGGCGCGCCGAGGATACAAGAGTGCGCCATTGTGATGCCTGAACCGAAACTTAATGCACAGGCCCATGCACCCTCCCGGCCCCCCACCGTTACCAAAGGGGACGAAACATGGCGGCGCCATTGCTACCCGAACGGGTCATGACCACCCTGCACACCATCGCCCTGGCGGTGGAGACCCTCGCCGAGGAGGTGCCGCGCCCGCGCCTGCTCGAAGGCAGCGGCGTCGCCTGCAGCGACCTCGACACCCCCGACAAGCTGATCACCCACGCCCAGGAACTGCGCGTCTTCGCCAACGCCCTGAGCTGCACGCGCAACCCGGCGCTGGGGCTGTCCCTGGGCCTGCGCATGCACGTCTCCGCCTACGGCATCCTCGGCTACACCATGCTCGCCAGCCGCACCCTGCGCGATGCGCTGAACATCGCCCTGGCCAACGCCTCGCTGCTGGGCAGCTACTTCACCCTGGCCCTGGAGGAGGACGGCGCCGAGGCCCGGCTGGTCGCCACCGGCTACCGCTATGCGCCGGAGCTGATGGTGTTCAACAGCGAGCTGTGCCTCACCTCGCTGCTCACGGTGATCCAGGACCTGCTCGGCGAGGCCGTGCGCCCGCGGCGGGTGCGCCTGCCCTACCGCCCGCCGCTGCATGCGGCCGCCTACACGGAGAAGCTCGGCTGCCCGGTGGACTTCGGCGATTCGCGCACAGCGCTCTGCTTCAACGCCGCGCTGCTCGACCGTACCCTGCCCCTGGCCGACCCGGTGACCTGCCACCACGGCCTGCAGCAGTGCCAGAAGCTCGACGCCCAGCTCACCAGCCGCCACGACGTGCTCGACCAGATCCGCGAGCACCTGGCCGGCCACCTCAGCGAAGCCAGCAACCTGGACCGCGTCGCCCGCAGCCTGCACCGCTCCGAACGCACCCTGCGCCGCCACTTGCAGCGCCTCAACACCAGCTACCAGCGCCTGCTGGACGAAGTGCGCTACGACAAGGCCCGCCAGCTGCTGTTGCAGACCGACCTGCCGATCTACCTGATCGCCGAACAGCTCGGCTACGCCGAGACCGCCAGCTTCCGCCACGCCTTCCAGCGCTGGAGCGGCCAGCCGCCGAGCCAGTACCGGCGCTAATCAGGCTCCACATTCGCCGGCACCACCCACTCCAGGCATTCCCGGGCTGCAGCCCGGGCTACGCCTCCTATTGGCGCAATCCAGCGGATTTCCGCATTCGCGAAAACGACTGTCGCGGGGTGCCTTCGCCGGCCGTCATCCCCGCGAACGCGGGGCCCCACTGAAAGAGCCCGGGCCTCCATCCTCCCCACCGGCACCTGCCAGCAAATTGTCCGAAATTATCCCCTTTTGACCGTTTCTATCGTTCTTCGCCCCGCACGCCGCTGACAGAATCAAAGGCGCCAGGGGCCTTTGCGTCATACGAAAAAGCCCAATAAGAACAATCCCTTAGAGCTTGCGATAAGCATGTCCAGTGCGATCAGCATCGACCGTGTCTGCATGGAGTTCGGCGATCCGGGGCAGGGCGTCCGCGCCCTGGACGAGGTTTCCCTGGAGATCCGCGCCAACGAGTTCTTCACCCTCCTCGGCCCTTCCGGCTGCGGCAAGACCACCCTCCTGCGCCTGATCGCCGGGTTCGAACAGCCCAGCGCCGGTGCCATCCGCCTCTACGGCGAGGAGATGCAGGGCCTGCCGCCCTTCCGCCGACCGGTCAACACCGTGTTCCAGAGCTACGCGCTGTTCCCGCACATGACGGTGGCGCAGAACATCGGCTTCGGCCTCGAGATGCAGGGCCGCCCCAAGGCCGAGATCGAGGCCACGGTGCAGCGCATGCTGGAGCTGGTGAAACTGCCGGACGTCGGCCGGCGCCGCGCCGACCAGCTCTCCGGCGGCCAGCAGCAGCGCATCGCCCTGGCCCGTGCCCTGGCCAGCCGGCCCAAGGTGCTGCTGCTGGACGAATCCCTCTCGGCGCTGGACCAGAAGCTGCGCAAGGACATGCAGATCGAGCTCAAGCGCCTGCAGCACGAGACCGGCATCACCTTCATCTTCGTCACCCACGACCAGGAAGAAGCCCTGACCATGTCCGACCGCATCGCGGTGATGCACAAGGGGCGCATCCTCCAGGTCGGCAGCCCGACCGAGATCTACGAAGCGCCGGTGGACCGCACCGTGGCCGACTTCATCGGCGAGACCAACTTCCTCGATGCCGAGGCGCTGGACGCCGGCGTGCGCCTGGCCGATGGCCAGATGCTCGATGCCCCCGGCGAACGCCGTGGCCCGGTGACCCTGGCCATCCGCCCGGAGCGCATCGCCATCGACCTGGACGGCAATCTCGAAGGCGAAGTGGAAACGGTGGTCTACGTCGGCACCGACACCCTCTACCTGCTGCGCGTGGCCGGGCAGAGCGGCTTCCGCGTACGCCGGCAGAACCGCGACGGCGCCGGTGGCTGCCTGGAGGCCGGCACCCGCGTGCGCCTGCAGGTGCCCGCCAGCGCGGTACGGGTACTGCCGCGATGAGCAGCCTGCGCGCCCAGGCCGAGGCCCGCCAGCTGCGTCGGCGCCTGCTGCTGGCCGCGCCGGCCATGCTCACTCTCGGCCTGTTCCTGCTGCTGCCCCTGGGCATCATGCTGCTGGTGTCCTTGCTGCAACCGGGCGACTACGGCGGCGTGAAGTGGGGCGAGTACTCGCTGGAGGCCTACGTCAACTTCCTCTACGAGCGGGACCTGGACGACAGCCTGGTGTTCAACACCGACTACCTGCAGATCTTCCAGCGCTCGTTCTGGCTGTCGGTGATGACCACCGCCGGCTGCCTGCTGATCGGCTTCCCCACCGCGCTCTACCTGGCGCTGCAGAGCGAGCGCAAGCGCAACCTGCTGCTGTTCCTGGTCACGGTGCCCTTCTGGACCAACCTGCTGGTGCGGGTCTACGCGTGGATCCTGCTGCTGCGCAATGGCGGGCTGGTGGACAGCGGCCTGCACGGGCTGGGGCTCACCGACAAGGCGCTGGGCATCCTCTATACCGACGGCGCGGTGATCATCGGCCTGCTCTATACCTTCCTGCCGTTCATGGTGCTGCCCATCTACACCAGCCTGGAGAAACTCGACTGGCGCCTGGTGGAGGCGGCCTTCGACCTGGGCGCCAACCGCTTCCAGGCCCTGAAGCGGATCATCCTGCCGCTGGCGATGCCGGGCGTGATGGCCGGGGTGATCCTGGTATTCATCCCCTCGCTCGGCAACTACATCATTCCCGAGCTGCTGGGGGGCGGTAAGTCGCTGATGATCGGCAACCTCATCCAGCTGCAGTTCGGCGCCTCGCACAACTGGCCGCTGGGCGCGGCGCTGTCCTTCGCCCTGCTCGGCTTCGTGCTGCTGGCGATGCTGCTCTACAGCCTGCGCTTCAAGCCGGGCACCGCCGGAGGCCACCCATGAACCTGCAAGGCCCGCTCTGGCGCTTCACCGGCGTGCGCCCCACCGCCTGGCTGTTCTTCGCCTTCCTCTACGTGCCGATCCTGGTGCTGGTGGCGCTGAGCTTCAACGGCGGCCAGTCGGCGACCATCTGGGAGAGCTTCAGCCTCAAGTGGTACGCGGTGGTCGCCAACGACCCGGAGATCGTCCGCGCGGCGAAGAACTCGCTGCTGGTGGCCACCTTCGCCACCCTGATCGCCACCGCCCTGGCCACCCTCGCGGCCTTGGGCATGCGCGGCCGCGCCTTCCGTGGGCAGACCGCCATGAGCGGCGTGCTCGGCCTGCCGCTGCTGGTGCCGGAGATCGTCACCGCCGTGGCGACGCTGATGTTCTTCGCCTTCGTCGGCCTGAAGCTGTCGCTGTTCACCATCCTCATCGCCCATGTGGTGTTCTGCATCCCCTTCGCCTACCTGCCGATCCGCGCACGGCTGGAGGGCATGGACCCGCGCCTGGCCGAGGCCGCCGCCGATCTCTACGCCTCGCCCTGGAAGGCCTTCTGGAAGATCACCTTCCCGCTGCTGACGCCCGGCATCCTTTCGGGGGCGATGCTCGCCTTCATCATTTCCATGGACGATTTCGTCATCACCTACTTCGTCGCCGGGGCCGGCGCGACCACCCTGCCGGTGTACATCTTCAGCTCCATCAGGATGGGCATATCGCCGAAGATCAACGCGATTTCCTCGATCATCCTGGTGATTTCCATAGCGTTCGTTGCGTTGTCCTACTACATCGGCCAGCGCAAGCGCTGAGCCCAAAGGAGCCCGTCATGACCCGCACCACACCGCTCGCGCTCTCCCTGCTGCTCGCCCTGGGCCTGTCCGGCACCGCCCAGGCGGCCGGCACCCTGCACCTGGCCAACTGGTCGGACTACTTCCCACCGGAGCTGCTGAAGAAGTTCGAGAAGGACACCGGCATCAAGGCCACCCTCGACGCCTACGACAGCAACGAGACGCTGCTGGCCAAGCTCAAGGCCGGTGGCGGCGCCTACGACGTGGTGGTGCCGTCGGACAGCTTCATCCAGATCATGGCCACCGACGGCCTGCTGCAGAAGTTCGACAAGGCCCAGCTGCCGAACCTGAAGAACCTCAAGGCCAACTTCCAGAGCCTCGACTTCGACCCCGGCCACGACTACAGCGTGCCCTACCTGTGGGGCACCACCGGCTACAGCTACGACAGCAAGCAGGTGCCAGGCGGCGCCCTGGAAGAAAGCTGGAAACCCTTCTTCGAGCCGCCGGCCGAACTCAAGGGCAAGGTGGTGGCGCTCAACTCCATCGAAGACCTGTACATCGCCGCGTCCCACTACCTGTCCATCGACCAGTGCACCGAGGACCCGAAGGACGCGAAGAAGATCCAGGACCTGCTGCTGGGCCAGAAGCCCCTGCTGGCCATGTACAACAGCGACGGCACCATCGAGCGCATGGCCGCGGGCGAAGTGGCCATGCACATGCAGTGGAACGGCGCCTACCACCGCGCCCACGCCCAGCGCGACAGCCTGGTGTACGTCTATCCGAAGGAAGGCATCCACCTGTTCATCGACAACTTCGTGATCCCCAAGGACGCGGCCAACGTCGCGGAGGCCCACGCCTTCATCAACTGGATGATGGCGCCGGAGAACATCGCCGCCGCCTCCAACTTCGCCAAGTACAACAACGCCATCGAAGGCTCCGAGAAGTTCATGGAGAAAGAGCTGTTCGACGACCCGGCGATCAACACCCCGCCGGACAAGCTGGACCGCCTGAAGAGCTTCAAGCTCTGCTCGCCCAAGGCCCTGAACCTGCGCAGCAAGGTATGGACCAAGCTGAAGAAATGACCACCATCCGGCCCGTCGCCCGGCGGGCCGGACGACCCCGAGCCAGCAGGCGCGTCGATGGGAGCGATGCGCCGGCGACCCGCGCCCTGCCGCGCCCACCGACAAGAACAAGAGAGTGACCGCCATGCCCCGCATCACCCGCCACAGCGCCATCCCCCGCAGCGGCCGACCACCCGCCAGCTGATACCGGGCCACCCGGCCCGCCCATCGACGCACGACGCGCCCGACGATCCACCCCAGCGCCTGCCCGGCAGGTGCCAGCGAGGTATTCCCATGAGCAAAGCCTTCGACGACTTCACCCACAGCGCCCAGGGCACCCACCTGCGACGCATCCTCGGCCTGCCGGCGCTGGTGTTCTTCGGCCTGGTGTACATGGTGCCGCTGACGGTGTTCACCACCTACGGCGTGGTCACCGAGATGACCGGCGGGCGCACCGCGCTGGCCTATGTCGCCACCCTGGCGGCGATGCTCTTCACCGCCTTCTCCTACAGCTTCATGGTGCGCAAGTACCCGGTGGCCGGGTCCGCGTACTCCTACGCCAGCCTGAGCTTCGGCCCGGCGGTGGGCTTCCTCGCCGGCTGGTCGCTGCTGCTCGATTACCTGTTCCTGCCGATGATCAACTACCTGGTGATCGGCCTGTTCCTCAACATCGCCTTCCCCGCCGTGCCCGCCTGGGCCTTCGTGGTGGCGGCGGTGGCCCTGGTCACCCTGCTCAACCTGCGCGGCATCGGCTCGGTGTCGGGCATGAGCAACGCCATCGTCGGCGCGCAGCTGGTGTTCGTCGTGGTGTTCCTGGCGATGTCGGCGCGCACCCTGGCCGGCGGCGAAGTCGATCTCCTGGCCCCGCTGCTGGGCGACGGCACCCAGCCGGGCCTGGCGCCGCTGATGGCCGGCGCGGCGGTGCTGTGCCTGTCCTTCCTCGGCTTCGACGCGGTGTCCACCCTGGCCGAGGAGGCCCGCGACCCGCGCCGCGACATCCCCCGCGCCATCGTCATGACCACGGTCACCGCCGGCCTGCTGTTCATCCTCCTGGCCCTGGTGGCGCAACTGGTGTTCCCCGGCAGCGCCTTCAGGGACCCGGACGCCGCGGCCACCGAGGTGATGCTCAAGGCCGGCGGCGGCCTGCTGGAGGCCTTCTTCACCGCCGCCTACGTGGCCGGCGCCGCCGGGTCCGCCCTGGCGTCACAGGCCTCGGTGTCGCGCATCCTGTTCAGCATGGGCCGCGACGGCATTCTCCCGCGCCGCCTCTTCGGCCGCCTCTCGCCGCGCTACCGGACGCCGACCCTGTCGATCCTGCTGGTGTCCCTGGTCTCGCTGCTGGCCATCGTCATCGACCTCACCACCCTGGCCTCGATGATCAGCTTCGGCGCCCTGGTGGCCTTCTCCGTGGTCAACCTGGCGGTGATCCGCAGCCACCTGCTGGACGGCCAGCCCCACGGCCTCGGCGACACGCTGCGCTACGGCCTGCTGCCACTGATCGGCTTCGGCCTGATCGCCTGGCTGTGGACCAGCCTCTCGGCGCTGACCCTGGGCATTGGCCTGGCGTGGTTCGCCACGGGCTTGCTCTACCTGTCCTGGCACACCGGCGGCTTCAGGCGGCCGGCACCCCAGGTGCAGTTCTCCGAACACTGATCGAACCGACCCTCCACCCAGCCCGCAAGGAGCCGGACATGCTGACCATCTACAGCGACGACCACCACCTGCACCACGGCAAGCACGAACTCATCGGCGGCCAGTTCACCCCCTGCTTCGAGAAGCCCAGCCGCGCCGACATGGTGCTGGACCGCGCCAAGGCCGTTCAGCTCGGCGCCATCCAGGCGCCACAGGACTTCGGCCTCGCGCCGATCCTGCGGGTGCACGGCGAAGGCTTCGTGCGCTTTCTGCAGAACGCCTGGGCCGACTGGCAGGCCAAGGGCCGCAGCCACGACATGCTGCCCATCGCCTGGCCGACCCGGCGCCTGCGCCAGGTGGAACCCACCGACATCGACGGCCGCCTGGGCTACTACTCCTTCGATGCCGGCGCGCCCATCACCGCCGGCACCTGGCAGGCCATCACCAGCTCGGCCAACGTCGCCCTCAGCGGCCAGGCCGAACTGGCCAGGGGCGCGCGCGGGGTGTTCTCCCTGTGCCGCCCCCCGGGCCACCACGCCGCCGCCGACTACATGGGCGGCTACTGCTACCTGAACAACGCCGCCATCGCCGTGCAGGCGCTGCTGGACAAGGGCGCCCGGCGCGTCGCGGTGCTCGACGTCGACTACCACCACGGCAACGGCACCCAGGACATCTTCTACGACCGCGCCGACGTGCTCTTCACCTCGATCCACGGTGACCCGCGCTTCGAGTACCCCTATTTCCTCGGTTTCGCCGACGAGAAGGGCGTGGGCGCAGGGGCCGGCTTCAACTTCAACTACCCGCTGGCCGAGGGCAGCGACTGGTCGGTGTGGAGCCAGGCCCTGGCCGACGCCTGCCGGCAGATAGCGGCCTTCGCGCCGGATGCGCTGGTGGTCTCGCTGGGTGTGGACACTTTCAAGGAGGACCCCATCTCGCAGTTCAAGCTCGACAGCCCGGACTACCTGCGCATGGGCGAGATCATCGGCCAGCTCGGCCTGCAGACCCTGTTCGTGATGGAGGGGGGTTACGCGGTGGAGGAGATCGGCATCAACGCGATCAACGTGCTGCAGGGGTTCGAGAGCGTGGCGTGAGGTCACCGCGGTTACGGCCCGGATGGCGGGTTTCGTAGGATGGCGTAGAGCGAAGCGAAACCCATCATGTACGGGCACGTCGGGTCGTACCCGGCATGCGCCATCCTCTCTTTCGGAACAGCAAATCCCCCAACTAAAAACGGCCCCGTAATGGGGCCGTTTGTGGAGAGGGGCTGGATCAGTTGACCCGCTCGACGAACTCGACGTCGATCTCGCGGCCCATCAGGTCGCGGTCCACTTCACCGGTGAGCTTGACCTGGGCCTTGTCGTCGATGGCGTGGGGCGGCCAGTCCTCGTCGTCGATCTCGACCTTGATGGTGCCGGTGGCGTCCTTGAATTCGTAGATATCGCCCTTGATGCGCTTGACGATCTGGCCCTGCAGCACCACGGCGGCGTCGTCGGCGGCCTCCATGGCGGCGGCCACGGTGGTGACCTGGGGCGTGGAGCCGGGGCCGGTGTAGCTGGAGGCCAGGGCGGCGGTGGAGAACAGCGGGGCGAGGAGCAGGGCGAGGTACTTGGTGTTCATGGGCTTGATCCCGTTCGATGTGGTTGACGGGATCAGGCTAGGGCCGCGCGCTGAAGCGAGGCTTAAAAGCGCCTTAAGCGAAGCTGAATCGCGTCAGCCACGCTCGGGGCCATCGATGTCGTCGGACTTGCGGAATACATAGAAGAGGTTGGGCTCGCTGACCATGTAGATGTCGCCGCGCTCGTCCATGGCCACGCCTTCGGCACGGGGGATGCGCTTGGCCAGGCCATTGAGCCCGCCCAGCAGGCTGATGAAGCTCACCGGCTCGCCGGTCTCGTCCAGCTCCAGCAGCAGGTTCGATTGCGCGGAGAGCACCAGCAGGTGGCCGGTGCGCGGGTCGACGCTGAGGGCCGACAGGTTGCGCATGCCCAGTCCGTAGCCCGGCAGCGGGCGCAGGGCGCCTTCCAGGTGGCGGCTGCCGTCGCTGGCCAGGCTGAACATCTCCGGCGTGCGCTCCTTGCCCAGCAGCAGGCGGCCCTGGGCGGGGTCCCAGGCGATGCCCTCGAAGCCCTTGTTGCCGGAATCCGGGAAGCCCAGGTCGAACTCGTCGCCCTGGCTCACGTCCAGCTCGCGGGTCAGCGGGTCGAGGCGGAAGATCGACAGGCTGCGGCGGCGCTCGTCGGTGACCGCGACGTTGCCGTTTTCCAGCACCGCCACGCCCTCGGGGTTGGAGAAGCCCTTGAGCGGAATGCGTCGCAGCACGTCGCCGTCGCGGGTCAGCTCCACCAGTTGCGGCACCTTGCCGGTGACGGTGAACAGGGTGCCGGTGACCGGGTTGTAGGCGAGATCGGAGGTCTCGTCGTTCTCGAGGCCCGCCAGGGGCTTGCCCTGCAGCACCGCCTTGTAGCCCGGCAGCCAGATACTGGCGGCACGCTCGCCCTTGCTCAGGTTGCGTTCGCTGAGCCAGAGGGAGGCGCGGTCATCGAGGTGCAGGTAGCGGATGGAGGCGACGCAGGCCGCGAACAGCACCAGAAGGGTGCAGGTGCGGAAATTGGGGCGGGGAAAGGACATGGCCATTGGCTACGGCTTCGGCTGGTGGCAGTCAGATCGCCTGCCACCGCCGAAGTTCCCTGGCGCCCCTCAGATGACGCCGCTGTCGAACGAGGAGTGGCCGACCAGTTCCAGGGTCAGGGCGTCGCCCTTGCTCAGCGGACCGACGCCGACGGGGGTGCCGGTCAGCACCACGTCGCCCGGCTGCAGGCTGAAGTGCTGGCTGATGGCCTGGAGCAGCGGCAGCACCGGGTTGAGCATGTCGCGGCTGTTGCCGTCCTGGCGCACGTCGCCGTTGATGGTCAGGCGGATGCCGATGTCGTCGAGCGCCTCGATGGCATCGCCCGGCACGAAGGGCGCCAGCACGCAGGCGCCGTCGAAGGCCTTGGCGACTTCCCAGGGCCAGCCCTTCTCTTTCAGCTTGGCCTGCACGTCGCGCAGGGTCAGGTCCAGGGCCGGGGCGAAACCGGAAATGGCATCGCGGGCCTCTTCCAGGCTGGGGTTGCGCGACAGCGGCTTGCCGATCAGCACGGCAATCTCCGCTTCGTAGTGCACCACGCCGCGGTCCTCGGGAATGGAGAAACCGCCCTCGATGGCCACCACACTGGACGCCGGCTTGATGAACAGCAGTGGCTCGGTGGGCACCGGGTTGTTCAGTTCCCTGGCGTGCTCGGCGTAGTTGCGGCCGATGCACACGACCTTGCCGAGGGGGAAGTGGATGCGGGTGCCGTCGACGTACTGGTGCTGATAGCTCATTTACCGACTCCTTGAAAAATTCGGGCTTGAGAGCGTCACGAGCGAAGGTCAGGCAAGGCGAAAACAGGTGAGGAAGCGGAGTTTACGAGCCGTAAATGAGCAGTCCGAACCTGTTTTCAACGCAGCATGGCCGAGCGCAGTAGCTCTCAGTTGAAGATTTTGCCGGGGTTCATGATCCCGTTGGGATCAAACACCGCCTTGATGGCCTTCATCACGGCGATCTCGGGCTCCGAGCGGCTGTAGGTGAGGTAGTCACGCTTGGTCATGCCCACGCCGTGTTCGGCGGAGATCGAGCCGTTGTACTTCTGCACGGTCTCGAACACCCACTTGTTGACGGTCGCGCACTTGGCGAAAAACTCGTCCTTGGACAGGGCGTCCGGCTTGAGGATGTTCAGGTGCAGGTTGCCGTCGCCGATATGGCCGAACCAGACCACTTCGAAGTCCGGGTAGTTGGCTTCGACGATGGTGTCGATGTCCTTGAGGAAGGCCGGCACCTTGGAAACGGTCACCGAGATGTCGTTCTTGTAGGGCGTCCAGTGGGAGATGGTCTCGGAGATGTACTCGCGCAGCTTCCACAGGTTCTGCAGCTGTTGCTCGCTCTGGCTCATCACGCCGTCCAGCACCCAGCCCTGCTCGACGCAATGCTCGAAGGTGGCCAGGGCGTCGTTGGCCACCTCCTCGGTGGTGGCCTCGAACTCCAGCAGCGCATAGAAGGGGCATTCGGTCTCGAAGGCCGCCGGCACGTCGCCACGGGCCATGATCTTGGCCAGGGCCTTGTCGGAGAAGAATTCGAAGGCGGTGAGGTCGAGCTTGCTCTGGAACGCGTGCAGCACCGGCATGATCGAGTCGAAGTCCGGAGTACCGAGGACCATCGCGGTGAGGTTCTTCGGCGCACGATCCAGGCGCATGGTGGCCTCGACCACGAAGCCCAGGGTGCCTTCGGCGCCGATGAACAGCTGGCGCAAGTCATAGCCGGTGGCGTTCTTGATCAGGTCCTTGTTCAGCTCCAGCAGCTCGCCGGTGCCGGTGACGACCTTGAGGCCGGCGACCCAGTTACGGGTCATGCCGTAGCGAATGACCTTGATCCCGCCGGCATTGGTGCCGATGTTGCCGCCAATCTGGCTGGAACCGGCAGACGCGAAGTCCACCGGGTAGTACAGGCCCTTGTCCTCGGCGAAGTTCTGCAGCTGCTCGGTGACGACACCCGGCTGGCACACGGCGGTGCGGTCGAATTCGTTGAATTCGAGGATCTGGTTCATGTAGTCGAACGCCACGACCACCTCGCCATGGGCGGCGACGGCGGCGGCGGAAAGGCCGGTGCGGCCGCCCGACGGCACCAGGGCGACCTTGTGCTGGTTGGCCCAGCGGACGATGGCCTGCACCTGCTCGATGGTCTTGGGGAAGACGATGGCGGTGGGCGCCGGGGCGAAATGCTTGGTCCAGTCCTTGCCATAGGTGTTCAGGGAATCGGCGTCGGTCAGCACCTTGCCAGGCTCAACCAGGGTCTTCAGCTCTTCGATCAGGGCAACGTTGGTCATCAAGGGAACTCTCGAATCATTCATGGTCGCCCTGAGAACGTTTCAGGTCGCAACCGAGCAAGGAAAAAGGAGAACATGCTAGCATACGCACCCCGTGAATCATGCCTCACAGGCCTTTTCCGGGGTAGCTGCCGCACAGCCTTCTGAACTTTTCTACCGGGACAAATAGGTACGCAGATGAGCAAGACCTCCCTCGACAAGAGCAAGATCAAGTTCCTTCTCCTCGAAGGCGTCCACCAGAACGCCGTGGACACCCTGAAGGCCGCCGGCTACAGCAACATCGAGTACCTCAAGGGCGCGCTCTCCGATGACGAGCTGAAGGAAAAGATCGCCGATGCCCACTTCATCGGCATCCGCTCCCGCACCCAGCTGACCGAGGAAGTGTTCGACTGCGCCAAGAAGCTGATCGCCGTGGGCTGCTTCTGCATCGGTACCAACCAGGTCGACCTGAACGCCGCCCGCGAACGCGGCATCGCCGTGTTCAACGCCCCCTATTCCAACACCCGCTCGGTCGCCGAGCTGGTCCTGGCCGAAGCCATCCTGCTGCTGCGCGGCATCCCGGAGAAGAACGCCTCCTGCCACCGTGGCGGCTGGATCAAGTCGGCGGCCAACTCCTTCGAGATCCGCGGCAAGAAGCTCGGCATCGTCGGCTACGGCTCCATCGGCACCCAGCTCTCGGTACTGGCCGAGGCCCTGGGCATGCAGGTGTTCTTCTACGACACCCTGACCAAGCTGCCGCTGGGCAACGCCACGCAGATCGGCGACCTGCACGAGCTGCTGGGCATGAGCGACATCGTCTCCCTGCACGTTCCCGAGCTGCCCTCCACCCAGTGGATGATCGGCGAGAAGGAAATCCGCGCCATCAAGAAGGGCGGCATCCTGATCAACGCCGCGCGCGGCACCGTGGTCGAGCTGGACCACCTGGCCGCCGCCATCAAGGACGAGCACCTGATCGGCGCCGCCATCGACGTGTTCCCGGTCGAGCCCAAGTCCAACGACGAGGAGTTCGAAAGCCCGCTGCGTGGCCTGGATCGCGTGATCCTCACCCCGCACATCGGCGGCTCCACCGCCGAGGCCCAGGCCAACATCGGCCTGGAAGTGGCCGAGAAGCTGGTCAAGTACAGCGACAACGGCACCTCCGTGTCCTCGGTCAACTTCCCCGAAGTGGCCCTGCCGTCGCACCCCGGCAAGCACCGCCTGCTGCACATCCACGCCAACGTTCCCGGCGTGATGAGCGAGATCAACAAGGTGTTCGCCGACAATGGCATCAACATCTCCGGCCAGTACCTGCAGACCAACGCCAAGGTCGGCTACGTGGTGATCGACGTCGACGCCGAGTACTCGGACCTGGCGCTGGAGAAACTGCAGCACGTCAACGGCACCATCCGCAGCCGCGTCCTGTTCTGACCCTCAGGGCTGCTGCGCGTCGGCGATACGGCGTTGGGAACGGTCTCGAAGTGCTCATTCACAGAGGTGAACTCCGCGCTTCTCGGCCATTCCCGCCTTGTCTCGCTCTAGCTCGCGAGCCCTGACGACGGAGCTGGGCATTGAAAAGGGAGGCTTTGGCCTCCCTTTTTCATGCTTGGGATTTCAGGTTCATCTGAACGATTCGATCTGAGGTTCCTGCCTCGCGCGTCGGCGAATACGGCGTTGGGAACGGCCTCGAAGTGCTCATTCACAGATGTGAACTCCGCGCTTCTCGGCCATTCCCGCCTTGTCTCGCTCTAGCTCGCGAGCCCTGACGAGCGCGCTGGGTAAATAAAAAGGGGAGACCTCGGTCTCCCCTTTTTCACACCTGCGATTGGCGATTGGCGCTGCGTCTCGTGTCGCAGGGTGTGCCGCGCGCACCGCCGCACGGTGCTCGACAGAGCTGGACAATGAAAAGGGAGGCCTCGGCCTCCCTTTTCATGCCCGCGATTTCACGTTCATTTCACGGTGACGGTGATCTTCTCGGAGATGACCGGCGGGTCCAGCGGTACGTGGTTCTTGTCACCCACCAGCAGCTGCAGGGTGTGCTTGCCCGGCGGCAGGGTGATCTGGGTTTCGGTCTGGCCCTTGCCGAAGTGTTTCAGGTTGTCGGTCATCGGCAGCGGCATGTTCATCGCCGGTTCCTTGTCGACATCGATCAGCAGGTGGTGGTGGCCCGTGGCGGGCGAATCGACCCCGGCCGGGGCGACGCCCATGCCCTGCAAACCGAACTTGACGCTGAACGTCTTGTCCACAGTGGCGCCGTCGGCGGGCTCGATGAAATAGACCTTCGCGCCTTCGGGCGCCGGTGTGCGCGGCATCTCGGCGAACGTCGCGGTGGAAACCACCGCCAGCAGGGCCGCAAGGCCCAGGGGAGCGAACGCAAGCTTCATGACTGACTCCTTGTTGGTAAGCAACACACTGACCCTTCGCGGCGGCGGAGGTTCACCTGCAGCCTAGCCGGCAATGGCTACGCTGAAACTGACCAGCCCGGGTCACCCATCGAGAAGAACCAGAGGTTTACCTGAAAATGCGCCTGTTGCACTGCCTGCTCGCCCTGCTCCCCCTGGTCGTCGCGCCCCTGGCCCGCGCCGACCTGATCGACGACGTCTGGGAGCGCGGCAGCCTGCGAATCGCCCTGGTGGAGGACGCGCCGCCCTACAGCTTCCGCCAGGAAGACAAGCTGACCGGCTACGAGGTCGAACTGGGCCACGCCCTGGCCGACGAACTCAACGTCAAGGCGGACTTCATCCCCGTGCCCCGGGACAAGCTGCTCGATGGCCTGCGCAGCGGCAACGTCGACATCGTGCTGAGCCGCGAGGCCCAGGCCGCACGCGAGGACCAGCAACTGGACTTCAGCGAACCCTATGGCAAGGGCGGCGGCCGGCAGCTCGCCGGCGGCGCCGATGCAGGCGGCCTGACCCAGTCCCTGGCGCCGGGCAAGCCCACCGCGCAGCCAGCCGAAAAGAGCGAAGAGGAACAGGCGATCCCCTTCCGCAAGGACAACCCGGCCTTCCGCAGCGCCCTGAACAACGCCCTGAGCAAGCTCAAGAGCAGCGGCCGTCTCGACGAACTCTCGCGCAAATGGCTGGAAGGCCAGGCGCCCACGACCGAAGCAGGCGCCCCGACGGAGCAGCCGGCACCGCCGCCGGCGTCGCAACCCCAGCCGCCAGGGGATTCCGAGCAGTACTAGCCCGGCGCGCCCTCCAGCGTGGCCAGGTAGCGGGCGGCGGCGTCCAGCTGCGTCTCGTTGAACACCCGCACGCCCTCGGCACGCAGCAGCGCGGCCGTCACCCCCTCTCCCGGCACGCGGGTGCCGCTGAAGGTGCCGTCATAGGCCTCCTCGTTGCCGCAGGAAGGGCTGCGCGCCTTGAGCACCGCGACGCCGATGCCGTGGCGGCGCACCAGCTCCAGGGCGATGCGCGCCCCGGCGACGAACTCGGCGGTGACGTCCTCGCCGCCATCGGTCAGCACCGGCACCCGCCCCTCCAGCACCTGCGCCCCCTGCCCGCCGGGCACCTCGGCCGGCGCGCGGGGCGTCGGCAGGCCGCCGGCGACTTCCGGGCACACCGGCACGATGCGCCCCTCGTCCTGCCAGCGCTGCAGCAAATCGAAGGGCCCGTGGGCGCCGCCGTCATATCGCACCCGCTGCCCCAGCAGGCAGCGGCTGACCAGAATCTTCTGCATGAAATCACTCCTCGAAGGGCGCCAGCCTAGCGCGCCACGCCGCGACGGTCACCGCACGTAACACCCACCGGCTGCGCGGGCCGGCGCCAGCCTTTGGCTGGCCCATCCTTAGGCGGGAAGCGCCAGCGGGCACTGGCGCAGCGGCGGGGGCCTCACCAGACTGCGCCGGCCAACCCGCGAAGGACAGCCGTCATGCCCATAACAAGAACGATCCTGCACCCGCTCCTCGCCTGCTCCGCCCTGCTGTTCTGCACCACCGGCCAGGCCGCCATGGAATCCCTCGACAACCAGCAGATGGCCGACGTCACCGGCCAGGCCGGGATCAGCATCCGCCTGGACGTGATGGCACGCATCGACAAGCTGAGCTGGACGGACAGCGGCAACAGCGCCTCGCTGCGCAACATCCGCATCGACAACGGCTGCGACAGCCCCAGCGCCTGCCCCAATGGCGCCGGCGGCAGCTTCGCCCTGGGGCCGGCGCAGCTCGGCCTGACCCTGCCGATCTTCGGCGTCAACCAGCCGACCCTGATGATCGACGTGGTCAAGAACGCCAGCGGCAAGGACCAACTGGTGCTCACCCTGCCGGACCTGACCACCATCAACGACCAGCTGCTCCAGTCGGGCCTGCCCGCCCAGCGCATCCGCATGCGGGTCGGCGCCGACATGTACGTGGGCGACAGCAGCCTGGGCAATATCGAGATCCGCGACATCGTCGACCTGCGCGGCACCATCAAGGTCTGGGGCCACTGAGCCCCGTGCGCTTCAGAGCGGACCGTCACCACGGCGGCGGAACCAGCCGGTGAGCGAGAGGCGCTCGCGGCTGGCCGGCAGCACCTCGTGGGGCAGCTCGCCAGAGAGGAACACCACCAGGGTGCCGGCCTCGGGCAGCACGTCGCGCGTCGAGCCGTCGTCCAGGTACAGGCGCAGCTCGCCGCCCTCGCCGGGCAACCACTCGGGATTGAGGTAGAGCACCGCCGAAACCGCGCGGCGATCATCGTCGCGGAAGCGATCCAGGTGCTTCTGGTAGAAGGCGCCCGGCGGATAGAGGGCGAAGTGCGCCTCGAAGTCCTCCAGCCCCAGGTACAGTTCGCGGTTCAGGCGCAGCCGCAGCTCGTCCATCAGCGCCAGGTAGCGATCACAGGGCTCGGCCTGGCCGGGCTCCAGCCAGTCGATGCGGTCGCCACGGATGCCTTCGCGCACCTGCTGGCCATCGCCACGGCCGATCCCCGCCGGGCTCAGCTCGCCCGCCGCCGCCCTGGCACGGCATTCACGGGCCAGGGCGGCGACCAGATCGGCGTCGATGGCGCCCCGCTGCAACGACCAGCCTCGCTGGGCGATGTCGTCACTGGTGGGCTCGAAGGGGATGAAAGCGTGGGGATTCGGCATGGTCGGCGCATTCTAATCAGGCCGCAGAATGCCGCCTACAGCGTTCTGATAAATTTCTGACTCCACCCCCTGCGCGCCTCGACAAGCCCCGGCAGCAGCACGGAGAATAGCCCCCGCGCCATCATGGCCGGAGCCCCGGCAGCCGCCCCCTCCCGTCATGCAGCCCATCCCCCCGGCCGAACCGAACCCGCAGCCCCGGGGTCCTAGAACAACACCGGATAGCGCCTCCAGGAGTCACCATGCGCCTGCTTCTTGCCGTCACCTTCCTGCTCATCGGTCTGCCGGCGCTGGCCGACGACCACGCCAGCCTGTACCAGGCGGCGGGCTGGCCGGAACAGCGGGCGCACTTCAACGACGCCCTGGCGGCCGCCCAGCAGCGCTACCAGAAGACCCTGCCGCCAGCCGTCTACCAGGCGCTGGTGGAGAACAGCAACCAGCGCTTCCAGGCCCAGGCCATCGACCAGCGCGCCCAGGCCGCCCTGCGCAGCCAGCTGCAGGACCCACGCCCCGCGCTGGCCTTCTTCCAGTCCGAACTGGGCCGCAAGATCACCGCCGCCGAAGTGCTCGCCACCCGCCGCGACCAGTTGGCCAAGAACGCCAACGGCCTGCCGCGCATCGACGCCAGCGCCACCCGCCGCCTGCAGGTGCGCCATCTGGCCCAGGCGCTGCCGGCCAAGGAAGCCGGTGCCGAAGTCAGCCTGGCCCTGGCCGGGGTCGCCGCCGACAGCCTGAGCCAGATGCTGCCCGGCCTGCTCGGCGGCGGCCAGGCCCAGGGCCTGCTGGAAAGCCAGCGCCAGCGGGTGATGCAGCAGATCAGCAACGACCTCGACAACACCCTGCTCTATGTCTATCGCGACCTGTCCGATCCGGAGCTGGAGGAGTTCGTCACCTTCGCCGAGTCCGCACAGGGCAAGGCCTACTACCAGGCCGCCCTGGCCGCCGTGCGTGCCGGGCTCGCCGTGGGCCAGGACGCCGCCAGCCTGGCGCCGGCGCAGCAGGGTTACTGAGCCCGTCCTCTCCTCGAGCTGCCGCGGTGCGCATGCCGCACCTCGCGGCGGCTCGACGCCGACCTAGAGCCCCAGGCGCTCGCGCAGGAAGGCGAAATAGCGCTCCCGGTAATGCGCCGCCTCGTTCACCAGGTGGTGCCCCGCCCCCTCCAGCATCAGTACCTCGGGGCTGGCGAACTTTGCATCCAGCACCCTGAGGTTGTGCCGCCAGTCCACCGTCATGTCGGCGTCGCCCTGGATCACCAGCGGGCTGTGCCCACAGGGCGCCGACGCCTCGATGCGCGGCACCCAGCGCGCCAGTGCGCCGACCCAGGCGGTGGGCAGGTTGCGCGGCTGCAGCGGGTCGCGGTTGTGGACGAAGTCGATGAACTCGGCGTCGCTGGAGTTGACGCTGAAACGCCGCGGGATGGACTCCACGAAGGGCCGCAGCATGCGGTAGCTGAATTTCGACCAGCCCCAGGCGCGGGGGCGCACCAGGGGCGCGAACAGCAGGCTGCGGCCGAGCCCGTCGGGCACCGCGCCGTTGAGCAGGAAGTCGAGGACGATCGCCCCGCCGGTGCTCTGCCCGGCCAGGTGCCAGGGCGCGGGCAACTGCAGGCGCCCGGCCTCGCCCAGCAGCGCCATGAGAGTGGCCTGGTACTCGGCGAAGTCGCCGATGCTCGCCGGCGCGCCGCTGGACAGGCCATGGCCCGGCAGGTCGCAGGCGATCACCGCGAAGCCCAGCCCCAGCGCCCAGTCGATCAGGTGGCGGTAAAGCCCCATGTGGTCGTAGTAGCCATGCAGCAACACCAGCGTGCCGCGCGGCTCCCGTGGCCACCAGGCCTGGGTGGCCACGCAATAGCCGGCGACCTGCACGCAGCCCAGGCGGCTGCGCACGCTGTCCCCACGCGCCGGGAAGTCCAGCCCGTAGTAGGCACGGTAGGCCCTGAACATTTCCGGCTCGTCCCCCTCTGCGGCCAAGGGTCGCAGGAGCGCGCGCAGCTGATCGGGGTTCGGGGCGTCTGGCATCAGTACTTCCAAGGGGTGTGCTGGGGCGCGGCCGGACCGGGCGGTCACGGCAGCACGGGCGGCGAAGGCTGCCGATATTCAGCTGAGCGGCCGCTCATGGCAAGCTATCGGCCCCCACCTGACCGGTTCCCCCATGCGCCGCCCCACCCGCAAGACCCTGCTCGGCCTGATCCTCGTCGCCCTCTGGCTGGTGGCCATGGCCGTCGCCTTCTGGTGGTTCGAAGGCCGCTACCTGCGCCCCTTCGACCAGCGCGCGGCGGTGTTCTCCGGCGCCAACCTGCAGCTGCCGGCGGCGCTGGCCGGCGAGGGCCACATCCGCCTGGTGCACTTCTGGGACCCGGCCTGCCCCTGCAACGTCGGCAACCAGCAGCACCTGGCGGAACTGCTGGAACGCTATGGGCCACGTGGCGTCGACTTCTACCGGGTGCGCAAGCCCGGCAGCGAGGGGAACCTGCCGGCCAACCTCCAGGCCCTGCGCGAGATCGAGGCACTGCCGGGCAGCGAGCAGCTGCCGGCCAGCCCTGCGGTGGCGATCTGGGACCGCCAGGGCCACCTCGCCTACTTCGGCCCCTACAGCGAGGGGCTGACCTGCAATTCCGCCAACAGCTTCATCGAGCCGGTGCTCGAAGCGCTGATGGCCGATCGCCCGGTGGAAGCCAGCAATACCCTGGCGGTCGGCTGCTTCTGCGCCTGGGCCGACGAAACAGCGCACTGACCTGCACTCAGCGCTCCTTCAACTGCACCGGCTGGAAGCGCTGGAAGATGGCCTCGGCCTCGCCGCTCTCGCGCAACACCTGCAATTCCCGGTTCAGTGCCTGCAGCAGCTGCTCGCCGCGGGGCGAGCCCTTGCTCAGCAGCAGGTAGAAGGCCTTGCTGGCCGGCAGCTCGACGAAGCCGAGGTCGGTGTGCCCCTGGTACGCGCCCAAGGCGATGCCGCCGTAGAGGGGTTCGATCTCGCTGGGGAAGAAGTCGCAGCGCAGGTGCTGCAGCAGGTCGAGGTTCTGCTGCACGCTGGCGTAGCGCGTGGGCTCGCGCACCAGGCCGTAGGGCTCGTAGTTGTAGCCGATGACCCCGCACAGGCGGAAGTTGCTCAGGGCAGCGGCGCCATTGATGCCGGGGGAGCGGGGGAAGCGCTGCTTCGAATAGAACAGCCCCAGGCGGGTGCGGTAGAGCGGCTCGCTGTAGTGGGCGAAGGCGGCGCGCTCGCGGGTGTAGCTGGCGTCCCAGGTCATCTCGCAACGGCCGCGCTCGGCGAAGCCGGCCAGCTCCTGCTGCACCCGCGCCCAGGGCCAGTAGGTCACCTGGTAAGCCAGCCCGAGTCGGTCCAGGGCAGTGAGCACCAGGGTCGTCGCCGAGCCGCTGAGGCGCTCGCGGTCCGCCTGGCCATCCCGGCGCTCCCAGAAGGTGTAGGGCGGCCATTCGTTGCTGTCGCCCAGGCAGATCTTCACCGGCTCGGAAGCTTCGAGACCGAGACTGGCCGCCAGCAGGCAACCTGCGATGAGTCGGTAGGACATCCCAGCAACCCTCGTCCGGGTGGCATCGACCGCCTCCCTGCCCATGCGGCGTTCCCTCCCTGAGACGCCGGTTCACCGCGCGAGCGGTCGACCGAGCATAGTCCAGCGCAGGCGCTCAGGCGTCGCGACCCAGGCCCCGCGGAGTGCCCCCTTCCCAACGGCGGAAGGCGCGGTAGAAGGGTGACAGCTCGGCGAAGCCGCAGGCCCGGGCCACCTCGCGGATGCCCTGCCCCTCGGCCAGCAGCTCCCGCGCGCGCATGCGCCGTGCCTCGTCGTGCAGCGCCCGAAAACTGCTGCCCTGCTCCGCCAGGCTGCGCTGCAGGGCGCTGCGGCCGAGCCCCAGCGCGGCGGCGCAGGCGGCCAGTGTGCATTCGCCACGCTCCATGTGCAGCGCCAGCCAATAGCGCACCCGCTCCAGCAACTGGTTCTCCACCAGTTGCTCCAGCTGCAGCGCGGCCTCCTGCAGCAGCACCTCGAACACCCGCGGGCTGGCGCTGCCCAGGGGCCGGCCGAGCAGCTCGCGGGGCAGCACCAGGGCGTCGTGGGGCTGGCCGAACGAGGGCTCCATGGCGAACAGCCGCCGGTGCTCCCCCAGGCGTCGCGGGCGCGGGTGGCGGAAGGTCACGCCGAGCACCGGCAACGGGCCGCCGATGATGCTGGCGAGGGTCCGTTGCATCAGTAGCGCCACGCACTCGACCTGCTGGCGCAGGTGGCCGATGCCCCGGTAGTGCAGGTCGATCACCAGGCGCGCCTGCTCGCCGTCCTCCTCCAGGCGCGCGGCGAAGCCCCCGGAAACCACGTGCTGGTAGCGCACGAAGGCGTCGAGGCCCTGGCGCAGGTCACGCGCCGACTGCAGCAGGTAGCCCATCACGTCCATGGGGCGCGGGCGCATCACCTCGGCCAGGTGCAGGCCGATGTCCTCGTCGCCGGTGATGGCCGCCAGCGCCTGCCAGAAACGCGGCGCGCTGTCGTGGTCCTCGCGGCCGTCCAGCCAGGGCACCGACGGCGGCTGGCCGTAGACCCGGCGGTAGGTATCGGTCGGGTCCAGGCCGAGTTCGGCCAGCGCCTCGTAGAGCAGGCGGCGCAGGGTCGAGGAATGGGTGAGCGCGGTGCGTGGCAGCAGGGGCGGGATCATGGGGGCCTCCGGTTTTGACCCTATGCTTTGCGCTTCGCTGCATTTGGTCAATGCGAGGGTGCTCCCGGCTGCGCAGAATGCGCCCACTACAACAAGGAGAACCCTCCATGAAACGCACTCTCACAGCCCTTGCCGTGATCGTGGCCGCAGTGGCCGCCGGTGGCGCCTGGTACGCCCAGGGCAAGAAGCCACTGCGCGACGGCGAGCTGGCCCTGGAACACCTGCAGGCGCCGGTCAGCGTCCGCTACGACGAACGCGGCGTGCCCCATATCCAGGCCGCCAACGAGGCCGACATGTACCGCGCCCTGGGCTTCGTCCATGCCCAGGACCGCCTGTTCCAGATGGAGATGCTGCGCCGCCTCGCCCGTGGCGAACTGGCCGAGGTGCTGGGTGCTCGCCTGGTCGATACCGACCGCATGTTCCGCACCCTGGAGCTGCGCCAGCACGCCGCCGTCTACGCGAAGAAGATGGACATGGACAGCCCCGCCGCCAAGGCGCTGACCGCCTACCTGGACGGCATCAACCAGTACCAGGCCAGCCGCCCGGCACCGGTGGAATTCGACCTGCTGGGCATCCCCAAGCGCCCCTTCACGGTGGAAGACACCCTCTCCGTCGCCGGCTACATGGCCTACAGCTTCGCCGCCGCCTTCCGCACCGAGCCGGTGCTGACCTACGTGCGTGACGAACTGGGTGCCGACTACCTCAAGGCCTTCGACCTCGACTGGCACCCCGAGGGCGTGGTCGGGCAGAAGCTCGCCGCCAGCGACTGGCAGGCCCTCAACGGCCTCGCCCGCCTCAGCCACCAGGCCTTGGTCGAAGCCGGACTGCCGCAGTTCGAGGGCAGCAACGCCTGGGCCGTCTCCGGCAGCCGCACCGCCAGCGGCAAGCCCTTGCTGGCCGGTGACCCGCACATCCGCTTCGCCGTCCCGGCGGTGTGGTACGAAGCCCAGGCCTCCTACCCCGGCTTCGAGCTCTACGGCCACTACCAGGCGCTCAACCCCACCGCGTCGCTGGGGCACAACGGGCAGTTCGCCTGGAGCCTGACCATGTTCCAGAACGACGACCTCGACCTGATCGCCGAAAAGGTCAACCCGGACAACCCCGGCCAGGTCTGGTACCAGGGCCAGTGGGTGGACCTCCAGAGCCGCGAGGAGACCATCCAGGTCAAGGACGCCGAGCCGGTGAAGCTGACCCTGCGCCGCTCGCCCCACGGCCCCATCGTCAACGACGCCCTCGGAGCGCCCCCCGGCAAGACCCCGATCGCCATGTGGTGGGCCTTCCTAGAAACCGAGAACCCCATCCTCGACGCCTTCTACCAGCTCAATCGCGCCGACACCCTGGACAAGGCCCGCAGCGCCGCCGAGAAGATCCACGCCCCCGGCCTCAACGTCGTCTGGGCCAACGCCGCCGGCGACATCGGCTGGTGGGCTTCGGCCAAGCTGCCGCAGCGCCCGGACGGGGTGAACCCCTATTTCATCCTCGACGGTGCCAGCGGCGAGGCGGACAAGCCCGGCTACCTGCCCTTCAGCGCCAACCCCCATGAGGAGAACCCCGAGCGCGGCTACATCGTCTCGGCCAACTACCAGCCGCAGTCGCCCACCGGAGTCGCCATCCCCGGCTACTACAACCTGCCGGACCGCGGCCAGCGCCTGGACCAGCTGCTCGCGCAGAAGGACGTGAAGTGGGACCAGGACAACAGCCGCGCCCTGCAGCTGGAGACCGCCACCGGCTACGGCCCGCGCCTGCTCGCCCCGCTGCTGGGCGACCTGCGCGCCGCCGCGGCCGACGACGCCGAGCGCGCCCTGGTCGAGCAACTGGCCGCCTGGCAGGGCGACCACCCGCTGGACTCCACCGCCGCGACGGTCTTCGAACAACTGGTCTACGAGCTGGCCCGTGGCGCCTTCCACGACGAGCTGGGCGACGCCTTCTTCGACAACCTGCTGTCCACCCGCGTGCTCGACGTGGGCCTGCCGCGCCTGGCCGCCGACGCCGACTCGCCCTGGTGGGACGTGCGCAGCACCGACGCCCGCGAGACCCGCGCCGATACGGTGAAGGCCGCCTGGCAGGCCAGCCTCGCCCACCTGGAGCAG
Organism: Pseudomonas sp. Pc102; assembly: GCF_018408275.1. NCBI lineage: Bacteria > Pseudomonadati > Pseudomonadota > Gammaproteobacteria > Pseudomonadales > Pseudomonadaceae > Pseudomonas > Pseudomonas sp. Pc102. The sequence continues at coordinate 325,249 of NZ_AP021905.1, read as the reverse complement.
ACCCTCGGCGCGGACAGCTCGAAATGGGCCTGGGGCCGCGCCCACACCCTCACCCACGGCCACCCGCTGGGCATGCAGAAGCCGCTGGACAAGCTGTTCAACGTCGGCCCCTTCGCCGCCCCCGGCGGCCACGAGGTGCCCAACAACCTGTCCAACCGCGTCGGCCCGGCACCCTGGGAAGTGGTCTACGGCCCCTCCACCCGCCGCCTGGTCGACATGGCCGACCCGGCCCACGCCATCGGCATCAACCCGGTGGGCCAGAGCGGCGTGGTCTTCGACCGCCACTACGACGACCAGGCCGAGCGCTACGTCAAGGGCGAGTACGTGCCGATGCACATGAGCGAAGAGGACGTGAAGGCCAATACCCAGGGAACGCTGAAGCTGGTGCCTGCCAGGTAGGTCGCAACCAGGCATGACGGGGCCCTGCGGATGCGGGGCCCCGTTCCTTGGGGCTTTGGGTGCTCCCCGCGTTCGCGGGGGTGACGGAGTGAAGCGGAACGTCCCCACACCACCGTCAACCCCGTGCACGCGGGGGCCCACTGAACAGCGCCTCTACAAGATCCCCGCATTCGCGAGCATGACGGAGTGAGGCGAAGCGCCCCCCCAACCACCGTCACCCCCGCGCACGCGGAGGCCCACTAAGACCTATCCAGCGGACAAGGCCCTCAACTCCGATACAGCTTCAGGCTCTCGACCCGCGCCCGGTAGGCGGCGAGGCGGTCCTTGAGTTCGCCCTTGCGCCTGGAGGCGACGCAGTGCAGCAGCACGTTGAGGGCGCTGGTGAGGCCGCCGGTGGATTCGAGGATGAGCCCGGTCTTGGTCTTCATGGTGACGATCCAGGGCGTGGAGATGTGCCGGGCGATGCCGTACTCGTCGGTGAACACCACGAGGTCCGTGTCCTCCTTGAGGGTGTTGGCGAAGGCGATGCCGACATCGGCATAGGGGGCGATGTCGATCAGCACCACGCAGCAGCGCTCGTCGCGGCTGTCCACCCACTGGCCGAGCACACCCCGGTAGAGGTCGAGGAACTCCACCCCCGAGCGCACCAGCGACAGGCGGCTGGCGAAGTCCTCGGCCAGGCCGCGGATGGTCTGGAAGCCGCAGACGAACACACGCTCGGCCTCGGCGACGCGCGTGACGATGTCCTGCCAGTGCTGGCTGTTGAGCTGGTTGCCGAAGCTGACGAGGGCGTCGATCTCTTCGTTGAGGTGGTCCAGCAGGTCATCCGGCTGCTTCTCCACCCGCTCGATCAGGGTGGTATTGAGCAGCGACTGCACGCGGATGTCGTCGCGCAGCTCCTCCTTCAGGCTCTTCAGCCCCTTGTAGCCGAGGCGCCGCAGGAAGCGGCTGACGGTGTTGGGGCTGACCCCGCTCTTCTCCGCCAGGCTGGCGCCGTTCTCGAAGGCGATGGTCTCCAGGTTGGCCTGGATATAGGCCCACAGGGTGCGTTCGTTCGGCGTGAGCTTGCCTTCGATCTGCTCCACTTTGCTGTCCAGCATGCCTCGGTTCCCGCCCAATATTGGAAGATTAATGTCACTGTATTGAATATTGGAAGAAAGATACTTTATGCTCCACGGCGAGGCAAAAAATAAAAACACCGTTTCTTCCGCTATCCCTTCGGCCCATCGGCCATGCAAGAGCTGCCCCAGCCAGGCCCGCGCCAGCCGCGCCGGGCTCAGAACGGAGAACAGGAACATGCCCGCTCACCCCCTGCTGCATCCTTTGCGCCGCCTCGCCGCGCCGCTGCTCGCCACCACCCTGGCCTTCACCCTCGGCGCCGCACAGGCCGCCGAGGAGCTGCACCTGTACAACTGGGGCGACTACATCAACCCCGAGGTGCTCAAGCGCTTCACCGACGAGACCGGCATCAAGGTGTCACTGGACACCTACGGCAGCAACGAGGAAATGCTCGCCAAGCTCCAGGCCGGTGCCACCGGCTACGACATCGTGTTCCCCTCCGTGCACATGCACGACACCCTGTCCGCCCTGGGCCTGCTGGAGAAGACCGACATCGGCGCCAGCCCGGCCTTCGCCAACATCGACCCGGCCTTCCTCCGCGCCAAGTCCGACCCCAGGGGCGAGCAGTGCCTGCCCTACGCCTGGGGCACCGTCGGCATCTTCTACAACAAGACCAAGGTGGACCGCCCCATCGAATCCTGGGCGGATTTCTTCGCCCTGGCCGAATCCGGCAAGAAGGTCATCCTGCTCGACGACATGCGCGAGACCCTGGGCGTCGGCCTGATCGTCAACGGCAAGTCGGTCAACACCACCGATGCCGCCGACCTCAAGGTCTCCGAGCAGTGGCTGCTGGAGCGCAAGCCGCTGGTCTCGGCCTTCACCTACGACAGCGTGCCCATGGTGCAGTCGGGCGACGTGGCCGCCGCACACTACTTCGTCGGCGCCATGATGTACGTGAAGCAGGACCCGCAGAACCTCGCCTACGTCATCCCCAGGGAAGGCGCGACGATGTACCAGGAAGACATGTGCGTGCTCAGGAGCGCGCCGAACAAGGCCAACGCCAAGCGCTTCATGGAGTTCTTCCTCACCCCCGAGATCGCCGCCCTCAACACCCGGCAGCAGATGAACGGCACGCCCAACCGCGAGGCGCTCAAGCTGCTGCCCGCCGAGCTGCGCGACAACCCGCAGGTCAACCCGCCGGCCGATGTCATGGCCAAGCTGCAGATCTTCAACGACCTGGGCAAGGACCTGAAGAAGTACGACCGCGCCTGGACCCGCGTGCGCACCGCCAACTGAGCCAGCAAGAGAGCGGGTGCGCGACGCGCCCGCCGGAGTTCTCCATGACCTGCATCGTCAACAGTGCACCGGTGGTCCAGATCACCGCTGCGGTGAAGCACTACCGCGCCCCGGAAGGCCACGCCGTCCGCGCCCTCGATGGCGTCGACCTGTGCGTCGGCGGCAACGAGTTCGTCACCCTGCTCGGCCCCTCCGGCTGCGGCAAGACCACCCTGCTACGGGTGATCAGCGGCTTCGAAGGCCTCGACGGCGGCGAGCTGCGCATCCAGGGCCAGCTGATGAACGACGTACCCGCGCACCTGCGCCCGGTGCATACCGTGTTCCAGAGCTACGCCCTGTTCCCCCACCTCAGCGTCGGCGACAACGTCGGCTACGCGCTGGACATCCGTGGCGTGGCCAAGGCCCAGCGCAACCACCAGGTGGCCGACGCCCTCGAACTGGTGGGCATGGCGGGGCTGGAGAAACGCAAGCCCGGCCAGCTCTCCGGTGGCCAGCAGCAGCGCATCGCCCTGGCCCGCGCCCTCGTCAACAAGCCCGCCCTGCTGCTGCTCGACGAGCCGCTCTCGGCCCTCGACCGCCAGTTGCGCCAGAGCATGCAGCGCGAGCTGAAGAACCTGCAGAGCGAGCTGGGCATCGCCTTCGTCTTCGTCACCCACGACCAGGAAGAAGCGCTGACCATGTCCGACCGTATCGTCGTGCTCAATGGCGGCCACGTGCAGCAGCTGGGCAGCCCGGAAGACATCTACGACCGCCCGGCCAACGCCTTCGTCGCCGGCTTCATCGGCGAGAGCAACCTGTTCGACGGCCGCGTCACCCGCCACCACGGCGACGCCGTGGAGTTCCTCACCGCCCAGGGCGACACCCTGCGCCTGCGTCGCACCGACCTGGTGCCGGGGCAGAAGCTCCAGGCCATGTTGCGTCCCGAGCAGTTCCACCTCGCCTGCCCGGGCGACCCGGCCCGTCACGCCTTCATCGAGGGCCGCGTGCTGCAGCAGGTGTTCATCGGCAAGGACTTCGAGCTGAGCGTGCGCACCCTGCACGGCAGCCCGGTGAAGGCGGTACTGCGCGCCCCCTCGCGGGAGCTGATGAGCACGCTCGAGGCCGGCGCGCGGGTGCAGCTGTGGTACGCCACCGATGCCCCGCACCTGCTGCTGGCGCAGGAGGCCCACCCGTGATCGCGCTCTCCCTCGCCGCCCGTGCGCGCCTGCGCCTGGTGGCCCTGCTCGGCCCGGCGACCCTGGTGATCGTCGGCTTCTTCCTCGTGCCCATGGCCATCATGGCGCTCTACAGCCTGCTGGAGCCGGGCCTGTACGGCGGCGTGGAATGGTCTTTCTACCCGGACAACTTCGGCCGCATCCTCGGATGGGCCGACGGCAGCAACGAAGAGTTCGACATCGTCTACCTGGAGATCCTGCTGCGCTCGTTCAAGCTGGCGGCGATCACCGTGGTGCTGACGCTCGCGGTCTGCTACCCGGCGGCCTTCTGGGTGGCGCGGCAGCCGGAGCGGCGGCGCAACTTCTTCCTGTTCCTGATCACCCTGCCGTTCTTCACCAGCCTGATCGTGCGGCTCTACGCCTGGGTGCTGATCCTGCGGCCCACCGGTTTCCTCAACCTGGCCCTGCAGGCCCTGGGCCTGGCCGACCGGCCGCTGAACCTGATCTACAGCGAAACCGCCGTGCTGATCGGCATGACCTACATCTTCATCCCCTTCATGTTCATGCCCATCTACGCCAGCGTGGAGAAGCTCGACCGCAAGCTGCTGGAAGCCTCCGCCGACCTCGGCGCCAGCCGCTGGCAGAGCTTCTGGCGCATCGTCTTCCCGCTGACCCTGCCGGGCATCGCCGCCGGCTCGATCATCGTCTTCATCCCAAGCCTGGGTAACTTCATCGTGCCCTCGCTGCTGGGCGGCGCACGGGTGGTGATGATCGGCAACCTGGTGGAGCAGCAATTCCTCGCCGCGCGCAACTGGCCCTTCGGCGCCGCCCTGGCGATGCTGATCATGGCCGCGATGCTGGTGTTCCTGCTGCTCTACGTGCGTTGGCAGTCGCGTTCGCAATCCAGGGAGGGCCTGGCATGAGCGCCCTCCTCGCCCGCCTCGGCCGCGGCCTGCTCGGCGGCTACAGCCTGGCCTTCTTCGCCTTCCTGTACCTGCCCATCGCATTGATCGTCGCCTACTCGTTCAACGCCAACCCGGTGAACATGATGATCTGGAGCGGCGCCAGCCTGGACTGGTACCGCACCCTGTTCGGCTTCTCCAGCGCGCTGAACGAGAACGCGCTCTACGTGGAATCCACCGACCAGTTGGTGGCCGCCCTGCGCACCAGCCTCATCGTGGCCCTGAGCACCACGCTGATCGCCACCCTGGTCGGCACCCTCACCGCCCTGGCGCTGGCGCGCTACCGCTTCCGCCTGCAGGGCTTCTACCGGGTGCTGCTGTTCCTGCCGATGCTGATGCCGGACATCGTCCTCGGCATCGCCCTGCTGATCTTCTTCGTCGGCAGCGGCATCCCCCTGGGCAAGACGTCGATCATCATCGGCCACTGCACCTTCCTCATCAGCTACGTGTTCCTCATCGTCAGCGCCCGCCTGGCGGGGATGGACACGCGCCTGGAGGAAGCCTCGGCGGACCTCGGCGCCTCGCCCTGGACCACCTTCCGCCGCATCACCCTGCCGCAGATCCTTCCCGGCGTGCTCGGCGGCGCCCTGCTGGCCTTCATCATCTCGATGGATGACCTGGTGATCACCTACTTCATCTCCGGGGTCGATGCCACCACGCTGCCGGTGTTCATCTACGGGATGATCCGTCGCGGCATCAAGCCCGAGATCAATGCCATCGCCACCCTGCTGCTGATCGCCTCGCTGCTCATCGCCTCCCTCGGGCTCTACCTGCGCAACCGCAAGCCCGCCACGTCCCCTGCCGAGAATGCCCATGGCTAAACCACGCGCCCGTGAACTCGGGCTGGCCGTCCCCGGCCGGCCCGGCCCCAACAACGCCATCACCGACGTGCCCGGCGTGCGCGTCGGCTACCGCACCCTCGATGCCGTCGCCGCCAACGGCAAGCGCATCAAGACCGGCGTCACCGCCATCCTCCCCCGGGGCCTGGAGCGCGAGCCGCAGCCGGTGTGGGCGGGCTTCCACGCCCTCAACGGCAACGGCGAGATGACCGGCACCCACTGGATCGAGCACGGCGGCTACTTCGTCGGCCCGGTGTGCATCACCAACTCCCACAGCGTCGGCATCGTCCACCACGCCGCCACGCGCTGGACCATCGACCACTACGCGCAGGCCTGGGATGCCAGCCACCTGTGGGCGATGCCGGTGGTGGCCGAGACCTACGACGGGGTGATCAACGACATCAACGGCCAGCACGTCACCGAGGCCGACGCCCTGGCGGCGCTGGCGGACGCCCGCGACGGCGCCATCGCCGAAGGCAACGTCGGCGGCGGCAACGGCATGATCTGCTACGGCTTCAAGGGCGGCACCGGCACCGCCTCGCGGGTGCTGGAGATCGACGGCCAGGCCTACACCCTGGGCGCCCTGGTGCAGGCCAACCATGGCCAGCGCGACTGGTTCAAGGTGCTCGGCGTACCGGTGGGCAAGGCCCTGGGCGAGCAACCCGGCGGGCTCGACCGCGAGCGCGGCTCGATCATCGTCATCCTCGCCACCGACGCCCCGTTGCTGCCCCACCAGCTGCGCCGCCTGGCCCAGCGCGCCGGCCTCGGTATCGGCCTGGGCGGCACACCGGGGGGCAACAACTCGGGGGACATCTTCCTCGCCTTCAGCGTGGCCAACCCGCGCCCCCTGCCGCAGCTCACCCCGGGCGGGCGCTTCAGCCTGGAGTGCCTGAACGACGAACACATCGACGCCCTCTACCTGGCGGCGGTGGAAAGCACCGACGAGGCCATCCTCAACGCCATGCTCGCCGCCGAGGATGCCGTGATGCAGAAGCCGGCCGGCCTCTGCCCGGCGCTGGACGGCGAGCGGCTGAAGGCGTTGTTGAAGGAGGCGGGGCGGGTTGAGGCCTAGCCCCAGGCACCGGCGCTCTTCGTAGGATGGGTAGAGCGAAGCGAAACCCATGCGGTTACGGGTCGCTCCGCATCGATGGGTTTCGTACCTCTACCCATCCTACAAACCGCAGGACGCCGCTTTCGCGAATGAATTCGCTCCCACCGATGGTCAACCGGTAGCCCGGGCTTCAGCCCGGGGAAACTGTTGGCGCGCTGCCGCCGGGCAGGTGCTCCTTGCAGTAGTCGACGAACAGCTGCGCCGGCTTGGTCAGCTGCGCGCGCTTGAGCCACGCGGCCACCAGGCCGGAGCCGGTGACGGGCTCGGCGATGTCCACCATCACCACCTTCTTGCCGTCGTAGGTGCACTCGGAGTGCGGCCGGGTGACCAGCACCGAGAAGCCGAAGCCCTGCCCCACCATGCCGCGCACCATCTCGATGGAGGGCGAGCTGAAGCCGATGTTGGGGCTCAGGCCGAGCTCCTCGAACAGGCTGACGAAGTAGGTCCGGCTCGGCTGCACGTCGAGCAGGATCATCGGTTCCAGCACCAGGTCGCGCAGCGACACCTGGGACTGGCGAGCGAAGCGGTGGTTCTCCGGCAGCAGCGCGTAGGGCCGCTGCGGCGGCATCAGCGGGTCGGTCTCGATGGTGGCGTCGAGCTCGTGCTGGTAGAGGATCGCCAGGTCGAAGCGCCCGGCGGTCAGGCCCTGCACCAGCTCCTGCTGCTCGCCATCGCCGATGCGGATCTCCACGCCCGGGTAGCGCTCGCGAAAGCCCGCGATCAGCCCCGGCAGGTAGAGCGGCGCCACGGTCTCGAAGCAGCCGATGTCGATCTGCCCGGCCACCACGTCGTTCACCGCCAGGGCGTTCTGCTCGAATTCCCAGGCCATGCGCAGCAGGTCCTGGGCCTTGCGGTAGAAGCGCGAGCCGCTGGGGGTGAGCGACACGCCCTGGGCGTGATGGCGGATGAACAACTGCACGCCGAAGCTCTCCTCCAGCCCCTTGATGGCGGTGGAGATGGACGGCTGCGCGATGTACAGCTTGCGCGACGCCTCGGCCACGCTGCCGCACTCCACGGTCGTCACGAAGTACTTGAGTTGTCGCAGGGTGTAGTTCGCCACGGGGCACCTCGGCGTCGCGTGCCACCTGCGGTCATGGCCGGGCAGCTTGTTGTGGGCGGGGATCGTCCCTGCGAAACATACCCCAGGCATCGCGGCATGGGCTGCCGCGCTGCCGAGCTTTTTCTTATCCACCGAGCATATTTTTAATAATTTTCCTCGGCCGAGCTCTATCGCACCATCCGCTGCACTCGACTCACGAAGCCCGGACCGCGCAGACGGTCGGCGAGCAAGTGCAGCCTGTCCGCCCCCGGCCACCTCGCGCCTCGCCCCCGTCCCGCCCCGCAGCACCGCCCGACAACCGCGAATCGCCTTGCAGAAGGACAGACACATGACCGTTGAAACCATAGAAATCGATACGCTCGTCGTTGGCGCGGGACAGGCCGGCGTGGCCATGAGCGAACACCTGGGCAAGCTCGGCGTACCGCACCTGGTACTGGAACGCAGCCGCATCGCCGAAGCCTGGCGCAGCGGGCGCTGGGATTCGCTGGTGGCCAACGGCCCGGCCTGGCACGACCGCTTCCCGGGCATGGAATTCGACGTCGGCCCGGATGAGTTCCCCGGCAAGGAGCAGGTGGCGGACTACTTCGTCGCCTACGCCCGGCAGATCAACGCGCCGATCCGCACCGGCGTCGAGGTGAAGAAGGTGGTGCGCAACCCCGACCGCCCGGGCTTCACCGTCGAGACCTCCATCGGCGTGATCCAGGCCAACCGCGTGGTCTCCGCCACCGGCCCCTTCCAACGCCCGGTGATCCCGGCCATCGCCCCGACGCAGGGCACGCTCCACCAGATCCACTCCGCCGCCTACCACAACCCGCAACAATTGCCCGCAGGCGCCGTGCTGGTGGTCGGGGGCGGCTCCTCCGGCGTACAGATCGCCGACGAGCTGATGCGGGCCGGGCGCAAGGTCTACCTCTCGGTGGGCGCCCACGACCGGCCGCCACGCAGCTACCGCAACCGCGACTTCTGCTGGTGGCTGGGCGTACTCGGCCTGTGGGACGCGGAAGCCGCGCAACCGGGCCGCGAGCACGTCACCATCGCCGTCAGCGGCGCCCGGGGTGGCCACACCGTGGACTTCCGCGACCTGGCCAGCCAGGGCATCACCCTGGTGGGGCTGACGAAATCCTTCGAGAACGGGGTGGCGAAATTCAATGACGACCTGGCCGAGAACATCGCCCGGGGCGACGAGAACTACCTGTCGCTGCTGGATGCCGCCGATGCCTACATCGCCCGCAACGGCCTCGACCTGCCGGAGGAGCCCGAGGCGCGCCGCAAGCGGCCGGACCCGGAATGCATCACCCATCCGCTGCTCGAACTGGACCTGGCCGCCGCCGGCGTCACCTCGATCATCTGGGCCACCGGCTACTCCGTGGACTTCAGCTGGCTGCAGGTGAACGCCTTCGACGACCAGGGCAAGCCCCGCCACCAGCGCGGCGTCTCCAGCGAACCGGGCGTGTATTTCGTCGGGCTGCCCTGGCTGTCACGCCGGGGCTCCACCTTCATCTGGGGCGTATGGCACGACGCCAAGCACATCGCCGACCACATCGCCACCCAACGCAAGTACCTCGCCTACCGCGACGCCTCGCAGCGCCAGCAGGAAGGCGGCCTGAACGGCAGCCCCAGGGCCCCGCAGGCCGGTTCGCCCGCCCAGAAAGCCAGCATCATGGGAGTAAGTTGATGCCCACCCATACCCGCATCCGCATGTTCAACACCAAGGACACCTACCCCAACCAGTCCCTGGACAACGACCTCTGCCAGGCCGTGCGCGCCGGCAATACCGTGTACGTGCGCGGCCAGGTCGGCACCGACTTCGACGGCAACCTGGTGGGCCTGGGCGACCCGCGCGCGCAGACCGAGCAGGCCATGAAGAACCTCAAGCAACTGCTGGAGGAAGCCGGCAGCGACCTCTCGCACATCGTCAAGACCACCACCTACCTGGTCGACCCGCGCTACCGCGAACCGGTCTACCAGGAAGTGGGCAAGTGGCTGAAGGGCGTGTTCCCCATCTCCACCGGCCTGGTGGTCTCGGCCCTGGGGCAGCCCCAGTGGCTGATGGAGATCGACGTGATCGCGGTGATCCCGGACGACTGGCAGCCGCAGCGCTGAGGAGCGACCCATGACTTTCTCGATCATCGGCCGCTGCGCGGAAACCGGGCAGTTGGGCATCGCCATCAGCTCCTCCAGCATCGCCGTCGGCGCCCGCTGCCCCTGGCTGCGCGCCGGTGTCGGCGCGGTGGCCACCCAGAACGTCACCCTGCCGGCCCTCGGCCCGCAGATCCTCGACCTGCTGGAGCACCAGCACCTCGACCCCGCCGCCGCCCTGGACCGGGCGCTGCACGCCAACGGCTGGAGCCAGTACCGCCAGGTGACGGTGATCGACGGCCAGGGCCGCACCGCCCTGTTCAGCGGCAAGGAAGCCCTGGGCCTGCACAACGCGGTTGCCGGCGAGCAATGCGTGGCGGCCGGCAACCTGCTCTCGGGCACCGGGGTGATCGACGCCATGGTGCAGGCCTTCGAAAACGCACCGGGCCTCCTGGCCGACCGGCTGCTGGCGGCCATGCACGCGGCGATGGCCGCCGGGGGCGAGGCCGGCCCGGTGCATTCGGCGGCGCTCAAGGTGGTGGACGACCTCACCTGGCCCATCGTCGACCTGCGCGTGGACTGGGCGGACGAGGACCCCATCGGCCGCCTCGACGGCCTCTGGCAAGCCTACCGCCCGCAGATGCAGGACTACATCACCCGCGCCCTGGACCCGACGGCAGCGCCCAGCTACGGGGTACCCGGCGATGAGTGAGGCGAGCAGCCGCGACCTGCTGGAGCGGCTGATCGGCTTCGCCACCGTCAGCCGGGACTCCAACCTGGAGCTGATCGCCTTCATCCGCGACTACCTCGCCGGCTTCGGCGTGGACAGCGAGCTGTTCCACAACCCGGAAGGCACCAAGGCCAACCTCTTCGCCACCCTCGGCCCGCGCGAGCGGGGTGGCGTCGTGCTGTCCGGGCACACCGACGTGGTGCCGGTGGACGGGCAGGCCTGGACCCTTCCGCCCTTCCGCCTGAGCGAGCGCGACGGCCGCCTCTACGGGCGCGGCACCGCCGACATGAAGGGCTTCATCGCGTCCGTGCTGGCGGCGGTGCCGCGCTTCCTCGAACGCCCGCTCCAGGTGCCGGTGCACCTGGCCTTCTCCTATGACGAGGAAGTCGGCTGCCTCGGCGTGCGCAGCATGCTCGCCGAGCTGGAGAAGCGCCCGCACAAGCCGCTGTTGTGCCTGATCGGCGAGCCCACCGAACTCAGGCCGGTGCTTGGCCACAAGGGCAAGCTGGCCATGCGCTGCCAGGTGCAGGGCGCCGCCTGCCATTCCGCCTATGCCCCCCATGGCGTCAACGCCATCGAATACGCCGCGCGGCTGATCGGAAAGCTGGGCGATATCGGCACGCGGCTGGCCCGCATCGAGCACCACGACCCGCGCTTCGACCCGCCCTTCTCCACGGTGCAGACCGGCCTGATCAAGGGCGGCCGGGCGCTGAACATAGTCCCGGCGGAATGCGAGTTCGACTTCGAGGTCCGCGCCCTGCCCGGCTTCGATGCCCAGCAGGTGGCGGATGAACTGCAGCGCTACGCCGAGTCCGAGCTGCTGCCGAAGATGCAGGCGGTGCAGCCCGACACGGCCATCCGGCTGCAGAGCCTGAGCGCCTACCCCGGCCTCGCCACTCCTCCCGACAGCGACGCCGCGCGGCTGCTGGCGCGGATCGCCGGCTCCAGCGAATTCGGCACGGTCGCTTTCGGCACCGAGGGCGGGCTGTTCGACCAGGCCGGCATCCCCACCGTGGTCTGCGGCCCCGGCAGCATGGACCAGGGGCACAAGCCCGACGAGTTCATCAGCCTCGAACAGCTCCACGCCTGCGACGCCATGCTCCTGCGCCTGGCCGACTACCTGGAGAACCCGGGCTGATCCACCGCCCGACACAACGCTTCAGCCCGGATGGCGCCCGGTGCTAACGTGGCCGGCCATGCCACAAGGACGAAGGAGCGAAGAATGGTGATCAGGAAGATGGCGCCGGCGGACATCGATGCAGTCAGCGCGCTGTGCATGGCGGCCTTCAATGCTTCGGTCGCGCCCACGCTGCCCGCGCAAGGTGTCGAGACCTTCGCCAAGGTGGCCGCCGCCGAGGCCTTCCTGCAGCGCTTGCAGGGCGACAACCTGATGCTGGTCTACGAAGTGGCCGGCTCGCTCCGCGGCATTCTCGAACTCAAGGAAGGTCGCCACCTGGCCATGTTGTTCATCGACCCCCAGCACCAGCGCCAGGGCATCGGCCAGGCACTGGTGAAGGCGATGACCGCACACGCCCGGGTGGATGCGATCACGGTCCGGGCCTCGCTGACCTCGGTGGGCGCGTACCTGCGCTACGGCTTCCAGTGCAGCGGTGAGACAGGCGAATTCGCCGGGCTCACCTACCAGCCGATGGAGTTGCGGGTCACCTAGCCGGGCCAGGCACGGCCATAGGGTGGGCCGTGCGGCGCTCCGCTTCAGCCCACCGGCTGTTCGCCAACGGCCGTAGGGTGGGCTTCAGCCCACCGACGATGCGTCGGTGAGCTCATCGCGGATGAATCCGCTCCCACGAACAAGAAGCGGCCTGCACGCTGGGTGGAACGGTGGGCGAATGAATTCGCCCGTACAGGCGTCCCTTTTTTCCGGTGTTTTCGCACCCCTATGGCGCACCCTGCAGGCCCGCCGCCCCAGGCTGGAGCCAAGGGCGGGAGGGCGCTGCGCGCGTGCTTGCGCTACCGAGCTTTTTCTTATCCACCGAGCATATTTTTAATAATTTTCCTCAGCCGAACTCTGTCGCACCATCAGGCCCAGTCACGAATAACAACCAGACCGCGAAGACGGTCGAGTGGGAGTGCAGCGTGTTCGATCTCGGCTATTGGCAGCAGCGAGCTGCCCGGCAAGCATTCATTGACCAGGCGCTCATCGACGGCCGCCTGGTATCCGCCGCATCCGGCGCCACCTTCGATTCCATCAACCCCGCGACCAACCAGCTCCTGGCCCGCGTCGCCGCCTGCGGCGAGGCCGAGGTGGACCTCGCCGTGCGCAGCGCCCGCCGCGCCTTCGAGCAGGGTCCCTGGGCACGCATGGCGCCGGTGGAGCGCAAGAAGGTGCTGCTGCGCCTGGCCGAGCTGATGCTGGCCCACCGCGAGGAGCTGGCCCTGCTGGACTCCCTCGACATGGGCAAGCCGGTGATGGACGCCTACAGCATCGACGTGCCCGGTGCCGCCAACGTCTTCGCCTGGTACGGCGAGGCGCTGGACAAGCTCTACGACCAGGTGGCGCCCACCGCCCCCGGAACCCTGGCCACCATCACCCGCGAAGCGCTGGGCGTGGTCGCCGCCGTGGTGCCCTGGAACTTCCCCCTCGACATGGCCGCCTGGAAGCTGGCCCCGGCGCTCGCCGCCGGCAACAGCGTGGTGCTCAAGCCCGCCGAGCAGTCGCCCTTCTCCGCCCTGCGCCTGGGCGAACTGGCCCTGGAGGCCGGCATCCCCGAGGGCGTGCTCAACGTGGTGCCGGGCCTGGGCGAGAGCGCCGGCCGCGCCCTCGGCCTGCACCCGGACGTGGACTGCCTGGTGTTCACCGGTTCCACCCAGGTGGGCAAGTACTTCATGGGCTATTCGGCCCAGTCCAACCTCAAGCAGGTCTGGCTGGAGTGCGGTGGCAAGAGCCCGAACCTGGTGTTCGAGGACTGCCGCGACCTCGACCTGGCCGCCGAGAAGGCCGCCTTCGGCATCTTCTTCAACCAGGGCGAGGTGTGCTCGGCCAACTCGCGCCTCTACGTGCAGCGCTCCATCCAGGACGAATTCATCGAGCGCCTGCTGGCCAAGGCCCGCGACTGGATGCCCGGCGACCCGCTGGACCCGGCCAGCCGTGCCGGCGCCATCGTCGATGCCGCGCAGACCGGCCGCGTCATGGGCTTCATCGAGGGCGCCCAGGGCCAGGGCGCGCGGCTGCTGGCCGGTGGCCGGCGCCTGAGCTTCAACGGCTCGAGCAACTTCGTCGAGCCCACCGTCTTCGCCGATGTGCGCAGCGACATGACCCTGGCGCGCGAGGAGGTCTTCGGCCCGGTGCTGGCCATCAGCGCCTTCGACAGCGAGGAGGAAGCCATCCGCCTCGCCAACGACAGCGTCTACGGCCTGGCCGCCTCGATGTGGAGCGACGACCTGCACCGTGCCCACCGCATCGCCCGCGCGCTCAAGGCGGGCACCGTGTCGGTGAACACCGTGGACGCGCTGGACGTCACCGTGCCCTTCGGCGGCGGCCGGCAATCGGGTTTCGGGCGCGACCTCTCGCTGCATTCCTTCGACAAGTACAGCCAGCTGAAGACCACCTGGTTCCAGCTGCGCTGAGGTCGCGACGACGACCCGGCCGCGCCTCGCCGCGCGGCCGCCATGACAAGAAAACCATCCGCGCCCGTGCACGCGCGGAGCCCCGGCCCCAGGGCCACAACTGCCTCGACAACTGAACACGACTGAAAAGTAGTGAGGGAGTTCTCATGTCCAGATCCTTGCGTCCCACCCTGTCCACGGCCTTCGGGCTGGCCCTGCTCACCACCCTCGGCATCGCCCAGGCCCAGCCCGCGAAGCTAACCGTGATCTCCTTCGGTGGCGCCACCAAGGCCGCCCAGGACGCCGCCTACTTCAGGCCGTTCGAGCAGAGCGGCGCGGCCAGGGTGGTGGCCGGCGAATACAACGGCGAGCTGTCGAAGGTGAAGGCCATGGTCGATATCGGCCAGGTCAGCTGGGACGTGGTGGAGGTGGAGAGCCCCGAGCTGCTGCGCGGTTGCGAGGAAGGCCTGTTCGAGCCCATCGACCCGGCCCTGCTCGGCGATGCCGCGAGCTTCATGCCCGGCACCCTGAGCGAGTGCGGCGTGGCGAGCTACGTGTGGTCCATGGTGCTGGCCTACGACGCCGGCAAGCTGGCGGCGGCGCCCACCTCCTGGGCCGACTTCTGGGACCTCGAGCGCTTCCCCGGCAAGCGCGGCCTGCGCAAGGGCGCCAAGTACACCCTGGAAGCGGCGCTGCTGGCCGACGGGGTGAAGCGCGAGGACCTGTACAGCGTGCTGGCGACCCCGGAAGGCGTCACCCGCGCCTTCGCCAAGCTCGACCAGATCAAGCCGCACATCCAGTGGTGGGAGGCCGGTGCGCAACCGCCGCAGTGGCTGGCGGCCGGCGACGTGGTGATGTCCGCCGCCTACAACGGTCGCATCGCCGCCGCGCAGAAGGAGGGCTCCGCGCTCGCCATCGTGTGGAACGGCAACCTCTACGACCCGGACCACTGGGCCATCGTCCGCGGCAGCCCTAACAAGGCACTGGCCGAGCGCTTCATCGCCTTCGCCAGCCAGGCCGGGCCCCAGAAGCAGTTCTCCAGCCAGATCCCCTACGGGCCGGTGAGCCGGGAGGCCCTGGCGCAGCTGCCCGCGGCCACCCAGGCACAACTGCCCACCGCGCCGGCGAACCTCGCCGAGGCGCAGCTGGTGGATGCGGAGTTCTGGGTCAACCACGGCGAGGAGCTGGAGGAACGTTTCAACGCCTGGGCGGCACGCTGAGCCATGGCTTAGCCCACGCGGGTTCAGCCCCGCGCGGGCGGGGCTGAACGACGGGTGCACCCGTCACACCAGCCGGCGGCCCCTGAGCCGCAGGCGGATAACAAGAAGATCGGGAGAGCGTCATGAGTGCGAGTGTTTCCATCCCTGCCACGGGGCAATCGGGCGGCCTGCGCCGCGTCCTCGGACTGGGCCCGCTGGTGGCGGTCGCCGTCGGCCTGGTGGTGTCCCAGGGTGTGATGGTGCTGATGCTGCAAGGCGCCGGCCTGGCCGGGCTGGGCTTCATCATTCCCCTGGGCATCGCCTACCTGCTGGCGCTGACCTATGCCCTGTCGTTCTCCGAACTCTCGCTGATGATCCCCCGCGCCGGCAGCCTGAGCAGCTACACCGAAGTCGCCATCGGCCACTTCCCGGCCATCCTCGCCACCTTCTCGGGCTACATGGTGGTGGCGATGTTCGCCCTCTCCGCCGAGTTGCTGCTGCTCGACCTGATCATCGGCAAGGTCTACCCCGGCGCGTTGCCGCCGATGCTGGTGGCCTATGGCGTGCTCGCCCTGTTCACCGGCTTCAACCTGCTGGGCATCGACGTCTTCGCCCGCCTGCAGAGCGCCCTGGCGCTGGTGATGGTGGTGAGCCTGCTGGCCCTCGGGCTGGGTGCCGTCGGCAGCGACCTGGCCTCCACCACGACGCCCCTGGACCAGGGCTGGAACCCGTTGCAAGCCGGCGCGCTGACCCTGGCGGCCATGGCCATCTGGGGCTTCGTCGGCGCCGAGTTCGTCTGCCCCCTGGTGGAGGAGACGCGCCGCCCGGAGCGCAACATCCCGCGCTCGATGATCATCGGCCTCACGCTGATCTTCGGCATCATCGTCCTCTACTGCCTCGGCGCGCTGCTGTGCATCCCCCGCGAGCAACTGGCGGCCGACCCGCTGCCGCATTTCCTCTTCGCCACCACCGTGTTCGGCGAGGCCGGCAAGCTGTTCCTGGTGGCCGCCGCGGTGACCGCCACCTGCAGCACGGTCAACTCCTCCCTGGCCGCGCTGCCGCGCATGCTCTACGGCATGGCGCAGAACGGCCAGGCCTTCCCGCAGTTCAAGCGCCTCAGCCGCCGCGCCCGCACGCCCTGGGTGGCGGTGCTGTTCATCGCCGCCATCACCGGCCTGCCGATCCTGCTGCTCGGCCAGGACCCGGACGCCATCAGCCTGTTGCTGCTGGCCGCCGCGCTGGCCTGGCTGCTGGCCTACATCATCGTGCACATCGATGTGATCGCCCTGCGCCGCCGCTACCCGCACATCGCGCGGCCGTTCCGCTCGCCCTTCTATCCCTGGCCCCAGGTGCTCGGCATCGCCGGCATGCTCTTTGCCATCTACCACGTCTCGCCGACCCCGGAGATGACCGCGAAGATCTTCGCCACCGCCGGCGTGGTGCTCGGCCTGATCTCGGTGATCGCCGTGGCCTGGATCAGGCTGGTGATGGACAAGCCGCTGTTCGTGCCCGAGCCGCTGACCCCTTCCGAGCCGGCGCCGCTGACCCGCGCCGCCCTTTCCCCCGAACCACTTTGACGAGCAGGAGAAGACCATGAACGCTCCCATCACCCCGCAGCGCAGTACCGAGGACTACCAGGCGGCCGATGCCGCGCACCACATCCATGCCTTTCTCGACCAGAAGGCACTGAATGCCGAAGGCCCGCGCGTGATCACCCGGGGCGAGGGCCTGTACCTGTGGGACAACGACGGCAAGCGCTACCTCGACGGCATGTCGGGCCTGTGGTGCACCAACCTGGGCTATGGCCGCAAGGACCTGGCCGCCGCCGCCGCCCGCCAGCTGGAGCAGCTGCCTTACTACAACATGTTCTTCCACACCACCCACCCGGCGGTGGTGGAACTCTCCGAGCTGCTCTTCAGCCTGCTGCCCGGCCACTACAGCCACGCGATCTACACCAACTCCGGTTCCGAGGCGAACGAGGTGCTGATCCGCACCGTGCGTCGTTACTGGCAGATCCTCGGCCAGCCGCAGAAGAAGGTGATGATCGGCCGCTGGAACGGCTACCACGGCTCCACCCTGGCGGCCACCGCCCTGGGCGGGATGAAGTTCATGCACGAGATGGGCGGGCTGATCCCCGACGTCGCCCACATCGACGAGCCCTACTGGTTCGCCCAGGGCGGCGACCTGACGCCGGCCGAGTTCGGCCTGCGCTGCGCCCGCCAGCTGGAGGAGAAGATCCTCGAACTGGGTGCCGAGAACGTCGCCGGCTTCATCGCCGAGCCCTTCCAGGGCGCGGGCGGGATGATCTTCCCGCCGGAGTCCTACTGGCCGGAGATCCAGCGCATCTGCCGCCAGTACGACGTGCTGCTGTGCGCGGACGAGGTGATCGGCGGCTTCGGCCGCACCGGCGAATGGTTCGCCCACCAGCACTTCGGCTTCCAGCCCGACACCCTGTCCATCGCCAAGGGCCTGACCTCCGGCTACGTGCCCATGGGCGGCCTGGTGCTGGGCAAGCGCATCGCCGAGGTGCTGGTGGAACAGGGCGGCGTGTTCGCCCACGGCCTGACCTACTCCGGGCACCCGGTGGCCGCCGCCGTGGCCATCGCCAACCTCAAGGCGCTGCGCGACGAGGGCGTGGTCGCCCAGGTGAAGAACGACACCGGCCCCTACCTGCAGCAGTGCCTGCGCGAGGTCTTCGCCGACCATCCGCTGATCGGCGAGGTGCAGGGCACCGGCCTGGTGGCGGCGTTGCAGTTCGTCCAGGACAAGGCCACGCGCAAGCGCTTCGACAACGAGAACGACATCGCCTGGCGCTGCCGCACCCTCGGTTTCGAGGAGGGCGTGATCATCCGCTCCACCCTGGGCCGGATGATCATGGCGCCGGCCCTGGTGGCCACCCGCGCCGAGCTGGACGAGCTGGTGGACAAGACCCGCCGCGCGGTGGAGCGCACGGCGCAGGAGATCGGCCGCGGCTGAGCAAGAACCGTAGGGTGGGCCGGGCGGCGCTCCGCTTCAGCCCACCAGCGATACAACAGATGAACCGGGGCCGCCTCCAGGCCCCGGTGCAGGAGGAAACGGTGGGCTGAAGCCCACCCTACGAAGCGGAGAACAGCGTGCAGGTGGCGGCCCTCTAGGCCGGCGCCGCGATGACCCGGTCCCGCTCCACGGCGCGGCACCGCACGACGCACCGACCGCCCCACGGCCCATGGAGGGAGCCGCAGCAGAACAGGACCCCAGGCCCACGCAGGCCGGGGCGCGGAACGAATTTGGCCCCTGGCCGGTACTGCCCAGCAATCCAACAACTAAGCCCATAGGCTGCGGGAGTGTTCCAATGATCCAGTCCTTGCTTCGTCGCTTCACCCTTCCCCTCGCCTGCACCGCGCTGGCGTTCTCCGCCGCCGGCGCGCAGGCGGGCACCCTGTCCATCGGCCACACCACCTGGGTCGGCTACGGCACGCTGTACCTGGCTCGCGATCTCGGCTACTTCAAGGAGCAGGGCCTGGATGTCGAGCTGACCACCATCGAGGAAGCCTCGATGTACATGGCCGCCCAGGCCTCCGGGAAGCTCTCCGGCTCGGCCTCGACCATCGACGAGATCCTCAAGTACCGCTCCAAGGACTTCTGCTTCAAGGCGGTCGCCGCGCTGGACGAGAGCTACGGCGGCGACGGCGTGCTGGTGGGCAACGGGGTCACCAGCCTGAAGGAGCTCAAGGGCCAGTCGGTGGCGGTCAACGAGGGCTCGGTCTCGCAGTTCTGGCTGTCCTACCTGCTCAAGCACAACGGCATGACCATGGCCGACCTGGATATCCAGAACATGACGGCCGACGACGCCGCCACCGCCTTCATCGCCGGCCGCGTGCCCGCCGCCGTGACCTGGGAGCCGCACCTGTCGCTGGTGCGCCAGAAGGGGGAAGGCAAGGTGCTCATCGACAGCAGCAAGACCCCCGGCGTGATCGTCGACGTGGTGGCGCTCTCCTGCGACGTGATCGACAAGCAGCCCGAGGACGTGAAGGCGCTGGTCAAGGGCCTGTACAAGGCCGTGCAGTTCACCAAGGACAACCCCGAGAAGGCCCACGAGATCATGGCCAAGGGCGTCGGCGGCTACCTGGCCGACCCGGTGGAGCTGGCCAACGCGGCCAAGGGCGTGCGCTTCTACGACCAGGCCATGAGCGAGGGGCTGCTCGGCGTGCCCGGCAAGCCCGGTGACATCAAGGGCGTGATCCGCCTGGCCAACGAGACCTGGAGCGCCCTGCAGGGCAAGCGCTACGAGGTCAGCTACGACGATCTCGTCGACACCCGCTTCGTCAGCCAGTAAGGGGAAGACCATGGCCTCTCGACACTCCTGGCTGAACCGCTGCCTGACCCCCAAGGTCGAGCTGCCGGCGAAGCTGATACTCGGTGCGGGCAGCCTCGGCTGGCTGCTGGTGCTCGGCCTCTGGGCCGGGCTTTCCTACGGCGGCGTGGTGCCGGTGATGTTCCTGCCCACCCCGGGCGCGGTGCTGGAGGCGGCCGCGCGCCTGGCCGGCGACGGCACCCTCGGCAAGCACGTGCTGGCGAGTGTCGAGGTGGTGCTCATCGGCTTCGCGGTGTCGTCCCTGGTGGCGGTGCCGCTGGGGCTGCTGATGGGCAGCTTCCGCATCGTCCAGGCCTTCCTCGAGCCGCTGGTGAACTTCGTCCGCTACCTGCCGGTGACCTCCTTCGTGCCGCTGTTCATCCTGTGGATCGGCATCGGCCTGGAGCAGCGGGTGACGGTGATCATCTTCGGCGTGTTCTTCCAGCAGCTGGTGATGATCGCGGACGTTTCCAAGGGCGTCTCGCGGGACCTGATCAACGCCTCCTACACCCTGGGTTCGAGCCGCCGCGACGTGGTGCTGCACGTGCTCGGCCCGGCCTCCCTGCCCGGCGTGCTGGACACCCTGCGGGTGACCATGGGCTGGGCCTGGACCTACCTGGTGGTGGCCGAGCTGGTCGCCGCCAGCAGCGGCCTGGGCTACATCAGCCTGAAGGCCATGCGCGGCTTCCAGGTGGACGTGATCTTCCTCGCCATCGCCATCATCGGCCTGCTCGGGCTGGTGACCGACCAACTGTTCCGACTCCTCCGACTGAAGGTGGCCTCATGGGCGCAGTAGCAGCCATGCACAACCAATCCGTGGCCGCGCCTGCGCTGCCCGCGAACCCCGCCGAGCGCCTGCGCGTGGACAACGTCTGCCTGCGCTACCAGAGCCCGGGCGGACAGACCTTCGCCGCGCTGGAGAACGTCTCCCTGAGCGTGCCGGACCAGCAGTTCGCCGTGCTGGTGGGGCCCTCCGGCTGCGGCAAGTCGAGCCTGCTGTACCTCACCGCCGGCCTCGCCGAGCCCACCTCAGGCGAGATCCACGTGGGCGGCAAGCTCGTCGAGGGGCCGGGTGCCGACCGCGGCATGGTGTTCCAGGGCTACACCCTGTTCCCCTGGCTCAGCGTGCGCGAGAACATCGAGTTCGGCCTCAAGCGCAAGGGCATGCCCAAGGGCGAACGCCAGGAGATCGTCGACTTCTACCTGGCCGAGGTGGGCCTGGCGAGCTTCGCCGGGCATTACCCCAAGCAGCTCTCCGGCGGCATGATGCAACGCGTGGCGATCGCCCGCGCGCTGGCCAACGACCCGCAGATCCTGCTGATGGACGAGCCCTTCGGCGCCCTCGACAGCCAGACCCGCATGCAGATGCAGAAGCTGTTGCTGCGGGTGTGGGAGCACAGCAAGAAGACCGTGGTGTTCGTCACCCACGACATCGACGAAGCCATCCTGCTGGGCGACCGCATCTACGTCATGGGCGCCCGTCCCGGCCACATCAAGCGCGAACTCGACGTGCCCATCCCCCGCCCGCGCGACCTGGACATGGTGATGGACCGCGCCTTCATCGAGATGAAGCGCGAGATCCTCGGCCTGCTCCACGACGACCTCGAAGAGATGCACTGACAGCCCGGGGCGGCGCGCCCGCCCCGGCACCACCGCAAGGAGGGCCCCATGCCCGCTTCGACTCCATCGCCCCGGCGCTTCGACTACCTGGTGGTCGGCGCCGGATCGGCCGGCTGCGTCCTGGCCAACCGCCTCAGCGCCGACCCCACCGTGCGCGTCTGCCTGATCGAGGCCGGCGGCAGTGACGCCAGCCCCCGCGTGCAGACGCCGGCCGGCACCATCACCCTGTACAAGAGCCGGCGCTTCAGCTGGAACTTCTTCTCCGCGCCCCAGACGCGCCTCAACGGCCGCCAGCTGCACTGCCCGCGCGGCAAGGCGCTGGGCGGCTCCAGCTCGATGAACTCGATGATCTACATCCGTGGCGACGCCTCCGACTACGACCGCTGGGCCGCACTCGGCTGCGACGGCTGGAGCTGGCGCGAGGTGCTGCCGCTGTTCAGGAAATCCGAGGGCAACCGCCTGGGCCAGGACCCGGCCTACCACGGCACCCGCGGCGAGCTCGCGGTGGACCGCGCCCGCGACCCCAATCCGCTGTCGCACCTGTTCATCAAGGCCGCCGAGGCCATCGGCCTGAAGCGCAACGACGACTTCAACGGCGGCCAGCTCGAAGGCGTCGGCATCTACGACCTGACGCAGAAGGACGCGCGGCGGCTGTCCAGCTACCGCGCCTTCGTCGCGCCGGTGCGCGAGCGGCCGAACCTGGAGGTGCTGACCGGCTGCACGGTGCTGTCGCTGCTGCTGGAGGACGGTGCCGCCCAGGGCGTGCGGGTCGAGCGCGACGGCGCGGAACTGCGCCTGGAGTGCGGGCGCGAGGTGATACTCGCCGCCGGCGCCATCGGCTCGCCGCAGGTGCTCCTGGCCTCCGGCATCGGCCCCCGGGCGGAGCTGGAGGCGGCGGGCATCGCGGTGCAGGTCGACCTGCCCGGCGTCGGCAAGAACCTGCAGGACCACCTCGACGGCCTGGTCACGGTGCGCTCGCCGAGCCCGCTGACCCTGGGCTTCTCCTGGGGCTCGCTGCCCAGCGTGCTGCTCTCGCCCTTCAAGTACCTGGCGCAACGCAAGGGCTGGCTGACCACCAACTACGTGGAAGCCGGCGGCTTCGCCCGCACGCCCCTGGCCGGCGCGCTGCCGGACGTGCAGTTCCACTTCGTGCCGGGCTACCGCAGCCATCGCGGCCGCCTGTTCGAATGGGGCCACGGCTACGCGGTGCACACCTGCGTGCTGCGCCCCGGCAGCATCGGCGAGCTGCGGGTGAAGGCGCGCGGGGCGATCGAGATCGACTACAACTTCCTCGCCGACCCAGAGGACGCCCGGGTGCTGATCGAGGGCATCCGCCTGGCGCGGCGCATCCTCGCCGACGCCGCCTTCGATGGCCTGCGCGGCAGGGAGATGCTGCCCGGCGCCGAGGTGCAGAGCGACGAGCAGCTCATGGCCTACATCCGCGAGCACGCGGCCACGGTGTTCCACCCGGTGGGCACCTGCAAGATGGGCGTGGACGCCATGAGCGTGGTGGACCCGCAACTGCGGGTGCGCGAGGTGAAGGGCCTGCGCGTGGCCGATGCGTCGATCATGCCGACCCTGGTCAGCGGCAACACCAATGCGCCGTGCATCATGATCGGCGAGAAGGCGGCGCAGTTGATCCTGGAAGGTGGGGCGGCCGAGGCCGATGCACGGGAGGAGGTGGCGGTGGCAGCGGTCTAGTGGGTCCCCGCGTTCGCGGGGATGACGGTGCGCACACCACGCGAGGCGCGCCACCCTGTCGGAAATGAAAAAGGCCACCCGAAGGTGGCCTTTCTCGTTGGCGGCACGCGGTCAGGCCGGTTGGCTGGCGGCGCGGCGCTTGTTGCTGGACGCGGCTTCGGCGGCCATGGATTCCATGGCTTCCTGGATGGCGCGCTTGCGGCGCTCCTCGGCCTGGCGACTGAAGTACCAGGCGAAGAAGGTGAACAGCGACACGGTCAGCAGGATCAGGCTGGCCACGGCGTTGATCTCCGGCTTCACGCCCAGGCGCACGGCGGAGAAGACCTCCATCGGCAGGGTGGTGGAGCCGGGGCCGGAGACGAAGCTCGCCAGCACCAGGTCGTCCAGGGACAGGGCGAACGACATCATGCCACCTGCCGCCAGGGACGGCGCGATCATCGGGATGGTGATCAGCAGGAACACCTTCCATGGACGCGCACCGAGGTCCATGGCGGCCTCCTCGATGGACAGGTCCAGCTCGCGCAGGCGCGCCGACACCACGATGGCCACGTAGGCCGAGCAGAAGGTGGTGTGGGCGATCCAGATGGTGACGATGCCACGCTCCTGGGGCCAGCCGATCAGTTGCGCCATGGCCACGAACAGCAGCAGCAGCGACAGGCCGGTGATGACCTCGGGCATGACCAGCGGCGCGGTGACCAGGCCGCCGAACATCGTACGGCCACGGAAGCGCGGGATGCGGGTCAGGACGAAGGCCGCCAGGGTGCCCAGCGCCACCGCCGCGATGGCGGTGTAGCAAGCGATCTCCAGGGAGCGCATCACCGAGTTCATCAGCTGGGTGTTGTCGAGCAGGCCGACGTACCACTTCACCGACCAGCCGCCCCAGACCGTCACCAGCTTGGAGGCGTTGAACGAGTAGATCACAAGGATCAGCATCGGCAGGTAGATGAACAGCAGGCCGACCCACAGCATCACGTTGGAGAAACTGAAGCGCTTCATACCTTGCCCTCCAGTTCCTTGGCTTGGTTACGGTTGAACAGGATGATCGGGACGATGAGGATCGCCAGCATCACCACTGCCAGCGCGGACGCTACCGGCCAGTCGCGGTTGTTGAAGAACTCCTGCCACAGCACCTTGCCGATCATCAGGGTCTCCGGGCCGCCGAGCAGTTCGGGGATCACGAACTCGCCCACCACCGGGATGAACACCAGCATGGAGCCGGCGATGATGCCGTTCTTCGACAGCGGCACGGTGATCTTCCAGAAGCTGTTGAAGTTGCTCGAACCGAGGTCCGAGGCGGCTTCCAGCAGGCTCTGGTCGTGCTTCACCAGGTTGGCGTATAGCGGCAGGATCATGAACGGCAGGTAGGAATAGACCACGCCGATGTAGACCGCGGTGTTGGTGTTGAGGATCTGCAGCGGTTCGCTGATCAGGCCGATGCCCATGAGGAAGCCGTTGAGCAGGCCGTTGTTGCTGAGGATGCCCATCCAGGCGTAGACGCGGATGAGGATGGCGGTCCAGGTCGGCATCATGATCAGCAGCAGCAGCACGGTCTGCGCTTCCTTGCCGGCACGGGCGATGGCGTAGGCCATCGGGTAGCCGATCAGCAGGCACAGCAGGGTGCTGAAGAAGGCCATCTTCAGCGAGCCGAGGTAGGCGGCCAGGTAGAGTTCGTCCTCGCTCAGCATGAAGTAGTTGCCGAGGTTGAGGACGATCTGCAGCTGGTTGTCGGCCCAGGTGTAGATCTCGGTGTAGGGCGGGATCGCGACGTCCGCTTCCGCGAAGCTGATCTTCAGCACGATGGCGAAGGGCAGCAGGAAGAACAGGAACAGCCAGAGGAACGGGATCCCGATCACCGCGTGCCGGCCCGTGGGCAGGCGTTTCTTCAGTCTGGAGATTTTCATGAGCGCAGCACCACCCCGCTGTCGTCCTCCCACCACACGTAGACTTCATCGTCCCAGGTCGGACGTGCGCCACGACGCTCGGCGTTGGCGACGAAGGACTGGACGATGGAGCCGCTTGGCAGCTTGACGTAGAACACCGAGTGGCCACCCAGGTAGGCGATGTCGTGGATCTTGCCGCGCGACCAGTTGTACTCGCAGGTGGGCTGCTCGGTGGTGACCAGCAGCTTCTCGGGACGCAGGGCGTAGGTGATGCGCTTGTCCTGCACCGAGGTGGTCACGCCGTGGCCGACGTAGATCGGCCGCTCCAGTTCGGGGCAGGCGATCAGGGCGTGGGCCTCGAGGTCTTCCACCACTTCGCCGTCGAACAGGTTGACGTTGCCGATGAACTCGCACACCAGGCGGCTGATGGGGGTCTCGTAGATGTCCACCGGGCTGCCGATCTGCTCGATGCAGCCCAGGTGCATGATGGCGATGCGCTGGGCCATGGTCATGGCCTCTTCCTGGTCGTGGGTCACCATGACGCAGGTCACGCCGACGCGCTCGATGATCTCCACCAGCTCCAGCTGCATCTGCGAACGCAGCTTCTTGTCCAGCGCGCCCATGGGCTCGTCGAGCAGCAGCAGCTTGGGACGCTTGGCCAGCGAGCGGGCCAGGGCCACGCGCTGGCGCTGGCCACCGGAGAGCTGGTGCGGTTTGCGCTTGGCGTACTGGGTCATCTGCACGAGCTTGAGCATCTCGGTGACGCGCTCGTCGATCTCGGCAGCGGGCAGACGGTCTTGTTTGAGTCCGAAGGCGATGTTCTGCGCAACAGTCATATGCGGGAAGAGCGCATAGGACTGGAACATCATGTTGATCGGCCGCTCGTAGGGCGGCATGTCGGTGATGTCGACGCCGTCGAGGAAGATGCGACCCTCGGTCGGACGCTCGAAACCCGCCAGCATGCGCAGCAGGGTCGACTTGCCCGAGCCCGAGCCACCCAGCAGGGCGAAGATCTCGCCCTTGTTGATGGTCAGCGAGACGTCGTCCACCGCAAGGGTCTCGTCGAACTGCTTGGTCACCCGGTCGATCTTGACCAGCACCTCTTTGGGTTGCTGGTTGCCCTCGAGGGCTTTCTTGTAGGCACCGGAGGCTATTGCCATTACCACACTCCCAATTCTTGCTAGCCGGCCATTATGGCCGGTTGCGTTGAGTATCGCTCGTTAGGCGCGAGACACGCGTCCTGGTCCGCTCGTCGCCCGCTCTGGCGCAAGCTGCGCGGGGCCTGCCCGCGCGGCTCGCCCCCGATCACTTGCCCGACTTGACCTTGGTCCAGCTCCGGGTCATCAGCCGCTGCACCTTCGGAGGCAGTTCCTCCGAGACATACAGCTTGTCCAGCACCGCTTGTGGCGGGTACACGGACTCGTCGTCACGCACGTCCTGATTCATGAATTCGCCCGACTTGGTGTTCGGGTTGGCGTAGCCCACGTAGTCGCTGACCTTGGCGATGACGTCGGGGCGCAGCAGGTAGTCGATGAAGGCATGGGCCTCCTTGACGTTGGCGGCGTCGGCCGGCACGGCGACCATGTCGAACCACAGGTTGCCGCCCTCCTTGGGGATCGCGTAGGCGATCTCGACACCCTTGCCGGCTTCCTCGGCGCGCGCGGCGGCCTGGAAGATGTCGCCGGAGAAGCCCGCCGCGACGCAGATGTCGCCGTTGGCCAGGTCGCCGATGTACTTGGAGGAGTGGAAATAGGTCACGTAGGGGCGGACCTCCATCAGCTTGGCCTCGGCCTTCTTGTAGTCGTCCGGGTTCTTGCTGTTGGGGTCCAGGCCCAGATAGTTGAGCATGGCCGGGATCATCTCGTCGGCCGAGTCGAGGAAGGCCACGCCGCACTGGCTGAGCTTCTTGATGTTCTCGGGCTCGAAGATCACCGACCAGGAGTCGATCTTGTCGACGCCGAGCACGGCCTTGACCTTCTCGGCGTTGTAGCCGATGCCATTGGTGCCCCAGAGGTAGGGAACGGCGTACTGGTTGCCGGGGTCGTTGGCTTCCAGGCGCTCGAGCAGCGCGGGGTCGAGGTTGCCCCAGTTCTTCAGCTGGCTGCGGTCCAGCTTCTGGAAGGCGCCGGCCTTGATCTGCTTGCCGAGGAAGTGGTTGGAGGGGACGACCACGTCATAGCCGGTGCGGCCGGCCAGGAGCTTGCCTTCGAGGGTTTCGTTGGAGTCGAAGACGTCGTAGACGGGCTTGATGCCGGTTTCCTTCTGGAAGTCGGCCAGGGTGGTCTCGCCGATGTAGTCGGACCAGTTGTAGATGTGCACCGTCTGCTCGGCCTGGGCCTGTGAAGCCAGGGTCAGCACGGCGGCGGTGATCAGGGTTTTGCAGAAGGAAACTCGCACACTTTAATCCTCTTGATAGGCCGGGCCGCTGGCGCACCGGGGCGCGCCGCGGAGTTTCTTGTCGGGTTGTCGTCTCAACGACCGCTTTTTATCCGGGTCCAGTCACGGGTCAGCCAGCGCTGGACATCGCGCGGGCGCTCCCGGGCCACGTAGAGCTTGGCCATCACTTCCGGCGAGGGATAGACGCCGGGGTTCTCGCGCACGCTGGCATCCACCAGCGCGGTCGCATCCTTGTTGGCGTTGGCATAGGAAACGTAGTCGCTGATCTTGGCGATCACATCAGGGCGCATCAGGTAGTTGATGAAGATATGCGCCTCTTCCACGTGCCTGGCGTCGCGGGGGATGGCCAGCATGTCCGCCCACATGGCGGTGCCTTCCTTGGGGATCACATAGACGATGTCGTCCGTGCGCCCGGCTTCCCGCGCGCGGCTGGCGGCCTGGAGCATGTCGCCGGAGTAGCCGAAGGCGATGCAGATGTCGCCGTTGGCGAGGTCGGCGATGGACTTGGAGGAGTGGAAGTAGGTGATGTACGGGCGCACCTTGAGCAGCTGGGCGGTGGCCTTGTCGTAGTCGGCACGCTCGTGGGTGTGGGGCGAGCCGCCGAGGTAGTTGATCATCTGCGGCATGACTTCGTCGCCGGAATCGATCAGGGCCACGCCGCACTGGGTGAGTTGCCTGACCACGTCGGGATCGAACAGCAACGACCAGGAATCGAGTTTGGCATCGGCGCCGAGGATGGCGCGCACCTTGGTGGCGTTGAGGCCGATGCCGTTGGTGCCCCACATGTAGGGCACGGAGTATTCGTTGCCCGGATCGCCGCCGGCGAGGTTCTTCAGCACGGCAGGGTCCAGGTGGGAGAGGTTCGGCAGCTTGGACTTGTCCAGCTTCTGATAGGTGCCGGCCTTGATCTGCTTGGCCAGGAAGTGGTTGGTGGGGACCACCACGTCGTAGCCGGATTGCCCGGTGGCGAGCTTGCCGTCGAGGGTTTCGTTGGAGTCGAAGACGTCGTAGACCACCTTGATCCCGGTTTCCTTCTGGAAGTTCTCCAGGGTGTCCGGGGCGATGTAATCGGACCAGTTGTACACATGCACGACACGCTCCTCGGCCTGTGTCATGGACACGGCGAGGAAGCTGGCCAGCAACCCATACAGCCAGGGGCGATTGCGCATGAGGAGGTCCTCTCGGGGTGGTTCACCCTCCGGCGGGGCGCCGGAGGGTGGGTCTGGGTGTTACTTGCCCGACTTGATGGTGGTCCAGGTACGGGTCATCGCGCGCTGCACCTTGGCCGGCAGATCCGGGAAGGCGTAGAGCTTGGCCATGGTCTCCTTGCTCGGGTAGATGCCCGGGTCGGTGCGGATCGCCTCGTCAACCAGCGGGGTGGCGGCGGCGTTACCGTTCGGGAACTGCACGAAGTTGGTGATCTCGGCCATCACGTCCGGCTTCATCAGGAAGTTCATGAAGGCGTAGGCGGCGTCCGGGTTGGCGGCGTCGGCGGGGATCGCGACCATGTCGAAGAAGGTGCCGGCACCTTCCTTCGGAATGTTGTAGGCGACCTTCACGCCAGCCTTGGCCTCGTCGGCGCGGGACTTGGCCTGGTAAACGTCACCCGAGTAGCCCACGGCCACGCACAGGTTGCCGTTGGCCAGGTCGGAGATGTACTTGGAGGAGTGGAAGTAGGTCACGTGCGGACGGATCTTGAGGAACAGCGCCTCGGCTTCCTTGAGCTGCTTGGGGTCCTGGCTGGTCGGGCTGTAGCCCAGGTAGTGCAGGGCGATCGGCAGGATCTCGGTGGGCGAGTCGAGGAAGGAGACGCCACAGGACTTCAGCTTCTCGATGTTCTCGGGCTTGAACAGCAGGTCCCAGGAATCCACCGGGGCCTTGTCGCCGAGCACGGCCTTGACCTTGTCGACGTTGTAGCCGATGCCGATGGAGCCCCACATGTAGGGGAAGGCGTACTGGTTGCCCGGGTCGGACACTTCGACGGTCTTCAGGAGGTTCGGGTCCAGGTTCTTCCAGTTCGGCAGCTTGGACTTGTCCAGCGGCTGATAGACCTTGGCCTTGATCTGCTTGGCCAGGAAGTTGTTGGACGGCACCACGATGTCGTAACCGGACTTGCCGGCCAGGAGCTTGGCTTCCAGGGTCTCGTTGGAGTCGAAGACGTCGTAGACGACCTTGATGCCGGTTTCCTTGGTGAACTTCTCGACGGTGTCCGGGGCGATGTAGTCAGACCAGTTGTAGACGTGCAGCACCTTGTCTTCTGCCTGCGCCACGCCGGCCACAGCGCCGGCGAGCGTCATGGCGAGCAGGGTCTTGCCGAAGGTTTTGAACATGCGGGTAGCTCCATTTGTTGTTTAAGTGTCCGAGCGGCGTCGCCACCGCCCGGTGAGCCTGGCCAACGCACTGGCGCAGTCTGGCAAGGTCAGGGGCGCGCTTACAACAGCTCGCGGGATGCGATTGTTTGCAAACTCGCCCATTTGCTCAACCCAGAACCGCACTCGCGGTGAGATCGAGGCACTTGCGGGCCTTGGTCACCAGTTCGTCGATCTCGTCCTTGCTGATCACCAGCGGCGGCGAAACAATCATAGTGTCGCCTACCGCACGCATGATCAGGCCATTGCGGAAGCAGTGCTCGCGGCACTGCATGCCCACGCCCAGATCGGTGAAACGCTCACGGGTCTTCTTGTTCTTGACCAGTTCCAGGGCGCCGACCATGCCGACCCCGCGCGCTTCGCCGACCAGGGGATGGTCAGCCAGCTCCTGCCAGCGTTGTTGCAAATACGGTGCCGTTTCCGCCTTCACTTTCTCGACGATCTTCTCTTCGCGCAGGATGCGGATGTTCTCCAGCGCCACCGCAGCGGCGACCGGGTGACCGGAGTAGGTGAAGCCGTGGTAGAACTCGCCGCCCTGGTTGAGCACCTCGACCACCTCGTCACGGACGATCACGCCGCCCATGGGGATGTAGCCGGAGGTCAGGCCCTTGGCGATGGGCATCAGGTCCGGGGCGTTGCCGTAGTACTGGCTGCCGAACCACTCGCCGGTGCGGCCGAAGCCGCAGATGACTTCGTCGGCGATGAACAGGATGTCGTAGCGGGCGAGGATCTCGCGGATCTTCGGCCAGTAGGTTTCCGGCGGGACGATCACGCCGCCCGCGCCCTGGATGGGCTCGGCGATGAAGGCGGCGACGTTCTCCTCGCCGACTTCGAGGATCTTCTTCTCCAGCTGCTCGGCAGCCCAGACGCCGAACTCCTCGGGGGCCATGTCGCCACCCTCGCCGTACCAGTAGGGCTGGGCGATGTGGACGATGCCCGGGATCGGCAGGTCGCCCTGCTCGTGCAGCGCCTTCATGCCGCCGAGGCTGACGCCGGCGACGGTGGAGCCGTGGTAGCCGTTCCAGCGGCCGATGACCACTTTCTTCTTCGGCTGGCCCTTGGTCGCCCAGTAGTGGCGGACCATGCGCAGCACGGTGTCGTTGGCTTCGGAGCCGGAGCCGGTGAAGAACACGTGGTTCATGCCCTCGGGCGCCAGCTCGGAGATGGCCTTGGCCAGTTCGATGACGGGCGGGTGGGCGGTCTGGAAGAACAGGTTGTAGAAGGGCAGCTCGCGCATCTGGCGGGTGGCCGCCTGCACCAGTTCCTCGCGGCCGTAGCCGACGTTGACGCACCACAGGCCGGCCATGGCGTCGAGGATCTTGTTGCCCTCGCTGTCCCAGATGTAGACGCCGTCGGCTTTGGTGATGATCCGCGCGCCCTTGGCATTCAACGCCTGGTAGTCGGTGAACGGCGGCAGGTGGTGGTCGCGACTGAGTGCCTGCCATTCAAGGGTCTGGGGGTTGGTCACTTGGCTCTTCATTATCTACACCTCTATGCAAATCTGGGTTGGCGTGCCGCGCCACGAACGCGGCACGCCGTTTGGATCAGACGGAAAGCAGCAGGAACTCACGCTCCCAGGAGCTGATGACGCGCTTGAAGTTCTCGTGCTCGGCGCGTTTCACCGCGACGTAGGCACTGATGAACTTGGTGCTCAGGTACTTCTCCAGGGGCTTGCAGTTCTCCAGGCGCTCGAGGGCGTCCTCGAGGGTCAGCGGCAGGCGCAGGTTGCGGCGCTCGTAGCCACGCCCCTTGACCTGCGCGCTCGGCTTGATCTGCTCGACCATGCCGATGTAGCCGCACAGCAGGCTGGCGGCGATGGCCAGGTAGGGGTTGGCGTCGGCACCGGCCAGGCGGTTCTCCACGCGGCGGTTCTGCGGGGTGGCATCCGGGACGCGCAGGCCCACGGTGCGGTTCTCCTCGCCCCACTCCACGTTCACCGGCGCCGAGGTATCGGGCAGGAAACGGCGGAAGGAGTTCACGTTCGGCGCGAACAGCGGCAGCAGCTCGGGGATGAACTTCTGCAGGCCGCCGATGTGGTGGAGGAACAGCTCGCTCATGGAGCCGTCTTCGTTGGAGAAGATGTTCTTGCCGGTCTTGATGTCCACCACGCTCTGGTGCAGGTGCATGGCACTGCCCGGCTGGTCGGTGATCGGCTTGGCCATGAAGGTGGCGGCGACATTATGTTTCAGCGCGGCCTCGCGCATGGTGCGCTTGAACACGGTGATCTGGTCGGCCAGGGACAGGGCTTCGCCGTGACGGAAGTTGATCTCCATCTGCGCCGGGCCTTCCTCGTGGATGAGGGTGTCCAGGTCCAGGTCCTGCGCCTCGCACCAGTCGTACATGTCCTCGAACAGCGGGTCGAATTCGTTCGCCGCGTCGATGGAGAAGGACTGGCGGCCGGTCTCAGGGCGACCGGAGCGGCCGATCGGGGCCTGCAGCGGGTAGTCCGGGTCGTCGCTGCGCTTGGTCAGGTAGAACTCCATCTCCGGCGCGACGATCGGGCGCCAGCCCTTGTCGGCGTAGAGCTTGAGCACTTTCTTGAGGATGTTGCGCGGCGACAGCTCGATGGGGTTGCCCATCTTGTCGAAGGTGTCGTGGATCACCATCGCGGTGGGTTCCAGCGCCCAGGGCACGAGGAACACGGCGTTCTCGTCCGGGCGGCAGACCATGTCGATGTCGGCAGGGTCGAGCAGCTCGTAATAAACGTCGTCCTCGACATAGTCGCCGGTGACGGTCTGCAGCAGCACACTCTCGGGGAGGCGCATGCCCTTCTCGTCGAGGAACTTGTTGGTCGGCGAGATCTTGCCCCGGGCAATGCCGGTAAGGTCGCTGATCAAGCATTCAACTTCGGTGATTTTGCGTTCTTTCAACCAGCTTGTGAGCTGGTCCAACTTGGTAGTCATAAAGACCTCAGGGTGTGAGAGCTGCAACTGGTATAGCTGAGCTCAGCGTTGCCCCGCCCTCTTCCTGCAAGCCTCACCAAAGGCCTGGAAGATGGCGAGATAATCGGGGTTCGAACGAACCTGCCATTCGGGGTGCCACTGTACTCCGAGCGCGAAACTCGCAGCGCCGACGACCGAGCAGGATTCGACCAACCCGTCAGGCGCCAGCGCTTCTACGTGAAGGCCCGGCGCCAGACGTTCAACGCCCTGGCCATGAATGGAATTGACGAGGATCTCCGCCGGCAAGCCGATACCGGCGAGGATGCCACCCGGCTGCACATGCACGGGGTGGCGGGGTGCGTACTGCACCTCGAGCGGCTCGTCGGCCGGCTCGCGATGGTCCATGAAGCCTTCGACCTCGTGCACCTTCTGGTGCAGCGTGCCGCCGAAGGCCACGTTCATCTCCTGGAAGCCGCGGCAGATGCCGAGCACGGGCACGCCCGCGGCCACGGCGGCACGCATCAGCGAAAGCGTGGTGCCGTCGCGCTGCGGGTCGTGGAGGGTGCCGGGCTCGCTGGCCGGGCCGGAATAATGATGGGGTTCGACGTTGGAAGGCGAACCGGTGAACAGCAGGCCGTCTAGACTGGCCAGAAGGGAAGTCGTCTCGATGAGCTCGCCGAGAGCGGGAATAATCAGAGGAACACCGCCGGCGCCAAGGGCCACCGCACGAAGATACTTGTCACCCGCTATATGGTAAGGATGCAGACCGATCTGCTTGGTGCAAGCGGTTACGCCGATTAACGGCAGGCGAGACATGAGACACCCGTTTTATTGCTGTTATGGGTTGCGACCGAGCTTAGCGTTGTTCATTTTTTTACACAATAGGGCTGTAAAAAATCGAACACACCTCGCTGAGCGCCGCGTGCGCCATGGCCCCGAGAGGGGTCAGATGCCCCTCAAACGCCCCAAAATTGGCCATATGGCCCTGTTTTAGGGCAAAATGGGGCGCTATT
The DNA here is from genome assembly GCF_018408275.1 of Pseudomonas sp. Pc102. Classification (NCBI taxonomy): domain Bacteria; kingdom Pseudomonadati; phylum Pseudomonadota; class Gammaproteobacteria; order Pseudomonadales; family Pseudomonadaceae; genus Pseudomonas; species Pseudomonas sp. Pc102. The sequence goes on along the minus strand of NZ_AP021905.1, from coordinate 291,602 downwards.
GACATCGTTAGGGGATTCCGATTGACTCTCACCCTAGCGAACGTGTGATTGATATTTTTAACAAGAAAGGTGTTGCATCATGTCGGTACCCCCGCGTGCCGTTCAGCTTCAAGAAGCGAACGAGTTCCTTAAGGAACATCCTGAGGTCCAGTTCGTCGACCTCCTGATCGCAGATATGAATGGAGTAGTCCGAGGCAAGCGAATCGAACGCGCCAGCCTCCACAAAGTTTACGAAAAAGGCATCAACCTCCCCGCTTCCTTATTCGCCCTCGATATCAACGGCTCCACCGTTGAAAGCACCGGCCTCGGCCTGGACATCGGCGACGCCGATCGTATCTGCTACCCGATCCCCGGCACCCTGTGCGACGAGCCCTGGCAGAAGCGCCCCACCGCGCAACTGCTGATGACCATGCACGAGATGGAAGGCGAGCCCTTCTTCGCCGACCCGCGTGAAGTGCTGCGCCAGGTCGTCGCGAAGTTCGACGATCTCGGCCTGACCATCTGCGCCGCGTTCGAGCTCGAGTTCTACCTGATCGACCAGGAGAACGTGAACGGCCGTCCGCAGCCGCCGCGCTCCCCGATCTCCGGCAAGCGTCCGCAGTCCACCCAGGTCTACCTGATCGACGATCTCGACGAGTATGCCGACTGCCTGCAGGACATCCTCGAAGGCGCCAAGGTCCAGGGCATCCCGGCCGACGCCATCGTCAAGGAAAGCGCTCCGGCCCAGTTCGAGGTCAACCTCCACCACGTGGCGGACCCGATCAAGGCCTGCGACTACGCCGTGCTGCTCAAGCGCCTGGTGAAGAACATCGCGTACGACCACGAGATGGACACCACCTTCATGGCCAAGCCCTACCCGGGCCAGGCCGGCAACGGCCTGCACGTCCATATCTCGCTGCTGGACAAGCATGGCAAGAACATCTTCGCCAGCGAGGATCCCGAGCAGAACGCCGCATTGCGCCATGCGCTCGGCGGTGTGCTCGAGACCCTGCCCGCCTCCATGGCCTTCCTCTGCCCGAACGTGAACTCCTACCGTCGCTTCGGTGCGCAGTTCTACGTGCCGAACGCACCGAGCTGGGGCCTGGACAACCGTACCGTGGCCCTGCGCGTGCCCACCGGCAGCGCGGATGCGGTGCGCATCGAACACCGCGTCGCCGGTGCCGATGCCAACCCGTACCTGATGATGGCGTCGATCCTGGCAGGCGTGCACCACGGCCTGACCAACCAGATCGAGCCCGGCGCCCCCATCGAAGGCAACTCGTACGAGCAGCTGGAGCAGAGCCTGCCGAACAACCTGCGTGATGCGCTGCGCGAGCTGGACGACAGCGAGATCCTGGCCAAGTACATCAGCCCGGACTACATCGACATCTTCGTCGCGTGCAAGGAAAGCGAGCTGGAGGAGTTCGAACACTCCATCTCCGACCTCGAGTACAACTGGTACCTGCATACCGTGTAAGCGAGTCGAAAGACGCCGGCCCCAGGGCCGGCGTTTTTTTTGCCCGCCATGTCCACCCGTCCCCTCATCCGCGACGCTGGAAGGGCGCCGTGGAACCGCGCAAAGGCCCGATCCAGAGAGGCCCAGTCGCTGACATGCATCAACCTGCTGAAACATACGCGTAGCAATAATGCTCCGCCAACCATCAGGGAGGACTCCATGCCCCGCTTCCTCGCACCGCTGCTGCTCGCGTTGTTGCCGACACTGGCCAGCGCCGAAGACACCATCCGCGTCTACAACTGGAACGACTACATCGCCCCTCAGGTGCTCAAGGACTTCGAGCAGCAGACCGGCATCCGCGTGGACTACCACACCTTCGCCAGCGCCGAGGAACTGCAGAAGGCCATGGAGAGCGGCGAGGCCATCGACATCGTGGTGCCCTCCCACAACAACCTTCCCGAACTGATCAAGGCCGGCCGCCTGCAGCCCCTGGACTTCAGCCGCCTGCCAAACCGCAAGCACCTGGACAAGCAGCTGCTCAGCAAGCTCGCCGCCGTCGACCCCAACAACCAGCACGCCGTGCCCTACCTCTGGGGCGCCGTCGGCCTCGCGGTGAACACGCCCCAGGCCGAGAAGGCCTACGGCGGCCCGCTGCCGTCCAGCTGGAGCGTCCTCTTCGAACCCGAGCAGAGCAAGCGCCTGGCCAGCTGCGGCATGAGCGTGCTCGACGCCCCGGACGAAGCCCTGTCGATCCTCATGACCTACCAGGGCCGCACCCTCGCCCGCACCGCGCCCAGCCGGCTCAAGCGCTCCGCCGAGCTGCTCGGCGGCCTGCGCCCGAACCTGCGCTACATCGACAGCGAGCGCTACATCGAAGACCTCAACAAGGGGCGGCTGTGCGTCGCCATGGCCTGGGTCGGCGACGCCCTCAACGCCGCGGCCGCCGGCCAGCCGGTGCGTTTCGTGGTGCCCGACGAGGGCTCGGTGCTGTTCATCGACAACCTCGCCATCCCCAGCAGCGCCAACCGCGCCGACCTCGCCCACCGCTTCATCGACTTCATGATGCAGCCCAAGGTCGCCGCGCAGATCACCAGCGAAACCCTCTACCCCAACGGCAACGCCGACGCCCGCGAATTCCTCGCCGCCGACCTGCGCGACCAGCCGGGCCTCTACCCCGACAAGGAAACCAAGCGCCGCCTGTTCGCCCTGGAATCCCTGCCGGACAAGCTCGGCGCCACCCGCGACCAGGTCTGGGCCGAATTCCGCGACGGGCACTGAGCCATCAGCGCAGGCAAGCGCGCAGCCCGCCTTCCAGCGCCTGCCGCCCGGCGAACCCACGCCGGACGATGAACACCAGGCGCATGCCATCGCCCACCGGCCCGCTCACCGGGCCGAACTGGCTGCGCCGCCCCACCTGCTGCAACCAGAGCGCCCCGCCGGCCGCCTCCAGGCGCACCCAGCCCTTGAGGCGGAACAGCGCATCCGGCAGGCCCGCCAGCCAGGCCCGCAGGCGCCCGGCATCGAAGACCCCCTCGCCTTCCCAGACCCAGGACTCGAACAGCTGCCCATGGTCCGCCGCCGCCACTGGCGTCAGCACTCCGGGCACCCGGGATGGCGGCTCCGCATCCAGCCACAGCGAATCCGGCAGGTCGGCCTGCACCCCGACATGCAGCAGCGAACGCCCCGGCAACACCTCGCGCAGGCGCGCCAGCTCGTCAGCGTCCACCAGGTCGCTCTTGTTCAGCAGCAGCACGTCGGCCGCCGAAACCTGGGCGCGGGCCAGCCGTGCGTACTCGCCCTCCAGCGACAGGTGGCGGGTGGCGTCCACCAGGGTGATCACAAGGTCCAGCCGCAGCAGGCCACGCAACTGTGGATAACCCAGGGTCTGCACGATGCGCTGCGGGTCGGAGACGCCGCTGCACTCGATGACGATGCGCTCCAGGCGCGGCGAGAGCTGCGCCAGGCTGGCCAGCTGCGCCAGCAGGTCCTCCTGCACCGTGCAGCAGATGCAGCCGTTCTGCAGGCTGTACACCGCGTCGGTGACCTCGGCCACCAGCGCCGCATCGATGTTCAGCGCGCCGAAATCGTTGACGATCACCGCCAGCCGGCTGTCTCCCGCGCGCCGGACCATGCGATTGAGCAAGGTGGTCTTGCCGGCCCCGAGGAAGCCCGCCACCACCGTGACCGCGATGCGCTCGTCCATGGCCTACCCCTGCGCCTCGATCACCGGTGGCTCGCCCTTCCAGACCGCCTCCAGGCCGAGCCCGGCCAGCGCGCCCTGGCGGTCGTAGACCAGCTGGCCCTCGACGAAGGTCAGCAACACCTGGGTGCGGTGGATGTAGTTGCGCGCCGGCAGGGCGAACAGGTCGCGGTCGAGCACGATCAGGTCCGCCGCCTTGCCCACCTCCAGGCTGCCGGTAACGGCCTCCAGGCCCATGGCGATGGCGCCATTGCGCGTGGCCACGCGCAGCGCCTGCTCCAGGGTGATCGGCTCGCCGAAGCAGGCCGGGTCGTCGTTCCACGGGTTTTGCCGGGTGACCATGGTCTCCAGCGCCAGCCAGGGGTCGATCGACGCCACCGGCCAGTCGGTGCCGAATACCGCCGTGCCGCCGGCCTCCAGCACGCCCTTGAAGTCGTAGATGCGCTTGAGGCGCTCCTGGCCGTAGCCCGAACGCGCTCCGCTGGCGAAAGGAGTCGGGTACCAGGCGGCGGGCGAGAACTCGGCGATCACCTGCAATTCCTGGAAGCGCTTGAGGTTGCCCGGGTGCAGCAGCGTGCTGTGGGCGCACTGGTGGCGAACGCCGCTGAAGCCGTTGCGCCGCCGCGCCTCGGCCACCGCATCGAGGAACACGTCGGAGGCGCCGTCGCCGGTGCAGTGAGCGATGACGCGGATGCCCCGGCGGTCCATGTCCACCAGCATGTCGGTGATGTGCTCGGGGGTGAGGTTGAGCTTGCCGCGCCAGTCCGCCTCGTTCGGCCAGGGCGTGAGCAGGTAGGACGAACGCGGCTCCACGGTGCCGTCGAAGTGGAATTTCACCGCATTGGCGCTCAGGCGGGCGCTGCGGTAGTAGTGGCGCTCGCCGCTGAGCAGCTCCCAACGCCGGCGCACCGGGAAGATGTCGTCCTGCCAGCTGATCGCCGCCTCGATGCGTACCGTCAGCTCGCCCGCGTCGTCCAGCGCCTTCAGCGCCTGCAGGCGGTGCTCGCAGACGTGCACGTACTTGCTCGCCGTGACCCCGCGCGAACTCTGGAAGTGCACGCCGTCGCGGTAGGCGCGGCGCAGCACCGCCACCGGGGTCCGCGGCATGGCGGCGTGGATCATCGCGTAGGCGCCGTCGATCATCAGCCCGGTGGGCTCGCCGGTCAGCGGGTCGCGCTCCAGGTAGCCATTGCGCGGGTCGGGGGTGTGGCGGTCGATGCCGGCCAGCTCCAGCGCCTTCGAGTTGACCATCATGGTGCCCCACATGCGATCGAGCAGGGCCACCGGGCGGTCCGGCATCACCGCATCGAGCCAGGCGCGCCCGGGCACCAGGCCCGCCTCGCGGAAGGTGTAGCGCACCCAGTACTGGCCGTGGATCCAGCCCTCGCCGAGGTGGGCATCGGCATAGGCGCGGATCGCCGCCTCCAGCTGCGCGGGCGTCGGGTCCTCGATGCCGACATCGAGGTCATCGCTGTAGCGCGGCGCCAGCGCCAGGTCCGGGTGGGTGTGCATGTCGTGCAGCCCGGGCATGCAGAAGGCCCCGTCCAGGTCATGCACGCGGGTGGCCGGGCCCTTGAAGGCCTGCACGGCGGCGCGGTCGCCCACGGCCAGCAGGCAGCCTCCGCGGATCGCCACCGCCTCGGCCCAGGGCTGCGCCGGGTCCATGGTGCAGATTCGACCGTTATCGAGGATCAGGTCGGCGAAATGGCCAGTGGCCGAATGGGTCGAGGTGAAGTTGTCGGCGTCAGTCATGGCGGCACCTTGTGATTTTTTTGGGCGTGGCCAGGCCCGGCGCAGGAATGCGCCGTGAGCCTGGTTCGGTCAGGGGTTGCGGTGGGTCAGCGCGAGCGTTGCAGGCGCTGGATAAAGCCGGCGATGCGCCGGCAGGCTTCTTCCAGTTCGGCATCGGAGACGGTGAACGAAAGCCGCACGAAGCCCCGGCAACTGGCGCCGAAGGCTTCGGCGTCGAGCACCGAGACCCCGGTCTCGCGGAACAGCTGCCAGGCGAAGTCCATCCCCGAGAGGCCGGTGCCGCGCACGTCCACCAGCATGAACATGCCGGCCTCCGGCACCTTGCAGCGCAGCAGCGGCACATCGGCGAGCCCCCGCACCACCAGGTCGCGGCGGCGGCGATAGAGCTCACGCGCCGCGCCGACGATCGCCTCGTCCAGCTCCAGCGCCTTGAGCGCGGCCGCCTGGATGAAGCCCGGCAGGCCGTAGACCATGCACAGCATCAGGTTGTCGAGGTGGCCGATCAGCGCCGGTGGCGCCACCACCCAGCCCACGCGCCAGCCGGTCATGGCGTGGCTCTTCGACAGGCTGTTGAGCACCACGGTGCGCCCGGCCATGCCTTCCAGGGTGGCGATGCTGCGGTGCGGTCGGTCGTAGGTGAGCTGGCCATAGACCTCGTCGGACAGCACCCAGAGGTCGTGACGGCGCGCAACCTCGGCGACCGCCTGCAGCTCCTCGTCGGTGTAGACGTTGCCGGTAGGGTTGTTGGGCGTGGCCAGGGCGATGCCCCGGGTGCGCTCGGTGAGCACCGCCTCCAGCGCCTCGACGGTGAGGCGGAAATCCCCTTCCGCCGGCTGCGCGATGCTCACCAGGCGTGCGCCGGACGCCTGGATGCTGGCGGCATAGGTCAGGTACATCGGCTCCGGCACCAGCACCTCGTCGCCGCTCTCGAACAGGCACATGGCGGTGGCGTAGAGGCCGTTCTGCGCCCCGGCGACCACGGCGACGTTGTCCACCTCGACCGGGATGCCCAGCAGCGTGCGCTGCTTGGCCGCGATCGCCTCGCGCAGCGGCGTGCGGCCGATCACTGCGGTGTAGTGGGTGTCGCCCTGGTCCAGGGCCTCGATGGCAGCGGCGCGGATCGGCTCGGCGGTGGCGAAGTCCGGGTCGCCGATGCTCAGGACGATGGCGTCCTCGCCACGCTCCTGGGCCGCGCAGGCCGCGTAGTGGATGTCCCAGGCGCTGACGGTCTCGCCGCTGATGCGCCCGACCAGGGATGAATACTTCATGCACGGCTCCTTGGGATCCGGTTCCATGGATTCAGGCCTGGCGCTGCGGCGTACGGCCGATGCGCGCGAAGCCCTGTTCGATGAGGAAGGCCAGGACGATGTAGACCACCGCCACCACCAACAGCGGCTCGTACACCTTCAGCGTCTGCGCACGCACCAGGTTCGCCGCGCCGAGCAGGTCGGTGACCGCCACGGTGGACGCCAGGGCGGTGGACTTGAGCAGCATAACGCTCTCGCCGGCCAGGGTCGGGCGCAGCATCTGCAGCGCCCGGGGCATCCACACCCGCCGCAGCACCTGAGCGGGGCGCATGCCGTAGGCCCGCGCCGCCTCCAGCTCGCCACGGGGTACCGCACGCAGGCCGCCGCGCAGCACCTCGCCGACATAGGCGCCAACGCTCAGGGTCAGGGCGAAGGCGACGTACCAGAAGCCCTCGCGCAGGTAGGGCCAGAGCAGGCTGTGGCGGATCAGCGGGAAGCTGGCGAAGACGCTGCCCACGCCGTAGTAGAGGATGTAGATCTGCACCAGCAGCGGCGTGCCCCGCAGCACGCTGGTGTAGAAGCGCGCAGTGCCCGACAGCAGCGGGTTGCGCGACAGGCGCGCCAAGGCCACCGAGACGGCCAGCAGGAAGCCGAAGCTGGCCGAGATCAGCAGCAGCTGCAGGGTCAGCAGCGCGCCGCGCGTCAGTTCGCCGGTGAAGCCATCCAGCCAGGTGAAATCCATGAGCCCTCCTAGGCGAGCCTCGGCATCCAGCGTTCGAAGCGTGCCTCGAAACGACGGAAGACCAGGCTGGAGACCAGCGTGATCAGGTAGTAGAAGGCCGCCACGGCCAGGTAGAACATCAGGTAGTGCCGGGTCGAGGCGGCCGCCTGGCGACCGGCGCCCAGCAGCTCGCTGTAGCCCACCACGCTGATCAGCGCGCTGTCCTTGACCAGCACCAGCCAGAGGTTGGACAGGCCGGCGACGACATGGGGCAGCATGCTCGGCACCAGCACCCGGCGCAGCACCAGGGCGGGCTTCATGCCGTAGGCACGCGCGGCCTCGATCTGGCCCACGGGGATGGCCTCGATGGCGCCGCGGATGATCTCCGCCGAATAGGCGCCCTGGACGATGCCCAGCACCACGATGCCGGCGAGGAAGCCGTTGACCTCCACCGGCGGCTGGCCGGCGGCGGCCATCAGCAGGTTGAGCAGGTCGGAGCCCGCGTAGTACAGCAACAGGATCAGCAGCAGCTCGGGCACCGCGCGGTACAGCGTGGTGTAGCAATTGGCCCAGATCACCAGCCAGCGCGGCCCCCAGAGCTTGACCAGGGCGACCAGCAGGCCCACGGAAAGGCCGAGCACGAAGGCCCCGATGGAGATGCCCAGGGTCTTGATCGCCCCCTGGGCCAGGGCCTGCAGCCAGCCGTCGGCGAACATCAGCCGGTGGAAATCGGTAGCGCTCATGAATGCACCTGCGAGGGAAATGGCCGATTGCACATCACTGCCGGGCCGAGATGTCGGCCTTGAAATAGTGCCCGCGGAGGGTGTCGTAGGTGCCGTCGTCGCGCAGCGCCTGCAAGGCCAGGTTCAGGCGCTCGCGCAGGGCGTCATTGCCCTTGCGCACCGCCGCGCCCACGCCTTCGCCGAACAGCGGGTCCTGCGGCGCCACGCCCTTGCCGGCGAGCATCGCGTTGTCCGGCAGCTCGAGCACCGGCTCCACCGCCAGCTGGTCGGCGAGCATGATGTCGATGCGTCCGCTGCGCAGGTCGGCGAGGATGTCGTCCTGGGCGTTGTAGTAGCGCACGGTGGAGTCCTTGCCGAAGTACTTCTTGGCATAGGCGGAGTGGGTGGTCGAGCCCTGCACGCCGATGATCAGCCCCTTCAGGCCTTCGGGCGTGGGCTGCACGTCCAGGCTGCGGTCGGCGACCCAGAGGGCGGGCGTGAAGAAGTAGGGCTCGCTGAAATCCACCACCTCGCGGCGCTCGGGGGTGATCGACAGCGAGTTCAGCACCACGTCCACCTGCTGCGCCTTGAGCGCGGGGATCAACCCGTCCCAGGCCATCTCGTTGAGCGGGCATTGCACCTGCATGCGCATGCACAGGGCGGCGATCAGCTCCGGCTCGAAGCCGCTCCACTGGCCCTTGCCGCTCTTGAAGGAGAAGGGTGGGTAGGCTTCCTGGGCGATGCCGAAGACGATCTTCTCCTGGGCCACGGCGACACTGGCGACGCCGGCCAGCAGGGCGGCCTGGAGCAGGGCGATGAGGCTTCTTTTCATGGTGTGTCCCTCGTTGTGGTCGTTGTTGTCGGCAAGCTGCCGGGGGAATCAGCGGTTGTCCTGGGCCATCACGAACTGCCGGCAGCGCTCGCTGCGCGGGTCCAGCAGCACCTGGGAAGGCGGGCCCTGCTCCTCGATGCGTCCCTGGTGGAGGAACACCACCCGGCTGGACACATCGCGGGCAAAGGCCATCTCGTGGGTCACCAGGATCATGGTGCGGCCCTCATCGGCGATGCCCCGGATCACCCGCAGCACATCGCCGACCAGCTCGGGGTCGAGCGCCGAGGTCGGCTCGTCGAAGAGCAGCACCTGCGGCCGTACCGCCAGCGCCCGGGCGATGGCCACGCGCTGCTGCTGGCCACCGGAGAGGAAGGCCGGGTAGGCATGGCGCTTGTCCGCCAGGCCGACCCGCTCCAGCAACTGCTCGGCGTGGCCGATGGCGTCCTGACGCTTCTCGCCGAGCACATGCACCGGCGCCTCGATGACGTTCTCCAGCACCGTGCGGTGCGGCCACAGGTTGAAGTTCTGGAACACCATGCTCAGGCGGGTGCGCAGGCGCTCCACCTGGCGCGGGTCGCCGATGCGGCCGTGGCCGGCGCGGTCACGCTTGAGCGCGACCTTCTCGCCATTGATGTGCAGGCTGCCGGCATCCGGGATCTCCAGCAGGTTGATGCAGCGCAACAGCGTGCTCTTGCCCGAGCCGCTGGCACCGATCAGCGAAACCACATCGCCCTCGCGGGCCTCCAGGGAAATCCCCTTGAGCACGTGGTGCTCGGCGTAGCTCTTGTGCAGCGCGTCGAGGGCGACCACGGGCGTGGTCGACGCCGCGGCGGGGGGTGTCGTGTTCATCGGGTTTCTCCCCTGGTCGGCAGGAAGTCGGCGGCGTCGAGTTCGATCAGGTGCGGCTCGCGGGTCTCGACCAGGCTGCCGAGCAACTCGCGCAGGGCTTCCAGGCTGCGCACCGCGTGGTGGCTGACGTGGCAGGCACGGGCCAGGGCCGCGAAGTCAGGGGCGAGGATATCCACGCCCAGGGGCGGCACCTCGCGGGCCACCATGTAGTCGCGGATCTCGCCGTAGCAGTGGTTGTTCCACAGCACCAGGATCACCCCGATCCCCGCCTCGCGGGCGGCGATCAGTTCGGCGCTGGAGAACTGCACGCCACCGTCGCCGGCCAGCGCCAGCACCGGCCGCGCGGGGAGCGCCAGCTTGGCGCCGATGGCGGCCGGCAGGGCATAGCCGAGGGTGCCGTAGCCGGTGCCGGCATTGAACCAGCTGCCGGGAAGCGGCGCGCGATAGCCGACGGCGCCCTGGTACACCGGCTGGGTCGAATCACCCACCAGCACCGGCGCCGGCAGGGCGTCACGCAGGGTGTCGAGCAGCGCCTGCATCGTCCGTTGCCGGGGGCTCCAGAGCTCGCGTTCGGCGGCGTTCACCCGGCGCACGGCGGCCTGCGCCCAGCCGCCGTCACGCATGGCACGGGGCAGGGTCGCGAGCAGGGCCCGCAAGCCGAGCCCGGCGTCGCCCAGCAGGCCGACTTCGGCGCGCTGCACGCCGAGTATCTGCAGCGGGTCGATATCCAGGCGGATCATCGGCACCTCGAGCGACAGGGGGCCGAGACCGAAGAAGTCGTAGTCGGTCTCGCCCAGTTCGGTGCCCACCGCCAGCACCACGTCGGCCTCGGCGAACAGCGCACGGCCATGGGCCGATGACTGCACGCCGTCGAGCAGCAGCGGGTGGTCCGGTTGCAGCAGGCCACGGGCGTTGGTGGTCAGCGCCACCGGTGCCTGCAGGCGCTCGGCCAGCTCGCGCAGGGCGGCGGCGCCACCCCGGGCACCGCCACCGGCGAGGATCAGCGGCTGGCGCGCCCCGGCCAGCAGGGCCGCAGCCTCGGCCACCGCGGCCGGCGCCGGGGCGGCGGCCTGGGGCAGCGCACGGGGGCGCAGGTCGAGGCCGTCGGCGGGCAGCTCCAGCACATCCAAGGGGATTTCGATATGCACCGGGCGGGGCCGCGCGCAGCGGAACAGGGCGAAGGCGCGGGCCAGCACCTCCGGCAGCTCCTGGGGCCGTTGCAGCGTATGGCTGAAGGCGCAGACGCCGGCGACCATGGCGCGCTGGTCCGGCAGCTCATGGAGAAAGCCGTGACCCAGGCGCTGGTGCTCGCGGCGGCTGGTGGTGGAGATCACCAGCATGGGCACCGAATCGGCGTAGGCCTGGCCCATGGCGGTGAGGATGTTGGTCATGCCCGGACCGGTGATGATGAAGCACACCCCCGGCTTGCCGCTGGCGCGGGCGTAGCCGTCGGCCATGAAGCCGGCCCCCTGCTCGTGGCGGGGGCTGACATGACGCAGGCGGCTGCCGGCGAGGCCGCGATAGAGCTCGACGGTATGCACGCCGGGGATGCCGAAGACGGTTTCGACGCCATAGCCTTCGAGCAGCTGGACGAGCGCCTGGGCGCAACTGGTCATGCGAGCACCTTTTGTTATTGGTATGGGCTCCCGGCGCGGGGCCGGAGGGCAGTCCGGGAAGGGCCCGGCGGAATGGCCCCATTATTGGTGAGTCGTGCGCTACAACAATCGAATTGTTTTTGCCGTATTGTTCAATCCGATTCACCATTCGACGCCCCATGACAGCCCTCGGAGCCCCCATGCGCTACCCCTCGATGACCGCCATCCGCGCCCTGGACGCCATCGCCCGGCTCGGCAGCGTGTCCGCCGCGGCCCGCGAACTGAGCCTCACCCGCAGCGCCATCAGCCACCAGGTCAGCAGCCTGGAGCAGAGCCTCGGTTTCGCCCTCACCGAGCGCATCGGGCGCGGCATCGGCCTCACCTACCAGGGCGAGCGCTATGCGCGGGAAGTGCACAAGGTCCTCTCCACGCTGCAGGAGGCCGCCCTGGGCCTCGACGAGCAGCAGGTCTCGGGGCGGCTCTGCGTGAGCTGCAACCCCGGCTTCGCCACCTACTGGCTGTGCCACCACATCGGCGCCTTCCTCCGCCAGTTCCCCCAGGTGCAATTGCAGGTGATCTCGCCCCGCGCCCCGGACGACACCAGCAACGGCAACGCCGACCTGTTCATCGCCTACGGCATCGGCGACTGGCCGGACCAGTGGGTGGAGCAGATCGTCCCCTTGCGCTTCTTCCCGGTCTGCAGCCCGCGCCTGATCAACGCCCACGGCGGGCTCAAGAGCCCCCAGGAGCTGGGCGGCTTCCCCCTGTTGCACATGACCGACCACACCGACTGGCGCGTCTGGCTGGCGACCGCGGGCGCCTCCAACATCGATGCGTCCACCGGAATCGTCTTCTCCGATGCCCATTGCGCGCAGTCGGCCTGCATCGCCGCCCAGGGCATGGCCATCGGCGACAACCTGCTCAGCGGCGACGCCCTGGCGCGCGGCCTGCTGGTACGCCCCTTCGAGATCAGCATCGACTCCCACCGCGGCTATTACCTGGTGGCCGACCCGTTGAGAGCCGAGCGGCCAGCCGTGCGCGCCTTCAGCAACTGGGTGAAGCACCAGTTGCAGGCCAGCCTCCCGGGGCTCAACAAACGCAACGAACCGCTGGTGGACCACCCCCGCTGAGGCCCGCCCGGGCGGGGCGGCTGGCAGGGATGCAGCGGGGCGGGATGGCCTGGGCAGGCCGGGGATGACGCGGAGGCGGTTCAGGGCTGCCCGGCCGGAACGGCCGGGGAAGGGGCTACGCCGCCCGAGCAGGCAGGCGGTTCACCAGAGCACCGAGGACCAGAACACCTGCCCGATGATCTGGATGCCGGCCTGGGGACGCTCCTCGTCGGGGTACTCATCGCGCTTGTAGCTGCGCAGGCGAATCTGGCCGGCCGGAAGGCGGTGCAGGACCTTGATCCGCAGCATGCCTTCGTCGACCAGGGCATAGACCTTGCCATCCACCAGCTCGCAGCGCCCACGATCGATTCCGAGGACCGCGCCGTCGGGAAAGAGCGGTTCCATGCTGTCGCCGCTGACGATGACGCAGGCAACGTTTTCCGGTTCTATCTGACGCTGCTGCAAGGCATGTCGGCTGAAGCGAATACCGGAGTAGTCCAGTTCCTCCAGCGCGGCGGGACGCTCTGAATCGCCCTCGGCCTCGCGCAGCAGCGGAAGCTCGATTTCGTATTCATAGCGGGACGACTCAGGTTCTCCGATGGTCATAGGGGCCACGCCATCCGGGGCGTCTGCGGCCTGCTTGCCGTCGTCGGGCGCCATGGACGATTGCACGGCCTGCCCGCCGATGCTCAGCGGAGGCATGTGCAGCGCGCCGAGTATCTGGTTGATACGTGTCAGCCCGGGCTCGCGACGCCCGCCGAGCCAGTGCGCGACGGCGCCCTGGGTCACGTGCAGGCGTTCGGCCAATTGCTCCTGGGTGACGCCGAGATCTTTCATCCTGGCCTTGGCCAGCAGGTTCCATTTCTTCATGGGCGCGACATTACGCGCCGTATTGCCGGCGACCAGTGACCCAGTGTAATACACCCTCGAAGCACGAATTACCATGTGTATTATCCCTAAGCGGGTTGTTCCTCTGGCATCCGGCGACCGGACGCCACGGGTTTTCAACCTCCCTCCGCCCGCCGATGCGTGCCCGTGTTCCACTCGCGGCCCGCCAGCCGGCAGGACCAGGCGTCGGGAAGAACGCCGGTCGCCGGCACGGGCCCGTGGCCCCCAGGCATGGGCGCGCAGGGCGGAGGGAGGCTTTCAGTTACAGCGCCCGGATGGGCATGTGCCGCAAGGCACCCAATCGCGAAAGGAGATGCGACATGCAATTTCAACTCACCGTCCTGTGCCTCGGCATCCATCGCCACAGCCTCGAAGGCCACGACCAGTGCTACGCGGTCATCGCCCGGCAGCCGGCGACCGACGAGGAGCGCGACCAGCACCGTGGCTACCTGGTGCAGCAGGTGACCGCCGAGCCCCGCCTGTTCGAGCAGATGGCCTGGCTGGATACCCCTGCCGAGCTGAGCTTTCTCTGCACCATCAGCGCGGAGCCGGGGGGCCATTATCGACCGCATCTGCTCAGCCTCTGCCACTGAGCACCGCCGTGGCGTGCCGCCCGTCTCAGGCTGGTTTGACAGCCTCGGGCGCATTCACGGAAGCTGCGCGCTTCCGTGAATCCATGCACCACAGCGGACGTCTGCATGCCGAAACGCCCGAACGCACCCGATTCCCCCGCGAGTACGCCCAGCCGCCCCAGTTACGTCCTTCCCGTGCTCGCCGCCCTGTTGCTGCTGGTGGGCCTGGGTGGCTGGCTGTGGGTGCAGGGCGGCAAGCCGTACGTGCCGGCCCGGGCCACGGTGCCGACGCTTGCGGAGCAGGGGCCGGCGCAGATGGTCGACGAGCAGCAGTGCGGCACCTGCCATGCCCCCCAGGCCAGGGCCTGGAAAGGCTCCCACCACCAGTTGGCGATGCAGGAGGCCACGCCACGCTCGGTGCAGGGCGACTTCGACGACGCCCGCTTCGACGGCGAAGGCGGGAGCACCCGCTTCTTCCGCAAGGACGGTGGCTACTGGGTGAACACCACGGGCCCCGACGGCCAGCCGGCGGATTTCAAGGTGGCCTATGCCTTCGGCGTCGCGCCGCTGCAGCAATACCTGCTGGAGTTCCCCGGCGGCCGCCTGCAGGCCCTGGACGTGGCCTGGGATACGCGCAAGAAGGCCTGGTTCCACCTCGCCCCCGGCCAGGGCGTCGATTTGCGCAACCCGCAGCACTGGAGCAAGCCGTCACAGAACGCCAACTTCCAGTGCATCGATTGCCATACCACCGGCTACGTCCGTGGCTTCGACGACGGCACCGGCACCTACGCCAGCCAGTGGCACGCCCTGGGCGTCGGCTGCCAGGCCTGCCACGGCCCGGCCTCGCGCCACCTGGAATGGGCACGCTTCAAGGGGCTGCACTCCCAGGCCGGCTTCGCCCTCGACCTCACCCGTGCCAGCAACCGCCTGCAGGTGGAGACCTGCGCCCGCTGCCACGCCCGGCGCGTGCCGCTGAACGACGACCACGCCTTCGGCAAGCGGCTGATGGACAACTACCTGCCCAGCGCGCTGACCCGTGAACTCTATGAGCTGGACGGCACCTTCAAGGAGCAGGTCTACGAGTACGGCTCCTTCACCCAGAGCCGCATGTACGCCCGGGGCCTGAGCTGCAGCACCTGCCACGATCCACACGGCGGCGGCCTCAAGGTCCAGGGCAATGCCCTCTGCACCCAATGCCACAACCCCGCCGGCAAGAGTGCCGTGGCCGGCATCGACGACCGGGGCCTGAAGGCGCGCGACTACGAAGCCCCCGAGCACCTGCGCCACACCGCCGGGCAGCCCGGCTCGCATTGCATCGACTGCCACATGCCGGGCAAGACGCTCTTGGGGGTCGACTACCGCCACGACCACGGCTTCAGCCTGCCCAACCCGGGCCGCGCGCTGAAGCTCGGCACGCCCGACGCCTGCCTCGGCTGCCACCAGGATGTCGCCGGCCAGGCGGTCGCCGAGCAGTTCGAGCACTGGTACGGCAAGGCCCGGGACACCGCGCCGCGCTACGACGAAAGCCTGGCCCTGGTGCGCAAAGGCCGCCCCGGCGCCTCACGCGCGCTGTTCCAGCAACTGGAGCGCGGCGACCTGCCGGCAATCCGTCGCGCCACCCTGCTCGCCGAGCTGCCCGGCTACCCCAGCGAGCGGGCCCTGAACCTGGCCGCCAACGACCTCAACCACGCCGCGCCCCAGGTGCGCGAGGCGGCGGTGCGCGCGGTCAATGCCCTGCTGCCGCCGGAGCAACGCCGCGACCTGCTGGGCCCGCTGCTCAACGACCCGGTGCTGGCCGTGCGCGCCATCGCCGCGCGCGGCCTGCTGGGCATGGGCACCACCGGCCTGGGCAATTACGAGAAGGCCTGGAACAAGGCCATCGGCGAGTACGAGGCCATCCAGCTGAACCTGGCCGAGCGCGCCGAGGCCAACCTCAACCTCGCGTCGCTCTACCAGGGCAACGGCCGCGCCGACCAGGTTGAGGGCCGCCTGCGCACCGCCGTCGAGCGCGACCCCGATTTCCTCCCCGCCCGCGTGGCGCTGGTGCAATGGCTCGACGCCAACTACCGCTGGGAGGAAGGCCAGCGGCTGCTGGCCGAGGCCCTGCGCGACCATCCGCAGTCGGCGCTGCTGCACCATGCTCGCGGCCTGGCGCTGCTGCGCAAGGGGGAACGCCAGGACGCCATCGTCGCCTTCCGCGAGGCGGTGCGCCTGGAGCCCGGCAATGCCCAGTACGGCCACGCGCTGGCGACCGCGCTGCACGACGACGGCAAGCTGGAGGAAGCCTGCCAGCGCCTGGAAGAGGTGCTGGAGAACGCCCCGGCCAACCGCGAGGCGCGCCTGACGCTGATCGGCTACTGGCGCGAGGCGGGGCAGATCCAGAAGGTGCAGGCGCTGCTCGCCGAGTTGGAGCAGCTCAATCCGGACGACCCGGCATTGAAGCGCGAATAGCGGAGCCGCAGTCATGCCCGCTGGCCAGCTGCCATGACCGATCGGCGGCTGCCAGGTGGCGCAACGGAACTCCCCGGGGCCGCCCGGAATCTCAGTTCCAGGTCCCCACACAACAACCTGGAGTCATCCCATGCGTACCACAGTAGCTGCCGCTGTCATCGCCCTGGCCGCCATTCCTGCTGGCTCGGCCATGGCGGATACCTTCTGGCGCAACGTGATCTCTTCCGGCGCCACGACCGCCTCCACCTACGTGACCTTCAAGGATCACAAGCTGATCGTGGCGGCCCGCGAGGACGCCAGCAGCTTCGTCGCCAGCGACGGCGCCATCCGCGGCCCCTTCCTGGAGGCCGCACTGAAGCAGGTCCGTGCCGACAACCCCGGCATCCAGGCCAGCGACGAGGAACTGGCCAGCGCCATCCTCGCCAGCGAATAAGGGAAAGCCCGCCGAGGCGGGCGCATGCAGCGCGGCAAGGAATGCACCGAGGGCCCTCAGCACCGCTGAGGGCCCTTTTCATTGCCCCTGCGCCGCGCGCCGAAGCGTTACCCGGCGCGCACCCTGCGCATCCGGTGGTTGCGGGCGGCGCTTGGCTCAGGCAAAAAGCAACGGGCCGGCGTCACGGCGCAACGGCCACTCCACTCCCTCCCCACAAGGACGTACCCCATGGGCAATCCCGTTCCCACGCTGAAGATCGTGCTGGTCCTGATGATCGTGATCGACCTGTTCTGGTTCGGCGAGCGCGTGCTCTCGATGCTCGACTTCAGCCTCTTCGATTTCATGCCGAGCACGCTGATCAACCTCGTCGGCCTGGCCAGCAGCCTGCTTCTGATCGTCTTCAACGTGCTGCTGATCGGCCTGCTCGGACGCCTGCAGCTGAAGGCCGAGTGATTCCGACCCCGGAGCGGCTACCGGGCACCTGCAAGAACGTCGGCGAGGCCGTCGGTGCAAGGCAAAAGCAGGCTAGAAGCGCAGTTCACGCCGTGTGAATGAGCACTTTGAGCCTGTTTTCAACGCAGCAATGGCAACACAGGCAGTTTTTCGAGATGCCCTATTCGCGGTAGTCCTCCAGGGGCACGCAGGCGCAGAACAGGTTGCGGTCGCCATAGACGTTGTCGACGCGGTTCACCGTCGGCCAGTACTTGTGCGCCCGGGTGTGCGCGGTGGGCGTGACGGCCTGCTCGATGCTGTAGGGGCGCTCCCAGATGCCCACCACGTCGGCCAGGGTGTGCGGCGCACGCTTGAGCGGGTTGTCCTCGGCAGGCCATTCGCCGGCCTGCACCTTGGCGATCTCCGCGCGGATGCCGAGCATGGCCTCGATGAAGCGGTCCAGCTCGTGCTTGGACTCGCTCTCGGTGGGCTCGACCATCAGGGTGCCGGGCACCGGGAATGACATGGTCGGCGCGTGGAAGCCGTAGTCCATCAGGCGCTTGGCCACGTCCTCCTCGCTGATCCCGGTCTCGGCCTTGAGCGGGCGCAGGTCGAGGATGCATTCGTGGGCGACCCGTCCGTTGCGCCCGGTGTAGAGCACCGGGTAGGCCTCGCCGAGACGCTTGGCCAGGTAGTTGGCGTTGAGGATGGCCAGCTCAGTCGCATCCGCCAGCTGCGGGCCCATCATGGCGATGTACATCCAGCTGATCGGCAGGATGCTGGCGCTGCCCCAGGGCGCCGCGCTGACCGCCCCGTTCTCCGGGTCCGGTCCCTTGAGTTCGATCACCGGGTGGTTGGCGACGAAGGGCGCCAGGTGCGCGCGCACACCGATCGGCCCCATGCCCGGGCCACCGCCGCCGTGGGGGATGCAGAAGGTCTTGTGCAGGTTCATGTGCGACACGTCGGCACCGATGTCGGCCGGGCGCGCCAGGCCGACCTGGGCGTTGAGGTTGGCGCCATCCATGTAGACCTGCCCGCCCTGGGCGTGGACGACTTCGCAGATCTCGCGGATGCCTTCCTCGTACACGCCGTGGGTCGAGGGGTAGGTGGCCATCAGGCAGGACAGCTGCGCGCCCGCCTCGGCCGCCTTGGCCTTGAGGTCGTCGAGGTCGACGTTGCCGGCCTTGTCGCACTCGACTATCACCACGCGCATGCTCGCCATCTGCGCCGAGGCCGGGTTGGTGCCGTGGGCCGAGGCGGGGATCAGGCAGATGTTGCGGTGCGCCTCGCCCCGGCTCTCGTGGTACTTGCGGATCGCCAGCAGCCCCGCGTACTCGCCCTGGGCCCCGGAGTTGGGCTGCATGCAGATGGCGTCGAAGCCGGTGATCGCCCGCAGCCATTCCTCCAGCTCGGCGATCATCGCCTGGTAGCCCTGGGCCTGTTCCAGCGGAGCGAAGGGGTGGATGGCGGCGAACTCCGGCCAGGTGATGGGGATCATCTCGCTGGTGGCATTGAGCTTCATGGTGCAGGAGCCCAGGGGGATCATCGACTGGTTGAGCGCCAGGTCCTTGTTCTCCAGCTGCTTGAGGTAACGCAGCATCTCGGTCTCGCTGTGGTGGGTGTTGAACACCGGGTGTTCGAGGTAGGCGGACTCGCGCGCCAGGGCGGCGGGAATGCCCGGCACCAGCACCCCGGCGTCCAGCTCGTCCACCGAGAGGCCGTGGTCGGCGCCGAGGAAGATGCTCCACAACTGCTCGACGGTGGCCGCGCTGCTGGTCTCGTCCAGGCTCAATCCGAGCCGGCCGCGCCCGAGGATGCGCAGGTTGATGCGGGCGGCCTTCGCCGATTCGATGATCGCCGCCTGGCTGCCGCCCACCTCCAGGGTGAGGGTGTCGAAGTAGTGCTGGTTGACCCGCTGCATGCCCTTGCGCGCCAGCCCCTCGGCGAGGATGGCGGTGAGCCGGTGCACGCGCTGGGCGATGCGCTTGAGGCCCTGGGGGCCGTGGTAGACGGCGTAGAAGCCGGCGATGTTGGCCAGCAGCACCTGGGCGGTGCAGATGTTGGAGTTGGCCTTCTCGCGGCGGATGTGCTGTTCGCGGGTCTGCAGGGCCATGCGCAGAGCGAGGTTGCCCCGTGCGTCCTTGGAGACGCCGATGATGCGCCCGGGCATGGCGCGCTTGAATTCGTCGCGGGTGGCGAAAAAGGCGGCATGGGGGCCGCCGTAGCCCATGGGCACGCCGAAGCGCTGGGCCGAGCCGAACACCACGTCGGCGCCCAGCTCGCCGGGCGGGGTCAGCAGCAGCAGGCCGAGCAGGTCGGCGGCGACGCAGGCCAGCGCCTGCTGGCCGTGCAGGTGCTCGATCAGCGGTCGCAGGTCGCGGATCTCGCCATGGGTGTCGGGGTACTGCAGCAGCGCGCCGAACACCGGGTAGGAAGGCAGGTTCTCCACCGCGTCCACCACCAGTTCGAAGCCGAAGGCTTCGGCGCGGGTGCGCACCACGGAGAGGGTCTGCGGGTGGCAGTTCTGGTCGGCGAAGAACAGGTTGCTCCTGGCCTTGGCCACGCGCCTGGCCAGGGCCATGGCCTCGGCGGCGGCGGTGGCTTCGTCCAGCAGCGAGGCGCTGGCGAGCTCCAGGCCGGTGAGGTCGATGGTCATCTGCTGGAAATTCAGCAGTGCTTCCAGGCGGCCCTGGGCGATCTCCGGCTGGTAGGGGGTGTAGGCCGTGTACCAGCCGGGGTTCTCCAGCACGTTGCGCAGGATCACCGCCGGGGTCAGGGTGCCGTGGTAGCCCATGCCGATCAGGCTGGTCCACACCTCGTTGCGCTGCGCATGGGCGCGCAGCTTCGCCAGGGCGCCTTCCTCGTCGAGGGCGGGAGGCAGGTCCAGCGGGCGGTTGAGGCGGATCGCCGGCGGCACCGTCTGCACCACCAGTTCGTCGCGGTCGGCGAGGCCCAGGGTCTCGAGCATGGCCTGCTGCTCGGCCGGGTCCGGGCCCAGGTGGCGGCGGAGGAACGCATCGGGCTGTTGCAGTTGGGACAGCGGAGGGATGTGCGACATGGGATCGGCCTCTGGAAATGGCCCGATAAGCTTAGGCAAGCATTTCCAGGATGGCCGGCCGGCTGGTCGGGGAGACCCGCCGGGCGGGGCGCCGGCGGCCGCCCCAGGGGGAGCGGCGCGCCGGGTGGGGTCAGGCGTCGGAGTCGGCGGAGGCCTTGTAGGCGGCGGCGTCCAGCAGCTTGTCCAGCTCGGCGGTGTTGGCCGGCTTGAGCTTGAAGAACCAGGCGCCGTAGGGGTCGCTGTTGACGTCTTCGGGGGACTCGGTCAGTTGCTCGTTGATGGCGATCACCTCGCCGGAAACCGGCGAGTAGATGTCCGAGGCGGCCTTCACCGACTCGACCACGCCGGCTTCCTGGCCGGCGGCCAGGGTCTTGCCGACTTCCGGCAACTCGACGAAGACCACGTCGCCCAGGGCTTCCTGGGCATGGTCGGAAATGCCCACGGTAACGCTGCCATCGGCTTCCAGGCGGGCCCACTCGTGGCTGGGGGCGTAACGCAGATCGGCGGGGATGTTGCTCATTGTTCAGGCTCCTAAAGGACGGCGGCGGTCGGCCCGCCAGGAAAATTTAGATCAAGGCTTTGCCATTGCGAACAAAGTTCGGCTGGACGACACGAACCGGGTACCACTTGCCACGGATTTCCACCTCGGCGCGATCACATGTCCCCGCCGGCAGGCGGGCCAGGGCGATGGACTTGCCGAGGGTGGGCGAGAAGCTGCCGCTGGTGATCTCACCCTCGCCCACGCCCTCCACCCGCACAACCTGATGGGCGCGCAGCACGCCGCGCTCCTCCAGCACCAGACCCACCAGCTTCGGCTGCTCGCCGGCGGCACGCTGGGCTTCCAATGCGGCACGGCCGATGAAGTCGCGGCCAGCAGGTTCCCAGGCGATGGTCCAGGCCAGGTTCGAGGCCAGGGGCGAGTTGTCCTCATCCATGTCCTGGCCATAGAGGTTCAGGCCCGCCTCCAGGCGCAGGGTGTCGCGGGCACCGAGGCCGATGGGCGCGATACCGGCGCCCACCAGTTCGTTGAGAAAGCCGGCCGCCTGGTCGCGCGGGAGCATGATCTCCAGGCCGTCCTCACCGGTGTAGCCGGTGCGGGCGATGAACCAGTCGCCTTCGGGCAGGCCCTGGAAGGGCCTGAGTTCATGGATCAGCGAGGCGCGGGCACTGCTCACCAGCTCGGCGGTGCGGTGGCGCGAGGCGGGGCCCTGGATGGCGAGCAAGGCCAGGTCGCTGCGCTCCTCGAGGCGTACCGCGAAACCTTCGGCCTGCTTGTGCATCCAGGCCAGGTCCTTGTCGCGGGTGGCGGCGTTGACCACCAGGCGGTAGCCGTCGTGGGTGAGGTAGACGATGAGGTCGTCGATGACGCCGCCACGCTCGTTGAGCATGGCGCTGTAGAGCGCCTTGCCGGGGGTCCCGAGGCGGTCGACGTCATTGGCCAGCAGGCGCTGGAGGTAGGCCGCGGCCTGGCTGCCGGACACGTCGACCACGGTCATGTGGGAGACATCGAAGACGCCACAATCGGTGCGCACCTGGTGGTGCTCATCGACTTGCGAGCCGTAGTGCAGCGGCATGTCCCAGCCGCCGAAATCGACCATCTTGGCCCCCAACGCCAGGTGCAGATCGTAGAGGGGGGTACGCTGTCCCATGGGTTTCTCCTTCCGGGCTTGGCGAAGATGCGGACGGGTGCGGAGCCCTTGCCGGGCCTGGCTTTGGGCGGCCCAGGCGGGGGCTCCCGGCACCCTTTCATGCAGACGCGCCGCAACGAATGGCGCGCATTGTAGCCGCAAGGTGGAAGACTGGACACCCGACCGGCGACCCACCGGTCACGCCATGTTTCAGCGCCCGAAACCCCGGGCGGAACGGCGGATCAGGCCGACCACCGGCAGCAGCCCCACCAGCACGAGGCTCAAGGCGGGCAGCGAAGCGCGGGCCCATTCGCCCTCGCTGGTCATCTCGAAGATGCGCACCGCGAGCGTGTCCCAGCCGAACGGACGCATCAGTAGGGTGGCGGGCATCTCCTTGAGCACATCGACGAACACCAGCAGCGCCGCGCTCAGGGCACCGGGTACCAGCAGCGGCAGGTAGACCCGCAGGAACAGGCGAGGGCCACCGACGCCGAGGCTGCGCGCGGCCTCCGGCAGTGACGGGCGGATGCGTGACAGGGCACTCTCCAGCGGCCCATGGGCCACCGCCATGAAACGCACCAGATAGGCCAGCAGCAGCGCGGTCAGGCTGCCCAGCAGCAGCGGCTTGCCGGCCCCGCCGAGCAGCCCGGACACGGGCACCACCAGTTCGCGGTCGAGCCAGCTGAAGGCGAGCATGATGGCCACCGCCAGCACCGAGCCCGGCAGGGCGTAGCCGAGGTTGGCAAGGCCCACCGCCAAGCGGATCGGCCGGGTCGGCTCCTGGCGCCGGGCGAAGGCCAGCAGCAAGGCGACCGCAACGGTGATCAGCGCCGCCATCGCGCCCAGGTAGAGGCTGTGCAGGATCAGCCCCAGGTAGCGCTCGTCGAGGTCGAAGCGACCGCGCTGCCAGCACCAGACGAGCAGTTGCAGCAGGGGGATCACGAAGGCGCAGGCGAACACCAGGCCGCACCAGGCGCTGGCCGCCCAGGCCCGGGCGCCACGCAGGTGATAGAGGGCGGCGCCACGGGGCCGTTCGCTGGCCGGGCGGGTGACGCCCCGCGCGCGGCGCTCGCCATAGAGCACCAGGCACACGCCGAGCAACAGCAGGCTGGCCAGCTGGGCCGCGCTGCCGAGGCTGAAGAAGCCGTACCAGGTCTTGTAGATGGCGGTGGTGAAGGTGTCGAAGTTGAACACCGAGACCGCACCGAAGTCGGCCAGGGTCTCCATGATCGCCAAGGCCAGCCCGGCGCCGATGGCCGGTCGCGCCATGGGCAGGGCGACGCGCCAGAACGCCTGCCAGGGCGTCAGCCCCAGGGTGCGCGCGGCCTCCATCAGCCCCCGCCCCTGGGCCAGGAAGGCGCTGCGCGCCAGCAGGTAGACGTAGGGGTAGAAGACCAGCACCAGTACGGTGATCACCCCGCCGGTGGAACGCACCCGGGGCAGGCGCACGCCGCTGCCGAACCCTTCGCGCAGCAGGCTCTGCACCGGGCCGGCGAAGTCGAACAGGCCGATGAAGACGAAGGCCAGCACGTAGGCGGGGATGGCGAAGGGCAGCATCAGCGCCCAGTCCAGCCAGCGCCGGCCGGGGAACTCGCACAGGCTGGTGAGCCAGGCCAGGCTGACGCCCAGCAGCGTCACCCCGCAGCCGACGCCGAGTACCAGCACCAGGCTGTTGCCCAGGAGGCGTGGCAACTGGGTGTCCCACAGGTGCGCCCAGATCTCCCGGTCCACCTCGTGCCAGGACAGCAGCAGCACGCACAGCGGCAGCAGCACCAGGGCGGCGATGGCGAAGGTGATGGGATACCAGCGGCGCAGGGCGGGACGCTTCAAGCGGGGTTCTCGACCGGGCGGGAGTAGGGTGGCGAGGGGCGCCCACCGGGGAGCGCCCCGGCGTGGGTCAGTTCCAGGACACCCGGTCCATCATGCGGATGGCTTCGGCCTGGCGCTTGCCGGTGATTTCCACCGGTACGTCGTCGGCCTTGAAGGCGCCCCAGGCGGCCACTTCGGCCGACGGCTGCACCGACGGGTTGGCCGGGAATTCCTGGTTGACCCCGGCGAACAGGCTCTGCGCCTCGGGGGTGGTCATCCACTCCACCAGTGCCTTGGCCGCCTCGGGATGAGGCGCGTGGCGGGTCAGGCCGATGCCGGAGAGATTGACGTGCACGCCACGGTCGGCCTGGTTGGGCCAGAACAGCTTGGCGCGCAGCTGCGGATTCTGCTGATGCAGGCGCCCGTAGTAATAGGTGTTGACGATGCCCACGTCACACTGGCCGGCGTCCACCGCCTGGATCACCGCGTTGTCGTCGGCGAAGGGGTCGGTGGCCAGGTTGGCGACCCAGCCCTTGAGCACCTTCTCGGCCTCGGTGGCGCCGCGCGCCTCGATCAGGGTGGCGGTCAGCGACTGGTTGTAGACCTTCTTCGAAGAGCGCAGGCACAGGCGGCCTTCCCATTTGGAATCGGCCAGGGCCTCGTAGGTGGAGAGCTCCTCCTGCTTCACCCGCTCGGTGGAGTAGACGATGGTGCGCGCGCGCAGCGAGAGGCCGGTCCAGCTGTCGGTGCCGGAGCGGTACTGCGCGGGGATGTTGGCCTTGATGGTGGGGGAGCTGAAGGGCTGCAGGATGCCCATCTGCTCGGCCTGCCAGAGATTGCCGCCGTCGACGGTGAGCAGCAGGTCGGCCACGCCGTTCTCGCCCTCGGCCTTGATGCGCTGCATCAGCGGGGCTTCCTTGTCGGTGATGAACCTGATGGGGACGCCGGTCTTCGCGGTGTAGGCATCGAACACCGGCTTGATCAACTCGTCGATTCGCGACGAATAGACCACCACTTCATCGGCTGCCTGGACGGAGGTAGCGCCCAGGCCGACGGCCAGGAGCGTGAGCAGGGAGTTGCGCGCCTTCATTTGCGAATGCCTCGCGATGGACAAAAGGAGCCAGATGATAATCAACCTCAGTTGGCATCCGACGGCGCTTTGTATGACGAGGTGTTTCGCCCGGGCCGCGCGCGCGACCCGGGGAGGTCAGACGCGGGCGAGCTCCGGCAGGTCGCCGGAAAGGCCCAGGGCCTGGCGCACGAACAGGGCCTTGGCCTCGGGCAGGCCGTCGACCAGGTCGAGCCCCGCGTTGCGCAGCCAGCGCAGCGGCAGCGGGTCGGCCTGGAACAGGCGCTGGAAGCCTTCCATCGCCGCCATCATCCCCAGGTTGTGCGGCATGCGCCGGCGCTCGAAGCGGCTGAGCACGCGCTCATCGGCCAGGCGCTCGCCACGGCCATGGGCGTGCAGCAGCACCTCGGCCAGCACCGCGGCGTCGAGGAAGCCGAGGTTGACGCCCTGCCCGGCCAGCGGGTGGATGGTGTGGGCGGCATCGCCGACCAGGGCCAGGCCCGGCTCCACGTAGCGCTTGGCGTGGCGCTGGCGCAGCGGGATGCACAGGCGCGGATCGGCGGCCTCGATGCGGCCCAGGCGATGCTCGAAGGCCTTGCCCAGCTCGACGCGGAAAGCCTCGTCGTCCAGGGCCATCAGGCGCGTGGCCTGCTCGGGCGTGGTGGACCAGACGATGGAGCACCAGTGTTCGTCGCCCTGGCGATCCAGCGGCAGGAAGGCCAGCGGGCCGTCGTCGGTGAAGCGCTGCCAGGCGGTGCGGTGGTGCGGCTGTTCGCAGCGCACGCTGGTGACGATGGCGTGGTGCAGGTAATCCCACTCGCGGGTGGCGCAGCCGGCCAGGCGGCGCACGGCGGAATTGGCACCATCGGCGGCGATCACCAGCGGGGCGCGCAGCTCGCGGCCATCCACCAGGGTCAGCAGCCAGTCGTCTCCGGAACGCCGCAGGCGCTCCAGGCGGGCGTTGGGCAGCAGGCCGACGCCGCTGTCGTGCAGCGGCTCCAGCAGGGCTTCCTGGATCACCCGGTTCTCGACGATGTGGCCAAGCACCTCGGCATGCACGCTGGCGGCGGAGAAGTGGATGTTGCCGGTGCCGGAGCCGTCCCAGACCTGCATCTCGCCATAGGGGCTGGCGCGGCGCGCGGCGACGCCGTCCCAGGCACCGAGGCGCTGGAGGATGCGCTGGCTGGCGGCGGACAGGGCGCTGACCCGTGGCTCGAAGGCGGCCTCGGCGTCGAAGGGCTTGATGCTCAGGGGGCTGCCGTCGATCAGGATGATCTCCAGGCCGCTGTCCTTGAGCGCCAGGCCGAGGGCACTGCCCACCATGCCGGCACCGACGATGATCAGATCCGCTTGCATGTGCATTCCTTAGGCGGCTTGCCGCGCGCGCGGCTTGAGCCGCACATAGAGGGTCTTGTGCACCCTGGCGACCAGGGTGCCTTCACCGTCGCGCACGTCGACGTGCAGCTCGGGCAGGTATTTTTCACCATCGGCGGTGTGCTGGCGGATGCGCGCCAGCAGCGCGTCGTCGATGCGGAACTCGGCGTAGACCGGGCCCTTGCCGGGGGAGACGAAGTCGATGCTGGCGGCCTTGTCCCAGACGATGTAGTCGCGTCCGAGCAGGTTCATCAGCATCAGCATGAAGAAGGGATCGGTCATGCTGTAGAGCGAACCGCCGAACTGGGTGCCGACGTAGTTGCGGTTGTACCAGCCCAGCGCCAGTTTGACTCGTACCAGACGGAAGTCTGCGCTGATCTGCCGCACGCGCACACCCGCACCGAGGTAGGGCGGGTAGATGTTCAGCGCCCAGCGCAGGAAGCGCGCCTTGCGCGCCATTCGACGGTCCTGCATCGCGCGGCTCAGAGGGGGCGGGTGCCCAGGCCCATGGCCTGGCGGGCGAACCAGCGCTTGGCCGGGGGCAGCAGGTCGAGCCCCAGCAGGCCCAGGTTGCGCCCGGTGGCCAGCAGCGGCTCCTTGTTGGAAAACAGGCGCGTCACCTGGTCGGAGAAGCCGACGGTGAGGTCCTGGTCCAGGCGCTGGCTGTCGAGGTAGCCCTGCAGGGTGGCGAAATCGCCCAGGGGCGCCGTGCTGGCCAGCAGCGTCTCGGCCAGGGCCACGGTGTCGCGCAGGGACAGGTTGTAGCCCTGGCCGGCAATGGGGTGCAGGCTGTGGGCGGCGTTGCCGAGCACCACGAGGTTGGCGCGCACCTGCTCCTCGGCTTCCACCAGGGTCAGCGGGTAGAGGTGCCGCGCGCCCACCTGGCCGAAGGCGCCCAGGCGATAACCGAAGGCTGCCTGCAGTTCGGCGAGGAAGGCGCGGTCGTCGAGACGGGAAAGACGCTCGGCGTCCTTGCCCGGACGGGTCCAGACCAGCGCGCAGCGGTTTTCCGCGAGCGGCAGCAGAGCCATCGGGCCTTCGTCGGTGAAGCGCTCGAAGGCCTGCCCGCGATGGGCTTCCATCGGGCTGACGTTGGCGATCAGCGCGGTCTGCCCATAGGGGTTGCGCTTGACGCCGATGCCCAGTTGCTCGCGCAGCCCGGAGCGGCCGCCGTCGGCCAGTACCGCCAGGTCGCAGTCGAGCTGGGTTTCATCGTTGAGGCTGAGGCGATAGCCGTCCGCCAGGGGCTCCATGCGCACCACTTCGGCGGGGCAGCGCCAGCTCACCACCTCGGCGTCCAGCGCCTGCCAGAGGCACTGGCCGAGCCAGGCGTTCTCCACCACGTAGCCAAGCGCCGGGACGCCCTCCTCGATGGCGGCCAGGCGCGCGGCGCCGAAGCGGCCACGGTCGGACACGTGGATCTGCAGGATGGGCTCGGCGCGGCGGGCGATGGCCTGCCACAGGCCGAGGCGCTCGTAGATCTGCCGGGTGCCGAACGACAGCGCCGAGGAGCGCGCGTCGTAGCTGGGCTGGTAACTGTCACCGGGGGCGAAGGGTTCGATCAGGGTGATCTTCCAGCCGCGCGCCTTGGCGCCTTCCTGCAGGGCCAGGGCCAGGCTGGCGCCCACGAGGCCGCCGCCGATGATCGCCAGTTGGGTACGTTGCATCACGCGGCCTCGGTTCGTGCGGCGGCCATCAGGGCCTCGATTTCGGCGACCGTCTTGGGTACGCCACCGGTGAGGATCTCGCAGCCCTTCTTGGTCACCACCACGTCGTCCTCGATGCGCACGCCGATGCCGCGCCACTTCTTCGGCACGTCCTGGTTGTCGACGGCGATGTAGATGCCCGGCTCGACGGTCATGGCCATGCCGGGTTCCAGCACGCGCCATTCGCCACCGACCTTGTATTCGCCGACGTCGTGCACGTCCATGCCCAGCCAGTGGCCGGCGCGGTGCATGTAGAAGGGCTTGTAGGCTTCGCTGGCGATCAGCTCGTCGACATCGCCCTGCAGCAGGCCGAGCTCGACCAGGCCCGCGGTGATCACGCGCACGGTGGCCTCATGGGCTTCGTTCCAGTGCTTGCCGGGGGCGATTTCGAGGAAGGCGGCTTCCTGGGAGGCCAGCACCAGCTCGTAGATGGCCTTCTGCTCGGGGCTGAAGCGGCCGCTGACGGGGAAGGTGCGGGTGATGTCGCTGGCGTAGCAGTCGAGCTCGCAGGCGGCGTCGATCAGCACCAGGTCACCGTCCTTGAGCAGCGCGTCGTTCTCGCGGTAGTGGAGGATGCAGGCGTTCTTGCCGGCAGCGACGATGGAGCCGTAGGCCGGCATCTTCGCGCCGCCCTTGCGGAACTCGTATTCCAGCTCGGCTTCCAGGCTGTATTCGTAGAGGCCGGCGCGGGCGGCCTGCATGGCGCGCACGTGGGCGCGGGCGGAGACCTCGCCGGCCTCGCGCATGACCTTGATCTCGGCCGCCGACTTGTACAGGCGCATGTCGTGCAGCAGGTGGTCGAGGGCGACGAACTCGTTCGGCGGCTGGGCGCCCTGGCGGGCCTTGGAACGGATCACGTTGACCCACTCCATCAGGTGCTGGTCGAACTCGGGATTGGTGCCGATGGAGTAGTAGACGCGCTCGCGCCCCTCGATGAGGCCGGGGAGGATGTCGTCGATGTCGCCGATGGGGAACGCGTCGTCGGCGCCGTATTCGCTGATGGCGCCATCCTGGCCGGCACGCAGGCCGTCCCACAGCTCGCGCTCGGGGTCACGCTCGCGGCAGAAGAGCACGTATTCGCCGTGCTCGCGCCCGGGGATCAGCACCAGCACCGCTTCGGGCTCGGGGAAGCCGCTGAGGTACTGGAAGTCGCTGTCCTGGCGGTACACGTGCTCGACGTCGCGATTGCGGATGTGCACCGGCGCCGCAGGCAGGATGGCGATGCTGTTGGGCACCATCTGCGCCATGAGGGCCTTGCGACGACGGGCGAATTCGGACTTCGGGATACGGGTCATGCGCGCTCCTTACAAGGGGCGCCCATGCGCCCGTGACGCGGGTTCAATGCAGAGAGGTTTTCGGCGCCGGAGCCACCGGCGCGGGCTTCCTGGCGCACTCGCTGAACAGCAGCAGGGGCGCCACGCGCAGGTACTCCATCACTTCCATATAGTCGGTCTCGCCGTCCTCGGAGTCTTCCAGGGCGCTCTGCACCTGGGCGATGGAGGCAAGATCCTGGAGCACTTCGACCGCCTCGCCGGACAGCGCGCCTTCGCGTGCGGTCAGGCCGAAGCCGCCGAGGAAGCCCTGGCACCACTGGCCGAGGGCGGCGGCGCGGTCGGCCAGCGGCGTTTCGTCGTCGGGCAGCAGCAGCACGACGGCCATCTCGCTGCCGGTGAGTTCGTCCTTGACCATCTCCTGCAGGCCGATCAGGGCCTGGCGCAGGTTGTCCTGCGGGGCGCTGCCGAGCAGCTCGGCGGCATCCTCCAGCCAGGGCTCGGCGTCGAAGCCCGCGCCGGCGCAGCTGCGCCCCAGCAGGAGGCCGTGAAGCTCGGCGGGAGAGACGGGCTGACCGCTGGTGGCGAGCAGGGTGGCGAAGGCGGAATACGGGGAATTGGAACTGGGCATGGGTGGCTAGGCGCCAGAGGGCGCAATCACTAGAATGACGGCCTCGTATCCTAGCATCGGCACGCGCGCCAAGACCATCGACCGCCGCCGACGGGTTTGACCCTGGATCGGGCCGATCCTATATAGTCCGACCATTCATCGCCCAAGTAGAGAGCCCATGGAAGACGCGGAACTGCAAGCCCTCACCGCCAAGCTGGAGCTCCTGATCCAGCGCGTTGAGCAGCTCAAGTCGCAAAACCGGCAACTGCAGGCGGCTGAAAAGGCCTGGAAAGAAGAACGCGCTCATCTGATCGAAAAGAACGAAATGGCCCGGCTGAAGGTCGAAGCGATGATTTCGCGCCTGAAAGCCCTGGAGCAGGATTCATGACCCAGCCGAACACCGTCACCGTCCACATCCTCGACAAGGAATACTGCATCGCCTGCCCCTCGGACGAGCGCGCCAACCTGGAAAGCGCCGCCCGCTACCTCGACGGCAAGATGCGCGAGATCCGCACCAGCGGCAAAGTCATAGGCGCCGACCGCGTCGCCGTGATGGCCGCCCTCAACATCACCCACGAACTGCTGCACAAGCAGGAGCGCCTGGACCAGGAAGCCACCTCGACCCGCGAGCGCGTGCGCGACCTGCTCGAGCGTGTCGACCATGCCCTGGCCGCTGATCCGGATGGTCACGAAGCCTGACGCCAGAGCCTTCTCTTGGGGTATACTCGCCGGCAGCTCCCTGGTGTGTTTGCCAGTCGGTGATGTCCCTGAGCCGATACGCACAACCACGGGGGTTGTAAGTGGGGCCGGTGTGCATGTCCGCCTGACGGAAAGCCTTAACGCCTCCTGCAACCTCCACCTTGAACTTTCGGGTTCAAGGGCTAAACCGACAGCGGCATAACCGGGGAGTCGTACCCTTCATGATCAGCGCCGGCACTCTCTCCCGCCCGGCCCTGCGGCGCCTGCTCAGGCAGACACGCCGCACCCTGTCCCCTCTCGAACAGAAACGCGCCGCCCGCGACCTCTACCGCCAGCTCGCCCAGCATCCGCTGTTCCGCCGTGCCCGCCATGTGGCGCTATACCTGCCGGAAGACGGCGAGATCGACCCGCGCCCCTTGCTGCGCGAGGCACAGAAGCGCGGCAAGGCCACCTACCTGCCCGTGCTCAAGGCCTGGCCGCCCACGCGCATGGTGTTCCAGCGCCTGCGTCCGGGCGAGAAACTGGTGCGCAACCGTTTCCGCATACTCGAACCCCGCGCCAATGGGTCGCAGCAGCGCCCGGTGTGGACGCTGGACCTGGTCCTGCTGCCGCTGGTGGGATTCGACGAGGACGGCGGGCGCCTGGGGATGGGCGGCGGTTTCTACGACCGCAGCCTGGCCTATCGCGCACGGCGCAAAAATTGGCAGAAGCCGACGCTGCTGGGCCTGGCCCATGAATGCCAGAAGGTGGATCGGTTGCCCTTGGCGAGCTGGGACGTGCGCCTGCAGGCGACGGTGACGGACGGGGGCTGGTATCGCGGGAACTGAGGCGGCACCGCATTCCTTGCGGCGCCGTCGGAGAATCAGGGCTGCTGGATGCTGACAGGCGCGCCTTGGCGCTGCTCCCACAGGCTCTGGGTGTAACCCGTGGTAACCACGCCCAGGCCGAAGAGTATGACCAGTACCCAGAGAAGATCGGGTTTGCGTTTCATCGATTGCCTCCCCCTTCAAGGCAAACGTTCCGCGATGACTTGCGGCGGTTGCTTTTAGTTATGGGCCGCGAGTGGTCTGCGGCTTAAAGTGCGGCATTCTCCGGCAACGCTGGGGAACACGCAATTTATGACGCCAGCCGACCGTCGGCCAGTTGATGATTTTTCGTCCGCGACAAGGACCGGACGTCAGGAGCAAAGTTCATGCCTTACTGGTTGATGAAATCAGAACCCGACGAACTGTCGATCCACGACCTGCAGCGGCTGGGCCGCGCGCGCTGGGACGGCGTGCGCAACTACCAGGCACGCAACTTCATGCGTGCCATGCAAGAGGGCGAACTGTTCTTCTTCTACCACTCCAGCTGCCCGGAACCGGGCATCGCCGGGATCGCCCGCATCGTCGGCGCCACTTACCCGGACCCGACGGCGCTGGACCCCGGCAGCCATTACTTCGATGCCAAGGCCAGCCACGAGAAGAACCCCTGGAGCGCGCTGGACGTCGAGTTCGTCGAGGCCTTCCCGACGGTCATCCCGCTGGCGACGCTGAGGGCCCAGGCCGCGCTGGAGGCGATGCCGCTGGTGCAGAAGGGGTCGCGCCTCTCGGTGATGCCGGTGCGCGACGAGGAATGGCAGGCGGTGCTCGCGCTGCGCTGAACGCGAGCCCGGGTCAGGGCTGGATGATCAGGTTGTTGAACAGCAGGTCGTCCACCAGCGGCTTGCCCTCTTCCTGCTGCAGCACCTGCTGGACCTGCTTGAGCGCCTCCTGGCGCAGTTTCTCTTTGCTATCGGGCGTGGCCAGGCTCTCGTCGGTCTGCTGGGCGAACAGCATCACCAGCTGATTGCGGATCAGCGGCTCGTGGTACTCCACCGACTTGGCGGCGTCCGCCCCGGCCACCTGCAGGGAGATATCGGCCTTGTAGTACTTGAGCTTGGGGCCCGCACCGTAGTTGCCCACCAGCGCCGGCGTCAGGCCGACATAGGCGACCTTCGGGGCGGCAGCCTCGCCCTCCTTGGGTTCTTCCTTCTCCTCGTTGGCCAGGGCGGCGAAGGGGATGAGCAGGGCCAGCAGCAGTGCGAGGGTGGTTTTCACGGGGATCATTCCTGAGGAGGCATGCCGCCTAGCATAGCCAGACCCGCGCGCCGGCCCAAGCCCGATGCTTATGCATGGCTATCAGGCCGGGCCATGCTCGTTGACCCACCGGGCCGGCTACCTACACTGCCAAGCCATCAGGCCAACCTGCCGCGCCCTTCGCGCCGGCATCCACGTTGAGGAAGCGTCCATGAAAGCCGTCCTGTGCAAAGCCTTCGGCCCAGCCGAAACCCTGGTGCTCGAAGAGGTTGCCAGCCCCGAGCCGAAGAAGAACGAAGTGCTGATCGACGTGCATGCCGCCGGCGTCAACTTCCCCGACACCTTGATCATCGAAGGCAAGTACCAGTTCAAGCCGCCGTTCCCCTTCTCCCCGGGTGGCGAAGCGGCCGGCACCGTCGCCGCCGTCGGCGAGAAGATCACCCACCTCAAGCCCGGTGACCGGGTCATGGCGCTGACCGGCTGGGGCAGCTTCGCCGAGCAGGTGGCCGTGCCCGGCTACAACGTGATGCCGATCCCCAAGGGCATCGACTTCAATTCCGCCGCCGCCTTCGGCATGACCTACGGCACCTCCATGCACGCCCTCAAGCAGCGCGCCAACCTGCAGCCGGGCGAGACCCTGCTGGTGCTGGGCGCCTCCGGTGGCGTCGGCCTGGCGGCGGTGGAGATCGGCAAGGCCATGGGCGCCAGGGTGATCGCCGCCGCCAGCAGCGCCGAGAAACTGGAAGTGGCCAAGGCCGCAGGCGCCGACCTGCTGATCAACTACAGCGAGTCCAGCCTCAAGGAGAAGGTCAAGGAGCTGACCGGCGGCCAGGGCGCGGACGTGATCTACGACCCGGTCGGCGGCGACCTGTTCGACGAGGCCATCCGCTCCATCGCCTGGAACGGCCGCCTGCTGGTGGTCGGCTTCGCCAGCGGCCGCATCCCCGAGCTGCCGGTGAACCTGACCCTGCTCAAGGGCGCCTCGGTGGTCGGCGTGTTCTGGGGCTCCTTCGCCCAGCGCCAGCCCCAGGACAACCTGGCCAACTTCCAGCAACTGTTCGCCTGGCATGCCGAAGGCAAGCTCAAGCCGCTGGTCTCCCAGGTGTTCCCGCTGGAGCAGTCCGCCGACGCCATCAATGCCCTCGGCCAGCGCAAGGCGGTGGGCAAGGTGGTCGTCAAGGTCCGCTAGGCAACCGGGCAGTACTGGGCCCGCCCCGCCACGAAACGGGAGCGGGCCCTTTTCTTTCCGGGCGTCTCAGCCCGCCGCCAGCAACGGCGACGGACGCCGGCGGAACCAGTCGCTGGCCTGTTCGTAGGCATGGGCCAGTTGCAGCACCGCCAGGTCCTTCTGGTGCGGGCCGATGATCTGCAGCCCCATCGGCAAGCCGTCCGTGTTGAACCCCGCCTGCACGTTGGCCACCGGGCAGCCCGACAGGGTCCCGGGGATCACCACCTCCATCCAGCGGTGATAGGTATCCATCGCCACGCCCTCGATCGCCTTAGGCCAGTGCTGCGCCTTGTCGAAGGGGAAGACCTGGGCGCTGGGCAGCAACAGGAAATCGAAACGCTCGAACAGCCGGCTCACCACGCGATACCAGTCGCTGCGGGCGGCCGAGGCGCGGTAGACCTGCTGGCCGCTCAGGCGCAGGCCGTTTTCCACCTCCCAGCAGGCTTCGGGCTTGAGCAATGCGCGTTTCGCCGGGTCCTCGTAGGCCGCCGCCAGGCCGCCGGCCACCAGCCAGTGACGCAGGGTCAGCCAGGTGTCCCAGAGCCGCTCGCGGGAAAAGCCCAGGCTCGTCTCCTCCACCACGCAGCCCAGTGCCTCGAAGTCCTTCAGGGCGGTGCGGCACAGTTCCAGCACGCCGCGCTGCATCGGCAACTGGCCGTCGAGATCGCCCAGCCAGCCCAGGCGAGCGCCCCTGAAGTCGCGCTGCAGCGAACCGGCGAAAACCTCGCCGCCAGCGGCGATGGACAGCGGTGCGCGCGCATCGCCACCGGCCTGCACCGAGAGCAGCAGGGCCACGTCGCGCACGGTGCGGCCCATCGGCCCCTCGTAGCCGAGCTGGTCGAAGAACAGGTCGGCGCTGTCGTCGAAAGGCACGCGACCCTGGGACGGGCGGAAGCCGATGACGTTATTGAACGCCGCCGGGTTGCGCAGCGAGCCCATCATGTCGCTGCCATCGGCCACCGGCACCAGGTGCAGCGCCAGCGCAGCGGCGGCGCCTCCGCTGCTGCCGCCGGCCGTGCGGGTGGGGTCGAAGGCGCAGCCGGTAGCGCCGAACAGCGGGTTGTAGCTCTGCGAGCCGAGGCCGAATTCCGGCGTGTTGCTCTTGCCGATGAAGATCGCCCCGGCCGCGCGCAGGCGCTCGGCCATGATGCCGTCACGTGCCGGCACGTGGTCGCGGAACAAGGGCGAGCCGTAGGTGGTGGTGATGCCCCTGACCGCCGACAGGTCCTTCACCGCATGGGGCAGACCGTGCATCCAGCCCCGGTAGAGGCCCCGCGCCAGCTCGGCATCGCGTTCATCGGCCTGGGCCAGCAACGCCTCGGCCGGTTGCAGGCTGACCAGCGCATTGACCGCCGGGTTGAAGCGTTCGATCTGGGCCAGGTAATCCAGCATCACCTCGCGGCAGGACACATCGCGTGCGCGGATGCGCTCGGCCAGCTCGGCGGCCGGCAGGCGCACCAGCTCGCTGATCGGGCTTGCATGACTCATGGGCAGTGATCTCGTTCCGTCTCGTTTTCGTTATGCGCCCCCACGACGGCGGGGGCGTCGTTCATCAACGCATCAGGCTGGTCCACAGGCGATCGGCCAGGCGGATGGCACCGGCACCGCAGGTCTGGCTGAACACCACCTTGGTGCCTTCGGGGATGTGCAGCTCCGGGGCGTCCTTGAGGCCGGGCTCGAGGAAGGGCTCGACGCCTTGCACCGGGCTCTGGTGCTTGAGGAAGTTCTGCGTCAGCGCGGCGTTCTCCGGCTGGCTGAGGAAGGCGATGAAGGCCTTGGCGTTATCCAGGTTGCGAGCGCCCTTGGGGATCACCAGGTTGTCCACCCAGGCCATCACGCCTTCCTTCGGGTACAGGTACTCGAGGCTCGGCCTCATCTCCCGCGCGCGCAGCGACGAGCCGCCCCAGAACATGGACATGTCCAGCTCGCCGGCCGCCAGGCTCTCGCGGATGGCACCGGCCTTTGAGCTGTAGGTGCGCACATGGGGCTTCTGTTCCTTGAGCAGCGCCAGCACCTGCTGCATCTGCTTGGGGTCCTCGCTGCACAGCGGGATGCCCAGGTAGAGGCTGGCGGTGTCGATCACCTCGCTGACCGAGTCGAACATGTTGATGCGCCCCTGCAGCTCCGCCGGCGGCTTGAACAGCAGTGCGTAGCTGTCCGCCTCGCCCTGGTAGCGCTCGCGGTTGACCACCACGCTGGTGGTGCCCCAGATGAAGGGCGCGGCATAGGCGCCCTGCGGGTCCCAGGCGGGCTTCTGCAGGTTGGCTGTGAAGCCCTGGTAGTAGGCCTCCTGGCCGGGTTCGAAGCGCTCCAGCAACTGCTCCTGGATCAGGATCGGCACGAACTGGTGCGAGGGAATGGCGACGTCGTAGCCGGCACCGCCCTGCTTGAGCTTGGCCAGCAGCGTCTCGTTGGAGTCGTAGGAGTCCACCGTGACCTTGATGCCGCTCTCCTTTTCGAACTTCTCCAGGATCTGCGGCGAGAAATAGCCGCTCCAACTGATGACGTTGAGCGTACCGGCGGCCTGCGCATCGGCAGCCAGGGCGAGGCCCAGCGAAGCACCCAGAACAGCGATCAGCTTTTTCATGCGTCAATTCTCCAGGGTCAGGTTCTTGTCCGGCCAAGCAGCCAGGACAGGGTCACGAAGAGCACGGAAACGCCGAGGATCAGCGTCGACACGGCGTTCACGTCGGGCGTCACGCCCATGCGCAGCAGGCCGAAGATGAAGATCGGCAGGGTGGTGGTGCCGGCCTGGGAGACCATCATCGAGATCACGAAGTTATCCAGCGAGACGATGAAGGCCAGCATCAGCCCGGAGAGGATCCCCGGCATCAGCAGCGGCAGGGTGACCTTGCGCAGGGTGCGCCAGGGCCCGGCGTAGAGGTCCGCGGCGGCCTGCTCCAGGGACAGGTCCATGTCGTTGAGCCGGGCGCGGATCGGCAGGTAGGCGAAGGGGATGCAGAACACCGTGTGGGCGATGATCAGGTTGCCGTAGCCCAGGGACAGGCCGAGGGTGGAGAACAGCGCCAGGGTGGCGACGCCAACCACGATCTCGGGCAGCACCAGCGGCAGCATGATCGCCCCCATCGACAGCCGCAGCCCCTTGAAGCGTGCGCCGCGCGAGGTGGCCAGGGCCGCCAGGGTGGCGATGACGGTGGCGATCAGGCTGGCGCACAGGGCGATCAGCAGGCTGTTGCCAGCGGCCTGGCGCAGCGCCTGGTTGGCGAAGGCGGCGCGGTACCAGTCGAGGCTGAAGCCGCTCCACACCGTGGCCGACTGGTTGGCGTTGAACGACAGCACCACCAGCACCAGGATCGGCGCATAGAGGTAGAGATAGAACAGCAGGCTGAAGCCGCCGAAACCGGGGAAGTGGTGCACGCCGAGGCGACGCTCGAACAGCTTCATCACACACCTCCCCGGGCGATGCGCACGCGCTCGGCACGCAGCGCGTAGAGGGTCAGCACCAGCATCACCGCGGCCATCAGCACCAGGGCCAGGGCGGAGCCGAAGGGCCAGTTACGGGCGTCACTGAACTGCCGGAAGATCAGGTTGCCGAGCATCATCCGCGTGCCGCCGCCGAGCAGCTCCGGTGCCACCATGGCGCCGAGGCAGGGCACGAAGGTGAGGATGGCGCCGGCGAGGATGCCCGGCCGCGCGATGGGCAGCACCACCTTGCGCAGCGTGCGCCAGCGGCCCGCATAAAGGTCCTGGGCCGCTTCCAGCAGGCGCATGTCCATCTTCTCCAGGGTCGCGTAGATCGGCAGCACCACGAAGGGCGCATAGGTGTACACCAGCCCCAGCAGCACCGCGCCGTCGGTGTACAGCAGTTGCAGCGGCCGGTCGAGCACGCCGAGCCCCATCAGCGCGCCATTGACCACGCCGGTCTCGCGCAGCAGCAGGATCCAGGCGTAGGTGCGGATCAGCAGGTTGGCCCAGAACGGCACCGTGATGAGGAAGATCAGCAGGCCGCGCTTGTGGGGTGGCTGCATGGCCAGCCACACCGCCACCGGGAAGCCGATCAGCAGCGTGACCAGGGTGGTCGCCGCGGCGATGCCGATGGAGCGCAGGGCGATCAGCAGGTAGGAGTCGACGAAGGCCAGGCTGTCGTCCAGTTGCCGCTCGAACAGCAGCGACAGGTAGGACTCGGTGCTGAACACCGGCTCGACCCCGCCATAGGGGTTGGCCTCCATCAGCGAGTAACCGACCACCAGCAGGATGGGGACGATCAGGAACAGGCCGATGGCGAGCAGTGCCGGGCTCACGCCGAGCAGGTGGCGCAGGGATTGCCGGCGCTCGTGGAGGGCGGCGCCGGTGAGGGTGGATCGATGCATGGAGGCCTCCGGGCTCAGTCCAGCAGGACGCTGGCGCTGCCGTTCTCGAACTGCAGCGCGGCGCGCTCGCCGACACCGAAGCGCCGGTGGCGGACCTGGCTGTTGGGCATGCGCACGGTCAGGCGCGTGCCGTCGTCGAGGCTCACCTGGTACTGCAGGTCGGTGCCCAGGTAGACCTGCGCCTCCACCCGGCAGGGCAACGCGCCGGCGGTATCGACGGCCCCCAGGTGCACGCGCTCGGGGCGGATCGACAGGCTGACCCGGCTGCCCGGCAGCACGCCTGCCACGGTCTCGGCCCGGAACGGTTGCCCGCCCGGCCCCTGGCACAGCGCCTGGTCGCCCTCGAGGCCCAGCACCTGGGCATCGAGGAAGTTGGTCTCGCCGATGAAGTCGGCGACGAAGCGATTGCGCGGGCGCTCGTAGATTTCCTGCGGGGTGCCGACCTGTTGCACCTGGCCCTCCGAGAACACCGCGATGCGGTCGGACAGGGTCAGGGCCTCTTCCTGGTCGTGGGTGACGAAGATGAAGGTGATGCCAGTCTTCGCCTGGATCACCTTAAGTTCCTCGCGCATCGCCTGGCGCAGCTTGAGGTCGAGGGCCGAGAGCGGCTCGTCCAGCAGCAGAACCCGGGGGTGCGGCGCCAGGGCGCGGGCCAGGGCGACGCGTTGCTGCTGGCCGCCGGACAGCTGCGTCGGGCGACGATCGGCGAAGCGCTCCATCTGCACCAGGGCGAGCATCTCGGCCACGCGCCCGGCGACCTGGGCACGGCTCATGGCCCGGCCCAGCGGCTGGGATTCCAGGCCGAAGGCGAGGTTCTGGGCGATGGTCATGTGCGGGAACAGCGCGTAGTGCTGGAACACCGTGTTGACCGGGCGCGCGTAGGGAGGCAGGTCGGCGATGTCCTCGCCATAGAGGTGGATGCTGCCGGCGCTGGGGTATTCGAAGCCGGCGATCATCCGCAGCAGGGTGGTCTTGCCGCAACCGGACGGGCCGAGCAGCGTGAAGAACTCGTTGTCACGGATTTCCAGGTCGACGTGCCTGAGGGCGACGGGCCCGGACTGGGGATCGCCGTAGACCTTGCGTACCGCGCGGATGGATACCGCCGCGGTCTGCACTGCATGCAGGGCGTTCATGGCCTTACCTCCGTGTCCGCGCCGCGAGGGTCCGCTGGCGGGACTTCTAGTTGTTCTGGGCAGGACTGAGTGCTCGTGGCGAGCGGG
Organism: Pseudomonas sp. Pc102; assembly: GCF_018408275.1. Lineage (NCBI taxonomy): Bacteria > Pseudomonadati > Pseudomonadota > Gammaproteobacteria > Pseudomonadales > Pseudomonadaceae > Pseudomonas > Pseudomonas sp. Pc102. Next base: position 252,304 of record NZ_AP021905.1, on the reverse strand, counting down.
CGGAACGGGCGCGCCTGTTGTCGTTGCGGCGCTACCTGGCCCGGATACTCGGCCAAATACCCGCGACAGGAAACTTCAATTTCCTTACATTGGCTGTTAATAAAATTAACAGCCAGGAGCCCCGTGATGGCCGAACCACGCCTGCCGCCGCTCAACGCCCTGCGCGCCTTCGAGGCCGCTGCCCGCCTCGGCAGCTATGTCGCCGCATCGCGGGCGCTGCACGTCACCCAGCCGGCCATCGGCCGCCATGTGCGCCTGCTGGAGGACTGGCTCGGCGTGCAGTTGCTGGAACGCACGCCGCGCGGCGTGCTGCTCACCGAGGCCGGGCGGCGCTACCACGCCAAGGTGTCGCGGGCGCTGCGGCAGATCGCCGAGGCCGGCGCCGAGGTGGCGGCCAGCGACGCCCCGCGCTGGTTGCGCATCCTCGCCGTGCCGGCCTTCGCCAAGCGCTGGCTGATGCCGCGCATGGAGTCGCTGCGGCAGCTGCGCCCGGGCCTGAAGATCGCCATCGAGCCCAACCCCACCTTCACCGCCGTGGACGGCCAGGGCGCCGACCTCGGCATCGTCTACGGCATGCCCGGACAGTACCCGCAATGCCGGGCCACCCTGCTGCAACCCAATGTGTTCCCGGTGTGCTCGCCGCAGTACCTGGCCGCCCACGGCCCGATCGCAGGAGCCGACGAGCTGGCGCGGCACAAGCTGATCCATGTGGACGACGGTGAATGGTGGAACGCCTGGCTGGCGGCCGTCGGCTGCGCCGTACGGGTCAGTTCCGACGTGCTCTACGTGAGCAACGACCACGCGCTGAGCATGGCCGAGAAGGGCCACGGCATCGCCCTGGCCAATGAGGTGCTGGTGAGCCAGGAACTGGCCGCCGGCCTGCTGGTACGCCCCGTGTCGCTGCTGGCGCCGCTGGAGAGCTACCAGGCGCTGCTGCCGACCGAAGAGGTCAGTGCCGATATCCAGTGGTTCCTGGGGTGGCTCGCGGCCGAGTTGCGCGCGGAATTCCCCGAGCTGGCGTGATCCCCGGCCGGTTGATCGTAGGATGGGTAGAGGTACGAAACCCATCAAGCGGCCTTCCCGGCGAGCACCCTGCCCGTGCTTACCGCATGGGTTTCGCTTCGCTCTACCCATCCTACGGGCCGCCCGGCTTATGCCGGATTCGGTGAGCCCCGGGTCGGCGACATCGATGGATGCCACAGGCCCGGGGCCCGGATGGACCGGTCGCACAGCGCCTGGCTGCGCGACCGGTCACCGGCCCGCGTCAGTTGCAGGCGCCCACATCCCTCCAGACCTTGCCACTGCCTTCGCCACCGACAGTGGCAGCAGACGGCTCGTTGCCTTTGGTCCACCAGCGGGCGATGTAGTAGCGGCCGTTGTGGCTGACCTTGTCGTTGGCCAGGTAGGTACCTTGACGGCTCCAGGCGCCCAGGCAACCGGCTGGCGTTTCCACGCTGTCGGCCAGCACGGTTACGCTATGGTCGCGGCTGACCGTGTGGCTGCCGTTGCCCAGGTTCAGGGTGAAGCGGTAGCTGGTGTCCTTGTCGCTCTTGGGCGCGACAAAGGTCAGTTTCGACCCCGAGGCCTGGAAGGCGACGCTGGGCGTCACGGTCCATTGGTAGCTCAGCGCCAGGCCGGCCGGATCGCTGGAGCCCGCGGCATCCAGGGTCACCGTTTCACCTCCCTTGGCCTGGCTGACGCCGGCGATGCTCGCCACCGGCGGCTTGACCGTTTCCGGCGTCTCGGCCAGCACCTTGACCTGATGCACTCGGGTAGCGCTGTGCTTGCCGTTGTTCACCGTCAGGCTGACGTTGTAGATCACGTCCTGGGCAGCCCTCGGGGCGACGAACTTCATCAGGTCGCCAGCGGCTTCAAAGGCGACGCTAGGGTTGACGCTCCAGCTGTAGCTGAGCTTCAGGCCCGCCGGGTCGCTGGACCCGCTGGCGTTGAGGTAGACCGTTTCGCCCGGCTTGGCCTGGCTGGTACCGCCGATCACGGCCACCGGCGGTTTGACTTCCTCCACCGGTGGCTCGACCGGTTTCTCGCCGCCGCCCTGGCAGGGGCCCAGGTCACGCCAGACCTTGCCGGCGCCGTCCGGGCCGGTGGTGCTGGCCAGGCCCGGCTCGGCGCCGGAGGTCCACCAGCGAGCCTGGTACTGACGACCTTTCCACTGCACCACATCGTTGCCGACGTAAGTGCCTCTGAGCGTCCATTCCGGCTTGCAGCTGGCGATGGCGGCCTGGCCCTTGACCAGCACCTCGTGGGTCCGGCTGCTGCTCTGCTTGCCGTTGCTCAGGGTCAGGGTGAAACGGTAGCGGGTGTCTTCCTGCAGCTCGGGCGCGGTGAAGCTGATGCGCGCGCCGTCGTAGTCGAAGTCCAGGCGCGGCGAGGCTTCCCAGGCGAAGCTCAGGGCATTGCCCTGGGGATCGCTGGAGGCCGAGGCATCGAGGACGATCCTGTCCCCGGCGTTGGCTTCGGTCTTGCCGCTGATCACCGCTACCGGAGGTTCACCGGCATTCACGGGCTTGAGGGACGCAGCCTTGACCTCGTTGTCGGCGCTGAATTCGCCGTCGGCCAGCAGGGTCCAGCCGCCGTTGAAGCTGCTGCTGCCGTAGACCTGGTAGCCCTTGATGTTGCCGCTCAGGCCGGCGTCCTGGCGCGGCAGGTAGTGCAGTTGCGAGAAACGGCTGTCGGCTCCCAGGTCGATCAGTATTTCATGGGGGTAGCGCGCCCCCGCCGCCGTGCTCCAGTAGGAGTTGGGGTTGCCGTCGATGGCGTGGTTGCCGACCGCTGCGCCAGGCACCGCGCTGCTGGTGGACATGACCTTCCAGCTATTGCGGGGCAGGGCCTTGCCCTTGGCATCCACCAGCAGCAGTTCGGCGACGCTGGCGCTGTCCTGGCCGTCCACCGCCGAGGTGGCGACGAATTTCAGGTAGCGGCCCTGGGCGGTGTCCTGGGTGAGGCCGTAGGCGTGGGCTTCGAGCACCTGGTCCTGGGTGGCGCGGTTGTCGGTGTTGATCGCCAGGTACCAGCGCCCCGGCTGCGGGTCGTTCACCCCCAGGGAGACGTTGTGGTTGCGTACCGAGCGGTAGTCGTAGCTGGTGCCACTGGGCTGGGCGCCGCGCTTGAGCAGCAGCTGGACCTGACCGGCCTTCTCGGTGAGTTCGCCGTCCACCACGCTGAACACCAGGCGCCGGGTGCCTTCGGGGACATCCACCGGGAAGTAGCGCGTCTGGCCGCTGCTCAGGCTGACCTTCTGGCTGAGGATCGAGGTGCCTCGTTCCTCTTCGAGGGGCACCACGGACGGGCTGTAGGCCGACATCCGCGCCGCGTTTTCCCGCCAGACCCGGGCCATGTTGGCGGTTGTCGCGTTGCCCAGCGGCACGCCGCGGCTGTCCTTGACGTCCGGGTTGGAGAAATAGCCCACATGGTTGCCGCAGAGGATAGTGCCGACCCGACCGTTGTTGTAACCGAAGCGGTAGTGGCTGCCATCGGAGCAGTGGCTACCGCCGATGTTGTGGGCCAGTTCGTGGCGGAACACGGTGGACGATTTGATGGAGTTGATGGTGTAGCGCCCGGGTAGCTGGCCCCAACCCACAGCGGTGTTCTCCCCGGGGATGCCAACGACGAAGCTGGCGACCACGTCCGGGCTGTAGCGGCGCATGCCTTCGGCGAAGACGTTGCGCACCTGATTCACGTTGGGGCTGGTGATGGCGACATCCTTTGGCACAACTTGAGTGCCCACCAGGCGCAGGCGCACGCCCTGCACCTTGGACTGTTGCAAGGCGCGGTTGACCGAGGCTACCTGGACCAGGGCGTAGGCTTCGTGGTCACCGATATAGTCGGCGGCGGCCTGGGAGAACCCGGCCAGCAGGTCGATCACGGTTTCGCCCTGGACGTTGCGGTCGACCTGGAAACTGCGCAGGCCGCTGCGTGATTCCTTCTGGGCTGGCGGCTCGCTGCCGTCATTGGCGATGTAGTCGATGCTCGACGGGTCAAAGGCCGCCCCGGGGTCGAGGTGGATCAACGACTGCTGGCCGTTGGCGTCGCCGCGGATGATGGCGTTGGCGTCCGGCAACAGGGCGATGAAGCTGCCATCGGGCCGCGCGGCCAACGTCATTTCCCCAGGGGCGCTCAGGGTGCGGGCACGTCCCTCCAGTTGCCCGGTCATGACCCGCAGGTCCTTGAATGCATCGCCGAGCTGCGGGGCGAGACTGCGGACGCGCATCCCGGTTTCCCGCTCCAGTTGCTCGGTTCCGGCCTCGGCGACGCTGAACGGGGTCGCCCTGGCGCCCGGCAACTGGAGGTTGATGAAATGACCCTGGATGACGGACTCGATGCCGTGCTGGCTGTCATCGGCCAGCGCCATGCCGCCCGGCAGAAGCAGGGCCGCTCCCAGGCTGGCACTCCATCGTCGGGTGGCGCGGGAAAGGGCGTTCAATCGGAAGCTCGACATAACTGTTCCTCGGTAGTCACGGCGCGGCACGAGGCCAGGCGAACAGGACCGCTGGAGCGGCCGCGCGAGTGATGAGATAGGGAGTTTTGCCGGCAGCCGCGATCATAGGCAGGGCGCGTATGGCCGTACATGATCGGGCGGTGTTTTCGTACCTGTCCTAGGCCGGCCAGGCGCGGACGCCGGGGCTGGCATCGCGCCAGCCCTGGCGGCTCAGGGCCGCGACGGAGAGGTAAGGAGGCGCTGCGCGTCTCATCGCCCCGTCGTGGGTGACGGGGCTCGCGGCACGGTGGTTGGCGCGGGCCTCACGGCCGGGGGGCGTAGGCGAAGACGTCGGCACGCATCTGGTGGGCGTCCATCCCCGCCGCCACCAGGGCGTCGAGGGTGGCGTAGACCATGGCCGGCGAGCCGCTGGCGTAGACATGCAGCGGCTTGAGGTCGGGGAAGTCCTGGCGCACCGCTTCGTGCAGCAGCCCGCAACGGCCCTGCCAGCCACAGGCATCGCTGACCACCTGGTGCAGGGTCAGGTTGTCGAGGCCCTGCCATTGCGCCCAGTGCGGCAGTTCGTAGAAGTCCTCCGGCCGTCGCGCGCCCCAGTACAGGTGCACCGGGTGCCTGAATCCCGTGGCGCGGCAATGCTCGATCAGGCTGTGCATCTGCGCCATGCCGGTGCCGGCGGCGATCAATACCAGCGGGCCTTCGGGAAGCTCGGCGAGGTGGGTGTCGCCGAAAGGCATCTGCACCCGGGCGATGCCGGTGCGCTGCAACTGCGCCAGCAGGGCCTGGGCGCTGGGCTCGCGGGCGAGGATGTGCAGCTCGATATCGCGCCCTTCGCTGGGCGCGGAGGCCAGGGAGAAGGCCGAGGATTCGCCATCCTCGCGCGCGATCAGCAGGTATTGCCCGGCGTGGTAGCGCGGCGGCTTGCCGGCCGGGGCGCGCAGGCGCACGCGCCACACGTCGCCACCGGCATCGATGCAGGCGCTGACCTGGCAGTTGAGCATGCGCACCGGCAGCTCGCCGGGAGCGAGCACGCCGTCCCAATGCAGCACGCAGTCTTCCAGGGGTTCGGCCAGGCAGGTGAAGAGTTCGCCGTGGTCGAGCTCGACGCCGGCCTGGCGCACGCGGCCCTCGACCAGCAGGGCCGCGCAGATGTGGCAGTTGCCGTTGCGGCAGCTCTGCGGGCACTCGTAGCCGAGGCGCCGGGCCGCCGCGAGGATGTTCTCGCCGGCCTGGATCTCCAGGACCGCGCCGGAGGGTTGCAGCGTGACCCGCATCAGTCGATACCCAGGCTGGACCAGATGTCGTCGACGCGGCGGGTCACCGCCTCGTCCTTGACGATGGCCCGGCCCCATTCGCGGGTGGTCTCGCCCGGCCACTTGTGGGTGGCGTCCAGGCCCATCTTGGAGCCGAGGCCGGAGATGGGCGAGGCGAAGTCCAGGTAGTCGATGGGGGTGTTGTCGATCATCACGGTGTCGCGCTTGGGGTCCATGCGGGTGGTGATGGCCCAGATCACGTCGTTCCAGTCGCGGGCATCGATGTCGTCGTCGGTGACGATGACGAACTTGGTGTACATGAACTGGCGCAGGAAGGACCAGACGCCGAGCATCACGCGCTTGGCGTGGCCGGGGTACTGCTTCTTCATGGTCACCACCGCCATGCGGTAGGAGCAGCCTTCGGGCGGCAGGTAGAAGTCGGTGATCTCGGGGAACTGCTTCTGCAGGATCGGCACGAAGACTTCGTTCAGCGCCACGCCTAGAATGGCCGGCTCGTCCGGCGGGCGGCCGGTGTAGGTGCTGTGGTAGATGGGCTTGCGGCGCCGGGTGATGCGCTCGACGGTGAACACCGGGAAGGTGTCGACCTCGTTGTAGTAGCCGGTGTGGTCGCCGTAGGGGCCTTCCGGGGCCGTCTCGCCGGGATGGATCACGCCTTCCAGCACGATCTCGGCACTGGCCGGGACCTGCAGGTCGGAGCCGATGGCCTTGACCAGCTCGGTGCGGTGGCCGCGCAGCAGGCCGGCGAAAGCGTACTCGGAGAGGGTGTCCGGCACCGGGGTCACCGCGCCGAGGATGGTCGCCGGGTCGGCACCGAGGGCGACGCAGACGGGGTAGGGCGTGTCCGGGTGCTTCTGGCACCACTCGCGGTAGTCCAGCGCGCCGCCCCGGTGGCTGAGCCAGCGCATGATGACCTTGTTGCGGCCGATCACCTGCTGGCGGTAGATGCCGAGGTTCTGCCGCTCCTTGTTGGGGCCGCGGGTGATGGTCAGGCCCCAGGTGATCAGCGGCGCCACGTCGCCCGGCCAGCAGTGCTGGATCGGCAGCTTGCCGAGGTCGACGTCGTCGCCTTCCTCGATCACTTCATGGCAGGGGGCATCCTTGAGGACCTTGGGCGCCATGCTGATGACCTTCTTGAAGATCGGCAGCTTGGACCAGGCGTCCTTCAGCCCCTTGGGCGGCTCGGGCTCCTTGAGGAAGGCCAGCAGCTTGCCGATCTCGCGCAGCTCGGAGACGTCGTCCGCACCCATGCCGAGGGCCACGCGCCCGGGCGTGCCGAACAGGTTGCCGAGCACGGGGATGTCATGGCCGGTGGGGTTCTCGAAGAGCAGCGCCGGGCCTTGCTTGCGCAGGGTGCGGTCGCAGATTTCGGTCATTTCCAGGATCGGCGAGACCGGGGCGGTGACGCGCTTGAGCTCGCCACGCTGTTCCAGGCCGCTGATGAATTCGCGCAGATCGCGATACTGCATGCTTGAGCCTCGCATGGGGCGTGCAGGTCGGGGCGCAAAGTTTAGCGCCGAACTGGGTTATTCAGAAGGCCACGACGAATCGCAGAAACGCGAAGGCCGGGTTTCCCCGGCCTTCCTGGTACCAACCCGACCTTACTTGCGCTTCATGGACATGAAGAATTCGTCGTTGGTCTTGGTGTCCTTGAGCTTGTCGAGCAGGAACTCGATGGCGGCGATCTCGTCCATCGGGTGCAGCAGCTTGCGCAGGATCCACATGCGCTGCAGTTCGTCCTCGGCGGTCAGCAGCTCTTCGCGGCGGGTACCGGACTTGTTGATGTTGATGGCGGGGAACACGCGCTTCTCGGCGATGCGGCGGTCCAGCGGCAGCTCCATGTTGCCGGTGCCCTTGAACTCCTCGTAGATCACCTCGTCCATCTTCGAGCCGGTCTCGACCAGCGCGGTGGCGATGATGGTCAGCGAACCGCCTTCCTCGATGTTACGGGCGGCACCGAAGAAGCGCTTGGGCTTCTCCAGGGCATGGGCGTCGACACCACCGGTGAGCACCTTGCCGGAGCTGGGGATCACGGTGTTGTAGGCACGCGCCAGGCGGGTGATGGAGTCCAGCAGGATGACCACGTCCTTCTTGTGCTCGACCAGGCGCTTGGCCTTCTCGATCACCATCTCGGCGACCTGCACGTGGCGGGTCGGCGGTTCGTCGAAGGTGGAGGCGACCACTTCGCCGCGCACGGTGCGCTGCATCTCGGTCACTTCTTCCGGGCGCTCGTCGATCAGCAGGACGATCAGGTGGCACTCGGGGTTGTTGCGGGTGATGTTGGCCGCGATGTTCTGCAGCATGATGGTCTTGCCCGCTTTCGGCGGGGCGACGATCAGGCCGCGCTGGCCCTTGCCGATCGGCGCGCAGAGGTCGATCACGCGGCCGGTGAGGTCTTCGGTGGAACCGTTGCCGGCTTCCATCTTCAGGCGCTCGTTGGGGAACAGGGGCGTCAGGTTCTCGAACAGGATCTTGTTCTTGGCGTTTTCCGGGCGGTCGAAGTTGATCGAGTCAACCTTCAGCAGGGCGAAGTAGCGCTCGCCTTCTTTCGGCGGGCGGATCTTGCCGATGATGGTGTCGCCGGTACGCAGGTTGAAGCGGCGGATCTGGCTGGGCGAGACGTAGATGTCGTCAGGGCCGGCCAGGTAGGAGGAGTCCGCGGAGCGCAGGAAGCCAAAACCGTCCTGGAGAATCTCCAGCACGCCGTCACCGGAGATTTCCTCGCCGCCTTTGGAATGCTTCTTCAGCAGGGCGAAGATCACGTCCTGCTTGCGCGAACGGGCCATGTTCTCGAGGCCCATCTGTTCGGCCATTTCCAGCAGTTCGGCAATCGGCTTTTGCTTGAGTTCGGTCAGATTCATAGGAATGACGTAAGTACGAAAATTGAGAAGGAAGGAAAGCGTTGAGCTTTAGAGGCCGCGCCGCGGAGAGGCGACAGGATCGCTGTGCTTATTCGATTTGGAATGCGTCGGCGGCGGCTTGCGAAGGGCAACGGAATGACGCTGCGGACCCGAATTTAACACCCGCATCCGGGGGCGTCTAGTACCGATTCAACAAAAAACCCCGCAGATTGCGGGGTTTCTCGTTGCGGTCCGAAGGCTCGCCGGGCACCCGACGGGACTCAGATGTTGGCGTCGAGGAAGGCCGCCAGCTGGGACTTGGACAGGGCGCCGACCTTGGTCGCCTCGACGTTGCCGTTCTTGAACAGCATCAGGGTCGGGATACCGCGTACGCCGTATTTCGGCGGGGTGTCCTGGTTCTCGTCGATGTTCAGCTTGCAGATCTTCAGCTTGCCCTGGTAGTCCTTGGCAATCTCGTCGAGGACGGGGGCGATCATCTTGCACGGGCCACACCACTCGGCCCAGTAATCGACCAGCACAGCGCCTTCGGCCTTGAGCACGTCCTGCTCGAAGCTGGCGTCGCTAACGTGGGAGATGAGTTCGCTCATGGATGTTCTCCGTGGATTCGGATGCGGAAATTGGCGGCCATCATAGCCCGGCTTTCCCCGGACCGAAAGCCGCTGGCGATTGAGCCTTCCTATGGAGGTGCGTTGGAAAACTGATGGATAACCGCCTGCGCGTCAATCCGCCGCGGCCATTTATCGCCCTGTGCCGGAGCCTTCGCGAACACCGCCACCGGGAGGCGGGGCGCCGCCTATAGTAAGGAGGCGGCCGTCATGAAGCGGAAACTTCTCCGTGGCATTCTGTGACGCCGCCTGCCATTCCCTTGCACGAGCGTTCCACGACTCGCGTTGGCGCAACGTGACGATCGTGGCAGGATGGCGCCGTTCAGAAACGAGACACCAAGACCATGCCCTCGACCCGTCGCGCCGAAACCCCTTCCCTGATCGCAGCCATCGACCTGGGCTCCAACAGCTTCCACATGGTGCTGGCCAAGGCCGATCACGGGGAGATCCGCATCCTCGAGCGCCTCGGCGACAAGGTGCAGCTCGCCGCCGGCCTGGATGACGAGCGCATGCTCAGCGAGGAAGCCATGCAGCGCGGCCTCGACTGCCTGCGCCGCTTCGCCCAGATGACCAACAGCCTGCCCGAGGGCGCGGTGCGCATCGTCGGCACCAACGCCCTGCGCGAGGCGCGCAACCGCGCCGAGTTCATCCGCCGCGCCGAGGCCATCCTCGGCCACCCGGTGGAAGTGATCTCCGGCCGCGAGGAAGCCCGCCTCATCTACCTGGGGGTGTCCCATAGCATCGCCGACACCCCCGGCAAGCGCCTGGTCGCCGATATCGGCGGCGGCAGCACCGAGTTCATCATCGGCCAGCGCTTCGAGTCGCAGCTGCGCGAGAGCCTGCAGATGGGCTGCGTGAGCTACACGCAGCGCTATTTCCGCGATGGCAAGATCACCCCCGCCCGCTACGCCCAGGCCTACACCGCCGCGCGCCTGGAGCTGATGGGCATCGAATACAGCCTGCGCCGCCTCGGCTGGCAACAGGCGGTGGGCGCCTCGGGCACCATTCGCGCCGTCGGCCTGGCGATCCAGGCGGCCGGCATGGGCAGTGGCGAGGTCAACCCGGAAGGCCTGGCCTGGCTCAAGCGCAAGCTGTTCAAGCTGGGCGAGGTGGAGAAGCTCGAACTCGACGGCATCAAGCCCGATCGCCGTGCCATCTTCCCGGCCGGGCTGGCGATCCTCGAGGCCATCTTCGATGCCCTCGAACTCAAGCACATGACCCATTCCGAAGGCGCCCTGCGCGAAGGCGTGCTCTACGACCTGCTGGGCCGCCACCACCACGAGGACGTGCGCGAACGCACCCTCAGCGCGCTGATGGAGCGCTGCCACGCCGACGCCGAGCAGGCGGCCCGCGTCGAGGCCAAGGCACTGGAAGCGCTGGAGCAGGTGGCGGACGCCTGGGAGCTGGACGACGAGTGGCACCGCGACCTGCTGGTCTGGGGCGCCCGTGTCCACGAGATCGGCATGGACATCGCCCACTACCAGTACCACAAGCACGGCGCCTACCTGATCGAGCACTCGGACCTGCCGGGCTTCTCCCGCCAGGACCAGCAGATGCTCGCGCTGCTGGTCCGTGGCCATCGCCGCAACATCCCCAAGGACAAGTTCGCCGAGTTCGGCGACGAGGGCGTCAAGCTCATCCGCCTTTGCGTGCTGCTGCGCTTCGCCATCCTCTTCCACCACATCCGCACCAGCCAGGAGACCCCCCAGGTCCGCCTGAAGGTGGGCCCGCAGAGCCTGGACGTGCAGTTCCCCGAGAACTGGCTGGCGGCCAACCCGCTGACCCAGGCGGACTTCGAACAGGAAGCCACCTGGCTGAAACGCATCGACTTCACCCTGCAGGTGAGCTGAAGCGAGACGCCGGAAGCGGACAGCGAAACGGGGCCAGGGGGCCCCGTTTTCGTTGGTGCGGTCCAGTGGCCGGTCAGCGCGCGCTGACCGGCGGGTTGAGCAGCTTGTCCAGCAGGATGGCCTGGGCGCTGCGCGGGTTCTGGTTGCCGCTGGGGCTGTTGCGCAGGTAGCGACCGTCGGGCTGCAGGGCCCAGCTGTGCGTGTTGTCGGCGAGGTAGGTCTCCAGCTCCTTCTTGACCCGGGTGATGAGCTTCTTGCCCTCCACCGGGAAGCAGGTCTCCACGCGCATGTCGAGGTTGCGCTCCATCCAGTCGGCACTGGAGAGATAGAGCAGCTCGTCACCACCATTGAGGAAGTAGTAGATGCGGCTGTGTTCGAGGAAGCGGCCGATGATCGAGCGCACCTGGATGTTGTGCGAGACGCCGGGGATGCCCGGGCGCAGGCAGCACATGCCACGCACCACCAGGTCGATCTTCACGCCGCTCTGGCTGGCCTTGTACAGCGCGCGGATGACCTTCGGGTCGGTCAGCGAGTTGACCTTGGCCATGATGTGCGCCGGCTTACCTTCGGTGGCGTGCAGGGCCTCCTTGGCGATCATGTCCAGCAACGACTTCTTCAGGGTGAAGGGCGCGTGCAGTAGCTTCTTCATGCGCAGCGTCTTGCCCATGCCGATCAGCTGGTTGAACAGCTTGTGCAAGTCCTCGCAGAGCGCGTCGTCGGCGGTGAGCATGCTGTAGTCGGTGTACAGGCGCGCGTTGCCGGCGTGGTAGTTGCCGGTGCCCAGGTGGGCATAGCGGCGCAGCTCGCCATCCTCGCGGCGCAGGATGAGCATCATCTTGGCGTGGGTCTTGAAGCCGACCACGCCGTAGATCACCACGGCGCCGGCAGCCTGCAGGCGGCTGGCCAGCTGCAGGTTGGATTCCTCGTCGAAGCGCGCGCGCAGCTCGATCACCGCGGTGACCTCCTTGCCGTTGCGTGCCGCTTCCACCAGGGCGTCGACGATCTCGGAGTTGGCACCGGCGCGGTACAGCGTCTGCTTGATGGCCAGGACGTTGGGGTCCTTGGCCGCCTGGCGCAGGAAGTCCACCACCGGGGTAAAGGACTCGAAGGGGTGCAGCAGCAGGATGTCCTGCTTACCCACCACGCTGAACAGGTTCTCGGCCTTCTGCAGCAGCTTGGGGATCACCGGGGTGAAGCTCGGGTGCTGCAGTTCGGGGTGGCTGTCCAGCCCTGTGATGCTGAACAGGCGGGTCAGGTTGACCGGGCCGTTGACCTGGTACAGCTCGCTCTCGGCCAGGCCGAACTGCTTGAGCAGGTAGTCGGACAGGTGTTTCGGGCAGGTGTCGGCCACCTCCAGGCGCACCGCATCGCCGTAGCGGCGCGAGAACAGCTCGCCGCGCAGGGCGCGGGCCAGGTCCTCGACGTCCTCGGTGTCCACCGAAAGATCGGCGTTACGGGTCAGGCGGAACTGGTAGCAACCCTTCACCTTCATGCCGGGGAACAGGTCGTCGGCATGGGCGTGGATCATCGACGACAGGAACACGAAGTTGTCGCCGGGGCCGCTGATCTCCTCGGGGACGCGGATCACGCGCGGCAGCAGGCGCGGCGCCGGGATGATCGCCAGGCCCGAGTCACGGCCGAAGGCATCGACACCCTCCAGCTCGACGATGAAGTTGAGGCTCTTGTTCACCAGCAGCGGGAAGGGGTGCGTCGGGTCGAGGCCGATGGGGCTGATGATCGGCGCGATCTCGTCGCGGAAGTAGCGGCGCACCCAGGTCTTGAGCTTGGGCGTCCAGTAGCGCCGGCGGATGAAGCTGACCTGGTGCTTGGCCAGCTCCGGCAGCAGCACGTCGTTGAGGATGCTGTACTGGCGCGCCACCTGTTCGTGCACCAGCTCGCTGATACGGGCCAGCGCCTGGTGCGGCAGCAGGCCGTCGGCACCCGCCTGTTCGCGGGCGAAGGTGATCTGCTTCTTCAGGCCGGCGGCACGGATCTCGAAGAACTCGTCGAGGTTGCTGGAGAAGATCAGCAGGAACTTCAGGCGCTCGAGCAGCGGGTAGGACTCGTCGAGCGCCTGCTCCAGGACACGGATGTTGAACTGCAGCTGCGACAGCTCCCGGTGGATGTACAGGCTGCTGTCATCCAGGCCCGGGATCACCGGAGCCGGCGCGGGGGCCGGCGGCGGAGTCTCCACGGGAGCCGGGGCGGGGGCCTCGGCGACCGGCTGCTCCGGCACGGGCTCTTGTTCGGGGTTCGACGCTTGGTTCAGTCCATCGGTGTTCATCTGGTTTCCTGCTGGGGAGTCAGGCTCCCGCCTTGAGCATTTCTGCGGCACGCACGGCGAAGTAGGTAAGGATGCCATCAGCGCCCGCACGTTTGAATGCGGTCAGCGATTCGAGTATGACCGCCTCGCTCAGCCAGCCGTTCTGGATGGCCGCCATGTGCATGGCGTACTCGCCGCTGACATGGTAGGCGAAGGTCGGTACGCGGAAGGCATCCTTCACGCGCCAGACGATGTCCAGGTAAGGCATGCCCGGCTTGACCATGACCATGTCGGCGCCTTCGGCGAGGTCTGCCGCCACTTCGTGCAGGGCCTCGTCGCCGTTGGCCGGGTCCATCTGGTAGCTGGCCTTGTTGGCCTTGCCGAGGTTGGCGGCCGAGCCCACGGCATCACGGAAGGGCCCGTAGTAGGCACTGGCGTACTTGGCCGAGTAGGCCATGATCCGCACGTTGGGGAAGTCGGCCAGCTCCAGCGCTTCGCGGATCGCCTGGATGCGGCCGTCCATCATGTCCGAGGGCGCGACCACCTGGGCGCCGGCCTCGGCGTGGGACAGCGCCTGCTTGACCAGGGCGTCCACGGTGATGTCGTTCTGCACGTAACCGTCGGCGTCGAGGATGCCGTCCTGGCCATGGGTGGTGAAGGGGTCCAGGGCCACGTCGCTGATCACGCCCAGTTCCGGGAAGCGCTCGCGCAGGGCACGGATGGCGCGCTGGGCGATGCCGTCCGGGTTCCACGCCTCGGCGCCGTCGAGCGACTTGCGCTCCAGCGGTGTCACCGGGAACAGCGCCAGCGCGGGGATGCCCAGGGCCACCCAGCCGGCCGCGGCTTCCAGCAGCAGGTCGATGGACAGGCGCTCGACGCCCGGCATCGAGGGCACCGCTTCACGGCGGTTCTCGCCGTCCAGCACGAACACCGGGAGGATCAGGTCGTCGACGGTCAGGGTGTTTTCACGCACCAGGCGGCGGGAGAAGTCATCACGGCGATTGCGGCGCAGGCGGGTAGCGGGGAACAGGCGATTGGCGGGGGTAAAGCTCACGACAGACTCCAGGGTCCAAAGGAGGACACAGTGCGACATTTATAAGCGGCAATTATGACCGAATGGTAACAATGCATGACAGCGACGCTCTGTCGCGTTCGACGAAATTTCCGAGGCCCCACGAGGGCTGGCCGTGAACCAGTCGACCCTCGACTGGCGGTTCGCCACCCTTTAGAGCTTTTCCCGCAGCGCCAACCCGGTTAGGCTTCGCGTTCATTTTTGCCGCGCTGCCTAACTGATGCTGCAACAATTCCTCCAGGATTTCGGCTACTTCGCCCTCTTCCTCGGCACCTTCTTCGAGGGCGAGACCATCCTGGTCCTGGCCGGCTTTCTCGCGTTCCGCGGCTACATGGATATCAACCTGGTGGTGATGACGGCGTTCTTCGGCAGCTATGCCGGCGACCAGCTGTGGTACTACCTCGGCCGCCACAAGGGCCGGCAGATCCTCGCCCGTCGCCCGCGCTGGCAGGCCATGGGCGACAAGGCCCTGGAGCACATCCGTCGCCACCCGGACATCTGGGTGCTGAGCTTCCGCTTCGTCTACGGCCTGCGCACCGTGATGCCAGTGGCCATCGGCCTGTCCGGCTACCCGCCGCTGCGCTACCTGATCCTCAACGGCATCGGCGCCATCGTCTGGGCCCTGGCCCTGGGCTTCGCCGCCTTCCACTTCGGTGCCGTGCTCGAAGGCATGCTGGGCAACCTCAAGCGCTACGAGCTGATGGTGCTCGGCGTGCTGGTGGTGATCGGCGGCCTGCTCTGGCTGCGCCGCCGGCTGCGCAACAGCCGCGAAGCCAAGGCGAACGCCGACCAGCCTCCGCAGCCGTAGCCCATCACTCCCGACTCAGACCGCCAGCGCCGCCTCGCGCCGCCCCAGCGCGACCAGCGCCAGCACGCTGGCCAGGCCGTGCACCCCCAGCACCAGCCAGGCCGACGGGCTGGCCGGCAGCATGCCAAGCCCCCCCGCCAGCCATAGCACCGGCACGTTAGCCGCCAGCCGCGCCAACTCCAGGCGCAATGCCCAGGGCCGGTTTTCCAGCCACGCACCGATGACGAACAGGCCGAACGCCAACCAGCCCCAGCCCAGCAGCACGGCGCCCAGCGGCAAGCCGTCGCCCGCCCCCAGCAGGTAGCTGCCACCCACCAGGTAACCGACGAACTGCAGCGCCGCATACAGGGTGCGCCCGCCCGACAGCGGCACCTCGAACTTGCTGAAACGGCTCAGGTCCGGCTTGGCCTGCGGGTACTTGAGCGCCACATCCGCGGGTCGCCAGCCGGTGCGCATGAACCAGATGCGCAAGCGATCCCACCAGGACCCGGCGCGCACCGCGTCCCGCCAGAGCACCGAGTAGAACTGCAGGTTGGCCCAGATCGGGTTCCAGCTGGCCAGGGGAGTGGTCACGCCGAACACCACCGGTTCCTCGTCCAGCTCCTCCTGGAAGGTGCCGAACAAGCGATCCCAGAGAATGAAGACGCCACCGTAGTTGCGGTCCATGTAGACCGCGTTCTGCGCATGGTGGACGCGGTGGTTCGAGGGGCTGATGAAGAACCACTCGAACCAGCCGAGCTTCGGCACATGGCGCGTGTGCACCCAGAACTGGTAGAGCAGGTTGAGCGCGGCCACCGTCAGGAACACCAGCGGCGGCACGCCGGCCACCGCCATCGGCAGGTAGAAGATCCAGCCGAAGAGGAAGCCGGTACTGGTCTGGCGCAGCGCCGTCGAGAGGTTGTACTCCTCGCTCTGGTGGTGCACCGAGTGCGCGGCCCAGAGCACGTTGCGCTCGTGGCCCAGGCGGTGGTTCCAGTAGTAGCAGAAGTCGTAGAAGACGAAGGCGAACAGCCAGACCCAGGGGCTGTCCGCGCGCAACTCGAACAGCGCCAGGTGCTGCCAGGCATAGGTGTAGGTGAGCACCCCCACCGCCTTGGTCAGCAGCCCGCTGGTGGTGGACAGCACCCCGGCGCTGAGGCTGTTGATGGCATCGGCGGTGCGGTAGGTGCGCACCCCGCGCCAACGATCGGCGAGCAGCTCGATGCCGATCAGCAGGAAGAAGAAGGGGACCGCGTAGAGGACGTAATTCATGATGTCAGCCGTATCGTTATGCCGATCAAGGGACTAGGATTGCCAGGCTCGATGCTACGCCCGCGCCTCTCCGGGGCCCCTGGCGCCGCATGCCAGCCCAACCGGCATATGACGACACATGCGCATAACCACACGACGCACCTTTTCCATCCTGCTGATCCTGATCGCCACGGCCGCCCTCCTGGGACTCTATCCCTATCGCGCCGCGCTGCTGCCGGCCGCCGACGACCTGGCGTCCGCGCGCGAGCGCCTGGCGCCCCACCTCAGCCTGTTCACCCCGGCAGGCGAAGGCCCCTTTCCCACCGTGCTGGTGTTCCACGGCTGCAGCGGGCAAAGCCCGGGCTTCGTCGAGAACGTGAAGAAATGGCTGCTGCCCCAGGGCTACGCATTGCTCTTCGTCGACAGCCTGGGCGCACGCGGCATCCATGACTGGCATCCGGTCTGCGACGGCAAGCTGCTGTGGGGCAACGAGCGTGCGCTGGACGTCTACGCCGCCCTCGACCTCGCCCGCTCGATGCCCCGCCTGGATCACCGGCGCATGGCCCTGCTCGGCTACTCCCACGGCGGCTGGAGCATCCTCGATGCACTCGCCTACGACGGCGGCGCCGGCCATGGCTTCCCCCGCATCGGCCAGCAGGCGCTGGACGGTGTGCGCGGCGTCATCGCCTTCTACCCTTACTGTGGATTCCCCGCGCACCTGCGCCAGGGCAAGGGGCGCGACCTGCCGGTGCTGATGTTTCTCGGTGGCAAGGACAGAATCACTGACCACCTTCAGTGTCTATCAGCTATAGACGGGCTCGAACTCGAACAACTGCAACTGGTGCAATACGGCGGGGCCGACCACGTGTTCGACCAGCGCAGCGACCTGAATACCTACCAACCCAGGCTGGCCGAGGATGCCCACCAGCATGCCCAGGCGTTCCTCCAGGAGAACCTGAAGGCGGCCCAGTGAAGCGGAGAACGCTATGAACAAGAAAGTTGCTGTGATTCTTTCCGGCTGCGGCGTGTACGACGGCGCGGAGATCCACGAGAGCGTGATCACCCTGCTGCGCCTGGACCAACGCGGCGCACTGGCGCAGTGCTTCGCACCCAACATCGCCCAGCACCACGTGATCAACCACCTCACCGGCGAGGAGATGCCCGAGAGCCGCAACGTGCTCACCGAGTCCGCACGCATCGCCCGTGGCGCGGTGAAGGACGTCCGTGAACTCAAGGCCGAGGACTACGACGCCCTGATCATCCCCGGCGGCTTCGGCGCGGCGAAGAACCTCTCCGACTTCGCCCTCAGCGGCGCCGACTGCAGCGTGCAGCCCGACGTCCTGGCCGCCGCCCAGGGCTTCGCCGACGCCGGCAAGCCGGTGGGGCTGATCTGCATCGCCCCGGCCATGGCCGCGAAGATCTATGGCGCAGGCGTCACCTGCACCATCGGCACCGACGCCGACACCGCCGGTGCGCTGGAGAAGATGGGCGCCGAGCACGTCGAGTGCGTGGTCAGCGAGATAGTCGAGGACAAGGCACGCAAACTGGTCACCACCCCCGCCTACATGCTCGCCCAGTCCATCAGCGAAGCCGCCTCGGGCATCTACAAGCTGGTCGACCGCGTGCTCGAACTGACCCACGCCGACCACTGACGGCCAGGCGGGCGGCCCTGGCCGCCCGCCACTGCAAGCCGCTCCCGCCAATCCGCGTGCCATTTGGGCCGCGCCCCTGTTCAAGCGCCCCGCGCTGCGTCAGCGTCGCACTCTCGACCCCGACGCAGGTGCAGCATGAGCGACAACGACTTCGTCCTGACCCCGGAACTGCAACAGGCGGTCCGGCGCTTCTTCGAACGCATCCCCTTCAACCAGGTACTCGGCATCCAGCTCGGCGTGCTGTCGCAGGAGCAGGTGACCATGCACCTGCCGATGAAGGACGAACTGATCGGCAACTTCGTCCACGGCATCCTCCATGGCGGGGTGATCTCCTCGCTGCTGGACGTCACCGGCGGCGCCATGGCGCTGATCGGCGCCTTCGAACGCCACCAGGGCCTGTCCACCGCCGAACGCATGGAGCGGCTGTCCAAGCTCGGCACCATCGACCTGCGTATCGACTACCTGCGCCCGGGGCGCGGCCGCGCCTTCACCGCCACGGCGGTGCTGTTGCGCTCGGGCAACAAGGTCGCGGTGGTGCGCTCGGAACTGCACGCCGACGACGGCACCCTGGTGGCCGTCGGCACCGGCACCTACCTCTGCGGCTGAGGGCGTTCAGCCCCGGGCGAGGCGGGTCAGCAGCCGGTCCAGCGAGTTGGAGAACGCCTGGCGGTCCTTGTCGCTGTAAGCGGCCTGGCCACCCCCCATCTGCCCCTGGTCGCGCAGGTCGGTGAACAGGTTGCGCACCGCCAGCCGCTCACCCATGTTGCGCTCGTCGAATTCGCGGCCACGCGGATCCAGCGCGGCGACGCCCTTCTTCACCAGCCGGTCGGCCAGCGGCACGTCGCTGCAGATCACCAGGTCGCCCGGCTCGGCCTGCTCCACCAGGTGATCGTCCGCCGCATCCGGCCCGCTCGGCACCACCACCAGGCGCACGCAGGCGAAGGCCGGCTTCACCTGGCTCTGCCCGGCCACCAGCACCACCTCGAACTTGCGCTTGAGGGCGAACTTGATGACCTGGTCCTTGGCAGCACGGGGGCAGGCGTCGGCGTCGATCCACACACGCATGGGCTTGGGCTCCGGAAAGGTTGCGGGCGCGCAGTATGCCAGCCCCCCCTGCGGATGCTCGCTGCGCCACCATGCCGCAGCGCCTGCGAGATCAAAATGATCTCATTGAGCCATCTATTTTCGCCGATATTCCCCTATAATCGCCCGCCCTTCCCGCACCTCCGGTGCCCCGGGAAGGCCCATGCGGGGATTGGCAGGAAGCCGCCACATGCCATTGCACGCCTGGATCAGCTGGAAACGGCTGGCAGTATCAAGGACTCGACGAGGAACCCATGGCATCCCGCGCCCTCACCGCCCTGGCGGCCTGCTTCGCCCTGCAGCTTGCCGGCTGCTCGGTCCTGCGCAGCTACGAAAGCGAACTCACCGCCACCAGCCAGCACCTCGCCCGTGGCGACGTGGACGCCGCCCTCGGCACGCTGGAAGCCAACAACGGCGGCGAGGACAAGGACCTCCTCTACTACTTCGAAAAGGGCGAGCTGCTGCGTGCACGTGGCGACCTCGTCGGCAGCCAGGCCGCCTGGCGCCAGGCCGACCGCATCGTCTTCCAGTGGGAAGAGGCGATGAAGGCCGACCCTTCGCGCTACCTGGGGCAGGCCGGCGCCTTCCTCGCCAACGACCGGGTGCGTCGCTACGAGGGCTACGACTACGAGAAGGTCATGCTCACCACGCAGATGGCCCTCAACGACCTGGCCGTCAGCGACTTCGACGCCGCCCGTACCGAGATCCGCAAGACCCACGAACGCGAAGCACTGATCGCCGAGCTGCGCGACCGGCAGTACCTCGACAGCGAGGAAGAGGCCGAGCGCCAGGGCATCAGCACCCGCTTCGAAGACCTGCGCGGCTACCCGGTGGCCTCGCTCGATGCCCCCGACGTGGTCAACCTGAAGAACAGCTACCAGAGCGCCTTCAGCCACTACCTCGCCGGGTTCGTCTACGAGGCCCTGGGCGAAAAGGGCCTGGCCGCCCCCGGCTATCGCCAGGCCGCCGAACTGCGCCCCGGCACGCCGCTGCTGGAACAGGCCCTCCTGGACCTGGACGCAACGCCTGCGGCGGACGCCGGCAGCGACGTGCTGCTGGTGCTGCAGAGCGGCCTGGCGCCGGCCCGCGACTCGTTGCGCATCCCGCTGCCGGTGCCCCTGGAGTCCGGGATGATCATCAGCACCGTGTCCTTCCCGCTGCTGCGCGACGACACCAGCACCCCGGCGCCGGCCTTCGTCGAGGTGGATGGCACACCCACCGCCCTCACCGAACTCAGCAGCGTGCGCGCCATGTCGCACCGCGCCCTGCGCGACGACATGCCCGGCATCATCCTGCGCACCACCGTGCGCGCGGTGACCCGGGGCGCCCTGCAGAAGCAGCTCAACGACAACGGCAACGCCCTCGCCAGCCTGGCCGTCGGCATCATGTCGGTGGCCAGCGAAGGGGCCGACGAGCGCACCTGGCGCACCCTGCCCGGCAGCATCGGCGTCGCACGGTTGCGCCTGGCCATGGGCGAGCACCGCCTGGCCCTGCCCACCGCCCATGGCGTGCGCGAATTCACCCTGAAGATCGATCGGCCCCACCAGGTGGTCCCGCTGCGCCTGGTGGCCGGCCAGGTCTACGCCCAGGGCGCCGTCACCCCGACCACACCCGGCGTCCGCGCCGTGGCCAGCAACCAGACACCCTGAGGAACACACATGCGCAATCTGCTCGTCGCCGGGCTCGCCCTGGCCCTGCTGGCCGGCTGCTCCGGCCGCGAAACCGCCTCCAGCAAGGTGGCGCCCATGGGCGATGTCGAAGACATCGAAGTGGACACCATGCGGGTGGCCCGCGAGAACGGCTTCCTCACCGTCAAGGTGAAGCTGACCAATACCTCCAGCCACAACCGCACCCTCTACTACCGCTTCGCCTGGCTCGACAGCGACGGCTTCCCCGTCGCCGACGAGGAGAGCTGGAAGGCCTTGCCGATCTACGGCACCCAGACCACCGTCCTGCCGGCCATTGCCCCCGTACCCAAGGCGACCGACTTCCGCCTTGAAATGAACACCCCCGACTGATCACGAGAGAGCGAATCCCCATGCGCCTTGTCCGCACCACCTGCATCGCCGCCTTCGCCCTGGCCGCCGCCGGCTGCGCCAACAACCCCTCGCCGGTACTCGGCGGCGGCAACATCAGCTATGGCGACAGCAAGGCCGTCGAGCTGATCACCAACGAGTTCGGCTCCACCGACCTGCAGATGATCGCCGAGTCCATGACCCGCTCGCTGGCCCAGTCCGGCGTGCTCCAGGGCCGCCCGGTGATCCAGGTCTACGACGTGAAGAACAAGACCAGCGAGTACATCGACACCCGCGAGATCACCACCTCGATCAAGACCCAGCTGCTGAAGTCCGGCACCGCACGCTTCGCCAGCGACAACACCGACATGCAGAGCCAGGTCGACCAGCTGAAGCTGCAGAACCAGAGCGGCCTGTACAAGAACTCCACCATCGCCAAGACCGGCAACATGATCGCCGCCAAGTACCGCCTGGAGGGCTCCATCAGCTCCATCGTCAAGCGCAGCAGCGACTACAAGGACGTCTTCTACAAGTTCAGCCTGCAGCTCGTCGACGTCGAGAGCGGCCTGGCCGAATGGATGGACGAGAAGGAAATCCGCAAGACCACGGAGCGTTGATATGCGCGCATTGATCGGCCTGTTCGTCGCCAGCCTGGCACTGGCCAGCCACGCGGCACCCAAGGTGGCGGTGACCGACCTCGCCTTCGAGGAACGCGTCCGCGAGTACATCCACACGGTGAACGCCCAGAGTGCCTCGCAGGTGAGCGGCTTCTCCGGCAGCGCCTCCAGCAGCTACTCGGAAGAGGAAGGCACCTACAGCTACATCGAGCGCGGCGAGCTGCGCAAATTCACCGGCGACATCAAGGGCGAGATCCTCAAGTCCGGCACCTTCCAGCTGGTCCAGGGGCGCCCCTACGGCAGCGACAACGAAGGCCTGCACGACGTGATCGGGCGTATCGCCCAGGGCCAGTTCCAGGGCGCGGACTACGTGCTGTTCGGCTCGCTCTCGGACGCCGACTTCCGCCAGGACGTCAACGCCATCGACAACACCGACACCTACTCCACGGTGCTGGGCCTGACCCTGGTGGCCGACTTCAGCCTCATCGACACCCGCACCCACGAAGTGAAGGCCGCCTTCACCGCGATGGGTGAAGCCCAGGACGTGAAGCTGGTGAAGGGCGGCGACAGGCGCGTCACCCCCAACCGCGGGCGCGTGGTGCGCGAGGTGTCGAAGGCCCTGGGCGAAGATGTCGCCCGGCAGCTGCAGGAGCAGCTCGGCGTGGGCCCGGCGGCAGTGACCGACAGCGGGCGCTACGGGGCGCTGCCACCGGACGAACCAGCGAAGATCCTGCATTGAGGCAAGCGGCCTGCGGGCCGCTTTTCTTTTGCCGCTGCCAAGGCTCAGCGCCGGTAGAACGCCTCGCAGCATTCGCGCAGGGCCTGGGACAGGTTGTCGTCCTCCAGCTCGATGAGGTCGAGTTCGATGTCGTCGGGCAGCAACTCGGCCACCAGCGCGGCGAGGCGGCGGCGCCCGGCCAGGTCGGTGCCGGAAACGCCCAGCAGCAGGCGCGGCTGCGGGCCGAGCGCGGGGTCGCGCAGGGCGGCGAGGAAGGCTTCGTGGATGTCGAGCTCGCCACAGGCGGCGCTCAGGGCCTGCTCCAGCGGAGGGTGTCGCAGGGGGGCGATGGCGAGGTCCGGCGAGTCGCCATAGACCCCGTCCCGGCTGTTGGATGGCGGCATGCCGATGCTCCTTTGGGAAGACCGGCAGCCTAGTGCCCGTGCGCCACCTTGTCGCGGCGCCGGGTCACGTTCAGGCCATCGACTGGATCACGCCGGGACGCGACGCACGGTGGCCAGCAGCGCGGCGGCGCCGACGAAGAGCACGGCGAAGCCGCGGTTCATGGACCGCTGCTGGCGCGGCGAGCGCAGCACGCGCAGGACCTTGGCGGCCAGCCCGGTGTAGCCGGCCATGACGATCAGGTCGACGGTGATCATGGTCGCGCCCATCACCAGGTACTGCTGCACCAGCGGCGCATGGGGGTCGATGAACTGCGGCAGCACGGCGAGCATGAAGACGATCGCCTTGGGGTTGCTGACGTTCACCAGGAAGCCGCGCAGCACCATGGTCAGCGGCCGGCCAAGGGGCCGTTCGGCGGAGTCGGCGGACAAGTCGCTGGGCAGCGCGCGCCATTGGCGGACGGCCAGGTAGACGAGGTACACGACGCCGAACCACTTGATCGCGCTGAAGGCCATGGCCGAGGTGGCGAGGATGGCGCCGACACCGGCGGCGACGATGGCGATCTGCAGGGCCAGGCCCAGCTGCAGGCCGATGGCGTTCCAGTAGCCGCGCAGGAACCCGTATTGCAGCCCGGAGGACATGGAGGCGATGGCGCCCGCGCCGGGCGAGAGGCTGATCACCCAGCAGGCGACCAGGAAAGCGAGCCAGGTGTGCATGGCCATGGCGTGAACCTCGGAAAACGGAAGGGGGGCCGAGCAGACTACCCGCTGCGCTTTGCGCTGCCCAGCCCCGGCCGGCGGCTCAGCGCCAGCGACGCACCGCCTTCTGGAAGAACAGGCTGTTGGGCACCTGCACCAGGGCGCCGTCGGCGCTTTCACCGAGGTCCTGCAGGGTGGTGTAGAAGAGGTTGATGGCCACCACGCGGCCCTTCACGCCGGGCTTGTCGGCGCTCTCCACGACCTCCACCACATCGCCCAGGCGGAACGGGCCGAGGGAGAAGATCAGCACCGCGCAGAACATGTTCGAGAGCACGCTCCAGATGGCGAAGAAGGCCACCGCGGCGACGGCGGTGAAGCCGGTCAGCGCCGTCCACAGCACCTCGGCGGAAACCCCGAGACGCTCCAGCACCAGCATGAAGGCGCTGCCCAGGATCAGCCAGCGCAGCAGGCCGCGCAGGGGCAGCAGGAGCTCCTGGGGCAGCTGTGGATAACGCGCGCCGAGGCGGGTGATGCCACGGGTGACGATGCGCTGCACGAGCCAGGCGAGAATCAGGATGAGCAGCACCTGCGCCGCTCGGATCAGGGGTTCGCTCCAGGCCGTCAACAGCACCAGGTCTTCCATCAGTCACTCGCCTCCAGTTGGCTCTGCAGGTTTTCCAGGAGCTCCAGCGCCTCCAGCCACTTCTCCTCCAGCTCGCCTTCGCGGGCCTTGAGCCTGGCCTGTTCGGCGAGCAGGTCGCGCAGTTCGTCCTTGCGCGAGGCCTCGTAGAGGCCGGAGTCGCCCAGGCGGGACTCAACGGCGGCGAGCTTCTCGTGCAGGGTGCCGAGCTCCTTCTCCAGCTTCTCGGCCTCGCGCTTGTGCGGGGCCAGTTGCTGGCGCAGCGCGGCGGCGGCCTGGCGCTGGGCGCGCTTGTCGGTGCCCGTGCCGGCACCGGCGGCGGGGGTGCTGGCAGGGGCCTGGCGGGCGCGGTAGTCGACCAGCCAGCGGGCGTAGTCGTCGAGGTCGCCCTCGAAGGGCTGGATGCGGCCGTCGGCCACCAGGAGGAACTCG
This sequence comes from Pseudomonas sp. Pc102, assembly GCF_018408275.1. Taxonomy (NCBI): domain Bacteria; kingdom Pseudomonadati; phylum Pseudomonadota; class Gammaproteobacteria; order Pseudomonadales; family Pseudomonadaceae; genus Pseudomonas; species Pseudomonas sp. Pc102. The sequence continues at coordinate 227,634 of NZ_AP021905.1, read as the reverse complement.
TCGGTGGTGCTCTTGAGCAGGTGGCGATCGTGGGAGACCACCAGCACCGCGCCGGCGAACTCCTGCAGGGCCATGGTCAGCGCGAGGCGCATCTCCAGGTCCAGGTGGTTGGTCGGTTCGTCGAGCAGCAGCAGGTTGGGTTTCTGCCAGGCGATCAGCGCCAGGGCCAGGCGCGCCTTCTCGCCACCGGAGAAATTCAGCACCGGCTCGTCGCAGCGATCGCCACGGAAGTCGAAGCCGCCGAGGAAGTCGCGCAGGGTCTGTTCGCGCTCGGTCGGTGCCAGGCGCTGCAGGTGCAGCAGCGGGCTGGCCTTGGGATCGAGGGAGTCCAGCTGGTGCTGGGCGAAGTAGCCGATGGCGAGGTTCTCGCCCCGTGCCAGGCGCCCGGCGACAGGCGCCAGCTCACCGGAAAGGGTCTTGATCAGGGTGGACTTGCCCGCGCCGTTGGGGCCGAGCAGGCCGATGCGCGCACCGGGGACGAGCTGCAGCTTGACCTGCTGCAGCACCACCTTGTCGCCGTAGCCGAGCTGGCCTTCGGCGACGTCCAGCAGCGGGCTGGAGATCTTGTCGGCCTCGCGGAAGACGAAGTCGAAGGGCGAGTCGACGTGCGCAGGCGCCAGTTCCTCCAGGCGCTCAAGGGCCTTGATCCGGCTCTGCGCCTGGCGGGCCTTGGTGGCCTGGGCCTTGAAGCGGGCGATGTACTTCTCCATGTGCGCACGCTGGGCCTGCTGCTTCTCGTAGGCCTGCTGCTGCTGCGCCAGGCGCTCGGCGCGGGTGCGCTCGAAGGCCGAGTAGCCGCCGCGGTAGAGGGTCAGCTTCTGCTGTTCCAGGTGGGCGACGTTGTCCACCACCGCATCGAGGAAGTCACGGTCGTGGGAGATCAGCAGCAGGGTGCCGGGGTAGCCCTTGAGCCACTCCTCCAGCCAGAGGATGGCGTCGAGGTCCAGGTGGTTGGTGGGCTCGTCGAGCAACAGCAGTTCGGACGGGCACATCAGCGCCTGGGCCAGGTTCAGGCGCATGCGCCAACCACCGGAGAAGTCGCCGACGCGGCGGTCCATCTGCTCGCTGGTGAAGCCCAGGCCGGCCAGCAGCTTGCGCGCGCGGGCATCGGCGGTGTAGCCGTCGGCACTGTCCAGCTCGATGTGCAGGCGGGCGATGGCGGTGCCGTCATGGCCCGCCTCGGCGGCGGCCAGCTCGGCCTGCACGCGTCGCAGGTGCGCGTCGCCGTCGAGGACATAGTCCACCGCCAGGCGGTCGAGGGTGTCCACCTCCTGGCGCATGTGTGCGATGCGCCAGTCGGCCGGCACGAAGCAGTCGCCCGCGTCGGGGCCGAGCTCGCCGCGCAGCAGGGCGAAGAGGCTGGATTTGCCGGCACCGTTGGCGCCGATGAGGCCGACCTTCTGGCCGGTGTGCAGGGTCAGTTCGGCGCCTTCGAGCAGGCGCTGAGGACCACGCTGTAGTGTGAGGTTCTGGAGTCGGATCATAATGGCGGCGGAGTTTATCAGCTTCATTCCCCCACCGCCCGGTATGCGCCATGCCCCCGATCTATGGAGTTTCGCCCTTGATCTCTACGCCCGTCCGGGCGTCGAAGATGCCTGCCTGCGCCTGCAGGAACAGGGTGCCGATGTCTGCCTGCTGCTGGCCGGCGCCTGGCTCGCGCGCCGGGGCGTCAGGCACGACGATGCCCGCGAGGAACAGCTGCGCCTGATCGCCGAACCCTGGCAACGGGAGGTCGTGGAGCCCTTGCGTGCGCTGAGGCGTGGATGGCGCGAAGCGGCGGCCATGGACGAGGAACTGCGCACGTTGCGCGAGGCGGTGAAACGGCTGGAGCTGGATGCCGAGCGTCGTCTGCTGGCCCGCCTGGAGCAGGCTGCCGCGCCCTGGCCGGAGGCCGCTGGGCATGACATGGAATGGCTGGAGGGACTGGCCGGAAAGGCGGGGGGGAGTGACCGCGACGCGCTGCAATCGCTGCGCGTCGCGGCCCTCGAGGCTTAAGCCGAAGGCGTGGTCGGCGCTGCGCCGTTGGCAGCCGACGGAGCCGGCGTGGCAGCAGCGGTAGGAGCCGGTGCGGCAGGCTTGGCGACCGGTGCGCTCGCCGGGGCGGCGGGCTTGGCCGGGGCCTTCGCGGCAGGCTTGGCAGCGGGTTTGGCAGCGGCCTTGGGTGCCGGCTTCGCAGCCGGCTTGGCCGGAGCCTTGGCGGCGGACTTGGCAGCTGCCGGCTTGGCGGCGACAGGCTTGGCTGCAGGTTTCGCCGCGGCAGCGGGCTTGGTAGCAGCGGGTTTCGCTGCGGCTTTCGCCGGCGCCTTGGCAGCGGGCTTGGCGGCCGGTTTAGCAGCCGGCTTGGCAGCGGGTTTCGCGGTAGCGGCAGGCTTGCTGGCGACGGCCTTGGCCGGCGCTTTCGCGGCAGGCTTGGCCGCCGGTTTGGCAGCGGCTTTCACCGGAGCCTTGGCGGCGGCGGGCTTGGCAGCAGCCACTTTGGCCGGGGCTTTCGCAGCAGGTTTGGCGGCAGGCTTGGCAGCAGCGGGTTTGCTTGCGGCAGCCTTGGCCGGTGCTTTCGCGGCAGGTTTGGCAGCGGGTTTGGCGGCGGCTTTCGGCGCGGCCTTGGCGGCCGGTTTGGCGGCAGCGGGCTTGGCCTTGGCTTCACGAGCGACCAGCGCCTTGGCAGCGGCCTCTTTCACCTTGCCGACGCCCTGGGCGATCTTCAGGCTTTCCTGGGAGTCGCGCTTGAGGTCGGCGATGTAGGAGCGGGTCTCGGCCTGGCGGGCCTTAAGTGCGTCGAGCAGGCTTTCCAGCTCCGCGACGGCTTCCTTGGATTTGGCTTGCGCCTTCGCTTTGCCGGCCTTGGCAGCATCCTGCAGCTTGGTCCGCGCACCGTGGAGTTTTTCCTGGGCCTTGCCGCGTTGCTTCTCCAGTTTGGTGAGCAGTTTTTCGGCATCGACCAACGCTTGGCTACAGGCGTTTTCGAGGTGTTCGATCAGGCTGTGGGAAAGTTGCTGCAGCAGGTGCAGCGGGGTGCTTACGGGCTTCTTCTTGGCCGACATGGTGCGCCTCCGGGCGGACGTGGTTGCGCCCATACTAGACGCCTGTTTGAGCCATCGCTAGTTCCCCGTTATTCCAAACTGCATGGCTGGCATAATCGCCCGCATTCCGCTCCTGGAGAACGCCCGATGCGCATCCTCGCCTCCCTGCTTTTCTGCCTCTTCGCTCTGCCTCTTCAAGCCGCCGACGAGCAGAAGGATCTCGCCTACAGCATGGGCGTGAAACTGGGGGAACGGTTGCGCCAGGAAGCACCGGACCTGCAGTTGGACTCACTGCTGCGCGGGCTCGCCCAGGCCTATCGCGGCGAGAAGCCGGAGCTCGATGCGCAGCGCATGGAACAGCTGCTCGACGCCCATGAGACGACCCTCGAACGCAACGGCCAGGACACGCAGAAAGCCATCGCCGCGGAGAAGCGCTTCATCGCGCTGGAACGCGGCAAGTACGGTGTGCGCGAGTTGAAGGATGGCGTGCTGGTGACCGAGCTGCGGGCCGGCAGCGGCGCGAAACCGGGCGCGCATTCGCAGGTGCGGGTGAACTATCGCGGGCAGTTGGCCGACGGCAGCGTGTTCGACGAGAGCGACGGGCCGCAATGGTTCCGCCTCGACAGCGTGATCGCCGGCTGGCGGGATGCGTTGCAGGAGATGCCGGTAGGGGCGAAGTGGCGCCTGGTGATTCCCTCGGCCCAGGCCTATGGGGCGGAAGGCGCGGGGGACCTGATTCCACCCCACGCGCCCCTGGTGTTCGACCTCGAGCTGCTCGAGGTCCGCTGAATCACGCGAGCTGCGCGCCCTGGTTCTGGTGGGCGTTGTGCAGCACCTCGATGAGGCAGTCCTCCAGTTCGAAGCGCTCGTGCAGCAATGGACCGAGGCGCTTGAGCTCGGTGGCCAGGCAGACTTCGCGGCTGGCACTGCCGTCGCAGCAGTCGTTGAAGCTCAACGCGACCTCGGTGATGGCTTCGATACGGGGGTAGATCTGCTTGGCGAGATCCAGGCCGCGCTGGTCGCCAAAGGCCTTGGCCTCGTTGAGCAGTTGTTCGTAGACCTCGAAGTGCCCCGCCGACACGTAGTCGACCAGTACTTCGCAGAACCCCTGCAGGTCTTCCACCGCAGGTGCCTCGGGTCTGTCGCTGACGCTGGTGAAGACCCTGACCAGTTCCTGGCGCTCCAGCAACCAGCGGTCGATCAACTGGTGTACCCCACCCCAACGTTCCTGAGCGTTCTGGCAACTTTCGAGCATGATGTCCTCGCTTCCCTTTCGGTAATGCTTTGTTCGTCTGCTCCGAGACGGTTTTTTGTCGATCGGCGCAAAAACGGGGAAGACGGCGCGGAAGTGGCAACTTTCCGGCGTCGCGTGCGGGCCAGATTATGCCCGTGCCTGCCTGCCAGCAAGGCACCTCGTCGAGAAAATTTCATACGAGCGTTTAATCGTCGCGCCAGAGCCGGCGCGGCTTGTGCATCAGGGGCGGGAGGGTGCGACGAGAACGCGCACCCGGCTGCAAGCCAGGCGCGGCGGGTGGTGCGATCAGGCGCGACGCAGCATCTGGTAGAGCGAGAAGAGGATGCAGCCGGCGAACGCCAGCAGGCTCCACTCGGGAATACTCATGCCGAACAGGGTCCAGGTGACTTCGGCGCAGTCGGCCGTGCCGTGCAGCATCAGCTTGATGATTTCCTGGAAGGGCAGCGCATCCATCATGTATTCCAGGCTCGGCAGGCAGGCCGGAAGCTGGTCCGCGGGCACGCCCTGTAGCCAGACCTGGCGGCCGGCGGTCGCGGCGCCACCGGCGGCGAACAGCAATGCCAGCCCGGCGTAGACGCGACGGCCTCGGGCCTGGGGCGCGTGCAGTGCGGCGATCAGGCAGACCACGCCGAAGAGAATGATGAAGATGCGCTGCACGATGCACAGGGGGCAGGGCTCCAGGCCCATCGCGTGTTCCAGGTAGAGCGCACCGCCCATGACGGCGACACAGGCGAGGAAGGCGGCGAAGAACAGGGAACGGGGGCTGGCCAGGGTCATGGCGGCTCCGAGGAGTGATGAGAGGCCGATACGGTAGAGGAAGCCCATTGGCCTTTCAAGGCGACCGTCTAGTCTGCAGCGGGTACCCATCCAGAGAAGAACGCCATGCGTCGGTTACTCGCCCTGCTGCTTTTCATGTCCCTGCTGGCCCAGGCGCAACTGCCCCTGGACAGGATCCGCCTGCCGCCAGGGTTTCGCATCGAAGTCCTCAGCGACCGGTTGCCCAGTGCCCGAGAGATGGCCTGGGGCGCCAACGGCACGCTGTTCGTGGGCAGCAATGCCGCCGGCAAGGTCTACGCGCTGGACATCACCAGCGGCCGCGTACGCACCCTCGCCAGCGGGCTGCAGATGCCGGTCGGCGTAGCCTTCCACAAGGGTGACCTGTATGTCTCGGCGATCAGCCGCATCCTGCGCCTGCGCGACATCGAGACGCATCTGGATGCGCCACCGCAACCCGAGCAGGTCGGCCCGGCCTTCCCCGCCGAGACCCATCACGGCTGGAAGTTCATCGCCTTCGGCCCCGACGGCAAGCTCTACGTGCCGGTGGGTGCGCCCTGCAACGTCTGCGAACGCGACCCCGATCGCTACGCCGCACTGCACCGCATGAACCCCGACGGCAGCGGCCTGGAACGGGTGGCCCGGGGCATCCGCAATACCGTGGGGTTCGACTGGCATCCGAAGACCGGCGAGCTGTGGTTCAGCGACAACGGCCGCGACCTGCTCGGCGATGACATGCCGGACTGCGAACTCAACCGCATCACCGCACCCAACCAGCACTTCGGCTTTCCCTACTGCCACGCCGGCAACGTCGCCGACCCCGAGTTCGGCACACGCCCCTGCGAGGATTTCGTCGCCCCGGTCGCCAGGCTCGGCCCGCACGTGGCGCCGCTCGGGCTGCGCTTCTACACCGGCGGCCAGTTCCCGGCGGAGTACCGCGACAACCTGTTCATCGCCGAGCACGGCTCGTGGAACCGCAGCGAGAAGATCGGCTACCGCATCAAGCGCGTGGAACTGAACGACGACGGCAGCCTCAAGCGCCAGAGCGTGTTCGCCGAAGGCTGGCTGGAGGATGGCGAGGTCTGGGGGCGCCCGGCGGACGTGCTGGTGGCGCCGGATGGCTCGCTGCTGGTCAGTGACGACCAGGCCGGAGCCATCTACCGCATCAGCTACGAGGGTTCGTGAGAGACGCGCCGCCAGGGCGGCGGCGCGACATCAGGCGACGCGTTCGCCGGGCAGGGGCAGGGCGGGCAGGTGCTGCACCAGGCCTTCCTGGAACAACTGGTTGCTGCGTTCCAGCTCGCCCATCTGCGCCAGCAGGCGTGCCTGCTCGGCGCAGAGTTCCGGCTCGCGGGAGAAGCTCAGGCCGGTATCGAAATACTCCCGCGCCTTGCCCCACAGGCTGTTCTGCAGGCACAGCCGGCCCAGGGTGAGGAACAGCGCCGGGTCGGTCGGGTGGTCCTTGAGGAAGGCTTCGGCGGTCTGCAGCTGGCGCGCCGGATCGGCGCCACGCAGGCGTCCGTAGAAGCGCACCAGGGCGTCGTCATAGCCACGCTTGAGGGCGATGCGCACCGCCTCCTCGGCCTCGGGCTCGGCCCCCAGGTGACGCAGCTGGTCCGCGAACGCCAGCACCAGGCGTGGCTCGGCGCGCTGCGCGGCGGAAAGATGCTGCCAGGCCTGGATCAGCGGGTTGAGCGCGGTCTCGCCCTCGTTGAGGCCGGCCTGCCCGGCGTGCACCAGGCGGTCGCTCCACACGCTCAGCTCCAGCTGGTTGAGTTCGGATTCCGGTAGCGCCTTGTTCTTGCGCAGGTCGGGCAGCAGGCCGACCAGGGCCGCCGAGTCACCGCGCTGGCGATGCAGCTGGAGCAACTGGCGCAGCACCTGGTGATGGCGCGGATGGCGCTCCTGCATGACCTTGAGGGTCTCCAGCGCGGCATCGGTCTCGCCACGCTCCTGTTGCAGTTCGGCATGGGCCAGGGCGATGGCCAGTTCGGCCTGCGGCTGGCGTTCCAGGGCGCGCTCGAGGAGCTGGTCGCTCTCCTCGTACTGGCCGATGCGGTTGGCCGCACGGGCCGCACCGAGGTAGTACATCAACGGCTGCGGATCGGCCTCGGCGGCACGGCGCAGGTGGCGCAGGGCGCGGGCCCAACGGCCTTCGGCCAGGTCCAGCAGGCCTTGCTCGGAGGCCAGGCGCACCCGACGGCGGGCATTGCGCCGGGACCAGGGGTTGACCACGCCGCCGGAGACGAACACCAGGGTCAGCAGCGCGCGCACCAGCCAGAGCAGCAGCACCACCACGGCGACCAGGGCGAGGAAGGCCCAGAGGCTGGACTCGTAGCGGAAGCCCTTGTAGGCGAAGAGTACGTAGCCGGGATGCTGGACCACGGCCATGCCCACCAGGGTGCCCGCAGCGGCCAGGAGCAGCAGGACGAGGATGATCCGTCTCATTGGCCCTGGCCCTCCACCGGCGGCGCCGCTTCGGGGTCCTGCGACGGGTCGGCCTCGGGCGCCGCAGCGGCCTTCGGATCGGCCAGGCGCTGGCTGCGCTGCAGGTAGGCCTGGAGCGCTTCGAGGGAAGCACCGAGGTCGGGCGTCTTCACTTCGACCGGCTGGGTGGCGAGTTCGTCGATGCGCGCCAGCAATGCACGGCTCTCCGGGTTCTCGGCGTTGAACTGCGAATCCAGCACGTCACGCGCCTGCTTCAGCGACTGGCGATAGACCTGGGTCTTGCCGTGCAGTGCCGCCCACTGCGCCTGCTCCAGGGCGAGCGACAGCGCCAGGCGCACCTGGGACAGCCCTTGCCCGGCGAGCAGCGGCTTGATGTTCTGGTCGGCGTCGAACTGGATGCGGAAGTAGTGGGAGAGCTTTTCCAGCCACTCGGCCCACCAGCTGCCACCGTCGCCGTCGGCGGCCATGTTGCGCAGCACGCCGCCCTTGTCCTCGAAGGCCGGTGCCAGGGGGCTGAGCTGGATGGCCTGCTCGCGCAGCGCGCCGAGTTGCAGGAACAGCCCGGTGCGGTCCGGTTGCGCCGTGGTACGCAGCGCCTCGAGGCTGCGCGAAAGCTGCTCGCGGGCGGCGAACGCGGCGGGGTCGTCCTGCTCGCGGAGGATGTCGTCGGCCGCTTCCACCAGGGCCTTGGCGCTGGTGATGTCCTGCAGCGCTGAGAGACGCAGGCTGGCCAGGCGCAACAGGTGCTCGGCCTCGGCCAGGCGCCAGTCCTTGCGGCTGGCACCGAGAACGGTCTCCAGGCGCTGGCTCAGGCGTTGCTGGTCGCCCTGCAGGTCGGCCAGCAGGCGGCGGCGCTCGTCCAGCTCTTCGGCGCTGGGCAGCTGGTCGAGGCGCTCGGTGAGCTTCTTCTCGCGCTGCTGCAGGGACTGGGCCTGGCCACGGGCGTCCTCGACCATGCTCAGCTGCTGCTGGTCGCGAGCCTCGAGGCTGCGTATCTGCCACAGGCTCCAACCGGCGACGGCGACGCCGGCGGCGCCCACCAGCAATGCCAGGATGGCCAGGCCACCGCCCCGGGAAGCCGGCTTGGCGGTGGCAGGAATGACGGGCTCGGAGGCCGGGGGTTGCTGCTCGGTTTTAGCCAGATCTGCTTCGCTCACGTATCCATCCTTTGCATCAGGGGGCCGGGGCCGGTTGATTCTCCAGCGCCGCCAGCAAGGCCGAGGCGCTGGCGCCCCGGCAGTCCACAACGACTTGCGCGCCCGCATCGCGCGCCAGTTCGGCCACGCGCGGGCTCGGTACGAACAAGGGTAGACGGGCCAGGGTGGGCCAATCATCCCCGGCCAGTGCGTTCAGGTGCTCGAAACCCTGCCCACTGCTGACCACCAGGCCGTTCAGGCGTTCCGCTCGAATCAGCCGCTGCAGGCTGCGCGGCGGGTAGTCGGGCAGGCGGCGGCGGTAGAGTTCCAGATAGTCCACCGTCACGCCTTGGCCGCGCAAACGCTCGGCGAGGAATTCTCGGCCACCCTCGCCACGCATGATCAGCACGCGCGCGTGCGGGGCGGCCAGCGCCTCGGTGAATGCCGGCAGCGCCAGCAGGGCTTCGCTGTCGTCGCCGCTTTCCGGCCAGTGGGTATCGAGGCCGGCAGCCGCGAGCACCTCGCCGGTGGCGGCGCCGACGCTGAACCAGCGGACCTGGCCGGGAGGTTGCGGCCAGTGGCGCGCGAGACGCTCGAGGCCGAGGCGGGCGGCGGGCTTGCTGACCACGATCACCGCGCGATAGCGGTCGAGGCCCAGGAGGGTGGCGCGGTGTTCGGGGGCTTCGTCCAGCGGCTGGATCTCCAGCAGTGGCAGGCTGGCGCTGTGCACGCCGTGCGAGGCGAGGATCTCGCCCAGCACGGCGCTGTCGTCGGCGGGGCGCGTCAGCAGCAGGCGCCAGCCGGTCACGGGTGGCCGGCCTCACCATAGACGGCCTGGAGGATGGCCTCTGCGCCCTGGCCCAGCAGGTCTTCGGCGACACGCACGCCAAGGCTCTCGGCGTCGCTGGCCAGCGCGCGGGATTCAGCGCGCAGCAGGGTGCCGCCGTCGGGCTGGCCGACCAGGCCGCGCAGCCACAGCTGGTCGTCCTCGAGGATCGCGTAGCAGGCGATGGGCACCTGGCAGCCGCCATTGAGGCGCTTGTTCAGGGCGCGCTCGGCGGTGACGCGCAGGGCGGTGTCGCGGTGGTGCAGGGGCGCCAGCAGGGCGTGGATCTCGGTGTCGGCGGTGCGGCATTCGATGCCCACCGCGCCCTGGCCGCCGGCGGGCAGGCTGTCGTCGACGCTGATGGAGGAACGGATTCGTTCCTGGAAGCCGAGGCGGATCAGGCCGGCGGCGGCGAGGATGATGGCGTCGTATTCGCCGGCGTCGAGCTTGGCCAGGCGGGTGTTCACGTTGCCACGCAGGAACTGGATCTTCAGGTCCGGGCGACGCGCCAGCAGTTGGGCCTGGCGGCGCAGGCTGGAGGTGCCGACCACGGCACCGGCGGGCAGCGCGTCGAGGCTTTCGAAGGTGTTGGAGACGAAGGCATCGCGCGGGTCTTCACGTTCGCAGATGCAGAACAGGCCGAGGCCGTCGGGGAAGTCCATGGGCACGTCCTTCATGGAGTGCACGGCGATATCGGCCTCGTTCTCCAGCAGGGCGGTTTCCAGCTCCTTCACGAACAGGCCCTTGCCACCGATCTTCGCCAGGGGCGCGTCGAGCAGCTTGTCGCCGCGGCTGACCATGGGAACCAGGCTGACCTTGAGCCCGGGATGGGCCTTCTCCAGGCTGGCTTTGACGAACTCGGCCTGCCACAGGGCCAGGGCACTCTTGCGGGTGGCGATGCGAATCTCGCGGGACATGGATGATGACTTCCGGAAGCAGGACTGCCCGGAATGATAACAGGCAAGACAGCCGCAGGCGCGCAGGTGGGAAACCCGGCGTCTGCGGCCATGCGTCCTAGAGGTTGTGCATCAGCTTTCGCACTCCGGCGACGTGGCGCCGGCTGACCGTCAGCGCATCACCGTTGAGGCCCTTGAGGAACAGCTGGAAGTGCCCGAGCGGGGTGCGTTGCAGGCGCTCGATGCGCTCGCGGGCGACCAGGGCGTTGCGGTGGATGCGCACGAAGCGATCGCCGAACTCGTCCTCCAGCGCCTTCAGCGGTTCGTCCAGCAGGACCTCGCCGTGCTCGTGACGCAGGGTCACGTACTTGTGGTCGGCGATGAAGTAGATGACCTGGTCCAGGGGGATCAGCTCGATGCCCTTGCGAGTCCTGGCGCTGATGTGCGAACGCGGGCCGGTGCCGCTTTCCGCGGCGGGGCGGGTGAGCGCCGCAAGCTGCACCCGGTTCGGGCGCTCGGCCTTCTTCAGGGCTTCGGCCAATGACTCCGGCCGCACCGGCTTGACCAGGTAGCCCACGGCGCTGACCTGGAAGGCATCCAGGGCGAACTCGTCATGGGCGGTGCAGAAGATCACCGCGGGCGGCGCTTCCTTCTCACAGAGCCGCGCGGCCACCTGCAGGCCATCGAGCCCTGGCATGCGGATGTCGAGCAACACGACATCCGGTTTCAGGCTGTCGATCAGGGTCAGAGCCTCTTCGCCATTGGTGGCGGCGGGCTCCAGAACTCGGTATCCGTCGAGGTCGCCGACCAGGCGGCTGAGACGCTCTCGGGCAAGGGGTTCGTCATCGACGATCAGGACATTCATATTGCTCGGGCTTCCTGCGTGAGTCTCGCACAAGGATAGCGTAGACAGGTGAAGTGGCGACCGTCACGGCGCTCCACGCTGAGACTGGCTCTGGAGCCGAAAAGTGCCGTAAGTCGGGCATCAATATTCGTCAGTGCCTGGTGGGTTCCGCGTGAAGGCTGGGGTTCCGCACCCGTGTCGAACGGGTTGCTCACGCAGAGCAGGAACACACCATCCCTGTACTCGGCTTCCACCCGCACCAGTCCCCCTTCTATACGCGGTTGAATGCCATAGATGAGGGCATTCTCCAGCAGGGGTTGCAGGGTCAGTTGTGGAATCGGCAAATCATCGGGCACTTCGTCTACCTGCCAATCCAACTGTAGCCGTTCTCCGAGACGATATTGCTCGATCGACAAATATCGTTTCGCCAGTTCCAGCTCCTCGGCCCAGCTGACCAGGGTGCCGGGCTTGGCCAGGCTGGCGCGGAACAGGTCGGAAAGATCGAGCACCGCCTGCTCGGCCTTGTACGGATCGATGGCCACCAGGCTGGCGATGCTGTTCAGGCTGTTGAACAGGAAGTGCGGGCGGATGCGCGCCTGCAGCGATTCGATGCGCGCGCGCAGCTCGGCCTGCTGCTGCCGGCGCCACTGGCTCTGCAGGTAGAAGTAGCGCAGCAGCAGCGCCGACATGATCAGGCTGATCAGCCCGTGGCGCAGGTAGAGGTTGACCTCGCCGGCGCGCGGCAGCGGCCCGCCCAGATCGTAGTAGTCGGCCACGGCGGTGCAGCTGAGGGTCAGGCCGACCACGATCAGGCAGCAGATGATCCCCGCCAGCGCCGCGCTGATGCGCGCCAGCAACGGACGCAGCCGACACAGCAGGGCGGCGGAAAGCAGCACGATCCACTGCACGAAGAGCGAGGTCAGCGCCAGGCGCACCCAGTCGAAGTTGGGCAGCATGGGCTCGGCCAGCACCAGCACCATCACCAGCAGCTCGGCGAGCAGCACGAGGCCGAGCAGCGCCTCCGGCAGGCACAGCTCGGGCAGGAAGAAATCGTCGATGGACGCGGCGGGGCGCGCCTTGTTGCGGCTGTCGTCAGGCATCCGGGCAGTTTCCGTAAGCGCCCGCCAGGCAGCAAGCCAGAGCGCTCCGGCCGGGCGAAATAAAGCACCGAAATGCTGCTGGAGATGAAAAACTGTGAAGCAGGCTACAAACGCCGACCGGCAGGTCGCTCGGACGGGACGCGCCGGTTTCACCAGCAACGCTGTTATTATCGCCGGTAATTTTTCGGCCATCGGCCTTCCTTCACCTCCAGCACCGAGCCCACTCATGAGCACCGACAAGACCAACCAGTCCTGGGGTGGCCGCTTCAGCGAGCCCGTCGACGCCTTCGTCGCCCGCTTCACCGCCTCCGTCGACTTCGACAAGCGCCTGTATCGCCACGACATCATGGGCTCCATCGCCCACGCCACCATGCTGGCCGAAGCCGGCGTGCTGACCGCGGACGAGCGCGACGCCATCGAGAAGGGCCTGAAGGAAATCCAGGCCGAGATCGAGGCCGGCACCTTCGAGTGGCGCGTCGACCTGGAAGACGTGCACATGAACATCGAGGCGCGCCTGACCGACCGCATCGGCATCACCGGCAAGAAGCTGCACACCGGCCGCTCGCGCAACGACCAGGTGGCCACCGACATCCGCCTCTGGCTGCGCGACGAGATCGACATCATCCTCGGCGAGATCACCCGCCTGCAGCAGGGCCTGCTGGAGCAGGCCGAGCGTGAAGCGGACACCATCATGCCCGGCTTCACCCACCTGCAGACCGCGCAGCCGGTGACCTTCGGCCACCACCTGCTGGCCTGGTTCGAAATGCTCAGCCGTGACCACGAGCGCCTGGTCGACTGCCGCAAGCGCGTCAACCGCATGCCGCTGGGCAGCGCCGCCCTGGCCGGCACCACCTACCCGATCCAGCGCGAGGTCACCTGCCGCCTGCTGGGCTTCGACGCCGTCGGCGGCAACTCGCTGGACGGCGTGTCCGACCGCGACTTCGCCATCGAATTCTGCGCCGCCGCCTCCCTGGCGATGATGCACCTGTCGCGCTTCTCCGAGGAGCTCGTGCTCTGGACCAGCGCCCAGTTCCAGTTCATCGACCTGCCCGACCGCTTCTGCACCGGCTCCTCGATCATGCCGCAGAAGAAGAACCCCGACGTGCCCGAGCTGGTAAGGGGCAAGTCCGGCCGGGTGTTCGGCGCCCTGACCGGCCTGCTGACCCTGATGAAGGGCCAGCCGCTGGCCTACAACAAGGACAACCAGGAGGACAAGGAGCCGCTGTTCGACGCCGCCGACACCCTGCGTGACTCCCTGCGCGCCTTCGCCGACATGATTCCGGCGATCAAGCCGCGCCACGCGGTGATGCGCGAGGCGGCCCGCCGCGGCTTCTCCACCGCCACCGACCTCGCCGACTACCTGGTGCGCAAGGGCCTGCCCTTCCGCGACTGCCACGAGATCGTCGGCCACGCGGTGAAGTACGGCGTCGACTCCGGCAAGGACCTGGCCGAGATGAGCCTCGACGAACTGCGCCGGTTCAGCGACCAGATCGACGACGACGTCTTCGCCGTGCTGACCCTGGAAGGCTCGGTCAATGCCCGCGACCACATCGGCGGCACGGCACCGAACCAGGTTCGCGCCGCCGTCGCCCGTGGCAAGGCGCTGCTCGCCGCACGCTGATCACCAGGTCGCCCCGCGACCGGCAGGGATGCCCATGCAGGACCACACCCCCGACACCTGGCCGACGCATGTCGGCCAGCGTATTTCCATCGTCGGCTGCTCGGGCTCGGGCAAGACGCATCTGGCGCGCCGCCTGGCCTCGCGCCTGGGCTGCCCGCACATCGAGCTCGACGCGATCTTCCACCAGCCCGGCTGGCAGCCCCTGCCCCGCGCCGAATTCCGCGCGCGGGTCGAGGCCGCCCTGCAAGCACCGCGCTGGATCGTCGAAGGCGCCTACTCGGCGGTGCGCCCGTTGACGCTTTCCCGTGCCGACACGGTGATCTGGCTCGACCTCCCGCGCCCGGTCGTGATGCGCCAGGTCATCGCCCGCACCCTGGGCCGCCTGCTGCTGCGCAAGACGCTCTGGAACGGCAACCGCGAACGCCTGCGCAACCTGCTGAGCCTGGACCCGGAGCGCTCGATCATCCTCTGGACCTGGACCCGCCACGCGGTCTACCGCGCGCGCTTCGCCGCCGAGCAGCAGGACCCGGCCAACGCCGGGGTCCGCTTCATCCGGCTGGGGTCGCGAGCGGAACTCGACGCCTGGCTGGGCAACCTGCCCGGCTGAAGCCGGGCCTCAGCCCCGCGCGCGGGCCTTGACCGCCTCGAGGAAGCCGGGCATCTCCCGCGCCTTGTCGGCGGCGATGCGCTGCACATGGGCTTCGGCGCCGAGCTTGGCCAGCAGCGCACGGGCGCCGGGCAGATCCGCCAGCAGGTCGGTGGCGAACAGCTTATGCGCCACCTCGCAGGCGAGGTCGATGCTGTAGAGGAAATACAGGTCGGCGAAGCTCATGGAGTCGCCCGCCACATAGGGCGCGAAGCGACCGTGACGCGCCAGCGCGGCGACCCCGGCCAGCAGCTCGGCCTTGCCCTTCTCGAGGATCGCCTCCGGCAGCGGCATGCCGAAGAAGGCCTGTGGATAACAGCTGCGCGCCGGCAGCTCGATGTACAGCTCGATCTCACGGACCAGCGCACGGACCACGCCACGCTGGTACGCATCGGCAGGCAGCAGCGGACGCTGGGGGAAGCGTTCTTCCAGGTATTCGAGGATGGCGCCGGTCTCGTTGATGAAGCCCTGCTCGGTCTCCAGCACCGGCACCTTGCCGCGCGGGCTGATGGCGAGGAACGCCGGCTCCTGGCTGCCATGGACCAGCACTTCCTCAAAGGGAATGCCTTTGGTCAGCAGCGCCAGCTTGACCATGTTGTAGTAGTTGCTGACGGAAAAACCGTGGAGCTTGAGCATGGGGGCCTCCTGGCCGTGCGGGGTGGGCGTCCGTTCTTATAGACCCGCCCACCCGGGCCGCGCCAGCAGGATCAGGGCAGTGAATGGACGGGCACGCCGTGGCACACTGCGCGCCTGCACAACGAGGACAAGCGCCATGAGCGAGCACGACGACAGCGAAGAAGCCTTCGCCGAGGAAACCCTGATCCAGGCCATCGAGAACCAGCTGGAAGCCGACAACCCGCCGGCAGCCAAGGCCACCCTGAACAAGCTGACCCTGGTGGGCTACGAGCGCGAGGAGAGCGTCCAGCTCATGGCCCTGGTGCTGGCTCGGGCGATCGGCCGCCTGGAGCAGGACCAGCCCTTCGACCTGGCCTGGTACGAAGCCGCCCTCAGGGCGCTGCCCGAGCTGCCGGACGACAGCGACGAAGACGACGAGGAAACTTGATCCACGCCGGGATCACCCGTCGCAACAGGCCCTAGCATCGCGCCACCCCACCCGAGCGTCGTCGAGGTCCAGGCCCCCATGAGTTCGAGCCCGCTGCGCATCACCCGCCTTGCTCGCCGAGCGCTCTCCGGCCTGCTGCTCCTGCTGGCCGCAGGCGTCCATGCCGAGCCGCTGCAGATCGGCGCCGAGGACGACTGGTACCCCTTCACCGCGTTCCGCGATGGCGCTGTGCGCGGCATGTCTGCGGAGATCGTGCTGGCCGCCTTCGCCGCCGTCGACACCCCGGTGGAGCTCGTGCCCTATCCCTACTCCCGCTGCATGCAACTCGCCCTCCAGGGCAAGCTGGCGGGCTGCTTCAACACCGCACCGGACGCACGTATCGCCGAGGCCTACCAGTTGCCGCGGCACCCGTTGTTCCGCGACGACATCCTGCTCTGGTCGCGTGTCGACCGGGCCACCCCGGTGGTGGACCTGCAAGGCCTGGAGGGCGCGCGGGTGGCCGTGACCATCGGCTACGAGTACGGCGCCCGCTTCGATGCCCTGCGCACCCTGGAGCGGGTGCCGGTGCGCAAGGACCTCAACGGCTTCCTGATGCTGCAGCACGGCCGCGTCGACTACGTGGTGGCCTACCGCGCCACCACCGCCGAGCTGCTGCGCGAGCACCCCGAGCTCGCCGGCAGCTTCCAGGCCGTGGGCACGGTGCACCAGCCGGAGCTGTACCTGTCGTTCTCGCGCAGCGCATCGCGCGCCGGCTGGCTGCTGCAGCGTTTCGACAAGGGTATGCAGCGCATCCAGGAAGACGGTCGCTACCAGGCGATCCTCGACCGCTGGCAATACGGCGAGGCGATCTACCCGGCAGACTGAGCCCGGCCTACTACACTGATCCGTCACACCCGCCCGCACGAAGGCGGGCCCACCAGAAGCCCAGGAGTCACCATGTCGTATACCCCCGAGCTGATCGCCGAACTGGAACTGCTGACCCTGTTCAACCTGGACAACACCCAGGAGGGACTCAAGGTGCACAACAACGCCTCGTCCAAGGTCATAGGCGCGGTCACCCGTCTCCACCAGAAGAAACTCATCACCCAGCCCGATGGCGGCTACCTCACCAGCCTGGGGCTGGACGCCGCCGAACACGCCCAGAGCCTGCTCACCATCCTCACCACCGAGCCCGTCCATTCAAGCTGAAACGCGTCCGCGCCGATAACCCGGGCACAACCCTGCCCGGCCGCTTCGCCGGCTGGTAGGCTGTGCCCATCCACCCGGCAGAAGCTCCATGACGCGCACCCAGGAAATCCGCCCCGACATCGATGACGGCATCGACCGCAAGGTCCTCGCGCAGCTGCGCGCGCGCTTCCTCAAGGTCAACGGCGGGCGCCTGGAACGCGCCATGCAGGGCCTTTCCACGCGCCAGCAGCTGGTGCTGCGCCTGTTGCCGCTGCTGTTCCACGTCAACCATCCGCTGCTGCCCGGCTACGTGTCCGGGCAGACGCCTGCGGGCCTGTCCAACTACGAGCCCGACGACGAGGTGCTGGCCGAAGTCCAGCGCCTGACCCGCTCCTTCGCCTACAAGGCACGCCGGGGCAACCCGCCGATGCCGATCCACGGCCTGTTCCTGATGGGCAGCCTGGGCACGGTGGCGCAGGCCGAGCAGAGCGACATGGACCTCTGGGTCTGCCACGCACCGGACCTGTCCGCCGCCGAGGTGGCCGAACTGCGCCGCAAGTGCGAGCAACTGGAAACCTGGGCCGCGACCCAGGGCACCGAGGCGCACTTCTTCCTCATCGACCCCCAGCGTTTCGTGGTCGGCGACCGCGAAACCCAGCTCACTTCCGACGACTGCGGCACCACCCAGCACTACCTGCTGCTGGACGAGTTCTACCGCACCGCCATCTGGCTCGCCGGGCGTACGCCGCTCTGGTGGCTGGTGCCGGTCTACGAGGAAGGGCGCTACGCCGAGTACACCGAGAAACTGCTGTCACGCCGCTTCATCCGTGCCGAGGAGGTGCTGGACCTGGGCCACCTGGCGCACATCCCGGTGGGCGAGTTCATCGGTGCCGGCATGTGGCAGCTGTTCAAGGGCATCGAGTCGCCCTACAAGTCGGTGCTCAAGCTGCTGCTCACCGAGGTCTACGCCAGCGAGCACCCACGGGTGCACTGCCTGTCGCTGCGCTTCAAGCACGCCGTCTACGCCAACCACCTCGACCTCGACGAGCTCGACCCCTACATAGTCGTGTACCGCCGCCTGGAGGAATACCTGACGGCGCGCGGCGACCGCGAGCGCCTGGAGCTGATCCGCCGCTGCCTCTACCTCAAGGTCAACAAGAAGCTCAGCCGCCCACCGCGCAACCGCCGCAAGAGCTGGCAACGCCTGCTGTTCGAGCGCCTGACCCGCGAGTGGCAGTGGGATGCGCGGCAGCTGGCCATGCTCGACAGCCGCAGCCAGTGGAAAGTGCGCCAGGTCGGCGCCGAGCGCCGCGCGCTGGTCAACGAGCTGACCTACAGCTATCGCTTCCTTTCCGAGTTCGGCCGCAGCCAGCACGCCATCAGCTCGCTCAACAGCCGCGACCTCGGCGTGCTCGGCCGGCGCCTCTATGCCGCCTTCGAACGCAAGGCCGGCAAGGTGGAATTCATCAACCCCGGCATCGCCCCGGACCTGGCCGAGGACACCCTGACCCTGGTGCAGTGCCCCAGCCCGGAGGCCCAGGGCGAGACCCAGTGGGCGCTCTTCCCGGGCAGCCTGAACGCCCAGGAGTGGCGCGACTTCGCGCCGATCAAGCGCGCCCGCGAGCTGATCGAGCTGCTCGCCTGGTGTCACCGCAACGGTGTGATCGACCCCAGCACGCGCCTGTCCCTGAACCCCGGCACCAGCGACCTGTCCGAGTTCGAGCTGTCCAACCTGATCGCCAGCCTGCAGCAGTGCATTCCGCTGCCGCTGCCGCCGGTGGGCGAGGCCGCGCTGCTGCGTGCCAGCGCGCCCAGCGAGGTGCTGCTGCTGATCAACGTCGGCGTCGACCCGCTCAAGCAGCACAGCCAGATGAACGTGCACATGACCACCGAGCGCACCGACTCCCTGGGTTACTCCGGCGTGCGCGACAACCTGGTGCTGACCATCGACCAGGTCACCCTGAACAGCTGGAACGAGCTGCTGGTGACCCGCTACGACGGCCCCTTCGCCCCGCTGGACTGCCTGCGCGACTTCCTCAACGCGACGCCTGCGGACATGCAGCCGAACCTGCGCGTGCGCTGCTTCTGCCGCAACCGCGCCCAGGCCATCGCCCAACGCGTGGAAGAGCTGTTCCGTGACGCCCTGGCGCACCTGGGCAGCCCCGACACCACCCGCTACCTGCTGCAGGTCCGCCAGCAATACCACGTACTGGAGCTGCTGCCCGGGCAGGTCAGCCACACCGCCCTGGATGACCTGCCGGCGCTGCTGGAACACCTGGGCGAGGACCTGCCGACCTACAGCCCGCTGTTCCTCGACCGCTACGCCCTGGAAGGCGAGGACCTGGCGCTGATCCTGCCGCTGGGCCGGCCGAACTGCATCCAGGTGTTCTTCCGCCAGGACGGCGAGAGTGCCGAACTGACCCTGCTCGACGAGCACAACGCCCTGTGGCGCCAGCGCCAGCCGTTCCGCGACCAGCAGAGCCTGCTCACGCCGCTGCAACGCTTCCTGCAATCGGTGCTCTACCGACGCAACGCCCTGCTGCCCCTGGACAGCCCGACGCCACCGAGCGACCTGGAGATCCTCTATTACGAAGTGCTGCCCTCACCCCCGCAGCGCGCGCAGCAGGTCGAGCGCCGCGCCGCGCCGCAGGCGCCGGTCAGCCATCCGTTCTACGACGTGCAGGCGATCGTCGAGCCGCTGGACGCGGATCGCGTCCACGTCACGCTCTATTGCAACCATCGGGAATTCTCGGAACTGGAATACGGCGGCGAGCTGTTCGCCTCCGTGGCCCGGCACATCCTCTCGCAGCGCAGCGAGGCCGAGCGTTACCCCTGCTACATCACCGACCTGGACCTGTCGCGGGTCCTCGGCGAGGGCCATGCGCAGACGGTTCATTACCTGCGCTACAAGGCCGAGCTCGAAAAGCAGCTCAACCAGGCGCTGAACAAGGCCTGACCGCCGGGGAGGCGGCCAGGTCGTCGATCAGCGATCGTATTCGCCAGCCGCCTCGGGCTGGTACTCGACCGCCAGCAATTGCAGCTTGAGGGTCTTGCCACCCGGGGCCGGCCAGTCGATGTGCTGGCCCACGGACAGGCCGAGCAGCGCGCTGCCGATAGGCGCGAGGATGGAGACGGTGCCTTCGCCACCGGCGTCCTGCGGGTAGACCAGGGTCAGGTGGTAATCCTTGCCGCTCCCCTCTTCACGACAGTGCACGCGGGTATTCATGGTCACTACGCCCGGCGGTACCTCCTCGTGGCCCACCACCTGGGCGCGAGCGAGCTCCCGCTCCAGCGCCTCGGCGCCGGGGCCGAAGTCCTCCAGTTCATCGAGCAGACGCTCCAGTCGCTGCAGGTCGAGGCGGGTGATGATGATCGAGGGTTGAGTGGTCATGGCAAATCCGAAACTCCTGAATCCTTGGCTCAAAAAAGCGAAACCCCGCCCGGAGGCGGGGTTTCAGATCTGTGAGCCGATGCGTTCGAGCACCGGCCCGGCCGACACTACGTCAGTGCGGGCGCTGTTGGCAAGACCGGGCGGTCAGCGGGCACGTTGGCGCACGCGCCGAGCAGCCTGCTCGCGGATCTGCCGGCGACGTTCATCGCCTGCTTCGTTCCACTCCAGGATCTCACCCAGGGTGCGTCCGCATCCGACGCAAACGTCGGTGTCGTCCAGGCAGCACCTGCGGATGCAGGGCGAGGCCTGCGGAGCGGGTTCGTCAGAGCTCTTCGAACTCAAGTTCTTCACCGGATTGCTCGCGGGTCACGCGGCCCAGCAGTTCGCCCAGGGGCTCCTCGCTGGTGTCGCAGATCCACAGGCCGGCGGCCTCGTCGTAGTCGAAGTGGAAACCGCCGGAACGCGCCGCCACCCACAGCTGGCGCAGCGATTCCTGGCGGCTGAGGATGACCTGGGTGCCGTTCTCGAAACGGATGGTCAGGACGCCTGCGCTGTTCTCCAGGTCGACGTCCAGGTCGCTGCTGTCGAAGATATCTTCGATGGCTTCCTGAGCGGCATCGATCAGATCGTGGAAACGCGCTTCGCTCAAACTCATTGGGGGCTCCTCAGGGAAAGGGTGACAAATGGCGCCGGTACTCGCCGGGGCTCTGCCCGGTCCAGCGACGGAAGGCTCGGGCCAGCGAACCGGGCTCGCTGAAACCGACGAAGAAGGCGATATCGGCGAGTTCCAGCGCCGGATCGCGCAGATAATGCAGCACCAGCTGCTGGCGCGTCTCGTCCACCAGCTGGCTGAACGACAGGCCGGCCTCGCGCAGGCGACGCTGCAGTGTACGCGGACTCAGCGCCAATGCCTCGGCCAGGCGCTCCAGGTCGGGGCCCTGCTCCGACAGCTGGCCGGCGAGGATGACCCGGGCCCGGTCGAGCACGCTGTTGCCCCGGTTGATCTCGCCAAGCAGGCGATCGGCGTAGGCATCGAGCATCTGCCGCACCTGGGCATCGGCCTGGCCGAGGGGAGTGGCCAGCAGGCGACGGGGGAAGACCAGCGCGTTGTCCGCCTGGCCGAACAGCACCGGGCAGCGGAAGATCCGCTGGTACTCGGTGAGATCGGCCGGCGCGGCATGCTGGAAACGCACCTCGGTGGGCGGGATGTCCAGGCCGCTGATCCAGCGCCCGAAAGTCACCCAGCCGGCGAGGGACTCCTCCGCCACCTGCTCGCGCTGCTGCGGCAGCAAGGGTTCCCAGCTATGCACCACCAGCGGCTCATGGCCCGGGCGCTCCGGCTCGTCGGCCAGGTCGACCCGCCCCAGGTTGCCCACCAGCGCCGCATAGCGCGCCTGGCGGTGCAGGGCATCGGCCAGGGTCGCGCAGCTCATCAGCAGGTAACCGAGCACACCGTAGTAGCCGGGCCGCACCGCTTCGCCCAGGTGCAGGCCGAGGCGCGTGTCGCCGGTCAGGCGGATGCCCTGGGCGAGCAGCTCGAGGTAGGCGCTGGCGGCAATGCGCTGGTCGCGCTGGCCGAGGATGGCCGGGGTCAGCTGGACGTGCGCCAGCAGCTCGGCAGGCTCGATGCCCTGGCGCGCCAGGTGATCGACCAGGCCTTGCAGGTAGGCCACCGAAACCGAGCTGGCCAGCGGGGTGGATAGGTCCATTCGGCCTCCGTTTTTGGGCGCCAATCCTAGGCCCGTGGAGGGCCTATTGGCTAGCCGCAAGCCACGTCCGGCGGGTTTTCCGGCGCATAGGCAAGGCGCCGGGCGGTCGGTATACTCCCGGGCAATTCACGCTTTCTTCAAGGATTTCGCCATGAAGCGACTGCTCACCCCTTTCGTCGCGCTCGTCGCCGTTGCCTGCCTGCTCGCCGGTTGCGGCCAGAAGGGCCCGCTGTATCTGCCGGACGAATCCAAGCCGTCTTCCGCCGAACATTCGCACTGAGGGGGCGCTGATGGACGCCTTCACTTACCGCGACGGTGAGCTGTTCGCGGAGGGCGTGGCGTTGTCCGCCATCGCCTCGCGCTTCGGCACGCCCACCTACGTCTACTCCCGCGCCCATATCGAGGCGCAGTACCGCTCCTATGCCGATGCCCTGTCAGGCGTCCCGCATCTGGTCTGCTATGCGGTCAAGGCCAACTCCAACCTCGGCGTGCTGAACCTCCTGGCGCGCCTGGGCTCGGGCTTCGACATCGTCTCCAGCGGCGAACTGGAACGCGTGCTCGCCGCCGGTGGCCGCGCCGACCGCATCGTCTTCTCCGGCGTCGGCAAGAGCCGTGACGACATGCGCCGCGCCCTGGAAGTGGGCGTGCACTGCTTCAACGTCGAGTCCACCGAGGAACTCGAGCGCCTGCAGGTCGTCGCTGCCGAGATGGACATGCAGGCCCCGGTCTCCCTGCGGGTGAACCCCGATGTGGACGCCGGCACCCACCCCTACATCTCCACCGGCCTGAAAGAGAACAAGTTCGGCATCGCCATCGAGCAGGCCGAGGCCGTTTACCTGCGCGCCGCCTCGCTGCCGAACCTGGACGTGATCGGTGTCGACTGCCACATCGGCTCCCAGCTGACCACGCTGCCGCCCTTCCTCGATGCCCTCGACCGCCTGCTGGCGCTGATCGACCGCCTCGCCACCCAGGGCGTGCACATCCGCCACCTGGACCTCGGCGGCGGCCTGGGCGTGCGCTACAAGGACGAGCAGCCGCCGGTCGCCGGCGACTACATCAAGGCCGTGCGCGAGCGCATCGCCGGGCGCGAGCTGACCCTGGTCTTCGAACCGGGCCGCTACATCGTCGCCAACGGCGGCGTGCTGCTGACCCAGGTGGAATACCTCAAGCACACCGAGCACAAGGACTTCGCGATCATCGACGCGGCCATGAACGACCTGATCCGCCCGGCCCTGTACCAGGCCTGGATGGACGTGGTGCCGGTCGAGCCTCGCGATGGCGAGAAGCGCCGCTACGACCTGGTCGGCCCCATCTGCGAGACCGGCGACTTCCTCGCCAAGGACCGCGAACTGGCGCTGGCCGAAGGCGACCTGCTGGCCGTGCGCTCCGCCGGTGCCTATGGCTTCGTCATGAGCTCCAACTACAACACCCGCGGCCGCGCCGCCGAGGTGCTGGTGGACGGCGAGCGGGCATACGAGGTCCGCCGTCGCGAGACCGTCGAGGAACTCTACGCCGGCGAAAGCCTGCTACCGGAGTGAACCCATGCTGCTGCGTTTCACCAAGATGCACGGCCTGGGCAATGACTTCATGGTCCTCGACCTGGTCAGCCAGCACGCGCACATCCAGCCCAAGCACGCCAAGCAATGGGGCGATCGCCACACCGGCATCGGTTTCGACCAGCTGCTGATCGTCGAGGCGCCGACCAACCCGGACGTCGACTTCCGCTACCGCATCTTCAACGCCGATGGCTCGGAGGTCGAACAGTGCGGCAACGGCGCCCGCTGCTTCGCCCGCTTCGTGCTGGACAAGCGCCTGACGGTGAAGAAGCAGATCCGCGTCGAGACCAAGAGCGGGATCATCGAGCTGGACGTGCGCGCCGATGGCCAGGTCCGCGTCGACATGGGCCCGCCCCGCCTGGCGCCCCAGCAGATCCCCTTCGTCGCCGACGCCGAGACGCTGAGCTACGCCGTCGAGGTCGACGGTCGCCAGGTCGAGCTGGCCGCCCTGTCCATGGGCAATCCCCATGCGGTGCTGCGGGTCGACGACACCGGCAGCGCCCCGGTCCACGAGCTGGGCCCGAAGATCGAGCACCACCCGCGCTTCCCGCAACGGGTCAACGTCGGCTTCCTCCAGGTCATCGACCGCCACCAGGCGCGCCTGCGCGTGTGGGAGCGTGGTGCGGGGGAAACCCAGGCCTGTGGCACCGGCGCCTGCGCCGCCGCGGTCGCCGCCATCCGCCAGGGCTGGATGGACTCGCCCGTGCAACTGGAGCTGCCGGGTGGCAAGCTGTCCATCGAATGGGCCGGCCCCGACCAGTCCGTGATGATGACCGGACCCGCCGTACGCGTGTACGAAGGGCAGGTCCGCCTATGAGCGAGCAGCGAGCATGAGTGACAAGCACCAGGAACCGCCTCAGCACCTCGAGGCCGAGACGGTCGCCGCCTACCTGCGGCACCACCCGGAGTTCTTCGTCGACCACGAGGAGCTGATCCCCGAACTGCGCATCCCGCACCAGCCGGGCGAGGCCGTCTCCCTGGTGGAGCGCCAGGTCAAGCTGCTGCGCGAGCGCAACATCGAGATGCGCCATCGGCTCTCGCAGCTGATGGACGTCGCCCGGGACAATGACCGGCTGTTCGACAAGACCCGCCGCCTGGTGCTCGACCTGCTCGACGCCGGCACCCTGGAAGAGGTGGTCAGCGCAGTGGAAGACAGCCTGCGCCACGAGTTCCAGGTGCCCTTCGTCAGCCTCATCCTGTTCAGCGACAGCACCCTGCCGGTAGGCCGCAGCGTCACCAGCGTGGAAGCGCAACAGGCCGTCGGCGGCCTGCTGGTCGCCGGCAAGACCATCTGCGGCGTGCTGCGTGCCCATGAGCTGGAATTCCTCTTCGGCAAGGAAGAGGGCGCCAAGGTCGGCTCCGCCGCCGTGGTCTCCCTCAACCACCAGGGCCAGCACGGCATCCTGGCCATCGGCAGCCATGATCCGCAGCACTACAAGAGCTCGCTGGGCACCCTGTTCCTCGGCTACATCGCCGAGGTCCTGGCCCGTGTTCTACCCCTCTTCGCCTCCCCGCTGCGTTCGGTGAGGTAGGCGGCGGGCGACGGCACAGCGGCAGGAGTAGACGGATGAACGCCGATCTGGACCGCTACATCGAGCACCTGCGCAGCGAGCGCCAGGTTTCCCCCCATACCCTCGACGGCTACCGTCGCGACCTGGGCAAGGTCGTCGCCCTGTGCGAGGCCTTCGCCGTCGCCGACTGGTCCGCGCTCGACCCGCGCACCCTGCGCAGCATGGTCGCCCGGCTGCACCAGCAGGGGCAGTCGAGCCGCAGCCTGGCACGCCTGCTCTCCGCGGTACGGGGGCTCTACCGCTACCTGGTACGCGAAGGCGTCTGCCGCCACGACCCGGCCAGCGGGCTCAGCGCGCCCAAGGGCGAGCGCCGCCTGCCCAAGACCCTCGACGCCGATCGCGCCCAGCAGCTGCTGGACGGCGCGGTCGAAGACGACTTCATCGCCCGCCGCGACCAGGCGATCCTCGAGCTGTTCTATTCCTCCGGCCTGCGCCTGTCCGAGCTGGTGGGCCTGAACCTCGACGGCCTCGACCTGGCCGACGGCAGCGTGCGCGTGCACGGCAAGGGCAACAAGGTGCGCGAGCTGCCGGTCGGACGCATGGCCCGGCAGGCGCTGGAACAATGGCTGCCACTGCGCGCCCTGGCCAACCCGCAGGACGGCGCCGTGTTCATCGGCCGCACCGGGCGCCGCCTGGGGCCGCGCGCCATCCAGTTGCGCGTGCGCGCCGCCGGGGTGCGCGAGCTGGGCCAGCACCTGCATCCGCACATGCTGCGCCACTCCTTCGCCAGCCACATGCTGGAGTCGTCCCAGGACCTGCGCGCCGTGCAGGAATTGCTCGGCCACGCGGACATCTCCACCACGCAGATCTACACCCACCTGGACTTCCAGCACCTCGCGGCGGTCTATGACAAGGCCCATCCCCGGGCCAAGCGGAACAAGGCGAGCGACGAATGAGCATCCAGCTGATCACCTTCGACCTCGACGACACCCTCTGGGATGTCGCCACCGTGATGCACGGCGCCGAGGCGGCGCTGCGCGAGTGGCTGGCGCTGCAGGCACCGAAGCTAGGCCCAGTGCCCATCGAGCACCTGTGGGCGATCCGCGCGCGGCTGCTGGCGGACGAGCCCGGGCTCAAGCACCGCCTCAGCGAGCTGCGCCGGCGCATCCTCTTCCATGCACTGGAAGAGGCCGGTTATCCCCGTGACGAGGCGGGCACCCTGGCCAGCCGCGGCTTCGAGGTCTTCCTCGAGGCACGCCACCGCATCGACCTGTTCCCCGAGGTGCACCCGACCCTGGAGATTCTCGCCAACCGTTATCGCCTGGCGGTGATCACCAACGGCAACGCCGATGTGCGCCGCCTGGGGCTGGCCGACTACTTCCAGTTCGCCCTGTGCGCCGAGGAGCTGGGCGTCGGCAAGCCCGACCCGCACCCCTTCGAGCAAGCCCTGAAGCGCGCCGGGGTCGCGGCCGAGCGGGCGGTCCACATCGGCGACCACCCCAGCGACGACATCCACGGCGCACGCAACGCCGGGATGCGCGCCATCTGGTTCAACCCGCAGGGCAAGCCCTGGGAGGGCGAGACCGATCCTGACGCGGAGATTCGCAGCCTGGCGGAACTGCCAGCCCTGCTGGGCCGCTGGAACACCCCGGGCTGAGTAACCGGCGCCCATGAAAAAGCCCGCTGAAAGCGGGCTTCTTCATGGGGCGACGAACCTCAGATGGGACGGCTGCCGTACTTGCTGTCGGGCTTCTTCGGCGGGTCGGCGACCACGTTGGGCTCGACCTCCTGCACCTTGCCGCCACGCGCCAGGAATTCCTCCATGGCCCGTGCGAGCGCATCGCGCTCCTTCTGCTTGGCTTCGATGCTCGGCAGTTCCTCGACCTCTACCGCCGCCTTCTTGCTCTTGCCGGCAGGCGCGGGGGATTCACTGTCGCTTTCGCTGTCGCCGTCGTCGCTGTCTTCGGCTGCGGCGAGCTCCTCGCCCTCATCCTCGTCGGATGCCTCGAGCTCGTCTTGTTCCAGATCTTCGTCGCTCATGTTCTACCTCTTGTCTTGCCAAAGCAGGTTAGTTATAGCCCAGCCGCGCCAGCGCGCTAACGCCACTGGAAAAAAATCTGATCGCCTCGCCATTGAGCGTGGCGACTACCCGGCGTGCACCGCCATGATCGCGATGTTCCCCCAGGTAGATGCCCTGCCAGGTCCCCAGCGCGAGCCGCCCTTCCTGTATCGGCAGCGTCAGCTGGCAGCCCAGCAGGCTCGACTTGAAATGCGCCGGCAGGTCATCCGGGCCTTCGTAGTCATGTTCGTAGCCACCTTCCCCCTGGGGCACGAGGCGATTGAAGAATCGCTCGAAATCGCGCCTCACGGAGGGGTCGGCATTCTCATTGACGGTCAGTGATGCCGATGTGTGCTGCAGCCACAGGTGCAACAGACCGACACGACAGCGTCGCAGTTCCGGCAAGTTCGCCAGCAGTTCATCGGTCACCAGATGAAAGCCCCGCGGTCGCGCGCCAAGGGTGATCAGTGTCTGCTGCCACATGCGCGTCTCCCGCTGCGAAGTCGTCCGGCGCGCATTCTAGCGCGGCTCCAGAAAAAGCAAAGGGCGCCTTGCGGGCGCCCTTCGTGGCTCGTGTTGCAATCTCTGCCGACGCCGCGTGGCGACGGCAACCTCGAGCGAGCCAGGGCCCCAGGTCCGGCGGCACCGGGCCACCGTGGAACGGCCCGGCACTGAGGCCGGGCCCCGTCGCTTACAGGTTGTAGCCGCGCTCGTTGTGCTGCGCCAGGTCGAGGCCCACGGTCTCTTCCTCTTCGCTTACACGCAGGCCGATCACCAGGTCCAGGACCTTGAGGATCACGAAGGTCACGACAGCGGTGTAGATCACGGTGAAGGCGACACCCTTGAACTGGATGAACACCTGGCTGGCGATGTCTTCGACGGTGCCGAAGCCACCCAGGGCCGGGGCCGCGAACACACCGGTCAGCAGCGCGCCGATGATGCCGCCGATGCCGTGCACGCCGAAGGCGTCCAGGGAGTCGTCGTAGCCCAGCTTGCGCTTGAGGCTGGTGGCGCTGAAGAAGCACAGGACGCCAGCGGCCAGGCCGATGATCAGGGCACCCATCGGGCCGACGGTGCCGGCGGCCGGGGTGATGGCGACCAGGCCTGCGACCACGCCGGAAGCGATGCCCAGGGCGCTCGGCTTACCGTGGGTCAGCCACTCGGCGAACATCCAGCCCAGGGCGGCGGCGGCGGTGGCGATCTGGGTCACCAGCATGGCCATGCCGGCGGTGCCGTTGGCGGCGACCGCGGAGCCGGCGTTGAAGCCGAACCAGCCGATCCACAGCATGGCGGCGCCGACCAGGGTGTAGCCCAGGTTGTGCGGGGCCATCGGGGTGGTCGGGTAGCCCTTGCGCTTGCCCAGAACCAGGCAGGCCACCAGGCCGGCGACACCGGCGTTGATGTGCACCACGGTGCCGCCCGCGAAGTCCAGTACGCCCCAGTCCCACATCAGGCCACCGTTGCCGCTCCACACCATGTGGGCGATCGGCGCGTAGACCAGGGTGAACCAGATGGCCATGAAGATCAGCATCGCGGAGAACTTCATGCGCTCGGCGAAGGCACCGACGATCAGGGCCGGGGTGATGATGGCGAAGGTCATCTGGAAGGTGATGAACACGCTTTCAGGGAAGGCGGAGGTCAGGCTGTCGACGGTCAGGCCGGACAGGAAGGCCTTGCCGAAGCCACCGACGAAGGAGTTGAAGTTGACGACGCCCTGTTCCATCCCGGTGGTGTCGAAGGCCAGGCTGTAGCCGTAGATGACCCAGAGGATGCTGATCAGGCCGGTGATGGCGAAGCACTGCATCATCACCGAGAGGATGTTCTTGGAACGCACCATGCCGCCGTAGAACAGCGCCAGGCCGGGGATGGTCATGAACAGCACCAGCGCGGTCGCGGTCAGCATCCACGCGGTATCACCACTGTTCAGCACGACCTCGTCGGCGGCCATGGCCAGGCCGGGGGTGACGAGGGACAAAAGGGCTCCTAGCCCTGCGGCTTTACGCAGAGTCATGTTGTTTTCTCCTGGGGCGTTGGGGTTCGGAGGCTTAGATCGCGTCTGTGCCGGTTTCGCCGGTACGGATACGGATGGCCTGTTCCAGATTGACGACGAAGATCTTGCCGTCACCGATCTTGCCGGTGTTGGCTGCCTTGGTGATGGCCTCGATCACGCGATCCAGCTGATCGTCGGCGATGGCGACATCGATCTTCACCTTGGGCAGGAAATCGACCACGTATTCCGCGCCACGGTACAGTTCGGTGTGACCCTTCTGGCGACCGAAGCCCTTGACCTCGGTAACGGTGATGCCCTGCACGCCGATCTCGGACAGCGACTCGCGCACGTCATCGAGTTTGAACGGCTTGATGATGGCAGTGACTAGCTTCATGAAACTCTCTCCCGTATTGGTGGACTTGCCCCAGGAAAAACGAACCCGGCTCAAGTCTAAGCGCAGTGTCTGGCTTTGTAACGCGTCGAACCGCCCTGGCTCGGCCACTTCGAACGCAAACCAACCGCTTCCGGCGAAACACTCCCCCGCCTCGCCCGACACACCGGTACTGCATCGGTGCATGCGTCATGAGCCCTAAAGCAGAAAGCTTGCCAGCTCCGTCAAAAGCGCTTCTTTTCAAGCAGATACTGGCCGTATGCCCCCTCGGTGCCCGTTGCGGCACCGGCGACACGCACCAACTTGGCGCAGCGGATGATCGGCCGTTGCTCAAAAATCGTGCGCCGTCCATCCGGATCGGCCTGCCACCGCCCGTGGTAGACTGCGCACCGCCTGTCCATGGAAGTCCATCATGCTGCCGCCCAAAGCCCTGCTAGACGCCCTCGGTGCCCACGCCTCCCGCCTGTTCAACGGTGATACCCCGCTGCCGCGCGCCGAATTCGAAACCCAGTTCAAAGCCCTGCTGCAGAGCGCCTTCAGCAAGCTCGACCTGGTCAGCCGCGAGGAATTCGACAGCCAGATGGCCGTCCTCGCCCGTACCCGCGCCCGCCTCGAGGCCCTGGAAGCCAAGGTCGCCGAGCTCGAAGCCACGCCGACACCGCCGCCGACCGAATGACCCGGCGGCCGGTGACAGCGATCAAGGAGTGATCATGTCCCTGGCCCTCGTCCACAGCCGCGCCCAGGTGGGCGTGGAAGCGCCGGCCGTCACGGTCGAGGCGCACCTGACCAACGGCCTGCCCTCGCTGGCCCTGGTCGGCCTGCCGGAGACGGCGGTGAAGGAGAGCAAGGACCGCGTCCGCAGCGCCATCCTCACCAGCGGCTTCGAATTCCCGCTGCGCCGCATCACCCTCAACCTCGCTCCCGCCGACCTGCCCAAGGACGGAGGTCGCTTCGACCTCGCCGTCGCGCTCGGCATCCTCGCCGCCAGCGGCCAGGTGCCGGCCTCCAGCCTGGAGATGCTCGAGTGCCTGGGCGAGCTGGCCCTCTCCGGCGCCGTGCGCCCGGTCCAGGGCGTGCTGCCGGCCGCGCTCGCCGCCCGCACCGCCGGACGCACCCTGGTGGTGCCACGGGAGAACGCCGAGGAAGCCAGCCTCGCCAGTGGCCTTCGGGTGATCGCCATCGGCCACCTGCTGGAGCTGGCCGCGCACCTGAACGGGCAGGCGCCCCTCGAACCCTTCGTTTCCGCCGGCCTGCCCGACCAGGCGGCCTCCTACCCCGACCTGATCGAGGTGCAAGGCCAGGTGGCGGCCAAGCGCGCCCTGCTGGTGGCGGCGGCGGGGGCTCACAACCTCCTGCTCTCCGGGCCGCCGGGCACCGGCAAGACGCTGCTCGCCAGCCGCCTCCCGGGCCTGCTACCCCCCTTGCAGGAGCAGGAGGCGCTGGAAGTCGCCGCCATCCACTCGGTGGCCAGCCATGCCCCGCTGGATGCCTGGCCCCTGCGCCCGTTCCGCCAACCGCACCACAGCGCCTCCGGCCCCGCCCTGGTGGGCGGAGGCAGCAAGCCAAGGCCCGGCGAGATCACCCTCGCGCATCAGGGCGTGCTGTTCCTCGACGAGTTGCCCGAGTTCGATCGCAAGGTGCTCGAAGTGCTCAGGGAGCCCCTGGAAAGCGGCGAGATCGTCATCGCCCGCGCCAACGACCGTGTGCGCTTCCCCGCACGCTTCCAGCTGGTCGCCGCGATGAACCCCTGTCCCTGCGGCTACCTGGGCGACAGCGCCAACCGCTGCCGCTGCACGCCCGAACAGATCCAGCGCTACCGCGCCAAGCTCTCCGGCCCGCTGCTCGATCGTATCGACCTGCACCTGACCGTCGCCCGCGAAGCCACGTCGCTGGACGACCCGCTTCCCGGTGGCCAGGACAGCGCCAGCGCCGCCGCCGAGGTGGCCCGCGCCCGCCAGCGCCAGCTCGATCGCCAGGGCTGCGCCAACGCCTTCCTCGATCTCCAGGGCCTGCGTCGCCATTGCCCGCTGCCCGAGGAGGACCGCCGCTGGCTGGAGGGTGCCTGCGAGCGCCTCGGCCTGTCGCTGCGGGCCGCACACCGCATCATCAAGGTCGCCCGCACGCTCGCCGACCTGGAAGACACCGAGGCCGTCGCCCGCCACCACCTCGCCGAGGCACTGCAGTACCGTCCCTCCTCGGAGCCCTGAGCCGGCAAAGCAGGGAAACACTTGCACCCAGGCGCCCGCCGGAGCCGATGGCATACTGCGGCCCCACCCGCCCAGCCCCGGTCCCGTGCGATGAACAGCCTGCAACTCGGCCCCCTGGCCATTTCCTCCGCACAAGCCCTGTTCTACCTGGGCTTCTTCGCCGCGCTCGCCTGCGGCTGGTGGCAGGGCCGCCGACGCGGAGGCAATCCCGAGCCCGTGCTGTTCGCCATGCTCTTGGCCGGCGTGCTGGCGGCGCGACTCGCCTTCGTCGCCCTCTACTTCGCCGAGTACCGCACCGAACCCTGGCGCATGCTGGACATCCGCGATGGCGGCTTCCTGTTGCTTCCCGGGCTGGCGATGGCAGCGCTGGTGGGGTTCCTGCATGCCCGCCGCCAGCCGGCCGTGCGGCGCCCGCTGGGCATCGCGCTGCTGGTGGGCGCCCTGCTCTGGGGCGGCGGCAGCGCGGTGATCGCGGCACTCGAGCGTGGCCGGCAACTGCCGGAGGTGGCGCTGACCGACCTGGCGGGCAAGCCCGTCGACCTGCGCGAACGGGATGGCCGCCCGCTGGTGGTCAACCTCTGGGCCACCTGGTGCCCGCCCTGCCGCCGCGAGATGCCGGCCCTGCAGGCGGCGCAGAAGGCCCGGCCCGACCTGCGCTTCGTGCTGGTCAACCAGGGCGAGAACCGCGAGCAGGTGCAACGCTTCCTGCGGGAGCAGGGCCTGGACGTGCAGGACGTACTGATCGACGGCAGCAACCGCTTCGGCGCCCTGACCGGCTCCTACGGCCTGCCGACCACGCTGTTCTATGACCGCAAGGGGCGCCTGCTCAAGAGCCACATGGGCGAGCTGTCCAGCGCCAGCCTGAGCCGGGCGCTCGAGGACCTGGCCGGAAAATGAGCGCCGGCACGACCGGCCCCCATGAAAAAGGCGCCCCGAGGGGCGCCTTTTCTCATTGCGGTGAAACCGGGGCCTAGCGGAAGCGCCCCACTTCCTGGCGCAGCTCCTCGGCCAGGCGATCCAGCTCCTGGGCGGTCTGCGCCAGGTTGGCGACCACCTCGCGCTGCTCGCTGTTGGCCAGGGCGATGCTCTGCAGGTTGCTGCTGAGCAGGGTCGCGGTGCTGCTCTGCTCCTGGGTGGCGGTGGTGATGGCGGCGAACTGCTCGCCGGCGGCGCTGCTTTGCTGGGCGATCTGCGCCAGGGCAGCGGCGACCTTGGCGTTGCGCGCGAGGCCGTCCTGCATCAGCGCCTTGCCGTGCTCCATGGTGCTGATGGCGCTGGCCGTCTCGTCCTGGATGCTGCCGATCATGCTGGAGATCTCGGTGGTCGCCTCGCGGGTGCGGGCAGCCAGGTTGCGCACCTCGTCCGCCACCACGGCGAAACCACGGCCCTGCTCACCGGCCCGGGCCGCCTCGATGGCGGCGTTGAGCGCCAGGAGGTTGGTCTGGTCGGCGATGGCGGTGATCACGCCGACGATGCCGCCGATCTCCTGGGAGCGCTGGCCGAGGGTGTTGATCACTTCGGCGGTGCCGTTGAGGGCTGTGGATATCTGTTCCAGCGCCGCCGAGGCCTCGCCCATCGAGCTCTGGCCGATGCGCGTCTGCTGGGCGTTGTCACTGGCCAGGCGCTCGGTGGCGCGCATGTTGTCGGCGATGTTCAACGAGGTGGCACTGAATTCCTCTACCGCACCGGCCATGCTGCTGATCTCGCCGGACTGCTGCTCCATGCCTTCATAGGCACCGCTGGAGAGCCCGGACAGCACCTGGGAACGGCTACCGACCTGCTGCGCGGAGCTGCGGATGTGCGCCACCATGGTCGACAGCGCCTCGCCCATCTGGTTGAAGCTGCGTGCCAGCTCGCCGATCTCGTCGTGGCTGGAAACATCCAGGCGCACGCTGAGGTCGCCCGCGCCCAGTGCCCGGGCCTGTTCCACCAGCTCGCCCAGCGGGCGCAGGCGCTTGCGCAGCAGCCAGATCACCGCCGCCACCGCCAGCGCCATGGCCAGCAGGCTGCCGAAGGCCAGCTGGCCGCCGACGCTCCAGGTGACCTCGCGGATCTCCGCCTTGGGCATGCTCGCCACCACCTGCCAGGGGCCGTCGGCGAACGGCACGGCGACGCTGAAGAAGTCCTGCGCGCCGTCATTCCAGAAACGGCCATGGCCGGACTCGCGGGCCAGCGCGGCGAGGGTGTCGCCGATGGCCTCGGGGCGGTGCACGCCGGCCGGGGTCACCAGCCACTTGCCGGCTTCGTCCATCAGCGCCAGGGAGCCGGTCTTGCCGATGCGGAAGCGCTGCAGGTTGGCGAACTGGGCGTTCTGCGCGTCGGTGTAGTCGAAGCCGACGAAGAGCACCGCGATGACCTGGCCGCCGCTGTCGCGCACCGGCGTGTACTGGGTCATGTAGTAGCGATCGAAGAGCAGCGCCCGGCCCACGTAGTTCTGCCCGGACAGCAGGCGCTGGTAGGCGGGGTGGGCGTGGTCGAGCACGGTGCCGATGGCGCGGTTGCCGTCCTGCTTGTTCAGCGAGGTGGTGATGCGCACGAAGTCCTCGCCATCGCGGACGAACACCGTGGCGACACCGGCGGTGAGGTGGCGGAATTCGTCCACCAGGGTGAAGTCGTTGTTCAGCGCCTGGCCGTTGAGGTACAGGGCCGGCGGGTTGAGCGCGGCGACCGGCACGCGCTCGTCGGCATGCAGGGTGACGCCACTGGCGAAGCGCTGCTCGAACAGGCTGGCCAGGCGCTGGGTGCTCTCGCGCAGGCTGCCGTGGAAGGTGCTCAGCTGGTCGGCGAGCAGGCGCGCTTCGCTGGCCAGGTGCTCTTCACGGGTCGCGATGTTGGCCTGGTCGAGGGAACGCAGGGCGAAGAGCGTGCTGCCGCTGATCAGCAGCACGAGGATGAGGGCGAGGGCGGCGGCGAGCTGCCAGGCGATTCGTGACCTGGGCGGGTTCATGGGGTTTTCTCCAGTATTTTGCAGGCAAGGCTGGCGAGGAACTTCTGTGGCTCCTTCGGCGGGCGGCGAGAATACTTGACCGCCCTAGTGAGGTATAGGACGCATCTGCTCAAAGCACCGGAAAAATCTGTAAGCAGACGCCACGCGGTTCTAGCGTTTGAATTCCACCGCCGGCAGGCGCATGGCCGCCACCTCGGCCAGCAGGTAGTCGCGCAGGCGACGCAGGCGGTCCTGGCCGCTGCGTACCTTCGGCCAGACCAGGTGGTAGCTGTCGCCACTGGGCACCGCCGTGGGCCAGGGCAGGCCGATGCGGCCCTGCTCCACATCCTCGGCGACCATCACCAGGTCGCCGATGGAGACGCCGTAACCCCTCGTGGCGGCGACGATGCCCAACTCCAGGGTGTCGAACACCTGCCCGCCCTTGAGCGGGATGTCCTGCTCCAGCCCCATCGCCTGCAGCCAGCGCCGCCAGTCACGCCGGTCCGGCGTCGGGTGCAGCAACTCGGCCTGCTTCAGCCGTGCCAGGTCCCAGGGCCCGTCGGCGGCGGCCGAGGCCGCGCTCACCGGGATCAGCCACTCGGCGAACAGCTCGACGCTTTCCCACTCGTCGCTGAAGCCGCCGCTGCTCAGCAACACCGCGCAGTCGAAGGGCTCGTGGTTGAAGTCGACCTTGTCGACGTCCATCCAGGCACTGGTCAGCTGCACCTCCACGTCCGGGTTCTGCAGGCGGAAGCGCGACAGCCGGGCGAGCAGCCAGCGCATGGTCAGGGTCGAGGGTGCCTTGAGGCAGAGGATGCTGTCGTCGACCCGCAGGGTGGCGCAGGCACGTTCCAGGGAATCGAAGCCCTCGCGCAGGCCGGGCAGGATCATCCGTGCCGGCTCGGTGAGCTGCAGGTTGCGCCCCTTGCGCTCGAACAGGCGGCAGGCGAAGTGCTCCTCCAGGGTCCGGATGTGGCGGCTCACCGCGCTCTGGGTGATGGCCAGCTCCTCGGCGGCACGGGTGAAGGAGGCGTGGCGCGCCGCGGCTTCGAAGGCACGCAGGGCGTAGAGCGGTGGCAGGCGGCGCGTCATGATGAACCCACTCATGAGTCAGAGTCATGGAAGGCATCATTTTTTTCCCTTTGTGGCGCGGATTCAAGCGCTGGAGAATCCATCGTCCCTGGCCCGGTGCGTTTTCGGGCTCCGCTCCCCACAAGTGACCCAGACTCATGCCACAGCAGATCCGCTCCGAACTCCTGGCCATTCTCCGCCTCGCCGGCCCGCTGATCGCGGCGCAACTGGCCAACGTGCTGATGGTGTTCACCGACACGGTGATGATGGGCCTGCTCGGCCCGGCGGAACTGGCCGCCGGCGGCCTGGGGGCGGCGAGCTATTCCTTCGTCTCGATCTTCTGCGTCGGCGTGATCGCCGCCGTGGGCAACCTGGTCGCCATCCGCCATGGCGCGGGCGACAGCGCCGGGGCGGCGCGCCTGACCCAGGCCGGCCTCTGGCTCGGCTGGGGCCTGGCCCTGGGCGCCGGGCTGCTGCTGTGGAACCTGGGCCCGCTGCTGGCCCTGTTCGGCCAGGAGGCGCACAACATCGAGGGCGGCATGCGCTTCCTCTCCACCCTGGTGTTCGCCCTGCCCGGCTACATGACCTTCATGGCCCTGCGCGGCTTCACCAGCGCCATCGGCCGTCCCGGGCCGGTGATGGCCATCAGCATCGGCGGTGCGCTGGCCAACTTCGCCCTCAACTACATGCTCATCCATGGCTGGTTCGGCTTGCCGCCACTGGGCCTGGCCGGCATCGGCCTGGTCACCGCGCTGGTGATGAGCGCCATGGCGGCGCTGCTGGCCTGGCACGTGACCCGCCACCCGGCCTACGCCGCCTATTCCCTGCGCCACGGCCTGCTGCACCCACGCCTGGACGACCTGCGCGAGCTGCTGCGCCTGGGCCTGCCCATCGGCGGCACCTATGCGGTGGAGTCCGGGCTCTTCGCCTTCGCCGCGCTGTGCATGGGGGCGCTGGGCAGCCTGTCGCTGGCGGCGCACCAGATCGCGATCATGTCCGTGTACGTCGCCTTCATGGTGCCGGTGGGCATCTCCTACGCGGTGACCTTCCGCATCGGCCAGCACTTCGGCGCCGGCCGCCTGGAGGACGCGCGCCGCGCCGGGCGCCTGGGCATCGCCGTGGGCGCCGGCTGCATGCTGAGCTTCGCCGCGCTGTTCTGGCTGGCGCCGGAATGGGTGGTGGGGCTGTTCCTCGACCGCACGGCGGGCGAGTACCAGGAAGTGGTCGCCCTGGCCGTGAGCCTGCTGGCCATCGCCGCGCTGTTCGAGCTCTTCGACGGCATCCAGACCATCGCCATGGGCGCCATCCGAGGGCTCAAGGACGCCAAGACCACCTTCCTCGTCGGCCTCGGCTGCTACTGGCTGGTGGGTGCCCCGGCGGCCTGGCTGCTGGCCTTCCCGCTCGGCATGGGCGCCCAGGGCGTGTGGTGGGGGCTGGCTTCGGGGCTGGCCTGCGCGGCGGTCGGGCTGACCCTGGGCTTCGAATGGAAGACCCTGCGCATGCTGCGCCCGCAGGTGCCGCTGGCCGGGGCCTGCAAGGCCCTCTAGAGGCTCGGCAGGTTGCCCAGCAGCGGCTGGCGCACGCCGAACACCAGGAAGCGCGCGAGGTCGGCCAATGGCAGCGGCTTGCTGATCCAGTAGCCCTGCACCTGGTCGCAGCCGAACTGGCGCAGCAGGGCCAGTTGCTCGGAGGTCTCGACGCCTTCGGCCACCACTTCCAGGTTGAGGTTGTGCGCCAGGTTGATCATCGCGCGCACCAGTTGGCGGTTCTCGGGACGGTCCTGCATGCCGCCGACGAAGCTCTTGTCGATCTTCAGCAGGGTGATGGGCAGGCTGTTGAGGTGGACGAAGGAGGAGAAGCCGGTGCCGAAGTCGTCCAGGGAGAAACGCACGCCGACCTTGCCCAGTGCCTGCATGGTCTGTTGCACCTGCTCGCTGCGGCGCATGACCGCCGTCTCGGTGAGTTCGAACTCGAGCCACTGGGCGTCGACGCCGCGCTCGCTGATCAGGCGGTTGAGGGTCGGCAGCAGCTGGCTGTCCTGGAACTGGCGGAAGGACAGGTTCACCGCCATGTGCAACGCCGGCAGGCCGCGTCCGCGCAGCCATTGCATGTCGCGCAGGGCACGGGAGATGACCCAGTAGCCGAGCGGTACGATCAGCCCGCTTTCCTCGGCCAGGGGCACGAATTCGTTGGGCGAGAGCAGGCCGCGCTCGGCGTGGCGCCAGCGCACCAGGGCCTCGAGGCCGACGATGCGGCCGGTCTCCAGGCACAGGCGCGGCTGGTAATGCAGCTCCAGCTCGTCACGGCGCAAGGCCCGGCGCAGCTCGCTTTCCAGGTCGGCGAGGCTGCGGGCGCTGCGGTTGATGCGTTCGTCGAACACGTGGAAGGTGCAGCCCTGCACGGCCTTGGCCTGCTGCATGGCGATGTGCGCGTGCCACATCAGCGGGTCGGCACCCTCGTCGGAGCGGGCATGGGCGATGCCCAGGCTGCAGCCGATCAGCAGGCTCTCGCCATCGACCCAGTAGGGCTCGCCGAGCGCTTCGGCGATTCGTTCGGCGACCTTCTCGGCGCGGGACGGGTCGCGGCGGGTATCCAGCAGCAGGGCGAACTCGTCGCTGCCCAGGCGGGCGAGCTGGTCGCCGGCAGCCAGCTCGCCCTTGAGCCGCGCCACCACCTGCAGAATCAGGCGGTCGCCGGCCTGGTAGCCGAGGGCGTCGTTGGCGTGGCGGAAGTTGTCGAGGTCCAGGTGGCCCAACGCCAGGCCGCGCCCGGCGAATTCGGCAAGGCGGGCCGCCAGCAGGGTCTGGAAGCCCTGGCGATTGGCGATGCCGGTGAGCGGGTCCTGTTCGGCCAGGCTCTGCAGGGTGTCCTGCAGGGTGCGGCGCTCGCGCAGGTAGCGCAGGCTGCGGCGCAGCAGGTCCGGGGTCAGTTGGTCATGCACCAGCCAGTCGCTGACACCGGCTGGGGCCTCTTCGGGCTCGTGCTCCAGCAGCAGGATGGTGGGCAGGTGGCAGCGACCGGGTGCCGGCAGCAGGCCGGGGGTGCATAGCAGCAGGCCGCCGTCGGCATCGTCGAACAGGCTGCTCGCGGCTTCCCAGGAAGGGGCGGTTATGAGCGGGGCGACGCTGCCCAGCGAGCCGAGCAGCTCGCGTAAGGATTCCGCCCAGCCAGGCGTTTCCGCCAGCAGGAGCATGCGCGTGGGCTCGGCAAGCGCGGACAAATGACCTCCCCGGGGTCACAAAACAATGGCTTCTAAGGCCTGATTCGCGTCGTGATCGACGTCGTTCTTCTAGTGCGTTCCTGGCACATTGCCGCGAACTCTGCGCGAAATGTGAACAGCCATCAACACCGATTGTCGGAACAATCGTACTTGATGAATGGAAATATCCAAGCATGACCCTTCATCAAGGGGCGCTGCGTCACACTGTTCGGCACACATCGGCATATCCGGGCCGGCCTGCTAGAATGCGCGGCCATTCCCCCGTGATACATCCAGCATGTCCCGACTCAATCCCCGGCAGCAGGAAGCCGTGAACTATGTCGGCGGCCCTCTCCTGGTGCTCGCCGGCGCCGGCTCCGGCAAGACCAGCGTGATCACCCGCAAGATCGCCTACCTCGTGCAGGAATGCGGCATCCGCGCCCAGTACATCGTGGCCGTCACCTTCACCAACAAGGCCGCCCGCGAGATGAAGGCGCGCGTCGGCACGCTGTTGCGCGGCGCCGAAGGCCGCGGCCTGACGGTGTCCACCTTCCACAACCTGGGCCTGAACATCATCCGCAAGGAGCACGCCCGGCTGGGCTACAAGCCGGGCTTCTCGATCTTCGACGAGTCGGACATCAAGGCGCTGCTGACGGACATCATGCAGAAGGAGTACGCCGGGGACGATGGCGCCGACGAGGTGAAGAACTACATCGGCTCCTGGAAGAACGACCTGATCCTGCCCGAGGAAGCGCTGGCCAACGCGCGCAATCCCAAGGAGCAGACGGCCGCCGTGGTGTACCTGCACTACCAGCGCACCCTCAAGGCCTACAACGCGGTCGACTTCGACGACCTGATCCTGCTGCCGGTGAAGCTGTTCCAGGAGAACCCGGACATCCTCGAGAAATGGCAACAGCGTGTGCGCTACATGCTCGTGGACGAATACCAGGACACCAACGCCAGCCAGTACCTGCTGGTGAAGATGCTGGTGCAGCACCGGGCGCAGTTCACAGTGGTGGGTGACGACGACCAGTCGATCTACGCCTGGCGCGGCGCGCGACCGGAAAACCTGATGCAGCTCAAGGAAGACTTCCCGTCGCTGAAGGTGGTGATGCTGGAGCAGAACTACCGCTCCACCAGCCGTATCCTCAAGTGCGCCAACGTGCTGATCGCCAACAACCCCCACGTGTTCGAGAAGCAGCTGTGGAGCGAGATGGGCGTCGGCGACCCGATCCGGGTGATCCGCTGCCGCAACGAGGATGCCGAGGCCGAGCGCATCGCCATGGAGATCCTCACGCTGCACCTGAAGACGGAACGCCCCTACAGCCAGTTCGCCATCCTCTACCGTGGCAACCACCAGGCCAAGCTGATGGAGCTGAAGCTGCAGCACCACCAGGTGCCCTACAGGCTGTCGGGCGGCACCAGCTTCTTCGGCCGCCAGGAAGTGAAGGACCTGATGTCCTACTTCCGCCTGCTGGTGAACCCGGACGATGACAACGCCTTCCTCCGCGTGATCAACGTGCCACGCCGGGAAATCGGTTCCACCACCCTGGAGAAGCTCGGCAACTACGCCACCGAGCGCAAGATCTCGATGTACGCCGCCGCCGACGAGGTCGGCCTCGGCGAGCACCTCGACAGCCGCTACACCGAGCGCCTGCAGCGCTTCAAGCGCTTCATGGACAAGGTCCGCCAGCAATGTGCGCAGACCGATCCCATCGCCGCCCTGCGCAGCATGGTGATGGACATCGACTACGAGAACTGGATCCGCCAGAACGCCTCCAGCGACAAGGTCGCCGAGTTCCGCATGGGCAACGTCTGGTTCCTCATCGACGCCCTGAAGAACACCCTCGAGCGCGACGAGGACGGCGAGATGACCATCGAGGAGGCGATCGCCAAGCTGGTGCTGCGCGACATGCTGGAGCGCCAGCAGGAAGAGGAGGAGGGCGCCGACGGGGTGCAGATGATGACGCTGCACGCGTCCAAGGGCCTGGAATTCCCCTATGTGTTCATCATGGGCGTGGAGGAAGACATCCTGCCCCACCGCTCCAGCATCGAGGCCGACACAATCGAGGAAGAGCGCCGGCTCGCCTATGTCGGCATCACCCGCGCCCGGCAGAACCTGGCCATGACCTTCGCCGCCAAGCGCAAGCAGTACGGCGAGATCATCGACTGCGCGCCGAGCCGCTTCCTCGACGAGCTGCCGCAGGAAGACCTGCAGTGGGAAGGCATGGAGGACACGCCGGTCGAGGTCAAGGCGGTGCGCGGCAACACGGCGCTGGCGGACATCCGCGCCATGCTCAGGAAGCCCTGAGGCCCCCGGCCGCCTGGCTGCCGGGGACTCCCGCGCGTGCTGTCACAAGGGCATCGCGCGATGCCCCCGCGCCGAGGTAGAATGCCGCGCTTCATCAGCGACAGCAGCTTCGCAGGAAGCCCCTCCCGTGAACATTCTCAAAGAAAAGATCCTCTCCGAAGGCATCGTGCTTTCCGACCAGGTGCTGAAGGTGGACGCCTTCCTCAACCACCAGATCGACCCGCAGCTCATGAAGCACATCGGCCATGAGTTCGCCGAGCGCTTCCGCGGCCAGGGCATCACCAAGATCGTCACCATCGAGGCCTCGGGCATCGCCCCGGCGGTGATGGCCGGCCTGGAGCTGGGCATCCCGGTGATCTTCGCCCGCAAGTTCCAGTCGCTGACGCTGAAGAACGACCTGCTGATCTCCAAGGTGTTCTCCTTCACCAAGCAGACCGAGAGCACCATCGCCATCTCCGCCAAGCACCTGACGGCCTCCGACCATGTGCTGGTGATCGACGACTTCCTCGCCAACGGCCACGCCGCCAAGGCGCTGATCGACCTGATCAGCCAGGCGGGCGCGAGCATCGCCGGCCTCGGCATCGTCATCGAGAAGTCCTTCCAGGATGGCCGCGCCCTGCTGGAAAGCGAAGGCTACCGGGTGGAATCCCTGGCCCGCGTCGGCTCCCTGGCCGACGGCAGCGTCACCTTCATAGATTGACGGGCACCTGCGACAACGGGTCGCAGCAGCCGGACACGAAAAAGCCGCCCGAGGGCGGCTTTTTCATTGATGCCAGGTTCCTGTTACAGGCCGGACATCTTCTTGATGGTCGCTTTCAGCTCGTCATCGGTGCAGTCGGCGCAGGTGCCTTTCGGGGGCATTGCGTTGATACCGGTGATGGCCTTGGCCAGGATGCCGTCGAGGCCGCCCTGGTGGTCGGCACGCTCTTTCCAGGCAGCGGTGTCGCCGATCTTCGGTGCACCCAGGACGCCGGCGGTGTGGCAGGCGCCACAGTGCTTGGCGATGATGTCGTCCGGCGTCTTCGCGCCACCGCCAGCAGCGGCGGCTACGGCTTCGACGCCTTTGCATTCCTGGCCCTGGACACAGACTTCGCCCACCGGCTTGATGCGTTCGGCGATGGCATCGTCGGTCGCGGCCTGAGCGCTTACAGCCCAAAGGGCCAATACGGCAACGTGCGCTGCCAGCATTTTGTTTATTAGGTTCACCCTTACACCCTCATCGTGGCTAGTGACGCCCGCGGCCACGGTTTCGCGG
Source organism: Pseudomonas sp. Pc102 (assembly GCF_018408275.1). Taxonomy (NCBI): domain Bacteria; kingdom Pseudomonadati; phylum Pseudomonadota; class Gammaproteobacteria; order Pseudomonadales; family Pseudomonadaceae; genus Pseudomonas; species Pseudomonas sp. Pc102. The sequence goes on along the minus strand of NZ_AP021905.1, from coordinate 185,262 downwards.
GCGGGCGCCAGTATAACGGTTAGCCCGCCAGGCTGAAACAACCCAGCTTGTCGCACGACCAAAGCATGAGGCCGCTGCGACCAGGGTCGGGGGTCAGCCCGCCGCGGTCTCCTTTTCGGCAACGCGGACGTAGGTGCCGAAGACGTGATCCCAGAGCGGCGAAGAAACGCCGAAGTTCTTCTCGATCCCCTTCCTGTGGTGCAGGTCATGGTTGAACACCAGGCCGGGAATGAAGCGGTAGAACCAGTGCCCGGGACGATGCATGACGTAGTGCAGGGAAATGTAGAGGAAGTAGCCCGCGACCAGCCCGGCATAGAGCGAGGCCAGGCCGAGGTAGGCGCACAGCGGGAGCAGCAGCGCGTAGACCGCACTGGTCTTCCAGCTGGAGATGCCGATGAATGCCAGCACGTCGAGGTGGTGGGTCCAGTGCTCGCGGCGATACAGCGAATGGAACAGGAAGCGGTGCACGCCGTACTCGATGAACGACCACAGCAACAGGCCGCCGACCAGCTGCCAGGGCAGGACTGGGCCGATCAGCAGTGCGATGAGGACGAACAGCGGGGCGGTGAAGAAGTCCAGGTAGTAGGCGAGCGAGGACATCAGCCATTTGTTGGAGGCGGCCATGGGATCTCCCTGTCATGGGCCCGGCGCAGGCGGCACGACTCTGGTGTACGGGGTCAGGCCGCCCTCTGGCGGCGCATGCGGGTGCCGCAGGCCGGTGCAGAACGGTTGGGCTGCACGGCATGCACCGCGCAGGTGGCGCGAAGCCCCCGCGCAGGGTCGGAACAGGTTAGAAATTGGCCGGCGTGGTCGCGCTGATCAGGCGGGCCGGCAGGTCGAACGGATTGCGGAAGCGGTGCGGCTTGCTGCTCTCGAAGTAGTAGCTGTCGCCCGGCTCGAGGATGAACAGCTCGTTGCCGACGGTCAGTTCGAGGCGGCCCTCGACCAGCATCCCGGCCTCTTCGCCTTCATGGGCGTACATCTCGTCACCCGTGTCGCTGCCCGGCGGGTAGGTCTCGTCGAGGAAGGCGATGGCCCGGCTGGGATGGGCCTTGCCCACCAGCTTCATGGTGATCGCACCACTGCAGATATCGGTAAGTTCGGAAGCCCGGTAGACGACCTGGGTCTGGTTGTCCTGTTCCAGATCGAGGGAAAAGAATTCCACCAGCGACATGGGGATGCCCCCGAGCACCTTCTTCAGCGAACTGATGGAGGGGCTCACGCTGTTCTTTTCGATCATGGAAATCGTGCTGTTGGTAACGCCTGCACGTTTGGCGAGTTCACGCTGGGAGAGGCCTTTGAGCTTGCGGATAGCTTGCAGTCGAACACCGACGTCCAATGGTGGGATCCTCCTTGGGATTCTTGTTGAGGGGGGTGGTCACGGTGGCCGTATCATGCGGCCAGCGTTCAGTATTTACAACACTTCGGCCGTAAATCCTGCGCAAACTTTCACCACCCCGGGAAACCCCAAGGAAAATCAGATAGTTGGACCATCATCAGCGCGCCGGATGACCGCCGGCCGCGGCTTTAGAGGTAGATCAGCGGCACCCGGCGCAGGTTGCAGAAGATCTGGTAGGGAATGGTGCCGGCCTGGATGGCGACCTCGCTGGCCGGTACCTGAGTGCCCCAGAACTCGACGCGGCTGCCGAGCCCGGCCTGCGGCAGATCGGTGAGGTCGACGGTGAGCATGTCCATGGACACGCGACCGATCAGGCGCGAGAGCTGCCCGTCGATGGCCACCGGCGTGCCGGTCGGCGCATGCCGGGGATAGCCATCGGCGTAGCCCATGGCGACCACGCCGACGCGGGTCGGCCGCTCGGTGACGAAACGCGCGCCATAGCCGACCGGCTGGCCGGCCGGCAACTCACGCACGCTGATGACCTTCGACTCCAGGGTCATCACCGGCTTCAGGCGTGCAGCCAGTTCGTGCGGTTGCTCGAAGGGCGTGGCGCCGTAGAGCATGATCCCGGGGCGCACCCAGTCGCTCGGCACCTGTGGCCAACCCAGCACCGCCGGGGAGTTGCGCAGGCTGACCTCCGCCGCGATGCCCGCGCGGGCCTGCTCGAATACCGCGACCTGCTCGGCGGCACTGCCGCTGTCCAGCTCATCGGCCCGGGCGAAGTGGCTCATCAGCACGATCTTGCCGACCTTGCCGCTGGCCATCAGCCGCTGGTAGCCGTCGCGGTACTCGGCGGGATGCAGGCCGACCCGGTGCATGCCCGAGTCCATCTTCAGCCACACCGTGAGCGGCCGGCGCAGGCTGGCGCGCTCGATGGCCTCCAGCTGCCAGGTGGAATGCACCACGCACCAGAGTGCGTGCTGCTCGATCAGGGGGAGTTCGTCCGCCTCGAAGAAGCCTTCCAGCAACAGGATGGGACCGGTGATGCCCGCCTGGCGCAGCTCCAGCGCTTCCTCGATGCAGGCCACGGCGAAGCCGTCGGCCTCCGCCTGCAGCGCCTGGGCGCAACGCACCGCACCGTGCCCGTAGGCGTCCGCCTTGATAACGGCCAGGGCCTTGGCGCCGGTGGTTTCACGGGCGAGGCGGTAGTTGTGGCGCAGCGCTTCGAGGTCGATCAGGGCACGGGCGGGACGCATGGCAGGGGCTTCTTCTGGTTATGTAAAAACCCGGCGCGGACGCCGGGCAGAGCAAGGGTTCAGGGCAGGGCGGCGACCACGGTCATTTCCACCAGCACCTCGGGCGAGTACATCTTCGCCTCGACGCAGGCACGGGCCGGGGCGGCGCCCTTGGCGACCCAGGCGTCCCACACGGCGTTCATGCCGGCGTAGTCCGCGTCGATGTCCTTGAGGTAGATGGTCACCGAGAGGATGCGGCTCTTGTCGGTGCCGGCCTCGGCGAGCATGCGGTCGATGGCATCGAGGGTTTCGCGGGTCTGGCGCTCGATGCCCGGGTTCAGCGCTTCATCCAGCTGGCCCGCCAGGTAGACGGTGCCGTTGTGGATGACGATCTCGCTGTAGCGGGCTTCAGTGCGCAGGCGCTGTAGTGACATGTTTCTGGCTCTCCTTGGTGTTGCCATAACGGAAGATGTCCAGGCCTTCGGCGCTGATCTGCGGACGCTTGCGCGCCATCAGGTCGGCGAGCAGGCGGCCGGAACCGCAGGCCATGGTCCAGCCAAGGGTACCGTGTCCGGTATTCAGGAACAGGTTGCGGAACGGGGTCGCGCCCACGATCGGCGTGCCGTCCGGGGTCGCCGGGCGCAGGCCGGTCCAGAACTCGGCGCGGGCCAGGTCGCCACCCTGCGGGTAGAGATCGGCGGTGATCATTTCCAGGGTCTCGCGGCGACGCGGGTTCAGCGACAGGTCGAAGCCGGCGATCTCGGCCATGCCGCCGACGCGGATGCGGTCGTCGAACCGGGTGATCGCGACCTTGTAGGTCTCATCCAGGATGGTGGAGGTCGGGGCCATCTCCGGGTTGGTAATGGGCACGGTCAGCGAGTAGCCCTTGAGCGGGTAGACCGGGGCCTTGATGCCCAGCGGCTTGAGCAGCTGCGGGCTGTAGCTGCCGAGGGCGAGCACGTAGCGGTCGGCGGTTTCCAGCTTGCCGTCGATCCATACGCCATTGATGCGGTCACCGGCGAAGTCCAGGCGCTGGATGTCCTGGCCGAAGCGGAACTCCACGCCCAGGTCACGGGCCATCTGGGCGAGGCGGGTGGTGAACATCTGGCAGTCGCCGGTCTGGTCGTTGGGCAGGCGCAGGGCACCGGCCAGCTTGTCGGTGACCTTGGCCAGGGCCGGCTCGGCGCGGGCGATGCCGGCGCGGTCGAGCACTTCATAAGGCACGCCGGAGCTTTCCAGTACGGCGATGTCCTTGGCGGCGGCATCGAGCTGGGCCTGGGTGCGGAACAGCTGGGTGGTGCCGAGCTGGCGGCCTTCGTAGGCGATGCCGGTCTCGGCGCGGAGCTCGTCGAGGCAGTCGCGGCTGTACTCGGACAGGCGCACCATGCGCTCCTTGTTCACCGCGTAGCGGGCGGCGGTGCAGTTGCGCAGCATCTGCGCCATCCACAGGTACTGGCCGATGTCGCCGGTGGCCTTGATGGCCAGGGGCGCGTGTTTCTGCAGCAGCCACTTGATGGCCTTCAGCGGCACGCCCGGGGCGGCCCAGGGCGAGGCATAGCCAGGAGAGACCTGGCCCGCGTTGGCGAAGGAGGTTTCCATGGCGACGGCGTTCTGCCGGTCGACCACCACGACTTCGAAGCCTTCCCGGGCCAGATAGTAGGCACTCGCCGTACCGATCACACCGCTGCCCAGCACCATCACTCGCATGTCTGCCTCCAGCGCAACGGGCGTCACCGTTGCGTTTGTTATTTTGAGCGTAGATGCCGCGCAGTATATGAAGAGCGCCCCAGTGATATTCACTATATAGCCAGCTATATTTGGCGATAATTCTTGGCCAATACGGCTTTTGCGGAGGGGCATCCACCATGCGTACCCAGCATCAATCGCGTCGTGAGTTAGACAAGATAGACCGGAATATTTTACGAATCCTCCAGGAGGATGGCCGTATCTCCTTCACCGAGCTGGGCGAGCGCGTGGGCCTTTCCACCACACCCTGCACCGAACGGGTACGCCGCCTGGAACGCGAGGGGATCATCATGGGCTACAACGCCCGGCTGAACCCGCAGCACCTCAAGGCGAGCCTGCTGGTGTTCGTCGAGATCAGCCTGGACTACAAGTCCGGCGATACCTTCGAGGACTTCCGCCGCGCCGTCCTCAAGCTGCCCCACGTGCTCGAATGCCACCTGGTTTCCGGTGACTTCGACTACCTGGTGAAGGCGCGGATCAACGAGATGGCGTCCTACCGCAAGCTGCTCGGCGACATCCTCCTGAAGCTGCCGCACGTGCGCGAGTCGAAGTCCTACATCGTGATGGAAGAGGTCAAGGAATCCCTCAACCTGCCCATTCCGGAGTGAACCCCGGGGCGCCGACGCGCCCCTGGATAGTTGCCTGCGGGGCACAGGGATTTTTCCTGGGCGCCCCTTGGCGGTTGGCGTGCTTCGTGCTTATCCTCCGTCAAATTTTCCAAACATAATAATCAGGATTCCGCACATGAACGCCCGCGTTCGCCATCCGGTCCACAGCGACCAGCACGCCCCCTCCTATTACGCCGCGACTGCCAACCGTCGCATCGAGCATCCGCCCCTGGCGGGCGAGGAGGTGGCCGACGTCTGCGTCGTCGGTGGCGGCTTCTCCGGGCTGAACACCGCCATCGAACTGGCCAGGCGCGGCTTCTCGGTGGTGCTGCTGGAAGCGCACAGGATCGGCTGGGGCGCCAGCGGGCGCAACGGCGGCCAATTGATCCGCGGTGTCGGCCACGACGTCGAGCATTTCGAATCGGTGGTCGGCCGGGACGGCGTGCGCGCGCTCAAGCTGATGGGCCTGGAAGCCGTGGAGCTGGTGCGCCGCCGGGTGGAGGAATTCGCCATCGACTGCGACCTCACCTGGGGCTATTGCGACCTGGCCAATACGGCCCGCGACCTCGCCGGCTTCGCCGAGGACATGGAGGACCTCAAGTCCCTCGGCTACCGCCACGAGATGCGCCTGCTGCAGCCGGGCGAGATGCGCAGCGTGGTGGGGTCCGACCGCTACGCCGGCGGCCTGATCGACATGGGCTCCGGCCACCTGCACCCACTGAACCTGGCCCTGGGCGAGGCCGCCGCCGCCAGTTCGCTGGGTGTGCGCCTGTTCGAACACTCCGCGGTGCAGCGCATCGACTACGGCCCGGAGGTCAAGGTGCACACCGCCCAGGGCCAGGTCCGCGCGAAGACCCTGGTGCTCGGCTGCAACGCCTACCTCAACGACCTCAACCCGACCCTCGGCGGCAAGGTGCTCCCGGCGGGCAGCTACATCATCGCCACCGAGCGCCTGCCCGAGGCGCTGGCCAGGCAGCTGCTGCCGCAGAACATGGCGGTGTGCGACCAGCGCGTGGCCCTCGACTACTACCGCCTCTCCGCCGACAACCGCCTGCTGTTCGGCGGCGCCTGCCACTATTCCGGGCGCGACCCGGCGGACATCGGCGCCTACATGCGGCCGAAGATGCTGGAGGTGTTCCCGCAACTGGCCGATGTGCGCATCGACTACCAGTGGGGCGGCATGATCGGCATCGGCGCCAACCGCCTGCCGCAGATCGGCCGCCTGCCGGACCAGCCCAACGTCTACTTCGCCCAGGCCTATTCCGGCCACGGGGTCAACGCCACCCACCTGGCGGGCAAGCTGCTGGCCGAGGCCATCAGCGGCGAACAGGGCGGCGGCTTCGACGTGTTCGCCAAGGTGCCGCACATCACCTTCCCCGGCGGCAAGCTGCTGCGCTCGCCGCTGCTGGCCCTCGGCATGCTCTGGTACCGGATCAGGGAAAGCGTCGGCAACAGCCTGGCGAAATGACCCACGACCCGCGCCAGCCGCGGGTTTACCTGAATCTTCCGGCTGCGCTGGCGTCTGAGCTCAAGGACCCGGCGAGTCGGAGGCCGACGTGCGCATCTCCCTTCTGTTCATCTGCCTGCTGGCCACGCTCACAGGCTGCGTCACGCCACCCCCGGCGTCACCGAGCCAGGCCGTCGCCGCTGCAAAGTCGCCCTTCGGTGAGCGCCTGCTGGCCCTCGCGGCCAGCCATCCCGGGCAATCCGGCTTCCGCCTGCTGCCGGCCAGCAACGAGGCCTACAGCGCCCGCGCCGAGTTGATCCGCTCGGCCCGCAACAGCCTCGACCTGCAGTACTACATCGTCCACGACGGCCTCTCCACCCGCGCCCTGTTCGATGAACTGCTGCGCGCCGCCGACCGCGGCGTACGCGTGCGCCTGCTGCTCGATGACACCAGCAGCGACGGCCGCGACGCCAGCATCGCCCTGCTCACCGCACACCCGAACATCCAGGTGCGGCTGTTCAATCCGCTGCACCTGGGCCGCGCCACCGGCGTCACGCGCACCCTCGGTCGCGCCCTGGACCTGGGCCAGCAGCACCGGCGCATGCACAACAAGCTGTGGCTGGCCGACAACGCCGCCGCCATCGTCGGCGGGCGCAACCTGGGGGATGAATACTTCGATGCCGAGCCCAGCCTCAACTTCACCGACATCGACCTGCTGGCCATCGGTCCGGTGGCGGAGCAGCTGGGGCAGAGCTTCGACCAGTACTGGAACAGCGCCCTGAGCAAGCCGATCCAGCAATTCCTCTGGCGCCAGCCGGAACGCCAGGAGCTGGACGAAGCCCGCCAGCGCCTGCGCGGCTACCTGGCCCAGGCGCGGGCCCGGCAGAAGACCCTCTACGATCGGCTGCACACCTACCGCGACGACCCGCGCCTGGACCTCTGGCTGCGCGAGCTGATCTGGGCGCCGGCCAGCGCCCTGTGGGACGCGCCGAGCAAGGTGCTGGCCAGCGGTCCACCCGACCCGCACCTGCTGCTGGCCAGCCAGTTGCAGCCGGTGCTGGACGAGGTGAAGGAGGACCTGGTGCTGGTCTCGGCCTATTTCGTTCCCGCCCCGGAAGGCATGGACTACCTGATCGGCAAGGCCGATGGCGGCGTCGACATCCGCCTGCTGACCAACTCCCTGGAAGCCACGGACGTACCCGCCGTCCACGGCGGCTACGCGCCCTATCGCCAGCGGCTGCTGGAGCACGGCGTGCACCTGTTCGAGCTGCGCCGCCAGCCGGGAGATGGCGCGGGCAGCGGCCAATACAGCTTCAGCGGCTCGTCCAACTCAAGCCTGCACAGCAAGGCGATGATCCTCGACCGGCGCCGTGCCTTCATCGGCTCCTTCAACTTCGATCCGCGCTCGGTGCTATGGAACACCGAGGTCGGCGTGCTGATCGACAGCCCCGCGCTGAGCGCGCACCTGCGCCGCCTGGCGCTGCAGGGCATGAGCCCCGGGCGCAGCTACCAGGTAAGGCTGGGCCCGGGCGGAGAGATGCTGTGGATAACCGGGGAGGGTGAGCGCCAGCAGGAGCTGCGCCGCGAGCCGGGCAGCCTGTGGCGGCACTTCAATGCGTGGTTCGCCGAGCGTGTGGGGCTCGAGCGGATGCTCTGACTCAGCGGCTGCCCGCGACGGCCGACTCTTCGCCCTCGTCGTCGAACAGCTCGCGGGTCCAGGCCAGCCAGACGAAGCCGGCCGCGCCGATGGCCATCATCAGCGGCAGCGCATGGCCGCTGATCCACTGGCTGGCGGCGCCGGTCACCAGCGGGCCGATCAGGCAACCGATACCCCAGAGCTGCGCGACGTGGGCATTGGCGCGGACCAGTTCATCGTCGCGGTAACGCTCGCCGATGAGGATCAGCGCCAGGGTGAAGAGCCCACCCGCGCTGGCGCCGAACACGACCCAGATCGGCCAGATCAACGGCGTGTGCAGGAACAGCGGGATGCTCAGGCTCGACACCAGCAGGGCCAGCCCGCAGCCACGGAACAGCGTGCGCCGAGACATGTGGTCCGCCAGCAGGCCGATGGGCAGCTGCAGTGCCGCATCGCCGACCACCACCACGCTGGCCATGAGCAGCGCGATCTCCTGGTTGAAGCCCTGGCGCAGCCCGTAGATGGGCAGCAGGGTCAGCATCATCGCCTCGAAGGCGGCGAACAGGACCACCGCCCAGGCGATGGTCGGCAGCCGCGTGCAGAAGGTCAGCAACCCGCGCCCGGAGGCGCTGTGGGCGTCGACGCTGGGCGCGCCGGTGCGCCCGAGGAGCATCAGCGAACCGCCCACCAGCAGCCCGGTGCCGGTCCAGAAGCCAAGGTCGTTGCCGGTGCCCAGCACGCTGAGCAGCAGCGGCCCGGACAGCTGGCTGAGCGCGTAGCCGGTGCCGTAGAGCGCCACCAGGCGACCGCGCCACTTCTCCACCGCCAACTGGTTGATCCAGCTCTCGCCGAGGATGAACACCACGGTCAGCGCCACGCCGATGAACAGGCGCAGGGCCAGCCAGATCGGGTAGCTCTGCACCAGCGCCAGCATCGCCACCGACACGGCACTGACCAGCAGGCACAGCTGCATCAGGGTCGTGGTACCGAAACGCGCGGCCAGCCGGCCGGCCAGGGAGGCACCGAGCAGCACGCCGACCGCCGGGGTGCCGGCCATCACGCCGATGGCGAAGGCGTCGTAGCCCCAGCTTTCCAGGCGCAGCGAGACCAGGGGCATGGTCACCCCCAGCGCGAGCCCGATGCTGATCACCGCGCCGCAGACGGCGAAGTAGGTCCCCCAACGCATGCAGGTGTCCTTCATTCCATGGGCCGGTATCCCGGAGGATCCTGGCAGGCAGAAAAGCAAAAACGGCCGGGCTCCTGTGAAGGAAACCCGGCCGCAGGCTTGGCTCCGTGGAGCCGGCCCTCCCGAAGGAAGGCGGACCTTTATGGGGCGGTCGCGCCGCCCTGGTTCAGAGCTTGATCCAGGTGGCTTTCAGCTCGGTGTACTTGTCGAAGGCGTGCAGCGACTTGTCGCGGCCGTTGCCCGACTGCTTGAAGCCGCCGAAGGGCGCGGTCATGTCGCCACCGTCGTACTGGTTGACCCAGACGCTGCCGGCGCGCAGTGCCTTGGCGGTCAGGTGGGCCTTGGACAGGTTGCTGGTCCACACCGCGGCAGCCAGGCCATAGACGGTGTCATTGGCAATGGCGATGGCGTCCTCGACGTCGTCGAAGGCGATCACCGAGAGCACCGGGCCGAAGATTTCTTCCTTGGCGATGCGCATGGCGTTGTCCACGCCGTCGAAGATGGTCGGCTCGACGTAGGTGCCGCCGGTTTCCTCCATCACGCGCTTGCCGCCGGCCACCAGCTTGGCGCCGTCGTCATGGCCGGCCTGGATGTAGGACAGCACGTTGTTCATCTGGGTGGTGTCGACCAGGGCACCGACGTTGGTTTCCGGGTCCAGCGGGTTGCCCGGCTTCCAGGCCTTGATCGCCTCGACCACCATGGGCACGAACTTGTCCTTGATCGAACGCTCCACCAGCAGGCGCGAACCGGCGGTGCAGACTTCGCCCTGGTTGAAGGCGATGGCGCCCGCGGCGGCCTCGGCGGCGGCCTGCAGGTCCGGCGCGTCGGCGAAGACGATGTTCGGGCTCTTGCCGCCGGCTTCCAGCCAGACGCGCTTCATGTTGGATTCGCCGGCGTAGACCATCAGCTGCTTGGCGATCTTGGTGGAGCCGGTGAACACCAGGGTGTCGACGTCCATGTGCAGCGCCAGGGCCTTGCCCACGGTATGGCCGAAGCCCGGCAGGACGTTGAACACGCCGGCGGGGATGCCGGCCTCGATGGCCAGCTGGGCGATGCGGATGGCGGTCAGCGGCGACTTCTCGGACGGCTTGAGGATCACCGAGTTGCCGGTGGACAGCGCCGGGCCGAGCTTCCAGCAGGTCATCAGCAGGGGGAAGTTCCACGGCACGATGGCGGCGACAACGCCCACCGGCTCGCGGGTCACCAGGCCCAGCTCGTTGTGCGGGGTGGCGGCGACTTCGTCATAGATCTTGTCGATGGCCTCGCCGCTCCAGCGGATGGCGCGGGAGGCGCTGGAGACGTCGATGTTCAGCGAGTCGCTGATCGGCTTGCCCATGTCCAGGGTTTCCAGCAGCGCCAGCTCTTGGGCATGGGCGTCGATCAGGTCGGCGAAGCGGATCATCACCGCCTTGCGCGCGGTGGGCGCCAGGCGCGACCAGACACCGGACTCGAAGACGGCACGGGCATCCTTCACCGCCAGTTCGGCATCGGCCAGGTCGCAGCTGGCCACCTGGCCGAGCACGCGCCCATCCACCGGGCTGATGCAGTCGAAGGTCGCGCCGGAGACGGCGTGGGTGTACTCGCCATGGATGAAGGCGCGGGTTTCGATCTGCAGGGACTTGGCGCGCTGTTCCCAGTCGGCGCGAGTCAGGGTGGTCATGGGGCGTTCCTCTTATTAGTCGATAAGTGCCGGATTCCAGACCCGGCACTGTCAAGAATTCTGCAAGGCCGGCATGCGGCCGGACCTGATCGCAACCCTAAACCAGAGGGCCCTGGATTTTCAATATTTTTGACAAAATTCAGCCAAACGCCCTTGTCATGTTCGTTTTATTAAACATAGACTCCAAGTCGGATCGCCCAGGCGTTTTTCCTTTCACTCTTCGGGAGCGTGGAAAGACCCCACAGCCGGGCAGAATAAAAAACAGGCCCAACGAACGAGGGCCATCCGCCAGCCGCAACGGAACCGCCATGAACATCGAATCCATCGTCGACTTCGCCAACAGCCCAGCCGCCGCCGAACACTACCGTCCCGCCCCCGAGAAAATCCTCAAGGGCGACCCGGAGCAGAGCGTGCGCAACCACTACGGCAGCCCGTGCGGGCAGTTCAACGTAGGGATCTGGGAGGGCGCCATCGGCCAGTGGACGGTGAACTACACCGAACACGAATACTGCGAGATCCTCCAGGGCGTCTCCGTCATCCGCGACGCCGCCGGCAATGCCAAGACCGTTCGCGCCGGCGACCGCTTCGTCATCCCGGCCGGCTTCTCCGGCACCTGGGAAGTGCTCGAGGCCTGCCGCAAGGTCTATGTGATCTTCGAACAGGCCAAGTGATCCACCGCTTCACCTCCATGCTTGTCACCCCCTTGAGCCCGCGCAAGCGGGCTTTTTTATGGGTGTCGTCGCAGTCGACGGCAAATCGCGGGCATGAAAAAGCCCGCCATGTAGGCGGGCTTCTTCGACAAGGGCCGGATCAATTACTTGATCTTGGCTTCCTTGTAGATCACGTGCTTACGCACGACCGGATCGAATTTCTTGATTTCGATCTTGTCGGGAGTAGTGCGCTTGTTCTTGTCGGTGGTGTAGAAGTGGCCGGTACCGGCGCTGGACACCAAACGGATCAGTTCACGCATGATTAGCTCCTTATACCTTCTCGCCGCGGGCGCGCAGTTCGGAGAGAACTACGTCGATACCACGCTTGTCGATGATACGCATGCCCTTGGCGGAAACGCGCAGACGCACGAAGCGCTTCTCGGACTCGACCCAGAAGCGGTGGTGCTGCAGGTTCGGCAGGAAACGACGACGGGTTTTGTTGTTTGCGTGGGAAATGTTGTTCCCGGTAACCGGACCCTTACCGGTTACTTGACAGACTCTAGACATGCCTCAGCCCTCTAAACCTCATGCCCAACCCGGCATGGGTTGGCCGCTTGAACTCTCACTTGTGGGCGTTTTAGCGCCCGTCTCGTCAGGGTCTTACCGGCCACACAAAGACTGCGAAAGACCGGGCCCCTAGAAAAGAGCGCTGCTTTATATCAGAAACCCCCTGGAGCAGCAAGGGCTGCGGCATCCGGGCGAAAGGCCAGGCAACGCAGGGGGCGCCTGCGGCCGCATCGGTGCGGCCTGCATGAAAAATGACCGCTCGTCGCCAAAAGCGCGTTGCTCCGGCTCCGGCCATGGTCTAGCGTAAGGCCTTCGCCCGCAGCCCGCCCCGGGCCCTCGCACAAGGAGCACCCCATGCGTCTCGCCGCCCTGCCCCTGCTGTTCGCCCCGCTGCTCGCCCAGGCAGCCAGCCTGAGCGTCTGCACCGAGGCCAGCCCCGAGGGCTTCGACGTGGTGCAGTACAACTCGCTGACCACCACCAACGCCTCCGCCGACATGCTGATGAATCGCCTGGTGGAGTTCGATGCCCAGCGCGGTGAACTGGTCCCGGGCCTGGCGCAGCAGTGGGAGGTCTCGCCCGATGGCCTGAGCTACCTCTTCACGCTGCGCCCTGGCGTGCGCTTCCATGCCACCGAGTACTTCAAGCCCAGCCGCGAACTGGATGCCGATGACGTGCTGTTCAGCTTCCAGCGCATGCTCGACACCGCCCACCCCTGGCACAAGGTGGCCCAGAGCGGCTTCCCCCACGCCCAGTCGATGCAATTGCCGCAGCTGGTCAAGGCCATCGACAAGGTCGGCCCGCTGCAGGTGCGCTTCACCCTGAACAAGCCTGACGCCACCTTCCTCGCCACCCTGAGCATGGGCTTCGCCTCCATCTATTCCGCCGAGTACGCCGGGCAGTTGATGCAGGCCGGCACGCCGGAGAAGCTCAACGCCCAGCCGATCGGCACCGGCCCCTTCGTTTTCAAGCGCTTCCAGAAGGACGCAGCCGTGCGCTACGCCGCCAACCCGGACTACTTCGCCGGCAAGCCGAAGGTGGACGGGCTGATCTTCGCCATCACCCCCGACGCCAATGTGCGCCTGCAGAAGCTGCGCCGCGGCGAATGCCAGATCGCCCTCTCGCCCAAGCCGCTGGATGTCCAGGCCGCGACCCAGGATGCCAGCCTTAAGGTGCTGCAGACCCCGGCCTTCATGACGGCCTTCGTCGGCATCAACAGCCAGCACCCACCGCTGGACCAGGCCAGGGTGCGCCAGGCCATCAACCTCGCCTTCGACAAGCAGAGCTACCTGAAAGCGGTGTTCGAGGGCAGCGCCAGCGCCGCCAGCGGCCCATACCCGCCCAACACCTGGAGCTATGCCAAGGACCTGCCCGGCTACCCCCACGACCCGGAAAAGGCTCGCGCACTGCTGGCCGAAGCCGGCTTCAAGGACGGCTTCAAGACCACGATCTGGACACGCCCCTCCGGCAGCCTGCTCAACCCCAACCCCAGCCTTGGCGCCCAACTGCTGCAGGCCGACCTGGCCAAGGTCGGCATCCAGGCCGAGATCCGCGTGATCGAGTGGGGCGAGCTGATCCGTCGCGCCAAGGCCGGCGAGCACGACCTGCTGTTCATGGGCTGGGCCGGTGACAATGGCGACCCGGACAACTTCCTCACCCCGCAATTCTCCTGCGCCTCGGTGCAGTCCGGCCTCAACTTCGCGCGCTACTGCGACGCTGCGCTGGACAAGCTGATCAGCGACGGCAAGACCCAGGGCAGCCAGGCCGACCGCAGCGTTCTCTATATAAAGGCGCAGCAGATCATCCAGGAGCAGGCCCTATGGTTGCCGCTGGCACACCCCACCGCCTTCGCCCTGGCCCGCTCCGGCGTCGACGGCTACCAGGCCAACCCCTTCGGTCGCCAGGACTTCTCCCACGTCAGCGTGAAGCCCTGATGGAGCTGGGCGAGCGCTATCTGCCGCAGTTCCAGTTCGTCGAGCGGCACCAGCTGCCGTTGCGGGCAACCGCGCGGCAGGCGCTGGACGCGGTGGGCGATCTCACCGTGCATGACGACCCGCTGGTGCGCACCCTGCTGCGCATCCGCGAGGCGCCGGCCCGCCTGGCCGGCGCACTAGGGCGCGAGAACCGCCTCAAGGACCGGCCGCCGTTCGGGCTGCACGAGTTCACCCTGCTGGAGCGGGACGCCGACCAGGCACTGGCCTATGGATTGATCGGCCGTTTCTGGCGCAGCGACTTCGGACTGGAGCGGGTGGATGACGCCAATGCCTTCAGCGCCTATGCCGAGCCCGGTGTCGCCAAGCTGCTCATGGGCTTCCACTGCAGCCCCGGCACCGACGGCGGCATCGTCCTGCACACAGAGACCCGCGTGCACTGCCCGGACCGCCGCAGCCGCCTGCTCTTCACTCCTTACTGGCTGGCCATCCGACCGGCCAGCGGGCTGATCCGCCGCCGCCTGCTGGCAGCCATCCAGCGCCAGGTCGACGCGCCCTAGAGCCAACCGTACTCGGCCATCGACAGCGGCTCGCCATCACCCACCACGAAGTGGTCCAGCACCCGCACCTCGACCAGCGCCAACGCCTCCTTCAGGCGCTGTGTAAGCGCACGGTCGGCCTGGCTCGGCTCGGCGACCCCGGACGGATGGTTGTGGGTGAGGATCAGCGCGGCAGCGTTATGCGCCAACGCGCGCTTGACCACCTGGCGCGGGTAGACGCTGGCGCCATCGATGGAGCCATGGAACAGCACCTCGAAGGCCAGTACCCGGTGCCTGGAGTCGAGGAACAGGCAGCCGAACAGCTCGTGGGGTTCGTGGCGCAGCTGCGCCTTCAGGTAATCACGCACGGCCTGAGGACTCTCCAGCACCGAATCGCGGCGCAATCCTTCAGCCAGGTGCCGCCGCGCCATCTCCAGCACGGCCTGCAATTGCGCGTACTTGGCCGGCCCGAGGCCGAGCCGGAGGCAGAAGGAATCGATGTCCGCCTCCAGCAGGGGACGCAGGCCGCCGAAGTCGTTGAGCAGGTGGCGGGCGAGGTCGACCGCGCTCTGCCCGGAGACCCCGGTACGCAGGAAAATGGCGAGGAGTTCGGCGTCGGTGAGGGCCGCCGCGCCCTGTTCGAGAAGCTTCTCCCGCGGGCGCTCCGCCGCAGGCCAGTGACGGATGCTCATGGCACCTCCGTGGTTGAGCGGGGCCGCTGTTCCCATGCGGTCGCTGTGCTATCTTATTCCACCTTTTTTGCGCGGCGATTGGCCTGGGGAGGCGTCGTCGCCGCAGCGCAAATTCAAACATCCATAAGGCAGGCCTATGCAGCGGCTCTATCGGAAACGCATCGTACTGGGCGTGGGCGGCGGCATTGCGGCCTACAAGAGCGCGGAGCTGGTTCGCCGCCTGCGCGACCAGGGCGCGGAAGTACGGGTGGTGATGACCCATGGCGGGCGCGAGTTCATCACCCCGCTGACCCTCCAGGCCCTTTCCGGCCACCCGGTGCACCTGGACCTGCTCGACCCCGCCGCCGAAGCGGCCATGGGCCATATCGAGCTGGCGCGCTGGGCCGACCTGGTACTGATCGCCCCCGCTACCGCCGACCTGATGGCGCGCCTGACCCAGGGCGTCGCCGACGACCTGCTGACCACCCTGGTGCTGGCCACCGATGCGCCGGTCGCCCTGGCCCCGGCGATGAACCAGGCCATGTGGCGCGACCCGGCCACCCAGGCCAATGCCGAAGCCCTGGCCAAGCGTGGCCTGCACCTGTTCGGCCCGGCCGCCGGCAGCCAGGCCTGCGGCGACGTCGGCCTCGGCCGCATGCTCGAAGCCGACCAGCTCGCCCAGGCGGCCGCCGATCTGTTCCAGCACAAGGCCCTGACCGGCCGCCACGTGCTGATCACCGCCGGCCCGACCCAGGAGAACATCGACCCGGTGCGCTACATCACCAACCACAGCTCCGGGAAGATGGGCTTCGCCCTCGCCGAAGCGGCGGTGGAGGCGGGCGCCAAGGTCACCCTGATCACCGGCCCCGTGCACCTGCCCACGCCCGACCGGGTCAACCGCATCGACGTGGTCAGCGCCCGCGACATGCTCGCGGCCTGCGAGGCGGCGATGCCCTGCGACCTGCTGATCGCGGCGGCCGCCGTGGCCGACTACCGCCCGGAAGTGGTGGCGGCGCACAAAATGAAGAAGGACCCCACCAGCGGCGAAGGCCTGCTGCTGCAACTGGTGCGCAACCCGGATATCCTCGCGACCCTCGCCGGGCGTGCCGATCGCCCCTTCAGCGTGGGCTTCGCCGCCGAGACCGAGAACCTGCTCGAATACGCCTCGCGCAAGCTCAAGGACAAGAACCTCGACCTGATCGTCGCCAATGATGTGGCCAACCCCAGCATCGGCTTCAACAGCGAGGAAAACGCGATCACCATCATCGATCGCGCGCTGCACCAGAACAGCTTCGCGCAGACCAGCAAGGGCAAGATCGCCCGCCAGCTGATCGCCTTCATCGCCGAACGCCTCAACCAGGCCTGAGACCCCATGCACTCACTGCAAGCAAAGATCCTCGACCCCCGCATCGGCCGCGACTTCCCGCTGCCCCAGTACGCCACCCCGGGCTCCGCCGGCCTCGACCTGCGCGCCATGCTCAAGGAAGACCTGACCCTGGAGCCGGGCCAGACCGTGCTGATCCCCACCGGGCTGTCCATCTACATTGCCGACCCGGGCCTCGCCGCGCTGATCCTTCCGCGCTCGGGCCTGGGCCACAAGCACGGCATCGTGCTGGGCAACCTGGTCGGCCTGATCGACTCCGACTACCAGGGCGAACTGATGGTCTCCTGCTGGAACCGCGGCCAGAGCGCCTTCACCATCGCCATCGGCGAGCGCATCGCTCAGCTAGTCTTGGTGCCAGTCGTGCAGGCGCACTTCGAGCTGGTCGACCAGTTCGACGAAAGCCAGCGCGGCGCCGGCGGCTTCGGTCACTCCGGCAGCCACTGATTCGGAACGACTTCAGGATGATCCGCGGGGGGACCTTCAGTGAAACTCTTCAAGCGCAACGCCAAGGACGCCGACACCGAGATCCTGGCCAGCCCTGCCGAAAAGAAGACGCCAGCCCGGGACAAGGGCCTGGGCGAGCTGCTGCCCGGCGCCATCGCCGCGGCCCTGGGTGTCGCCGCCGCTGGCGTGCTGCTCTGGGCCGCGCTGATCAACGGCGCCCAGCAGACCCAACGCAACCAGCTCAGCCAGGCCTGGGGTGAAAGCCAGGCCGGTGCACTGCGCCAGGCCCTGGCGCAGCTCGTCGCCGATACCGCCGCCGCCGCTCGCAACCCGGCCCTGGCCGAGGCGCTGAACAGCGGTGATGCCGGCCAGGTGCAGGCCGCCGAGCGCGGGCTCGGCTACTGGAACGCCGTGGTCGACGCGCACCTCAACCTGCCAGGCCAGGCCCAGCAAAACAGCCAGCGCGCAGCCCCGATGAACTTCGCCGCCCTGGACATGCTGCGCCGCGTCGAGGCCGGGCAGAAGCCCGCGCCCGAAGCCTATCGGGTCGGCCAGCGCTGGCTGGTTTACAGCGCCGCGCCACTGCGCCTGACCGACAGTTCACCGGTGCAGGGCACCCTGCTGCTGGTGGTGGACCTCGAACGCCTGCTCGGCGCCCTCGCGCCGCTGCCCGATGGCGTCGGCCAGTTGCAATTCACCCAGCAGTTCGGCAACGCCCCGGCGCAGACCCTGGCCTCACGCGGCGCGCAAGCCGAAGGCACGCCCATCGCGCTGAACACCGGCAACCCGAACTGGAAGCTGTCGTTCACCCCCGGCGCGCAACTGAGCGATTCGGGCATGTCGCCGATCCTGCTGGCCATCGCCGGGCTGCTGGCCCTGGCCGGAGCCCTGGTCGGCCTCTATCTGCTGCGCGGCAGCCTGCAACGCAAGTTGCTCATGGACGTCGTGCAGCTCAATCAGATGGTGCAAGAACTCTCCAGCGGCAAAAGCGTCAAAGCCTTCAGTCTGCGCCTGTCGGCGCTTGAGGCCCTGGCCCAGTCGCTCGCGCGACAGTCGCGGCGCAAGTCTGAGCCGGCGGCGGGCAGCGCTAACGGCGATCGGCAACCCGGCCCGGCGGTTACCCCCGCCCCGGCCCAGATGATCGAGCCACCCGTGTTGGCCGATCCGCTTTTCCAAGATACCGACATCCTCGATATCGACATCCTCGACGAAGACCAGGACCTCCTGGGATTGGAGCAAGCCCCCGCCATGAGCACCCCGCAAGCAGCACCCACCCTGCCCGCAAGCATCTTCCGCGCCTACGACATCCGTGGCGTGGTCGGCGATACCCTGACCGCCGAAACCGCCTACTGGGTTGGCCGCGCCATCGGCTCCGAGAGCCTCGCCCGTGGCGAACCGAACGTCTCGGTCGGCCGCGACGGCCGCCTCTCCGGCCCCGAGCTGGTGCAGGCGCTGATCCAGGGCCTGCTGGACTGCGGTTGCCAGGTCAGCGATGTCGGCATGGTGCCGACCCCGGTGCTCTACTACGCCGCCAACGTGCTGGCCGGCAAGTCCGGCGTGATGCTCACCGGCAGCCACAACCCGCCGGACTACAACGGCTTCAAGATCGTCGTCGCCGGCGAGACACTGGCCAACGAGCAGATCACCGCGCTGCACACCCGCATCAAGGAAAACGACCTGGCCAGCGGCGTCGGCAGCGTCGAGCAGGTCGAGATCCTCGACCGCTACTTCAAGCAGATCCGCGACGACATCGCCATGGCCAAGCCCATGAAGGTGGTGGTGGACTGCGGCAACGGCGTGGCCGGCGTGATCGCCCCGCAACTGATCGAAGCCCTGGGCTGCACCGTCATCCCGCTGTACTGCGACGTGGACGGCACCTTCCCCAACCACCACCCGGACCCGGGCAAGCCCGAGAACCTGGTCGACTTGATCGCCAAGGTGAAGGAAGAGAAGGCCGACCTGGGCCTGGCCTTCGACGGCGACGGCGACCGCGTCGGCGTGGTGACCAACCAGGGCACCATCATCTATCCCGACCGCCTGCTGATGCTGTTCGCCAAGGACGTCGTCTCGCGCAATCCGGGCGCCGACATCATCTTCGACGTCAAGTGCACCCGCCGCCTGACCGCGCTGATCAGCGGCTACGGTGGCCGCCCGGTGATGTGGAAGACCGGCCACTCGCTGATCAAGAAGAAGATGAAGGAGACCGGCGCGCTGCTGGCCGGCGAGATGAGCGGCCACATCTTCTTCAAGGAGCGCTGGTTCGGCTTCGACGACGGCATCTACAGCGCCGCCCGCCTGCTGGAGATCCTCAGCCAGGACAAGCGCGACGCCGAGCACGTGTTCTCCGCCTTCCCCAGCGACATCTCGACGCCGGAGATCAACATCACCGTCACCGACGAGAACAAGTTCCGCCTGATCGAGCGCCTGCAGCGCGACGGCACCTGGGGCGACGCCAACCTCACCACCCTGGACGGCGTGCGCGTCGACTATCCCAAGGGCTGGGGCCTGGTACGCGCCTCCAACACCACGCCGGTGCTGGTGCTGCGCTTCGAGGCGGACACCGAGGAGGAGCTCGAGCGCATCAAGGAAGTGTTCCGCGCCCAGCTCTACACCGTAGCCCCCGACATCAACCTGCCGTTCTGATCCACCGGAGCCCTGCATGACCCTCAGCCGTGACGCCGCATCCCAAGTCGCCCAGGTCCTGTCCGAAGCGTTGCCGTACATCCGCCGCTTCGTCGGCAAGACCCTGGTCGTGAAATACGGCGGCAACGCCATGGAGAGCGACGAGCTGAAGGCCGGGTTCGCCCGCGACATGGTCCTGATGAAGGCCGTGGGCATCAACCCGGTGGTCGTGCATGGCGGTGGCCCGCAGATCGGCGACCTGCTCAAGCGCCTGTCCATCGAGAGCCACTTCATCGACGGCATGCGCGTCACCGACGCGCAGACCATGGACGTCGTGGAGATGGTCCTCGGCGGCCAGGTGAACAAGGACATCGTCAACCTGATCAACCGCCACGGCGGCAGCGCCATCGGCCTCACCGGCAAGGACGCGGAGCTGATCCGCGCCAAGAAGCTCACCGTCAGCCGCAAGACGCCGGAGATGACCCAGCCGGAAATCATCGACATCGGCCATGTGGGCGAAGTCACCGGGGTCAACACCGAGCTGCTGAACATGCTGGTGAAGGGCAATTTCATCCCGGTCATCGCGCCCATCGGCGTGGGCCCGGATGGCGAGTCCTACAACATCAACGCCGACCTGGTGGCCGGCAAGGTGGCGGAAGCGCTGAAAGCCGAGAAGCTGATGCTGCTGACCAACATCGCCGGCCTGATGGACAAGCAGGGCCAGGTGCTCACCGGCCTCTCCACCGAGCAGGTCAACGAGCTGATCGCCGACGGCACCATCTACGGCGGCATGCTGCCGAAGATCCGCTGTGCCCTCGAAGCGGTGCAAGGCGGCGTGACCAGCGCCCACATCATCGACGGCCGCGTGCCCAACGCGGTGCTGCTGGAGATCTTCACCGACAGCGGCGTCGGCACCCTGATCTCCAACCGCAAGCGTCACTGAGCCTTCCCGAAGCCCAGGCGGTAGTCGAATAAGCCGGAGCGATCCGGCTTATTCATATCCGCGATCCACCCATCTCCGCTCTTGCCGTGGCGCGCCCGGGCGTCGAAGCTGGCCGCTCACTGCATGGAGCACGAGCATGGCCGCCACACCCCCCTCCCTGAACGACTTCACCTTCCTCATGCCGCTGCGCGTGCGCTGGGCAGAAGTGGACCCGCAAGGCATCGTCTTCAATGGCCACTACCTGACCTATGCCGACGTCGGCATCACCGAATACTTCCGCGCGCTGGGCATTCGCTACCCGGAGGACCTGGCACAGGACGGCGGCGACTTCTTCGCTGTGCGCACGCTCCTGGAATACCTGGCCCCGGCGCGCTTCGACGACGAACTGTCCATCGGCGTACGGGTAGGCCGGCTGGGGGGCTCGAGCCTCACGTTCAACATCGGTATCTGGCGCGGCGAGGCGGCCTTGACGGCGGGCGAGATCGTCTACGTCCACGCGGACGGCACGAGCCGCAGCAGCAAGCGGCTGCCGGACTGGCTGCGGGAGAAGGTCAGGGCATTCGAGCGGCGTGCCGCCGAGGGTTGATGCGGCTCAGCGCTGCAGCAGCTGGGCCAGGCGCTCACGGTCGGCGGCGAAGCCGGCCTGGGCATTCTTGCGGTCCTGCTGGTAGCGGGTGATGTCCTGCTCCAGGCGTTGCTGCTCGGCACGCAGGTTGTCGATCTGCGACACCAGTTGCTCCGGCACCTGGCGCCCGGCACGCTCGTTGTCGGCGGCCTGGGCCTGCAGGTTGGCCTGCTGGGTGCGCAGGGATTGCTGGTTGCCACGGGCCACGCTGATCAGGCCGTCGAGCTCGGCCAGCTTGCGCTGCAGAGCGCGATCGACATCCTCGACGCTGGTGTAAAGGCGCAGCAGCTGCGCATCGGAGCCGGCACGGGCCTTTTCCTCCTGCATGCGCTTGCGCTCTTCCAGGGTGGGCGCCGGCGGTATGGTCTTGACCACACGGCCCTGGTCGTTGAGGACCTCGTAGCCCTTGTCGATGTACTGCGAGGGCACCCCGAGCCGGTCGAGCACAATCACGCCCTTGTCATTGGTGTAGCGATAGAGCTCGGCTTGCGCCAGAGCAGGCATCAACACACCCATGAGCAAGGCAAAGCGGACTGCACCGGATTTCGGCATAGGGACACCCTGTCGTTGTTGGCGAATCAGATTCCGTAACTGGCGCGGTAGCTTTCGACCGCAGGCAGATACGTCTTCAGTTCAGCATCACCTGCGAGATATTCCAGCACCTGCTCCAGGGAGACGATGCTCACCACCGGCATGCCGAAGTCGCGCTCGACTTCCTGGATGGCGGACAGCTCGCCCTTGCCGCGCTCCTGGCGGTTGAGGGCGATGAGCACGCCGGCGGCCTGGGCCTGCTGCGCCTGGATGATCTGCATGACCTCGCGGATCGCGGTCCCGGCGGTGATCACGTCATCGATGATCAGCACGCGGCCGGCCAGCGGGGCGCCCACCAGGGTGCCGCCTTCGCCGTGATCCTTGGCTTCCTTGCGGTTGAAGCACCAGGGGATGTCGATGCCATGGTGCTCGGCCAGCGCCACCGCCGTGGAGGCGGCCAGGGGAATGCCCTTGTAGGCGGGCCCGAACAGCACATCGAAGGGAATGCCGCTGTCGACCACCGCCGCCGCATAGAAGCGACCCAGCTGCGACAGCGCGAGCCCGCTGTTGAACAGGCCGGCATTGAAGAAATAAGGGCTGGTACGCCCGGACTTGAGAGTGAACTCACCGAAACGCAGCACACCGCGTTCGATGGCGAAGCGAATGAAATCGCGTTGATACGCCTGCATGTAAAAGCCCCGGACGGCACGGATTTAGCTAAATAGAAAGAGCTCGGGTATCATACACGCACGAGTTTTTAGGGGCCATTTATGCGGATCATCAGTGTGAACGTGAATGGTATTCATGCGGCAGCCGAGCGAGGACTCCTCAGCTGGCTGCAGGCACAGAATGCCGACGTGATCTGCCTGCAAGACACCCGCGCCTCTGCCTTTGATCTGGACGACCCGGCCTTCCAACTGGACGGCTATTTCCTCTATGCCAGCGATGCTGAAGTGCCAAGCCAAGGCGGCGTGGCGCTTTATTCGCGTTTGCAACCCAAGGCAGTGATCTGGGGTCTCGGTTTCGAGACCTGCGATCGTTATGGGCGCTACCTGCAGGCGGACTTCGACAAGGTGAGCATCGCCACCCTGCTGCTGCCTTCGGGCCAGGGCGGCGACGAGAACCTGAACCACAAGTTCAAGTTCATGGACGACTTCACCCACTACCTGAACAAGCAGCGCCGCAAGCGCCGCGAGTACATCTATTGCGGCTCGCTCTACCTCGCCCACCAGAAGCTGGATGTGAAGAACTGGCGCGATTGCCAGCAACTGCCCGGCTTCCTCGCGCCGGAGCGCGCGTGGATGGACGAGGTGTTCGGCACCATGGGCTACGTGGACGCACTGCGCGAAGTCAGCCGCGAAGGCGACCAGTACAGCTGGTGGCCTGACAGCGAGCAGGCCGACATGCTCAACCTCGGTTGGCGTTTCGACTATCACATCCTCACGCCGGGGATGCGCCGCTCCGTACGCAGCGCACGCCTGCCGCGCCAGCCGCGCTTCTCCCAGCATGCGCCGCTGATCGTCGACTACGACTGGCTGCTGAGCATCTGAAATCGCAAGCATGAAAAAAGCCGGCATCAGCCGGCTTTTTCGTTTCCGCGATGGCTACTTCACCGGGCGCCAGGTGAAGGGATAGCGATAGGCCTGGCCTTCGTTGGCCTTGATGCCACCGATGATGGTCAGTACCAGCGCTATCAGACCCACCAGCGGCAACAGCACGAAGCCGATCAGCACCAGCATCAGCAGCATGCACAGCAGGCCGGCGAGGGTCACGGTGATCTGGAAATTCAGCGCTTCCTTGCCCTGCTGGTCGATGAACGGATCGACGTCCTTCTTCACCTGCCAGAGAATCAGCGGGCCCAGCAGATTGCCGAAAGGCAGCACCACGCCGAGGAAAGCGGCGAAATGGCAGAACATCGCCCATTGCCTAACTTCCTGGTTGGGCTGCGGAACTTGGGTTGGCTCATTCATGCGTGTTTCCTCGGGTGGGTGATCAGTCGACCAGCGCGGCGCGCTGCAGCTCGAACAGCTCGGTGACGCCCTGCTTGGCCAGGGCCAGCATGGCGGTCAGCTCTTCCGGCTGGAAGGGCGCGCCCTCGGCAGTGCCCTGTACCTCGATGAAGCCGCCGGCATCGGTCATGACCACGTTCAGGTCGGTTTCGGCGGCGGAATCTTCAAGGTAGTCCAGGTCCAGCACCGGCTCGCCTTGGTAGATGCCGACGGAAACGGCGGCGACCATCTGCTTCAGCGGCTCGCCCTTCAGCGCGCCACGCTTCTTCAGGACCTTCAGCGCATCCACCAGGGCGACCATGGCGCCGGTGATGGACGCAGTGCGGGTGCCGCCGTCGGCCTGGATCACATCGCAATCCAGGTAGATGGTGTTCTCGCCCAGCTTGCTCATGTCCAGCGCGGCACGCAGCGAGCGACCGATCAGGCGCTGGATCTCCAGGGTACGGCCACCCTGCTTGCCACGGCTGGCCTCGCGCTGGTTACGCTCGCCGGTGGCGCGCGGCAGCATGCCGTACTCGGCGGTGAGCCAACCCTGGCCCTGGCCCTTGAGGAAACGCGGCACGCCGGATTCGACGCTGGCGGTGCAGATCACCTTGGTATCCCCGAATTCGACCAGCACCGAGCCTTCGGCATGCTTGGTGTAGTTGCGGGTGATGCGGATCGAACGCAGCTGGTCAGCCGCGCGGCCACTGGGACGTTTCATCTGGGAATACCTGTCGAGGGGAAAATCTGACGGCCATTATAGAGGGCAGCCAGCCGCTGGGACATCGCCGCGTTGGGAGGGCCGCCGCTCTGGGCTACAATCGCCCTCTTCAACCCTGCCAACACCGAGAGGAAACCCATGGTGCACAGCATGACCGCCTTTGCCCGCGTCGAGCAGGCCGGCACCCACGGCACCCTGATCTGGGAACTGCGCTCGGTCAACCATCGCTACCTCGAGCCCCACCTGCGCCTGCCCGAGTCCTTCCGCGACCTCGAAGGCGCAGTGCGCGAAGCGCTGCGCCAGGGCATCTCCCGCGGCAAGGTGGAATGCACCCTGCGTTTCGCCGAGGAAAATGCCAGCCAATCCCTGCAGGTGGACCGCGAACGCGCCGCGCAACTGGTCGAGGCCGCCGAGGCCGTCGCCGCGCTGGTCAAGCAGCCGGCTCCGCTGAATCCCCTGGAGATCCTCGCCTGGCCGGGCGTCCTGGTCGCCGATTCGGCCGACCCGCAGGCGCTCAACGCCGCCGCCCTGAACGTCTTCGCCAAGGCCCTGGAGGAACTGCGCAATGGTCGCGCCCGCGAGGGTGCCGAACTGGCACGGCTGCTCAACGAGCGCCTCGACGGCATCCTCGAGGAGGTCGAGGCCCTGCGCAAGCTGGTGCCGCAGATGCTCGCCAACCAGCGCCAGAAGATCCTCGACCGCTTCGGCGAGATGAAAGCGGAGCTGGACCCCCAGCGCCTGGAGCAGGAACTGGTCCTGCTGGCGCAGAAGAGCGACGTCGCCGAAGAACTGGACCGCCTGAGCACCCATGTCGGCGAAGTCCGCCGCGTGCTCAAGGCCGGCGGCGCGGCAGGCCGTCGCCTGGACTTCCTGATGCAGGAACTCAACCGCGAAGCCAACACCCTGGGCTCCAAGGCCTTCGACCCGCGCTCCACCCAGGCGGCGGTCAACCTCAAGGTGTTGATCGAGCAGATGCG
Organism: Pseudomonas sp. Pc102; assembly: GCF_018408275.1. Classification (NCBI taxonomy): domain Bacteria; kingdom Pseudomonadati; phylum Pseudomonadota; class Gammaproteobacteria; order Pseudomonadales; family Pseudomonadaceae; genus Pseudomonas; species Pseudomonas sp. Pc102. The sequence continues at coordinate 159,811 of NZ_AP021905.1, read as the reverse complement.
CGAACAAGTGCAGAACATCGAGTAAGAGACAGACACATGAGCGTCACTCCCGGCACCCTCTACATCGTTTCCGCGCCCTCCGGCGCCGGCAAGACCAGCCTGGTCAAGGCCCTGATCGACGCCGAGCCGCAGGTTCGCGTATCGGTCTCCCACACCACCCGCGGCATGCGCCCGGGCGAGGTGGACGGCATCAACTACCACTTCGTCAGCCGCGAACAGTTCGTGCAGATGCTCGAGCATGGCGACTTCCTGGAGCACGCCGAGGTCTTCGGCAACCTCTACGGCACCTCGCAGCGCTGGCTGCAGAAGACCCTCGCCGAAGGTTTCGACCTGATCCTCGAGATCGACTGGCAGGGCGCCCAGCAGGTCCGCCACCTGATGCCCCAGGCCAAGTCCGTCTTCATCCTGCCGCCGAGCCAGGAAGCCCTGCGCCAGCGCCTGGACAATCGGGGACAGGACAGCGCCGAGATCATCGAGCGGCGCATGCGCGAAGCCGTCAGCGAGATGAGCCACTACGTCGAATACGATTACCTGGTGATCAACGACGACTTCGACGTGGCCCTGGAAGACCTCAAGGCGATCTTCCGCGCCAACCGCCTGCAGCAGGCGCACCAGCAACTGGCCCACGGCGCCCTGCTGGCGCAGCTGCTGGACTGACCGCCCGGAAGCGCTGTTAAATCAGCGCTTCCATAAATGCTGGTGATTTTTTAGACTATCCAGTCCGCTCGCCCACTCGGGCAAATGCTTCCGCATCCAAATCTAGTGCTACGAGGAACACCATGGCCCGCGTTACCGTTGAAGACTGCCTGGACAACGTCGATAACCGCTTCGAGCTGGTCATGCTCGCGACCAAGCGTTCCCGTCAGCTCGCTACCGGCGGCAAAGAGCCCAAGGTAGCCTGGGAAAACGACAAGCCCACCGTTGTGGCCCTGCGTGAAATCGCTGCCGGCCTGGTGGACTACGACGTCATCGCCCAGGACGACATCGTCGAGGACGAGCCGCTGTTCGCCGCATTCGAGGACGAGGCCAACGAGGCCCTGTAAGTCCATGCCGGGTCGACGTCGTACGGCGCAGGGCCGCAACAGCCGGGAAGGAGCATCACCTTGCCGAGCATAGACGCCCTCGCCGAACGCCTTTCGACCTACCTCGGCAATGACCAGGTCAACCTGGTCCGCCGAGCGTATTTCTACGCCGAGCAAGCCCATGACGGGCAGCGCCGCCGCAGCGGCGAGGCCTACGTCACCCACCCGCTCGCCGTCGCCAGCATCCTCGCCGACATGCACATGGACCATCAGAGCCTGATGGCCGCGATGCTGCACGACGTCATCGAGGACACCGGCATCGCCAAGGAAGCGCTCACCGCGCAATTCGGCGATACCGTCGCGGAGCTGGTGGACGGGGTCAGCAAGCTGACCCAGATGAACTTCGAGTCCAAGGCCGAGGCCCAGGCCGAGAACTTCCAGAAGATGGCCATGGCCATGGCGCGCGACATCCGCGTGATCCTGGTCAAGCTGGCCGACCGCCTGCACAACATGCGCACCCTGGAAGTGCTGTCCGGCGAGAAACGCCGGCGCATCGCCAAGGAAACCCTCGAAATCTACGCCCCCATCGCCAACCGCCTGGGCATGCACAGCATGCGCATCGAGTTCGAGGACCTGGGCTTCAAGGCGATGCACCCGATGCGCTCCGAGCGCATCCGCGCAGCCGTCCGCCGCGCGCGGGGCAACCGCAAGGAAATCGTCAACAAGATCGAGGAATCGCTGACCCACTGCCTGGCCCGCGAAGGCATGGAAGGCGAGGTCATCGGCCGCGAGAAACACCTCTACAGCATCTACAAGAAGATGCGCGGCAAGCGCCGGGCGTTCAACGAGATCATGGACGTCTACGCGTTCCGCATCATCGTCGACAAGGTCGATACCTGCTACCGCGTGCTCGGCGCCGTGCACAACCTGTACAAGCCGCTGCCAGGCCGCTTCAAGGACTACATCGCCATCCCCAAGGCCAACGGCTACCAGTCCTTGCACACCACGCTGTTCGGCATGCACGGCGTGCCCATCGAAATCCAGATCCGCACCCGCGAGATGGAAGAGATGGCCAACAACGGCATCGCCGCCCACTGGCTCTACAAGTCCGCCGAGGACGACCAGCCCAAGGGCACCCACGCCCGCGCCCGCCAATGGGTCAAGGGCGTGCTGGAACTGCAGCAGCGTGCCGGCAACTCCCTCGAATTCATCGAGAGCGTGAAGATCGACCTGTTCCCGGACGAGGTCTACGTCTTCACGCCCAAGGGCCGCATCATGGAGCTGCCCAAGGGCTCCACGGCCGTCGACTTCGCCTACGCGGTGCACACCGACGTCGGCAACACCTGCATCGCGTGCCGCATCAACCGCCGCCTGGCGCCGCTGTCCGAACCGCTGCAGAGCGGCGAGACGGTGGAGATCGTCACCGCCCCCGGCGCGCGGCCCAACCCGGCCTGGCTCAACTTCGTGGTCACCGGCAAGGCCCGCACCCACATCCGCCACGCCCTCAAGCTGCAACGCCGCTCCGAGTCCATCAGCCTCGGCGAACGCCTGCTGAACAAGGTGCTGGCCGGCTTCGAAAGCGGCCTCGACCGCATCGCCCCCGAGCGTGTGCAGGCCGTGCTGGCCGAGTACCGCCTGGACGTGATCGAAGACCTGCTCGAAGACATCGGCCTGGGCAACCGCATGGCCTATGTGGTCGCCCGGCGCCTGCTGGCCAGCGAAGGCGAGCAGTTGCCCAGCCCCGAGGGCCCACTGGCGATCCGCGGTACCGAAGGCCTGGTGCTCAGCTATGCCAAGTGCTGCACGCCGATCCCGGGCGACCCCATCGTCGGCCACCTGTCCGCCGGCAAGGGCATGGTCGTGCACCTGGAAAGCTGCAAGAACATCGGCGACATCCGCCACAACCCGGAGAAGTGCATCCAGCTTTCCTGGGCCAAGGACGTCGCGGGCGAGTTCAACGTCGAACTGCGCGTCGAACTGGAGCACCAGCGCGGCCTCATCGCCCTGCTGGCCAGCAGCGTCAACGCCGCCGACGGCAACATCGAGAAGATCAGCATGGACGAGCGCGATGGCCGCATCAGCGTCGTCCAGCTGGTGGTCAGCGTGCACGACCGCGTGCACCTGGCCCGCGTGATCAAGAAGCTGCGCGCGCTGAAAGGGGTGATCCGCATCACCCGGGTGCGCGCGTAGCAGAACCCCCAGGACCAAGGAGTTCCGCATGAGCAAGACCGTGATCAACAGCGACAAGGCCCCCGCCGCCATCGGCACCTACTCCCAGGCGATCAAGGCCGGCAACACCGTCTACATGTCCGGGCAGATCCCGCTCGACCCCAAGACCATGGAGCTGGTGGAAGGCTTCGAAGCCCAGACCGTCCAGGTGTTCGAGAACCTGAAAGCCGTCGCCGAAGCCGCTGGTGGCTCCTTCAAGGACATCGTCAAGCTCAACATCTTCCTCACCGACCTGTCGCACTTCGCCAAGGTCAACGAAGTGATGGGCCGCTACTTCGAACAGCCCTATCCCGCCCGTGCCGCCATCGGCGTCGCCGCCCTGCCGCGCGGCTCGCAGGTGGAAATGGACGCCATCCTGGTGATCGAATAACGATCGCCCGTGCGGGGCGCAGGCCCCGCCGCTCCACCCGCTTCAGGAAGGAACCCGCCATGCGCTCGACCCTCGCCCTGCTGATCGCCACGGCCGTCCTCGCCGGCTGCTCCAGCGCGCCCACCGACCCGAGCGGCATCTGGATCAACCAGACCGCCATCGACGAGGCCGCCAAGGAGGGCAAGCTGCGCGAATCCCTGCTCGCCTACGGCCCCAACCTGGAATGGCAGATCGACGCCAAGGCCGGCACCGCCAACTACAGCAACGGCTTCGAGCTGGGCGAAGGCCGCCTGGTCAACCAGGGCAAGGCACACTGGCGCGTCGACTTCTACGGCGATGAATTCCACGAGCAGCTCAGCCTCGATGGCAAGGAACTGGTACAGAAAGCCAGCGAGAACCTGCCCGAGCAGCGCTTCGTCCATCCCGCCAAGCCCGCCGCGGCCGACGCCCCGGAAGGCAGCAGTTTCGAATATGCCCTCTACCAGGCCTACCTCGGCGGCACCTGGAAGATCCTCGAAGGCACGGGCCAGGGCGGCCTGGTGCTGTTCCACCCCGACGGCCGCCTCGAAGGCCTGCCCGGCGCCGACCGTTTCGCCCTGTGCCTGGCGGGCGACTGCGCGGCCATGAGCGGCGAAAACGACAGCATCTGGCTGCAACTGGGCGCCCAGGGCAACCCCTGGATCTTCGTCCACGACGGCAACCGCCTGGAGATACTCGAGGCCGGCAACCGTTCGCAGATCGACGAGATGCCCGAGTACGCCCCCGGCAAGCGCGCCTGGCTGCTGGAACGCCAGTAGGCCCTCAGCAGGCGCCGGCCACCAGCCACGCGCCCAACGCCGCCAGCAAGGCCCCGCAGGCCCTGTCCAGCAGCGCCACCCGGCGCTGCAGCCAGAGCCGCCAGCGCGAATGCCCCAGCAGGCGCACCAGCCCCATGTCCCAGGCCAGCACCACCAGGGTCATCCACAGCATCGACAGCCCCAGCCCCCATCCGGGCATCGCCGCACCCCGCAGCGCGCCGAACAGCCCCGCGTAGAAGATCGGCAGCTTGGGGTTCAGGCTGCTCGCCGCCAGCCCCTCCAGCATTCCCCGCCGCCAGGAGCCCTCCGCTCCGGTATCGCCCTCCCCGGGCAGTTGCAGACGGCGCCGCGCCATCAGCGCCTGCCCACCCAGCCAGAGGAAGTAGGCGCCGCCCAGCAACTGCAGCCCCCGCCACAACCCGCCGCCCTCGGCCGGTAGCAGGCTCAATGCCAGCAGCACCAGCAGCATGCTCGCCAGGTTGGCCAGGGCGATGCCCGCCGCGCAGCCATCGGCATGACGGCGGCCCCGGGTCAGGGCGGCACGCAACAGCAGGAAGAAGTCCGGGCCGGGGGACAGCAAGGCGGCGAAGTGGGTGCCGGCGACCAGCAGGAACAGAGCGAACATCGAGAGGGCCTCCAGAATCGAGGCACCAGTGTCATGGCCTGGCAGCGGCCCGGTCTTGGAGAAAACTCAGGTGCGCGCGGCGCGGCGGAACTGCCCCGGGGTCACCCCGGTGAAACGCTTGAAGGTGCCGGAGAAGTGCGCCTGGTCGTAGAAGCCGAGGCCGAGCGCCACCTCCAGCGGCGTCTGGTCCCCCAGCAGCAGGCGCTTGGCTTCGCGCACCCGGCGCTGCAGCAGGTAGGTGTGCGGCGGCACGCCATAGGCACGGCGGAACGCCTCGATCAGGTGGCGCGGATGGCGCTGCACCAGTGCCGCCAACCGCTCCAGGCTGACGGCCTCGGCATGGTGGGCCTCCAGGTAGTCGCGCAGGAAGGCGGTCATGCCCCCATCCCGGCTCGCCGGCGCCGCTGCGCGCAACCCGCCATGGCGCACGAAGACGCGCTCCAGCAGCGCCAGCAGCTCGCTTTCCAGGGTCAAAGGATCATTGCGCCCGAATTCCTCGGCCAGGCGCGCCAGCCCCGCCGCGACGGCACCGTCATCCACCGGATTGAGCGCGGTGAAGCCGGTCGGCAGGCGCTTGCGCCCCAGCAGCGCCGGGAGGCGTGCTTCCTCGACATAGAGCATGCGGTAGACCAGCCGCTCGCTGATGGCATGCCCGGTATGCGGCTCCTCCGGGTTCATCAGCGACAGCGTGCCCGCCGCCAGGGCATGGCGCGCGCCCCGGCACTGGTAGCCGCCGATACCCTGGAGGATCGCGCCGATGGCGAACGCATCGTGGCTGTGACGGCCGAAGGGCTGCCCGGAGAAATCCGCATGGAACAACTCCACCCCCGGCAGCCAGGGACGGGCGAGCATGCGATTGGCGTCCAGGCTCAGGCCCCCTTCAGCACGGCGGCGTAGCCTTCGCGGTAGCTGGGGTAGAGCGGTTGCCAGCCCAGCGCCCGGGCACGGGCGTTGCTGCAGCGCTTGCTGCCGGCACGGCGCACGGTGGACTCCTCCGCCCACTCGGTGACACCCAGGGTCTCGCGCAGCCAGCCCACCACTTCGTGCAGCGGCGCCGGCGCATCGTCGACGCCCAGGTAATCCCCGGCAAGCTCGACACCGCGGGCATCGGCCTGGAGCAGGAAGGCCAGCAGGCCGGCGGCGTCTTCGGCGTGGATGCGGTTGGCGAACAGCGGCGGCTCGCTCACCACGCGGTAGCCCATGCGCACCTGCTTCAGCAGCCATTCGCGGCCGGGGCCGTAGATGCCGGTCAGGCGCACCACGGTCGCCGGGATGCCGCTGCTGCGGGCGAGGCGCTCGGCCTCCAGCATGATCCGCCCGGAATAGCTCTCCGCCTCGGCAGGCGAATCCTCGTCGACCCACTGGCCATCCGCCTGGGCGTACACGCCGCTGCTGGACACGAAGAGCAGGCGACGCGGGCGCTGGCCGGACTGCTCCAGCCAGGCCAGCACATGACGCAGCCCCTCGACATAGGCGGAGCGGTAGCCGGGCTCGTCGTGCCGGGTGGCGGCGGCGCAGTAGACCAGGTAGTCCAGCTGGCCCTGCGGCCAGGCCTGCGGGCGGGCGGGCGCCTCAAGGTCACCCGCGACCGGCAGCACGCCGAGGGGCAGCGCCGAGGCATTTCGTCGCAACCCATGGACGGGCCAGCCCGCTTCGAGCATACGTAAGGCGAGCCGGCTGCCGACATCGCCGCAGCCGGCGATCAGCAAGGAGGGGGAGGCGGACATAGGGGGTGGGCTCCAGGGAAAAGTGCAGAGCATAGGGGGCGCAGGAGCAATCGCCAAACCCCCGCCGCCGGGCCGGACAAAGGTAATAAAGTTACATTGTCACTTTTATAAACAAGAATTACTTGCAATAATGTTCGCCCTTTTGTCCGTGATACCTCTATCGAATACGGACGAAACCGCAATTTTCTTTTCAGGTCCGGCCATGAAACCTATTGCATCCCTCGTCCAGCCCACCCTCGTCTCTCGCTTTTCCCGCCCCGTCGCGGCGCTGATGATCAGCCTGATGCTGCTCCCGGCTGGCGCGGCGCTGGCTGAGGAACCCACCAGTGCCGCCCCGGCAGCGGTCGAGGCCCCGGCAACCGCAGCGGCATCGGGTGCCGCGCAGGCCGCCCCGGCGCAGGCTGGCGCACCGGAGTCCCTCGGACTGACCGCCCTGCGCGAGTCCATCGACACCCTGGGCCCGCAGGCCACCCCGGAGCAGATCCGCGAGGCGACCCGCCAGAAGATGCAGGAGCGTGGCGCCTCCGCCGAGGAGATCACCACCACCATGGACCGCCTCGCCGAAGGCGAGAAGCTCGGCCAGGACCTGGCCGCCGCGCTGAGCGGCGCCGCCCTGGATGGCGCGCTGGCCGGCGAGGAAGCCGACAACGGCCTGGGCCACGACCTGTCGCCCTGGGGCATGTACCAGAACGCCGACGTGGTGGTTAAGGGCGTGATGATCGGCCTGGTACTGGCCTCGATCCTCACCTGGACCGTCTGGGTCGCCAAGGGCATCGAGCTGCTGGGCGCCAAGCGCCGCCTGCGCGAGGAGCTGGCCCGGCTGAAAGCTGCACGCAACCTGCCGGAAGCCGCCGAAAGCGCCAGCCGCGAAGGCAGCCTGTCACGCGTCCTGGTGCACGACGCCCTGGAAGAGATGAAGCTCTCGGCCAACACCCGCGAGAAGGAGGGCATCAAGGAGCGCGTCAGCTTCCGCCTTGAGCGCCTGGTCGCCGCCAGCGGCCGGCAGATGAGCCAGGGCACCGGCGTACTCGCCACCATCGGTTCCACCGCCCCCTTCGTCGGCCTGTTCGGCACCGTGTGGGGCATCATGAACAGCTTCATCGGCATCGCCAAATCCCAGACCACCAACCTCGCCGTGGTCGCCCCCGGCATCGCCGAGGCCCTGCTGGCCACCGCCATGGGCCTGGTCGCGGCGATCCCCGCCGTGGTGATCTACAACGTCTTCGCCCGCTCCATTGCCGGCTACAAGGCCCAGGTGGCCGACGCTTCCGCCCAGGTCCTGCTGCTGGTCAGCCGCGACCTGGACCACCTGCCTGCCGACCGCAGCCAGGCCCCGCACATGGTCAAGGTGAGCTGATCCGATGGGCCTGCATCTGAACGAGGGCGGTGACGATCTCCAGGAAACCCACGAGATCAACGTCACCCCATTCATCGACGTCATGCTGGTGCTGCTCATCATCTTCATGGTCGCGGCGCCCCTGGCCACGGTCGACATCAAGGTCGACCTGCCGGCCTCCACCGCCAAGCCCGCGCCACGCCCGGACAAGCCGATCTACCTGAGCATCAAGGAAGACCAGAGCCTGTACCTGGACAACGTGCAGGTCCCGCAGGAGCGGCTCGGCGCCGAACTGGACAAGCTGACCAACGCCGACAAGGACAAGACCATCTTCGTCCGCGGCGACAAGTCGGTCGACTACGGCAAGCTGATGGAAGTGATGGACGCCATGCGCGGCGCCGGCTACCTGAAGATCGGCCTAGTGGGACTCGAGACGGTCGGGAAGTAGATGAGCCAGGCAAAACGCAACCTGTGGTGGGCCTTCAGCCTCCTCGTCGTGTTCGGCATCCATGCACTGGTGTTCGTCTGGGCCCTGTTCTGGCACGCCACCGTCGAGCCCATCGAGCTGCCGCCGGCGGCCATGATGATCGAGCTGGAACCGCTGCCCGCACCGGCCCCCGTGCCCACTCCGCCGCCGCCCCCGCGCGTCGAGCCGGAACCGGACCCGCTGCCCAAGCTGGCCGAGGCGCCGAAGCCGACCATCGCCATCGCGCCCAAGCCGAAACCCAAGCCGAAGCCGCCGAAACCCAAGCCCCCGGAGCCCAAGCCCGAGCAGAAACCCCAGGAGCAGGAATCGACCAAGGAGACGGTTTCCGCGCCGACCACGGCAGCACCGAGTGACGCCAAGCCGGCCGCGCCGCAACAGAGCATGGCCAGCGCGCCCTCACAAGCCAGGGAAACCTGGCAGAGCAAGCTGATGGCTCACCTGGCACGCTTCAAGAAGTACCCGGAAGACGCACGTCGCCGGAACTTCGAGGGCGTCAACCGCCTGCGCTTCACCGTGGACGGAGAAGGCAAGGTCACCGCCTACAGCATCACCGGCAAGTCGGGCAGCGCCTCGCTCGATCGCGCCACCCTGGAGATGATCCGACGCGCCCAGCCGCTGCCGCCCCCTCCGCCGGAGCTGCTGACCGACGGCGTGCTGGAAGTGACGGCCCCCTTCGTCTACTCCCTGGATCGCCGCCGCTGAGTTGATCCGCCCCCGCAAAGGGGGCGGCTGCTGTTGGTTCCATTGAGAGCAGCCGCTATGCTTGGGCCACTCCAATGGAATAAGACTATGACCCTCACCGAACTGCGCTACATCGTCACCCTCGCTCAGGAACAGCACTTCGGCCGCGCGGCGGAGCGTTGCCACGTCAGCCAGCCGACGCTGTCGGTGGGCGTGAAGAAGCTCGAGGACGAGCTGGGCGTGCTGATCTTCGAGCGCAGCAAGAGCGCGGTGCGCCTGACCCCGGTGGGCGAGGGCATCGTCACCCAGGCGCAGAAGGTGCTGGAGCAGGCCCAGGGCATCCGCGAACTGGCCCAGGCCGGCAAGAACCAGCTGACCGCACCGCTCAAGGTCGGCGCCATCTACACCGTCGGCCCCTATCTGTTCCCCCACCTGATTCCCCAGCTGCACCGCGTCGCACCGCAGATGCCGCTGTACATCGAAGAGAACTTCACCCACATCCTGCGCGACAAGCTGCGCACCGGCGAGCTGGACGCGATCATCATCGCGCTGCCCTTCGCCGAAGCCGATGTGCTGACCAAGCCCCTCTACGACGAGCCCTTCTACGTGCTGCTGCCGGCCAACCATCCCTGGACGACGAAGAAGACCATCGACAGCGAGCTGCTCAACGACAAGAGCCTGCTGCTGCTCGGTGAAGGCCACTGCTTCCGCGACCAGGTGCTCGAAGCCTGCCCGACCCTGCGCAAGGGTGGCGAGGACAGCGCCAAGCACACGACCGTGGAGTCCAGCTCCCTGGAAACCATCCGCCACATGGTCGCCTCCGGCCTCGGTGTCTCGATCCTGCCGTTCTCGGCGGTGGACAGCCATCACTACGCCCCGGGCGTGATCGAGATCCGCCCGCTGACCCCGCCGGTGCCGTTCCGCACCGTCGCCATCGCCTGGCGCGCCAGCTTCCCGCGCCCGCGCGCCATCGAGGTACTGGCCGACTCCATCCGCCTGTGCTCGGTGGCCCGCCCGCAGCAGGCACAGGCCGAACCGCAACCGGCATGACCGAGCTCTCTCAGGTTCCCGTCACCGTGCTCAAGGGCGTCGGTGACGCGCTGGCGGAGAAGCTCGCCAAGGTCGGCCTGGAGAACCTCCAGGACATCCTCTTCCACCTCCCGCTGCGCTACCAGGACCGCACCCGCGTGGTGCCCATCGGCGCCCTGCGCCCCGGCCAGGACGCGGTGGTCGAAGGCACCGTCACCGGCGCCGACGTGGTCATGGGCAAGCGCCGCAGCCTGCTGGTGCGCCTGCACGACGGCACCGGCGCGCTGAGCCTGCGCTTCTACCACTTCAGCAACGCGCAGAAGGAAGGCCTCAAGCGCGGCACCCAGCTGCGCTGCTACGGCGAGGCCCGCCCCGGCGCCTCGGGCCTGGAGATCTACCACCCCGAGTACCGCGCACTCAACGGCGACGAACCGGCCCCGGTGGAGCAGACCCTGACGCCCATCTACCCGACCACCGAAGGCCTGACCCAGCAACGCCTGCGCCAGCTCAGCCAGCTGGCGCTCGCCCGCCTGGGCCCGGAAAGCCTGCCGGACTGGCTCCCGGAGGAGCTGGCCCGCGACTACCGCCTGGGCCCGCTCGACGAAGCCATCCGCTACCTGCACCGGCCGCCGCCGGACGCCGATCTCGACGAACTCGCCGAAGGCCAGCACTGGGCCCAGCACCGCCTCGCCTTCGAGGAACTGCTCACCCACCAGCTTTCCCTGCAGCGGCTGCGTGAAACCCAGCGCGCCCAGCAGGCACCCCAGCTGCCACCGGCGAAGAAACTGCCGCAACGCTACCTGGCCAACCTCGGCTTCAAGCCCACCGGCGCCCAGCAACGGGTCGGCGCCGAGATCGCCTACGACCTCGCACAGCCCGAGCCGATGCTGCGCCTGGTACAGGGCGACGTCGGCGCCGGCAAGACCGTGGTCGCCGCGCTGGCGGCCCTGCAGGCCCTGGAGGCCGGCTACCAGGTCGCGCTGATGGCGCCCACCGAGATCCTCGCCGAGCAGCACTTCCTCAACTTCAGCAAATGGCTGCAGCCGCTGGGCATCGAAGTCGCCTGGCTCGCCGGCAAGCTCAAGGGCAAGGCACGCGCCGCCGCGCTGGAACAGATCGCCGCTGGCGCCCCCATGGTCGTGGGCACCCATGCGCTGTTCCAGGACGAAGTGCAGTTCAAGCGCCTGGCCCTGGTGATCATCGACGAGCAGCACCGCTTCGGCGTGCAGCAGCGCCTGGCCCTGCGCAAGAAGGGCATCGACGGCCGCCTCAGCCCGCACCAGCTGATCATGACCGCCACGCCCATTCCGCGGACGCTGGCCATGAGCGCCTACGCCGACCTCGACACGTCGATCCTCGACGAGCTGCCCCCCGGACGCACCCCGGTCAATACCGTGCTGGTGGCCGACAACCGCCGCATGGAGGTGATCGAGCGGGTCCGCGCCGCCTGCCAGGAAGGGCGCCAGGCCTATTGGGTCTGCACCCTGATCGAGGAATCCGAGGAGCTGACCTGCCAGGCTGCGGAAACCACCTTCGAGGAGCTGTCGTCCGCCCTTGGCGAGCTGCGCGTGGGGCTGATCCACGGCCGCATGAAGGCGCCGGAGAAGGCGGCGGTGATGGACGAGTTCAAGCAGGGCAGGCTGCAGCTGCTGGTGGCGACCACGGTGATCGAAGTGGGCGTCGACGTGCCCAACTCCAGCCTGATGATCATCGAGAACCCCGAGCGCCTGGGCCTGGCCCAGCTGCACCAGCTGCGCGGGCGTGTCGGCCGAGGCAGCGCCGCCAGCCACTGCGTGCTGCTCTACCACCCGCCGCTGTCGCAGCTGGGCCGCGAGCGCCTGGGCATCATGCGCGAGACCAGCGACGGTTTCGTGATCGCCGAGAAGGACCTGGAGCTGCGTGGGCCCGGCGAGATGCTGGGCACCCGGCAGACCGGCCTGCTGCAGTTCAAGGTCGCCGACCTGATGCGCGACGCCGACCTGCTGCCGGCCGTGCGCGACGCCGCGCAAGCCTTGATGGAACGCTGGCCCCAGCACGTGAGTCCGTTATTGGAGCGCTGGTTGCGCCACGGCCAGCAATACGGCCAAGTGTGACGTGGCGCACATTGCGCCGGTCGCCTGACCCATCAGTCACCCAGGCCGCTCGTTATACTCCGGGCAGTCGCTTTTTCGCTGGATGCTACCCATGACCGAAGTCGCTCTCGCTCCAGATTCAGAACCCCAAGCCCCGTCGGTGATCCTGCAACTGCTGGACAAACTGGGCCTGGCCTACCGGATACGCCTCGAAGAGCCCTCCCTGGAGCCGGCCCGTCGCGTGCAGGCGGTTCTGCTGGAAGACGCGGTCGGCACCCTGCTGGTGTTCTACCCGCGCAACCAGTTGCTGGACCTGAACCGTCTCGCCGAACTCACCGGCCGCAAGCTGGTGGCGGTGAAGCCGGAGCGCTTCGACCGCATGCTCGGCAAGCACGACCTCAACACCCTGCCGGCCCTGCCGCCCTTGACCAGCTCGCCCTGCCTGTATGACGAGCGCCTGCTGCAGGAACCGCAGCTGCTGATCGAATCCGGCCACTCCGGCGTATTGCTGGAACTGGCCGCCGAGGATTTCCGCCAGCTGCTGAGCAAGGCCAGCGCCGCCCGTTTCGGCGTGCCGCTGAGCAGTATCCGCCTCAACCTCGATCGCCCTGACGACGACCGCGCCGAGATCACCCAGGCGGTGCAGGCCTTCACCGCCCGCCGCATCCAGCAGCGCCTCGAGGAGACCATCGAGATCCCGCCGCTGCCGGAAACCGCACAGAAGATCATCAAGCTGCGGGTCGACCCCAACGCCACCGTCGACGACATCACCGGCGTGGTCGAGACCGACCCGGCCCTGGCCGCCCAGGTGGTGAGCTGGGCGGCGTCGCCCTATTACGCCGCGCCCGGCAAGATCCGCTCGGTGGAGGACGCCATCGTCCGCGTGCTGGGCTTCGACCTGGTGATCAACCTCGCCCTCGGCCTGGCCCTGGGCAAGACCCTGAGCCTGCCCCGCGAGCAGCCGCAACACGCCACGCCCTACTGGCACCAGGCGATCTACACCGCCGCCGTGATCGAGGGCCTGACCCGCGCCATCCCCCGCGCGCAGCGCCCGGAAGCCGGGCTGACCTACCTCGGCGGCCTGCTGCACAACTTCGGCTACCTGGTGCTGGCCCATGTCTTCCCGCCGCATTTCACGCTGATCTGCCGCCACCTGGAGGTCAACCCGCACCTGGCGCACGGCTATGTCGAGCAGCACCTGCTGGGCATCACCCGCGAGCAGATCGGCAGCTGGCTGATGCGCTTCTGGGACATGCCGGAGGAGCTGGCCACCAGCCTGCGCTTCCAGCACGACCCGCACTACGACGGCGCCCATGCCGCCTACCCGAACCTCGTCTGCCTGGCCGTCAGCCTGCTGCGCTCCCGCGGCATCGGCACCGGCCCGGTGGAGGAAATCCCCGACGAGCTGTTCGAGCGCCTGGGGCTGTCCCGCGACAAGGCCGAGGAATCGGTGAGCAAGGTGCTGGAGGCCGAGGCCGCGCTGCGCGAGCTGGCGTCCCAGTTCAACCCGCCGCACTGACGCGGGCAGTCGAAGAAAGGGGCCTGGTGGCCCCTTTTTCATGGCTGCGCTGGCGACGCGCTGCGCACTACTTGAGCAGCGCCCGGCGCTTGGCGAAGACCCCGGGCAGCGCCTCCAGGCTCAGCTCCAGCAGCTGCTTGACCGCAGGCCGCTCGTAGAGCTCCGCATAGGCCCGGACATCGTCGCTGGGCATCTGCCGGTAGGCGTACAGCATGAAGGACTCCACCGCCTGCTCACTGCTGGCGCGGATGCCTTCGGCCTGCTTGGCGGTCTGTTCGGCCAGGGCCTTCTCGCCGATCTTCTCGCCGCGCTGGCGCAGGGTCAGCATGGCCAGGGTCTTGCCCACTTCGTAGCGCAGCAGCGCGGCGAGGTCGGTGGTTCGCGCCGCGCGGTCGAGCCGGCGCACCAGATCCAGGCGATCGGCACGCGGCGGCTTGCTCGCCAGCTGGGTGCGGTAGCTGGCCAGCCCTTCGCCCACATCGCGCTCAGCCGCAGTGAAGCGCTGCGCCAAGGGGCTATCGAGGGCGGCCTCGACCTCGGCGAGCTGCTCGGCGCTGACCTTGGGCGCGACGGCAGCGGCCAGGTCACGGCACATCGCGTCGGCTTCGAAGGCCTTGTTCAGCTGCTTGAGGTAGCGTTCCGGCGCGCCGCGCTGCAACAGCGGGCCGCTCTGCTCGCAGAGCAGGCGTACACCGGCCAGCTCGAAGGCCTTGGCCAGATCGTCGGATTTCGGGGCCGCGAAAGCGGTGAGGCTGCCGAGCAGCAGCGGTAGGGCGAGGAGGGCACGCATGAGCTGGATTCCATCGATACGAGCGCCCCTCGCCAGAGAGGGGCGCACAGGAATCAGCCTAGCGAAAGCACCGCGCGCCGACCAGCGACGCCGCGGCCGAATGCGGATCAGGCAGCCTTTTTGGCGGCAGCCTTCTTCTTAGGCACCAGGTACTTGGTCAGGCCCTGGAACCAGATCACCAGCGCGGGGTTGCCCTGGATCTGGATGTCCTTGTTCTGGATGCCATGCATGAAGGCCAGCTGCTTGTTCTTGGCGTTCATGGTGGCGAAGCCGTAGGCGCCGTCCTTGAAGCCGATGGCGAAGGCCGGGGCCTCGGCGGTGCCGCGCTTGCTGGTCACGCGCTGGTCTCTGACGATGAAGTGCCGCGCGACCTTGCCGTCCAGGGTATGCAGCTGGAAGACCAGGTCCTTGCCGGCGAGCTGCTCCTGAAAAGCGGCGTTGTCACGGCTGGCCTTGGCCATCAGGCGGCCCAGCATCCAGAGGAGAAGACGGAATTTCATGCGCACGAGCCTCGGCTGAAAATGGAACGGCGGCGCATTGTAGCGGTTTGCGAGAAGGACTACAGCCAGACTTGGGATGGGCAAGAAGTGCTGTCAGATCACACCCGGGGCCTGGCGGCCCCGGGTGTCCATGGCCTTAGTTGACCGCGTCCTTCAGGGACTTGCCCGGCTTGAAGGCGACGGTGTTGCTGGCCTTGATCTTGACCGGTTGGCCGGTCTGGGGATTCTTGCCCGTGCGAGCACCGCGGTGGCGCTGCAGGAAGGTGCCGAAACCGACCAAGGTCACGCTGTCCTTGCGGTTCAGCGCACTGGTGATTTCTTCAAGAACGGCGTTGAGTACACGATTGGCCTGATCCTTGGTGAGATCGGCCTTTTCGGCGATGGCGGCGGCGAGTTCCGGTTTACGCATAGATGCCTCTTTGACGGTTTGTTGTTTTTGTGTCCGTGCTGTCCATCCAGAACAGCGCCCAAGGCGCCGCAACAGCTCTGCGCTGCGGCAGACCAGAGGGAGGATGGCATGCCGCAAAGGGCCGCGCCAGTGTTGTCCGACAGTTTTGGACGCGAACCCGATGACTATTCCGACAGAAGGCCGGCCATTCACGCCAGCAAGGGAGGCAGTTCACGGTTCAGGGCCAGCTTCTCCTGAACCGCCGCGCCGGTCAGCGCGTAGCCCAGCAGGCGGCCGCTGGTGTCGCGGCACAGGGCCTTGATATCGGCGCCCGCGCCTTCCACCGTCCAGGCGCCTTCCAGGCCACGGGGCGGTGGCGAGACCACCAGCGGGCAGGCAGGCGTCTTCACCGTCACCGGCATCGGTCCGTAGCTGACGGCGGTGGCGTTGCCCGCCAGGGTCTGTGCCAGGGCCCGGGCGCAGGCCATCAGCGGCATCACGTAGAGCAGGTTGATGCCATCCACCTCGGCGCAATCGCCCAGGGCATAGATGTTGGCGTGGGAGGTCTTCAGGTGGCGGTCCACCATCACCCCGCGGTTGACGTCCAGCCCGGCCGCCGCTGCCAGGGCAGTGCGCGGTCGCAGGCCGACCGCCGAGATCACCAGGTCGCAGGCGATGCGGGTGCCGTCGGAAAGGTGCGCGTCCAGCCCATCGCCGGCGTGGTTGAGGCTGGCCAGCACCGGACCGAGGTGGAAGCGCACGCCCAGCCCTTCGAGGCCGGCCTGCACCGCCGCGGCTGCCGCCGGGTGCAGCAGGCCGGGCATCACCTGCTCGCAGGGCGCCACCAGTTCCACTTCGTAGCCGCCCAGGGTCAGGTCGTTGGCGAATTCGCAGCCGATCAGGCCGGCGCCGAGCACCAGCACGCGCTTCTTGCCCGCCGCCGCGTTGCGGAAGCGCGCGTAGTCCTCGAGGTCGTTGATCGGGAACACCGCGTCCCCGGCGTCGCCCTCCACCGGCACGCGGATGACCTCGGCGCCCCAGGCCAGCACCAGGTCGCGGTAGTCCACCGCTTCCTCGCCTATCCACAGGCGGCGGTGGCCCGGGTCGATACCGGTGATGCAGGTGTGGGTGCGGATCTCGGCCTTCAGTTGGTCGGCCATGGCGCCGGCTTCGGCCATCGCCAGGCCGTCGGCGTCCTTGTTCTTGCCGAAGCCGGTGGACAGCATCGGCTTGGAGTAGGAGCGACCATCGTCGGCGCTGATCAGCAACAGCGGCGTCTCGCCGTCCAGCTTGCGGAACTCCTTGGCCAGGTTGTAGCCGGCCAGGCCGGTCCCGACGATCACCACGGGTGCACTCATCTCTCACTCCTCAGCTGCAAAACGACGCGACGGCCCAGGGGCCGTCGCTGAATATCGGGGGGATGTCGCGGATCAGGCGATCTCGATCATCTCGAAGTCGATCTTGCCCACGCCACAGTCGGGGCAGACCCAGTCCGGCGGGATGTCTTCCCAGCGCGTGCCCGGGGCGATGCCCTCGTCCGGCAGGCCCAGGGCCTCGTCATAGATGAAGCCGCAAACCACGCATTGCCACTTGCGCATGAGCACCTCCTCCAGGCGAAAAACGTTGAGACCCTACTCCAATTGCCAACCCCTCGCCAAGGCTTGGCGCGGCCCGCCCGACGGAGGTTGGGCTCAGATCGCGGTGAGGAACGACACCCCGTAGACACCGATGAACCCGGGGCCTTCGCGGTGGGGCAGGCTCGCCACCTGGTCGCCCTGGTCGACGTTCAGCACCCGCTCCACGCGATGCCGGTGCAGATTGGCCAGCAGCCGGCGCGCCGGCAGCACCGGCTCGTCCTGCGCTCCATACAGCTCGCGATGCAAAGCCGGCAGGCGGTACCAGGGCATGGTCGGCTTCTCGTGGTGGGCGTTGTGGTAGCCGAAGTTGAGCACCAGCAGGTTGAGCAACGGCGAATGGCCGAACGGGTTGGAAAAGGTGTTGCGCTGCTCATAGGCCGCATCGGGACGCGCGCCGGCCGGCTGGTCCAGGCCGACCACCACCTCGTAGGTGTGCTGGTGCATGTCCATCAGGCGCATCACCCAGAGGAACAACAGGTAGGCCAGGCCGTAGCCCAGCAGCGCCGGCCAGGCCAGCACGCCCAGGGCGACGAAGGCGGCCCCGCGCAGCACCAGGCAGCCCAGCACGCGGCGACGACGGGCGCGATAGCCCTCGACCAGGAAGGGGCTGGCGATCACCGAGGCATGCATCAGCAGCTCCACCGCCGGCACATGCAGCCACTCCAGCGCCTGCACCGCGCGCAACAGGGCGGGCCGCGCCAGGAGCAGGGCGCGGTAGTCGAAAGCCACCACGTCGGCACGGTCGACGTGATGGCGCATGTGCTTGCGCCGGAGCCCGTCGTAGTCCCCGTAGCAGCCACCTACCAGCACGCTGAGCAGGGCGCCCAGGCGCGTATTCCATTCGCGCTGGAGGAACACCGCCTGGTGCGCACAGTCGTGGATCAGGTAGGCACCGATGACCATCCCGTGGGCCAGCGCCAGCACCCCCAGGGGCCAGCTCCAGGGTTCGGCCAGCACCATCAGCGCCAGGCCGCCGCCCCAGGCAGCGAAGGCATAGAGGGTCGCGAGCAGGGTCGGCCACAGGCCGTCGTCATGACGCAGGCGGGGCAGGTTCATGCGTCACCTCCGATCCAGCGGCAAAAGTGCTCGCGCTCGGTGTAGCCCATCCAGCGGTTCACCTGCCACAGGTCCGCCACCGGCTGGTCGGTGAAGGGCAGGGTGTGCAGGTAGCGATCGGGACCGAACTCCGGGGTCATGCTGCTCAGGCTTGCACCACGTCGCCGCTGGGCACGCCATACCGCCTCCCAGAAGCGCTGGTGGAACGCCAGGCAGTCGGCGTACTCCGGCGCGGCCGGGTGCGGCACCTGCGGCCCCTGTGGATAACCCACCCGCCCGTGCACGTGCCGGACCTGTTCGGCCACCGCCAGCAGCAGGTCCCAGTCATCGTCCAGCAGGCGCTCGGCGACCACCACCCAGTGGCTGATGTCCGCCGTCAGGCGCAGGTCCGGCAGTTGCCGCAGCAGCGTCTCGGTGACCCAGGGATTGAACATCGAGCGCCCGCGATGGGTTTCGAAGCTCAAGGGCACGCCCAGGTCCACCTCCAGTTCGAGGGCGGCGGCGAAGAAATCGCGCTGCACCGCCAGCGGCCAGGCATCGCAACCGGCGATCACGTTACACAGCAACGGCCTCAGCGGCTGGGCGGCCCGCACCTTGCGCCGCAGGTCCGCCAGGTGCTCGGCAGGGGTCGCATGGCGATCGGGAACATAGCTGCCGCCGGTGCAGACCTCGGCGATGAAGGGCACGCCGTGCTCGCTCAACGCCTGGCCCAACGCATCACGGGCCTCGGGCGCTTCCGGTACCGCGGCTTCGAGACCGTCGAAGCCGGCCTCCAGCGCCAGCCGGGCCGCCTCATCGGGCGCTCCGTGGAACCCCCACAGGGTCTTGAATAACTTAAACTGCATCGCATTCTCCACGCCCGGGATGGGCCGATGGAGAGGCGGGAGCAACGGCCGTGCCAGCCAGGTGGCAAGCGGACAAAGCCGTTGTTTTGAATGCAAATTTGCACATTAATGGGCGAGCGGCCGGCTCGCGCCTCTTCGCCCCCCTGCACGAAGACCGTGCAAGAACATGCAAATCTGCACCATAAACACCACACCCGAGGAAGCCTCGATCCATGACCCGCCGCCACAGCCAGAGCAATCGCCGCGCCGTCGCCCAGGCGATCATCGACATGGACGAAAGCTGGATCGCCCTGTTCGCCGACCTCGGCCTGGGGGACCTCTGCTACAGCGACCTGTTCACCCACATGTGGCTGCGCCGTGACCAGTTGCTGCGCAAGACCGACCTCTACGCCTGCATGCCCAGCATCAGCCGGCGCACCGCGGTGAAATACGTGCAGCAGCTGATCGACCAGGGCCTGCTGGAGGAAACCGGTTCGGAAGATGACAGGCGGGTGCGCCAGGTGGCCCTGACCGAGCCGGTGATCGAGCGCCTGGAGCGCTTCTACGACCAGGCCTGCGAACACTTCGCGGCACTGGCCAGGGGCTGAAGCGAAAGGGGATACGGGCCCGCCGCCTTGCACGGGGGCCCGGGGTGGATCAGCCGATCTCGATCATCTCGAAGTCCAGCTTGCCGACGCCGCAATCGGGGCACAGCCAGTCGGCCGGCACGTCTTCCCAGCGGGTGCCCGGCGCGATGCCGTCGTCCGGCCAGCCCTGGGATTCGTCATAGATCAGACCACAGACCACGCATTGCCACTTTTTCATTATCGTCCTCGGCGGAACTCACGGTTTGGCGCGCAACCTATACCAAACGCGCCACAGCGCCAAGACGCCGGGCGACGGGATGAAGAGCGCCTGCGGCAAAGCGCCACCCCACGAAACGCCCCTGGCACCGTGTTAGACTCCCGCGCCGCCCAGACCGCCAGGACCATCGTGCCAGACGCCGCCCTCGCCCATCCGCCCCGCTGGCTCAGCGCCACGCAACTGCACCCCGCGCCCCCGGCAGGGCTGCGTGACTGGCTGTTCGACCAGGGCTCGCTGACCCGTCGCCTCACCACCCTCTCGGCCGACGCCTTCAGCGTCACCCCGCTGGTGGAGGGCTGGCAGGTGCTGCGCACCGACGAATGCACCGCCCTCGGCGTGCCGGACGGCAGCCAGGGCTGGGTCCGCGAGGTCTACCTGCGCGGCCACGGCGAAGCCTGGGTATTCGCCCGCAGCGTGGCGGCGCGCAGTGCGCTGGAGGGCTCCGGCCTCGCCCTGGGCGAGCTGGGCAGCCGCTCCCTCGGCGAGTTGCTGTTCAGCGACCGCGCCTTCGCCCGCGGCCCCATCGAAGTCACCCGCTATCCCGCCGCCTGGCTGCCGGCAGAGGTACGCGCAGAGCGCCTGTGGGGGCGCCGCTCCTGTTTCCGCCGGGGTGATCTGGCGGTGCTGGTGGCCGAGATATTCCTGCCCACCCTGTGGCAGCACGCCGGCATCGAGCCCGTATAATCCGCCCACGCCCAGCGGAGACCGCCGATGTACCTCAAGCTCCTGCAATCGCTCAACCGCCTACACCCCCGCGCCTGGGACTTCGTCCAGCTGACGCGCATGGACAAGCCCATCGGCATCTACCTGCTGCTCTGGCCGACGCTCTGGGCGCTGTGGGTCGCCGGCGAGGGCCGCCCGAGCCTGAAGAACGTCCTGGTGTTCGTCCTCGGCGTGGTGCTGATGCGCGCAGCCGGCTGCGTGATCAATGACTACGCCGACCGCCATTTCGATGGCCACGTCTCCCGCACCAAGGCCCGCCCCCTGGCCAGCGGCGCGATCAGGCCGCGCGAGGCGCTGGTGTTCTTCGCCGTGCTGGTGGCGCTCAGCTTCGGCCTGGTGCTGCTGACCAACGCCACCACCATCTGGCTGTCATTCGGCGGCCTGGCCCTGGCCGCCTGCTACCCCTTCATGAAGCGGTACACCTTCTACCCCCAGGTGGTGCTCGGTGCGGCCTTCTCCTGGGGCATGCCCATGGCCTTCACCGCCGAGACCGGCGAGCTGCCGGCGGCAGCCTGGTTGCTGTACATCGCCAACCTGCTGTGGACGGTGGCCTACGACACCTACTACGCCATGACCGACCGCGAGGACGACCTGAAGATCGGCGTCAAATCCACCGCCATCCTCTTCGGCGATGCCGACCGCATCATCATCGCCACCCTGCATGGCCTGGCGCTCCTGTGCCTGTTGCTGGCCGGCAGCCGCTTCGAGCTGGGCTTGTACTTCCACCTCGGCCTGCTCGGCGCCGCCGCCTGCTTCGCCTGGGAATCCTGGAGCACACGCACGCGAGATCCGCAGGCCTGCTTCAAGGCCTTCCTGCACAACCATTGGGCGGGGATGGCGATCTTCATCGGCCTGGTGGCCGACTACGCGCTGCGCTGAACCCGCGCAGCGCGGACTTCAAGGCGAACCAGGGCTCAGGGCTTGGCCACGTGCCAGACCTGCATCTTGCCGTCGCCGGTCCTGTCGCCAGCCTTCTTGTCCATGACGAAGGTGTAGAGCGGCTTGCCGTCGTAGGCCCATTGGCTGGAGCCGTCGTCACGCTGGACCAGGCTCCACTTGCCCTCGGCCTTGGCGCCGGCCTCGGCCATCAGCGGTGGCCAGTTTTTCGCGCATTCGCCGCTGCAGTGGGACATGCCCACGGCGTCCTTGTCGAAGGTGTAGAGGGTCATGCCCTGCTGGTCGACCAGCAAGCCGTCCTTCTCCATCGCCGGCTCCGCAGCCAGCAACGGCCAGGACAGCAGGGCGCCGGCCAGGACGGCCAGGATCTGTGGATAGGTTCTGCTCATCATGTTTCTCCTCGGGTGGGATCACCTCGGCCCGGCAACCACCGGCCCCATTGCAAGGGGTACGGCAGGCAGGCAGCCGGCACCCTGGAATGGGCCGCGCCGGTCCGGCTGCGGCATTGCGCCGGCAGCCCGCTGAGCATAGTCGAGGCCAGCGCGCCGCCCGTCGACGCGCGGCGGAGCCGGCGGCAACATCCCGATGTCATATAGCTGCAATAATTCCGTTATCTAATGCGCGCAAACCAGCTGAACAAGCGACCCGAGGCGGATACATGGTTGGCAAGAACATCCTGATAGTCGACGACGAAGCGCCCATCCGCGAAATGATCGCGGTGGCCCTGGAAATGGCCGGCTACGAGTGCCTGGAGGCCGAGAACACCCAGCAGGCGCACGCCATCATCGTCGACCGCAAACCCGACCTGATCCTTCTCGACTGGATGCTCCCCGGCACCTCCGGCATCGAGTTGGCCCGCCGCCTGAAGCGCGACGAGCTGACCGGCGACATCCCGATCATCATGCTCACCGCCAAGGGTGAGGAGGACAACAAGATCCAGGGCCTGGAGGTCGGCGCCGACGACTACATCACCAAGCCCTTCTCGCCCCGCGAGCTGGTGGCCCGCCTCAAGGCCGTGCTGCGCCGCGCCGGCCCCACCGACAGCGAAGCGCCGATCGAGATCGGCGGCCTGCTGCTGGACCCCATCAGCCACCGCGTCACCATCGACGGCAAGCCCGCCGAAATGGGCCCGACCGAGTACCGCCTGCTGCAGTTCTTCATGACCCACCAGGAGCGTGCCTACACCCGTGGCCAGCTGCTGGACCAGGTCTGGGGCGGCAACGTGTACGTCGAGGAGCGCACCGTGGACGTGCACATCCGCCGCCTGCGCAAGGCCCTGGGCGATGCCTACGAAAACCTGGTGCAGACCGTGCGCGGCACCGGTTATCGTTTTTCCACCAAGGGCTGATCCCACCGAACAAGGAAGCGACCGTTGAACCAGGACTGGCGTCGCGCCGTAATCCGCCGTTTGCTCCTCCTCCTCGTCGCCTGCCTGCTCGGCGGATTCATCACCGGCGAGTACGGCTGGGCGCTGGCCGTCGGCCTCGGTGCCTACCTCGGCTGGACCCTCAGCCAACTGCTGCGCCTGCACAAGTGGCTCAAGGAACACAAACCCGACGAGCCGCCGCCGGACGGCTACGGCCTGTGGGGCGAAGTGTTCGACAGCATCTACCACCTGCAGCGCCGCGACCAGCGCGTGCGCGGGCGCCTGCAGGCGGTGATCGACCGCGTGCAGGAGTCCACCGCCGCCCTCAAGGACGCCGTGGTGATGCTCGACAGCGAGGGCAACCTCGACTGGTGGAACCGCGCCGCCGAGAACCTGCTGGGCCTCAAGACCCCGCAGGACAGCGGCCAGCCGGTGACCAACCTGATCCGCCACCCGCGCTTCAAGGAATACTTCGAGCAGGAAAACTACCGCGAGTCCCTCGACCTGCCCTCGCCGGTCAACGACCGCCTGCGCCTGCAGTTCCACATCACCCAGTACGGCAACCGCGAGCACCTGATGCTGGTGCGCGACGTCACCCGCATCCACCAGCTGGAACAGATGCGCAAGGACTTCGTCGCCAACGTCTCCCACGAACTGCGCACCCCGCTGACCGTGATCGCCGGCTACCTGGAGACCCTGCTGGACAACGTCGAGGACGTGAACCCGCGCTGGGCCCGCGCCCTGCAACAGATGAACTCGCAGGCCGGGCGCATGCAGAACCTGCTCAACGACCTGCTGCTGCTGGCCAAGCTCGAAGCCACCGACTACCCCTCGGACAACCAGCCGGTGGTGGTCGACGCCCTGCTGCAGAGCATCCGCCACGACGCCATCGCCCTGTCCGGCAGCCGCCAGCACAGGATCACCCTGGAAGCCGACGCCGCCTGCAGGCTGCGCGGCAGCGAGGCCGAGCTGCGCAGCGCCTTCTCCAACCTGGTGTTCAACGCGGTCAAGTACACCCCCGACGGTGGCGACGTGCGCATCCGCTGGTGGAGCGACGAGCAGGGCGCGCACCTGGCCGTGCAGGACTCCGGCATCGGCATCGAGGGCAAGCACCTGCCGCGCCTGACCGAGCGCTTCTACCGGGTCGACTCCAGCCGCGCCAGCAACACCGGCGGCACCGGCCTGGGCCTGGCCATCGTCAAGCACGTGCTGATCCGCCACCGTGGCCGCCTGGACATCAGCTCCGTGCTCAACCACGGCAGCACCTTCACCTGCCACTTCCCGCCCAGCCAGGTCGCGCCGCGCGCCTGAACGCGCGCCAGGCGGCACCGGGCCCGGACAGGGCCCGGCGTCTTGCAAACTGCCGTCCCAGCCCTCACCCTTAGCCGATCATTCGCTGACCAAAGCCCCCAATGGACCCGTCCCCCGCTAGTTCACTGACTTCCTATTTCGCCGACTTCGGCCTCGTTCTGTTCGCCCTGTTCCTCGTCGTGCTCAACGGTTTCTTCGTGGCCGCCGAGTTCGCCATGGTCAAGCTGCGAGCCACCCGTGTCGAAGCCATCGCCGACAAGCACGGCTGGCGCGGCAGCATCCTGCGCACCGTGCACAACCAGCTGGACGCCTACCTCTCGGCCTGCCAGTTGGGCATCACCCTCGCCTCGCTCGGCCTCGGCTGGGTCGGCGAGCCGGCCTTCGCCCACCTGCTCGGCCCGCTGCTCGGCGCCGTCGGCATCGAGTCGGAGAAACTGGCCCACGGCATCTCCTTCTTCACCGCCTTCTTCATCATTTCCTACCTGCACATCGTGGTCGGCGAGCTGGCGCCCAAGTCCTGGGCCATCCGCAAGCCCGAGCTGCTGTCGCTGTGGACGGCGGTGCCGCTGTACCTCTTCTACTGGCTGATGTACCCGGCCATCTGGCTGCTCAACGCCAGCGCCAACGCCATCCTGCGCATCGCCGGGCAAGGCGAGCCCGGCCCGCACCACGAGCACCACTACAGCCGCGACGAGCTGAAGCTGATCCTCCACTCCAGCCGCGCCCGCGACCCCAGCGACCAGGACATGCGCGTGCTGGCCTCCGCCGTCGAGATGGGCGAGCTGGAAGTGGTCGACTGGGCCAACTCCCGCGAGGACCTGATCTACCTGGAGCACGACGCGCCGCTGGCCGACATCCTCAGCGTGATCCGCCGCCACAAGTACAGCCGCTACCCGGTGCACAACGCCCAGACCGGCGAGTTCATCGGCGTGCTGCACATCAAGGACCTGCTCCTGGCCCTCTCCGCGCTGGACAGCCTGCCCGAGTCCTTCGACCTGGCCGAACTGACCCGTCCCGTGGAGCGCGTGACCAAGCACATGCCGCTGTCGCGCCTCCTGGAACAGTTCCGCCAGGGCGGCGCGCACTTCGCCCTGGTCGAGGAGGCCGACGGCAAGGTGGTCGGCTTCCTGACCATGGAAGACGTGCTCGAAGTGCTGGTCGGCGACATCCAGGACGAACACCGCAAGACCGAGCGCGGCATCCTTGCCTACCAGCCCGGCAAGCTGCTGGTGCGCGGCGACACCCCGCTGTTCAAGGTCGAGCGCCTGCTGGGCATCGACCTCGACCACGTCGAGGCGGACACCCTCGCCGGCCTGATCTACGAAACCCTCAACCGCGTCCCCGAGGAAGAGGAAGTGCTGGAGACCGAAGGCCTGCGCATCATCGTCAAGAAGATGAAAGGCCCGAAGATCGTCCTCGCCAAGGTGGTCAGCATCGACTGACCCGCCATCCGGCAGCAAAGACGGGGCCCACGGGCCCCGTTCTCGTTCCTGCCCACGCACTCGCCCCCTGACCGCCCCTCCCTGATCTAGAGTTCACCTGCACCCGCCGTTTCGCTTGCGCCTGGCCCCGGCCCCGGCGCTGGCGTGCGATGCCGTCGGCCGCCCGTGCTGAACCCCCCATCAACGCTGCGGTGTGCCACGGGTTCCGGTCATGACGGCTCATCGCCGGGCCGCGACCGGCCCCTCGCCGCAAGGAACGCGGAGTCACTCATGATCATCATCAGTTCGCGCAAGGACTTCTCCAATCCCGACCAGCTCTCCGAGACCGGCCACCTGATTCGCGAGGTGGACCTGGCCAACGACACCGTCACCGCCGTGCTGGACTTCAAGGACCTGCTGCAGCTGGTCAAGGGCAAGCGCCTGCTCCTGCTGGTGCACGGCTACAACAACGAGCAGTACGAGGTGTTCGACTCCTACCAGGTGATCGAGCAGCAGGCCATGGTCCACCTCGCCAATGCCTACGACATGGTGCTCGGCTATTCCTGGCCCGGCGGCGACCAGAAGCTCGACTGGTGGCAGGCGAAGAAGCGCGCCAATGCCGTGGCGCGGATGTTCCGCTTCCTGCTGGACAACCTCGCCGGGGATGCCGGCGCCGTGGACGTGATGTCCCACAGCCTCGGCGCGCGGGTCACGCTCAAGGCCCTCAAGGGCTCGCCCGGGCGCATCGTGCGCAACTACTTCTGCACCGCGCCGGCGGTGGACAACGAATGCTTCGAGAGCGACGAGGAGTTCGCCGACGCCATCCCCTCCTGCGAGCGGGTCTACATCTTCCACTCCTCGCGTGACGAGGTGCTGCGCTTCGCCTACGCCTCCTCCGAGCGCGACCTCGCCCTGGGCCTCTACGGCCCCGAGGACAAGACCTATATCGAGGTGGCCACCCGTACGGTGTTCGTCGCCAACTGCAAGAAGGTGGTCTCCAACCATGGCGGCTACAAGCGCGCGGCGGCGGTGTACGACTACATCCAGGCCAGCTTCGCCGGTGGCCTGCAGCGCTTCGTCACCCTGTGAGAGCAGCCCGCTAGAACAGGTCCATCTGCCCGCCCGTAGGTGGCGCGGGCGGGGGCGGGACGGGGGCCGGTTCGGCCACCACCGGCTGGGCCTCGGCCAGGCGCGCGGCCAACCCGGCGGCGCGCTCGGCGCGGGTGCTCACCGCCTCGGCCAGGCGCTGCGGCAGGCCCCAGACCTCCACGCGCTGCTTGGCGCGGGTGATGCCGGTGTAGAACAGCGAGCGGCTGAGCAACGGGCTCGGCTGCTCCGGCAGCGCCAGCAGCACCTCGCGGAACTCCGACCCCTGGCTCTTGTGCACCGTCATGGCGAAGGCGCTGTCGTGGCTGGGCAACCGTGCCGGGGCGAAGGGACGATGGCCGGCCTCGCCCTCGAAGAACACCCGCAGGCCGTGGGCCGTGGGCAGGCAGATACCGATATCGCCGTTGAACAGTCCCAGGGCGTAGTCGTTCTGCCGCACCATCACCGCGCGCCCCGGATACCAGCGCTCGCGGCTGGCGATGCCCAGGCGCCGCTTGATCCGCGCCTCCAGCGCCTCGTTGATGCCGTTGACGCCCCAGGGCCCCTCGCGCTGGGCGGTGAGGGCGCGGAAGTCGGCGAAGGCGGCGAAGGCGGCCTGCGCATCACCCGTGCGCGCGGCGACGATGAAGGGCGCGTAGCCGGCGTCCAGGCGCTCCAGCAGCGGGCCTTGCAGCGGGCCGGGGTTCCAGCCGAGATCGGGGCGCGCCTCGCGCAGCAGTTCAAGGGTGCCCCGCGCGTCACCCGCATTGATGCGCCGCGCCAGCTCGCCGATGCCGCTGTCGCCGGCGAAGCGGTGGCTGTGGGTCAGCAGCACCACGGCGTCGCCCAGGCGCGAGCGCGGCTGCTCCACGGGCACGCGCTGGCCGGTGATGCGCTCCAGGTCGGCACTGGCGGCGGCGTCCAGGCCACGCCCCTCGCAGAGCTCGGCGAACACCGCGCCGGCTTCCACCGCCGAGAGCTGGTCCTTGTCGCCCAGCAGCACCAGGCGGGCGCCCGGCGGCAGGGCGTCGAGCAGCTTGGCCATCAGCGCCAGGTCCACCATCGAGGCCTCGTCCACCACCAGCACGTCCAGCGGCAAGGGGTTGTCGGCGTGGTGGCGCACCTGCGGGCTGTCGCCACGGCTGCCCAGCAGGCGGTGCAGGGTGCGTGCCTCCTCGGGCAGCAGGGCCTTGATGGCATCGTCCACCGGTAGCTCGGCCTTGGCGTTGCGGATGGCCTCGGCCATGCGCGCGGCGGCCTTGCCGGTGGGTGCGGCGAGGCCGATGGCCAGGCGCTCGCCGCCGGGCTGTTCGAGCAGCGCGGCGAGCAGGCGCACCACGGTGGTGGTCTTGCCGGTGCCGGGGCCGCCGGAGATCACCGCCAGGTTGCGCCGCACCGCCTGGGCGGCGGCCAGGCGCTGCCAGTCGGGCTGCTGGGTGTTGCGGGCGAACAGCCGGGCCAGGGATTCGGCCAGCCGCGCCTCGTCCACCGGCGGGCGGGCGCCGGCCATGGCCAGCAGGCTGGCGGCCAGGCGCGTCTCGTAGGCGTGGTAGCGACTGAGGTAGAGGCGCTCGCCATCCAGGGTCAGCGGCGCGTAGCCACCGGGGCTGGCCACCAGCGGCGAGGCGCGCAGCGCGGCGAGCCAGTCGTGCAGGGCCGGCAGGTCGAGCCCGGCGACGCCTTCGTCGAACACCCGCTGCCCGGCCAGGCGCGCCAGGGGCAGGCAGACATCGCCGTTGGCCAGGGCCTGGCAGCACAGCGCGGCGGCAGCGGTGACCGCCTCGCCGGCGTCAGGGTCCAGGCGCAGCAGGCTTTCGGCGAAGAAACGCTCCAGCGGGCCCAGCGGCCATTCGGCGAGCTTCACGGGCGGCCCTCCTCGAACAGGCGATCCAGGGCATTGAGCAACGCATCGCCGGGGCGGTGGAAGTACACGCCGGCATCCGGCATGCCGCGCAGGAACAGGTAGTAGGCGCCGCCCAGCTGCTCGCTGGCGAAGCCGTCCAGGCGCAGGCGCAGGAAGCGCCGCAGCGCCACCAGGTAGATCAGGTACTGCAGGTGGTAGTGCTCGGCCGCGATGGCCTGCTCCAGGCGCTCACCGCCGTAGTAGCTGGCGTCCGGGCCCAGCCAGTTGGACTTGTAGTCGGCGATGTACCAGCGCCCCTGGTGCTCGAAGGTCAGGTCGATGAAGCCCTTCATGAAGCCGTTGAGGGTGTCGAACTCCAGACGCTCGGCGGCCGCGCGCATGGGCTCGGGCAGGCCGTGGGCGGGGTCGGCCAGCACCGTGCGCAGGCCCTGGATGTCCAGCTGCGCCACCGGGAAGGTGAAGCCCAGCTCCGGCAGGCGCCGGCTCGGCTCCAGGCGCGACAGGGCGAGCCCCCGGCCGTCCAGGTCGGCATCCAGCACCTTGCGCAGCTGCTCGATGGCGATCGCCGCCCAGTCCTCCGGCAGGCCGTGGCCCAGCAGGTGCAGCGGCACCAGGTCCTCCAGCTCGCCCTCGCCGCGCACCCAGTCCTCCAGGATCGCGTGCAGGCAGGTGCCGGCACGGGCGCCACGGGGGAAGCCGTAGAAGCCGGCGCCCGGGTCGGTGGCCGGCGGGACGAAGAAGGCGTCGCGGTCCGGCGCCTCCATGTGCATGCCGGCGGCCAGGCCGGAGAAGCTGCCGACCCGCCAGGCGCTGTGCAGGCCGCGCTGCAGGTGCGCCAGGGCGGCCGGCGGCGCGGCGCGGGTTTCGCCCTGGGCGCTGGCCTCGGCGTCGCGGCAGGGCACCAGGGCGATGTCGCCGCCGCTGGCATCGGCCAGGCTCTGCAGCTCATGGCGCAGGCCGGCGCCATCCAGCGCGGCGAGGTGGCCGGCCAGTTCGCCGAGCAACGCCTCGCCGGGCAATTCACGGCCGTGCAGCAGCCAGGCGAGGGCGCTGCTGTGCAGGCCGTCCTCGGGCAGCTCGCCATCCTTCTTCGCCCTGGGCAGGGCCACCGGGCCCCAGTGCAGCCAGAGGCGGTCACGGGCGCGGGTCAGGGCCACGTAGGCCAGGCGCAGGCGTTCGGCGAAGCGCTCGCGCCGGGCACGCTCGCGGTTGTCGTCGTAGTCGGCGCCGCCCAGGTCCAGCAACGGGGTGCCGTCCTCGGCGTGGCAGGTGATGTCTTCGTCGCGGCGCAACAGCGCGCCGTCCCAGAGATAGGGGCAGAACACCAGCGGGTATTCCAGGCCCTTGCTGGTGTGCACGGTGACGATCTGCACCCGCTCGGCATCGCTTTCCAGGCGCAGCAGGGCATCGTCGCCATGGCTCTCGGCCGCGCGCTGGGCGTTGAACCAGGCCAGCAGCGGCTCCAGGCCCGGGCGCTGGAGGCTCTCGGCCTGCAGCAGCTCGGCCAGGTGCAGGAGGTTGGTCAGGCGGCGCTCGCCGTCGGGCAGGGCGATCAGCCGCTCGGCGACGCGCTGCTCGTCGAGCCAGGCGCGGAAAGCCCGCATGAAGCCTTGCTGCTGCCAGAACTGGTGGTAGCGCTCGGCGTCTTCGCGCTCCTGGTCCCAGGCGTGCTCGTCGTCCTGGCAGCGCGCCAGGGCCTGGGCGTCGCGGCCCAGCAGGCGGGTGGCCAGGGCATAGCGCAGCACGCCCTCGCGGCCGGGCTCGGCATAGGCGGCGAGCACCGCGGCCAGTTCCTCGGCCTCGGCGCTGTGCCAGACGCTGTCACGCCCGCGACGCACGCTGGGCACGCCACGCGCGGCCAGTTGCTCGGCCACGTCGCCCGCCTGGCGGTGGCTGGCCACCAGGACGGCGATGTCACCGCCGCGCAGGGGCGTGCGCACGCCGGCCTCGTCGAAATAGGCCTCGCCTCGGCCGCTGGCGGCCAGCAGGGCGGCGATGCGCCGCGCGGTGTCGATGGCCACGGCGTTGCCGGCCTCGCCCTTGCCCAGGGGCTCGTCGCCCAGCCACACCAGCTCCAGCGGCGCCCCCGCCTCGGGCAGCACCAGTTGCGCGCGGGCCTTGTCGCTGGCGCCCACGGGCGGGTAGGCCAGGCCCGGCTCGGCGAAGGGCAGGGGGCGGTCGAAGACGCGGTTGAGCGCGGCGATCAGCGCCGGCACCGAGCGGTGGTTGGTGTTCAGGCTGTACTGCCGCGCGGCTTCGTCGCGGGCCTTGAGGTAGGTGGCCAGGTCGGCGCCACGGA
Source organism: Pseudomonas sp. Pc102 (assembly GCF_018408275.1). Taxonomy (NCBI): domain Bacteria; kingdom Pseudomonadati; phylum Pseudomonadota; class Gammaproteobacteria; order Pseudomonadales; family Pseudomonadaceae; genus Pseudomonas; species Pseudomonas sp. Pc102. The sequence continues at coordinate 128,891 of NZ_AP021905.1, read as the reverse complement.
AGGCGTAGATCGCCTGCTTGGGGTCACCGACGAAGCACAGGTCGCCGCCCTCGTCCCCACCCGGGTAGATGCGCCGGAAGATGGCGTACTGCACCGGGTCGGTGTCCTGGAATTCGTCGATCAGCGCCACCGGGTAGCGTTCGCGCAGGGCGGCGGCCAGTGCCTCGCCGGCGGGGCCCTGCAGCGACTGGTCGAGGCGGTTGAGCAGGTCGTCGAAGGCCAGCATGCGCTGCGCCGCCTTGCGCGCCGGCAGCTCGCGGTTGAGGGTGTCGAGCAGGCGCACCTGCAGGTCGATGAGTCGCGCCTCGCCAGCGGGTTTGGCCTCCTCCAGCGCCTCCAGCAGACCCTGCAGCGCGGCATTGAGCGCGTGCCCGGGCAGCTCGAAGCCCTTCTTGCACGCCTTGGACAGGGCTTCGCGACCCAGCTTCTCCAGGCCCGTTGGCGCGGCGAACAGCGCCGCCGGGTCGGCGAAATAGGCGTCCAGCTCACCCTGCCAGAGGGCGAACCTGGCGGCGTCGTAGCTGCGCCTGTTGAGCCCGTCGAAGGCGGCCAGGTCCGCCAGGCAGGCCTGTGCATCACGCAGCCAGATGTCCCGGGCGTGGGTCCAGGCCTCGCTGGCCGCGCCCAGGTCACCCAGCTCGCCGTCGCGCGGTTCGATGCGCAGGTAGGGCTTGCCCAGGTGCGAGCGCAGGCGCTGGCGCAGCGACTGCGGGGTGATGCGCTTCTGCGCGAGGAAACGCGCCCAGGCGGGCTCCGCCGCCGCCAGCTCGGCGCGCCACAGATCGGCGAGCAGGCCGTCGAGCACCTCGCGGTCGTCCGCCGTCAGCTCGCTGTCGAAATCGCCACCGGCTTCGAACGCCGCGTCCTGCAGCGCCCGCTGGCAGAAGCCGTGGATGGTGAAGATGGCCGCCTCGTCGAAGCCGTGCACCGCCAGCAGCAGGCGCCGATGGGCGTCCTCGCCCGGGTACTGTGCATGCAGCCCGGCGAGCACCGGGTCGGGTGCCTCCGCGCCTTCATAGACGGCGAGCAGCGCCGCCAGCCGCGCGCGGATGCGCTCGCGCAGCTCGGCCGTGGCGGCGGTGGTGTAGGTGACCACCAGGATCTGCCCCACGCCCAGCCGGCGCTCCAGCAGCAGCCGAGCGTAGAGCGCGGTCAGGGTCCAGGTCTTGCCGGTGCCGGCGCTGGCCTCGATCAGGCTGCGCCCGGTGAAGGGATCGTTGAGCAGGTCGAGGCTCATGCGTCCTCCTCCCCGTCGTCCGCCAGGGCGTCCAGGGCCGGGCCGAGGAGGGTTTCGGCGAGAAGCTCGAAGCGTCCGTCCAGCGGGTCGCGGTCGCGGAAGGCGAGGGCGTACCAGGGGTCGCGGGATTCGCCCACGGGGCCGAAGTCGATGCCGTCCCAGGCGAGGCGCGCCTTGCTGCGGGCGGCGTCGAGGGGTTCCTTGCGGCCGGGCTTGCGCCAGCCGGAGGCGAAGCCATGGCTGGCCTTGGTCAGCAGCGGCAGGGGTTCGCACAGGGCTTCGCGGTAGGCGCGCAGCCAGGGCTCGAGCAGCGCCCCGGCGTCGGCCAGGGGGCCGGCCTGCCAGTCGCCGGCGGGCGAGAGCAGGCGGCTTTCACGGGCGATGCCGGGGTGGCCGAGAGGTTGAGCAGCAGGTGGCGCAGCCAGAAGGGCGCCAGCTCCCATTCGCCGAGGCGGTTGAGGCGCCAGCCGAACAGGCCGTCTTCGGTGACGCCGTCCAGCCAGCCGTGGATGCGCACGCCGGCCAGGCTGATGTCCACCAGCAGCGGCTGCGGGGCGCTGTCCGGGCGCGCCTCGAACAGGCGCGGGGCGAAGGCGCGCACCGGACCGCGCAGTTGGCCCCAGAGCGCATGGCCCAGCTCGCCGGTGGGCAGCCAGCCGGCGGCACGGGCGATGCGGCGTTCGTCCGCCTCCGACCAGCCGCGCTCCACGGCGTCCAGGGCCAGCTGGCGCAGGCCGCGCCAGGCGGGGCCTTCCAGGGCGAAGGGCTCGTCGCTGGCCAGCGCCTCCTCGGCCTCGGCCAGGCGCAGGCCCAGGCGCTGTTCGAGAAGGAAGCGCGCCGGGTGGCGGAAGCACTGGATGAGTTGCGCAGGTTCCAGGGTCAGCCAGTCGGCGTCGGGCTCGGGCAGCGGCAGGGCGAAGGGCGCGTCCGGCTCGCGGGGCACTTCGGCCAGGCGCTGCGCCGCCCGGAACCAGGGGGCGGAGAAGCCGGCATGGCTGCCACCGGCGAAGTTGCCGGAAGCGAAGGGCTGCAGCGGGTGGCTGATCAGCACCTGCTCGCTGGCCTTGGCGTCGCCTGCGGTGGCCGTGAGGTCGATGGTTTCCAGCAGCTCGCTGATCAGCACCGAGGGCGGCAGGTGCGCGTTGTCGCGCGGGTCGCGGCCCACGTAGCTGAGGTAGAGGCCGTCGCGCGCCGACTGCAGGGTTTCCAGCAACAGGTAGCGGTCGTCGAGGCGCCGCGCGCGGTCGCCCCGGCGCGGCTTGCGGGTGATCAGGTCGAAGCCGGCGGCAGGGGTGCGCCGGGGGAAGGCGCCGTCGTCCAGGCCGAGCAGGCACACCAGGCGGAACGGCAGGCTGCGCATCGGCACCATGGTGCAGAAGGTCACCGCGCCGGTGAGGAAGCCCGAGGCGCCGCTGCCGGCGTCCAGCGCGGCCACCAGTTGCTGGCGCACCAGGCTCATGTCGATGGGCCGCTCGATGCCCGCCGCCTCGGCCTGCTTGCGCAAATCGCCGCAGGCTTGGGACAGCAGCAGCAGGGTTTCGCCGGCCTCGCGCTCGTCGAACAGCTGGTCGATCAGGCCCTGCAGGGTCTCGGCCCAGTCCGCCAGCGGGCGCGGGCGCGCCAGGTCGTCGGCGAGATGCCCCAGGCGCTGGATGAAGCCGGCCAGGCGCCCGAGCAACTGGGCGCGGGCGCCTTCCAGTGCGTCCAGCGGCCAGCTGTCGCCCAGCAGGGGCGGGGCATCGCCAGCCAACCGGGGCGGGGCGGCGAAGCCCAGCACCAGGCGCTCGAGGCCCTGGCGCCAGCTGAAGGCGTCCTCTTCCGGCAGGCCCAGGCGCGCGCGATGGCGGCCATCGCGGCCCCAGCGCACACCGGCCTCGCGCAGCCAGTCGCGGACCAGGGGCAAATCCTCGGCCTCGATGCCGGCACGCACGGCCAGGGCCGGCTGCTCCAGCCAGCCGAGCAGTTCCTCGGCGGCGAAGCGGCTCTGGGCCAGGTCGAGCAGGGCGAGGAAGGCTTCCACCAAGGGCAGCTCGGCGCGCAGGCTGCGGTCGGCGAGGCTGAAGGGGATGCGCGGCACGCCTTCGCGCGGGGCGAACACCGCCTCGATGTAGGGGGCGTAGCGCTCGATGTCGGGGGTCAGCACCACCACCTGGTCGGGGGTCAGCCCGGGGTCGGCGGCGAAGCGCGCCAGCAGCTGGTCGTGCAGCACCTCCACTTCGCGCAGGGGCGAATGGCAGACGTGCACTTCCAGCGAACGGTCGCCCGCGCGCAGGGCCATGCGCTCGTCGGCGCGGCGGGTGCGCAGGCGCAGGATGTCGTTCTGGATGGCGCGCAGCAGGCTGTCGTCGGCCAGGTCCTGGTCTTCGGCGTAGATGCCGACCTCCTGGCCGCCGAGGGTGAAGAGGGCATCGAAGAAATCCCGCCCCTGCTTGCCCAGGCTGGCCAGCAGCGGATGGCCGACATCGAGGTACCAGTCGTCGATGCCGGGCTCCGGCAGGGCGGCCAGCTCGCGGATGTCGCGGATGTCGCCCCAGGCCTCGCGGCAGGGGTTGAGGGCGAAGAGGATGACCTCGCAATGCCGCGCCAGCCCCTCCAGCACGCGCATGTGGTGCGGCGGCAGGCTGCTGATGCCGAAGACGATGAGCCGCTCCGGCAGGCCCTCGATGGGCGCGTCATCGTGCAGCCGGGCCAGCAGGTCGCCGAGCAGGCGCGCCCGGTGCGGGTGGCCGTCGGCGGTCAGCTCGCGCCAGAGCAGCGCCTGCCACTGTTCGTCGGCACCGAGGCCGAGCAGCTCGCCACGCTCCCAGGCGGCCAGCCAGTCGTCGCGGTACAGCAGGTACTGGTCGAGCACGTCGGCGATGCGCGCCGCCAGGGTCAGGCGACGGCGCTCGTCGCCGCCGTCCAGGTACTGCGCCAGGCGCGGCGTGCGTTCGAGGTTGGCGGGCTCGCACAGCCAGTCGTAGAGGCGCCAGGACAGGGTCACCGGGTTGAACGCCGATTGCGGCGGCAGCTCCCCCAGGGCCTTGCGGGTCAGGTCCCAGATGAAGCGCGCCGGCAGCTGGATGTCGAGCTGCATGGCGATGCCCTGGCGCCGCGCCAGCTGCAGGGTCAGCCAGCGCCCCATGCCCTGGCTGGGAACCACCACGCGCGAGGGCGCCAAAGGGTCGCGCTGGGGCTGCACGAGCAGGGTACAAGCCAGCTCGCCGAGGCTTTCCAGGTCGTTGGCGTGGTAGAGGTTGAGCATCGGAAGGTCGCGTCCGCAGGGATGCCACAGGTTATCAGTTCACCGAGGCTATCGGCACCGCGCGACAGGGTCTGTCGCCAGCTCCCAACGAAGCGGGGGCGGCGTTTTGCGACTTAACTGACGGGTAGAAAAGGTGACCGACAGGGGCGAACGGGACGCTGGCCGGCAAGTCAGAACATGACGGATATGTTACAAACCCGCCCCCCCATACAGTCGCTCCACCTCCAGGAGCGGCTCACGTCGTTACCGTCAGGAGGGAACCGATGCTGACATTGCTCAACCTGCTCTCCGCCGTCGCCCTGCTCGTCTGGGGCACCAACATCGTGCGCACCGGCATCCTCCGGGTCTACGGCAGCGACCTGCGCCGCTGGCTCAGCCACAGTATGAAGCGCGCGCCCCTGGCCTTCGCCGCCGGCATCGGCGTCACCGCCCTGGTGCAGAGCAGCAACGCCACCGCGCTGCTGGTCACCTCCTTCGTCGCCCAGGGCCTGATGGGCCTGTCCTCGGGCCTGGCGATCATGCTCGGCGCCGACGTCGGGACCGCGCTGATGGCGCGGGTGCTGACCTTCGACCTGTCATGGCTGTCGCCGCTGCTGATCTTCTTCGGGGTGATCTTCTTCCTCTCGCGCAAGCAGACCCGCCTCGGCCAGCTCGGCCGCGTGGCCATCGGCCTGGGGCTGATCATCCTCGCGCTGCAGCTGATCGTCGCCGCCGCCGAGCCCATAACCACCGCCAAGGGCGTGAAGGTGCTGTTCTCCTCGCTCACGGGCGATGTGATGCTGGACGCCCTGACCGGCGCGCTGTTCGCCATGGTCACCTACTCCAGCCTGGCGGCCGTGCTGCTCAGCGCGACCCTGGCCGCGGCCAAGGTGATCCCGCTCAAGGTGGCGCTTTGCCTGGTGATCGGCGCCAACGTCGGCAGCGGCATCCTCGCCATGATCAGCGCCACCTCGCAGAACGCCGCCGGCCGCCGGGTCGCGCTCGGCAGCCTGCTGTTCAAGCTGGCCGGCTGCGCTCTGGTGCTGCCGGTGGTGGGGCCGGCGGCGGAGTGGCTGGACACCTGGTCCTTCTCCACCGCCGAGCTGGTGATCGCCTTCCACGTTCTCTACAACAGCGTGCGTTGCCTCCTGCTGCTGCCACTGACGCCCTACATGGCGCGCTTCTGCGACTGGCTGCTGCCGGACCGCGAGCAGGCCAGCGACGTGGCCAAGCCGCGCCACCTGGACAAGAGCGCCCTGGACACGCCGAGCCTGGCCCTGGCCAACGCCGTGCGCGAGACCCTGCGCCTGGGCGACATCGTCGAGCAGATGCTGAACAACCTGCTGAAGCTGATGCGCGGTGGCGATCCGCTGCTGGGCAAGGAGATCCACCGCCTCGACGACGACATCGACGCCCTCTACACCGCCATCAAGCTGTACCTGGCGCGCATGCCCCGCGAGGACCTGAGCGAGCGCGACAGCCGGCGCTGGGCCGAGATCATCGAGCTGACCATCAACCTGGAGCAGGCCGGCGACCTGATCGAGCGCATGGTCGGCGACGTGCAGCACAAGAAGACCTCGCAGCAGCGCTCCTTCTCCGAGGCGGGCCTGGCGGACATCGCCGAGCTGCACAACCAGCTGGTCAACAACCTGCGCCTGAGCCTCTCGGTGTTCCTCAACGGCGACCTGGAGAACGCCAAGCGCCTGCGCCGCGCCAAGCAGCGCTTCCGCATCCTCGAACGGCGCCTGTCCCACGCCCACGTGGAGCGCCTGCACCAGCAGGTGGTGCAGAGCATCGAGACCAGCGCCCTGCACCTGGGCCTGATCAGCGACATGAAGCGCCTCAACTCGCTGTTCTGCGCCATCTCCTACGCCGTGCTGGACAACCCCGACGCACCGCCGGTGGCATTGGAAGACGGGGGCGTCGAGCCGCTGGTCGAGGACGATGTGGACTACCAGCCGGAGATCGGCTCCCACCGCTGAACATGGCCCTTCCTGAGTAACGGCGGCTTGGGCAGAATCCAACCCATGAGCCCAACCGCCGCATCACCCGACCAGGCCTCGGTCAGCGCCAGCCTCACCCAGGCCATCCTCCACGCCGCCGAAAGCCTCGGCCTGCCGCGTGCCGAGCTTCTGGCCGCCAGCGGCCTGGGTGAAGCCCAATTGGGTGACCCTGACGCGCGCATCCCCTTCCGGGCCCAGGAAGTGCTTTGGAGCGCCATCGAATCGCGCCTTGCCCACCCCGAGCCCGGCCTGGTGCTGGGCCAGGCGCTCGCGCCCGGCCAGTTCAGCGTGCTCGGCTACCTGCTGCAGAGCAGCCCGACCCTGGGCGACGCCCTGGAAGCCGAGCTGCGCTACCAGCGCCTGGTGGGCGAAGGCGGCACCCTGGCGGTGGAGATCCGTGGCGACCAGCTCTGGACCCTGTACCGTCCGCTGCACCCGCACGTGCCCGCCACCCGCACGCGGGTACTGGCGCTGATGGCCTTCTGGATGCGCCTGATGCAGCCGCTGCTGGATGACTTCCGCCTGCTGCGTGCCTGCTTCATCCATTCGCGGCCCGAGAGCCTGGCCGCCTACCAGGACTGCTTCGCCTGCGCGCTGGAGTTCGACGCCCCCGACTACGCCCTGGTGCTGCCGCTGAAGCTGCGGGGCGCCGCCCTGCGCCAGGCCAACCCGCCGCTCCAGGCATTGCTGCGCCAGCACGCCGAAGCCCTGCTCGCGCGCCTGCCCAGCGAAGGCCTGCGCGCCCGCGTAGTGGCACTGCTGAGTGCCCAACTGGCCCACGGGGAACCCGATCGCAGCGCCCTTGCCGCCAGCCTCGGCCTCAGCGAGCGCACCCTGCAACGGCGCCTTGCCGAAGAGGGCAGCAGCTACCAGCAACTGCTCGGCGACACCCGCCTGCAACTGGCCGAGCGTCACCTGCAGGAAGGCAGCCTGCCCATCGCCGAGATCGCCGTGCTGCTGGGCTACTCCGAACCCAGCGTGTTCTTCCGCGCCTTCCGCCAGTGGACCGGCAAGACCCCCGGCGAATATCGCCAGCAACAGGCAGGGCATCTGGCCAGGACGTAGGGTGCGGCGCCCGGCTCAGGCACGCGGCAACATGCCCCGCGCATCGAGGAACGCCAGGAACGCCTCGCGGCTGGAGTAACGCGGCCGGTAGCCGAATTCCTCCTTCAGGCGGCGGTTGGCGAGTACCGGGCGGTAGCGCAGGAAGTCCAGCTGCTCGGGGCCGTAGCGGGTCAGGCCGAGGGGCTTGAACAGCGCCAGCGCGGCGAGGATCAGCGTCGCCGGCAGCGGCCGGTAGGGCTTGCCGAGGATGGCAGCGATCTCGGCCATGCTCAGCGCACCGTCGCCGGCCAGGTTGTAGATGCCCTCGGCACCGCGCTCCAGGCCCTGGAGGATGATCGCCACCACGTCCTGGTCCCAGATGAACACGAAGCGGCTGTCGTGGCCGCGCACGCCCATCACCGAGGGTTTGTCGAAGAGCGCGGTGATCTGGTTGTCCACCCGCCGCCCGAGGATGGTGCCCGGGCGCAGCACCAGCTGGCGCAACTGCGGGTGGCGCTCGCGGGCCTCGGCCAGCAGCTCCTCCACCTCGCGCTTGTGACGGGCGTAGGCGAAGGCGTCATGGCCGCGCAGCGGGTCGGCTTCGTCGATCCACTCGGCGTTCTCCGGGTAGTAGCCATAGGCGGCGCCGGAACTGGTCACCACCAGTTGCTCGACGCCATGGGTCGCCGCCGCCGCGACCACCGCGCGGGTGCCCTCGACGTCGATGGCGTGCAGGGTCGCCTCGCTCATCCCCGGCGGCGGGGTCACCACCGAAGCGAGGTGGACGATGGCCCGGGGCTTCCAGTGGGCGATGCAGGCTTCCACCGCCTCGGCCCGGGCGATGTCCAGTTGCACCTCCTCGACGTTCGCCCCCCGGGCGCTGGCCGGCAGCGGGCGGATGTCCGCGGCCACCAGGCTCCAGTCGGGATGCCGGGCGACCAGCGCTTCCAGCAACTGGTGGCCGATGTAGCCGGCGGCGCCGGTGATCAGGACGCGCATGGCAGGGCCTCCTCGCCGACCGGCAGCGGGCGGTTGCGCCAGAACGCCACCAGCAGCAGGCCGCTGACCAGGTGCCAGGTGCCCCAGAAGGCGGCCACCAGCGCCATGTTCGGCTCGCCGCCGAACTGGGCGAAGATCAGCCCCAGGGCGAGGCCGGAGTTGTGCATGCTGATCTCGATGACCATGGCCCGCAGGTTGGCCCCGCGCTGGCGGGCGAGCCTGGCCATGGCCCAGCCGAGGACGATGGCGCTGGCGTTGTGCAGCACCACGATGAAGAACACCAGGCCCAGGTTGTCGACGAACAGGCGCCAGTTGCCGGCCACCGCGCCGCCGACGAAGACCACGAAGGCCAGCAGCGAGAAACGCTTGAACCAGGGCATCACCCGGGTCGCCAGGCGCGGCCACAGGTTGCCCACCAGCATCCCGGCCACCAGCGGCAGGCCGAGCAGCACGACGACGCTGACGAGGATGCTGCCGCGATCCATCTGCAGCGCACTGAGGCGCCCGGCGAGGTAGGCCGAGGCCTCCGGGTTGAGGCCGCTGGTGAGGGCGAAGTTGAGCGGCAGAAGCACCAGCGCCAGCAGGCTGGACAGCGCCGTCATGCTCATCGACAACGCGGTGTTGCCGCGCGCCAGGTGGGTCATCACGTTGGAAAGGTTGCCGCCAGGGCAACAGGCCACCAGCAGCAGGCCCAGCTCCAGGCCGGGGTGCAGGTCCACCAGCAGGGTGACCGCGAGGGTCGCCCAGGGCAGGATCAGGCACTGCCCGAGCATGCCCGCCAGCACCGGCTGCGGCTGGCGCAGCACCGCGAGGAACTGCCCGATGCGCAGCTCCAGGGAAACACCGAAGATCATCACCGCCAGTACCAGAGCGAGGATCAGCTGCTGGTTCGCGTCGTAGTTCATGGCAAGGCCGCCCGTGGTTCTTGTTATGGTCGCCAATGTAACGGCAGATTCCTACAGACGGCAGTGGCCTAAGCCGCCAGGCTCCGTGGCGATTCGCGACAGACTGACGCCGATCAATGCCGGACGACCGGGCGATGGCTAGAGTTCATAGCCAATTGCCATCAGCCGTAGCCCCCGACCATGGACAGCTCCGATCCGCCGATCGCCGCCATAACCGATCCCGCGCTCGCCTGCCTGCTGCGCGAAATGCTGCCCTCCATGGGCGTCGTCTGCGAAGTGATCACCGAAACCGGCCAATGCCAGCGCGCTCCGGTGTGCCGATGGCTCAAGGACGCGCCCCTCAGCGAAACCACCCGCTTGCGCCTGCTCCTCGACGAGGCGGTTACCGTGCTTGATCGCACCCGCCATGCCTTCAAGTCCCGGGAGCTCGGGCGTTTGCGTCGGCGCCTGGAGCAGGCGCTGGAAGAGTTGTCGCGCCCGGCCTGACTGGTGTACAACCTCGCGCTGCAAGGTTCCGCTCAGGGCGGAAACCGGCTTTGCCGGGCAGGACGCAAGGGCCTGCAAGACAAGGCGCCACGCGTGGCAGTTCATTGGAGCTGCCACGCGTGGCGCCTTTTTTATTGCCCGCAGGTTTTACGAGGGACGAGGTATGGGGTTCGCAACACAGCTCAAGGAGATGCTCGGCAGGATGGGCCTCGGCCGCCGCGAGATCGACCAGCGCTGCCGCTACCTGGACTGGCAGGCACTCGATGGCGCGCGCCTGAACCGCCAGGCGGAAGCGGTGGAGGCCCTGCACAAGGTATTCGTCGAAAGCCTCTACGCCCACCTCGAGCACTTCGAGCCGACCGCCAGCATCCTCCGCGACCCGGCGACCCTGGCACGACTGAAGGCCAGCCAGCTGGACTACTACCAGCGCCTGTGGAAGGGCCCCTACGACCGCGACTACGTCATGCACCGCCTGCAGGTAGGCCTGGTTCACCAGCATGTCGGCGTCGAGCTGAAGTGGTACCTCGGCGCGTACCGCCTGTACCTCGACCAGATGCTCACCGGCCTGCTCGGCGACAGCGAGTCCACCCGCACCCTGGGTAGCCTGATGAAAGCGGTGTTCTTCGACATCGCCCTGGCCATCGACACCTACAGCGCCGCCCAGCGCCAAGCCCTGGAGGACAGCGAGGCGCGCTTCGCACGGGCGTTGCGCGGCGCCAACGACGGCCTCTGGGACTGGGACCTGGAGCATGACCGGCTGTATATCTCCGAGCGCTGGGCGAGCATGCTCGGCCGCTCCCGCGATGCCTTCGGCGAGAGCAGTGCCGGCTGGTTCGCCCGCGTGCACCCCGACGACCTGCCGGCCCTGCGCCAAGCCATCGACACCCACCTGCGCGGTGACAGCCCCTGGCTCAGCCACGAATACCGCATGCGCCAGCAGGACGGCAGCTACCTCTGGGTGCTGGTGCGCGGCGTCGCCGAGGGCCACCGCATGGCCGGCTCGCAGACCGACATCAGCCAGCGCAAGGCCACCGAGCACCAGCTCAGCCACGCCGCGCGGCACGACCCGCTCACCGGCCTGGCCAACCGCATGCGCCTGGACGAGCTCCTGCAGCAGGCCCTGCAGCGCCAGCTCAAGCCCGGCGCGCGCCAGGCGGCGCTGCTTTTCATCGACCTCGACCGTTTCAAGCTGATCAACGACAGCCTCGGCCACGCCGTCGGTGACCGCGTGCTGGTGGAGGTGGCCCATCGGCTGGAACGCTGCCTGCGTCCGGGCGACCACCTGGCGCGCTTCGGCGGCGACGAATTCGTCGTGCTGCTCGACGACCTCGCCTGCCTGGGCGATGCCGAAGTCGTCGCCCAGCGCATGCTCGACAGCCTGCACCAGCCGCTGCACCTGGACGAACGCACCCTGGTGGTCAGCGCCAGCATCGGCATCACCGGGCTCCAGGCCGAGGGCCAGACCATCGACGCGCTGCAGGCCGCCGACCTCGCCCTGTACCGCGCCAAGGAGGCCGGCAAGGCGCAGATCGCCCGCTACAGCAGCGACCTGCAGGCCGCCGCCAAGAACCGCCTGGACCTGGAAAGCGCTCTCGCCCAGGCCCTGGCGCGCGATGAGTTCGAACTGCATTACCAGCCCATCTGCCGAACCGACCAGGGCCAGCCGCTGCTGGTGGGCGTGGAGGCCCTGCTGCGCTGGCGCCAGGGCGACCTCCTGGTGCAGCCGGCACAGTTCATCCCGGCGCTGGAGGAGTCCGGCGAGATCATCGCCGTCGGCGACTGGGTGCTGCGCGAAGCCTGCCGCCAGACCCGCACCTGGCAGCAGGAAGGTCAGCGGGACCTGCGCTGCTCGGTCAACCTCTCCAGCCGCCAGCTGCACCAGCCGGGCTTCGCCACGCGGCTCCAGTCGATACTCGAGGAATCGGGCCTCGCCCCTTCCAGCCTGGTGCTGGAGATCACCGAGAGCCTGCTGATGCAGGACGGCGCCGACACCCTCGCCTGCCTGCGCGAACTGGCCTGCCAGGGGGTGCGCCTGGCGCTGGACGACTTCGGCACCGGTTATTCGTCCCTCGGCTACCTCAAGCGCTTTCCGCTGCACATCCTCAAGGTCGACCGCAGCTTCATCGACGGCGCACCCGAGGACCCCGAGCTGCGCGCCATTTCCCGCGCCATCATCGGCCTGGGCGGCAGCCTCGGGCTGGAAGTGATCGCCGAAGGTGTCGAACGCCCCGAACACCTGGACTTCCTCGCTGCCGAGGACTGCCACTACGCCCAGGGCTTCTGGTTCAGCCGTCCCCGTCCGCCCGAGGCGCTGGAGCGCCTGTTCAACGGCGAGGAATGCTTCGACGGGCACTGGTGCCTGCTGCCCGAAGCCACCACGAGAGCCACCCCATGAAACGCAACCTGCCGGTCAGCGGGCGTGCCGTCGCCTTCGCCGACGACGCCAACATCCTCTCCACCACCGACCTCAAGGGCGTGATCACCCACGTCAACCAGGACTTCGTCGACATCAGCGGCTTCAGCCGCCCCGAGCTGATCGGCCAGAGCCACAACCTGGTGCGCCACCCGGACATGCCGGCCGCAGCCTTCGCCCACCTGTGGCGGACGCTCAAGGCCGGGCGCAGCTGGATGGGCCTGGTGAAGAACCGCTGCAAGAACGGCGACCACTACTGGGTCAGCGCCTTCGTCACCCCGGTGGTGCGTGACGGCCAGGTGCTGGAATACCAGTCGGTGCGCACCCGCCCCAGCGCCGAGCAGGTGCAGCGTGCCGAACGGGCCTACGCCCGGCTCGAGGCCGGCCGCATGCCCGCCCGCGCGCGCCTGCCACTGCACCTGCGCCTGCTCGCCGGCCCGGCCCTGGGCATGGCGCTGGGCCTCGCCCTGTACCAGGCCCTGGCGCCCTATGGCCTGCTCGCCGCCGTGCCGGCCTGGGGCCTGGCGCTGGGCTGCGCGGGGCTGGTGCTGCACCGCCAGTTGCGCCCGCTGCGCGAGCTGCTGCACCGCGCCCGTGGCATCGCCGACAACCCGCTGAGCCAGGCGGTCTACGGCCAGCGCAGCGACGAATTCGGCCAGCTCGGCTTCTGCCTGCAGATGCTGGAGATGGAGACCGGCGCGCTGGTCGGGCGCATCGCCGAATCCTCGCGCCAGCTCGCCGAACACGCCGATGAGCTGGCCGCCGCCGTCGCCCACGGCAGTGCCGGCAGCCACCGCCAGCAGCTGGAGACCGACCAGGTGGCCGCCGCCGTCGGGCAGATGGCCGGCAGCGTCCAGGAAGTGGCGCGCAGCGCCCAGCAGAGCGCCTGCGCCGCCGACCAGACCGACGACGCCGCGCGCATCGGCCAGCACGAGGTGAGCGCGACCCGCGCCCGCATCGCCGAGCTGGACGAGGAGGTGCGCAACGCCACCCGCGTGGTGCGCGAGCTGCAGGACCACAGCAGCGCGATCGGCCAGGTGCTGGACGTGATCCAGGGCGTCGCCGAGCAGACCAACCTGCTGGCCCTGAACGCCGCCATCGAGGCCGCGCGGGCTGGGGATGCCGGGCGCGGCTTCGCCGTGGTGGCCGACGAGGTGCGCGCCCTGGCCGGGCGTACCCAGCAGTCCACCGCGCAGATCAACCAGATGATCAACAGCCTGCAGAGCGGCGCCGAGCAGGCCGTCGCGGCCATGCAGCGCAGCTGCGCCCAGGCCGAGAGCAGCCTGGCCCAGGCCCAGCGCGCGGCAGAGTCCCTGGAGCGGATCAACCAGCAGGTCGGCGCCATCAACGGCATGAGTTTGCAGATCGCCAGCGCGGTGGAGCAGCAGAGCGCTGCCAGCGAGGAGATCCAGCGCAGCCTGGCAACCATCCGCCGCGCCGCCGACGACAACGCCAACAGCGGCCTGTGCAGCCAGCGCAGCGCCGGCGAGGTGGCCGGCCTGGCCGCCGACCTGCGCCAGCTGGCCCTGCAGTTCTGGAGCAGCCGCCGCGGCCTGGGGTGATTGCGCAGGGGCGGGGGCGATCCGCTATGCTCGGCGCTTCCTCGCCATCAGACCCATGTCATGCGCTACCTGCTCTGCCTGCTGCTCCTGCTCGGCACCCCGGTGCACGCTGCCGACCGCAACAAGGTCGAAGGCTACGAACTGCAGAACGGCCTGCAGGTGATCCTCAAACCCACGCCCGAGCGTGGCCATGTCGCCATCCGCCTGGTGGTGGGCGTCGGCTTCGACGACTTCGCCTGCCGCGACAAGGAGCTGCCGCACCTGCTGGAGCACCTGTTCTTCAGCGGCCTGGACGGTGACGGCGAAGCGGGCCTGGAGGCGCGCATGCAGGCCCTTGGCGGCGAATGGAACGCCTTCACCAGCACCAGCGACACCGCCTTCGTCATCGAGGCGCCGGCGCAGAACCAGCGCAAGGTACTCGACCTGCTGCTGCAGGTGCTCGGCGACACGCCCCTGGACGACGCCCGCATCGCCACCGCCAAGCAGGTGGTGGAGCGCGAGGGTGGTGGCCACTACTCGCACCTTGAGCGCCTGCTGGACCGGCAGGACCTGGGCCGCGAGGCCCACGAGCAGCTCGCCGTCGAACTGGGCCTGGCCTGCGCCGAGCGGCCCCAGGTGGCGCACCTGCAGCGCGAGGCCCTGGAGGCCCTGCGCCACGACTGGTACGCGCCGAACAACATGAGCCTGATCGTCGTTGGCGACCTCGATCGCCTGCTGCCGGCCTTCATCGAGCGCCGCTTCGGCGCCCTGGCGCCGGTGGAGGTGCGCGAGCACCCGGAGCTGCCCACCAGCAACGGCAACGCCGCCGAGCGCCGCACCCTGCGTCGCGGCCTGGTGGGCGAGAGCGCCACGCTGCACTGGATCTTCCCGGAACCGGAGGTGGCGGGTGCCGACTACGCCGCCTGGGAACTGCTCAAGGACTACCTGGACTGGGAGCTCTACCAGCAGTTGCGCATCCAGGGAGGCCTGTCCTACGGGCCCTGGACCGAGCGCCGTGCCTTCGGCGCCGAGGTCTTCCTCAGCCTCAACGCCGACCTGGAGCGCGACGACGTGGAACCCGCCCTCGCGGTGTTGCGACGGATCACCACCCGCCTGCGCGACCAGGGGCTGGACCCGGCCACCTTCGAGCGCCTGCGCGGCCTCGCCATCAGCCGCCAGGCGTGGGCGGCGCAAGGCAACACCGCGCTTGCCGACTACTACTGGGGCGCCCTGGGCGACTACCAGGACGGCCACTTCGGTGACGAAACCGCGGCCCTGCGCGCGGTGACACGGGAACAGGTCGATGCGATCGCCCGCGAGCTGTTCCGCCAGCCGGGTTACGTCCGCATCGAACAGCCGCTGCTGGGCTACGACCAGTTGGGCTGGCTGCTGCCGGCACTGCTCGCCCTGCCCCTGCCCGGCGCCCTGCTGTGGCACCGGCGCCGCAAGCCTCCGCGCAACGCACCCGCCTGAGCCGCAGGCCGTCGGCCAGACAGCCGCGCGCCTTCTCAGGCCGGCGGGCGGGCAGTATCCTGCGGCCCCCGCAGCCTTGTCCGACTTGCCCATGTCGATCTGGAAGAACCGCCTGCTCGCCCTGATCGCGCTGATCCAGCGCCACCCCAGGCTCATCGCGCTCTACGGCTTCTGCTCGGGTGTCGGCAGTTTCCTGCTGGTGGATCGCGGGGCGCGCCTGGCCAAGGTGATCGCCATCATCATGCTGGTGAGCTGGCTCTGGCTGCTGCTGGAGAACCTGTTCCGCAGCAGCATCGAGCGTCTGTTCAAGATCGAGCTGCCGCCACCGCTGACGCGCTTCCTGACCCAGCTGATCCACCAGGAAAGCCTGTTCTTCGTGCTGCCCTTCTTCCTCATCACCACCAGCTGGAACAGCGGACAGGCCCTGTTCACCGGGCTGCTGGCGGTGGCCGCGGTGGTTTCCATCACCGACCCGCTGTACAACCGCTTCCTCGCGCCGCACCGCTGGCTGTTCCTCGCGTATCACACGCTGACCCTGTTCGCCGTGTTGCTCACGGCGCTGCCGATCATCCTCCACCTGACCACCGCACAGAGCTTCGAGTGGTCCCTGGGCATCGCCGTGCTGCTGTCCTTCCTCAGCCTCTACAGCACCATCCGCGTGCAGCGCTGGTGGCGCGGCCTGGCCTTGGTCGGGCTGACCCTGGCACTGGGCGCCGCCGGCTGGCTGACCCGGGTGATGGTGCCGCCGGCGACTCTCTGGCTGACCGAAGTGGCGGTGACCCCGGAGCTCGACGACCACCAGCGCACCCCCGGCAAGGGCGTGCACACCGTCACCGCCGCCGACCTGCGCAGCGACGGCCTCTACGCCTACACCGCGATCAATGCGCCGCGCGGGCTGAACGAGCGCATCTATCACCTGTGGCGTTTCGAGGGCAAGGAAGTGGACCGCATCGCCCTGGACATCCACGGCGGCCGCGACAAGGGCTACCGCGCCTGGACCCACAAGCAGAACTTCCCCGCCAACCCGGTGGGCCACTGGCAGGTGCGCGTGGTGACCGAGGCCGGCCAGATGATCGGCACCCTGCGCTTCGAGGTCACCGACGACCCGCTGCCGCCCAAGCCCCATTGAGCCCTGGCGCAGCGCAGGCACGACCGTAGGAGCGAGCTCTGCTCGCGAAGCCGTTGGCGTTGCTACGCACCGCTTGGCGACTGAAGTCGCCCCTACAAGGTCCCTGGGCAGACGGCGGCCCGTAGGGGCGTGCAACCCGCCTCCAATCGCGAATGAATTCGCTCCCACAGGCTCAGGGCCTGTAGATTCCCCTGCGCTCACCCACTCAAGGAAGAAGCCATGGCCATCATCAGCGACTGGGCGAAGTCCATCGCCCGGGTACTGGAAAGCAGCTTTGCCGTCAGCAGCACCATCGCCGATCACTCGACCGTTCTCGGCGATGCGCGTGAGAGCTTCATCCGCGATGTGCTCAAGCGCTTCCTGCCGAGCAACATCAGCATCGGCTCGGGGCAGATCGTCGATAGCGAAGGCGGCATCTCCAGGCAGATCGACCTGATCATCTACCGCAACGATTTCCCCACCCTGCGCACCTTCGGCTCGGCGGACGTGTACCTGATCGAAGGCGTGGTCGCCACGGTGGAGGTCAAGTCGCAACTCAACGAGAAGACACTGTTCGAGGCCCTGGAGAACGGCAAGTCGGTGCGCAACCTCAGGCCTTCGTTGCTCAAGGCCTCGCTGGACGACTACAGCCGCTGCGTCTTCGGCATGCCGCACACGGAACTCTCGATCCAGCAGTACAACTCGCTCATGGGCCTGGTGCTGCCGCCCACCTACGTCTACGGCTATCGCGGCTACACCGCCAACAGCCTGGAAGACCTGCGCGGGAGCCTCAACCGCTGGCACAACGTGCCCAACGCCGCCGGCGAACTGGACGTCACGCTGATGCCGGAAGTCATCGCCGCCCAGGGCTGCGTGAGCCTGAAGAACCTCAGCAACTTCCTCGACCTGCCGCGCCCGGGTGCGGACGACCTCGAGGCCTGTCGCCGGTCATACAACCAGACGATGAACGCTGCCCTCGGCAAGCAGGCGTTCTACTCGGCCTTCCGCACCAGCGAGCAGGCGCGCTTCGACTATGGCCTGGCCCTGAAGACTTCCGCGACGCCGCTGCAGTACCTGATCTCCAGCCTGCTGGAGACGGTGATCTCGCGCATCGGCCACCAGCAACTGGGGGGTACCGCCATCCAGTACAACCTGTTGCGCTACCACATGACCGAGGACATGGAAGGGGGCTGGTCCGGCGCGGCGGTGAACCTCACCAACGTGCGCGACCCCAAGCTGGACTTCGCCAAGGCCAAGGGGCTTTGAGCCCCTGGCGGCGCTGGGCGAATGAATTCGCCCCTACGAGGCTGGACACGGGCCGCAGGGCGGGTGCGACCCGCGCGGCCAATCGCGAATGAATTCGCTCCCACAGGCTCGGCAGGTAGCCGGGCTTCAGCCCGGGAATCGCCGAACCGGGATCAGCCGAAGAACCAGTAGCACACCAGGATCGAGGCGATGACGCCGGCGAGGTCGGCCAAAAGGGCGCAGCCCACGGCATGGCGGGCGCGCTGGATGCCGACGGCGCCGAAGTACACCGCGAGCACGTAGAAGGTGGTCTCGGTGCTGCCCTGGACGGTGGCCGCCACCAGTGCGGGGAAGCTGTCCACGCCCTGGCTCTGCATGGTCTCGATGAGCATGGCGCGGGCGGCGCTGCCGGAGAACGGCTTGACCAGGGCCGTGGGCAGGGCGTCGACGAAGCGCGTATCCAGCCCCGCCCATTCCACCAGCAGGCGGATGCCGTCCAGGCCGAACTCCAGGGCACCGGAGGCGCGCAGCACCCCCACCGCGCAGAGCATGGCCACCAGGTACGGCAGCAGGCTCCTGGCGACGTCGAAGCCTTCCTTCGCGCCCTCGACGAAGGTTTCGTACACCGGCACCTTCTTCAACGCCCCGACGAACACGAACGACAGGATCAGGCCGAACAGCACCAGGTTGCCCAGCAGCGACGACAACGCCGCGAGGGCGGTGGCGGAAAGGCCGGCCAGCACCGCCATGAAGCCGCCCAGCAGCAGGGCGCCGGGCACCAGGTAGGCGAGCACCACCGGGTCCCAAAGCCTGAGGCGCTGCATGACGGCCACCGACAGCAGGCCCACCAGGGTGGAGGCGCTGGTGGCCAGCAGGATGGGCAGGAACACCAGGGTCGGGTCGCCGGCGCCCTGCTGCGCGCGGTACATGAAGATCGACACCGGCAGCAGGGTCAGGGACGAGGCGTTGAGCACCAGGAAAAGGATCTGCGCGTTGCTTGCCGTGGTGGCGCTGGGGTTGAGTTCCTGCAGGGCGCGCATGGCCTTGAGACCGATGGGCGTGGCGGCGTTGTCCAGGCCCAGGCCGTTGGCGGCGAAGTTGAGGGTGATCAGCCCCAGGGCGGGATGCCCCGGTGGTACCTCGGGCATCAGCCGGTGGAACAGGGGGCCGAGCAGGCGCGCCAGCGCCTCCACCAGGCCGGCCTTCTCGGCGATACGCAAGAAGCCCAGCCACAGGGTCAGGGTGCCGAACAGGAGGATCATCACCTCGACCGAGAGCTTGGCCATGGCGAACAGGCTTTCCACCATGGCCGCCCAGACGCCCGGGTCGCCGCCGATCCAGCGCACCAGCGCCGCGGTCGCGGCGACCATGAAGAAGCCGAGCCAAAGGCCGTTGAGCATGGACGATCCCCCGAAAAACGATGCGCGGATGATAGCGGCGCGAAGCCGGCCCGCGCCAGGAAGCCGCCCGGCAATGTCATGAAAGCCATCTAGGCTGAACCGGGTCGGTCGCTTATGACCTCAGACCTGGGAGATGACGATGAAGAAGATCCTGGTGCTCTACTACTCCATGTACGGCCATATCGAACGCCTGGCCGAAGCGGTGGCCGAGGGTGCGCGCAGCGTGCCGGGCGTTGAGGTCACCCTCAAGCGCGTCGCCGAGACCATGCCCGAGGACGTCGCGCGCAACGCCGGTGCCAAACTCGACCAGCCGGCCGCGCTGGCCAGCCCGCAGGAGCTGGCCGACTACGACGCCATCCTCTTCGGCACCCCGACCCGCTTCGGCAACATGGCCGGGCAGATGCGCACCTTCCTCGACCAGACCGGCGGACTCTGGGTGAAGGGCGCGCTGGTGGGCAAGCTCGGCAGCGTGTTCACCTCCACCGGCACCGGCGGCGGTTCGGAAACCACCATCACCTCGTTCTGGAACACCCTGGCCCACCACGGGATGCTCATCGTCGGCCTGCCCTACGCAGCCCCCGAGCTGACCGACATCAGCGAAGTACGCGGCGGCTCGCCCTACGGCGCGGCCACCATCGCCGGCGCCGACGGCTCGCGCACGCCGACCGGCAAGGAACTCGCGCTCGCCAAGTTCCAGGGCGCCCACGTGGCCAAGTTGGCAATCAGGTTGCAATAGAGGGATAGCGGCAAGCGGCAAGCTACAAGCGCCAAGTTAAAAGCGAGTGGCTCGCGGCTTCTGTTCTTGGCTTGACTTGCAGCTTGTAACTTGCAGCTTGCAGCTGCTCTTGATAACGCTGCCCCCGGGAAGCTGGATCGCAGCTTCCCGGCGGCGGCTTCGCCTGACCCGGCCCGCAGTCGCGGAGGTAACCCCTTTACCCCTAGGTCGTGCCGCTCTACCGACGCGGTACAACCCGGCCCCCTGGTCATGGCCCCGCCTGCGGGGCCTGTGGTCTGAACGGCTTCAGTACCAGTTCGGATCGCTTTTGAGCTGTTCGTCCAGAATCGCCTTCACCTCGTCGTCCGGTTCGCCCAGCCATCGGAAGCTGGCGTGACGGCTCGGCGACTTGTCCTGGGGCAGGCCTTCCGGCACTTGCACCAGCAGGGCGTAGGCGTCCTCCTTGTCCCAGCTGAAGGCGACCAGGAGGCGTTGGCTGGCGCAGGCGTGCGGCTCGCACAACTCGCCGACCAGAAACTTGTCACCGTCCTGGTCCACCGCCTTCATCGGCGGTGCCGTCCCGCTCAGGTTCATCACCCAATCGGGCAGACGGCTTTCATCTTCCACCAGCGCCTGCCAGGTCTCGCGGTACTGCGGGTCGGTGCCCAGCAGTTCGTTGAGCCTGTGCTGCGCGTCCGTGTCGGCCGCCAGCACCAGGGTGCTGGCGAAGCCGAACGCGGTGGCGGCGCAGAGGGTGCGCAGGATGTGCATCGCGCCTCCCTAGCCCCGGCGGCGGCCGAAGATGAAGGACACTACGAACAGGACCAGGAACAGCACGAAGAGAATCTTCGCGATACCCGCAGCGGTGCCGGCGATGCCGCCGAAGCCCAGTACCGCAGCGACGATGGCGATGACGAGGAATGTAAGTGCCCAGCTGAGCATGGTGGTTCTCCTTCTTCGGTTTGTCGGGTTCTCAGCGCGCGGGCGACCAGGCCGGTTGCGGCTGAGTGGGCTGCGCTTCGGACGTTTCCTCCGCAGCCGGGTTTACGAAATCGATGCCGCTGAAATCATTGCTGTCCTGCAGGGCCTGGCCGACCGCCAGGGCGCTGCCGAGCATCAGCAGGGGAAGGGCCAGAAGGGCTACCAGGAACAGGGCGATGGTCCACATCTCGAATCTCCTTGTTGGCTCAGAACACCCAGCGGGGCTGCTGGGGTTGGTCGTTCCAGCGCTCCTGGGCCACGCTCTGCAGCGAGCCGTCATGGAGCATCCCGTTGGCATGGAAGGCGGCAGGCGTCGGGAGGATGTCGATCCGCGCCGGCAGCGGCTGCTGGCGCTCCCCGGCCTGCAGGTGCAGGCGCCAGGACTGACCGGCGAGCACGACCAGCGCCACGGCGAGGGTGGCCAGCAGCAGCTTGCCCGCGAGGGCGATACGTGCGTGACGACGGTTCATCCTGAAAAACCTCCTGGGCCGTTGATCGATCGGGGGACCGGAGTCCCTGCCTGTCCTGCTTTCATCGCCACCTGGCGACGCTTCCTGATCTGTAGATTGCAGAGCGCATGCCAGTTTTTACTTCCGACTAAATCTCTTTAAATTCAACAACTTATCTCTCTATCGTCGAGCGTCGTGACTGGCAACTTGCATGATCACCGGTGCGGCGTCGTGCGTTTTGCATGGCCGGACATCCCTGTCCGGTGCCGGCTCACTTCATCGACTGCTTCAGGCTGCGCATGCGGTCGTGGCAGGCCTTGACCCGGGGCATCTCCTGGGCGATGAGGCCGCGGACCTCGGGCTCCGCGCTTTCCAGCGCATCCTCGAAGGCGTGCAGGATGCGGTCTTCGGCTTCCTCCAGCTGGCCGACATAGGTGGCCTTCTCGTCGCTGGAGAGCGACGCGCGGGTATCGGCATAGACCTGGCGCAGCTTGCCGACGAAGGTGCCGCCGGTGGACGGGTCCTCGTGGTTGGCAGCGACCTTCACCGCCAGGGCCTGGATGACCTGGGTCTTGGCCTGGGCCATGTCGCGGAACAGGCCTTGCAGGGCCGGGTCCTTCACTTCCTCGATGGCGTGCTGGTAGAAGCGCTCGCCGTCACGGGTGATCTCGATCAGTTCGTTGAGTTGCGCGGTGGTACGGGTCATGGAGTTTCTCCTTGCCGATGGTGATCGCCTCAGCCGGCGACCTTGAGGGATGCGGCCTGCACGTCGAGCACGCCGCGGACATTGCGTGCGGTTTCCACGGCCAGTTCCTTTTCGGCAGCCGTGGCCACGGTGCCGGCGAGGTGGACCACGCCTTCGTCCGTCCGTACGGAGATGTCGAGGGCGCCAAGGTTGTCGCTGGAAAGAAAGCGGGTCTTGACCCGGCCGGTGATCCAGGCATCGCCGAGCAGGTTGCCGGCCTGGGCCACCTCGCTCTGCGCGCGGGCGACCGTACCGGGCTCGCCGGTCACGCGGATGGCGTTGTCCACCCGCTCGACGCCCTCGGTGCTGGCGGCGAGCTTGCCGGCCAGTTCGCGAGCTTGCGCGCTGGCCGATTCGCCACTGAGGGTCACCAGGCCTTCACGCGACTCGACACCGATATCCAGGCCCTCGGTACGGGTATTCCACAGCAGCTTGGATTTCACCCGCGCCTCGACGGTGGCATCGTCGAGGCGCTCGTCCACTGCAGCCACCGAGACCAGCCGCGGGCGAACGCCGGGATCGACGCGGATGCGGTTGTCCACCGTCTCGATGCCATCGATGCCGAGCGCCACCTGTTCGGCCAACTCGCGCTTGACCTCGTTCTCCACCGTACCGGTGAGTGTGGCCACGCTGCCTTCGACATCGACGTTGAGGGAAAAGGGGGACAGATGACGGTTGAAGGCGAAGGCGGTCCACACCGAGCCTTCCTGACGAGCTTCGTGCACTTGCTGGGTCACCCCCTCGCGTGCCAGCGAACGAGTCGGCGAGGCGACGACCAGCGTGCTGCAGACGGCCATCAGCACGAGCCTGCGCAATTGCCGCATGGGAACCTCCTGTCATCCATTCCGGCGCTGGAGCGCCTCCTGATGCAGGTGAATCGCAAGGGCTGTGCCACCTCTGAAATGTATATTTTCTCCTTTTGAATCAGCTAGTTATTCTCAGCTTCAAAATAGGCACTGCATGCAGGCTGCAATACATGTATGAAAGAACCATGCAACTTGCACGATAATTCCTGGACTAAGCGGTACGACTGAACAATGCGGAGCGAAAAAATGGCAACAGCGACGGAAACCAAGGGACGCATCCTGCTGGTCGACGACGAGTCGGCGATCCTGCGCACCTTCCGTTATTGCCTGGAAGACGAGGGCTACAGCGTGGCCACCGCCAGCAGCGCGGCGCAGACCGAAGCCATCCTGCAGCGCCAGGTCTTCGACCTGTGCTTCCTCGACCTGCGCCTGGGCGAGGACAACGGCCTGGATGTGCTCGCGCAGGTGCGCGTGCAGGCACCCTGGATGCGCGTGGTGATCGTCACCGCGCATTCGGCGGTGGACACCGCCGTGGATGCCATGCAGGCCGGCGCGGCGGATTACCTGGTCAAGCCGTGCAGCCCCGACCAGCTGCGCCTTTCGGCCGCCAAGCAACTGGAGGTACGCCAGCTCACGGCGCGCCTGGAGGCCCTGGAAGGCGAGGTGCGCAAGCCCGGCGACGGCCTGGACTCGCAGAGCCCGGCGATGATGGCGGTACTGGAAACCGCGCGTCAGGTGGCGAGCACCGACGCCAACATCCTCATCCTCGGCGAGTCGGGCACCGGCAAGGGCGAGCTGGCCCGCGCCATTCACGGCTGGAGCAAGCGGGCGAAGAAATCCTGCGTGACCATCAACTGCCCGTCGCTGTCGGCGGAGCTGATGGAAAGCGAGCTCTTCGGCCACAGCCGCGGGGCCTTCACCGGGGCCAGCGAGAGCACCCTCGGCCGGGTCAACCAGGCGGACGGCGGCACGCTGTTCCTCGACGAGATCGGCGACTTTCCCCTCACGTTGCAACCCAAGTTGCTGCGCTTCATCCAGGACAAGGAATACGAGCGGGTCGGCGACGCGGTGACCCGCCGCGCCGACGTGCGCATCCTCGCCGCCACCAACCTCAACCTCGACGAAATGGTCCGCGAGGGCCGCTTCCGCGAGGACCTGCTCTACCGCCTCAACGTCATCACCCTGCACCTGCCGCCGCTGCGCGAGCGCACCGAGGACCTGATCGGCCTGGCCGAGCGCTTCCTCGCCCGCTTCGTGAAGGACTACGCGCGCCCGGCACGCGGCTTCAGCGACGCCGCGCGCGATGCCCTGCTGGGCTATCACTGGCCGGGCAACGTGCGCGAGCTGCGCAACGTCATCGAGCGCGCCAGCATCATCTGCGGCCAGGAGCTGGTGGAGATCGCCCACCTGGGCCTGAGCGAGGCGCCGGCCAACAACGCACCGCGCGTTGGCGCCTCGATGAGCCTGGAAGACCTGGAGAAGGCCCATATCGCTGCCGTCCTCGCGGCCAGCGAAACCCTCGACCAGGCCGCCAGGACCCTGGGGATCGACGCCTCGACGCTCTATCGAAAACGCAAGCAGTACGGTCTATGAAACTGCCGATGAAGCTGCGCACGCGGCTTTTTCTCAGCATCTCGGCCCTGATCACCGTCGCCCTGCTGGGCCTGTTGCTGGGGCTGATCAGCGTCATGCAACTGGCCCGCTCGCAGGAGCAACTGATCACCTACAACTTCGCCACCATCGGCCTGGGCGAGCAGTTGCGCACCCACCTGGGCGACCAGTTGGTCAACCTGACGCGCGAGCGCCCCGACGTGCCGGGGCTGCAGGCTTCGCAGAAGCGCTTCCTCGGCATCCTCCAGCAGGGGCTGATGAATGCCCGCGACGAGCAGACCCGCCAGGGCTTCCAGGCCATCGCCGATGCCTATGGCGACTTCCTGCGGGTCAGCGAGCGCGCGGACGGAGATAGCCGCGACGACGATTTCAGCCAGGCGCTCAACGCCACCCGCAACGCCATGCTGGCGCTGCAGAAGCACGCGCTGCACAGCGCCGCCGAGGCCGAGCAGTCCGCCCGCGAGCGCGCCAGCCTGGTCGCGACGCTGCTGGGCGTGCTGGGCATCGCCGTACTGATGATCGGCTTCGTCACCGCCCACGGCATCGCCCGCCGCTTCGGCCAGCCCATCGAGGCACTGGCGCGCGCGGCCGACCGGATCGGGCAGGGCGACTTCCAGGTGACCCTGCCGATTTCCACGGTCAGCGAGATGGCCTCGCTGAGCCGTCGCTTCGGCTTGATGGCCGAGGGCCTGCGGCTGTTCAAGGAAACCAATATCGAAAAGCTGCTGGCCGAGCAGCGGCGCCTGAAGGCGGTGCTCGACAGCATCGACGACGGCCTGCTGATCCTCGACCGCCAGGGCCGCATCGAGCACGCCAACCCGGTGGCCCAGCGCCAGCTGGCCTGGGAGACCGAGCAGCTCGGCCAGACCCTCAGCCATGCCATGAACAACCCCGCCATGGAGCTGCCCACCCAGCAGGTGCTGCGCGGCGAGACCCTGGCCCAGGAGCCGGACGACCTGAGCATCGAGGCCGACGGCGAGAGCCGCCTGCTGAGCTGGCGCCTGACGCCGGTGAGCCTGGACGAGGAGCGCATCCTCGGGGCGGTGATGGTGCTGCGCGATGTCACCGAGCAGCGCGCGTTCGAGCGGGTGCGCAACGAGTTCGTGCTGCGCGCCTCCCACGAGCTGCGCACCCCGGTGACCGGCATGCAGATGGCGTTCGGCCTGCTGCGCGAGCGCCTGGATTTCGCCGAGGAGTCGCGCGAGTCCGACCTGCTGCTGACCGTGGACGAGGAGATGCAGCGCCTGGTGCGGCTGATCAACGACCTGCTGCACTTCTCCCGCTACCAGAACGGCATGCAGACCCTGAACCTGGCGCCCTGCGACATCGACGACCTGCTCGGCAGCCTGCGCGCGCGCTTCCAGGAGCCGGCGCAGGCCAAGGGCATCAGCATCGAGCTGGACCTCCTGGAGCCGCTGCCCCGCGTGCCCATCGACCGGCCGCAGGTGGAGCGCGTGCTGGACAACCTGGTGAGCAACGCCATCCGCCACACGCCCAACGGCGGGCACATCCGCCTGCAGTCGCGGCGCCATGGCGAGCGGGTGATCCTCAGCGTCGAGGACAACGGCGAGGGCGTGCCCTACAGCCAGCAGGCGCGCATCTTCGAGCCCTTCGTGCAGCTGGGCAGCTACACCGGCGGCGTCGGCCTGGGTCTCGCGCTGTGCAAGGAGATCGTCCAGCTCCATGGCGGGCGCATCGGCATCTACTCGCGACCCGGCGAGGGCGCGCAGTTCTACCTGGCGCTGCCGCTCTAGCGGCGCGCCTTTCCCTTCATCCCCGGGGCGCTTCGCGAGCAGAGCTCGCTCCTACGAGGGCGGGCTCGAACGTCCTCGTAGGATGGGTAGAGCGAAGCGAAACCCATCACCTCGGAGCGACGGGTTTCCCGATGCGATCAGGCGGCGGGCAGGGTTTCGTCGTTGAGGGCCTGGGCGAGGTCGAGCTGGCCGGCCACCAGGTCACGGAAACGCGCGGCGGTGAGCGGCCGCGAGAACAGCCAGCCCTGGCCGTAGTGGGCACCCTCGCTGGCGAGGAACAGCGCCTGGGCCTCGTGCTCGATGCCTTCGGCCACCACCTTCAGTTGCAGCGCCTGGGCCATGTGCACGATGTGCGGGGCCACGCCGCTGCTGGCCGCGTCGTGGCCGAGGGCGTCGACGAAGGCCTTGTCGATCTTCAACACATCCGCCGGCAGCGCCTGCAGGTAGGCGAGGCTGCTGTAGCCGGTGCCGAAGTCGTCGATGAGGATGCGATGGCCCTGGGCACGCAGCTGGCCGAGCACCTCCTGGGCGGCCTGGATATCGGCCAGGCCGTGCTCGGTGACCTCGAAGGCGATCTGCCGCGCCGGCACCTGGTAGCGCGCCAGCAGCGCGGCGGTGAGCGGGGCGATGCGCGGCGAGCCGACGTCGCAGGCCGCCAGGTTGATGGAGATGTACAGCTCCGGGTTGGCACGCAGGAAGGCGCTCTGCTGGGCCAGCACCTGCTCGATCATGAAGTCGGTGATGTCGCGGATCTGCCCGGTGCTCTCGGCCAGGGGGATGAACAGGTCCGGGCTCATCATGTTGCCGTCGGTACGGCGCCAGCGCACCAGGGCCTCGGCACCGACGCAGCGGCGGCTGGCCAGGTCGAACAGCGGCTGGTAGCGCACCCGCAGCTCGCGCCGGCGGATGGCGCCCTGCAGCTCGCCGCTGAGGGACTGGCGGCGGCACATGGCGTAGTAGGCGAGCACGCCGCAGAGCAGCGACAGCAGGGCGGCGAGGTTGTCGTCGGGCTGGTCGGTGCTGTTGAGCCAGTAGCTCTGGCGCTGGCCGACGATGTCCGCCGGGCGCTCCGGGCCGAAGGAGTTCTGCCGCGGCCAGGAGGAGCAGCGCTGGCCGCCGCCGATGAAGGCCGCCTCGTAGATGAAGCGGTAGCGGAAGTTGATCTGCCGCAGCGTCTCCACCATGGCCATGTCGCAGCCACGCAGGGGCTGGGCTTCGAGCTTGTCGAGGGCCTCGTGGAGCTGGCCGAACACCTGCTCCAGGCGCTGCAGGAAGCGTTCGCCCTGGACCTTCATCTGTTCCTGCTCGGCACGCTGGGCCTGCTGGGCCGCCAGCCACAGGCTCGCCAGCACGAACAGGCAGGCGCTCAGCAGGCCGGCCAGGATGGCCACGGGCAGGGGCTGGTAGAGGGTGCGGCGCCAACGGGAAAGTGGGGGCTGCATGATGGCAAGCGCGTCTTGGCGAGATCAGTGAGGTATAGCCCACCGCCAGGAAATCATCGCGCCGGACGCCGACCGGCGCGCGTCGGCGTCATTGCGTCAATTGAATGTCACGGGGCGGGGCGGCAGGCCCTCCCCCGGGGTGCGGTTGAGCACCAGCAACAGGGCGGCGGTCTCGGCATCGGGCTGGCCGTCGAACAGGTGCGGGCGGTACTTCATCTGGAACGCGGCGATGACGTTGCGGGTGGCCTCGTCCAGCTGCCCGTTGCGCGGCACCGGGTAGCCCTGGCGGGCCAGCTGCATCTGGAACCAGCCGACGGTGGGCAGCGCCTGGGCGAAGCGCGCCTGCTCCACCGCCACGGCGGAAGCCTCCGGCCAGGGCACGAGGCCGGCGTCGGCGAGGCGCTTCCAGGGGAACAGGGGGCCGGGATCGACCTTGCGCTGGGGGGCGATGTCGCTGTGCCCGATGATGCTGCCCAGGGGCAGGTTGTGGCGCTTGACGATGTCCTTGAGCAGCACGATCAGGGCGTCGATCTGCTGCTCGTCGAAGGGCTGCCAGTTGCGCCCGGTGGCGGTCTGCTCGTAGCCCTCGTTGACCAGCTCGATGCCGATGGTGCTCGCGTTGAGCCAGGTGCGGCCCTGCCATTCGCTCTGGCCGGCGTGCCAGGCACGGCGGTTCTCGTCCACCAGCTGGTAGATGGTCGGCGGCTGGGCGCCGATCAGGTAGTGGGCGCTGACCTCGCCATGGGTGAGCAGCGCGAGGGAGTGCTCCAGGTCGGTCGAGGTGTAGTGCAGCACCACGTACTGCACGCGGCTGTTCTGGTTGACCGAGGTCTGGCTGCGGTCGATGCGCGGGCCGCTGGCGCAACCGGCGAGCAGGGCCAGCAACAGGCCGAGGGCTAGGGTTCTCATGGGCTGATGTGTAGCACGCTTTGCAGGTTGTCCAGGAGCATGTCGACGCTGAGCATGATCAGCAGCATGCCAGTCAGGCGCTCCACCGCCATCAGGCCGCGCTGGCCGAGGAAGCGCTGCAGGAAGGCGGCCTGGAGCAGGATCAGGGCGGTGCAGGCCCAGGCCACCAGCACGGCGACGTAGAGCTCCCAGAGCTCGCCCTGGTGGGTGTTGCGCAGGGTCATCAGCACCGCCAGCGCGGAGGGGCCGGCCACGGCCGGGGTGGCCAGGGGCACCAGCATCGGCTCGCCGTCGGGCAGGTCGCCGAGCACGCCTTCGGGGCGCGGGAAGATCAGGCGCAGGGCGATGATGAAGAGAATGATGCCGCCGGCGATGGCGATGGCCTCGCGGGAGAGGCCGAGGCCGCTGAGGATGTTCTCGCCGAAGGTGAGGAAGAGCAGCAGCAGGCCGAGGGCGAACACCAGTTCACGCAGGGCCACCTTGAGGCGCCGCTCCGGCGCGACGTTCTTCAGCGCGGCGAGGAAGATGGCGATGTTGCCGAACGGGTCGGTGACCAGAAAGATCAGCACGGCGATGCCGAGAATTTCCATGGGCGCTCCTCAACTGAAGGACGAAGTGTAAAGGGCGCTGGCGGCGACGTCTCGCCGCCGTGCCGGGTCGGGTGTCAGAAGTGGTACTTGAGGGTGGTGTTGACCGCGCGCTGGTCGCGCGAGGCGTTGCCGCGCACGTCGTCCAGCTCGCTGTAGCCGCCGCTCTGCTGCAGGTACTGGATGCCGAGGAACAGCTGGCGACCCTGGGCGAAGAAGTAGTCGCCGGCATCGAAGCTCAGCTGCGGGCTGAAGCTCAGGCCCTGCTCGCGCTCGCCTTCGGCGCCGGCCCAGTCGAGGCCGCCGTCCAGCAGCCAGCTGGCGTCGCCGAGGCGGAAGGCGTAGGCCCAGGCACCGCTGAACTGCACGCTGTGACCGGGCTCGTCCTGGTCGTCGCGGTCGTAGAGGCTGAGGGTCAGGTAGTCGAAGCCCGGGGCCTGGAGGTCGAAGGCGGGGCCGAGCAGGTTGCCGCCCTGCCCGGGGGCCGGGGTGGCGTGGGCCCCGGCGATGCGCATGCGCAGGGGGGCGGGGGTGTGGCCGGGCAGGTCGGCCAGGGCCTTGGGCGAGAGGCCGGCGGTGAAGGCCGGGCGCTCGGAGGCGAAGCTGAGGAAGCTCTCGCCGGCGGAATAGGGAAGGGTGGCGAACTGCAGGTTGCCGTCCTGCAGTTGCAGCAGTTCGTTGCCGGCGACCTGGACGGCGCCGAAGGTCAGGGCAAAACCACCCAACCAGCTGGCGATACGCGAAAGGGAAAGACGCATTGACGATGTCTCCACAGGTGAATGCGGGCGGGGCCCGCGAAAAAAGGGGCGGATTATACGCAGCTCCCGGCCCGAGGGCAGCAACGCCACCGGTCATCCTCCGGGCGGCACTGTTCAACGCCTTCGAAAAGCCTA
This sequence comes from Pseudomonas sp. Pc102, assembly GCF_018408275.1. NCBI lineage: Bacteria > Pseudomonadati > Pseudomonadota > Gammaproteobacteria > Pseudomonadales > Pseudomonadaceae > Pseudomonas > Pseudomonas sp. Pc102. The sequence goes on along the minus strand of NZ_AP021905.1, from coordinate 98,922 downwards.
TAACTTCTAGTGGCCAGCGGAATCCGTTGGCATAGGGAAATGCCTGCCGAGGATCAACGTCATGCGCCGCCATCTGCTCTGGTTCAAACAGGACCTGCGTCTGGACGACCACCCCGCCGTGCAGGCCGCGCTGGCGGCCGACCGGGTTCTTCCCCTGTTCGTCTTCGACCCGAAGCTGCTGCGTCCGGGCGACCTGGGCATCCGCCGCATGGGCGTGCACCGCGCCCGCTTCCAGCTGGAAAGCCTCACCGCCCTGGACGCCGAGCTGCGCCAGCGCGGCTCGCGCCTGCTGGTGGTGCAGGGCGACGCTGCGCAGGTGATCCCGGCGCTGATGGAGCACCTGGACCTGAACGAGGTGCTGACCCTCGAAGAGGTGGCGCCCCGGGAGCGCGCCCTGGTCGAGGAGGTGCGCCAGGCCCTGGGCGATATCCGCCTGCGCGAGCTGGCCGGCAACAGCCTGTTGCGCCGCGAGGAGCTGCCGACGCCGGTGGAGCGGCTGCCGGCGGTGTTCAGCCAGTTCCGCGAGCAAATCGAGCAGCGCCCCAGCGTGTACCAGCCGCGGCCGGCCCCCGAGTCCCTGCCACCGCTGCCCGAGGCGGTGGATGCGCTGTTCGAACCCCTGCCGACGCCGACCCGCCTGGGGCTGGGCGAGCCGGTCAGCCTATCGATCAGTGCGTTCCCCTTCTCCGGTGGCGAGACCGCCGCGCTGGCACGGGTGCGCGACTACCTGTGGACCAGCCAGAGCGTGCGCGGCTACCAGGACAGCCGCAACGGCATGGTGGGCAGTGAGTACTCCTCCAAGTTCTCCCCCTGGCTGGCCAACGGCAGCCTCTCGCCACGGCGCGTCGCCGCCGAGCTGCGCCGTCACGAGGCGCAGTACGGCGCCAATGCCTCCACCCATCAGCTCTGGCAGCAGCTGTTGTGGCGCGACTATTTCCGCTGGACCCTGCTGCGCCATGGCAGCGCGTTGTTCGAGGCCGGCGGGCTGAAGGCCACCGCGCGGGCGCCACAACACTTGGATGAACGTTTCGAGAGCTGGTGTCGAGGCCGCACCGGCATGCCGCTGGTGGACGCCAGCATGCGCGAGCTGGCCGCCACGGGCTTCATGTCCAACCGCGGTCGCCAGGTGGTGGCCGCCTACCTGGTGCACGACCTGGAGCAGGACTGGCGCCACGGTGCGGCCTGGTTCGAGGAACACCTCCTGGACTACGACCCGGCGAGCAACTGGGGCAACTGGGCTTACCTGGCCGGCGTGGCCAGCGACCCGCAACGCAGCCAGGCCTTCAATGCGCTGCGCCAGGCCCGTCACTACGACCCGGATGCGACCTATGTGAGCCTCTGGCTGCCCGAGTTGCGGGCGCTACCGCCGGAGCTGCGTCACACGCCCTTCCAGCTGTCGCGCCTGCAACTCGACGCCCTGGACTACCCGCGCCTGGAGCACGTGCCTGAAGACTGGAAGCCTTACCTCACCTACGCCGCCTGAGGCGACTCAGCCCAGCACGATGCGGTTGCGACCGTCGCGCTTGGCGCGGTACAGCGCCTGGTCGGCACGCTCGAACGCCTGGTCGTCCTTCTCGCCCTCGACGAAGGACACCAGCCCCCCCGACAAGGTGATGGTCACGGGCTCGCCCTTGAAGTGGAACGGGCACTGCTCGATGGCCCCGCGCAGGGTGTCGAGCAATTGCTGGCCACCCTCCAGCGGAGTGGCGGGGATCAGCAGGACGAACTCCTCGCCGCCGAAGCGAGCGATGAAGTCGGTCTTGCGCAGGCGCTTGGCGATCTCGCCGGCGATGATCTTGAGCACCTTGTCGCCGGCCAGGTGGCCGTAGTTGTCGTTGATGCGCTTGAAGTGGTCGATGTCCAGCACGGCCAGCAGCAGCTCGCCGCCGTAGCGCTTCCAGCGCGCCACCTCGAGCTCCAGGCGCTCGCTCCAGGCGGCCCGGTTGGGCAGGCCGGTGAGCGGGTCGCTGAGTGCCTTCTGCCGCTGCTCCTCGAGATGGTCACGGAAGGCGCTGGCTTCCTGTTCCATGGTCGCGACGCGGTCCACCAGCATCTTGAGGCGCCCGCCGACTTCTTCTTCGCGGGCGGCACGCTGGCGCTGGTAGTCGTTCATGGTGCTGAGCAGGCCGTCGAGGCGCTTTTCCACGGCGCGCTTGAGGTCGTCCAGGTCGGTGGCGTCCTGCACGCTGCTCTGCAGGTCGCTGACCTGCTCGCGCAACTGGTCGTCGAGCACGCGGGCGCTTTCCAGGGTCTCGCTGTAGCCCTCCTGGGCGGCGGAAATGGAGGCGACGAAGGCGACCAGGCGCTCGTTGAGCTGCTTGAGGTAGAGGGCGAAGTCGCGGTGTTCGCTGTTGGTGACGGCCAGCACCAGCACGGCGAGGTCGTCCAGCACCGGCACCAGTTCGTACCAGTTCAGGCCGCCCTCCAGGCGCTCGCGCAGGGCTTCGCCCTGGGGTTTGTGGCGCTCGGGCAGGTCGAGTTCGTCCAGAAGCCCCCGCAGGCTGGCGGCGACGTGCGGCGCGACGGCGCTGTAGCCAGGCTCGGGCGGCGTGGGCAGCGCGTAGCCCGGGTCGCCTTCGCCGGTGAGCAGCGCCGCTGGCAGCGGCAGGCTGTCGAGGCGCGGGGACAGGCTCGGGCTCACGCCACCGGTGACAGCGGTGACGGGCGCCGCTGCCGCGACGGACGCCATGGGCTCCACGGCGAGCGGATCGACCGGGGCGGCGGCGGGCGCTGCGGGTGCAGGCGCCGGGACAGCGGCAGGCGCGGCCTCGGCGGCGGCCTGGAGCGGGGCCGGTTGTTCGAGGGCCCCGGGGGCGGCCGGCGCTGGCTGGGCCACCGGGGCCTGGGCAGGCGCGGGAACGGGTGCGCCGGCAGCCGGCGCGGCGGGCTCGTCATCCTCGGCAGGCGTCGCAGCCGCCTGCAACGCGGCGGGTGCGGGGACGGCCGGCGGCGGGGCCAAGGCTTCGCCACCCGGGAGCGGCGCGCCGCCCGCCTGGGGCTCTTCGGCGCTGTCGCCCTGGCCTCCGAACAGGCGCTGCAGCAGGCCGGGCCTGGGCGTGGCGGATTCGGCATTGACGATTTCGTCGAGGGCGCGCTGTTGTAGGCCGCTGAGCTCGCCGAGGAGGGCGGGCATCTCCCGCGCCTGGCTGGCGCGCTCGTCGATGCGCTTGGCGAACTGCTTGAGGGCCTTGCGCACGTCACGCGGCACATCCAGCTTGAGCAGCTGGTTGGTCAGCCCGGTGAGGGCGCCGACGTTCTGGTCGATCCGTTGCTGGCGGCGCTGCTCGGAATCGAGCACGGCCTTTTCCAGGCGCGGGATCAGGGCGGAGAGGCCGGCGTCGATCTGGTCGCCACGGATGATCTCGCGCAGCTCCTGCATGCACTGGTCGACGGCCTTGTCGGTGCCCTCGGCGGCGAGGGAGCTGCGCACCAGGCCACGGCGCAAGAGGTCGAGGCGGGCGTCCCAGCGGCGCTCCAGCTTCTCCTGCTGTTCGAGGCTCTGCAGGTACTTTTCTTTCCAGCGCTGGCCGTCGTCGCTCATGAAGGTGTTCCGTGGGGGGTGTCCATCAGGGCCGGCAGCGCATCCCCGGTGAGGGAGGCGGGGAGGCGGATGTCCACCGCCACTGGCAGGTGGTCGGAGATGGGTTGGCTGAGCACCTGCACACGCTCCAGGGCGAGGCTGGGGCTGAGCAGGATGTGGTCGAGGCAGCGCTGTGGGCGCCAGCTCGGGAAGGTGGCCTCGACCTGCGGCGCGAGCAGCCCGAGATCACGCAGGGGCGAGGTCTTCAGCAGGTCGTTGGCATGGGTGTTCATGTCGCCCATCAGCACCTGGTGGCGGTAGCCGCCGATCAGCTCACGGATGTAGGCGAGCTGGCGGGTACGGGCCTTGGTGCCGAGGGCCAGGTGCATCATCACCACCACCAGCGCGTCCTCGCCCTCGCCGAAGCGCAGGAGGATGGCGCCGCGACCAGGCGGGCCGGGGAGGGGGTGGTCTTCGAGGCAGGTGGGCTGCAGGCGGCTGAGCAACCCGTTGCTGTGCTGGGCGATGCGCCCGAGGTTGCGGTTGAGCTGCTGGTACCAGAAGGGAAACGCGGCCAGGTGGGCGAGGTGCTCGACCTGGTTGACGTAGCCCGAGCGCAGACTGCCGCCATCGACTTCCTGCAGGGCCACGAGGTCGAAATCGCCGAGCAGGGCACCGATGCGCTGCAGGTTGCCTGCACGGCCGGCATGGGGCAACAGGTGCTGCCAGCTGCGGGTCAGGTAATGACGGTAGTGGCCGGTGCTGATGCCGACCTGGATATTGAAGCTGAGCAGCCGGAGGCGACCGTCCTGGGGCAGGCCGCTGGAATTGCAATGCGGGTTGACCTGCGGGGTCCGCAGGCCCGCGGTGCGATCATTGCTCCAGCGGCGCAGCATCTTCGCTCTGCCGGGCGCCGCTTACTTCGCGGCGCGCTCCTTGGCGATGAGGAAGTCGGCAACCTGGGTGGCCTGCTCGGGGCCGCCGGAGGAGCCGATGTCGAAGCGGTACTTGCCGTTGACGATCAGGGTCGGTACACCGGAGATCTGATACGCCATGGCGAGCTTCTTGGCCTTCTCCATCTGGCTCTTCACGCTGAAGGAGTTATAGGCCTTGATGAAGGCGGCCTTGTCGACGCCCTGGCCAGCGAGGAACTCGGCCATCTCGTCGGGGGTGGAGAGCTTCTTGCCTTCCTTGTGGATGGCCTCGAACACAGCTTTGTGCACGGCGTGCTCGACGCCCATGCTCTCCAGGGTGATGAACAGCTGGCCATGGACGTTCCACACGCCGCCGAACATGGCGGGGATGCGCACGAAGTTGACGTCTTCGGGCAGCTTCTCGGTCCAGGCGTTCAGGGTGGGTTCGAATTGGTAGCAATGGGGGCAGCCGTACCAGAACAGTTCCACCACTTCAATCTTGCCGGGCTTGGACACCGGGACCGGGCTGCTCAGTTCGACGTACTGTTTGCCGGCCTGGATGTCCTCGGCCTGTGCGGTCATGCCGAAAAGGCTCGCACTGGCAAGAACGGCGGAAAGAATCAGGTTACGCATGCTTAACTCCTAAGCGGTCAGTATGGTTCTGCGGCGGGCCTTGCTTCGACCGATCGCTGTGCGTCGGGTTCCGGCAATTGTAGCGGCGGAACCAATGAAAAAGGGTGGCCATGGCCACCCTTTTATTTACCGATTTCTACCGCTGGGTCGGACTCAGTGCAGACCCTGAATGTAGCTGGACACGGCTTCGATGTCCTTGTTGCTCAGCTTCGCGGCGATGGCGCGCATGATCATGCTGTCGCCGTCGTTGGTGCGGTTGCCTTCGCGGAAGTCGGTCAGTTGCTTGGCCACGTACTGGGCGTGCTGGCCACCCAGGTGCGGGAAGCCGGCGGCGGCGTTGCCGGCACCGTTCGGGGAGTGGCAACCGGTGCAGGCGGGCATGCCTTCTTCCAGCTTGCCGCCACGGAACAGGGCTTCACCACGGGCGACCAGCTTGGGATCGGCGGCGCCGACGCTGCCGGACTGGCTGGAGAAGTAGGCGGCGATGTCAGCCAGGTCCTGGTCGCTCAGGTTGGTCAGCAGGCCGGTCATTTCCAGCACTTGGCGGTTACCGGACTTGATGTCGTGCAGCTGCTTGAGCAGGTAGCGCTCGCCCTGGCCGGCCAGTTTCGGGAAGTTGGGGGCGGCGCTGTTGCCGTCCGGACCATGGCAGGCACCACATACGGCAGCTTTCGCCTGACCGGCTTTGGCGTCGCCAGCGGCGTGGGCCAGACCGGTGATGCCCAGGGTCAACAGCAGACTCACGAGTACTTTGTTCATCAGCTAATCCAATTACGGCTAAGGGTGAAAGAGTTAGCGCCGGGCTACCTTGATTATTGGCTCATCCACTGGATGACCGCTTGGTAGTCCTCGGCACTGCAGTCCATGCACAAGCCTCGGGGAGGCATGGCGTTCAAACCATTGGTGACGCTCTTGACCAGAGCATCGTTGCCCTTGGCCAGACGCGGCTCCCAGGCGGCCTTGTCGCCCTTTTTCGGCGCCATAGGCAGTTGACCGTTGTGACAGGCACCGCAGGCCCGGTTGAAAACCGCTTCCGGATCCTGGGCGGCCTGAGCGCCAAAGGCCAGCGCCGCAAGGCTTGCGACGAGTAGCACTTTCTTCATGATCAACCTCATCAGAGGGGCCCTGCCATGCGTTCTGTCGCGCAACGGTCAGTCCCGTGGACACTGAACCCTGGGGGATAAAGCGCACACTAAATCTGCGGCATTATATACTGGCGATGCTCAAACGGAAACGAAACAGCCCCCTGCGACACCGCGTCGCACCCGTGGACACCTCATGTCATTCAAGAACCCGATCATCGGCCTGTGCCAACAGGCCCGCTTTCTCATCAGTGCCGCCAAGGTCGACCAGTGCCCTCCCGACGAAGGCCTGGAAGTGGCGTTCGCCGGGCGTTCCAACGCCGGCAAGTCCAGCGCGCTGAATACGCTCACCCACGCCAGCCTGGCGCGCACCTCGAAGACCCCGGGGCGCACCCAGCTGCTCAACTTCTTCTCGCTGGACGAGCAGCGGCGCCTGGTCGACCTGCCCGGCTACGGCTACGCCAAGGTGCCGATCCCGCTCAAGCAGCACTGGCAACGCCACCTGGAAGCCTACCTGAGCAGCCGCGAAAGCCTGGCCGGGCTGATCCTGATGATGGACATCCGCCACCCGCTGACCGACTTCGACCGCCTGATGCTCGACTGGTCCGCCGCCGGCAACATGCCCATGCACATCCTTCTGACCAAGGCCGACAAGCTGGCGTTCGGCGCCGCGAAGAACGCGCTGCTCAAGGTCCAGCAGGACATCCGCAAGGGGTGGGGCGAGGGCGTGACCATCCAGCTGTTCTCGGCGCCCAAGCGCCAGGGCGTCGAGGAAGCGCAAGCGGTGCTGGCCAACTGGCTGCAACTGGGCGAGGAATTCGAGCAGGTCGAGCCGGAAGCCTGAATCGCAGGCAAAAAAAACCCCGAGCTTCGTATGGGGAGGGGGAAGTTCGGGGTTCAAGTCTGAACCGCTAGGGCGGGGTCCAGATATCTGCCAACACTAAACACAGCAAAAGGAGCATCGAAGGCTTCACCAGCCATTCCCGAACTCTGACTCTGTGCCTAGCGGAAAAGTTCACCCTCTCTCTGAAATCCGTTCGTTATGAAGGCCTCCGGCGTTATGCGCCGGAGGCCTAAGCCAGAGCTGGCGCCGCCTCAGTGCGCCTCGTCCCAGTTGTCACCCACCCCGACTTCCACCAGCAGCGGCACATCCAGCTGCGCCGCGCCGCTCATCAAGGGGCGGATGGCCTCGCGCACCTGTTCCACCAGGTCCTCGCGCACCTCCAGCACCAGTTCGTCGTGCACCTGGAGGATGACCCGCGCGTCCAGGCCGGATTCGCTCAGCCAGTTATCCACTGCCACCATGGCGCGCTTCATGATGTCGGCGGCCGTGCCCTGCATCGGCGCGTTGATCGCGGTGCGCTCGGCGCCCTTGCGCATGGCCTGGTTCTTCGAGTTGATCTCGGGCAGGTACAGGCGCCGCCCGAACAGTGTCTCGACGAAGCCCTGCTGCGCGGCCTGCTCGCGGGTGCGTTCCATGTAGGCGAGCACGCCGGGGTAACGGGCGAAGTAGCGGTCGATGTACGCCTGGGATTGCTTGCGATCGACGCCGATCTGCTTGGCCAGGCCGAAGGCGCTCATGCCGTAGATGAGGCCGAAGTTGATCGCCTTGGCGCTGCGGCGCTGGTCGTTGCTCACCTGCTCCAGCTCGACGCCGAAGACTTCCGCCGCCGTGGCCCGGTGCACGTCGCGGTCGTGACGGAAGGCGTCCAGCAGGCCTTCGTCCTTGGCCAGGTGGGCCATGATGCGCAGCTCGATCTGCGAGTAGTCCGCCGCCAGCAGCTTGTAGCCCTTGGGCGCGACGAAGGCCTGGCGGATGCGCCGGCCCTCGGCGGTGCGGATCGGGATGTTCTGCAGGTTCGGGTCGGTGGAGGACAGCCGCCCGGTCGCCGCCACCGCCTGGTGATAGGAGGTGTGGATGCGCCCGGTGCGCGGGTTGATCTGCTCCGGCAGCTTGTCGGTGTAGGTGCTCTTGAGCTTGCTCACGGTGCGGTACTGCATGATCACCTTGGGCAGCTCGAAGTCCTGCTCGGCCAGCTCCGCCAGCACGTTCTCGGCGGTCGAAGGCTGGCCGGTGGCGGTCTTGGACAGCACCGGCAGGCCGAGCTTCTCGTAGAGGATGGTACCGAGCTGCTTGGGCGAGCCGAGGTTGAACTCCTGGCCGGCCAGCTCGTAGGCCTGGCGCTCCAGCTCCACCATGCGCGTACCCAGCTCGATGCTCTGCTGGCCGAGCAACCTGGCGTCGACGTAGGCGCCGTTGCGCTCGATACGCGCCAGCACCGGCACCAGCGGCATCTCGATGTCGCGGAACACGGAGGCCAGCGACGGCGTGGCCTCCAGCTTCTGCCATAGGGTCTGGTGCAGGCGCAGGGTGATGTCGGCGTCCTCGGCGGCGTAGGGGCCGGCCTGCTCGATGGCGATCTGGTCGAAGGTCAGCTGCTTGGCACCCTTGCCGGCGATGTCCTCGAAACGGATGGTGCTGTGGCCGAGGTACTTCAGCGACAGGCTGTCCATATCGTGGCGGGTCGCGGTGGAATCCAGCACATAGGACTCGAGCATGGTGTCGAACGCGATGCCCTGCATGAGGATGGGCGTCGAGGCGTTGGCCAGGACGTTCATGTCGTACTTGGCGTGCTGGCCGATCTTGCCCTTGGCCGGGTCCTCCAGCAGCGGCTTGAGGGCCTCGAGCACGGCGTCGCGGTCCAACTGCTCGGGCACGCCCATATAGGAGTGGGCCAGCGGCACATAGGCCGCCTCGTGCGGGCTGACGGCGAAGGACACGCCGACCACCTGCGCCTGCTGCGGGTCGAGGCTGGTGGTCTCGGTGTCGAAGGCGAACAGCGGCGCGTCCTGCAGCTTCTTCAGCCAGGCATCGAACTGCGCCTGATCCAGCACGGTTTCATAGCGGGTCTCGACCGCTTCGGCCGGCTGCACGGGCGGCGGCAGCGTCTCGCCGGCGGCCTTGGCCTGGCGCTGCAGGTCGTCCAGGCCGGTCTTGAATTCCAGGGTGCGGTACAGCTCGGTCAGGGCTTCCACATCCGGCTCGCCGGGGTGCAGCGCCTCGATCTCAACGTTCAGCTCGACGTCGCACTTGATGGTGGCCAGCTTGTAGGAGAGGTAGGCCATCTCCTTGTGCTCCTCGAGCTTGGCCGGCAGGCCCTTGGCGCCGCGGATCGCCAGCTCGGGCACCTTGTCGAGGCTGGCGTAGAGCACGTCCAGGCCGCCACCGACGCCGGTCAGCAGGCCCAGGGCGGTCTTCTCGCCGACGCCGGGCACGCCGGGGATGTTGTCGACCTTGTCGCCCATCAGGGCCAGGTAGTCGATGATCAGCTCAGGACCGACGCCGAATTTCTCTTTCACGCCATCGATGTCCAGCACGCTTCCGGTCATGGTGTTGACCAGCGTAATGTGCCCGTCGACCAGCTGCGCCATGTCCTTGTCGCCGGTGGAGATCACCACCGCGCGCCCCAGCGCCGCGCTCTGCCGGGCGAGGGTGCCGATCACGTCGTCGGCCTCCACGCCCTCCACGCACAGCAGCGGCAGCCCCAGTGCGCGCACGGTGGCGTGCAGCGGCTCGACCTGCACCCGCAGCTCGTCCGGCATCGACGGCCGGTTGGCCTTGTACTCGGCGAACATCTCGTCACGGAAGGTCCCGCCCTTGGCGTCGAAGACCACCGCGAAGGGGCTGTCCGGGTACTGCTTGCGCAGGCTTTTCAGCATGTTCAGCACGCCCTTGACCGCGCCCGTCGGCAGGCCGGCGGAGGTGGTCAGCGGGGGCAGGGCATGAAAGGCGCGGTACAGGTAGGAGGAACCGTCCACCAGGACGAGAGGGGCTTGGCTCATGCGTGAATTCAACCTTTATTCGCCGGACCCGCAGTAGAATGGCCCGATCATTGACGATAAGGGACAAGGTTACCACCATGCGCGCCATCAACCGCCTGTTGCTTGCCAGCCTGCTGGTCGTCGCCCCGGCCGGCGTATTCGCCGCCGACGACGCCCCCTCTGCCGAGCCCGACGTGACCATCCGCCAGGACGGCGACAAGACCATCCAGGAATACCGCGTCAACGGTTTCCTCTATGCCATCAAGGTCACCCCCAAGGGTGGCAAGCCCTATTTCCTGGTCCGCGCAGACGGCGACAGCAACTTCATCCGGTCGGACAACCCGGACATGCTGATCCCGCAGTGGGAAATCTTCAGCTGGTAAGGCCGTCGTGCCGGCCGTAACAAGGTAGTCCAATGTCCGTTTTCACCCCGCTCGAACGCCCCGAACTCGAAACCTTCCTGGCCCCCTACGGGCTGGGGCGCCTCAAGGACTTCAAGGGCATCGCCGAAGGCTCGGAGAACAGCAACTTCTTCGTCAGCCTGGAGCGGGGTGAATACGTGCTGACCCTGGTGGAGCGCGGCCCCAGCCACGACCTGCCGTTCTTCATCGAACTGCTCGACGTGCTCCACGACGCCGGCCTGCCAGTGCCCTACGCCCTGCGTACCGCCGACGGCCAGGCCCTGCGCGAGCTGGCGGAGAAGCCCGCGCTGCTGCAACCCCGGCTCGCCGGCAAGCATGTGCGCGAGCCCAACGCGCACCATTGCAGCGAGGTCGGCGCACTGCTGGCCCGCCTGCACCTGGCCACCCGCGAACACCCCATCGAGCGCAAGAGCGACCGCGGCCTGGACTGGATGATCGAAGAGGGCCCGTCCCTCGCCCTGCAACTGGACGACGCCGCGCTGCCTTTATTGCGTGACGCCCTGAAGGAAATCGCCGAGCTCAAGCCGCGCATCCTCGCCCTGCCCCGCGCCAACCTGCACGCCGACCTGTTCCGCGACAACGTGCTGTTCGACGGCCCGCACCTGGCCGGGCTGATCGACTTCTACAACGCCTGCTCGGGGCCGATGCTCTACGACCTGGCGATCTGCCTGAACGACTGGTGCTCCGACGACGAAGGCCGCCTGGACGCCCAGCGCGCCCGCGCCCTGCTCGGCGCCTATGCCGCCCTGCGCCCCTTCAGCGCCGCCGAGGCGGAACTCTGGCCGACCCTGCTGCGCGTCGCCTGCGTGCGCTTCTGGCTGTCGCGCCTGATCGCCGCCAACGCCTTCGCCGGCCAGGACGTGCTGATCCACGACCCCGCCGAATTCCAGCGCCGCCTGGCCCACCGCCAGGACGTGCACCTGCCGCTGCCCTTCGCCCTCTAGGCAGCGGGCTCCTCCACCACCGCCCAGCCGAACGCCGGGTACAGCGCGCCGTCCGCGTCGCGCTGGGCCACGCCGAACAGCCCGCCCACCAGCCGCGCGTCGCGCCTGGTGCCGGTCGTCAGGTCATCGATCAGCAGCACCGCGCTCACCAGGCTCTTGGGTATCGCCTGCAGACCCGGCCCCTGGGCCTGGTCCGCCATCAGCCAGTCACCCGGGATCGCCGCTGCACGCGCCCGCTCGAAGCGCACCTGCCAATCCCCCAGGTAGGGGTTGGGCTGCAGCGCGTCCGTCCAGGGGTCGGTGAGGTAGGGGAACAGCGTGAGGATCCAGCCGGTCAGCTCCGACGGGCCCGAACCGCTGCGATAGCGGAAGAAGGACTCCCAGAAGGCCCGGTCGACTTCGCCGGAAGCCGTGCGGGCGATGGCTTCCAGCACCGGCTTCAGGCTCGCGACCCAGGCGCCGAGGCCGTAGCCCTCCAGTACGGTGAAGCGCTCGATGATCAGCTGCCAGTCATCCTCGCTGCCCTGCAGCTCGATCTCGGGGATACCGCAGCCGGCCAGCATCTCGTAGTCGAAATAGCCGCTGAAGGCATCCATCCAGCACAGCGAGAAGGCGGCGCTCTCGATGGGGCCGGTGGTGGAGAAGGCCGTGGCGATGAAGTCGGAGAACTGCGGGATCTCCCCGGCGATCTGCCGGGAGAAATCACCGAACAGCTCGACCCACCGGCTCTTGTCGGCAAAGGGATAGTCGGGGCAGAACACCGAGAGCTTCTTCTTGCCCTGGTGGCTCACCAGATCGGGCCGGAGCTGCTCGCCGTGCAGCGCCATGTGGTTGGCGAAACCCTGGGCGATGCAGAACCAGATGTCGTCCGGGCGGATGACCAGCGGGTGGTGCCCATAGAAGGCCCGGCAGGCGGCCTTGGCGAAAGCGTTGCAGTTGTCCTCCTCCAGCAGCTCGGCGGCCATGCAGTCCAGCGCCTCCACCGGCCGGTTGAGCAACGCGCGCATGACCGTATCCGCCGGCACGGGCCGATAGCGCGCGCCGTGTTCAACATCCGAGAGGGTGAAGCGGATCATTCGGGCTCTCCCTGAACCTGGAAAAGGCGACATGTTGCCGGTTTGCCGAATGTGGTGCAGCTACCCCAGGCCTCGCTATCAGGGGTAGACGATGCATGGGCTGGAACGTCGCAGGTGCGCGCAGCACACCCTACGTGGGCTCCGAAGCCCGGATTGAGACTCGATGTAGCCTGGGCTTCAGCCCAGGAAATATGCGCTCAGGCGCAACGCATGCGTGTCCGTGTGAAGGTGAAGCCCGCTGTGGACATCCCTGTCGGTACTCCGCTGCCTCGGTTCGACCCCGGCCCGGCCATCCTTGGCCGGGCGTTCGCCGGCGCAACGCATGCGTTGACCGAGTGAAGGTAAAGCCCGCTGTGGACGTCCCTGTCGGTGCTCCGCTGCCTCAGTTCGACCCCGGCCCGGCCATCCATGGCCGGGCGTTCGCCCTTCAAAAACGCATGCTTGTCCGTGTGAAGATAAAGCCCGCTGTGGACGTCCCTGTCGGTGCTCCGCTGCCTCGGTTCGACCCCGGCCCGGCCATCCTTGGCCGGGCGTTCGCCCTTCAAAACGCATGCGTTTTGAGCGGGCTCACCCACATTTCGAGTGCCCGCAGTTGAGGCAGGTGGCACAGCCGTCCATCTGCACCACCGCCTGGGTGTTGCACTTGCCGCAGAGCTGGGAGCCGGGCGGGAAGCCTTCGCCGGGTTCGGCGGTGCTGGTCCCCAGGCTGGCTTCGTAGGCGGCGCGTTTCTCGGCGAGGTAGAGCTTCTGTTCCTCGCCCAGTTGCTGGCCTTCCATCAGGCCGATGGCGATCAGGTGGCGTTCGAGCACCGCGCCGATCTCCGCCACCAGCGAGGGCATGTAGATGCCGCCACGCTTGAGGTAGCCGCCGCGCGGGTCGAACACCGCCTTCAGCTCCTCCACCAGGAAGGTGCAGTCGCCGCCCTTGCGGAACACCGCCGACATGATGCGGGTGAGGGCGACGATCCACTGGAAGTGCTCCATGCCCTTGGAGTTGATGAAGATCTCGAAGGGCCGGCGCTGCTCGTAGGCCGTGCCGGGGTTGAGCACGATGTCGTTGATGGTCACGTACAGGGCATGCTCGAACAGCGGCGACTTGATCTTGTAGGTGGCGCCGACCAGGGTCTCCGGGCGCTGCAGGGTCTCGTCCATCTGCACCACGGCGGCCGCTTCCTCGGCGGCCAGGCGCACGCGCTCGGCCTCGACGTCGACCACCTTGAAGCCCTTGATCTTCTGGCTGATCTTCACGCTCATCGCTGCCTCCGCGAATCAGTACTTGCCGTAATAGCCTTCTTTCAAGGCGTCGAAGAGGTTGGCGGCGGTGTGCAACTCACCGTCGTACTCCACCTGCTCGTTGCCCTTGAGCTCCACCACGCTGCCGTCTTCCAGTTCGAAGCGGTAGCGGGTCTTCTCCAGGTCCGCGTCCTTCACCAGCACGCCCTGGAAGGCCGCCGGGTTGAAGCGGAAGGTGGTGCAGCCCTTGAGCCCCTGGCGCCAGGCGTAGCGGTAGATGTCCTTGAAGTCCTCGAAGGGGTAGTCGGTGGGCACGTTGGCGGTCTTGGAGATGGACGAATCCACCCACTTCTGCGCCGCCGCCTGGATGTCCACGTGCTCGGCCGGGCTGATGTCGTCGGCGGCGACGAAGTAGTCCGGCAGCTTCTGCGCCGCCGTCTCGGCCCCCGGCACGGCGCGGGCGTTGACCAGGGTGCGGTAGGCCAGCAACTCGTAGCTGCACACCTCGATCTTCTCCTTGGTCTTGCGCCCGGGGCGGATCAGGTTGCGTGAATAGGCGTGGGCGAAGCTCGGCTCGATGCCGTTGGAGGCGTTGTTGGCCAGGCTCAGGCTGATGGTGCCGGTGGGGGCGATGGAGCTGTGGTGGGTGAAGCGCGCGCCGACCCGTGCCAGCTCCTCGACCAGTTCCGGCGCGTACTCGGCGACGCGCTGCATGTAGCGCGAGTAGCGCGCATGCAGCACGCTGCCCGGCACCTCGTCACCCACCTTGAGGCCGTCCGCGGCCATCTCCGGGCGCTTGCGCAGCATCTCCGCGGTCACCGCGAAGCGCTTCGCCAGCAGCGGCGCGGGGCCTTTCTCCCGGGCCAGCTCCAGGGCCTGCTGCCAGCCCACCAAGGCCATCTCACGGGCCACTTCCTCGGTGAACACACAGGCCTCCGGGCTGCCGTAGCGCAGGCGCAGCAGGGTCAGTGCCGACCCCAGGCCGAGGAAGCCCATGCCGTGGCGGCGCTTGTCGGTGATCTCCTCGCGCTGCTGTTCCAGCGGCAGGCCGTTGATCTCCACCACGTTGTCGAGCATGCGGGTGAAGACCCCGACCACCTCGCGGAAGCGGTCCCAGTCGAAGCGCGCGTCCTCGCTGAAGGGCGCCTCGACGAAGCGGGTCAGGTTGATCGAGCCCAGCAGGCAGGAGCCGTAGGGCGGCAGCGGCTGCTCGCCGCAGGGGTTGGTGGCGCGGATCGCCTCGCACCACCAGTTGTTGTTCAGGTCGTTGACCCGGTCGATGAGGATGAACCCCGGCTCGGCGTAGTCGTAGGTGGAGACCATGATCATGTCCCACAGGTGCCGAGCCTTGAGCCGGCCATAGACGCGGCAGGCCACCAGAGCGTCCTCGCGCACCTGGTAGCCCTCGTGCACCGGCCACTCGCGCCAGACCACCTGCTCGGGGTCGCCCAGGTCGACCTCATCCAGCTCCTTGGCGTGCACGGGGAACACCAGGGGCCAGTCGCCATCGGCCTCCACCGCCTGCATGAAGCCGTCGGTGATCAGCAGGCTGAGGTTGAACTGGCGCAGGCGGCCATCCTCGCGCTTGGCACGGATGAACTCGCGCACGTCCGGGTGGCTGACGTCGAAGGTGCCCATCTGCGCGCCCCGGCGCCCACCGGCGGAGCTCACGGTGAAGCACATCTTGTCGTAGATATCCATGAACGACAGCGGCCCGCTGGTATGCGCGCCGGCGCCGGAAACGTAGGCGCCACGTGGGCGCAGGGTGCTGAACTCGTAGCCGATGCCGCAGCCGGCCTTCAACGTCAGTCCGGCCTCGTGGACCTTGGCCAGGATGTCGTCCATGGAGTCGTGGATGATCCCGGAGACCGTGCAGTTGATGGTGGAAGTGGCCGGCTTGTGGCCCAGGGCGCCGGCGTTGGAGATGATCCGCCCGGCGGGGATGGCGCCGTTGCGCAGCGCCCAGAGGAAGCGTTCGTACCAGTGCCCGGGGTCGTTCGTCTCGACCTCGGCCAGGGCCTTGGCGACCCGCTGCCAGGTGTGGTCGAGCGTGGCGTCGACCGGGGTGCCGTCCTTGTGCTTGAGCCGGTACTTGCTGTCCCAGATGTCTTCGGACGCGGCCTGCAGGGCGATGCCCTCGCGCGCCTGGATCGTGGTGCCTGTCTTGGCCATTCGCCGGAACCTCCTGTCGCCTGGATGAACCTTTGGAAGGGGCTCACCCTATCAACATGTAGTGCCAGGTCGATGACGCATATCAATATCTTGTGTCACCGCCGCAAAACCCTCGGTGACACCTTAGCCGTCGGAACGCCTCCCCGCCGGGCGTTCCGTCCGATCCTTCAGAGCTTTTCCAGGCAGCCCGCCAGGCCGGTGCCGAGGCTCTCCAGCAGCGCCTCGTAGCCTCCCGCGTCCAGCGGCGCCTGCATGCCCAGGGCATCCAGTTCGGCCAGGCGCACCGGCAGGCCGGCGGTCAGGGTATCGGCCAGGCGCGGGCGCACCGGCGGCTCGTTGAACACGCAGCTGGGCCCGGCCTGCTGCAGGCGCGCGCGCATGGCGGCGACGTGGCGGGCACCGGGCTGCACCTCGGCGGCGACGCTGAAGACCCCGGCGTGGCGCAGGCCGTAGGCGGCTTCGAAGTAGTCGAAGGCCTCGTGGAAGACGAAGAACGGCTTGCCGGCGACGGCGGCCATCCGTGCCTTGAGGCGCGCATCGAGCTGGCCCAGGCGCTCGTCGAAGGCCTTGAGGTTGGCCTGGTAGCGGGCGGCGTTGGCCGGGTCGGCGGCGGCCAGGTCGGCGGCCATGCGCGCGGCGATCACCCGGGCGTTGGCCGGCAGCAGCCAGAGGTGGGCGTCGAGTGAGCCGGGGCGGTGATCGTGGTCATGCTCGTGTTCGTCCTCGGCCTCGTGCTCGTCATGGCCGATGGCCTCGAAGTGGCGCAGGGTCATGCCGGGCAGGGATTGCACCGCCACCGCCGGCTTGCCGCGCCCTTCGAGCACGCGGGGGAGGAAGCCTTCCAGGTCTGGGCCGACCCAGTAGAGCAGGTCCACCTCGCGCACCCGCCGCACGTCGGAGGGGCGCAGCGCGTACTGGTGCGGCGAGGCGCCCGGAGGCAGCAGCACCTCGGGTTCGCCGACGCCGTCCTGCACCGCGGCGGCGATCAGTTGCAGCGGCTTGATGCTGGCCAGCAGGCGCACTTCGGCCTGGGCCGGGATGGCCAGGCAGGCAAGGACGATGAGAACGAACAGACGCGACACGGGAAAAGACTCCGGCTCGAAAGCGTAATAGAATAACGTCTCTTTGCCCGGACGTCGCCGCCCATGCTCAAGCCCATCAAGACCAAAGCCCCCCTGGCCTGCCTGCCCCACGACCACTCCCATTGCGTGCGTGATGCCCTGGCCGAAGCCGAGGTGCTCTGCGCTCGCGACGGCCTGCGCCTGACCACCTTGCGCAAGCGCGTGCTGGAGCTGGTCTGGGCCAGCCACAAGCCGCTGGGCGCCTACGACATCCTCGGCGTGCTCACCGAGGAAGACGGTCGCCGCGCCGCGCCGCCCACCGTCTATCGGGCGCTGGATTTCCTCCTGGAAAACGGCCTGGTGCACCGCATCGCTTCCCTCAACGCCTTCGTCGGCTGCAACCACCCGGGCGAGGCCCACCAGGGCCAGTTCCTCATCTGCCGCGAATGCCAGACCGCCATTGAGCTGGAACAGCCGACCATCAGCGACGCCATAGTCGCCAGCGCCCAGGCCGTCGGCTTCGCCGTGGAAGGGCAAACCGTGGAGATCGTCGGCCTCTGCGCCACCTGCCGGGAGGCGGCATGAGCGATGCGCTGATCCGCCTCGACGGCGTCGGCGTCAGCTTCGCCGGCCAGGCGGTGCTGCAGGACGTCGGACTGTGCCTGAAGCCGGGCGAGATCGTCACCCTGATCGGCCCCAACGGCGCCGGCAAGACCACCCTGGTGCGCACCGTGCTCGGCCTGCTCAAGCCCGAGCGCGGCAGCGTCTGGCGCAAGCCGCGCCTGCGCATCGGCTACATGCCGCAGAAGCTCCAGGTGGACGCCACCCTGCCGCTTTCCGTGCTGCGTTTCCTGCGCCTGGTGCCGGGGGTGGACCGCGACGCCGCCCTGGCCGCGCTCAAGGAAGTGGGCGCCCCCCATGTCATCGACAGCCCGCTGCAGAGCGTTTCCGGCGGCGAGCTGCAACGGGTGCTGCTGGCCCGCGCGCTGCTGCGCCAGCCCGAGCTGCTGGTGCTCGACGAGCCCGTGCAGGGCGTCGACGTCGCCGGCCAGGCCGAGCTCTACCGCCTCATCACCCGCCTGCGCGACCGCCTCGGCTGCGGCGTGCTGATGGTCTCCCACGACCTGCACCTGGTGATGAGCACCACCGACCAGGTGGTCTGCCTGAACCGCCACGTGTGCTGCTCCGGCCACCCCGAGCAGGTCAGCTTCGACCCGGCCTTCGTCGAGCTGTTCGGCCAGGACGCCAAGAGCCTCGCGGTCTATCACCACCACCACGATCACGCCCACGACCTGCACGGCGAGGTCGTGGCCACCCCCACCTTCCCCGAGGGCACCCGCTTCACGCCCGTCCACACGCACGGCCCCGACTGCAACCATGGCTGATTTCCTCGTCAACGCGCTTCTCGCCGGCCTCGCCCTGGCCCTGGTGGCGGGCCCGCTCGGCTCCTTCGTGGTCTGGCGGCGCATGGCCTACTTCGGCGACACCCTGTCCCACGCCGCCCTGCTGGGCGTCGCCCTGGGCCTGATGCTCGACGTCAGCCCGACCCTCGCGGTGACCGTCGGCTGCGTGCTGCTGGCCGTGCTGCTGGTCACCCTGCAGCAGCGCCAGCCGCTGGCCTCGGACACCCTGCTGGGCATCCTCGCCCACAGCACCCTGTCCCTGGGCCTCGTGGCCCTGAGCTTCATGAGCGAAGTGCGCATCGACCTGATGGGCTACCTGTTCGGCGACCTGCTGGCGGTGAGCCCCACCGACCTCGCCTGGATCCTCGGCGGCAGCGCCCTGGTGATGCTGATCCTCATCCCGCTGTGGCGACCGCTGCTGGCCATCACCGTGCACGAGGAGCTGGCGCGGGTGGAAGGCCTGCCCGTGGCGGCCATCCGCCTGGCGCTGATGCTGCTGATCGCCGTGGTCATCGCCGTCGCCATGAAGATCGTCGGCGTGCTGCTGATCACCTCGCTGCTGATCATTCCCGCCGCCGCCGCCCAGCGCCACGCGCGCACCCCGGAGCAGATGGCCGCCGGTGCCAGCCTGCTGGGCCTGGTGGCGGTGTGCGCCGGCCTGGCGCTGTCCTGGTTCAAGGACACCCCCGCCGGCCCCTCCATCGTCGTCTCGGCGGCGGCGCTGTTCCTCCTCAGCTTCGCCCTGCCCAAGCGCGCCTAGCCGCTCACCGCCCGCGCCACGGCCGCCTTCAGGGGGCCCGTGGCGGCATCCTCCAGGATCATCCGTGCCGCCTTCTCGGCGATCATCAGGGTCGGCGAGCAGGTGTTGCCGGAAACGATGGTCGGCATGATCGACGCGTCCACCACCCGCAGCCCCGGCACCCCGTGCACCCGCAAGCGCGCATCGACCACCGCCTCGCGGTCGGCGCCCATGCGGCAGGTGCCCACCGGGTGGAAGATGGTGGTGCCGATGTCGCCCGCCGCCCGGCGCAGCTCCTCCTCGCTCTGCAATGCCGCACCCGGCAGGTATTCCTCGGGACGGTAGCGCGCCAGGGCCGGCGCGGCGGCGATGCGCCGAGTCAGGCGGATGGCGTCGGCGGCCACGCGCAGGTCTTCCTCCTCGCTCAGGTAGTTGGGCTGGATCAGCGGTGCGGCACTGGCCTCGGCGGCGCGGATGTCCACGCGCCCCCGGCTGGCCGGGCGCAGGTTGCACACCGAGGCGGTGAAGGCCGGGAAGGCATGCAGCGGCTCGCCGAAACGCTCCAGCGACAAGGGCTGCACGTGGTATTCGAGGTTGGCCCTGTCCTGCTCCGGGCCGCTGCGGGCGAAGGCGCCCAGCTGGCTCGGCGCCATGGCCAGCGGCCCGCTGCGGCTGAGCAAATAGCGCAGGCCCATGCCGGCCTTGCCCCAGAGGCTGCCGGCCAACTGGTTGAGGGTGGGCACGCCGCTGACCTTGAAGATCAGCCGCAACTGCAGATGGTCCTGCAGGTTGCCGCCGACACCCGGCAGCGCGTGGCGCACGCCGATGCCCAGCCCCTCCAGCAAGGGCCGCGGGCCGATTCCCGAGCGCTGCAGCAGGGTGGGCGAACCGATGGCCCCGGCACTGAGGATCACCTCGCGCGCGCGGAATTCGCGGGCCTGGCCCTGCCAGCGGGCCAGCACGCCCCGGGCGCGGCCGTCCTCCAGCAGCACCCGCTCGGCCTCGACGCCGGTGAGCACGGTGAGGTTGGGGCGTTGCCGCGCCGGGCGCAGGTAGGCCTTGGACGCATTCCAGCGCACCCCGGCGCGCTGGTTGACCTGGAAGTAGCCGCAGCCTTCGTTGTCGCCGGTGTTGAAGTCCTCCACCGGGGCGATGCCGGTTTCGCCCGCCGCCGCGCGGAAGGCGTCCAGCAGGTCCCACGACAGGCGCTGGCGCTCCACCCGCCATTCGCCGCCGGCGCCGTGGTGCTCCGAGGCGCCGCCGTGGTGGTCCTCGCAATGCTTGAACAGCGGCAGCACGTCATCCCAGCCCCAGCCCGGGTTGCCCAGGGCGGCCCAGTGGTCGTAGTCCGCCGCCTGGCCGCGCATGTAGATCATCCCGTTGATCGACGAACTGCCGCCCAGCACCCTTCCACGCGGGTAGCCCAGCGCGCGGCCATTGAGGCCCGGCTCGGCCTCGGTGCGGTAGCACCAGTCGGTGCGCGGATTGCCGATGCAATAGAGGTAGCCCACGGGGATGTGGATCCAGGGATGGTTGTCGCGTCCCCCGGCTTCCAGCAGTAGAACCCGGTGCCGCCCGTCGGCCGAAAGCCGGTTGGCCAGCAGGCAACCGGCGGGGCCGGCACCGACGATCAGGTAGTCGTGAGGGCTGTTGTCAGGCTGCATGGGGACCTCGCCAGCGCTTGTAATTGTTGTCGTTCACCATGGTAGGGAAGCCGCCGCAGAAATACAGGACGAACGGCGAACGGCGCGCAGGCCGCCTGGTCTGATAGCACGCAGATGGCAAAAAAGTGACCTCGACTTTTGTCCTGCCCGGCCGCGCAGTGTAGAATTGCGCGTTTTTTGAGCAACACGAGACTTGCAGGAATGATGCAGTTCGCAACCCGATACCTTCCCGTTATCGCGATTTCCCTGCTGTTAGCCGCGTGCCAGAGCAAACCGCAGGTGGCCAGCCTGCCCACCGACGACCTGGTCACCCGTTTCCGCCAGCTCGACCTGAGCCTGAACAACGGCCAACTGGCCGACGCCGAAACCCAGCTCAAGGATCTCCAGCAACGCGCCACCGGCGACACCCGCCTGGAGCAGTACCAGCGCCAGCTCACCGAAGCCTGGCTGAAGAAGGGCCAGGCCGCGCTGCAGCAGGGTGACCTGGACACCGCCACCACCGCCCTCAGCCACGCCCGCAGCCTGATGCCCCAGGCACCGGCGCTGACCACCGGCCTCGACGGCGCCATCGCCCAGGCCCGCGCCAGCGAGCTGGACCGTGCCGAACAGGCCCGCACCGCCAGCGAGCAGGCCGCCGCCAGGGACGCCGCCCGCGCCGCCGAGCAGGCCCGCCAGCAGCGCCTCGCCCTAGAGCGCCAGGCCGCCGAGGCGGCGAAGCTGGTCGCCATCCAGCCCGCCGCCAAGGCCGAGCCCGCCAAACCCGTGCGCCGCGTGGCCAACCAGGTGGCCCTGCCGATGCTCGACAACGATGACAACGAGCGCCTGCGCAGCCTGCTCGACGCCGTCGCCGCCGACGTGGTCGCCTTCGATTGCGGCGTGCGCCTGCAAGTGCGCGAAGCCAAACAGTACCCCTGGGTCGTGGCCCTGCTGTCCGCCCGGGTGAAGAAGCTCGACCCCGCCTACAAGCTGCGCGTCGACCACAGCGTCGACCCCGCCAAGGTGCCGAGCCTGGTACTCAGCCCTAAAAGCTGAGCCCCTCCCGCGCCGGGTGGCACCCGAGCGACGTGAAGCGCGATGCCGTTGCGCAGGGCGGGTGACACCCGCGTCCACTCCCCCCCTGCGGCATCACCGCTAGGGCGTGCGCGCACGTCACCCATATTCCATCTGGCTATAGCCCTAGGCCGACAAAGATTTTCGGCGCCTATGCGCGAACAGGTAGACTACCCGGCTTTTTAGGCCCACCCGGCCCCCGAGAACCCACAAGGTTTCCCCCGTGATCGAATTCCATGACGTCCACAAGGCGTATCGCGTCGAAGGCCGCGAGATTCCAGCCTTGCAGCCCACCGACCTGCGCGTCGAGCAGGGCGAGGTGTTCGGCCTGATCGGCCACTCCGGCGCCGGCAAGAGCACCCTGCTGCGCCTGATCAACCGCCTGGAGGAACCCAGCGGCGGCCGCATCGTCATCGCCGGCGAGGATGTCACCGCCCTCGATGCCGAAGGCCTGCGCCGCTTCCGCCAGCGCGTCGGCATGATCTTCCAGCACTTCAACCTGCTGTCGTCCAAGACCGTCGCCGACAACGTCGCCCTGCCGCTGAAGCTGGCGGGCGAGCTGTCCCGCGCCGAGATCGACGCCCGCGTCGCCGAGCTGCTGGCCCGCGTCGGCCTCAGCGACCACGCGAAGAAATTCCCCGCGCAGCTCTCCGGCGGCCAGAAGCAGCGCGTCGGCATCGCCCGCGCCCTGGCCACCCAACCGAAGATCCTGCTCTGCGACGAAGCCACCAGCGCCCTCGACCCGCAGACCACCGGCCAGGTCCTGCAGCTGCTGGCGGAGATCAACCGCGAGCTGAACCTGACCATCGTCCTCATCACCCACGAGATGGACGTGATCCGTCGCGTCTGCGACCGCGTCGCGGTGATGGATGCCGGCGTCATCGTCGAGCAGGGCCCGGTGGCCGATGTCTTCCTCCACCCGCAGCACCCCACCACCCAGCGCTTCGTCCAGGAAGACGAGCAGGTGGACGAGGGCGAGCAGCGTGACGACTTCGCCCACGTCCAGGGCCGCATCCTGCGCCTGACCTTCCGTGGCGAGGCCACCTACGCGCCGCTGCTAGGCACCGTCGCGCGCCGCACCGGCGTCGACTACAGCATCCTCGCGGGGCGTATCGACCGCATCAAGGACACCCCCTACGGCCAGCTCACCCTGGCCCTGACCGGCGGCGACATCGAGGCCGCGCTGACCTGCTTCCGCGAAGCGGACGTGCACCTGGAGGTCCTGCGCTGATGCAAGAGCTCATCGCCAACATCGACTGGTACGAAATCTGGCTGGCCAGCCTGGACACCCTGCTGATGCTGGGCGGCTCGCTGCTGTTCACCGTGCTGCTGGGCCTGCCGCTGGGCGTGCTGCTGTTCCTCACCAGCCCGCGCCAGCTGTTCGAGAACCGCGCCGTCTACAGCCTGCTGTCGCTGGTGGTGAACGTGCTGCGCTCGCTGCCGTTCATCATCCTGCTGATCGTGATGATCCCCTTCACCGTGTTCATCACCGGCACCTCCCTGGGTGTCGCCGGCGCCATCCCGCCGCTGGTGGTGGGCGCCACGCCATTCTTCGCGCGCCTGGTGGAAACCGCCCTGCGCGAGGTGGACCGCGGCATCATCGAGGCCACCCAGTCCATGGGCGCCACCACCCGGCAGATCGTGGTCAACGCCCTGCTGCCGGAAGCCCGGCCGGGCATCATCGCCGCCATCACCGTCACCGCCATCACCCTGGTGTCCTACACCGCGATGGCCGGCGTGGTGGGCGCGGGCGGCCTGGGCGACCTGGCCATCCGCTTCGGCTACCAGCGCTTCCAGACCGACGTGATGGTGGTCACCGTGGTGCTGTTGCTGGTGCTCGTCCAGATCCTGCAGACCATCGGCGACAAGCTGGTGGTGCATTTCTCCCGCAAATGAAAGGATGGCCGGCGTCCACCCGACCCGGCCCTCGCATTCCCATAAGGAGCGTTCCATGAAAAAACTGCTGGTGGCCGCTGCCGCCTTCGCTGCCCTCTCCGCCCAGGCCGACACCCTGACCGTGGCCGCCACCCCGGTGCCGCATGCGGAAATCCTCGAATTCATCAAGCCGCAGCTGGCCAAGGAAGGCGTGGACCTGAAGATCAAGGTCTTCACCGACTACGTGCAGCCCAACGTGCAGGTGGCCGAGAAGCGCCTGGACGCCAACTTCTTCCAGCACCAGCCGTACCTGGATGAGTTCAACAAGGCCAAGGGCACCCAGCTGGTGAGCGTCGCCGGCGTGCACATCGAGCCCTTCGGCGCCTACTCCAGCAAGATCAAGAAGCTCGACGAGCTGCCCCAGGGCGCCGCCGTGGTCATCCCCAACGACGCCACCAACGGCGGCCGTGCGCTGCTGCTGCTGGACAAGGTCGGCGTGATCAAGCTGAAGGACAACACCAGCATCACCGCCACCCCCAAGGACATCGCCGAGAACCCCAAGGGCATCAAGGTGCGTGAACTGGAAGCGGCCACCCTGCCGCGCGTGCTGACCCAGGTCGACCTGGCCCTGATCAACACCAACTACGCCCTGGAAGCCAAGCTGAACCCCACCAAGGACGCCCTGGCCATCGAAGGCAGCGACTCGCCCTACGTGAACATCCTGGTGTCCCGCCCGGACAACAAGGACAGCGCCGACATGCAGAAACTGGCCAAGGCCCTGCACAGCCCCGAGGTGAAGCAGTTCATCCTCGAGAAGTACAAGGGCGCCGTGGTTCCGGCGTTCTGATCGCTGTCCGGCCATGAAGAAGCCCGCTCATCGAGCGGGCTTTTTTGTGGTGCTGTCCCAGCGCTTTGTTGCGGAGCCAAGCTGATTATCGAGTTCTGTGGAGGTCACCTGTTTCGCCTTGCCGGGCGAGTCTCTTTTTTCAGTCGCCAAAGAAACCAAAAAGGCTCGCCCCTGCATCCGGCCCGGCTACGCCGGGTACCCTCACTCCATCGTCGTTACAGGGGCACGCGCCGACGGGCCATCCATGGCCCGGCGGCGCTCTCGCGACATCCATGTCGCTCAACCCCTTCCACAACGATTCCACTCGGCCTCCTGAAGGGGCACTGTTGCCGCCCCACCCTCCCACGCTCAATGCAAGCACAGCGTGCGCTCACGACTTGCTAACGCTTTCGATACAGGGAGTGGGGGCAAGGTCAGTTGCAGGGCTTTGGAGAGCGGCAACAGAAGATCAGTACATGACGATTGTGTAGGCCGCGTTCGAGCCGGAATTGAAAGAAGCATCTGTTAGCGAGCGCCATCAGCCGATCTCCACACGCTCCGGCCGCGACCAGATCCACGCGGCGCCGATCGCCATGCCGATGCCAGCCATGATCACCGACGGCGTGTGCGACACGGTGCAGGCCATCAGCGTCAGGCCCAGGCTCATGCTCAGGGTGGCGACCAGCTTGGTGCGCCGGGTGATGACCCCGCCGTTGCGCCAATTGCGCAGCGAGGGGCCGAGCAGGCGGTGGTTCTCCAGCCAGGCGCTGAGGCGCGGCGAGCCCTTGGCCGCCGCCCAGGCCGCCAGCAGCACGAATTCGGTGGTGGGCAGCCCCGGCAGCACCACGCCCAGCAGCGCCAGGCCGATGAGGAGGTAGGCGAGGGCCTGCCACAACCAGCGCAGCGGCCCCCGCGCAACGGCCTCAGGCAAAGCAGCGCTCCAGGTGGTCGGCGAAGCGGTTGAAGGCGGCGATGGCCGCGGCCTCTGCCTGGCGCTCCTGCTCGGCGTCCAGCTCGATGCCGTCGAGGGTGGCGACGAAGCTTTTCCAACCCTGGGCACGACCGCCTTCCGGGTCGCCCAGGTGGCGGGCGCCGAAGCTGTCGGA
Organism: Pseudomonas sp. Pc102; assembly: GCF_018408275.1. NCBI lineage: Bacteria > Pseudomonadati > Pseudomonadota > Gammaproteobacteria > Pseudomonadales > Pseudomonadaceae > Pseudomonas > Pseudomonas sp. Pc102. The sequence continues at coordinate 73,380 of NZ_AP021905.1, read as the reverse complement.
CAGCTGCAGCGCCTCGGCGCGCTTGTAGAGGAACGCGGCACCGAGCTTGGAGCCCTCGGACACGAACAGCCAGCCCAGGGCGGCGCCGAGCCCGTGGCTTGCGCCACGCACGGTCTCGTCGCCCTCCGGCAGCGCATGGCCCAGGTCGGCCAGGTCGAGGCGCGCCTGCTCATGGCGGGCCCGGCCGGCGAGGCCGTCGAAGATCGCACCCAGCCCGGCATCGGCGTAGAGCGCCGCCAGGTCGTACTGGAACAGGTACTGGGCGGCGACGAAGCGGGCGAAGTTCTCGCGATTGCCGAAGGGGTCGTGGCTCTTCACCAGGGCGTCCAGACGGCTGTGGGGCTCGTGGGTCAACTGGTTGAGGCGCTGGGAGCGCAGGGGATGGGAGAGTTGCGGCTGGGAAGCGGTCATGACGGTGTCTCGATTCGGGTGGCATGCCCGGTCGATCGGCCGGGCTTTGCACTGAATGACGTTGTAGCGAATGAAACTCAGTAAAAAATATTCCGAACGGTTTTCCCCGGGCTGAAGCCCGGGCTACATCCAGGGGCGGCACCGGGGTTTCGGTTGAAACCATGCGTCAGCCACGGGCCTGGAAGTACCCCGCCAGCACATCCAGGTCGCCGGCCTCCAGCAGGCCGGCGTGGTATTTCAGTTGCAACCAGGCGCGCAGGTAGCCGTAGCGTGCCTGGGCCAGGTCGCGGCGGGCGCCGTAGAGCTGCTGCTCGGCGTTGAGCACATCGAGGTTGACCCGCTCGCCACCGGTCACGCTGCGCCTGGTGGCTTCGATCAGGGTGCTGGCGGATTCCACTGCCAGCTCATAGGCACGCACCTTGGCGCCGCTGCTGACGCAGAGGTTGAACTGCTTGCGCAGCTGGTTGAGGGTCTCGGCGGTCTGCGCATCCAGGGCGTGGCTGGCACGCTCCATCTCGGCGGCGGCCTGGCGGGTGGAGGCGGAGACCGCGCCGCCGGCGAACAGCGGCAGGCTGATCTGGATGCCGACGCTGTCGGTGTCGTACTTCTGGTTGTAGGTGCTCTCGGAGCTGGAGCGGGTCTTGCTGGTGCTGGCGTAGGCGCTGAGGGTGGGCAGGTGCCCCGCGCGGTTGCGTTCCACCTCGTAGCTCGCGGCGTCCAGGGCGTGGCGCTGCGAGGCCAGCTCGGGGTTGCTGGCCAGGGCCAGGTCGCGCCAGGTCTCGAAGCGCGCCGGCTGCAGCGGCTGCACGCGGAAGCCGTCGGCCAGGGGCGCGAGGTCCTGGATATCCAGCGGCTCGCCGACGATGGCCTGCAGCTCGCGCAGGGCCGCATCGAGGTTGTCCGCGGCCTCGATCTCCTGGGCCTGGGCGAGGTCATGGCGGGCACGGGTCTCCAGCAGGTCGGTGCGGGTGCCCTCGCCAGCCTCGAACAGGCGCTGGTTGAGCTGCAGCTGCTCGGCGTAGGCGCGGCGCTGGGCTTGCGCGAGGGCGATCTGCTCGTGGGCGAACAGCGCCTCGCAATAGGCGTTGAACAGGCGCACCGCCAGCTCCTGGCTGCGGCTGCGCAGGCGCTCGTCGGCCAGCAGCGCCTTGGCCTGGCCCTGGCGGTACTCGGCCCAGGCGGCGTAGTCGAACAGCGGCTGCTGCAGGGTGAAGGTGGAGGAGTAGCTGCGGTAGTCGCGCTCGCTGGTGATGTCGCCGAGGGCGGTGGACTGGGTCACCTCGGAGTCATTGCGACCGCTGTTGTAGCTGTAGGACAGCCTGGGCAACAGCGCGGCCCGACCGATCACCCGCTCTTCGTGGCCGGCGTCGCGCTCGGCGAGGGCGGCGTGGAAGGTCGGGTCGTTGCGCAGCGCCAGGGCGTAGGCGTCGCGCAGGTCGAGGGCCACGGCGGGGAGGCAGGGCAGCAGCAGGAGCATGGCCAGCAACAGGCGCATCGGGCTCACTCCTCCGCCAGCGCGACGTGGGCGCGGTCGGTCAGCGGCTTGAACAGGTAGTTGAGCAGCGAGCGCTCGCCGGTGCGCACGAAGGCCTCCACCGGCATGCCGGGGCGGATGTCCTCGCCGGCGAGCTGGCGCATGCCTGCGCCGGCGACCTTGACCCGCACCTGGTAGTAGGGCTGCTGCGTGGCCTCGTCCAGCAGCCTGTCGGCCGAGACCAGCGCCACCTCGCCGTCCACCCGTGGCGTGCGGCTCTGGTTGAAGGCGACGAAGCGCAGCTCCACCGGCAGCCCGGGGCGCAGCCGGTCCACCAGCTCCACCGGGGCCCGTGCGTCCACCAGCAGGGGCGCATCGGCCGGGACGATCTCCATCAGCTGCTGGCCGGCCGCGACCACACCGCCCTCGGTGAACACGGCGAGGCCGACCACGGTGCCGCTGGCCGGTGCCCGCACCTGGGTGGCCGCCAGCTCGGCCTCGGCGCTGCGCAGGCGGCTGGCCAGGTCTTCGGCGCTGGCCTGGGTATCGGCGAGCTGCTGGTGCACGTCGCGCTGGAATTCCTGCCGGCGCTGCTGGATGCGCAGCTTCAGCTCGAGAATCTGCCGCCGGGTGCGGCCGATGTTGCCGAGGTCCTCGGCGATCGCACCGTTGACCTGGGCGTAGAGCCGCTCGTTGTCCAGCAAGCGGTTGCGCGCGATATAGCCGTCCCGGGCCAGCGCGCGCAGGCCGCCCAACTGCTCCTGCAGGGCGGCGCGCTGCTCTTCCTTGTGGGCCATCGAGGCGGTGATGCCCTGGAGCATCGCCCGGGCGCCGGCGATGCTTTCGCGCAGGCCGTCCAGTTCGCTCTCCAGCGTTTCGTGGCGGCTGGCGCGAAGCGCTTCCTGCAACGCCAGGGCATCGTTCACCCAGGGCTCGCCGGCATCGGCACGCAGCGCCTCGGGGAAGGCGATGCGCACGCTGCCCTCGCGCTCGGCGCGCAGGCGGGCCTCGCTGGCGCGGGCGTTGAGGTACTGCGCCCGCAGGGCATCGCGCTGGGCGCGCGCCCGGGTGGTGTCCATCCGCAGCAGCACCTGCCCGGCCTGCACGCGGTCGCCGTCCCGCACCAGCAGGCGCTCGACCACGCCGCCCAGCGGGTGCTGCACGGCCTGGCGATGACCGGAGACGACCACGGTGCCCGCCACCGGTACGCCCTTGTCGAGCGGGGCCAGGGCGGCCCACAGGAGCAGGCCGCCGAAGCCGAGCAACACCAGCCAGAGCCCGAGCCGGGCAGGGTGGCGATCATCCACCCGGGGGGCTTCGTGCAGGGCGGGGCGCGGCGGGAGGGGCGAGCTGTGCAAGGCGGTCATCGGTCAGTTACCCGGGGAGCCGTAGCTCATGCTGATGGTGGGCGCGACCCGCAGGGCCGGGGCCGGTTGAGGGGCGGTCGGCGCGGGCCGGGCGCCGCGCTGCAGGTCCTGCAGCACCCGGGCGGCGGGCCCGAAGGCCTGCATCTGCCCGCCCCGCAGCACCAGCAACTGGTCGGCACCGGCGATCAGGGCCGGCTTGTGGGTGATGAGGACCAGGGTGCGCCTGCACGCGCGCAGCCGGGCGATGGCGGCCAGCAGCGCCTGTTCGCCCGCCTCGTCCAGGTTGGCGTTGGGTTCGTCCAGCACGATCAGCGCCGGCAGGCCGTAGAGCGCGCGGGCGAGGCCGATACGCTGGCGCTGGCCGCCGGAGAGCCCCGCGCCGCCTTCGCCGAGACGGGTGTCGTAGCCCTGCGGCAGCTTGAGGATCAGCTCGTGCACACCCGCGAGCCGGGCCGCCTCGACCACCCCGGCCGGGTCGACGGCACCCAGGCGCGCGATGTTCTCGGCGATGCTGCCGGCGAACAGCTGCACGTCCTGGGGCAGGTAGCCGATATGCGGGCCGAGTGCGCCCCTGTCCCAGTGCTGCAGGTCGGCGCCATCCAGGCGCACCTTGCCGGAGGCGGGCTGCGCCGCGCCCACCAGCAGGCGGGCGAGGGTGGACTTGCCCGAGCCGGAGGCGCCGAGAATGCCCAGGGTCTCGCCCGCGGCCAGCTCGAAGCCGATGTTGGCCAGGCAGGGTTTGCGGGTGCCGGGCTGCATCGCTGCGAGCTGCTCGACCGCCAGGCGCCCCTCGGGCGGCGGCAACGGCATGCCGGCGCTGCGCGGCGGCTGGGCCTGGAGCAGGTCGCGCAGCCGGGCATAGGCCAGGCGCGCGGAGCTCCATTGCCGCCAGACGGCGATGAGCTGGTCGATGGGGGCCAGCACCCGGGCCATGAGGATGGAGCCGGCGATCATCATCCCGGGGCTGATCAGTTGCTCGATGGCCAGCCAGGCCCCCAGCCCCAGCACCAGCGACTGCAGGGCCAGGCGCGCGACCTTGGACAGCGCGGTGATGGCCGCCATGCGCTCGCTGGCCTGGCTCTGCCGTGCCAGGAAGCCCTGGTGCAGGCCCGTCCACTGCTGGCGCAGGGCCGCGAACATGCCCATGGCCTCGGCCACCTCGGCGTTGCGCAGGTTGGCGGCAGCCTGCTGCCCGGCCAGCTGCGAGAGCCGCCCGGCCTCGCTCAGGGGCTCCAGCGTGACGCGCTCGTTGAGCCAGGCCAGCGCCATCAGTGCCAGGGCACCGGCCAGCGCCAGCAGCCCCAGCCAGGGGCTGAACATGAACATCACCAGCAGGTAGAGCGGGAACCAGGGCGCATCGAAGAAGGCGAACAGCGCCTGCCCGGTGGCGAACTGGCGCAAGGCATTGAGGTCGCCCAGGGCCTGTGACGCCGCGCCCCGGCCGTCCGCCGCCAGGCTGGCCTCGAAGGCGGCCGCGAAGACGCGAGGGTTGAGCTGCATGTCCAACCGGCTGCCGAGGCGGATCACCACCAGGCTGCGCACCCACTCCAGCACGCCCATGAAGGCGAACAGGCCGAGCACCATGATGCTGAGCATCAGCAGGGTCATCTCGTTGCCGGACGACAGCACCCGGTCGTAGACCTGCAGCATGTAGATCGCCGGGGCGAGCATCAGCAGGTTGGTCACGGCGGTGAACAGGCCGATGTTGAGCAGGGCGGCCCTGCAACCCCCGAGGGCCTGCAGCAGGTCGTCCGGCTTGGTAGAAGGCATGCGCTTCATCTAAGCCCCCAGAAGAGCCGCGCCCGGCGATTGACGCCTGCCGGGCGCGGCCACAGAATTCGCGCCACCGCAGCCTGGGCCCTGCAAGACACGGGCTGCGGTGGCGTCAACGGAGCGAATGGAGGCGTGATCTTCCATTCGCTTTTTTTACGCCCGGGCTCAGGCGGCCAGGGCCAGGTCCTCGACCGGCGCCTGCACGCCCACCGCCTCGGCCGGAGCCAGGCTCAGCGGGCCGGCGGCCAGGGCGGCGGCCACCACGTCGAAGGTGTCGCCGGTGTCCACGCCGTAGTCGTCCAGCAGGCCGTCGAGCACGCCCTGCAAGGCGGTGGCGTCGCCGCTCATCAGGCCGTAGACGACCTGGTGGACGATGCCGGCATGGCCTTCGCTGAGCAGGCTGGACAGGCCCAGGCCGCTGAAGCTGGCTTCCGCGCCGCCGCTGAAGCCGAAGCCGGACGCATCCCGGGTGACGTCGGTGCCCAGCGAGACGGTGTCCAGCGAGCCGTACAGGGTGTGGGCCGGCGCTGAGAACAGCGAGTAGGTCAGGTTGCCTTCGGCGACGAAGCCGGCATCGCTGTTCGGGCTGGTCAGCGCGTACTGGGTACCGCTGAGGGTGCCCGGGTAGAAACCACCGGTGTTCACGCCGTCCTCGACTTCACCGACGCGATGGTTGGCGTCACCGAAGTAGCCCGCCCAGTCGGCCAGGTAATCGCTGATGGTCCAGCTGGAGTAGGTGGTGGAGTAGGTGATGGAAAGGCTCATGCTCGTTCTCCGATTGAGGTTTCACAGGTTGGCGCCGCACGGCAGGCAGCCGCACGGCGGTTTTGCCCTTCATGGGCAAATGCGGCTCAAAAGCTGTATTCCACGGTCCCCTGCAAGGTGCGGCCACGGCCGAGGGTGAAGGCCAGCACGTCGCCCAGCGGCACCAGGTAGGCGCGGTCGGTGACGTTGTCGAGGGCCAGGCGCAGGGTCAGGGAGTCACTGGCGCGGTAGCTGCCGAAGAGGTCGTAGACGGTGTAGGACTTCCAGTCGGCGGGGTAGATCTGGTCGCGGGCATCCGGGTCCCCGCTGTCCAGGGCGTAGCCTTCGCTGTAGCGGGCGCGGACGCCGACATCCAGGCGGCGGTCGAGCAGGCGGGTGCCGAGGGTGAGGCTGCCGCGGTCCATGGGCATGTGCTCGGCGGTGCCCATCATCCCGCCACAGCCGACCATGGCGTTCGCGGCCTGGTTCGGCACCATGCCGATGACCGGCGGGCGGCGCCCGGTGCCGTACACCGGCGAGGTGACGCCACCCAGCCAGGCCTGGTTCCGGCAGTACTGGTTCTCGCCGATCATGTGGGTGTAGGTGAGGTTGCCGTAGTAGCCGCCCGTGTCGTAGTCGAGGGCGTATTCGACGCCCCGGAAGCGCGTGCTGCTGAGGTCGTTCACGTAGGCGGCGATGCCCAGCGCGGGCAGGCCATAGCCGGGGCGCTGCAGGCCGACCGACATGAAGGTGAAGTCTTCGATGCGCGTGTCGAAATAGGCGACCTTCAGGCCCAGGGCATCGCCCTCGGTGATGAGGCTCCGCGTGAAGACGTTGAACCCCACCTCCCAGGACTGCGAGCGCTCCGGCTCGAGGAGCGGGTTGGGGTACAGGGTCTCCGCGCTGCCGCCGTGGGGGCGCCCGGAGATCAGCGTCTCGGTCACCGCCGGCGGGCGCCAGCCTTCGCCGTAGCGGGCGAACAGCTGCAGCCAGTCCACTCCGGGCCTGACCGAGATGCCGAAGGTCGGGGAAAACCGGCCCTCTTCCCGGTCCACGTCATAGCGCAGCGGCACCGTGACCTGCTGGGTGGTGCCGAGGGCGAAGGTGCTGATGTTCATGCCGGTCTCGCCCTCGAGGCGATAGCGGTCGTAACGCAGGCCCGCGCTCAGCGTCAGCCAGTCGTCGTAGTCGAATTCGAGGTTGCCGAACAGGCTGCCCATGGCGCGCTCGCCCCGGGGCGTCATGCCTTCGGATACCGGATAGTCCACCGCCGAGCTGGCGGCCGTGGCCTGGGTGGAGTCGGGGCGGACCTTGTCGAGGAAGTACTCGAGGCCATAGTTGGCCTTCAGGCCGGCATGGTCGAGCAACGCGAGGGTCGAGGTGTTCTGCAGCTGCAGGCCGTAGGTGTCGGTCTGGTAGGTGACGTCGTAGCCGGCAGCGGTGCCGCGGGTCAGGGTGCTCTGCTCATTGCGATTGTCGACGTAATAGAGCTTGGCCTTGAGGTCGACCAGCGGGTCGTCCGGGCTGTAGCTGTAGTCCAGGGCGAAGTTCTGCGACACCACGTTGCTGCTGCCGAGCTTTTCCCAGAGCTCGGCGTTCTGCACGTTCATCATGTTGGCGTCGTCGTAGGAGACCTGGGTGCGCAGGTAGGCGAACTGGAGGCGCTGGTCGGCGGGCAGGTTCCAGCCCAGCTTGGCCAGGCGCGAGCGCATGGTGGAGCCGGAGTAGGCGACGGTCGAGTGCTTGATGCGGTCGGCGATGCCGGGGTCGCTCGCGGAACCGGTGCGCAGCGCGCCGATGCTGCCGTGGGTGCCGGGATCGTAGTCGCCCAGGTGGCGCTCGCTGGCCGCGACGAGGATGTCGCCGATCTCGTTGCCCAGGGCGAAGGCGCTGCTGCCGATGAAGTCGGTGCCATTGGCATGGCCACCGAGCCCGCTGGTGGCGCGCAGGCGGCCCCCGAACTCCTTGCCCGGGTGGATGAATTCGCGGGCATCGAGGGTGCTGAACTCGGCCACGCCACCGATCACCCCGGCGCCGCCCATGCCCGAGGTGGCGCCCTTCTCGATGGTCACGGCGGAGAGCAGCTCCGGGTCGATGTACATCGTGCCGTTGCGCTGCTGGTGGCCACTCTGCTGGAAGTTCTGGCGCATGCCGTCGATGTTCATGTTGACCCGGCCATAGTCCTGCAGGCCGCGGATGTTCACCGAAAGCCCCGGGTCCTGCTGGCTGACGGCGGTGTACACGCCGGCGCTCTGTTCGAGCATGTCGGCGGCATGGCGCGGCGGGTTGCGGTCGATCTGCTCGCGACCGATCACGGCGACGGAGCGGGGCGCCTCATAGACCCAGTCATCGGCGATCGCCTGCCCCTGCACATGGGTGGCGCCCAGTTGCAGGGCCCGGCCATCCGCCTCGGCGTAGGTACGGCTCAGGCTCACCTGGCGCGGCGAGGCGAAGCTGTAGCTCACCGGGTGGCCAAGCAGCAGGGCCCGCAGGCCCGCTCGCACGTCGAGGCGACCGTGCACCGCATTGCCCTGCAGCCCTTCGAGCAGGGCGGCGTCGAAGATCACCTGCACGCCGGACTGCTCGGCGAAGGCCAGCACCGCGCTGTCCAGCGGCTGCGCCGGAATGTCGAAGGCGACCAGGACCTGCTGCGCCTGCGTCGCCAGCGGATCGGACTCGGCGGCCTGCAGCGCCCCCACGCAGGCCAGCATCCAGCTTCCCCCCAAGGCGAGCAGCGCACGACGGCATCGCTGGCCCGGCCCCTTGCATACGTTCATCGGTCTTCCTTACGGCTTCGTGTTTGGTGAATGAAAATCACTCTCAACACCAAGACGAGCCAGCCGGGAAAACTCAGTAAGTTTTTTTTCGGGATTCTTGCAGGGGGGACGCCGGAGCCCGCACCGGGCGGGCTGCCGGCTCAGTAGAGAAAGGTGACGCCGGGCAGGTCGAGCCGGCTGACCTTGAGTTCGTGGGTGAGGGTGTCCAGGGCCTCGTCGAGGATGTCGAGGCGGAACACGCCGCTGACCTCGCGACCGGCCAGGGCGGAGTCGCTGATCAGCACGCGGCCGGGCCGGTAGCGGTTGAGCTGCTCGGCGACCTGCCCCAGGGGCACGCGCTCGAACACCAGCACGCCGCGTCGCCAGCTGGTGGCACGCTGCAAGTCACGCGGGGCGAGGGCCTCGATACCGCCAAGGGCGTCGTAGCGGGCGCTCTGGCCCTCCTGCAGGACCTGCTCGCGCGCCCCCCGCTCGGGCGCCTGTTCCAGCGCCAGGGCGACGCTGTGTTCGGTGACGCCGACCCAGGCGCCGCGCGCATCGTCCTGGCTGACCAGGAACTGGGTGCCCAGCGCGCGGGTGGTGCCCCCGGCGCTCTCGACCACGAAGGGGCGCGACTCGTTCGGCCCCAGCGGTGCCACGGTGAAATAGGCATCACCGCCGAGCAGGCGCACCCGGCGCTCGGTGTCGCTGAATTCCAGGTCGATGGCGCTGCGGGTGTCGAGCTCCACCCGGCTGCCGTCCGGCAACTGCACCTGGCGCACCTCGCCCTTGGCGGTGGCGTGGTCGGCGAGCAGCGGCCGCAGCATCTGCCGGCCCTGCTCCACGCCGAGCCCCGCCAGCAGCAGCACGGCGGCGGCGCTGGCCACCCAGCGCAGGCGCGGGCGACGGCGTGTAGACAGGCGCGGCCGGGCCAGGTGTGTCGCCTGCGCGGCGGGCGCATGGGCGGGCGCGGGCATCTCGCCCAGGCGCGCGAGGTCGGCCCAGGTGCGCTGGGCGAACTGCAAGGCGGGCGGGTGGCGTGCGTCCTCGGCCTGCCAGAGGGCCAGGGCCCGCGCCTGTTCGGCGTCCAGGGGCCCGGCACCGAGGCGGACGGCCCAGTCGGCGGCTTGCTGGCGGATTTCCTGCTCGCGCAGGTCGTGGCTGATCACGTCGGTCTCTCGAGTTCTCGTTATAGGAATGCTGACGTCCGAGGGGCCGATACTCGGTAAACCGTTGGTCATGTGGCGTCCCGGGCGTCGTCCTGCAGGCGCTGCATGACATGCGCAAGGGCCCGGGACAGGTGCTTCTGCACCGAACTGTCGGAGATCTCCAGTCGCCGCGCGACCTCGGCATGGGTCAGGCCTTCGAGGCGGTTGAGGCGGAAGATCTCGCGGGTGCGCGGCGGCAGTTCCGCCACCGCCTCGCGCAGCCTGCGCATGTGCTGGGCCTCGGCGGCCTGGTCATCGAGACCGGGGCGCTCCTCGACTACCTCCTCCAGCGCCTCGTGGGGCACCGACTCGGTCCTGCGCCGCGACTGTTGCCGGGCGTGGTCGATCATCAGGTTGTGGGCGGTGCGGTAGAGGTACGCGGGGCTGTTGTCGATGCGTTCCTTGCCGCGCTGTTCGGCCAGGCGCAGGAAGCTCTCCTGGACCAGGTCGGCGGCCAGCTGCGGGTCGCGCACCTTGCGCGTCAACAGGCTTTGCAGGGCCTTCGCATGCTTGATGAAAAGGCTCTTGAGATCGGGCTCCGACAAGCGCGCTCCCTGACTGGCGGAGGGTGAGGGAGCGCCATCTTATTTTTATTGAGAATTAGTTGCAATTGAGAAAGAAACTTCTCAGCTGGCCGGCGCCAGCAGGGTCGGCAACTGGTCCTTGAGCTTCTGGTTGTTCAGCGGCGCGCGGATGAAGCCGCGCTGGGTGCCATCCGGGCCGATCACCACGAGGTTGCCGCTGTGGTCGACGGTGTAGTTTTCCTTGCTGGTGTCGGCCGGGATGAAGGGGATGCTCACGGCATTGGCGAGCTTCTGGATCGAGGCCAGCTCGCCGGTGTAGCCGACGAAGGCCGGGTCGAAGTAGCCCAGGTACTGCTTGAGCTGCTGCGGGGTGTCGCGGTTGGGGTCGACGCTGACCAGCACCACGCGCAGGTTGTTGCGCGCCGCCTCCGGCAGCAGGCCCTTGAGCTCGCGCATCTGCGCCAGGGTGGTGGGGCAGATGTCCGGGCAGAAGGTGTAGCCGAAGAACAGCAGGCTCCACTTGTCCTTGAGCTCGTTGACCGCCACCGGCTTGCCGTCCTGGTCGGTGAGGCTGATGGACGGCAGGGTGCGGCTCTGCGGCAGCAGCACGATGCCGGCGTCGAGCAACTGGGTCGGGTCGGCCTGGCGCTGGTTGTTGAGCACCTTGTGCACGGTCAGGCCGAGCACCAGCGCCACCAGGGCGATGAGGACGAATACGGTTTTCTGCACACGGGTCATGGGGCGGTCTTCACTCGGGGAATTCGGTGGCGGCAAGACTAACCGCGAAGCGTGCCGATGGCACGGTCCGCGGTGTAACAGCCTTTGGAGTCAGATGTTCAGCAGCAGGTAGTGATCCACCAGGAGGGCGATGAACAGCAGGAACAGGTAGGCGATAGAGTACTTGAAGGTCTTGATCGCGGCGTGCGGTCGGCTGTCGCGGTAGAGCACCCAGGCCCATTGCAGGAAGCGCCCGCCCAGGACGATGGCGCAGACCAGGTAGAGCATGCCGCTCATGTGGATGGCGTAGGGCAGCAGGCTCACGGCGAACATCACCAGGGTGTAGAGCAGGATGTGCACTTTGGTGTAGTGCTCGCCATGGGTCACCGGCAGCATGGGGATGTCGGCCTTGGCGTATTCCTCCTTGCGGTGGATGGCCAGGGCCCAGAAGTGCGGCGGGGTCCAGGCGAAGATGATCAGCACCAGCAGCAGCGGCTCGGCGGACAGGTGGCCGGTGACCGCGACCCAGCCGAGCATCGGCGGGGCGGCGCCGGCGAGGCCGCCGATGACGATGTTCTGCGGCGTGGCGCGCTTGAGGAAGCCGGTGTAGATCACCGCGTAGCCCAGCAGCGAGGCGAGGGTCAGCCAGGCGGTGAGTTCGTTGGTGAAGTGCAGCAGCAGCACCTGCCCGGCCACCGCCAGGCTCAGGGCGAAGACCAGCGCCGCGGCGGGCGAGACGCGGCCATTGACCACCGGGCGCTTGAGGGTACGCGCCATGATCGAGTCGATGCGCCGGTCCACCACGTGGTTCACCGCCGCCGCCGACCCGGCGCACAGGGCGATGCCGAGGTTGCCGAAGATCAGCACCTCCCAGGCCACGCCCGCGCGGGTGGCGAGGAACATCCCCACCAGGGAGGTGATGAGCATCAGCACCAGCACCTTGGGCTTGGTCAGCTCAAGGTAATCGCGCCAGCTGGCGTGGACCCGGGCCTGGCGTTCACTGAGCAGAATGGCCATGGCGTCTCTCCTTCTTCTTGTGTTCAGGCGGGCTTGCCGGCGTGCAGCCGGACAGCCGTTGTCGAGCGTTCGGCGGCGAGGGCCGGCGCGCGCACGCGGTAGTTCACCAGCACCAGCGTCAGCAGCAGCAACGCGCCGCCGCCGTTGTGGGCCACCGCCACCGGCAGCGGCAGGTGGAAGATCACGTTGCTGATGCCCAGGCCGACCTGCAGCGCCAGGGCGCCGAGCACGAGCGCGGCGAGGCGGCCGAGACCGGCCCCGCGCAGGCGCCAGGCGAGCGCCAGCAGGGTGAGGGTCACCACCAGGGCGCCGAGGCGGTGGGTCATGTGGATGGCGGTGCGGGCGTCGCTGTCCAGCTGCCCGCCCAGGTAGTTGGGGCCGATGTGCTGGCTGAGGTGGAAGCCGTTGGCGAAGTCCATCGCCGGCCACCACTGGCCGTGGCAGGTGGGCAGGTCGACGCAGGCCACCGCCGCGTAGTTGGAGCTGACCCAGCCGCCGAGGGCGATCTGCCCGATCACCAGCAACAGGCCGAGTGCCGCCAGGCGCCGCAGCCGCGCGGGCAGTTGCAGCGGGGCGAAGGCGCCGGACAGGCGCAGGCTGAGCAGGAACAGCAGCGCCAGGGTGGTGAAGCCGCCGAGCAAATGCGCGGTGACCACCTGGGGCCAGAGCTTGAGGGTCACCGTCCACATGCCGAAGGCGGCCTGGGCGATGGCCACGCCGAGCAGCAGCAGCGGCAGCTTGCGCGGCTGGCCGTCACGCCCGCGCCGCACCAGGGCGTGCACCGCGAGGCCGAGAATGGCCAGGCCCAGGGTGCCGGCGAAGTAGCGGTGGATCATCTCGTTCCAGCCCTTGTCGGCCTCCACCGGCGCCTCGGGGAAATGCACCTCGGCGTGGGCCAGCTGGGCTTCGGTCTTGGGCACGCCGATGAAGCCATAGCAGCCCGGCCAGTCGGGGCAACCGAGGCCGGCATGGGTCAGCCGGGTGTAGGCGCCCAGCAGCACCACCACCACAGCCAGCGCGGTGGCCAGCACCGCAAGGTAGAAACCGGGACGGGACGATCGTTGCATGGGAGAACTCCGTTTTCTCAGTTGCAAGTTGCAAGCTTCAAGCTGCAAGAAAAAGCTGCACGCTTGCGCTCGCTTCATGACTTGCCGCTTGTAGCTTGAAGCTTGCCGCTGCCCTCACCCTATATTCGAAAGCTTCATCAGGTGCCGCAGGTCGTTGAGGATCTGCTTGCCCTTGATCCTGGCGTCGTAGCGCAGCACCAGGTTGCCGTGGGGGTCGACTATCCACAGCTGCGGGCCGGTGACGTCGCTTTCCACCGCCTTGCCGTACACGGCCGGGTCCAGGCCGTAGCGCTGCAGGCGCGGGTATTCGCGTTCCAGGGTCTGCTGGTAGTCCGCCGACAATGGCTGGCCGACGGCGAAGGCGTGGCTGGCGCGCCCGGCCTCACGGCCGAGGCCGATATGGATCTGCCGGGCGACGTAGACCAGTTGCTGGCAGTCGGCCTCGCAGCCTTGCGGTGCGGTGACCAGCAGCTGCCACAGCGCCTCGTCCCCCGCGCCCTGCACGCCGAGGTCGGTGCGGGTCTGGCCGTTGCCGATCAGCGCGCCGTGGTAGCTGCGCCCGTCCGGCACCCAGAAGCGCAGGTGGTACATGGCCGATGCCAGCACCATGGGCCCGATCACCACTGCGAGGATCAGCAGCAGTTGCAGGCGCCCGCGCGAGCGGCGCGGCGGCGTATCAGGCAGAGCGAGTGCTGGATTCATCCGTTGTCTCCCGTGCTTGGCGAAAACCGAAATAGATGAAGAGCGCGCAGAGGGCCGCCGCCATGGCGAACCACTGCACGGCGTAGCCGAGGTGCTTCTCCGGCCCCATGGCCACCACCGGCCAGTCGGCCTCGTAGGCGGCAAGACCGGGCTCGATGCGCAGCTCGAAGGGCAGGCCGCCACGGCCGAGCTTCTGCCATAGGCTGCGCGGCTCGACCTGGTTGACCAGTTGCGGCCATTCGGTGCCTTCGACGTGCTTGAGCTCGAAGCTGGCCCCCGGCGGCACGTAGACCCAGGCGTCGAGGGCCAGGGCCTGGTGCGGGGTGTCAAATTGCGGCGGGGTGCGCCGGTCCGGCCAGGGCAGCCAGCCGCGGTTGACCAGCAGCCAGAGCCCGCTGGCCTGGTCGTAGAAGGGTTGCAGCAGCTCGACGCCGGGCTTGCCGGCGCGGATGCGGCTGTCCAGCAGCAGGCTGTGCTGGTCATCGAAATGGCCCTGCAGGCGCACCCGCGCATAGGCCGGGTCGGGCAGGCGCTCCAGATCGGTGATGGCGATGGGCTCGGCATTGCGGCGCGCCTCGTAGCCGGCCAGCAGCTGGCGCTTCTCCTCCGCGCGGGAGAGCTGCCAGATGCCCAGCCCGACAAGCACGGGCAGCAGCGCCAGCACCACGAGGGTGGGCACGAGGCCGGGCCGGAAAGACCTCACCCGGCGAGGCCTGGAGCCTGGAAAGCTCTGGCTATACTGCACGACATCCCCCTTGCCCCCGGAGTCGCCCCATGCTCAAGGCGCTCATCGTTCTCTTGCTGCTGGCCACCGTGGTCAGCCTGTTCAGCGGCCTGTTCTTCCTGGTCAAGGACGAGGGCCGCGGCTCACGCGTGGTCAACGCCCTCACCGTCCGCGTCATCCTTGCCGCCCTCACCATCGGCCTGGTGGCCTGGGGCTTCTACAGCGGACAGCTGGTATCGCATACGACCTGGTAGGTCGGAGCTGCAAGCTGCAAGTTTCAAGCTGCAAGAAAAGCCGGGCTCAGCCACCACTTGCCCCTTGCAGCTGCCTCTTCAAAGCACATACACAAAGATGAACAGCCCCACCCAGACCACGTCCACAAAGTGCCAGTACCAGCTGGCGGCCTCGAAGCCGAAGTGGTGGTCGGCGTCGAAGTGGCCGCGCAGGATGCGCACCAGCATCACGGTGAGGATCAGCGTGCCCATGGTCACGTGGGCGCCGTGGAAGCCGGTGAGCATGAAGAAGGTGGCGCCGTAGATGCCCGAGCCCAGGGTCAGGCCCAGCTCGGTGTAGGCGTGGACGTATTCCTCGACCTGCAGGGCGAGGAAGGACACGCCCAGCAGGATGGTCAGCCCCAGCCAGATCTTCAGCAGCTTGCGGTTGGCCTTCTTCAGCGCGTGGTGGGCGAAGGTGACGGTGAAGCTGGAGGTCACCAGCAGGATGGTGTTGATCAGCGGCAGGTGCCACGGGTCGATCACTTCCTTCGGCCCGGGGAAGAGTTTCGGGTCGGGGGTGTTGAGCAGGGGCCAGGTGTACTGGAAGTTGGGCCAGAGCATGTTGGCCACGCCCTTGTCGCCTTCACCGCCCAGCCAGGGGCCGGCCCAGGCGCGCACGTAGAACAGCGCCCCGAAGAAGGCGGCGAAGAACATCACCTCGGAGAAGATGAACCAGCTCATGCCCCAGCGGAACGAGCGGTCCATCTGCGGGCTGTAGAGTCCGCCGCGGCTTTCCTTGATCACCGCGCCGAACCAGCCGAACAGCATGTACGCCAGGCACAGGGCGCCGACGAAGAAGATCAGCGGGCCGTTTGAATCCGGGCGCGCAGCCTTGAGGTCGTTGAACCAGGTGCCCAGGCCGTAGACGGTGACGAGCATGCCGATGGTGGCGATGATCGGCCATTTGCTCTGGGCGGGAACGTAGTACTGCTCGTGACTTGCCATCGTTGTTGTTCTCCTTGTCGGCGCGTCAGCTGCCGGTCTTGGCGACCGGGGGCTTGCGGGCCGTGATATCGAACAGCGTGTAAGCGAGTGTCAGGTGGTGCACGTCGGGCGGCAGGTCGCGGTCGACGATGAAGCGCACCGGCATCTCGATGCGCTCGCCCGGCTGCAGGACCTGCTGGGTGAAGCAGAAGCATTCGGTCTTGTGGAAGTACGCGGCGGCCTTGGACGGCGAGATGCTCGGCACCGCCTGGGCGGTCATGGGCTTGTCGGTGGTGTTGTGGGCGATGAACAGCATTTCGTTGCTCGCCCCCGGGTGCACCACCAGGTCGTCCGCCTTGGAGCGGAATTCCCAGGTCATGTCCGCCGCATTGGTGGCGAGGAACTGCACCCGCACCTGGCGCTTCTCGTCCAGCGCCTGGCTGCCTTCGTAGGCGTTGGCGTTGGTCTTGCCGTTGATGCCGAAGGCCACGCACATCACTTCGTAGATGGGCACCAGGGCGAAACCGAAGCCGAACATCGCCACCACCAGCACCAGGAGGCGCGGGATGAGGCGGCGATTGTCCAGTTCCCCGCTCATCTCACTTCACCTCCGGCGGGGTGCTGAAGGTGTGGTAGGGCGCCGGCGAGGGCACGGTCCACTCCAGCCCCTCGGCACCGTCCCAGGGCTTGGCCGGTGCGGGTTTGCCGCCACGGATGCACTTGATGACGATGAACAGGAACAGCAGCTGGGTGGCGCCGAAGGTGAAGGCACCGATGGAGGAGATCATGTTGAAGTCGGCGAACTGCAGGTTGTAGTCCGGGATGCGTCGCGGCATGCCGGCCAGCCCCACGAAGTGCATGGGGAAGAACGCCATGTTCATGCCGATGAAGCTCATCCAGAAGTGCAGCTTGCCGAGGGTCTCGTCGTACATGTGGCCGGTCCACTTCGGCAGCCAGTAATAGGCCGAGGCGAAGATGCCGAAGATGGCGCCGGGCACCAGCACGTAGTGGAAGTGGGCCACCACGAAGTAGGTGTCGTGGTACTGGAAGTCCGCCGGGGCGATGGCCAGCATCAGCCCGGAGAAGCCGCCGATGGTGAAGAGGATGACGAAGGCCACCGCGAACAGCATCGGTGTCTCGAAGGTCATCGAGCCCTGCCACATGGTGCTGGCCCAGTTGAACACCTTCACCCCGGTGGGCACGGCGATCAGCATGGTGGCGTACATGAAGAACAGCTCACCGGTCAGCGGGATGCCGACCACGAACATGTGGTGCGCCCAGACGATGAAGGACAGGAAGGCGATGGAGGCGGTGGCGTAGACCATCGAGGTGTAGCCGAACAGCGGCTTGCGCGCGAAGGCCGGGATGATCGAGCTGACCGCGCCGAAGGCGGGCAGGATCATGATGTACACCTCGGGGTGGCCGAAGAACCAGAACACGTGCTGGAACAGCACCGGGTCGCCGCCACCGGCCGCGCTGAAGAAGCTGGTGCCGAAGTGGATGTCCATCAGCATCATGGTCACGCAGCCCGCCAGCACCGGCATCACCGCGATCAGCAGGAAGGCGGTGATCAGCCAGGTCCAGACGAACAGCGGCATCTTCATCAGGGTCATGCCCGGGGCGCGCAGGTTGAGGATGGTGGCGATCACGTTGATCGCGCCCATGATCGAGCTGATGCCCATCAGGTGGATGGCGAAGATGAAGTAGGTGACGCTCTCCGGCGCGTAGGTGGTGGACAGCGGCGCGTAGAAGGTCCAGCCGAAGTTGGGCCCGCCGCCGGCGGTGAACAGGGTGCTGATGAGCAGGCCGAAGGCCGCCGGCAGCAGCCAGAAGCTGAAGTTGTTCATGCGCGGCAGGGCCATGTCCGGCGCGCCGACCATCAGCGGGATCATCCAGTTGGCCAGGCCGACGAAGGCCGGCATCACCGCGCCGAAGACCATGATCAGGCCGTGCATGGTGGTCATCTGGTTGAAGAAGGCCGGCTCGACGATCTGCAGGCCGGGCTGGAACAGCTCGGCGCGGATCACCATCGCCATGGAACCTCCGAGGAGGAACATGGCGAAGGCGAACCACAGGTACATGGTGCCGATGTCCTTGTGGTTGGTGGTGAGCACCCAGCGCATAAGGCCCTTGGCCGGGCCGTGGTGGTGATCATGCCCGGCATGATCGTGGTCGATCACTGCACTCATGTCATTTCTCCTCGGCTTGCTTGAGCGCAAGCACTTCTTTCGGCGTCACCATGTCGCCCTTGGCGTTGCCCCAGGCGTTGCGTTCGTAGGTGATGACGGCGGCGATGTCGACTTCCGACAGCTGCTTGCCGAAGGCGGCCATGGCCGTGCCGGGCTTGCCGTGGAAGACGATGCTGAGGTGGTCTTCCTTCGGCCCGGTGGCGATCTTCGAGCCCTTGAGCGCCGGGAACATCGGCGGCATGCCCTGGCCCTCGGGCTGGTGACAGGCGGCGCAGGTGGTGTGGTAGACCTTGTCGCCACGGGCGGAGAGCTCTTCGAGCGTCCACTCCTTGTCGGTCAGCTCCTTGAGCTTGGCGACCTCCTCCTTGCGACCGGCGAGCCACTTGGCGAAGTCCTCCTTGGACTTGGCCTCGACCACGATGGGCATGAAGCCGTGGTCCTTGCCGCACAGCTCGGCGCACTGCCCGCGGTAGATGCCGGGCTTGTCGATGCGCGTCCAGGCCTCGTTGACGAAGCCGGGGATGGCGTCGCGCTTGACCGCCAGCGCCGGCACCCACCAGGAGTGGATGACGTCGGCGGCAGTGATCAGGAAGCGCACCTTGGTGCCCACCGGGATCACCAGCGGCTCGTCCACCTCCAGCAAGTAGTGCTCGTCCTTCTCCGCCTTGTTGTGGATCTGCTCGGCGGGCGTGGCGAGGTTGCTGAAGAATTCGACGTCCTGGCCCAGGTACTTGTAGTTCCACTTCCACTGGTAGCCGGTGACCTGGATGTCCAGCTCGGATTCGGAACTGTCGTAGATGTCGATCAGGGTCTTGGTGGCGGGTATCGCCATCAGCACCAGGATGACGAAGGGCACGACCGTCCAGAGGATCTCCACCGTGGTGCTCTCGTGGAAATGCGCAGGTTCCTGGCCGGTGGAGCGGCGGTGGATGATCATCGACCAGAACATGGCGCCGAACACGATCACGCCGATCACGACGCAGATCCAGAAGATCGTCATGTGCAGATCGAAAACGGTACGGCTGACCTCGGTGGCACCAGGTGCCATGTTGACGGTCCAGGCGGCCTGCGCCTGGCTGAAAATCGACCACAGCAGGAGTCCCATCCAGACTCGTGGATGTCGCATCATTGCGGGTTCCCCTTATCGTTCTTGTTATCCCGCCGGCTGGGCCAGCGGCTAAGGGAGCGGTCGTTAATACGGCTGACTTTAACGGCCGACCTTCAGCACGGTGGTGCGCAGTCGGGTGTCATCAGGTAACGCCTTTCGAGTCGGAGTATAGACACCGACTTGAAGCTGGCAACGCGACGGAAAAATTGGCGCAAGGGCCACAAGCCTTGTCCTAAACGCCACGGCTGGCGCGGGGTTGACGCAGATGAGGGGCCGACGTTATCGCGACCATGCATAAGTATTTCTTCATTATGACAATCGGGTCTTAGCTGAGCGCGGCGGCGAGCTAAGTTGTGTCTTCCCCACCCTTCGATCCATGTCCTACCCAGGAGCAGTCATGAATACCCTCGCCCTGCGCGAACTCATCCAGCGAGCCCACGAACAGGAAGCCCAAAGCGGGCATCTGGCACGCATCCTCGCAACCCAGATGGACCGCCTCCACCCAGCCATCCACCTGCCCGCCAGCGACGCCGAAGGCGTGCTGGCGCGCTTCGTCAGCGCCTACATCGAGCAGGTGCCGGATGTGCTCGACGCCGCCGCCAACGTTGCCCGCGAGGCCGGCATCGAGGCGCAGGTGAAGCCGGTGCTTAAGGTCGCCGAGCAGTTCTTCCTGCAGCCGCCGAGCATGGTGGACGGCCACGAGGGCCTGGACGGCCTGCTCGACGAGGCCTACCTCGCCCACCGCCTGGTGGAGGAAGTGAACGACCGCTACATCGCCCACCTCGGCGAGCCGCTGATCCCGCTGGACACCACCGTGGCCAACCTCATCGCCCACCAGCTGATCGGCGAACCCTTCGCCAACCAGCTCGACGAGGCGGTGCACCACGCGGTGGACGGCATGCTCGAGGAGGCGGTGTTCGAGCGCGCCTCGGTGCAGCACTACCGCGACAGGCTGCACGACCCAAAGGTGGAAGCGGCGTGGAAGTGCTGGCCCTGCCTCTCGCGCCAGCTCGGCGTCGAACTGCAGCTGGACCAGGCGCAACGCGCCGCCGGCTGAACTTCAGACGGCGCGGCCGCGCAGGCTGAGCAGCCGTCCTTCCAGGCGCCGGTTCAGGGCACGGGGCTCGATCTGCAGGGCCCCACCCTGTCGCTGCGCGGCCCGCCCCCAGTCCTCCAGCAGCTCCATGCAGGCGTGGTCGATGTAGCTGAGGTTATCCAGCGGCACCTGCAGCCGCGTGCCCGGCGCCACGCCCTCCAGCACCCGCGCCAGTTGCGGCACCCGCAGGAAGGTGGCCGCGCCGGCCAGGCGCAGCTCCGCCTCGCCGGGAGCGCCGTGCACCAGGACGATCTTCAGGCGCGACGCCTTCCAGGCCAGCTTGGCCAGGGTCAGGGCGAAGCCGATCAGCACCCCGCTGAGCAGGTCGAGGGCGACGATCCCCAACGCGGTGGCCGCGTAGATCAGCAGCGGGGCACGGCCATAGCGCGAGAGATTACGCATGGCCTTGGCATCCACCAGCTTGCAGCCGGTGAAGACCAGCACGCCGGCCAGCGCCGCCACCGGAATGCTCTGCAGCACCATCGGCAGCAGGGCGACGAAGGCCAGCAGCCAGCCACCGTGCAGCACGGCGGACAGGCGCGTGCGGGCGCCGGCCTGGACGTTGGCGGAACTGCGCACGATCACCCCGGTCATGGGCAACGCGCCCAGGACGCCACACAGCAGGTTGCCCACGCCCTGGGCCGACAGCTCACGGTCGAGGTCGGAACGCGGCCCGCCATGCATGCGGTCCACCGCTGCGGCGGAGAGCAGCGTCTCGGCACTGGCGACGAAGGCCACCACCAGCGCCGCCAGGAGGATCTGCGGGTCGGCCAGGCCGAGCAGGTCGGCCGGGCGCAACCAGTCGATGGCCTCGCCCAGGGTCGCCGGCACGCTGACCCGCTGCACATCGAGCGCCAGGGCCAGGCTGGCCAGGGTCGCCAAGCCGACGCCGATCAGCGCGCCGGGCAGGAAGTGCAGCGACTGCGGGCGCCAGCGCTCCCAGCCCCACATGCAGGCGATGGTGCCAAGGCCCAGCGCGGCAGCCGCCAGGCCGCCGCCGGGACCGACCTGGGCGAGCGCGTTGATCAGCGTCTCGGGGAACGCCAGCAGGTTTTCCAGCCCCGATGCCTGGGGCCTGGCATCGAACATCACATGTACCTGCGACATCACGATGAGCGCGCCGATGCCGGCGAGCATGCCGTAGACCACCGCCGGCGCCGTGACCCGGAACCAGCAGCCCAGGCGCAGGCGCCCCGCGCACAACTGCAACAGCCCGGCCAGCACCAGGATGGGCCCGAGCATGGCCATGCCGTGCTCGCGCACCAGTTCGAAGACCAGCACGGCGAGGCCGGCCGCCGGGCCGCTGACCTGCAAGGGCGAGCCCGCCAGCCAGCCGACCACCAGGCCGCCGACGATGCCGGTGATCAGCCCCTTGGCCGGCGGCATGCCGGACGCGATGGCGATGCCCATGCACAGCGGCAGGGCGACGAGAAAGACGACCACCGAGGCCAGCAGGTCCCGGGGCAAGGTGGATTTCAAGGAAGCAAGGCGCATGTCGCGATCTCCTGCGGCACGAAGGGGGGCGCGGCGGTCTCGGCCGCCACGGCGTATGGGGAGGGTGTCAGGACGCCAGGTAGCGCGGGCGGGGCGTGGCCATGGCGACGCGGCCCTGCTGCAGCGGCAGGAAGCCCCCGGCTTCGGCGTCATAGGCTCGGATGGCGGCGGTCTCGATGTCGTAGACCCAGCCATGGATGAACAGCTGCCCGGCGGCCATGCGCGCCGCCACGGCGGGATGGGTGCGCAGGTGGTCCAGCTGGGCCACCACGTTCTCCTCGGTCAGCACACCCAGGGCATCGTGCCCGGCGCAATCGCAGTTGCGCTCCACCAGGCTGCGAGCCACCTCGGCATGGCGCAGCCAGGCGCTGACGGTGGGCATGCCGCGCAGGGCATCCGGAGCCAGCACGGCCTTCATCGCGCCGCAGTCGGAGTGCCCGCAGACGATGATGTGATGCACGCCAAGGGCCATGACCGCGTACTCGATGGCGGTGGAGACGCCACCGTTCATCTGGCCGTAGGGCGGCACCAGGTTGCCGACGTTGCGGGTGACGAACAGATCGCCGGGCGAGCTGTGGGTGATCAGCTCCGGCGCCACCCGCGAGTCGGCGCAGGTGATGAACATGGCGCGCGGCGACTGCTGCCGGGCCAGGCGCTGGAAGAGGCCGCGTTGCTGGGGAAAGGTCTCCTCGCGAAAGCGCCGGCAGCCACGCACCAGGGTGTCGAAGGTGGTTGCGGCGTCACTATCTGCCTGGGGGCGGGCGGGATGCTGCGGATGTCCTGTTTCATGCTTTCTCCTGTTTGCTTTCCGAGCGGGCCGTTGGCCCTCGTGACCTGCCGATTGATGGCGGCCTGCAACCCGACCGGGCAGTCGGGATGGAGAAAAACCTTAGGCGCGAAGACTTAACTCAAACTGAAGAAACCGCTCTGGAATGAGCATTACAGACGAATGGCCGATAGCAGTCTGCCAGCCCGGGCCGGCGATGGGACCACCGTGCAGGCGCTCGACGCGGCGAAGGCGCATCCGCGAAAGGGAGGAAGAAACGGACGGTGCCCCGGCCGAAACCGGGGCACCAGGGTCACAGGTAGCGGGCGCGGGGCGTGGCCATCGGCAGCGGGCCGTCGCCGATGGTGCGGAAGTGGCCGCTCTCGGCATCGTAGGCGCGGATGGCGGCAGTCTCGATGTCGTACACCCAGCCGTGGATGAACAGCTGGCCGCTGGCCAGTCGCGCCGCCACCGAGGGGTGGGTGCGCAGGTGGTCCAGCTGGGCCACCACGTTCTCCTCGGTCAACACACCCAGGGTCTCGTGGTTGGCGCAGCCGCAGTTCTCGGCGACCACGGTACGGGCCACTTCGGCGTGGCGCAGCCAGGCCTTGACGGTGGGCATGCGCTCCAGTTGCTCGGGGTTGAGCACCGCCTTCATGGCGCCGCAATCGGAGTGGCCGCAGATGATGATGTGGTGAACGCCGAGCGCCATCACGGCGAACTCGATGGCGGTGGAAACACCGCCATTCATCTGCCCATAGGGCGGCACCACGTTGCCGACGTTGCGGGTGACGAACAGGTCGCCGGGGGAGCTCTGGGTGATCAGCTCCGGGACGATGCGCGAGTCGGCGCAGGTGATGAACATGGCGCGGGGTTTCTGCTCATGGGCCAGGCGTTTGAACAGTTCTTCCTGCTCCGGGTAGACCTGGTCGCGGAAACGCTGGAAACCTTCGACGATGTTGCGCAGCGCTTCTTCAGCGCTTTCCTGGGTTTGCGGGGTATCGTGCTCGTCGCTCATGCCGACCTCGTTCGCCTTGGGACTCTGTAGGGGTAGGTGGGATTACTTTACCGACATGGTCGGATTTATCCGCCCCCCTACAGGACACCGTTCGGCGCGTTCCGGTCACACTTCGGCCCCGCAAAAGCCCTTCCGCCCATCCTTTCGCTCACAGCAGGGCCATCTGCCCGCCGGGCGGACAGAAGCGCGAGCAATCCAGCGCCACGTCGCCGCGCTTCTCCAGGCCCAGGCGACGCATGGCCACGGCGAAGCGCTGGGCCAGCAGCTCGGCGAAGGCGCCTTCGCCGCTGAAGCGCTTGCCGAAGCGGCTGTCGTACACCTCGCCGCCCCGGCACTGGCGGATGATGCTCATCACGTGGGCCGCGCGTTGCGGGTAGTGGGCCTGGAGCCATTCCTCGAACAGCGGCGCCACCTCCCGGGGCAGGCGCACCAGCATGTAGGAGGCACTGCGCGCGCCGGCATCGCGGGCCGCCTCCAGCAGGCTCTCCAGTTCGCTGTCGTTGATCATCGGGATCATCGGCGAGCAGAGCACGCCCACCGGCACGCGGTTCTCGCGCAGCACGCGGATCGCCCGCAGCCGCGCGGAGGGCGCCGCCGCACGTGGTTCGAGGATGCGCTTGAGCTCATCGTCGAGGGTGGTGAGGCTGATCATCACCTTGACCAGGCGCTGCTCGGCCAGTTGGGTCAGCAGGTCGAGGTCGCGCAACAGCAGCGAGCCCTTGGTGACGATGGTCAGCGGATGGCGGTAGCGCAGCAGCACTTCCAGTACCTGGCGGGTGATGCGGTGCTCGCGCTCGATGGGCTGGTAGGGGTCGGTGTTGGCGCCCAGGGCGATGGGCGCGCACTGGTAGCCGGGCTTGCTCAACTGCTGCTCCAGCAGGGCGGCGGCGTTGGTCTTGGCGATCAGCCGGGTCTCGAAGTCGATGCCCGGCGACAGGTCCCAGTAGGCGTGGCTGGGCCGCGCGTAGCAATAGATGCAGCCGTGCTCGCAGCCACGGTAGGGGTTGATGGAACGGTCGAAGGGCAGGTCCGGCGACTGGTTGCGGGCGATGATGCTCTTGGCCGTCTCGATGCGCACCTCGGTGGCGCGGGTCGGCGGCACCTCCTGGTACCAGCCGTCGTCCTCGGCCACCGAGAGAGTCGGGGCGAAGCGGTTGTAGGGGTTGCTACCGGTTCCACGGCCACGGGGCGGAAGGGTGACGGACATGGCGGGGCGCTCCGAAAATACTGTATGCATGAACAGTATATTCTTACAGCGTCCTGCGCCAGCCGGTTTTCGTCGGAAAGCCCTACTCGTCTTCGTCCACCGGCGGCGTGAACGGCTCGATCAGGTACTGGCGGCCATGGGCCTTGCAGTCGGCGAGGGTGCCTTCGGCGGAGGAGCGCAGTTGCAGGAAGCTGCTGCCGAAGCGCTGCTCGTCGGTATCCACCAGGCCGTCCTTGAGGTCCACGCTGTTGGCCATGGCCATCGAGTCGGCGTACTTGAAGTCATCGCCCCAGCCGGACTTGCCGGTCCAGAGGACGATGCGCTGGCCTTCCTGCCAGTGCACCGCCGCCTTGCGTTTGCCGTCCGGCCACTGGTAGCCGATCACGCAGAAGTGATTGGCGCTGTCGTTGCGCTTGGCCTGCACCAGCAGGAAGCGCATGTCCTGCTCGGGATCGGCGAAGGCCTTGTCCTGGGCGATGTCGAAGCGCGCCACCTGGCCGCTGTAGATCGACGGGCCGAAGGACTCGGCCGCGCAGGCACCGAGGGCGACGAGGAGCAGGGCGCCGGGGAAGAGTCCGGCCAGGCGTGGGCTGTTCATTTCTTCGGTTTACCGGGGTTGTTGGGGTTGTCGATGAAGGCCTGGGTGAGGCTGAAGAAGGTCTGGCCTCCCTTGTCGACCGCCTTGATGAAATAGCCGCCCGGGTTGCTGCCTTCGGTCATCCAGCCGTAGACCGGCGGCTTGTAGGGCTTGGCCAGGCTCTTGCCCGCCGCCACGTCCAGTGCGTTCTGCACATGCTGGCGGACGAAGGAGAAGCGCAGGTCGGAACCGTCGTTGGCCAGGCGCAGGTAGCTGTCGATCTTGCCTTCCTTGCTGCCGATGGACGGGTAGTTGCCGAACCCCTCGAACTGCAGCGGATCGCGGGCGGTGATGAAGCCCGTCATGGTCTTGTTGGCCGGCTTGCCGAAGTGCTTGGGTTCGGAGAACGCCATGCGGTTCTCGATGACCTGCCGCATCAGCTGCATGGAGAACAGGGCTTCCTCCAGGCCGCCGGCATTCTTCGGCACCACCGATTCGGCCAGCAGCAGGCGGGCGAGGCAGCCTTCGTCGGTACTGGCATCGGGCAGCGTCAACGCTTCCAGCACGGTGATCACCACGTGGATGCCGGAAGGCAGGTCGTCGGTGGCGGAAAAGGCTTCCACGCGCACCGACTGGCAGGCGCGCAGCGCCTTGATGGTGATGCTCTGCTCGCTCTGGCGATCGTTCGCGTCCTGCTTCACTTCCAGGCAGGTGTTGGCGCTCTTGACCCGGTAGTGCTTCTTGCCCGGGCCCAGGCCGTTGAGCTTCAGCTTGAGGACGTTGCCGACCACCAGTTCGAGGCTGCCGACGACCGGAAGTTTGTTGCGGGTAAAGGTGGGCACCTGGGTCTCCTTGCTGTATCGCCGCCCTCTGCGGCGGCTCCCTGTGCAGCGGGGCACAGCAGGGAAAATTACTCCCGGCCCCGCGCTGCGGCAAGGCGCCCGGTCGGCGGAAGTGACGCAGTTCGCCTCAGTCTTCGCGGGCGCAGCGCTCCAGGGCATCGAGGTCCGCCGCCATGATCGCCCCCAGGTGCCGGCTGATTCTCTCCACCGGCCAGTCCCACCAGGCAATGGCCAGCAGGCGCTCCACCACCGCGTCGGGAAAGCGCTGCTTGAGCGGCTCGGCCGGGTTGCCGCCGACCAGGGTGTAGGGCGGCACGTCGCGGGTCACCACCGAGCGCGAGGAGATGATGGCACCGTCGCCGATCTTCACCCGGGCATGATCAGCGCCTCGTAGCCGATCCACACGTCGTTGCCGATCAGGGTGTCGCCCTTGTTGGGAAACTCGGACAGCTCCGGCATGTGCCGCTCCCAGCCACCGCCGAAGATCTGGAAAGGGTAGGTGGAGAAGCCGGAGAGCTTGTGGTTGGCGCCGTTCATGATGAACTTCACCCCGCGCGCGATGGCGCAGAAGCGCCCGATCACCAGGCGATCGCCGATGAAGGGGTACAGATAGAGGACGTTGCGCTCGAAGTTCTCCGAATCCTCCGGGTCGTCGTAGTAGGTGTACTCGCCGATCTCGATCTGCGGGTTGCTCACCGTGTTGCGGATGAAGCAGACCTGGGGGAAGCCCGCCATGGGGTGCGGGTTGCGGGGGTCGGGTCCGTGCATGGAGCCTCCGGCTCGTGGGGGTGGGTGCCGCCCGGGTCAGCCTTGCAGGCGCACCTGCAGGCCGCCGTAGCCATTGGCCCCGGGCTCGCCCTGGATCTCGACACGGCCCTGGGCGGCCAGTTCACGGGCGCGCCAGAAGAGGAAGAAGTCGGTGGCGAAGAAGCCATCGCAACGGGCCATGACGTCGGCCATCGCGCGGCCCAGCGAGCGCCACTCCGACGTGCAGGAGCCGATCAGGTCGGCATCGATGAAGCTGAAGTCCTCGCCATGGAAAGCCCCTCCGCGCCAGCGGCGGATGCCCGCGCCTTCGGCCAGCGCGCCGCGCCACTGGGCGGCCAGCGCCTGCCGGCGCTCCGCCTCGATCAGCCTGGGCAGGTAGAGCTCGGCCAGCTCGTCCGGCGCATGCATGGCCACGGCGCGACGGCTTTCCACGCGGCTATCGCCGCTGCCGCAGGGCACTTCCCAGAGCGGCAGCTGGCTGTGTTCCAGCGCCGCCGCGACCCGTGCCAGCAACAGCTGCTCGGAGGCGCTGTCGCCATGCCAGACGGTAACCGCGTGGCTCTGCAGGGCGAGGCCGGCGAGCCATTGCGCGTCTTCGCCCAGGCCTGCTTCGAAATCCGGCACCGGCTGCACCGCCGCTGGCCAGACCGCCCGCCAGAAGGCGGCGCGGCGGGTGCAGGGCGGCTGTTCGATGTCCTTCAGCGGGCCGACCGCGAGGTCTCGGGCAGCACCCGCAGGAAGCTGCGCGCCACGTCTTCGCCCAGCACGGACGCGACGCCTTCGACCGCGTTGTCACCGCATACCAGGTGCCACATCACGCCCTCCTTGGCCTCGACGCTATTCGCTGGGCTTCTTCAGTTTCGGATTGGGGAAGAACTGCACGCCCTGGACCTTCGGGTCGGCCGGCTTGGGCACGGCCTTGTTGACCCGCGTGCCCAGTTCCTTGGGCACCGACTGGCCTTGCGCGTTGAGGGTGTCGGCATAGCCGCAGGCGACGCACTGGCGGTGCGGCACGCCGTCCTCGTCCCACATCTGGATGCGGTCCTGCTCGCTGCAAGCCGGGCACACGGCACCGGCGATGAAGCGCTTCTTGGTGACGTTCACGGGACCTTCGCTCATGCGGCCTCCGACGACAGGCCGAGGTGGCGCAACAGGGCGTCGATGGAGGGCTCACGACCGCGGAAATCGACGAACAGCACCATCGGCTCCTGGGAGCCGCCCCGGGCGAGGATGGCCTCGCGGAAGGCGCGGCCGGTGTCGGCGTTGAACACGCCCTCTTCCTCGAATTTCGAGAAGGCGTCGGCGGAGAGCACTTCCGCCCACTTGTAGCTGTAGTAACCGGCTGCGTAACCACCGGCGAAGATGTGCGCGAAGCTGTTGGCGAAGCGGTTGAAGGCCGGCGGGCGCATCACCGAGACCTCGGCACGTATGCCTTCGAGCACCTCCAGCACGCTGCGGCCATCGCCGTGGGTGGCATGCAGCTCGAAGTCGAACAGGGAGAACTCCAGCTGGCGCACCATCATCAGGCCGGACTGGAAGTTCTTCGCCGCCAGCATCTTGTCCAGCAGGTCCTGGGGCAGGGGTTCGCCGGTCTGGTAGTGGCCGGAGATCAGCGCCAGGCCTTCCGGCTCCCAGCACCAGTTCTCCATGAACTGGCTGGGCAGCTCGACCGCGTCCCAAGCCACGCCGTTGATGCCGGAGGCCCCGGCGTGCTCGACGCGGGTCAGCAGGTGGTGCAGGCCGTGGCCGAATTCATGGAACAGGGTGGTGACTTCGTCGTGGGTCAGCAGCGCGGGCTTGCCGCCGACGGCCGGGGTGAAGTTGCACACCAGGTTGGCCACCGGGCTGACCAGCTTGCCGGCGGAGGTGCGGCGCTTGTCGCGGGCACCGTCCATCCACGCGCCGCCACGCTTGTTGGCGCGGGCATAGAGGTCGAAGAAGAAGCGTCCGACGTGCTGGCCGTTCTCGCGGATCTCGAAGAGGCGGACATCCGGGTGCCAGGTGTCGAAGCCCGACAGCTCGCGGATCTCGATGCCATAGAGCTTCTGCACGATGGCGAAGAGGCCGGTGAGCACCTTGTCGATGGGGAAATAGGCGCGGAGGATTTCCTGGGAGATGCTGTAGCGCTGTTCGCGCAGCTTCTCGCTGTAGTAGCCGGTGTCCCAGCTCTGCAGGTCGTCCAGGCCCTGTTCGGCGGCGAAGGCCTTGAGCTCGTCGAGGTCCTGCCGGGCGAAGGGCTTGCTGCGCACGGCCAGGTCGCGGAGGAAGCTCAGCACCTGGTCGCTGGACTCGGCCATCTTGGTCGCCAGGCTCAGCTCGGCGTAGCTGGCGAAACCGAGCAGGCCGGCCAGCTCCTGGCGCAGGTCGAGGATCTGCTCCATCACCGGGCCGTTGTCGTTCTGGCCGGCGTTCGGCCCCTGGTCGGAGGCGCGGGTGCAGTAGGCGGTGTAGACCTCTTCGCGCAGCGCGCGGTCGTTGGCGTAGGTCATCACCGCGTAGTAGCTGGGGAACTCCAGGCTGATCAGCCAGCCATCCAGGCCCTTGGCCTGGGCGGCCTGGGCCATCTGCGCGCGGGCGGACTCGGTGAGCCCGTCGAGCACGGCTTCGTCGGTGACGTGCTTGGTCCAGGCCTGGGTGGCGTCCAGCAACTGGTTGGAGAAGCGGCTGGTGAGCTCGGAGAGCTTCATCTGGATCTCGCCGTAGCGCTGCTGCTTGTCGGCCGGCAGGTCGATGCCGGAGAGACGGAAGTCACGCAGGGCGTGTTCGAGGATGGTCTTCTGCGCCACGTCGAAGCCGGCGGCCTCGGGGCTGCCGGCCAGTGCCTCGTAGGCCTGGAACAGTTCGCGGTTCTGGCCGAGTTCCGTCCAGTACTCGGAGAGCTTGGGCAGGCAGGCCTCATAGGCGCCGCGCAGCTCGGCGCTGTTGCACACGGCGTTGAGGTGGCTGACCGGGCTCCACGCACGGCCCAGGCGCTCGCCGAGCTCGTCCAGCGCCAGCACCAGGCCCTGCCAGGTCGGCGTGCCCTGCTGGCCGGCGAGCAGCGCATCGATGGCGGCACGGCTGTCGGCGAGGATGGTGTCGATGGCGGGCTCTACATGTTCCGGACGGATGCTGGAGTAGGGCGGCAGGTCGAAATCCTGAAGGAGGGGATTGCTGGAACTCACGGCATTCACCTGTTGCGTCTGGAAAGTTGATGGATCGTTGATACCGGGAAAGAGAGAGGGGCACAAGGCCCCCTCCGCAAATCATTTCCCGCGCCTGGACAGATGCCAGGAGCCGTTCAGTGGCATACCGCTCACGCCCTTGGCGATCTTCTGGATCTGCCCTCCGCGCCGCAGATAGGCGGCTACATGGGCCTCGAGGGCTTCGCGGGTCACCGTGGCCGCTGCGGCCTTGGAACGATTCGCGGAAGATCTGAAACGCAAGGTGGTCATGGACACTCTCCTTTCCAGAGACGGCCGGCCACTATGCCAGAATTTTGACGGGCCTTTCGGGAAGGGACTGAAGAGTGGGACAACCATCGGGCCGCGAGGTTTAACCCGGGTCGACGGCGAACATCTTAATTACAATCGGCGCACAACGCAGCCACAGGACTTTCTATGAGCGCGATACGAACCTACCGCGGCACCGCCCCCCAGCTGGGCCAGCGGGTTTTCGTCGATCGATCCGCGGTCGTCATCGGCGATGTCGAACTGGGCGAGGACAGCTCGGTCTGGCCCTTCGCCCTGATACGCGGCGACATGCATCGCATCCGCATCGGGGCACGGACCAGCGTACAGGACGGCAGTGTCCTGCATATCACCCATGCCGGTCCCTTCAACCCGGACGGCTTTCCCCTTCTCATCGGCGACGACGTGACCATCGGCCACAAGGTGACCCTGCACGGCTGCACCCTCGGCAACCGCATCCTGGTGGGCATGGGCAGCATCGTCATGGACGGCGCCGTGGTCGAGGACGAGGTGGTGATCGGCGCCGGCAGCCTGGTGCCGCCGGGCAAGCGCCTGGAGAGCGGCTTCCTCTACATCGGCAGCCCGGTGAAACAGGCCCGCCCGCTGAGCGACAAGGAAAGGGCCTTCTTCACCTACAGCGCCGCCAACTACGTGAAGCTGAAGGACCTGCATATCGCCGAGGGGTACGACCGCTGACGCCGTGAGGCGGGCCGCTTCCAGCGCATGCTCGGAATGGCCCGCCAACCCGGATATCCTGCCAGCCCCGAGACCGGACCGCCTGACCGCCATGCACCAGCAGAACATCCTCTTCGACCTCGACGGCACCCTCACCGACCCGCGCGAGGGCATCACCCGCTCCATCCAGTACGCCCTGGGCAAGCTGGATATCCACGAGCCGGACCTCACCCGCCTGGAGCATTTCATCGGCCCGCCGCTGTTGCAGTGCTTCATGCAGACCTACGGTTTCGACGAGCCCCGCGCCTGGGAGGCGGTGAACCACTACCGCGATCGCTTCAAGGTCACCGGGCTCTACGAGAACCGTGTGTTCGACGGCGTCGCCCAGTTGCTGGGGATGCTCGGCGAGCAGGGCCGCACGTTGTACATCGCCACCAGCAAGCCGGCGGTGTTCGCCCGCGAGATTGCGCGGCACTTCGACTTCGCCAGGCATTTCAAGGTGATCTACGGCAGCGAGCTGGACGGCACCCGCACCAACAAGGTGGAGCTGATCCGCCACCTGCTGGACGAGGAGGGGCTGGACCCGGCGCAGACGCTGATGATCGGCGACCGCAAGCACGACCTGATCGGCGCCCGGGAGAATGGCCTGCAGGCCATCGGCGTCGGCTACGGCTTCGGCAGCCACGAGGAGCTGATGGCGGAATCACCGGCCTGGTACTTCGCCACCCTTGCGGAAATGCACCAGGCCTTCGAAGGCGTGTAGCCCGGGCTTCAGTCCGGGGATTCCAGGGCTGCGGGCTCAGGTCCCGTTGCGCTGGTAGACGATCTTCTTCGTGCCGTTCTCGCAGGTGCCGACCACCATGTTCGGGTCTTCCACCTCCGCGGCCGGCACGATTTCCAGGGTGTAGGCGGTCACCCCGGCGGCCTGGATCTTCACCTCGATCTCCTGCTTGAGCGCCTCGCACGGCTTGGGCGCCGCCACGGCGGAGCTCCCCAGCAGGCCGAGCAGCACGGCCAATCCCCATCTGTTCATCGCACACCTCCTGTCAGGCGAATCCGCGTTCATTCGACCGATGCGGCCACCGGCGAGTTCTCCGCCATCAGCTCGGCCAGGGCGGCCTGGCGCTCGACCGGCGGACGCGCCGCCAGCGCCGCCACCCGCCCGTGGAAATCCGCCCAGCCGGCGCTACGCCGATACAGCTCGGCGAAGGCCGGCACCCAACGATCGTAAAGGCCGAAAGGCAGCAGCTTGGCGTTGTTCAGCGGGCTTTCGATCCAGCCGTCGTAGCGGCCCACGCCTTGCCACTGGCTGTCACGCAGCTGGCGATAGTCGAGACGCAGGCGCTCGAACTCGGCCTGCTTGGCCCTGTGCTTCTGCGCCTCGGGCAGGTCGCTGGCGTAGAGCCGCTCCAGGCGCTCGCGACAGGCCAGCACCAGCGCGGTGAATTGCTCGCGCTGGCGCACGCCGTCCTCGCCGCCGACCGGCAGGCCCTGGCTGGCACGCCACCGACGCAGGCCCTCGCGCTCGACGAAGCTGGCGAAGGACTCGTTGAAGGCGCTGTCGTCGGCGACATACAGCTTCTGGTGCGCCAGCTCGTGGAAGATCACGGCCGCCAGCCGGTCATCGTCCCAGCGCGCCATGCTGCTGAGGATCGGGTCGTCGAACCAGCCCAGGGTGGAATAGGCCTCGACGCCGCCGATCCAGGTATCGAGCCCCTGCTCGCGCATCAGCGCCGCGGCGCCGCGTGCACGGCCGGGCTGGTAGTAGCCGCGGTAGGCGACGCAACCGGCGATGGGGAAGCAGTGGGTGATCGGCGCCAGGGACAGCGCCGGCGTGGCGAAGACGTTCCACACCACGAAGGGCCGGTGGATATCGGCATAGACGCGGTAGCTGCCGTTGTCCGGCAGGGCCAGTTCGGCGCTGGCGAAATCCCGCGCCCGTTGCGACAGCGCCAGGCGCTGGCGCAACGCGGCATCGCGGGCGGGATCGGCGAGCACCTGCGCTACCGGCTCGCGGGCGCGCAGCAGCTGGAACTGTCCGCTGGCCAGCTGGCCGTAGTAGTCCAGGCTGGAGCAACCGTTCAGCGCCAGGGCGAGCAGCAACGGAACCGCAAGGGCGCGGGCGCGGTCGAGAAAGGCTAGAAGAATGGGGGCCGGCATGGCGTGAAGCTAGCGCATGGCCCCAAAGCACGCCACAAGGAGTTGCCGCATGCGTCGCCTGCTTCCCACTGTCCTGCTGCTCAATCTCGGCGGTTGCTCGCTGATCATGCCCAGCCCCGACCCCGACCAGGCCTGGATCGACCTGGACCCGCCGCAAAGGCATGCCTTGCAGGCGACCCGCGTCGACCGCCAGCCGCTGCAGGACGACCGCTACTTCCAGGTCACCCCCGGCAACCACGAGCTGGAAGTGCGCTTCAGTTTCGACGTGGACGGCGACGACATCGGCCCCCAGCGCGAGCCCATGACCCGCACCTGCCTGCTGAAGCTGGACTACCCGGAGTTCACCGCCGGCCAGCGCTACCAGCTCAAGGCCGGCGGCATCGGCTTCCGCCCCTGGGCGCGGCTCTACAGCGAAGACAACCGCGAGGTGGCGCGGGCACGGGAAAGTCGCTGCGGCGATGTCTGAAGACGGGCGCCGGGTTTATCCTGAACGCCACGCCCTTCCGAGGATTCCGCCATGCGCAAGCTACCTGCCGCGTGCCTGCTGGCCAGCCTGACGGCCTGCGCCGGCCCGCTTCCCCAACCCGACCCCGGCCAGGCCTGGATCGACCTGCGCGGCGAGCCGGGCACCACCTTCATGGCCGACCGCCTGGACGGCGGGCGCACCGCCGACGGCCGCTACTACCAGGTCACCCCCGGTCGCCATGAACTGGAGATGCGCTACCAGTTCGAGGTTTCCAGTGGCGGCGGCCTCAACAGCGACGCAGGCCCCTTCCAGCTCACCTGCCATGTGCGCATCCGCTATGACGGATTCGCCGCCGGCGAGCGCTACCGCATCGACGCACGCCCCATCGTCATGCGCCCGCAGGTGCTGATGTACGACGCCCGACGCCAGGTGGTGGCGCGTGGCGAGACGCTGGGCTGCGGTCCTATCTGACCTCAGCCGCGCAGGCCAGCGAGGATGTCGAAGGCGCGCAAGCGATGTTCATGCTCGTAGACGTCGCAGGTGAAGATCAGCTCGTCCGCGCCGGTCTGTTCCAGCAGCACCTCCAGCTTGCCGCGGATCTTCTCCGGCCCGCCGACCATGGCCATCGCCAGGAAGCTGCCGACCGCTTCCTTCTCGTGGGGCAGCCAGCGCCCGGCCATGCTGTCCACCGGCGGGCGCAACACCAGGCTCTCGCCGCGCATCAGGCTCAGCACCCGCTGGTAGACGGTGGTGGCGAGGAAATCCGCTTCCTCGTCGGTGGGCGCCGCCACCAGCGGCACGCCGAGCATCACGTAGGGCGAGTCGAGCACCGCCGAGGGACGGAAATGGTTGCGGTAGACGCGGATCGCCTCGTGCATGTAGCGCGGCGCGAAGTGCGAGGCGAAGGCGTAGGGCAGACCCTTCTGCCCGGCCAGCTGCGCGCTGAACAGGCTGGAGCCGAGCAGCCAGATCGGCACCCGGGTGTCCATGCCGGGCATGGCGATGACTTTCTGTCCTTCCAGGCGCGGGCCGAGCAGCAACTCCAGTTCCTCCACGTCCTGGGGGAAATCGTCGGCGCTGCCTGAACGTTCGCGACGCAGGGCGCGGGCGGTCAGATGATCGGCGCCCGGCGCACGGCCAAGGCCCAGCTCGATGCGCCCCGGGTAGAGCGTCGCGAGGGTGCCGAACTGCTCGGCGATCACCAGCGGCGCGTGGTTCGGCAGCATGATCCCGCCCGAACCCAGGCGCAGCGTCGAGGTATTGGCCGCCAGGTAACCCAGCAGCACCGAGGTGGCGGAACTGGCGATGCCTTCCATGTTGTGGTGCTCGGCCACCCAGAAGCGCGAGAAGCCGAGCTGCTCCACATGGCGCGCCAGGGCCAGGGAGTTGTGCAGCGCCTGGGCGGGGCCGCCATCGTCGCGGATGGGCGCCAGGTCGAGGACGGAAAGGGGCAGGGAAGAAAGGGCTGACATAGCGAAGGGACCTTACTGAGGGGAAGACTCGCGCCTTCCACGTGACACAGGGGACCTACTCTAGGCCGACCCGCAGGCAGCCACCAGAAGGCACTTTTCGGTAACCAGGGCACCTCGGGGTAAGCAAGGCGGGCCGGCGAGCGCCCATGAAAAAGCCGGCGCGGACGCCGGCTTGACTGCTGATCGCGCGATCAATTGCGCTGGTAGACGATTTCCTTGGTACCCGCTTCGCAGCTGCCGACCACCTTCTTGTCGGTCGCGCTGCCCTTGTCGACGATCTCAAGGGTGTAGGAGGTCGCTCCGTTCGCCTTGATCTTCGCGTCGATCTCGGACTTCAGCTCTTCACAGGGCTTGCCCGCGGCGAAGGCGGAGCCGGCAAGGGTGAACAGGCCAATGGCCAACAACAGTTTCTTCATCGGTAACGCTCCCTCGTTGTAGAAAAGAAAGGCTCGAGCGAGCCGCGGAGACCAGCCGTCTCCAAGGGGATGGCATCTGTGGTCTTGTTCGATTCGACACCACATGGCCAAACCTGTGTGAGCCTAGCCCAGAGACCGGGCGTTATCTGTAAGACGATCAGCTATCGCTGAGTCGGAAGCCGACCTTCAAGGTGACCTGGTAATGGCCCACCTTGCCGTTCTCGATGTGCCCCCGGGTCTCCACTACCTCGAACCAGTCGAGATTGCGGATGGACTTGGCCGCCTCGGCCAGGGCGTTGTTGATCGCCTCGTCGATGCTGGTGCGGGAGGAGCCGACAATCTCGATCTTCTTGTAGGTGTGATGATCCGACATGGATGTTCTCCTTGCGTTTCAGAAATGGGCCACTTGCCATCTCAGGCCCGGGATTCCGCGAATAAGTTCAGATTAGCTGCACTCCTCGGCGATACAGGGGTCGGACTTCATACCCCAACCCGAAAAAGGAGGTACGACATGGCTCTCTTCATGTCTCGCAAGAAATCCACCCTGCAGGGCATCGAGCAGGAAATCGAACAGCTGCGCAGCGGTATCGAACGCATCAAGAACGTGGTGGAGGCCGAGTCGCAGCACTCGCTCGACGCCATCCAGAGCAGCGCCCTGCATACCCTGAGCCGCTCTCGCGACCTCGCCGGCCAGGCCTGGGAGCGCACGGCCAAGGCCGGTATCGCCACCCGCGACTACAGCCGCGAGCACCCGCTGGCCACCGCCGGAATGGCAGCGGGCGCCGTGGGCGTGGTGGCACTGGCCACCTACATGCTGCGCCAGCGGAGCTGAGCCCGACGCACCTGCGTGGCCATCCGGCCCCATGCAGTACCTCACCGGGCCGGCCCCGCCACGGGGCCGGCCCGGTGCTTGAACGGGGAGGATCACGAGAGCGGCCGCCATCTCTACAAAAGGCGACCAATCCCATTTCATCCGTCCTCTCCCGTGCCCGCCTCTTCTCCCATGCTGCGCGTAGGGGACCTCAGCCAGGCTGGACAAAAGCCTGGCGCAGCCACTGCGCCAGGCGCTCGGCACGTGGGCCCTGGCGCCCGAGCGGCACCCACAGCGCCAGCCGCGCCGGGGTGTCGACGAAGCCCCAGGGCGCCACCAGGCGGCCGGCGGCCAGGTCGTCGGCCACCAGTTGCTGCGGCGCGATGGCCACGCCCAGGCCGGCCACCGCCGCCTCCAGCAGGTAGTACAGGTGCTCGAAGCCCTGGCCCAGCTGCACCCCCCCCTCGTCCAGCCCTTCGGCCCGGGCCCATTGCGGCCAGGCCTGGGGGCGTGACGCCGTGTGCAGCAGGGCGCGCTGCAACAGGCGCTGCGGCGGCGCCTGCTCCAGCTCCGCGAACCCGGCGTAGCGCGGACTCAACACCGGGCCGATGCGCTCGCCGGCCAGCTCGAACACCTGCATGTCCGCCGGCCAGGGCGGTTCGGCGAAGAGCAGGGTGGCGTCCAGCTGCGGGCTGCGCGGGTCCAGCTCGCCCTGGCTGCTGGAAAGCTGCAGGCGTAGCTCCGGCAGCTCGCGGTCGAGGCGGTCCAGGCGCGGGATGAACCAGCGCGCCAACAGGCTGCCGGGGCAACCGAGGACGAAGGGACGGTCCTCTTCCTGGCGCCGCAGGTCGGCGCAGACGCCGCGCAGGCGCTCGAAGGCATCCCCCGCCGCCTCGGCGAGGCGCTGGCCGGCATCCGTGAGTTTTATGCCACGCCCGTCCTTGGCCACGAGGGCCACGCCCAGCTGATCCTCCAACGCGCGCACCTGCCGGCTCACCGCGCCATGGGTGACATGCAGCTCCTCTGCCGCTCGGCTTACGCTGAGCAGGCGGGCGGCGCTTTCGAAAGCCTTCAGGGCATTCAGGGGAGGGAGGTCGCGGCTCATGGCTATATGTGAGTTTTACTGACAGGTCAGCGCAATCTAATCGCTTTTCCCGGGAGCGGCCAGCGTTAGAATGGCGGCCATCGGACACCACTCCCAGGAGTTCCACCATGACTTCACTGCGCACCGGCCCCGACGCCAAGGGCCTGTTCGGCTCCTTCGGCGGCCAATACGTCGCCGAAACCCTGATGCCGCTGATCCACGACCTGGCCCGCGAGTACGAAGCCGCCAAGGACGACCCGGAATTCCTCAAGGAACTGGCCTACTTCCAGCGCGACTACGTCGGCCGCCCGAGCCCGCTGTACTTCGCCGAGCGCCTCACCGAGCACTGCGGCGGCGCGAAGATCTACCTCAAGCGCGAAGAGCTGAACCACACCGGCGCGCACAAGATCAACAACTGCATCGGCCAGATCCTGCTGGCCAAGCGGATGGGCAAGAAACGCATCATCGCCGAGACCGGCGCCGGCATGCACGGCGTGGCCACCGCCACCGTGGCCGCGCGCTTCGGCATGGAATGCGTGATCTTCATGGGCACCACGGACATCGATCGCCAGCAGGCCAACGTGTTCCGCATGAAGCTCCTCGGCGCCACCGTGATCCCGGTCACCGCTGGCACCGGCACCCTCAAGGACGCGATGAACGAAGCGCTGCGCGACTGGGTGACCAACGTCCACAACACCTTCTACCTGATCGGCACCGTCGCCGGGCCGCACCCGTACCCGGCCATGGTCCGCGACTTCCAGGCGGTGATCGGCAAGGAAACCCGCGAGCAGCTGGCCGAGAAGGAAGGGCGCCTGCCCGACTCCCTGGTCGCCTGCATCGGCGGCGGTTCCAACGCCATGGGCCTGTTCCACCCCTTCCTCGATGACCAGAGCGTGGCGATCATCGGCGTCGAGGCGGCCGGCCACGGCATCGAGACCGGCAAGCACGCCGCCAGCCTCAACGGCGGCATCCCCGGCGTGCTGCACGGCAACCGCACCTTCCTGCTGCAGGACGAGGACGGCCAGATCATCGACGCCCACTCCATCTCCGCCGGCCTGGACTACCCCGGCATCGGCCCGGAACACGCCTGGCTGCACGACATCGGCCGCGTCGAGTACACCTCCATCACCGACGACGAAGCCCTGGACGCCTTCCACCAGTGCTGCCGCCTCGAAGGCATCATCCCGGCCCTGGAGAGCTCCCACGCCCTGGCCGAAGTGTTCAAGCGCGCGCCGAACCTGCCGAAGGACCACATCATGGTGGTCAACCTCTCCGGCCGTGGCGACAAGGACATGCAGACCGTGATGCACCACATGCAACAGGAGCCCCAGGCATGAGCCGCTTGCAGACCCGCTTTGCCGAACTGAAACAGCAGAACCGCGCCGCCCTGGTGACCTTCGTCACCGCCGGCGACCCGGGCTACGACGCCTCCCTGGCGATCCTCAAGGGCCTGCCGGACGCCGGCGCCGACGTGATCGAACTGGGCATGCCCTTCACCGACCCGATGGCCGACGGTCCGTCGATCCAGCTGGCCAACATCCGCGCCCTGGCGGCCAAGCAGAACCTGGTGAAAACCCTGCAGATGGTCCGCGAGTTCCGCGAAGGCAACCAGAGCACCCCGCTGGTGCTGATGGGCTACTTCAACCCCATCCACCACTACGGCGTCGAGCGCTTCATCGGTGATGCCAGGGAAGCCGGCGTGGACGGCCTGATCGTCGTCGACCTGCCCCCGGAACATAACGAAGACCTCTGCCACCCGGCCCAGGCCGCAGGCATCGACTTCATCCGCCTGACCACCCCGACCACCGACGACAAGCGCCTGCCCACCGTGCTCGAAGGCAGCTCCGGCTTCGTCTACTACGTCTCCGTGGCCGGCGTCACCGGTGCCGGCTCCGCCACCCTGGAACACGTGCAGGACGCGGTGGCCCGCCTGCGTCGCCATACCGACCTGCCGGTGGCCATCGGCTTCGGCATCCGCACCGCGGAACACGCCGCCAGCATCGCCCGCCTCGCCGACGGCGTGGTGGTGGGCTCCGCCCTGGTCGACCAGATCGCCAAGGCCGAGACCGCCGAACAGGCCGTCGACGGCGTTCTCACCCTCTGCAAGACCCTGGCCGATGGCGTGCGCAGCGCCCGCGCCTGAGCCATACGAGTGAGCTGAAGCCCGTAGGGTGGGCCGGGCGGCGTTCCGCTTCAGCCCACCGAATGGGACCCGATCACGAGGCAACGGATTGCCATGTCGAACTACCGCCGAAGCCTGGTGCCCGGCGGCACCTTCTTTTTCACGATCACCCTGGCCGATCGCCGCGCCACTCTGCTGACCGATGCCATCCCTTCGTTGCGCCGGGCCTACTCCATCGCCCTGCAACGCATGCCCTTCGACACCGTCGCCATCTGCGTACTGCCGGACCATCTGCACGCCATCTGGACCCTGCCGCCCGGGGATGCTGACTTCTCCCGCCGCTGGAGCCTGATCAAGAGCCAGTTCTCCATGACGCTTCCCCCGTCCCCGCGCTCGGCAAGCAAGGCGAACCGGCGGGAGAAAGGCATCTGGCAACGGCGCTTCTGGGAGCACCAGATAAGGGACCAGGCCGACCTGGAACGGCACGTCGACTACATCCACTACAACCCGGTGAAGCATGGGCTGGTCACTCAAGCGAAGGACTGGCCCTATTCAAGCTTCCACCGTTACGTGCGTGATGGGTTGCTGCCAGAGGACTGGGCCGGGATCGGGGGAGATGCCGGTGGCTTCGGTGAGTAGCAAAAGCATCTCGGTGGGCTGAAGCCCACCCTACGATCCAGCCGGGGGGCACTCTGCTTCAGACGTAGGGTGGGCTTCAGCCCACCAGCCCTAGGCCCGGGCCCGACCGAAGCGGCTTATCCACAGGGAGGCGAGGATCACCAATCCGCCCAGGGCGAGGCGGGGGAGATCGGCGTCGCGGTTCCAGATCAGCAGGTTGACCACCAGGCCGGCGGGGACGTGGAGTTCGTTCATCACCGCCAGGGTGCCGGCGCTCACGGCGGTGCTGCCCTTCACCCACCAGAACATGCCCAGGGCCGTGGCGAACAGGCCCATCCACACCAGCACTCCCCATTGCACGGCCGTCTGCGGCAGGCGCTCCGGGTTGCCGAAGAGCAGGTAGGAGGGCAGCGCCAGCAGCAGCGCGCCGAGGAAGAAGTGGCCGAAGAAGCGGTGCAGCGGCTGCTCCACCGGGTGACGCACCAGCAGGCGGCGGCACAGCACCTGGCCGGCGGCGAAGGTGGCGTTGGCCACCTGCAGGAGGATGAAGCCCTGCAGGTAGTCACCCTCCAGGCGATCGAAGCGGATGATCACCCCGCCGCCCACCGCCACCAGCGCAGCCAACAGCGCCCAGGGGCTGAAGCGCCGGGCGAGGGCATCGTCCAGCAGGGTCACGTAGATGGGCGTGAGCACGGTGAACAGCAGCACCTCCGGCACCGTGAGCACGGCGAAGCTGCGGTACAGGCACAGGTAGGTGATGCCGAACTGCAGCGCCCCGGCCAGCCAGAACCCCGCCAGCAGCCTGGCCGGCAAGCCGCGCCAGCGGGTGAAGGGGAGGAACACCAGGGCGGCGATCAGCACCCGCGCCAGCACGGCGAAATCGCTGTCCACCCGCCCGGCCAGGTACTCGCCTATGAGGCTGAAGGAAAAGGCCCAGAGCAGGGTGACGACGAGCAGATGGCGCATGGCGGGACTCCACGAAAACAGGCGGCGGATCATAGGGTGTGGCTGTCTGCGCGTCGATTCGCCACGGGGCCTTGACTTAACTTGGTAACCAAGTAGATTTTCCCGCCATGAACGAATCCAAGACACCCGCCCCCAGGGGGCACGCCGCTGACGCCGCGCTGGAAGGCCTGTTCATCGAGATACTCGACGGTCACCTTGCGCCCGGTGAATCGCTGCCGGCGGAGCGCCTGCTGGCCGAGCGCTACGGCGTCTCGCGCATCACCGTGCGCCAGGCCGTGCACAAGCTGAAGGACGCCGGCCTGGTGGAAGTCCGCCAGGGCGGTGCCAGCCGCGTGCTGGACCCGGGCCGGGCCGATGCGCGGATCTTCGAGC
Source organism: Pseudomonas sp. Pc102 (assembly GCF_018408275.1). NCBI lineage: Bacteria > Pseudomonadati > Pseudomonadota > Gammaproteobacteria > Pseudomonadales > Pseudomonadaceae > Pseudomonas > Pseudomonas sp. Pc102. The sequence continues at coordinate 32,021 of NZ_AP021905.1, read as the reverse complement.
TGCTGCTGCGCTGCGCCGACCGGCTGCAGTCCGACGCCGCCTCGCGCCTGTTGCGGGATCTGGCCGAATACCAGCAGCTCTATGCCATCGGCCTGCTGGAGGCGGCCTCGCGCCATGCCACGGACGCCGAGCGGGAGCAGTTGCTGCTGCAGGTCGAGGCATGCCCGGCCACGCTCGATGCCGCAGGGGCGCAGCGCCTGGAAGACGCGTTCTGGAAACGCATCACCGCCATCGGCCGCAATCGCATCCTGCAGATGGAAATGGCGCTCTGGCAGCGCTGGACCGACGACCGCGACGCCACCGACGACGACCCTGCCGAGCTGCGCTGGTTCTACCTGACCCTGTCCCGCCAGCTGCTGGCGCGCCAGGACCCCGTGCCCTTCTACCTGGCCTCGGTGCGTACCCCCTCGGCCTGAACCCGACGACCGCGGGAAGCGGTCGTTTTTTTGCCTCCGGCAACTTGGTTACCAAGTGGAGAACACCATGCGCTATCGACTGCTCGAAACCCCTTCCCTGACCCGCCGGCACCTGCTGTGCCTCAGCGGCGCGGCATTGCTCGCAGCCGTCACCCGGACCGGCCGCGCGGCGGTGCCCGAGCCTTCCGTCCTGGATGTGGACGTCGCGGTCATCGGCGCAGGCCTGTCCGGGCTGGTGGCGGCACGACACCTGGCCGGCAGCGGCCTGAGGGTGGTGGTGCTGGAGGCGCGCGAGCGGGTCGGCGGGCGCACCGTCAACCAGCCGCTGGGCGAGGGCCTGGAAGTGGACGGCGGCGGCCAGTGGGTCGGCGGCGACCAGCCGATGGTGATGGCCCTGGCCGGTGACCTGGGCGTGCCCCTGGTGCCGCAGTACCGCGCAGGGCAGATGGCCGCCCTGCTGGGCGGCGAACGCTACACCTTCGATGCCGACGAGCCGCCGGGAGAGGCCGTTCGCGCACTTCAGCTGCGGCTGGAGGCCATGACCCAGCAGGTGCCCCTGGAAGCGCCCTGGGCTGCGCCCCATGCCGAGGAGTGGGACCGTTGGAGCCTGGCCGCCTGGCTCAGGGCCGAGCGCGCCGACGCCGAGGCGGTCGAGGCGGTGTCCACCACGGTCGCCACCACCCTGAACAGCGCGCCGGCACGGGTCTCGCTCTTGTGGTTCCTGTTCTACCTGCACTCCGCTGGCGGTTTCGCCGCGCTGGACGACCAGGCCCAGCAGTTCCGCCTGCAGGGCGGCGCCCAGCGGCTGTCCCTGAACCTGGCGCAGCAGCTCGGGCCCTCGGTGCTGCTGGGCGCGCCGGTGCGGCGCATCGAGGGCTGGGACCGGGAAGCGGTCACCCTGGATTGCACCCTGGGCCGCGTAGGTGCCCGCCGCGTGATAGTCGCGATGATGCCCGCCGACATGGCCCGTATCGGCTTCGCCCCGGCGCTGCCAAAAGGTCGCGCCGCCTTGCAGAAGGGCTGGACCGGCGGCAGCGGCATGAAGGTGCACCTCAGCTATGCGCGCCCCTTCTGGCGGGAGGCGCAGCTATCGGGCGCCGGCTTCATCGACACCGCTCTGGTGCAGATGACCTTCGACAGCAGCCCTTCCGACCAGGGCCTGGGCGTGCTGCTGGCCTTCCTCGACCCGGCGCGGGCGGGGAACAACCCGCGCAAGCGCCAGGCCCGGGTGCTGAAGGAGTTGGTGCAACTGTTCGGCGAGGAAGCGGGCCGGCCACTGGCGTACGTGGAGCAGGACTGGAACCGCGAGCCCTGGACCGCCGGCTGCGTATCCCCCCTGCCGCCGGGCCTGCTGAGCCGCCATGGCCACCACCTGCGTGCCCCGCTGGGCAACCTGCACTGGGCCGGCAGCGAGACATCGCCAGTCTGGTGCGGCTACCTGGAGGGCGCGGTGCGCGCCGGCCGGCGGGCGGCCGATGAGGTGCTGGCGGCGTTGCACCCGGACTGAGTGGCTGGCACGCCTGCATCGGCTGCCTCGTCCAGGTTTTCAGGCGGCCTGCTAGAAGTCGTACTCGACGGCGCCGTCGCTGAGATCGGAAAGGTCCAGCGGCCGCACCTCGCCCATCCACAGTGGGTAGTCGCGGTGGTCACGCAGGTCGCTGCCGGTGATGGGATGCACCAGCACGTTGAGGCCCGCGCGGTTGAGGGCGAGCCAGGGGACCAGCTCGCCGAACAGCTCGGGGCGGAAGGCCAGCTGGCAGCTCCAGTCCGGGTGCGGGCCGACCGGCTCGCGGTGCAGGCGGCCCATCTTCAGGGGAAAACGGCGCGCGGCCTCTTCGCAGAGTTCGCGCGCCTGCTCGTAGCTTTCGGCGTCGTAGTAGACATGGGCGTGGAAGCCCTTGATGCGGGGTTGGGATGCGGCCTGCATGTTCGCCTCTCTCGGGTACCGGCAAGCTCGCATGGTACCCGCAAGCCGAGCGGCTCCGCTCGGGGTTCGCCAGGGGCAGGGCTCAGACGGCGATGCCTTCGCGATGGCGGATCCTCTGTACCGGGTCGGCGCCGTCGCCCAGCTCCTGCTGCAGCCATTGGACGAAACAGGCCACCACCCGCGCACGGCGCTTGCGCTCGGGCAGCACCACGTAATAGCCGAAGTCGGAGGTGAGGCTGCCCTCGATCACCCGCGCCAGCAGGCCCTGGTCGATCAGCTCGTCGACCAGGTAGCGCCAGCCGATGGCGACGCCCTGGCCGGCGATGGCGGCCTGCACCAGCAGGGTGTAGTTGTCGAAGCGCAGCGACCCGGAGCCCGGTGGCCGGTCGATGCCCAAGCCGCGGAACAACGCCTCCCAGTCGAACCAGCGGGTGCGCACCTCGGGCTTGAGATGCAGCAGCGGCAGCTGGGCGAGCGCGGCGGCGGGCAGGGGGGCTGCCTGGTCCTTGAGCAGGCGCGGGCTGCAGATCGGGAACACCTCCTCGCGGAACAGCAGCAGCGCATCGCCGTGCTTGAAGCGACCGTCGCCGAAGGCGATGCCGACGTCGATCTCCGAGCGCAGCATGTTCATGGTGCGGTCGCTGGTCACCAGGCTGACGTCGATCTCCGGGTGGGACTCGTGGAAGCGATGCAGGCGCGGCATCAGCCAGTAGGCGGCGAAGGCGAAGTCGGTGGCCACCTGCAGCACCTCGTGCTGGGTCCGCGCACCGACGGCCTCGAGCCCGAGGTTGATGGCGCGCAGGCCATCCTGCACATGAACGAAGAGTAGGCGCCCGCTGTCAGTCAGTTCGATGCCGCGGTAGACACGGTCGAACAGCCGCGTGGCCAACTGCTTCTCCAGGCGCTGGATCTGCTGGCTCACCGCCGGCTGGGTGGTGCCCAGCTCCACCGCCGCAGCGGTGAAGCTCAGGTGCCGAGCGGCCGCCTCGAACACGCGCAGCAGGTCGAGGGAGAGTTCGGGTTGCAGGTCTGCCATAAGATTCACTTATCCGAGGCATGTGCGCACATGCGGTTTACCGGAGGACTTCCGGGATTCCATGATCGACGCCAGCACTCTCGCATAAACCGATCGTATGGATGAAGGCCCCATGACCCGCCCCAACATCCTCTTCATCATGGCCGACCAGATGGCCGCGCCGCTGATGCCCTTCCACGGCGGCCTGCCCCTGCACATGCCCAACCTTTCACGCCTGGCCGAAGCGGCCGTGGTGTTCGACTCGGCCTACTGCAACAGCCCGCTGTGCGCGCCCTCGCGCTTCACCCTGGTGAGCGGCCAGTTGCCCTCGAAGATCGGCGCCTACGACAACGCGGCGGACTTCCCCGCCGACGTGCCCACCTACGCCCATCACCTGCGCCGCCTGGGCTACCGCACCGCGCTGTCCGGCAAGATGCACTTCTGCGGCCCGGACCAGTTGCACGGCTACGAGGAGCGCCTGACCAGCGACATCTACCCCGCCGACTACGGCTGGGCGGTGAACTGGGACGAGCCGGACGTGCGCCCGAGCTGGTACCACAACATGTCCTCGGTGCTGCAGGCCGGGCCCTGCGTGCGCACCAACCAGCTGGACTTCGACGAGGAGGTGGTGTTCAAGGCCCGCCAGTACCTCTACGACCACGTGCGCGAGCAGGCCGGGCGGCCGTTCTGCCTGACGGTGTCGATGACCCACCCGCACGACCCCTACACCATCCCCCGCGCGTACTGGGACCTGTACCGCGAGGACGACATCCCGCTGCCCTCGGTGCAGTTGGCCCAGCACGAGCAGGACCCGCACTCGCAGCGCCTGCTCAAGGTCATCGACCTGTGGGACAAGCCGCTGCCCGAGTCCAAGGTCATCGATGCCCGCCGCGCCTACTTCGGCGCCTGCAGCTACATCGACGCGCAGGTCGGCGCGCTGCTCGCGACGCTGGAGGACTGCGGCCTGGCCGAGGACACCCTGGTGGTGTTCTCCGGCGATCACGGCGACATGCTTGGCGAGCGCGGCCTCTGGTACAAGATGCACTGGTTCGAGATGGCCGCGCGGGTGCCGATGCTGGTGCATGCGCCACGGCGTTTCGCGCCGCGCCGGGTGAAGGCCTCGGTGTCGACCATGGACCTGCTGCCGACCCTGGTGGAGCTGGCCGGCGGCACCCTGGACCCGCAGTTGCCACTGGATGGCCGCTCGCTGTTGCCGCACCTGGCGGGCGAGGGCGGGCACGACGAGGTGTTCGGCGAATACATGGCCGAAGGCACCACCGGCCCGCTGATGATGATCCGTCGCGGCCCCTGGAAATTCATCTACTCGGAGCAGGACCCGCTGCTGCTCTTCAACCTGGAAAGCGACCCCCGCGAGCTGGAGAACCTGGCGGCCTCCGCCAGCCACCGCGAGGTGCTCGCGGCCTTCCTCGCCGAAGCCCGGGCACGCTGGGACATCCCCGCGATCCACGGCGCCACCCTCGCCAGCCAGCGTCGCCGCCGCTTCGTCGCCGGTGCCCTGGAGCAGGGCCGGCTCACCAGCTGGGACCACCAGCCCTGGGTGGACGCCAGCCAGCAGTACATGCGCAACCACATCGACCTCGACGATCTGGAGCGCCGCGCACGTTATCCACAGCCATGACCAGAGGGGACGAACCCACGGCCGGCCACACCTCCACTCACAAGGAAAAGGCATGAAGACCACCACCACGCTGTTCGCCGCCACGCTGCTCTGCAGCGCCCTGATCGCCACCGCCCACGCCGAGGACGCCCGCTGCGCGACCGTGAAGCTGGGCGACCCGGGCTGGAGCGACATCGCCGTCACCAACGGCGTCGCCCGCCTGCTCCTCGACGGCCTGGGCTACAAGGCCGAGACCCAGACCCTGGCGGTGCCGATCATCTTCGCCGGCCTGCAGAAGGGCCAGGTGGACGTCTTCCTCGGCAACTGGATGCCGGCCCAGCAGAGCAACTACGACAAGTTCGTCGCCTCCGGCGAGGTGGACAAGGTGGCGCAGAACCTCGGTGGCACCGAGTACACCCTGGCCGTGCCGAGCTACGCCTATGACGCGGGGGTGAAGACCTTCGCCGACCTGGACAAGCACGCCGACAAGTTCAAGCACACCCTCTACGGCATCGCCGCCGGCTCCCCGGCCAACATCTCCATCCAGGACATGATCAAGGGCGACGAATTCGGCCTCGGCGACTGGAAGCTGGTGGAATCCAGCGAGCAGGCGATGCTGGTGCAGGTGGGCCGTGCGGTGAAGCGCAAGGACTTCGTGGTGTTCCTGGGCTGGACGCCGCACCCGATGAACGTGCAGTACGACATGAAGTACCTCAAGGGCGGCGAGAAGTACTTCGGTGAAAGCGGCACGGTGAACACCCTGGCGCGCAAGGGCTACGCCCAGCAGTGCCCCAACGTCGGCAAGCTGCTGGCCAACCTGGCGTTCACCCAGGAGATGGAGAACGCGGTGATGAACGAAGTGCTGAGCAAGAACGCCGGCAACGACGAGGCGGTGAAGGCCTGGCTCAAGGCCAACCCGCAGGTGGTCGAGGGCTGGCTGCAGGGCGTGACCACCCGCGAGGGCGGCGACGCACTGGCGGCGGTGAAGGCGAAACTGTGATTCATGGGGCCGATGGCATGGCCCTTTCCACAAGAGGTGGCGTACGGTCGCTGCCCGTCGCGAGTGAAAATCCAGGTTCTCAAGGCGCGGATTTGCTTTTGGTGCCCTGGAAGGGTGCGCAACCCGACATCGGAGTTGCAGCCCGCGACTCACTCCGGACGTAGGGTGTGCTGCGCGCACCTGGGACTCGCCGGAAGCACCGTGCGGCGGTGCGCATGGCACACCCTACGGCACGAGCGCATCCTGTCGACGCCTCGGCTCGAATCGTCACGGGCAGAACCGATGTCTGATGACCACGTCGTAAGGACGTGGTTTCCCACGTTCGAATGAATTCGCCCACCCACACTGCCGACGAGACCGGGCCCCGTCCCACGATGAAAATCACCACCCTCTTCCCCTTCCTCGACTGGCTGCCCCGGACCACCGGGCGCAGCCTGGGGCGTGACGCACTGGTCGGCCTGACCGGCGCCATCCTCGCCCTGCCGCAATCCATCGCCTATGCGCTGATCGCCGGCCTGCCAGCGGAATACGGCCTCTACGCCGCCGTGGTGCCGGTGATCATCGCCTGCCTCTGGGGCTCGTCCTGGCACCTGATCGGCGGCCCGACGGCGGCGATCTCGGTGGTGCTGTTCGCCAGCGTCAGCCCCCTGGCCCTGCCCGGCAGCGGCGACTACATCGCCCTGGTACTGCTGCTGACCTTCCTCGCCGGGCTGTTCCAGTGGCTGCTCGGCGCATTGCGCTTCGGCGCGCTGGCCAACTTCGTCTCGCAGTCGGTCGTGATCGGCTTCACCGGCGGCGCGGCGCTGGTCATCGCCCTGGGGCAGATTCCCAACCTGCTCGGCCTGCCGAGCCTGGAGGGCCGCGCCACGGCGCTGCAAGGTGCACTGGAGCTGGCGGGGCACGTGCGCGAGGTGCATGGGCCATCCGTACTGGTGGCCATGGCCACCCTGGTGGTGACACTGCTGCTGCGGCGCTTCGCCCCGCGCCTGCCGGCGCTGCTGCTGGGCCTGCTGGCGGGCAGCCTGCTGGTGCTGGCGCTGCCCGGGAGCATGGCCGGCGTGCCGCTGGTGCCGCCTTTCGAGGGCCGCCTGCCGCCGTTCACGGCCTTGCGTTTCGACCTCGACGACATCCTCCGCCTGCTGCCTTCGGCGGTGGCCTGCGGGCTGCTCGGCCTGGTGATGAGCCTGGCCATCGCCCGGGCCCTGGCCACCCAGTCGCAGCAGGTGCTGGACGCCAACCGGGAAACCCGTGGCCAGGGCCTGTCCAACCTGGTCGGGGCCTGGTTCTCCGGCTACCTCTCCAGCGGCTCCTTCACCCGCTCGGCGCTGAACCTGCAGGCCGGCGCCCACTCGCCCCTGGCCGGGGTGTGCTCGGCGCTATGGGTGGCGCTGTTCGCCCTGGTGGGCGCCGGCCTGATCGCGCATATCCCGCTGCCGGCGATGGCGGCGAGCATCCTGCTGATCTGCTGGAACCTGATCGATGTGCCGGGCATGCGCCAGCTGTGGCGGGTGAGCCGGGCGGAGTTCGTGGTGATGGCGCTGACGGCCCTCGCCACGCTGGTGCTGGAGCTGCAGACGGCGATCTATGCGGGGGTGCTGGCGTCGCTGTTCTTCTACCTCAAGCGCACCTCGCGGCCGCGCGTGCTGCAATCGGGTGATGCCGAGGAGGAGGTGCTGCGCATCGAGGGCTCGATCTTCTTCGGCGCCTGCCCCTACGTGCAGCGGCTGATCCAGCGCAGCCAGGGCAAGCGCCTGGTGCTGGACGCCCACCACATCAACTTCATCGACTTCGCCGGGGTGAGCCTGCTGCACAACGAGGCCCGTCGCCTGCACGGGCAGGGCCGCACCCTGGTGCTGCGCCGCGCCCGGCCGCAGGTGGAACGCGAGCTGCGCAAGCTGGAGGACGAGCAGAGCCGGTTGGTGATCGAGGGCTAGAACAGGCGCAGCAGCATGGGTTTCGCTGCGCTCTACTCATCCTACGTCCGGGACGATCCACTCAGCCCTGGGCGAGCAGCCGGCGCAGCTCGGCGAGGACCGGTGCGGTATCCGGGCGCACACCGCGCCAGAGCAGGAAGGCTTCGGCCGCCTGCTCCACCAGCATGCCCAGGCCATCGAGGGTGCGCGCGGCGCCCTGCTCATGGGCCCAGCGGTTGAAGGCGGTGGTTTGCGCGCCGTACATCATGTCGTAGCAGACCGTGTGGCCGGCCTCGATCAGGCTTGGCGAGATCGGCGGCAGCTCGCCGGCCAGGCTCGCGGAAGTGCCGTTGACGATCAGGTCCACCGGTTCTTCCAGCCAGTCGAAACCACTGGCCAGCACCGGACCCAGGTCGGCGAACTCACGGGCCAGCTGCTCGGCCTTCTCCACCGTGCGGTTGGCCACCACCACCGCCGCCGGGCGCTGCGCCAGCAGGGGTTCGAGCACGCCGCGCACGGCACCACCGGCGCCGAGCAGGAGGATGCGCTTGCCGGCGAGTTCGAGCCCGGCGTTGCGCACCAGGTCGCCCACCAGGCCGGCGCCGTCGGTGTTGTCGCCCAGCAGGCGGCCGTCATCCAGGCGCTTGAGGGTGTTCACCGCGCCGGCGCGACGAGCGCGCTCGCTGAGGCTGTCGGCCATCTGGAAGGCCTGTTCCTTGAAGGGCACGGTGACGTTGCCGCCCAGGCCCTGCGCGAAGAAGGCGCGGGCGAAACCGGTGAAGTCGTCCAGGGGCGCCAGCAGCGCCTCGTACTCCAGCGCCTGGCCGGTCTGCGCGGCGAACAGGCGGTGGATCAGCGGCGACTTGCTGTGGCCGATGGGGTTGCCGAAGACGGCGTAGCGGTCCATCAGAGCCCCGCCTCCCCGAGCCAGTTGCGGTCCTGCAGGAAGTACTCCGTCAGGCGCGCTTCCTCGCTGCCCGGCTCGGGCTTCCAGTCATAGCCCCAGCGCACGTGCGGCGGCAGGGACATGAGGATGGATTCGGTGCGCCCGCCCGACTGCAGGCCGAACAGGGTGCCGCGGTCGAACACCAGGTTGAATTCCACGTAGCGCCCACGGCGGAAGGCCTGGAATTCGCGCTGCTGCTCGGTGAAGGGGGTGTTGCGACGCTTGCGCACGATGGGCAGGTAGGCCTGGATGTAGGCATCGCCTATGGCACGCATGAAGGCGAAGCTGGTGTCGAAGTCCCATTGGTTCAGGTCGTCGAAGAACAGGCCGCCGATGCCGCGCGGCTCGTTGCGGTGCTTGAGGTGGAAGTAGCGGTCGCACCATTCCTTGTAGCGCGGGTAGACGTCCGCGCCGAAGGGGGCGCAGGCGTCGCGGGCGACCTGGTGCCAGAGCACGCAGTCTTCCTCATGGGCGTAGTAGGGGGTCAGGTCGAAGCCGCCGCCGAACCACCAGACCGGCTCCTCGCCGTCCTTCTCGGCGATGAAGAAACGCACGTTGGCGTGGGAAGTGGGGATGTGCGGGTTCTCCGGGTGGATCACCAGGGACACGCCGAGGGCCTGGAAGCCACGGCCGGCCAACTCCGGGCGATGGGCGCTGGCCGAAGGCGGCAGGCTGCTGCCGAACACATGGGAGAAGTTGACCCCGCCCTTTTCGATCAGCTTGCCGTTCTCCAGCACGCGGGTGCGACCGCCACCGCCGGCGGGGCGCTCCCAGGCGTCCTCGACGAAGCCGGCACCGCCGTCCTCGGCCGCCAGTTCGGCACAGATACGGTCTTGCAGATCGAGCAGGTAGGCCTTCACGGCCTCAATGTGTTTACTCACGTCGAATGCACCTTGGATCGGCTTGCGCGCGCCGCAGGACGGGGCTTGCAGGGAAAAAAGAGGGCGCAAGCATACCACCGCGAGCGGCTCGCGGTGGCTTGACGCCGATCAAGCGGAAGGCTTGGATTGAGGCTTTTCCCGGAAGGAGAGTCGACCATGGCCAGGCGTGTGCAGTTTTCCCAGTACGGCGGTCCCGAGGTGCTCGAACTGGTGGAGGCGCCAGTCGCCGAACCCGGCCCTGGCCAGGTGCGGGTACGCAACCACGCCATCGGCCTCAACTTCATCGAGACCTATTTCCGCAGCGGGCTCTACCCGGCGGCGTCGCTGCCCTCCGGGCTGGGCAACGAGGGCGCGGGCGAGGTGGATGCCCTGGGCGCGGGCGTCGAGCACCTGAAGGTGGGCGACCGGGTCGGCTACGGCACCGGCCCCCTGGGCGCCTACGGCGAGTACCACGTGCTGCCGGCGGCCAACCTGGTGAAGCTGCCGGACGCCATCGGCTACGAGCAGGCCGCCGCGGTGATGCTCAAGGGCCTGACGGTGCAGTACCTGCTGCGCCAGACCCACGCGCTGAAGGCCGGCGAGACGGTGCTGTTCCATGCCGCCGTCGGGGGTGTCGGCTCCATCGCCTGCCAGTGGGCCAAGGCCATCGGCGCGCGCCTGATCGGGGTCGCCGGTTCCGCCGAGAAGGCCGAGCGTGCCAAGGCGCTGGGTGCCTGGGCGTGCATCGACAGCAGCCGCGAGGACGTGGTGCAACGGGTGCTGGAGCTGACCGACGGGCGCAAGTGCCCGGTGGTCTACGACTCGGTGGGCAAGGACACCTGGGAAATCTCGCTGGATTGCGTGGCCCCGCGCGGCCTGCTGGTGAGCTTCGGCAACGCCTCGGGGGCGGTCACCGGGGTCAACCTCGGGGTGCTGGCGCAGAAGGGGTCGATCTACGTGACCCGGCCCACCCTGGGCAGCTACGCCGACACCCCGGAGAACCTGCAGGCCATGGCCGACGAGCTGTTCGGGATGATCGCCAGCGGCGCACTGAAGGTGGAGATCGGCCAGCGTTATGCACTGGCCGACATCGCTCGCGCCCATGCCGACCTGGCCGGCCGGCGCACGCGCGGTTCGAGCGTGCTGCTGCCCTGATCAGGAAGCGCGCACGACCCGCCCGGTGACCAGGTCGCGGATGGTGCTGGGGTTGCGGCGCCCACCGAGGGCGCCGCAGAGCACGGCATCCAGCTCGCCGGGGAAGTACTGCTGCACGCGCAGGCGCGATACGGCGGAGGGCCGCCCGGCGGGGTTGGCGGAAGTGGAGACCAGCGGGCCGACCTCGGCGCACAGGCGGCGCACCAGGGGGTGGTCGCTGACGCGCAGGGCGACGCTGTCGTGCTTGCCGGTGATCCACTCGGGCAGCATGTCCCGGTGCGGCACCAGCCAGGTGTTGGGACCGGGCCAGGAGGCGGCCAGCGTCTCCTTCCAGGCATCGGGCAGGTCATCGAGGAGGAAATCGAACTGCTCGATGGCGTCGGCCACCAGGATCAGCCCCTTCTCCACCGGTCGCGCCTTGAGCGCCAGCAGGCGATAGACGGCCTCCTCGTTCCAGGGGTCGCAGCCGAGCCCCCACACGGCCTCCGTCGGATAGGCGATCACACCGCCGCCCCGTACCACCCGCGCCACTTGCCGAACCTGCCAGTTGCTGACCATTGCCCACTCCCGGAAAAACGATGGCGCGAGTGTACAGCCCTCAACCGCGCCGATGAACCCAAAGCCCGGCGTCACGGGCGATGCAGCCATCGAGCTCGAGGTCGGTGAGCGCGGCCAGTACGCGGGGCAGGTCCCAGCCGCTGGCGGCGGCCAGGGCCTCGCTGCTGTAGGGCGCGGCGCGTAGCAGGTCGAGCAGGGCGTGGTCATGCAGCTGGGCACTCGGCTCGGCGGGACCGGGCGCGAGCGCCTGCCAGCCGCGCAGGGCCTCGAGCACGTGGCCGACGGTTTCCACCAGTGTGGCGCCGTCGCGGATCAGCTGGTGGCAACCACGCGCCCCGGGATGATGGATGGAGCCGGGGATGGCATAGACCTCGCGCCCCTGCTCGGCGGCCAGGCGCGCGGTGATCAGCGAGCCGCTGGCAGGGCTTGCCTCGACCACGAGAACGCCAACGGAGAGCCCGCTGATGATGCGGTTGCGGCGGGGGAAGTTGCTGGCCTGGGGCGCGCAGTCCAGCGGCAGCTCTGAAACCAGCGCGCCGCCGCCGGCGACTATCGCCTTGGCCAGGCCCTTGTGCCGGTTCGGGTAGATGCGCTCCAGGCCCGTGCCGAGCACGGCGACCGTATGCCCGCCGGCATCCAGCGCACCCTGGTGGGCGGCGCCGTCGATCCCGAGGGCGAGGCCGCTGGTGATGCAGAAGCCTCCGGCCGCCAGGCTGCGGGCGAAGGCATGGGCGTTATCCAGCCCGGCCCGCGAGGCGCGACGGCTGCCGACCATGGCCAGTTGCGGACGCTCGAGCAGCGTCGGGACGCCACGGACGAACAGGAGCGGCGGCGCGTCGGGCAGCTCGGCGAGCAGGGCGGGGTAGCGGGGGTCGTCCCACATCAGCAGGTGGTTGTCCGTCGCGTCCAGCCAGGCCAGTGACCGGGCGGCGCGGGTGCGCACCTCTTCACTGCGCCGGGGGCCGGCGCAGGCGTCGGGCAGGCGTAACGAACGCCAGGCGGCGGCAGGGGCGCTGAGGGCGGCGGAGGCACTGCCGAAGGCGTCGATGAGGATGCGGAAGCGGCGGGGGCCGAGTTCGGGAAGGCTGTGCAGACGCAGGCGTGCTTCGAGTTCGGCCGGGGAGGGGGGCGGCATGGGATCGTCCTTGACCAGCGCCGCGCAGGGCGGCAGGCCGCCCTGTATACAACAAGCCCCCGTAGGACGGGGGCTTGGTTTGCTTAGGGATTGTGCACCTTGTCCATCACCGCCAGCTGTCGGCTGGCCGCCAGGACCAGCCCGTAGCTGAGCTTGTCGTAGGTGCGGAACACCATCAGCAGGCCGGCGCGCTCGTCGGGGATCTTCACCGATTCGCCGGTGATGCGGTCGCGTACGGTCTCGCCGGTCTTGTAGACCGCCAGCACGTTGCCTTCGACCAGGCCGTCGCGCTTGCCCTTGTTGATGGTCACCACGTCGAACTGGCCGATCTGGTTCACGCCGCGCGGCACGTCGAGGATCAGGCCCTTGACGTCGATGGTCGGCGAGCTGGGCATGAAGGTGGAGTTCACCGAGCGCTGTTCGGTCGGGAACAGGCGGTCGCCCAGGCGGACTTCCTGGGTCGAGCGGGTGAGGGTCATGGTCGCCACGTCGCCTTCCTGGGCGACCAGGTCACCGCCACCGATATCGTCGGCGTTGATGCCGAGGAATTCCTTGGTATCGGGATCGATGTAGGTCTTGCCCTGGCGGAAGATGCCGTAGGTGGGGTTCTGCTCGTCGAAGCTGCCGCGGGCATAGACGCGGTCACCCGCGCCGCTCACCACGCGCTCGGCATTGCCGGCGACGATGTAGGGAGCGCCTTTGAACTGCTCGGGCGTGTCGACGATGCGGTTGCTCAGCAGGAAGCTGTTGATGGCTTCGAGCGGGATGGTCGGAATGGCTTCGGCCATCGGCGTGCTGCGCACCTGGGGCGACAGCTTGATGGTGCCGCGGGATGCGCCGCGATCCAGCATCAGGCGAGGCTGGCCGTCGACGTAGACGAGGCTCAGGGTGTCGCCCGGGTAGATCAGGTGCGGGTTCTCGATCTGCGGGTTGGCGTGCCAGATTTCCGGCCATTTCCAGGGTTCGCGCAGGAACTTGCCCGAGATATCCCAGAGGGTATCCCCGCGCACTACCGTGTAGTGCTCCGGGTGGCCATCCTTGAGTTCCACCGCAGCCTGTGCCAACCCACTGGCAGCAAGGAGCAGCAGGGCGAGTAGTGATTTCCTCATGCGGTGAATCCCTTTATTATGTGCGTTCACGCGAAACGGCCTGAAAGCCGCCCCAACCGGGCTTTGCAGGCGTTTTTCAATGCTGCTCATCATCTTAGCAGCGGATTTTGACTTTATTCTACAAGTGCATCACAAACGCATATGGCGATCCTGAACATCCTCGAATTTCCCGATCCACGCCTGCGTACCATCGCCAAACCGGTGGACGTGGTGGACGACGCTGTGCGCCAGTTGATCGACGACATGTTCGAAACCATGTACGACGCACCGGGTATCGGCCTCGCCGCCACCCAGGTCAACGTGCACAAGCGCGTGGTGGTGATGGACCTGTCCGAAGACAAGTCGGAGCCCATGGTCTTCATCAACCCCGAGTTCGAATCCCTGACAGACGAGATGGACCAGTACCAGGAAGGCTGCCTCTCGGTGCCGGGCTTCTTTGAGAACGTCGACCGCCCGCAGAAGGTCCGCATCAAGGCCCTGGACCGCGACGGCAAGCCTTACGAACTGGTTGCCGAAGGGTTGCTCGCGGTGTGCATCCAGCACGAGTGCGACCACCTCAACGGCAAGCTGTTCGTCGACTACCTGTCGACCCTCAAGCGTGACCGGATCAAGAAGAAGCTGGAAAAGCAGCACCGCCAGCAGGCTTGATCGCCGAACCCCAAAGGCTTGCTCCGGCAAGCCTTTTTCTTTTTCAGAGTGACCAAGTGAGCCCCGCATGACCCAAGCCCTGCGCCTCGTCTTCGCCGGCACCCCGGAATTCGCCGCCGAGCACCTCAAGGCCCTGCTCGATACGCCGCACAGCATCGTCGCCGTCTACACCCAGCCCGATCGCCCGGCGGGTCGCGGCCAGAAGCTGATGCCGAGCCCGGTCAAGCAGCTCGCCCTGCAGCACGGCATTCCCGTCCTGCAGCCGCCCACCCTGCGCGATGCCGACGCCCAGGCCGAGCTCAAGGCCCTCGGTGCCGACCTGATGGTGGTGGTCGCCTACGGCCTGATCCTGCCCCAGGTGGTGCTCGACACCCCGCGCCTCGGCTGCATCAACAGCCACGCCTCCCTGCTTCCACGCTGGCGGGGCGCCGCGCCGATCCAGCGCGCGGTAGAGGCCGGCGATGCCGAGAGCGGCGTGACCGTGATGCAGATGGAAGCGGGCCTGGACACCGGGCCGATGCTGCTCAAGGTCGCCACCCCGATCTCCTCCGAAGACACCGGCGGCACCCTCCATGACCGTCTCGCCAGCCTCGGCCCGCAGGCCGTGGTGCAGGCCATCGCCCAGCTCGCCGCCGGCACCCTGGTGGGCGACGTGCAGGACGACGCCCTGGCCACCTACGCGCACAAGCTGAACAAGGACGAGGCACGCCTCGACTGGAACCGCCCCGCCGAGGAGCTGGAACGCCTGGTTCGCGCCTTCAATCCCTGGCCGATCTGCCACAGCACCCTCGGCGGCGAGCCGCTGAAAGTGCTCGCCGCGCAGCTCGCCGACGGCAGCGGCCAGCCCGGGCAGATTCTCGCCGCCAGCAAGG
Organism: Pseudomonas sp. Pc102; assembly: GCF_018408275.1. Classification (NCBI taxonomy): domain Bacteria; kingdom Pseudomonadati; phylum Pseudomonadota; class Gammaproteobacteria; order Pseudomonadales; family Pseudomonadaceae; genus Pseudomonas; species Pseudomonas sp. Pc102. The sequence continues at coordinate 16,849 of NZ_AP021905.1, read as the reverse complement.
ATGGCCTGACCGTGGCCTGCGGCAGCGGCGCCCTGCGCCTGACCCGCCTGCAATTGCCCGGCGGCAAGCCGCTGAATTTCGCCGACCTGTTCAACAGCCGCCGCGAGCAGTTCGCCGCCGGCCAGGTGCTCGGCGCATGAACCCACGTCTCGCCGCGGCCCGCGCGCTGACCGCCGTCCTCTCCGGCAAGGCCTCGCTGGGCGGCAGCCTGCCCGCGCAGCTGGACAAGGTCGACCCGCGCGACCGCGGCCTCGCCCAGGACCTGGCCTTCGGCGCCGCGCGCTGGCAACCACGCCTCGGCGCGCTGGCCGAGCGCCTGCTGCAAAAGCCCTTCAAGACGGCCGACAAGGACGTGGAGGCGCTGCTGCTGGTCGGCCTCTACCAGCTGTTCTACAGCCGCATCCCCGCCCATGCCGCCATCGGCGAGACCGTGGGCGCCGCCGAGAAGCTGAAGAAGCCCTGGGCCAAGGGCCTGCTCAACGCCGTGCTGCGCAATGCGCAACGCGATGGCGAGGCGATCCTCGCCGAGCTGGAGCGCGACCCGATGGTGCGCACCGCCCACCCGCGCTGGCTGCAGAAGGCACTCAAGGCCGCCTGGCCCGAGCACTGGGAGGCCATCTGCGCCGCCAACAACGCCCACCCGCCGCTGATCCTGCGGGTCAACCGCCGCCATGGCGAGCGCGATGCCTACCTCGCCGAGCTGCGCACGGCGGGCATCGAAGCCGAGCCCTGCGAATTCAGCCGCGACGGCATCCGCCTGATCGAAGCGCGTGACGTGAAGACCCTGCCCGGCTTCGCCGAAGGGCGCGTCAGCGTGCAGGACGAAGCCGCGCAACTGGCCGCCGACCTGCTCGAACTCGCCCCCGGCCAGCGCGTGCTCGACGCCTGCTGTGCCCCCGGCGGCAAGACCTGCCACCTGCTGGAAGCCGAGCCCGGCCTGGCTGGCGTGGTGGCCGTCGACCTGGAGGAAAGCCGCCTGGCGCGGGTACGCGAGAACCTCCAGCGCCTCGGCCTGGAGGCCACGCTGATCGCCGCCGATGGCCGCGATACCGGCGCCTGGTGGGACGGCAAGCCGTTCCAGCGCATCCTCCTCGATGCCCCCTGTTCGGCCACCGGCGTGATCCGCCGCCATCCGGACATCAAGCTGACCCGCCAGGCCGAGGACATACCCGCCCTGGCGCAGCTGCAGGGCGAGCTGCTCGATGCCCTCTGGCCGACCCTGGAGGTCGGCGGCATCCTCGTCTACGCCACCTGTTCCACGTTGCCGAGGGAGAACAGCGAGAACATCGCCGCCTTCCTCCAGCGCACCCCTGGCGCGCGCGAACTGGACATCGCCGGCACCTTCGGCCTCAAGCAGCCCCACGGGCGCCAGTTGCTGGCCCGGGAGAACGGCCACGACGGCTTCTACTATGCCAAGCTGATAAAGATCGCCGCCTCACCGCGCGGCTAACGGAGCGATCAGTGAAGATCATCATCCTCGGTGCGGGACAGGTCGGCGGCACCCTCGCCGAGCACCTGTCCGGCGAAGCCAACGACATCACGGTGGTGGACACCGACGGCGACCGCCTGCGCGACCTCGGCGACCGTCTCGATATCCGCACCGTGCAAGGGCGGGGTTCCTTCCCCACCGTGCTGCGCCAGGCCGGCGCCGACGACGCCGACATGCTGGTGGCGGTGACCAACAGCGACGAGGTGAACATGGTGGCCTGCCAGGTCGCCTACACCCTGTTCCATACGCCGACCAAGATCGCCCGCGTGCGCGAGGCGGCCTACCTGACCCGAGCCGGCCTGTTCGACAACGAGGCCATCCCGGTGGACGTGCTGATCAGCCCCGAGCAGGTGGTCACCAACTACATCAAGCGCCTGATCGAATACCCCGGTGCGCTGCAGGTGATCGACTTCGCCGAGGGCAAGGCCCAGCTGGTGGGCGTCAAGGCCTACTACGGCGGCCCGCTGGTGGGGCAGGAGCTGCGCCAGTTGCGCCAGCACATGCCCAACGTCGATACCCGCGTCGCCGCAATCTTCCGTCGCAACCGCCCGATCACGCCCCAGGGCGACACGGTGATCGAGGCCGACGACGAGGTGTTCTTCATCGCCGCCAAGGCGCACATCCGTGCGGTGATGAGCGAGATGCGCCGCCTGGAGGACAGCTACAAGCGCGTGGTCATCGCCGGTGGCGGCCACATCGGCGAGCGCCTGGCGGAGGCCATCGAGAGCCGCTACCAGGTGAAGATCATCGAGATGAACCCGGCCCGCTGCCGCTACCTCTCCGACACCCTCGACAGCACCGTGGTGCTGCAGGGCAGCGCCTCCGACCGCGACCTGCTGGTAGAGGAGAACATCAACGATGCCGACATCTTCCTGGCGCTGACCAACGACGACGAGGCCAACATCATGTCCTCGCTGCTGGCCAAGCGCCTGGGCGCGCGCAAGGTGATGACCATCATCAACAACCCCGCCTACGTCGACCTGGTGCAGGGCGGCGACATCGACATCGCCATCAGCCCGCAGCTGGCCACCATCGGCACCCTGCTGACCCACGTGCGCCGTGGCGACATCGTCAGCGTGCACTCCCTGCGCCGCGGGGCGGCCGAAGCCATCGAGGCCATCGCCCATGGCGACGCCAAGTCGAGCAAGGTGGTGGGCCGCATGATCGAGGACATCGCCCTGCCGCCGGGCACCACCATCGGCGCCATCATCCGCAACGACGAGGTGCTGATCGCCCACGACGATACGGTGATCGAGTCCGGCGACCATGTGATCCTGTTCCTCGTCGACAAGAAGTACATCCGCGACGCCGAGCGTCTGTTCCAGGTGGGCCTCACCTTCTTCTGAGGCCTGCCCGCCGGATCGCCGCCAACAAGGAGAGCGCCATGCTCGAAGGACTGGAGAAGATGCTCGCCAAGGGCACCGACAACCCGCTGCTGCGCTTCGGCCTGGGCAAGGGCTACCTCGACCAGGGCGACGCCACCCGCGCGGCCGGGCACCTGGCCCGCTGCGTGGAGCAGGACCCGAAGTACTCCGCCGCCTGGAAGCTGCTGGGCAAGGCATTGCAGGCCAGTGGTGACGACTCGGCTGCCCGCGATGCCTGGGAGCGCGGCCTGGCCGCCGCCCGGGCCCATGGCGACAAGCAGGCCGAGAAGGAGATATCGGTGTTCCTCAAGCGCCTGGACCGACAGGCGCCCGCCAGTTGAGCGCCCTCATGCGGATGCATCGTCCCTTCGCCCTCGCCCTGGCGCTGGCCCTGCCGCCTGGTGCCCAGGCCGCCGACCCCAGGGGCCCGTTCACGGTGCTCGACGCCTCGCGCCCACTGTTCGAGGGGGTCAGTAATTCCGACATGGCGATGGCCGATGCCTGCAAGCAGTGGTCGCTGTCGCCGAAACAGGTCGAGCGCTTCTTCCAGCTGGGCGAGCTGCTCGACGGCGTGGTGCTGCACCACCAGTTCTACTGGCTGCCGTGCAGCATCGAGGGGCGCCTGCACGATGGGGCGGGGCAGGTGTGGAACTTCCGCATCAACGGCGCCGCCACGGCCACCACCTGGCGCGGCGACGGGCCGACGCGGGAAGAGTATCGCTGGGGTTGCCGCCGCAAGGGCTGTGAAGACCTGGTGCTGATGGCGGCCGAAGCGGACTAGCGGTCGAGGAAGCGCAACCCGACGCCTTCGCCATCGGCACGCATGATCTCCATCTGCAACACCGGCGCCTCGAAGGGCAGGTCCTGCACCTGGCCGGTGACCACGGTGCCCAGGGGCAACGCGACCAGATCGGGATGACGCACATAGACGCCGCCGTCGGAGAGGTCGCGGGTCTGGGCGAAGAGTTCGCCGAAGCTCTCGTGACTGATCTTGATGCGGCACTTCATCGGAGTGCGCGGGTACTGCCGCTGGTTCGACATCGTCTGTTCGCCATCCTCAGCCGTGGTGTGCCGTTAATAGCCTAAAACCGGGGCGCCGCACAGCGGTGACGGAAAAAAGGCGCCATAAGGCGCCTCAATACCAGCGTTGCTCGCCCTCGGGGCGCTTCTTGAAACGCTTCATGCTCCACATGTACTGGGTCGGGTAGGCACGCACGTAGCGCTCCACCACGCCACTCATGGCCGCGACCGAGGTCTCCACGTCCTCGCTGTACATCGCCTCGGGCGCCGCTTCGAGTATGACCTTGAAGCCTGTGCCGTCGGGCAGGCGCAGCGCATGCAGGAACACGCCACGGGCCTTGCCGCCGGCGAGCATGCCGTGGACGAACTTGCTGGTCAGCGCGGTGGTGCCGAGGAAGGGCACGAAAAGGCCGCTGGAGAGGCTCGGCTCCGGGTCGGCCGGAATGCCCACGGCACCGCCCCGGCGCACTTCCTTGATGACGCTGAGGATGCCTTCGCGGGTGGAGGGGGCCACGCGGTTGCCCAGTTGCACGCGCTGCTTGCGCAGCAGCTCGTCCACCGCCTTCAGCTTCGGCGGGCGGTAGAAGATGATCGGTTTGCACTGGTCGCAATAGAAGTGGTTGAGCACTTCCCAGTTGCCCAGGTGGCTGGTGATGCCCACCACGCCCTTGCCGCTGGCCAAGGCCTCCTGCAGCACGTCCAGGCCTTCCACCTCGCGCACCAGGCCGATGGACTTCTGCGCAGGCCAGATCCAGGCGCAGGCGCTTTCGGTCAGGGTGCGGCCGATGTCCATGAGGCTGAGACGGGTGCGTTCGTCCAGCTCCGCAGCGCTCAGCTCCGGGAAGCACTTGGACAGGTTGATGCGCACCACCTCGCGCGAGCGGTTCGGCAGGCGCCACATCAGCCAGCCGATGGCGGCCCCCAGGCGCTGGACCACGCCCCAGGGCAGCAGAGCGAAGAGCCGCAGAAACCCCACGACCAGCGCGCCTTTGAACTTCTCCACGGGCAACTCCAGGAATCGACGAGGCGCGTATTCTAACCAGCCGCGCGCCAGCGTCGATGACCAATTGGTCCAGACGGAGACTTCAGCCCTTCAGCGCCTGGTAGCGATCGCAGTCGGTGGTGTGGTCCATGACCATCCCGGCGGCCTGCATGAAGGCGTAGCAGATGGTCGGCCCGACGAAGGTGAAGCCGGCCTTCTTCAGCGCCTTGCTCATGGCCTCCGCCTCGGGCGTCACTGCAGGCACCTCGCCACGCCCACTGAAGTGGTTGATGCGCGGCGTGCCGCCGACGAAGGACCAGAGCAGCGCCACCGGGTCCTCCAGGCGCAGCCAGGCCTGGGCGTTCTGCCGCGCGGCCCTGAGCTTGGCCAGGTTGCGGATGATGCCGGGGTCCTGCATGCGCTCCTCGATCTCCTCGTCGCTCATGCGTGCCAGGCGCGCCGCATCGAAGCCGAACATCACCTGGCGGTAGCGCTCGCGCTTCCTCAGCACGGTGATCCACGACAGCCCGGCCTGGAAGCCTTCCAGCAGCAGCATCTCGAAGAGCCACTGCGGATCGCGCTGGGGCACGCCCCATTCGGTGTCGTGGTAGTCGATGTAGAGCGGGTCGTCGTTGCACCAGAAGCAGCGGGGCATGGCATTCCTTCCTGGAACGGGAAAAAGCGCACTATACGCACCCGACTGTATAAAAAACCAGTAATGGAAGAGCCGGAAAACGAGCGTGGGAAGCGCGCGCCGGCCGCCTGTGGATCAATCAGCGAAACGCCTGTGGCTGCTGGGTCCGGCGGGATTCGATCGGGTATACTCCCCGGCTTTGTCGCAGCCTCAGCACAGGTAAATTTCGTGAGCCAGACTATGCCTGCCGTGCGCACCTTCCAAGACCTGATCCTCGCCCTGCAGCAGTACTGGGCGGAGCAGGGTTGCGTGGTGCTGCAGCCCTACGATATGGAAGTTGGCGCCGGCACCTTCCACACCGCAACCTTCCTCCGTGCCATCGGCCCGGAAACCTGGAACGCCGCCTACGTGCAGCCCTCCCGCCGTCCGACCGACGGCCGCTATGGCGAGAACCCCAACCGCCTGCAGCACTACTACCAGTTCCAGGTGGTACTCAAGCCGAACCCGGAGAACTTCCAGGAGCTGTACCTGGGCTCGCTCAAGCGCATCGGCATCGATCCGCTGGTTCACGACATCCGCTTCGTCGAGGACAACTGGGAATCCCCCACGCTCGGCGCCTGGGGCCTGGGTTGGGAAATCTGGCTGAACGGCATGGAAGTCACCCAGTTCACCTACTTCCAGCAGGTCGGTGGCATCGAGTGCTACCCGGTGACCGGCGAGATCACCTACGGCCTGGAGCGCCTGGCCATGTACTTGCAGGGCGTGGACTCGGTCTACGACCTGATCTGGACCGACGGCCCGTTCGGCACCGTCACCTACGGCGATGTGTTCCACCAGAACGAGGTGGAGCAGTCCACCTTCAACTTCGAGCACGCCAACGTGCCGAAGCTGTTCGAACTGTTCGACTTCTACGAGAGCGAGGCCAACCGCCTGATCGAGCTGCAGCTGCCGCTGCCGACCTACGAGATGGTCCTCAAGGCCTCCCACACCTTCAACCTGCTGGATGCCCGCCGCGCCATCTCGGTGACCGAGCGCCAGCGCTACATCCTGCGCGTACGCACGCTGGCCCGCGCCGTGGCGCAAAGCTACCTGCAGGCGCGCGCGCGCCTGGGCTTCCCCATGGCCACCCCCGAACTGCGTGACGAAGTACTGGCCAAGCTGGAGGCGGCAGAATGAGTGCACAAGATTTCCTCGTCGAACTGGGCACCGAAGAGCTGCCGCCCAAGGCCCTCAAGGCCCTCGGTGACGCCTTCCTCGCCGGCATCCTCGCCGGCCTCAAGAGCGCCGGCCTGAGCCACGGCGCCGCCCGCGTCTACGCCGCCCCGCGTCGCCTGGCGGTGCAGATCGAGCAGCTGGCCACCCAGCAGCCCGACCGCAGCGTCAACCTCGACGGCCCGCCGCTGCAGGCCGCCTTCGACGCCGCCGGCAACCCGACCCAGGCCGCCCTCGGCTTCGCCAAGAAGTGCGGCGTCGACCTCGAACAGATCGACAAGAGCGGCCCCAAGCTGAAGTTCAGCCAGACCATCCCCGGCCAGGCCGCGGCCGGCCTGCTGGCTGGCATCATCGAGGCCTCCCTGGCCGCCCTGCCGATCCCCAAGCGCATGCGCTGGGCGGCACGTCGCGAGGAGTTCGTGCGCCCCACCCAGTGGCTGGTCGTGCTGTTCGGCGATGACGTGGTCGAGTGCGAGATCCTCGCCCAGAAGGCGGGCCGCGAATCCCGTGGCCATCGCTTCCACCATCCCGACCAGGTGCGCATCGGCAGCCCCGCCAGCTACCTGGACGACCTGCGCGCCGCCCACGTGCTGGCCGACTTCGCCGAGCGGCGCGAAATCATCGCCCGCCGCGTCGCCGAGCTGGCGGCCGAGCAGAAGGGCAGCGCCGTGGTGCCCGCCGACCTGCTGGACGAGGTCACCGCGCTGGTCGAGTGGCCGGTCCCGCTGGTGTGCTCCTTCGAGGAACGCTTCCTCGAGGTGCCCCAGGAAGCGCTGATCACCACCATGCAGGACAACCAGAAGTACTTCTGCCTGCTGGATGCCAACGGCAAGCTGCTGCCGCGCTTCATCACCGTGGCCAACGTCGAGAGCAAGGACCCGGCACAGATCATCTCGGGCAACGAGAAGGTCGTGCGCCCGCGCCTGACCGACGCCGAGTTCTTCTTCAAGCAGGACAAGAAGCACAAGCTCGAGACCTTCAACGAGCGCCTGAAGAACGTGGTGTTCCAGGCCCAGCTCGGCACCGTGTTCGAGAAGGCCGAGCGCGTTTCAGCGCTGGCCGCCTACGTCGCCGAGCAGGTTGGCGCCGACCCGGTCAAGGCGGCCCGTGCCGGCATCCTCGCCAAGTGCGACCTGGCCACCGAGATGGTCGGCGAGTTCCCCGAGATGCAGGGCATCGCGGGCTACTACTACGCGAAGAACGACGGTGAGGCCGACGACGTCGCCCAGGCGCTGAACGAGCAGTACATGCCGCGCGGTGCCGGCGCCGAGCTGCCGCAGACCCTGACCGGGGCCGCCCTGGCCGTGGCCGACAAGCTGGATACCCTGGTGGGCATCTTCGGCATCGGCATGCTGCCCACCGGCAGCAAGGACCCCTTCGCCCTGCGTCGCCAGGCCCTGGGGGTGCTGCGCATCCTCATCGAGAAACAGCTCGACCTGGACCTCGCCGCCGCCGTGGACTTCGCCATCGCCCAGTACGGTGCCAAGGTGAAGGCCGAAGGCCTGTCCGCCCAGGTGCAGGACTTCATCTTCGACCGCCTGCGCGCACGCTATGAAGACGAAGGCGTGGATGTTGCCGTGTACCTCTCGGTGCGCGCGCTGCAACCCACCTCGGCCCTGGACTTCGACCAGCGCGTGCAGGCCGTGCAGGCCTTCCGCAAGCTGCCGGAAGCCGCCAGCCTGGCCGCCGCCAACAAGCGCGTGTCCAACCTGCTGAGCAAGGCCGAAGGCGCGGTGCCGACCAGTGTCGATGCAGCCCTGCTGCAGGAAGCCACCGAGAAGGCCCTGGCCGAGGCCGTGGCGGCCGCCGAGCGTGCCGTGCAGCCCATGGCGGCGGCTCGCTGCTACAGCGAAGCCCTGGCCCACTTGGCGAGCCTGCGCGAGCCGGTGGACGCCTTCTTCGAAGCGGTGCTGGTCAACGCCGAAGATGCCGCCGTCCGCGCCAACCGCTACGCCCTGCTGGCGAAGCTTCGCGGGCTGTTCCTCGGCGTCGCCGATATTTCGGTATTGGGATAAGCGGTTGCAAGCCACAAGCAGCAAGCCACAAGACCTGGTCTTGAGCACGCTTGCAGCTTGTGGCTTGCCGCTTGAGGCTTGTTAATGAAGTTACTCATCCTCGATCGCGACGGTGTCATCAACCAGGACTCCGACGCGTACATCAAGTCGGTCGACGAATGGATCCCCATCCCGGGCTCCATCGAGGCCATCGCGCGCCTGTCACGTGCTGGCTGGACCGTGGCCGTGGCCACCAACCAGTCGGGCATCGCCCGCGGCTACTACCCCCTGGCAACCCTCGATGCCATGCACGCACGCCTGCGCGAGCTGGTGGCGGAGCAGGGCGGGGAAGTGGGGCTGATCGTGCATTGCCCCCATGGCCCGGACGACGGGTGCGAGTGCCGCAAGCCGAAGCCCGGCATGCTGCACCAGATCGCTGCGCACTACGGCGTACCTCTGGTCGGCGTGTGGTTCGTCGGCGACAGCAGTGGTGACCTGGAAGCCGCTCGGGCCGTCGATTGTCAGCCCGTTCTGGTTAGGACCGGCAAGGGCGAGATCACCCTGGCGAAGGGTTTGCCGGGCGATACCCTGTTATTCGACGATCTGGCGGCGATAGCCGCACACCTTCTCAACTAAGGCCAAGGACACCATGACGACAGTGCAGGCAATCAGAACCTTCTTCTTCTACCTGCTGCTGTCGTCCAGCGCCTTCGTCTGGGGCACGCTGAGCTTCTTCGTCGCCCCCTTCCTGCCGTTCCGGGCCCGCTACCGCTTCGTCGTCTGGCGCTGGTGTCGCTTCGCGACCTGGCTGGCCCGGGTGGTGGCCGGCGTGCGCTATGAGGTGCACGGACTGGAGAACGTACCCGCCGAACCCTGTGTGATCCTGGCCAAGCACCAGAGCACCTGGGAGACCTTCTTCCTCTCCGGCTTCTTCGAGCCACTGAGCCAGGTGGTCAAGCGCGAGCTGCTGTTCGTGCCGTTCTTCGGCTGGGCCATGGCGCTGCTCAAGCCGATCGCCATCGACCGCAACAACCCCAAGGCCGCACTTAAGCAACTGGCCAAGCAGGGTGACGAACGCCTGAAGCAGGGTGCCTGGGTGCTGGTCTTCCCGGAGGGCACCCGCGTCCCGGTGGGGCAGATGGGCAAGTTCTCCCGTGGCGGCACGGCGCTGGCGGTGAATGCCGGCATGCCGGTACTGCCCATCGCCCACAACGCCGGCAGCTTCTGGCCCAAGGAAGGCTGGGCGAAGTACCCCGGCACCATCCAGGTCGTCATCGGACCGCTGATGTTCGCCGAAGGCACCGGCCCCCGCGCCATCGCCGAGCTCAACGACCGCGCCCACGCCTGGGTAGAACAAGCCCAGCGTGAAATCGAAGGCCAGCAACAGCCCTTGGACGAGCCGGTTTCCAGCCAGGCCTGAATTTGTGGATAAGCTGTGGATTAAATACCGGCTTTGTGCCATTTGAATCGCTGAAAGCCCCGGTTGGCGCGGCTTTCAGCAGCAACAGGAAATCTCGGGAAAAAGTGCATAAGCTTCTTTCCGATCGCGCTAACCCTTGAGGTATTTCGAGTCCAGCGCGTTGTAGCAGCGAATGATCCTGTCTCTTCCCGCCGTCGGAAATTGCTTCTCCGTCTGGGCTACCAGCACCGCCGCTTTCACCCTTCCCGAACGCACCAGTCGCTGCATGTAGGCGGCGATCTCCTCGTCGCTGGGCACTGCATTCCGATCTGCATCGCTCATCGCGTCTTCCTTCTTTCCAATCCAATAAAAAGCCCCGGACATGCCGGGGCTTCTTCTTCGAGCCATTCCAGATCCGGACTCAGACGTCGAGGTTGGACACAGCCAGGGCATTGCTTTCGATGAAGTCGCGACGGGGCTCGACCGCATCACCCATCAGGGTGTTGAAGATCTGGTCGGCACCGATGGCGTCCTCGATGGTGACCTTGAGCATGCGGCGCACGTTCGGATCCATCGTGGTTTCCCAGAGCTGCTCCGGGTTCATCTCGCCCAAGCCTTTGTATCGCTGGATGGTGTGACGCTTGGTGCTCTCCGTCATCAACCAGCCCAGGGCTTCCTTGAAGCTGGAGATGGCCTTGCGGCGCTCACCACGCTGCACGAATGCATCCTCTTCCAGCAGATTGTTCAACTGGTCGCCGAGCGCGGTCACCATCTTGTAGTCATTGCTGGCGAAGAAGTCGCGGTTGAAGGTGATGTAGTGGGACAGGCCGTGCGCAACCTGCTCCACTTCCGGCAGCCACAGGTGGCGCTCGCGGTCTTCACGCAGGCTGGCGGAATAGGTGAGGCCCGACTTCTCGGAGGCCCTCAGGCGCTCCTGGAAGGCTTCCAGCCAGGACTGCATGGCAGCCTGGTCAGCCAGTTGCTCCGGGCTCACACGGGGCAGGTAGATCATGTGCTCGGTGAGTTCCTGCGGGTACAGGCGCGACAGGCGCTTGAGGGTACGCATCACCACGCGGTACTCGTTGACCAGGCGCTCCAGGGCTTCACCGGCAAGGCCAGGGGCGCTCTCGTTGACATGCACGCTGGCATCTTCCAGGGCCGACTGGGTCATGTATTCGTCCATGGCCTCGTCGTCCTTGATGTACTGCTCCTGCTTGCCACGCTTGACCTTGTAGAGCGGCGGCTGGGCGATGTAGATGTAGCCACGCTCGATCAGCTCGGGCATCTGACGGAAGAAGAAGGTCAGCAGCAGGGTACGGATGTGCGAACCGTCGACGTCGGCGTCGGTCATGATGATGATGTTGTGATAACGCAGTTTCTCGATGTTGTATTCCTCACGCCCGATACCGCAACCGAGCGCGGTGATCAGGGTGCCGACTTCCTGCGAGGACAGCATCTTGTCGAAACGGGCTTTCTCGACGTTGAGGATCTTGCCCTTGAGCGGCAGGATCGCCTGGGTCCTGCGGTTACGGCCCTGCTTGGCAGAACCGCCCGCGGAGTCACCCTCCACTATGTAGAGTTCGGAGAGGGCAGGGTCCTTCTCCTGGCAGTCCGCCAGCTTGCCGGGCAAGCCTGCGATATCCAGGGCGCCTTTGCGGCGGGTCATCTCACGGGCCTTGCGTGCCGCTTCACGGGCGCGCGCGGCATCGATCATCTTGCCGACCACAGCCTTGGCTTCGTTGGGGTTTTCCAGCAGGAAGTCGGCGAAATACTTGCCCATTTCCTGTTCCACCGCAGTTTTGACCTCGCTGGAAACCAGCTTGTCCTTGGTCTGCGAGCTGAATTTCGGGTCCGGAACCTTGACCGAGATGATGGCGGTGAGACCTTCGCGAGCGTCGTCGCCGGTGGTGGCGATCTTGAATTTCTTCGCCAGCCCTTCCTGCTCGATGTAGTTGTTCAGGTTACGGGTCAGCGCCGAGCGGAAGCCCGCCAGGTGGGTGCCACCGTCGCGCTGGGGAATGTTGTTGGTGAAGCAGAGGATGTTCTCGTTGAAGCTGTCGTTCCACTGCAGGGCCACTTCGACGCCAACGCCATCTTCCTCGCGCTGCATGTTGAAGTGGAAGATCTGGTTCACCACGGACTTGTTGGTGTTCAGGTACTCGACGAACGCCTTCAGGCCGCCCTCGTACTTGAACAGCTCCTCCTTGCCGGAGCGCTCGTCACGCAGGACGATCCCCACGCCCGAGTTGAGGAAAGACAGCTCACGCAGGCGCTTCGCCAGGATATCCCAGCTGAAATGGATATTGTTGAAGGTCTGGCTGGAAGCCTTGAAGTGGACCTCCGTACCGGTTCCATCGGTCTCGCCGACCGGGCGCAGCGGGAACTGCGGGACACCATGGTGGTAGATCTGCTCCCAGACCTGGCCAGCGCGGCGAATGGTCAGGCGCAGCTCTTCGGAAAGCGCGTTCACCACCGACACACCGACACCGTGCAGGCCACCGGACACCTTGTAGGTGTTGTCGTCGAACTTACCGCCGGCGTGAAGCACGGTCATGATGACTTCAGCTGCCGAGACGCCTTCTTCCTTGTGGATATCCACAGGAATCCCACGGCCATTGTCTCGGACGGTGATGGATTCGTCGGTATGGATGGTGATGCTGATCTCGGAGCAGAAGCCCGCCAGCGCTTCGTCGATGGAGTTATCGACGACCTCGAACACCATGTGGTGCAGACCGGTACCATCATCGGTATCGCCGATGTACATACCGGGGCGCTTGCGTACGGCGTCCAGTCCCTTCAGCACCTTGATGCTGGAAGAGTCGTACGTGTTGTTCTCGCTCATGCTTCACTCCGATGATCAAAGGTCTGGGTGATACCGCCATGTTCCACGTGGAACATGGCTACCGGCGTATCCGTTCGCCAGCCGTCCCTCATTAGTTCTCGATCGACACAGGTAATGAACACCTGGCAATCCAAATCGTCCAGCAATCGACACAACGCGCGTCGATGCTGCTCATCCAGTTCAGACGGAAGATCGTCGACCAGATAGATACATTGGCCGTGCTTCGCCTGGTTCAACAGATGGCCTTGTGCGATTCGTAACGCACAGACCACCAGCTTCTGCTGACCACGCGAGAGGATGTCGGCCGCATTGTGCGCTCCAAAGCGCAGTCGCAAGTCGGCTCGTTGAGGGCCAGCCTGGGTGTGCCCCATCTGCTGGTCCCGGAGGAGGGAGGACGCGAGTACTTCTGCAAGCTCTCTGTCCTTGTCCCAGCCGCGGTAGTAACTCAGGCTGAGGGTGTCGAGCTCGACCAACTCACCCAGGGTGCGTTCGAAAACCGGCTTCAGCGCCTGTATGTAAGCCCTTCGGTAGCCATCGATTTCATCGCTGGCCAAGCACAGTTCCCGGTCCCAAGCCGCTTGCGAAACGGCGTCAAGTGTACCATGCCGGAGCCACGAGTTCCGCTGTCTCAGGGCCTTCTGCAGGCGTTGCCAGGCTGGAAGGAAACGAGGTTCCACGTGGAACACTCCCCAGTCGAGGAACTGTCTCCTGATCTTCGGCGCGCCTTCCAGCAAGCGAAAACTATCCGGATTGATCACCTGCAACGGCAGGGTTTCGGCGAGTTGCGCGGCGCTCTTGGCGTTCTGCCCGTCGATCCTGATCTGGAACTCACCCTGGCGATCTCGGGAAATGCCCAGGCTACTGGTACGCCCTTCAAGCAGTTCGACCTGGCCAAAAACGGTGCAGGCCGGTTGTTCATACTGGATGACTGGCTGCAGCTTGGCGCTGCGGAAGGAGCGGGCGAGACCGAGGAGATAGATCGCTTCGAGCAGGCTGGTTTTTCCGCTGCCGTTTGCGCCGTGAATGATGTTGATGCGAGGGGAGGGGGAGAGTGTCACCGGGTGCAGATTTCGCACCGCGGTGACAGTGACGCGGCTAAGGGACATCGAGTGGTTACAGGCGCATCGGCATGACGACGTAAGCGGAGTCGTCGTTGCCCGCTTCCTGGAGCAGGGCGCTGCTGTTGGAGTCGGAGAGGATCAGACGCACCTGGTCAGTGGTCATCACACCCAGAACGTCCAGCAGGTAGCTGACGTTGAAACCGATTTCCAGGTTGCTGCCGTTGTACTCGACGGCCACTTCTTCCTCGGCCTCCTCCTGCTCCGGGTTGTTGGCCTGGATCTTCAGCAGGCTGGAGGCGAGCTGCAGGCGAATGCCCCGGTACTTCTCGTTGGAAAGAATCGCGGTGCGGCTGAACGCTTCGCGCAGTGCCTGGCGATCACCGACCACAAGCTTGTCGCCACCGCGAGGCAGCACACGCTCGTAATCGGGGAACTTGCCGTCCACCAGTTTGGAGGTGAAGGTGAACTCGCCGGTGGTAGCGCGGATGTGGTGCTGACCGAGCACGATGCGTACCTCACCATCCTGCTCGGTGAGCAGGCGGGCCAGTTCGAGGATGCCCTTGCGCGGCACGATGACCTGGTGACGGTCGGCCTGCTCGATGCCGGACTCCATGGAGCACATCGCCAGGCGGTGGCCATCGGTGGCGACGGCACGCAGCAGGTTGGCGCTGACTTCCAGCAGCATGCCGTTCAGGTAGTAGCGGACGTCCTGCTGGGCCATGGCGAAACTGGTGCGCTCGATGAGACGACGCAGCTTGCTCTGTACCAGGCTGAAGGTGAGGGAACCCGGGCCTTCCTCGACTGTGGGGAAATCGTTGGCCGGCAGGGTGGACAGGGTGAACTTGCTGCGCCCGGCCTTGATCAACAGCTTCTGCTCATCGACACGGATATCGATGAGCGCGTCGCTCGGCAGGCTCTTGCAGATGTCCATCAGCTTGCGCGCCGGTACGGTGATCTCGCCAGGCTCGGCGGTCTCTTCCAGGGTCACTCGGCCAACCAGCTCGACTTCGAGGTCGGTGCCGGTCAGCGACAGCTGTTGGCCTTCGACCACCAGCAGGACGTTGGATAGAACCGGCAAGGTCTGGCGGCGCTCGACGACGCCGGCGACCAGTTGCAGGGGTTTCAACAGGGCTTCGCGTTGAATGGTGAAATGCATGGTCTAGTCCCTTGCCTCAATGGGCTGCGCTTGAGCTATCAAGTGGTGAGCGTACGCAGCAGGTTCTTGTAGTCCTCGCGGATATCCGCGTCGGATTCCCTGAGTTCCGCAATCTTACGACAGGCGTGCAGAACTGTGGTGTGGTCTCGTCCGCCAAAGGCGTCGCCGATCTCCGGCAAGCTGTGGTTGGTCAGCTCCTTGGAAAGGGCCATGGCCACCTGGCGTGGACGCGCCACCGAGCGCGAGCGGCGCTTGGAGAGCATGTCCGAGATCTTGATCTTGTAGTACTCGACCACCGTGCGCTGGATGTTGTCGATGCTGACCAGCTTGTCCTGCAGGGCCAATAGGTCCTTGAGCGACTCGCGGATCAGCTCGATGGTGATATCGCGTCCCATGAAGTGGGCGTGGGCAATCACCCGCTTCAGTGCACCTTCCAGCTCACGGACGTTGGAACGGATGCGTTGGGCGATGAAGAACGCGGCATCGTGCGGCAGGTCGACCTTCGCCTGCTCGGCCTTCTTCATCAGGATGGCGACGCGGGTCTCAAGTTCGGGCGGCTCGACGGCAACGGTCAGGCCCCAGCCAAAGCGGGACTTGAGCCGCTCCTCCAGGCCTTCGATCTCCTTCGGATAGCGGTCGCTGGTGAGGATCACCTGCTGGCCGCCCTCAAGAAGGGCGTTGAAGGTGTGGAAGAACTCCTCCTGGGAGCGCTCCTTGCGGGCGAAGAACTGGATGTCGTCGATCAGCAGCGCGTCAACCGAACGGTAGAACCGCTTGAACTCGTTGATCGCGTTCAGCTGCAGCGCCTTGACCATGTCCGCCACGAAACGCTCGGAATGCAGGTAGACGATCTTGGCGTTGGGGTTCTTCTTCAGCAGGTGGTTGCCCACCGCGTGCATGAGGTGCGTCTTGCCGAGGCCAACGCCGCCATAGAGGAACAGCGGGTTGTATCCGTGCTTGGGGTTGTCGGCGACCTGCCAGGCCGCCGCACGGGCCAGCTGGTTGGACTTGCCCTCGACGAAGTTCTCGAAGGTGAAGGTACGGTTCAGGTAGCTGGTGTGCTTGAGCGCACCTTCAACCTGCACCGCGCGCTCGGTGCGCACGGCCGGAGGAGCGGATACCGAGGCGAGGGGATCGAAACCGCCACGGGAGTCTTCCACCGTCTCGACCCGCTGCGCGGCGACCGGTGCCACGGGGGGCGCCGCCATGACCGGAGGGGCGGAGAGAGGGACCGGCGCCACACGCGGCGGCATGCTGCGCTTGCTGCCTATTAATAAGGAGAGGGCGGGTGCAAGCCCGTTGCCACGCTCACCGAGCAGTTCGAGAAGGCGCCCCATGTACTTTTCATTGACCCAGTCCAGCACGAAACGGTTGGGCGCATAGACACGAAGCTCGTCTCCCTCGGCCTCAACCTGCAGCGGGCGGATCCAGGTGTTGAATTGCTGGGCGGGCAGCTCGTCACGCAGTAGCTCGACGCACTGCTGCCAAAGTTCCACTGACACGGATATCCCCCAAAAGGAAAGGAGTACGACGCGAAAAAACAGGCGTCATTGTAGCTGCCGGGGAAAAAGTTATCCACATGAAGAACGCCATTTCACCAAGGAAAATCAAGACGTTATTGGATATCTACGTGCCATTGCAAAGATACCGGAACTTTGTGGATAACCACGCAACAACCCTCTGGACAACCGCCCCC